>NZ_CP023688.1:0-5000000 GCF_008704655.1 Streptomyces rimosus | reverse complement strand
GTTGAAGTCCTTCGGCATGTACTCTTTAGCTTCGAACTTTAGCTTTGAAGTCTTCAGGGTGTGACTGTCCAGTCCCCTTCGATCTGACCTAGGTAGGTGAGTGTGACCACCGCGATGGGCGCCGCGCTGCGCCGGATCCAGCTGGGCAACGCGCTGAGCGCGTTCGGCAACGGCTTCACGGTTCCGTATCTCTACGTCTATGTGGCGAAGGTGCGAGACCTGGGCGCGAGTACGGCCGGTGTCGTGCTCGCGATGCTCGCCGTCGCCGCGCTCGTCGTGCTGCCCCTGACCGGTCGGGCGATCGACCGGCGGGGTCCGCTGCCGGTGGCCGTCGTGGGTGCCGTCACCGCCGCCGTCGGGTCGCTCGGTCTGGGCCTGTCCACCACCGAGCCCCTGGTCATCGCCTCGGCGATCGCGCTCGGCGCCGGTATCGCGGTGATCCAGCCGGCCCTGGCGACGATGATCGTGTGGTGCTCGACGACGGTCACCCGCTCGCGTGCTTTCGCCACCCAGTTCTTCCTGAACAACCTCGGTCTGGGCATCGGCGGCCTGATAGGCGGCCTGCTGGTGGACGAGACGGCGCCCGGCAGCTTTGTGCGGCTGTTCGCGATCGAGGCCGTGATGTTCCTGGTCCTGGGCGCGGCGGTGGCCACCGTACGGCTGCCGCGGTCGCCGCGGGTGGCGGACCCGGTGCCGAGCGAGGCACGGGCCAAGGGCGCCTGGCGCGCGCTGTTCGCCGACCGCCGGATGATGTGGCTGTGCCTGCTGGGCTTCGTGCTGTTCTTCGCCTGCTACGGACAGTTCGAGTCGGGCCTCGCGGCGTACGCCACCGAGGTCACGCGGATCTCACCGTCCACGCTCGGCATCGCGCTGGCCGCCAACACCGCGGCCATCGTGGCGGCCCAGTTCGTCGTGCTGAAGCTGGTCGAGCGGCGGCGGCGCAGCCGGGTGATGGCCGTGGTCGGACTGATCTGGACCGTGGCGTGGCTCGCTGCGGGACTGTCCGGCCTGGTGCACGGTGCCCACGCGGTCGCCACCACTTTGCTGATCTCCACCTACGCCCTGTTCGGTATAGGGGAGTCGATGCTCTCGCCGACGGTCGCCCCGCTGGTGGCGGACCTGGCGCCGGCCTCGATGGTGGGCCAGTACAACTCGGTCTTCGCCCTGGTGAAGCAGCTGGCGCTGGCGGTCGGCCCGGCGGTGGGCGCGCTCATGGTGGGCCACGGGATGTCCGCCCCGTACATCGGGATGCTGGTGCTCTGCACCGTCGGCGTCACGGTGCTGGCCCTGCGGCTGGGCCGGATGCTGACCCCGGCGCAGGACAACCCGCACGTCCGGGCCTTCACGCCGGAGGCCCCGGCCGGCACGGACGTGGAGGCGGACGCCCCGGCCGACGTCGCGGCGCCGCGACGCGAGTCCGTGACAGCGGTGGCGTGAACCGCGAAGCGACAGCAGTGGCGTAAGCCGTGAATACGAGGGCCGGGCCCTGCCGCTCCAGGCAGGGCCCGGCCCTTCCGTCACGCGCACTCGTACCGTCCGTACCGCTCGTCCCCCGCCCCCTACTCCCCCGACTCCCGCGGCAGCGCGAACTCGCACCACACGGCCTTGCCGCCCCCAGGCGTCCGCCGGGAGCCCCACGCCGACGCGATCGTCGCGATGATCGAGATGCCGCGGCCCGCCTCGTCCACGGGCTCGGCCCGGCGCCGCCGCGGCAGGTGGTCGTCGCCGTCGGTCACCTCGACGATCAGTCGGCGGTCCGTACGGCGCAGCCGCAGCCGCATCGGCGGGGTGCCGTGCTGGAGCGAGTTGGCGACCAGTTCGCTGGCGGCCAGGACGCCGAGGTCGTGCAGCTCCGGGGAGAAGCGCCAGGAAGCGAGCACGCCGGAGGCGAAGGCACGGGCGCGGGGCGCCGCTTCCGTACCGCCGTGCAGTTCGAGGGCGGCGTTGTGGAACAGCTCGGCGTCGTGGCCCGTGCGGGCCGGGTGCTGGAGGACCAGGACAGCCACGTCGTCGTCGTGGTCCGTGGAGATGCCGAGCGCGCGCAGCAGGCGGTCGCAGATGATGTCCGGCGCTCCGGTCGCGCCCGCGAACGCCCGCTCCAGGGCCTCCACGCCGTGGTCGATGTCCTTGTCACGGCGCTCGACCAGACCGTCCGTATAGAGGACGGCGGCCGAACCGGGGCCCAGCGGGACGCTGCCGGAGGTGTGCAGCCAGCCGCCGGTGCCCAGCGGCGGGCCGGTCGGCTCGGCGGCGCGGTGGACCGTGCCCTCGGCGTCGCGCACCAGGATGGGAAGGTGGCCGGCCGAGGCGTACACCAGGCGGCCCTCGTTGGGGTCGTGGACCGCGTAGACGCAGGTGGCGATCTGGCTGGCGTCGATCTCGGCGGCCAGCCCGTCCAGCAACTGGAGCACCTCATGGGGCGGCAGGTCGAGGCGGGCGTACGCGCGGACCGCGGTACGCAGCTGGCCCATGACCGCCGCGGCGCGCACGCCCCGGCCCATGACGTCGCCGATGACCAGGGCCGTACGCCCCGCGCCGAGGGTGATGACGTCGTACCAGTCGCCGCCGACCGCGGCGTCCGTGCCGCCCGGCTGGTACGTCGCGGCCACCCGCAGATCGTCCGGCTGCTCCAACTCCTGGGGCAGCAGTGAACGCTGGAGCGTCACGGCCGCCGCGCGCTGGCGTGCCTCTGCGGCGCGCAGCCGTTCCGTGGACTCGACCTGGTCGGTGACGTCCGCGCCGAAGACGAGCACGCCCTTGTGCGGCGCCACACAGGCGACCTCGGGGTCGGGCGCCGGGCCGCTGGCCGCGACCTCGATGGGCGTGCAGGTGAACGTGTAGTACCCGTCGCGGGACTGGTCGGCGCCCGCGCCGCCGGGCACCCGGCGGGCCTTGACCGTACGGGGCCGGCCGCTGCGCAGCACCTGGTCCATCAGCGGCAGCAGGCCGAGCGCGTCCAGTTCGGGCAGGGCCTCGCGCGCGGTGGCGCCGGGCGGGCGGGGGCCGAAGACGGTGGCGTAGGCCCCGTTGACGTACGCGATGCGGTGCTCGGGTCCGTACACGACCGCCACCAGGGCCGGGACCTTGCCGAGGATGTCGTGGACGGACAGCGCGTCCACGCTGGGGGTGTGGTCCTGGCCGGGCGCGCCGTCGCCGTCCGCGCCGGGGCCGGAGCGCTCGGCGCGGGCGGCGGGAACGGCGCCGTGGCCCGCGCCCGGCGGGCCGCCCGCGGACGGGGCGGCGGGCCCGGACGGCGCGGCCGCGGCACGGTCGGGCCGCGCGGCGCCGCGCCGCTGTGTGCCGGGGAGACGGGCGCTCCAGCGCGTGAAGTTCACGGAGGTGTACCTCTTACTTCGCGTCGTCGCGCGGGATCGGGCCGTCGATTCGGGGGGACCGTCCGCGGCCGCGCCGGTGGGAGCCCCACCCGGCGGACGCGGGGAGCGGTGTCGGCTGGGGGCACCCGCGGCGCCCTCTGACGGATTGCAGCAAACGTCCAGAATCCTCGTGATTGTCACTCTTCGCGAATACGAGCCCACCCATGGTCACACGTCCAGTGTGGCCGACCGGACTGACATCCGTCAGACGCCGGAGGCGCCAGGTGGAGTTCCTGGCTCCGGGTGCCGGGCGGGTCGGGACCCCGCCGTCCGCCCGCCGCGGCCCCGTACGGGAGGGGGTCCGGCAGGCGGTGCGGGCACCGGCGCGCACCGCGTTGACCGGGCCGGGAGGTCGTACGACCGGGTGATCCGGCTTCGGCGCGTCGTACGAACGGGAAATGGGAACGGCGGGTCGTAGGACCGGCCCGTGCGGCCCGTACAGATGGCGGCGCGACCGGCCGTCCGGCGGCGCGCACGCGACCCGGCACGCCCGGCGGCCGCTCCCGACGCGCCGTCAGCTCGCTTCGTGGTGCCGCCCGGTGCCCGCCGCGAGCTCGAACTCGGCGCGCGGATGTTCCAGTGAGCCCAGAGAAACGATTTCCCGCTTGAACAGTCCGGCGAGCGTCCACTCGGCGAGCACCCGCGCCTTCCGGTTGAAGGTCGGCACCCGGCTCAGGTGGTACACGCGGTGCATGAACCACGCCGGATATCCCTTCAGCTGCCGCCCGTAGACGTGCGCGACTCCCTTGTGCAGCCCGAGCGAGGCGACCGACCCGGCGTACTTGTGCGCGTAGTCCACAACCGGCTCACCGCGCAGCACCGCCGCGACGTTGTCGGCCAGCACCCGCGCCTGCCGCACGGCGTGCTGGGCGTTGGGCGCGCACTCCCTGCGCGGCTCGTCCGGCTTGGCCGGCCCCTCCGCCGTCAGGTCCGGCACCGCCGCCGCGTCGCCCGCCGACCAGGCGTGTTCGACGCCCTCGATCCGGAGGGCGGCGGTACACCTGAGCCGTCCGCGTTCGGTGCGCGGCAGGCCGGACGCGGCGATGATCGGGTGCGGTTTGACGCCCGCGGTCCACACGAGCGTGCGGGCCGGAAAGCGCGCCCCGTCACTCAGGACGGCGACACGTTTCTCGTACGACTCCAGCCGCGTCTCCAGCCGTACGTCGATATTGCGGGCGCGCAGCTCCCGTACCGCGTACTGCCCCATCACCGGACCCACCTCGGGCAGGATGCGGCCGGTCGCCTCGACCAGAATCCATTTCATGTCCGCGGGCTCGACGTTGTGGTAGTAGCGGGCGGCATAACGCGCCATGTCCTCCAGCTCCGCGAGAGCCTCCACGCCCGCGTAGCCGCCGCCGACGAAGACAAAAGTCAGGGCGGCGTCGCGGATCGCGGGGTCGCGGGTGGAGGAAGCGATGTCCAACTGCTCCAGGACGTGGTTGCGCAGGCCGATGGCCTCTTCGACGGTCTTGAATCCGATACCGCCCTCGGCCAGGCCCGGCACCGGAAGCGTCCGGGACACCGAACCGGGCGCCAGCACCAGTTCGTCGTAGGGCAGTTGGAGACCGCCCGTGCCGTCCTCCTTGGTGGCCGGTGTCTCGACCGTGGCGCAGCGCGCGCTGTGGTCGAGCGCAATCACCTCGCCGACGACGACCTTGCAGTGCGGCAGCACCCGGCGCAGCGGTACGACGACGTGCCGGGGCGAAATGGAGCCGGCCGCGGCCTCCGGCAGGAACGGCTGATAAGTCATGTACGGATCGGGGTCCACCACGACCACCTCGACGGCGGCCCGCCGAAGTTCCTGCCTCAGTTTCCGCTGGAGGCACAGGGCCGTGTACATCCCCACGTAGCCACCGCCGACAACGAGAATGCGCGCCGGTTCCTTCACAGAGGTTCTCCTCGCGACATCGAAAGGCCGGCCGCGCGGGTTGCCTCCGCCGGCCGACCGGCTTGCCACCACCAGACACTGTGTTCCCGGAAGAACACAGCACTGTTCCATGACGCACCGGCGGCCGGACTTTGTCCACAGCCTCGGCGAAATGTATGACCGGTTCCGTGCGGTCGCCCGGAGCCCCGGATTCCGCGCCGTCCTTCGCAGGAGCGCAGGTCAGGTGGCGGGTGGCGGACGGTGCGAGGGTGCGGAATCGGGGCGGATCGGGTCCGTACTCCGATCGGTGCACGGACTGTGCGGAACTGCCCCCTTCATTCTTGACCTGGGCTCAACTATGTTCGTACCTCGTTGGGGTGCAACCTCTCGTCGTCACGTCGTCACCCCAGCAGTCAGGGCGGGGAGTCTCCGGGGGGAGACGTCATTACCGGGGGATCATCTATGCACATTCAGGGCTCTCAATGGCCGACTGCCGTATCTGCCGCCGCACCCACTTCCGAGACCAGGGGTAACGGCACCACGCACTCCGCAGCCGGCGGCCGGAGCACACCGCTGCGCGTCGACGCGCAGCGCAATCTCGAACACGTCCTGCGCGCCGCGCGCGAGGTCTTCGGCGAGCTGGGGTACGGCGCGCCCATGGAGGACGTGGCGCGGCGCGCCCGCGTCGGGGTGGGGACCGTCTACCGGCGCTTCCCGAGCAAGGACGTACTGGTCAGGCGAATAGCCGAGGAGGAGACCTCGCGGCTGACCGAACAGGCGCGTACGGCCCTCGGCCAGGAGGACGACCCGTGGTCGGCGCTGTCGCGCTTCCTGCGGACCTCCGTCGCCTCCGGCGCGGGCCGGCTGCTGCCGCCGAGCATATTGCGGGTGAGCACGGACGCGTCCGGCGGACCCGAGGCCGGTGAGCCGCGGGTGCCGCAGCAGCGTTCGGCGTACGGATCGGACGGCCGGCCGGGTGTCCACGCCGACGGCGGTACCGGCGCGGCGGCCCCGGGCGACGGGGCAGCGGTGCCGGCGGACCTTCCGTCGGGCGCGTCCGCGGAGTTCCGCGTGGTCGCGCAGCGCGGCGCGCCCGAGGCCGAGTCCTCGGACGCTCCGGCGACGGTCCCCAACGGGATCACGAGCGCCGCTGCGAACGGCGTCTCCACGCGCGGCGCGGCCGCCACCAGCACGCTGGAGGCACCGGCCGCTCCGTCCGGCGGGACCGCGGCGGACGGCGGCGCCCAGGCGCTGCTGGAGGTCGTCGGGCAGCTCGTCGAACGGGCCCGCGCGGCGGGCGAGCTGCGGGCGGACGTGACGGTCGCCGACGTACTGCTCGTCATCGCCACGGGCGCGCCGTCCCTGCCGGACCCGGCCCAGCAGCAGGCCGCCTCGGCCCGCCTGCTGGAGATCCTTCTGGAGGGGCTGCGCTCGCGCCCCGCAGGGTGAGGCGAGACGTTCATCCGGGTGAAAACGGTCCGGTCAGCCACATGAGCACGCGGTGGCCGACCGGGCCGTACGGCCGGGCACGTTGATCATCCGCCCATCGGGCACGGGCCGAACCGGTCGGGTCCGAATCGGAGCCGGTCACGTCCGAAACGCATCGGTCGGGTACGGGCCGAAGAAGTATTCCCCGGACGAGTGACCTTCAGTGCTCGCGGTGGGGAACTCGCCCCGGACGAGTGGTTGGTGTGCTCACCGGACGAGCCACGGGCCGCTGTATGGCACGCTGACGCGGTATTACCGCAGTGACGGCGTGTTCGGGGGCCTCGGCGATGGGTGTGGACGGGCGGAACGAACGGCGCGACGGCGAGGCCGGTCCGGCCGGCGCCGGCGCAGCCGCCGGATCACGGGCCTCTCAAGTCCCCGGGCAGAAACGTCCCTACGGGGCGCATGCCGAGGGCGACGAGCACGACCGCCACGACCGGGCCGCGGACGACCACCGCCCCGGACCGGCCGAACGAAGCGTTCCTGCACAGCGTGAGCGCGCCGACCGCGCGGCTGGCGGCCCGTACGGCCGTACCGCGGACGGCTCGAAGCCCGGAGCGGGCGAGCCGGAGGGCGCGCGGGGAGCGAAGGGCCGGGGCGCCCACCGTAAACCGGGCCGCAAAGAGGCGCCGCGCCCTGCCGAAGCGGCCGCGCCTCCCCCGCAGTCCCCGGACACCGCCGCCGAGCCGCCCGGCCCGCTGCCCTCGGACAGCGAGCTGGTCGCCCTCATGCGCGGCGGCGACGACAGCGCGTACGAGGAGTTGTACCGCCGTCACGCCGGCGCGGTCCGGCGCTACGCGCGCACCTGCTGCCGCGACGCCCACACCGCCGACGACCTGACCGGCGAGGTCTTCGCCCGCACCCTCCAGGCGGTGCGCGGCGGCGCCGGCCCGGACACGGCCGTACGCGCCTACCTGCTGACCACCGTCCGCCGGGTGGCCGCCACCTGGGGAAGGACGGCGAAGCGCGAGCACCTGGTCGAGGACTTCGCGGTGTTCGCGGTGTCGGCGGCCGGTGCGTCGCTGGACGACGACACACTCGACCTCGGCGCGGACGTGCGCGCCATGCACGACGCCGAGCAGACCATGGCCGTACGGGCGTTCCGCAGCCTGCCGGAGCACTACCAGACCGTGCTGTGGCACACCACGATCGAGGACGAGTCGCCGAGCGAGGTCGCGCCGCTGCTCGGCCTGTCGGCGAACGCCACCGCCGTACTGGCCCACCGCGCCCGCGAGGGTCTGAAGCAGGCGTACCTTCAGGCGCACGTCAACCGCGCGCTGACTTCTGAGGGCGACTGCGCGCGGTACGCCGACCGGCTCGGCGCGTACGCCCGCGGCGGGCTGCGGATGCGGGCCGAGCGCGGGCTGCGCAAGCACCTGGAGGACTGTGCCCGTTGCCGTACGGCGGCCCTGGAGGTCGCGGACGTCAACGAGCACATCCGCCTCGTGCTGCCCGTCGCGGTCATCGGCTGGTTCGCCGCCGGATACGCGGTCAAGGGGGCCGCGGCGGTGGTGGGGCTCGGTGGGGCGGGCGCGGTGGCGGGGGCCGGTGCGGCCGCGGCGGCCGGTGGGGTGGGGGCGAGTGCCGGGGCCGGTGGGGCGGGTGCTGCCGCGGGAGCGGGAGGAGCTGCGGGAGCCGGTGGAGCTGCCGGGGCGGGTGCCGGCGGGGCCGGTGGTGCGGGTGGGGTCGGTGCCGCGGTGGGTGAGGGGCTCGGGGCGCCCGCGAAGGTGGCGATCGGTGCGGGGGTGTTGATCGTGGCGGGCGCCGCGCTCGCGCTGGCGCTGATCGGCGATTCGCAGCCCGAGCCGCGTACGCAGGCCAAGCAGCCGGGGGCGGCCTCACTCGCTCCGCAACCGTCCGCGTCACAGCCGCCGGAGCGCACGCCGGAGCAACCGACCCCGACGCCCGCCACCTCGTACTCGAAGCCGACCCCCGGCGCTTCGTCCACGCCCCGCCCCACACCGACCCCCTCCCCGTCCCCGTCGCAGTCCTCGCCCGCACCGGCGCCCGAGCCGCCGCAGTCGGCCCCGCCGTCCCGGCCGCCCACGCACCCACCGCGGCCGAGGCCGACCCCGACCCCGCCGGCACCCGCCCCGTCTCCGTACCAGATCAACGAGTTGACGTGGGACCTCGTGGGCGACGGCACGAAGCCCGAGGTGCGCATGGCGGACAGCAGCTGGCTGTGGCAGCGGCAGGGGCTGCGCGTCGGCGGCAAGAAGTACCGGCACGGCGTGACCGTGCACGCGCCGTCCTCCGTGACCATCGATCTGCACCGGCAGTGCACGGCGTACGACGCCTACGCGGGCGTGGACGATCTGGGGCTCGGCCTGGGTGTGCTGCGCTTTTCCGTGTACGCGGACGGCCAGCGGCTCTGGCGGTCGGGAGTGATGCGCGGCGGCCGGCCGGCCGTCCCCGTGCACGTGCCGCTGACCGGCCACAAGACGGTGCGGCTGGTCGTCGAGCCCGCCTCGCCCAACACCGTGATGTTCCTGGGTGACTGGGCGCAGTCGCAGATCACGTGCAAGTGACCTGCCCGGCGGCTTCTCAAAGACTCGGCCGGGGCGTCACCCCGCCCGCCACCGCGCGCCGCCGGGGCGCGGCCGTGCCGGTCCAGCAGGTGCCGCGCCGGGCGAGCAGGCGGCGGAGCCACAGCTCGGTGGAGACGAGTTCGGCGAGGCCGTCCAGGGGCAGCGGGGCGCCTTCGGCCGCCGCGCGCAGGGCCTTGCGTACGACGCGCGCCTCGACCAGGCCCGCGTCGGCGAGCAGCGGGGTGTCGAAGAGGCCGACCACGTCGCCGATCGAGGTGCGCAGGCCCGCCCGTACGGCCGCGGCGTGCGTGAGGTGCGAGGTGGCACCCCAGCCGGGCGGCAGGTCGCGGACGCCCGCGCCCGACAGGACGGCGCGCAGCACGGCCGCCCGCGCCCCCGGCTGCACGCGGAGCGTGTCCGGGAGCGCGCGGCAGGCCAGCACCACCTGGTTGTCCAGGAAGGGCGCGTGCAGCCGCTGGTTCCGTACCTCGGCGGCCTGTTCGAAGATCCGGTGGTCGGCGGCGTGCCGGGCCAGCGCGGCGCGCGCCCGGCGCTCCCCGGGCCGCCCCACGGCGGGCGACCGGTCGGCCGCGGACGTGAGGCGAACCGATACTTCGGCCAGTGCCTCCCCCGTCAGCCACCGCGCCGCGGGCCCGGGCCGGCACCAGGAGAGCGCCGCCAGCGAGGCGTCCACCGCTCCGCCGACCGCCGCCTCGTCGGAAAACTGCCGCTCTCTCAGGCGCGTCGCCGTCTCGGCGATCCCCGCCGCGTAGGGCGTACGGGCCAGCTTCCGGGCCGCGCGGTAGACGGTGAACGGGACCAGGGCGGACTGCGACAGCGGCCCGTCGGCCCTGGCCAGCGCCGTGACCGGCCGCAGCAGGTGGCGCCTGCGGCGGTCCATGAGCAGGTCGGCCAGGCGCGCGGGGTGCGCGTCCAGGACCTGCCGCGCGCCGGCGCCCACGAAGTGATCCGCGCTCCCCGCCAGCAGGCGCCGCCGATGGCGACCGGCGGTGATCAGCGACGGGCCCGGCTCATCCGTGAGCGGCCCGTTTTCCAGGTCCGCATACGGGAGGGCTTCCTCGCCCGCCGCGACGACCACATGACGGAGGCGCGGATTGGCGGCCATACTCCGGGCGCGCTCCAATTCGGCTTCGCGGTACGACTGTCCTCCGTGGGTGGCGCGGTCGTTGAACGTGACGGCCAGCAGGCGCTCACCGCGCCCGTTGACCGTGCCCGGCACCCCCGGCAGCCCGGCCGCGAGCAGCGCCAGAGTGGCGGAAGCACTCCCTCCGGAAAGGTCGGCGCCGACGCCGGGGGCCGGGGCGCCGCGCGCGGCCCGCCGCTCGGCCGGCCCCATGCCCGGCACCGGGCCCGGGTCCAGCCCGCCCGGCCCGTCCGGGTCCGGGGCGTGCCGGACCCCGGTCAGCCGCGCCCGTACGGCCTCGATCAGCGCGTCCCGCACCCCGTCGACGGCCTGCTCGGGCGGCAGTTGGGGCGCCGCCACCGCCAGCGAGGCCGTCGGTTCGTACGAGGTGATGTCGCTGCTGCCGCCGCGCAGGACGAGCGCGTGGCCGGGCGGTACCCGCCGTACGCCCTCGTACGGCGTGCCCGCGCCCAGCGCCTCGGGCGCGTCCGGGCAGGCCAGCAGCGCGGCCAGATGCCCGATGTCGAGGCCCGCCTCGATGAGGTCGGCGAGCGGGAGGGCGGCGGTGGCGTACGCCGTACCGCCCGCCCACGGGGTGTGGAAGACCGGCCGGGCGCCCGCCAGGTCGCCGGTGACCGTCACGCGCCGGCCGACCTGGACGACGGCCGTGTAGCTGCCGGGCCAGGCGGTGAGGTGGCGCAGCGCGCCACCACGGGCCGCGAAGAGGCCGACGCGCAGCTGGTCGTCGGTGGCGCCGCAGACCCCGAAGACGGCAAGCCGGGTCTGCGCGTCGGCCTGGACCACGCGCACCTCGTCGGGGCGCCAGTCGCCGACCGCCCACAGCGGGTCGGGGTCGCCCCACAAAAGCTGCGCGCCCACGGGGACGAGCGTGCGGGCCTCCTCGGTGGGGACCGCTCCCGTGGCGGTACTGCTCCACCCCACCAACCAGCGCATCGCCGCCTCCACCCCTTTTCGCCGCCGCCGGGCGGCCCCCGTCCCTCCGCCGCCGCGGAAGCCGGCCCACCCGGGAAGCGTCCCCGGTGGTCGGCAGGGTGGACCGGACCGCCGCCCCGCACAGCGGATTGCCAAGCCGTTGCCAAGCTGTTGCGCGGACCATGCTGCCACGACAGGGGCGCTCGGGAGGCGCCAAAGAGAGCCTGTGTACGGGGGTGTTCGGAAGACGTTACCGGGCCCGCGCGTGCCGGGTCCGGCATGCGTTCGGGCCGTGTTCCGGGTGCGCGGTGCCCCGAGGGGGCCGCGGTGGTGTAAGAAGGGCCCTTCGCGGCCCTTGGCCCGGAGGCGGGGAGGTGGCGGAAGGTGACAAGGGTTCGGCACCGTCCCGGAGACACGCGCCAGGCGATCGTTTCGCCCCGCCGACACCCTGCCGTACGGCGATTTTCGGCCAAAATCTGTGGCACGCACCGCGGTTGGCCCGATACCGGCCGACCACCGGCCACCCCGCGCCCGGGGCCGGCCGGCCGGCTCGCGGCCCCCGTCCCGTACGGCCACGAACGCCCCATCCACCCCCTACCGAACGGCCGGGCGCCCTCCCGACCGCCACAGCCAAGCGGACGCCCTCCAGGCCGACTCGACGGGCCCGTCCCGCACATGCGACAGTCCGGGAGGCGGGACTCGCCCCCCGGACCGGACCGCCACCCGCGGGGAATGAGGTGGCGGTGTCCCCCAGCCCACTGGATCCAGTGCAGCGGGCCGACCCACGCACATCCCATGGAAGCGCTCCCGTCCCGCAGCGGCCAGCGCGCACACACGGGCGCACGGCAACACGTACCCGGAGCACATGCCAAACCCCCTACACCCGCTTGGACTTGAAACCCGCCATCCGGGACATCGGCACTTAACGGTCGGGATTCGGCGAACTACTCTGGGTGGACGCATGCCCCGGGGTAGCGGGGCGGCCGTCGCTGTGTCGAGGGGTGCGCATGTCAAGGGATATACGCGGGCCGAATGAGAAGCTCGGCACCGTTCTCGCCCTCGCGGGGATCAGCAATGCCGGGCTTGCCCGCCGGGTCAACGACCTCGGGGCGCAGCGCGGGTTGACGCTTCGCTACGACAAGACGTCGGTCGCCCGGTGGGTGTCCAAGGGCATGGTGCCGCAGGGCGCCGCGCCCCATCTGATCGCGGCCGCGATAGCCGGCAAGCTCGGCCGGCCGGTACCGCTCCACGAGATCGGGCTGGCCGACGCCGACCCGGCCCCGGAAGTGGGCCTGGCCTTCCCGCGCGACGTGGGCGCCGCCGTCCGCTCCGCGACCGAGCTGTACCGCCTCGACCTGGCCGGACGCCGCGGCGGCGGAGGCATCTGGCAGAGCCTGGCCGGATCCTTCTCGGTGAGCGCGTACGCGACACCCGCATCCCGGTGGCTGATATCCCCGGCCGACAGTTCGGTCGCCCGGGAAGCGACCGACCTGCGGGACGTACGCAACGGCAACGGCTCGGCGGGTGTCCAGGACGGCGCCCCCGGGGACACCGCACCGCTGCACGTCGGGCACAGCGACGTCAGCAAGCTGCGGGAGGCCGCCGAGGACGCGCGCCGCTGGGACTCCAAGTACGGCGGCGGAGACTGGCGCTCCTCGATGGTGCCCGAGTGCCTGCGGGTGGACGCCGCGCCGCTGCTCCTCGCCTCGTACAGCGACGAGGTCGGCAGAGCCCTCTTCGGGGCCACCGCCGAACTGACCAGGCTCGCGGGCTGGATGGCCTTCGACACCGGCCAGCAGGAGGCGGCCCAGCGGTACTACATCCAGGCGCTGCGCCTGGCCCGTGCCGCCGCCGACGTCCCGCTGGGGGGATACGTCCTGGCCTCGATGTCACTCCAGGCGACCTACAGAGGCTTCGCCGACGAGGGCGTCGACCTGGCGCAGGCGGCCCTGGAGCGCAACCGCGGTCTGGCCACGGCCCGCACCATGAGCTTCTTCCGCCTGGTCGAGGCGCGGGCCCAGGCCAAGGCCAACGAGTCGCGCGCCTGCGAGGTGGCCCTCAAGGCCGCCGAAGGCTGGCTGGAGCGCTCCCGCGAGGGCGACCCCGACCCGTCCTGGCTGGACTTCTACTCCTACGAACGCTTCGCCGCCGACGCCGCCGAGTGCTACCGCGACCTGCGGCTTCCCCGCCAGGTCCGCCGCTTCACGGAGCAGGCGCTCTCCCGCCCGACGGAGGAGTACGTCCGCTCGCACGGCCTGCGGCTGGTCGTCTCGGCGGTGGCCGAGCTGGAGTCCGGCAATCTGGACGCGGCCTGCGCGGCCGGCACCCGGGCGGTCGAGGTGGCCGGCCGCATCTCGTCGGCCCGCACGACCGAGTACGTACGCGACCTCCTGCACCGCCTGGAGCCGTACGGTGACGAGCCCCGCGTGGTGGAACTGCGCGAACGGGCGCGCCCTCTGCTGGTGGCGCCGGCGTAGCCGGGGATGTGCGGGCCCGGACACGGCCCGCACGCCCCGCGCCCGGCCCGTTGTCAGACCCCCCGGTCATGATGGGATACGTCTGATTCCAGGGGAGGTGCTGTGATGGCGTACGACTGCGATGTGCTGGTGATCGGTGCCGGGATCGTGGGGCTCTCGACGGCCTACGCGATCACGCGCGCCGCCCCCGGCGCCCGGGTGGTGGTCCTGGAGAAGGAGCCCGGCCCCGCCCGCCACCAGACCGGCCGGAACAGCGGCGTGATCCACAGCGGCATCTACTACCCGCCCGGCTCCCTGAAGGCCCGCTTCGCGCTCCAGGGCTCGGCGGAGATGGTCAAGTTCTGCCTCGACCACGCCATCCCCCACGAGGTCACCGGCAAGCTGATCGTCGCCACCGACCGCGCCGAGCTGCCCCGCCTGCACAGCCTGATCCAGCGCGGCCGGGAGCACGGCATCCCGGTACGCGAACTGGGCCCCGCCCAGATCGCACAGTACGAACCCGAGGTCAGCGGCCTCGCCGCCATCCACGTCGGCACAACCGGCATCACCGACTTCGGCGCGGTGGCCCGCTGCCTGGCCACCCTGGCGACGGAAGCGGGCGCACACATCGTGTACGGCTCCGAGGTCACCGCGATCGGGCGGCGGGCGGGGCGGGTGGCGGTGCGGGTGTCTTCGGGTGGGGGGATGGGGGCGGGGCGCATTGCCGGTGGTGTGGCGCGTACGCCTGTGGATACGGGGCGTGGGGCGGGGCGTGCGTCTGCCGATACGGGGCGGGTGGCAGGTGAGGTGAGTCGTGCGCCTGCCGATACCGAGCGCGTGCCGGGTGAGGCGGGTTGTGCGCCCACCGATGCGGAGCGTGCGTTCGGCGACGCGCCTCACACGCCCGCCGACGCCTTGCGTGCCTCCTTCGACCGCGCCTCCTCCGCCCCCGCCTCCTCCGACACGGTCTTCCGCGCCCGCGTCCTGATCAACTGCGCCGGTCTGCACTGCGACCGGATCGCGCGCCTGGCGGGCGACGCGCCGGGCATGCGCATCGTCCCCTTCCGCGGCGAGTACCACACCCTCGCCCCGGCCCGCGCCTCCCTGGTGCGCGGCCTGGTCTACCCGGTCCCCGACCCCGCGTTCCCGTTCCTCGGCGTCCACCTCACCCGTGGGATCGACGGCTCCGTCCACATCGGCCCGAACGCCGTCCCGGCCCTCGCCCGCGAGGGGTACGACTGGCGCACCGTCCGCCCCGCCGACCTGGCCGGCACCCTGGCGTACCCCGGCTCCTGGCACATAGCCCGCCGTCACTGGCGCTACGGCGCGGGCGAACTGCACCGCTCCCTCTCCCGCCGCGCCTTCACCGAGGCCGTCCGCCGTCTGCTGCCGGCGATCCGCGAGGAGGACCTACGGCCGTCCCCCGCCGGCGTACGTGCCCAGGCCGTCCTGCCCGACGGCACCCTCGCCGACGACTTCCTGATCACGGAAACCCCGTCCATCGTCCACGTCCTGAACGCCCCGTCCCCCGCGGCCACGGCCTCCCTCCCCATTGGCAGGGAGATAGCCGGGCGGGCTCTGGGGATGCTGGAGGGGCGTTTGGCTGAGGGGGGCGTGGCGTCCGGCTGAGGGCGCGTGACGACCAGCCGAGGAAGAGACGGCTCCGCTTGGCTGGGGGACGTGGCGTCCAGCTGGGGAAGAGGCGACAGCGTCCGGCTGAGAAGGGGGCAGCATCCGGCTACGAAGGAGGCGGAGCCCGGCCGAGAAGGCGCCGACGCCGCCACCATCTGCGCCGCCCTCCGACAGCCACCGGCCCCGTACCCCCGTGCCCGCCCCCGTGTGCCGCCACCGTCCCCGTACCCGACCCCACACCCGACCCCGCCCGTAGAATCGACCCACTGTGTCCGAGAACCCCGCCACTCCCGAATCCAGCCCTGCCGCCGAGTCCGGTGCGGCCGCCGAGTCCGCCCCCGACGCCACTCCACGGCCCGCGACCGACCGGTCCGCGGAAGCGGCCGAGGCGCCCGTCCCCCGGGACGACACCCGCCCGCGCCCGCGCACCGAGCCGATGTTCCCCGACGGCACCGGCCCCGCGGCCGACCCGGCCGGATCTCACCACGAGCGGCGGATCCGGTCCTTCCAGCCCCGGCGCAGCCGGGTCTCCCCCGGGCAGGCCGACGCGCTGCGGCGCCTGTGGCCGAAGTGGGGTCTGGACATCGACGGCCTCTCCAGGATCGACCTGAACGAGATGTTCGAGGGCCGCCCGGTCATCCTCGAAATCGGCTTCGGCATGGGTGAGGCCACGGCGCAGATGGCCGCCGCCGACCCGGACACCGGCATCCTCGCCTGCGACGTCCACACCCCGGGCCAGGGCAACCTGCTCGGCCTCGCGGAACGCAACGGCCTGTCCAACATCCGCGTGGCCAACGGCGACGCGATCATCCTGCTCCGCGAGATGCTCGCCCCCGCCTCCCTGGCCGGCCTGCGCGTCTACTTCCCGGACCCGTGGCCCAAGAAGCGCCACCACAAGCGCCGCCTGATCCAGCCCGAGTTCATCGCCCTGGCCTCGACCCGGCTCGCGCCCGGCGCCCTGGTCCACTGCGCGACCGACTGGGAGCCGTACGCGGAGCAGATGCTCGATGTCCTCTCCGCCGAGCCGACCCTCGAAAACCTGCATTCCGGCTACGCCCCGCGCCCGGACTTCCGCCCGCTGACCAAATTCGAGGGGCAGGGCCTGGACAAGGGCCACGTCGTCCACGACCTCCTCTTCCGGCGGCGCCCGGCATAGCCCGCCCCGCGGTGGTTAGGGTCGATGGGTGAATCCGCCGCAGCCGCCTCCGCTTCCGCCGAAACCGGCGTACGCGCCCGATCCGCGCTACGCCGCCTCCGCCGCGTCGCCCGCGGCGGCGCAGTGGCACTACGCCCCGCGCCGCCGCCCGGCGCCCTGGCACAGCAGAACAGCGCGCGCCATAGCCCTGTTCTCCCTGCTCGCCCTCTCCGGCGTGATCATCCTGGCGATGGTCCGCCAGCAGACCGGTACGCAGGGTTTCCTCGTCGGTCTCGGCCTCGCCGTCTTCCCCGTACCCGTCCTGATAGCCGGCTTCTGCTGGCTGGACCGCATAGACCCCGAACCCCGCCGCAACCTGGTCTTCGCCTTCGCCTGGGGCGCCTGCGCCGCCACCCTCGTCGCGCTCCTGGCCAACGGTCTGGCCACCAACTGGCTGGAGAACAACCTCTCCACCCTCTCCCCCGACGACGCCCAGACCTGGGGCGCGACCGTCTTCGCCCCGGTCATAGAGGAGAGCGTCAAGGCCGCCGCGGTCGTCCTGCTCTTCCTCTTCCGCCGCCAGAACTTCGCCGGCGTCACGGACGGCCTCGTCCTCGCCGGCATCACCGCCACCGGCTTCGCCTTCACCGAGAACATCCTCTATCTGGGCAACGCCTTCGGCCAGGACCAGTCCCTCGGCCACACCGGGCTCGACTCCCTCACGGCGGGCACGTTCTTCGTCCGCATCATCATGTCGCCGTTCGCCCACCCGCTGTTCACCATGCTCACGGGCCTGGCCTTCGGCATAGCCGCCACCAGCTACCCGCACCGCCGCCCGCTACGCCTGGCCCTGCCCTTCCTCGGCCTGGCCACCGCCGTCCTCCTGCACGCCATCTGGAACGCCGCCACCACCCTCGGCGACCTCGGCTTCCTCACCGTCTACGGCCTCTTCATGCTGCCCGTCTTCGCGGCCCTGACCTGGCTCGCCGTCTGGGCCCGCCACCGCGAACTCCTCGCCCTGCGCACCTACCTCCCCCCGTACGTCACCACCGGCTGGCTCTCCCCCACCGAACCCATCTCCCTGTCCTCCCTCAAAACCCGCTCGGTGGCCCGCGACATAGCCCGCCGCACCCAAGGCCCCACCGCCGCCCGCGCAGTAACGGAATACGCCGCCACAGCCACCACCCTCGCCTTCCTACGCCGCCAAGCCCACCGAACCGGCCCCACCCCCACCTTCCCCACCCAAGAACAAGCCCTCCTGAACCACCTGTGGCAACACAAACCAGTGGCCCACCCAGCGTTGCTGCAGGCACTGCACACCACCCACCGCCCCCTCTACACGCCCCAGAGCCCGCCACACCCCATGGCGTCCCCCTCGGCCATACGCATCCCACCAGCACCCCAAAATGCCCCAGGCCCCAGCAGCCCCCGCCCTCCCCACGACGGCTCCCCGCCCGCAGCCTGACTCCGCCACATGCGGGCGGTAGCCGCCGGGGCCTCACTCACCCCACGTATGACGAGGACGTCGGATCAGAGCGGAAGCTCCGCCTGTCCGTCAACGGAGTCGGCTTCAGCTTCCTCCGCGACCACCGACTCTTCCTCCCGATTGGCCCAACGGCCCCGGTGCTGGCGCACACAATCCACGCGCAGATGATGCTCCTTCTTTCGGTGCAACGCGCGGACGAACTTCTGAGTGAGGCCGTCGATGACGTCGAAGTCATCAGTAAGCTGCAGCGCTCCTCGATCGAAGAGCACGTGACAGTTTGGGCAGAGGCACAGCACGTTCCATGTCTTGTCAGGGCCGTCGTGCGGCTTTCCCAGGGCATGGATGTGTGCTGCCTCGCTGTACGCATCGCCGCCCGGCGACACTACGAGACGGGTCCCGCAGATCTGGCACGCGTTGTCGTACATCTCCTTGACTTCTGCGACGACCTTCGAGTCACGAATACGTTGCTCACGCGCGACCACCCGACGCACCTGTTCCTCAAGGCTGGTCGTCTCACCTTCAACAGGATCTACTGGTCGCGGCTGTGCTTCTTCGCCAGGCCCCAGTTTCAGTAGCTTGAACTGGCAGATCCGGAAGCCATCCTTCCCTATGGTCATCCAGTGATCTGCCACCCGGTAGAGACCACGATATTCGTATCCTTTGGTCGCCTTTCCCCTCTTGATTCCCAGCCCACGGATCACCCGGACCGGGTATCCGAGCGCCTGGTTCAGCAGCAGGCCCGCGTTGCCCGGTGAGCTCATGGTCTGGTCAGCTACGAGGCGTCTGGCGCTCCTATCGAGCCCGCCTTCGCCTGTATAGATGATCTCTTTGTCTCCGTAGACATCATCGATGTAGCCACCCGAGAGGATGATGGAGTCGACGCCGCCCTTTGCCGTTCCGGCGATTCCCATGCGGGGACGCCGGTGCACCCGTGCTGCGTGCAGCGCCGTATGCCCCTCGAACCACTGCCCCTCAACAACGTTCGGGGGGTGTCCAAAATATGCGGGGTTTGCCGATCTCGCCTTCGCCATCCACAGATGATGTCAACAGCAGGCTGACCATGGCACTCAGGCGGACGACAGTGTGTCAACTTACACACCTCAAGAACCGTTCTCCTGCGGCTCTTCGGTGCGTCCGCTCCATCGAGCATGATCCGCCACCACCTGGCCTGCGATCCCCTGCAGCCTCCCCAGTGCGTGCCGAAGAGCGCTTGGGACTTCGGTACGGCGATCTGGGATCACCTCCCGTACGTGTACGGGAAAGGACACGGCCGCTACCCCCGGGCCTACGAACACCGCAATAACGAAGCTGTCGTCCTGGGCGTCGACTGGCACCAGCTGATGCACCACGACGCCCTCCAGCAGCCCTGCTGCCTGCGCCGCCATGACGAGGAGCTCCACGTCGAGCGCGTCACAACAGCTCGCGACGTCAACCCCGTACTCCTCAGCGACCTTTGCCACCACCACATCCGTCAACTCCACTGCGCCACACCTCCCAGCCGGCCTTCGAAGTGCATCTGCGCCCGGTCGAGAACTTCCTCCGGGTCGCGGCCGTGAGCACGAAGCCAGTAGAGAAGGTCAACAATCAGTGCGATCGCGGCCTCTTCACTTGCAGCGACGCGAAGTCGACCATTCAGTGCGGTGCCCTGCGACGGTACGCAGTCGTAGAGAGTGAGCAGCGCTTCAGCCTTGGAAAGCTCCGGACAACACGCACCGTCACAGGGCGCATCGACGAGCGAAGCGATCTCACACCAGGTGGTCTTTCCGGTGGCTGTAGGAACGACTCCCCATCGATCCGCCATGGCGCCAACGAGCCCGAGCCCACGCCCCGTCTCCGAGAAGCCAACGGAGGAGAGGAGCACGGGAAGCCTCTCACGCAAAGGGTCTCGGACCTCGATACGCAGGTGAGCTGCGCTCAGCGTGACGGAAAGGGTGACGGGGGTTCCCGAACCGACGTGATGAATCACGTTAGTGATCAGCTCACTAACACAGAGCTCGGCAGTGTCTTCGATTTCTGCAAGCCCCCACGTTTCCAAGCGAGCACGGACGAGTCGCCTCAAGTCGGGGACCACTTCAGGCTTGGCGATGAAGTTGCTGGACCACTCAGGCCGTGAGGTGCGGTGGTTGAAGTACATGGGATCAGCTCCCTCGCATGGCGCACGCCGAGGTGGCCACCAAGGGTGATCACCGAGCGCGGTTGGTCGCTCTGCGTGAGAGAGTGACAGGAGCGCATCCCGATATGCAATGTGCACGAAGGGATTCGCTCCAACGAGTGATTGGCCCTGCTGGATGCGACGGGGAGACTGAACCTCCGTACGCCACAGGGAGGTTCGCCATGGCTGGTTCACCCACTGCACGCCGTCGCCGACTTGCGATCGAACTCAAACGACTTCGCGAAGACAACAAGCTGACCTGCAACGACGTGGGGAAAGCGCTGGACTGGAGCGGTTCCAAAGTCAACCGGCTGGAAACCGGTCAGGGCAGGGTGCAGCCATCGGATGTTGACGCGCTGTGTCGCTTCTACGAGACCAGTGATGATCTACGCGAGCTACTGAAGGAGCTCGCGAAGCAGTCCAAGACCCGAGGCTGGTGGCATGCGTACGGGTCGGCCGTTCCCTCATGGTTCTCGGTGTACGTCGGGCTCGAAGCAGCCGCTTCCAGTCTGCGCACCTATGAATGCGAGTTCATTCCCGGGTTGCTGCAAACAGAGAGCTACGCGCGAGAGCTACACCTGGCAACGTCACAGTCCCCTCCCGGCGACGTGGAGCGCATGATTGCCGTACGCATGAAACGACAGTCCTTGCTCACTGGGCCAAGCGCCCCCTCCCTCTGGGCCATCGTGCACGAGAGTGCACTGCGGCATGCAATTGGCGATAAGGAGGCGATGCGCGCTCAGTACGAACATCTGCTGTGCGTGAGCCAGTTGAGCAACATCACGGTGCAGGTTCTGCCATTCGACGCGGGAAGCTACCCCGCCACGGGGGCATACACGATCTTGGGCTTCCCCGAGCAGGAGGATCCTGACATCGTGTATCGCGATGGCTTGACCGACGCGGTTTACCTTGAGCAGGCGGATGATGTCGCACGCTACACGCGATCTTTCGACAACTTGCGTGCACTCTCCTTGAGCCCGCGGCGATCAAACAGCGTGATCAGACAGCTTATGGCGTAAGGACTCACCTGATGAATAAGGTTTCGCCCTCTATCTGGCACAAGAGCAGCTACAGCAACGGGTCGGGAGGCAACTGCATAGAGACATCCTCCATATTGGCTGGCGCGATACTGGTGCGTGACTCAAAGCACACGGAGGGCCCCGTACTCGCCTTCCCGCGGGGAACGTGGCGACTGTTCCTGGACAAGGTTCGAGAAGCGAGCTGGGGCTGACCTTCATCAGATGTAGCGTCCTAACGACCTGAGTATGCTGCGCCCCCTTCACGAAAGTGCGATCAGGGCCCAGGCGTAAGGTCAAAGAGCTAGTCGGTTTGTCTCTCACGTGGAGGTACTGCTCATGGCTCGGGTGCCGAGTTCCTTGGTTGCTGTTACTGGGCTCGTAGGTGGCTACGCCGTAGCCCGCTGGACCAAAAAGCGGCCGCTGGGTGGGGTGGCGCTGGCTGTTGCGGGGGCTGTGGCGGCTCGGGAGTGGGAGCGGAAAGCCGGGGCGAAGGCTGCTGTTGTGTTGAGTGGGGCTTATGTGGCGGCGTTTGCCGGGTCGCATCCGTTGGCCAAGAAGGTGGGGGCCTGGCCGTCGGTGTTTGCGGTGGCGGGGGTTGTGGGGGTTGCCTCCTGGGCGGTTGCTGATCGGGGTGGGAAGTAGGCCGGGTAGGCAGGTTTCACCGGCGCAAGACGCAAGCGGGTGGGCGCGTACTGGGTACGTGGCCACCCGCTTTCGCGTCTTCGGTGGTCAGGCCGATGCCTCGTTGAGGAGGGTCAGGTCGTCGTTGGTGAGGTGGAGGTCGGAGAGGGCCAGCAGGGCGGGGAGTTGGTCGACCGTGCGGGCGCTGGCGATGGGGGACGTGACCGTGGGCTGGGCGGCCAGCCAGGCGAGGGCGACCGTGGCGTGTTCGGCCTGGTGGGCGGCGGCCACGGTGTCCAGGGCGGCGAGGACCTTGCGGCCGCGGTCGGTGGACAGGTACTGGGCGGCCTTTTCGGAACGGACGCTGTTCACGTCGCTGTCCGGGCGGTACTTGCCGGTCAGGAAGCCCGACGCGAGGGCGTAGTACGGGACGGCGCCGAGGCCGTGGCGCGCGGCGGTGTCGGCCAGCTCCCCCTCGTATGTTTCACGGGAAACCAAGTTGTAGTGGGGCTGTACGGCGACGTAGCGGGCCAGGTTCTCGTCGGCGGAGAAGGTCAGGGCCGCTTCCAGGCGCTGCGCCGAGATGTTGGAGGCGGCGATCTCGCGGACCTTGCCGGCCTTGACGAGTTCGTCGAGGACCGGGAGGAAGTCGGAGACGTCGAGGGATTCGTCGTCGTAGTGGGTGTAGTAGAGGTCGATGTAGTCGGTGCGCAGACGGGTCAGGGACTCGTCGACGGCGGCTTTGATGGTGGCCGGGGCCAGGCCCTTGTGGTCCGGGTGAGCGCCGACCTTGGTGGCGATGACCACCTGGTCGCGGTTGCCGCGGGAGGCGAGCCAGTTGCCGATGACGGTCTCGGACTCGCCGCCCTTGTTGCCGGGCACCCAGGCCGAGTACACGTCGGCGGTGTCGATGAAGTTACCGCCGCCCTCGACGTACGCGTCCAGCACGGCGAAGGACTGGGGCTCGTCCGCGGACCAGCCGAAGACGTTGCCGCCGAGGGAGAGCGGGGAGACGGACAGGGAGCCGAGGGTCTTCTGTGTATGTGTATCGGTCATGATCTTCCCAACGTAGGCCGGAAGGTGCGGCACCGCAGCCGGGCAGGGGAAGAAGGCGCAAACAGGCCGGCTCGGGCACGGGCACGAAGGCCGGGTCAGGTGCCGGGGGCCGAGGACAGCGGGCTGGCGATGCTTTCCAGGGAGCGGCGTTCGGCGCGTACGGCCAGTAGGGCGGCGGTGAGGCCGGCCAGGCACATCAAGGTGGCGCCGATGCAGAAGGCGAGTGCGGTGTCGGCGACCACGCCGGATTCGGTCAGGCCGGCGAAGACCAAAGGCCCGCTGATGCCGCCCGCGGCCGTACCGACCGCGTAGAAGAAGGCGATGGCCATGGCCCGGGTCTCCATGGGGAAGATCTCCGAGACGGTCAGATACGCGCTGCTGGCGCCGGCCGAGGCGAAGAAGAGGACCACGCACCAGCACGCGGTGAGCGTCGTGGCGGTCAGGTGGCCCGCGGAGAAGAGCCAGGCGGTGGCGAAGAGGAGGGCGCCGGAGAGGAGGTAGGTGCCGGAGATCATGATGCGGCGGCCGGCCGTGTCGAAGAGCTTGCCGAGGAGCAGCGGGCCCAGGAAGTTCCCGGCCGCCATCACGGCGAAGTAGTAGCCGGTGCTCGCCGTCGGCACGTCGAAGAACGCGGTCAGGATGGCGCCGAAGCCGAAGGTGACGGCGTTGTAGAGGAACGCCTGGCCAACGAAGAGGGCGAGGCCGAGGATGGCGCGCCGGCGGTAGCGCGAGAAGACGGTGCGGGCGATCTCGGTGAAGCCGATGCTCTTGCGGGGATGGATGGTGATCTCGCCCTCGGGCTCGGGCAGCGGCGCGCCCTTCTCGTCGGTGATCTGTTTCTCGATGGAGGCGACGAGCCGGTCCGCCTCCTCGCCCCGCCCGTGGATGAACAGCCAGCGTGGGCTCTCCGGCACATGGCGGCGTACGAGGAGGATGACCAGGCCGAGGACGACGCCGAGCGCGAAGGTCAGCCGCCAGCCGACGTTCATGGGGAAGATCGCGGTGTTCAGCATCACGATGGACAGCAGGGATCCGCCGATCGCGCCGAGCCAGAAGCTGCCGTTGATGAGGAGGTCGACGCGCCCCCGGTAGGCCGACGGGATCAGCTCATCGACGGCCGAGTTGATCGCCGCGTACTCGCCGCCGATCCCGAAGCCGGTCAGGAAGCGGAAGACGAAGAACCACCAGGAGGAGAAGGAGACCGCGGTCAGGGCGGTGGCGGCCAGGTAGACGGCCAGCGTGATCAAGAACAGCTTCTTGCGGCCGAAGAGGTCGGTGAGCCGTCCGAAGAACAGCGCGCCCGAACAGGCCCCCGCCACGTACAGGGCCGCGGCGACGCCTGTGACCTGCGCGGACGAGATGGGCAGACCGCTGCCCTGCTCGGAAAGGCGGCCGGCGATATTGCCGACGACGGTCACTTCCAGGCCGTCCAGGATCCACACCGTGCCGAGGCCGATCACCACCATCCAGTGCCAACGGGACCAGGGCAGCCGGTCGAGGCGGGCGGGGACGTCGGTGGTGATGGTGGGGGTGTTGGCAGTGGGGGTGGTGTGCTTGTCCGCGCGGCCGGCGTTCCCCGTGTTCCGGTCCGCGGTCGTACCGGGTGCGGCCCCGCCGCCGTTCCCCGCCCCCGCCTTGTCGTTCGGTTTCATCGCACCCTCCTGGACCGGGCCGGGGCCGGTTCACCCCGGCGGCGCATCCATCCGAGTGCCCGGACACCGCCGCGCAAAGCAATCCGCCGCCCAAAGCACACGGAATGCCCAGGTCGGAGGGGGGAGGAAGGGAAGAGCGGAAGGGGCGGAAGGGGCGGGAAGAGAGGTGGGCCCCGCCCCCACACCCGCCTCAGACGTCGAGCCCGTGCTCCCGCAGCCACGGCTTCGGGTCGACCGGAGCGCCGCCGCCCGGACGTACTTCCAGGTGGAGGTGCGGGCCGGTGACGTTGCCGGTGGCGCCGACGCGGCCGATGACCTCGCCGGCGGCGACCTTGCCGGAGGCACGCACGATCGACGAGAGGTGGCAGAACCACAGCTCCGTACCGTCGTCCGTGGTGAGGACGATGCGGTAGCCGTACGCGCCGGTCCAGCCGGCCTGGGTGATCGTGCCGCCGTGAACCGCCTTGGCCGGGGTGCCGGTGGGGGCGGCGAAGTCCAGTCCGGTGTGGTTGGCCACCCAGCGGTCGCCCGCCTGGCCGAAGCCGGCGGTGAGGGTGTAGGAGGTGAGGGGCGATACGTAACTGCGGGCCAGTTGGGCGCGGCGCTCGGCCTCCGCCTTCGCGCGGGCCGCCGCCTCCGCCTCGCGCTCCGCTGCCCCCTTGGCGGCCCCGGCCTTGTCGGCCTCCTGCCGGTCCGCCGCCGCGTCCCGCGTGGCCTGTTCGCCGACGGCCTGCTCGGCGGCCACGCGCTCCTCGTCCTGCGCGGCGCTCTCTTGCCGGTCGGCCTGCTGGAGGATGCGGTCGCGCAGCGATTCGCCCGCGCCTCTGCCCTGCTCCGCCTCGCTGCGGCTGAGGCCGGCCCGGGTGAGGGGGCCGGCGGACGCCTCGGTGACGCCGTCGGGGCCCGGGGAGTCCGGCGCGCCGGATATCAGGTCGCCGATGCCCGGCAGGGACGTGACCTCCGGCAGCTGGGCCGCGAGGTCGTCCGCGAGTCCGCCGAGGTCGGGCATCGACACCGGTACCGGGGGCCGGTCCTCGGCCGACGCCATGCCGCCGGCGCCCACCGCCGCGATGACGCCGACGCCCAGGACCGTACCGCCGCGGGCGAGTCCGCCGCGCTGCTTGCCGATGACGCGGTGCTTGCCGCGTACGGGGCGCACGGAGTCCTCGGTCGGGTTCCACTCCTCGAAGGAGTCGAAGGGGGCGCCGGCCGTACCAACGGCGCTCACCGCGTCAACCTCGAACGCGCCGGGGTCGGCGGTCGCTTGGGGCACGATGCGTATGCCGGAGGTGTGCGAGGCGGCGGCGGATGGCGCGCCGGCAGCACCAAAAGGCACCTCGGGGACCGAGCCGGCAGGGCTGTTGGACGCCACGGGGGCGCACTCCTTTCCTTCCTCTCGCCTACCGGGTCAGCGGTGGGGCCGCCTACCGGGCCGGGCGGCGCCGGCGGTGGCCCTCCCAGAGCGTCGGGCGCTGGGACGTGCGGAGCAGGACGGGCTCCTGGGCCTGCGACGGACGGTTCCGATGGGCACGGAGGGGTACGGATCGGCGGCCGTCCGGCACACCCCGAGGTGGTGGTTGCCCGGTTCCCGGGACTCACGCCGGTCCGGCACCGGGGCGCAGGCCGGTCCAGCGGTGGTCCAACGGTGATTCAGTTGTGAACCTGCTGACGGGATTCGGCGTCGGCGCACGGTGCCGCCTCTTGCGACGGCTGGGACGACCGCGCTCCGTTATCGGACTGTAATAGACTCCGCGGCCGGATACCAAGCGTTCGGGCGAATCCGAGGTCATTTTGTGGTGGCTTTGGCCCAGACTTACGCCCCATCAAGTATGAAATCAGGGCAACTTGAAAAACGATCTTCAAACCTGAAATCCCCGATTGTGCGGGAGTCGTTATGCGTGAGGGGGCCAGACGATGACGCTCCGTATGGGCAGTAACGTCTGATCATGGTCGTCAACAGCGCGCGGGCACTGGCGGATCGATATGTGAACTTCGCCTGGTATCAGGCGCGCGGGCAGTCCGACGCCCACGAGGAGCTGGCCGCGCGGATCGGCCACGATCCCGAGTTCTGCGCCCACCTCGCGCGCTGCCTGCCGGACGGCGAGAAGCAGCAGCCCAACCTCCTGCTCGCCGCCGTCCGCTACCTCGACGGCCCCTACGCGGAGCACGGCCCGCGCGGCGACGCGGCGTACCGCGGCTGGCGCGAGTGGACCCTGCGCCACTGGGACGAGGTGAGCGCCGTCATCATGCGGCGCCGGACGCAGACCAACGAGCCGGCCCGCTGCGCCACCCTGCTCCCCCTCTTCGCCCGGCTGCCGCAGCCGCTCGCGCTCTTGGAGGTCGGCGCGTCGGCGGGCCTGTGCCTCTACCCGGACCGCTATCGCTACCGCTACGACGAGCGGCCGGAGTTCGGCGCGCCGGACAGCTCGGCGGTCCTGCGCTGCCGTACGGGGCCGGGCACCCCCGTACCCGACCGCGTCCCGGACATCGCCTGGCGCGCAGGCATCGACCTCAACCCCCTCGACCCGGCCGACCCCGACGACGTCCGCTGGCTGGAGGCCCTCATCTGGCCGGGCGCCACCGACGAGCGCCTACGGAGCCAGCGGGCCGCCAGAGAGGCGGTACGGTCCGCGCCGCGCCCCCGTATGGTGCGCGGCGACCTGATCGACACGCTGCCCGCGCTGGCGGCCGAGGCGCCGCCCGGGGCGACGCTCGTCGTCTTCCACACCTCCGTACTGGCGTACCTCCCCCTGGAGCGCCGCGAGGAGTTCGCCCGGCTCGTACGGTCCGTACTACAGGAGCGCGACCGCCTCGGGCACGGCCCCGGGCACTGGATCTCCAACGAGCACCATCCCGTTCTCCCGTGGATCGTCCCGCACCGGCTCGTGCACCCCCTGCCGACGACGGAACGGCTGCTGACCCTGGCCCTCGACGAGCGGCCGGTCGCCCTGACCGGTCAGCACGGCCAGAGCGTGCAGTGGCTGTGAGCCCCTAAGGCGCCCCTCCGGCCGCAAGAGGCCATACCGCTACGCTCACGCCGCTCACCCCCGCATCGGCCGCTGCACGGCCAGCAGCGCCATGTCGTCCGCCGTCTCCCCGCCCGTGTGCGCTGCCACGTCCTCCACCAACGCGTCCAGTAGCGCCTCCGGACCCAGACCGGACCAGACCCGGCCACCCAACCGCGCCACCGGGTCGTAGAAGACCCCGTCGCGGTTGCGGGCCTCGGTCACGCCGTCCGTGAAGAGCAGCAGGATCGAGCCCGCCGGGCAGGCCGTCTCGTCCGCCCGGTCCGGCCAGCCCGCCACCTCGCTCATGCCGAGCGGCAGCGCGGGAGATTTCGGTGTCAGCTCGCACAGCTCACCGTTGGGCGCGAACAGCAGCGGTGCCGGATGGCCTCGGTTGAGGACGCGCAAGGCGGCGTGTTCGTCCGAGGGCAGTTCCGCCAGTACGGCCGTGGTGAACCCCTCGAACTGGTCGAGGCCCTCCCGCCGGCTGCCTTCGCGTTGCAGCGCGCGCTCCAGCCGCCCCGCCACGGCCTCCAGACTGGCCTCCTGTTCGGCGGCCTCGCGGAAGGCCCCGATGACGATCACCGCGGCCTCCACGGCCTCCAGGCCCTTGCCCCGTACGTCGCCGACGATCAACCGTACGCCGTGCGGGGTGTCCTGGACCGCATACAGGTCGCCGCCGATCCGGGCGTCCGCCTGCGCCGCCACGTAGCGCGCCGCGACCGCCAGCCCGCCGATCCGCTCCGCGGGCGTCGGCAGCACGGCCCGCTGGGCAGCCTCCGCGACGTCCCGTACGGAGGCCAGCCGCGCGTCGCTCATCCGTACGACCCGGTTGATACCGAGCGCCAGGATGGCGACCACCAGAACCGTCAGCCCCTCGGTGAAGGACTGGTTCGTGTCCCGCCCTCCGTGGTACGTCACGACCCAGGTCTCGGCCGCGACGGCGGCCACCGCGGTCACGGCCGTACTGCGCAGCGAGTACAGCGGCGCCGCCACCAGGGGCGCGGCGGAGAAGAACGGCGCGGCCGTGTAGCGCTCGGGCGTACCGCTGTCGAAGATCAGCCCCGCCACCAGCAGGATCAGCGGCAGCCAGCAGACGACCCGCTGCCCGAACGGCGACATGCCGGAGCGGCGCCGCCGCCGCTCCCGATCGCCCGTACGGACCCTGCCGCCTCGACGCACCCGCACCGGCCTGCCTCCCACTCCCGCGCGCCCGTCCGACCCGTACGAACACCGTCGCCGTCCCCAGGTTTTCCGCTGCCGCGCCGGGCGGCGAATCAGATTGGGCCGTACGGGTCAACCGGGCCGGAGGCGGGCGGAGGGCCCGCGGCGCATCCCGAGGGCGCTTGTCCGTCGTCGCACGCCCCTGCGAAGGCGGGCGCCCGCCCCGGAAACACGACGACGCCCCCGCCAGGAAGTTCCCGGCGGGGGCGTCGTGGGGCGGACCGGAGGGCTCGCCTCCGGCGCGTACCTGGTGGGCCATCAGGGGCTCGAACCCTGAACCAATGGATTAAAAGACCCGACGAACACGGGACCGACGATCCCGCGTAGTCCGCCGGAGTCCAGTTCTCCCTGGTCACAGCGCCTATGGCTGACGCCAGGTCCACCACCGGACCGGCCTGTGTCACGCCGTCCGCTCACGCATCGCTCACGCATGGCGGACGGCTGACCAGGCATTCGGCGCCGGTCCTGTACACCTGGGCGACGGATGGCGACCGCTGGGCCAGCTCTGGCGGCGGGCACGGTGCGCTGAGGAGACTTCCGGGAAAGTCGGCTGGAGGCCGGGTGTCGGGAAGATTTCCGTAGGAAAATGGTCTCGCGTGCCGACGGCGCCTGGGTCGGGCCGGTTCACAGGGGCTCGCTGACGGGAACGGAAGCAGCGGAAAGGATTCGCAATGGAGCCGAGCTGCTCGAACACCGCTCGCAGTACGGAGGGGAGGGGAGGGGAGGGGAGGGCTGCCGAAGGACTTGCTCATCACGGTGCTGAGGCTGTCGGATGCCAGCTCGGCGCAGAGTGCGTCCCAGCGGCTGGGCGTGCTGGCGCGCCTGGTGCGGGACCGGCTGCTGGCTGTGGGGGTTTCGGCGGAGGCGGCGGCTTTGGTGCAGGCACCCCGGGCACGCGGCGGCGGGTGGGACTGCGGGGACAGTGGGCCGCTGGCGGCGCGGCTGGCGCGGGAGGAGGGCGGCAGGCGGCCCGGTCCGGGGAGGGACACCTTGCGCCGGGGCACGCCGTTGACCGGGGTGGGGCTGGAGAGTGCCGGACGGGTTCTTTGGCCCGGGTTCGGTGCCGCCGCGTCGGCCGTCGGCGTGCGCGCGGTCACCACGGTGGCACTGCCCCTGGCCGACAGGGGTCGGGGCGTTGTGGTGGTCTATCACCTCGATGAACGGCTCGTGCCCGAGGACTGCCTCACCGAGGTGCGGTTTCTGGCCATGGCGTGTGCCCAGGGGCTACGGCATCAGGAAGCCCTGCGGGTCTGCGGTCAGCTGGAGGGCGCGTTGCAGAGCCGGGTCCTGATCGAACAGGCCAAGGGGCAGGTCAGCGAGCGTAGAGAGTGCACCCCTGATGCGGCGTTCGCGCTGTTGCGCTCTTATGCCCGCGCGCATCAGGTGGCCCTGCACGAGGTGGCCCGGTGGGTGCTGGACGGCACGTTGACCGCTTCCCCCTTCGACAGGTCCCCGTTACGCCGGGCGACCGGCGCGTAATAACCAGCCTTCGCGGCCGGAGCCGGGGCGACACGGCCCGTATGCCCGGGGTCCATAAAGCCGCCCGGATGTCAGGAAGACCGATGACCGGGGAAGTTGGATTCGAACTCGGTGCGGATGCGCGGCTGGAATCGGGATTCCAGCGAGGTGTCGTCCTGTGCATGGCGGCACAGAAGGCGCAGGCAAGGGCCCGGCAGATGAAGGAGCAGGCATTACGGATGCGGCAGCAGGCCCAGGAGACGCGGCAGCAGGCCCAGGAGACGCGGCGGTGGGCCGAGCAGGTACGTAAGCAGACACGGCAAATGCGTCAGCGCGATCAGCAGATGCCGCCGGCGGACCGGGCCCCGGAGCTTTCCACTGTGCTGGGGGACTTCGACTTGTGCGCTCCTCCGCTGCAGGCGTGCGCCCACGGTTTGGGACTGGACGGACTGTCGATCCTGCTGGCCTGCGGGGCCAGCTCCCTGGACCCGGAGGCGGTGCACTGCTGGGGCCCTGCGGCCCGCCCCTTGGAGGATCTGCAACGGGTCCAGGGCCAAGGCCCCGGCCGGGATGCCGTACGCACCGCACGGATGGTGCTGGTGCCGGATGTGGCAGACCTGACCACGTCGCGCTGGCCCGGCCTTCCGGCGTGCATCGAGGCGTTGGGGGTGCGCGCCGTGTTCGCTTTCCCCCTCCTCGTCGAGGAGCTGGCCATCGGTGCGCTGATCGGCCATCGCAAAACCCCAGGACCTATGGAGCCTGGGCAGCTGCATCATGCGCTGGGCCTGGCCGATGTCATCGCGCTGGCCGCCGCTGACTCCGCTGACTGGCTCTTCTCCCTGGAAAATCTTCCCTTCGCCCACCTCCACCAGGCCACCGGCACGCTCACCGAACGGCTGGACATGACGTCGGAGCTGGCGATCCTGCGGCTGCGGGCTCATGCCTTCGGCCATAGCCGCACCCTGCTGGGCACGGCGCTCGCCGTCCTCCAAGGCAGGATCAGCCCCGAAGAGATCAACAGCCGCTGACACAGGCCGGCTGCAGTTCCCCTCGGCACGACAGGCGGCTCCCGTGGCTGCTGGGCCGAACCACAGGGAGCTGCTTGCCGGAACGGCGGTACGGCCAAGCGGGCCCCCGCTCAGCCGCCGTACAGCAGCAGGGCATCCTCGCGCGGAACGTCAGCACGCGACAAGAACGCGCACGCGCGTCCCTCCCGGCTGCCGCCCATGCTGCGACGTGGCTGACCTGCGCGCGGCTCACCCCGCCCGGAGCCGGGGCATACTGCCAAGATGGGCACCGAACCGCAGGACGGCACGCCGGACGCCGGCGCCACCGCGCCTGGCCAGGGCGGACGTGAAAGTGCCGTCGGCCAGCGCGAGCAGCTGTTCACCAAGCGGGAAGAAGCCGCCGACGCACGCGAGCGCACCGCCGATGAACGCGAAGCGGTGGCAGACGAGCGGGAGGAGGCCGCCGACGCGCGCGAGCGCGCCCTCGACGCACGAGAAGAACATGTCGATGGGCGGGCCCGCGACCTGGGCAAGCCGGCCCCCAGCTTGCGCCAGCGCGCCTACGAGCACATCAGCCGCTCCCGCGACCTGCTGGCCTCCAGCCAGGCATCCCTCGATCGCAGCGAGGCGGTGCTGCGCCGCGCGGACGCCCGCGACCAGCGCGAACAGGACGCCATCGACCAGGAGACGGCCGAGGCCGCAGCAGCCCAGGGCACGCCGCTACCGCGCGAAGTCCTGGAAGCCCGGCTGCACCGGCTGCGCCGGCGGGCCGCCGCCGCGCTCCTGACGCTGGCCGACGCCCACGACGCCCTGGCCCGCGACCACGAACAGCACGCCCGCCCCCAGCAGGCCACCGCCCACCGGCGCCAGGCCGAACAGACCCGCCAAGCCGCAGACCAGATCCCCGCCGCTCCCGAACCCGCCCCTCCCCAGGATCCCGCCTGACCAGGGCGCGCCACGTGAGGCGCGGGCCGTCACGCGGTGCCCAGGCGGGCTGATCGGCCCCGACGAAAGCAGCGCGGGTGCGGCCCCGAATGCGTACTCATCCCGTCACAGGACGGCATTTCACCCTCAGCCCGCGCCTGGACGTCCTCACCGACCGGCAGATGAACTGGGTCCACCCCGCCAACCACACCGAACCGTGGCGCGACCCGCGAGACCCGTACCACCGGCCGCTACAACGCGACGCCCTCAGCGAGCAGGACGCGGCCGTGCTGTTCCAGGCGTCCTACGAAGGCGGCGTCTCCACCGACACCGAGGAACCGACCGCGGCCACCGTCGCCGGCCTGCTCGACGCCGGCCTCCTGGTCCGTGCCGCCAACGGCACCGCCGTACTGGCCGACGACGTCCGGTACCGCCTCCGCCTCGCCGACACCGACGACGCCAGTACCTACTGACACACCTCATGGCAGAACCACTGACATCTAGTGGCAGACTCCACTGACGTTTCGATGGCAGACGACAGCAGTCACAGGACAAGGACTACGGTCCGTTCTTCCCCATCGCTGCACCGGTGCGTCTTCGCTGAGTGGGCAGTGAAGGAACGCGGTGCCGGGTGCCGTCCGGATCTGCTCAGCCCGGCCTTGCAACTTCGGCTTGCTGCTGGTGCCGTCAGCCTCCTGTCAGGTGGGGGTCAGGTCGGGTGGGTTGCGGTGGTCGATGATGTCGCGGGCGAGGTCGAGGATGGGGCGTCCGGTCATGTAGGCGTGGGAGCGCAGGACGAGCAGGGCCTGGTTGAGGGGCAGACGGAGGCGCACGGCGAGCATTCCGGTGGCCTGGTGGACTTCGGCGCGGTGGAGGGTGGCGAGGTCGGTGGTCGGGTCACGGCGGCCGTCGGCGCCGGGCAGCAGGGCCAGCAGCAGGAAGGTGGCGGTGTCGGTGAACCTGCGCGTATCGAGGTGCTGTTGCAGGGTGAGGGGGCCGGCGCGGGTGCGGTAGCCGGTGAAGGCGCCGAGCTGGACGGCCCCGATGCTCAGCGGGAAGGCGAAGACGGCGCGGGCTCCGGTGTGCAGGGCCTCGGGCAGGAAGACGGGCCAGCGGGTGCCGGGGGTGCGCTCCAGGTCGGGTTCGGTGACCGCCTGGCCGTGGCGTACGCAGTCCAGCGTGGGCCCTTCGCCGAGGGTGTACTGCAGGTCTTCCAGAACGGTGCCGAGGCGGTCGCCGGGGGCGTGCCAGATGAGTTCGGGGGCGTGGGCCCCGGCGCGGGCGGAGATGGTGACGCAGGTCAGGCCGAGGGCCTGGGCGCAGCGGTCGGCGGGCAGCAGGCCGAGTCCCGGGGGGCTGCCCAGGGTGCCCAGCAGGGCGGTCATCAGCGGGCTGGTCGGGGGGTCGCGGGGTGCGGGCATCGGCTCACGGCTTCGGTGGTTGCGGCTGTGGCGACCTGAGCGGTACGGGCCCCTGCCGGCGGCAGGGGCAGGGCCTTAGGACGGTGGTCCGGTGAACTGTTCGGGGTCGGCTTTGCCCGAGATGACCTGGCGGGAGAGCTCGGTCAGCAGGATCTGGTGGTGGCGGGCACGGGTGCGCAGGCGCTGGAAGGCTTCGTCGGGGCTCAGGCCGAGGCGTTCGGCGAGCATGCCTTTGGCCTGTTCGATGACCACGCGGGTGCCCAGGGCGCCTTCGAGTTGCTCGTTGATGACGGTCTGGTCGCGGATGGCGCGGTATTGCAGGATGCCGATGGTCGCGGCGTCGGCCAGGGCCTGGGCCAGGCGCAGGTCCGGATGGTCCATGGGGCGGAGCCGGGCGCGGAAGAGGTTGAGTGCGCCGATGGCGGTCGTGCGCAGGCGAAGGGGCACCGCGGCCGCCGCGACGAAGCCGCGCTCGGCGGCCCATTCGGTGAAGCGGGGCCAGCGCCCCTGGGCCGGCTCGGTGTCCAGGGGGGTGTCGGGGATGGGGGCGCCGGTTCGGATGCAGTCGCGGCAGGGGCCTTCCTGCCATTCGATCTGTGCCAGTTCCAGGCGCCGGGTGCGTTCGTCGGAGGCGGTCGCGTCGATCATGCGGCCCTGGGTGTTCAGCAGGATGACCCCGGCCGCGTCCACCGGCAGCAGGCTGGTGGTGCGTTCGGTCAGGGTGTGCAGGAAGTCCATCACGTCGAACTCGGCGACCAGGGTGTCGGCGAGTTCGACAAACGCGGAGGTGATCTCCTCTTCACGGGAGACCCGCTCGTGCTCAGCGGGCATGACACTCCCCCGATCCTTCCATCGGGACTACAGGTCGTCGCGCCGGGCGGGGTCGTGGTCCAGCGACGGCCCGGTACGGGCCGCACCCCCAGCCTGACACCCGCTCGGGGCGCCGCCTACCCCTGGGCATCGCTTTCGGCAGCGGTGCGCACGCACGGCGAATCCGTCGCAGACCACGACGGCCGCCGCCCCTGGCCGGCCTGGCCTTGGTGTGCGGGGTTCGCGTACGCGCGCCATCAAATGCCCCGCACGCGCAGGGACCGCGATATAGGCACCTGGGCGGGCCGACGTGGGTGGTGCCGACTCATGCGGGTCCGGCGCCGGGCGGCTCGCCGGACCCGCATGAGCCGGCAGTGCTCGTCCACGAGCCGCCGGTTCTCCTCGACCAAGGGACGAACCGTCCTTCGTAGCGCAGCCGCCCGTTCACGGTTTGCCGAACCGATCACCAGGGCGGGGCGTCCATGGGGAATGTCGCCCCGGCCCCGCATGACGGCTTCCGTGGAGAAGACCACCGACTGACCGACGAGAAAGTCCTCGGGGTCTTTCAACGGCGATCGGCCACGGAGATCACCGGACAGGGCAGTTTGTCGAGATCCGCGTACCGGCGGTGGCCGTTCTCGGTGTCCTCGACCACTCCGAGGATCTGGCCGGAGAAGCGGGCGTGCAGTTCGACGAGGGCGGGGGCGAAGTAGCCACCGACGTCCAGAAGAACGACGGCCTCGCCGGCCGCGCGGGCTTCGAAGTAGTCCAGCGCGGTGTCCGGGTCGGTGAACAGGGCCCGGGAGAGAGCGTCGACCGGGGTGGCTGCCTCGATCTCTCGCTGGGCGCAGGGAGTGATGACTTCGGCTTGGGCAGTACCGCCCGAAGCTGGGTCATCGCCGCGACCGCGCGTACGAAGGCGGGCCGCTCAGGCAGCAGATGGGTGACGAGGAAGGACGTGGCCCGGCCGGTGGGGGCGAACTGGGCAGTGTTCTTGCTGAAGTAGGCGTCCAAGCGGGCGCGCTCGAAGGGTTCCATGGCGATTGCCTCTCGTGGGGGGAGTCAGGGCAGTGCATGGGAGGAAGCGGAGGGTGTTCAGATGGGGTAGGTGAGGCCGAACAGAAGGCGGCCGGAGGCGAGCGTGTCGTCGAGGTAGATATCGACATCGGCGAGGTCGGCGCTTCGCTTCAGTGGTGGCAGGCCGACGGTGATCACGGCTTGGCCGTGGCGCTGGACTTGCTGGGTCCAGCCGGGGCGGACCGGTAGCCGTACGCCGAAGCGAGTGCCGTCAAAGCGCAGCAGGACGGTAGTGCGGCTCACCATGAGGAGTCGGGCGCCAAGGTTCGGGACGCGTTCTTGCGGCGTGGCCAGGCCGCCCAAGGCATCGGCGATACGTCGCATGCGCACCTCGATGGCTGCTGGCGTGTCGCAGGCGGTCCGTCCCGGCGGGTGGGCGAGGAGGAGGTGGCCGAGCGGGGCCTCGGCCGGATCGAGCCCCAGCCACGTCCAGGCGCCCAGGGTGGCCAGCAGCCCGGGGCTGGGCCCGGTGGTGGCGGGTGAGGTGCAGGTGATCAGCATGGTGCCTTCTTCGGTGCCGGGGTGATCTTGAAGCGGGACCAGACGGTCTTGCCGACCATGCCGTGCTCGGTCACGCCCCATTCGTCGCTGAGAGCCCCGAGCAGCTGCAGGCCACGGCCGACGGTGTCGCCGTTGGTGGGGTTGCGTAGCCTTAGGCGGCGGGGGCTGGGGTCGCCGACTTCGATGCACACGGCGTCGTCCTCGGCGGTCACTGTCACAGTGAAGCCATGGCCGGGGACCGTGCCGTGAGTGACAGCATTGGTGGCCAGCTCGGAGACGCACAGACGGACATCGTCGGCCCTTCCATCCACCCCCCAGAGAGTCAGGGTGCGGTCGACGAAGCCTCTGACCCGGCCGACGGATTCGGGGGCAGCGGGAAACGTTCTGCGTGCGGGGTCGGGCATGGGGAGCCTCATGTTTCGGCGTCCTGGACCGGGTCGGAGTGGGGATCACGTTCCCTGAACGGCTTCGCTCGACGCCGGGCTGTCTTGCCGCCACGCACCAGCAGCAACCTGGCCCCCGTCGAGTCAGAAATCTGCCGTTTGCGCTCGGCCGCTATCGGCCTGGGGCCCAGCTGAGAAGCGGCGGGGAGCACGACGGCGTAGGCATCTGGCAGGGCCAATACGTCCAGGAGACCGGTGAAGGCCGCTGTCCGCGGGCAGACGCCCGACTCGCGCTCGATGAACAACCCGCCCAGCACCAGTTCGTGGCTGCGGCAGTATTCCGCGAGCGCGTCCGCCAAAGCTGCTTGCCGGGCGGCGGCAGTGGGGGCAACCCTCAGGAAGCCGTAAACCATCGGGCCGTTCACCGGGCGGCGCTCCGTGAGGGGTTGCATGTGCGTGACCGTCCAAGAATTCGGATAACGGGGAGACAGCAGGGCGGACCGCAGGGTTCCGTCCGGCCCTTCGAGAGTGGCCCGCACCGGGCCGACGGGACATGACCGACTGTTGTACTTCCGTTGCACTTGCGTGCCCCCGCACCTGTGCCTCGTGCTTCCATGCTGTCCGGAAGGGAGCAACGCGTGGCGACCGTGCACCACTGGACCGGGCTGGAGGCCCACGCCCTGCGCCTTGCCCTGCGGATGAGCGTGCGGGCCCTGGCCGAACACCTCGGAGTCGCCGCACGGACCGTCGCCAAGTGGGACAAACTCCTGACCGCCACCGAGCCTCGCCCGGATACCCAGGCCATCTTGGACACGGCCCTGGCTCGTGCGGATGCCGCGGTGCATCTGCGCTTCGAGACTCTCCTGTCGGAGGCCGGCCGCCCAGGTCGGGTGCTGGGGCGTCGCGTCACCGCTTCAGGCCCGCGAGCCTGGGAGTACGAGTCCTGGACCGACGACCTGGACCGGGTGGTGGTCGCCCTCTCCCGCCAGAACTTCGCCTTCGCGGACAACCTCCTGAGCCGCTGGCTGGAGCGCTTCGAACCACCGGAGCTCGACGACAAGGGCCTGTACCTCTTCGCCCGCTCCACCGCCCTGCTCGGCGACCTGCACCGGGACCAAGGCGCCGTGCTGGGCCCGCTCTCGGCCCAGCACTCCTACACCGGTGCCCGCTCGCTGTTCACCCAGCTCGACATCCCCCGCCGCATCGCACAGCTCGACCTGTCCTTGGCCGTGGTCGCCGAAATGTCGGGCCGCCTGGAACTGGCCGCACGCCACTACGAATCCCTGGCCGTCGACGACCGCCTCTCCCGCCACGACAGGGCCCGCGCCCGGCTGTGGGTGGGGACCGCACTGAGCAAGGAGGGCAACCACGACTACGCCTCCCGCGTGATGACGGCCGCCACCCGTGACTTCGAAGACCTGGCCGAACCCGACGACTGGTCGGTGGCCCACCAGAAGCTCGCCCTCGCCCACCGCGGTGCCGGCGACCTCACCAAGGCCCTGCACTTCATCGACATCGCCCGCCGCACCGGCACCACCGACTCACCGATGCAACGCGTACGACTGGACACCGCCCACGGTCACATCCTGCTCTCCGACCCGGCCACCCGGAATGATGGACTGCAGGTCCTCGACCGCGCCGCCAAGGTCGCCGCCCAGTACGGCATGAGCCACCAACTGGGCAGCATCGAGGGCATCCGGACCACAAGCGAGGGGGCAGACCGCCCCCGGCGACGGTGACCAGGGAGAACGAGTGACGGACAAGCAGCGGACCATCACCGAAGACCAGTGGCACAACGCGAAACTCATCTGGGACTGCCACCAGATGCACCACCAGCTCAGGCCCTGCGACGTGGCCATCGGCCTGGGCAGTCACGATCTGCGCGTCGCCGCCTTCACCGCCGAGCTCTACCACGCCGGCCTCTTCCCGACCCTGATCTTCACCGGCGGCAACAGCCCCAACACCGCCACCCGCTTCCCACGCGGCGAGGCCGTCCACTTCCGCGAGCACGCCCTGGAACTCGGCGTCCCCGACACCTCGGTCCTGATCGAGCCGAACGCCGCCAACACCGGCCAGAACATCACCTTCTCCCGGGAGGTGCTGTCCGCCGCCGGCATCACGCCGAAGTCGGTGCTGCTGACCGCCATGCCGTACATGGAACGACGCGCCTATGCCACCTGCCGCCAGGTCTGGCCCGAGGTGGAGGTGGTGTGCGCGTCCGAACCGCTGGAGTTCGACGACTACCTCAAGGCCATCGGCGACGAGGCATTCGTCACCGACATGCTCGTCGGAGACATGCAGCGGGTAATCGAATACCCCAAGCTCGGATTCGCCATCGAGCAGGACGTCCCGGAGGACGTACATGCCGCCTACGAGTCCCTCATCAAGGACGGCTTCGACAGCCGCCTCCTCACCTCCTGACCTGCCGCCGCCAGGCGGGCGGTGCGCGATCCACCAGCCCAACTTCTTCCCCCGGCTGACCACCCTCGCCAAGCTGTTCGCCGCCGACTACTGGATCGTCCTCGACGACGTACAGTTCGCCCGCCGCGACTACCAGCACCGAGCCCGCCTGGCGGCCCTTGACGATCCGGCGCGGCGGCAGTGGCTCACCCTCCCTACTCATCTTCCCAACGGCCGGTCGACCGCCATTCGCGATGCGGAGATCGCCGATCCGGCCCGAGCCGGCCGCCGTATCCGGCACACCCTCCAACACCACTACGGGGCCAGCCCGCACTGGCCGGTCCTGCGGGCAGCTCTCGACCCGGTCCTCGACCTGATCATCACAAACGGCAGGACTGCCGCGGTCGCCTAAGCCTCCACCCGGGCTCTCCTGGAGGCCCTCGGTTGGCCCGGCCGCGTACTGCGCAGCAGCACCCTGCCTTCCCGCCCGGGCCGGACGCAGCGCCTTGTCGACCTTGCGGTTGCCACCGGTGCGACGACGTACCTGTGCGGCCCAGGGGGCTCGCGGTACCTGAAGGCCGAACCGTTCGATGCCTGCGGCATCGCCGTCGTCCCGTTCCGCCCTCCACAGCTAGGGGTGGGGGTGTGGGGGTGCGGCCACGAGGTCAGCGCACTCACACCCTTGATGCAGGTGGGCCCTCAGTCTCTGGGCGCCGAATGCCGCGCTCTGGCGGATAGCCAGCTTGGGCTGGTCACCAGGCCGGCGGCCGTGCCCTAGTCATCGGCGGCGTCGCCCCTGTGTCTCTGCCGTGGACTGCCCGTGCGGGGCATGGCGAGCTGGCCTGGTGCCGGGGGTCGCACGGGTTCGGTCGGGGGTGTCGCGGCTCTGGGTGATACGGCGGATGCGCCAGGTGAGGGTTCCTGCTGGTGAGCGGGTGTCGTCGAGTGAGCGCTGATCGGCGGCCCGCTGGAGGAGCTTGGCGGGCTGGTGCCCGGTTGCTTCGGCGTCGGCGAGAGCGCTGGCCAAAGCGTGCCAGGCTGGGTCTTCGAGAATCGGCTGGGCGTGCGCGGGGGCCGTCTCGTAGATCAGGGCGGCGAACCGTTCGACCGTGGGGGCGGCGGGTTTGTGGTGGGCGAGGGCGGCCAGTGGGGCTACGGCGGTTTGGTCGTAGGTGGTCTGGAGGTGGAGGTGGGACTGCTGGGCTGCGGCGGCTTGCTGGTCGTGGTGGCGCAGCTGGTGCCAGCGGGCGGCAGCAAGGGTGACGAGGATGGCTGCGTCAAGGAGCATCGCCAGGGCAGCTCCGTCCTTGGGGGAGGGTTCGCGCAGCATGGCCCGGACGGCGCCGCGCAGGGTGCGGGCGTGGTGGTGTTCGGCCTGGACGCGGGAGCGGGTGGCGCGTTCGAATGCGGTCGCGGCTTGGCGGAGCTCGGGGCGCATGTTCTGGGGTGCGAGGAGGGGGAGGGCGTCGAGGGCTTCGCCGAAGGCGGCCAGCTGGGCTTGGGCCGCTTCGTCGTCCACCTGGTCAAGATGGTGGGGAATGCGTTCGGTGGCAGTGATGGCCTGGTGCCACGGGCTGGTCCTGCTCCGACCAGTGCCGGGTTGGGAGGCGGTGGCTTCGAGGCGCTGTTGGATCTTGGGGAGGGACAGGTCGGGGGCGAGCTTGGAGCCGGAGTACCAGATCGGCTCGCCGGCGGCGTTGGTGTCTCCCTTGAGGGCGAGCTTGTAGCCGCGGAGGTCGCCGGAGGGGAAACGCTGGGCCTCGACCAGCACGCTGTCAGTGGTCGTGAGGAGGGCGAGGAACTCTTCGGGGCTGGCTGCGGCGGCAACGGCAGTGCGGGCTGTGGTGCGCAGGCGCTCGCGGGCGGTCGTCGCATGGCCGCTGCGGCGGGCTTTTTCCCGTTCGGCGCGGGTAGGGCGCTTGGCAGCGGTGCGATCTCCACGACGGACCTGCCGGAGCCCGTACTCCTTCTCGACGGCGGCAAGTTCCTTGTCGGCGGTCAGGTAGTCGTTCCAGTGGCGGGCGGGCCGGAGGTCGCCGCGGACGGTGGTGGCGGCGATGTGGATGTGGTCGGCGGCATGGCGTACGGCGATCCAGCGGCAGCCGTCCGGATCTTCGTCCGGTGCGATGCCGGCGACAGCCAAGACACGGCGAGCGATGGTGGCCCACTCGGCGTCGCTGAGGGTGCGGTCTTCGGGGGCGGCCCGGATCGAGCAGTGCCACACGTGCTGCTTGGGCGCGCGACCGAGGCGGCGGGCCTGCTTGACGTGCAGATCGAGATCCGCCACCAGCAGCTTCCTTGTGGCGGTGACGTTGTCATCCGTGCGGCCGGGGTCGGGGGCGAAGCCGTCCCAGGAAGCGACCAGGTGCGGGTCGGTGTGCTCGTTGGCCCGGCCGGGACCGTAGAGATAACGGATGAGACCGGCGGTGTCCTTACCGCTGCCGATCTTGGCGATCATCAGTCCGCCTTCCGGGCCACAGCCTCGTTCGCTGCTGCCGCGATGTGGCGAACTGCGGTGGCGGCTGCGGTCAGGGTGCGCTCGGCCTGGGCCAGGCCGGCGGTATCCCCAGGGTGTGGATCGCCGCCGGAGTTGAGCTTCTTGGCGACCTGGTTGACGTTGTGTCCGATCTTGGCGACCTGCTGGCGGAGGGCGGTGAGCTCGTCGATGTAGTCGTCGAGCAGGGTGCGTTGTCCCGGCAGCGCGAGGTGGCCATGGACGTGGGCCATGACGATGGCGCCGACGTAGTGGGCGGCGGCGATGTTCAGCGCCCTGGCCTCGGCGAGGATCTCGCCCTTCTCATCGACGCTGTAGCGCACATCGACGCGCTCTGTGCGCTGCACTTTCTCGCGCTTGCGACGGCGGGCGACACGGTGCACGGCGGCAGCGTCGGCGGCACGCGGGAGCGGCACAGCGCTGGTGTCGGCGGGCTGCTCCTCCTCGGGCGCCCCCTGGTGCCCGAGCCCCTCCGCCACCCCCGGGGCGGAGGCACCCCCGTTGGACCGGCCCTTGGACGGTCCAACGCCATACCTTGCTGTGCTGGTTGCGGTGGTACCCATCTCCTGCCGTTCATCGGCGGATACGTAGTGCGAGTCATGCATGGGCTTGTTCTCCAAGGCAGCGTTGCCGATCGAGGGGACTGTCTCGTCCCACCCGTTGCGTGCCTGGTCACAGCAGGTACGGGTGGGGTCGTGTTGTCGGGTCGACTCGTTGCGGGCCGGGCACTCGTCCCCGCGCTGTCCTGCGCGGGGACGAGTGGGACGGGATCAGCCGCAGACGGGACGGGTACGGCGTCCGGGCTTACGTCGCCCCGGCAGGGGCCTTATCGAGCTCGGTCTGAAGGGTGCGGGTGGCTTCGTCCACGCGGTCCTTGCCCACGGAGAAACCCTCAGCTCGGATGGCTGCTTCGACGTTGCGGCGTGAGATGCGCCCGCCGCGTCCTCGGGGAGCATCGCGGCCGATGGTGAGCAGCTGGTCCATGGTGGCGCTGGGCTGCCGGCCCCTGGGCTTGACGGATTGTGTCGGGGCGTCCGGCACGCTCTGGAGGCTTTCCGTCACCTCATCGGCACAAGGTTTCAGCACCGGGGCCTCACAGCCTGGGCCTCCTTCGGCGGCGAGGAGGGGCCGCGACTCGGCCATACCGTCGTTGTGGCGGACGGCGCCGACGTGGCGATATGCGGTGGCGTCCTCCTCAGGGCCACCGCCCTTGGCGGGGTGGCGGCGGACAACGAGGTAGAGGTGAACGGCACCGGCGAGGGCCAGCGGAGCGATGGCCGACAGAACTCCGACGGTCACGTCGTCCAGGTGCAGGCCGGTAGGGCGGATCTGCTGGTTGAGACGGATCGCATGCAGCGCGTTGGCCCAGATGCTCGTGCCGGTGGCGATACCGACGAGCGCCCAGACATACAGCCGGGAGGGCGGTGGCGCAGCGCGCAGGATGAGCAGGGCGCCGACGCCGATGGCGATGAAGCCATCGATCACGAGGGGGAAGGCGTACGTCAGCAGTCCACGGATGTGGATGGCGACGGCCATCTGACGCAGCGCGTCGTACGAAAGGGCGAAGCCGGTCGCGCCGAGCAGGATGATGCCGAGGCGGATCGCCGCGGTGCCCCGTAGGAACGCCAGGGCGGTGGTGTTGGGCGAAGGCAAGTGGGGCTCCAGCTTGGACGGCGGCCCCGGGCGTGGGGAGCGGTGGGTCGCCGTGCGGTGCGGTGACTCGTACCACTCGTTGCGTGCCTGGTCAGGGCAGGTACGAGTGGCACGGTGATGTCGGGTCGACTCGTTGCGGGTCGCTCACCCGTCCCCGGGCTGACCTGCGCGGGGACGAGTGCGACGAGTCGAGTCGGGTCAGGTGGCAGTGCCGGGCAACAGCTCAGCCACCGGATGGGCGGCCCCGGCCGCAGGCACGGGCTCGGGGCAGTAGCGGTACCACGCGTCGACGAACTGGTTCCGCGCGAAGCCCTTGGCCTGGGCGCCGTCGGGGAAGCGGCGGTTGGCCGAGCTGATGCCGTAGTCCTTCAGCAGCAACTGAAGGCCGCGCGGGGTGAGGCCGTTGGCGCCGTGCTCGGCCCACGGTGCTTCCTTGTCCGCGTTGAGGTGGTCGAGCAGGCGACTCGTCCGCAGGACCGCGGGATCGCCCTCGGCGGCGAAGGCCCGGCGGATGTCGACCAGGATGCGGGTCCGCAGGCCCCCCTCCTCGTCCTGCCCGGCCTCGTGACCGACCATGGTCCGGCAGGCATTGCGGGCAAGTCCTGGCCACTCACCTCCGGCGAGATCGGCGACGATCACCAGCGGTTCCCAGGTGTCCGCCGCGCGGTCCTCGACCGGCATGTCCGGCTCGCTGTCCATCGCCTGCCGGTACAGCGGCTTCAGCCATGCGGAGAGTCGGCCGCGGGTCCGGTGAAGGGCAGGCGTGTCGCGACCGGTACGGAAGGAGTCGTACTTCTCTCCCGGCCCCCGGCGGCGCATCCGGATGACCACGGACCGGTCCATGATCGTGTCCGGCAGGTCGCCGATACCGGCGAGCGCGGCCATGGCGAAGGTGGGGAACTTCTGCGGCTTGTGATCGTTGCCGCCGACCCGCAGGGTGGGCCGGTTGCGCTGGTGACCGGCGTTGAGCAGGCCCCGCAGCTCCTCGTTCTTCTCCGCCACCTTGGCCGTGCCGAAAAGGGTGTCGGCCTCGTCGACGAGAAGGGTCGGCGGGTCTTCGTCGGTGATCGAGCGGAAGATCGCCGATGCGCTGGCGTTGACCGTGATCAGGTGGTTGTGCACCGTCTCGGTCACCACGTCCAGCAGCCGCGACTTCCCGCACCGCTTGGCCGGCCCCACCACCGCCAGGCGGGGTGCGTGCTGCCACGCGCGCTGCAGGTGGGTGGCAGCCACCCACAACGTCACGGCCGTGAGGGTTTCCTCGCTCGGCAGGATCACGTACCGCCGTACCTGCGCCCGCAGGTCAGCCAGTGCCTGCTCGCCTTCCGTCAAGGGACCGACAAGCCCCTTTCCGCCCGTCCTCAGGGGCTCCCGGACCGGCAACTGGTCCGATGCGCTGCCCGCCGTGGGTTCGACCACATCTCCGGTCCGGTCGTCGGCTGGGCGAGCACCCGGCTCCCCCGGTATTGCCACGGTCGGCCAGGCTGCTCGGCCGCCCACGGGATTCGGGCCGGGTGTCGTAGGTTGCACAGGGCAGCTCCTCATCTGGCGGTTCCGGGCTTGCCCGCCCTTGCCGCCGGGTCGGTTCATACGAGGCCATGGAGGGGTTCTGCTCGGGCCTCCGGCGTTGCCCCGCCGGGGGCCCACCCGCGTCTCGCGGCCGTTCGACCGCGGCGAGGGACCACAGACCGTACGACCGCACCCCGCTACAGTCCAGCGTTTCTGTGTCAGCTCAGCGCAGACAGGGTTGCTACGTTGCTTCACCCTCACGCCGCCAGACCCAGCAGCTCCAGCAGGTCGGCGGTCACCACTCGGTAGGTGTTGCCCAGCCGCAGGACCTTGCACGGGTACTGGCCGCGCTTGGCCAGCTCGTATCCCTTGCTCCGCCCCAGCCCCAGTGCTCGATTGCCCGTTTCCAGGTCAACAGCGGCGGGCAGAGCGAGCATCTCCTCCCGGCTCATCCCCTTCGGTCGTCCAGCCATCGAGTCGTCGTACATGGGTGCGCACCCCTTCCGGTACAGCCGTCGGCGAACGTGAGGGTCACGTCCGGCTCCAGGCGCCCACCTACCACGATGACCAAGCTAATGTGTCTGCATGACACAACACGGTTTGGATGATGAAGAGGACGACGTTCCCGAGTGGGCGGACCGGGTCAAGGCCAATGTGGCCGGCGAAGTCCGGCGAAGAAGGAAGGCGAGAGGGTGGAGCGCACAGGATCTGGCGGAGCGGTGCGAGCAGCTCGGGCACCCCATCCCGCGCAACGTGATCGCCAACATGGAATCCGGGCGCCGGGCCAACCTCCCCTTGGTGGACGTCATGGTCCTGGCCGCCGCCCTGAGGACGTATCCGGTTTGCCTGATATTCCCGGTCGGTTACGTCGACCAGACCCAGGAACTGCCGTTCCAGAGCCTCGTGCCGACCTGGGACGCCCTGCGACGCTTCACCGGCGAGGAGGACGTGTCCGGGCGTGATGCGGGCCTGGTCCCCGACTTCGAGCGTCACTCCGCCCTCGTACGCACCGCCCTCGCCGCGCTCGAAGAGGCGGAGCAGGCGCAGTTCACCGCCAAGACGGCCACCAGCCGTGCCCAGCAGGAAGAAGCCGAGCGCAGGCGGACCAAGTACGCGGACCAGGCCATCTCCGCCAAGTACAACCTCCGCTACCTCCGCCGCGACCTGCGCGACGCGGGGGCCACCCCGCCCGACCTGCCTCCCGCGCTGGGCGACGTCGACCCGCCCGAACCCGATACCGACCCGACCCCGGAGGAACGCCTTTGAAGGGCTCCACTCACCGCCGCTGCTACTGCCGCGACCCCCACACCGGCAAACCGCTCGGCAAGAGCTGCCCCAAGCTCACCAACCGGAAGCACGGCTCCTACTCGATACGCCAGGAGCTGCCGCCCCGCGAAGACGGCGCCCGCCGCTCCTTCAGCCGCGCCGGCTACGAGAGCCTCAAGGCCGCCCAGGCCGACCTCGACCGCATACGCGCACTCCTCGCCCTCGTCGATCAGGACGACCCGGACAGCACTGAGCGGCTGACCGCCATGCTGGAGGAGATCGCCGACGAGAAGGCGCCGCTGCCCGAGCCTGAGGAGACCCGGCGCCGGCTGAGGGCGGGTCTGGCGCTGCGTGGCACCGTCACCGTCGGGGAGTGTCTCGACTCGTGGTTTGCCTCCAAGAAGCGGCGCAAGACGACGCTCAACGGCTACGCCTCGCACATTCGTGTGCACCTGAAGCCGCGCATCGGGCACCTCCGCCTCGACCGTCTCCACGTCGGCCACCTGGTGGAAATGTTCGATGCCATCGCGCTCCAGAACGAGGTGATCGAGGCCGAGAACCGGGCCCGCACCGAGCAGATCACGCGCTGCAAGCTGAGTAAGCCGGGACGTCCCACGGCCGCCGAGCGAGCGCGTCTGGCCGAGGAGCGGCGAAAGCTGGCCGGGATGAAGCCGTTCCGGAAGCCGAACGGCCCGGCCACCCGGCAGGCTGTCCGCCGGACTCTGCGCGCCGCGCTCAACGCCGCCATCGCCCAGCAGCTCATCACGTTCAACCCGGCGGCCCACGTCGAACTCGAATCCGGCAAGCGGCCGAAGCCTCTGCTGTGGACGGAGGAGCGCGTCCGCCGGTGGCGCGAGACGGGCACGCTGCCGAGTCCCGTCATGGTGTGGACTCCGGCACAGTTCGGTGTCTTCCTCGACGCCGCCGAGGGCGACCGCCTGTACCCGTTCTTCCACCTCGTGGGGACACGCGGTCTGCGGCGCGGTGAGGGCGTCGGGCAGGAGTGGACGGACATCGACCTGGAGGCGGGGCTGATCACGCCCGCCAAGGAGATCGTGGTGGACGGCTGGGCTCCGTACGAGTCCGAGCCCAAGACCGACGGCAGCGCCGGCACGATCGCGCTCGACAGCCTGAATCTGGGCGTCCTGCGGGCCCACAAGGCCCGTCAGGACGCGGAGCGCCTGGCGTGGGGCTCCGCGTGGCAGGACTCGGGCAAGGTCTTCACCCAGGAAGACGGCTCGCCCCTGCACCCGGAATCCGTCTCAGAGACGTTCCGCCGCATTCTGGCGTCCACGGACCTGCCGCCGATCACGCTCCGCGATCTGCGTCACGTCGCGGCCACCCTTACCCACGGAGGCGGCGGGGACATCCACACAGTGAAGGAGGTCCTGCGCCACTCCACCATCGCCCTGACCTCGGACACGTACACGAGTCTGCTGCCCGAGCTCGACCGTGAGATAGCCGAGAGGGCGGCGCAGCTCATTCCGAGGAGTCGCCGGAAGACACCCGTCGGCAAGGACTCCGGCGCTCCCGCTCACGCATCGCTCACGCACGGGCCGGAAAGGAAACAGCGCCCCGACCGGCCTGAGCCGATGGGGTCGCTGCCTCGCAGGTCAGAGGAGGTTTCCTCAACCGATGACGGTGGGCCATCAGGGGCTCGAACCCTGAACCAATGGATTAAAAGTCCACTGCTCTGCCAATTGAGCTAATGGCCCGCACCGAGCAGCATAGCCCGCGTACCCGCCGCAGCCCGAAGGCATTGGCCATCGGAGGGCCGGAGCGGATGCGTCCGCTTCGGGGCGAGGATGGCGGGCGGGCCCGGTGTGCGGCGCGGCGTACGGGTAACGGGCCGTGCGGGAGCCGCAGTTGTGACGCGGGGCCCGCACCGGCTTCCGTGACGATGTACGGAAGTACGGTGCGGGCCCCGCGATGTCACAGACCCGCGTCAGCCGTTGCGCTTCCAGCGCGGCTTGTCGTCACGGCGGCCGAAGGAGCCGGCGCCGTGGCCGCGGTGGTCGTCACGGCGGCCGTACGGACGGTCGCCGCCGCCCGAGCGGTAGCCGCCGCCCGAGGAGGGGCGGTCGTCGCGGCGGTCGCGGTTGTACGGACGGTCGCCGCCACCGGAGCGGTAGCCGCCGCCCGGGCGGCCGCCGGAGCGGTCGTCACGGTTGAAGGAACGGTTCGGGCGGTCGCCGCGGTCGCGGTTGAAGCCGCCGCCCGAGCGGTCGTCACGACGGTCGCGGCTGAAGCCACCGCCGGAGCGGTCGTCACGACGGTCACGGTTGAAGCCACCACCGGAGCGGTCGTCACGACGGAAGCCGCCACGGTCACCCCGGTCGCCACGGTCACCGCGGTCGTCGCGGCGGTCGCGGTTGAAGCCGCCACCGGAACGGTCGTCACGGCGGAAGCCGCCGCCCGAGCGGTCGTCGCGACGGTCACGGTTGAAGCCACCACCGGAGCGGTCGTCACGGCGGTCACGGTTGAAACCGCCACCGGAACGGTCGTCACGACGGAAGCCACCGCGGTCGCCACCACGGTCACCGCGGTCGTTGTCCCGGCGGTCACGGCGCTCGTAGTTGCCCCGCTCGTCGCGGTACGTGGAGCGGCGCGGCGCCTCGTCGGCCTCGGGAGCGGCCTGGGCCGGTACGACGGCCTCGGCGGCCTCCTCCACGGCGGCCTCGGCGGCGGCGATCGCCTCCTCCGGGTCCTCGCCCCGCTCGCGCGCGGCGCGGGCGGTCAGGCGGTTGGCCTCCTCGCGCAGCTCGGCCGCACGGCGCTGCGCGCGCTCCAGCTCGCGGGAGAGCTCCTGGGCCTCGCGCTCGGCCTGCTTGGCGGAGTTGGTCGCCGAGTCGGCCTGCACCTCGGTGAGCGAGCGGGCGCCGGTGATCCGGGCCACGTCCTCGTCGAAGGCGCCGGCGCCGCCGACGATGTGACGCGAGGCGTCCACGCCCGCGTCCTCCATGAGGCGGAAGATCTGGCGGCGCTGGTGCGGCAGGGCCAGCGAGACGACCGTGCCGGACTGGCCCGCACGGGCGGTACGGCCGGAACGGTGCAGGTAGTCCTTGTGGTCGCCGGCCGGGTCCACGTTCAGGACCAGGTCGATGCCGTCGACGTGGATACCGCGGGCGGCGACGTCGGTGGCGACGAGGACGTTGACGTAACCGTCCTTGAAGTCGGCCAGCGTGCGCGTACGGGCGCCCTGCGTCATGCCGCCGTGCAGCGCGTCGGCGCGCACGCCGGAGTCGCAGAGCTGCTCGGCGACGCGGTCGGCGCCGAGCTGGGTGCGCACGAAGATGATGGTGCGGCCCTTGCGGGCGGCGATGGCGGCGGTGACCGGCGCCTTGTCCTTCGGCTTCACGACCAGCACGTGGTGGGTCATGGTGGTGACCGCGCCCTGGGCCGCGTCGACCTCGTGGGTCGCCGGGTCGGTCAGGTAGCGCTTGACCAGGGTGCCGATCTCGTTCTCCATCGTGGCGGAGAACAGCATCCGCTGGCCGCCGGACGGAATCAGGTCGAGCAGCTCGGTGACCTCGGGCAGGAAGCCCAGGTCGGCCATCTGGTCGGCCTCGTCCAGGACGGCGGTCTCGACGTCGTCCAGCGAGCAGGCGCCACGGTTGATGATGTCGCGCAGTCGGCCGGGGGTGGCGACGAGCACGTCGACGCCGCGCTCCAGCGCGTAGATCTGGTTGCCCATGGACGTACCGCCGCAGACGACCTTGAGCTTGAGGCCCAGGACGTCGCCGTACGGCTGCAGCGCGTCACTGACCTGCATGGCCAGCTCACGGGTCGGGGTGAGGATGACGCCGCGCGGGCGCTTCTTCGCGGTGTGGCCGCCGGCCAGGCGGCTGAGCAGCGGCAGACCGAAGGAGAGGGTCTTGCCGGAGCCGGTACGGCCGCGGCCGAGGATGTCGCGGCCGGCGAGCGCGTCGGGGATGGTCGCGGCCTGGATGGGGAACGGGGTGGTGACACCGTTCGCGGCCAGCTTGCGGACGATCTTCTCGTCGAGGCCGAGGTCGGCGAAGGTGATCTGCGGGGCGGCGTCCTCGGGGGACTCGGCCGTCTCGGGGGACTCGGCCTGGGCGGCCGCCTCGGTCACCGTCTCGGCGACGGCCTGGTCCTGCTGGGGGGCCTGCTCGTCGGCCGCGGGCAGGACGGACTGATCAGTGGAAACAGACATGCGAAATGCGAAACCTTCCGGAGTCTCGGCACAGGCACGCGCCCAAACTCCGTGAGACTTCGAAAACGACCGCCTCAATGCGGTCAGCCACGGCAAGGGAGAGAACGCGCCACACGGCGCTCTTCACGCGCCGGGCAAATGGGATCAAACGATCTACCACCATACTCACCTTGGCCCCCGAAAGGCAAATGCCCTCCGAACCACCGTTCGCCACCCGCGCCCCCGCCCGCCTCGTGCGCCCCGCCACCCCGCTCCCCCGCCGCTGCCCTTCAGTCCCGGTTACGGCCTCGCGCCCGTATGCCGTCCGGTCCCGTCCGTACGCAGTCCAGCACCCTTAGTACACCGCCCCGCCCCGTCAGCCCGCGCTCTCCGTCAACCCGAAGTTTCCGGCTGTGACGGACCGGGCGGCCCGGACGTCGGGGACGACGCGGGAGCGCTCGGCTCCGGGTCCGGGGTCGCGCTCGGTGTCGGCTTCACGGTCGGAGTCGTACGGGGCGGCCGGGAGGGCGTCGAGGGCCGGCTGCTGCCGGGCCTCGACGGTGGGGGCGCCGCGGTACGGGAACGCGACGGGCCGGCCTGCGAAGGGCCGGGAACGTCACCCGACGCGGGCTCGGGCTGCGGCTCCGCCGAGCGCTCCGACGGCGCGCGTCCCTTCGCGGGCGCCCCCGCGTGCCCCTCCGCACCGTGTCCGCCGACCATGCGCCCTGCCGTGCGCCGGGGACTTTCCGTACGGCTGTCCACCGCACCGCCGTCCGGCGCGGGCCCGCCGTCGTGCCGTGCGGCCGAACCCGAGGGCCTGGGCGGTTCCGCGTCGCTCACGGCCATGCAGCCGCTCAGCGACGCGGTCAGGGCGGACGCGGCGGCCACGGCGGCGGCGAGCCGGGTCAGGGCCGGTCCGGTAAGGGGGGAAGCGATCGGGCGCACAGGCGGGACCTCCGGATCCGGGGGCGCGGAGACTGCGGAGATGAACGCCCTGCCCAACTCCCGCCGACGGCCGGAGGACACGCGCCGTACGCACCGGATCCGGCCCGTTTTCCCCTGATCACCGCCCCGGACGCCCCCGGCAGCACCCCGAACGCCACGAAAGCCGCGAACCGCCGGTCACCAGGCCCCGAACCCGGCGCGCCCCTCAGCCGTACCCCAGCGCGTGCAGCCGCTCGTCATCGATGCCGAAGTGGTGCGCGATCTCGTGGACGACGGTCACCTCCGTCTCCGCCACCACGTCCTCGCGCGTCTCGCACATGCGCAGGGTCGGGTTGCGGTAGACGGTGATCCGGTCGGGCAGCACGCCCGCGTACCACTCGCCGCGGTCGGTCAGCGGCGTGCCCTCGTACAGCCCCAGGAGATCGGGGTCCTCGGCCGGTGGTTCGTCCTCGACGAACACCGCCACGTTGTCCATCAGCCGTGTCAGCTCCGGCGGGATCCGGTCCAGCGCCTCGGCGACCAGTTCCTCGAACTCCTCGCGCGTCATCTCCAGCACACCCCCCATTGTCCGCCACGCCACGCACGGCAGCGGTACCGGGCGGCCCCGTCGGCGGGGCAGCGGCGCGGCGGTTCCCGGCGCCCTTAACGGGCCGTTTTCCGGGCATGACGGGCGCGGCGCCCGGGAATACGCGCCCAATGGCTCGCGTCGCGCCGCCCGGGGACGACTCCCCGGGCTCCTCCGGCTCCTCCGTGCTCCGGCTGCTCCGTGCCTCGCTCACCCGGGTACGGGGCCTTCCCGCCGCCGTCCTCCGCGACTACCGCTCCCATCACTCCGCCCCCACCAGTACCCTCACCCACACCCCGCACCCGTACGCCCGCGCCCTCGGGCTGCTCGCCGTCACCCTGCTCGGCGCCTGGCTGGGGCTGCTGATCGTCGGCAGCATCCACGCGCCGGTCGGGCCGGTGGACACGAACATGACACTGCGCCCGTCGCTCACCGGCGGTACGAAGATCAATGTCTCGCCGCTGGGCGCCCTGGAACTGCGCAGCCACTACGCGCCGATACGGCTCGATGTCGACGTCGACCGGCTGGATCCCGTACGGTCCCAGGCCCTGGTCGACCACCCGGAACGATTCGCCGGCCTCCAGGAGCAGGTCACCCGCGACGTCATCAGCGGCACCGGCACCCTCGCCTTCCGCTCCTGCGTCGCGGTCGTCTCCGGCGCCACCGCGCTGGGCCTGGCCGTCTACCGCAGGCCGCGCCGCGCGCTGGCGGCCGGCGGGCTGGCGCTCGCCCTGCTGGCCTCGTCCGGCGCCGCCGCGTACGCCACCTGGAACCCCAAGTCGGTCCTGGAGCCGAAGTTCTCCGGGCTGCTGTCCTCGGCACCCTCGGTGGTCGGCAACGCCCGCAACATCGTCAGCGAATTCGATGTGTACCAAAAGGAATTGGCACGCCTGGTCACGAACGTCACCAAGCTGTACGAGGCGACCTCGACGCTGCCCGCGTACACGCCCGACCCCACCACCATCCGCGTCCTGCACGTCTCCGACATCCACCTGAACCCGGCGGCCTGGCAGATCATCAAGTCGCTGGTGAAGCAGTACAAGATCGACGTGATCATCGACACCGGCGACACCATGGACCACGGCTCGGCCGCCGAGAACGCGTTCCTGGACCCGGTCGCCACGCTCGGCGCGCCGTACGTGTGGGTGCGCGGCAACCACGACTCCGCCACCACGCAGAAGTACCTGGCGACCCGCAAGAACGCGACGGTCCTCGACGACGGCCGGGCCGTCAGCGTCGGCGGGCTGCGCATCGCGGGCGTCGGCGACCCGCAGTTCACGCCGGACCGCTCGGTCGTCGAGGAGGGCGACTTCGACGAGCGGACGGCGGGCGGCAAGCTGGCCGACTCGCTCCGTACGCAGCGGCTGGCCGGCACCCCCGTGGACATCGCGCTGGCGCACAACCCGGTCGCGGCGGCCGAAGCCGACGGCCTGGCTCCGCTGGCCCTGGCCGGGCACATCCACCACCGGGAGAACAGCGTGCTCCCCGGGGGCACCCGGCTGATGATCGAGGGCTCCACGGGCGGCGGCGGGCTGCGCGCGGTGCAGGGCAAGAAGCCCGCGCCCGTACAGGCGTCCGTTCTCTACCTGGACCGCCGGACCCGGCACCTCCAGGCGTGGGACGAGATCACGCTCGGCGGGCTGGGCCTGTCGAAGGCCGAGGTCAGCCGTCACCTGCCGCAGGAGAACCGGCCGGGCGCCTCGCCGTCGCCGAGCCCCGGGCCGTCCGGCACCCGTTCCCCGGGCACCTCGGCCACCCCGTCCGGCACACCGTCCCCCAGCTCCCCATAGGCCTCACGACTCGCCCGGGACACCGCCCGCGGGTCGGACGGACCACCCGTCCGGCCGACCCGTCGCGGCCCCCGCCGCCGGGTTCGAACAAACCGTTTTGGCGAACGGTCCCTGCATCCCATATGCTTCTCACGTCCCCGACGGCGCCCCACAAGGCACCAAGGCGGGCCATCAGCCCTCATCGTCTAGTGGCCCAGGACGCCGCCCTTTCAAGGCGGTAGCACGGGTTCGAATCCCGTTGGGGGCACGCATTACCGTGTGCGAGACTTGTTCTCGCACAGTGCAAGGTCCTGTGGAGCAGTTTGGAGTGCTCGCCACCCTGTCAAGGTGGAGGCCGCGGGTTCAAATCCCGTCAGGACCGCTGTGGCTGGGTAGCTCAGTTGGTACGAGCGATCGCCTGAAAAGCGATAGGTCGCCGGTTCGACCCCGGCCCCAGCCACCAGCAGTGGGAAAAGGCCCCGATCTTCGGATCGGGGCCTTTTTCATGCTTCGGGGCCCGTGCTTCGGGTCTCGTTCCTCAGGTCTCCTGCCGGGCCAGGTGGCCGAAGCGGCCGCCCCGGAGGACGGCCGCTCCGTACCTGTACCGCGCGTCAGGCCCCCGGCGCACCCGCCCGGTGCACGCCCGAAGCGAGCGCCCCCACCTCGCGCCCGCCCGGATGCCGGTGCCGCCACGTCCAGAAGACCGCGCAGGAGACCAGCGCCCAGCCCGCCAGCACCAGGAACGGGAAGGCGTGCTGCGAGCCGCCGAAGTAGACGGCGGTGTGCTGCGCGTTGACCGAGGCGCCCGGCGGCAGCCAGCGGCCGATGTGCCCGAGGACGGACGGCAGCAGCGGCCAGGAGACCGCGCCGCCCGAGGACGGGTTGCCCAGCAGCACCATCAGGCCCCATGTCGGGATCATGGCCCAGCGCCCGATCAGGGTGTTGAACATCGTGAAGACCATGCCGGACGTGAACATCGTCAGCGCCAGGATCAGCCAGGACTCCACGAAGGGCAGGTCGAGCGCGCCCAGCAGCCAGTCCACGACCGCGGCGATCGCGAAGGCGCCCAGCAGCGCGTACAGCACGGTGAAGGCGATCCGCTCCAGCGGGTTGAGCCCGCGCGCGTGCACGCTCAGCTGGATCGCGCCGACGAAGCCGATGATCACCGCGGCGAGCGAGATGTAGAAGAGGGCGAGCCCGCGCGGGTCGCCCTCCTGCAGCGGCTTGAGGTCCTTGACCTCCACCGGCACGCCGACCGCCTTGCCCACCTCGGGCCCCGCCTGTTCGAGCACCTGCGCCACCTGGGCGCCCGCCGCCCCGGCCACGTCCAGCTCCACGCTCCGCTCCCGCACCCGCAGGATCGCGAAGACCTCCTGCTCCTCGATGCCCTCCTTGGCCTCGGCGTACGAGTCGTACGCGTGCAGCTGGAGGGAGGCGTTCAGGGCCTTCTCCATGCCGCCGACGAACGCCTTGCCGTGCGGGGATTCCGGCGGGCCGACCACGGCGGTCGGGATGTGCCGCGGGGTCGGGTTGGCCATGGTGTAGGTGTACGAGCCCGCGAAGAGGCCGGCGGCGATGGCGAGGATGAAGACCAGCACGGTGGCGGGCAGGAACGGCGACTTCTTGAACGCGGCCCATCTCTCGGCCTTGGTGGGAGGCCGTCCATGGGCGCCGTGCGGTTGGGGAAGCTCACCGTGCTGATCATCCATAAGGCCACGCTAAATCACCTATCCCGGACATTCCCCTGGTGGTCGGCCCACTGTGTGGGGAATGGGCGAGGGGGTGCGGGGGCTGCGGGTGTACGGGTCCGGGCCTGATGGCGCCTCCCGGATGCGTACCGCGCACCTCTCCTCCGTCCGCCCCGGCAGCAATTCGTTCGCCACCGTATTCGCGGAGGTGAGATCCTGGGTTGCGTATGTCCAGTCAGCCTGCCTCCGCCCGGCCCGACGGTGCCGCCCCCACTCTGCCCGCTCTCCTGGAGCGGCTGCCCGAGCTGATGCTGCGCGACCAGCAGCGGCTGGGGCGCCGGCTCGACGGCGCGCGCCGGATCCGCAAGCCCGAGGCCCGCGCGGCCGTGCTCGCGGAGATCGCCGACGGGATCGAGGAGGCGGAGCTGCGGGTCGCGCAGCGCCGCGCCGCGGTGCCCGCGATCACATATCCGGAGCAGCTGCCGGTCAGCCAGAAGAAGGACGAGATCCTCGAAGCGATCCGCGACCACCAGGTCGTGATCGTCGCGGGCGAGACCGGCTCCGGCAAGACCACCCAGATCCCCAAGATCTGCCTGGAGCTCGGCCGTGGCGTACGGGGCCTGATCGGGCACACCCAGCCGCGCCGGATCGCGGCCCGTACGGTCGCCGAGCGGGTCGCCGAGGAGCTCAGGACACCGCTGGGCGAGGCGGTCGGCTGGAAGGTCCGCTTCACCGACCAGGTCGGCTCCGACACCCTCGTGAAGCTGATGACCGACGGCATCCTGCTCGCGGAGATCCAGACCGACCGCGAGCTGCGCCAGTACGACACGATCATCATCGACGAGGCCCACGAGCGCAGCCTCAACATCGACTTCATCCTCGGCTATCTGGCGCAGCTGCTGCCCCGGCGGCCCGACCTGAAGGTCGTCATCACCTCCGCGACCATCGACCCGGAGCGCTTCGCCCGGCACTTCGGCTCCTTCGCCTCCGTACCGGCGGAAGGGGACGGGGGCGACGCCCCGAGCGCGCCGATCGTCGAGGTCTCCGGCCGTACGTACCCGGTGGAGGTCCGCTACCGCCCGCTCCTGGAGGAGGGCGGCACCGACAGCGACCGCGACCAGATCACCGCGATCTGCGACGCGGTGGACGAGCTGCGGGCCGAGGGCCCCGGCGACATCCTGGTGTTCCTCTCCGGCGAGCGCGAGATCCGTGACACCGCGGACGCGCTCAACAAGAAGAACCTGCCGCAGACCGAGGTGCTGCCGCTGTACGCGCGCCTGTCGCACGCCGAGCAGCACCGCGTCTTCCAGCGCCACACCGGCCGCAGGATCGTTCTCGCGACCAACGTCGCGGAGACCTCGCTGACCGTGCCGGGCATCCGGTACGTGATCGACCCCGGCATGGCCCGGATCTCCCGCTACAGCTACCGCACCAAGGTCCAGCGGCTGCCGATCGAGCCGATTTCGCAGGCCAGCGCCAATCAGCGCAAGGGCCGCTGCGGCCGGACCAGCGACGGCATCTGCATCCGGCTGTATTCGGAGGACGACTTCCTCACCCGCCCGGAATTCACCGACGCCGAGATCCTGCGGACGAACCTGGCCTCCGTCATCCTGCAGATGACCGCGGCCGGCCTCGGCGACATCGAGAAGTTCCCGTTCATCGACCCGCCGGACCGCCGCAACATCAAGGACGGCGTCGACCTGCTGCACGAGCTGGGCGCCATCGACCCGAAGCAGAAGGACCCCAAGAAGCGGCTCACCCAGATGGGGCGCAAGCTGTCCCAGCTGCCGGTGGACCCGCGGCTGGCCCGGATGGTGCTGGAGGCCGACCGCAACGGCTGCGTACGCGAAGTCATGGTGATCGCGGCGGCGCTGTCGATCCAGGACCCGCGCGAGCGGCCCGCCGACAAACAGCAGCAGGCCGACCAGCAGCACGCCCGCTTCAAGGACGAGACCAGCGACTTCCTGGCGTATCTGAACCTGTGGCGGTACGTCCGCGAACAGCAGAAGGCGCTGTCGTCCTCGGCATTCCGCCGGATGTGCCGCAACGAGTACCTGAATTACCTGCGTATACGCGAGTGGCAGGACATCTACTCGCAGCTGCGTACGGTCGCCAAGACGATGGGCGTCCACCTCAGCGAGCAGGACGCGGCGCCCGACCCCATTCACACCTCCCTCCTCTCCGGTTTGCTTTCGCACATCGGCTTGAAGGACACGGAAGCCAAGAACGAATACCTCGGCGCCCGCAGCGCGAAATTCGCGGTCTTCCCCGGTTCGGCGCTCTTCAAGAAGCCGCCGCGCTGGATCATGTCGGCGGAGCTGGTCGAAACGTCCCGCCTGTGGGCGCGGGTGAACGCCAGGATCGAGCCCGAGTGGATCGAGCCGCTGGCCCAGCACCTGGTGAAGCGGACGTACAGCGAGCCGCACTGGGAACAGAAGATGGCCGCGGTGATGGCGTACGAGCGGGTGACGCTGTACGGCGTACCGATCGTCGCCCAGCGGAAGGTGAACTACGGGCGGATCGACCCGGAGACCTCCCGGGACCTGTTCATCCGCAACGCCCTGGTCGAGGGCGACTGGCGTACCCACCACCAGTTCTTCCACGACAACCGCAAACTGCTCGGCGAGGTCGAGGAGCTGGAGCACCGGGCGCGCCGGCGCGACATCCTGGTGGACGACGAGACGCTCTTCGACTTCTACGATCAGCGGCTGCCCGAACATGTCGTATCCGGTGCGCACTTCGACTCGTGGTGGAAGAAGAAGCGTCACGATGAACCGGAGTTGCTCAACTTCGAGCACTCCATGCTCATCAACGAGTCCGCCGAAGCCGTCACCAAGGACGACTACCCGGACTCCTGGCGGCAGGGGAAGCTGAAGTTCCGCGTCACGTACCAGTTCGAGCCGGGTGCGGACGCGGACGGTGTGACCGTCCACATCCCCCTCCAGGTGCTCAACCAGGTCACTTCCGAAGGCTTCGACTGGCAGATCCCGGGTCTGCGTGAGCAATTGGTGACCGAACTGATCCGTTCGCTGCCCAAGCCGATCCGCCGCAACTACGTACCGGCACCGAACTTCGCCGCCCGCTTCCTGGACTCGACGGTGCCCCTCCAGGGCTCGCTGACCACCGCCCTGGCGGCCGGGCTCCAGCGGATGGTCGGCGTCCCGGTCGACCCGGCCGACTTCGACCTGGCCAAGGTCCCGGACCATCTGAAGATCACGTTCCGGGTGGTCGACGAGCGGCGCCGCAAGCTGGCCGAGGCCAAGGACCTCGAAGCGCTGCGGCTGAAGCTCAAGCCGAAGACGCAGGCGGCGCTCACCAAGGCGTTCGCGCAGGCCGCCGAGCGGCCCGCCAAGGAGGGCAAGGGCAGCGGGGCCGGGGCGCCCACCGCCCTGGAGCAGCGCACCGGCCTGACGTCCTGGACGCTCGGCACGCTGCCGCGCACCTTCGAGACCCGGCGCGGCGGACAGCCCCTGAAGGCGTACCCGGCGCTGGTGGACGAGGGCGCGAGCGTGGCCGTACGCCTCTTCGACACCGAGGCGGAGCAGCAGGCCGCGATGTGGGTCGGCACCCGTCGTCTGATTCTGCTGAATATTCCGAGCAACCCAGCCAAGTTCGCGCAGGGAAAGCTCACCAATCAACAGAAGCTCGCACTCTCGGCCAACCCCCATGGCTCCATCCAGGCCCTCTTCGAGGACTGTGTGACGGCCGCCACGGACCGGCTGATCGCCGCCCACGGCGGACCGGCCTGGGACGAGGAGTCCTTCCGCAAGCTCTTCGACGCGGTGCGCGCCGATCTGGTGGACGCGACGATGCGCACGGTCCAGCAGACCCGGGAGGTGCTGGCGGCCTGGCAGGCGTGTGAGCGCCGCCTCAAAGCCACCACCTTCCCCTCCCTGCTCCCCTCCCTCACCGACATCAAGGAGCAGCTGGCCGCCCTGATCAAGCCCGGCTTCGTGACCGCGCACGGCACGAAGCGGCTGCCGGACCTGATGCGCTACCTGGTCGCGGTCGACCGCCGGCTCCAGCAGCTGCCGAACAACGCCGAGCGGGACCGCTCCCGCATGGCGAAGGTCAAGGAGATGCAGGACGAGTACGCCTGGCTGCTGGAGCAGTTCCCGCCGGGCCGGCCGGTGCCCGCCGAGGCCCGGGAGATCCGCTGGATGATCGAGGAGCTGCGGGTCAGCTACTTCGCGCACGCGCTCGGCACGGCGTACCCGGTCTCCGACAAGCGGATCGTGAAGGCCGTGGACGCGGCGGTGCCCAAGGCGTGAGCGGTCCCGGCGGCCCCTCCCGTACGGGCCGCCGGGACCGGGTTCGACCGCACCCCCTGACCTGCTGTAGAGTCTTGCTTCGCAGCACCGCGCAAGCGGAAGCGGCACCAAGGTCCTGTGGAGCAGTTTGGAGTGCTCGCCACCCTGTCAAGGTGGAGGCCGCGGGTTCAAATCCCGTCAGGACCGCATCGATCGGCCCGCATCCTCTGGGATGCGGGCCGTTTGCGTTGCCCTCCGGCCGGGGAGTGTGGACGGGAGTGTTGCACCCCGTGGCCTGAAGGCCGGGGGCGTACGGACCGGGGGCCGTTCCGCGTATTGACCGAGGCGTGCACCGCCGGTAGTCACGAGGCAGAGCGCGGGGCCGGGAGGAGTTGCGATGCCGACAGCCGCCAGGCACGAGACCAGAGCGCTGCTGCGGGCCCATCTGTCGGCCGCCACGGGATATCGCCACCTGACCCGCCACTGCCCCGTGTGCGCCCGCCTGCTGCGGCTCGCCATGGAGCCCCGTGGCCGCGCCGACGGCGCTCCTGCCGCCGACTCCGCCGCTCGACCGCCCGAAAGGCCCGCCACGGGCCCTTCCACGGCCTCTGGCGCCCCACCGCACACGGACCCGGCGTCCTCCGAAGCCGCCCACGCGCCGCCGGCCGGAGCGGCGGAGGACGAAAGTCCCGCCGCCCGGTGACCAACGGCGCCTTCCCCACCGGCCTTGCGGTGGGAGGCTGTTGAGGAAGGAGCGGGGCGCGGGCCCTTTATCGCAGCGGCGTCGAGGCCACAAGCGTCCATGCCTGTGACGGGTGTCACCGGACGACTTTCGGGAACCGGGAAGCTTACGGCCGCCCTACACCCGGTCAATTTAATATGTGCAATTGCACCACCCACCCGGCAGTCCGCGGACTGGACCGGAGAACGGCGGGGGCCCGCTCCCGGCGGCCCCCGCGGGCGGTGTCCAGCCGGCCGGGCCGGCTCCGGGCCCGGTTCGGCGCGCACAAAAAAATCGCGCTGGACCCGGCGGAGTCCAGCGCGATCGATGACGTACCCAGATGGTGCGGGTGTGGCGCCTGTTGGGGCAGACACCGCGTCATATGGAGCTTTGTGGTGCTAGGTGGTGCTGAGCGGAGCCGGCTGGGGCTCCATGGGCCGGTATCGGGTTGGGGGGCCCGAAAACAGCCCGGTCATGCGGTTGTTCAGGATTCGCTGCGCTGCTGCGGAATGCCCGCGAGCAGTGCGCGAACCTCGGCCTCGCGGTAGCGCCGGTGTCCTCCGAGCGTGCGGATGGACGTGAGCTTGCCTGCCTTGGCCCAGCGGGTCACCGTCTTCGGGTCCACGCGGAACATCGTGGCGACCTCGGCGGGGGTAAGCAGCGGCTCGGCGTCAGGGGTGCGAGCGGTCATGAGCGGCCTCCTCGGGAGAACCGAACCATCACGGTTCTTTCCTCTAAATTCTGCACCTTGACCCGCGTTGCCCGAAATGGCGGACGCGGGCCGAGTCGGTTATAGGACGAACGGCTTGTCCTCGGCACTACAACTACACCATCTGTCCAGCCACGTCGGCCAAACCGATGGAATTGCCCTCTCAGGTGTTCAACCTCGGCGGAAGCCGATGGACCATGCCATAGCGGACAGTCACCCCACCGTGACGATCAGTCACACAGTGACCACCCGCCATCAGACCCACCAAGGAGCGCAATAGCGAACTATCCGCCCTTACTAGGACGGAAGGAACCCTTGTCGGGCTCCTTGTCCTATTTTGGCACGAGGGTATGGCTTGGCCGCAAGGCCCGAAGTCAGTGCTTTAGGTCACGCTTGAGGTAATCGTCCGGATCGGGACCTACGTCCTTCACCTTCGTCTCAGTAGTGTGCACGAACCTCGTCGGCCGCTGATCATTTTGTCGTTCCGCGGGAACGACAAGGGCCGGCCGGAGCCCGTACGGGCCGCGTCGGGTCACCCTACGAACCGCATCGCAAGACCGTACGCAGCGCAGCGGCCCCGCGCACCCCTCCCGCACCCGCCGTCTCAGCTGGCGAACTGCCGCTCGCGCACCTCACGCCACCGGTCCGACAGCTTCTCGTACGCCTCGCCGGCCCGGTCGCTGTCGCCCTCCCGCAGCGCCGCCAGCCCGTCCGCCACCTCGGCGGCCGACCGGTCCTCGGCGAGCTGCCCCTCGGGCACCGCGTGCACCAGCCCGCCGTAGTCCAGCTCCACCAGCGCCCGCGGATGGAACTCCTCCAGCCAGCGGCCCACGTCCACCAGGCCGTCGATCAGCGGGCCCTCCTCCAGGGAGTCGCGCAGCGTCCGCAGCCCCCGCGCCACCCGGCGCCGCGCCTGCACCATGGGCGTGCGGTAGCGCAGCACCGGGCCCTGCTCGCTCTTGGTGTACTCCCGCTCGTCGTCGCCGAACAGCGCGAACCAGCGCACCGGTACGTGCCAGGTGGCGGTACGGATCCACGGCCGGGCGTCCGGATTGCGCTCCAGCCACTCCTCGTAGTCCGCGGCCGCCTGGCGCCGTACCACCGGCGGCAGCGCCGCGTCCAGCACCGGCGCCGGCAGCAGTTCGGACAGCTCCTCCAGGGCCTGCCAGCCGCGCAGCCGCGTCCGCCAGGGACAGACGCACGTCACGCCGTCCACGACCGCGACGAAGGCGTCGCGGCTCTCGTGAACCGGCACCGGAACGGGCGGAGTGGGCAGCAAATCGGCCAGGGACCGCCGAAGTTCGTCCTGAACCGTAGGGGTCTCGGCGCGCCGGGCGTAGCGCGCCCAGTAGGAGCGCTCCGGCTCGGGGAACGCTGCCAGCGGCTCGTAGACCCGTAGATATGCCGCGTACGGGACCATCACCGACGACGCCAGGGCCACGCCCGCTCCTTCGATTCCTTCACGATGCCGCCCACGGAAACAACAGCAAAGAATGGCAAAGAGGTGCAAAGTGCCGGGAGTTGGCTCACGCCGCCCGGCCCGAGGTACGGCAAATCGTCCCACGCCCGTCCCCCAGGAGAGGGTGATCCTTCGCACTGCACCGATCAGTGCCCCCTTCAGGTCTTACTCTCTTCCCGACCGGCCCTCCCGCCCTCCCCCCTGCCACAAGTACGTGGGAGCCACCGGAGGGCGTCCTCCGCGACTTATGGGAGTCACCACCGTGACCGACGTACGTCTTCCCGTCAGCGCCGACGGCGGCGTCCTGCACACCCTGTTCCGTTCCGAGCAGGGTGGCCACGAGCAAGTCGTCCTGTGCCAGGACCGCGCCAGCGGTCTGCGGGCCGTCATCGCCATCCACGACACCGCCCTGGGCCCGGCCCTCGGCGGCACCCGCTTCCACGCGTACGCCTCCGAAGACGAGGCCGTGCTGGACGCCCTGAACCTCTCCCGTGGCATGTCGTACAAGAACGCCCTCGCCGGTCTCGACCACGGTGGCGGCAAGGCCGTGATCATCGGTGACCCCGAGCTGATCAAGACCGAGGAACTCCTGCTCGCTTACGGCCGGTTCGTGGCCTCTCTCGGAGGCCGTTACGTGACCGCGTGCGACGTCGGCACCTATGTCGCGGACATGGACATCGTCGCCCGTGCGAACCGGTGGACCACCGGCCGCTCCCCCGAGAACGGCGGCGCCGGCGACTCCTCGGTCCTGACCGCCTTCGGCGTCTTCCAGGGAATGCGCGCTTCCGCCCAGCACCTGTGGGGCGACCCGACGCTGCGCGGCCGCAAGGTCGGCGTCGCGGGCGTCGGCAAGGTGGGCCACCACCTCGTCGAGCACCTCCTCCAGGACGGCGCCGAGGTCGTGATCACCGATGTGCGCGCCGAGTCGATCGAGCGCGTCCGCTCCCGGCACCCGCAGGTCACCGTGGCCGCGGACACGGGCACGCTGATCCGTACGGAGGGCCTGGACCTCTACGCGCCGTGCGCCCTCGGCGGCGCCCTGAACGACGAGACGGTGCCGGCGCTGACCGCGAAGGTGGTCTGCGGCGCCGCCAACAACCAGCTGGCGCACCCGGGCGTCGAGAAGGACCTCGCCGACCGTGGCATCCTCTACGCGCCGGACTACGTCGTGAACGCCGGTGGCGTGATCCAGGTTGCCGATGAGCTGCACGGTTTTGACTTCGACCGCTGCAAGACCAAGGCGGCAAAGATCTTCGACACCACGCTGGCGATATTCGCTCGTGCGAAGGAGGACGGCATTCCGCCGGCCGCCGCGGCGGACCGGCTGGCCGAGCAGCGCATGGCGGACGCCCGGCGGTCCTGACCCGTACGCCCGGTCGGCGGACGGCAGCGTCCGTCGGCCCGGACGTCGAATTCAGGCCATTTTTCCGGCCGGTCGGGCGAGCGATGACGACCGGTTCCGACCGACAATGTCCCTCAATGCTCGGGTCCGACCGAAGCCGATCGCGATCCGATCATGCTGTCGGACGGCCCGGGGACAGCTCCTATGCCCCTGCGAACGCGGCACCGGTCACGGACCGTGCCGGGCCGCGGCACGCAGGGTGCGGGAAGCGGAGGCGGAACCGGTCGCGTAACGATCTCTGAGCGCTGCGTAAGGGATCACGGGTGGTGAAGGAGACATCCCTCACCACCCGTCGGCGGGTCGCCGGTCCGAACAGGTTAAAATCGCAGCTGACCAGCGGGGACGGGGCGTCTCGCCGGTCATGCCGAGCGGTCGGTGGTGCGGGCGACGTACCGTATGGCCGCGGAAGCAGGTACCGTTAAAGCCCTACGGGCCGGTCTCTCCGTCGAGAGTCCGCTCTGAATCATGAACGCGTGTCAAGACTCTGGGGCCGTCGAGCCCCGTCGTTGAGGGGGTCGAGCCATGGGGCGCGGCCGGGCCAAGGCCAAGCAGACGAAGGTCGCCCGCCAGCTGAAGTACAACAGCGGTGGGACTGATCTCTCACGCCTGGCCGAAGAGCTGGGTGCATCGCCGCAACAGCCGGCACAGCAGCAGCCGCCGAACGGCGAGCCGTTCGAGGATGAAGAGGACGACGACCCGTACGCGCGGTACGCCGACCTTTACAACCGAGACGACGATGACGAGGACGAGGGCAACTCGTCCCAGCAGCGTCGTCGCGCCTGACGTACGACGTCTTTTTTGTCGTGCGTGCACGGTGTGCACAGCAGTTCCACGGACCCGGTCCGGGGTGGTGACCTCGGACCGGGTTCTGTGCTGCCCTGAGGGCGGGCACCTCAGGCAGGGTGGTCACCGGTCAGGGTCACGGCCTCGGTGTGCGCGCCGCGCTCGACGATCTCACCGCTGACCCAGGCGTCCACACCGCGGTCCGCGAGGGTGGCCAGCGCCACGTCCACCGACTCCGGCGGCACGACGGCGATCATGCCGACGCCCATGTTCAGGGTCTTCTCCAGCTCCAGCCGCTCCACCTGGCCGGCCTTGCCCACCAGGTCGAAGACCGCGCCCGGCGTCCAGGTGGACCGGTCGACCGTGGCGTGCAGGTGGTCCGGGATGACGCGGGCCAGGTTGTTGGCCAGGCCGCCGCCGGTGATGTGCGAGAAGGCGTGCACATCGGTGGTGCGGGTCAGCGCCAGGCAGTCCAGCGAGTAGATCTTGGTGGGCTCCAGCAGCTCCTCGCCGACGGTGCGGCCGAGCTCCTCGACCCGCTGGTCCAGGGACATCCCGGCCCGGTCGAACAGCACATGGCGAACGAGTGAGTACCCGTTCGAGTGAAGCCCGGAGGACGCCATCGCGAGGACGACGTCACCCGTACGGATACGATCCGCGCCCAGCACCCGGTCCGCCTCGACGACACCCGTACCGGCGCCCGCCACATCGAAGTCGTCCGCCCCGAGCAGCCCCGGGTGCTCGGCGGTCTCCCCGCCGACCAGCGCGCAGCCGGCCAGCACACAGCCCTCGGCGATGCCCTTGACGATCGCCGCGACCCGCTCCGGGTAGACCTTGCCGACGCAGATGTAGTCGGTCATGAACAGCGGCTCGGCACCGCAGACGACCAGGTCGTCCACGACCATGCCGACCAGGTCGTGGCCGATGGTGTCGTAGACGCCCATCCGGCGGGCGATGTCGACCTTGGTGCCGACGCCGTCGGTGGCCGAGGCGAGCAGCGGCCGCTCGTACCTCTTGAGGGCCGAGGCGTCGAAGAGGCCGGCGAACCCGCCGAGGCCGCCGACGACCTCGGGGCGGGTGGCCTTCTTGACCCACTGCTTCATCAGGTCGACGGCGCGGTCGCCCGCTTCGATGTCCACGCCCGCTGCTGCGTAGCTGGCGCTGGTGCCCGCGTCCGGGGCACGCTCAAAAGACTCGGCAGACATGGCGTTGAGATCTTTCCTGTCGGTGGGTACGAGCTCTACGGGCGGCGCAGCGCGTCGGCGCCGCCGACCCCTGCCGTCAGCGTCTCGACGCCGTCCAGGTCCGGCTTGGACCGGCCCGCGGTCTCCGATTCCAGGAGGTGCTTGCCCAGCAGCTCCGGGTCGGGCAGCTCGATCGGGTACTGGCCGTCGAAGCACGCGCGGCACAGGTTCGGCTTGGCGATCGTCGTCGACTCGATCATGCCGTCGATCGAGATGTACGCCAGGGAGTCGGCGCCCAGCGAGGTGCCGATCTCGTCCACGGTCAGCCCGTTGGCGATCAGCTCGGCGCGGGTGGCGAAGTCGATGCCGTAGAAGCACGGCCACTTGATCGGCGGCGAGGAGATCCGGATGTGGACCTCGGCGGCACCGGCCTCGCGCAGCATCCGGACCAGGGCGCGCTGGGTGTTGCCGCGGACGATCGAGTCGTCGACGACCACCAGGCGCTTGCCGCGGATGACTTCCCTGAGCGGGTTGAGCTTGAGGCGGATGCCCAGCTGGCGGATGGTCTGCGAGGGCTGGATGAAGGTCCGGCCGACGTAGGAGTTCTTGACCAGGCCGACGCCGTACGGGATACCGCTGGCCTCGGCGTAGCCGACGGCGGCCGGGGTGCCGGACTCCGGCGTCGCTATGACCAGGTCGGCGTCGGCGGGGGCCTCGGCGGCCAGCTTGCGGCCCATCTCCACCCGGGAGAGGTACACGTTGCGGCCCGCGATGTCGGTGTCCGGGCGCGCCAGGTAGACGTACTCGAAGACACAGCCCTTGGGCTTGGCCTCGGCGAAGCGGGAGCTGCGCAGGCCGTTCTCGTCGACGGCGATCATCTCGCCGGGCTCGATCTCGCGGATGAAGCTGGCGCCGCAGATGTCCAGGGCGGCCGTCTCCGAGGCCACCACCCAGCCGCGCTCCAGGCGGCCGAGGACCAGCGGGCGGATGCCCTGCGGGTCACGGGCGGCGTACAGGGTGTGCTCGTCCATGAAGCACAGCGAGAAGGCGCCCATGACCTTGGGCAGGACGCGCGGCGCGGCCTCCTCGACGGTCAGCGGCTTGCCGTCCTCGTCGACCTGGCCGGCCAGCAGGGCCGTGACCAGATCGGTGTCGTTGGTGGCCGCCACCTGGGTCGCGCGGCCGTTCTCCCGGGGGAGCGCGGCGACCATCTCGGCCAGCTCGGCGGTGTTGACCAGGTTGCCGTTGTGGCCCAGTGCTATCGAGCCGTGCGCGGTGGCACGGAACGTCGGCTGGGCGTTCTCCCACACCGAGGCACCGGTGGTGGAGTAGCGGGCGTGGCCCACGGCGATGTGGCCCTGAAGAGAGCCGAGGGAAGTTTCGTCGAAGACCTGGGAAACCAGGCCCATGTCCTTGAAGACCAGGATCTGGGAGCCGTTGCTCACTGCGATGCCCGCGGACTCCTGTCCGCGGTGCTGCAGGGCATACAGCCCGAAATAGGTGAGTTTGGCGACCTCTTCACCCGGAGCCCAGACACCGAAGACGCCACATGCGTCCTGGGGGCCCTTCTCGCCGGGGAGCAGGTCGTGGCTGAGTCGTCCGTCACCACGTGGCACGACACCGAGTCTAGGGCAGGTCCGCGATTCATCCGAACCGGGGATCGAACCCGGGCGGGCGCCGGGGGCCCTGGTCCGGGTGGAGGAATGCCGGGCGTGAGCGCCCGCTCACGGACGGAACCGTGCACCGCGGAGGGCTCGCGGCCACGCTCTCCACACCCGGGACCCGCCCGATTCGGGCCCGGAGCCCGTCCGCGCCGCCCCCGCTGTGCCCGGTGCCGTACACCCCGCCGTACGGGGTCGGGGTGAGATGCGCCACTCGTATGTGGGTGCGCGACGTTCAGGTGAACGCTTGTGGTGATTCCCGGGCGTATCGGGCTGGTCTCGTCGCACTCAGAGGGCCGGTGTCCGGCCTGCCGATTGCCTGTCGGAATCACCCCATAAGGGGCAAGTACGCTGCGAGGTCGGCCCGTTCGCCGCTGGCGCTGACCGCCGCGCCCTCGACCGCCGTCGGCCACGTCGTACGGCCGGTGGCCAGGCGCAGCCAGGTGAGCGGGTCGGTTTCGACGACGTTCGGCGGCGTGCCCCTGGTGTGCCGGGGGCCCTCGACGCACTGGACGACCGCGAACGGCGGCACCCGGACCTCGACCGAGCCGCCCGGCGCCTTGGTCGCGAGGGCGTCGGCGAGCAGCCGGGTGGCGGTGGCCAGGGCCTGGCGGTCGTACGGGATCTCCAGACCGGTGGCGGCAGCCAGATCGTCGGTGTGCACGACCAGTTCGACGCAGCGGACCACCAGGAAGTCGGCCAGTCGCATCGCGCCGATACGGGCGGCCAGCAGGCGGTCGTCGGGGGCCATGGGGACGGCTTCGGCGTAGCGGGCCGCGGCGCGGTCCATGAGGTCCGACGGCGCGGCCTCGGCCGCCGTCGCGCGGGCGATCTCGTCGACCTTCCCGGCCAGCGCGCGGGTCGCGGACGGCCAGGTGGCGAGGGTGACCTCCTGGGCGGGCGGCGCGGGCCGCGCCAGGGCCGCCGGGACCTGCTCGACGGCCATGGCCAGATGGGCGACCAGTTCGCGGACCGTCCAGTCGCCGAGGCGGGTGGGCAGCGCGAGCTGCTCGGGAGTCAGACGCTCCACGGCGACGCGTACGTGACCGAACTGCGCGACGACCGCGGCACGGGTCTTGGCGGAGTCGTAGCTGCGGGCGCGGGACCTGCCGGACGGCTTGCGGGCACTGGGCATGGCGTCGAGGCTACTCGGCGGGGCGCGTGGCGTAGCCCCCCAGACCGCGCTCCACCAGCTCGAAGGCGCGGTGCGCGGCGGCGACCGCGTCCGGGTACACGGCGTCGGCGGTCTCGCCTTCCAGCAGCCTGCGGTGGTTCTCGTTGATGAGCGCGTTACGGGCGGCCATTATCTGGCCCGCGGCCACCTGGGCGTCCATCCGGTCGCCGCCGGCCTCCTCCTCCAGCACCTCGGCGAGCCGCTGGAGGCCGTGCATCCGGTTGGCGTACGCGCGAAGCAGCAGGGCCGGGGTCTCCACGATCAGCCGGCGGATGCTGAGCACTTCCGCCTGGTCACACAGGCCGACGGACGGGTCCCGCAGCTCCAGCATCTCGACGAACTGGCGGCAGACCGCCGCGACCGCCGACTCGCCCCGCAGGCGGTCGCGGACGGCCCGGGCCGCGTCCCCGGCGTGGTGCTCCATCGGCTTGAGGACCAGGTCCTCCTTGGAGCCGTAGTAGTTGAAGACGGTCATCTTGGAGACATCCGCGGCCGCGGCGATCTCCTGCACGGAGACCTTCTCGAAGCCCCGCTCCAGGAAGAGTTCGAGGGCGGTCCGCCAGACGCGCCGCTCGGTCTGCAGTTTCTTGCGCTCGCGCAGCCCCAGCTCCTCAACCATGGCACCACTGTACCAGGGCAAAAAATAATACCGGGCTAAACATTGACTCGGTCCACGCTTGGCGGGCATGGTGCAGCCATGACCCTTTCCACCACGTCTTCGCGGACTTCCCCGGGCGGCGCGGCCGCCGATGGCGGACCGCCCTCCCCCGCCGCGCCGGGCGGTATGACGCCGGCCCGGCTCCGCATCGGCTTCGCCGTCTGCCTCGTGACGATGCTGCTCGCCGTCCTCGACACGAACATCGTCTCGGCCGCGACGGTCCCGATCGTCCGCGAGCTGGACCCGCTGCACGGCGTCGACCGCATCCCCTGGCTCATCAGCGCGTTCTCGCTCGCCGCCACCGCGGCGCTGCCCCTGTACGGCAAGCTCTGCGACTCCCTGGGCGCCAAGAAGGTCTTCCTCGGGGCCGTCGCCACCTTCCTGCTGGGCTCGGCGCTGTGCGGGGCCGCGCAGTCGATGGAGCAGCTCATCGCCTTCCGCGCGGTGCAGGGGCTGGGCGGCGGCGGGCTGATGAGCGTCACCATGGTCGTCCTCGCCCAGCTCAAGGGGCCGGGCCAGAAGGGCACGCGGAAGGGCGCCGGAACAGGCGGGCTGGTCGCGGGGGCCGGCATGGCCCTGGGGCCGGTGGTCGGCGGACTGCTCGCCGACCACGCGGACTGGCGCTGGATCTTCTACGTCAACCTGCCGGTCGGCATCGCCGTGCTCATCGTCTCCGCACTCGCCCTCAAGCTCCCGCACCACGGCGAACGGCACCGCATCGACTTCCTCGGCGCGGCGCTGGCGGCGGCCTTCTCCACCGCGCTGCTGCTGGTGACGGAGTGGGGCGGCCGGGATCACGCCTGGGGCTCGCCGGTGATCCTCGGGCTGTTCGGCGGTGCCGTCGCGCTGCTCGCCCTGTTCCTGTGGCGGCAGGCCACCGCTGCCGAGCCGCTGCTCCCGCTGACCATGTTCCGCATCCCCGCGCTGCGTACCGGCTTCGCCGTGCAGGGCCTGGTCGGCGTGGCCATGATGGGCTCGCTGGTCTACGTGATGATCTACCTTCAGCTGGCCCGCGGCATCGCCCCCACCTCCGCGAGCCTGTTCATGATTCCCATAGCGCTCGGGATAGCCGCCTCGGGCCTGCTGACGGGCCGGCTCGCCGCCCGCGGGTGGTCGGAGAAGGCGGCCGTGATCAGCGGCACGGCCTGCGCCGCCGTGGCCACCCTGCTGCTCTCCGCCAACGGCGCCGACACCGACCTGTGGGTCGTACGGGCCGAACTCCTCCTGCTCGGCGCCGGGTTCGGCCAGACGCTGGGCCAACTGATCGTGCTGGTGCAGCAGTCCGCGCCGCACCACCAGCTCGGGGTGGCGACGACCGGCGTCCGCTTCTTCCAGACCCTGGGCAGCTCCCTGGGCACGGCCTTCTTCGGCACGGTGCTCGCCCGCGTCTACGCCGACCGTGGCCCCGGCGGCTCCACCAGCGCCATACCGGCCCTGAAGGGCGAGGCCCACACCCGCGCGGTGGACGCCTTCAGCTCATCCATAGGCGTGGTCTTCCTCTGCTCGGCGGGCGTGCTGGTGCTGGCACTGCTCCTGGCCTCGCGCCTACGGGCCGATGCGCCGGCGGGCGCCGGGCGGACATCCGTACGGCCGCCCGACGACGCGGTGGCCCGCCCCCGGGAAGGGACGGACCACCGATCGACCGGACCGGCTCGGCCGGACCCGGCCGGACTCAGCCGAACAGCGCCGGGATCGCCGCCTCATGAGCTTCCCTGAGGTCGCTCAGCGGGATGGTGAACTGGCCCTGGACGTCGAGGACATCGCCGTCGACGACGCCGATGCGGGTGGCCGGCAGGCCCCGCGCGCCGCACATGTCGGAGAACCGCAGCTCCTCGCTGCGCGGCACCGCGACGACGGCGCGGCCCGCCGACTCGGAGAAGAGCAGGACGAAGGGGTCCAGCCCGTCGGGGACGACGATGCGGGCACCCTTGCCGCCCTTGAGGCACGACTCCACCAGGGCCTGCACCAGGCCGCCGTCGGACAGGTCGTGGGCGGCGTCGATCATGCCGTCGCGGGAGGCCGAGATCAGGATCTCGGCCAGCAGCTTCTCCCGCCCCAGGTCCACCTTGGGCGGCAGGCCCCCCAGGTGGTCGTGGACGACCTGCGACCAGGCCGACCCGCCCAGCTCCTCCTTGGTGTCGCCGAGGAGGTAGATGAGGTGGCCCTCGTCGGCGAACGCGACCGGGGTGCGGCGCCGCACGTCATCGATCACACCGAGGACCGCGACGACGGGGGTGGGGTGGATGGCCGCCTCACCGGTCTGGTTGTACAGCGAGACGTTGCCGCCGGTGACCGGCGTGCCCAGCTCCAGACAACCGTCGGCCAGGCCGCGTACGGCCTCGGCGAACTGCCACATCACCGCCGGGTCCTCCGGCGAGCCGAAGTTCAGGCAGTCGGAGACCGCCAGGGGCTTCGCGCCGGTGGCCGCGACGTTGCGGTAGGACTCGGCCAGCGCCAGCTGGGCGCCGTGGTACGGGTCCAGCTTGGCGTAACGGCCGTTGCCGTCGGTGGCAATGGCCACGCCCAGGCCGGAGGCCGCGTCGATGCGGATCATGCCGGCGTCCTCCGGCTGCGCCAGCACCGTGTTGCCCTGCACGAAGTGGTCGTACTGGCTGGTGATCCAGGACTTGGACGCCTGGTTGGGCGAGGCGACCAGCTTCAGGACCTGCTCGCGCAGCTCCGCGCCGTTCGCCGGTCGCGCCAGCTTGTTCGCGTCGTCGGCCTGCAGCGCGTCCTGCCACGCGGGGCGGGCGTACGGGCGCTCGTAGACCGGGCCCTCGTGGGCGACCGTCTTCGGGTCGACGTCGACGATCTTCTCGCCGTGCCAGTAGATCTCCAGCCGGTCGCCGTCGGTGACCTCGCCGATGACGGTGGCGGTGACGTCCCACTTCTCGCAGATCGCCAGGAACCGTTCGACCTTGTCCGGCTCCACGACGGCGCACATGCGCTCCTGCGACTCGCTCATGAGGATCTCCTCAGGCGAGAGCGTCGAGTCGCGCAGCGGTACGTCGTCCAGCTCCACGCGCATACCGCCGGAGCCGTTGGACGCCAGCTCGCTGGTGGCGCAGGACAGGCCGGCCGCGCCCAGGTCCTGGATGCCCACGACCAGCTTCTCGGCGAACGCCTCCAGGGTGCACTCGATGAGCAGCTTCTCCTGGAAGGGGTCGCCGACCTGGACGGCGGGCCGCTTGCTCGGCTTCGCCTCGTCGAAGGTCTCCGAGGCCAGGATGGAGGCGCCGCCGATGCCGTCGCCGCCGGTCCGGGCCCCGTAGAGGATGACCTTGTTGCCGGCGCCGGAGGCCTTGGCCAGGTGGATGTCCTCGTGCCGCATCACGCCGATGGCACCGGCGTTGACCAGCGGATTGCCCTGGTAGCAGGCGTCGAAGACGACCTCGCCGCCGATGTTGGGCAGGCCCAGGCAGTTGCCGTAACCGCCGATGCCCGCGACCACGCCCGGCAGGACGCGCTTGGTGTCGGGGTGGTCGGCGGCGCCGAAGCGCAGCGGGTCCACCACCGCGACCGGGCGGGCACCCATGGCGATGATGTCGCGCACGATGCCGCCGACACCGGTGGCGGCGCCCTGGTACGGCTCGACGTAGGAGGGGTGGTTGTGCGATTCGACCTTGAAGGTGACCGCGAAGCCCTGGCCCACGTCCACGACACCGGCGTTCTCGCCGATGCCCACGAGCATCGCGTCGTTCTCGGGCACCTTCTGCCCGAACTGCCGCAAATGGACCTTGCTGCTCTTGTACGAGCAGTGCTCCGACCACATCACCGAATACATCGCGAGTTCCGCGCCGGTGGGACGGCGGCCCAGGATCTCGCGGACGCGCTCGTACTCGTCCTGCTTCAGGCCGAGTTCGGCCCAGGGCTGGTCGGTGTCCGGCGTCTCGGCTGCGTGCTTGACCGTGTCGAGCGTCATGCGTTGACCAATTTCTTCAGGATCGAGGTGAAGAATCCGAGTCCGTCCGTCCGGCCGGTGCCGATCAGCGGCTCGACGGCGTGCTCGGGATGCGGCATGAGGCCGACGACGTTGCCCGCCTCGTTGGTGATGCCGGCGATGTCGCGCAGCGAGCCGTTGGGGTTGCCGTAGCCGTCGGCGGTGTCGCCCTCGGTCAGGTAGCGGAAGGCGACCCGGCCCTCGGCCTCCAGCATGTCGAGGGTGCGCTCGTCGGCGACGTACCGGCCGTCGATGTTCTTCAGCGGTACGGAGATCTCCTGGCCGGCCGCGTAGTCGGTGGTCCAGGCGGTGCCGGCGTTCTCCACCCGCAGCTTCTGGTCACGGCAGACGAAGTGAAGGCTCTCGTTGCGCAGCATGGCGCCGGGCAGCAGATGCGTCTCGGTCAGGACCTGGAAGCCGTTGCAGATGCCCAGCACCGGCAGCCCGGCCCTGGCCTGCTCGATCACGGTCTCCATCACCGGCGAGAAGCGCGAGATGGCACCCGCCCGCAGATAGTCGCCGTAGGAGAAACCGCCGGGCAGCACCACGGCGTCGACCTGCTTCAGGTCCTTGTCACGGTGCCACAGCGGCACGGCCTCGGCCCCGGCGAGCCGGACGGCGCGCTGGGTGTCGCGGTCGTCGAGCGTGCCGGGGAAGGTGATGACTCCGATGCGTGCCGTCATGATGCGGCTCGGTCTTCTACGTGGACGGTGAAGTCTTCGATGACCGTGTTCGCGAGGAAGGTCTCGGCCATCTCGTGGATACGGGCGAGGGCGGCGTCGTCGACCGGGCCCTCCACCTCAAGTTCGAAACGCTTGCCCTGACGGACGTCGCGGATCCCCTCGAATCCCAGGCGTGGCAGTGCACGCTGCACCGCCTGGCCCTGCGGGTCGAGGATCTCCGGCTTGAGCATGACGTCGACTACGACGCGTGCCACTGGCACTCCCGATGGTGTGGTGCGTAAGGCGGTGCCCTCACAGTACCGTGTTCGAAAATCTACGCGCATAGATATCGTGACGGTGTGATCACGTTGCGGCATCGGCTTCGGTGAGCGGTGGGGAAAATCTCAGAAAAGACCTAGGGTCCGCATTGCGGAAGGACACGCTGAGGAAATTAACTGGGCTTCACCTTGCAATGCCTGTCGCTGTACAAATGAAAATGCATTGATCCCAATCAGCCGGATCTGCAGCATCCCCCCATGTCAGGACGGGATTGCTGCTCGAAAGGACCGATATCCGTGGCGCAGCGCGTAGTAGTCACGCTCTCCGATGACATCGAAGGCGGAGAAGCCGCAGAGACGGTCACCTTCGGTTTGGACGGTAAGTGGTACGAGATCGACCTCAATCCCGCCAATGCGAAGAAACTGCGCGGCGCCCTCGCCCCGTTCGTGGAGGCCGGCCGCAAGCGGTCGAAGTCCGGCAAGGCGTACCACCACACCTCCGTGACGCCGGATCCCGCGGCGGTGCGCGCCTGGGCCCGCTCCCACCACATGGACGTGCCTCCGCGCGGCCGGATCCCGAAGAAGGTCTACGAAGCCTTCGACGCGGCCAACAGCTGACCCTGCCCGCCCGGCGTCCGGCCGCGGGCCGGCGGACGGACGCCGGGCGGGCAGCGGCGGGCGGACAGCGGCGGGGCGGCGGCGTACGGGCCGGTTCGCACGGTCCATCAGCCGAGTTGCGCAGCACCCCTGTTGATCAGCTAGAGTCTGGAGCACGCCGAGGGGCGAGGCCGAAAGGCCGAACCCCAAGGAGTCACGCGGGTGTAGCTCAGTAGTAGAGCGCCCTCTTTCCAAGAGGGAGGCGCAGTGTGCAATCCCTGTCACCCGCTCTGACAGCATCGACCGGATCTTCGGGCCCGGTGGATGGTGGTCATGCGGGTGTAGCTCAGTAGTAGAGCGCCCCCTTTCCAAGGGGGAGGCGCAGTGTGCAATCCCTGTCACCCGCTCTGACAGTACCTACCGGTCTTGTGGATCAGGTAGAGTAGCTGTCGCGCCGCCCGGTGAAAGCCGGTCGGATGCCTGCGGACGTAGCTCAGTTGGTAGAGCGCAACCTTGCCAAGGTTGAGGTCGCGAGTTCGAGCCTCGTCGTCCGCTCAGGGAAAAGGCCCCGGTCATAGCGACCGGGGCCTTTCGTATGCGCCCGCGCCGCCCGTCCGCAGGGACGGCCACCGCCCCGCCGCACCTGACATTTGTCATCCGGGCTGATGACAAGCCGCACTGCCCCGGGCCGGATCCGGCCGGGAGCCTTGAAGCATGAACATCGGGGACTTCGGCGCGAACGTGATTGACGTCACGGGTCTGCGCAGGCGATACGGGCCGCCCGGGGGCGGCCGGAAGAACAAGAAGGGCAAGGCGGGCTACGAAGCGGTGCGGGGCATCGATTTCTCCGTGGCCCGCGGCGAGCTGTTCGCCCTGCTCGGGACCAACGGGGCGGGCAAGACCTCCACCGTCGAGCTGCTCGAAGGGCTGGCCGCGCCGACCGGCGGCAAGGTGCGGGTGCTGGGCCATGATCCGTACGCGGAGCGGGCCCAGGTCCGGCCGCGGGTCGGCGTGATGCTCCAGGAGGGCGGCTTCCCCTCGGACCTGACGGCGGCCGAGGCCGTACGGATGTGGGCGGGCACCACCAGCGGCGCCCGGCCGGTCGACGAGGCGCTGGAGATGGTCGGTCTGGCCCGGCGCCGGGACGTCCGGATCAAGATGCTCTCCGGTGGTGAGCGGCGGCGGCTGGACCTGGCCATGGCCACGCTGGGACGGCCCGAGGTGCTGTTCCTCGACGAGCCGACCACCGGCCTGGACACCGAAGCCCGCCACACGACCTGGGAGTTGATACGCGGGCTGCGGGCGGACGGCACGACCGTCGTGCTGACCACCCACTACCTGGAAGAGGCCGAGGGACTGGCCGACCGCCTCGCGATCATGCACCGGGGCCGGATAGCGACGACCGGCACGGTCGCGGAGGTGGTGGCCAGCCACCCCGCGCAGATCTCCTTCGAGCTGCCCGACGGCTTCCTGGCCGGCGATCTGCCGCCGTTCCCCGAACTGGGCGTCGACGGACACGAGACGACGGGGCGCACGATCCGGCTGTTCACCTCCGACCTGCAGCGGGCCGCCACCGGCGTGCTGCTGTGGGCGCGGGACAAGGGCATCGAGCTGCGGGGGCTGGACGCCCGCTCGGCGTCGCTGGAGGAGGCGTTCCTGCGGATCGCCAAGGGTTTGGAGGACAAGTGAGCGCCACCGGCATCGAGACGAGGCCCGGGGCTGCCGCCCGTACGGGCACCCGCGACCGGCTGACGGCCCTGGCCCGCGCGGAACTGACCCTGCTGGGCCGGAACAAGACCACCTTGTTCATGGCCCTGCTGATGCCCCTGATCATGGCCTTCGCCCTGCACCGGGCGGTCGCCGAGATGCCGCTGGAGAAGAACGGCCTGTCGGTCGGCACGGCCCTGCTCCCGGGGACCATCGGCTTCGTGCTGATCTTCGCGGTGTACGGCACCGTCACGGGTGCGCTGGTGACCCGGCGCGAGGAGCTGGTGCTCAAGCGGCTGCGCTGCGGTGAGCTGACGGACCGGGAGATATTGGCCGGAACGGCCCTGCCGACGGTGCTCATCGGCCTGGCGCAGTGCGTCCTGCTGGTGGTCTGCGGCGGGCTGGCCCTGAAGGTGGACCTGCCCCGGGCGCCGCATCTGTTGCTGCTCGGTGTGCTCCTCGGCATGGTGATCGTGGTCGCGATGGCCGCGGCCTCCACGGCCATCACCAAGAGCGCCGAGGCGGCCTCGCTGACCACGCTGCCATTCGTCTTCGTCTCCATGGCCGGCTCCGGGATGGTCGCGCCGCTGGACATCTTCCCCGACCGGGTCGCCGCGGTCCTGGAGCTGCTGCCCCTGTCGCCGGTGATGGGCCTGGTACGGGACGGCTGGCTCGGCGAGGGCGACCTCACCGACACGCTGAAGCGGCTGGTCATCGCGTTGGCCTGGGCCGGGCTCGCGGTGTTTGCTGTACGTCGGTGGTTCCGCTGGGAGCCACGGCACTGACGGTGTACGGCGCTGAGGACGACGGGGGTGCGGAGCCGGTGTTCCATGAGCAGCTGCGCAGGTTGCGGGAACGGGGCAGGGTCGCGCAGGTGTTCCTGTGGGCGCGGTGGACGCTGTACGTCATGCCGTGGCTGATGTTCATCGGCTGGCTGGTCGCACCACTCGTCGCCACGGCGGCCACGGCGCATGTCTCCCTGCTCCCGACCGTGCCGGTCATGGTGCTGGGGCTGGTGCAGTGCGGCGTCTACATCCCCGGCGTGCGGCGCGGGCTCTCGCACTACGTGTACGGCACTCCCGCGCCGTGGCGGCTGATCGCCGCGTCGGGGGTGCTGGCGGCCGCGTCGGTGGCCATGATCGCGATACTGATCGCGTACGCCGGACTGCCGGCGGATGTGCAGGCCTGGACCACGCTGATGCTGTTCCCCACCCTGCCGGTCAGCTGCCTGCTCTCCCTCGTGATCAACAAGCGCCGGCAGGCGCTGGTGTACGTCGTCAACACGGCAGTGATCATGACGGCGATGGGCCTCGCGGGCGTTTCGCTCGTGTTCGTGGCGGGACTGCCGATCGCCCTCGCCTTCTCCGCCCTCTTCGCGGCGCTGTCGTGCCGCAGCTGGGGCTGGATCCTCGCCGCGATGCGGGAGCTGGACGAGGCCAAGGGCGCGCAGGCACGGCTCGCCGTGGCCGAGGAGCGGCTGCGGTTCGCGCGGGACATGCACGACGTCGTCGGCCGGAACCTGGCCGTGATCGCGCTCAAGAGCGAGCTGGCGGTGCGGCTGGCGCGCAAGGGCCGGCCGGAGGCCGCCGACCAGATGGCGGAGGTGCAGCAGATGGCCCAGGACTCCCAGCGGGAGGTACGGGACGTGGTCCGCGCCTACCGGGAGGCGGATCTGGACGTGGAGATGGCGGGAGCGCGGGCGGTGCTCCAGGCGGCCGGGGTGCAGTGCCTGATGGACCAGGAGGACAGCACCGGGCTGCCGCAGCAGGTGCAGTCGGTGCTGGCCTGGGTCGTACGGGAAGGCACCACGAACGTACTGCGCCACGCCAACGCGTCCACGTGCTGGCTGACGCTGCGGGTGACGTCCGACGGCACGCCCGGCGGCGACCGGACGCGCGACGCCGGGACGGACACGGCGGCCCGGCCCGAACCGGCGGTGATCTTCACGATGGAGAACGACGGCGTCGTACCGGACGTGCCCCAGCGCAGCGCCGGCAGCGGCATCGCCGGCCTGCGGGAACGCCTCGCCGCCCTGGACGGCACGCTGGTCGCCGGCCCCCGCCCGGACGGCCGGTTCTGGCTGCGGGCACATGTCCCGCTGGAGGAGGGTCAGGTGGCGAAGGGGGACGCATCCGGGCTCGCCGCGAGCGGGTGGCCCGCTCGGACGTAGAGGGCCCGTGTTGGTACGGACGGGCGGAGTCGACGGCGGGCCGTGCTGGGACGGGCGACGATGGCTTGCGCAGGGCCGGACGGGCACCCGGCCGGAGGGACAGCGACGTGAGGGAAGCAGAGACCATGGCGGAGGAGTGGGGGCGGATGCCCGAGCCGGGGCGGGAGTCCCGAGAGGTGCCGGGGTCCGGGGCGGTGCCGGCATCCGGCCGGCAGCCCGGTACGGAGGGACCTGCGGTTCCGGTGGCGGCCCCCTCAAAAGCCCCACCGACACCCCCACAGCCTCCGACGACCGCCCCTTCGCAGCCCACGCCCGCGCCCTCACCGGACCTCCCAGCCCCGCTACGCGTCCTGCTCGCCGACGACGAGCACCTGATCCGGGGAGCGTTGGCCGCGCTGCTGGCGCTGGAGGACGATCTTCAGGTGGTGGCCGAGGCGGGGTCGGGGCCGGAGGCGTTGGCGATGGCGTTGGCTCATCGGCCCGATGTCGCGGTACTGGATCTTCAGATGCCGGGGGCGGACGGTGTGGCAGTGGCCACATCTCTGCGCAGCCGGCTGCCCAGCTGCCGGACCATGATCGTGACCAGTCACGGGCGCCCCGGCCACCTGAAGCGGGCCCTGGAGGCGGGGGTGCGGGGGTTCGTGCCGAAGACCGTCTCGGCACAGCGGCTGGCCGAGATCATCCGCTCGGTGCACGCGGGAAACCGGTATGTGGACCCGGAGTTGGCGGCCGACGCCATCAGCGCAGGGGACTCGCCGCTGACCGTACGGGAGGCGGAAGTGCTGGAGTACGCGGAGAACGGCGCGCCCGTCGCGGAGATCGCGGAGCGGGCCGCGCTGTCGCCGGGGACGGTGCGCAACTACCTCTCCTCGGCCACCGCGAAGCTCTCCGCCGAGAACCGTCATGCGGCAGCGCGCATCGCCCGCGCGCGAGGTTGGCTATAGTGGAGCCCGCACCGCGCCGCTGAGCGCGGGGCAGGCGGACGTAGCTCAGTTGGTAGAGCGCAACCTTGCCAAGGTTGAGGTCGCGAGTTCGAGCCTCGTCGTCCGCTCAGGGAAAAGGCCCCGGTCATCGCGACCGGGGCCTTCTTCGTTGGGGACCGGCACCCGTCCGCAGGACCGGCACTCGTGGGGCCGGGGTGCACCCGGCCCCACTCCGTCCTTACCCCCAGGTCAGCCCCGTGAGCCGCTCGTACGCCTCGATGTACTTGGCGCGCGTGCGGTCGACGGTTTCCTGGGGCAGGGGCGGGGGCGGCTGCTCGCTCCCGCGGTCCCAGCCGGAGGCCGGCGAGGTGAGCCAGTCGCGGACGAACTGCTTGTCGAAGGAAGGCTGGGCCCGGCCCGGCTCCCAGGTGTCCGCGGGCCAGAAGCGGGACGAGTCCGGGGTGAGGACCTCGTCCGCCAGCGTCAGCTGCTCTGCCCCGTCGAAGCCGAACTCGAACTTGGTGTCCGCCAGGACGATGCCGCGCTCGCGGGCGATGTCGCGGGCCCGCCCGTACACGGCGAGGGTGGCCTGCCGCAGCTGGGCGGCGGTCTCGGCGCCGATCTGGCGGGCGACCTCCTCGTACGGCACGTTCTCGTCGTGCTCGCCGACGGCGGCCTTGGTGGCGGGGGTGAAGATCGCGGCGGGCAGTTCCGAGCCGTCGGTCAGGCCCTCGGGCAGCGCCAGCCCGCAGACCGTACGGGTCTGCTGGTACTCGACGAGGCCGGAGCCCGTGAGGTAGCCGCGGGCGACGCACTCCACCGGGATCATCGCCAGCGACGTGCAGACCGTCGTACGGCCTTCCCAGTCCGCGGGGGCGCCGGGCGGCAGCTCCGTGGACAGCACATGGTTGGGGATGAGGTCGGCCAGCTGGTCGAACCACCACAGCGAGAGCTGGGTGAGCACCCGCCCCTTGTCCGGGATCTCGGTGGGCAGCACCCAGTCGAAAGCCGAGATGCGGTCGCTCGCCACCATGATCAGGTCACCGGCGGCGTTCTGGTAGAGGTCGCGCACCTTGCCGGTGTGGAGGTGGGTGAGCCCCGGAACCTCCACTGCCTCGGGCTTTTCTACAAAACCGGACACGCTGCCTCCGCGTAGGTTGATCCAGGCGTCGGTCCGATTCTCCCGTATGCGGGGACGATACGGCGTCCCAGGGTCGCGGAGGGCCGCATGCGCGGGACCGGCACCCGGTACGGGCCCCAGGCCCGCGCGAGACCGGTCAGAGCCGTTCGCGGCGCGCCGCGCGGGCGACCGCCCCGAGGGTGAGGACGGCCAGCAGTGCCGCGGCGGCGAGGATGGCCTGCGGGGACCACAGCGCGCTGAGCAGGGTGACGCCGTACGGGGCGAAGAAGCCCAGGTAGGCGAGGGTCCAGAAGCGGGCGGTGAGCCGGGCCAGCCGGTGCGGCGGCGCCAGCGCGGCGACCTCGGTCAGGCCGTACGCCACGCACAGCCCGTACCCGGCGCCGAGCACCACCGCGGCGCCCAGGGCCAGGGCGGGCTGTACGGCCATGACGGCGAGGGCGCCGACGAGGAGGCCGAGCGCGACGGCGGCCAGCCCGGTGACGGCGGTGGCCAGGCGGTGTCGGGCGGCGAGCCGGCGGGCGAGCGGCGCCACCAGCAGCCCGGCGCCGGGGGTCACGGCGGTGGCGACACCCGCGTACACCGTCTGCCAGCCGTCGAGGCGCGCGCCGACGAGCCCCGGAAGGGTCACGAAGGCGATGGTCGGCGCGGCGAAGACCCAGGGGGCCACCGGGGCGATCAGCCGCCGGAAGGAGGCACCGCCGCCTCCCCGCGACACATGATCGTGTGTGGTCGGGCGCGCCTCATGGGCGGCCGGACGGTGCCCGCTCCTGGTCCGGACCGTCTCGGGCGCCCGGCCCGCGGCCGCCGCTGCCACCGCCGACAGCACCAGGTGCGGCACATACGCCGTGATCATCGGGTACGGCGCCCACTGGGCGATCAGCGCGGCGGCCAACCCGCCGGAGGCGAAGCCGGCCGAGAGGAAGAGGCCGGAGCGGCGGGCGGCCGTGCCGGGGGCGGTGGACGGGTCGTGCGGGGCGGACGAGAGTTCCTTGATCCAGACGCTGCCCGCGGTGAGCAGGGCGCCCGCGCCGAGGCCGGTCAGGAAGCGGCCGGGCCACAGCAGCCAGGCGGCGGCCGGGCCCGCCATCAGGAGGCAGGTCGCCACGGCGGCGGTGGCGAGCGCGGTGTAGACGACGGGGCGCCGGCCGCGCCGGTCCGCCAGCGGGCCGCCCAGCAGCAGCCCCGGGATCAGGCCGAGCACATACACCGCGAAGAGGGCGGTGGTGGTGGCCGTGGTCAGGCCCAGGTCGCCGCGGTAGGCGCCGAGCAGGGCGGAGAACTGGTTGGCGCTCCAGCCGGAGGCCGTCATCATCCAGCCCGCGCGCAGCCAGTGGCGGGGCCGGGCGGAACCACCGGTGGCACGGCCTGGCGTACGGGGCGCGGGGCGTGGCAGTACGGGGGCTGCCCCGGCGCCGGGCGCGTCCGTACGGCAGGCGGAAGCGGCAGCAGCGGAGGTGGTGCGGCGTTCGGTGGGGGACGTGCTCATGGAAGCCGTTGTACGAGGCCGGAGGGGGTCGGCGCCGCCTCCGTTCAGGAATCGTGAACGGCCCCCGGAACCGGACCCGCGTCCGATTTATCGTGGCACCCATGGACCTGCGACGGCTGTCTTCCTTCCTGGCGGTGGTCGAGGAAGGACACTTCGGGCGGGCCGCGTCCCGGCTGTTCCTGTCGCCGGCCGCGGTCACCCAGCACGTCCAGCAGCTGGAGCGCGAGCTCGGCACCCGGCTGCTGGACCGCGGCAACGGCCCCGTACGGCCGACCGCCGCCGGGCAGCGGCTGGCCTCCCACGCCCGTACGCTGCTGGCCGCCGCGAACGCCGCCGTGGAGGACGTGACCGAGGCGGCGGAACGCGCCTCGGCGGCCTCGTCCCGGGCGGCGCGCGGGCTGCGGGTCGGTGTGATGGGGCACGGTTCGGCCGAGGTGACGCCGGCGGCCGTCAACGCCTTCCGCCGGGCCCGCCCGGAGATCCCGCTGAAGCTGGTCCAGCTCAACTTCACCGAGCACTGCAGCGCGCTGCGCGAGGACCGGGTGGACGTCGCGTTCGTACGGCCGGCGATCCGGAGCGAGGGCATCGAGGTGGACGTCCTGACCACCGAACAGCGGATCGTCGCGGTCCCGGCGGCCTCGCCGCTCGCGGACGCCGCGGCGACGGGCGTACGGCTCGCGGACGTCATCGACCTGCCGTACCTACGGCTGCCCCGGCACACACCGCGTCCGTTCACCGACTACCTGTACTTCGACGAGGGCGAGCGCCGCGCCCCGGACTGCGCGCTGACCCCGCAGGACGTGCTGACCAGCGTGGCCGCGGGCCGCGGCGCGGGCTCCGGGCTGAAGTCCTTCGCCCGCTACTACCCGTGGCCCGGGACGGTGTACGTGCCGGTGCTGGACGCGCCGTACGCGCACAGCGTGCTCGCGACGCGGGCGGGCGACCCGAATCCGGAGGTACGGATCTTCCGGGCGCTGACGGTGGCACTGGCGCGGGAGCTGGGGACGATCACCGGGCGATAGCCCCCGGCCTTCTAGTCCCGCTTGCAGATGCGGTCGAGCAGATTGGCCGTGGCGCGCTGGACGCGCTCGTCCACGTGTCCCGGGCGGTCCAGGGCCGGGGACCAGGCGAAGGTGCCGGAGGCGAAGACCAGGGCGCCGCTGAGGGCGCGGTAGAGCGAGGTCTCCTGGTGGCGGCGGGTGCCCTCGCTGTCCTCGTACGGGGAGTGGGCCAGCAGGATGCGGTGGGTGTGCTCCGGCAGGGGCGTACGGGGGAAGTAGCGGTCGGCCTCGCCGGCGACCAGGCCGGGCAGCTCGTCGCCCTCGTGGGCGCCGGTCGCCTCCCACATCCAGTGGTCGGCGTTGCGCACGACCAGGGGCGCGGGCTCCGGAACCCGGCCGGCGTACTGGATGCCCATCAGCAGCTGCTCCGCTTCGCCGGTCTCGCGCCACAGGGCGGGCTTGCCGGGGCCCTGGCGCTTGCGGCAGCTGAGCAGGGAGTCCGGGCCCGCGGGCGAGGGGGCCAGTTCGACCTGCCAGTACATGGTGTTGGCGGACAGGAAGACGAGCGAGGTGCCGCTGTCGCGGGCCAGTTCGGCGGTCCGGCGCATGGGCTGGGACCAGTACTCGTCGTGGCCGGGGAAGACCAGGCCGCGGTAGCGGGACGGGTCGACCAGGCCGGCGTGCAGATCGCGGGCGTCGGCGTACGCGAGGTCGTAGCCGTACCGCTCGGCCCAGCGGATGAAGTCGTAGGCGTGGCCCACATGGAGCGGGAGGCCGGCGCCCGCGTAGGGGCGGTCGAAGGAGACGGTGGTGGCGGCGTCGGGCTCGCCGAGCAGCGAACCGTCCGCGTCCCAGGCGTGGTACAGGCTGGCGCCGGTGCGCCCGTCCTCCGGGTAGAGGTTGTACGCCTGCCAGGTGATGTCGGGCAGGAGCAGCAGGAGGTCGGCGGGGTGGGTGTCGCGGACCGTGAAGGGCACGTGGCTGCGGTGGCCGTCGGCGGTGGTCAGGACGGCTACGTAGGCGCCCAGTTTCCAGTACGTGGGGACCTGGAGGCGCCAGGACAGCCACCAGTGGTGGCAGGAGACCGTGCGGTCGGCGGCGAGCGGCGCGGGCTGCACGATGCCGGCCAGCCGCGGACTCGTGGTGATCTTGGCGGCGCCGGTGCCCGCGTAGTGGCCGATGCGGTAGATGTCGATACTGAAGGGCTGGGGCGGATCGACCGAGACACGGAAGTCGATGGCCTCGCCGGGGGCCACCGCGCCGGTGCTCACGAAGCCCTTGATCTGCTGGCGTACGTCGTCGGCCGTGCGGGGTCCCGCGCTGGAGCGGGGCGAGGGCAGGCGCTTCTCGCCGGGGGCGACCGCCGGGTCCACGTACCAGGGGACCACCTGACCGGAGTCGAAGTAGTTCTCGCTGCCGCGCAGCCAGGGCAGCGGGCCCTGGCCGAACGGATCCGTGACCGCGTGCGCAAGCGCTCCCGACTCCCAGCGCCGGATCTGCTCCGTCCCCACTTCGTACTCCCCTCCCTGCGTCCCCCCGCCGACTGAGCAGGCCGCCGCGGCACCAGGATTTCGTGCTCGATTGAACGACCGGGGCCAGTCCCAGCACATCACATTACGCACTTGCTCCGTCACCCTTCGTCGTGAATTCGCGAGGGTTCCGGCCATGAACGACGAGCTGGAGGGGAACATTCAGCCCGGTCGTGCGGGTGGTGCGGAGCGAACGCCCACAACAGGCGCACTCGGCTTGTTCATGCCCCCGAATGCGCCCCCATACGCTCCCCGTGCGCCGTCGGCGCCCCTCACACGAGCCGGACCGGTTTCTCGGGCCGTACGCCGACCTCGCCGAGCCACTCGCCGAGCGGCCCCGCGTCGCCGTCGTCGACCAGCCGGAGCACCGGGTGGCCCAGATCCGAGCGGCGTGCGCCCTCCACGAGCAGGATCGGGCCGTCCAGCCAGTCCAGGCCGGGGGCCGCACCGGCGGTGTCCACGGCGGCGCAGCAGACCATCGCGGTCACATGGTCGGCGAGCAGTTCGCGGCCCGTGCGCGGGGGCTGCATCGGGAACAGCGGCAGCCCGTCCGCGAGCCCGTCGCCCCAGGTCACGCCCGCGTCCGGGCCGTCGGCCACCGGCTCGCGGGCCGCCTGGCGCGCCGCCTCCGCACGCTCCTCGCGCGCCAGCTCGGCACCGAGGCGCGCGGCGACGAGATCGCTCGCCCGCTCGCCGGCCGTCAGGCGCTCGATGACCCGGACCAGCGTGGGGCCGGAGCTCTCCGGACCGGCCGAGGGCTCACCGGCGACCAGGCCCTCGGCGACTGCCGGACCGTACGCGGCGGCCGGGCCCGACGGGTCCGCCGCACCGCCCGCACCGCCCGCGGCGACCAGCCCGTCCGGGTCGCCGGCGGCGCCCGGCTCTTCCGGGCCACCCGGCTCCGCACGACCGGGGCGGCCACCGTCCGTGACCGGCGGGAGAGCGTCCAGGACGCGGTGCAGTCGCGCCGCCTCCAGGCGCCACTTGCGGTCCACGACCTCCTCCGGATACTGCTGCCAGCCCACCGGGGACCAGTCCGGCCCCGGCTCGGCCGGGCCGCCGTGGAAGAGGCGGGCGGCGAGAAGGGAGGCGGCGCGGTCCACGGCGCCGGGCTCCTCCAGGAGGTCGCACGCGGGGCGCTCGCCCAGGCGCGAGGTGAAACCTTCGGCCAGACGGTCGCGACGGGAGAGCTCGGTGAGCGCGGACACCACACCGGCGTCCAGCCGGGAGGGCCAGCGGCCCAGGCGCCAGGCGGGCAGCGCGACCCTGGTCAGCAGCCGGTCCCAGCCCGCGTACGCCAGGCCGACCTGCTCCTGGGCGACGATCCGCAGGCCGTAGTCCACGTTCTGGGCGCGCTCGGAGGCGGCGGCGGCCACACAGCGCTCCATCTCCATGGCGTGCTCGCGGCAGGCCCGCAGCAGCAGGCGCGCGGCCCATCCGACGAACGCGGACGCCGGTGCGCCCAAGGGGTGCTTGGCGCGCGCGGAGACCGCCACCGCGGCGTCCAGACCGCGGACGAAGCGGCGGGCCGCGGCTATGTCCGGGTTGGCGGACGGGCCGGTGCCGGCCACGACGGGCGCCAGCAGCGCCCGCAGCTCGGCGACCCGCATCCACCACATGAACGGCGAGCCGATCACCAGGACCGGCGCCTGCACGGCGCGTGCGCCCTCCCGCGCTCCGGCGCCCGCGCCACCCGCCGCCTTGCCGCGCGGCGGGCCGTGCGCGCGGTGCGTACGGTCCTCCAGCCAGCTGTCGCAGTCGGGCGTCAGGGCTATCGCGGACGGGGCCGGGACCTCCAGGCGGTCGGCCAAGTCCCGTACGAGGCGGTACAGGTCGGGGGCGGACTCCTCCGCTATGGGGACCGACGGGCTCAGCGCGGGCCGGGCCCGTACGACGACGGTCGTCACCAGCGCCGCCAGCAGCAGCACGACCAGCGCGATGCCGGTGACCACCCAGCGCACGGTGTCCCAGCCGGTGGAACTCGTGACGGGGTCGGCGCGGCCGATACGGCCGGTCAGTCCGCCGACGAGCAGCACCACGGCCACCGCGGCGGGCACCAGGGCCACGCCCAGCGCCGCGCCGCGGATCCGCAGCACCGCGAGCGCGCGGGCGCGCGCCGCCTCTGCTCCTGCTTCCGGACCTGCCACCAGCCTGTACACCCCCTGCTGCCCTGATCAACCGGACAAAGAGAACACGGGACGACAAGAGCGGGGCAACGGTGCCGGGGACGCGAACGGCCTCCGACGGTGTTGCTCACTCTCCACCACTGTGGCACCGGCCACTGACACCGCAATGCCGGTGAGCCACTTGCCGGACGCCGCCGCGACGGCCGTGCCGGCGGGCGGCACGGGCACCACACGACGCATGCGGGGAACCCTAGTTGGGGCGTCCCGCCCCGTCAGCCGGATAGCGGCTCGGTCACTCGATGGAATGGCTTTGGGTAAAGCCGGGAGCCCCATCCCGGCCAAAATCCTCCGGGGTGTCCGGGAGCGGGGCGCAACGGGCAGGACCCACGCGGTTGCGGGCACGCCCGGAGCCTGCCGGAGACGCCGGGGCACCGGGCCGGGGCGCCCCGGCGCAGGCCGGATACGTGCCGCGAACGTCCCGGGGAGGTCAGCCCGCGGGCACCAGCGGGCCAGGTCGGCGGCACATCAGGCACATATCGGGGGCACGCCGGGCACCGCCCCGGGCACAGACCGGGCACCGGGGCGGAAGCAGGACGCGGTCCGCGCCCCGGAAGCCCCTCAGCTCTCCCCCGCCGCCCGCGCCGCGATGTCCGTACGGTGGTGCGAGCCCTCCAGCGTGAGCCGGCCGACCGCGCGGTAGGCGCGCTCCCGGGCCGCGGCCAGGTCGCTGCCGGTGGCCGTCACGGACAGCACCCGGCCGCCCGCGCTGACGACCTCGCCGGTGGCCTCGTCCCTCTTCGTCCCCGCGTGCAGGACGTACGCGCCGGGGGCGTCCTTCTCGGCGACCTCGGTCAGGCCGCGGATCGGGTCGCCGGTGCGCGGCGTACCCGGGTAGTTGTGGGCGGCGACGACGACCGTCACCGCCGCGTCGTCGCTCCAGCGCAGCGGCGGCAGGGACGCGAGCGTGCCGGTCGCGGCGGCGCGCAGCAGCGCGGACAGCGGCGTACGGAGCCGGGCCAGCACGACCTGGGTCTCCGGGTCGCCGAAGCGCGCGTTGAACTCGATGACGCGCACACCGCGCGAGGTGATCGCCAGGCCCGCGTACAGCAGTCCGGAGAACGGCGTGCCACGGCGGCGCAGCTCGTCGACGGTCGGCTGGAGCACGGTCCGCATGACCTCGTCGACCAGCTTGGGGTCGGCCCACGGCAGCGGGCTGTACGCGCCCATGCCGCCGGTGTTCGGACCCTGGTCGGCGTCGTGGGCGCGCTTGAAGTCCTGGGCGGGCTGGAGCGGTACGACGGTCTCGCCGTCGGTGACCGCGAACAGCGAGACCTCCGGGCCGTCGAGGAACTCCTCGATGACCACACGGTCACAGGCCAGCGCGTGCGCGCGGGCCGCCTCGACGTCCTCGGTGACGACGACGCCCTTGCCGGCCGCCAGGCCGTCGTCCTTGACCACGTACGGGGCGCCGAACGCGTCCAGCGCCTCGTCGATCTCCGCGGGCGTGGTGCACAGGTAGCTGCGGGCGGTGGGCACACCGGCGGCGGCCATCACATCCTTGGCGAACGCCTTGGAGCCCTCCAGCTCGGCCGCGCGCGCGGACGGCCCGAAGACCGGGATGCCCTGCTCGCGGACGGCGTCGGCGACACCGGCGACCAGGGGCGCTTCGGGACCGACCACCACCAGGTCCGCTTCCAGGCGCCGCGCCAGGCCGGCCACGGCCGCGCCGTCGAGGGCATCGACGGTGTGCAGCTCGGCCACCTCGGCGATGCCGGCGTTGCCGGGGGCGCAGTGCAGCGCGGTGACGTCGGGGTCGAGGGACAGTGAGCGGCACAGGGCGTGTTCGCGGGCGCCGCCGCCGATGACGAGGACCTTCACATGCGCAGCCTAGTCGCCGTGGGCGCGGGCCAGGGGCGGCGCCCCCGCGGCCCCGGTGCGGGGACGGGCCAAAGGCGCGGGCGGGACTGCGGGCGGGCCGGGGACGAGACGGACGTAAGGCGTGGAAACCGGTCGAGGCCGGGCAGTGGCAACTCTTTCGAGTGAGAGGGGGCATGACCTTATACCTGATGCAGCACCACTTCCGGGCGGAAATAAAGCGATCTTGGGGGCGAGGCCCACCGTTCGGCGGTAGGAAGGAGGTTGCGCACCGGCCGTCTCGTACGTACCGCGCGCACCGCACGTATCTGCTTGAGGGAGTGCACGGGTGAGTCAGCCGGAGATGCAGCCCGAGGGGCCCCCTCGGGAGGAGCGCGGGCCGGGCGGCGACGACGGTCGCCGCGATCTGGGAGGCCGCGCCTTCCCGCTCGGGGACTGGGGCGAACCGGCTGAGCGCCTCGACGAGCTGTATCACTGGGTCGAGGCGGGCGCCCTCCAGGCCGCCTCCTGGTACCTGCACGACCGGGTGGCCAAGCGGCGCGGCGCGCGGGCACTGCGGCTGGGCGCCGCCGCCGGTGTCGCGGTCGGCGGCCTGCTGCCGCTGCTGGACCTGACCGGAGTGGCCCCCGGCGGCGCGAAGTGGGGGTATCTGGCGCTGCTGCTGGCGGCGGTGTGCGTCAGCAGCGACCGGTTCTTCGGGGTGACGGCCGGCTGGATGCGGGACGTGGCCACCGCGCAGGCGGTGCAACGCCGCCTGGATACGCTCCAGTTCGACTGGGCCTCGGAGAACGTCCGCGAAGTCCTCGGCCCGACGGAGGGCACCGCCAGCGAGGCGGCCGAGCGCTGTCTGGGCGTGCTGCGCCGCTTCAACGAGGACATCGCGGAGCTGGTGCGGGCCGAGACCGCCGACTGGATGTCGCAGTTCCGGCCGGGCCCGCTGCCGCCCGGCGCCCGCGCGACGGCGCAGTGGGGGCAGCGGCCGGAGCCCGGCGGTCCGCAACCTGGCCGGATCACGCTCCCGCCGGGCACCCGCCCGAACATGCCGCGGCAGCGGCCCCCCGAGCCGCCGCGCTGAGGGCCGCGCCGCCCGCGCGCCCGCTCGCACGCCCGCTCGGCGCGGCCCCGTGCGCCGCGCCGGGCGCGTCCGGTGGCCGGGCGCGCCCGGGGCAGCCGTCAGCTGAAGACGATCATCGACCCCTGGCCCAGGCTCCGCGTGGCCGCCGCGTGCAGCCCCAGCCACACATGCCGCTCCCGCGCGAACGGACTGTCGTCCAGGGGCACCCCGCTCACCCGCTCCTCCAGGGTGGTGGGCCGGGACGGCGCTTCGGGCGCGGCCGGCGGATTGGCCGGATCGATACCGATGGACGGCGCGACGAGTTCGAGGTCGCGCAGCAGGCCGTGGGCGGAGCCCAGCGGTCCGCCGCCCTCCAGGAGCTCTTCGGTGGCCAGCGGGTGCGGGAAGTCGACCGGAACGTACGCCCCGGCGTGGTCGTAGTGCCACACCAGGTGCGACTCCTGGGCCGTGGTCTCGAACATCTCCAGCAACTGCTCGTAGTCCCCGCCCAGTCCGTCCACCGGCGTCACTTCGAGGCCGCAGATCCGCAGCAGGTAGGCGCGCCGCAGGAAGTGCAGCGCGTCGTAGTCGAAGCCCGCGACCGGGGCGACGTCCCCGGACAGGCCCGGCATGTAGCTGAAGACGGGGACGGGCGGCAGTCCCGCTTCCGTGAGGGCCTTGTCGTAGGCGGCGATCTCTTCGGAGAAGGGGTTGTCGGGGCTGTGGCACAGCACATCGACAAGGGGGACCAGCCACAGGTCACATGCCACGTATGAGCTCGCTTCCGGTCGGGTGGGGGGGGCGGACGGACAGGGTAGTGCTAGCAGGCGCCACCGACGAGGGCGAGGGAGTGCTCGTTGTATTCGCGCACCAGCCGCTGTGCCTCGGCCAGATCGTGCCGTACGACGGCGCTGACCAGGTCCCGGTGGCCGTGCCACAGCCGGCCGCGCAGATCCGTCGCGCGGCGCAGCAGCGGCACCGCGAAAACCCAGCTCTGCACCCGTACCCGGTCCAGGAAGTCACTGATGTACGGGTTACCCACCAGGCTGCCCAGTTCACGCCAGAAGCGCAGGTCGTAGCCGATCAGTACGTCCAAGTCGCCCGCGCGCGCGGCCCGTTCCGCCTCCTCGGCGCGGCGCCTGATGGACATCAGCACGGCGGGGGGCGCGGTGCTCAGCGCGCGCTCCGCACGGGTGCGGAAGATGCCCTCGACGATCAGGGTGCGGGCCTCGACCATGGCCCGGTAGTCGGTGGCCGTGAAGGCGTGCACCCTGAAGCCGCGGTGCTGCTCGACGTCCAGGAGGCCCTGGGCGCACAGGTCGAGCAGGGCTTCCCGTACGGGCGTGGCGGAGACCCCGTACTGTTCGGCGATCTCCTTGACCGTGAACTGGTGTCCGCAGGGCAGCCGCCCGGCCAGCACCTCGTCGCGCAGCGCGTCGGCGATCTGCTGGCGCAGGGTGTTGCGCCGTATGACTCCGCTGCCTGGGCCGGCGGGCATCGTGTCCGTCTCCTTCGGCGGCCTCGTGGGCCGGCTGGTGCGTACGACCGCGTGCGAGGAGAGCGGCCCTGGCCTTCACGATAGGCGAGGGGGACGGGCGGGGCGACGGTGGCGCCTGTGTACGGGGCCGGGTGCGGCCCCGTACACAGGCCGGGCCCGGGTGCGGGTGCCGGCTAGGCCGTGTGCGCGTCCGCCACCGCCAGCGCCGCGTCCAGGGCAGCCAGGCCCTCCTTGGCCTCGGCCTCGGTGACGGTGCAGGGCGGGACGACGTGGGTGCGGTTCATGTTCACGAAGGGCCACAGGCCGCCGCGCTTGCAGGCCGCCGCGAACTCCGCCATCGGCGCGTTGGCCGTGCCCGACGCGTTGTACGGGACCAGCGGCTCGCGCGTCTCCTTGTCCCTGACCAGCTCCAGCGCCCAGAAGACGCCCAGCCCGCGCACCTCGCCGACCGACGGGTGCCGCTCCGCGAGGGCGCGCAGTCCGGGCCCGATGACCTTCTCGCCGATCTCCGCGGCGTTCTCGACGATCTTCTCCTCGGCCATCGCGTTGATCGTGGCGACGGCGGAGGCGCAGGCCAGCGGGTGTCCGGAGTAGGTCAGGCCGCCGGGGTAGGGGCGCTGGTCGAAGGTGGCGGCGATCTCGGCGGAGATGGCGACGCCGCCCAGCGGCACATAGCCGGAGTTGACGCCCTTGGCGAAGGTCAGCAGGTCAGGGGTGACGCCGAAGTGGTCGGCGGCGAACCAGTGCCCCGTACGGCCGAAGCCCGCCATGACCTCGTCCAGGATGAAGACGATGCCGTGCCGGTCGCAGATCTCGTGGACGCCGGCCAGGTAGCCGGGCGGGGGAACCATGATCCCCGCGGTGCCGGGGACGGTCTCCAGGATGATCGCGGCGATGGACTGCGGGCCCTCGAAGGCGATCGTGTCCTCCAGGTGCGCGAGGGCGCGCTCGCACTCCTGGGCCTCGTTCTCCGCGTGGAACGGCGAGCGGTACAGGAACGGGCCCCAGAAGTGCACGACACCGGCCGAGGCGGTGTCGGAGGGCCAGCGGCGCGGGTCGCCGGTCAGGTTGATCGCGGCGGCGGTGGCGCCGTGGTACGAGCGGTAGGCCGACAGGACCTTGGCGCGGCCGGTGTGCAGCCGGGCCATGCGGACGGCGTTCTCCACGGCCTCGGCGCCGCCGTTGGTGAAGAAGATCTTGTCGAGGTCGCCCGGGGTGCGCTCGGCGACCAGCCGGGCGGCCTCGGCGCGTACGTCCACGGCGAAGCCCGGTGCGATCGTGCACAGCTTTCCGGCCTGCTCCTGGATCGCGGCGATGACCTTCGGGTGCTGGTGGCCGATGTTGGTGTTGACCAGCTGGGACGAGAAGTCCAGGTAGCGGTTGCCGTCGTAGTCCCAGAAGTACGAGCCCTCGGCGCCGGCGACCGGCAGCGGGTCGATCAGGCCCTGCGCGGACCAGGAGTGGAAGACGTGCGCGCGGTCGGCGGCGTGCACCGCCGCGCCGGCTGCCGGGTCGGGTTGCGTCGTGGTCACGGTCACTACCTCGGATCGCTCGGGCCCGCCCGGGGACACGGTACGGCGGACGCCCTCAGCCTAGGGATCGGCCCGCCGCCGCAGGTACCGACACTGTGTATGGCGCTCACCACGGGCACGGACAGTGTGTCGGTGGGACTGTAGGAACCTCCAGAACGGGCCGGGCCACCGGAGTCGCCTCCGTAAGCCTGAGGGCCCGTCCATACCCGCCTACGCCGCCTCCCGGGGAAACGCCGTCCGCACCGCCCGCCGCCACTGATGCCCCGTCAGGCCGGGCCGCAGCGCCGCCATCGCGCCGCAGTACTTGGTGAACTCGGCGGGACGCAGCCCGTAGGCGCGAAGCAGCCGGTCCTCCTCCGTCAGGTGGCCGGTCACCGCGGCCTTCGTCTCGACGAGGACCAGGCCGCCGTCGGCCCGTACGCTGCGCCCGGTGCCCGCGTCCCGGCAGACCAGCCCGGCGTCACAGGTGATGCGCCGGCCGTCGGCGACGAACGTGGCGCGCCGGTAGTCGGTCACCAGCGACGGCACCAGGTCCCGGGGCGCGGCGATGCCGTACGCACCGTGCAGCACGGAGGCCAGGAAGCCGCGCGGACCGCGCCCCAGCGTCGCCTCGCCGGGCAGCAGCGGCCGCCGCCGCTTGACCGTCTCACCGCGCCGCCCCTTGAGCTTGATCTCGAACTGCCGCTCACCGGAGTCCTCGTACAGCCGCTCGCGGATCTTGTAGCGGTGCCGGCACCCCTGCCGGTGGTCGTGGAAGGCCCGCAGGTCGGGCGTGTCGTAGTGGACGGAGTGGTAGCCGAACCAGCGGCGGCCGTTGATGCACAGCACCTGGAACGGACCTCCGGTCCGGTGCGGGTCGGTCAGCCGGGCCGCGAAGTCGGCGAAAACCTCGACCGGTACCAGGTAGCTGTGATCGACGCGGGTCATCAGCTCCGCGCGGGCCTGGAGTTCGGAGAGAGGTATCGGACGTGCCGCCATGGCGGCGCGGGCGATGGCCCGTAAGGCGGGAATCACACGGTCTCCTCGGACGGGGGACGGGGCCGCGGGTGCGCGGGGGATCGGTGATCGTGCGGAGACGGCTGCGGTGGCCGCGCTCTGAGGTCGTACGAGCGGGGGTGCGGAAAGGTTCCGGGGGGCGGGAGGGAGTGGGGCGACTCGGTCCGACTTTGCTAGGTGAGGCGTTTTACCTGGCCGGGCGGAGGGGCCCGCCCGTACGACGGAAGCCTCCCTACAGCGATGCCTCCCCATTGACAGCCTTCTGTCATTAAGACAGCATTCTGTCATCGGACACGGCGTCGCGGCACGCGACACGGCCCGCTCTCCAGGGGAGTCACCATGACCCGTACGACCGCACGGCCCCGCACCACCGTCCACCTCGCCGTCTACGACACCCTCGCCGACTGGGAGTACGGCCACGCCGTGACCCGCCTCCGTACGGGCGACGCCTTCCGCTCCGGCCGGACCGGCTTCGACGTCGTGACCGTCGGCCTCGGGGACGGGCGCCCGGTGACCACCATGGGCGGGCTGCGGATCACGCCCGACCTCGCGCTCGACGCCCTGGACCCCGAGGACAGCGCGCTGCTGATCCTCCCCGGGGCCGGCCTGTGGGACGCGGGCGAGAGTCTCGACCCGTTCGCCCGCAAGGCCCGCGCGTTCCTGGACGCGGGCGTTCCGGTCGCCGCCATCTGCGGTGCCACCGCCGGACTGGCCCGCGAGGGGCTGCTCGACGACCGTACGCACACCAGCGGCGTCGCCGACTACCTCGCCGCGCAGGACGGGTACCGGGGCGGCGCCCACTACCGCGACGCGGACGCGGTGCGCGACCGCGGCCTGATCACCGCCGGGCCGACCGAACCGGTCGCCTTCGCCCGGGAGATCCTCGCCGAACTGGACGTGATGGAACCGCAGGTGCTCGACGCGTGGTTCCGCCTCTTCCGCCACTCGGACGCGAGCGCCTTCCCCGTCCTGATGGCGGCCGGGCAGGCGGCGGAGGTCCGGACGACGGAGCCCACGACGTGACCGGGCCCGCACCGGAGCCGGGCGCCGCACCCGAGGACGCCCCGCCCAGCACGCCGGACCTCCTCAGCCGCACCGCCCTCGGCGTCTTCCGCCTCAACGGCCAGTTCCTCGCCGTGTCGGAGAAGCTGGCCCGCCCGGCCGGGCTGACCACCGCCCGGTGGCAGGTGCTCGGCGCGGTGACGGGCGGGCCGCTGCCGGTCGCCGGGATCGCGCGGGCGATGGGCATCACCCGGCAGAGCGTGCAGCGGGTCGCGGACCTGGTGGTGGCCGAGGGGCTGGCCGAGTACCGGCCCAACCCCGCCCACCGCCGCGCCAAGTTGCTCGCGCTCACGGCTGACGGTCTGTCCGCTTTGCAGCGGATCGCCCCGGGTCACGGCGAGTTCGCCGCCGAGCTGTCCGAACAGCTGGGCGGACCTGCGCAGTTCCGTACGGTCATGGAGGCGGTGGAGACGCTCTCCCGGGCGCTCGATAACCTCGGTCACTGAGGTCTCGTCCCGCGTCCTGCCTGCCGTCCCGAAGTCCCCTCCCGGCCCGCCCGGCCGACCGATCCCTTCCGCCACGCACCACGCGCCACTCTGCCCGACCACGGCCGGTACGGACACCGGGGAACCGAACCGAAACCGGCGGCGTCGTCCAGAACGTTCGCGTCTGCGGCACCGTCCCCGCAGGGAACGTCCGGGAGCACAGGGCGAACAAGGTGAAAGGGCAAGCGGAACGTGAATGAGCGCGCAGAGCGCGGCCGCCTCGGGCAGCTCGGCCCCCAGGACCCGCCGCGGATCGGGGCGTACCGGCTGCTGGGACGGCTGGGCGAGGGCGGGATGGGCCGGGTCTACCTCGCCCGCTCCGACCGGGGCCGCACGGTCGCCGTCAAGCTGGTCAAGACCGAGCTGTCGGGCCAGGACGACTTCCGGGCCCGCTTCCGGCACGAGGTGCAGGCCGCGCGGCGGGTCGGCGGCGAGTGGACGGCGCCGGTGCTGGACGCCGACACCGAGGCCGAGACGCCGTGGGTCGCCACCGGGTACATCGCGGGCCCCTCGCTCCGGCAGGTGATCACCGAGGGCCGTACGCCGCTGCCCGAGCGCTCTGTACGCATCCTCGCCGGCGGCCTGGCGGGCGCGCTGCGCAGCATCCACGCCGCCGGGATCGTGCACCGCGACCTCAAGCCGTCCAACATCCTGCTCACCATCGACGGCCCGAAGGTCATCGACTTCGGCATCGCGCGGGCGCTGGAGGCGGTGACCGTCGGCGGCGGGCTCACCCGCACCAACCAGGCCGTCGGCTCCCCCGGCTTCATGTCGCCCGAGCAGGTGCGCGGGCGGCCGGTCACCCCGGCCACCGACGTCTTCTGCCTCGGCTCGGTGCTGATGTTCGCGGCGACCGGACGGCTGCCGTTCGGCGGGTCGGACAGCGGGGTACACGCGCTGATGTACCGCATCGCCCAGGAGGACCCCGATCTGACCGGGCTGCCGTACGGGCTGCACAGCCTGGTCGCGGCCTGCCTGGCCAAGGACCCGGCGCAGCGCCCGACGCCGGACCAGCTCATCGCGTACACCAGATCCGACGACGACGCGCACGAGCCCTGGCTGCCGGGCGCGCTGATAGCCGAGCTGGGGCGGCACGCGGTCGAACTGCTCGACGCGGAGAACCCCAACGGGGCGTACGAGGACTCCGGCGCAAGCGAGGGGAGCCACCAGGACCCCAGCGGGTCGTACGGTGCCCCCGGCCGCTCCTGGGAGAACGGCGAGAGATCCTGGGGCCACCACGAGGCGGCCCAGGAACAGACCCCCACGCCCGCCCCCACACCCGCCGCGGCTTTCGCGTCGGCCCCCACCACCGTCCAGGCGGCCCAGCCCGCGTACACACCGGCCCACGCGCCCTCGCCGGCCGCCTCCGCCGCCACCCCGCCCCCGCGCTCCGGCGGCGCCTCCCACGCCCACGCACCCCGCCGCAAGAGCCCCGCCGGCCGCGGCAGTACGGGGCGCTCCGGCCGCACCGGCCGCACCCGCGCCGCCGGTCTGGCCGCCGCCATCGGCCTCGGCCTGGCCACCGCCGGCATCGGCATCGCCTACGTCCTGTTCAGCCCCGACGGCGAAGAGACGCCCGCGAAGGCCGACGGCGGTACGGTGGCCGCGGACGGCAAGGTCGGCAAGGCGGCCGGCAAGGAGCCCGGCAGCATCCCGCAGAAGTTCCTGGGCGAGTGGGAGTCCAAGAGCGTCAAGGGCGGCCCCGCCTACCGCTTCACCCTCACCCAGGGCGAGACCGGCGACACCGTCATGGCCATGGAAGCGAACGGCGCCACCTACCACTGCGAGTTCAAGGCCATCCTCATGAACGCCGGCCCGCCGCTGCGCCTCGGCCCGACCACGGTCGTGGCGGGCCCGGCGACCGCCTGCCAGCCGGGCTCCCCCAGCACCCTGCGCATCCACTCCGACGGCAAGCTCCGCCGCGTCTTCGACAACGGCAAGGCGACGCTGACGTATACGAAGAGGAACTGATGTCGGCCCATGCGGGCCATGGCGGAGCCGGATCAGCGGCGTGGACCGAGAGACCCGCAAACTTCACGAGCCGCATCCCCACTCCGTGATGGAGCGGGGCCGCGGCTCAGGGACCTGGCTTCATAAATTCAGCAGCCCAGGTCCCCCATCCACACCCTTCGCCCGAGTTCGTCGAGTTCTTCCTTCAGCTGACGGCACTCCGGCAGCGCCCTACCCAGCAAGCGCCAGTAAGCCGGGCCATGCCCGGAGACCCGCACATGCGCCAGTTCGTGCGCCACGACATAGTCGACTAGATGGATCGGCAATTGGAAGGTTGCCCAATGCAGTGAGATCACTCCATCAACGGCCGGACCAGATCGATAACTTCCCCACCGGCGCCCCAGGTCACGGACATGTACTGCCGGTTCCGATACGTCCATCCTGGCAGCCCACGGCTGGAGCCGTCCTCGTATCCAACGCTGCCCCGCCCGGCTGTACCAGTCGGCGATAGCCTTCCGTGCACGCTTCGGGTCGGCAGCAACCGTACCGTCCAAACGAAGCCGCCCCGCCACCAACCGGACGACGGCCCCTGGTCCCTCATCCACCGAGGCGGCCGCCGCGTCCAGCTGATCATCGACGATGAGAAGCCGATAGTCTCGCCCCAGGTAGCGATGGACCTCACCATTGCGCAGGGTACGCACAGGGTGCAGTTGGCGGCGCTCGCCACTGAGACGTATCTTGTCGTCGATCCAGGCTCTGCTGGCACGCACGAACTCTTCGACCCGCTGGGCTCCACACCCATCCGGTACGTGCAGGGTGAGGGTCCCGTCCCGTTCGACTGTCAGGCCCAAGCGCCGACGGCGGAGGCTGATCCGTACCCTCAGCTCCCGCCCGTCCACGACCATGGCCCCGTTCTCTGTGAGTACGGGCTCCCCGGGGCAGGCCGGTGGACGAGCGGGCTGGGAAGACATGTACCTATTCTCTCCGTGCCTCCGCCCGGAACGCACTCAAGTGCTGCGCGGCGTATCCGGCGAGCGTCGACGCGAGCCTCTTCACTTCCTCGCGCCCTTCGCCCCCACGCCGGTACCCGGCCGCGCGCAGTCGTTCGTAGAGGCGCGCCTCAAGGACCGTGATGTGCCTGTCCTCACCACCGAACGATGCCAGCCGGGCCTGGCTGGTGATCTCGTCATAGACCTCGGCGACAAGGCGAAGCAGCTCCTCCGGTTCCGGAGTGTGCAGGAGTTCACTCCCCGCCAGTTTCTCACCGAGCAGCGCGTACAGCCGTTGTTCCATCCGAGTCAGGTGGGCAACGGTCGGGTCACTTTGCTCAGCACGCCGGGCTCTCTCCACCAGAGGGCCGAGCTTCTGGCCGATGGTGTCCCAGCGCCCGGCGAACTCCTCCAGCACCCGTTCCAGCTCCTGTGAGAGCTGCCGGTACACGCTCCGCTCCTCCACCGCCAGGCGTTCCTCCAAGTGGTAGCGGAGAGCCTGTACCTGTTCGGCAGCAGCCTCACGCACCGGCAGGGTAGCGACCGCCTCGTCGAAGTCGGCAGCGAGAATCGACACAGGCGGAATCGCCTGTGATATTTCCACCGCATCAAGGTGGTCGGCAATCAGTGCCCGTACCTTGCGCCCATAGCCGCGCATCGTGAAGCCGCCTCCGGTGTCGTCCCGGTAGTGACGGCGCACGCGCATCTGGAGCGCACTCCATGTCCGTACGTCGGGCAGGTACCCCAGGGCACCCTCGTGCGGCAGGACGCGGTCCACGGCGCCCAGGAAAGCGCCGAGTGCCTCGTCCAACGCGGCCCGCTGTCCGGGGTCGGACAAGGCGAGAACAGCACTCGCCAGGCCGGCACGCGTCGTGAGGCTCTCGGCATCAATATCCGCTTCGGCAAGGAAGTCGCGGAATGCATCCGCTGTCCGGCTCAGCTCAGGGATCTCGTCTGCCATGCTGCGCAGCGAGTCCAGAGCGGGCGGGTTTCCCTGGTAGGCGGCCAAGGTCACCGCGAGGTTGGACAAAACCCCGTAGTAGTCGACGACCAGGCCCTCGGTCTTGCGGCGGGCGGGACGGTTGACCCTGGCGATCGCCTGGAGCAGTTCCGCGTCACGGATGGGGCGGTCCAGGTAGAGCGCCTGCTCGATGGGAGCGTCGAAGCCGGTGAGCAACATGGATTTCACGATGAGGAAGGCGATGGGTGGCGGGTCGCTCTCCTCTTTGGTGTCCCAGACCAGGTCACTCCACGGGTTCATCCCACCGACGGAACCAGCCGGCACCGGGTCCGGCTCCCTTGGGGGCATGATGACCCACGGGTTCTCCGGTGGCAGCTGCGGAAACGGCGCGAGGAAACGCGCGATGTGCTCGCGCTGCTTCTTCTCATCGGTCCACTCGCGCCACAGCCCGTCCTTCTGCTCCGAACCGGCGGAAATCACCGGCACGAATTCAATACGCCGCAACAGCTCCTGAAACTGCCAGGCACGCAACAAGAGCGCCTCTTCGACGGTATATGCCTCCGGGGCCCGGTCCCGCAGGGCCTCTCGTCGCCCGCTGCGGTCGAACTCCGCAACGCGCCGAAGCAGATCCGCCCGGGCATCCAGGAAGGCGTTGCGATACAGGACGGCGGCCCGTCTGCTGACCACGGCGACCTGGGCCTTGAACCCTCCCGTGAGCGGGCCGGTGACGTAGTGCTCCAGCATGTCGGCCGCCTTGCGCCGGATCAGCGGCACCGACTCGGCCACCGTCCGTGAACTCGGAGTGCCGTACTTCTTCCTCACCCGTTCCTGCTCGGCATCCTCCAGCGGCTCTATGAGGTCTTCGAAGCACTGGTCCATCCGCTCCTTGTCACGCACCTCGGCCTTGGTGGTACGGCCCTCGTACCGGACAGGCACGACGACCTTGTCCTCTTCGGCTTCCGCCATGCGGTACGTGTCGAGAAACTCCGGGTCACCGCTTGGTCCAGTGCTCGGTTCCAGACCGAAGATGCGCCCGGTGTCGGTGAGCCTGCCCTCCATCAGCGGGGTTCCGGTGAAACCGATCCGGGCGGCATTGGGCAGGGCCTTGCGCAGGCAGGCGTGAAGGACCGAGGTATGGGAACGGTGGGCCTCATCGACCAGAACCAGGACGCGATCCGAGTCGCTGCACTCGGGGAAGATCCGCTCGGCCTTGGCCAGAGTCTTGTCGTCCGGTGTGGGATCCGCGACCTCCTGGGCGTTCTCTCCCGCCGCGAGCCGCCGCCGCGCTTCGTCGAAGTCCTCGTCCAGTGCCCGGTCTTTTCCGTCAACGGTATCGCTCGCCCCATCCGTGCCTCCGGGTACCAGGTCCCCGAGGAACTTCTGGATCGTCGCGAAGATCACCGACCGCCCACCGTAGCGCCCTGCCCTACGCAACAGCTTTTCCAGGTCCGTCCTGGACGTGGCCTCACGGACGGTCGAGTCGCTGAGCTCCACGGCCTTGCGAAGCTGCCGCTGGAGGTCGTTGCGGTCCGTAACAGCGACCAGGGTGATGCCGTTCAGCTCGGGATCCGGATTCATGTGCAGGCGCCGGGCCAGGAACTGCATGGTGAAGCTCTTGCCCGCACCCTGCGTGTGCCAGATGACTCCGCCGCGCTCGTCCCGGTCCCCGCCGGTGACGGCGCGGCTAGGGCGGTAGCGCAACCGCTCGACGATCTTCTCCGTGGCTCGGTACTGCTGATGGCGGCAGACGACCTTGGCCGTCTTGGCCTCGGTGGCCTTTCCCTGCTTCTTCCCCGCGCCTTTGTCCTCGCCGAGCGGCTTTTCGAAGACGTAGTGCCGGACGATGTTGAGCAGATTGCCGGGCTTGAGGACGATCGCGGTCAGTTTCTGTTGCAGGGTGGGCTGCTCCGCTGCTCCCAGCAGGCCCCAGCCGCGCAGCTCCCGGCGCAGTGCCGGCGTGCCGTCACCACCCGGCATATCCGGATCGCTGTAGTCCGGGGTGACGCTGCGCCACAACGCGTAGTGTTCCTCCGCCGAGGAGTACGTGCCGAGCGCGGCTTGCCTTCCGTCGGCGGCGACCAGTAACTGCACCGGGGCGAACAGGTGCGGTATGCCACGGGGCGCGCCCTCTCCCTTCCTGGTGTCGTCGTCCAGGGGACGTCCGCTGTAGGCACGCAGGTCGCGAACGGCCTTGCCGAGGGGATCCTGTACGTCCGGCGACTTGCATTCGATGACGACGAGCGGGATGCCGTTCACGAACAGCACGAGGTCCAGTACGGCCGGCTTGCCATCGGCGTCACACACACGCAACTGATCCACGACGAGGTAGTCGTTACGTGCCAGGACCTCCTCCCGGCTCCCCTCCAGCGCCTCGCGCGCCCAGTCGAAAAACTGCGTCTTCACATCGTGCTCGTCGGGGCCCGGGTGCAGAACACCGTGCAGCAGGAGTTCGGTGGCGTCCCGGTTTGCCTGCACCAGCGACTGCGCCGACACGTGGCGCGCGGCGCCACGCAGCCGGAGAACGGCGGCATCGGTATGCGCATCGTCCGTCATCCAGGGCGAGGTCCGACGTACGGCGGCCCGCAGCCGCCGGTCCAGCAGCACATCCCTGAAGTCGTCGCGCTCTCCCCACTGTTTGAGCCGCGCCCCCTCGATGTGCTGCCACCCCATCGCCTTGAGATGGTCCAACAGCGGTCTCTCCGCCTCGACCTGCTCGGTCTTCCCCCCGACCGTTTCCGCAGCCATGCCCGCGCCTCCCCTGCGTACCGACGTACTGGTGAACCGTGCGAGGGTCCATTGTGCGTCAGGGGCGAACGAGAGACATGGCCTTGTGGCCCGCGACCGGGTCGCGGGCCACAAGGTGTGCGATCTGCGCTTCTTCGCGGTCAGCGGCGTCGCGCCGCGCGGGCTCCCTTCCGGCAATCGGGAAGCAAGTCCGCAGGAGTGATCAGAGCCGCGGTCTCGTCGTCCAGCGCGTAACAGAGCTGAACGTGCAGTGACTCCGCCTCGGCGGGTGAAAGATGCAGCGCGATATCGGAGATGAAAGCGCCGTCACGGCGCACCCACAGGTCGATGGCGAAGTTCCCGTCTTCTTCGCGTCGTAGGGGCTTGCTGGGGACGCGGCTGACACGCACGGCGCCCGGTCCGTTCTTCGCTGCACTCATCAGGCCGCCGCCTCCGCCCGGACCGCAACCGGCTTGCCGACGCGATGACCGTGGGTGGCCCGGGGTCCGACGTCAACGCCGTCGAGGGCGAGGACGAGCGCGGTGCGTCGGGAGCGTTGCTCATGGCTGAGGCCGTAGCCGTGGACGTGGGGAGGTCGGGCGATTGTTCCGCCCACTACCGGCCGGGGCACAACGCTGCGCGCAGCCCGGGCGGAGACCGCGCGTAGAACCCACGCGACGATACGGAAGACCAGGCGCACGAGTGTTCGCGCGCGCCCAGGCCGGATACGGTTACACATGCTGACGCTCCTTAGCGGCGTTGGCCATGCCCCGGGCTGGTCGCACACCGCCGGGGCGCTTGCCCACGTGACTCAATGGGGCTTCGATAACCGTGCGTTGAGCCAGCATCACGCGCAGTACGCCCGCGAGTGGCGCCAAACAACACGTTGTGCGAGTTGCCCACGGATCGGCATATGCCGACGTACTGCGCGCCAACTACGCGAAGCCGTCGAACCTTCCCGTCTTGGTATCCGCCAGGAACGATCGCAACTGTTGCCGACCGGTCCGGATGGCTATCTCCGGATCGTCGCCCTCGCGCAGGAACACGTCGTCCCCCCGCTCAGCGACTTCGACACAGCTACCGGTATCCGCCGAGTAGGACGATTTACGCCAGTGAAGTTGCACCGATTCCTAACCTCAGGTCTCCTTCGCCACCTGCCGAATGAATCCAGTGGATGCTTCCGGGGCGATGGCGCGTTCACTCATACGGTCGAGGACGCCACGGAAGTTCACGAGGTAGGTCTCTGCATGGAGGAAGGTGGCCCCAGTAGGGACATCGACCTGCACGGTGTCCAACTGGGGCACGGGGCCGTACGCGTACAGCGTCGAGCTCCCCGCGTTCGCGAACCCACTCGCTCGGAAAGGTACGACACGGACGGTGACCCCCGGCCGTTCGGACTGGCTCAGGAGGTGGTCGAGCTGCTTGCGGAAGACGCCACGGCCACCGAAGCGCATGCGCAACGCGGACTCGTGGATCAGAAATTCACACGCTGGCGGCTCGGGCCGGTCGAGCAGCCTGGCACGCGCCACCCGGAACTCGACATGACGCTCCAGCTCCATGGGGCTCATGGCCCGCACCGCTTCCCTAAAGATAGCTCGCACATAGTCGGGCTGCTGAAGCAATCCCGGCATGTGCATGATCTGAGCCGACCGCAGCGCCGAAGCGTGATGCTCCATCTCTGCAATATCCAGCAGGCTCACAGAAAGCAACCCCCGGTAACCTTTCCACCAGTTCGAGCCACGCTCTCTGGCCATTTCGATGAGCGCCTCGACGTACCGGGCATCCGGGCAACGGAAATTACCCGACCAGACCCGCACTCGGTCGGGGCTGACACCGGTACGCGCCGACTCCGTATTACTGATGGTGGTGCGGTCGGTACGGTGCAAGGTAGCGGCTTCGTTGATTGCCATCCCGATGCGCTCGCGCATCCGACGCAACTCCGCACAAAAACGGCGCTGCCGCTCCGTTGGCGGCTTTCTGACGGGCACGCGGAGCCCTCTCCCAGAACGAACACGCTGACACGGTAATTACCCGCTATGCCTATTCACACACCAGCCTCTTGCCGTTGAGCAGAGCGTCGGCGAGCCCCCTTTTTACCACCCGGAGCTTACCCAAGCTTTCCTTTTCCGTTGCGATTCGCCGATCACACACTTCCAGGCTGGCTACCAGCTTTTTTTGCTCCCCTAGGTCAGTAGGTAGATCGATATACAGCTCACGCAGCCGCGTCGGGTTCACGTTGACCTGCTGAACCGCAACTGTTGCAATCGCACGGACCCTCTGCCGAATCACGGGATGCAGCAGCCACTCTACGAGGAATTGAGGAATGACACGCTCGACATCAGGGTTCAGGCGCACCAGGTAAGACGCGAATGTCGCCTCTTCAAGCTCGCCTCGCCAGATCCCTGACCGCCCGACATGATCGATACTATTGGTCCTGTTAAAGAGCACATCGTCCATTCGCAGAAGATGCTTGGGATGCACCTTCTGCGGACAGTAACGAAGTTCATTGAGGTAAGGTCGGCCATCCCGCAGGTTATTCATCCGAAGCGTGGCTACACCGCGACTATCATCGTTCAGGGCTACGGAAATTCCGTAATCGACCGATGGAACGACCTCCTTCAGAGGCAAGCGCTCCCACCCGTCTGGTGTCTCGCTCGCGGTGATCGCCGCCATACCATCTAGCAGAATTCCACGCCGCAACGCTCGCAGCTTGTAAATTGCCGCCTCAACCGCCCGCTCCGATTCCGTAATCGCGTCCAGGATTTCAGCGATTCGCCGCTGCTCCGGCTCGGAAGGAAGGCGGAACACGTAAGAGGCGAGGTCATCCCGGTTAAGCTTTGGGATCCCTGTTCTACCGGATACGCTTTCGGCGAACAGGGAGAATCGTTCACCGAGCAGCACGGCGTGAAGCACTTCCGGAAGAAGCCCGACTTTGGGGCGCAGTGGGTACATATCAGCTGAACAAGTGCCTGCAAATTGCGCAATGGCGACTTTCCTAAGACTTGGACGAATCTTACTAAGCACCACATCGCCGGGACGCACAACATACTTGCCACTCGATGCGCGTTGTGAGTCCGCCGTCTTGAGCTCGATAATTCGACCCGTCGTCGATTCGATATGGTCTGGAGCAAGCAAGGGCTGCTCGCGGTAAGGGAGTACCTGTGGGTCGACTTGCCCGGTCGGCAGCGCAACTACATCGGTGAGTTTGCGCTCAGACCAGCCCAGTGGAAGATCAGCCGACATAACCCAGCTCCTCCAGAAACCCGTTCAACCGCTCCGCCGCAGCCTCGCGCCGGGCTTCGATGTCGCGCAGCGATACGAGGTACTTGCGCTCCCAGCCCAAGTAGGCGTCGACCAACTTGCGGCGTCTGCGGATGACATGACCCTCCAGCTTCGATGCCAAGTCGTCCCGGAGGATGCCGAGTACGACCTCGCGCGCGCCCGCATCGTCCAGCACGTCCCGGGCCTCGTGCAGCCCCGGTGTCACAGACATGGCTGTCTGCTCGGCGAAGCCGGCTGCCTTCTTCTGCTTCGCGGTCGGAGCGGCAGCAGTCGCCTCGGCTCCCATCCCGTCCAGCGGATAAAACGCCTCCTCTAGCGCCTTCACCGCCTTGCCCGCCGCCGTGCGGTCACGCTTCAGCTTTTTCAGGTCGGCCTCGCTGAGCAGCGCATCCGCCACAGCCGGGTCGAGGACAGTGTTATCGGAGGGCTCGGTGGACTCGCCGTCGTCCGTCACCCCCACCGCCGCTGCGGCCCGCGCTGCCTCTGCTTCCTCAGCCGCCTTTACCTTCGTGTCCAGTTCCGCCTTGCGCGCGTCCGCCTCGGCCAAGTCGTTCAGGAACTTGGGGGCGATACGGGCCACGACCTTGTGTGCGTATGCCTCACGGCGTTCCGCGCCCGAACGCTTGCGGGCGCCGCCCGTCCACGGGTTGGGCTCCGGGTTCAACATAGTCTCGACCGTGTCGACCCACCCCTCGACGACGCCCTTGAAGCCGTTGCCGGCCAACGCCTTCAGTTCGTTCCTGGCGTCCTGCCACCATCCCGCGACCGCACCAGCGAGCGCGTACCGGTCCAGCAGGCCCACGCCGAGAAGCAGCTCGCGGAAGGAATTGATCAGGTCGGCCCGTAGGCGGGCAAGCTGGGCTCGTTTCTCGAACTCCGTGCGGTCGTCCTCGTCGTAGGGCGCCAACGCGGCGATCTGATCCGTTTCCGTCGTCCACCACTTGTCGAACGCCGTCCACAGTTCCTGTTCCCGGCTCTTGGCCAGCTCGGTAAGCCGTTCGGCGTCCGGGCGGCGTTCCGCCGGCAGGAAGTCCACGTAGGCCGGCCCGCTTCCGTTGCCGTCCGACGGGCGCTCCTGGAACAGGTCCGTGACCTGGACGTCGTACGCCTTCAGCAGTTTCTTCTTCTCGTCCACCTCGATCTCCGCCCTCGGGACGCCGCCCGTCAGGTGCGCCTGTACGTCCTGCGGCTCCGGGGGCGGAGTGTTGTCCACATAGCGGCGGATGTTGAGGTTGTACTTGTTCTCCCTCAGTTCCTTGCGTTCCACCCATCGGGCGAATCGGGGCACGTCCCCGTTCGCAGTAGGCGCGTGGAAGGTGGATACGATCTTCTCCACGTGCTCCGGCAGCAGTACGTTCTGCGCACGCTCGGCATGGAACTCGCGGTCCGCATTGATGAAGAGCACCTTGTCGTGCCGGTCCGTGCGCTTGCGCCCCCGCGCCCTCAAAACCAGGACGCAGGCCGGAATCCCCGTGCCGTAGAAAAGGTTGGGCGGCAGGCCGATCACAGCCTCCAGCAAGTCCTTCTCAATTAGCTCAGCCCGGATGTCGCCCTCCGCGCCGCCACGGAACAGCACACCGTGCGGCATCACGGTGAAAACCGAGCCGCCACGGCCCTTGGCCATGTGCAGCATGTGCTGGAGGAACATCAGGTCTGCCTTGCCCTTCTCGGACGTCTGACCGTACGGCATCCGCTCTTCGAGGTCGGACACCTCCGCAGCCTTGTAGTCCATGGAGAAGGGCGGATTACTGAGTACCACGTCATACGAATTGTGGAGGTGCAGCGGGTTGGTGAGCGTGTCACCGGTGCGTAGGTCGAAGTCGCTGGCGCCGTGGAACAACATATTCATCGTGGCCATAACCCAGGAGCCATTGTTGGCATCCTGCCCGGCCAAGGCCAGGTCCTCGGTGTCACCACCGTGTTCCTCGATGTACTCCTTGGCATGGATGAGCATGCCGCCGGAGCCGACGCAGGGGTCGTACACGCTCTGGCCTGCCTGGGGACGCGCCAGCTCGACCATCATCCGTACCACTGCGCGCGGGGTATAGAACTCCCCACCCTTAGCGCCCGCCGAGTCGGCGAAGTCCTTCAGCAGGTACTCGTAAGCTGCCCCGATCACGTCGGGGAACTCGAAGTCCTCACCGCGTAGGCGAAGGCTGCCGAAGTGACCGATGAGCGCGGAAAGCCGCTTGTCGGCGAGCCGGGCCGCCGATGCGCCGGTACCACCGCCCCCGCCGATCCGGTTGAAGTTCACATGACCGAACAGGCCGCGCAGGCGCTCGTTGCCCTTCTGGCCCTCAAGCGCTTCCAGTGCCGGCTGGAGGTACTTCGTCGCCACGTCGTCGACCGCGCCAGCCAGCCGCTCCCAGCGGGCCTCTTTGGGGACGTACATGATCCGACGGGCCGTGTAGCGGGCGGGCTCGTCCGCCTCTTCCTCGGCTTCCTCGCGCGTAGCACCCGACGCCATTTCATCGATGATGATCCGGTCTCGGACGGCCTCGAACTCGTCGTTCGCCCGCTTGAGGAAGAGCAGCACCAGCAGGAAGTCGCGGTACTCGGCAGCATCCATGGTGCCGCGCAGGATGTCCGCCGCCGCGAAGAGGTGGCGCTCCAGTTGATCGAGCGTGAGCTTGGCCACGTACAGGCTCCTTGATGATCTTGTGCTTGCGTGGCGAAGGGCAGTGGACCGCCCAGCCGTTGCCGAGTACGTCGGTTCAGCCTAATAGCCGCTGAGGAGGAGACCGTCCTCCACGAACCGCCAGACGTCCGTGTACGGGTCACAGTCGTTGGGGTTGGTCGAGGAGTGACGGTTGTTGATCTGTTGTGCGTACTTCTTGGCGTCCAGGTAACGACGCTTGTTCTTACTCAGTACCTGGTCGTTCCGTACGTGCTTCGCCTGCTGTCCGGATACGGGCCGTGCCCCGCTCCCGTACGTCGCGTCGAAACCGTCCCGCGACCGCAGACGGGTGGTGGCGTCACCACAGACCCCGCCGAACGTGCTGGTGTAGTTCGTGTAGTGCAGCAGCCGCCACAGCTCGAAGCAGGGGTGCGAGTAGGCGATCCAGATATCCTCTTTCTCCGCCAGCCGCATGGCTTCCGGGATGCTCTGGTGGTCATCGCGGTCGAAGAGCACCCACACCTGGGGCCAGTTCCAGTCCTTGTCCCGCTTCAGACCGGCAGCCTTGGCCTCTCGCTCGACCTGTCGCAAAGTGCGAACGGCGTCTTTGACCATGCGATACGGCTTGCGTCCATCCCCTTTGGCGCTTGAGTTCACGATGTGGTGATCCACCGTGCGGCCGACCTCGGCCGGGGTGCCGTTCTTGAGGATGATGTCGATGTACTCGGGCTCCGTCACTTCGCCCTCGGTGAAGATGTACACCTGACGGGCTCTGCTCGCGCGGCCCTTCGCGCCCCTTGTACGGGCGACGTTGTCCCCTCCCTTTGGCCTCGCCATCAGACCCCTTCCGCCTCCATCCGCGCCATGTCGTTCGTCCGCAGCAACCGCCGCCCGATCTGCCCCTCCGACACCCTCGGCACCGCCCCGAAGGTGCCCGCGAGATACGAGGCCATCAGGTCCTCCTCGTCCGTGGGCTCCCAGTCCGCGACCGAGAAGAGCTCTGTCACGCCCCGCTCGTCCTTCTCCGTGAGCCAGAGCTGCCCCGGTTCCAGCAGCCGACCGCCGCCTGGTGTGCGCAGCAGAGAGGGGTCGTGACCGGTGAAGATCAGTTGGGCACCCTTCGGGTTCACCCAGGGGGCCTGAAAAAGGCGTACGACCTCGGCCGCGAAGCGTGAGTGCAGGCTGGCGTCGAGTTCGTCGATGAGCAGTACCGCGCCGGTGTCCAGAGCGAGGAGCAGCGGACCGATCAGGGCGAACCAGGAGCGGGTCCCCCATGACTCGGAGCCCCATTCCATGGCCGTCTGTTCGCCACCGCCCGAGTGAATCAGCCGTACCAGCGGGCGGCCGGACGACGTCTGCTCGACCTCGACTCCACAAATGCCGAGGTCGGCCACCCGAAGCAGTTCCTCCGCCCGCCGCCGGAAGTCCTCGCTCTTCAGCAACTGCATGGCGGTATAGGCCTCGCGCTGGGTGCGCTCGGTCTCGGGTGTGACGTCCCAGAGATTGTTCTTGAACCAGTCGAAGACCGGTGTGAGCTGCTCGTGACCATCGTTGGCGGCTCGCGTCAGGAGCAGAGCGTCCGACCGGGTCGTGCGGGCCAGTCGGGTGCGGTCGCGAAGGCGGTCGCCGGGAAAGTCGTATTCCTTGTCGCGGGTGGCGTCCCGGTCGAACCACACCTGGCGCCGGCCCTTGGGGTAGGCGAAGAGCCATTCCGCCTCGATCCGCCGTTCCCCGAGTTCGAACCCGTACGTCCAGCGAACGCCGTCGCCGAGAACGAAGTCCGCTTCGTACAGCGAAGTCTCCGAGGCGGCCTTGGGGTCCAGCGCGAACTCCTCACGCGGGATGCCGTCGTACGACGTCCAGTCAGCGTAGGAACGCAGGACTGCGTGGCGCATGTTCTTCAGCGCGGCGATGACATTGGACTTGCCGGACGCGTTGGCCCCGAAGACACCGAGGACTGTGTGGACGGGGAGCCGACGGCCGTCGGAGAGCAATGTCTCGCGGGCCGCGGCCTGCTCGTCTTTGCTCTCCTCGGGGACGACGAACGACAGTTCCTGCACTTCACGCAAGGACCGGACGTTCGCCACCCGGAATCTCAGCAGCATCCTGTCTCCTTCATGACGGACAGATTAGTCACACCGTCTTGCCCGCGTCGTCGGATGCGCGAAGGCGGCCAACCCGCTGTTCAGCAAGTTGGCCGCCGCGCACTTCGGTCAGTCCAGGAACGAGTTGATCTGGATCGTCTCGTCCCGGCCGGGGCCGACGCCGATCGCGGAGATCGGGGCGCCCGACATCTCCTCCAGCGCCTTGACGTACGCCTGCGCGTTCTTCGGCAGCTCGGCGAACGTCTTGGCCTTGGTGATGTCCTCGGACCAGCCCGGCAGCGTCTCGTAGATCGGCTTCGCGTGGTGGAAGTCGGTCTGCGAGTAGGGCAGTTCCTCGACGCGCTTGCCGTCGATCTCGTAGGCGACGCAGACCGGGATCTGCTCCCAGCCGGTGAGCACGTCCAGCTTGGTGAGGAAGAAGTCGGTCAGGCCGTTGACGCGGGTCGCGTAGCGGGCGATGACCGCGTCGAACCAGCCGCAGCGCCGGTCGCGGCCGGTGGTGACACCGCGCTCGCCGCCGATGGTGCGCAGCGCCTCGCCGTCCGCGTCGAACAGCTCGGTCGGGAACGGACCGGCGCCGACCCGGGTCGTGTACGCCTTGAGGATGCCGATGACCCGGCTGATCTTCGTGGGGCCGACCCCCGCACCGGTGCAGGCGCCGCCCGCGGTCGGGTTGGAGGAGGTCACGAACGGGTAGGTGCCGTGGTCCACGTCGAGCAGCGTGCCCTGGCCGCCCTCGAAGAGGACGACCTTGCCGTCGTCGATCGCGTTGTTCAGCAGGAGGGTGGTGTCGGCCACGTAGCCACGGATCTGGTCCGCGTAGCCGAGCATCTCCTCGACGACCTGCTCGGCGACCACCGCGCGGTGGTTGTAGAGCTTGGCCAGCACCTGGTTCTTGAAGTCGAGGGCCGCCTCGACCTTCTGGTGCAGGATCGACTCGTCGAAGAGGTCCTGCACCCGGATGCCGGTGCGGTTGATCTTGTCGGCGTAGGTCGGGCCGATGCCCCGGCCGGTCGTACCGATCTTCCGCTTACCGAGGAAACGTTCCGTGACCTTGTCGACGGTGATGTTGTACGGGGTGATCAGATGCGCGTTACCGCTGATCACCAGCTTGGACGTGTCGACGCCGCGCTCGTTGAGTCCGCTCAGCTCGGAGAGCAGGACCGCCGGGTCGACGACGACACCGTTGCCGATCACCGGGGTGCACCCCGGCGAGAGGATTCCGGAAGGGAGAAGGTGCAGCGCGTATTTCTGGTCGCCTACGACAACCGTGTGACCGGCGTTGTTGCCGCCCTGGTAACGCACCACATAGTCGACGGACCCACCGAGCAGATCGGTGGCCTTTCCCTTGCCCTCATCACCCCACTGAGCACCGAGCAGCACAAGTGCGGGCACAGGCGTACACCCCTTCCGGGCGGGGCATGTCCAACGTGCGCGAAGCCGTATGCGTGCGGATGCATGCGTACGACACCGCTGAAGCCGTCGAACCGGTGCCCCGGAATAGACGAAGCCCCTGGCGCAATCGCGCAAGGGGCTCTTGCACCGAGATGCTACCTGAGGAAGGACCGAGGTGTCGGCGCAGCCATCTGGGCACTGCTTTCCGGACGGGGTCCGGGGGCACCCCCTGCTCGTGGTCATCGACCCGGTCGCCCGCAGAACGGACGGGGAATCCGTACGCATCGCCAAGGACGTCCTGTGCGCGGGCGCGGCCGCGAAAATCTGTCTTCCGGACGGGCCGGAGGAGTACGCGCGGGCGCTGGCCCGCCGCGGCCATCGCCGCCCGGTGGTGATCGGGGACGACCGCGCCCTGCTGCGGGCGGTGGCGTTGCTGCACAAGGAGCGCGACCTGGCGGGGGTGGCCCTCGCGGTCGTGCCGGTCGGGGCGCCGGGCGCGGTGGCGCTGTCGCGCGCGCTGGGCGTGCCGACCGACACCGTCGCGGCGGCGCGGACGGTCCTGGACGGTACGGAACAGAGCCTGCACCTGCTCACGGACGACAGTGACGGCATCGTTGTGGGCGGCCTGGACATTCCGTCCGGGACGGAGGAGGACGGACGGCCCCGCCGCCGCAAGCGCTCCGGTGGGGCGCGGCTGCCGGGGCCCCGGGGAGGGTCGGGTGGGGCGGGCGAGGAAGCGCAGGACGCGGCCGGGGCCCTGGCGCCGGAAGAGGGACCGGGGGCCGATGCCCGCCCGGACGCGCCCGCCGCATGGTGGCGGGCACCGCTCCGTAAGGCCCGCGCGGCCCTCGCGCTGCTGACCGCCCGTACCCGCCCGGCGGCCGGTGACCCGGTGGCCACGCCCGGCCACCGGCTGCGGGTCGAGGCGGACGGCGTGGTGCTGGCCGACCTGGACCGGCCGGTGCGGTGGGTGTCGGTGACGCCGGGCGACGGCGCGGACGGCAGCGGGCTGGCCGAGATCGTCGTCCACTGGCAGGCGGCCGAGCCTCCGGTACGGGCCCGCGCGCGGGCGGTGACCGTGTCCGGCGCGGACTTCCGCTACCGGGCGGACGTGGTGGTCGGCGGCCCGGTCAGGACCCGTACGTGGACGGTGCAGCCGGACGCCTGGCGGCTGACGCTGCCGCACGACTGACGCCGGGGCGGCGCCGTGCGGCTGAGGCGGGGCGGCGCCGTGCGGCGACCGTGCCTCAGCCTTCCTCCGCCAGCCGCTGCGCCCGGTGTTCGCGCCAGCGTTCCAGCAGTACGTCCAGCTCGCCCTGCATGAACTCGAAGAACTCGACGGTCTCGGCGACCCGGGCGCCGGCCGGCGTGTCCGGACCGAGGGTCTTCGCGCCCTCCCGCAGCACTTCCTCCCAGCGGGTCAGCACCTTCTCGCGGTTGCCCAGGGTCTCGTACCAGAGCTCGTTGTAGAGCCGGTAGCGGTCCCGCCGGGTGCCCGGTTCGCGCTCGCGGCGGACCATGTTGACCTGCACCAGGTAGCGGACCGCGCCGGAGACGGCGGCGGGGCTGATCTGCAGCTGTTCGGCCAGTTCGGCCGAGGTGAGGCTGCCGGAGTCGGACGCGAGCAGCGCCGCGAAGACCCGGGAGGCCATCCGCTGCATGCCCGCCTCGGTCAGCTCTGCCGCGAAGCGTTCCACGAAGCGGGAGACCGCCTCCTCGTCCCGCCCGGCGCTCTGGCCCTGGTGCCGCTCTGCCTGCTCGCTCACCGTCTCATCCTCTCCCCTGCTCCCCCGGCCCGGAACGTTCCCTCAACTTTATACGGTTTCTTAACTTCACAAATTTGTGAAGGGAGCGTACGTTCAGAACCATGACGAAGGCAATCACGGTGTCCGGCCTCCGCAAGGCGTTCGGCCGGACCCAGGCGCTGGACGGTCTCGACCTCGACGTCGAGGCCGGCGAGGTGCACGGATTCCTCGGGCCCAACGGCGCGGGCAAGTCCACGACCATCCGCGTCCTGCTCGGCCTGCTGCGTGCCGACGGGGGTGGCGCGCGGCTGCTCGGCAAGGACCCGTGGCGCGACGCCGTCGCGCTGCACCGCCGCGTCGCGTACGTCCCCGGGGACGTCACCCTGTGGCGCAACCTCTCCGGCGGCGAGGTCATCGATCTGTACGGGCGGCTGCGCGGCGGCCTGGACCGGGCCCGCCGGGCCGAGCTCCTGGAGCGCTTCGAGCTGGACCCCACCAAGAAGGGCCGGACGTACTCCAAGGGCAACCGCCAGAAGGTCGCCCTGGTCGCCGCGTTCGCCTCCGACGTGGACCTGCTCATCCTCGACGAGCCCACCTCCGGGCTGGACCCGCTGATGGAGGAGGTCTTCCAGGACTGCGTCGAGGAGGAGCGCGACCGCGGCCGTACGGTGCTCCTCTCCAGCCATGTGCTGTCCGAGGTCGAGGCGCTGTGCGACCGCGTCAGCATCATCCGCAAGGGCCGCACCGTCGAGTCCGGCTCCCTCGCCGACCTGCGGCACCTCACCCGTACGAGCGTGACCGCCGAACTGGCCGGCGCGCCCGACGGCCTCTCCCGCCTGCCCGGCGTCCACGACCTCGACATACAGGGCCACCGGGTCCGGCTCCAGGTGGACACCGACAAGCTGGACGCGGTGCTGCGCTCGCTCAGCCGGTCCGGCGTCCGCAGCCTGACCAGCACACCGCCGACGCTGGAGGAGCTGTTCCTGCGGCACTACCAGGACGACATCCGCGGCGACCGGGCCCCGGCCACCGCCGCCTCCGTTCCCGAGAAGGCGGCCCTGCGATGACCGCCGTGACGCTCCCCGCGGCCGCCCGCACCGGCGGCTCCCGCGACCTGGCCAGCACCGGCACCCTGCTGCGCCTGGCGCTGCGCCGCGACCGGCTGATGATCCCGGCCTGGGTGGTGCTGCTCGGACTGACCGTCGTCAGCATGAGCGGCGCCCTCAAGAAGCTCTACGACACGCCCGCAAAGCGCGCCGACGTGGCAAGTTCGATGACCGGCAACGGCTCCCTGCGCGCCCTCTACGGCCCGGTGTTCAGTGACTCCCTCGGCGGCCTGACCGCCTGGCGCATCGGCGGCATCGCCGCGCTGCTGGCCGGCGTGATGAGCCTGCTGATCGTCGTACGCCACACCCGCGAGGAGGAGGAGACCGGCCGCCAGGAACTACTCTCGGCGGCCATGGTCGGCCGGCGCGCCCCGCTCACCGCCGCCCTGCTCGCCGCGTTCGTCGCCGACGCCGCGCTGGCCCTGCTCATCGCGGCCGGGCTGGCCGGGGCCGGGCAGCCGGCGGGCGGCGCGCTGGCCCTCGGCCTCGCCGTCGGCGGCACCGGCCTGGTCTTCGCGGGCTTGGCGGCGATCACCGCCCAGCTCACCGAGAGCGCCCGGGCCGCCAAGGGGCTGGCCGGGGCCGTCCTGGGCGCGGCCTTCGTCCTGCGGGCCGCGGGCGACGCCGCCACCGAGGACGCCTCCTCCCCGCTGATCTGGGCCTCGCCGGTCGGCTGGGCGGAGCAACTGCGCGCTTTCGCCGACGAGCGCTGGTGGGTTCTGCTGCTCTTCCTCGCCGGTACGGCCGTCACGGTCGGCGCGGCGTACGCGCTCACCGCCCGCCGCGACCTCGGCATGAGCTTCCTGCCCGCCCGGCCGGGCCCGGCCCGCGCGCCCGCTTCCCTGAACGGCGCCACCGGCCTGGCCTGGCGGCTCCAGCGGACCACCCTGTTCGGCTGGGCGGCCGGCTTCCTGGCCGCAGGTGCCGTCTTCGGCGGCATCATCGACGGCGCGTCCGACCTGGTCGGCGACAACGAGCAGGCCCGGCAGATATTCGAGCGGATGGGCGGCCGGCAGGGCCTCTCCGAGGCTTTCATATCCGCCCTGACCGGCATGCTCGGCATGGTCGCGGCGATCTACGCGGCGGGCGCGGTGCTCCGGCTGCGCGGCGAGGAGACCGGCGACCGCGCCGAACCGGTGCTGGCGGGCGCCGTCGGACGGCTGCGCTGGGCCGCCGGGCACCTGGCCGTCGCCTTCCTCGGCACGGCCCTCATCCTGCTCCTGGGCGGCCTGGGCCTCGGCCTCACGTACGGCCTGACGACCGGCGACGTGAGCGGACAGCTCGGCCCCGCGGTGGGCGGGGTACTGGCCCAGGCCCCGGCGGTCTGGACGCTCACCGGCCTGGCGGTGCTGCTGGTCGGCGCGCTGCCCAAGGCCGCGGTCGGCACCTGGGCCGTGGTCGGCGGCTGCCTCGGCATCGGCTGGGTGGGCCCGGCCGTACAGCTCCCCCAGTGGGTGATGAACCTGTCCCCGTTCAGCCACCTGCCGAAGCTGCCGGGCGGCGAGGCCACCGCGGCACCGTTCCTGTGGCTGCTCGCCCTGACGGCGGTGTTCGTGACGGCGGGCCTGACCGCGTTGCGCCGCCGCGACATCGGCTGACCCCAGGGGCCCACCTCCCGGACGTACGGCGCCGGACCAGGACCTCAGAGCTTTACGGCCGTAAAACCCGCCCCTCTCCTACGTGCGGCGCCGGAGCTGTAGCGGACTCCGGCGCCGCACTTCCCCGTACGGCGCCGATGCGTCGTACGGCGGGAGCGATCCCCGCCCGGGGGCGTACGCCCGCCCGGCGCCCGCGCTCCCGCCCCGCTCCAACTGGTAGAGACCTCCTGCCGCCACCGCTGCTCCCCAAGCGCCCGGAAGAGACCAGTGGAGCGGGAGTGGAACATTCCGCGCCCATGTGCTCCCGACCACGCCACCGGACGCGGTTGTCCGCGTTTCCGCTTGGGCACAACCCCCGCGAGCGGCGATGGCGGCGCTTATCCGGCCGGCACGCCGCGGTTTGACGCCTAGGGGCGGGCGGAGGTATCCGTGAGCGAAATCGGACCACGCAAGGCGATTTGGGTACTGCAAAATCTGGGGGTTGTCCTGGCGGCCGGAGCGGCTTGTGTGCTGCTGAGCCTGATCATGACGATGGTCCCCGGGCTGCGTACCCCGGGCAGTGGGAATGCGGGCCAGGCTTATGGTGCCGCGGCGTCCTCCACTGCCGTTCTGGTGCTGTTCTACATGGCGAGGACGCTGCGCCTGCAGCGTGACGAGACCTCGCTGCAACGCCAGGAACTGGAACTGCAACGCGCGGAAATGCGGCTGCAACGCACCGAACTGGAGCTCCAGCGGGACGAGATGCGCCGGTCGGCGGGCGAACTGCACCGCAGCGCCGAGGCCGGACTGCGGCGCCTGCACATGGACCTGCTCAAGATGAGCATCGCCGACCCGGAGCTGGCCGAGGTCTGGCCCAAGTTCGCCCCGGACCTGACGGTGAAGGAGAACCGCCAGTATCTGTACGCGAATTTGATCTACTGCCACACCATGCTCGCGCACAAGCTGGAGATGGCGAACGACCGGGAGGCCCTCGGCCATCTGCGGTACATCGTCACCTCGCCGGCCTTCCGCGGCTACTGGGAATCGGCCCGCTTCATGCGTGCCGAAATGGACCCCGACTCGCACGAGAGCCACTTCGCCACCCTCGTCGACGAGGCACTGACCCAGACGAACGGGCAAGCACCGCACGCACCGAACCTGCGTTTGATCGAGGGTCAACACACCGAGCAGTGAGACGCTCACAGGGGTAACCGTCCGCACCGAAAGGGAAAACTTCCGCAATTCGGCTGGCGCTACCGCGCACCGCCGCGGTATTCCGGCCCGGTGACAGCACCAGAGATTTCCCGACGGTTGGGCGCCACCCCTCAGGAGCGCGGCAGCATGGGCAACGGAAGCTGCCCCGACCTCTTCGAGCTGAGCGACGGACGCTTCGCCGTCATCGGCACCGACATGACGACCGACCTGGACCCGAAGCTGCCGGGCGACGCCAGCCGCGCCGACTACGAGAGAATCGTGGTGATCACCCGCGACACCCTGCTGCGGGCCCGGGCCGACATCGCCGCCCTGTGACCCGGCGGCCCGGCCCGCGGCTCCTCAGCCGCCCGGCGTGACCAGCCGGGCCTCGTACGCGAAGACCGCCGCCTGGGTGCGGTCGCGCAGTCCCAGCTTCACCAGAATCCGGCTGACGTGCGTCTTCACCGTCGACTCGGCCACGACCAGATGCTCGGCGATCTCACCGTTGGACAGGCCCTGGGCCACCAGCACCAGGACCTCGGTCTCCCGCTCGGTGAGGTCGCCGACGCGCTCCTGCGTCGGTGCCCGTGGCGTGCCGAGCTTGGAGAACTCCGAGATCAGCCGCTTGGTGACGGCCGGCGCGAGCAGTGCCTCGCCGTTCGCCACGATCCGCACCCCCTCCGCGAGCTGCCCCGCCGAGGCGTCCTTGAGCAGGAAGCCACTGGCCCCGGCCCGCAGCGCCTGGTACACGTACTCGTCCAGGTCGAAGGTGGTCAGCACCAGAACCTTGGCGTCCGCGTCCGCCGCGACGATCTCGCGGGTCGCCTCCAGGCCGTTCATCTGCGGCATCCGGATGTCCATCAGCACCACGTCCGGGCGCAGCTCGGCGACCTTGGCGACCGCCTGCCGACCGTCCACCGCCTCGCCGACGACCTCGATGTCCGGCATCGCGCCGAGCAGCACCGAGAAGCCCTCGCGGACCATGACCTGGTCGTCCACGATCAGTACGCGGATCATCCCGCCGTCTCCCCCTTCGCGCCCGGCGTCGCCGGAACCGGTATGAACGCCGCGACCTCGAACCCGCCGTCCTCGGTGTGGTCCGCGGTGATCTCGCCACCCAGCATCTGCACCCGCTCCCGCATGCCCAGAACGCCGTGCCCGGCCCCCGGCGAGGGCTTGGCCAGCCGGCTCGGCACCCCGTTGACGATACGCAGTCCGAGCCCGCCGAGCACGTACGAGATCTCCACGCGCGCCTCGGCGCCGGGCGCGTGCCGCAGCGTGTTGCTCAGCGCCTCCTGGACGATGCGGTACGCGGACAGCTCGACGCCCTGCGGCAGCGGCCGCACCGAGCCGGTGATCACGGCCTCGACGACCAGTCCCGCGCTGCGCACGCTCTCCAGCAGCGCATCAAGGCTGGCCAGCGTCGGCTGCGGCGCCTCGGGGTCGGCGTCGGCGAAGGCGTCCGGGTCCTCGGACCGTACGACGCCGAGGATGCGGCGCAGCTCGGTCAGCGCGGCCACCGCGTTCTCCCGGATGGTCGAGAAGGAGGTGGCCAGCTCGGGTGGGGTGTCCTTGACGCGGTACGGGGCGGCCTCCGCCTGGATGGCGATGACCGACATATGGTGCGCGACCACGTCGTGCAGCTCGCGGGCGATCAGGGCGCGCTCCTCCAGCAGCGTGCGCCGCGAGCGCTCCTCGGCGGTGGCGGTCCGTGTTTCGACGACGTTCTGCCGCTCCTCGCGCCAGGCGCGGATGGCGGCGGCGGGCACCAGCGCGAACACCGACACCACCGCGAACGGCGCGATGGTCGAGACCGCCCGGGGCATCAGCAGCGTCAGCACCCCGGCCCCGGCCATGGTGAGCAGCCACATCTCCAGGGCGAGCCGCGGCCGGGTGCGCAGCACGACCAGCGCCATCACCGCGAGGTGCGCGACCAGGCTGATCTCGAACCACTGGTGCCCGGCCCCGGCCATGGCACCGGCCAGCATCGCGAACAGGAGCGCCCCGACCGAGATCCAGAACGCGCCGACCGGCCGGAAGAGCGTCAGGGCGATCGGCGCGGCGGTCAGGAAGCAGTAGGCCACCGCGATGAAGGACGCGATCGGCCCGCCGCCCGCCGTCTGCGCGACGATCACGAGGAACACGAAGGCGGCGATCCCACCGAGCGCCAGGTGCGGCGCCCAGCGCACATAGCGCCGCAGCCGCTGCGGAACCGCCGCGGACATCCGGGCACCGTCCAGGGGCAGCATCGGGCGGAAGGCGAAGGCGTCCACGATCAGGTCCTGGCGCAGCCGGTGCAGCGCGCCGCGGACGAGCCGGGCTTCCGAGCGCATGTCGTCGCGCCGCGGGTGAGTCGTCTGGTTCACGCACACCACCGTAAGCAGCGCGGGGCCCGCGGGCGTCCCCTCCTGAGCGGATCTCCCGGCCTCCTCCTCAAGTACTACGGAGGGTGGCCAGGAGGACGCGGAAGGCGGCGGTGCCGGGGGTGACGGGCGCGTAATGCCCCGTTCCGGCCTGTTCGCGCAGCTCCGGTACGACGCCGCCGGCGGCCTCGGCGGCCCGTACGTAGCGCCGCGACAGCTCCACGGGCACCTCGGCGTCCTCGGTGCCGTGCAGCACCGTCACCGGCACCGCGCCCGGCAGCCGCCGTACCGGGTCGGCGGCGGCGAGCCGGTCCGCCCATCCGGGCCCGTCGCCCAGGAACTCCGCCACCGCGCCGTCGCTCAGCCCCAGCTCATGGGCGTGCGCGAGGTCGGCGACGGGGGCCAGGGCGACGATCCGCCGCGGCGCGTACGGGGCGCGGCGGTCCGCCAGGAGCAGTGCGAGGTGCCCGCCCGCGGAGTGCCCGACGGCGAGCACGGGCCGCTCCAGGGCGGCCACCGCCGCCGTCACGTCCTCGTACGTACGCGGCCAGCCCCCGCCCGCCCCCGCCCGCCGGTACTCGGCGAGGGCGACCGGCAGCCCGTGCCGCGCCAGCTCGGCCGCGAGCGGCGACAGGTGCGTACGGTCGTACGCCGCGCGCCAGAAGCCGCCGTGCAGCAACAGCACCACCGGGCCGTCGGCCGCCGGTCCGTACAGGTCGATCACCTGGTCCGGATGCGGCCCGTACGCCAGCGTCGCGTCGGGCGCCACGGGCGCGAGGCCGAACAGCGCCGCCTCCTCGCCCCCGGCGCCCGCACCGCTCACTCCAGGACCTCGGCCAGCACCCGCGCCGCGCGCGCCACGTCCGCGAACGACGTGTAGAGCGGGGTGAAGCCGAAGCGCAGCACGTCGGGGTGGCGGAAGTCGCCGATCACCCCGCGATGGATCAGCTCCGTCATCACCTTGCCCGCGTCCGCGCAGGACAGCGCCACCTGGCTGCCGCGCAGCCGGTGCTCGCGCGGCGTGACGCAGCGCACCCGGCCCTCCGGTACGGACGCCTCCACGCACTCCAGGAAGAAGTCGCCGAGCGCCAGGCTCTTGTCCCGTACGGCCTCGATGCGCACGCCGTCCCAGACCTCCAGGGCCGTTTCCAGGGCGAGCATCGACAGGATGTCCGGGGTGCCGACGCGGCCGCGGGTGATGCCGTCGGCCGGGGCGTACGCGGCGTCCATGCCGAAGGGCACCGCGTGCGAGTTCCAGCCGGGCAGCGGCGAGTCGAAGCATGCCTGGAGCTCTTCACGCACATACAGGTACGCGGGGGCGCCCGGGCCGCCGTTGAGGTACTTGTACGTACAGCCCACCGCGAGGTCCACGCCGTGCGCGTCCAGCCGGACCGGCAGGGCGCCCGCGCTGTGGCACAGGTCCCACACCGCCAGGGCCCCGGCCTCGTGCAGCGCGGCGGTGAGGCCGGGCAGGTCGTTGAGCCGGCCGGTGCGGTAGTCGACGTGGTTGATCAGCGCGAGTGCCGTACGCGGGCCGGCCTCGTCGGGGATCCGCTCGGCCGGCAGGGCGCGCAGCGTGCAGCCCGTCATGCGTGCCGCGGACTCCGCGATATAGCCGTCGGTCGGGAACGACGCCTCGTCCGCCAGGATCTCGTCCCGGCCCGCACCGGCCATCCGTACCGCGCCGACCACCGCCTTGAAGATGTTGACGCTGGTCGAGTCGCCGACGACGACCTGCCCCGGCGCGGCGCCCAGCAGCGGGGCGATCCGGTCGCCGACCCGCTCGGGCGCGGCCCACCAGCCCGCCTCCTCCCAGGAGCGGATCCGCAGTTCGCCCCACTCATGGGCGATCACGTCCGCGACCCGGCCGGGGACCTGGCGGGGCAGGGCTCCGAGGGAATTGCCGTCCAGGTACACACACCCGTCGAGGACGAACTTCTCCCGTACGGGCGCGAGTTCGTCCCGCGCGTCCAGCGCCGCGGCCCGCTCCGCTGCCGTCTCAGACATGGCTGCGCGCCGTCCACAGCTCGGGAAAAACGTTCTTGCTGGCGCGTTTCTCCAGCCAGGCCACGCCCGCCGAACCGCCGGTACCCATCTTGGCCCCCATCGCCCGCCGCGTCGCCACCAGGTGATCGTTGCGCCACCGCCACACCAGCTCCGCGACATCCGTCAACGCCTCGCCCAGCCGCACCAGTTCACCGTCGCGCGGGCCCGCGTACACCTCGGCCCACACGGCCTCCACCCGGGCGTCCGGCTCGTACCGTGCCGTCATCTCGCGCTCCAGAACCTCGGTGGGTATCGCGTAGCCGCGGCGCGACAGCAGCCGCAGGACCTCGTCCCACAGACTGGGCTCCTGCAACGCCTTCTCCAGCTCCGCGTACTCCCGCGGCGCCCCGCGGTGCGGCACCAGCATCGACGCGGACTTCTCCCCGAGCAGGAACTCCAGCCGCCGGTACATCGCCGACTGGAACCCCGATCCCTCGCCCAGCGCGCCCCGGAACGCGTTGAACTGCGTCGGCGTCAGCCGGGCCAACGGCTTCCAGGCCGCGTTCAGCGCCTCCAGCTCATGCGTCGAACGCTCCAGCGCCTCCATCGCCACCGGCAGATCGTCCCGGCGCAGCGCCTGGGCGGCGGTGTGCCACTCGTGCACGATGACGGTGAACCACAACTCCATCACCTGCGTCGTGACCAGGAACACCATTTCGCCCGGATCGTCCGACAGCGGATGCTGGAGGTGGGTGAGCACGTCCGCGTGGACATAGTCCTCGTACGGAGTCGTGCCCGTGCTGCCGATACTCAGGTCAGGCCGCCGCGGGCCGGCGGCCTCCGGCTCGGCCGGTTCTTCCTGCGGGGCGGCTTGCTGCGACATGAGGAACTCCTCGATGTGCTGGCTTCCGGGTAGCGGTCCGCTCCTTCCCGTCGGCAAACGGAGCCCCGGTCCCCTCGGGCGCGGACTCTCCCGGCCCATGGGCATCATCCGTGCTCCACGGAAGGCGCGCAAGAGGCCGGCCGCGCGTGCGACGAGCCGGCCGCGCGTGCGCGACCGGCCCGTCGATTCCCCCGGCTCTCAGCCGGAAGCGCAGCTCAGCGCCCTACGAAAGCGTGTCCGCCGCGGTCGGCGACGAGTCACGCAAGAACGTCGTGCAGCGCTCGTACTCCTCCTGCTCACCGATCGCCTGCGCGGCGCGGGCGAGCGCGTGCAGAGCCCGCAGAAAGCCGCGGTTGGGCTCGTGCTCGAACGGCACCGGACCGTGGCCCTTCCAGCCGGCCCGGCGGAGCGCGTCCAGCCCCCGGTGGTAGCCGGTACGGGCATACGCGTACGACTCGACCGTACGCCCCGCCTGGAACGCGTCGTCCGCAAGCTGCGCCCAGGCCAGCGAGGACGTCGGATACTTCGCCGCGACGTCGGTCGGCGCGGCCCCCGAAGCGAGGAGCTCGCGGGGCTCGGGGTCGTCGGGCAGTTCGGTCGGGGGCGGGCCCCCGAGAAGGTTTTCGTGAATGGCCATGCGACCAGTATTCCCGGGGGGTAGCCGAAATTGGGCCTCCGGGGTCCGTGGCCGGTCGCGGCGGAGCCGCGGGTTGGGAGGTCCTGGACCGCGCTTCGCGCGGATACGCATTGGATTTGTCGTGGGGCGGGGGTGCGCAGGGGGCCATCTCCTCGGCGCCTTGGAGCGGCTGAGCTGTATGGACGCAACCATGTAACGGTCGCCTGCGGGGAGTGTCCCCCTGCACACCCCCTCCCGTCGGTTCGGCGTGTGCGGGCCGGTGGGGAGAGGGGGAAAGAAGCCTGGTGCGCGCCCCCCATGAGCGGAAGCTCGCCCTTGCGTAGGCGCAGGGCCTCGGGCGGCTCCGCGTCGTGCGGAGGGGGCCGCATGGGTCCGGCCGCCAGGGGTCTGTAAAGACCCCCGCCACGGCGGCGGGACAGCCGCCCACGGCGCGGGCTCGGGGACACGTAGGGGTCTCCCCGCAGGCGACCGAAGCCCCGGTTGCGTCCATACATGACGGCCGCTCCAGGCGCCGTGGGGGCACCCCCGGCCGGAGGCTGGGGGAGAGTGACCCCTGCGGGGCCCCGAGCCCCCACCCACCGAACCCCCGGCGCCAAGGCGCACCCCCACCGGGGCAAACCGCGCCGAAGGCGTCACCCGCACGCCGAAGGCGCCAAACACACGAGGGCCCCGCGTTCACCTGAACGCGGGGCCACGACACACACGAGGAACTACTTGATCTTGGTGCCCGTCGAGCGCAGGTTCGCGCACGCTTCGGTGACGCGCTTCGCCATGCCCGCCTCGGCCAGCTTGCCCCAGCTGCGCGGGTCGTAGGTCTTCTTGTTGCCGACGTCGCCGTCGACCTTCAGCACGCCGTCGTAGTTGCGGAACATGTGGTCCGCGATCGGCCGCGTGAACGCGTACTGCGTGTCCGTGTCCAGGTTCATCTTCACGACGCCGTTCTCCAGCGCCGTCGCGATCTCCTCGGCCGTGGAGCCGGAGCCGCCGTGGAAGACGAAGTCGAAGGGGGACTGCTTGCCGTACTTGGCGCCCACGCCCTCCTGGAGGTCCTTGAGGAGCTCGGGGCGCAGCACGACGTTGCCCGGCTTGTAGACGCCGTGCACGTTGCCGAACGAGGCGGCGAGCAGGTAGCGGCCCTTCTCGCCCAGGCCCAGCGCCTCAGCGGTCCGCATCGCGTCGTCGACGGTGGTGTACAGCTCGTCGTTGATCTCGTGGGTGACGCCGTCCTCCTCGCCACCGGTCGGGGTGATCTCGACCTCAAGGATGATCTTCGCCGCGGCGGCCTGGGCCAGCAGCTCCTGGGCGATGGACAGGTTGTCGGCCAGGGTCTCGGCGGAGCCGTCCCACATGTGGGACTGGAACAGCGGGTTCTGGCCCTTGGCCACCCGCTGCTCGGAGACGGCCAGCAGCGGACGGACGTAGCCGTCCAGCTTGTCCTTGGGGCAGTGGTCGGTGTGCAGCGCGACGTTGATGTCGTACTTCTCGGCGACGATGTGCGCGAACTCCGCCAGCGCGACCGCGCCGGTCACCATGTCCTTGTTGTACTGGCCGCCCAGGAACTCCGCGCCACCGGTGGAAATCTGGACGATGCCGTCGCTCTCGGCCTCGGCGAAACCACGCAGCGCTGCGTGCAGAGTCTGCGTCGAGGTCACATTGATGGCCGGGTAGGCGAACTTGCCTGCCTTCGCCCGGTCCAGCATCTCGTTGTAGACCTCGGGAGTTGCGATGGGCATCTGTCCGCTCCTTGTGATGTGCGGGTGTGCGTTCTTGGCCCTGACCAGGGGGCGACGACATCGCCGTAGCTCATCTTCCCAGACTCGGCGGTTTGCTCCACATCCCGTACACGCCAGCCGCACGCAAAGGGGTGGCCGGTTTCACGTGAAACCAACCACCCGTTTGCGATAAGCGCTGGTCAGAGCCGGGCAAGCCGTACGGGACTCAGGCGAGGCCGAGGTCCCCGAGCCGGTAGCCGGTGATGTACGGCAGACCCGCACCGGCGATGGCCGACTCCGCCCCACGGTCCACGATCGTGGCGACCGCGACCACCTCGGCGCCCGCCTCGCGCGCCGCCTCGACGGCGGTCAGCGGCGAGCCGCCGGTGGTGGAGGTGTCCTCGACCACCAGGACCCGGCGGCCCTTGATGTCCGGGCCCTCGATCCGCCGCTGCATACCGTGCGTCTTCTGCGCCTTGCGCACGACGAACGCGTCCAGCCGACGGCCGCGCGCCGCGGCGGCGTGCAGCATCGAGGCCGCGACCGGGTCGGCGCCCAGCGTGAGGCCGCCGACCGCGTCGTAGTCCAGGTCGGCGGTGATGTCCAGCATCAGCTGCCCGACGAGGGGCGCGGCCGCACCGTCGAGGGTGATCCGGCGCAGGTCGATGTAGTAATCGGCCTCCTTGCCGGAGGAGAGCGTCACCTTGCCGTGCACCACGGCCTTGTCCTTGATCTGCTGCAGCAGATCGCCGCGTACGTCGTCAGTCATGTGCATGAGCTTAGAAGGTGGCCAGGGCCCCGGCCCGACGCCGGGGCCGGGCCCCCGTCGGTCACGCCAGTGTGCGCCAGATCCAGGTCGTGGAGATCTCCAGCGGATCGATGGGGGTGACCAGGCGCGGCATCGTGTTGAGGCCGTTCGGCGGGCCGGACTGCGGCTCCACGCAGACCGCCGCCTCCTGCTCGTCGTAGACCACCACCCATTCGGCGCGGCTGGTGACCTTCAGCTCCAGCCGGTCCGGCCAGGTGAGGGTCACGTCCACGCCGTCCGGCATGCCGAAGCAGTCGTCCCAGGGGCCGGGCCGCGGGTCGATCCGGCGCCCGGTGGGCAGGTGGTCCTCGCCGCGCTCCTCCTGCCAGGCGGCCGAGAAGTCGATCCGTACGTCCTCGCTCCGCTCCCCCTCCTCGCCGAGCCGGCGCAGGAACCAGGGGTGCCAGCCTGCCTGGGCCGGGAAGGAGTCGCCGCTCGCCTCGACGCCCATGGTCAGGGTGAGCGATCCGCCGTCCTCCGCCAGCTCGACCAGTTGGGTGACGCGCCCCGGGTACGGCCAGGGGGCGGCGTCCGGGTCGAGGAGCTCGTAGGTGAACGCGGCGCTGGTGGCATCCGCGCGCGCCGTCTTCCAGGCGACGTCGCGGCCGGTGCCGTGGATCGCGTGCGGCGGCGAGTTCACCGGCATCTGGTGGACCTCGCCGCCGTTGCGGAACTGCCCCTCCTTGATGCGGCCGCACCACGGCACCATCGGGAAGGAGCCGTACTTGGCGCCCTGCCGCAGCACTTCCGTACCGCCGATGCGCAGGCTCGCGAGCCGGCAGCCGTTGGCCGGGTCGACGGTCACCTCGGTGTCGCCGGCGGCCAGCCGCACCTGTCCCGGCGCGGCGTTTCGCGTGTCGTTGTCACTCACGGTCCGACCCTAACGGGGAGGCCGTACGGGACGACGGCGCACCGGGCGCGGGTCGCGGCCGAAGGCATGGGCCCACTCAGCGCCGACGCCGCAGCACCCTGCCCACCACGACCGCCGACGCCAGCGCCAGCGCCGCGGCCGGTGCCGCCCAGCGCAGGGTGGCGGAGGTGGTCGCCGACTGCGGCGCGGGGACCGGTGCGTACCGGCCGCGCGGCGGCGCGTGGTCGACCTCCTCGGCGCTGCGCCCGATCATCGTGCGGCGGGCGTGCGCGGCCTCGGCGGGCGCGGCGTCGTCCTGGTCGTCGTCGGTGAGCGGGTCGAGCGACGGGGGCGGGACCTCGGCGTCGAAGACGCCCTGCGCGGCGGGCGGCGCTTCGGCGTCGGGCTCGTCGGCCGGGTTGTCCGTGAGGTCCGCCGCGAGGTTGGCGGCGAAGCGGTCCAGGACGCGGCGGCCGGCGGACTCGGCCGCCTGGCCGGTGGCCTCCGCGAGCCGGCCGGTGCTGGTGACCGTACCGGTGCAGCTCAGGACCGTGGCGCCGGTGTCGTCGGGCGCGGTGGCGAGCCGTACGGTCAGGGACAGCTCGGCGGAGCCGTCGCCGCGGGACTCGATGCCGCTCGCCTCGACGGTGACCGTGTCGGTGCCGCGGGCGGCGACGGTCAGGGTGCCGCGGTAGGTGATGGTGGAACTGCCGATGCGCAGGCGCAGCCGCCCGCCGGGGGTGCCGGGATCCGCGTCGGCGTCGAGTTGGCATCCGGGGATGCAGCGCGCCACGCGCTCCGGCTCGGTCAGTGCCTGCCGTACGGCCTCGACGGGAAACGGAACGTACACCTCATGCTCCATGGCTAAGGAGCCTACCCAGCCCTCCCGGCACACGTGCCCGGACCGGCACCATTTTTCTCCCGGCCCTGTGGTGTCCTGCCTGCTCCGCCACCCTCACCGCAGCCCCCCCCGTCAGTCCAGGTGCCGCGGATGCATCAACGTGGACGGCGGCAGGCCGGCGATCCGGTCGCGGCTGGCCGCACGACCGGCGGCCCGCAGCCCGTCGCGGGTGAGCGAGCGCAGCGCGGGCGTGTCCGGGGCCAGGTCCAGGCGCGGTGTGCGGTGTGCGGCGAGGACGAAGCCCCAGCCGCAGGCGGCCCGGCCGGTGCCGGGCGGAGCCGGTGCGCAGGAGCGTTCCGCCGCATCGTTCCGCCCGGCGGGGCGCCCCGGGATCCGGTACGGGGCGGTCTGCAGGCCCGCTGCCCGTACGGTCGCGTCCACCGTCCAGTACGAGCGGGGCCGGATCAGGGGCTCTCCGGCGTGCACCACCAGCCGGCCGTCCTCGGTCAGCGCGCGGGCCGCGAGGCCGTAGAACTCCTCGGAGTAGAGCTTGGTGCTGGCCTGGCTGCCCGGGTCGGGCAGGTCGGCGATGATGACGTCGTAAGGGCCGCCGTCGCGCGCCGCGCCGCCCCGCCGCAGCCACTCGAACACGTCGCCCGGGACGACGCGTACGCGCGGATCGTCCAGCGCGTGCCGGTTGAGCGCGGACAGCCCCGGGTCCGTACGGGCCAGCCGGATCATGCCGGAATCCGGTTCGACGACCGTCACGGACACCACGCCGTGACAGCGCAGCACTTCGCGTGCGGCGAGCCCGTCGCCGCCACCCAGCACCAGCACCCGGCGGTGCGGGCCGCCGGACATGGCCGGGTGCACCAGCCCTTCGTGGTACGGGAATCCGTCGCCCGCGCTGGCCCGCAGCCGCCCGTCCAGGTAGAGCCCGAGCGGTCCGCCTCCGCCCACCGCGCCGCCGGCCCCCGCCGCCGGCCGCTCCGGCTTGGCCGCGCCACGGCCCGAACTGCCCCGGTAGTCGGCCGCGTCGGTGCGCCCGGTGGCGGCCGGTCCCGTACCGCCCGTGATCACGACCTCCTGCACGCCGGTACGGACCGCGACCCGCGCCGCGGAGCCGTACACCGCGTCCCGCGCGGCCCGTTCGAACGGGGCGACCAGCAGCGTCCCGGCGGCGAGCAGCGCCAGCACCAGCACGTTGGCGAGGATCAGCCCCCAGCGGGCCCGTACGGACAGGTCGCTGCGGAACAGCCACAGCACCAGCCCGCCCCCGGCCACCGCGTTGACCGAACCGGTGAGCAGGGCGCCGGAGACCTGGCCCAGGAGGGGCAGCAGCAGGAAGGGGAAGGCCAGGCCGCCGACGAGCGCGCCGACGTAGTCCGCGGCGAAGAGGTCGGCGACCGCGCCGCCCGCGTCCTGGCGGCGGACCCGCTGGATGAGCGTCATCAGCAGCGGCACCTCGGCGCCGATGAGCGCGCCGATGGCCAGGGAGAAGGCGACCAGGGCGCAGCGGGACTGGCCGAACCAGGCGTAGCAGGCGTAGAGCGCCATCGCGGAGAAGCCGCCGACCAGCGCGAGGCCCGCCTCCAGCGCGCCGAAGCCGAGGGCGGCCCGGCAGCGCAGCCGCTTGGCGAGCAGTGATCCGATGCCCATCGCGAAGACCATGACGGACAGCACGACGGATGCCTGGGTGACCGAGTCCCCGGTCAGGTAGGAGGAGAGGGCGACCAGTTCGAGTTCGTAGACGATGCCGCAGGCGGCGCAGACGAAGACGGTGGCCAGGACGAGCAGCCGGCCGATCCCGGCGGGTACGGGCAGTCGCGCCGGACCTGTGGCCTCCGGCGGGTCGGACGCACCGCGGCGGACGGGATCAGGCGGGTCGATCATGCCGTGAACGCTACGTGACACCTGGATGCCCCTACGTCACCCACACGGGCGTAGTGGGCCTTCTACACGGGCGACTTGGCGCACTCAGGACACCGGAACCGGCTCGCGCACCCGCCGACGGGCCCGGCCGCGAGCGCGGCCCGGCCCGTCACAGCGCCGCCGTCATCCGTACCCCCACCCGCGTACGCGTCGCGACCAGGCGGCCCTCCTGCGGATAGGCGTGCCACGTACGCCAGCGCACCTGCCCGTCCTCGCGCTGCGCCAGCATCGCGGTGAAGGCGTGCGGCGAGCCCGGGAACGTTCCGGCAAGGCCGTGGGGGTGTTCGGCGACGAGGGCGAGCAACTCCTGTGCGCGCCCGGCGAAGGAGCCGTGCGACAACGTCTCGACGTGCGCCGCGAATTCGTACTCCCAGTCGCCGATGCGTTTCGCCACGCCCAGCGGAAGCGGGGTGCTGCTGCCGGGTATACAGGCCACCGTTTCGGAGCAGGTGCCGTGCTCTTCCTCCAGCAGCACTTGGTGGGAGGCCCCGAGCAGCCTCAACTGTACGTTTGCCGCGGCGAGTTCCAGGTCGAGCACGGCAAGGGCCGGCAGCGGCTCCCTGCCCAGCGCCCAGGCCAGGTCACAGGCGCGGGTATCGGTGTAGGGCGTTTTGAGGGTCGTGAGCATGGGTCGGCTCCGCAAGCACGCAGTGGATGGTGGGCCGGCCTGCCCCGGAGACGGGATCAGGTGGTGACTGTCTGCCGGCTCGTGCCCACGTGGGGGTCCGAGAACTGGGATTCTCTAGGGAGAGGGAATCATGAAAAGAGCGGGGCCCACAGCGTTTTTACCCATCTTCGTAGGGTTTCCATCCCTCAGAGGGCCACTCAGTTCAGTTGTTCAACAGCCCACCGCCCAGAGGGCGTTGACCTCACCCGGCGCATATGCGGACCTGCATGGGCCCCGTGCATGTGGACGGCGCAACAACACGTCAGGAACTGCCGCAGCCCCCGCCGCCACCACAGGACGAGGAGGAGTGCCCGCCGCCCCCGCCGGAGGAGTGTCCGCCGCTTCCGCAGGAGGAGAGCCCGCCGCAGGAGTGGCCGTGATGGTGGTGCCCGCCGCTCAGTCCCGGATCACCGGCCACCCACCAGCCGGTGCCGTCCCGCCGCCCCTTGCCGAGGCTGCGGCGCCCGCCGTCGCGGCTCTGCGCCGCCGTGGCCACCAGCGCCGCGACCACCCCACAGATCACCAGGAAGACCACGAATCCCATCATCGCCCCACACTCCTTTCCGTCCCCCGAAGCGAGGCACCCGCCCCGCGCCGCCGGCTGCCCGGCCGGGCGCGGAGCCCTGTCGTACGTGTCCTGATCCCTCTCCGATCCGCGCTGATCCACTCCGGTGCGCCCGGTCCGGCTTCCGGACGGCCCGCACCACCCCGTGTCCTTCAGCGGGGCTCATGCCCCGGCGCCGCCGCGCCCAAAGCGCAGTTGAGGAAGTCCAGAGGTTCGGCGGAGGATGGCGGACATGTCACGACCGCTGCTCAACCGCCGCCTCGCGGAGTTCGGTACGACGATCTTCGCCGAGATGTCCGCGCTCGCCGTACGCACCGGATCGATCAACCTGGGACAGGGCTTCCCCGACACCGACGGGCCGGAGGAGGTCAGGGAGGCGGCGGTCCGCGCACTGCGCGACGGCCGCGGCAACCAGTACCCGCCCGGCCCCGGCGTCCCCGAACTGCGCGCCGCCGTCGCCGCCCACCAGCACCGCTTCTACGGCCACCTCGGCGTCGCGTACGACCCCGACACCGAGGTGCTGGTCACCGCGGGCGCCACCGAGGCCATCGCCGCCTCGCTGCTCGCTCTCCTGGAGCCCGGCGACGAAGTGATCGCGCTGGAGCCGTACTACGACTCCTACGCCGCGTGCATCGCGATGGCGGGCGGCACCCGTGTCCCGGTGACACTGCGCCCGTCCGCCGAGGACGGTACGTACGCCCTCGATCTCGACGAGCTGCGCGACGCCGTCACCGACCGCACCCGCCTCATCCTCCTCAACACGCCCCACAACCCCACCGGCACCGTCCTCGACCGCGCCGAACTGACCGAGATCGCCCGCCTGGCCTGCGAGCGCGACCTCCTCGTGATTACCGACGAGGTCTACGAACACCTCGTCTACGAGGGCGAGCACATTCCGCTGGCGTCCCTGCCCGGCATGCGCGAGCGCACCGTCACCATCGGCTCGGCCGGCAAGACCTTCTCCTTCACCGGCTGGAAGGTCGGCTGGGTCACCGCGAGCCCGGAGCTGGTCGGCGCCGTCCGCTCGGCCAAGCAGTTCCTCACGTACGTCTCCGCGGGCCCGTTCCAGTACGCGGTCGCCGAGGCCCTGGCGCTGCCCGACAGTTACTACACCGGGCTGCGGGACGATCTGCGCGCCAAGCGGGACCTGCTGGCCGACGGCCTCGCCGCCGCCGGGTTCCGCGTCTTCCGCCCGTCCGGCACGTACTTCGTCACCACCGACATCCGCCCCCTCGGCGAGGAGGACGGCTTCGCCTTCTGCCGCGCCCTCCCGGAGCGCGCCGGCGTCGTGGCCATCCCCAACGCCGTCTTCTACGACCACCAGGACCAGGGCGCCCCGTACGTCCGGTTCGCGTTCTGCAAGCAGGAGAAGGTCCTCCAGGAAGCGGTCGATCGCCTCCGCGCCCTCTGAGCGGAGTTCCGTACCGCGCGCCCCTGTATGCCACCCGGTCGGCCTACAGGGGTCGCGTGGCGGGCGGACGGCGCCGAGAGTCGTGGTGTCGGGTGCGCCGGGCGCGTGCGGCCCGGCGGGTGGCCGCCGCGCGTACCGGAGGTGTTTCGTGTCCGCCGAGACCGTCGACACCGCGGCCGCGGCAGCGCCACGGCCCGGCTCCGTACGCGTCCATGTGCGTGCCGCGCTGCGCCGTGCGGCCCCCGCACTCGCCCTGTTCGCGGCCATCCGCCTCGCGGGGGCCATGTGCACGGCGCTGTGGGCCTGGCACACCGGCCGCCACCCGCGCAATCTGCTCGGCGCCACGTGGGACTCCAACTGGTATCTGAGCGTGGCCCGGTACGGCTACGGCTCCCCGACGCCGCACCGCATGTGGCCCCCGGACCCCCTCGCCGACCTGGCGTTCTTCCCCCTGTACCCGGGTCTGATACGCGGCGTCTCCACCGCCCTGCCGATCGGCGCGCTCAGCGCCGGGCTGCTGCTCGCATGGACGGCCGCCGCCGTGGCCGCCTGGGGGATCTTCGCGGTCGGCGCGCATCTCCATGGGCGGCGCGCCGGCACGTTCCTTGTGGCGCTGTGGGCGCTGCTGCCGCACGCCGTCATCGAATCGCTGAGCTATACGGAACCGCTGCTCACCGCGCTGGCCGCCTGGGCCCTGTACGCGCTGCTCACCGACCGCCCGCTGTGGGCCGGGGCCCTGGCGGCCCTGGCCGGTCTGGCACGGCCGAACGGCCTCGCGGTCGCCGCCGCGGTCCTGGTGGTGGTGGGCGTACGGACCTGGCGGCGCGGCAGGGACGGTCCCGTACCGCGGCAAGAGCGTCCCCTCTGGCACTACTGGACGGCAGCCCTGACCGCCCCCGCAGGCTGGCTCGGATACGTCCTGTGGGTGGGGGCGCGCACCGGCTGGGGGCCGCGCGGCTACTTCCAGGTGCAGGAGCTCTGGGGGTCCCGCTTCGACTTCGGCCGGGACACCCTGCGGTCCGTGAAGCGGCTGTTCCTGCATGACGCGCCGCTGGTGCAGTACATGGCGGCGGCCGTGCTCGCCGTGGCGCTGCTGCTGCTCGTACTCCTGGTGCTGGACCGGCCACCGCTGCCACTGCTCGTCTACACCGCCGTACTGATGGCCATGGCCCTCGGCGGCACCGGCTACTTCCCGTCCAAGCCGCGCTTTCTCCTGCCGGCCTTCCCGCTGCTCATCCCGGCGGCCGTCGCGCTGGCCCGCGCCCGCCCGCGCGCCGTCGTCCTGACGACGGGCGCGCTGGCCGTACTCTCCCTCGGCTACGGGCTGTACCTGCTGACCATGGCACCCGAGCCGCTGTGAGCCTCAGCTGCGGGCAGTCCCCGGTCACCGGAATGGCCGCTGTCAGGAGGGCAAGCGGCCTCCGCGGTGCGTTCATGAGTGGGGGAACCGCAACCCATCTGCTCGGGGAGCCGTCCGAAAGGAACCGCGATGCTCAAGCGTCTCGCTGCCGCACTCAGCTGTACCGCCCTCGCCCTCGGTGGCGCTGTGGCCATTGCCCCGACTGCCCAGGCCAGTCCGCAGTCCTGCTACTACTACGTGCTGGAGCAGTACCCCGGCGCAGATGAAGAGGTGGCCGAACGGGCCTGCCGCATCGGGGGCAGGGGCGGGACGGAGAACTTCCGCGCCTGCTACCACGAGCTGCGAAGGGACCACATCCCCGCCGTGGTGGCCGGCGAAGCCTGCCGGCGCGCGGCCAGGGGCTGACGGCGAGCACGCCGAAGGGCCCCGGAGCGGATCGCTCCGGGGCCCTTCGGCGTCTGCGGCCGGGCGGAGGGCTTACGCCTCCTCGTCACCCGGCTTCGCGTCGCCGTCACCCTCGATGTCGGCCTCCAGGCCGAGCTGCTCGACGATCCACTTGTCGAACTCGATCGACGCGCGGACCCAGCTGACCGTGCTCGACACAAAGTGTTCGAGCGCGACACCGGTACCGATCAGCATCGACGCCTCGCCGATCAGGCGGACCGTGCCGTCGTCGTGGGTGTGGGTGTACGCCTTGGGCCACAGCGTCCGGCGGTTCCAGTCGTCGATCGCCTCCAGCAGCTTCGCCTTGTCGTCGATGCCGTGCGGGCGGTCGTAGAACGTGCGGACGGAGAAGATCTGCTGCTCCTCCTCGCCGCGGAACATGAAGTACGTGCGGAACTGCTCCCACGGGGCGGCGAGGTCACCCTCGTCGTCGACTACGTACTTCAGCTCCATCTGGTCGAGAAGCTGCTTGACCAGGTCCTGGTCGGGCAGGACGGGACCATCAGGCCCCGACGGCTGCGGTTCGGGCTGGCCCCCGAAATTCGGGATCGAGGACGGGTCGATGCTCACCGTGGAATTCCCTTCGTATGGTCCTCGCCATCCTCCCCCATCCCGGCCCCGTCCTGGCAAGCCCGCCGCCGTCTCTCCGCTGTGGGCCGAAACCGGCCCGGCGGACGGGACGGCGGCGGACCGCCGCGACCGCTCCGGTGCGCCTTACCGTACGGGACCGACGGTCAGCGCCCGGCCGTCCTCGGCGACATCCACCCGTACGGTGTCGCCGTCCAGCACCTCGCCCGCCAGGATCGCCTTGGCGAGCTGGTCGCCGATGGCCGTCTGGACCAGGCGGCGCAGCGGGCGGGCGCCGTAGGAGAGGTCCGGGGCGGCCTGCGGCTGGTCCACGACCGGCTCCTGGCCGAGCCAGGCCAGCCAGGTCAGGGCGCGGTCGGTGACGTCCAGCGTCAGCCTGCGGTCGGCGAGCCGGCGCTGCAGGTGGGCGATCTGGATGCCCGCGATCCGCTGGAGCTGGTCGGTGCCGAGCGGGTGGAAGACCACCAGGTCGTCCAGCCGGTTCAGGAACTCCGGCCGGAAGGACGACCGGACCGTCTCCAGCACCTTCTCCTTCTTCTGGTCCTCCTTGAGCAGCGGGTCCATCAGGAAGGTGGAGCCCAGGTTGGAGGTCAGGATCAGGATCGTGTTGCGGAAGTCGACCGTACGGCCCTGGCCGTCGGTCAGCCGGCCGTCGTCCAGCACCTGGAGCAGCACGTCGAAGACCTCGTGGTGCGCCTTCTCCACCTCGTCCAGCAGGACGACGCTGTACGGACGGCGGCGCACCGCCTCGGTGAGCTGGCCGCCCTCCTCGTAGCCGACGTAGCCGGGCGGGGCGCCGACCAGGCGGGCGACGCTGTGCTTCTCGCCGTACTCGCTCATGTCGATGCGGACCATCGCCCGCTCGTCGTCGAAGAGGAAGTCGGCGAGCGCCTTGGCCAGCTCGGTCTTGCCGACGCCGGTCGGGCCGAGGAAGAGGAACGAGCCGGTGGGACGGTCCGGGTCGGCGATACCGGCGCGGGTACGGCGTACCGCGTCGGACACCGCCCGTACGGCCTCGGCCTGGCCGATCAGGCGCTTGCCCAGCTCGTCCTCCATGCGCAGCAGCTTCTGCGTCTCGCCCTCCAGCAGGCGCCCGGCCGGGATGCCGGTCCAGGAGCCGACCACGTCCGCGATGTCGTCCGGGCCGACCTCCTCCTTGACCATCGAGGACTTGGCGTCGGCGGACGCCTCCTGCTCGGCCTCGGCCGCGGCGGCCTCCTCCAGCTCCCGCTCCAGGCCCGGGATCTCCCCGTACAGCAGCTTGGAAGCGGTGTCGAAGTCGCCGTCGCGCTGGGCGCGCTCGGCCTGGCCGCGCAGCTCGTCCAGCTTCTCCTTCAGCTCACCGAGGCGGTTGAGGCCCTCCTTCTCCTTCTCCCAGCGGGCGGTCAGGCCGCGCAGCTCCTCCTCCTTGTCGGCGAGGTCCTTGCGCAGCTTCTCCAGGCGCTGCACGGAGCCGGCGTCGGTCTCGTTCTTGAGCGCCAGCTCCTCCATGCGCAGCCGGTCGACGGCGCGCTGCAGCTCGTCGATCTCCACCGGCGAGGAGTCGATCTCCATACGGAGGCGGGAGGCCGCCTCGTCCACGAGGTCGATGGCCTTGTCCGGCAGGAAGCGGGAGGTGATGTAGCGGTCGGAGAGGGTCGCGGCGGCGACCAGCGCGGAGTCCGCGATCTGCACCTTGTGGTGCGCCTCGTACCGGCCCTTGAGGCCGCGCAGGATCGCGACGGTGTCCTCGACGGTCGGCTCGGCGACCAGCACCTGCTGGAAGCGCCGCTCCAGCGCCGGGTCCTTCTCGATGCGCTCGCGGTACTCGTCCAGGGTCGTGGCGCCGACCATCCGCAGCTCGCCGCGGGCCAGCATCGGCTTGAGCATGTTGCCCGCGTCCATCGCGGAGTCGCCGCCCGCGCCGGTGCCGACGACCGTGTGCAGCTCGTCGATGAAGGTGATGATCTGGCCGTCGCTGGACTTGATCTCCGCGAGGACGGTCTTCAGCCGCTCCTCGAACTCGCCGCGGTACTTCGCGCCCGCCACCATCGCGCCCAGGTCCAGCGCCACCAGCCGCTTGTCGCGCAGCGACTCGGGCACGTCGCCCTTCACTATGCGCTGCGCCAGGCCCTCGACCACGGCGGTCTTGCCGACGCCGGGCTCGCCGATGAGCACCGGGTTGTTCTTCGTACGGCGGGAGAGCACCTGCACCACGCGGCGGATCTCCTGGTCACGGCCGATGACCGGGTCGAGCTTGCCCTCGCGGGCCGCCGCCGTGAAGTCCGTACCGAACTTCTCCAGCGCCTTGTACGTGCCCTCCGGGTCCGGGCTGGTCACCCGCCGGCCGCCCCGGCTGTCCTCGAAGGCGCTCAGCAGCTTCTTGGCCGTGGCGCCCTGCTCCGCCAGCAGCTCGCCGGTGCGGCCGCCCTTGGCGGCGATGCCGATGAGCAGGTGCTCGGTGGAGATGAAGTCGTCGCCCAGCTCCTTGGCGCGCTGCGCGGCGTCGGCGATGACGGCCAGCGTGTCGCGGTCCGGCTGCGGCGGGGCGACCGTGGAACCCTGCACGCTGGGCAGGGCGGCCAGCTGGCGTTCGGCGCCGGAGCGCAGCGCGACGGCGTCCGCCTCGACGGCCGCCAGCAGGTCGGTGATGTTCTCGTTGTCCGCGCCGGCGAGGAGGGCGAGCAGCAGGTGCGCGGGGGTCATGTCCGCGTGTCCCGCCGTCACCGCCCGCTCGTTGGCGGCGCTCAGCGCCTCGCGGCTCTTGTTGGTCAGCTCGGCGTCCACTCGGCCGCTCCTCCTTGTGCTCGGGTGCGTGATCGGCGCCGCGTGCGCGGCGGAACCTGCTCAGCTCAACGTCCGATAAGTTGAGTCTATTCCACTCAAGGCCGTTCCGGACAGCGTACGGCGCCTTCCGGCCCTTCTACGGGTGCACCCAAGACGCCGGGCCATGCTTTTCCCGCCCCCGCCGGTTTTCCCGTACGCGATCACCAGGGGCCGCCGGCCGGTGACCGTCGCCGCCCGCACCGAGCCGTCCGACCTGCCTCCGTCGTACCGGTCCCGGCGGGCCGGGTCCGGTACGGAGCCGGTCGCGGTCTTCCGCGTTCTCCCGGGACAAACGGCGCGTTCACGGCATCTCCCCAGCGCCCCCATGCCGCCTTCACAGTTCCTTCTCAGCATCTCCTCACGGCGCCCCCACAGGTTCCCCAATTACGCTTCCGCTCATGGCCCACGACCTGGACGACCTCAGCCCCGAGTACCTCGCCTTCTGGAGCGAGCACCTCATGTGCACGCTGACCACCCTGCGCCCCGACGGCACACCCCACGTCGTCCCGGTCGGCGTCACCTTCGACGCCAACCAGCGCATCGCCCGCGTGATCACCCGAAAGGACAGCGCCAAGGTCGGCCACGTCCTCGCCGGGGGCCCGGACGGCGCCCGGGTCGCGGTGTGCCAGGTACAGGGCAAGCGGTGGGCCACTCTGGAGGGCGTGGCCCGCATCCGTACGGACGCCGACGTGGTGGCCGACGCGGTACGGCGCTACGCCGAGCGGTACGGCCGCACCCCCGCGCCCAAGCCGGACCGGGTGATGATCGAGATCACCGTCACCAAGGCGCTGGGGCGCGCGTAGGACACCGTCCGGCCAGGTCCGTACCTGGCCGGATCCGGACAGTGCGCTTCCGCCGCCGTACGCGGCCCTGCTATGCCCGAAGCGGGACCACCGCTCCCGGCGCACCACCGCGCGGAGCGGAAAACGGCTGCTGGAGGGCGCATGGCGTCTGCATCACGCACCGGGCCCGCCCCTGCCCGTACGGGCGTCCGCGCCCGCCGCCCCGCCCGCGCCGAGCTGTGCCCCCGCTGCGGCGGCCAGCTCGCCGTGAACCAGGACGGCTGGGCGATCTGCCACGCCTGCGGCTATGCCTCACCGCCCGGCGCCGCCCCTCCACCCCGGTCCTCGCGCGGCGGTATCGTCACCTCCACACTCGCCACGCCCCGGGGGGCACGATGAACTCGGTCCGAGTGACGGCGATCGCCTGCCTCATGCCACTGTCAGGGCTGGACGACGACCCGTTCCTGGTGGACGACCGCAGCCAGCACGCCATGTGCGCGCGCTGGGCCGAGGCCCGCGACTACGACCTGACCTGCCGGCTGAGCGTCCACCAGCTCCGCGCCGACCACGCCACACTGTGGCAGGACGTGGAAGCCGGACTGGTCGACGTCTTCGTCGTCCCCAACCGCCGCGCACTGGAGAACGCCATCGCCTCGGCCGACGAGTTCACCGCCCGCTGCACCGCCGCCGGCGTCCGCCTGGAGACCGCCGACTACGACGAGCCGGTCTACACCAGCGCGATGAAGTCCCACGTACACCGCCGCCTGTCCATGCCGACGGCCGGGTACAACGGCTGCTGAACCTGCCGGACACCGCCGCAAAAGGCAGCGGGGCCGGAGTGCGCTGTGCACCCCGGCCCCGCCCACGGATGACGACGGCCTAGTCGGCGGACCGCTTCTTCGGACGCCACACGACCAGCGCGCCGGTCTGCTGCACGTCCTGATAGGGCACCAGGTCCCGGCGGTACGAGGCGTGTACGGCCGCCTCCCGCTGCTGCATGGCGGCAGCCGCGCCCTCGACCGCGTGCTGGAGCTCGGCGACCCGCTGGCGCAGGGCCGCGACCTGGTTCTCCAGTTCGATGATGCGCTTGATGCCGGCGAGGTTGATGCCCTCGTCCTGCGACAACCGCTGCACCTCACGGAGCAGTTCGATGTCCCGGGCCGAATAGCGCCGGCCGCGCCCGGCCGTACGGTCGGGCGAGACCAGGCCCAGCCGGTCGTACTGCCGCAGGGTCTGCGGATGCAGACCGGAGAGCTGGGCCGCGACGGAGATGACGTACACCGGCGACTCTTCGGTCAGTTCGTACGGGTTCCGACGCCCGCCCCGGCCATCCATCCGACTCATGCTCCCTTCGCGGCCTGGAACAGCTCCGCCCGCGGGTCCTCGCCCGCGGTCGCCTCACGGTAGGCCTCCAGCGACTCCCGTGCCTTGTCGCCGAGGTCCTTGGGGACGCTCACCTCGACGGTGACCAACAGATCGCCGCGGGTGCCGTCCTTGCGCGACGCGCCCTTGCCGCGCACGCGCATCGTACGTCCGTTGGGAGTCCCGGCCGGCAGTTTGAGCGTCACCGGCGGGCCGCCGAGTGTCGGCACCCGCACCTCGCCGCCCAGCGCCGCCTCCGGGAAGGTGACCGGGACGGTGACGGTCAGGTTGTCACCCTTGCGGCCGAAGACCGGGTGGGCGTCGACGTGGACGACGACGTACAGATCGCCGTTCGGGCCGCCGCGCTCGCCCGGGGCGCCCTTGCCGCGCAGCCGGATGCGCTGCCCGTCGGAGACGCCCGCCGGGATACGCACCTGCATCGTGCGCGAACTGGTCGCCCGACCGCTGCCCTTGCAGACATCACAGGGCGTCTCGGCTATCAGGCCGCGGCCCTTGCAGTCCACGCACGGGTCGGTGAGCGAGAAGCCGCCACCGCCGCCGCGGCTGACCTGCCCGGTGCCGACGCAGGTCGGGCACACCCGCGGCGTGCCGTTCTTGTCGCCGGTGCCCGAGCACGCCTTGCAGGGGGCCTGGCTGGACATCCGCAGCGGGACCGTGGCCCCGTCCGCCGCCTCGGTGAAGCTGAGCGTCACCTCGGACTCGACGTCCTGGCCGCGGCGCGGCTGCGTACGCGTGCCGCCGCCGCGGTTGAACAGACCGCCGAAGACATCGCCGAGACCGCCGCCGAAGCCGCCGCCCGCCGAGCCGCCCTGCGCGCCGCCTCCGAAGAGGTCGCCCAGGTCGAAGTTGAACGATCCGCCACCGGCGCCGCCGGGGCCCGCGCGGAAGCCGCCGTTGCCGAACAGCGCCCGCGCCTCGTCGTACTCCTTGCGGCGCTTGGGGTCACCGAGGATGTCGTTGGCCTCGGAGATCTCCTTGAAGCGCTCCTCGGCCTTGGCGTCCCCCTTGTTGGCGTCCGGGTGGAACTCCCGGGCCAGCTTGCGGTACGCCTTCTTGATCTCCGCCTCGGTGGCGTCCTTCGGGACGCCGAGGACCTTGTAGTAGTCCTTCTCCACGAAGTCCTTGGTGTTCATCCCCGACGTCCCTCCTCCCGTACTGCTTCTTCCGCCGCCGCGTCAGCCCTCGTCCGGGCCACCGCTCTCCTCGTCCGAAGCCTTGGCGTCGTCCTCCGAGGCGGCCTTGCCGGACTGCGCGCCCGGCTGCGGCTCGGCCACCGCGACCCGTGCGGGACGGATCGTTCGTTCACCGATGCGATACCCCGGCTGGAGGATGGCGACGCACGTGGTCTCCGTGACATCCGGCGCGTAGGAATGCATCAGCGCCTCATGGATCGTCGGGTCGAAGGGCTCGCCCTCCTTGCCGAACTGCTGGAGGCCCAGCTTCGCGACCACGGTCTCCAGCGACTCGGCCACCGACTTGAAGCCGCCGACCAGCTCGCCGTGCTCCCGGGCCCGGCCGACGTCGTCGAGCACGGGCAGCAGCTCGGTGAGCAGATTCGCCGCGGCGATCTCCTTCACCGACACCCGGTCCCGCTCCACCCGGCGACGGTAGTTCTGGTACTCCGCCTGGAGCCGCTGGAGGTCCGCGGTGCGCTCGTTGAGCGCGGTACGCACCTGGTCCAGCTGCGCCGTGAGAGCTACGTCCTGGTTCGCATCCCCGGCCGGGGCCGAGCCCGCCGTGTCGGCGGACTCGGCCTGCGCCGCGTCATCAGGGGTCTTTGCGGCATCGGCGGGGACGTCGGGCTTCTCCTCGAAGCCCGGAGTCTCCTCCGTCACGCGGCACCACCCTTGGCATCCTTCGGCTTCTCGTCGTCGACGATCTCGGCGTCGACCACGTCGTCCTCGGCCTTGGCCTGCTGGCCGCCCGCGGCACCGGCGGCGCCCTCGGCGCCACCCGCGGCCTGGGCATCGGCGTACATGGCCTGGCCCAGCTTCTGGCTGACCGCGGCGACCTTCTCGGTCGCGGTGCGGATCTCGGCCGTGTCCTCGCCCTTGAGCTTCTCCTTCAGCTCGGCGACGGCGGTCTCGACCTCGGTCTTCACCTCGGCGGGGACCTTCTCCTCGTTGTCCTTGAGGAACTTCTCCGTCTGGTAGACGAGCTGCTCGCCCTGGTTGCGGGACTCGGCGGCCTCGCGGCGGCGGTGGTCCTCGTCCGCGTACTGCTCGGCCTCCTGGCGCATCCGGTCGACCTCGTCCTTCGGCAGCGAGGAGCCACCGGTGACGGTCATCTTCTGCTCCTTGCCGGTGCCGAGGTCCTTCGCCGCGACGTGCATGATGCCGTTCGCGTCGATGTCGAAGGTGACCTCGATCTGCGGCACGCCGCGCGGGGCCGGGGGCAGACCGGTCAGCTCGAACATGCCGAGCTTCTTGTTGTACGCCGCGATCTCGCGCTCGCCCTGGTAGACCTGGATCTGCACGGAGGGCTGGTTGTCCTCGGCGGTGGTGAAGATCTCCGAGCGCTTGGTCGGAATCGTCGTGTTCCGCTCGATGAGCTTGGTCATGATGCCGCCCTTGGTCTCGATACCGAGGGACAGCGGGGTGACGTCCAGCAGGAGGACGTCCTTGACCTCACCCTTGAGGACACCGGCCTGCAGCGACGCGCCGATGGCGACGACCTCGTCCGGGTTGACGCCCTTGTTGGCGTCCTTGCCGCCGGTCAGCTCCTTGACCAGCTCGGCGACGGCCGGCATACGGGTCGACCCGCCGACCAGGACCACGTGGTCGATCTCGGACAGCTCGATGCCGGCGTCCTTGATCACGTTGTGGAACGGGGTCTTGCAGCGCTCCAGGAGGTCCGAGGTCAGCTGCTGGAACTGCGCCCGGGTGAGCTTCTCGTCCAGGTGCAGCGGGCCCTCGGCGGAGGCGGTAATGTAGGGCAGGTTGATCGTCGTCTCGGTGGAGGACGACAGCTCGATCTTCGCCTTCTCCGCGGCCTCGCGCAGACGCTGGAGCGCCATCTTGTCCTTGGACAGGTCGACGCCGTGGCCGTTCTGGAACTGCTTGACCAGGTAGTCGACGACGCGCTGGTCCCAGTCGTCACCACCGAGGTGGTTGTCACCGTTGGTGGCCTTGACCTCGACGACACCGTCGCCGATCTCCAGCAGCGAGACGTCGAAGGTACCGCCACCGAGGTCGAAGACCAGGATGGTCTGGTCGTCCTTCTCCAGGCCGTAGGCCAGGGCCGCGGCGGTGGGCTCGTTGACGATGCGCAGGACGTTCAGGCCCGCGATCTCGCCGGCCTCCTTGGTGGCCTGGCGCTCGGAGTCGTTGAAGTACGCCGGAACGGTGATGACCGCGTCGGTGACCTTCTCGCCCAGGTAGGCCTCGGCGTCCCGCTTGAGCTTCTGCAGGATGAAGGCGCTCATCTGCTGCGGGTTGAAGTCCTTGCCGTCCAGGTTCACCTTCCAGTCGGTGCCCATGTGGCGCTTGACCGACCGGATGGTCCTGTCGACGTTGGTGACCGCCTGGCGCTTGGCCACCTCGCCGACCAGCACCTCGCCGTTCTTGGCGAAGGCGACGACGGACGGCGTGGTCCTGGCGCCCTCGGCGTTGGTGATGACGGTGGGCTCACCGCCTTCGAGAACACTGACGACGGAGTTCGTCGTGCCCAGGTCGATGCCGACCGCACGTGCCATTTCGATTCCTCCATGACTTGAGTGGAACAGACTCAAGGGTGCAGGACGCCCGGCGACCTGTCAATTGACCTGAGCCAGCCCCACTCAACTTTTGTGTCGGATGCCTCGTCACGCCTGCTCTGGGGGACGCCCCGGCGCCTATGAAGGGTTGCCTGCGCGACACAGATCACCGGCCGGGCGGCTTCATGGGGCTCGGGATACTGGGTAACCTCAGCGCAGACCCGAAAAGTTACTGCTTAGTAATCGCTGTAGATCTTGTCCCCGCGGACTCCGTGTACCCCTCGCACGTACGCGCAGCCCACAAGAAGTATTCCCCGTAACCCCCGCACTCGCAGGCCCGAGGAGCCACCCATGCAACTCGCCGCGATCATCGTGTCGCTGGTCCTAATCGCGGTCGGCGTCGCACTGTTCGGCCGTGCCATCCTGCAGATCGTCCGGCAGCTGCGGCTCGGCCAGCCCGTACCGGCCGGCACCCGGACCGACGACCCCGCGCAACGCACGGTCACGGTGGTCAAGGAATTCCTCGGCCACACCCGTATGAACAAGTGGGGCATCGTCGGCGCGGCGCACTGGTTCGTGGCGGTGGGCTTCTTCTCGCTGCTGCTGACGATCGTCAACGCCATCGGCCAGCTCTTCAAGGCCGACTGGCTGCTGCCCGTCATCGGCGAGTGGGCGCCGTACAACGTCTTCGTCGAGTTCATCGGCACCATGACGGTGCTCGGCATCCTGGCCCTGATCGTCATCCGCCAGCTGAGCAAGCCGGGCAAGCCGGGCCGCAAGTCCCGCTTCGCCGGCTCCAACTTCGGCCAGGCGTACTTCGTCGAGGCCGTCATCCTGATCGTCGGCGTCTGCATCTTCATGCTGCACGCGCTGGAGGGCGCCCAGCACCACGTGGACGGCTACGAGGCGTCGTTCTTCATCTCGTACCCGGTGGTCTCGTGGCTGGAGGGCATGGACGTCTCGACGCTCCAGAACCTCACCTACTTCTTCGCCGGTCTGAAGATCGCGACGTCCTTCATCTGGATGATCACGGTCGCGCTGAAGACCGACATGGGCGTGGCCTGGCACCGCTTCCTGGCCTTCCCGAACATCTGGTTCAAGCGCGAGGCGGACGGCGACGTGGCGCTCGGCGCGCTCCAGCCGATGACCAGCGCCGGCAAGCCGATCGACTTCGAGGACCCCGGCGAGGACGACCAGTTCGGCGTCTCCCAGATCGAGCACTTCTCCTGGAAGGGCCTGCTCGACTTCTCCACCTGCACCGAGTGCGGCCGCTGCCAGTCGCAGTGCCCCGCCTGGAACACCGGCAAGCCGCTGTCGCCGAAGCTGCTGATCATGGCGCTGCGCGACCACGCGCACGCCAAGGCCCCGTACCTGCTCGCCGGCGGCGGCAAGGACGAGGAGGGCGCCGAGAAGGCGACCGCGGCGCAGCTCAAGGACGTGCCCGCGGCGGCGCTGGCGGAGGCCGAGCGCCCGCTGATCGGCACCCTGGAGGAGAACGGCGTCATCGACCCGGACGTGCTGTGGTCCTGCACCACCTGCGGCGCGTGCGTGGAGCAGTGCCCGGTCGACATCGAGCACGTCGACCACATCGTCGACATGCGGCGCTACCAGGTCATGATCGAGTCCAGCTTCCCCAGCGAGGCCGGCACGATGCTGAAGAACCTGGAGAAGAAGGGCAACCCCTGGGGCCTGGCCAAGAAGCAGCGCCTGGCGTGGACCAAGGAGGTCGACTTCGAGGTCCCGGTCGTCGGCAAGGACATCGAGGACCTCACCGAGGTCGACTACCTGTACTGGGTCGGCTGCGCGGGCGCCCTGGAGGACCGCGCCAAGAAGACCACCAAGGCGTTCGCCGAGCTGCTGCACATCGCGGGCGTGAAGTTCGCGATCATGGGCGGCGACGAGGCGTGCACCGGTGACTCGGCCCGCCGCCTGGGCAACGAGTTCCTCTTCCAGCAGCTCGGCCAGCAGAACGTCGAGATGCTGAACATGGCGTTCGGTGAGGATGCGGACGAGGGCGTGACCGTCCCGAAGTCCAAGAAGAAGATCGTGGCGACCTGCCCGCACTGCTTCAACACCATCGCCAACGAGTACCCGCAGCTCGGCGGCGAGTACGAGGTCATTCACCACACTCAGCTGCTCCAGCACCTGATCGACGAGGGCAAGCTGATCCCCGTCACCCCGGTCGAGGGCCTGATCACGTACCACGACCCCTGCTACCTGGGCCGCCACAACAAGGTCTACACGCCGCCGCGCGAGATCATCGCCAAGGTGCCGGGCCTGCGGAACGAGGAGATGCACCGCCACAAGGAGCGCGGCTTCTGCTGCGGCGCGGGCGGCGCGCGCATGTGGATGGAGGAGCGGATCGGCAAGCGCATCAACAACGAGCGCGTCGACGAGGCCCTGTCCCTGAACCCGGACATCGTCTCCACCGCCTGCCCGTTCTGCCTGGTCATGCTGACCGACTCGGTCAACGGCAAGAAGAACGACGGCAAGGCCAAGGAGTCCATCCAGGTCGTGGACGTGGCCCAGCTGCTGCTGGACTCCGTCAAGACCCCGGTCGACCCGGCGGGCGAGGAGGCCGCGACGGACGCGCCGGAGCCGGAGCCGGTGAAGTAGCCGGCCCCGTCCGTCCCTCCGGCTCTCGTTTCCTACTCGGCCGCTCCCGCTTTGGCGGGGGCGGCCGAGTTGCGTTGGGGGCGGGGGCATTGGGTCGGTACGGGGGCGTCGGTACGTGGACGTAGCGTCGGGCCGCCGCCCTATCGACGTAACGCCGCCGGGCCGACGGCGCACCCGCGTATCGACGTGCCGAGGTCGTCGCGACGTACCGGACGCGTTCCGACGGGACGGGCCCGTTCCGACGCACCGGACCCGTTCCGACGCACCGCTACCGTGGCGACGTCCCGACGTGAGCCCATGGAGCGGCGTACGTGCGCGGCGCCACGTACCGTCCCGTACATGAGAACCGCTCGGGCCCCTCTCGCCACAGCTGCCACCACCATCACCGCCGCCGCTGCCGCGCTGGCCGCGATCGTCGGGCTCACCGGCTGTGGCGGGGCCTCGCAGGCGGCGGATCCCGCGCAGCCGGCCGCACGGCACTTCGAGGGGCTTCCCTTCGTCGGCGTCCTGTTCGCCGACGGGGAGCACCACTGCACCGCGAGCGTCGTCGACAGCCCGAAGGGCAACATGCTGGTCACCGCCGCGCACTGCGTCCACTTCCAGGACGACGAGGGCGAGGACGACGGCAAGGACTCGGCCGACGGGGAGGAGCCCGGGCCGATCACCGGTGACCTGCAGTTCGCGCCACGCTTCTCCGGGGCCGGGGAAGGCACGTTCCCGTACGGGAAGTGGAAGGTCAGCGGCATCCACGTGCCCAAGGCGTGGCGGGACGAGGACGGCGACCGGGGCGACTACGCCTTCCTGACCGTCGAGCCGGACGCCCGGGGCCGCTCCGTACAGGAGGTCGTCGGCGCCGCCACCCCCGACTTCTCGTCCGGCCCGCGCCGCCATGTCACCGTCGTCGGCTACCCCAACGAGGCGTACAACCCGGACAACAACCCCATCACCTGCACCACGGACACCGAGCGCGACGAGGACGAGCCGTACATGATGCAGATGCGGTGCGGCGGCTTCTACGACGGCACCAGCGGCGGCCCCTGGCTCGCCGACCACCACGACGCCGGCCGCCCCGGGCGTCTGATCGGCGTGCTGAGCGGCGGCGACACGGACGCCGAGTCGACGGCCGTGCTCTTCGACGGGCAGGCGCGGGAGCTGTACGAGCGGGTGGCGGGCGGCGCGGCGAAGTCGTCCTGATCGCCACGGTTCCGTACCGCCCGGCACATTCCGCCCCGCCCGCGCCATTGCGCATTCCGGGCCCGCCCTGCACCATCGCCCCCAACCGACAGTATTACGGGGCCTCTTGGGGCGGGACAGGACACGGTGGACGCATGTCCGGACGAGCACGGCACACGCCCGTACACGGCCGAAGACCCGGTCGAGGCTCCGGCCGAAGCCCCGGACGGGCCCCCGGTCAAAGCTTCGGCCGAAGACCCGGCCCGATACGAACCCGCACCGCCCTCGTCCTCACCCTCACCACCGCCCTCCTCGCCCCGGCCCTCCTCACCGCCTGCGGCCCCTTCGGCACCACCGCCTCCGGCCGCTCGGGCGGCCCCGCGGCCCACGCCCGGCACCCCTCCGGTCCGGCACCGCGCCCGGTGCCCCGGGGAAGCGGCAGCGAGGCCCCGTACGACTTCAACGGCGACGGTCACCCCGACCTGGTCGTCGACGACCTGCTCGCCCCCGGCGGCCGGGCCGCGCACGACGACGACCCCGGTATCGGCATCGTCTACGGATCGGCCCGCGGTCTGGTCCCCGGTTCCCGCCGGCTCCTCACGCCGTCCCGTAACGCCGCGCCCACGAAGGGCGTCGTTCCGGCCGCCTTCGAGGCGGGCCCCGCGTGCGACCTCGACGGCGACGGTTTCACGGACCTCGTCGTCACCGCCGACCCGCCGTACGACGGCGTCGGCCGCCCGCCCGTACCCGTCCAGCTCCTCTTCGGCTCGCCCCGGGGTCTGGCCGCAGGCCGCGCCGTCCCGCTGCGCATCCCCGAGCGGGCCCGCGACGGCAACGAGTGGCCCGACCAGCCGACGTGCGGCGACTTCGACGGTGACGGCGCGACGGACCTCGCGGTGACCGCGTCCGGCCCGCGGATCAGCTACCTGCGCGGGCCGTTCAGCCGCCGGGGCGCCCCGAAGGCCGCCGCCGTCCTCGACGTGCCCGGCACGGCCCTGGCACCCCTCGCCGAACCCCTGGACGCCAACCGCGACGGCACCGACGATCTCCTCGTACGCGCCGCCGATCCCGGCCGCGCCACCACCGCCCGGCTGGCCCTCGGAGGCCCCCAGGGCCCGGCCCGCGCGGGTACGGCCTTCCCCTCCGGCCACGCCGTCGCGTTCGGCCGCTTCCGCCGCGGCTCCGGCACGGACGCGGTGGTCGCCACCGGCCCCCGCCTGCTGCCCCGTTACGGCCTGACCGGCGACGCGCCGCCCCTCCCCGTACGCGGCCGGTCCCTGCACGCCGGGGACATCACGGCGGACGGCTACACCGATCTGATCGTCGGCGATCCGTCCGGGCCAAACGATGCAGCGGACCCCGGCGCGCCACCCCGCGCAAACGATTCAGCGACCCCAGCCACTTCCCCCACCTACCTCCCAGGCTCACCCACCGGCCTGACCACAAAGAGCCCCCGTCTCCTCCCCCACCCCCACGCCCCAGGCTCCGGCCCCCCGCACACCACCGTCCTGGCCCTCACCGACTACGACGGCGACCATCACGCCGACCTGGTCCTGCTCACCCGCCGCCGCACCGCCACCGAGGACCTCATAACCGTCCACCCCGGAACCCCCACCGGCCCGTCCCCGACCCCGGCCACCGCCTTCTCGACCACGGCCTTCTCGACCACGGCCTCAAGCGACGGCTGACGCAAGCGCCATGCAGCCGCCCCCGCCACCCCACTGCCCCCTGCACCTATTCTTTCCCGAGTGCGCAGTTGAGGCGGGCAGTGCCGGACGGACGGTTCTGTCTGCCCGGGGGAACCTGCTAGCCCGGGGGAAAGGGTCGTACTGAACATGTCTGCTGAGCCGGGGGCGGAGTCCCCCTCGGCGCCCCCGGTGCTGTCCCTGCGGACGGCCGACCTCGACGAGGCCCGGTGGATGCTCGGCCAAGCCTTCTACGTCACCCACATCGACCGGCTCCGCCCGAGCGACGACGTGGGCGCGCACCTCGACGTGGTGCGGCTGGGCGCGGTCACCGTCGGTGAGGTGGGATTCGGCACCGATCTGCGGCTGCGGTCCGGGGAGCTGGGCTCGTACCACGTCGACGTACCGCTGAGCGGCAGCATCCAGTGGCGGCAGGGTACGGGCGCGACGGAGACCGCGACCCCGGAGCGGGCCGGGGTGTTCCAGCCGGACGGCGCCACCACCATCGACCGGTGGCAGGCCGGCTGCCGGCTGCTGGCGCTGAAGATCCGTACGGCGGACCTGGAGCGGCACCTTGAGCACATGCTCGGCAGGTCCGTCGGCGCGCCGGTGCGCTTCGCCGCCGGTTTCGACGTGTCCCGGGGGCCGGGGCTCAGCTGGGCACGGCTGGTACGGGCCGCCGTACGGGACGTCCAGGACGCGGGCGGCCTGCTGCACCAGCCGCTGGTGTCGGCCCCGCTGCAAGAAGCGCTGCTGGGCGGGCTGTTGCTGGCAGCAGACCACCCGTACCGCGAGGAGCTGAGCCGTCCGCCCGCCCCCTCGTACCGCCCGGCGCCCGTCAAGCGCGCGCTGGACGCCATCCAGAGCTGCCCTGAGCACCCCTTCGACACCGCCGAACTCGCCGCCGTCGCACGGGTCAGCGTGCGCTGGCTCCAGGAGGGCTTCCGCCGGCACGTCGGCATGTCACCGATGGCGTACCTGCGCGACGTACGACTGAACCGCGTACGGGACGAGCTGCGGCGGGCGGGGCCGGGCGAGCTGAGCGTCGGCGAAGTGGCGTACCGGTGGGGCTTCGTGCACCTCGGGCGCTTCGCGCGCAGCTACCGGGAGCGGTTCGGTGAGACGCCTTCCCAGACGCTGCAGGCGCCCTGACGGGGCGGCGGCCCCCTGCACAGGCATCCGGCCCCCGCCCACGAACACGCAGCGTGATCCGGATACCGGCTGCGCAGAATGGATCATGCTGCCGTTCCGGTACCGCTACGGTCTGGGTGCCAGGGCCCGGTCGGCATCGCCGATGCGTACGTCCGTCTGTGAGTGCCGACGGCGGCATTCACCGGTGGGCCGGCCCCTGGGTACCGGCCGGTATCCCCCCGTAACCGCTGCCGGACCCTCCCGCCCGTGAGGCGTCGGACGACGATGATCCGATGCCTCATGGGCCGGTGGAGCCGGGGACGGCCCTGATAGTGCGGCGTTTTCCGCATCCCCTCGAGGAAGCGTGCCCCGCCCCCTAGGGGATGTCACAGGTCGGCAGCAAAGCGGGCCGCTGCCCCCGGGCCCGGCCCCCGGGCTTGCGAGACCAGGTACGTTCGATGACGTGGCTGGATTCAGGATGGGTCGCGGACGGGACGCCCGGTCCGCGCAACAGGGGCAGCAGCAGGGGCAGCAGGCTCCGTACGGTCAGCAGGGACAGCCGTACGGTCAGCAGCCCCCGTCTCCGCACGGGCAGCAGTGGCAGCAACCGCACCGACCGCCGCAGCCCCCGCAGCCGTACGGCGGCCCGCATGCAGGCCCGTACGGCGGCGACCGGCACGGCGAGCCCGAGTACTTCGGTGACGGCGGCTACCAGCCGCAGCAGCAGTCCTACGCGCCGTACGCCAACGACAACGCCCCGGGCCACACCCAGCAGTTCAGCGTCGGCGAGGCTCCGGACGCGTACGGCCCGCAGGCCGGCGGCCCGGCGAACGGCGGGTACGACAACGGCGGATACGGCGGCCAGTACGGCGACGACGGCTACGCCGACGGCGGCACCTACCGCGCGGGCCAGGCCACGGCCCCGCCGGCCGGCCCCCGGCTGCCCTGGAAGCAGTTGCTGACCGGCCTGGTCACCCGCCCGGGACCGACCTTCTGGCAGATGCGCGACCACCCGGTCTGGGGCCCGGCCCTGATCGTCACGCTCGTCTACGGCCTGCTCGCGGTCTTCGGCTTCGACAAGGCCCGCGAGGACGTGCTGAACGCCACGCTCTCCAACAGCATCCCGTGGGTGCTCATCACCGCCGTGATGTTCGTCGTCGGCAGCCTGATCCTCGGCGCGGTCACCCACACCCTCGCCCGCCAGCTCGGCGGCGACGGCGCCTGGCAGCCGACCGTCGGCCTCTCCATGCTGATCATGTCGATCACGGACGCGCCGCGCCTGCTCTTCGCCATGTTCCTGGGCGGCGACAGCACCCTGGTGCAGGTGGTCGGCTGGGCGACCTGGCTGGCCGCGGGCGCGCTCTTCACCTCGATGGTGAGCAAGTCGCACGACCTCCCGTGGCCCAAGGCGCTCGGCGCCTCCGCGATCCAGCTGGTCGCGCTGCTGGCCCTGGTCAAGCTGGGCACGCTCTAGCCGTACGCCGGCTCGTCCGGCCCGTGGAAGGCCCCGCTCCGGCCGGAGCGGGGCCTTTCACGTATCAGCGGGATACGGATGACGGGCTACGGACGACGGGTCACGCGAACCGCTGCGCCGCCGACCCGTCGCACTTCTGCAGCCGTACCGCGTCCTTGGCCGAGCCCAGCGTCAGGCACAGCCCCGGCGCGGCGGCCGGCCGGACCGAACCGCTCGCGGCGTCCTTCACGAACTGCTGGTTGGCCGCGCCCGAGCAGTTCCAGAGCACCAGCCCGGCCCCGGCCTCGTACTTCGCGCCGGGCACGTCCAGGCACCGGTCCTGCGTCAGCCCGGCGTGCACGGAGCGCCGCTCCGCGTCGTACCACCAGTCCTGGTTGCGCTGTCCGTTGCAGTCCCAGCCGATGACCGCCGTACCGTTACTGCTGCTCGCGCCCTTGGCGTCCACACAGTTGCCGGTGCCCGCGTTCTTCACCGGCCGGTACACGTCGTCCCAGGCCAGCGGGTACAGCTTCGGCTGCCCGGTGCTCGCCGGGTCGGTGCAGGACGCCTCGCGCCGGTCGGACGCGTACAGCTGCGTCAGGCAGGAGGCGAAGGCGCCGTGGCCGCGCGCGTTCGGGTGGAAGGACTGCCGTACGGAATTGGAGTCCGGCGGGAACGGGTTGGTGATGTCCACATACAGGCCGCGGGCCCAGGTGTCCTCCATGCACACCTCGTGGCCGTGGAAGAGCCGCGAGTTGTCGAGGTAGGTCGCGCCGGTGTCCGCGGCGACCTTCCGCATGCCCTTCTCGAAGGCCGGTACGGCGGCGTTGCGGCCCCAGGCCGAGTCGGAGGTGTAGCCGGTGCACCCGCCCGGCAGCTTGCCCGGGAAGTTCGGGTTGTCCTCGATGTCCGGCCCGATGGGGCTCGGGTAGCCCATCACGACCAGCTTGTAGTCGCCGTCCGCGTACCCCGCGTCGCGCATCACGGTCCGCAGGTCGCGCACGCTCCGCTCGACCTTGGGCACCAGCGCGTCGACGCGGCCCTGCCACCCCGGCGCGTACTTCGGCTCGCAGGTGCCCTGCAAGGTGAACCAGCGGGTGACGCAGTCCGTCATCACCGGCCCGAACTGCAGGTCGTCGTTGGCGCCCGCCACCAGCAGCACCATCTTCAGCCGGGTGTTGCGGGCCTTGATCGCCAGGTTGTCGCTCTGCACCAGCTCGTCGGCGTACTGCTTGGTCCCGCCGATGTTGATGTTGGCGGTGGCCGCGCCGGAGCACGCGACGTTGTACGTCACCTCCGCCGGTATCCCGGTGCGGTGGATGGCGGCCTCGGGCGAACGGTGGCACCAGTTGTCCGGCCCGTTCGTCCCCGGCTCGTACGTACCGACGCCCTCCCCCGCTATCTCGCTGTCCCCCAGCGAGATCAACGAGGTCTTCCGCTGCCCGACCGGCCGCTCGGCCGCGTCCCCGTACAGCTTGACGGCCTCGGCCGCCCGGATCTTCTCCAGCTCGGGCGGCAGCGGCTTGACGGCCGCCGGACCGGCCTGGGCGGCCACCGCCGTACCGGCGCCCACCCCCGCGACGCCCGCTCCGCCGAACCCCACCGCCATCGCCGCCGCGGCGGCCACCAGCCGCCCTGCTCTCGCACGCACCTTGGGCCTCCCCTCCGGTCTGCTGTTACCGCCGGTTTCTACTCGGAGGTAGTCACCGGTGGAACACCCGGAACGGGATTGGCCCGAATTCACCTTCCGCCCCGTAAACACGAAGGACCCACCGAGAACTCGGTGGGTCCGACGGGGCCGGGAAGGCAGGGCTTTCAGGCGTCCAGGATCTGGCCCTCGCGCCGCACCACCGGCGGCTCGACGCTCCACGGGAAGTTGATCCACTCGTCCGTGCGCTTCCACACGTACTCGCACTTCACCAGCGAGTGCGACTTCTCGTAGATCACCGCGCTGCGGACCTCGGCCACCGTACCCAGGCAGAAGTCGTGCACCAGCTTCAGCGTCTTGCCGGTGTCCGCCACGTCGTCCGCGATCAGCACCTTCTTGTCCGAGAAGTCGATCGCGTTCGGCACCGGCGCCAGCATGACCGGCATCTCCAGGGTCGTACCGACGCCCGTGTAGAACTCCACGTTCACCAGGTGGATGTTCTTGCAGTCCAGCGCGTACGCCAGACCGCCCGCCACGAAGACGCCGCCGCGCGCGATCGACAGCACGATGTCGGGCTCGTACCCGTCGTCGGCGATCGTCTGCGCCAGCTCGCGAATCGCGCCACCGAAGCGCTCGTACGTCAGGTTCTCCCGCACACCACTCACTGGATCTCTCGCACCCTCAGACCTGTGTCCGATGAAAATTCTTGTACGACCGCGAGGGCGTCGGCCCCCGCTGGCCCTGATACCGCGAGCCGTACTTCTCGGAGCCGTACGGATGCTCGGCGGCCGACGACAGCCGGAACATGCACAGCTGCCCGATCTTCATACCGGGCCACAGCTTGATCGGCAGCGTCGCGACATTGCTCAGCTCCAGCGTGACATGCCCACTGAAACCAGGGTCGATGAACCCGGCCGTCGAGTGCGTCAGCAGCCCGAGCCGCCCCAGCGAACTCTTGCCCTCCAGCCGCGACGCGATGTCGTCGGGCAGCGTGATGACCTCGTACGTCGAGGCGAGCACGAACTCACCGGGGTGCAGGATGAACGCCTCGTCCCCCTCCGGCACCACCTCGCGCGTCAGGTCGTGCTGCTCCACCGCGGGGTCGATGTGCGGGTACCGGTGATTCTCGAACACCCGGAAGTACCGGTCGAGGCGCACATCGATACTCGACGGCTGCACCATCGACTCGTCGTAGGGATCGATGCGGACCCGGCCCGCGTCGATCTCGGTCCGGATGTCCTTGTCTGAGAGAAGCACGCATCGAGGATACGCGCCCGGACCGGCCCGCTCCGCACAGCGCCGCCCCGCCGTCCCCCTCTGATATGGCGAGGGCCCGGCCCCGCCTCCGGGACCGGGCCCTCGCCCGGAACTCTCACAGCCGGCCCACCGGCTGCCGTCCGCTTCGCCTCTCCACCGCCCGGCCGGTCCGGCCGGTCCTCAGCGACTCACCGGCGACTACGGCGCCTCAGCGCTTCTCGCCCCCCACCGGCACCGAATGCCGCAGCCGCGCACAGCGCGGACACCGCAGCAGCCGGCCGGGGCCGAGCCGGTCCGTGGTCTGCATGGGAAACGAAGCGGTGCTGAACACGTGCCCTTCGGCACAACGTACGACGGTGCGCTCCATCAAGTCCTTCTCCCAAACGCGTGGACAACAAAAGCCACATTAGGGGATGAACTGGGCGCCACCACACGCGGCACTCCGCGCCCCCACCGTACGCCTCAACTCCCGCACCCCACACCGCAACCCACCCCCCACACACGACCGGACCCCACGGTCAACTGCACCGGGGGCCTGCAATGGGGTAGAGTGTGCGAAGCTGCACCGCCCTCACCACGGGCGCGTGTCAAGCGGGTGTAGTTTAATGGTAGAACATGAGCTTCCCAAGCTCAGAGCGCGGGTTCGATTCCCGTCACCCGCTCCAGAGTTAAGGCCCAGGTCGGAGACCTGGGCCTTGTTTGTTGTCTAGACCGGGCTAGGCGTCGCGCACCAGATCCGCACCAGAAGGACCGTCGGCGGCCTGGTCGGCATGGGGCTTGGCGCCCTTCCGGCGCTCGGCTCGCACCAGATCATCCAGCCCGCCGGCGATCTCTTGCTGACGCTCGACATCCGAGTGCTGATAGGTCAGCACGGCTCGCTCCGAGGACTGCCCGGCCCGCACCATCGTGCCCTTCAACGTCGCCCCGGAGCGCGTCGCCAGAGTGTGTCCGGTGTGACGAAGGTCGTAGAACCGAAATCCCTCCGGCATCCCGACCCGCTCCCGCGCCTTGCGCCATTTCCGGCCGAAGGTGGATCGCCGGAACGGCTTCCCCTTCTCCCCCACAAAGAGCAGTCCTTCCGCTCCCTTGTCCTTCTCCGAGTACCAGTCCAGGTGTCGCCGCAGATCGATATGGAGGAAGGCCGGCAGGACGACGATCCGCTTACCCGCCTCGGACTTGGTGTCGCCGAGAGCCCGCTTGCCCATGGTCAGCTCGGGCGCGGCCATACGGACACGAATGGTCATCGCCTCCAGGTCCACGTCCTTGCGCCGGAGCTCCGCCTGTTCCTCCGGCCGCATGGGCCCGTACGCACCGAGGAACACCATCAGCCGCCACCGGGGCCCGACCGCGTCGGCGAGCGCGTCCACCTGGGCGACGGTGGCGATCTGACGTTCGGCGGACGACTCCTTGCCCGCCCCCTTGATCCGGGAGGGGTTCCGGCGGATCAGCTCGTCGTCGACGGCAGTCTCCATGATCGCCTTGAGCAGCCGGTATGCCTTGGCGATAGTCGTCGGCGCCTCGGTGGTCGCCAGGCGCTCGGTCCGCCAAGTGCGGACACGGGGCGCGGTGATCTCATCCAGGTCCCGGTCCCCGAAGGTCGGCAGGATGTGCAACCGGAGCAGCCGCCGGTACAGCTCATCCGTCGTAGCGGCGAGACCGCGTTCAGCGACCCATTGGAGCGCGTACCTCTCGAAGTTCACCGCACCCGCGTCCGGGTCCTGCCAGTTCTCACGCGTCAGGTCGGCTTCGATCTGAGAGAGCCAGATCTCGGCGTCCCGCTTGGTCTCGAACGGCTGCGGTGACCGGAACTCTTCTCCGTCAGGGCCGCGGTAACTCGCGGTCCAGCGACCGGAGCGGTACTGCCGTACAGCACCGAACCGCCGACGCGTGCCCTTGCTGTTCCCCATCAGGCCGCCACCCTTCCGTACCGGGCCCGACGACGCCGTACGGGCTGAATGGTGTTCGCCTCGATGAAGTCGGCCAGAGCACTTTCCGGGATGCGGACGTGCCGACCGACCTTGATGTACGTCACGCGCCCCTCGGCGATGAGGCGACGCGGGAAACGCTCGGCCGTCCCCAGCCGCTCAGCCACCTCGGGGATGGTGAGAAGTCGCTCAGTCGTCGGCCGATTCATCGGGTGGGTTCTCCTTCCGTTCCGAGGGCGGGTTCGAGTGAGGCGGATAGCCATTCCTCGCCGGGGGCCAGGCCGGTGCCGGCGAAGACCCAGTGGGCGAGGACGTACGTGGTCGGCTCCTCGTCCTCCTGGTCGTGGCCAGCGGGGCGCTGGTCTTCGGGGAGGGCGGCGAGGGCCTGGAGGCGGCGGCATTCGGCGCGGGCGGTGCGGAGGGCACCGAGGGTGGTGGAGTAGTGGCGGGTCTTGGTGGAGAAGTGGCCGCGGAAGCCGAGCATGTGCGCCCAGGCCCGCAGCCTCAGATCCGCCAGGTCTTTGCGGGCACCGAGCGCCCAAGCTGTGCGGATCATGCGCTCGGCGTGGTCACTGATCCGGGCCCAGGACAGCTCGGCGAGGAAGCGCAGCGGGCGGTCCAGGGTGCCGGTGGCGGTCTCGGCGCCCTTGGTGGCGTACTTGGCGATGTAGCCCGCCACGGCCCGCTCGGTCAGCTCGGAAGAGCCGTCGAAGGCGGACGAGCGGATGGGACGGATGTCGAGCTGGCGGCCGAAGACGAAGCTGTGCTCCCGTCCGTCGACGACGGGACCGCTCACCTCGGCCCTGGCGGCAGCGGCTTCGATGGCGTCGGTCAGCAGCTCGACCGTGGCCCAGGCCGGGGGCGCACTGTGGCCGCCGAAGGGACCGTCGATGCGGATCACCGCGTGGAAGTGGACCGCGCCGCGCTTCTGGTACTCGGCGACTTTGGCGAAGGAGACCCGAGCGACGTTGGGGAACTCGCGCTGCGTGAGACCAGCGCGCTTGGCGATCTCGCGGCGCAGGTAGATGGAGAAGCGGCGCCAGAGCATCCCGGCGTGCGCGTTCCACAGCACCGCCGCTGCGTAGTCGTACGTTGCCGGGTCCAGGGGCGTGCCCAGAGCCTCGTCCTCCTGGTCGTGCACGACGCCGCAGCGGCACTTGCGCACGATGCCGCGGCTGGTGGGGCGGTTGTGGACTGGGCCGAAGCCGGGGGCTGTGAACGTGGCGAAGACGCGGGGATGGGAGGTGACGGTCTCCGGGTTGCCCTTGCCGCCGCGCAGGCGGGCGGTGATGAGTTGGTAGGTGTCACGGCGGTAGACCTCGGCGCAGGCCGCGCAGCGGGTGGTGCGGCGGTTGTTGCAGCGGGTCAGCAGCTGCCCGGTCGGAAGGTCGGTGGAGCCCAGACGGTGCAGGACGGCGCCGATCTCGCCGGTCTTCGGGTTGAGGGCGTGTTCGGTGCGGTGGCCTTCCAGGCGGATGGGGCGGGTGCAGCCGCCGAGCGTGCTGAGCTGGCGGGCGAGGGCGGGCAAGCGGCCCGTAGAGGCGAGCGCGCCCAGGGCTGCCAGCGGAGGCGGGGCGTGTCCGGTAGGAATGGGAGTGTCCTTTCGGCTGAAGGTCAGGAGAGGCCGCGCCTGCCGGGGCGGTGGATGCTTGGCGGTATCGAGGCCGCCCCGGCAGGCCGATCAGCGCGAGGTGTCGTTGATGACCCCGACTCCGGTACGCGTCCCGGAGTCGATCGCGGGGGCCAGGAACGTCTGGCTGAGGTAGAAGCCGAAGAGGGCGATCACGACGACGACCCAGATGCGGACGCCGAGGAACTTCACTGCGGCCCAGGCGATGACGCCGAGGACCAGGACGAGCGGCAGCGAGACGGTCACGGTGGAGTACTCCTGTCAGTGGGCGGGGCAGCGGTGCGTACGGGCGGCCAGCTCGGCAGCAGAACGGGAGTCGTACTCGGCGGAGAAGCCGCAGCGCGGGGCCGTGCAGGCGGCGGTGTGCTTCTCTCGGCCGCGGTTGTCATAGGCGGTGCCGACTTGGACGGGGCCGGTGCGGGTGACGCGGCGGAACTTCCGGTTGCCGAACATGGCGGGTCCTCCGTTGTTGTGGGGTCAGATGAGTTGAGTCGCGATCTGCTGGGCGAGGGCCGGCGGGACGCCGAGCCGGGCGCGCAGGGTGTCGGTGTCGATGGGTTCGCCGGTGCGGTCTCGGTGCGTGGCGGCGACCTTGCGGGCGTGGTCGACCAGGGCGGCAGGGACCGGGGACGACGAAGGCGCAGCGACCGGCTGAGGAGCGGGGGCTGGGGCCGGGGCGGCTACTGGCTCTAGCTCCGGGGCCACGGGCTCGGATGGCAGCGGTTCCGACGGAGAGCCGAGGTGGGCTGTCGGAGGCTGGGCCTCAGAGTCAGCGAGGCTGACGATCTCCTGGGCTTCCTCCTCCTCACCGTCCGGCTTCGGGGCGTGGGCAAGGAGCGTCCCGCCGAGGAAGGCCACGGCGGGCCATCCGGCGACGAGGATGCGGAGCCAGGCCGGTACGTCGGTCAGGTCGAGGAGTCCGGCGGTGGCGATGTTGGCGCCGAGCGAGGCGACGAGCGCCGTCAGGGACCAGCACCAGCCGGGTGCCGTGCCGTGGCCCGAGCGCAGGCGACGCCAGGCCGCGACCAGGAGAAGGTCGACCGAGATCGGGTACGCCCAGGCTTTCCAGCCCTGTTGTCCGGCGGCTGCGGCCAGGTCGTGCAGGTGGGAGAAGGACAGCGCTCCGGCGATCACCGCTTGGATCAGTACGGCGTCGAGCCGGGCCACGTAGCGGCGCATCGCGGGACTCCTTTCGTACGGCTCGGGTTTTGGGCATGGCGGGGGTAGGGACCTGGCACGGTTGAGGTCGCGCCGACCGGATGGGGTGTGGGGTCAGTCGGTGACGGGTCGCGGCTTGATCAGCGGCGAGTCAGGAGCAGCCGGCGCCGGGCGGGCAGCCGGGCGGAAGCGGTCGAGGGCGGGCACGTCCGGGACGAGGTGCGCGGAGTCCCGGCAGACGGCTGCCGCGTCGGTGAGCGACAGGTACGGCGTACGGATGCGGGACCAGCCGCCGGAGGTGTCCCCGGCGACGGCAAGGCCGGGGCGTTCGGGGGCGATGGTGCAGGCGGCGTCGACAGCTTCCGGGGCGATGTCGCCGAGGGCCATCTTTGCCGAGGCTTCGTCGTTGACGCGGTGGCAGACGCGGCCGGACAGCTGGGCCCGGAGCATGGTGGCGCCCTTGCCTAGTTCGGCTCCGAAGCGCTGGCCGCAGACCTCCAGGTAGATGCCAGCGGCGCGGCCGAGCTGGGCGAGGCGGATGAGCTGGGTGACCATCTCGTCCCGCCGTTCTTCGTCCTTACGCGTCGCGGTGAGGAAGAGTTCGGCCACCTCGTCGACGAACAGCACGATCGGTACGGAGCGTTCGTGCTCGGGCAGGCCCCAGATGTCGGAGGTGATCTCCTCGTCCGGGGTGCCCGGCGTGATGCCTTGCCGGGCCTTTATCAGGTCATAGCGGTTCTCCATTTCTTTGACCAGCGTGGGCAGCAGCTCGGCGGCCTCGTCCGGGTTCGTGGCCAGGGCCGACAGTCGCGGGGCGAAGGGCGCCAGTTCCACGCCGCGTTTGCAGTCGATGCCGACCAGGGCCACCGGCTGGTGGGCGAGGCCCTTGATCAGGTTCCGCAGGTACATGGACTTGCCGGAGAGCGTTGCTCCGAGGGTGAGTTGGTGCGGGATGGCCAGGTAGTCGCGTACGAAAGCGGTGGCTTCCTCCCGAAGCGCGACCGGTATACGCAGCAGGTCAGCACCGGCGGTCTTCGGCATACGGACCTTGCTCAGGACGTCGAAGCCGACCAGCCGCAGATCGACCACACCGGGCTTGACCGGGGTCACGTACACGCCGTGCACGCCCCAGGCGTGGCGAAGTCGTTCCGCAGAGGCCGCGACGTCTGCCGGTTCCTGGCCGGGAGCGAGGCGAAGACGCAGCCGCATACCTGTCGAGGTGGGGCGGATGAGGCCCCGGCGCGGAGGTACCGGGCGTACTTCCCGCCGTGTGGTGACCCGGACCGCCAGCGCCCGAAGACGAGACGGCGCGACCGTCAGTCCGCACGCCTCCATGGCCGACCCGTACCAGGTCAGCAGGCGTCCGGCGGACATCGGGAGGCCCACCGTGGACCAGTAGATGTCCGGGCGCTGGGAGCGGGCCCAGGCGGCCCCGCCACCGAGTGCGACGAGGGGGCCGCCCAGCTCCAGAAGCGTCGACAGGTCGGACACGTCAGGCCGCCGCATCCGTCGCGGCCGGCATGGCGCCCACGGTGACGGCAGCCGCGCGGTAGGCGATGCCGTGCCGCTGCTGGCCGTTGAAGACCGACGCCCACGGGCGGGCGATCAGTCCGGGGAGCGCGACGGGCGAGCCCAGGGTCAGGCCCTCCGTCACGCCGCTCTCCGGCACGGTGACGTGGATGAGCGAGGACTCGCCCTCGTCGATGTAGACGACGCCGATCTTCATCAGCGCCTCGCCGCTCACGGCGTCCTTGGCCACCTCGCCGGTCTGCCGGTGGCCGGGCCTGCGCTCCTGTCTCCGCCCCGCTCCAGCCCGGCCAGCGCCCGTGCCGCGCGCACAGCATGCAGCCACCTGACGCCAGAGAAAGGGGTACGTCGTAGCTGGGGCGGTCGGCTCCACGGCTTTAGGCAGCCACTTTGGGGCGAGCCTCTACGATCATGGCTCCAACGTCGTGCTTTACCGGGCAGGTCCACAGACTGCCCGACGCGCCGCAAGTTTACGGGGCCATGATCACTCGCCCCAAAGCAGCTCCAGCCCAAAGCCGCTCCACCGACCTCAGTCAACCAACCGGCAATCGCTAATCATGCGTCGAATACTCCACCGGACAGGGCGATCGATTCTTGTTCGCACTCTTCCAGGTCGCCGTTCCTCGAGAAGCATGCCCCATCAAGGTGAGGGTTGAAAGTAATGACAGCCAGCCGCTGCCCGTCTCGGACTTTCCAGACAGCAAACTCCCCAGAGTCGAGAGCTATCATCATCTGGGAACCATCAGCCATTATAGCCGGCGGGGTGCTGACCGCAGAGCTGAGAGGGCGCGCCCACAATTTACGCCACCCCTCCGACTCGATTTCCCACACAGCGAGCTTCGTCGCTCCACCAACTACCAAGTAGCGGTTATCCGGAGAAAGGCTTACGAAATGCGCCGAAGACATTTCTTCAAGTGCATCCCCGGCCGCACGCCTAGAAGAGACGACACATCTTGATTCAGTATCTCGGAGATACACATTTTCGTCATCGGCCATCAGGTCCATGGGAGGGACCCCCTCCACCGCGTGGCTCGTACCCACCGGCAGTCGCATAACCTCCCGGAAACCATCCGTTTCCGAGGTCATTTCATAGATCCAAGTTTCACTTTCGCTTGAGGCCCACATATTGACCCCTTGCGAAGTTGCGACCATCCCACGAACACGTATACCTTTCCCAAGATCCGGGAAGTCATCACGAACGGATGCAAGCTTCTTCGAATTGTGGTCGACTATTTTCCAGTGGAGCTCTCCCTTAGATCCGTCCGTCACCAAAAACGCTCGCTCATCACCCCATCTAATACTGTCGATGCAGATTTCAGTGATCTGTTTGATTACTTCACCGGTGGCCGACGACACAATTACGGATCCACGAACGTCTGAGTAACCCCATGTGTCATCCGTCCAGTTGAAGACGCCACACATTTCAGTCCAGAGGCCAGCGCTGTCCGGAGTAAGGTGCACCACTACGGGTTCCTGTCGAATATCTCCAGAGGGCCAGTGCAGCGCTCTATGATCTTCACGCATCCATGGGCGCTTCCCCCGCTGAGCCGAAAGATGTGCCGTAATTGCGCCATTATCGTGAGCCACGACCTGCTGCGCTGACACCCTACTTTGCAGCAACCCACTGCCCCGCAAACGAGCTTCCCGAAAATTAGCTCTACGCTTATTGAGATAGGCGATATTTGCACGATTCAGGTCCGCTCCGGAAAGATTCGCCCCTTCAAGCGAGATGTCAACATGCGAGTCGCCGGTGTAGCCGAGCCCCTTCAAGTCAGCCCCGCTGAGGTCAGCGCCGGCAAGAGATCCACCGGCCTGTGCGAGCAAGTTTGCGCAGTTTCCACCCAGGCTTCGAGGGTCCGCCAGAGAGGCAGTGCTGCGGATGTGCCGAATCAATATCTCTTGATAGTCACTCGATTCCTTAATCATGGTGGCGAGGAAGTCAAACACAACCGGGTTATATTCAGCGGAGCCAAAATTCTCGGCTAGTCTCTCGGCATCCTCTGCTTCGAATCCCGAGAGGTTAGGCAGTCTGAGATCCTCGCTGCGCGATGCAAAGTAGCGAGACCATGAATAGGACTCGCCGTCGGTCTTTTCAGCGCCAGGAATGAGCCGAAGGAAGTCGCCTTCGAGCAGACCAAGCTCGGCGGCGAACCTGAAGGCAATGAGGAACTCAAGTAGCGATTTGTGTGACGGACCATAGTCGCCCCGCGAGTTTCTAACAAGCATGCTTTGATTTCGCATGTCCTGTTCCCAGTAGTCGAGATCTTTAGAATTCTGGACCGCAGGACCGAAACAGGAACGGAGCCTTTCAGGAAACTCCTTGTAGTTGAGGCTTAGTTGATTGGTGCGAATCATCTCCCATGCCACCTCGCAGAGGAAGAACAGCTTATCCGCACGAGAGGTGAAAGTACGCTCGGAGGAGACGTCCCTGTCCATTTTCCGTTTGATCGCATACAAATAGATGCGCGCCAGGTTAATGACCGCACCCCGCTCGATCTCGGGAAGGGCATCAATCACCAGCTCCGACATCACGGGACGACGCATGAGGTCCCGAACGCCTTCGTTTTCCATCGCGACTTCGAGCTTCTCAGGCGTTAGAAGGTGACCAAGCATGAGCCGAATCTGCTCATCGTCGAAAGGTACGAGCTCCACTATCTCAAAAGTGGGACCCTCCGACGGAACCGCTGTGGCGGCAGAGGTAACGCGAGCACCGAAAAGGTCTCTGGCCTCTTTAGCCTCAGGGAAGTACTCAGTGCGACTGCTCAGTAGGACCTTGGCGCCAGGTTCTACGACCTTCGCCAATTCCCAAAAATTAGAGACCATCGTGTTGCGGTCGGTTCGAGATGCCATCTCGTCAAAGCCATCGAAAATGAGAAGAAACCTTCCCATCTGGTTCAAAATACGAAATACGTCATAATTCCGAATTTCGATTCGATGCTTATGGAAAAAGAACTCGGAAAGCAGGGCGGCGACTGAAGTCTGCTTAGCGTAATCCCTCAATGGAATAACCAATGGAATTCGAGGGCGCGCCACTCCCCGAGTTTTCGCATCCTTCCACCCTGCGGCCAATCTGCCAGCAAGGTGTAAGGCGAACCAAGATTTCCCCATCCCAAACTCCCCAAGGATGGAAAGATGCTTCTTGGCAGGATCGGCGAGCCAGGCATCTACATAATTATCTAGACCGCCATCGCGCCACTCATACGCGCTCGTCTCGAATGCTTTTTCGGTCCTCGGGTCAATTTCCTCCTTTCGGCATGAAAGCGGAACAAAACGCGTATCGATATGACGATCACGAACTTCCTGTTCGAGCCAGTCGATGTATGGCTCGAAGTCTGCCTCAAGGTCAATAAGTTCGTCGAACGAGTAGCAGTAGATATCACCATTAGATTGATTGGCTTTCCTGCGGGCAGCTTGACTGACTCTAAGCTGAGCGATCCCCCACCCTTCCGCAGCCTCTTCCTCATCGATTAGCACCTGCAGCGTTTCCAAATGATAGGGAGCCAACTCCCCATCGACGCACAATGCTACGATCACGTCGAATTTCCCGCGCCTACGCTGAGGGATCTCTACAAGGAGAGCGACGCCGGAGTGCTCTGTCCTCCATTCTTTACGAACTCGATAACCCACCGCAAGGAACCAATCCCGTGCGTCATCCTTGAGACGCTCGGCCGGACTCGAATCCGCTCGCTCCGGGTCCTCAGCCTGCCGATGCTCCTCTTCTTCGTGTCGCGTTTTCAGGACTTGATCGAGCATTTCCGAAACGTTGTTTATCTTATTCTCTAGCCTCGTTTCGTAGGCCATCCTGCTGCGACTAACCAGGCGATGAAAGTCGGAAATAAAAGTCGACACCTCACCCATCAAGTCATACGGAAGATGCCCAAACTCGCCGGTTTCTCGGTTGCGTTCGACGGCAACCGATATTTCACGTTCTAGTCGCGACCAGTCATCATCGGCGAATGATCGATAGAACGATTGCTGAATGTATTCGTCCTTGAATACTCTCAGCAGAGAATCCGGACGCCCGTAAAGCGATTCGACAAGCGTATAGGCGTAGAGACTGTGAAAGTCCCTGGGAGGCTGCTTTGGGTCTAGACGCAATTTCTTCAGCGTGGCAATTACCTGAGGGCGTCGAAGCGCTGCATCCTTGATTGGCGCCGCAGCCGCCTTGCCGAGAAGGCTGAAGGCCGACGTCACGATCTCTGCCATGGGCTACCCCCTGCTCTCGCATGGCCTAGTGGAAGCGTAGCGGTAGCCAGTCACACTGCACCATCACAGCACCATAGGCAGCGCTTCGCTCAAGATCCGCTCAAGAGGAAGAGAGAGTCAGAGCGGCTCAGGCCCAACTTGCGCGACGGCAGAATCGAGGGCAGTACGCGTGCTCAGACGCACACTCTTCACCGAGCCTAGTACGTAGATCAACTCATCTGCGGTGTCTGCGAGCGCTACCCAGAGTTACCCGCCCTTCCGGTGGCTGCTCAGCCGCTACTTCGGCAACAGGTGACCGCTTACGGTATGACGCCCAGTGAGACTGGCGGTGCCGGAAGGCCGCGCCGACCATTCCGCGTCAGTATGCGCCCGGGCTGTCGAGCCGACAGGCGCACCAGAAGCGCACCAGTCGGGGCAGGGAACAGCGGTCACCGGCGGTGTCTGGGCAGGTCGGCACGAGGAGTGCCAGCCGCTCTTTCTGCTGGTCAGCGGCCATATCGCCCGTAAACGATCAGTGATTCCCAAGCTCAGAGCGCGGGTTCGATTCCCATCACCCGCTCCATGGTCAAGCCCCAGGTCAATGATCTGGGGCTTCTCTCTTGTCCGGACCGTGCCAGGCGTTGCGTGGCCCTTGTGTGCCCGATCGGGGTGGGGCGCCCCATGTACCGGGGCGCAGGTCGTAGTTGGCTGCTGCTCCGGTTCCTGTTGTCCGGGGCGTGGCCGGATCTCAGTGTCGGCCGGGGGCCGCGGGGCGGCCGGGCCGATCATCGTTGTGGCCGGCAGGTACGGTTCGGCCATGGATGTTTCCGTAACGAGCGCGGGCGATGCGAACACCGGGCTGCCGGAGGCCGTCAAAGCCACCGCGCGCCGACTGCTGGCGGAACTGGGCGCCGGCGGGCTGTCCCTGGATGCCGTGGCCGCCGACAGTGGTCTTGCCGTCAAGGACGTGGCAGCCGTCTTCCCGCATCGGGACGACCTGCTGACCGCGTTGGTCATTGACGCCTACAACACCTCCGGCGCGGCGATGGAGCAGGCCGATCAGGCCGCCCGGGACGCGCGGGCGTCGGCGGGCGCGCGGCTGCTCGCGGTGACGCGTGCGCTGCGGGCCTGGTCCTTCGCCAACCCGGCCGAATTCACGCTGATCTACGGTTCGCCGGTGCCGGGGTACCACGCGCCACCGGAGACGGTACCGCCCGCCTCGCGCACCCCCGAGGTGCTGGGCGGCATCATCCGGTCGGCCCTGGAGGCCGGTGAGCTCACCCCGCCCCGGCGGCCGCTGCCCGAGCCGTCGGTGCTCCTGCCGACGGCGGTGGAGGTCTTCGGCGGGACGCCCGGGGCGCCGTTCTCGGACATCATCGAACGCGGCATCGTGCTGTGGAGCAATCTGATCGGGCTCCTGGTGTTCCAGGTCTTCAGCCGTACCCACGACAGTGTCCGGGACCAGTCGGCGTTCTTCGACCGCGCCATCGCCGTGGCGGCCGAGGGGATCGGGCTCGTGGTTCCCTTGGGCGAAAACACCGACTAGACCGTTCGCCGGGTGCCCGGCACCGGCGGGGAATCAGGCCGTGAACACCACCAGAACCGTCTGCTTCGTCATCGCGGCGCTCTCGTCGTACGCCGCGCTCGTCTACCGGCTGAGCCAAGTGCGGCGCAGCCGGCACGACCATGCCTACCGCACCCTGGTGATCACTCTGCTGCTGCAGTGCCTCACCTTCACGATGGGCGCCGTCGCCATGGGGAACGAACGTTTCCTGGGCGTCGGCAACCTCGCCATCCTCGTGATGCACGTATCGGCGGTCGCCTTCTGTGTCAGCGCGCAGATCATCCTGTTGCGCTGGGCGACCGCCGCCGAGGAGGCGGCACGCAGGGCCCGCTACTGGGCGATCACCGGTATCGCCCTCAACGCGCTGCTGATCGCCCTCTTCCTGATCGCCGGCGGCCCCGGCCGGCCGGCTTCCGACTTCAACAGCGGCAGCGGCCAGCCGCTGGTCCTCACCTACCTCCTGGTCTTCATCGTGTCCCAGGCGGTTCCGTGCGTCACCATCTTCCGCCAGTGCGGCCCCTACGCCCGGATGACCGAGAAGGCCGAGCTGCGGCACGCCCTGCAGTTGCTCTCCGTCGCCGCGGTGATTCTCTTCTTCTACTGCCTGGCCAGGACGGTCAACATCGTCACCGCCGCGTGCGGGATCGACATCGGCGTCTGGCAGCTCGCCGCCAACGTCTTCAGCGCGGCGGGCATCGCCACCCTCTCGCTCAGCCTGACGATCTCCTCCTGGGGGCCGTCGGCCGGCAAACTGCTGTGGTGGGTGCGCAGTTACCGTTCGTACCGGGCCCTCTACCCGCTCTGGCGGGACCTTTACGAATCGTCCCCGGACATCGTCCTGGAGCCGCCGGGAGCCTCGGTCTCCGACCTCAACTACCGTTTGCACCGCCGCGTCGTCGAGATACGCGACGGCTGGCGGGATCTGCGGCCCTATACCGACCGTACGGCCAACGGGTCCGCCGGTGCGGACCGTGGAGCGAGCGACGAGTCCCGGCAGGCGTGGGCCGAAGCGGCCCAGATCAGGCAGGCCCTGCACGCCAAGCGCACCGGCACCATCCCCGATGACAACAAGGACGCCGGCGACTTCGAGGACCGCGATACGGACAACTTCATGGCCGAGATCGACTGGCTCACGAAGGTCGCATCCGCCTACCGTAAACTCGGCAAAGCGGGGTGACGTCACCCCCGTTGAGAGCTCCCGCCCGGTCTGTCCCCCGTCAGACCGGGCGGGTTTTTTCGCGGCCCCCTTGTGCCCCCGTTGTTCCCCCGTGTTTTCCTGCCGAGCCGGGACGAGATGTCCCGCCCGGCCTCGACCGGCCCTTCCCCCGAGAGCCGGTCCAGGCCGACAGACCGCCAACCAACTCGGCTACCCCCGTGAGCGAAGTTAGCTGGCAGCTATCGGCGAGATCCACGGTGGCGGAGTCCCGGCCGATTGTCAACTGACGGCTAATCTGGGAAGCTGGTGAATAGCCAAGGGCTAATGCCGAGGAGGTGGCGGGAGGGAGATTGACGATGTCCGAGACCGACGACCGGCCCAAACTGGCAGTGCGTCTGGACAACCTCTTCAAGACGGTCCGCCCCAAGGGCAAGCACTGGACCAATGCCGAGGTGGCCGAGGAACTGAAGCAGGCCAACCCCGACCTCCGGGTCGGCGGCGTGTACTTGTCGCAATTGCGGACGGGCAAGCGGTCCAATCCCTCCCCGGACCTCCTGGCCGCGCTGGCGCGCTTCTTCGGCGTCTCGGTCTCCTACTTCTTCGACGACGAGGTCGCCGAGTCGGTCCTCAGCCAGGTCGCCGCCATCGAGGCGCTGCGGCAGGCGGGCGTCCGCTCGGTGGCCATGCGGGCGGCCGGGATGAAGAAGGAGAACCTCCAGGCCATCACCGCCATCATGGATCAGTACCGGCAGATGCAGGGCCTGCCGCCGGTCGACGACTCCCCGGAGGCCGAGTGAGGGACGCGCAGGAGTGAGGGAAGCCAGGAAGGGGCGGGCGGCCGGTCAGGACCGCCGCAGTCAGCTCAAGCGGCTCCGGAAGATCGGCGCGCAGCGGATCGCCGAACTCGATCTCCCGAAGGTGTCCGACGTCGCCGAACTCTGCCGCCACCTCAGCGAGATCCGCGACCGCCCGATCACCCTGGTCCCGATGCAGATGCCCGCGTCCCACCCGTGCGGCATGTGGGTCGCCGCCCGCGACGAGGACCTGATCTTCTACGACGCCAACACGACCAGCGCGCATCAGGAGCACATCGTCTTGCACGAGCTGGGTCACATCATCTGCTGCCATCGCGGGGCGGGCTGGCTGGACGAGGCGAGCGCCCGCCTCCTCTTCCCGGATCTCGACCCCGATCTCGTGCGGGACATGCTCCTGCGCGCGACCTACGACGACGTCCAGGAGCAGGAGGCGGAGATCATCGCCTACCTGCTCGCCCAGCAGATGGGCGGCGCCGAGGGGCGGCACGGCGCGTCCGCGGCCGCCGCGGACACCGGCAAGGACGCCATGCTCAGCCGGATCGAACGCACCCTGATCTGACGTGCGGTACTCAGCCCACTCGGCCCCCGGTGGCGGCCACCTCCTCGGCCAGCACCGACACGGCATGTCGGATGTCGTCCGCACGGTGATCGCTGGTGAGGAAGAACCGCAGCCTGGAGAGACCTTCCTCCACAGCGGGGTGGAAGATCGGATCGGCGATCACGCCCCGGTCGAACAGCCGGTCCGCGACGCGCAGGGTGCGCGCCGAGTCGCCGAGGAGAACCGGCACGATCGGGGTGTGGGCGCTGGCGCCGGTCGCCAGACCGGCCTCGGCGGCCAGGCCCCGGAACAGCTCCGCGTTCTGCTGGAGCGTGCGCACCCGGTTCCCCTCCGCGGCGATCAGCTCGGTGGCGGCCAGTGCCGCGGCCGCGTTGGCCGGGGTCATACCGACGCTGTAGACAAAGCCCGGCAGCGTGTGCCGGAGCCACCGCACCGTCCGGGCCGAGCCGCCGAGATAACCGCCACAGCTGGCGAAGGCCTTGGAGAGGGTGCCCATCCACAGGTCCACGTCGCGTCGGTCGACGCCGTAGAACTCCCCGACTCCGCGACCGCGTTCGCCCACCGTGCCGATGCTGTGCGCCTCGTCGACCATCAGCAGGGCGCCGTACCGCTTCTTCAGCTCGACCACGGCCGGCAGGTCGACCAGGTCGCCGTCCATGCTGTAGGCGCCCTCGACGGCGATCAGCACCCGCCGGAACCGGGACCGGTTGCGACGCAGCATGTCTTCCAGCTGCCCGATGTCGCCGTGGGCGAACGGGCGCCGTGCCGCACCGGACAGGGCCACGCCCTGGAGGATGCTGTCGTGGGCCAGCGCGTCGTGCACCACGAGGTCCCCGGCGCCGACCAGGTGGCCTATCGCGGTGACGTTGGTGGCGTGGCCGCTGACCAGCGTCAGGCAGTCCGCGACGCCGAGGAAGGCGGCGAGCGCCCGTTCCAGCCGTACGGTCAGGTCCCGTTCGCCGGAGAGCACCCGGCTGGCGGAGACCGAGGTCCCGTACCGGTCTATCGCCTGGTGTACCGCCTCGTTGACCGCCCGATGGCCGGAAAGCCCCAGGTAGTTGTAGCTGCCGAAGGACAGGTACGGCCGGTCGCCGACCACCGTGGTGTCGCGGACGGTGCCCTGGTGGACCCGGAAGTACGGGAAGTCCACACCGGTGTCGGCGATCGAGGTCAGGAGCTGCTCGAACTCCCGCACCTCGGGGAAGTCGTCGACGCATGCGGTGGCGGCGTCCCCGTCGGCCCGGGCCGGCCGGGGCAGCGGCGCTCCGGCGGCCGGCTCCTCCGTGAGCCGCTGGGCGACGAGCGCGATCAGCCGCTCGATGGTGAGGTCGGCGGCGAATATCTCCTCGGTGCGGAAGCCCGGTATCCGCTTGCCGATGTTGACCTCCAGCTCCTGCAGCATCAGGGAGTCGAAGCCGAGGTCGGCCACCAGCGCCATCCGCTCGCTCAGATCGCCGAGCGGGAAGACGCCGGTCCGCGACACCTCTTCGAGCACGAGGGAGGCTGCGGACGCGGTGCCGGTCCGGGCCGCCGTCGCGGGCGCCGGACCGGGCCGGTCCGGCAGGACGAGCCGGTCGGTGGGAGTGTCCCCGGCGTCGCGGGCGGACTCGTCCACCACCCAGTGGCGGCGCGGGGCGAGCGGGCTCGGCGGCAGGGTGCACGGGGGCCTGCGTTCCCCGCCCGGACGGAGCTGCGCGCCGCTGACCACGCGCTCGGCGAGCCCGGCCAGTACGGCGGTGCGGGCCTCGTCGGTCAGCGTGCCCGGCGCGGGAACGGTGACCTCCGGCAGCTCATCGGCCGGCCGGGGTACCGTGCCGGCCTCCTGGCCCGGCCCGAGGGCGCCGGTACGGCCCGCCGCCACGGCGCCGGCCGCCGCGGTCAGCTTGGTGACGGCGTCGGCGGCGTCCTCCGCCACCAGGGCGAGGCGTTCCGGGAAGGGGGCCCGGTCGGCCAGGGTGGCCGCCACCCCGGCCAGCGGCGGCTGCTCGTCGTCGAGGGTGTGCGCCAGTTCCCGGGCATAACGGGCCAGCCCGGCCCGGTCGCGGGCACTCAGGACGAGGAGGTGTGGCCCGGCGTCCGGCAGCGGGCGGACCGGCGGCGCGGGGCACTCCTCCACCACCAGGTGGACCCCGGTGCCGCCGAAGCCGAAGGCGCTCACGCCCGCCCGGCGCGGCGCTCCGGGTGCCGGCCATCGGGTCGGAGCCGTCGCAACGGTCAGCCGCGCGGCGTCGAGCCCGGAGCGGTCGGCCAGGTCGAACGCCGGCTGCGGCGGGACCACTCCCCGGTGCACGGCCAGGACGGTCTTGATCAGCCCGGCCATCCCCGCGGCGTTGAGCGAGTGCCCGACCACCGCCTTCACCGCGCCGAGGAAGGCAGGGGTGCTCCGCGCACCGCGCAGTTCGCGCAGCACACCGACCTCGACCGGATCGCCGACCGTGGTCCCGGTGCCGTGCGCCTCCAGGTAACCCACCGAGTCCGGGGACACGCCCGCATCGCGGTAGGCCCGGCGCAGCGTACGGAGCTGTCCGGCCGCCTGGGGATGCAGACCGCCCTGCACGGTCCCGTCGTTGGCCGTACCCACCCCGCGGATCACCGCGTAGACACGGTCGCCGGCCGCCAGCGCGTCGGCCAGCGGCCGGAGCACCAGCACCCCCGCGCCCTCCCCCAGAACGAAACCGTCGGCCTCCGCGCCGAACGGCAGGCACCGGCCGCTGCGCGAAATGGCGCCGATCCGGCACAGACCCACCAACAGGTCGGGGGTGAGCATCAGCTGGGCGCCGCCGGCGAGGGCGATCCGGCAGCGGCCCGAGCGCAGCGCGAACACGGCGTTGGCCACGGCCATCAAACCGCCGGAACACGCCGAGTCCAGCGCGTAGCTCTCGCCGTGCAGATCGAAGACCGAACTGATCGTGTTCGGGGCCATGTTGAGCAGGAGACCGGCCACGGACGTGCCGTGCAGCCCGTCGACCGCGCGGACCATCTCCGGCCACCGAGGATCGGCCGCCCGCGCGCCGAACTCGCCGCCGGCGAGCTGCCGCATCCGGACCTGCAGGAGGGACAGATCGCGGTAGCCGCTCTCGGTGAGCGAGGTGATCACCGAGGTCTCCTCACGGTCGAAGCCCTCGGACTCCCACCCGGCGTCCTGGATCGCCTCCCTGGCGAGGTCGATCAGCAGCCGGGCCTGCGGATCCAGCGATCTGGCCCGCCGCGGCGGGATGCCGTAATGCGCCGCGTCGAAGCGGTCCACGTCCGGCAGCAGCGCCATGGTGTCCGTATAGGCCGCCGAGGTGTCGCGGAGGCTCTCGCTGAGGAAGGCGGCGGTGCGCCACCGCGAGTCCGGGACGGTGGAGAACTGCGCCTGCGGGGCGGTGAGGAGCCGCCAGTACTGGTTGATGTTCCGCGCACCCGGGAACCGGCAAGCCATCCCCACGATCGCGACGTCCGCGGGCCGTGCTCCCGCCGGATCACCCGGGGGGTCGTGCGGCATCACAGGTCTCACCCGGTACCGGCCAGCTGCTCGCGCCACCAGTCAACCGTCACCTTGACCTGCTCGTCCAGGGGAGTGGCCCGTACCGCGAAGGCGGCCTCGTAGGCGCTCGCGTCGACGACGAAGGGACGGTCGAACTGGTACCGGATCTCCTTCATCTCGCGGATCAGCGGCGAGACCAGCGAGGCGACGCCGAGCACGGCCGGCGAGAGCCGGCGCACCGCCACCGTCCCCGATCCGGACTCGGCGGCAAGGCGGTCGACCATCTCCCGGACGGACCGCGCCGGCTCGTTCGGCACGTGCCAGGCCCGTCCCCAGGCCCGTTCCGTACCCGCGACCTCGACCAGGGCCCGGGCCACGTCGGGGAGGTAGCTCCAGCTGTGCGGGACGTCCGGGTCCCCGAACACGGAGACCGGCTTGCCGCGCAGCAGCCGCGGCATGACCCGCCCGGCCAGGTGCCCGCCGTCGGTCACACCGGGCCCGAAGAAGTCCGAGGCCCGTACCTCGACGGCCTTGATCCGGCCCTGCTCGTGCAGGTCCCGCGCCTGCTGCCAGACAGCGGCGCGCACCCGCCCCTTGGGTCCGGTCGCGGCGAGCGGGAGCTCCTCGGTCATGGGGCCGTCCACCGGACCGTAGCCGTACAGGTTGCCCAGCATGACCAGAACGGCCCCGGTCGCCTCGGCCGCCGCACAGAGCGACGAGGCCAGCCGCGGCCACACGTCGGCCCAGCGGTGATAAGGCATCCCGGCACAGCTGACGATCGCAGCGGCACCCTGCGCGGCCTCACTCAGCCGCTCGCGATCCGCCGCGTCGAACGCAAGGTGCTCGATACCCGGCTCGGCGCTACGGCCCGAAGTGGTAATGACCCGTACCGAATGCCCCTTTTCAACCAGCAATCGAGCAGTGGCCGCCCCGGCGGGCCCGAATCCTATGACGACGTAAAGGCTCACCCGCGCACAGTAGCGCGGGGTCGTACCACCCTTGCGCCGGGTACCTCGGGGGGCCTCACGCGACGGAGGGGTGACCGTTCCTTCCGGCCGCTCCGCCGACCGAAGCGTGGGACACAGGCGCAGGTTCGGGTTCGTCGACATACCGCCGGACGTGAGCTACTGGCACGCCGCGTTGGGCTGTTGTAGGCCGGGGAGCACGGCGCGCCGTCGGCCGGGTATCTTCCGTTCGCGCATCACGCGTGACGAGACGGAACGAGACGGGGCGCTCCATGGCACTCACCTTCACCCGCCACTCCGGCGCCAAGGGGTATGAAATTCGCCCCCTCGGGTCCGCGCCCATTCATGTGCATCGGGGTGTTCCCGAGGGCTGGCAGCTTTCCGAGGGGTGCAGGCCGCGCTTCACCATCGCTGCCGATGCTGCCGATGCCGAACCGCTTGCCGTAGTCGTCCGGACGGAGGGTGGGCGGCTCGCGGTGCTTGCGTCGGGTGGGGAGCGATTGGCCGAACTGTGTTTGCCTGCGCGGAAGAAGCGGTGGCGGCCCATGTATGAGATCCGGTTGGCGGAGGGGACCGTCGCGCGGGGGCGGGAGGGGTCGGTGCCTTCGCTGCTGCTGTGTTTGGTGGTGTTGCCGTTTGTTCTTCTGTACCTGGTTGCCATGACGCTGTCCGATTCGCCCGCCGACATTCCCACCGCGACGCTGCGGACCGTCTGGAAGCGGCCAGGAGGGGTCTTCGGCCGGGCGGTTCTCAGGGAGTCCGCTCGGGGGCGGTTCCGGGTGCGGGAGGAGCTGCTCGATCGGCGGGTGGCTTATGCGCAGGCGGTGGCGAAGTACTGGGAGCGGTGAGTACGGGGCGGGGGTACCGCCCGGTCGGTGCTGCCGCGCGGCCGGTGCTGCCGCGCGGTCGGTGTTCCGCGCGGTTGGTGTTCCGTGTCGTTCAGGGCGTGGCGGGTTCCGGGCGCATGCTGTCGCGGACCTGGGCCACGTAGGCGCGCATGGCGTCGCGGTTTCGGGTCAGGTAGTCGATTCGGCGTGACATGCGTTCGCACTCGCGCTCCAGCAGGGCGAGCGTTTCCGGGGTCGGGTCCGGGATGTCGATCCGGCCGGGCGGGCCTAGGCAGGGCAGGATCTGCCGGATCGTCTGGGTCGGCAGTCCGGCGTCCAGCAGTCCGCGTACCTGCTGGACGCGGTCGACGCAGAGTTCGTCGTAGTCGCGGTAGCCGTTGGCGCACCGCTGGGAGGCGATCAGCCCCTGCTCCTCGTAGTAGCGGAGCATCCGCCGCGACGTACCGGTGCGTGCCGAGAGTTCTCCGATGCGCATGTCCGCCCCTCCGAAGGCCGGCTCGTGGTCACCGACTTGACCTTCACATGTATGTGAGGGTTTGAGCATGCTGCCATGTCTCTTACGGAATTGAACAGGGCGGGTCTGCCTGACGGTGGCGCGGACGCGGCGCGGCCCCGGAAGCTTCCCCTGGCGGCGCTGCTCGCGCTGGCGACCACCGTATTCATCACGAGTCTCACCGAGACGCTGCCGGCCGGACTGCTGCCCGCGATGAGCGCTGACCTGGGCGTCGGCGAGTCGGCCGCCGGTCAGACGGTGACCGTGTACGCCCTCGGCACCGTCCTCACGGCGATACCGCTGTCAGCCGCCACCGCGCGCTGGCGCCGCCGCAAGCTGCTGCTCACCACCGTGCTCGGCTTCGCCCTCGCCAACACGGTGACCGCCCTCTCCCCGTACTACCCGCTGACCATGGTGGCCCGCTTCGCGGCGGGCGTCGCCGCCGGGCTGGCCTGGGCGCTGCTCGCCGGTTACGCGCGGCGGATGGCCCCGGCGCACCTGGAGGGCAGGGCCATCGCGGTGGCCATGGCCGGGATTCCCGTCGCGCTGTCCCTCGGCGTACCGGCCGGCACGTTCGTCGGCAAGGTCGTCGGCTGGCAGGTGGCGTTCCTCGTCATGACGGGGCTGACCGTCGTCCTGGTCGGGTGGATCATGGCCGCTGTTCCCGACTATCCCGGGCAGACCGCAGAGAAGGGGGCGAAGGGCGCGAAGGGGGGCTCGTCCTCCATGCGGGCAGCTCTCAAGGCTCCCGGTGTCCCCCCGGTCCTCCTGGTCACGCTCGTCTTCGTCCTTGCCCACACCATCCTCTACACCTACATCGCCACATTCCTCGACGGGCTGGGGATGGGCGGGCGGACCGATGTCGTCCTGCTGGTGTTCGGCGGGGCCTCGCTGCTGAGCATCTGGGCTGTCGGGGTTCTGATCAACCGCAGGCTGCGGGCCCTGATGGTGGCCGGGTCGCTGCTCGTCGCTGTGGCGGGCGCGCTTCTGGCCCTGCTCTCCGGCGCGCCCGGGTTGGTGTACGTCGCGGTGGTGCTGTGGGGTCTCGGCTGGGGCGGGGCGCCGACGCTGTTGCAGACGGCGGCGGGTGATGCCGGTGGCGAGCAGGCCGACGCGGCGCAGGCGATGCTGGTCACGCTGTGGAACGTGGCCATGGCGGGTGGCGGTGTGGCCGGTGGTGTGCTGCTGGACGCGCTCGGCACGATGGCGTTGCCGTGGAGTGCGGTGGGGTTGATGGTGCCGGTGGTGGTCGTGGTCCTCGTGGCGCGTACGCATGGGTTCCCCGCGCGGCGTGTCGGGAGTTGAGCGGCACGCCTGTCCCTACACGTACCTGAGGGGTGTGGTCGGCGCGCGGACCACACCCCTCGGCCTTGGATCAGTCCCGCTGGCTGTTCGCCGGCAGCGCGCGGAGCTTCATCGCCTTGGCGGTGGTGGTGCCGAAGCCGTGGTCCAGGAGCTTGGCGGCGTCGGCGTAGCGGTCCTTGCTGTTGAGGACGGTGCCGATGAGGGTCTTGTCGCCGCGGGTGGCGGCGAAGACGAGGCAGTCGCCGGCCGGGGTGGTGGTGCCGGTCTTGATGCCGATGACGCCGTCGTACGAGCCGAGCAGCTGGTTGGTGTTGTTCCAGGTGTAGTAGCGGGTGCGGCCGTTGGCGGCCGGGGCCTCGCCCTTGTACTGCTTGGTCTTGACGATGGTGCGGAAGGTGTCGTTCCGCATGGCGTGCCGGGCCAGCTTCGCGAGTTCGGCCGGGGTGCTGGTGTCGGTGCCGCCGCCGTCGAAGGAGTCGAACGCGGTGTGTGTGAGGTGGAGTTCGGCGGCCTTGGCGTTCAGCTGGGAGACGAAGGACGCGGTGCGCTCGGCCTCGGTGGCGCCGGTGCCGAAGGTGTCGGCGAGGGCGTAGGCGGCGTCGGCGCCGGAGGGCAGGAGGGTGGCGTAGAGCAGCTGGCGGACGGTGAGCTTGTCGCCGGTCTGGAGGTCGGCGGTGCTGGAGCCGTGCTGGGTGACGTAGTCGCGGTACGCCTGCTTCACGGGGACCTGCTTCTCCAGATCGACGCCCTGGGTCTCCAGGACCACGGAAGCGGCCATGATCTTGGCGGTGCTGGCTATGGGGCGGGCCGTGTCCGCTTCCTTGCCGAAGAGGGCCCTGCCGGTCGCGCCGTCCACGAGGACGGCGCCCTTGGCGGCGACGGCCGGCGCGGTGCGGGCGGGGTAGGAGTGCTGGGCGGTCGAGGCGGTGTGGGGGGCCTGGGCCGCCTGGGCCGCCTGGGCGGTCAGCGGGGAGAGGGCCAGCAGAGCGCCGCCGGCGATGGCCGCCGCGCGGGAAGTCAGGACTCTGGCAGTCACGTTGTGCCGCTCCGTATCTGTGGAGGTTGTGCCCCTGTGGGGGGTGCGGGCGAAGGATGCCCACTACATGGAACTGCATCGGTGATCGTTTGCGGAAGGCTTTCCGGGAGGGTGCGTCGCGATTGCCACTGCGCGAACAGGAACGGGCCGCTCGGCCTGCCCGCCCGCCGGAAGCCCCTGCGCAGGCCCTGACCGGCCCCTGCATAGGGTGATGGGCATGTCAGAGGAATTGGCGCTGGTTCGGAGTTTGCGTGGGGCCGTCGCGGCGGCGCCGGAGGATGTGCCGCTGCGGCTGCACCTCGCGGAGCTGCTGCTGGAGGCGGGGCACCATGATGCGGCCATCACCGAGGTGGCCGTCGCGTTGCAGCACGCGCCCGGGGACGAGAAGGCCCGGGAGCTGATGGGCCGGGCCATGGGGGCACCTGCCCCGGCCCCCGCGCCGGTTCAGCAGACACCCGCTCCGGCTCAGCAGACACCCGCCCCCGTTCAGCAGACGCCTCCGGTGACCCCGGCCGCACCCGTGCAGGAGAAGCCTGCCGACGCCCGGCGGGGCGGCTTCGACTGGCAGGCCGCCGAAGGCGAGATACGGGACGTCGTACCGCCCCGCTTCGTCGAGAGCCCCCTGCGCGCGGACGGAAACGACGACCCCGGTGACGCGGACGCCTGGGAGGTGGATGCGCCCGGCACCGTACGGCTGGCGGACGTCGGCGGGATGCAGGATGTGAAGGACCGGCTGGAGGCCGCCTTCCTCGCGCCGATGCGCAACCCCGAGCTGCGCAAGCTGTACGGCAAGAGCCTGCGCGGCGGACTGCTGCTGTACGGGCCGCCGGGCTGCGGCAAGACGTTCATCGCCCGTGCGGTGGCCGGTGAGCTGGGCGCCGGTTTCCTGTCCGTATCGGTCAACGACGTACTCGACATGTGGATCGGCAACTCCGAGCGCAACATGCACGAGATCTTCGCGACGGCCCGCCGCCAGGCGCCGTGCGTGGTCTTCCTCGACGAGCTGGACGCGCTCGGCGGCAAGCGCAGCCGTACGCAGCACAGCGGTATGCGCAACACGGTCAACCAGCTGCTGACCGAGCTGGACGGCATCGACGCGCAGGCCAACGAGGGCGTCTTCGTGCTGGCGGCCACCAACCTGCCCTGGGACGTGGACCTCGCCCTGCGCCGCCCCGGCCGCCTGGACCGCACCCTGCTGGTGCTGCCTCCGGACGCGCCCGCGCGCGAGGCGATCCTGCGCTACCACCTGAAGGACCGGCCCATCGAGAACGTCGACCTGGCCAAGCTGGCCAAGGTCACCGACGGCCTCTCGGGCGCCGACCTGGCACACGTCTGCGAGAGCGCCGCCGAGACCGCGCTGCTGGACTCGGCGCGCACCGGCACCGTCCGCATGATCGGCATGAAGGACCTGCTGGGCGCGGCGAAGGCGGTGGTGCCCTCGACCGAGGCGTGGTTCTCGTCCGCGCGGAACGTGGCGATGTTCGCCAACGAGGGCGGTACGTACGACGATCTGCTGGCGTACCTGAAGAAGCGGCGGAAGCTGTGATGGAACAGCATCCGATGGTGGCCCGCGCCGAGGCGCTCGTGGACCTCGGCCGGTACGCCGAAGCCAAGTCCGTACTCGCTTCCCGGCTCCAGGAGGACCCGCAGGACCTGTGGGCGCTGCTGGAGCTCGCCCGCTGTCATCTGGCCGGCAAGGAGACGGACCAGGCCGTGGAGGTGACCGGGCAGGCCCTGACGCTGGCACCGCAGGACTACGCCACCCTCCACATGCGGGCGCGGGCCCTGCGGCAGGCGAGCCGGATGGAGGAGACGGGCGCTGTACTGCGGGAGGCGATACGCGTCGATCCGCTGCGCTGGACCGCCTATGGGACGCTCGCCGAGATCCAGCCCTGGCTGTCCGACGGTGACCGGCAGGAGGGGCTGCGTCTCGGTCTGGAGGCCGTACGGCTCGCCCCTGAGGAGCCGAGGGCGTACGAGTCGCTCTACAAGGCCGCGCTTATCGCGAACGATCAGGAACGCGCGCGGCAGACGCTCGTCACGCTGCGCCAATTGGACCCGACGAACTCGCTGGCCGTGGTGATGCAGACGGACAGCGCCGCCAACGCGCCGGGGGTGAAGGCCGCGCAGGCGGCCGATCTGTATGCCGACGCGCTCGGCACGCTGCCCGACTCGGACTGGCTGCGCAGCGGCCTGGACGCGGCGACCTACCGGCTGCTGCGCGGCACCCGCTGGCTGGCGCTGCTGTGCGTGGCGGCGGCGGGCGCCATGCTCGACATCTTCCCCGAGGAGGGGAAGGTGCCGCGGGAGCTGCCGGTGTCGCTCGGCCAGCGGCTGTGGATGCTGGTGCCGATGGCGGCGCTCTGGGGTTTCGGGGCGCTGCTGCGCTACCGACGCCTGCGTACGGGGGTGCAGTTGAACGTGCGGTCCCTGATCCGCCGGGGCCGCTGGGCCCGCGTCGTGCTCGCCCAGGCGGTCTGGGCGATGCTGTGCGCGCTGCTGCTCTCCCAGGTGCCGTGGTCGGAGCGTACGGTTCCGCAGGTGCTGTTCTGGGCGGGAATCGTGCCGACGCTGGCGACGGTCCTGTTCGACCGGAAGAAGCGCAAGTAGCGTCTTTACCGCGGGCTTTATTCCCGGGCTCGGTGAAGATTTCATCAACGGTCGTTGACACGTGAATTGCTCCGCCGTGTCAAGAATTCCTTGCGGAAAACAGACGCGGAATGTCGTGCGGAACCAGGGGCTCCGCCCTGTTGCCGGACTTGCCGCCAAAGATCCCGTAGTGCCGGTGCCCCAGGCCGGTCCCGCGGCCTCCCACGGGCACGGCGGGGCAGCCTCGCAGCGGTGACTTGGCAAAGATGCCTTTACATCTCAAGGCTTACCTTGGTCTTTGGCGGATTTATGCCTCTTTCTCGACGCTTGACAGGCATCATCGAAGGAGCAAAGATCTCAATGGTCTAGGTATAGACCACCAAGAGAGCGACACAAAGCGTCAAAGACATGCTGCGTACGTAGCGTTGGCATTCGCGATGGCAGCCGGGTCCGGGGGGCGGGACGCTGCCACTGAGCTTCCGCTCCCTGCCGGACCGGGCGGACAGTCGCCGGCAGATGCGGGCTCTACGAGCACCAGCGGGGATGGGACACACCGGTGCTGATCAATGTTCTTGGCCCTATGGGCGTCGAACACGGGGGAAAGACCTACCGGATTCGGGCGAAGAAGGTTCGCACACTGTTAACCGTCCTGGCGTTGCACGCCGGGCGGACGGTTTCCTGGGACACGCTGGTGACGGAGCTGTGGCCCGACAAGGACCTGGCGAACAGCAGGAACGCGCTGCACGCCAACACCGTACGACTGCGCAAGCTGCTGGAGAGCTGGGAGCTGGACGAACACCCCAACGACGTGGTGGTGACGGCCAACAACAGCTATCTGCTCGCCCTGCCACCCGAGTCGACCGACGCCGCTCGGTTCCTCAGACTCGCCTCGCAGGGCTCGGAGTTGCTGCGCGAGGACCCCGGGCGGGCCGGCGAGGTGCTCAACGAAGCCCTGCGGCTGTGGCGCGGGCCCGCCCTGCTGGACGCGGGCGAGGGCCTGCTCTGCCGGTCCACGGCCGCCCAGCTCGAAGAGCGGCTGATGACGCTGCGCGAGGACCTGGTGATGGTCAAGCTGCACACCGGGGGCGAGCGCGAGGTCATCGCCGACCTCCAGGAGCTGGTCGTGGCGCACCCCGGACGGGAGCGTTTCAGCGAGCAGCTGATGATCGCGCTCTATCGCTGCGGAAGACAGAGCGAAGCGCTGGCTGTCTACCAGCGCACGAGAGCCTGGCTGGTGAACGAGCTCGGGCTCGATGTCGGCCGCTCACTACGGGAGTTGTACCAGTCCGTACTGGCCCAGGACCCGGTGCTGGACGCACGGGCCTGACCGGATCGAACGCTGCCCACGTTGTTCGCTGAGATGGACGGGGTGCCGCGCCAGGTCTCATACGAGTCCCCGCGGCGCCCCGTCCGCTTCCGTCGCGGCGCTCCCGCTCACGCCCTCCGGTACGCGCGCAGGCTCAGCGGTACGCACACGGCCAGCAGCACGGCGAGCGTGCCCGCCGTCACCAGTACCGGGTGGTCGGCCGGGAAGCCCGTACCGGTCACCACCGGGTTGCCCCACAGGGTGCGGCAGGACGTGACCACCGCGCTGACCGGGTTCCACTCGGCGAGCGGCCGGATCCACGAGGGCAGCCCCTGTACGGAGAAGAAGGCGTTCGACAGGAACGAGAACGCCACCAGCACGATCGCGCCCACCGAGTCGATGGTCTCCGGCGACCGCAGCAGCAGCCCGATCAGGACGCCCACCCAGAGCATGGCGTAGACGAACGCGAGGATCACCGCGAAGCCGCCCAGCACCGACAGCGGCCCCGTGTGCGGGCGCCAGCCGACGGCCAGGCCCACCAGCATCACGATCGCCAGGCCGAGCGCCGAGACGATCAGGTCGGAGAGCGTCTGGCCGATGAGGACGGCCGTACGGGAGACCGGCAGCGACCGGAAGCGGTCCACCAGGCCGCCGCGCATGTCCATCGCCACGCCGATGGCGGTCGGCCCGATGCTCGCCAGCCCGACCTGCACGGCCACGCCGGCCATCAGGTACTCCTGGTAATTGCCGCTGCCGGGCACCGAGATGGAGTTGCGGAAGAGATAGCCCACCGCGATCAGCAGGATCAGCGGGTTCATCACGATGCCGAGGAACTTCCCCGGTGCCCGCCGCAGATGCAGCAGGTGCCGCCCGGCCAGGGCGGCGGTGTCGGCCAGGCCCGCGAACGGGCCGCCCGGCGGCACCGTCGCGACGCGGAGTTCACTCATGAAGGCTCGTCTCCGGCTCGTTGCGCTCGGTCAGTTGGAAGAACACGTCGTCGAGGGTGGGGCGCCGCACCTCGAAGTCGGTGACCTCGACGCCCGCGGCGCGCAGCGCGTCCGCGAGGGCGGCCACGCTCTCCAGCCCGGCGTCGAGCTGTACGGTCAGCCGCTGGGCCGCGGTGTCCACCACCGGCTCGGCGCCGGTCAGCGGGGTGACGGCGGACAGCGCGGTGGCCAGCTGGCCGGGCCGGGCGACCGCGACCTGGAGGTGGTCGGTGCCGACGGCGCGCTTGAGTTCGGCCGGGGTGCCGGCGGCGATCACCTTGCCGGTGTCGATCACCACGATCTGGTCGGCCAGCTGGTCGGCCTCCTCCAGGTACTGCGTGGTGAGCAGGACGGTGATGCCCTCGTCGACGAGTTCGCGCACCACCTTCCACAGCACGGTGCGGCTGGTCGGGTCCAGGCCGGTGGTCGGCTCGTCCAGGAACAGCACCGGCGGCCGGGCGATGATGCAGGTGGCCAGGTCGAGCCGGCGCCGCATACCGCCGGAGTACGTGCCCACCGGGCGGTCGGCGGCGTCCTCCAGCTCGAACCGGGCCAGCAGTTCGGCGGCCCGCTGCCGGGCGCCGCGCCGGCCCTGCCGCAGCAGCCGGCCGAGCAGGACCAGGTTCTCGCGGCCGGTGAGCAGTTCGTCCACGGCCGCGTACTGCCCGGCCAGGCCGATCCGGCGGCGCACCTCCTTGCTCTGGCGCACCACGTCGTACCCGGCGACGGTCGCGTGCCCGGCGTCCGGCGTCAGCAGCGTGGACAGCACCCGCACGGTCGTCGTCTTGCCCGCCCCGTTGGGGCCGAGCACGCCGAGCACGGAGCCGGCGGCCACCGACAGGTCGACGCCGCGCAGCGCGTGGTGGCTCTTGTAGCGCTTCTGCAGCCCTTCCGCGTAGACCGCGGTGTCCGCCCCCATCGCGGTCAGCTGCCGGCGTGGGCGGTGACGAGGCTCTTGGGCCGCATGTCGGTCCAGTCGCGCTCGACGGCGGCCAGGGCCTCGGCGCGGGGCCGCGCTTCGAGGGTGATCGTCCAGCCTGCCGGGACGTCGGCGAAGACGGGCCAGATGCTGTGCTGGCCCTCGCCGTTGACCAGGACGTGGAAGGTGCCGTCTTCGTTGTCGAAGGGGTTCGCCATGGGGATCTCTCCTCGCAATCGTGAGTGGTACGTGGGGGCGGATCAGGGGTGCAGCAGGGCGAGTTCGTCCGCCACGGCCTGTCCGATGGCGGCCTGCGGCCCGGAATGCATCATGAATTCGTGGCCGCACGGGACCGGGTGGACGGCCGTGCCGCCGTCGGTGTGCGCGGCCCACCGTCCGGGCCGGGCGGCGCGTTCCTCCGGGGGCAGGCCGAGTTCGGCGACGAACAGGTGCACCGGGGTCCGTACGCGGCCGGGCGTGTGCTCCTGGACGAGGCGGACGTGGTTGCGCATGACGTCCACGAGCCGCGGGATGTCCAGGTCGCCCAGCGGGCTGTCGGCGCGGCGCAGGGCGTCGCGGACCGTCTCGGGCGTCGGGCCGCCGTCGTCGTTCGCCGCGGTCTCCAGGCCGCAGTATTCGAGGACGGCGGTCAGCAGCTCGGCGTCCGTGGGGGCGGGCTCGCCGGGCTCGGCCGGGTAGCTGTCGAGGTTGGCGAGCAGGGCCACCTCCTCGCCCGCCGCCTCCAGCTGTGCGGCCATCTCGTGCGCGACGATGCCGCCGTACGACCAGCCGAGCAGGTGGTACGGGCCGGCCGGCTGGATCTCGCGGAGCCGCTCGACGTACTCGGCCGCGACCTCCGCGATGCTCCCCGGCAGCGGTCCGGTGCCGGTCAGGCCGGACGCCTGGAGGCCGTAGACCGGGTGGCGCTCGCCGATGTGCCCGGCGAGGCCGAGGTAGGGCAGGGCGAAGCCCATGCCGCCGTGCACGCAGAACAGCGGCGGCAGGTCGCCGGTGGTGCGCAGGGGCAGCACCGGGCCGTACGGGTCGAGCGGCGCGTCGGCGGACGGATCGTCCAGCCGCTGCCGTACGCGGTCCAGGAACGTGGTCCCGGCCGCGCGCTCGGCCCGCTCCAGGGCCGCCGCCAGCGCCTCGACGGTCTTGTGCCGGAACACGTCCGGCAGCGCCAGGTCGAGTCCGGCCTTGCGGGCGCGCCCGACGACCTGCACGGAGCGGATGCTGTCGCCGCCCAGCTCGAAGAAGTCCGCCTCGGCGCCGACCTCGGGCAGGTTCAGGACCTCGGCGAAGACCTGGCACAGCAGCGTTTCCCGCTCGGTGCGCGGGGTGCGGCCGTGCGCTGCCGCCTCGGGGGCGTCGAGGGCGGGCAGGCCCTTGCGGTCGACCTTGCCGTTCGGGGTGAGCGGCAGGGCGTCCAGCGTCACGAAGGCGCCGGGGACCATGTAGTCGGGCAGCAGCCCGGACAGGTGCTCGCGCAGCGCGGCGGCGGGCACCGGCGCGCCCTCCGGCACGACGTACGCCGCCAGCCGCCGGTCGCCGGGCCGGTCCTCCCGTACGGCGGCGACCGCCTGGGCGACACCGGGGTGGGCGGCCAGCGCGCTCTCGATCTCGCCGAGTTCGATGCGGAAGCCGCGCAGCTTGACCTGGTGGTCGACGCGCCCGGCGTATTCGAGGGTGCCGTCCGCCGTCCAGCGCGCCAGGTCGCCGGTGCGGTACATCCGCGCGCCCGCCGGGCCGAACGGGTCGGCCACGAAGCGCCCGGCGGTCAGGCCGGGGCGGCCGAGGTAGCCGCGCGCCAGCTGGGCGCCCGCGAGGTACAGCTCGCCCGTCACGCCGGGCGCCACCGGGTTCAGGCGGCCGTCCAGGACGTAGGCGCGGGTGTTGGCCAGCGGCCGGCCGATGGGCGGCTTGCCCTCGCCGGTCAGCGGGTCGCTGGAGGTGGCGCAGACGGTGGACTCGGTGGGCCCGTAGCAGTTGTGGAGGGTGCGTCCGTCCGCCCAGCGGGCGGCGACCTCGGGCGGCAGCGCCTCGCCCGCCGTGATCAGGGTCAGCTCGCCGGGCAGGGTGATGTCCTCGGGGAAGGCGGCCAGCACGACCGGCGGCAGCACCGCGAGGTTGACCCCGTGCCGGCTGATCAGGTCGGCGAGGGGTTCGCCGGGGCCGCGGCTCTCGGGGGTGGCGAGCACCAGCGTGCCGCCGGACAGCAGGGCCATGGTCAGTTCGGCGGTGGCCGCGTCGAAGCTCGGCGAGGCGAACTGGAGCACGCGGGAGCGCGCACCGAGCCCAAAGCGCCGGACGTGGTCGGCGGCGAGCGCGGCCACGCCCGCGTGCTCGATCACCACGCCCTTGGGGCGCCCGGTCGAACCGGAGGTGTAGATGACGTAGGCGGCGTCGCGGCAGGTCAGCGGGCGGGTGCGGTCGGCGTCGGTGAGGTCGGTGGCCGGCCGCGCGTCACCGCCGACTCCCCCATCGAGCTCGATCACCTCCGTACCGCCGTCCCGCAGCGCCCCGCCCGTCCCGGGCACCGCCAGTACGCACACCGGCGCGGCGTCCCCGACCATGTACGCGATCCGGTCGGCCGGATAGTCCGGGTCCAGCGGCAGATAGGCCGCGCCGGACTTCAGTACGGCCAGGATGGACACGATCATCTCGACCGACCGGGGCAGCAGCAGGCCGACGAGCGTGCCGGGTCCGGCGCCGCGCCCGGCCAGCACCCGGGCCAGCCGGTTGGCGCGGGCGTTCAGCTCCCCGTACGTCAGCGACACCTCGCCGAACACGACGGCCTCGTGGTCCGGCTGCCGGGCGGCGTGCTCCTCGAAGAGCTGCGCGACGGTGCGCTCGGGCACCTCGGTGGTGGCGCTGTTCCACTCGCCGACGATGCGCCGGCGCTCCGCGTCACCCAGGACATCGATGCTGCTCAGCGGCGCCTTCGGGGCGGCGGCCACGGACGCCAGGACGCGGGTGAACCGCTCGGCGAGCTGCCGTACCGTCTCCGGACGGAAGAGCTGGGTGCTGTATTCGACGACCAGGTCGATACCGCCGGGCTCCCCGTCCGCGGCGGCGTCCCCCGCGGCGCGCTCGGTGAGCTGGAACGCGAGGTCGAACTTGGCCGTGGCGCTGCCGACCGGGTGGACGGCCGCCGTCAGCCCCGGCAGCGCGGCCTTGGCCTCCGCGGTGTTCTGGAACGCCAGCATCACCTGGAACAGCGGCTGCCGGGCCAGCGACCTGACCGGGTTGCAGACCTCCACCAGGCGCTCGAACGGCAGCTCCTGGTTCTCGTAGGCGGCGAGGTCCGTTTCCCTCACGCGGCGCAGCAGTTCGGTGAAGGCCGGGTCGTCCGAGGTGTCCGTCCGCAGGACGAGGGTGTTGGTGAAGAAGCCCACCAGGTCGTCCAGCGCCTCGTCGGTACGGCCCGCGATCGGGCTGCCGAGCGGGATGTCCTCCCCGGCGCCCATACGGGTCAGCAGTGCGGCCAGCGCGGCCTGGACGACCATGAACAGGCTCACGCCGTGCGCGCGGGCCAGCCCGGCCAGAGCGCGGTGCAGGTCGGGGCCGATGAACGCGGTGTGCTCGGCGCCCTCGTGCCCGGCGACGGCCGGGCGGGCGAAGTCCGCGGGCAGCTCGATCTCCTCGGGCAGCCCGGCCAGCGCGGTCTTCCAGTACGCGAGCTGGCGGGCGGCGAGGCTGTCGGCGTCGTCCTCCTCGCCCAGCACCTCGCGCTGCCACAGCGCGTAGTCGGCGTACTGGACGGGCAGTTCGGCCCACTCCGGGGCCGTGCCGCCGCGCCGTGCCGCGTAAGCGCGCGCGAGGTCGTCGGCCAGCGGGGTCAGCGACCAGCCATCGCCCGCGATGTGGTGCAGGACGAGCAGTAGTACGTGCTCGGTGGCGGACAGCCGGAACAGGTCGGCGCGCAGCGGGATCTCGCGGGCCAGGTCGAAGCCGCGGGCGGCTTCCGAGGCCAGCAGGCCGTCCAGCCGCTCCTCGTCGGTGACGTGCTCGCGCAGTCCGAACCCGGCCTCGTCCAGCGGCAGTACGTGCTGACGCGGCGTCCCGTCCCGGTCGGGGAAGACCGTGCGCAGGCTCTCGTGGCGGCCCACCAGGTCGCTCAGCGCGCCGCCGAGCGCGTCCCGGTCGAGGTCGCCGGTCAGGCGCAGGGCGAGCGAGATGTTGTACGTACCGTGCGCGCCGTCCAGCCGGTTGAGGAACCACAGCCGCAGCTGCGCGTAGGACAGCGGTACGTCCTCCGGCCGGTCCCCCGGGCGCAGGGCGGGGCGCGCGGCACCGGCACCGGCGCGCGGCAGCCGCTCGGCGAGGCCCGCGGGCGTCGGCGCCTCGAACAGCGCGCGGACCGGAACCTCGGCCCCCAGGACCGTACGGATACGGCTCACCACCCGGGCCGCCAGCAGCGAGTGCCCGCCGTGCGCGAAGAAGTCCTCCTCGGGCCCGAACCGCGGCAGGCCCAGCACCTCGGCGAACACCTGGCACAGCAGGTCTTCCTGCGGGCTGCGCACGGCCCGCCCGGTGGCCCGGGACCGCAGTTCGGGGTCGGGCAGCACCTTGCGGTCGACCTTGCCGTTCGGGGTGAGCGGCAGGGCGTCCAGGGTGACGAAGGCGGCGGGCACCATGTACTCGGGCACCCGCTCGGCCAGGTACGCGCGCAGCGCGCCGGGCTCCGGTACGGCGGCGCCGTCGGCCGGGACCAGATAGCCCGCCAGCAGCGGTTCGCCCGGCCGGGCCTCGCGCACGGCGACGACGGCCTGGCCGATCTCCGGGTGGCCGGACAGCGCGTTCTCGATCTCGCCCAGCTCGATGCGGAAGCCGCGGATCTTGACCTGGTGGTCGGCGCGGCCGACGTACTCCACCTGCCCGTCGGCGCCGAGGCGCACCAGGTCGCCGGTGCGGTACATCCGCCCGCCCGCCGGGTCCGCCGGGTCGGCCACGAACCGCTCGGCGGTCAGGCCGGGGCGGCCCAGGTAGCCGCGGGCGAGTCCGGCGCCCGCGATGTACAGCTCGCCGATCACGCCGGGCGCGACCGGGCGCAGCCAGTCGTCCAGGATGTGCAGCCGGGTGTTGGCGAACGGGAAGCCGATGGCGGGCGCGCCGGCGCGTACCCCGTCCAGGGGCGGGGCGCCGGTGGACCAGATGGTGGTCTCGGTGGGCCCGTACAGGTTGGTGATGCTCGCGGTGGCCTTGCGCAGCGTCTCGCCCAGCGGCTCGCTCAGCGCCTCGCCGCCGACGAAGCCCCGGACCCCGCCGAGCACGTCGGGCGCCACGGTGGCCAGGGCCTGCCACAGGCTGGGCGTGGCCTGGAGGACGGTGGCGCCGGTCGCGGTGACCGCGCGGCCCAGCGCGGCCGGGTCCCGTACGGTCTCCCGGTCGGCGAGGGCCAGCCGGGCGCCGCTGACCAGCGGCCCGAACAGCTCGGTGTTGGCGATGTCGAAGCCGAACGTGGTGACGCTCAGCAGGGTTTCGCCGCGCTCCAGGGCGTAGCGGTGCCGGATGTCCTCGATGACGTTGGCGAAGCCGCCGCGGGTGACCACGACGCCCTTGGGGCGGCCGGTGGAGCCGGAGGTGAACAGGACGTACGCGGCGTCGTCGGCAGTGATCGGGCGGGCCCGGTCTGCGTCGGTCAGGTCGGTGTCGGGGAAGCCCGCGACCAGCTCCGCGGTGTCCGGGAGGTCCATGATCCAGCGGGTCTGCCCGGCGTCCGGCAGCTTGCCGTCGGTGGCCGTCGTGGTGAGCGCGAGGACCGGCCGGGTGTCCTCCAGGACGACGGTGTTGCGCTCGGCCGGGTGGTCCGGGTCGACGGGCAGGTAGGCGGCGCCGGACTTCAGTACGGCGAGGGCCGCGACGACCAGGCCGGTGGAGCGGGGCAGCGCGATGGCGACCGTACGGCCGGGACCGGCGCCGTGCGCGACGAGGGCGTGCGCGAGGCGGTTGGCCCGCGCGTTCAGCTCGCGGTAGGTGAGGGTGTCGTCGCCGCACACCACGGCCGTGTCGTCGGGGAGTTCGCGCACGCGCTCCTCGACGGCCTCGGCCACCGGACGGGCCGGTGCCGCGGTGGCCACGGCGTCCCCGGCCTCCTGGAGCAGCCGCGCCTCCACCGGCTCCAGCACGGAGATCCGGGCGAGCGGCTGCTCGGGGTCGGCGGCGATGGCCTCCAGTACGCGCAGCAGGCGCCGCCCGAACCGCTCGGCGTCGGCGGGCCCGTACAGGTCGGGCGCGTAGTCGAAGCGCAGCCCGAGGCGGGTGCCGGGGCCGGGCAGCACGGCGAGAGCCAGCGGATAGTGGGTGACGGAGCGGATCGCCGCGTCGGCGACCCGCAGCCCCGGCAGCGACGCCGCGAGCTGGTCCTCGTCCATCGGGTAGCTCTGGAACAGCATCACCGTGTCGAAGAGTTCGCCGATGCCGGCCTGCCGCTGGATGTCGGCGAGACCGATGTGCTCGTACGGCATCAGCCCGGACTGCCGCTCCTGTACGTCCGCGAGCAGCGCCGCCACCGACTGGCCGGGGCGGGCCGTCACGCGTACGGGGATGGTATTGGCGAACAGGCCGACCATCGCCTCGACACCGGGCAGTTCGGCCGGGCGGCCCGCGGTGACCGTGCCGAAGACCACGTCCTCGCGGCCGGTCAGCGCGCCCAGCACGAGCGACCAGGCGGCCTGGAAAACGGTGTTGAGCGTGACGCCGAGGGCGCGCGCCCGCGCCGCCAGGCCGGCGGCCAGCCGCTCGGGCACGTCCATGGTGAGCGAGTCGGGCAGCACGGGGGCACGGCCGTCCACGGGCGCCAGGCGGGTCGGCTCGTCCAGTCCGGCGAGCGCGTCCCGCCACGCGGCGTGCGCGGCGTCCTCGTCCTGCGCCCCCAGCCAGGCCAGGTAGTTCCGGTACGGGGCGGCCTGCGGCAGCCCGGCACCGTCCGCCCGGCCGCCGTGCGCGTACAGCGTGAACAGGTCCTGGATGAGCATCGGCAGCGACCAGCCGTCGGCCAGGCTGTGGTGCAGCGTCCAGATGAACGTGTGCCGCGTCTCCGCCTGCCGGACCAGCACGAACCGCATCAGCGGCGGCCGGGCCAGGTCGAAGCGGCGGCCCCGCTCCTCGTCGGCCGCGGCGCGCAGCTGCCCGGCGTCCGCGCCCGGCAGGTCCAGCTCCCGCCACGGCAGCTCGACCTCGTGCGGCACGAGCTGTACGGGGTCGCCGGTCGCCCGGCGGCGGAAGCAGGCCCGCAGATTGGGGTGGCGCCCCAGCAGGGCCGCGCAGGCGGCGCGCAGCGCGCCCGTTTCCAGCGGGCCGTCGAGCTCGACGGACAGTTGCAGGGAGTACGCGTCCGCGCTGCGCGGGTCGTACTCGGACAGGAACAGCAGTCCCTTCTGCAGCGGCGCCAGCGGCAGTACGTCACTGATACCCGAACGCTTCACGGCGCCCTTCCTTTCGTCGTTCGCCGAGCTCACTGAAAGTCCCCGAATTCCATGTCGAACTCGTCGAGTTCGTCGTCCGACAACGCGACCAGCGGCCGGTCGGCGGCCACCGGCTCGTACACGGCCGGCGCCTCCCCCGCCGCCTGGGCGGCGGTGGCGAGCGCGGCAGGCGTCTTGTGCAGGAACACGTCCCGCGGCGTGATCACCAGCCCGGCCTTGCGGGCCCGGCCGACCAGCTGGATGGAGCTGATGCTGTCCCCGCCGAGCGCGAAGAAGTCGGCGTCGGCGGCGACCGACGGCAGGTCCAGTACGTCGGCGAAGGCGGCGCAGAAGGTCTCCTCCTGCGGAGTGCGCGGGGCACGCCCCTCGCCCGTCAGCGCGGTGGCTTCGGGGGCGGTGAGGGCCTTCCGGTCGACCTTGCCGTTCGGAGTCAGCGGCAGGGCGTCCAGCCTCACGTACTCGCCTGGCACCATGTACTCCGGCAGCACGAGCAGCAGATCGGCCCGTACGCGGGCGGGGTCGGCCGGTCCGACGAGGTAGCCGACCAGGCGCTTTCGGCCGGTGGCGGCGTCGGTGTGGACCTGAGCCGCCGCGTCCGTGACGCCCTCGACGGCCCGCAGCGCCGCCTCGATCTCGCCCAGCTCGATCCGGCGCCCCCGGATCTTGACCTGGTGATCGCGGCGCTCCAGGAACTCCAGCTGACCGTCGGGACGGTAGACCACGCGGTCACCGGTCCGGTACATCCGCTCACCGGGCGGGCCGAACGGATCGGCCATGAACGTCGATGCCGTACGCGCCGGGTCGGCAAGGTAGCCGCGCCCAACTCCGGTGCCCGCCACATACAGTTCGCCGGGCACGCCGACGGGTACGGGGCGCAGGGCGTCGTCCAGCACGTACAGGCGGGTGTTGCGCACCACGCGGCCGATCGGCACGCGCGAGCCCGCCAGGTCGGTGTCCACGGTCAGGACGGCGTGCGTCACGTCGTCCGAGCACTCGGTCGGACCGTACGCGTTGACCAGCGGAATCCCCGGGTAGCGGGCGAACCAGCGACGGCACACGTCCGCCGGCAGGGCCTCACCGGTGACCACGAGGTAGCGCAGCTTCGGCAGCGACGGGAAACCGCCGGCCGTCTCCCAGGCATCCAACGCGGCCCGCAACAGCGACGGCACGACTTCGAGGACGGAGACGCCCTCGGAGACCGTCACGCCGAAGAGGGCGTCCGGGTCGGCTGCGGTCACCCGGTCCACGACCCGCGTCGTACCGCCGGACACGAGCGCGGCGAGCATCTGCCACACCGAGATGTCGAACGTCACCGGCGCGTTGTGCACCAGCACATCGCCCTCGGTCATGGCCAGGTCCTCGACCTTGGCCAGTAGGTGGTTGACCATGCCGCGCCGGTGCACCATGGCGCCCTTCGGGCGCCCGGTCGATCCCGACGTGTAGATCACGTACGCGAGATCGTCCTCGCCGCCGGCGAGCGGCCGCAGGCCCTCCGCCCGTGCCCCGACGGCCGGGAACGGATCGTCCAGGCACAGCACGCTCAGCTCACCGTCGTACGCCTCGGCGATCTCCCGCGCGCGGGCCAGCTCGCCCGGTCCGGTCAGCAGGAAGCGGGCCCCACTGTCCGCGAGCAGCCCCGTCTGCCGGGCGATCGGCGCGTCCACGTCGAGGGGAAGCCAGGCGGCCCCCGCCCCCAACACGCCCAGTACGCCGCCGACATAGCGGGCCCCGGGCTCGCCAAGTACGGCCACCAGCGAGCCAACGCCCGCCCCGGCCTCCGCCAGGCGCCCGGCAACGCCATCGGCCCAGACCGCCAGCGCGCCGTACGAAACCTGCACCTCACCGTCGGCCACGGCCACCGCGTCCGGACGGGCGGACGCGTGCTGCCGCACCCGCTCCACCACACCGGCGAAGCCGCCACCCCGCTCCGTCGCGTTCCACTCCACCAGCAGCCGCCGCGACTCCGCCTCGTCCACGAGGCCGAGGGCGGCCAGCGGACGGTCCGCGGTGGCCGGGACGGCGGCGAGGAGGTGGAGCAGCCGGCTGCCGAGGCGTTCGACGGCGTCCTGGGTGAACAGGTCCGGCGCGTAGTCGAAGCGCAGGTCCAGCCGGTGGCCGGGGCCGGGCAGGACCGCCAGGCTCAGCGGGTAGTGCCGCCCGTCGCGGGCCTCGGCCTCCAGGAGGCGCAGGCCGGTGGCGGAGGCGCGCACGCTCTCCTCGTCCAGCGGGAAGTTCTCGAAGAGCAGGACGGTGTCGAAGAGGTCGCCGATCCCGGCCCGGTTCTGGATCTCGGCGAGGCCCACGTGCTCGTACGGCATCAGGGCCGACTGCCGTTCCTGGATGCCCGCCAGCAGGCCGGCGACGGTCTCCTCGGGCCGGGGCCGCACCCGTACCGGCACCGTGTTGAGGAACAGGCCGATCATGCTCTCGACGCCGGGGACCTCGGCCGGGCGGCCGGAGGTGACGGCGCCGAACACGATGTCGTCGCGGCCGGTGAGGCTGCCGAGCAGCAGGGCCCAGCAGCCCTGGAAGACGGTGTTCAGGGTCAGGCCGCGATCGCGCGCCCAGGCGGCGAGGCCGGTGGCCAGCGGCTCGGGCACCGGCAGGGTGACCGTGTCCGCGTGGACGGCCGCGCGCCCGGCGCCCTCCGGGGTGGCCAGCGTCGGTTCCTCGACGCCGTGCAGGGCTTCCTTCCAGGCCGCGAGCGCCGCCTCGGTGTCCTGCTCGGCCAGCCAGGCCAGGTAGTCGCGGTAGGGCGCGGGCTCGGGCGGCGCGGGGGTGCCGGCGTCCGCCGCGTACAGCGTGAACAGCTCCTTGACCAGCAGCGGCATCGACCAGCCGTCCACCAGGCTGTGGTGGATCGTCCAGAGGAAGCGGTGCCGGTCCGGGCCGGTGCGGGCCAGGACGAAGCGCATCAGGGGCGCCTGGGCCGGGTCGGAGAGGTCGAAGCGGCGGGCGCGTTCGTCGTCGGCGAGCCGGGCGACGGCGGCGGCAGCGTCGGACTCGGTGCTCAGGTCCGTCTCCCGCCACGGCACCTCCACCACGCTCGGCACGAGCTGGACGGGCGCGCCGGACTCGCGGTGGCGGAAGGTGGCCCGGAGGTTGGGGTGCCGGTGCAGCAGCTGCGCGCAGGCGGCGCGCAGCCGGGCGGCGTCCACGTCCCCGCCGAGTTCCAGGCCGAGCTGGAGGACGTACGCGTCCACGCCGTCGCCGTCCCGCTCGTACTCGGACAGGAACAGCAGGCCCTTCTGGAGCGGCGCCAGCGGCAGCACGTCCGCCAGGCCGGGCCCGCTCAGCTCGGCCTCGTACGCGTCGAGTTCGTCCTGTGTCACCGACACCAGAGGCAGGTCGGACGGCACCCGGCCGCCCGCGCCGGGCCGGGCCGCATGGGTCACCAGCAGTTCCAGCGCGCGGAACCAGGTACGGGCGATGTCCCGCGCGTCCTCGTCCGGCAGGATCTCCCCGGCCCACAGCCAGTCCGCGACCAGGTGCGGGCCGTCGGGCCGGTCCTCGGTGACCGGGGTGACCTCCAGGACGTGCTGGAGCGGCATCTCCGGGGCGGCGGCGGTGCCGACCGCGGCGCCCTCGCCCGACAGCGACCAGTCGGCCGCTCCGGCGGCGCCGAACCGGCCCATGTAGTTGAAGCCGATGCGCGGGCGCGGGTGGCGGGCCAGCAGGGCGCTGGTCTGCGGGTTGAGGTAGCGCAGCAGGCCGTAGCCGAGTCCGTGGTCGGGCAGGGCCCGCAGCTGCTCCTTGATCCGCTTGAACGCGGTGCCGACGGCGTCGCCGCCCGCCCACACCTCGTCCCAGTCCAGCTCGCCGGGCGCGAGGCGGACGGGGAAGGCGCTGGTGAACCAGCCGACCGTACGGGAAAGGTCGGTGTTGTCCACGACCTGCTCGCGGCCGTGGCCTTCCAGCTCGATCAGCGTGTCCGTGCTGCCGTCCCCGGCGGCGTTCTTACGGCGGCGCCAGTCGGCCACCGCCAGCGCGAGCCCGGTCAGCAGTACGTCGTTGATCTCGGCGTGAAACGCCGGGGCCACCTCGGTCAGCAGGGCCGCCGTCTGCTCGGCGGGCAGGACCAGCCGCAGGCGGCGGGCGGTCGCGTAGGTGTCCCGCACGGCGTCCAGGCCGCGCGTCCCGGGCAGCGGGTCCGGGGCGCTCGCGTGCCCGGTCCACAGCGGCAGCTCCGCGGTACGGGCGGCGGTGCGCGCCTCGTCGGCCAGCAGGCGCGACCAGCTCCGGTACGAGGTGCCGACCGGCGCCAGTTCCGGCGCACGGTCCGCCTCGACGGCCGACCAGGCGGCGGCCAGGTCGGGCAGCAGCACCCGCCAGGACACACCGTCCACGGCCAAGTGGTGCACCATCAGCAGCAGTCGGCGGGGCTGTTCGGGACCGGCGTTCAGCAGCACGGCCTGCACCAGGAGGCCGGCGGTCGGGTCGAGGCGCCGCTGCGCGACGGCCGCCTGCTCGACGACCACCGCGTCACCGTCCGCGTCGGCCGGTACGGCGACCTCGGACACCGCGCCCGTCAGGTCGGCGCTGCCCTGCGGCCGTACCTTCAGCGTCCACAGGCCCTCCACGGGCACGTCCAGCTGCATCCGCAGCGCGTCGTGCCGGTCGGTCACCGCGTGCAGCGCGCGGGCCAGCCGCTCGCTGTCCACGTGGTCCGGGACCCGTACGACGACGTACTGCGCGAACGAGCCCACCGGACCGGCGACCGGGCCGCCGTCCTCCCGCAGCTGGTGCGCGATCGGCATGATCTCCAGCTCGCCGACACCGTCGTCCGTGCCGACCACCGCCGCCGCGTCCTGCGCGGCCTGGGCGGCGGTGGCCAGGGCGGCCGGGGTCTTGCGCAGGAACACGTCCCGCGGCGCGAACACCAGGCCCGCCTTACGGGCGCGGCTGACGACCTGGATGGAGCTGATGCTGTCCCCGCCGAGCGCGAAGAAGTCGGCGTCGGCGGCGACCGACGGCAGGTTCAGCACCTCGGCGAAGGCGGCGCAGAGAATCTCCTCCTGCGGGGTGCGCGGGGCGCGGCCGGCGCTCGTCGAGGCGGTCGTCTCGGGGGCGGTGAGGGCCTTGCGGTCGACCTTGCCGTTCGGGGTGAGCGGCAGGGCGTCGAGAGCGGCGAACTCGCCGGGGATCATGTACTCGGGCAGCACCTTCGCCAGATCGGCGCGTACCTGATCGGCACCGGCAGGTCCGACGAGGTAGCCGACCAGGCGCTTTCGGCCGGTGGCGGCGTCGGTGTGAACCTGGGCCGCAGCGTCGGTAACGCCCTCGACGGCCCGCAGCGCCGCCTCGATCTCGCCCAGCTCGATCCGGCGGCCCCGGATCTTGACCTGGTGATCGCGGCGCTCCAGGAACTCCAGCTGACCGTCGGGACGGTAGACCACGCGGTCACCGGTCCGGTACATCCGCTCACCGGGCGGGCCGAACGGATCGGCCATGAACGTCGAAGCCGTACGCGCCGGGTCGGCGAGATAGCCACGCCCAACGCCCGTACCCGCCACGTACAGCTCACCCGCGACACCGACCGGCACCGGCCGCAGCGCGTCGTCCAGCACATACAGCCGGGTGTTGCGCACGACCCGGCCGATCGGCGTCCGCGCGCCCAGCTCGCTCGACGCGTCGAGCACCGCGTGTGTCACGTCGTCGGAGCACTCGGTCGGGCCGTACGCGTTGACCAGCGGAATCCCCGGGTAACGGGCGAACCAGCGGCGGCACACGTCGACCGGCAGGGCCTCACCGGTGACCACGAGGTAGCGCAGCTTCGGCAGCGACGGGAAGCCACCCGCCGTCTCCCAGGCATCCAGCGCGGCCCGCAGCAGCGACGGGACCACTTCCAGGACGGAAACGCCCTCGGAGACCGTCACGCCGAAGAGGGCGTCCGGGTCGGCGGCGGTCACCCGGTCCACGACCCGCGTCGTACCGCCGGACACGAGCGCGGCGAGCATCTGCCATACGGAGATGTCGAAGGTCACCGGCGCGTTGTGCACCAGCACATCGCCCTCGGTCATCGCCAGGTCCTCAACCTTGGCCAGCAGGTGATTGACCATGCCGCGCCGGTGCACCATCGCGCCCTTCGGGCGGCCGGTCGATCCCGACGTATAGATCACGTACGCGAGATCGTCCTCACCGCCGGCGAGCGGCCGCAGGCCCTCCGCCCGCGCCCCCGCGCCCGGGAACGGATCGTCGAGCACCAGCACCCGTACGCCGGAACCGTCCGCCGCCACGATCTCCTCGGCCCGAGCCACCTGCCCGGGCCCGGCCAGCAGGAAGCGGGCGCCGCTATCCGCGAGCAGCCCCGTCTGCCGGGCGATCGGCGCATCCACATCGAGCGGCAGCCAGGCGGCCCCCGCCCCCAACACGCCCAATACACCGCCGACATAGCGGGCCCCGGGCTCACCGAGCACAGCCACCAGCGAGCCGAGACCGGCCCCGGCCTCCGTCAGCCGCGCGGCAACGCCATCGGCCCAGACGGCCAGCGCGCCATACGAAACGCGCACCTCGCCATCGGCCACCGCGATCGCGTCCGGCCGTACCGAAGCGTGCTGCCGCACCCGCTCCACCACACCGGCGAAGCCGCCACCCCGCTCCGTCGCGTTCCACTCCACCAGCAGCCGCCGCGACTCCGCCTCCGTGAGCACGCCGACGCCCGCCAGCGGGCGGTCGGGCGCCGCCTCGGACAGGGCGGTCAGGAAGGCGGTGAAGCGGTCGCGGTGGGCGTCGAGGTCGGCGGCGGAGTACAGCTCGGGGTTGGCGTTGAGGTGGATCTCGACGTCGTCGCCCGAGGAGTCGGAGACCGAGAACATGAAGTCGTTGACGATGCCGGTGGACAGGTTGGTGAGGGTCGCCGGGCAGGGGCCGAAGGCGAGTTCCGGCTCGGGCGGCAGGACGTTGACGAACGGGCCGAACGGGCGCCGGTCGTCGGCCCGCAGTCCCATGTCGCGGCGCACCCGGTCGCCCCGGTAGCGCTGGTGGCGCAGCGTACGCAGCAGCGCGTCGGCGACCGTGCGCAGCAGGTTCTCGGGCGTGGTGCCGGGGGCGACGGCCACGCGGAGCGGCAGGTAGTTGGCGACCATGCCGGGTACGGAGCGTCCGGCGGCGCTGGTGCGCGCGTTGACCGGGAGGGTCAGCAGGATCTCGTCGGCGCCGGTCAGCCGCTGGGTGTAGGCGGCAGCGGCGGCGATGACCAGCGTCGGCCAGGTGACCTCGGCCCGGCCGGCGAGGGCGCGCAGCCGCTGCACCACCGGGCGCGGCAGGGTCGTGCTGCGGCGCAGGAAGCCGCGCGCGTGCACCGGCTCGCGGCCGGCGAAGCTGACCGGGTCGGGCGCGTCGGCGTAGGTACGGGCCCAGTAGGCGCGGTCCCGCTCGGCGCGCCGCGACGACGCGTACGCGATCTCGTCGTCCACCAGCGTCTTCAGCGGCGGCAGCTGCCCCTCGCCGGTGGGGCGGCCCTCGTGCAGGGCGGTGTAGAGGTCGGCCAGCCGCCGGTAGAACAGCGGGCGGACGAAGCTGTCGCTGACGATGTGGTGCGCGCACAGGTAGAGGTACGCGTGGTCCGGGCCGAGGGTGAGCAGCGCCGCCCGCATCAGCGGGAAGGACATGACGTCGATCGGGCGGTCCAGGTCGCGGGCCATCCAGGCGCGCGCCGCTTCCTGCGGGTCGTCGGCGCCGCTCAGGTCGACCGTGGTGTACGGCAGGTTCTCCAGGGGTTCGACGGTCTGGCGGGGCTCGCCGTCCGCCTCGGTGAGGCGGACGCGGAAGCACTCGGCCTCGTCGAGGGCCAGGCGCAGCGCCTCCTCCAGGCGGGCGGGGTCGAGCGGGCCGCGGAGGTCGAAGTGATCGGCCATGTTGTAGGCCAGGTCGCCGTCGGCGAACTGCTCGTCGAACCAGATCTCGGTCTGGGCCGCGGTGAGCGGCAGACCCGGCTCGATACGTGCGGTCATGACAGCAACCTCCTGGAGGACCTGCGGGTGGGAAGGGTTCGGTGCGGCGGTCCGGCGGCCCCGTGCGCGCGGGTGGGCGGGCCGTTCCGCCCGGGGCGTTACGCGGTGGCCCGGGACGCCCCGGACAGCTCGTCCGGGCTCAGGCCGTAGATGTCCTGGAGCCACTTCTCCTGGTAGACGGTGTCCAGGTAGTGATCGCCCAGGTCGGGCGAGACGGCCACGCCGACGATGTCCCGCTCCGGCCGGTTCTCCGCGATCCACTGCCGGGCGCCGCTGAGCACGGTGCCGGTGGAGCCGCCGAGGACATAGCCGTGCCGGACCAGGTGGTGGCACATCCGGACCGTGTCGGTCTCGGGGACGTGCACCACGGCGTCCACGTACGACTCGTCGAGCATCTGCGGCCGGACGCCGGCCCCCAGGCCGGGGATCATGCGCGGTGCCGCCGGGGTGCCGAAGGTGACCGAGCCGACGCTGTCGACGGCGACGACGGTGACCGAGGGCTGGTTCTCGCGGAAGTAGCGGGCGCAGCCCATCAGAGTGCCGGTGGTGCCGGCACCGATGAACAGCACGTCCAGATCGGGGAACTGGGCGGCGATCTCGGGCCCGGTCGTGCGGTAGTGGCTCATCCAGTTGCCGAGGTTGGCGTACTGATTCAGCCATGCGTAGCCGGCGTCGCTCGCGCACAGTTCCTGTACGAGGCGGATACGGGCGCCGAGCAGGCCGCTCTCCGGGTCGGGCTCGGTGATGATGCGTACCTGGGCGCCGAGGTTCTCCATGCGCTGCCGGTTGGCGAGGGTGCACCGGCTGTCGGTGACGCACACGAAGCCGTAGCCCTTGCTGCGGGCCACCAGGCTCAGCGCCACACCGAGATTTCCCGAGGACGATTCGACCAGGGTCATGCCGGGCCGCAGGGTGCCGTCCCGCTCACCGCGGTCGATCATTTCCACGGCGGCCTTGAGTTTGATGGATCCGGCGAAGTTGAATCCTTCGCACTTGAGATAGAGGTTCTCTCCGAGGACGTTGTTCAGGTCGACGAAGAGATCCGGCACGTTGAATTCGTGCGGGGCGGATATCACGGGCACGTCAGGTCCTCCCAACCGCGGGCGTGTGGTCCGGTGGCGGGGCCGCGGCTATTTCTTCCCGTGCCGGGACAGTTCGTGGAAGAACCCGTCGACCGTGTGTAGCCCGTCGCTCGCGGCGAGTTCGTCGTAGACGTGCTTGGCGACGGTCAGGTCCAGGACGCCGAGGCCGAAGGGCGAGAAGACGACGGGGCGGTCCCGCGGAATCTTCACCATGCCCGTCATCACGTTGTGCAGGGTTCCGTTGATGAAATAGCGGTTGCCGACCTCCTGCTCGACGAGGTGCACGGAGGTGTTGGCCTTCAGTACGTGCTCGACGTCGTCCACGAAGTTGGACGACGCCTTGATGACCTCCGGGCCCAGGTCGCGCAGCGACACGTGGAGCACCACCGGGTTGTGCGCGAACCACGCCGGGCTGGTGACGTGCGGAGTGCCCGCGACGGTGGCGAAGACGACCAGGTCGCTGTTGCGGATCAGGCTCTCCGCCGAGTCGTGGAGGACGGTGCGCCCGGTGCCGCCGGCGTCCTTCAGGTGGTTCTCGAAGCCCGCGGCGTATTCATTGCTGAGGTCGTGGATGCCGATCTCGTCGAATTCCCAGCCGGTGCCCGCGAGATAGGTGTGGATATAGCGGGCGATCAGGCCGGTGCCGATGAATCCGACGCGCTTCGGGCGGCCCCGCTCGCGGGTCAGCCAGTCGGCGGCCAGCGCCGCGGAGGCCGCCGTGCGCACCGCGCTGATGATGGAGCTCTCCATGCAGGCGAACGGATAACCGGTGTCCCGGTCGTTGAGGATGAGCACGGCCGAGGCACGCGGCAGGCCGGACTCGATGTTCTCGGGAAAACTGGAAATCCACTTGATGCCGTCGACACCGACCTCGCCGCCCACGGAGGCGGGCAGCGCGATGATGCGCGCCGACGGCCGGTCCTCGAACTTCAGGAAGTACGACGGCGGATTGACGGTGTCACCGACACCGTGCACGCGGTAGGCGTAGTCGACCAGCTCGACGATCTGCTTTTCCTGCCCGTGCAGAACTCGGGAGACCTGCTCGCCCGAGATGACGGAGAAGGACGGTACCTCAGTGCCAGAGGGGGGCATGGAAACTCCACCAGTGATCCGGGACTGACGTCCGCACCGCGGTGCGCGGGCGCGTCAGGGGGCATCGGTGCCGGGAAACCACACTTGCCGACGCCACTGACGTTTCGATGACCAGTTGATTACCGCTCCGGCCGGCCGCCGAGTGGCCGAATCCGTCATTCATCCGTCACCGGCCTGTCAGGGGTGAGAGGTACAGTCCGGTGCGTAGAGGCGCTGTGTGCGGTGGGCCGGCGTCACCGACCGACTGCCGCGGGGAGGCCATGATGCGTGTCGTCCTCGGAGAAGACCTCTTCCTCCTGAGGGAAGGCATGGAACGCCTTCTGGAGGCCCACGGCTGCACCATCGTGGCGTCCGTGGACAACGCGCCGGAACTGCTGCGCGCGCTCATCGACGAACGCCCCGACGTGGCCATCGTGGACGTACGGTTGCCGCCCACCTTCACCGACGAGGGCATCCAGGTCGCGCTGGAGGCGCGCCGCCAGGTCCCGGGCCTGCCCGTCCTCGTCCTCTCCCAGTACGTGGAACAGCTCTACGCCCGCGAACTGCTCGCCGACGGCACCGGATCGGTCGGCTATCTGCTCAAGGACCGGGTGCTCAACAGCGGCCAGTTCATCGAGGCGGTGCGCCGCGTCGCGGACGGCGGCACGGCCATGGACCCCAAGGTCATAGAGAAGCTGCTGCACAACGGCTCGCGCCAGGAGCCCCTGGACAGCCTGACCCAGCGCGAGCTGGAGGTGCTGGGGCTGATGGCGGAGGGCAAGTCGAACGCCGGCATCGCCGAGTCGCTGTTCGTCACCGACAAGGCCATCGGCAAGCACATCAACAACATCTTCAGCAAGCTCCAGCTGCTGCCGTCCCGGGACGACAACCGGCGCGTGCAGGCCGTGCTCACGTACCTGAACGTCGCCACCGCCTGACCTCCAGGCGTACGGGCCGCTCCCCCGGCTCCGCCGCCACGGCCAGCGCCGCCACGTAGCCGTCCCCTACCGGCACACCGGTCAGCGACCACCGCCCGGGGACCCGCCCTTCCGGGTCCCGTACGACGTCGCCGTCCCGCATCCCCGGCCCCACCGGCAGCCGTAACCCCTGCACCATGCGCCCACCCGCAGCCTTGACCCACGCTTCCTTACGGGTCCACAGCGCTGTGAAGCGCGCTGCGGCGTCATCGGAATCACGCCCCGCGCGCACGTACGCCGCCTCCTCAGCCGGAAACCAGCGCTCGGCCTTACGGACGGCCCGGTCGGCCGGATGCGGCAGCCGCTCCACATCGATCCCGAGCGCGCGCTGCGACGCGACCGCCAGCAGTGCCAGGCCGCCGGAGTGGGAGAGGTTGAAGCGCAGTTCGGGGTGGCCGTGCAGTGCGGGCTTGCCCCAGCGGCCGTAGGTGTAGCGCAGGTGCTCTGGCGGCTCGGCCAAGTACGCGCCCAGGATCAGCCGGGCCGCGCCGTGGGCGATGCGGGAGCGCGCGCGGTCCTCGGGCAGGGCCCGTTCGCCGCGCTCCCGCTCCCCGGGATCGAGCACGGCGGTCAGCTCGCTGACGACGTGAGGCGGCGCGGACAGCGGTATCCGCCAGACGTGCACCGTGCCGTCCGGCGGACACCCCGCACCGGTCACGCCGTCGCGGCGCTGAAGTCGACCACGCAGAAGGACAGTTCCCCGGCCTTCTCCTCACCCGTGCCCTGCGGTACGTAGTCGGCGAGGAACACCGGGAGCCGCTGCTCCGCGAAGTCCGCGAGCCGGTCGGCCAGCAGACCCCACACGCCGCTGCACGGGAACTCGGCGGACGCGCGCTCCACCGTCACACCGGCCGGCACCGCGACCCGCTCCGGATCGAGGCCGCCGCCCAGGAGGAGCGTCGCCGCCCCGCCGGGCAGCGCCTCGCGCAACAGGACGTGGGCGTCCTCGGGCGTCAGCCCGCCGTACTGCCGGACGCCCGTCGGCGCCCCGGGGCCCTCCGCGGACAGCAGCAGCGCCGCCGCGCCGTCCCGGGCGTCCGTGCCCTGCCGGGGCGGGCCGGGGTTGGCGGGCACCGTCGTCTGGTCGAATACCGTGACCAGGACGCGGTCGGCCTGCCCCTCGGCCGCGTACTGCCCGGCGAGCCGCAGGGCCGTGTACGGGGCCGCGTCACCCTGGTCGCTGAGCGCGAAGGACTGCGGTGTGCCGGGCAGCGCGTCGGTCAGGTATGAGACCGCCGACACCCGGGGCTCGAAGTCCGGCACCGCCGACGCGACCACGATCAGGCCGACCGGGTCCGTCACGGGCGGCAGCGCGTCGAGCAGCCCCCGCGCCATGTCGGTGAACGTGTTCCGGTTGGCGTGCTCGAAGCGCTCCTGGTCGAAGGCGGTGCCGTACAGCTCCGCCATATCGGAGTAGATCTTCGCCAGGAACGGGTCGGCGGGGGCGGGCGGCCGGCCGGTGAAGGCGCGGTGCGCCGCCCCCGTGAGGCGGAGCGTCACCGCGCGGCGGCCACGTAGTCGGCCAGCGTCCGCACGGTGGCGAAGTGGCTCATCTCCAGCTCCTCGGTGTCGAACTCGACGTCGAAGACCTCCTCCAGACGCATCAGCAGGTCCAGGACGCCGGTGGAGTCCAGGCCGTAGTCGTCGAAGAGCTTGGCGTCGGGGCCGAGGTCGGGCAGCTCACGCTGGAGCACGTCACCGAGCGCCTCGCGGACGGCGGTGATCGTCTGGTCCTGCGCGGTGCTCTCGGCGGTCTGCGACATGTCGGGTCTCCTTGGGGTGTCGGTTCAGGTCAGTGGGCGGCGTCGGCGGCGGGCGCGTCGTCCGTGTACAGGCGCTGGCGGCGCAGCAGGTCCTCGGGCTGCTCGGGCGCGCCGACCAGGTGGTCCCGGCCGCCGGTCACCAGTACCTCGGCCGGGTAGCCGTGGCTGAGGAAGTGCACCGGCGAGGCGGTCGGCCCGTACGCGCCGGAGCGCTCCACGCCGATCAGGTCGCCGGGACGCAGCGGCGGCAGCTGCACCTTTTTGCCGAGGGTGTCGTTGGGGGTGCACAGCGGCCCGGTGACGTGCCAGCTCTCGGTTTCGCCCGCGTCCGTGCGGTTGAGCAGCCGGATCGGGAAGTTGCGCTTGACGAAGGAGCCGATGCCGACGGCCGCCATGTGGTGGTTGGTGCCGCCGTCGACCACCGCGAAGTTCTCGTCCATCGAGGTCTTCACGTAGCGCACCCGCGAGACGTAGGTGCCGTACGGGGCGGTCAGGTAGCGGCCCAGCTCGTTGATCAGCCGGGTGCCGGGGTGCCGCGCGGCGAACTCCTCGATGACCGGGTTGAGCAGCGTGGTCAGCCGCTCCTGGTCCAGGTCGCGCTCCCCGTCGAAGTACGCGACGCCGAAGCCGCCGCCGAAGTCGACCAGGTCGAGGTCGAAGCCCAGCTTCTCCGACAGCCGCTCGGCGAGGTCGAAGATCCGGCCGGTGTTCTCGGCCACCACCTCCTCGCTGAGGATGCGGGTGCCCATGTAGACCTGCACGCCCATCAGGCGGACGTTGGCGTGGCGGCCTGCGAGGTCGGACTGGTCGAACAGGACGGTCTCGTCGATGCCGAACTGGCGCGGCTTGCCGCCCATGGTCAGGCCCGAGCCCTTGACGGAGAAGCTGGGGTTGACGCGCAGCGCGACGGGCGCGGTGACGCCGCGTTCCCGGGCCAGTTCGTCGATCAGCTCCAGTTCGCCCAGCGACTCGCAGACGATCGCGTAGATGCCCTCGTCCAGGCAGGCGGCCAGCTCGGCGCGGCTCTTGCCGGGGCCCAGGAAGATGATGTCGCGCGGCGCGATGCCCGCCCGGCGGGCGGTGACCAGCTCGGTCATCGAGGAGATCTCGGCGCGGGCGCCCTGCGCGCCGAGCAGCGCGCAGATCGAGAGGTTCGGGTTCGCCTTGAGGGAGAAGAAGATCTCCGCGCGCGGGTGGAGGCGCTCGCGCAGGCTGCGGAAGTTCGCCGCGAGCGCGTCGCCGTCGTACACGTACAGCGGTGTGCCGTGGCGTTCGGCCAGCTCGGTGATGCCGATGCCCTGGATCTCGAACTCAGCCGACATGGACGGCTCCTTCCGTCACCGCGGCCAGCCGGGCGGTGATCTCGGTGTCGATCGCGGTGACCTGCTCCGCGGTGTCGCCCACGACCAGCCCGTACAGGCGGCCGTCGGCGGTGGCGCCGGGCTCGGCGAGGGTGCTGACGGCGGCGTTGACGGTGGCGTAGTTGTTCACCAGCAGCCCGGCGCCGTCGGGGCGCTCCAACAGCAGGCCGTCGAGCGTGCCGCGCAGCTCCTCGAAGGGCAGCGGCGCGCCGAGCCGCAGCGGGTAGTGCCGGGCGAGCGCGATGCGGCCCTCGCCGACGAAGGCTTCCTGGAGCCGCACCTGGTACGTGGACATGTTGTTGCGGGCGTTGATCTCGATGACCGGGAAGACCGAGCCGTCCGGCAGCAGCAGGGCGTCCATGCCCGCGACGCCGAAGTAGCCGTCGGCGGCGAGCCGCGCGCCGATCCGCAGACCGGCGTCGGTGACCTGCTCCAGCTGCGCGGGAGTGAGGCGGGCGGGCATCCGGTGGCCCTTGTGCGTGCCGTTCTCGGTGATCGCTTCCTTGACGAAGTCGAACCGCACGGCGCCGTCCCGGCCCACGGTGACCTGGTAGTTCAGGTCGGTCTGCTTGGTCACCCACTCTTCCAGGACGAGCCCGGCCCGGTCGCTGCCGGCCGCCTCGGCGCGGGCGAGCACCATCCGGTGCACCCGGTCGAGCCGCCGTTCGCTCTCGATGACCATGATCCCCTTGCCGGACACCCCGTAGGCGTCCTTGAGGACCAGCTTGCGGCCCTGCGCCAGCAGCTCCCGGGCCTCTTCGACGGCCCGCGACAGCTCCATGACGGTCTCGCACGCCCAGCCGCGCGCCTGGGCGATGCCCAGTTCGTCGGCGACCCGGCGGCTGTAGATCTTGCTGTTCACGGCCTTGCACACCGCGGCCGTCGGGTGGGCGAGCGGCAGCCCGGTCCGCTCGGCCAGCTCCTCCTCGACGGTGGAGACACCGTGCGCGTAGAGCATCAGGCCGTCACCGGCCTGCGCCAGCGCGCTCTGGAGCGCCGGGTCGGCCAGCGCGTCCTGGGAGACCGTGCGCGCCGGGTCGGACTCGGCGACGACGTGCACGGTGGGCAGCGCGAGGCCCAGGCCGCGCAGGTACGCCAGGTAGCCGGCGTCCGGACGCGCCTTGAGCACGACGTGGTCGCCCTCGCCCGCCAGCAGCATGGCGAATTCGTCCATCGAGTTCACCACGGCGCCGCCGCCGGTGAATCCCATGCGCGGCAGGCCGGGTTCGCCGACCGCCCACTGTTCCTCGACCTCGAAATTGCCGAGGAAGACGAACGGCACCTGCTCGTTCCCGGCCACGGCAGCCTTCAGACGGGCGTTGAAGCCCGGCAGCAACGATTCCATGATGTCCCCTCGCCCGGTGTGGCGGTCAGTGCTCGACGACCATCGCCGAGTACGTCGCGCCCAGTCCGACGGCGGTCAGCAGATACCGCGCGCCGGGGCGCAACCGGCCGAGCTGTCCGGCCGTCCCGTAGTTGATGAAAGGGTCCGCGGCGAAGCAGTGGCCGGTCACCGGGATGTTGTCCAGAAAAATGCGTTCCACAGGAAATCCGAAACGGTCCGCGACCGCTTTCCAGGAAATGGTGTTGACGCTGTGCGGAATGATCAGGTCGATGTCGTCGAGCGTGACCCCGGAATCCGCGCAGGCGGCCAGCATCACGTCCTCCAGCGCTTCCGGGTAGAGCTTGTTGAACTCCGCGGACGAGGCCGCTCCGGTAATCGCCTCGGCGTGGAACTCCCCATGGGTGCGCACGGCCCGGCCGAGCACCCGGTCCCCGTCCGCCGCGCCGCCCCGGCGTACCAGCACGGCCGCCGCGGCCTCGCCGCCGACATTGCTGCGCGGGACGCACCGGGCGACGGGCGTGAAGGTCTTCTCACCGGTCAGCACCAGCGCCAGCGCGTCCGGGTCGGCGTCCGCCGCCAGCAGCCGGCCGCAGATGTCGACCGCCTGCAGACCGCTCGCGCACGCCTGGCCCGCCACCGAGAACGCGGTGGCGTTCGACAGTCCCAATTCCCTGCCGATGTACCGCAGTGCGCTGGTAGGATCCGGCCTGCTGCTGACGAAGGTGCGGGCCTGCACGAGGTAGCGGACCCGCTCCTCCTGCCCCCTGAGCCCGTCGAGTTTGGCCGCCGCGGCGAGCAACAGCTCCGCCTCGGTGCGCTCCGGGTCCCGGCACACCGACGCCAGCCCGTAAAAGCGCTGGAAACGGCGGGCCATCCCCGCGTCGAGCGGGGATTCCTCCCGGAGTTCGGAAATCGGCACGCTCGGGGGGAGGTACGTTGAAACGGCGGCGAATGATGTCATCCGACCGCTCCGCAAAGTCTCGGCACGCGCGCTCCCCGTCTTATGGTCATTTCCAGCGATGCGCTTTCCGGGCCAGTCTGGCCAATTCTGCTGACAGTCCAGTGACCGGTTGATGACGGACCAGGTGTACAGGCGCGCCTGCCGCCGGAATCGGGGAAGTCGGGTAGTGCTAGCACTACTTCCAAAGACGTCCTAGTACCTGTGTGCGCCGTGAGCCGCACCCCGGAGCATGGACAACGCTCCACCCGGCCCGATCTGCGGCTTCGGGAGGGGACCCGGATCCGGGTGAGGACTACAGAGAGGTGGACCGGTGGGTGTGACGGGCCTGAAGACGGCCGGGGGCAGGCTGGCGGGCTGGAGCGCGGGGCACCCGTGGCCCGCGCTCGCCCTGTGGCTGGCCGTCGTCGCGGTGTCCGCGACCGGCGGAGCCCTGGCCGTGCGCACCCCGGTCGGTGACCTCTTCGACGACGACTCGACGGGCCGCCGCGTGCTCGCGTACGCCCTCGCCGGCTGTGCCGTCGTCCTGGTGCTGCTCGTCGCGCTGCTCGCGGCGGTCCTCCCGGCCGTGGTGTCGCTGCTGGTCAGCGTGAGCGCCGTGGCCGTGGCCAGCGGCTGGTGGGGGGTGGTGGCCCGGCTGTTCCCCGGCCGGGGCCCGTCGGCGTCCGTCTTCGCCCTGGTCGCCGTGCTCGGTACGGCGCTCGGCCTGACGTCCTGCGTGCTGTATCTGTGGTTCGAGCAGCGGGCCCGGCGGCACGGGGCGCTGCGCCCGCACGTGTCCCGTACGGCGGCCGACGCCACCCGGACCGTGCTGCTCTCCGGCCTGGTGACGGCCGCGGTGGTCTGTGGGCTGTTCGTCTCGCGGGACACGATGCTCTCGGCCGTGGCCATCGGGGTGCTCCTGACGGTCGCGGCGGTGATGCTGGCCGCGCTCACCGTGCTGCCCGCGGTGACCGCCCGCTTCGGGCGGCGGCTGGGCTGGCCGCGGCTGCCGGTGCTGTGGCGGCTGACCTACCGGCTCGGCCCGCCGCGCCTGTGGCCGCTGCTGCTGCGGCCCAGCACCCGCCGCCCCGGCTGGACGCTCGCTGCCTCGGTGGTGCTGCTCGCCGCGCTGGCCCTGCCGCTGGCGTGGTGGCGCCCGGAACTCCCCGGCCACCCGCCCGCCTTGCTGCACACCGCGGAAGCCGCACGGGCGCACGGCATCGACGCCACGACGATCGTCGCGGTGATCGCGGCCACCGTCCTGCTGGGCTTCGCCGCGCTGACCGCCGTGTTCCGCTCCGCCCCCGCGGCCGTCGTGGTGACCGTCCCGGCGGCCCTGGGCGCCGCGGCGGCGTGCGGGACGGCCACGGTCCTCCTGCGTATGTGGAAGCCCGGCCAGGCGCCCGGCTCCTGGGGCCACAGCACACCCGCCGCCTGGGCGCCGCTGCTCAGCTTCTCCCTGGCGCTGGCCGTCTCGGTCCTGCTGCTGCGCATGGCCGTCCTGCGCCTCACGGAACTGCGGGGCGCGGGACTGCCGCCCCGTGAGGCCACGGCCCGCGCGCTGACCTCCACCTCGGACGGCACCACCGTCACCGCCGTCATCATGGGCGCCGTCTTCCTGCTCGCCGAGCGCACCGCCTCGGCCGAAGTGGGGCGGCTGAGCGTCGTCCTGGCCCTGTCGGTCGTGCTGACGGCCACCGTCGTACGGGCGTTGACGCTGCCCGCGCTGTCCGTTCTGCTCAGCGGGACCCGCTGGTGGGCACGCTGCGCCGGGCGGCAGGCGGGGCAATCCCTTCCTCAGAAGTAGGCCTAACACCACTGATTACCGCGGCCGGGCACCCGAGGATGGATACACACGCCGCCGGGAACGCCCTGCACCGAGCACAGACACGGAGACGAATGAGATGACCGAAGGTTCGCACAGCGACGTTCAGCCCGCGCGCCAGGGACGCAACTGGTTCACCGCCGGATGGATAGCCATGGGCCGCGGGCTGACCATGTTCTTCCTCGGACTGCTGGCCGTCTTCCTCGCCTGGTTCGCGATCGTCGGGATGTCCCTGACGCTCCTGGGCTTCGGCCTCTTCCTCGTACCGGGGCTGGTCGCGGCGCTGCGCTGGTCGGCCAACGCCCAGCGGCGGCTGACCGGCAAAACCGGTGTACGCATCGCCGAGCCGTACGCTCCCGCGCCGCGCACCGAGGGTGGCTGGAAGGGCGCCTGGCGCAAGTGCGAGGCGATCTTCACCGACAGCGCGACCTGGCGCGACATGCTGTGGGCCCAGTGCGCCGTCACGGTCACCGGCCTGTTCGCGATCATCCCGTTCGCCTCGCTCGTCCACGGCCTGTTCGGCATGCTGCTCCCGTTCATCTGGGAGCCGGTCGTCCAGGCGTGGGACGGCACCTGGTACATGTTCGTGCCGGTACGCAGCCAGGACTCCGCCTGGATCGCCGGCGGCCTCGGCCTGCTGGAGATCCCGGTCGGCCTGCTGATCGCCCCGTACGTGCTGCGCCTGCACGCCCGGATCACCCACTCCCTGCTGGCGCCCACCGCCAAGGCCCGGATGGGTCGGCGCGTCGAGCACCTGGCCCGCACCCGTACCGACGTCGTCGACTCCTCCGCCGCCGAGATCCGCCGCATCGAGCGCGATCTGCACGACGGCGCGCAGGCCCGGCTGCTCGCCATGGGCATGAAGCTGGGCGCCGCCGAATCGCTGCTGGACGAGAACCCGGAAGCCGTCCGCACCCTGCTCGCCGAGACCCGCGACGCCTCCGTACGCGCCCTGGAGGAGCTGCGCGACCTGGTGCGCGGCATCCACCCGCCGGTGCTCGCCGACCGCGGCCTGGTGGACGCCGTCCGCTCGCTCGCGCTGGAGAGCCGCCTCCAGGTCCAGGTGACCGCCAACCTCCCGGCCCGCCCGGAGCCGGCCGTGGAGTCGGCCGCCTACTTCGCCGTGTGCGAGCTGCTGGCCAACGCGACCAAGCACTCCGGTGCGCGCCGGGTGCTCGTCGACATCCAGTACCGGGCCAACGCGCTGGCGGTGAGCGTGACCGACGACGGCCACGGCGGCGCGGGCCTGGAGTCCGGCAGCGGCCTCCAGGGAGTCCAGCGGCGGCTGGCCGCCTTCGACGGGACCCTCGGCATCAGCAGCCCGGTCGGCGGCCCCACCACCGTCAGCCTCCAGATCCCCTGCGCACTGACGGTCATGCCCTGAGCCATCCCCCTCCCCCCACGCCGGGCCCGGGTCGCGCGCCGACCCGGGCCCGGCGCATGGGGTGGGGCTGTCACCCGCCGCTCCCGGTGGCCTGAACGCATGGCCCACCCCGTACGGAACCCGGCGTTCCCTCACCGGGAACTTGCCAAGCTCCAGGGCGTGTTATTACCTGAGACACGACCGCCGGGGGTTGTCGCTCCTGACACGTCCCGCTCTTCCTCCGCACCGCCTCGCCAGGCCCGTACGCGGCGGCCGCACCACAGCCGTACGAGCACCCCGCTACCAAAGGCGTGTCCGTCCGACCGAACCGGTGTCACCCATGACCACGAGCACCCCCGCGGTTCGCCCCGCCACCCGCGACGACCTCCCCCGGGCCCTGCGCACTCTCCGGCGGGCCTTCTCCGACTACCCCTTCACCCGCCACACCATCGCGGCCGACGGCCACCTCGACCGGCTGCACCGCTTCAACGAGCTGTTCCTCACCCGTATCGGCCTGGAGCACGGCCGGGTGTGGGTGGCCGACGGCGGTGCCGCGGTGGCCGCGTGGACCACACCGGAGACCGCCGAAGCGGGCAGCGTGTTCGCCGAGCTGGGACCGCTGTTCGCGGAGATCGCCGGGGACCGGGCCGAGATCTTCGCGCAGACCGAGGCCGCGCTGGGACCGCACCGGCCCACCGGGCCCGTGTGGTTCCTCGGCTCGGTCGGCGTGGACCCGGACCGGCAGGGCCGGGGGCTGGGCGGCGCGGTGATCCGCCCCGGTCTGGAGGCCGCCGACGCGGCGGGCGTGCCCGCCTTCCTGGAGACCTCCGACGAGCGCAACGTGCGCTTCTACGAACACCTCGGTTTCGAGGTGACGGCCGAGTGCGTCCTGCCCGGCGGCGGCCCGCGCACGTGGTCCATGTCCCGCAAGCCGGGTTCCTGAGACGGTGGTTCGGCGACGGCGCCCGGCTGACGGCGCGCCCCGGCCACCGTACGCGGGGACGGCCCGTGCTCCCCGGCAGACCCGAGTACCGCCTTTACGGGACGCGTTGGAATGCCCACGCCGCCAAAAGCGTTCAAGGGGCACCCACTTGCACCGACCGGAGGCCGCACGTATGCCGCAGACGACGGACCAGCGCGCCGGGGAACCGGCGCCCACCGCCGCGCACCCGATGCCCGCACCCACCGAGCCGCCCCACGACCCGCCGCGAGACCGGCGGAGCGCGGGCGGCGCCGTCGTCCCCGTCCTCGCCTTCGCCGGCATCGTCGTCGCCGTCATGCAGACGATGCTGGTGCCCGTCATCAAGGACCTGCCGGTCCTCCTGGCCACCGCCCCGAGCAACGCCACCTGGGTGATGACCGCCACGCTGCTCACCGGCGCCGTGGCCACCCCCATCATGGGCCGCCTCGGCGACCTCTACGGCAAGCGGCGGATGCTGCTGGCCAGCCTCGCCTTCATGGTCGTCGGCTCGCTGATCTGCGGCTTCACGGTTGACATGGCCACGATGCTGATAGGCAGGGCGCTCCAGGGCTTCGCCATGGGCGCCATCCCCCTCGGTATCGGCATCATGCGCGACCAGCTGCCGCGCGAACGCCTCGGCTCCGCCATGGCGCTGATGAGCTCCTCCATCGGCGTCGGCGGCGGCCTCGCGCTGCCCGCCGCCTCCCTGGTCGCCCAGCAGGCCGACTGGCACGCGCTGTTCTTCGGCGCCGCGGGCCTGGGCGTACTGGCCATGCTGCTCAGCGTCGTCTGCGTCCCCGAGTCGTCCGTACGGGCCACCGGCCGCTTCGACGTGCTCGGCGCCATCGGACTGACCGGTGGACTCGTCTGCCTGCTGCTGCCGATCACCAAGGGCAGCGACTGGGGCTGGGGTTCGCCCACCACCCTCGGCCTGTTCGGCGGCGCGGTCGCCCTGCTGCTCCTGTGGGGCGTCTACGAACTGCGCGTCACCGCACCGCTGGTGGACCTGCGCACCACCGCGCGCCGCGAGGTGCTGCTCACCAACCTCACGTCCATCATGGTCGGCGTCGCCTTCTACGCGATCTCCCTCGTCCTGCCGCAGCTCCTCCAGCTCCCGAAGTCCACCGGCTACGGGCTGGGCCAGACGATGGTCGTCGCGGGCCTGTGCGTGGCACCGCTCGGCCTGACGATGATGCTCACCGCGCCCGTGTACGCGCGCATCTCGGCCCGGCGCGGCCCCAAGGCCACCCTCATGCTCGGCATGCTCGTCATCGCCATCGGCTACGGCGCGGGCCTGGGCCTGATGAGCGCCCCCTGGCAGACCGTGATCATCTCGGTCGTGGTCGGCGCGGGCATCGGCCTGGCCTACTCCTCGCTGCCCGCCCTGATCGTCGGCGCCGTCGACCCGTCCGAGACCAGCGCCGCCAACGGCCTGAACACCCTGATGCGCTCCATCGGCACCTCGGTGTCGAGCGCGGTCATCGGCATGGTCCTGGCCCATCTGTCCGCCCCCGCGGGCGCCGTGACGGTACCGACCATGGCCGGCTTCCGCGTCTCGTTCGCCATCGCCACCGGCGCCGTGGCCATCGGCCTCGTCCTGGCGGCGTTCCTCCCGTCCCGGCCCAAGCCGGGCACGCCGCGGCTGCTGGCCCGCAGCGAGGCGGAAACCGGAGCGTTCGAACGGGTCACCCGGGACGCGGACCCCGCGGGCACCACCGACGCCACCACGCCGATGCCCCCGCCGGCCGCTCTGCGCGGCACCGTACGGGACCCGCACGGACGCCCGCTGCCGGACGCCGTCGTCACTCTCCAGGGACCGGACGGCTCACCCGCCGCCCACACCGTCACCGGACCGGACGGCTCCTTCGCCGTCACCGGTCTCGCGCCCGGCGCCTACACCCTGACCGCCGCCGGCTACCCGCCGCACGCCGACCGGGTCACGTTCGCCCCCGGCGACCGGGAACGCCGCCTCGACTTCGACCTCACCCAGGAGGCCGTCGCCACAAGGCCGCGGACGTAAGCCCGTCGAGCCGGCCTCAGGCAGGGCAGAGCTGCCGCTCGCGCTCGGGCCGGCGGGCCTGCGGCACGCTGACCGCACGGGCGGGCGGCGCGCTGACCGGACGAGCCGGCGGCGCGCCCACCGGCCCCGTGTACGGGGCGTCGGACAACTCAACCGGCACACTGCGCGAACTGGGCGCCGCACCGTGCGCCTCCGCCCGGATGCGCTGTTTCATCGTCGGCGGCAGAATGCGCCCGTACCGCATGCGGGGCGGCGCGAAGGCCCGTGCGTCTTCGGCCCAACGGCCCCGTTCACCCACCGGCTCCCCGGTATCGGCCTCGGCCGGCAGGGCGGCCCAGCCGTCCCCGGCCTCGGCGGGAACCGGCGCCGGGGCGGCGACCGGACCGGCGGTGGTGGCAGTGGCAGTGGCGGTGACAGCGGCGGGCGTACGGAAGCCCAGCGCGGCAAGCACCTTGACGATGACGACGACGAAAGCGGCCCAGAGTCTCGTGACCTTGGTGGCGGCCATGATCCCTCTCTTCTCTGCTCGGTCCTGCGGTCATTCCCCGGCCCTCGGACGGCACCGCGGGGAGGCGGTGTTCCAGCGCCGCACAGGCGCTTGTCCCGATGACCGATTTGCGTACTTTCCTCATGATGTGTAAACGCCCCGGGAACACGAGGACCCTCGTCCGCGATTCGCCGTTCTTCGGATGAACACCACTCGGTCGGCGCAGCGGGGGCGGATTTCCCGGGGACGCGTCCGTACCGCCCCCGCTCCCGCGCCGCCCCGCCGACCACCCCCCGTTGCCCCCGCGGCGGCCAAGACGCCGCACAGCCGTCACCCCCGGTTCACCGGGGGCTGGTGGGCTTCAGCGCGTCGGCACACGGCCGGCGAGCGAAGAGGAGTACTCATGCGAAGACTGCGCCTGTCCCGTCGCAGCGTCATCACCGGTGCCGCCGTGGCGCTCGCCGCCGCCGCGGCCGTGCCCGCGGGGGCCGCCGCCTTCGGGTCCGAGCACCAGGCGGAGCGGGCGATCCGGGGCGGGGCGGCGAAGAACGTCATTCTGCTGATCGGTGACGGGATGGGGGACAGCGAGATCACCCTCGCGCGGGACTACACCGTGGGGGCCGCCGGGCGGCTGAACATGGACGGGTTCCCGCTGACCGGCGCCTACACGACGTACGCCGTGGACAAGAACAAGAAGCCGGACTACGTGACGGACTCCGCGGCCAGCGGCAGCGGCTGGGCCACCGGGCACAAGACCGTCAACGGGCGGATATCCAAGACGCCGGACACCGACAAGGCGCTGCCGACGATCCTGGAGCTGGCGCAGCAGAACGGTTACGCCACCGGGTCCGTCACCACCGCCGAGCTGACCGACGCCACCCCGGCCGTGCTCGCCTCGCACGCCACCGACCGCAGCTGCCAGGGCCCGGCCGACATGGCCAAGTGCCCCACCGACAAGATCGGCAAGGGTGGCCCCGGCTCGATCGCCGAGCAGAGCGTGAACCACAAGGTGGACGTGCTCCTCGGCGGCGGCAAGCAGCGCTTCGACCAGAAGATCACCGAGGGTCCGTACAAGGGCCTGACGGTGGCCGAGCAGGCGCGCAAGCTGGGCTACCAGGTCGTCACCGACCGGGACGGCCTCCAGCGCGTCAAGAGCGTCGCGGGCGGCAAGCCGGTGCTCGGGCTGTTCGCTCCGGGCAACGTGCCCGTGGAGTGGACCGGCAAGCCCGCCGCCGTGGGCGGCACCGACCCGCAGCGCTGCACCACCGGCAACCCGAACCGGCCCAAGGGCACGCCCGCCCTGGACGAGCAGGCCGCCAAGGCCATCCAGCTGCTGGAGAAGAAGCAGAAGTCGCAGCGCGGCCACGGCCGGGACAAGGGCTTCTTCCTCCAGGTCGAGGGCGCCTCGATCGACAAGCAGGACCACGCGGCCGACCCCTGCGGCCAGATCGGCGAGACCGCCGCGTTCGACCGCGCGGTGAAGGTGGCGCGGGACTACGCCGCCAAGCACCCGGACACGCTCGTCGTCACCACCGCGGACCACGGCCACTCCAGCCAGATCGTGCCGCTGGACGCCCAGCCGCCCGGCCTCTCCTCGACGCTCGTCACGGACGAGGGCGGCAAGCTGAAGGTCAACTACTCGACCAACACGCCGGGCCAGTCGCAGGAGCACACCGGTACCCAGGTCCGGATCGCCGCGCAGGGCCCGCAGGCGTACCGCGTGCTCGGCGTCACCGACCAGACGCAGCTGTTCACCACGATCCGCACCGCGCTGCGGCTGCGATGAGGGGGCGGGCGGCGAGCCTGACCACCACCTGAGCCCGAGGGGGGCTTTCGGGGGGAACGGGGGGTGCGGAGGGCCGGGGCAGCTGCCCCGGCCCTCCGCATGTGTGCGTCCGCCAGGGTGGGCCGTGTCCCGCGAGAATCTACAAGCCTGTAGATTTTGCTTGCGCATTACTCGATGGCGAACGGTGCGCGGCACCCCGCGGGAACGACAAGGAGATCCACATGGCTCTGTGGGACCGGATCAAGGATTCCGCCCAGACGATGCAGAACCAGCTCGTCGCCAAGAAGAACGAACTGAAGAGCGGCGCCTTCCGGGACGCGAGCATGGCGATGTGCGCGCTCGTCGCCGCCGCCGACGGCCACGTCGACCCCTCCGAGCGGCAGCGGGTGGCCCAGCTCATCGCCACCAACGAGGTGCTGCAGAACTTCTCCGCCGACGACCTGCGCCGCCGCTTCGACGACTACCTGGACAAGCTGTCCGCCGACTTCGACTTCGGCAAGGTCGGCCTCATGCAGGAGATCGGCAAGGTGAAGAAGAAGCCGGTCGAGGCGCGTGCCGTCATCCAGATCGGCATCGTCATCGGCGGCGCCGACGGCGACTTCGACAAGACCGAGCAGGCCGTGGTGCGCGAGGTCTGCTACGCGCTGGACATTCCGCCGGCCGAGTTCGATCTCTGATCCGGGCCCGGTCCGGGCACGAGGTCCGGGTACAAAGCTCCGGCATACGGCGGCGGGCCCGCGGCACACACGCCGCGGGCCCGCCGTCGTACCGGTCACGGCCGTACGGGCCGTGGTGCGGCCACGTCTCAGACGTTGACCCCGAAGTCCGCCGCGATACCGGCCAGCCCGGACGCGTAGCCCTGGCCCACCGCGCGGAACTTCCACTCCGCGCCGTGCCGGTACAGCTCGCCGAAGACCATGGCGGTCTCGGTCGAGGCGTCCTCGGTGAGGTCGTAGCGGGCCAGCTCGGTGCCGTTGGCCTGGTTGACGACGCGGATGAACGCGTTGCGGACCTGGCCGAAGCTCTGGCCGCGGTTCTGCGCGTCGTGGATGGAGACCGGGAAGACGATCTTGGCGACCTCGGCGGGCACGCCCGCCAGGTTCACGTTGATCGACTCGTCGTCGCCCTCGCCCTCACCGGTGAGGTTGTCACCGGTGTGCTGCACCGAGCCGTCCGGGCTGGTGAGGTTGTTGTAGAAGACGAAGTGCCGGTCCGAGACGACCTTGCCGGACTCGTTGCACAGCAGGGCGCTCGCGTCCAGGTCGTAGTCGGTGCCGGTGGTGGTCCGCACGTCCCAGCCGAGGCCCACCGTCACGGCGGTCAGGCCGGGCGCCTCCTTCGACAGCGAGACGTTGCCGCCCTTGGCCAGCGAGACTCCCATGGATGTTCCTCCCGGGTCGGGGTGTGTGGCCTCCTTGTGCGGCGGGCCACAATCTCTACAGTGCTGTAGAGGATGACGAACGAAGGGCGGGGCGCGTTCCCGGCCCGCTCAGTAGGATGCGGCGACGCCCCGCCGCCGCGGGGCGTCCGGCACGGAACGGGAGGCTACGGCATGAACGGGGACCCCTTCGGCGGCCATCCGGGCGGGCGCGACCGCGCGCGCCGCCGGGGCCAGGGCGAGCTGGAGGCACAGGTACTGGCCGCCCTGCACCACTCCCCCGGGCCCGCCACCGCCGCCTGGGTACAGGACCACCTCGGCGGCGACCTCGCGTACACGACGGTGATGACGATCCTCTCCCGCCTGCACGCCAAGAAGGCCGTCACCCGCGAACGCGTCGGCCGGTCCTACGTGTGGACCCCGGCCGCCGACGAGGCGGGGCTCGCCGCGCTGCGGATGCGCCGCGTACTGGACAGCGAGTCGGACCGGGACGCCGTACTGGCCAGCTTCGTGTCCGCCCTGTCCGCCCAGGACGAGCAGCTGCTGCGCACCCTGCTGGAGCGCGCCACCGGCGGCCCCGGAGCGGCCGAGAGTTCCGGGGACTGACTGACCGATGGGCGTCTTCGTCTTCCTCCCGCTCGTGCTGCCGCTGACCGCCCTGCCGATCGCCCGCCTCGCCGGCCAGCACCTGCACCCGCGCAGCACCACCCGCCTGCTGACCGCGCTGGCCGTGGTCCTCGGCGTGTGCAGCACGCTGTGCCTGGCGCTGCTGATGGTGGTGGGCACCGCCCAGCTGCCGGGCAACCCGCTGCCGGACGGCTGGTCCGACCCGGAGGTGCGCGCCGCGGTGCCGATCGCGGAGGTCGCGGGCAGCGCCGCGATCGCGGCGCTCGCCGCCGTCCTCGCCGCCTGCGGCATCGAGCTGCGCCGCCACTACCGCGTCCGCTTCCGTACGCACCAGGCGCTGGACGGACTGCCGTCCGGTACGGAACTGGCGGTGCTGCCCGACGACAGCCCGTACGCCTACGCCGTCCCCGGCCTGCCCGCCCGCCCCGGCAGGCCCGCGCGCCCCGGCCGGATCGCGGTCTCCCGCGGCATGCTGCACAGCCTGGACAGCGACGAGCGCCGGGCGCTGCTCGCCCACGAACGCGCCCACCTGGCGGAACGCCACCACCGCTACCAGCTCGCCGTACGGCTGGCCGGCTGCGCCAACCCGCTCCTGCTGCCGCTGCGTACGGCGGTCGCCTTCAGCGCCGAGCGCTGGGCCGACGAGGAGGCGGCGCGGACCGTCGGCGACCGTCGGCTGACCGCCCGGGCCGTGGGCAAGGCCGCACTGGTCTCCCGGCCCGCGCCCAGCCCCCTGCTGGCGGGCTTCGCCGCCCCGGAGCCCGGCCCCGTACCGCGCCGAGTGGCGGCCCTCCTGGGCCCGGCCCCCACGGCCCGCAGCTGGCCGCCCGCCCTCACCCCGGCCGGCCTGGCCGCCCTGGTGGCCGCCGCAGGCACCGCCGCCTCGGCCCTCTCCTCGCTCAACGCCGCGGTGGCCCTCTTCCTGGTCCTCAAGGCGGCCACCCCGCTCTGAGTACGCACACGTCGGGACTCGGGGCGATCCCGAGGGGCGAGCAGCGCACCTGTGCGTACGGCCCCGGCCGGAAGGAAGGTGACGGCCCGCCAGGTGGCCCGGTGGAGGCCCCGGCCGTCTCCCCCGCCCCCGCAACCCCCGCGCACGCCGCCCCGGGCGCCTCCCCTACCATGTGATCCGCCCCACACCATCGTACTTCTACAGCGTTGTAGAAGTTGGCTGTAGAGTGCGCCAGAACGTTCGCAACCGGCCCGGCGGGAGGGGGAGATGACGACGAGGTGCGGGCCCCCGCGGCAGGGTGGGCCTCCCCCCGAGGCGGAGGTGCGATGGGTTTACCAGCCGGTGGAGCTGCAACACCCCGACGGCGGGTGGGAGTTGGGCCGCATCAGCGCCTGGTGGCGGGACGGGGCAGGCGAACTGTGGTGCAGGTTGCGTACGATGCGCGGCAGCAGCGGCAGTTGCCCGCAGTGGTTTCCGTACGACCCCGACCGCATGCTCGTCCTGCCGAGCGCGGGCATCTGACGCACCAGAAGGACCAATAGGCGTGCAAGACAGGAACCGGCCCCGGCGGGGCGCGACCTCCGGCCAGAACGGCACCTCCGGCCCCACCGGCCGCACCGGCCCCGGCGCGGACACCCGCGGCCCCGATGTGCCCGGCCCCCGCTCCCGCCGGGCCGACCGCTCCGGCCCGGGACCCGGCCGCTCGCGCCGCGCCGCGGGCTCCGGCTCCGGCCGCGGCCGCCGCCCCAAGGCCCGGATGACCCGGCGCGGCCGCATCCTCGCCTGGACCGGCGGCGTCCTCGGCGTGCTGCTGCTGATCACGGCCGGCGTCGGCGGCTGGATCTACTTCAAGCTGGACGGCAACATCCACGGCGCGGACGTCGGCAGCCGCCTCGGCGGCGACCGCCCCGCCAACCTCAGCCCCGGCTCCAAGAACATCCTCGTCGTCGGCTCGGACAGCCGCGCGGGCGCCAACGCCAAGTACGGCAAGAACCTGGACACCATGCAGTCGGACACGCTGATGGTGCTGCACATCGCCGCCAACCGCGAGTGGGCCACCGCGGTCTCCTTCCCGCGCGACTCCTGGGTGTCCATCCCGTCCTGCGACAGCGGCAACGGCCACAAGTCCAAGCCCCACCACTTCAAGATCAACGAAGCGTTCACCATCGGCGGTGAGAGCGGCGACGTGGCCAGCGCGGCGGCCTGCACGATCAAGACCGTCGAGAAGAACACCGGGCTGCGCATCGACCACTTCGTCTCGGTCGACTTCCAGGGCTTCAAGGGCATGGTCAACGCCCTGGGCGGCATAAAGGTGTGCCCGAAGACCGCGATCCACGACAAGAAGGCGCACCTCGACATGGAGGCGGGCTGCCAGGAGGTCAGCGACGAGAAGGCGCTCGGCTACGTCCGTACCCGCTACAGCGTCGGCGACGGCTCCGACCTCGGCCGCATCGGCCGCCAGCAGGAGTTCATGAAGGCGCTCGGCGAGAAGGCGCAGTCCAAGCTGACCAGCCCCGGCGCGCTGTACGACTTCCTCGACTCGGCCACCAAGTCGATCACCACGGACAACGAGCTGGCGGGCGTCAAGCCGCTGTCCGAACTGGCCTCCACGGTCAAGGACATCCCCAGCGACCGGCTCACCTTCCTGACGGTGCCGAACTATCCGCGCGAGGCGGACGTGCCCACCGACAAGGCGAACGTGATCTGGCAGTACCCGCAGGCCGGCAACCTCTTCAGCGACCTGGCGCACGACAAGGAGGTCAGCAAGGACAAGCTGGCCGCCGAGGCCAAGAAGCTGGTCACCGCGCGCTCGGTGAAGGTACGGGTCCTCAACGGCACCGGCACGCCCGGCTACGCGGCAGGCGCGGCGGCGGACCTGCGCAAGATGGGCTTCTCGGTGGTCTCCACCGGCAACGCGGCTCCCGGCGCCAAGGAGACCGCCATCACCTACCCCGCGTCGATGGAGGCGCAGGCGAAGGTGCTCTCCGCCCGGCTGGCGGGCGTGAAGACGGAGAAAGCGTCGGACGCTTCGGCCGCGGGGACGGACGTGGTGACGCTGACGGTCGGCGAAGGGTTCACCACGACGGGCTGAGGCCCCCACACGTGGCGATGGGCTGAGCCCCCACGCGTAATACGGCGGAGCGCCGGGCAGGCTGATCGCTCAGCTTGCCCGGCGCTCCGCCGTCAGCGTCGGGAAGGGCGTCAGCCCTGCTCCTCCAGATCGCCCTCGGTCTCCAGGAACGCCTCCCGGAGCGCGGCCAGGGTCTCCTTGTCCGGCTCGGCCCACATGCCGCGCGACTCCGCCTCCAGGAGGCGTTCCGCGATGCCGTGCAGGGCCCAGGGGTTGGCCTCCTGGAGGAAGGCGCGGTTCTCCGGGTCGAGGACGTACGTCTGCGCCAGCTTGTCGTACATCCAGTCGGCGACGACGCCGGTCGTGGCGTCGTACCCGAAGAGGTAGTCGACGGTCGCGGCCAGCTCGAAGGCGCCCTTGTAGCCGTGGCGGCGCATCGCCTCGATCCAGCGCGGGTTGACCACGCGGGCGCGGAAGACGCGGGAGGTCTCCTCGACCAGCGTGCGGGTGCGGACCGTCTCGGGCCGCGTCGAGTCGCCGATGTACGCCTCGGGCGCGGTGCCCTTGAGCGCGCGCACGGTCGCGACCATGCCGCCGTGGTACTGGAAGTAGTCGTCCGAGTCGGCGATGTCGTGCTCGCGGGTGTCGGTGTTCTTCGCCGCCACCGCGATGCGCTTGTACGCGGTCTCCATCTCCTCGCGCGCCGGGCAGCCCTCCAGGCCGCGCCCGTACGCGTAGCCGCCCCACACCGTGTAGACCTCGGCGAGGTCGGCGTCCGTACGCCAGTCACGCGAGTCGATGAGCTGGAGCAGGCCCGCGCCGTACGTGCCGGGGCGGGAGCCGAAGATGCGGGTGGTGGCCCGGCGCTCGTCGCCGTGCGCGGCCAGGTCGGCCTGGGCGTGGGCGCGGACGAAGTTGACGTCGGCGGGCTCGTCCAGGGAGGCGGCGAGCCGTACGGCGTCGTCCAGCAGGCCGATGACGTGCGGGAACGCGTCGCGGAAGAAGCCGGAGATACGCAGCGTCACATCGACGCGCGGGCGGCCCAGTTCGTCGGCGGGGATCGGCTCCAGGCCGGTCACACGGCGCGAGGCGTCGTCCCACACGGGCCGGATGCCGAGCAGCGCCATCGCCTCGGCCACGTCGTCACCGGACGTACGCATGGCGCTGGTGCCCCACAGGGACAGGCCCACCGAGGTCGGCCAGTCGCCGTGGTCGGTGCGGTAGCGCTCCAGGAGGCTGTCGGCGAGGGCCTGGCCGGTCTCCCAGGCGAGCTTGCTCGGTACGGCCTTGGGATCGACCGAGTAGAAGTTACGTCCGGTCGGCAGCACGTTGACCAGGCCGCGCAGCGGCGATCCTGACGGGCCGGCCGGGACGAAGCCGCCGGCCAGCGCGTGTACCGCGTGGTCGATCTCGTCGGTGGTGGCGGCCAGGCGCGGCACGACCTCGCGCGCGGCGAAGGCGAGGATCGCCGCCACCGGCTCACGCTGCGCCTCGGGCAGCTCCGCGGTGACCCGCTCGACGGCCGCGAGGTCCCAGCCCGCGTCGTCCATGGCCTGCACCAGGCCGCGGGCCTGCTCCTCGACCGCGTCGGCGGTCGTACGGGTCGCGGCCGACTCGTCCAGGCCCAGCGCCTCGCGCAGGCCCGGCAGCGAGGACGTACCGCCCCAGATCTGCCGGGCGCGCAGGATGGCGAGCACGAGGTTGACGCGCGCCTCGCCCTCCGGCGCGCCGCCGAGCACATGCAGCCCGTCGCGGATCTGCGCGTCCTTGACCTCGCACAGCCAGCCGTCGACGTGCAGCAGGAAGTCGTCGAAGCCCTCGTCGTCCGGGCGCTCCTCCAGACCGAGGTCGTGGTGCAGCTTGGCGGCCTGGATCAGCGTCCAGATCTGGGCACGGATCGCGGGCAGCTTCGCCGGGTCCATGGCGGAGATCGCCGCGTACTCGTCGAGCAGCTGCTCCAGGCGCGCGATGTCGCCGTACGACTCGGCGCGGGCCATCGGCGGTACGAGGTGGTCGACGAGCGTGGCGTGCACCCGGCGCTTGGCCTGGGTGCCCTCGCCCGGGTCGTTGACCAGGAACGGGTAGATCAGGGGCAGGTCGCCGAGGGCCGCGTCCGGGCCGCAGGCGGCGGACAGGCCGGCGTTCTTGCCGGGCAGCCACTCCAGGTTGCCGTGCTTGCCCAGGTGGACCATGGCGTCGGCGCCGAAACCGCCGTCCTCCTGGGAGGCGGCGATCCAGCGGTAGGCGGCCAGGTAATGGTGCGACGGCGGCAGATCCGGGTCGTGGTAGATCGCGATCGGGTTCTCGCCGAAACCGCGCGGCGGCTGGATGAGGATGAGCAGATTGCCGCGGCGCAGGGCGGCCAGCACGATGTCGCCGTCCGGGTTCCGGCTGCGGTCCACGAACATCTCGCCGGGCGGCGGGCCCCAGTGCTCCTCGACCTGCTCGCGCAGCTCCCGCGGCAGCGTGCCGTACCAGCGCTTGTAGTCGGCGGCCGGGATACGGACCGGGTTGCGGGCGAGCTGCTCCTCGGTGAGCCACTCCTGGTCGTGGCCGCCCGCCTCGATCAGCGCGTAGATCAGCTCGTCGCCGTCGCCGGACTCCAGGCCGGGCACGGGCTCGTCCCCGTAGTCGTAGCCCTCTTCACGAAGGCGGCGCAGCAGCGCCACGGCGCTCGCCGGGGTGTCCAGGCCGACCGCGTTGCCGATGCGGGAGTGCTTGGTCGGGTACGCGGACAGCACCAGCGCCAGGCGCTTGTCGGCGGGCGCGATGTGGCGCAGCCGGGCGTGGCGGACGGCGATGCCGGCGACCCGGGCGGCGCGCTCGGGGTCGGCGACGTACACCGGCAGGCCGTCCTCGTCGGTCTCCTTGAAGGAGAACGGGACGGTGATCAGCCGACCGTCGAACTCGGGCACCGCGATCTGGCTGGCGGCGTCCAGCGGCGACAGGCCCTCGTCGTTCTCCTCCCAGGCGCTGCGCGGCCCGGTCAGGCACAGGGCCTGGAGGATCGGCACGTCCAGCGCGGCCAGCGCGCCCGCGTCCCACGCCTCGTCGTCGCCGCCGGCCGACGCCTCGGCGGGCTTGGTGCCGCCCGCGGCCAGCACGGTCGTCACGATCGCGTCGGCGGCCCGCAGCTCCTCGATCAGCTCCGGCTCGGGCGCCCGCAGCGAGGCCACGAACAGCGGCATCGGACGGCCGCCGGCCTCCTCGATCCGCTCGCACAGCGACTCCACGAAGGCGGTGTTGCCGCTCATGTGGTGGGCGCGGTAGTAGAGCACGGCGACCAGCGGGCCGGTCGCGGCGCCCGTGTCGTCCGTACGCGCCACGACCTCGCCACCGGTACGCGCCTCGGCCGCCAGGTGCTTCGAGCGCTCCAGGTGGCCCCAGGAGGGCGCGGCGGCCGGCGGCTCGAAGCCGTGGCCGGTCAGCAGCACGGTGTCGGACAGGAAGCGGCCGAGCTGCTCCAGGTTGGCGGGGCCGCCGTGCGCCAGGTAGGCGTGGGCCTCGGCCGCGATGCCGATGGGGACGGTGGACGCCTCCATGAGCTGCGCGTCGGGCGCCTGTTCGCCGGTGAGCACCACGACGGGGCGGGGCTGGTCGGCGGCGAGGAGCTGGTCCAGGCCCTCCTGCCAGGCCCGCAGGCCGCCCAGGAGCCGGACGACGACCAGGTCGGCGCCCTCCAGGAGGCCGGGCAGCTCCGCCAGGTCGAGGCGGGCGGGGTTGGCGAGCCGGTACGGCACGGGACCGGCGGCCGCACGGGCGCTGAGCAGGTCGGTGTCGGACGTCGACAGCAGCAGGATCATGGCGGCGACTGGCCTTCCTCGGGGTCCGCGCCCCGGGCGGTGTTCACGGACGGCGGGAGTTCCTGGCTCGCCCGGCGGTGGCCGGGCTCACAGTGGCGGGACCGCGCCGGATTTGCACCGGGCTTCCTCCCTTGGCGCCGTCGCTGGCGTCCGATGGGCCAGCTGACCCACCGACCTGCATAGTAAGGGCTGCCGCCGACAGCCGGGCGGGGGACCGCCCGAGCCATCGTCGGTATGCTCGCCGCCATGCCGCCCACCCCCGCGATACCCCCGCATCGGGACGAATCCCTCGTACGGGATGGCGGTGACGCCTGCGCAGGCGGCGGCCGCGAGGCCCGCGTACGGGACGTACGGAACCGCGATGGCGCCGCCGTACAGGAGCGCGGCGACGCCGTCGTACGGGACCGTGGCGACGCCTGCCCCGGGGCGCTGCGGCTGCATCAGGCCGCCGACGGATACCTGGCCCGACTCCGCCTTCCGGCAGGGCGCCTGACGCCCCACCAGGCGCGCGTCCTGGCCGACGCGGCGGACCGTCTCGGCGATGGCCACCTCTCCCTCACCTCCCGCGGCAACGCGGAGCTGCGCGGCCTCGGTGCCGACAGTGCCGCGTCCCTCGCCGGCCTCCTGCGCGCCGCCGGTCTCCTCCCCTCCGACCAGCACGAACGCGTCCGCAACATCGTCGCCTCACCGCTCGCCGGGCTGGACGGACAGGGCGCCGACGGCGGCGCCGCCGTCCAGGACTGGGCCCGCGAACTGGACCGCCTCCTGTGCGCGAGCCCGACGGCCCCCGCCCTCTCCGGACGCTTCCTCTTCGCGCTGGACGACGGCCGCGGGGACGTGGCCGCGCTCGGCGCCGATGTGACGTTGATCGCAGAAGCGGGCGGTACGGCGCTGCTGCGCATCGGCGACGACCCCGAGGCGCTGCGGCTGCCCGGCCATGACGCACCGCGCACGGCCCTGGCCGCCGCGGAAGCGTTCCTCACCGTCGCCCGGGAAGCGGGCAACGGCTCCTGGCGCGTACGCGAGCTCCCGCCGGGTTACGACGCCGCGACCGTCCGCGTACACCTGTGTACGCAACTCCCGGAGCCCTGCACGACCGCCACGCCCCCGGCCCCCACCCGGCCGTCCCCGCCCCGGCCGGGCCAGGTCACCGCCCCCGACGGCACCCGGGCCCTCTCCCTCCTCGCCCCCCTCGGCCGCCTCACCAGCGCCCATCTGCGGGAACTGGCCGCCATCGCCGCCCAGGACGGGGCCGGCGAACTCCGTATGACACCCTGGCGCGGCGTGGTGCTGCCCGGCCTGTCCCCGGAGACGGCCGGTCCCAGGCTGCGCGAACTGGCGGCGGCCGGCCTGGTCACCGATCCCGCCTCCCCCTGGTACGGACTCGGCGCCTGCACCGGCCGCCCCGGCTGCGCCAAGTCGCTGGCCGACGTACGGGCGGACGCGGTGGCCACCCTGCGAGCGGGGGGCGCCACCGAGCCGCTGCCCGTCCACTGGTCGGGCTGCGCCCGCCGCTGCGGCCACCCGCACGGCGCGTGGGTCGATGTCGTGGCGACCGGCGACGCCTACGAGGTGTCTGTACGGGGCACCCGCGACGGGGCGGCCGCCGCGACCACCGTCCCCACGACCGAACCCGGCCGCCTCGCCGACGCCGTCGCGTCGGCCCGCGCGGCCACCCGCACGACCCCCACCACGACATGACCGAGGGCAACGAAACACAGTGAGCGAGTTCGACTACGAGAAGGACGGGGCGGAGATCTACCGCCGGTCCTTCGCCACCATCCGCGCCGAGGCGGACCTCGCGCAGCTGCCCGAGGACGTCAGCCGGGTCGCCGTCCGGATGATCCACGCCTGCGGCATGACCGACCTCGTACGCGACCTGGCGTACTCCCCGCAGGTCGTGGCCCGCGCGAGCGAGGCCCTGCGGGGCGGTGCCCCCATCCTCTGCGACGCGAACATGGTCGCCAGCGGCGTCACCCGCAAGCGGCTGCCCGCGGACAACGAGGTGATCTGCACCCTCGCCGACCCGTCCGTACCGGACCTGGCGAAGCGCATGGGCACCACCCGCAGCGCCGCCGCCCTCGAACTGTGGCGGGACCGCCTGGACGGCGCGGTGGTCGCCGTCGGCAACGCGCCCACCGCCCTGTTCCGCCTCCTGGAGATGATCGAGGAGGGCGCGCCCCGCCCGGCCGCCGTCCTCGGCATACCGGTCGGCTTCATCGGCGCCGCCGAGTCCAAGGACGCGCTGGTGCAGCACCCGTCCGGCCTGGAACACCTGGTGGTACGCGGGCGGCGCGGCGGCAGCGCGATGGCCGCGGCGGCGATCAACGCGATAGCGAGCGTGGAAGAGTGACCGAGCAGCACACCACCCCCGGCCCGGGACGCCTGTACGGAGTCGGCCTCGGCCCCGGCGACCCGAACCTGATGACCCTGCGCGCCGTCGAGGTCATCGCCGCCGCCGACGTGATCGCGTACCACAGCGCCCGGCACGGCCGCTCGATCGCGCGCTCCATCGCCGAGCGCCACATCCGCCCCGACCACATCGAAGAACGCCTGGTCTACCCGGTCACCACGGAGTCGACCGACCACCCCGACGGTTACCGCGGCGCCCTCAACGACTTCTACACCGAGGCCGCCGCTCGCCTGGCCGCGCACCTCGACGCGGGCCGCACGGTCGCCGTACTCGCCGAGGGCGACCCGCTCTTCTACGGCTCGTACCAGCACATGCACCAGCGCCTGGCCGACCGCTACGAGACCGAGGTCATCCCCGGCGTCACGTCGGTCAGCGCGGCAGCCGCCCGCCTCGGCAAACCGCTCTGCGAAGCCGACGAAGTCCTCACCATCCTCCCCGGCACCCTCCCCACCGAGGAACTGACCGCCCGCCTCGCCGCCACGGACGCCGCGGTCGTCATGAAGCTCGGCCGCACCTTCCCGTCCGTACACCAGGCGCTCACCGACTCCGGCCGCCTCCCGGAGGCGGACTACGTCGAACGCGCGACGATGCCGGGGGAGCGGACGGCACCCTTGTCGGAAGTGGACCCGCCCTCCGTCCCCTACTTCTCCGTGGCCGTGGTCCCCAGCCGCATCGCCACCCCGCCGCCCCCTCCGGCCGCCGGCTCGGTCGTGGTCGTCGGCACCGGCCCGGCCGGCCCCCTGTGGCTCACCCCCGAGTCCCGCGGCGCCCTCGCCTCCGCCACCGACCTCGTCGGCTACACCACCTACCTCGACCGCGTCCCCGTACGCCCCGGCCAGGCGCGCCACGCCTCCGACAACAAGGTCGAGTCCGAACGCGCCGAACTCGCCCTCGACCTGGCCCGCCGGGGCCGCCGGGTCGCGGTCGTCTCCGGCGGCGACCCCGGCATCTTCGCCATGGCGACGGCCGTCCTCGAAGTGGCCGCCCAGGAGCCCTACCGCTCCGTCCCCGTACGCGTCCTCCCGGGCGTCACCGCCGCGAACGCCGCAGCGGCCCGCGCGGGCGCGCCCCTCGGCCACGACTACGCGGTGATCTCCCTCTCCGACCGCCTCAAGCCGTGGGAGGTCATCGCCGACCGCCTGCGCGCGGCCGCCACCGCCGACCTGGCGATGGCCCTGTACAACCCCGGCTCCCGCACCCGCACCTGGCAGGTCGCCAAGGCCCGCGAACTCCTCCTGGAACACCGCTCCCCCGACACCCCGGTGGTCATGGCCCGCGACGTGGGCGGCCCCACCGAATCCATCCGCGTGGTCCCCCTCGCCGCCCTCGCCCCCGAGGAGGTCGACATGCGCACGATCCTCCTGATCGGCTCGTCGCAGACGGAGTCGGTACGGCGGTCCCCGGAGGACGACCGGGAGACGGTGTGGACGCCGAGGCGGTATCCGGAGGGGTAACCACCCGGGGCGGGCCCGCCCACCGGTCGAATACCCGCCACAAGCCCCCGCCCCTCCGGGCAAATCCAGCCACGGAGGCACCGCGCCGACGTAGATCCCTTAGCGTCGGCGCGGTCCGCCCGTACGGCGGTCAACTCACCGGACACGCAAGCGGGGGCGGCACCACATGACCGGCAAACCGAAGAAGAAGCACGCGCACTTACGGCTACGGGCCACCGCCGCTGCCTCCACCACGCTCCTGCTCGCCCTCTCCACCACCGGCTGCGCCGCCGGGGAGGAGCGCTGCGGCCCGGCGCCCGCTACGCGCTTTCGCGCCGCGCATTTCTACGGCACTTGGAGCTTCCCAAAGGGGTACATCGAACTCAGCAACCTCGGTGGAAAGCTGGGGCAGACGTTCACCACCCGCGGTTGGCCGAAGGACACCACCCTCGACCAGACCACCGACAAGGTCCCCCTCGACCAGGGCCTCTCGGGCAAAGGGAACTGGCGCCTCTCCGACGACCACACCACCCTCAGCCTGACGTTCGACCGACTGGACGACGCGCTCGAACGCACCACCATCCACACCCTGAACATCGGCGAAGAACAGAGCCGACCGGTGCTCTACAAGCGGGTGGGCGATCCGAAGGCTTGCCACGTCTTCGCGCTGAAGCGCAGCGGGGACTGAGTCGGCCGTCACGGTCACAGCGCCTCTCCCTCAGGGAGCCACACGCGCCGCCAACTCCCGAATGAACGCGACCGATGCCTGCGGCGAGAGGGCCATGTCGCGGACCTTGTCGTAGGAAACCCGGTACTCGGCGAACTTCTCCGCATCCTCGACAACGCCCCCGGCCTTGCACCCTTCCAGATAGCCGACGCCACGGCCGTCCGCCATCCACAGCAACGACAGCGAACCTCCCATCAGGTCGTGGCCTCCCGCCGCAAACGGGAGCACCTGAACAGTTACCCGAGGGGCCGACGTGGCTTCCACCAGGTGCAGCAGCTGTTCGTGCCAGACGTTCGGATCGGCGGCAGGCCGTGCGAGGGCCGACTCGTCGAAGATGACGCGAAGGTCTGGAGGCTGGTCCTGGCACAGCAGCTCTTGCCTGGCCAGGCGCCGGGCGAGCCGCTGTTCCAACACGTCGGCACTGACGTTCGGTGGCGAGGACAGCACAGCCCGCGCGTATGCCTCCGTCTGTAGAAGGCCGGGGAAGGCCACCACGTACTTGTGCATGATCACGGCCTTGGCCTCGTACTGCATGAACAGCTCGAACTTGTCGGTGAATACGTCCTGGTGCGCCAGCCTCCACAACCCGACGAGCAGCCCCTTCGTGCCGTAAGTCCGGTCCAGTGCCTCCATGACCTGCCGCTTGGAAAGTCGCTCACCGTTCTCCAGGCGGTTCAGGTAGGTGCGGTCGTAGTTGGTCTCCTCAGCCAGCTGAGCCAATGACCGCCCGGAAGCTTCCCGGAGGCGGCGCAGCTCACGGGCCAACACGTCCCGGGCCAGGTTCTGAGCCTCAAGCACGCACATGGCCATCCCGTCTCCTCTGTTGTCCGCCCTGGCGGCAACGCCGGGCTCCTACCTGCGAAGGCGTTCGGAGCGTAACGATGCATTCACGCAAGGTGTTTGCGTATCCCGCCAACCGCTCAAAGGCAGAAACACATGGCCACGACCGAGCCCATCCGACCCACAAATACGATCAAAATCGCCGAGGAAGCGCGCGACGAACTCCGTACCGCCCTCACCGCCGTCGGCATCAAGCTCCCGACCCTGAGCCTGGACACCCCCTCCATCACCGGCGACATCACCCGCCCACTCGTCACCCTCGGCCGCTGCACGCCCGAGGTGGCCCGCCGCCTCGCCGCCGTACTCCGGACGTGCTCGACGTGACCGCCGAAGAGTCCCGGCCCCCGGCTCCAAAGCCGCCCCAGCCCCCGGACGACACCACCCGCCGAGAGGCCCTGGCGGCACGCGTCCGGGAAGCCAACCGTTGGAGCGCGTCATGGCCCCGGTGAAACGCGCTTCGCGCGCTGTGGTGCGGCCGGCGGAACGTCCAACGCCACCTCGTACGAGTACTCCTCCCCGCCCCGCAAGAACGTGACGCGGACCGCGACGCTCCGCGCGCCCTCCGGCAGGGCCGGTTGCGCCGTAAGCGTGCCGTCCGTGTGTGAGCCGTCGTCGCTGGTGCCGTACGCCCCGCCCCGGTCGCTGTACTCATTGCCGAGGTCGTCCTCGGCTTCGAGGACCGGCAGAACGGTCCCGCCTTCGGCGTCGTCCGGCAGTGGCGGGGTGATCGTGTAGCCGATGCGGAACGAGTCGTCCTGACGTGTCACGCCGCGCAGCGCGAGTTCGTGACGTCCCCCAAGGACGCGGACCGTGACGGTGACAGGGCGGGGCTTACGGCTCATGGCGGCCCCGTACCCACCCCACCGCTTCCTCCACCGTCCCCACGACCGGTACACCGGGCGGGACAGCCGGCCGCTGTACGACCACCACCGGCACCCCCGCCTTCCGCGCCGCCCGCAGCTTCGGGGCCGTGGCCGCGGCGCCGCTGTCCTTCGTCACCAGGACGTCGATGCGGTGCTCCTGAAGGAGCGCGCGTTCGCCTTCGAGGGTGAAGGGGCCCCGGTCCAGGAGGACCTCCATCCGAGGTGGGAACGGGGGCTCCGGGGCGTCCACGGAGCGGACCAGGAACCACTGGTCGGTGAGGTGGGCGAAGGTGGCGAGGCCCATGCGGCCGGTGGTGAGGAAGATGCGGTGGCCGAGGTCGGGGAGGGCCGCCGCGGCCTCGGTCAGGGAGGCCACCGGGTGCCAGGTGTCGCCCGGCTCCGGGACCCAGCCGGGCCTGCGGAGGGCGAGCAGGGGAACATGGGCGGTGGCGGCGGCCTGCGCCGCGTTGAAACTGATCGTGCCGGCGAAGGGATGGGTGGCGTCGATGAGCGCGTCCACCGCGTGCTCGCGCAGCCAGTGTGCGAGGCCGTCCGGGCCTCCGAATCCGCCGATGCGGACCTCTCCGGCCGGCAGCCGGGGCGCGGCCACCCGGCCCGCCAGGGATGTGGTGACGCGCAGGCCGGGGAGCCGGTCCGCCAGGTCGGCGGCCAGGGCGCGGGCCTCGGTCGTACCGCCGAGGATCAGGACGTGCGGGCGGCGTACGGAGCCGGCGGGGGCGCTCATGGCGGGCGGGTTTCTCCATGGGTGAGGCGCGTACGGGTACGGGTGCGGAGTCGAACGGTACGGGAGGCCGCGCCGCTGAGCCCACGACCGGTACCGGCACCGGTACCGGCAGCGCCACCGGCGGCCGTACCGCGCAGCTCGCGCACACCGGGCTGCGGCACGGCTGGACGACCGGCGCCTGTGCCACCGCGGCGACCACGGCGGCGTACACAGCCCTGTTGACCGGCGATTTCCCGGATCCGGTGACGATCACCCTGCCCAAGGGGCAGACGCCCGCGTTCGCGCTGGCCGCGGAGGAGATGGCCGGGGACCGCGCCGTGGCCATGGCAGCCGTCGTGAAGGACGCGGGGGACGATCCGGATGTGACGCACGGGGCTCTGATTCGGGCCACCGTGCGCCGCCTTCCGGCGGGGAGCGGGGTGGTGTTCAAGGCCGGGCCCGGCGTCGGCACGGTGACCCGTCCCGGGCTGCCGCTCGATGTCGGCGAGCCGGCCGTGAACCCCGTCCCCCGGCAGATGATGCGTGATCATGTCGCCGAGGTCGCGGCGCGGTACGGGGGCAGCGGGGACGTCGAGATCGAGCTGTCGGTCGATCACGGTGAGGAGATCGCGCGCAGTACGTGGAATCCGCGGCTGGGGATTCTGGGCGGGCTGTCGATCCTGGGGACGACGGGGATCGTCGTCCCGTACTCGTGCTCGGCGTGGATCGACTCGATCCGGCGCGGCGTGGACGTGGCGCGCGCGGCGGGCCGTACGCACGTGGCCGGGTGCACCGGCTCGACCTCGGAGAAGGTCGTGGTGGCCGAGCACGGCCTGCCCGAGGACGCGCTGCTGGACATGGGGGACTTCGCGGGCGCGGTGCTGAAGTACGTACGGCGGCACCCGGTGCCCCGGCTGACGGTCTGCGGCGGCTTCGCGAAGCTGTCGAAGCTGGCGGCGGGCCACCTCGATTTGCATTCGGCGCGTTCGCAGGTGGACAAGGGATTCCTCGCGGAGCTGGCCCGGCAGGGCGGCGCTGACGAGGCGCTGGCGGGCGAGGTGGCGACGGCCAACACGGGGCTGGCCGCCCTCCAGCTGTGCGCGGCGCGCGGCGTGCCGCTCGGCGACCTGGTGGCCGCGACCGCCCGCGACGAGGCCCTGGCGGTCCTGCGCGGGGCCCCGGTCGCGGTGGACGTGATCTGCATCGACCGGGCGGGGAACGTGGTGGGACGGGCCGCTCCGCGCGGGCCCCGGGACGCCTCCTAGGCCGGGCCCGACACCCCTTCGAACGGCACGTCCTTCGCATACGCGACGATCTCCACCTCATCGCCCAGCGCCCATTCCGCCACCCGCGAGGCCATCGCGGCCGGGACGCCGTCGGTCTCGCCGGGCGCGGGCGGCACGTCGTACGTACCGTGCGCGTCGTGCGGCAGGACGACGCGGTACTCCCGTTCCAGGGCGGTGCGCGCGGTCGCCAGTACGCACATCTCGGACATCACGCCGCAGACGACGAGGGACCGCACCCCGGCCCCGGTGAGCAGGTCGCCCAGCGGGGTCTCATGGAAGCCGTCGTCCTCCGTCTTGCGGATCACGACCTCGCGGGGGCCGGGGATGACCGGCAGGTGCAGCTCCCAGCCCTTGGTGCCCGGTTCGTCGGACGTGCCGGGCGCGCCGTCGTTCTGGAGATGGACGATCAAGGCGCCGGCGGCCCGGGCGCGGCCGACCAGGTCCTCAAGGCGCTCCTGGACGGCCGCCGCGTGCGGTACCGCCTCCTCGCCCTCGAAGAAGGCCGACTGGACGTCGACGACGATCAAGGCCTCGGCGGGCCGTACACCGCTCCCGCTCTCCACGGACCGCACACCGCTCTCGCTCACGCTCACCCCAGGACGCACGCTGTCGCTCATCCGGCCGATCCTGCTGCCCCGGCCGCCCCCGATCAACCCGTTATCCGGCCTGCTCGGCCCCGCCGGTTCCCGCCGCGCATCCCCGCTCCCGCTCCGTCGAGTACAGGTGGCTGTCCCGGAACTGCGAGGCGCCCAGCGTGCGGCCGACCATGATGACCGCCGTACGGACCACGCCCGCCGCCTTCACCTGGTCCGCGATGTCGGACAGCGTGCCGCGCAGCACCAGTTCGTCGGGGCGCGAGGCCATCGCGACTACCGCGGCGGGGCAGTCGGCGCCGTAGTGCGGGAGGAGTTCGGCGACGACCCGGTCCACGTAGCGGGCGGCGAGATGCAGGACCAGGAGGGCGCGGCTGCGGCCCAGCGTGGCCAGGTCCTCGCCCTCGGGCATCGGGGTGGCCTGCTGGGCGATGCGGGTCAGGACGACGGTCTGGCCGACGGTGGGGACGGTCAGTTCGCGCTTGAGGGCGGCCGCCGCGGCGGCGAACGCCGGGACGCCGGGGACGACCTCGTACGGCACGCCCGCCGCGTCCAGGCGGCGCATCTGCTCGGCGACGGCGCTGAAGACGGACGGGTCGCCGGAGTGCAGCCGGGCCACGTCCTTGCCCTCCTCGTGGGCGCGCACCAGTTCCGCGGTGATCTGGTCGAGGTTCAGGTCGGCGGTGTCGATCAGGCGCGCGCCGGGCGGGCACTCGTCGAGCAGTTCGCGCGGCACCAGGCTGCCCGCGTACAGGCACACCTCGCAGCGCGCGAGCGTACGGGCGCCGCGCAGCGTGATCAGGTCGGCGGCGCCCGGTCCGGCGCCGATGAAGTGGACGGTCACTGTGCGTCTCCTGGGGCTGAGGGGGTGGGGGGAGGGCCAGAGGGGGCGTCGGTCTTCGTCACCGACCACTGCGTCACCGGCATCGCCTGCCGCCACCCGGTGAAGCCGCCCACCGGTACGGCGTGCGCCACCGCGAGCCGTACGAGGTCGCCGCCGTGCCGCCGGTACCAGTCGGCGAGCAGCGCCTCGGACTCCAGCGTCACCGTGTTGGCGACCAGCCGGCCGCCGGGCGGCAGCGCCGCCCAGCACGCCTCCAGGAGGCCGGGCGCGGTCAGACCGCCGCCGATGAACACGGCATCGGGCGTCGGGAGCCCGGCGAGTGCTTGGGGCGCAGGGCCGGTGACCACACGCAGGGCCGGTACGCCGAGCGCGTCCGCGTTGCGGGCGATCCGTTCGGCCCGTACGGCGTCCCGCTCGACGGCGACGGCGCGGCAGGTGCGGTGCGTCCGCATCCACTCGATGCCGATGGAGCCGGAGCCGCCGCCGACGTCCCACAGCAGTTCGCCGGGCGCGGGGGCCAGCGCGGCGAGCGTGGCGGCGCGGATATGGCGCTTGGTCAGCTGGCCGTCGTGCTCGTACGCGTCGTCCGGCAGCCCGGGGGCGGCGGCGAGCCGGAGGGCGCCGGGGGCACGGACACAGTCCAGGGCGATGACGTTGAGCGGGTCGGTCGGGTCGGAGGCGGCCGGCGGCCAGCCCTCCGCCGTGCCCTCGTACTGCCGCTCGCGCGGGCCGCCGAGCTGTTCCAGTACGCGCATGCGGGTCGGCCCGAAACCGCGCTCACACAGCAGGCCGGCGACCTGCGCGGGCGTTTCGGCACCGGCGGAGAGGACGAGCAGGCGGCGGCCGTCGTGCAGGGCGGCAGTCAGCCCGGCGAGGGGGCGGCCCACGAGGGTGACGACCTCCGTGTCCTCGACGGGCCAGCCGAGGCGGGCGCACGCGTACGAGACGGAGGACGGGTGCGGCAGCACGCGCGGCGGCGCGGCGCCCGCCTCGCCGAGCACCTCGGCCAGCGTCCGCCCGATGCCGTGGAACATCGGATCGCCACTGGCCAGGACGCACACCTCACGCCCGGCGTGCGCGGCCAGCAGCCCCGGCACGGCGGGCCGCAGCGGCGACGGCCACGGGACACGCTCGCCCGCGCACTCGGCGGGCAGCAGAGCGAGCTGCCGCGCACCGCCGATGAGCGTCCCGGCGCCGCGCAGCGCCTCCTGGGAGGCCGCGGGCAGCCCCTCCCACCCGTCGGCACCGATGCCGACGACGGTGACGCGGCCGGCGGCGGGGACCGGATCCGGTGTGTGCGGCGCGGGCGCTGCGGGCGGGGCGGGGCTCACTGCCGGTTACCTCGGGGCTTCGTTCGTACGGGAGTCGGAAGGGGGTCGGACGGGCCGCGGGGCGGCGGCACCGCGGGGTGGTACGGGATGGCACGGCCGGTCCGCCGGACGCGGTTGTCAACCCGGCGCGGACCATCCGGACGGGGCGTTTCAAGGGTAAGAGGCGGTCCCCGGCGGCTTCGCGGGCGGCCCCGTACACCCGGTTGCGCGGGTATCGCCACAAGCTCTCCCGAATTCGTTTCGTGGCCGCATAATTGGCTACTCCTAGTAATCGTGGTTTCACCGAGCGACGCTCTTCGGTGGAAGCACGGCACGGGCACCGAGGGAAGGCGCTGGGATCATGGACACAGTCGAACGCACGACGGCGGACGAGACGGTCACGGACGCGGAAGCCGCACGGGACGAACTACGGGACGCACTGGCCGAAGTGGGCATCACCCTGCCGTCCCTGGGACTGGACGCCCCATCACTGGCCTCCGACGCCCCCCGGCCCCTGGTCGAACTGGGCCGCTGCGCACCCGAGGTGGCCCGCCGGATCGCGGCCGCGCTGCGGTGTACGGGCCGGGATCGGTGACGTTCGGGCGGGCGGTCCGGGGGACTGGTCGGGCCGCCGCACGATACCCCGAGGGCACCGCTCTGACCTGCGCGAATACGCCGTCCGACGGTAATGACAACGGTCACCGGTGCAGCCTTTGGATCTAGCGGCGAAGTGCGGTTTGCTTCCTTGCGCACGTCCTTTCGGACGCCCCAGGGAAGGAGCGCGCCCATGACCGAGCACGCCCACGCCGACGCCACCACTTCCGGACACCCGCCGCCCACCGCGCACGGTCCCGCCCCTGCCCACTCGGACGGCCGGAACGATTCACACGGACACGACCACTCCCATGGACACGGCCACTCCCATGGGCCGGGGGGCCACTCCCACGCGCTGTCCCCTGACGCCGACCGCCGCTGGCTGCGGGCCGCGCTGGCGCTGATCACCGCGTTCATGGCCGTGGAGGTGGTGATCGGCTTTCTGGCGCGCTCCCTGGCGCTGATCTCCGACGCGGCCCACATGCTCACCGACGCGGCCTCGATCGTGCTCGCCCTCGTCGCGATGCGGCTGGCCGCCCGGCCCGCGCGCGGCGGCTACACCTACGGACTCAAGCGCGCGGAGATCCTGTCCGCGCAGGCCAACGGCATCACGCTGCTGGTGCTGTCCCTCTGGCTCGGGTACGAGGCCGTCACCCGCCTCGTGGAGCCGCCCGAGGTCACCGGCGGCCTGGTCGTGATCACCGCGCTCGCCGGGATCGTCGTCAACGTGGTGGCCGCCTGGTGCATCTCCAAGGCCAACCGCAGCAGCCTGAACGTCGAGGGCGCCTACCAGCACATCCTGACCGACCTGTTCGGCTTCATCGCCACCGCCGTGGCCGGCGCGGTGGTGCTGTTCACCGGCTTCGCGCGGGCCGACGCCATCGCCTCGCTCGTCGTGGTGGTGCTGATGCTGCGGGCGGGCACCGGTCTCGTACGCGAGTCCGGCCGGATCTTCATGGAGGCCGCGCCGAACGGCGTGGACCCGGACGCGCTGGGCGATCACCTCGTCGAGGCGGACCAGGTGGTGGAGGTCCACGACCTGCACATCTGGGAGATCACGTCCGGCGAGCCGGCCCTGTCCGCGCACATCCTGGTGGCCCCGGGCGGCGACTGCCACGCCGTACGCCGAAATCTGCACGACCTGCTGAGCCGGAAGTACGGCATCACCCACGCCACCCTCCAGGTCGACCACGTGGGCGAGCAGCCGCTGCCCGGCGAGGTGCTGCACATAGCGGCCGGGCCGGACGACGCGGCGCTCGCCGCTCCGCACTGCGAGGACACGCACGGGCCGGTCCACCGGTCGGGGCCGCACGATCACTGAGGGCGCCAGGCCCCCGCGGCCCGGCGCCCCACAGAAGCCGATGACGGTCGTCAGAAGCTGATGACCGTCTTCCCCTGGGTGTGTCCCGTACGGCTGCCCTCCAGCGCCTCCGGCGCGTCCTCCAGCGGGACCTCATCGCTGATGATCACCGTCAGCCGTCCCGCGTCCAGCTGTCCGGCCAGGATCTCCAGCAGCTGCGGCGAGGGCCGGTTGTGGAAGTTGAAGCCGCGCAGGTTGTGCTCGGTCAGCACGTCGGCGTCGGCGGCCCCGACGGTGGAGACGGCCGTACCGCCGTCCCGTACGGTCCGGGTCATCTCGCCGAACGCGACCGGACCGCCGACCAGGTCGAGCAGCACGTCCACGCCGTCCGGATGGGCCGCCAGCACCTGGTCGGCCACCGGGCCCACCGTGTGGTCCACCGTCTCGGCCGCTCCCAGGCTGGTCAGCAGGTCGGCCAGGCCCTGCCGGGCGGTGGCGATCACCTCGGCGCCGCGGCCGGCCGCGAGCTGGGTGGCGAAGACGCCGACGCCGCCGGTCCCGCCGACGATCAGCACGCGCTTGCCTTCGCCGATCCGGGTCTCCTCCACGAGGTTGTAGGCGGTCGTACCGGCGGTGGGTACGGCGGCGGAGGTCGCGTACGTGACGGCGCGCGCCGCGCCCGCCACCGCCCGCTCGTCGGCCACCGCGAACTCCGCGTACGAACCGCCGCCCCGCTCCGGCCGCTGGAACTGCCCGAACACCGCGTCCCCCACCGACAGGCGGCGCACGCCGGTGCCGACGGCGACCACCTCGCCCGCGCCGTCCGAGCCCAGCACGAGCGGGAAGGAGTGCCGCACGGTGTCCTTGAGGAGACCGTCGGCGATCTTCCAGTCGATGGGGTTGACCCCGGCGGCGGACAGCCGCACCAGGACCTCGCCCGGGCCGGGCTCCGGCTCCGGCAGCTCCATGAGCTGAGGCTGTTCGCCGAATGCGGTGACTGCTACGGCCCTCATCGTCGCGTTCCCTTCCGCCCGTGTGCGCCCGTGTCCGTCCGTGCGATCCACCCTCCCGACCGATGGCAGGGCACGGGCCGCCGTCAACATGGCGCCTGTCGTGGCCCGCCTTCGGGTGAAACGACGCCAAGAGACGACAGCCCTGAGGATCGTAAGCACGTGAAGCGGGCGTATCGGGCAGGACAAGGCCGGTGCGCCGGAAGCAACTCGTACGGACCCCTGCCGAAACGGCGCCGGCCGGCCCCCGACCACCCCGCGTTTGCCGCGCGCCCCCGCCGGTTACCCGTCCCCGATATGAGCGGCAAGAGCGGCGGCGCGGACGACACACGCACCATCAAGGCGGGGCGGCGCACGGTCACGGTCAGCCGGCCCGGCAAGGTCCTCTTCCCGGACGACGGGATCACCAAGGGCGACCTGGCCGACCACTACAAGGCGGTCGCCCGGCGTGCGGTCCCCCATCTGCGCGACCGTCCGCTGATGATGGAACGGCACCCCGACGGCATCGGCGGCAAGCCCCTGATGCAGAAGAACGCGCCCGATTACTTTCCCGAATGGGTACGGCGTTCCGAGCAGTCCAAGGAGGGCGGCACGGTCACCCACGTCGTGTGCGACGACCCGGCGACCCTCGTCTACCTCGCCGACCAGGCCAGCGTCACCGTCCACCGCTGGCTCTCCCGCGAACACCGGCCCGACCACCCCGACCTGCTGATCTTCGACCTCGACCCGGCCGAGGGCGCGGACTTCGAGGACGTACGGTGGGCCGCCCACCGCGTCTGCGAGCTGTGGGACGAGCTGAAACTGCCCGCCCGCCTGATGACGACCGGCTCGCGCGGCCTGCACGTCATCGCCCCGCTGGACGCCGGCTCCGACTTCGACTCCGTACGCGACTTCGCCCATCTCGCCGCCGGACTCCTCGCCCGGCGCCACCCGGACCGGCTCACCACCGAACAGCGCAAGGCCGAGCGCAAGGGCCGCGTCTACCTGGACGTCCAGCGCAACGCGTACGCGCAGACGGCGGTGGCGCCCTATTCCGTACGGGCGAAGCCGGGCGCGCCGGTGGCCACCCCGATCACCCGCGACGAACTGGACGACCCGGACCTGACGGCCCAGCGGTGGACCGTGGCCACCATCCCCGACCGCCTTTCCGCATCCGACCCGTGGTCGGGGCTGTCGTGGCGCGGGCGGTCGGTACGGGCCGCGCGGGAGCGGCTGGAGGACCTCAAGGAGTAGCGGCGGGAGACCGGCCCCGTAGGTGGGTCCGTTTGCGCGCATAAGGCGACCGGTCCGGGACCGCGGGCTTCAATGGCCCCATGATCCGGTTCGAGTCCGTCACCAAGCGCTACCCGGACGGCACCACCGCCGTGGACGACCTCTCCTTCGAGGTGGCCGAGGGCGAGCTGGTGACGCTGGTCGGGCCGTCCGGCTGCGGCAAGACGACCACCATGAAGATGGTCAACCGGCTCATCGATCCGACCAGCGGCCGGATCTTCGTCGAGGGCCGGGACATCGCGACGACCGACCCCGTACGCCTGCGCCGCCGCATCGGCTACGTCATCCAGCAGACCGGCCTCTTCCCGCACCGCACCGTCCTGGACAACACCGCCACCGTTCCCCACCTGCTCGGCCGCCCGCGCAAGCAGTCCAGGGACCGCGCCGCCGAACTCCTGGAACGGGTCGGTCTGGACCCCGCCGTCCACGGGCCGCGCTATCCGGAGCAGCTGTCCGGCGGCGAGCGGCAGCGCGTCGGCGTGGCCCGCGCACTGGCCGCCGATCCGCCCGTCCTGCTGATGGACGAGCCGTTCGGCGCGGTGGACCCGGTCGTCCGCGACCGGCTCCAGAAGGAGTTCCTGCGGCTCCAGGCGACCCTGCACAAGACGGTGCTGCTGGTCACCCACGACATCGAGGAGGCGATCCGGCTGGGCGACCGGATCGCGGTCTACGGGCAGGGCCGGATCGAGCAGTACGACACGCCGGCGAGCGTGCTGGGCGCGCCCGCCTCCCCGTATGTGGCCGAGTTCGTCGGCAGCGACCGGGCGCTGAAGCAGCTCGTGGTCACCGGCATCGACCCCGGCGACCTGGAACACCCGCCCTTCGCCCGCCTCGGCGAACCGGCCGACCAGGCGGCGGACCGGCTGCGCGCCGAGGGCGCGCGCTGGGCCGTCGTCCTGGACGAGGAGGGCGGGCTGCACGGGTGGGTGGGTACGGAGGAGATGACCGGCGCGCGGGGGAACGTTGCGGCGCACGCGCGCCGGATGGAGGCGTGGGTACCGGTGAGCGGCTCCCTCAAGGACGCCTTCAGCGAGATGCTCAAGTACGACGCGGGCTGGATCGCCGTGGTGGACGGCACCCGCTTCCTGGGCGTCCTGACCCCCGCCAAGCTGCACGAGGCACTGCGACGCACGATCGGGGCGGACGAGCAGGGGGTGCCGCGGGAGGAGACGCGGGTGGATTCGGTGCCTACGGATTGAGGGGGGGATGGGGGCTACAGAAGCTGCTTCTTGCGCAGGTAGTCCCGTGCCACGTCCTCCGGGAGCCGCCGCCAGCTGTCCACCCGCTGGTTGAGGTCGGCCAGGTCCTGCGTCGTCAGTACGGAGTTGAGCTTGCCCAGCGCGGCGGCGACCCGCTCGCTGCCCGCGCGGGCCCGGTTGACCACCGGAACGACGTAGTCCGCGTTCTGGAGCTTCTTGTCGTCCTCCAGGAAGACCAGCCCGAACTGCTCGACCGTCGCGTCCGTGCTGGTCGTCAGCACCATCTGGTCCTGCCCGTTCTGTACGGCCTGCTTGGCGGGCGTGGTGCCCACCCCCTTCGGGTCGACGGCCGTGATGTCGATCCCGTACGTACGCTCCAGGCCGGGCGCGCAGAACGGCCGCTGTACACACTCGTCACCCGCCGCCAGCCGTACCGGCAGCTTGGCGCGCCCCAGGTCGCTGAGGGTCTTCAGGCGGTGCTGCTTCGCGTACGAGGCGGCCACGGCGAACGCGTTCTGGTCGACGGCCCGGCCCGGCGGCAGCACCGTCAGGCCGCGGGGTGTGGCCAGACTCCGCAGCACCTTCATGGTCGTGCCGAGGTCCGGCGAGGCGACCGGGTCGGCGTCCGCACCCTTGGTCTTGGCGTTCAGCCAGTCGGCGAAGGTCGCCGCGTACTCCGGTACGACGTCGATCTGGCCGCTCTCCAGGGACGGTTCGTACAGCTCCCGGTTCCCGACGGTCAGGATGTTGGCCTCGTACCCGGCGTTGCGGAGCAGCACCGCGTACATCTGGGCCAGCAGCTCGCTCTCGGTGAAGCCGGCCGAGCCGATGGACAGGTGACGGCTGTCGCCGGGCGCGGCGGTGACCTGGCCGCGGTTCTCCAGGGAGGGGCCGGTGGCACAGCCGGTGAGGAGGAGGGCGGTGAGTCCGGCACTGGTCGCGAGGCGGGCGCGGGTTGTGAGTCCGGCGCGGACCGCGAGGCGGGCGCGGGCCGTGGGGCGGGCGATCCGGCGCGTACGCCGGGGTGCGGTGTTCCGTTGCCGGGGTGCGGTGTTCCGTTGCCGCCGCCCGCTCACCGAGCCCGCCCCCGACCGGCCTTCCGCCCCTGCCCGGGCGCCTGCCCCCGCACCCACGCCGGACCCAGCCGCTGGGCGGCCTCGAACACCGCCTCCATCAGCAGCGCGAACACCGCCACGATCACCGCCCCCGCGACCACCTGCGGTGTGCTCGCCAGATTGAACCCCGCGGTGATGATCCGGCCGAGCCCGCCCCCGCCGACCAGCGCGGCCAGCGTCGCCGTCGCGACCAGCTGCACCGCCGCGATCCGTACGCCCGTCAGCACCAGCGGCAGCGCCAGCGGCACCTCGACCCGCCACACCAGCTGCCCGCCGGACATCCCCATCCCGCGCGCCGCCTCCACCACGCTCCGGTCCACCCCGCGCATCCCGACGTACGCATTGGTCAGCAGCGGCGGTAGCGCGAACAGCACCAGCGCGATGAACGTCGGCCAGTCCCCGTGCCGCCCGAGCGGCGTGAGCAGGAGCAGCACCAGCACGGCGAAGGTGGGCACGGCGCGGCCCACATTGGCGAGGTTGACGGCCAGCGCGCCGCCGCGGCCGAGGTGCCCGAGGGTGACGGCGACGGGCAGCGCGATCAGGCACGAGGCGAGCAGGCAGCCGACAGTCAGCAGCAGATGTTCCGTGAACCGGTGCCAGACCCCGTTCTCACCGGCCCAGTGCGCACCCGTACTCAGCCAGGCCCAGACGTCCCCGAGCGTGCTCATACGGCGTCCCCGCGCGCGCTCATCCGACGTCCCCGACCGTACTCATACGCGCCGCCACGGCGTCAGCAGCCGCTCCAGGCCGAGCAGCAGCAGGTCGAAGGCGACGGCGATCACAACGCACAGGACGGACGCCGTCAGCACCTGCGCCTTGAAGTACGAGTTCATCCCCGCGTAGATCAGGTTGCCCAGCCCGCCGTGGCCGACGATCGCGCCGATCGTGGTCAGCGCGACGGCCGAGACGGTGGCGATACGCAGCCCGGCCATCGCGGCGGGCACCGCCAGCGGCAGTTCGACGGCGAGCAGCTGCCGCAGCGGCCCGTACCCCATGCCGCGGGCGGCCTCCTTCGCCTCCTCCGGTACGCCCGCCAGGCCCGCGAGGATGTTCCGTACGAGGAGGGTGAGCGAGTACAGCGCCAGCCCCACGATGACGAGCGTGGCCGACAGCCCGTACAGCGGCAGCAGCAGCGAGAACATCGCCAGCGACGGGATCGTGTAGAGCACGGTCGTCAGGCCCAGCACGGGCCCCACGGCCCACCGCCACCGGCGCGCGACCAGCGCCAGCGGCAGCGCGATCGCCAGGCCGAGCAGCACGGAGACCACGGTGAGGTGCAGGTGCTGGAGGACGGCGTCGAGGAGGATGTGGCGGCGGGTGGCGAGGTAGTCGCCGCAGATCCAGTCGTTGCGGGCCAGGCAGTCGTCCGGAGGGGCGGTCACGGTAGAAGTTCACCGCGGTGGGGAGTGGGTGTCGCGCGGGGTGGGCCGGATGGGGGAGGGGCGGACCGCCTTACCGGGCGGTCGGGGGCTCTCCGGCGGGCCGGGGTGCCGTACCCGATGGCGACGACGGCGACGGTGACGGCACGGCCCCCGGCCCCGGCCGCTTCGGCCGCGCGTGCGCCGACTCGACATCCTGCGGGAACGTCAGCTGCCGCCCCTGCCACTCCAGCGCCGGCGCCACCTCCCGCCGCCACGTCGAGAACTGGTGGCTGCCGCGCGGCAGGATGATCGAGTCGATCGTCATCGGGGGCTTCGCGGCCTGGATGAACCGCAGGGTGTCACCGTAGTTCGGCTCCCCCAGTCGGCTGCTGGCCACCAGCGCGGAAACCTGCGGCACGGGCCGGTTCCGCAGCCGCCACAGCAGGTCGTGCTCGCGCTCGCGCCGCGCTGCCGCGGCGCCGCTGCCGAACAGGCTTCCGGTCGTCAGGTCGTCCTTGACCGCGTAATCGCCGGACAGCGATACGGCAGACGTGTAGACGCCTGGGTTGCGCAGGGCCAGCAGTAGCGCACACGTACCGCCCGAGGAGTAGCCGAACGCGCCCCAGGCGCTGGGATCGTGGCCGACCCGGTACGCCGCCTTGACGGCCTCCGGCAGATCGCGCGTGAAGAACGACTCGGCCTGCGGCCCGCCCGGCACATCCACGCACTCGGTGTCGCGCGGCGGCGCGATCGTCGGCCGGACCATCACCAGGACGGTCGGCTGCATCCGGCCCTCCCCGATCAGCTCGCCCGCGGTCTGCGGGATGCGGAGGTGCTGGGCGAGGTTCATGATGCCGCCCGGGTAGCCGCTGATGACGACGGAGACGGGGAAGCGCTGGCGGCGGTACTGGGGCTGGAAGTACTGCGGCGGCAGGTAGACGAAAGCCGGGTTGACGACGCGGGTACGGTGCCCGACGATCCGTACGGACTCGACCTTGCCGACCTTCTCCGGCGCCCCCATCGGCAGCCCGTTCACCCGGTCCAGGCCCTGCGGCCCCGCGGGCTGGACCAGCCCGCCCCGCAGACTGCCGGCATCGGCGTACTGCGGACCGACCCCACCCTTGCCGACCGCCACCGGAGCGTCGTCGGTGTTGCCCAGCAGCTCGTCCCAGCTGCTGTAGAACGCGAAACTGGAGTTCACGGCGAGCGCGAGCGAACACAGCACGGCCGTCTGCGTGACGAGGATGGACCCGAGCCTGCCCAGTACGGCCGGTACCCCGCGCCGGGACAGCCGTGGCCACTGCCACACCGTCAGCACCACACAGGCCACGGCCAGCATGACCACCATGATTTCGAGCGACTGGCTGGTCAGCCCCATGTGCCCACATCTCCCGTCACCCGTACGAGGGTTGTTTGGTTCTCCCGGACCGCACCCAGGGTCAACGGACGGCCGGGGTTATGGTCACCGGGCGGGGAGCGAACGGGGCGCTGCGGGCCACTCGGGCCCGCCAATTCCCCGTCTTCGCTTCGCACATCCGACCGCCGCACATACGCTCTCCCCCACACGCCCCCACCACCACGCACCCACCGCACCCCCACCCGACCGACACCCCGTCCCCACACCACCCCGAATCACAAAACACCCAAACGGGGCGTGCCGCGAGACGCGCGGGGTCCCACGATGGGACCGGGCCGGACGGCTACCCTTACGTGTCCGGCCTGGTCAGGGACATGTCCGCGCTTCTCGGACATTCGCCGCACCGCACACACGCTAGAGAGGTTCGCCGATGGGCATTCGGAGTCTGCTGCGCAACGCTTTCGGTCGCTCCAAGGCGGCCCGCGAGGAATCGAACGAGGCGGCGAGCGGCACTCGGACGCCGGAAGCGGCCACGATCCCGGAGGCCCGCGAAGAGGCCACCCCGGAACCCGCCGCCCCCCGCGCCCCCGCCGTCCCCACCGCCCGCACCGCCCCCTCCCTCCCCACCCAGGCCAAGACCCCGGACGCCACCCCCAAGGACTCGGCATCCGACCTCGTCTCCCAGGCGTTCGACAATCCGAAGACGCCGGAGAGGGGGGAGGTTGAGCCGAAGGTTGAGCCGAAGGTCGAGTCTGAGGGTGCGGCCACGGGGGAGGCGGAGCCGGAGGTCGCAGCCAAGGCGGAGGCCGTAGTCGAGGCGGAGCCGGTGGCCGAGGCGGAGGCGGAGTCCCAGGTCGTAGCCAAGGGGGAGGCCAAGCCTGAGGTTGCAGCCAAGGCGGAAGCGGAGCCGGAGGCCGCAGCCAAGGTGGAGGCGGAGGCCGCAGCCGAGCCGAAGGTTGACACCAAGCCGAAGGTTGACGCCGAGCCGAAGGTTGACGTTAAGCCGGAACCTGCCGCCAAGGCCAAGACCGAACTCGCGCCGGAGCCGGAACCCGAGCCCGAAGCCAAGGCCGAGGCCGAGGCCGCGCCGACGGCGACCTCGCCCAAGCCGGAGACCGCTCCCCAGCCGGAAACCGCGCCGGAGCCCCCCACAACCCCCACCACCAGCTCCACCCCCACCTCCCCCACCCCCCTGGCCAAAATCGAGTCCCAGGCCCCCGGCCTCGTCAGCCTCTACAAGGCGGCCCGGGTCTCCCTCGAAAAGCAGGGGCTGGCCACTCAGCGCGCGGCCGTCTACCTCGTGCTCGACCGCTCCGGTTCGATGCGCAACTACTACAAGGACGGCACGGTCCAGCACCTCGCCGAACAGGCCCTCGGCCTGTCCGCCAACCTCGACGACGACGGCACCGTGCCGGTGGTCTTCTTCTCCACCGACGTCGACGGCACCGCCGAACTCGACCTCGCCTCCTACGAGGGCCGCATCGAGGAACTGCACGCGGGCCTCGGCCACATGGGCCGTACGAACTACCACTGGGCCATCAACGCCGTCATCGAGCACTACGAGAAGTCCGGCGCGACCGACCCCGCCTTCGTCATCTTCCAGACCGACGGCGCCCCCACCTCGAAGCCGGCCGCCGAGAAGGCCCTCTGCGAGGCCGCGAAGCTGCCCATCTTCTGGCAGTTCGTCGGCTTCGGCGACCCGGACGCCAAGGGCTTCGACTTCCTCCGCAAGCTGGACGAACTGGCCGTACCGGAAAAGCGCGTCATCGACAACGCGGGCTTCTTCCACGCCGGCCGCGACCCCCGCTCCCTCGCCGACGCGGACCTCTACCAACAGCTCATGACCGAGTTCCCCACCTGGCTGACCGAGGCCCGCAAGTCCGGCATCCTCCCCGACTGACGGCCACCCCCGCTCCCATCACCCCACATCTCCACCCACCGGCCGCGGCCGGGCCCGTCCGGCCCGCCGCGGCCGACGCGGTTTCGAGCACAGCCAATTGTTGAATTCTTCACCACGACACCGGGGCAGACACTTCTCCCCGGGCTCGGGCCCATTGTCAGTGCCATGTGTAAGAGTGTTACGGCATTGACCACACGGGGGTGGGGGGACAGCTGTGCCACTGAGAGACTGACGCAATCAAAAGAAATCAGTAATGCCAAAGCCCACGAATGCCGACGAGCCGATCCCAGATTCCATGACCCCCGGGAAGGTATGCAGGGGGCGAGTGCATTCCGTGACCGATTTCGGCGCGTTCATCGACCTTGACGGAGTCACAGGATTCGTGACGGTTCCCAACCTTACTTGGGACCGCATTGATCACCCGTCGCAAGCAGTCCAGACTGGAGAGGAAATCATAGTAGTTGTACTCGGTGTCGATCCAGATCGCCACCAACCCTACCTATCCATCAAAGATCTCCAGCCTGACCCTTTCATCGCCTTTGCACGGTCGAATCTCGACGCGATATTGACTGGCACCATCACCAAGATCGCACCGGTGGGCATCTTCGTTCGACTGGAAAGATCAATCATCGGATTTCTCCCCGCTTCCGAAGCCCCACGCGATCAAAACTTCGCAGTCAACGATGAAATGACAGTGAAGGTTACCAGCATTAGCATCACAGATCGGCAGGTCATACTTTCGCTGGACAGGTAGAGGTGCCCAAGCAGCCACCGTGAAGGACGAGCGAACAGGCACCTAGGGACTCGAACTTTCCAACGAGCGCAGGGTCGGTGCTGCGCCTACGCTGGACAGATGCTGCGGCTCCTCGCGTGGCGGGGTGACCGCTGACCGTTGACCACGGCGAAGGCAGGACCCCATGAGCCAGAGCCAGAGTCGGACGCAGGGGCGTGCGGAAGCTGCGGGGGAGCCGGATCCACGGCGGTGGTGGGGCCTCGTTGTTATCGCGTTGGCGCAGTTGATGGTTGTGCTGGACGCGACGATCGTGAATATCGCCCTGCCGTCCGCGCAGCGGGAGCTGCATATGTCGGACGCCAACCGGCAGTGGGTCATCACTGCGTACACGCTCGCGTTCGGTGGGTTGTTGTTGCTGGGTGGGCGGATTGCCGACCTGGTGGGGCGGAAGCGGGCTTTCGTCACCGGGCTGGTGGGGTTTGCGGTCGCTTCAGCACTGGGTGGTGCGGCCACCGGGCAGGGGATGCTGTTCGGGGCTCGGGCCCTGCAGGGTGCTTTCGGGGCTCTGCTGGCGCCGGCCGCGCTGTCGTTGCTGACGACGACGTTCACGGACGGGAAGGAACGGGGGAAGGCGTTCGGGATTTACGGCGCCATCGCGGGCGGTGGGTCGGCCATCGGGCTGATAGCGGGCGGGCTGCTGACCGAGTACCTGGACTGGCGGTGGTGCCTGTATGTGAATGTGCCGATCGCCCTCATAGCGATAGCCGGTGCGTGGGTGTTTCTGCACGACCGGCGGGGAAATGGTGGGGCGGCGCGGTTGGACGTGCTGGGCGTGGTCTTGGGGTGCGGTGGGCTGGTCGCCATTGTTTACGGGTGCAGCGAGGCGCAGCCGCGGGGGTGGAACGACGGGCTGGTGCTGGGGATGCTGGTGGGCGGGGCCGCGCTGCTGGTGGTTTTCGCGTGGTGGCAGAGCCGGGCCAGGTATCCGTTGCTGCCGCTGCACATCGTGCGGGACCGGAACCGTGCGGGCGCGTTTCTGACCATGGCGCTGGCGGTCATCGCCATGTTCGGGATGTTCTTGTTCATGACGTATTACCTCCAGGTGGTGCTGGGGTATTCGCCGGTGAAGACCGGCATGGCGTTTCTGCCGATCACCGCGGCCATCATCGTCGGATCGACGCAGATATCCGCCCGGCTGTTGCACCACATTCCGCCGCGGATGCTGATGGTGCCGGGTGCCGTACTGGCGGCGGCCGGGCTGGCCTGGCTGACGACGCTGACGGCCGAGCCCGCGTACGTATCGCATGTGCTGCCGTCGGAGATTCTGGTCGGGCTGGGGATGGGCCTGATCTTCATGCCGGTGATGGCGACGGCGACGGCCGGGGTGGCGCCGCAGGATTCGGGCGTCACGTCGGCGACCGTCAATACGGCTCAGCAGGTGGGCGGTTCCATCGGTACGGCGCTGCTGAACACGATCGCCACGTCGGCGAGCGCGACGTACATCGGAAGCCACCTGGCGAGCGCGGCGCGGGAAGCGGGCGGGCGCCTCACGCCCGCCGCGCGGGACGGGGTCGTGAAGGACGGCGTCGTGCACGGATTCACGGTGGCGATCGGCTGGGGTGCGGGGATCATGCTGCTGGCGGCGGTCGTCGCGGGCGTACTGGTGAACGGGAAGGCGCCGAAGCACGGGGAGGGTGCGGGCGCCCCGCAATAGAGGCGGCGGGGACCCCGTAAGGCCCGTTTTGCCGGTGGTGATACGGGGCGTGCCGGTGGGCACCCCCCACGCAAGCGCCCCCAACTCAGTACCCTGACCCCGTGTTCTCTCCCCAGGGCCCCACGCTCCGCGAGCTGACCGTGCAGGCCCTCTCCTCCGTGGAGCGCGGCTACGACCTGCTGGCCCCGAAGTTCGACCACACGCCGTTCCGTACTCCCGACCGGATCCTTGAGGCGACCGGTGAGGCGTTGCGGGGGCGCGGCCCCTCCGGGGGCCTCTTCGAGGCCGGGCTCGACGTGTGCTGCGGTACGGGCGCGGGTATCGGCGTACTGCGGTCGCTGTGCCGCGAGCGTGTCGTCGGCGTGGATTTCAGTACGGGGATGCTCACGGCGGCCCGGCAGGCCGTGGCCGGGCCCCCGCGTACGCCCGCCGTCACGTACCTCCGCGCCGACGCCCGCGCCCTCCCCTTCACCGCCGCCTTCGACCTCGCCGTCACCTTCGGCGCCCTCGGCCACTTCCTGCCCGCCGAGCGCGCCGCCGTCTTCGCCGGTGTCCACCGGGCCCTGCGGCCGGGCGGGATCTTCGCCTTTCCGATCGCCGCGCCGCCGCCCCCGCGCTCCGCGCTGTACTGGACGCTGCTCGGTTTCGACGCGGTGATGCGCGTACGGAACCTGGTGTGGCGTCCGCCGTTCGTCATGTACTACCGGACTTCGTCGCTGGGGGCCGTACGCGCCGACCTGCGCGCGGCCGGGTTCGCCGTGGAGGTCATGCCGGTACGGGGAGCGGCCCGCCGTCCGGACGGCAGCCCCGGCTGGGGGCTGGTCGTCGCCCGTAAGCCCTGAACGCGGAGCCGGAGCGATCAAGGGACGTACGGTACGGGGAAAACCGGGCGCGGTGGCCATACACCGGTCCAGTACGATATTGACGTTCCGTAGAACAAAACCTCACTCACCGTAGCGACTTGGGAGCAGCCGGCAATGGCTCGACACCTCATCACCAGCGCCCTTCCGTACATCAACGGGATCAAGCACCTGGGCAACATGGTGGGGTCCATGCTCCCGGCCGACGTGTACGCGCGCTATATGCGCCAGCGCGGGCACGATGTGCTCTACATCTGCGCGACGGACGAGCACGGCACGCCCGCCGAGCTGGCCGCGAAGGACGCCGGCCAGTCGGTCGCCGCGTTCTGCGCCGAGCAGCACGAAGCGCAGAAGGCCATCTACGACGGCTTCCACCTGCGGTTCGACCACTTCGGGCGCAGCTCCTCGCAGCAGAACGTGGAGCTGACCCAGCACTTCGCGCGCAAGCTCCACGAGAACGGCTTCATCGAGGAGCGGGCCATCCGCCAGGTCTTCTCGGTCGCCGACGACCGCTTCCTGCCGGACCGCTACATCGTGGGCACGTGCCCGCACTGCGGTTACGACAAGGCCCGCGGCGACCAGTGCGAGAACTGCACCCGCGTCCTGGACCCGACCGATCTGATCGACGCCCGTTCGGCGATCAGCGGCAGCAGCGACCTGGAGGTGCGCGAGACCAAGCACCTCTTCCTGCTCCAGTCCAAGCTCCAGGGCGAGGTCGAGAAGTTCATCGACGAGGCGGGCGACGAGTGGCCGACGCTGGCCTCCTCCATCGCCCGCAAGTGGCTGACCGAGGGCCTGCACGACCGCGCGATCACCCGTGACCTGGACTGGGGCGTGCCGGTGCCGGGCGACGTGTGGCCGGAGCTGGCCGCCGAGGGCAAGGTCTTCTACGTGTGGTTCGACGCGCCGATCGAGTACATCGGTTCGACGAAGGAGTGGGCGGACGCGGACCCGGCGAACCGCGACTGGAAGTCGTGGTGGTACGAGGCCGACGATGTGCGCTACACGGAGTTCATGGCCAAGGACAACGTCCCGTTCCACTCGGTGATGTTCCCGGCCACCCAGCTCGGCACCCGCGAGCCCTGGAAGAAGGTCGACTTCCTCAAGGCGTTCAACTGGCTGACGTACTACGGCGGCAAGTTCTCCACCTCGCAGCGGCGCGGCATCTTCACCGACGCGGCGCTGGAGCTGCTGCCCGCCGACTACTGGCGCTACTTCCTGGTGGCCAACGCGCCCGAGTCCGACGACACGTCCTTCACCTGGGAACTCTTCTCCTCCTCGGTCAACAAGGACCTGGCCGACACCCTCGGCAACTTCGTCAACCGGGTGCTGTCCTTCTCCCGCAAGCGCTTCGGTGACGAGGTGCCGGCGGGCGCGGCGGCCGGAGAGGCCGAGGCGAAGCTGGGCGAGCAGATCGCCGAGCTGCTGGCGGAGTACGAGGGCCACATGGAGGCCCTCCAGTTCCGCAAGGCGGCCGCGGCCCTGCGGGCGCTGTGGAGCGCCGGCAACTCCTACCTGGAGGAGAAGGCCCCCTGGCTGGAGATCAAGACCGACCAGGAAGCGGCGGCGCTGACGCTGCGGACCGCGATGAACCTGATCCACCTGTACGCGATCGTCTCGGAGCCGTTCATCCCGGCCGCCGCGAAGGCCATGCGCGGCGCGTTCGCACTGGACGGCGACACGGCCGCCTGGGTCACGGCGGACGAGGCCCGCGCACTGTCCTCGGTCCCGGCCGGCACGGCGTTCACGGTGCCGCCGGTGCTCTTCGCGAAGATCACGGAGGATGACCTGGAGTCGTACCGGGAGCGGTTCGGGGCGGCGGAGTAGGCAGGCCGACGACATAGCGCGAGGGCCCGGAACCGGTCACCGGTTCCGGGCCCTCGGCATGCGCGGGCGGCGCCTACGCGGACGTACCGCCGGTGCCGCCAGTCCCGCCGTACGGGTGCCAGCCCGCCGTCCGTACGGTGAAACCCATCGGCTCCGGCAGGGGGATCTCCTGGCCGAAGATGCCCTTCGCGGTCTCGACGTAATGGCGGCCGTCGAGCTGGAGGATGTGCCAGGTGGCGTCGTTGGGGTCAACGATCAAGTAGACGGGGATTCCGGCCTCGGCGTAGCGCTCGCGCTTGTCCTCCCAGTCCCGCTTGATGGCCGTACGGGTGGTGGAGACCGTCTCGACGACGGCGAGGACGATCTGCGGCGGCAAGTCCGCTTCTGCGAAGTCGGGGGCCGGGCGGTCTTCAGCACGGATGATGACGGCATCGGCGCGGGGGCGGTAATCATCGGCCACCAAAATGCCGCGCTCGCTCCATGCCTCGAAAGGCTCCGGAGTGTGCCGGACGAGGCTGCGGGCCGGGAGGTCATGGACGATCCCGGGATTCGCCTGCATGACGAGTTCGCCGTCGAGCAGCTCGGCACGCAGACCATCGGGAATATCCTGCTCGTGCCACATCTTGATGAGCGCGTTGATGTTGCTGTCCACTGGAGGTCCTCCCGACGCACTGGCTCAGGTCCAGCTTAGGGCGCGAACCCCGTGTCGAAGTCGCCCTTCGCTCCCAGGTCGCGCAGCTCAGCAAGCGCCATGGCCCGGTTACGCCGCTTGACCACGTCCAGCAACGCCATGTTGACCGTGTCGTTCTCGGTCTTCGTACCGAGAAGCTTCGCGGCTTCCGCCAGCGCCTCGTCGTCGACCTCCAGCAGAAGTTCCGACATGCCGACCGACCTCCATATGTGGGCTTCTCCGCTGCCGCCGGAGCCGCTTCCGGTTTCCCTCCACGCCCGGACCCTGACACGCAAAAGGGCCCGCGATCCCGTGATCGCGGGCCCTTCACACGTACGAACGACCTACTTCACCTGCGGCTTGCGGATCGACAGGTGCAGCTCCTTCAGCCGCGACTCGTCGACCTCCGTCGGCGCGCCCATGAGCAGGTCCTGGGCGTTGCCGTTGAGGGGGAAGGCGATGGTTTCGCGGATGTTGGGCTCGTCGGCGAGGAGCATGACGATGCGGTCGACGCCCGGGGCGATGCCGCCGTGCGGCGGGGCGCCGAACTTGAAGGCGCGGAGCATGCCGCCGAACTCGGCCTCGACGGTCTCCTTGTCGTAGCCGGCGATGGCGAAGGCCTTGTACATGACCTCCGGCTCGTGGTTGCGGATGGCGCCGGAGGACAGCTCGACGCCGTTGCAGACGATGTCGTACTGCCAGGCCAGGATGTCCAGCGGGTCCTTGGTCTCCAGCGCTTCCAGGCCGCCCTGCGGCATGGAGAACGGGTTGTGGGAGAACTCGATCTTGCCGGTGTCCTCGTCCTTCTCAAACATCGGGAAGTCGACGATCCAGCAGAAGCGGAACTCGCCCTCGACGAAGTGGCCGGTGCGCTTGGCGGCCTCGACGCGGACCGCGCCCATGATCTTGGAGACCTCGTCGAACTCGCCGGCGCCGAAGAAGACCGCCGAGCCGGGCTTCAGGTCCAGGGCCTCGACCAGCGCCTTCACGTCGTCCTCGGTGAGGAACTTGGCGATCGGACCGGTCAGAGTGTTCGACTCGCCGACACGGACCCAGGCCAGGCCCTTCGCGCCCTGCTGGACGGCGAAGTCACCCATCTGGTCGAAGAACTTGCGCGGCTGGTCGGCGGTGTCCGGCACGGCCAGGGCGCGGACGTGCTTGTCGGCGAACGCCTTGAAGCCGGAACCGGCGAAGACCGAGGAGACGTCGACGAGCTCCAGCTCGGCGCGCAGGTCCGGCTTGTCGGAGCCGTACTTGAGCATCGACTCGCGGAACGGGATGCGCGGGAACGGCGAGGTGACCGTGCGGCCGCCGCCGAACTCGGTGAACAGCTCGGTCATCAGCTGCTCGATCGGGCCGAAGACGTCTTCCTGCTCGACGAAGCTCATCTCGACGTCGAGCTGGTAGAACTCGCCCGGCGAGCGGTCCGCGCGGGCGTCCTCGTCGCGGAAGCAGGGCGCGATCTGGAAGTACCGGTCGAAGCCCGCGATCATCAGCAGCTGCTTGAACTGCTGCGGGGCCTGCGGCAGCGCGTAGAACTTGCCGGCGTGCAGGCGGGACGGGACGAGGAAGTCGCGGGCGCCCTCGGGGGAGGTCGCGGACAGGATCGGCGTCGCCATCTCGTTGAAGCCGAGCGCGGTCATCTTGTGCCGGATGGCGGAGATGACGGCGGTGCGCAGCATCAGGTTGCGGTGCATCCGCTCGCGGCGCAGGTCCAGGAAGCGGTATTCGAGGCGCTTCTCCTCGTTGACCCCGTCCTCGGCGTTGATCGTGAAGGGGATCTGCTCGGCGGCGCCGAGCACCTCGACCTCGGTGACCTCGACCTCGATCTCGCCGGTGGGCAGCTCGGGGTTGACGTTGTCCGCGCCGCGCGCGCTGACCTTGCCGTCGATACGGACGACGGTCTCCTTGGTCAGGGAGGACAGCGCCTCGTTGGCGGGGGTGCCGGGGCGGGCGACGAGCTGGACCAGACCGTAGTGGTCGCGAAGATCGATGAAGAGGATGCCGCCCAGGTCACGTCGATTGTGCAGCCAGCCGCTGAGGCGGACGTCGGTGTCGACGTCCGCGGCTCGGAGCTCGCCACAGTTATGGGACCGGTACCGATGCATCGCTCATCCAAGTCGTCGCAAGTTGGAGTGTGAGAGTTAACCGCTCCAGGTTACCGGTCGGACCGAGGCCCCGATTGACGCGTGCGCGTCAAACGCCACATGCGAAGATAGAGGTATCCGCCGCGGTACCCACCGCACTGGTCGGCTCCCGTCAAACCCACCTAAAGTGATGCAATGCGCACCAAGGACCTCCTGGCCGCCACCGCGACCGGCCTGTGGCGCTGGGACAACGTCTCGGGACAGGTGACCCTCGACGCCGAGACCGCCCGGCTGCTGGGGCTGCCCGCGGAGCCCGTCGAGCTGTCCGAGGCGGCGGTGCGCTCCCACCTTCACCCGGCCGACTTCGCCGAGATCACCGGCATCGTCAACCTCGCCGTCACCGAGAGCACCATCGCCGAGGCCCGGCTGCGGGTGATGGACAGCGAGGGCCGGGTGCTGCGCATCGTGCGCAGCCGCTCCCGCGCCTTCCTGCGCAGCGAGACCGACCACACGGACTACGAGCTGGTCGGCACCGTCCAGGAGATCCCCGAGACACAGCCCGGCACCGCCTCCCCGCACGCCCCGGTCACCGGCGACTGGCGCCGCTCCCGCGAGGCGTTCCTGCTGGACGCGGGCCGCGCGCTGGCCGAGGCGCACTCCACGGCCGAGGTGCTGCGCGTCGCAGCGGGCCTGTCCATGCCCGGCTTCAGCCCGGACGGCCTGGCGGTCTTCGGCATCGAGGGCGACCGGATCTCCGTCATCGGCCACCACGGACACCAGCAGGGCGACATCGAGCCCTTCGTCGACATGCCGCTGGACACCGAGTACCCGGCCGCCGAGGTGATACGGACCGGCCGCGCCATCTACCTGCCCACCCCCGAGTCCTACCGCCGCCGCTACCCCGCCACCTGGCCGCTCGCCGAGCCCTTCAACCGCACGTCCTGGGCCTTTCTGCCGCTGGTCAGCGCGGGCCGCACGATCGGCGCCTGGATGGCCGGCTTCGGCACCCCGGTCGCCTTCACGCCCGACGAGCGCGCGGTGCTGACCACCGTCGCCCGGATGCTCGCCCAGGCGCTGGCCCGCGCCGGCGACCAGGAGTCGCGGCGTGAGCTGACCGACGGCCTCCAGCGCAGCATGATGCCGACCGTGCAGCCGGACATCCCGGGCATGACGGTGGCGGCGCGGTATGTGCCCACCGGCGGTGGGCTGGAGGTCGGCGGCGACTGGTACGACATGATCACGCTGCCGTCCGGCCGGATCGCGCTGGTCATCGGCGATGTCCAGGGCCATGACGTACGGGCGGCGGGCCTGATGGGGCAGCTGCGGATCGCCCTGCGCGCCTACGCCTCCGAGGGCCACCACCCGGACGCGGTGCTCTCCCGCGCCTCCCGCTTCCTGTCCGGGATCAACGACACCGAGTTCGGCGGCGAGGACCCGCGCTTCGCCACCTGCCTGTACATCGAGGTGGACCCGGCCACCGGCCTGCTGGACATCGCGCGGGCCGGGCACCCCGACCCGACCATCCGGATGGCCGACGGCACCGTGCTCGTCCGGCCCACCGCGGGCGGCCTGCCGCTGGGCATCGTGCCGGACACCGACTACCCCACCACCCGGCTCGTCCTGGAGCCCGGCGAGACGATGCTGGTCTGTACGGACGGGCTGATCGAGACCGGCGGGCACGACCTGGAGTCGGGCTGGGCCCGGCTGCGGCACGTGATCGAGACGTACGGGGCCGAGGACGTGCACGGCGAGCCCACCGAGCGGGTGGTGGCGCCGGCCCTGGAGGACGCCGCGGGCCTGGAGCGGCTGGCCGACGCCCTCGTACAGGCCGTGCACGGCCCGTCCTCGTACCACACCACCGGCCCGTTCGTGGACCGGCGCGAGGACGACATAGCGATGCTGCTGCTGTGCCGCGAGGGCGGCAGCTGCGGGGTGGGCAGCGGCGGCACGGCGGCGCACCGGCCCGTACGCCGTACGGTGCTCACCGTGCGGCAGTCCGAGCCCGAGCGGATAGCGGAGGCGCGCCGCCAGGTGCGCGACGTGCTGCACGACTGGGCCGACGAGGACCAGGTGGACTCCGCCGTCCTGATGGTCTCCGAGATGGTCACCAACGTCCTGATGCACACGGACGGCGACGCGCTGCTGGTCGCGGAGATCACCGGGGTGCCGGGACAGCGCCGTATCCGGGTCGACGTGGCGGACGGCAGCGACGAGCTGCCGCACCGCCGCACCCCGGGCGAGCTGGCGTCCTCGGGGCGCGGCCTGGTGCTGATGGAGCTGCTGGCCGGCGCGTGGGGCGTGGACCCGCGCGGCGACGGCAAGTCGACGTGGTTCGAGCTCTACGAGGACGCGGCGGACGGCGCCGAGCCGTCGCTGCCGGACCTGGACGCCTTCTCCGACGATTCGCTGCCCGAGCCCGCCGCGTAGTGCCGGCGCAGCTCCGAGAGCACGCCGAAGGCCGCCGCGGTCAGCGGTACGGACAGCAGCATGCCCATCACCCCGGCGACGCTGGCGCCCGCGGTGATCGCCAGCATCACGATCGCCGGGTGCATCTGGACCGTACGGCTCTGCACGATCGGCTGGAGGATGTGGCCCTCCAGGAAGAACACCACCAGGACGATGCCCAGGGTCCACAGGGCGATGGCTGGGCCGCGGTCGTCGGCGAACGCGACCAGCACGGCCACCGAGCCGGACAGGAAGGAGCCCAGGTACGGGATGTAGGCGCCGACGAAGACCAGCGCGCCCAGGCCGACCGCGCCGGGCACCTGGAGGATCAGCAGGCCGATGGTGATGCCGACGGCGTCGATCAGCGCGATCAGCGTCGTACCGCGCATGAAGCCCTCGATGGCCTGGAAGCCGCGGCGGGCCATCTGTTCCAGGCCCGGCCCCGACTCGCCGGGCGCCCAGTCGTGCAGCGCGCGCACGGCCTTGTCGGAGTCGCGCAGGAAGAAGAAGGTCAGGAACAGGGCCAGCACGGATGCGGCGAGTGTGGCCGCGACGACGCCGACGCCTTCCAGCAGGCCACTGGCCGCGGTGCCGCCGAACTTCCCTATGAAGGGCTTGGCGTTCGAGACGATGTCGTCCAGTGACGTGCCCGCGGCGCCGAAGTGCCGGGACACCTCCTTGGCGGCGTCCTTGAGCGAGGCGAGGATCTGGTCCCCGGTGTCGATCAGCGCGCTGACGACGATGTAGCCGGCGCCGCCGACCACCACGACCAGCAGCGCGCAGGTCAGCCCGGCGGCCAGCGACTGGTTGAGTTTCATCGCCACCAGTCGCCGGTAGACCGGCCCGAGCAGCGCGCTGCCGAGCAGCGCCAGCAGCACGGGGGTGACGGCGGCGCTCAGCAGCACACACAGCCAGACGCCGACGGCCACCACGGCGGCGACGAGCAGTCCCACTCCGCACCAGGCCGCGGCGCGGCGGGCGGCGACCGGGAGGAGCGGCTGACGGTCCGGGGATCTCAGATCGTTTCGCACCCTGCCAGTGGATCACGGGGCCGCCCGTACGTGACGGCATTCCGCGGGGAGCGGATGCGCTCCCCGCGGATCACCGGCATGCCACTCCGGCCTCAGTGGCCGTCGGCCGGGACCGTCCCCAGCCGCCCGGCCTGGAAGTCCTCGAAGGCCTGGGCCAGTTCGGCGTGGGTGTTCATCACGAACGGGCCGTAGTGCATCATCGGCTCGCGGATCGGCTTGCCGCCCAGGAGGACGACCTCCAGGTTGGGGCTGCGGGACTCCTGTGTGGCGTCCGCCCGGATGGTCAGCGAGTCGCCGCCGGGGCCGAACACCACGGACTGGCCCATACGGAACGGGCGTCCGACCGGGCCCGCGGTGCCGCGTCCGGCCAGCCCGTACGCCAGCGCGTTGAAGTCCGAGCGCCACGGGATGGTCACCTCGGCACCCGGGTTGACCGATACGTGCATCATCGTGATCGGCGTGTGGGTGATGCCGGGCCCCTGGTGACCGTCGATGTCGCCGGCGATCAGCCGCAGCAGCGCGCCGCCGTCCGCCGACGTCAGCAGCTTCACCTGGCCGCCGCCGATGTCCTGGTAGCGGGGCGCCATCATCTTGTCCTTCTTGGGAAGGTTCACCCACAGCTGGAGGCCGTGGAAGAGCCCGCCGGTCATGACCAGCTCCTCCGGCGGCGCCTCGATGTGCAGCAGGCCGGAGCCGGCCGTCATCCACTGGGTGTCGCCGTCGTTGATCACGCCACCGCCGCCGTGCGAGTCGCGGTGGATGAAGCTGCCGTCGATCAGGTACGTGACGGTCTCGAAGCCGCGGTGCGGGTGCCAGGGGGTGCCCTTGGGCTCGCCCGGCGCGTACTCCACCTCGCCCATCTGGTCCATCATGATGAACGGGTCCAGGTACTTGTAGTCGATGCCGGCGAAGGCACGGCGTACCGGGAAGCCCTCCCCCTCGAAACCGCTGGGCGCGGTGGACACCGCGAGCACGGCGCGCGGCCGGGCGTCGGCTGGCGCCGCCACACGCGGCAGGCTCAGCGGATTCTCTACGGTCACTGCGGGCATGACGGCCTCCTCGGTCGTTCCGCTTTCAATTTAGTTGAAGACTGAACGACTAGCAAGGCGATCGGCATTCCCCGCCGGCCCCCGGCGGGAAGTAATCGTTCCGGCAGCGCGGAAACGCAAAAAGCGGCGGCACCCTCCGGTGCCGCCGCCGGGAACCGGCCTCAGCCGGGCATCCGCCGCATACGAAGCCTCAGCCGTACATCCGCCGCATCGCGAAGTCGACCATCTGCTCCACCGACTTGGCGTCGAAGACCATCCGGTGATCGCCCTCCATGTCCAGGACGAAGCCATAGCCGGTCGGTAGCAGGTCCAGGACCTCGGCGCCGGTGATCACGAAGTACTTGGACTCCTTGCCCGCGTACCGGCGCAGCTCCTTGAGCGAGGTGAACATCGGGATGACCGGCTGCTGGGTGTTGTGCAGCGCCAGGAAGCCGGGGTTGTCGCCGCGCGGGCAGTAGACCTTGGACGTGGAGAAGATGCCCTGGAAGTCCTCGGCGGACATCGATCCGGTGGTGAAGGCACGTACCGCGTCGGCAAGGGAGGGCGGGGACGGCTCGGGGTACAGCGGCTGCTCGCCGTAGCCGCCGGGGGCCGGGTGCTGCGGCGGGGGCGCACCGTACTGCTGCTGCCCGGCGCCCGCGTTCTGGTCGTAGCCGTACATGCCGCACAGCGTACTGAGTCGGCGCCGCCCGCTACGTTGGAACGGCCAACGAGATCGCCACCCACCGACCGGGGCCGCCACCGATGACCGACCGCGTGACCGACCGTGACCGCCGAAAACCGCGTATCACCCGCGGCGGCGTGCTGCTCACCGTCACCGCCCTGACCGCCTGCGGGCTGATGCTGTACGGCGCCACCCAGCTCCGGGACTCGGGGGCCGCCTGGTCCCTGACGTACGAGGCCGCCTCCACCGGCGGACCGCCGCGCGCGGCCAAGATGCGCTACCTGCACGACTCCGGCCCGCACCCGGGCGGCGAGCGGCGCGAGACGGAGACCGGCGAGACGCGGCTGCCGTGGCGCAAGACGGTCGTCGTGGACGGCGGCGAGGAAGCGCTGCTGGAGGTGACGCCGGCCGGGAACGGCACGGCCTCCTGCCGGATTCTGCTCGACGGCGAGCGCCAGGTCGCCTCGGGGAAGTCGCCGGGTCCGGGGAAGCCCGCCGTGTGCCGGGTGACCACCAGCGGCAGGTCGGGGAAGTGGTCGGACCGGCCGTGAGCATGCCGTAGGGCCCTGGGGGTCATGAGCATGCCGAAGGGCGGCAGGGGTGCGGAGGCGTCCCAGGGACGCTCGTCACAGATGGGCGGTTAGGGGTTGCTTCTTATTACCGACGGGTAGCATCATCGGAGCTACTTGCTGGTATTGCGTTTGAGGTCCCTCGCTTCCAAGCGCTGGGTCTCCTCCCGAACCTTACGGAGCCGTACCCATGGGCCACTACAAGTCGAATCTCCGCGACATCGAGTTCAACCTCTTCGAGGTCCTCGGCCGCGACAGCGTGTACGGCACCGGACCGTTCGCGGAGATGGACGTGGACACCGCCAAGAGCGTGCTGAGCGAGATCGCCCGGCTCTCCGAGAACGAGCTGGCCGACTCCTTCGCCGACACCGACCGCAACCCGCCGGTCTTCGACCCGGACACCAACACCGCGCCGGTGCCCGACACCTTCAAGAAGAGCTACCAGGCGTACATGGACGCCGAGTGGTGGCGCCTGGGCATCCCGGAGGAGATCGGTGGCACCACCGCGCCCCGCTCCCTGCTGTGGGCCTTCGCCGAGACCATCCTGGGCGCCAACCCGGCCATCTGGATGTACGCCTCGGGACCCGCCTTCGCGGGCGTGCTGCACGACGAGGGCACCGAGGAGCAGCACAAGATCGCGCAGCTGATGGTGGACAAGCAGTGGGGCTCCACCATGGTGCTGACCGAGCCGGACGCGGGCTCGGACGTCGGCGCCGGCCGCACCAAGGCCGTCCAGCAGGAGGACGGCTCCTGGCACATCGAGGGCGTCAAGCGCTTCATCACCTCCGGTGAGCACGACATGTCCGAGAACATCGTGCACTTCGTCCTCGCCCGCCCCGAAGGTGCCGGTCCGGGCACCAAGGGCCTGTCGCTGTTCATCGTGCCGAAGTACGACTTCGACTGGGAGACCGGCGAGCTGGGCGAGCGCAACGGCGTCTACGCCACCAACGTCGAGCACAAGATGGGCCTGAAGGCGTCCAACACGTGCGAGATGACCTTCGGCGCCAACCACCCGGCCAAGGGCTGGCTGCTGGGCGAGAAGCACGACGGCATCCGCCAGATGTTCAAGATCATCGAGTTCGCGCGGATGATGGTCGGCACGAAGGCCATCGCCACCCTCTCCACCGGCTACCTCAACGCCCTGGAGTACGCCAAGGAGCGCGTGCAGGGTCCCGACCTGGCCGCCTTCACCGACAAGACCGCGCCGCGCGTCACCATCACCCACCACCCCGACGTGCGCCGCGCGCTGATGACGCAGAAGGCGTACGCCGAGGGCATGCGCGCCCTGGTGCTCTACACCGCGACCGTCCAGGACGAGATCATCGCCAAGGAGGCCGCGGGCGAGGACGCCTCCGCCGCGACCCGCCTGAACGACCTGCTGCTGCCGATCGTCAAGGGCTACGGCTCGGAGAAGTCCTACGAGCAGCTGGCCCAGTCGCTGCAGACCTTCGGCGGCTCCGGGTACCTCCAGGAGTACCCGATCGAGCAGTACATCCGCGACGCCAAGATCGACACCCTCTACGAGGGCACCACCGCCATCCAGGGCCAGGACTTCTTCTTCCGGAAGATCGTCCGCGACCAGGGCCAGGCGCTGACCGCCCTCTCCGAGGAGATCAAGAAGTTCCTCGCGGAGGCCGTCGGCGGCGCGGAGCTGGAGGCCGCCCGCGGCGAGCTGGCCAAGGCCGCCGCCGACCTGGAGGCCATCGTCGGCGCCATGCTGACCGACCTCGCGGCCACCGAGAAGGACGTGAAGTCCATCTACAAGGTCGGCCTGAACACCACCCGCCTGCTGATGGCCTCGGGCGACGTGGTCGTCGGCTACCTGCTCCTGAAGGGCGCGGCGGTCGCGAGCGAGAAGCTGGCGGGTGCCTCCAGCAAGGACAAGCCGTTCTACGAGGGCAAGATCGCGGCGGCGAAGTTCTTCGCGCACAACGTGCTGCCGGGCGTCTCCGTGCAGCGTGGCCTGGCCGAGACCGTCGACCAGTCGCTGATGGAGCTGGACGAGGCCGCGTTCTGAGGTGTCCCGAGGGACGTGGGACGCGCTGCGGGCGTTCTAACGACCGGTTAAGCACCGTCCGGAAACGGACGGTGACCGGGACGCTCTCACAGCGTTCTCAGACAAACGCGCAACACTGACGTTGCCCGCCTCCCATCCCCCGGGGAGGCGGGCATCGCCGTGCGAGGGCACCGGCATACGGGGGGGGCGCTCGACACCGGAGACCGGCCTTAGGGGCCGGGACATCCGGCTGCCCGAAAGGGCACTGAGGTTCCCATACCGTGATGCATGCGGATTCGTATACCAGGGAAGGGCACCCCGCAGTCCTTATGCTGAAACCATGAGCCAATCCCCCCGCTTCGACCGCGGCCACACCGACGACCTGATGTCCTTCCTCGCCGCCTCTCCCTCGCCGTACCACGCGGTGGCCAACGCCGCCGAGCGGCTGGAGAAAGCGGGCTTCCGGCAGGTCGCCGAGACCGATGCCTGGGACGGGGAGAGCGGCGGCAAGTACGTGCTGCGCGGCGGCGCGATCATCGCCTGGTACGTCCCGGCGGGCGCCACCGCCGCCACCCCGTACCGCATCGTCGGCGCCCACACCGACTCGCCCAACCTGCGCGTCAAGCCCATCCCGGACACCGGCCACCGCGGCTGGCGGCAGGTCGCCGTCGAGGTCTACGGCGGCACCCTGCTCAACACCTGGCTCGACCGCGACCTCGGCCTCAGCGGCCGGGTCACACTGCGCGACGGCAGCACCCGGCTGGTCAACGTGGACCGCGCGCTGATGCGCGTCCCCCAGCTCGCCGTCCACCTGGACCGCTCTGTCAACGCCGACGGCCTCAAGCTCGACAAGCAGCGCCACATGACGCCGATCTGGGGCCTGGGCGAGGTGCGCGAGGGCGATCTCGTCGCCTTCGTCGAGGAGGAGATCGGCGCGGGCGCCGGCGACATACGCGGCTGGGACCTGATGCTGCACAGCATCGAACCGCCCGCCTACCTGGGCCGCGACCGCGAGCTGGTCGCCGGGCCGCGGATGGACAACCTGCTGTCCGTACACGCCGGTACGGTCGCGCTGGCCACGGTCGCCACCGCCGACGAGGAGCCCCCGTACATCCCCGTGCTCGCCGCCTTCGACCACGAGGAGAACGGCAGCCAGTCCGACACCGGCGCCGACGGCCCGCTGCTCGGAACGGTGCTGGAACGTTCGGCCTTCGCCCGCGGCGGCACCTACGAGGACCGCGCACGCGCCTTCGCCGGTACGGTCTGTCTGTCCTCCGACACCGGCCACGCGCTGCACCCCAACTACACCGAGCGGCACGACCCCGGCCACCACCCGCTGCCCAACGGCGGCCCCATCCTGAAGGTCAACGTCAACCAGCGCTACGCCACCGACGGCACCGGCCGCGCCGTCTTCGCCGACGCCTGCGAGCGGGCCGGCGTGCCGTGGCAGTCCTTCGTCTCGAACAACGCCATGCCCTGCGGCACCACCATCGGCCCGATCACCGCCGCGCGGCACGGCATCGCCACGGTCGACATCGGCGTGGCCATCCTGTCCATGCACTCGGCGCGTGAGCTGTGCGGCAGCGAGGACCCGCACATGCTGGCCGGCGCCCTGACGGCCTTCCTGGAGAGCTGAGTTGGACTTCTCCCTGCTGGGCCCGATATCCGTCGCCACCGGTTCCGGTGAGCTGGCGCTCGGGCCCGCCAAGCGGCGCAGTGTGCTGGCGCTGCTGCTTCTGCAGCCCAACACCACCGTCCCGCTGGAGCAGTTGATCGACTCCCTGTGGGAGGACGAACCGCCCGAGCACGCCCGTACGGTCGTGCAGGGCCACGTCTCGCGGCTGCGCGCGACGCTGGCCGGGGGCGGCGCCGAGGCGTACGGCATCGAACTGGCCACCCACGGCTCGGCGTACCTGCTGCGCCTGCCCGAGGAGCTGATCGACGCCCACCGCTTCGGCGAACTGGTCGCGCTCGCCCGCCCGGAGTCCGCTCCGGGCGACGCGGTGCCGCTGCTGCGCGAGGCCCTCGGGCTGTGGCGCGGCCCGGCGCTCACCGGCACCGTCACCAGCCCGCCGTTCGCCGCCGCCGCGCACGCGCTGGAGGAACAGCGGCTGACCGCGACCGAGGCCCTGGCGCGCGCCCACAGCGCGCTGGGTCAGCACGAACAGGCCGCGGCGGTCCTCTACACCGCGGCGGTCAACAACCCGCTCCGGGAAGGCATGGTCGCCGACCTGATGCAGGCGCTGTTCCGTACGGGGCGGCAGTCCGACGCGATGGAGTGGTTCCACCGGACGCGGCGGCTCCTCGACGAGGAACTGGGCGTCGGGCCGGGGGCGCGGCTCAAGAGGGCGTACGAGGAGATCCTGCGGGCCGAGGGCGCGGGCGACGGCAAGTCCGAAGACGGGCGGGCCGCCGCGCGTACGGCCGGAGGTGCTGCGCCGGTGGACCCACGCGTACCCGCCCAGGGGGACCCCCGAGCACCCGCTCAGGACCCCCGCGTACGTGCCCAGGCGGACCCCCGTACCGCTGCCGCTCCTGCGGACCCGCGCGTGCCCGCGCAGGCGGCAGGCGGCCCCGCCGCCAGGTCGTCCGCCCCACGCCTGCTCCCCCGCCCACCCGCCCGCTTCCTCGGCCGGGAGCAGCAGCTCGCCGCGCTGAGCGCCGTGGTGCGGTCCGCCGTACCCGGCGAGAGCCCGCTCGCCGTCGTCACCGGCCCGGCCGGCGTCGGCAAGACCGCGTGCGCCGTGCAGTGGGCCCACGGGCACGCCGAGGCCTTCCCCGACGGGCAGCTCTTCGCGGACCTGCGCGGCTTCAACGAGGGCGCGCCCGCCGAACCCGCCGAGGTCCTGCGGGACTTCCTGCTGGCACTCGGCACGCCACCCGACCGCATCCCCACCTCGGCCCAGTCCGCTTCCGCGCTCTTCCGGTCGCTGGTGGCCGGGCGGCGGCTGCTGGTCGTCCTCGACAACGCGCAGAGTTCCGCGCAGGTACGCCCGCTGCTGCCCGGCGGCGAGCACTGCGCCACGGTCGTGACCAGCCGCAGCCGCCTGGACGGCCTGGTCGCCACCGACGTCGCCCGGCCGGTGCCCCTCCAGGCGCTCGGCGCGGCGGAGGGTACGGCGCTGCTCGGCGCGATGCTCGGCGCGGAACGGGTCGCCGACGACCCGGACGCCGCTCGGGAACTGGTCGAGCTGTGCGACGGCCTGCCACTGGCCCTGCGCGCGGCAGCCGCCCAGCTGACCGCCCGCCCGCGCTGGCGGCTGGCCCGCCTGGCCGCCGCCCTGCGCGACGAACGGCGGCGGCTGGCCCTGCTGTCCGCCGAGGACACCGGTGTCGCGGCGGCCCTGCGGATGTCCGTGGCCCGCCTCTCGGCGGACGACGCACGGCTGCTCAGGGCCCTCGCCGCCAACGCCGACGGCCATCTGAATGCCTCCGTCGCCGCGTCCCTGGCCGGCTCCGCCCCGGAGGACATCCAGGACGGCCTGGACCGCCTCGCCGAAATGCACCTGGTCGACGAGGAGGCCACCGACGTCTACACGATCAGCACGCTGACGCAGCTGTTCGCCCGGGACGAGGGGTCGGGGAGCGGGGGCGGAGGGGGCTGAAGGCAGCTGAGCGGCGCGCTGTAAGTACGTGGGCATCACGTACTCCCAGCGCGCCGCTCGGCCGGTACGGCCCTGCCCCCGCGGCGGCCCGCCCCTCCCTCCTCCCCCGTCACTCCTCCCTCCTCGCCCCCTTGCGGCCACTCTGTGCCACATCCGTTAGGGAAGCGTTAGTCAAGCGGCAGCCCGGCAAGTCAAGGTGGCATCGCAGCATGCAGCACCAGCAGCGACCCCGGGAGACCCCATGCCGCGCCGCACCGTTACGGAGGCAGCCACCGCACGCCGCGACCGCAGCCGCCACGGCAACGGGCGCGGCCGTACCCGTACGCCCGCCCGTACCCGTACGCTGCGGACCGCCGCCGCCGGGCTCACGGCGGTGGCCGCTCTCGGCCTGCTCACCGCGTGCGGCGGTCAGGAGGCGCTGAGGACGAGCGACGGCAAACCGTTCCATCCCTTCGGCAAGGACTCCGGTGGCGCGGACGAACCACTGGGCCCGGAGATGACCGGCTCCCGCACCGACCGGACCACCACCGGGGTCCACGCGTCCTGCGACCCCGCGCGCGTGACGCTGGCCGCCAAGCCGCTCCCCCAGCCGCCCGGCCGCATCCTCCTCCAGGTCACCAACACCTCCCGTACCGCCTGCGATCTGCACGGCTCCCCCCACCTGCGCGCCGGCGACACGGACCCCACCCATCTCCGTGAACGGCCCGCCAAACGCGCGCCCCGCACCCCGCTCACCCTCGCCCCCGGCGCCACCGCCTACGCCACCATCACCACGCCCACCACCGGCCGTGAGACCCGCACCCTCTCGATCGGCTTCACCGACCGCGACGGCCACACCCTCCCCGGCCTCCAGGCCCGCGTCCGGCTCCCGAAGGGCGTCCACCTGGACGACGACGCCCACGTCTCACACTGGCAACGCGACCCGAACCGCGCCCTCGCCCCCTGACAACCGCCCGCCCACACCACGCGATTGGCCCCCGGACCGCCGGGTACCCGGTCCACGACCGGCCCGGAACATCCAATCGCGTACGGAGGCGGAAACCATGGGCATCGGATGGTGCATCGGTCTGCTCGCGCTGGGCGGCATCCTGACCTTCGCGGTGGACTGGCACATGGCCGGGGTCAACCTGCACCTCGTCGGCCTGATCCTGATGGCCGTAGGCATCATCGGCATAGCGGCCTACGTCAGCATCTTCAAACGCCGCCGCATGCAGCCCCCAAGCCCGGCGGCCCCGGTGGTGGAGGAGACGCATCGGATGCATTACGAGGACTGAGGGGCGTGAATACGTACCGGCGACAGCTGCCGGTACGTGATCACCCCCAGGTGAGGCGCTGCCCTTCAGGCCCGACGCGCAGCCACATACGGTCGGCCGACGGGCACCCGTCCGCTTTCCACCGCACAACGCGCCCGGCGATCTCGTCCCACAGGCGCGCAGGCCCGCCCTGCCGCACCAACCAGCGCGCACCGTCGTGGAAAACCACCGCCCACGCCTCGGCGTCCACGTCGATCACGACGTGCTCGGCGCGCCCCTCACGTTGCAGCGTCAGCCGCTGTGCGCGTGGCGCGGCGAACTGTGCGACGAACCGGGCCGTCCAGTCGTCGAGCACGTCCGCGCCCAGATCGGTGGGCTCCGCGTCCTCCTCCCCGAGGTTCGGCAAGAGGCCCAGCGGCGGCGGAAGGTGCGGCCGGGCCAGCATGAACGAGACTTGTCCGCCCAGCACCGGCCCACTGGCCGTACCGTCGTCGGAGACCGTCAGCCGTACGAGTTCGGACGCGTGCATCCACCCGCCCACCGTGAGCAGCACCTCACCGCCGGGCCGCGTCTGAGCGATCCAGTCCGCCGGCACGGTGTGCACGCCGCAGGTGGCGATCACGCGGTCGTACGGGCCGCCCTCCTCGTGGCCCGCGAGCCCGTCACCGACCACGCGGACAGGCCAGTGACCGGCGCCCGCTAGAGCCATCCCGGCCCGGGCGGACACCTCGGCGTCGACCTCGACCGTGGTCACGTTGTCCTCACCGACGGCCCGACAGAGCAGCGCGGTCGAGTAGCCCGTACCCGTACCGATTTCCAGAACCCGCATTCCCTCGGCCACCCGCAGCTCTTCGAGCATCCGCACGACCAGGCTCGGCAGGGTGGATGACGACGACGGAGCTGCGGTGATACGCCCCTCGACCTGGTCGGGGAAGACGCCCCCGGCGACCTGTGTCACGAGAGTGTCGTCTTCGTAGACCCGCACGAGCCCGCCCGGGCCGTCCCCCACCGCAGCCCGGTACCAGCCACCCTCTTCATACTCGAACCAGCCGCGCGACAGGAACGCCTCACGAGGCACCGCCATCACGGCTGCCTCCCATTGGGGACTGCGCAGAGCACCGGACTTGAGCAGCCGCTGCACGAGGCCGGCCCGCAGGCGCTCCGAAATCCGGGGTTCAGTCATGCGGGGTCGTTCCGTTCTTGAGCAGTTCGGCGATGGCGTGTGTGATGGGAGGGCCGGCCGCGTCATCCAAGTCCGACGGAGGCTGAACCACCGCGTAGTCACCGAAGTTCCGGCGATAGCGCCGGTGCCCGGTCTCCTGTGTGTGCTTACGCTGCCACTCCTCGACGGGTCCCGGGGCGTGGTGCGTGCCGGACTTCGCGCCGCACTCGGTCTCGTCGCCGGACACGCACCGGGCCTCGTACTCCGGCTCCGCCGTCCGGTCCTGGGTGATCGTGAAGGGTACGTACCGGAACGTCCGCCGCGGCATCAGGAGTGCTCCCGGCGCTGGTGCTGGCGCATGAGGACGTTGGCGTCGGTCTGTGCGCTGGCGTCGAACCGGGCCCGCGCCTCGGCTCGCTGCGCGGCAAGGGCTGTACACGTCGCGCAGCCTGGTGCGGGTACGGGCGGGCGGCTCAGGTCTTCCTGCGGTGCGTCCACGGCTTCCGGTCCTTTCGCTACGGGTCAAGCCGCCAGTGGGCGCGGCGTTTCCGGCGGCGGGGGACCGGTACGTACCGCCAACTCGAACCACACGCTCTTGCCTCCCGGCCCGAGCAACGTGTCCCCGAGCGCACAGCCGCCCCACCGGTCGGCCACGCGGTCGAGAATGAACAGGCCGCGCCCGCTGCCTGCTTCCGGTGAGGGCGAGCGCAGCGCGGCGGGCAGGTACGGAGCCGTGTCCGAGACGCTGACCCGCAGGACGGGATGCGCCCAACGCATGCGGACACTCGCGGAGCCCTTGGCATGCCGTACGGAGTTGGTGGTCAGCTCCGAGGTCAACAGCTCGGCGCGCTCGATGAGTTCGGGCACCCCGTGGGCTGCCAGCACCGCGCGCAAGGTCATACGGGCGATGCCGGGGCCGCGCGGATCACCGGGGAAGGCGAGTTCGTACTCCCACGGATCGGTGAAGGCGAGGGGTTCGGGGGTCGGGGGCCACGGTTCGGAGTTCACGGGGCACCTCCATGCGGGGCGCGAAGGGGTACGGGACGTACGTTCCGTACGGGTCGAGACGCTCGGGGGGCGGGCGGTGGCATTGCCGCACTTGTGAGAGCGGTGCGCTTCCGTGGGGCCGACACCGGGCGACGTAGTGACGTGCGCCACACCGTAGCCCCGCTTCTCCAACGGGTGCTACCCAAGTCACTCCAACGAGTGCTTCCGTGCGATTCGGCGGACAGCCGGTTTCCGAGGCCGAGACGCTGGGGCACCCGAGCAAGGAGTCGCCCCATGGCCCCACGCCAAGTCCCCACCGTCCGCCAACGACGGTTCGGCACCGAACTCCGGCGTCTGCGCGAAGCCGTCGGCATGACCGCCCCGGTCGCCGCCGAGCGGCTGGGCGCGGACCGCACGATGATCTCCAACATCGAAGCGGGCCGGTTCGGCATCAGCGAGGAGCGGCTGCGCCGCCTGGCCAGCATCTACGAATGCGACGATCCCGCGCTGGTCGACGCCCTCGCCGCGATGACCGGCGGCCGGTCGAAGGGCTGGTGGGACGAGTACCGGGGCAAGATCCCGCCGGACTTCCTGGACGTCGCGGAACTGGAACACCACGCGACGAGTTTGCGGACGCTGCAGACGGTACACATCCCCGGCCTGTTCCAGACCGAGGACCACGCCCGGGCACTGTTCGACCTGTACATCCCCGCATTGCCGCGACTGGAGGTCGAATTGCGGGTGGCCCACCGCCTGGCACGGCACGACGTGGTGGCGCGAGAGCCAGGCATTCCCTACGTGGCAACGATCCACGAGACGGCCCTGCGTATGCAGATCGGGGGACGGAAGACCGCCAAAGCGCAGCTCAGCCACCTCCTGGAAGAGAGCGAACGCCCCAACGTCCGGATGCTGGTGATCCCTTTCGACGCCGGCGGCTTCCCCATGGCCGAGGGCTCCATGATCTACGCTTCGGCCTCCAACCCTCAACTGGACACCGTGGAAGTGGACTCGCCAGTCGGCGCCATCTTCTTCGATTCACCGACCCACTTGGCCAACTTCCGGCGACGTATGGACTGCGTCGAAGAGGTGGCGTTGAATCCGAAGAAGTCGAGGGATCTCACCCTCTCCATCGCCGCTACTCTTTAGGAGGAGCAACCGTGCCCGAACCGCAGTGGCTCAAGTCCTCATTCTCCGAGGCATCCGGCAATAACTGCGTCGAAATAGCCTCGACCGGCAGCCACGTATCCCTCCGCGAAAGCGAAGACCTCAGGCGCGTCATCACGACCGGCCCCAAGGCGTTCCGGAGCCTCCTGGTCGGAATAAAGGCCGACATAGTCGGCATCCGATAGGGCTGGGCGACCGGAATGCCCTCCGAGCGTTGCTCGTCGGCGTGAGCGCGGGCGTGTTCGGCGGCGAGTGATCAAGGAACGGGCGTACCAATACCACGCTCGTCCCGTCGGCCTGCCCGGAAATACCCGTTAAGGCTCGTACGGGGCCCATATGGCACCACTGGCGCCCCGCCCCCCACTCGCTATGGTGTCGTTGCCATGCCACCCACACACGCCCCGCCCAATCCGCACCACTGAACGCAGTGACATCACTGGGGGAACCCATGACCGCACGCCGCTCCCGCCACTCCGCCTCCTACGCGGCGCTGGCCGTTGCGATGGCCGGGGCGCTTGCTCTGACCGGCTGTTCCGGGAACTCGAAGAGCAGTAAGAGCAGCTCCAAGAAGTCGTCGTCGAAGAAATCGTCCAAGAGCAAGACGAAAAAGATCATCGGTGGCGGCGCGGCGGCGGGTGCCGGTGCGGCAGCCGGTTCGCGTGGGGCGCGGGCTTGCGGTCCCGGAATGTTCCGGTTCGAGATTTATTCGCATGCGCCCAACGATCATGTGGTGATCAAGGCCGTGAACACCAGCAGCACCCGTTCCTGCCTCGTCTACAACCACCCGCTGGTCCGCTTCAACGGCGCCAAGGACCCGTTGCCGCTGCTCAAGGACAGCAATGTGATGGGCGGGGACGTGGAGACCGTACGGCCCAAGGGGACGGTCTGGGCGAGTATTCCGACCGGCACCGCCGCCGAAAAGGGCAGTGGCAAGAAGACGTACGCGACGGTCGAGTTCAGCGGGAGCGATCTGAACGGCTCCCCGAAGGGGCCGCCGCAGCGCGTCGACTTCCGTAACGCGCCGGTGGCCGTCGGCGCCTCCCAGGTCACGTACTGGCAGAGCACGCTGAACCGGGCGGAGAGCTATACGAAGCCGAAGGGGTAGGGGTGGGGCGGGCGGTCCTGGCGAGGACCGCCCGCCCCCCTCGGCTACTCCTGGGCCGCGCCCTCGTCCATGCCCGCCAGCACCAGCGCCAGCCGCTCCGTACCGCCCTCGACCACCCGCACCGGGACGCCCCAGTCCTGCTGGTGCACATGGCAGGCCGGGTACTCGATCGCCGGGTCGTCGTCGCAGGACGCCGCCATCGCCGAGACGTGCAGCACGCCCTCCGTCACGCCGTCCGCCAGCACCAGGTCGCGGGCGAGGTCGGTGTCCGCGCCGTCGCCGGAGGCCAGCAGTTCGGGCGGGGTCGAGCTGACCAGGAGGCGGGTGGACGGGCCGTACCGGAGGTCCAGCTTCTGGCCCGCGGGGGCCTGGAAGATGACGTCAAGGCGGAGCTTGCCGGGGCCGACCTCGGTGGCCGCGCGCTGGGTGCGGTGGGCGACCGACTCGACCCGTACGGCCTCCTCGGGCAGCCGCAGCCGGGTCAGGCGATGACGTGCCGACTCGACCACGACGATCTCCGGGTCGCCGGAGCCCTCGTCGCCGACGAGCACCGCGTCGGACGGTTCGCGCAGGTCGGTCGCGAGCGTGCTGACCTCGCCGGTCGCCGGGTCGTAGCGGCGCAGCGCGTGGTTGTACGTGTCGGAGACGGCGACCGAGCCGTCAGGGAGCGCGGTGACGCCCAGCGGATGCTGGAGCAGCGCCTGGGCCGCGTCGCCGTCGCGGTGCCCGAAGTCGAACAGGCCGGTGCCGACCGCGGTGTGCACGACGAGGTCCGTGTCCAGCCAGCGGACCGCGCTGGTCTCGGAGTCCGCGACCCACAGCCGGTCGCCGGCCGCCGCCAGGCCGGACGGCTGCGCGAACCACGCCTCCGCCGCCGGCCCGTCCACCAGGCCCTCGTTGGTCGTACCGGCGGCTGCCTCGACGGTCTCCGTGGCCGGGTCGTACGTCCACAGCTGGTGCACGCCCGCCATCGCGATCCACAGCCGGTCCTGCCACCACGCCACGTCCCACGGCGAGGACAGGTCCACCTCGCGGGCGGGGCCGGAGGTCGCCGAGCCCTGCCACCACTGCTTGCCGGTGCCGGCCACGGTCGCGACCTCGCCGGTCTCCGGGTCGAACGTACGGATCGCGTGGTTGACCGTGTCGGCGACCGCGACCTTGCCGTCCGGCAGCAGCGCCAGGCCCTGCGGCTCGCTGAAGGCGTCCGCGCCGAAGCCGCGCTCGCCGCTGCCGATCCGGCGCAGTACGGTCTCGCCGTCCGCGGCCAGCTCCACGAGCTGGTGCCGGGTGGTGTCCGAGACGAGGAAGGTGCCGCCGGGCAGGCGCAGCGCCTTGCCGGGGAAGCGCAGGTCGGTGGCGACCGGCTCCGGCGGTACGTACGGCCCGTCGCCGCGCCGCAGCGTCCCCTTCGCCTCGTGCTCCGCCTCCAGCTCGCCGACCAGCGTCTCGATGGCGTGCGCATGCCCCTCACCGGCGTGCTGGGCGACGACGTACCCCTCGGGGTCGATCACGACCAGCGTCGGCCAGGCCCGCACCGCGTACTGCTTCCAGGTGGCCAGCTCCGGGTCGTCCAGCACCGGGTGCTCGACCTCGTACCGCTCGACGGCGTCCACCACGGCCTGGTGCTCGGCCTCGTGCACGAACTTCGGCGAGTGCACCCCGATGATCACCACGGTGTCCCGGTGCCGCTCCTCCAGCTCCCGCAGCTCGTCGAGGACGTGCAGGCAGTTCACACAGCAGAAGGTCCAAAAATCCAAGATCACGATGCGGCCCCGCAGGTCGGCAAGGGTGTATTCCTTGCCGCCGGTGTTCAGCCAGCCGCCCTTTCCGCCCAGCTCGGGGGCGCGGACTCGGGCGCGGCGCGGGGCGTTCGAAGCGGGGGCGTCGTTCATGGTTCAAGGGTGCCACCTGGGCATGAACACGCGGTCACGGGAGTACGGCGTGTGAGGCAGCCGACAGGGCGCACCCCGTACAAGGCCCTCCCGCGTCCGGATCATGTCCACCCCGCCTCCAGCACCGTCCCGTGCTCCCCGCCCATGTGCTTCTTGATCAGTACCCGCGCGTCCGTCTCGGCGCTCCGGTCGTGGGTGGCCCGGGCCCGGCGGCGGGCCGTGTCGAGGGCGGTGCAGCGGGGGCAGCCCGCCTTGGGGGTGAACTGCCGGGTGGTGACCGCTTCTGCCATGGGGCCATGGTCCGTGCGGGGCGGCGCGGGGTGGTGAAGGACCCGCGTACGGGGCGCGGAAGGTCACCTGGCTGTACGGGCCCGGCGGCCTCGCGCCGGGGAGGCGGCGGAGAGATGGGGAGATGCGGTGCGGAGTGGTGCGGGGCGTTGGCGGGCGGGGGCCGGGAACATGTCCGGCATGAGGTTTCTCATTCACGACCGGATCTTCGGCATCGGTGACGACTACTGGATCGATGACGAGCACGGTCGGCACGTTTATCTCGTCGACGGGAAGGCGCTGCGGCTGCGCGAGACCTTCGAGCTGAAGGACACCCAGCGGCGCGTCCTGGTGACCATCCGCAAGAAGTGGCTCGCCCTGCGCGACACCATGACCATCGAGCGGGACGACCGGCCGCTGGCCACCATCCGGCGCAAGCGGCTGTCGCTGCTGCGCAACCACTACCGCGTGGAGCTGGTGGACGGCACCGAGCTGGACGTCAGCGGCAAGATCCTGGACCGCGAGTTCGCCATCGAGTACGACGGCGAACTGCTCGCGGACATCTCGCGCCGCTGGCTGTCCGTACGGGACGCCTACGCGGTGCAGGTGGTGCGCAAGGACGCCGATCCCTCGCTGCTCATCGCCGTCGCGGTGGGTGTGATCCGGCTGGCGGAGCGGGAGCGGGGGGACGGCTGAGGGGCCGCTCCCGGTTACGGAGTGTCCAGGCCCAGCACCCGGTCGCGCAGCGCCGGGAAGTCCTCCCGGGTCTTGCCCACCTTGGCCGGATCGAGCTCCACGGTCAGCACTTCCTCGTACGGGCCGGCCTCCGCCAGCACCTCGCCCCACGGGTCGACGACGACGCTGTGGCCAGCCTGCTCGACGCCGCCGTTCGTGCCCGCGGTGCCGCAGGCCAGTACGTAGCTCTGGTTCTCCACCGCGCGGGCGCGGGCCAGCAGCGACCAGTGGGCGCGGCGGCGGGCGGGCCAGCCGGCGGGGATGACGAGGGTCTGCGCGCCGGCGTCCACCAACTGGCGGAAGAGTTCCGGGAAGCGCAGGTCGTAACAGGTGGCCAGGCCCAGGGTCGTGTCCGGGAGCGGGACGGTGACGGGCTGGTCGCCGGCGCCCATCAGGACCGCCTCGCCCTTGTCGAAACCGAAGCGGTGGATCTTCCGGTAGGAGGCGGCGAGCCGGCCGTCGGGGGAGAAGACGAGCGAGGTGTTGTAGAGGGTGCCGTCGGGGGCGCGCTCGACGAAGGAGCCCGCGTGCAGCCAGACGGCGGCGTTCCGGGCGACTTCCGACATGGCCTGATACGTGGGGCCTTCGAGCGGTTCCGCCTCGTCGGCGAACGTCTCGAACGCGAAGGCGCCGACCGGCCACAGCTCGGGGAGGACGACGAGATCGCTGGTCGCGCGCTCGCGGACCAGTGAACAGGCCCGCTCCCGCCGCGCGTTGACCGGTTCCGCCGTGTCCACCTGAAGCTGGATCAGTGAAGCGCGCACAGTACCACCGCCTAAGCATTCGAGCCGGGTCGCCGTCAAAAATCGGCCTACGATGGTCACCCGAAAGCACTGCCGGGGTGCCCGTGCGCAGCGTAACTTAACTGCACAGACAGCAGCCCGCGTACGACCGTCCGAGGGGTTCCGTGACCGTCCATCCCAGCCTGCAGCCCTCCATCGACGCCTGGACGCACTCCATCGAAGCGATATCCGAGCTGGTCAAGCCACTGGTCGAAGGCGAGTGGAACAGGCCGACGGACCTTCCGGGGTGGTCCGTGCGCGATGTCGTCTCGCACATCATCGGCCTGGAGAGCGAGATGCTCGGCGACCCCCGGCCCATCCACTCCCTGCCGCGCGACCTCTACCACGTACGCACGGATTTCGCCCGCCGGATGGAGCTCCAGGTGGACGTCCGGCGGCACCACACCGGTCCGGAGATGACCGCCGAGCTGGAGTACATGATCATTCGTCGCGCGCGGTCGCTGCGCAACGAGACCCGCGACCCCGAGACGGTGCTGCGCACCCCGCTCGGCGAGGAGCGCACGCTGGCGTACGCCCTGCGGCAGCGGGCGTTCGACGTATGGGTCCACGAACAGGACCTGCGCCACGCGCTGAACCTGCCCGGCAACCTCGACTCGCCCGGCGGCCAGCTCACCCGCGACCTGCTGCTGCTCGCGCTGCCGAGGGTGGTCGCCAAGCATTCGGGTGCGCCCGCCGGCTCGGCCGTCGTCTTCGACGTGAGCGGCGCGCTGGAGTTCATGCGGACGGTCCGGGTGGACGCGCAGGGCAACGGCTCGATCGACGAGAGCGTCTCGCTCGGCCCGGCCGTGACGCTCTCCATGGACTGGGAGATCTTCCTCCGGTTGGCCTGCGGCCGGGTGCGGCCCGCCGCCGTCGCCGACCAGGTCAAGATCGACGGCGAGCGGGAGCTGGCGGCGGCGATCCTGGAGCACTTCGCGATCACTCCGTAGGGCCGCCGCCGCGCGCGCTGCCGGCTCCCGGCCGGCCCGTCGCCGGTACGTGGTCCCGCCCGTTACGCCGGTACGTGCGTCGTCCCCGTCACGCCGGTACGTGCACCGCCTCCACCCGGCTCGTCACCAGCCGTTCCCGCTCCCGCCGGTGCGCCTGGCCGCGCAGCCGCAGGATCTGCGCGACGCCGAGCGCCTGGAGGACGAAGACCGAGACGAACGCGATGCGGTAGTTGTCGCCGGTGGCGTCCAGCAGGATGCCGATCGCCAGCAGCGTCGTCATCGAGGCCGTGAAGCCGCCCATGTTGACGATGCCGGAGGCGGTGCCCTGGCGCTCCGGCGGGTTGGCCGGGCGGGCGAAGTCGAAGCCGATCATCGAGGCGGGGCCGCAGGCGCCGAGCACCGTGCACAGCACGATCAGCAGCCATACGGGCGCGTGGTCGGCCGGCCAGGCCAGCGTGACCGCCCACAGCAGTGCGGTGACGGCGACGGTGCCGAGCGCCAGCGGCGTACGGGCGGCGTGGTGGCGGGCGATGACCTGCCCGTAGACCAGGCCGACGACCATGTTGGACAGCACGACGAGGGTGAGCAGTTCGCCCGCCTCACCACGCGTCAGGCCCTGGGCCTCGACGAGGAACGGCAGGCCCCACAGCAGCAGGAAGACCATCGCCGGGAACTGGGTGGTGAAGTGCACCCACATGCCCAGCCGGGTGCCCGGCTCGCGCCAGGCGTCGGCTATCTGGCGGCGGACGAAGGCGGCGCCGGTGTGTGTGGCGGGCGCCGGGGCGGGCTCGTAACCCTCGGGGTGGTCCTTGAGGAAGGCCAGCACCAGGGCGAGGACGGCGATGCCGCCCAGCGCGCTGGCCGCGAAGGTGGGGGTCCAGCCGAAGGTGTGCAGCAGCCGGGCGAGGACCAGGGTGGAGACGAGGTTGCCCGCCATCCCGATGAGGGCGGCGATCTGGGCTATCAGGGGACCGCGCCGGGCCGGGAACCAGCGCGCGCCCAGCCGCAGCACGCTGATGAACGTCAGCGCGTCACCGCACCCGAGCAGCGCCCGCGAGCCCAGCGCCATCGCGTACGACTGCGACAGCGCGAAGCCGAACTGGCCGACGGTGTACAGCACCACGCCCAGGATCAGCACCTTCTTGGTGCCGAGCCGGTCGACCAGCAGGCCGACGGGTATCTGCATGCCCGCGTAGACGAGCAGCTGGAGGATGGAGAAGGTGGACAGCGCGGAGGCGTTGATGTGGAAACGTTCCGCCGCGTCCAGTCCGGCCACGCCGAGGCTCGTACGGTAGGTGATCGCCACGAAGTAGACGGCGACGCCGATGCCCCAGACCGCCATGGCCTTGCGGCCGCCGGGCGGGTCACCGGGCAGCAGGGCGCCCCGGCCGGTGGTGGAGCCGCTCATCGGACGTCCCCCTGGGCCAGGTTCCGCACCCAGCTGACGTGCCGGTGCACGGCATCCACGGCCGCGGCCGCGTCCCCGGCGCGCAGCGCCTGGAGGATCTCCCCGTGCTCGGCGATGTTCTTCGCGATGCGGTCCGGGTTGGCGTGCATGACGGCGACGCCCATCCGCAGCTGCCGGTCGCGCAGTTGCTCGTACAGCCGGTCCAGGATCCGGTTGCCCGCGCTGCGCACGATCGCCGCGTGGAAGCAGCGGTCGGCGACGGACACGGCGGCGAGGTCGCCGGAGGCGGCCAGCTCCTCCATCTTCGCGAGCTGCTCCTCCAGCTCGGCGATGAGCGCGGGCGAGGCGGGCACGGCCTTGCGGGCCGCGTGTTCCTCGACCAGCAGGCGGGTCTCCACCACGTCCGCGATCTCCTGCGCGGAGACCGGCAGGACCATGGCGCCCTTCTTCGGGTAGAGCTTCATCAGCCCCTCGACCTCAAGGCGCAGCAGCGCCTCCCGTACGGGCGTGCGCGATACGCCGACGGCCTCGGCCAGCTCGCCTTCGGTGAGCAGCATGCCGCCCTCGTAGCGCCGCTCCAGTACGGCTTGCTTGACGTACGCGTAGACGCGCTCGGCGGCGGGCGGGGTTTTCGTGGCGGTGGCGGTACCGGTGGGGGTTTCCGGCGCAGCTGTGACCGGAGCGGCGACTGATGGCATGCGCACAGCATAGATACAACACGTATGCGTCGGGCAGGGTGGTCCAGAATGCGGGACGGAAGGGGGGTGGGAGGGGCCGGGAGGCCCTGGCGGCCCGGCAGCCCTGTGCGCTCGCCCTTTCAGTGCCGGTGCGCCGACACTTCCCCGTCGTGAGCCGTCATCGCCCCGTCGTGATCCGACAGCTCCTCGCTGCGGTCCAGCGCGTACGCCCAGATCAGATGCCGTACGCGAGGGGCGGTGCCCGACCGGGTCAGGCCGCGGGCCCGCAGCTCCAGCTCCTGGTCCTCCTTGGTGCCGCGCTCCAGGTGCTGGCGCAGGTGCTCGCGCTCGGAGACGACGGTGAACGTCTCCAGGAAGACCGTCGGGTCGTCCATGTCCTCGTACAGGCCCCAGATCGTCGCGCCGGTACGCCGCCGCGCCTGCCCGACCGGCCGCATGGCCTGGATGAACGCCTCCGCGTTGGCCCGTTCCACCTGCCACTCCACGATGACCAGCACGGGGCCGATGTTCCGGCCCGGCGTCTCCAGGCTCTCCGGCTCGGGCCAGTGCTGGACGTGCTCCATGTCGATGTGCCCGGCGGGCATCGGCATCGACCGCATGCTCGCGACCGTCGTCAGCACCAGCCCGATGCCCGCGATCACGAACGCGCTCTGTACGCCGAACCAGTCGGCCACCAGGCCCCAGCCCACCCCGCCCAGCGCCTGCCCGCCCATGAAGACCAGCTGGTAGTAGGCGAGCGCGCGGGTGCGTGCCCACACGGGGAGCAGGATCTGCGCCGAGGCGGAGAGGGTGGACAGCACGGCCACCCAGGCCAGGCCCGAGACGATCAGGGCGAGCGCGGCCACGAGCGAGGAGTCCACCAGACCGATCACCGCCATGGTCGCCGCGTACAGCACCATGGAGACGGTGACCAGGCCGTTCGTCGTCGTACGGGGCCGGACGACGGGCAGTGCGAGCGCACCGGCCACCGCGCCCACCCCGACACAGCCGAGCAGCAGCCCGTACCCCCCGGCGCTCATGCCCAGCGGCCCGCGCGCGATGGCCGGGAGCAGCGCCCACAGCCCGCCCGCGAAGAGCATGAAGAGCCCGGAACGGCCGAGTACGGCGCCGAACTCGGGCGCCCTGCGCACATACCGGGCGCCCGCGCGGATCGCGCCCCGTACGTGCTCCGAGCCCAGCGGCCGGTGGGTGGCGGGCCGACGCCAGGCGTAGAGCACGATCATGACGCCCAGGAAGGACAGCGCGTTGATCCCGAAGGTGGCCGCCGGGCCCGCGGCGGAGATGAGCAGGCCGCCCAGAGCCGGCCCGGCGGCCCGCGCGACGTTGCCGTTGGCGCTGTTGAGCAGAGCGGCCTGGGGAATCTCGTCCTTGCTGACCAGCTCGGGCTGGATGGCCTGGAACGAGGAGATGCAGAACGCCTCGCCCACCCCCATCAGGGCGGTGAGCAGGAGCAGCAGGGTCGGCGTCGCCTGGCCGGCGCCGGTGACGAGGGCCAGCCCGGCCGCTCCGAGGAACATCAGCAGCTGCCCGCCGAGGAGCAGCCGCCGCTGGTCGAGGATGTCGCCCAGCGCACCGGCCGGCACCACCAGCGCGAAGACCGGCAGCGTGGTGGCCGTCTGCACGAGGGCCACCTCCAGCGGCCCGCCGCCGAGGTCGCCCATCAGCCACTGGGCGCCGACCGTCTGCATCCAGGTGCCCATGTTGGCCGCCAGCTGGGCCGTCCACAGCGCCCGGAACATCCGGCGGCGCATGGGGGCCCACGCCGAGGGTTCAGGAGGAACCGCCTCCGGGGGCACTCCGCCCGGAGGCGGTTCGTCCAGCGTGGGTGGCTGTTTCACGTGAAACGCTCTTCTCGCCGTGGGACCGACCTCTGTGTCCCTGTGTCCGTACCCACGGCGAGCGGCATTTGGTGCCTTACATCCCGAGATTCACCGGTCTGGGAGAGGGGGCGGCGGTTCCGGAGGGAGCCTGCGGACGGCGGCTTCCGGTTCCGACTCCGTGCCGCTGCGGTCACCGGCCGCCGGTCCGGGCCGCCCGCCGTCGGCCGAGGCGGGCAACCGGGTGCCGATGCTGCGGTAGCGCACGGCCAACTCGCCCATCTGCTCCGGGCTGAGACAGTTCTTCCCGTCGATGATCAGACGCGGCTCGTCGAGCAGGGCGGCCAGCGCCTGCCAGTCGGCCTCGATCGCCTGCGGCCACTCGGTCAGCACCACAACCGCGTGGGCGCCCTCGACCGCCTCCGTCAGGCCCTCCGCCGCACGGGCGCCGGGGAACAGGCCGGTGATGGCGTCCGTATCGGTGCCCGGGTCCCAGACCCGCACCCGCGCGCCCTGCCCGAGCAGCGCCGGGATCACCGTACGGCTGGGCGCCGCGCGCAGGTCGTCGCTCCAGGGCTCGTACCGTACGCCGAGCACCGCGATCTCCGCGTCCGCCAGGCCGTCGGCGGGGCCGCCGCCGAGTTCGGCGCGCAGCATCTGGATGGCCAGGCCGAACTGGGCATCGTTGACGGCGATGGTGGCGCGCAGCAGCGGGGTCGCCAGACCTTCGGTGCTCGCCCAGTGGGCCAGCGCGTGGGTGTCCTTGGGCAGGCAGGAGTCGCCGTACCCGAGGCCGGGCTGGAGGAAGGCATGGCCGATCCGGGGGTCGAAGCCGACGCCCAGCATCACATGGTCGATGTCGATGTCCGGGCCGCAGCACATGCCGGCCACCTCATTCGCGAAGCTGATCTTCGTGGCGAGGAAGGCGTTGCTCGCGTACTTGATCATCTCCGCTCCGGAGGGCGTCGTCTCGACCCAGGGCGCGGCCACCCCCGCGTACAGCTCGCGCAGCGCCCGCAGCCCGGCCTCGTGCCACGTACCGGCCACGATGCGGGCGGGAACCGCCCAGTCCTCCAGCGCGCTGCCCTGGTTGAGGAACTCCGGGTTGTACGCGAAGCGTTCACGCAGCCGCGGGTAGGTCTCGGCGAGCATGGCGCTGGTGCCCGGTGGCACGGTCGACTTGAGCACCACGCAGGGCGCGGGCAGCAGTTGGAGGACCTCGTTCAGTACGGGAGTCACCTGCGTCAGGTCGGCGGAGCCGTCCGGCGCGGGTGGTGTCCCGACGGTGACGAGGACGATGTCGAACGGCGTCCGCCGGTGGCTTTCGGTGACGGACCGGGCGAAGCAGAGCCGGCCGGTGGCCTGTGCGGCCGTCAGCTGCTCCGGCAGCCCTGGTTCGAAGACCGGCGCCCGTCCCGCCTCCAGGACGCGCAGCCGGTCCGGATCCTGTTCGATCCCGGTGACGTGATGCCCTTGATGGGCCAGGGCGACCGCTCCGGTCAAGCCCACATATCCCTGTCCTATGACCGCGACTCGCATCCCAAATCAGCCCCTTCGGTCCTGCTGATTTGAAGCACCCCGCCAGTGGATTCCCCCGTGCGACGAGGCAATTGTTCCCAGTGTGCGAGGTGCGGTGCGGGCGCGCAGCCGGAGTGGGCCTCCGGGCCGGAAAAGGCGTGCGATACGGCCTTACGGGGCCGTTCCACACGCCTTTGCGTCCCGAGGGCCGCCGCACGGCCAGAAAGGCCGTTACGCGTGCCCGGTCAGCGCTTCCAGCGCGTGTCGAGCGACACCAGCCGGTCCTTGCCGCAGTTCCCGCTGAACGTCCACGAGCCACGGCCGACCCATGCCCCGTGCTGGGCGTAGGTCTTCTTTTTCTTGGCGCTGTAGCACTCGGTCTCGGAGCGCGCCTTACCGCTCCACACGATGCAGGACGCGGACCACGCGTGCTTGCCGCTCTTCCAGTTGCCGCACGCGTAGTCGTTGGACTTCGCGCTGGCGGGCGTGGCCGTACCGAGCAGCATGCCGCCGACGAACACCGCGGCGGTCGCGATTCCGGCCACCCGGCCGCGCTTCCCCGTAATGCGCACTGTCTGATATCCCCGTTTCCGCCCGGAAGAGGCCGGGCGCACGTAACCGAAGGGGTACGCAAAGGAATTGCGTACCCATGAGCCCGCCGCAATCCCGTGCGGGCACGACGCAATCATCCCACAGCATCCCCCGGGAGTAGACACTGTCTACACACCACTGGTAGACAGTGTCTATGGACACGTCGAAGGCGCCCGGCACGCCGGAACAGGAAGACGGCGGCCTCCGCGCCCGCCTGGTCACCGTCGGGGCCGAACTGGTCGCGACCGAAGGCGTGCAGGCGCTGACCCTGCGGGAGATCGCGCGCCGCGCCGGCGTCTCGCACGGGGCACCACGCCGCTATTTCCCTACGCACCTCTCCCTGCTTTCCGCCATCGCGCGGCGAGGGTTCGGGGAATTGTCGGAGCACTTGGCCGCCGAGGCGGGCGACCAGCCACAGTCGGACCCCCGTGCCCAACTCCACGCACTGGCCCGCGCCTACCTCGGCTTCGCCCGTACGCGCCCCGGCATGTACGAGCTGATGTTCCGCCACGACCTGCTGGAAAGCGGCCACCTCGGCCTGCGCGAGACCAGCCTGCCGATGTTCACCGCGCTCGTGGACCTGATCGCCCAGGCACGCACCCGTCCGGACGCCGAACCATGCGTCGTGGCGGGCGCGCTGTGGGCGAATCTGCACGGCATCGCCCAACTGTGGAGATGGGGCAGCCTCCAGCTCGCCACCGGCGCCGACGACGTGGAGCCGCTGCTGCGAGCCGCGCTCGACGCCCACCTGGGCCCGGCCCCCCGGTGAGCCCCCGCCGCCTCCAGCACCTCACCCTCATCAGCAGCATCACCGGAGCGGTGATCGTCGCCCTGGACGGCACGGTGCTGACCGTCGTTCAGCCCACCCTCCAACGCGACCTGGACGCCTCGTTCGTGGAGGTCCAGTGGGCGGGCACCGGCTATCTGATCGCCGTGGCCAGCCTCCTCGTCTTCGCGGGCCGCCTCGGCGACCGGTACGGCCACCGGCAGGTCTTCGCCGCCGGAGTGCTCGGCTTCGCCCTCACCTCGGCGGGCATCGGGCTGGCCACCGACATCCGCTGGCTCATCGGGCTGCGCGTCGCCCAGGGAGTGTTCGGCGCGCTGCTGCAACCGGCCACGCTGGGCATGCTGCGGGCCGCCTATCCGCCCGACCGGATCGGCACGCCGATCGCGGTGCGGACGAGCGCGATCGGGCTGGCCGCCGCGGCCGGGCCGGTCCTCGGCGGCGCGCTCGCCGCTCAACTGGGCTGGCGGGCGGTCTTCTTCCTCAACATCGTGCCCGCGCTGGCCGCGTGCGGCCTGGCTGTCGCCGTACGGCTGCCGGAGCCGCGGCCCCGGCCCTCCGCTGCCGCCGTGCGACTGGACCTGCCCGGCGCGTTCCTGCTGGCCGTGGCGCTGAGCGGCCTGGTGCACACGCTCGTCGGCCTGCCGGAGAGCGGCTGGACACCGGTCACCGCGCTGGGGCTCGCCGCCGCCGTCGTGGCGGGCGGCATCTTCGTACGGCACGAGCGGCGCACCCCCGGCCCGCTGATCCCGCCGGACGTACTGCGCGCCCCGGGCGTCACCCCCGCGCTCGGCACCCTGGTCACGGCGACGGCGGCCATGTTCGGCGCCCTGTTCCTGTGCACGTACTACCTCCAGAACGTGCTCGCGCTGGACCCGTTCCGCGCCGGACTGGAAACCCTGCCGCTGGCCGTGATGATGGTGGTGGGCGCGCCGGTCTCGGCCCAGGTACAGCGGCGGCTGGGCACGCGCCGTACCACGACATGCGGGGCCCTCCTGCTCACCGTCGGCATCCTCCTGACGTCCCGCCTCGACCAGACGTCGGGCAGCGTGGCCATCGGCGGCTGCTTCTTCCTGCTGGGCGCCGGATTCGGCACCGTGATGGTCACCGCGACGGCAGCGATCGTCCGCCAGGCCCCCGCGCAGGCCGCCGGGGTGGCGGGGGGTCTCCAGCAGACGGCCATGAACGTGGGGCCGGTGGTGGGGGTGGCTTTGGCGACGATGCTGATGACCGCGTTCGCGGGGACGGGAGCCTCGCCCTCCACCCCGGCCTCATCCTCCACCGCCACCCCGCCCTCCGCTTTCGTCTCCGCGATGGGCCCCACGCTGGTGATCCTCGCGGGGGTGGCGGCCGTCGGCGTACTCCTGGCGCTTCGGCTGCCAGGGCGTACGGAGGTGGCCAGGGTGGCCGTCAGGCCGCCGCGCCGCCTGCCCCGCTCCGCTCCATGAGCCACCCCCGGTACCAGTCGACGGTCGCGCCGATCCCCGCGCGCAGGGGCATCGGCGCCATGCCGAAGCGCTGCTCGAACGCGTCCGAGACCATCGTCTGCCCCTCGGTGTGCTGGTAGAACAGCTCGGCGTACTCCGCCATGAAGCTTGCGTCGAACGGCCCCCAGGCGCGCGGTTCGGTCAGCACCTCGGTCTCGAACGGCGTCCCGACGCACTCCCGCACCAGGTCCAGCACCTCGCGCACGGTCGGCGCGGGGGCCGTCGGCAGGTGCCAGACCCGCCCGTACTCGGCCGGCTCCTGGCCGAGGCGGGCCAGGCCACGGGCCACGTCCCCGATGTACGTGAAGCTGTGCGGCAGATCCAGGGTGCCGATGGCCATGACCGTGCCGCCGGTCAGGGCAGGCGGGAAAGTCGTCGCGCCGAGCGTCGAGTTGAGGACACGCGGCCCGTAGAAGTCGGCGGCGCGGGCCAGCACGACCGGCAGCCGCCCCGCCTCGTGGGCCGCCAGGTACGCCTCGTCCAGCTCTGCCCGCATCCGGCCCTTACGGGAAGTGGCCCGCCACGGGGAGTCCTCGGTCAGCGGCTCGCCGCGGGAGGGACCGTACGGGTACAGGGTGTCCATCACCACCAGGCGCGCGCCCGCCGCCGCCACGGCCTCCACGATCACCTTCTGGAGCGCGGGCATCACCTCGACCTGAAGCTCGTAGGCGACGTTCACGCAGTGGTAGACCACCTCGGCGCCCCGCACCGCCTCCCGTGCGGCGTCCGGCGAACCGAGGTCGGCGGCGACGGCCTCCGCGCCGGGCAGCACGGTGCGGCCCGTCCGGTCGACGGTCCGTACGCGCAGCCCCTGGCGCAGCAGGACCTGGGCGAGCGTGAGGCCGGCGGGGCCGGTGCCGAGGACGACGTGCAGTGGGCGGGCGGGCTTGGAAGGCATGGCGGAACCTTTCCGTTCGAAGGAACGCCGCTCCGGAACACCCGAAGCGCGCTAACGCAACTCACTATAGCTACAGCCTCTAACCAAATCTACAGCCGCTACGATTCCCCCTGGAGAACTCACCGCCCGTAACCGCCGGAGCCGCCCCATGCCGCCGTCCGACAACCCCACCCCCGCATCCACCCCCGACACCGCCCGAACGCCACGCCAGCGCTACCGGGCCCAGGTCCAGCAGGAGATCAAGCAGGCCGCGCTGGCACAGATCGCGGCGGGCGGCATCGAGGCGCTCAGCATCAACGCGATCGCCAAGACCCTCGGCATGTCGGGCCCGGCCCTCTACAAGTACTTCCGCAACCGTGACGACCTGCTCACGGTGCTCATCAGCGACGGTTACGAGGACGCCGCCGAGGCCATCCGCACGGCCGCGCACCGGGTCGCCGACCGCTCACCCCGCGCCCGGCTGCTCGCCCTCGCCCACGCGTACCGCGACTGGGCCCTCGCCCAGCCGCACCGCTACCTGCTCCTCGCGGGCACCCCCGCCGCGGCGTACGAGGCACCCGCCCACACCACGGACAGCGCCCGCGCGGTCATGGGCCCGTTCGTGGCCGTCCTGGCCGAAGGCGAGCCGTGGCCGGCGGCGGAACCGCTGTACGACGAGGTACGCGCCTGGGTGACCGCCACCCCCGCCGTCACCGACTGGATCGCCACCTACGCCCCGAAAGCCACCGACCCGGTCCCCGCCCTCGCCGCCTCCGTCCTCGCCTGGACCCGCATGCACGGCATCGTCAGCCTCGAAGTCCAGGGCAACTTCGGCGGCATGGGCCACGACGCGGCCACACTGCTGGACCTCGAAATGGGCGCGCTGGCCGATGCGGTGGGGCTGGCGGGCGGGGCCTGACCTCACAGGTGAGGGCCCTCGCGACGCCGGTCGCCAGGGCCCTCCCTCCGTACGTGGTGCCGCTACCTCGCAGCGCCCTTCTTACAAGCAGGCACCGCATACTTGTTCTTCACGTGCAGCGCCTCCAGCCGCGTCCGGCAGATGTCGAGCGAGTACGCCGACCCCTCCCCGTCCTCCGCGATCGAACAGGCCTTGGCGGCTTCGCCGCCGACGGGCACGTTGTAGCCCTTGTGCCGCAGGTACTGCTGGCAGTCCCACGACCACGCCTGCGCCGGACCGGCCACAACGAGCGGCAGCACCCCCGCGGCAACCGCCCCACTCGCAGCCACCGAAACCCGTCGAACCCACTTGCTCCGCATGACACGTTCCTTTCGACACTGATCTGTGCCGGGCGCGCCTGCCCGGGGTGAGGGCGGGGTATGCCGTTCACCGCCACGTGGTGTGCACCCGAGCACCGTCGGCCTGCTTCAGCAGCGCGCGCCTCGTACGCCGCCCTAGGATGCAAGGGAACGGCGCCACCCCGGCCAGCCCCGGCACGAAGGAGAGGGCAGCGGCATGAGTGCCCAACCCGAGGAACCACCCGAGGAACTGGTACCCCGCCCCGACCTGGCCTTTCCCAGCCTGCGTGCCGCCCTCGCCCGGGTCGCTCCCGCGCGGCTACCGGAGATGCTGGCCGACCGCGATGTGCAGTTCACCCGGGCCACGGAGTCGGGATCGTTCGAGCCGATCAAGGGTTTCCAGCTCAAGTGGGCCACCGTCATCGAGATGAAGCGGCGTCGCGACCTCGACCAGCGCATGGAAGCCGCGCAGCACATCATCCACACTCTCGACCGTGACGCCCCGGAGTGGCGAGCTGCCATGGACGAGGTGCGCGACGTGTACAACGAGGCTCGCCGCGCGGTGACCGGTGGCTGAGTGGCACTGGGAGTACGACCCCAGCGCGGAGCACGTCATCGGGGGCATCGACGACTTGGCCTTCATCGCCAGGGTCGAGGAGACGGCCGACGAGCTGGTACGGGCAGCGGCTGCCCAATACCTTGAGGGCACGCTCTACCAGGGCGCATCCCCGGCTCTGGGCCAGGAGATCATTCCCGGCGGCATGTTCGTCCACCAGACCGTTCCGCGCCACCAGCGCGTGTACATCCTCCAGGTCACCTTGGCACCGCGCTAGGAGCTCGTCTCCGGGCCCCTGCGGCTAAGCCGCTCACGGGGCCGTAGGTATCCGCCCGTCGATCACGGCGGACCGGAACGCGAGCCACTCGCGGTCACCGAACTGCAAGACCGGACCCGCAGCGTTCTTGGAGTCGCGGACGGCCACGACGGTGGGCACGTTGGTTGCCACCTCGACACAATCCTGCCCCGGGTTGCCGCCGCTGTAGCTGGACTTTGTGAAGGCGAAGTCGGACACGGAAGCTACATCTCCCTGAGGATGTTGGCGATCAGCGCTGCCGAGTTGTGCTGTGCGAGGCTCAGGCGCGTGATGCGGTCGAAGATGACTCGGTGGTGCATGGCATCGGCCTCGCTTTCCAGCCAGACGTTAGCCGAGCTGGTATCCATGTGCACCACATCCACCGCGCCGGGACCATCGAACGTAACGATCGAGAACGAGCAGTTCATGCCCGGATGAGCGCCGGCCGAACTCGGCAGTACCTGAAGCCTGATATTCGGCCGCTCCGCCTGCTCCAGCAAGTGACCGAGCTGGGCCCTCATCACCGACCGGTCGCCGACGAGTTGTCGCAGTGCGCTTTCGTGGATCACCGCGCGCAGTTGCAGTGGCGCTTCGCCGACAAGCCGACCCTGACGTGCCATGCGCGACTCGACAAAAGGCTCCACCTCGGCAGGGTCCTCCCACATTCCGTTGCCCATTGCGACGGCCCGCGCATAGTCAGCCGTCTGCAAGATGCCCGGCACAACGGATTGCTGCCAAGTGCGCACGCTACTGGCGACGTCTTCCAACGCCACGCACTCCACCATGTCCCGAAGAGCTGGGTACTCGTTCCACCACCCCCTGGCCTTCCGCCGCTCCCGGTCCAGCTTTGCCAGCCCTAGCAGGGCATCCACCGCTTTGGGGTCGTCCTGCCCATAGAACGTGCACAGCGCGCGAATGTCGGGCTCTCTGACCGGTACCCAACCGCGCTCCATCTTGACGATCTTCGTGGCGGTGGCACTGAGCACCTGCGCGGCTTCTTGTTGCGTCTTCCCCGCTGCGTCTCGGAGCAGCAGGAGTTGCCCGCCAAGTCGCCGCCCCAGCACGGTCGAGATCCGATTTCCCTGCTCTGAACGGTTCACCAGGCCAGTCTTGCCTGAACTGAATGCTCCCGTCGATGACCTTCACTCTTGCGGGGAATACCTTCCCCAGAGCTTGAGTCCCAGGGACACACTGCCCCTACAGTCGGTCAGCAACCGCGCCGCCCCGGCGCGAAGTTGGCACCCCGACGGAGGCGATCAGCCATGCCCGTTCCCCAACTCACGTACGAAGACAAGCTCGACTACACGCCCACCGCGCGCAGCGTCTCCCTCGCCCGGCGGCGGGCGGCGCGGCTGGTGGCGGAGTGGGGGCAGGAGGGCATCGCGGGGGATGTGGCGCTGATCGTTTCGGAGTTGGCGTCCAATGCGTTGCTGCACGGGACGTTGCGGGGGCGGTTGTTCCGGGTGCGGCTGGTGATGGGTGAGGCGCTGCTGCGGATCGAGGTGAGTGATCCGCGGGGCGAGCGCGTGCCGCGGGAGAGGCGCGGGGTGTACTCCACGTCCGGGCATGGGCTCGTGCTGGTGGGCGGGCTTGCCGATCGGTGGGGGATCGAGCCGCGTACCGTGGGGAAGACTGTGTGGGCCGAGGTGGAACTGCAAGCTGCGGTTACGCGGCCATGCGGCCCTCGGCGATCAGGCGGTTGACGACCTGCATGTGCGCGGGGGCGCAGCGGTCGCGTGCCTCGTGGCGGTCGAACCACGCGTACTCGGCGATCTCCCGGCCGGGGGCGGGGTCGATGTCCTGTGGGCCGCCGGTGAAGCAGGTCATGTGGAGGCGGCGGCCGGCGTTCACGCCGTGCGCGGTGGCGTGGATGACGAACGCCTGGCGCAGCTCGTCGGCCGGGATGGACAGGCCGAGTTCTTCAGAGAGCTCGCGGGACAGTGCCTCGGGCGCGGTCTCGCCCGGTTCGTACTTGCCGCCGGGGAGGTAGAACGTGTCGTTGCCGCGCGTACGGACGCTGAGCAGGCGGCCGTCCCGTACGTGCAGCCAGCCGACGGAACGGAGGGGCGCCGGGCGGTCCAGGGCGAGCAGGGTTTCGCCGGTGGACTCGTCCGTACGGGGCGAGCGTTCCGTGAAGCCGAGGTGAGTGTAGAAAGCGCGCGCTGCCGTGTTGCGGGCGGAGACTTCCAGGGACAGGGCGCCCCGCAGCGAGGCCGCGTGTTCCACGAGTTGGGTGCCGATGCCGCGGCGCTGTGCCTCGGGGGCAACGTACAGGTCGCTGATCTCGGAGCCAGGGAGATGGAGAAGGCCGACGACCTTGCCGTCGGGCTCGTCCACCGCGACCCAGGTGTCCGGCTCGGCCGACGGCCGTACCGTACGAGGGCGGAAACCGGTGACGGCCTGCTCGTCCTCCGGGCGGTAGGGGCGGATGATCGTCGGGCGGCTGCTCATTCGGGCGACGGTATGCGGCACATACGGAGGCGGCAACTCCTTTTGCCCGGGGCCGCGGCCTCGCCCCGCCTCAGGGCCCACGCGTACGCCGCGATCTCTATCGGAAGATGTACCGCCTGTCCGACTTAAGGCTGACGTGAGTCTGTACCTGGCGCGTACGAAATCGGCGTTTCCCCGTGACGTAATGGAAGGGAGGGGCCGGTCAGGCTCCGAACCGTACGCAAGGGGAGACCACCATGCAGTCCAGGACGACCGCCGGCCGCCGCGCTCGGACCACCGTCATGGTCGCACTGCTCGTGGCCGCGCTGTGGGGCGGGATCGCGCTGACGAAGGGCGCGGCACAGGGCGGCCACAACGCGCCGGGCGGGCCCGTGGGGCACCTCAGCCGCGCCGTGGAGATCATCCGGGGCTGAGCAGGGACGAAAAGCCACCGGGCGGGCCCGGGACGACATCGGTCGTCCCGGGCCCGCCCGTATGTGGTGTCCGAAAGGTCAGGCCCAGGTGATCAGGCGCTTCGGGTGCTCCAGGATCGCGGCGATGTCCGCGAGGACCTTCGAGCCCAGTTCGCCGTCGACCAGGCGGTGGTCGAAGGAGAGCGCCAGCGTCGTGACCTGGCGGGGCTTGACCTTGCCCTTGTGGACCCAGGGCTGGAGCTTGACCGCGCCGAAGGCGAGGATCGCGGACTCCCCGGGGTTGAGGATCGGGGTGCCGGTGTCCACGCCGAAGACACCCACGTTGGTGATCGTGACGGTACCGCCGGCCATGTCGCCGGGGGCCGTCTTGCCCTCGCGGGCGGTGGCGACCAGCTCGCCGAGGGCGGCGGCCAGCTGGGGCAGGGTCTTGGCCTCGGCGTCCTTGATGTTCGGGACGATCAGGCCGCGCGGGGTGGCCGCGGCGATGCCCAGGTTCACGTAGTCCTTGCGGACGATCTCCTGGTTCTCCTCGTCCCAGGCCGCATTGATCTCCGGGTTGCGCTTGATCGCGACCAGCAGCGCCTTGGCGACGAGCAGGAGCGGGTTGACGCGCAGGCCCGCCATGTCGGGGTCCTGCTTGAGCTCCTGGACGAGCTTCATCGTGCGCGTCACGTCGACGGTGATGAACTCCGTGACATGCGGCGCGGTGAAGGCGCTGTTGACCATCGCCTGGGCGGTGGCCTTGCGTACGCCCTTGATGGGGATACGGGTCTCGCGGGCGCGGACGGCCTCGGAGCCGCCGGTGGCCACGGCGGCGGCCGGGGCCGGAGCCGGGGCCTCAGCCGCGGGGGCGGTCGCGGACGCCGCCGCGTGCACGTCCTCGCGGGTGATCACGCCGTCCGGGCCGGTCGGGGTGACCGTCGCCAGGTCGATGCCCAGGTCCTTGGCCAGCTTGCGGACGGGAGGCTTGGCCAGCGGCCGCTCCGCGGTGGGAAGAGAGGGAGCGGCGGGCGCCGGGGCCGAGGGGACCGCAGCCCCCGCGTGCCCGTTCAGCTCCGCCTGCACCGCCGCCGCGGCCGGCTCCGACGACGCACCCGCCGCGCCCGGCTGCGCCTTGCGCGCCCGGCGCTTCGTGGACGACGGCGCCGCGCCGTAACCGACGAGGACGGCCTGCCGGCCCTGCGGCTCGGCCTCTTCCTCCGCCTCGGCCGCCGGAGCGGCCTGCGCCGCCGGGGCCTCGGCCGGTCCCGCGCCCGGGTTCGTGTCCACCACGATGATCGAAGTGCCCACGTCGACGGTGACGCCCTCGTCGAAGTGCACCGCCTGCACGACACCGTCGTACGGGCAGGGCAGCTCCACGGCGGCCTTGGCGGTCTCCACCTCGCAGATGACCTGGCCGTCGGTGACGGTGTCACCGGGCTGGACGTACCACTTGAGGATCTCGGCCTCGGTGAGTCCCTCGCCCACGTCGGGCATCTTGAACTCGCGGAAGCGCTGCTCGGTTGCAGTCATGGTCACTACTCCTCAAGCCCTTCAGTACGCCAGCGCGCGGTCGACCGCGTCGAGCACCCGGTCGAGACCCGGCAGGTATTCGTCCTCCAGCCTGGACGGCGGGTACGGCGCGTGGAAACCGCCCACCCGCAGCACCGGTGCCTCCAGGTGGTAGAAGCACCGCTCCGTGATGCGGGCGGCGATCTCCGAGCCCGTACCGAGGAAGACCGGCGCCTCGTGGACGATCACCAGCCGGCGGGTCCGCTCGACCGACGCCTGGACCGCGTCGAAGTCGATGGGCGAGATCGTGCGCAGGTCCAGGACCTCGACGGACTTGCCCTCCTCGGCCGCGACCTTGGCCGCGTCCAGACAGACCTTGACCATCGGGCCGTACGCGGCGAGCGTCAGGTCCGTACCGGACTGCGCCACCCGCGCCTTGTGCAGCGGGTCCGGGATCGCCTCGGTGTCCAGGCGGCCCTTGTCGTGGTAGCGGCGCTTGGGCTCGAAGTAGATGACCGGGTCGTCGCTCTCGATGGCCTGGCGCATCATCCAGTACGCGTCGGAGGCGTTCGAGGGGGAGACGCACTTCAGGCCCGCGACGTGCGCGAACAGGGCCTCGGGGGACTCGGAGTGGTGCTCGACCGCGCCGATGCCGCCGCCGTAGGGGATACGGATGACGACCGGCACCTTGACCTTGCCGAGCGCGCGGGCGTGCATCTTGGCGAGCTGGGTGACGATCTGGTCGTACGCGGGGAAGACGAAACCGTCGAACTGGATCTCCACGACGGGCCGGTAGCCGCGCAGCGCCATGCCGATGGCGGTGCCGACGATGCCGGACTCGGCGAGCGGGGTGTCGATGACCCGCTCCTCGCCGAAGTCCTTCTGCAGGCCGTCGGTGACGCGGAAGACGCCGCCGAGCTTCCCCACGTCCTCGCCCATGACCAGGACCTTGGGGTCGGCCTCCATGGAGGCGCGCAGCGACTCGTTGATCGCCTTGGACAGCGTGATCTTTTCGAAGACGGCCATGGTCAGTTCTCCTCCGCGTCCACGAACGACGCCTGGTACGCGGCGAATTGTGCGCGTTCCTCGTCGACGAGCGCATGCCCGTCGGCGTAGATGTTCTCAAAGATCGCCATGTTGTCGGGGTCCGGCATCGCCCGGACCACCTCACGCACCCGCTTGCCGAGCGACTCGCTCTCCTCCTCGACGGAGTCGAAGTACGCCTGGTCGGCGAAGCCCTCGTTCAGCAGGTAGGTGCGCAGCCGCAGGATCGGGTCCTTGGCCTCCCACGCCTCGCGCTCCTCGTCCCGGCGGTAGCGCGTCGGGTCGTCGGAGGTGGTGTGGGCGCCCATCCGGTACGTGAACGCCTCGATCAGCATCGGGCCCTCGCCCGAGCGCGCGCGCTCCAGGGCCGCCCGGGTCACCGCCAGGCAGGCCAGCACGTCGTTGCCGTCGACCCGTACGCCCGGGAAGCCGTAGCCGCGGGCCCGCTGGTAGAGCGGGACGCGGGTCTGCTTCTCGGTGGGCTCGGAGATCGCCCACTGGTTGTTCTGGCAGAAGAACACCACGGGGGCGTTGTAGACCGCGGAGAAGGTGAAGGACTCGGCCACGTCGCCCTGGCTGGAGGCGCCGTCGCCGAAGTACGCGATGACCGCCGAGTCGGCGCCGTCCTTCTGGACGCCCATCGCGTAGCCGGTCGCGTGCAGCGTCTGCGAGCCGATGACGATCGTGTACAGGTGGAAGTTGTTGCTGTTGGGGTCCCAGCCGCCGTTGTTCACACCGCGGAACATGCCCAGCAGGTTGGTCGGGTCCACGCCGCGGCACCAGGCGACACCGTGCTCCCGGTAGGTCGGGAAGACGTAGTCGTCGTCGCGCAGCGCGCGCCCGGAGCCGATCTGCGCGGCCTCCTGGCCCAGCAGCGAGGCCCACAGGCCCAGCTCGCCCTGGCGCTGGAGGGTCGTCGCCTCGGCGTCGAAGCGCCGCGTGAGGACCATGTCCCGGTACAGCCCGCGCAGTTCCTCGTCCGACAGGTCGATCGAGTACTCCGGGTGCTCGACCCGCTCACCCTCCGGGGTCAGCAGCTGTACGAGCTGGTCCTGCTCCGCCTCGGCGGGGGCCGCGGCCACCGCCTTCTTCTTGGCGGGTGCTGCCTTTTTCGCGGTGGCGCGCTTCCCGCCACCGCGGGTGGTCTTCCGCGCGGCAGTGCTCTCCACGGTCACGTGCTGCTCCTCCGTCTGTCCGGCCCCCGGGGTCCGCCGGTGGCCGTATTGCGGCTCACCCGGTATCCGATACGGCGCACGGGGTATGTGCGGCACGACGCGGCCCGGGTGGAACAAGGTGTCCCGGCCACGGCCTGCCGGAGGGCGGTGTGCCCTATTTCCGGAGCCTAGGCGAAAAGGGAGCTGACCTGCGACTTTGCTTGGGGTTCCAAGTAATTTGCTTGGATTTCCGAGCAAGTGGCCGATCAGTCGGCTATCCCCTGTTCTCAGCGTTGCAGCCCGCCGGGACAACGGCACGTTATATCGGTGACCAGGAGCATTGGAAGACTTCGTGTGTGAGACTGAGCAGGTGCGCGAAGACGGAAAAATCACGGTATTCCTGCTGGACGACCACGAGGTCGTCCGGCGCGGCGTCCACGAAATGCTCTCCGTTGAGGAGGACATCGAGGTGGTCGGCGAGGCCGGTACCGCCGCAGATGCCCTGGTCAGGATCCCTGCGACCCGCCCCGACGTGGCCGTGCTGGACGTCCGGCTGCCGGACGGCAGCGGTGTCGAGGTCTGCCGGGAGATCCGTTCCCAGGACGAGAACATCAAATGCCTGATGCTCACGTCCTTCGCGGACGACGAGGCCCTGTTCGACGCCATCATGGCAGGGGCGTCGGGGTACGTCCTCAAGGCGATCCGCGGCAACGAGCTGCTGACCGCCGTACGGGACGTGGCGGCCGGCAAGTCGCTGCTGGACCCGGTGGCCACCGCCCGCGTCCTGGAGCGCCTGCGGGACGGCAACAACGCCCGCGGCGACGACCGGCTGGCGAACCTCACCGAGCAGGAGCGCAAGATCCTCGACCTGATCGGCGAGGGGCTGACCAACCGCGCGATCGGCGAGCGCCTGCACCTCGCCGAGAAGACCATCAAGAACTACGTCTCCAGCCTGCTGTCGAAGCTGGGCATGGAACGGCGGTCGCAGGCGGCGGCGTATGTGGCGCGGATGAAGGCGGAGCGGCAGTAAGGGCCGAATCGGAGGGACGAGGGCCGGACGATGGCCGGGACGGAAAGCGGAATACGTCCGTCCACCCCGCCCGCAAACCGGGCCGCCGTAAAGATCCGGACCCGCCACACCGCCCCCCACCATGCAAAACGCCCCCGAACTGACAAACTTCCGCCCCATTCAGGACCAACGTCCCGTTTCCGCCGGGGCGGGTGCCTCTACTTTCGCGCGGCCCGGCACGGCAGGGTGTAGGCATGCCCACCGACGACTACCGCGCCATCGAGCTGCTGAACCGCACCCCCTACGGACGGGTGTCGGCCAGCCTGCGGGCCCTGCCCTTCACCGCCGTCACGCGGCACATCGTGGTCGACGGCCGGCTCCTGCTGCGCCTGCACCGCGGCTACGGCTACCACCGCGCCCTGGACGGCAACGTCGTCGCCTATGAGGCCGACAACGCCAACTCCGGCGCCGAGGACACCTGGTCCGTACAGTTCACCGGCACCGCCCGCACCATCACGCCGACACCGGCCGAGTACGAGCAGTTCGGCCGCACCCCCCGGCTGGCCGACGGAGAACCCTTCGACCCGGTTTTCCTCCGCATAGAACCGGAGTTTGTCAAGGTCCACCACCTCTCCGATGTCCCTGTGTTCCGATACGCCCACTCAGCGTGACGCAGTGATCTAACATCTGGCGCGTGCTGCGCTCATCCGATGTCCGGACGGCGGCCCCACCCGACGGACACACCCTCGGCTCCCTGCTGCGCCGCTACGGCGCCGGGGAGCCGTTGTCGTGCGTACCGGTCGCCGAGGGGCTGCTCAACCACGGCTACCGCCTCGCCACCACACACGGCCGCTACTTCCTCAAGCACCACCTCGACGGCGACCAGGCCGCCATCGCCCGCCAGCACCGCGCCACGCGCCGCCTGGGCGCCCTCGGCCTGCCCGTCGCCCCGCCCCTCGCCGACGCGGACGGCCGTACGGTCACGGTCCTCGGCGGCCGCTGCTACGCGCTCCACCCCTGGGTCGAGGGCCGCCACCGCGACGGCGCCGCGCTCACCCGCCACCAGTCGCGCTGCCTCGGCGCCCTGCTGGGGCAGGTGCACACCGCGCTGGAGCAGGTCATAACGCCCGATACGGCGGGGCCCGGAGTCCCGTACGAGCATGCGGGCGCCGACCCCGCGCGCACCTTCGAGATGATCGACGAACTGCTCGCGCTCGCCCGCCGGTCCCGGCCGCGCAGCAGCTTCGACGAGCTCGCCGAGCACCGGCTGCTGGAGCGCCGCGCCCTGCTGGAACGCGAGGCCCACCGCCGCCCCGGCGCGGACCGGGTCCCGGCCACCGGCTGGGTGCACGGCGACTTCCACCCGCTCAACCTGCTCTACCGGGACGCCGAACCGGCCGCCATCGTGGACTGGGACCGGCTGGCCGTGCAGCCTCGCGCCGAGGAGGCCGTACGGGCCGCCGCGATCTTCTTCGTCCAGCCCGCGGGCACCCTGGACCTGCCGAAGGTAGGGGCCTACGCGGGCGCCTACCGCCGCGCCTCGGGCGCCGGGGCGGCGGAACTGGCCGCCGCCGTGCACCGGGTGTGGTGGGAGCGGCTCAACGACTTCTGGATGCTCGACTGGCGCTACCGGCTGGGCGACCGGCGGGCCGATCCGCAGTTCCCGGCGGCGGCCGCGCTGGCGGTGTGGTGGACGCGGGAGTACGGGGCGGTGCGGGCGGCCTTCACGGAGTGAGGGCGGCGCGGCGGGAGCCCGTAAGCCCTGAGGCCCTGGAACGCCGCGACGGGCGGCCGGAGGTCCGGCCGCCCGTCGTGGTCGGGCGCTGGGGTGCGGCGGGGCGTCAGCTGCCGTCCGAGTCGCCGATCGCGCCGGTGCCGGCCGGGCCACCGCTGCCCGAACCGCTCCCCTGGGTCGTACCGCCGTTGTTCGTGCTGCCGCTCGTCGTGCCGCCCTTGCTGTCACCGTTGTTGCCGCCGTCGGTGCCGGTGCTCGTGTTGCCGTTGGTCGAGCCGCCGGTGGACGGCTTGCTGGGCGGCGGGGAGGACGGGGGCTTGGACGACGGGGTGGGCTTCGAGGAGGGCGACTGGGACGTGCGGGGCGTGGTCGGCTGGCGGGTCGACGGGCGGTTCCACGTGCCCGAGTCGCCGCCCGTGCCGCCGGGCTGCGTGTACGGGGTCGACGGCTCGTCGGACGGCGTCTCCGACGGCGTCTCCTCGGTGCTCTGCGAGACCGACGGGCTCTTGGTCGGCTGCGGGTTCTTCTCCTTGCCGTCGCCACCCGCGCTCTTGATCGCGATGGCCACGCCGACCGCGATGGCGATCACCGCGAGCGCCGCGATCAGCCAGATCTTGCCGCGGCCGCCCTTGGCGGGCCGGGGGCCGCCCTCGTAGGCGCCGTCCCCGTCCCGCATGCCGGGCGGCAGGATCGGCTGCGCCGTGGTCTGCCCGTGGTCCGGGTGCGGCAGGGCGGTGGTGGCCGCCATCGAACCCATGGCCGGGGTGTGGCCGCCGTCGTGCACGGCGACCGGGCCGGTGTTCCACGTACCGCTGTGGCCGCCCTGCTCGTGGAGCATCTGAAGGGCGTACTGGACCAGGCCGCGCATCTCCTCCGCGGTCTGGAAGCGGTCGTCCGGGTCCTTGGCCAGCGAGCGCATCACCAGGCCGTCCAGCTCCGGCGGCACCGAGGAGGAGACCTCCGAGGGCGGCACCGGCATGTCCTGGACGTGCTGGTAGACGACGGACAGCGGGGTCTCGCCGGTGAACGGGGGGCGCAGCGCGAGCAGTTCGTACAGCAGGCAGCCGGTCGCGTACAGGTCGGAGCGGGTGTCCACGGTCTTGCCGAGGGCCTGCTCGGGGGAGAGGTACTGCGGCGTGCCCATGACCATGCCGGTCTGGGTCATCGTCGACTGCGCGCCGTGCAGCGCGCGGGCGATGCCGAAGTCCATCACCTTGACCGCGCCGCCGTGCGTGATGATCACGTTCGCGGGCTTGATGTCGCGGTGCACGATGCCGTGCTGGTGGCTGTAGGCCAGCGCCTCCAGCACCCCGGAGACGATGATCAGCGCCTGGTCCGGCGGCGGCGCGTCGGCGTTCAGCAGCAGGTCGCGGATGGTGCGGCCCTCGACCAGCTCCATGACGATGTACGGCACCGTGTTGCCGCCGACGTAGTCCTCGCCGGAGTCGTACACCGCCACCACCGCGTGGTGGTTCAGGCCCGCGACGGACTGTGCCTCACGGGTGAAGCGGGCCTTGGAGACCGGGTCCTCCGCGAGATCGGCCCGCAGCAGCTTGACGGCGACGGTGCGGCCGAGGCGCACGTCCTCGGCGGCGAACACCTCCGCCATACCGCCACGTCCGAGCCGGCGCGTGAGCCGGTAGCGTCCGTCGCCCACCAAACCGCCATTGCCCCACATCTCCGGCGCATCGGGGAGATTCCCATCGGGAGAGTGGGAGCCGGTGGCATCAGGATCGGACGGGCCCTGGGGGCTCTGCGTCGGTGCCATCGGTCCTCGCCGTCGTATCAATCCGCATCACAGCGGTAAGGTCTCGGTCTTCGCTAGAGCACGCTACAGGCTCCGCGGCATACGCCGGTCCCGTGATGGACCGGTCATCACACCTTCTGCGGCCCCATTGTCGCAAGTTAACCCGAGGTAATCACGAGCCGATCGGCGATCCGAATGGTTCAGGACCGTAATGGGATCTTGCGCATCTGGTCACGGAACGGGCACACGGCTTGACGTGTACCGGCCCTGGTGCAGACTGGGCTCCGATTCAGACACCGAGCTCGTACAACCCATACTGATCTCGGCACGTCCGCAGGCGCACGAGCCGCAGCCCACGACGTTGAGTAACGTCTGTACTCGTCATACACGTCGGAGCGCTGCACGGACGGGCACAGCACAATGAGCCACGAGGCGCGGCGCGCCGCAACACGTGCGCAGGAACAGCGCGCCAAGGGGGAAGCGGAACCATGAGCCAGGACGGCGCTCAGGGCCAATACGAGGGCCGTTCGGTCGGCGGTGGACGCTACCAGCTCCGTGATCTTCTGGGCGCCGGCGGCATGGCGTCCGTGCACCTCGCTTACGACAGCGTCCTGGACCGCGAGGTCGCGATCAAGACCCTGCACACCGAGCTGGGCCGCGAGCAGGCGTTCCGTGAGCGCTTCCGGCGCGAGGCCCAGTCCGTGGCCAAACTCACGCACACCAACATCGTCTCGGTGTTCGACTCCGGCGAGGACGAGCTGGACGGCGGCATGGTGCCGTACATCGTCATGGAGTACGTCGCGGGCCGGCCGCTCCGCTCCGACCTGGACAGCGACATCGCCCAGCACGGCGCGATGCCCACCGGAAAAGCGCTGAAGATCACCGCCGATGTGCTGGCCGCCCTGGAGGTCAGCCACGAAATGGGCCTGGTCCACCGGGACATCAAGCCCGGCAACGTCATGCTGAACAAGCGCGGCGTGGTCAAGGTCATGGACTTCGGCATCGCCCGCGCCATGCAGTCCGGCGTCACCTCGATGACGCAGACCGGCATGGTCGTCGGCACCCCGCAGTACCTCTCCCCCGAGCAGGCGCTGGGCCGCGGCGTGGACGCCCGCTCGGACCTGTACTCGGTCGGGATCATGCTCTTCGAGCTGCTGACCGGGCAGCTGCCCTTCGACGCGGACTCGCCGCTGGCCATCGCGTACGCGCACGTCCAGGAGGAGCCGCCGGTTCCCTCCGGCATCAACCGGTCGCTGCCGCCCGCCGTGGACGCGCTGGTCGCCCGCGCGCTGAAGAAGAACCCCAACGAGCGGTTCCCGACCGCCGAGGCGATGCGGGACGAGTGCCTGCGCGTCGCCGGGTCGGGCCAGTCCGGCGCGACGCCGCTCATCATCAGCGAAGGCCCGCGCGCCCGTAACAGCGGCTCCTCGGTGTCCTCGGCGGTCTTCCCGGCCGCCTCCGCGAACGCCGCCGGACCGCACACCCCCGCACCGCCGAGCGTCCAGACGCCTTACCAGCCGACGCAGGCCGCTCCCCAGGCCGGCCCGCAGATGGGACCGGGGCCGGCGGCTAACGGCGGGCTCGGCTTCGGCCCCTCCGCGCCGTCCACGCCGCCGCCGGTGAACGCCTTCCAGCCGCCGGGCCCCATCCCCTCCCAGGGCCCGGGCCCGGCCCCGTACAACAACAGCTTCCAGACCCCGCCGCCGTACGCGGGCCCCTCCACGCCCGCTCCCGCGCCGGTCGGGCCCGGCCCCGGCGGCAACCGCTCCGGCAAGAGCAACACCCCGGTGATCGTGGTCTCCGCCGTCGTCGGCGTGGTCGTGGTCACCGCGATCGCCATCGGCATCGGCCTGAGCGGCGGCGGCGACAGCCCGAACCCGCGCCCCACCGGCGCGTACAGCTACTCGCCCTCCCCCTCGGACTCGGTCAGGCCCGAGGACCCGACGGCCACCATCTCGACCACGCGTTGCACCGACCCGGTCAAGAGCTACAGCCAGAAGGGCAAGATCTTCCTGCCGTCCTTCTACGGCAAGAACCTGGACTCGGTGAAGAAGTGCATGGACGCGGCCGGCTGGTCGTACGACATCTCCGAGCGCAACAACTCCCTGTACGGAAAGAACACCGTCATCGGCCAGTCGCCGATCTCGATGTGGGACCCGTCGTCCGGCGAGAAGATTCACCTGACCGTGTCCACGGGGCGCAGTTCGTAGGACCGGCGGCAGCCGGTCGCAAGCACACAGGAAGGGCCCGGCGCGCGGGATGCGCGGCGGGCCCTTCTTCCTATGGCCTGTAATAACGGGCGGGTCCGTTGAAGGGTTAAAGGTACGGGCCGGAGCGGGCGCCGCCCTGGCTCTGCTGGGACTGCTCCAGGTCCTCGGACGGCACCGCACCGGGCGGCAGCGCGCGGCGCATCTGCTCCAACTGGGCGCGGGCCGCCATCTGCTGGGCGAACAGCGCGGTCTGGATGCCGTGGAAAAGCCCCTCCAGCCAGCCGACCAACTGGGCCTGTGCGATGCGCAGTTCCGCGTCCGTGGGCACCGAGTCGTCGGTGAACGGCAGGGACAGCCGCTCCAGCTCCTCGACCAGCTCCGGCGCCAGGCCGTCCTCCAGCTCCTTGACCGAGCTGGAGTGGATCTCCTTCAGACGCACCCGGCTCGCCTCGTCCAGCGGAGCGGCCTTCACCTCTTCGAGAAGCTGCTTGATCATGCTGCCGATGCGCATGACCTTCGCGGGCTGTTCGACCATGTCCGTCACGGGAACCTCGCGGGACTCGTCGTCGCCGTCCCCGCCACCGGAGCCGGCGCTGCCGAGAGCCATTCCGTCCGGGCCGACAACCAGGACGTGCGGGCTCTCCTGCGACCGTTCGTTCATCGGCATATCCATGCCGCCATTCTCTCGTACAGCTGACTAGGAACGGTTGTGCCCTGGGAGAAAGATGATCCAACCTCCGGATGGGGGTGAGCTTTGGGGTGGGCTTCGGTGCGGTCCTGAAACGGGGTGCGGACCGGCGGTGACGGGCCCGGTCACGAGCGCCTGAGCCGCAGGGCGATGAAGGCCAGCCCGAGGCCGGTCAGCGCCATACCGGCGCCCAGCGGCAGCACACGGTGGACGCCGTTGCCCTGCTCGGCGGCGGTACCCGGGGTGCGCTGCGCGGCCGACGCGGCGCCGGGCACCGCTCCGGGCGCGTAACGGGAGGGGCCGTGCGGCCGGGCGGCGGCTGCCGACGAGGACGGGGCCTGGAGGGGCGGCAGCGGTACGTAGGGCCGGTTGGCGAGGCGCCCGGCCAGGTCGCTCCGGCGGGGACGCGTGGGGGCGGGAGAGGGCTTTCCAGGGGCCTTGGAGGCCGCGGGGGACGGGGGACGGGACGCGTGGCCGTTCTGCGGGCCCGCGTCCGCGTCGGCCGAGAGATCGTTCGCCGACGGGTCGGTCCCCGGCGGGAAGGCCGGACGGGGATCGTCCGTACCGGAGCCGGACGCCGGGCCGCCGGAGGGGGACGGGAGGGCCGGGACGATCGGGACGAGGCGCCCCAGGGCGTCCAGGGGGGTGGTGGGGCGGGGGGTACCGGCGTCCGTGTCGGCGTCGGATTCCGTGGGTTGCGCGTGGTCGACGTCGTCCGGGCGGCCGGGGCCCTGGTTGCGGTCGGGAAGTGTACGGGCCTGGCCTGCGACGTTGTGGGTGAGGACGCCGTGGCGCGGGGCCGCTGCCGACGCTGTGGCCGCCGTCGCGTACGGGAGGGACAGAAGGGCCGTGGCGACCAGCAGGCGGGCCGCGAGGTGTGGTCGGAGCCGGTGGGGACGGAGCCGGAGCGGGCGGGGACGGCACTGCCGTCCTGCTGCCGGGTCCACGGATATCGAGCGCACGGGTACCGGAGTAACCGGTACCGGGGCCAGGTATGCGGGGAGTCTGTTCTCCGGCACGTGATCCGGCCCGGATTCCGGCAGGTGTTCCGGCCCATGGTCCGGCACATATCCCTGGGCCACGAGTTCCGACGTCACACCCATGACCTCCCGTACCCGCGGAGTGGTCGCCTGATCTCCTCAGCGTCACACGGGGGGATATACGCGGCATCCCGGGTGGTGCGGGGGTGTGGTGGAGCGGCTCCACCAGCGGCTCCGCGGAGGTGAACGCGCGGTGGTGCCGGAGCCCCGGCACCACCGCGTCGCGCACCCGTGCGCCGGGTTCAGACCGTCAGGACGACCTTGCCCACATGGCTGCTGGCGTCCACGATCCGGTGCGCCTCGGCCGCCTCGGCCATCGGCAGCGTACGGTCCACTATCGGCCGGACCTGACCGTTCTCGATCAGCGGCCAGACGTGTTCCCGTACGGCCGCGACGATCGCCGCCTTCTCGGCCAGCGGACGGCCGCGCAGCGAGGTGGCGGTGACCGCGCCGCGCTTGGTGAGCAGCGCGCCGAGGTTCAACTCGGCCTTGGCGCCGCCCTGGAGACCGATGATCGCCAGGCGCCCGTTGGTGGCCAGCGCCTTGACGTTCGGGTCGAGGTACTTGGCGCCCATGATGTCCAGGATGACGTCCGCGCCCTTGCCGTCGGTGGCCTTGCGCACCTCCTCCACGAAATCCTGGTCGCGGTAGTTGACCAGGATGTCGGCGCCCAGTTCGGCGCAGCGGGCCAGCTTGTCGGCGCTGCCCGCGGTGACCGCGACCCGCGCGCCGACCGCCTTGGCGAGCTGGATCGCCATCGTGCCGATGCCGCTGGAGCCGCCGTGCGCGAGCAGCGTCTCGCCGGGCCGCAGGTGCGCGATCATGAAGACGTTCGACCATACGGTGCACGTCACCTCGGGCAGCGCCGCGGCGGCGGCCATGTCGAGGCCCTTCGGTACGGGCAGCAGTTGGCCCGCCGGTACGGCGACCTGCTCCGCGTACCCGCCGCCCGAGAGCAGCGCGCACACCTCGTCGCCGACCGCCCAGCCGCCGACCCCCGGGCCGAGCGCCTTGATCCGGCCGGCGCACTCCAGGCCGGGGTACGGGGAGGCGCCGGGCGGCGGATCGTAGAAGCCCTGGCGCTGGAGGAGGTCGGCACGGTTGACGGCCGTCGTCGCCACCTCGACCAGGACCTCCCCTTCGGACGGTTGCGGATCGGGCACCTCGGCCCATACGAGGGCGTCGGGGCCACCGGGTTCGGGAATGGTGATCGCACGCATGGCCGCGAGGCTACTCGCCCGCACGGGACGGCGTACGGAGGCGGTGGTGTCCTGTAGGGCTCGTGCTTCTACTGGTCGTCCCGGCGGACGGGCGACATCGGGGAGACCCCCGTCCCGGGGATCATCGGCTTCGCGCCGGGCCTGGCCGGACCGTCCGGCTCCTCCGGCGGCACCGCCCGCACGATGGTGATCACCCGGTCGGCGGGCTGCAACGGGCTGGCCGCCGGATCGTCGTACCCGAGCAGCCGGTGGCCGCGCAGCACCGAGACGATCAGGTCGTCGGTCTCCCGTACCGACTTGCCGACCTCGGCCTTCACCACCGGACGCTCGATCAGGTCCAGACCGCTGCCCTGCTGGATCAGGTCCTCCAGGACCGTACCGGCGCTCGGGCTGTGCACCGACAGGCCCAGCAGGCGGCCGGCGGCGCTGGCCGAGGTGATGACCATGTCGGCGCCGGACTGGCGCAGCAGCGGCGCGTTCTCCTCCTCCCGCACGGCCGCGACGATGTTGGCCTTCTTGTTGAGCTGGCGGGCGGTGAGCGAGACGAGCACGGCGGTGTCGTCGCGCTGGGTGGCGATGACGACCTGGCGGGCGCGCTGGATCTCGGCCCGTACGAGGACGTCGCTGCGCGTCGCGTCCCCGACCACACCCGCGAAGCCCTCGGCCACCGCCGAGTCGATGACCTTGGGGCTCGGGTCGACGATGACGATGCGGTCGCGGGTCAGGCCCGTCGCGCGCAGGGTCTGGGCCGCTGACCGGCCCTTGGTGCCGAAGCCGACGATGACGGTGTGGTCGCGCAAGGCGTTTCTCCAGCGGTTCAGTTGCCACTGCTCGCGGGTGCGCTCGGTGAGGACTTCGAGAGTGGTGCCGACCAGAATGATCAGGAAGAGGACCCGGAGGGGCGTGATGAGCAGGATGTTGAGCAGCCGCGCACCGTCCCCGTACGGGACGATGTCGCCGTAACCGGTGGTCGAGAGCGTGACGGTGGCGTAGTAGACGCAGTCGAGGAAGTCGACGGAGCCGTTGGCGTTGTCGTGGTACTCGTCGCGGTCTATCCAGACGATGGCCACCGTGGCGACGAGCACCAGAAGCGCCATCAGCAGGCGGCGGGCGACCTGGCGCAGCGGGGCCACCGGGGTGCGGCGGGGCAGCACGACGCGGTAGCTGGACTCCTCGGGGACCTCACGGGCCGCCGCGTCGTGGGTGGGGAGCTTCACGCGGCGCCTCCGCCGGTCGGGTGGGGATCGGTGGGAGAAACGTTCGGGCGGTCGTGCGGCCCTACTCCGGGGCGGCGCGCGTCCGTACCGGAGCGGGCCGGGGCATCGGCCGTCCAGTCCGTCACCGTGTCCATGACCGCCTCCGCCGCCGAGCCGTCGCCGGTCCACGGCAGGTCGAGGAGTTCCACGTCGCCGCCGCACGCCGCGCCGCCGGGCGGCACGACGGCCATCGCGTCGGCCGCCGCGATGCCGCGCAGCATGGCGGGCCCGCTGAACCGCAACGGTACGACCGCGCCGCCGTCCCCGTCGTCGGCCGCGCCCTCCCGGAAGGCGACCGGGATGAGCCGTGTGTCGTGCGGGTGGCCGGACACGGCGGCGGTCAGCGGCGCCCGGTAGGCGGGTGTCCGGCGGCGCGCCGCGAGCGTACGCAGCGCGGGTTCGGCCAGGGTGACCAGGCCCGATACGGCGGCGAGCGGATTGCCGGGCAGGCCGACCAGCAGCCGGTCGGCGTCCAGGCGGGCGAGCAGCATGGGGTGCCCCGGGCGTACCGCCACGCCGTCCACCAGCACCTCGGCGCCCAGCCTGCGCAACGTGGGATGCACATGGTCGACGGGCCCGGAGGCCGTACCGCCCGTGGTGATCACCAGGTCGGCGGTGGAGGACGCGAGGGCGTCGTACAGCGCGTCGGCGTCGTCGCCGAGGTGCCGGGGCGGCCCGGCGTCCGCGCCCAGCGCACGCAGCCACGGCGTGATCATCGGCCCGAGCGCGTCCCGGATACGGCCCTCGGCGGGCAGCCCGGCGTCCAGCAACTCGTCACCGAGAACGAGGATTTCGACGCGCGGCCGGGCGTACGCGACCAGCTCGTCATAACCGGCCGCCGCGGCCAGTCCCAGCACGGCCGGGGTCACCAGCGCGCCCGCGGGCAGGAGTTGGTCGCCGCGGCGGCACTCCTGGCCGCGCGGCCGGATGTCCTGACCGGGCGGTACGGGAGCGGGCGCGTACAGCTGCGCGCCGCCGTCGGGCCGCTGCCGTACCTCGCCGTGCTCGCTGCGCAGTACGGCCGTGGCGCCCGGCGGGATGCGGGCACCGGTGGCGATCGGCACGGCGGCGCCGTCGTCAACGGCCTCGGACGCGTCCTGACCGGCCAGGATGCCGTGTTCGTGCGCGCCGGAACGGGACCGGGCGGCGAGGTGCCAGGGGCCGGGCCCGGCGACCGCCCAGCCGTCCATCGCGGAGGTGTCGAAGGACGGCAGGTCGGTGAGCGCGGTCAGCGGCTCGGCGAGGGTACGGCCGAGGGCCGCGGCGCCGAGCGGGCAGGCGACCGGGGGCAGCGGGCCGCGCGGCGCCCGGGCGGCGAGCCCGCGGGCCGTACGCCAGGGGGTCGGCGCGGGGTGGTCGTGCCGGGTGCGGCGGCCGTGGTGGGTGGGGTGGTCGTGACCAGGGGTGTCCCCGGTGGAGAAAGGCGGTCCGAAGGGAGGGCCGGAGGGTGCTGACCGGGGCACCGGCGCAGACGCGGGGCGCGGCGGAGGAGGCGTGTCGGACGGGGCGCGGGCCGGGGCGCGCGGCCCGTCCGCGCCGCCGGGCGCGGGCGACGGCTCGCCCCCCTTCAGAGACGGGGCGGTGTCCCACGGCGTGTACGGGCCGCGCCGCGCGTCGTCGTCCAGGCCCGTACCGGCCGTCGGCGCCTTACCGGGCCGGCCGGCCGTCCGGGTCGGCTCCCGGTCGTCGAAGATCCAGGAGTAGCCGTCGTCGGAGGTGGGTGCGTAATGGTCGTAGGCGGGTGAGTACCGGTCAGAAGCGGGCGCGTACGGGTCAGGGGCGGGCGCGTACCGGTCGGAGGCGGGTGCGTGGCGCTCGCCGGGGAGAGGTGCGGGGCCGTTGGCCTCGGGGGCCGGTACGGGTCGCCCCTCGCCCTCATGCGCCCGGGGGCCGCCACCGCGGCCCCACGCCCGGTGATCATCGGCCCGGCCCCCCGGGTCCCAGTGGCCCTCCGGCATCCGGCGGTCCTCCGGTGCCCGGCGGTCCTCCGGCCGCGCCGGTACGACCGGGCTGCCGTTGGCCAGCGCCAACGCGTCGTCGAACTCCCCTTCCATCATTTAGCCGGCTTCGCTTTCGGCTTGGCCTCGGGCGCGGCCTCCGGCGTGGCGTCGGCGTTCTCGGCGGCCTCGGCGGCCCACCGGTTGGCCAGCGCGGCCGCCTTGGCCGCCAGTACGGACACGTCCCGGCCCTGCTGAGCGGCGGCGTAACCGACCAGGAAGGTGGTCAGCGGAGCGGCCGGCCGCGCCACACCGTGCGCCGCGTCGCGCGCGAGGTCCAGGAGTGCCGCCGTGTCCACATCGAGTTCGATGCCCAGCTCGGCCTTGGCTGCGGTGATCCATTCGTCCAACACGGTTCCATGCTCCCTGATACGGGCGCGTACCGCTCCGATCCGGGCGCGTGCCGCCTCGATGTCCTCCCAGGTGTCGCAGTCGAAGGACGCGGTGGCCGTCGGATCGGGCACCCGGCGCGGGGTCAGATGGGCCAGCAGCGCACGCAGCGGCTGCCCGGCAAGCGTGCCGCGTTCGGCCCGTACGGCGGCCAGCGCACGCCGCAGCGGCTCGGCCCGGTACGCGGCGACCAGCGGCTGGTCCTTGCCCTCCGCGTCGCGCAGCAGCGCGGCGTCGGCCCCCTCGGCCGCCGCGCGCAGGGCCCGTACCGTCGCGCCCGTCAGGAACGGCAGGTCGGCGGAGAGGACGAGGACGACGGGGGCGGTGGTGTGCCGCAGCCCGGCGTCCAGCGCGGCGAGCGGGCCGCCGCCGGGCGGTTCCTCGCGGGTGTGGACGACCGGCCGCGCGGTGGGCCGCGGCGGCCCGACGACCACGGCGGTCGCGGCGTCCGGACAGGCGTCGAGCACCCGGTCCAGGAGCGAGCGCCCGCCGACGGTCAGCCCGGGCTTGTCCACCCCACCGAGCCGCCGGGCGGCGCCCCCGGCCGGGACGATGACGTCGTACGTACCGGAGTCCGCGGGGGCGGACGCGGCTCCACCGTGGAGCGCGCCGTCGGCCGCACGCGGGCCCCGGTCCTGAGGGGGCTGCTGGTCGGTCACTCCACGAGTATCGCCGGGACCGCCCCGATCACCGACCGGGCCCGCTCACACCGTGCGCAACAGCACCGCCGGCCGCTCCACACAGTCCGCCACGAACCGCAGGAACCCGCCCGCGGTACCGCCGTCGCACACCCGGTGGTCGAAGGTGAGCGACAGCTGCACGACCTGGCGTACCGCCAACTCCCCCTCGTGCACCCACGGCTTGGCCGATATTCGGCCCACGCCCAGCATGGCCGCTTCGGGGTGGTTGATGATCGGCGTGGAGCCGTCGACGCCGAAGACGCCGTAGTTGTTGAGGGTGAAGGTGCCGTGCGTCAGCTCGGCGAGGCCGAGCTGACCGGTCCGCGCGGCCTCGGTGAGCCGCGCCATCTCGGCGGTCAGGCCCTCGGCCGTACGGCGGTGGGCGTCCCGTACGACCGGCACCACCAGCCCGCGGTCGGTCTGCGCCGCGAAGCCCAGGTGCACGGCGGACAGCCGCACGATCTCGTTGGCCGCCATGTCGACGGTCGCGTTGAGCTGCGGATACCGCGCGAGCGCCGCCGTACAGATCCGGGCCAGCAGCGCGAGCAGCGACACCTTGGCGCCGCCGGCGGCGTTCATCTCCCGCCGGGCGGCGAGGAGTTCCGTCGCGTCGGCGTCCACCCAGCACGTCGCGTCGGGGATCTCCTGCCGGCTGCGCCGGAACTTCTCGGCCGCGGCCCCGCGCATGCCGCGCAGCGGTATCCGCTCGGCCTCGCCGGGGAGACCTTCGTACGCCAGGGCCCGGCTCTCCGCACCGGTCATCCCGTACGTGTCAGCCGCTCCCGGCGCGCCGGTCACACCGGTCGCACCGGACGCTCCCGCACCGGCACCCGCCGCACTCCGCGCGCGCACCGCCCGTTCCACGTCCGTACGCAGGATCAGCCCCTCCGGGCCCGAACCCCGTATCTCCCGCAGGTCCAGGTCGTGTTCCCGCGCCAGCCGCCGTACCAGCGGCGAAATGACCGGTACCGGCCCTTCCTCCGGAGGTTGTGCGCGCGTCGGCTCCGCCGTCCCGGCCCCCGCCGCCGGGCGGACCCGCCGCCGGCGCGCCGCCGCAGCGCTCGTGCCGTACCCGACGAGTACGTTCCCCGACCCCTCGGCCGCGCCGCCGGGCTTTCCCGCGCCGCTTTCGGAGGCCGCACCCGACGTTGTCGGACCGGTCCCGGCGCCCGCTTCGCCCATCCCCTCCTCGGGCGCCCGGTCACCTCTCGCGCCCGGCCCGGCCGGTGCGGTGGACCCGACCGCCACCGTCAGCAGCGGCGATCCGACGGGCAGCTCCGAGCCCTCGTCGCCGAACCGCGCGGTGACCACGCCGCCGTACGGGCACGGCACGTCCACCAGGGCCTTCGCGGTCTCCACCTCGACCACCGGCTGATCCACGGCGACCACCTCGCCGACCTCGACCAGCCACCGCACGACCGTCGCCTCGGTGAGGCCCTCGCCGAGGTCGGGCAGTGTGAACTCACGCACCACGGCCATCAGTCACCGCTCCCCTCGGTCCAGTCCGCCTCCCACTGGAGGCGCCCGACGGTGTCCAGGATGCGGTCCACACCGGGCAGGTGGTGGCGCTCCAGCATCGGCGGCGGATACGGGATGTCGAAGCCCGCGACCCGCAGCACCGGCGCCTCCAGGTGGTGGAAACAGCGCTCCGTGACCCGCGCGGCTATCTCCCCGCCGGGGCCGCCGAAACCGCTGGCCTCGTGCACCACGACCGCGCGCCCCGTACGCCGTACCGAGGCGCAGACCGTCTCGTCGTCGAAGGGCTGGAGCGAGCGCAGGTCGAGGACTTCCAGGTCCCAGCCTTCGGCCGTGGCCGCCTCGGCGGCCTCCATACAGACCGGCAGCGACGGCCCGTACGTGATCAGCGTGGCGCTGCTGCCCGGCCGCCGGATCTCCGCGCGGCCCAGCGGCGCGACCGGCGCCGGGTCGTCGGGGGACCAGTCGGCCCGCGACCAGTACAGCCGCTTCGGCTCCAGGAAGACCACCGGGTCGTCGGAGGCGATGGCGGCGCGCAGCAGCCCGTACGCGTCGGCGACCGTCGCCGGGGTGACGACCTGGAGGCCGGGGGTGGCCAGGTAGTACGCCTCGGAGGAGTCGCTGTGGTGCTCCACGCCGCCGATCCCGCCGCCGTACGGGACGCGGATGGTCAGCGGCAGCGGCATGGCGCCCCGGGTGCGGTTGCGCATCCGCGCGACATGGCTGATCAGCTGCTCGAAGCCGGGGTAGGCGAAGGCGTCGAACTGCATCTCCACGACCGGTCGCAGGCCGTACATGGCCATCCCGACCGCGGTACCGAGGATGCCCGCCTCGGCGAGCGGCGTATCGCCGCAGCGCTCCTCGCCGAACTCCTTCACCAGGCCGTCGGTGATCCGGAAGACCCCGCCCAGCTCGCCCACGTCCTCGCCCATCACATGGACGGCCGGGTCGTCGGCCATCGCGTCGCGCAGCGCCCGGTTCAGGGCCTGCGCCATGCTGACGGGCTTGCGCCCGGCCTCCGTGGCGGTCGCCGTCATGGCCGTTCCTTCCCAGTCGTCTCGTGCGCCGGCCCGCGGCCCGAACCGGCCTCCCCCTCGGCCTCAGCCGCCAGCTCGGCCCGCAACTGTGCCTCCTGCTCGCGCAACTGGGCGGTGGGCTCCGCGTAGACATGCGCAAACAGATCCATCGGGTCCAGCACGGGGTCCTGGTTCATCCGGTCGCGCAGGCCCGCGGCCAGTTCCTCGGCGCCGTCCCGCACCTGCTGCGCGAACGCGTCGGAGAGCAGGCCGCGCTCCGACAGCTCGCGCTCCACCAGGGCTATCGGGTCGTGCCCGCGCCACTGCTCGACCTCGTCGTCGGTGCGGTAGCGCGTGGCGTCGTCGGCGTTGGTGTGCGCCTCGACGCGGTACGTGATCGCCTCGACGAGCGTCGGTCCGCCGCCCCGGCGCGCCCGCTCCACCGCCTCGGTGAGGACTTCGTGCAGCGCGGGCGCGTCATTGCCGTCCACCAGGCGGCCCGGCATGCCGTACCCGACCGCCTTGTGGGCGAGGGACGGCGCGGCCGACTGCTTGGCCAGCGGCACGGAGATCGCGAAGCCGTTGTTCTGCACCAGGAAGACCACCGGGGCCTGCCACACCGCGGCGAAGTTCAACGCCTCGTGGAAGTCGCCCTCGCTCGTGCCGCCGTCACCGACCAGGGCCATCGCGACCACGTCGTCACCCTTCAGGCGCGCGGCGCGCGCGAGGCCGACCGCGTGCGGGAGTTGGGTGGCCAGCGGCGTGCACAAGGGGGCGATGCGGTGCTCGCGCGGGTCGTATCCCGTGTGCCAGTCACCCCTCAGGAGGGTGAGGGCCTGTACGGGGTCGAGTCCGCGGGCCACGGCGGCGAGGGTGTCCCGGTAACTGGGGAAGAGCCAGTCCTGCTCCTCCAGCACCAGCGCGGCGGCCACCTGGCACGCCTCTTGGCCGGTGGACGACGGATACACCGCGAGCCTGCCCTGCCGGGTCAGGGCCGTGGCCTGGGCGTTGTACCGGCGGCCGCGCACCAGGTGCCCGTACAGCTCCGTCAGCAGACCGGAATCGACGCGGCTCACGGCGTCCGTGCCCAGCAGCCGGTACGGCTCGGCGTCGGGCAGGAGGGGCTCGGGATCGACGCGGGGGCGCCAGGCGGGCGGCGGAGCGGGCCAGTAGTTCTCGTTCCGGCTGCCGCGCTGCTCAAGAACCGTCATGACGAGCACCTCCTTGGACTTCGGAAAGAGTGACGCCGAGCGCCCCGCCGAGGGCGGTGAAGGACGACGGGCGGGTAAGCAATGCCATGGGGCGGGCGGTGGCCCGTACCTACCGATTGTTCGGTCGTCGGCACATTTTGGCTACAGGCGGGCTCAGCCTGTGGACAATCGGTTCTCCACAGCCTGAGATGAGGACAGAGCGTCCACCAAGGGGAGGCGAGCCGGTATGCCGGACGAACAGATGGCCAATAACGGAGGGCACCGCCCCGCGCGCCCCTTGGACACCATCGACCGCGCGATCCTGAGCATGCTCCAGACCGACGGACGGGCCTCGATACGCTCCGTCGCCGAGCGCGTACACGTCTCGCGCGCCAACGCCTACGCGCGGATCAACCGCTTGATCGACGACGGCGTGATCCGCGGTTTCAGCGCCCGCATCGACCAGGAACGCGCCGGTCAGGGCGCCTCCGCCTACGTGACGCTGAAGATCGTGCAGAACTCCTGGCGCACGGTGCGCGCACAGCTCACCGCGCTTCCGGGGGCCGCGCACATCGCGCTGGTCAGCGGCGATTTCGACGTACTGCTGCTGGTGCACACCAAGGACAACCAGGAGCTGCGGGAACTGGTCCTCACCCGTATCCAGTCGATCCCGGAAGTGCTCAGCACCCGCACCCTGCTCGTCTTCGAGGAGACCGATCTGGGGGCCGAGCAGGGGTAGGGCGAGGGTGGGACACGGCGGCTCCGGGCGCGGCGCCCGGAGCCGCCTACTTCCGCAGTCCCGCGAAGGCCGTCCGCACCACGGCGTCCGCGACCTCCTCGCTGCTCGCCGCGCCGCCCCGGCCCGGCCGGTACCACTCCACAATCGAGTTGATCATGCCGAAGAGCAGCCGGGTCGCCAGCCGGACGTCCACGTCCGGGCGCAGGTCGCCATCGGCCGCCGCCTGCTTGAGCAGTTCGGTGACCTCGCCGTCGAACTCCCGCCGGCGCTCCATGGCCCAGCGCTCCGTGTCCGTGTTGCCGCGCACCCGCAGCAGCAGGGTCACGTACGGCAGCTCATCCATGAGCACCTCGGTCTCGCGCCTGGCCACGTACTCCAGGCGCTCGATGGCCCGCCCCGTAAGCGCCCCGGGCTCCTGGAGGACCCCGAAGAGCCCGTCCAGCGCCCGGCTTATGGCGCGGCGCAGCAGCTCTTCCTTGCTGCGTACGTGGTGGTAGATCGAGGACTTGGAGATGCCGGCCGCCCGGGAGAGGTGCTCCATGGAGGTGCCGTCGTATCCGCGCTCGTTGAACACCGCGACGGCGACCGCCAGCAGCGAATCGGGCGTGTAGGTGTCGCGCTTGGCCATGGTCATGATTAGAGCATCCGGCGGTTCTGCTTCAAACTGCGGCGCAGGGCCCAGGAGGGCGCGTAGCGACCGCCGGCGTACTGGTGGTGCATGCTGTCCAGCAGGTGCCACAACCAGTGACGGCCGATGCCGTCGGCCCACTCCGAGGGGCCGCCGGGGTAGTTCACGCCCAGCCGCATGGCCGTGTCGATGTCCTCGCGGCTCGCCACCCCGCGCGCCTCGGCGTCCGCGGCGAAGTCCACGATCATCGCGACCGTACGGGCGACGATCAGGCCCGGTACGTCCTCGATGACGCTGACCGCCTTGCCGAGCGCCTGGAAGAGCCCCACCGCCTCCCGCACGTCCTGGGACGACACCTCCGCGCCCGGTGCCAGGGCGATGCGGGTCGCGGCCCGGTAGTCCAGCGCCAGGTCGAAGCGGATCGTGGGCCCCGACAGGTCGCCCGTGGCGGGCTGGCCGTCGGTCAGGGCCAGCCGCGCGCCGCCCGGCAACCGGATGCAGCCCTCGTGCTCCCCCGGCGCGCGCTCCCGCGTGACCTTGATGCCGGCTTCCTCGATCAGCTCCTGGACGACGGCGGCGGGCCCGGCGAGCTGCGTGTGCACCGCCACCGCGGCCGGCGCCGGGCACGGCTCCGCGGTGTGCGGCAGCGGCTCGGCGGCCCCCTCGGCGTGGTCGTACCAGCCCTGACCGGCCTTGCGGCCCAGCAGACCGGCCTCCACCAAGCGGCGCTGCGCCAGAGAGGGCGTGAACTTCGGGTCGCGGAAGAAGCCCTCCCACACCGAGCGCGTGACGGCCTCGTTCACGTCCTGCCCGATGAGGTCCATCAGCTCGAACGGCCCCATACGGAAGCCGCCGGACTCACGCAGCACCGCGTCGATGGTGGCCGGATCAGCGGCCCGCTCCTCGTACACGCGCAGCGCTTCCGCGTAGAAGGGGCGCGCGATGCGGTTGACGATGAATCCGGGGGTGTCGGCGCTGCGCACGGGGGACTTGCCCCAGGCCGCGGCCGTCTCGTACGCGGTGGTGGCCGCCGCCTCGTCCGTCGCGAAGCCGCTGACCACCTCGACCAGGGGCAGCAGCGGTGCCGGGTTGAAGAAGTGCAGGCCGACGAAGCGCCCGGGAAGGCGCAGCGCGCCCGCGACGGCCGTGACGGACAGGGACGAGGTGTTGGTGGCCAGCAGGCAGTCCTCGGAAACCACGTCCTCCAGGGCGGCGAACAGCTCCTGTTTGGCGCTCAGTTCCTCCACGACCGCCTCGACGACGAGTGCGACATCGGCAAGTTCGGGGAGTGTGGTGGCGGGCAGGAGGCGTGCGCGGGCCGCTTCGCGCTCCGCGGCCGGCAGCTTGCCCTTCTCCACCAGCCGGTCCAGACGGCGCCCGATCGCCCCTGCGGCCTCGGCGGCCCGTCCCGGCAGGGCGTCGTAGAGCCGGACGGGGTGGCCCGCGACCAGCGCGACCTGCGCGATTCCCTGGCCCATGGTGCCCGTGCCGACGACCGCGACGGTGCGTCCCGCTTCGATGGCTGTCATGACGGCTGATCCTCCCCGACGGAGTTGTCCACAGGTTCGCCGGACCCTCTTGCCCCGACCGATCGTTCGGTTACTCTAGCCCCGTCGCCGAATGCGTTCCCAGCCCTGTCCTCGGACCTGGCCGTGCAGTGGCGTCGCTTCCCCGGTGGGGCGTCCGCGCCCCGCGGGGGCGGGTGACCCGTGACGGCAGGCCCCAGAGCCGCCCGACGAGGAGTTGGTCTTCGATGGCCGCCGAACCGACCGCAGCGCAGCTGCGCGAGAAGCACCGCACGACGCTCGACCAGGCGCTGGAGGCGATCCGCAGCCGGGCGTACTGGTCCCCGCACCCCGAGCACCCCAAGGCGTACGGCGAAACCGCCGCGGCCGACGGCCAGGCCGCCTTCGAGGCGCTGCGCGGCAAGCGGTTCGACCTGGACCAGCCCGGCACGGACGACTGGACCGGCGCCGAAGTCTCCCCGTACGGCATCGCGTTGGACATCACCTACCCGCACCCGGACCCGGACGTGCTGCTGCCTGCCATGCGCGCCGCGATGCCCGCCTGGCGCGACGCCGGACCGGAGATCCGGGCCCTGGTGTGCCTGGAGATCCTGTCGCGGATCAGCGCGCGCACCCATGAGTTCGCGCAGGCCGTCATGCACACCAGCGGCCAGGCGTTCATGATGGCGTTCCAGGCGGGCGGGCCGCATGCCCAGGACCGCGGCCTGGAGGCCGTCGCGTACGCCTACGAGGAGCAGACCCGCACCCCGGGCGAGGCCGCGTGGTCCAAGCCGCAGGGCAAGCGCGAGCCGCTGGAGCTGACCAAGACCTTCAAGGCCGTGCCCCGCGGCGTCTCCCTGCTGGTCGGCTGCAACACCTTCCCCACCTGGAACGGCTACCCGGGCCTGTTCGCCTCCCTGGCCACCGGCAACGCCGTCCTGGTCAAGCCGCACCCGCGGGCCGTGCTGCCGCTGGCGCTGACCGTCCGGGTGGCGCGCGAGGTGCTGGCCGAGGCCGGGTTCTCCCCCGACCTGGTCGCCCTGGCCGTGGACCGCCCCGGCGAGGGCCTGGCCAAGACCCTCGCGGTCCGCCCCGAGGTGCGCATCATCGACTACACCGGCTCGACCGAGTTCGGCGACTGGCTGGAGGCCAACGCGCCCCAGGCGCAGGTCCACACGGAAAAGGCCGGCGTCAACACGGTCGTCATCGACTCCACCGACGACTACAAGGGCATGCTCGGCAACCTGGCCTTCTCCCTGTCCCTGTACAGCGGCCAGATGTGCACCACCCCGCAGAACCTGCTCATCCCCCGCGACGGCATCGCCACGGACGCCGGCCCCAAGTCGTACGACGACGTGGTCGCCGACCTCGCCACCGCGGTCGACAAGCTGCTGGGCGACGACGCGCGGGCCAACGCGCTCCTCGGCGCGATCGTCAACCCGCAGGTCAAGGAGCGGATCGAGGCGGCGGCCGGGCTGGGCGAGGTGGCCCTGGCCTCGCGAGCGGTCGCCAACCCCGACTTCCCGGACGCAACGGTCCGCACGCCGGTGCTGGTCAAGATGGACGGCGCACGCAAGCTCTGGGAGGGCGCGGGCGCCGACGCGGCCTATCTGTCGGAGTGCTTCGGCCCGGTCTCCTTCGCGGTGGCCGTCGACTCCCCGGCGGACGCCGTGGACCTGCTGCGGCGCACGGTCCGCGACAAGGGCGCCATGACGGTCGGCGCCTACACCACCTCGGAGGAGGTGGAGAAGCTGGTGGAGGAGGCGTGCCTGGAGGAGTGCGCGCAGCTCTCCTTGAACCTGACCGGCGGGGTGTACGTCAACCAGACCGCCGCCTTCTCCGACTTCCACGGCTCGGGCGGCAACCCGGCCGCGAACGCGGCGCTGTGCGACGGCGCGTTCGTGGCGAACCGGTTCCGGACGGTGGAGGTGCGCAGGCCCGCTCAGGAGAGCTAGCAGGCCCGTTCAGGAGAGCGGGAAGCCGGAGAACGACGGCCCGGCCGCACCGGCGGCACCCGCCGCGGCGGCCGGCACCGCCGAGGCGCGGGACATCCAGTGGAAGAGTCCCATGGCCACGCTCGTGGCCAGGTTGAAGCTGGAGACCCGCGCCTGCATCGGCACCGCGACCAGCGCCGTCGCCCGCTCCCGCAGCTCGTCCGAGATGCCCTGACGCTCGGACCCGAAGGCGAGGATCGCATCGTCCGGGAAGGTGACGGTCCGGATGTCCGCGCCCTCGGGGTCGAGGGCGTAGAGGGGCCCCGGCGGCAGCTCCGGGAGCGTCAGGCGCTCCACGGCGCTCGCGAAGTGCAGGCCCGCGCTGCCGCGTACCGCGTTGGGGTGCCAGGGGTCGAGCGACCCCGTGGTGACTACACCGGTCGCGCCGAAACCGGCCGCCAGGCGCACGACCGCGCCGATGTTGCCCAGGTTGCGCGGGTTCTCCAGCAGGACGACGGGGGAAGGGCGCGGTGCGGCCCGTAGGCGGGCCAGGTTCGCTTCGGCAGCGGGGCGTACGGCCAGCGCCGCGACGCCCGTGGGGTGGACCTTCGGCAGCAGCGTGCGCAGCGCCGTCAGGGGCACCTGCTCCGCCAGCGCGTCCAGCGTGCCGGTCAGGTCGTCGGCGAGTTCCCCGGCGAGCGCCAGCAGAGCCGCCTTGTCGCCGGTCAGCACCTGCCGTACGTCCCCGCCGAAGCGCAGCGCGTGCTTGAGCGCGTGGAAGCCGTCCAGGAGGACCGAGGCGGGGTCCCCGGCGCTCGCGCGCCAGCGCCGTACCGGATCGTCCGAGGTCCCGTTCTCGATCATTTCCCCACTATCTCAACTGCCCGCCGGGCGGACATCCGGCGCATCCGTTCACGGGCGGCACCGGCGGCACAGCGCGTGACCACACGCCCTCAGGGCGCCCCTGCCGCGGCCGTCATCTCGCGCTCCCCGTCTCGCGTACTTCGTGGGAGCACCCGGTCGCGTACGGCGGAGACGCGGGCGCCCAGCCAGACGAGGAACACCGTCGGCAGGAACACCGCGTCCGCCGTGATCATCGCGAGCGAGAAGAACGGCAGGCCCAACAGGAACGCGATCGACAGGTGCTCGCAGATCATCACCACGAGCAGCACGTTCTTCACACGCCGGTTGAAGAGCGTGAAGGGGAAGGCGACCTGCACGATCACCGTGCCGTAGGTGATCAGCATGATCATCAGGCCGTTGTCGGCGAGCAGCCGGGACAGGTCCGGCCAGGGCGAGAAGTAGTCCAGATGCATCGGGTAGTAGACCGCGGTGCCGTCCTGCCAGCGCGAACCCTGGATCTTGTACCAGCCGGCAGTGGCGTAGATCAGGCACACCTCGACGACGATCACCAGCATGGCGCCGTTGTGCGCCAGCTTGCCGAGCATGTCGAGGACGACGCGCGGCTCCCCGGGCGCGTACCGCCGCACCGCCCACCAGACGCCGTGCGCGCACCACAGAGTCCACAGGGTCAGGCCCCAGCCCACGCCCGGGAACGGCCCGGCGCCGAACCAGGAGAGCCCGGACAAGCCCATGACCTGGGCCATCGCAAGAGACAGCCCGAGGACCGCCCACAGGACGACACCGGTGATGTCACGCTCCGGAAGGCCCGGGTCGGCCCCCTGCCCACGCTTCGCCGCACGGCGGGCGTCCAGCGACCACACCTGCCCGCAGCGGGTCAGCACCAGGTATATGGCCATCAGGTGGATGACGTTGTCGCCGCCGTCCCCGATGAAGATGCTGCGGTTCTGCAGCGACAGCACGCCCACCATGAACAGCACCGACATGGTGCGGGTGCGCCAGCCGACCATCAGCAGGGCGCTGCTGAGAAGCGCGAGGGTGTAGACCAGCTCGAACCAGCCGCGCCCGTCGGACCAGGTCAGGACGGAGAACGCCTGGTTGTCGGCGAGGAGCCGGCGCGCCATGTCGCCGCTCCAGGGGCCATGGGGCCCGTACAGCTCCTGACGGTTCGGCCACTCCCGCAGCAGGAAGAACAGCCAGGTCGCGGCGAATCCGATGCGGACGACGGCGGACTGGTACGGGGCGAAGGCGCTGCCCGTGACGCGCCGGAAGACATGGCCGAAGGCGCGCTCTATGCGCGTCTCTTCGGTACGCGGGTGTTTCCCGGTGCCGGGCAGCGATGCGGTGGGGGGTGGCGGGGTGAGGGTGGGCCATGTGGTTTTGGTGGGGGCGGGGGGTGACGCGTCTGTTGTGGTGGGCGCGTCTGTCGTGGTGGGCGCGTCTGTTGCGTTCGGCGCGTCCGCCACGACCGCCGGGGCGGGTACGCGGGCGTCGGCCGGGGGCGCCGAGGAGCCGGAGTTCGCCTGGAGGCCGGTGTCCGGCCGGGAGCCGGTGTCCGGCCGGGAGCCGGTGTCCGGCGCGTCCGGCGTGGCCGCTCCGTCCGTCGCGTTCGCGCGGGAGCCGGCGGCCGCCGGCTCGCCTGCCGCCTGCGGAGGCAACCTGTGCGCTGTCACTGGATCCTCGCTCCTTCGGGCAGGTCGGCCGCGGTGACCTGCCACCAGGGCACCTGGCGGTACCGGGGCTTGTCGCTGATCTTCTCGGTGCTCCACGGCGGCGGGCTGACGGCCGTCGTCCTCGAACGGACCTGCATCTGCTCGACCGCGCCGCGCGCCGTCCACCGCGTACTCATGCGCTGCATCACGATCCGCCGGATGTACTGCTCGGCCAGCTCGCCGCGCATACCCGTGGAGCGGTCCTGGGCGTCATGGGTGTTGAGGTAGTACTCCCAGGCGCGGCGCAGTTCGTTCTGCTGGGTGTGGCTCGGTACGGGGTTGTGCAGCAGGGCCCGGCCGTCGAGGGCGGAGAGGTCGGTCCAGCCGGTGGTCAGCCGCTCGCCGTCCTTCGTACGCAGCTGGGCGCGCGCCTGCACCGCGATGTTCTGCTGGAGCGGGTTGGGCGCGAACAGCTTCCAGTTCTGCTCGTACTCCGGGAAGACGTAGTCGTTGATCGCTTCGCCGTGCTGCTTGCTCAGCGTGTTCGACGGCGCGACGTGCAGGAACATCATCGCCAGATGGATCGCGACGGCCAGCGTGACGGCACCGGCCGCCACGCTCACCACGATGCGTGACGGCAGCGAGAGCGCGGCGGGTGGCCGCGATTCGTCCCCGTATAGCTGCATTCCTGCCCCGTTCCCAGTCACCGAGCGGCTTTCCGCCGCTCGGGAACCGTACCTAGGCCGCCCCACGCGGCACACCCTCCCCCGAGTTATCCACAGGCTTGACACCCCGCGTGTCCGCGCCACACCATTGAACCGAACGATCGGTCGGTCGGGAGCTAGGGGGATCACATGACGACGATCGCGCCGGACACCGCGTCCCTCGCGGCCCTGGAAGCCGGCTTCGAGGCGGCGGTGGCAGCGGACGAGCGCATCGAGCCCCGCGACTGGATGCCGGACGCCTACCGCGCCTCGCTGGTGCGCCAGATAGCGCAGCACGCCCACTCCGAGATCATCGGCATGCAGCCGGAGGCGAACTGGATCACGCGCGCGCCGTCCCTGCGCCGCAAGGCGATCCTGATGGCGAAGGTGCAGGACGAAGCGGGCCACGGCCTGTATCTGTACAGCGCCGCCGAAACCCTCGGCGTCGGCCGCGACGAGCTCCTCGACAAGCTCCACTCCGGCCGCCAGAAGTACTCCTCCATCTTCAACTACCCGACCCTGACCTGGGCGGACGTCGGAGCCATCGGCTGGCTGGTGGACGGCGCCGCGATCACGAACCAAGTACCGCTGTGCCGCTGCTCGTACGGCCCCTACGCCCGCGCCATGGTCCGCGTCTGCAAGGAGGAGTCCTTCCACCAGCGCCAGGGCTACGAACTCCTGCTCGCCCTGAGCCGCGGCACGGACGCCCAGCACGCCATGGCCCAGGACGCGGTGGACCGGTGGTGGTGGCCGTCGCTGATGATGTTCGGCCCGCCCGACGACGAATCGGCGCACTCCGCCCGCTCCATGGCCTGGAAGATCAAGCGGCATTCCAACGACGAACTACGCCAGCGCTTCGTGGACATCTGCGTGCCCCAGGCCGAGTCCCTGGGCCTCACGCTCCCGGACCCGGACCTGACGTGGAACGAGCGGCGCGGCCACTGGGACTTCGGCCCCATCGACTGGGACGAGTTCCGCGAGGTCCTCAAGGGCAACGGCCCTTGCAACGAACAGCGCATCGACCAGCGCCGCCGGGCCCACGAGGACGGCGCCTGGGTGCGCGACGCCGCGGCGGCGTACGCGGCCAAGCACGGGGAGGGGAACCGATGACCACGAACGGCACGGCAGACGGCGCGCATCCGGAGAGCCGGACGGGCCCGGACGAGCCGGGGCCGACCGCCGCGGCCACCGGAGCCTCGGCGGGCCGCGCCGACTGGCCCCTGTGGGAGGTCTTCGTCCGCAGCCGGCGCGGCCTGTCGCACACCCACGCCGGCAGCCTGCACGCCCCGGACGCCGCGATGGCTCTGCGCAACGCCCGCGATCTGTACACCCGCCGCTCCGAAGGCATCTCGATCTGGGTGGTCCCCTCCGCCGCGATCTGTGCCTCCTCCCCGGACGAGAAGGACTCCTTCTTCGAACCGGCCGCCGACAAGCCCTACCGCCACCCGACGTTCTACGAGATCCCGGACGGGGTGCAGCACCTGTGAAGCCCGCACCGACCGCCGCCACCCCGGCCGCCGCCCCCGCGGGCTCGCTGGCCCGGGACGTCGCCGCCGCTGCCCCGGCCCTGGCCCTCGGTGACGACGCGCTCGTCCTCTCCCACCGGCTGGGGGAGTGGGCCGGACACGCCCCCGTCCTCGAAGAAGAGGTGGCCCTCGCCAACATCGCGCTGGACCTCCTCGGCCAGGCCCGCGTCCTGCTCTCCCTCGTCGGCGACGAGGACGAGCTGGCGTATCTGCGCGAGGAGCGCTCCTTCCGCAACTGCCAGCTCGTCGAGCAGCCCAACGGCGACTTCGCCCACACCATCGCCCGCCAGCTGTACTTCTCCACGTACCAGGAGCTGCTGTACGGCCAACTGGCCGCCGACGACGGCCCCCTGGCGCCGCTCGCGGCCAAGGCGGCCAAAGAAGTCGCCTACCACCGCGACCACGCCGAACAGTGGACCCTGCGCCTGGGCGACGGCACCGAAGAGAGCCACGCGCGCATACAACGCGGCCTGGACGCCCTGTGGCGCTTCACCGGCGAGCTCTTCGAGCCAGTCACGGGCCTCGACCTGGACCTCACCGCCCTGCACGACGACTGGATCACGAGCATCGCCTCCGCCTTGACCCGCGCCACCCTCACCGTCCCCCAGGGCCCGAGCCGCGGCGCCTGGACCGCGGGAGCCGGACGCCAGGGCCTGCACACCGAGCCGTTCGGCCGCATGCTCGCCGAGATGCAGCATCTGCACCGCAGCCACCCGGGGGCAACATGGTGACCACCACCCTCGAAGACCGGCTGCGCGACCTGGCCGGCTCCGTCCCGGACCCGGAACTACCGGTCGTGACCCTGGCCGAGCTGGGCATCCTGCGCGGACTGCGGATGACCGGCCCCGGCCGGGTGGAGGTCGAGCTGACCCCGACGTACACGGGCTGCCCCGCCATCGAGACCATGTCCGCCGACATCGAGCGCGTCCTCCACGACAACGGCATCCCCCAGGTCGAGGTGCGTACGGTCCTCAGCCCCCCGTGGACGACCGACGCGATCACCGCCGAGGGCCGCCGCAAGCTCGCCGAGTTCGGCATAGCCCCGCCCCGCCCCACCGGGCCGGCCAGCGGACCGGTGCCGGTGGCCCTGGCGATCCGCTGCCCGCACTGCGGATCGACCGACACCACTCTGCTCAGCCGCTTCTCCTCCACCGCCTGCAAGGCACTGCGCCGCTGCGAGTCCTGCCGCGAACCGTTCGACCACTTCAAGGAGTTGTGATGTTCCACCCGCTCCGGGTGGCGGAGCTCGAACGGCTCACGGACGACGCCGTCGCCGTCACCTTCGAGGTGCCGCCCGAGCTGCGCGACACCTTCCGGCACACACCGGGCCAGCACATCGCGGTGCGCCGCACGGTGGACGGCCGCGAGATCCGCCGTACGTACTCGATCTGCACCCCGGCGTGTGAGGACGCACCCCGGCTGCGGGTGGGCATCCGGCTGGTCGAGGACGGCGAGTTCTCCACGTACGCGCTCAAGGAACTGGCCGTCGGCGACACGGTCGAGGTCATGGCCCCGGCCGGCCGGTTCGTGCTGGAGCCCCGGCCCGGACGGTTCGTGGGCATCGTCGGCGGCAGCGGCATCACCCCCGTGCTGTCCATCGCCGCGACACTGCTGGACCAGGAGCCGGACGCCCGCTTCTGCCTGGTCCGCAGCGACCGTACGGCGGCCTCCACGATGTTCCTGGAGGAGGTCGCCGACCTGAAGGACCGCTTCCCCGACCGCTTCCAGCTGGTCTCCGTCCTCTCCCGCGAGGAACAGCAGTCGGGCCTGCCCTCCGGCCGCCTGGACGAGAACCGGCTGCGCGAGCTGCTGCCCGCCCTGCTGCCCGTCGGCTCCATCGACGGCTGGTATCTGTGCGGCCCGCACGGCCTCGTCGAAGCCGCGGAGCGAGCCCTGCGCGCCCTCCAGGTCCCCCGCGGCCGTATCCACGAAGAGATCTTCCACATAGCCGAGCCCACCGATGTGGAGAGCGTTTCCTCCTCCGCCGGCGGCGCCGCGCCTCTTCGTACCCCCGCGCACAGCACCGTGACCGCGACGCTGGACGGCCGGGCGGGCAGCTGGCCGGTTCTGGACGGCGAATCGCTGCTGGAAGCGGTACTGCGCAACCGCGCCGACGCCCCGTACGCCTGCAAGGGAGGCGTCTGTGGCACCTGCCGCGCGTTCCTGGTCTCCGGCGAGATACGCATGGACCGCAACTTCGCGCTGGAGGACGAGGAAGTCGCCTCCGGATATGTACTGGCCTGCCAGTCCCACCCCGTGACGGAGGAGGTCGAGCTGGACTTCGACCGCTGACCCCATTCACATTCGCTGCGACCTGTTCTAACTTGACGACCCGTCAGCTACCGCCGTGCGGGCACACGGGAGGACAGGCCAGTGGACTTCACCTTCACCGAGGAGCAGCAGGCGGCCGTCGAGGCGGCACAGGCCGTCTTCACGGATGTCGCGCCCGACAGCGTGCCCAGCCCCGCGCTGACCGCCGGAGCCGTGGCCGACGACTTCGACCGCTCCCTGTGGAGCAAGCTGGCCGACGCCGACCTGCTGAGTCTGCTGCTCGCGCCCGAGTACGGCGGCGCGGGCCTGGACGTGATCGCGCTTTGCCTCGTCCTGCGCGAGTCCGCCCGGGTACTCGCCCGCGTACCGCTGCTGGAGAACAGCGCAGCGGCCCTCGCCGTGCAGACCTACGCAGGCGCCGAGCTGCGCGCCGACGTTCTGCCCGGTGTGGGGCGCGGCGAACTGGTCCTCACCGTCGCCGCCAACGGCCGTACCGGCCACGATCCCGCCGAGCTGGCCGTGACCGCCCGTCAGGAGGGTGCCGACTGGGTGCTGGACGGCCTGCACACCGCCATCCCCTGGGCCCAGAGCGCCGACCGCATCCTCGTGCCCGCCCACACCGGTGACGGAACCGCCGTACTGGCCCTCATCCCCCGCCGCCGGGACGGCGTCAGCCTCCACGACCAGGTCTCCACCAACGGCGAACGCCTCGCGGAGCTCCAGCTGGACTCCGTACGGACGACCCCCGATGAGGTGATCACCGACCCCGGCGCCTGGGAGTGGCTGCGCGACCTCCTGACCACCGGCACCTGCGCGCTGGCCCTCGGCCTGGGCCAAGCCGTCCTGGCCATGACCAGCGCGTACACGTCCAAGCGGGAACAGTTCGGCTTCCCCGTCGCCACCTTCCAGGCGGTCGCCGTCCAGGCCGCCGACCGCTACATCGACCTGCGCGCCATGGAAGCCACCCTCTGGCAGGCCGCGTGGCGCATCAGCAGCTCCGCGAACAGCGCGCTGCCCCCGGCCGGGGACGTGGCGGTGGCCAAGATCTGGGCTTCGGAAGGCGTACGGCGCGTCGTACAGACCGCACAACACCTGCACGGCGGCTTCGGCGCGGACACGGACTACGCACTCCACCGCTACCACGCCTGGGCGAAGCAGCTCGAACTGTCCCTGGGCCCGGCCGCGGCCCACGAAGAAGCGCTGGGCGACCTGCTGGCCGCCCACGCCCTGGGCTGAGCGGCAGGTCAGACGACCGCGCCCGGCTCACCCTTGCTGTTCTTCACGGGACGGCCCGCGGCCTCCCACGCCTGCATGCCGCCGTCGACGTTCACCGCGTCGATGCCCTGCTGGATCAGGTACTGGGCGACCTGCGCGGACCGGCCGCCGACCCGGCACAGCACATAGACCCGGCCGCCGTCGGGCGCCTGCTCCGTGAACTCGCCGTACCGGGCGACGAACTCGCTCATCGGGATGTGCAGCGCGCCCTCGGCGTGCCCCGCCTCCCACTCATCGTTCTCGCGTACGTCCAGGAGGAAGTCCTGCGAGGTGAGAGCATCGACGCCGACCGTGGGCAGAGAACCAAAGTGCATGGGCCCGACGCTACCCGACCAGCTGCGCGAGGTATGCCTCGCGCTCGGCCACATCCGCGAGCAGCTTCTCGGCGATCTCGTTGAGCAGCGCGTCCGGGTCGTCCGGCGCCATCTTGATCATCGCGCCGATCGCGCTCTGCTCCATCTCGGTGACCATCGCCGCCAGCATCTCCTTGCGGTCCGCCAGCCACTCCAGCCGCGCGTACAGCTCCTCGCTCTCGCTCGGCCGCTGCTCCTGCGGTACGGGACCGGCCTCCCACTCGCGGGCCAGCTCGCTCAGCGTGGCCTCGTCCCCGGCCCCGTAAGCCGCGTTGACCCGCACGATGAAGGCGTCCCGGCGCGCGCGCTCGGCCTCGTCCCGCACCAGGTCGGGGTGGGCCTTGCGCACCAGCTCGCGGTAGATCCGGCGGGCCTCCTCACTGGGCCGCACCTTCTGCGGCGGACTGACCGGCTGCTCGTTGAGCATCGCCTGGGCCTCCGGGTACAGCCCCTCGGACCCCACCCAGCCGTGGAACAGCTCCTCCACCTCGGGCATCGGCAGCACCGCCGCCCGCGCCTCATGGGCCTTGCGCACATCCTCGGGATCACCCGTACGAGCCGCGACCGCCTCGGCGATCTGGGCATCCAGCTCGTCCAGCCGCGCGTACACCGGGCCGAGCCGCTGATGGTGCAGCCGCGAGAAGTTCTCCACCTCCACCCGGAAGGTCTCCACCGCGATCTCGAACTCAATCAACGCCTGCTCAGCGGCCGCCACCGCCTGCGCCAACCGCTGCGTGGCGGCTGCCTGCGCTTCGGGGGTGGGCTGCTGCGGGGTGGGTGCGTCGGGGGAGTGGTGGCCTTGGGGCCCTTCAGTAGCGTGCGGTCCCTCGTGCCCGGGATGGCCCTCCTGAGAGGCGTACGGCTCCTGACAGTTCCAGCTCCCTTGCGGCACGTACGAACCGTCGTGACCGTTCCGGCTCTCCTGCGGCACGTACGAACCGTCCTGATCGTGACCACCCCGGGAAGCCTCACCCCCCTGATCGGTCACCCCCGCAGCACCCGCGTAGCCCGCGGTCCCGTGGTCAGCATGGGGGTCCTGGCCGTCCTGCGCGTTCTCTGCCTGCGAGTTCGTCACCCGGCCACCCTACGGCCCGGGGCACCCCCGCTCAGACCCCCGTCTCCGCGGCTATCCGTCCCTTCCGGATCGCCGCGACCAACTCAGCGTGATCCGCCTCCGTACGATCCGCGTAGGCCACCGCGAAGTCGGCCAGCGCCTCGTCCAACGCGTCACCCTTGCCGCAGTACCCCGCCACCACACGTGGATCGGCACTGTGCGCATGAGCACGGGCCAGCAGGGCGCCCGTCATACGGGCGTAGTCGTCGATCTGGTCGCCGGGGAGGGCGGCGGGGTCCACGCTGCCCTTCCGGTTCCGAAACTGCCGCACTTGGTGGGGCCTCCCCGCCCCCGCCCCCTCCCCCCGCCTCCCGGCCCACCCCTCCCCCTCACCCAGCCCCAGCCCACCCCTCCACACATCACGCGCACCGCTACCGGCCCCACGCACGCCAGCCACCGTGCCAAGCGCACCACTACCGCCCCCACGCGCACCGGCCCCCGCGCCTCGCTCGGCGTCCCCCGCACCGGCCACGGCGCCCGCGCTCACGCCCGCTCCCTCGCCGCCCGCCCCCGGCTCATAAACCGTCGTCCACCCCAGCAAGCTGTCGCTGACGACCTGCATACGTCGCTGGCCGCTGACGATGCGTCGGCCCTCGTGGCCCGTCGGCGGAACAGGGAAGCCGGCCTTTTCCACGTACGGTGCCAGTGCTGAGCTGCGTGCCTCCTTCACCTGGAGTACCAAGGGTTCGCCGCGGTGGTCGAGCAGCAGGACCACGTAGGAGCGCAGGCCCACGCTTCCCGTGCCCACCACCCGGAACGCCACGTCCTGCACCTCGTACCTGGCCAGCAGCGGGAGCCGGTCCTCCGGCAAGGTGTCCAGGTAGCCGGTGAGCGATGCGGCGACGGCGGCGGCCTCCGCGTCCGGTATGCGGCGCAGTACGGGTGGGGCGTCCACGAAACGCTTGCCGCCCTCGGGTATTCGCTCGGTCGACTTCGCCGCGAAGCGCGCGCTCGTGTTCTTGCGCGCCTTGGCCACCACCCGCTCCAGCGTGCCCAGCAGGTCATGTGCGTCGGCGTACGAGACCAGTTGCTCGTCGGCTATCGCGTTCCAGGCGTCGGCGGCCGGCATGCCCGCGAGCAACCGCATCGTGCGCCGGTACGCACCGGCCGCGTCCAGGGCCGCTTCCCGGCACTGCTCCTCACCGGCCCCGGCCTCCCGGCCGGCCAGCACCAGCGAGGCCGCGAGGCGCTTCAGATCCCACTCCCAGGGCCCGTACAGCGTCTCGTCGAAGTCGTTGAGGTCCATCACCAGCTTGCCGCGGGCGTCGCCGTAGAGACCGAAGTTGCCGGCGTGCGCGTCACCGCATATTTGCGCGCCGATGCCGGTCACGGGGCTGTTCATGAGGTCGTACGCCATCAGCCCCGCGGAGCCGCGCAGGAAGGCGAAGGGGCTGGCCGCCATGCGCCCGACCCGTATCGGCACCAGCTCCGGGATGCGGCCGGCGTTGGACTCCTCGACCGTCGTCACCGCGTCCGGCCGCCCGGCGTCGGGCGTGAACCGGCCCTGTTCGGAGCGTGGTGTCCGCTCCCGGAGCGCCTTGCCGACGGTCTTCGGCGACGTCCCCCGCTCCTCCGGCCTGGCGAATCCCGGTACGTACGGCAACCGCGACATCGCGTGCCACCTCCCCCTTCGTTCCGTGCACCGATCCCGGACCTCGGTCGTCCGGCCGCTTCGGAACGCCGACAGAATCCCTTCGGCCTTCCGGTCGCCGGGGCGCTGTCTCCGCCGCGTGTCCACGACGGTACAGACAGGCCCCGCCTCGCGGCAGGGCCTGTGGATAACTCTCCGTGACGGGCCTGTGGAAAGCCGGGGCCCGTCCCGTACGCCGTCGGCTCAGACGCCGACCGCCTCTTCCATCTCCTCCTCGGCGGCTGCCGCGCTCTTATCGTTCGCGCTGGTCGCGGCGTGCGCCGGGCGGCGTTCCGGCACCGTCGCCGCCACCGCGGCAGCCGCCACGGCCGTCGCGTTCGCGGCCGCGTTGTCGGCCGCGCGCCGTCGGCGTGCCTCGGCCAGGGCCGCCACACCGACCATCACGAAGCCCACGACCAGCCACAGCACCAGCGTCCAGACGTGCCCGGCCAGCCCGTTGCCGTCGAAGTAGACATGGCTGCGGACGCCCTCCACGAACCCGGCGCCGTTCCAGAACGCGTGCAGGGAGGCGAAGAACCCGTTCTGCAGCTCGGGGCGGAAGACGCCGCCCGCCGAGGTGAAGTTGAGCATCACGAACAGCGCCATCACGCCCAGCGTGGTCCAGCGCTTGAGGAACGTGTGCAGCCCGGTGCCGATCAGCAGGATGCCCGCCGAGTACAGCCAGGCCATGCTCCACAGCCCCCACAGACCGTGGTCGACGAGGTGGAAGACCGGCCCCGCGAACAGCGTGCCGAGGATGCTGACCACGAAGGAGGTGCCGGCCGCCAGCATCGCGCGCATCCGGATCGGCAGTACGGCACCGGCTCCGCCGATCACCGCGACCGACGCGTACGAGCCGATGCTGATCGCGACCATCAGGAAGAAGAGCCCCTGGGCCGTCGGGTCGTCCTCGGCCGGCGGGGCGACATCGGTGACCTTGAGCGGCACGCCCTGCTGGGCCGCGACGGGCGTGAAGATCTTCTGCACCACGGACGCCGTGGTGTCGGATCCGGCCGTCGCGACCACGAGCTCGGGCGCCGGCTTGCTCCCGCCGCCCTTGGCCGCGGTGCCGGACGGCGCGGCGCCGGTGGCGCGCGTGTCCATCACATACGCGCCGAAGATGTCCTGGTGCTTGAGCTGGTCGACGGCCTCGGCCCGGCTGCCGACGGTACGTACGTCCAGGCCACCGTGTGCCTTGTCGTTCATCGACTGGGCCAGCACCTGCGTCTGGGGGCCCGATCCGACCACCGCGACCGGCAGGTGGTGCGGCTCGGGGTGGGCGAACGCGCCCAGGTAGGCCAGGCCCATGCCGATGCACATCAGCAGTGGGGTGATCAGGTGGGTGAGGACGTGCCGCAGATCGGCTCGGTGATCAGGGCGGTGGTGGTCGGGAGGTCGGACCGAACTCATGCGTGGTGCCTTCTCAAGCTAGTCGCTCAGCTTCGAGTAGTTGGCTTATACAACCCTCATTTCACGTTGTACTATACAACTACTTCAACGAAAGGCAAGCACGTGGCTCGCAGAGACGCATCCGTCGAGACCATCCAGCAGGAGATGACCGCGTTCGCCCGCCGGGCTCGCGCCACCGCCGCCCGCATGCACCCCGAGTTGTCGCTCGTCTCGTACACGCTGCTGGCGCACCTCGATGACCAGCAGGGATGCCGCGCGACCGACCTCGCCGCGCACTACCTCCTGGACAAGTCCACGGTCAGCCGGCAGATCTCCGCCCTGGAGAAGCTCGGCTTCGTCGAGCGCCGCGTCGATCCGGACGACCACCGCGTCCAGGTGCTGCACCCCACGGCCAAGGGCGCGCAGGTGCTGGCGAACGTGACCGCCAGCCGCCGCCAGGCGTTCCACGAGCGGCTCGCCGACTGGGACGAGGAGGACCTGGACCGCTTCGCGACCTACCTGCTGCGCTACAACGCCGCCCAGGCACGCCACGGCTGAAGCCGCCCGTCACCGGACCTCGCACATGCCGGGCGTACGACATCTCCCGCGCGCCGTACGCCCCGCCACCCCACCCCCGGAAGCGCGATCACTCCCGGAAGCGCGCCGGACACTTCCCGCCGTCCGCGAGGTATGTCTCCGCCCACCGGCCCAGTTCCTTGAGCGCGGGCTCCAGCGCCCGGCCCGCCTCGGTCAGCCGGTACGAGACGCGCAGCGGCGGGCCCCCGTCGACCTCCCGTACGACCAGACCGGCCGCGGCCAGTTCCGTGAGCCGGTCCGAGAGCATGCGCTCGCTGATGCCGGGCACCGCGCGGCGCAGCTCGGCGAAGAACACCGGCCCCTCCAGCAGGACGGACACGATCAGGCCGGTCCACCGCTTGCCGAGCAGACCGAAGACCCGCGCCATGCCGGTGTCGACCTGCCTGCAGGTGCCTTCCCCGTGATCCGTCATGTGACCAGCGTACTGCCTTACCGTTGGGTACTGCAGAAAAGTAAGCTACTGTGTTAAGCATAGGAACGCACGGAACTCTTCATCAGGCCGCGCATCGGCCGCGAACGAAGGACCGCCCCATGGCCACGCTTCTGCACCTCGACTCCTCCCTGTTCACCACCGATGGATCCGCTTCCCGCGCGGTGACCGCGGCCTTCCGCGAGGCATGGGAGGAGGCGCACCCCGGCGGCACCGTCATCTACCGCGATCTCGCCGCGAACCCGCTGCCCCACCTCGACGCCGCCGGCTTCTCCGCCGCCTTCGCCGACGCGGACGCCCTGACCCCCGAGCAGCAGACCGCGTTCGCGCGCCGTCTTGAGCTGGTCGAGGAGTTGGAGAAGGCGGACGCGGTCCTCATCGGCGCCCCGATGTACAACATCACGATCCCCTCCACGCTCAAGGCATGGCTGGACCACATCATCATCATCGGCCGCACCGCCGGTGAGGAGTCGTCCATCAAGGGCAAGCCGGTCACCGTCGTCGCCAGCCGCGGCGGCTCGTACAAGCCGGGCACGCCCCGCGAGGGACTCGACTACGTCGAGACCTACCTGCAGGCCGTGCTGGGCACCATGCTCGGCCTGGAGGTCGACTTCATCGTCCCCGAGCTGACGATGGCGCCCAGCAACCCCGCGATGTCGGAGCTCATACCGCTGTACGAAGCCTCCCGCGACCAGTCCCTCCAGGAAGCCGCCGAGAAAGCCAAGGCCCTCGCCGCACGCCTCGCCGCCTGACGGCACCCCACCACCCACGGCCCGGCCCGAGAACAGGCCGGGCCATCGGGCGTACCGCCCCGGGCCATCCGACGTCCAAGCGCGCGGTACCCGGCGCCGGTCCGGTCGTCAGCCGTACGGCCGAAGGGCCGCCGCCTAGCCCCCCAACCCCGCGTCCCGGGCCAACAGCGCCGCCTGGACCCTGTTCTCGCAGCCCAGCTTGGCCAGAATGCGGCTGACGTACGTCTTCACCGTCGCCTCGCTCATGTGGATGCGCTCGCCCGCGTCGGCGTTCGACAGCCCCTCACCGAGCAGGGACAGCACCTCCATCTCCCGTTCCGTCAGGACCGAGAGCCGCTGTGCGGCCTCCTGGGCTCGCCGTGCCGTACGGGTCGCCGCGCTCTCTCCGCCGACATCGCCGGCGCGTGCCACCAGCGAATCGGCCACATGCCGCGTCGCCACCGGTGACATATAGGCATGGCCGTCGGCCGCGGCGCGCACCGCGCGGATCAGCTCGTCCGGCGCGGAGTCCTTCAGCAGGAAGCCCGCGCTGCCCTCGCCCATCGCGCGCAGGACGTTCTCCCGCTCGCCGAACGTCGTCAGGATCAGGGCCGGTACGGACGGCGCCGCGCGGCGCAGTTCGGCCAGCGCCGTCAGCCCGTCCATCACCGGCATCTGGATGTCCAGCAGCACCACATCCGCACCGTGGACGCGCGCGGCCTCGACCGCCTCCCTGCCGTTGCCCGCCTCCGCCACCACCGAGATGTCCCCGGCCGAGGTGAGGATCATCCGGATACCGGCCCGGATGAGCGGCTCGTCGTCGGCGACGATCACCCTGATCACTCGTACTCCCGCACCGGCTCGGTCGGTCTCTCCCACGGACAGCGCCATCATCCCCCCATTCCCGCGCCGGTCCGTCCGGCCGCTCTCAGGCCCTCCCCATGAAGGTCCGCTTCTCCACCAGCTTCCCGTCCTTGAAACAGAACCGGAACGCCTTCTCCTCGTCCCAGTCCCCCGACGTCTCCGTGGACGCGAAGGTCTCGCAGCTCGCGCCCGCCGGCTTCGCGGGGCCCTGGGAGTTCAGATCGCTGTTCACGAACGACCCCGGCGGCAGCTGCTCGCGCACCTCGGCCTCCGCCTGGCCGACCCGCAGCTGCTCGTACGTGTCCGGCGAGACCGAACCGTCCTCCATCGCCTTGAACAGCTCCACCATCCCCCACGCCGCCAGCACCCCCAGGACCACGACCACACCCGCCGCCAGGCCACACCCGACGGCGAATCCACGGTGCCGAGCCTCCCCGCGGAACATCGCCGCATCCGGAGCCGCGTACACCCGGGACCAGTCGATGACCGGCTGACCGCCCTTGCCGACACGCACGGCGGGCCGTCCGCGGGCCGGGTCCGCGGATCCGTCGCCCGGCCCGGTCGCCCAGGCCGGTTCCATCGCGGCCGGCGGCAGCACCGGCTCCGCGGCGGTCGCCGCCACCGTCACCGGCCCGTACGGCAGCACCCCGGCGAGCCGGAAACCGCCGTCCGGCAGCGGACCGCTGTGCACCATGCCGCCGACCAGCCGGGCCCGCTCCCGCAAGCCCGTCAGCCCCTGCCCGCCACTGACCTCGGGACCGGCGGCCGACCCCGGCGGCACCGGCCCGTTGACCACCTCGACCAGCAGCGAATCCGGTTCGTACCGCAGCGCCACCGTCACCGGCGCACCCGCGGCGTGCTTGTGCGCGTTCGTCAGCCCCTCCTGCACGATGCGGTACGCGGCCCGGTCGACGGCCGGCGCCAGCGCGAGCGGCTCCCCGGAACGGGAGACGGATATTCGCGCGCCCGCGCCACGGGACGCCTCGACCAGCCCGTCCACCTGGGCCACCCCGCGCTGCCCCGCATCCGGAGCCGTACCGGCACCGATCGCCGGAGGCACCGCCGCGTCCTCCGTCTCGTCCCGGAGCAGGCCGACCACCTCGCGCAGCTCCCGCATCGCCGCCACCGATGCCCCGCGCAGCACACCGACCGCCTCCCGCTGCTGCGCGTTGAGCGCGGAGTCCACCTCCAGCGCGCCCGTGTGCACGGCGATCAGGGTGAGCTGATGGCCCAGGCTGTCGTGCATGTCCTGCGCGATGCGCTGCCGCTCCCGCAGCTGCGTCTGGCGGGCGATCATCGCGTTCTCCCGCAGGAGTTGCGTGCGCTGGGCGTGCAGCGTGTCCACCAGAGTGCGGTGCTGGGACCAGTACCGACTCGCTATGCCGGGCATCGCGACTATCGCCAGGAAGGACACCGCCAGCACCATCAGCTTCTCCGGCGACACCCGCGGCAAGTCCTGCACCACGGGCACCGCCATGCTCATCACGAGCGCCACCGCGAACACCACCAGCGCCCGCGCACTGCCCGCGATCCGCCGCCCGGCCGACCAGCCCGCCACGATCAGCAGCGCCGATATCCCCACGAACAGCCAGCTCAGCGACGCCGCGAGGATCAGCACCGCACCGGGCAGCGCGCGGCGCAGCGGCGCGAGCACCATCACCGCCACGGTCACCAGCCACGTACGGGCCTCGCCGCTGCCGGCGATCTCCTCCGAGCCGAGGGCGATCAGCCCGAGCAGCAGGGCCAGCAGCAGTTCGCCGAAGACGCGGTACGGCGGCCACTGCTCCCTGCGGACCAGGCGCCGCCACGCCCGCCCGCCCGCGGCCCGGACCGCCGCGCCCCGGGCCGCCACCTGTGCTTTCCCCGTGATGTTCACGTACCGAGCGTAGGAAAGACCCACCGACCGGCACAGTCATCGTTCGTCGCTCGCTGCCGCGACGAAAGTCGCTGATCCCGCGAGCCGGCACCGCACCTCACCGCGACACCGCCCCCGGCCCCCGCCCCGCCGCGACCGCCACCAGCGCCCCCGCGGCCAGCGCGCCCCCGAGCCACAGCACCCCGGTCAGCCCCCACCCGTCCACGGCCCGGCCCCCGCCGAACGCACCCAGCGCGATCGCCGCGTTGAACACCCCCACGAACAGCGCCGACGCCGCCTCCCGCGCCCGCGGCGCCACCGCCATCAGCCACGTCTGCGTACTGACCGACACCCCTCCGTACGCCAGCCCCCACACCGCCAGCAGCGCCACCGCCCCCGGAACACCCACTCCCAGCAGAGGCACCAGGAGCACCGCCCCGGCCAGCACCCCGCTGATCACCAACAGCGTGCCGCGCGGCGACCGCCCCGCCCCCACGCCCCCCACGAAGTTCCCGGCCACCCCGGCCGCCCCGTACACCAGAAGCAGCGTGCTGATCACCCCGGGCCCCACCCCGGACACCTCCTCCAGTACCGGCCGCACATACGTGTACGCCGCGAAATGCCCGCCCACCAGCAACGCCACCACGATCAGCCCGGTCCGCACCCGCGCGTCCCGGAACAGCCGCAGCACCCCGTCCAGCCGTACCGCCCCCTCGGCCGGCAACGGTGGCAGCAGCATCGCCAGCGCCACCGCGACCAGCGCCGACAGCGCCGCCACCACGGCGAACGCGGCCCGCCAGCCGCCGAATTGCCCGATCAACGTCCCCGCCGGCACCCCGAGCACCGACGCGACCGCCACCCCACTGAAGATCAACGACGTCGCCGCGGCCACCGACCGCGCCTCGACCAGCCGCACCGCCAACCCCGCCGCGAGCGCCCACACCCCGCCCATCCCCACCCCGACCAGCACCCGCGCCACCACCATCACCCCGAAATCCGGCGCCCAGGCGGCCAGCAGATTGGCCGCCGCCAGCATCGCCAGCAGCCCGCACAGCACCCTCCGCCGGTCCGCCCGGCCCACCGCCAGCGTGAGCACCGGCGCCCCCACCGCCGCGACCACACCCGTCACGGTGAGCGTCAGCCCCGCCGTACCGTCCGTGACCCCCAGCGCGCCTCCGATGGGCGTCAACAGCCCCACCGGCAGCATCTCCGACGTCACCACCGTGAACGTGGCCGCCGCCAGCGCCCCCACCGCGGCCCATCCCGCGCCCCTGCCCCGCCGCAACGCGCCGTCGCGGCCCGCCGTTTCCTCGATCGTCGTCATGCACCCCAGCCAATGCGCAGCCGCTCGCGGGAACAACGGCGAACAGCTCACGCTTCCATGAGCGTGGCTCATCGATCCCGAAGTACCCGGAGTACCCCACCAGCCCGGCGCGACACCGTGCCCACCACCGCCGGCGGCCTGGAGATCCGTGAACTGGAGTGTTTCCTCGTCCTCGCCGAGGAACTGCACTTCGGGCGCACCGGCGCACGCCTCTACGTCTCCCAGAGCCGGGTCAGCCAGCTCCTTCGCGCCCTCGAACGCCGCGTCGGCGCCCGCCTCGTGGAACGCACCAGCCGCCGGGTCCGCCTCACCCCGCTCGGTGCGGACTTCCTCGCTGCTCTGCGCCCCGCCTACGAAGCGCTGCGCGGCACGGTCGACGCCACCATCGCTGCCGCCCGCGGCATCGAGGGCCGGCTGCGCATCGGCTTCCAGGGCACCGCCGACGACCTGATCATGAAGGCCATCGGCACCTTCCACGCCCGGCGCCCCGGCTGCGCCACGGAGATCGTCGAAATCCCCCTCCAGGACCCCTTCGGCCCACTGCACCGTGACGAGGTCGACGCCGCCGTCGTCCTGCTGCCCGTGGAAGAGCCCGGTCTCGTACTCGGCCCGGTCTTCTCCAAGCAGCAGCAGACGCTCGCCGTCTCCGTACGCCACCCCTTCGCGTCCCGTACGCGCCTCGACGCCGAGGACCTGGCCGACGGCCCCCTCATCACCGTGGAGGGCCCGGCCCCCGACTACTGGCGCTACGCCCAGGCCCCCACCAGCACCCCCGGCGGCCGCCCCATCCCGCCCGGGCCCGCCGTCCGTACCCTCCAGGAGGGCTTGACCCTGGCCGCCGCCGGCCGCGGCGCGATGCTGCTCTGCCGGCCCACGGCCGACTACCACGGCCGCCGCGACATCACCTTCGTACCGGTCGACGGGCTCCCGGACTCCGCACTCGGACTTCTCTGGCACCAGGATCGCGAGACCGCGCGCACCCGCGCCTTCAGCGCGGCCGTCACCGATGTGACGTAGCCCTCACCGGTGCTTTTCGGTCAATGAGCGGCGGGGCCGCCGAAGCCCGGAACGCCGGGATCGAAAACAACGAAAGACCCCCGGTCCGGGAATCCCGGACCGGGGGTCTCATCTGTGCGCGAGGGGGGAGTTGAACCCCCACGCCCTTTCGGGCACTGGAACCTGAATCCAGCGCGTCTGCCTATTCCGCCACCCGCGCATTGGGTGTGTCGTCAGATTCTTTCGCCTGATCCGGACCGTTCCGCCCGGGTCTTGCGCTCTCGCCTGCCGACACCCAGAACATTAGCACGCTGTCCGGGGTGCAATCACATCCGTTCTCCGGAGCCCGCTTCCGACGCCTTACGAGGCGCCCGTCCGCGAACCCGGCGCCCCCGCCTGCCGGTCTCCCGGCCACGGCATCCCCGCCGCGCCGACCGGCCCACCCGCCACGGCGACGCGGCAGCCCGGCCGGCCCGGCCCGTACGGGGCACCGCGCGCCGTGCCCCGCCCGGTCGGTGAACCCGGCGGTTGCGGGACACTGTGAGTGGGGCACATCTACGATCGCAGTGCCATCGCAACGCCGGCGCGGTCACATCGCGAAGCCATCGCGGTACCGCGGCCCGCCCCGGGGCGGTGACACAGCACGATTCGCCACGGCGGCACCGCGACCCCATCGCGGTGGCACCGGAGTGACGCACCGGCAAGCAGGCGTGAGCAACCTTGTGAGGGGCGACACTCGTCCTCACGGCGGGAAAGGGGAACCAGCCGATTTCCCGGCGCGTGGATACGATCAGTAAGCAGTATCAGGACGACCCTGTCGAAGACCGACCTGACGAAGACTGAGGAAGGAGGTGCCCCGTGGGAGTACTGAAGCGCTTCGAGCAGCGTCTCGAAGGTCTCGTCAACGGCACCTTCGCCAAGGTGTTCAAGTCCGAGGTGCAGCCCGTTGAGATCGCCGGCGCGCTCCAGCGCGAGTGCGACAACAACGCCACCATCTGGAACCGCGACCGCACGGTCGTCCCCAACGACTTCATCGTCGAACTGAGCACCCCCGACTACGAGCGGCTCAGCCCGTACAGCGGCCAGCTCGGAGACGAGCTCTCCGGCATGGTCCGCGACTACGCCAAGCAGCAGCGCTACACCTTCATGGGCCCGATCAAGGTGCACCTGGAGAAGGCCGACGACCTCGACACCGGCCTGTACCGCGTCCGCAGCCGCACCCTCGCGTCCAGCACGTCCCAGGAGCACCCGGGTGCCGCCGCCGCGGCACAGCGCCCCACCGCGCCCCGGAGCAGCCCGTCCGGCCCCGGCGGCCACGTGGGCCCGCCCCCCATGCCCACCTCGCCGCCCGCGTCCCGGACAGGGGCGCCGGGTGCCGGTGCCCAGCCGGGCGCGGCTCCCGAAGGCTGGTACCAGAACCGGGGCGCGGCGGAGCGGAGCGGCGGACAGACACGGCGCTGGATCGAGATCAACGGCAACCGCCACCAGATCTCCCGCCCCACGCTCGTCCTGGGCCGCAGCACCGACGCCGACGTACGCATCGACGACCCGGGAGTCTCCCGCCGGCACTGCGAGATCCGCGTCGGAACGCCGCCGACGGTCCAGGACCTGGGTTCTACCAACGGCATCGTGGTAGACGGACAGCACACCACCCGCGCTACGCTCCGCGACGGCTCGCGGATCGTCGTGGGCAGTACCACCATCGTTTACCGGCAAGCCGAAGGGTGAAGCGGGGGCAATGTCAGAGCTGACCCTCACGGTCATGCGGTTGGGTTTCCTCGCCGTACTGTGGCTGTTCGTCATCGTGGCCGTCCAGGTCATCCGCAGCGACCTGTTCGGCACGCGCGTCACACAGCGCGGAGCCGCCCGCCGCGGCGGCCAGGAGGGGCGCGCGCAACAGCGCCAGCAAGCCTCCCCGCCGCAGCAGCGCCGCCAGGAAGGCGGCCGCGGCAACAACCGTCAGCGCCGCGGCGCCCCCACAAAGCTGGTGGTCTCCGAGGGCACGTTGACGGGCACGACCGTCGCCCTCCAGGGGCAGACCATCTCTCTGGGCCGCGCGCACGACTCCACGATCGTGCTGGACGACGACTACGCCTCCAGCCGGCATGCCAGGATCTACCCGGACCGTGACGGCCAGTGGATCGTCGAGGATCTCGGGTCCACCAACGGCACGTATCTCGACCGGACCCGACTGACGACCCCGACACCGATTCCGCTGGGAGCCCCGATCCGCATCGGCAAGACCGTCATCGAGCTGCGGAAGTAGTGCTACGTCATGAAAGAGCGCGAGCGGAGCGAGCGAGCCGCGGCGGTCCACTCGACGGACCCGAGCGTGCTCCCGACCGGAGGGTGGGCACCGTGCGGATGTACCCCGAGCCGACGGGCGAGGTGCGTATGAGTCTGTCACTGCGCTTCGCCGCCGGATCGCACAAGGGCATGATCCGGGAGGGCAACGAGGACTCCGGCTACGCCGGCCCCCGCCTGCTCGCCATCGCCGACGGCATGGGCGGCCAGGCCGCCGGCGAGGTCGCCTCCTCCGAGGTGATCTCCACCCTCGTCCAGCTCGACGACGACGTCCCCGGCTCCGACATCCTCACCTCCCTCGGTACGGCCGTCCAGCGCGCCAACGACCAGCTGCGCGTCATGGTCGAGGAGGACCCGCAGCTGGAGGGCATGGGCACCACCCTGACCGCCCTGCTGTGGACCGGGCAGCGGCTCGGCCTCGTGCACGTCGGCGACTCCCGCGCGTACCTGCTGCGCGACGGCGTCCTGACGCAGATCACGCAGGACCACACCTGGGTGCAGCGCCTGGTCGACGAGGGCCGCATCACCGAGGAGGAGGCCACCACCCACCCGCAGCGCTCCCTGCTGATGCGCGCGCTGGGCAGCGGTGACCACGTCGAACCGGACCTGTCGATCCGCGAGGTCCGGGCCGGCGACCGCTATCTGATCTGCTCCGACGGCCTGTCCGGCGTGGTCAGCCACCAGACCCTCGAAGACACCCTCGCCAGCTACCAGGGCCCGCACGAGACCGTGCAGGAACTGATCCAGCTGGCGCTGCGCGGTGGCGGCCCGGACAACATCACCTGCATCGTCGCCGACGTCCTGGACGTCGACGCGAGCGACACCCTCGCCGGCCGCCTCAACGACACCCCGGTCGTCGTCGGCGCCGTCGCCGAGAACCAGCACCAGCTCAGCGACCCCAGCACCCTGCAGACGCCGGCCGCCCGCGCCGCCGAGCTGGGCCGCCACCGCGACGCGTCGCAGGCCGCGCCGGACGGCGCCTTCGGCCCGCCGGGCAGCGGCGGCAACGACGTCGCAGGCCCGCCGCAGGGCTCGTTCGGCGCGTTCACGGACGAAGACTTCCTCAAGCCGGAGCGCCGCGGCGGCAGATGGATCAAGAGGTCGCTGATCATCGTGCTGGCGCTGGCCGTCGTCGGCGGCGGGCTGTACGCGGGCTACCGCTGGACGCAGACGCAGTACTTCGTCGGCGCCAAGGACGATCACGTCGCGCTCTACCAGGGCATCAGCCAGGATCTCGCCTGGATCAAGCTCAACAAGGTCGACGAGGACCACCCCGAGATCGAACTCAAGTACCTCCCCGTCTACCAGCGCAACCAGGTCAAGGAGACCATCGCCGTCGACAACCGCGGCCAGGCGATCGAGAAGGTCACCGAACTGGGCAACCAGGTCGGCGCCTGCCGGTCCAAGGAGCAGCGGGAAGCGGCGGAGCGCAAGGCGGCGGAGGAGCGCAAGAAGGCCGAGGAAGAGGCCCGCAAGAACAAGGGCAAGCCCGGGAAGCCGGCGGCCCCGACGCCCACTCCCACCACCAGCCAGACGCCCCCCTCCGAGGAGCAGCAGAAGCTGGAAAAGAATTGCAGCACCCAGCAGTGAGGGCGTAGGGGGCCGTAGAACTGATGAGCAGTACCACCACCACGACCACCGTGGGCACCATCGGTGCCCCGAGCCGCCGCAACACCGAGCTGGCCATGCTCGTCTTCGCGGTGCTCATCCCGGTCTTCGCCTACATCAACGTGGGTCTGGCCAAGGAGGGCTCGGTCCCGGCCGGCATCCTGGGCTACTCCCTCGGTCTCGGCCTGCTGGCCGGCGTCACCCACCTCGTCGTACGCAAGTGGGCCCCGTACGCCGACCCGCTGATGCTGCCCATCGCGACCCTCCTGAACGGTCTCGGCCTGGTCTTCATCTGGCGTCTCGACCAGGAGCCGCAGATCACCACCAAGCAGCTCGGCGGTGCCCTGGCCCCCGGGCAGATGATGTGGTCGACGATCGGCGTCGCCCTGTTCCTCGGCGTCCTGATCTTCCTGAAGGACCACCGCGTCCTGCAGCGCTACACCTATATCTCGATGGTCGTCGCGCTGGTCCTGCTGATCGCGCCGATCTTCTTCCCGGCCAAGTTCGGCGCCCGCATCTGGATCACCATCCCCGGCGTCGGATCGCTGCAGCCCGGTGAGTTCGCCAAGATCGTCATCGCGATCTTCTTCGCGGGCTACCTCATGGTCAAACGCGACGCGCTCGCGCTGGCCAGCCGCCGCTTCATGGGCCTGTACCTGCCGCGCGGCCGCGACCTCGGCCCGATCCTGGTCATCTGGGCGCTCAGCCTGATGATCCTGGTCTTCGAGACCGACCTCGGTACCTCCCTGCTCTTCTTCGGCCTGTTCGTGGTCATGCTGTACGTGGCCACCGAACGCACCAGCTGGATCGTCTTCGGCCTGCTGCTCAGCGCCGGCGGCGCGGTCGCGGTGGCCACCTTCGAGTCGCATGTGCAGACCCGTGTGCACAACTGGCTCAACCCCCTGGAGCTGCTCAACGGCGGCGTCACCGAAACCGCCCAGGCCATGTACTCCTTCGGCTCCGGCGGCATCCTCGGCTCCGGCCTCGGCCAGGGCTACTCCCGCCTCATCGGCGGCATCGCGCCCAAGAGCGACTACATCCTCGCCACCGTCGGCGAGGAAGCCGGCCTCGCCGGTCTGATGGCGATCCTGCTGCTGTACGGCCTGCTCATCGAGCGCGGCATCCGTACGGCGCTGGCCGCCCGCGACCCGTTCGGCAAGCTGCTCGCCGTCGGCCTGTCCGGCGCCTTCGCCCTCCAGGTCTTCGTCGTCGCCGGCGGTGTCACCGGCCTGATCCCGCTGACCGGTATGACCATGCCCTTCCTCGCCCAGGGCGGCTCCTCCGTCATCGCGAACTGGGCCCTGGTCGCGCTCCTGCTGCGGATCAGCGACACCGCGCGCCGCCCCGCCCCGGCCCCCGCCCCCTCCACCGACGCCGAGATGACCCAGGTGGTCCGCCCGTGAACAAGCCTCTGCGCCGCGTCGCGATCTTCTGCGGCCTGCTGGTTCTCTCTCTGCTCATCCGCGTCAACTGGGTGCAGTTCGTCCAGGCCGACGAGCTGAAGAACGACACGAACAACCGCCGGGTGGCCATCGAGCGCTACAGCCAGCCGCGCGGCAACATCATCGTCGGCGGCCAGGCCATCACCGGCTCGACCACCAACGACAGCGGCGACTTCAAGTACAAGCGGACCTACAAGGACGGCCCGATGTGGGCGCCGGTCACCGGCTACGCGTCCCAGGCGTTCGGCTCCAACCAGCTGGAGAAGCTCAACGACAGCATCCTCTCCGGCACCGACGACAAGCTCTTCTTCAGCCGTACGGTCGACATGTTCACCGGCGAGAAGCAAAAGGGCGGCGACGTCGTCACCACCCTGAACCCCAAGGCGCAGAAGGCCGCCTACGACGGCCTGGGCAAGAGCAAGGGCGCGGTCGCCGCGATCAACCCGGAGACCGGCGCGATCCTCGCCCTGGCCAGCACCCCGTCGTACGACCCCTCCACCTTCGCCGGCATGTCCGACAAGGACGCCAAGGCGTACAACGCGCTGCTGAAGAAGAACAACCCGGACGACCCGATGCTCAACCGGGCCCTGCGCCAGACCTACCCGCCGGGCTCGACGTTCAAGGTCGTCACCGCCGCCGCCGCGCTGGAGAACGGCCTCTACACCGACATCAACGCCAAGACCGACTCCCCGCTGCCCTGGTACCTGCCGGACACCGCGCACCAGCCGCTGAACAACGAGGGCAACATCCCCTGCGAGAACGCCAGCCTCAAGGAAGCCCTGCGCTGGTCCTGCAACACCGTCTTCGGCAAGATCAGCGCCGACCTCGGCAACAAGAAGATGAAGGCCGAGGCGGAGAAGTTCGGCTACAACGACGCCAAGATCGACACCCCGGTGCGGGCCGCCGAGAGCGTCTACCCCACCGACAACCGGCCGCAGAACGCGATGGCCGGCATCGGCCAGGCGTCCAACCGCGCCACGCCGCTGCAGATGGCCATGATCACCTCGGCCATCGCCAACGGCGGCAAGCTGATGAAGCCGTACATGGTCGACAAGCTGGTCGCCCCCAACCTCAACGTCGTGCAGCAGCACACACCGGAGGCGATGAGCCAGCCGCTCAAGCCGGAGAACGCCCAAAAGCTCCAGGAGATGATGGAGGGCGTCGTCAAGAACGGCACCGGCACCAACGGCCAGATCGACGGCGTCACCGTCGGCGGCAAGACCGGTACCGCCCAGCACGGTGAGAACAACAAGGACAACCCGTACGCCTGGTTCATCTCCTACGCCAAGACCTCCAAGGGAACGCCGGTGGCCGTCGCCGTCGTGATCGAGGGCTCGGACACGCTCCGCGGCGACATTGCGGGCGGCAAGCTGGCCGCGCCCATCGCCAAGAAGGTCATGGAGGCGGTACTCGACGGCAACAAGTGACCCCGGTCACGCCAATACCGGTCGGATATCAGGTGCCGGTCGCGGCCGGGCCCCGCACGGCGTGCCGGGTACGGTATGCCCGAACAGCACACCGCCGGACCACACACGGGTGCGGTCGGGACTGACGGAGAGGGCTGGAGAAGCTTATGGAAGAGCCGCGTCGCCTCGGCGGCCGGTACGAGCTGGGCTCGGTGCTCGGCCGCGGCGGCATGGCCGAGGTCTACCTCGCCCATGACACCCGTCTGGGCCGCACCGTCGCCGTGAAGACACTGCGGGTGGACCTCGCCCGCGACCCGTCCTTCCAGGCCCGGTTCCGCCGTGAGGCCCAGTCGGCCGCCTCGCTGAACCACCCGTCGATCGTCGCGGTGTACGACACCGGCGAGGACTACGTCGACGGTGTCTCCATCCCGTACATCGTCATGGAGTACGTCGACGGCTCCACCCTGCGCGAACTGCTGCACTCCGGCCGCAAGCTGCTGCCCGAACGGTCCCTGGAGATGACCATCGGCGTGCTCCAGGCGCTGGAGTACTCCCACCGGGCCGGCATCGTCCACCGCGACATCAAGCCCGCCAACGTCATGCTGACCCGCACCGGCCAGGTGAAGGTCATGGACTTCGGCATCGCCCGCGCGATGGGCGACGCCGGTATGACGATGACGCAGACCGCCGCGGTCATCGGCACGGCGCAGTACCTCTCCCCCGAACAGGCCAAGGGCGAGCAGGTCGACGCCCGCTCGGACCTGTACTCGACCGGCTGTCTGCTCTACGAGCTGCTCACGGTCCGGCCGCCGTTCGTCGGCGACTCGCCGGTCGCCGTGGCCTACCAGCACGTACGCGAAGAGCCGCAGCCGCCGAGCAACTTCGACCCCGAGATCACGCCCGAGATGGACGCCATCGTCCTCAAGGCCCTGGTCAAGGACCCCGACTACCGCTACCAGTCGGCGGACGAGATGCGCGCCGACATCGAGGCGGCCCTCGACGGGCAGCCCGTCGCGGCCACCGCGGCCCTCGGCGCGGTCGGCTACGACCAGGACCAGCCGACGGCGATGCTGCGCCCGCAGGATCCGGCCGGCCAGACCTCGATGCTGCCGCCGATGAACCCGGACGACGGCGGTTACGGCTACGACGAGCGGCCCGACCGGCGCCGCGGCGGTGGCGGCCAGAAGAAGAAGCACACCTCGACGATCCTGCTGGTCGTCGCGGGCATCCTCGTACTGGCCGGTGCGATCTTCATCGGCAAGGCGATGTTCACCGGCCAGAACACCAATGACGACGTCAAGGTGCCGGAGCTGACCGGCAAGACCTTCGAGCAGGCCAAGGCGGCCGGCGACAACGGCGGCTTCAAGGTCACCAAGGGCGGCAGCACGCCCTGCGAGAACGCCGAGAAGGGCCAGGTCACCAAGCAGGACCCGGCCGCCGGCCAGACGGTCGGCAAGGACACCCCGGTGAAGGTGACGATGTGCACCGGACCGGAGAAGGTCACCATCCCCGACGTCACGGGCCTGACGTTCGACAAGGCGAAGGAAGACCTGAAGAACAAGGGCTTCGAGGACGTCCAGAAGACCGAGCGGGTCTCCGACCGCCCGGAGGGCACGGTCGTCGACCAGGACCCCAAGGGGCAGAGCGAGGGCACCAAGAAGTCCAAGATCACCCTGGTCGTGGCCAAGAAGTCGCCGACGACCACGGTGCCGCAGGTGACCGGCCAGGACTTCAACGCGGCGCAGAAGCAGCTCACGGACATCGGCTTCCAGGTCACCAAGAACGAGCAGGAGACCTCCGACCCCAACCAGGTCGGCAAGGTCATCTCGCAGTCGCCGAACGGCAACACGCAGGCCAGGCCCGGCTCGACGATCACCCTGACCGTCGGCAAGGCCGCCGAGCAGAAGACGGTGCCCGGCGTCGTCGGCCAGACCGTCAAGGACGCCAAGAAGGCGCTGCAGAGCGCCGGCTTCACGAACATCCAGTTCGCGAACGGCAGCTCGCAGGACGACAAGGCCCGCGTGGTCACCCAGGACCCGCAGCCGAACACCCCGTCCGACCCCGGCTCCACGACGGTGACACTCACCACGGTGGGCAGTTCCCCCAGCGGGGACGACGGCGGTGACGACGGAGGCATCTTCGGCGGCTTCGGCGGCCCGAACGGCTGGTGGGGCCGGCACAAGCACTGACCGGCGACCGCCGCCGCACGGGAAAGCCCCGGCACCCTTCGGAGGGGGCCGGGGCTTTGTCGTACGGTCCGGGCGCGGGGCCCGGGGCTTCGCCGTGCGGTGCGGCTCGCGCCGCCGTCAGCGCAGTTCCTTCGGCGGGGTGCGCTTGGCGTCGACCTTCTCGGTGCGCTCCAGCTCGCCCCAGACGATGTAGCGGTACGTGGAGGTGTAGACCGGCGTGCAGGTCGTCAGCGTGATGTAGCGGCCCGGCTTGCGCTTGCCGGACTCCTTGGGGACCTCGTCCAGGACGTCCACGTTGTACTTCGAGGTCTCGTCCAGCGACGCGTAGACCTTGTAGACGTACCAGGTGTCCTTGGACTCGAAGACGATCGCGTCGCCGTTCTTGAGCTTGTCGATGTTGTGGAACTTGGCGCCGTGGCCGTCGCGGTGCGCCGCGAGCGAGAAGTTGCCCTGCTTGTCCTGCGGCAGGGCCGACTTGACCGGCTCGGTGTAGTAGCCGGCCACGCCCTCGTTGAGGACATCGGAGTCGATGCCCTTCTTGACCAGCACCTCGCCGGTCTTCATCGCCGGGACGTGCAGGAAGCCGATGCCGTCCTTGGTGTCCAGCGCGCCCGGCCCCGTCGGCGTCTTCGCCCAGTTCTTGCGCACCGTGTCGCCCTGCTTGTGCGCCTCACGGTCGGCGAGGACGTTGGTCCACCACAGCGAGTAGACGACGAAGAGGGCCAGGATCAGCCCCGCCGTGATCAGCAGTTCGCCGATGACGCTGACGACGGCGGCGATCCGCCCGCGCAGCCGGCGCGGCGGCGCGGACGCCGGCTCCTCCGCCGCCGGGCCGGTCTCCTCGTCGTGTCCGGTGGCAGTCACCGCGTGGTACCCCTCTTACGTTCGCTCAGCTGACGAGCGCATCCGGCTTGCCCTTGCTCCGCGGCCGCTCCTCGACCATCTTGCCCCAGACGATCATCCGGTAGGTACTGGTGAATTCCGGGGTGCAGGTCGTGAGCGTGAGGTAGCGGCCGGGGCCGGTGAACCCGGAGCCCTTCGGCACCGGGCCGATCACACCGATGTTCCGCGGCGAGGTCTGCGGGAGGATGCTCTCCATCGCGTACGTGTAGTACGTGCTGCGCGTCTCGACGACGATCTTGTCGCCCTTGGTGAGCCGGTTGATGTAGCGGAACGGCTCACCGTGGGTGTTGCGGTGCCCGGCCACCGCGAAGTTGCCCTGCTTGTCCCAGGGCATCGCCGTCTTCACGCTGTTCTTGTCGTAGTGGCCGACCATGCCGCGGTCCAGCACCGCGGGCTTGCTGATGCCCTCCGCGATCGGGACCTTCACGTCCAGCTTGGGGATATACATGATCGCGAAGCCCTGGCCCGGCGTGAAGGCGTCCGGCTTGCGGTCCTCGCCGCCCTCGTCCCACTCGTGCTCCAGGCTGCTGGCGGTACCGCCCGCCTGCTGCTGCGCCCGGACGTTCGTCCACCACAGCTGGTAGGTGACAAAGAGCAGCATCAACACGCCGAGGGTGATGAACACTTCGCCCACGACACGGCTGGCGATGACCCCGGGGCTCTCCTTGCGTGCCCGCTCGGCCCGCCGGGCCTCCAGCCGCGACATGGGCGCGGAGGACGCCTCAGCGCCCGAGGAGGCCGCGGTGACGGCATCCGCCGGGGAACCACGCCGTCCCCGCCTGTGGCCGCGTTTGGCGGCCTCCTGGGCGGCTTTACGGCGGGCGGCGCGGCCACCGGTCGCCGACGGAGTGACGGGCGATGCGTCGGTTTCACGTGAAACAACGTCCGGCTCGCCCCGGTCGCCGCCTTCCTCGGCCTGACGGAGCGCCATGGTTTCGGCGTCGGGTATCGGGGCGTACGGACCGGGCTGCCGGGGCTGCTCCACGTCCGGCCCGGCTTGCCCGACGTACGGGCCGACCTGTTCGACGTAGGGACGGGCGGGGTCCTCGTACGGGTGGGCCGGGTCTTCGTACGTACGGGCCGGCTCCTCGTACGAACTGGGCTGCGCCACCGCCGGGGCCTGGGGCTGAGCCTCAGCCGGGGCCTGGGCCTGAGGCTCGGGGACCGTCGCCTGGGGCTGCGCCGCGGCCTGGCGCGGGCGGAACCACGGCGAGCCGCTGCCCGCCGAAGCGGAGCGCGGCGGGGAGGGCACGGCATCCGGGCCGGTGCCCGGCCGACCGGGTCCGGGCCCGGAGTTCTGCGCGCTCCGGTCGGCGTCCGGTCGCGGCTGCGCCGCCGGCGCAGACCCCGGCAGCGGGTCCATCAGCGGGTCGGCCAGCTGCCCCACGGCCGCCTCGAACGCCTCCCGGTCGTTCCTACCGTCGGCGTCGCGCGACGGGCCGTAGGACCTCCCCTCGCGTTCAGGGCGGAGGTCAGTCACGCGCCGACCTTGCCGACCACCGGGGCGAGCCCCGCCGAGCGCTCCACCGCACCGGGATCGCCGCACTCCGCCAGCCAGTTGGCGAGCATCCGGTGGCCCCATTCCGTCAGTACCGACTCGGGGTGGAACTGGACGCCTTCCACCGGCAGTTCCCGGTGCCGCAGCCCCATCGCCACGCCCGTCTCGGCGTCGTCGCCGGTCCAGGCGGTGACCACCATCTCGTCGGGAACGGTTCCGGGCTGCACGGCCAGGGAGTGGTAGCGGGTGGCCGTGAAGGGGGTGGGCAGGCCCTTGAAGACGCCCGCGCCCTCGTGGGAGACCAGGGACGTCTTGCCGTGCAGCAGCTCGGGGGCGCGGCCCACGACACCGCCGTACGCGACCGCCATCGACTGCAGCCCGAGGCAGACGCCGAAGACCGGCACGCCCGTGTCGGCGCAGTGCCGGACCATATCTACACAGACACCGGCCTGCTCGGGGGCGCCGGGTCCGGGTGAGAGCAGCACGCCGTCGAAATCGTCCTGGGCGTGCCGCAGCTCCACCTCGTCGTTGCGCAGCACCTCGCACTCGGCCCCGAGTTGGTAGAGGTACTGGACGAGGTTGAAGACGAAGCTGTCGTAGTTGTCGACGACGAGAATCCGTGCGGTCATCGGACGGCGCCCATCCCTCGGTCGACGGTGACATCGTTGAACGGGAGCAGCGGCTCCGCCCACGGGAAGATGTACTGGAAGAGCACGTAGACGATCGCCAGCACGAGCACGAGTGAAATCAACGCCTTCACCCATGCGTTGCCCGGCAGATGCCGCCAGATCCAGCCGTACATGCTGTCGCTGTCCCTACTCGCCGATGACGATGACCGTGCCGATCGATCCCGATCGCCCCACCAGACTAAAGGGCGAGGGCTCGGACCGGGGGCTCAGCCGGACAAAGCCGACGGCCTTCCACGCTCCACGGGTTGGGTGGAATCCAGGTGCGCCCAGGCGATCAGCCGGTGGCTGTGGCCCCACTCCGGCTCGCAGGTCGTCAGCGTGAGATAGCGACCCGGGCCGTTGTATCCCGATTTGCGCGGTACGGGGTCGATGACGCCGATGTCGGTGGGCAGCGTCCGGTACGGGCGCCGGTCGATCCGGTAGGTGAACCACGTCGTGCCGTCCGTGAGGACCACCGCGTCCCCCGGCCGCAGCCGCGGGAAGTCCTTGAAGGGGTCACCGTAGGTACGGCGGTGCCCGGCGACCGCGAAGTTGCCCGTCTCACCGAGCCGCGCGGTGCGCTCGTAGTGCCCGAGGCCCTTCTTGAGGACGTCCACCGCGGTGCCCTCCAGCACCGGCTTGCTCCAGTCGGCTCCGAAGCGGGGGATGTACATCACGGCGAAGGACTTGCCGTTCTCGTACGGCGGCTGCTTCCCGGGCCCGCCCGGCTGCCCGGCGGCGACCGGACCGGTCGACCACTGGTCCTGGAGCTTGCCGATCTCGCCGTCCATCGCGCTGTCGGCCCGTACTCCCGTCCAGAACAGGACGTAGACCACGAAGAGCACGATCAGCGTGCCGACGGTGACGCACACCTCGCTGACCGTCCGCACGACCAACCGCGCCACCCCGCCGGGCCGCCTCCCCGCCCCCGGCCGTCCTCGCCCCCCGGACCGCGCCGCAGCGCCGGACCGTACCGTCATCCCGGACCGCCCCCTCCCCGGCCGCCGGCGCCGGTGCGGGCGGCCGGCGGATCACGGCTTCACAGGCTGTGCGTAGTGGAGATCCACTGTGCCGGAGTAGCCGGGCAGAGTCACCGCCTCCTGCTGCTCGACTTTCCAGCCGAGGCCGTAGGCGTTCACGTACTGGAGGTAGTTCTGGATGGCCGGGGAGGCGGTCAGCGCCCGGTTCAGCTTGTCGCGGTCGCCCACGGCGGTGACCTTGTACGGCGGCGAGTAGACGCGGCCCTGGAGGATCAGCGTGTTGCCGACGCAGCGCACCGCGCTGGTGGAGATCAGCCGCTGGTCCATGACCCGGATGCCCTGGGCCCCGCCCTGCCACAGGGCGTTGACCACGGCCTGGAGGTCCTGCTGATGGATGACCAGGTCGTTGGGCTGTGGCTCCGGCACGCCGGGGATCTTGGCGGTGGCGTTCGGCGGCGCGTCGGTGAGAGTGACGGTCAGCCCCTGGCCCGCGACCGGCTTGGTGCCCGCGTTCTTCTCCAACGCCGCCAGCTTGGCGTCCTCGGCCTGCGTGCTGCCGCTGTCCTGGTGCGCGAGGGTGTCCACCTCGTCGCGCAGCGCGGCGTTGCGCTCGTCGTGGGCGCCGTTCTTGTGGCTGCGTTCCTGGATGAGGTCGGACAGGCGCAGCATCGAGTCGTCCGAGCGCAGGTCCGTGCCGCGCGCGGTGTCGAAGCTCAGCCAGAAGATCAGCCCGGCCAGTGCGAAGACCGCCAGCGTCAGCAGACGCACCGGCCGCAGACGGCGGCGCGACGGGCGGCCGGGGGAGTCAGCGGAAGTGCTCAACGTACCCTTGCTCCTTACGACGCCGCGGAAGCACTACGCTAACGGACGCCCGGGGAGGGAAAACGCTCCCCGTCACCTCCCGCTTGGCCCGTAAGCAGCATCCTCCGCCCCCAGTGCGGTCACGCAGAGCATCGACAGGAGAGTTCCTCGTGCCGAAGTCACGGATCCGCAAGAAGGACGACTTCACGCCGCCGCCGGCGAAGCAGACGACCAATCTGCGCATGAGTTCGGGCCGGGGCTGGGTGGCTCCGGTGATGCTCGCACTGTTCCTGATCGGTCTGGTGTGGATCGTGCTCTTCTATGTGACCGGGGGCGATCTGCCCGTGAAGGCCATGGGCAACTGGAACATCGTGTGCGGCTTCGGCTTCATCGCGCTGGGCTTCGGCGTGTCCACTCAGTGGAAGTAGCGGGGACGAGCACCGTCATCGGGGCCGGCCGGTAGCGCGGTCCCGACCGGGCCACCGGGCCGTCGTCCGGCCCGGTGCGCCGGCCGCCTGCGCGCCTTCCGCCCACCGCTTCGGCGCAAGCCCTGCCCAAGGCCATCCACACGGTTATCCACAGCCGGGGAAAACTTCAGAAGATCTGTGGATAACTTCCCGGCCGTTGACGCCGGTGTGACTGGTGGCCCGCACACGCGGCCACCGTCCCACCCGGTTCTTCCTGGGGAAACGCATATCCGCACGGTCCGTGAGCGGCCTTTTCCCCTAGGTGCACAAGATCCGGCGCACTCTGTGGACAACCCGCCGTACCCAGGGCTCTTCACAGGCCGGAACCGGACGGCGGCACGCCGTGCTCAGCCCATGAGCTGGCCGGTGCGCACCCACACCACCGCGACGATCACCAGGAACGCCACCGCACACGTCGCGCCCTGTACGAGCGCCCGCCGCGCACGCGGCGCGTGCACCATTCCGTACGTCACCGCGGCGCCCATGACCAGGCCGCCGACGTGCGCCTGCCACGCGATGTCGGGCCAGGCGAAGGTGAAGACCAGGTTGAGCGCGAGCAGGATCAGCACCGGCCGCATGTCGTAGTTCAGGCGGCGCATCAGTATGACCGTCGCGCCCAGCAGCCCGAAGATCGCGCCGGAGGCCCCCAGCGACGGCTGGTTCTGCGCGGCGAGCAGATACGACAGCGCGCTGCCGCCGAGCCCGGAGAGCAGATAGAGCGCCAGGAAGCGGACCCGGCCGAAGGCCGCCTCCAGCGGCGGGCCCAGCCACCAGAGGGACAGCATGTTGAAGATGATGTGCATCGGGGCCTGGTGGAGGAAGACCGCGGTCAGCAGGCGGTACCACTCGCCTTCGGCGACGCCGATGAACTGCAGGTCCTCCCGGGTGAAGGCCCCGCCGATCAGCTCCAGGTCCTGCACCAGGCCGTCGCCCACCGCCAGCACCGCGATGAACACCGCGACGTTGATGCCGAGCAGGATCTTGGTGACCAGCCGGGTGTCCGCGGTCAGCGCGCCGCCGGCGACGGTCCGGGGCGCGGTGGCCTGCGCCGTACGGCCCGTACCGCTGCCGTCGCGTACGCACTCGGGGCACTGGAATCCGACCGATGCACTGACCATGCACTCGGGGCAGATAGGCCGCTCACAGCGCGTACACGTGATGCCCGTCGTACGGTCCGGGTGGCGGTAGCAGCCGGGCGGCGCGGCGTCGCCCTGCCGCGCGTCCCGCGGCTCCTGCGGGCTGCCTGGCACCTGGTCCATGGTCCCCTCGGTCCCTCGTCACGATCCGTGCGGACGTCCGCACGAACGAAGTGCGCGCCCCACCCGATCTACGACCGGGCGGGGCGCAATGGTTCCCGCACACCGTCAGCCGCGCGCACCTGGGTACGCGCGGGGCGGGGTGCCGCGCGTCAGCGGCTCTCGACGACGACCGACTCGATCACGACGTCGTTGACCGGACGGTCCGTACGCGGGTTGGTCTGGGTCGCCGCGATGGCGTCCACGACCTTCTTGCTCGCGTCGTTGGTGACCTCGCCGAAGATGGTGTGCTTGCCGGTCAGCCAGGTGGTCGGGGAGACCGTGATGAAGAACTGCGAGCCGTTGGTGCCCGGTCCCGCGTTGGCCATGGCGAGCAGGTACGGCTTGTTGAACGACAGGTCCGGGTGGAACTCGTCCGCGAACTCGTACCCGGGGCCGCCAGTGCCGTTGCCCAGCGGGTCGCCGCCCTGGATCATGAAGCCGCTGATCACCCGGTGGAAGACCGTGCCGTCGTACAGCTTGTCCGTGGTCGTCTTGCCGGTCTGCGGGTGGGTCCACTCGCGCTCGCCCTGGGCGAGCTCCACGAAGTTCTTCACCGTCTTCGGCGCGTGGTTCGGCAGGAGCCGAATCTCGATGTCGCCCTGATTGGTCTTCAGGGTGGCGTAGAGCTGTTCAGCCACGATCTACCTTCCATAAGTCTGCACTGACGAGTCCCGATCCTCGCACGGACACCCGCCCGGCACCCGGACACCGGCCCACGTTCCCGCGTCTCTTTCGGTCACCAGTACCCGCCGAACCGGCGCACGGACCGGCAAAGCGTGGCATTGTCATCACAAGGCTCCGTAAGGTCCCCAATGACCCGGATGCCCGCTCGCACATGCCGTGTGGTGCATGTGCAGGCATGATCTTGAACTGGGTGGACAGGCGACACAGCAGACATTGGGGAACAACCCCCGAGCCCCCCGGACACGCCACCGAGGAGGAGGATCCCGTGACCCGCAAGGACAGCGTGCGCGCGGCGACCAGTTCGGCCAAGGACAGCGTGCGGCACGCGGCGGAGGTGGTGGCTCCGTATGCCGGTACGGCCAAGGACACCGCCGCGCACTACGCGCACGAGGCCCGTACGCGACTGGCACCCAAGGTGGCCGAGGCCGCTCACCAGGCACGCAGCCAGTACGACGCCCATGTGCAGCCCCGCCTGGAGCACGCCCGTGGCGCTCTGCCGCCGAAGGTCGACAAGGCCGCGAGCAAGGCCGCCGTACGCACCCGCAAGGCCGCGCGCCAGGCCGCCGACTACACGGCGCCGCGCGTGGAGCACGCCGTGCAGAGCGCGCGGGCCGCCGCCGAGCCGGTCCGCGACCAGGCCGTGGCCCGCGGCACCGCCGCACTCGCCGCCCTGCGCGGCCAGGTCTCGGCCAAGGAGATCGAGAAGATCGTCAAGAAGCACAATCGCCGTCGTCGCGCCGGCAAGGCCGCCAAGCGCCTCGCCATCGTCGGTCTCCTCGCGGGCGGCGCCTTCGCCGCCTGGAAGTGGTGGGACAAGCAGGCCAACCCGGACTGGCTGGTCGAGCCCCCGGCCGCCACCGAGGTCAACGAACGCACCACTTTGACCGCCGTCGACGCCGCCGTCCTGGACCCGGAGGTCCAGGCCAAGCAGGCCGAGGCCGAAGCCGAGGACCCCAAGGGCCCCACGCCCTGACCCCTCGGTACCACCAGCAAGAGTCCGGGCCGTGCCGCAGTCCTTCCGGGGCCTGCGGCACGGCCCGTTCGCGCCGACTTCCTGCGCTGAGGTCCCGCGCCGCACCCGGCGCCCCCTGCCCGCGCCGCACGCAAAAACCCCTCCGGCCGCGTTCCCGCAGGCCAGAGGGGTTTGACGAGTGGAGCCTAGGGGAGTCGAACCCCTGACATCTGCCATGCAAAGACAGCGCTCTACCAACTGAGCTAAGGCCCCGTCGCGAACCAGGGTACCCGGTGCCCACGAGGTTTCCCGACCGGGTATCGCCGCGCGCAGGTGCTCTCCGTAGGATGCTCCGCGAGATTCGCGGCAGCGAAGCGCGATCGGGGAGACAGGGGAGACGCCATGGACGCAGCACAGCAAGAAGCCACCGCGCGTGCTCGGGAGCTGCAGCGGAGCTGGTACGGGGAGCCTCTTGGGGCGCTGTTCCGCCGTCTCATCGACGATCTCGGTCTCAACCAGGCGCGCCTGGCGTCCGTACTGGGACTGTCCGCGCCCATGCTGTCCCAGCTGATGAGCGGACAGCGGGCGAAGATCGGCAACCCGGCCGTCGTCCAGCGCGTCCAGGCGCTCCAGGAACTGGCCGGACAGGTCGCGGACGGCAGCGTCAGCGCCGCCGAGGCCACCGACCGGATGGAAGAGATCAAGAAGACCGCGGGCGGCTCGGTGCTGAACAACACCGCGCAGACCGCCACCTCCACGGGGGCGACGACCGTACGGCGCGTGGTCCGCGAGATCCAGTCGCTGCTGCGCTCGGTCTCGGCCGCCGGCGACATCATCGACGCCGCGAACACCCTCGCCCCCACCCACCCCGAACTGGCAGAGTTCCTCCGGGTCTACGGGGCGGGACGCACCGCCGACGCGGTCTCCCACTACGAGGCGCACCAGAGTTAGCCGGCGGGCAGCCGGAGCGGCGCACGCGGCGCCCTCCGGGAGGAGCCGGGCAGTTCGGTGGTTCGATACGCGGACGGGACGCAATGGGTGAGGTCTTCGCCGGTCGGTACGAGCTGATCGACCCGATCGGGCGGGGCGGCGTGGGCGCCGTCTGGCGCGCCTGGGACCAGCGGCGCCGCCGCTATGTGGCGGCCAAGGTGCTGCAGCAGAGCGACGCGCACACGCTGCTGCGCTTCGTACGCGAACAGGCCGTACGGATCGACCACCCGCATGTGCTCGCCCCCGCGAGCTGGGCCGCCGACGACGACAAGGTCCTGTTCACCATGGACCTCGTGCACGGCGGTTCGCTGGCCCATCTGGTGGGCGACTACGGGCCGCTGCCGCCGCGCCTGGTGTGCGTCCTGCTCGACCAGCTGCTGTCCGGCCTGACCGCGGTCCACGCGGAAGGGATCGTGCACCGCGACATCAAACCCGCGAACGTCCTCCTGGAGGCCACCGGCACCGGCCGCCCCCACGTACGGCTGTCGGACTTCGGCATCTCGATGCGTAAGGGCGAGCCGCGGCTGACCGACGCCAACTACGTGGTGGGTACGCCCGGTTACTTCGCGCCGGAGCAGATGCTGGGTGCCGAACCCGACTTCCCCGGCGATCTCTTCGCGGTCGGCCTGGTCGCGGTGCACCTGCTGACCGGCTCCAAGCCGGACACCCAGGGGCTGGTCGAGCACTTCGCGCAGTACGGGACGCCGGACGCGCCCGAAGGCATCGCGGAGCCGCTGTGGCAGGTACTGGCGAACCTGTTGCAGCCGGACCCGGACCTGCGCTTCAAGACGGCTGCCGGGGCACGCAAAGCGCTGCTCGCGGCGGCCGAACTGCTTCCGGAAGCGACGATCGAGGACGAGATCGTCGAGGTTTTCGACCACATCGGACCGCTGCCTGCGGGGTTCGGGCCGGATGGGCCGTTGCGGGCGGAGGGGGCGGGAGCGGGGGGCGATCCTCGTGCGGGGGCGGATCCTCGCGTAGGGGCGGATTCGGGTGCGGATGCGGACCCGCCTGCGGGTTTGGGGGCTGATACGGGTACGGGTGCGAACGCGCCGGAAGAGACGCCTCCGGTTCCGGCCGCCCCGGCGCGGAGTGGCACCGTATCGCCCCCACTTCCCTCCGTACCGCCCTTCCCCTCGACGCCACCACCACCGCCCGCGACGAACACGTCCGACAGCGGCGACTTCCCCCTCGCGCCACCGTCCACGGGCCTGCCCGCGCCACAACACCCCATCCCACAACACCCCACCGGCCAGGCGCCGATCCCGCAGAGCCCCTCAGCCCAGCCGAACTCCCAGCCCACCCGCCCCTACACCCCCGACCAGCCGCAGCCCCTGCCGCCCGTCGGCCGCACCCCGGCCCCCCGGCACCGGGCCCTGCCACAGCAGCGGCCCGGACCGCCGCCGAAGGTCGCCGTACCGGTAATCGTCGTAGCGCTACTGTGCATCGCGGTCGGTGTCTGGGCGTTGTCCGTCAGCTGATCCAGCCGCCCCCTGCCCGTCAGGCGCGGCCGCCCCGCCAGCGCGCCACCACCGCCCACACTCCCAGCGCCAGCAGCAGCACCGCCCCTGTGCTGATGCCGCTGTACCCCACTACCCGCAATGTCCCGTGCTGCGCCGCTTGTTGTACCGACATGCCGTCGTCGGCCGCCGCCCGTTCCTGAGGTGCTACGGAGAAGTCGGTGGCCTTCTCCCGGTAGTGGGGTCCGGGTTGCGGGCGGCCCACAGGATCGACCCGCAGGGTGACCGGCGCTCCGTCCTTGAAGTACTTCGCGGCATCCGGGTGCAGCGAGACGGCCAGGTAGTACGAGCCCGCGAAGCGCATCGCGCTGACGGGGGCGGCGGCGTTGTAGCGGTTCCCGTAGGCCACCGGGGCCGTGAAGAGCTTGATGGCGGCCGGTTTCCCGTCGTACGGGACGAAGCGGGTGCCGCTGACCGGGCCGCGCGCCGGGTTGTAGACCCCGAGCCCCAACGCACTGGCCACAAGCCGCGAGCCGGCCACCACGCTCGGCCCCCGCATGCTCCCGCGCCCCACGCCTCCCGACACGGCCCCAACTCCCGTACCGGCACCCGCGTCCGCGCCGACCCCCGCTCCCGATCCCCCGTCGCCCCCCTCCAGCTTCCCCGCCCCCAACTCCGCGCTCACATTGAGCTGCTGACCCCAGTCCACCGGCACCCGGTAGAACCGGGTCTCCCCGGGCTTGATGCGGTCCTGCCACACGCCCTTGCCGATCGGCGCTGCGTCGTTGAAGCCGGTGCCGCCCTCGGTGTCCTTCTTCGTGCCTCCGGTGAGCGGTACGGGAGCCGTGGTGGACCAAGTGCTGGGGCCGGGCTGGGCGGGCGGGGTGCCGGTGAGGCCGGGTTCGCGCTGGTGGCGGAGTTCGACGGGCCAGCGCGCCGCGCCCTCGGCGGATGCCTTGCCGACCCGCTTGACGACGAAGTAGTAGGTGCCCGCGCGCTGGCAGTTGGTGCGGGGGCCGTCGATGCGGCGGGTGGCGTAGTCGGCGATCGGATACGCCATGCCGCGGCCGCGAAAGGCCGTACTGCCGCCGGAGGAGCAGGTGTTGCCGTCGGCGTCGCGGATGCTGACCTTCAGGCTGTCGGTGTGGTCCGCGACCTCGCTACCGGGCCGGGGCGCGGCCACCGCCGAGAGGTAGGCGCTGGACTTCGCGTCCAGGTGCACGGCGTAGAACTTCTCGTCGCCGCGGGCCAGGGAGTCGGTGTACGTCCCGGGGGCGAGCCGTGGGGCGCCGGACGGGCTCTTGGCGCCCTGTACGGGCCGGGCGCCGGCCGCTGTCCTGTAGGCGGGCGGATCGCCCCGTAAACCTGCCGCCGGTGCCGCCGCCGCGGAACCCGTCAGCACGGCGGATATGGACACCAGCGCCGGCACCAGTACGGGCATCAATCCGGGCATCAGGACCGGTGCCGGCCTTCCGGCACGCCCGCCCCTGATCGTGCGCCCCCTCACCACGAGCCACCCCTCACCACATTTGCTTATGCAAGCTACTTATGTGCTATGGCAAACCCGTCGGCACGGCCGCGCCCCGCGTGACCTGCGGCGCTCCCCGCACCGCATGCCCCCCGCCGCGCGCCGTCCCGCCCCCGGACGCACGAGACCCCGGTCACCGTCGCGCGGTGGCCGGGGTACGTACGTTGGATGACGAACTGCTGCGTCTCACACACCCGAACCTGCGGGCACGGAGTCGGTCGCCTCCGTCCACAGATCCTGCTCGGCGCGATCCGCCTGGATCTGGCGGTACACGAGGAGCCCGCCGATGGCGGCCAGTGCGACCAGGAGAAGCTTCTTCACCGCGCGACCTCGTCTTTCGTTGACGTAGGGGACCTCTGGGGGCCGATGATACACACCGGTCGATACCGTTCGGTGACCTAGGGCCGGACCGGTGCGCGGCGACCAGCCGGCCGCCCCCGGGAGGCGCCACGCCACCACCAACCGGAACGAAACGTTCCGGAGCGCTCCGAGCCGCATCCACGCCCGAACGCGAAAGAGGCCCCACCGTCTCCGGTGGGACCTCTTCGCGCTGGTGGGGCTAACAGGACTTGAACCTGTGGCCTCTTCCTTATCAGGGAAGCGCTCTAACCGTCTGAGCTATAGCCCCGCGCTGCACCGAAAGATTAGCGCACTTCAGAGGCGTTCCCAAAATCGTGTCCCCGGAGCCCGGGGGGCGCCCCCGGACGGGGCCGCGGCACGGCCCCCTCCGGGACATCCGCGGCCGTCACTCGTCCTCGGCGAGGGTCAGCTCCACGCCGCCCACGAACCCGGCCGAGATGTTGTAGATGAAGGCCCCGAGCGTGGCCAGCGCCGTGGCGAGCACGACGTCGATCACCGCGATCACCGACGTGAACAGCAGCACCCGCGGCAGCGACAGGAACGTCTGGAGGTCGAAGCCGCCGCCGTCGCCCGAACCCGTCGCCTCGCTGATCGTGCCGCCGACGGTGGTGAACACCCCCATCGCGTCCATCACCATCCACAGCACCGCTACCGCCACGATCGTGCAGATGCCGAGTGCGATGGACAGCAGGAAGCTGACCTTCATCACCGACCACGGATCGGCCCTGGCGACCCGCAGCCGTGCCTTGCGCGTACGCGGGGTCGTACGCGCGCCCGTACGCGGCACGCGCACCCCCTGCTGCGCCCCCGCGCCCTGCCCCGCACCCGAGCGGTACGCCTGGGGCGGCTGGTACGGCTGTCCACCGCCCTGGGACCCGGGCGCCTGCCCCTGTGCGGGCGGCTGCGGCTGGGACCCCGGCTTCTGCGGATACGGCTGACGCGTATCGGTCACGGTTCCCCCCTGGTAGGAGTCCTCGGACGAGGAGCCGCCGGACGTGGCGGAGCCACGGGCGCTGTCCTCCGTCACGGTCGCGGGTCCCGGCCGGGAATTCTTCTTTTTCCCCGACCCACCCGCCGCAGCGCCCGTGGCTCCACTCACGACCTACTCCTCGCGTTACTCCGCCGAAGGCTCGCCGCCCTCGGCCACCGCGGGCTCGGTACCCTCCGCCTCGTCGGCCGACTCGGGCTCGGCGCCCCCGTCGACCTCTTCGGCCTCGCGTCCGGCCTCGGCGTTACGGGCGATACCGACCACGGCATCGCGCTTGCCCAGGTTGATCAGTTGGACGCCCATGGTGTCACGGCCGGTCTCCCGGACCTCGCTGACCCGCGTACGGATCACACCACCGCTGAGCGTGATGGCCAGGATCTCGTCCGTCGCCTCGACCACCAGGGCGCCGACCAGCTCACCCCGGTCCTCCACGATCTTGGCGGCCTTGATCCCGAGGCCACCGCGGCCCTGGACGCGGTACTCGTCCACCGAGGTGCGCTTGGCGTAGCCGCCGTCGGTGGCGGTGAAGACGAACGTACCGGCCCGCACCACATTCATCGAGAGCAGTTCATCGCCCTCGCGGAAGCTCATGCCCTTGACACCCGAGGTGGCGCGTCCCATCGGACGCAGGGCTTCATCCGTGGCGGTGAACCGGATCGACTGCGCCTTCTTGCTGATGAGCAGCAGGTCGTCCTCGGCGGAGACCAGCTCGGCGCCGATCAGCTCGTCGTCCGCGCCCTCCTCCGTCTCCCGGAGGTTGATCGCGATGACACCGCCGGAGCGCGGCGAGTCGTAGTCCTTGAGCGGCGTCTTCTTCACCAGGCCGCCCTTGGTGGCGAGCACCAGGTAGGGCATGGCCTCGTAGTCGCGGATCGCCAGGATCTGCGCGATCTGCTCGTCCGGCTGGAAGGCCAGCAGGTTGGCGACGTGCTGGCCGCGCGCGTCCCGGCCGGCGTCCGGCAGCTCGTACGCCTTGGCCCGGTAGACCCGGCCCTTGTTGGTGAAGAAGAGCAGCCAGTGGTGGGTGGTGGAGACGAAGAAGTGGTCGACGATGTCGTCTTCCTTCAGCTTCGTGCCCCGTACGCCCTTGCCGCCGCGCTTCTGCGACCGGTAATCGTCGGTCTTCGTCCGCTTCACATAGCCGCCACGGGTGATCGTGACGACGATGTCCTCCTCGGCGATCAGGTCCTCGACGGACATGTCGCCCTCGAAGGGCACCAGCTTCGAGCGCCGGTCGTCGCCGAACTTCTCGACGATCGCCGCCAGCTCCTCGCTGATGATCTGCCGCTGCTTCTCCGGCGAGGCGAGGATCGCGTTGTACTCGCTGATCTTCGCCTGCAGCTCGTCGTGCTCGGCGGTGATCTTCTGGCGCTCCAGGGCGGCCAGCCGGCGCAGCTGCATCTCCAGGATCGCGTTGGCCTGGATCTCGTCGATGCTCAGCAGGCCCATCAGGCCCTCGCGCGCCACCTCGACCGTGTCGCTGCGCCGGATCAGCGCGATGACCTCGTCGATCGCGTCCAGCGCCTTGAGCAGACCACGCAGGATGTGGGCCCGCTCCTCGGCCTTGCGCAGCCGGAACTTGGTCCGCCGGACGATGACCTCGACCTGGTGGTTGACCCAGTTGCGGATGAACGCGTCCAGCGACAGGGTGCGCGGCACGCCGTCCACCAGCGCGAGCATGTTCGCGCCGAAGTTCGTCTGCAGGTCGGTGTGCTTGTACAGGTTGTTCAGCACGACCTTGGCGACGGCGTCCCGCTTGAGGACGATCACCAGCCGCTGGCCCGTACGCGAGGAGGTCTCGTCCCGTACGTCGGCGACGCCACCGATCTTGCCGTCCTTGACCAGGTCGGCGATCTTCTGCGCGAGGTTGTCCGGGTTGACCTGGTACGGCAGCTCCGTGACCACCAGGCACTGGCGGTTCTGGATCTCCTCGACCTCGACCACCGCGCGCATCGTGATCGAGCCGCGGCCGGTGCGGTACGCGTCCTCGATGCCCTTGCGGCCCACCACCAGCGCGCCGGTCGGGAAGTCCGGGCCCTTGATGCGCTCGATGAGCGCGTCCAGCAGCTCCTCGTTGGACGCCTCGGGGTTCTCCAGCGCCCACTGGGCACCGGCGGCGACCTCGCGCAGGTTGTGCGGCGGGATGTTGGTCGCCATGCCGACCGCGATACCGGCGCTGCCGTTGATCAGCAGGTTCGGGAAGCGCGCCGGCAGGACCGTCGGCTCCTGGTTGCGGCCGTCGTAGTTGTCCTGGAAATCGACGGTCTCCTCGTCGATGTCCCGCAGCATCTCCATGGAGAGCTGCTTCATCTTGCACTCGGTGTACCGCATGGCCGCGGCCGGGTCGTTGCCGGGCGAGCCGAAGTTGCCGTTGGAGTCCACCAGCGGCATCCGCATCGACCACGGCTGGGCCAGGCGGACCAGGGCGTCGTAGATGGAGGAGTCACCGTGCGGGTGGTACGTACCCATCACGTCGCCGACGACGCGGGCGCACTTGTAGAAGCCCTTCTCGGGGCGGTACCCGCCGTCGTACATCGCGTACAGGACGCGGCGGTGCACCGGCTTGAGGCCGTCCCGCACGTCCGGCAGCGCGCGCGAGACGATGACGGACATCGCGTAGTCGAGGTAGGAGCGCTGCATCTCCGTCTCGAGCCCGACGGGCTCGACACGCATGCCCACGCCTTCGATGGCGGGGGCCGCGCCCTCGGCGGTCACGCCGTCCGGGGTCACAGGGGGGTTCTCGTCGGCCATTGCTGTTCAAAATCCTTTCGAGCTGCGGCTGCTGCGGTCCCCGCCGGCGGGCGGGGGAGGGCCGACAGGGCTCAGATGTCGAGGAAGCGGACGTCCTTGGCGTTGCGCTGGATGAAGGAGCGCCGGGCCTCGACGTCCTCACCCATCAGCACCGAGAACAGGTCGTCGGCGCGCGCCGCGTCGTCCAGCGAGACCTGGCCGAGCACCCGGCTGTCGACGTCCATCGTCGTCACCCGCAGTTCCTCGGCGTTCATCTCGCCCAGACCCTTGAAGCGCTGGACCGAGTCGTCCTTGATCCGCTTGCCGTTCTGCTTGCCGAGCTCGATCAGGGCGTTGCGCTCCCGGTCGGAGTAGGCGTACTCGTGGTCGTCCCGGCCCCACTTGATCTTGTAGAGCGGCGGGCGGGACAGGTAGACGTGACCGGCCTCCACCAGCGGCCGCATGAAGCGGAAGAGGAAGGTGAGCAGCAGGGTGTTGATGTGCTGGCCGTCGACATCGGCGTCCGCCATCAGAATGATCTTGTGGTAGCGGAGCTTCTCGATGTCGAAGTCCTCGTGGACCCCGGTACCGAAGGCCGAGATCAGCGCCTGCACCTCGTTGTTGTGCAGGATCTTGTCGACCCGCGCCTTCTCCACGTTCAGGATCTTGCCGCGGATCGGCAGGATGGCCTGGTACTGCGGGTCACGGCCGGACTTGGCCGAGCCACCGGCGGAGTCACCCTCGACGATGAAGATCTCGCACTTGGTGGGGTCGTTGGACTGGCAGTCCGACAGCTTGCCGGGCAGCGACGCCGTCTCCAGCAGCCCCTTGCGACGGGTCAGGTCCCGGGCCTTGCGGGCCGCCACCCGCGCGGTCGCGGCCTGCAGACCCTTGCGGATGATGTCCGCGGCCTCGTTCGGGTTACGGTCGAGCCAGTCCGCCAGGTGCTCGTGGACCACCTTCTGCACGAAGGTCTTGGCCTCGGTGTTGCCCAGCTTCGTCTTGGTCTGGCCCTCGAACTGCGGCTCACCCAGCTTGACCGAGATGATCGCCGTCAGACCCTCGCGGATGTCCTCACCCGTGAGGTTGTCGTCCTTCTCCCGCAGCAGCTTCTTGTCCCGGGCGTAACGGTTGATCAGACCCGTCATCGCCGAGCGGAAGCCCTCTTCGTGAGTGCCGCCCTCATGGGTGTGGATCGTGTTCGCGAAGCTGTAGACACCCTCGGTGTACTGGGTGTTCCACTGCATCGCCACCTCGACCGAGAGCATCCGCTCCTTGTCCTCGGCCTCGATGTCGATCACCGTGGGGTGCACGACCTCGCCCTTGCGCGAGTTCAGGTACTTCACGAAGTCGACGATGCCGCCCTCGTAGTGGTACTTGACCGTGAGCGGCTTGCCCTCCTCGTCCACATGGGCCTCGCGCTCGTCGGTCAGCGCGATCGTCAGGCCCTTGTTGAGGAACGCCATCTCCTGGAAGCGGCGCGAGAGCGTCTCGAAGCTGTACTCAGTCGTCTCGAAGATGTCGCCGTCGGCCCAGAACGTGACCGTCGTACCGGTCTCGTCGGTGGCCTCGTTACGGGCCAGCGGCGCCGTCGGCACACCGAGCTTGTAGTCCTGCGTCCAGCGGTAACCATCCCGCTTGACCTCGACGGACACCTTCTGCGACAGCGCGTTGACGACGGAGACACCGACGCCGTGCAGACCACCGGAGACCGCGTAACCGCCGCCGCCGAACTTGCCGCCCGCGTGCAGCACCGTCAGCACGACCTCGACGGCCGGCTTCTTCTCCGACGGCACGATGTCCACGGGGATGCCGCGGCCGTTGTCGACGACGCGCACGCCGCCGTCCGGCAGGATCGTCACGTCGATGGTGTCCGCGTGCCCGGCCAGCGCCTCGTCGACGGAGTTGTCGACGACCTCGTACACGAGGTGGTGCAGACCACGCTCGCCGGTCGAGCCGATGTACATACCAGGGCGCTTACGGACCGCGTCCAGGCCCTCAAGGACGGTGATCGCGCTGGCGTCGTACGACTTCTCTTCCGGAGAGTCGCCACTGGCGCCGGCAGGAACCCCCTCTTCAGTAGAAGCCGTGTTGTTCTCGTTGAGGTCGCCGGAGTCGGCCACGAAGCGCCCTTTCTGGCACAGCACGAGCCGCCTTCCATCAGAAGCAGGGCGGCTGCGTCGTTCGACATGTTCCGCGAGTGGGCGGGATTGCTACCAGTCTACCGGTAGCGCCGACACTAGTGGGGGTTTGCGGGCGCCTGAGTCGTCATGTGCCGCCCTGAAGTGCCGTTGGCCGACTCCCCATATCTGCGACGGGCCCCCAGGACGCTCTAGAGGGCGTTCAGCGCTTCGGGCTGTCAACCTCCGGCTACGGTGAGCGGAGTCTCACCCGCCCCACCCGTACACCTCAGCCGTACGTGTCACCCGGACCCTTGCTCCCGGGCGCCCGCAGCGGCCCGTACCGCCGCGCCGGTCCGCCCGGCCCGAACACCTTGATCATCTTCACCGTGCCCTGGCCCAGATCCTGGTTCAGCCGGGCCACCAGTTGCGGCGCCAGCAGCCGCAGCTGCGTCGCCCACACCGTCGAGTCGCACTGCACGGTCAGCACGCGCGCCTCCTCGTCGTACCGCTGCGGCTCGCAGTGCTGCGCCACCTCCGGGCCGACCAGCTGCGGCCAGCGCCCCATGACGCCGCCCACCGCGGCCGGGGTCTCCCAGCCGCGCTCCGTGATGAGCCGGTTGATCGCCGCACTCAGCGGCAGCGGATCGCGCCCGTCGGCGCGCGCGCCGGACCGCAGGCCGCCGCGGCGCGCCTGCTTCTTCTGCTGCGCGGCGGCGCCCCGCGCCCGCGCCTGCTCCTTGGCGGCGACCAGCGCCTGTCGGGCCAGATCGATCCCGGACAGCTCCGGGGGCTTGGGCTGGTCGGCGCCGGGCGGCCGCTCCGAGGGCTCCTCGGAGGGACGGTCCGGATGCTCGCCGCTCATCACCGACTCCGTCGTCCGCTCACGGCGTGACCTTCTCCGCCACGCCCTCCGACACCGCGAACCGGGCCCCGGACAGCACGCCCGGCACATCGTCGTCCACCGCCGCGGTCACCAGCACCTGCTCGCCGGGCGCCACCAGCTCCGCCAGCCGCTCCCGCCGCCGGCTGTCCAGCTCCGCGAACACGTCGTCGAGCACCAGCACCGGCTCGTTGCCCTCACCGCGCAGCAGGTCGTACGAGGCCAGGCGCAGCGCGAGCGCGTACGACCAGGACTCGCCGTGGCTCGCGTACCCCTTGGCGGGCAGCTGGCCCAGCTTGAGCAGCAGGTCGTCGCGGTGCGGACCGACCAGGGTCACCCCGCGCTCGATCTCGTTCTTACGGGCCGCGCCGAGCGCCTCGATCAGCAGCCCGTACAGCTCCTCACGCGTCGAGACACCGCCCAGGCCCTCGCCCGCCGAGCCGCGGTACTCCATCGACAGCGGGCCGCCGCCCGGCGCCAGTTGCTCATACGACTTGTCGGCCAGCGGCTGGAGCGTGGCGATCAGATCCAGTCGCTGGGCGAGCAGCTCCGCGCCGACCCGCGCCAGATGCTGATCCCATACGTCCAAGGTCGACAGATCCATCTGACGGCCGCCGTGCCGACGTGCCAGCGCCGCACTCTTCAAAAGCGTGTTGCGCTGCTTGAGCACCCGGTCGTAGTCCGAGCGCACGCCCGCCATCCGCGGCGACCGGGCGGTGATCAGCTCGTCCAGGAAGCGGCGGCGCTCCCCCGGATCGCCCTTGACCAGCGCCAGGTCCTCCGGCGCGAACAGCACCGTCCGCACGATCCCCAGCACGTCACGCGGTCTGACCTGCGACGATCTATTGATACGGGCCCGGTTGGCCTTGCCGGGGTTCAGCTCCAGCTCCACCAGCTGCTGCCGCTCGCCCTGGACGACCGCGGCCCGCACGATGGCCCGCTCGGCGCCCATCCGCACCAGCGGGGCGTCCGAGGAGACCCGGTGGCTGCCGAGGGTGGCCAGATAGCCCACCGCCTCGACGAGGTTGGTCTTCCCCTGCCCGTTGGGGCCCACGAACGCGGTGACGCCCGGGTCGAGCGGGACCTCGACCCGGGCGTACGAGCGGAAGTCGGCCAGCGAGAGATGCGATACATGCATGTGGCGCGCCGACCTCCCCCGGCTACCGGACTTCTCTACCGGACTGTTTGCTTGCTTACTTCTTCACGTTTTCGACCGCGTGGCCGCCGAACTGGTTCCGCAGCGCCGCGATCATCTTCATCTGCGGCGAGTCCTCCTGGCGCGAGGCGAAGCGCGCGAAGAGCGACGCCGTGATCGCGGGCAGCGGTACGGCGTTGTCGATCGCGGCCTCGACGGTCCAGCGGCCCTCGCCGGAGTCGGCGGCGTAGCCCCGCAGCTTCTCCAGGTGCTCGTCGTCGTCCAGCGCGTTGACCGCCAGGTCCAGCAGCCAGGAACGGATGACCGTGCCCTGCTGCCAGGAACGGAAGACCTCGCGCACGTCGGTGACCGAGTCGACCGCCTCCAGCAGCTCCCAGCCCTCGGCATAGGCCTGCATCATGGCGTACTCGATGCCGTTGTGGACCATCTTCGCGAAGTGGCCGGCGCCGACCTTCCCGGCGTGCACCGAGCCGTACTCGCCCTCCGGCTTGAGCGCGTCGAAGATCGGCTGCACCTTGGCGACGTCCTCCGAGGAGCCGCCGTACATCAGCGCGTAGCCGTTCTCCAGGCCCCAGACGCCGCCCGAGACGCCGCAGTCGACGAAGCCGATGCCCTTGGCGCGCAGCTCCTCGGCGTGCTTCTCGTCGTCGGTCCAGCGGGAGTTGCCGCCGTCGACCACCACGTCGCCGGGGGACAGCAGCTCGCCCAGCTCGTCGATGGTGGACTGGGTGGCGGCGCCGGCGGGCACCATGACCCACACCACACGCGGCCCCTTGAGACCGTCCACCAGCTCCTTGAGGCTGTGGACGTCAGCCAGGTCCGGATTGCGGTCGTATCCGATGACGGTGTGGCCTGCGCGGCGGATGCGCTCGCGCATGTTGCCGCCCATCTTGCCGAGACCGACGAGACCGAGCTCCATCAGTACCCCTTACGTTGCGTTACGGCACATCCCCGACCTACCCGTCGAGTTTACGCGCGAAGCCACGACGCGGCGGCGCGGCCCCCACAGCTGTGGACAACCGGCGGCGGGTGACCCGCACCGGGCCCGGGACGTGCGGGTTTTCGTTGCTGACCGCGTTCTCCCCGGTTTACGGGGCGACGCGGGAGCCGGCTGCCGACGGCGTCTGATCGCGGCAGAACCGCCTCAGGCGTGCCTGCACGGCCCTGGCTGATGTGCCTGGACCTGACAGACGCACCAGCCGCTCCGTCGCGCCCCGTAACCACTCGTACCGGCCTGCTCGCCCGTACGAGTGCCCACGCACCGGCCCGGTACCTACGGCAAACAGCTCCGCCCCCGACACGAGCCGACGGCGCGCGCCAGGGGCGGGTGGCTTCCGGCAGGCTGCCGGCGGCGGAAACCGCGGGCAGCCGTCCACAGCCTGTGGGGATCAGCCGGACAGGCGCACCGGCATGATCAGGTACTTGTACGCGTCGTCCGCCTCGGCGTCCTTGGCCGGGCGGCCGCTCAGGAGCGCCGGCTTCGTGGAGGTCGTGAAGGACAGCTGGGCCACCGGGGAGTCGATCGCCGACAGGCCCTCCAGGAGGAAGCCCGGGTTGAAGGCGATGGAGATGTCGTCGCCCTCCAGGTCCGCGTCCACCCGCTCCACAGCCTGTGCGTCGTCGCTGGAGCCGGCCTCCAGGACCAGCACACCCTGCTCGAAGCTCAGGCGCACCGGGGTGTTCCGCTCGGCGACCAGCGCCACACGCTTGACGGCCTCGACGAACGGGGCGGTCTCGATCACGGCGACCGAGTTGAACTCGGTGGGGAAGAGCGTGCGGTACTTGGGGAGGTCGCCCTCCAGCAGCCGCGTGGTCGTACGGCGGCCCGCCCCCTCGAAACCGATCAGGCCCTCACCGGCGCCCGAGCCGGACAGCGCCAGGGTGACGCTGTCGCCGCTGCTGAGGGACTTGGCGGTGTCCAGCAGCGTCTTGGCAGGCACCAGCGCCACCGCGGAGGCGTCCGGGCTCTCCGGCTTCCACAGGAACTCGCGCACGGCGAAGCGGTAGCGGTCGGTGGAGGCCAGGGTGACGGTGTCGCCCTCGATCTCGATGCGCACACCGGTGAGCACCGGGAGGGTGTCGTCACGGCCGGCGGCGATGGCGACCTGGGCGGCGGCAGCGGCGAAGACCTCACCGGGCACGGTGCCGGTGGCGGTCGGCATCTGCGGCAGGGCCGGGTACTCCTCCACAGGAAGCGTGTGGAGGGTGAAGCGCGAGGAGCCGCAGACGACGGTGACCCGTACACCGTCGGTGGAAATCTCCACCGGGCGGTTGGGGAGGGCGCGGCAGATGTCGGCCAGCAGGCGGCCGGAGACCAGGACGGTCCCCTCTTCCTCCGTCTCCGCTTCCACGGACACGCGCGCGGAGACCTCGTAGTCGAAGCCGGAGAGGCTCAGGCTGCCCTCCTCCGCCTTCAGCAGCAGGCCCGCGAGGACGGGCACCGGCGGACGGGCCGGGAGGCTCTTGGCCGCCCAGGCCACTGCCTCCGCGAGTACATCGCGCTCCACCCGGATCTTCACCGGAAACCGCCTCCTGCTGTTGCTGGCTTACGCCCTGCTGGCCTTCTTCGTCGGCTGGGTCGCCGGAGACCAGTCTGACGTACGTCACCGACAGCCGTTGCTGCTCGGGGTCAAGTCGGGTCGAGACGCGTCGGACGACCGATCCCCAAGTTGTGCACAGCACCCGATTCGAAACGAGTTCACCGGTAGCTATCTGTGGTCGTAGTAGTAGGGCCTGTGGAAACCGTGGACAACTGAATCTGTGCAGGTCAACGCGGTTTCTTTGTCCACCGGCCCTGTGGGCGGCAGCCGTGGACAACCGGCCTCATCTGTGGACCGGCGTCCTTCATGCACACCCGATGCACAGGGGACCCCTACTTCTCCCCAGCCCTGTCCCCAGCTTTACCCAGGTTCCCCACAGCCCAATCCGGCACCTTGGTGTGATGCCTTTCACTCGCCCCGGTGAGCCCGGGTGTCACCTTGCCGAACAGTGGACAGGGGTGTGGAGAACTTGGGGACAAGGGCGGCGCGCCTGTGGGCGGCCCGTGGACAACGCGACCCGCCCGCTGTGGAGCGATCTTCTGTCCACACCCTGTGGATGAGTGTTAGCCACAAATCCACACGGCCCTGACCTGGGCAGATACTTCCGCGACCAGCCCGCCTGTGGACTTCACAGGGATAACTTCGCAGTCCCCAGCGTGTGGACGGAAGATTCTTGGCCAATCTGTGGAGCACAGCCGTGACCTGACACGGAATCGAACAGAGGCGGGGCCTTCCACAGGGTTGGGATGGTGGTGAGCGGGGGCGCGGCGTGGTCGGAGCAGCCGCGTGGGCGCGGTTTTGGGGGGCTTCGGGGCGGTCGTACGGCGGCTGTGGGCGGCCTCTGTGCTCCTCCTACGGCGAGAACCCCTCCGTACGGCGTTGGCTCCCCGCACCCACAGGTGAGCGGCCCGCCGTATGAACGACGAAAGGGCGCCCCGGGAGTGCGTACGTCCCGGGGCGCCCTCGAAGCTCCGGCAGCCCCTTGTCGGGGCCGCGTCAGCCGTTCTTGATGCGGTTGGTCAGCTCCGTCACCTGGTTGTAGATGGAGCGCCGTTCGGCCATCAGGGCCCGGATCTTGCGGTCGGCGTGCATCACCGTCGTGTGGTCGCGTCCGCCGAACTGCGCGCCGATCTTCGGCAGCGACAGGTCCGTCAGCTCACGGCACAGGTACATCGCGATCTGCCGGGCCGTCACCAGGACGCGGCTGCGCGAGGATCCGCACAGATCGTCCACGGTCAGCCCGAAGTAGTCGGCGGTCGCGGCCATGATGGCGGTCGCGGTGATCTCGGGCGCCGCGTCCTCGCCCCCGGGGATCAGGTCCTTCAGGACGATCTCCGTCAGGCCCAGGTCCACCGGCTGGCGGTTGAGGGAGGCGAAGGCGGTGACGCGGATCAGCGCCCCCTCCAGCTCGCGGATGTTGCGCGAGATCCGCGAGGCGATGAACTCCAGTACCTCAGGCGGCGCGTTGAGCTGCTCCTGCACGGCCTTCTTGCGCAGAATCGCGATCCGGGTCTCCAGCTCGGGCGGCTGGACGTCGGTGATCAGGCCCCACTCGAAGCGGTTGCGCAGCCGGTCCTCCAGGGTCACCAGCTGCTTGGGCGGCCGGTCCGAGGACAGCACGATCTGCTTGTTCGCGTTGTGCAGCGTGTTGAACGTGTGGAAGAACTCCTCCTGCGTCGACTCCTTGCTGGCCAGGAACTGGATGTCGTCGACGAGCAGGATGTCCATGTCGCGGTAGCGCTTGCGGAACGCGTCCGCCTTGCCGTCGCGGATGGAGTTGATGAACTCGTTGGTGAACTCCTCCGAGCTGACGTACCGCACCCGGGTGCCCGGGTAGAGGCTGCGCGCGTAGTGCCCGATCGCGTGCAGCAGGTGCGTCTTGCCGAGGCCGGACTCGCCGTAGATGAACAGCGGGTTGTACGCCTTGGCCGGCGCCTCGGCCACGGCCACGGCGGCGGCGTGCGCGAAGCGGTTCGAAGCGCCGATGACGAAGGTGTCGAAGAGGTACTTCGGGTTCAGACGCGCGGTCGGCTCGCCGGGGCCGGTCGCGGGCGCGGGCTGCGCGGCGAGCGGGCCGGGGGCGCCGCTGGGCGCCGTCATCCCGCCCGGTCCGGGGTTCTGGATGTGCGCCGGCGGCTGGTGCTCGGCCAGGTCACGACGCTGCGGCGGCTGCTGGTCGTACGGGGAGTGGCTCTCGGGGTGCTGGTGCTGCGGCGCGCCGCCGTGCTCGGGCGCCGACGAACGGTAGTCACCCTGTGACCGCTGGGAGTGCTGCTGCTGTACGTGTGAGGGGGGCGGCGTGGCGTAAGGGTCGCGCTCGGGGAAGCCACCGAGGCGCTGCTGCTGCCACCCGTAGTCCTCACGAGGGCCGGGGCCGCCCTGGCCGTCCATCCCGGAGTGCTGCTGCGGCCAGGCGCCGGGATCGTGCCGGGGCTGCTGGTGCTGCTGCTGGTATTCCGGATACGCGGGACGTACGTGCGGCAGGTCGTCGTCCTGGTGCCCGTAACCCTGGCGGTTGTCGTAGCCGTCGCTCTGCCGGCTGTCGTAGCCGCCGTACGCGTCGTGCTGCTGCTGAGGCTGGTGGCGCTGCTGCTGTCCGGGGGACGACGGCGGGGCCGAGGGCATCGGCTGCTGGGGCTGCGGTTCCTCGGCGGAGTCGTCGACGGTGATCGCGATCCGGATCGGGCGGCCGCACTGGTGGCTCAGCGCCTCACCGATGAGCGGCGCGAGCCGGCCCTCCAGCACGCCCTTGGCGAACTCGTTGGGCACCGCCAGCAGGGCCGTGTCGGCCACCAGCGCCAACGGCTGGGTCCGCTTCAGCCAGTCCTGGTCCTTCGGCTTGAGGCTGTCGCTCTCCGCCCGCAGCAGATGATCAAGTACACGTGGCCACACTGCGGCAAGATCGGCAGGTACGTCAGCCACAGAGCACGCTCTCTCACAGGTCCCACGAATGTGTGATTCTCAGGACGGGCGGGAAGGAATCGGAGTTGACCCACGGTAGTCAGGGCGACCGTGGTGATTCAAGTTGTTGTCCACAGGCTGTGCACAGTGTGTCCCGACCGAGGGCCGGTTTGACCGGATGACGCCGCCGCGCGTACCGTAACCAGGTCGAGTTGTCGATGGCTGCTGCCGCCTGCCTCCGATGGGCAAAGATCGCGCTCTAGTGATCGAAGTAGCGGTGCACTCGGGCGTTGCGAGCTACTCGTGGGCGCACGGTGACAGCCAGTCGACGCCCCACACCTGTCTCCCCGGAGACACCAAGCATCTCTGGAGCCCCCGAGTGAGCAAGCGCACCTTCCAGCCGAACAACCGCCGTCGCGCGAAGACCCACGGCTTCCGCCTGCGTATGCGCACCCGTGCCGGCCGCGCGATTCTCGCGTCCCGCCGTGGCAAGGGTCGCGCCCGCCTGTCGGCCTGAGCCCTGAGCTAGGTCCATGACGTGCTGCCTACCGAGCATCGGCTGAGGCGGCGCGAGGACTTTGCGACCGCGGTACGCCGGGGACGCAGGGCCGGGCGCCCGCTCCTCGTCGTCCACCTACGCAGCGGTGCAACGGACCCGCACGCAGCGGGGGAGAGCCCTCCCCCGGCGCGTGCGGGTTTCGTCGTGAGCAAGGCCGTCGGCGGTGCCGTCGTCCGCAACCAGGTCAAGCGCCGGCTGCGCCACCTGGTGCGCGACCGGCTGGACCGGCTGCCCGCCGGTAGCCTGGTTGTCGTACGGGCGCTGCCCGGTGCGGGTGATGCGGGTCACGACCAGCTGGCCCGCGACCTGGACACCGCGCTGCAGCGGCTGCTGGGTGGAGATCCCCCAACCGAAGGTCAGGGGAGGTTGCCGCGATGAAGTACCCGCTGCTGCTGTTGATCAAGCTGTATCAGTGGACCATCAGCCCCTTGCTGGGTCCGGTCTGCCGGTACTACCCGTCGTGCTCCCACTATGGCTATACGGCCATCGACCGGCACGGCGCCGTGAAAGGGACCGCGCTGACGGCTTGGCGCATCCTGCGTTGCAACCCGTGGTCGCCAGGTGGCGTCGACCACGTACCACCCCGGAAGCGTCCGGTCTGGCATCGGCGGCTGAGAAGCCGCCTGGGCGGGTCCACCGTCCCTGAGCCTGCCGCACAGCCTGAGACTCAGCCCACCGCCCAAGGAGCCTGATTCGTGGACACGATCCTCAGTCCTCTCTATTACGCAGTTTCCTGGATCATCGTCCAGTTCCACTCGTTCTACAGCCTCATCTTCGACGAGAACAGTGGCGCGGCGTGGGGTCTGTCCATCGTCTCGCTGGTGGTGCTGATCCGTATCTGCCTGATCCCGCTCTTCGTGAAGCAGATCAAGTCGACGCGGAACATGCAGGCGCTCCAGCCGAAGATGAAGGCGATCCAGGAGCGCTACAAGAGCGACAAGCAGCGTCAGTCCGAAGAGATGATGAAGCTGTACAAGGAGACGGGCACCAACCCGCTCTCCAGCTGCTTGCCGATCCTGGCGCAGTCGCCCTTCTTCATCTCGCTGTACCAGGTCCTCAGCCACATCGCGAACAACCAGACGGTCGGCGTCATCAACCAGTCGCTGCTGGAGAGCGCGCAGAAGGCGCACATCTTCGGCGCCCCGCTGGCCGCGAAGTTCCTGGACACGCCGGAGAAGATCCAGTCGCTGGGCGCCTCGGTCACCGATGTGCGCGTGGTCACCGTCATCATGATCGTGCTGATGTCGGCCTCGCAGTTCTACACGCAGCGCCAGCTGATGACCAAGAACGTCGACCTGACGGTCAAGACGCCGTTCATGCAGCAGCAGAAGATGCTGATGTACGTCTTCCCGGTCATGTTCGCCGTCTTCGGCATCGGCTTCCCCGGCTTCCCCGTCGGTGTCCTCCTGTACTGGCTGACCACCAACGTGTGGACCATGGGCCAGCAGATGTTCGTCATCCGCCGCAACCCGACCCCGGGCAGCAAGGCGTTCCAGGAGCGTCAGGAGCGGCTGCGGGCCAAGGGCAAGCTCAAGGAGGACCCGGCCGAGGTCGAGGCCAGGAAGGCCGCCGAGGAGGCGCGCCAGAACCGGCAGCAGCCCAAGCGGCAGAGCAAGTCCCGGCGCCAGACCCAGCCCACCACCGGCAAGCAGACCGGTGGCAGGCCGGCGGGCGGCGGCCAGCAGCCCCGGCGCACCCGCGCGGGGGCCGGCTCCAGCGCTTCCGGTGCCTCCGACGCGGACGCTTCGCAGAAGCAGTCCCTGGAGAAGAACGCACCGCAGGACAGCAAGCCGAAGGGCGGTTCCTCCGCCTCCGGCTCCCGTAACGCCAAGTCCGGACAGCGCAAGGGCCAGCAGCGGCCCAAGCACCCGTCCAAGAAGTAAGAAGGAGTCCTTCCGTGACGGACACGACCCCGGCCGCCGAGGGCACCGACACCCTGACCCGCCTGGAGCAGGAGGGTGAGATCGCGGCCGATTACCTCGAGGGCCTGCTGGACATCGCCGACCTCGACGGCGACATCGACATGGACGTCGAGGCCGACCGCGCCGCCGTGTCGATCATCAGCGACTCGACCAGCCGCGACCTGCAGAAGCTGGTCGGCCGGGACGGTGAGGTGCTGGAGGCGCTGCAGGAGCTGACCCGCCTCGCGGTGCACCGCGAGACCGGTGACCGCAGCCGCCTGATGCTGGACATCGCAGGCTTCCGGGCCCGCAAGCGCGAGGAGCTCGCGGAGCTGGGCGCGAAGGCGGCGGAGGAGGCCAAGGGCACCGGCGAGCCGGTCAAGCTGAAGCCGATGACGCCCTTCGAGCGCAAGGTCGTGCACGACGCCGTCGCGGCGGCCGGGCTGCGCAGCGAGTCCGAGGGCGAGGAGCCCCAGCGCTGTGTGGTGGTTCTCCCGGCCTGACGGCCCGAGCCCCGAACAGCCCTTGATCTATCCGGCCCCGTCTGTACTCGCAGGCGGGGCCATGTCTTGTCAGCCTGATAACAGTCCAGAGGAAGGCGGTTCCCGTGACGGACGCAGCAGCGGAGCTCCCACCGGCGCCGGATGTGGCGCGCGAGGTGTTCGGTGAGCGGTTCCCGGAGGCCGTGCGCTACGGGGAACTGCTCGCCGACGCGGGCGTACGCAGAGGACTGATCGGACCGCGTGAAGTGCCGCGGCTGTGGGAGCGGCACCTGCTGAACTGCGCGGTGCTCTCCGAGGTGGTGCCCGAGGGCGTCACCGTCTGCGACGTGGGCTCGGGCGCGGGACTCCCGGGCATTCCGCTGGCCCTGGTGCGCCCGGACCTGAAGATCACGCTGCTGGAGCCGCTGCTGCGCCGGACGAACTTCCTCCAGGAGGTCGTCGAGCTGCTGGGGCTGGACCACGTGACGGTGGTACGCGGCCGGGCCGAGGAGGTCATGGGCAAGCTCCCGCAGGTCCATGTGGTGACCGCGCGAGCCGTGGCACCGCTCGACCGGCTGGCGGGATGGGGTGTCCCGCTGCTGCGGCCGTACGGCGAGATGCTCGCGCTCAAGGGCGACACCGCCGAGGAGGAGCTGAAGGGCGCCCGTGCCGCTCTGGGCAAGCTCGGTGTCGTGGAAACCTCGGTGGTCCAGGTCGGTGAGGGGATCGTGGACCCGATGTCGACCGTGGTGCGGGTGGAGGTCGGCGAGAGCCCGGGCGGTGTGCGCTTCGCGGCCAAGCGCGCCAAGGCGGCCCGGCCCAGCCGGGCATCGAGGGGGCGGCGGCGCTGAGCGAGCCCCGGGAGTACGGCGGATAGCCCGGGAAAACTAACAAAACGACATAAAGCGGAGTGTCGCGTACAAAACGGACGCGGCGCTGTCATCGTGTTTCACGTGAAACGTCGTTCTCTGCTGCATGGAATCATCAGCCGTGGTCGCGCAGCTGCCGACCCGCGTAACCGTAGACCCACACAGGTCACGGATGTATCCACAGAAGCGGGTTCATCCACAGGAGAGCGGACCTCACTGGTTCACGACACCGAAAGCATGGCAGGCTCAGAGCACTGCGAGCCTGATGTCGAGGAGAGTGAATCCTTGCGGTCCGACGCCAACATCGCGGGACCGATGACCGATCCGGTCCCCGGTCCCCGTAGCGAGTCGCTCGGGGATGACGTTTCACGTGAAACGCCGTCCCCGATGGACGACACCCCGATCGGTCGTGCAGCTCAGCTGGCGGTACAGACGCTTGGCCGAACGGGAGAACCACTGCCCCGGCCCGAGGAAACCCGGGTCATGGTGGTCGCCAACCAGAAGGGCGGGGTCGGTAAGACCACCACCACGGTCAACCTCGCCGCCTCCCTTGCCTTGCACGGAGCCCGTGTCCTGGTCATCGACCTCGACCCGCAGGGCAACGCCTCCACGGCCCTCGGTATCGACCACCACGCCGAAGTCCCATCGATCTACGACGTGCTGGTGGAGAGCAAGCCGCTGTCCGACGTCGTGGTACCCGTGCCCGACGTGGAGGGGCTGTTCTGCGCGCCCGCCACGATCGACCTGGCCGGCGCCGAGATCGAACTGGTCTCGCTGGTGGCCCGTGAAAGCCGGCTGGACCGGGCCATCAAGGCGTACGAACAGCCGCTGGACTACATCCTCATCGACTGCCCGCCCTCGCTCGGCCTGCTGACCGTCAACGCCCTGGTGGCAGGTGCCGAGGTGCTGATCCCCATCCAGTGCGAGTACTACGCGTTGGAAGGGCTCGGCCAGCTGCTGCGCAACGTCGACCTGGTGCGCGGGCACCTCAACCCCAAGCTCCATGTGTCGACGATCCTGCTCACCATGTACGACGGCCGGACCCGGCTGGCCTCCCAGGTCGCGGACGAGGTGCGCAACCACTTCGGCAACGAGGTGCTGCGCACCAGCATCCCCCGCTCGGTACGCATCTCCGAGGCGCCCAGCTACGGACAGACGGTCCTCACCTACGACCCGGGCTCCAGCGGTTCGCTCTCCTACCTGGAGGCGGCCCGGGAGATCGCCCTGCGCGGAGCGGCCGGGAACGGCACCGGGCTGCAGGGCCTCAACGTGAACTACGAACCACAGCACAGCATGTCGGAGGGGAACCAGTGAGCCAACGACGGAACAGGGGACTAGGCCGTGGGCTCGGTGCGCTGATCCCCGCGGCACCGCAAGCCGCGGACAACGCCGCTCCCGCGGTGGGCCGGGGCACGACATCGCCGTCCGCGGTGCCGGTCCTGACAGCGGACCGGGGCGTAGCGGCGGCAAAGGTCACCTCGATCGCGGCGAAGGCCGTTTCACGTGAAACGGATGAGCCGCAGGAGGAGGAAGCCACCACGGACGGGGCGCAGGAGGTCGCCGGCGCGCACTTCGCCGAACTGCCTCTCGACGCGATCACGCCCAACCCACGGCAGCCACGCGAGGTCTTCGACGAGGACGCCCTCGCCGAACTGGTCACCTCCATCCAGGAAGTCGGCCTCCTGCAGCCGGTGGTCGTCCGGCAGACCGGACCCCAGCGGTACGAGCTCATCATGGGCGAGCGCCGCTGGCGGGCCTGCCGCGAGGCCGGCCTGGAGAAGATCCCGGCCATTGTCCGCGCGACCGAAGACGAGAAGCTGCTGCTGGACGCGCTGCTGGAGAACCTCCACCGGGCACAGCTCAATCCTCTCGAAGAGGCCGCCGCGTACGACCAGCTGCTGCGCGACTTCAAGTGCACCCACGACGAGTTGGCCGACCGCATCGGCCGGTCGCGCCCGCAGGTGTCCAATACCCTGCGGCTGCTGAAGCTCTCACCGTCCGTTCAGCGACGCGTCGCCGCCGGGGTGCTCTCCGCGGGGCACGCCCGCGCCCTGCTCTCCGTGGAGGACGGGGAGGAGCAGGACCGGCTGGCGCACCGCATCGTGGCCGAGGGGCTGTCGGTGCGTGCGGTCGAGGAGATCGTGACGCTCATGGGCGCCAAGCCCGCCGGCGGTTCCAAGGCGAAGAAGCCGCGGGCCGGAACCCGGGTGTCCCCCGCCCTGAGCGACCTCGCCTCCCGGCTCTCCGATCGCTTCGAGACCCGGGTGAAGGTCGACCTGGGACAGAAGAAGGGCAAGATCGTCGTCGAGTTCGCGTCGATAGACGACCTGGAGCGCATTCTCGGCACCCTCGCCCCCGGCGAGGGGCGGGTGCTCGACAAGAGCCTCGACGAGGAGCACGGCGACGAGGACTGACCGGCCCGAGCCGTCCGGCCCCGAGGGCGGGCCCTGTTCCGAGCGGATTGCGGAACACGGCCCGCCCTTTGCTGTGTGGCGGTACCCGCGTACGCGGACCGTGGATACGATGCGATCGGGTATGGCGCACATCCACGGGGAAACCCCCACAACGAGGAGTAAGCCATGCGAACGGTGAGCCGCACCGGACTGGTGGCAGCGGGCTTCGGCCTCGGAGCAGTCGGCGGTTTCGTCGGTGGCCTGCTCACGGAGCGGGAGCTGCGGACGGCATCGCGCGGTGCGGCGGGCGAGGGAAGTGAGGACCTGTCTTCATGGGCCGTCGGCTCGTACCGCTCACGCTGGACAACCTTCCGGATCTCCCCAAGCGCTGCCGCTCATGCGTCTTCTGGGAGCTGGACCCCGTCAGCGGGGAAGCCGCAGTAAGGGCGGGCCGGCCCGAGCTGGAGAAGGAGGCGTGGATCTCGGCTGTTCTCCTCGAATGGGGCTCCTGCGGCCGCGTCGTCTATGTCGACGACGTCCCGGTCGGCTTCGTGCTGTACGCCCCTCCCGCGTACGTGCCGCGCTCCACGGCCTTCCCCACGAGCCCCGTCTCCCCCGACGCCGTACAACTCCTGACGGGCTGGCTGACGCCCGGTTACCAGGGGCAGGGCTTGGGCCGGGTGATGGTGCAGACAGTGGCGAAGGACCTGATCCGCCGTGGCTTCAAGGCGCTTGAGGCCTTCGGTGACGCCCGATGGGAGGAGCCCGCATGCGTGCTCCCCGCCGACCACCTCCTGGCCGTCGGCTTCAAGACGGTACGCCCGCACCCCCGCTTCCCGCGGCTGCGACTGGAGCTGCGCACCACGATCTCCTGGAAGGAAGACGTGGAGCTGGCTCTCGACCGCCTTTTGGGCGCGGTCCAGAAGGAGCCCGCCCTGCGCCCGCTGTGAGGGCCACCCGCACAACGCGAACGGGCCCGACCCCCGAAGGGGTGGGCCCGTTCGCGTGGCACGCGGCATGCGATCAGGCGAGGAAGTCGCCCAGCTCGCGCTCCAGCGCGGCCTTCGGCTTGGCGCCGACGATGGTCTTCACGACCTCGCCGCCCTGGTAGACGTTCATCGTCGGGATCGACATGACGCCGTACTTGGCGGTGGTGGTCGGGTTCTCGTCGGTGTTCAGCTTGGCGATGACGATCTCGTCGTGCTCGGCGGCGATGGCCTCCAACGACGGGGCGATCTGGCGGCACGGGCCGCACCAGGTGGCCCAGAAGTCGACGAGTACGGGCTTGTCGCTCTTGAGGACGACCTCTTCGAAGTTGGCGTCCGTCACGGTCACCGTGGCACCGGCCATGGCAATCTCCTTACTGGGTGGGGTTGGGGGCGTCGGGGCGGGGTTCAGGCGGAGGCGGTCTTCTCCGGCTCGGGCACGTCGTCGCTGTCCGAGAGGGCAGCGAGGTGCCGCTCCGCGTCCAGGGCAGCGGAGCACCCGGTGCCGGCCGCGGTGATCGCCTGGCGGTAGGTGTGGTCCACGACGTCGCCGGCGGCGAAGACGCCCGTGACGTTCGTCCGGGTGCTGGGGGACTCCACCTGGAGGTACCCCTCGTCGTCCAGCTCCAGCTGGCCCTTGAACAGCTCCGTGCGCGGGTCGTGGCCGATCGCGATGAACAGGCCGGTCACCGGGAGCTCCGAGGTCTCGCCGGACTTCAGGTTGCGCAGCGTCAGGCCGGAAAGCTTGTTCTCGCCGTGGATCTCGGCGACCTCGCTGTCCCAGACGAAGCTGATCTTCGGGTCGGCGAAGGCCCGCTCTTGCATCGCCTTGCTCGCGCGCAGCGTGTCACGGCGGTGGATGATCGTGACCGACTTGGCGAAGCGGGAGAGGAAGGTGGCCTCCTCCATCGCGGTGTCGCCGCCGCCGACCACGGCGATGTCCTGGTCCTTGAAGAAGAACCCGTCGCAGGTGGCGCACCAGGAGACACCGCGGCCGGACAGCTCGTCCTCGCGGGGCAGGCCCAGCTTGCGGTGCTGCGAGCCGGTGGTGACGATCACGGCCTTGGCGCGGTGCACGGTGCCGGCGGTGTCGGTGACGGTCTTGATCTCCCCGGTCAGGTCGACCGCGACCACGTCGTCCGGCACCAGCTCGGCGCCGAAGCGCTCGGCCTGGGCACGCATGTTGTCCATCAGGTCGGGGCCCATGATGCCGTCGCGGAACCCGGGGAAGTTCTCCACCTCGGTGGTGTTCATCAGCGCGCCACCGGCGGTGACGGCGCCCTCGAAAACCAGCGGCTTCAGGGAGGCACGGGCGGTGTAGAGCGCGGCGGTGTAGCCCGCGGGCCCGGAGCCGATGATGATCACGTTGCGGACGTCGCTCACGGGTGTCTTCCTTGTCTCTGCCGACTGCTTGCTGGGGCTCTCGGTGAACTCTCACCCCACCCAACGGATCCTACGGGGCAGGCATTCCCGTGGTGCCCCGGCGCCCTCGCCGCCGGCTCAGTCTCGCCGGTACGAGTGGGTCAGCAGCACCTTCCCCGGCGCCGGCGGCGATGCGGAGACGCAGGAGGACGCGATGACGTAGGCGGAGACGCGGCTGGGGTCGGTGGGGTGCGGCAGAACGACGAGGTACGCGTCCTGGCCCTCGTACGAGCTGCGGGTGGAGGCCAAGGGGGCCTCGGTCCGTCCGGTGCCCCGCTGGACGCAGGAGGGAACAGTGTCCGTCGCGCCGCGCAGCGGGGAGTCGGGGGAACTCTGCGTGCCGACGTCCGGCGTCTTCTTGCTGCCCGAGGAGGTGAGGAGGTCGTGGACCCGCGTTTCCAGGGTGGCGGACGTCAGGACAGAGGCGGCACCGGCGCCCTGCTTTGCCGTTTCGGCGTGCTGCTTCTGCGTATTGCCTTGCCCGCCGCCGGAGCCGATGTTCTGGATGATGACTCCGCCCACACTGAGGACCGCCGCGGCGGCAGCGGCGCCGAGCAACGCCCTCGGCCAGCGGCGGCTCCGGGATCGGGCTCCAGGCGCCTGGCGGCCCGGACCGGTGGCGGCCCGGGGGTGTCCGGACGGCCGGGTGACAGGCGCGGAAGGCGACGCGGCCGGTGCTGTTTCGGTTTCACGTGAAACGGCCGCGACCGTAACCTCCGGCGTTTCACGTGAAACATCGGGGTCCTGGTCCGGTGCGGTCGAGTCGAGCAGCGCTTCGGCCGCCAGCGCCGCATCGATGCGTTCCGCCACATCGGCCGGCATACGAGCGGGCCCGGGGAGCGTGCCGAGCAGTCCCCGGATCTCCTCCAGGGAGGCGTGTACGTCCTCGCACAGCTCACAGCACGCCAGGTGATCGCGTAGATCAGCGGTGCGGGACGGCGACAGCAGACCGTCCGTGAGCGCGGAGATCTCGGAGACCTCCGGGTGCTCGTCCGTGTCGGTCGTCGAAGTCACGAGCGCCCACCTCCGCCCTTCACGGCATCTGTGTCCTTCGGCCCTGCCGCCTCTGGGACGGATGTCCCCTGCGCCCGGTTCCTTCCCCGGCTGACGGGTCTGCTATCCCCTTCTTCCGAACGCAGATGGGTGAGCATCGGCAGCAATCGTGCCCGGCCTCGCGCACAACGGCTTTTCACCGTCCCGGTGGGCACGTCGAGGATCGCGGCCGCCTCGGCCACCGGGTATCCCTGCATGTCAACGAGGACCAGGGCGGCACGTTGTTCCTCGGGCAGCGTGCGCAGCGCACGGAGTAGCTCCCGGTGGAGATCCTGTCGCTCGGCCGGTACGGCGGCGGACTCGTGCGGCTCCAGCAGCTGCTCCAAACGCTCCGTCTCGGCTACCGGAGACGTACGCCGGGAGGCCGCCTTGCGGGCCCGGTCAAGACAGGCGTTGACCGTGATGCGGTGCAGCCAGGTCGTGACGGCCGATTGGCCGCGAAAGGTGTGGGCGGCGCGGTAGGCGGAGACGAGTGCGTCCTGGACGGCGTCCGCGGCCTCCTCCCGGTCGCCGAGGGTACGGAGGGCCACTGCCCAGAGCCGGTCGCGGTGCCGCCGGACCAGCTCGCCGAAGGCGTCGGGGTCGCCGGCCACGTGGCGTGCGAGGAGGTCTCCATCGCTCGCCACGTCAGAGCCGCCTGTCTCAGGCCCCACAGGTCCCCCTGCTCGCGCGGTCAGCGGATATGTGGCTCCATTGAAGCCCGCCACGCTGCGAAAGTAAACGTCGGTGAGGTGCTGCACCGGGTTACCGGCCAGGTGTGCAGCCTGTGGTTCACACGTTGCGGTCTGCTGTCACTTCGGCGCCATGAAAGGGCGCTTATCGGCTGACTTGCCGAGGCCTGAACGAACTGAAACGATCATGAGTGCCGATTATTCCGCCGGAGTCGTTGAATGCGGCCCCGGTCGGACATCCATGTCTCAGTTTCTCGTCGGCGGAGAAAGTTTCAGGAGTAGCTTTTCATGAGGAACCTCAAGCGTCTGCTGTTGATTGCGGTGGCGTCGATAATCGCCCTCGGCGCGATGCCGGCTTCGGCGTCCGCGTATTCCAAGGGCAGCTGCAGCCACCGCAAGACGCTGACCACGAAGACCTACGGCGGTCATGCCACGGTGAAGCTGCTCGTTTACCGGTGCGGCGACGGCCATGACTGGACGATGGCCGGCATGACGGCGAACGACAGCGACAGTGAGGGGGCGCTTTGGATGGATGTATCCCGTAACGGAGGGAAGACCTGGAAGGGATTGGTCCAGAAGCGGCGTTTCACCCTCGACCCCGGCGACACTGCCGCGATTGCGAACAACAAGCTGCAGAACGACGGCCCGGGATACTCGGTGCGTGCCTGCGGATACTACGGAAACAACAAGGTCTACTGCACCCGCTGGAACTGAACAGCGCTGTATTCGCAAACCGGGCTCTGGCCGATGAACCGGCCAGAGCCCGACTGCTGTCTCTTTATTCCGGTGGTCGCGAAAGCGCCCACCGGATTGTCCTTGCCGGTCCATTCACTTCTTCGGCTCCAGGACCGGCGAAAAGCGATCGAAGGGGTCAGCCGCTGACCTTGATCTCCGAAATGCCGCCCCGGTAGCCGCCGCCCGAATCCTCGCTGGGCAACTCTGTGACGTGGACCAGGACGTAACGCGTCTTTATGGGCTTGTCGAGCTTCACGGACAAGGTGTTGCCCGACTTCTCCAGCTTCGACAGGCGCTGCGGGAACGCGCCGAGGGTGGTCGGACTGGACGCGGACGGGTCGGCGGCGAGCACTTCGGCCGTGTGGCCCGGCCGGTACATGCTGACCTCGACGCTGGAGACCTCCTTCACGCTCCCCAGGTCGACGACGAGACCGCTGCCGTCCTTGCGGGCCGGCAGGTTGCCGAAGTTCGCCCAGCCCTTGAACTCGCCGGTGATCCAAGCGGTACTGGGGTCTCCGTCCACGGCGTTCGACGGCGGATCATGCCGACCGGCGACGGGGCTGCTGGAGAGCGGCGAGAACTCGGTGACGTCGTCGATCGCGATCGGCTTCGGCGCGGGCTTCTTCTGCTGTGTCCCGCTCTCCGGCTGCGTGGTCTCCTGGTTGTCCTGGCCCTCGTTCTTCAACAGGGTGTCGGCCAGCTGCCAGCTCCCGAGTCCCAGCGCCGCGATGAGCAGGCCGGAGACGCACCACTTCAGCGCGCGGCCGGTACGGCTCTGCAGCGGTGGTGGCGGGGTGGGTACCGGTGCGGTCCGCGCCGACGCCCCGCCGGCGCGCGTCGGCGGCTGGCCGTACGTGCCCTGCTGGTAGCCGGTGCGCTGGTAGGGCGGCGGCGAGGTGAAGGACGTCTCCGGCGGACGGATGCGCGGTATGGCCGTGACGGCCTTCGCCAGCTCCTCCGGAGTGGTGCAGGCCGGCTCCTGGCGGGACGCGGTGGCACCGTCGTTGACCAGCGCGCGCATGGCCAGCTCGGACAGGCCGCGGTGGACGCCGGCCCGTACCTGGTCCGGGGGGATCATGCCGACGTCCTTGGGCAGCCCCGACAGGCCGTACGCGTCGCTCTCGTACGGCCAGCGCTGGGTCAGAGCGGCGTACAGGAGCGCGCCGATCGCCTCGGTGTCCGTGCGCTGCGGGTGCTCGCTGGTGATGCCGCGCAGCGCGGCCATCACCGCCAGGCCCCGGATGCGGTACTGCCCGGACTCGGTCCGCAGCACCGAACTCGGGTTGAGCCGGAGATGGGACAGGCCCTCCCGGTGGGCGGCGGCCATGGCCTGGGAGACCTGGCTGACGAGCTGGTAGGCGTCGTGCGGTTCGAGCGGGCCGTTCGCGAGCACGGCGGTCAGCTCGGTGGCGTCCGGCAGCCATTCGTGCACGACGTAGACGAGGTCGTTCTCCTCGACGGCGTCCAGGACCTGCACGAAGCGGGGGTCACCGAGCAGCGCGGCGGAGCGGGCGGCGGACAGCACGGGGCGGGCCCGTGGGTGGTCGGCGGGCAGGATGTGTACGCCGACGGCACGGCGCAGTTTCTCGTCGACCGCACGCCAGCTGCTGAATCCGTCCAGACGGGTGACGCACTCCTCGAGGCGGTAGCGTCTGGCGAGCTTGTGGCCGCTGTGCAGTTCGGGCGGCTTGGTGTCGGTCACCGCGGCACGCTGATCGCCGGTGCGTGCGGTGTCCTTGTCCGTGCCGGTTACGCTCTCGGCCTCCGCACCGTCGTTCGTAGCCTGTCCCGCCTGGGCGGTCAGCGGTTGCTCACCGCTCGTGTCGGCCACGTCGACGGCAGCCGTGCTCCGTTCCGCCACCGTCGTTCCTGCCTCCCCATCCGTTGCAGGCTCTACGAGCCAAGACAATTGTGCCCACAGTCCGCCACTATGCACGACACACGGTTGCGGCCGATGGTTGTGCCCGATCAGCGGCCCAGCTTCGCACGCACCATGCCGACCATCGCGTTCATCTCTTCGACCCGCATCCGCTTCGCGGCGAGGAAGAAGACGGCGATCAGTGTGACACCGCCGCCGACCAAGGCGGCCAGGGAACCGGTGAAACCGCTGCCGAGCGCCAGGGTGATTCCGTATGCGGCCGCGCCGCCGACCAGAGCGGCGGGCACACAGGCCCCGGCGAGGCGGGCGTACGTACGAATGACGTGCGGTCCGTCCAGGTCACCGCCCAGCCGTGTGCGCAGCCGCCGCCAGGCCACGCCGACGCCGACGGCGTAGGCCAGTCCATAGGCGGCGGCGAGGCCCACCACGACCCAGCGGGCCGGCAGGACCAGGAAGCACAGACCGGAGACCGCGGCGTTGACGGCGGCCACGATCACGGTGTTGAAGAACGGCGTACGGGTGTCCTCGTAGGCGTAGAAACCGCGCAGGATGACGTACTGCGCGGAGTACGGAATCAGGCCCAGGCCGAACGCCATGATCACGTAGCCGATGTTGGTGGCACCGGCGCCCGCGCTGGAGAACATCAGCGTCGCCATCGGGACTCCGAGCGCCAGGAAGGCGAAGGCGCACGGCACGATGGCCACCGCAGAGGTGCGCAGACCGTAGGAGATGTCGTCGCGTACGGCGGTGACGTCCCCGTCGTGGGCGGCCCGTGAGATACGCGGCAGGACGGCGGTCATGACCGAGACGGTGATGATGGCCTGCGGCATCTGCCACAGCTGCAGCGCGTAGTTGTAGGCGGTGATGCCCGTACCGGAGTGGCCTTGGCCCTCGGCGACCGAACCGGCCCAGGTGGCGATCTGGGTCACCACGACCAGGCCGAGCTGGTTGGCGAGCACGAAGAAGAAGGTCCACTTGGCCAGCCGCGCGGCCTTCCCCAGCCCGTGGCCGCGCCAGTCGAAGCGCGGGCGGAGCCGGAAACCGGCGTCCCGCAGGTAGGGGAACATGGCGAGCGCCTGCACGGTCAGACCGAGCAGCGTGCCGATACCGAGCAGCCGGACCGCGTCGGCGGAGACGCTGCCGGCGCTCACACCGCTCTGCGAGAAGCTGCCGAAGACCCAGATGAAGGCACCGAACGTGGCGATCACGATGATGTTGTTGAGGACCGGGGTCCACATCATCGCGCCGAACCGCCCGCGGGCGTTGAGGATCTGCCCCAGCACCACGTGCACTCCCATGAAGAACATGGTCGGCAGGCAGTAGCGGGCGAAGGCGACCGCGACGTCCATCTGCTCGGGATCGGAAGCGATCTTCGGCGACATCATGCCGATGAAGACCGGGGCCGCCAGCACACAGACCGTGGTGATGCCCGCCATCAGCACGGTGACCAGCGTCAGGAGGCGGTTGGCGTACGCCTCGCCGCCGTCCTCGTCGTTCTTCATGGCCCGCACGAGCTGCGGGATGAACACCGCGTTCAGGGCGCCGCCGCCGACGAGGATGTAGATCATCGTCGGGAGGGTGTTGGCGACCTGGTACGAGTCGTTGAGGGTGCCGACGCCGATCGCCGCGGCGATGACGAGGTTGCGGACGAAACCCAGGATGCGCGAGACCAGCGTGCCCGCGGCCATGACCGCACTGGACTTCAGCAGCGACGACGCGCGCCCCCCGGAGCGCTTGGCGGGAGCCGCGGGCTCCGGTGCGGGGATCGGCGGCTGCTCCGGTACGGAGGCGACCTGCGGCACCGGCTCCTGCTGCGGCGTCATCGGGCGCTGCGGCTCGTACGGCTGCTGCTGGTCCCGGTACAGGTGCGCGAAGGCGTCTGGCTCCCGGCGCTCGTCGGCGGCCCGCGAGATCAGGTCGTCCACGCCCACGAACTGTGTCGTGGCGGCGTCGTCACCGTACGGCAGGTGCCGCGTCGGGCCCTGCGGCTCGGGCGGCGGGGTCGGGGCCCACACTTGCGGGTCAGGGGTGTGCTGCGGGGCGGGCGGCTGTTGGTAGAGCGGGTGCGGGGCCTGCCCGGGAGGCGGCGGGGGGTGCGCGGACCGGTCGTAGAAGACGTCGTTGACCGGGTCCTGGGCCGTGGGGTCCTGCGACCGGTAGGGGTCGTTGGCGTACGCGTCGTGCACATACGGGTCATGGGGCTGCTGCCCCTGGGGCGTCGGCGGTCCCTGACCCGCGGGGGTGTCGTGCGCACCCCTGCCGCGGTCACCGTCGTACGGCGCATTCATCGCTGCCCCACCTCATCCGTCGCCGGCCATCCGGCCCCGCCATCTATCAACGGTCCACTTTCTCACCTGAGCCGGACGCGTCCGTGCTTTCCGAACCGGTGTCCGGCTCGCGGTCACCCGGCTGCACCGGCTTGTCACCGTCCGTGCCGTCACCCCCGTTGCCACCCTCGGACCCGCCGTCACCGTCGGTTCCGTCGCCGTTGGTCCCGTCCCCGTCGCGCCCCGACGCGGCGCGCTTGCGCTGGAGGTAGATACGGACACCGGCGAGGACGAGCAGCAGAACGCCACCCGCGATGACAAGCATGATCGTCGAGGTGATCTCGGTGACGTTGACCTGGAAGGTCATCGGCCGGCCGTACGGCTTGCCGTCCGAGGTGTAGAGCTGGGCCGTCACCTGCACGGGACCGTTGGCGTTCGCCGTCGTGTCGAACTTGAACGACTGGCTGTGGCCGCCGTCGACCGTGATCTCCTGCGGCTCGCCCGTGTCGAGCCGGTTGGGCTGCGAGGACGTGAGCTCCAGCGTCAGTCCCTTGACGCCCTGGACCAGGTTGTTCTGCACCGTCACCGGAATCGTCGCGCTGCGCCCGGAGAGCGTCGCGGGGGACTTCTGGATCAGCTGCACGTTCTTCGTCAGACCGTCGAGGTAGGTGCGCACAGAGCTGCGGAAGGCCGCGGCGCCCGCCTCGTCGCCCCGCCACTCGGTGGACATCTCCCGCATGATGGCGTTGCCGAAGGGCGTCACCACACGCCCGGGCTGGGCCAGGACGGGCGCGAAGTCGTCCAGCGCGGTCTGGGTGTCCTGGATCTCCTCGAAGCCCTCGGTCGGCAGTTCCTGCTTGCGCAGCGCTGCCGGGTACTCGGCCGCGGCGGGCACCTCGCGGTTGGCCCCGGGGTCGGGCGCGGCCTTGGCGGCACCCGCCAGGTTTAGCTGCTCGGCCCAGCGGCCCGGCACCAGGTTCTTCACGCCCGCTGCCATCGCCTGGGCCTGGCTGACCGAAGGCGTGCGCTGCGGCGCGACGACGATGTTGCGCTGCTGTCCGGGCTCCTGGCCGTTGATCATCAGGCTCTGGGCGAGGAACTGCTGAATGGCGAGCGTGGAGTTCTCGGCCTTGGACAGGTCGCCCTCGAACGCCGTGGACAGCCCGGCGTCGGCGACGATGGCGGTGTTGCCGCCGCCGATCGGACGGGCCGCCGTCGGGCTGTAGGAGAGGCTGTTCTCCTGGAGGCTGTCGCTGCGGGCGATGATGTTGTGGGCGCCGCCGGAGGTGGCGACATCGACGATCGAGGAATCCACGGCGCCCTCGGCGGGCCAGGCGAAGTCCGTACGGGCCTTGACGCCCAGAACCGTCTCCACGGTCTTGGCCGCCAGTGACGTGGCGGGGCCGAGGTGCCCGAGGGCGCTGGGGACCTCTTTACCTCGGTGCGCGAGCGAGGCCAGGTCGGGGTCGGCGAAGGGCAGCGCGACGACCTCGTGGGTCTTCACCGCCTCCTCCACCTGCTTCAACCACTGCTTGGCGACCGCCTGGTTCTTGCCCGCCGTGGGGCCGTTCGGCCCTTCGACCTTGTACGTCCTGGTCATCGCGTCGACGGAGGCGAGCACGTCGGGGTCGATGACGAAGGTGACGGGGAGGTCCTTGCCGAGCGCCACGAGCTGCTGGAGCCGCCCGCCGGGGGCGATCTCCGATGCCAGGTTGTCGTTGCGGAAGACCGGAGTCTGCTCCGCGTCGGCGTCGGTCTCCGCGGTCAGGTGCGTCGAGGAGATCAGCGGCCACAGGTACGTGAGCTGCGTCTTCTTTCCCACGTCGGAGGTCTGCCAGGGCAGGAATGTCCGCTCGATGCCGAGCACCTGCTCGTAGGAGGCACCCTGGGACCGGCCGGACAGGGAGACGCCGAGCTGGTAGACGCCGTCGTCACCGAGGTCGAGGTCCTTGACCGGCACGTGGAGGGTGAAGGTGCGGCTGACGCCCGGGTCCAGCCTGTCGATCTTCTGGGTGCGGTTCTCGATCTCCTGGCCGTCGGCTCCGGGGGAGAAGCCCGTGCGCTTGGCGGCCGTGTCGATGGCGCTGCGGCTGTTGAGGGCGGGGCCCCGCCGCAGCCCCACGTGCGCGTCGGTGATCGGGGCGTTGCTGCCGTTGGTGAGCGTCCCGGAGACGGTGAGGGTGTCGTCCTTCTTCGGCGCGCTGGGGGTCAGCGCGTCGACGGAGACATCGACGGTGCGGGAGCCGGCGGCATGGGCTTCGGGGGCGGCCGGGATCTGCACCATTCCCGCCAGCAGCGGCACGCCGGCGATCAGCGCCGCGGCCCGGCGCAACCACCGACCGCGCGGCCGTTCACTCCCTTGGAACCCTGCCGCCTCGGCCACGCGTTCGCCCGTCCCTCGTCGTCGTCAGTGGTCGTCGGAATGTGCGTCCACGCATGGTAACGAGACCCGCTGGGGGGAAGTGCTGGGGACCGGTCCACAAGATCGCTCGGCAGCCGGGCGGGAGCGTTGCCCGTCCCCGTTTCCTGCGCCGCCCGGCGCCGCCGCCGACAGGACGCCTCGCGCGACGCGGCCACGTACCCTGTTCTGTTGTGCCGAACGCCAACAATGACTTCCCCGCCCCGCAGCCCGAGCGGACCCCGCAGTCGACGGACGCGCTGAACCAGGTGCAGCGTCGCGCCGTCGGAGAACTGTTGCGGGTGTCCCCCGTCGCGGACGATCTGGCCCGCCGTTTCCAGGAGGCCGGGTTCACGCTTGCCCTGGTCGGCGGCTCGGTACGGGATGCCCTGCTCGGCCGGCTCGGCAACGACCTCGACTTCACCACCGATGCCCGCCCCGAAGACGTGCTGAAGATCGTCCGGCCGTGGGCGGACGCGGTGTGGGAGGTCGGCATCGCCTTCGGCACCGTCGGCTGCAAGAAGGACTCGTTCGACATCGAGGTCACCACGTACCGCTCCGAGGCGTACGACCGGACCTCGCGCAAGCCCGAGGTGTCCTACGGCGACTCCATCGAGCAGGACCTGGTGCGCCGGGACTTCACGGTGAACGCCATGGCGGTGGCGCTGCCGCAGAAGGAGTTCATCGACCCGCACAACGGCCTGGAGGACCTGGCGGCACGTGTCCTGCGGACGCCGGGAACGCCGGAGGAGTCCTTCTCCGACGATCCGCTGCGGATGATGCGGGCCGCCCGGTTCGCCGCCCAGCTGGACTTCGAGGTGGCCGAGGACATCGTCTCCGCGATGAAGGCCATGGCTGAGCGCATCGACATCGTCTCCGCGGAGCGGGTGCGGGACGAGCTGAACAAGCTGCTCCTGGGTTCCCACCCGCGCAAGGGCCTCAAGCTGCTGGTCGACACGGGGATCGCCGACCGGGTGCTGCCGGAGCTGCCCGCGCTGCGCCTGGAACGTGACGAACATCACCGTCACAAGGACGTCTATGAGCACTCGCTGACGGTGCTGGAACAGGCCATCGACCTCGAAGAGGACGGCCCGGACCTGGTGCTGCGGCTGGCGGCGCTGCTGCATGACATCGGCAAGCCCAGGACGCGCCGTTTCGAGAGCGACGGCCGGGTCTCCTTCCACCACCACGAGGTGGTGGGGGCGAAGATGGCCAAGAAGCGGATGACCGCGCTGAAGTACTCCAACGACATGATCAAGGACGTCTCGCTGCTGGTGGAGCTGCATCTGCGCTTCCACGGCTACGGGACGGGCGAGTGGACCGACTCGGCGGTCCGCCGCTACGTGCGGGACGCCGGCCCGCAGCTGCGGCGTCTGCACAAGCTGACGCGTTCGGACTGCACCACCCGCAACAAGCGCAAGGCCAACGCCCTCTCCCGTGCTTATGACGGGCTGGAGGAGCGCATCGCGCGGCTGCAGGAGCAGGAGCAGCTGGACTCGATCCGGCCGGACCTGAACGGCAACGACATCATGCAGGTCCTCGGCATCGCTCCCGGCCCGGAGGTCGGTAAGGCGTACAAGCATCTGCTCGAACTGCGGCTGGAGAACGGCCCGATGGAGCGGGAAGAGGCCGTTGCCGCTCTGCGGGAGTGGTGGGCCGCGCAGCAGTGAGTGCGTGGTTTCACGTGAAACACGACGGCGAGTGGCGTCGTGTTTCACGTGAAACAGGGACCGGCTCTACTTCTTGATGTCTTCGAGGCAGAGCACGACCTTGTTGCGGTGCCGGCGCCCGGTGGCTTCCGAGTAGGCGTTGTACTTCGTCAGGTCGCACAGCTTCTCGTCGGTGGTGTCGTCATGCACCTCGGCGACCTTGTAGGCGGCATCGGAGGCGGTGCAGTCCACCTTCTCCATGTCCGGCCGGATGGTCGTGCCGTTGTTCTTCATGCAGTCACCGACGGCGGCCTTCTTGGCGTCCGTGCCGAAGAGGGAGTTGAAGCCCGCGAGGCCGCCGAGTACCAGGCCCAGCACGACAAGGCTCAGGACCACGCGGAAGACCTTCCGGCCCACGCTGTCCGAGCGCTGGGGCCCGGGCGGCTGGGGTGCCCCACCTTGCGGGGGCATGCCGTAGGGCTGCTGCGGGGGTGCTGCCTGCGGCCAGGGAGCGCCCTGCTGCTGCGGCATCTGCGGCGGAGGAGCGTAGCCGCCCTGCGGCTGGCCGTACGGCGCGTTGGGCGCCTGCGGGGGCTGGCCATATGGAGCGGGTCCCTGCGGCGGCTGCCCGTACGGAGCGTTCGGTGCCTGCGGGTACGGGTTCTGGCCGTAGGGATTCTGGCCGTACGGGTTCTGCCCCGGAGGCGGCGGCATGGTCATGAAGGTCCCCCTGAAAGCGATGCGTCCACGTGTGAGCTGAAAGCACGTAACGTATCGGGTCGCGAGGTGACCCTGTCGCCGCTGGGGTCCCCCAGGGCTGGGCGTCAGGAGGCTAGCGCCGTACGCAGCGGATCAGCGACACCGCGGTCGCCGCGTAGAGCAGAGCCACGGCGATGACGAGAACACCGGACCTGCCGTCCGGCGGCAGCATCAGCGCCGCCACGGCCGCGGCACCGACGTAGGCGACGTTGAAGAGCATGTCGTAGACCGCGAAGACACGGCCGCGGAAGGCATCGTCCACCGATGACTGCACCACCGTGTCCGTGGAGATCTTGGCGGCCTGGGTGCTGAGGCCGAGGACGAAGGCGGCGATCAGCAGCGGTACGTACGCGAAGGAGAGCCCCAGGGCCGAAGTCAGCACAGCCGACAGCCCCGCACAGCACGCCATCCAGGCCAGGGGCGTGTACCTGGCGACGGCCGACGGCGTGATGACGGCGGCAGCGAAGAAGCCCGCCCCTGATACGCCGACGGCGATCCCGAGGAGCGCCAGTCCCCCCGACTCGCTGTCGGCCCACGCGTACCGGCACAGCATCAACACCGTTACCGTCAGCGCCCCGTAGCAGAAGCGCAGTACGGTCATCACCGTCAGGGCCGCCGCTGCGGTACGTCGTTCCAGGAGGTGGCGCAGCCCATCCACCAAGCCGCGCGTGGTGCTCAACAGGGCCGCACCGACACGTGGTTGGAGCTGGGAAGGGTCCGGCCCCAGTAGTCCCGGGCCCATGCGCAGCGAGACACCGGCGGCGCACAGATACAGAGTGGCGGCCAGAAACACGACGACCGTGTTCGACTGCGCCCCCGCCAGCCGGACGGCGAAGGCGAGCCCACCGCCCGCGGTCGTCGCGAGCGTGCCGGCGGTCGGGGACAGGGAGTTGGCCACGACCAGCTGCTCCGTACCGGCGACCACACGCGGCAAGGATGCCGAGAGCCCGGCCAGCACGAAGCGGTTGACGGCCATGACGGAGAGCGCGGAGGCGTAGAAGAGCCAGTCGGAAGCCCGCGCGGCGATCAGGCCGGCGGTGCCGACGGCGAGCACGGTACGCAGCAGGTTGCCGTACAGCAGGACCTGCCGACGGCGCCACCGGTCGAGGAGAACACCTGCGAAGGGGCCGAGCAGCGAATACGGGAGCAGCAGGACCGCCATGGCGGAGGCGATGGCCGCGGGAGACGCCTGCCTCTCGGGCGAGAAGACGACGTAGGTGGCGAGCGCGACCTGGTAGACACCGTCGGCGGCCTGCGAGAGGAGCCGTACGGCCAGCAGGGAGCGGAAGTCACGCAGCTGAAGCAGTACGCGGAGGTCACGCACAACGGACATGAGGACCAGCCTCACACAGCACACCGGCCCCCGGACGGAATTTCCGGGGGCCGGCGGGCTAGCGGGACGGCGCGGTGCTCAGCGCTCGACCTCACCCTTGATGAACTTCTCGACGTTCGCGTGCGCCTCGTCGTCGAAGTACTGGACCGGCGGCGACTTCATGAAGTACGAGGACGCGGAGAGCACCGGGCCGCCGATGCCGCGGTCCTTGGCGATCTTCGCGGCGCGCAGGGCGTCGATGATGACACCCGCGGAGTTCGGGGAGTCCCAGACCTCCAGCTTGTACTCCAGGTTCAGCGGGACGTCACCGAAGGCGCGGCCTTCGAGGCGGACGTAGGCCCACTTGCGGTCGTCCAGCCAGGCGACGAAGTCCGACGGGCCGATGTGGACGTTGTCCTCGCCCAGCTCGCGGTCGCGGATCTGCGAGGTGACGGCCTGGGTCTTGGAGATCTTCTTGGACTCCAGGCGCTCGCGCTCCAGCATGTTCTTGAAGTCCATGTTGCCGCCGACGTTCAGCTGCATCGTGCGGTCCAGGACGACGCCCCGGTCCTCGAAGAGCTTGGCCATCACGCGGTGCGTGATCGTGGCGCCCACCTGCGACTTGATGTCGTCACCGACGATCGGCACACCGGCCTCGGTGAACTTGTCCGCCCACTCCTTGGTGCCCGCGATGAAGACCGGCAGGGCGTTGACGAAGGCGACCTTGGCATCGATGGCGCACTGGGCGTAGAACTTCGCGGCGTCCTCGGAGCCGACGGGCAGGTAGCACACCAGGACGTCGACCTGCTTGTCCTTGAGGACCTGGACGATGTCCACCGGCGTCTCGTCGGACTCCTCGATGGTCTGGCGGTAGTACTTGCCCAGGCCGTCGAGGGTGTGGCCGCGCTGCACGGTCACACCGGAGTTCGGCACGTCGCAGATCTTGATGGTGTTGTTCTCGCTGGCACCGATGGCGTCCGCCAGGTCGAGGCCGACCTTTTTGGCGTCGACGTCGAAAGCGGCCACGAACTCGATGTCCCGCACGTGATAGTCGCCGAACTGCACGTGCATCAGGCCGGGCACGCGGCTGTCCGGGTCTGCGTCCTTGTAGTACTCGACGCCCTGTACCAGCGAGGCGGCGCAGTTGCCCACGCCGGCGATGGCTACGCGAACCGAACCCATTCCGGTTGCTCCCTGTGTTCTCGACAAGGCCCCGCGGACTGCGGAGCCTTATGTGGTGGTGTCATCGGACGAATCCGGCCGGGAACCACCCCGACGCCGGGGCAGGCCGCCCGTATCTCCTGACGTGTCCTTCTGGTTCCGCTCAGCGGGGTCCACGGCGCGTTGATCGCGTCCGGCGCGTTCGCTCTCGATCAGCTCGTTGAGCCACCGGACCTCGCGCTCCACGGACTCCATGCCGTGCCGCTGCAGCTCGAGGGTGTAGTCGTCCAGCCGTTCGCGTGAACGTGCCAGGGAGGTGCGCATCTTTTCGAGGCGTTCCTCCAGGCGGCTGCGGCGGCCTTCCAGCACCCGCATCCGTACGTCGCGCGAGGTCTGCCCGAAGAAGGCGAAGCGGACACCGAAGTGTTCGTCCTCCCACGCGTCCGGGCCCGAGTGGGCGAGCAGCTCCTCGAAGTGGCTCTTCCCCTCCGGCGTCAGCCGGTAGACGATCTTCGCCCGGCGGCCGGTGAGGGACGCGGGCGCGGTCTCCGGCTCACTGCCCGTCTCCTCGGTCAGCCAGCCGTTCGCGACCAGCGCCTTCAGACAGGGGTAGAGGGTGCCGTAGCTGAACGCACGGAAGACCCCCAGCGACGTGTTGAGCCGTTTGCGCAGCTCGTAGCCGTGCATGGGGGACTCGCGAAGCAGTCCGAGGACGGCGAACTCAAGGATGCCGGACCGCCTGCTCATGCCCGCCTCCTTGTCCTCGTGCGTTCTTTATGCCGAGCTGATGTATCGACTCGATACATCCAGACGATAGGTCGGGTGCACGGGAGGGACAAGAGGAGGGATGGTGAGCGCCGTCACATCACTGTTTCGTTCCACCCAACCTGACGGATTTGGAGTGAATTTCAACAGTGAGCAGGTTTTGGCCGTGCGTAGTCTGTGCGGCATGCAGACTGCCGGGAACCGTGGGGCGACAGGGGACGTCCCCGTCCTCGGTGTAGTGCGACCCCATGAGCCATATGGGTGCCGTACGTCGGGGGGACCTGAAGCCAACTGCCGCCTTCAGGCGACGAGATAGATAGCGCGCCTGCCCGAGGAGTATTCGTTCCATGAGCGAGCACCGTCGCAAACCGCCCCAGCCACAGGGCGGCGGACGTGCAGCGGCCCGACGAGCCGCACAGCAATCGGGGCGCCGTGCGGCGCCCTCCCGTGGCTCTGCACCCACCCCCGGACCGGCTCCCGACTCCGAAGCGTACGGGCAGGAGCGGCCGGTCGGCGGCAGAGCGGAGGCCCGGCGGGCCGCACAACGCGGCGGCCGGCGGCGCGCATCCGATACGGCTGCGATGGCCTCAGGCAGTGGTCAAGGCGGACGCGGTGGAGGCCGGCGCACCGGCGGCGGTGGTGGCGAAGGCGGTCGTGGGCGCGGCCGGGGAGCGGGCAAGCCCGGCAAGAAGCGGTTCATCGACTACCCGCGGTCCGGCAAGATCGGCTGGCGCCGCTTCGTGCCCTCGTGGAAGCAGGTCCTCACCACCTGCATCGGTTTCATGGCGCTGGTCGTCGGTGCGGCCGGTCTCGCGCTCGCCTACGTGGACATCCCGGACGTGCAGAAGGCGTCGCAGCTGCAGAAAAACGTCTACTACTGGTCCAACGGCAAGCCGATGGTCGTCGCCGGCGGTGGAGAGCTCAACCGCCAGATCGTACCGATCACCTCGATCCCCAAGACCATGCAGGACGCGGTGATCTCCGCGGAGAACGCCTCGTTCTACAAGGACTCGGGCGTCGACCCGATGGGCATCGCGCGTGCGGTCTTCAACATGGCCAAGGGCGGCGAAACCCAGAGTGGCTCGACCATCACCCAGCAGTACGTGAAGAACACGTACCTCGACCAGTCGCAGACCCTCAAGCGCAAGATCACCGAGCTGTTCATCTCGGTGAAGGTGGGCATCAAGGTGAAGAAGGACACCATCCTGGCCGGCTACCTCAACACCGCCTATTACGGGCGCGGTGCGTACGGTATCCAGGCCGCGTCCCGGGCGTACTTCGGCAAGGACTGCGACAAGCTCACGCCGAGCGAGAGCGCCTTCATGGCCGCGCTGCTCAACGGCCCCAACCTCTACGACCCGTACATCTCGACGGAGGCCAAGGGCGCGAACCTCAAGCGCGCCGAGGCCCGCTGGAAGTGGACGCTGGACCGTGAGGTCGAGGTCGGCCGGATGAACAAGTCGGACCGGGACCAGATCAAGGAATTCCCGATGCCCAGGAAGCCCAAGAAGGCCATGGACCTCCGTGGCCAGAAGGGCTACCTCGTCGACCTCGCCAACAACTACATCACGGCGAACACCAAGATCACGGACTCCCAGCTGAAGATGGGCGGCTACGAGATCCACACGACCTTCGACGAGAAGAAGGTCAACGAACTCGCCGAATCCGTGGACAAGGTCACCAAGGAGCACATCAAGCCGGACAAGCGCGAGGTGGACAAGTATGTCCAGTTCGGCGGCGCCTCGGTCGACACGAAGAGCGGCAAGATCGTCGCCATCTACGGCGGCAAGGACGCGACCCAGCACTACACGAACAACGCCGACTACACCGGTGTCCAGGTCGGCTCGACCTTCAAACCGTTCGTGCTGGCGGCGGCGATGACCGACGGCGTACGGGACCCGCACAATCCCGAACGGCGCACCCGGGTCTCACCGAACAGCATCTACAACGGTGACAACAAGCTGAAGCTGCTCAACTACGACGGGACCGTCTGGCACGACAAGGACGGCAAGGAGTGGCACCAGGCCAACGACGGCAACGAGGACCGCGGAAAGATCACCCTTCGTACCGCCATGCAGTTCTCGGTGAACACACCGTTCATCCAGCTCGGCATGGACGTGGGGCGTGACAAGGTGAAGGAAGCGTCCATCGCCGCGGGTCTGCGCGACGACCAGAGCATGGCGAAGACCACCCCGACCTTCTCGCTCGGCACCTCGGCACCGAGCGCGATCCGGCTGGCCGGCGCGTACGCCACCTTCGCCTCCAGTGGCCAGCAGAACGACCCGTACTCCGTCGAGAGCGTCGAGAAGGACGGCAAGACCGAGTACGAGCACACCGCGAAGCCCAAGACGGGCTTCAGCGCGGCCGTCGCGGACAACGTCACGGACGTCCTGAAGACCGTGGTGGAGAAGGGCACCGGTACGGCGGCGAAGCTGCCCGACGGCCGGGAGGCGGCCGGCAAGACCGGTACCACCGACGACAACAAGTCGGCGTGGTTCGCCGGGTACACCAAGCAGCTGGCCACCACGATCGGCATGTGGCGGGTGGACGACCAGGCCAAACAGCAGCAGTTCCTGAAGATGTACGGCGTAGGCGGCGAGGAGAAGATCCACGGCGCCTCGTTCCCGGCCCGCATCTGGGCGGAGTACATGACACAGGCGATGAAGGGCCAGAAGCTCGAAGCCTTCCCGGACCCCGCGCCGATCGGCCAGACGGTCTACGGCGACGGCATGAGCCCGTCCCCGAAGCCCACCCCGTCCGCTCCGGCGCCGACCTCCCCGAAGCCCACCCCGTCCAAGACGGTGAAGCCCAGCGAGCCCGCGAGCCCCACTCCGACCCAGACCTGTGCGGACTGGGACATCGAGTGCCGGCACAACGGCGGTACGTCCAACGGTGGCCAGACCGGTGGCAGGCCGGGGGGTGGGGACACCGGCGGTGTGACCCCGACGCCCGGCCCGAACACGGGAGGGACCGGAGGCGGTGACGACGGTGGCTTCATCGGAGGTCCGGCCGGCGGCGCGTCGGGAGGACGACGCGATTGACCGCTGACTGTTTCACGTGAAACGTGGCGGACGAAGCCCCCGACCCGGTGAATCCGGGCCGGGGGCTTCTCCGCGTTCGGCCCGGGACCGTACGGCAGGATGGGCGCATGACGAGCGTGCGACAGGACGAGCCCGTACGGCCGACGAGGCGGGACGAGGTGGCGGCTGCCGGAAGCGAACTGATCGGCGGTCCTGCCGGACGGCGCGCTGTCTTCCGCACGGGCTGGTGGAACCCGGTCCGCATCGTCGCGCTGGTCGCCATCGGGATGTTCGCGCTCGGCATGGTGCAGAAGCTGCCCTGCTACAACAGCGGCTGGTTCTTCGGCGCCACCAGCCAGTACACCCACGCCTGCTACTCCGACATCCCGCACCTGTACGCGGGGCGCGGCTTCGCCGACGGTCTGATCCCGTACTTCGACAAACTGCCTGGCGACATGGAGTACCTCGAATACCCGGTGCTGACCGGCTTGTTCATGGAGGTCGCCTCCTGGATGACGCCGACCGGGGGTTCGATCCAGCAGCGCGAGCAGATCTACTGGCTGGTCAACGCGGGCATGCTGATGGCGTGCGCGGCGGTCCTCGCCGTCTGCGTGGCGCGTACCCACCGTCGCCGTCCGTGGGACGGCCTCCTGGTCGCCCTCGCCCCCGCCCTCGCGCTCACCGCCACCATCAACTGGGACCTGCTGGCCGTCGCCCTGACCGCTGTCGGGATGCTGATGTGGTCGCGCAGCCGGGCCTTCGCGACGGGCGTGTTCATCGGGCTGGCGACCGCCGCCAAGCTGTATCCGGTGCTGTTGCTCGGGCCGCTGCTCATCCTGTGCTGGCGGGCCGGACAGTGGCGCGCCTACGGAAAGGCCGTGACCGGGGCCGCTGCCGCGTGGCTGGTGGTCAATGTGCCGGTGATGATCACGCATGACGCGTCCGGCTTCCACATCAGGGAGGGCTGGGCGAAGTTCTACACCTTCAGCCAGGAGCGGCCCATCGACTTCGGGTCCATCTGGCTGCTCATCTCCCAGCGCACGGGCAATCCGCTGGAGGACGCGAACACCTACGCCACCCTGCTCATGATCCTCGGTTGCGGTGCGCTGGCCCTGCTGGCCTTCTACGCACCGCGCCGGCCGCGGTTCGCACAGCTCGCCTTCCTGGTCGTCGCGCTCTTCATCCTCACGAACAAGGTCTACTCGCCGCAGTACGTGCTCTGGCTCGTCCCGCTCGCCGCACTGGCACGGCCACGCTGGCGCGACTTCCTGATCTGGCAGGCGTGCGAGGTCATGTACTTCCTCGGCATCTGGATGTACCTCGCCTACACCGGCAACGGCGACAAGCACCAAGGGCTGCCGCTGGAGGGCTACCAACTGGCCATGGTCCTGCACCTGTTGGGGACGCTGTACCTGTGTGCCGTGGTGGTGCGTGATGTGCTGCTGCCGGAGCGGGACGTCGTACGCCGGGATGGTGAGGACGACCCGTCGGGCGGGGTACTGGATCACGCGCCGGATGTCTTTGTGCTGGGCCGAGCGCACCAGCTGTCGCGGCATGCCGTGAAGTTCGAAGGGGCGGCGCAGGTGCGCTGGGGCGTGGCCGGAGATTCCGTCCACCGGTAGCCACGCACACGGAACGGGCCCGGTACGGCAGAGCAGGTCTGCGGTACCGGGCCCGATGCTTTCGTGAAGGGCGGCTCAGCGGTCCACGAGGCGGTCGTACTGCGTCGTGGTGTGCCGCAGGTGCGCCACCAGTTCCTCGCCCACCTGCGGCTCGGGGGCCTCCCCTGGCACGAAGAGGATGGAGACCTGCATGTGCGGAGGCTCCGCGAACCACCGCTGCTTGCCCGCCCACACGTACGGCGAGAGGTTGCGGTTGACGGTCGCCAGGCCCGCGCGGGCCACGCCCTTGGCACGGGGCATCACACCGTGCAGCGCCTTGGGCGACTCCAGGCCCACGCCATGCGACGTACCGCCGGCCACCACGACCAGGTAGCCGTCCGACGCGGCCTTCTGCTGGCGGTAGCCGAAGCGATCGCCCTTGCCGATCCGGGTGACGTCCAGGACCGAGCCGCGGTACTCGGTCGCGTCGTGATCACCGAGCCACAGGCGCGTGCCGATCCGCGCGCGGAACCGCGTCTGCGGGAACTGCTGCTGGAGACGGGCGAGCTCATCGGCCTTGAGGTGGCTGACGAACATGGTGTGCAGCGGCAGGCGGTTGGCCCGCAGCCGGTCCATCCAGCCGATGACCTCCTCCACCGCGTCGGAGCCGTCGGTACGGTCCAGCGGCAGGTGCATGGCGAAGCCCTCCAGCCGCACGTCCTCTATGGCAGCGGCCAGCTTCGGCAGGTCCTCCGGCAGGACGCCGTGGCGCTTCATGCTGCTCATGACCTCGATGACGACCCGCGCGCCCACCAGGCCGCCCACGCCCTCGACCGAGGAGACCGAACGGATGGCACGGTCCGGCAGCGGAACCGGTTCCTCACCGTGCCGGAACGGCGTCAGCACGAGCAGGTCCCCGCTGAAGAAGTCCTTCATGCGGGCCGCCTCGTAGGTCGTCCCGACGGCGAGGAGATCGGTACCGAGGAGGGCCGCCTCCTCGGCGAGGCGCTCGTGCCCGAAGCCGTAGCCATTGCCTTTGCAGACCGGGACGAGCCCCGGGAACTGCTGCAGAACGCTCTGCTGGTGTGCCCGCCAGCGCGCGGTGTCGACGTAGAGGGTGAGCGCCATGGCCGGGCCCGGAACCTTTCTCGTAGCTGCTTTGCGATCGAAACAGACGGGTGGGACGGTCAGCGGCGCGACATGTAGATGTCGAGCGCCTTGTGCAGGAGCTTGTTGAGCGGGAAGTCCCACTCGCCGAGGTACTCGGCTGCCTGCCCGCCCGTGCCCACCTTGAACTGGATGAGGCCGAAGAGGTGGTCGTTCTCGTCGAGCGAGTCGCTGATGCCGCGCAGGTCGTAGACGGTGGCGCCCAGCGCGTAGGCGTCGCGCAGCATCCGCCACTGCATGGCGTTGGAGGGCCGGACCTCACGGCCGATGTTGTCCGAGGCGCCGTAGGAGTACCAGACGTGGCCGCCGACGACCAGCATCGTCGCGGCGGAGAGGTTCACCCCGTTGTGCCGGGCGAAGTACAGCCGCATGCGGTTGGGGTCCTCGGTGTTGAGGGCCGTCCACATGCGCTGGAAGTAGCCGAGCGGCCGCGGCCGGAAGCGGTCGCGCTCCGCGGTGATCTCGTACAGCCGCTGCCACTCGGGCAGGTCCTCGTAACGGCCCTGGACGACCTCGACGCCGGCCTTCTCGGCCTTCTTGATGTTGCGGCGCCACAGCTGGTTGAACCCCTTGTGGACGTCCTCCAGCGAGCGGTTCTCCAGCGGCACCTGGAAGACGTAGCGCGGCTGTACATCACCGAAGCCGGCCCCGCCGTCCTCGCCCTGCTGCCAGCCCATCCGGCGCAGCTTGTCGGACACCTCGAAGGCCCGCGGCTCGATGTGGGTGGCCTCGATGTCCCGCAGCCGCTTGACGTCCGGGTCCTGGATCCCGGCTTTGATCGCGGTGGCGTCCCAGCGCCGGATGATCACCGGTGGGCCCATCTTCACCGAGAAGGCGCCCTGCTGCTTCAGATGCGCCAGCATCGGCTTCAGCCAGTCCTCCAGGTTCGGGGCGAACCAGTTGATCACTGGGCCCTCGGGCAGGTAGGCGAGGTACCGCTTGATCTTGGGCAGCTGGCGGTAGAGGACCAGACCCGCGCCGACCAGCTGTCCGCTCTTGTCGAACCAGCCCAGGTTCTCCGAGCGCCATTCGGACTTCACATCGGCCCAGGCCGGCACCTGCATGTGGCTCGCCGAGGGCAGACTCTGGATGTACGCCAGATGCTGCTCTCGGCTGATGGTCCTCAGGGTCAGGCTCATGCGGGGCGCTCCTCGGCAGGTTTGTCCCCAGGGTCGGGGCTCCGGCTCTCGCGCCGAAGCCTACTGCGACAGGGGAGCGCCCCGTTTGGGTGAAGGGGGGTGCAGCCCCCTTCGCCTGCCCGGGTCCGGCTAGCCGAGGACCCCGCCGAAGAGGCCGCCGTGTGCCATGCCGAGGAAGAAACCGACCGCCGCGGCACCGAGCCCGATGATCAGCAGGAAGCGCTCGCCGGTCGTGGCGGAGATGAACTGCCCCCACGCCCCGGTGCCGATGCCGATCAGTCCCGTCCAGGAACTCAGCAGGTGAAGCTGGTGGAAATGGGCGGTGAAGAAGGCGGTCAAACCGAAGACCAGCGTCACGGCGACCAAGGTGTTCTCGACCGGATGGGCCTTGCCGTCGCTGTTCAGTAGAGAGAGGAGGCCATGCTGCGGCCGGACTGCCTGTGCCATGCGACACCTCCGATGACAGGCGGCGAACTGTAACGCCGCTCACACCCGTTGTGTTCCAGATTGGGGGGATCAGCCTCCGGATTTCAACCGGAGGTGCGCCGGCAGGTACTCTGTACAGTCTGCGCCCACGTCTGCCCAGTCTCCTGGTCGGGCCGGGTGCGGAACGCATCATGACCCTCCTGCCACGGAACGACCGTGGCCGCTGAGTCCAAAGGAGGTGGGTTCAACATGCGTCACTACGAGGTGATGGTCATCCTCGACCCCGATCTCGAGGAGCGCGCTGTCTCCCCGCTGATCGAGAACTTCCTCTCCGTCGTCCGTGAGGGCAACGGAAAGGTCGAGAAGGTCGACACCTGGGGCCGTCGTCGTCTCTCGTACGAGATCAACAAGAAGCCCGAGGGCATCTACTCGGTCATCGACCTGCAGGCCGAGCCTGCGGTCGTCAAGGAACTCGACCGTCAGATGAACCTGAACGAGTCGGTCCTCCGGACCAAGGTCCTCCGTCCCGAGACCCACTGAACGCATCAGCGTCAGCGGTGACCGGGTTCGAGTAGCCACACCAGCAGCCAGCAGCACACCCGCCGAGAGGTTCCCCTAATGGCAGGCGAGACCGTCATCACGGTCGTCGGCAATCTTGTCGACGACCCCGAGCTGCGCTTCACCCCGTCGGGTGCGGCGGTTGCGAAGTTCCGCGTCGCATCCACTCCCCGCACCTTCGACCGCCAGACCAACGAGTGGAAGGACGGCGAGAGCCTGTTCCTGACCTGCTCGGTGTGGCGTCAGGCGGCGGAGAACGTCGCCGAGTCCCTCACGCGGGGCACCCGCGTGATCGTGCAGGGCCGCCTTAAGCAGCGGTCGTACGAGGACCGCGAGGGCGTCAAGCGCACGGTCTACGAGCTCGACGTCGACGAGGTCGGCGCCAGCTTGCGCAACGCCACGGCCAAGGTCACCAAGACCTCGAGCCGCGGTGGCCAGGGCGGCGGCTTCGGCGGTGGTCCGCAGGGCGGTGGCCAGGGTGGCGGCGGCTGGGGCGGCGGCTCCGGCGGCGGCCAGGGCGGCGGTGCTCCCGCCGACGACCCGTGGGCGACCGGTGCCCCTGCAGGCGGCGGCCAGCAGGGTGGCGGCGGCGGTGGCTGGGGCGGTGGCTCCGGCGGCGGCTACTCGGACGAGCCGCCCTTCTAGGTCCGACGACCGGCTCGTACGCACGCTGTTTCACGTGAAACAGCGTGAAACGGCCGGGGGCCTGAGGGCGACAGCACAAACTTCTTGAACTCACTGGAGAGAGACAATGGCGAAGCCGCCTGCTCGCAAGCCTAAGAAGAAGGTTTGCGTGTTCTGCAAGGAGAAGATCTCCTACGTCGACTACAAGGACACGAACCTGCTGCGGAAGTTCATTTCCGACCGCGGCAAGATCCGTGCCCGCCGGGTGACCGGCAACTGCACCCAGCACCAGCGTGACGTCGCCACGGCCGTGAAGAACAGCCGTGAGATGGCGCTGCTGCCCTACACCTCCACCGCGCGATAAGGGAAGGGTGACCGACACATGAAGATCATCCTCACCCACGAGGTCTCCGGCCTCGGCACCGCTGGTGACGTCGTCGACGTCCGTGACGGGTACGCCCGTAACTACCTGGTCCCGCGTGGTTTCGCGATCCGCTGGACCAAGGGCGGCGAGAAGGACGTCGCGCAGATCCGTCGCGGTCGTAAGATCCGCGAGATCGCCACGATCGAGCAGGCCAACGAGGTCAAGGGCCAGCTTGAGGGCGTCAAGGTGAAGCTGGCCGTGCGCGCCGGCGACGCCGGCCGCCTGTTCGGCTCCGTCACCCCGGCCGACGTCGCCTCGGCGATCAAGGCTGCCGGTGGCCCCGACGTGGACAAGCGCCGCGTCGAGCTCGGCTCGCCGATCAAGACCCTGGGCTCGCACCAGGTGTCCGTGCGTCTGCACACCGACGTCGTCGCGAAGCTGGGCGTCGAGGTCGTCGCCGCCTGATCGCAGCGGTCGTAGCACCACGCCGAAAGGGCCGCACTCCGGAAACGGGGTGCGGCCCTTTCGCGTGCCTGTCAGCCCTCGGCCTCGTCCTGGGCCCGCTTGTAGAGGTCGGCGACCTCGTCACCGAAGTACGCGGCGTAGGAGACATCGTCCTCGTCGCCGCCGCCTTCATGGCCGCCCAGTACGCCGATCACCGTGCCCGTGTGGCTCTTGGGGTCATAGTCGGCGAGCCAGGGGCTGCCGCTCGTACCGCCCGCGAAGTCGGTGCACTGGATCCGCATCTGCGTGTCGCTGAACTTCGTCGTGCGGTTGTGGCAGGAGATGGGGGTCTCGCTGCTGGTGGGGTAGCCGGTGATCTTCACATCGTTGTCGAAGCCGGGATCGATGCCGAGGGTGTTGCCGCCGAGCACGTCCTGGATCTGCTTGCCGTCCTTGCTGTCGAGGACGAGGAAGGCGACGTCCATGTCCTCGTCCTGGGACTTGGCCCAGCGGTCGTCGACGACGACCTTCCTGACCTTCCACAGGCCGGTCGGTTCCTTGCCGTCGCGGTAGTCGGGCGCGAAGACCAGATCCTCCACGGGCCGGCCGGTCTCGGTGTCGAAGGCACAGTGCGCCGCGGTGATCAGCATGTTCCGGCCGGGGCTCTGCACGACGCTGGCGGTGCAGAAGTGATCGCCGGTGTCGTCCTTCTCGAAGATCGCGCCCACCCGGGCGTTCTGCTCGGTGCTGCGCGGGGTGTACGCGCTGCCGTCGTCGGCGGGCGCCGTGGCGGACGGATCCTGGTCCTGGGGGTCGTGGTCGGCCTGCCCCGATTTGCCGAATCCGCTCCTGAGGCTGCCGCTGCCGCGGCTGCTGGTGTCGGCTTCCTGCGAGGCGTAGCCCACTATGACGCCTGCCCCGATGACGGTCAGCGTCAGGGGCAGGACGATTTTCCTGGCAAGCGGGCGCACACCGTCATTATCGGCACGGCCGGTTTACTTGGGGTGTCTTCAACGCGAGGCTCCGGTCACAATCCACCGGCCCGACCGGGTACGTGTCCACAATGTCAGCATCCGCACGGTCATCATCAGGGCCATGGCCCACCACAGGGCGGTCAGACCGCCACCGGCGACGGGCACCAGCAGCGCGGCCGGGGCGAAGAGCGCCAGTGTCACCAGCATCGCCCAGGCCAGATACGGGCCGTCGCCGGCGCCCATGAGCACGCCGTCGAGAACGAAGACGATGCCGGAGACCGGTTGGGTGACGGCGACGACCAGGAGCGTGGGCAGCAGCACGTCCTTCACGGCCGGGTCGGTGGTGAACAGCGGCATGAACAGGGGGCGGGTGAGCACCACGAGCAGGCCGAGCACCACGCCGGAGGCGATGCCCCACTGCACCATCCGGCGGCAGGCCGCCTTGGCCCCCGCCACATCGTCGGCGCCCAGGTAGCGGCCGATGATCGCCTGGCCGGCGATGGCGATGGCGTCCAGGGCGAAGGCCAGCAGCTGCCAGAGGGTGATGACGATCTGGTGGGCAGCCACCTCGGCGTCACCGAGGCGGGCGGCGACGGCGGTCGCGATCATCAGGACGGCGCGCAGCGAGAGCGTACGTACCAGGAGGGGCACCCCGGCCTGGGCACAGGCGCGGATGCCGGCGGCGTCCGGCCGGAGCGAGGCGCCGTGCCGGCGCGCACCTCGTACGACGACGAACAGGTACACGGCGGCCATGCCGCACTGGGCGATGACGGTCCCCCAGGCGGAGCCGGCGATGCCGAGCCCGGCACCGTAGACCAGTCCGACGTTCAGGGCGGCGTTGACGGAGAACCCGCCGACGGCGACGTAGAGCGGGGTCCTGGTGTCCTGGAGGCCGCGCAGGACGCCGGTGGCCGCCAGCACCATGAGCATCGCCGGGATGCCGAGGGCGCTGATGCGCAGGTAGGTGATGGCGTACGGAGCGGCGGTGGCGGAGGCGCCGAAGACGTCGACGAGCCAGGGTGCGGTGGGTAGGACGACGGCCAGGACGGCCGCACCCAGCAGGAGCGAGAGCCAGATGCCGTCCACGCCCTGCCGGATGGCGCCGGAACGGTCACCTGCCCCGACCCGCCGGGCGACGGCGGCGGTGGTGGCGTACGCGAGGAAGACGAAGACGGAGACCGCGGTGGTCAGCAGCGGGGCGGCGACGCCGAGCCCGGCGAGTTGCCGGGTGCCGAGGTGCCCGATGACGGCACTGTCGACCATGACGAAGAGGGGCTCCGCGACGAGCGCGCCGAAGGCGGGCAGGGCGAGCGAGACGATCTCGCGGTCGTGGCGGCGGTCGGTGCGCCGCGGCGTCGCGGGGGCCTGTGTCATGCTGCCAATCTAATCTTCCACAGGTAAGCGGCACAACTATCTTGCGATCCTTACTGTGCGCCGGGTGGAGCGTTCTGCTCCGTGGCGTTCGGGTCGATCATGAACAGGTTCCCGAAGTTTTTCTCCCCCACAGCCTATGGATGACAAAGGTGCAGGTCAGGCAGCCTGTGGTCGGCTGATTGTGTGTTTGTCCACAGCGGTGTCCCCCGTGCCGTGCACAGGATCGGCGCACTTCTCCACAGGATCGGGTCCATCGTCCACATGGCCTGTGGATAACCAGATTGGCGGACGGTGCCGTCGGGCCTACCGTAGTCCGGCGCCTGGCCCCTGTTCCGGTCCGAGAACCCGTCCGAACTCGACGCGCCGTAACCGGAGCTGGGCCTCTCGTTTTGTCAGAGCTGTGCCGTAAGAAAGAAGAGCACAGCAAGGTCCGCGCTGCGGACGGGAGGAGGTGTCGGGGTGAGCATGCCCGAGCCCGTGGAGGACCCCTGGGCGGACACCGGCCCCAGCGACCGGCTGCCCGCCGCACGCTCCCGTCGAGGCGAGGGCAAGGGCGGCCGTGGCCGTGACGACCGGCGCGAGCGCGGCGACGAGGAGGGCGGCTGGGCCTCCGGCGGCTTCGAGCGCGTACCGCCGCAGGACCTGGACGCCGAGCAGTCCGTGCTCGGCGGCATGCTGCTGTCCAAGGACGCCATCGCCGACGTCGTCGAGGTCCTCAAGGGGCACGACTTCTACCGTCCGGCCCACGAGCTGATCTATCAGGCGATCCTCGACCTGTACGCGAAGGGTGAGCCGGCCGATCCCATCACGATCGCGGCCGAGCTGACCAAGCGCGGTGAGATCGGGCGGGTCGGCGGCGCGTCGTACCTGCACACCCTGGTCCAGTCCGTACCGACGGCGGCGAACGCCGAGTACTACGCCGAGATCGTTCACGAACGGGCGGTCCTGCGTCGGCTCGTCGAGGCCGGCACGCGCATCACGCAGATGGGATACGCGGCCGACGGCGATGTGGACGAGATCGTCAACGGCGCCCAGGCGGAGATCTACGCCGTCACCGAGCAGCGCACCAGTGAGGACTACCTGCCGCTCGGCGACATCATGGAGGGCGCGCTCGACGAGATCGAGGCGATCGGCTCCCGCCAGGGCCAGATGACCGGCGTGCCGACCGGCTTCACCGATCTGGACTCCCTGACCAACGGCCTCCACCCCGGCCAGATGATCGTCATCGCGGCGCGTCCCGCGATGGGTAAGTCCACCCTGGCGCTCGACTTCGCCCGAGCGTGTTCGATCAAAAGCAATCTGCCGAGCGTCATCTTCTCGCTCGAAATGGGCCGCAACGAGATCGCGATGCGTCTGCTGTCCGCCGAGGCGCGGGTGGCCCTGCACCATATGCGGTCCGGCTCCATGACGGACGAGGACTGGACCCGGCTGGCCCGCCGCATGCCGGACGTGTCGGCCGCGCCGCTCTACATCGACGACTCGCCGAACCTGTCGATGATGGAGATCCGCGCCAAGTGCCGCCGCCTCAAGCAGCGCAACGACCTCAAACTGGTGGTCATCGACTACCTCCAGCTGATGCAGTCCGGCGGTTCCAAGCGCGCCGAGAGCCGCCAGCAGGAGGTCTCGGACATGTCCCGTAACCTCAAGCTGCTGGCCAAGGAGCTGGAGCTGCCGGTCATCGCGCTCTCGCAGCTCAACCGTGGTCCCGAGCAGCGTACGGACAAGAAGCCGATGGTTTCGGACCTGCGTGAGTCCGGTTCGATCGAGCAGGACGCGGACATGGTCATCCTGCTCCACCGTGAGGACGCCTACGAGAAGGAGTCCCCCCGAGCGGGCGAGGCCGACCTGATCGTGGCCAAGCACCGTAACGGCCCGACGGCGACGATCACCGTGGCGTTCCAGGGCCACTACTCGCGGTTTGTGGACATGGCGCAGACCTGATTCAGGTTCTCGAATTCCCTGACGGCGCCTCACCGTTGGTATCGGATGGCAGTCGGAACCGTCGTGGTGTCGAGACGCGCAGGTCGCGTCCGTACCTCGTTCGAGTGGAAATGCTGGGCGGTGGGCGGCGAGCGCGACCGAGCCCACTGCTGTCAGGGCGCGGTGTGACGGTCTTGCCGCGCGCGTGGCCGGTGGCGCGTGAGGCTGTGTCGATGTTGCCCGCGGCGCCCTCCTGATCCACGAAGGGGACGAGGTCGAAAACCTCGTCCCCCATGGCGGTGCCGGCCACCGCCTCTCCCACTTCGTCGTCCTTGTCAGCCGCCCAGCCGTTCCTGGACGGTGAAGAAATTGATCAACTCCTGGGGCGTGGGGTTGTGGGCGACCGCGGCGGCGGCCGCGGCGCTGCGGGGGAACAGTTCCCGCTCGTACTCGGCGAGGGCGGTCTCGATGTCGTCGGGGTGGGCGGCGAGGGCCTTCCCGAGTGCGGCGCCGTCCTCCATGGCCAGGCCGGCGCCTTCGCCGTTGGGCGTCGAGAGGTGGGCGGCGTCGCCGAGCAGGGTCACGCCCGGCACCCGGTCCCAGCGGTGTCCGACCGGCAGGGCGTGGAGCGGGCGCAGGATCGGCGCGGTCCGGCCGGCGGTGATCAGGGCGGTGAGTTCCGGTGCCCAGCCGTCGTACTCCTCCGCGATCCGCGCGGCGGCCGCGGTGGCATCGGTGAAATCGATGGTGGCGAACCAGTCCTGTGGCTTGACCAGGGTGATGTAGGCGTGGAGGGTTCCGCCCTTCTCCCGGTGGGCCACGAGCCAATTCCCGTTCCCGTCCGGGTCGAGCGCGACGAGCGTCCCGTCGCCGACCGCTTTCGCGGTGGCCGGGTGCCGGGAGTCGGCGTCGTGCAGGTAGGTCTCGACGAAGGACCGGCCGACGTATGCGGGTGTGGCGTCGGAGAGCAACGGCCGGACGCGCGACCACGCGCCGTCCGCGCCGACCAGCACGTTCGTGGCGACGGTGGTGCCGTCTGCGAAGGCCACCTCGTGGCGTCCCTCGGTGAGGGCGCGGACGCCGGTGACCCGGTGGCCCCATCGGACGGTGCCGTCGGGGAGCGCGTTCAGCAGCATCTGTCGCAGCTCGCCGCGCTGTACCTCGGGGCTTGTGCCCGTGCCGTCGTCGGCCTTTTCGAACAGGACGGTTCCGTTCCGGTCGAGGAGCCGTATCGCTTGGCGGCCCTCCAGGATGAGGCCGCGGAACTCGTCCATCAGGCCGGCCGCCTGGAGGGCGGGCTGGCCGTTGCGGTCGTGGATGTCGAGCATCCCGCCCTGCGAGCGCGACGTCGGGGAGGAATCCGCCTCGTAGACCGTGACCGGGATGCCGTGGAGGTGCAGGACGCGGGCCAGGACGAGGCCGCCGAGGCCGGCTCCGATGATCGTGACAGGAGTGTGCATGGGGCTCCTTGGGTGTGGCACGCCTGCCGGGTGGGCCGGCAGGCGTGCTGGAAGGAAGGCAGCTTGCCGGGCCGTGGGACCGGGCGGGGTACGGCTCAGACGACGATGACCCGGCGCCCGCGCGAGTGGCCGGCCCGGCTGTCGATGTGTGCTGCCGCGGCCTCGGCGAGCGGGTACGACTTCTCGACCGGGATGTGGAGCTTGCCGCGCGAGATGAGGTCGACGGCCTCGGCGAGGGCCTGCGGCACGTTCCCGGTGACGCCGGAGAACCGGACACCGAGCTGCGGTGCGCCGAGATCGGCGATGGAGACCACCTTCTGCGGGTCCCCGGTCAGTTCGATCAGTTCGCGGATGACGCCCGAGCCGGCCAGGTCGAGCGCCGCGTCGACCCGGCCGAGTTCCCGTACCCGCTCGACCCAGCCCTCGCCGTACGTCGTGGCGAGGGCGCCCAGGCATCGCAGGTAGTCCTGGTTCGCGGCCCCGGCGGTGCCGATCACCTTGATGCCGCGGTCGCGGGCGATCTGCAGCACCGCCGACCCGACTCCCCCGGACGCGCCGCTGACCAGCAGCGTCTGCCCGGACTGCACACCGACCTGGCGGATGATGCGCAGCGCGGTCTCCACGACGGAGGGGTACCCGGCCGCCTCTTCGAAGGTCAGGTTCTCGGGCATACGGGCCCAGGCCGACAGCACGGCGAATTCGGCATAGGTGTCCGAGCCCCGCCCGAACACGGGGTCACCGGCCTCGACCCCTTCGACGCCCTCGCCGACCTCGTCCACCACCCCGGCGGCGTCCTGCCCGACTCCGGCGGGCAACGCGATCGGGCGGGTCTTCTGGAACTGGCCTTCACGGATCCGCCAGTCGATGGGGTTCACGCCCGCCACCCGCACGGCGATACGTATCTGCCCGGGCCCCGCATGGGGCTCCTCGGCGTCTTCGAGGCGGAGGACATCGGGACCGCCGAACTCGGCGAAGCTCACTCTCTTCATGCGGCCGACCGTAACACTAACGGTTAGCGTTTTGAAACGGCTACCGCTTTGGATTTGGTAGTGTCAGCGGCATGACCGTGCCGACCGGACGCCGTGAGCGCAAGAAGGCCGCGACCCGTCAGAAGATCGCCGACACCGCTCTGCGGCTCTTCCTGGAACGCGGGTACGACGCGGTGGGCATCCGTGATGTGGCCGCCGAGGCCGACGTGGCCGTCACCACGCTCTTCTCGCATTTCGCCTCGAAAGAGGCTTTGGTGTTCGAGCAGGACGACAACTTCGAACAACGTCTGACGCAGGCGGTCACCGACCGGGCACCGCACGAACCGCTCATCCCCGCACTGCGCCGCGAGATCCTGGCCATGGTCCGGCACTGCACGGCGGACGGTTCCGCGCCGATCTACCGCATGATCGACGAGTCGCGTGCCCTGCGGGAGTACGAGGAGTCGATGCGGCTGCGCCACGCGGAGTCGCTGGCCACGGCCATCGCCGCCGATCCCGGCCTGCCGCAGACCGCGACGGCCTGCCGGACGATCGCGAGGTTCGTGATCGACGCCTATGCGCTGGCCCGCGAGGCGGCCGACCCGCAGGCCGCGGTGGACGAGATCTTCCGGATGATCGAGGCGGCCTGGGAAGCCGCCTGACCTGCTGCGAGCGGTCGTCAAGGGCGAGGTTGGCCGTGGCCGGAGGCGTGTGAAAGGCGACGCCGGCCGCTTCCGAAGACGAGCCGCTCGAACTCGTTGTGGGCCTACGGCGCGATGACGATCACTCTGTGAACGTCACCCGCGAGTCAGACGGGCGGCCTTCCGCTCGCGTCGCGCGAAGACCTCTTCGCGACGGTCTGCCATCTGCCGCAGCGCTTCCTTGCGGTCCCGCTTGGACAGCCGGTCGAGATACGTGTGGCCGAGAAGGTGGTCGGTCTCGTGCTGCAGGCACCGCGCGAAGTAACCCGTGCCCTCGATGACGAGGGGGTTGCCGTCCTTGTCGAGACCGCGGACGACGGCACGGTCCGTACGGGGGACCGTCATGGTGGCACCGGGCACGGACAGGCAGCCCTCGGATGCGTCGATGAGCCGACGGCTTCCGGGTTCGGGTACGTCCAGGACCGGGTTGCCGATGTGGCCGACGTGGCGGATGCCGTCGTCGTCCGGGCAGTCGTACACGAACAGCCGCAGGTCGACACCGACCTGATTGGCGGCCAGGCCGGCGCCGTCGGCCACATGCATCGTCAGGAACATGTCGTCTATGAGCGTGGACAACTCGGCGGAGCCGAAGTCGGTCACTTCCTGACACGGACGGCTCAGAACGTCCTCACCGACCTCCGTGACCCGACGCACCGTGCCCCGCTCCGCCTCCGGGGACAGGGCGGGATAGGAGTCGACGGGCCGGCCCTGCACACGGACCCGCCGATCAGCGGTACGGGTGATCTCGTGACGAACAGACATCGCTGTCTCCCCCTTCTGCGCACGTCACAGGTGCCGCGGCCGTCACCGTGGCTGCTGTCTCCAGGCAAGGAGTGCTTGCGCGGCGCTTTGCAAAGTAGCAGAGTTTGCAAAGTGACTGACGATGATCTCACCGCACGCCCTGGCCGGACGCGGCCTGCCGACGCCGCGCTGCCCGAGCACGAGGTCCGTACGGCATTGCTGGAACTGCTGGCGGAAGTCGGCACCGTAACGGCGACCGAAGCCGCGGCACGGCTGGGCTACAGCTCCGGTCTCTGCTCGTTTCACCTTCGGCAACTCGCACGCCACGGCCTCATCGAGGAAGCCCCGCACCGCGGGGGTCGCGCACGCCCATGGCGCCTGACGCGGCGCGACTCCGCCCCCGGTACGTCCGAGGAGGAAGCGTTCGGGAACCTGGCTCGCGGCCTGGAGGACGAGAGCTGGCAGCGGTGGCTCACCCAACGCGACCGAGCACCGGCCGAATGGCGCCACGACGAAGCCTTCAGCGCCGTCGCCTACCTGACGCCCGAAGAGATGCGCCGGGTCGCCGATGCCGTCCGACGGGCACTCGCCCCGTATCAGGACCGCGAGCAGCGCCCGCTGGCCCGGCCGGACGGTGCCCGGCCGGTGGCGCTCATCACCCGGTTGTTTCCGTTGCTTTCGGAGGGGGCGGGTGAGGGGGAGTGAGGAGTACCCGTACGTGATGCAGGCGGCTCGCCGTCCGTGGGCATCGCCGCCTGTCGCGCCGTTGTCTCGTCGATGGTCTCGCGCAGCGCCTGACGGGCAGCGGCGAGGGCGGTGAATTGACGGTCGAGAGCGCGTAGTTGGTCGTGGAGAGCGTCGAGCACCCCGGGGCAGGGGTGTACGGCGGCGGTGCCGGTCGTGCAGGGCAGTACCTGGCGGATGATGCGGGTGGGGAGCCCGGCGGCGAGGAGCGCGCGGACGCGCTGTACGGCGGCGACGTCGGATTCGGCGTAGTCCCGGTAGCCATTGGCCAGACGCTCGGGGCGCAGTAGGCCCGCCCGCTCGTAGTAGCGCAGCAGCCGTTCGCTGGTCCCGGACCGCTCGGCCAACTCCCCGATCAGCACGGCCCGTCCCCCTCGCTTGACCTTCCCACCGTGTCAGGGATCAACACTGACCGCGCCGGCCCGCATTCCGCGGGCGGCTCGTACCACCGGAAGGCGCCCGCGTGATCATCGACGGCCACAGCCATGTCCACGACCCGCTCGACATCCACCTGTCCGCGTTGGACGACGCGGGGGTGGACCGTACGGTCCTCTTCCCCACTCGTCCGCATCCCGAACGAGCGACGGACCTCGTGTCCCTCCGCCATGAGATGAGCGTGCTGGACCGGGCGTTGGCCGGGGGATCCGCCGGCGGATCGGAGGCGGCTGGAGACGACGGATACGTCAAGGCGTGGCAGGAACTGGACGCGGCACTGGCTGCTCAGCCGACGCGCTTCCTGGGCTTCGGGTCCGTTCCCTTGGGGCGTACTGCTGACGAGACCGCGGCCTGGGTGGAACGTGAGGTGATGGGCCGAGGGCTGTACGGCATCGGTGAGCTCACCCCGCCGCCGGGCCAGGCGGCGCTGGTGGAACCGGTGCTTCGAGCGGCGGCCGACCACCACGGGCTTCCGGTCGTTGTGCACGGGTACGCCCCCACGAGCGCGGCGGACCTGAGCACCCTGGCCGGCCTGGGCGCCCGCTACCCGAAGGTGCCGTTGGTGATCAGCCAACTGGGCGGGAGCAACTGGATGCGGGTGATCGAACTCGCCCAGGCCACGCCCAGCATCTACCTGGAGCTCTCCACAGCCCACCTGATCTTCGCGGTCCGCTTCGCGATCCGCGAACTGCCCACCCGGGCCCTCTTCGGCTCGGATGCTCCCTACGGTGACCCGGTCGTCGCCCGAACGACGGTGGAACGGGTCACGCTGCCCGGGGAGATCCGCGAGCGGGTGCTGGGTGGGAATCTGGCCGAGTTGCTGGGGCTGTCGTGATCGGTGGGCCGCCTTCCCACTGCGGTGGTCGACCGACGTACCGCCCGATTGTCAGTGGCCCCCGTCAGACTGCGCGGCATGATTCCTTTGACCCTGACCGGCATCACCGAAGCGCTGCGCGCGAGTTGGGCCGCCGATACGTGCTCCCCCGACGACCTGGCCCGGGGCGGCTGGACCAGTGACAACCCGTCCATGGGGCATTGCGACATCACCGCGCTCGTCGTGCACGACTTCTTCGGCGGTGAACTCATGGTCGGTGAGGTGCACCTCGACGGGGACCAGCAGGGTCACCACTGGTGGAACCGGTTCCCCAGCGGCATCGAGGTCGACCTCACCCGGGAGCAGTTCCGGCTTGGGCAGGTGGTGGCCGAGGGCCGGGCCGTGCAACGCCCGCAGGCCGGCCGGCTCCGCGCTGGGATGAGTACGAGCTGTTGCGTGACCGGGACCGGAGCAGGCTCGGCGGATATCCCGGCAGGTGATCGAGGGGCGCTGACCCGTCGGCGGCTTTGACCTTCAGGTTGCTCGAAGCTCGACAATCGCGTGCATGGACGAGAGCGAGGAACTGCTGGGCATCGGGGCGTTCGCGCGGCGGGTGGGGCTGACTCCCAGCGCACTGCGTTTCTACGACGACTGCGGTGTCCTGCGGCCCGCCAGGGTCGATCCGGCGAGCGGGTACCGGTTTTATGGGGCCGGGCAGGACGGCCGGGGCGTGCTTCTGCGTCGGCTGCGTGAGGCGGGGCTGCCACTGGCGGACGTCAGGGTCGTGCTCGACGGTGGTGAAGCGGAAGCCCGTACGGTGCTCCGCGCGCACCTGGAGCGGACGCGACGGACGGCGGACACCGCGCGGGCGCTGGTGGAAGGGCTACTCCGTGATCTTCCGATGAAAGCACCGGAGCAGCCCCTGGGGCGGGCCGTCGTCGGGGGCGCGGAGCTGGCCAGTGCGGTACGGCAGGTGGGGCCCGCGGTGGCGGACGCCGGGACGCGTGCGGAGTTCCCCGTCCTCGGGTGTGTGCTGATCGAAGTCGATGACGAGGAACTCCGGCTGGTCGCCACCGATCGGTATCGGCTCGCGGTCCGCGTGCTCCGGGCCAGGACGGCGGGCGGGGGCCCGTGCCGGGTGCTCGTCGACGCCGCGGAGCTGGCGGACCTGGCGACCTGGGCGTTGCGGCAGCAGTACGTCGATGTCGAGGTGTACGGCGATGGTGGGTGCCTGGTCGGGGAGGACGGGGAGCGGCGTGCGTTCGTAGGGAGGACGGCGGAGTACCCCGACTACCGGCTGGTGCTGGAGGGGCTGGACGACGTACGGCATCGGGTCATCGTGGGCCGGGCGGTGCTGCGTGCGGCGTTCGCCGAGCGGGAGAAGGGCGCTGCGCTCACCACGCGGCCCGGAGCGCAGGAGGCGGTCATCAGCGGGGGCGGCGGCAGCCTGGTCACGGTGAGCGCGGTGTGTACGGGCCCGACTCTGCGGGTGGCCTTCGACCCGGCGGTGCTCGTACCTGCTCTGGACGCGGGCGTGGGCCCCGACGTGTTGCTGGAAATCGCTTCCGGGACGGCCCCGGTTGTCGTGCGCTCCGCTGATCAAGGCAGCTTCACCACCTTGGTGATGCCGGTGCGGGAGCGTGTTTCACGTGAAACGGAGTGAGGGGAGAGAGGTCGTGGACCCGGACAACCACGTGGTGCGGCTATGCGTACGGGGCATGGGCGCCGAGGCACGGGGCGAGGAGGACGAGGCGCGACGGCTTTTTCTGCGGGCCTGGGAGGACGCGTCCGACGACTACGAAGCCTGCGTAGCCGCCCATTACGTGGCCCGACACCAGGCCACGCCGGAGGACACGCTGCGATGGAACCAGGAGTGCCTGGACCGCGCCGACCGGGTGGGCGACGAGCGCGTACGCGGCTTCTACGCGTCCCTGTACGTGAACATGGGCCGCGCGCACCGCGAGCTGGGCGATATGGCCAGGGCACACGCGTACTTCGTGCGGGCTGCCGAGCGGGTGCGGGACCTTCCCGAAGGGGAGTACGGGGTGTGGAACCGGTTCGCGATCGCGGAGGGGCTGCGGGAGACGGCTGGTCCGTCGGCGGCCGGTGATGCGTCCGGGTGCCGGGAGGGGACAGAGCCGGTGAGCGAGTCGCCGACCGGCTTGCTGTCCGGCCTGCTGGCCAGGCTGTGTGCACGGAACGAGCTGAAGGCGCTGGGGTTGATCCTTCCCGCGTATCTGGGCGACCTGGGGACCGAAGAGGACCGGGTACGGCTCCGCTCGGCGCTGCACATGGTGCATGCGGCGCGGTGGCTCCCGGCGGACGAACAAGCCGTTTTGGGAACGGCCATCGCGGCGTTGGCGGAGGAGGACAGGATGTCGGTGGCCGGATGAGGCGTGCTGGGGCGTGGGGTGCCTGGCTCTGCATGAGGCCGGGCCCGGCCACGGGGCCGGAGCCGGTAGGGCGGGATCAGACATCGGGTGATGACAGCTCGCACCGCGGGTGGGGGCCGCCGGGCTGAGCGGAGGCGTTGGCCAACTCGCCGAGGGCCTGTTCGGCGCGGGACAACTGGTCGCCGACCTGCTCCCGTACGTCCTGGAGCCGGGCGATACAGGCGTCCAGCTCGGCGATCTTGCGGCGGTACACCTGGAGCAAAGCGGGACAGGAATCCCCGGCCGGGTGACCGGCGCGCAGGCACTCCACGAAGGGCCGGGTCTCCTCCAGCTCGAAGCCGAAGCGTTGCAGCATGCGGATCTGCTGGAGAAGCCGCAGGTCGGATTCGCTGTAGGTGCGGTGGCCGTTCGGCGTACGTTCGGCGTGCAACAGGCCGCGCGCTTCGTAGTACCGCAGGGTTCGGGTAGTTGTCCCGGCCCGCTCGGCGAGTTCTCCGATCCGCATTTCCCTCCCCCGTCCGGCCCGGTCCGGTGCCGGCCGGGCTCGTCATGCCGAAGACCGTAGTGCTTGAAGGCGCTGATCACGAGAGCGGGCTCCGGCCGGCTCTGCTCGGAATTCCGGGACGGTTCCGGCGGGGAGGGTGATGGGATGGGCTCGTTCTATGCCCGTGATCGTTGATGAGCTGTCGAGGAGTGCCATGAGCGCGGAATCGCCCCACATGGCCCAGGGGTTGGTGTCGTCCGAAGCGGCGAGTGGTTCGGGGAAGCGTGGTGCGGAGCAATTCGGAGAGTTGTTGCCGGAGACGCGGCGGGCGCTGTTCCGGCGCCTGGCCGTCGGCCAGGCGGAGGGGCGCGCGCCGTCGATGACGGGGGCGGTCGTACGGGGCGGGCAGATGGCGTGGACAGGGGCCCGCGACAGTTCCGCTTCTGACGGCGCCGGTGAAGTGGACGTTCAGTACCGGATCGGGTCGATCACCAAGACGTTCGTCGCCGTGCTGGTGATGCGGCTGCGCGACGAAGGGCTGCTGACGCTGGAAGACCGGCTCGGCGAGCACCTGTCCGGCAGCCCGGACCCCGATGTGACGATCGCCCAGCTGCTTTCGCACAGCTCCGGGCTGGCGGCGGAAGCGCGGGGCCCGTGGTGGGAACGGACGCCCGGCTCGTTGCGGCAGAGGCCCGGTGACCTCTTCGGAGAGAATCCCCGTCGGCTGCCCGCCGGGCGGCGCTTCCACTACTCCAATCCGGCATACGCCCTGCTGGGCTCGCTCGTCGAGCAGAAGCGGGGCGGACAGCCCTGGGGCGAGGTACTGCGCCGTGAGGTGCTGGAGCCACTGGGCATGCGCCGTACGTCCCTCCTCCCACAGGCCCCGTACGCCGACGGCTGGGCGGTGCACCCGTGGGCGGACGTACTGCTGCCGGAGCCCGCCGAGGACACCGGGCTGATGGGCCCGGCCGGACAGCTGTGGTCCACGGTGGAGGACCTGGGACGGTGGGCGGCATTTCTGACGCACGGGGACAGCCGGGTGCTCGGCGCCGCGACCCTGGCCGAGATGCGCACGCCGGCCGTACCGCCCGAGGGCATGGAGTGGGACGACGGCTTCGGGCTCGGCATCCAGCTCGCACGGCGCAACGGCCGCCTGCTGTTCGGCCACTCCGGCTCGATGCCCGGCTTCCTGGCCTCCCTCTGGATCGACGCGGCGGAGGACGTTGCCGGTATCGCTCTGACGAACTGCACGTCGGGGCCCGCGATCAGCGCCATCGCGGCGGACCTCGCCGGGATCGTCGCGGATCGGGAGCCGCGGATCCCCGAGCCGTGGCGTCCGCTGGCCGGGCCGCTGGACGACGACCTGCTGGCCCTCACCGGGCCCTGGTACTGGGGTGCGCACCCGTACGTGCTGCGGCTGCGGGCCGACCGGGGCCTGGAGATCTCGCTGATGTCGGGGCCGGGCGGACGTGCCTCGCGGTTCCGTGCGGAGTCCGACGGTACGTGGACCGGGCTCGACGGCTACTTCGCGGGCGAGACGCTGCGTGTCGTGCGGGACGAAGCCGACGGCTCGGTGAGCCACCTGGACCTGGGCACCTTCGTCTTCACCCGGGGCCCGTACGCGCCTGCCGGACCGGTACCGGGTGGCGTGGACGCCGAGGGGTGGCGCGGACGCTGACGGCTGCGCCGGGCCCGCCCCTGGTGAGCCGTCACGGCGGGGTGGCCTGACAGGAGTGAGAAGCAGGCCCGACAGGAGGAAAGAGCGTCTGCAGGCCGTAAGGGCGGTGATCAAGCCCGTACGGCAAGGGCGACCGCCCCGGACGTACAGTCGAGCCATATATCAGGAGCCGCCGCACCGCGGCCCGCTACCGCTGGAAGGCCACCGTGACTGACACGACCGCCGTGAACACGACCTCCGACGCCCCGGACCTGCTCGACCTGCCGCCGCTCACCGCCGGACACTTCGCGCGGATCGAGGACAAGGTCGCGGCACTGATGCGGACCCGCGCCGATGTGGTGGCCACGCAGGGCGAGGCCCTGCTACCCCTGGAAGCGTGCATCCGTTCCGCCGTCGGCCCCGGCAGCACCGCGCTCAACATCGTGACCGGCCCGTATGGCGAGACCTTCGGCGGGTGGCTGCGGTCCTGCGGTGCAGAGGTCGTCACGATCAGTGCGCCGTTCACGGGTGCCGTACGCCCGGAGCAGGTGGCCGAGGCGCTGCGCGAACATCCAGCCATCGACTTCGTGAGCCTGGTGCACGCCGAGGCGGCGACCGGCAACACCAACCCCGTCGCCGAGATCGGCGCCGTCGTACGGGAGCACGGCGCGTTGCTGATGCTGGACGCGGTCGCCTCGGTGGGCGCCGAACCGCTGCTCACCGATGAGTGGGGCGTGGACCTCTGTGTGATCGGCGGGCAGAAGGCCCTGGCCGGCCCGGCCGGTGTGTCCGCCGTATCCGTGAGCGCCCGTGCCTGGGAGCGCATCGCAGCCAATGAGCAGGCACCCCGCCGCTCCTACCTGTCCCTTCTGGACTGGAAGGAGCGCTGGATCGACGGGGGCCGCACCGCGCTGCCGCACGCGCCGGCGCAGCTGGAGATGCTGGCTCTGGAGCAGGCCGTGGACCGTGTCGACGCGGAAGGGCTCGACGCGGCCATCACCAGGCACCGGGCGGCTGCCGCGGCCGTACGGTCCGGTGTACGGGCGCTCGGCGCGCTGTCCCCGTACGTTCTCCGGGACGAGGACGCGGCGCCGGTGGCCACGACGCTGCGCGCACCCTCCGACACGGACGCCCGTGAGATCGTCGCCGCTGCGCTCGACGCGGCCGATGGCCCGGTCGCAGTGCCTGTGCAGGCCGCCGCGGGCGCCCTCGCCAAGGAAATGATCCGCGTCAACCACTACGGCAGGGCCGCGGAGCGGGGCGTGGTGCTGGCGTCCCTCGCGGCGCTGGCTGCGGGACTGCGCGTGCTCGGCGTGACGGTGGATGGCGACGGGGCGGCCGCGGCGGCCGGTGCGGCGTGGGACGAGGTCATGGCCGGCTGAGGCTCGGATCGAGGTTCCCGGCTAGCGCCGGGAGCCGGAGCGCGCGAGAGCGCGTCAGGGGTGCCGTTTCACGTGAAACGGCACCCCTTGTTTCTTTGGTGCTCGGCCGCGTTTCACGTGAAACAGCGCTGCAGTGACCGCCCAATACTCAAAATGCGTGCGCAGGTGCGGAGTTGGGCGCCATGGGTGGGCGGGCGCGTAGGCGAGTAGGCGCACGTCGGCGGGCTGTGTCGCGTCCGCATCTCCGGGGGCGCGGCGGGCCTCCTCCGTTTGGTCGTACTCCGGTGGCGGTTCGGCGGTGCCGGGGTCAGGCTGGGCGCTGAGCAGCCCCTGAGTGCGTTCTGCATGCCCTCGGAGGGGCCGCTGACACGGATGCGAGTCGGGTTGGCCACCTGCAACGGAAGCCCTTTATGGATCATGGTTTGAGGCTGCCATAGAATCGGAACGATCAACCCGGTTGAACGTACGGAACGCTCGACCCGGCAATCACTGGTTCCGAGGAGGCTCAGCGGTGGCGAGCGAGGAGCTCGCGCCTGCGCGGGCGGACGCGCGGCGCAACAGGGCGCTGGTCCTGCAAGCGGCCCGATCGGCCTTCGAGGAACAGGGGTTGGGGGTGCCGCTCGGGGAGATCGCGCGGCGGGCCGGCGTCGGCGCGGGTACCGTCTACCGCCATTTCCCTTCGAAAGACGCCCTGTTCAGGGCGACGGTCGCCGACCGGGTGCAGCTGTTCACAGACACTGCACGGGACTTGGCGCATGTCGAAGACCCGGTGGGTGTCTTCTTTCGATTCCTCGCATCGGTGGTACGCGTTGCCTCGCGGAACAAGGCGCTGTGCGACGCGCTGGAGGCTGCCGGCGAGGGCGCGTATGAGCCTTCACCGCAGGCTGCGCGGGACTTCGGAGAAGCGCTGGAGGTCTTGCTCGTACGGGCCCAAGAGGCAGGCGGCGTAAGGAAAGACGTCGGTCTCGACGATGTCTGGGAGCTGCTGGTCGGCTGCCTGTCGATGGAACAGCGTCGTGCTGCGTCGGGGGCGCCGCAGGGCCGCATGACGGCCTTGATGTGCGATGGGCTCCGCGAGCGTAAGGGCGTGACGAAACTGCCTCGACAGGCGCCGGGTCGTAACGAAACGCTGTGCGAGGTGTGTGAAGGGCCGGTTCCCCTGGCTCGTACGGGACGTCCTGCCAGGTACTGCGGTGGAGCATGTCGGCAGAAGGCGCACCGGGTTAGAGCCCGTGCACGTACGCGTGAGGGAAGCGGTCGGAGCGGCTGACGGGCAGCTGAAGCGCCCAAGAGCCGGGCCTCAGGGCCGGGACATCTCCGGCGAGTGCGAAGGGTCGAGCCCAGGCAACCGCCGGGTGATCAACGCACCCGTCGGGAGATCAGCAGGCACCCGACGCGTGCCGGACAACGCTCAAGAAGTGCCCGAAGGCGTGCCCGCCGGTACGGCAGGAGCGCCGACCGGCGGCAGTTCCGGACACGGCAAAACCCCAGGTCAGAGCTGAAGCTTGAACCCCAGGTGGGACGCCTCGAAGCCGAGGCGCTCATAGAAACGGTGCGCGTCGATGCGCGTCGCGTCGGAGGTGAGCTGTACCAGCCGGCAGCCGAGCGTGCGCGACTCCTCGACCGCCCACTCGATCAGGCGAGTGCCGAGGCCGTTGCCGCGCTCGTCGGAGTGGACGCGTACCGCCTCGATGATCGAACGGCTGCTGCCGCGCCGGGACAGCCCCGGAACGACCGTGAGCTGGAGCGTTCCCACCGGCCGGCCGTCGCGGACGGCGACGACCAGGTGCTGGTTGGGGTCGGCGGCCAGCTGCTCGTACGCCGTGCGGTACGGCGTCAGGTCGTCCGGCGTCTCGCGGGCGGCGCCCAGTGGGTCGTCGGCCAGCATCGCGACGATGGCGGGAAGGTCGTCCTCACTCGCCCGGCGGATCTCGAATTCGCTCATGCCGGGACCCTACGACCCCCGTTCAGGCGTGCGGAGCGAGGGTTTCCACCGCCGTCACCAGGGGAGCCAGTTCGGGTCGTTTCGCGGCGTCCTGGAGGGCTTCGCGCAGTGCCGCGTCGTGCGTCGGCCGGGCCTCTTCGAGCAGTTGGCGGCCCTCGTCGGTGACGTTGGTGTAGATGCCGCGCCGGTCGTCGGGGCACAGGTAGCGGGAGAGCAGGCGGCGCTCTTCCAGCCGGGTGACCAGGCGGGTCGTGGCGCTCTGGCTGAGGACGACGGAGTCCGCGACCTGGTGCATGCGCAGGTGGCCGCCGGGCCCGTCGTGCTGCTCGCTGAGCACGTTCAGAACGGAGAATTCCCGGACGCTGAGGTCGTGCCGGGCCTGGAGCGCGCGCTCGATGTGCGACTCGATACGCCCGTGCAGGGCGGAGAGGGCGCACCAGCCCTGGGCGAGGGCCGGGGCGGTTCCGGGACCGGTGGGGCAGCCCCGGGCCGTGTCCGTGGGGCCGTCCGCCGTCCGCTCCTGACTTGCCTGCCGGTCCCGCCGCTCCGACTGCTGTGTCCGCTGCCGGTCCTGCTTCGGTGCCTGCCGGGTCTGCTGCGTCATCGAGGGACCTCCTTACAGGTCGTACGAACCAGGATAGGACACGAACGAAATAGCCCGCGCTTGCGAGTAACCAGCGTCTGCAATTATTGTCGACGCTTGTTAAGGCTGGCTGCAATCGTTTGAAGGGATCCGTCATGCCTCTCGCCCTCCTGGCGCTGACCATCGGCGCCTTCGGGATCGGGATGACCGAGTTCGCGGTGATGGGGCTGCTGCCCGACGTGGCCGCCGGCTTCGGCGTCTCCATACCGCTGGCCGGGTACGCGACCACGCTCTATGCGCTCGGCGTGGTCGTCGGCGCCCCGCTGATGACCGTTCTCGGCACCCGGATGACCCGCAAGCAGATGCTGATGCTGCTGATGGGACTGTTCGTGGTGGGAAACCTGCTCACCGCCGTGGCTCCGGCCTTCCCGGTGATGCTCGCCGGGCGGATCGTTTCGTCCTTCGCCCACGGCGCGTTCTTCGGCATCGGATCACTGGTGGCCGCGGACCTCGTCGCCCCGCACAAGCGGGCCGGCGCCATCTCGATGATGTTCGCCGGACTGACCGTCGCCAACGTCGTGGGCGTACCGACCGGCACCCTGCTCGCCCAGCAGATCAACTGGCGCGCCACCTTCGTCGCCATCGCCGTCCTGGGTGTGCTCGGCCTGCTCGGCGTCGCCAAGCTGGTGCCCGCGCAGCGCGTCCGGGCAGCGGCGCCGATGGGCCAGGAGATCGCGGCCTTCCGCAACCCGCAGGTCGGGCTCGCGATGCTGATGACCGTCCTCGGCTTCGGCGGCGTCTTCGCGGCCGTCACCTACCTCGCCTCGATGATGACCGAGGTCACCGGCTTCGCGGCGTCGTCCGTCATCTGGCTCACCGCCGTCTTCGGCCTGGGCATGGTGGCCGGCAACCTGATCTCGGGTCGGTTCACCGACCGCTACATGATGCCGATGCTGTACGTGTCCCTGGTCGGGCTGGCGCTCTCGCTGGCCGCGTTCAGCCTCGTCGCGCACCACAAGGCCCTCGCGACCGTCACCATCGCCCTCATCGGTGCCTTCGGCTTCGCGACCGTACCGCCGCTGCAGAAGCGGATCATGGACCAGGCGTCGGCCGCGCCCACGCTGGCCTCGGTCGGCAACATCGCGGCCTTCAACTTCGGCAACGCGCTGGCCGCCTGGCTGGGCGGGATCGTCATCGCGGCCGGTCTCGGGCTGACCGCGCCCAACTGGGTCGGCGTGGGGATGACCGTCCTGGCGCTGGGTGTCGCGGTCGTTGCCGGGGCGCTGGAGCGGAGGGCGAGCCGGGGCGGTTCGGATGGCCTGGACGCCCGTAATGGCCGGATTGTGGCCACGGGGGCCGGCAGTGGCGCGGGAGGCGTCGAAGAAGGGGCTGCGGCGGCGGTACGCGGCTGAGCCCGGCCGGTTACGGCACCTACGCACCGGTCCGGCCAGCCACCCAACTCCCGGGTCGACCAGCCCGATCCTCGGCCCCACACCCATCAAGACTTCCGAGCCGCGCCCCTGGCAACCGCTCGGAACCACGGACAAGCACCACCCGTTCACCTAGGAGCACCACTCATGAGCACCACCCCCTCCGTTCGCCCCCTCACCACTCGCGACGCGGACGCCCTTATCGACGCCGCCCGCCGCGCGGCCGACGACCTCGGCGTGCGGGGCAGCGTCACCGTCCTGGACGCGGGTGGCCACCTGCTCGGCTTCCGTCGCGACGACACCGCCGTGCTGATCTCCGGCGAGACCAGCACCCGCAAGGCGTACACCGCCCTGCAGCTGGACGCGCCGACCGCCGACCTCGTCGACGCCGTACGGCCCGACGGCCTCTTCCACACCCTGCCCACGGCGCTCGACCGTCCGCTGCTGTTCATCGCGGGTGGCGTGCCCGTCCACCGGGACGGGCGGCTGATCGGCGCCATCGGCGTCGGCGGCGGCGCCCCGGAGCAGGACGACCGCATCGCCCGGACCGCCATCGAGGCGGCGGGCCTCAACTGACGGCTCCACTCGGGCGCTTACGTGCCCGTTCGCGGACCTCGGCCGACTGCGCGGCGCGCAGTCGGCTGTCGCGTTTGGTGGGGCCCCACGGCTTGAGTACGGAGATCGCGGTGACGAAGAAGTACGTGGCCGTGGCAACGGAAGGGGCGGCCACCATGCTCAACCCGGTGTCCGGGGTGCCGGCCACGGCGTCGGCGGCGAGCCGGTCGATCCCCGGGCGCAGGGAGAAGGCCGTCAGCACAACGGTCGCCAGGGTCAGCCAGAACTTGACGACGATCCAGCGGTGGCGGGCCAGGCCCCAAGGCGTGCCCAACGAGACGATCAGCCCGCTGACCAGCGTCAACAGCGCCACCGGTAGGAGCAGCCAGTCGCTGAAGATCTTCATGGCCCGATAGGCGGCCACGGTGGTGTCCGGCGATCCCGAGGCGTATCCGGTCACGCTGAGCGTGAGCAGGCCGAGCGTGAGCCCGAGCCAGCCGACGGAGACCGCGACGTGCACGACCAGATGGGCCCGGCGCGCGGGCCGGCTGAGCTGCTTCATGGGGTGCACGGTCGCGTCCGGTGGGCCGCTCGGCATCTGACGGCGGGAGTATCCGGTCGTACTCGGGGCTGAGTAGGCGAGGGTGGCTGGTGCGTACGAGGTGGGTGGCGTGTACGTGACGGGGCGGGCGTGCGAGGCAGTGCGGTGCGTACGGGATGTGTGGTGCGTGGCTGGGCTGTGCGCGGTCCGTGCCCGATTCGTGTTGCGTGAGTGAGTGGTGCGACGTACGGGACGCAAGGGGACTCCGCGTCCTAGGCTCCCCGGTATGGGGAAGCTACATCTTTTCGACATGGACGGGACGCTGCTCTACGGTTCCGCCGCCTCCATCGAGATATCCCGGCACCTCGGGCTGGACCGGGAGATAGCCGAGCTGGAGCGTGCCTTCATCACCCGTGAGGTGACGCCGGTGCGCTTCGCGGAGCTGGCGTGCGAACTGTGGTCGGAACTGACCGAGGAAGTGGTCGCGGCGGCCTTCGACGGCGCTCCGTGGCTGGACGGCATCCAAGAGGTATGGGCCGACATCAGGGCGCGGGGCGAACGGTGCGCGGTGATTTCCATGTCGCCGGGCTTCTTCGTGGAGCGGCTGACGGTCTGGGGAGCGGACGCCGCGCACGGCTCGCGCTGGCCCGCGCTGCCTTTTCGGGATCCGGTGGAACCGGACGGGATACTTTCCCCGTCTGCAAAGGTGAGGATTGCGGATGAACTGTGCGCCGGGTTCGGACTGGAACGGACCGACTGCGTGGCGTACGGCGATTCCCTGTCCGACACCGCTCTGTTCGCGGCCGTCCCCGCGTCCGTCGCGGTGAATGCGGACCACCATGTCAGCGGGCTGGCCTCGTATGCGTACGAGGGACGTGATCTGCGCGAGGCGTACGCGCTGGTGCGGGCGGCCGGGTAATTCCCGCCTGCCCGCGGCCGATTCGTGCGCCATGCCCGATGAATTGTGTTCTGTGGGAAGGGTCGCGTAAATCGCAGGGCCGGATGAAGTGTTTCCGGTTCAGGGGTTGTGCATTCAAGTACTGCGGGTATGGTCTAGTCCGGTCGTACGAGAGAGACCTCGCGTACCTCGGGAGGACGTCCGCGAGCCGGTGACCGTACGCCCCCAGCGGGCCGCAAAGCCCGCCAGCCTAGTGGCAACACGCCGCGTAGCGACCGGGTTTCCGGCTGTTTGCCCGGTGCGCCACGGCCGGATGGCATGCTGCCGAGACGGTGCCGGAAACGGTGCCGGGGGAACTGAGATGTGTCCGCTTTGGAGGGTGTTGCCGGGAGAGCTCCGACCGATTGAGAATTCCGACGGGGCGCGGGAATTCCGGGCGCATTCCGAACTGCGGAAGTGCGAAGGCGATCGTTAGACGTTCGAGGCGAGGCAGACCATGGACGCTCCGACCACCACGTCGGCCGATAACGGCTCTTCTGGCGGCAGCAGTGGCGATTGGGGATGGTTCACTCCGTCGAAGAAGTCCCCCGAAGACCAACAGGGGCCTGCGGAAGACCGGGACGGCGGGAACAGCCGGGACGGCGAAGAGAGCGGCCACGCTGGGCACGGTGGCCGTGACGAGCGGTACGAGGGAAATGGCCGTAACGGTGGCGGCGATGCCGCCGATGCGCGTGACGCTTCCGTAGGGCGTGCCGTGCCGTATGCCGGTAACGAATCCGGCGGTCACACTGCGTGGAATGCGCAGGGCACGCACGGGCAGCGGAGCGACGGTGCGGCGGTCAGTCACGCCGTTCATGGCGACGCCGTACGCGGTGGCGGGCACGATGAGCACGACGACCGGGCACGGGTGTCCGGTCGGCCGGTCAGCTCGATAAGGCCCGTGGGCACGGCAGCGGAACGGGAGCGGGCACCGGAGCACACGGGTGATCACGGCCCCGGGGGCGCGCTCGATCAGATACCCGGGCACGGGGGCGAGGGCGTACCTGGGCACGGCGGTGAGGGCGTACCTGGGCACGGGCCCGTGGGCATGCCCGGGCTCGGCGACGAAATCGTACGCGGGCGGGCGGCCGAGGGCGTCTGGGGCGGGGGTGAGGCCGGGGCCGAGGCTGGGGCTCTTTCCCCCCTTCCCCCTACCCACCCGCCCACCTCCACCGCCACCACCGCTCCCCACTCCACTTCAGCCTCCGCCGACGCCTCGGGTCCCGCGCAGGTGAGCGCGGCCGCCTCGTCGCCGGGGCGCCCCGGGGACTCGGCCGACGTGGTGATCATCCGGCGGACTCTGGACGAGATCGGGCCCGTGGCGGACAAGGTCACCTCGTACTTCTACGCGCTGCTGTTCGTGCGCCATCCCGATCTGCGGGCGCTCTTTCCCGCCGCGATGGACACCCAACGGGACCGGTTGTTCAAGGCGTTGCTCACCTCCGTCAAGAACGTCGACGACACGGCCTATCTCACCGAGTACCTCTCCCACCTCGGTCGCGGGCACCGGAAGTACGGCACCCTGCCCGGGCACTACCCGGCCGTCGGTGAGTGCCTGCTCACCGCACTCGCCCGCTACGCCTCCAGCACCTGGGGCCCGGAGGCCGAAGCCGCCTGGGTGCGGGCGTACACCAAGATTTCGCAGATCATGATCGACGCGGCTGCCGAGGACGAGTTGGTGGCCCCCGCCTGGTGGCAGGCCGAGGTCGTCTCGCACGAGCTGCGTACACCGGACATCGCGGTCGTGACCGTACGACCGGACCAGCCGTACCCCTTCCTCGCCGGTCAGTACACCAGTGTCGAAACCCCCTGGTGGCCGCGCGTGTGGCGGCACTACTCCTTTGCCGCGGCGCCCCGCTCCGACGGCCTGCTCTCCTTTCATGTGAAAGCCGTGCCGGCCGGGTGGGTTTCCAACGCCATGGTCCATCGCGCCCGCCCCGGCGATGTCATCCGGCTCGGTCCCCCATCCGGTTCCATGACCGTAGACCACACCACTGACAACGGCCTGCTGTGCCTCGGCGGCGGTACGGGCATCGCTCCGATCAAAGCCCTGATCGAGGACGTTGCCGAGCGGGGTCACCGGCGTCCGATGGAGGTCTTCTACGGCGCCCGCAGCGACCACGACCTCTACGACCTGGACACGATGCTGCGGCTGGAGCAGAGCCACCCGTGGCTGTCCGTGCGCACGGTCGTGGCCCTCGGTCGGGGCGGCGGGCCGCGTAGAAGCCTCAGTGGTCAACTCCCGGACGCAGTGCGCCAGTACGGGCCTTGGTGGGAATATGACGCCTACTTGTCCGGGCCGCCCGGAATGATCCGAAACGGCGTGGACGCGTTGGTGGGGGTCGGTATTCCCTCCGACCGCATACGGCACGACTCCGTGGAAGAGCTGGTCGCGGCGGGAGATTGAGCATTGACGACACATGGTGAGTACGGCTTGGCGGCACAGGGTGGAGACGGCTTGACGGCCTATGGAGAGCTTCAGGCGGCCAGGGTGCCGAGGGTGACGGCCGAAGGCAGGGGGAGGAAGGGGGCGCTTGGGGCGGCTGATGCGGTCGGTGTGGACGGGGGTGCCGGGGAGGTTGGTGTAGCTGGGGGCTCCGGCGGGACTGGTACGCCTGGTGATGTGCCTGGGGCGTCCGATGCGTATGGGCTGGTCGGGCCAGGTGGGGGCGCGGAGCCCGGCACGGGCGTACGGGGAGCGCGGCCGGGCAGCGACGGTGAGCACCTGGTGCAGCAGCGGATGGGCACGACCGACCGCGCCGACCGCTTCTACGACGATCAGGTGCTGGACCATCTCAACCCGCGGATGCGGGAGTTCGTGGGCCGCCAGGAGATGTTCTTCCTGGCGACGGCCGATCGGCACGGCGAGTGCGACTCCACGTTCCGGGCCGGGCCGCCCGGGTTCGTCCAGGTCCTGGACGAGCGCACGATCGCGTACCCGGAGTACCGCGGCAACGGCGTCATGGCGTCGATCGGCAACATCTCGGAGAACCCGCACCTCGGCATCCTGATGATCGACTTCACCCGTGACCGCATCGGGCTGCACGTCAACGGCCGGGCGCGGGTGGTCATGGACGACGAGATGCGGGAGCGGCACCCGTACCTGCCCATCGATCCGGTACCCGGCCGGCGCGCGCAGCTGTGGGTCGAGGTCGCGGTTGAGGAAACGTACATTCACTGCGCCAAGCACATCCCGCACCTGCAGAAGGTGCCCCGGCAGTCGAGCGGGTCCCGCGCCTGGGGAACGGATGACGCCAAGCGCAAAGGTGGCGACTTCTTCGGAGCGGCGGCGGAGGCGGCTTCTCGTAGGGAGCCCGAAGCACCGAGAGAGCCCGAAGCACCGAGAGAGTCCGAAGCGCCGGGGGAGTCCGGAGCGCGGAGAGGGCCTGAGGAGACGCGAGGGCCCCAAGCGCCGAGGGAGATCGAAGCGCGGCAGGACCTGCCCCCAAGAGGTGAGGGGGCGCGCCCCGATCCCGGCAGCCGTCGGGAGCCCGGCAGCCGCCAAGCACCGTCCGGCCGACAGGCACCCGGTAGTCGTCAAGTACCCTGCAGCCGCCAGGAGACCGCATCCCGTCGCCCTCCGCTCAGCCCTCGCCCGCGGTCCCGTGAGGTCCGGGAGGAAGTGGAACGCGAGGTCGAGCGGGTGCTCGCACGGGCGCGGAACCGGGGGCCGGAAGACGGCGTGGACGACGAGTTCCGGGGTTGGTTCGGGTAGGTCGGGGCGGGACGACTACGCGTACGGGCTCGTTACGACCGGCCCGGCCGCACCGCTACGGCCCCGCCAGATCACCGAACCGCCCCCTCACCCCAGATCAGGCGCATGCATCGCCCGAATGCCCTCGATGTTGCCGTCGAGGTAGTGGCGCAGCGACAGCGGGACGACCTCGGCGGAGGCGATGCCCACGCGCGTGAATGGTACGCGCACGATTTCGTACTGCCCGCAGGGCTCCTCCACCTCCGGGCCGTGCCGCAGGGAGGGGTCCATGGATTCCAGCCGGCAGACGAAGAAATGCTGCACCTTGACGCCGTCCACCCCGCCGTCACTGATGTGCTCGACCGTGTCCACGAAGACCGGGACGACGTCGGTGACCTTGGCGCCCAGTTCCTCGTGGAGTTCGCGGTGCAGGGCGTCGACGACCGTGGCGTCCTCCGGTTCGACGCCGCCGCCGGGAGTGATCCAGTACGGGGCCCGGCCCGGCTTGGTTCGCTTGATCAGGACGATGTCCGCACCGTCGAGCAGGATCGCGCGGGCGGTGCGTTTGACGACTGGCCGTACGGTCATACGGGACAGATGCCGCAGCAGGGGCGCGGTGAAACCACCGTCCCACCAGTCCGTCGCGACGCGGGCGAGACGTGGTCCGGCCGAGGGCCGGAGAGCGGCCCGACACCCGAGCTCTGGCTTCCGGCCTGCCGACCGGCATCGATCCCCGTAGCGGGGCCAGTGGCCCCCGCACCCGTGACATCCACAGCCGTACCCGCACCGACCCCGAGTACCCGCACCGGACCTGAATACCCGCACCGAGCTCGGCCGCCCGACCCCCTTCACCACTCCACCGCCGCCCGCAGCAGCCACTCATGCGGGCGCGCGATGTGCGGCAGCGCCAGTGTGCCTGCCCGGGTGGCCAGAAAGTACGTACGCAGGGGCGGTACGGGGGGATCCAGGAGGGCGACGATCTCGCCGCTGTCGAGCGCGTCGGCGCACAGGTAGCGGGGCAGTACCGCCAGGCCGGCGCCGGCCGTCACGCACGCCAGTACCGCCCGTAGGTCCGAGGCGATGACGGTGGCGGAGGCCGCGGGCGGGGTGTCGAAGACGGCGGTCCAGTACCGGGAGACCAGCGGCAGGCTTTCGTGGACCTCGACGAGCGGTACGGGGTCGAGCGCGCGCACACCCTTGGCCTGGACGGCCGCCGGGCCGCCGAGGCGCGCGGCCCACCGGGGAGCGGCTATCAGGACGTGCTCCTCGTCGCACAGCGGCGTCGCGGTGAGCAGGGCGCCGCGGGGCCGGATGGTGGTGATCGCGAGGTCGTGGTGGCCGTCGGCGAGGCCGGACAGCAGCTCGTCCGCGGAGCCGAAGGCGGTGCGTACGCAAAGCCCTTGGTCTATGAGCGGGGTGAGGGCCGGTAGCGCGCGCTGGGAGGTGAATTCCGGCGGCCCGGCGAGGTGCAGCGTACGGATGGCGGACTCCTCGTCGAGCCCGGCTTCGGTGATCTCGGTGAGCGCGTCCAAGTGGGGCGCCACCTTGTGGGCGAGTTCGTCGCCGACGGTGGTGGGGGTGACGCCACGGGCCTTGCGGAGGAAGAGCGGGCGGCCCAACTGCCGCTCCAGGCTGCGTATCTGGCTGGTCACGGCGGGCTGGGAGAGGCCCAGCAGGGCGGCGGCCCGGGTGAAGGAGCCCGCTCGGTGCACCGTGACGAACGTGCGTAATAAGGCAAGGTCCACGCGTACCCCCTTCCGCTCCGGCACCCCCGGGGCCCGCCCAACTATAAATTTGTCGATAGGACTGTGTCGTCAGCGTGATTGGACACTGACGCTGAGTCAACTAGCCTTGTCTGCGCGGTTCGTAGTGCCGAGAACCGGGGCTGGCAGGGTGCCGAGGGGGGATACCCTGCCAGCCCGCTTTACGTAGCGGCGTTGGTACGGACCGGGAAGGGCGAGGACCGGCCGTACGGCCTGAGCCCCTGGACTCGGTTCCCCGAGGGCCGTGTCAGCTGCTTCCCGCACCCGAAGCCGCATCCAGCGCCCCCATCACATCCGCAATCAGGTCAGCTGGCTCCTCCACGCCGACCGAGAAGCGGATGAAACCTTCCGGCACCGCGTCGCCGCCCCACCGTCCGCGCCGCTCAGCGGTGGACCGTACGCCGCCGAAGCTGGTCGCGTCGTCCACGAGGGTCAGTGCCGCCAGGAAGCGTTCCGCGTGGGCGCGGTCGGGCAGCGTGAAGGAGACCACGGAGCCGAAGCGGTCCGCGCGCATCTGCCGTACGGCCTGCTCGTGGGCGGGGTCGGACGGCAGCCCGGGGTGGCGCAGGCCCGTGACCTCGGGGCGTTCGCGCAGTGCCGTGGCGAGCGCGAGCGCCCCTGCGGACTGCTGGCGCACCCGCAGGGCGAGCGTGGCGAGCGAACGGTGGGTCAGCCACGCCTCCATGGGGCCGGGGATCGCACCGACGGTTTTGCGCCACATCCGTACGGAGTCGGCGAGCGCCGGGTCGCGGGTGGTGACGTACCCGAGGAGCACGTCGCCGTGTCCGGTCAGCGCCTTGGTGCCGCTGGCCACCGAGAAGTCGGCGCCGAGTTCCAGGGGGCGCTGGCCGAGCGGGGTGGCCAGGGTGTTGTCGACGGCGACCAGGGCGCCGCGCGCGTGCGCGGCCTCGGCCAGCCGCCGGATGTCGCAGACGTCCAGGCCGGGGTTGGAGGGTGTCTCGATCCACAGCAGCCGGGCACCGTCGAGTACGCCGAGCTGCGCGTCGCCCGCGGTGGGCGCCGTACGGACCTCGATGCCGTAGCTCTCCAAGCGCGCGCGTACGGCGGGCAGCAGCTGGTAGCCGTCGTCGGGGAGCACGACGGCGTCGCCGTTGCGCAGGCAGGAGAAGAGGACGGCGGAGACGGCGGCCATGCCGGAGGCGAAGGACACGGTGTGCGCGTCCGCGTCCGGGGACTCCAGTTCGCCGATGGCCGCCTCCAGCCGGGTCCAGGTGGGGTTGGAGTCGCGGCCGTAGGTGTACGGACCGGTGGCGTCGCCGGGCAGGTGGTAGTGCGCGGCGAAGACCGGGCCGGGGAGGGACGGTTCGTAGGCCTCGGCCGCCGGGAGTCCGGCCCGTACGGCCCGTGTGCTGTCACCTGTCATGCGCGTGTCTCCTTGTGAATACGGGCCTGACGGAGCCGGAGCCGCGGCCTTACGGCGCGTCCTCCACGGCTACCGGGACGCCCGCGACGGCAACCGGGGCGCCTACAGGAGCCGTCGCGCCCCGCGGCACTTCCCCGGTGATCTGTCCCCGCGCGGCGAGCGCGTCCCGTACCGCCGGCAGCAGTCCCTCGCTCGCGGCCTCGACCATCTCCAGGCATTCCTCGAACCCTGCCATACCGCCGTAATACGGGTCGGGCACGTCCAGATCGTGGGAGTGCGGGGCCGGGCCGTCGGAGATCACAGCCGGATCGTACGAGCGCAGCAGCCGCACCTTGGCGGCGTCCTGGGCGGTGGGCGCCAGCCGGCGCAGCGCGCGCAGGTGCCCGTCGTCCAGCGCGATGACGAGGTCGAGCCGGCCGAACCAGTCGGCCTGGAACTGACGGGCGCTGTGGTCCTCCTCGTAACCGGCGGCACGCAGGACGGCGACGGTGCGCGGGTCGGCGCCGTCCCCCTCGTGCCAGCCGCCGGTGCCGACGCTGTCCACCTCGACCAGCCCGTCGAGACCGGCCTCCTCGACGCGCGCGCGGAAGACGGCCTCGGCCATCGGGGAGCGGCAGATGTTGCCGGTGCAGACGAAGCAGACCCGGTACGGGGAGGTGGCGGCCGCTTGAAGGCGGGCCGAAGCGTCCCGTACCGCTGACGGCGACGGCTTCCGCGACGGCGTCGATGCCGATGTCGAAGCCGGGCCGGTTATCGGGGAGTGCACGTGTCGGTCCTGTCGTTTCGTGATCGCCGTATCCGTACCGGGGTCAGTCCTGGTCGTCGGGCAGCACCACGTGCAGCGCCCAGGAGACGATCGAAATGATCACGCCGCCCAGTACGGCGGTCCAGAAGCCCTCCACATGGAAGGCGAGGTGGAACTTGTCCGCCAGCCACGATGTGAGCAGCAGCATCAGCGCGTTGATCACGAGCGTGATCAGGCCGAGGGTGAGGATGAAGAGGGGGAAGGACAGCAGCTTCACCACGGGTTTGACGACGAAGTTCACCACACCGAAGATCAGCGCGACCAGGACCAGCGTCAGCGCCTTGCGACCGGTGTTCTCCCCGGTGAGCGTGATGTCCTTCAACAGCCAGATGGCCACGGCAAGCGCCGCGGCATTGGCGATCGTCTTGACCACGAAATTCTTCATGGTGAGATCGTCGCAGACGAGACGGACTCTTCGAGGGGTGCCAAGGGCATGAAGGCTTTCAGGCTCGACGAACTGGAGGCGGAGCGGGCCGCGAACGACGGCGCGTATCTGCAGTTCCTGCGGGAACGGAACATGTCGGTCGGGCTCTACGCACTCGACGCGGGCAGCGTCGATCCGCAGCAGCCGCACCACCAGGACGAGGTGTACCTGGTGGTCAGCGGGCGGGCGGCGATCACGGTCGGCATGGAGACGACCTCGGTGGCGCGCGGCAGCGTGGTCTATGTGCCCGCCGGGGTGCCGCACAAGTTCCATCACATCAGCGAGGACCTGCGGGTCATGGTGGTCTTTTCTCCGCCCGAAAGCTGAGGCGGGCCCCCGGGGACCCGTAGGGGACGGTTCAGGGGAGGGCCGGGGACGCGCGGCGTCCGTTCCGCCGTGCCCCGCCCTAGCATCGATGGTGCAGGGGGGAACAGAGCTTCGGGCCCCTCGCCCGCGGCAACGGGCACGCACTACGGATGCGGGACGTTGAACAGGTCCACGGACCGCGGACCGCGTGATCAAGGCATCACATCGGCACAGCGACACACGCGCAGACGACGCAGAAAGCAGGGCAGAGCAATGGCCGGCAAGGGGACGTTCGCAGGACTTCCGTGGTGGGTGACCTGGGTCGTGGTGCCCGTCGTCCTGCTGGTGGTGTTCGGCAGCCTGATCGCCAGCGCGGTCGGGTTCCTGATCGGCCTGCTCTTCAAGGTCCTCATCGCGGTGGCGCTGATCGCCGGTGTCGTCTACCTGGTGCGCAGGCTGACCGGCTCCTCGTCGTCCTCCTCGCGGAGCGAGTGGTGACGGAGGCCGCCGGAACGACCGGGCGGTACGCCGGGGGCCGGGCCCGGGTCTGAGTCCGCCGGGCGGGGCGTGGCCCCGCTTCCTGCGGGCGGGCCCGTCTCCGTTGCCGCACCGGGCGGTACGTCCGCTCTCCCCCACCGCCCCAAGCTGTACGCCCCGCCCCTCCTGGGAGCGGGGCGTTTCCCTTTCCGGGCGCGGCCCGCTCCGGTACGGGGCATCCTGCCCTGTTACACCCGCCCCATGCCTGGCCTCCGCGGCCTGGGCAATCTCGCCTACCAATCGCCCTGCTGCCCCCGGCGGCCAAGCTAGAGTGCCGTTCGCAGGCGTCTTCCGGATGGTGACGTTCCGGAAAATAACGTGTGAGGCACGGCTGGACCGGGCGTCGACGACGGGGCCCCTGGGAGACGCGGCCGAAGCGGGAGCGGCTCCCGCCGTCGGGGCCGACCCGCGCCCCGGCGTCCCGATCAGGGGGGTTGGCGTTGGCAATGGTGAACGGCGAATCCGTCTCGCACCCGACATTGATCGGCTCGGTCCAGCGGGCGCTGCGCCTACTGGAGGCGGTGGGCGCGCACCCCGCCGGTGCGCCCGCCAAACAGCTGGCCAGAGAGGCGGGGTTACCGCTTCCCACCACGTACCACCTGCTGCGGACCCTGACGCACGAGGGCTACCTGCGGCGCGAGAACGGGGTGTTCGTCTACGGCGAGGCCGCCGGCACCATCGGGCGGGCGGGCGCCGAGTGCCATCGCCGTGCCGAGATCGCGGACACGCTGGCGGTCGCGGGCAAACGGCTCGACGCCGCGGTCTACTTCGCCGTCTACCGGGAAGGCGAGGTGGAGGTGGTGGCCGCCACCGACGATCGGCGGCGGCCGCCGGTGGAGGAGTGGGCGGACTTTCGTACGACGGCTCACGCGCACGCGATCGGCCAGTGTCTGCTGGCGCAGCTCGACGAGCAGGCCAGGAAGGACCACTTGGCGCGGTATCCGGTGCAGCCGTTGACGCCGTACTCGGTGCGCTCCGAGGACGACCTGCTGCACCGGCTGGACAGTGTGCGCCGCGCCCAAGTCGCCTATGAACAACAGGAATATGCCTTGGGCACAGTATGCTCGGCGATTCCCATCCAGGTCGGTTCGGCGGCCGCGACCATGGCGATTTCCCTTCCCGCGAGGGACGCCCAGCGGCTACACTGCGTTACCGATCGACTACGCAGAATGGCGGAGGCGACACTGACGACACTCGCCTTCTCTATCAGTATCTGAAAAATCACTCCTTGTGATCCGCTTGCACGTGACCGACGATGGCGTCAATGGGGCCAAGAGGGACGATTCCTGGCCATCTCCGACCAAGTACGGGGCAGAGGTTGATGACCGACACAGTTCAGGCAGAAGTGATCATGAGCTTCCTCGTGTCCGAGGAGCTCGCTTTCCGTATTCCGGTGGAGCTGTTCTTCGATTCCGCGGACCCCTATGCGGTCAGCTTCACCTTCGACCTCCCCGGCGATGCGCCCGTGACCTGGGCGTTCAGCCGGGAGCTGCTGCTCGACGGGCTCAGCAAGCCGTCCGGGGAAGGCGATGTGCGCATCGGGCCCGCCTCCTCCGAGCACCTCAGCGACGTCTTCATCGGCCTCCAGGTGGGCGATGAACGCGCGCTGTTCCGCGCCGGTGCCCCACCGCTGGTCGCCTTCCTCGACCGTACGGACCGACTGGTGCCGATCGGGGAGGAAGAGGTGTGCGACACGCTCGACTCGACGTTGGACCGCATTCTTTCGGAGGCGCAGAAGGCGGGGTGAACGGCGGTCGGCGGGCCGGCCGGCTCAGCGCGTCGGCGGGCCGTCGTCGGCCGCCCGGCTCCGTTCGCCCGTGGGCCGTTGCCGGCTGCCCGCCCGGCCGGTTCAGCGTGCGCGCCGCCGCTTGCCGTGCCCACCGCGTACGGACCGCCGGCCCGTGCCGCTCCGCCCCGTACCCGTGCCCCCGACGCCCTCGCCCGCCCCCGTAAGGCCGGAACCCCGCCCCGCGCCGGACGTGACGGCTCCCACGGCGTCCCGGTCCGCCGAGACGACCAGCGCGGCCAGCAGCGTGGTCAGCGGTACGGACGCGACCAGCCCGATGCTGCCCACCAGCGTCCGTACGATCTCCTCGGCGACCACTTCGCTCGTGGCGACCGTACCGACACTGCTCTGTGCGATCGAGAACAGCAAAAGCAGCGGCAGTGCGGCGCCCGCGTAGGCGAGTACGAGTGTGTTCACGACGGACGCGATGTGATCACGCCCGATCCGCATCGCCGACGAGTACAGCTTGCGCCAGCCCGCCGACGGGTCCGCCTCCTTCAGCTCCCACACCGCGGCGGTCTGCGTGACGGTCACATCGTCCAGCACGCCCAGCGAACCGATGATGATGCCCGCCAGCAGCAGGCCGCGGATCTCGATGTCCGGGTACAGGCCGTGCACCAGCCCGGTCTGGTCGTCGGTGTTGCCGGTCAGCAGCGCCCACCCGATGAAGAGCGAGCCGAGCAGGCCGATGAGCAGCAGGGAGACGAGCGTGCCCAGGACGGCGACGGACGTACGGGCCGTCAGCCCGTGGCACATGTAGAGGGCGACGAGCATGATCGCGCTGCCTCCGACCACGGCGACCAGCAGGGGATTCGAGCCCTGGAGGATGGCGGGGAGGATGAACAGCGTCAGGACCGCGAAGCTCACGACCAGCGCGACGAGCGCGAGCACACCGCGCAACCGTCCGACGACGACCACGGCTGCCGCGAAGATGGCGGCAAGTACCCACATCGGTACGGTCCGATCCACATCCGTGACCGAATACTGCAGGTCTTTGGGCGCCTTGGGCGCATACGCGACCACGACTCCCTGACCGGCCTTGTAGTGGCGGGTGGCGTCCGGCGTCACGATCGACTCGAACCGCCGGCCGGTGTCCTTGCCGGTCGTCACCTCGATGACCGCCCGCTCGCAGTGCTGGGGCCGCTGGGGGCCCGCGGACGAGGGCGGTTGCTGCTGCGAAGGTTGCTGTTGCTGCTGGGCGTGTACGTCCGCGCAGTTCACCTCCTCCACCTTCACCACCTTCGCCTTCTCGGTCGGCTGGTCGAAACCGACACCGGACGGCTTGTGGCCGGGCGCCCCGCCCGGCCACAGCACGACCAGCCCGGCCAGGACCGCGACGGCGAAGGGGATCAGCACGGCGGCGATGACCTTGCGCAGATGACGGGAGACGGGGGCGGCCGGGGCATGGCCGTGGGCGTGGCTGTGCCCATGGCCGGAGGCATGCCGGTGGGCGTGGGCGCCGTCCCCGGGCGCGGCTGGAGCGGCGCCGTGAACGCCGTCCCCGGCAGCGCCGGTCCCACGGCCGTCACCCGGCACGGTGTGCCGCGGATCGGCACCGTGCCCGTGCGCCTGACCCGGATCGTGGTGGTGCGCGGAGTGCGAGGGCTCGTTGCTGGTCACCGCCCGATCATCGCAAGAACCGGCAGGGCCCCCTGTTCACCGCGCCACACCGGCCGCTACCGTGGTGGCACCTTTGCAATCGCGGGAGCTCGGAGCACCGGGCTGAGAGGGCGCTGAACTCCGTACGGGACGGCCGGCCGACGCCGGGACGCCGACACGGGAACCGCTGCGTCGACCGCCGAACCTGTTACCGGGTAATGCCGGCGTAGGGAGTGGGTCTTCATGACTCTGCAGGATGCACGCACGCCCGAAAACGGCCAGGGCTCCGCCAAGGAGATCGGCTGGCACAAGGGCTACCTCAGTGGATCGCGGCCCGACCTGCGGGTCCCGGTCCGCCGTGTGCACCTCACCAACGGCAAGGACGTGACGCTCTACGACACGTCCGGGCCGTACACCGACCCCCACATCGAAACGGACGTCCGCCGCGGCCTGGCGCCGCTGCGGGAGAACTGGATCATCAGCCGAGGAGACACCGAGGAGTACGCGGGCCGGCCGCCCCGCCCCGAGGACGACGGCCTCAAGCACACCTCGCCGCGCGGCGGCCTGAAGAACCTCGACGCGGTCTTCCCCGGCCGGCCCCGGCAGCCGCGCCGGGGCCGGGGCGGCGCCGCGGTCACCCAGCTCGCGTACGCGCGGCGCGGCGAGATCACGGCGGAGATGGAGTACGTCGCGATCCGCGAGAACGTCTCCCCCGAGTTCGTACGGGACGAGATCGCGGCCGGCCGGGCCGTGCTGCCCGCCAACGTCAACCACCCGGAGATCGAGCCGATGATCATCGGCAAGAACTTCCTGGTGAAGGTCAACGCGAACATCGGCAATTCCGCCGTCACCTCCTCGATCGAGGAGGAGGTGGAGAAGATGACCTGGGCGACCCGCTGGGGCGCCGACACGGTCATGGACCTGTCCACCGGCCGCAACATCCACACCACCCGTGAGTGGGTGCTGCGCAACTCCCCCGTCCCCATCGGCACCGTCCCCCTCTACCAGGCACTGGAGAAGGTGGACGGCAAGGCCGAGGAGCTGACCTGGGAGATCTACAAGGACACGGTCATTGAACAGGCCGAGCAGGGCGTGGACTACATGACCGTCCACGCGGGCGTCCTGCTGCGCTACGTGCCTCTGACGGCCCGCCGCAAGACCGGCATCGTCTCGCGCGGCGGCTCGATCATGGCGGCGTGGTGCCTGGCGCACCACAAGGAGTCGTTCCTCTACACCCACTTCGAGGAACTCTGCGACATCCTCGCCTCCTACGACGTCACCTACTCCCTCGGCGACGGCCTGCGCCCCGGCTCCATCGCGGACGCCAACGACGAAGCGCAGTTCGCGGAGCTGCACACGCTCGGCGAGCTGAACTCGATCGCCAAGCGGCACGGCGTACAGACGATGATCGAGGGCCCGGGGCACGTCCCGATGCACAAGATCAAGGAGAACGTCGACCTCCAGCAGGAGATCTGCGAGGAGGCCCCGTTCTACACGCTGGGTCCGCTGACCACCGACATCGCGCCCGCCTACGACCACATCACCTCGGGCATCGGCGCGGCGATGATCGCGTGGTGGGGCACGGCGATGCTGTGTTACGTCACGCCCAAGGAGCACCTGGGCCTGCCGGACCGGGACGACGTGAAGACCGGCGTCATCACGTACAAGATCGCGGCCCACGCGGCGGACCTGGCCAAGGGGCACCCGGGCGCCCAGGAATGGGACGACGCCCTGTCCGACGCGCGCTTCGAGTTCCGGTGGGAGGACCAGTTCAACCTGGCCCTCGACCCGGACACGGCCCGCGCCTTCCACGACGAGACGCTGCCCGCGGAGCCGGCGAAGACCGCCCACTTCTGCTCCATGTGCGGCCCGAAGTTCTGCTCCATGAAGATCAGCAGGAGCATCACGGAGCAGTTCGGCGGCGAGGACGGCGCGTCCCCGGAGGAGGTCGAGGCGGGGATGCTGGAGAAGTCCAAGGAGTTCGCGGCGAGCGGGAACAGGGTGTACCTGCCGCTGGCGGACTGAGTGACGGACGGGAGGCCTCGCGTACCCGGGGCCTCCCATATCCACGGAGGCGCTGACTAGCCTTTACGGGCGAGCAGGTGAACCTCCCGGAACTGCCGCCGGTCGGTCGGCTGGGGCTCGCGCACCATCCGGGCCACCTCCGCCAACCCGGCCGTGCGTAGCAGCCCGGAGAGGTGATCGGGCCACCACCGGTAGGCCGGCGCGACCGCGTGATCGAAGACCTGCGTCGGACACGAGGCATCCTCGCTCGCCGAGAAGCCGATCAGGAGGTGGCCGCCGGGCGCCAGCACACGGTGGAACTCCGCCAGAATGGCGGGCACTTCTTGCGGCGGGGTGTGAATGATGGACCAACGCGACAGTACGCCGCCCAGCGCGCCGTCGGCGATGTCCAACGCGGCCATCGATCCCACATCGAACCGCAGGTCGGCATAGCTCTGCCGAGCCAGCTCGATCATCGCGGGAGAAGCATCGACGCCGAACGCCGACAGCCCCAGCTCGCCCAGATAAGCAGTGATATGGCCGGGCCCACACCCCAGGTCCGCGACCTGCCCGCCCCCGCTCGCGCTCACGGCCTCGGCGAAGACACCCAAGGCCGCGCGATCCAGGGGGCTTTCACGCAGCGAGTCGCGGAACAGCTGCGCGTAGGTGGTGGCGGCGGCGTCGTAGGCGTCGCGGGTTGTGGTGAGGGAGTTTTGGGCGGGCATGGGGGTGAGGGTACTTGGGGGCGAGCGGAGATGGGGCGGGGCCCCGCGAAAGTCTCATGCCCGTTGTCCACAGGGGATGACCTGCGAACTTGCGTGAGACATCTGGCTCATAGACGGATCACGCGAGACTGTCGGAGCTGCCCCACGGTTGTCCACAGGTTGGCGTGAGTCCGGAAGCCTGGCCGTCGTGCGACGACGGACGGGCCTGTGGCCGGTCAGCGGCGCAACGTGTACATCGGCGCTCCGTCGGTCCCCACCCCGACCTGTCGGAAGCATCCCCGTTTGAGTAGCATCCGCAGCGAGTCGTGCACGCGGTGCTCTGTGAGGCCGGTCCGCTGGGCGATCACCCGCAACGGGTAGCTCGCGACCGCCGAGTTGACGAGCGCGGGGGCCAGATAGGCCGCTACGGCCCAGATGTCCCCGGTGACGACCAACTGGCGCTCCTTCCAGTCGGCTAGCAGTTCGTCGGCTGTCAAGGTCGGCTGCTCGCCCGGCGTTTGAGCGCCCGCATCGAGCTTGTCCGCGATGCGCTCCAGCGAGTCGGCGATCCGGCCGAACAACCGCATCTCCTGGCGCCGCAGGTCGGCGTACTCCTCGTCCACGCGGAGGTTGCGCTCCTCCAGGCGGACGATGGTGTCGGCGACCTCCGTGGGCATGGCGTAGGCCATCGGGGCGCCGGGGCCTGGCAAGGGGATCCCGGCTTTCCGCAGGCTGTACGAGCCCTCTCGCTGGATCGTGACGATGACCTCGGACGCCCACTTTTTGTACGGGAGGCTCGAGGGCTTGGTGCAGCCGTTCACCAACAGGATCAAGCCTTGAAGATCTACCATTTGCAAGTCTCTCCGCCACTCCCGACCTGCGGGAATGCCGAGACCATGGCTCCCAGTCACTGTTTCGAGCAACTCTCGTCGCCCCTCCGGAACGTGATCCAGAAGGGCCTTTCGGGTGGTCGTGTAGCCCAGTTCCCGGCAGATATCCGCTGCGGGAAACCAGTGCTCCCCATTGGGCAGCGTGATCCTTCGTACGCGCGCTCCTGTCGCCGCGTACACGAAGTCGCTGACGTCCATGGCGTCCTGCCGGGACTCAGGGCACGCCGGTGTGTCGTATTCGCTCATCACGAATCACCTCCACCCCGAACGTAAGTCCCCCCACCCCCAACCCCACCCCGATAAACCGCATTTCACCCCATCGGGGCGGGCAGCCACACACCACGGGGGCCTGGCACCAGGCCGGGCCCCCGCGGGCTGATCAGTGGGCGCTATTCAGGATGGTGATCCGGTCCCCCGTAGTCGGGGCTGGTGAGGTCCGGGCTGGTGAAGCGGGGTCGGGGACTGGCGGGTGGGCCGCCGTCCGGGCTGGTGAAGTCGGGGCGTGAGTACCCCAGGGTCGGGATGCGGCCGCCGCCGTCGACGCCGCGGCGCGGTACGTACGGGGCCGTGTCACGGCCGTTGACGGTCGCCGGGTCGGCCAGGGCCTCGCGCAGGAACGGCAGTATGCCGCGCTCCAGGAGGGCCTGCCGCCAGGCGTCCCGGGCGGCGTCCACCTCCCTGGCGCGGCCGCCCCGGCCGTCCCCGCGTGGTGCGCGCAGGGAGGTCGAGCCGTTGCGCCAGGCCGCGTGCACCAGGCTCGCCATGGCGATCAGGGCGCCAGCGGCGGTGAGCGCCGCGAAGACCCAGCCCACGCTGATCATCGGCTGGGCGGCGGCCGGGTCGGTCCCGATCGTCCGCAGGACGTACCCGATGATCAGGAAGAGCAGGGCGGCGATCCCCGCCAGTACCGGCGCGAGGACCGCGAGCATCGCGGCCAGCCCGGCACCGGCGGATTCCGCCGCCTCACCGACGGAGGTGGCGAGGTCCATCCCCGTGGAGCCCGCCGTTGTGCCTTTCTCCTCGCGGCCTTCCACGCCGCCGGCGTCCGGTGCGGGTTCCGGAGCGCGCAGCTCGTCGCGGAGCCGTACGTAGTGTCGGTATTCGGCCGTCGCGCATGCGGCGATGGCGGACGTGGCGCTGAGCGCCATGGTGCGCAACTGCTCGGTGTTGAGGTGCTTGCCCGCCGCGGAGACCATTTCCGGCCGGTATTCCGCGGTGCGCAGCGCCTCGTCGAGGAGCCGCGCGAATTCCGCGCGATCCTCGCTCAGCAGGTGCGGAGCGCTGTTCATGTGCATCCCCCGATGCTCCGTAGGGCCGTACAGGCCGGCGTGGGCCGGGCAGTGGGCGGAAACGGAGGAGAGCCTGCTACGGATAGACCGATGGTAGAGCGCCTCCGGCACGGGGTGACAGGGTGTTTGCGGAAATAGGGACCGCTCCTGCCTAGCTCGGACCCCGCTGCGCCACTTCCCTACCTGCCGCTACCCCTGCCCGGATAACGGTCAGCCAGTCAGGGGAAGTTGTACGACCAGTAGTTTTCCGGCCATGGTGACCCCGCCGTCCATGGCGATGGCCAGTCCGTCGGCGTAGACGTGCGGTCCTTCGACGGCGACGCCCTCACCTTCGTCGTCCTCGCCGCCGACCTCGCCGAGGAGGTACGGGATCGGGCTGTGGCCGTGCACGACGCGCTCGCCGCCGTAGGTGTCGAGGAGTTCGCGTACGGCCATCGGGCCCGCTTCCTCGTCCCGGAAGGCGAACCGCTTGGTGAACTTGCGGAACAGGTCCCAGACCTCGTCGGCGTCGCTGCGCGTGAGGACGTCGTGGACGGTGTCGTTGACGTCCTCGATGGAGTTGCCGTACTCCAGGTACGCGGTGGTGTCGGAGTGCACGAGCAGGTGCCCGTCCTCCTCCATCACGGCGTCCAGGCGGGCCATCCACTGCAGGTGGTGGTCCTGAAGGCGGTCCATGTCGCTCTTCTGGCCTCCGTTGAGGAGCCAGGCGGCCTGGAAGGACGCGGTGCCGGCGCCGGACTGCACCGGGGTGTCGCCGAACCGCTTGGCGCCCAGCAGCAGCAGCTCGTGGTTGCCCATCAGGGCCTTGCAGTAGCCGCCGGCCGCCGCGGCCTCCGCGGACAGCTGCATGACGAGGTCGATGACGCCGATGCCGTCGGGGCCGCGGTCGGTGAAGTCGCCGAGGAACCACAGGCGGGCGTTGCCCGCGGCCCACTGGCCGTCGGCGTCGATGAGTCCTTCGGCGGCGAGCGCCTCGCGCAGCTCGTCGTAGTAGCCGTGCACGTCACCGACGACGTACAGGGGGCCGCCGCCCTCCTTGTGCTGCTCGGCCGGTGCGGCCGACTCGGGGACGGCCGCCAGGTCGACGGTCGGGCGGTCGATGAGGGTGTCCGTACGGGTGACGGGCGGCAGGTCCGTACGGCCCGTCGCCTGGCCGTGCCCGGCCGGGGCGCCGGCGCCGATCACCGGGAGGGAGCGCTCGGTGGGCGTGTACTCGGGCGGCATGCCGTGCGGCGCTTCGGGCGTGCCCAGCGCGGCCGGCGGCATCCCCGGGGGAGGGGGGACCGCGGGCGCCGGGGGGACCGGCGGAGCAGGTGGTTGTGCCGGAGCCGGAGGTTGTGCCGGCATGGTCCGCACCATGGGTCCCACACTGGCCCCCTGAGTCATCGACCCCTCCACCGTCGCGCCGCCGTGCACCTCGCGGACCTTGCCTGGTCGACGGCGGTCCGTGGTGTCGTGCGCCCATCATAGGAATGCCGCTCGCGGCTTGTGACGCACCCGGGGGTGGTCAATCGCTCGGCACCCGGTGTTCGCTGCCGATTCCTCCGGGTTCCTGCTGATTTTATCCCGGTCGGCGGAGTGTCCGGCCGGTGGTACGACACGGCGAAGTGGCCGGGCAGCGCGCCTGAGCGGCGCGTGGGGCGGGGTGGGGGCGCGTGGGGTGGCGCGAGGTGGGCGCGCCGCTTCCGTACGTCGAAGGGGCGTGGCAGGTGGCGGTACGCCGGTGCGTCGGGGTGGTGATCATTGGCCGGGAACCGGACCGGTCATCGGTGGGCACGGTTCTGCCCACGGCACACAGACCTCCGGCCGTACGGACACGGTGATCGCGTCCGCACGGCCGCTCGAACGTGTGACGGTCAAGCCCCGGAGGGCCCCCGTGGCGGGCTGACGGTCGTACGTGTGGACCTGCGCTGGGACGAGGTCCGCACGATCAGGTCCGTCGGTATCACCTGCTCGACCGGCCGTCCGCTGTCCAGCCCTTCGATGGCGTCGATGAGGAGCTGGACGACGGCGGTGCCGATCCGGCGCGGTTTGAGGGAGAGCGTGGTGATCGGCGGCTCGGTCGTCGCGTAGACCGTGGACTCGCTGCAGCAGACCAGCAGCAGGTCCTCGGGGACGCGCAGCCCGTAGCGTCTGGCCGCCGCGAGCAGGTCGGTGCCGTTCGGGTCGAAGAGGCCGTACACCGCGTCCGGGCGGTCCGGGCGGGCCAGCAGCCGGTCGGCGGCCACCGCGCCCGCGCACGGGTCGTGGGCGGGGTAGGACTCGTACACCGGGTCCTGCCCGACCCGCTCGCACCAGCGCAGGTACGCGGTGGTGGAGAGCCGGGTGTAGGTGTCGGTGGTGGTGCCGGTGAGCAGGCCGATCCGGCGGGCGCCGGCGTCGGCGAGGTGGTCGAGGAGGCCCAGGACGGCCGCCTCGTGGTCGTTGTCCACCCAGCCCATCACGGGGAGGGTGCCGCCAGGGCGGCCGTCGGATACGACGGGGATGCCGTGCCGGACGAGTTCCGTGACGACGGGATCGCCGTCGGCCGGATCGATGACGACGGTGCCGTCCAGGGCGACGTTCGACCAGACGTCGTGGCGGGAGGTCGCGGGCAGGATGACGAGTGCGTAGCCGCGGGCGAGCGCCGCCGAGGTGGCGGCTCTGGCCATTTCCGCGAAGTACGCGAATTCGGTGAAGGTGAAAGGTTCATCCCCGTACGTGGTGACGGTCAGGCCGATGAGCCCTGACTTGCCGGTACGGAGCGTGCGGGCGGCGGCGGAAGGGCGGTAGCCCAACCGGTCGGCCACCTCGCGGACGTGGCGACGGGTGGCATCCGGAAGCCGGCCCTTGCCGTTGAGCGCGTCGGAGACAGTCGTGATGGATACCCCGGCTGCGGCGGCCACGTCCCGGATGCCTGCCCGCCCCAGCCGGCGACCGGTAGACCGGCTCACCTGGTGCTTCCCTGCTGCTGTCATGGCGAGCCGATAGTAGGGCTCGGGCGGTCCTTTCGCGGGACGGTGCGTACAGGAGTGGAAAGGCACGTTTCTGCACGGCGTTGTGGCCCGAATGCCCTGGGAAACGAAGGGGTTTGGCCTGATCTGCCAGTTCCTGGTTGTGCGTCGTCGGGAGTCCCCTGCCGATTGGTCCAGGTCTCGAAGAGGTCTCAAGTCACCTTCACGAGGGATGCGCGCCACGGCGCGAGCCACCGGCGCGTAACGCAGGGAGGAGCGCTCCCCAAGGACCCGGAAGGCCGGGCCGGAGGGCGGGACGATCTTCCGGCGGGTCCGGTACGGGATCATGGAGGCGGCCGGCTCGTGCCACCGCTCGACCCGCCCGGGGACCGGCCCGCGTCACCGGCCCGCCGCCCCTCACGCCCGGTATCTCCCCCTCCGTATCGGACAGGGCCTACGCCTGGCGGCTCAATCCTCATAAGGTGTGCAGTATTGGCGACGGACGGCACGGTCGAGGAGGAACCTGCGGTGAGCGAGAAGAGCCCGAAGCTGCGCGCTGCGCTGGACGGCATCCCCACCTACAAGCCCGGCAAGCCGGCGGCGACGGGCGGTCCCGTCACGTACAAGCTGTCCTCGAACGAGAACCCCTATCCGCCGCTGCCCGGCGTCCTGGAGAGCGCGGTGGCCGCCGCCGGGGCCTTCAACCGTTACCCGGACATGGCCTGTACGAGCCTGATGGCGGAGCTGTCGGAGCACTTCTCGGTGCCCGTCGAGCACCTGGCGACGGGCACCGGCTCGGTGGGCGTGGCCCAGCAGCTGGTGCAGTCGACGGCCGGGCCCGGCGACGAAGTGATCTTCGCGTGGCGGTCCTTCGAGGCGTACCCGATCGTCACCCAGGTCGCCGGAGCCACCTCCGTGCAGGTCCCGCTGACCTCCGGTGAGGTGCACGACCTGGACGCCATGTACGCGGCGATAACCGACCGCACCCGGCTGATCTTCGTCTGCAACCCCAACAACCCCACCGGCACCGTCGTGCGCCGGGCGGAGCTGGAGGCGTTCCTCGACCGGGTGCCGAGCGACATCCTGATCGTCCTGGACGAGGCGTACCAGGAGTTCATCCGCGACGCGGACGTGCCGAACGGCCTGGATCTGTACCGGGACCGCCCCAACGTCTGCGTGCTGCGGACCTTCTCCAAGGCGTACGGGCTCGCCGGCCTGCGGATCGGCTTCGCGGTGGCCCACGAGCCGGTGGCGGCGGCGCTGCGCAAGACGGCCGTGCCGTTCGGCGTGAGCCAGCTCGCGCAGGAGGCGGCGATCGCGTCGCTGCGCAGCGAGGGCGCGCTGATGGAGCGGGTCGACGCACTGGTCGCGGAGCGGGCCCGGGTCTGCGAGGCGCTGACCGCGCAGGGGTGGACGGTTCCCGAGACGCACGCGAACTTCGTCTGGCTGCGGCTGGGCGACCGTACGCTCGACTTCGCTGCGGCGTGCGAGAAGGCGGGCGTGGTCGTACGGCCCTTCCCGGGCGAAGGTGTGCGCGTGACGATCGGCGAGACGGCGGCGATGGACATGTTCCTCCAGGCGGCCGAGCGGTTCCGCAAGGAGCTGTGACCTGATCGGTCGCGATCACGCGTGTTCGACACGCAGGGGATCGCCGTCCCGCACCGTGTCCAGCGCGCGGGTCGCCGTCGAGGCGGCCGAGTACGTTGCAGGGGGAGGCCAGGCGGGACTCCGTCCCCTTGGATATGGGTGGTCGAAGTAGACCTCTTCGCCCCAGGTACGGGCGGTGGCGACCAGGGGCAGGGCGGCGGCGAGAGCCGTGGCGGACGGGGTCTCGTCGAGGGTGGCGGTCAGCTGCCCGGCCTGCCATGACAGACGGATGCGGATGTCCATGGCGCCGAATTCAACAACTTGTTGAGGCGTGCGGGAAGGGGGCCCGCACGCCTTCTTGATGCGTGACCGTAGTCACGCACCCCCAGTCAAGAACCGAAACAAGCCATGGGTGATAATTGCTTGTGAATGTGAACGCGTTCACAAGCGCCCTTTATGTCCCGCTTCTATTGGGGCATACGGGGCGAAACGGCCGTAGTCAGCACACGGCAGCCGTAGTCAGCACACGGCGACGTAAGGAGAGACTCGACGTGGACCTGGCGTTGGCGCCAGAGACCCTGGCGCGATGGCAATTCGGCATCACGACCGTCTACCACTTCCTGTTCGTCCCCCTGACGATCTCCCTTGCCGCCCTGGTGGCCGGACTGGAGACCGCCTGGGTACGGACGGGCAAGGAGAAGTACCTCAAGGCCACCAAGTTCTGGGGCAAGCTCTTCCTGATCAACATCGCGATGGGTGTCGTCACCGGCATCGTCCAGGAGTTCCAGTTCGGCATGAACTGGTCCGACTACTCGCGGTTCGTCGGTGACGTCTTCGGCGCCCCGCTCGCGTTCGAAGCGCTCATCGCCTTCTTCTTCGAATCCACCTTCATCGGGCTGTGGATCTTCGGCTGGGACAAGCTGCCGAAAAAGATCCACTGCTTCTGCATGTGGATGGTCTCGATCGGCACGATCCTGTCGGCGTACTTCATCCTCGCCGCCAACTCCTGGATGCAGCACCCGGTCGGCTACAAGTACAACGCCGCCACCGGCCGTGCCGAGCTGACCGACTTCTGGAAGGTGCTGACCCAGGACACCACCCTCGTCGTCGTCTTCCACACGCTGACCGCCGCCTTCCTGACCGGCGCCGCGTTCATGGTCGGCATCGCCGCGTACCACCTGATGCGCAAGAAGCACGTCAAGGTGATGCGCACCTCGCTGCGGCTCGGCCTGATCACGCTGGTGATCGCCGGCGCGCTCACCGCGCTCAGCGGCGACCAGCTCGGCAAGGTCATGTTCCGGCAGCAGCCGATGAAGATGGCCGCCGCCGAGGCCCTGTGGGACAAGGAGGCCCCCGCCCCGTTCTCCGTCTTCGCCTACGGGGACGTGGACAAGGGCCACAACAAGGTCGCCGTCGAGATCCCCGGCCTGCTGTCCTTCCTCGCCCACGACGACTTCTCCTCGCCGGTCCCCGGCATCAACGACGTCAACAAGTCCGAGCAGCAGAAGTACGGGCCCGGCGACTACCGGCCCAACATCCCCGTCGCCTACTGGGGCTTCCGCTGGATGATCGGCTTCGGCATGGCCTCGTTCGCCATCGGCCTGGCCGGGCTCTGGCTCACCCGCAAGAAGTTCTGGCTCGCGCCGGGACTGCGGACGGGCGACGAGGAACCACCCAACCTGGCACTGACCAAGAACAAGGTGCTCGGCGCACGGCTGAGCAAGGCGTACTGGTCGCTGGCCTTCGTCACCCTCGGCTTCCCGCTCATCGCCAACTCCTGGGGCTGGATCTTCACCGAGATGGGCCGCCAGCCCTGGGTCGTCTACGGCGTCCTGAAGACCTCCTCGGCGGTCTCCCCCGGCGTCTCGCAGGGCGAGGTGCTCACGTCGATGACCGTCTTCACGCTGCTGTACGCGATCCTCGCGGTCATCGAGGTCCGCCTGCTGGTCAAGTACGTCAAGGCCGGGCCGCCGGAGCTGACGGACGACGACCTCAACCCGCCCACCAAGATCGGCGGCGACCACACGGACGCCGACCGGCCGATGGCCTTCTCGTACTAGGAGGCGACCATGGAACTCCATGACATCTGGTTCATCCTCATCGCCGTGCTGTGGACCGGGTACTTCTTCCTCGAAGGCTTCGACTTCGGCATCGGCGTCCTGACCAAGCTGCTCGCCCGTGACCGGCGCGAGCGGCGGGTCCTGATCAACACGATCGGCCCGGTCTGGGACGGCAACGAGGTGTGGCTGCTCAGCGCGGGCGGCGCCACCTTCGCCGCCTTCCCCGAGTGGTACGCCACCCTCTTCTCCGGCTTCTACCTGCCGCTGCTGCTCATCCTGGTCTGCCTGATCGTGCGCGGCGTCGCCTTCGAGTACCGCGTCAAGCGGGACGAGGAGCGCTGGCAGCGCAACTGGGAGCACGCGATCTTCTGGTGCTCGCTGCTGCCCGCGTTCCTGTGGGGCGTGGCCTTCGGCAACATCGTGCACGGTGTGCAGATCGACGCGCACAAGGAGTACGTCGGCAGCGTCCTGGACCTGCTGAACCCGTACGCGCTGCTCGGCGGCCTGGTCACGCTCAGCCTGTTCACCTTCCACGGCGCGGTGTTCGCCTCGCTCAAGACGCTGGGCGACATCCGGGAGCGGGCCCGCCGCACGGCCACCGTGCTCGGCCTGATCACCGCGGTGCTCGCGGTCGGCTTCCTGGGCTGGACGCAGCTCGACAAGGGCGACACCAGCAGCCTGGTTGCGATGATCGTCGCGGTGCTGGCGCTGGTCGCGGGGCTGGTGATGAACCGGCTCGGGCGTGAGGGCTGGTCGTTCGCGTTCTCCGGCGTCACCATCGTGGCCGCGGTCGCGATGCTGTTCCTGACGCTCTTCCCGAACGTGATGCCCTCCTCGCTGAACGACAGCTGGAGCCTCACGGTCTCCAACGCCTCGTCCAGCGCGTACACGTTGAAGATCATGACGTGGTGCGCCGGTATCGCCACCCCGGTCGTCATGCTGTACCAGGGCTGGACGTACTGGGTCTTCCGCAAGCGCATCGGTACGCAGCACATCGCCGACGCCCACTAGGACGGCTCCCCCCCCGGTGGGGCCCCGGTCGGGGCCCCACTGATCAACTTCCGTCGAGGAAGGGTTGTTTCACGTGAAACCGGTCGACCCGCGCCTGCTCCGCTACGCCCGTGCCACCCGTTTCTTCCTCGCCGCGGTCGTGCTGCTCGGCCTGGCCGGCGCTGGTCTGGTCATCGGCCAGGCCATGCTCATCGCCGAAGTCGTTGTCGGTGCCTTCCAGCGGGATCTCGGTCTCGGCGATCTGAGCACACCGGTACTGCTGCTCGCGCTGGTCTCCGTCGGCCGGGGCCTGGTGTCCTGGCTGACGGAGCTGGCCGCGCACCGGGCGAGCGCGGCGGTCAAATCCGAACTGCGGACGCGGCTGCTGACGCGGGCAGCAGCCGATCTCGGCCCCGGGTGGCTGAGCACCCAGCGTTCCGGCGAGCTGACCACCCTCGCCACCCGCGGCATCGACGCCCTCGACGACTACTTCGCGCGCTATCTTCCACAGTTGGGCCTGGCGGTCGTCGTGCCCGTCGCGGTGCTGGCGCGCATCGTCACCGGCGACTGGATCTCGGCCGCGACGATCGTCGTGACGCTGCCGCTGATCCCGCTGTTCATGGTCCTCATCGGCTGGGCCACGCAGAACCGCATGGAACGCCAGTGGCAGCTGCTGGCGCGGCTGTCGGGCCACTTCCTGGACGTCGTCGCCGGGCTGCCCACGCTCAAGGTCTTCGGCCGGGCCAAGGCCCAGGCGGCGTCCATCCGCGCCATCACCGGCGCCTACCGCCGGGCCACGCTGCGCACCCTGCGGATCGCCTTCCTGTCGTCCTTCGCCCTGGAACTGCTCGCCACGATCTCGGTCGCGCTCGTGGCCGTCGGCATCGGCATGCGGCTCGTCCACGGCAGCTTGGATCTCTACACGGGCCTGCTGGTGCTGATCCTGGCGCCCGAGGCGTATCTGCCGCTGCGGCAGGTCGGCGCTCAGTACCACGCCGCGGCGGAGGGCCTGGCAGCGGCCGAGGAGATCTTCGCGGTGCTGGAGACACCGCAGCGCACGACGGGGAACGCACCGGCGCCCGACAGTACGGCGCTGTCCGTCGAGGACCTCGTCGTACGCCACCCGGGCCGGACCGAACCCTCGCTGCCCCGGACCTCGTTCGATGTCGCCCCGGGGGAGACGGTGGCCCTCGTCGGTCCCTCCGGCGCGGGCAAGACGACCTTGCTCAACGTTCTGCTCGGCTTCGCGGAGCCCGCCGCGGGCCGGATACGGGTCGGCGGCCGGGACCTGGCCGGCATCGACCCGGAGGACTGGCGGCGCCGGATCGCCTGGGTGGCCCAGCGCCCGTACCTCTTCGCGGGCACCATCACCGAGAACGTACGGCTGGCCCGCCCCGACGCCGACGACGCGGCCGTGCACGCCGCGCTCCGCGACGCCGGTGCCCTGGACTTCGTCTCCGCGCTGCCCGACGGAGCGGCGACCGTGCTCGGCGAGGGCGGCTCCGGCCTGTCGGCGGGCCAGCGCCAACGCCTGGCCCTGGCCCGCGCGTTCCTCGCCGACCGCCCGATTCTGCTGCTAGACGAGCCGACCGCGAACCTGGACGGCGAGACGGAGGCAGGCATCGTCGACGCGGTACGCCGCCTGGCGGCCGGGCGCACGGTGCTCCTGGTCGTCCACCGGCCGGCGCTGCTGGCGGTGGCGGACCGCGTGGTGCGGCTGGCTCCTCCGGCGACCGAGGAGGGCACCGCCGTACCGGAAGCCGCCGCGCAGGCCGTGAGCGGCGGCGCAGAGATGGCACGGGCGGACGCCGTACGGGACGGTGCCTCCACGGGCCAACCGGTCGACGGACCGGGCGCTGTACGGGACTCCGCTGCCGCCGAACCGGCCGAGGACCGAGACGCCGCACCCGACGAGGAGCCGGACGCCGTACTCGGCACCCGGGGCTCCGCGTTGACGCGGCTCCGGGGCCTGGCGCGGGCCCGTTGGGGCCGGCTCGGACTGGCGCTGCTGCTGGGCAGCCTGGCGCTGGGCAGCGCCGTGGGCCTGATGGCCACGTCCGGCTGGCTGATCTCCCGCGCCGCGCAGCACCCGCCGGTGCTGTACCTGATGGTGGCGGTCACCGCGACCCGGGCCTTCGGCATCGGCCGGGCGGTGTTCCGGTACGCGGAGCGGCTGGTGGCGCACGACGCCGTGTTCCGGATGCTCGCGGACGTACGGGTGGCCGTCTTCCGGCGGCTGGAGCGCCTGGCGCCCGCCGGGTTGCGGGAGCGCAGCCGTGGCGACCTGCTGTCGCGGCTGGTGGCGGACGTGGACGCGGTGCAGGACTACTTCCTGCGGTGGCTGCTGCCGGTGGGGGCGGCCGTGGTGGTCGGGCTGGGCTCCGTCGGGTTCACCACCTGGCTGCTGCCCGAGGCGGGCGCCGTTCTCGCGGCCGGTCTGCTGCTGGCGGGTGCCGGGGTGCCGGCGCTGTCCGCCGTACTGGCCCGCCGCGCCGAGCGGCAGCTCTCCCCCGCGCGAGGCGTGCTCTCCGCCCACGTCGTCGATCTGCTCACCGGGACGGCCGAACTGACGGTGGCGGGCGCGCTCGGCTCCCGTATCGACCGGACCCGGCGGGCCGACCGCGACCTGACGCGGATCGCGTCCCGTTCGGCGGCCGCGGCCGGTGCCGGGGCCGGGCTGTCCGCGCTGCTGTGCGGGCTGACGGTGGCCGCGGCGGCCGTCGTCGGCGTCCAGGCCGTACACGCCGGGCGGCTGACGGGCGTGTGCCTGGCGGTCGTCGTCCTCGTCCCGCTCGCCGCGTTCGAGGCGGTCGCGGGACTGCCGCTCGCCGTGCAGTACCGGCAGCGCACGCGCCGGGCGGCGGAGCGGGTCTTCGAGGTGCTGGACGCCCCGGAGCCGGTCGGCGAACCGGCCGGTGCGACCGCGGCGGACGTACCGGAGGCGCCGTTCCCGCTGGTCGTGACGGACCTGACGGCCCGCTACCCCGGACAGCGCAAGCCCGCGCTGGACGGCGTCGGGTTCACCCTGGCCGCCGGGCGGCGCCTGGCCGTCGTCGGTCCGTCCGGTTCCGGGAAGACGACGCTCGCGCAGGTGCTGCTGCGCTTCCTGGACCGGGAGTCGGGTGCGTACACGCTCAGCGGTGTGGACGCGGCGGCGGCCGACGGCGACGACGTACGGCGCCGGGTCGGGCTGTGTGCGCAGGACGCCCACATCTTCGACAGCTCCATACGGGAGAACCTGCGCCTCGCCCGTACCGGTGCGGACGAGGACGAGCTGTGGGCCGCGCTCGCGCAGGCCCGGCTGGACGGCTGGGCGCGGTCGCTGCCCGACGGGCTGGACACGATGGTCGGCGAGCACGGCGCACGGCTCTCCGGCGGCCAGCGGCAGCGCCTCGCGCTGGCCCGCGCGCTGCTGGCCGACTTCCCCGTATTGGTGCTGGACGAGCCCGCCGAACACCTGGACCTGGCCACGGCCGACGCGCTGACCGCGGACCTGCTGGCCGCCACCGAGGGCCGTACGACCGTGCTGATCACGCACCGGCTGGAGGGGCTGGCGGCGGTCGACGAGGTACTGGTCCTGGACGAGGGGAGGCCCGTCCAGCGCGGTACGTACGCGGAGCTGGCGGCGGCCGACGGTCCGTTCCGGCGGATGCTGGAGCGTGAGCGGGCGGTGGACGCGCGGTCGGCGGACGCGGCGGAGGGCCGTTTGGCGGGTGCGGGGGCGCTCCGATGAACGGCTGAAGAACGACGGGTGCGGGCAGCCGCTGCGTACCGTTGCGGCGGACGCCCGGACCGGGGTGACGTGGCAGCCCGGGGCGGTCCGGGGTGGACCGGTCCGGCGTCCGAATTGCCGCATTGAAGGCATTCTTCAGAAAAGCGCCCCTTAGGCTCGTGCCATGGCAGTCACGACAGGACCCTCAGACCCCATGGGCACCGGGGCCCGTACTGATTCCGACGGCGCGGCCGCCTCCGGCACCGACCCCATGGAAGCGGCCACCGAGGCGACCCGCAGCCTCCAGGGACTGTCGACCGAGCTGACCGCGCGCGTGCCGCAGCTGCTGGAGGCCATGCGTACCGTCGGCGCGGGCCTCGACCTGCACATCACGCTGGACCGGATCGTGGAGACCGCGGCCGAGCTGGCCGACGCCCGCTACGCCGCGATCGGGATCATCGACGAGTCGCGCGAGGGCCTGTCGGACTTCGTGACGTACGGGGTCGGCGCCGAGGACCGGGCGCGGATCGGCGCGCTGCCGGACGGGCACAAGGGCCTGCTCGGCGCGCTCATCCACGACCCGAAGGCGCTGCGGCTGGCCGATCTGACCCAGGACGTGCGGTCGGCGGGCTTTCCGCCGGGGCACCCGCCGATGCGGACGTTCCTCGGGGTGCCGATCCGCGTCCAAGGGGAGATCTTCGGCAACCTCTACCTGACCGAGAAGCGCGGCGGCGGCGAGTTCAGCGAGGGCGATCTGCACATGGTGCGGGTGCTCGCCACCGAGGCCGGCATCGCGATCGGCAACGCGCGGATGTACGCGGCGACCCGGCAGCGGGAACGGTGGATCGACGGCTCGGTGGCCGTGACCACCGCGCTGCTGGCCGGCAGCGATGTGGACGACGCGCTGGCGGTCGTCGCGGAACAGGCCCGCAAGCTCGCGGAGTCCGCGGCCGGAATCGTGCTGCTGCCCACGGACGACGGCGGGCTGGAGATCGTCGCGGCGTCGGCCGACGATCCCGCCGGCCTCGTCGGCACCCAGATGCCGCCCGAGAGCCCGGTGGCCGCGCAACTGCTCGCCGGGGAGCCGGTCTTCGTGGAGGACTCGGCGACCGATGACCGTATGGTCACGGACGTCGCGCCGCGCTTCGGCCCCAGCATGATGCTCCCGCTCAAGAGCGGCGGCCGGGTGCTGGGCACGCTCGCGACGCCGCGTGCCCGCGGCGCGCGGCCCTTCAGCGCCGCCGAACGCACGCTGGCCACCCAGTTCGCCGCCCAGGCCGCCCTGGCGCTCGTCCTGGCCGACGCGCAGCGCGACCGCGAGCGGCTGGCCGTCTACGAGGACCGCGACCGGATCGCCCGCGACCTGCACGACCTGGTCATCCAGCGGCTCTTCGCGACCGGGATGATGCTGGAGAGCGCCCAGCGCAGAGCGGTCGTGCCCGAGGTGCAGGAGGGCATCGGCAAGGCCGTCGACGAGCTCGACGTCACCATCCAGGAGATCCGTACCGCGATCTTCGCGCTGCAACAGGGCCCGGCCGAGGCCCCGTCCGGCCTGCGGACCCGCGTCCTGCGGGAGATCGGCACGGCCGCCGTACCGCTCGGCTTCCAGCCGTCCGCGAGCTTCGTCGGCCCGGTGGACGCCCGCGTCGGCGAGCTGACCGGCAAGAACCTGATCGCCGCGCTCCGTGAGGCGCTGTCCAACGCCTTCCGGCACGCCGACGCCTCGCGCATCGAGGTCGTCGTCGATTCGACGATCAAACTGCCGGACGGCCGGGACGGCGTACGGCTGACGGTCGCCGACGACGGGGTGGGCATCCCCGAGGGCGGCCGGCGCAGCGGTCTGCGCAACCTAGCGAAGCGGGCCGAGTCGCTGGGCGGCTCCAGTACGTACGGGCCGGGGCTGGGCGAGGCCGGGACCGGGACGATGGTGACGTGGGAGGCGCCGCTCTGAGGCGGGGGTGTTCCGGTGCGGTCGCGTCGGTACGGCCCGGGGCGGCGGTGGTGGCGGGGCGATTCCGTACCTCGATCAGCGGAGGTGCTCCGGCCGGACGCGTCCAGATGGTTCAGCCGGTATTCGAGTGATGTGCCAGGAATGCGGGAGCGGTTGATTCCGGCCATTTCGCGGGTGCCGGGATACTCCGTTCGGAGCGGCGCGGACGGGACAGGCGAAACGTTTTTGTGAGGGATCGAGCGATACGGGCAACCATCTGGCCATGTGTCCAGGTATGCCGGATTGGTTGCGCACAGCGGTCCGGGGGCCACAGGGCCCCGACCGGCGTGCCGGCGAGCGGGCCGCACGACCGGCTCACCGGCGCCACGGAGCTGTGCTGCGCACTACACGGATGACATTGTCGCTGGTGGTGGCGCTGTCGGCGACGGCAGGGGCGGCCCCGGTCGCCACCGGGGCGGCCTTCGCCGGGGCGCCGGCCGCCATGACGGCCGCTGCCGAACCGGGCGCCGTCGAGCACCTACCGCCGTCCTCCGCGCCCCTGCGCCCCCCTGAGGCGCGCGACCAGGTCGCGGACCGCCTGGCCGCGGCGAGTCTGGAGGTGATCCGGCTGGGCCGGGACGCGGGCCGGACGGGACGGTCGTACGCGGCGGTCCTGCGCGCGGCGCGGGCCGGCCACGCCCGGATCTCCCGGCTGCATGCGGAGCTGCGGCGCGAACAGCGCACAGCCGACGAACTGCGCCGGCGGGCGGGCCGGATCGCCGTCGCGCAGTACCGCACCGGCCGCCGGCTCCCGGTCCTGCGGTCCGCCCGGGCTTCCGGCGCTCCGCAGGCGGTGCTGAGCGCCTACCGGAAGGCCGAGCGCCGCCAGCGCCTGCTGGCCGCGCACGCGCGGGACGCGTTGCGTGCGAGCCGGTCCCTGGCGGTGGACAGCGTGGCCACGTACGTCCGTACCGTCGAGCTCGACACCCGCCGGACCAGGCTCGACGCGGAGCGCCGGCGCATCGGCCGCCGCCTGGGCGCGGCCCGCGGGCTGCTGCACAAGGTGTCCCGGCAGTCCGCTCGGAGCGGCCGGTGCGGCAGGCTGCCCGGCACGGTGTCCGCGGTGGCGAAACGTTCCGCCACGGAGGTGTCACCGGTGCCGGCGCCGGGCGGGAGGTGGACCCGGCCGGTGGAGCGCTACCAGTTGTCGGCGGGTTTCGGCGGTGCGGGCAGCCGCTGGGCGCACCGCCACACGGGCCAGGATTTCGCGGTGCCGGTCGGCACGCCCGTACGGTCCGTGGGCCGGGGCCGCGTCCTCAGCCTGACCTGCGGCGACAACTTCGGCATCAGCATGGTCGTACAGCACGGTGCAGGAACGTTTACGCAGTACGCGCATCTGTCGGCCGTGGTGGTAGGCGCCGGGCAGCAGGTACGGGCGGGCCAGCAGATCGCGCTGTCGGGCTCGACCGGCAACTCCACGGGGCCGCACGTGCACTTCGAGGTGCGCCGCACGCCGCAGGTGGGGTCGGGGGTCGATCCGGTGCCGTGGTTGAGGGGGCGGGGGGTGCGGGTGTGATGGGAGGGGGCCGGTCTGCGTTCCGTACGGCCGTGGCTTCCGGCACAGCGGTGGCTGCTGTGCGGCGAGGGGAGGGACGGGTCAGCGGCCGTCCAGGATGCGTTCGATGACGGCCGCGACGCCGTCCTCGTTGTTGCCGTGGGTGTGCAGGGCGGTCGCGGCGAGCACGTCGGGGTGGGCATTGGCCATGGCGTACGAAGTGCCTGCCCAGGCCAGCATTTCGAGGTCGTTGGGCATGTCCCCGAAGGCGACGACCTGGTCCGGGCCGATGCCGCGCTGGGCACAGCAGCGCGCCAGGGTGCCGGCCTTGCTCACGCCCGGCCCGCTGATCTCCAGGAGCGCGGTCGGGCTGGACCGGGTGAAGGAGGCGTGCGCGCCCGCCCGCGCGCGGGCCAGCTCCAGGAAGGCGTCCGGGTCCAGGTCGGGGTGGTGGGCGAGCAGCTTCAGTACGGGCTGGTCGGCACCGATGTCCTCGGAGGCCGGCGGCACCTCGGCGCCCTCCTGCTCCAGCGGGGAGCGCGAGTGCTCCGGGCTCAGCTCGGCGAGGAGCTTTTCCGCAGGCGCGATGACGGCGGCCGGGTCGAGCTGGAAGGGCGGGTACTCCGGCTCGTAGTTGATCCCGCCGGTCCGCTCGACCGCGAACGACGTACCGGGAGCGGCGGCACGCAGCGCGTGCACCACCGCCAGCGCCGCGGGCCGCTCCAGCGGGCTGATCTCCACGATGCGGCGGCCGTGGTGGAGATCGACGACGGCCGCGCCGTTCGCGCAGATGGCCAGCCCGTGCCCGTGTACGTGATCGCTGACCACGTCCATCCAGCGGGCCGGGCGCCCGGTCACGAAGAAGACCTCGATGCCTGCCCGCTCGGCGGCGGCCAGCGCGGCGATCGTCCGGCTGGAGACCGTCTTGTCGTCACGCAGCAGGGTGCCGTCGAGATCCGTGGCGATCAGGCGGATCGTTTTTTCGGCGGACCGGGGAGCCTGCGGCGGCTCGGCGGAGGCATCAGTCACGGAGTCCATCTTCGCGCATATGCGCGCACAGGCGTGCGGCGGGTTGCGCGCATGAGCTTTACGGGGAAGAACGGCCTGTCCAGGGGCGGGGGCCGTCTGTGTGCGGGTGTCGGGCCGTCCGTACGCGGGCAGCGGGCATCTGGGGGCGGATGGCGTGGTGTCCGGGTTGGACGGCGAGGTGTCCGGGTTCGGGTGGCGTGGTGGCTGGGCGCAGGCAGTGGGGCACCTGGACGTGGGTGGAGGGCCCTTCGAGCGGCTGTCCGGACGCCGGGGCGTGGCACCGTACGGCGACGGCGGGTGGGGTGAACGGGTGCCGCGCAGGATCGAATGTACGTTCAGCGCCGTGCCCGTGCCTACGGCGTGCGCCCCCGGCGCGTTGGAGCTCACAGGGCTCACGGGGGGCTTTCCCGTGCGGCCGTAGGCTCGTACCCATGCGACTGAGCACCGTGATCCTCCCCGTTCGCCGCTGGTCCGAGGGCGGCCGGGAGGTGTGGCAGCGCGCCGAGGAGCTGGGCTTCCACACCGCGTACACCTATGACCACCTGTCCTGGCGGAGCTTTCGCGACGAGCCGTGGTTCGGCGCGGTGCCGACGCTGACCGCGGCCGCCGCCGCGACGTCCCGGATGCGCCTGGGCACGCTCGTGACCTCCCCGAACTTCCGGCACCCCGTGACCCTCGCCAAGGAACTGATCTCGCTGGACGACATCAGCGACGGGCGGATCACCCTGGGCATCGGCGCCGGCGGCTCCGGCTTCGACGCCACGGCGCTCGGCCAGGAGCCGTGGACGCCGCGGGAACGCGCCGACCACTTCGCCGAGTTCGTGCCGCTGCTGGACCGGCTGCTCACGAACGATGTGGTCACCTATGAGGGCAAGCACTACCGCGCCCACGAGGTGCGCAACATCCCCGGCTGTGTGCAGCGGCCCAGGTTGCCGTTCGCGATCGCGGCGACCGGGCCGCGCGGGATGAAGCTGGCGGCCGGTCACGGGCAGGCGTGGGTGACGACCGGCGATCCGAAGGTGTCTGCGACCGGCAGCGCGGCCGAGTCGCTGGAAGCGGTACGCGGGCAGGTCGGCCGCCTGGAGAAGGCATGCGCCGAGGCCGGCCGGGACACCGCGGAGCTGACGAAGATCATGCTCACCGGCTTCTCGCCGGACCGCCCGCTCGCCTCCCTGGACGCCTTCGTGGACTTCGCGGGTGCACACGCCGAGGCGGGCATCGACGAGATCGTGCTGCACTGGCCGATCGCCGACTCGGTCTTCGAAGCCGATCTCACGGTGTTCGAGCGGATCGCTGCGGAGGGGCTGGCGCAGCTCGGGGAGTAGGGGGCCGCGGGGTGTGATGGGCGCGCCATGGGGAGCCGGGGCGCCGCGGTAGCCGCAGGTGCCACGTGGGCCGGTCGGGGCGGGTGCCCCAGCCCCTATCGGTCTCCTGGCCCGCCGGTCGGCCGCCCCGGCCCACCGGCCTGCCCCCCAGGCCCACCACCTCGCCGTAATCCATGGCCTCCGCTTTACGCCGTAAAAACCCGGCAAGAGGGAGAATCGGGTCTAAGGCACCCGCGCGGTTCCCCGGATTAAGCGCGGTTCCTCGGGTGAGCTCCACGGACTCTGCGGTTTGGAGGACTGAGAGGCATGGCACGAACCCGATTCGCCCCCGACCGCGGCCTGACCTCGCGCATGGTCACGACGATGTTCTTCATCGGCCTGCTGTACGTGGTCGTGGTGGGCGCGCTGGTGGTGCTCCTCAAGGGCGCGTGGGTGGTGGTGCTGCTCATCTCGGGCGCCCTGTTCATCGCGCAGTTCTGGTTCAGCGACCGGATCGCGGCCTTCAGCATGGGCGCCCGCGAGGTCTCCCCCGAACAGGCGCCCGAGCTGCACGGCGCCGTCGACCGGCTGTGCGCGCTGGCCGACATGCCCAAGCCGCGTGTCGCGGTCGCCGAATCGGACGTACCGAACGCCTTCGCGACCGGCCGCAACCAGAAGAACGCGATGGTGTGCGCGACGACTGGCCTGCTGCGGCGGCTGGAACCGGAGGAGCTGGAAGGCGTCCTCGCGCACGAGCTGTCGCACGTCGCCCACCGCGATGTCGCGGTCATGACGATCGCCTCGTTCCTGGGCGTGCTGGCCGGGATCATCACGCGGGCGGCCCTGTGGAGCGGCGTCGGCCGCAACAACCGCGACAACAACGCGGCGATCGCCGTACTGATCGTCACGCTGGTCAGCGCCGTCGTCTACGCCGTCAGCTTCCTGCTGACCCGGCTGCTGTCGCGCTACCGCGAGCTGTCCGCCGACCGGGCCGCCGCGCTCCTGACGGGGCGGCCGTCCGCGCTGGCCGCCGCGCTGACCAAGGTCACCGGGCAGATGGCGCGGATCCCGACACGGGACCTGCGCAAGGCCGAACCGTTCAACGCGTTCTTCTTCGTACCGGCGTTCTCGAAGGAGAGCTTCGGGCGGCTGCTGTCCTCGCACCCGACGCTGGAGCAGCGGCTGGAACAGCTGGGCCGGATCTCGGCGCAGCTGGGACGGCCGTGACCCGACCGATCAAGACGGCGTGACCCGACCGATCAAGGAGAGAGCACCGCATGGGTTTCCTGGACGCCATCCTCGGACGCAGCAAGCCGGTACGCCCCGACCTCGACCGGCTCTTCGCGCTTCCCTCCGCGGCCGTCACCCTCCAGGCCGCGGCCGGGTTCCGGCCCACCGGCCTCGGCTCGGTGTGTTTCGCGAGCGTCGAGGGCGGCGCGTTCCGCGGCATCCAGGAGGAGGTACGCGGCCTCCTGGGCAGCCCGGCCGAGTTCAGCCAGGACGAGTACGGCTACACCTGGATGCTGGCACGGCACGCCCCCGACGACACCGCGTCCCTGGTGAACGACCTGCACGCGGTCAACAGCTCCTTGGAGAGCGCGGGTTTCGGCCCGCAACTGCTGTGTTCCCTGATGGGCTTCCGGGACGACCGGGACCGCTCGCTGGCGTTGGTCTACCTCTACAAGCGCGGCACGTTCTATCCCTTCGCCCCGCAGACCGGACCGGAAAGCGCGCCCACCGAGAAGCGTGACAGTGCCCTGGAACTGGAGGTGCGCGCGCTGCTCGCCGACGACCTGGAGATCGAGGCGGATCTCAGCCGGTGGTTCCCGGTCTGGGGCGCTCCAGGGCTGTGAACGGGCCGGTGGCGGCCGGTTCCGGCGCGGGCGCCCGGCTCGCGTAACTTGGCGGCATGACTGAGGCAGTGGAGGTGACGGGCGCGCCGGGCCGGCGCCGCCGCGCGCCGGGGATGAGCGCCGACGAGCGCCGGTCGATGATCGTTACGGCCGCGCTGCCTCTGGTGGCCGAGTACGGGGCGGCCGTGACCACCGCGAAGGTGGCGCGCGCCGCGGGCATCGGCGAGGCGACGATCTTCCGCGTGTTCGAGGACAAGGACGCGCTGCTGGCGGCCTGTGTGGCCGAGGCCCTTCGCCCCGACGCCCTGCTCACATCGCTGGCCGCCATCTCCCTGGACCAGCCGCTCGCCGACCGGCTGACCGGGGCGCTGGACGCGATGCGGGAGCACCTGTCGCGTATCGGTGCGGTGATCGGCGCGCTGCACGCGACGGGGCATCTGCGGGGGCGGGAGGCGCCGAAGGGCGGGGGTACGGATACGGGCCCGGGCGCCCGTACGGGCCCGGATACTCGCACGGATACGAGCGCGGCGCCGGTGCCCGGCAGCCGGGAGGAGGCGATGGCGGCCCCACTGGCCGCGGTCACCGCCCTGTTCGAGCCCGAACGGGACCGGCTACGGATGACGCCGGAGGCGCTGGCCAGGGTGTTCGTTGCGCTGGGACAGGCGACAACGTCGTCCGCGGGGCAGGAGGGCGTCGGCGCGCGGGAGTTGGTGGAGCTCTTCTTGTACGGGGCGTTCGACGGGGTGCGTGGGGGCTGAGGTCCGGAGGTCTGCACTCGGGGTCCGAGCCGGGCTGGGCCCAGGAGCCATCACCGCCGGAGTAATCCGAAACCGAGGCACCTCGGGCCGGGTTGGGATCGGTTCGAGAATCCCCCCGGGCCGGGCCGGGATCGGTTCGAGAAACACGTGAGCCGGGTTGGCCCCAAGCCGAGACCCACCCGCCCTGGCTCCTCCCAGCCCCTTTCCCCTCCTCCTACTCCTGTTCCTGCATCTCCCGCCGCTGTTCCTCGGCTTTCTCCTCCTGCTCCTTGACCGCGTCCCGGGCCCGGCGTGCCCGGTCGGAGTTGATCTCTTCGGCGGCCCACTTGGCCCAGCCCTCCATCATGGCGGTTTGCCGCAGGCCGAATTCCAGGGCGATGCGCCCGTACACCGCGACCATTTCCTCGTCCCAGTCGCTGCTGTCCGCGACTTCCTGGTAGAGGGCGTGCGCCCGGGCGGCCCGCTCGGCCTGTTGCAGGAGGAACGTACGGGCCTCCAGCGGCGTGAGTACGCCGAGGAAGAAGACGCGCAACAGGCCGTCGTGGCGCTGCGGGCCGGTGGGTTCCACCTCGATGAGCCAGCGATGCAGTTCGGCCCGCCCTGCCTTGGTGATCGCGTACTCCTTGCGGCCGCGGGGGCCGTGGGCCACCACCTCGATGAGCTGCGCGTCGGTGAGCTTGTTCAGCTCTCCGTAGACCTGGCTCTGGGTGGCCGGCCAGACGTGCGCGAGCGACACGTCGAACGTCTTCATCAAGTCGTAGCCGCTGGCAGGGGATTCGGCCAGCAGGCCCAGAACGGCATGGCGGAGGCTCATGACCGCCACTTTACCTTCCACTATTGACACGTCAACGCATGACCTTCTAGCTTTGACATGTTGAAGTTGGAATGTCGCTGGATGGTCGGGGGAGTCGAGTTTCATGACCTACTTGCGGGGGTTCATCCCGTGGATCGCTTACGGAGCCGTGGCCTGGGCGTCGTGGCAGTGGGCAGCGCTGGCGGCCCTGCTGCTCGGTGGCGTACTGCTCTACCTGGACCGCGCCGGGGGTCTGTCCCCCTCGATGCGGGTCCTTGAGTACGGCACTCTCGTGTTCTTCGCGGCGTCACCGCGCTCGCGTTCCTCCGCCCGGACAGCGGGCTGCGGGCTTACGACGGAGCCCTGTCGTCGGGTTGGCTGGCGCTGATCACCTGGGGCTCCCTGGCCGTCCACCGCCCCTTCACCCTCGCCATAGCCCGGCACCACGCGCCGCCCGAGGTCTGGCAGACCCCGCTCTTCCTGCGGATCAACCAAGTGCTCAGCGCGGCCTGGGCCGCGTCCTTCACGCTCGCCGCGGCGGGGCAGGTCCTGGTCACGGCCTATGGGCTGGGCACGGCCGTCCTGATCGCCGTCCACGTCAGTGCCTTCGTCATCCCGCTGCGTTTCACCGCGTCCTACCCACAGCGCGCCCGAGCGCGTTACCTGGAGAAGGCCGGCGCACGCTCCTACGCTCAGGAGGCTCGTTCCGCATGACAACGACGAACACTCCCGGCTCCGCCACCCCGGCGCCCGGTTCCGCTTCCGCTCCGCCCCCACACCTCGCGGGCAACTTCGCCCCGGTGATGGAGGAACTCACCGCGTACGAACTGCCCGTCACCGGCGCGGTGCCGCCCGAGCTGACGGGCTGGTACCTCCGCAACGGCCCCAACCCGCGGGACGCCGCGTCGGCGCACTGGTTCTTCGGCGACGGCATGGTCCACGGCGTCCGCCTGGAAGGCGGCAGGGCCGTCTCGTACCGCAACCGCTGGGTCCGCACGGTGACCTTCACCGACGGCATACGGGTCGGTGACGAGCGAGGCGGCCTGGCCGCCGGGGTCGCCAACACCCACGTGGTCCGGCACGCCGGCCGCACCTTCGCCCTGGTCGAGTCGTCCTTCCCGTACGAGATCGACTGCCGTCCGGGACACGAGCTGGAGACCGTCGGTCCGTACGACTTCGGCGGCCGGCTGACCACTGCCATGACCGCGCACCCGAAGACCTGCCCGACCACGGGAGAGCTGCACTTCTTCGGCTACGCCACCGGGGCCGCGCCCTACCTGACCTATCACCGGGCCGACGCCGACGGCCAGTTGGCGGTGAGCCGCCCCATCGAGGTGCCGGCGCCGACGATGATGCACGACTTCCACCTGACGGCGGAGCACGTCGTCTTCATGGATCTCCCGATGGTCTTCGACCGCCGGTCGGCCGGCATGCCGTTCGCATGGGACCCGGAGTACGGGGCCCGGCTCGGCGTCCTGCGGCGCGACGACCCGCACGGCCAGGTCCGCTGGTTCTCCATCGACCCCTGCTACGTGTTCCACTCGCTCAACGCGCACGATGACGGGCAGGGGCACATCGTGCTCCATGTGTCCCGCTACCCGACAATGGAGTTCAAGTCGCCGCCCACCCTATGGAAGTGGACCATCGACCTGAACTCGGGCAAGGTCGCCGAGGAGCAGTTGGACGACCAGGCGGGCGAGTTCCCGCGTATCGACGACCGGATGGCGGGGCTGGACGCCCGGTTCGGACATATCACGCGGGCCGGTGGGCCCGGGTCCGACCCGCTCCCCGGCGCGCTGATCCGCTACGACCTGCATGCCGGCACCAGCACCCGTCACGAGTTCGGCCCCGGCCGCGTACCGGACGAGGCGTCCTTCGCCCCGGCGGACGACCGGCCCGACGGACCGGGGTGGCTGCTTGCCTATGTCTACGACGCTGCCAAGGACACCAGTGATCTGGTCATCCTCGACGCGGAGGACATATCCAAGGACCCGGTGGCCACGGTTCACCTGCCCCGGCGGGTGCCCCACGGCTTCCACGGGAACTGGCTCCCGGACCCGGAGCCCGGCGCGTAGCTGCCCCGTAGCGGATGAGCCGGACCCGCCCCCCGGTCCCCCGAGTGCACGCGACCGAATGGCGGCCGGGGGCGCGCCGGTATCGGATGAGGGTGTCCACTCCGGACGGCTCCTGACGAGGGGAGAAGTCATATGCGCAGAGGCATTGGTGCCACGGTCGGGGCGCTCACCGTGGCCGCCACGGCAGTCCTGTTCACCGCCGGTACGGCCACCGCCGACAACCAGCACGGCAGGGCGGGCAAGGACGGCCGCCACGGCCACCTTGGTCAGCCTGCCAAGACCGGTCACGTAGTGGATCTTGGGCGCCCGGTCGCGGTGGGCCACCTCGACCACCCTGGGCGGCACGGCCGAGGAGTCGGCACACCCGATGACTGGAAGCACGGTGACCGGACGCAGGTTGGCCGGACGCAGGTTGGCCGGGAGTACTCCGCACCGTCCACCGCCGCGCACAACTGGGGAGGGGGGAACTGGAACAGCAAGGTGGTCTTCGGCGATATGAAGCTTGACTGAGCCACCAGCCGAGTGATGGCCAGGGGCCGACGAACCATCGGCAAGGGGCCGACGGAGGCACCAGACAGGGGCCGACAGCGGATCGGCCAGGGCCGGGGAAGCATCGGGGGTGGCTCAGGGGCGTGTCCGGGGGTTCCCGGAGGTGGGGCACGTGTCGGTCCCCGAAGCTCGGTGCATGACAACTACGACCATGACAGCTACGACGTGGGGGCGGTCGGCGTTTGTCGCCGGACCGGGGTGCATGGCGGTATACGGGCTGGTCCGGCTGATGGACACGGAACGGGGGCCGGGGCCGGCCTGGTCGATCGGGCATCTCTTCCTGCTGGCGGGTGTCCTGCTCTTCGTTCCCGTGCTGCTGGGATTGCGGCGCCTGGTGGCGCGGCAGGGCGAGACGCAGCGGGCGGTGGGTACCGGGGCGGCGGCGCTGGGGCTGGTCGGGGTGGCGGCCTTGGCGGTGCAGGCGGGCATCGACCTGCTCGTCGCGTACGTATCGGCGGATCACGAGGCCATGAGGGAGCTGTTCGCCAGGATTCAGGGCGTGCCAGGGGTGATGCCCGTCATTTACACGGTGGTGCCGTTGCTGTTCTACGTCGGCCTGCTCGTGCTCCTCGGTCAGTTGGCCGTCCTGCGGGTGATCAGTGCCTGGCGGCCCTTGGCCGTCGTGGCGGGCGCGGTGGCCATGACCGCCACGCTCGACCTGCTGCCGGTGGCCGCACTGTTGTTTCTCCTGGCCCTGGCCCCGCTGGGGCGGCGCGTTCCCGTGGGGAAGGCCGGGCCCCTACGGTCAGCCGGGTGGGGTACGGCGGGCGGCTAGTTCGTCCATGGTGCGGGCGTGGACCTCGCGTTGGGCGGCCGCGGAGATGAAGGCCGCCGCGTTCTCATGGCCGACGAGTTCACGTACGGCTCGGACGGTGTCGGCGGAGAGCGCGATCATGATCGGCTCGGAGTCCGTACGCGTACCGGCGTCGACATCGGTGATGACCCCGACATCGGCGCCGAGGGCGGCATCGCCGCCGGGGTCCGTAGTGCGCGATCCGGTCGCACCTGTACCGGTGCCCGGGCTCGAATCCGCTCTCGCCCCCTCCTCGTGACCAGGCACAGAACCGGAGCAGGAGCCAAGGCCGGAGCCGAAGCCGGAACCAAGCGCAGACCCCATCTCACCTTCGTCACCCGCCACTCCCCGCCCGCTCAAGCCCCCGAGATGGTGATGGATGTACCGCGTCGCCAACGTGCGCATCGCGCGGGCCAGTTCGGCGTCGACGGTTTGCTGGGCCAGGGGGCGGAGGCGGCGTACCAGGTCGGCGGCCTCGGTGGCCTCGGCTTCGGTGGGCTGGTGGTCCAGGTAGGGGTGGAAGACGTACTCGGTGGTGAAGTCGAGGAAGCGGGCCGCGATGTGTTCGACCTGGCCGCGCAGTTCGCGCAGGTGGCCCGAGATGGCGGTGAGGGGGACGCCGGCGGAGTGCAGCTCGGCCGCGACGGCCAGCTCCTGGGGGCTGGGGACGCGGAAGGCGTCGTCGCTGCCGGGGAGGCGTTCCAGGACGCCCAGTTCGACGGCGTCCGCCAGGGCCGCTTCGTCCGGGGTGCCGCCGAACGCCGCGTCCAGCTCGGCGCGCGTGATGCGGGCCGCCTCCTCGTCGCTCCAGGGGCCGTCGATCTCGGCGACCAGGCCCAGGACGCCGCCGAGGCCGCGGCCCGTGTCCCAGGCTTCGAGGAGTTCCTTGATGCTGGCGAGGGTGTAGCCGCGGTCGAGCAGGTCGGAGGTACGGCGCAGCCGTTCCAGGTGCTCGTCGCCGTAGACATTGGCCCGGCCGCGGCGCTCCGGCTTGGGGAGGAGGCCGCGGTCCTGGTAGGCGCGGATGGTGCGGACCGAGGTGCCGCTGATGTGGGCCAGGTCCTCGATACGGTACTCGGCCGGCGGCGGCTGGTCGGTCAATGCGGTGCTCCTTACGAGATGGCCGCGCGGCCCACCGCACCCGCCGCGGCGCGGGCTGCCGGTGAGGACGCCAAGTATGCGACGGCCTTGCGCAGCGACCCTTCCTGCGAGGGATGGTATGACCGCTTCAGGTAGCGCGGTACGGCGGCGCCCAGCTCGCGCCAGGTCGGCAGGAGCTGTTTCCGTACGGCCCGGTTGTGCTCGCGCAGGGAGTAGCGCAGGCGGCCGGCCAGCTGCGGGTCGTGGCGTATGAGGTAGGCGGTGCCCCAGACCCACAGATAGAGGAGGACGGGCGCGGTGACGGCCATGCCCAGGACGCGGCGGGCGTAGCGAGGCAGGCCCTCGCCGCCCGTGTGCTCGTACATGTCGAAGGCCACCGCGCGGTGCTCGACCTCCTCCGCGCCGTGCCAGCGCAGCAGGTCGAGCATGACCGGGTCGGGGCGGGCCCGGTCCAGGCCGTCGGCGTGCAGAACCCAGTTGCCGAGGACGGCCGTGAACTGCTCGATGGCGGCTATGAGGGAGAGCCGGAAGCGCAGCCACTCCTGGGTGGATATGGGGGCCGCGAACGGGGGCCGCTCGCCGAGGAGGTACTCGAAGAGGAAGTCGACGTGCCGGGTGTACGGAGCGGTGTCCAGGCCCTGGTGGGCGAGGTGCTCCAGGACGTAGGCGTGCTGGACGCTGTGGGTGGCCTCCTGGCCCATGAAGCCCTTGACGTCCTTGAGCAGCGCGGGGTCGCGGACCAGCGGCAGGGCTTCCTTGAAGACCTTGACGAACCACCGCTCGCCCGCGGGCAGCAGCAGATGCAGCACGTTGATGACGTGGGTGGCGGTGGGTTCGTCCGGTATCCAGTGCAGCGGGGTGTCGCGCCAGTCGAACGAGACGCGGCGGGGCGCGATCGTGTGGTGTTCCTCCGGTCCTTCGGGATGCGTAGTCACGCTGGGGCTCCTGACGTGGGACATGAGGGAGGGCGCCGGGGCGGCGCGGCTGCCCCGGCCTGCCGACACCGTGCCGAGCGGGCTCTACGACGGGGGCTCGACGCGGGCGAGGGCGCGCAGGGCGCGCGGGGCGATGCGGGACATCAGCTGGGCGCCGCGGGCTTCGGGGGTGACGGGCACCACCGCCTCGTTGCGCGCCACGGCCCGCAGGATCGCCGCGGCGACCTTCTCCGGCGGATAGTTGCGTATCCCGTACAGCCGGGACACCTTGGCCTGGCTGCGCTTCTCCTCCTCCGTCGAGACGCCGGTGAAGTGGGTCGTCGAGGTGATGTTCGTGTTGACGATGCCGGGGCAGACGGCGGTGACACCGATGCCCTGACCGGCCAGTTCGGCGCGCAGGCACTCGCTGAGCATGAGCACCGCCGCCTTCGAGGCACCGTAGGCTGACAGGACGCGGGACGGCTGGAAGGCCGCGGCCGACGCCGTGTTGACGATGTGGCCGCCCTGGCCGCGCTCCGCCATCTGCTTGCCGAAGAGGCGGCAGCCGTGGATGACACCCCACAGGTTGACGTCCAGGACCTTCTTCCAGTCCTCGGTGGTGGTGCTGAGGAAGGGGCCGGACACGGCGATGCCGGCGTTGTTGATCAGCACATCGACCATGCCGTACTCGGCGGCGACCTTGTCGGCCAGCTTCTCCATGGCGGCCTCGTCCGACACGTCCACCGTCTCGGCCCATGCCTGCGGGGCGCCGACCAGCCGCGCCAGGTCGGCCGTACGGGCGGCCCCCTCGGCGTCCCGGTCCACGGCTATGACGCGCGCGCCGGCCTCGGCGAAGGCGAAGGCGGTGGCCCGCCCGATACCGCTGGCCGCACCGGTGACCAGCACCAGCTGCCCGCCGAACCGGTCGGCGTACGGGCCGGAGACGACGATCTCCTTGGCCGGGTCGCCCTCCTCCTTCGAGGTGACGAACTCGCTGATCCAGGCGGCCAACTGGTCCGGCCGGGTGCGCGGTACCCAGTGCTTGGCCGGGAGGGTGCGGCGCACCAGCTGGGGCGCCCAGTGGTCGAGGTCGTCGTAGAGCCGCTGGGACAGGAAGGCGTCGCCGGTGGGCGTGATCAGCTGGACCGGGCAGTGGGCGTAGGCGTCGGCGCGCGGACGGCGCAGCCGGGCCCGGACGTTGTCACGGTAGAGCCAGGCGCCGTGCGCGGCGTCCGTGGGCAGCGACGGGGTCGGGTAGGCGCCCTGCGGCACCTTCTCCACCCGCTGGAGGATCTTGGGCCAGCGCTTGCCGAGCGGTCCCTTCCAGGCCAGTTCCGGCAGGACCGGGGTGTGCAGCATGTAGACGTACCAGGACTTGACGCCCTGATTGAGGAGTTGGGCGGCACGGCGCGGGGTGGGCCGGGAAGCGCGCTTCTTGATCCAGTGGCCGAAGTGGTCCAGCGACGGGCCGGACATCGAGGTGAAGGAGGCGATCCGGCCTTCCGTGCGCCGGACCGTCGCGAACTCCCACGCCTGCACCGAGCCCCAGTCGTGGCCGACCACATGCACCGGCCGGTCCGGGCTGACCGCGTCCGCGACCGCCAGGAAGTCGTCGGTCAGCTTCTCCAGGGTGAACCCGCCGCGCAGCGGCTTGGGCGCGCTGGACCGGCCGCAGCCGCGTACGTCGTACAGCACCACGTGGAAGCGGTCGGCCAGGCCGCGGGCCACCTCCGACCACACCTCCTTGCTGTCCGGATAGCCGTGCACCAGCACCACCGTGGGGTGCGCGGCATCGCCCAGCTCGGCGACGCACAGCTCCACCCCGCCCGTACGGACCCAGCGCTCCCGCGCGCCTTCGAGACCCGTCTGCCCCTGCCCGCTCATGCGGCCCCCTCCTCCTGCCATCGCCGCACGTGCGGCAGATCGTCGTCCAGCCAGAAAGCGCTCTCCTCCGGGTCCGCGGAGTCCGTCACGACGAGGATCTCCTCGAACTTCGCGCCCGTGCCCCGGAATCCGAGGTGCGGTTCGACCGCCCACAGGCCCGGCTGCGGCGGGTGGTCGGAGAACTTGTACGGGCTCCACAGCGGTGACCAGCCGTCGCGGTGGCCGTGCAGCGCGTCGGAGGCCAGGCCCTTGAGCGACTGTGTGCCGAACCCGAAGAGCGTCGGCGACCAGCGGCGGGGCCGAACGCGGTCGATCTTGTGGGCGATGACGCCGAAGGGATAGGCGCGGTGACGGTTGGCGTACCCCTGGCGGATCATGAGCCGCTCGACGTCCTCGTAGATCTCCCGCAGCGGGCGGCGCTCGCGCACCTCGCGCAGGATCAGCTCGCGGTGCGCCGCGAGGTCGGCCAGCAGCCGGTCGTGGACCGGATTGAGCCCCAGGCAGCCGGAATAGCCGATGTCGGCCGTGAACCCCCGGTGCACCGGTGCCATGTCGAGGATGAAGGCCATCCCGGGCTCCAGGCGCCGGTCGGTGGGGAAGAACTGCAGTGGTATGCGGAAGTTCGTGAACGCCGTGCGGTCGCCGAACCAGGCGAAGGGGAGGTGGAACCAGTCCCGCACCCCGCGCTCGCGCAGCCACCGGCGCTGCATCTGCGCCGCCTCCCGCTCCGTCACCCCCGGCCTGAGCTGCGCGGCGACGGCCTCGGCGCAGGCGTACGCCAGCCGCTGCACCTCTTTGAACCCCCGCAGCTCGGCGGTGAGTCCGCGTGGCCCGCCGCCCCTGCGGGCCGTCGTGGCCCCTGTCGCTGAGGTCATCGCCAACCGTCCGTCCCGTCCGTGAGCCGATCATCGCGGTACGTGCCCGTAACTTGACACTGATGAATGTGACAATGCTCGGCGGCGACGTCAAGGGGTCGGCCGAGCCTGTGGAAAACCCGCGGCGGATCACCCGGCGCCGGGACCCCGCGCCGCCCCGCCACCGCACCGGGAGAGGCCGCATACGCCGCTTCGCCACCACAGCGGGGTGAACCAAAGCACGACCTCCCCTACGGGTCCCTACACCTGTGGTCGGACGCTGATCCAGCCGCCTGGTCTGACGACCGGTGTGGTCCCCGCCACTACCGTCGATGACGTGACTGTGATCGTGACCGAAAGCCTGAGCAAGCGGTACCCAAGGGTGACCGCGCTGGACCGGCTCACCGTGGACATCGGCCCCGGGGTGACCGGCCTGGTGGGTGCCAACGGCGCCGGCAAGTCCACCCTGATCAAGCTGCTGCTGGGGCTCGCCCCGGCCAGCGAGGGGTCCGCGGCCGTCCTCGGCCTGGACGTGGCCACGGAGGGCGGCGCCATCCGGGAGCGCGTCGGCTACATGCCGGAGCACGACTGCCTGCCGCCCGACGTCTCGGCCACCGAGTTCGTCGTCCACATGGCGCGCATGTCGGGCCTGCCGCCGACCGCGGCCCGTGAGCGCACCGCCGACACGCTGCGGCACGTCGGCCTCTACGAGGAGCGCTACCGCCCCATCGGCGGCTACTCCACGGGCATGAAGCAGCGGGTCAAGCTGGCCCAGGCACTCGTCCACGACCCGCAGCTGGTGTTCCTGGACGAGCCGACCAACGGCCTGGACCCGGTCGGCCGCGACGAGATGCTCGGGCTGATCCGCCGCGTGTACACGGAGTTCGGCATATCGGTCCTGGTCACCTCGCACCTCCTGGGCGAGCTGGAGCGCACCTGCGATCACGTCGTCGTCATCGACGGCGGCAAGCTGCTGCGCTCCTCCGCCACCGACGACTTCACCCAGCTCACCGCCTCCCTGGCCGTCGAGGTCACGGACACCGACGAGCACCCGGACGGTACGGAAGCGCTGCGCGCGGCCCTGGCCCGCGCCGGTGTCGCGGTGACCACCGCGGTTCCCGGCTCGCAGGGCACCGCCCCCGCCGCCCACCTGCTGTACGTGGAGGCCACCGGCGAGGAGACGTACGACCTGCTGCGCGACACCGTTGCCGACCTGGGACTCGGCCTGGTCCGGATGGAACAGCGCCGGCACCGCATATCCGAGGTCTTCCAGAGCGACGAGGCTTCCCGGAGCGGTGGCGGCTCTCGGAGCGATGGCGTTTCCCGCAGTGACGATGTTTCCCGGAGCGATGACGCGGCGAGTGCGCCGGGCGCCCGGGCCGCGCACACGGGCGCACCGGCCCGTCCGGCCGCCCCCGCGACGACCGCCCACCGAGCCCCCAAGGACGGAGGCGCCCCCGATGCCGCCTGAGACCAGGACCCCCGCGCCCTCCGGAGCGGCGCAGGACGTCATCCACGACATCGGCTACCGCCACTTCGACGGCCCGCGCCTCGGCCGCGCCTACGCCCGCCGGTCGCTGTTCTCGCAGAGCCTGCGCGGCGCCTACGGACTGGGCCGCTCCGCCAGGTCCAAGGTCCTGCCGATGCTGCTGTTCGCCGTGATGTGCCTACCCGCCGGCATCATGGTGGCGGTCGCGGTCTTCACGAAGATGAACGATCTGCCGGTGGCGTACACCAGGTACGCGATCTACCTCCAGGCGGTCATCGGCCTCTACCTGGCCGCCCAGGCACCCCAGTCCGTCTCCCGCGACCTGCGCTTCAAGACGGTGCCGCTGTACTTCTCGCGGCCCATCGAGCGCGTCGACTACGTGGCGGCGAAGTTCGCCGCGATGGCCGGCGCGCTGTTCATCCTGACTGCCGCGCCGCTGCTGATGCTGTACGTGGGCGCCCTGCTCGCCAAGATGGACTTCGTCGATCAGATCCGGGGGCTGGCCCAGGGCCTGGTCTCGGTGGCGCTGCTCTCGCTGCTGTTCGCCGGCCTCGGCCTGGTGATCTCCGCGCTGACCCCGCGCCGCGGCTTCGGCGTCGCCGCCGTCATCGCCGCGCTGACGATCCCGTACGCCGCGGTGAGCGCCGTCCAGGGCATCGCCGCCGTACAGGGCCAGGAGGGCGTCGTCGGATGGCTCGCCCTGTGCTCGCCCATCACGCTCATCGACAGCGTGCAGGCGACGTTCCTGGGCGGCACCGCGTCGTTCCCCGACCAGGTCCAGCCGACCACCGCCGCCGGCTTGGTGGCGCTCCTGGTCACCCTGTGCGCCGTCGCGGGCTCCTACGCGCTGCTGATGCGCCGCTACCGGAAGGCCGGCCTGTGACCGCCCGCCCCGCGCCCCGTACGGCGCACCCGACGCCCGCCACCAGCCCCCGAAAGAATGGGCCGCGCCCATGACGACCATCCAGATCGACCACGTATCCCGCTGGTTCGGCAATGTCGTTGCCGTCAACGACATCAGCATGACCATCGGCCCCGGCGTCACCGGCCTCCTCGGCCCCAACGGCGCGGGCAAGTCCACGCTGATCAACATGATGGGCGGCTTCCTCGCGCCGTCCGGCGGGGCCGTCACCCTCGACGGCCGCCCCGTCTGGCGCGACGAGAGCGTCTACCGCCACATCGGCATCGTGCCCGAGCGCGAGGCCATGTACGACTTCCTCACCGGCCGCGAATTCGTCGTCGCCAACGCCGAACTGCACGGCCTGGGCAAGGACGCCGCGCGGCGGGCGCTGGCCACCGTCGAGATGGAGTACGCGCAGGACCGCCGGATCTCCACGTACAGCAAGGGCATGCGCCAGCGCGTGAAGATGGCGTCGGCGCTGGTCCACGACCCGTCCGTGCTCCTGCTCGACGAGCCGTTCAACGGCATGGACCCGCGGCAGCGGATGCAGCTGATGGACCTGCTGCGGAGGATGGGCGCCGAGGGCCGTACGGTCCTGTTCTCTTCCCACATCCTCGAAGAGGTCGAGCAACTGGCCTCGCACATCGAGGTCGTGGTGGCCGGGCGGCACGCGGCGTCCGGCGACTTCCGCAAGATCCGCCGCCTGATGACGGACCGGCCGCACCGCTATCTCGTGCGCTCCACCGACGACCGGGCGCTGGCCGCTGCCCTGATCGCCGACCCGTCGACAGCCGGGATCGAGGTCGACCTCCAGGAGGGCGCGCTGCGCATCCAGGCCGTCGATTTCCCGCGCTTCACCGCCCTGCTGCCGCGGGTCGCCCGCGACCACGGCATCCGCCTCCTGACGGTCTCGCCCTCCGACGAGTCCCTGGAATCGGTCTTCTCCTACCTCGTAGCGGCCTGAAAGGAGCCTCGAAGCGATGTCTGCGACCTCATCGGTCCGGCCGGACCCGTCCCCGGCCCCCGCTGCGGGCCCCTCGCCGGTGCCCTCGGTCTTCAACCCCACCGTCGCCCGGCTCACCTACCGGGCCCTGCTCGGCCGGCGCCGCGCGCTCATCCTGTTCGCGCTGCCCGCCCTCCTGATCGTCATCTCCGTCGCGGTACGGGCCCTGGCCGGCGCCGACGACTCCACCGCCAACGGCGTCCTGGGCACCTTCGCGCTCGCCACGATGGTCCCGCTGATCGGCGTCATCGCCGGTACGGGCGCGATCGGCCCGGAGATCGACGACGGCTCGGTCGTCTACCTGCTGGCCAAGCCGCTGCGCCGGTCCTCGGTCATCTTCACCAAACTCATCGTGGCGATCGGCGTGACGGCCGCGTTCTCGGCGATCCCGGTCCTGATCGCCGGGTTCATCCTGAACGGCAACAGCCAGCAGATCGCGGTGGCCTACGCGGTCGCCGCGGCCGTCGCCTCCGTCGCGTACAGCGCGCTGTTCCTGTTCTTCGGCACGGTCAGCCGGCACGCGGTCGTCTTCGGCCTGGTCTACGCCCTGGTATGGGAAACCCTGGTCGGCAACCTGGTCCCGGGCGCACGCACCCTGAGCGTGCAGCAATGGGCCCTGGCGATCGGCCAGAAGATCGGCGCGGAAGGCGCGATCACCTCAGAGGTGGGGCTGCCGTTGGCGGTCGTCCTTCTGGTGGCGGTCACGGGATCGGCGACCTGGTACGCGGGGCGCAAGCTGCGGTCGTTGACGGTGGCGGGGGAGGAGTAGGGGGCGGTGGTTCGCGGCGCTCGGCCGGGGCCTCCGGCCGAGCGTGTCGGGGGCGTAGGTGGGGCGGGGACGTTCTGCGTCCTGAGGCCGCTATTCATCTGCCGCAGGGGTGACCGGCAGGCATTCAGCCGTCCGGCGCAGCATGATCCTCGATTGATCGGTGGTGTGCTGCGAGCTGCGCACTGGTGCGCGCCCGAGCCCCAGGACGACGGCCGCCGACTCGGTCAAGCCACCTTCGACCGCGTCGCTCATGCCGACTCCCGGTCGGTCGGCTCAGCCCCAGGTGCCGACCCTCGCCCGGTCGCCCTGGGGCACTCTCGTCCCGGCGGACACCGGATGGCCAAGCTGGCTCGACAGATACCTTGGTACCGAACTGGGTGAAGCCATCGCACGCTGACCAGGTGGAGATCGACAGAGCCCTACCGCATTGGCCGCAAGTCGCAGCGGAGATCCGGCGGCGAATTCAGAACGGCACCTATCGCCCTGGGGAACGCTTGCCGGGCACAGTGGCGATTGCCGCCGAGTTCGACGTGTCTCAGTCGACAGCTACGCGTGCCGTGGCCAGTCTTCGCCCTGAGGGGCTTGTGCGTGTGGTGAGCGGCCGTGGCTACTTCGTTGCGGAGGGTGCCAACTAGCGCTCTGCCGAAGCGGCGCGGCCATCACGCCCCGCCCTACGCCGCGCAGAACTCATTCCCCTCCGGGTCCTGCATCAGCCACCAGTGCCCGGCAGGCCCCTGGTCCACCTCCCGGACGCGTATCGCCCCCAGGCCCTCCAGCCGGGTCACCAGTGCCTCCAGGCCGCCGGGGCCGCTGTGGACGTCGATGTGGAGGCGGTTCTTGGTCGTCTTGGCCTCGGGTACTTCCTGGAAGAGCAGGCGGCGTCCGCGGCCTACGCCGCTGGTTTCGTCGTACGGGTCGTCGGGGTGGCGTATCGCGGCGTAACCGCGGAAGGTCTTGCGGCCGTGGTGTTCGACGACCGCTTCCTCCTTGAGGTGGCCGGCGGCCAGCAGCTGTTCGATGAGAGCGGTGGGGTCCTCCACCTCGTACTCCAGGGCCGCGGCCCAGAAGTCCGCCAGAGCGGACGCGTTCGTGCTGTCGATGACCAACTTCCACGTCAGTGCCATGCGAGGAGTTATACCGGGCAGCACTGACAACGGCCCCGCACCACGGGTCACCGCGTACGGAGGCCGGTGCCGGCGGTGCTGCCCGCTACCGTCCGTGCCGCTCGTTGAACTCCCTTACGTTCGCGCGGTGCTGCGCGTAATCGGCCGTGAAGCGGGTGTCGCCGGGGGCGACCGTCACGAAGTACAGCCAGTCGCCCGCGGGCGGCTGGGCCGCGGCTCGGAGCGCGTCCTGCCCGGGATTGTCGATCGGGGTCGGCGGCAGGCCCTTGTGCCGGTAGGTGTTGTACGGGCTGTTGAGCCTGGTGTCCGCGTGGCTGGTGTTGAGGGAGCTGCGTCCGAGCGCGTAGTTGATGGTCGAGTCCATCTGGAGGGGCATGCCCCGGTCGAGCCGGTTCTCGATGACCCGGGCGACCTTGCCCATGTCGGCGGTCCGGTCGGCCTCGGCCTGCACGATGGAGGCGATGATCACCGTTTCGTACGCACGGATGCCGTCGGCGGCCTGCTTCTCGGCGGCGGTGTTGGTCATGAACGAGAGCAGCGACGCCGGCGTGGTGTCGTCGTCCACCGGATACGTCGCGGGGTAGAGGAAGCCCTCCGGATTGCCCTTCGCCGCCTCCGGCAGCTTCAGCCGGGCGCTCTTCGCGGCCTTCTCCGTGGTGCCGGGCGCGACACCGAGGGCCTTGTCGACCGCCGCGTACACCTGGGTGGCGCGCCGGCCCTCCGGGATGGTGAGCGGCGGGTGGCCGGGACCGCCGAGCAGGCGCGTGACCAGGACCGCGATGAGCGCCAGTACGGCGCAGAGACCGACGGCAAGGAGGAGTCGGCCCCTGCGCGTGAGCCGCGAGCGGGGGCCATGGCCGGTGTGCAGCACATCGCTCATGGGGGCACGGTAAGGCAGTGCCCGCCCGCGGGGATGGCAGTGCGCGGCGGGCGCCGCGGGAAATCACCGGATCACCGGCAGCGCGTGCCCACGCACCGCCCGCGTCGGCGGGTTAGGAATGGCTGCTCAGGGCGTGGCCCTATCCGGGCCGGAGGCCACCGCGCAGCGCTCACGGTCGCCCGTTCCGGTCGGACGGCGCAGCTCGGAGACCCGGTCGAGGAGTCGGTCGCGTACGGCGCTGAGGTCGTCGATGCGCTGCTGGATCAGGGCGAGCCGCTGTTCGAAGACCTCGGTCTTCGGGGCGGGATCGGCGCAGGCGTGGTCCCCGATCAGCTCGTCGCGCAGGCAGCCGTCGATGAGGCGCAGGTCGTCGGTGGTGAGGCCGGAGGCCAGCAGCAGCCGGATGTTCGCCACGGTGCGCACCGCGCCGTCTCCGTAGCTCCGGTAGCCGTTCGCCGACCGGTCGGGGCGCAGCAGGCCCTGCTCCTCGTAGTAGCGCAGGGCCCGGGTCGTCGTGCCGGTCGCGCGGGCCAGCTCCCCGATGCGCATGGTGGCTGCTCCCTTTCGACGCGCGCCTACGGGAGGGAGCATATTCCGCGCTGTGGATGTGGAGGCTAAGCGCGGGCGCTCCACGGAGTGAGCACCATGACCGGGATGCGCCGCCCGGCGCGCTCCTGAAAGGTGGCGAACTGCGGGTGGGCCGCCACCTGTAGGGCCCATAGCCGGTCTCTGTCCTCGCCCGCGGCTTCGACAGCACGGGCCCGGTACGTACGGGTGCCGACCTCGACCGTCGCCAGGGGGTGGGCGGTCAGGTTGTGGTACCAGGCAGGGGCGGTGGGCGAGCCTCCGTTGGAGGCGAACACGGCGAGCCGGTCCGGGCCGTCCGGCAGGTAGAGGGCGGGAGTGGTACGCGGCAGGCCGGACCGCGCCCCTGTGGTGGTCAGGAGCAGCAGCGGCTGCCCGGCGAACTCACCGCCCACGCGGCCCCCGTTGGCCCGGAACTCTTCGATGACGCGCTGGTTGAAGGGGTTCACCCGGTGACTGTCCATGGAGGCACCCTCGACCTTTACGTCGGCGTGAAGGTCAAGCCAGGCCGTTCGTAAGAGCAACCCAGCCCGTTCGTGAAGGTCAAGCGGTACCGCTAAGGAACAAGCCGTACCACCGCAGAAGGGCCCCTGGATCGCACCCACAACAAGCGATCCAGGGGCCCTCAGCAGACCATCTCCAGAGCCTCAGGCCCCGATCTTCCGATCACGCCCCGCACCCATCCCCAGCAGCACCAGACCCGCGCAGACCGCCAGCAGCAGCACGATCGGTACCGTCCAGCCGTGCGTCGCCTGGTGCACCGCGCCGAGCACCAGCGGGCCGGCGGCGGCGAGCAGGTAGCCCCAGGTCTGCGCCATGCCCGAGAGGCGGGCGGCGGTGTGGGCATCGCCGGAGCGCAGCACCATCATCGTCAGGGCCAGGCCGAGCGCGCCGCCCTGGCCGATGCCCAGGAGGATCGCCCAGACCCAGGCGCCGGCCACCGGGGCCACGAGGAGGCCGACGATGCCGCAGGCCATCAGGGCGGTGACGGCGACGGCCAGCAGCCGCTGCCGCCGCATCCGGCCGGCCAGCATCGGCACCACGAAGGAACCGGCCATCTGCACCAGCGTGCTGAAGGCGAAGACCAGGCCGGCCGTGGCCTTGCTCATGCCGTGGTCGGTGAAGACCGTCGGCATCCAGGCGATCATCACGTACGCGATCAGCGACTGCGAGCCCATGAAGAGCGTGACCTGCCAGGCCAGCGGGGAGCGGGTCAGCTTCGGCCCGTCCTCGGTGGCGTGCGCCGGCGTCGCGGCGGCCTGGCCGTGGTGGGTACCGCGCCGCGCGATCAGCGCCTGCGGAATCCAGACGACGGCGGCGACCGCGGCCAACAGCGCCCACGAGGCCAGCGAACCCTGCCAGCCGCCCAGCGCGTTCTCCAGGGGCACGGCGGAGGCGGCCGAGACGGTGGCGCCGAGGATCATCGCCGTCGAGTACAGGGCGGTCATGCCCGCGGCCTTCTCCGGGAAGTCCCGCTTGATCAGGCCGGGCATCAGGACGTTCAGCAGGGCGATGGACGTACCGACCACCGCGCAGCCCACGAAGAGTGCCACGACCGGCGGCGCGATGCGCAGCAGGATGCCGCCGCACAGCAGGACCAGCGCGCCGCACAGCACCGTCTCGGTGCCCCAGCGGCGGGCCAGTTTCGGCGCGGCGATCGAGCCGAGGCCCATGAAGACCAGCGGGATCGTCGTCACCAGGCTGCTCGCGGTGGCGGCCAGGTGGTAGTGCGTGCCGATCTCGCTCACCAGCGGCGAGACGCCGGCCAGCGCGGCGCGCATGTTGAGCGAGGCGAGCACGATGCCGAGCAGGAGCAGGGCCGGGTGCGCGCGCAGCCGGCGGCGGGCCGCGGCGACCGGCGGGGCCGGGGTCAGGTCCTCCTCGGCGTCGATCAGTGGTGCTTCGGACCGGGTCCCTGACATGGGTCGTGACTCTCCTTGCGTGGGGGGCGGGGGTGGTCGTACGGGCGTGGGGGGGCGGGAGTGGTGAGGGAAGAGGAACGTTTCTGCGGCGGCTGCGCGGCGTGATCGCGTCCGGTGCGGCGCGACGGCGTCCGGCAGCGGCCGACCGTGGCGGTACGGAGCGACCGTGGCCGGTCGTCGGCGCCGGGCGCCACGTGATCACGGACCTCCGGCCCGCCCCCTCACCGCTCCGCGAGCAGCTTCTCCAGCGCCCGTTTCGGCGGCTCCAGCAGCGCGCGAACGGCTTTCTCCGCCGCCTCGGGGTCGCCGGACGCGATGGCGTCCAGGACGGCGCGGTGATCGCCGTGCACCATGCGCGGCATCTGCTCGTCGTCGAGCGAGGTGAGCAGCGCTTCGCGTACGGAGCTGCTGAACCAGGCGTACGTCGCGGTCAGCGCGGTGTTGTGCGCGGCCTCCACGACGGCCCGGTGGAAGGCCACGTCGTGGTCGGCGTACAGCTCCAGGTCGCCGCCGAAGGGCTGCCCGTTGGCGGCCTCCAGGGCGGCCTGTGCGTCCAGCGCGGCCCGCATCCGGTCCAGGTCGTCCGGCCGGTGCCGCTGGGCCGCCAGACGGGCGGCCTCCGCCTCCAGGGCGATGCGCAGCTCCAGTACGTCGCGGATCCCGGCCCGCTGCACGCCGCGCATGATGTCGCCCGGGTCGGCCTGGGAGACGACGAAGGTGCCCTCGCCCTGCCGGGAGCGCAGCATGCCGGCGTGCACCAGGACCCGTACGGCCTCGCGGACGGTGTTGCGTCCGACCTGGAGCTGTTCGGCCAGCGCGTGTTCGGTGGGGATGCGCTCGCCCACCGGCCAGGTGCCGGCGGCCAGCTGGGCGCGCAGGGCCTCGACGACGGTGTCCACGAGGGACTGTCGTCCCGCTGCCTGCAATGCCATGTGCACACCCTCGATTCGTTCCGGCCGAACGCGCGGGCAACCGGCATTCGCCCGGTTGCCCCGTTGCCCAGTCATCCTACAAATAATCGCTGCACTGTGCACGGAGTCTTCGCTCCGTGCACAGTGCAAGGGCCTCACAGCCCGATATCGCGCCCCTGGATATCGGCCAGCGACTCCCGCCGTACGAGCGTGCGCGCCTGCCCGTCCGCGACGGCGACCACCGGCGGGCGGCCCACCAGGTTGTAGCCCGAGGCCATGGACAGGTGGTACGCGCCCGCCACCGGTACGGCGATCAGGTCGCCGGGCCGCACGTCGCCGGGCAGCCGTACGCCGGCGGCGAGCACATCGCCGGCCTCGCAGTGCCGCCCCACCACGCTCACCGGCGCGGGGGCGGCGCTCGACCGGCGCCCGACCAGCCGGGGCGCGTACCGCACCCCGTACAGCGCGGGCCGCGGGTTGTCGCTCATCCCGCCGTCGACGGCCACGAAGGTGTGCTCACCGGTCCGCTTGACGGACAGCACCCGGTACAGGGCGACGCCGGACGGGCCCGCGATGGCACGGCCCGGCTCGACGGTCAGGCGGGGCACCGGCAGTCCGGCCGCCGCGCAGCCGCCGGCCAGCTCGGCCCGTACCTTGGCGCCGAGCGCCGCGATGTCCATGGCGGCCTCGCCGGGCCGGTAGGCGACGCCGTGGCCGCCGCCGATGTCCAGCTGCGACAGTGTGACGCCGTGCTGCTCCTGGATGCGGGCCAGCAGGCCCACCAGCCGCCGGACGGCCGACAGGAACGGTTTGACGGTGGTGATCTGGGAGCCCAGGTGACAGTGCAGCCCCACCAGGTGCAGCCGCGGCTGGCCCAGTATGCGGGTGATGGCGTGCTGGGCCGAGCCGTCGGCCAGAGAGAGGCCGAACTTCTGGTCGTCGGTACCGGTACGGATCTTGGCGTGGCCGCCGGCCGCGATGCCGGGAACCACTCGTACGAGTACCTGCTGCCGGGAACCCGCGGGGACCGCGGCGGCGAGCCGGGCGATCTCGGAGGTGCTGTCGATGACGATCCGGCCGACTCCCAGACGCAGCGCGGTACTCAGGTCGTCCGGACTCTTGGCGTTGCCGTGCAGCACGATGCGGGAGGGCGGGAAGCCGGTGGTGACGGCGAGTTCCAACTCGCCGGCGGAGCAGACGTCCAGGCCCAGGCCCTCCTCCCGCACCCAGTGGGCCATGGCGCGGCACAGGAACGCCTTGGCCGCGTACAGGACGTCGGCGTCGGGGAAGGCGCGCAGGTAGGCGCGGCATCGGGCGCGTACCTCGGCCTCGTCCAGGACGTACGTGGGGGTGCCGAAGCGCTCGGCCAGCTCGGTGAGCGGGACGCCGCCCACGGAGAGGTCGGCGTGCGGCAGTTCGGCCGTCGAGGCGGGCCATACGGAGAGGTCGTCGGGGAGGTCGTCGGACGGGCTGCCCGGGAGGCCGGGGCGGTCCGGGCCGGCCGGCTGCCCGGTGGTGCGCTGCGGTGTCGTGGTCGTCACGGTCATGGTGTCGTTCGCCCTTCTCAGACGGCCCGCAGCAGCGGCGTACGGCGGCTACCCGGGGCGAGACGCGGGTCCACGGTCAGGACGCCGGCGCCGAGCGGCTCGGCGAGGGCGCGCAGCGCGGGCTCGGCGAGCCGGATCCACGGCTGGTCGGCGCCGAGCGCCGCGGCGAGCCGCTGCGGGGAGGTGAAGCCGACGGCGGTACGGCCGCCGAGCGGGGTGCGGAACAGGCGGGCCGTACAGCCCGCGGGGCCCGGCCGGACCGGGACGAACAGCAGCCCGGCCGGGATGCGTTCGGCAGGTTCGGGATCTTCCTCGTACAGGTGCTGCTGGGACACGGCGTCGCTCCTCGCTGCTCGCACAGGACCGGCCCCGGACCGGTGGAAGGGGAAGTGCCGGGGCTCCTCCTCGACGCTATGCCCGTACCGGCAGGTGCTCGGCGGCGTACTGACGCATCATTGACGGTCCGTGGACGCCCCTTGACGCAATGCTGGTGCCCCGGCGCACGCTCCGGAGCACGGCGGGGTACGCACGACCCGGCGCGGGCCCGCGCGTACCCCGAATTCCCCGGGACGCGCCGGCCGGACTTCCGCGAGGATCGTTGCGGCCGGGCGTACGAAGACCGTCCCGGCCGCCGGCCGCCCCCTTGACCTTCACACTGTGGCAAGCCCTGCACTGGGAGACGTCATGTTCACCATCGGAGACTTCGCCGGCCACGGACGGGTGTCGGCCCGCATGCTGCGGCACTACGACGCCATCGGGCTGCTGCGCCCGGCCCGTACGGACCCGGACACCGGCTACCGCTACTACGAGGCCGCGCAGCTCGCCCGCCTCAACCGCATCATCGCCCTCAAGGACCTCGGCTTCACCCTCCAGCAGATCGCGGCCGTCCTGGACGAGCAGGTGAGCGCGGCGGAACTGCGCGGCATGCTGCGGCTGCGCCGGGCCGAGCTGGCGGCGGCGGTCACGGCCGCGGGCGCCCGGCTGGCCCGGGTCGAGGCGCGGCTCCGGACGATCGAGGAGGAGGGGCGGATGGCCGTGGAGGACGTGGTGGTCAAGCGCGTCGAGGCGGTCCGGGTCGCCGAACTGACCGGCACCGCGGCGAGCTTCGGGCCCGAGGACATCGGACCGGTGATCCGGCCGCTGTACGCGGAGCTGTTCCGGCGGCTGGCCGCCGCGGGCGTCGAGCCGGCCGGCCCGGCGATCGCGTACTACGAGGACGCGCCGGAGGGCGGGGACCGGATCACGGTGCACGCGGCGGTCCCGGTCGCGGCCGCCCCGCGGCCGTCCTACGACTTCGCGATCGTGGACCTGCCGGCCGTCGAGCGGGCGGCCACGGTGGTGCACCGCGGCCCGATGGAGCGGGTGCTGCCCACCGCGCAGACCCTGGCCCGCTGGCTCGCCGACAGCCCGTACCGCTCCGCAGGGTATCCGCGGGAGCTGACGCTGGAGTGCCCGGAGGACCGGGAGCGGTGGGTGACCGAGCTGCAGGAGCCGGTCGTCGGGGGGTGAATGCGGGGGACGCGGGCCGTACGGAGGCGAGTGGTGGGTGCGCCTCCTGCGCGCCGGGCGCGCGAGGGGCGCATGGGAGCACGCGTGCTTCAGTGCCCGTGAACGGGGCCGGCCTCGCTCTTGCGCTCGTGGGCGGGGGCGGACTCATGATCGAGCGCGGGTCCCGGCCGGTTCCCGCGCTCGCGGGCAGAGCCGTACGTGTTCGCGGAACCGGTGAGCGAGGCGTTCACCGTCTCGGCGAACTCCACCGCGACCGGGCTCAGCGTGGCCCACTGCCGTACCGCCCAGCCGGTCGCCAGCGGCGGCAGCCCCGGGACCGGGATCAGCCGCAGGTCCGGGTGGTCGGCGCCGCGCCGCCCCGGCAGATCCGGTACCACGGCATGGCCGACGCCCAGTTCGGCCAGCAGCATCGCGGTGTCCCAGTCGGCCACGCTGGCGGAGCTGGCGGGCGCGGGGCCGGTCTCCGGCCGCGCCAGGTGGCCGTCGAGCCGCATCCGGGACACGGAGTTCTCCGGGAGCCGGATGAGCCGGATGCCGTTCAGGCCACCGGCCAGTTCGTCCGGCTCGATGCGGTCGCGCGCGGCGAGCGGATCGTCGGACCGTACGGCCAGCACCCACGGCAGCTCCAGCACCGGGTGCTGCTCGATGCCGCGTACGGGCGTGCCGATGGTGATCCAGGCCAGCTCGGCGGTGCCGTCGGCGACCGCCTCGCAGCAGCGGCGGCCGGAGTTCTCGGTCTGGAACTCCAGGTCGACGTGCGGGTGGCGGGCGCGGAAGGCGACCACGGCGGCCGACATGAAGTGCCGTACGGTCGTCGCTCCGGTGGTGATGCGGAGCGTGCCGACGTCGCCGCGGCGCAGATCGGCCAGGCGGCGTAGCGCCAGGTCGAGTTCGCCGAGGGAGCCGCTCGCGGCGCGGTGCAGGATGCGGCCCGCCCGGGTGGGCGCCACGCCGCGCGGCCGCCGCTCCAACAAGCCGATGTCCGCCTCCCGTTCGAGCCGCTTGACGCGCTGGCTCACCGCCGACTGCGTACAGCCCAGGTCGCGGGCGACGGCGCTGAGGCTGCCCGCGTCGCAGACGGCGACGAAGACGCGGAGGTCGTCGACGGTCACCAACCCAAGCTACAGCTAAGGGGTTTGGAAGAAAACCCGAGGATTGACTTGGGTGTGCGGGCGCGAGGAGGATCGGGGAACGGCGCCAGGCGGCCACCCGGAACCGGCCATGGCGCCGGACGGTTCCGGGGGCCGACCCGTTGGAGACATCACCACGCGGCCGACCCGCCGTGGGCCGGCCGCGTTGTGATGCCGTCGTACGGCGCTGCCGCTGTGCGGCGCCCCGTCGTACGACGCTGCCGTCACCCCCGGTCCGCGCCGACCGCCGTTCCGGCAGCGGCCGTTGCGGGAGCGGCCGTACCGGTGCCGGCCGTGCCGGAATCCGAGCCCGCCGTCCCCGCGGCAGCCGCGGCCGTACGGTCCGCGGGCCGGTCCCGGTCCGCAGGCCGGTTGCGTACGACGGCCAGGACCAGCAGGCCCGTCGCCACCGCCACGATGCCCGCGACCAGGGACACCCGGGTCAGACCGTGGACGTAACCGACGCCCGGACCGGCGTGCGCGCCCGCGGACTGCATGCCCTGGGTGAAGACCGTGCCGAGGATCGCGATGCCGAGCGCGAAACCGAGCTGGCGGAAGGTGTTCACCGCGCCGCTCGCCATGCCGGCGCGCTGCGGCGGGGCCGTGCCCAGCGCCGCCGAGACCAGTACGGGCATGGCCATGCCGATGCCGACGCCGCTGATGAGCAGGCCCGGCGTGAGGACCGCCCAGCCGGAGTCGTCGTTCAGCAGCAGGACGTGCAGCAGCGGTCCGGCGCCGATCAGCAGCAGGCCGACGCCGATGGGCACCTGCGGCGCCAGCCGGTGCAGGAACCGTCCGCCGAACATGCCGACGGCCATCGACGCCGCCGCCATCGGCAGCACCGCGAGTCCGCCCATCACCGGGCTCAGGCCCAGGATGTTCTGCAGCCACAGGCCCACGTACGTCAGGTACGGGAACGCCGCGGCCTGGAGCAGCAGCGCCGCCGCCATCAGGACGGCGAAGGCCGGGCGCCGCATCAGCTTCAGGTCCAGCAGCGGCTGCGCCGTACGGCGTTCCACGGCCACGAAGACGGCCAGCGCCAGCAGGGCCACCGCCAGCGACAGGAGCGTGCCGGACTCCGTCCAGCCCTCCTCACCACCGCGCATCAGCCCGTACGTCAGTGCGCCCGCGCACAGCGTGAACGCGCCGGCGCCCGGCCAGTCGATGCGCCCCGTACGGTCGCCGTGCGACTCCGGTACCGACCGCAGAGTGATCCACATCGCCACCGCCGTCAGCGGCAGGTTGACCAGGAAGATCGCGCGCCAGTCCACGTACTGGGTCAGCACACCGCCCAGCAGCGGGCCGACCGCCGCCGCGGCACCGCTCGTACCGCCCCAGATGCCGAAGGCGACCCCCCGGTCACGGCCGTGGTACGCGGCCATCAGCAGCGGCGTGTTGGTGGCGAACATCGCCGCCGCGCCCACGCCCTGCACTGCCCGCGCGGCGATCAGCACGCCCTCGTCGGGCGCCAGGCCGCAGGCCAGCGAGGACAGCGCGAACAGTGCGAGTCCCGCCAGGTACAGCTTGCGGCGCCCGAACAGGTCGGCCGCCGAACCGGCCACCATCAGCAGCGCGGCCAGCGCCAGCGCGTAGATGTCCATCACCCACTGCAAGGAGGTGAAGGAGGCGTGCAGGCCGTCGGCCATCCGCGGCAGCGCCGTGTTCACGATCGTCACGTCCACGAGCAACATGAAGTTGCCCAGGGTGATGGCGGCCAGGGGCCACCATCTGCTCCGCCCGTTGTGCATCTGGATCCTCTGTGGTCATCGGTGTTGTCGTTGGTTCCGTCCCCCGCACCAGAGTCCGGTCGGAACGCCCGCCACTCCCAGCCACGGCGTACCGTGCGGCGCAATCCGACACGGGTTAGCCTTTCCTGGTGAAAACCGACAGCTTCGACGAGCTGGACCAGGGGCTGGTACACGCCCTCCAGCTCGACGGCCGGGCACCCTTCAGCCGTATCGCCGAGGTCCTCGGCGTCTCCGACCAGACCGTTGCCCGCCGCTACGGGCGGCTGCGCGGCGCCGGGATGATCAAGGTGATGGGGCTCACCGACCCGCCGGCCCTCGGCGAGATCGAATGGCTGGTACGGGTCCAGTGCACGCCCGACGCGGCCGTCGCGGTCGCCGAGGCGCTGGCCCGGCGCACCGACACCTCCTGGGTGAGCCTGATGTCCGGCGGGACCGAGATCGGCGCCGTGTGCCGCGCCGCCAGCAGCCGGGACAGCGACGCGCTGCTGCTCCAGAAGCTGCCGCGCACCCCGAGCGTGGTCGGCGTCACCGCGCACTGCATGCTGCACGAATTCTTCGGCGGGCCGCTGGGCCTGGTCAACAAGTCCGGCGCGCTGACCGAGGAACAGGCGGCGCGGCTGCGCCACCCGGCGTCCGCCGCGGCCGACCGGCGGACCGGCGCGCCGCCCACGCGCACAGCGCCCGTCGCGCTCACCGCGGCCGACCGCCGCCTCCTGGACGCGCTCGCCGAGGACGGCCGGACCGGCCTCGCCGACCTGGCCACGGTCACCGGCTGGTCCCAGTCCACCGTCCGCCGCCGGCTGTCCGAACTGCGCGCGGACGGCGTCCTCTATTACGACGTCGACTACGACGCCCGGTACTTCGGCTTCGGCGTCATGGTCTCCCTCTGGCTCTCCGTCGCCCCCAGCGAACTGGCCGCCGCCGGAGCCGCGCTCGCCCAGCACCCCGAGGTGGCCTTCGCCTGCGCGACCACCGGCCCGCACAACCTCTTCGCGTCGGTACTGTGCCCCGATGTACGCGCCCTGTACACGTACCTCACCACCCGTATCGCGGCGCTGCCCGGCGTACGGCACATGGAATCCTCGCCGCTGATCCGCCGGATCAAGGGAGCCGGGCCGCACGGCCGGGGCCGGATCGTCTCCGGCCCGCTCACCCCCGCCCCGCCGGGCCGCGCACGATGAAGCGCGTGCGGCCCCCTGCCCCGGCCGGCCGGGTGGCGGCCTGGGTACGGTCCGCGCCCGGCACCCATATCTGGCTGCTGGTCATCGGCATCACCAGCCTCGTCATCGCGGGGGCCACCGAAGGGCTGGGGGACTTCCTCCTCCACCGCACCAGCAGCAACATCCACGAGCTGAACCAGCACCCCCTCTCCTCCCTCCTCATCAGCGGCTTCTGGATCGAGAACCCGTCCTCCTTCGTCCTGTACGCCGCCCTCTTCGAGCTGGTCCACGCCAATGTCGAACGCTGGCTGGGCACCTGGCGCTGGCTGCTGACGATCGGCGTCGCCCACGTCACCGCCACCCTCGCCAGCCAGGAACTGGTCCTGCTCGCCATCGAGGGCCACCGGCTCCCCCGCTCCATGACGCACGTCGTCGACATCGGCGTCTCGTACGGCCTGGCAGCGGCCGCCGGCCTGCTCACCTACCGGCTGCCGCCGCCCTGGCGCTACCTCTACCTGGCGTCCGTCATCGGCTTCTTCGGCATCCCGCTCCTGTCAGGCGCCACCTTCACCGACATCGGACACGCCATCGCACTCACCCTTGGTCTCGCCGCCTGGCCCTTGACCCCGGATGCCGGTGCGGACGCGGCAGCGGACGGGGACCGTAGCGCAACTCCCGGACGTCCTCCGCCAGATCACTGAGCCGCAGACTCATCGCGCACACGACCCGGTTCGTGGCGTCCACCCGCCGGTCCAGCCGGTCCAGCCGTACGGAGATACGGCCGATCACCGGTGCGAGGTCGCGGAGCACGGGCCCGATGTCGGCGAGCGACGATTCGACGTGGGTGAGGCGGTGGTCGAGGGACTCCAGGGTCGGCCCGCTTTCCGCCTGCCGTGGCACACCGACGCGGCCCCGCTCCTCGACGTCGAGGAGATACGTACGTACCGCCCGCGCGACTTCGCTGTCGCGGAGGAGCATGGCGATGTTGAGGATGGTTCGGCGGGTGTAGAGGGTGAGGTGGGCTCGGCCCTGTGGATAACTCTGCTTTGAAAGGGACAAGTTGTCCCTTTCAAAGAGCCGCAGGTCAGAGCCTCGCAGCACCTGCAACCCGTTGCAGACGAGTTCTGTCCGGTGCCTTTGGGTGAGCTTCTTGATGGCCTCGTTGTGGACAACGAAGTAGTCCGCAACGCCCTCCGTGGTCGCATGGACCCCATCCGGCAACAGGACGAGCGCCTTGACCTTGTCGAGGACCTCGGTGCGGCCCATCACACTGTCGCGCATGGCCCGCGACTCCAGCAGTACAGCTTCGGGTGGCATGGGAATGCCCTCCACTCAAACCGGAACGGTTTGAAAGAGGCAGGCTGCCTCTTTCAACTGAACGCCCGTATCCAGGGCTCAGGAGCGGAGGCTGCTCACGGATGCCACTACCTCTATGTCCGGTTCTCAGTCGTACGGCTGCACCGCATCACGGCCGTCACCGGCAAACCCCAGCACTTCACGGTCTCTCGACGCCTCGAACTCCAGTTGCCTCCACGCACAGTGGACAACGAACGGATAAACGTACAGTTACCCGTTCGCAGGCAGGACTTCGCTCACCCGTTCCGGACGGTCCGAAAGGGTGGCCGGGCGGGGTTCAGCCCTCGTACAACCGCTCCAGTACCACCGCGACGCCGTCCTCCTCGTTGGAGGCGGTGGTCTCGTCCGCTACGGCCTTCAGTTCCTCGTGGGCGTTGGCCATCGCTACGCCGTGCGCGGCCCAGCCGAACATCGGGATGTCGTTGGGCATGTCGCCGAAGGCGATCGTGTCGGCGGCCTTCACGCCCAGGCGGCGGGCGGCGAGGGAGAGGCCGGTGGCCTTGGAGAGGCCGAGGGGGAGGAGTTCGACGACGCCTTCGCCGGCCATCATCACGCCGACCAGGTCGCCGGCGGCCTCGCGTGCGGCGCGGGCCAGTTCGTCGTCGCCCAGCGTCGGGTGCTGTATGTAGATCTTGTTGATGGGGGCCGACCACAGGTCGCCGGGGCCCTCGATCATCAGGTGCGGCAGCGGGCCCTCTTGGATGCGGTAGCCGGGCGTGACCAGCACCTCGCCCTCCAGGCCGTCCCGGCTCGCGGCCAGGAACAGCGGGCCGACCTCCGCCTCGATCTTGGCGAGGGCCAGTCCGGCGAGCTGCCGGTCCAGGGTGACCGAGGTCAGCAGGCGGTGTTCGCCGGCGTGGTAGACCTGCGCGCCCTGCCCGCACACCGCTATGCCGTCGTAGTCCAGCGCGTCGAGGATGTGCCGGGTCCACGGCACCGCGCGGCCCGTGACGACGATGTGCGCGGCCCCGGCCGCCGTGGCCGTGGCCAGGGCGGCGCGGGTGCGCTCGGAGATCGTGTCGTCGGGCCGCAGCAACGTTCCGTCAAGGTCGGTCGCGACGAGCTTGTACGGCAGCGGGCGGGCCGGAGCGGCCCGGTGTGCGGGTTCGGGGGCGGTGGTCACCGGTTGACGGGCTCCAGGATCTCCCGGCCGCCCAGGTACGGGCGCAGCAGCTCGGGCACGCGCACCGAGCCGTCCGCCTGCTGGTGGTTCTCGAAGATCGCCACGATGGTGCGGGGCACCGCGCAGAGCGTGCCGTTGAGCGTGGCGAGCGGCTTGACCTGCTGCTTGCCGTCCTTGTTGGTGCGCATACGGACCGACAGGCGGCGGGCCTGGAACTCGTCGCAGTTCGAGGCGCTGGTCAGCTCGCGGTACTTGCCCTGGGTGGGGATCCACGCCTCGCAGTCGTACTTGCGCGAGGCCGAGGCGCCGAGGTCACCGGTGGCCACGTCGATCACCTGGAAGGGCAGCTCCAGGCCGGTCAGCCACTGCTTCTCCCAGTCGAGGAGGCGCTGGTGCTCGGCCTGCGCGTCCTCGGGGTCGACGTACGAGAACATCTCGACCTTGTCGAACTGGTGGACGCGGAAGATGCCCCGGGTGTCCTTGCCGTACGTACCGGCCTCGCGGCGGAAGCACGGCGAGAAGCCCGCGTAGCGCAGCGGCAGCTTGTCGGCGTCGACGATCTCGTCCATGTGGTACGCGGCGAGCGGTACCTCGGAGGTGCCGACGAGGTAGTAGTCGTCCTTCTCCAGGTGGTACACGTTCTCCGCGGCCTGGCCGAGGAAGCCGGTGCCCTCCATGGCGTGCGGGCGCACCAGGGCCGGGGTGAGCATCGGTGTGAAGCCGGCCTCGGTGGCCTGCGCGATGGCGGCGTTGACGAGCGCGAGCTCCAGGAGCGCGCCGATGCCGGTCAGGTAGTAGAAGCGCGAGCCGGAGACCTTCGCGGCGCGCTCGACGTCGATGGCGCCGAGCGCCTGGCCGAGCTCCAGGTGGTCCTTGGGCTCGAAGCCCTCGGCGGCGAAGTCGCGCGGGGTGCCGACGGTCTCCAGGACGGTGAAGTCCTCCTCGCCGCCGACGGGCACGTCGGGGTGAACGAGGTTGCCCAGCCTCAGCAGGAGGGACTGGGTCTCCTCCTTGGCCTCGTCCTGCTCGGCGTCCGCGGCCTTGACGGCGGCGGACAGCTCCCCGGCCTTCTTCAGCAGCGCGGCCTTCTCGTCGCCGGTGGCCTTGGGGATGAGCTTGCCGAGCGACTTCTGCTCGGCACGCAGCTCGTCGAAGCGGACGCTGGAGGTCCTGCGCCGCTCGTCGGCGGAGAGCAGTGCGTCGACGAGCGCGACGTCCTCTCCACGGGCGCGCTGGGACGCGCGCACACGGTCGGGGTCCTCACGGAGCAGGCGAAGGTCAATCACCCCACCAGGCTACCGGGGTGCGGCGCCGACGCTCGACGCCATATTTCCCCGCGTGGCGCTTTGTCCGGTTTGTGGATATTTGGAACTTTTGGGAATTCCGTGCCGTGCGATGCGGTACGGCGGTATGGCGCGGGGCGCGAGAGGAGCATAAGGGGCGGACGGGAAGTCGGTGGGAGGGGTGGAGCGGGGAGTGAAGGAGTCGCGGGATGCGGTGCGGACGGCCGGAAAGTGGCGGAAAAAATCGTCAAGGAAATCTTGCGCCATCGCCAGTACGGGGGTATTCGCGCCGCTTGCGGCGACCCGCTTCCCTTGTGGACGGCCGGAGTTGGCGGGTGGTGGGCGGTAGTGGGTGACGGAGGTTGTACCCAGGGTTGTCCACAGGGCTGGGGGAGTTCCGAAATCTTATCCACAGGCTGTGTGTGGGAACTGTGGAAGTCGGAAGGTTTGGTTCCTCTTCAGGAAACCGTAGCCAGGGATTCACCGGCGAAACCCTTTGTCGACGCTCTTTCGTGTGGCATTTCCTCGCCCTAAAGGATTGTTCGCGTGAATTGTGCTGACGCGGACGGGCTGCGGTGCTGTGGAGGGCTCCGGGGGTCGGTAGAGCAATATGTCGACTCTGTCCGAGTTGGAGCGGCCGCCGTGTCGACTTGTCCCCAGGTCGAGAACAGGGCCTGTGGATAACTTTGTGGACAACGCCAACACCCCAGCCCAGGCCGCACACAGCCCCGCGCAGGCCGCTCGGCGGACGTTGGCGGCCTGCTACGGCACCGCCCGCCCACCGGTTCCCGGCCACCGTCGCGGCACCAGACCACCGTCGCGGCACCAGGCCACGCCGCGGCACCAGGCCACCGAGGGCGGTACCGCGTCACCCGGCTCGGCGCCGAGCCGTCAGCCCCGTCCGTCCAGGCAGCGCGTCAGCCAGTCCGCCGCGTCCGTGAACGCGTCGTCCGCCGTGTCGGGGCGCACGTTCGCCCGTACCCGGTCCGCCCGCGGGTACGACCCGAGGAACCGCACCTCCCGGCAGATCCGCTTGAGCGCCATCAGGACCTCGCCGACCCGCCGGTCCGTGAGGTGCCCCTCGCAGTCCACGGAGAAGCAGTAGCGGCCGATGCCCTCGCCGGTCGGTCGCGACTCGATGCGCATCATGCTGACGCCGCGGGCCGCGTACTCCTGGAGCAGTTCCAGCAGCGCACCGGGGTGGTCCTCGCGCAGCCACAGCACGACGGAGGTCTTGTCGGCGCCGGTGCGGGCCGCCGGCCGGGCGGGACGGCCCACCAGGACGAAGCGGGTGGCCGCGTTCTGCGCGTCGTGGATGTCGGTGACCAGCGGTTCGAGGCCGTACGTCGCCGCCGCGAACTCCCCGGCGAAGGCGCCGTCGTAGCGGCCCTCCTGGACCAGCCGCGCGCCGTCCGCGTTCGAGGCCGCCGACTCCCACACCGCCTCCGGCAGGTGTTCCGCGAGCCACTTGCGCACCTGCGGCTGGGCGACCGGGTGCCCGGTGACCGTCTTGATGCCGCTCAGTTCCGTGCCGGGCCGTACGAGCAGCGCGAAGGCGATCGGCAGCAGCACCTCGCGGTAGATCATCAGCGGTTCGCCGGCGGCCAGTTCGTCCAGGGTGGTGGTCACCCCGCCCTCGACGGAGTTCTCGATCGGCACCAGCGCGGCCGCCGCCTCACCGGCCCGTACGGCGTCCAGCGCGGCCGGTACGGACACCATCGGGACCAGTTCTCGGGTGGCGGACTCCGGGAGCGTACGCAGCGCCGCCTCGGTGAACGTGCCCTCGGGCCCCAGATACGTGTAGCGGCTGACCGACATTCCCTCTGACTCCCTCACGCTCCGGTGGGGACCGCCGAACCGATCACCCGCTCGCCACGTTACCCGCACCGGCCGCCCGCCCCGGTCTGAAGCCGGAGACCCACGGCCCTCAGGGGCCTACCGGAGATCAAGCACCCACCGGACCCCGCCCCTCCCGCTCACCCCTCCAGCAGCGGCTGCCCCACGTACCCGCCCGCCACCGCGGCCGGCGGCACCGCGAACAGTCCGCTGGCCTCGTGCCGCAGGAACGGCGAGAGGGCGTCGCCGCGGTCCAGCTTGCGCTGGATGGTGACGAAGGAACGCAGCGGATCGGCCTGCCAGCAGACGAACAGCAGCCCGGCGTCCGGGGCGCCGTCGTCGCGGAACCCGTCGTGGAAGGAGTACGGCCGCCGCAGCATGGCCGCGCCCTGGTTGGATTCCGGCGCCGCGATCCGCGCGTGCGCGTCGGCCGGGATGACCGGCAGCCCATCGGGGCCGTTCTTGTCCAGGTCCATCTTGGTGTGCTCATCGCCGCCGGTCAGCGGCGCGCCGTCGGCCTTGCGGCGGCCTATGACCTTCTCCTGCTTGGCGAGCGGCTGCTTCTCCCAGTCGTCCAGCAGCATCCGGATACGGCGGACGACGGCGTACGAGCCGCCGCGCATCCAGGCGTACGGGCCGCTGCCGGCGTCCCGGCCGACGAAGATCCGCTCGTCGAAATTCGGGTCCGTGGGCTTGGGGTTGTTGGTGCCGTCCACCTGGCCCATCAGGTTGCGCGCGGTCATCGGGCTCGCGGTGGCGCCGGGCGTGCGGTTGAAGCCGTTCATCTGCCAGCGCAGCCGCGCCGCGTCCCCGGCCTCCTTCTGGAGGGCGCGCAGCGCGTGGAAGGCGACCAGCGCGTCGTCGGAGCCGATCTGCACCCACAGGTCGCCGTTGCTGCGCCCGGCGTCGAGCGCGTCCGAGGAGAAATCCGGCAGCGGTTCGAGCTGGACCGGGCGGCGCGCGGTCAGCCCCGTACGGTCGAAGAAGGTGCGGCCGAACCCGAAGGTGACGGTGAGCGAGGACGGGCCCGCGTCCAGCGCGACACCGGTGTCCGCGGCCGGCGCGCGCCCGGCCATCAGCTCCTCGGCCGTACGGGACCAGCGGCGCAGCAGGGCCGCCGCGGCCTTGCGGTCGGCGCCCGGCGCCAGGTCGAAGGCGACGAGGTGGCCGCGCGCCTGGAGGGGCGTGGTGATGCCCGCCTGGTGCCTGGCGTGTTCGTCGCGGAAGGCGACCGTGGTTGAGCCGATGCTGCTGAGCGCGGCGGGCGGGTCGTCCTGCGTGGCGGCGACGCTGATCGCGCCGCCCGCGGCACCGGCGACCAGGCCCGCTGCGCCGGCGGCGCCGACGGTGCCCAGCAGACGGCGGCGGGACAGTTCGAGGGTTTCGGGGCGCTCCGGACCGGCACCGGTCCCGGTGCGGTCGCCGGAGGGGGAAGCGGTGGTCGTCATCAGTTGATCTTCACGTTCCTGGTCTCGGTGACCTGGTCGATGTCGGAGGTCCGCACGACCAGGGAGAGCTGCCACTGTCCGGGCACCGGCAACTGGACGCCGCGCGCGCTCCAGTGTCCTTCGCTGACGTGGTCGAGGGTGACCGGCAGCGGCCCGAGCTTCTTGTCCTTGAGGGTGAAGGAGATCTTCACCTCGGGGATGTCCTGGGTCCGGCCGTCCGGGTCGGCGATCCGCAGGTGCAGGGCGTTGGCGCTGCCGCTGCGGCCGGGGTCCAGGTCGATGCGCGCGGTGCCCTTGCCGCGCGCGCCACCGGTGTCGAACGGGATGTTCAGCACCTGCGGCTGGTTGGCGTCCGCCGACTGCCCGGCCGCGCCGACCGCCTTCACGGCCTCCTCCGTACGGGCCGGTTCGGTCGACGTGAGCACGGTGGTGACGGCCAGCAGCACCACGGCGACCGACGCCTCGGCGAGTACGGAGCGGCGCAGTCCGGAGCGCTCCGGGTCGGCGTCGCGGATGCGCTTGGTACGGGCGGTGGCCAGCGCCGAGCGCTGGCGGGCCAGCTGGGCTGCCCGCGCAGGGTCGATATCGCGGGCGGATTCACCGGCGCCCCCGGCGGCGGCAGTGGGCTCCGCGTTCGCTTCCGCGCGCGCCGACACGCTTTCCAGTACGGCGGCGGCCTCCGCCTCGGGCGCCGGGCCCTCGCCCAGCCGCGCCGTCCAGCGCCGCGAGAACCAGGCCACGCCCACGAGGACGACGACCAGCGTGACCTTGATCAGCAGCAGCCGCCCGTACGAGGTGTCGGTCAGCGCCCGCCACGTACCGACCTGCCTCCACGACTGGTAGACGCCGGTCGCCACCACCACCAGGACGGACCCGAACGCGAGCCGCGAGAACCGCCGGACACCGGCGCGGGCCACGGACGGGCCCTTGTAGAGGGAGACCAGCAGCGCGGCCAGCCCGCCGAGCCAGGCGGCGACGGCCAGCAGGTGCAGGGCGTCCACGGGCATGGCGACCGCCGTCTGCAGGCCGGTCGAGGCGTGCTCGGCCATCGCCCAGGTGGCGGCGAGGCCCACGGCCACGATGGTGCCGCCGACGGCCAGGCCGAAGGTGAGGTCCTTGCGGTGCTTGGGGTCGGGGGTGGAGGGGGTTGAGGGGGCGCCGGGGTCCGGGTCGGCGTCGGCCGAAGCGTTCGCGCCCTCGGGCCGCCGGCCCTGCTCGACCTGCCCGGTGGCTTCCCCGGCCTCCTTGGCCCCTTCGGCCTCCCCGGCGCGCTCGACCTCCCCCGTACGCCCCTCATCTCCCTGCGCGCGGGCGTACGCGCCGAAGAGGACGGCCACGAAGAGGGCCGCGGCGGCGAGCAGCAGCAGTCTGGCCACCAGCGCGGCTCCCGGCTTGGTCTCCAGGACCTGCCGGAGTCCACCGAGGTCGAAGACGTCGGCGAGGTCCCCGGACGTCGTGTACGGGGTGCGCAGCAGCAGCATCGCGATCGTCGCGGCGGTCAGCGCGGCCCAGCCCCGGGAGACCAGGCGCTGTACGGACCGTACGCGCGCGGCGGCCGGACGGCAGGCGAGGACGAAGGCCGCGCCGCCCACCAGGACGACGAACCCTGCGTACGCGATGTAGCGCGCGATGCCGTACAGCGCGCCGACCACACCCCCGCCGGCCTCCTGCTGCGGCAGCGGGGCGCTGGTCTCGGACGGCGCGCCCACCGAGAAGGTGAAGGCACCGGAGACCGGGTGGCTGTCGGCGGAGACCGCCTGCCAGGCGACGGTGTACGTGCCGTCCGGCAGGCCCGGCGGCAGCCCCGCGCCGTACTTGACCGTCTCGCCGCTGCACAGGTCGCGCAGCTTGCCGCGGTCGACCCGCTTGCCCTGCGGGTCCAGGACCCGTACCGAGTCGTCGTCCATCGCGACGCCCTCGGAGAAGGTCAGCGTGACCTGCTCGGGTGCGCTCTGCACCACCGACCCCTGCGCGGGGGTGCTGCCGGTCAGCGCGGCGTGCGCGCCGGCCGGCGTGGCACCTCCGAGGAGCACGCCGAGCAGCGCCGCCGCGAGCACCAGGAGGCGCAGCGCGGACGACCGGCGGGTGCGCGGGGCGCCTTTACGGCGTGCGCCCGGAGCGCGGGCGCCGGAGCCCGGTGCGCAGAGGACGGTGGTGGTCATGACGGGCGCCCCCTACTTCTTGGCGTCGTGCTGCGAGTGGCCTTCGGTGGATCCCTCGTGCTGCGAGCCGTCGTGCTGCATCGAACCGTGGTCCATGGAACCGTGATCCATCGAGCCCCCGCCGCCGGAGCCCGTCTTGGCCCCGTCGTCCTTCGGGGTGTAGGTGCCGGACTTGACCGGCACCTCGACCTTGAGCGGCTTCGACTTGTCGAAGTGCAGCTCGACGGTGACCTGCTGGCCCTCGGCCGGCTTCTTCTTCAGGCCCATGAACATCAGGTGATTGCCGCCGCGGGCGAGTTCCAGCTCGCCGCCCGCGGGTATGTCCAGCGACTTGACCTCCTCCATCTTGTTGTCCTTGGTCGTGTGGATGGTGACGCTCTTGGCCACGTCGCTGGTGACGGAGGTGAGCTTGTCGGCCGTATCGCCGGAGTTCTTGATGACGAGGAAGCCGCCGGCCATGTTCTGGTCGACCGGCTGCGGCATGTAGGCGCCGGAGACGGAGAGCTTCGGCGCGCTGTCCCCGCCGCAGCCCGCGAGGGCGAATCCGGCGGTCAGGGCGAGGGCGGCGGCGAGGGTGGTGCGGCGGTTCACGGGTTCTGTCCCTTGATGATCTTCGGAAGTGCCTTGGAGTAGTGGTCGACGCCGGCGTCCTGCATCCCCATCCAGTGGATCTTGTCGTCCTTGGGGGAGCTGAGCAGCACCTGCGCGCCGTGCGTGGAGACCACGTCGCCGTTCTTCTTCTTGACGGGCTTCTCGATGCCGATGTTCACGCTGCGCGCGCCGGCCTGGATGGTGTCGAACGAGCCGGTCAGGCCGACGAACTTCTTGTTGATGCCGCCCAGCCACTTCTTGAGGGCGGCCGGGGTGTCGCGCTCGGGGTCCGACGTCACGAAGACGACGCGCAGGTCGTCCTGTTCGGCCTTGGGCAGCTGCCGCATCGCCACGTCGATGTTGTTCATCGTCAGCGGGCAGACGTCCGGGCAGTGGGTGTAGCCGAAGTAGATCAGCGTCGGGTGGCCCTTGGTCTTCTCGATCAGGTCGTACTTCTCGCCCTCGGTGTCGGTCAGCACCAGGTCCGGCTTCTCCACGGGCTGATCGAGGGTGACGATCGGCTGGGAGCGGGTGCCCCCGGAGACGCTGGCGGCGGGCTTGTCGCTGTCGCCGCCGCCGTCGCAGGCGGCGAGGGTCAGTGCCGAGGCCAGCGCGACGGTGGCGGCGATCAGGTTCCTACTACGCATTGCTGTGTGTCCCGTTGGTCAGGAGCGGGGTGCCGGACCGGCGCCGCGCGGGCGCCGGCCCTGGCACGGGGTCGGGTCAGGCACCACGGCGCCGGCCGGCGAGCACGCCGAACGCGATGCCGATGATGCCGACGACGATGCCGGCGCCGCCCAGGACGCGCGCCGTGGTGTCGCTGCCGTCCGCGGCGGCCTGCCGGGTGCCGCCCGCGTCGCCGCCGGCGTTCTTCGCGTCGGCGCCGCCGGAGCCGTGGCCGTCACCGGACGCGGGGGTCAGCTTGAGCACCGGCGCCGGGTTGTCCGGCTCCGGCGCGCCCTCCTTGGCCGGCTCGATCCAACGTACGACCTCGTCGTTGTCGTACGTCTGGAGGGCCTTGAAGACGAGCTGGTCGGTCTTGGGCAGCTGGCCCACCGAGACCGGGAACTGCTGGAACTGGCCCGGCGCGATCTTGCCGCCGTCCGCGGTCCAGGTGATCTTCGAGACGGCCTCGGTGAGCTTCTTGCCGTGCGTCTCCAGGGGCTTGTCGAGCTTGGACTTGGTGACGTCGATCTTCCAGCCCGGCACCGGCTGCGGCATCGCGGACGCCAGCGGGTGGTCGGCCGGCAGGGTCACTTCGAGCTTCACGGTCGAGGCGTTGTCGCGCTCGTTGGGGACCTTGAAGTTGATCGTCGCGTAGCCGCCCTGCTCGGCCTGGCCCGGCTGCACGCTGACGTGCGCGAAGGCGGGTACGGCGAGCAGCAGCACGCTGCCCGCGGCGAGGCCGCCGACGACGGGCAGGCGGCGGGCGAGCCGGCCGCGACGGCCGGAGTGCGCGGTGCGCGCGGCGGACGGTGACGGTTCGGCAGTGGGCTGTGACGGTACGGCGGTGTACTCGGACATGGCGGAAAGCACTCCACAGGCAGGAGGGAAGAGGGAAGGAATCGGCTGGCGCGCGTGCGGCGACGACGGCGCACACCGGCTCCTCCCGTGCGCCGGGGCGTGCCCGGTCCTGCTGCGGGATGTGCGGTGGGTGTCGTCAGGCCGCCAGGGCCAGGGCGGGCGGGCCCCGCCTGACGACACTGTGCTGGAGGGCGAGTTCCTTCGGGCGGGCTTGGTCATCGCCGTACGAAAAACGCGCCACGGGACGGGCGTCCACGGCGCCCAGGAGCCCGGCGCACAGGACGCGTACGAGCGCCAGCGTGCCGCGCAGCGCGCCGACGAGCGCTTCCGCCACGGCCGCCGCTTCCCGCGCCGCGGGCGCGGACAGCCGTACGAGGCGCCACAGGGCGGCCTCGCCGCGGCGCAGCAGCCAGCCGGCGGCGAGCGCCGCGAGCAGGTGCGCCAGCAGCATCGGCAGCGAGGGCAGCAGCCCGTGCGCCGCCGGGGCCGACGTGGCGGCCTGGTCCATGACGTGCCCGGCGGTGCCGGGGCCCGCCGGGCCGATCGCGGAGACGTCCAGGATGCGGCGCGCCTCGGCGCCGTCCAGCCGCCCGGCCCCGAGCCCGCAGGTCACATGCCGTGCGAAGGCGATGGCTGCCTCGTCGGAGAGGCCGCCGGACGCCGGGGCGGACATCGGCGCCGCGGCCATACGGTGCTGGCCCAGCGCGAAGACGGAGTGCAGCGCGAGCTGCCCGACGGCCAGCGCCACGGCGATGCCCGGCAGGGAGCGCTCCCGGCCGGCCAGCGGAGCGGCGACGGCGAACACCGCCGCGCAGCCCACGCCCAGCGTCCACACCGGGACCGCGGCGCACGACCCGATCATGTGCCCGGCCGCGGACAGCGCGACACAGACCGCGGTGAACACCGCGGCCCTCAGCAGCCGCAGGTCCGCGGCGGCGCGCTCTTCGGGGTCGGACGGGGCAGTCATGGCGGCGCCATCATCCCACTGCGCCCACCGCTCCCGTACGGCAGGTCCGCCGCTGCGTACCCGGCGGATCGCGCCATTCCGGTACGGGCAGGTCAGGGCCGGGGCGCGCGCCGGGGCGGCGCCGGCGCGATCACCACGGGCGCCGGGGCGCACGCGGGCGCATGCCCCGACCCGTTACACCGGCGGGCGTCGCCGGTACATCCGCCGAATGGGCGGAGTCACGTCCCGCGCACGCTTACGGACCATGCGCCCCGGCAATACGTATCGATATGTCGAGCCGCGACCAGGAGGCTACAGCGATGAGCATCTGGTGGTCCCTGCATCTGCGGCGCGAGGCCGCGAGCGTCCCGCTCGCCCGGCGGCTCCTGCTGGGCACGATGGAGACGGCCGGGGTGGACCCGGACATCTCCCACGACCTGTCCGTCGCCCTCTCCGAAGCGTGTGCGAACGCCGTCGAACACGGTGGCGACGCCGCCACGGAGGACTACCGGGTCACCGCCTTCATCAACGGCGACACCTGCCGTATCGAAGTCACCGATTCCGGTCCCGGTTTCCGGGAGCGGACCCGCAGGCCCAAGCGCCCCGGGCGGAGCGGCACGCCCGATACCGCCGCGCCGCCCCCACCCATGGCAGCCCCCGCCCCGGCCCAGGCCGAACACGGACGGGGGCTGTTTCTGATCGAGGCCCTGACCGACCACGTCCGTTACCGCAACCGCTCCGGGCGGTGCGGTGCGGTGGTCAGCTTCGACAAGATCCTCAAGTGGAAGGAGGAGGTGCCACTGATGGCGTCGTGAGGGGGGAGTTCCGCCCGTGGGCCGGCGCCGCCGCCCCGCGCGGACGCGACATGCCGAAGAAGTACGGGGAACCGTCGCCCGACGCGCGCCCGGACCGCGCCCGTCCCGCCCCGGAGACCGCCGAGCGGCGCGGTCCCGCAAGGGGAGGACGTCCCCCGCCGCGTCCCCGTTTGCCGCGGGATCCGCGCACACCCAGCTCTAACGCGAGACGACTCGCGTTAGCGTTCTGGACGATACGTGGCCGGAACTCGCACTGCAATACGGAGCCGCCTTGAACACAGCGCAGCCACCTCCCGGCGCGTCCCGGCCGGGGGGACGTACCGCGCGAACGCGACAAGCCGTGCTGGACGCGGCCTTCCAGGAGCTGGGGGACGGCGGGTACGCGGCGCTCACCGTGGAGCGGATCGCCCAGCGCTCCGGCGTGCACGCCGCGACGATCTACCGCCGCTGGCGCACCATCGAGCGGATCGTCTGCGAGCTGATGGTCGACATCAGCGCCGAGGTGCCGCTCCCGGACACCGGGGCGCTCGCGGACGACCTGCGCGCGCTGGCCCGCTCGATCGCCGCCTTCTACGCGGAGCCGCGCTTTCGCGGGCTGCTGGAGGCGGTGGTCTCCGCCGCCGCGCGCGAGCCCGCCGCCGCCGATGTGCTGCGGGAGTTCTTCGAGGAGCGGCTGCGGCTGGCCGGCCGTATGGTGCACCGCGCCGTGGAGCGCGGCGAACTGGCCGGCGGCGCCGACGCCGACGAGATCATGGCCGCCCTGGGCGCGCCCTTCTACTACCGGCTGCTGATCGCCCGCCGCCCCATCGACCTGCGGCTGGCCGACCGCGCCGCCGAGGCCGCCTGGACGGCCGCCCGGGCCGGGATCTTCACGCGCGGGCCGCAGGACGCAAAACCCGGGAACGCCGAACTTCAGAGCGCCGAATCGCAGGACGCGGAACCCGGCACCGCGGATCTTCAAAGCGCCGAACCCCGGAACGCGGAACCCGGAAACGCCGGAGGCGGCCGGTGACCCCGCGCGGGGCCACCGACCGCCTCCGGTCAGCCGGTTCCGTATCCGGTCAGCCGACCCGGTATCCGGTCAGCCGATTCCGTGTACGGCCGTGATCAGGCCCGCTGGCGGGTCAGCCGGGCCATCCACGCCTCGACCTCGTCCGAGCGGCGCGGCAGCGCGGCGGACAGGTTCCGGTTGCCGTCCTCGGTGACGAGGATGTCGTCCTCGATACGGACGCCGATGCCGCGGTACTCCTCCGGGACGGTCAGGTCGTCCGCCTGGAAGTACAGACCGGGCTCGACGGTCAGCACCATGCCGGCCTCCAGCGTCCCGTTCACGTACGTCTCCGTACGGGCGACGGCGCAGTCGTGCACGTCCAGGCCGAGCATGTGGCCGGTGCCGTGCAGCGTCCAGCGGCGCTGCAGCCCCAGCTCCAGCACCCGGTCGACCGGGCCCTCGACCAGGCCCCACTCGACCAGCTTCTCGGCGAGCACGCGCTGCGCCGCGTCGTGGAAGTCGCGGAACGCGGCGCCCGGCTTGACCGCCGCGATGCCGGCCTCCTGGGCCTCGTACACCGCGTCGTAGATCTTGCGCTGGAGGTCGGTGTACGTGCCGTTGATCGGCAGCGTACGGGTGACGTCCGCGGTGTAGAGGGTGTTCGTCTCCACGCCCGCGTCCAGCAGGAGCAGGTCGCCGGAGCGGACCTGGCCGTTGTTGCGGACCCAGTGCAGCGTGGTGGCGTGCGGCCCGGCGGCGCAGATCGAGCCGTAACCGACGTCGTTGCCCTCGACGCGGGCGCGCAGGAAGAACGTTCCCTCGATGTAGCGCTCGCTGGTCGCCTCGGCCTTGTCGAGGACCTTCACGACGTCCTCGAAACCGCGCACGGTCGAGTCGACCGCCTTCTGCAGCTCGCCGATCTCGAACTCGTCCTTGATCAGGCGCGCCTCGGAGAGGTACACCCGCAGCTCTTCGTCGCGCTCGGCGGTGACCTTGTCGGCCAGCGCCGCCTCGATGCCGGCGTCGTGGCCGCGCACCACGCGGACCGGGCCGGTGGCCTCGCGCAGCGCGCCGGCCAGCTCGCGCACGTCCGCGCAGTCCACGCCGAGCAGCGCGGCGGCCTCGGCCAGGCTGTTGCGGCGGCCGACCCACAGCTCGCCCATGCCGTCCAGCCAGAACTCGCCGTTCTCGCGGTTGGAGCGGGGCAGCCGGTAGAGGGTCGCGTCGTGGCCCTCGCCGTTCTCGCGGGGCTCCAGGACGAGCACGCTGTCCTCGGTCTGGTCGCCCGTGAGGTGGACGTACTCGGTCGCGGCGCGGAAGTCGTACTCGGTGTCGTTGGAGCGGGTCTTCAGGTTGCCCGCCGGGATCACCAGGCGCTCGCCGGGGAAGCGGCGGGACAGTGCCTCGCGCCGCCGGGCCGTGTTCGGCGCCTGCTCGATGGGCTCCAGGTCGCGCAGCTCGGTGTCCGCCCAGCCCGTCTTCATGCTCGCGGCGAGCTCATCCGATACGCCCGGGTAAAGGCCGTTCTTACGCTGCTTGATCGGCTGCTCGTCCTCGTCCGGGGTCTCCGGCGTGAGCTCGTCGGTCACTATGCCTCCTTGTAAGACTGCACCGCGTTCCATCGTAAGTGCGAAGGGAACGGGGTCCAGGGGTCGGAAGCGGTGAGATATCGGACAGGTCGGGCAGGGCGGTACGAGGGCCCGCGGCGACGCCCGGCCCGCCTTCGGCGCGGCCCGGACGAGGCCCCCACGCCAGGCCGATCAGTGGACCGGCCGCGGCCCTCACTCGAAGTACGCCGCGAGCAGCACCACGTCCTCCGGGGACTCCGGGTCGTCGATCCCGTGCGGCAGCAGCGTCCGCAGCAGATGGTCCACGAGCGCGTCGGGGTCGTGGCGTACGGCCCGGGGTACGCCGGCGGCGGCCGAGTGGAGCCGGGCGAAGGCGCGGTCCATCGATTCGCCGGTGCGGCGCAACAGCCCGTCACTGTAGAGAAGAAGGGTTTCTCCTGGCGCCGGTGCCAGCTCCACGCTCGGCGCTTCCCAGCAGGCCAGCATGCCCAGCGGCGCGGACAGCGAGGTCTCCACGTACTCGGTGCGCCGGTCGCCGATGATCAGCGGCGGGCAGTGGCCCGCACCGGCCAGCACGATCCGGCGGGCGGCCGTGGCGCTGCCCGGCCCGTACGTCCCGTACGCACCGGGTACGGACCCCGGTGTACCCGGCCCGTTCGGCCCGCCCGGCCCGCCCGGCGGCGCCTCCGCGAAGGCGAACAGCGCCGTGGCGCTCCGGGCCGGCTCGGTCAGCCGCAGCAGCAGTTCGAGGTCGGAGAGGACCGCGACCGGGTCCTCGCCCTCCATCACCGCGTACGCCCGCAGCGAGGCGCGCAACCGTCCCATGGCGGCCACCGCGCCCGGCCCCGAGCCGGTGACGGAGCCGACCGCCAGGCCCAGCGCGCCGTCCGGCAGCGGCAGCGCGTCGTACCAGTCGCCGCCGCCGAGCGGCCCGGCGCCGTGCCGTACCGCGAGCCGCACGCCGGGAACACGGGGCAGCCGGCTGGGCAGCAGCTCCTCGCGCAGTGTGGCCACGGTCTGCCGCTGGCGGTGCAGTTCCAGGAGGCGGGCGAGGTGGGCGGTGGCGTATCCGAGGTAGAGGCCGACGAGGTGGCGCTGCCGCTCGGCGGGCTCGGCGGGTTCGTCGTAGAGCCAGACCGCGGCGCCGAAGCGGCCGACCGGGTCGGCGTCCAGCGGCACGGCGTAACTGGCCGCGTACCCGAGGCGCGCTGCGACCTCGCGCAGGCGGGGGTCGAGGCCGGGCTCGCCGGGGATGTCGGGCTGGGCGATGTCGCCGCGCCCGCAGGCGACGCAGCCGGAGCCGTCCGGGGGCGTGCCGTCCGGGGGCGCGGAGGCCGCCGGACCGCCGTCCTGGTGTGCGTCGGGCCGGTCACGAGGGTGGTCACGAGGGCCGTGCTCGCGCCCGTCCGGCTCGGGCAGCCCGTCGAGGATGCGGCCGAAGGAGAGCGCGCGGCGCGGCACGGTCTCGATGTGGCCGATGTCCGCCTGCCCCAGTCCGAGGCCGACGGTGGTGTCCGGGCCCCGGCCGTCGCGCGGTTCGAGGACCACCAGTCCGCGCCGGGCGCCCACCAGGGAAGCACCGGCGCGCAGCAGCTCCTGGAGAGCGGCTTCGAGGGTCTGTGTACGGGCCAGCCGCTCGGTGAGGTCGTGCAGCGTGGTCAGGTCGGAGATCCAGCCGGCGAGCCGGTCCTGGACGGCCGCGGAGCGGGCCTCGGTCGGGGTGTCCGCAGGGGCTGGTGCGGTTGCGGACTCGGCAGTGTGCGTGGGGGCGGGAAGTGCTGGTTCGATTCCAGCCACTTTCGGAACGTGAGGGGTGGTCATGGCCGACGGCTTACGCAGTGCCGCTCAAAGCCCCAGGTCAGGCCGCTTGGTGGCGAGGGAAGCGGCACTTTGTTGAGTCGTGTTGAGTAGTGTTTCGAACTGCTCAATTTCCTCAATAGCATCGCAAACCCCCATGTCATGTTGCTCCGCTATCAATGCCTCCACATGTACACGCCCCGGTGACACGATGTCCAGCATTGTCCCCGTGGGGTTTGTGGTGTCAACGAGACGGGGAAGTTGGCCGGAAAATATCCCCCCGAACGTCAATTTGAGGTCGACTGGCGGCGTTCGACAGTGCGTCATCACCACCATGGCGGGTACGTACTCGGAAAGGTGCGGGGTCAGTTGGAGCCGCGCCGGAACTCTCCGACGGGCACGGGCGTCTAACACCTCGACGACCGCGCCGCACCGCACCCCCAAGTGGCGGATCTGCTCCACGGGACAAGCAAGCGCCATGCGCGCGCCACCCTCCGCCACGTTCCACGCTCGGCGTATGGCGTGATGCGCTGCTCCGTACACGCAGTGACCACAGATCCACGTGGCGTTCAGGGGTTCGCAGGAGCCGTGACACACCACGCAGCGGCACGAACCGGCATGTAGTGCGATGGACATAGCCCTCGGCGTTAACGGAAAGGAACGAGCGCTCATGCGCGAGATCCTCGGAAGGCGACGCAAGCTCCAGCTCCGGCGCGGCGGAAGGCAGGCACTGCTCGGTGCGGCACTCCACTGTGCCACCGAGTGGCAGTGGCCCGTACTCCCGGGCGTCGGACTGCGGACCGGCGGGAAACAGGCGGGCGGCAAACCGTCCGGGGGGCGGCACGGCCGCGCCGAGCGCGGGACGCGCCCGTGCAGCTGTCCGGATCCGGACTGCGTGGTGCCCGGCGCCCACCCCTTCGACCCCGGCCTGTTCGCGGCCACCACCGATGCCCGCATGGTGCGTTGGTGGTGGACCAACCGGCCTACCGCGCCCCTCCTCCTGGCCACCGGAGGCCGTGCGCCCTGCGCGCTCAGCCTGCCGGCCGTCGCCGGCGCGCGGGCCCTGGCCGCGCTCGACCACTTCGGCGTCCGGGTCGGCCCGGTCGTCGCCACCCCCACCCGCTGGTCGCTGCTGGTCGCCCCGTACTCCCTCGCGGAGCTGGGCGAGTTGCTGCACTCCCGGGACTGGGTGCCCAGTTCGCTGCGCTTCCACGGCGAGGGCGGTTACGTCGTCCTGCCGCCCTCGCAGATCGGCGCGGGCAAGGTCCGCTGGGAGCGCTCGCCGGGCACCGGAGCGGCCGCCCCCTGGCTGCCGCAGGTGGAGACCATCGTGGACGCCCTGGTCACCGCGAGCACCAGTGCCCCGGACGGGGGAAGCCGGCTCGCGTACTGAAGGCGCGGGGTTTTTGCTCCCTGCCCCTCGGAATCCCCGTCCTTCGGAATCCCCGTCCCTCGGCCCCCCGCCCCCGGAACCCCTCCCCCGAAACGTCCCTCCGGGACGCGCCCCCCTCCCGGAACCCCCTCCGACCGTCCGGATCTCCTCCGACCGTCCGGACCACCGGCACCCCGAACCGCTCGCTGCGGCGTAAGAACGCGCGGGCGGTTCACTCGTATGAGTGTGAGCAGCCCGGTAGTGGCGGGGATTCGGGGGCGCGGGCCCGTTATGTGCCCGTTCCGGCCCGATATGTTCGGCGGACCGTCAATCCGGCGGTCAATCCCTCGCCCTGACAACCGCAGGTGGGTCTTATGGAGCGTGCGCCGAACCTCCGCATGATCGCGCTGGCCAGCACGGTGGCGCTCGCCGTCGCGCTGCCGCTGGCCGCAGCGACCGCGGGTCCGGCTGAATCTGAACGGTCGGCCCCGGACGGCTTCGCAACCGCTCCACAATCGGACGGTCAAACTCCGGTACGTACCGGCCTGCCCGGCGCGCCGAGCGCGGGGGCGCGTACAGGTGCGGGCACGGGTGCGGCGCAGACGGCCGCCGGCCACCGGAAGGCCCACTGCGGGCCGGAACTGGCTTCACCCGAAGGAGTGGAAGCTCAGACATGTGTTCTCGCCGAAGGGGGACGGTCCTGGGCGCGTACGTACTACCGCAACACGTCCGGCGGGCCCCTGCGGGCCGTGCTGACCCTGATGCGGCCGGACGGCCGGACCGTCCAGGCGTACTGCGAGATTCCGGCCGGTGACGAGCCCGGGACCTGCGAAACCCCGCGCGAGCCGACCGTGGGCGGCGGCGTGGCGCCGTACACCGCGGTGGCGGAGGTCGCCGACGCGCGGGGCGAGCGCAAGCTGCTGCGCGCCGGCAGCAATGCGCCGACGTACGGGCGTGGTTCGGACCAATGACGGTACGGGGGCGGGCCTGGCGCTCCGGGAACGTCCCTGGTGGCCGGGGAGCGGCGTGCGGGGCTGCGGGAGCCGGACGGTGCGGAGCGGGCCGGGCGGGGTTGCCACAGGTCCGTCCGGGCGCCCTCCCGGGATCGGGCCGGGGCGGTCCGCCGGTCCTCCGGACGCGGACATGGAAGCGCCCGGTCGCTGGCGACGGGGGATGCACCAGCGACCGGGCTCCTAGAACGGTAACAAGAGATCCGCGGTTCGCAAATTCGATCGTGGAATTCCGGACGCGTATTTACCGGTCGGTACGGCGAGTTGTGACCAGAGTCACGTTCCCGGTCACGGTCCGGCGGCCCGCGGCGCGCCCGTCGGCCACGGACCGCCGACCGCGGTCAGCTCAGCGTCACCTGACGGTTGGTGAGCCCGCCGCGGGCGCGGCGCTCCTCCGGCGTCAGCGGCGCGTCCGAGGCGAGCGCCGTGGCGAGCCGCTCGGCGAAGGCGGCGGCGGGCTTGGCCACGTCGTCGGCGCTCATGCCGGACGGCAGGTCCCAGACCGGTACGACCAGGCCGTGCGCCCGGAACGACCCGACCAGACGGGTGCCTTCGCCCAGCGAGGAGGCGCCGGCGGCGTGCAGCCGGGCCAGCGCGTCCAGCAGCTTCTCCTCCGGGTGGGCCATCACCCAGCGCAGGTGGTTCTTCTCGGGCGTCTCGCACCAGTACGCGCCCTCCAGACCGGCCAGCCGCTCGGTCGGGATGGCCGCGGCGTTCGCGCGCTCCAGGGAGGCGGCGACCTCGCCCGTCGCGTTCTCGGCGTCCTCCACCCAGAACTCGAAGCCGCTGTGGACCTGCGGCTCGAACGGGGCGGCCGGGTCCAGCAGGTCCTGCAGGCGCGGGCCGTCCGCCGCGGCGCGCTCGGCGGCTACCGGGGTGCCCGGCTCGGCGGCCAGCGCGCGCCGCAGCGTGTCGGCGAGGTCGCGGCTGAGGTCGCCCGAGGCGGTGTCGTTCTGGAGGCCGAGCAGGACGGCGCCGTTGTCGCGGCGCAGCGCGGGCCAGGCCATGGGCAGGACGGTCGCCAGCGTCACCGACGGGACGCCCTCCGGCAGCCCGTCCTTGAGCGTCAGCTCGACGGTGGCGGCGGGCACCAGCTCGCGCAGCGCCACCCAGTCGCACTCGCCCTGAAGGCCCTCGAAGGGACGCTGCACCAGCTCGGTCACGGCATGTGCCGCGGTCCGGCCGTGGCACGCCTTGTAGCGGCGGCCCGAGCCACAGGGGCAGGGCTCGCGTGCCCCGACGACGGGCACCTCGCCGTCCTTGATCTGCGGTGCTGCGGCCTTGGTCTGGGGGCGGCGCTTCTTGGCCATGGCGAGGCGTTCTCCTGGTCGATCCTGGGCGTACGGACGCGTTCCGGCGCGAGCCTAGACGACTGGGCTGCGCACCGCGCCGCGCACCAGGGGCCCCGGGTGTGCTTCCGCCTCACGGGCCGCCGAGGGGCCCGTCCACGGCCCGGGACCGTATGGGCCACCGGAATTGGTCCCACGGGACCGCTCGTCGCCGTACGGCCGTGTCGCCGCCACGCGCGGCGCCGGTACGGTCCCGCGGTGTACGGGCCGGCCGCGGGGCGCGTATGCGGTACGGACGGCGCCGGGCGGGCCCGTACGGGCGCCATGAGCCGTCGGACGGGGCCCGGGCGGCCCGGATGATCCGGACCGTCCCGCGCCCCCCTGCGGCACCGGCCTCGACGCCGGCCGCACCGGCCCGGCCTCAGCCGCCCGACCGGTCGAACTCCACCAGCGCCAGCACCGGCCGCCCGCCGCCCGCTTCCCGCCCTGCGGCCGACGCCGGTTCGGGTACGGGAGCCGGCTCGTCGGTACGAAGGGCCTGCTCACCAGCCGGTTCCGGCATGCGGTCGGTGAGCGGCACACCGGATGCGCGCCCCGGGGACACCGGGGTGGGCCGCCCGCCGCGTACCCCGCCGGTGAAGTCGGCGGAGAGCTCGGCCGGGAGGTCAACGCGCGTAGCGAACGAGCCGCGCAGGCCGTGCAGGGCGAGCAGGGCCCAGACCGTCACCTCGCCCTCCGTGTCCTCCACGCCCCATTCCTTGGCGAGGGACCGGATGATGGCGAGCCCGCGGCCGCCCTTGGCGGTGACCGAGGGCGTGGACGGCTGTGGCCGGGTCGGACCGCCGCCGTCCGTGACGGAGATGGTCAGCTGGCCGTGTGCGTCGATGCGCCACGCCGCCCGTATCGCGTCCGGCGCCGCGTCACCCGCGGCGCCCCGTACGGAACCGGCCGTCTCCTGCGTGCATATCGGACGTGCATACCGGCATGAATTGCTCAGCAGTTCGGAAAGAATGAGTACCGCGTCGTCGATCACGGTGTCCTGAACACCGCTTGCCAGCAGTTCCTCTCGCATGCGCCGCCTGGCCGAACCGACCCCCGACGGACCATGGGGTACGGCCATGATCGACGCCGTCGGCACCTCTTGTGCCACCATCAACGCCACCCCCGAGACCTCCTTCGCCCCACGCCACGGGATGGATGCCCCAATGGCCTGGACCGGAAACCGGCCAGTCCCGGTGCGGTGACGCACTCGTAACGATCGGATACGGGTCGAATGCGCCGGTGCACTCCCTGTGACGGGCGTTAGTCCAGGCCCAGTTGGGCTCGTACCTGTTTGGGGCGGTTGGTGATGATTGCGTCCACTCCCAGGCGTTCACACAGCTCTACATCCGCCTCATCGTTGACGGTCCAGACGTGCACCTGATGGCCCGCGCGGTGTGCCTTGGCGACGTACTCGGGATGGGCGCGCAGGATGCGGACACCCGGCCCGGCGATGCCGACGCCGGGCGGCAGCCGGCCGTCGCGATGGCGCGGCGTCAGGAACTGCATCAGGTACACACCAGGGATGTCGGGGGCCGCCGCCCGTACCCGGTGCAGCGACCGGGCCGAGAAACTCATGACGCGCACCGCGGGCGGACCGTCGGCCGACGCCTTGGTGTGGCCGAATCTCGTCAGTAGCGCGACGAGCCGCTCCTCCACCTGACCGGCCCAGCGGGTCGGATGCTTGGTCTCGATGGCCAGCTCGACCCGGCGGCCCGCGTCGGCGACGAGTTCGAGAAGTCGCTCCAAGGTGAGGACGGAGGTGCGCTCCGGGTCCTCGTGCTGGCGGTCCGGCGCCTCGCCGGCGGTGTCCTCGTCCTCCTTCCAGGAGCCGAAGTCCAGCGCCGCCAGATCGGCCAGCTCCAGCGCGGAGACCGCGCCGCGCCCGTTGGAGGTGCGGTTGACCCGGCGGTCGTGCACACAGACGAGGTGGCCGTCCGCGGTGAGCCGCACATCGCACTCCAGTGCGTCGGCGCCGTCCTCGATCGCCCGGCGATAGGCGGCCAGGGTGTGTTCCGGCGCGTCCTCGGACGCGCCACGATGGGCTACGACGGAAATGCGGGAGGGGCCCGGGGTGCGGTCCCGCAGCGGGTACGCGGTGGTCACCGGGTTATCGTGCCATCGCTCGCGGGAGGGACGCCTTGTGCACTACCTGATCCGCATAACATCGGATGCGCGCGGTATGTCCGGGATAAAGGATGGGGAGACAGTCACAGCCTCGGCTTACGGCGGCCTGACGCGTGGTGGGAAAGGCTTGCCCCCGGGACAGTCGCCGGTACCGCCTGCCCGTCGCCCGTACGCCAGGGGCTGTCCGTACACCAGGGGCCCACGCCGCATCCTGGAGACCGAACCGCATCCTGAAGGAGAGGCCGGGCCGCGGCCCGGCACCGTCGCGAAGCTGAGGAGAGAGCCGTGAGCACCGAGAACGAGGGCGCCGCCGTCCCGCCGGAGGCCCAGCCGCCGACGGCGCCCCAGGCGTCGGACCGCGCACCCGAGGCCGGTGCGCGTACTTCGGACGGCCCAGGTGCGCGCGATACGGCGGGTACGCAGAACGCCCCGGCCACGGGCGGCGCGGCGGAACCGCAGGGCGCATCGGCGTCGGGCACGCCGGCCCCGGCAGCGCCTGAGGGCACGGCGGGGGCGCAGGCCACACCGAGCGCGCCGGACCCGGCCGCCCCTTCGGGCACCGGCGAAAGCGGCCGGGCCGCCACCCCGCCGGCCCCCGCCGCACCCCCGCCGCCTGAGTTCGCGCCGACGGCCGGGCAGGCGGGTGCGAGCGCGGCGGACGGCGCTCCCGGCCGTACGCAGCAGTTCACGAAGCCGGCGGAGCCCCAGGGGCACGGACAGGGCCACCCGCAGGGGCAGGCCCATCACCCGCAGGGGCAGGCCGAGGCCCACCACCCCCAGGACACCGGCCCGTACGCGGGCACCCAGCCCCCCTCCGGCGGCGAGGGCGCACACCAGCCACACCCGCACGCACACCAGGCGCCGCCGCCCGCGTACGCGACGGCGCACGGAGCTTCCGACGGCGGCTGGGGCGGCCCCACGCCCCCCGGCTACGGAGGCGGCGCGGGCGGCCCGGGTGACGTGTGGGGCGCCCCGGGCGCGCCCGCGCCGAAGAAGCGCCGCAACGGCGGTCTGATCGCGGCCGTGCTCGTCGCCGCGCTGGTGGCCGGCGGCATTGGCGGCGGCATCGGCTTCTGGGCCGCCAACCGCAACGACACGAACTCGACGACGGTCTCCGCGTCCGGCGACCCCGAGGCGCTCAACCGCAAGCCCACCTCCGTCTCCGGGATAGCGCAGAAGGCGCTGCCCAGCGTCGTGACCATCGAGGCGCAGGGCGCGACCGGCGAGGGCGGCACCGGCACCGGCTTCGTCTACGACAAGCAGGGCCACATCCTCACCAACAACCACGTCGTCGCGAGCGCCGCCCAGGGCGGCCGGCTGACCGCCACGTTCTCCAACGGCAAGAAGTACGACGCCGAGGTCATCGGCCGGGCCCAGGGCTACGACGTCGCCGTCATCAAGCTGAAGAACCCCTCCGACGCCAACCTGGTGCCGCTCCCGCTCGGCAAGTCCGCGAACGTCCAGGTGGGTGACGCGACGATCGCCATCGGCGCGCCCTTCGGCCTGTCCGGCACGGTCACCACGGGCATCATCAGCGCCAAGAACCGCCCGGTGGCCTCCAGCGACGGCGGCGGTGCGACCCCCTCGTACATGAGCGCCCTCCAGACGGACGCCTCCATCAACCCGGGCAACTCCGGCGGCCCCCTGATGGACGCCACCGGCAGCGTCATCGGGATCAACTCGGCCATCCAGTCCGCGGGCAACGGCGGCGGCGGTTTCGGCGGCGAGAGCCAGTCCGGCAGCATCGGCCTGGGCTTCGCCATCCCGATCGACCAGGCCAAGCGGGTCGCGGGCGACCTGATCAAGAAGGGCCAGCCGGTCTACCCGCAGATCGGCGCGCAGGTCCTGATGCGCGACACCGGCGACGGCGCGACCATCGCCCGCGAGGGCGGCGCCGACGGCTCCGCCTCGGTCACCCCGAAGGGCCCCGCCGACCAGGCCGGCCTGAAGCCCGGCGACACGATCACCAAGCTGGACAACACCATCATCGACAGCGGCCCCACCCTGATCAGCACCATCTACCAGCACAAGCCGGGCGACAAGGTGACCCTCACCTACAAGCGCGACGGCAAGGAGCACACCGCCCAGGTAACCCTGGGCCAACGCACGGGCGACAAGTGACGCGCTAGTCTGATCCCCGCGCCACCGTCCTCCGGCGGCGCGGGGAGGCTTGCCCGAGCGGCCTAAGGGAACAGTCTTGAAAACTGTCGTGGCGGCAACGCCACCGTGGGTTCAAATCCCACAGCCTCCGCCGAGGTCAGCGAACTAGCTGGTCAGAAGGGGTGCCCGAGCGAATCGGGCACCCCTTCTGCGTTTGGGGTGTCTCACCTTGGATCGCCCGTGTCCCACCTCCGACCAGGGTGTATGGACGGGGTGTGGACGGGATCGGCGTCCTTGCTCTCCTGTTCCGCCGCACGCATACCCCGCTCGATCAGGGCATTGGCTTGGTCGCGTCGTCCGTCGAGCACCTTGGCGTAGAACTTGTAGAGCACCGCCACGCTGTGGCCGGCACGACGGGCAACCTCGGTCGGATCAACGCCGGAAGCGAGCCAGAAGGAGATGCCAGCCTTCCGGTTGGCGTACGGCTTCTTTGCGAAGGGCGTACGCCACTGGCTCTCGGGCAGGGCGACCAAGCGGGCCTCCTGCCATACCTCCGCGTACTCCTTGCTGAGCAAAACCCCGCCTTCGGCTGACCGGAACAGCCGCCCGTCGGGTGCCGTCCCGTATCGCTCAATGTGAGCACGCAGCATCCTCACCAGCACGGGCGGGATCGGAACATCACGTACAGAGGAGCGGGCCCGCCGTTTCAGCCCGCGCTCTTCGTATGACTCGCCGTCATCCGTCCACGAGGCCCCTACCCGCGAAGTACTGCCCGAGAGCAGCACCTCACCCCACCCCGATTCGGGGAGCGTGCAGTCGGCTTCCCGAAGGTTCATCGCTTCCGCTGGCCGGGTGGCAGCGTGATAGATGCACCCGAAGAATGCTTGTAGGTGTTCGCCGCGCGGGCCCAGCGTCCCGACAGCATCGATGAGCGCTACGGCCTGCCGAGGGTTAGGGACGTAACGCCAGTCGATCTCGTCATCTGTCGCCGGCGGAGACCAGTCGATGGACGGCAGCGGATTTACTGCCATGCGTTTCCGTTCTACGGCGTACCGAAGAGCGTTGTTGAAGACCGTACGACGGTTCGTGATGGTGGTAGCTGCTGCGCGCTTTCCGTCGAGCCGCGTGCTCAACGCCTTCAGTGCGGCGCGGACCGTTTCGGAGTTCTCCTCCAGCTCGGACAGGGGGATGGCCTTGGCGCCGACCCACGTCAAAGCAGCCGCGAGCTTTTCCGAAGGGGGCTCGCGATGGTCGGAGAAGTTGAATGCATAGCCGGTCAGTGCACGCCGTAGGGTCGCCGGCGAGGGCGCCCCCTTCGAGTCCTTGACCAGCGCCGCAGTGACTGCCGCAAGAGCGTCTGCGCGTGTGGCTCGGCCCTTCGCCGACGCGGCCTCACCCCACTTCATCTTGGCGTAGTCCTTGGCGTGATCGAACCACGTTACTTTGGGCTTTCGTGCAGCCACCTCAGATCTGGGCAGGCCGGTTTCGACATCGAATTGCTCGCCCCTTTGGGCAGCGGCCATGAGTTGGGCTCGTCGGCCGTCAGCCAAGGTTTTGGTGGCGAAACTGATTGCATGCGGCTTGTTACCGACCTTCCAGCGGACCTGGTACGGCTTCGGGTACTGCGGGCGCACGCGAATCGCGTACATCTTGAACTCAAAGGTCAGCAGGGTTGCCTCCTGCGTATGCGAAGCGGGCCCGGAGAACCGGGCCCACTGAAGGTGGTCAGGTCAGGCGACGGGCTTCTGCTCGTGCTGCTGCCACCAGGCGTCCAGGTCGGCGCGGCGGCAGCGGAGTTGCCCGTTGGGGAGCTTGATGAAGCGGGGGGCCTGACCGCGAGCGCGCATTCGGTAGAAGGCGGCGCGGCTCATGTCGATCTCTTCGAGGACTTCGTGGAGCTTGAGCATCTTCCGGCTGGACACGGTGTGCGACTCCTTTGCGGCAAGCGGGGCCGCTGCCCCTCTTCTCACAAGTCCGCTACGTCCGCTACATCCGCTACACCCCAGGTCAGAGCCATGATTTTTGTAGCGGATTGGTGGCGTGTAGCGGATAGGTCCCGCTACGCGGTGCGGGAAAGGACCGGCGGGGGTGTGGCGCTCGTATCCGCTACATGCTCCGTATCCGCTACATCGATCATGCTGTTGACCTGCGGTGTAGCGGATGTAGCGTACGTAGCGGACCTGGGGGAGGACGGGGGGCAGTACCGCATCCAGGCGTCGGCGAGATCTTCCGCGTAGTAGCCCCGGGGGGTCCCGGAGGTGGTGCGGATGGGCCGGGTCCGGATCGGCTCGTTGGCGCCGGTCACGTACTCCTTGAGCATCTTGGCCAGGCTGCGGGGGGTCAGATGCCGGCCGTCCATGTCCCCCCACGGCGAATCTTCCAGATTGTGGAGTTTGCGAAGAATTTCGGCGGTGGGCATCCGGTCGGCGCCGCAGAACACCCTGTCCCGCAGGTCGGTCAGGAGCTGGACGCCCAGGGACGCCGGTTCGCCGTCCTTGGCCGCGGCGACCAGTTCCACGCAGGCCGCGCGGGCCCGCTCCGGCCAGGTGCCGCCGGCGGCTTCGGCCACGGCCAGCAGCGGCTCCCACACGTCCGCCGGCCGGTCGGAGATGCCCTCGGGAAGTTCCGGCCAGGCATCGGTCACCTGTGCGCGCACCTGGTCGGCCCATGCGGCGAGCCGGTCGCGCAGGGCGTGCCCTTCCTTGCCGTTGGTCCGCTGGCGGTAGGGCTCGATGTGCTCGTTGGGAGCCCGCTTGCGCATCCGGATGATGACGGAGCGGGTCAGGATCGTGTCGGGCAGGGAGCCGAGCCCGGCCATGGCGACGGCGCAGAACGATGGGAAGGGTACGGCGCTTTGGTTGGCGCCTTCCCCGACGCACCGCAGGGAACTCGCGCCGCGCCGGTAGCCGGAGTTCAGAAAGCCGCGAAGGTCTTCGTTGCCGCCGGCCTTGGGGCTGAAGATGGTGTCGATCTCGTCGAAGAGGATGGTGGGGCGGCCCTCTTCGCCTGTCACCACGCGAAAGAGGGCGTTGGCGGAGGCGTTGACGGTCGCCAGCGGGCGCGGCACCAGGGCTTCCACGATCTCCAGAGCCCGGCTTTTGCCGCTGCCGGGCTCGGGGGAGAGGAACGCCAGGCGGGCGGTGTTGTCGCCGCAGTCCACCAGGTGGGCGTGCGCGTCCCACAGAGTCACGGCCACGTAGGCGGCTTCCCTGGGGAAGATGTTGAAGCGGCGGTGGAAGCGCTCGACTTCATCCAGGAGTGCCGCACCGTCGATCGGGCTCGGTGCGTGCTGTGCGGGATCGTTCATGAGGCAGTCCTGTTCTTGGCGTCCGGCCGCAGAGCGGGGTGAAGAGCTGCATGGACGGCCTGACGGCCGCCGCCCTTCGGGCCGCGGGCTCCCGCCGAAGCCGCGAAGCGGCCAGCGGCGTACGGGCGGACGGGGTACGGAGGGAGGCTCTTAAGGGGCTGGGGGCGGGCGGTCATGCGGCCGTCCCGCCGTTGTGGCTGATGGACCAGTTCAGCGCGCTGGTGACGGCGGGCCGGCACTCGCGCTCGGTCAGACCGGCCGCCTCCCCCGCCCCATTAAGAGCCTCTTCCACCACGGCGTGGGGAAGGTCGCCAGAGGCCACCAGCCGCCCCAGGGCCCGCGCGGCGCGGACCAGGGTCCGGTTGCGGGTGCCTTCAGGGGCATGACGAACGCTGTCCGTCTCGTTGCGCAGCGCCGCCTGCGCGTACGCACCCGCCCGGCCTGGGGAAGGCAAGGTGACGGGGCCGCGGGCGCGGGGCGGGGGCGTGAGAGCAGCGAGCAGCCACGCGGGCAGGTCTGCCACCGGCGCATCGGCCACGACGTGGTAGTCCCCGGTCGCGGTGGTGCTGCCGGCGGCGACCACGTAGCCACCCCAGGCCCGGGTGTCGATGAGCGCGCCCAGCTTGCCGGCGGTGTTGTGCAGCCGTACGCCGTCCGGCGCGGCGAAGTACAGGTGCTGTCCGCCGCGGGCGCTCCGCACCGTGTAGGTGGTCGGCCAGGGCTGACCGGCGCGCTCGCAGAGCGCCAAGAAGCAGTTCGCGCCGTCAGGCGCGCCCTTCTCGTCCTTGTCCTTCGGCATGTCCAGGTCCACCACGAGCAGCCCGGCCGGGCCGGTGGCGATGCCGACGTTGTACGGGGCGTGAGTCCAGCAGCGTTCGATGCGGGTCGGATCGGTGGTGGCGCGCTGCTCCCACTTGCGGTGTCCGCCGGCGCATTCGCCGGTACGGGGGCAGCGTTCTTCCCCGTGCAGCGCCGGCGTCTTCGCGCCGGGCCGTAGTGGGTGGACGTGCCAGCCGCGATCGGCGGCGGCCAGTGCCGCGGCCAGCAGGGGCACTTGCGGAAGATCCATGGTCAGGGGCGCGCTCATGCCGCGGCCCTCGCATCCAGGGCACCGAGGTGGGCGCGGCCGGCGTGGGTGATGCGCACGGGGTCGGTGCGTCCGTTGCCTACGTCCACATAGCCGGCGGCATCCAGGGGGTGAAAGGTGCGGTCGGCCACCACGTAGGCGGTGCCGTCCAGGCGCCATCGGCCGCATGGTGCGGACATGAACACCACGCCCTGGCCGGTGTCGGCTCGGGCGATTTCGCGCAGCAAGCGGAGTGCGGCCGGTTTCAACGTCGGCTCGTTGGACGCTCGCGGAGCGGGGGCAGGTTGGGTCATGCTGGAGTCCTCCAGTGCACTTGGCGCTCTGTTGAGTTGTGCTGGGAAAGAGGGCGGCCCCGGTTTCATTGGCGTGAGAGGGGGCCGCCCTTGCTGCGCCGGTAATTGGGCGCGAGGGGTTGTCAGTGGGGGCGGTTAGATTCGCCGTATGACGACGCTTGAACTGGTGCCGGGCCTGGTGACGACGCGCGAGGCGATCGCAGCGGTCTACGGTTGCGGGACGTTTCAGGGAATTGAGCCGGCGGATGGGGCCGGCATGGTGTTCGTGTACTCCGACCCGTCCGCGGGCGCGGAGTACGGCTACACCTTCGACGGCCGCGCCGAGGATGACGAGTTCGGGCCGCTGTACCTGTACACCGGAGCCGGTGCCAAGGGCGACCAGAAGCCGTCCGGCCGCAACAGTTCCCTGCTCACGCACGCCGAAAAGGGCCGGGAGCTGCACCTGTTCGTTGCCCACGGCAAGGTGCGCGGCAGCGGAGCGATGCGGCAGCGCTACGTGGGCCAGATGGTGTTGGATGCCGTTCAACCGTACGAGCAGCGGTGGGCCCCGGGGGCCGATGGCGTGCTGCGGCGCGTCCTGGTTTTCCGTCTGCGGCCGGTGCCGGGCGCGACGCTGGACGAGGCGAACCCGATCGAGCCGGCCACGCAGGACACGCTCATTGAGCTGCCGGAGCCGCCCAAGGCATCACAGCCGCCGGCGAAGCCGGTGAAGGTGCCGCAGCAGACGCAGGCGAAGGACAAGCAGACCGAGCAGCACGCGACCGCGCAGACCACGGCGAACGTGACCGGCGGGAAGCGGGAGGTCATCCGGCGCGAGGGGCAGCTCGTGACCGCCTTTGAGGCCCACCTGAAGTCATTGGGGCACACGGTCAAGAGCTTCCAGATCACGGTCAAGGGCGAACGTGGCACGCTCGTACCGGACCTGTACGACGCGACCGACAACGCGCTGTACGAGGCCAAGGGCAAGAGCCGCCGGGAAGACGTGCGCATGGCCATTGGCCAGTTGCTCGACTACCGGCGCCACATCGGCGCCCCGCCCGGCCTGCGACTGGTCGTCCTGCTGCCGTCCCACCCCAGTGATGATGTGCGGGACCTGCTGACGACGGAAGGCATCCACCTGGTGGTGCAGACGAAGGCCGGCTTCGACGGCTTCCCGCTCCCCGCCGCGTCGGTGTAGGCGGGAGAGTGCCCCCGTCGTTGTGACGGGGGCACTCTCGGGGGCGGGCTAGGAGCCGGGCAGCAGGCGGGCAACCGACGCGGCGACGGCGGCGATGTCCTGCGCGGTGGCGCGGATGAGGCCGTTGGCGTCGGTGCGGCAGTACGCGCGGACGGCTGCGGCGATTGCCTCCATGAGACGGTCACCGTCTTGCCAGTAGACCGGTGTGGCCTCGTGGTCGGGGGTATCCATGCGGGCGTGCACCCACCAGCCGTCCCTACCGCCGACCCATCGCACGCCCTCGGAGCAAACGGAGCACAGCACCGGCGGTGCGGTCCGGTGGGTGGCTTCGGTGTAGAGCCGGCGCCGCCGGCCGTCCCGGGCCGCGTAGTCGCGGATTTCCTTGGTCAGACCGAAGGCCAGAGTCAGGTCAGAGCTGACCTTCGCAACGTCGGTGGGTTCGCAGATGACGCGGATTTCGAACACGGTTCTCCTCTGCTCGTTGATGCTGCTGCGGGCGCAACTGTTGGAGCGTGAGTGTTCAGCCGGAGTTGCCACGGCGCCAGGAGGCGTCAGCGACCGCGACGCGGGGGCGGGTTTCGGGGGCGGCGCCGCAGTTGCTCCGTACGCATGGCCAGGTCTTCCAGGGCGTGGGCCAGGGCAGCGGCGCGCGGATGCGGGGCGCCGGTCTGCTGCTCGAAGTCGGCCGTCACCTCGGCCACAAGCCGGTACAGGTGAGCGATGCACGGTTCGTGGAGCGGGTCGGCGGAGACCTCGGTGTATCCGGCCCGGTCCGGGACCCCTGTCACCGTGATGCGCTGACCGTGGCTGTCGGCCGCCCACCGCCCGGTGTCCGGGTCCTGCACCGCCGCCGTCAGCCCGTACACCCACTGCCTGGCTTCTTCATCGAAGACGATGCGGTCGAAGGCCTCTTCCCAATGGCGGCCATCCGGGCCGCGCAGGATCCGGTTCATGACGAGGCCCGGCGGCGGGTGAGCTGGTCGCTGCGGGCCCAGGTGGCGGCTCGCGGGATAGGGGCAGGTTGGGCCATGCTGAAGTCTCCGGTTCTCTTCAGAGGGCCTGGTGAGGCCGGGGCGACCGCAGGTCTTTGGAGAGATGCGGCGGTCGCCCCGGGCGTCCTTAGAACGGCGGCTCTTCATCCGTTTTCGCGGGGTTGCCCGCGGTGTTCCACGGGTCGTCGGCCGGGGCGGTGCCGTTGGTGCGCTTGCCTTCGATAGTGACGGTGGTGAAGCGCAGGGACGCGCCGATTTCATCAACTTCGACGGCGAGCATGGAGCGGTTCTCACCCTGCTCGGTCTGCCAGTTGTGCTGGCGGATGCGGCCGGAGAGCACCACGCGGGAACCCTTGGTGAGGGATTCCGCGACGTGTTCGGCCAGAGCGCGCCAGGTGGCGCAGCGGAAGAACGTAGAGGTGCCGTCCTTCCACTGGTTGGCTTCGCGGTCGAAGGTGCGCGGAGTGGAGGCGACGGTGAACCTGGCCAGGGCCTGGCCGCCGGTCGTGTACTTCAGTTCCGGGTCGGCGGTCAGGTTGCCGATGATGGTGACCGGGGTTTCTCCGAACGACATGAGTTTGCTCCTTCGCTGCTCAGGCGCGCTCAGAGGCGGCGGTGGTGAGGGCGGTCAGCCGCTGGCCGCGATGGGCGGCGACATCGGCGAGCAGCCGGGCGGGGTAGCCGGTGAAGTCGTGCAGAGCGACCATCGCGCTCAGGATCACGTCACACAGCTCGGCGGCCACATCGTCGGCGTTGTGGGTGATGCCCTTGCGGGGGTTTTGGCCGCGCACGCCGATGTACGCCTGCGCGGCTTCCCCGGCCTCTTCGGTGATCTTGAGCAGGCGCAGGGCGGTTTCCTCCGGGCTGCGGCCGTTGCGGTCGTCCAGCCAGGCCTTGACCGTCTTGGCGTGTGCCCACGGCTGCGCCGTGTCGGCGTGGTCGGGCTGGTGGTCGGCGGCGAGGTAGAGGCGGGTCTTGGCCTGGTCGCGCGCGGGAGCCTTCCGGATCGACTCGATGACGAAGGCGGCGGGCAGGGCGTTGACGATCTGTTCGGTTTCGGTGTTGTCGCAGGTGATGCGGATCTCGAACACGTTTCTCCTCAGGGGTTGTTGATGGTGCCGTTGGCGCGGCCAAAGAGGCCGTTGGCGGTGATGTTCTGGGTGATGTGTGCGGGTACGCGACGGCGGAGGGCGCGTACGACGGAGCAGGCGGCGATGCCGCCGGCGGCGATGAAGGCGACGGCGGCCCATAGGGCGTGGCTCACGGCGATGACTCCCGGTGCGGCGTAGGAGATGCCGACGCCGGCGGCGGCGACGCCGAATCCGATGGTCGGCGCGAGCAGCGCAACGGTCTTGGCCCACACCGGAATCGGCTGCCCACCGCCCCCGACCGGTACGACGGGTGGCGGGGCGGTGGGCTGGGTGTAGGCCAGGGTGCGGGCGCCTCCGGGCAGGGTGACCACCTCCACGCCGGGCGGGATCTCGCTCACGGGCAGCGGCGGGTAGGCCAGGTGCCCGGTGGCCTCGTACGGCGCGGGGGCGGTGGTGATCCGGTAGGGGTCGGGCACGGAGTCCTCCTTCGCGGGAGGTGCGGGCGCCGGTCAGCCGGCCAGGCTGGTGAGCGCGCCGGCGAGGGTTTCGCACAGGTTGTGGATGGGCCGGTAGGCGCCGGTGCCGGCGGCGAAGAAGCCGCACAGGAACACCACGATCGCGGGGCCGGGGCCGACGTAGCGGGCGCGCAGCAGCACGAGGGTGAGGATGGCGAAGAGCACGGCGGCGGAGATGCTGAGGGCCATGAGGCTCCTGTTCCGATCGGCGGATGGGGGCCGCGCGCCCGGCCGGACGGCTCCGGCGGGGAGCGCGCGGTGGTTACGGTGCGTGCTTGTTGTCGCTTGTTGTCGCTTGTAGCGACAACAAGGAAAGAGGGGGTCACAGGCCCTAAGGGAGTGTGGAAGGGGGTGTGTGCTTGTTGTCGCTTGTAGCGACAACAAGCACACAGAGTGACCGTCAGGCAGAGGGGGGACGGCCGGAGACGTAGCTGCGGTGGACGTAGTACGTCTGCGTTCCGCTGCCCATCTGGAAGACCTCTGCGGCGGCGGCCCACAGGCGCAGCCATCCGGAGATGGTGGTGCGGTGGGTGCTGTAGCCCATGGCCTTCAGGTCCGCTTCCATGCGGGAGGGGCCGGTGCCGTCCGGGCCCGCGTCCAGCACCAGCCGCATCGCCGCATCCTGTGCGGTCGGTTGGGGCTCCGCCGATGTCGGCTTCGCCTGCTCCGGTGGCCTCGGCGGTTCCGGCTTCTGTGCCGGGGCCGGGTCGCTGTGCGCCGGGGCGGGCGGCTCCGGGGGAGCCTCCGGCGGGTTCTGCGGCCGGTCGGTGTTGTTGACCACCAGCCGCAGCCGGCCGTCCGGCGGATCGGCCGGCGCTGCCGGTTTCTCCTCCGGTGCGGCGGGCGTGGTCGCGTCGCCGCGGCGGGGAAAGAGCCGGTTCCATTCCGGGCTGCCGGGACGAATGCCCGCCCCCGGCCCGCCGGGCACCGCGCCCGATGCCGGGGCCGGGCCGCTTTGCGGTGCGGCGGTGGGCACGGGGACGACGGGCACGGCGGTGTAGGGCCGGGTGACCGCGTGCAGTTGCTCCCCCTCATACAGGCGCGGCAGGACCCGCGCCCACCGCGAGGGGTAGTAGCGGCCGTGCGGCACCTCGCACGAGATCTTGTCCAGGACGGGGCGGCGGGCGCTGACGGCCGCGGCGATGCGGTCCATGCGCTGCGGCGTGAGCTGGAACGCCTTGCACGGCCGTGGCTTGGTGCTGTTGTAGGCGTTGAAGCCGCACCCCGGCCACGGGGCGTCGCTGGGGTCCACCTTCTGGTAGCCGGAGAACAGATACGCCAGTTCCTCCGGGTCGGTGACGTACATCCCCCAGCGCCACTTCGCGCGCTTCCGGACTGCCACGGGCACCGAATCGGTGGTGGCCCGCAGGGATGAGACCTTGACCCGTACGCGCACCGCACGCCCGGTGTTCATCACCGTTTCGATCATGCCTTTGATGTCGCGCGGCAGGTCGGCCGTCTCGTCCACCACGATGATGATCGCGGGAATCTCCGGGCTGACCGGGAGTTTGGTGTCGTTGGCCTGGCGCATCACCTGCTGATAGCGGCGCTTGCGCGCCTCGATGATCTGGATCGCCATGGTGAGCAGCGCCCGCGCCTCGTCCAGGGTGGGCGCGGTCCAGTCGATGACCGGCCGCTGGTGGGTGCCGTCGATGGCCCACGAGGTCAGCCAGGGCAGCGACAGGCCGGCGCCGGTGGTGTCGATGTGCCACACCAGCGCGTCCACGGTACGCACGAGCTGTGCGTTGATGACGTTGAGGGTGTTGGTCTTGCCCGACCCGGTGTCGCCGATGCCCAGGCCGCACTGGAAGGCCAGCGAGCCCTTCGCGTACGTGCCGTCCTTGTGCAGCCCGATGGCGAACTCGTCATCGATGCTGGTCGGGGACAGATCGGCGGGGAAGGGGATGGTCTGCTCGATGACGTTGACGGTGGCGACGCGGATGATGGCGGTGCCCTTGCGGCGCCCGCCAGCCACCTCCACCCCGCACCCCTCCGGCAGCCGCAGATCGGACCCCAGCGCCTCTTCGAAGCGCTTGAGCTGGTTCCAGGTGGCGCCGCCGGGCAGCTCCACCTCTACGGTGTAGCCGGTGTTGGCCGCCCACGGCTGAATCGCCACGATGCGGCAGCCCTCCAGCTTGGTGATGCGGGCCAGGCGCTGCTTCCACTGTTCGCCCCACGCATCGTGCCGCTCCTGCCGCGCGGCCTCCTGCGCGTCCCAGGCAGCCTTGCGGCGGCGCAGCTTCTCCGCGCTCTCGTGGCGGCCGATGGCGTTCCAGGTCAGGCGGCCGAAGGCGGCGCCGCCGGCGAGCGCGGCCAGGCATGGCCAGGACCAGGGCGGGCCGTCCGCGGCGGCCCACCACGACCATGCCCCCGCGCCGGCCCACAGGCCGGCGCGGTAGGTGAGAGTGGCGGGCAGGTGCCCGCTGCGGGCCCCGGCCAGCACGCTGCCCAGAGCCCCGGCCGCGGCGATCCCTGCATCCCACAGCGGGTCCACCCCGCTCACGTAGGTCAGGGAGGAGACGGCGAGCGCGGAGGTAACTGCGGTCGCGGCCCCGGTGTTCAGGGTGTGGCGGCCCTGCCAGTCCAGCTCAAACACGCTGCGTTCCCCCCTCACGCGGGGTGTTCCACATATGCTCGTTGGTGCGGGGGTTCTCGTTGTGGTCGATCTCCTCGGAGTGCAGGCGGCGGAAGGCCGGCTGGAGTTCCATGGCGGCGGAGACGGCCTTGCGCAGCCCGTGCACCACGTCGGAGACCATCTCGGCGATGCACGGATCGACCGGGTAGCACTCGGCGGACCGGGTGGCCAGGTAGGTCACGGCCTGCGCCAGGTGCTCCAGCCCGATGGGCACCCCCTCGTACTCCGCGCCTACGATCATGGCCGGATTGGTGGCCGCGTCCGCGTACGCTTCCGGGGACCACTGCTCGTAGACGCCGCTGACCTCTTCGGCGGCGGTGGCCAGCACGGACGGTTTGGCCCACAGGGCGCCGTCGCCATCGATGCCGCCGACGTTCCACCAGTGCTCGTTGGTCCGGGGGTTCTCCAGGCGCATGATGTCCAGGTCGTGAACCTGACTGAAGGTCGGTTCGATCTCGTCGGCGTAGGCGGCGGTGGCCTCCAGCACCTGCGCGACCTGCGCGACGCCCTCGGCCATGGCCGGGTCCATCGGGTAGTAGACGGCGGAGTTCTCCGCCAGCGCCATCACCGCACCGTTGATGTTGCGGATGGCATCCGGCAGGCCCTTGTACTCGGCGGCCACGGCCGCCATCGCGGGCGGGTCGTAGGCCGCGTAGGTGTTGGCGACTTCTTCGGCGGAGGTGGCAAAGACACTCACGTGCCCACCCCTTTCAGCTGTGGTTTCGTTGGCGGCCGGTGCGCTGGTGTCGGCGCCGGGGTCGTCACAGAGGTGGCCGACGTGCCCGCGGTTACCGGTGATCGGCGTGGCCATGCCGGAAAGCTGGGAGAACAGACGGCGCCTAGAGGCGCTTGCCAGGCCCTGCCAGACCTTGCGGAAGACCCGGCCCGGCCAGGGCATTCCGTGGTTGGTGAAGCGGAACCGCTTGCTGAGAGCGGCGGGGACGTTGGAGACGGCGCCGACGAACAGCGCCGGCGGCATCACCGCGAGCGCCGCCACGGTCGCGAAGAACACGGCGGCGGCCAGCCGCAGCAGGTGCCGCAGCTTCGCCAGGTTGCGGCGCCGCCACAGGCGCGTGACCTGCCAGGCCCGCGTCAACTTGGCCTTGGCCCAGGTACCGGCCTGGCCGCGCCACCGTCGCAGTCGCGCCAGGTTGCGGCGCCGCATCCCGCCCGTGGCCTGCCAGGTGCGCGTCAGCTTGGCTTTGGCCCAGGTTCCGGCCCGGCTGCGCCACCGCCGCAGCCATGCGGCGAGGCGCCCGCCCCAGCGTCGCAGCCACTGCCCGGCTGCCTGCCGGGCTCGCGAAACGCGACCCAGTGCGGCCTTGACCGTCGCCCGGCCCGCCCCGCGCAGACGGCCCGCGCCGGCGGCCCGGCCCTTATGGCCCGGCTTGAACCAGCCCGCCCCCCTGCCAGAGCCCAGGCCACCGCGGTGCTTGCCCGTACCGGAAGCACCGAAGCCGTGCCGCCCGGTGCCACGGCCCCCGAAGAAGCCGCCGGCGCCGCGGCGCCCGCCCCCGTTGCCCCGCCCGGAGAACCAGCCCTGCCCCCTGCCGCCACCGCGGGCGCCGAAGCCAGAGCCGGACCCGAACCCGGAACCGGAGCGGCCCCCACGACCGAAGCCCCTGCCCCGACCGAGCGATGACACGCCCGAGGAGCGGTGCCCGGCCGCCGCATCGAAGCGGCCCGCCCGGTTCTTCCCCCGCCCACCGGAACCGGCAGTGCCCGTACCGGGGTTCCCGCCGGAGGCGCCGCGGCCGGTGCCGCGCCGACTCGGCAGGAAGCCACCGGAGCCTGCGGCTCGGTCCGACTTCCGGCCCCCGAAACCGCCGCTCGCCGCACCCGTACGGCCCCCGCCGCGCGAGGCGCCGTTGGCACCGGCCGAAGAGGGCCCGCGGCCGAAGAGGCCGCGCCCACCGCCGCCGCCCCCGCCGAAGCGGCGGTTCACCCGGGCTCCGGCTGGCCCGCCGCCTCCGCCGGAGCCGAAACGGCCACCTGATCGCCCACGGGCCGCTCCGCCGCCACCGGCGGCGCCCCGACGGCCACCGGGCCCGCCGCGGTTGCCGCTGCCGGCACCGCCCGCAGCGCCGGACCGGACCCTGTCCCTGCCGCGGCCTGAGCTGTTCGACGTACCCGTGCCACCCGTCCGGCCGGCACGCGTGGTCGTGGCCGCCTCCGCCCGGCGCTGCTGTGCACTGCGGGCGGAGCGCACGGTGGCCAGGCCCAGCGCGCCGACACCGGCCGCGGCCACGCCGCCCGCGGCGATGGCGGCGATCGGTCCGACGGCATTGAGGCTGCTGCACACGCCGACGGTGGACAGGTTGATGGCGTTGGCCAGCAGCGGCACGGCCGGCAGCCCCACGGGCTGCGGCTCAACCTCTTCATCGTCCTCGGCTTCGTCGCCTGCGTCTCCGGCGTCCGGGTCCGGTGCGGGTTCGGGGTCCGGGCCGGGGGCGGGCAGGTCCAGCGTCGGCGGCGGTTCGGGGTCGGGCGCCGGCGGGTTCGGACCCGTGGGAGTGGAGATTTCTTCGACCGGTTCGGCCGGCGTGATGATTTCCGGCATGCTGAGAGGGCTCCTCTCGAAGGGGTAGGACGCCCCCGGCCAGGCCCTGAGAAAGCGGGCCGGGGGCGACCGTTTAGTTGTGGTCGGCGTCGCGCAGGTACGCAGCGAGCGTGACCTTGGCCGAGGCGACCGCGGCGTACGCGGTCATCGCCGCGTAGTCCCCGGTGTCTTCGCAGCTCACGGCCTGGCGCAAATACTCGTCGGCTTCCAGTACCAGGTCATCGGGAGCGGTACGGATCTGCCGCAGCGACGGGCGCGGCGTAAAGATCTGCTTGAGCACGGACACAGCAGCCCCTTTGTCAGAAGCGGTGCGGGTGGGCGGCGGCGATCTCCTGCCAGCGCCGGTTTTCCACCGCGTCCACGTGGCGGACCTGCACCATGAAGGTGCAGCCCTCCATGCGGCAGCGGTGCACGACGGTCGAGCGCGCCTCGGCGATGCGCAGCACCAGCGTGAACGCGGTCATGAACAGGGCACCGGCGCACGCCGCGAGCATCGCCAGCGGCACGTGGTAGGAGGCCAGTCGCCAGCCGATCGCCACGGCGTAGACCGCGCCGACCGCGACCGCGACGGGCAGGACCAGGCGGTGGCGCTTCACGATGCCTCCAGGTCGTTGCGGTCGAGGCTGAAGAAGACGACGTTGGGTCGGGCCAGTTCCGGCTTGCCGCGAACGACCTGCGCATAGATGCGGTTGAAGGCTTCCTCCCGCGTGGATCCGGGCCGCGGGGTGAAAGTGCCGGTCTGCGTGCACATGGCGTAGCCAGGGCTTTCGACCGTCAGGATGAAGAAATGGGTTCCGGTTCCCTCCGTGCAGCTCAAGAGGGCCCCTCCTTCCCCGTCAGTGGGCCGGACTGTCCGGCCGCCCACGGCCCCGGCATGGAGTCCGGGACCGCGGGCGGCTGTCAGGCAGCGGTCATAACGGGGTAGGGCAGGTAGCCGGTGAGCTGGACGGGCACGCCCTCGTACGCGGTGTAGGCGCGCAGGCAGTGGCACCTGCTCAGTTCGCTGTACTCGATGCCGCAGGGATCGATGCCGAGGGCGGCGCGCCAGGCTTCGAAGTCCGCGGCGCAGGCGTGCAGATCGATGTGGATGCCCTCTTCGATGCCGTCGGGTCCGCACACCGTGCCCACGGTGAAGCTGGTACTGGGCAAGATGGCGAACCGGTCGGCCAGGACCGCCAGGGCGCGGATGGCGCGGGCCTGCGAGGCCACGGTCAGGGCAGGGTGTTCCGTCACGGTGGTACTCCCATCAAGCTGAAAGTGTGAGGTCAGGCGGCGTGCGGGGCGTCGGGGTAGGCGCAGGGCACGCACGTGCCGAGGGAGCGGGGGATGCAGTAGCCGGCGTCCTGCCGGCACTGCGGGCAGGTGCGGCGCGCGCGCATCGCGGCGGCCAGCGCTGCCCGCCGGCCCGCCGTCATCGGCCGGACCGGCTTGGCGCGCTTGATCTCGTAGAGGTAGGCCACGGCCACGCCGGAGCCATAGCGGCACTGGCGCATCACCTGCGCGGCGACCGGCTGCCCGCCGGGCCGCAGCCCACGCGCCCGCAGTTGGCGGCGGGTGGCCAGCCCGGACGGGGCATAGCGCCAGGGGTAGGTCGGAACTCCCCATCGGGTGCCGGACGGATCCCAGCACTTGCCGAACGCCGGGGACATCACGCGGCCCCGGCGGTCGGCTGCTGTGCGGCCCGCAGGTCGCGGTAGCGGGCGGAGACCCAGCCCACCGACCAGCCGGTGCGGTCGGCCGCCTCGCGGACGGTCAGCCCGTCGGCCAGGCTCTGCCGGACGGCTTCGAGTGCTTCGTCCTCGGAGAGCTTGGCCGTGTTCACGGGCTTCGGCCCGGTGTTCACGGCGCTGTTCATGCCAGGCATGGCCGCGGCCGGCGCCGCCGCGTGAACAGCGGCGGCCGGATGTTCACGGGCCGCCTCCGCCGTCCGGACCGACGTGTTCACGGGTGCCGGGGCGGGTGTGTTCACGGCCTCCGCCGCGGTGTTCATAGTGATCTTTGCGGGCTGTGCATCGGCCGTGTGCGACCGCTCCCGTACGAGGCGTTCCCGCTCCTGGCGTTCACGCTGTTCACGCTCGATGCGGGCCTGTTCACGGGCCTGGTGGGCCGCCTGTTCACGGCGCCGTTCCTCCCGTTCCCGCTCTTCACGGGCCAGGCGCTCCGTGCGTTCCTCCTCACGGATGCGGGCCGCTTCCTGGCGTTCGGCTTCGGCTCGCCGCTCCTGGCTGGCCAGGCGCTCCCGCTCCAGTGCGGCGGCGTGTTCACGAGCCTGGCGCTGTTCGGCGGCCTCGTGTTCACGGCGTTCACGCTCCAGCCGCTCCGCCTGTTCACGCTCTTCCCGCGCCAGGCGTTCGCGGCGCTCGCGTTCACGCTCGCGCTCCTCGCGGGCCAGGCGTTCCCGCTCCTGGCGCGCGGCCTGTTCACGCTCCTGCCGCTCGCGCTGTTCACGCTCGATGCGCACCAGCGCCGCGGCAATGGCACGGCGGTAGGCCAGCGCTGCTTCGGCGTTCACGATCAGCAGCAGCGGCGCCGGGATGTGCACACCGACACCGACCAGATCGCCGCGCAGGGCGGAGTCACCGACGTTGAGCACGAGCGTCATCAGCCCGGTCAGCCAGCGCAGCAGGAACGGCCACACCGACCGGCGCGGGGTGGCGCCGTCGCGGGCCGCCTGCGCGTGCAGGCGGGCCAGGGCGGCGTCCAGCCGGACGACGATGACCACGGCCGAGTCCACCACCAGCGGCAGAATCGGCGCGGTCCACACCCAGCCGGGCGCGGTGTGGCCGGCCATCAGCGGGGTGACCGTCAAGACGCTGTAGACGATCGCGCCGATGGTGATGGTCCACGACCCGATCGTCAGCGTCCGGTCCGCCGCCTCGACATCGGCCGCGCTGGTCATCTTCGACGGCCTCATGCCGCCCCCGCCACACGCTCCGCCGCCTGCTCCGGCACCACGGCCACGGCCTCCACCCGCCACGCGACCTCGGCGGCCGGCAGGTCGGAGGATGTCCAGCCGGTGCGCGACGCGCCGCAGGTGGCCGCGTGCTCCTTGGCCGCCGCCGCAGTGGGGTGCAGGCTGTGCGGCTCCCCGTACTTGCGCAGCAAGTACAGCCACGACGGCGCCGTACGGGCCGCGGCCAGGTGCTGTTCCAGCTCGCCGATGTGGTGCTGCTGGCGGGCGATGACCAGCAGGGCCGCGGTGAACGCCTGTCGCATCTGCTCGTTGCTCTGGTGTAGTTCGGCAGCCTTCTCGGCCGCCACCTGAGCGTCCCATTCGGCGGCCTGGTGTTCCTCGCTCAGCTCCCGCACTGACCGCAGATAGCGAGCCCAGTTCTCGTCCAGTGTCCCCAGGAGTTGCCGGACACGTTCGTCGGCAGAGTCCAGGTCGGCGCGCAGCCCGGCCAGGCGGGCCGCCGTCACGATACGGATCATGATGTGGTGGTCCCTTCCAGGGCGGTGCCGCGCCGGCCGTGCCGACGCCCGTTGACGGTGCGGCGGGTCGGGGTGGGGCCCGCGGCAACGCGCCAGCCGCCGCCGCTGCGCTTGGCCTCGTACATGGCCTCATCCGCCAGCCGCAACGCCAGCGGCAGTGACACCGCGGGCAGGTCGGCCGTCAGGCAGGCGCCGATCGAGACGCCGACGGTCAAGCTCTGGCCGCGGTGGGCGAACGGGGCGGTGATGTTGTCGTACAGGCCGCGCAGCAGCCAGGGCAGCACCGCCACGTCCGGCAGGTGCACCACGGCGGCGAACTCATCGCCACCCAGGCGTCCTGCCACCACCGACGGGTCCAGCCCCAGCGGGTCATCGAAAGCCGCACCGGCCGCCCGAATCGCCGCATCGCCCGCGTCGTGCCCGTGGCGGTCGTTGAGCCGCTTCAGGCCGTCCAGGTCGAGCAGCAGAACGACGCAGGGCCCCAACTCCAGCGTGCGCGGGGCGTACAGCTCGAAGCCGGCCCGCGTCAGCAGCCCGGTCAGCGGATCGTGCCGGGCCTGCTCCAACTCCGCGGACAGCCGCTGGATCATCTGCGACTGGTAGCGGCCGGCCTGCACCGCGCTCCTGGCGAAGTTCAGCAGCCAGGACACGTCCGGGTCGTGCTGCGCGCGCTCCCGGAACCTCTCCAGAGCCGGAACGGTCATGACACACCCCCGATCACGTCGGTACGGGTGTAGTCGAGCGCGCCATCGGCGATCTGGTGCCGCTGTTCGGCGAGCTGCCCGGCGCGGTAGGCGCGCGGGTGCAGGCGCCGCCACAGGCGGTGGCGCAGCGTGGCGCGCGGTCGGCGCGTCATGAGGCACCTCCCGCGATGAGCAGGGCGGCCGGGAACAGGCCGAAGACCAGGTGCATGGACTGATCGACCAGCGGCATCCCGCCGCGCTGGACGAAGCCGGCGGACCCGGTGTGGCACATCCAGGCCCGCACCGGCCACCTGCGGTCAATCAGCGAGTGCGTGAGGTGAATCCACAACACGGCACCCGTCACGCCCCACACCGGGAGCGGCAGGTGAACCACGGCGGCCAGGAGTCCCAGCGCCAGCAGTTCGGCGACGCTGTGCGTCGCGGCGTGCAACTGGTTCGCGCCCCATCCGGTGTGCCGGACGGACTTGCCGTCGGGGCCCTGTTCCGTCCAGCCGGCCTTACGGGCCGACATGCGGTCGCCTTGGGCCAGGTAGTCGGCGGCGTGGTGCGCGGTGAACAGCGCGATGTAGGCCGCGGCGAACTCGGCGGCGGCCATCAGGCCACCTCCGGCACGGGCTCACCCTGGTTGGCCAGGGACAGGCGAGCGGCGAGCAGCTTGCGGCAGGCCCGCCGGATACGGCGGTCAGCCACCTCCGTTGCGGGGGCGTCCAGCGCCGCGATCTGCGCGTCCAGCAGCTCGACTTCCGCTACGATCACCGGCATCTCGGCTTCGATCGCGGCCAGGTCGGCGGCGCTCGGCTCCTGAGCGGCCAGGTCCGCAGCCATGGCGTGGTCAGGGGTGGGAATCTTCATGACGGGCGTTCCTCTCGAAGGAAACGGCAGGCGCCCCGGCCAGGCCCTGAGAAAGCGGACCGGGGCGGACATCGGTTGCGCGAAGGCCGTTCATCAGCACGAGCAACCGCGGCGCCCCGCCACCCGACATCGCCTGTGTGGCGGTCGGGCGGAAGGGACCGTGAGCACTGGTGCTCAGCCGCGCGGAAAAGTGGGGTGCGCGGTAGTGACGCGGTGGGCCTAGCCAGCGCCGTGCCGGTCCAGCACGGGCGGCGCCCCAAGCGTTCGTTGCATCAGGACCTCCAGCTCGAAGGGCGGGAGAGGCAGGCTTCGCCAAAGCGCCGTTGCCACAGCGCTCCGGACCCGAGCCTGAAAGTTCGGTGCGTCATCGTCACTGCTCTGACGCCAGCAGGGCGGCGCGAACCAGGTAGCACCCGAGAGGCTGACCTCCAGGAGAGGAGGGATGATCCCCACGGATGTTCTCCAGAGCTGGCCCGCAGGAGGACAGGTTCGCCTGTCACAAAGTGGCCGCCGGGCGGCCATCACCCGGGCCGTTGCGGGGACAGGGACTCAAACCCTGTCGTCACGTCTCTGTTGAGATATCAAGGTACGACCGCTTCCTTCGGGCCCGTTTCGCGGGGCCCTCCGGGCTGTTCTTGCAGGTCGAGTACTTACAGCGCGCCGTTGGTGAATCCCTTCCGGGTTCGCGTTCCGGCGTGAGTTCAGATTGACCCATGTCAATCTGACTGTCAAGGAGGTTCGCCGAAGGATCTGAGATTGACCTAGGTCCGGTTACTCTCGGGGGCATGGATGTGAGCCCCGTAGCGCCCAAGCAAACGGCCAAGGAGATCGCTGCTGAGTACCGCGCGAAGATTGCGGACCCCAACAACGAGGACTACTCACCAGGGAAGCGACTGCCAGCCGCTCGCCAGCTCGCCAAGAAGCTTGGCGTCCAGCTCATGACCGTGCAGAGCGCGTACAGCCAACTTCGGGATGAGGGCTTGGTTCTCACCCAGCAGGGGCGCGGGACGTTCGTACGCGACCCATCGGCGCCGCTCGGCACCGAGCCGGGCAGTAGCCCTGCCTATGCCGCCCTGGCGGGGGAGCTTAGGTCGATCCATGACGCTCTCCGACTTCTCGGCGAGCGTCTGGACCGGCTTGAGGAGATCGTGAGTAGCGAGACTCCACCTTCGCGGTGAGTGCGTTGGCGCGCCTTAGCAGTCCTTCGGTCGTGGCACGCGCCTCGTCGAGACTCGCTTTGATCAGTGCGAGTTCAGCAGGAGTGAGGTCCGCTAGCTCATTCTTTCGCTCTCTGATCCCTGGCATGAGAATGAGCATGGGGCCGCGATCGGCGGAGGACCCGGACAGTCTGTCCGGGTCCTCTCGTCTTGCAGGCCAGGCACGCTGACTGGCCGTCACATCGTCATTTCGTCCACGGCATCCAGTACCGCAGACCATGGAAGCTCACGCCCTGGCGGCGCGTCACGCGGCTCATGCAACGGCCATACGTCCGGCCCGTAGATGAGCCGAACACCGGCTTCCCGCAGGGCATCGATGTGGCACTGCCACGCCGGGTGGCGAGCGTGCGCCGCATTCACGCGGGGAAAGACGATGACTGGCAAGCCGATAGTCCCGATGGCCTCGCCCACCTGCGTAAGAGCCTGGTTGTCCATGAGGCCGCTCGCGAGCTTTGCGACCATGTTGGCCGACGCTGGAGCCACGACGTAGCAGTCAACGGCTGGATGCGGTCGGGCTTCGCCGGGGAGGCGCGGTTCATGACGGACGGGTAGGCCAGTCAGCTTTTCCAACCGTTCGGCCTCGCCGTTTTCCCGAAGCCAGATCCCCGCCGTCGGCGTCAGCGTCACAGCCGTCTGCCACCCACGTTCCATCGCAGGCTCGACAAGGCCGGCACGGATCGACTCCACCCCGCCGGCCGCCGAACCGACGACTCCCAGTACCCCGCGCCTGTTCGAACTCACTGCACCGCCCTGCACCGTTGGGCCATAGCGAAAACCTCAGACGAGCGCGAGCCGCCGCTCACAGGCGACTGCTTGATCAGGTCCCTCACCGTCTCGCGCACCCTGGGATTGTTGCGCACGAGCTGCGGTGCCGTGCGTTCGGCGTTGCGCAGCTCGGTGAACGCCTCATCGCCGTGCCCGGCGAGGGAAAGCGCGCGGCTGTAGTCGATGCGGTGCGAGACGCTGCGCTCCTGCGGCATGTGGTCGACGTTGATCCGGCCGTTCTCCACCACGTACGACACGTTGTCCAGGTCAAGCTCGATTGACAGCCGGTGGAGGATCACGTTCGTGGGGCCGAAACCGGTTTGCCAGTAGTTTTCGTCTGAACCGAGATCGTCAGCGAGTTCTTCGGCACGGTCCAGGAGGCGGGTGGCAGTCGGGCGGTCCTGGTGTCGAGCCGCCGCGACAGCGGCTCGTAGGTGGATCATCCCAAGCAAGCTCAGCGCAGACGGATCGCTCTCCGCTACCTGGGAGGCCAACCACGTCGCCGTGGTGTTGCCCAGCTCCATCGCAGCTTCGTACCGCCCGTTGGCAAGCAGCGCGTGTGTGCCGGACCGGGCGGCTGAGGCGAGGACCAGAGGATTGTCGGACTCGTCTGCCGCACGCATCGCCCGCTCAGCGGCCAACCACGAGACGTCAGACTCCCCCACCTTCGCGAGCGTCGTGGCCGCGAGGTGATGCGCGCGGGCAGAGACTGCCCAGCAGTCGCGGCGGTCCTCGCCCCGGCGTCCCGCACGGTCTTCTAGCTCCTGCGCCGTTTGGAGAAGCGCCGGAAGGGCCGCGATCACGCTGCCGAGCCGCCCGCCCTGGTAGTCGTTCCAAGCATGCTCCACACGCACCGCCGCAGGCGCAGGAGTGGGGAGCTGAACGTCCGACTCTGGCCCGAAGAGCAGACGCGAAAGCCGCCGGGGGCTCATGAGCGCATCACGTACGGCCGGCACATCGTCCTGATGCTTCTCGTCCTCCACTAGAAGGGTCTGACCGAGTAGGTCGCCAAGCGGCACGCGCAAAATTCGTGCCAGTTCCGCGAGCATGTCGATTCGCGGCGGCTTCCGGCGGCCGGTCTCTGCTTTCGCGAGCCAGTCAGTACTACGGCCGACCAGACCGGCCAACACCTCTTGCGTGTAGCCGCGACGCTTCCGGTAGAACGCGATGCGCTCGCCGATGCTGAGGTGATCTCCAAGACCACGCATGGGGTGCTGCCTCCTGCTGTTGGTAGGGGCCTGTTTCACGTTACAGAGCCGGTCAGGCGGCGGGTAGATGTTCTTGGCACCCCGCCGCCGCCAGTACGAGCTTGATGGGCCCGAGCGGGCGAGGCCCGGACGGAATGTCCGGGCCTCTTCGTACAGGTCAGGGACGGGATTGTCGGGCAGTCTGTGGGCCGTCGGCAGAGGACCGGCAACGCCCTCCTTGAGCCGAGTGGCGAAGGGAGAGGAGCATGGGCGCAGGAAAGCGAGAGGGAGGCGGGCATCATGGGCTGGGTTGATCCGCAGTGGATCCCGACGTTGCAGCGGGATGGCCGGTATGGACGTCTGCTGACGCTGACCCAGCGCCTCCTTGAAGAGCGCGAGCAGAAGCAGGAGCGGCCGGTGCCGAAGTGCACCTGCACGGGCGGGCAGACGACGATCCGGGACGCGGACGGCCACGAGACCACGGTTCAGTGCGACGCGTGCCAAGGAACGGGCGAGCTGCCTACCTATGCCGACAACGAGGACAACGGTCAAGCCGAAGGCAGCCGATAGAGCGGCCGGCGGCCCGATCGGGTGCAGGGCTAGACCGTCGTTGCGGGCCGTATTCGCCTCGCCATGGGCCTACACGGGCCACGGACGCCTCCTGAGCGTCATTTTCGATAGAACATGCAGGTCACGGGCCCTATACCTGCGTGCGGCGGAACGCTCTTGAAACCTGATGTAGTAAGGCCACCTGCCTCTACGGGTCGCCCGTCTTGCTGCGGGCGCGGACGCACTCCGGGCATGTCCATGCGCGCCCAAGGACACGCATGAGCCGCGTCTCCGGATGGTCGAGGCAGTACAGTTCCACCGGCTGCCCCGGCTTGTGCGGCTGGCGGACGTAGGACGCGAACCAGCGCGCGCCCGTCGGGTCGCGTTCGATCATTCGTCGTCTTCCTCAGTGTCGTCATCGTCCGGTTCGGGTTCCGGCGCGCTGACGGTCTCCTCGTTCACCAAGTCATAGTTGTTGATCTCCCTCTCGCCTCCAGCCATGGCGCCCGCCTCCACTCGTCGGCCGTGCCTCCATCGTCCTCCGGCCGGCACCGAACCTTCAACGCCCCCTGTGGGGCGGTCTGTGGACGAGGCGTGGACGAGAACCAGGCAGGAGCCGCCGAATCGGACTGACTAAGCAGGCCAGGAGGCATGGCGCCGCTTCACCGGGCATGGTCTTGAAAACTGTCGTGGCGGCAACGCCACCGTGGGTTCAAATCCCACAGCCTCCGCACCAAGACGGCCCCTGACCTGGTATTCGGTCGGGGGCCGTTTGCTTTCCTGCTGTCTGCCGAGGCCCGCCGTTCGCCGTTTCCCGCCCGCTCAGGCATAGCAGGGGTATAGGCGCCGGTGCGGCGGGTTGGCCATCCATCTCCCTAGTCGTGCGCCTAGCGGAGCGCTTATGACGGGCTTGACCCCGTCGCGGCAGCAGTCGCGCCCTCACGGATCAGGCTTCCAGTCTGCTCGCGCTGTCGCACCCGTCAGGAGCTGCGCCGGAGCCTCCGGACCACCGGATGCTCCATAAGGCCGACCGCCATAAGCCAACGTTCGATGCTCACTTCCCCCGACGCCCCTGTAGGAATTACGCCCGTGAGCCGGATCAGTCGCTCTGAGGGGCAGTCGTGCCAGCACCTGCCGCAGAGTCGAATGACCGGTAACCGGATTTTTGCTCCGTTTGCGCTCGGACAGCAGGCACGGGTGAGTCTCACCGCGGCTTGGTAAGTATGTCCGGCCCATGAGAGCCGTTCCAGTACGGGACCGGGATCGCTTGAACTAACCCAACCAACGAAGCTGGGTGGCGCGTGGCCCCCGTTCGTTCTCCTCGTCCGGTGTGAACGCTACAGGAACACCTTCCAGCAGGTACGACCAGTCAGACTCTGCTTGCAGGTCACTGAGGTGGAAGAAATACTCCCTCCCCCACGAACGGACAAAGCCGAACTTCCTGTCGTCCCGCACTGCTTTCAAATTTCCTACTCTTCTCGTAAGCAGTTCGGCGTCGAGAGCGCGTAGGCGGTCCCTGAGTCGTGCGGCAAAGTTTCGGCAGCTTACCGCCATGAATTCTTCGTCAGAATTCTCGCCGATGTCTTCGGCAAGGTCGATCAACTGCACGAGTCGATCGGAAGTTTCCCCGTGCAATATCTCCAATCTGGCCGATTCTGCGATTTCCACAGCCGCTTCGATGGTCTCGACAGCTTCACCGGTGCGCAGGTGTTCCAGGTGTTGCTGTGTCCCGTACACGGCAGCACGTGCGCCCATGGTTACGGCTACGGATCCGTCGTCCCTAGTGGGTTTCAGAGAGAGGGCATGCGATGTGCTGACTACAGCTGCGGCATAGTCGCGCAGTTGTATGTGCGCCCAAGTGATCTGGTTGATTACCGCAGGAGGTACCTCTGCCAGGACGGCCGCTCTCTGTAGTAGTTCAAGACCTTGTTGGTAATCCACGGATTCATCGACCAGGAATGAGCCGTAGAAGTAGTTCAATGTGGCTGAATCAGGCGCTAGTTCGTAAGCTTGTTCATAGGCGGCGCGGGCGTCGGCGAGATCTTTCCTGCCGACATGAATGAACGCTTCGGCCCTCCAGGCTTCGTGGTAGGTAGGTGCCAGCGTTTGTGCTTCTCGGCAACTCGCCAACGCCTTGTCGAATTCACTGCGATCGTATTCGCGCAGTGCCTTCCGTAGTATCTGAGCTACGCTGTAGTCTCCGGAACCTTGGATGTCGATCGTCTTGGGGTCGTACGGAGATGCTGTACTTTCCGCCTGTAGAGCCGTCCCGAGTTCCGTCAACTCGTTGCTGCGGCTCTCAAACTGCGTCCTGTCTGTCGCCTTCACTGCATGATGCTTGTCCAGGTACTGTTTCCCGAATTCGGTGAGACGATAGGTGGTTACCGACGTCTCACCCCCCGAGGCGCCCTGCATCTGCACGAAGTTGGTTTTCATCAGCTCCAGCAGGCTGGATTGTATGGAACTAGCCGAGTAGCTGTTCAGGAAGGCCAGCTCACCCTGGCTTCTTCGGCCGGGTAGGACCTGCATGGAGCGAAGTACGGAACGCGCCTCGTCGTTGAGGTACTGATATACGTTCGACATACAGAAATCGAGCAGTAGCTTATTGCCGTTGAATAGCTCCTCGGGGCGTTTTCCTGCCTGTACGCCGGCAACGAACCAGCGAATGTAGAGCGGGTGTCCCTTCATCGCGCGAACCATGCTGGAGATGTTCGTCGATGGCAGCCCTTGTAGCGCCCTCACATCGCGCACGCGAGTCAAGGTGTACAAAAGTCGAGTGGAGTCGTCGTCTGAAAGCGGGGAAAGTGCTACAGGGTTCTCAATGCCAAGCCCTATCCGGCTTGTGACGATGACCTTGCTGCCCGTGGGGATGTCGAGGAGAAAATCGCGCAGCCTCTGATCTAGAACGGTTTCCAGATTGTCCAGGATCAGGAGGACGCGAAAGTGTTCCAGATAGGAGAGGACTTCTTCGATTGGGTCGCTTGCCCTGGCGGCGGTTTTGCCTCCCAGTTGCTCCGCCGCCGAAGTGAACAGGCCAAGCGAAGTCTCGATAGCCCCGCTTATTCTTTGGATCTCGTTCACTGTCAGGGAGGTGGCCTTAGCGGTTACCCACACGAAGGCGTCGAAGTCGACTTTCGGGTCGTCGAGAAGCTCGTAAGCGGCCTTGAGTGCGATTGACGTCTTTCCTATTCCTCCGTCTCCGAGGACCGAGACAACGGGATAGGCGCCTTTTATCACCTTCTTTATTCGGTCCAGTTCCTTGCGGCGACCAAAGAATCCCGTTTCGTCAAATTCGGGGGCAGGGAGGTTGTGTTGAGGGGCATTGTCAGGGTCGGCGACCAGGCTGATGGTTAGCCCGAGAACGTAGGATGGATCATCTTCGAGCTTACGTAGAACTTCACAGACATTCGACCAGTGAGACTTCGACGATGCGCATATTTCCTTGGCAACATCGTGGACAGTTGGCAGGTCGTCAATCTCCATAGGGCGCGTGTGTGCGACTCGGTTGCGCACCTGGGTAAGCGCGCTCAGATGGGGAGCGAATCGGCTGACCGTAGCCTGGTGATCCTCTGGGAGGCGGCTCTTGAGCCTGCTCAGCACTTCGTAGGCATCGGCGAAGTCGAGGAGTTGAACTAGTGAGGCGACACTCGTCGAGGAGGCGTTGGCCTCTTTGGGCTGCCGCAGGATGACCTTCTCGTATCGCTTGCTGCTCAGAATCGATCGCGCGTCGTCCGCAGCGTCGCACACCCCGAGGATCGCAGCCCGTAAGTCCTCCTCAATCGCGGAGAGGAGAGCGAAGCAAGTGAGACGGGTTGCGGACGAGCTCATGATGCCCCCAAGGTCACTCAGTGCGCGTGATGTTCGTGCAGCGTGGGTTGATGGTAAGTCAGCTCTTGTGACCTGAGGCACCTGTAAGTCATAGAACTTTGGCATTTTCAGAACGCACGCGTCTCACACCGTCGCGGGTTTCGAGGGTGTAGCCGCCGAGGGGGCCGGGGCGTGGGGCAGAGGTCGGTGGCCAACAGGTTGCCGGATTCTTCGTGGTCCATCGCTCGGCCCTGGGGGGGGGCACGGTGTGATGGTGTCCGGGCCCTCTGGTGCCTTGCTCCAGGCGCGGGGGCGGTTACTGGAGGTGGCTACCGCGCGTATCGAGGGACCTTTGGGAACCGGTAGTACATGACGGCTCGCCCGCCCGCCCGCCTGGTTGGGCAGGCACCTCGGCGTAGAGGTCCCACGGCAGCTCGATCGGCCGGGGCGCGTGGCGTGAGTCGGCCCAGCCGGCCACCCAGATCCTGATGAGCTCCGAAGACATCGCGTCACTGCCGTCCCGCCGAAGCGATGGTCGCCCGTGCCTCCCGCTCGCTCAGCCCCGTGTGCAGGGCCGCTGTGGTGAGTGCCGTGGACATCTCCTGGCCCAGGCCCGATTCGTGGGCGCGGCAGGCGGCCCAGAAGAGGCGGGCGTTTCGTTGGCCGTTTGGGGCGGTGCGGACGAAGCGTAGGAGAGCGGGGGCGGGGGTGGAGGGGGTGTGGGGGGTCGGGCGGGGCCGAGTGTTGTGGGGGTGAGTGGTGTGGGGGAGGTGGGTCAGGAGGTGGAGTAAGGCGGGTGGGGCGGGGGTTGGGGTTCGGGGGGTGCCGGGGGTGAGGGTGTAGGCGCCGCGGGATGTGTGGGAGCCGGGGCCGACCAGGTAGCCGCCGGTGCCGCGGATGTCGATGCCGGGGGCCAGGCGGCCCGCGGAGTTGGGGACGGGCGGGGACGGCGGGCCGGAGAAGTACAGGTGGTGGCCGCCGCTCGGGGTGCGGACCGTGACGGTGGGCGGCAGGGCCACGTGGTGTTCCTCGGCCAGCAGGCGCAGGGCGGTGAGGCCGTCGGCGCCGTGTTTGGTGTCCAGGTCGATGCCGATGAGGTGGTACGGGGGGACGCCGCAGGCGATGCCGTACGCGGTGGCCCAGGGCGCGGCCGCGAAGAGGCGGCGTACGGCGAGCGGGTCGGCGGTGGCGTCGTGGATGCCGTGTCCGAGTTGGCCGCAGGCGCCGCGGCACGGGGCGGTGGCCTGGTCGGCGTGGTGCGGGGAGGCCACGGCGGGGAGTTTGGCGCGGGTCAGCGGGATGACCGCGTAGCCGCGGCCGGCGGCCACGAGGGCGTGGGTGAGGGCGGTGGTGTGGTGATCTTCGCGGCGGTAGGGGTGGCCGGGGCGGGGGCTACGGCGGGTGAAGCGGTCGATGGAGGCACCGGCGGACCGGTGTGCAGGCCCGTCGACGGGAGTGGAGGGATGGCTTCCGGTGGTCGTGTCCATGGCGGGAGAGTGGGGAGAGGCCATGGATTTATTTTCGTATGTACGTTCGAGTAAGGAAAGGGGAACGAGGGATTCACCACGGGAGGGGCCGAAATTGTGCGGGAACGTTTCGGCGCAATCGGGGGAAGGGGCGCCGGGGGCGCGGGTGGGCGCGGTGAGGCTTTGGAGGGGGCGCGCGAGGTTTACCCGGGGTTCTTCATGCTTGAGAGGGAAGTGGGTGTTCCGGGCTGGTTCGCCGGGGGTTCGTTGGGCAAGTCTGATCACCGCGACGTCGTGAACTCCACGAGGGCGGCAGCCAACTGCCCTTGTGGAGCGCGTAGTTGGGCGGGGTGGGTGGGTTTCGGTTCGCCCGTACCCGCTCTGTCCCCAGTCCCGTCCCGTGATCGCGTTACGCAGTCCCAGCGTCTTACGTCCCCAGCAAGCGTGCAGCGCCCATCGGTCCCGTGCCGGACCACTTGGGCCGTGTCCCGTAAGAGGAGAAACGTCATGGCAAGGATCCGTACCGCCCGCACTGCCCGTACCGTCGCCGCCCTCGCCGCCCTGCCCCTGGCGACCGCCCTCCTGACCGGTGTGGCCCACGCCGACAACGGCGCGCTCGCGGGCAACGGGTCGAGCGCTGCGGCCACGAGCCTGGTCGGCAGCGGCGTCGGCCACAACAACAACGGCAACTCGACCACCACGCAGCAGGTCGCGAACGGCCCCGGAGCGTCCAACCAGAACAACAACGCGAGCGTGATCGGTCACGGACTGACCCACATCGACCAGACCAACGCAACGGTGAACTTCACCAACCTCTGGTGAGCCGGGACGCGTGGCCCGGCCGGCGTAACCGGTGACGCCGCCCGAACCGCGCCGCGGTGGTCTTGACAGTGAAGGGTTCCTGACGGACAGTCAGGAACCCTTCGGCGTGAGCGCGGTACCGAGGTCGGGAGGAGGGGCTAATGGGCGTGGAGGAGGGGCCGATGGGCGTGGCAGAAGAGGCGTCCTCGCGCCGGGAAAGCGGCGCCCCGGGCCGGCCCGCCCCCGAGGGCCGATCCGACCTCGACGACCTGCACGCCCGCCTGAAGGCATTCGAAGGGCAGCCCGCCGTCACCGGCGGCACCGGCAAGGACCCCGTCAACGCGCCCATGATCCGCCACTGGTGCGAGGCCATGGGCGACGGCAACCCCGCCTACGAAGGCCCCGACGCCGTCGCGCCGCCCACCATGCTGCAAGCGTGGACGATGGGCGGCCTCTCCGGGCACCCGGGCCGCTCGCCCGCGTACGACGCGCTCTTCGCTCTGCTGGACCAGGCAGGGTGCACCTCGGTCGTCGCGACCGACTGCGAGCAGGAGTACCTGCGGCCGCTGCGCCCCGGCGACCGGATCACCTTCGACGCGGTCATCGAGTCGGTGTCCCCGCGCAAGACGACGAAGCTGGGTACGGGGTACTTCGTCACGACGCGGATGGACGTACGGACGGATGGCGAACTCGCCGGTACGCACCGCTTCCGCATCCTCAAGTACGCGCCGGCCAGTACCCGTTCCGTACCCTGCTCCCGACCCCAACCCCAACCCCACCCCCGCACTCAACCCCCTCCCACCCCCGCCCCGTGATCAACCGAGACAACGCGGGCTTCTGGGCCGGAGTGGCCGACCGCAAGCTGCTCATCCAGCGCTGCACGCATTGCGCGACCCTGCGTTTCCCCTGGCTGCCGGGCTGCAACCACTGCGGCGGCGACGGCTGGGACACCGTCGAGGCGACTGGCCACGGCACGGTCTTCTCGTACGTCGTCATGCACCACCCGCCCTTCCCGGCCTTCGACCCGCCCTACGCCGTCGGGCTGATCGAGCTGGCGGAGGGCGTGCGGATGGTGGCCGGGGTGGTCGGGGTGCCGCCCGAGAAGGTACGCATCGGCATGCCCGTACGGCTGGAATTCCGGACCGTGGAGGAGGACCTGGTGCTACCCGTCTTCCACGGGGGCCAGGCAGAAGACCCCATCCACGGGGGCCAGGCAGAAGACTCCATCCACGGGGGCCAGGCAGGAGACCCCACCCATGGGGACCAGGCAGGAGACCCCATCCACGGAGGCCAGGCAGAAGGCCCCACCCATGGGGACCAGGCAGGAGACCTCCTCAACGGGAGGCAGTCGTGAAAGCCGGTGACGAACTCCCCCCGCTGACCATCCCCGTCACCCGCACCCTCATCATCGCCGGGGCCATCGCCTCCCGCGACTACCAGGACGTGCACCACGACACCGAAGCGGCCAGAGCCAAGGGCTCCCCCGACATCTTCATGAACATCCTGACCACGAACGGCCTCGTCGGCCGCTACATCACCGACCACTTCGGCCCGCACGCCGTCCTCCGCAAGGTCGCGATCCGCCTCGGCGTGCCCAACTATCCGGGCGATGAGCTGGTGCTACGGGGAACGGTCACCTCCCTGGACGGTGACACGGCGGAGATACGGGTCGTGGGCTCCAACCGCCTCGGCCACCACGTCACCGGCACCGTGACGGTGACGGTCCCCGCCCACCCCCCGGCCGTCCCGGAGCCCACCCCATGACTCTCCACCGCGCGGACACCCTGGGCGGCCGGGCCGCCGTCGTCGGCATCGGCGCGACCGAGTTCTCCAAGGATTCCGGCCGCAGCGAACTGAAGCTGGCCGTGGAAGCCGTACGGGCCGCCCTGGACGACGCGGGGCTCGGCCCCGGCGACGTGGACGGCATGGTCACCTTCACGATGGACACCAGCCCCGAGATCACCGTCGCCCAGGCGGCCGGGATCGGCGAGCTGTCGTTCTTCTCCCGCGTGCACTACGGGGGCGGCGCGGCCTGCGCCACCGTCCAGCAGGCGGCCCTCGCGGTCGCCGCGGGAATCGCCGAAGTCGTCGTCTGCTACCGGGCGTTCAACGAGCGTTCGGGCCGACGCTTCGGGGCCGGGGTGCAGCGGCGCGAGCCGTCCGCCGAGGGCGCGGCGCTCGGCTGGAACCTGCCCGCCGGACTGCTGACGCCCGCCTCCTGGGTCGCCATGGCGGCGCAGCGCTACCTGTACGGGTACGGGCTCACGCCGGAAGCGTTCGGGCAGGTCGCGGTCGTCGGCCGGCGCCATGCCGCGCGCAACCCGGCCGCGTACTTCTACGGGAAGCCGATCACCCTCGCCGACCACGCCGCGTCCCGCTGGATCGTCGAACCGCTGCGGCTGCTCGACTGCTGTCAGGAGACGGACGGCGGCCAGGCCCTCGTCGTCACCACGGCCGAACGGGCCCGCGACCTGCCGCACCCGCCCGCCGTGATCCGGGCCGCCGCGCAGGGCGCGGGCCGCGCCCAGGAGCAGATGACCAGCTACTACCGGGACGGTCTGACCGGGCTGCCCGAGTCGGCGGTCGTGGCGCGGCAGCTGTGGCGGACGAGCGGGCTGCGCCCGGCGGACATCGACGTCGGCATCCTTTACGACCACTTCACCCCGTTCGTGCTGATGCAGCTGGAGGAGTTCGGGTTCTGCGCGCCGGGCGAGGCGGCCGATTTCGTCGCCGCGGGCGGGCTGCCGCTCAACACGCACGGCGGGCAGCTGGGCGAGGCGTATCTGCACGGCATGAACGGCATCGCCGAGGCGGTACGGCAGCTCCGCGGCACCTCCGTCAACCAGGTGCCGGGCGCGGCCCGCGTCCTGGTCACCGCCGGCACGGGCGTACCGACGTCGGGGCTGGTGCTGGGCGCGGACGGCTGAGAAGCACCGAACCGCGGCGGCCCCCGGCCCCGGCGACGTACCAAGCCGCAGTCACCCCCGCCCCCGGCAACGCACCAGGCACCCGTAAGGCTGAATGCGCGCTCCCATTGGCGTGTCCGGCGGGCCGCTCCCCGTACCCGCACTTTGACTCCCGGTATGGGATCAACAAAACGGATCATCCGACGGAGTCTGCTGTTCCCCACCGTCCTGCTCACGGCCCTGCTCGGCCTGCTGGCCACCCTCCTCGCCCCGGCCGCCGGAGCGGAGCCCGAACGGAGCTGGCCGCGCGGCCCGAACGTCTTCCAGGGCTGGGCGTTCGACACCTGCAAGGCGCCGCCGCTGAGCACCCTGCAAGCCTGGAAGGAGACCAAGTACCGGGGCATCGGCATCTACTTCGGCGGCCGCGGCCGTGCCTGCCCCACCCAGCCGAACCTCAGCGCCGACTGGGTGCGCTCCGCCGACCGCGCGGGCTGGCGGATGCTGCCGCTGTACGTCGGCTCGCAGGCGCCGTGCGTCGTCAACAAGAACAAGCGCAAGGTCACCATCCGCGGCAATGCGGAACAGGTGGGCGCGAGCGAGGGCCAGGACGCCGTGCAGCGCGCCAAGGCGCTGGGCATCGCGCCGGGCAGCGCGCTGTACCTCGACATGGAGGCGTACAGCCTGCGGAACACGTCCTGCACCAGTAAGACGCTCGGTTACATCAGGGCCTGGAACCGCGAGACCCGCCGCATGGGTTACGTGCCCGGCTTCTACAGCAGCGCCGACTCCGGCGTACGACACATGGAGCGCGCGCGGCAGGCGGGCGCCCGGGACCTGCCGTCGGTGATGTGGTTCGCGCGCTGGCACAGCAAGCCGAATCTGTACGGCGAGCCCGAGCTGTCCCGCCAGGCGTGGCGTCCGCACCTGCGTATCCACCAGTACGCGGGCAACGTGGCGGAGTCGCACGGCGGGCGCCGGCTGATCATCGACCGCAACCAGGTGGACGCCCCGGTCGCCGTGATCCAGTAGCCCGGCAGCCCGGCAGCCCGGCAGCCCGGCAGCCCGGCAGCCCGGCAGCCTGACAGCCCGGCTGGCCGGCAGTCCAGTAGCCCGGCATACCGGCCGACCACGGGCAGGGCCCCGGCACACGGGGGCCGGGGCCCTGTCGAAAGTGGTCGAGTGGTCTGACCAAAGTGGGAACGGCACCCTGACGGGGGACGAGTGGCTGTCCGCCTTTAGGAGGTGGGGCCAGCACCACCTGTACAACTTGAGAGGGAGAGGGCTTCGGCACCTGGGGGCGATCCGTCGCGGCGTCCCGCGCTTCTAGCGTTGGAGCATGACCACGCCAGTGTGCACCAGCGCTTCCAGCGCCGCTGTGTTCCCGTCGTTCTCGTCGTACGTACGGGCCCGCGGGCCGGTGCTGCTGCGGACCGCCCGCTCGCTCACCGCCAACCCGAGCGACGCCGAGGACCTGCTGCAGACCGCGCTGACCAAGACGTTCGTGGCGTGGGAGCGGATCGAGGACCACCGCGCGCTGGACGGCTATGTGCGCCGCGCCCTGCTGAACACCCGCACCTCGCAGTGGCGCAAGCGCAAGGTCGACGAGTTCGCCTGCGAGGAGATACCCGAGCCCGACCCGGTACCGGCCCCCGACCCGGCCGAGGCCCAGGTGCTGCGCGACGCGATGTGGCGGGCGGTGCTGCGGCTGCCGGCGCGGCAGCGGGCCATGGTGGTGCTGCGGTATTACGAGGACCTGAGCGAGGCGCAGACCGCGGAGGTGCTCGGGGTCTCCGTCGGTACGGTCAAGAGCGCCGTCTCCCGGGCCCTGGCCAAGCTTCGCGAGGACCCTGAGCTGGCGGTCGCGGCGTAGCCGTACGCCCCCCTCCGCGCCCCCTCACACCACCCGTACCGCATCCCCCTGCCGGATCCGCCCCGGCCGGACGACCTGGGCATACACCCCCGCGCAGGGCTGCGGCCCCATGCCCTCCAGCGGCACCACCCGGTTGTGCCGCGCGGGTACGCGCAGCGCGTCCGGGTCGCGCGGCAGCCTGCCGTGTTCCAGCGTCGGTACGGCGCACCGCGGCGTACGGGCCACGATGCGCAGGGTGAGCTCGTCGCCGATGCGCAGCTCATGGCCGGGCCAGTCGTTCTCGACGAACCCGGCGGCCTCGGTACGGATGACGATGTTGGGACGGTAGCGCTCGGCCTCGACGGTGGTGGCGCGCGGCCCCAGTTCGGTGATCCGGTCGAGGGTGGCGCGGGTGATCAGGTGCAGCGGCGCGTAGTCGAAGAAGGTGCCGGGCGGCGCCTGCGAGGCGATCTCCAGGGTCTCGTTCCCGACCTCGGCCGCTTCTCCGGCGGCCAGCACCTCTTCGGGCTGCGAGCGTTCCAGGGTGGCCTTCTCGGGCGGGGTGTCGGTCAGGGTGACGGGCTGCCCGAGGTGGGCGGAGAGGGTCTTGTCGACGTGCGCGTCGGTGGAGCGTACGGTCCGGCCGGAGGGGAGCGTGATCCGTACGGCGCCGTCGATGATCTCCGCCCGCAACTTCAGCAAGTCGCGCCACAACCGTGGATTCTTGGCACTGGCGACCTGGCCGGTCGTCTCGTGCACCAGCGCCAGCGCGCGGTCCCCCGTCAGCCCGCGGGCGTCCGCCGCGATGTCCGGAACCTCCTCACCGAGCAGCGATTTCACCGGATAACGCCACAGCGTGGTCACCGTTCCCACCATCGTCCCCATACCCCCAGGCTGCCATGACCGTAGTGTCCGAGACTCCTGATTTCTCGGTGCGCGGGTCACATACCGCGTGATAGGGGGACAGCGTGGCCGGGACTGTGCCGCCGGGGACCGTGAGCTACGGGGCGCGCTGCACCCGGCGCGCACGGGCTACGGCGTGAGATCCCACCGCCGCCCGTCCGGAATGTGCCATACGTGATGCCGCCCGTCCGGCTCGCAGGCGTAACCGAACCGATCCTGCGCCGGACGGCCGTGCTCGTTCCACCACCGCCAGGCGGCTTCCACGGTCGCCCAGAGATCGCGTGCGCCGCCGTAGGTGACGGAGCCGGGGCGTTCCCCGGTGATCGGCGACCGGGCCCACGTCCCGTCGCGCTGGATCTGGAGCGACAGGGCGCCATCGGCGGCGCAGTGGTAGACGAGTTCGGCGTACGGCAGGTGGAAGGCCAGGAGCAGCCGGAAGGGGTAGTGGGTCCGCAGGTCGGCCGCGGTGACCGTGGTGGGGCGAGTGGCGGCTTCCGGTGCGTACGGGGGCCGGCGCTCGCGGAAGTACGTGTGGGCGTCGCCGCGGGCCGCCATGAAGCGGGCGGTGGTCCGGGTGAAGCGTCCGGCGGCGTGCCGGCCGTCGACGGTGACGCGGACGAGGCCGCCCTCGATACCGAGGTCGAGGTCGGTCAGTACGGCCCCACCGGTGCGCGTCCTGCGGAGCCATGCGTCGGGGATGGACCGTACGGAACAGGTGGCGATGACGCGGTCGAAGCCGGGGCGGCCGGGACGGCCGGGATGTTCGGAGTGGGCGTACCGGGCGTCGTGGACGCTGAGATGCGGGGTGAGGCCGAGGCTCGCCAGGCGGGTACGGGCGGCCTCCGAGAGCGCGGGGGCGATGTCGCTGGAGTGGACCAGGCGGGAGCCGAGGCGGGTGCACAGGAGGGCGGTGAGGTACCCGGTTCCGGTGCCGATGTCCCAGACCCGGTGGCCGTCGCGGACGTCGAGCTCTTCCAGCATGCCGGCCACGAGGTGCGGCGCGGTGCCGGACGAGGTGGGCAGGCCGGTCCAGGTACGGTCGCCGACCGGTTCGGCGGTGGCCGGGTCGAGGGCGGTGACGAGGGTGCGGTCACTGTAGGCGGCGCTGAACCACGCGTCCCGGCCCTGTCGCAGGCGTCCCGCAGGCGCCACGCGGTGACGCCGTTGTCCGTGGTCTCCTGCTCGTACCAGCGCGGCACGAAGACGTGGCGGGGTACGGCGGCGAAAACCCGCGCCCACTCGGGGCTACGGAGCGCGCCGCCCTCTTCGAGCGCGGTGACGAGCGCGGCCAGCCGGGGCCTTACGTCGTGGGTGAGGGTTGCGTTCACGGCGCCACTCCTTGCGGTTCGTTGGCGAGGGCTTCGGCGCAGGGCGTGCCGCCCACCGGGGAATGACCGTTCCTCGGAGCCCGGTGCGCAAATGTCGCCGCAGCGTCTTTCTTCCCCTACGGCTCAGCCCCTTTACGGGCATGCGTAGACCTGCTGCGTCGAGGTAATTGATGGCCCCCTCCCCGCATAATTTTAGGAGAAATCGACGGGGAGGGGATTTACGGAACCCTCATGCCGGTGGCTATGAGAGGTGCGCGCCGGGCCATGCCATGCCCTTGCGGTTTCGGCTGCGGAACGGCGCGTGCAATGAACGTAGCGCCATGCTCGGCAGTGGTGCAAGTGTGGACCGGTACAACCATGCAAGGTGGCATATGCAAAAAGCCCCCGCCCAAGTCAGGGCGGGGGCTGCGCCCCTGCGGCGAACGAATGTCCGGTAATTCGTACTAGTTGACGAGGTGGTCGAACTCCCCGTTCTTCATGCCCGCAATGAACGCGGCCATCTTCGCGCGACTAGTCGTTATGGTGCTGCTGGGGTCGTCGCTCTCACGCATCACGATGCTTCCTTCGTGCGTTGCGACCTCGATGCAGTTTTCTCCGCCGCCCCCCGAGAAGGAAGATTTCTGCCAGTTGATCGGGTTGATCGCGCTCATGCTCTAGGCTCACATTTCCTTTGCGATGTTGTGTACGAACTGCCGCGACTCGGTTTCGTTCAGAGACGCGTGCTCGGCGATATTGAGCAGGCTGTTGTACTTCTTCAGGTCGGCCTCCGAGTCGAGGAACCGTCCACCAAAAGCCGCATCGATCTGTACGGTGTCCAGCTGCTCAACCGTTCCATGCGCGTACATGACCGGCTGCGTGACCTCGATGAACCTTTCGTTCGTGAACGGAATCACCCGCACGGACACGGTGGGCATGTGTGAAACCTCGACAAGGTACTCGAGCTGCTCGCGCGTGGCCTTGCGTCCGCCGAATCGCATCCGCAGGGCGGCCTCGTGGAGAATCGCGGAGTAGGGAGTCGCCGTTGGGCCCACGAAGATGGCCCTCCTCTTGAGCCGATGCTCGATGCGCGTCTCGACCGCGTTACGCGGAAGGGCTGGTGTGACTCCTTCGAACAAAGTGCGCGCGTACGCCTCGGTCTGGAACGGGCCGGGCATAGTGGTTGACTGCAACGAGCGAACCGCAGTTGCGTGCAGCTCCAGCTCGGCGATGTCCAGCCAGCCGGGCGCCAGGATGCCCCGGTAATCGTCGAACCAGTGCGTTCCCCTGCGCTCGGCGGCGATCTCGCACAGGGCGTTGATGAGTGGTTCGTTGTCGCACTGGTAAAAGGTCGTCAGGCGGCGAATGCGCTCTTCGCTGATTCCGAGGCGGCCGGCCTCGATGTTGCTGATGCGGGCCGCATCGGTGGACAGCAATCCGCCGGCCTCGCGTGCTGTCCGCCCGGCACGCTCGCGTAGCTTCCGAAGCTCGACACCGAGCCGAATCTGTCGGGCGGTCGGATTGTCCCTCGGTGGCATGTGTCCCTTTCCCTTGTCACCCCTGAGTGTGCCGGGAACGGCCTCACCGGTCTACCTGCCGACGCTCGTTCGGGGTACAGGGTTGTACCGGTGCAGTGTTTCACCCTATGGTCGCTGGCAGCACCGCGCCGCACGCCGAAATGCCGAAGTGCAGCCGCTCGCGTGCGCCTTCGGGCGGGCGTTCCTTGGGGAGTGGCCAGGGACACGGCAACGCGTAACGCGCATCACCGCGTTGGGAGACGTAGCCATGACTCTCGCATCCCTGAAACGACCCCCCGCACTCCCCGAAGCGCACCCCCACTCGTTCCGGTTCGACCTGGTCAGCGGCGTGGCCGCGCCGGAGATCGCCCGGACCGTCGTGGCCGACCTGATGAACCTGACCGGCAACGCCGAACTCGTCGACGACGCACGGCTGTTGGTCAGCGAGCTCGTAACGAACGTACACCTGCACACTGACACGGCCGTCGTACGCCTCGACGTGGCCGTACACCCCGCGTCCGTACGCGTGGCCGTATGGGACGACGCACCCGGCAGCCGCCTCCTGAGCCTGCCCGCCCTGCCCGATGACGGATCGGGGCGCGGCCTGCTCCTGGTCGAGGCCCTGGCGTCCCGGTGGGGCGTCTACCGGCCCAACATCAACACCCGTCGGCGCAAGGGGGTGTGGTTCGCGCTCGACCGGGGCGGGAGCGGCGCTCCGTAACCCCGCACGTCCGTGGGCAGGCAGCCGCAGCCAGCCGTACGCAGCCGAAGTCAGTCGGCGTCGGCGCCTTCATCGGCTGTCTGCCAGGCGGACATGTCCATTTCCTCCTCGCGCGGCTCCCACCCGGACGCTACGTCTGGGGCGGGGCCGGCGAGCACCCGCAGGTGGAACGGACGGTACTCGTCGTCCGGGTCCTCGACGGTGAAGCCGGCGGACGTCAGGATCGCGGCCATCGCGTGCATCATCGCGGCCGATATCTGGCCGGGGCGCCGCAGAACGGGATCGTCCATCAATCGGAGGCGGAGAGCGCGGACCGCGCACTCTCGTAGGCGCGGGCTGGCCTCCCAGTCCACATACACGCCACCGGCGGCGTCGGCCCCATCGTCCACTTCCACCTCGGCTCCACCGGCCAGGGCGTGATGCAAGCCGGGCGCAAGCACGGGGAGACCGGCGGCGGGCAGCTCATCGCGCACCTTCGCCGCCAGGGCCTCCAGGCGCGCGGACTCTTCCGCGCCCACCTTCTCGAACATTCGCTCAATTTACGCACCCCGGGCCGCCGATGGGAATCACACGCCCCACGGCGGCCACGCACCTACGCCAGCCCGAAGAACGCCGAGTACCCGTCCCAGTAGAGACCGGAATAGCCGTGCGTAACTTCCCCGAAGTCGCCGACCTCGGCAAGCTCGGGGGCTTCGTAGTCGGCCTCTTCCCAGTTCTCCTGCATGATCCGACCTCCATACGGAACGCGTACGTGCCAAGAGGCTTCCCGGGTACAACGGTCGCGGTGCCCACCCTTTGGGGTGGTCGGGGGTGCGCGGGGCGTACGGCCCGGCGTGAGTACGGCCACCGCGCCCCCCGCCCGACATGGCGAAGATGGCCTGATCCCGGTCGGCCCCACGAGGGCTCCGCCCCCTCCCCGTACCGCTCACCGGCGGTGTCGCGGAGCCGCCCCGCGCCGGGACAACGGCCGAATACGCACTGGCCGGGTAGTGACATACCGCGAGGAACACCAGCACAATCGCCAGGAACTTACTCCCGTCCAGCCGCGGCCAGCCGGCCGAGGTGTCTTCCTCAGCGACCAGAAGCCGCGACAGCATCAGGACACCGTTGGCGGCCTGGTTGCTGTTGTCGGACGCACCGCGCGACTGCCAGACGTTCGCCTGCCCGGTCGCGTCCACCGGCCACGAGTACGTCGGAACGGGGCCCGGGTGGTCGAGGACGATGTCGGCGGTACCGCTGCGCAGCGTCGGGGTCCCCAGCCGCAGGCGCTTGACACGTCGGCCGGACTCCGGATCGCGGTATGACGCGATGCGCCACTCGAACCCGCCCTCGACCGCGCCGAGCTTTGCGAGCAGGTCGCGGATCGTGGGCAGGTCGTACCGGCTGTACATATGGTCGCGCACCATTCCGGGCAGGTGGAGGTCGTAATCGATGCCGATGTCTCCGCCGGCGGCCTGCTGCGCGTAGTCGACCAACTGCCTCGCGATGTCGAACTGATTGACACCGGCCGCGGTCATCGTGTCGTACAGCAGCCGGTGATTGAGGTACGAATCCCAGGTGGCGGCCTGGATCTGCATGGACAGAAGCCCGCGGTTGCTGCTGACGTTGGCGGTCCACAGGATGCCGACCCACCAAATCTCGCGGCCCCGCTCGACCCACACGGCCCGCAAGAGCGGCGTTCGGTATGGGGATGGTGGCGCCGAGCGACCCGCTCTTGCCGATCCAGTCACCAAGGGACACCCCCTGTATGGGCAGGGCGTCGATGACCTGGTCGGTGCGCAGGTCGCAGAACAGGGCCCGGTAGGGGTCCGCCATGATCACCCCCGGGTCACCGGCGCGCTCTTGCACGACATCGCCGTGCTCTAAGCCGGTGGGTCGCACAGCTGGACGTGCCTTCCGCGCAGCCGCACTCCTACGAGCGGCTTTTCGGGCGGATGCAGACCAGTCGTCCAGGCGCACACCCTGAACGGGAAGTGCGTCGATGATCTGATCGGTGCGCAGGTCACAGAACAAGGTTCGGTAGGGGGCCGCCGTGATCACTCCCGGGTCACTCGTACACGCGGTCTGGGACTGGGACGGCACGCTCTTGCACGACATCCCCGTGGTAATGACCGGTGGGTCGCGCACCCGGACCCGTACTGCGTTCCTCTAACGCGGTTCTCCGAACGGAACTTCTGCTCGAATGGCCCCTGTGACCTGGCGCTTCATGAGTGGTGCCTCTCGGAGGACACCCAAGACCGCGGATACAGAAAGCGCTCGTGAAGGAAGAGGAAGGCAGGGTTACCGGTCTATACCCGACGGCCAAACCGGGCTATACCCGACGGCCAACCGTGCGCTGTAGGCGGACTTTTGGCCCAGTCATGAAAGTTCGCCAGGCGATTTTGTACACATCAGGCTCATGACGTGCCCAGGTGGCGATCTGAGAGCATGAGAAAGAGCCCACACCGGGCCTCTTGGCTCCCAACCTTCGGCCCGGTGGGGCTCGTTCCGGAACGCTCTCCTGCGGAAGGAAGCAACTCCTATGAGCAAGTCTACGGACCCCGGCAAGGACCAGCCCAAGCCCGCCGCCACGGCTCGCAAGCGTCGGTTACCTGCGTGGTTCCGCTGGGTACGGCTGCTGCTTGCCCAGATCGCACGGGGTGCGGCCTACGGGTTGGGAAGTGCAGGCGTGACATCGCTGCTGTTGTGGTGGCAGAACCATCATTGACCGACAGCGGTCCCGCTGCTGCATTTGTTAGTCGGTCCACCAGGTGTATCCGAACGCCAGCCACGAGGACGACGCGCGCTGAAAGGCGGCGGTGATCTTGACTCGGCCGCTGATCTCGCCGCGGACGGTGCCGGCCGGAGAGGTCGCACTGACCTCGCATCCGAACGATACCTCGGCGTACGAGGTGGGGGACTGCGTGGGCCAGTACGTCTGCGGCAGGGTCGGACCCGGCAGGGGTTGCCCGTCGGCGGGGATGAGTCCGGCGGTGCGCAGGATGCGCCCGCGGAGGTGCACCTGCGTGCCGCACTTCCTGATCTCGTTGGCCGCGCGCCGCATCGGGGATACGGCGGCGAGTTTGGCCACGGCCCAGCCGGGCGCGTCCAGCCCTGCGGCGAGCTGCCGCGCGCACAGTTCGAGCAGCTGCCGCTCGACACCGGCGTACAGGTCCGCGGTCACCGCGGCGAGGTACTCGACCTGATCGGGGGACACGGGCATGTGCACCCCGATCAGGCAGCGAGCGGGAAACTCCCGACCGGGTCGGGGGCGGCCTGCCCGGTCTCCGCGTGAATCGCCGCCCGCGTCGAGCAGGTCGCCGAGGCGATCCTGCGTCGCCGTGTCCCCCACGGTGATCACGGGGGTGTCGGCGAACAGCAGATCGGCGGAGGTCTGCGCGATCTCTCCGGCGAGCGGTATGTGCAGCCGGTGCTCGCGCTGGCTCGGCGGGCGGTGGCGGCCCCACAGACGGCGGCGGCCGTCGTGGCGCTGCTGCGGAGCGTGCCGGTAGACGTTGGTCAGCTTCTTACGGTCGCCGGAGTACCACGCGTCATCAACGCGGATATCGGCGTACAGGGGCGCGATGTCCCGCGGCGGCCATGCTGCGCCGGGCTCCGGCAGGGACAACTCGCCTCCAAATGGTGATCACGACTACCTGATGCGTAGGTTGCGTACATGAGTGAACCGCAGCGTGTGCGCAACGAGTTGAGCGGCACCGTGAATGGGAACGCCATACAGGCGGGTGCTATCCACGGTGACGTTGTGTTTGGGGCACCCACCAGCCCGGAGTCAGAGGAGCTACAGCGTCGTTTGGAGCAGCGGCAGCGGCGGATCTTGGACGCGGAGGATGCCCAAGCTGCTGAAATCGAGCGCAGATGCGAGCAGTACCTGAAGCGGCTTCGCTGGGGACGACGGGCGGCCGTCATCATGCTTCCGTTTGCGATTCCTGGCGTCGTGATGCTGTCGGCGCACGGATGGATACTGTCCGGTTGGCAAGGAAGGTGGGGGCTGTTCGGATTGCCCGTGTGCGCCTTGGGCCTGTACAGCCTCGCCTTTTCCACATGGGTCATCAAGAGGGCGGAGGCGGGCAAGCCCATCAAGATTCCGCCGCGTACTCCGTGGTCCCGGTGAGCAGGTGGCGCCACTCGTGAGCTGTGCTGTGCACCGCGTACCGCAGCGCGTCAACGGAGTGATCGTTGGCTTCGACCGGCCGGACACCCTTGTGGCGCAACGGGATGCCATCAGGCGCGAACTGGACAAGATCGCCGTGGTCGAGGAACTGCCCAGCGCCGAAGAGTTCCGGCCGCCGGCCGTAGGGCTGATCGAAGAGTGGGACACGCTCCTCACGGCCGAGCGCAACGCGATCATTCGGCAACTCGTCCGACGGGTGGCGCTCATCCGTAATGGCGAACTTGGCGAAGACGGACTGATCGGGATTCACCCGGTGTGGGAGCCGGACCCGTGGGCGCCGTTGGATGCACCGCTTGCCGACGGCGCCACAGAGGTATCGGCCACCACGTCAGCGGCTGAATTGCTGCCGGCCGGGTAGTGACATACCGCGAGGAACACCAGCACAATCGCCAGGAACTTACCCGCGCGTAACAGGCGCACCCTATGGGGAGGCTCCCGGTGCAGAGCACGATGCAAGACGTACCCCTGCTCGTTTCGAGGATCTTGACGCATGGCGCGACGATCCACGGAAAGGCCGAGGCGATCACCTGGACCGGTGAGGGCGAACCGCACCGCCGCAGTTACGCGGAGATCGGCGCCCGCTCCGCGCAGCTCGCCCATGCGCTCCACGACGAGCTGGGGGTCCGCGGCGATGAGCGGGTGGCCACTCTCATGTGGAACAATTCGGAACATTTGGAGGCGTATCTCGCGATTCCCTCCATGGGCGCCGTACTCCACACGCTCAACCTCCGCCTGCCCGTCGAGCAGTTGGTGTGGATCGTCAACCACGCCGCCGACCGCGTCGTCCTCGTCAACGGCTCGCTGCTGCCGCTGCTGGCGCCGCTGCTGCCGCACCTGCCGACCGTCGAGCACGTCGTCGTGGCGGGGCCCGGCGACCGCTCCGTACTGGAAGGCGTACGGCCGCACGTCCACGAGTACGAGGAGCTGATCGCAGGACACGCGCAGCACTTCGACTGGCCGGAGCTGGACGAACGGGAGGCCGCCGCGCTCTGCTACACCTCCGGCACGACCGGCGACCCTAAGGGTGTCGCCTACAGCCACCGCTCCCTGTACCTGCACTCCATGCAGGTCAACAACGCGGAGGCGTTCGCGCTGGGCGGCCAGGACATCGCGTTGCCCGTAGTGCCGATGTTTCACGTCAACGCCTGGGGCCTGCCGCACGCCTCCTTCATGGCGGGTGCCTCGCTGCTGATGCCGGACCGCTTCCTCCAGCCCGCGCCGCTGGCCGAGATGATCGAGACCGTACGGCCGACCATCGCCGCCGCCGTACCCACCATCTGGCAGGGTCTGCTCGGAGAGTTGGACGCCACGAAGCGGGACGTCACCTCGCTGCGCAACGTCGTCATCGGCGGCTCCGCGTGTCCCCCGTCCCTGATGCGCGCCTTCGAGGAGCGGCACGGACTGCGCGTGGTGCACGCCTGGGGCATGACCGAGACCTCGCCCCTCGGCACGGTCTCGCACCCGCCCGCCGGCGTCAGCGGCGATGAGGAATGGGCCTACCGCGGCATGCAGGGCCGCTTCCCCGCCTCGGTGGAAGCCCGGCTCGTCGGCCCGGACGGGGTGCACCTGCCGTGGGACGGGGAGTCGGCGGGCGAGCTGGAGGTGCGCGGGCCGTGGATCGCGGGCGCGTACTACGGCGGTACGGAGGGCGCCGACCAGCGGCCCGGCGACAAGTTCAGCCCCGACGGCTGGCTGCGCACCGGTGACGTCGGCACGATCACGCCGGACGGCTATCTGACGCTGACCGACCGGGCCAAGGACGTGATCAAGTCCGGCGGCGAGTGGATCTCCTCCGTCGAGCTGGAGAACCACCTGATGGCCCACCCGGAGATCGCGGAGGCCGCCGTGGTGGCCGTACCGGACGACAAGTGGGGCGAGCGCCCGCTGGCCGCCGTGGTGCTGCGGGAGGGCGCGAACGCGGCCTTCGAGGAACTGCGGGCCTTCCTCGGCGAGCGGGTGGCGCGCTGGCAGCTGCCGGAACGGTGGACGGTGGTGACTTCCGTACCGAAGACGAGTGTCGGCAAGTTCGACAAGAAGGTACTGCGCAAGCAGTACGCGGACGGGGAGTTGACGATTACGCGGGTGGGGTGAGAGGAGCTGACGTTTCCGCGGGCGGTGGGGTGAGACGGCGGCGTACCGGCTTTCGCAGGACCGGGCTCGGCGCCGTCCGGGTGGGCTGCCCTGGACCCGGCTCCCGAGCCGGCTTCGCGTTGCGCAGCCGGATGCCGCTGAAGCCGAGCGTGCTGGTGATCACCTCGTCCCAGAAGCCCCACAGGTTGTCGAGCACCCGCAGCTGGATTCCGGCATCCCGGTGCAGCTTCAGCAGGTCTCCCACCGGCTCGGGCGGTGCCAGCGGTACGACGGGCTCCGTCGCCACGACCGCGCTCGGCACCGGTTCGCCGAACGGGCGGAAGGCCGCGGCCGGGAGCCGGTAGGCGAACAGTTCGGTGGTACGCAGGCGGTCCAGCCAGTCGTACTCGATCGCGTGTACCCGCTCGCCGCCGCCCGGCCCGAGAACGCGGGCGCGGTCCTCCGCGGTCGTGCCCGGCACCGTCCAGGCCATGGCCCGCGGGCACTGGCGCGGAAACCAGTAGTCCGGCGCGCGGTCGCTGCCGACGGCCCAGACGTACGCCTCGGGCTGCCGCGCGGTCGGGGCGACGTGCGGCACGAACCGCGTGATCGTGGGGTCTTCGGAGAAGTGCAGGACTTCACCGGGGGCGGGGCGCATGCGGTGTTTCTACTGGAGGGGGGCGGTGCGCCGCCAGGGGATTCCCGAATTCGTGGGTGGCGCGCCGCCCATGAGATGCCCGGCGTGGGGGTGGCGCGCCGCCCATGAGATGCCCGGCACGGGGGTGGCGCGCCGTCTATGAGATTGCCGGCGCAGGGGTGGCGCGCCACCCCTCGCTGCGAGCTCGATCGACTCGTACCGCTCAGGGCGAGCCGCTTGGTACGTACCGCCGGCCCGCCCCGCTTGTTTCGTACCGCTCAGTTCGTACCGATCTTCGCGAGCAGGTCCACGATCCGGGCCTGGACCTCCGCGCTGGTCGAGCGCTCGGCCAGGAAGAGGACGGTCTCGCCCGCCGCGAGGCGCGGGAGCTGGGCCGGGTCCAGGTCGGCGGAGGTGTAGACGACCAGCGGGGTGCGGTTGAGCAGGCCGTTCGAGCGCAGCCAGTCGACAATTCCGGCCCGGCGGCGGCGTACCTGCATCAGGTCCATCACGACCAGGTTCGGCCGCATCTGGGCCGCCAGGTTCACCGCGTCCGCGTCCGTCGCCGCCCGCGCGACCTGCATGCCGCGCCGCTCCAGCGAGGTGGTCAGCGCCCCGGCGACCGCGTCGTTCTCCTCGGTCAGCAGGACCCGCGGCGGGTGCTGCTCGCTGTCGCGCGGCGCGAGCGCCTTCAGGAGTACGGCCGGGTCGGCACCGTACGCGGCCTCCCGCGTCGCCTGGCCCAGACCGGCCGTCACCAGCACCGGCACCTCGGCCGCCACCGCCGCCATACGCAGCGACTGCAGGGCGGTACGGGTGATCGGCCCGGTCAGCGGGTCGACGAACAGCGCCGCCGGGTATGCGGCGATCTGCGCGTCCACCTCCTCGCGGGAGTTGACGATGACCGGGCGGTAGCCGCGGTCGCTCAGCGCCTGCTGGGTGGAGACGTCCGGCGCCGGCCAGACCAGCAGCCGGCGCGGGTTGTCCAGCGGCTCCGGCGGCAACTCGTCGTCCATCGGCTGCGGTTGCGGCTCGGTGACCTCGACAGCGCCGTTCGGTCCGTCCAGCGGCTCCGGCCCCTCGCTGCCCTCGTCGGGCGCGGAGACGGCGAAGGCGCGGCCTTCGGAGGAGTTCAGCAGGTGCTGCTGCGGGTGCTGCGGGTTCTGCGAGCGCTGCGGGTTCTGCGAGCGCTGCTGGGGCTGCTGCTGAGCCTGCGGCGCCGGGTGCGGCTGGGCCTGGCCCGGAGCGTGGGCGCCGGGCTGCGGGTGCGGCCGGGCCTCGGCGGCGTCGGCCGCGCCCTCCGCCTCCTGCGGCGGCTGGGCCAGCTTGCGGCGGCGCCCCGAGCCGGCCGCGGGGGCGCCGGGCGCGGCCGGACGCTGCTGATCGGCGATCTGCTGCGAGAACGGCACGCCCTGCCCCAGCGTCCGCACGTTGAACGCCCGCCCGTGCGAGTGGCCCGCGGCGGGCCCGCCCGCCGCGTCGTCACCCTCGGCCGCCTCCGGGGAAGCGGGCGCGGGCATCGGCTGCTGGGGTGTGGCCGGGTCCGAGGCGGGGTGCTGGGTTGCGCTGGGGGTGTCGGTGGGGTTGGGGTGGCTGGGCTGTACGGGTCGGCCGGGCTGGGCCTGCGGCTTCCCCGGCTGACCGGGCTGGCCGGGCTGTCCGAGCTGGCCCGGCTGCCCAGGAACCTGCTGGGCAGGGCCTTGCACCGGCTGACCCGGCCCCTGAACCTGCTGTCCCGGGCCCTGCTGAACCTGTCCGAGGTCCTGTCCCAGGTCCTGGCCCAGGCCGTGTCCCAGATCCTGCCCAAGTCCCAGGTCCTGCCCCTGACCGCGCTCTCCCGCCTCGGCCTCCGCCGGGCTGGGGCGTCCGCGCCGCCGCCCGGTGGGCGCGGGCTGGCCCTCCCCGGCCGCCGGAGCGCCTACGGGGCCGGTCACCGGCCCGTCCTCCAGGGGGTGCGCGACCAGGCCCTCAGGACCCGCGACAAACGTGCCCGTCGACTCCGAATCGGCCATCGCGGCAGCCGCCCGCTCCTCGGCGGCGGCCCGCCGGGCACGGCGCCGACCGGTCGGCTCGGTGCCCCAATCGCCCTCGGGCACACCCGAGTCGGTCACGACCCTGGCCTGCTCGCCGACGACCTCGGGGCCGGCCGTACGGGCGCGGCGGCGGCCCGTACCCGGACTCGCTCCCGTACTCGTAGCTGTACCTGTACCTGTACCTGTACCCGCACCGCCGCTGCCCTGCGGCCCTGCGGACTGACCGGGCAGGACCGGCAGCGAGGGCAGGGGGGACTGCGGAAGCTGGTCGGCGGCGGCGGGCGGCAGCGCGAACGCCGGGTTCTGGTTACGGGCCACGGCCTGCGGGGCCTGCGGCTGGTTCGGGATCGGCCGCTCGGCCGTGTCGGCCAGCGCTCTGCGCGCCCGGCGCCCGGTCGGCTGGGCCTGGCCGCCCTGGGCCGCCTGGCCCGGTCCCTGCGGGCTTCCCGCGCCCGCCGGGAGCGCGGTCCGCGCTGAGTCCTCAGGCGCGTCCTGAACCCGGCGCCGACCGCCCGGCGGGACGACCTCGGCCCCGGCCATGCCCTGCGGCATCCCGGGCACACCCGGCTGAGCGCCCGTACGCCCGTCGCCGACGACGCCCGTACCGTCGCCACCGGGCACCGGCCCCCGCGGCCCGGCCGCGTCGGCCCCGCTGCGCGCGCGGGGCACCGGGCCGTTGCCGCTGCCCTGACCGCTCCCTGCCGCCGCCGTGCCGCCGCCCGGCTGCTGCTGTACGGGTACGTCGCCGTGCTGCTGCTGTACAGGTACATCGCCGTGCTGCTGTTGCACGGGTACGTCGCCGCGCCGCGCACGCCGCCGCCCGGTGGGCGTGTCCTCGACCTCGCTGTCCGTACGGCCCGTACCGGCACCCGGTGCGGCAGAACCACCACCGGGGCCGCTCACCGGCCGCAGCCCAGCAGCAGCCCCGCCGGGCGCCTGCGCCTTCTCCCCCTGCTGCTGCGTGCCCCGCGCCCGCTCCGCGGGCACCGGCATCACGGTCGTCTCGTTGCCGGTGGCCTCGCGCGTGCCCGCGCCGGACACCGGCGCGCCACTGGCCGACACCGGCACTTCCAGTACGTACGCGCTGCCGCCCGCGCCCGGCACCTTGTGGGTCTGCAGGACGCCGCCGTGCTGCCGCACGATGCCGCGCACGATCGGCGCGTGGACCGGGTTGCCGCCGCCGTACGGGCCGCGCACCTCGATCCGTACGACCTCACCGCGCTGCGCGGCCGCCACCACGATCGTCGAGTCCCCGGAAGCGGCCTCGGAGCCGTCGCCACCGGCCTTGCCCGTGGCGTCCACGCCCGCGACATCCGCGATCAGGTGGGAGAGCGCCTGTGCGAGCCGGGTCGCGTCCACCTCGGCGTCGATCGGCGGCGCGTGCACCGCGAACTGGGCGCGGCCGGGACCGATCAGCTCGATCGCGCCCTCGACACCGGCCGCCACGACCGCGTCGAGCGAGACCTTGTCCCGTTCGAGGCGCTCGCCGCCCGCGTCCAGCCGCTGGTAGCTCAGCACGTTGTCGACCAGCGTCGTCATCCGCGCGTACCCGGCGGCGAGGTGGTGGAGGATCTGGTTTGCCTCCGGCCACAGCTGGCCGGCCGGGTCGGACGCCAGCGTGCCCAGCTCCGCCTTCAGCTCCTCCAGCGGGCCGCGCAGCGACTGGTCCAGTACGGCCAGCAGCTGCGCGTGGCGCGCCGCCAGCGCGTCGTACGGACGCCGGTCGGTGAACGTCATCACCGCGCCGACGAGCTGGTCGCCGTCGCGCACCGGCGCGGTCGTCAGGTCCACCGGGACCGAGCGGCCGTCCTTGGCCCACAGCGCCTGCCCCCGCACCCGGTGCTTGCGCCCGGAGCGCAGGGAGTCGGCGAGCGGCGTCTCCTCCCAGGGCAGCGGCGTGCCGTCGGCCCGCGAGTGGTGGATGAGCGGGTGCAGCTCCTTGCCGCCCAGCTCGCTCGCCCGGTAGCCGAGGATCTGCGCGGCGGACGGATTGACGAGGACGACCTTGCCCTCGGAGTCGACGCCGACCACGCCCTCGGCCGCCGCGCGCAGGATCATCTCGGTCTGCCGCTGCTGGCGGGCCAGCTCGGTCTCGGTGTCCAGCGTGCCGGTCAGGTCCCGTACGACGAGCATCAGCAGCTCGTCGCCGGTGTAGCCGTTGCGATGGTCGGCGTACGCGGCCTCGAAGGCGGACTCGTACGGCGTACGGCCGTCCTCCAGGTTCGCGCTCGTCACCTCGACCAGCAGCTCGCTGCCGTCGGTGCGCCGGGCGACCATCCGGGTGGGCTTCGTACGCGGGCCCTGCTCCTCCTCGTCCCGGCGCCGCATGGAGCCGGGGATGCGCTTGGAGTCGAAGGTCGGCAGCAGGTCGAGCAGGCCCCGGCCCACCAGGGCGGTGCCCGGGGCCTCGAAGGTCTCCAGGGCGATGGCGTTCGCGTTGACGACCGTGCCGTTGCAGTTGACCAGCAGCAACGCGTCCGGCAAGGCGTCGAGTATGGCTGCGAGGCGAGCAGCGCCTCGGGATGGCCTGCTGCTCACGACGACGCTTCCTCCCTGCAGTTACCGCACCTTGCCGAGTTTGCCGTCACATCCGTGGCGGGTCACTGGAAGGGAGTCTACGGGCAGCGGCTGAGGACGCGGAGACGGATGACGAGGAGGTAGTGCCACGGGATTGTGCGACTCGTCGCACGCCCGACATGTGCCCCGCGTCCTGAACTGGCCCGCTTCTCCGTCACGAAGTGACCGCGGGCAGCACCGGTACGAACCGGTCCCAGCGGCCGATCTCACATCCGTTGGTGCGCTTGAACTGGGCGTTCACCGGGCGTCCCGCCCACGTACCGGTAACGCGCGCGGTGATGGGCCCGCCGTACTGCATCGTGCACTTGCTGTCCTTCGGTACGCCCGCGAACGCGTCCTTGCCCCAACGGGTCAGGCTGTCGAGCTTGTCGCAGGCACCGCGCGCGTCGGTGTGGGTGCCGCGGGCCGGGTGGCAGTACAGCTCGTACGTACCGTCCTTGGCCGCCTTGCCGGAGTCGCTGACGGTGACCGTGAGGTGGTCGGAGGGGCGGGGCAGCAGCGGGATCGGCGCCGTGACGGAGGGGGAGCCGATGGCGACGTCGGCGGGGGCGGCCGGGGTGGCGGTGGCGGCCGGGGTCGCAGCGGCGATCGGGCCGGTCAGGGCGAGGGCGGCGGTGGCGGTGATGGTGGCGGTGGTGGCAGCCGTGGCGAAGCGGGACAGCCGGGGGTGCGGCATCGCGGACTCCTGGGGGTGTGGGGACAGGTCCGGGGGCGGTACGGAAGCGTTTCCGCCGGGACCCGTCCCGTCCCCGCAGCGTCTAACGCGGCCCCGGGCACGACGTTGCGCGGCACCGCCCGCACGGCCCGATGTTTGAGAGCCGTTCGATTCGCCGCGGGGGCGTCTCGCCGTGTGGCGGGCAGGGGCGCGCTCCCGTCCCCGGGACGCCGGCCCGGGCACGCGATGCGCCCGAACCGCCCCGGGAAGTCCTTTGCGGGGCGGCCCGTGGGCCGAGTACCGTAGGGGTCGATTGGTGACAGCACACGGTGCTGTGCCATCATCTGGTCACGCCACATCGCGCTCACGCGCGGTCTGGGGTGTGTGGAGGCGTCGCCTAGTCCGGTCTATGGCGCCGCACTGCTAATGCGGTTTGGGTTTTAAAGCCCATCGAGGGTTCAAATCCCTCCGCCTCCGCTCTTTTTCGTTCGGGCCCCGGTCATCACGACCGGGGCCCGAACGCTTTCCCGCCCGTACGGCGCCCGGAATCCGCCGTAGACGCCCCACGAAATCCGCCGTACGCACCGACGGCGCCACCGCCCACCCGCACCGCACCTGACCGGAACACCACAGGCGCAGGCACCGGTATCGCCGCCACTCTGGTGCTATGACGAGCAATCGTGACCAGATGCCTTCTGATCCGGGGCGGTCTCGCGATCCGGGCCGGTCTCCCGCCCCGTCCCGCCAAGATCCGGACCCCAGCCCCGCCGATACGGGCCCCGACCCCACCCCCACCGCCTCGGACCTCACCCCCGCCGCCTTGGGCCCCACCACCCCGGGCTCCGCCCCCACCGCCTCGGACCTCACGACCCCGGCCGGTACGGCCCCCACCCCCGGCGCTTCGGACCCCACCCTCACCACCCCGGACCCCACCCCCACCCGCCGCGCCACCCACACCGCGCACACCACCCACACCCACATCGCCGGCATCCCCATCCCCGACAGCAAGCTGGCCCAGGAGGCCACCGAGCTGATCCGGGACACCACCGACGAGCTGATCTACCACCACTCCCGCCGGGTCTACCTCTTCGGCGCCCGGCACGGCCGCGAGCGGGACCTGTCCTTCGACGCGGAGCTGCTCTACGTAGGCGCCCTCTTCCACGACCTCGGCCTGACCGAACGCTTCCGCGCCTCCCACCAGCGCTTCGAGCTGGACGGCGCCGACGAGGCCCGCCGCTTCCTGACCGCCCACGGCGTCCCGGCCGACCGCGCCCGCCTCGCCTGGGAAGCCATCGCCCTGCACACCACACCGGAGATCCCGCACCACATGGCCCCGGAGATCGCCCTCGTCACCACCGGCGTCGAACTCGACGTCCTCGGCATCGGCTACGACACCCTCCCGCCGGAGACCCGCGACGAGATCCTCACGGCCCACCCCCGCCCCGACTTCAAGCGCCGCATCCTCCGCGCCTTCCACCAGGGCATCACCCACCGCCCGGAAACCACCTTCGGCAACGTCAAGGCCGACGTCCTGGCCCGCTTCGACCCGGACTACACCCGCCCGAACTTCGTACGGATCATCGAGTCCTCCGCCTGGCCCGAGTAGCCCCCACCCGCCACCGCCAAGACGTTTCCGCAGGTCAGAGGGGGTGGACCTATCGGATTTCGCCTCACGGCGAGGTTCGTGTAATGTTCTTTCTGCAACGCCGACCGGCAAGAAAAACCGCCGGAAAGCCAAGCGCTCGTAGCTTAACGGATAGAGCATCTGACTACGGATCAGAAGGTTGCAGGTTCGAATCCTGCCGAGCGCACAGCAGGTCAAAGCCCCCGCCGGGTAATCCGGACGGGGGCTTTGTCGTGCCGTACAGCAGCGAAATACAGCAACCGGGTCAGCCGCCGGTACCGCCTGCACCGCCCATCGCTTCGGAAAGCTGTCCCAGAGCCGCGCGGACCTCTTCCTCACTCGCTTCCGCGTAGACCTCCATCGTCATCGCGATCTGCGAGTGGCGAAGGATGCGCTGGGCCACCTTTGGGTGCACCTTCAAGGCCACCAGTAGCGAGCTGCACGTGTGCCGCGTGTTCCGCAGCGGAATCACCCGCAGTCCGGCCCGGCGGGCCCGCAGGGCGAACATGCGCGTCAGGTTGCCAGGCTCGATCGGGGTGCCGTACTTCGTCGTGAAGACCAGACCGCGATCGTCCTGCCAGAGATCACCGGCCGCCTTCCGGTCACCGGTCTGCTGAGCCCGACGCATCCTGAGCGCCTTGAGGCACAACGCCGGCAGCGGCAGGAAGTCGTCCGACTCTTCGGTCTTCGTCTCCCGGTGCAAGATCTGCCGCCCGGCGCGCTGGATCTGGTGATCCACGTACAGCTCTCCCGCTTCGAAGTCGATGGACTTCCAGGTAAGGCCCAGCACCTCACCTCGACGCAGTCCCAGGCACAGCACGAGCACCCAGGCCGCGAACAGTGGATCTTCCCGAGCAACCCCGTCGGCAAGGAACCGGCCCGCTTCGGCCACGGACCAGGGCTTGATCCGGCGACGACGCGGCTTCGGCACCTTCACCAGGGAGGCGACGTTCTTCCCGATCTCTTCCTCAACCACCGCATGGGTCAGAGCGGCCCTGAGAGCGTCCCGAGCCGCCTGAATCACCCGCCGGGACGTGAACGCCTCACAGCACTCCCCAGCAGTGCAGCAGCGGCGACGAGCGGGCGCCCGTTTCGCGTCCTTCCCCTGGGCACAGCACTGGCACTCGGACGCGAGCTTGGTCAGCCACTCGCGCACGTCCCGCACGGTGAGCTTGTCCAGCCGCTTCGCACCCAGGTGGGGCGCGATGTAGAGCCGGACGGACCCCTCGTACGACACGTACGTCAGCGGCGCCAGGTTCGGCTTCACGATCGACTCAAGCCAGTACGCCAGGAACGCGGCGACGGTGCGGTGTCGCGTGGCCACCGGCCCCTTCTTCGCGTCGGCGTGCAACTTGATCCACTTGTCGTGGACCTCTTCGCGCGTCTTGCCGTAGACGTACTTGCGCTTCTTCTTGCCGTCCGGCGTGGTCACCCAGACGTACGCGGCGAAGCTGTTCTTGTACGGGTAGATGGACCCCTCACCGTTACCGCGCTTGCCGCTCATGCGGACCACTCCTCGGCCGCAGTAGCGCAGCGGTTGACGTACTCGTCGACCCAAGCCGGAAGGATGCGCCGGTTACGCCCGATCTTCACCGAACGGATCTCGCCGGTGAGCACGAGCAGCTTGGTCTTGGACAGCCCGAAGCCGAGCATTTCGGCGACTTCGGCGGTGGTGTGCCACTTCCTCTCGATGACGGTGGTGGTCATGACAGGTCGTCTCCTTCAGCGTCGAGCGCAGCGCGGTGTTCGCGGGCGGTGTCACGGGCGAGGGATTCGGCGAGCCAGGTTTCGGCGTCGGTGAGGCCGGTACCGGCGTAGACCCAGTGGGCGAGGACGAGGGTGGTGTCCGAAGCGGTCTCGGCCTCTGCTGCGGCCTGGGCGCGGCGCCATTCGGCGCGGGCGTCGCGGAGGGCGCCGAGGGTGGTGGAGTAACGGCGGGACTTGGTGGAGAAGTGGCCGCGGAAGCCGAGCATGTGGGCCCAGGCGCGGAGCCGGAGGTCTTCCAGGTCTTTGCGGGCGCCGAGGGTCCAGGCGGTTCGGATCATGCGGCGGGCGTGGTCGCTGATGTCGAGCTGGGCGAGTTCGGCGAGGAACTTCAGCGGGCGGTCGAGGGCTCCGGTCGCGGTTTCGGCGCCCTTGGTGGCGTACTTGGCGATGTACGCGGCTACGGCCCGTTCGGTCAGCTCCTGGCCGCCGTCGAAGTCGGCCGAGCGGATGGTACGTACGTCGAGCTGGCGGCCGAAGGTGAAGACGTGTGCCCGGCCGCCGATGACGGGGCCGTCCACGCGGGCGGCGGGGTGTCGCTGCCGGTCGGGCCGTCGAGGCGGATGACCGCGTGGAAGTGGACGGCGCCGCGCTTCTGGTACTCGGCGACCTTGGCGAAGGACACCCGGGCGTACTGCCGGAACGCGCGCTGAGTGAGGCCGGCGCGCTTGGCGACCTCCCGTCGCAGGTAGATGGAGAAGCGCCGCCAGAGGGCACCGGCGTGCGCGTTCCAGAGGACGGCGGCTTCGTAGTCGTAGGTGTCGGGGTCGAGTGCGGTGCCGAGGGTGGCGTCCTCCTGGTCGTGGAGGGCACCGCAGCGGCAGCGGCGGACCGAACCGGTCGGCCCGGTAGGGCGGTTGTGGACCGGGCCGAAGCCGGGCGCGGTGAAGGTGGCGAAGACGCGGGGGTGGGCGGCGACGCGTTCCGGGACGCCTTTGCCGCCGCGCAGGCCGGAGGTGATCAGTTGGAAGGTGTCGCGACGGTAGACCTGGGAGCAGGCCGCGCAGCGGGTGGTGCGGCGGTTGTTGCAGCGGACCAGGAGGTGACCGGCCGGGAGGGTGGAGGAGTCGAGGTGGTGGAGGACGTTGCCGATCTCGCCGGTGTGGGTGTTCAGGGCGTGTTCGGTGCGGTGACCGTCGAGGCGGATCGGGTGGGTGCAGCCGCCGAGGCCGGAGAGCTGGCGCAGGAGTGCGGGCATGGTGCCGAGGGCGGCCAGTTCTCCGAGTTCGGTGAGCGGGGGCAGGGTGGCGGGGGTGATGATGGCCTTTCTCCTTCTGGCTTCGGCTGGAAGGGGGAGGCCCCCGGGGCGGCGGATGCTTGGCGGTATCGAGGCCGACCCGGGGGTTCGGTGTACTGCTGGTCAGTCAGCGGCGGTGGTGATCGCGGAGCAGCGAGCGCAGGACGACAGCGGCGACCGCCACGGACACGGCCGAGACGGCGACGGCGGCCAGGAGCGCGGTGAGCACGACGCCGCCGAGGAGGACGACCGCGACGGCCCCGGTGCTGACGGAGATCTGAGGGACGGGCCGCCGGGCGGGGGCCGGGTCGGCCGCGGTGGGGGTGATGTGCGTGGGCGGCGTCGGACTGTCGGGGTACTTGGGCAGGAACACGGCAGAGGTCTCCTTACCTACTCGTCTAGTCATGTGAGCCGTTGATGATGTTCACGCCGGAGCGCGTGCCGTTCTCGATGGCCGGCGCCATGAAGGTGTGGGAGAGCCAGAACCCGAAGAGCGCGATCACCACGACGATCCAGATGCGGACGCCGAGGTACTTGACCGCACCCCAGGCGAAGAGACCGAGGACGACGACGAGCGGCAGGCTGACGGTCACGGGGCGGAATCCTTTCGGCGCATGGATCAGCGGACGGGGCAGCGGTGGGTGCGGGCGGCCAGTTCGGCGGCGGCGCGGCTGTCGTAGTCGGCGGAGAAGCCGCAGCGCGGAGCCGTGCAGGCGGCGGTGTGCTTCTCCCGGCCGCGTCCGTCGTAGGACGTGCCGACCTGGACGGGACCGATGCGGGTGACCGAGTGGAAGCGGCGGTTGGCGCTCATGTGGATCTCCTCTCAGAGCTGGGCAGCGATGGCGTCGGCGATCGGCAGGGATACGCCGAGGCGGGCGCGCAGGGTCGGGGTGTCGATGGCGGTGCCGGTGCGGGTGTGGTGCTCGGTGGCGACCTTGCGGGCGTGTTCGACCAGGGCGGCCGGGACGGAGACCGCAGGGGGCGCGGGGGTCGGTTCGGGGGTCGGTGGCGCCGGGAGTACCGGCGCCGGGGCGGGCGCGTCCTCCTGGTCCTCGATGGCCGAGGGCTCCTCCTGGTCCTCGTCGGCGGTGGGTGCCTCTGCCGGAATCGCTGCGGAGTGAGCGAGCAGCGTGCCGCCGAGGAAGGCGACCGCAGGCCATCCCGCGACGAGGATGCGCAGCCAGGCCGGTACGTCGTCCAGGTCGAGCAGTCCGGCGGTGGCTACGTTGGCGCCCAGGGAGGCGCCCAGCGCGATCACGAACCAGCACCACCCGGCCGCTTTCTCGTCGCTGGTTCGCAGCCGCCGCCAGGCAGCCACCAGCAGCAGGTCGACGGAGACGGGGTACGCCCATGCCTTCCACCCGTCCTGACCGGCCGCCGAAGCGATGTCATGCAGGTGGGCGAAGGACAGAGCGGCGGCGATGACCGCCTGGACGAGCACCGCGTCTACGCGGGCCAGCAGGGCGCGCATACTGCGGCTCCTTCCGGATTCAGGCATGGCGGGGGTAGGGACACGGCGCGAGGCGGTCACGCCAACCGGATGGGGAAGGCTGAGTTCAGCCGGTCGTCGGTTGCGGCCGAACGACCGGGGTCGGTGACTTGATCGGCCGTACCGGCACAGCAGGCCGGAACGGCTGGAGTGCGGGCAGGTGGGGTACCAGGTGGGCCGAGGCGGAACAGGTCTCGGCCGCCTCAGCCAGAGACAGGTACGGCGTACGGACGCGGGACCAGCCGCCGGATGCGTCGCCGATCACGGCGAGTCCGGGCTGTTCGGGGGCGATGGCGCAGGCGGCGGCGACCGCTTCGGGCGCGATGTCGCCCAACGCCATCTTCGCGGAGGCTTCATCGTTCACGCGGTGGCAGACGCGGCCGGTCAACTGGGCGCGCAGCATGGTCGCCCCCTTGCCCAGTTCGGCACCGAAGCGCTGGCCGCAGATTTCCAGGTAGATGCCGGCGGCCCGGCCGAGCTGGGCAAGACGGATGAGCTGGGTGACCATCTCGTCCCGACGCTGTTCGTCTTTCTTCGTGGCGACGAGGAAGAGTTCCGCCACCTCGTCCACGAACAGCACCACAGGCACCGGGCGTTCATGTTCAGGCAGGCCCCAGATGTCCGAGGTGATCTCCTCATCCGGTGTGTCCGGGGCGATGCCCTGCCGGGCCTTGATCAGGTCGTATCGGTCCTCCATCTCCTCGATGAGCACCGGCAGCAGGGCCGCAGCCTGCTCAGGATCGGTGGCCAGCGCCGAAAGCCGGGCCGCGAACGGCGCCAGCTCAACTCCACGTTTGCAGTCGATGCCGACCAGGGCGACGGGCTGACGGGCCAGCCCAGTGATGAGGTGGCGCAGGTACATGGACTTGCCCGACAGCGTCGCGCCGAGGGTGAGCCCGTGCGGAACGGTGCGGTAGTCCCGTACGAAGGCCGTGGCGTCCTCCCGCAGCGCCACCGGGACCTTCAGCAGCCCAGCCGGGAGCTTGCGCGGCATGCGGACCTTCCGCAGCACGTCGAACCCGACCAGCCGCAGGTCGATCACGCCAGGCTTGACGGGTGTCACGTACACGGCGTGCACGCCCCAGGCATGGCGCAGCCGTTCGGCCGAGGCCGCGACGTCGGCTGGTTCTTGCCCGGGGGCGAGGCGGAGCCGAAGTCGTAACCCCGTCGTGGTCGGCCGGATGATGCCGCGACGCGGCGGTACGGGCCGGACCTCGCGGCGGGTGGTGGCCTTGACCGCCAGGACTCGCAGCCGGGAGGGGGCCACGGTCAGGCCGCAGGCTTCCATGACCGAGCTGTACGAGCCGAGCAGCCGGGCGGTTGAGACCGGCAGGCCGACCGTGGACCAGTAGACGCCCGGGTGCCGTGCCCGGGCGTAGGCGGCCCCACCGCCGAGGGCGGCGACAGGACCACCTACCTCCAGAAGCGCTGCCAGGTCGGTCATCAGGCCGCGTCCCCCATGGCGGCCGGGAAGGCGGCCGGAGTGACGGCGGCGGCCCGGTAGGCGATGCCGTGCCGCTGCTGGCCGTTGAACACCGACTCCCACGGCCGGGCAACCAGGCCGGGCAGCGAGACCGGAGCGCCGAGCGTCAGGCCCTCGGAGACACCGCCCTCCGGCACGGTGACCTTGATCAGGGAGGACTCCCCTTCCTCGATGTAGACGACGCCGATCGTCATCAACGCTTCGCCGTTGTTGGCGTCCTTGGCGATCTCGCCCGTCTTGCGGTCGCGGACCTTGGGCTCGGGCGCCTCGGTCAGCAGGATCGTCGCGGCCGAGGTCTCCACACGGATGGTGCGCAAGGCTTCTTCCCATCTACTCGTCTAGACAAGTTGCAGTCTTCGCGCCCGGCTCTTCCGGGAACGGGGGCCACCTTGCCACACGACTTGCCCACTCGTCTATACGAGTATGCGTGTCGGGGCGTACGAGTCCGAAGAAGTGGCCTCGCGCACCGCCGGTCAGGTGGCCGGGAGCTGGTAGGAGAGGACGTACGCGTCCGCCGCCATCACCGTGTCGCAGACCTCCACGGCCCGCTTCTCCGTGTCGTACGCCGTGCGGATCAGGTGGATCACCGGGACTCCGGACGCCAGTTGCAGCGTCTTGACCTCGGCAGGTGAAGGCATCCGGGCGCGGATCTCCTCCTCGAAGTGGTCGAGGTGGTGACCCAGCTCCTCAAGCCGGGCGTAGATGCCGCCGGGGCCAGGGTTGGGTTCGGCGATCTGAGTGCCGCGGGCGATGTCGAGCGGCAGGTAGGAGGTGGCGAACTCAACCGGCCGGCCGTCGAGCAGATAGCGGCGCCGCCGGGCGAGCACGCGCCGCACGGAGCCGAGCCGGGCAGAGATGTCCTGACTGGCTTTCTCCTCCTTGACCTCCAGACCATCCACCTTCGGATGGCTGCCGACGGCATCGGCTTCCACGATGAACGCGGACTTCCCCTGTTCGCGGTGGCGCCGGGCGAAACGGTCGGAGGCGAGGCGCCGGACGGGCGGGCGCGGCCGGACGAAGACACCCTTGCCGTGCTCGGCGTGTACCAGGCCCTCGCCCTGGAGGACCGAAAAGGAGTTCCGCACCGTCATACGGGAGACCCCGTAGTGCTCGACAAGTTCAGCTTCCGAGGGCAGCTTTTCCCCCTCTTTGAAGCGCCCGCGATCAATGGCCTCACGCAGTTGATCGGCGATCTGCCGGAAAACCGCACGATCACTCGTGGGGTCGAGAGCGCCAAGAACGCTCGGAAGAGACGTCACGTGGACTACTCCTTTAGGTATCTAGACGAGTGGGCGAGTGCTGTTGCTACGGTGGAGAGCCTAGCCATCCGAAGGGGCCGAGGAACGTGAGCACCGACCGTCCGCACTCCGTGAGCGTCGCCGGAGTCATCGTCGACGACCAGGGCCGGGCTCTCCTGATCAAGCGACGCGACAACGGCCACTGGGAGCCGCCGGGCGGAGTCCTCGAACGCGAGGAAACCATCCCGGAAGCTCTTCAGCGCGAGGTGCTCGAAGAAACCGGCATCAAGATCGAGCTTCCGGCGACCTTGACCGGTGTCTACAAGAACATGACGGGCCTGATCGTTTCTCTGGTCTTCCGCTGTCGGGCCGCCGACGGCACCCCCACCACCGGGGACGAAACCCGCGCGCTGCGGTGGGCCACCCGCGAAGAAGTCACCGAACTCGCCGACGAGGCTTACGCGATCCGCGTCCTGGACGCGCTCGACGCCATCACCCCGCCGGCCGTCCGCGCCCACGACGGCGTGAAACTCGTCTAGCCCGAACCCGCTGCACATGGCGGCCTACCAGCACGAAGGAACTTGTATGCACGAGTATACGAGTAGAGTCCAGGTCTGGGGGCTCAGTTGCCCAGGTTCCCCAGAAGAGGTGAGCCGGGCCCGCCGATGGACCCGCGACATACTGCGCGATTCCCCGCTGGCCGAGGACGCCGAGCTGATTGTGAGCGAGCTGAGCTCGAACGCGATCCTGCACACCGCCAGCGGGCGAAACTCCGGCAGCTTCCACCTGTCCCTCTCGGTCACCCCGCAAGTCATCGCCCTGTCGGTCACCGACGACGGCGGCGCAGGCACGTACCCGAAGGTCGAGGACCAGGACGAGGAGGCCGAGCACGGCCGCGGGCTCGGCATGGTCAACGCGATCGCCCACCGAGTGGTGGTCCACAGCAGTCAGGGCGCCCACACCGTCACCGCAGAACTCTTCACGAGCAACCGACCAGGAGCCCACCCATGCTGAAGACCGACAAGCCCCGCCGCGGCTACTGGTGCGAATGCTGGACCCAAGACCTCGCGAACCCGACCGAGAGGCCGGCCCTCCACGCATCCTTCGACGCCTACTCGGCCCACCAGGCCGACAGGTGGGTAGCAGTCGCCCTCCGCACCATCACCCCGGCCCTCTCCCCGGACGCCTCACACGAAGCCTGGACCTGGCTCTGCGAGGGACGACTGAAGGCCAGGGCAGCCCTACTTCGCCGACAGCCCTACACGGTGACCGTCACCCAGGCCACCACCCGCATCACCTGGACGATCCGCCCCGTGATCTTCCTGCCCCTCGCCCACCGGCAGGGCACCGTACTCCCCGCCTGCACAGAGGACTTCAAGCCCCTCCCGCCAGCCTGAGTTACAACTTTCTCTACTGGTTCAAGCCCCGCCCTGCGGGCGGGGAGGGGTGGGGGAAGGGGGAGAGCACTCCAGGAACTCCCACAGCAGGATCGCCATTCCCGGCCGGGGCCGCCCTGACGCCGCTCGCGTACGGACGCGAAGCCCTGATGGAAGTCCGTGGGGAGCTGGTGAGAGCGCGCAAACGGGTTCGTTCCCGTCGGCCAAGTACCCAGCGGCCCGGCCGTCGCCGGGACGGGCTCTGCGGGGGACGGCGTTGGCCTTGTGGGTGCTCTTGCCTTCGGCATCCGGCGCGCGGGTCAACGGCTTTGGCAGCCGCCGCTACGAAGCACACCCCACCGGCCCGCAATGCGGGCCGGCGCGGAGCTCGGGGACTCGGGCGCCGCTCCTGCCTCCGGCCCGCTCCGCCCGGCCCCCGGCCCCGCGCCATCTGAAGCTGCCACGGGGTGCTTCGTACACGCTTTGCCCCGCCCAAGAGCAGCGCCGGAACGAGCAAACACCCCGCCAGCCAAGGCCATCACCCGCGACGCCCGCTCCGCATGACCAGGCCGTAGGCGCCCGCCACTGGGGCGAGCCGAGCGGCAGCACCAGAGCCCGCGGCCCAAGAGGGCAGACCCGGCGGGGAGCCCCCGGGAGGCGGGAAGGGTGCAGATGAGGGGTGATGAAGGTGGAGGCGGAAGCGGTGAGCGGTTTACGTGACGGGCGCGCTGCCGACCGCCCCATAGGCAGTAGTCCTGTCGAGGCAGGCAGGCTACGGAAGGGGTGGGGTTGGGGGCGCCGGGCACTCCGGACACAACGGCCGGCGGGGGCTGGGCGCCGTACCGCCACCGTCACGGATGCGGCAGCGTGAGCGGACCGACCCTGGCCCATGGCTGAGGGGGAGCAGCTGCTGCCGCGATGTGGCTTTGCCCGTCGCGGGCGCTCCGCTCAAATCTCCACTGTCGACCCAGCGCGGGCACCGACCCGTGCAATTGGTGCATTCCGTCATAGGAATGCAAAGAGCAGGCAAATAATTCGGGCGGCATGTGGTCGTTATTGGGCCCCATTTATGTGGGTTTGCTAGTACCCGTTATTTATTGCCCAAAACTATAGGACATGCGCTGTATGTGAATGTATCCGCAGGTCCGGAGCTGTTTTGGGCCGCCACCGCTTCCACGTCGACCAAGTATCAGGCTGGTGGCAACAGCGGCTCGTGGCAGGCGAGTTCCGTGTTGCTGGCTAGCGTCGGAGCGCCTCACTATGCCTCTACGAGAAGGAAGGCCCGCTCGGCCGCCCGTATCACTGGCGGACGCGTACGGCGGAGCGGCCTCAGTGAGCCAAGGAGGCTAAGTATGAGTGTGGCCCGCTCGCGGTGGGGTCTGTCAATCCCAGTGATTCAGATTTGGGTGATCGCAGTGGTTGCCGTGGTGACGCTTGTGTACCCACCTCTTAGGGAAGCGGTGGGTGCTGTCACTGAAGGTGCTGCTCTGCTAGGTGTGTGGATCTCTTGCGGTACAGCAACGAAGTACAGCAACTACAGCAACCGGCCTTGCCCGGGGCCAGCCCGCCCGAGCCTCATGCTGACCTGAACGACCCGCTCTGACCGATCTAGTTAGAGCTACGGATCAGAAGGTTGCAGGTTCGAATCCTGCCGAGCGCACAGCAATCAAAGCCCCCGCCGGGTGATCCGGGCGGGGGCTTTGTCGTGGTCGCCCTGGGAGGCGGGCGGTTTAACGATTTCCCTTCGGGGCGTGGGTGGCGTAGAGTCGGGTTCACCGACGCGGGGTGGAGCAGCTCGGTAGCTCGCTGGGCTCATAACCCAGAGGTCGCAGGTTCAAATCCTGTCCCCGCTACTGCGAAGACCGGTCCGGCACGGAAACGTGCCGGACCGGTCTTTTTTGCGCTCACGGGTTACCGGGGGGCGTCTGTGTAGTGGATGGCCGGGCCTGTGAGGTTCGGGGCGAGGTCGGGGTGGAGGGTGAGGGTCTCCGGGTCGTAGTCGGGGGAGTTCTGGCGGCGGAAGGGGAGGGGTGGGGTCGTCGGGAGCTCCAGGAGGCGGGTGCGGAGCTGGGCGGCGGTGTCCTCGAAGGCGGCCGGCGTCGTGCGGTCGGCCGAGGAGACCAGGAACGGCGGGACGGCGCTCATGCCCGTGTACCAGAAGGTGCCGTGGTGGAGGGGGAAGAGCAGGTCGTTGAGGTCGCCGTTGACGCCGCGCGGGCCGAGCGTGCCGGGGCGGGCGCCCGCGGTGACCACGATCATGGCGCGCTTGCCGGTCAGCGGGCCGTCGCCGTAGCGGAGGGTGGCCCCGGTGTCGGGATCGCTGAAGCCGTACGCGAAGCCCTTGACGAAGACGCGGTCGAACCAGCCCTTGAGGATGGCGGGCATGCCGTACCACCAGAGGGGGAACTGCACGATCAGGGTGTCGGCCCAGAGGACCTTCTCCTGCTCGGCGCGGATGTCGGGGCTCAACGTGCCGTTGCTGAGGGCGCGTTCGGCGGCATTGCTGATGTGCAGGCGCTCCTCGGAGGGGTGGTCGAAGTCGTCGGCGTCGACTACCGGGTTCCACTTCATGGCGTAGAGGTCGGAGACCTGGACCTCGTGGCCGTGCTCGCGCAGGGCGCGCACGCCTTCGTCCTTGAGGGAGCCGTTCAAAGAGCGCTCTTCGGGGTGGGCCGCGAGCCACAGGACCTTCATGGGGGACCTTTCAGAGGAGGGACGCGAGGAAGGGTTGAACGGATCCGTTGGTTAGATCTTGCGTCCGGCGGTCCCGGGCGGACGAGTGGCCGGATGGCCAGCATGTGTCAGGATCGGGCCATGGGTGTCTTCGCGGAGGACGGGCGGCATCGGGTCGCCGTACTGGTACGGGACGGGCTGCTGCCGATGGAGCTGGGGATCGTCCACCGGCTCTTCGGCTATGCCGAGACCGCCGACGGGCGGCTGTTGTACGAGGTGGTGACGTGTGCGCCGGAGCCGGGGGAGCTGGGGACGGACGCGGATTTCACGGTCAACGTGCGCTACGGGCCCGAGGCCCTGGCGGAGGCCGACACCGTCGTGGTGCCGGCCTCGGAGCAGGACTACGGGGCGGAGGACGGCTGCCTGAGCGAGGAGATGGCGCGGGCGGTGGCGCATATACGTCCGGGGGTCCGGGTCGCCTCCATCTGTACGGGCTCGTTCGTGCTGGCGGCGGCCGGGCTGCTGAAGGGGCGGCGGGCGACCACGCACTGGCGGTCGGCGGAGCAGTTCCGGCGGCTGTTTCCGGAGATCGAGCTGGACGCGGATGTTCTGTATACGGACGAGGACGGTGTGCTGACGGCCGCCGGTGTCGCCTCGGGGATCGATCTGTGTCTGCACATGATCAGGTGTGATCACGGGGCGGCGGTGGCCAATGAGGTGGCGCGGCGTACGGTCGTGCCGCCGCACCGGGAGGGCGGGCAGGCCCAGTTCATCAGGCGCCCGGTGCCCGAGCCGCAGTACTCCTCGACGGCCGCGGCCCGCGCCTGGGCGCTGGAGCACCTGGACCGGCCGGTGACACTGCGGGAACTGGCAGCGTGTGAGTCGATGAGCGTACGGACCTTCACCCGGCGGTTCCGGGAGGAGGTCGGGGTGTCGCCGTTGCAGTGGCTGACGCAGCAGCGGGTCGAGCGGGCGCGGCAGTTGCTGGAGGAGACGGAGCTGACGGTGGACCGGGTGGCGGCGGACGCGGGCTTCGGTACGGCGGCGTCGTTGCGGCAGCACCTCCAGGCCGCGGTGGGGGTGTCCCCGAGCGCGTACCGCAGCACCTTCAGGGGCGCCGGAGCCGACCCGGCGAGGGTCGCTCCCGCCGGAGTGACGGAAGTGGGTGCCGGGAGGTGAGTGAGCCGGGTGGCTGGTGGTGTACAGGGCCGAGCTGGGCCGGGACCGAGCCGGGGCTCGGGTGGTACAGCCCCGGGCGCGGCGAGCGGCGGCGCAGCGCGCTCCCCGTCGGCAAGGCGCTGGCGTTCGCGCTGACGGGCGAGCGGCGCTGCCTGGGCGTACGGCGGGGTGCGCGCTGGACCTCCTGCCCGTACGCGGCCGTGATCGACGCCGGTGTCGCGCGCGACCAGTGCGCCGACTGCGCGCGGCTGGACCGTTCGCGGTCGGTGGCGGCGGACACGATGGCCGACGACCCCCGTACGTACGGCGTCTACCTGGCGTACTTCGGACCCGGCCTGCTGAAGGTGGGCATCACGGCGGCCGAGCGCGGCGCCGCGCGCCTGGTGGAGCAGGGCGCGATCACGTACGCGTGGCTGGGGCACGGGCCGCTGATGGCGGCGCGGCGCGCGGAAGCGCTGCTGGGGAGCGCCCTGGACGTACGGGACCGGTTCGGGAAGGCGGAGAAGCGGGCGGCGCGGGCCGCCCTGCCGCCGGTGCCGGAGCGGGTGGCGGCCCTGGCCGGGCTGCATGAGGCGGCGCGCGGCCTGGCCGGGTGGCCGGAGGCGCTGGAGCCGGCCGCGTTCGCGTGGACCGACCACACGGAGGCGTTCGGCCTGGAGCGGATTCCCGGGGCGGGAGTTGGGGAGTGCACGGGGCCGGCGGCCGGGGACGAGATCGTGGGGGACGTGGTGGCGGGAGTGGGGGCTGACCTGTATGTGCGGGGGGTGGTGGCGCCGGGTGAAGGGGCGGCCGAGGTGTTCGCGGTGGATACGCGGTTGCTGGCGGGGTGGGTGTTGCGGGGGGCGACGGGTGGGGTGACCACGGCGGTGGTGCGGGCGCCGAAAGGCGGTACGGAGGACGCGCAGGGGAGTTTGTTTTAGCGGGCGGAGGGCCTGGAGGGCCTGGAAGGGCTAGAGAGGCCGGAGGAGCTGGAGAGACCGGAGGGGCTGGAGGGGGCGGTACGGCCATGGGCCGGGCCGGAGTCGGCCCGGCCCATGAGCACGGATAGCGCTACGGCGGTCAGTACTGGACGCCGCCGGTCAGCGCCGGTCAGTACCAGATGGTGTGCTTCCAGAGGATGCCCCGGGCCTTCGAGCCCGTGTCCAGGCCGTACGCGGGCCGGTCGGTGACGAAGTACTCGCGGAAGCTGGACTGCGGGTTCCGGGCCATCATGGCGTTGCTCTTCAGCCAGCCGCCGTCGACCTGGGACCACAGGTCGACCAGTGCGGTGGCGACCCGGGCCTCGCAGGCGTCACCCTGGTCGATGCCGCTGGTGGAGCGGTCATTGGCGAGGTTCATGGAGGCGCCGTTGCCCCAGTAGTACGTGGTGTCGTTGAACGTGTGGAACGACACCGCGTCGGCGAATCCCTCGGTCCAGCCGCAGCTGGCGGAGGAGGCGCGGTTGACGTAGTGGGGCGAGCAGTTGCTCACCTGCGGCCACCAGCCCCGGTAGAGCTTGCCCATGAGGGCGTGGCCCGCCTCGTGGACGGTGGTGTGCTCGGAGTCGGGGTCGTTGTCCGCGAGGTGGATCTTGTCCTCGTTGGTGGTCCAGTAGGTGCCGTCGGTCGAGCCGGGGTACCACTGGACGGTGATCGGCGTGCAGCGGCCGTCCTGCTCACTGCTGGCCCAGCAGTTGGTCGTGGAGCCGCGGTTCCACCACAGCTTGTTGAGCGTGTCGAGGGCGTGCCAGGCGCGGCTCTGCCCCTCGTTGGCGTACACGTTGCCCAGGTTGGCGGTGCCGGAGATGTTGTTCAGCGCGTACGAGGAGGTCGCGTACTGGTTGCCGTTGTAGTCGACCACCGACCACATCCGGCCGGCCTGCGTGCGGAACTCCACCCATGCGACGGAGGTGGTGGAGGTGGTGGGGGTGTAGCAGAGGTTGAACTTGCCGTTGCCGTTGCCGGTCATCCCCGTGGCGAGCTTCCGCGTGGCGCCGCCCGCGGTCGGCTTGCCCCAGAGAGTGACGTTGGCGTTGCTGACCGGTTCGTCACGGTTGGCCTTGGCTTCCCAGTTGCCGCCCTCGGCGGACTGGAAGCGGTTGCGGAAGGTGCCGTTGACGCAGGTCTGGGCGTTCGCGGCCGGAGCCGAGGCGTCCGCGGCCTTGGCGGGGGCGGGGGTCTTGGGGGTGACCTTGCGGGGCGCGCGGGTGCCGGGCCCGGGGCGCTGGACCTTGGTCGCGCGGCCCTTGGAGACCGAAACGCCCTTGTCGGTGGAGCCCTTGGAGGTGCCGACGGTCAGCTCCACCGAGTCGTGTCCGGCGCGGCGCGGGTCGGGGTGGTCGATGTCGCTGATGTCCGCCTGGATCTGGGCGGGTCCGGCGGCGACGGCCTTGACCTTGATCTCGACGGTGCGGGTGCCGGGGGCCAGGGCGAGCTTCTGGCTGGTGCGCTGGCCGAAGTCGTCCTTCTTGGGCGCGGTGAGACCGTCGTCCTTGTCGGCTATTCGCAGCGCGGGCGGCAGCTGGACGGACAGGCCGGCGTTCTTGACGTCGGCCTGCGCCTTGACGTCCACGGTGAGGGTGGCCTGCTCGCCGACAGCCGGCAGGTGGTCGAGGGAGGCGGTGACGCCGAGGCAGCTGAGCGGCGCTTCGGAGTGCTTGTCCGCGGAGCGGATCGTGCACGTGCCGGCCTTCGCGGCCGCGTCGGCCGGGGCGTCCGTACCGAACGCGGACGGTACGACGGCGACGGCCAGGCAGGCACCGGCGCCGGCCAGCGCGATCAGCGGGACAGGCTTGAGCACCCGTCTTTTCAGGGCCCGTTTTCCGGACATGAGCAAACCTTTCTGCGGCGCACGCGGACCGGGCCTGACCGACCAGGTCCGGTTCACGCGGGCCCCGCCGTGGGGGAGTTGCGCACTGCCCTCCGGGGTGCGAATGCGTTCAACCAGGGAACGAATCACTGGCCAAAGCAGCACTCTCGGTGACAGCGGGCGAAACCATACACCATGGCCTGCGCATGTCATCGATCACGGGAAAGAGTGGTTGTTCAACGTCAAATAACGTGTTCACCAGCGGTGTTGTGTTGTGTTGGGTTCTGCGGGGCCTGTCAGCTCGTGTTTTAAGGCTGACTTAAGGCAAGCGCGGGGCGACTACTCACGGTGACTGGCGATCGCGGGATTGTCGGCTCGGGGGTTGTTGCGGTTCGCTCCTCGTCCCCGTGGGGGGCGACATGGGGGTGCCGTGGGCGAAGGGCCGCCGGCGGAGTGGGCGTTGCCGCCGATCACGGTTGACGGCGGCTGACCGTGGCGCGCAGGTCCGCCGGGGCGAGGCCGCCCGGCGGAACTCGTCGCAACTCATGCACTTCGCGCGTCGCGCAGCGCCGCCATGGCCGTGCGCAGCTCCTGGAGGGTCGCCGGGTCGGTGACGGTTGCGGTGGCCGGGTCGGTTTTCGGGCCGATGGCGGTGAGGTTGCGGCAGGCGTCCGGGAGTACGTCGGCGGACATCATGCGCAGGGTCTCGCGCAGCTGCTCGTGTGCGTACGCGGCGCCGGTGGGCGAAGGCGACGCGGTCAGCACGGCGGTTGGTTTGTCCAGGAATTCGGCGCTGCTGACCAACCAGTCGAGCGCGTTCTTGAGGACGCCGGGGACGCCGTGGGCGTACTCGGGGCTGACGACCAGGACGGCGTCCGCCTCCGCCACGGCGCGGCGCAGCGCGGCCACGGGGGCGGGTGGCGCGTCGTCCACGCCGTCCAGGTCGGGGTTGAAGTGGGGGAGCGCGGCGAGGTCGGCGACGGTGGACGCGGCGTCGGTGAGGGCGAGCGCGGAGCGCAGGACGGCGCCGTTGGAGGAGCGGGCGCGCAGGCTGCCGTTGAGGGCGAGGATCTTCATGCGGTGACGGTACGGATTGACGTCGGCGTCAAGGGAAGCGCGGCGTACGGGCGAGGCCGCCGGGAGCGGTAAACCCGCAGGTCAGAGCGATTGTCAGTGGTGGGTGGCATGCTGATTCCCGTTGGTGGCCGGCTGGACCGCGCGGGGGGCGGCCCAGTCCGGTTCCACCACACATGTCCGGCGGTGACGGGTGTTTCTCAGGAGATTCACAGGTACGCGCAAGACGTCTCTCAGAGGGGGTGGTCAGCCTTTGCGGCATGACCGTGACAGCGTCCACATCCACCGCGAAGAAGCCTGCTGAGCTGCTGCGTCCCGACGGTAGCCCGGTACGGGTGCTGGTCGTCGACGACGAGGCGTCGCTCGCCGAACTGCTCTCCCTGGCGCTGCGTTACGAGGGCTGGGACATCCGTGCCGAGGGCGACGGTACGGCCGCGCTGCGGGCCGCGCGTGAGTGGCGCCCGGACGCGGTGCTGCTGGACGTGATGCTGCCGGACATGGACGGGCTGACCGTCCTGGGCCGGCTGCGCCACGAACTGCCGGAGGTGCCGGTGCTGTTCCTGACCGCGAAGGACGCGGTCGAGGACCGGATCGCCGGGCTGACGGCGGGCGCCGACGACTATGTGACCAAGCCCTTCAGCCTGGAGGAGGTGGTGGCGCGGCTGCGCGGCCTGCTGCGCCGGGCGGGCGCGGCGGTGGGGCGCGGTGAATCGCTGCTCTCGGTCGGTGACCTGCTGCTGGACGAGGAGAGCCATGAGGTGTGGCGCGGCGGCGAGGAGATCCATCTGACGGCCACCGAGTTCGAGCTGCTGCGGTATCTGATGCGCAACCCGCGACGGGTGCTGAGCAAGTCGCAGATCCTGGACCGGGTGTGGAGCTACGACTTCGGCGGCCAGGCCAACGTCGTGGAGCTGTACATCTCGTACCTGCGCCGGAAGATCGACGCGGGCCGCAGCCCGATGATCCACACGCGCCGGGGGGCGGGCTATCTGATCAAGCCGGGCGGGTAGTGGGTGGCCGTGGTGGCGGGGGCGGTGGGGGGCTCCGGGGCGGCTGAATCTGGTGTGGGTGGTTCCGGGGCGGAGGGTTCCGGCACGGCTGGTTCCGGTGCTCCCGGCCTTCACGGTCACGAATCCGGCGTGCCCGGTCTTCACGGTCCCGAGTCCGGCGCCCCCGGTTTCTGTGTGCCGGGCCCCAACGCGGCCGCCTCGCACGCGCCCGGCCCCGCCGCGCCCGGCCTCCACGGCCCCGAATCCGCCGCGCCCGGCGGCCCCCACGGCCCCGACTCCGGTGCGTCCGGTTCCGGCGCGCCCCGCTCCAACGCGGCCACCTCGCACGCGCTCGGCCCCGCCGCGCCCGGCCTCCACGGCCCCGAATCCGCCGCGCCCGGCGGCCCCCACGGCCCCGAACCCGGTGCGTCCGATTCCGGTGCGCCCGACTCCGGCGCGCCCCGCTCCAACGCGGCCACCTCGCACGCGCCCGGCCCCACCGCGCCCGGCCGCCAACCCACCACCCACCGCCACCGCCGCCCCCGCCACCTTCGTCTGCGGCCCCGGCGGTGGACGTTGCGTACGCGATTGATCGCTTCGGCTGTGATGCTGATCGCGGTGGTCTGTGCGGTGATCGGTACGGTCACCACCATCGCCCTGCACTCCTACCTCCAGGGCCAACTGGACGACAAGCTGCTGGAGTCGGCCCAGCACACGGGTGCCCGGGAGGGGAGTTTTCTCGATCACCGGGGCCTCGGGTTCATCGTCGGGCCCGGCCAGCCCATCGGCACGGTCGGCGCGCGCGTCTCCTCCGACGGCGAGATCATCGCGGCGGCCCGCAGCATCGACGCGCGCAACCCGATGCCCGCGCAGAACATGGTCACGCTGACGGACGAGCAGGTGGGCGCGCTGGCCGACGTACCGCGGGACGGGCGTCCGCACACCGTCACCCTGCCGGGGCTCGGCGACTACCGCGTCGCCTCCGCGCCGGACGACTCCGCGCTGGTCGGGCTGCCGTCCGGCGAGGTGCAGAACGTCGTCGGCCGGCTGATCGTCGTGGAGGTCTGCGTCACGGCCGCGGGCCTGGTGGCAGCCGGTCTCGCCGGCGCCGCCACGGTCCGGATAGCGCTGTGGCCGCTGCGTCGGGTCGCCGCCACGGCCACCCGCGTCTCCGAACTGCACCTGCACCGCGGAGAGGTGGCCCTGCACGAACGCGTCCCGGCCGCCGAGGCCGATCCCCGTACGGAGGTCGGCCAGGTCGGCGCGGCACTCAACCGGATGCTGGGGCACGTCGGTTCGGCGCTCGCCGCCCGCCAGGAGAGCGAGACGAGGGTCCGCAGATTCGTCGCCGACGCCAGCCATGAGCTGCGCACGCCGCTGGCCTCGATACGGGGCTACGCCGAGCTGACCCGGCGGGGGCGCGAGGAGCCCGGCCCCGCCACCCGGCACGCCCTGGGCCGCATCGAGTCCGAGGCGCAGCGGATGACCGGCCTGGTGGAGGACCTGCTGCTGCTCGCACGCCTGGACGCCGGCCGCCCGCTGTCGTACGAGAGCACCGACCTCGCGCCGCTGGTCGTGGACGCCGTCAGCGACGCCCGCGCCGCCGGGCCCGGCCACAAGTGGCGCCTGGAACTGCCCGACGACCCGGTGTGCGTACGCGCCGACGCGGACCGGCTGCAGCAGGTTCTGGTCAACCTGCTGGCCAACGCCCGTACGCACACCCCCGAGGGCACCACGGTCGTCGCCCGCCTCCGGCGCGAGCCCCCGGTGCCCGGGACGGGCCGCTTCGTCCGGCTGGAGGTGCGGGACGACGGCCCCGGCGTACCGCCCGGCCTGCTGCCGCACGTCTTCGAGCGCTTCGCCCGCGGCGACGCGTCCCGCGCCCGTACGGAAACCGGAGCGGCGGGCGGGGGCACGGGCAGCGGCAAGGGTGGGAGCACGGGGCTCGGGCTGGCCATCGTGCAGGCCGTGGTCGCGGCGCACGGCGGTACGGCCCGGGTGGAGAGCGTGCCAGGACGTACGGTCTTCAGCGTCCGGCTGCCCGCCGACGGACCGGCGCGCGACGCCACACGCGCCCCTCGGCTTCACCGAGCGCCCCCGGAGCACACCCATTCACAGGCGGGTCACAGCGACACCACACAAGGGTGACAGCGCACCCGGCGAGTGTCGGTGGCATGACGACGACACAGCCGGCCCAGACGCCTCTGGGCTCCCTGCCGCCTCGTGAGCATCTGCGCCCCGGGCAGACCACCACGGTGCTCGATGTCGTGATCCCCGTCTACAACGAGGAGTCCGACCTGGAGCCCTGCGTACGGCGGCTCCACGACCACCTCTCCCGCACCTTCCCGTACGGCTTCCGGATCACCATCGCGGACAACGCGAGCACGGACCGCACCCCCGAGATCTCCGCGGCGCTGGACGAGAAGATCGACGAGGTGACGGCCGTACGCCTGGAGGAGAAGGGGCGCGGCCGGGCGCTGCGCACCGTGTGGTCCCTCTCCGACGCGCCGGTGCTCGCCTACATGGACGTCGATCTGTCCACCGACCTGAACGCGCTGCTGCCGCTGGTCGCCCCGCTGATCTCCGGCCACTCCGACCTGGCGATCGGCTCGCGGCTGGCGCGCAGTTCGCGGGTGGTGCGCGGGCCGAAGCGCGAGTTCATCTCCCGCTCGTACAACCTCATCCTGCGCGGCTCGCTGGCCGCCCGCTTCTCGGACGCGCAGTGCGGCTTCAAGGCGGTACGGGGCGATGTCGCCGAGCGGCTGCTGCCCATGGTCGAGGACAGCGGCTGGTTCTTCGACACCGAGGTGCTGGTGCTCGCGGAACGGGCCGGGCTGCGCATCCACGAGGTGCCGGTGGACTGGGTGGACGATCCGCACAGCACCGTGCACATCCTGCGGACGGCCACCGAGGACCTGAAAGGCGTGTGGCGGGTGGGGCGCGCGCTGGCGACCGGCGCGCTGCCGCTGGACCGGCTCGCCCGGCCCTTCGGCGACGACCCGCGCGACCGCGACCTGAGCGGCGTACCGCGCGGGCTGGCGCGCCAGGTCATGGGCTTCTGCGTGGTCGGCGCCCTCAGCACGCTGCTCTACCTGGGGCTCTACTCCCTCTTCCGGCTCGGCGTAGGACCGCAGGCGGCCAACGCCGCCGCGCTGCTGCTGTCGGCGATCGGCAACACGGCGGCGAACCGGCGACTGACGTTCGGCGTACGGGGCCGGGACCGCGCCGTACGCCACCAGGCCCAGGGGCTCGTCGTCTTCGGCATCGGCCTGGCCCTGACCAGCGGCTCACTGGCCGCCCTGGACGCCGCGGCCGGCGACCCCGCGCACGGCACCGAGATGGCCGTCCTGGTGGCCGCGAACCTCGCGGCGACGCTGCTGCGGTTCCTGCTCTTCCGGGCGTGGGTCTTCACGGACCGGGAGCGGGACGGCAGGAGCGCCGCACCGCAGCCGGACCGCCCCACCGCCGTACCAGGCCGCCCGACCGCGGTATCGGACCGCCCCACCGCCGTACCGGGCCGCCCGACCGCGGTATCGGACCGCCCCACCGCCGTACCGAACCGCCCCGGCAGGAGCGCCTGATGACCACGCACGACACCCGCCCCCCGAAACCGGACGCCACTCCTGAGGCGACCCCACCAGCCACCTCCGCCCAGAAAAACGAGCCGACCCCGAACCCCCGCCGGCACCGCCCCGCCCTCCTGGTCCTCCTCCTGGCCACCGCCGCCCTCTACCTCTGGGATCTGGGCGCGTCCGGTTACGCGAACCAGTTCTACTCGGCGGCAGCCCAGGCCGGCTCCGCGAGCTGGACGGCGTTCTTCTTCGGGTCGTCCGACGCGGCGAACTCCATCACCGTCGACAAGCCCCCGGCCGCCCTGTGGCCGATGGCCCTGTCCGTACGGCTCTTCGGTCTCAGCGCGTGGGCGATCCTGGTGCCCGAGGCGCTGATGGGGGTCGCCACGGTCGGTGTGCTGTACGCGGCCGTACGGCGCCGATTCGGCGCGGGCGCCGGGCTGTTCGCGGGCGCGCTGCTCGCGCTGACGCCGGTCGCCGCGCTGATGTTCCGCTTCAACAATCCCGACGCGCTGCTCTGCCTGCTCATGGTGTGCGCCGTGTACTGCGTGCTGCGCGCGCTGGAGGACGCCCGTACGAAGTGGCTACTGCTGGCGGGCGTCTGCTTCGGCTTCGCCTTCCTGACCAAGACGTTGCAGGCGTGGCTGATCCTGCCGCCGCTGGCGGTCGTGTACGCGGTCTGCGCACCAACTGCGCTGCGTCGCCGCATCGTCCAACTGCTGCTGGGCGGGCTGGCGATGGTGGTGTCCGGCGGCTGGTGGGTCGCGATCGTGGAACTGTGGCCGGCCGCCTCGCGCCCGTACATCGGAGGCTCGCAGCACAACAGCTTTCTGGAGCTGACCTTCGGCTACAACGGCCTCGGCCGTATCAACGGCGACGAGGCCGGCAGCGTGGGCGGCGGCCCGCCCGGCGGCGGCGGACGCGGGGGCGGGGGTGCCTGGGGTGACACCGGAATCACCCGGCTGTTCACCTCCGACATGGGCGGCCAGATCTCCTGGCTGCTGCCCGCCGCGTTCCTGCTGCTGGTCGCGGGGCTGGTGGTGCTGCGGCGGGCCCGCCGTACCGACGCCGCGCGCGCTGCGTTCCTGGTGTGGGGCGGGGCGCTGCTGATGACGTTCACGACGTTCAGCTTCATGTCCGGGATCTTCCACCAGTACTACAACGTGGCGCTGGCGCCGTACATCGCGGCCCTCGTCGCCATGGGCGCCACGCTGCTGTGGCAACGGCGCGCCCGTACCGCCGCCGCGCTGCTGCTGGCGGGCACGGTCGCGGTGACGGCGGGGTGGGCGTACGTCCTGCTGGCGCGGTCACCGCAATGGATGCCCTGGCTGCGCTGGACCGTCGTCGCGGTCGGTGCCGTGGCGGCGCTGGGGCTGCTGCTTTCCGTACGGCTGGGGCGCAGGCTGGCCGTCGTGGCCGCCGGGCTGGGCATCGCCGCGGGGCTGGGCGGCCCGGTCGCGTACGCCGCGAACACGGTCAACACCCCGCACACCGGCTCCATCGTCACCGCGGGGCCGGAGGTCAGGGGAGCCGGAGGCCGGCACGGCGGCATGATCATCATCGGCGGGCGCGGGCCGGGGCCGGGCGGCAAGGGCGGTAGGAACCACGGCGGTACGGCCGGACCGCCGCCCGGCCAGGGTCCCGGCCCGGGCCAGGGCCACGGCACACGCGGCGGCAAGGACCACAACGCCCTCGGCGGCCTCCTCAACGGCCAACAGGTCAGCGCCAAGGCCAAGGCCGCCCTCAAGAAGAACGCCGCCGACCACACCTGGGCCGCCGCCGCGATCGGCTCCCAGAACGCCGCGAGTTACCAGTTGGCCACCGGTCTGCCGGTCATGCCCATCGGCGGCTTCAACGGCAGCGACCCGTCACCGACCCTGGAACGGTTTAAGGAGTACGTACGCCAGGGGAAGATCCACTACTTTATCGGCGGCGGAATGGGCGGCGGCTTCTTCGGCACGAAGGGGGGCGGCAGCTCTGCCTCTGCCTCCACCTCGTCCGACATCACCAAGTGGGTCGAGAAGGCCTTCAAGAAGGTCACCATCGGGAACTCGACGCTCTATGACTTGACGCGTCCCGTCTCGTGACGTAGCGATCGCCATCGTTCCAACGCCGAATAATCGCCTGTACGGCGTATAACGCTCCCTGTACGGTGTATGCGTCCCGCTCTTCCGCTCGCATCACTCCGTACAGGGAGCCTGCATGTCCTCCGTGGCCCCCAGCGCCACCGATCCCTTGAGCCCGGCCCGCAATCCCGCCCGCTGGCTCATCCTCGCCGTCATCTGCCTCGCGCAGCTGACCGTCCTGCTCGACAACACCGTCCTGAACGTCGCCGTGCCCTCCCTCACCGAGGAGATGGGCGCCACCACCGCCGACGTGCAGTGGATGCTCAACGCGTACTCCCTCGTCCAGTCCGGCCTGCTGCTCACCGCGGGCAACGCGGCCGACCGCTACGGCCGCAAGAAGATGCTCGCCCTCGGCCTGGTGCTGTTCGGCGTCGCCTCGCTCGCCGCCTCCCTCGCCCAGTCGCCCGGCCAGCTGATCGCGGCCCGCGCCGGGATGGGCGTCGGCGGCGCGCTGCTGATGACGACCACGCTCGCCGTCGTGATGCAGATATTCGACGACACCGAGCGCCCCAAGGCCATCGGCATCTGGAGCTCGGTCAATTCGCTCGGCTTCGCCGCCGGGCCGCTGATCGGCGGCACGCTGCTGGCCCACTTCTGGTGGGGCGCGCTGTTCCTGATCAACATTCCGGTCGCGCTGATCGGCCTGGTCGCAGTACTGCGGCTGGTCCCCGAGTCGAAGAACCCCAGCGGCGACCGCCCCGACATCGTCGGCGCGCTGCTCTCCATGATCGGCATGGTGGGCGTGGTCTTCGCGATCATCTCCGGGCCCGGGAGCGGCTGGCTCTCCGGCCGGGTGCTGGCCTCCGCCGCCGTCGGCATCGTGGGCCTGGCCGTCTTCGCGCTGTGGGAACTGCGCGTTCCGTACCCGATGCTGGACATGCACTTCTTCCGCAACAGCCGGTTCATCGGCGCGGTGTCCGGCGGCATCCTGGTGGCCTTCGGCCTGGGCGGCTCGATGTTCCTGCTCACCCAGCATCTGCAACTGGTCCTCGGGTACGGCCCGTTGGAGGCCGGTCTGCGGATGGCTCCGCTGGCCCTGATGGTCGTCGTACTGAACTTCAGCGGCCTGGGCGCCAAGCTGATGCCCAGGCTCGGCACCCCGGGCATGATCGTGACCGGCATGACCCTGCTCGCCGCCGGTCTGACCGCCATCGCCACCCTGGGCAGCGACAGCTATGGCGGCATGCTGCTCGGCCTGCTGGTGATGGGCGTCGGCGTGGCCTTCGCGATGCCCGCCATGGCCAACGCGGTGATGTCCGCGATCCCGGTGGAGAAGGCCGGGGTGGGCGCGGGCGTGAACGGCACGCTGATGGAGTTCGGCCAGGGCCTGGGCGTCGCGGTGCTCGGCGCGGTGCTCAACTCCCGTTTCGCCGCACTGCTCCCGGCGGTCGCGCTGGGCGCCGGTTCGCTGCCTGCCGCGCTGGCCCTGGCCCGTACGGACGCGGACCGGGCGGCCGTGCACGACGCGTTCGCCTCCGGCATCGGCACCAGCCAACTCGTGGGTGCGGCGGCGGTCTTCCTCGGCGGCCTGCTCGCGGCGTTCCTGCTGCGCCGCGCGGAGCGCGACCGGTCCGCGGCGGGCGACGGCGCGCACCGTGCCGACGTGCACGAAGACGGTACGGGCCCGGCTCCGGCCGCCGCCCGCCCGGAATAGCATCGAGTGCGTACCACTGCGTAACGAAAGGGAGGGCGCGAGATGGCCGCGACTTCGGGCCGCGCCGGGAAACAGCCGAAGAGCGTGTGGCTGGCCGAGCGCCCCCCGGTGAAACGGAAGGCGGACCAGCCGGCCGGACTGGACCTCGACAAGATCGTCGCGGCCACGGTCCGGCTGCTGGACGCCGAGGGCCTGGCGAAGTTCTCCATGCGCCGTCTCGCCGCCGAGCTGGGCGTCACCGCCATGTCCGTCTACTGGTACGTCGACACCAAGGACGACCTGCTGGAGCTGGCCATGGACGCGGCGGCCGGCGAGATCGACCTGCCCGACGAGTCCGACGAGGCGGCCGACTGGCGCGACCAGCTGCGCCACCTCGCCGTCGAGTACCGCACCATGCTGCTCGCCCACCCCTGGGTACCGAGGTTGCTGGGGGAGTACATCAACTTCGGGCCGCACTCGATGGCCTTCTCCAACGCGACCCTGCGGGTGATGGCGCGCAGCGGCCTCTCGAAGGAGTCGACGTCCGGAGCGCTCGCGGCGGTCTTCCAGTTCGTCTACGGCTTCTGCACCATCCAGGGCCTGCACCGCGCCCGCTGCCGGGCCGAGGGCTCCACCCTCGACGAGTACTTCCGGCAGGTCGTGGGCGCCGTGCAGGATCGCCCGGAGTTCGCCGAGACGATGGAGCTGTCCGTCAAGGCGATGTACGCGCGCAAGGGGCTGACCGCCGAGCAGATGCTGGAGCACGACTTCGCCTTCGCCCTCGATCTCCAGATCGCGGGCATCGAGGCGATGCGCGAGCGGGAGCGCGTACAGACGGAGGGCGTGGATACGGAGCGCGCACAGACGGAGGGCGCACAGACCGAGGAGGACCAGGACGGCGCCCGGTAGGAGCCGGCCGGGGCGCCCCTACCACCCCGTACGCCGTTGTGTGCGCCCCGCGCGTCCGGAAGCGTGAAGCGGTCCCGCCGAACGTGGGCATCGGCCGACGTGTCGGTTTTTCTGACCGCCGCTGCGTGAACCTCTTTTCTGATCATTTCTCAGCGCAGCGTAAGGAGCTCCATATGCGCGTTCGTACTGCCATCAGCGCGGGTGTCCTGACCGTCGCCGCCGTCCTCGGCAGCGTCGGCACCGCCGCCGCCGACGCGGGGGCGGGGGCCAAGGTCGCCAACTCGCCGGGCCTCCTGTCCGGCAACGCCATCCAGGTCCCGGTCGACGTCGGCATCCCGATCTGTGGCAACACCATCGACGTCATCGGGCTGCTCAACCCCGCCACGGGCAACAAGTGCAAGACCAACTGACGGGTTGCCCTGCACGACGGTGCCCCGCCCCTTGCAGTGCAAAGGGCGGGGCACCGTCGCGTACGGCCCCGGTCGGGGGGTGAGGGGCCGGGTCGTCAGGCCGTCGGCAGGGTCTCGCCCTGTACGGCCTGGATGTCCAGCTCGACGCGCAGCGTCGTGCCGATCGCCGCGATACCGGCGGCGACGACCTGGTTGTAGTTCATCTTGAAGTCCTCGCGGCGCAGCTCGGCGGTGGCGTTGAAGGCCGCCCGCACGCCGCCCCACGGGTCCGGACCCGTACCGAGGTAGCTCAGGTCCAGGTCCACCGGGCGGACCACGCCGCGCAGCGACAGCTCGCCGTGCACGGTCCAGCGGTCCGGGCCGGCCGGCTCCAGGCCGGAGCTGCGGTAGGTCATCTCCGGGTACTGCTCGACGTCCAGGAAGTCCCCGGTCCGCAGGTGCCCGTCGCGCATGCCGTTGCCGGTGTCGATCGACGCCGTCTTGATGACCGCCTCGACCGACGACTTCTCCAGGTCCTCGGCGATCTCGATGCGCCCGGCGAAGTCCAGGAAGCGGCCGTGCACGCTGGTGATGCCCAGGTGCTGGGCGGTCGCCGCGACCGTCGAGTGCATCGGGTCGATGGTCCAGGCGCCCGGCGGCGGCAGCTCGGCCCCGCCCTGCCGCGCCAGTGTCACGTTGCCGACGTCCATCCGGCCGCTCGCCGTCACGATCGCGCTGGAGGCCACCGGCGCGTAGCCGACCGCCGTCACGATCACCGTGTACGGGCCGGGGGCCAGCGGCTGGGCGTCCCGTACGACGCCGTCCTCGTCGGCCGCCGCGCGCAGCACCTGGGTGCCGGTCATGTCGGTGACGGTCAGCACCGCGTGCTGCACCGCCCAGCCGTCCCGTGTACGGATCTGCGCGCGGACGCCCGCGCCCTTGGCCGGTCCCGCCGCTGCCGCGCCCGTCGAAGTCATTCCCACTCCCGTTCTTGCCTCTCACATGTCGGGCTCCGGGCGGCGGCACGCAGGCCGTCCCCTGCCTGTGCGCGTACCGCCGCCGGAGCCCTGGGGTCCGGTCCGTGCTGCCTCTCCGCTCAAAAGGACAGCGGACCGGAGTTCGTGCGCCCCGGAACGAACCGGGGCTCCCGGGGGCCCGCCGCCGTACGGCAGGTCCCCGGGCCCGGGATCACTCGCCGGGGTGGGCGAGCTCGACGTCGTAGCCGTCGACCCCGCGCGCGTCGACCGTCAGGCCGTTGGCGACCGGCGGGTAGCCGCTCGCGATGACCGTGTAGTCGCCCGCGTCCAGGTCGGTGAAGGCGTACGCGCCGTCCTCACCGGTGGTGGAGGTGGCCACGACGTTGCCCGCCGCGTCCACGAGGGTGACCCGCGCGTCCGGCAGCGGCCGCCGCTCGGCTCCCGCCCGTACGACGCCCTGCACCCGGGCGCCGGACAGCAGCTCGACCTCGATGCGGGTCGTGCCCTGGCCGCCGACCTCGACCGGCAGCGCCGTCGGCCGGAAGTCGGCCGCGTTGACGGCGATGGTGTACGTGCCGGGGGCCAGCTCGTCGAAGGAGAAGTACCCCTCCGGCGCGGTCTTGCCGGTGGCCAGCACCTCACCGCGTACATCGGTGACCACGACCATCGCGTCCGCCACCGGCTCGCCGGTGACCGCGCTGCGGACCTGGCCGCCCAGGCCGCTGGTGCCGCTGAGCAGGATGTCGTAGGCCAGCGCCTGCTCGCCGACGACGACCGTGGACGCCTGCGGCTGGTGGCCGTCGGCCGCCGCGATCAGCACGTACGAACCGGCGCCGGGGGCGTTCAGCACGTACGAGCCGTTGGCCTGGACCACCGAGCGGCCGAGCTGGCGACCGCTGAGCGAGATCAGCGTGACCGCGGAGTTCGCGACCGGGTGGCCCTCCGCGTTGCGTACGGAGCCGTGGATCGCCGGACCGGCCGGGACCTCGTCACCGCCGCCCGCCGAGGCGTACGCCGCCAGCGGCTGCGTGGCGGTGGTCGCCGCCGGCTGCTGCGCCCAGGAGGGCGCCGCACCGTTGTCGTCCTGGCCCGCCGGGGCACCCGCGCCCACCAGGGCGGGCTCGGGCTGCGGCTGCGCCGCTGCCTGGGCGGCCGCGGCGGCCGGCTCGGCCTCCGGGGTCGCGGCCTGCGCCATGCCGCCCTGGGTCTTCAGCGCGACCTCCTTGATGAACAGCGTCAGCAGGAAGGCGAGCAGCGCGCACGGAGCCGCGTACAGGAAGACGTCGCCGACGCCGTGCCCGTAGGCGCTCTCCATGATCGTCCGGAACGGGGCCGGGAGGGCGTCCAGGTCCGGGATGCCACCGCCGCCGGAGCCGGCGCCGCCCTGCGCGAACTTCGCCGCGGCCTGCGGGCCGAGCTCCTGCACGCCGTCCTTGACGTAGTGCGTGACCCGGTTGGCGAGCACCGCGCCGAGCGCCGAGACGCCCACCGCACCACCGAGGGAGCGGAAGAAGGTCACGACGGAGGAGGCGGAGCCGAGGTCCTGCGGGGCGACCTGGTTCTGCGTGCACAGCACCAGGTTCTGCATCATCATGCCGATGCCGAGGCCCATCAGCGCCATGAAGATCGCGATGTGCCAGTACTCGGTGTCGTAGCGGATGGTGCCCAGCAGGCCCAGGCCCGCGGTCACCAGCACGCCGCCGGAGACCAGCCACGCCTTCCACTTGCCGGTCTTGGTGATGATCTGACCGGAAACGGTCGAGGAGATGAACAGACCGCCGATCATCGGGATCGTCATGATCCCGGACATCGTCGGCGACTCGCCGCGCGCCAGCTGGAAGTACTGGCTGAAGAAGACGGTGCCGGTGAACATCGCGATACCGACGAACAGCGAGGCCAGCGAGGCGAGGGTGATCGTCTTGTTGCGGAACAGCCGCAGCGGGATGATCGGCTCGGCCGCCCTGGACTCGACGAACACGAAGATCGCGCCGAGCACGATCGCGCCGCCGACCATGGCGAAGGTCTGGCCGGAGATCCAGTCGTACTTGTCGCCCGCCAGGGTCACCCACACCAGCAGCAGCGAGACCGCCGCGCTGATGAAGAAGGCGCCCGCCCAGTCGACCTTGACGTCCCGCTTGACCACGGGCAGCTTCAGGGTCTTCTGCAGCACGATCAGGGCGATCACCGCGAACGGCACGCCGACGTAGAAGCACCAGCGCCAACCCATCCAGCTGGTGTCGGTGATGACGCCGCCCAGCAGCGGGCCGCCGACCGTGGCGACCGCGAAGGTCGCGCCGATGTAGCCGCTGTACCGGCCGCGCTCGCGCGGGGAGATCATCGCGGCCATGACGATCTGGGCCAGCGCGGACAGACCGCCCACGCCGATGCCCTGCACGACGCGGCACGCGATCAGCATGCCTGCGTTCTGCGACAGACCGGCCACCACCGAACCCGCCACGTAGATCACCAGGGCGACCTGCACCAGCAGCTTCTTGCTGAACAGGTCGGAGAGCTTGCCCCACAGCGGGGTGGCCGCGGTCATCGCCAGCAGCGACGCGGTCACGACCCAGGTGTAGGCGCTCTGGCCGCCCTTGAGGTCATGGATGATCTCGGGCAGCGCGTTCGAGACGATCGTCGAGGACAGGATGGCGACGAACATGCCGAGCAGCAGCCCGGATATCGCCTCCATGATCTGACGGTGCGACATGGGCGCCCCGTCGGGAGCCGGGTGGCCCCCGTGCTTGGCGTGGCCGCCCCGCACACCGGATGGTGTGGTCGTAGCCATGTGGTTCCTTTTCATTCCGCGGGTGTGCGGGTCGTTTCGTGGTGCGCCCGGGTCCGGCAGTCGCCGAAGCTCGTACGGAGCCGGGCGAGCAACTCGTTCAGACGGCCGACGTCGCTGTCGGACCAGTCGTCCAGGTACCGGGCGAGTGATGCTGTGTAACGTTCGGAGAGCTCCGCGAGGAGCAGCCGGCCGCTCGGTGTCAGCCGCAGCAGGCGCGAGCGCTTGTCCTGCGGATCGGGCTGCCGCTCGATCCAGCCGCGCTCGGCGACGTGCGCCACATGCCGGCTCGTGACCGACATGTCGATCGCGAGCAGCTCCGCCAGCTTGCTCATCCGCATCTCGCCGTACCGGTCGAGCAGCGTGAGCACCCCGGCCGAAGCGGGCGGACAGTCGGACGGCAGTATCCGCCCCATCTCCCGCTTGACGGCACCGATGGCACTGAGCTGCCGGGCCAGCTCCTCGTACTGACTCTGAGCGGCCATGGGCACCTCCGCACTTCTTCTTTTGTTGCCTAGAGCAACCGTAGAACCACTTGGTTGCTGAAGGCAAACGATTCTTGGGGGTAAGAAAGTAAAGGGATCCAAAAGGTTGGCAAGATCAACGGTCAAGGGGTGGGGAGAGGGCGGCGGGCGCGGCCCAAACGCGCCGTGGGTGCGGCGAAGGGAGGAAGGGGGGTGAACCTGCCACCCCCCCTCCGCGCTCATGCGCTCTTCCTCCGCCCCCTCCGGGGCCGCCACGCTGTTCACGGCGCCGGCGGACACCGCGCCACCACTTCCGGTTGCCTCACGGTGCTGCCACGCGGGTGCCACACCGCACAGGCCGCATGCGAGGAGACCCTTGTGTTCCACCACGCGGATCGCTTCCCCACCGGCTGTCCGATGCCGTCCGGCGCGCCGACGCCACCGCCGTGGGGGCTGCGGCGCATGGCGCCCTACCCCTCGTTCGCGCCGGCCTACGCACGTACCGAACTGGACCCGGAGACGCAGACGGCCCGCTATTTCGACGCCGAAGGGCGGCCGGTGCTGATGCCCGGGCACGGTACGAGCTCCGGAACCAATCCGCCGACCAACACCGGCAACCCGTCGGACGGCGCCGGCGGCGGTGGGGACGGCGGCGGGGACCAGGACACCGGCAACGACAGCGACCAGTGAGCGACACCCGGCCCGTCCTGGCCGTGACCAGCAAGGACGACCCCACGGCCGACCTGGTGGTCCGGGAGCTGTACCGCCGCGGCGTACCCGTCGTACGCCTGGATTCCGCGGACTTCCCCCACGCCCTGACCCTCGCGGCCACCTTCACTTCCGACGGGCTCGCCGGAACGGTCACGACACCCTCCAGAGCCGCGGACCTGAGCGGTGTCCGCTCGCTCTACTACCGGCGGCCGTCCGGCTTCGGCTTCCCGCACCTGGCGGAGCAGGACGCCCGGTTCGCTCTGACGCAGGCCCGGTACGGGCTGGGCGGTGTGCTGGCTTCCCTGCCGGGATGTCTGTACGTCAACCATCCGCACCGCATCGGGGACGCGGAGTTCAAGCCCTCCGGCCTGGCCGCCGCGGCCTCGTGCGGCTTCCGCCTGCCACCCACTCTGATCACTTCCGATCCCGAGGCGGCACGGACGTTCATCAAGGAACACGGCCCGGTGATCTACAAGCCCCTGTCCACACCCCTGTACCGCATCGACGGTGTCTCCTGCACGGTGGAAGTCGCCGAGGTCACGGCCGAGGAGATCGACGACACGGTGGCCGGTACGGCGCACCTGTTCCAGCGCCGGGTCGACAAGGCGGCGGACGTCCGGGTGACCGTCATCGGTGAGCACGTCTTCTGCGTACGCATCGACTCCGGCCTGCTGGACTGGCGCACCGATTACGAAGCGCTGACGTACACCGTCGTGCCCCCGCCGCCCGGCGTCCCGCAGGCTCTGGCCGCCTATCTCGACCACTTCCGGCTGGTCTTCGGGGCGTTCGACTTCGCCGTCGACCGGCAGGGGCGATGGTGGTTCCTGGAATGCAATCCGTCCGGTCAGTGGGCCTGGCTGGAGCCGGAGACCGGCCTGCCCATGGTGGCGGCCATGGCGGACCTGCTGGAGAGGGGAGCCGCGGCGTGAAGGAAGACGAGCTGCGGGCGGACCTGGTCCGTCGGCTTACGGACGCCGGGCACCTCCGTACGGATCGGTGGCGGGCGGCGGCCGAAGCGGTGCCGCGGCACGAGTTCCTGCGCGGCGGCTTCTTCGAGCGGGAGCCCGGCTCCGCGCCGACCTGGTGGCGGCCCGTGCTGCCCGGCGACGACACCTGGCTGGAGCGCTGCTACCGCGACGATTCCCTGGTCACGCAGGTAGCCGGCACCATCGTCCCGACCGATGTCCGCGGCGCGGTCTGCCGGGCCCCCACCTCCTCCAGCACCATGCCGGGGCTGGTGCTGCGCATGCTGGAAGAGCTCCGCGTCGCCGATGGCCACCGGGTACTGGAGATCGGCACCGGCACCGGGTACTCCACCGCGTTGCTGTGCCATCGGGTCGGCGCGGACCGTGTCACCTCCGTAGAGGTCGATCCGGACGTGGCGACCCGGGCCCGGGTCGCTCTCGGCGCGTGCGGCCATGCTCCCGAACTCGTCGTCGGGGACGGCCTGGCCGGGTACGCGCCCTCGGCGCCGTACGACCGGATGATCGCCTCCTGCGGAATCCTGGAGGTCCCCGGCGACTGGATCGGGCAGACCCGTCCGGGCGGCCGGATCCTGGCCACCGTCTCCGGCTGGCTGTACGCCTCCGAACTGGCCTGCCTCACGGTCGGCGAGGGCATCGCGCGTGGCCGCTTCCTCGGCGGCCGGATCTCCTTCATGCTCGCCCGCTCCCATCAGCCGCCCCCACTCGGCTGCCTGCCCGACCTGACGAGCGCCGATGAACGGCCCACCCGTCTGGCCGCACACGAGGCGCTGGACGACTGGACCGCGCGCTTCGTCGCACAACTCGCGGCCCCCCGCGCCCAGCACATCACCCTGGCGGGCGAGGACGGCCGTGTCGAACAGGTGCTGCTGGACGTCGCGGACGGCTCATGGGCAGCCCTCCGCCAGGACAGGGGCCGCTCGTTGGTACGCCAGGGAGGCCCGGCGCGGTTGTGGGACGCGGTGGAGGAACACGTGCGGCGCTGGCGGGCCGACGGTTCCCCGGGCCTGGAGCGGTTCGGTATCACCGTCGGGCCGGGCGGCCAGCACATCACTTGGCCGACGAAGGCGCGTGCCGCGCCCGCAACCCCTCGATGATCAGATCGAGTCCGAACTCGAAGAGCCGGGTGAAGTCCGTGCTGGTGAGGGTGGGGAGGGTGGCGTTGAGGTGGGGGTATGTGTCTGTCGTCACCGCGTCGCGCAGGGCGCTGACGGCCTCGGGGTCTCCGTCCTCCGCCTGGAGTGCCGCCTGCTCCTCCAGGGTGTGGCCGACGGTGTAGTTGACGACCGTATAGAGCGCGCGGGCCGCGGCTTCGTCCTGGAAGCCGGCCTCCCGTAGTACGCCCACGAATGTGTCGGCGAAGCCGAGGACGCTGGGGCCGGTCGCGTGGGTGCCGGCGAATACGCGTGCGCCGTCGCGGTGGGCGAGCAGGGCGGTGCGCTGGGCGCGGGCGAGGGTGGCCAGGCGTTCGCTCCAGTCGTCTCCGTCTATGGCCTGGGCCGATGTGCTGACGCCCTCCAGCATCCGTTCCGCCATGGCGGTCAGCAGGTCCTGCTTGGTGGCGAAGTAGCGGTACAGGGCGCCTGCCTGTACGCCCATCGCGTCGGCGAGCCGTCGCATGGTCAGCGCGTCGAGGCCCGACTGATTCAGCAGGTCAAGTGCCGTTTCCAGGGTGCGTGCGCGGTCGAGTCGGGCGGGGCGGCCGCGGGTCGGGGTTGACGGTGAGCTCATGGGGCTCAGTATAGTGAACAGCGTTCACGTGAACGGTGTTCACTAATTGGCGGTCCCTGGCCGCGCTGATCCCTGACCTGGGAGGACAACTTCATGAACGTCGATGTGACCGTGGTGGGCGCCGGACCGGCCGGCCTGATGCTCGCGAGCGAACTCGCGCTGGCCGGTGTGCGGACCCGGGTTCTGGAGCGCCGTACGGAACCGCAGCGCGACTCGCGGGCGCTGACCCTGCACCCGCGCAGCGTGGAGCTGATGGACCAGCGCGGCCTGCTGGACCGTTTCCTCCCGCTCGGCCGCACCGTCCCCGGCTGGCACTTCGCCCAGCTCCCCACCCGCCTGGACTTCTCGGTGCTGGACTCCCGGCACGGCTACACGCTGTTCATCGCCCAGGCCCGCACCGAGGAACTGCTGGCCGAACGGGCCCGCGAACTGGGTGTCGTGATCGAGCGCGGTTCCGAGGTCGCCGGGCTGCGCCAGGACGCCGACGGGGTGGACGTCGAAGTGCGCGGCCGAGACGGTGCCGTCGAAACCATCCGTACCGGTTACGTCGTCGGCTGCGACGGCGGGCGCAGCGTCGTACGGCAGTCCGCCGGCATCGCCTTTCCCGGCACCGACGAAACCCTCACCGGCGTACTCGGCGACTTCGCGACGATCGACCCCGGCGCGCTCGACGCCGCCCGCACGGGCGGCGTACTCGTCGCGCCGATGGAGGGCGGCCTGACACGGCTGGTCCTCATCGACCCGGAGCGGATGCGGGTGCCGGCCGCCGAGCCCGTGACGCTGGAGGAGTTCCGTACGTCCCTGATCCAGATGTGCGGCACCGACTGCGGCGTTGCCGACCCCCGCTGGCTCTCCCGCTTCGGCAACGCCACCCGGCTCGCCGCGAGCTACCGCTCCGGTCGCGTCCTGCTGGCGGGCGACGCCGCGCACATCCACTTCCCCGCCGCGGGCCAGGGCCTGAACACCGGCCTCCAGGACGCGATGAACCTCGGCTGGAAGCTGGCCGCCGAGATCAACGGCTGGGCACCGCCCGGCCTGCTCGACAGCTACGACGCGGAACGCAGGCCCGTCGGGCAACTGGTCACCGAGAACACCGAGGTGCAGACGCTGCTGGCGGAGCTGACGCTCGTACGGCAGTACCAGCGGCCGGGCGCGGCCCTGCGGAAGCTGTTCGACGAGCTGCTCGGGATGGAGGAGGTCAACCGGACGTTGGCGGCGAGGGTGTCCGGGCTCGGTACGGCGTACCCGGCTGGGACGGTCGGGACGGCGATGGCGGCCGGGGCGGACCCGCTGGTCGGGCGGCGGATGCCGGACGTCGGCCTGAAGGCCGTCGGATCGGAGGCGATACGGGTCTACGAGCTGCTGCCCGCGGGCCGGTTCGTCCACCTCGACCTGGCGGGTGACGACCCGGACCTCGGGGCGGCCGTCACCCCGGGCTGGGGTTCACGCGTCACCGCCGTGACCGTCACCGGCCGCGAAGATCACCCGGACTTGGACGGCGTGTCCGAGGTCCTGGTCCGGCCGGACGGGCATGTCGCCTGGGCGACGCGTACGACCGGGGTCGGGGACCGGCGTGCGGAGCGGCGCGCGGCGCTGGTGGCTTGGGCCGGTACGCCCGCCTGAAGCAGCGCTCGTACCTCGGCGGGTGGGACCGGACCGCCGCAACTGTGCTGTGACGCACGGGGCCCAGGGGTGTGCCGGGCATGCCCGGTTCGCTAGGGTCCTGGCCTATGGCGAACTACCAGCAGAACCCGGCCAACGGCAACCAGGACCCGGCCGGCAGCACGCAGATGTTCCGCGCCTTCGTGGACGAGGGCGCGCCCCAGGGCGGCGGCCGCCAGGCCGCACGGCAGCAGCAGTCCTCCGGTCCCCGCATCGGCGTCATCGTCGGCGTGATCGTCGCGATCGCGGTCGTCGTCGGCGCGGCGTGGCTCGCCCTGTCCTGACCGTACGCACGTATGTCTACGGGCCGTCCCGTACGCAGGTGACGGTCTGACGCCCCCTCACTCGGCCGCCACCAAGCGGCCGACGCCCTCCTTTCCGCCCCCCACGCCAAGGCCGGGAACCCGCCGGCCTCGGCTGTCGGCCACCCGCAGCGCGTCGTGCAGGGCCTCGACCAACCGGTTGGCGAGGTAGCGCAGTTCACCGGCCGAGGCGTCGGCATCGCCGAGCAGTGCCCCGGCGCGGTCGAGCAACGTCGTACCCATGTCGAGCTGGGCCGCCTCCATGTCATCGGCGAACCGTGACACGTATCCGTCACCGTCCGTCGACAGGAGGCTTCGTTTTTCGTTCTTCTCCCCCCAGGGCAGCAGGCGCAGCTCCGGTGACGGGCTCTCTTCTTCGTTCTCGCTCATACGGCGAACTCCCCGAGCATCGTGCGGAGGCGCGCGTCGCGCCGGGTCTGCCATGCGTGGGCTCGCGCCTCGAAGGCGGCGAGGTACGGGCGTACGAGGGGGGAGGCGTCGCCGTCGTACGGCAGGTCGAGCGGGGGTCCCGCCAGTGGCGCGAGCCCGGCGATCGGGGTGGGGGAGGGGCGCACGGGCGCGCGGAGGGTTGTGAAGGGCGGAGTCGGCGTCGGCACGAGGAGTTCCCTCACCCGTGCCGTGAATCGGCGGATACGGTGGCGCATGTCGGCGCTCTTTTCGTAGTTGGGTGGCGCTGGCCACGCCCCGGGGGTGGTGGTGCACCCGCCGGGGCTCTGTGTGACCGCCACCTTACTCCCAGTGTGGTACGCCGTACTAGGGTGCAGCACCGCTCGCCTAGGACGGGATACTTTGCCTAGCCTGGCTCAGGTGATCGAATTTGCCCCCGACCGGCCGCGTTGGCGCCAGGTCGCCGACATCATCCGTGAGCGCATCGCTGACGGCACGTACCCGCCCGGGACGCAGGTCCCATCGGTGCTGAAGCTCCAGGAAGAGTTCGGCATCGCTACGGCGACCAGCCAGAAGGTGCATCGCGGGCTCCGGGCGGAGGGCTTGATCTACACGGAGCCGGGCATGGGCTCCTTCGTCTCCAAGGACCTGCCGGAAAGGTCGGCCGAGGGCTCCGGCGGCGCATGACTGGCGGTGCCGATGGTGGGGTTCGGCCAGGCGCGCCGGCCGTCGGCTACAAGCCGGTGGTGTCCAGGTCCAAGCCGAACGGGTCCGGGAGGCGCAGTGAGGTGCCGTACGGCAGCGGCCCGGTGATCTTGGTGTAGCCAAGTCGGCCGGGCTCCGCGAACAGGGTGGCGGCGTGCTGTTGCCGGTCGACGAGCAGGTACAGCGGCGCCTTGTACTCGGCGTAGCGGCGGCGCTTGACCTGGCGGTCGGTCTCCGCGCTGGACTCCGACGTGACTTCCACGATCAGCAGGGTCCGGTCGGGCAGTAGTGCGCCGGCCTCCTTGGCCTCGGCGGCCGGGACGACGGCGAGGTCGGGGACGTACCAGTTGGGGGAGCCGGGCAGGTCGAGGTTGCCGGAGCCGATGACGCAGCCGAGTTCGGCGGCGCGGGTGCTGAGCCGGGTGCGCAGGCTGTGGGTGGCTGCCTCGTGGCTCCAGGGGCGCGACTCCGGGACGATGACGCCCTCGATCAGCTGGGCCCGGTCGCCGTGATCGCGCTGGACCGCGTACTTCAGGGCGTACTCGGCTCCGGCCGCCTTGATGTTCATGCGCATGCCTCCCGGCCGTTCAACGCCACTGTCCGGCCATAAGGCACGACCGGCCGGAGCCTCGGGACGGCAGTCCGCCACCTACCCCCGATCGGGACCCGGCGCGTCCGCGCCCTCCGCTGCTCCCTCGGGGCTCGTGTACAGGATGTCCCGGGCCTGCTCCGCCGCGCGGGCGATGCTCTCGCCGACGAAGTCCACGAAGCGGGCGATGTTTTCCAGGCGGGCGGCGGCCGGGGTGCCGGAGCCCAGGACGCTGACGCCCTGTCGCGCGGCCTCGGCGAGCTGCGCGTTGGAGCGGGCGGCGGCGATCATGCCCTGGTACCAGACGTCGTTGTCGACCACGTACCGCTCGCGGCGGCGCTCGTCGCGTTCCCGGCGGATGAGGCCCTGGGCTTCGAGGAACGTGATCGCCTTGGAGATGGACGCCGGGCTGACCTGGAGGCGCTGGACGAGTTCGGACGCGGTGCAGCTGCCCGCGTCGGTGGTGTAGAGGCAGGTCAGCACGCGGGACATCATCTTCGGCAGGCCCTGCTGCATGAGGAGGGTGGTGAACATCTCCTCGTATTCGCGCACGGCATCCGCATCGCGTCCGTGGGGCTGCGGGGGCGCCTGCCTCCCCCGGGGAGCGGACTGCCGGCGCCGGTGGGCGCGGCGTTCGGTGGCGCGGTGGGCCAGGTCGGCGCGGTAGGCGGTGGGGCCGCCGTTGCGCATCACCTCACGCGTGATGGTCGAGGTGGGGCGGTCGAGGCGTCTGGCGATCTCCGCGTAGGCGAGTCCGTCGGCCAACCCCAGCGCGATCTGCTGACGTTCCTGCTGGGTGAGCCTGCCTCCCGGCATCGCGCACTTCCCTTCGTACTTCCCTGAGGGCGCCAGCATAGCGTTCAGTTCCAGCTCAATGCAACGAGTGGGTGATGTGACGTTGCGTTGACAGGCTGACGGTTGCAATGAAATAGGGGCTCTGACCTGCGCCTATGGGTAATTAGTGCAACGGACGTGTTGCCGGGCGTGCGAACGCAACGTAGCGTTTCTCTCGTCGGAAACAGTAAGCGCAAAGGAGAGAACGATGCACAAGTTCGCCACCCCCGCCCCGGTCTCCGCCGTCCTCGACATCCCCGCGGGCCGCGTCCAGTTCATCGCCGCCGACCGTGCCGACACCACCGTGGAGGTGCGGCCCGCGAACGCCTCGAAGGGGCGGGACGTGACGGCGGCGGAGCAGGTCGAGGTCGAGTACGGGGACGGGGTCCTGCGGATCGTGGCGCCGGCGGCGAAGAACCAGTACTTCGGGCCCTCCGGGTCCGTCGAGGTGACGGTTCAGCTGCCCGCCGGGTCCCGTATCGAAGGGAAGTCGGCCTGCGCGGAGTTCCGGGGCGTCGGGCGGTTCGGGGAGGTCGCGTTCGACGGTGCGAGCGGTGCGGTCAAGCTGGACGAGGCGGAGAGCGTGCGCCTCACCGCCCTCGCTGGTGACGTCTCGGTCGGCCGCCTCAACGGCTCCGCCGAGATCCGCACCGAGAAGGGCGACATCCGGATCACCGAAGCCGTACGTGGCACGGTCGTGCTGAGCACCCAGGTCGGGGACGTGTCGGTCGGCGCCGCACGCGGCGTCTCCGCCTCCCTGGACGCCGGCACCTCGTACGGCCGTATCCGCAACGAGCTCAAGAACGCCGACGGCGTCGCGGGCCTGGAGATCCACGCGACCACCGCGCAGGGCGACATTGTCGCGCGCAGCCTCTGAGGGGCGGGCGCAGGGCCCCGGCGTTACGACCGTTGGGCCACGGGCAGGCCCGGCACGCCCCCGGCATTGCCGCCGGGGGCGTGGGAGGCGGCTGACTCCTCGCCGGTCGTGGACAGGTCAGCCGCAGGTGCCGGCCGGCCGGGTGCGTGTCACGAGATCGCGTTTGCCGGTGGTCGTGTCGATCCACACCACCTGCCGGGCGCCGGCGGAGGCGGGCGAGACCTGGTCGCCGCCGTTGCACGAGACCCGCTCGCGGCGCGTGCCGTCCGGCGAGAACTGCCACAGCTTGGCCGCGGTCCCGGGACCCGCCGTGCCACCGACGGTTCGTGCGGCGACGGTCACCGCGTCCTCGGAGACGGTCAGGCCGTCGATGATCAGTGCGTCCTCGCCCGAGGCCGGGCTGATGACGAGGGGGTCCGAGCCGTCCAGGTTCGCCCGGTGCAGCGCCCTCGGCCTGGTGTCTCCGTCCTCCACCTCCAGCCAGTAGACGTACCGGGAGGTGAGGGCGGTCGGTGCGGGGAGTTTGGCGTCGGCCACCACCGTGCGTCGGCCGGTCGCGACATCCAGGACGGCTATGCGGCAGAGGGTGCCGGTACTGCCGGTGTATTTGCAGTCGTTGAAGGCGATTTTCCCGTTGTGCAGGGACGGGGTGCTCGTCGAGGTCGTCCGTGGGTTTCCGCCCCCTGTGGGAGGGATGCTGACCGGGTCGCCCTCACCCATCCGCAGGTACACCGCGCGCGTGGTGCGGCTCTTGTAGCCGACATCCGTGTAGGTCACGGTCTTTCCCTCGACGCCCAGTGTGGTGAACGCGCAGCCGATCCCCTGGCTTGAAGTCAGCTGCTGTACCGGCCCGCCGTCGAGCGGCCGCGCCAGGAGGTAGCACCACCGGTCCTGGTAGGCCGCCCACACCACGGTCTTCCCGTCGGTGACCGGATGCACGTGGTGCCGCCCGTCGTCGGGGCTGATCAGCTTCTTCTCGCCGGTACCGTCCAACCGCCCGGCCCACACCGCGTACGGCGGCGAGCCGCCCTCGGCGGCCGTGGACACGGTCCACCAGCCGCCCCCCGCACCGGGTGCGCCGTTTCCACCAGCCGTATTGGTCCCGGCCAGCAGCATGTCGGAGTCCACATCGGCGGAGCGCCCCTGGCCGGACACCGTGCCGTGCCCGGTGAGCACCCGCTCCACCCCGCCGGGTGGCGCCGCGGCTCCCGCCGCCCCGGCAGGAACCGCCGGAATGACGAGTGCGGCGACGCCTGACAGCGCCGCCGCACTCCGTAACACACACCGCCCGGTGGACGTTCTCCGTCCAGCCGCATGAACCTTGGGTCTTGGCACAGCCATGCCCCCTCCGTGAGATGCCGTACGGCAGCCCACATGCAACCGGCACATGCCGTGCTGGGCAAAGAGGCGGCCATGTCCATGGACGCTTTCCGGCCTGGTGCCGAGCGCTCCCCTCCTACGCGTCCGCCACCTCGTGCCGGTACAGCTCGGGTACAGACACCTTGACCGGCTCCTGCGTGGTCCTTGCGATGAGGACGACCACCGGTACGTCCGGGTCGGGGTTCTCCTCGCGGTGCGGGACGAACGGCGGGACGAGCAGGAAGTCGCCGGGGCCCGCCTCGACCCGTACCTCCCGTACGCCGTCGTGGTAGACGAACACGGGGTGGCCGCTGACCACGTAGATCCCCGCCTCCGAGTCGCCGTGGTGGTGGTTGTCCGTCGCACTCAGCGGCGGGTTCTCCACCAGACCCATCCACAGCCGCTTCGAGCCGACGGTGTGACCGCTGAGGGCGGTGTGACCGTCGAGTTCGCCGGCGCGGATGTGGTGGACGCGGTTGGGCTTGGGTGCGGTGGTGTCGGTGGCCGATATGGGTTCGGTGCTGTTGTCGGTGGTCATCGTGGTGTCCCCTGATTGCGTCGATGGCCCTGGTGGAGGCATCAGGGTGCGGTGGGTGCGGCGGAACGGCAACTTCCGTTGCTGGGTTGGCAATTCAGGTGGGGGAGGACCTGCCAAGGCGATAACCGGTCGCCCGGGGCGGTGCCGATTGGGATCATGCCGGGGCCCGTGATCGGTGTACGGATACGTATCCGTACACCGATCCCTCTCCCGCCCTCCGTCCGAAAGGCCGCCGCCCATGCCTCTCATCCCCGCCGATCCGAACGTCATCCACCCGATGCCGGAGCAGCCCCGCGTGGTGCTCCTCAAGCCCCTCGTCACCTCGCCGCTGATCGAGGTCGGTGAGTTCTCGTACTACGACGACCCGGACGACCCGACGGCCTTCGAGACGCGCAACGTGCTGTACCACTACGGGCCCGAGAGGCTCGTCATCGGGAAGTTCTGCGCGCTCGGGGAGGGGGTGCGGTTCATCATGAACGGTGCCAACCACCGGATGGACGGGCCCTCGACGTTCCCCTTTCCGATCATGGGCGGTTCCTGGTCCGACCACTTCGACCTGATCAGCGGGCTGCCGGGCCGGGGCGACACCGTGATCGGCAACGATGTCTGGTTCGGCTACCGGTCCATGGTCATGCCCGGCGTACGGATCGGGCACGGGGCGGTGATCGCCTCCGGGGCCGTGGTCGTGGACGACGTACCTGACTACGGCATCGTCGGCGGCAATCCGGCCAAGCTGATCCGCCGCCGCTACGACGACGCGGATGTGGCGCGCCTGTTGGAACTGGCCTGGTGGGACTGGCCGGTCGAGCACATCACGGAGCATGTGCGGACGATCATGTCGGGGTCGGTGGAGGAACTGGCGGCGGTGGCGCCGGAGGCGTAGCCGTAACGGGCCCGGCTCAGATGTCCCGGGGGCGCGCGCCCGCCGCCCGTAGCGCCGCCGCCGTTTCCGGGTGCGGCTGGAACTCCTTCGTGGCCCAGTCGAGCGGCGCGTAGCCGGTGCCGCCGTCCTCACGGAGGTTCGGGTCCGCGCCGTGGGCGAGGAGTTCCCGTACGGCATCGAGGTGGCCCCAGGCCGCCGCCGCGCACAGCGGGGTGCCCTCCGAGCCGTGCCCGCTCTCCGCGTCCGGCGCGGCCCCGGCAGCCAGGAGCAGGCGGACGGCGTCCGCGTCGCCGTGTACGGACGCGGCATACAACGGTGTCGTACCGTCGGAGTTCGCGGTGCCCGGCTGCGCACCGGCCCGCAGCAGCGCGGCGACCTCGCGGATCTCGCCGAACATCACGGCCGCCACCAGCCGGTTCGCCAGCTTCTTCTGCCGTCGTCGGTTCACCGATCGCCCTTCGTGCGTGCGCCCGAGGTCAACTCCGGCAGCAGTGCCGGCACGTCGGCGAACGCCGCGTCCGCAGGACGGCACGCCTTCCCGGCCGCCTCCCCGGCGAAGCTGAAGATGCCGGCCAGCTCCGGCCCGCCGCGCCGCCCCCGGGTCACCAGCGGGCTGCCGCTGTCCCCCCAGCACATCGCCGCGGGAGTACGGCCCGCATGTTCGTCACGCACATCGCGGGCGCAGAAGACCGATGCCTCGTCCACGACCGCCGGCGTCTGGGCGGCGCACTGCTGGTGGGTGCGTACGGTGAGGTCGCCGCGGCGCAGTACGTCGGCGCGGACGTCCCGGCCGGGCGGGGAGGTGGCCGGGTCGGCCGTCAGCCCGTGGCTGTAGATCGATACGGGCGTGCCGGGACGCGGCCGGTGCCGGGCGACCGGCAGCGGTTCGACCTCGCGCACCGGCGCGCTGAGCCGTATCTCCGCCAGGTCGTTGGCCGCGGAGGCATATGCCGGGTTGGTGGGGTCGGCGGGGGACGGCAGGAGCTTGTAGCGCGGGTGCAGGGTGGCGCCGCGGACGTCCCGTACGGTGCCCGGGTCCTTCGACAGCACCGAGGAACCGAGGTGCACCTCCAGCGTGCGTACGTCTCCGCCGGCCAGGCAGTGGGCCGCGGTGAGCACCCGGTCTGGCGCGATGAGCACTCCACCGCACGTCGCCCGGTCCAGCAGCGGCCCGTCCCCCTTCACGGCCAGTGTCGCGAGCCAGGGGGCGGCGCCGGGCCGGGGCAGCTGCGTACCGCCGGACATGGCGTGTGCCGTCCCGGCGGTGCCTACGGTCGTACCGGCGCCGGCCAGTACGACCGCGCTCAGGGCCGCCACCCCGGCTCGCTTCCCACGCCCCGTCGTACGCCCGGCCGCGCGCCGCTTCCGCACCATGTCCACTCCCCTGATCACCTGGTCCCCACAACGTCCCGATAAAGCCGGTCAGTTGCTGCTGTGCCGACGATCGAAGGTAGTGACGGGGCGGGCGGAAGTAATCAGCCCTTGGTCGCGTCGGTGGTCATCCTGGGGAGTGACGACCCTGAGGGCGCCTCAGGGGCGGCCCGGGCCCTGGCCCGCCCCGGCCTCAGCCCCGCTTCGGCTGGGTGAAGCGGAGGCGGTTGCCGAAGGGGTCGCGGAGGCCGCAGTCGGTTCCGTACGGGCGCTCGGTGGGCTCCTCGGTGAACTCGACGCCGCGCGCCAGCAGCGTCTCGTACGTCTTGCGGCAGTCGTCCGTGGTGAAGATGAGCCAGCCGCCCATCGCACCCTTGGTCACCAGCTCACGGACCTGCTGCGCCGTCTCCTGCGACATCGCGGGCGCGCCCGGCTTCTCCAGCAGGACCTGGCGCTCCGGGTGGCCGGGAACGCTGACGGTCAGCCAGCGCATGAAGCCCATGTCGATGTCCGCGGTGACCTCCAGGCCCAGCTTGCCGACGTAGAAGTCGAGGGCCTCGTCCTGGTCGAGAACGTAAATCTGCGAGTGCGTGATGGCGTTGAACATGTCCGTAACGCTACTGAGCGGGCCGGGCGGAAACTTATCCAAAACTGCTCAGTCGGCGACCGGGCCCGACGGAGACGCAGGCGCGCTCGGACGCGTCCACGCCATCGTGAAGCACGTCGGCACCCCCACCGCCGTCGCCTCCTTGCGGTACGCCCGCGGTGACCGCCCGACGATGTCCCGGAACGTACGGCTGAACGTCCCCGGACTGCCGAACCCAACCTCGAAGCAGATGTCCGTCACGCTCCGCCCGGTCTCACGCAGCAGGAACATCGCCCGCTCGACCCGGCGGCGCTGGAGGTACCGGTGCGGCGTCTCACCGAACGTGGCGCGGAACGTCCGTGCGAAATGCGCCTCCGACACATGGGCGATCCGCGCTAGGGTCGGCACATCCAGCGGCTGCGCGTACGCCCGGTCCATCGCGTCCCGGGCGCGCAGCATGCGGCGATTGGTGTCTTCGACGGCGCGCTTCATGGGGGCATCAGACCACGGAGGGCCGATCGGCACTTCCGCCTGACCGGATGAACGGGGCGTCATCGATGGAAGTTCTGGGAATGGACGCGGAGCGCTTGGCGCGGATCTCCGATCTGGTGGCGGAGTGCCGACCGGTACACGCCTCCACAGGGGGCATGGACGCCGTGCAGGAACTGCTGAGCGCACGGGGTGTGCCGGTGATGGACTCGATCCTGGTCACGCGGAAATTGCTGGGCGATGTCCCGCATGCGCTGGGGGAGGCGAAGTGGCTGGTGTTGGGGGCTTCGTCGCGCAGCGAGGAGAGGGAAGCGCACAGGAGGCTGACGGAGGGGCTGTACGAGGCGGTGTGCGCGCTGTACGAGGAGGAGCGGGAGAAGCTCCCGGACTGAATCAGCGCCGCGCCAGCGCCAGCACGCTCAGCCCGAACATCACCACCCCCAGCGGAAGATGGACCGACGGCATGTGCGCGATGCCCGATACCACCTGAACCGAGGCGAGCACGAGAAAGCCGCACGCCTGCCACACGGGCCGGGCCGAGCCACCGCCCGGCTTCCACGCCAGCACCGCCGCGAGTACGTACAGCATCGACGCCCCGTACATGACACGGGCCCCGACGCTGTGCAGCGTCGCTCCGTAGGGCAAGGTCAGCAGCAGACCGGCGGAGACCGCCTGAAGGAAGATGGTCAAGGTCTGGAGCGCGATCGCGATCCGCAGGAACGAGGCGCTGCGCGATGCGTTCGCCGCCGCCTGAGTGGCCATGTCACAGTCCCCTTTTCCGCCCTCGGGCAGGAGCTCGGTTAAGGTCTCACCAGTCCGACGACGCGGGCCTGCGAAAGGTAAGGCGTGGGGGTGGGCGAAGGCATGGGGGCTGCCGGGGGCGGCGCGGACGGGGTGGTCGGCGAGCGGCGCCAACTGATGAACATCGCTTATCGGTTGCTCGGTTCGGTGACCGAGGCCGAGGACGCCGTACAGGATGCCTACACACGCTGGTACGGGCTGCCGCGGAGCCGGCGGCAGGAGATCCGGTCCCCCGGCGCCTGGCTGACGACGGTGACCAGCCGCATCTGCCTCGACCTCCTCGGCTCGGCGCGGGCCCGCCGTGAACGCTATGTCGGCGCATGGCTGCCGGAGCCGTTGCCCGCTCGCGGGGAGTGGGATCACGTGGGCGCCGACGATCCCATTCGCCTCACCGGCCCCAACGATCCCGCCGACCAGATCGTTCTGGACGAGTCGGTGGCCATGGCTTTTCTCGTCGTCCTGGAGTCGATGACGCCCGCCGAGCGGGTGGCGTTCGTCCTGCACGACGTCTTCCGGTACCCGTTCGCCGAGATCGCCGACGTACTCGGCCGGACCCCGGCGGCCTGCAAGCAGCTGGCGGCCTCCGCCCGGCGGCGGGTGAGCGGCGGGCGCGCTCCGGTGACGGCGACCGCGATCGCCACCGCCCCCGAGATCGCGGCCGATCGGGCCGACGTGGTGAGACGCGTCAAAGCGGCATGGGAGGCCAGGGACATCGCATCCCTCGTCGGTCTCCTCGACCCGGCTGCCGTGATGACCGCCGATGGCGGTGGCATGGTCGGTACCGTCCTGCGCCCGGTCGAGGGCGGCGCGCGCATCGCGCAGTACATGGTCGCCATCGCCGACAAGGCCCCGGGCCTCGAACTCCTGGAACGGTCGGTCAACGGCGTGCCGGGCCTGGTGGCCCGGCGTGCCGGTGCCGTCGTCACCGTTGCTTCGTTCGACGTGTCCGACGGGTGGGTCACCCGGATCTGGGTGGTCCGTAACCCGGAGAAGCTGCGGCTGTGGGGCGTCGCCTAGGCACCACCGCCCCGCACCACCCCCGCCAAGTGCTCCCGGAACCACCGATGCCCCGGGTCGGCGGAGTTGCGCGGGTGCCAGGCCATGCCGAACTCGATGGGCGGCAGGTCGAGGGGGAGGGGGAAGGTGCGCAGGCCCAGGGCCTGGATGGTGTCGGGGAGCCAGCCGGCGAGAGTGAGGGTGACGAGGTCGGTGTCCCGGGCGAGGATCATCGCGCTCGTATGGCTCGGGACGACGACGGCGATCCGGCGGCGCAGACCGCGTTCCGTGAGGGCGGTGTCGATGGGGCCGAGGCGCCTGCCATGGCGGGAGATGCCGATGTGGCCGGCCGCGGCGAAGCGGCGGGCGTCGATGCGTCCGTCGAAGAGGGGGTGACCGCTGCGGGCGACGCCCACCAGTGACATCCGGGTCAGCGGCTGGGTGTGGATCTCCGGGTCGAGGGTTCCCAGTACGCCCAGTTCCACGTCCACCCAGCCCTGCCGCAGCGCGGGGCCGCCCTCCACCGCCTCCGGCAGGAAGACCACGTCCACGTGCGGGGATTCCTTGTGGACGCGTTCGATCAACGTTCCGGCCAGGCCCACCAGGATCAGGTCGGTGGCCTGCACGGTGAACGTGCGCTGGAGGTGTACGGCGTCGAAACCGGCGCCGGGCCGCAGCACGTTGTCGCAGCCGCGCAGCAACGCGGCGACCTCGTCGCGGAGTTCCAGGGCGCGTGGAGTCGGGACCATTCCCTGGCCCGCGCGGACCAGCAGCGGGTCACCGACGGCGCGGCGCAGCCGGGCCAGCGTACGGCTGACCGCCGCGGGCGACGTACCGAGCCGTTCGGCGGCTCGGGTCACGCTGTTCTCCTGGAGGAGAGCGTCCAGGACGCGTAGCAGGTTGAGATCCAATGACGCTCCTGAGCTGTGCTTTTACGACTGAGGCAAGGATTGGATGCCGATCCTTGCATTGTTCGGCGGGCCGCCGCGAGCCGAGAGTGAAGAGGTCAGCGAACACGCGTGACACCTCATCCACACCACTCAAGGAGTACGCCATGCCGCAGTCCCCGCGCGCCGGCCGGGACGGCGATGTCCTGGCCGTCGTCAGCCAGACCGGCCCGACGGTCGAGTTCTTCGACGCCGCCTCCGACCGGCACATCGGCACGGTGAACGTCCCGGACCAGCCCCACGAGCTGTGCTACGACCCGACGCAGCGCCTGCTGTGGTGCACCTCCACGTACCAGTCGGGCTACTACCACGCGAACAGCGGCCAGAGCACCGAACTGACCGTCATCGACCCCGACACCCGTCGCGTCGTCGAGGTCATCGACCTCGCACCGGAACACGGCCCGCACGGGCTGGCGCTCGACACGGCGCGCCGCCGCCTGTACGTCAGCGTGGAGGCCTCGGCGGACCGGCCGGGCGGCGTCGTGGTGATCGACACCGAGACCTGCCGGCCGGCGGGCCGGATCGACACGGACGCCCCCGGGCCGCACTGGTTCGCCATCGACCCGACGGGCACGACGGGGTACGCCACCAACAAGGAGGCGCCGTTCGTGTCGGTCGTGGACCTCGAACGCGGGGCCCTCACGGCGAAGATCGAGGTGCCGGGCAGCGAGGGGCTCGCCGTCGCCGCCGACGGCTCGCGGGTCTTCGTCGCCGCGCCCTACGCCGGTTCCGTTCTCGCCGGTGCCGAGGAGCGGCCGGACGCCGGTATCCAGGTCATCGACGCCGGGACGGCGTCCGTCGTCGGCACCCTGCCCACGGAAAACGTCGTCGTACCCGTACACCTGACCTCGACGGGCCGGCTGCTCGCGGGCGAGCTGCGGATGGCATCCGCCCCGGAGTCCGCGCTCGGGCGGCACGCGCCGGGCCGCCTCACGGTGTTCTCCGCCGACAGCGGTGAGGAACTGGGCGGGGTCGAGGTGGGGCACGCGCCGCTGACCATCACCTCGTCACCGGACGGCCGTCTCGCGTACGTGGCGTGCATCGCGTCGTCCACCGTCGACGTCATCGACCTGGAGACGCTGCAGTTGTCCACCCGGCTGGACATCGCCAAGCGCGGCGAGGCGGGCGCGCATGGGCTGGCGTACGTACCGCGGGCGGCGTGATCGCTTGGCCGCACCCCGAAGCGGGACTGCGAGCACGCGTCTCCTGGATTCACCCCGAGCTGAACCCGCCCCGAGCAATCGGACCCCTGCTCCCTCCCCCCTCCCGGACAAAGAGGACGCACATGATCGTCATCACCGCCCCCACCAGCACCATCGGCCGTCACCTGGTCACCGACCTGCTCGACCGCGGGGCCGCGCTGCGCCTCGTCGCCCGCGACCCGTCGCGGATCGCGCCCGGGATACGTGAGCGCGTCGAGATCGTCGTGGGCTCGCACCGCGACGCCGCCGTGATCGACCGGGCGTGTGACGGCGCCCGGGCCGTCTTCTGGCTCGCGCCGGGCGACGGGGCCGAGCCGAGCCCCGAAGCCGCGTTCGTCGACTTCACCCGGCCCGCGTGCGAGGCGTTCGTACGCCACGGTGTCGAGCGGGTCGTGGGCATCTCGGCGCTCGGCCGCGGTACGCCGATGGCCACCCGGGCCGGGCTGGTGACCGCCTCCCTGGCCATGGACGACCTGATCGCCGCCTCGGGCGTGGCCTACCGCGCGGTGGTCTGCCCGTCGTTCATGCACAACCTGCTGCGCCACGTCCGGGCGATCAAGGAGCAGGGCCGGTTCTTCCTGATGTCCGACCCGGAGCTGAAGGTTCCCACCGTCGCCACCCGCGACATCGCCGCCACCGCCGCGCGGCTGCTGCTGGACGACGGCTGGAAGGGGTCCGGCGAGGTCGCCTGCCTCGGGCCCGAGGACCTGTCGCCCACCGAGATGGCGGAGATCATCTCCGATGTCCTGGGCACCGAGGTCGGCTATCAGCAGATCCCGGGCGCGGCGCTGAAGGACCGCCTCATGGGGTTCGGGACCACCGCCCCGATGGCACAGGCCATGGTCGACATGTTCGACGCCAAGAATCAGGGCATGGACAACGCGGCGCCGCGTACCGCGGAGTCGACGACCCCGACCACGTTCCGGCAGTGGTGCGAGGAGGTCCTCAAGCCGGCCGTGGCGGCCTGAGGCCCGAAGATCACGCCACGGGCCGGTCCGGCGCGCCCAGCCACGTCCGCTGCCCGTCCTCGTCCACCGTCATCCCGAAGTCGAACACTTCCGGCCTGCCCTCTCGCAGCCACCACTCGTGGGCCTGCTCGGCCTCCCCGGCCAGATCCCGGGGGCCCCACTGGAACGTCTCCCCGGCGCAGAGGTACGCCCAGGAAGTGTCCGTGGCCAGCCACCAGGCGGGAGAGCCGTCCGGTGCCGGTGTGCGGGTCGCGTGGACGCCGGGCAGCCGCAGGCCGAGGGCGAAGCGCGCGTGGAAGTCGTCGAGGAAGTCCGGAGGGAGGGTGGCGGTGCCGTGCCGACTCTCCTCCCAGCGCGCGGTCGAGTAGACGCGGGGGAGCGGGTTGTCCGGGCGGCGCTGGCCGCGCAGGTCCATGAAGGTCAGCGGCATGCCGAACCGGCCGGACGCGCTACGGCGGCCGGCGTCGACGGTCAGCACCGCCAGGCCGGCGGGCTGGAACGTGGTCTTCCACGGTGCGACGATGCGTCCGCCCGGGGCGGACTGGGTGATCCACGTGTAGGGGACGCGGGACAGCGACGCCGTACACAGGACGCGGTCGTACGGCGCGTCCTGGGGCTGCCCGAACTCGCCGTCCCCGCACACGACGCGCGGCCGGTAGCCGAGACGGTGCAGCCGCTCCCGGGCGGCCTCGGCGAGCGACCGGTCGACCTCGATGGTGACCAGGTTCGCCCCGCCGATCCGCTCGCACAGCAGCGCGGAGTCGTAGCCCGTACCGGTGCCGATGTGCAGGACCCGGCTGCCGGGCTCCGGGTCGGTGGCGGCGAGCATCGTCAGTACGGCGTTGGCGGCGCTCATCGAGCTGGTGGGCAGCTCGCCCGTACCGTCGGACGGCGCGGGGCGGCCGTCGTCGACCTGCGTGACGACGGGCAGGGTGGGGTGGTGCACCAGCTCGGTCCACCGCTCCTCGTCGTCCGCGCGGGACAGCGGGTGGTAGCGGTCGTCCTCGGCGTGCCACACCCATACGGTGTCCGGTACGAATTCCTGCCGCGGAACCGTATGGAATGCCTGCCGCATCCAGGGCCGCGCGAAAGCGCCCGAGCCGTCGAGTATCCGGACGGCCTTGGCGTGCTGCCGGCCGACGCCGGTCACCGGTGCTTCCCGCCCCCGGGTTTGGCGACATCCGGATGCTGACCGTCACTGTCACGAGGCGACGGCTGTTTCGGCTGGGGGTTTGAAGGCGGCGGCTTCCCGTGCGAACCCATTGCGGCTCCCTTTCCTGCGACTGCCCTGGAGTTTCGTCCACCTGAGCATTCCCTCGGCGTCAGCCCCCGAAAAGGGCGCACGGAAGCACGCCGCCGCTGAGCGGGTGAGCCAGGTGCTTGATGTCGCCGACCTCCGAACCGGCCCGCAGGTGTTCGTATATCTCCCCGGCAATTTCCTCCTGCCGCGCAGTCCTGTTGTTTCCTCCCGCGAGGGCACTGGGCCGGCTTTTCGGAAGGGAAATGCGAGGCCGTCGGCGCCACTCGGCGCAACGGAAACAGCCGATGTGCCGGGGCCGCCGCTCAAGGGGCGTACGGCACCGCTCACCCCCACTCGGCCCGCACCTCCCGGGTCTCGACGTGCATCCCGAGCGGCACGCGCCAGGACGCCACGCACACGCGCCAGGTGGCGGTGCGGTGGGAGGTGGCCGGGAGGGGGGTGGGGAGGGGGTGGGTGGAGGTTCTGGTGGTCCAGTCGATGCCCAGGGCGCCGATGATGTGGGTGCCGAAGGTGATCGTGCCGGAAGTCACCGGGCGGCCACCGGTGTTGCGGAGATCGACGGTCACCTTCTCGCACCACCGTACGTCGGCTTCGGCGCGCTGGAGGGGACCGAGGGCGAGGTGGGGAGGGGCGGGGGGGTTGGGCTTGGGCTTCGGGGCGGGGGTGGGCGTGGCGGCAGGTGAGGACGGAGCGCCGGGCGGGGTGCCGTGCGGGGCGCTTGGTGGCTTGCCGGGTGAGGCCCCGCTCGGGGGTTCGGCGGACCTCGCGCGGTGGCCGGGGGGCGACGGCGCGGGCGGAGTGCGCGTGGGGGTGGTGTCCGTACCCGTACCGATACCGGAGCCGGATTCGGGGGAGGGGGCGTCCTCGGAGGGCGAGTCGCCGCGCCGTCCCTCCGGCGTGGCGCCGTCCAGCGGCGTGAGGACGATGTCCTCGCCCGGCGGCACCGGCTTCGTCGGGGAGCGGCCGTCGGCCGGACCGGCGGCGCCCACCGCCGCGTGACCCCGGCCGTCGTCGCCGCAGGCGCAGAGCAGTGCGGCCAGGCACAGGGCGGCCGTGGGGAGAAAGGTGCGCGCCATGTGAGGGGCGCGAGCGGTACGGAGGTGTGGGGCGCGGGTGGTCCGTCGCATCGGGCCAGTGTTGCTGACGGGTAGTCAGTTGCATAGGCCCGGTGCGCAGTGCGCAGTGGTGGTGCGCGTGGGGGCACGGGGTCCGGTCAGTCGGAGATCAGCCCTTCGCGGAGGGTCGCCAGCGTGCGCGTCAGCAGCCGGGAGACATGCATCTGGGAGATGCCGACCTCCTCGCCGATCTGGGACTGCGTCATGTTGGCGAAGAAGCGCAGCATGATGATCTGGCGTTCGCGCGGCGGGAGTTTGGCCAGCAGGGGCTTGAGGGACTCGCGGTACTCGACGCCTTCGAGCGCGCTGTCCTCGTAGCCGAGGCGGTCCGCGAGGGAGCCCTCGCCGCCGTCGTCCTCGGGGGACGGGGAGTCGAGCGAGGAGGCGGTGTACGCGTTGCCGACCGCCAGGCCGTCGACCACGTCCTCCTCGGACACCCCGAGGCACTGGGCGAGTTCGGTGACGGTGGGGGAGCGGTCGAGCTTCTGGGCGAGTTCGTCGCTGGCCTTGGTGAGGGCCAGGCGCAGCTCCTGGAGCCGGCGCGGCACCCGTACCGACCAGGACGTGTCACGGAAGAACCGCTTGATCTCGCCAACCACGGTTGGCATCGCGAACGTGGGGAACTCCACCCCGCGTTCGCAATCGAAACGGTCGATGGCCTTGATCAGACCGATCGTGCCGACCTGGACGATGTCCTCCATCGGCTCGTTGCGGCTGCGGAAACGTGCCGCCGCGTAGCGCACCAATGGCAGGTTCAGCTCGATCAGGGTGTCGCGGACGTACGCCCGCTCGGCGCTGTCCGTGTCGAGCGTGGCCAGTCGCATGAAGAGGGAGCGGGAGAGCGTACGGGTGTTGATAGCGTCGTCGTCGTGCGCGGGTGCTGCCGGCGCGGGAATCGCGGGAAGCACCTTCGAGCTGCCCAGTTCTACGGACATGCCACCCCCTTGAGGTCGCGGTCGGGTCGCTGCGGTGCCCTCGGCCCGCGGCGGAACCGAGAACTTATGCCTCCACCTGAATACCGGAGGCGACGCCACGGCAAACGCGGTTCCTGCAGAATGTCACATGTCGGCAACACGCTGTAGCGCCAAGTCGACATATCTGTGCAGGACGGGGTCGCCCGTCCTGGTTAGGCTTCGATCCTGTTTGCGGACCGCAGTCGTGCGAAGCTCCGCGACAGTAGCCGGGACACGTGCATCTGCGACACCCCCAGCTCGGCACTGATCTGAGATTGCGTCAAGTTGCTGTAGTAACGGAGCAACAGGATCCGCTGCTCGCGCTCCGGGAGCTGGACGAGCAGATGCCGTACGAGGTCGCGGTGCTCGACCCCGGCCAGCTCGGGATCCTCGTACCCGAGGCGGTCCAGCAGGCCCGGCAGCCCGTCGCCCTCCTGCGCGGCCTCCAGGGAGGTCGCGTGGTACGAGCGGCCCGCCTCCAGGCAGGCCAGCACCTCGTCCTCGCCGATCTTGAGCCGTTCGGCGATCTCCGCGGTGGTCGGCGACCGGCCGTGCAGCACGGTCAGGTCCTCCGTGGCGCCGTTGACCTGCACCCACAGCTCGTGGAGGCGGCGCGGCACGTGGACGGTGCGTACGTTGTCCCGGAAGTAGCGCTTGATCTCGCCGACCACGGTCGGCATGGCGAAGGTGGGGAACTGGACCCCGCGCCCGGGGTCGAACCGGTCGATGGCGTTGATCAGGCCGATCGTGCCGACCTGGACGACGTCCTCCATCGGCTCGTTGCGGCTGCGGAAACGTGCCGCCGCGTAGCGCACCAGCGGCAGGTTGGCCTCGATCAGGGCGGCGCGCACCCGGGCGTGCTCCGGCGTGCCCGGCTCCAGGCTCGACAGCTCGGCGAACAGCACCTGCGTGAGTGCCCGGGTGTCCGCGCTCCGGCTCTCGCGGGATGGCGCCTTGGGCGCAGTTCGGGCCGTCACGGTCACGCCACCCTTCTCAGTCCATCCATCCGGCAAAAGCGGTCATAGCAGGTCATAGCATCACAAGACATGTGCACTGTGTGCAAGCACCGCATAACGCCGTGTTGATCGCAGAGTTGGTCCTTCACCCGGGAACGCGAAAAGCCCCCCGCCCGTGAGGAGGGCGAGGGGCGCGCGGCCGGGGGCCGTAGCTCAGAACTCGTAGTCGGCGATCACCCAGGTGGCGAACTCGCGCCACTGCCCGGCGGCGGCCTGATGGGCCGGGTGTTCGATATAGCGCTTGAGGGCGTCGGTGTCGGCAACGGCGGAGTTGACGGCGAAGTCGTACGCGATCGGCCGGTCCGTGATGTTCCAGGCGCACTCCCAGAACTCCAGCTCGGGAATCTGGTCGGCCAGCTCCTGGAACGCCTTCACACCGGCCACGACGCGCGGCTCGTCGCGTTCGACGCCCTCGTCGAGCTTGAAAAGAACCAGGTGGCGTATCACTGGGCGGTCCTCCGTGCGTTCGTCGTGCGGGCCCGCGCCGTACGTCCCGTGGCGCCGGCCGCGGCGCCGGGCGCCCTGCGGGACCGGACCGGCCGGGCGCTCTACGAGACCAGCTGGGTCATGAACTCGCCGACGCCATGGGCGGCCGACGAAATGCCCTCGAACCCTATCTGGACGAGATCGGCGGCGCGCGCCGGAGACGTGATGATCGTGTACAGGACGAAGACGGCGACCACGTACAACGCGATCTTTTTCGCTTGCGCCATCCGACTGTCCCGTCTCCCCTACGGCAGCTCCCGCCCCACCCGTCCCCGGTGCCGGGCGGGGTGAGTCTAACCACTTCCGCCACAGGGGTGGAGTCGGTGGCGAACGCGGGGGTACCCGGGCGGGCCGGCGCCGGGTGGAGCCGGGGCGCGGTGACGATCGGGGACCTGTGGATCAGCTGATCAGGACTTTAAGGACCAAAGGCCCCTGTAGCGAGGTCTTTTGCCAGCGGCCCGCACCCGGCGGCCGCAGCAGGATGGTGGTGTGTCCGGCGAATCTGGCAGGAATTCGCCGGGCACGGGCCCGTGCCCCGCTGCGGGGTCCACGCCGCGGCTTCCCCCCTGACTGGCGGCGCGGACTTGGGGGCCCGGTCCACCATCGGGGGAAACGGCTTGTCCCCCCGATGCCGTTTCCCCCGACCAGACGACGGAGCCCCGGCTCCGGGCCCTCAGGCTCGGCGCCGGGGCTTTTCGCATGGGTTTCCGGGGTTTGCCTGGTGCCTCGGGGCGATGCCGGGCGCACGCCCACGCGGGGCGCCTTTCGTACGGGAACGCCCGGGGCCCGGCGCCTAGACTGGGCCCTTTCGGGGGCACGGGCCCGGCCATGGGCGGATGGAGAGCGGCTGTGACGAGTGGCGTCGAGGACGTGGCGGATCCGTCGGCCGAGGTGCTGACGGAGGCCGCGGCGACGTTCGGACTGCTGGCTTCGCCCGCGCGCCTGCACATCGTCTGGGTGCTGGCGGGCGGCGAGTGCGATGTCAGCGGCCTGGCGGAGCGGGTGGGCGGTGCGCTGCCCGCGGTGAGCCAGCACCTGGCGAAGCTGAAGCTGGCGGGGCTGGTGCGGTCGCGGCGGGAGGGCCGCCGCGTGGTGTACCTGGTCGACGACCCCGATGTGGTGTCGATGGTGCGGTGGCTGGTGGGGCAGCTGACCGACCGGGCGGGCGGGTCCGAAGGACCGGCGGTTCCGGGACGCGTCCGTGGCCTGGGCGCCTGAGAAGGTCGAGGGCTCCGCGGCCGCACGTACGGAGGGGGAGGCGGAGCCGGACGCGCACCTCGTACCACCGGCAGTACGGGCGGAGAGCGGCGCCGCCCTGCGGGACGCCCCCGGCCTGACGGCACTGGAAACCCTGCGTCTCCTGGAGAGCGGGCCGCGCGGCCTGACCGAGGCGCAGGCCGAGGAACGGCTGCTGCGGTACGGCGAGAACACGCTGCCCGAGCGGCGGCCGGCCGGTCGGCCCTGGCGCTTCGTCCACAGCCTGCGCGATCCGTTCACGACCGTACTGCTGTGTCTGGCGCTGGTCTCGGCCGCCGTCGCCTCCTGGGGTACGGCATGCGTGATCGCCGTACTGGTGGTGGTCAGCGCGGTGCTGCGGACCAGCGGCGAGTACCGGGCCGAGCGCTCCACGGCGGCGCTGCGCGAGCTGATCGCCACCACGGCGACGGTGCAGCGGCGGGCACCGTCGGGCGGAGCCGCCCGGGAGATCCCGGTGGACCAGCTGGTGCCGGGCGATGTGATCCGCCTCGGCCCGGGCGACCTGGCCCCCGCCGACCTGCGGCTGCTGCGCGCGAGCGGGCTGACGGTGCGGCAGGCGGTGCTGACGGGCGAGTCGGCGCCGGTGGCCAAATACCCGGTGGACGCCCGGGAGGGCTCGGCGACCGGTACGTACGACGGCCCCGGCCTCTTCGAACGCCCCGAGCTGTGCTTCCAGGGCAGCAGCGTCGCCTCCGGAAGCGCCACGGCGGTGGTGCTGGCCACCGGGGCGGAGACGCTGTTCGGCGGTACGTACGGGAGGCCGGGCGGGCGGGGCGCCGGCCCCGGCGCGCCGGGCACCCGCGGGGTGTCCGGGCCCCGCAAGGCCCCGCGCCGCCCGCGCGAGAGCGCCTTCGACCGTTCGGTGAACGGGATCTCCTGGACCCTGATCCGCTTCATGCTGCTCACCCCGCCGCTGGTGCTGATGGCCAACGCGGCGCTGCGCGGGCGCGGCCTGGAGACGCTGCCGTTCGCCGTCGCGGTGGCGGTCGGGCTCACCCCCGAGATGCTGCCGGTCATCGTCACCACCGCGCTCGCCCGGGGCGCGGCGCTGCTCGCGCGCGGCGGCGAGGTGATCGTCAAGCGGCTGCCCGCGCTGCACGACCTCGGCGCGATCGATGTGCTGTGCACGGACAAGACCGGCACCCTTACCCAGGACCGCCCGGTCCTGGACTGCTCCCTCGCCCCGGACGGCCGGCCCGCGCCCGAACCGCTGCACTGGGCGGCCGTCAACAGCCTGTGGACACTCCAGCTCGCCGAGCTGCCCACGCCGGACGCCCTCGACGAGGCGATCCTGGAGGCGGCCGAGGACGACTTCGACGAGCTGCTGGCGTACGAGGGCGTCGCCGCCCTGCCCTTCGACCCGGTACGCCGCACGTCGTGCGCGGTGATCCGTACGGACGCGGCGACGGTGGGCGGCCCCGGCCCGCGGCTCGGCGTGCACACACTCGTCGTCAAGGGCGCGCCCGAAGACGTGCTGGAACGTTGCGCCGGCGTCCGTGAAGACGGACGGGACACCGACCTGGACGAGGCGGCCCGCGCGCGCCTGGCCCGGGTCGTCGCCGACCGGACGGCGGACGGGCTGCGGCTGCTGGCCGTCGCGGTCGCCGAGCGGCCCGCCCGGCCGGGCCGCGCGTACACCCCGGCGGACGAGCGCGGCCTGACCCTCGTCGGCTTCGTCGGCCTGCGCGACGCGCTCGCCCCGACCGCCGCGGCGGCCTGCGCGGGCCTCGCGCGGCGCGGCGTCGCCGTCAAGGTCCTCACCGGCGACCATCCGGGCACCGTCACCCACGTCTGCCGCGAACTCGGGCTCGACACCGGCCCCGGCGCGGTGCTCACCGCCGACCGGATCGACGGCCTCACGGACGGCGAGCTGGCCCGCCTCGCCTCCCGTACGACGGCGTTCGCCCGCTGCACGCCCGAGCACAAGGCGCGGATCGTGGGGGCGCTGCGGGCGGGGGACGGTACGGCGCGTACGGCCGCGGGGCGTAAGGCCGTGGACCGTACGGGCGCGGACCACGCGGCCGCGGACCGTACGGGCGCCCCGCCCCGTACCGTCGGATTCCTCGGCGACGGCGTCAACGACCTCCCCGCTCTGCACGCCTGTGACGTGGGCATCGCCCCGCGCGACGCGGTGCACGTGACGCGCGAGGCGGCCGACGTCGTGCTCGCCTCGAAGGACCTGAACGCCATCGACGGCGCGATCGTCGCGGGCCGCCGCTCCACCGCCAACATCGCCACCTACCTGCGCATCACCCTCTCCTCCAACCTCGGCAACGTCATCGCGATGCTCGGCGCCGGGCTGCTGCTGCCGTTCCTGCCGATGCTCCCGGCGCAGGTCCTGGTGCAGAACCTGTGCTTCGACGCGGTCCAGCTCGCGTTCGCCTTCGACCGGCCGGGCCCGGCCGCGCTGCGCCGTCCCGCGGTGCTCCGCCCCGCCGACCTGCTGCGCTACATCACCGGATTCGGCCTGCTCAACGCCGCCGCCGACCTGGCCACGTTCGGCGTGCTGGTGCTGGCGGTGCACGGCTCCGGGCACCCGGGCGGCCAGGACGCGTTCCACGCCGGGTGGTTCACGGAGAACCTGCTGACGCAGGCGCTGGTGATGTACCTGCTGCGCGCCGGACGCCACTCGGCGGAGGGCCGGGCACCGGGCCCGATCCGGGGCGCGGTGTGCGCGCTCGCCGTCATCGGCCTGCTGCTGCCACCGTCACCGCTGGGCCCGCTGCTGGGCATGTCGGCACTGCCTCCCCTCTATTACGGGCTGCTGGCGGCCGTACTGGTGCTGTACGGGGCCGGGCTGGCGTGGGCCAAGAGGCGGTACGACGGGCGGGTGGCGGCGGAGCCCCGGCCTTAGGGCAGCGTTCGGCCTCGGCCTTAGGGCAGCGTTCGGGCCTCAGCCGTAGGGCAACGATGGGGCCTCAGCCGTAGGGCAGCGGCGGGGCCTCAGCCGTATGACAGACCCGAGCAGATGTTGTCGTCGGCCGAGCGGGCCGAGTCGGCGATCTTCGACGACCCGGGCGAGGGGCCCGCACTCGGGGCGGAGGACGCAGGGGACTCAAGGGTCGGCTCGGAGGCGTACGTGGTGCCCAGAACGACCTTGACGCCCGCGGCGGCCGTCGGCACGAGCCGGGCGCCCCGGAAGCGCGCCGCGACGGCCTTGGCCTCGGCCTCCTTGCCCGCGCCGTATTCGACGGTGGTGGCCGTGTGGCCCTGGGTGCGCGCGGTCGCCGTACCGGTGACGGTGAAGCCCGCGGACTTCAGCTGATCGGCGGCGCGGGCGGCCAGGCCGGTCTTGGTGGTGCCGTTGTAGACGGCGATGCTGATGTCCGTACCTGTACCTGTGCCCGTACCCGTTTCCGAACCGCTGGACGGTGACGGCGACGGGCCCGGAGATCCCTGCGCCCCCGCCCCGCCCGCGTTCTTGCCGTCCAGCGTGCGGTCCGCCTTGATGTCCGCCCACAGCGTGTCCGCCGCCGGGTGCACGATCGCGACCCGTTCGCCCTGGTAGCGCCACGGCAGCGTGATGAACTTGGTGTTGTGCAGGTCGATGTCCTTCAGCGACATCGCGAAGGAGAGCAGCTTGTCGGCCGAGTCCAGGCCCGGGTCGACGGTCATGGACTGGGTGGCGGCGTTGGCCAGCGGCAGCAGGGTGCCCGGGTTGAACCCCTGGTCCTTGACCTTCTTGATCAGCGAGCCGACGAACGCCTGCTGCCGCTGGATACGGCCGATGTCGGAGTTGTCGCCGATACCGTGCCGGATGCGTACGTAATCGAGCGCCTGCTGACCGGACACGTTCTGCGGGCCCTTGGCGAAGATCCGCTCACCGCGGGAGCGGCGGTTCGGGTTCAGATCGCCCTCGTAGATGTCCTTCGGCAGGCAGACCGGTACGCCGCCCACCGCGGACGTCATCTTCGAAAAACCCTCGAAGTCGACGACGACGGTGTGGTCGACGCGAACGCCGGACAGTTTCTCCACCGTGTTCTGGGTGCAGGCCGGGTTGCCCTTGGCGCTCTCGCCGACCGAGAAGGCCGCGTTGAACATCGCGTTGTGCTGCGGCTTGGTCCACCGGCCGTCCGGCAGCCGGCACGGGGGTATCTCCACCAGGGTGTCGCGGGGTATGGAGACCGCGACCGCGTGCTTGCTGTCCCCGTATATGTGCAGCAGGAAGGCGGTGTCCGAGCGGCCCACGTCACCGTCGCCGCCGCCCAGCGAGCTGTTGCCGCCCGACCGCGAGTCCGAGCCGATGACCAGGACGTTCTGCCCGCCGGCGCCCTCCGCCGGACGCTGCGGGCTGACGCCGTCGGCGCCGAAGGTGGTGATGTTCCCGTTGAGCTTGAAGTAGAACCAGCCCGCGCCCGCGGCGATCAGTACGAGCAGCGATACGGCCACGATCCCGGCCGTACGCAGGGGACGCCGCCTGCCCCGTCCAGTGTTCCCGGCCACGGCCCTGTGACTGCTTGCTGTCATGTGTGTGCACCCTCACCTGCGCGGTTCTTGCCGAAGAAGACGGTCGTTCGGGCCAGTCGGTTGTACAGTTGCGCAATGTAGCAAGTTACGAATCCGGCAAGACGGCGCGGACCGGTGACCGCCGGCGGCGCAATGGAGGGAAAGGCGGGACGACGATGCTGCGGAACGGGCTGGAGCCCTGGCACCTGCTGATCGTGGCCCTCGTGGTGATCCTGCTGTTCGGCTCGAAGAAGCTGCCGGACACGGCGCGGGCCCTGGGCAAGTCGCTGCGGATCCTCAAGAGCGAGACCAAGGCGATGAAGGACGAGACGCCGGAGGGCGAGGGTACGGGGGCGGTGGTGACCGGCCGTGCGTCTGAGGCGTCCGGTGGGCCCGGTGCGCCTGGCGGGACCGGGGCTCCCAGTACGTCCGGCGCGCCTGGCGGACGCTGACGGAGGGGCGGGCCGCCGTACTGCCGTCGGCTGGGCGGACGGGCCGCCGTACCGCTGTCCACCTGCCTTTTCGCCGGAAGCCGCCGACGTACTACCCTCGCCTGGCCCGAACCGGCCGGTCCGTCTCCGTCGGCCGGCTCTGCCCGGCCGTGCCGCGGGACGGTCACGGCACGACGACGAAGCCTTACGGGGGCGTCCGCCATGAAGATCGACTGGAACCGACGTACCTGCGCGCGCCGCGGACACGTCACGTACCTGCCACAGGAGCCGGAACTCCAGGACCGGCTGCGCGCGGACACCGCGCTGGGCGAGGCGTGGCGCTGCCTGCGCTGCGGGGACTTCGCCCTCGGAGCGCCGCGCGGCGCCGGACCGGCGGCCGACGCGCCGCTCGTACCGCGCGGCAAGGTGCTGCGGGACACGTTCATCCTGCGCTTCCTGGCCGTGGAGCGGGCGCTGCGCGGCGTGTTCATCGTGCTGGTGGCGCTGGCCGTGTGGAAGTTCAGCAACAGCCAGGACGCCGTACGCCGCCTCTTCGACGAATATCTGGACGTCCTGCGGCCGGTGGCCGGGCACTTCCACTACGACCTCGACCACTCGCCGGTGGTCGGCACCATCCAGAAGACCTTCGGCTACAAGCACTCGACGCTGCTGATCGTCGCGGGCCTGCTGGTGGCATACGCGCTGGTCGAGATCATCGAGGGCGTTGGTCTGTGGCGCGCCAAGCGCTGGGCGGAGTACCTGACGGTGGTGGCCACGGCGGCGTTCCTGCCACTGGAGATCTACGAGCTGACGGAGAAGGTCAGCTGGCTCAAGATCGCCACGTTGGTCATCAACATCATCGCCGTTCTGTACATCCTGCTCAGCAAGCGGCTGTTCGGCCTGCGCGGCGGGCGGGACGCGTTCGAGGCGGAGCGGCACAGCGCCTCGTTGCTCGAAGTACGCACGTCGGCGGGGATGACCGCCGCCCATAATGGTTGACGCGCGACGCGATCAACGCGCCGTGCCCGGCACCAACCACGAGGGGAAACCGACCGGATGAGCACCGAGCACAAGCCTTCCGAACATGCCGTACGCACCGGCCGCGGCGTTTTGTCGACGAGCGGCCGTATCACCGCAGTCGTCGTGGCCCTGCTGCTCGGCCTGATGGGCGCGGCGGGCACCGCGGCAGCGGCGTCGCCCGCGGCTCCGGCGGTCGCCCACGTCGCCCACAGCGCTCAGCAGCAGACCGCCGGCGCCCCGGCCGCACAGGCGGACGCCGCCCCGGCCTCCTTCCACCACCACGCGAAGGCCGCCTTCGGCTCCAAGGACAAGAAGGAGAAGAAGGAAAAGAAGAAGAAGGGCTTCTTCAAGAAGCTCGGCATCTTCCTCATCGTGCTGGTGATCCTCTTCATCGTGATCATCATCGTGGTGATCTGGCTGATCGTGCACTTCGTGCGCAAGGCGTTCCGCCGTCGGCGGAGCTGAGGCTTCCGGGTATATCCCTAGCCGACAGCCCCCGTTCGCGAGTTGCGGCTCGCGAACGGGGGCTGTTGTTTGTCCTGGCCGGGAAATTCCGCGCTGGTCGGGAATTGTCGCGCGCCCGGCCCGTATCGGCTCCGGCTCAGCGCACCCGCCCCCGCGGTTTCAGAGCCACCGTGGGAAGTTCGGGAGCGGGCAGACGGTCACCGTCGTAACCATGCACCTCGCCGAACCGATCACCCGCCATCCACTCCTCGCGGGCCTCCGCGATATCCGCGTGCGAACGCCCCACGAAATTCCACCACATGACGATTTCCTCCTCGAACGGTGTGCCGCCGAGCAGGACCGTGCGGGCGGGGGTGTCCGACTCGTTCGTGAGGGTCAGGGTGTCGCGGCCGGGGCAGGCGTAGCCCAGTTCGGCCGGGTGCAGCAGGGTGCCGGCGAGGCGGACGGGGCCTTGGTCGACGAGCAGGCCGTGTTCGAAAGCGGGGTCCACGGTGAGGGTGACCGTCGCGCCCGGCGCGAGGACGATCTCGGCGCCGAGGAGCGGGGTGAAGGTCGGCACCGGCGAGGTCACGCCCGCGAGCGTGCCCAGGAACACGCTGACCCCGGCCCCGCCGTGCTCTACGGGGCGGGGCACGTGGTGCCGGAAGTCGGGGTCCGTGAGCCGGTGTTCCGCGGGCAGCGCCACCCACAGCTGCACCCCGTGCAGCACGGTGGTCCGCCCCGTCGACACCTCGGAGTGGCTGATCCCGCGGCCGCCCGTCATGAGGTTCAGCTCGCCCGGCCGTACGTACGCGTGGGTGCCCAGGCTGTCGCGGTGCTCGATCTCCCCGCTGAACAGCCAGCTCACCGTCTGCAGCCCGGTGTGCGGGTGCGGGGCGACGTCCATGCCACCCGTCATGGAGACATCGTCCGGCCCGTAATGATCCGCGAAGCACCAGGCGCCGATGAGCGTACGGGAGCGCTGCGGCAGCGTACGGCGCACGGTCATGGCCCGCGGCCCGCCCAACGGCACGTCACGCGGCGCGAGCACCTCGATCCCGGGCACCTGCGCCCCCGGGGCGCAGCGCAACTCGGCGGGTTTCACTTCGACGTTGCTCATTGCGGCGTCGCCTTCTCGTGGGAGGTGGTTGCATGTTCAACATACAGCGGGGGGGGGGCGACTCCGCTCCCCCTCCTTCCCCTACGCCCCGGCCGACCGGAAAGCCCGCCGATAGGCGGACGGCGTGGTATTCAGCGCGGCCCGCATATGCTGGCGCAGATTCGTCCCGCTGCCCATGCCGGTTTTCGCGGCGATGTCGTCCACGGGCAGCTCCGTCGATTCCAGTAGATGGCGTGCGTGCCGCAAGCGGGCGGCGGCGAACCATTCGGCCGGGGACAGACCCGTTTCCTGCCGGAAGCGCCTGGTGAAGGTCCGGACGCTCATGTGACAGTGCGCCGCGAGATCTTTGAGGGACAGCCGCCGGTCCAAATGCTCCGTCATCAGCGCCCGCGCCGCGGCCGTCGACATGCCCGCGTCCTCCGGGACCGGGCGGTCGATGTACTGGGCCTGCCCGCCCTCCCGCATGGGCGCGACGACGTTGTACCGGGCTATCCGGTTGGCCACCGAACTGCCGTGGTCTTCCCGGATCAGATGCAGGCACAGATCGATCGCCGCCGCACCGCCGGCGGACGTCAGGACCCCGCGATCGGCCACGTACAGCGGATCGATGTCGAGCTCGACCGCGGGAAACAGCCGCCTGAACCGATCGGCGTAGCGCCAGTGCGTCGCCGCCCGGTGCCCCTCCAGCAGCCCGGCGGCCGCGAGCACGAACGCCCCGGTGCACAGGGACACCATCCGGGCCCGGCGCCGGGCCGCCCGCAACGCCTCCGCGATACGGGCGTCCAGTACCCCGTCGTCGAGCACGTCCGGGCAGCGGGTGCCCGCGACGATCACGGTGTCGGCGTGTTCCAGCAGGGACAGGTCCCCGTGGGGCGTGACGCCGTACCCGTTCACCGTCGCGACCGCGGAGCCGTCCGGCGTGGCGGTCCGTACGTCATATGCCGCGCCGCCCGCCTGCGAGTCCACCATGGCGAGCATCTGGGCCGGGATGCTCAGGTCGAAGGCGACCACCGGCGCGAGGGCGAGCACCACGACCTGGTGAGGGGCCCGGTATGGGGCCTGGTGAGCGGCTTGCTGGAGGGCGGCGACTGTCATGGCCCGATAGTTGCACATAGTGGCCCCTGGGCCACTTCTGTCGCGCTCGCGAGCTGGCGAAACTGATGGCAGTTCCGTACTCCCACACACGAAAGGCGGCGGCCAGCCATGTCCGTTCCCCCGGTCGACCCCGAGATCCAGTCGCTGCTCGAAACGTCCGACACGGGCATCTTCCCCGTCCACGGCCTGGCTTCCGTACTGGCGAATCCCGAGCGGTACCAGCTTCTGCGGGAGCGCCCCGACACGACCGCCGACGACCGGGCCAAGGTCGAGGACCTGTTCATCCCCGGGCCCGGCGGGCAGCTGCGTCTGCGCGTCTACCGCCCGGTCGCGCCCGCCACGGGCGATGTGCTGCCGGTCGTCCTCTACCTGCACGGCGGTGCCTTTACTTACGGCTCACCCGAAGCCGAGGAGGACCACGCCCTGCGGTACGCCCTGGACGCCGAGGCCGTCGTCGTCTCCGTCGACTACCGCCTCGCACCCGAACACCCGTACCCGGCCGCGGCCGATGACGCCTACGCGGCCCTGACCTGGCTCGCCGATCACGCGGCCCGGATCGGCGGCGACCCCGGCCGCATCGCCGTCGCGGGAGTGAGCGCCGGAGGAAACCTCGCGGCCTCCACCGTCCTGCGCGCCCGCGACCTCGGCGGGCCGAAGGTGGCCCTCCAACTGCTGATGTACCCCGCCGTGGACGGCGGCACGACAAGCGCCTCCGCGCGTGAGTTCACCGATACGCCGATCCTCGACCGGGACGCGACACGGCTCGCCTGGCGCCACTACGTCGGCGACCAGGACCTGGAAACCTACGCTTCCCCGGCCCAGGCCCCCGACCTCAGCGGCCTGCCGCCCGCCTTCGTCGTCGTGGCCGAGGTGGACCCGCTGCGCGACGAGGGCCACCGGTACGCCGAACGTCTCGGCGCCGCCGGCGTCACCACGGAACTGATCCAGGTCCCGGGCGCCGTGCACGGGTTCGACGTGCTGTTTCCGACGGCTCGTATCAGCGAGCGCAACCTGACGGATCAGGTGCGGGCGCTGCGGGAAGCGCTTCATTCCTGAAGGGCCCGAGCTTCAGCACGTGCACCGCTTGAAGCATCACCTGGCACCGCCTGGCGCTCCGCCATGCAAAAACACCCCCCTGACCGCGTCTCCGCAGATCAGAGGGGTGTTGTGAGCGGTAGCGGTGGGATTTGAACCCACGGAGGAGTTGCCCCCTCACGCGCTTTCGAGGCGCGCTCCTTCGGCCGCTCGGACACGCTACCGAGAGGAACTCTAGCCCACGGGGGGCCGTACGCCGAAATCGGTATCCGGGGGAGTGGGAGAGGAGGGGTCAGCGGGAGCGGAAGAAGGTGGTCAGGAGGGTGGCGCAGGGGGCGGCGAGGACGCCGGTGATCACTTCGGGGCGGTGGTTGAGGCGGCGGTCGCGTACGACGTCCCAGAGGGAGCCGACGGCGCCCGCCTTCTCGTCGGACGCGCCGTAGACGACGCGGTCGAGGCGGGACAGGACGATGGTGCCCGCGCACATTGTGCACGGCTCCAGGGTGACGACGAGCGTGCAGCCGGTCAGCCGCCACGAGCCGACCGTGCGGGCGGCCTCCCGGATGGCGAGCACCTCGGCGTGGGCGGTGGGGTCACCGGTCGCCTCGCGCTCGTTGCGGCCGGTGCCGATCACCGTGCCGTCCGCGGACAGCACGACGGCGCCCACCGGGACGTCACCGGTCCCGGGGGCGAGGGCGGCCTCGTCCAGCGCCTGTCGCATCGCGGCGGTCCAGGGATCGCGCAGTGGGTCGGGCGCCGGGGTGTGGAGCGACGAGGCGGGAAGGGGGCCGGGCACGGGGGCGGTCATGCCCCCAGTGTCCGTGACGGGCGTTACCTGACGGCCTCCAGGACGTCCGTGCAGCCGAGGGCATCGGCGATCTCGGACAGCGCGTCGGTGTCGAGGGCGAGCAGCTCCTTGCCGCCGATGCCCAGGTCGGCCAGCAGGTCCGGGTCGCCGAGCGGGCCGTGCGGTACGACGGGTGTGTCGCCGGCCGTGACCGTCTCCTCCCCGCCTCCGCCGTCCGCCATGTCGGGTTCGCCGTCCTCCGTACCGTCCAGGTCGAGGCTGTCGAGGTCGTCGGCGCCGTCCTCGTCGCGGCCGAGCAGTTCGTCGGTGAGCATCGCACCGTACGAGCTGCGGGCAGCGGCGGCGGCGTTCGAGATGAAGATCCGCGGATCGTCCTCGCCGTCCACGCGGACGACGCCGAACCATGTGCCTTCCTGCTCGATGTATGCCACCACCGTGTCGTCGTCGACCGCTGCCTCACGGGCCAGGTCGGCCAGATCGGTCAGGGTCTCCACATTGTCGAGCTCCGTGTCGCTCGCTTCCCACCCGTCTTCGGTGCGCGCGAGCAGTGCGGCGAAGTACACCGTGACTCTCCCACTGGTCATAGGCGTGCCGGGCCGGACGGGGCGACGCCTTCGCGCCGCAGGTCCCCGCCCATCGGAATCGTGGCAGAAACAACGCGATTGCGCGGGGTCTTCGGCGTTGCGTCGTGCGGCCGTTCCGAGAGATGTGGCTCACGTCGGGTGGGGCGGAAGGTTCTGATGGGGCGAAAGAGGCGTTCGGCTACCAGCGGAACGTGCGCATTCTCATGGCCTGACGCATCCGGGCCGCCCGGGCGCGGCGCGGCTGGACGCGGTCGCGCAGCTCTTTGGCCTCGTTGAGGTCGCGGAGGAACTGGGCGCGCCGCCGCCGGCGCGCCGCGTCGTTCTCGCCGCCGGTGGCCAGGCCGTCGGGTTCAGGGGCTTCGGAGGCTTCGGAGGACTCGGGGGGCTCGGTGAGGGCGTGGGTGGGGTTCGGGGGAGAGGGCGCCGGCGATTGCATACGATCGCGGGCGCCTCGGCCCGCTCTGCCGGTACGGCGGCGGGCCGCGTTTCCGCTCGTGTCTCCGCCCGCGTTCCCGCCCGTGTTCGTACCGGCGTTCGTCCCCGCGTACCCGTCCGCGCCCCCGCTTCCGCGTACGTCTTCGCCCGCGCCGCCACCGGCGCGTCCGCCGTTGCCGGCGCCTTCGCGGCCCCCGGCGCCTGCGCCACGCCCCGAGCGTCCAGCGCCACGGACGCTCCCGCTTCCGCTCCCATTCCCGTCTGGCACGCCGTACACCGCCCTGGGACGAGGTCCATGCCCGGCGCCGGTGCGACAGACCGGGCGTTTGTGCCCACTTTCCCCCGGACCGGTGGTTCGATGCCAGCGCGGTGGAATCCGTTCCCGGCCCGCCCGGCGCCCACGGGGCGGGCGCCGCCGCTTCTGACCTCGGCTAGTGTCGATGTCATGCGGATCCACGTCGTCGACCACCCGCTGGTGGCGCACAAACTCACTACCCTGCGCGACAAGCGCACCGATTCCCCGACCTTCCGGCGCCTCGCCGACGAGCTGGTCACCCTGCTCGCGTACGAGGCCACCCGCGATGTGCGGACCGAGCAGGTCGACATCGACACCCCGGTGACGGCGACCACCGGAGTGCGGCTGTCCCACCCCCGCCCGCTGGTCGTGCCGATCCTGCGCGCCGGGCTGGGCATGCTGGACGGCATGGTCCGGCTGCTGCCCACGGCCGAGGTCGGCTTCATGGGCATGGTCCGCAACGAGGAAACGTACGAGGCCCACACGTACGCCACGCGCATGCCGGACGACCTCTCCGGCCGCCAGGTGTACGTGGTGGACCCGATGCTGGCCACCGGCGGCACGCTGGTCGCGGCGATCCGCGAGCTGATCAACCGCGGTGCGGACGACGTCACCGCGATCTGCCTGCTGGCCGCGCCCGAGGGCGTCGAGGTGATGGAGCGCGAGCTGGCCGGCGCGCCGGTGACGGTCGTCACGGCGGCCGTGGACGAGTGCCTGAACCCCGACCGCTACATCGTCCCCGGCCTGGGCGACGCGGGCGACCGGATGTACGGCACGGCGGGCTAGAAGGGCTTCGGTCCGGCGGGCCGGGGGGCTTCTTCGGCTCGGCGGGCTGTTGTGGCGTCGGGTCGGCCGTACGGCACGGGCCGCGGCCCCGCCCCGCGGTTCAGCGGCCCTTGCCTCGGGGCTCAGCAGTCCCCGCCCCGGGGCTCAGTGGCTCCGCCCGCCCGGTTTCCGGCCCGCTCAGCTCCGGCAACCCGGTGCCGTCTTCGACGGCGCCGTCAGCGCGGTGAGCGACTTCTGGGCGGCGGCCGGTTCGGCCAGGGCCTTGAACGTGTCGCCGATGATCAGGTCGACGTCCCCGGTCTTACGGGTGTCCGTCTTGGACTCCGCGCCTTCGAGCTGCGTGCCCAGCACCTTCCGGGCGCCGTCGGACGCCGTCTGCGCGCCCAGGAACACGCCCGTGCCCTTGACCTTCTTGTCGTAGGCGGGCGGCGCGTTGCCCACCTTGCCGACCTTGAAGCCGCGCTTCTTCAGCTCGTCGGCGGTCGTCTTGGCCAGGCCGCCGCGCGCCGTCGCGTTGAAGACATTGACGCTGACGTCGGCGGGCTTGGGCAACGGCTTGCCCGTACCGGACGACGACGCCGAACCGGCCTGCTGAGCGCCGTCCGGAGGGCATTTCTTCTTGTCCTGCGCGGCCTGGGCCGTGCCGCCCCTGCCGCCGAAGACATCGATGAGCTGCAACGTGCCCCACCCGGCCAGGGCGAGGGCGCAGACGGCGGCAGCGATCACCAGGGTGATCCGCCGGCGGTGACGGGGACGGCGCATCCGCGGATACCTGTCGCCCGTGATGCGGTACTTCTTACCGCCCATGCCGGGGGGCGTCAGCATGCTCATGTCCGCAGCGTAGTGGGACGCAGGGGCCATGCCTACTAAATGATCAATGCGTGGCGGGAGACCCCACCCGAAAGGGCCAATACGTTCCGCCGAACAGGGGGCGGGGCCGTGTCGGGCGGGCTCCGGCGGTGCGTCAGCCCAGTTCCAGAACGCGGGCGTGCAGCACCTGGCGTTGCTGGAGGGCCGCGCGCACGGCGCGGTGCAGCCCGTCTTCCAGGTAGAGGTCGCCCTGCCACTTCACGACGTGCGCGAAGAGGTCGCCGTAGAAGGTGGAGTCCTCGGCGAGCAGCGTCTCCAGGTCGAGCTGCTGCTTGGTCGTCACCAACTGGTCAAGGCGTACCGGGCGAGGGGCAACATCCGCCCACTGGCGGGTGCTCTCCCGGCCGTGGTCCGGGTACGGCCGCCCATTTCCGATGCGCTTGAAGATCACACGGAAAGCCTACCGGGCCACCGGCTCCGGGCGCAGCCATGCGGACGGAGTGCGAAGACGACAAAGGGTGGCAATTCCGGAGCGCGGTGCCCGGGAGGCGGGTGCGGGAGCGGGGTACGGAGGGTGGCGCGCGACCCGTGCGGCCACGGTGGGCGGAGGGTGGCCGCGGCCCGGGGCAGGTGGACGGCGACGGGGAAAAGTGGCGCAACGTACGCCCGAGGACGGCCGGAAATGAGCGCTGGGCGGGTTGCGGAACCCGGAACGGGCGGGTGGACGGCGCCGTGCGGCGATTCCCGTCGGCACGGCAAAGAGTGCCGAATTCCGCAAAGCCCGTGAATTGTGTGGTGGGGGCGAATTCCGCACGAACTTCGACACGAACGAGGTACGGCTCGTCGCGCCGGGCGGAAATGGGCGGCGGGGGGTGGTACGCGGCTCCTCCTGCCCGCGCCGTCAGCGGTCCGGCGCGGTGGACGGCACGGGCGCCCGGCCGGTCACGTCCGCTCCGGGGCGGTCGCGCGCATCGGAGGGCGATGCGGTGGCCCCTTGCCGCGGGCCCGGGGACCGGCCGGCGCGCTGAGCTGCGGGGTCGGAAGGGACGGAGGGGGTGGTGGGGTACGGCGTGGCGCCTGATCGAGTAGGCGGGGTGCTGGGGCGCGCGGTGGAGGCGCTGGGGGTGGGACGAGGGCTGGGGGAGGCCGGGGAAGGGGTGGGGCTCGGCGGTACGGGGCGCGGGGTCGAGGCGGGCGCGGGGTGCGGCTGCTGGGGGCCGTCCGGGGCGAGGGCGAGGTAGCCCACGGCGGCGGCGGTCGCGGTGGCCGCTGCCGCCAGTGGCAGGGCGAGACGCCGTAGCCGTCGGCCCGTGAGCGGTGCGCGGCGCAGGAACGGAACGCGGCGCAGGTGGGGGCCGGGCGGCGCGGCGGGCCGCAGATCACGGAGGTCGACCTGCCCGGCGCGCGCCGCGAAGGCGGCCCGCAGCCGCGCCTCGACCGGCCGCCCACCGCGGGCGGCACCGGCACCAGCGCCGCCATCGGCGCCTCCGGCACCACCGGCATCAGCGCCGCCACCGGCACGGGCGCCGCCATCGGCGATAGCGCCGCCTCCGGCACCAGCGCCGCCACCGGAACCGCCATCGGCCCCGGCCCGCGCCCCGCCCCCAGCCCCGGTCTGGTGATCCCTCATTCCCCCTCCTCCAACATCTTCTCCAGCGAATCCAGCGCCCGGCTGGCGATCGACTTCACCGAGCCGCGGCTGATCCCGAGGGTCGCCGCGATCTGGGCCTCGGTCAGCTCGCCCCAGTAGCGCAGGACGAGCACCTCGCGGCGGCGGGCGGTCAGCCGGCCGAGGGCGGCGAGGACCTCGCGGTGCTCCTCGTCGAGGACGACGCGCTCCTCGGCGGACGGCGCGTCCGTCTCGTACGGGGGCGTGTAGTCGCGCGCCGTACGCCGTCGCCGGAGCACCGAGCGGGCCGCGTTGACGACGGCGGTACGGAGGTACGCCAGGGCGTTGTCGACCTCGTCCAGCCGTTCGCCGTGGCGCTTGTAGAGGGCCGCGAACGCGTCCTGGACGACGTCCTCGGCGGTGGCCCGGTCGTCCACCAGCAGCACCGCCAGCCGCACCATGGACAGCCGGTGCGCGTGGTAGAGGTCCGTGATGGTGGGGCTGGAGTGGTCGCCGGCGCTTCCGGCGGGCGGCCCGGCGACGGTGTGCGCGGCGGCCAGGGTGGTGGGGCGGGCGCCACGCAGGAGCAGGCGCCGACCCAGGGCGCGCCAAGGCCCCGGTACGGCGGGCCGTACCGGGGCGACGAGCGCGGCGGCGGTGAACTGCATCGGTTCCTCGGCCGTCGGGGAGGCGGTGGCCTCAGTTGGTGCGACGGCGACGGGCAGCGTAGACGGCGCCGCCGCCCACGGCGATCAGCAGCGCGGCACCGGCGCCCAGTGCCACGTTCGTGGTGGTCGAGGCGCCCGTCTCGGCGAGCTCGTCCCGGGCGGGGGCCGGCGCGGCGCTCGATGCGGCGCTCGGCTGCGCGGAGGGGTGGGACGGACGGGCCGACTGGGACGGGTGGGACGGAACCGGGCTCGGCCGGTGCGCGGAATCCCGCGCGTCCTTCGGGGCGGCGGCGCTGGGCGCCTGCGCTGCCGGGGCGGCGGCACTGGGGGCCTTCGGCCTCGGGGCCGAGTCCTCGGCGTATGCCGTACCGGTCAGGGACAGCGCCGGCAGGGCGACCGTCACCAGCAGCCCGGCGGTCACGGCACTCCGTATCCGGCTACGGGCCGCACGCCCGGCGGGCGCGTGCGAGGTGGCGGGCGGGCAGGAGGAGAGGGGCGAGGCGGAGGTGCGGGAGTCGTTCACGGTGGCTGCTCCACGATCGGCGGGGCGGCGCCGGATGGCGCCCTCACCCGTCACGACGTGCGGCGGGGGCGGGGGTTGCCGGGAGGGCGGGAATTTCCCGCACGGTGCCTCTGGGACCGCAGGTACCCGGCTACGCGCACCTGCCCGTGCACCGCCCGCAGATGCCGCTCAGCTCCACGGTGTGCTGGACCGCGCTGTAGCCGCTCTCCGCACCGACCCGCTCGGCCCAGCGCTCCACCACGTCGGAGTCGAGCGGGCGGCTGCGTCCGCAGCGGCGGCAGATCAGATAGTGCCGGTGGCCGTCGGCGGGGCGCGGCCGGTACAGGCGCTCGCCCGCCTCGTCCCGTACGACATCGACCTGCCCGGTCCGCTCCAGGTCGCGCAGGGTGCGGTAAACGGTGGACAGCCCGACGGGGATGTCGGCGGTCACCAGGCGCACGTGCAGTTCCTGGGCCGACACGAAGTCCTGGCACGCGGTCAGCACGCGCAGGACGGAGGCCCGCTGCCGGGTCAGCCGGCCGCCCACGCCGGCACGTCCTCGTGCTCACAGGTGCCGTCCACGCCGTACGTCTCCCAGGGCGGGAACAGATCGTTGCCGTAGTCCGCGGCACGCACCTCGCCGTCCGTGACGAGACAGCGGCCGAGAGCCGCGCGCAGAGCGCCGCCCCGCAGCCCGACCCCGATGAAGACCAGTTCCTGCACGTCCTCGGAGCTTCCCGCCGCCCCGGCCGCCCCCGACGGCTCGAACCGCGCGACGGACCCCGCCTGCGACCACAGGCCGGTCACCCCGGGCCGCCCGGCGAGCCGGAAGAACCCCTTGGACCGCAGGATCTCCCCGTACGCGCCGCTGTCCATCCCCTCCGTGACGAACGTCCACAGCCGCCCCGGATGGAAGGGGCGCGTGGCGCGGAACACCGTGCTGGAGATCCCGTACTCCTCGGTCTCCGGTACGTGTTCGCCGTTCAGCTCCATGACCCAGCCGGGCGCCTGCTGGGCGCGCTCCAGGTCGAAGCGGCCGGTCCCCAGGATCTCGGCGGGCGCCACCCGGCCGTGCCGGGCGGGCACGATCCGGGCCACCGGGTTGAGGCGCCCGAGCGCCGCCCGCAGCCGCGCCGCCTGCTCCTCGCTCACCAGGTCCAGCTTGTTGAGGACGATCACGTCGGCGAACTCGACCTGGTCCACGAGCAGATCGCTGACCGTACGCTCGTCGTCCTCGTACGGCGCGAGCCCGCGCTCGGCGAGCCCGTCGCCGCCCGCCAGTTCCGTGTGGAAGTTGGCGGCGTCCACCACGGTGACCATGGTGTCCAGCCGGGCCACCTCGCCCAGCGTCGCGCCGTCGTCGCGCGGGAACGCGAAGGTCGCGGCCACCGGCATCGGCTCGGAGATCCCGCTGGACTCGATCAGCAGGTAGTCGAACCGCCCCTCGCGCGCGAGCCGGTCGACCTCCTCCAGCAGGTCGTCGCGCAGGGTGCAGCAGATGCACCCGTTGGTCATCTCGACCAGCCGCTCCTCGGTCCGCGACAGGGCGGCCGTGCCGCCGCGCACCAGCGCGGCGTCGATGTTGACCTCGCTCATGTCGTTGACGATCACCGCGACCCGCAGCCCCGACCGGTTGTGCAGGACATGGTTGAGCAGGGTCGTCTTCCCCGCGCCGAGAAACCCGGAGAGCACGGTGACGGGCAGCGGCGTCCGCCGTTCCACGGCCCTCAGCCCTCCGGCCGCAGCAGACCGCGCTCGTACGCCTTCGCCAGCCGGCGCGGGACCTGGTACACGGACCCGTCGACGGTCACCGGGACCAGCGCGGGCGTGCGGGCCTTCCACTGGGCGCGGCGGTGGCGGGTGTTGCTGCGGGACATCTTCCGCTTGGGGACGGCCATGGTCGCGGGACCTCTCCGGGGTGGGGGTGGGTGCGGTCGCGCGGCGCTCCGCACCGGATGGCGCGACCGAGGCTACATGAAAATGAATCCCATTACGACTGGGGTTGCCGACGCGTATGAGACGGCCGCCGCGTCAGCGTGGCGACCTCGTCGTCGAGTACTCCGGGCTGTCGTATCCCGGACTCGCGTACTCGTGCCGCCCGTACTCCGGCCGCCCATACTCCGGACTGCCGTACTCCGGAGCCGGGTAGCCAGGTCGGCCGGTCGGCCGCTCCGTCTCGCGCTCCTGGACGCGGGTCAGCAGGAACGGGACGATTCCGCGTTCGAGGAGGGCCAGGTGCCAGGCTGCTCGGGCCTGGGCGACCTCGCTGCCAGGGGCGGTGGCGTCCGTGGCGGGGGAGGGCGAGTCGGCCGTGGAGCGGTTGCGGGCGGCTGTTGCCAGGAGCCAGGCCAGGTCGGCCGCGGTGGCTGCTGCCGCGATGCCGGCGGCGAGCCAGCCCGCGTACACCAGCTCGTCGGCGAACTGGCGGTGGGCGCTGACGAGTCGCATGCCGAAGCCGATGGCGAGGAAGAGGACCGCGGCGATCGCGCCCAGGCTCGGTACGAGGACGGCGAGGGCGGGGAGCAGGCCGCCGCCGGAGGCTGTCGCGGTGGGGGAGTCCGTAGGGGTGGTGCCGGGGGCGGGGGTGTCCGCTTCGGCGCGCAGCCTTGCGTACGTCTCGTACTCGGCGGCCGCGGTGGCGCAGAGGGCGGTGCGTTCGCGGTGGGCCTGGAGGCGCAGGTGTTCGGGGCGGGGGGCGTCCGGGGTGCGGCGGAGGGCTTCCTTGATTTCCGGGGCGGCGAGTGCCTGGCCGAGGGCCTGCTCGAAGGCGGTGGTCTCCTCGGTGCGGCGCAGGGAGTCGGTGCCTGGCATATGGGTCCCCCCGGCGGTTCGGTGCGGGCGCGCGGTGCGGTCCCGGTGGCGTCCAATTTACTTGCTGGCTTGCGCAACCGTATAACTCGGCAGGGCCGCACGGCTCCGTTTCTGCCGACTTCCGGCCACCGCAATCCCCGGATCGGGTGGTTGTTCACGAGCGGGTGAATCGTGTCGGCCGAAGCCGCGCCGGGCCGCCGGGTTGACGGGATGGTCGAACTTTCGACCGGGAGGGGGCCCTCGTGGGACCGTGACGAACGGTCCGCGGGCCTCGTTCTGCGAGCACCCGTCCGAACCGGCGTCAACCGAGGAGGAACTGTGCAATCCGTCCCGAACACCATCGGTGCCTGGGCCCGCCGCCGGGCCGGTGGCGAGATCACCGCGGTCCGCAGCGTCTCGTGGCGGGCGGACGGTGCCCGGGTGTGGGAGCTGAGGCGCGCGGACGCGGCCCGGTTCTTCCTCAAGGTGGCGCCGACGCCGGACCGCTATACGCGGGAGACGCACGCGTACCGCCATGCCGTCCCCGCCCTCGGACACGCGCACGCGCCCAGCCTCGTCGACAGTGACCCCGCCCGGCTCGCGCTGCTGCTCACCGCCGCGCCGGGGGCCGGCGCGACCGGCTCCGGGCTGGGGCGCGCCGACCGTACGGAGCTGTACCGGCAGGCGGGCGGCCTGCTGCGCCGTCTCCATGACGCGTGCGGCACGGCGGTACCGGCGGGCGGCGCGGACCGCTGGGTCGCCGACCGGCAGGCCGCCGCCGAGGAGCACGTGGCCGCGCTGTCGGCCGCGGGCGCGCTCCACACGGCGGAGCGGCGCCTGATCCTCGACCGCGCCGAGGTGCTCCACCTGCTCCCGCCGCTGCCCGCCGGCTTCCTCCACGGCGATGTCGGCGAGCACCACTTCCTGTGGGACGCGGTGGGCCGGCGCCTGGCGCTCGCCGGATTCGCGCAGGCACGGCTCGGGTGTGCGGTGGAAGACCTCGTACGGGTGACGTACGGCGCGTGCCTGCCCGACCGGGGTCTGCGCGCCGCCTTCCTGCGCGGTTACGGGCGGGAGCTGACGGTCGCGGAACGGTACGCGCTGCCCGCGCTCGCGGCCCTGGACGCCGCGGAGGCGTGGGAGCGCGGGCTGCGGACGGGCGACCAGGAAGCCGTCGGGCGCGCCCGGGGGGTGGTCGGGACGCTGCTGGACGGTGTTGAGTTGCGGATATGAGTGGGGATGCCGATCTCAGCGGTGCCGGTACCGGTAGCGACTCCGGTGCTGATGCCGCCGACCTCGTCCACGCCGACGCCACCGAGCTCGCCGCCCGCATCCGCCGCCGCGAGGTGTCCGCCCGGGAGGTCGTACGGGCGCACCTGGACCGGATCGATGAGGTCAACCCCCGCGTCAACGCCGTTGTCTCACTCGATCCCGAGGGGGCGATGGCGGCCGCCGCGGCCGCCGACGAGCGGCTGGCGCGGGGTGCGGAGGTGGGGGCGCTGCACGGACTGCCGATCGCCTTCAAGGACACCCACCTCACCCGGGGCATGCGCACCACGCGCGGCTCGCCGCTGTACGCGGAGACCGTGCCGGACGAGGACGAACTGCTGGTCCAGCGGATTCAGGCGGCCGGGGCCATCCGTATCGGCAAGACGAACGTGCCGGAGTTCGCGGCCGGTTCGCATACGTTCAACCCCGTCTTCGGGGTGACGCGGAACCCGTACGACCTGGGGCGCTCGGCGGGCGGGAGCAGCGGCGGGGCGGCGGCCGCCTTGGCCGCGGGCATGCAGCCGATCGCCGACGGCTCCGACATGGGCGGGTCGCTGCGCAACCCCGCCTCCTTCTGCAACGTCGTCGGGCTGCGCCCCACCCCGGGCCGCGTGCCGTCGTACCCGGCGTGGAACCCGTGGGACACGCTGACCGTGCCCGGCCCGATGGCCCGTACGGTCGCCGACGCCGCGCTGCTGTTGTCGGTCATGGCGGGGCCCGACCCCCGCTGCCCGGTCAGCCTGGAGGCGCCGGGCGCCGCGTTCCGCGAGCTTCCGGCGCGTGAGCTGACCGGGTTGCGCGTGGCCTGGACGCCGGACCTCGGCGGCCGGGTGCCGGTCGACGCCGGCGTACGGGCCGTGCTGGAACCGCAGCTGGAGGTGTTCCGGCAGCTCGGGTGCCGGGTCGAGGAGGACTGCCCGGATCTGGACGACGCGGAGGGGGTCTTCCGTACGCTGCGGGCCCATCACTTCGATATGGCGCTCGGTGCGGTGCTCGATGAGTCCCGGGACGACCTGAAGCCGAGTCTGGTGTGGAACATCGAGGAGGGGCGCCGGCTGACGGGGGCCGATCTCGTCCGCGCCACGGCGGGGCGCGCGCGGCTGCATCTCGGGGCGGTGGACTTTTTCACGCGGTATGACGTGCTGTTGGCGCCGGTTTCGCAAGTGGTGCCGTTCGAGGCCGGGTTGGAGTATCCGGCGGTCGTCGACGGGCAGCCTCAGCGTACGTACATCGACTGGATGCGCTCGGCCTACTTCGTGTCCGTGCTGGGCGCGCCCGCGCTGTCCGTACCGGCCGGCTTCACTCCTGACGGCCTCCCGGTGGGGCTCCAGATCGTCGGTCCGCCGCGCGCGGACCTGGCGGTGCTCCAGGTCGGCGCCGCGTACGAGGCCGCGACGCGGTACGGGCGGCGGCGCCCGCCCCGTTAACATCGCACTCATGAGCGAGGGGGAGAACGCGGAGCAGCTCGGCAGCCGGGCCGCCCGTATCGCGGTGTCCGTGGTGAGCGCCGCCCTGGTATTGGTGCTGGCGATGCTGGTGGCGTGGTGGATGGAGTGGTGGAACCCCGGTTTCGCCTGGCTGTCCACGAAGCTCGCCGCCAAGGTGGCCGTGGGAGCGCCGATCGCGCTTGTGGCGCTCCTCGCCTGGTTGCGCAAGTCCCGCTGAGGGCGGGGGTCTCAGGTCCCCGGCTCACCCGGTTCGTATGCCTTCGCCCATGCCGTGGTGAAGGGGAAGACGAGCCGGTGGGGCACCGTGTTGCCGTGGACCGGGTGGGGGTCCGGGGTGAGGGCCGAGTAGGTGTGGATCGTGGCGCAGTAGAAGCGCTTGGGTGAGTCGCCCTGGAACTCGGCGGGTTTACGGGCCTTGCGCGCGCGGACGGCGGGGTCCGGGTAGCGGCGGGCGTAGAAGACCGCCAGCGCCGTCGGCAGGTCGGCCGGGGCGAGGGCGTGCGCGGTGCCCTCGCCGTAGAGGGCCTGGGCCTCGGCGTCGGAGACCTGGGAGTCGAAGACCAGGAGCGAGACGGCGGGGTTGGCGGCGATGTTGCGGGAGTGCACCGCGTCCGAGGCGGACCACCAGTAGAAGTGGTCGGCGTCGTCCCAGGCGTAGGTGACGGGGGTGGTCCACGGGGCGCCTTCGGGGCTGGCGGTTCCGAGGGTGAGGTAGCGGTTGGTGTGCAGGAGGCGTGCCGCTTCGGCGCGTAAATCGGGGATGGTCGACATCTCAGGAGCCTTCCTGGGGGAGGGCGGGGGCAGGGGCGGCCGCGGTGGTGCCGTGGGGCACGGCGGCGGTACGGCGGCGGGCGATGAGCCAGTACGCGACGGACGGGACCAGCAGGCCCACGGCCCAGGAGAGGTCTATTCCGCCGAGGGCGCCGGCGACCGGGCCGGTGTAGGCGGAGGTGTGCATGAAGGGGACCTCCAGCGCGAAGCTCACGGCGTAGACCAGGACGGCCGGGCCGTTGACGCGTCCGTACACGCCGCCGCCGGGCGCGAAGAAGGACGGTACGTCGTAGTGGCCGCGCCGCACCAGATAGAAGTCGACGAGGTTGATGGCGGTCCACGGGATCAGGACGTACTGGAGGATCGCCAGGAAGTCGGTGTACGAGGCGAGGAAGGTGTCCTGGAAGGCCAGCGCGAGGGTCAGGCCGAGGGCGAGCGGGGCCGCGATCAGCGCGGTACGGGCCGGGCGGCCGGGCAGCCAGCGGTGCCGGAAGGTCTGCGCCGCGGTGATCAGGCAGAGTGACGTGCCGTACAGGTTCATGGAGTTGACGTGGACGACGATGACGGCGAAGGAGCACAGGACGACGGCGGAGAGGGTGCCGCCGAGCACGGTGTCCAGCCCGGCGATCGCGTCGTCCGCCACCGCGATGCCCATGACGATGCCGAGGAACATCGGCAGCACGCTGCCCAGGACGCTGCCCCAGTAGGTGAACCACAGGGTGGAGCGGCGGGACGCGGCGTGCGCGGGCATGTAGCGGGTGTAGTCCGAGACGTACGGGGCGTAGGTGATCTGGAGCAGGATGCCGATCGCGGTCATGCCGACGAAGCCGGAGACGGTGAAGCCGGTGGCTTTCATGGCGCGTTCGAGCACGCCGGGGGTCAGGAGCACCCGTACGGCGCACAGCGCGAGCAGGGAGAGGGTCAGCACGGTGGCCCAGCGGCCGACGCGGTGGATCAGGTCGTAGCCGACGATCGCGACGACCAGGCCGGCCAGCCCGCACAGCACCAGCCAGGCGGAGATGTCCACGGCGGGCACCGAGCGGTGCAGCGCCTGCCCGGCGATCACCAGGTTGGACGCGAACCAGCCCGCGTACATGAAGACGACCACGAGCGTGACCAGCAGCGAGCCGTGGCTGCCGAACTGGCCGCGGCTCTGGATCATCTGGGGGACGCCGAGGCGGGGGCCCTGTGCCGCGTGCAGGGCCATCAGGAAGCCGCCGAGCAGGTTGCCGAGGGTCACCGCGGCGATGGCCGGCCACAGGCCGAGGTCGAAGACGAGCGGCGCGATGGTGCCGGAGACGATGGTCAGCGGACTGATGTTGGCGGCGAACCAGACGGCGAACAGGTCGCGCGGGCGGCCGTGGCGCTCGTCCTCCGGTACGGCGTCGATGGTGCGGCCCTCGACCAGGCGGCGGTCCGGGGCGGCGGTGGGGCGGGGGGCCTCGGCGCCGGCCGGGCCGGCGCCGGAGACGGGGTGGTCCATGGTCGGGGCCCCTTTCGAGGACGGAGATCCCGGCTGGGGAAAGCGAACCCGATCGACGGCCTCCAGGCCCGGTCCGCCGCGCCCACTGCTGTGTACATGCCCGTTTCCCCCGCGTCCGCCGCGCCGCGGGCAGACCCGGTCAGCGGGGGCCGGACGGCCGGTCAGGGCCGGGTCGGCAGCCGACGTGGGGGTGCGGCTGGGGCGGGCCGTGCCCGCGTACGGGCGTGGCCCTGACCGCTTCTGCCCGGACGCGGGCGCGCCCGCTCATGTCCGTACGCCTTCGGAGGCACGGACGAGGTCCCAGGCCAGCAGCCCGGCGCCGATCCGGCCCGCCCGTTCGCCCAGCCGGGCGAAGACGAGGTCGGGCAGGGCCTGGAAGGCGGCCCGCCGTTCGAGACCGCGCCGCAGCGGTGCGCGCAGCTGCTCGCCCGCCTGGCTGAGGCCGCCGCCCAGGACGAGGACGGCCGGGTCGAAGAGGGTGACGGCCGTCAGCAGGGTCTGGGCCATCGCGTCGGCGGCCTCCTCCCACACCCGTACGGCCGCCGGGTCGCCCGCCGCCGCGCGCTTCGCCACCTCTTCGGCGCCGGAGACCGGGGGCAGCGTGCCGCGGCGCTCGTTGTAGCGGCGGGCCACGGCGACACCGCCCGCGAGGGTGTCCAGGCAGCCGCGCTGGCCGCACGGGCACGGGTCGCCGTCCGGCCGGGTGACGACGTGGCCGACCTCCGCCGAGCGCCAGTGGCTGCCCGGGAACGGCTTTCCGTCCAGCAGCAGCGCACCGCCCACGCCCGTACCGACGGGCACGAACAGGACGACCCGGTGGCCGCGCCCGGCGCCCAGCCGCGCTTCGGCGAGGCCGCCGGACCGTACGTCGTGCCCGAGCGCGACCGGCAGGCCCAGATGCTCGGACGCCAGCCGTCGCAGCGGCAGATCGCGCCACTGGATGGAGGCCGAGAACACCACGGTGCCCGCGTCCTCGTCCACCAGCCCGCAGGAGGCGATGCCCACCGCGCGCACGTCCTCGCCCTCGGCGCGTGCCTTGGCCAGGGTTTCGGCGGCATGGTCGAGGACGGTGCGCAGCACGGCGTCGGGGCCGTCCTGGGCACGGGTGGAACAGCGGCTCTCGTACCGGACCGTTCCGTCGGGGGCGACGAGTGCGGATTTCAGGACGGTGCCGCCGATGTCGAGCCCGAGCGTGACGCCGCCGGGACCGTCGGGCATCGGGCCGGGCAGGGTCAGTACGGCGTCGGTGGCGCCCGCCTGCCGGGTGCTGCGGTCCGGGTCCGTCATGGTTCCTCCGATCGCGGCCGGCGTCAGTGGTCCCCGGCCTGTGGCGCGGGTACACCCCGCGGGCCCATGGTCTCCAAGTGACGCAGGATGCTGTCGTACTGCCGTACACCCGTGTCGACCGCGAGGTGGGCCCCGTTCAGCGCGGCCCGTACCTCCCGGGGAGTGAGCCGGGGGCGCTGGGCGCGCAGGCCGTCGCACAGGTCCTGGCTGTGGCGGGGGTCGATACGGGTGTGGGCGGTGTAGTACACGCGCATGTCGTCGTCGTGGATGCCCACCCGCGTCATGCCCTCCAGGAGCAGGGTGAAGTGTGGTTCGACCCAGCTTTCGAAGACGAGGAAGCAGCCGTACGCGGCCTGGACGCGGGCGGGGCGCAGCAGCAGCGCGGCGAAGAGGTTGGAGGTGGGCTTGGCGAACCAGGGGTGGTCGCGGCGGTAGGAGGCCAGTGCTTCCCAGCCGGCGGACGAGCCGAGCTGGCGGCGCAGCCAGTACGTATGGAAGTTCTCCAGCCGCCCGCGCCCGCACTCGTCCCACAGGTTGGACGCGGCGACCGCCTTCTGGTGGCCCTGGAGCCCGACGACGAGCAGGGCGACCTCGTCGTCCACGACCTCGTTGCGGATCAACTCGCAGCGCAGGAAGTACTCGATCTGCTCGCGGGTCGCGTCGGTGGCGAGGAAGCGGAAGAGGGGGTGGGAGGCGCCGGGGTTGTCGGCGGCGAGCGCTTCCAGATGGTCTGCGGCGGCTTCCTGGCCGCGCAGGTCCGGTACGGGCGCGGGGGAACAGCCGTAGGTCAGGAACTCGTGCTCCAGGCGGGTGCGGGCCGCGTACAGCGCGATCTCCAGGTCGTCGTCGGGAGCGTGCGCGGCCGGGCCGTCGCGGTAGCCGAGGGAGTGGGCGTAGAGGGTGGCGAGGTGGTCGTGGAGGAAGCGGCCGTGCGCCTCGGGGTCGGCGCGCAGGCGGGCGAGCAGGGCGGCCCGTGCGGGCGGGGGAGCGGCCACGAAGCGGACCAGCTCCGGGTCCAGGGACTCGAAGGGGTGGACGGGCGGCCAGTACAGGTCCTGGAGACTCCCGGGGTCCGGTAGGGCCTGGGGACCGTCACCGCCGCCCGGCGCGGCGGGGGGCCGGGGGCGGCCGGGTGCCGGGGCGGCGTTCACGGGGGAGGGCGGGATCATTCAGCGAACCTCCTCTGGGGCGGCCTGCGTTGTTCCGGAATGACGGGGGCGGCCGGACCGTCCGGCCACCGCCGCGCCGAAGTGCCCGGTGACCCAGGCGTCGTCGTACACGGTGTCCAGGTAGCGCTCGCCGAGGTCGGCGGAGAGCGCCACCACGCGGGCGCCCGGCGGGATGCCGGACCGCAGCCGCAGCACGGCGCTGAGCACCGAACCGGTGGAGCCGCCGACGGCCAGGCCGTGGCTGCGGGCGAGCCGGCGGCACATCAGTACGGCGTCCCGCTCGGGCACCGACACCAGCCGGTGCACCTCGCGCGGGCGGCAGATCTCCGGCACCCGGCTGGTGCCCAGGCCCGGGATGCGGCGGGGGCCGGGCGGGCCGCCGAAGGTCACCGAGCCCTCGGCGTCCACCGCGACGACCGTCGTACGGGGCGAGTGGCGGCGGAAGTGCGCGGCGCAGCCCATGACGGTGCCGGTGGTGCCGGCGCCGACGAAGAGGTAGTCCACGGTGCGGATCTCGCGCAGCACGGCGGCCGCGGTGCGCGCCGCGTGCACGGCCGGGTTGGCGGGGTTGGCGTACTGGTTGAGCCAGGTCAGCGTCGGGTCGAGGTCCAGGGCGCTGCGGATCAGCGCGATCCGGCTGCCCAGGTAGCCGCCGTTGCCGTCGCGGGTGTCGACGGTGCAGACGTGGGCGCCGAACGCGCGCATCAGGGCGACGCTCTGCCGCGGTACGTGCGGGTCGGTGACGCAGGTGAAGGTGTAGCCCTTGGCCGCGCAGACCGCGCTCAGGGCGATGCCCAGGTTGCCGGAGGACGATTCGATCAGCGAGCCGCCGGGGCGCAGCACGCCGCGCCGCTCGGCGTCCTCGACCAGGCCGGTGGCGGTCTTGAGCTTGACCGACCCGGCCGGGTTGAGCCCTTCCAGCTTCAGGAACAGCTCGGCGTGCGGCAGCAGTCCGTCCAGGCGCAGGAAGAGGTCGTCGGTGACCAGGTCGTAGGCGTGGTCGACGATCATGGGCCCGCGGTCCCTCGGTCGCCCCGGGGGCCGCCGGTGGGGCACGGGCCCGCGGAGCCGCCGTCCCGGGGGTCGCCCGCCCCGGGCCCGTACGGCACCTCCATCTCCTCCGCGACGTCCGCGATGCCCGCCACCATGGGCGCGATCCGCAGCGCGTTCGCGGCGATCGTCAGCGCCGGGTTGACCGCCGCCGAGGACGGGAACCAGGAGCTGTCCGCGACCCAGAGGTTGTCCAGTTCGTGCGCCTTGCAGTCCGGGCCGACGACGCTGGTCGCCGGGTCCTCCCCGGCCACCGCGGTGCCGCACTGGTGCGAGTTGACGGCGATGCCCATCCGCCGGGTGAAGACCAGGGGGAAGCCCGCCCGGCGCATCATGGCCGTGGCGCGGCGCACCAGTTCGCGGTGCGGCGGCAGGTTCACCGGCCGCCAGTGCACCTCGACCCGCTCCCTGGGGCCGACCGTCACGCGGTTGTCCGGCACCGGTAGGTCCTCGCTGGTGAGGTAGAGGTCCATGCTGCGCCGGGTGGCGGCGGCGAGCAGCGGGCGCGGGGCCCTGGGCCACAGGCCGCCCGCCGAGGGGGCCCGCAGCTTGCCCAGGGCCTGTACGTTGCCGAGCGGGCCGTGGGTGCCGTTGCCCAGGTACCAGTCGTTGACGCCCAGCGTCTTCTGGAACACCACCTCGTCGGCGCGGCGCGGGTCGACGGCCATCAGGAACGTCGAGTTGTGCACCATGTAGTTGCGCCCGGCCTGCCCGGAGCCGTTGGCCAGGCCGGTTTCCCGTACGGGGCCGGTGCGCAGGGCGCCGGGCTCCGAACGCAGCAGCAGTGCGGCCGTGTTGACCGCTCCGCAGGCCAGCACGAAACGCCCGGCCTGGATACGCAGCTCCCTCCCCTCGTACTGGGCCAGCGCCGTGGTCACCCGCCGTCCGGACGGGCCGGTCACCAGCCGGGTGACGGTGGTCCGGGTCAGCAGCGAGACGTTGCCCGCGGCCAGCGCGGGACGCAGCGCGCACACGTCGGCGTCGCTCTTGGCCTCGACCAGGCACGGGAAGCCGTCGCAGGTGGCGCAGCGCAGGCACGCGCCGTCCGCGCGCAGATCGACGCCGGTGGGCAGCGCGAACGGCTTCAGACCCTGGGCGCGCAGCGACTCCGCGAGCGAGGCGACCGGGGGTTCGTGGGCCACCGCGGGCCACGGGTACTCGCCCGAGCGCCAGGGGTCGGTCGGATCGGCCCCGCGCGCGCCGTGCACCCGGTAGAGGCGTTCGGCGCGCGCGTAGTGCGGCTCCAGCACGCCGTACGGGAACGGCCAGCCGCGCGAGACGCCCTCCGCGTGCTCCACCGGACCGAAGTCGGCCTCCCGGAAGCGCGGCAGGGTGGCGCCGAAGACCTTGGTGTTGCCGCCGACGTAGTAGTGCACGCCGGGGTCGAAATAGCGGTCGGCGCCGGCGTCGTACCAGGGTTCGGCGTTGCGGTAGCGCCCGGCGGTGAAGACCGCGGGAGCGGACCAGTTCTGCCACTCCCGGGGGAGGAAGTCGCCGCGCTCGACGACCAGGACCCGCGCGCCGGTGCCGCGCAGGGCGTACGCCAGGGTCGCGCCGCCCATGCCGGAGCCGATGACGGCGATGTCGCAGTCCACGACGGGACCGGTGGGGCGGAGCAGGCCGCGCGGGCGGCCTTCGGCGCGGTGCCGCGCGCCGTCGGTATCAGGATGGGGTGTCGCTGTCACAGTGCCTCCTCGTGGGGACCTGAGGGGGTGAGGAGAGGTAGCGGGCGGCGATCTCGTGCGCGAAGGCCATGACCGTGCCCTGCGGGCTGAGCCCGGCCGGTCCGGGCAGCACCGAGGCGTCGCACAGCCGGAGGTTCGTGAAACCGTACGGGCGGCCGTGCTGGTCGCAGACCCCGCCCAGCGCTGACCACCCCATCGGGCAGGACGCCATGGCGTGGACGCACACCAGGTCCCAGCTGCGCGGGTCCGCGCGGACCGCGAACTCCCGTGCCGCGCTCTCCGAACGCAGTACGCTGGTACAGGGCGGGTACAGCTCCACGGCACCCGCCCGGAACAGCAGCCGCGCCGCCCGGCCGAGCGCGAAGCGCAGCAGGCCGCGGTCGTACGGGGCCATTCGGTGCCTCAACGAGCGTCCGCCGCCCGGCAGATGGCGTACGGCGACCCGTCCGCTCATCCGTACCTGCACCGTGTACACCGCGACCCGCGGCAGGTCCGCCAGCAGCGGGTTGACCACCGCGGGGCCGTGCCCGGCGAGCGCCGCCGCGAGCGATCCGGGGGTGAGGTTGGCGGGCATCACGTGGATGCCCAGGTCCTCGAACTCCCGCAGCTGGGCCGTGAAGATCGTGCCCCGCCCGGCGTGCACCGGGTCGGCGAAGCGGGCCACCAGACGGAAGTTGACGTGGAAACCCATGGCCCGCCCGGCGGTGCGGGCGTGGATGCCGCTGCGCTGGAGGAGGAGGGCGCTGCCGACGGACCCGGCGGCGAGGAAGACCGTACGCGGCCGGTAGTCGATGCGGGTACGGCCGTCCGGACCGCCGAGGGCCGAAACGCGGTGCACGGTGCGGCCGTCGTGCCGCAGCAGCACGGCCCGCGTCCCGGGCTCGATGACCGCCCCGTACCGCTCCGCCTCCGGCAGATAGCTGACCAGCATGCTGCGCTTGGCGCCGCCGGGGCAGCCGGTCGGGCAGCGGTTCAGGTGGCGGCAGCCGGGGGCGGCCCGCCGGGCGGCGGACCACCGCCAGCCCAGGGCGTCGGCCGCCTCGGCGAGCAGCCGCGAGTCCGCGTTGCCGTCGCCGTGCGGCTGCTCGCCGGCGCCGAGCCGTTCGGACACCGTGCTCAGGTGCCCGGCCAGCCGTTCGGCGCGGTAGTCGGTGGTGCCCATGACCCGCGCCCAGCGGTCCAGCAGCGCGTCCGGCGGTGCCCACAGCAGCCCGCCGTTGACGACCGTGCTGCCGCCCACGCAGCGGCCCTCGCCGTACGGGATGACCGGGCTGCCGAGGATGGGGGTCAGCCCGGCGTCGCGGTAGAGGCGGCGCAGGTTCGCGGCAGGGGCGGACGCGGCGAGTTCGGCGGTGGTCGTCCGGGGGCCTTCCTCCAGGACGACGGTGGGGTGACCGGCCCGCGCCAGCTCCAGCGCGGCGACCGCGCCACCGGCTCCGGAGCCGATGACCAGGGCGTCGCAGGAGACGGTGCGGGCGGGGGCGCGGCGGCGGGTCATGAGGCGGCGGTCCATGGGTCCGGTTCACCGTCCAGCCCGCCGTACAGCGCGAGGGAGTCGGTGACGGCCAGGAGCCGGCCGAAGCCGGGCAGCCGGTCGTATGCGGTGTGCGTTGCGGAACACATCGCCAGGACCAGCCCGGACGTACGCAGAGCGACCTCAGCCCCGACGCGGTACGCGACCGGCAGCCGCCCCAGCGACCCGCTGACATGCGCGGCAGCGCGCGCACCCGCGAGCGGGTCGGCGAGCGCCGGATAGCGGTCCGCCCAGAGGGCAGGCAGCCCGCTCGCCCGCAGGGCCCGCGCCATCCGCCCGCCGTCCACCAGGTGTCCGCCGCTCACCGCGCCACCACCTGCTCTTTGGCCTCCTTCCCCCGTACGGGTACGTGCTGCGCCAGTACGTCCTTGGCGAAGCGGGCCAGCAACCGCGCGGCCCCCTGCTCCAGCACCGAGTCCAGCGCCTGGAGGAAGACCTCGACCTCGGTCTCCTCGGCCACCAGCGGCGGTGAGGCGATGAGCGGCAGGCCGTGGTTGGAGCCGTAGTAGGCCAGGACGCCGAAGTCGCGGTAGAGGGACGCGATCACCGCGGCGGTGACGAGCTTGCGGCGGGCGCGCGGGTCCCTGGCGAAGGTCGAGGGCACCAGGCGCAGCAGCCGGTCCAGGCCGGGGTTGCCGTCCTTGAGGAACAGGCCGTGCAGCGCGCCCCGGCCGAAGGTGCCGCTCACCAGGGAGCGGTGGCGGGCGGCGAGGTCGGCGAGGCCGCCGCCCAGCCGCTCGCCGATCCGCACGGCGCGCGCCGGATAGTCGTCCTCGACGGCGATGGAGACGGCCTCCAGCGCGGTCGCGGTCTCCTCGCCGAAGCCGTAGTACGTGGTGCTGTGCAGCGTCGCGTCGGCGTGGTTGTCGTACGCGGCGCGGAAGACCGGCTCGCGCGCGGTGTAGCCGGAGATGGAGGACTTGCCGCCGCCGAACGACTTCGAGGTGGTCACCACGTCGGGGACCAGGCCGGGGTGGCGCATGAAGTGGAAGAGCGTGCCCGTCCGTCCCCAGCCCGTGTACACCTCGTCGAAGACCAGGACGATGTCCTGCTCCGTGCACAGCCTGCGGACCTCGCGCAGGAACCCCTCCGAGCACTCGCGCACGCTGGACGCGCTGAACGGCTCCAGCACCACCGCGTACACATCGCTGCCGCCGCTGCCCGTCCGGTGCCGTTCCAGGGCGAGCGCGAAGGACTCCAGGTCGTCGTAGGCGAAGTGGTCGGTGCCGGGCAGGCGGGGGTAGGGGAAGTCCACCTCGGGGGAGGCGGTGAGGCTGCCCGCGCCGAGCAGCTTGCCGTGGAAGGAGATGTCGCTGTGCAGCACCGTGCCGCGGTGCCCGCGGTGGTACTTGTACGCCAGCTTCACGGCGCCCTCGACGGCCTCCGCGCCGGAGTTGGGGAAGTAGCTGACGTTCAGGTCGCCGGGCAGCAGCCGGGCCAGGTTGTGGCTGAGCGCCGCCACGTACGGCGACAGGAAGTTCTTGTGGACCTCCATCGCGCGCCGCTCGCCGAAGCGGCGGCGGGCCGCCAGGAGCCGGGGGTGGTTGTGCCCGTGGTTGAGCACGCCGATCCCGCCGGTGAAGTCCAGGATGCGGCGCCCGTCCCGCAGCGTGATCCAGCAGCCCTCCGCGTGGTCGACCAGGTCCTGGCCGAAGCCGAAGGAGCCGAGCAGCGAGACCTGGGAGCGGCTGACATAGTGCCGGTAGAGGTCGTGCACCTGTTGGGCGGGCATGCGTTCGCAGTCCTCCGTCGTGAACAGGGGCGGTAAGGCCCGGGGGTCAGTCATGGTCCGCTCCGATCCGTGGGGCGACGTCGTGGGGCGTGGCGGTGCGGTCCGTACGGCGCGCCGCCGTACGGACGCGGTCGGCGATCAGCCGGCCGGCGTACTGCCCGCCCCGCAGCGCGTAGTTGGTGCCCCGGTCCTCCGGGAAGACCTGGGCCATCGAGGCCAGATAGAGGCCGGGTACGGCGTTCTCGACGCCGGGCACGGCCCGCGAGTAGTGCCGGGTGATGACCGGCTGCGCGTGGTCGGCGCGCCAGACGTGGTGGGCGCGCACCCAGTCGGCGCGGAACGCCGGGAACATCCGGCGCAGGTGCGGAAGGCTGTGACGGAAGACCTCCGCGTCGCTCATCCGGTAGAGCGGGGCCTGCGCCGGCAGGTAGGCGGACAGATAGACCAGGTGCCGCCCGCCGTAGTGCTCCGGCGCGTCGAGGTTGGTGTGCTCGATGACACCGACGTACGGGAAGCGCGGGTCGGTGACGTTGAGCCAGTACGTGTCCGACAGCGGCCGGTCGTTCTCCAGCACCAGGCACAGGTTGGCCAGGTACGGGATCGCACCGAGCCGGCGGCGCAGCGCCGGGACCCCGGAATGGCCGGACCCGGCGAGCAGGGCGGCGGCCGGGCCGGGCGCGCAGGTCAGCAGCGCCCGGGGCGCCTCGATGACCTCGCCGCCGCACCGGACACCGGTCACGCCGTCCGGCCCGGTCAGCACCTCCGACACCGGGCTGCCGGTCCGTATCCGTACGCCCAGCGCGGCCAGCCGGATCAGCCAGGCGTCCAGCAGGGCGCCGCAGCCGCCGTGCAGGTAGTACAGGATCTCGCGGCCCGACCGGCTGCGGCTGCCGCCCCGCAGGTGCAGCTTCGTCCACATCCAGGTGGCGCCGACCTCGGGCGCGTACGGGCCGAACTTGCCCTCCAGCAGCGGCCGCCACACCCGGTCGTACACCCGCTGCCCGCCCAGCGAGACCAGCCATTCCTCGGCGGTCAGCGCCTCCAGTTCGCGCCAGTGCCGGACGCGCCCCGCGCGCAGCACCGAGCGGCCCAGGCGCAGCCGGTCGGCGGGCGGCAGCGGCGCGAAGCGCAGCACGTCGAGCGGGGAGGACAGGCGGTGGATGCCGCCCGCGTAGTAGAAGCCGGTACGGCCGTGGTGCCGTCGCACCAGGTGGGCGCGGCCGAGATCGGCGCAGAGCCGGAAGATGTCGGTGTCGGAGGCGAACCAGTGGTGGTAGAAGCGCTCCAGCTGCCGGTCGCCGACGGTGAACGTGCCCGCCAGTCCGCCCACCCGGTCGTCCGACTCCAGGACCAGGCAGCGCAGCCCGGCCCGCGCGAGTTCCTGCGCGGCGGCCAGGCCGGTGAACCCGGCACCGACCACGATCACGTCCCAGGGCCCTCGCGCGTCCCCGGCGCTCACCGGGCGCTCCCGGCGGCCCACGCCTTGGAGTGCTCGGCCATCTCCACCGGGACCACCTCCACCGGCGTCGGCACGCCGGCCGCCCACCGCTGGCGGACCACGTACGGCGGCCGTCCGCGCACCTCGCGGTGCACCAGCAGCAGGTATTCGCCGAGCAGTCCGAGCAGCACCGCCTCGCAGCCGAAGGTCCACGCGGCCAGCGGCAGCGGGCGGCCCCGCACGGCCGAGGCCGTGGCCGTACCGCCGAGCCAGGCCAGGCCGACGACGGCGGGCACTCTGGCGGGGGCCGACGAGCAGGCGAGCAGCCCCCGCCGGGACAGCCCGGCCATCTTGCGCAGCGTGTACTTCGTCCGGCCGGCCAGCCGCGGCAGCCGCCCGTACTCCAGGCTCGTCTCGGGAAAGCCCGCCCAGCACACCGAGCCGCGCAGGTACAGCTCGCTTTCCGGCAGCAGCGAGAGCGTGCGGACGACCTCGCGGTCCAGCAGGCGGAAGTCCCCGGTGTCCAGGTTCACCGGGTGGTCGGCGACCGCGGCCAGCAGCCGGTAGAAGACATGCGCGGTGCCGGTCTTGAAGCGGCTCTCGCCCTCCCGTCCGGTACGCCGGGCGGAGACCACCGCCCAGCCCGCGCGCCAGCGCTCGACCATGTCGGCGATGAGGCCCGGCGGGTCCTGGAGGTCCGCGTCGATGGTCACCACCGCGTCCCCCGCCGCTTCGCGCAGGCCCGCGAGGACGGCCGGCTGGTGCCCGAAGTTGCGGGTCAGCCGCACCAGCCGGACCCGCGCGTCGTCGGCGGCGAGTTCGGTGAGCCGGTCCCAGGTGGCGTCCCCGCTGCCGTCGTCGACGTACACCACCTCGTACTCGCACTCCGGCAGGCCGCGCAGGACGGCGCTGAGCCTTCGGTGCGTCTCCCCGATGACGGCCGCCTCGTCGAAGCACGGCACCACGACGCTGACCAGGGGCCTGGTGGCTCTGCCGGGCAACTGCGCGGTGGTTCGGGTCGCGGGCATGAGGGTCCTTTCCTCGGGCGGGGGCGGCGGTCCGGGGGGAGGGGAGATCGGACGTACGGGGCGGGGGGTCGGCTGTACGGGGCGGGCCCGCGGCGCCGGTCAGCCGAGCACTTCGTCGGCCGTCTCGCGGAACCGCTCGGCGACCTCGGCGATCTCGTCGCCGCCACTGAAGACGTTCACCCCGAAGTCGGCGCCCAGATACGTGTCGGACAGCCCGACGGTCAGCGCCAGCGACCGGCTCAGCACATCGTCGGTACGGGGCAGCGCGCCCGCCCGCCAGCCGTCCCGGCGCCAGACCTCGGCGGGCTGGCGGAAGGGGCAGGAGGAGCCGTCCGGGGCGGCCAGCGCGGGCAGTTCGGGCAGGCCGCCGTAGTAGTGCTTGGGCGAGTGCAGCAGCGTCTTGGTGCCGAGGCGCTTGGCGACGGCCTCGGCGTCGGCCCGCTCGTCGAAGACGTACACGAGCACGGAAGCGCAGTCCCCGTCCGCGTCGTGCAGGTAGCGGCGCACCATGCCGTCCCGCTCCGGAATCTGCTCCAGCAGCTCGTCCCGCAGCCCGCGGGTACGCGCCAGCACGGCGTCCAGGCGGCCGAGCTGGGCACGCGCCACGGCCGCCGTCAGCTCCGTCATCCGCAGGTTCAGGCCCCACAGCCGGTCGCCGGGGCCATCCTCGCGCCGGTACGGGAACCAGCCGTGGTCGTGGAAGCCGTACGCGCGCTGGAAGACCCGCTCGTCGGAGGTGAGAAGGAAGCCGCCGTCCCCACCGGTGATGATCTTGAACATATTGAGCGAGAAGGCCCCCGCCTGCCCGAACGTGCCCAGCGGCCGCCCCCGGTAGGTACCGCCGCACGCCTGCGCCGCGTCCTCCAGCATCAGCAGCCCGTGCTCGCCGGCGATCCGCCGCAGGGCGGCCAGGTCGCAGGCCGCGCCGAGGATGTGCACCGGCATCAGCGCCTTGGTGCGCCCGGTGATCCGCTGCCGTACGTCGCCGGGGTCGAGGGTGAGCGACGCGTCGACCTCGGCGAGCACCGGGGTGGCGCCGCTGTAGACGATGGCCGCCAGGCACGCGCTGTACATGTAGCCGGGCACGATGACCTCGTCGCCGGGGCCGATGCCGAGCGCGGCGAGGGCGGTCAGCAGCGCGGAGGTGCCGCTGTTGACGGACAGGCAGTACGGGCTGCTCAGCCGGTGCGCCGCGGCCTGCTCGAACAGTCTGGTCTGGGTGAGGTCGCCCAGCGGGTAGGAGTGCGCCGCGGTCGTCCGCGACCAGGTTTCCAGCACCTGCTCGACGTTGTCGCGCTCCTCGTCACCGAAGAAGGCATAGCCGGGTCCGGGCATGGGGGCTCCTAGGGAAGGGTGGGTGGGGACGCGCCTGAGGGCCGTCGGGAACGCCGGAGGCGGCGGTCCGGGGGTGACCGGCTTACGGCCTCAGAACGCCATCGGACAGAACGGCGCCGGGTCGTGGCGGAAGGCGGCGGAGGCGGCGCGCAGCGCGCCCGGCCGCAGCTCGGCGACCCGGCCCGCCTGTGCCAGCTGCACCAGCGAGCCGCCGCCCAGCAGTACCGCCCCTACCTCACGGGCGGTGAGGGCGAGATCGGCCGCCGCCCCCGTCCGCGTGCACTCGGCGAATCCGTCGGCGTCCGCGGTGAGCTGCCAACGCCCCGCGTTCCAGGGGCACATGGCGTCGCTCACCTCCAGCACCACATCGACCGGCGCACTGTACGTGCGGGCGGTCAGCGCCCGGTCCAGGTCGACGGCGCGGGCGTAGAGCTGGTCGCGCAGGGTGGGCGCGGCGCTGCGCGGGTCGTCGAGCAGCGCCAGCAACGGGTCGTCGACGGGGCGGGTCTGCGCCCTGACGGTCCCGGTCAGATCGGTGTCCAGCAGCGCGCGCCACACGAAGGCGTACGCGGCCGCGTCGCGCGCGAAGAGTTCTCGTACGGTCAGTTCGTAGCGCGGCCGGGACCGCTGCCAGGCGGGCCGCATCCGGTACAGCGCATAGCCGCGGGGTTCACCGTCGGGGCCCGACGCCACCAGGCACAGCAGCCGCCCCGCGCCGTGCCGGGAGGCCGGTTCGTCCTCGACGGCGCGGCGCTGCCAGGCGGCGTCGCGCCGCAGCATGCCGGGACGCTCGGGCAGGCAGGCGTCGTAGACGGCGGCGACGGCGGCGCTCGCGTCCTCGGGTGAGAGGACCTCCGGCGTCAGGCCGTCGCCGTCCGGCTCGTGCGTGAAAGCGCGTGCCTCGGGCGGTACGGACAGTTCGACGGCCTGGGATGCCAGGCCGAACCCGAACCGCCCGTAGATGCCCGGCTCGGTCGAGTGCAGGACCGCGACCGGCTCGCCCCGCTCCTCGTGCAGCGCGGTGAGCGCCCGCCGCAGCAGCTCGCGCATCAGGCCGCGCCGCCGGTGGGGCGGCGCCACCGCGACATATCCGATGCCGGCCACCGGAACCGGGCCGCCGGGCAGCGTCATTTCCAGCGCGTATCCGGCGAAGGTGGCGCACGGGCGGCCGCCGTAACACGCGACAAGGGAACGTTTGGGTTCGAATAACGCACCGACCACGGCGCTGTGCGCGGGGGAGTGCGGATGGCCGCCGTAGGCCAGATCGATCACCGCACCGAATTCCGCCCATTCCGCGGCGGCCCGGAATTCATACCGGGCGTCCGGTCCGTTGCCGGCGGCCACCGGTACCCTCGCCCGCGAATTGATCCGCGGGTTTCGCGTCGCATCGTCCCCCGCACCTGTCCTCGACTCCTTCGGCGCTGCCACAACCCTCTCCAAAAGCCCGTCATCGGCCTCGTGCCGGGGAAGCGGTGCGGCGAGCGCGGCACGGGACGTCGTCGGCGTTCGACACAGAGGCCGTATCGGCTGCTCCGGTGCGGCATATGCGCCGCGGTACCGGAGAGATCCATGTCGCGAGGCCCGGATCGCGAATTCCTCATGCGTCGATGGTGCCGGGGCCGCCAAGCAATGGCTGCGTCCAAGGTTTGTAAGACGGCCGGGGGCTGTCAACCCCACCCGAAAAGAATCATGAAGCCCGTCGGACCTCCCGACTAGGCCCGTACGGCCCCCGGGTCAACCCTCCGAACCGGCCACCGGGCCACCACCCGTTCGCACTCCCCACATCTGGCCAACTCTGTCGAACGGCCTTGCTAATGCCCAACTTTCGGGCACAAACTGCCAGGGCCGCCGATCAGTGGATCGCCGGTCCGCATTCCGACGAGGACGCGACAGGAGCAAGCAATGCAGAACGGCAAGTTCCTTTCCGGCAGGACGGCCCCCGGCGAAGGCTGGCAGAACTATCCCGACCGCAATGGCGACGGCGTTTACCTCGACGTCGACACGAGCGAGGGCGGGTTCACCGACACGCCCGCGTATATCGCCGCCCTCACCGGCGACGACCGCATGTGGATGACCACCGGCGGAAACACCGTGTACAACGCCACCCCCACCGGCTTCCGCATCTACGTCCGCCGCGTCGACCGCCAGCCCATCGACCCCGCATACGCCGCCAAGAACGGCTGGCACATCGCCTGGATCGCCGCCGAGGTCTGACCTCCGGCACCCATGGGGTCCCGCCCCGCCGGTCTTCGCGGAAAAACCGCGGAGACCGGCGTTGTGTGCCGGACAATTCCCGGCGCGGGCGGGAAACGGGCCTTTCCCCACACCATTCGGGCACGGGCTCTCAGCCGAGGGCGGCCGCCTCGGACGCGGCGGTGCGCCGCACCGGCCGGCGCTCCGGGCCGCCGGACTGGGTGAGGTGGGCGACGACGCTCGCATAGAAGCGGTCCACGGCCTCGTCCACACTCCTGATGAAGCCGGACTCCGCGTTGCCGCGCGTACTGCCCATGCCCTTGAAGAGGGAGAGCCGGAAGCCGGTGATGGCCGCCCCGTCCTTGGGCAGCAGGTCGCCCGGTTCCGGGCGCAGCCGTTCCAGCGTGCCGCGCGGGCCCCGGTTGCCCTCCACCAGCGACTCCACATGCAGATCCGCCGGCGCCTCGGCGAGCTGCCGGACCAGGCGCTTGACCCAGCTGAGCGGGTACCCCTGCTCGGGGGCCGGGATCTCGATGGAGGTACGCAGCTTCCCGGTCCGCAGATCAGCGGTGATCGCCAGGATGCCGGGCGTCGTGTCGATGCGCAGCTCGGCGGACAGCCGGCCCTCCTCGCACAGCCGGTCGGCGAGTTCCGCGCGGCGGCTCGCCTGGTCGGTACCGCGCTTGGCCCGCTGTACGGGCAGCACCTTCTGCCCCAGCTCCCCGCCGAGCCGCAGGCAGACCTGGCGGATGAGCCGCTCCCAGCTCTCGACGACGGCCACGGCGCGCTCGTCGCCCTGGCAGAGCGTGTCCGTATCGATGCCGTTGCGGACCGGCACCCAGGCCGGGCCCATGTTCTGGAAGCCGTGGCAGCCGGAGTTCTCGTGCTGGAGGTAGTGCAGCAGCTCCTGGAGCAGCCAGGCGTGCGCCGCGTTGCCCACGCCCTCGTGCCGGATCAGCAGCTGCGCCTGGTGCGCCACCTCGGCCCAGGACAGGTGCCACAGCGACACCTTGTGCTTGCGGCGCCCGTCGGTCTTCACCTCGACCAGCGGACTGCCCTCCAGCGCCACGTCGTTGGACAGCGTGATCACGGCTTCGTAGCCGCGCCGGGCCGCGATGTCCATGTAGTCCTGGACCTGCTCCGACTTCAGCGGGTTGCCGTTGGTCTTCGTCTCGACCAGAGCGGTCCACAGCTTTCCCGCCCGCTCCACCCGGATCACCCCGTCCGGGCGCCGGGGCGTGTCCCCGTTCGGCAGCGTGACCTCGGTGAACGTCTGCATCCGGCCCGCCGGGGCGCCGAACGCCGCGGTGAGCCGCCGGCCGAATTCCGGCACCTGCGCCATCACCGCGAGCAGCACCGAGGTCGCGCGCATCTCGCGCTCCCGGTCACTCTTGAGCGTGGGCGCCGGAAAGAGCCGGGCCTGCCGCCAGGAGTCGTTCTCGGCGAGCGACTTCTTCGCCACCTTGGGGAGGGTGACCTTCTTCTTCGCCGTACGCGGGCCACGGGACCGCCGGGCCGGTTCCGCGGCCGGTTCCGGTTCCGGCCGCTGGGCGGGTACGGGGGCCGGAGCATCGGCCGCAGGCGCGGGAGCCACCACCGGGGTGGCCGGCACCGGCTTCTCCACCACCGTCTCCGCCTGCGCCAAGGGCGACGGCGGAGCCTGCGGCTCCGCGTCCTCCGGCGCCACCGGCTCCTCGTCGTCGTCCACGGTGATGCCGAAGTCCGTGGCCAGCCCGGCGAGGCCGGTTTCGTAACCCTGCCCGACCGCGCGGAACTTCCACTCCCCGCCCCGCCGGTACAGCTCCCCGAAGATGAACGCGCTCTCCGCCCCGGCGTCGTTGATCGAGAACCCGAGCAGCGGCTCGCCCGTACGGTCGGCCACCGTCACCCGCAGATCGTCCAGCTCTCCGAACCGCGCCGAACCGTACTGGCTGGCCGCCACCACCAGGCGCTCGACATCGGCGGGCACGGCCGTCAGATCGATGCCGACCCGGTCCTCGCTGCCGTTGGCCGTCGGCGTCTTGCCGAGTAACTGCACGCTGCCGTCGTCTGCGGCCGGATTGTTGTAGAAGAAGAAGTCCGCGTCGCTGCGCACCTTGCCGTCCGCGCCCAGCAGCAGAATGGAGACGTCCGCGTCGCCGTCTCCCGACGCGCTGCTCCAGCTGAGACTCACTACGAGCGAGCCGGTGTCCTCGCTCAGGGCGGCCAGACCGACGTTGCCACCCTTGACCATTTCGTGCATGGAGCCCCCACAAATGCCGCCGCATCGCGGGGCACAGCACACCCGGCAGGCTGCTCCGTGGTGACCTGCGATGCAGCACAACTCAGTGTGTACGTCGCGAAGATTAACCCCGTATCGAAGGCTTCGGGGAGGTGTCGGTACCGGTGGAAGTCCGGAACTTCCGGATCTTGGACAACCTCCGGAGGTCCACGCCCGAACCGCCCCGGTTCCGTAATGCGCGCCGGGCCCGGCGACCGAAAACCACTCGCCCCGCGCGGCCACCGCCCGCTACCCTCGGCCCCATGTCGACCCCCCGGATTTCTTAGCTCGGACACCCGCTTCCACGCCACCCGTGTGTCCTTGAGCTGTTCCGGAGTGTTCACCCATGATTACCGTTCGTGGTGCCGACGTGCGCGTCGGTGCCCGGCTTCTGCTGTCCGGCGTTTCCTTCCATGTCGCCCCCGGTGACCGGATCGGCCTGGTGGGCCGCAACGGGGCGGGAAAGACGACGCTGCTCGACACCCTGGCGGGGCGGGTGCGGCCCGCTGCCGGGGACATCATCCGTACGGGGAGCGTCGGCCACCTGCCGCAGGAATCCCGTGCGGATGACCCGGCCGTCACCGTCACCGGCCGGATTCTTTCCGCGCGCGGTCTGGACCAGGCCGTACATGACCTACGACGCGCCACGGAGGCGCTGGCCGACGCCGTGGGGGCCGCCGCGCAGGAGAAGGCGATGGCCGCTTACGCGCGGGCCGAGGACGCCTTCCAAGCGTGCGGCGGGTACGCGGCCGAGGCCGAGGCGGCGCGCGTCGCGGCCGGGGTGGGGCTGCCGGAGCGGGTGCTGCACCAGCCCGTCGGCGGGCTGTCGGGCGGGCAGCGGCGGCGGGTGGAGCTGGCCCGCATCCTGTTCGCCGGGCACGGCACGCTGCTGCTGGACGAGCCGACCAACCACCTCGACGCCGACTCGGTCGCCTGGCTGCGCGGCTTCCTGTCCGCGTACCGCGGCGGGCTGGTGGTGATCAGCCACGACACCGGGCTGCTCGCCGACACCGTCAACCGGGTGTTCCACCTGGACCCGGCGCGCGCCGCACTCGACGTGCACAACACCGGCTGGCACACCTACCTCGCCCAGCGCGCGGCGGACGAGCGGCGCCGGACGCGGGAGCGCGCCAACGCGGAGCGGAAGGCGGCGGCGCTGCACAGCCAGGCCGACAAGACGCGCGCGCACGTCGCGACGGCCGCCTCCGCGAAGAACATGGCCCGCCGCGCCGACCGCATGCTCGCGGAGCTGGAGCCGGTGCGGCGCGCCGAGAAGACCGCGCGCATCCGGCTGCCCGAGCCCGCGCCGTGCGGCCGGGTGCCGCTGGGCGCGGTCGGCCTGGCCAAGGCGTACGGGGAGCACCGGGTGCTCGACGGCGTCGACCTGGCCGTGGACCGGGGGAGCCGGCTGGTCGTGCTCGGGCTCAATGGTGCCGGGAAGACGACTCTGTTGCGGCTGCTGGCCGGGCGGGAGACCCCTGACGCGGGGCGCGTGGTGGCCGGGCACGGTCTGCGGCTGGGCTACTTCGCGCAGGAGCACGACACGCTCGACCCGTCCCGTACGGTCCGCGAGAACCTGGCCGCCGCCGCGCCGCACCTGACCGACGGCGAGGCCCGGCACGTCCTCGGCGCGTTCCTCTTCTCCGGGGACGACGCGGACAAGCCGGTACGGGTGCTGTCCGGCGGCGAGAAGACCCGGCTGGCGCTGGCCGGTCTGGTCCACTCGCGCGCCAACGTCCTCCTCCTGGACGAGCCGACCAACCACCTCGACCCGGCCTCCCGGGACGAGGTGCTGGCCGCCGTCGGCGCCTACCCCGGCGCGATCGTGCTGGTCAGCCACGACCCGGGCGCCGTCGAAGCCCTCCGTCCCGACCGGGTGCTGGTGCTGCCGGAGGGCACGGAGGATCTGTGGGGGCGGGAGTACGCGGAGTTGGTGGAGCTGGCGTGAGGAGTACGGGGCGGCCGTGACCGCCCCGTACCCCGGGCTCTCAGGCGGGCTTGCGGGCCTCGATGAGGAAGCGGGTGGAGTGGGCCACGAACGGCCCCTCCGCCCGGATCTTCGCGTCCAGTTCGCGCAGGCGGTCGCGGTAGCCGTCGACCGTGAAGCCCGGCACCATCCAGATCACCTTGCGCAGGAAGTAGATCACCGCCCCGATGTCGAAGAACTCCATGCGCAGGGATTCGGCGCGCAGATCCGCGATCTCCAGGCCGGCGGCCTCGGCGTCCCGGCTCTCGTCGTCGGGGTGGCGCTTGCGCCGCACCTCCTCGGGCTGTGGGCCGAGGAAGTACTCGACCAGCTCGAAGACGCTGGCCGGGCCGACGTGCTGGGCGAAGTACGTGCCGCCGGGGCGCAGCACACGGGCGATCTCCGACCACCACACGGTGGCCGGATGGCGGCTGGTGACGAGGTCGAAGGCGCCGTCGGCGAACGGCAGCGGCGGCTCGTCCGGGTCGGCGACGACGACCGCGCCGAGCGGGTGCAGCAGCGCGGTCGCCTTCGCGACGTTCGGCGGCCAGGACTCGGTGGCCGCCATGACCGGCGGCAAAGGACCGGCGCCCGCCAGGACTTCGCCGCCGCCGGTCTGGATGTCCAGCGCGGCGGTGGCGCCCGCCAGCCGCGTGCCCAAGGAGCGCTGGTACCCCCAGGAGGGGCGTTGTTCGGTGGCCCGGCCGTCCAGCCAGGAGAAGTCCCAGCCGGCGACGGATACGGATTCCGCCTCGGCCACCAGGTCGTCGAAGGAACGTGGGGTCATGAGGCGATCGTCTCAGGAGGGGCGTATGGTTTCTACCTATTTTGACTGGATTGCCGCGTTTGCGAGCCGAGGGGCCGGGAGTCAGGCGGCGGGAAGGGCGTCCAGGGCCGCCAGGATGTCCGCCGGTTCGGCACGCTTGACGTAGTCCGGGTCGGCGAAGGTCCAGCGGACCGTGCCCGTACGGTCGATGACGAAGGTGGCGGGCAGCGGCAGCGTGCGCGGATGCCCGCCGTTGACGCGCTGCATCTCGAAGCCGAAGGAGTCGTACACGGCGGCCAGGTCCTCGGGCAGGTCGAAGGCGATGCCGTACCGCTCGGCGACCTCGGAGCCCACGTCGCTGAGCACGTCGAAGGCCAGCTCGTGCTTCTGGGCGAGGGTCAGGGACTCGTCGGGCACCTGCGGCGAGACGGCCACCAGCCGGGCGCCGCGCGCGATGATGGCGGCGTGGTGCTCCTGGAGGGAGCGCAGCGCGAGATTGCAGTACGGGCACCACGCGCCGCGGTAGAAGGTGAGCACGACCGGCCCCTCGGCCAGCAGGCTGCTCAGGGTGACCTTCCGCCCGTCCGCCGCGGGCAGCGTGAAGTCGGGGGCCGGCGTGCCGGGACCGGGCGCCCCGGCGGCCTGCCCGGACTCGGCCAGTTCGCGTCCGGCCCGCTCCATGACCGCCCGCGCGGCGGCCGGGATCTGCGGGTAGCGGTCCGTGAAGAAGGCGTGCAACTCGGCGTTGAGGCTCATGGGTTGGCCCACCTGTCCTGGAAGGCGTGCGGGACGCACGTAACTTGGAACGGTCGTTTCAAGTTACGGGTGCGGGCCCCTCTTGCCAAGGGCTGCGCGGGGTTATCTTGGAACGGCTGATTCAAGAAGTCGGCGCGTACCGGCGAGTGCGGACGCGGACGAACGCGAACGGAAGGCGGCGGGCCCGGGCATGCCGGACATCAAGCACTTCGACCCGGACGCGGCCCTGGAGGCCGTGGTCCGGCTGTTCTGGGAGCGCGGCGTCACCGCGACCGGCATCCAGGAGGTCGTCGACCGCACCGGCGTCAGCCGCTCCAGCCTCTACGCCACCTTCGGCGGCAAGCAGGACCTCTACCTCGCCGCCCTCCGCCGGTACGTCGAACAGTGGTCGCGGCCCGCCTTCGCCCGGCTGGCGGCGGACCCCCGCGGCCTGCCCGCCGTCACCGAGTTCTTCACCGAACTGATCCGGCTGCGCTGCCACGGCCCGTACGCCCGCTGGGGCTGCCTGATCGCCAACGCCCACACCGGCCCGTCCAGCGCCGACCCCGCCGTACGCCAACTGCTCGAAGAACACCACCAGTCACTGGTCGACGCCCTGCGGTCGGTGCTCCACACCGCCGCCGCACACGATCAACTCGCCTCGGGCACAGACCCGGACGCCGTCGCCGGGCTGCTGGCCCTGCTTGCGTACGGGGTCAACTTGCGGTCGCGTACGGGGGCCGATCCTGCGGCGCTGGAGGCGACGGTTATGGGCGCGTTGGCGCTGTACGCGAAGTAGCGTGAGGCTCGGGGCCGATCCGTCAAGTGTTCCCTTGCCCCGGGCGGTCGATGCCCGCCGCCGGGCACGGCCAACTCGCCCCGGGCGTGGACCCGGACGCCGTTGCCGGGCTGCTGGCTCTGCTCGCGTACGGGGTCAACTTGCGGTCCCGTACGGGGGCCGATCCCGCGGCGCTGGAGGCGACGGTTACGGGGGCGTTGGCGCTGTACGCGAAGTAGCGTCAGGCTCGCGGCCGGTCCGTCAGGTCGGTGTTTCCCCCGCCTCCGGACGGGTCGACGCCCGCACCCGCAACTCCCACTCATGGTGGCGGACGGTTTCCGGTGCCGCCCGCCCGGCCAGGATGTCGCAGAGCAGGGCTGCGCAGGCCCGCCCGTACGCGTCCGGGCGCAGGTCGATTGCCGTCACGGGTGGCGCGCTGCCGCGCAGGGCCGCGCCGTCCACGCAGGACGCGACGAGCAGGTCCCGCCCAGTCGTCCGGCCGCTCTCGGAGACGGCTCGTAGTACGCCGATGGCGGCCCCGTCGGGCGCGCACAGCACCGCGTCCACGGCCGGATCGTCCGCCAGCAGATCCGCGGTGGCGCGTGCCGCCTCGTCCGGGGTGGCGGCGAACGGCACGGTCCGTACGGCGACGTCGCACCCGTGCGTACGGCCCCAGTCCGCCGCCGTGTCCCGCAGCGCGGTGGCCCACGCGGAGGTGCCGGCGGGCGCGAGCAGGGCCGGGCGACGGGCCCCGGCCGCACGTACATGGTCCAGCAGTGCGGTCAGCGAGGCGGCGTTGTCGCAGACCACGGCCCCGGCCGGGGCGGTCGCCGGACCGAGGTAGCGCTCGCCGGTGACCACCGGCACGCCCGCGTCGAGCAGCCCGGTCACCGCGTCGTCGGCGGCCTCGGGGTCGATCACCAGCAGACCGTCCACGCGCGAGGCGAGCCGCCCGGCGGCCCCGCCGTCGGGCGCCAGCAGTACCACGTCCAGGCCGTCCTCCTGGGCGCGGGTCACGGCGCCGAAGGCGAGCGTCATGTAGTAGTCCAGCCGGGTCGCGGTGCGCGGCAGATGCAGGCCGAGCGCGCCGGTACTGGCCCGGCGGAGGCGGCGGGCCGCGCTGTTGGGCCGGTAGCCGAGCCGGTCGGCGGCGTCGCGGACCCGGCGGCGGGTCTCCTCCGCCACCCGGCCGGACCCCTGGAGCGCGTCGGAGACGGTGCTCTTGGAGACCCCGGCGGCCCGTGCGACATCGAGCAGGGTCACGGTGCGGCGGCTGGTCACGGGGCGCAAGTTTAGAGGGCGCTTTCCCCGGGGCACCTGCACGCTCCCCCTTTGCCGGGCAGGCGCGGCGTCCCGAAGCCCGCGGACGGGCCGGCGGGAGCCCGCACCGTACGCACCCCTTGCCGGAACGTTCCGGCACTCGTACATTGCTCCCTGCCGGAACGTTCCGGCAGCCCGCGTACCCGCTCTGCCGCACCCCGGGAGCCCCGCCATGCGTGTGATCACCGCCCTCACCCCGCCCGCCTCGCCGGCCCGCACCCGCCCGGCCGAGCGCGGCCCGCTGCGCGTCGCCCTCGTACAGCAGCGGTGGCACCGTGATCCCGACGAGCACCGCGCCGCCCTCAAGGAGGGCATCCGCCTGGCCGCCGCCGAAGGCGCCCGCGTCGTCTGCCTCCAGGAGCTGACCCTCTCGCCGTACTTCGCGGTGGTCCGCAAGGACGACCACCCCGAGCCCGCCGAGCCGGAGGATCTGCGCACCGGGCCGACCGTCTCCTTCGCCGCCGAGGCCGCGCGCGAGTACGGCGTGTACGTCCACGCCTCGCTGTACGAGCGCGCCGACCCCGAACCGGGCCCGGACGGCACCGTGACGCCCGACGGCCTCGGCTACAACACCGCCGTCCTCGTCGCCCCGGACGGCACCCTCGCGGGCCGTACGCGCAAGACCCACATCCCCGTCACCGAGGGCTACTACGAGGACCACTGGTTCCGGCCCGGCCCGGCGGGCGCCGACGCCTTCCCCGTCCACACCGTCGAGCACGCCGCTTTCGGCCTGCCGACCTGCTGGGACCAGTGGTTCCCCGAACTGGCCCGCGCCTACTCGCTGGCCGGTGCCGAAGTGCTGGTCTACCCGACCGCCATCGGCTCCGAGCCGGGCCACCCGGGCTTCGACACCCAGCCGCTGTGGCAGAAGGTGATCACCGGCAACGCGATCGCCAACGGCACCTTCATGATCGTCCCGAACCGCACCGGCACCGAGGGCCCGCTCACCTTCTACGGCAGCTCCTTCATCGCCGACCCGTACGGCCGCGTCCTGGCCCAGGCGCCCCGCGACGAACCCGCCGTGCTGGTCGCCGACCTGGACCTGGACGCCCGCCGTGACTGGCTGGAGCTGTTCCCGTTCCTCACCACGCGCCGGCCGGACGCGTACGGGGCGCTGACGGAAACGAGCTGACCGGCGTTACGCCTTCTCCGCAATCAGCTTCGGCAGCGCGGCCAGCGTCTCCGGCAGCCGGTCGGCCGGCAGCCCGCCGCCCTGGGCCAGCTCGGGGGAGCCGCCGCCGCGCCCGTTCAGCAGGCGCTTGACCAGGTCCGACGCCGAGGCGCCCGCCTCCTTGCCGCTCTTGTTCAGGGCGACCACCAAGGCCGCCTTGCCGTCCGTGGCCGAGCCGACGGCCACGGCGGCGGGCTGACCGGCGGGCATCCGGTCCCGTACGGCCATGGCCAGCGCGCGGGCTTCGTCGCCGCCGTCGGCGGTGGCGGTCACCACCCGGAAGGCGCCCGCCTGTACGGCGGAGTCGGCCAGCCCGGCGGCGCGCGCCACGGTGGCCTGCTGCCGCAGCCGCTGGTTCTCCCGGTCGGTGGCCTTCAGGCGCTCCAGCAACCCGGCCACCCGGTCGGCGAGTTCGGCGCGCGGAGCCTGGACCTGCTCGGCGATCTGGGCGACCAGATCGCGTTCGCGGGCGAGGTAGCCGAAGCCCTCGATGCCGACGGAGGCTTCCAGGCGGCGCATTCCGGCGCCCACGGAGGATTCGGCGGTGAGGGCGACGACGCCGACCTGGGACGCGTGCTCAACATGCGTACCGCCGCACAGCTCACGCGACCAGGAGCCGCCGATCTCCACGACGCGCACCTTCTCGCCGTACGTCTCGTCGAAGAGCGCGAGCGCGCCCAGCTCCTTGGCCTCCGGGAGCGTCATCCACTTCACCCCCACCGGCAGGTCGCGGCGGAGCGCCCGGTTCGCGGCCTCCTCGACCTCGCTGCGGACGGTGGCGGACAGACCGCCGCGCCACGGGAAGTCCAGACGCAGGTAGCCGGGCCGGTTGTACGAGCCGGACTGGAGGGCCGTCGGGCCGAGGATCTCGCGGAGGGCGGCGTGCAGTACGTGCGTACCGGAGTGGGCCTGGCGCGCGCCGAGCCGCCACTCGGGGTCCACGGCCGCGTGCAGGGCGTCCCCCAGGGCGAGTTCACCGGCGGTGACCCGGATCTGGTGGGCGACCAGGCCGGGGAGCGGGCGCTGCACGTCCAGCACCTCGGCCTCGACCGAGGTGCCGGAGAGGCGGCCCGCGTCGCTGTCCTGGCCACCGGACTCGGCGTAGAAGGGGGTGCGGTCGAGGACGACGGTGACGATGTCGCCTTCACGGGCCACCGGCACGGGGCCTTGAGCACCGAGGACGGCCAGCACCTTGGAGTCGGTCTCCAGGGTGTCCCAGGCGCGCCAGTCGGTGGGCCCGTGCTCGTCCAGGACCGTGCGGAGCGCGGACATGTCCACGGCGCCGCCCGACTTGCGGGCCCGGGCGTCGGCACGGGCCCGCTCGCGCTGCTCGCGCATCAGCGCGGCGAAGCCCTCGCGGTCCACCTCGACGCCCTGTTCGGCGGCCATCTCCAGGGTGAGGTCGATGGGGAAGCCGTACGTGTCGTGCAGCAGGAACGCCTGCTTGCCGGGCAGCGAACGGCCGCCCTCCGCCTTGACCTTGCCGACGGCGGTGTCCAGGACGGCGGTGCCCTGGCGCAGCGTCGCGCGGAAGGCGTCCTCCTCACCGGCCGCCTGGCCGGCGATCCGCTCGTAGGACTCGGCGACCTCCGGGTAGCTGGGCGCCATGCAGTCGCGGGCGACCGCCAGCAGCTCGGGCAGCGCGCGGTCCTCGTAGCCGAGCTGGCGCATGGAGCGGACGGCGCGGCGCAGGATGCGGCGCAGGACGTAGCCGCGGCCCTCGTTGCCGGGGGTGGTGCCGTCGGCGAGCAGCATCAGGGCCGTACGGACGTGGTCGGCGACCACGCGCAGCCGTACGTCGTTGTGCTCGTCGTCGCCGTAGCGGACCCCGGCGAGTTCGGCGGCGCGGTCCAGGACCGGGCGGGTCTCGTCGATCTCGTAGAGGTTGTCGACGCCCTGGAGGAGGGTGGCCATCCGCTCCAGGCCCATGCCGGTGTCGATATTGCGGCGGGGGAGTTCGCCGAGGATCGGGTAGCCGGACTTGCCGGTGCCCTCGCCGCGCTCGTACTGCATGAAGACGAGGTTCCAGAACTCCATGTACCGGTCCTCGTCGACCTCCGGGCCGCCCGCCCGGCCGTACTTGGGCCCCCGGTCGTAGTACAGCTCCGAGCAGGGACCGCACGGTCCGGGCACGCCCATCGACCAGAAGTTGTCCTCGTCGCCGCGCGAGACGATGCGCTCCTCGGGCAGGCCGGCGATCCGCCGCCACAGGTCCCGTGCCTCGTCGTCGGTGTGGTGCACGGTGACCCAGATGCGGTCCGGGTCCAGGCCGTAGCCGCCGTCGGCGACCGGCCCGGTGGACAGCTCCCAGGCGAAGCGGATGGCCTCTTCCTTGAAGTAGTCGCCGAACGAGAAGTTGCCGTTCATCTGGAAGAACGAGCCGTGCCGGGTGGTCTTGCCGACCTCCTCGATGTCCAGCGTCCGCACACACTTCTGCACGCTGGTCGCGCGCGGCCAGGGCGCCGCCACCTCACCGGTCAGATACGGCTTGAAGGGCACCATGCCCGCGTTGACGAACAGCAGCGTCGGGTCCGGCGTCGGCAGCGGCGCGCTGGGGACGACGGTGTGGCCGCGCTCGGCGAAGAAGTCGAGGAAACGGCGGCGGATCTCGGCGGTACGCAAGGGGGGGCTCCGGGGCGGTCGGGGAGGCGGAAGGGCGGTTGCGGCGGCCGTTACGCGGCGGCCTGCGCCGCCCTGGCCACCGGGTGCAGGGCCGCGTACTCCAGCGGCGCCGACGGGTCGATCGAGAGGTTCAGCGGGGCCGGTTCGGCGCCCGCCCGGACGAGCAGGTCACCGACGGCGGCGATCATGGCGCCGTTGTCCGTGCACAGCCGCAGGGGCGGTACCCGCAACGTAATGCCCGCCGCCCGGCAGCGCTCCTCGGCGAGGGACCGCACGCGCGAGTTGGCGGCCACGCCGCCCACCACCACCAGAGTGCCCACGCCGTGCTCCTTGCAGGCCGCGACGGCCTTGCGGGTCAGCACGTCGGCCACCGCCTCTTGGAGGGAGGCCGCGCCGTCCGCGACGGGCAGTTCGTCGCCGGCGTGCCGTTCGGCCCAGCGCGCGGCGGCTGTCTTCAGGCCGGAGAAGGAGAAGCCGTACGGATCGTCGCGCGGCCCGGTCAGCGGGCGCGGGAACGCGACGGCCTTCGGGTCGCCCTCGCGCGCTGCCCGGTCGATCGCCGGACCGCCCGGGTACGGCAGGCCGAAGACCCGCGCGACCTTGTCGAAGCACTCCCCGGCGGCGTCGTCGAGAGTGTCGCCGAGGTGCACGATCGGATCGCGCGCCAGGTCCCGTACGAGGAGGAGGGAGGTGTGCCCGCCGGAGACGATCAGCACCATGCAGGGATTCGGCAGCGGGCCGTGCTCCAGGGTGTCGGCGGCGACGTGCCCGGCCAGGTGGTGCACCCCGTACAGCGGCACGCCCAGCCCGTACGCCAGACCCTTCGCACCGGCCAGGCCGACCTGGAGGGCACCCGACAGGCCGGGCCCGGTGGTCACGGCCACCGCGCCGATGTCGCCCATGGTCAGGCCCGCCTCGTCGAGGGCGCGGCGTACGACGGGCGTGAGGGAGTGCACGTGGGCGCGGGCCGCGATCTCCGGCACGACGCCGCCGTACCGCGCGTGCTCGTCCATGCTGGACGCCACCGCGTGCCCGAGCAGCCGCCCGTCCCGGACGAGCCCGGCCCCGGTCTCGTCGCACGACGACTCGATCCCCAGCACCACTGGAGAGCCTGGAGATGCCACCGCACCGCTCCTTCGTGTCCCTTGCACGCGTGTACCGGTGTACCCGCGTACCCGCCGGATTCGTTATTGCGAGCTATGTGCAATAACGGGTTCCGTCCAGGATACGGCGGTCCGTGCGCGCGGTTAGGGAGCCTGGGGTGGCGTCGCCTGCCCGGGGCCCCCGGCCGCCTGTCCGGATTTGCGGATTCCCCTCCCGGATTCCCTGGCGTCCTGCCCGAGGTTCCCGGCCGCCTGTCCGGGTTCTCGGGTCCCCTGCCCGGCTCCCTGCCCGGAGCCCCCGGCCCGCTGCCCGAGCTCCCCCGCCACCCGGACGTTCCACCGCCCGTCCCGCCCGCTCAGCGCCGTCACGGTCAGCGGCGGTACGTCCACCCGCCAGAAGGACGACGGCGGTGCCCCCAGGGCGCACACCACCGCCGCACGCACGACGTCCGGTTCCACTACGGCCACCACCCGGCCGCCCTCCGCCGCGAGGCCGGTCAGCCAGTCCGTCACCCGGCCGAGGAACCGCGTCAGCGGCTCGCCGCCGTGCGCCGCGCTGTCCGGGTCGGCGAGCCAGGCCGCGACGCCCTCCGGTTCGGCGGCCAGCACGTCCTCCAGGGCCAGTCCCCGCCAGCGGCCCATCGCGCACCCCGCCGCGCCCGGGTCCGGCGCCGCCCGCAGGCCGAGGGCTTCGGCCGTCTCCCGGCAGCGCGCGGACGGGGAGGTCAGGGCCCGGTCGGCGGGCAGCGCGGCAGCGGCGGGGCGGGCGGCGCGGGCGCGGCGCAGCCCGGCGGGCGTCAGGGCTTCGTCCGCCGGGAAGCGCACCGCGTGCAGGGCGTCGTCGAAGGACGGTGAGACCAACGTCACCCGGGTTGTCATGCGCACCTCTCCTCGTCGCGTCCTGGCCGCACACATCTGATGGCGCACAAGGGGTACGGCGGGGCGCCCGCCCGCCGCCGTGCGCCTGTCCGGGCGCCGGGGCCCCTTGGCCCGGCCGCCGCCACGCGGTACGTTCCCGATGATATTGACGATGACATGACGGAAGCCGGTGGAATTCCGGCGCGGTCGCGCCACTGTGAGCCCGGACCGGTCCCGTACGGGGCCGCCGGACGAGCCAGACCCGTCCTGTCGTGACGACCCACTGTCCGGGACGCGTGATTTCCCAGGAGGTTCTGCCATGGCCCAGTCCGTCGCGCCGCCGACCACCGGACCCGCCGCACCCGCCACCCTGCCGATCAGGACCGTCCTGCCCTGGGCGGTCTTCGGCGGGCTGCTGATGCTCGTCCTGCTCTACTTCGTCGGCGCCGAACAGGGCGCCACCTCACTGCTCTCCGGCACCGACGTGCACGAGTGGGTCCACGACGGACGCCACCTGCTCGGCTTCCCCTGCCACTGACCGGGGGCGCGCACATGAACTCCGCCACCGTCAGATCCCTCCTGGTGCGCGGCATGCTGGCCGGCCTCGCCGCCGGCCTGCTCGCCCTGCTCGTCGCCTACCTGCTGGGCGAGCCCCAGGTCGACGCCGCCATCGCGTTCGAGGACGCGCACGCCCACGGCCACGAAGACGCCGTGGAGGTCGTCAGCCGCGGCGTGCAGTCCACCCTGGGCCTGGCCACCGGCGTCCTGGTGTACGGCGTCGCACTGGGCGGGATCGCCGCCCTGGCCTACTGCTTCGCGCTGGGCCGCGTCGGCCGCTTCGGCCCCCGCGCCACCGCGCTGCTGCTCTCCGGCGCCGCCTTCGCCGCGGTCTACTTCGTACCGTTCCTGAAGTACCCGGCCAACCCGCCGTCCGTCGGCGACCCCGACTCCATCGGCCAACGCACCGCGCTGTACTTCCTGATGATCGCCCTCAGCGTGCTGCTGACCATCGCCGCGGTCATCCTCGGCAAGCGGCTCGCACCCCGCCTCGGCACCTGGTACGCCACGGTCGTCGCGCTGGCCGCCTTCGCCGTGGCCGTCGGCCTCGCCTACGCGTTCCTCCCGGCCGTCAACGAACTGCCGCACGACTTCCCCGCCCTCCTGCTGTGGAAGTTCCGCGTCTCCGCACTCGCCGTCCAGCTCGCCCTGTGGGCCGCCTTCGGCCTGCTCTTCGGCGAACTGGCCGAACATGCCGTACGGCCGCGCGAGGCCGCCGCGCCGAGCGGGCCGGATGGGGCGGCTGTGTCGTCGGTGCACTGAGCGCACTGAGCAGGGGCCTCGTCCGCGCGATACGGGGCTGCCGCCGGGGCAGCCCGCCTGCCCGAAAGGGCCTTCCCATGGAGGAGTGAGGTCTGCCCCGGCGTCGGTAGGAAGGGCGGGAGTTCCCTGGCGCCTCGGAGGAGGAAGTGTGCGGTCGCATGGGCACGAGCACGAGTCCGGTCGAGGCGGTGGGCCGGGTTCCTCGCGCGTAAGCCAGGATCCGGTCGGTCTGAATGCGCACTGGCTGCGGCATTCGCAGCGGGTCGCGTCCGGTGGTGTTACGGCGGAGGAGACCGAGGACCACGCGCAGGTGCAGCCGGCCGCCGTCGACAAGGCCATCCGGTCCGCCTCGCATCCGCTCGACGCCGCCTTCCGGCAGGACATGGAGGCGCGCGGCATTCAGCGCGCGACTCTCGACGCGATTCAGGTGCACAGCGGCCTCGAGGCCCGCGATGCGGCGGCTCTGGTGAATGCCAAGGCATTCACCACCGAGCATCACATTGTCGACGGCGGCAATATGACCCGAGCGCCTCTACCGGCCGAATGGCGTGGCCGATGCCAAGAAGTCGCTCAAGGCGGTCAAGGACATGCGTAAAAAGGGCATCGTGGTGCACGTTCTCGAGTGAGCTTGCTGCTTCCGGGCGGTGGTCGTGGGGCGTTACGTCCCGGGGCCCGGCGCTCCCGCCGCGCCCGGCCGGTGGCCGTGGACGCTACGCCCCGGGGCCTGCCGTCACGACGGAACGGCCAACAGCAGCGTCCACCACGGCCCGCGCCCGTCGGTGCCGGTGTCGATCCCCACGCCCGCGTGCCGGAACGCGCAGTCGGTCAGCACCACCCGGTGTTCCGGACTGCGGACCCAGTCCCGCACCACCTCGGCCGCCCCGCGCTGGCCGCGCGCGATGTCCTCGCCCGCGCGGCGCCAGTCGTAACCGACGGCCGAGAGCCGGTTGCCGGGCCCGGAACCACCGCGCTCCCGGTGGGAGAGCGAGTCGTCGCGGGCCATGTGCCCACTGTGCCGCTGGGCCGCCTCCGTGACCGTACGGTGCGACCGCACGGGCCGGCACCCGGCCCGCGCCCGCTCGCGGTTGACCAGCCGGATGACCGCCTGCCGGGTGGCTTCGACGTTACGGGGGAGACGGGCGGCGGCGTGCACTGCCTGTACGTCGTGGGCAGCGAGCGGCGCGCCAGGCGGGGCGGCCACGGCGTTCCCACCTGGAGGGGCGGCCATGGCACGCCCGCTCGGAGGGGTGGCCACAGTGCGCCCGTCCGGGGGAGTCGCCAGGGCGCGGCTGCCCACCATGAGCCCCGCCAGGATCAGCAGGGCCACCAGGGCCCGTACCGCGTACCAGCCCGTGCGTTGGCCTGCGGCGCGTCCGCGCCGCTCGCTCGCCGTCGTACGCCGCCCCGCTGTGCGTCCCTGCGGCTCGCTCGCCGTCGTGTCCCGGCCCGCCATCCCGCCCAATTCGGCCCCTGTTCCTCGCCTGCCAACGGCTGCGGTGACCCGTCGTCCGGCTGCTGCCGTGCCCGCCGTGCCCGCCGTACCCGATCCCGTCTCCGTCGTACGGTCCGGCTTCGTCGGACGGTCCGGCTTCGTCGTACGGTCCGGCACGGCCCGGCGGTCCGGTCACCCGCTCACAGTCTTGCCGTCCCCGCCCCCACCTCTGTCGCCCGCGGCCGATACCCGACCCGTTCGGCTGTACCGGGAGCCGCCTGGCTGACGTAACCCACGTACACCGGTCCGTTTCCGCCCGGAACGGGTACGCGCCCGCACATGACCACCAGCACGTCTGCCGCCGCTTCCGCACCCACCCCGGCCTCCGCCCCCACCGCCGTCCGCGGCCCCCTCATCCGCTTCCGCGCCGACCCCTTCCGCACCGGCAACGCCGACGCCCTCGTCCACGAGGCGGACGGGCTGCTGATCTGCGAGGGCGGCCGGATCACCGCCGCCGGCCCGTACGCGGCCCTGCGCGACCGGCTGCCGCCCGGCACCGAACCGGTGCACTACTCAGGCCACCTGATCACCCCCGGATTCATCGACGCCCACACCCACTACGTGCAGAAGGAGGCCATCGCGGCCTTCGGCGCCCAGCTGCCCGACTGGCTCGACCGCACCTATGTCACAGAGGAGCGCTTCGCCGACGGCGCCCACGCCCGCCGCGTCGCCTCCTCCTTCTGCGACGAGCTGCTGCGCAACGGCACGACCACGGCCCTGGTCTTCGCCTCTGTGCACGCCGACTCGGCCGACGCGCTGTTCGAGGAGGCGACCCGGCGCGGCATGCGCGTCGCGGCCGGCAAGGTGTGGATGGACCGCAACGCGCCCGACGCCCTGCTCGACACGGCCCAGCGCGCTTACGACGAGTCCTCGTCGCTCATCCAGCGCTGGCACGGCAAAGGCCGCAACCTCTACGCCATCACCCCGCGCTTCGCCCCCACCAGCACCCCGGACCAGCTCGAAGCGGCGGGCGCCCTGCGCGCGGCCCACCCCACCACCCTCGTACACACCCACATCTCGGAACACCGCGACGAAATCCCCTGGGTCTCCTCCCTCTTCCCAGACCGCGACGGCTACCTGGACGTCTACGACCACTACGGCCTGCTCGGCCCCCGTACCGTCCTCGCACACGGCATCCACCTCACCCCCGCCGAGCGCGACCACTGCGCCCGCTCCGGCACGGCGGTCGCCCACTGCCCGTCCTCCAACCTCTACCTGGGCAGCGGCCTCTTCCCCCTCCGAGAGGCCAAGGAAGGCGACCACCCGCTCACCGTAGCCCTGGGCACTGACATCGGCGCCGGCACCAGCTTCGCCCTCCTGCAGACCATGCGCGACGCCCACCAGGTCGCCAAGCTGCGCGACCACACCCTCGACGCGGTCAAGTCCTTCTACCTCGCCACCCGCGGCGGCGCGGAGGCCCTGGGCCTGGCCGACACGATCGGCTCCCTGACACCGGGCCAGGAAGCCGACTTCACCGTCCTGGACCCCCAGGCCACACCCCTCCTCGCCGACCGCACCACCCAGGCCGACACCATCGAAGACCTCCTCTTCGCCCTCACCATCCTCGGCGACGACCGCGCCGTACGGGCCACCTACACGGCGGGCAAGCTCGCGTACGACCGGGACGCGGAGACGCCGTTCATGGCGGACTGAGACCGGAAGCCGGCGACACCGCTCGGGGCGGGCTGAGACGGGCCACCCGCCCCACAACTGAGCACCGGCCCCGGACGACCGAGGGCCTCCCGCCTACAACCGAGGCACCTCCCGCGCATCACAGCTCCCGCGCGAAGCGAAGTAGCGACTCAGCCACGCCCGCCGCCGCTCCTCGCCCATCGAGGCGAGGCGCCGAAGGGCCCGCGCGCCCGCTTCGGACCGGGCGACGGCCTGCTCGTCACCCTGCTCCCGGGCCAGCCGCGCCCACGACGCCCGCCGCCGGTCACTGAGTCCGTTGGAGACCAGCCAGTCCCGTACGGCACTGTCCATACGATCGAATTGGGCGGCCTCACAGGCGTCACCGCGCGCGGTCAGCTCGGCCGCCGCCTCCCAGGCGAACCGCTCCGGGTCGGCCAGCTGCCCCCGTACGACGCTCTGACCTCGGAAGAGCTGCGGCAGCTGGGCCTCGTCGGGCCCGGGCGCACGACGCAGGTCCTCGAAGCGGACCGGCGCGTTCCGTACGCCCGCCAGGCGGCCCGTGATGCCGGACAGGGCCCGCGACACCTGCGGCAGCAGGTTCCTGTCCAGCGCGTTGACGCACACCCGCGGCGCCGAGTCGTCGCACACCTGGCGCGCGGCCACCGGGTCCGGCCGCCACGCGCGGTCTCCCGCCTGTACGAGGAGTACGGCTGCGCAGGCCGCGGCGGCGAGCGGAAGCAGCCCCGCCCAGCGCCGACGGGCGGCGTACGCGAGAACGGCCGCCACCGCGAGCCCGCCCGTCCACCCGGCCATCGCCACCGGCTGCCACCCGGCGGGCAGCGCCTCACCGATCCCGTCCTCCACGGACGGAATCAGGAAGCGGACGGCCGTCCCCCGGTAGGTGGGCAGGGCCAGAACCGCGTACGTCAGCCCCGCGAGCACGGGCGCCGCGGGCCGCCACCGTACGAGCCGCCCGACGACCATCGCCCCCGCCGCCGTCGCGGCCAGGAACACCGCGTCCGCCATGATCGGCAGCACGAGGGGCGGGAGCGACGGCCCGGCCGAGGCGTACGGCCATGAGGCCGCCACCGTGCCGGCCGCGGCGAGCACGTAGCCGACGACGACGGCGAGCATGACGGGCAGCGCGGCGACCGCGAACTGCGCGAGCGGGCTCCGGGCCGCGGCGATCCGGAGAGCGTCCGTACGGCACCGCCGCTCCCGGCCGCCGTGCCAGCAGCCGATGGCGGCGACGAGGGGCCCGCCGAGCAAGGTGGCAGCGGAGTGCAGCGAGATACGGGTCGTTCCCCAACTTCCCTGCCACTGGTCCGCCTTCGACACCATGACGATCGCCAGGGTGAGGAAGACGGCGATCGCGGCCCAAGGGGCGACGCTGTGGCGCGATTCGGCGCGGAGGGGACGGGGGCAGGGGCGCGGGAGGACGGTGGTGGTCATCGGCGAGCCCCCGGGGGAGTGGAGGTCGCGGCGCGGTGGGCACGGAGTACGGCCGTATAGCCGCGCTCGGCGGGACTGCCGCCCAGGTCACCTGCCCCGTCGTCCGTACCGTCCGCAGCCCCTTCCCCCGCAAGCGACTCCGGCGTACCGCGATAGACCACCCGGCCGCCTTCGAGCAGCGTGACCCCCGTGCACGCCACCGCGACGTCCTCCACCAGGTGCGTCGACACGACCACCGTCCCGGAGGTGCCCAACTCCCGCAGCAGAGCCCGAAACTCGACACGTTGCTCCGGGTCGAGCCCGTTGGTCGGCTCGTCGAGCAGCAGGATCTCCGGATCGTTGACGATGGCCTGCGCGATGCCGGCCCGCCGCACCATGCCACCGGACAGCGTCTTCATCTTCGCGTCGATACGGTCCGCCAGCCCGACCCGCGCCACGGCCCGCTCGACCGCCGCCCCGGCCCGCTCGCCCGGCACTTCCTTCAGCCATGCCACGTACGCGACGAACTCCCGCACCGTGAAGCCCGGGTAGAACCCGAAGTCCTGCGGCAGGTAACCGATGCGGCGCCGGACGGCGGTCAGCTCCCGGTGGCCCGATACCTCGCGGCCCAGAAGCATGACGCGTCCGGCGGTGGGCCGGGAAACCGTGGCCAGCACCCGGATCAGCGAGGTCTTCCCGGCCCCGTTCGGGCCGAGGAGACCGTGCACCCCTGGGGCGAGATCGAGGTCGATCCCGTCGAGGGCGATGCTTCGGCGGTGCCGGACGGTGAGGTTGGAGATGTGGATGGTGGGGGTGTTCGTACTGGGCTTGGTGCCGTGCCCGGTCTCGGGGTCATGCTCGGCCTCGGATCCGTGCCCGGTCCCGGTTCCGTGCCCGGTCGGGTCTTCTTTCTCGGTACCGCTCGCCGCGTCGGCCTGCATGGCGTCGATGCCCCCGATTCTCATATTCACGGATTCCGTGTGCGCGGATCTCGTATTCACAGGTTCTCCAGCCGATTGCGGCGCAGGAGTACGAGCCCGGCGCCCAGCACCGCGACCGCGGCCCAGCCGCCCTGCGCCGCGCCCCCGGACAGGTACCGGGCCAATTGCTCGGCGAGCGCCCGCGCCGGAAACACCCCGGCGCCTCCGCGGCCCCCGGCCTGCGCCGCGAGCACCGGCAGCAGCACGGCGGAAGCCCACCCCGCCGCGATGATCCCGGAAGCGATACGGCACCCGACATACGACCCGAGCGCCAGCGCCCCCACCGTCAGCGCCAGGCCGGGCAGCAGCCAGGCCGCGGCGCCGGGCAGTCCGGGCGTCCCCGGCAGCAGCGCGCCCACCGCCGTGAGCAGCGGCAGACTCACCCCGAGGACGGCCGCGGCCCTGGTCAGCAGCAGCCGCAGCCCGCCGGACGGCGACGCGGCGCTGATCTCGTACATCGGGTCGGCGCGCGGCCCGTACGAAAGCGCCACCCCGGCCACCGGCAGTACGGGCGCGAGCGCGAACAACAGCGGCCGTGCCCCGGCGAAGCCGCCCCCGAAAGCGAGCCCGGCGGCCACCGCGCACACCAGCAGCAGCGCCACCAGCCACGGGCCGCGGAGCGCGGGCCCGGCGGCCCAGAGGGCGCGGGTAAGGGGGGCAGCCGGTTGCCGGGGTGCGGCCGGTGCCTTAACCCCCGCAGCGCGCGCTCCTGAGGCCCCCGTCGTCTCCGCCACCACGGTTAGCAGCGTTCCCCGTACGCCCTCCAGCACGTCCCCGGCGGACGCCGTCGCCCGGACCGCCGCCGAGACCGTGCCCGCACACCGAGCACAGCCCTCCACATGCTTCTCCAGCGCCCACGCCTCGGGCTCCGGAAGCGCGCCGTCGGCGTACCGCGCGCTCGCAGCCACATCCACATGCCGACTGGCCGGGGCTGCTTGTCGACTGGCGGGGCCCCCGGGCTGACTCGCCAAGCCCACGCGCCGACTGGCCAAGCCCGCGCGCCGACTGGCGGGGCCCTCACCCATACCCTTTACGCCCGTCACGCGAGCCCTCCCATCGAACCCATCGAAACGTGGCTGCTCCGCAAGCGGTCGATCTCCGCACGCAGTTCGCGCCGGGCGCGCATGGCGCGGGTCTTGACCGTGCCCTCCGGTATGCCGAGCAGGCGGGCGGCCTCGCGGGTGGTCAGCCCGTCGACGACCGTGGCGCGCAGCACTTCGCGCAGCTCGGGCGCGATCCGGTGCAGGGCGGTGCCCACCTCGCCGTACTCCAGCCGGGACAGGACGCGCTCCTCGGCGGACGGCTCGGCCCCCGGCGGCTCGTGCCGGACGTGGCCGGCCCGCTCGGCCTGTTCGGCCCGTTCTGCCCGCGCGTACGCCCGCTGCGCGTCCACCAGCCGACGCGCGGCGATCACCCAGAGCCAGCCGCCGGACCCGCCGTCGCGCCGGGGCGCCCCGCGGTAGGAGGCCGCGGAGCGCCACACGGTGACGAACGTGTCCTGGAGGACCTCGCGTACGGTTTCCGGATCCGCGCAGCGCCGCGTGAGCCGCGCGTGCAGCCACCCGGCGTGCCGGTCGTAGTACGCGGCGAGCGCGGCCTGGTCCCCGCGGGCGACGGCGCGGAGCAGGGCGGTGTCGTCGTCATCTCGGTCTGCCCTCGCGGGGCGGAACAGTCTCACTCTCTCTCTATCGCCCCGCCGCGCCCGCGCGGTTCATGCGTACGCACACGTATGTAAAGCCCGACTTTTGGAGCCCTCCCGCCCCGGTGGCCGCAAGCTCAGGAAACCAACGCCGCTGCCAGCTCCCTCGCCTCCTCCAACCACGCCTCACGCTCCCCTTCGGTGGAGTCCGAGACCGTACGGAAGACATGCCGCCGTACGTCCGTGACCCCCACGTACGGCAGGACGCACGCTGCCCAGATCCGCTGCAACGGATCGCCGAACTCCCGCTCCTCCCGCTCGGCGGGCGTGTCGGACGTGTTCAGCACCAACGCCCGGCTGGCTGACAGCAGCCCGACGGGCTCACCGTCCGCCGTACCCAGCTTGTAGGCCACACCGGGCGCCATCACGCGCTGCACCCACCCCGTCAGTACGGCCGGCGGCATGCCCCACCAGTTCGGATGGACGAAAACCAAGGCGTCCAGCGTCGCCAGCTCGGCACGGTGCCGCGCCGTCCAGGTGTCGTGCGGATCGCCGGCCGCCCGCACCGTCTCCGTACCGTCCGCGGGCAGCAGCGGGTCGAACCCCTCGGCATACAGGTCGTGCGTGACGACCTGGCATCCCCGGTTGCTCAGCTCCGCCGCGACGGCACCGGCCAGCGCGTGGTTGAAACTGCCCGGACGCGGATGCGCGAGATATACAGCGGCCTTCATCGGCCCGCCCTCCCCCGTAGCTCGATCACTGATTCGGCTGTGCGGCCTTCAGGATGCCGTGCCCCTCACGTCTTTTCGCCGGCGGCCCATTTCTTCAGCGCCTCCCGGTTCTCGAACCGCGCCACGTTCTTGTCCACCGGCCGGTTGGCGTGCTGATGAACCAGCCATTTCCCCTTGATACGCGGCTTGCCGGGGGAGACGTAGTCGGCGATCCAGAGCCCGTCCCCGGCGTACGACGTGGTGTCGTGGCCCTTCCAGAACGACACGTTGGTGTACAGGAGCACGCGGTGATGCGGCCGCAGCCTTTTCACCTCGCGCAGGAACTCGTCCTTCTGCGCACCGCTCGCGTGCGTACCGGAACTCGTCGTCTCCCAGTCGACGGCGAGCAGTTCACCCTCCTTGGCCCCGCACTTTTCGACGAAGTACTCGGCCTGCGCGGCGATGTGCCCCGGCCAGAGGAAGTGGTAGAAGCCGACCACACACCCCGCTTCCCGGGCTTTGGCCGCCTGATCGGCCCGGTGCGGACTGGCGTACGAACGCCCTTCGGTCGCCTTGATGAACACGAAGTCCTGACCTGCGGCATCGAAGGAGGACTGATGGGCGGAGATGTCGATTCCGTGCAGCATGACGTGCCTTTCGGTGGGGAGCGAAGAAAGACGGCGGTGAGGGATGGCGGCTGCGGAATCCGTTCCCAGTTGCGGGAGTTATGCCTAGGTACGGGAAATGCGCCTACGTACGGGAGCTGCGCCTACGTACGGGAACGGCAACCGATCACGCACCAACGCGCACGTGCCCGCCACCTGCTACCCGCTGCCCTAGCTATCCCCTACCCCCGCGAATCCCTCTCCCCCCACTACCCACTTCCTCTTCCTGTCTCAAGTGGGTACACGGCGGGGCGGCGCGCGCGATCCGGTAACGGCGCCGATGCCCCACCGGTCCGCCCCTTCACCCCCATCACCGCGCTTTCCTCAATACGTTCTCCCTCTTACATTCCCCACGATCCCCGCCCTTCACCCCCCACCAGTCACCCACCCGGGGCATTCGCGCGCGCCCCCTTCTCCCACTCCGCCCCCGTCACTCACTCCGCCCCTCCCCCCTACTCCTGGTACGTCTGACCGAGCAATCGCCGCATCGATTCCGCCGCCCGTACGGCCGCGTCACCACAGCAGTTGTTGAACAGCACGTGCACCACATCGGCCCGCTCCGCCATCTCCCGCACCCGCGGTACCCATTCCCTCAACTCTTCCTCTCCGTACCGGTGCCGGAATCGCTCCTCCTTGCTCCCGGTACCCCAGGCCGCATTACGCCCATGAAGTCGCACCACCGCCAGCCGGTCATCCGTAACGGGAGCGACGGGGGGTATGGAAGCCGGCAACGCCTGTGCCATGTCCACGGCCACGGCAGCCACCCCCAACTCGCGCAACAACGCCGCCGTGTCAGCCTGCCGACCCTCGCCCCGCCACCACTCCGGATGCCGGAATTCCACGGCGACCGGCCAGCCCTCCGTACGCTCCCTGCACCGCGTAAGGAACTCCTCGGCCCGCACGCCCGGCGCGAACCACGGCGGAAACTGAAACAACAAGGCCCCGAGCCGCCCAGCCGCCCGCAACGGCTCCACCGCCGCACTGAACCGTCGCCAGACTTCGTCCAACAGCCCACTGTCCGCCCCGGCTTCGCCACCCCTCCGCCGTACGAACGCGGACCGCAAATCATCCGGCAACGCCGCGGGCCGCGTCGGGTGACCGGTCAGCAAGGAAAACGCCTTCACATCAAACCGGAACCCGTCCGGCGTCCGCTCGGCCCACAGCCGGCTGTTGCGCTCACTGGGCAGCCCGTAATACGTGGAATCAACCTCCACCACCGGAAACTGCTCCGCGTAATGCCGCAACCGCCCCTCGGCATCCCGCCGTCCAACGGGATACCACCCACTCCCCACCAGCGCCCGATCCGTCCACGAACAGGTCCCGACCAAGATTTCACCCATGGTGATGCGGGTACCCAGAGAAGGGGATGGCACCGGAGGGAGCAGCACCTGTAGGGAGCCTCGCCGCGACGCGCTCGCCGAACGCAGCCCTTGGGAGGCAGAAGGCGGGCGCCAGGCGTGAGCGAGATGACGCCCGCCAGTGCGCGCTCACTTGGAGCCTGACGCACAAAACGCCGCGACCCAGCAGCCGACCCACCGGCTTTCCCGAACCAGCCCCCGGCCCCGGACCACGACCTGACGCAATTCCGTCACCCCCCTCCGCCATCCGTTACCGCGCCTTCCGGCATCTACGGATTCCTGCCCACTGACAGGAGGGGCTTCTACGGCCGGAACGGAAAACCACCTCATCCAGTGGTCATGAGAAATTCCCGGCACCGCGGCCACTCGCCGCCCCGCCCGGTCCGGAGAACGACGAAGGCCCCGACCGGAGTGCTTTCCGTAAGAGGCCGCGCCGCGGTTTTCGTGGTGGTCAGTTGGCGATGCCGACCGGGTGGACCTGGATCTTCTCGTCGTAGGGGCCGGCGAGCTTGGGGGCGTTGGCGGGCCACTTGAGGGAGACGCTGTGGGTCTCGTTGGGCGGGGTGACGATGAGGTGGGTGGGGGTGGCGAGGTTCCCACCACTGGTGTCGACCTTGTAGGAGATGCTGAAGGTGGCGGTGTCGCCGGGCTTGAGGTTGGTGATGCGGGGCTGCTCACCGCCGCGGTGGACGGGGGCGGAGGTGCCGTCGGCGTCCTTGAGGTCGACGCCGGCGAAACCGGTCACCGAGCAGGTCCGCCCACCCTTGTTGGTCATCTGAACGGTGACATCGCCGGTCTGCTGGTCGGGGGAGCTGTCCACGGCTTCCATGGTGAGCTCGGTGGTGCGGCAGAACTTGCCCTTCGCCGCGCTCTTGCCCGTGCTCTTCCCCGCACTCTTCTCCGTGCCCTTGGCGGCGCCGTTTCCGGATCCGCCGGTGGTGTGGGACGTGGTGCCGTCGCCGGCGCCCGGCTGTGCCTCGGTCACCTGCGTGCCGGCGGCGGGGTCGTTGCCGCCGGTGTCCGCCTGGGCTGCGGGCTTGGAGGCGGCGGTGTCCGAGCCGGAGCAGGCGGTCAGGGACAGGGCGGCGGCTGCGGTCAGTGCTGCGGCGGCGGTGCGGACGATGCGGCGGCGGGTGGAGGCGGTGGCGCTCATGTGGGGTCCCCCGGAGAGAGTCGGTGTCGGGTGCGTTTCCGTACGACATCGACTGTGCGTGGGCCCGCTACCGCCCGGCTGCCGCCCCGCTAACGCCCAGCTAACACCGGCACGACCAGGACAACGGACCGGGCCGGAGAATGACGAGGGCCCCGACCGGTGATCCGGTCGGGGCCCTCGTCTGCCCTGATGGGCGGGTGCGGAGGATACGAGATTCGAACTCGTGAGGGGTTGCCCCCAACACGCTTTCCAAGCGTGCGCCCTAGGCCACTAGGCGAATCCTCCGCCGCAAACAATACAAGACGTTGAGGGGTGCTCGCGAACATGGGCTCGGGGGAGGGGGTGCGGGTGGATCTTGGGTGGGGTGGGGTCGTGTGTGGGGGGCGGAATCCGCTAGGGTTGGGCGCAGCCCCTCACGTGGCGCTATCTCACCGAACTCCCCCAGGGCCGGAAGGCAGCAAGGGTAAGTGAGCTCTGGCGGGTGCGTGGGGGGCGTTTGCGTTCCGGGGATCGGGGGCGGCCCGGTTGTCAGTGCGGGCCGATATCGTCGTATGCGTGTCGTCCCTCGCGCTGTACCGCCGCTACCGCCCCGAGACCTTTGCTCAGGTCATCGGGCAAGAGCACGTGACCGATCCGCTGCAGCAGGCCCTGCGCAACAACAGGGTCAACCACGCGTATCTGTTCAGTGGGCCGCGTGGCTGCGGCAAGACGACCAGTGCGCGCATCCTGGCGCGCTGTCTGAACTGTGAGAAAGGTCCCACTCCCGATCCGTGCGGGGAGTGCCAGTCGTGTGTGGATCTCGCGAGGAACGGGCGGGGAAGCATCGATGTCATCGAGATCGACGCCGCTTCGCACGGTGGCGTCGACGATGCGCGTGAGCTGCGGGAGAAGGCGTTCTTCGGGCCGGCCAGCAGCCGGTACAAGATCTACATCATCGACGAGGCCCACATGGTCACGTCGGCGGGCTTCAACGCGCTGCTCAAGGTGGTCGAGGAGCCGCCGGAGCATCTGAAGTTCATCTTCGCGACGACCGAGCCCGAGAAGGTCATCGGGACGATCCGTTCGCGTACCCACCACTACCCGTTCCGGCTGGTGCCGCCGGGGACGCTGCGCGACTACCTGGGTGAGGTGTGCGGGCAGGAGGACATCCCCGTGGAGGAGGGTGTGCTGCCGCTCGTCGTACGGGCCGGGGCCGGGTCCGTGCGTGACTCGATGTCGGTGATGGACCAGCTGCTCGCCGGCGCGGGCGATGCCGGTGTGACATATGCCATGGCCACGTCCCTGCTCGGGTACACCGACGGGTCGCTGCTGGATTCGATCGTGGAAGCGTTCGCCGCGGGCGACGGGGCGGCGGCCTTCGAGGTCGTGGACCGCGTCATCGAGGGCGGCAACGACCCCCGGCGGTTCGTGGCCGACCTGCTGGAGCGGCTGCGGGACCTGGTGATCCTGGCGGCGGTGCCGGACGCGGCGGAGAAGGGTCTGATCGACTCGCCTGCCGATGTCGTCGAGCGGATGCAGGCCCAGGCGTCGGTGTTCGGGGGCGCGGAGCTGGCGCGCGCCGCCGACCTGGTCAATGTCGGATTGACGGAGATGCGGGGGGCCACCTCGCCGCGGCTGCAGCTCGAACTGATCTGCGCGCGGGTGCTGCTGCCTGCCGCGTACGACGACGAGCGCTCGGTGCAGGCGCGCCTCGACCGCCTGGAGCGCGGGGCGAGCACGGCCGGGCTGAACCTCGGTGGCGCGGTGTCGACGGGCATCGGCGGACCCGAGGTCGAGTACGTACCGGAGCCGGGGCCCGGCAGCCATGCCGCCGCGCCGCCTCCCGCGGGCCCACCCGCCGGGCCGTCCGGCCCGGCCGCGGCGCGGGCCGCGGTGCGGGGGATGGGTGCGGGGAGTGCCCCCGCGTCGGCGTCCGTGGGACCTTCGGAGCCCATGGCGAGCCCGCAGTCCATGGCGGCAGGTGCACAGTCCACGCCGGCAGGGGGTCAGCCTGCGGGAGGGGGCGCAGGAGCGGGAGCGGCACCGGCGGCACCCGGTGGGCCCGGTGAGCAGGCTGCTCACGGGGCTGCTGCTGGTGCGCCTGGAGGCGGGGCGGCTCCCGGGGCTTGGCCCGGTGCCGGTTCCGGTGCTGCGTCCGGGGCGTCCGGTGGGGCGGCGGCTCAGTCCGGCGCCCAGCCCGGGGCCTGGCCTGGTGCTGGAAGCGGCCAGGGAGTCGGCCAGAGTGGAGCCGGAGCCGGGGCCGGGGCCGGGGCCGGACAGCGGCAGCCCGGTGCCTGGCCTGGGCAGCAAGGGGCCGGTGGTGCGGCCGCTGGGCGACAGCCTGGTGGGTGGCCCACGGCTGCGGCGCCCGGGCAGGGTGGTTCGGCCGGTGGCGGTGCGCCGTCCGCGCCGGGTCAGTCCGAACCCGTACAGCATGGGCAGCAGGCCCCGTACGGACAGCAGCCCCAGTCCGGGCAGCAGGCCCCGCAGGGTGGCGGCAACATGGCGCAGGGGGCCGCGCAGGTGCGGCAGCTCTGGCCGGAGATTCTGGAGGCCGTGAAGGGCCGGCGGCGTTTCACCTGGATTCTGCTCAGCCAGAACGCGCAGGTCGCCGGGTTCGACGGCACGACGCTGCAGATCGGTTTCCCGAACGCGGGCGCTCGCGACAGCTTCGCCAACGGCGGCAGCGAGGACGTGCTGCGGCAGGCGCTGGCCGAGAAGTTCAACGTGCAGTGGAAGGTCGAGGCGATCGTCGATCCTTCCGGCGGCACCAATCCGCCCGGCGGTGGCGGAGGCGGTGGCGGTTTCGGCGGAGGCGCGCCGCAGGGCGGCGGCTTCGGCGGCGGCCCCTCGGGCGCGCCCGCGCAGGGCGGCGGCCAGGGCGGGTCCGGTGGACCGTCCGGCGGGTACGACGGCGGTTCCGGGTACGACGCGGGTGGTGCCACGGGCGGCGGCCAGGGCGCGCAGATGGCGCGGCAGGCGGTCGCGCCGACGGGCGCCCCGGCCGGAGGCGGCGGTTACGGGTCCGTCGGCGTCGGCACCGCCGGTGGCGGCGGGAACGGTGGTTCGTACGCGTCCGGAGGCGGTGCCGCGGGCGGTGCCGGTCCGGAGACCGGGTATCGCGAGCCGGAGCCCGCGCCGGTGTCGATAGAGGACGACATGCCGGCCGAGGACGACCCCGACCTCGTCGACTCCGCCCTGAGCGGACACGATCTGATCGTCCGCGAGCTGGGCGCGACGGTGGTCGAGGAGTTCAACAACGAGTACTGACGACGAGCGCCGACGACGAGCGCCGACGACGAGCGCCGACGACGAGCGCCAGCGATGAGCACCGGCGATGAGCACCGGCGATGAGCACCGGCGACGAGCACCGGCGACGAGCGCCAGCGACGAGCACCGACCACGAGTACCCCCAACAAGGACTGGCCGCCTCCGGGACGGCACCGCCCACTGACCGCGGACGGACGGCCGGGCGGGGAGCCAGGCCCAGGCCGGCCACCAGGACGTGTCCGCCCCGGTGACGGTGCGTGCCGCGCCCGTACCGCCGTGCTCCTCCGTACGGCGTAGGGCGTAGCGCCGTTCGAGCACGTAGGCTCGGGCTACCGCACCAATCGTTGTCGTACGGCAGGAGTCACGTAGTGATCCCCGGTGGTCAGCCCAACATGCAGCAGCTGCTCCAGCAGGCCCAGAAGATGCAGCAGGATCTCGCGGCGGCCCAGCAGGAGCTGGCCGAAACGCCCGTCGAGGGCTCGGCGGGAGGCGGCCTGGTCAAGGCGACCGTGAACGGCTCCGGCGAGCTCAAGGGCCTGGTCATCGACCCCAAGGCGGTGGACCCCGAGGCGGGGAGCGCGGAGGAGAACGCGGAGACCCTCGCGGACCTCGTCCTGGCCGCCGTACGGGACGCCAATGCCAGCGCCCAGCAGCTCCAGCAGGAGAAGCTCGGCCCGCTCGCCCAGGGCCTGGGCGGCGGCGGCATCCCCGGCCTCCCCTTCTGAGCCACCCGGCCTCGGGCCCGGTCCGGGCCTCGGACCAGGCCCTGGCCACGGCCCCGGGCCCGTCCCGGTCACCGGGACGGGCCCGGGGAAGAGTTGGGTAAACGGGGCTCCCTTTCCGGGGAGCAGCCAACTAGCGTACGCAGCACGGCAGAAGAGAGAGAAGACGTTCCGTGTATGAAGGCGTGGTTCAGGACCTGATCGACGAGCTGGGCAGGCTGCCCGGCGTCGGTCCCAAGAGCGCGCAGCGGATCGCCTTCCACATTCTTCAGGCCGAGCCGACCGACGTACGCCGGCTCGCGAACGCGCTGATGGAGGTCAAGGCGAAGGTGCGGTTCTGCAGCGTCTGCGGCAATGTCGCGCAGGACGAGCAGTGCCGGGTCTGTCTGGATCCCCGCCGCGACCCGGCGGTCATCTGCGTCGTGGAGGAACCCAAGGACGTCGTGGCGATCGAGCGGACCCGCGAGTTCCGCGGCCGCTATCACGTGCTCGGCGGGGCGATCAGCCCGATCGAGGGCGTGGGCCCCGACGATCTGCGGATCAGGGAACTCCTGGCCAGGCTCGCGGACGGCACGATCACCGAGCTGATCCTGGCCACCGACCCGAATCTGGAGGGCGAGGCCACGGCCACGTACCTCGCGCGCATGGTCAAGCCGATGGGCCTTCGGGTGACGCGGCTGGCCAGCGGACTGCCCGTCGGGGGCGATCTGGAGTATGCCGACGAGGTCACGCTCGGGCGGGCCTTCGAAGGGAGGAGACTTCTCGATGTCTGATGCCACGCTGCACGACGCGACGCAGAACCCGGACGATTTCGCCGTACAGATCTCCGACTCGATCGAAAGCTTCATCGTCGCGGTCACCGAGGTGGCCAAGGGCGACGAGCCGGACAGTGCCGTGCCGTTTCTGCTGCTGGAGGTCTCCCAGCTGCTGCTGACCGGCGGCCGGCTGGGCGCGCACGAGGACATCGTGCCGGACGAGCGGTACGAGCCCGACGTCGGCCCGGAGCCGGACGTGGACGAGCTGCGGGAGCGTTTCGCCCGGCTGCTGGACCCGGTCGACGTGTACTCCGAGGTCTTCGACCCGTACGTACCGCGCAGCGAGCCCGTCGCGTCCCGGATCTCGGACGATCTCGCGGACATCATCACGGACCTGCGGCACGGGCTGGCGCACTACCGCGCGGGCCGGATCAGCGAGGCGCTGTGGTGGTGGCAGTTCTCGTACCTGTCGAACTGGGGGCCGACGGCGAGCGCGGCCCTGCGCGCGCTGCAGTCGCTGGTCGCCCACGTACGCCTCGACCAGCCGCTGGACGCGCTGGACGGCCTGGACACGGACAGCGGCGCGGTGGACGGCGACGAGGAGCGGCTGGCCGAGGAGGCCGGCAAGGTCATGGCGGCGGAGATCGCCGGGCCGCTGGGGCTGCGGCGGGTGTGAGACGGCCCGGTGGGCGGGTACGCGTTTCCCTGACGCGGCCCACCCGTGCGGCCGCCATGCCGGTGTGACCTGGCTTACCTTTCCGTGTGCCCCCGGGAGAAGCGGGCATGTGCTGGCCGAGCGGGCGCAACGGCGCGCCCACGCCGGTCCACGACAACGCGTGACGTGAGCCAGATGTCTCACCATGTGGTATTGGCGAGGCGGATTCCGCCTGCTCGTTAGACTGAGCCGACCGCAGTACCCCCGTGTCAGGGGGTCCGGGAGGAAACTCCCGAAGAGACAGTTGCGAGGAGCGCACGTGGGCCTTGTCGTGCAGAAGTACGGCGGCTCATCCGTTGCGGATGCCGAGGGCATCAAGCGCGTTGCCAAGCGAATCGTCGAGGCCAAGAAGAACGGCAACCAGGTGGTTGTGGTGGTCTCCGCGATGGGCGACACGACGGACGAGCTGATCGATCTCGCGCAGGAAGTGTCCCCGATGCCGTCGGGGCGCGAGTTCGACATGCTGCTGACCGCCGGAGAGCGGATCTCCATGGCCTTGCTGGCGATGGCGATCAAAAACCTCGGTCACGAGGCGCAGTCCTTCACCGGCAGCCAGGCCGGTGTCATCACCGACTCCGTGCACAACAAGGCACGGATCATCGATGTCACCCCGGGCCGCATCAAGACGTCCGTGGACGAGGGCAACATCGCCATCGTCGCCGGTTTCCAGGGCGTCTCCCAGGACAAGAAGGACATCACCACGCTGGGGCGGGGCGGCTCGGACACCACCGCCGTCGCGCTGGCCGCGGCGCTGGACGCGGATGTCTGTGAGATCTACACCGACGTGGACGGCGTCTTCACCGCCGACCCCCGGGTCGTGAAGAAGGCCCGGAAGATCGACTGGATCTCGTTCGAGGACATGCTGGAGCTGGCCAGCTCCGGTTCCAAGGTGCTGCTGCACCGCTGCGTCGAGTACGCCCGCCGTTACAACATCCCGATCCACGTCCGCTCGTCCTTCTCGGGGCTGCGCGGCACCTGGGTCAGCAACGAACCGCAAGGGGACCAGCCCATGGAGCAGGCGATCATCTCGGGCGTCGCGCACGACACCTCCGAGGCGAAGGTCACGGTCGTCGGCGTGCCGGACAAGCCGGGCGAGGCGGCGACGATCTTCCGCGCCATCGCGGACTCCGAGGTCAACATCGACATGGTCGTGCAGAACGTGTCGGCCGCCTCGACGGGCCTGACCGACATCTCCTTCACGCTGCCGAAGGACGAGGGCCGCAAGGCCGTCGCGGCGCTGGAGAAGACCAAGGCGTCGGTGGGCTTCGACTCGCTGCGCTACGACGACCAGATCGCCAAGATCTCGCTGGTCGGCGCCGGTATGAAGACCAACCCCGGGGTGACGGCGACCTTCTTCGAGGCGCTGTCCAACGCGGGCGTGAACATCGAGCTGATCTCGACCTCCGAGATCCGCATCTCGGTCGTCACCCGTGCCGACGACGTCAAGGAAGCCGTGCAGGCCGTGCACAGCGCCTTCGGTCTCGACAGTGAGAGTGACGAGGCCGTGGTGTACGGCGGCACCGGTCGATGACGTCCCCCTTCTCGGGTACGGCTACGGGCCGCGCGGGTGACCGCGCGGCCCGTAAGCCGCAGCTGGCCGTCGTCGGCGCCACCGGCGCGGTCGGCTCGGTGCTGCTCGGCATCCTCTCCGAGCGGGCCGACATCTGGGGCGAGATCCGGCTCGTGTCCTCTGCCCGCTCGGCCGGCCGGAAGCTGACCGTACGGGGCGAGGAGGTCGAGGTCCTCGCGCTGGCCGAGGAGGTCTTCGGCGGTATCGACGTCGCGGTGTTCGACGTACCCGACGAGGTCGCCGCGCAGTGGGCGCCGATCGCCGCCGCCAAGGGCGCGGTGGTCGTGGACAACTCGGCCGCCTTCCGGCTGGACCCGGACGTGCCGCTGGTGGTCCCCGAGGTCAACGCGCACGCGGCGCGGGTGCGCCCGCGTGGCATCGTCGCCAACCCGAACTGCACCACGCTCTCGATGATCGTCGCGCTGGGCGCGCTGCACGCCGAGTACGGGCTCAGCGAGCTGATCGTCTCCTCGTACCAGGCCGTCTCGGGCGCGGGCAGGGACGGCGTGGACACGCTGCGCTCGCAGCTCGCCGCGGTCTCGGGTACGGAACTGGGCACCACCCCCGGCGACGTACGGCGGGCGATGGGTGACACCCTCGGGCCGTTCCCGGCGCCGGTCGCGCTGAACGTCGTGCCGTGGGCCGGGTCGTTGCAGGAGGACGGCTGGTCCTCGGAGGAACTCAAGGTCCGTAACGAGTCGCGGAAGATCCTGGGGCTGCCCGGTCTGCGGGTCTCCGCCACCTGCGTACGGGTTCCCGTGATCACCACTCACTCGCTGACCGTGCACGCGCGGTTCGAGAACGAGGTCACGGTCGCCGGGGCGCACGAGATCCTGGCCTCCGCGCCGGGCGTCGTGGTCTGTGACGATCCGGCGCAGGGCGAGTTCCCCACGCCCGCCGATGTGGTCGGCACGGACCCGACCTGGGTCGGGCGGGTACGGCGGGCGCTGGACGACCCCCGTGCGCTGGAGCTGTTCGTGTGCGGGGACAATCTTCGCAAGGGCGCGGCGCTGAACGCGGCACAGATCGCCGAGGTGGTCGCGGCGGAGCTGACGGCGTAGGACGCCGGAGCCCGGTCCGGGGAGGACCGGTGTCCGGTAATCGGTGCTCCGTGGCCGGGAACCGTCGTCGGCGGTCCCGGTGGGCCGCTTCGGGCCGGGCTCTGACCCGATTGGTGCTGTCACTGATCCGCTCAGGAGATACCTTGTGAGTCGTGTGAAGGTCCTGTGAGCGAGTCGTTGGTCCAAACCACTTGAACTGGCCCGACGGCGTGTTCGACCATGCGCTTCCCCCCTTGCTGCAACCGGTAGTTGGGAGGGAAGCGTCTTTGTGGCCGCCCCTCGCGGGTGGCCATGGCCGTGCGGGACAAATGGGGTATTTGGGGAGCAGCTGGTACGCATGAGGGCATTTGACTCACCGTCAAAAACGGTGTCTTGCGCGTACAACCCTGATGGGGGGAAACGTGTCCAACAGGCGTGGCAGAGGTACTCGGCATCACGATCGCCCCAGGGGGCTCCGGTGGCACGGCGGTGCGGCCGTTGCGGCCCCGGCTGCCCGGGGGCATGCCGGTGATCGCCCCGTGGCCCGCCGCGCAGCCCGCGCAACCCGCGCAGCTCTCTCCCCAGCGTGGGGACACTGACGACGCGATGGCTGCGGGCACGACTGTCGACCATCTCACCGAGACCTACCGCGCGCACTACCGTTCGCTGCTGGGGCTGGCCGCGCTGCTGCTGGACGACACCGCCTCGTGCGAGGACGTCGTCCAGGAAGCCTTCATCCGGGTGCACTCCGCCCGGGGCCGGGTGCGTGACCCCGAGAAGACCCTTGCCTATCTGCGCCAGACCGTCGTCAATCTCTCCCGCTCCGCGCTGCGCCGCCGCATCCTCGGGCTGAAGCTGCTCTCCAAGCCGATGCCCGACATGGCCAGCGCGGAGGAAGGCGCGTACGACCTCCTGGAACGCGACCAACTGATCAAGGCGATGCGCGGGCTGCAGCGTCGCCAGCGCGAGGTCCTGGTCCTGCGCTACTTCGCGGACATGACCGAGGCACAGGTCGCCGAGACCTTGGGGATATCGCTCGGTTCGGTGAAGGCGTACGGCTCACGGGGTATCGCGGCGCTGCGCGTCGCCATGGAGGCTCCCGCATGAGTGGCAAGCAGTTCGGCCCGTACGACCCGCATGATCCGCAAGGCCCGCACTACCGGCAGGACCCGCACGTTTCGCACGAAGAGAACGACCCGCGCCGCTCCCAGAAGGCCGGCGACGCGGATGATCCGCGTGCTGCCCGCGACCCGCAGGGTCCGGAAGGTGACGGCTCCGGAGCCGGTTCCGGCGTAGGCGAGGACGAGCTGCGGCGGCTGCTGCGCTCCGCCGTCGACGACCTGGAGCCCGCTCCCGACGCGCTCGACCACCTGCGCCGCGCCGTCCCGGCCCGCCGCCGGCGCCGCCGCCATGCCGTGGTGGGCGCGGCCGCGGCCCTCCTGCTCGGCGGTACGTCCATCCCCGCGATGGTGCACGTGGCCAGCTTCAGCGACGGCCCCGAGGACCGCCCCGCCAACGCCGCCAGCACGCAGCGCACCCCGGGCGGCACCACGGGCTCGCACGGCGAGGGCACGGAGCGTACCGGCAAGCCGCCGACCGGCAACGGCGGCAAGAAGACGGAAGAGGGAACCAAGACCGCCGAGCCGGGCAAGGGCCCGGACAAGAACGGCAAGCAGCCCGGCACCGGCGTTGGAACCACCCCCGATCCGTCAGCCACGATGGACGTCACCTCGCCCGCCTGCTCACGTGCGCAGCTTGGCAACGGTGTCAGCCACGTCGGTCCGGCCGACTCGGCGGGCCGGGTCTACGGCGCGTTCCGGGTGGTGAACACCTCCGACACCACGTGTTCGGTCGAAGGCGGCGGCCAGGTCGGCGTCCTCGCCCAGGGCAGTACGAACAGCTCGCGCATCAGCGTCGTGGACCACACGGCGGGCGACGCGGCCCCCGGTCTGCCCGACCCGATCACGACGCCGGACCAGCTGGTGCTCAAGCCGGGCCAGGCGTACGAGGTCAAGTTCGCGTGGGTGCCGGCCGAGGGCGGCGGGGTCACCGGCTGCGCGGCGCCCCCGCCCTCGCCGTCCCCGGGCCCGTCCAAGGCGCCCGGCGAGACCTCGCCCGGCGCCTCGGCGGCCGCCACGGACGGCGGCAGCAGCGGCGGCACCACGGGCGGCGGCGGCCAGGCCGGTGGCGACGACGGCACGCCGGGCGGCGGTTCCAAGCCGCCGGGCGGTGTCGTGCTCAACCACACACCGGAGGCCGGGGAGCCCGCGGCGGCGGACGCCAAGATCCCGGACGCCTGCGCGGGCACGGTCTACCGCACCGAGGCGCTGCCCGCCAAGTAACCGGTGGTCCCTGCCGGGCGCATGGCGGTGGGGCGGCTCGGCCCCGCCGTCCGGTCCGGGTGGCTCTCCCCGTACCGTTGGCCATGTGTACCGGTTCCTGCTGACCCCGCGGTGGTGGGGAATCAACGTCTTCGCCGTACTGGCGATCCCTTTCTGCGTCTTCATGGGCAGCTGGCAGCTGAGCCGCTTCGAGGACCGCGTCGACACCCACCACCAGCAGGAGGACCGGTCCGCCGAGGCGAAGACCGCGGCCGCCAGGCCGCTCGCCGAGCTGCTGCCGGTGGACAAGGTCACCTCCGGCCGGCAGGCCACCGCGACCGGCCGCTACGACACCGCCCACCAGCTGCTCGTACCGGACCGCCGGCTCGACGACCGGCGCGGCTTCTACGTGCTGACGCTGCTGCGCACGGACGGCGGCAAGGCCCTCCCGGTCGTACGGGGCTGGCTGCCCGGAGACGCGAACGCGCCGGAGGACCGGGCGAAGGTGCCCGCGCCGCCGAGCGGTGCGGTGAAGGTGACCGGCGCCTTGCAGGCGTCGGAGAACCAGGGCACCGACGGGGTGCACGCGGGCGGCGGGCTGCCGGCCGGGCAGCTCGGCATGATCAGCGCGGCGTCGCTGGTCAACATCGTGCCGTACGACGTGTACGACGCCTGGATCACCGTGACCGAGGCGCAGGCCCCGCTGCGTGCCGTACCGCCGACGGCGGCGGAGGGCAGCGGCCTGGACCTGAAGGCGTTCCAGAACCTGGGCTACACCGGGGAATGGTTCGTGTTCGCCGGCTTCGTCCTCTTCATGTGGTTCCGGCTTTTCCGCCGGGAGGCGGAGGCGGCCAGGGATGTGGCGCTGGGGCTGGTCCCGGGGGAGGGGACGGACGGGGCGGACAGTGCTGCGTCCGGGGAGAAGGCGGACGACAGCGCGCCCGCGGAGAAGGCGGGCGAGGCGGAGAACGGTGCGTCCGGGGAGAAGGCGGCCGGGGCGCCGCGGCCCTGACCGCCCTGCCGGGACGCGTCCCGGCTACTTCCAGTGAGCCGGTCGGCTCAGGCCCGTCGGCAGCTTGGTCGCCGCGTCGCCCTTGGCCGCGTTGAGCTGGGCCTGGGTGACGAAGATCGCGCCGGTGAGGTCGGCGCCGCTCAGGTTCGCGTCGCGGAAGTCCACGCCGATCAGGTCGGCGGTACGCAGATCGGCGCCCGTGAGGTCGGCGGCGATGAGGTAGGCGCCGCGCAGATTGGCGCCCCGCAGGTTGGCGCCCGCGAGCCGGGCGCCCATCAGGTCGGCGCCCCGGTGGTTCTTCTTGCGGCCGGGCACGGCGGCCCGCACCAGTTCGCTGGTACGCAGCAGCAGCGCGTTGACCTCCTGCCGTACGGCCGCGACGTCCACCTGGGCAAGCTCCTCGGCGCTGCCCCGGGTCAGCCGGTCGGTCTCCTTCAGGGCCCGGCGGAGGTCCTTGTGGACGGGGCGGGCGGGCGGCAGCGACAGCGCCTCGGTCAGGTACCAGAGCAGCTCGTGGAGCTGGCGCATGACGGGGAACACGTCGAACATCGGCCGCGCGGTGTCCGGCGCGCTGCGCCAGTCCGTACCGCCGAAGGTGATCTGGGAGACCTTCTGGCCCGCGCCGAAGCAGTCGAAGACCGTACAGCCGGAGAAGCCCTTGTCGCGCAGGCGGGCGTGGATGCCGCAGCTGAAGTCCGCCTGGAGATTGCCGCACGGCTTGCCCGCGGGCTTGTCGACCGCGAAGTCGGCCGAGGCGGCGAAGGGCAGCGCCACACAGCACAGCCCGAAGCAGCTGCCGCAGTCGGCCTGCAGGTCGAGACGGCCGTCACCGGCCGAGGGGGCTTCCTGCTTCTGGGACACCGCGCGTGATCTCCTGCCACAAGACGAGCAGGAGCACGCTCCTGCCACACGATGAGCACCGCGTTCGCGATTGCCGTGGCAACCTGCTTCGCGACCGCCGTGGCGCCGCTTCCACGACTGCCGTCGCGATTGCCGTGCTCCGTACAAACCTCCATTGTCCCGGATGGGGAGGGGAGGCGGGGTGGGGGAGAGGGCGCGGGGTGGGGGCGGGGGGAGGGCTTGGGCGGCTGCTCCGGGGGCCCCTCCCCTCCCCCCCCCGCCCCACCCCCACCCCCGCACCCCCCTGAGTTCCTACTCCTTGAGCTCCCCATCCCCTCCCAGCCCCAGATACCGCCGAGTGAAGTCCAGCTCCAGGCGGACCTGCTTGATGCGCTCTTCGACGACCAGCGAGCCGTGGCCGGCGTCGTAGCGATAGACCTCGTGCGGGTGGTTGCGGGCCTTCAGGCGGTCGACGTAGTTCTCCACCTGGCGGATGGGGCAGCGCGGGTCGTTGACCCCGGCGGAGATGTAGACCGGCGCGCGTACCGCGTCCACGTACGTCAGCGGGGAGGACGCCTCGAAGCGCTCCGGGACCTCCTCCGGTGTGCCGCCGAGCAGCGTGCGGTCCATCGCCTTCAGGGCTTCCATCTCGTCGTGGTACGCGGTGACGTAGTCCGCCACCGGGACCGCGGCCAGGCCGAGCGCCCACGCCTCCGGCTGGGTGCCCAGTCCGAGCAGCGTCAGATAGCCGCCCCACGAGCCGCCGGACAGCACCAGCCGCTGCGGGTCGGCCAGCCCGGAGGAGACGGCCCATTCCCGTACCGCCGCGATGTCCTCCAGCTCGATCAGCCCGACGCGGTGCTTGAGCGCGTCCGTCCACTCGCGGCCGTAGCCCGTCGAGCCGCGGTAGTTCACGCGGACCACGGCGAAACCGTGGTCCACCCATGCCGCGGGCCCGGACGCGAAAGCATCGCTGTCGTGCCACGTCGGGCCGCCGTGCACCTCGAACACGGTCGGGAACGGGCCATCGCCCTCCGGCCGCTGGACCAGCGCGTGGACCGTGCCGCCGGGGCCCTCCACCCACGCGTCCGTCACCGGCACCGACCCCGGCGCCTTCGCCCCGGGCGGGTCCAGGACGACCGCCCCGCTGGTCGAGCGCACCTCCGGCGGCTGCGCGGCCGACGACCAGAGGAACTCCACCGCGCCGTCCGGCCGGGCCGTCGCCCCGGAGACCGTCCCGGTGGGCGTCTCGACGCGGGTCAGCGTCCGCGTCAGCGGTTCGTAGCGCCACAGCTCGGCGCGCGCCCGGAACTCGTGCTCCACCAGCAGGGCCGCGCCGTCCGGATACCAGTCGGCGCCCACGTCGCCCGGCAGGTCGATCGCCAGGGCGCTCTCCTCGCCCGACAGCGGGTCCCAGATCATCGGCTCCCAGCGCCCGCGCCGCTGATGGCCCACCAGCAGCCGGGAGTCGCCGTCCACCGGCGCGAAGCCCATCACCGAAAGGCCCAGCTCCTCGGTGCCGCCCTTGGTGTCGTCCAGCTCGGCGACGGTCGAGCCGTCCGGCCGTACGACGCGGATCGCGGAGTGCATCGCGTCACCGTGCTCGGTGTGCTCGACCGCGATCAGGGAGCCGTCGTGCGACAGGGCACCGACGCCCGCCGATTCGCGGTGCCGGTAGATCTCCACGGGCGGCTGCCCGGGCCGTACGACATGGATGGTGGTGCCGTCCTCGTCCGTGGACCGGCCGATCACCGCCGTGCCGTCCCGGCCGAGCGCCAGGCCCGCCGGGTACGAGGGCTCCAGACCGGGCGCGGCCGGCTCGTCCGCGCCGCCGCCGAACGGCTGCCGCATCCAGACGCCGAACTCGTCGCCGTCGGTGTCGGAGAACCACCAGATCCACTCGCCGTCCGGCGTCAGGGTGCCGTCCGTCGTGCCGTTCGGACGGTCCGTGACCTGCCGCTGCTCGCCGGTCGCCCGGTCCCAGGCGTACAGCTCGAAGGTGCCCGTCGCGTTCGAGACGAACAGCGAGCGGTCCGGGGCGTCCTCGGCCCACTCGGGCAGGCTGACCCGCGGCGCCCGGAAGCGCTTCTCCCAGTCCGGCGCGGCACCGGGGGAACCGGCCGCCCGCGGGGCGCACGCCGCCCCGGAGCTGTCAGTGTTGGCAGTGGTGGTCTCGTCAGTCATGGCCCCATTCTGCGCAGGGTCGGGAAAAATCCGCTGGCGCGGCCCCCAGCCTGTGGATAACTTCGGCGGATGCTGACACACAAGGGACCCGAGGACTGGCGTGCGGCCAACCGGGCCATGTGGGACGAGCGCGTTCCCCTGCACCTCGCCAGCGACTATTACGACCAGGACGGCTTCCGCCGGCGCCGCGATGTGATCCGCGACTTCGAGGTGGCGGAGGTCGGCGATGTCACCGGCAGGACGCTGCTGCACCTCCAGTGCCACATCGGCCAGGACACCCTGTCCTGGGTCCACCGCGGCGCCGCCCACGCCGTCGGCCTGGACTTCTCCGAGCCCGCCGTCGAGGCGGCCCGCGCGACGGCCGCCGAGCTGGGCATCGGCCCGGACCGCGCCACGTTCCTCGCCGCCGACGTGTACGACGCGGCCGAGGCCGTCGCCGCCTCCGCGACCGCCCCCGACACGTACGACGTCGTCTACACCGGCATCGGCTCGCTGTGCTGGCTCCCGGACATCCGCCGCTGGGCGGAGACGGCCGCCTCGCTGATCGCCCCCGGCGGCTTCCTCTACCTCGCCGAGTTCCACCCGCTCACCGACGCCCTGGACGACGAGAGCGGCTCGCGTATCGCGCACGACTACTTCAGCCGGGACGCGTGGGTCGACGAGAGCCCCGGTACGTATACGGACTTCTCGGCCCCCACGGTCAACAACCGCCGCGTCGAATGGCAGCACACCCTCGGCGACGTGGTCTCCGCGCTGGCCGCGACGGGCCTGCGCCTGGAGTTCCTGCACGAGCACGACATGACGATGTTCCAGCGCTTCGGCTCGCTGGAACGCGGGGACGACGGCTTCTACCGCCTGCCCGCAGGCCGTCCCCGCGTCCCGCTCATGTACTCGCTCAAGGCGACGCGCCCGTAAGGCTCACGCCGGGCCCGTGGTGCGCACCGCGCCCGGTCGTCGCCTTACACGAACTTCTGCGGCCGGTGCCACAGCGCGTCGTCCGTGCCGCGGAAGAACAGCTCCAGCCGTCCGTCGCGGTTGGTGCCGATGACCGGGTCGCCGCCGACGTTGCGTACCAGCTCGAAGTGGCCGCTCCAGTCCACGCCGTTGATCCGCGACTCCTCGGCCGCGTACATGTGGCCGTTGGTGCTGTGGTGGAAGACCACCAGCCGTCCGTCGGACGCGCGCGCGAGCGCCGGTGTGCCCTGGACGCCGCCGCCCAGGCTGGACGCGGAGGTCCAGGAGTCGTAGCCGGCCTTCTGCTGAATGTGCCACAGCTGGGTGTCCGTGCCGCGGAAGAAGACGTGGATGCGCTGGTCGGAGTCGAGACCGGCCTCGACGCCGCCGCCTATGTTGCGGACCAGTTCGAAGTGCCCGCTCCAGGAGTCGCTGGAGTCGGGGACCTTCTGCTGGTTGTCGTACAGGTTGCCGTTGGTGCTGTGGTGGAAGACCTCCAGCTTGCCGTCGCCGGCGCGGGCCACCGCCGGGTTGCCCTGCACGCCGCCGGCCAGGCTGGACGGCGCCACCCAGCTCTCGTATTCGACGTTGAGCTGGTAGACGTGCCACAGCTGGGTGTCCGTGCCCCGGAAGAAGACGTCCAGGCGCCCGTCGGCGTTCATGGCGGGGACCGGGTCGCCGCCGATGTTGCGTACGAGGACGTCGTCCGGGCTGAAGCCGACGTTGATGGCGCCCTGCCGTACGTGGTGCAGATGCCCGTCGGCACCCTTGTAGAAGACGGAGATCCGGCCGTCCACACCGCGGATCGCGTTGGGCTCGCTGCCCAGCACGCCGCCCAGGTTCTCCCAGTCGCTCCAGCCGCCGTCACGCTTCTGCCAGATCGTCCACAGGGCCTGCTCGCCCTTGCCGCGGGCGAACACCTGGAGCCGGCCGTCGGCGTTGGGGGCCACGGAGGGGTTGCCCACGATCTGCCCGTTCAGGGACGAGACCTCGTCCCAGGCCATGCCGGGCGTGGTGGGGATGTCGACCATGATCGCTCTCCTTCGTGCGTACGAGTGGAGCAGGTCGGCGCACAGGCTAGCCACGGGAACCCGGTCCGAGAACGCGGTGCGGTCGATTGACCGGAATCGCCCGCGAATACCCGGCCAAGAGCGGTATCGACGGCCTCGCGGGCGTACGCGCGCGAAGACGCCCCCGCATGCCGGCCCCGGAGCCCCCGCCCGCCTCAATCACCCCCCCGGGCCCGCTTGAACCGCGCCAAACCGTCGGCCAGATCGACCACCGGTTCCGGATAGTCCAGCTTCGCCCGCGCCGCCGCGGGCGACAGCTTCCACGGCTGGTGGACCGCCCCGCCTTCCAGGCCCGGCACGCCCGCCAGCTCCGGCACCCAGCGCCGTACGTACGCGCCGTCGGCGTCGAAACGCTTCGCCTGCGCCAGCGGGTTGAGGACCCGGTTGGGGCGCGTGTCGGTGCCGGTGCCCGCCGCCCACTGCCAGTTCAGCTGGTTGTTGGCGAGATCGCCGTCCACCAGGAGCGACAGGAAGTGCGCCGCGCCGAGCCGCCAGTCCAGATACAGCGTCTTCGTCAGGAAACTCGCGGTCAGCAGGCGCGCGCGGTTGTGCATCCATCCCTCGTGGGCGAGCTGCCGCATCGCCGCGTCCACGATCGGGTAGCCGGTGCGCCCCGTACGCCACGCCTCGGCCTCCTGCTCGTCGCGGCGCCAGCGGTCGTGCCGCGTCCGGTAGTCGGCGTGCGCCGCGGAAGGGCGCGCGGCGAGCACCTGATGGTGGAAGTCCCGCCAGGCCAGCTGCCGTACGAAAGCGTCGCCGCCCGCCCCTTCCCCGCCGGCCTTACGGGCGCGCTGGACCAGTTCGACGGCGGACAGCGTTCCGAAGTGCAGATGCGGGGAGAGGCGGGAGGTCGCGTCCCCGGCGAGATCGTCCTGCCGCTGCGCGTAGCGGTCGAGCGGGCCGCGCAGCCACGCCGTCATCCGGCGGCGGCCCTCGGTCTCGCCGCCCGCGGCCAGCCCCGGCGACACCCCGGGCACGTCGCGGCGCCGGGGCACGGGCCGCGAGCCGGCCCCGTCGGGCACCCGCAGTCGCCCCGGCGCCCGCAGCACGTCGCGGTGGCGCTCGGCCTGCCAGCGGCGGAAGTACGGCGTGAAGACCGCGAAATGGTCGCGGCCGGCCGGGGTGACCGTGCCCGGCGCGAGGGCGGTGATCACCGCGTCGTGCACGTGCAGCCGGCGCCCGTCGGCCTCCAGCGCGCGCCGCAGCCGCTCCTCCCTGCGGTGTGCGTACGCGCTGACGCCGCCCGCGATGTGCACGTCACGGGCGTCCGCCGCCGCGGCCGCCTTCGCCGTCTGCTCGACGACGTCTCCCGTACGGACGACGAGCCGGCCCCCGCGCGAGCGCAGCGCCTCGTCCAGGTCCGTCAGGCAATCGGCCAGGAAGGCACGGCGGTTGGGCGCGGCGAACCCCGTGGCCCGTACGCCGTCGTCCTCGACGAACAGTGGCACGACGCCGCCGTCGCCCTTGGAGGCGGCGTTCAGCACGGGGTTGTCGTGGACCCGCAGGTCGGAGGTGAACAGGGCGACCGAGGGGGCAGCGGGCATGTGGGGGCTCCGGGCAGAGGGGGCGGGTGGTGCAGGGGCGCTGCGGAGTGCGGGTGCTGCGGCGTACGAGCGGAGTGGCGTACGGGTGGGGCGGTGTACAGGTGGAGTGGCGTACGGGTGGGGCGTGCGGGTCATGCGCCCTGGGCGGCCCGCCCGGCCGTCGGCCACAGGAGTCCCACGACCGACAACGCGCCCCAGCCCACCGAGACGGCCACCGCCGCACGCCGCCGGGCCCGGCCCGGCAGCGTCACGCCCAGGAGGGCCGCGTCACCGAAGTCCGCCGCGATCCGGACGCAGGCGGCGGTCCGCAGGGCCGGGCCCGTCGGCGCCAGGGCCAGGGCGAGGCCGCCGGCCGCGTCACGCCAGGCCAGCGGGCGCAGCGACGTACGGGTCGCGGAGGCCACCCGCCCGTCCGCCTCCGCCAGGCCGGAGGGCTTGGCCAGCAGGGCGGGCCAGGCGGTGACCGCCAGGCCGTACACCGCCGTTGTCGCGCCCACCGCGCGCAGCAGTCCCTCGTGCATCGTCCGCCTCCTTCGTCGCGGGCTCCGGAGGCGAGCGCGGCACCGCGCTCCACCGCCGCCTCTACCGGTGCGTACCCACTCTTCCCCTTTCGTCCCGTTCCGGCGGCACAACGCGCCCGGAGGGACGGACGGCTCAGACGTCCAGCTCCGACTCGACCTGCCGCAGGCGGTCCCGCGCCGCGTCCAGATCGCCGCAGGCCCGGTCCAGGACGAGGTAGACGAAGATGCCCTGGCGGCTGCGGCGGGTGAGCGGGCGGATCAGGTGCAGCTCGTCGTCGAGCGTGATCAGGATGTCCTGGACCCGCTCCGGGCGGTACCCGAGGAGTTCCAGCGTGAACAGCTTCGCCCGCACCACGTCGGTGTCCCCGCGGGCGGCCGTTTCGAGGTCGGGCCCGGCCGGGTCGCCGACCGCGCCGAGGGTGAGGCGGCTGAAGTAGTCGACCACCGAAGCGCCGAGAACACCCTTGAGCTGAACCAGGTCCCGCAGCGTCTCATCGATGCCTGCCATGGCCACCTGCCCCGGACGCCTGGGCCCGCTCGCCTGCCGGACCACTCGCCGGCCAAACCTCTCCGCACAACAGGAGCGCGGTGTGGCGGCCCCTGACATTATCTTGGCACGGATGGCCGGAAAGTGACGTCGAATCAGCAGAGGTGGTGGGTGGGGGAGGGGGGATGGGTGGGGGTGGGGTTTCGGGGGGTGGCGGGGCGCCGAGGGGTGGCGGAGTGCCGGGTGGGGAAGAGGCGGTGGGTGGTGGAGAAGTGGGGCGTGGTGGGCAGGTGGCGTGGGAGGGCGCGTACCGATCCCATGTGATGGTGGCGGGGGTAGGCGCGTAGCGGCTCGGGGCGAGGGCGGCGTAGGGCGTGTACCGGTCCCGCGTGACGGCGCCGGACGAGGGCGCGTACCGGTCCTGGGCGAGGGTGGCGGCGTAGGGCGCGAGCCGGTCCCGCGCGACGGTGGTGCACGAGGGCGCGTACCGATCCCGTGTGATGGTGACGGGGGTAGGCGCGTACCGGCTCGGGGCGAGGGTGGCGGCGTAGGGCGCGTACCGGTCCTGGGCGAGGGTGGCGGCGTAGGGCGCGAGCCAGGCCCGCGTGACGGTGGCGCACGAGGGCGCGTCCCGTTCCCATGCGACGGCGCCGGACGAGAGCGCGTACAGGCCCTGGGAGAGGACGGCGGCGTAGGGCGCGAGCCAGTCCCGTCTGACGGTGGCGCGGGAGGAGGCGTGCCGGCCCCATGCGGCGGCGGATGAGGGCCGGTCTCGTCTGACGGTGGCCCGCAAGGGCGCGCACCGATCCCAGCCGCCGCTGCCGGACGAGGGCGCGTCCCGGCGCCGTATGACGGTGGGGCGGACGCGCCCGATGTGCTCAGTTTGCCGCCTTGGCAAGGGGTTCGTCTGTCGTTTTCAGGCGGCTGCCGTGGCGATGATTTCGTCTGCCGCGCGCTGGCCGCTTGCCACGCAGTCGGCGACGCCTACTCCGTCGTACGCGGCGCCGCACAGGCGCAGGCCCGGCAGGCGGGACAGTCCGTTGCGTACCCGCGTCACGCGTGCCGGGTGTCCGACCGCGTAGTGCGGGAGTCCGCCGATCCACCGCGTCACGTCCGTCGCCACCGGCCGCGCGGCCAGCCCGGTGGCCTCGCCCAGGTCGCGCAGTGCGGCGCCCGTTAGATCGGTGTCGTCCAGGTAGAGGACCTCTTCCTGGCCGTACCGGCCGATCGAGGTGCGCAGGACGAAAAGGTCCTTGGCTCGTTCCGACAGCCAGTCCCACTTGCGTGTCAGGAACGTGGACGCCTTGATGGTGTGCCCGTCCCCCGGCGGTACGAGGAAGCCGCACCGGCCGTCGAACGCGGTCAGCCCGGCCAGGTCGGAGCGCCGGAACGCCATCGTGACCAGCGCCATCGACGCGTAGGCCACCTCGGACAGTTCGGCTGCCGCGAGCGGCGCCTCGGCGGCGAGCAGGGTGGCCGCCGTCCAGGCCGGGGTCGCCAGCACGAGGCCGTCGCACAGCAGGGTGCGGGCGGCGGTGCGCACTTCCCAGCCGTACGCGGTACGGGTCAGCGCGAGGGCCGGAGTGTTGCGCAGGATCGCCCCGCCCGCGGCGCGTACGGCATCGGCCACGGCGCCCGCCAGGGTGCCCGCGCCGCCGTCCAGGCCCAGGTAGTCGGGCCCGCCGCGGGACAGGTCGGGGATGGTGTGGGCGGTGGCCCGGTCGCCGGCCCCCGTACGGGCGAACTCGGGGCGCGGGCGCGGGATGAGCGGCCCCGAGCGCGGCCGGTCGGCGATCCGCCGCTGCTCCGCGAGCCGCCGCTCCTCGGCGATCTCCCGTTCCAGGGTCCGGCGCCGCGCGTCCGCGGTGCGCTGTTCGGCGAGGCGCCGCTGCTGTTCGGCGGTCCGCCGCCGAACCCGCCGTACGCCGGTCAGCAGCGCCCCGTCGTGCCGCGCCGTCTCGAACAGCTGCGGTACGGCGGCGCGCAGGGACACCTCGTACGTGTCGGCCGTCCGGGTCCGGCCGAGGACGTCGCGCCCGCGGCAGCTCGGGATCGGCCGCAGCCCGCCCCGCGTCCACAGCGCGGCGTCCGTCGCGGCCGGGACCCGCAGCCGGTCACCGAGTCCCACCTCCCGCGCCAGGTCCACCGCTTCCGGCCGGGGCACGCGCAGCGCCTCGGCCCCCAGATCGACGGGCACCCCGGCGATCTCGCCGGAGCGCAGCTTGCCGCCGAGCCGCCCGGTGGACTCCAGCAGCGTCACGCGCAGGCCCGCGCCGGTGAGCCGGTGCGCGGCGGCGAGGCCCGCGATGCCGCCGCCGATGACGACGACGTGCCGGGCGAGCGCCCGCCCGGTGCCGGCCGCCCCGGCGGGGGCGTGGGTACGGGGCGCCGTGGCGCTCCCGGCGGCATCGGCACTCCGGTACGCGGGACCGGTCCGTCCGGCGGACGCGGTCGTCGGCACGCTCATGACTCGACTCCTTCGAACGCGGTGTTCGCTGCCGTCGCCGCGCCCGGACCGCCCGTCACGGCGCGCGACGACGGGCGCAGGATGTCCGAGAGCGGATCGTGCCGGATGCTGCCGGGCGGCATGCCCGCGGCGGTCAGCCGGGCCACGGTCGCCTCGACCACCGCGGTCGGGCCGCTCACGTACGCCTGGTGCCCGGACCAGTCGCCGTGCCGCGTCACGGCCTCGGCCACCGCCTCGGCCAGCGCGTCGTAGCCGTCCTCGCCCGCCCCGAAGGCGGCGCCGGTGCCGGGCCGCCGCCCGATCACGGGTGTCACCCGCAGCCAGGGCCGCCGCCGCTCCAGCTCGGACGGCGGGCCCGCGTCGTACAGGTCGGCGAAGCTGTGCGCGCCGAGGAACAGCCGTACGTTCCGGTGCCTGCGCCGCGCGGACAGGTCCTCCAGCAGCGCCTTCACCGGTGCCCAGCCGGTGTCGGCCGCCACCAGGACCAGGTCGCTCGCCAGCTCGTCGTCCAGCGTCATCGACCCGCGCGCGGGGCCGACGCGCAGCGTGTCACCGGCCCGCGTGTGCGCGACCAGCGCCTCGCTCACGCCGCCCGCGCACGTCTGCCGTACGTGGAACTCCAGCTCGCCGTCGGGCCGGGGCGCGCAGGCGATCGAGTACTGCCGCCACGCCTGCGGCAGCAGCGGCGACTCCAGGGCCGCGAACTGCCCCGCGCGGTACGGGTACGGCTCGTTCGTCCGCACCCGCAGCACCGCGAGGTCCGGGCGGCGCCGCTCGTGGGCGGTCACCTCGGCCTGCCAGTACGGCGGTTCGGCGAGGGCCGCCTCGGCGCCGCTGACCATGGCCGCGACGGCGAACCGCAGCATGCGCACCCACGCCTGCTCGACGGCGTCGGCCCAGCGCGGGCCCGCCGTGCGGCGCAGCGCCTCGCACAGCGCCGCCTCGAACGCCTGGAAGTGCACCGGCCGCACCCCGAGCTTGCGGTGGTCGCGGCCCAGCCGCCCGAAGACCTCCGCGATGTCGTCGGGCCGGTGGAGGTTCTCGATCAAGTACCAGAAGGCGCGCGCCAGATGGGCGCGCTGGAACTCCATCGACTCCGGGAACAGCGACCGCAGATAGGGCCACCGCCGGAACATCGTCTCGTAGAGGTGGGTGATCAGCTCGCCGAAGGGGGTCACGAGTTCCAGATACTCGGTGATGACCCGCTGGTCGGCGGCGCCGTCGTAGGACGCGGGGTCGAAGTCCGCCGCGCCGTAGGGCGAGGGGCCGGTGCCGGAGGCGCCCGAGGAGCGGCCGATGGCCCGCGGGCCGCCGCCCGCCCGGCCGGCCGCGAGCCCCTGCGGGGCGGCCGATTCGGTTCCGGGGGACAGGATGCGCCGCCGCAGCCGCATGGCCTCGTGGCGGGCGAGCAGGGCGTGGTAATCCTCGTTGACGGTGCTCATGAGCGGACGGCCTGATCGGGGACGGAAGCGGGGGCCGAGGGGGAGGCCGGGAGGACCGGAACGGCGCTGAGCGGCCGGGGGTTGCGGGCATACGACGCGAGGCGTGGCATGAACGGACCTCCTGAAGGGGATGGGGCGCGTCAGTATGGCACTGGGCAAAGGTGACCGAACGGCCCTATTCCCCCAGGACTTCCGGCCCTCGCGGAAGATCGCCCAGCGGGTGTGTGATGCCGTGCGCACCCCCTCGTACGCGACCCCGGCCGACAGAACGAGAGCCGAATGAACCAGCACCCCGGGCCCATCGGGCCCACCGGACCCGGCGCACCGCCCCTGCGCGTGTTCATCCTCGACGACCACGAGGTGGTCCGCCGGGGCGTGCGCGACCTCCTCGACGCCGAGGACGGCATCGAGGTCGTGGGGGAGGCGTCCAGCGGGGCCGAGGCCCTGGCCCGGGTGCCCGCCGTACGGCCGCAGGTGGCGGTGCTCGACGTACGGCTGGGGGAGCGCGGCGAGTCGGCGAACGGCGACCACGAGGGCATCGAGGTCTGCCGCGAACTGCGCGCCCGGATGCCCGACCTGGCCTGCCTGATGCTCACGTCCTTCGACGACGACGAGGCGCTGTTCGACGCCATCATGGCGGGCGCCGCCGGGTACGTCCTCAAGCAGATCAACGGCTCCGACCTGGTGAACGCGGTACGGACGGTGGCGGCCGGCAAGTCGATGCTGGACCCGCGCACGGCGTCCCGTGTGATGGCGCGGCTGCGCGCCCCGCAGCAGGCCGAGACGTCCCCGCAGTCCGAACTGGACCGGCTGGCGCCCCGGGAGCGCGAGATCCTGGAGCTGATCGGCGAGGGCCTGACCAACCGGGAGATCGCGGACCGGCTGTTCCTCGCGGAGAAGACGGTCAAGAACCGTATCTCCACGATCCTTTCCAAGCTGGGGGTCGGGCGGCGCGTCCAGGCCGCGGTGATCGCCGGGCGTATCCGGGGGCAGCAGGAGCACCAGCGCGGCGGCCGGTAGGGGCGTACGTGCGCGGACGGCGCGGGGCGGACACGGGTCCGCCCCGCGCCGTTCCCGTATATGGAGCTACGGACCGGCACCGCCAAGAGCCCCTTGCCGCGCCGCCGTTCGGCTGCCCGCCCGGTTGCTGGCCCGGGACCGTCGGCAGCCGTCCCGGCCCGCACGGCCCTATGGCCCCGCGCGCCCCGCGGCCGATGCTGGCACAGCCGGGAAGAGCCGGGTCTCTCCCCCCGTGCTGAAGGCTCTTCCCGGCCCATTGAGTTCATGCGCCAGAAATGAAGGACACACCCCGGTGGACGGTTCGGACACACGCACGCAGACAGACTCCGGGACGCACGGCGGCTCCGGCGCCCCGGACCGGCCCGTCACCGAGCCGGGCGGCCACCGGACGGTGGACGGGCACGACGGCGGGGCCGGGGCGACCACCGGCCCCGCCACCGGCATCCCGCACGCCGTCCCGGGCCCCCGTCCGATACGCCGCCGCATCCCGGTGGAGTGGCTGACCACCACCGACCACAAGAAGATCGGGACGCTCTACCTCGTCACGGCCTTCGTGTTCTTCCTCGTGGGCGGCCTGATGGCCCTCCTGATGCGCGCGGAGCTGGCCCGGCCCGGCACGCAGATCATGTCCAACGAGCAGTTCAACCAGGCGTTCACGATGCACGGCTCGGTGATGCTGCTGCTGTTCGCCATGCCGCTGTTCACCGGCTTCGCGAACTGGCTGATGCCGCTGCAGATCGGCGCCCCCGACGTCGCCTTCCCGCGGCTGAACATGCTCGCCTACTGGCTGTTCCTGTTCGGCTCGCTGATCGCGGCGGCCGGTTTCCTGACCCCGCAGGGCGCCGCCGACTTCGGCTGGTTCGCGTACGCGCCGCTGTCCGACGCGGTGCACTCGCCCGGCGTCGGCGCCGACATGTGGATCATGGGCGTGGCGCTCTCCGGCTTCGGCTCCATCCTGGGCGCGGTCAACTTCATCACCACGATCATCTGCATGCGCGCCCCCGGCATGACGATGTTCCGGATGCCGATCTTCACCTGGAACGTGCTGCTGACCGCGCTGCTGATCCTGATGGTCTTCCCCGTGCTGGCCGCGGCCCTGTTCGCCCTGGAGATGGACCGCAAGTTCGGCTCGCACATCTTCGACCCCGCCAACGGCGGCGCGCTGCTGTGGCAGCACCTGTTCTGGTTCTTCGGCCACCCCGAGGTCTACGTCCTCGCGCTGCCGTTCTTCGGCATCATCTCCGAGGTCATCCCGGTCTTCTCCCGCAAGCCCATGTTCGGCTACATCGGCCTGATCGCGGCGACGATCTCCATCGCGGGCCTGTCCATCACCGTGTGGGCGCACCACATGTACGTGACCGGCGGGGTGCTGCTGCCGTTCTTCGCCTTCATGACGTTCCTGATCGCGGTGCCGACCGGGGTGAAGTTCTTCAACTGGATCGGCACCATGTGGAAGGGCTCGCTGTCCTTCGAGACGCCGATGCTCTGGGCCACCGGCTTCCTCGTCACCTTCGTCTTCGGCGGCCTGACCGGCGTCATCCTGGCCTCCCCGCCGATGGACTTCCACGTCTCCGACACCTACTTCGTCGTCGCGCACTTCCACTACACGCTCTTCGGCACGGTCGTGTACGCGATGTTCGCCGGCTTCCACTTCTGGTGGCCGAAGTTCACCGGCAAGATGCTGGACGAACGCCTCGGCAAGATCACCTTCTGGACGCTCACCGTCGGCTTCAACCTCACCTTCCTCGTGCAGCACTGGCTCGGCGCCGCGGGCATGCCCCGCCGGTACGCCGACTACCTCGCCGCCGACGGCTTCACCACCCTCAACACCCTGTCCTCCATCGGGTCCTTCGCGCTCGGCCTGTCCTTCCTGCCCTTCTTCTACAACGTGTGGAAGACCGCCAAGTACGGCAAGAAGATCGAGGCCGACGACCCCTGGGGCTACAGCCGGTCCCTGGAGTAGGCCACCTCCTGCCCGCCGCCCCGGCACAACTTCACCTCGCTGCCCCGCATCCGCAGCGAATCCCCCGCCTTCGACCTCCACCACCCCGAGGTGGCCGCGCTCGAAGCGTCCCGCACCTGACCCTCCGCACCCCCGTCCCCACCCCCCCGCCGTCCCCCGGAATCAGGTACGCATGTCCCCCGATGTCCTGGCGCTGGGCGCCGCCGTCCTGACCGCCGCGGGCAGCGTCTGGTACCTGCCCGCCCTGCTCGACCTGCGCGCGGGCCCCGACCGTCCGCTGTCCCTGCGCATCGCCGCCGTCTCCTGTCTGATCCTGTGGTCCACCCCCGCCGCGCTGGCCGTGCTCCTCCTGCTGGCCGTCCCCTGGCCCGCGCTGGCGACCACGGCGGCCACCGGCATCGCTGCCTCGGCCACCGTCCGTATCGCCGCCGCCTGCCGCCGCTTCCGGGAACAGCGGGAGGAGGACGAACGCTGGGCGGCGCTCCATCTGGGCCACCCTCCGGGCCGGCACCCGGGGCGCTTCCGGGGCGCTTTCCGTGGGCGCCTGATCTAGAAGGGGACCGGCGGCTCGGCGGCGGGCGGTACGGACGCGGGCTGCCGGCTCCGCTCGATCTGCCCCATGACCTCGTTGACGTGATCGAGCAGCTCGGCGGTGAGCCCGCCGGCGCGCGGCGACGGGGCGCTCACGTCGCCGGTGTGCAGCGAGGTCAGGAACCGCAGCCCCTCCGCCACCTGCGCGGCGATCTCGTCGTGGTCGAAGAAGAAGGCCGGGCTGACGCCGAAGTAGTCCGCCAGCACCTCCAGCTGCCGGAACGTGGGGTTGTCGCGGTGCCCGTTGCGCAGCAGCGAGATGTACGAGTGGGAGATGACCTGCTCACCGGCCGCCGCGTTGATCGACGCGGCCACCTGCCGGTTGGACGGCGGGCTCCCGTCCGGCCCCTCGGCGCGTTCGAAAAGACAATTGAGTTTGGCGGCCAAGCTGTCGGCTCTGTCCTCCTGAGCGTGCTGCACGATGCCGGACCCACCCCTTCCTCTTCCGCGCCAAGAAATGCGGGAAATAACTGAACGCCGTCGTCCGCCGCTTCCTCGCGGCCCCCTCCGACGGCCTTCGGCCTGCTCCGATCGCGGAGCGTGGGCGACCCGGTACAGGCGGGCCGGAGGGTGGGACATCCTAGTGCGCGGCGATGACCGGAGTCAGTCCTACCGGTTCCGGTACGCAGTGTCTCGGCCAACCCGGCAAGTGCGGTGGCGATGCCTCTCTGTGATGCGCAGTCAGGTCTTGTCAGGTGCCTTTCAGCGCTGTTGACTCGCGTGAACGAGCTGGCTACCTTGGGGTCCGCACAGTCTGCCGACCGTTCCGCATCGGGGTGTTGGGGCAGGTGACAGCGGGTGCGGCGCCACTGACCGGGCGCTGCGGCCCGCGGTGGACTTGCCCTGCCGCCGAGCGCGGAAGGAGGCGGACGGAGGTGAATCGCCAACGGTTTTGTACGCCCGGGGTCCGCTCTTCGGCTCTTCGTGCGGTGTAACGGGGAATGGCTGCAAACTGACCAGGCGGCCAGGCATTCTCCCGTTTCTCGCGCAGGTGCCGACGCGGTTCCCCGTATTCGCGGCGTGACGAAATCCAAAAATCGGGGGAACATTGCAAGCAACATTTCGGGGGAGCGTTTCCGGAGCCGGCCTGCTGTGTCCGGACGACGGTCCGGAAACACCGTGGGGGCCGGGGCTGCGCGGCGCGCGCTGGGAGCCGGGAAACGCCTCCGCCATCTCCGAGGGACAGGTGCACGTCTTCTCGGTCCTGGACGAGGCGGCGGACTGTACGCAAGGGTGCGCGCGGCCGGGCGACGACGGCTTCGCGGCCGCCGGCGACTCCTGCCCGTGCGGCCTGTGGCCAGGTCGGCTGCACGCCCTGGTGGCCTGGCTGCTGGACTGCTCACCGTGCGAAGTGCGCTCAACGCGTGACGGTTTCGGCAGGTCGCGGCTGTCCGCCGGGGCGCTGGACCTGACGGTCTGCCGTGACGAGGGCGGACTGCTGATCGCCTGCGCCCGCGGCGCTTCGGTGGCGCTGAGTGTGTCCACCGTGCCGTCGTCCCTGGACGCCTGGGCGTGGCTGCCGTTCGGCGCCGCCGAGCGGGCCCGTGCCGAAGCGGCCCCGGCCGCCCACCGCGCGGCGCTGCTCACCCAGTGGTGGACGCGCAAGGAAGCGGCGCTGCGGCTCACGGGCCGCGGCGGGCTGGCGTTCGCCGCCGAGGTGGACGTCCTGGGCGCGGGGCCGAAGGGCGCGGTCGCGGTGCCCGAGACCGGCATCCTGGGCGCCGGTGGCGTCGCGTACGTACAGGACCTGCCCACCGATCCGGACACCGCCGCTTCCGTGGCGGCCTCGCAGCCGGTGAGCGAGGCCGTCGTGTGGCGGGTGCGGTGTCCGGTGCCGGTGGGGCCGTGACGGCCGGGCGCGGGCGCCGGGCGGATGCGGGCCGGTGCGTCCGGTCCGGCGTCCGCCCGGCGCCCGCGCCCTTACGGCATCAGGACCAGATGCGGGTCGGGCCCGGTGAGGTGGCCCGGGTCGCTCAGCTCGCGCCAGGTGGCCATCGCCAGCCGGTACGCGCCGGCGGCCTCGTACCCGGACGCCGCGGTACGGAAGTCGGCCTCGGCGGCCGCCTCGCGCCCGGCGGCGCGCTGGGCGCGGGCCCGGATCAGCACACAGCGGGCCTGGTCCAGCGCGGGCAGCGCCGGGGAGTCGACGGGAATGGTGCCGGCCTGCTCCAGGGCCCGTTCCGCGTCGGAGGCGCGCAGCGCGTCCAGGACCTCCAGGGCCGCGAGCCAGCTCAGCGTCTCCGGCGTGGCGAGCAGCGCGGCGGCCTGGCGGACGCGCTCCAGCAGGGCGTCGGCGCCGGGGGCGTCGCAGGCGAGGGCCAGCAGCGTACGGGCGCGGGCCAGGCGGGTGCGCTGCCGCACGTCGTCGGTGGCCGCGAGCAGTTCGTCGGCCTCGGTCAGCAGCTCGTGCGCGGCGTCCGCGCGGCCGTCCAGGTAGCGCGCGCCCGCGGCGGCCCACAGGGCGATCGCGCGAAGGCGCGCGGCACCGGCGGACGGCGCCTCGTCCAGCAGGGTGTCGGCGAGGCCCTGCGCGCGGTGCCACTCGCCGCTTTCCACGTACGCCGAGAGCAGCGCCACCTGCGCCTGCACCCGGGCGGGGCGGGCCGCTTCGACATCCGCCGCGGCGCTCTGGGCGTCCTCGGCGCGGCGTACCGCCTCGGCCAGGCGGCCCTGCCGCCGGTGCAGCTGGGAGAGTTCGGCGGCGATCTGGGAGCGCAGCAGCGGCGCGGCGGTGGTGAGCGGGTCGTCGAGCAGGGTGCGCAGGACGCGTTCGCGGTCGTCGGCGGCGCCGAGCTGGTCGAGGACGGCCGCCAGCTCCCAGCGGGCCTCCCAGCGCACCTCGTCGAGGTCGTTGTCGGCGGCCCGTCCGGCGACGGTCTCCAGCTGCCGGCGGGCGGCGGGCCAGTCACCGGCGGCCTGGCTCGCGCGGGCGGCGACGAGCTGGCCGACCAGCTCCAGGCGGTGGGTGCGCTCGCGGTCCGCGGGCCGGGGCGCGGTCAGCTCTTCGAGGGACATGCCGAGGCGCTCGGCGATGGCCTTGGCCGCTTTGGTGCTGGGGCTGCGGCGGCCGCTCTCCACCAACGAGACGTAGCTGGGGGAGACGCCGTCGCCGGCGAGGTCCCCTTGGGACATGCCCTGGGCGCGACGGATCTCCCGGACGCGTTCTCCGAACGCTGGCTGTTCGATCGTCAAGCTGTTCCTCGGCGTTCAGCTCGCTGTTGAGTAGGGGATGCATGGACAAGCTTACGGGTTGTGACCCGCGACTCTACTCGTCCGGAGGGCAGGCGGGGGCGGTTGTCACTGGCTCGTATCCGGCTCTTTACGGGCTCTTGAAGAAGCCACTTGGTCAATACCCAGTCATGCTAATGTCAATTCGCATGACAAGCCTGGGATTTCCTCGACGCCGCCGGTGGGGAATCCATGCCCTGCTGGGCGCCGTGGCGGTCAGCTCGCTCGGCGAGGCCATGATGGTCGTCGCCGTCCCCTGGTTCGTACTGAAGACGACCGGCAGCGTGGCGCAGACCGGGATCGTGGTCGCGATCGGGGCCGTCACCTCCGGAGTGGTCGGATTCGTGGCGGGCCCCCTGGTCGACCGCTGGGGATTCCGGGCGATGGCGGTGGTCGCCTACGCGGTCGGCGGCCTCGGCGCGGCCTGCATCCCCCTGCTGTACGCCCTGGACGCGCTGGACTTCCCCACCCTCGCCCTCCTGGTGGTGGCCGCCAACGCCCTCGACGTCCCCGGCGGCGCGGCGGTCACCGGCCTGGTGCCGGAGCTGAGCGAGGCCGCGGGCATGCCGCTGGAGCGCGGCAACGCGCTGCTCACCGGCATCCACCAGGTCGCCCAGCTGTGCGGGCCCCCACTGGGCGGTGCCGGCGTCGCACTGCTCGGCACCCACAGCGTGCTGCTCCTCGACGCCATCGCCTGCGGACTGGCGGCGCTGGTCTTCCTCGTCTGCATCTCGGCCGGCCGGCGGGCCGCCGAGCGGCGCCCGGCCGGTGCCTACCTCGCCGACCTGCGCTCCGGGCTGCGCACGCTGCGCCGCCACCGCCTGCTGCGCGCCGTCGCCATTTCCGGTACCGCCTTCAACGCCCTGGACAGCGGCCTGGCGGGGGTGGTCCTGGTGACGTACGCGTACCAGCACCTGGGCAGCGCGGCGAGCCTGGGCGTCCTGCTCACCTCCTTCGGCCTGGGCGCGGTGGCGGGCACGGTCGGCTACGCCGTCTTCGGGCACCGGATCAGCGGCCGGTTCCTCTACATCGGCACCGGCTTCGCCGCGGGCCTCCTGATCGCCTCGCTGGTCTCGCTCCCTCCGCTGCCGGTCGGCGCGGCGCTGCTCGCCGTGCTGGGCGCGGTGGCGGCGCCGGTGGGCCCGCTGCGTACGGGGGTGCTCCAGCGCAGCGTGCCGCGCGAGCAGTACGGGCGGGTGACGGCCGCGGTCGACACGGTCGGGCTGGCGGCGGTGCCGCTCGGCGCCTCGCTGACCGTCGCCGCCGTGGGCGCCCTCGGCCTGCGCCCCGCGATCGGTCTGATCGCCGGGGTCTACCTGCTGGTGGTGGTCTGCTGCTGGGCCGCTCCGGCGCTGCGGGAGATCGACCGGAGCGCCGCCGGTGACCGTGGTCGCGCCCCCGTATCACCGGCCATGACTGAACTTGACAAACAATGACAGCTGGCTGACGCTGGCCCTCTATGGTCGACGCCCCGAGGAGGGACACATGAGTGAGCGCAGCACCGAGCGGCGCGTGCCAGTGCAGCGTGGGTCCGCCGAGCGAGACGAGGTGCGCGCATGACCTCCGCTCCCGTCCTGCCCGCCGCGGCCACCGTGCCCGAGGGCACCACGGACGCGCGGCGCCTCGCCGCGCTGCGCGCGGTGCGGGACCTGCTGGCCGACAACCCCGGCGACGTGCACGACCTGCTGTGTGAGATATCCACCCACCGCGCCGCCGGCTACGAGATCGAGGCGACCATCGCCACGCTCGACGGCGCGCTCGCCGAGGTGGATGCGTACCGGCCGGCCCGGGTCCCGCGGCTGGCCGTCTTCATGCCCTCCAACGTGATCCTCTACTCGTACGCGCTGTACCTGCTCGTCCCCGCGCTCTACGCCGACCACCTGGTCTTCCGGCCCTCCAGCCAGGTCAAGGACCAGATGGCGCGCCTGCACCGGCTGCTGGCCGAGCACCACCGGCTGCCCATCGAGCTGACCGTCGCCAGCCAGCGCGAGTTCGTCCGCGACCACGTCCTGCCGTCCGACGTGGTGGTGTTCACCGGGGCGTACCACAACGCCGAGCAGATCCGGGCCCAGCTCAACCCGGGGCAGCTCTTCCTGTTCCTCGGCTCCGGCGTCAACCCGTTCGTCGTCGCACCCGGCGCCGACGTGGAGCGCGCCGTGCGCGACGCCGTGGAGATCCGCGTCCACAACGCCGGCCAGGACTGCCTGGGCCCGGACCTGTTCTGTGTGCACGAGGACCTCCGCGACGCCTTCCTCGACGGGCTCGTCCGCGAACTCAAGGGCCTGCGCTACGGCCCGTACACCGACCCCGACGCCGACTTCGGGCCGGTCTTCTACGACGGTGCGCTGGAGGAGGCGGTCCAGTTCCTGGCCCGTAACCGCGAGCACATCGCGTACGGCGGCCATGTCGACTTCCGCACCCGCCGGATGGAGCCCACCGTCGTCGTCGGCGACGAGGTGACCCCGCGCACGCAGGTCCCGGAGTTCTTCGCGCCGGTCTTCAACGTCGTCGGCTACCGCGACGAGCAGGCCCTCGCCGCCACCCTCACCACCGGCCAGTTCACCGAACGGGCCCTGGGCTCCAGCGTGTACGGCGACGCCCCGGACCTGGTGGCCGCGCTGCGCCGCCGCACCACCGTCACCCTCGACACCACCCTGCTGTCCATCGACGACGGCAACGCGCCCTTCGGCGGCTTCGGCCGGATGGCCAACTACATCACCGACGGCGAGGAGCTGTGGGCGGAACCCGTCCTGATCTCCAAGGCCGTCGCCGAGCACTACCCGAAGGCCCCCCGGTGAACGAACGCGCACACACCTACCCGACGGCCTGGCACGCGGTCGCCGACCACCTGCGGCACCTGGGCACCACGGCCGTCTTCGGCCTGCCCGGCGACGACATGGACCTGCTGGCCGCGCTGGAGCAGACCGACACCCGCTTCGTCATCTGCCGCGACCAGCGCAACGCCGTGTTCATGGCGACCGGTTACGCGCTGGCGTCCGGGCGCCCCGGCGTCTGCGCGGTGGGCAAGGGCCCGGCCCTGACCAACACGCTCACCGGCGTGCTGGAGGCCCGGTCCGCCGCCGCGCCGGTCGTCCTGATCGCCGGGGGCACCCCGCTGGAGCGGCTGGGCACCGGCGCGTTCCAGGAGCTGGACCAGCTGTCCGCCGTACGCCCGCTGGTCAAGTGGGCGGTACGGGTGGACCGCGCCGACCGGCTGCCCGCGGCCCTCGACCAGGCCGTGGCCGTCGCCGTCAACGGCACTCCGGGGCCGGTGTACGTCGAGATCCCCGAAGACCTCGCGAACGAGCAGGTCACCCGCACCGCCCCCTGGCGCCCGGCCGCGGCCCAGCGCCTCACCCCGGACCCGGATGTACTGGCCGACACCGCCGCCCGCATCGCCGCCGCCCGGCGCCCGCTGCTGCTCGTCGGCGGTGGCGCCCGGCACCGCAACGCGGACCGCTCGCTGGAGGCGTTCGCCGAACTCCTCGGCGCGGGCCTGTTCACCACCGCCTCCGGGCGCGGCACGGTCGCCGAGGACCACCCGCTGTTCTGCGGCGTCTCCGGCCTCTACACCGTCGCGCCGGTCGACCGGCTGTGGCAGGAGACCGACCTGGTGATCGCGCTCGGCAGCCGCCTGGAAGAGACCGCCACCTTCGGCTGGCCGGACGCGGACCAACTGCCGGTGATCCAGGTGGTGTCCGGCGAGGACGGCCTGGTGACCGCCCGGCCCGGCATCGGCGTCCTGGGCGACGTTGCGCGCACCGTGCACGCTTGGACCGGCCTGCTGGCCGGGCACACCCCCGACGCCGCCTGGACGGACCGCGTAAGCGAAGTGCGCCAGGCGCTCGCCGCGCGCGCCGACGAGCGGGCCCTTGAGGCCGACCGTACGGCCAAGGACAGCGGCGGCGTCCCGGTCAGCCGCGTCCTGGCGGCGCTCGGCCGTGCCGTACCCGAAGACCGCGTCCTGGTGCAGGAGAACGGCCTCCAGGACATGTGGTCCTACTTCCACCCGCACTGGACCTGCGGCGCGCGCGGCGGCTCGGTGGTGCCGAGCGAACAGACCCCGCTGGGCTTCGGCGCGGCCGCCGCGCTCGGTGTGGCCCTGGCCGAGCCGGGGCGCCCCGTCGTCTCGGTGGCAGGCGACGGCGCCTTCAACCTCTTCCGCAGCGAACTGCCCACGCTCGCCGACGCGGGCGCCGGGGTGCTGTACGTCGTGCTCGACAACGGCGGGTACGGCTGGCTCCAGACCAACCTCGACCGGGTGTCCGGCAGCGGCTCGCGCTTCGCGTTCACCGCCGACCGGCCCACCGGCAACGAGGGCCTGGCCGCCGCGTACGGCCTCAAGTACTGGCGCGCTGACAACCCCGGCGATCTCGATCGCGTCCTTTCCGCCGCGTGGCAGCACTGCGCGTCGGGAACCGCCGCGGCGGTGGAGGTCGGGGTCCGGCTCGCCGACAGCCCGCCCGGGATGGCCGGACCCGCCGGCGACTTCCCGTTGCGTGAGGACGAATGACCGACTCGCCGAGACCGACCGACTCGTCGAGACCAGCAGAACAGGACGCCGCATGCCCGTCGCGCTCTTCTTCCCCGGGCTCATTCCCACCCGGTTCGACGCCATCAGCCCCTTCGTGACCACCAACGAACACGCCAAACGACGCTTCGCCGAGGCCGACGAGGTCCTCGGCTACTGCCTCGCGGACGCCTACCGCGAGGCGTCGATCTACGAATGGGAAGTGTTCGAGGCCGGGTTCATGGCGCTGACCCTGGCGCTCGCCGACTGGGCCGAGGAGAAGCACGGCGCCCGCCCGGCCGCCTGCGGCGGGCAGAGCTTCGGCGCGTTCATGGCGGCGGTGTGGGCGGGCGCCCTCCGCTACCCGGACGCGCTGCGGCTGATCCGCCGCAGCGTCGCCGTCGAGACGGACTACTTCGACACCCTCGACGAGCCGCTGGGCTGCCACTTCTTCTACCGGCTGCCGCACGACAAGGTGCAGCAGCTGGTGGCCGAGGTGCACGAGCGCGGTGAGTGGGCCGAGCTGTCGGTGGTACTCGACGAGGAGGTGCACGCCGTCTCCGCGACGCTGAACACCCTGGAACGCTTCGAGCAACGGGTCCGCGAGGAAGGCGGTTTCCCCTTCTACACGATGAACCGGGCCGAGCACTGCTCCGCCGTCGCCGGGCTGCGCACCCGCCTGCACGACGAGGCGTACGGCACCGTCGAGTGGCGCACCGCGCACATCCCGGTCGTCTCCGACGTGGACGGGCGGCTGCTCACCGACGCCGAGGAGATCAAGCAGGACCTGCTGGACGGCTGGACGACACCGGTCCACTGGGCCACGATCCTGCGCGGCCTGCGGACGGCGGAGGTGGACGAGGTGTGGATACCGGGCCCGCGCAACATGTTCGCCCGGATCACCAACAACTCCTTCCCCACCAAGGTGATCACGCCGAAGATGGCGCTCGAAGCGTGAGCGCGCCCACCGACGCCCTGGGCACCCCGGCCGGCCGCCGGGTGCTCTCGGCGGCCATGTTCGCCAGCGCTCCCGCCGAGGTGCTGGACTTCCTGCTGCCGCTGTGGGCCGGATCGACGCTGAAGGCGGGCGCCTCGGTGGTCGGCGCGCTAGTCGCCGTCGAGGCGGTGCTCTCCCTGATCGTGCGGCCGCTCGCCGGGGAACTGTCGGACCGCTTCGACCAGCGGCGGGTCGCCGCCGCCGGCGCGTTCCTGTACGCCCTGTCCTTCGCCGGGTACGCCCTCGCCGACAACCTGCCCCTGGCCTTCGTCGCGTCGGGTGTGGGCGGTGCGGGCGGCGCGCTGTTCTGGGTCGGCCTGCGCGCCTGGACCGGCCGGCGGGCCACCAACCACACCAGCGCGTACGGCAAGTTGCTGTCGGCCGAGGGCCAGGGCGCCTTCATCGGCTACCTGGTGGCGTTCTCCCTGCTGGAACGCGGCGGCTATCCGCTGCTGTTCTGGCTGGGCTGCGCGGCCTGCGTATGGGCGACGGCCGCGTTGCTCAAGGGGACGGGCAGTCGGGAGACGGCCCCGGACGCGGCCGACGACGACACCGACGACACCGAAGACGCGCTACGGGACCGTAAGACCCGCCTGCGGCTTTTCCCCCTGATGGTGGTGTCCGCCGTGACGGCCGCCGCCGAGGCCGGGCTGTGGATGCTCCTGCTGCTGCGCCTGCAAGGCGACCTGGGGCTGACGCCCAACGAGATCGCCATGGTCTTCGCGCCCGGATTCGTGGTGTTCATCCTGCTGCCCGAGCACACCCACCACCTCACCGACCGGCTCGGCCGCACCCGGACCATGGTCATCGCGTTCCTGGCGAGCGCCCTGTTCGCGGCCGGGCTCGGCTTCGTGGCCACCCCGGTCGCCGTCGCGGTCCTGTGGGCGGTGGCCGCCGCCTGCTTCGCCGCGCAGATCCCGGTGGAACAGGCCACCGTCGCGGCCGCCGCCGGCAAGCGCGTCGGCCGGGGGATGGGCCTGTACGAGAGCGCGCGGCTGTCCGGCGTCGTCGTCGGGCCCGCGCTGATGGGCGTGGTCTACGAGCAGCTGGGCTGGGCCACCGCCTGCTGTGTGGCGGCGGGCGGGTCGGTCGTGGGGGCCGTCGTCGTGCCGTACGCCATCCGCGTACTGAAGCTGCCCGAGACGGTACGGGCCCCCGAGACCGGCGGGACGGCCGCTCCGGCCGCCGTCGCCGCCACGACCGATAACCCGCACGAGAAACCCGAGGAAGAGGACCGCACTGCCATGGACATGGAGAAGCAGGACACCGCGGCGCCGTCGAAGGACGGTGCCCTCTCGCCGAAGGAGCACGCCCGCAAGGAGCGGCGGGACTGGCTCATCCACACGGCGGCGTTCCTCGTGGGGAACGTGATCCTGTGGGCGCTGAAGTCCAACTGGATCGTGTGGCAGTTCACCAACGACGAGGTGCCCGACGAGCACCGCGGCCCGCTGGTGTGGATCGGCCGCATCTGGCTGACCATCTGGATCATCGACACGATCTGGTCGTGGTCGTACACGATCTGGCCGCGCGAGAAGAAGGCCAAGTCCTCCTAGGAGCCGCACCGCGTGGCCCCCGCTCCACCGCCGTACGGGCGAGAACGCTCCCCGTACGGCGGTGCCGTGTTTCCGGGCGGGAGCCGTTCACGACAGGAGCAGGGGCAGCTCGGCGTAGCCGCGCAGGGACGTCATACGGTTGCGCGGCGCCCCGGTGCCCGCGTGCGCGATCGAGGGGAAGCGGGCCAGCAGCCGGGGGAAGGCGATGGCCGCCTCCAGGCGGGCCAGTGCGGCGCCCAGGCAGTAGTGCGCGCCCGCGCCGAAGGTGAGCGAGCCGCCCGGCGCCCGGTCCGGCCGGAAGACGTCCGGGTCCCCGTGGCGCGCAGGATCGCGGTTGGCGCTGGCGAGCAGGGCCACCACTTGGGAGCCCTGCGCCACGGCCACCCCGCCCAGCTCGGTGTCCTCCCCCGCCCAGCGGGAGGCGATCTGGATGGGCGGGTCGAAGCGCAGCATCTCCTCGACCCAGGCGTCGATCCGCTCCGGCTCGCCGCGCAGCCGCGCGAGCAGGTCCGGGCGGTCCAGCAGGACGGCCGTGCCGTTGCCGATGAGGTTGCTGGTGGTCTCGTAGCCGGCGGAGTACAGCAGCACCAGGTTGGCGAGCAGTTCGCGCCGGGTGAGCCGGTCGCCGTCCTCCTCGCGTACCGCGATGAGCGTGCTGACCAGGTCGGCGCGCGGGTCCTCCTGGCGCCGGGCGGCCAGCGCGCCGAGCCGGTCCCACAGCTCCGCGGTGGCCTCGTCCGCGCGCTCCAGCGCCTCCCCGGCGAGGTTCTGCTCGATCGCGGAGGTGACGGCCTGCACGCGCGGCGCGAACCAGGCGCGGTCCTCCTCGGGGATGCCGAGCAGCTCGCCGATGACGGTGATCGGCAGCGGCAGCGCGAAGTGCTCCATCAGATCCACCGGAGCGCCCCCGGCGGCCCGTTCGGCGAGGCCGTCCAGCAGGCCGTCGACCAGCTTCTCCACCGCGGGCCGCAGCCCGGCCACCCGGCGCGGGGTGAAGGCGCGGCCCACCAGGCGGCGCAGCCGCTCGTGGTGCGGCGAGTTCTGGTTGACCATCTCGCCCATCAGGGAGAAGACGCTGAGGTGGTCGCGGCCCTCGGGCCAGGTACGGGCGAGGTACGCGTCGTCCTCGACCCGGAAGAGCGGATCGCGCAGCACGCGGTCGCAGTCGGCGTGCCGGCTGACGACGACGGTGCCGTCCGGCAGCCGGGAGACCGGCCCGTGCTCCCGCAGCACCGCGTAGTGCGGGTACGGGTCGGGGCAGCCCAGCGGGCTGAACAGCGCGCGCAGGGCCCGGCGTACCGCGGCCGGGTCGCTCATGGTGCCTCCTGGCTGGAAGGTGCGCCCCGCCCCTTCGGGGGCAGGGGCGGGGCGCACCGGTCTGGTGCGGGCCGCCGCGGCGCTCAGGCCGTCAGCTGCTTCTCGACGCGGAGCACGATGTCGGAGACCAGGCGCAGCTCCTTCAGCTCCTCCTCGGGGAGGCTGACGCCGAAGCGCTCCTCGACGGCGACGATGACCTCGACCATGGCCAGCGAGTCGACGTCCAGGTCCTCGATGAAGGCCTTCTCCTCGCTCACCTCGGCGGGTTCGACGTCGGCGACCTCGTTGAGGATCTCGGCGAGTCCGGCGATGATCTCTTCACGCGTCATGGTGGTTACCTCTCTGTGGTGTGGGGTGTGGCTCGGGGTGCGGTGGACGCGCGGGCGCGTCCGGGCGGGTCAGGAGTGCGAGGCGGTGTTCTCGGCGTTCCCGGCGGCCTCGGCGTCTTCGGCGGCGGCCGGCGTGGGCATGGACAGCGCCACGACGTGGTCCGCGAACTGCCGCTCGATGCCGATGAGGCGGAGCTGCCGGTACAGGCTCTCGATGCCGAGCTGCTTCATGGTCAGCCCCTGCGGGGCGTCGTCGACCTGGCCGCCCTCCTCGATGTTCAGGGCGATCGGCGCGGCCTGCTCGATGACCTCGCGGATGTCGTCGCCGTAGCCCTCCTTGATCCCGATGCGCAGGGCGTGCAGGCCGAAGCTGACGTGCCGGGACTCGTCGCGGGCCATCGCGGTGAAGCCGGCCTTCACCCCGGCCAGCAGCGGTACGCCGTGCAGCGAGTTGACGATGGCGCGCTGGCCGACCAGGGCGAGCACGCCCTCGGTGATCAGGTGGAAGAGCGCCACGGCGCGCAGCCAGCGCCGGTAGTCCGAGGGGTGTTCCTGGAGTTCGCGGATGACCTCGGTCTCCAGGCGGCTGAGGTCCCGGTGCGGCGGGGTGACCATGTTCCACGCCTGGACGAGCATCCGCTTGGGGTCGGAATCCAGGCCGAGCAGCTCCTCGCCGAGGCGCAGCATCAGCTGGGTGTGCCGGGTCTCGTCGGCGATCTGGGTGCCGAGGTAGAGGTGGTCGCGCTCCTCGGGGGCGCCGGTCAGGATGGGGCCGAGCAGGTCCAGGCCGGTGTACTCGCCGATGATGAAGGTGGCGATGGACTCCTCGATCGCCTTGCGCGCGGAGCGCGGCAGCCGCTTGTCGAAGTCCTCGCGGTCCGGCTCCAGTTCGATGGCCTGGGCGGACCACTGCTGCTTCTCCCAGCGCTCGTAGAGCGCCTGGGGGTGCGGCTGCTGCTCGGTGACGAGGTCCGCGTGCCGGAGTACGTCGTCCAGGGGCAGGCGGGGCATCTCGGCGAGCTTGGCGTCGTCGAGCAGCAGGGTGCTCCAGCGCGGCATATCAAAACTCCGTGACTAGTGAGTCAAGTTCATGACTTCCCATAAGTCCGGTAGTGAACAGCAATCTCTGTGCACAGTCAACGCGAGACGTTGGCTCCTTCGCGGGGCTCCAAAAGTCGTCAGTCATGTTTCTTGACTCCTGAGTCGAGGGTGTGTCAATCTTTCGTCGTCGCCAGGACGGGACGACGGCGGGCCGGACGGACGGCCGCCCCCGTCCGCGGCACCGGGGCCCCGCGCCCCACCACCGAAGACACCCACGACGTACGCGAACGGAAGGGAGGCGGGACCATGGCACCGACGCAGGACGCGAACCGGAACCCGGCCCTGACCCGGCCCGCCGGCGCGGAGCGCCGCGTGGTGATCACCGGCTGCGGCACCATCTCCCCGATCGGCCACACCGTCGAGGAGTTCTGGGCCGCTGCCACCGCCGGACAGAGCGGCATCCGCCCCATCACGCGCTACGACGTGGACGCCCTGCCCACCCGGTTCGCCGGCGAGGTCGTGGGCTTCGACCCCAAGCCGTACATGCCGAACAAGGTGAGCCGGCGCCTGGACCGCTTCGCGCAGTTCGGGCTCGCCGCCGCCCTCCAGGCGATGGACCAGGCCGGGCTGACGATCGGCGAGGAACTCGCCACCCGTACGGCCGTCCTGGTCGGCTCCGGCTACGGCCCCGGCCAGCTGATGCGCACGGCCATCCACGACCTGCGCGACCACGGCCGCCGCCGGATGACGCCCTACCTCGCTTCCGGCGGTTCCCTGGACAGCGCGGCCGGTGAGATCGCCGCCCGCTTCGGGGCCCGCGGCGCCTCCGGCGCCACCGTCACCGCCTGCGCCACCGGCGCGACCTGCGTCGGCGACGCGCTGCGCATGATCCGGCACGGCTACGCCGATGTCGCGATCGCCGGCGGCGCGGACGACGCGGTCAACCCGCTCGACCTGGGCGCCGCCGCCAACGCCGGGGCGCTCTCCCGCCGCGACGACGACCCGCACCTGGTCAGCCGGCCCTTCGACCGGCAGCGCGACGGCTTCGTGATGGGCGCGGGCGCCGGCATCGTCGTCCTGGAGGACGCCGAGCACGCGGTGCGGCGCGGCGCCACGATCCTGGCCGAGGTGGCCGGGTACGGCGCCACCACCGACGCCTACCACTCGACCCACCCGCACCCCGACGGCCTGGCCGCCCGGCAGGCGATGACCGACGCGCTCGCCGACGCGGGCCTTCGTCCCGAGGACATCGACCACGTCTCGGCACACGGCACCAGCACCCAGCTCAACGACCGCATCGAGAGCGCCGCGATCCACGCGGTCCTCGGCGGCCACGCCCCGCGGGTGCCCATCAGCTCGCTCAAGTCGATGACCGGCCACATGATCGGCGCGGCCGGCGCCGTGGAGCTGATCGCCGCCGTCCAGACGATCCGTACCGGCCTGGTGCCGCCGACGGTCAACTGCGACGACCCCGAGGACACCACGCTCGACTACGTACCGCACAAGGCCCGTGAGCACGCGGTCCGCGCGGTGCTCAGCAACTCGTTCGGGTTCGGCGGGCACAACGCCGTCCTCGTCGTCCGCGCCTGGCCCGGCGCCGCGGACACCGCGGGCCGTCAGGACCGGCAGCCGAAGGAGGAGGGCCGATGACCACCGGACCGCAGCCCGAGGCGTTCTGCCAGGCCGACCCCGTCTTCTACGACATCGCCGGCCGCCACACCGCCGACGACTCGCACGCCTTCGCGCAGACCCACGCCCCCGCCCCCGCGGGCTGGGAGCGCCGCGAGATGGACGTGTGGATCGTCCACACCCCGCTCGGCCACGCCCTGCCGCAGCAGGGCTGGAAGATCCACATCTCCGGCCTGCCGGACAACGCGCGGCACGTCGTGGACACCGCCTGGGACTACTGCACCGCGAACGGCCTGCCGTTCAAGTTCCTGCGCGGCGTTGACGTCCTGACCACCCACAGCCTCAAGTACGCGCCGCGTTCCTCCAGCGGCAAGCTCGTGACGATCTACCCGTCCGACGAGGAGCAGCTGCACCGCACCCTCGTGGAGCTGGGGCAGCGCCTGGACGGCACGGCCGGTCCGTACATCCTCACCGACCTGCGGTGGGGCGCCGGTCCGCTGCACGTACGCTACGGCGGCTTCGTCACCCGCTACTGCACCGACGACGACGGCACCGCCGTGCCCGCCATCGAACGCCCCGACGGCACGCTGGTCCCCGACCGCCGCCGCCCGGTCTTCGAGGTGCCCGAGTGGGTCGAGCTGCCCGGCTTCCTCGCCGAACAGCTCGCCGCCCGCCAGGCGGGCGGCTCCGCGTCGGACTTCCCGTACAAGGTCGAGCGCGCCCTGCACTTCTCCAACGGCGGCGGCGTCTACCAGGCCCGCGACACCGAAGGCCGCAAGGTGGTCCTCAAGGAGGCCCGCCCGAACGCCGGACTGGACGGCCTCGGCCTGGACGCGGTCGCCCGGCTGGACCGCGAACGCCGGGCCATGGAACACCTCGCCGGCCTGCCCGGCATCCCGGCCCTGCACGAGCACCGCGTGGTGTGGGAACACCACTTCCTGTCCGTGCAGCACCTGGAGGGCGACACCCTCCAAGGCTGGCTCGCCCGGCACTACCCGCTGACCAAGGCCCGCCCCGAGCCCGCGGCGCTGAGCGCGTACGTGCGCCGGGCGCAGGCCCTGGCCGACCGCATCGATGCCCTGGTCGCCCGGGTGCACGAGCGCGGCATGGTCTTCGGCGACCTCCACCCGGCGAACATCCTCGTGACCGAGACGGACGACGCCGACGAGGTCGCGCTGGTCGACTTCGAACTGTGCGTCCCCGTCGCCGAGGCGGACCGGCTCGGCATGGGCCACCCCGGCTTCGCCGGCACCGGCCGCACCGGCTACGGCATCGACCGGCACGCGCTGGCAGCGCTGCGCCTGTGGCTGCTCTTCCCACTCACCGGGCTCAACGAACTGGACCCGGGCCGCGCGGCGGCGTACGTGGACGTGGCCGAGCGCAGGTTCGCCCTGCCGGCCGGCTCCCTGGACGCGCTCCGCCACGAACTCGCCCCCGGCGAGGCGGCCCTGAACCGGGTGCCCGCGGCGCTCCGCGAACCGCTGGGCGTCCGCCTGGACACCTCGCTGCCCGACTGGGCCGCGGCACGCAAGTCGCTGGCCGAGGCGGTCCTGCTGTCCGCCACGCCGCAGCGCGCCGACCGGCTCTTCCCCGGAGACGTACGGCAGTTCACGACCGACGGCCTCAACTTCGCCTACGGTGCCGCGGGCGTCCTGTGGGCGCTGGACACCGCCGGAGCGGGCCGCTTCCCCGAATACGAGCAGTGGCTGCTGGACGCCGTCGAACGCGACCGGCCGCAGCGGCCCGGCTTCTACGACGGAGCGCACGGCATCGCCCACGTCCTCGCGGGCTTCGGCCATCTGGAGGCCGCCGGGCGCCTGCTCGACGGCTGTCGGACGGCCACGGACGCGATGGCCGAGGTGAGCCTCTTCCGCGGCATGGCGGGGGCCGGACTGAACCTGCTGGACTTCGCCGCCCGCACGGGCAGCGGCGACCACCGCGACCAGGCCCTCCGCCTGGCCGACCGGACGGCCGCCGCCGTCACGGCCGGGACCGCCCCGGGCATCGCCGCGGGCCCCGGCCGGGGCAGCCGGGCCGGACTGCTGCACGGCTGGTCGGGAGCGGCCCTGTTCTTCCTGCGGCTGTACGAGGACACGTCCGACGCGGCGCACCTCGACCTGGCCGTACGGGCGCTGCACCACGACCTCGACCTGTGCGCCACCGGCGAGGACGGTTCGCTCCAGGTGGACGGCGGGTTCCGTCAGCTGCCCTACCTGGAGGTGGGCACCGCGGGCATCGCCCTCGTCGCCGACCAGGTGCTGGCCCACCGCGCCGACGCACGGCTGGCGGAGGCACTGCCGCTGCTGGTCCGCGCCGCGGAGCCGGAGTTCACCATCGAACCGAACCTGTTCGGCGGCCGGGCCGGCCTGCTGGCCACGCTCGCCGCGCTGCGGGCCCGCGACCCGCGGCCGGAACCGGACCTCGGCGTCGAGCGGCACCTGACACGGCTGCACTGGCACGCGCTGTCCTACCACGGCCATCTCGCCTTCCCCGGCGACCAGTTGCGCCGGATCTCGATGGACCTGGCCACCGGCGGACCGGGCATCCTGCTGGCCCTGACCGCGGCCCTGGACGGGAGGCGGGACTTCCTGCCCTTCCTGGCCCCGCGGAGCGGCCGGCCCACCGGCGCGGACCACCGCGCCCCCTGAGCTTCCGGCCGGCCCCCAGGCCGACCGGAAAAACCGAACACCGAGTCAGTGGAGAGGAGGAAACACCATGTCGATCGTTCTCGACCTGCAGGGCCTCGAGGTCCCCGCCGAGGAGGCCGCGCGCGTCTCCAGCACCGTCAGCAGCCACTGCTGAACGCGCTGAGCGCCAGCTCCGGTGCCCGCCCGCGGGCGGGCACCGGAGCTCAACTCTTTTCCCGAACCATCTGTGAGGAGCCCGGATGAGCGGCCTGCTCGACGGCAAGAGGCTGGTCATCACCGGTGTGATCAGCGAAAGTTCCATCGCCTACGCCGTGGCCCGGCTGGCACAGCAGCAGGGCGCGCGGATCGTGCTGACCGCGTACGGGCGCCCCACCCTCGTCCAGCGGCTCGCCCGCCGCCTTCCCGACGAGCCCCCGGTCGTCGAACTCGACGTCACCGACGCGGACCAGCTCGCCACCCTCGCCGACCGCGTGGGCGCGCACCTCGACGGCATCGACGGCGTCCTGCACTCCGTCGCCCACGCCTCCGCCACCTGCCTCGACGGCGGGTTCCTGACGGCGCCGTGGGCCGACGTGTCCGCTGCCCTGCACACGTCCACGTACTCCCTCACCGCCCTGGCCACCGCCTGCCGCCCGCTGCTGGCGCCCGGCGCCTCCATCGTGGGCCTGGACTTCGACGCCTCGCGCGCCTGGCCCGGCTACGACTGGATGGGCGTGGCCAAGGCCGGGCTGGAGGCCTGCTCCCGCTACCTGGCGAGGGACCTCGGGCCCGACAACGTCCGGGTCAACCTCGTCGCGGCGGGCCCGCTGCGCACCCTGGCCGCCCGCGGCATCGGCGGCGACGGCCCGGCCTTCGAGAAGGACTGGGCGACGCGCGCCCCGCTGGGCTGGGACCCCGCGGACGCCGAGCCGGTGGCCCGCACCTGCCTGGCGCTGCTCTCGGACTGGCTGCCCGCCACCACCGGCGAGATCGTGCACGCCGACGGCGGCCACCACATGATCGGAAGCTGACGTGCACCACCTCGGATCGGCCTTCGGCCCGGACATCACCTTCCTCGGCGTCCCGCGCCTGAACCTGGACGACCCGCCTGCGGACGCGGACGTGATCATCCTCGGTGCCCCCTTCGACGGCGGCACCTCGCACCGGCCCGGCGCCCGCTTCGGCCCGGCCGCCATCCGCCAGGCCTGCTACCTGCCGCACAACGGCGCCCGCCGCAGTCTCGCGCTCGGCGTGGACCCGCTGACCGAACTGAAGGTCTACGACGCCGGGGACGTGCCCTGCTACTCCGGCGACATCGAGCAGAGCATCCGTACCGTGGAGGGGGCGGTACGGATGACCGCCGGGCTCGGCGCGATCCCGGTCGTGCTCGGCGGCGACCACACCATCGCGCTGCCCGACATGCGCGCCGTCGCCCGCCACCACGGCTTCGGGCGCATATCGATGCTGCACTTCGACGCGCACGCCGACACCGGCGAGGTGGAGGACGGCCCGCTCTACGGGCACGGCAAGCCGATGCGCCAGCTCATCGAGTCCGGCGCGGTACGCGGCGACCGCTTCCTCCAGATGGGGCTGCGCGGCTACTGGCCCGGCCCGGAGACGCTGCGCTGGATGGCCGACCAGGGCATGCGCTCGTACGAGATGAGCGAGATCACCGCCCGCGGCTTCGACACCTGTCTGACCGAGGCGTTCGCCACCGCCATGGACGACTGCGACGGCGTGTACCTCTCCGTCGACGTGGACGTGGTCGACCCGGGCCAGGCGCCGGGCACCGGCACCCCCGAGCCCGGCGGCCTGACCTCGCGGCAGCTGCTGGACGCGGTGCGCCGGGCGGCCTACGAACTGCCGGTCGTCGGCGTCGAGGTGGTCGAGGTGGCACCGCCGTACGACCACGCCGACATCACCGCGTACCTGGGCAACCGGATCGTCCTGGAGGCGCTGTCCGGCATCGCCCGCCGCCGGCGTGACGCCAGAGAAGGCACGACCTGGGACCCGGCGGTTCCGCTGCTGCGGCGGGACGGCCTGGGCGGCGGCAGATGAGCGTGTCGGGGGAGGAGGACGGCCGCCGGGCCGTCTTCGGCCCGTACGCGGTCGAGCGCGAGAAGATCCGCGAGTTCGCCGCGGCCGTGGGCACCGCCGACCCCGCGCACACGGACCCCGCGGCGGCCCGCGCCCTGGGCCACCCGGACGTCCTCGCCCCGCCGACGTTCCTCGCCGTCCTCGCGATCCGCGCCGAGGAACGGCTGCTGCGCGATCTCGGCGCCCCCGCCGACGGCGCGGGCACGATCCACCGCGAGGAGCGCTTCGTGCACCACCGCCCCGCGTACGCCGGGGACGAACTGCTGGTGACCGTACGGCTGAAGGACGCGTCCCGGCGCGCGGGCCGCGAGGTCGTGGTGCTGGAGAGCGCGTTCCGGGCCACCGACGGGTCACCGGTGAGCACCGTGACCTCCACCCTGCTGCTGCCGGACCGCCGCGGCAACGATGACAAAAGCTGACTCCAACTCATGGGAGCGGATCTCCGCATGACCGAAACGATGGCGCCCCCCGTCCCCGCCCCCCGGCTCGTCGGCGCGGCCGAGGGCGGCCTTTCGGGGCCGGACCTCACCGGCCGGGTGCTGGCCGCCGCCCGGGTCCTGCGCGACCGCGGCATATGCCCCGGCGACCGCGTCCTGGTCAAGGGCGACAACTGCGTCGACTACGTCGTGGCGCTGCTCGCCCTGATGCACCTGGACACCTCGCTCGTACCGGTCGACCACCGCCAGTCCGCCGCCGACGGCCGGGCCACCGCCCGCCAGGCCCGTGCCCGCTGGCTGCTCACCGACGGCACCACCGACCCCGCCTTCCCCGCCGACCGGGTGCTCGGCTACCCCGGCCTCGGCGCGGACACCGAGCCCCCCTCCGGTGAGGTCGATCTCACCGCCTGGCTCGCGCGCCCGGATGCCGTGGTGCTGTGGTCCTCCGGCACCACCGGCCGCCCCAAAGGCATCGTGAAGTCGGGCCCCGCGGTGCACGACAACACGCTGCGCACCATCCAGGCCATGGGCTACCGCGCCGACGACGTGCTCGCCCCGCTGCTGCCCTTCTCCCACCAGTACGGCCTGTCCGTCGTCCTGCTGTGGTGGCTGGCCCGCTGCACCCTGGTCGTCACGCCGTACCAGCGGCTGGACATCGCCGTCGGCCAGGCCGCCGCGCACGGCGTCACGGCCGTGGACGCCGCCCCGTCCACGTACCACTCGCTGCTCGGCGTCGTCCGCCGTCGCCCGGAACTGCGCTCGGCCCTCGCCGGGGTGCGGATCTGGGGCGTGGGCGGCGCCCCGCTGCCCGCCCCGCTCGCCGAAGCCTTCCCGGCCGCCATGGGCCGTCCGCTGCTGGACGGCTACGGCCTCAGCGAGCTGGGCAACGTCGCGCTGGCCACGCCCGAAGCGCCGACCGGCTGCGGCCGTCCGCTGCCCGGCGTACGGATACGGGTGGTCACCCCGGACGGCCGGGAGGCCGCGCCCGGCGAACTGGGCGAGATCGAGGTGGACTCGCCGGGCCTGATGGAGGGCTACCTGCTGGAGGACGGCACGCTCACGCCCGTACGCCACACGACCTGGTACCCGACCGCCGACCTCGGCCGCTTCGACGAGGCGGGCAACCTGCACGTGGTCGGCCGCAACCAGGCGGTGCACCGGCTGGGCTTCACGCTCTACCCGGAGAGCCTGGAGCGCAAGGCGGAGGCCGCCGGGCGGCAGGTGAAGGTACTGGCGGTCGAGGACAGCCGGCGCGGCAGCGCGCTGCACTTCGTCGTGGCGGACCCGGAGGGCGGCGCCCCCGCCGAGTGGCGGCGCCGGCTGGCCACACACCTGGCGGAGTACGAGCAGCCCAACGCGGTCCACGTGGTGGAGAGCTTCCCGCTGTCGGCCAACGGAAAGGTGGACGCGGGGGCGTTGCGGGGGATGGTGGGGCTGGAAAGCTGAGACCGGCGGGCGGGACATCGCGTCCCGCCCGCCGGCCGCTTTCGTCAATCCCCGCGGTTATCCAGCCTGTTCAAACGGCCCGCAGGATCAGCGAGGCGTTGTTCCCCCCGAACCCGAAGCTGTTCACCGCGGCGGTACGGGCCGACGGCAACCGCAGCGGCGCCGTCGGCAGCACCACCCGGTCCGTGTCCTCCGCCGACGCCAGCCCGGCGGTCGGCGGAACGGTCCCGGTACGCAAGGTCAGCGCGGCGGCGGCCAGGGCCGGGGCTCCCGAGATGTGCAGCAGGTGGCCGATGGCGCCCTTGTGCGAACTGACGGGCAGAGCGGAAGAGCCGGTTTCGGCGGCGATGGCCTCGATGGCCGCGAGTTCGGCGGCGTCACCCTGAGCGGTGCCGGTCGCGTGGGCGTGCACATGGTCCAGCCCGTCCACCGCGGCGTCCCCCAGCGCGTCCCGCATGCACGCGCCGATCAGCTCCGCGTCCGACGCTGCGGCCTTGGCCCCGGCCACCCGGCAGGCCGCACCGGCGACCACGAGATCGGCCACATGGCCTCGCGACCGGGCGTGCCCGGCCGTCTCCAGCACGACGGCTCCCCCGCCCTCGCCGAGCGAGATACCCGCCCGCCCGGCGTCGAACGGGCGGGCGGCGTCGCGGCCCACGGCCCGTACGACGTCCATGCTCGCGTACTCGTACCGGTTGAGGACCGACGAGCCCGCCACCACGGCGACCGGCGCGACACCCGCGCGCAGGGCCTCGCGGGCGAAGCCGACGGCGAAGACGGCCGAGGCGCAGGCGTGCGAGAGGTGCAGGACGCGGCCGGGCGCGAAGGCGGGACCGAGGGTGCCGGACGGGTCGGGGCCCAGGAACTCCTGCTCGGAGGCGGGGTCCGCGCCGGATTCCGGACCCGTGCCCGGCGCCTGGCCGACGAGGATCACCAGGGCGTCCCGCGGCACGCCCGGCAGCCCGGCGGCCTCCACGGCCTCCGCGATGGCGGACCGCGCATAGGCGCTCTTACGGGGCGTCCCGGCCGCGGGGTCCGGTCCGGGCACCTCGCCCACCGGCTCGCCCCGATAGGACGGCGCCTTGAAGCGCCGGGCCGGACGCAGCGCCGAGCGGCCTTCGAGCAGCCCCCGCCAGTAGGGCGCGACGCCCGATCCGAAGGGGGTGACCAGCCCGAGGCCGCTGATGACGATGTCGTTGACGGGGTTACTGACGGGGTCCTTCACGGGCATGTGACACTCCAGGCGGTGGCGACGGCGAGGCAGTGCACCGGGCGCGGGCCGTCGCCGGGTGAGACGAAGAGGTCCAGGTGGACGGCCGGTCCCGGCATGGCGGCCAGGGGCCAGGGCGGGCGCGGCGCGTCCGCGGCCCGCTCCGGGCCCTGTGTGTCCACCGGCAGTGGCGCGAGGAGGTAGCAGCCCCCGCGGTGCCCGGACGCGGTGGTGTAGGGGCGGACCAGCTCGGAGGTCTCCAGGCCGATCGAGTCCGAGGGCCGCAGCCGCCGCTCGGTGTCATGGCAGCGCCGTACGAAGTGGCGGGCGGCCCACGAGCTGTACGCGCCGCTCAGGACGTACAGCGGGGCGGTGGTCCGTACGGCTTCCGGCAGGGCCTCGAACGCGGTCCGCAGCGCCCAGGTGACCGCGTCCACCGGCTTGACGTGCGCTTCGGGAGCGGCGGTGAAGCCAGCCGTCCCGAACTTCCCTGCCGCGTCGGTCAGTTGACCGGCGTCGGTGGCCGCCAGGCCGGCTCCGTGACGTACGGTGCCCGGCTGCCGGCCGCTGTCGGGCCCGGTGCCCGCCCGGCCCGTCTCCGCTGTCGCCATCGGCCGCCCCGCCCCTCTACCGCCAGTCATGAGTTGTCGAATATGCTGAATCTGTAGTCATATTTTGTCAACAACGTCGTCTACGGGGGAGGGCGCCTTGCCGCGCCACATCGGCTTCGTCTCCATCGCCTGGCACGGCCATGTGAACCCGACACTCGGCCTCGTCGCGGAACTCGTCCGGCGCGGCCACCGGGTCTCCTACGCCGTCACCGAGGCGTTCGCGCCCGCCGTACGGGCCGCGGGCGCCGAACCCGTCGTCTACCGCAACCCGGTGGACGACGCGCTCACCGAAGACGGCCTGGCCATCTCTCCCATGGACTTCCTGCGCGAGGCCAGGGCCACGCTGGACGTGCTGGAGAACGCCTGGGCCACCGACCGGCCCGAGGTGATCGCGTACGACGGCATCGCCTGGGCGGGCCGGGTGCTCGCCGCGAAGTGGCGGCTGCCGGCGGCGGAGATGTGGCCCTCGTTCGTCTCCAACGAGCACTTCTCGCTGGAGGCCGAGTTCCTGGCCGACAACCCGCTGCACCCCGGCGTCCTGCGCTTCGCCCGGGAGCTGACCCGGTTCCTGGCCGCCCACGACCTGTCCGGCCGCTCGGTCACCGACTTCCTCGGCCACACCGAGGACCTGCGCCTGGTCTTCCTGCCGCGCGCGTTCCAGTACCACGGCGAGACCTTCGACGACCGGTTCGCCTTCGTCGGGCCGTGCGCCGGCGACCGCGGCTTCCAGGGCAGCTGGCGCCCGGCCGGGGACGGCCGCCCGGTCCTGCTGATCGCCCTCGGCACGGCTTGCTACGACTGGCCCGAGTTCTTCCGTATGTGCGGCGAGGCGGTCGCATCGCAGCCCTGGCAGGTCGTCATGGCCTACGGGCCGGGCATGGACCGCGCCGCCATCGGCCCGCTCCCCGGAAACGTCGAGGCCCACCCGCACGTCCCCCAGCTCGACGTACTGCGTCACGCCGACTCCTTCGTCACCCACGCCGGCATGGGCTCCACCATGGAGGCCCTGCTGCACGGCACTCCCATGGTGGCCGTACCGCAGACCCAGGAACAGACCGCCGTCGCCGAACGCATCGACGCCCTCGGCCTCGGCGTGCGCCTGGACCGCGACCACCTGGACGCGGACACGCTGCGCACCGCCCTGATACGCGTCATGACCGACGGCGGAATCCGGTCCCGGGTCGCGCGCATGCGGGACGAGGTGGGCGGGGCCGGGGGAGCGGCCGAAGCCGCCGACCGCATCGAGGCCCTGGTGGCCGGCGCCGGGTCCGCTGCCACCACGGTCCGTACGGGCTGACCGGGCCGGCCACCACAGCACCGTTACGACACCACCGCTACGACAGCACCGCGACCACGGTCCTCGCGCAGGACCGGAACGGAGAACTGATGCAGGGCAAACTCGTCCGGCTCGAACGCCCCGCCGACCAGGACTACGAGCTGATGGCCCAGTGGTTCGGCCCCGACTCGGCCGCCGCCGTGATGGCCGCCACCGAAGGCGACGTGGTCACCGCCGAGGACTTCCGCAAGCTCGACCACACCGGCGGCCTGCGGCAGTTCGCGGTGCGCGACGGCGAGGACCGGACCGTGGGCGCGGTGCACTACAAGGCACAGGGCCCGGTCGGCGGCTATGTGCTCGGCGGCGCGATCGGCGACCCCGAACTGTGGCGCCGCGGCTTCGGCGCCGAGGCGTTCGACCTGCTCATCGACCACCTCTTCCACGCACGCAACGCCCACCGGGTCACGTTCACCACCGCGCTCTACAACAAGAACGTGATGCGCCTGGTGACCGGCGTCGGCTTCACCCTCGAAGGCATCCTGCGCGAGTACTTCTACCTCGACGGCCGTCACCACGACGGCGCCGTATGGGGCCTGCTGCGGCACGAGTACTACGCGGCGGTCGAGGAACTCAAGCGCACCGACCCGACCTTCGTCCTCCCCGACACCATCCCCGAGGCCGACAAGGCCGAGGCACGCCGCCTGCTCGCCGAGTACATCACCAGCCCCACCGGCAAGACGTCGGCGGGCCTGCTGCTCGCCTCGGTCGCCGCGGCAGACGGTGCCGGACAGCCCGCCGAGCCGTCTGCCCAGCCGTGACCGCCACACCTGGCCGTGGTCCGCGCTGGACGACCGTGGTCCTCTCGCCGCACTTCGACGACGCCGCGCTGTCCGTCGCCGGATACCTCGGCCGCACCGCCGGGCCCACCGCCGTGGTCACCGTCCACGGCGGCGCCCCGGCGGCGGACCGGATCTCCTGGTGGGACGCGGGCTGCGGCTTCGCCACCCCGGAAGAGGCGTACCACGAGCGCCTGGCCGAGGACGCCCGTGCCTGCGCACTGCTCGGCGCCGAGCAGGTGACCCTCCCGAACCCGGACAGCCCGTACCGCGAGGGGGGCGACCTGGCGGGGCTGGCCGACTTCCTGACCGCACTTCCCCCGCAGACCAGAGTGCTGGTCCCCCTCGGCACCAATCAGCCCGACCACACCGCCGTACGCGACCAGGCCCTCGCGGCGCTGGCCGGACGCCCCGGCCCGGCTCCGTACGTCTACGCGGACCTGCCCTACACCGGCGGCGTCCGCAAGTGGGGCACGGACGCGGCGGTCGAGCGGCTCGCCGGCTCCGACAAGTACGGCGGCGCCTACCGCGACCTGTCCGCCACATACGAGCTGCGCGTGGCGCACGACATCCGCCTGGACGAGCGCGAATGGGCCGCGAAACGGGCGGCGGTCCTGTCCTACACCTCGCAGCTCGCGCCGGTGGCGGTCGGCCACGGGCCGTTCCTGCGGCGGCCGGGCCCGCTCCAGGCGGAACTCATCTGGGAAGCGGTCCCCGCCACCCTCGACAACGGAGAAGGGAACCGTCATGCCGGGCAGCCCCCGCACATCGGTGTCGGCTGAACACTTCGACAAGGTCTACCGGTCCAAGCCCGACCCGTGGGGAACCCTCCACAAGCCGTACGAACAGGAGAAGTTCGCCGACACGGCCGCCCTGCTGCCGGCCGGACGCTTCCGCTCGGCCCTGGAGATCGGCTGCGGCGTCGGCGCCCTCACCCGGCTGCTGGCGCCGCACTGCGACCAGCTGCTGGCCACGGACTGCTCCGCCGCCGCGGTCGAACAGGCCCGGCAGCACTGCGCCGACCTGCCCCACCTCACCTTCGGCACCCTCCGCGTCCCCGGCGAACTGGACGCCAAGAGCCTCCCGGCCCACCTGGCGGACCCGCTGGACCTCATCGTGATGTCCGAGGTCGGTTACTACCTCTCGGGCCCCGACCTCGATGTGACCGCTGCGCGGATCGCCGCCCTGCTTCGGCCGGGCGGGCACGTACTGCTGGCGCATTGGGTCCATGACGAGCCCGGCACCACGCCCGCCACGGAAGCCGCCGCGGAGATCGTGACCGGCCACGGGGTGCACAAGGTCTTCCGCGACCGGGCGGACCTCCGGCCGATCGAGGGCCGGACCAGTCACCGGCACGGCAACTCGTATCGCTTGGACCTTTTCCAACGGGTGACGTGAAGGGGAGGGGCAGCCGCCTCACGGGCGTGTGAGGCGGCTTCGGGATCGGCACCACACACCTGTCCCGTCTCCTCGCCGTCTATTCGACCTATTCGATCTCGACGCGTCCGCCGTGGCGCTCCGCGCTGTCGCCGCGGCTCTTGCGGCCGTCCGTACCGTCCCCGGAGGAGCCCTCTCCCGGGGCGCCCAGGTTGCGCCGTACGGAATCCAGGATCGTCAGCCCCTGGCCCACCAGCCCGGCCGCGATCTCGCCGAGCCCGTCCGTACCGTTCAGCACGTTCACGTTCGCGCCGGAGAGACCGGCCGCAGCCTCCTTGACGATCTGCGGCAGCTGGTCGATCAGCATCCGGTCCAGCGCCACCCGGTCGTACGAGGCGGCCGCCTCCGCCTGGATCTTCATCCGCTCGGCCTCGGCCATGGCGAGCACCCGGATACGCTCCGCGTCCGCCTCGGCCGGCTTGACGACCTCCGCCACCAGCTGCTGCTGACGCAACTGAGCCGCCCGCTCGGCCAGCTCGGTCTGCGCGTCCAGCACCTCCTGCTGCGCGTGCGCCTCCGCCAGCGGGCCCGCCTGCGCGGCCTGGGCCTGCGCGCGGTCCACCTCGGCGTTGTACTGCGCCTGTACGACGGCGGTCTGCCGCGCGTACTCGGCCTGCTTGCGCGCCGCCTCCTGCTCCGCCTCGGCCGCGGCCTGCGTCGCCTGCGCCTGGGCGATCTGCGCCTGCCGCTGGATCGCCGCCTTGTGCGGGGCCGACATGGCCTCTATGTAGCCGGTGTCCCCGTCGTCGATCGACTGGATCTGCAACGAGTCCACGTGCAGCCCGATCTTCGCCATCTCGGCCTTGGAGGTGTCCAGCACCTCGGTGGCCAGCTTCTGCCGCTCGGTGACGATCTCCTCGACCGTCATCGACCCGATGATGGACCGCAGGTGCCCGGCGAAGATCCGGCCGGTCAGCACCGACATCTGGTCCTGGTCGGAGAGGAAGCGCTGACCGGCGTTGACGATGCTCTCGACGTCGTTGCCGACCTTGAACGCGATCACGGCGCGTACCGTCAGCGCGATGCCCTGCCGCGTCACACAGGTCTCGACGACCTCCGACTCGCACATCGCCAGCGTCAAAAAGCGCGTCTTGCGGAAGACCGGCAACACGAATTTCCCGTGACCGGTCACGACACGGAACGGCGCACCCCCGAGCCCACGCCTGCCACCCGATATCAGCATCGCCTCGTCGGGGGCGGGAACGCGGTAACCGAACATCTTTCGTCGTCTCCTCAACCGGCGTCGCCGGCGTCACCGGCCAACGCGTCCAATGGATCGGCCCACTCGATCACATCGACCTGCCGGCCGCCCCGCGAGGTGACCACCAGGACGCGCGTCCCGCGGGCCAGCGGCTCGGCGGACCAGGCCAAAAACGTCTCCGTACCACCCCTGACCCGCACCAGCACCTCACCGGCCCCAGCCGCCCCCCGGGTCCCGATCACCAACTCCCCGGCACACCCCACCACAGCCTCATCCGAAACCACCCAAGCCCACCCCCTCCCCGCCCCTGCTTCCTTCGACCTTAGCCGGGTGGGGGGTGCTCGCCCATGGTGGGCGGGGGTGGGGGTGGGATCTTGACTTGATTCTGATTGGGGGGTGCCCCCACGGGTTGACGAAACCCATAGGGGCACCCCCCCGCGGGGCTCACCACCACCCCAGCCGCCACCCCTCAAAGAACCTCCGCACACTCCGCCGTACTTCCGGCACCGACACTTCCGGGGCGACGCTGCCCACCAACCCCTTCCGGGCCTCAGCCGACATCAGCCCGGCAGTCTGCAACTGCGGCACCATCGCGGCGTAATCCGTGAACACCCAGTGCGCAGCGTCCGCGAACCGCCGCTGCCGCACACGTCCGCCCGAATGGGCGCGTACGGCCGACCAGGACCGCCCCAACTCCTCCCGCCCGGCGAACCCGTCCGTACCCACCAGGAGCAGCGGCCGATCCACCCCACACCGAGCCACCGGCAACAGCTCTCCGGGCCGCCCGGACGCCCCCGGCGCCTGGTCGAGGAAGCCCTCCCAATTCACGGCCGCCCCGATACGCCGATCCTCATACATTGCCTGTGCCGCAGCCGTCCCGCCCGCCGAATGCCCGTACACCCCGACCCGCCGCAGATCCAGCGCCCGCCCGAACCCCCTCGGCACCGCCCGCCCCGCCGCATCCACCCCACGCCCCGCCGCAAAGCTCCCCAACTCATCCAACACAAACCGCACATCCGCCACCCGAGCCCCGACCATGGTCCGAAACACCCCCGCATCCGCCCTCGGATCCCCCCTGAAGACGGTCGTCCGCACCCTCTCCCGCCCGACCCTGTCCCCAGGAAACTCCACCGCCACCGCGTCCCCAGGGTGATCGACACACACCACCACCCATCCCCAACTCGCCAACTCCTCAGCAACACAAGTCCCCAAGCCCCGCGGATCCCCGCCGCCTGGGCTGTACACCAACACCGGCCACCGCCCACCCAGTACAGGCGCACCCACATACGCATGCGTAGCCGTACCCGCCCAGTTCGCCCCCACCCGAGGCAACCCCGGCCGCACCAGCGGCATCACCTCCCCGAACACTCCTGCCACTGCCGGCGAAAACTGCCGCGCCAAGGAAAGCCCCCGCACCTCACCCGCCGGATAAAACACCGACACCACCACCTCCCGCACCGCAATCCCCTCCCACGGATCCCGCCGCCGGCGATCCACCAGATACAACTCCGCAACCCCCACCGAATAGCCCCCACCAGCCCCCGGCAACTCCAACACCACCCCCTCACCACTCCCCACCCGCCCAGCCCCCACCGACCCGCCCCGTACGGCCCCCGCCCCCACCGACACGCAGCCAGCGCGGCCACGACCACCCCACCCACCCCCCACAGCCACCGCCTTCCCCCCACCCCCACCTCCACCGAACAGCGCCCCCACCCCCAACACCACCGCCTTAGCAAAACCCCGCCGCCCAGCCCCAGCCGCGACAACGCCACCCCCAGCTCCGGCACCCCGAACCTCGGCAGCCCCGGCCCCGACAACCCCGCCACAACCAGCTCCGGCACCGCCAGCTGCGACAACCCCGCCAACCTCAGCCCCGGCATCACCGGCCGCGACAACCCCGCCACCCCGAACCTCAGCACCGCCAGCCTCGACCACCCCGCTACCCCGAGCCTCGCCACCCTCGGCTCCAACAACCCCGACACCCGACATATCCATCCCCGTCCTCCGCGCTGCCATCAGTCATGAGCCGTCAGCCATCAGCCATCAGCCACCTGCCGACTGCTCTGTCTGCCAACCTGCTGCCGTCACCAGGCTGACGCCCGGAGGGAGGACCCCACGATCCTTTAGCTCCAGCCCAAAACGATGGCGCGACACCATCAGCACGATGACGAGCGACACCACCAGAGGACCAGTGCCTCACATGCCTCACATCCAGGGGGACCAGTGCTCCGCATCCACTTCACGGCCGCCGACTTCGCCCGCGTCCGCTTCGCACCCCGCCCGGCACCCCTCATCGAACTCAACACCGCCTTCATGAAGGCCACCAGCACCGACGACCCCCTCCTCTACGCCCGCTGGCGACAACGCCTCCTCCGCTCCCTCCCGCCAACCGTCCTCCCGCTCCGCGCCTTGGCCCCGGCAGGCAACGCCCCCGTCTTCCTCGACACCTACAACGACTCACTCACCGACGCCCTGGAATCCATCCGCGCGACCCACCCCACCGCCATCCGCTCCGAACTCCAACGCATCTACGCCTCAGCCCCCCACCCACCACCGCCCTGGATCCGGGCCCTCCACCAAAACGACCCCGGTTCCTGGCACCTCTTCGAACAGGCTCAACACGCGGCCTTCGAAACCGTCCTACGCCCCGTATGGCCCCTGATCCAGGACCTCCACCGCGACGAGTTCACCCGCCACGCCCTCACCACAGCCGAACACGGCACCGCCCACGCCCTGACCCACCTAGTCCCCAACTCCCGCCTCAGGGACAACACATGGGAAGTCCCCTCGCCCAAGGACCAGCACATCACCCTCACCGGCCAAGGCGTCCTCCTACACCCCACCTTCCACTGGACCAGCCACCCCCTAGCAGCCCACCACCCCGACCACCCCTTACACCTCACCTACCCAGCCGGCCCCCACCTCCCCCTCCAACCCACCACCAAGTCTCCCCACGACCCCCTAACAGCAGCCCTAGGCCCCACCCGAACCCAACTCCTCCGCCTACTAACCACCCCCCACACCACCACCGCCCTGGCCCGCAGCCTGAACGTCAGCGCCCCCACCATCTCCGCCCACACCACAGCACTACGCGCCGCCGGCCTCCTCACCACAACCCGCGCGGGACGATCGGTCATACATGAGCGAACAGCACTGGGGACGCTCCTGGCTCACCGCGGGACGTCCATATGACGGCCGGGCCGCAGATGGGGGCCCCAGCCACAGGGGCGCCCATCTTGCTCGCGCGCGGTACCTCGGCAACGCCTCTGGACAGCGCGTTCCGCGCTCGGCCGGAGCGATACGCCGTGCACACGCAAGGACATAGCTGGAGGGCCGGTACTGGATCCAGTACCGGCCCTCCAGCCTCCTATTTCTCAGTCGGGGTGGCGGGAGCTGAACCCGGAAGCTCTCCGACCCGGGCACACGCGCCTCACCTGCCAACAATGAAATCCGTGCAGGTCAGGGCGCTGGTCTCGGTCTGGGGTAACCACGCAACAATTGCGGAGAAGAACGTCTCCCAGATGCCTCCCGCCAAGGTGGGAGACTGCTGCTCGTAGCGAATCAGTTCGTCGTGGGGGAGGTGTTGGACGAGGGAACTCGGTCCTCGGATCGGTCCGGGTTAGCCTATTTCTTCGCAGGCGGCCTTGAAGTCGTCCACCACGAACACGTCCTGGGACCACTGCCCGGGCCATGCAGCAAGTACCAGGTCCTTCGGCCCGGCGTGTGCCAGCATGGCCCGCTTCTCGGTTATGCGTGTCGCCTGGGTGACGACCCCTTTCGCATCGATCCGTAAGAGGGTTACGGTCTGGCCGCGCCAGGGAAACCCACCCTCAACTGAGCTGGTGCGGCGAAGGGAAGAAGCGTCAAACTCGGGAAATCTCGGCATGTTCTGCATCTTAAAGGCGTAGGCGCGAGCCGAGTTTACTGGTCGCCCCTCCGTATCGGGCTATGGGGTGTACGCGGTTGTGGGTTCGCTGGACTCGTGAAGTAGTTGGAAGCCCTGTGCGCCGCGAGCAGCGGCCCAGCAAGCGAGGAGGGTCCAGGGCTGGCGGGGACGGCCGTGCAGTCGGCGGTGCGGTCGGTGAGTATTCACATGGAGCCGTCCGTGATCGTCGTCTCGCTCGACGGTTGTGCCAACCAGCACGCCGCCTGCCCCTATCGCGCCCCTTTGGAGGCGCACCCGCAGTTGTGACAGACGCTCTTTAGTGATGCCCTGGGGTGCCCCTGCGGTCGAGTCGGCGACTGGCCGTTCGCGAAAGTGCTGGCGCAGGTCAGTGCTATGGACGGTGCCCGATGGCTTGAGACGCCTCAGCTTCGGCAAGAGGCCCCTTCGGCCTACGCGTGTGAAGGGACGGGACCTCGCCGTGCCATGGAGGACGTCAGGTTGCAATCGGCCAGGGGCAGTAGGGCGGTTCGGAGCTGGTCTCGGGGCGGTGGTGTGCTTCCCGGTCGCACCAATGCAGCTGCCAACCTGTTCGTCTGGTCGGCGCCGAGGAACTTAAAGCACAGGCGCTCGAGGGAAGGTTCACTCGTCGGAGCCGAGCGAGGTGTCGGGGCCGAACTGGCGTACCTCCATAGAAGCTGTCCCGCCCGGTGGACTGCTCAGTACGCCACGGACCCTGACGGGCGTGCCGGTGTCGTGGCAACGGACCGCCAAGTGGTACGGCTCGTCGGCTAGGTCGATCCAGACTGTCCTGCGTCGTCGCTTGATCAACGTCTCGATGCCCACACGTCCGGTTTCCTCCTCGGGGCGGCGGCTCAAGTCGGTGATGACCCCGTAGATCACATGCTCACGGGTATAGAGCTGCGTTCTCAGGTGACGGGAGATTCGGTCCACGATGTCGATCGCATCCCGGTTGAACTCCACTTGGGCAGAGGATCCTGGCGGTGGAGCTGCTACTCGGGACCAGTTGAAAGTGATGTCGAGTGCGCCGACCGATTCCGTGTTGACCACTTTGGTCAATGCCTGGCACAACTCGTACGAGACTCCCTCGCCGACCGAGTCGGCGATCTCGCTGAGGGTGGGTTGCCGGCGAGCGCTTGCCATCTCTTCCAGTACGCCCAGGGCACGGGACATGGTGGCGGTGACGCGCCGGTCGAAGAGCGTCTCCTCAACCTCGATGTCGATGTGCTCTTGCTGCGGGGCGTACACGTCCTCGGGAGAACGGGCCTGGCTGATGATGGGCACGATGTACGAACCGCGACGTGTCTGGCCGAGTCGGACCTCGCGGGCCTGGTCTCGTGCTCGGGCAGGGAAGTTGCGGAAATGCCCTTGTCGGCGGATCGACGCAGCTGCAGATGCCACACGTAGGCGCTTGGCGGAGATGAACAGCTCGTAACCCGCCTCCAGCGGAATGGAGCCGTCACTCAGGGAGGGGTGGGATGCTCTGAGATCAGTAACATCGTGATAGACGGTGGCGATGGCATCGTGCACGGTGATAGCGTCGCGGGATTCGATGCGGCATAGATCATTCAGCAAGATGTTCGTTCGCTTCGCGAAGTCCGGTGCTCCCGGTTTCATGGGAACCAGGACAACTTCCTCAGATGAGCCGGGAAGTCGCCATAGCTCGGCCAAGTCACTGCCCGACACCGGTGACCAGCCAGCTACCTTGAGATAGCTCCGAATCTCTTCCGGGCCGAAGCCGGGGTTCATGCGCATCACTTCAGTTCACCCCTCGGCCAGCAGAGTTGGCCATACGACGCGCTGCGTCGAACATCGTGCCCATGGCTTTCACTGTGAGCGGTTGATGCTCGGGTAAGTGGATTGCTGTGGTGACGCTCCCGCTTGCACAACCCAGTCCGTGAAGCGACGCCCAGTAGCCGTGACATGCGAGGACGATCGATTCTGACTGGTGGATGACCCATCGGCCAATGTCCGGAGGGACGATCAGTAACGCGAGGTGGCCTGGGGCCGAACGGTCCGGATTGCGGAGCTTGTCGTACGTTTCCACGTCGAGGTCAAAGCTGAATCCACCGCGGACGATACGGGGACTCTGTGTGCACTTGAGCTGGATATCCACCATCCATGGGCCCGAGCGGAGGGTGACATCTACGCCGTCCTTGTCCACGTTCCAGTCGCAGAGCGTGTAGCCACCCTGCGTGGCGAGGGCATGCACGTAGGCACGGCTGACCTGTTCCTTCTGCCAGCTTGTCGCCTCTGCCGCCACAGGTGGCCCTCCCTCCCGCGTGACCGCGAGGATATGGCGGCATGAGCCGGTGGGGAATAGGGCCTGTGGGTTGTGTCTGCTGCCGCCGATGACGGTCAGGACTGCCATGAGCCGCGCCTCCCCCCCCTGCTTCGAATGCGCGATCCACTCCTGTCTTGCATAGCAGGGGGAACTGACAAGACACATGGCGGAAGGAACTGGCCATCGGAGCGCCAGCAATTGGGAGCAGGGCTGGGGCCGCCGACTGCATGGAAGCGCCGCTATTTGCAATCGACTGTGACGTGCGCCACGCGTATGTCGTGGGTGTCGTCCAGGGGGAGGCTCCAAGATCCCCTTCCAGGGGACTCCAGAAACGAGTCAGGGACCCGACCCGCTTTCGCGGATCAGGCCCCTGACCTGGTGTTCCTTCAGTCGGGGTGGCGGGATTTGAACCCACGACCTCTTCGTCCCGAACGAAGCGCGCTGCCAAGCTGCGCCACACCCCGAAGCAACGAGCTCTACTTTAGCGGACCGATCCCCGAAGGTGAAATCCGGTTCTCGGGGCGGCGGGGGTGGGGCCTGACCTGGTCGATGGTGACGAGGAGGAGGGCCAGGGCGTAGAAGGCGGAGCCGAAGATGAGGGTGTTCAGGGCGATGCCGGCGTAGCCGTGGAGGTCTACGTCGAGGAAGGGGTACGGGTAGCGGCCTTCGGTGCCGGGGGCGAGGAGGGCGCCGCGGATGAGGGCGAAGGGGAGGTAGAGGAAGGGGTAGGCCAGCCACTGGGCGGCGTGGCGCCAGCGGAAGCCGCGGGGGGCGGTGAGCAGGAGCCAGTCCAGGGCGGCGCCGATGGGGGTGACGGTGTGCAGGAGGTGGGTGGAGACGGTGCGGACGGTGTCGTGCTCCGGGGTCCCGGTCATGGAGAAGCCGCTGGAGTCGTTGGTGAGGATGACGTGGTAGACGAGGCCGGTGATGGCTATGTAGAGGAGGACCGCGCCAGTGATCCGTGGGGAGATCGGCGGGCGGGCGGCCCAGGCGCGGTATGCCGACCAGGCGAAGCAGACGGCCACGGCGATGTTCGTCTGGACGGTGAAGTAGCTGAAGAGGCGGCCCAGGTCCGGGGTGATCGCGATGTCCAGGACGAGGCCGGTCAGGGCGGCCAGGGCGATCAGCAGTCGGAAGATCGCGGCCACTGGGCGGCGCACCGGGGGGACGACCGCGGAGGCAGGGGTGTGGGCGGAGGCGAACGCCGCTCCCCGGGCGTAGCGGGAGGAGGCGTGGGAGGTGGCCTGCGATGGGCGGGAGCGGGGGACGCGGGCGCTGGTGGGCTCGATCATCCCCCCACGCTAGACGGGAGCGGGGCGGGATGGTGAAGGTGTGGTGAATCCGTAGGGGGAGGCCCAGTGTGCGTGCAGGGGGAGGGGCGGAGTATGCCGGGGGTGTGCCGGTCGGGGACGGTTGCCACCTGGGCGTGGCTGTAGGGGAGTGGGGGCGTGACTGTCTGACCGTGGGAGGGGACGTGATGGCCCGGCCGCGGGGGTGGACACGGAGGCCTGGCGGTGGGGGCGGACACCGAGGTCCGGCCGTGGGGGCGGATACCGAGGTCCGGCCGCGAGGGCGACACGGAGGCCCGGCCGTGGGGGCGGACACGGAGGCCCGGCCGTGGGGGCGGACACGGAGGCCCGGCCATCCGGGCCAGGCCGCGGTGTGAGATGCGTCGCGTCGGCTGGGGCAGGCGCGGTGCCCGTCGCCCGCTGATCAGTCGCGCGGTGTGAGGGTCAGCAGTGTCGCCTCCGGTGGGCAGGCGAAGCGGACCGGGGTGTAGCGGTTGGTGCCGCAGCCTGCGGAGACGTGGAGGTAGGAGGTGTTGCCGCCCGCGGTGTGGGTGGAGAGGCCCTTCACCCGGTCGGTGTCGATGTCGCAGTTGGTGACGAGGGCCCCGTAGAAGGGGATGCAGAGCTGGCCGCCGTGGGTGTGGCCGGCCAGGATCAGCGGGTAGCCGTCGGCCGTGAAGGCGTCCAGGGAGCGCAGGTACGGGGCGTGGACGACGGCCAGGGAGAGGTCGGCGTCGGGTTCGGGGCCGCCGGCGACCTGGGCGTAGCGGTCGCGCTTGATGTGCGGGTCGTCCAGGCCGGTCAGCGCGATTTCGACGCCGCCGGCCGAGCCGTCGAGCTTGAGGCGGCCGCGGGTGTTGGAGAGGTTGAGCCAGCCGGCCGTGTCGAAGGCGTCGCGCAGGTCTTCCCAGGGGTTGTGGACGGCGCCGACGGCGGGCGGGTTGCCGTTCAGACCGTGGCGCTTCTGGGCCTTCTCGATCAGGTAGCGGGCGGGGTTGCGCAGCTTCGGTCCGTAGTAGTCGTTGGAGCCGAAGACGTACGCACCGGGGAACTCCATGAGCGGGCCGAGCGCGTCCAGGGCCTCCGGGACGCCCTCGGGGTCGGAGAGGTTGTCGCCCGTGTTGATCACGAAGTCGGGCCGCAGTCCGGCCAGCGACTGGAGCCAGCGCTGCTTCTTGCGCTGCCCGCTGACCATGTGGATGTCCGAGACCTGGAGCACGCGCAACGGCCGCATACCGGGAGGCAGTACGGGCACGGTGACCCGGCGCAGTCTGAAGGAGCGGACTTCGAATCCGGCGGCGTAGGCCAGGCCCGCCGCGCCGACCGCGGCGATGGACAAGGGGACTCCGTAACGAGCGCGCATGGCTCCATCGTGGCAGAGGGAGGAGGGGTGGTGCGCATGGGTGTGGGGGTGGGGCCCTATGGGGGCGGATCTGGGGGGGCTCCCCGGCGGGGGCGATGCCCGTCGGTACGTGGGCTGCGTAGACCTTGGCAGGTGCCGCGCCTTCCGGGGGCGACGGGGCGTGGCACTCGGGGGTGGCCGGTACGTGGAACTCGCGGGTGGCGCTAAGTGGCGCTCGGCCCGCCCCGGCCCGTCCCCACCGCTTAATGGTGCGGCGTTAGGCGCCGCGTGCGGGCATACTCGACGTCATGACCACGCTCAAGTCGAAGCTGCAGGACGACCTCACCACGGCCATCAGGGCCCGTGACGAGCTGCGCTCTTCCACCCTCCGTCTCACTCTGACCGCCGTCCAGAAGGAGGAGGTCGCGGGCACCGAGGCGCGCGAGCTCTCGGACGCCGAGGTCGAGAAGATCATCGCGCGGGAGGCGAAGAAGCGCCGGGAGGCCGCCGAGGCGTTCGACAAGGGCGGCCGTGCCGAGCAGGCGGATCGGGAGCGTGCGGAGGGCGAGGTGCTCGCCACGTACCTGCCCAAGCCGCTCACGGACGAGGAGCTGGAGAACCTGGTCGCCGAGGCCATCGCGGAGGCGAAGGCGGGCGGCGCCGAGGGGCCGAAGGCGATGGGCGCCGTCATGAAGATCGTGAACCCGAAGATCGCGGGCCGGGCCGAGGGCGGCCGGGTGGCCGCGGTGGTCAAGAAGCTGCTCGCGGGCTGAGCGAAGCCGAGAGCAGGGGCGCGGGGGCAGGCGGAGTCCGGCGGGCCCCGGCCCGCCCACTGCGGCGGCGTAGCTGGCTGCCGTACGTACGAGCCGCACCGTGGCCGTACGGAAGAGCCGCACCGCAGCCGTACGGAAGAGCCGCACCCCCGAGCCCTGCCGCATACGTAAGGGGCGCTTCCACCACCAGGTGGAAGCGCCCCTTACGTATATCCGGCCGGCCCCCGAAGAGCCTCAGCCCCCCGTCCCCCCGAACAAGTTCGGGAACCCAGGAATCTCCCATCCCCCACCCGGCTTGTCATCGTGGCCACCGCCACCGCCACCGCCACCGCCACCCCCGCCGGGCCGATGCGGCGGACGGTGATGCCCGCCGCCCCCGCCGCCTCCGCCGCCCTTGTTGTCGTCCTTGTTCTTGCCGGAGTCGCCGATCGGGACGGTGGGCAGGGACGGGGCGGGGCGGCCGGACAGGGCGCCCGACATCGCCTGGCGCCAGATCGGGCCGGGGGTGTCCGCGCCGTACACCTTGTCGTGGAAGGTGCCGCCGATGGTGATGTCGAACATCCGGCGCTTGTGGGCGGGGTCGCCGACCCAGACCGCGCCGGCCATGTTCGGGGTGTAGCCGGTGAACCAGGCGGCGTAGCGGTTGTCGGTGGTGCCGGTCTTGCCCGCGCTGTCCCGGCCCTGGAGGCCGGCCTGCTTGCCGGTGCCGTCCTCGACCACGCCCTTGAGCAGCGCGTTGATGGTCTTGGCGGTGTTCTGCGACATCGCGCGGTGGCAGCTGGTCTTCGGTACGGTCAGCGCCTTGCCGGTCGTGTCGGTGATCGACTCGATGGCCACCGGGGTGCAGGCGACGCCCTCGTTGGCGAAGGTGGCGTACGCGTTGGCCATGGTCAGCGGGGACACCTCGGGGGAGCCGAGCGCGATGGCGGGCTTCTGCTCCACGTCGTGGCCGTTGGCCCGCTGGATGCCCATCTCCTTGGCCATCTTGACCACCGGGCAGATGCCGATGTCGCTGATCAGCTGTACGAAGTAGGTGTTGACCGACTTCGCGGTCGCCTCCTTCATGCTGTACGGGCCGACCTCGGAGGTGTTCTCGTTCGAGACCGGGGCGTGGCCCGTCCACTGCCCGGTGCAGGTGGAGACCGGGCTCGGGTACGGCATCTTGTACGGGGACGAGTACGTCTGCTCCGGGCTCTTGCCCGCCTCCAGGGCCGCCGCCGCGATCACTGGCTTGAACGTCGAGCCGGGCTGGTAGCCCGCGCCGCCGCCCATCTTCTGGTCGACGGACAGATTCATCTGGGTCTGGTTCTGACCGAAGCCGTACGGACGTGACTGGCCCATGCCCAGGATCTTTCCGGTGCCGGGCTGGACGATGGTCGCCGCGGCGGCGACCGGGTCGTTGTCGTAGACCCGGCCGGTGACGGCGGACTGGATCGACTTCTGGGTCTGCGGGTCCAGCGTCGTACGGATCGTCAGGCCGCCCTGGTTCCAGCGCTTTCCGCGCGCCTTGCGGGTCTTGCCGAAGGCCGGGTCGTTGAGCAGGACCTCGCGTACGTAGTCACAGAAGAAGCCGGCACCCGAACTTGCCGTGATGCATCCGTTCTTGGGCCGGCTGACGTCGAGTTTGATCGGCTTCTTGGCGGCGGCGTCGGCCTGCGCCTGCGTGACGGCCTTGGTGTCGGCCATCCGCTGGAGCACGGTGTTACGGCGGCGCTGCGCCTCCTTGGGGTCGTTGACCGGGTCGTAGCGGCTCGGCGACTGCACGATGCCCGCCAGCAGCGCGGACTCGTCCAGCGTGAGGTCCTTGGCGTGCTTGCTGAAGTACCGCTGGGAGGCCGCCTCGACGCCGTACGCCTGCTGCCCGAAGAAGGTGATGTTCAGGTAGTTCTGGAGGATCTTGCGTTTGCCGAGCTCCTCCTCCACCTGGATCGCGTACTTCAGCTCCTTGACCTTGCGGCCGATGGTCTGCTGCGTGGCCTGGGCGACCTTGTCCGGGTCGTCGCCGGCCTCCTCGATGAAGACGTTCTTCACGTACTGCTGCGTCAGCGTCGATGCACCTTCGGACACCCCGCCGGACCGCGCGTTCTTGTTGAGCGCGCGCAGGATGCCCTTCAGGTCGATCGCGCCGTGCTGGTAGAAACGCGCGTCCTCGATGGCGACGATCGCCTTCTGGATGTACGGCGACATGTCCTTGAGGTCGACCACGGTGCGGTCCCGCGAGTAGACCTTGGCGATCTCGCCGCCCTTCGCGTCGAGGATGGTGGTCCGCTGGCTCAGCGGCGGCGTCTTCAGGTTGGCCGGGATCTCGTCGAACCCCTCGACCGATCCCTTGGCCGCAAGGCCCAGCGCGCCGGCGGCGGGGAGGGCCAGACCCGCCAGCACCGCTCCGGCCAGCACGCTGACACCCAGGAATTTAGCGGCCTGCTGGGTCTTGGTCAGACCCCCGCCGTCGCGCTTCTTACCCATGGGGGCACCCTAAGCCTCGGGCGCGGGGTCCGGCGGGAGCGGGGCTCCGTTCGGGACGTCCGCGTACCGGGCCGCGGCCTGCCGGTCGATCCGATCCGGACAACGGTGGAAGCTTTCCGGCCAGGGGTGAACGGCCGGTCGGTCCGACTTCGTCAGATGGCTACGTTCTCAATCGCCGGACAGGGGCGCATCTGTTCGTTTAACCTGATCCCGTCCGGTGCGGCAGACGCATCACATCGATGCGTCAACCCCGCCTCCGGTCGTCGAGCGTGCCCCGTACGTCCGCATGTGTCACCGGAAACCCGCTGTGGTCCTGGCGAAGTGCCCCATGGTGCCGGAAAGGTGGCCTATGCCCCCGGCTCACTCCGTTGGGTGATCTGCCGCGTACGCATAGTCCGTTCGGGCCATTCAAGATTGGGCCCGAAGGGGGTGTTGCGCCCTGCTCGCCTTCCGTAACGTCCTCAACTGGCAACGGTGAATATGCCGCTTGCCGCCGTGGGGGAGCCTCGATTCGGGAGAGGACGGCGCCAGCATGAGCTGGGTAACCGACTGGAGTACACAGGCAGCCTGCCGCACCACCGATCCGGACGAGCTGTTCGTTCAGGGAGCGGCCCAGAACCGGGCCAAGGCGGTCTGCACCGGATGCCCGGTGCGGACGGAGTGCCTGGCCGACGCCTTGGACAACCGCGTGGAGTTCGGAGTCTGGGGCGGCATGACCGAGCGCGAGCGGAGGGCGCTGCTGCGCCGCCGCCCGACCGTCACCTCGTGGCGCCGGCTGCTGGAGACGGCGCGTACGGAATACGAGCGCAGCACGGGCATCCTGCCCGTCGACTGTGACGACGACGAAACGTACGAGAACACCTACGACAACGCGTACGGCAACCGCTACGGCGGTACGTACGACAACTACGCCGCAGTGGGCTAGGCCCGGAGTCCGTTCGCCGTGGTCCGGGCGGTCCGGTGGTGTCGGCGCGAGCCGACGCGGACCGGCGCGCGGTCCGGCGTGCCGCCGGGCAGGGCCGGGTTCGATACCCCGTTCGGTATCGGGTCCGGTGGGACCGGTGCGGTGGTCGGCGCGTGCATGGCCGACGCGGGCCGGTGGTCTTGCGTACGTGCGGTTTGCGTACGTGCGGTGTACGGCGACTGCCGACGTGTTGCCTGCGCGCGGGCCGAAGTGGGCGTGAGCGGTACGGATGGGCGTGTGAGCTGTGCGCGCCCGGAGCGTGCCGTTGGCTGCCCGTACGGCTTCGGCCGACGCGATGTCCACCGGTGCGATCTCGACCGACGCGGCTACGGTCACGGGCGCCCATGGCGCGGGCGCTTGTGGCGGTCAGCGATCAGCGGTGGCCGGTGATGACCAGCGGTGGTTGGTTATGACCAGCGATGGTTGGTAATGATCAGCGGTGATCAGCCGTTGACCGGGACGGCGGTCCGGTCGGGACAACGGTCCCTCGATCCTGCTCTCCGCGCAGTCCCACGCTCGTAACGGAACCCCCACCTTCCCCGGCTCAGCCCTCCCCGTCCTCACTCTTCTCCACCCCACGCTCCTGTACGGCCAGCCGCTCCCCGATCGCCCGCAACCCCGCCAGGTCGTGGACATCGCCGGGCAGCGCGGCGATCTCCGCCACCGGGACCTCGGGGTGCAGCGCGGTGAAGCGGTCGCGCGTGCGGCGCTCGCGCGCGAGCACATGCATGCGCTCGGCGTGCAGCCGCAGGAGGCCGGCGGCGAGACGGGCCGCCGACGGGGAGTCGTCCGTTGTCGAGGGGTCCGCCGCGGCGGGGGAGGGGCCGTCGGCGGTACGAGAATCAGCCTTCCCAGCCTCTAGATCCACAATGCCGTCTCCGCCAAGATTTTCAGACCGGGCGTCGGACGGCTCCGAGAGGGCTTCCGCCGCGGCCAGTGCCCGCTCCGCGCTGAGCTGCGCGGCGCCGCTGCCGTGCACCCGGTTCAGCACCAGCCCGGCCAGCGGCATCTGCTCGGCGGCCAGCCGCTCCACGAAGTACGCGGCCTCCCGCAGCGCGTCCCGCTCCGGCGCCGCCACGACCAGGAACGCCGTGCCGGGCGCCTGGAGCAGCCGGTACGTCGCGTCCGCGCGCGTACGGAAGCCGCCGAACATGGTGTCCATGGCGGCGGCGAACGTCTGGACGTCACGCAGCAGTTGACCGCCCATGATCTTGCTGAGCGTGCCGGTCATCATCGACATGCCGACGTTGAGGAACTTCATCCCGGCCCGCCCGCCGGCCTTCGCGGGCGCCATCAGCACCCGGATGAACTTGCCGTCCAGGAAGGACCCGAGACGCTTGGGCGCGTCCAGGAAGTCGAGCGCGGAGCGGCTGGGCGGGGTGTCCACGATGATCAGGTCCCACGCGTCGCGGGTGCGCAGCTGGCCCAGCTTCTCCATGGCCATGTACTCCTGCGTGCCCGCGAACCCGGCCGACAGGGACTGGTAGAAGGGGTTCTCCAGGATCGCGCGGGCCCGCTCGCCGTCCGCGTGCGCCTCGACGATCTCGTCGAAGGTGCGCTTCATGTCGAGCATCATGGCGTGCAGCTCGCCACCGGCCGACTCGTCCACGCCCTTGACCCGGCGGGGCACGTTGTCCAGTTCCGAGATGCCCATGGACTGCGCCAGCCGGCGGGCCGGGTCGATGGTCAGTACGACGGCCTTCCGACCGCGCTCGGCGGCGCGTACGCCGAGGGCGGCGGCGGTCGTGGTCTTGCCGACGCCGCCGGAGCCGCAGCACACGACGATACGGGTGCGCGGGTCGTCCAGCAGCGGGTCGACCTCCAGGCGGGCGGCGGGTGAGTCCAGCGCGCCGTGCCCGGGTGCGGGTGGTGCGGTGCGCCGGGACGGTGCGGTGCCGTCGTCCTGGGTGGGTGCGTCCGCGCTCATATGGGCCCCTGTTTCCGCAGGTCCCTCGCCAGCCGGTACAGCCCGGCGAGGTCCACTCCCTCCGGGAGCAGCTCCAACTCGTAGGTGGGCAGGCCGAGTCCGGCCAGCTCGGCGTGTTCGGCGCGCTCCAGGTCGACGCGCTGGGCGTGCTCGCGGGCCTCTTCGAGGAGCGGGTCGATGAGCCGGTCGGCCCAGGCCACGCCGGCCGCGCCGCGGCGGCCCCCGCCCAGACCGGCCCCGGCGAGCGCCTCGGCGATGCCGGTACGGGCGCCGTTGGCGGCGATGTCCACCTCGCCGTTGTCCAGTACCTCGGGCCGGGTCATGTTGATCACCACGCCGCCCACCGGCAGACCGGCCGCGCGCAGTTCCGCGATGCCGTCCACCGTCTCCTGGACGGGCATCTCCTCCAGCAGCGTCACCAGGTGGACGGCCGTCTCGGGGGATTTCAGCACCCGCATCACGGCCTGGGCCTGGTTGTGGATCGGGCCGATCTTCGCCAGTCCCGCGACCTCGTCGTTCACGTTCAGGAAGCGGGTGATGCGGCCGGTGGGCGGGGCGTCCATGACGACGGCGTCGTACACGAAGCGCCCGCGTTTGTCCTTGCGGCGCACCGCCTCGCACGCCTTGCCGGTCAGCAGGACGTCCCGCAGGCCGGGGGCGATGGTGGTGGCGAAGTCGATCGCGCCGAGCTTCTTCAGGGCGCGGCCGGCGCCGCCGAGCTTGTAGAACATCTGGAGGTAGTCCAGCAGGGCGCGCTCGGCGTCGATGGCCAGTGCATAAACGTCCCCTCCTCCTGGTCCCGGAGCTACCGCGATCTTGCGCTCCTCGTACGGAAGCGCCTCGGTCTCGAACACCTGGGCAATGCCCTGCCGGCCCTCGACCTCGACCAGGAGGGTACGGCGACCCTCGGTGGCCAGGGCGAGGGCGAGGGCAGCGGCGACCGTGGTCTTGCCGGTACCGCCCTTGCCGCTGACGACATGGAGCCTGCTCACGCCAAGGAGCCTAACCAGTCCGGGTACGGGCTACGCACGGGACCGCCGCCGGGTTGTGCGCCGGGGGCGTACCGGACGTGCCGCGCGCGGGGCGGGACGCGCGGCGACCGCCTCCGCCCGCCGCGTCCGCGGCCCGCCCGTACAGGCATTACGCTCGGCCTCATGACCAAGTGGGAATACGTGACCGTGCCGCTGCTGGTGCACGCGACCAAGCAGATTCTGGACACCTGGGGCGAGGACGGCTGGGAGCTGGTCCAGGTCGTGCCGGGCCCGAACAACCCGGAGCAGCTGGTGGCCTACCTGAAGCGGGAGAAGCAGGCATGAGCGCGGTGGAGGACAAGCTCGCCGAGCTGGGCCTGAAGCTGCCCCAGGTGGTGCCGCCGCTGGCCGCGTACCAGCCCGCGGTGCGCTCGGGCGCGTACGTCCACACCTCCGGCCAGCTGCCGATGGTGGACGGCGCGCTGCCGGCCGCCGGCAAGGTGGGCGCCGAGGTCAGCCCGGAGCAGGCCAAGGAGCTGGCCGCGACCTGCGCGCTGAACGCGCTGGCCGCCGTGAAGTCCGTGATCGGCGACCTCGACAAGATCGTCCGGGTCGTCAAGGTCGTCGGCTTCGTCGCCTCGGCCCCCGGCTTCACCGGGCAGCCCGGCGTCATCAACGGCGCCAGCGAGCTGCTGGGCGAGGTGCTGGGCGACAAGGGCGTGCACGCCCGCTCCGCGGTGGGCGTGGCCGTGCTGCCGATCGACGCGCCGGTCGAGGTCGAGATGCAGGTCGAGGTCGCGGACTGACGTCGGGCGGGAACTCCGCACTCCGTATCCGTACGGCACCAGGAGGCTCCGAACCGGGAGGCTCCGGCGTCCGGCGACGGCCGGGCGGGCGTTCCGTACCCGTACGAAACCGAAGAGCTTCAAGGGCCGGGCGGGCCGGGAATCCGGGCCGCCCGGCCCCGCCGTGTCCGGGGCCCCCTCGAACATCCACGCGCAAGCGCATAGCATCCGGCCATGTCGTCGACCCCCAACGGCCAGTGGTATCCGCCGGAATGGCCGGACCGCATCCGGGCCCTCGCGCAGGGCGAGCTGACCCCCGCGGCGCCCCGCCGGGCCGCGACCGTCCTGCTGCTGCGGGACACCGGCACCGGCGGCCCGGCCGTCCACATGCTGCGCAGACGCGCCTCGATGGCCTTCGCGGGCGGCGCGTACGCCTACCCCGGCGGGTCCGTCGACGCGCGGGACGAACGGCCGGTGGCCTGGGCCGGGCCCTCGCGGGCCGAGTGGGCCGCCCGGCTCGGCTTCGGGACCGGGGAGGAGGCCGCGGCGCAGGCCGTGGTCTGCGCGGCCGTCCGGGAGACGTTCGAGGAGGCGGGCGTGCTGCTCGCCGGGGCCTCGGCGGACACCGTGGTCGCGGACACGACGGGGGGCGACTGGGAGGCGGACCGCGCGGCGCTGGTCGCCCGCGAACTGTCCTTCGCCGACTTCCTGGACCGCCGCGGCCTCGTCCTGCGCAGCGACCTGCTGGGCGCCTGGGCGCGCTGGATCACCCCGGAGTTCGAGCCGCGCCGCTACGACACCTGGTTCTTCGTGGCCGCCCTGCCCGCCGGACAGCGCTGCCGGAACGCGTCCACCGAGGCCGACCGTACGGTGTGGATCCGCCCCGCCGAAGCCGCCGCCGGCTACGACCGCGGCGAACTGCTGATGATGCCGCCGACCATCTCCACGCTGCGCAGCCTGGAGCCGTACGGGAGCGCCGCCGAAGCCCTCGCCGCGGCCGGCGGGCGGGACCTGGCGCCCGTTCTCGCGCGGGCCGAGGTCAGGGGCGGCGAGATCGTCCTGAGCTGGCCGGGGCACGACGAGTTCACCAAGCACGTCGCCTCCGGGCACGCCGACCCCGAGCACATCGCCTCCGCCGAGCGCCCGGACGCCTCGGTCCCATCCCGGACCACGCCCCCGCCCATGCCCCCGCCCACGACCACGGGAGAGCCCACCGCATGACGTACGCAGCCGCCCTCCCCGGCCAGCCCCGCGGCGGGGCCATCGCCGGGCCCGCCACCGACCGCGCCCGGTGCGTGCTCGCGCCGAACCCGTCCCCGATGACCCTGGACGGCACCAACACCTGGATCGTCGCCGAGCCCGACGCGGACCTGGCGGTCGTCATCGACCCGGGCCCGCTGGACGAGACCCACCTCAAGGCCGTCGTGGACGCCGCCGAACAGGCCGGGAAGCGCATCGGCCTGACCCTGCTGACGCATGGTCACCCGGACCACGCCGAGGGCGCCGCGCGGTTCGCGGAGCTGACCGGCACGGCCGTACGGGCGCTGGACCCGGCGCTGCGCCTCGGCGACGAGGGGCTGGCGGCCGGTGACGTGATCACCACCGGCGGCCTGGAGCTGCGCGTCGTACCGACCCCCGGCCACACCGCAGACTCGCTCTCCTTCCACCTCCCGGCCGACGCCGCCGTCCTGACCGGCGACACGATCCTGGGCCGCGGCACCACCGTCGTCGCGCACCCGGACGGCCGCCTCGGCGACTACCTCGACTCGCTGCGGCGGCTGCGCTCGCTGACGGTCGACGACGGCGTGACGACCGTGCTCCCCGGCCACGGCCCCGTGCTGAACGACGCGCAGGGCGCGGTCGAGTTCTACCTCGCGCACCGCGCCAACCGGCTGGCCCAGGTGGAGACGGCGGTCGAGGCCGGTCACCGGACGCCGTCGGAGGTCGTGGCGAGCGTGTACGCGGACGTGGACCGCACGCTGTGGCCGGCGGCGGAGTTGTCGGTGCGGGCGCAGTTGGATTACTTGGGGGAGCACGGGTTGATCTGAGGGGTGGACTGATCCGAGAGCCGACCGGAGTGGGGCCTAAGCAGGATCGTCGTCCGTCGCGGGCCCCAGCTCCCGCTCGATCCCTCCGCGCAGCAGCTCGCGGGCGCGGTCCAGCGGCACCGAACCGCTCAGCCAGCGGGTGCTGAGCCCTTCCACCAGCGCGGTGAGCCGTTCGGCCACGTCGGCCACCGGGGCGTCGCGGTCGGCCGTGCCCGCGGCCTGGGCTTCCCGTACGAGGTCGGCCAGGTCGTCGGTCCACTGCCGGGTCGCCTCGCGCAACTGCTCCCGCAGTCCGGTGTCGAAGACGGCGCTGGACTGGAACTCGCCCCAGGCGGTGCTGTTCTCCACCATCTCGGGGGTGTCCTGGAGCTCGCGCAGCAGCATCTCTTCCAACTGGGCGCGCGGGCCCGCGAGGCGCACCGTCTCCGGGTCCGGCGTGGTGTGGCGTTCGGCGCGTTCGCCGATGAAGTCGAGGGTGCGGCGCAGCAGTTCGGCGCGCCCGCCGAAGTGGTAGTAGATCAGCCCGGTGGACACCCCGGCCTCGGCGGCGATCTCCTCCACCCGCAGGCCGCGTACGCCGTTTCGCGCGATGGTGCGGGTCGCGGCTTCCAGGATCTGTACTCGGCGCTCGGACACAGTCGACCACCGTACTCGGTGGCCGGTCAGCGGTAACCGGTCGCCATCGGTTCTCGCCGGTGCTACGTTCGACCCCAGGGCCCTGACTGAAATTTCAGTCAGGAAAGCAGGGCGGTCCGGCACCGTGGACGGCCCGGAAGGAGAACAGCCGGTCATGAACCGACCACGACGCCTTCTGTCGCGCCGCAGGCTGCTGGGGCTCGGCGGCCTGGGAGCGCTGGCGGGTACGGGCCTCGCGTACGCCGCGTGGTCGCCCGGGGCCTCCGGCAGTCCCGGGGCCACCGCGCCGACCGCCGCGTCCGGTCCCGCCCGGATGCCTGCCGAGTGGGGTCCCCATGCCGCCACGTACCTCGCCTGGCCGCCGGCCGACTCCCCCTGGAAGGACCAGGCCCCCGCCGTGCAGCGCGACATCGCCCGACTGGCGCGCACGCTCGCCGAGTACGAGCCGGTCGTGCTGCTGGCCGCCCCGGAGGAGAAGGCGCAGGCCCGCGCGGGGTGCGGTACGTCCGTGGAGATCGTGCCGATACCGGTCGATGACCTGTGGATACGCGATACCGGTCCGGTCTTCGTCACCCGGCCGGCTACGTCACCGGGGCCCGGCCGCGCGGGCGTCGACCTCCACTTCAACGGGTGGGGCGGCAAGCAGCGCCACCCGCGCGATGCCGGGGTGGCCCGCGGGCTGCTGGGCCACGCGGGGATCGCCCGTATCGATGCCGGGATCGTCGCCGAGGGCGGCTCCGTGGAGGTCGACGGTGAGGGAACCCTGCTCGCCACCGAGAGTTCGCTGGTCAACCCGAACCGCAACCCCGGCAGGACGCGGGCGGAGATCGAGCGGGAGCTGTGCCGCGTCCTTGGCGTGTCCCGGGTGGTCTGGCTCGCGGGCGTGCGCGGCGAGGACATCACCGACTGCCACGTCGACACCATCGCCCGCTTCGTGGAGCCGGGCGTGGTCGCCCTGAACCGCCCCTGGAAGGGGGACGGCCCGGACGTCTGGACACGGGTGTACGAGCAGGCCCGTGGCGTCCTCATGAAGGCGCGGGACGCCCGGGGCAGGCGGCTGGAGATCGTCGAGGTGGAGGAGCCCGACCCGTACGCGATCGGCGACCGGGGCCCGGCGTTCCTGGCCTCGTACCTGAACTACTACGTGGCGAACGGCGTGGTGGTCCTGCCGCGCTTCGGCGACCGGCGGGCCGACGACCGGGCCGCCGGGGTGCTGCGCGAGCTGCATCCCGGCCGGGAGATCCGGCAGGTGTCGATCGACGCGGTCGGGGAGGGTGGGGGCGGCGTTCACTGCGCTACGCAGCAGGTGCCGTGGGTGGCGTGAGGCTCTGCGGGTGCCATAGGGCGGTGGCATAGGGCCCTACGGGCTCTGTAGGGCCTGCTATGGGCGCGGGCGGGTGCCGGGGGTGCCGGGGGTGCCGGGGGTGCCGTAGGGCCGGTTGGCCGGTTTCACGCGAAAGGGTCCCGCTCCTCGGGGGAGCGGGACCCTTCCGGTGTCCGGTGTGGCGTGCGGCGCGGCGGCCGGCGCGCGTCAGCGCGAACGCTTCGCCAGGCGCTCCACGTCCAGCAGGATCACCGCGCGCGCCTCCAGGCGCAGCCAGCCGCGGCCGGCGAAGTCCGCGAGGGCCTTGTTGACCGTCTCGCGCGAGGCGCCGACGAGCTGGGCCAGCTCCTCCTGCGTGAGGTCGTGCACGACGTGGATGCCCTCCTCGGACTGCACGCCGAAGCGGCGCGACAGGTCCAGGAGCGCGCGGGCGACACGGCCCGGCACGTCGGAGAAGACCAGGTCGGACATCTGGTCGTTGGTCTTGCGCAGGCGGCGCGCGACGGCGCGCAGCAGGGCGGTCGCGACCTCCGGGCGGGCGTTCAGCCAGGGCTGGAGGTCGCCGTGGCCCAGGCCCAGCAGCTTGACCTCGGTGAGTGCGGTGGCGGTGGCGGTACGCGGGCCCGGGTCGAAGAGGGAGAGCTCGCCGATCAGCTCACCGGGGCCGAGGACGGCGAGCATGTTCTCCCGTCCGTCGGGGGAGGTGCGGTGCAGCTTGACCTTGCCCTCGGTGACCACGTACAGGCGGTCGCCCGGGTCCCCTTCGTGGAACAGGGCGTCGCCGCGGGCGAGCGTGACCTCTCCCATCGAGGCGCGCAGCTCGGCCGCCTGCTCGTCATCGAGCGCCGCGAAGAGCGGTGCGCGCCGCAGAACGTCGTCCACGAGATCTCTCCTTGTCGACATGCTCAAAGGGACCTTGGTCCCCATCATGCCGGAATGCAAAACAGTGCGATCAATCACAAGGATGCCGGACCCGTGGCGCAAGCCATACGGCAGGGGGCCGATTGGGCCCACCGGTCAGGGAGATCGGACCGGATGTCAGTGGGTGGCCTTACGCTGGCCGAGTGTCCAATACGCCGGTGAGAGCACAGGACCAGGGGGCTGAGCGAGTGAGCGCGGGCCGCGATTCCGCTGTGGGCGAACAGGCGCCCGCCGAGGCCGCGAAGGCGGCGAAAACCGGGGAAAGAGCGAAAAAGGCGACGACACGGAAGAAGTCCGCCGCAACGGCTACGACTGGGACCTCTGCCGCCAAGCAGGTCGCTGCGAAGAAGGCGGCGGCGGAACCGGCTGTCGCGAAGAAGACCGCGGCCAAGAAGGCGACTGCCAAGAAGGCGGCAGCGTCGAAGCCTGCGGCCGGGGAGACCGCGGCTAAGAAGGCCGGGGTCAAGAAGGCGACTGCCGAGCAGACGGCCGCCGAGAAGACGGCGGCGACGAAGACTGCGGCCAAGAAGACTGCGGCTGGGAAGACCGCGGCCAAGAAGGCCCCCGCCAAGAAGGCAGCCGCCGAGAAGGCCACTGCCGGAAAGTCGGCTGCCACGAAGACGGCCGCCAAGAAGACCGCCCCCGCCAAGAAGGCCGCCAAGGCCACCAAGCCCGCAGCCTCCACGCAGCCCGCCGCCAAACAGCCCGCCCCCAAGTCCCCCGCCAAGCCCGAGTCCCGTGCGGCCATGGTGCGCCGTGCCCGCCGGATGAACCGCGAGCTGGCCGAGGTCTATCCGTACGCCCATCCCGAGCTGGACTTCCGCAACTCCTTCGAGCTGCTCGTCGCCACGGTCCTGTCCGCGCAGACCACCGACCTGCGGGTCAACCAGACCACCCCCGCCCTGTTCGCCGCCTATCCCACTCCGGAGGACATGGCCGCCGCCGAGCCCGAGCGGCTGGAGGAGCTGATCCGGCCGACCGGCTTCTTCCGGGCCAAGGCCAAGTCGCTGCTCGGCCTCTCCACGGCGCTACGGGACCGTTTCGACGGCGAGGTCCCCGGCCGCCTGGAGGACCTGGTGACGCTGCCGGGCGTCGGCCGCAAGACCGCCAATGTCGTCCTGGGCAATGCCTTCGGCGTCCCGGGGATCACGGTCGACACCCACTTCGGCCGGCTGGTCCGCCGCTTCCGCTGGACCGAGCAGCAGGACCCGGAGAAGGTCGAGGCGGAGATCGCCGAGATCTTCCCCAAGAGCGAGTGGACGATGCTCTCGCACCGCGTGGTCTTCCACGGCCGCCGCGTCTGCCATTCCCGCAAGCCCGCCTGCGGCGCCTGCCCCATCGCCCACGACTGCCCGTCGTACGGCGAGGGCGAGCTGGACCCGGAGAAGGCGAAGAAGCTGCTCAAGTACGAGATGGGCGGCCAGCCGGGCCAGCGGCTGCGGCCCCCGGCCGACTATCCGGGACAGCCCGCGCCCCCGCTGGCGGGCCGGTGAACACCGCCGCGCGCCGCCCCCGCGCCCCCGCCCGGTACCAAACGCTCACACGGGAAGCGGAACCGAACCGGCCGCGAAATGACTCAGCCCGAATAGGACCGGCCACGGCCGCATGACCATCGATCCCACCGATCCAGGGCCTGAGGGGGCGCGTATGACGAGCGCACGGGAGCAGTACGCGAAGACCGCGGCGTATGAGACGGCGGTCCGCACCGACGGCCTGCCGCAGTGGCTGGCGCCGGTGGCCCGTGCCGCCGCCACGATCGAGCCCCACCAGCTCAGCCGGTTCCTGCCGCCCGAGACCGGCGGCCGGCCGTCCGCCGTACTGGTCCTGTTCGGGCACGGCGACCGCGGCCCCGAGCTGCTGCTCATGGAGCGCGCCGGCACCCTGCGCTCGCACGCCGGACAGCCCTCGTTCCCCGGCGGCGCCCTCGACCCCGAGGACGGCGACCCGGAGGGCGCGGGCCCGGTGCGCGCGGCGCTGCGCGAGGCGTGGGAGGAGACCGGCCTCGATCCGGCCGGCGTCCAGGTCTTCGGTGTGCTGCCGCGGCTGTACATCCCCGTCAGCGGGTTCGTCGTCACGCCCGTACTGGGCTGGTGGCGCGAGCCGAGTCCGGTCGGCGCGGTGGACGAGGCGGAGACGGCCCGGGTCTTCACGGTGCCCGTGGCGGATCTCACGGACCCCGCCCACCGGGTGACCACCCGCCACCCCAGCGGCCACGTCGGCCCCGCCTTCCTCGTCGAGGACGCGCTGGTCTGGGGTTTCACCGCGGGCGTGATTGACCGGATCCTGCACTACGCGGGGTGGGAGCTGCCATGGGACCGTGCCAAGCAGGTCCCGCTCGACCGGCGCGCGTGAGACGGTGTCGGGCGTGAACGTGCTGGACATCGTGCTGTTGGCCGCCGCGGTGTGGTTCGCCGTCGTCGGCTACCGCCAGGGCTTCGTCGTCGGCATCCTCTCCGTGATCGGCTTCCTCGGAGGCGGCCTGGTCGCGGTCTATGTGCTGCCGGTGATCTGGAACGAGATCACCGACGACGCCACCCCGGGCACCTTCGCGGCGATCGCGGCGGTCGCCATCGTGATCGTGTGCGCCTCGGTGGGCCAGGCCCTCACCACCCACCTGGGCAACAAACTCCGGAGATACATCACCTGGTCACCGGCGCGCGCCCTGGACGCCACCGGCGGCGCGCTGGTCAACGTCCTGGCCATGCTGCTGGTCGCCTGGCTCATCGGCTCCATGCTGGCCCAGACCTCGATACCGACGCTGGGCAAGGTGGTCCGCAACTCCAAGGTGCTGCTCGGCGTCACCCAGGTGATGCCGGAGGAGGCGAACAACTGGTTCAAGGACTTCCAGTCGGTCCTCAAGCAGAACGGCTTCCCGCAGGTCTTCACGCCGTTCTCGAACGAGCCGATCCACGCGGTGCCCGCCCCGGACCCCAAGCTGGCCAGCAGCCCCGTCACGGCGCGGGCCCGCAAGAGCATCGTCAAGGTCGTCGGCACGGCCCCGAGCTGCGGCAAGGTCCTCGAAGGCAGCGGTTTCGTCTTCGCGCCGCACCGTGTGATGACCAACGCCCACGTGGTGGGAGGCGTCAAGGAGCCGACGGTCCAGATAGGCGGCGAGGGCCGTACGTACGACGCGAAGGTCGTCCTCTACGACTGGCAGCGCGACATCGCGGTGCTCGACGTGCCGTCGCTGTCCGCGCCCGCGCTGCGCTTCGCACAGGACGCCGCGGGCACCGGCAAGGGCGCCATCGTCGCCGGGTTCCCGGAGAACGGCGGCTACGACGTCCGCGCGGCCCGTATCCGCAGCCGCATCAAGGCCGACGGGCCGGACATCTACCACCGCGGCACGGTCGCCCGCGACGTCTACTCCCTGTACGCCACGGTCCGGCAGGGCAACTCCGGCGGCCCGCTGCTCACGCCGAACGGCGAGGTCTACGGAGTGGTCTTCGCCAAGTCCCTGGACGACACCAACACCGGCTACGCGCTCACCGCCGACGAGATCCGCTCGGACATCACCCAGGGGCGCACGGCCGAGCGGCCGGTGGACAGCCAGGGCTGCGCGATGTGACACCAAGGACCGGACGGGGACCGGGCGGGCAGGCGCAAGCCCCCGCCCCGGCCGGGGCTCCGGCGGTCAGGTCCGTGGATGCTTGAGCCGCGCGGTCATCCAGCGCGCACGGCGGCGCAGGATGCGCGGAATGCCCAGCGGGTGGGCGAGGTCGGGGGACCCACCGGACACAAGGTCCGAGGCCCCCCTCTCCGGAGTGCCCGTCGCAGCGGCGCTGCTGCGGCGATCGCGTGCCACGTCACGGTAGTCGTGCGTCCAGCCCATACCCACGACTCTGCCCGTGCTCCGGGCTCCGTAATCGCTCGGCGGGCCGTCAATTGGCCTATGCGGGCGGCAATTGGCTGTTCGTCATACGTGCGTTCGGATCGGCTCGGCGTGTCGTACCACCCGACCCGGGTACCCCGGCCGCACCGGCGCGGAACGAACGGTTCCGGCCGCCGGTCCTACCGGTCGGGCTCCGGGTCCTTCAGCCAGTTGATCAGCTCGGTGGAGAACGCCACCGGGTCCTCCTCGTGCGGGAAGTGCCCGAGGCCGTCGAAGAGCCGCCAGCGGTACGGGGCCTCCACGTACTCCCCGGAGCCGGCCGCGCTGCGGGTGCGCACCACCGGGTCGAGCGAGCCGTGCAGGTGCAGCGTCGGCACCCGTACGGGCCACTTCATGCGCCGGTTGAACTGGATGCCGTCCGGCCGGGCCATCGAGCGCACCATCCAGCGGTACGGCTCGACCGTGCAGTGCGCCGTCGAGGGGATCGTCATCGCCCGCCGGTAGACGTCGATGTCCTCGTCCTCGGGCAGCTGCGGCCCGGACCAGTCCCGGATCAGACGCCCCACCAGGGCGGCGTCGTCCGCCACCAGTCGGCGCTCGGGCAGCCACGGCTGCTGGAACCCCCAGATGTGGGAGCTCTGCCTGCTCTGCTTGAAGTCGGCGAGCATCGCCGCCCGCCAGCGCCGCGGGTGCGGCATCGAGGACACCGCCAGCCGCCGCACCAGCTTCGGCCGCATCACAGCCGCCGTCCATGCCAGGTAGCCGCCGAGGTCGTGCCCGACGAGCGCGGCGTCCGGCTCGCCGAGGGACCGTACGACGCCGGTGATGTCCAGGGCCAGGTTGGCCGGATCGTAACCGCGCGGCGTACGGTCGCTGCCGCCCACGCCCCGCAGGTCCATCGCCACCGCACGGAAACCCGCCTCGGCGAGCGCCGGGAGCTGATGCCGCCAGGCCCACCAGAACTGCGGGAAGCCGTGCAGCAACAGCACCAGCGGGCCGTCGCCCATCTCGGCGATGTGGAAACGCGCGCCGTTGGCCGCCACGTCCCGGTGGATCCAGGGCCCGTCGGGACGTACGACCGCGTCGGAACTGTCGGGAGCCGTCATACGGAGGAGCGTGTCACAGACTCCAGGACCGGGTGGTCCTCGGTGGCCGGACGCGGATGCGGCTTGACGTTCTGCAGGACGGCCGCGGTCTCCTTGGCCGAGGTGATGGTCTTCTCCGGCTTCTTGATCTTCTTCAGCTTGGCCACCGCCACCAGCACCAGCAGCAGGGCGATGACCAGGAAGGCGCCGCCGACGATCAGGAAGGACCAGGCGAGGCCGAGCCCGAGATTGTGGATGCCGTAGGCGGCCGCGAAGCTCAGCACCGGCAGCGCAAACAGCGCGAGCGCGCCCGCCGCGAGGAACGCGGCGCTGCCGATGCCGGCCCGCTTCGCGTCCTGCCGCAGCTCGGCCTTGGCCAGTGCGATTTCGTCGTGCACCAGCGCGGACATCTCGGCGGTGGCCGTGGCCACCAGCTGTCCGAGGCTGCGGTCCGCGCCGTCGTCGGCTGTGCTCATCGACGTCTCCCTCTTGTCTTCTCCCGGATGCAAAGCCTCTCAGATCATGCCGGACCATCGTCCCCGGCGTCGGCGCCGGAGGCCACTTCGGCAAGGCGGCGGTGTTCCGCGGCCTTCGCTTCCAAGATCTTCGCCATCCTCAGGTGGTACTCCGGGTTGCCCTGTTCGTACACGTCCGGGATGCCGTCCAGGTCCTCGTCCCGGTCCTCTTCGTCGCAGAGCTTGCGGTACTTGGCGTTACGTATCTTCAGCAGGATTCCGGAGAACACCGCGGCGATCAGCGAGCCGGTCAGCACGGCTGCCTTGATCTCGTCGGTCAGCAGCGGGTCGTCGGTGAACGCCAGCTCGCCGATGAGCAGGGAGACCGTGAAGCCGATGCCGGCGAGCGCGGCGACGGCGAACACGTCCGGCCATCTCAGGTCGGGGTTCAGCTCGGCCTTGGTGAAGCGGGCCGCGCACCACGTGCCGCCGAATATGCCGACCGCCTTGCCGACGACGAGACCGAGCACCACACCCAGCGTCTCCGGCTTGGTGAAGACGTCGTGCAGCGCGCCGCCGGAGACCGACACACCCGCCGAGAAGAGGGCGAACAGCGGCACCGCGAGACCGGCCGAGACGGGCCGCACTAGGTGCTCGATGTGCTCGCCCGGCGACTGCTCCTCGCCGTCGCGGCGGTGGCAGCGCAGCATCAGGCCCATGGCGACGCCCGCGATGGTGGCGTGGACGCCGCTGTTGTACATCAGGCCCCAGATGACCAGGGCGAGCGGCACGTAGATGTACCAGCCGCGTACGCCCTTGCGCAGCAGCAGGTAGAAGACGGCGAGGCCGGCGACGGCGAAGCCGAGCGCCACGAAGTTGAGCTGCGAGGTGAAGAAGACCGCGATGATCAGGATCGCGAAGAGGTCGTCGACGACGGCGAGGGTGAGCAGGAAGGCGCGCAGCGCGGACGGCAGGGACGTGCCGATGACGGCGAGGACGGCCAGCGCGAAGGCGATGTCGGTGGCGGTCGGCACCGCCCAGCCGTTCGTCGAGCCGCCGCCCACCGTGTTGACCAGGAAGTAGACGAGCGCGGGCATCGCCATGCCGCACAGCGCGGCGACCACCGGGAGGACGGCCTTCTTGGGCTCGCGCAGATCGCCCGCGACCAGTTCGCGCTTCAGCTCGATGCCGGCGACGAAGAAGAAGACGGCGAGCAGGCCGTCGGCGGCCCAGTGCTGTACGGACAGGTCCAGCCCGATGGAGCCGAAGCCGAGGTGGAAGCTGCGTACCGCCTCGTAGCTGCCGCCCAGCGTGTTCGCCCACACGAGGGCCACGACGGCGGCGATCAGCAGCAGAACACCGCCCACCGTCTCGGCGCGCAGGGCGTCCGTGATGAAGGTCCGCTCGGGCAGGGACATCCGCCCGAGGAATGTGGATCGGCGGGTGTGGGGCGCGCTCACGCGAGGACCTCCGGTCGTACGGCAGCTGAATATGGCTGTTGCAGTTGCCGACCAGACTTCCCGGCGCACCCTCGGTGTGATGTTGTCGCGTTCTTGACGCGATCCATACTCTACCTGGGCCGCACAAGGAACATTCCGGCGAACTTCACCTTACGGGCATATGGGGCGTTCAGCCGCCCGGCAGCAGGTGAGGGGAGCCCGGAACAGGAAAGGGCACCCGGCCGGCCTGCGGACGGGTGCCCTGCGGGGCGGCGGTCAGTCCTCGGAACGCTCGGTCGAGCGCGAATCTCCGGTGCCGGCCGCCGGTGTGCCTGCGGTGTGCTGCTTCTTCAGGGGTTTGCGGGTGCCTCTGCACGGGGCGTACGGACCTCGTACGGACCCCATACGCCCCCGGTGCTCAGTCCTCGCTCGACGCGCTCGGCAGCTTGGCCTGGATGAGGTCCATGACCGTGGAGTCGGTCAGCGTCGTGACGTCGCCCAGGTCGCGGTTCTCGGCCACGTCCCGCAGCAGCCGGCGCATGATCTTGCCGGAGCGGGTCTTCGGCAGCTCGGCCACCGGCATGATCCGCTTCGGCTTGGCGATCGGGCCCAGCTGCTTGGCGACGTGCGCCCGCAGCTCCTCCACGAGCCCCTCGTCCTCGGCCGCGCCACCGCGCAGGATGACGAACGCGCAGATCGCCTGGGTCGTCTGCGGGTCGGCCGCGCCGACGACCGCGGCCTCGGCGACCTTGGGGTGCGAGACCAGCGCGGACTCGACCTCGGTGGTGGAGATGTTGTGGCCGGACACCAGCATCACGTCGTCCACCCGGCCGAGCAGCCAGATGTCGCCGTCCTCGTCCTTCTTCGCGCCGTCACCCGCGAAGTACTTGTCCTGGAAGCGGGACCAGTAGGTGTCCAGGTAGCGCTGGTCGTCGCCCCAGATCGTGCGGAGCATGGACGGCCACGGCTCGGTCAGGACCAGGTAGCCGCCGCCTCCGTCCGGCACCTCGTGGGCCTCGTCGTCCACGACGGTGGCCGCGATGCCGGGCAGCGGGCGCTGCGCGGAGCCGGGCTTGGTCTCCGTGACGCCCGGCAGCGGGCTGAGCATCATGCCGCCGGTCTCCGTCTGCCACCAGGTGTCCACGATCGGGGCCTGGTCGGCGCCGATGTGCTTGCGGTACCACATCCACGCCTCCGGGTTGATGGGCTCGCCCACCGAACCGAGGACCCGCAGCGAGGACAGGTCGTACTTGGCGGGGATGTCGTCGCCCCACTTCATGCACGCGCGGATCGCGGTCGGAGCCGTGTAGAGGATCGTGACGCCGTACTTCTGCACGATCTCCCACCAGCGGCCCTGGTGCGGGGTGTCGGGCGTGCCCTCGTAGAGCACCTCGGTCGCGCCGTTGGCCAGCGGGCCGTAGGTGATGTACGAGTGGCCGGTGACCCAGCCGACGTCGGCGGTGCACCAGTAGACGTCGGTCTCCGGCTTGAGGTCGAAGACGGCGTGGTGGGTGTAGGCCACCTGGGTGAGGTAGCCGCCGGTGGTGTGCAGGATGCCCTTGGGCTTACCGGTGGTGCCGGAGGTGTAGAGGATGAACAGCGGGTGCTCGGCGTCGAACGCCTCCGGGGTGTGGGTCTCGCTCTGCCGCCCGACGATCTCGTGCCACCACACGTCGCGGCCCTCGGTCCAGGCCACGTCCTCCTGGCCGGTGCGGCGCACGACCAGGACGCTGCGCACGTTCTCCGTACCCGGGCGGGTCAGCGCCTCGTCGACGGCGGGCTTGAGGGCGGAGGGCTTGCCGCGCCGGTAGCCGCCGTCCGCGGTGATCACGACGCGGGCGTCGGCGTCGTTGATACGGGTCGCCAGCGCGTCCGCGGAGAAGCCGCCGAAGACGACCGAGTGCGGAGCGCCCAGGCGGGCGCAGGCCAGCATGGCGATGACCGCCTCGGGGATCATCGGCAGGTAGATCGCGACCCGGTCGCCGGCCACCACGCCCAGCTCGGTCAGCGCGTTGGCGGCCTGCGAGACCTCGCGCTGGAGCTCGGCGTAGGTGATGGCGCGGGTGTCGCCGGGCTCGCCCTCGAAGTGGATGGCCACGCGGTCGCCGAGGCCGTTCTCCACATGGCGGTCCACGCAGTTGTACGCGACGTTGAGCTTGCCGTCGGCGAACCACTTGGCGAACGGCGGGTTGGACCAGTCGAGCGTTTCGGTGGGCTCGCTCGCCCAGGTCAGGCGCTTGGCCTGGGTGGCCCAGAAGCCCAGCCGGTCCGCTGCGGCCCGTTCGTACGCCTCGGCGGTGACGTTGGCGTTCGCGGCCAGTTCCGCGGGCGGCGCGAACCGCCGCTCCTCCTTCAAAAGGTTGGCCAGGCTTTCGTTGCTCACGTCATCTCCCATTCCCAGGGCGTGCGATGTGTCCCGGCCATAGCTCATCAGCCCACCGCCCGGCCTGACAAGGGCTGTGGACAAAAATTGGTGTAGACCTTTACTGTCCGCAGGTCAAGTGGCATTTCCGGTGGGGGATGAGGGTGGCCGGAAGGGGTGAGACAGGCGTGCGGGCCGACGCCCTTCCACCCGCTCCTGCCACTGCCCCTCCGCCCGCCCGGTCACGCCGTCACCGCCGCCGCTCCCGGCCGTACCGCGCAGAACGTCCCGGTGGCCCGGTCGAGGACGTACGCCTGGGCCTCGGCCACGTGGAAGTACATCCCGTGCAGGGTGAGCGCGCCCTCGGCGACACGCCGGGCGACGCAGGGGTACGACATCAAGTGGTGCAGCTGCTGCACGACGTTGACGAGCGCGAGCCGTTCCACGTCGTCGGCCACCGGGCGCTCGGCCAGCGCCACCTCGCCCCGGCCCAGCCGCCCGATCCGCTGCATGCGCGCCAGGCTCGGACGGCCGTGCCGCAGCCAGCGCGCGAGCGGTGTCTGCGCGCCCGGCTCGTGGTCGGCGCCGAGCAGCGCCTGCATCGCGCCGCACCCCGAATGCCCGCAGACGGTCAGCGAGCCGACCTTCAGCACCTCGACGGCGTACTCGATGGCCGCGCCCACCGAGTCGCAGGTGTGGTCCGTGCCGGGCGGCGGCATCAGGTTGCCGACGTTGCGGACGGTGAACAGGTCGCCCGGACCGCTCGCGGTGATCATGCTGGTGACCAGCCGTGAGTCGGCGCAGGTCAGGAAGAGCTGGCTGGGCCGCTGGCCTTCGTGGGCCAGCCGCGCCAGCTCGTCCCGTACGAGCGGAGCCGTATGGCGCTGGAACGCGCGCACCCCGCCGAGCAGTTGACTGCCGCTGGACGGTGACGTCGCTTCCTGGGGCGGACGGGTGCAGTGATGGTTGCGCCACGGGGTCCACGGCCGGCAGTGGTGGACGCTCGCGGGCTCCGCGATCGGGCGCCCGGCGCGCCCGCCGAGGCTCACCCAGCCGCCGCCGGCGCGGTGCGCGTCGGTCCAGGCCCGCAGGGCTTCGTACGCGGCGTGGTCCATGAAGGAACCGCCCAGCTCGATCACCACGACCGCGTCGGCGGGGATCTGGGCCAGGGCCCGGGTCAGCCTCGGTACCGCGAGGAACGTCAACTGCCCGTTGACCCGGACCCGGTGGCGGCCCTCCTCGACGCTGACCGTGACCCGGGTGTGGGTCAGCCGCCGCAGTGACAGGAAGACCGCGACCGCGATCCCCAGGCCCACCCCCTGGAGCACGCCGAAGAGCACCACACCGCCCAAGGTGGCCGCGTAGACCGGGAATTCGCGGTGCCGCTGTACGTGCTTGATGTGCGCGAAGCTCACCATCCGTACGCCGACGACCATGACCAGGGCGGCGAGCGAGGCCAGCGGGATCAGTTCCAGGGCCGAGGCGAGCAGACCGGCGCACAGCACCACCCAGACGCCGTGCAGCACGGTCGCGCGCCGGGTGGCCGCGCCCGCCCGCACGTTCGCCGAGCCGCGCATCGCGCCGCCGGCCACCGGCAGGCCGCCCAGCAGCCCGGAGAGGGCGTTGGCGACGCCCTGGCCCGCCAGTTCGCGGTTCAGGTCGGTACGGGGCGCGGGGCCGACGCGGTCGGTGCGGTCGGCGGCGAGGCGGTCCACCGCGACCGCCGACAGCAGCGACTCCATGCTGGCGACGAGGGTGACGGTCAGGACGGCCGCGGCGATCGCCAGGACCGGGGCGTCCGGGAGGGCGGGCAGCGCCTGCGGCGCCCAGTCGGGCAGCGCGACGCGCGGGACCGGCACGGCCGCGCTCACGGCGGTGGCGGCGGCCACGGCGGCCAGCGGGGCGGGAACCGTACGCAGCAGCCGGCCGGTCCGCCCCGGCAGCCGCGGCCAGCCGGCCAGCACCGCGACCGTGACGGCGCCGATGAGCAGGGCGGACGCGTGCGGGTGCGCCAACTGGCCGGGCAGCGCCGCGAGATTGTCGACCGCCGAGCTGTCGGGGCTGCCGCCGAGCGCCACGTGCAGCTGCCCGACGGCGATCGTGACGCCGATGCCTGCGAGCATGCCGTGCACGATCGCGGGACTGATCGCGAGCGCGCCCCTGGCGACCCGTACGGCGCCGAGGGCCAGTTGGGTCAGCCCGGCGAGGACCGTGATGGCGCAGGTGGCGCGCCAGCCGTAGCGCTGGACCAGCTCGGCGGTGACCACGAGCAGGCTCGTCGCGGCGCCGCTGACCTGGAGGGGCGCGCCGCCGAGCAGCCCGGCGACGATGCCGCCGACGGCCGTGGCGATCAGACCCGCCTGGAGGGGCGCGCCGGTGGCCAGCGCGAGGCCGAGCGAGAGCGGTACGGCGATCAGGAAGACGACGAGCGAGGCGGACAGGTCGCCGTGCCAGGCCGCCCGGCGGCTGCCGGACGGCGGCCGGGGGTGTGGCGAACTCGGCGCGGTCGGTGGCCCTGGGGGCTTCTGGAACTGCGACATTCCCGTCTCCTCCGGGGCGGCGCGGTCGCGCGGGGCGCGATCGTGGGCGGCGGTGTGCTGCGGCGGGACGCGAGCCGGCCGACCGGAGTCATGTTCTGACGGCTCGGTGGCTCTCAAGCATCGGTAAATGAAGCGTAATGACGCGTAAAGGTCGGGAGAAGCTTTTTCGGGCATCCGGGGCAATCGTTCCGTCCTTCGAGTGAATGTGGCGCCGAGTCGCTTGTCCTTTTAAGGACCTTTCCTTGGCTTATGCGAGCTTAAGAGCGGTTAATCAGCTTTTTCGATTTTTCCGTCCCGCAGTTCGCACACCAGGGAGCGAGGTGGCTGATGGCAGCCGCAACGAAGGTCACGGCCGGGATCGTCACGACGTTGGCGCTGGCGGCGGTCGCCGGCTGCGCCGCGGGGGACGGGAACGGTCCGAACGGCGCCCAAGGGGGCCGGGCGGCGCCGCAGCGCACCGCCCAGCAGATCAAGCTGATCGGCGACGGCTCGACCGCGTACACCGGGGCGCAGCCGATGCAGCCGAAGGCCGAACGCCTCAGACCCGGGGAACGGCCGCCGCAGTTCGTGGTCTTCTCCTGGGACGGCGCCGGTGAGGACAGCCAGAAGCTGTTCTCCCACTTCCGGGCGGTCGGCAAGAAGTACGACGCCCGGATGACGTACTTCCTCAGCGGCGTCTACCTGCTGCCGGGCAACAAGAAGGAGGTGTACCAGCCGCCCAAGCACAGCCCCGGCGCCTCCGACATCGGCTTCAACGACGTCAAGGGGGTCCGGGCCACCGTCGAGCAGATGCGCGGCGCCTGGATGGACGGCAACGAGATCGGCACCCACTTCAACGGCCACTTCTGCGGCGCCAACGGCGGGGTGGGCACCTGGTCGCCGGAGGAGTGGAAGAGCGAGATCCGGCAGGCCGAGGCGTTCGTCAAGTCCTGGAAGACCAACACCGGGCTGAAGTCCGAGAAGCCGCTGCCGTTCGACTACAGCAAGGAACTCGTCGGCGGGCGCGCCCCCTGCCTGGAAGGCCAGCGCAACCTGATCCCGGCCGCCAAGGCGATGGGCTTCCGCTACGACTCCAGCTCGGTCGGCGGCCGGCAGCTGTGGCCCAAGCAGATCGACGGCATCTGGGACTTCCCGCTCCAGCAGATCCCCGTACCGGGCCGGTCCTTCGAGACGCTCTCGATGGACTACAACTTCCTGGCCAACCAGTCCGGTACGACCAGGGGCAACCCGGCGATGCACGCCACCTGGGGCAAGCAGATGCGGGACGGCCTGGTCGCCGCGTTCGAGCGCGCCGACAAGGGCAACCGGGCGCCGCTCTTCGTGGGCAACCACTTCGAGTCCTGGAACGGCGGCACCTACATGCGCGCCGTGGAGGACGCCATCAAGACCATCTGCCCCCGTGAGGGCGTGCGGTGCGTGACGTTCAAGCAACTGGCCGACTGGCTGGACGCGCAGGACCCGCGGGTGCTGGACAAGCTGCGCGCGCTGCCGGTGGGCGAGGCCCCGAAGGGCGGCTGGAAGAGCTATCTGACCGCGCCCTCCGCGGAGCCCGGCGCGCCGGGCGGACCCGCCGGCTCGGCCGGCCCGGCCAAGCCGGCGCGAAAGGACGCGGAGTAGGACGGAGCCACGGCGTCGGGCGGGCGGCGCGGTGCCGCGGTGACGTGTCAGGCGGGCTGCGGGGCGCCCGCCGGCGCGGGCTCGGCGAGTACGAAGGCGGGGTCGACCTGGGCGGCCAGGTCGGCGCCCGTCTTCGCGTTCGCCCAGCTCTCCGCGTTCTTGAGGTGGAAGTGCACCATCTGGCGGGTGTAGCGCTCCCAGTCGCGCTGCTCGTACGTTTCGTCAGCGGCGGCGTGCAGCTCCTTCAGGGCCTGCCGGTGGTCGGCCTCCAGCAGGTCGAAGCGGTGCGGCCGGCCCTTCTCCATGGCCCGCACCCACGCCGAGTCCCCCACCGTCAGCAGCAGGTCCTCGCCCACCTCGTCGGCCAGGAAGGCGGCGTCGTCCGGGCCCTGGACCTTGTTGCCGACGACCTTGAGGGCGATGCCGTAGTCGCGTGCGTAGTCCCGGTACTGGCGGTAGACCGCGACGCCCTTACGGGTCGGCTCGGCGACCAGGAAGGTCAGGTCGAAACGGGTGAACATGCCGGAGGCGAAGGAGTCCGAACCGGCCGTCATGTCGACGACGACGTACTCGTCGCGGCCGTCCACGAGGTGGTTCAGGCACAGTTCCACCGCGCCGACCTTGGAGTGGTAACAGGCCACCCCGAGGTCGGACTCGGCAAAGGGCCCGGTCGCCATCAGGCGCACCGTTTCGCCCTCCTCCAGGAGCACCGGCCGGGCGCAGGCCGCGTACACCGGGTTCTCCTCGACGACGCGCAGCAGCCGGGAGCCCTCCCCGGGCGGCGTCGTCTTGATCATCGTCTCGGCGGAGGCGATACGCGGGTTGGTGCCCCGCAGATAGTCCTTGACCAGCGGCAGCCGGGCACCGAGCGCGGGCAGCGCGGCGGCCTCCGCCTCGTCCATGCCGAGGGCGGTGGCCAGGTGCTGGTTGATGTCGGCGTCCACCGCGATCACGGGGACGCGGGCGGCGGCGAGGTGGCGGATGAACAGGGAGGACAGCGTGGTCTTGCCACTGCCGCCCTTCCCCACGAACGCGATCTTCATGTTCACGAAGCGTAATCGCGAGGTTGCCTTGGGTGAGAGGTTCGGGTGAAGAAGACCACTCATTCGAGCGGTTCGGCCTTGCGGCCTGTGAGGTGCGTAGGGTCGTACCCATGAGTACGACAGCCGATCCGCTCGCGACCCTGGCCTCGCTCCCGGGCGTCGCCGACTCCGTGGACTCCGTACGCAAGAGCGTGGACCGGGTCTACGGGCACCGGATCATGCGGCGGCGCAGCAACGAGGTCACCTCCGAGGCGGCGCTGCGCGGCGCGCGCGCTTCCGCGGCGCTGGCCGGTGCCGACTGGGCGCTGGAGGAGGTGCGGCGGCGCAGCGACTTCGGCGTCGAGGGCGAGCCGCGGACGGTCGGCGCCGCGTTGCGGCTGACCGCGGAGGCCGGGCAGCTGCTGAGCGTGTGGCGGCAGTCGCCGCTGCGGGTGCTGGCGCGGCTGCACCTGGTGGCGGCGAGCGGCGACGCGGACCAGGACTCGGTCGGGCGGCCCCGGCTCGCGGGCGAGCCCGTGGACGAACCCCTGGTGGAGCTTCCGCTGCCGGACGCCGACGAAGTGGCCGGGCGGCTGGACGGGCTGGCGCGGCTGCTGCTGGCGGGCAGCGAGGCGCCCGCTCTGGTGGTGGCCGCGGTGGTGCACGGCGAACTGTTGGCGTTGCGGCCCTTCGGCTCGTACAACGGGCTGGTCGCGCGGGCGGCCGAACGCCTCGTACTCGTGGGCAGCGGTCTCGACCCGAAGTCGGTGTGCCCCGCGGAGGTCGGCCACGCCGAACAGGACCGGGCCGCCTATGTGGCCGCGCTGGAGAGCTATGTGTCCGGCACTCCGGAGGGCATGGCGGCGTGGATCGCGCACTGCGGGCGGGCGGTCGAGCTGGGCGCCCGCGAGAGCACGGCGGTGTGCGAGGCGATGCAGCGCGGGGCGGCGTAAGCCGTTCGCGGGGGCCCGCGCCGCAAAGAGATGCGGCGGTACCCAGTCCTTCCGGTACCGCCGCTGGCACGTCCGCCGGGTTACCAAGCGTGCTCCGTATGTGCCGATCAGGTCGGAGTACTTGGTCCGTTACCTGGTGCGGCTGGCCCGTAATCGACGGGTCGGCGTCGCGTGGGTGCCCGGCTTTCGTGCTTCGGTCCGTGGGGCCTTGATGCGTGAAAGGTCTTCCTCTCGGATGTCCTCGGTCTCGCGGGCCGTTACGTCCTTTGTACTCCTGGCGCGAGGAAAGCGGAACCCCTCACCACAGTTCTTTACTTTTCCCTTCAAACTCGGGTGATACGGGCAAAATCCGGGCGCCGCCGGCTCGCGTACCAGACCAGGCCCGCCGTCGCGGCGGCCGCTCCTATGGCGGCCACCGTGGCCAGCACCGGCCGCGACGGCATGCTCAGGGACGGCAGTCGCTGCTTGAGCTGGACCGGCCGGTTGAAGGAGAGCACCGGCCAGCCCCGGTTGGCGGCCTCGCGGCGCAGCGCCCGGTCCGGATTGACCGCGAAGGGGTGCCCGACGGCTTCGAGCATCGGTACGTCGGTCGCCGAATCGCTGTAGGCGTAGCAGCGCGCCAGGTCGTAGCCCTCCGAGGCGGCGAGGTCCTTGACCGCCTGCGCCTTGGTCGGCCCGTAGGCGTAGTACTCCACCTCGCCCGTGAAGCGGCCGTCGTCGCCGACGACCATACGGGTGGCCACCACGCGGTCGGCGCCGAGCAGCCGGCCGATCGGCTCGACCACCTCGGCGCCCGAGGTGGAGACGATCACCACGTCGCGGCCGGCGGTGTGGTGCTCCTCGATGAGGGAGGCGGCCTCGTCGTAGATGAGCGGGTCGATCAGTTCGTGGAGGGTCTCCGCGACGATCTCCCGGACCTGGGCCACGTCCCAGCCCCGGCAGAGCGCCGAGAGGTATTCGCGCATCCGCTCCATCTGCTCGTGGTCCGCGCCGCCGGCGAGGAAGACGAACTGGGCGTAGGCGGTGCGCAGTACGGCCCGGCGATTGATCAGGCCGCCTTGGTAGAACGACTTGCTGAAGGTCAGCGTGCTCGACTTAGCAATGACTGTCTTGTCCAGGTCGAAGAACGCGGCTGTGCGGGGTGTCGAGTGAGTCGCCGAGTGGGGCACGGAGTGGTTTTCCACGAGGCGAGCATAGGCGCCCACCATTCGGCGTAAGGTGTGGCGCGTGGGTTTGCCTGAGAAGGCTCTCGGGTACACCATGGAAGTCACGGATCGTTCGCGACCGTGCTAACCCGGTCCGACTCCTCCCCCCCCGAGTCGGCCGTGGGGACGACCCCCGCTCTCCCCCCCGGCGGGGGTCGTCGCATGTCCGGACGCGTTTTTGGCCGTCCGAGGCGGATCAGCCGCTTCCTCTTGAATGTTCGATCATGGCTTGCTGACGCCTGTTATAGGTCACCGAGCGTAGTCGTGGCGCTGCTCTAAGGGAGCCCTCAAGGTCGCCGGTATAGGTGACTGGGATATTCACAGGCATTGAGTTGTCCACAGTTTTGGACCAAGATCCGCGGGATTTTCCGGATCGCTGCACGGTGAAAGTCCGCGAGTTCGCGGATGTGTGAGTTGTGTAGCGATTGGGGAACGGAACGTGGCCGGACGCATGACTTCCGATCAACCGCAGGGGACGGCTGAACATCCCGGCGGACCGCTGATCGTCACGGAGGACGACACCCTCCTCGACGACCTACTGAGACTGTGCGCCGCGGCCGGTACGACACCGGAAGTGGCGCGGGGCGGCACGGCCCGCAGCCGCGGCCGGGGCTGGGCGTCGGCCCCGCTGGTGATCGTCGGTGACGACTGCGCGCCCCGGCTGTGCGGCGCGGCCCGCCGGGACGGCGTGGTGCTCGTCGCCCGGGGCGCGGACGAGCGGCCGCTGTGGCAGTTGGCCGTCGCCCTCGGCGCCGAACGGGTGCTGGTGCTCCCCGGCGGCGAGAGCTGGCTGGTGGACCGCATCGCCGACGCGGCGGAGGGCGCCGGTCCCGCCGCCGTGACGGTGGGGGTGATCGGCGGCAGCGGCGGCGCCGGCGCGAGCACCCTCGCCTGCGCCCTGGCCGTCACTGCCGCCCGCGCCCACCGGCGCACGATTCTGATCGACGCGGACCCGCTGGGCGGCGGTCTCGACGTCCTGCTCGGCGGCGAGAAGGAGGAGGGGCTGCGCTGGCCCGCCTTCGCCGAGTCGCGCGGCCGGGTGGCCGGCGGCGCCCTGGAGGAGTCGCTGCCGCGGCTGCATTCCCTGCGCGTACTGAGCTGGGACCGCGGCGACGCGGTGGTGATCCCGCCCCAGGCGATGCGCGCGGTCGTGGCGGCGGCGCGCAGACGGGGCGGCGCCGTGGTGGTCGACCTGCCGCGCCGGCTGGACGACGCGGTCGCGGAAGCCCTCGCGCAGGTCGATGTCGGCCTGCTGGTCGTCCCCGCCGAACTCCGGGCGGTCGCGGCGGCCCGGCGGGTGGCGGCGGGCGTCCGGGCGGTGCTGCCCGATCTACGGGTGGTGACGCGCGACGGCCCCGGGACGGACGCCGGCCGCGCCCCCGAGCTGAGCCCCGAGGAGGTCGCCCGTTTGCTGGCCCTGCCACTGGCCGGGGAGCTGGGCTGGGAGCCCGGCCTCTCCGCCGACCTGAGGCGCGGGGCACCGCCCGGGTCGAACGCGCGGGGACCGTTGCGGCACTTCGGAGAGGCGCTGTGGGAGCGGGTGGTGCCGCGGCGGCAGGCGGCCGGGGAGGCGGAGCGGTCGGCGGTCCGGCCGGAGCGGTGGGCGGGCTGCGGTGCGGGTGCCGGGGGTGACTCGTCATGAGGACGGTAGGCCCCGAGGACATGCCTTCCGCCGCTCGGCCGGGGATCGGTGCCGGACTGCTGGAGGCGGTACGAGGGCGGCTGGCCGAGGCCGGGGCGGAGCCGACGCCCGCGCGGGTGGCGATGGCGCTGCGCGCCGAGGGACGGCTGCTCGGGGACGCGGAGGTGCTGGGCGTTGTGTCCGCCCTGCGGTCGGAAATGATCGGCAGCGGCCCCCTCGAACCGCTCATCACCGCACCGGATGTGACGGACGTACTGGTCACCGCGCCGGACGAGGTGTGGGTCGACCGGGGCGCCGGCCTGGAGCGCACGCCCGTGCGCTTCGCCGACGAGGCAGCCGTACGCCGCCTCGCGCAGCGGCTGGCGTCCGTGGCCGGACGGCGGCTGGACGACGCCCGCCCCTGGGTGGACGCCCGTCTGCCCGACGGCACCCGCCTGCACGCCGTACTGCCCCCGGTGGCGGTCGCGGGCACCTGCCTGTCGCTGCGCGTCCTGCGCCCGCGCGCCTTCACCCTGGCCGAACTGGTGGCGGCGGGCACGGTGCCGCCGGACGGCGACCGGCTGCTGCGCGCCGTGCTGGACGCCCGGCTCTCCTTCCTGATCAGCGGCGGTACGGGCTCCGGAAAGACAACCCTGCTCAGCTCGTTGCTGAGCCTCGTCGGCCCGTCCGAACGGCTCGTACTGGCCGAGGATTCCGCGGAGCTGAGACCGCACCACCCTCACGTCGTACGGCTGGAGACCCGGCCCGCGAACCAGGAGGGCGCCGGCCGCGTCACCCTGCGGGACCTCGTGCGGCAGGCCCTGCGGATGCGCCCGGACCGGCTGGTGGTCGGCGAGGTGCGCGGCGCGGAGGTCACGGACCTGCTGGCGGCGCTGAATACCGGCCATGAGGGCGGCTCGGGCACCGTGCACGCGAACGCCCCGTGCGACGTACCGGCGCGCCTGGAGGCCCTCGGTTCGACGGCCGGGCTCGACCGGGCAGCGCTGCACAGCCAGCTGGCGGCCGCCCTGTCGGTGGTGCTGCATCTCGTACGGGACAGATCCGGCCGTCGGCGGCTTGCGCAGGTGGACGTGCTGGAGCGGGGGCGGGACGGATTCGTGGTGACCGTACCGGCCGCGGTGTGGGCGCCGGACGGCTTCCAAGAGGCGCCCGGGTGGGCGCGGTTGACGAAGCTCTGCGAGCGGGGGAGGGGCGCGAAATGAGCCAGGTCGGCGCGGCGATGGTCGGGACGGTCCCGGTGTGTGCGGCGGTGCTGTGCGCGGGAGTTGCGGTCTGGATGTCCGGTGGACGGAACGACGACGTACGACGGGCACGGTTGCTGTTCGTGGGCGGAGAGCGGGCGGGCCCGGAGGGCGCTACTGCTCCTGCACCGCCCGGCGGAGCACAAGTACGACTCCGGCAGACGCTGAGGAAGCGACAAGAAAAGGCCCGGCGATGGGCTTACCGAACGGCCTCCCGGTGCATCCGGGGCCGTAGCGCGGATGAGCCGAGCGAGAACCCCCGCACTCCTTGGGAGTTGTGGTGCGTACCCGTCGGCATCGTCGTCGGCGTGCTGATCAGGTCGGTGCTGCCGGTGGTCGGCGCCGTGGTGTCGATGGCCCTGATCCGGCGCCGGTTGCGGGCCCGCGAACGAGAGCGGGAGCGGGAGCGCCGGGGTGACGCGGTGATCGAGCTGTGCGAGGCGGTGGCGGGCGAGTTGCGGGCCGGCCGTCAGCCCGGCCAGGCACTCGTGGCAACCGGTGCCGAGGGCTTCGGCGAGGCGGGCACCGCAGTGGTGGCGGCGGCGCGGTTCGGCGGTGATGTGCCACGGGCCTTACGGGCGGCGGCGCGGCTGCCCGGCGCGGAAGGGCTGGCCGGTGTGGCGGCGTGCTGGCAGGTGGCGGTGGTCGGCGGTGCCGGACTGGCCGCCGGGCTGGACCGCATCGCTTCGGGTCTCCGGGAGCAGCGCGACCAAAGCGACGATTTGAAAGCGCAGTTGGCCGGGCCGCGAGCAACAGCGCTGATGCTCGCGCTCCTGCCGGCCGGCGGTCTCGCGCTGGGCAGCGCGCTGGGCGCGGACCCGCTCCGAGTGCTGTTGCACACCCCCGCCGGATGGGCGTGCTTGCTGGTCGGTGGCCTTCTGGAGTGGTGCGGCGTGGCCTGGACGGCTCGCATCATCAGGGCCGCGGAGGGGAGCGGACATGTCCACTGACGCTCTCCGGGGCCCCACCGGGGGTGGCGATGTCCCGAACGTTATCCACAGCCTGGGGATTGTTCTGTCGATTCTCGTCGCCGGGGCGTGTGTGCTCTCGGCCGTACGGGAGTGCCACGGCGTACGGACTGCGCGGCGACGGGCCTGGGCGCTACTGGATGACGGGTTCGGGGAGCGGTCTAGGTCTCTGCCTCGGTCTTTGTTCTGGGATCGGGCTCGAAGGAGGCGGGTCGGGTGGTTGCGGGAGTGGGCGAGGGGCGCGGCGGTTGCGGCGGCCGTGGCCATTCTCGTCGGCGGAGCGACCGGCGTCGTGATCGGACTCGCCGTGGCGTACGGAGCCGGCCTACGGCAGCGTCGTGCGAAGGCGCGGGCGGAGCGGCGGGCGGCGGAGGCGGGCCTGCGCGCGGCGCTGGCACCGGCGGCGGACCTGCTGGCCGCTTGCCTCGCGGCGGGCGCCGGGCCGAGAGAAGCCGCCGATGCGGTGGGGCGGTCGGCGGACGGCACGGTCGGCGTACGGCTGCGACGTGTGGCCGCCGAACTCCGGCTGGGCGCCGAGCCGTCGGCGGCGTGGCAGCGATTCGGGGAACTCCCCGGCGCCCGTGACCTGACCCGCTGCATGGAGCGGGCGGGCATATCCGGAGTCCCGGCCGTAGAAGGCGTCGCCCGGATCGCCGCGGGGCTCCGCGCGGCGGCGCACCGTACAGCGGCCGAACGGGCGCGACGAGCCGCGGTGTTGGTCACGTTTCCGCTGGCGGCGTGCTTCTTGCCCGCGTTTCTGGTGATCGGGGTGGCACCGGTGCTGATCGGGCTGGCGGGAGAGCTCATGGCACACAACTGACTGACGGCCCGCGCCATATCCACACCAACATCTCAGACCGACCAATTTCTGAGCACACGATCAAGGGGGAAATGATGTTCGTACGACGGTGGTTTCCGCGTGGCCTTCTGATGGCCGGACGCGCCAGGGGAGTGGCCGCGGCCCTGGCTGTCCGGCGCGGTGACGCGGCGGACCGGGGCATGACCACGGCGGAGTATGCCGTGGGGACGCTGGCGGCGTGTGCGGCCGCGGCCGTGCTCTACAAGGTGCTGTCGGGCGGCGCGGTGGAAGCGGCGTTGCGCTCGGTGATCGGGAAGGCCCTCGGCGTCGATGTCTGACGACGAGCGCGATGAGAGGCACGTGCGGCGCGGGAAGCCCGTACGCGACGAAGGGTACGTAACGGCCGAAGCCGCTCTGGTGATCCCGGCCTTGGTCCTGTTCACGGGGGCGCTCCTCTGGGGCCTGATGGCCGCGTGCGCCCAGATCCAGTGCGTGGACGCGGCGCGGGCCGGGGCACGGGCGGCGGCCCGGTCGGAGACGCCGGCGGCCGTCGACGCGGTGGCCCGTGGCGCGGCCCCGCGAGGTGCGCGGGTGGCGCAGTCACGGAAGGGCGACCTGGTGCAGGTACGCGTGATCGCGGCGGCGCCCGGCCCGGCGGCGCTCGCGCTGACGCTCCGAGGGGAGGCGACGGCTCTTGCGGAGGACACGGTGGGGCGATGAGGGCTCGGCCACGGTGTGGGCGGTGTTCGCGGCGATGGCGCTGTGCACGGTGTTCGCGGTGGTGATCGCCATGGCCCAGGTGGTCGTGGCACGTCACCGGGCGGGCGCGGCGGCGGACTTGGCGGCGCTGGCCGCCGCGGACCGGGCACTCGGGAGCGCGACGGCGGCCTGCGGCGCCGCGCGCCGGGTGGTGGCCGCCCAGGACGCGCGTCTGGTGCGGTGCACCGTACGGGGCGACATCGCGGACGTCACGGCACGCGCCCGTACCGGACCGTTCACCTCGGACATCCGCGCCCGCGCGGGTCCGCCCACGGCCCTGGGAACGGAGCCCATACCCGGCGGCGACGCCCCCGGCACCTGACCCATCCCAACGGTCCCCACGCCCCGTCCCGAGGAGGTTTTACCGAACGGTCGACCACCCGTCGTCCCTGCTCGCCTAGCGTTCAGGCATCCACTGAACGCGACGTGCGGGCCCCTCCGGGCAGGACAGGAGGGGCCCGTGGGGGAGGCATGCCGTGACGGCGATCGACGTACGGAAGGTGGCGGATGCGCTGCCGGGCGCCTGGAGTTCTCGTTCCCTGGGGCGAGCGGGCGCGGCCGACGTGAAGGTGCTGCGCATGAATGAGCTGCCGGGAGAGGAGGAGGCCCATGACACGGCCGAGGTGCTGTTCGTGCTCGACGGCAGGTTGGAGCTGACGGTCGACGGCGCGGCCGTGTCCGTAGGGCAGGGCGAGATGTACGTGGTGCCGGCGGGCGCTCCGCACGCGGTGCGCGCCGGGAGCCGCGGGACCTTGGTGATCGTCGAGGCTACGTGAGGCGGGTCGGAGCGAGGTGGCGGGAGGAGAGGTCCGCCCACACCCGAACGGGGTCAAGATGCAGTTCGTGAGGTCCCATGCAATCCGCGGCCAGTGTGGCGACAAGGGTCCCGCAAGCACCGCAGGCCCTATTGCGTCCCCCGGTGCCCAACGGCCCGCAGCAGCCGTGGTGCTTGCCGAGTCCGTCGGCCGGCCGTAGGCCGGGTACGTCGTCGGGGTGCACGATCACGCTGTCCCGGGGGTCGGCGGAGATCATGCCCGTCATGTCCGGTGGCATGAGCAGGGCACGGTCGTCGTCGCCTCCGCGCCGGTCACCGGGGCCGGGGGCCACGAAGGGGGCGCCCCACGGTTCGGGATCGATCGCGTAGTGGCCCGGCGGCACGGTGGACGGCGCCAGGCCCGTCTTCCTGTCGCGGTCCTTCTCGTGCGCCGACACGTCGGGTACAGCGGCCAGCGCCCGCAGGTCGGGCGTGAGCGTGGCACCGCACTTGGCGCAACAGAAGACGGCCATGGGGGAGGGCGGTGACCTTTCAGCTGTTCTCGGCAGGCCGTCGCGGCGCATGCCTCAGGAGTTCCGTCAGGAGGCGGACGGCGCCCCGTTTGTGGAGGGGGTCGTTGCCGTTGCCGCACTTGGGGGACTGGATGCAGGACGGGCAGCCGGCCTCGCACTCACAGGAGGCGATGGCCTTGCGGGTGGCGGCGAGCCATTCGGGGGCGGTGTGGAAGGCGCGTTCGGCGAAGCCCGCGCCGCCCGGGTGGCCGTCGTAGACGAAGACGGTGGGCAGGAGCGTGTCGGGGTGCAGGGGGAGGGAGACGCCGCCGATGTCCCAGCGGTCGCAGGTGGCGAACAGCGGCAGCAGCCCGATGGAGGCGTGTTCGGCCGCGTGCAGGGCGCCGCCGAGCTGTTCGGGGTTGACCCGCGCCGCGTCGAGCTGGTCCTCGGTGACGGTCCACCACACGGCCCGGGTGCGCAGCGTACGGGGCGGCAGGTCGAGCTTGGTCTCGCCCAGCACCTCGCCGGTGATGAGCCGGCGGCGCAGGTAGGAGACGACCTGGTTGGTGACCTCGACCGAGCCGAAGCACAGCCGCGAGTCGCCCCAGGGGATCTCCGTCTCGGTCTCCAGGATGGAGACGGCGGTGGTGTCGCGGGCGGTCGTCGAATACGGCGGGTCGGCCTCCTCGACGAGGGCCACGTCGTCTTCCAGGTCCAGGTGCTTGACCAGGTACGTACGGCCCTGGTGCAGGTGGACGGCGCCGCCGTGGACGGTGGTGTGCGCGGCGGCCGCGTCCACCGTGCCCAGCAGCCGGCCGGTGCCCGCCTCCACGATCTGTACGGGCGAGCCGCCCTGGCCCCGGATGTCCGCGAGGTCGGCGGCCCGTTCGCGGCGGGTCCAGTGCCACGCCTTGGCACGGCGGCGCAGCAGCTTGCGCGCCTCCAAGGAGGGCAGGATGTGCGGCACGGCCGGGCCGAAGAGCGAGAAGTCGTCCTCGGTGAGCGGCAGTTCGGCGGCCGCTGCGCACAGGTGCGGGGCGAGGACGTACGGGTTGTCCGGGTCCAGGACGGTGGATTCCACGGGCTGGTCGAACAGCGCCTCGGGGTGGTGCACGAGGTAGGTGTCCAGCGGGTCGTCGCGGGCGACGAGGATCGCGAGCGCCCCCTGGCCGCTGCGTCCCGCCCGCCCGGCCTGCTGCCACAGGGAGGCGCGGGTGCCCGGATATCCGGCGATCAGGACCGCGTCCAGGCCGGAGACGTCCACGCCCAGCTCCAGGGCCGTGGTGGCGGCCAGGCCGAGCAGGTCACCGGTGTGCAGCGCGCGCTCCAGCGCGCGCCGCTCCTCGGGCAGATAGCCGCCCCGGTACGCCGCCACCCGACTCGCCAGCGCCCGGTCGATCGCCCCCAGCCGCTCCTGCGTGATGAGGGCGATCAGCTCGGCGCCGCGCCGGGACCGTACGAAGGCGACGGTGCGTACGTCCTGGAGGGCGAGGTCGGTCAGCAGGTCGGCGGTTTCGGCGGTGGCGGTACGGCGTACGGGTGCGCCCTGCTCGCCGTGCAGCTCCGTCAGCGGCGGTTCCCACAGGGCGAACACGACCTCGCCGCGCGGCGAGGTGTCCTCCGTGACCTCGGCCACAGGCTGCCCGATGAGCCGCTCGGCCGCCTGCGCCGGCTCGGCGGCGGTGGCCGAGGCCAGCAGGAAGACCGGCTCGGACCCGTACCGGGCGCAGATCCGCCGCAGGCGGCGTATGACCTGCGCCACATGGGAGCCGAAGACGCCCCGGTAAGTGTGGCACTCGTCGATGACGACGTACTTCAGGGCGCGCAGGAAGGACGACCAGCGGGGGTGGGCCGGGAGGATGCCCAGGTGCAGCATGTCGGGGTTGGTGAGCACGTAGTTGCCGTACTGGCGCACCCATTCGCGTTCCTCGACCGGCGTGTCCCCGTCGTACACGGCGGGCCGCACCGCGCTGCCCAGCGGCGCCGCCAGCTCGCCGACGGCGCGCCGCTGGTCGGCGGCGAGCGCCTTGGTGGGCGCGAGGTACAGGGCCGTGGCGCCGCGCCCGTTCGGGGCCTCGGAGCCCTCCAGGAGGCCGGACAGCACCGGCACCAGATAGGCGAGCGATTTGCCGGACGCGGTACCGGTGGCGATGACGACCGACTCGCCGCGCAGCGCGTGCTCGACCGTACGGGCCTGATGCGTCCACGGGCGCTCGATCCCGGCCGCGCGGACGGCGTCGGCCACCTCCGGGCGGATCCGTGCGGGCCATTCCGCATGGCTGCCGATGCGCGGGGGCAAGTGCTCCGTATGAGTGATGCGCGTAGCGCGGGACGCCCCCTGGGTGAGACGGTCCAGGACCGTGCGCGGGGAGGGTCTGGTGCCCCCGTCCGGGGGCAGCTGATTGGAGGCCATCGGCACCGAGTGTGTCACCGGTGTGACGGACAATGCGCACAAGGCGTCGTGCACGCCTGCTGGTAAGTGATTGAATGCCATCGCGGCTGCCGATCCATGGGGGGCGACCGCTCGATAGCAAGGTGCTGGAGGATCCGTGGACCTGTCCCTGTCGACCCGGACCGTTGGCGACCGTACGGTCGTCGAGGTCGGTGGCGAGATTGATGTATACACCGCGCCCAAGCTGCGTGAGCAGCTGGTCGAGCTCGTGAACGACGGAAGCTACCACCTCGTGGTCGACATGGAGCGTGTCGACTTTCTGGACTCCACGGGGCTCGGTGTGCTGGTCGGTGGGCTGAAGCGGGTGCGGGCCCACGAGGGCTCGCTGCGCCTGGTCTGCAACCAGGAGCGCATTTTGAAGATCTTCCGTATCACCGGACTGACCAAGGTGTTCCCGATCCACACCTCGGTCGACGAAGCCGTCGCGGCCACCGACTGACGGCTCGCCGGACCCCGCGCCGAGGGCGCGGGGTCGGAAGCAGTGGGGGGAACCGGGCTTGGCGGTCCGGCCCCCTGCGTTGCACGCCCGCATACCGAGGGGGATGGCATGGCCACCGTCGAACTCCGCTTCAGCGCCCTTCCCGAGCACGTCCGCACCGCGCGACTGGTCGCGGCTGCCGTGGCGAGGCGGGCCGGCGTGGACGAGGCCGTGCTGGACGAGGTTCGGCTCGCCGTCGGTGAGGCGTGCACCCGTGCGGTGGGACTGCACCGCACCAACAACATCGCGGCGCCGGTACGGGTCGCCCTGGTCGAGGACGAGAAGAAGTTCTCCATCGAGGTGGGCGACGAGGTCCCGGGCAGCCCGGCCGGTGCCGGTGCGGTGCCCGGCGTCCGCGGCGCCGACGGTGAGCCGCTGCCCGGCGGGCACTCCCTGGACAACGGCGACGGGGCGGAGGGCGACGACGAGATGGGCCTCGCGGTCATCAGCGGGCTGGTCGACGACGTCGAGGTGACCTCGGGCGAGACCGGCGGCGTCATCCGCATGAGCTGGCCGACCACGCCGGCACCGGTGCTGCCGTAGGGCGTGCGGGGCTCCGGCGGACACGGCTGCTCCCGTAGAGCCGCACCACAGAGCTGACCTCGTACGGCGCCGACGGCCTTCCGGGTACAGCGCCGACGGCTTTCCGGCACCCCTCGTACGCGACCACCCCGTACGCCTCCCGTACCCCTGAACGCGCCCCCGCGCCCCCCATTCGTCTCTACGCCCCCCACCTCTTTCGTGGCGCTTGTCGTGGCGGGCCCGGACCTGGTCGAAACGCGCTCTCCACGGCGCGGCCGGCCCCACCCCGCGCACCCCTCTCTTCAGGCCACATCCGCACACCCGTACCCAGGGAGCCCCGCGGACTCCACGGACCCACAGGTCCCGCGCTCCGGCCGCCTCCGCCTCCCCACCCGGCCGTACCGGGCGTACGGTCCGCCGCCGCCCGGGACCCGCGCGGCCCCTACCGGAGTGCGTACTTCCGTGGCGGTACGAGGGTGCCCGGCCCGCGTCCGGCGCCCGCCGCACGCGCACCGCCGCCAGGCCCGTCCGCCGTACCGCCGCCACCCCGCCGGACGGCCGGGCCCATACGTACGCCCGTGCACGCCCCCGAGCCGCCCGGTGCGCGCCGTCCGGCCGCGGTCCGCGCCGGATCCGTCCGCACCCCCTCCCGCGCCGGTCCGCTGCTGCCGTGAGCAGGGGCGTTAGGTAAGACCCTGAGATCATCATTCACTTGTCAGCGAATTATTCGCATTCATTCGTCCAGGCGAATTGCGGCAAACGCGTCAGCGGCCACCGGATTTTCGATCTTCGCCGCTTCTTCGCCTGATCTCTGTCCGATCTCCGCCCGTTCTTCGAACGATCTCGGCCGCGACCGGCGAATTCCCTTTGAGGCGCCCTGTTTTGATCTCGTGCCGCTACCTACAATCCGTCCACACCTTTGCTCAGTTCGCCTGAGCGTGCATCCGCGCGCCCATGTGCCAAACGTCAAGGAGGACGAATGGCGGGGCCTTACACCCCTCAGTTGCTGGAACATCCCTCTTACCTGGCCGAGCCATCGCTGACGTCGGGCAACCGCGGCATCGTGCTGGTGATCGCCGTCGTGGCGCTCGCGGCACTGGCCGTCGCGGCGGTACTGGTGCGGCAAGTGCTCGCCGCCGGTGAGGGCACCGACAGCATGAAGAAGATCGCCGCCGCCGTGCAGGAAGGCGCGAATGCCTATCTCGCGCGGCAGTTGCGCACCCTCGGCGTTTTCGCCGTGGTGGTGTTCTTCCTGCTCATGCTGCTCCCCGCGGACAACTGGACGCAGCGCGCCGGGCGCAGCGTCTTCTTCTTGATCGGCGCCGGTTTCTCGGCCGCCACCGGCTATATCGGGATGTGGCTGGCGGTCCGCAGCAATGTGCGGGTCGCCGCCGCGGCCCGGGAAGCCACGCCGGGCGAGGGCGAGGCGAAAAAGGATCTCACCGCCGTCGCGCACAAGGCCATGAAGATCGCTTTCCGTACGGGTGGCGTCGTCGGCATGTTCACCGTGGGGCTCGGCCTGCTGGGCGCGTCCTGTGTGGTGCTCGTCTACGCGGTCGACGCGCCCAAGGTCCTGGAGGGCTTCGGCCTCGGCGCCGCGCTGATCGCCATGTTCATGCGCGTCGGTGGCGGCATCTTCACCAAGGCCGCGGACGTCGGCGCCGACCTCGTCGGCAAGGTCGAGCAGGGCATCCCCGAGGACGACCCGCGCAACGCCGCCACCATCGCGGACAACGTCGGCGACAACGTGGGCGACTGCGCGGGCATGGCCGCCGACCTCTTCGAGTCGTACGCCGTGACGCTGGTCGCCGCCCTCATCCTGGGCATGGCCGCCTTCGGCGACTCGGGCCTGGCCTTCCCGCTGCTGGTCCCGGCCATCGGCGTGCTCACCGCGATGGTCGGCATCTTCGTGGTGGCGCCCCGGCGCTCCGACCGCAGCGGCATGACCGCCATCAACCGCGGCTTCTTCATCTCCGCGGCGATCTCGCTGGTCCTCGTGGCGATCGCGGTCTTCACGTACCTGCCGTCCTCCTACGCGGACCTGTCCGGCGTCTCGGACCCCGCGATCCTGGGCCGCAGCGGCGATCCGCGGATGCTGGCGCTGGTGGCGGTCGCCATCGGCATCGTGCTGGCCGCGCTCATCCAGCAGCTCACCGGCTACTTCACGGAGACCAGCCGGCGGCCCGTACGGGACATCGGCAAGACCTCACTGACCGGCCCGGCGACGGTGGTGCTCTCCGGGATCTCGGTCGGTCTGGAGTCCGCGGTCTACTCCGCGGTGCTGATCGGCCTGGCCGTGTACGGCGCGTTCCTGCTGGGCGGTGCCTCGATCATGCTGGCGCTGTTCGCGGTGGCGCTGGCCGGCACCGGCCTGCTGACCACCGTCGGCGTCATCGTCGCGATGGACACCTTCGGCCCGGTCTCCGACAACGCCCAGGGCATCGCCGAGATGTCCGGCGACGTCACCGGCGACGGCGCGCAGGTCCTCACCGACCTCGACGCCGTCGGCAACACCACCAAGGCCATCACCAAGGGCATCGCCATCGCCACCGCGGTGCTGGCCGCGGCGGCGCTGTTCGGCTCGTACCGCGACGCGATCGCCAAGGCCGTCCGGGAGGTCGGCGACGCCGCGCAGGGCATGGGCCTGAGCCTGGACATCTCGCAGCCGAACAACCTGGTGGGCCTGGTGCTGGGCGCCTCGGTCGTCTTCCTCTTCTCGGGGCTGGCGATCAACGCGGTGTCCCGGTCGGCGGGCTCGGTCGTCTTCGAGGTGCGGCGACAGTTCCGCGAGAAGCCCGGGATCATGGACTACACGGAGCAGCCCGAGTACGGGCGTGTCGTGGACATCTGCACCAAGGACGCGCTGCGCGAGCTGGCCACGCCCGGCCTGCTGGCGGTGCTCACCCCGATGGCCGTCGGTTTCTCGCTCGGCGTCGGCGCGCTCGGCTCGTTCCTCGCCGGCGCGATCGGCACCGGCACCCTGATGGCGGTCTTCCTCGCCAACTCCGGCGGCGCCTGGGACAACGCGAAGAAGCTGGTCGAGGACGGCCACCACGGCGGCAAGGGCAGCGAGGCGCACGCCGCGACCGTCATCGGCGACACGGTCGGCGACCCGTTCAAGGACACCGCGGGCCCCGCGATCAACCCGCTGCTGAAGGTCATGAACCTGGTGGCGCTGCTGATCGCGCCGGCCGTGGTGAAGTTCAGCTACGGCGCGGACAAGAACGTCGGCGTACGGATCGTGGTCGCCGTGCTGGCCGTCACGATCATCGTCGGCGCGGTGTACCTCTCCAAGCGCCGCGGCATCGCGGTGGGTGACGAAGACAACAGCTCGGGGAAGGTGGCGCAGACCGCCGACCCCGCGGTGGTCTCCTGACAAAACCGGCGTCCGCGCCGCTCAACGGGCGGGCGGACGGCGTGCCTTGAGTACGCCGTCCGCCCGCCCTGCCGTGTGCCCGGCCGCGGCCCCGGCCTTGGTGCAAATGGCTGCAATGCGGGTGGTACGGCCCGACCGGCTCGGGGGCGGGGGCCTTCGGACGTGTATGTTCCGGGGCCGAGAGCCATGGAAGGGACCAATCCGGTGAAGAAGAAGCTTGTGGCCGTGCTGTCCGGCGGCGCGGCACTGATGCTCGCGCTGACCGGCTGCAGCGACGACGGCGACAAAAAGCTCGACGACTGGGCCAAGAAGTTCTGCGACCCCGCCCAGGCCCAGTTCAAGAAGATCCAGGACGCCAACACGGCCATGCAGACGGCCGACAGCGGCGGCACCGACTCCAAGAAGGTGCAGGAGGCCGACTCCAAGGCGTTCCAGCAGATCTCCGACGCCTACGCGGCACTGGCCAAGTCGCTGAGCCAGGCGGGCGCGCCGCCCGCCGACGGCGGCGAGGAGTCGCAGAAGAACGCGGTCAAGGAGCTCAACGACCTGTCCAAGGGCTACGGCGATCTCAAGAAGCAGGTCGACGGGCTGGACACGGGCGACAAGGGCAAGTTCGCGGACGGCCTGCGGTCGCTGTCGGACGGCATCAACAAGCTCAACAAGAAGAGCGAACAGGCGTTCAAGAAGCTGGAGTCCGGGGACGTCGGCAAGGCGATGGCCGGGCAGCCCGGCTGCCAGAACCAGAAGGCCACGGAGGGCGCCGGCTCGGTCTCGCCGAAGAAGTAGGCCGCGCCGGCCACCGCGCGCGGGGCGCGGCGACACGCCGTTGGGTACGGGCGGAGCGCCGCCACTGCGCGCCGGGCCCGGCGATACGCCGCCGAGTATGGGCGGACCGCCGCCACCGCGCCCCGGACGCGGCCGACACGTCGTCAGGGGCTGTCGGGGCGTCGCCCCTGCGCGCCGGGTGCGGCGGTACGCCACCTCGGGTACGGGCGCATCGCCGCCGCGCGCCGGGCCGGGCGGCACACCATCGGGTGCGGGCGGACCGTGGCCCCCGGGCGCCTGGTGCGGCGACGCGCCGTCAGGTACGGACGGAGCGGCCCCCGGGCGCCGGATGCGGCGACACGCCCTCAGGTACGGACGGAGCGCGGATCCCGGGCGCCGGGCCCGGCGGCACACCGTTCAGGTACGACCGGACGCCGCCACCGCACCCCGGACCCGGCCGACGCGCCGTCAGGTACGGCGGGGCCGCGTCCGACACGCCGTCGGGCGTGGCCGGGCGGTCGCGGTACGGCGGGGCCGTGGCCGTTTGTCAGTGGTTGCCCCGACAATGGGGGCGTGAGTACGCACCTCCCCACCGCTGACCTTCGAGACCCCGATTCCGCCGCCCGCACGGCCCGGCTGCGCGACGCGCTGCGGGCCGCCGGGTTCACCGCCGACGGCCTCCTGGAACTGCTCGGCGCCCCCGCCTACGCCGCGCTGGCCCGCAGCGAGACCGTCCCGGCGCTCCGCGCCACCCGCGGCACGGACGCACCGGCCACCCTGGTGCGCCTGTTCCTGCTCCAGCGCCCGGTGCCGTACGACCGCGCGGCCGCCGCGCTGCCGGTCGAGGACTGCCTCGCCGACGGCTGGCTGGTGCGCGACGGCGACGAGGTCCGCGCGAGCGTGGACGTACGCCCGTACGGCGGTCCCGACGGCCAGGACTGGTGGATCGTCTCCGACCTGGGGTGCGCGGTCGGCGGCGCGGGCGGCATCCGGGCCGCCGAGGAGGCCGCGGGCGTGGACCGCGCGCAGCTGGTTCTCGGCGTCGGCGGCGCGTCCACCACCCTCGCCGGCATCACGGTCCGCACCCCGGTCGCCAAGGCCCTCGACCTCGGCACCGGCTCCGGCATCCAGGCGCTGCACGCCTCCGCGTACGCCACCCAGGTCACGGCCACGGACCTGAACCCGCGCGCCCTGCGGATCGCCCGCCTCACACTGGCCCTGTCCGGGGCGCCCGAGGCGGACCTGCGCGAGGGCTCGCTGTTCGAGCCGGTGGGGGAAGAGACGTACGACCTGATTGTTTCCAACCCGCCCTTCGTGATCTCGCCGGGCGCCCGGCTGACCTACCGCGACGGCGGCATGGGCGGCGACGACCTGTGCCGCACCCTGGTCCAGCAGGCGGCGGCCCACCTGAACGACGGCGGTTACTGCCAGCTCCTCGCCAACTGGCAGCACGTCGAGGGCGAGGACTGGCGCGACCGGCTGCGCTCCTGGGTGCCGCGCGGCTGCGACGCGTGGATCGTGCAGCGCGAGGTCCAGGACGTCACGCAGTACGCCGAGCTGTGGCTGCGGGACGCCGGCGACCACCGCACGAGCCCCGAGGAGTACGCCGCGCGCTACGACGCCTGGCTGGAGGAGTTCGAGGCCCGTAAGACCAAGGCCGTCGGCTTCGGGTGGATCACCCTGCGCAAGTCCGGCGCCGAGGCCCCCTCGATCACCGTCGAGGAGTGGCCGCACCCGGTCGAGCAGCCGCTGGGCGCCGCGGTCGTCGACCATTTCGCCCGCCAGGACTACCTGCGCGAGACGGACGACGCGGCGCTGCTGGCCGCGCACTTCCGGCTCGCTCCCGAGGTCGTGCAGGAGCAGGTCGGGCTGCCCGGCGCGGAGGACCCGGAGCATGTCGTCCTCCGGCAGAACCGCGGCATGCGGCGCGCCACGAAGGTGGACACGGTCGGCGCGGGCTTCGCCGGGGTGTGCGACGGCTCGCTGCCCGCCGGTCGCATCCTGGACGCGATCGCGCAACTGATGGGCGAGGACCCGGTGTTGCTCCGCGACCGCACCCCCGAGGCCATCCGGATGCTGGTCGAACAGGGCTTCCTGGAGCCGGTCGGACAGGGCTGACGGCGAGCGGGAGCGGGACGGGGGTGGCGCGAGGGGAGTGGTCGGGAGGCTTCGCGGCGGGCGGGCGGCGGCGTTCACCCGCTGTTCGCCGGTGGGCCGTCCGGAGGTGCCACGCTGCCCGCATGGAGAGTGGACCCGAGGCGTTCGCCGGTGTGGCCTTCGCGCTGTTCGGCGCCGGCCTGCTGGTGTGGACGGGCGTGTGCGTACGGTCCGGGGAGCGCGTCGCCGACGGGGTCAGCCGGTCGACCGGGGCGGCGCTGACGCTGCTCTTCGGGACGCTCTTCCTGGTGACGGGGTGCTGGCTGCTGCTGTAGCGACGGGCCGCTGCTGCCGCTCTGGCACCACGGCCCGCCCGGGTCGCCGGCGCCGACGCTGCCGTCCGGCGGCGATCTTTTCGTTGCGCGATCAACTGCCATATCGAACACCGGTGTTCACTTCTGTCGCTTAAGAAAAGCTTATCCACGTGTGAGGCAACCGACACGGCCATCCACCCGTGTTCCTGAGTGAAGGCCATCAACCGGCCCAACTGGGAGGAACACGACATGAACCGTGCATACCGCCTCGCCGCCGCAGGTGTTCTCAGCGCCGCTCTCGTCGCCGGGACCGCGGCCGCCGCCTCGGCCGCCCCTGCGGCACCGACCGCCCACGCCGTCGCCGCCAAGGCCCCGCAGCAGGCCACGCTCACCGCCAAGGCGAGCACCGGCTCGGTCAAGGCGTGGCAGGAGTTCCGTATCTCCGGTACCTCCACGGGCCTGAAGGCGGGCACCAAGGTCACCGTCCAGCAGAAGCAGGGCGCCAAGTGGGTCTCGCTGCCCGCGAGCGTGAACACCGGCAAGACCGGCGCCTACTCGGTCCGTGTGAAGCTGGGCATCAAGGGCGTCAACCAGCTGCGCATCGCCGGTGGCGGCGTCGTCTCGCCGGTGGTCAGCGTCACGGTGCGCTGAGGCACGGCCCCAAGAGGTACGGCTGCCAAAGGTACGGCCCCAAGAGGCACCGACTTAGATCGATACGCACGGTACGCCGGGCGCGCCGCTTCCCCGCGGCAGCGCCCGGCGGCCTGCGTTCAGCCCGTGAGATTGCGCACGAGCATCCAGACCGCGGCGATCCCCAGGACGACGACGTTGCCGCGCGCCCCGAGACGGGCCCGGAAGCGGTGCCCGCGCAGCCCCGCGTACAGCCACCGGCCGATCACGTACGCGGCGGCCGGCACGCCCAGCGTCAGCAGGACGGCGTTGTCGTGGAAGGCCCCCACGAGGTCGCCGTGCATCAGGTCGTACGCCATGCGGGTCCCGCCGCACGCCGGGCACAGCAATCCGGTCGCCCAGCGGAACGGGCACGGGAGCAGGAGATGCCCCGGTTCATGCGGATTGGTGTGCCAGAGATACGCCGCGCCGAGAGCCCCGACGCCGAAGGCGACGGCCGCGCGGCGAAGCGTCGCCTTCCGGATGGCGGCAGGGGAGGGGGCGCCGTTCGCGGGAGGTCCGCCGGGTGCGCTCATCGGGGTGCTCACCGGATCGGCGACCTGGCGTAGTCGCCCTGATCCAGGACAAACATGACCGGCTCGGGCGATAGCCCCGCAACTCGCATGGCTTGATCGCGCCCCTCGCCCTCCGCCCGCTTCGGGACCCGCCCGGCCCGGCGGCGGTGACCTGCGCCGGGCCGCCCGCGCGACGGCTCCGCGTACTGCTTCGGCATCGTTGCGAGCACCCCCGGGAACGCTTGATGAGAACGGATACGGCCACCGTCCATCCTGCCAGCGCCGCCCGGCCGCCAGGACCCCCCGCCCGGCCTGCGCCGCTTCGCTCCGTACGGCGGCCGTGCCGGGCCCGGCACGGGGCGCGTGTCCGGTCCGGGCGGCATGAAGGCATGTAGTCGGGTTACCGTTCGAGTGGCGTTGCGGGGTTTTTCCGTTTGACACGAGGGCGGGATGTACCGTCACACTCCGCAGCGTCAAGCGTCACCGCAGTGTCCCCCAGAGCTCCGGCCCGGGGGGTTACCCCCAGCGTCGACCGGAGAGAAGAGCGAAGTTGTCCCCGACCAGCGAGACCGCACAGGGCGGCGGCCGCCGACTCGTCATCGTCGAGTCGCCTGCCAAGGCGAAGACGATCAAGGGCTACCTCGGCCCCGGCTACGTGGTCGAGGCCAGCGTCGGGCACATCCGCGACCTCCCGAACGGCGCGGCGGAGGTCCCGGCGAAGTACAAGGGCGAGCCCTGGGCCCGCCTCGGCGTGAACGTCGACGCCGACTTCCAGCCGATCTACGTCGTCAACAGCGACAAGAAGGACCAGGTCAAGAAGCTCAAGGAGCTGCTGGCCGAGTCCGACGAACTCTTCCTCGCCACCGATGAGGACCGCGAGGGCGAGGCCATCGCCTGGCACCTCCAGGAGATCCTCAAGCCCAAGGTCCCGGTTCACCGGATGGTCTTCCACGAGATCACCAAGGACGCGATCCGGGCCGCCGTCGCCAACCCGCGCGAGCTGAACCAGAAGCTGGTCGACGCCCAGGAGACCCGCCGCATCCTCGACCGCCTCTACGGCTACGAGGTCTCGCCGGTCCTGTGGAAGAAGGTCATGCCGCGGCTGTCGGCCGGCCGTGTGCAGTCGGTGGCCACCCGCCTCGTCGTCGAGCGGGAGCGCGAGCGCATCGCCTTCCGCTCCGCCGAGTACTGGGACCTGACCGGCACCTTCTCCACGGGCCGCGCCGGTGACCCGAGCGACCCCGCGACCCTGGCCGCCCGCCTGTCCACGGTCGACGGCCGCCGCGTCGCCCAGGGCCGCGACTTCGGCCCCAACGGTCAGCTGAAGAACGCCGACGTGCTCCACCTCGACGAGGCCAACGCCCGCGCGCTGGCCGCCGCCCTGGAGAACACCGAGTTCGCGGTCCGGTCGGTCGAGTCCAAGCCGTACCGGCGCTCCCCGTACGCCCCGTTCCGTACGACCACGCTCCAGCAGGAGGCCAGCCGCAAGCTGGGCTTCGGCGCCAAGGCCACCATGCAGGTGGCGCAGAAGCTGTACGAGAACGGCTTCATCACCTATATGCGTACGGACTCCACGACGCTCTCGGACACCGCGATCTCCGCGGCCCGTGCGCAGGTCACGCAGCTGTACGGTGCCTCCTACCTGCCGGACAAGCCGCGCTCGTACGCCGGCAAGGTCAAGAACGCGCAGGAGGCGCACGAGGCGATCCGGCCTTCGGGCGATCGTTTCCGCACCCCGGCGGAGACCGGTCTGACCGGCGACCAGTTCCGGCTGTACGAGCTGATCTGGAAGCGCACCGTCGCCTCCCAGATGAAGGACGCGACCGGCAACTCCGTCACCGTCAAGATCGGCGGCCGGGCGAGCGACGGCCGCGACGCCGAGTTCAGCGCCTCCGGCAAGACCATCACCTTCCACGGCTTCCTCAAGGCGTACGTGGAAGGCGCCGACGACCCGAACGCCGAGCTGGACGACCGCGAGCGGCGGCTGCCGCAGGTCGCCGAGGGCGACCGGCTCAGCGCCGAGGAGATCACCGCCGACGGCCACGCCACCAAGCCCCCGGCCCGCTACACCGAAGCGACGCTGGTCAAGGAGCTGGAAGAGCGCGAGATCGGCCGCCCGTCGACCTACGCGTCGATCATCGGCACGATCCTGGACCGCGGCTACGTCTTCAAGAAGGGCACCGCCCTGGTGCCGTCCTTCCTGAGCTTCGCCGTGGTCAACCTCCTGGAGAAGCACTTCGGGCGGCTCGTCGACTACGACTTCACCGCCAAGATGGAGGACGACCTCGACCGCATCGCCCGCGGCGAGGCCCAGGCCGTGCCGTGGCTGCGCCGCTTCTACTTCGGCGAGGGCGAGGCGGCCGGCGCCGCCTCCGAGGCCGGCAACGGCGACGGCGACCACCTCGGCGGCCTGAAGGAACTGGTCACCGACCTCGGCGCGATCGACGCCCGCGAGGTGTCCTCCTTCCCCGTCGGCGACGGCATCGTGCTGCGCGTGGGCCGCTACGGCCCGTACGTGGAGCGCGGTGAGAAGGACGCCGAGGGCCACCAGCGCGCCGACGTGCCGGACGACCTGGCGCCCGACGAGCTGACGGTGGAGTACGCCGAGGAGCTGCTCGCCAAGCCCAGCGGCGACTTCGAGCTGGGCAAGGACCCGGAGAGCGGCAACCAGATCGTCGCCAAGGACGGCCGCTACGGCCCGTACGTCACCGAGATCCTGCCCGAGGGCACCCCGAAGACCGGCAAGAACGCGGTCAAGCCGCGCACCGCCTCGCTCTTCAAGTCGATGTCCCTGGACACCGTCACCCTCGCCGACGCGCTCAAGCTGATGTCGCTGCCGCGGGTGGTCGGCAAGGACCCCGAGGGCGTCGAGATCACCGCGCAGAACGGCCGTTACGGCCCGTACCTGAAGAAGGGCACGGACTCGCGCTCCCTGGAGAGCGAGGACCAGATCTTCGACATCACCCTGGAGCAGGCCCTCGCCATCTACGCGCAGCCCAAGCAGCGCGGCCGGGCCGCCGCCAAGCCGCCGCTCAAGGAGCTGGGCACCGACCCGGTCAGCGAGCGCCCGGTGGTCGTCAAGGACGGCCGCTTCGGCCCGTACGTGACGGACGGCGAGACCAACGCGACCCTGCGCCGGGACGACGACGTCGAGACGATCACGCCCGAGCGCGGGTACGAGCTGCTGGCCGAAAAGCGGGCCAAGGGCCCGGCCAAGAAGACCGCCAAGAAGGCCCCGGCCAAGAAGACGACGGCCAAGAAGACCGCCGCCAAGAAGGCCCCGGCGAAGAAGACGGCCGCCAAGAAGACGACGACCGCGAAGAAGACCACGACGGCGAAGAAGACGACCGCCGCCAAGAAGACCACGGCGGCGGCCGCGAAGAAGGCGGCCGAGAGCGTGGAGAGCTGAGGGGGGGGAGCACGACGGCGTACCGCGTCACCTTCACCGTCGAGGCGAAGGTGACGGCGGACGCCCTCCCGCGCGAGCGGCGTGACCTGCTCGAACGCGGGCTGGCCAAGCTCGCGCTCGACCCGTACCACGAGCTCACGGCCCACATCGGCACGCATGAGGACAACCGCAAGGCCCAGGTGGCGCCGGGCCTTCTCATCGAGTACGTCGTCGCACGCGGCCTGATCGTCGTCATGGCGGTCGAGGTCTTCGACGACGTGCTGCTCGATGACTAGGGCGTTCGCGGTGGTCCTCCCCCGGTCCGCCACGGAGATCCGCCGGGAGTGCCCCGAACCCACCCGTCCGTGTGTTCGGGTGGAAGCTGGACCTGTCATATCCGGCCGATAGGCTGGCGGAATGACGCGTGCCGAGCTCCCTACGGTCGTGACCCCCACATCCGGCGCCCTCGTCGCGGACTCCCGCGAGCGCGCCGTGCGAGCCCTGCTCCGCTTCCCCCCACTGAAGCGGCTCTGGAGCGCACAGTTCGTCGGGGCGATCGGCGATGCCCTTGCCCTGCTGGTGCTCGTACTGCTCTCGCTGCAAGCGGCGCTGTACGTCCCCTCCGGCGGCCAGGCGGCCTTCGGCGGCGGCTATCGGGGCGCGGCCCTGGCCGTCGCCGCCGTCTTCGCGGCCCGGATGCTGGCCACCCTGCTCTCCGGGGCGGTGCTGCTGGGCCCGCTGTCCGCGCTGACCGCGCCGTCCGGCCCGCTGGACCGGCGCTGGACCATGATCGGCGCGGACGGGCTGCGGCTGGCGTTGCTGGTCGTGGCCCCGCTGTGGATCGACTGGACCCCCGGCAGTGCGCTGATCTGGCTGCTGGTGACGGTCTTCGTCACCGGCGTGGCCGAGCGGTTCTGGACCGTCGCCCGGGAAAGCGCGGCGCCCGGACTGCTGCCCGCGCCTCCCGCCGAGGGCACGGCCGTCCGCCCGCTGCCGGACAACCTGGACGCGCTGCGCCGCCTGTCGCTGCGTACCGCTTTCGTGTCCCTCCCGCTGGCCGCCGCCGGACTGATCGTCGTCACGCTCGTCACCAGGCTGCTGGCCAACGGCATCGACTGGTTCGCCGACCACCAGGCCGCGCTCGCCTCGTACGTGGCCTCCGGCCTCTTCGCCGCGTCCATCTCGATCCAGTACTTCCTCGAACTTCCCGGTACGCAGACCCCGCGCCCCCGCTCGCCCCTGGAGGGCCTGCGCCGCCCGAAGACCGAAACGGGCGCCGACCGGGGCCGTACGGGCGCCGTACCGCTGCTGGTGCTGGCCTGCGCGGCGGTGGCCGGCGCGATCGCCGCGGCCGTCTCGGTGGCGGTCCTGCACGCCGGTGACCTCGGCGGCGGCCCGGCCGCCTTCGGGCTGCTGGTGCTCGGCCTGAGCGCCGGACCGGTCGCGGGCATCCGCGGCGCGCACAAGGTGCTGCCCGCGCTGTCCCGGCGCCGCCTGCTGGCCCTCGCGGTGGCCGTCACGGGCCTGGCGCTGCTGGCGGCCGGGCTGGTCCCGGACACCACGACGGTCGTCCTGCTGATGCTGCTGGCCGGAGTGGCGGCCGGTATCGCGGCCAGCACCGGGCACACCCTGCTCGACCAGGAGACCGAGGAGGCCCGTACCGCCCGTACGACCGAGCATCTGCACGCGGTCGTGCGGCTCGTCGTCGCGCTGGCCGTCATCGTCGCCCCGCTGCTGGCCGGGGCCATCGGCCCGCACCACCTCGCGGGCGACCGGAACGTCTTCTCGCACGGCGGCGCGGCCTTCACGCTGATGCTGGTCGGCGCGCTGCTGCTGCCGGTCGCCGCGTGGGTGCTCGGCAAGGTGGACGACCGCTCGGGCGTCCCTCTCGGGCGCGACCTGCGCGAGGCGCTGCGCGGCGGCGACCCGGACCAGGCACCGGCCCCCACCGGCTTCTTCATCGCCCTGGAGGGCGGCGACGGGGCCGGCAAGTCGACGCAGGTCCAGGCGCTGGCGGAGTGGATCCGCGGCAAGGGCCACGAGGTCGTGGTGACCCGCGAGCCGGGCGCCACCGCCATCGGCAAGCGCCTGCGGTCCATCATCCTCGACGTGTCCACCTCGGGCCTGTCGGACCGCGCGGAGGCGCTGATGTTCGCCGCCGACCGCGCCGAGCACGTCAACAGCGTGATCCGCCCGGCGCTGGAGCGCGGCGCCGTCGTCATCACCGACCGGTACATCGACTCCTCCGTCGCCTACCAGGGCGCGGGCCGCAACCTCGCCCCCACCGAGATCGCCCGCATCTCCCGCTGGGCCACCGACGGCCTCGTACCGCACCTGACCGTGCTCCTCGACGTCTCCCCGGAGACCGCCCGCGAGCGCTTCACCGAGGCCCCGGACCGGATGGAGTCCGAGCCCGCCGAATTCCACCAGCGGGTACGGTCCGGCTTCCTGACCCTGGCCGCCGCCGACCCGGCGCGCTACCTGGTCGTCGACGCGGGTCAGGAGCCCGAGGCCGTCACCACCGTCGTACGGCACCGCCTCGATCAGGTCCTGCCGATGTCCGAGGCCGAGATCAAGGCCCAGGAGGAGGCCCGCAAGGCGGCCGAGGAGGAAGCCCGGCGCAAGGCCGAGGAAGAGGCCGCGCGCAAGGCCGAGGAGGAGCGCAAGGAGCGCGAACGGCAGGAACAGCTCGCCAAGCTGCGCGCCGAGGAGGAAGAGCGCAAGCGCCGCGAGATCGAGGAGGCCAAGGCCCGCGAGGCCGCCCGCCAGGCGGAGGAGGCGCGCCAGCGCGCCGAAGAGGCCCGTAAGGCCGCCGAGGAGGAGCGCCGTCGGCGGGAGGCCGAGGAGCGCGCGCGGCAGGAGGAGCAGGAGCGGCTGCGCAAGCGCGCCGAGGAGGAGACGCGGCTGCGCAAGGAGGCCGAGGAACGCCGCCTGGAGAAGCAGCGCAAGGCCGAGGAGGCGCTGCTCCGCGCGGAGCAGGCCCGGCTTGAGGCGGCGGCTGAGGCGGAGGCCAAGGCCAAGGCCGAGGCGGAAGCGCGCGCCAAGGAAGAGGCCGAGGCCGCGCGCAGGGCCGAGGAAGAGGCCGCACGGGCGGCGGAGGCCGCGGAGGCGCCGACTACGGAGACGCCGATGGCGGGGCTGGAGCGGCAGACCCGTACGTCGTCCCAGGCCCAGTCCCAAGCCCGGTCCCAGCCCTCGTCCGCGTCCTCGGATGCCGAGGAGACCGCGGTGCTGCCGCAGCACCGGGACGTGCCGGGGGCCTCCGACGAGACCGCGGTGCTGCCGCCCGTACGGCCCGAGGCCCGCGACAGCTGGCAGGAGCGCGAACAGGCGCGGCGCGGGGACGACCCGGCGGACCGCGTACCGGAATGGATGTTCCGCAAGGAGGAGGGCGGCCGTACGGACCGCCGCGACCGTACGGACGCGCGCGGCGACTCCGGGACGTCCGGCGTGGAGCGTACGCGCGAACTGCCGCAGATCGACCCGGCCACCGGAGAGCCGGTGGAGCCCGCGCCGCGCCGCCGCCCGGCGTGGGCGGAGGAGACCCCGCTGGACGACCTGCCGACGCTGGCCGACGAACTCCTCGGCCCGCGCGAGGACGAGGACGAGCAGCGGGGCCATGGCCGGCGGGGGCGTCGGGACTGACGCCCGCGTACCGGCGGGGCGCCGGGAACGACCGGAGCGCCGACGGATGAGGTGAACGGGCCGGGCCCCGGCAGCAGCGAAGCAACGCGGCTGCCGGGGCCCGGCCCGTTGCCCGGGACGTCCGGGCAGTCGGTGGGAGCCTGCACAGACGTCCGGACTGTCAGTGGGAGCCCCCACAATGGAACCAGCGCGGGGCGCAAGGTGACGGCACGGGCGGTACGGCCGGCAGGGCCGGTACAGCCAGTACGGACAGGACAGGAACGGCGGGCAGCGACATGGCGGTGTGGGACGACGTGGTCGGGCAGGAACGCCTGATCGAGCAGCTCGCAGCGGCCGCACGCGACGCGGACGCGCTGGTCACGGCCGAGGGTGCGGCCGTGGACGGCACCGACCCGATAGCCCAGTCCGGTACGTCCAAGATGACGCACGCCTGGCTGTTCACCGGCCCGCCCGGCGCCGGCCGCGCCACCGCGGCGCGCGCCTTCGCCGCCGCCCTCCAGTGCGTCAGCCCGGACCGTGCCCTCGGCGGCGCCCCCGGCTGCGGCTTCTGCGAGGGCTGCCACACGAGCCTGGTGGGCACCCACGCCGACGTGGAGGTCGTCCGTACGGACCTGCTCTCGATCGGTGTGAAGGAGACCCGCGACCTGGTCCGCCGCTCCTCCATGTCCCCGTCGGGCGGCCGCTGGCAGGTGATCGTCCTGGAGGACGCCGACCGCCTCACCGAGGGCGCGGGCAACGTCCTCCTCAAGGCCGTCGAGGAGCCCGCTCCCCGTACGGTCTGGCTGCTGTGCGCCCCCTCCATCGAGGACGTGCTGCCCACCATCCGCTCCCGCTGCCGGCACGTGACCCTGTGTACGCCGCCGGTCGCCGCCGTCGCCGACGTCCTGGTCCGCCGGGACGGCATCGAGCCGGAGGCCGCCGCTGCCGCCGCGCGGGCCACCCAGGGCCACATCGACCGGGCCCGCCGCCTGGCCACCGACGAACGGGCCCGCGCCCGGCGCAACGCGGTCCTCAAACTCCCCCTGCGCGTGGACGACATCGGCGGCTGCCTCAAGGGCGCCCAGGAGCTGATCGACGCCGCGACGGAAGACGCCAAGCAGGTCGCCGAGGAGGTGGACGCCAAGGAGACGGAGGAACTGCGCGCCGCGCTCGGCGCCGCCGCCGGCACGGGCGGCCGCCTGCCGCGCGGCACCGCGGGCGCCATGAAGGAGCTCCAGGACAAGCAGAAGCGCCGCTCCACCCGCACCCAGCGCGACAGCCTCGACCTCGCCCTGACCGACCTCACCGGCTTCTACCGCGACGTCCTCGCCGTCCAGCTCAACTCCACGGTCCCCCTCGCCAACGAAGAGGTCCGCGACAGCATCCGCCGTATCGCCTCCTCCTCCACCCCCGAACGCACCCTGCGCCGGATAGAAGCCGTCATCGCCTGCCGCCAGGCCCTGGACCGCAACGTGGCCCCGCTGCTGGCGGTGGAGGCGATGACGGCGGCGTTGCGGAAGGGGTGAGGGGGCTTCCGTAGGGGGCGGCCGTACGGAGGGGAGAGAGACGGCCGCACGGAGAGGGAGCGCGACGGCCGTGAGGGTGAGAGCCGCCCGGCCACCGCCAGGAGCAGCCGCGCCTCCCCCTGCCCCCTGTCCCTCTCACCCGTACGAGCGCAGCGGTCCCCACGCTCTGCCCCGGCACGGATACGCTCCGTCCCATACCAGCAGTCCGTAGTCGTAGTCGCAGCCATGCCACCGCCACCACAGACACCACCGGCATGCAGCCACTGCCCCTACCCACCCCTAGCTCCTACCCCCACCACTCTCACGTTGCCGCTGCCGACGCTCCAGGGACCGAGGGACCTCCCATGGCCACCAGCCGCCTGCTCCGCACCGCCGGTACCGTCCTGACGGCCACCGCCCTGCTCATCTCCGGCTGCTCGTCCGGCAGCCCGTCGTCCGGCGCCGCCGCCTCCCGGAACCCGGCGAGCGGCGGTACGGCGTCCGCCGGCACCGCGCCCGCCCCGGCGACCAGCACCCTCAAGCCCCTCCCCACCGCCGTCCCCGCCGCCCTCCGCCCGTACTACGACCAGAAACTCACCTGGCGCGAGTGCGGGGTCGTCGGCTTCGAGTGCACGACGATGAAGGCGCCCCTCGACTACGAGCACCCCAGCGCCGCCACCGACCTGAAACTGGCCGTCTCCCGCAAGAAGGCCACCGGACCGGGCGACCGCCTCGGCTCCCTCATGGTCAATCCGGGCGGCCCCGGCGGCTCGGCGATCGACTACCTCCAGCAGTACGCGCCCCAGCCCGAAGCCGTGCGGGCCCGTTACGACATGGTGGCCATGGACCCCCGCGGCGTGGCCCGCAGCGAACCGGTCACCTGCCTGTCCAATGCCCAGATGGACGACTTCACCCGCGTCGACCAGACCCCCGACGACGCCGCCGAGGCCGACCGCCTCACCTCTGCCTTCCGTACCTTCGCCCAGGGCTGCCTGCGCCGCTCCGGCGCCCGCCTGGGCCACGTCTCGACCGCCGAGTCCGCCCGCGACATGGACATCCTGCGCGCCGTCCTCGGCGACGAAAAGCTCACCTACGTGGGCGCCTCCTACGGCACCTTCCTCGGCGCCACGTACGCCGGCCTCTTCCCCTCCCGCGTCGGCCGCCTCGTCCTCGACGGCGCCATGGACCCCGCGCTGCCCGCCCGCACGATGAACCGCGACCAGACCGCCGGCTTCAACACCGCCTTCACGGCCTTCGCCAAGGACTGCGCCAAACAGCGTGACTGTCCCCTCGGCACCGGCGGCCCCGAAGAAGCGGGCCGCCGCCTGAGCGCCCTCTTCAAGAAGCTCGACGCCCACCCCGCGCCCACCGGCGGCCCCCGTACCCTCACCGAGTCCCTCGCCACCAGCGGTGTGACAGCGGCCATGTACGACGAGGGCGCCTGGCCCGTCCTGCGCGAATACCTCGCCGAGGCCCAGAAGGGCGACGGCCGCGGCCTGCTCGCCCTCTCCGACTCGTACTACGAACGCGACCCGGACGGCACCTACGCCAACCAGATGTTCGCCAACCCCGCCGTGAACTGCCTCGACCTCCCCGGCGCCTTCTCCAGCCCCGACGAGGTACGCGCCGCCCTGCCCGCCTTCCGCAAGGCATCCCCGGTCTTCGGCGAAAGCTTCGCCTGGGCCGCCCTGAACTGCGCGTACTGGCCGGTCAAGCCCACCGGCGCCGCACACCGCATCACCGCCCGCGGCGCCGCCCCCATCCTCGTCGTCGGCACCACCCGCGACCCCGCCACCCCCTACCCCTGGGCCCGCTCCCTCGCCGCCCAGCTCTCCTCCGCCACCCTCCTCACCTACGACGGCGACGGCCACACCGCCTACGGCCGCGGCAGCGACTGCATCGACACCGCCATCAACACCTACCTCCTCGAATCCACACCCCCACCCCCCGACAAGACCTGCACCTGACCCCACCGAAACCCGGTTCGGACCACCCCCATCCGATGTGTAGACTGGGCTCCGCACCACGCCGCCTTAGCTCAGTCGGCCAGAGCGACGCACTCGTAATGCGTAGGTCAAGGGTTCGATTCCCTTAGGCGGCTCCACCGAAAGCCCCAGGTCAGTAGCTACTGACCTGGGGTTTTCTCATGCCCGGCGTGGCCGCCCAACACTTCACTCCCCCACCCTCACCACCCGCCCCCCCTCCACCCCCTCGATCTCCCCCTCACAAAACCTCTCCCGGGGCAGTTCCCCCTTCCCCAGCAACTCCGCCTGATCCGCGTGATGCGGGGATGTCCGGTCCGTGGACTGGGAGTACGTGAGGAGGGAGTGGGTGGTGGGGCAGGGGGTGGGGTTGAAGGAGACGAGTTGGATGAAGCTGGAGCCGTGGACTATGGGGTGGTCGCCGGAGGGGGCCGGGTCGGTGACGATCAGGTTCAGGACGCCCAGCGGCTCGTCGGCGCCGGGGGCGGGGACGCGCGCGGGGGAAGGGGAGGGGGCGGGGGAGAGGGTGGGGGCTTGGGTTTGTGGGGTGGGCTTGGGGATGTATTGGCGGGTGCCTATGGGGGCGTTCAGGGGGGAGCCTGCCGCCTGTAGCTCGCGGATCGTGTCGCCCAGGGCGGTGCGGACCTCGGGGGCTGCTGTGTTGAGGGTGTGGGGAGTCGAGACCGGGTGGTTCGGGTCGAAGGGGGTTTTCCAGAGGATGTCTTCGTCGGCGGTCAGGGTGATGCGGGTCCAGAGGGTGGCGAAGAGGAGGGAGCCGGGGCTTTCGGCGGTGAAGTGTTTGTCCCAGGAGGCGAGTACCTCGCAGGCCGTTCCTACCGGGACGGTGTCGCCGTCCGAGGTGGGGGCCTTGCCGTCCGGGAGGGAGGCGCAGAGGTCGGCCAGGGCCGGGGTGGTGAGTTCGGCGGTCAGGCTTCGGTTGCTGGTGAGGAGGGATTGCAGGGTTTCGGGGGAGATGCGGCCCTTGGTGTGGAGCGCTTCCTGAATGGCGGTGATGCCCATGCGGGTGCGGGGGGTGCGTTCGGTGCCGATGGGGCCGACGATGCGCGGGTACGAGGTCAGCGGGGTGGCGGGGTTGGTCAGCCAGGCGCTGTCGTTGGAGTTGGCCACGTAGTCGGTGCGCTGGAGGTGGGGGAGGCGGGAGGCACCGAGGAGGCCGGGGAGAGGGGCGTCGGGGTCCTTGCCCCAGGCGCAGGAGGAGCGTGCGCCGTCCAGGGTGGCGAGGCCGGTGTCCCGGAAGGCGTCGTGGTCGATGGCGCAGCGTGTGGCCAGGTCGTCGGTGATGTGCGGGACGGACTGGTAGCCGGCGAAGAGGGCTGTGCCGTGCCGGTCCGTGGCGACGGTGTTGACCCAGGGGAGGCCCAGGTTGCCCGCCAGCGCCTTGGACACGGCTTGGGTACTGCGGGCGTGGTCCAGGTCGAACCAGGTGTTCAGGCCGCGCAGGTTGCCGGTGTTGGCGTCGCGTACCGCGTAGGCCGTGGTGGTGTCCCAGGGGAGGGGTTTCTGGTCGGTCCCCAGGGTGACCGGGCCGTAGCGGGTGGTCCACAGGGTGCGCCGGACCTGGGAGGTGCTGCCGTCGGGGTGGGCGACGCGGACGGTGACCTGCCGGCTTTTCATGCGTTCCGGGCGGCCGTCGACCAGGTACGTCGTCGGCGATCCGGGCTGGAGGCGCAGGCGGTAGAGGCCGTACGTGGTGGCCGTGGAGACCGTATGGCTCCAGGCGGCGTCCGCGGTGTGGCCGATCTGTACCAGCGGTACGCCCAGCAGGCTGCCTCCGGAGACGTTCATCTTGCCGCGTACGGTCAGCTGGACCTGCCAGAAGCGCTCGGCGCCCTGCCAGGGGTAGTGCGGGTTGGCCAGCAGCAGGCCCCGGCCGTTGGCCGAGCCCGCCGAGCCGAGGGCGATGGCGTTGCTGCCGAGTGGGGGGTGCGGCGTCGGGGGCGGCCCCGAAGTCCGACTGGCGGATGTAGCGGGGGAATTGGGGTGGGCGGCGGCGATGCCGCTGATCATCGTGCCCTGGCCGCTGACGGTCGCCAGCGCGTGGTAGTGCCGGTAGAAGTCGAGTTCGGAGATGGGACGTACCCAGGCCGCGCCCCGGCAGACGGGGTCGGAGATGCGGGCGGCGCCTCCGGTGTCGCGCAGATAGCGGTTGTAGCCGGCCACGTAGCCGCGGACGATCTCGCGTACTTCGGCGCGGGGGCCGGTCGGCGACCGCAGGGCCCGTTCGACGATGCGGGAGTCGTTGACCTGCTGGTAGTAGAGGTCGCTGTCGAGGTTGGTGCGGGCGGTGGCGAAGGTCGGGTCGGCGGGGCCCTGCCGGGGCGCGGCCTGCGGCTCCAGGTAGCGAGAGCGCTGGGCGCCGACGGTCAGGTAGACCGAGGCGAGGACGCAGAGGTTGTCCTTGGCCTGGGCGTATCCGTAGCCGTAGCCGACGCCTCGGTAGGTGTCGGAGATGATGTGCGGCACGCCGTATTCGGTGTAGCGGATGTCCGCCGCGGTGCCGGGCCGCCGCTCCGTCCCCGGGGGGACGGAGCCGGTGAGGGCGAGGGCGAGGGTGAGGACGGCGGCGAGGGCCGCGGCCGGTAACCTGCCGGGCCTACGGGGCCCGGTCCCGCGGGCGCGGGACGGCACCGCCGTACGCGACGCCTCCCGGTCCCGGGCGCCCCGCGCCCCCGCCTCACGTCGAAGCCGCGATAAGGGCACGGTACTTGTCCTCGGTCTCCAGAAGCGCGGTGTGGTGGCCGGCCGCGTGGACCCGGCCGTCCTCCATCATGATCACTTGGGTGGCCTGGAGGGCGATCGGCATCCGGTGGGTCACCGCGATGACGATCTTGTCCTTGGCGTGCACGGCCAGCGAGTCCAGCAGGGTGCGCTCGTTGTGCGGGTCCAGCTGCGAGGTCGCCTCGTCGAGCAGCAGCACCTCGCTGTCGCGCAGCAGGGCCCGCACGACCGCCAGCCGCTGCCGCTGCCCGCCGGAGATGTGCACGCCGCGCTCGCCGACCTCGGTGTCCAGGCCGTCGGGCAGGCTGCGAACCCACTCCATCAGGCCCACCGAGTCGAGGATCTTCTCCAGTCGTACGGGGTCCACGTCGTCCACCCCGTACGAGGCGGCGTCGCGGACGGTCGCGCCGAGCAGCGGCGCCTCCTGCTGGACGTAGGAGACCCGGCCGCGCAGCTCCGCGAGGTCGAGTTCGCGGATGTCGGTGCCGTTGAGCAGGACCCGACCGCCGCTGGGTTCGACGAACCGCTCGATCAGGCTGAGGACGGTGGTCTTGCCGGTGCCGGACGGTCCCACCAGCACGGTGATGCCCACCGGCGCGTCGATGGTGACGCCGCGCAGTACCTCGCGGTTCGGGTAGCCGAACGTGACGCCGTCGAGGCGCAGTCCGGGTGCCGGGCGCCCGTCGGCCGGGGTGGCGGCGTGCGGGGCGGTGGCCTCCGGCGGGAGTTGGAGGAGTTCGTCCACCCGGCGTGCGGCGGCCAGGCCCTCGGAGAGGCGGCCGGCCGAGGCGACCAGCGAGCCGATGGGCTCCTGGATGTAGACGACGTAGAGCAGGATGGCCACGAGGTCGCCCATGGACAGTGCGCCGGAGCTGACCCGGATCGCGCCGATGCCGAGGACCAGCAGGAAGGTCACCTCGACCGAGCCGAGCGCGGCGGTCTCGGCGACGGCCTCCGTGCGCGCGGCCTTGACCCCGGCGCGGTAGGAGCCCTCGGCCTCCTTGCCGAAGGCGGCGGCCTCGGCCTTCTCGGTACGGGACGCCTTGACCGTACGGAAGGCCAGCAGGACGCGCTGGAGGACGCCGGTCATCGCGCCGAGGTAGTTCTGCGCGTGCTCGGACTGCACGGTGACCCGCTGGAACGCCCAACTCTCCACCACGGTGGCCACGGTGAGCATGACGATCACGAGGACGGCCAGCAGCGGGTCGATGAGCAGCATCAGCACCACCGTGATCACGATGGTGAACGGGACGATGAGCAGTTCGATCGTGCTGCGGATGATGGTCTGCTGGAGGAGCGTGGTGTCGGCGCCGACGCGGGAGAGCACGTCGCCGGTCGACGCGCCCTCGACCTCCGGGACGCGCGCCCCGAAGATCCGCCGGGCGAGGTCGTTGCGTACGCGCAGTACGAAGCGCTGGCCGACGCGCCCATGGACGTACACGCCCACGTAGTTGAGCGCCATGCCGACCACGGCGATCACCGCTAGGGCGGTCACCGGGCCCCACAGCCCGCCGTTCTCCCGGACGCCTTCGACGACGCTGCTGGCGACCAGTGGCTGGATCAACGCGGTTCCGTGTGCCGCGAGTTGCAGGAGGAAGACGCCCACCAGCACCCAGCGGAACGGTCTGAGGAGGCTCACCAGCACCCGTAGCGACGATCTCGATCGATCTTCGGCCGACCTGCCCACGACTTACTCCTGCCGTTCCGGTGCGCCTGCCGGCGGGACACCGCGTCATATTCAGCCGTTCAATTCGGCGAAGGCGCGCATTCATCGGGCTGTCATCGCAGTTATCCGGCTGCGTTCAGCGTGTCGACGCGGCTGTATTCGTCCCCCGTGTCTGCCGAGCATCACAGAGAGTGGGGCGGCGTTGCAACCGCGGCACTGGATCTTTTTGACTGTGACCTGGGTCACTGCACACTGAGATCGTCCTGAAATAGGCTGCCGGTGACCACACGGCGGGCCGCAATTCTGCGTGTCCGCAGCGCACTGCTTTAGCTGCTCTTTGCCTGGCTGTCGGTGCGCGCATACGCTGCCTGCGGCATGGGGGAAGCCTGGCTGCGGCGTTCTTTATAGGGGGATTCGAGGCATGTGTCCGGGATGGTGCCATCCTGTCACCGCCGCTACCGAGGGTTGCGCCGCCGCAGTCAGACGTTGATACAGGACACCCGGCTTTAGTGTGCCTTTAAAGCACCTGCTGGTTTGCCTGGTGTTCTCATTCTCTTTTCATTCCGGTGTGCTGCGCACACGGTTCCGCGCGTAATGCCGATTTTCGCGTGCGCTCTTCCAGAAAATGGCGTGCGCAAGGGGGAAGTATGTCTGCCCTGGGAACAAACCGACTTCCGTTGACCGCCGCGCAGCTGGGAATTTGGTACGCGCAGCACCTCGACCCGGCCAATCCGCTGTTCAGCATCGCCGAATACTTCGAGATCGACGGTGCCGTCGCGGCGGACGATCTCCAGGAGGCGCTGCGGCAGGTGGTCGGCGAGGCGGAGGCGCTGCGCGCCCGCTTCGAGGACGGCGGCGACGGCCCGGTGCAGACCGTCGAGCCGTCCGTGCCCGTCACCCTGCGGCGCATCGATCTGAGCGCCGAGGCCGATCCCCGGGCCGCGGCCCGCACCTGGCTGGAAGAGGAGGCCCGGCGGCCCCTCGACCCGGGCGCGGGACCGCTGTTCACCTTCGCGCTGCTCACGCTCGCGCCGGGCCGGCACATCTGGCTCCACCGCTACCACCACCTCGTGATGGACGGCTTCACCGGATCGCTGGTCGCCCGGCGCGTGGCCGAGCTGTACACGGGCCGCGTCACCGGAAGCCCTGTTGGCGCAAGCCCCTTCGGCCCCCTCCGCGCGCTGGCCGACAGCGACCGGGAGTACCGGAACTCGGAGCGTTACGAGGCCGACCGCCAGTACTGGACGCGGACACTCGCCGACCGGCCCGAGCCGGTCACCCTCGCGGGCGCCCCGGCCACCGGCTCAACGGGCGTACGGCACTCCCGCGACCGGCTCCCGGCCGGGGAACTGGCCGAACTGAAGGCCGCGGCCCGGCAGCGGCGCACCCCGTGGCAGCCCGTCCTGGTCGCCGCCCTCGCCGTCCACCTGCACCGGATGACCGGGGCCACCGACGTGGTGCTCGGCCTGCCGGTCGCCGCGCGCAGCGGCCCCACCGTGCGCAGCACCCCCGGCATGATGTCGAACGAGGTGCCGCTGCGGCTCACGGTCCGCCCGGACACCCGCCTCTCGGAGCTGGTACGGCACACCGCCGACCAGATGCGCGGCGCGCTGCGGCACCAGCGCTACCGCTACGAAGACCTCCGCCGCGACCTCAACCTGCTCGGCGAGGGGCGCCAGTTGACCGGGCCCACGGTCAACATCATGAACTTCGACTACGGGCTGAGCTTCGCCGGCGCGCCCGCCCGCACCCACAACCTGTCGATCGGCCCGATCGAGGACCTGGCCGTGGTGATCTGCGACCGGGGTGACGGCGCCGGGCTGGAGATCGACTTCCAGGGTGCCGACGAGCGGTACGGCGAGGCCGAACTCGCCGCGCACCGGGACCGGTTCCGCTCCGTGCTCGCCGGTTTCGTCCGGGCCGTCGATACGGATGTGGTGGCGGGCCTGGACCTGCTGACCGAGGAGGAGCGGGGGCGGCTGGAGCAGTGGCAGGCGGGCGCGCAGCAGGCCCCCCAGACTGAGACCGGGCTTGAGCTCGCGCACCGGAACCTGGCCGCCGCCTTCGAGGCGCAGGCCGCCGCCACCCCGGACGCGACCGCCCTGGCCGCTCCCGATGGTTCGCTGACCTTCGCCGAGCTGAACGCGCGCGCCAACCGCTTGGCGCGGTCCCTGGCCGCCGCCGGTGCCGGTCCCGACGACCTGGTCGCCCTGGCCCTGCCGCGCACCGCCGACCTCATGTTGGGCCTGCTGGCCGTACTCAAGGCCGGGGCCGGATACCTGCCCATCGACCTGGACCACCCGGCGGAGCGCGTCGCTCACATGCTGCGCGACGCCCGGCCCGTACTGGCCCTGGCCACCTCGGCCACCGCGGACACCCTGGGCGCGGCGGCACCCCGTACGCTCCTGCTCGACCGCCTCCCCGAAGCCGAAGCCGCGACCGACACCGAAGCCGAAACCGGAACCGAAGCCGGGACCGCGGCCCCCGAGGACAACCTCACCGACGCCGACCGCACCGCCCCCCTCCTCCCCTCCCACACCGCCTACGTCATCTACACCTCCGGCTCGACCGGCACCCCCAAGGGCGTCGCCGTCGAACACCGCAGTGTGCTCAACCTGCTGGCGGCGCACCGGGCCGGGTTCTTCGGCGATGTCACGGCGGGGCGCCGCTTCCGCGTGGCGCTGACCGCGTCGATCGGCTTCGACACCTCGTGGGACGAGCTGCTGTGGATGTGGGCGGGCCACGAGCTGCACCTCATCGACGACGACACCCGGCGCGACCCGGCCGCCCTGCACCGCTACACCCGCGCCCACCGGCTGGACCTGCTCGACGTCACGCCCGCCTTCGCCCAGCACCTGCTGGACGAGGGGCTGTTCGAGACGGCGCCGCCCGCCGTGCTCGTCGTCGGCGGCGAGGCCCTGCCCGAACCGCTGTGGTCCCGGCTCGCCGAGGGCCCGACGGCGGTCTACAACTTCTACGGCCCGACCGAGGCCACGGTCGACGCCGCCTACGTCCGGCTCGCGGACGCCGCCTGGCCCGCGGTCGGCCGCCCGGTGGCAGGCGTGCGCGCGTACGTACTGGACGGCGCGCTGCGACAGGTTCCCCCGGGCACCGCGGGAGAGCTCTACCTCGGCGGCGCCGGTCTGGCGCGCGGCTACCTGCGCCGGGCCGGGCTGACCGCGGGGCGGTTCGTCGCCGACCCGTACGGCGGTCCGGGCGCCCGTATGTACCGCACCGGGGACCTGGCGCGCTGGAACGGGCGGGGGCAGCTGGAGTTCCTGGGCCGGGCCGACGACCAGGTCAAGGTCCGCGGTTTCCGTATCGAGCTGGGCGAGATCGAAGCCGTGCTGGGCGGCCACCCGGCGGTCGGGCAGGCCGCGGTCGTCCTCCGCGAGGACGCGCCGGGCGACCAGCGGCTGGCCGCCTATGTGGTGCCGGTGCCCGGCTCGTCCGTACCCGATGTCGCGGAGCTGCGCGCGGTTGCCGGGGAGCGGCTGCCGGACCACATGGTTCCGGCCGCTTTCGTCGTGCTGGGCGCGCTGCCGCTGACCGCGAACGGCAAGGTGGACCGCAAGGCGCTGCCCGCCCCCGACTACGCGGCGGGCGCGGGCCGTTCGGGTCGTGGCCCCCGCGATGACGTGGAGCGGGCGCTGTGCGAGGTGTTCGCGGACGTGCTCGGGGTGCCCGGGGTGGGCATCGACGACAGTTTCTTCGACCTCGGCGGGCACTCGCTGTCCGCCACCCGGCTCATCGCCCGTATCCGCACCGCGCTGGGCGCGGAGCTGACCGTACGGTCGGTCTTCGAAGCCCCGACCGTCGCCCGGCTCGCGCCGCTCTGCGCGCAGGCGGCCACCCGTACCGCCCACGCCGCGATACCGGCTCCCCGTCCCGAGCGCATTCCGCTCTCGCTGGCGCAGCGCCGTCTGTGGTACCTCAACCGCCTCGACGGCGCCGACGCCACGTACAACATGCCGTGGGTGCTGCGGCTCGACGGCGAGCTGGACCAGGAGGCGCTGGGCCGCGCGATCGCCGATGTCGTGCGGCGGCACGAGATCCTGCGCACCGTCTTCCCCGAAGCCTCCGACGGCGAGCCCCACCAGCAGATCACCGACCGTATGCCCGTCCTGGAGACCGTGGCGGCCACCGAGGACGAGCTGCCGGAGCTGCTGCGGGCCGCGACCGGGCGCGGCTTCGACCTGACCACCGAGACCCCGCTGCGCGCCTGGCTCGGTGTGCTCGGCCCGCGCCGGGCCGTGCTGGCCCTGGTGCTGCACCACATCGCCGCCGACGGCTGGTCCCTGGAGCCGCTTGCGGCCGACCTCGCCACCGCCTACGCCGCCCGCGTACGGGGCGAGCAGCCCGCGTTCACCCCGCTGCCGCTCCAGTACGCGGACCACACCCTCGCCCAGCTCGCCGCGCTCGGCACCGAGGACGACCCGGACAGCACCCTGGCCCGGCAGGCCCGCTACTGGGGCGAGACGCTGCGGGCGCTGCCCGAAGAGGTGACGCTGCCCGCCGACCGGCCGCGGCCCGCCCGCGCCTCGCACCGGGGCCGCAGTCTGCCCGTCGCGCTCGGCGCCGAGCTGCACGCCGCCCTCGCGGCACTGGCCCGCAGCCGCGGGGCGAGTGTGTTCATGGTGGTGCAGGCGGCCCTGGCCGGGCTGATGTCCCGGCACGGGGCCGGGGGCGACATCCCGATCGGCAGCCCCGTCGCGGGCCGTACGGACCAGGCACTGGACGACGCCGTCGGCTTCTTCGTCAACACACTGGTGCTGCGTACCGACACCTCGGGCGACCCGGCCTTCACCGAACTCCTGGACCGGGTGCGGAAGACCGACCTCGCGGCCTTCGCCCACCAGGAGCTGCCCTTCGAGCGCATGGTGGAACTCGCCGACCCGGTCCGCTCACCCGCCCGGCACCCGCTCTTCCAGGTCATGCTGTCCTGGGAGACCACCGGTGACACCGGCCTCGACCTCACCGGGCTGGAGGTGAGCGCCCACCCGCTCGCCAACACGGTGGCCAAGTTCGACCTCACCGTCAGCCTTGCCGAGACGTACGGGCCGGACGGCGCGCCCGCGGGTCTGCACGGTGAGCTGGAGTACGCCACCGACCTGTACGACGAGTCCACCGCCCGCGCGCTGCTCGACCGCCTCGTACGGATACTCACGCACGCTGCCGCGCAGCCCGCCACGCCCCTCAGCGGCCTCGACCTGCTCGGCACCGAGGAACGCGGCGTGCTGCTGGGCGACTGGCAGGGCACCACGCACACCGCGCCCACCGGAACGCTGCCCGCGCTCTTCGAAGCCGCGGTGACCCGGGACTCCGACGCCACCGCGGTGGTCTGCGCGGGCACCCGGCTGACCTTCGGGGAGCTGAACGACCGCGCCAACCGGCTGGCCAGGCTGCTGGCCGAGCACGGCGCCGGGCCCGAACGGACCGTAGCGCTGAACCTGCCGCGCTCCGCCGACCTGATCGTGGGCCTGCTCGCGGTGCTGAAGTCCGGTGCCGCCTATCTGCCGATCGACGCCGGACAGCCCGCGGAGCGGCTGGAGTTCCTGGTCCGCGACACGGCGCCGGTCGCCGTACTGGCCTGCGCCGCGACGGCCGGCGCGCTGGCCGGCACCGGCCTGCCGCACCTCGTGCTCGACGCGCCGGAGACCGTACGCCGCCTCGCGGCCCTGGACGGCTCTGACCTCACCGACGCCGACCGCACCGCGCCCCTGGCACCGGCCCACCCCGCGTACGTCATCCACACCTCCGGCTCCACGGGCACGCCCAAGGGCGTGGTGATCGAGCACCGCAGCGTGGTGAACCTCTTCCACGCCCACCAGGCCGAGTTCTTCGGGCCGCTGGTGGCCCGTTCCGGACACGCGCGGCACCGGATCGCGCTGACGGCGGCCGTCGGCTTCGACAGTTCGTGGGACGAGCTGCTGTGGATGTGGGCGGGTCACGAACTGCACCTGATCGACGACGAGACGCGCCGCGACCCGCACGCGCTGCGCGACTACGCCACCGCCCACCGCATCGACCTGCTCGACCTCACCCCGTCCTTCGCCCAGCACGTCGTGGACACCGGCCTGTTCGACGGCCCGGACCACCGCCCCGGCACGCTCGTCCTCGGCGGCGAGGCCCTGGGGGAGGCGCTGCGGCAGCGGCTGGCGGAGTGCGACGGGCTGTCCGTGTTCAACTTCTACGGGCCCACCGAGACCACCGTGGACGCCACCTTCGCCGAACTGGCGGCGGAGGGACGGCTCACCATCGGCCGCCCGGTGGCGGGCGCGCGGGTGTACGTGCTGGACGCCGCGCTCAACCTCGTCCCCCGGGGCGTGCCGGGTGAGCTGTACGTCGCCGGGGCCGGGCTCGCCCGCGGCTACCTGGGCCGTCCCGGGCTGACCGCGGGACGGTTCGTCGCCGACCCGTTCGGCGGGCCGGGTGCGCGGATGTACCGCACGGGCGACCTGGTGCGCTGGACGGAGCGCGGCGAGCTGGAGTTCCTGGGCCGGGCCGACGACCAGGTGAAGGTGCGCGGCTTCCGCGTCGAACTGGGCGAGATCGAGACGGCCGCCGCGGCCCACCCCGAGGTCGCCCAGGCCGCCGTACTGGCACTGCCGTCCCCCTCCGGCACCTCGCTCGCCGCCTACTTCGTACCCCGCGAGCCCGGGGCGACGACCGGCGAGGAACTGCGTGCCTTCCTGCGCTCCCGGCTGCCCGACTACCTGGTGCCGGCCGCGTTCGTCGCCCTGGACGAGCTGCCGCTGACGGCGAACGGCAAGGTGGACCGCAAGGCGCTGCCGGAGCCGGATTACGGGGCGGTGCTCTCGGGCGTGCGCAAGCCGCCGCGCAATGACGTGGAGCGGGCGCTGTGCGAGGTGTTCGCGGAGGTGCTGGGCGTACCCGAGGTGGGTATAGACGACAGCTTCTTCGACCTCGGCGGCGACAGCATCGTCTCGATCCAGCTGGTCAGCCGGGCGCGCAAGGCCGGGCTGGTCATCAGCCCGCGCGAGGTGTTCACGCACCGCACCGTCGAGGAGCTGGCGCCGGTCGCGCAGCCGGTGGCCGAGGTCCGCGCCGAGGACCCGGGCGCCGCGCTGGGCGAGGTCCCGCTCACCCCCATCGTGCTGGCCACCGACCAGGCCGGGCCCTGGGCGCAGTTCCACCAGTCCATGCTGGTGGAGATCCCCGCCCAGGCGGGCGAGGACCGGCTCGGCACCGCCCTCCAGGCGGTGCTGGACCACCACGACGTGCTGCGGTCGCGGCTGACGCACACCGCGGACGGCCCGGCCTGGACGGTCGGGGACCGCGGCACCGTACGGGCCGCCGACTGCCTGGAGCGGGTGGACATCACCGGCGTGCCGGGCGACGAACTGACCGCCTTCATCGAGGCGTACGCCACGGCCGTCCACGACTGGTTCTCCCTCGAGGACGGCAGGCTCGTCCGGGCGGTCTGGTTCGACGCCGGGGACCGGGCCACCGGGCGGCTGCTGCTCGCGCTCCACCACCTCGTGGTGGACGCCGTGTCGTGGCGCATCCTGCTGCCCGACCTGGAGAGCGCGTGGGAGCAGGCGGGCACCGGCCGTCCGGTGGTCCTGGACCCGGTCGGTACGTCCTTCCGTACGTGGGCACAGGGCCTGCGCCGGGCCGCGGCGGAGCCGGAGCGTGTGGCGGCCGAACTCGACCTCTGGCAGCGGCAGACCGCACTGCCCGACCCGATGCTCGGGGACCGGGCACTGGACCCGGCGGTCGACACGGCCGAGACCGAGCGGGAGTGGCTGACCTCGCTGTCGGCGCGGTGGGCGGAGCCGTTGCTGACGACGGTTCCGGCGGCGTTCCGCGCGGGAGTCAACGATGTGCTGCTGACGGCGTTGGCGCTGGCCGTGGTGCGGTGGCGGGGTGCCGGTTCGGGTCTGGTACTGGACCTGGAGGGGCACGGTCGTGAGGAGCAGGTGGTCGCGGGTGCGGATCTGTCCCGTACGGTCGGCTGGTTCACCAGCCTGTTCCCCGTACGGCTGGACCTGGACGGCGTCGATGTCGAGGACGCGTTCCGGGGCGGTGCGGCGGCCGGGGTGGCGCTCAAGCGCGTCAAGGAGCAGCTGCGGGCGATTCCGGACCATGGCATCGGCTACGGGCTGCTGCGCCACCTGAACCCGGAAACCGAAGAGGCCCTGGCCTCGGCCCCCGCCCCGCAGATCGGCTTCAACTACCTCGGACGCTTCGACGCGCCCTCCGCCCAGGACGCGCCCCAGTTCTGGATCACCGCGCCCGAGGCCACCCGCCTGGAAGGCAGTGGCGCCGACGACGCGATGCCGCTGCCGCACGCCGTCGAGATCACCGCGCTCACGGAGGACGACGCCGAGGGGCCGCGCCTGGTCGTCAACTGGAGCTGGGCCTCCCGGCTGCTGCCCGAGGCCGAGGTGCGCCGGCTGGGCGAGGACTGGTTCGACGCGCTCAAGGCGCTGGTCGCGCACGCCGAACAGCCGGGCGCCGGCGGTCTGACGCCCTCCGACGTGCCCCTGGTGCAGCTGACCTCCGGGCAGCTGGACGCGATCACCGCCGAGGTGCCCGGCACCGTCGACGTACTGCCGCTGTCCCCGCTCCAGGAGGGCATGTTCTTCCACTCCCTCTACGACGAGCAGGGCGTGGACATCTACCACACCCAGCTCGTGTTCGACCTGCACGGACGCCTGGACACCGGGCTGCTGCGGCGTGCCGCGCAGGGCCTGCTCGACCGGCACCCCAACCTGCGGGCGGGCTTCGTGCAGCGCGACCTGAAGCACCCCGTCTCGGTCGTCCTCGGGCGGGCCGAGATCCCCTGGCAGGACATCGACCTGTCCACCGTGCCGGACACCGAGGCCGAGGCGGCACGCGTCATCGAGGCGGACCGGCACCGGCGGTTCTCGATGGACGCGCCGCCGCTGATCCGCTTCACCGTCCTCAAGCTCGCCGCCGAGCACCACCGGCTGCTGCTCACCAGCCACCACATCCTGCTCGACGGCTGGTCCACCCCGCTCCTCGTCGGCGAGCTGTTCGCGCTGTACGGCAAGGGCGCCGACACCTCGGCGCTGCCGCAGGTCCGCCCGTTCTCCGACTACCTGGGCTGGCTGGCCGGGCAGGACGCCGAGGCCGCCGAAGCGGCGTGGCGTACGGCGCTGGCCGGGGCCGAACCCTGCCTTGTCGCGCCCGAGGCGGGCCCGCTGACGCCCGTACTGCCCGAGCACCACGTCACCCGCGCCCCGGCCGGGCTGACGGCTGCGGTGGGCGAGCAGGCCCGGCGGCTGGGGGTCACCCCCAACACGCTGGTGCAGGCCGCCTGGGCGGTGCTGCTGGGGCGGCTCACCCACCGCCAGGACGTGGTCTTCGGCACCACCGTCTCCGGACGCCCCGCCGAGATCGACGGGGTGGCGGACATGCTGGGGCTGTTCATCAACACCCTGCCGGTCCGGCTGCTCATCGACCCGGCCGAGCCGGTCGCGGCCCTGGTGCGCCGCCTCCAGGCGCAGAGCGCCGAGCTGATGCCGTACGAGCACCTGGGCCTGGCCCGGCTCCAGGCGCTGGCCGCGGCGGGCGGCACCACCGGCGGACCGGCGCCCGACCTCTTCGACACCCTGCTGGTCTTCGAGAACTACCCGCTGGACGCCGCCGCGCTCGAAGAGGCGACCGGTGACCTCTCCCTGTCGTACGTCGACGGCGAGGACCCGGCGCACTACCCCATCAGCATCGCCGTACTGCCCGGCGACGAGCTGGAGTTCCGGGTCGACTACCGGCCCGACCTGTTCACCGCCGGGCAGCTGGACCTGATCTTCCAGCGGCTGCTGCTGGTGCTGGAGGCGATGACGGCCGACACCGAACGGCCGGTCGGCGCCATCGACATCCTCACCGGCGAGGAGACCCGGCAGCTGGCGGACTGGACGCACGCCGGGGCACCGGCTTCCGCGGCCACCGTCGTGGAGCTGTTCGAGGCCGCCGCGGCCGGTCACTCCGGCGCCACCGCGCTGGTCGCGCCGGCTGGTTCCCACGACGCCGACGGTACGGCGCGGCTCACCTACGCCGAGCTGAACGCCCGCGCCAACCGCCTGGCCCGGCTCCTGGCCCGGCACGGCGCCGGGCCCGAGACCGTGGTGGCGCTCGCCCTGCCGCGGACCGCGGACCTGATCGTCGGCCTGCTGGCCGTGCTCAAGAGCGGCGCGGCGTACCTGCCCGTGGACACCGACTACCCGGTGGACCGCATCGCCTACATGCTCCAGGACGCGCGGCCCGTGCTGGCCCTGGTCACCGGGGAGACGAGTGCCCTGGTGCCGGACGTGCCGCAGGTCGTGCTCGACGGGCCCGGCACGGCCGACGCGCTCCGTACGCTCGCGGACACCGACCCCGGCGACACCGACCGGCTCCGCCCGCTGCGCCCCGAGCACCCCGCGTACGTCATCTACACCTCCGGCTCCACGGGCCGCCCCAAGGGCGTGGTCATCGAGCACCGCAGCGTGGCCAACCTCCTGCACGCGCACCGCGGGGGCCTGCTCGCCGCGCCGGACGACGGCCCGTTCCGGCTGGCGCTGACCGCCTCCATCTCCTTCGACACCTCGTGGGACCAGCTGCTGGCGCTGCTCCTCGGCCATGAACTGCACCTGATCGACGACGAGGTACGGCGCGACCCGGCGGCCCTGACCGCCCATGTCGTCACCGAGAAGATCGACTTCCTGGACCTGACACCGACCTTCGCGCAGCACGTCGTCAACAGCGGTCTGCTGCGCGACCCGCGGCACCGCCCGTCCGTGCTCAGCCTGGGCGGCGAGGCCCTGGGCGAGGCGCTGTGGGCGGAGCTGGCGGCGCTGCCCGACGTGACGGCGTACAACTGCTACGGCCCGACCGAGGCGACGGTCGACTCCGTGGTCACCGAACTGCGCGCGTCCGACCGGCCCTCGATCGGCCGGCCGGTCACCGGCACCCGCGCCTATGTGCTGGACGCCGCGCTGCGCCCGGTGCCGCCGGGGGTGACCGGCGAGCTGTACGTCGCGGGCGCGAGCCTGGCCCGCGGCTATCTGCGGCGCCCCGGCCTGAGCGCCCAGCGGTTCGTCGCCGACCCGTTCGGCACGCCGGGGACCCGTATGTACCGCACGGGCGACCTGGCGCGCTGGACCGAGCGCGGCCACCTGGAGTTCCTGGGCCGGGCCGACGACCAGGTGAAGATCCGCGGGTTCCGCGTCGAGCCCGGCGAGATCGAATCCGTACTGGCGGGCCTGGACGCGGTGGCGCAGGCCGCGGTGACCGTCCGCGAGGAGGGCCCCGGGGACCGGCGGCTGGTGGCCTACCTGGTGCCCGCCGTGCCGGAACCGGACCTGGGCGCCGTACGCGCGGCGGTCGCGGACGTACTGCCCGACTACATGGTCCCGGCGGCCTTCGTCACGCTGCCGGTCCTCCCGTTGACGGCGAACGGCAAGCTCGACCGCAGGGCGCTCCCGGCCCCCGACTACGGGGCGGTGCTCTCGGGTGTGCGCAAGCCGCCGCGCAACGACGTGGAGCGGGCGCTGTGCGAGGTGTTCGCGGAGGTGCTGGGCGTCCCCGAGGTGGGTATCGACGACAGTTTCTTCGATCTCGGTGGCGACAGCATCGTCTCGATTCAGCTGGTCAGCCGGGCGCGTAAGGCCGGGCTGGTGATCAGCCCGCGCGAGGTGTTCACCCACCGCACCGTCGAAGGACTGGCCCCCGTGGCGCGGGCGGTGCCGGAGACCGGCGCCGAGGACCCCGGCGCGGCCCTGGGCGAAGTGCCGCTGACCCCCATCGTCGCCGGGACCCTGGCCGAGACGGGACAGGCGGCGCACACCTTCGCGCACTACTACCAGTCGATGGTGGTCGAGGTGCCCGCGCAGCTCGGCCACGACCGGCTGCTCACCGCCGTACAGGCGCTCCTGGACCGGCACGACGCGCTGCGCTCCCGGCTCGGCGACGACCGGGTGTGGGAGATCGTCCCGCGGGGCGCGGTGCGGGCCCGCGACTGCGTGGTCCGCGTCGAGGTCCCCGAAGACGATGCCGCGTCGCTGGCCTCCGTACTGGAGGAGCAGGGCCGGGCCGCACAGCAGTGGCTGTCCCCGGCCCACGGCCGCATCGCCCGCTTCGTGTGGTGCGACGCCGGGGCACGGCGCTCGGGCCGGCTCCTGGTGGCCGTCCACCACCTGGCCGTGGACGGGGTGTCGTGGCGCATTCTGCTGCCCGATCTGGCGAGTGCGTGGGAGCAGGCGGGGACCGGTCGTCCGGTGGTGCTGGACCCGGTTGGTACGTCCTTCCGTACGTGGGCGCAGGGGTTGCGGCGGGCTGCCGCCGATGAAAGCCGGGTCGCCACTGAACTACCTTTGTGGAAAACGCAGTTGGCGGGGGAAGGTGCCCTTTTGGGTACGAGAGCGCTGGACCCGGCGCGGGACACCGTCGCCACCGCACGGGAGCTGGAGCTCTCGCTGTCGGCGCGGTGGGCGGAGCCGTTGCTGACGACGGTTCCGGCGGCGTTCCGCGCGGGAGTCAACGATGTGCTGCTGACGGCGTTGGCGCTGGCCGTGGTGCGGTGGCGGGGTGCCGGTTCGGGCCTCGTCCTGGACCTGGAAGGCCATGGCCGTGAGGAGCAGGTGGTTGCGGGTGCGGATCTGTCCCGTACGGTCGGCTGGTTCACCAGCCTGTTCCCCGTGCGGCTGGACCTGGAGGGCGTCGATGTTGAGGACGCGTTCCGGGGTGGTGCGGCGGCCGGGGTGGCGCTCAAGCGCGTCAAGGAGCAGCTGCGGGCGATTCCGGATCATGGCATCGGCTACGGGCTGCTGCGCCACCTGAACCCGGAAACCGAAGAGGCCCTGTCCTCGGCCCCTGCCCCGCAGATCGGCTTCAACTACCTCGGACGCTTCGACGCTTCCGACGAGCAGAGCGCACCGCAGTACTGGGTCTCCGCCCCGGAGTCCACCGGCATCGGCGGCGGCGCCGACGACGCGATGCCGCTGCCGCACGCCCTCGAACTCAACGCGCACACCGAGGACCGCGCCGACGGTCCGGCCCTGGTGGCCGGCTGGGGCTGGGCGGCCGGGCTGCTGTCCGAACAGGAGGTGCACCGCCTGGGCGAGGCGTTCTTCGAGGCGCTGCGCGCGCTGGTGACGCACGCCGAGCAGCCGGGCGCGGGCGGCCTGACGCCCTCCGACGTACCGCTGGCCGGGCTCGCCCAGCACCAGTTGGAGGCACTGCCCGCCGCCACGGCCGACGTGCTGCCCCTGTCGCCCCTCCAGGAGGGCCTGCTCTTCCACGCGCTCTACGAGAGTGAGGGCGTCGACCTCTACAACACCCAACTGGAACTCGACCTCGAAGGGGAACTGGACCGGGACCGGCTGCGCACCGCGGCCCGTACCGTGCTCGAACGGCACGCCAACCTGCGCGCGGCCTTCTGGCAGCGGGACCTCGACCGGCCGGTGCAGCTGATTCTCGACGGGCTCGACGTTCCGTGGCAGGAGATCGACCTCACCGGCCACCCGGACCCCGAGGCCGAGGCCCGTACCCTCACCGAGGCCGACCGCGCCCGGCGCTTCGACGTCACCGAGCCGCCCCTGCTGCGGTTCACCCTGCTCCAACTGGGCGAGAACCGGCACCGCTTGCTGTTCACCAGCCACCACATCCTGCTCGACGGCTGGTCGATGCCGCTGCTGTTCGGTGAGCTCTTCGACCTGTACGCGGCCGGGGCCGACACGCTGCCCGCGGTGCGCCCGTTCAAGGACTACCTGGCCTGGCTGGCCGGGCAGGACCGGGACGCGGCCGAGGACGCCTGGCGCCGGCGGCTGTCCGGTGTCGAACCGTGCCTGCTCGCCCCCGGGAACGAGCAGCCGCCCGCCGTGCCCGCCCAGCACGTGGTCTCCGCGGAGGCCGGGCTGACGGGGGCCCTGGAGGAGCTGGCCCGGCGCCTCGGCGTCACGGTCAACACCGTGGTCCAGGGCGCCTGGGCCGTGCTGCTCGGCTGGTACACCGGGCGCCGGGACGTGGTCTTCGGCTCCACGGTGTCCGGACGCCCGGCCGAACTGCCCGGCGTCGAGACGATGGTGGGCCTGTTCATCAACACCCTGCCGGTACGGGTGGACGTGGACCCGTCCCGCCCGGTCGGCGACCTGCTGCGGCAGCTCCAGGAGCAGCACACCGCGCTCATGCCGTACCAGCACATCGGGCTGCCCCGGCTGCAGTCCCTCGCGGGCGCCGGCGAGCTGTTCGACACGCTCATGGTCTTCGAGAACTACCCGCTGGACGGGGCGGCGCTCCAGGAGGCCGTACCGGGCCTCGCGGTGTCCGCGGTGGGCGGTGAGGACGCCGCCCACTACCCGGTCAGCATCGCGGTGATCCCCGGCGCGGACCTGGAGTTCCGGGTGGACTTCCAGCCGCACGTGCTCGACCGGCAGGCCGTCGGCACCCTGATGGCGCGCCTGCTGCGGGTGCTGCGGGCCATGACCGACGCGCCGGACACCCCTCTGGCCGCGCTCGGGCTGCTCACCGACGACGAGCGCCGCACCCTGCTGACCGGGCGCAACGCCACCGCACTGCCGGTGCCGGAGGCGACCTGGCCCGAGCTGTTCGAGGCCCGCGTCGCCGAGTCCCCGGACGCCACGGCCCTCGTCGTCACCGGGGAGGAACTGACCTACGGAGAGCTGAACTCCCGGGCCAACCGGCTCGCCCGCCTGCTCGTCGGCCGGGGCGCCGGGCCGGGCCGCCACATCGCGCTCGCCCTCCCGCGCGGCAGCGAACTGGCCGTCGCCGTGCTCGCGGTCCTCAAGGCGGGCGCCGCCTATGTGCCCGTCGATCCCGACTACCCGGCCGAGCGCATCGCCTACCTGCTCCGGGACAGCGGCCCGCACATGGTCCTGACCGCCTCCGTGACGGCCGCCGCGCTCGACGCCGCGGACCAGGCCCTCGGCGGCGTACCGCGTCTGGTGCTGGACGCGCCGGAGGTGACCGGAGCGCTCGCCGGCCTCGCCGCTACGGACCTGACCGACGCCGACCGGAGCGCGCCCGCCCGGCCCGCCGACCCGGCCTACGTCATCTACACCTCCGGCTCCACGGGCCGCCCCAAGGGCGTCGTCGTGCCGCACACCGGCATCGCGAGCCTGGCGGCCACCCACGCCGGACGGCTGGCCGCGGGCCCCGGCAGCCGGGTGCTCCAGTTCGCCTCGGCGAGCTTCGACGCCTCGGTGTGGGAGACCTGCATGGGGCTGCTGACCGGCGCCACGCTGGTCATCGCCGACGCGGAGCAGCGCGCCCCGGGCGAGCCGCTGGAGCGGCTGCTGACCGAGCAGCGGATCACCCACGCCACCCTGCCCCCGGCCGTCCTGGCCCAGCTGCGCACCGACCGGGTCCCGGCGGGCACGACCCTGATCGTCGGCGGCGAAGCCTGTGCGCCGGACCTGGTCGCCCGCTGGTCGCGGCGGCACACGCTGATCAACGCCTACGGGCCGACGGAGACCACGGTCTGCGCCACGATGAGCGGGCCGCTGACGGACGGCGGCCGGGTGCCGATCGGCGGCCCGGTGGCCAACACCCGGGTGTACGTCCTGGACGACGCGCTGCGGCTGGTGCCCGACGGCACGGTGGGCGAGCTGTACGTGGGCGGCGCCGGGGTGGCCCGCGGCTACCTCGGCCGCCCCGGCCTGACCGCGCAGCGCTTCGTGGCCGACCCCTTCGGCCCGCCCGGCGCGCGGCTGTACCGCACCGGTGACCTGGTCAGCTGGAATGGACAGGGCGAGCTGGAATTCATCGGCCGGGCGGACGGCCAGGTGAAGATCCGGGGGTTCCGCGTCGAGCCCGGCGAGATCGAGGCGGTGCTCGGCGAGCACGCCGAGGTCGACCGGGCGGCCGTGGTGGTACGCGAGGACACTCCCGGCGACAAGCGGCTGGTGGCCTACGTGGTGCCGGTCCCCGGCAGCACCGCCGCGTCCGCCGAACTGCGGGAGTCCACCGCGGCCCGGCTGCCGCGCCACATGGTGCCCGCCGCGTTCGTCACGCTTCCCGAACTGCCCCTGACGGTCAACGGCAAGCTCGACCGCGCCGCGCTGCCCGCCCCGGACTTCGCCGCCGAGGCAGGCCGCTCGGGACGCGGGCCGCGCAACGACGTGGAGCGGGCGCTGTGCGAGGTGTTCGCGGAGGTGCTGGGCGTACCCGAGGTGGGTATCGACGACAGCTTCTTCGACCTCGGCGGCGACAGCATCGTCTCCATCCAGCTGGTCAGCCGCGCCCGCAAGGCCGGGCTGGTGATCAGCCCGCGCGATGTGTTCACCCACAAGACCGTCGAGGCACTGGCGGCCGTAGCGACGAGCGAGGAGCAGCAGACGGTGAGCGAGGAGCCGAGCGCCGGCATCGGGGGCGTCCCCGCGACCCCGATCGTGCAGGCGTTCACCGGGGCCGCGTGGTTCCCGCGGTTCAGCCAGTCGATGGTGGTGAGCGTGCCGCCGCAGCTGGGCACGGACCGGCTCACCCGGGCCGTGCAGGCGGTGCTCGACCACCACGACGTGCTGCGCTCGAAGCTGGTGACCGTGGCCGGTATCCCGCTGTGGGAGGTGGCCCCGCGCGGCAGCGTCCGGGCCGGTGACTGCGTCACCCGTGTCGATGTGTCCGGCGTGGACCGCGCCGGCCTGTCCCGGCTGCTGGACGAGCACACCGAGGCCGCCCAGCAACAGCTCTCCCTCGAACAGGGCTCACTGGTGCGCGCGGTGTGGTTCGACGCCGGAGACCGGGCCGCCGGCCGTCTGCTGGTGGTGATCCACCACCTGGCGGTGGACGGCGTGTCCTGGCGCATCCTGCTCCCGGACCTCGCCTCCGCCTGGGAACAGACCGCGACCGGCGGCGCGATCACGCTGGAGCCGGTCGGTACGTCCTTCCGCACCTGGGCCCAGCAACTCCAGCTGGCCGCCTCGGACATCGGGCGCATCGGCGCGGAGCTGCCGATGTGGCAGCAGCAGCTGACCGGCGTACGCCCGCTGCACCAGGGCCCGGTGCCCGACGGCACGCCCGCCGTCGAGACCAGCCACGTGCTGCCCGCCGACTGGACCGAGCCGCTGCTCACCGACGTACCGGCGGCCCTGAACGCCTCGGTCAACGACGTGCTGCTCACCGCCCTCGCCCTGGCGCTCGCCGCCTGGCGGCAGGACGGCGGGGCCCTGCTGGTCGACCTGGAGGGCCACGGACGCGAGGAGCAGGTCGGTGACGGCGCCGAACTGTCCCGTACGGTCGGCTGGTTCACCAGCCTCTTCCCGCTCCGCCTCGACCTGGACGGGGTCGATGTCGCCGAGGCCCTGACGGCGGGCCCGGCGGCCGGTGCCGCGCTGCGTACGGTCAAGGAGCAGCTGCGGCGGATCCCCGACAACGGCATCGGCTACGGACTGCTGCGCCACCTGAACCCGCAGACCTCACCGGTCCTCGCCGCCCTGCCCCAGGCCCAGATCGGCTTCAACTACCTGGGCCGGTTCGCCGTGGAGAGCGGCGGCCCGGGCGCCGCGGCGGACACGTACTGGATGCCGGTCTCCGAGGAGGACGCCACGGCGGACCGGAGCGACGGCGACGCCACGGCCACCGGGGCCCGGCTCACGCTCGCGCACCTCGTCGAGATCAACGCGCAGGCCGAGGAACGCCCCGACGGCACCCGTCTGGTGGCTTCCTGGGCGTGGGCGAAGGACGTGCTGGCCGAGGACGACGTACGGCGGCTGGCCGACGGCTGGTTCGCCGCGCTGCGCGCCCTGGTCGAGCACGCACGGGGCGGGGCCTCCGCGGGCCTGACCCCCTCGGACGTTCCGCTGGCCGGGCTGTCCCAGGGGCAGCTGGACGCCCTCGCCGAGGCCCGTCCGGGCACCGTGGACGTGCTGCCGCTGTCCCCCCTCCAGGAGGGTCTGCTGTTCCACGCGTCGTACGACGAGGACGGCGTGGACGTCTACAACACCCAGGTGGTCTTCGACCTGCGGGGCCCGCTGGACGCCGCGGCCCTGAAGGACGCCGCACGGGCGCTGCTCGACCGGCACCCGAACCTGCGCGCCGCGTTCTGGCAGCAGGGCCTGGACGCGCCGGTCCAGTTCGTGCCCGCCGAGGCACCCCTTCCGTGGCAGGACGCGGACCTGAGCACCCTCCCCGAGGAGGAGCGCGCCACGGCGGCGGACCAGCTGGCCGAGACCGACCGGACCACCCGCTTCGACATGAGCACGCCGCCCCTGGTGCGGTTCACCCTGGCCCGGCTGGCCGCCGGCCACCACCGGTTCATGCTCACCAACCACCACATCCTGGTGGACGGATGGTCGATGCCGCTCGTGGTCGAGGAGCTGTTCGCCCTCTACCGCTCCGGCGCGGACGCCTCCGCGCTGCCGCCGGTCGCGCCGTTCTCGGACTACCTCGCCTGGCTGGCCGGGCAGGACCGCGCGGTCGCGGAGAAGGTCTGGGGCGAGGCCCTGGCGGGTGCCGAGCCGGTCCGGCTCGCACCGTCCACGGCGGAGCACGCCCAGGCCGCCCCGAGCAGCCTCTCGCACATCGCGTCCGAGGAGCTGACCGTACGGCTCGGGCAGCTGGCGCGGCGGCTGGGGATCACCGTCAACACCGTGGTCCAGGGCGCCTGGTCGCTGCTGCTGGCCCGGCTGACCGGCCGGGACGACATCGTCTTCGGCACCACCGTCTCCGGCCGCCCGGCCGACATCCCCGGCATCGAGACCATGGTCGGCCTGTTCATCAACACGCTGCCGGTACGGGTGCGCCTGGACCCGGCCGAGTCGGTCGCCGCCCTGCTGATCCGCGTGCAGCGCGAACAGTCCGACCTGATGAACCACCAGTACCTCGGGCTGGCCGAACTCCAGTCGCTGGTCGGCGGCGCGGAACTCTTCGACACCCTGCTGGTGTTCGAGAACTACCCGCTCGACGGCGACGGCGTCCTGGAGCCCGGCGCCGACGACGGCCTGACCGTGGCCGGCATCGACATCAGCGACGCCGCCCACTACCCGGTCACCATCGCGGCCCTCCCCGGCGAACGGCTGGAGTTCCGCACCGACTACCGGGCGGACCTGTTCACCGAGGAGGAGGCCGGGCGGCTGGTCCGGCGCCTGGTGTCCGTACTGGAGACGCTGACCGCCGACCCGGACGCCACGGTCGGCACGCTGGACACGCTGCTGCCCGGCGAGCGGGAAGAGCTGCTGGCCGCGCCCGGCCCGGAGCTGCCCGGAACCGACCCGCGCACCCCGGCCCGGCTGTTCGAGGAGCGGACGGCGGAAACTCCCGACGCCACCGCGGTGACCTGCGAAGACGTATCGCTCACCTACGCGGAGCTGAACGCCCGGGCCAACCGGCTGGCGCGGCTGCTGCTCGCCCGCGGCGCCGGCCCCGAGACCTTCGTGGCAGTCGCCCTGCCGCGCTCGGCGGACCTCGTCGTCGCCCTCCTCGCGGTGGCCAAGACCGGCGCCGCGTATGTGCCCATCGACCCGGACTACCCGGCCGACCGCATCGCGTTCATGCTCGGCGAGACCCGGCCGGTGCTGGCGCTCACCGTACGGGACACCGCGGGCGTGGTGGACGCGACTCCGGCGTACGTCCTCGACGACGCCGGGACGGCCGCCGAGCTGGCCGCGCTGGACGGGCACGACCTGGACCCGGTGGAGCGCCGCGACGGGCCGGGCGCCGCCGACCACCCGGCGTACGTGATCTACACGTCCGGCTCGACGGGCCGCCCCAAGGGCGTGATGGTCCCGCACCGCAACGTCGTCCGGCTGTTCACGCACACGGCCCACTGGTTCGGCTTCGACGCGCGGGACGTGTGGACGCTCTTCCACTCCTACGCCTTCGACTTCTCCGTATGGGAACTGTGGGGCCCGCTGCTCAGCGGCGGCCGTCTCGTCGTCGTGCCGCGCGAGGTGAGCCGCGCCCCGCGCGAGTTCCTGGAGCTCCTGGCACGGGAGCGCGTCACCGTGCTCAACCAGACCCCGTCGGCCTTCTACCAGCTGGTACAGGCCGACCGGGAGCACCCCGCGCTCGGGGACCGGCTGGCGCTGCGCCAGGTCGTCTTCGGCGGTGAGGCGCTCGACCTGCGGCGTCTGGCGGGCTGGTACGAGCGGCACGCCGACGACGCCCCGCGCCTGGTCAACATGTACGGCATCACCGAGACCACCGTGCACGTCACCTACCGGGCCCTGGACCGCGGCGCCGTCGCCGACGCCACCACCAGCCTCATCGGCGAGCCCATCCCCGACCTGCGCGCCTACGTCCTGGACAGCCACCTCAGGCTGGCGCCGCCCGGTGTGGCCGGAGAGCTGTACGTCGCCGGGGCGGGCCTGGCCCGCGGCTACCTGGGCCGCCCGGACCTGACCGCGCAGCGCTTCGTCGCCGACCCGTACGGCGCGCCGGGCACCCGCATGTACCGCACCGGCGACGTGGTCCGCCGCAACGCCGACGGCGAGCTGGAGTACGTCGGCCGCGCCGACGACCAGGTCAAGATCCGCGGCTTCCGCATCGAACTCGGCGAGATCGAATCCGCGCTGGAGGCACACCCCGGCGTCGCCCGGGCCGCCGTGCTCGCAAGGGAGGACGCGCCCGGCGACAAGCGGCTGGTGGGCTATGTCGTACCGCAGGGTGACGACGGCCTCGACACCGCCGGGCTACGGGAGTTCACCGCCACCCTCCTGCCCGACTACATGGTGCCCGCGGCCCTGATCTCCCTCCCGGGGCTGCCGCTGACCGTGAACGGCAAGCTGGATGCCAAGGCCCTGCCCGCACCCGACTACGCCGCCGGGACGGGCGCCGCCCGCCGTGCCCCGCGCACCGCCACGGAGCGCACCCTGTGCCAGGCGTTCGCCGAGGTGCTGGGCATCGAAGAAGTCGGCATCGACGACAACTTCTTCGACCTCGGCGGCCACTCGCTGCTCGCCACCCGGCTGGCGGCCAGGGTCCGGGCGGCGCTGGAGGTGGACCTGTCCGTACGGGCGGTCTTCGAGGCGCCCACCGTGGCCGGGCTCGCCGAACGCTGCGGCGCCGCCACCGGCACGCACGAACCGCTGCTCCCCGTGCCCCGGCCCGAGCGGATACCCCTGTCCTTCGCGCAGCGCAGGCTGTGGTTCCTGCACCGCATCGAGGGTCCCAGCGCCACGTACAACCTGACGCTCGCGCTGCGGCTGACCGGACGGCTGGACCAGCAGGCGCTGCGGGCCGCGCTCCAGGACGTGGTGGCCCACCACGAGAGCCTGCGCACCGTCTTCCCGGACGACGACGGAAACCCGTACCAGCTCGTCCGCACGCCCGAACAGGCGCAGGTCGAGGTCGAGTTCCTGGACGTCGAGGAGAGCGAGGCGGAGCGGTACGCCGAGGAGGCGGCCGGCCACGCCTTCGACCTCACCACCGACATTCCCGTACGGGCCCGGGTGCTGACCACCGGCCCCGACACCTGCGTCCTCGTCCTGGTCCTGCACCACGTCTCCGCGGACGGCTGGTCGCTGACGCCGCTGGCGGACGGCCTCGCCACCGCGTACACCGCGCGGGCCGCGGGCGACCGGCCGGAATTCCGGCCGCTGCCCGTCCAGTACGCCGACTACACCCTGTGGCAGCAGCGGACCCTCGGCAGCGAGGACGACCCGGACAGCCCGATCGCCCAGCAGGTCGCCCACTGGCGCGACGCGCTGGCCGGGCTGCCGGAAGAGCTGGCGCTGCCCTTCGACCGGCAGCGGCCCGCGGTGCTCAGCCACCGTGGCGCCACCGTCCCGGTCCGCATCCGCCCCGAGTTGCACGCCGCCCTCCGCGAGCTGGCGCGCGCCAACGGCGCCTCGGTGTTCATGGTGCTGCGGGCCGCACTGGCCACCGTCCTTTCGAGGCTCGGAGCCGGTACGGACGTGCCCATCGGCACACCGGTGGCCGGCCGCACCGACCAGGCCCTGGACGACGCCGTGGGCTTCTTCGTCAACACCCTGGTGCTGCGGACCGACCTGTCCGGCGACCCCACCTTCACCGAGCTGCTGGCCCGGGTACGGGAGGGCGACCTCGCCGCGCACGGTCACCAGGACGTGCCGTTCGAGCGGCTGGTGGAGGTGCTGCAACCGGCCCGGTCCATGGCACGGCACCCGCTGTTCCAGGTCATGCTGTCCATGGACAACAACAGCGCGGCCGACCTGGACCTGCCCGGCCTGACCGCCGAACCGGTGGAACTCGGCTCCCGTACCGCCAAGTTCGACCTGACCCTGCACGTCATGGAGACCCAGGGCGGGACCGGCCCGGCCGGTATCGAAGGCGAGCTGGAATACAGCACCGACCTCTTCGACCGCGCCACCGTCCAGGGCGTCCTGGACCGGCTGGAGCGGGTGCTCACCGCTGTCACCGAGGCCCCGGACCGGCCCCTGTCGGCGATCGACGTGCTCGGCGGCGCCGAACGCGAACGGCTCCTGGCCGACGGCACCGGCACCGCCCTGCCCGAACCCGCCGGCCGGCGGCCCACCGTCCCCGAGCTGTTCGCTGCCCAGGTGGCGGCGGCACCCGGCGCCATCGCGGTCTCCACACAGGAAGCCGAGCTGACCTACGCGGAGCTGGACGCACGGTCCAACCGCCTCGCGCGGCTGCTCATCGGGCACGGAGCCGGGCCGGAGACCTTCGTGGCCCTCGCGCTGCGGCCCGGCACGGACCTGGTGGTCGCCGCGCTGGCGGTGCTCAAGACGGGCGCCGCGTACGTACCGATAGACACCACCTACCCGGCCGAGCGCATCGCGTACATGCTCGCCGACTCCGCGGCGGTGCTCGCCGTCACCGACGACGGCACGCTGCCGACGGCGGCCGACGCGCCCCCCGCGGTCCGGCCGGCGGAAGCGGACGGCCTGGACGGCACGGCCCTGGACCGGCCGGCGCCCCACCCGGCGCACCCCGCGTACACCATCTACACCTCGGGCTCGACCGGCCGTCCCAAGGGCGTCGTCATCGAGCACCATTCGCTCGCCGCCTACGTGCGCTGGGCCACCGAGGCGTACCCCTCGCTCGCCGGGACGGCCCTGCTGCACTCCTCGGTGTCCTTCGACCTCACCGTCACCAGCCTGTTCGGGCCGCTGATCAGCGGGGGCAGGGTGCACGTCGGACCGCTGGACGACGCCGACGGCACAACCGGGCGTCCCGCCGCGACCTTCGTCAAGGCGACCCCCGCCCACCTGCCGCTGCTCACCGTGCTGCCCCGACCGTTCTCGCCCACCGGCGAACTGGTCGTCGGCGGCGAGCAGTTGGTCGGCGAGGTGCTGGACCAGTGGCGCACCGCCCACCCCGGCGCCGCCGTCGTCAACGAATACGGCCCGACGGAGGCCACCGTCGGCTGTGTCGTGCACCGCGTCGGACCCGACGAGGAGATCACCCCCGGGGCGCTGCCGATCGGCCGCCCGATCCCCGGCGCCGGTGTCCGGGTGCTGGACGAGCGGCTGCGCCTGGTGCCGGAAGGCGTCCTGGGCGAGCTGTACCTCACCGGCGCCGGGCTGGCCCGCGGCTATCTGGGCCGCCCCGGCCTGACCGCGCAGCGCTTCGTCGCCGACCCGTACGGCGCCCCCGGCGCCCGCATGTACCGCACCGGTGACCTGGTCCGCTGGCACCGAGGGCGGCTGGAGTACGCCGGCCGCGTCGACGACCAGGTGAAGGTGCGCGGCTTCCGTATCGAACTCGGCGAGATCGAGGCGGTGCTCAGCGGCCACCCCCGGGTGACCCACGCGGCCGTCGTGGTGCGCGAGGACGGCCCGGGGGACCGGCGGCTGGTCGGCTACGCGGGCGGCGAGTGCGAGGCCGCCGAGCTGCGCGCGTACCTGGCGGAGCGGCTGCCGGACTACATGGTGCCCCCGGTGGTCGTGGTACTGCCGGAGCTGCCGCTGACCCCGAACGGCAAGGTCGACCGCAGGGCCCTGCCCGCGCCGGAACCCGCAGAGGCCGCCACCACCTCCGGCGAACCACCGCGTACCCGGGCCGAGCGGGTGCTGTGCGACCTCTTCGCCGAGCTGCTCAAGCTGCCCGAGGTCGGGGCCGACGACGGCTTCTTCGACCTGGGCGGCGACAGCATCGTCTCGATCCAGCTGGTCAGCCGCGCCCGCAAGGCCGGTATCGGCATCTCGCCGCGCGATGTGTTCACCCACAAGACGCCGCGGGAACTGGCCCGCGCCGCCAGGACCGAGCGCGCCGCGACGGCCGAGGACCCCGCCGCCGCGATCGGTGAGATACCGCTGACGCCCATCGTCGCCGGGATGCTCGCGGACGGTGGCCCGCACGCGCAGTTCCACCAGTCGATGCTGATGAGCGTGCCCGCGGGTCTCGGCGCGGCACGGCTGGCCCGCGCGCTGGACGCGGTGCTCGACCACCACGCCGTACTGCGGTCCCGGCTGACGGCGGACGGGCAGTGGACCGTCCTCGACCGTGGCGCGGTACGGGCCGACGCGTGCCTGTCGCGTGTCGACGTGACCGGGCTGGACACCGCCGCCCTGACCGCCGTGGTGGAACGCGAGAACCTGGCGGCACAGCACCGGCTCTCGCCCGCCGACGGCCGCGTGCTCCAGGCCGTCTGGTTCGACGCCGGACCCGACCGGCCCGGACGGCTGCTCGTCCTCGCCCACCACCTCGTGGTCGACGGTGTCTCCTGGCGCATCCTGCTGCCCGACCTCCACAGCGCCTGGGAACAGGCGGGGGAGGCCGGGGACGGCACGGTGACGCTGGAGCCGGTGGGCACCTCGTTCCGTACCTGGGCGACCAAGCTGCGGGACGCCGCCGCCGACCCGCGGCGCGTGGAGACCGAACTGCCGCTGTGGCAGCAGTACGCGCAAGGCGCCGAGCCGCTGGCCGCCCGTCCGCTGGACGCGGCGGTGGACACCGCCGCCACGGGCCGGGACCTCACTCTGTCCCTGCCCACCCGCTGGACCGAAGCCCTGCTGACGGTGGTGCCCTCGGTCTTCAACGCGGGCGTCAACGATGCGCTGCTGACCGCCCTGGCCCTGGCCGTCGCCGACCGGCGGGGCACCGGCGGGGTCGCGGTCGAGCTGGAGGGCCACGGCCGCGAGGAGCACATCGTCGACGGCGCCGACCTCTCGCGCACCGTCGGCTGGTTCACCAGCCTCTTCCCCGTATCCCTCACCCTGGACGGCATCGACATCGCGGACGCGCTGGCCGGCGGCCCGGCGGCGGGCACCGCGCTCAAGCAGGTCAAGGAGCGGCTGCGGGCCATCCCCGACCACGGAGTCGGGTACGGCCTGCTGCGCCACCTCAACCCCGCGACCGGGGAAGAGCTGGCGGCCCAGGCCCGGCCGGAGATCGGCCTCAACTACCTCGGCCGGTTCGCCGCCGGGGACGGTGACGGGGCGGACGGGGCCGGCCGGCCCGAGGACGCGTACTGGATCGGCGAGCCCGGCGGCGGCAGCGAGCCGGACATGCCACTGGCCCACGTGATCGACATCAACGCCATGACCGAGGACCGGCCCGAAGGACCCGTCCTGGTCGCCACCTGGACCTGGGCCGCCGAGCTGCTGCCCGAGGCGGAGGTCCGGCGGCTCGCCGACGGCTGGCTCGCGGCCCTGCGCGCCCTCCTCGGCCACGCCGAGCGCCCCGACGCGGGCGGCCTCACCCCGTCCGACGTCTCGCTCGTCGAGGTGGACCAGGACGACATCGATGAGTTCGAAAGCGACATGGAAGACGACTGGGGGACCGCGGAGTGAAGCAGCAGTCGAAGATCGAAGACCTCCTTCCGCTGTCACCCCTGCAAGAAGGGCTGCTCTTCCACGCCCTGTACGACGAGCGGGAAGCAGACCTGTACGCGGTCCAGCTGACGCTCGACTTCCACGGCGAACTGGACGCCGGACGGCTCCGCAGGTCAGTCGAGGCCGTCGTACGGCGTCACCCGGCGCTGCGTGCAGCCTTCCGCCAGCGCAAGAGCGGCGAATCCGTACAGCTCATCGCCCGCGCGGTCCAGGTGCCGTGGCAGGAGGCCGACCTCTCGGGCCGCCCGGCGGCACAGGCGGAGGCCGAGGCCGCGCGACTGGCCGAGGCGGACCGTACGCGCCGGTTCGACATGACCCGGCCGCCGCTGCTGCGCTTCACGCTCCTCAAGCTCGCGGACGGGCTGCACCGGCTGGTCTTCACCCACCACCACATCCTGCTCGACGGCTGGTCGATGCCGCTGGTCTTCGGCGAGGTCTTCGAGATCTACGCACGCGACGGCGACGCGTCCGCGCTGCCCGGCGTCCGCCCGTACAAGGACTACCTGTCCTGGCTCGCCACCCAGGACCGCACGGAGGCCGAGGCGGCCTGGCGGCACGCCCTGTCGGGCGCGGAGCCCTGCATGGTGGCGCCCGCCGGCGCGCTGCGCGAGTCGGTGGTGCCGGGCAAGTGCGTGAGCGTACTGAGCGCCGCGGAGACCAAGGCGCTCGGCGAACGGGCCCGCGGGCTGGGCGTCACCGTCAACACGGTGGTGCAGGCGGCCTGGGCGCTGGTGCTCGGCTCCCTCACCGGCCGCGACGACGTGGTCTTCGGCGCCACGGTGTCGGGCCGCCCGCCGGAGCTGGACGGTGTCGAGGACATCGTCGGCATGTTCATCAACACCCTGCCGGTCCGGCTGCGCCTGGACCCGTCCGAGACGCTGGGCCGGCTCGTCACGCGTCTCCAGGAGGAGCAGACCCAGCTGCTCGCCCACCAGTACCTGGGCCTCAACCAGCTCCAGTCCCTCGCGGGCGGCGAACTCTTCGACACCCTCATGGTGTTCGAGAACTATCCCATCGACGAGGACGCCTTCGACGACACGGAGGACGGCCTGCGGGTCTCGGCCGTCGCCGCGGACGACGCGACCAACTACCCGCTGAGCGTCTCGGTCGTCCCCGGCCACGACCTGGAGATCCGCTTCGACTACCGCCCCGACCTCTTCCGGCTGGAGCAGGCCCAGGAGGTGCTGGACCGCCTGGTACGGGCGGTCCTGTCGATCACCGAGGACCCGGACAAGTGCGTGGGCCGGGTGGACGTGCTCCCCGCGCCGGAGCGGGTCCGGCTGCTGGCGCTGGGTCGGGGCACGGGGCTCCGGACCGCCCCGACGACCCTGGCCGAGCTGTTCGAGGAGCAGGCCACGGCCACGCCGGACGCCACCGCGCTGGTGTCCGCCGACGGTGAGCTGACCTTCGCCGAACTCGACGCTCGGGCCGACCGGTTGGCCGCCATGCTCACCGCACGCGGCGTACGGCCGGAATCCCGCGTCGCCCTCGTGCTGCCGCGCGACTCCTCGGCCCTGGTGGCGATGCTGGCGGTGCTCAAGTCCGGCGCCGCGTTCGTGCCCGTGGACATCGAGTACCCGGCTGAGCGCATCGGCTACATGCTCACCGACGCGGCCCCGGTGCTCACCCTGACCACGACCACCACCCGCGCGGCCGTGTCCGGCACGGGCGTCGCCGAACTCGTCCTGGACGACGCGGAGACCGTGCGGACGCTTGCCGCCACGGACGTGGCGCGGCGTGAGGACAGGACGCGGGTGTCGCCGTCCAGCCCGGCGTATGTGATCTATACGTCGGGTTCAACGGGGCGTCCCAAGGGTGTGGTGGTGGAGCACCGGAGTGTGGTGAATCTGCTCCGTGCGCACCAGGCGGAGTTCTATGGCCCGGTGTCGGGTGGGCGCCGGTTCCGGATCGCGCTGACGGCTTCGCTGTCGTTCGATACCGCGTGGGACGAGCTGCTGTGGATGTGGGCGGGTCACGAGCTGCACTTCATCGACGACCGCACCCGGCGCGACCCCGACACACTCCGCGACTACGCCCTCGACAAGTCCCTCGACCTGCTGGACGTGACGCCGACGTTCGCACAGCACCTGTTGGACTCCGGCCTGTTCTCGGGGCCGGGACACCGGCCGAGTGTGCTGGTGGTCGGTGGTGAGGCGCTGGGCGCGGCGCTGTGGGAGCGGCTGGCGGCGCTGGAGGGCGTGTCGGTCCATAACTTCTACGGGCCGACGGAAGCGACGGTGGATGTGACCTCCACCGGCCTGGCGGACGCCTCCTGGCCCGCCATCGGCCGCCCGGTGGGCAATGCCGGGGTGTACGTGTTGGACGGGCGGTTGCGTCTGGTTCCGGTGGGTGTGCCGGGTGAGCTGTACGTATCGGGTGAGGGCCTGGCGCGCGGCTACCTGGGCCGTGCGGGCCTGACGGCCGAACGATTCGTGGCCGATCCGTACGGTACGGCGGGCGCTCGTATGTACCGCACCGGTGACGTGGTGCGCTGGAACGCGCGCGGTCAGCTGGAGTTCGTGGGCCGGGCCGACGACCAGGTCAAGATCCGCGGCTTCCGCGTCGAACTCGGCGAAGTCGAAGCGGCCCTGACCGCCCTGCCGGGCGTGAACCGGGCCGCGGTCGTGGTGCGTACCGACGGCGATGTCACCCGGCTGGTCGGTTACGTGGTCGGGAACGCGGAGGGGCCGCGGCTGCGGCAGGCACTCGCCGACCGGCTGCCCGACTACATGGTCCCGGCCGCGGTCGTCCCGCTGGACGAGCTGCCGCTGACCGCCAACGGCAAGATCGACCGCAAGGCGCTGCTCGCGGACCAGCCGGCGCCGGACTACGCCGGGTCGGCCGCCCGCTCCGGCCGCGCGCCGCGTACGGAGACCGAACGGCTGCTGGCCGGGCTCTTCGCCGAGGTGCTGGGCGTTCCCCAAGTGGGGCTGGACGACAGCTTCTTCGACCTGGGCGGCGACAGCATCGTCTCCATCCAGCTCGTCAGCCGCGCCCGCAAGGCCGGGCTCGTGCTCAGCCCGCGCGAGGTCTTCACCCACCGTACGGTCGAGGCGCTCGCCGCGGTCGCGGACACCGCGCGGGACGCGGTCGTGGTGGAGGAGGCCGGGGCGGGCATCGGGCAAGTGCCGGTGACCCCGATCGTGGCCGTGACCGACGAGGCCGGGCCCTGGGGCGAGTTCCACCAGTCGATGCTGGTCGAGGTCCCCGCCGACGCGGGGCTCGACCGGCTGACCACCGCGCTCCAGGCGGTGCTGGACCACCACGACGTGCTGCGCTCCCGGCTCGACGGGGGTACCTGGGAGATCGCGCCGCGCGGTGCCGTGCGGGCTGCCGTACGGCGTGTGGACGTGGCCGGGGCGGACGGTGACGCGCTGATGGCGGCCCTGGCCGACGAGGCCGAGGCGGCGCAGCGGTCGCTGGACCCGAAGACCGGCGACCTCGTGCGGGCCGTGTGGTTCGACGCCGGTCCGCACGCCTCGGGACGCCTGCTCCTGGCCATCCACCACTTGGCCGTGGACGGCGTGTCCTGGCGCATCCTGCTGCCCGACCTGCGCAGCGCGTGGGAGCAGACCACCGGGGGAGGGGAGATCGAACTCGACCCGGTCGGCACGTCGTTCCGCACCTGGGCGCGCGCCCTGGAGACGGCGGCACGGGAACGGACCGGCGAACTCGAACTGTGGCGCGCCATGGTGGCCGAGCCCGAACCGCTCCTCGGCGCCCGCGCCCTCGACCCGGCCCTCGACACCGTCACCACGGCGGCCGAGCTGACGCTCAGCCTCCCCGCCCGGTGGACCGCGCCGCTGCTGACCCAAGTGCCCGCCGCGTTCCGGGCCGGCATCAACGACGTGCTGCTCACGGGCCTGGCGATCGCCGTCGCGAACTGGCGCGACCGGCAGGGCAAGGAGAACGCCGGACGCGCCGTCCTGGTGGACCTGGAGGGCCACGGCCGCGAGGAGCAGGCCGTGCCCGGCGCGGACCTGTCCCGTACGGTCGGCTGGTTCACCAGCCTGTACCCGGTCCGCCTGGACCTGGACGGCATCGACCCGGCCGACGCCGCCGCGGGCGGCGCGGCGGCGGGCGCCGCCCTCAAGCGGATCAAGGAACAGCTGCGGTCCGTACCGGACAACGGCATCGGCTACGGCCTGCTGCGCCACCTCGATCCGCGGACGGCCGAACAGCTGGCGGGCGGCGCCGTACCGCAGATCGGCTTCAACTACCTGGGCCGGTTCGCGACGAGCGGCCCGCAGGACACCGGCGGGGATGCGCACTGGGTGTCCGCGCCCGAGGCCACCGGCATCGGCGGCGGCACCAACGACGACATGCCGCTGCCGCACCTCATCGAGGTCAACGCCCACACCGAGGACCGCGCGGACGGCCCGCACCTGGTCGCCACCGTGGGCTGGGCCGGTGACGTGCTGTCCGAGGCGGACGTCAAGGCCCTCGGCGAGGCATGGTTCGACGCGCTCAAGGCGCTGGCGGCGCACGCCGCGCGGCCGGGCGCCGGCGGGCTCACCCCCTCCGACGTACCCCTGGCCGGACTCGGCCAGCCGGAGCTGGACGCGCTCGCCGCGACCGTCCCCGGCGAGCTGGCCGACGTGCTGCCGCTCGCGCCCCTCCAGCAGGGCCTGCTTTTCCACGCCGTATTCGAGGAGCAGGGCCCCGACATCTACAACACGCAGCTCGTCTTCGACCTCGAAGGCGACTTCGACGCCGACGCGCTGCGCACCGCCGCACACCTCCTGCTGGACCGGCACGCCAACCTGCGCGCCGCCTTCCGGCACGACGGCCTGGACCGCCCGCTCCAGCTCATCCCCGCACGCGTCGATCTCCCGTGGGAAGAGATCGACCTCACCCACCTCCCCGCCCAGGAGGCCGAAGCCCGGGCTCGGGCGGCGGTCGAGGCCGACCGGCTGCGCCGCTTCGACCTCGGCGCACCGCCGCTGGTGCGCTTCACCGTGCTCACGCTGCCGGGCGGCCGGGCCAAGGTGCTGTTCACCAGCCACCACATCCTGCTGGACGGGTGGTCGACCCCGCTCCTGGTGGGCGAGCTGTTCGAGCTGTACACGTCCGGTGGCGACGCCGCCGCCCCGCCCAAGGTCCGCCCGTACCGGGACTATCTCGCCTGGCTGGCGGGCCAGGACCGGCAGGCCGCCGAGGGCGCCTGGCAGCAGGCGCTCGCGGGCGTCGAGCCCTGCCTCCTCGTACCGGAGGACAACCAGCACACGCCGGTGCTGCCCGCGCAGCGCTCGGTACGGGCGACGGCGGAGCGGACCGAGGCGCTGACCGCCTTCGCGCGCCGGCACGGTCTGACCCTGAACACCGTCGTGCAGGGCGCCTGGGCGGTACTGCTGAGCAGGCTGACCGGCCGCGACGACGTGGTGTTCGGCAGCACCGTCTCCGGACGCCCGCCCGAGGTCCCCGGCGTCGAGACCATGGTGGGCCTGTTCATCAACACCCTGCCGGTCCGCGTCACCACGGACCCGGACCAGCCGGTCGCCACGCTGCTGTCCCGCCTCCAGCACCAGCAGACCGAGCTGATGCCGCACCAGTACCTCGGCCTCAACCGCCTCCAGTCCCTGGCCGGAACCGGCGCGCTCTTCGACACCCTGCTGGTCTTCGAGAACTACCCCGTGGACGGCACGGCCCTGGACGAGCAGACCGGCGGGCTGTCGATCCGCGGCGTCGAGGGCGAGGACGCCGCGCACTACCCCGTCAGCCTCGCCGCGATCCCCGGCACCGAACTGGAGCTGCGCGCCGACTACCGGCCCGACCTCTTCGACGCCGAGCGCGTGGACCAGCTCCTCGGCAGCCTCCTGCGGGTCCTGGACGCCATGGCCGACAACCCCCGGGGCACGGTCGGCGACATCGAGATCCACTCGGCGGACGCCCGGACCGCCCTGCTGGAAACCGGGCGCGGCACCGAGGTCCCGGCCACCCCGGCAACCCTGGCCGAGCTGTTCGAGGCGCAGGCCGCGGCCACGCCCGAGGCGACGGCGCTGGTGTGCGCCGACGGCCGGTTCACCTTCGCCGACCTCAACGCCCGCGCCAACCGGCTCGCGCACCTGCTGGTCGCGCGGGGTGCCGGACCGGAGACCTCGGTGGCGTCGGCGCTCCCGAGGACCGGCGAGGCCGTCGTCGGCCTGCTGGCGGTGCTGAAGTCCGGCGCCGCCTACGTCCCCGTCGACCTGGAGTACCCGGCGGACCGCATCGCGTTCATGCTGGCCGACTCCCGCCCCGTACTGACCCTGACCACGCACGGACCGGCATCGGCGGAACTGCCGTCCGGGACGGACCAACTGCCGCTGGACGACCCCGAGACCGTACGGGCGCTCGCCGCGCTCCCCGCCACGGACCTGGCACAGGCCGACCGGGTGGCGCCGGTGTCGCCGTCCAGCCCGGCGTATGTGATCTATACGTCGGGTTCGACCGGCCGCCCCAAGGGTGTGGTGGTGGAGCACCGAAGCGTGGTGAATCTGCTCCGAGCCCACCAGGCGGAATTCTTCGGGCCGGTATCGGACGGGCGCCGGTTCCGGATCGCGCTGACGGCGTCGCTGTCGTTCGACACCGCGTGGGACGAGCTGCTGTGGATGTGGGCCGGTCACGAGCTGCACTTCATCGACGAGACCACGCGCCGGGACCCCGAGCTGCTGCGTGCGTACGCGGTGGCCGAGCAGCTGGATCTGCTGGACGTGACGCCGACGTTCGCGCAGCACTTGTTGGACTCCGGGCTGTTCACGGGGCCGGGACACCGGCCGAAAACGCTGGTAGTTGGCGGTGAGGCGCTGGGCGCGGCGCTGTGGGAGCGGCTGGCGGCGCTGGAGGACGTGTCGGTTCACAACTTCTACGGGCCGACGGAGGCCACGGTTGACGTGACCTCTACCGGGCTGGCGGAGGCGTCCTGGCCTGCGATCGGGCGACCGGTGGGCAACGCCCGGGTGTACGTGTTGGACGGGCGGTTGCGTCTGGTTCCGGTGGGTGTGCCGGGTGAGCTGTACGTATCGGGTGAGGGTCTGGCGCGCGGCTACCTGGGCCGTGCGGGCCTGACAGCGGAGCGGTTTGTCGCCGATCCGTACGGTACGGCGGGCGCTCGTATGTACCGCACCGGTGACGTGGTGCGCTGGAACGCGCGCGGTCAGCTGGAGTTCGTGGGCCGGGCCGACGACCAGGTCAAGATCCGCGGCTTCCGCGTCGAACTCGGCGAGGTCGAAGCGGCGCTCGCGGCGCATCCCGGTGTCAGCCGGGCGACCGTGGCCGTACGGGAGGACCGGCCGGGCGTCACCCGGCTGGTCGGCTATGTCGTCGGTACGGCGGACGGACACGAGGTGCGGTCCTTCCTCGGCGGGCGGCTGCCCGACTACATGGTTCCGGCCGTGGTCGTATCGCTGGACGAGCTGCCGCTGACCGCCAACGGCAAGATCGACCGCAAGGCACTGCCCGCGCCCGCCCACCACGCCACCAGCGACCGGCCGCTGTCCGGCCCGCGCGACGCGACGGAGCGGACGCTGTGCGAGGTGTTCGCCGAGGTGCTGGGGGTGCCGGAGGTGGGCATCGACGACAGCTTCTTCGACCTGGGCGGTGACAGCATCGTCTCCATCCAGCTCGTCGGCCGCGCCCGCAAGGCCGGGCTCGTGCTCAGCCCCCGGGACGTCTTCCGGCACCGGACGCCGCGCGCTCTGGCGCAGATCGCCGGCGACCGTCCGCCGGGCGTGGCCGAGGACCGGGACGCCGGTACCGGCCCGGTGCCGCTGACCCCGATCGTGGCCTCCATGATCCAGGAGGCCGGGCACTACGCCGGGTTCCACCAGTCGATGCTGGTCGAGGTCCCGGCCGGGCTGGGGCTCGACCGGCTGACCGCCGCGCTCCAGGCCGTACTCGATCACCATGACGTGCTCCGGTCCCGGCTGCGCGGGGACAGCTGGGAGATCGCCCCGCGGGGGACGGTGCCCGCGGCTGCGTGCGTCGAGCGGGTGGATGTCTCCGCGGCCGACGCCGACGGGCTTCTGGACGCCCTGGAGGACGCGGCCGCCGCGGCACAGCGGAACCTGTCCCTCGAAGAGGGCCGCATCGTCCGCCTGGTCTGGTTCGACGCCGGCCCGCACGCCACAGGGCGGCTCCTCCTGGTGATCCACCACCTCGCCGTGGACGGTGTGTCCTGGCGCATCCTGCTGCCCGACCTGGCCTCCGCCTGGGAGCTGAGCGCGACGGACGGCGACTGCGTACTGGACCCCGTACCCACCTCGTTCCGCACCTGGGCCCGGGAGCTGACCAAGCGCGCCGCGGACTCCGGGCAGCGGGACTTCTGGGAGCGGACGCTCGACGGGCCCGCGTCCGCCCTCACCTCCCGCACGCTCGACCCGGCGCGGGACACCGTCGCCACGGGCGACGAACTCGCCGTGACCCTGCCCGCCGAGTGGACCGGCCCGCTGCTCACCTCGGTGCCCGCGGCCTTCCGCGCCAGTGTGGACGATGTGCTGCTCACCGGCCTGGCGCTGGCGGTCCTGACCTGGCGCCGCCGCCGCGGTCTGCCCGACACCCCCGCTGTGGTGGTCGATCTCGAAGGCCACGGCCGCCAGGAAGAGTTGGTGGACGGCGCCGATCTGTCCCGCACGGTCGGCTGGTTCACCAGCCTGTATCCCGTACGGCTGGACCTGGACGGCATCGACCGGTCCGACGCGCTGGAAGGCGGGGCCGCCGCCGGGGCCGCCCTGAAGCAGGTCAAGGAGCAGCTGCGGGCCGTCCCCGACCGGGGCATCGGCTACGGGCTGCTGCGCTACCTCAACACCGGGACGGCCGACGCCCTGGCGCGGCTGCCGCAGCCCCAGATCGGGTTCAACTACCTCGGCCGGTTCGCGGCCTCGGGGGCGGACCCGTCGGACGGGCCCTCCTACTGGGAGGCCGCTCCCGAAGCCACCGGCCTGGCCGGCGGTGCGGAGCCGGACATGGCCCTGCCGCACATCGTGGACGTCAACGCGGTGACCGAGGACCGGCCGGACGGCCCGTATCTCGTCGCGAACTGGGGCTGGGCCACCCGCGTCCTGCCCGAAGCGGACGTCCGGGAGCTGGCCGAGGCGTGGCTCGACGCGCTCAAGGCGCTGGTGACGCACGCCGCGCGGCCCGGCAGCGGCGGTCTCACCCCGTCCGACGCGCCGCTCGTCACCGTCACCCAGCGGCAACTGGACGAACTGCGCTCCGAGCACCCGTCCCTCACGGACGTGCTGCCGCTCTCGCCGCTCCAGCAGGGCCTGTTCTTCCACGCCCAGTACGACACCGACGGCGTGGACGTCTACAACACCCAGCAGATCTTCGAGCTGCGCGGGCAGGTCGACGTACCGGCCCTGCGGGCCGCGGTGGAGGCGCTGGTCGCCCGCCATTCCGTACTGCGCGCCGGCTTCCGGCAGCACGGCTTCGACCAGCCGGTGCAGTTCATCGCCGGGACCGTGGCCTCCCCGTGGCGGGAGATAACGCTCTCGGAGGCGGAAGCGGACCGGTTCGTCGAGGACGACCGGATACGCCGCTTCGACCTCGCCGCACCCCCGCTGATGCGCTTCACCCTCATCCGGCTCGGCGGCGACCGCTACCGCCTGGTGTGGACGAGCCACCACATCCTGCTCGACGGCTGGTCGGTGCCGCTGATCACCGGCGAACTCTTCGAGCTGTACGGGAAGCGCGGCGACGCGTTTGCCCTGCCGCCCGTCCGTCCCTTCGCCGACTACCTCGCCTGGCTGGCGCAGCGCGACCGTACGGCCTCCGAGCGGGTCTGGCGCGAGGTGCTGTCCGGCGCCGAGCCGTGCCTGCTCGCGCCCCCGACGGCGGAGCAGGCGCCCCCGGCGCAGCCCGCGCAGTACGCGGTCAGCGCCTCCGCCGAGCTGACGCGGGACCTTGACGCGCTGGCCCGCCGGCTCGGGCTGACGGTCAACACCGTGCTCCAGGGCGCCTGGGCACTGGTGCTCAGCCGGATGACCGGCCGCGACGACGCGGTCTTCGGCACCACGGTCTCCGGGCGCCCCGCCGAGATCCCGGGCATCGAGGACATGGTCGGGCTGTTCATCAACACCCTGCCGGTCCGGATCACGCTGGACGTCACCGAGTCCGTCGCCGATCTGCTGGCCCGTGTCCAGCACCAGCAGTCCAACCTGCTCGACCACGCCTACCTGGGCCTCGCCGACCTCCAGGCGCTCGCCGGCACCGGCGACCTCTTCGACACGCTGCTGGTCTACGAGAACTTCCCGATCGACCACGAGGCGCTGGAAGCCGCGGTCGGCGACGTGGAACTGGCCGACGCCCACGGCTCGGACGCCGCGCACTACCCGATCAGCGTCGCGGCCCTCCCCGGCGAGCGGCTGGAGTTCCGCGCCGACTATCAGCCGCACCTCTTCGAGGAGGCGTGGATCGACCGGCTCTTCGGGCGGCTGCTGCGCGTACTGGAGGCGTTCACGGCCGAGCCGGACGCCCCGGTCGGCCGCATCGGGGTCCTCTCCGGCGCCGAGCTGCGGCGGCTGATCCCGGAGCCGGTGGCGCACCGGGCCCCGGACGCCACGCTGCCCGAACTGTTCGCGGCCCGCGCGCGGGCCGTGCCGGACGCGGTCGCGGTCGTCCACGAGGACGAGCGCCTGACCTACGCGGAGCTGGACGCCCGCGCGGAGCGCTGGGCGCGGGCGCTGACCGCGCACGGCGCCGGACCCGAGACCTTCGTCGCGGTGGCGCTGCCGCGCTCGGCGGACCTCGTCGCCGCCCTGCTCGCGGTGCTCAAGTCCGGTGCCGCGTACGTACCGGTGGACCCCGGCTACCCGGCGGACCGCATCGCGTACATGCTCGACGACACCGCACCGGTGGTCGTGATCACCGAGACGGCGCGGGATCTGGACGGCGCGCCCGGCAGCAGGCTGTCGCTCGACGCGCTGCGGGCCTGGGACGACGAGGCCGAGAGGGCACCGTCCGCGCGGCCGCTGCCCGGGAACCCGGCGTACGTGATCTACACATCGGGCTCGACCGGGCGGCCCAAGGGCGTGGTCGTACCGCACGCCAACGTCGTACGGCTCTTCTCGGCGACCCGGCACTGGTTCGACGTCGGCGCCGACGACGCCTGGACGCTGTTCCACTCCTACGCCTTCGACTTCTCGGTGTGGGAGCTGTGGGGGCCGCTGCTGAGCGGCGGCCGCCTGGTGGTCGTACCGCACGAGGTGAGCCGTTCGCCGCGGGACTTCCTGCGACTGCTCTCCCGTGAACGGGTCACCGTCCTCAACCAGACCCCGTCGGCCTTCTACCAGCTCATGCAGGCCGACGAGGAGACGGACGTACCGCTCGCCCTGCGCTACGTCGTCTTCGGCGGCGAGGCGCTGGAACTGCGCCGTCTGGCGGGCTGGTACGCCCGGCACGCCGACGACGCGCCGCGCCTGGTCAACATGTACGGCATCACCGAGACCACCGTCCACGTCACCCACCTGCCGCTCGACCGCGAGACGGCACAGGGGGCCACCGGCAGCCTCATCGGCGAGGCCATCCCGGACCTGCGCACGTACGTGCTGGACGCCGGACTGCGCCCCGCCGCCCCGGGAGCCGCCGGCGAACTGTACGTCGCCGGCGCGGGCCTGGCCCGCGGCTACCTCGGACGCCCCGGCCTGACCGCGCAGCGCTTCGTCGCCGACCCGTTCGGCGCGCCCGGCACCCGGATGTACCGCACGGGCGACGTGGTGCGGTGGAACGAGGCCGGGGAGCTGGAGTACCTGGGCCGGGCCGACACCCAGGTGAAGATCCGCGGGTTCCGTATCGAACTCGGCGAGATCGAGGCCACTTTGGAGGCGCACCCGGCCGTCGCGCAGGCCGCGGTCATCGCACGCGAGGACACTCCCGGGGACCACCGGCTGGTGGCCTACGTGGTGTCCGCCGGGGATGCCGCGGACGGCACGGACCATGACGTGCTGCGGGAGTTCGCCGCCGCGCGGCTGCCGGAGTACATGGTGCCCTCGGCGTTCGTGGCGCTGGAGCGGCTGCCGCTGACCGTGAACGGGAAGCTGGACCACAAGGCGCTGCCCGCGCCCGGCCACACCGGGGCGCCGCGGGCGGCCCGGCGCGGCCCCCGCACCGCCACCGAACGCGTCCTGTGCGAGGCGTTCGCGGAGGTGCTGGGCGTGCCCGAGGTCGGCATCGACGACAGTTTCTTCCACCTCGGCGGCCACTCGCTGCTGGCCACCCGGCTCATCGGCCGGGTCCGTACGCTCCTGGACGCGGAACTGCCGATACGGGCGCTGTTCGAGGCGCCGACCGTGGCGGGGCTCGCGGAGCGCCTGGACCCGGCCGGGACGGTACGGGAGGCCCTGGCCCCGGTGCCGCGGCCGGAGCGCGTGCCGCTGTCCTTCGCGCAGCGCAGGCTCTAATTCCTCAACCGCCTCGAAGGCCCGAACGCCACCTACAACCTGCCGCTCGTGGTGCGCCTGCGCGGCAGCCTCGACCCGGCGGCCCTGCGCGCGGCCCTGGTGGACGTACTGGACCGGCACGAGAGCCTGCGTACGGTCTTCCCCGAGGTGGACGGGGCTCCCCAGCAGGTCGTCCGTGTCGTGGACGACGTGCCCGGCTGGCAGGCCGCCCGTACCACGGAGGAGGAACTGCCCGCGGCCGTCGACCGGTTCGTGGACCACGCCTTCGACCTGACCGCCGAAATACCGCTGCGCGCCGCGCTGTTCCCGGTGGCCGACGGCGAAGCGGTCCTCGCCCTCGTACTGCACCACATCGCCGGTGACGGCCAGTCCCTGGCGCCGCTGGCCGCCGACCTGCAAGTCGCCTACGCGGCACGGGCCGCCGGTACGGAGCCGTCGTTCGCGCCGCTCCCGGTGCAGTACGCGGACTACACGCTGTGGCAGCGGCGGGTGCTCGGCGACGAACAGGACCCGGACAGCCCGATCAGCGAGCAGGTCGCCTACTGGCGGCGCGCCCTGGCCGGCCTGCCCGAAGAGCTGGACCTGCCCTTCGACCGGCCCCGCCCGGCGGTCAGCAGCCACCGGGGCGGCAGCGTCGCCGTACACCTCGACGCCGCGCTGCACGGCAAGCTGGCCGAGCTGGCGCGGGCGCACGACGCGACCGTGTTCATGGTCGTCCAGGCGGCGCTGGCCACGATGCTGTCGCGGCTGGGCGCGGGGGAGGACGTGCCGATCGGCAGCCCCGTCGCGGGCCGCACCGACCAGGCCCTGGACGACCTCGTCGGGTTCTTCGTCAACACCCTGGTCATGCGCACCGACCTGACCGGCAACCCGTCCTTCGCCGAACTGCTGCACCGCGTACGGGAGACCGGCCTCGCCGCCTACGCCCACCAGGACGTGCCCTTCGAGCGGCTGGTGGAAGTGCTGCAACCGGCCCGGTCCATGGCGCGCCACCCGCTCTTCCAGGTCATGCTGGCCATGGAGAACGGCGGCCCCGCGCGCCCGGCGGCCGACTGGCCGGGCGTCGAGGCCGAGCCGTACTCCGTGGACAACGTCGCGGCCAAGTTCGACCTCACCTTCAACCTCGCGGAGAGCTACGAGCCCGGTGGCGAGCCGTCCGGCATCGACGGCGAACTCGAATACGCCACCGACCTCTTCGAGGAGTCCACGGCCCGGTCGCTGGCCGACCGGCTGACCCGCGTGCTCACCGCGGTGACCGCGGACCCGGCGCGGCCGGTCGGCGAGATCGACCTGCTGTCCGGGCCGGAGACGGCACGCCTGCTCGACCAGGGGCAGCACATTGACGCGGGCGCCGTACCCACGACGTTCCCGGAGCTGTTCGAGAGCGTGGTGGCAGCGGACCCGGACGCCCCGGCGCTCGTCGCGCCGGCCCGCGACGGCGCGGGCCGCGACACGCTGTCGTACGGCGAGCTGAACGCCCGCGCCAACCGCCTGGCCCGGCTGCTGATCGCACGGGGAGCCGGCCCGGAGCAGTTCGTCGCCCTGGCGCTGCCGCGCGGCACCGACCTGTTCGTGGCCCTGCTGGCGGTGCTGAAGACCGGCGCCGCCTACCTCCCGCTGGATCTCACCTATCCGCAGGAGCGGATCGACTTCATCCTGCGGGACACCGCGCCACGGCTCGCCGTCAGCCTCGCCGAGGTCAGCGGGGTGCTGGACACGGCAGGCCGCTCGCTCCCCGTCGTACTCCTCGACGAGCGGGAACCGGACCTGGCGGAGCAGCCGTCGCACGACATCGGTGACGCCGAGCGGAGCGCCGCGCTGCTGCCGTCGCACGCGGCCTACACGATCTACACCTCCGGTTCCACCGGCCGCCCCAAGGGCGTGGTCGTCTCCCACGCGGGCATCTCCTCGCTGGTGGCCACCCACCGCCGGTGGCCGGCGGCCGGTGCGGGCAGCCGGGTGCTCCAGTTCGCGGCGGTCTCCTTCGACACCTCGGTGTGGGAGATCACCATGGGCCTGCTCACCGGCGCGGCCCTGGTGGTCGCGGCCGACGACGAGCGCGGCCCGGGGGAGCCGCTGGTCCGCCTGCTCACCGAGCAGGGCGTCACCCACGCGACGATCCCGCCCGCGGTGCTCGCCCGGCTGGACCCGGCACGGCTGCCGGCCGGCCGTACGGTGATCGTCGCCGGTGAGGCGTCCGGGCCCGGCCTGGTGGAGCGCTGGGCCGCACACCACCGCGTGATCAACTCCTACGGTCCGACCGAGACCACCGTGGACGCCAGCATCGCGGTCTGCGCGCCGGGCCCCCGCGACACGGTCCCCATCGGCGGGCCCGTCGTGAACACCCGCCTGTACGTCCTCGACCCGTCCCTGCGGCTGGTCCCGCCGGGCGTGCCCGGAGTGCTCCACGTCGCGGGCGCCGGGCTGGCCCGGGGCTACGGGAACCGCCCCGGGCTCACCGCCCAGCGCTTCGTCGCCGACCCGTACGGCCCGCCCGGGTCGCGGATGTACAACACCGGCGACGTGGTGCGGTGGAACGCCCGGGGCGAGCTGGAGTTCGTCGGGCGGGCCGACGACCAGGTGAAGGTGCGCGGCTTCCGCATCGAGCCGGGCGAGATCGAGACCGTGCTCGCCGGGCACCCCTCGGTCGAGCAGGTCAAGGTGACGGTCCGCGAGGACGTGCCGGGGGACCGGCGCGTCGTCGCCTACCTCGTGGGCGCCGCCGACACTGCCGACCTGCGGGAACTCGCCGCCGAGCGGCTGCCCGACTACATGGTTCCCGCGGCCTTCGTCGCGCTGCCCGCGCTGCCGGTCACCTCCCGCGGCAAGGTGGACGTGAAGGCCCTGCCCGCACCGGCCTACGCCTCCTCGGGCGGCCGGGCCCCGCGCACCCCCGTCGAACGCGCCCTGTGCGAGGTCTTCGCGGAAGCGCTCGGCGTCGACACGGTGACCGCCGACGACAACTTCTTCGAGCTGGGCGGCCACTCGCTGCTGGTGCTCCAGGTGGTCAACGGCGTCGAACGCACGCTCGGCGTACGGCTCCCGCTGCGCAGCCTCTTCGAGCACCCGACGGTGGCCGGGCTCGCGGAATCCGGCCTGGACGGCGGGCCCGGCGGGTTCGAGCCGCTGCTGCCCCTGCGGACCGGCGGCGACCGCGCCCCGCTGTTCTGCGTGCACCCCGTGGGCGGTCTGGGCTGGGACTACTTCGGCCTGCTGCGCGGCCTCGACCCGGACCGGCCGGTCTACGCGCTCCAGGCCGACGGCATGGACGGGGACGGCGAGACCGGCCTGCCGGACACGATCGAGGAGATGGCCCGCGCGTACGTGACGCGGCTGCGCGACGTACAGCCCACCGGCCCGTACCACCTGCTCGGCTGGTCCTTCGGCGGGCTGATCGCGCACGCCATGGCCACCCGGCTCCAGGAGGACGGCGAGGAGGTCGCGCTGCTGGCCCTGCTGGACAGCTACCCGCCGGTGCCGGGGGCGGCCCCGTCCACCACCGACCAGGAGGAGGAGCAGACGGCCCTGCTGGAATTCCTCGGAATCGACCCCGCCGAATTCGGCGGCACGGCCCCCACTCCGGAGGAATTGGCCCGGCTCCTGGCGGACGACCCGATCACTTACGCGGCACTGGGTACGGAACGCCTGCTGGCCATCGGCCGGATCATCGGCCGGGGCGTGCGGGCGAGCAGGGAATTCCGCCCTGCCGTCTTCCACGGCGACCCGGTGTTCTTCCGGGCCACCGAGGATCAGGCCGCCGACCTGCGTCCCGAATCGTGGGCGCCGTACACCGAAGGGCATATCGAGATACACCCCGTCGACTGCGCCCATTCCGACATGCTCGAACAGCGGTCGGCGCTCACGAAGATCACCGCTGTCCTGTCCGAGAAACTCACCTGAGAACACCCGGTAAATCCCGAAGCAATCCCAGAGCAGTCCCCAGAGCAAGGAGCTCACCGTGCAGAACCCGTTCGAGAACCCCGAGGGCACCTACTACGTCCTGGTCAACGCGGAGAACCAGCACTCCCTGTGGCCCGCTTTCGCGGAGATCCCCGACGGCTGGGAGATCCGCTTCGGCGAGGAGAGCCACCAGGCGTGCGTGGACTACGTGAACGAGACGTGGACGGACATGCGCCCGAAGAGCCTCGCCGACGCCATGGACGGCGAGGCGGCCTGACCCTCTCGTATTCGTGACCGGCGGGCGGCACACACAAAGCCGCCCGCCGGAAACCCAGCCCCCACGAGAAAAGGGACCCACCCGCTTTGCACGCCCGATCAGTCGCGCACTCCACCTGGTTCCGCCGCTACACCCCGAGGCCGGATGCCGATATCCAGGCCGTGTGTTTTCCGCACGCCGGGGGAGCCGCGAGCTATTACCGGGACTGGGCCCGCGCCCTTCCCGCCCGTATCGAGGTCCTGGTGGCCCAGTACCCGGCCCGTGAGGACCGCCTGCCGGAAGACCCCGTGGACGACCTCCACCGGCTCGCCGACCTGGCGGCCGAAGACCTGCTGCGGACCGCCGACCGGCCCTGCGTCCTGTTCGGGCACAGCATGGGGGCTCTGGTCGCCTACGAGGTCGCGCTGCGCATGCAGCGGGCCGGCCGGACACCGGCGCGCCTGTTCGCGTCCGCTCAGAACGCGCCCGGACGACGGCCCCCGGGCGGGCTGGGCGACGCCTCCGACGACACCCTCGTACGGGAACTGCGGGAGATGGGCGGCACCGCCGACGCGATCACCGAGCACCCCGAGCTCCTGGAGCTGCTGCTGCCCGGCATGCGCGGCGACTACCGGGCCGTGGACGCCTACCGGCCGCGTACCGGCACCGCGCTGACCTGCCCCGTCACCGTGCTGTACGGAGAAGCGGACCCGTATGTGGACCCGGCGGACGCGGCCGCCTGGGCCGGGGCCACCACCGCGGACACGGAGTGCGTACGGTTCGACGGAGGCCACTTCTACCTCCGGGACCGGCAGGCCGAGCTGCTCGCGGCGATCGCGGACCGGGTGCCCCTTTGGGACGCTACGCGTATGTGAAGGCGCGGACCGGTGCTTCGGTAAACTGCCCCGGGCCCAGCCTGCCCGGACGAAGACCCTTCGAAAGCGACGACGCGATGCCCACCAGCATATTCTCCACCTCGGAGGAGTATCTTCCCGCAGCGCGGCGGGAGTTGACGGACGTCTGGGGCAAGCGCGCGGCCGTCGAGCGCCTCGGCCCGGACGTCGGCGCGCTGACCCTGCCCGACGCCACGCTGCGGGACGTGTCCGAGCTGTGCCGGACCCGGCCGGTGTCCTTCGTCAAGCACCTGACCGCCGAGATCGCCCGGGTGCCCGTCGACGAGGCGCGGGACCTCGACGCCGTGACGCGGCGCGCGCTCGCCGCCCTCCCCGAGGACCTTCCCTCGGGACCGCTGGCCGTCCAGGCATGGGTGAGCGGCCAGAACCCCGCCGAATACGGCTCGGCGCAGCTGTTCCGCGGCCTGGCCGACGCCCTGGAGAAGCAGGGCTTCGAGGTCGTGCGCTCCGGCGCGCCCGCGGTCCTGTCGGCGTGCATCACCCGTTCGGGCGTCCTGCTCGGGATCGGGAACCCCACCGACAGCCTCTCGGACTGGCCGGGCGGCCGGGTCCGGCTCTCGCGCGGCCCCGACACCATCTCGCGGGCGGAGTTCAAGCTGGAAGAGGCGATCAAGGTCTTCGGCCTCGGCCTCCCCCGCTCCGGAGTGGCCGCCGACCTCGGCGCCAGCCCGGGCGGCTGGACCCGCATCCTGCGCACCCACGGCCTGAAGGTGTGGGCCGTGGACCCCGGCGACATCGACCCCCGGCTGCTCGCCGACCCCGGCGTCCACCACGCCAGGACGACGGCCGGCAACTTCTTCGCGTCCAACCAGACGCGCTTCGACGTCGTCGTCAACGACATGAAGATGGACCCCCGCCTGACCTGCGACACCATGCTCACCGCCGCACAACGGCTGCGCCCCGGCGGCACGGCCGTCGTCACCCTGAAGCTGGCTCACGGCAACGTGGTCGAGGTCGTGCACAAATGCCTGGCCCGGCTGCGCAAGAAGTACGAGATCCTGCACGCCCGCCAGCTGCACCACAACCGCCACGAGGTCACGGTCGTCGCGCGGCTGCGCTGAGGGGCAAAGGCCGTATCGCGACCGTACGGCCGCTGTGAGCCAGGCCATACGCCACCGCCCGCCCGTCTGTGACCATGCCCGCATGGTCACCGAGGGGGAGCACGCCCGGTCATGGACCGCCGCCGGGAGCGGACCGGCGGAACCGCTCGCCGCGCGCCTTCGGCGCTTCTCCTTCGACCGGCACACCCACGGGCAGCCGGCCACCGGCATCGCGCGGAAGGGCCGCGCACGCCCGGCGGCACGGTGGTGATCCCCGCCGGACACCCGGTTCCCCGACCCCGCCGTACGGGACGCCGCGCTCTTCGCCCCGCCGCTCGGCGGTCCGGCCGGATCACCGCCCTCATGAGAAGGACGAACATTCATGGTCAACCGAGCGAAGGACACCGCCGTGACGGAGCGCATCGGGATCATCGGCGTGGGCGAGATAGCCCGCGCCATGGTGGAGGGCCTGTGCGAGGGGAACGAGGCCCCGCCGGAAATCTTCCTCTCCCCCAGGGGAGCGGACACGGCCGCCGAACTGGCCGCCCGCTACCCCACCGCGCGCGTCTGCTCCGGCAACCAGGACGTGATCGACCGCGCCGGGCTGATCGTCATCGCCGTCCGCCCCGACCAGCGCGCCGAAGCCCTCCCCGGACTCACGGTCCCCGCGGACCGGGTCGTGGTCAGCGTGCTGGCCGGAGTGGCGATCGACGAGGTACGCCGCACCCTCGGCACCGAGGCGCCGGTCGTACGGGCGATCCCGCTCCCCGCCGTACGCAGCCGCACCTCGGTCACCGTCATCTGCCCGGACCACCCCGCTGCCGCAGCGCTCTTCGGCACGCTCGGCGGCGCGCTGCCACTGGCGGACGAGGCGTCGTTCAACGTCTTCTCCGCCCTTACGGGAACCATCACCAGCCACTACCAGTACCTCGCCACGCTGACCGAATGGGCCACGGGCCACGGCGTCCCGGCCGAGACCGCGGACCAGTACCTCCGCAGTCTGTTCCAGGACGTCGGACGGTCCCTGGGTGACGGCTCCCGGCCGCTGCCCCGTCTCGTGGCGGACCACGAGACGCCGAACGGGAGCAACGAGCGCATCCGCACGACCTGGTTCGACGAGAAGAACGCGGGGGCGCTCAGGGAGGCGCTCGATGGTCTGCTCGCGCACTTGGCGGGGAGCCGGGCAGCGGATGTCGGGCCGTCTTGACGCAAATATTTCGCGTTAAGCTGGGCCGGTGAATGCCAGGAAGAGCGCGGAGGCCGCATCCGGGGCCGGGACGGCGGGCGCCAAGGGCAGTCCCCGTAAATCCGCCCGCCCCGGAGGCCGCAGTGCGCGGGTGCAGGAGTCGGTGCACCGGGCCGTGCGGGAGCTGACCGCCGAGCGGGGGCGGGAGGGGCTGACCGTGCCGGCCATCGCGGCGCGGGCCGAAGTCACGCCGTCCACCGTGTACCGGCGGTGGGGTGACCTGCACGAACTGCTGTCGGACGTGGCGGTGGAGCGGCTGCGGCCGGAGGGGCCGCCGGAGGATCACGGCTCGCTGCGAGCCGACCTGGGGGCCTGGGCCGAGCAGTTCCTTGAGGAGATGGCGTCCGCGGCCGGCCGCGCGTACATCCGTGACGCGCTGGCCGGTGACCCGGACGGCAGCAACGCCGGGCAGTGTTCCGGGTACGCCGCCGAGCAGGTGCGCACCGTCCTGGACCGGGCGCTGGCGCGGGACGAGGCGGTGCCGGAGCTGGAGGAGGTCATGGATCACCTCGTGGCGCCGATGATGTACCGCATCCTGTTCCGGCCGGGGCCGGAGACCGGCCCGGGCGCGGTGGACTACGCCCGGAGCCTGGTGGAGCGGCTGCTGCCCGCCTGACGGCTACAGCGGCGCGAGTTCCGGCGCCGGCCGGTGGGCGCTCTCGTAGGCGTGCGCCAGCCGGAGCAGGGTGGCTTCGGCCAGCGGACGGCCGATCAGCTGCATACCGATCGGCAGGCCCTCGTCGTCGCGGCCGACGGGCACGGAAAGCGCCGGGAAGCCGGTCAGGTTGGCGGGGGCGGAGAGCCGTACGTACGCGTCGGAGACCGACTCGGTCGAGCCGTCGGGCCAGATGAACTCCGACTGCCCGGCGCGGGCGGCGGTGGCGGGGACGGCCGGAGCCGCGAGTACATCGATACCACCGGCGCCCTCCGCGCCATCCGTCCCGTCGAAGAGCGCCAGCCACCGCTGGTGCATGAGCGTCCGGGTGCGCTGGGCGCGGATGTAGTCGGTGGCCGGGACGAATTCGCCCGCCTCCAGGAGGATGCGCACGTCGTCGGCGTACAGGCCGGGCGAGGCCCGCAGCATGTCCTGGTGGTACGCCGTGGCTTCCGGCACCATCAGGCCCCACTGGGAGGCGTGCACGTACTCCGTCATCGGTACGCGCACGGGCACGGCGGTGGCGCCGAGCGCGGTGAGCGCGTCGACGGCGGTGCGGACCGCGGCCGCAACCTGGGGCTGTACGCGCTCGAAGTAGTAGTTGGCGGGGATGCCGATACGCAGTCCGGCGATCGGTGCGCCGAGAGCCCGCGTGTAGTCCTCGGGCGGGTGGGCGAGGGACGCCGGGTCGCGCGGGTCGTGTCCGGCGAGGGCCTGGAGGACCAGGGCCGCGTCGGCCGCCGTACGGGTCAGCGGGCCCACATGGTCCAGCGACCACGACAGGGACGTCACGCCGTGCCGGGGCACCAGGCCGTACGTCGGCTTCAGACCGACGACGTGGTTGAGGGCGGCGGGGACGCGGATCGAGCCGCCGGTGTCCGTACCGAGGGCGAAGGTGGCCGTACCGGCGGCGACGGCCGCCGCCGAACCGCCGCTGGAGCCGCCGGGTATGTGCTCGGGCGACCAGGCGTTGCGGGTCTGCGGGGTGGTCAGTCCGTACGCGAACTCGTGGGTGTGGGTCTTGCCGGTCAGCACCGCGCCGGCCGCGCGCAGCCGCTCCGTCACGGCGGCGTCCGCGTCCGGTACGTGGTCCGCGCGCACCCGGGAACTGGCCGTGGTCGGTACGCCCGCGACGTCGATCAGGTCCTTCAGCGCCACCGGAACGCCGTGCAGCGGCCCCCGCGGCCGTCCGGCGGCGATCTCCCGCTCGGCCTCTGCGGCGGACCGCAGCGCGGCCTCGCGGGCCACCGACACATAGGCCCCGAGCTTCGGCTCCACGGCTTCGGCCCGGTCGAGGACGGAGGTGGTGAGTTCGACGGGGGACAGGGCGCGGTCCGCGATGAGGCGGGCGGCTTCGGTGAGCGAGAGGCGGTAGGGCTCGGTGTGGCTCATGAGGTCCTCCGGGAGGGGGAGCCGCCGGGTACGGCGGTGAAGGAGGGCGCGGGCGGGGTCTCGCCCAGCGGTATGTCGCGCAGCGAGCCGAGAACCGTGTCGATGGCGTGCACGGTCGCCGCGACACCGGCCAGGCGGTCGGACGGAAGCGGCAGTCCGGCGCGTCGGGCCAGGTGGGCGAGGTGGTCGGGCGGGAGCGGGGGAAGCGGGGGGTGGGCGGGAGAGGGCACGGGGGTCTCCGTGGGAGTGGGCGGGGGCAGCTCTGAGGGACGCGTTAAAGCAAAGGCTTTGCGTTTGGTGAGCGTAGGGGGCTAGGCTCGCCAAACGCAAATGCTTAGCTTTTACGGCTCTTCAGTTGCGCGATCCCGGCCCCGTCTCCGTCCCCTTCCCGCCCCCACCCGTACGGAGGTCTCCATGACCGTCCACCCCGCATCCCCCTGGCACATCGGCGACATCGTCGTCCACCGCATCGACGAGGTGGCGCTGCCGCCCGAGACCGGTGCCTGGCTGCTCCCGGACGCGACGTCCGGGCTCGTCACCGAGGTGCCCTGGCTCGCGCCGTCGTTCGCGCGCCCCGACGGCACCCTGCGCGCCGCCGTGCAGACCTTCGCGCTGGAGATCGGCGGCCGGCGCGTGCTGGTCGACACCGGCATCGGCAACGGCAAGACGCGCGCCAACCCGGCCTGGCACCAGCTCGACACGCCCTACCTCGACCGGCTGGCCGCCGCCGGCTTCCCGCCGGAGAGCGTCGACCACGTGATCCTCACGCACCTCCACGCCGACCACGTCGGCTGGAACACCCGCCTCGCCCCCGACGGCAGCTGGCGCCCGACGTTCCCCCGCGCCCGGTACCTCACGGCGCGCGCCGAGTACGCCTACTGGTCCGGCGTCGAGATGGAGGAGAGCCGCCGCCAGATGTTCCGCGACTCGGTCGAACCCGTACGGGAGAACGGCCAGTTGGACCTGATCGACGTTGCCGGGCCGGGTGTCGAGATCATCCCGGGGCTCACCCTCGTCCCGGCCCCCGGCCACACGCCCGGCCAGAGCGCGGTCGCCCTGCGCAGCGACGGGCGGTCGGCCCTCATCACCGGCGACTGCGTGCACCATCCCGTCCAACTCGCCCACCCCGACCTGTGCAGCAGCGTGGACATCGACCCGGAGGAGGCCGTACGGACCCGTCGCCGCCTCCTCGACGAGGTGGCGCGCACCGGAGCCCTGCTGCTCGGCAGCCACTTCCCGGCGCCGACCGGCGGGCTGGTGCGGCGGGGCGGTGCGGGGGAGGGGGCGTACCGGCTGGTGGCCGACGAGGGGTGAGGCGGCCTCCTCCGCGGCCGGTGGGCGCCCCGCGCGCCGGGGCGTGCACTACCCGGAGTGCGCGCCCCGCATGGCGGCATTTTTGAATGCTTAAGGGCATATCGGGGCAAGGCTGCCACAGTCGTTGCTGTCCGTCGCAGGCGTTGCCGTCTGCGGTTGTGCGCCCGGGAGGCCCCCCGATGAACCAGAGATCGTTCCGTGTCGTGGCGGCCACCGGATGCGCACTGCTGCTCGCGGCCCTGGCCCCGGTGAGTACGGCGATGGCGAACGCCAGTTCGACGGTAGGCCGGGTGGCGGCCCCGCTGGCCGACGCCGTGCGGTTCCCCTGGTTCGGCGGACCGGTCGTCGTGGCGCACCGCGGCGCCTCCCAGGTGGCGCCGGAGAACACCCTCGCCGCGGTGGACGCGGCGGAGCGCCAGGGCTTCGAGTGGGTGGAGAACGACGTACAGCGGACCCGGGACGGGCAGCTCGTGGTGATGCACGACGCCACGCTGGCCCGCACCACCAACGTCGAGCAGCTGTACCCCGACCGCTCCCCCTGGCGGGTACGGGACTTCACGGCCGCCGAGATCGCGCGGCTGGACGCCGGGAGCTGGTACGGCAAGCGCTTCGCGCGCGAACGGGTGCCGACGCTCAAGGAGTTCCTGCGGCGCATGGAGGACCGCGATCTGCGGCTGCTGCTGGAGATCAAGAACCCGCAGCAGTACCCCGGCATCGAGTCCCGCATCGTCAGGGAACTCGCGGGCGCGGGCTGGCTCGACCGCTCCCATGTGCGCCGCAGGCTGGTGGTGCAGAGCTTCAGCGCGAACAGCGTCCGCACGGTGCACAACCTCGTCCCCCAGGTGCGCACGGGTTTCCTCGGCAACCCGCCGGTGAACTCCCTGGCTTCGTACGCGCGTTACGTGGACCAGATCAACCCCCAGCTGTCCAAGGTGAACGCCCAGTACGTGTCCGCCGTCCACCGGCTGCACGGTGCGCACGGCGACCGGCTGGAGGTCTTCGCATGGGACGTACCGCCGCGGAACTACCACCGGATCGCCGCCGCTTACGGCCTGGACGGGGTCATCGTCTAGGCGCGGCCGCCGGTACGGGCGGCTCCCGGGCCGCCCGGGTCGTGGTCCGGCCGCCCCGGCCCGCCCGGAGCCGTCATGGCAGGATGACCGGTCGTGACGATTCGGGTGCTGATCGCGGACGATCAGGAGATGGTCCGCCGGGGGCTGCGGCGGATACTGGAGAGCCAACCGGACATCGAGGTGGTGGGCGAGGCGGCGGACGGGGTGGCGGCCCTGGAGGCGGCCCGCGCCCTGCGGCCCGACGTGGCCCTCGTGGACATCCGCATGCCGCGGATGGACGGCCTGGAGGTCACCCGCAGGCTGGCCGGTACGGGTACGGACTCCGGCCCGGCGGGCGGTACGGCCGATCCGCTGCCCAAGGTCAGGGTCGTCGTCGTGACCACCTTCGACCTGGACGAATACGTGTATCCCGCGCTGCGGCACGGCGCCTGCGGCTTCCTGCTGAAGCGTTCGGGCCCGGCGCTGCTGATCGAAGCCGTGCGTGCCGCGGTCGCCGGGGACAGCCTGATCAGCCCCTCGATCACGGTCCGGCTGCTCAAGCACGTCACCGGCTCCCGGCCCGCCGCGCCCCGCGCCCTGGAGGCGCTGACCGAGCGCGAGACCGAGATCGCCGGGCAGGTGGCGGCGGGCCTGACCAACGCCGACATCGCCCGCGAACTGTTCATCTCGCCCGGCACGGTCAAGACCCACGTCGCCAGCATCCAGCGCAAGCTGGGCGTACGGAACCGGGTCGGCATCGCGGTGCACGCCTGGGAGATGGGCTACGCGGGGCGGGAGGTCCCGCGGTGGTGACGGGGCGGCGGCTGGGGTGGTCCGCTGCCGGGGCGCTGTGCCTGCTCCTGCCGGTGCCGCTGGTCAGGGGCGGGGCGCCGCTCGAAGCGCTGATCGCGGCGCTGCCCGCGGTCGTGGCCGCGTTCGCCGCGCCGATGCGCTGGCCGTGGGGCAGGATCACCCTCGGCGCCGCCGTGATCACCGCCGCCGTGCTGTCCCTCGCCGTCGACCTGGTCTACCGGGGCCCGAAGAGCTACGCGGCCCTGTGGGAGTTCGCCGAGGCCCCGGCGCTGCTCGTACTGGCCGCGCGGCAGATCCGCCGCGCACCGGCCCGGCAGGCCGCCGTGGGCGGGTTCCTGGCGGCGCTGGCGTTCATCCTGCTGCCGCTGCGGTTCCTGCACGCCGATCCGCCCGTGAAGGGCGGTGCGGCCGTCCTGGTGAGCGCGCCGGCCCTGTTCGTCACGGTGGGCGTCGGCGGCCTCGCGCTGTACCTGCGGGCCCAGGAAGATCGGCGACACCGCGCGGTGGCGCAGGCCCGTCGCGAACAGCGCCTCGAAGTCGCCGGTGACCTGCACGACTTCGTGGCGCACGAGATCACCGGCATCGTGCTGGAGGTGCAGGCCGCCCGGGTCGCCGAGTACGACCGGGAGCAGACGGCGGAGCTGCTGGCCCGGCTGGAGGACGCGGGCCTGCGCGCGCTGGACTCGATGGACCGTACGGTACGGACGCTGCGCGACCCGGAGGGGCATGCGGTGGCCGACAGCCCGCAGCCTCCCGAGGCGTACGGCGACGCGGGCGAGCTTCCGCCGACCCGCCTGTACGGGCTGGCGGACCTGGCCGAGATGGTCGAACGGTTCGGCGCGACCGGCGTCCGGACGGCGCTCGACCTCGACGACGCCCTGTCCGGCACCCTGCCCCGCGCCACCGAGGACGCCGTCCACCGGGTCGTACTGGAAGCGCTCACCAACATCCGGCGGCACGCGGCCGGTGCGGAACGCGTGAGCGTCGAGGTCGCGGGCGCTCCTGCCGGTGACGGGCCGGGGGACGGCCGCCGGGTCGCGGTGACGGTCACCGACGACGGCGGCGGCCGCCCGGCAGGGCCGCTGGGCCTCCCGCGGCACGGCGGCGGCACCGGTCTCGCCGCCCTCACCGCGCGCGTCGAAGCGCTCGGCGGCACGCTGGCGTACGGACGGCACGGGGACGGCTGGCGGGTGCACGCCGTACTCCCGGCGACCTGAAACGGGACGCCCGGGGCCCGGACCGTAACGCTCCGCACAGCCGGGCAATACAGCCGCGCGACAAAGCCACGCGATATCTGCCGAACGGCAGATGTGGCACGGGCGCGAGCCGCCGATCCTCGGAGGTGCACCCATTCCCGCACCTCGGAGGAGCGATTCCGGTGGTTCCACGCAGCACCCGTACGACCGGCTTCCGCCTCGCGGCGGCCTGCGCCGCACCGCTGGCCGCGCTCGCCCTGACCGGCTGTTCCGTGGACGCCAAGTCCGCCGCACCCGCGGTGAAGACGTTCCCCTTCGCCGGCCGGACGCTGAACGTGAAGACCCACGAGATCCCGGCCGACCTGGTCGCCACCGACCGCAAGGACATCAAGGTCACCCGCTGGTTCGACGCGAAGAGCGGCAGCAAGAGGCTGCGGTGGGAGCTGACGGGGGAGACCCTCGACCTGGAGGCCGGGTGCACCGGCCTGGCCATCTGTGACGCGCGCTTCAAGGTCGAGGTGCCGCGCGGCGTGACCGTGCTGCGCGAGGGCGCGAAGACGGACCTGCGCGGCGATACGAAGGCGGAGCCGCACGGCGGCGCCCAGCACGGCAAGGACCACACCCCCGCATGACCACCCTCGAACTCCTCGGCGTCAGCAAGGTCTACCGCGGCGGCAAGCAGGCCGTGGACGGCCTGACCCTCCGTATGGGCCCCGGTCTGCTGGGCCTGCTCGGCCCCAACGGCGCCGGCAAGTCCTCCCTGATGCGCATCGCCGCCACCCTCACCCGGCCCACCGCCGGACAGCTCCGCTACGACGGCGAGGACGCGGTCCGGCGCCCCGGGCCGCTGCGCGCCGCCCTGGGCTACCTCCCGCAGGACTTCGGCGTCTACCCGAACCTGACGGCCCGCGAGTTCCTGGCCTACCTCGCCGCCGCCAAGGGCGTGCCCGCGGGCCGGGCCCGCACCCGTATCGGCGAGCTGCTGGAGCTGCTCAACCTGACGGAGGCGGCCCGCCGCCCGCTGGGCGCGTACTCGGGCGGCATGCTGCGCCGCGTCGGCATCGCGCAGGCCCTGCTCGCCGACCCCAAGGTGATCATCGTGGACGAGCCGACCGCGGGACTCGACCCCGAGGAGCGCGCCCGTCTGCGCAACCTGCTCGCCGAACTGGCCATGGAACGCGTCGTGCTGCTCTCCACCCACATCGTCTCCGACATCGAGTCGGTCGCCGGGGACATCGCCGTCGTCGCGGGCGGCCGGCTGCTGCGCCGCGGCACGCCGGAGGAACTGCTCGCCGCGGTGGCCGGGCAGGTGTGGGAGGTGCTGGTCGGCACGCAGGAGGTGGCGGAGGTGCAGGCGCGGCACGTCGTCAGCCGGATGGTCCGGACCCCCGAGGGCGTACGGGTACGGCTGCTGTCGCCGTTCCGGCCGTACGAGGGAGCGGTGCAGCGGATGCCCGACCTGGAGGACGCGTACCTGGCGACGGTCGGCGCGGGAGGCGTCCGATGAGCGTCGGCAGGGTCCCGGTGAGCCCCGGCGGGTTCCGGGTGGGTATCGGCAGTCTTCCGGTGAGGCTCGGCCGCCTGGCGCTGGGCGATGTCCGCGACCGGGTGCGCCGCCCCGCGTACGCCGTGACGCTGCTGGCCGCCGTCCTCCTGGGCTATCTCGCCGTCCCGCAGCCCACCTCGCACTGGGTCATCCTCCAGATCGGCGATTTCCGGGGGACGTACAACAGCGCGTACGTCGGTGTCGCGACCGCCCTCGCCGCGGCGCTGTGGCTGCCGCTGGCCGGGTTCTATGTCGTACGCAACGCGCTGGTCAGGGACGAGCGTTCGGGCGTGGGGCGGCTGCTCGCGGCCACCCCGCTGCGGACCACCGGCTACTTCGCGGGCAAGCTGCTGAGCAATGTGCTGGTGCTGGTCTCGATGCTGGGCGTGCTGGCGGTCACCGCGGTGGTCATGCAACTGGCACGCGGCGAGTCCTACCGCATCGACCCGGTGGCGCTGCTGAAGCCGTTCGTGCTGATCGCGCTGCCCCTGATGGTCGTCACCGGGGCCGCGGCGCTGCTGTTCGAGTCGCTGCCGGTGCTGCGCGGCGGCGTGGGGAACGTCGTCTGGTTCTTCGTGTGGCTGGCGCTGGTCCTGGGCGGCCAGCGGCCGGACGCGCCGCTGGGCGGCATCGGCGTACACGGTGCGGTGGCTTCGATGGCGGACGATCTGGCCGCCCAACACACACGCGTAACAGGCGAGTTCAGCCTCGGGTTCACCTACCTGGAACAGCCGCTGCGCACGTTCGTGTGGCACGGCTTCACACCGGAGCAGGGCTTTGTACTGGGCCGTGTGGCCCTGGTCCTCGCCGCCGTGGCGCTGGCCCTGCTGCCCGCCCTCTGGTTCGGCCGCTTCGATCCGGCGCGCGGGGGAGCGCGCGGCGCGACGGCCGGCCAGAGGGTTCAGGAGGCGGCCCCGGGCACGGTCCCGGGGCCGCCCCAGCCCCATGGCCCCACCGTGACCACCGTCCACCGGCCGCTTTCCTTCCTGAGCCCCGCCACCGCCACACCCCCCGGAGCCACCTACCACCGCCTCGTCCTTGGCGAACTCCGCATCCTGCTCCAAGGCGTCGCCTGGTGGTGGTGGACCGGAGCCGCCCTGATCTCCATCGCGGGGCTGTGTGTGCCCACGGCCGGTGCGGCCCGGGTGGTCCTGCCGCTGGCCTGGATCTGGCCCGTACTGATCTGGTCCCGGCTCGGCGCCCAGCGCCACGAACACGGCGTGCAGGCCCTACTGGGCAGCTACCCGGCAGCACGCCACCGCGCGCTGGCCGAATGGTCAGCGGGCTTCGCCCTCACCGCGGCAACCGGGTCCGTACCACTGCTGCGGCTGGCGATGGCGGGGGACTGGCAGGGCGTGGCCTCCTGGGCGGGCGGCGCGGTCTTCATTCCCGCGCTGGCCCTGGCGCTGGGCTCGCTCTCCCGTACCCACCGACTCTTCCAGGCCCTGTACCTCCCGCTCTGGTACTGCGTCTTCAACGGGCTGCCGCTGCTCGACTACATGGGCGCCACCCGGCCGGAAGGCCGGCCCGCAGCCCTCTCCCCCCTGCTCGTCGCCGGGCTCGCCGCCCTGCTGCTGGCCGGAGTGGTGGCAGCGGCGGGCCCTCTGCGCCGGGCCCCGGCCGTCTCGTAGGGTCGAAGGGGTGGCACGCTGCCGACCGTACGGAAGCGGCCGCCCCAGGGCACGAAGGAGCAGAGACCGACCATGAGCGACACCGTCTGGGGCGGGGACCAGCTGGACCTCGACGCGTACCTCGCACGCATCGGATACGAGGGCGAGCGCACGCCCACCGAAGCCACCCTGCGGGAACTGCACGCCCGCCACGCGGCCGCCTTCGGCTTCGAGAACCTGGAGATCATCCTCGGACGGCCGGTCCCGCTGGACCTGAAGTCGCTCCAGGAGAAGATGGTCGGCCGCCGCCGCGGCGGCTACTGCTACGAGCAGAACCTGCTCTACGCCGCCGCGCTGGACCGGCTCGGCTTCCGGGTCTCGGGCCTGGGCGCCCGCATCCGCATGGGCGAGTCCAAGATCCGTCCGGTCACGCACGCGCTGCTCAAGGTGCGGCTGGACGGCGAGGACTGGATCACCGACGTCGGCTTCGGCGGCGAGGCCCTGCTGGCGCCGGTCCCGCTGCGCGAGGGCATCGAGGTCCGGCAGGGCGGCTGGACGTTCGGCCTCGTACGCGAAGCGCCGGAGGGTGCGGAGGGCGCGGACACGGCCTGCGGCACCTGGGTGCTGCGGTCGCGGCACGAGGACGGCTGGTTCGACCTGTACGCCTTCGGCCCGGAGGCGCGCTACCCGGCCGACTACGGCGTCTTCAACTACTACATCTCCAGCCACCCGCGCTCGCCGTTCACCGGCCGGCTGGTGGTCCAGCAGCCCGGCCCCGACCTGCGGCGCACCCTGATCGGTACGGAGCTGACGCTGACCCGCCCCGACTGGTCCCGGGTGGTGCGCCAGGTCCCGGCCGAGGAACTGCCGGCCGTACTGGAGTCGGACTTCGGCCTCGTACTGGACGAGCGGGACGCGGCCGAGCTGGTGGCCCTGCACCGGGAGCAGCCGGTGGCGTAGGCCCGGCGGGCTCCCGGCGGGCGGGCCGGCCCCGGTGAGCGGCCGGGGCCGGGCCGGGCGCGGCTACCGTACGACCGCGAACCCCTCGATCTCCACGAGCGCCGCCTCGTCCCACAGCCGCGTCGCGCCGATCACCGCCATCGCCGGGTAGTCGCCGCCGACCAGCCGCTTCCACACCTGGCCGATGGCCGCCGCGTTGCTGCGGTAGTCGGCCACGTCCACGGCGAAGACCGTCAGCTTGGCCAGGTCGCCGGGGCCCGCGCCGGCGGCTTCGGCGGCGGTCAGCAGATTGCTCAGCGCACGCTCGAACTGCTCGACGACGCCGTCGCCGACGATGCGGCCCGCCCCGTCCAGCGCGGTCTGCCCGGCCAGGAACACGATCGTCCCGGGCGCGGCCCGTACGGCGTGGCTGAAGCCGGTCGGCGGTGACAGCACGGGCGGATTCACCCGCTCGAAACCGCCGGATGCCTGTCCCTCGCTCATCCCTGGTGTGCCCCCTTCATGCCTTCATGGCCTCATGCCCGGTGTGCTCCCTCGGCGGCCAACTCGTACCGCACCCCCAGGGATTGCAGCGCGTCCCGCTCTTCCTGCGGAAGCCGCTCGTCCGAGATGACGAGGTCGAAATCGGCCAGCGGAGCCAGCTCGTACAGCGCCTGGCGGCCGAACTTGGAGTGGTCCACCAGCAGTACCCGGCGCCGTGCCGCCGCCATCAAAGCCCGCTTGACCAGGACGTTCTCCTGCGCCTGGTGGTAGCAGTGGCCGTTGTCGACGGCGGAGGTGGACAGGAAGGCCACATCGGCGCGGAAGCTGCGGGCGATGTCGGCCGTGGACATGCCCAGGAAGGCGTTGAAGGCGGCGTGGTACTCGCCGCCCAGCGCGATCACCCGGATGTCCGGCTCCTCGGCCAGCTCGTTGATCACCTGGAGCGAGTTGGTGATGACCGTGTACGCGCCGCGCGAGGCGAGCGAGCGGGCCAGCGGCAGCGCCGTACTGGAGTCGTCGATGATCACGGCCTGGCCGGGCTCGGCGATCGCCAGCGCCGCCGCGCAGATCGCCTCCTTCGCCGCCACCTGCTCGTTGCCGCGCCAGCGCGCGTTGGACTCGAACAGGGCGTTGGGCGCGGCGGTCGCCCCGCCGCGCACCTTGCGCAGCCAGCCCTGGTGCTCCAGCGAGTCCAGGTCGCGGTGGACCGTCATCTGGCTGACGCCCAGCTCCTGGACCAGGTCCTCGATGCTGACCTGCCCTTCGGCCAGCACCCGGTCCGCGATCCGCTTGCGCCGGTCCTTGGGGCTCAGCTTCCCCTCGGGAACCGCGGTCCTGACGGCCTTGTCGCCGCCCTTCGCGGACCGGTCCGCTCCCGTGGCCGGTGCCGAGGCGTCTGGAGTTGCTCCGGTGTCGGCCAACGCTGATCCCTTTCCATACGTGCTCGGCTGTCCGCCGAGTCTATGGCGTGGTCACGCCCGGGTCGCCGCCTCGTGCGGGGCGTGGTCGCACCGGGGCCCGGCGCCTCGGCTATGGCGTGGGCACGCCCGGGGCCGCCGTCTCGCACAGGGTCCGGCCGCCGAGCGTTCCGTGCGCCGCGTACGGGCGGAAGCGGACGAACGCCGCCTCGTGGTGGAAAGGCCGGGCCCGGTGCGCCGCGACCGTCTCCCGGTGCTTCGGACGCCGCTCACCGTAGGCGTACGCCGTCATCTCGCGCAGACTGCGCCACACGGAGAGGGTGCCGACGAAGCGTGGCGGCCGGGCCAGCGCGGCCGACGCCGTCATGGCCGGGTCGGCGGCGGCCCGCCCCGACGCCCGGGAGTTGGCGCGCAGGAACGGCCCCAGGCGGCGGAGCCGGGTCTCGCCCAGGGTGAGCACCACCACCTGCTCGTCGTCGTCCGCCGGGCGGGCGTCGGGCGCGACTTCGACGGGCATGCCGGACCAGGAGCCCCGTACCCCGAGCGGTTCGAGACGCACCTGACACCCGGAGGCGAAGTGCCCGGCCAGCGGATGGTCCGCCAGGAAGCGGTCCAGGGCGGCGTCGTCGTCCCACGCGGCGATCAGCGCGGCGCGCCCCGGGCGCAGCCGCGGCAGCCCGGCCGCGATGTCGCCGGTCAGCGCGGTCTGCGCGTGCCGCAGGCCGGGGAGGGCGCCGGGGCGCGGGCGGGAGCGCAGGACGTCGCGGGCGGCGCGGAGGCCGATGTCGGCGAGATGCACGGAAACGATCATTTTCGTACCCCGTTCCAGGGGCCGGCCCGCCATATGGGCCGATCACCCTCAGCCGTAGTTACTACCGCGTATACTTTGTGGTACACGCTTGAGTACACGCCTCAGTATCCACCGGAGACACCGTGAAGGCGAGCCCATGAGCGACATCGACCGGACGCGCGCGGCCCGCGCCGAGACCCGCAGACGCATCGAGGACACCGCCGCCCGCCTCTTCGCCGAGCGCGGCTACGCCGGCACCACCATCGGCGACATCGCCGACGGCGCGGGCCTGAGCAAACCGATGCTCTACCGCCACTTCGACTCCAAGAAGGAACTCCACCTCGCCCTTCTGGAACGCCACCGCGACGAACTCGCCGCCGCGCCCGTCCAGCAGCTCCTGCACGGCGAGGGCGACCTGCTCACGCGCATGGAAGCGATGTACGACGCGTGGTTCGGGCACGTGCGGAGCCACCCGTACATCTGGCGCATGATGTTCCGCGACACCACCGGCGACCCGGAGGTGCAGGACTTCCACCGCGAACTGCAACGCCGCCAGCGCGCCACCGACGTGGCGCTCCTGCGCGAGCACATCCCCGGCCTGCCGGAAGCCGAGCTGGAACCGCTCGGCGAGGCGATCCGCAGCTCCCTGTACGGACTCGCCCTGTGGTGGCTGGATCACCCCGAGCAGCCGCGCGAGGTGCTGGTCGCGGCGATGGTGCGGATCACGCGGGGGCTGCTGATGACGGCCGGGGAGTGAGGCCGGAACCAGGCCCCTCTTCGGAGCCGCCCTCGCGCCCGCCGTGCAACGCGGCACGCAGCCGCCCCGTCCAGTACGCCGTCGTCTCCCGCGCGAGCCGGGTCTCCGGCGCGAACATCTCGAAGCCGTGCCACGCGCCCGGTACGTAGTGCAGCGCGACCGGCACACCGGCGTCCGCCAGCCGGCGGGCATAGGCGAGCCCGGTGTCGCGCAGTGGGTCGAGGCCGCAGACGACGACGCACGCGCCGGGCAGGCCGCGCAGGTCGGTGGCGCGGGCCGCCGCCGCGTACGGGTGCGCGCCGGCCCCCTCGGGCACGTAATGCCGCCAGCCCCGCTGTACGAACGCGCCGTCGGGCAGCCGCGGATCGTCGTCCGCGGGCGTCGGGCGCGTACCGGCCGAATCGTCCAGGTCCGGTACGACGAGCGACTGGTGGACCAGGGCCGGGCCGCCACGGTCGCGGGCCATCAGCGCGACGGCCGCGGCGAGCCCGCCCCCGGCGGACTGCCCACTGACCGCCAGGCGTGCCGGATCGATACCGAGCGCCGCCGCCTGCCCCGCCGTCCACTCCAGGGCGAGGAAACAGTCCTCGACCGCCGCCGGACACGGGTGCTCCGGCGCGAGGCGGTATTCCACGGACACCACCGCGGCGCCCACCGCGCGGACCAGCTCGATCGCCGTACGGTCCTCACCGGGCGGCGCCTGCCCGAAGGTGTAACCGCCGCCGTGGAACTGCAGTACGCCTGGGAGAGGGTCCGGCTCGTACGGCAGCGGGCCGTGCTCGTACGGCAGCGGTCCCGGTCCGCCCGGCGACGCACCCGGCGCGCCCACCGGCCGGTAGACCTCCACCGCCAGCTCCGAACCGTCCGGCCGCGGCACGCCGAACCGCTCGCTCTCCACCCCGGTCCGGTCCGCCGGGAAATGGCAGGCCAGCGTGTGCAGGCCGGCGCGGGTGCCCGCGATGTCGGCGTACGGGTCGAGCATCGGCGGCAGTTGCTCCAGGACGGGCGCCAGCTCGGGGGCCACGGGCAGCTCGGGATGCGCACGCGGTGGGGGGTCTCCAGGCAGCTCAGGATCTACCGGCACAGCAGGCACTCACCACTCCCACCCTCGGACTCGTCCGATCACCGCCCCCAGAGGGGCCCTCCTCTCCCGCCTACCCCGTCACCCGATGTCCGTCCCCACCTCACTTCGCATCGGCATAGCACTCCACCACCGCCGTACTGAACGGGAACCGGACCGGCGTCCCGCCGAACGCGATCCGCCCCGCCAGCTCGGCGGCCTCCGCCACGAATCCGGCCACCGCCCCGGCCTCTTCCTCGGGGGCGTGCACGATCACCTCGTCGTGCTGGAAGAAGACCAGCTCCGCCCGGAGCGGTGCCAGCGACCTGCGCAGCGCGGCCAGCATCAGCAGCGCCCAGTCGGCGGCGCTGCCCTGCACCACGAAGTTGCGGGTGAACCGGCCGCGGGCCCGGGCGCCCGCCGTGCTGCCGTACGCCGGTGCCTCCTCCTGCGGCAGGCCCGCCTCGTCGGGCGGCGCCACGGAGGCGGGCGGGCACGTACGCCCCAGCCAGGTCCGTACGAGACGGCCCTCCTCGCCCGCCCGCGCGGCCGTGTCCACGTACTCCACCGCGTCGGGATAGCGCCGCCGCAGGTCCGCCATGTGCTTGAGGGCGTCCCCGGACGTCTGGCCGTAAATGGCCCCCAGCAGCGCCAGCTTGGCCTGATCGCGGTCGCCCCCGAACGCCCGCGCCGCCAGGTCCGCGTACAGGTCGCGGCCGCTGCCCGCCACCTCCATCAGCCCGCGGTCCCGCGAGACCGCCGCGAGCACCCGCGGCTCCATCTGCTCGGCGTCGGCGACCACCAGCCGCCAGCCCGGGTCGGCGACCACGGCCCTGCGGACCACCTTCGGAATCTGCAGCGCGCCGCCGCCATTGGTGGTCCAGCGGCCCGAAACCGTGCCCCCGGGCAGGTACTCCGGGCGGAAGCGGCCCTCGTGGACCCACTGCTGCAACCACGACCAACCGTGCGCGGTGTGCAGCCGGTACAGCCGCTTGTACTCCAGGAGGGGCGCCACCGCAGGGTGCCGTACCTCCTGCAACTCCCACTTACGGGTCGAGCGCAGCGTGATCCCGGCGCCGGCGAATGCCTTGACGATCTCGGCGGGCAGGTCGGGGCGCACCCGCACGCCCTCTCCGAACGCCCGCGACACCTCATCGGCCAGCTCCGCCATCCGGCGCGGCTCCAGCCCGCCCGGATAGCGCTCGCCCAGCAGCTCGTCCAGCAACTCCCGGTGCACGTCCGCCCGCCACGGCAGCCCGGCGCGCCCCATCTCGGCGGCCACGAGCATTCCGGCCGACTCCGCGGCCAGCAGCAGCCGCATCCGGTCCGGGTGCTCGGCCCGCTCCGTACGCTCAAGCTGCCCGGCGTACACCTCCAGCAGCGCCGTGAACTCGTCCACGCCGGGCGGCAGCGGCACCGGGCCCGGCTCGAACAGCGACGGCTGTGTCTCCGCGCCGCGCACCGGCGGGTCGTCGGGCACCGGCAGCCGGTGCAGCCGCGCCCACGCCGCGGCCAGCGACCGCGGCTGGCCGGACTGCCCCTCCTCGTGCCCGATCAGCAGCGCCTCGGCCGCCTCCACGTCGTAGCACCGCTCGACACGCACCCCCGCCGCGAGCAGCTTGCGGTACGTCTCCGCGGTGGAGCGCCACACCCACCGCTCCGCCTGCGGACACGCCCGTACGGCCTCCACCACGCTCCCCGCCCGGACCGGCACCCCCACGGCCCGCCCGCCCCCGTCCACAGCACAAGCCACCACCCCGCCATCCCCGGATCCCCCGACAACCCACCGCATGGGCTCACCTTCGCATCCACCACTGACAACGGCGCGGCGCGGCGTGCCCGCGGCAGATGGCGCTGAGCGTGGGGTAGCGGATCGCCCTGGCCCAGTCGTTCTTCAGGACGGAGAGGCTGGCGACGGTCACACCGACCCGTTCGGCCGGCTGGGCCAGGGCCATGCCGCGCTCGTCCAGCAGGCTCATGCCGACGGCGAGCTGCCGCTCGACGCTTGCACGGCGTCGGCCGACTCCCGGGAGGTGGGTGTCGACGTGGCCGCCCGTCGTCGCCGTCGCCATCACGCTGCTGGGCGTTCTCGTCCCGCTGCTGTACATGCTGACCACCAACCTCCCGAAAGTCGGCCGACGCCGTTCAAGAGCCAGGCCGCAGCTCGCGGCACCCCGGCCCCCTACCGGCTCCCCTCACCCGCCCCCCACCACCACCAACTCCTCCCCCACGCAAACCCCCAACCGCCGTACCTCCTCCTCCAGCTCCGCCCCCGGCAGCGCCGAGCCGTCGAACGTCGTGAGTTCCACCCTCGAACCGGTCAGGGACCAGGTGCCCACGACGCGGCCGCCGAGGAGTACCACCGGGGATATCCACCCCGCCGCCCGGCTCACCTTGCCGCGGTGGGCCGCCGGTATCAGGCGGGTGTCGGAGGTGCCGGGGGCGAGGACGTACTGGTCGAAGGCGGGGAGGAGGTGGAGGCCGTGGTGGGGTTCGGTGCGGGCGAGGTCTTCCGCGTCGTCGGACATCACATACGCCCGGTCGCCGTCCACCTCGACCTCCACCACCCGGTCGCCCAGCGCCTCGAACCAGCCCCGCAGCACCGCCTTGCGCGTGGCGCCCCGCAGCAGCCATGCGTCGAACACCGCGGGCGTCGCCGGCCCGTGCGCGCGCAGGTACGCCGGTATCACGGCCGCCGCAGCCTCTTCCGGGCCCGGTATGCCGCGCCACCCCGGCAGCCACGACCGGGGCGACGTGAACGTCACGTGCTGCCCGCGCGCCGGGCCCTGGCACAGCCGCCCCGTCCATGCCAACGGCTTGAGCACCGTGCTCCACCCGGACGCCAGCTGTTCCCCGAGTCCGGCCAGGCCCGGCCGCGCGAGCACCGCCTCGGTCAGTTCCCGCCGGGTCAGCACCTGCCCGTCCAGGATTTCCCCGACCGCCTCGCCCAGCGCCTCCATCTGCCGCGGGCTCACCCCGAACGCCCGCTGCCAGGCGCCCTTTTCCCACGTCCGCGCGGCGGCGAGCAGGGAGAGATACGCCCCCGCCCCGCCGGCCGGCAACAGATGCAGCGTCCCCCGCATGGCCCACGTCCTGACGAGCGAACGCGCCTCCAGCGCCTCCCGCACACCCGCCGCCGAGGGCTTCTCCTGTCGCACCGCGACCGCCAGCTCCGCCGCCGAGGCCACCTGCGCCTGCACCCCCGCGAGCCGCCCGACGATCTCCTCGGCCGACGTGTCCGTACGAGGCAGGAGGCCCTGCCGCCGCAGCCGCCAGGCCAGCACCTGCTCGTACGTCACCCGCACATCCCCGTTCATGACCCCATTGCACACCACCCCACTGACAACGGCCCTCGCGCAACCCGAGCCCCGTCGGCCCCGGCCGACCGGCCCCGTCAAGTCGCGCCGTCAACCACCGCATTGGCCGGTTACGTCCCCTACCCGGCCCGTCCGAGGAAAGGGAGAATGCGCCCGCCGACCCCACCCGGGCCCGGCTGCCACACGCCGCACTTCGCCCACCTCGCCGCATACCGCCCCACCCCGCCACGGCAGACAAGGGAGTCGCCCATATGGCCATCGCGCACCGCGCCATCGGTTCCGGACCGCACCCGGTGATCGTCCTTCACGACTGGTTCGGGACCTCGGCCAACTGGGGCTCCGTACTGGACTTCCTCGACCGGGACGCCTTCACCTACGCCTTCCTCGACTGCCGTGGCTACGGCGACCGCAAGTACGTCCCGGGCCGCTACGACCTGCCGGAGATCGCCGGCGACGCGCTGGCCCTCGCCGACCAGCTCGGCTGGGACCGGTTCTCCCTGGTGGGGCACTCGATGGGCGCCAAGGCCGCACAGCAGGTACTGGTCAACGCGCCCCATCGGGTGAACCGCCTCCTCGGCCTCGCGCCGGTGCCCGCCGCCCCGTACTCGATGGACGACGCGACGCACGAGCTCTTCTACGGCGCCTCGGCGGACCCGGAGAAGCGCCGCGCCATCATCGACCTGGTCACCGGCCACCGCGCGGGCCGCATCTGGCTGGACCGCATGGTCCGGCACTCCCTGGACATCTCCCGCCAGGAGGCGCATGCCTCCTATCTGGCGAGCTGGCAGCAGCTCGACCTCTCGGAGGCGGTCACGGACGCGGTCAAGCGCCACCCCGTGCCCGTACGGGTGGTCGTCGGCGCGTACGACCTGGCGGTGACCGCCGGCCTCATGAGGGAGACCTGGCAGCGGTGGTACCCGCAGGTCGAGATCGTCACCATCGAGGGATCGGGCCACTACCCGATGCACGAAACCCCCGTGGCCCTGGCGACCACGATGGAGGAATTCCTCCGGGGGTAGGCGGGGCACCGGACCGCGCCTTCCCGAACGCGCCCGCGCCCGCAACCTCTGTCAGCATGGCTACGTACTGCCCGTAACGCCACAAAACGCCACGAAGCGGACTCGCCGCCGCTCCGGCGCGCGGCGTGGCGTCACGGCGGGCGTGGTGGCCGACGGAGCGAGGTACGGGCATGCGGGTGGCGCTGGCGCAGACGGACTGTGCGCTGGGCGAGGTGGACGCGAACGTCGCCACCGCGCGCGAAGAGGTCGAGAAGGCGGCGGAACAGGGCGCCGACCTCGTCGTCTTCCCCGAGCTGAGCCTGCACGGCTACCACCTCGGCGTCCTGCCCCGGGACGTGTCGGTCGAGGCGCAGGACCCGCGGCTGCGCGACCTGAGCACGCTCGGCCCGGACGTCCTCGTGGGCTTCCACGAACACACGGTGCTCCGCGCGTACAACACCGCCGCCTACTACACGGACGGCGCGCTGCTGCACGCCCACCGCAAGCTGTACCTCCCCAACTACCTCTCCTGGGAGGAGCGCAAGCACGTCAGCCCCGGCCAGTCGCTGCGCGCGTACAGCCTCACGAAGTCCCCCAGCGGCGGCCGGGGCGCGACGCTGGTCTGCAACGACGCCTGGCAGCCGGTCCTGCCCTGGCTCGCCGTGCAGGACGGCGCCGAGGTCCTGTTCGTCCCCACCAACAGCGCGGCCAGCCTCGACCCGGAGGCCATGGACACCGGCTCGTACTGGGACACCCTGCTCTCCTACACGGCGCGGATGCTCCAGTGCTGGATCGTCTTCGTCAACCGCGTCGGCAACGAGCACGGCGCCACCTTCTGGGGCGGCTCCCGCGTGGTGGACCCGCGCGGCACGGTGGTGGCACAGGCCCCGAAGTGGGAGCCCGCGCTGGTCACGGTCGACATCGACCCCTCCGAGGCACGCCGCCAGCGCCGCGCCGTTCCCCTGGTCGCGGAGGCCCGGTTGGGTCTCATCGACCGGGAGGTGCGGCGCTTGATCGATGAGGGCGGGGACAGCTGAGGTGGGGGAGAGGGAGGGCACGCTCGTTCGGGTGAAGGATCGCCCGAACGCCTGCCTGACGTCGCCGGTGCTGCCAGGCTCGTTCCGTACGAAGGAGGTCCTGTGGCCTGGGCAGCCCCGGAGCGCGAGCATCAAGCGATCAGCGCCGCGCTCAAGATCGCGTCGGTCGAGGAGACCTTCGAAGCGCTGAGCGCGGCAGCCCCCGAGGGGTGGGGCGTGGAACAGATCGAGGGGGAGATCCACGTGGCAGCACCCGCCGACGGCGAGCACGCGGAAATCGTGGCCGAAGTCGCGGACCAGGTGACCGGCCGTCGCAAGGACGCGGGGCTGCGCACGCGTACCGGGCTCGGACTGAACGTGCCGGGCGTATGGATCACCGGCAAGGTCACTCCCGACCTGGTGATCGCCCCGAAGGGAAGCTTCGGCGGGCGGCTGAAATTCCACGACCCGTCGCCCGTGATGCTGGTGGGCGAGGTGACCTCCGAGGCCACCACGGACCGCGACCGCGGCCCCAAGCTGCGCGGTTACGCCCGCGTCGGCATCCCCCTCTACCTCCTGGTGGACCGGGAGGCACACCGCGTGACCCTGTACTCCGAGCCCGCGGGGGACCGTTACACCCGCGAGTCGGCGGTCGCCTTCTCCAAGACGATCGCCCTTCCCGCCCCGTTCGACTTCGAGATCGACACCGCCGAGTTCTGAAGCTGTCCGGCGGCCCGCCCCCCACCAGGACGGACCGCCCCCACCCCTACCAGCTCGACTTCCGCACCCCCGGCAGGAACCCCGCGTGCGCCTGCTCCCGCAGGCCGACGCGGGAGAGTCCGAACGCGCGGAAGTAGCCGCGCGGGCGGCCGTCGACGCTGTCGCGGTTGCGGACGCGGGTGGCGCTCGCGTCGCGCGGCTGGCGGGTCAGTTCGCGCTGGGCGGCGAGCCGTTCCTGTTCGGGGGTGTGCGGGTTGCGGATGACGGACTTCAGCAGGGCCCGCCGGGCGGCGTAACGGGCCACCGTCGCGCGCCGCTTCTCGTTCTTCGCGATCTTGCTCTTCTTGGCCATCAGATCTTCTCCCCTCGTGCGCGGATACGGGCGACGGCCGCCTCGATCCCGATCGTGTCCACGGTCTTGATCCCCTTGGCGCTCAGCGTCAGCCGGACGTGCCGGCCTTCGCTGGGCAGCCAGTAGCGCTTGCGCTGGATGTTCGGGTCGAAGCGCCGCGAGGTGCGGCGGTGCGAGTGCGAGACGGATTTGCCGAAGCCGGGGGCGCGGCCGGTCAGCTGGCAGTGGGCGGACAAGGTCAGGACCTCCTAATGAAAATGGAAACCATTTCTGTATAGTAGCGCCCATGGCCCGCAACGAACTACGCCCCTTGATCAAGCTCCGGTCCACCGCCGGGACCGGCTACACGTACGTGACCCGCAAGAACCGCAGGAACGACCCCGACCGGCTGGTGCTGAGGAAGTACGACCCGGTCGTCCGCCGCCACGTCGACTTCCGAGAGGAGCGCTGAGCAGCGTCATGAAGCCTGGAATCCACCCCGCGTACGGGCCCGTCGTCTTCCGTGACCGGGCCGCCGACTTCGCCTTCCTGACCCGGTCGACCGCGACCAGCGACAAGACGATCGAGTGGGAGGACGGCAACACGTACCCGGTCATCGACGTCGAGATCTCGTCCGCGAGCCACCCCTTCTACACGGGGACGGCGCGCGTACTGGACACCGCGGGGCGCGTGGAGCGGTTCGAGCGCCGTTACGGGAAGCGCGGGGCCCGCTGATGGGCGGCCCGTCGCAGGACCCGTCGCCGGACCAGCCGCGCGAAGGCGCGACCGGCGGTCCCGGCGGCCCCAGTGGCGGCTACGGGGACCGGCTGCCCGTGGTGATCGTCGGCGGGCTGCACTCGGACGCCCGCCGGACCACCGTGGAGCGCCTGCTGCGCGCCGTGCCCGGCAGTGTCGCGCTGCACCACGACCTCGCCACGGCCGCTGAAGGAACGGTTCGCCGGACCGTACGGGACGCCGGCGGCGTGCTCGACACGGGCGAGGCGCCGCTGGTCAACGACTGCGCGTGCTGCGCGCTGCGCGAGGACCTGGTGCCCGAACTGGAGCGGCTGGCCGCGGGGCGGACCTGCCGGCTGGCCGTCGTCGAGCTGTGGGACTCCGTGGAGCCCAAGGCCATGGCCGAGGTGGTCACGGCCTGCGGCGGTACGGAGCTGGCGCTGACCGGCGTCATCACGGCCGTCGAACCGGCGCTGCTGCTGCCGTACCTGGGCTGCGGCGACGACCTGGCCGAGGCGGGGCTCGCCGCGGCGGCCTCCGATCAGCGGACCGTCGCGGATACCTGGGCGCGGCAGCTGGAGTACCCGCCGGTCCTTGCCATCGCGCCCGGCGAGGAGGAGGGCGACGCGTCCGACCTGGCGCTGCTCGCGCAGCTGCACCCCACCGCCCGGCAGGTGGCCGTCGACGCCCCCGGCGAGCTGGCCGCCGCGGCCCTCGCGGGCTTCGACGTGGAAGCGGCGGCGGCACGGCAGCACCCGGCGTGCGCGCTGCTGCCGCAGGAGGCCGACGCGGACGGCGTCGGCACCCTCGTCTGGCACCGCGACCGGCCCTTCCACCCGGCCCGGCTGTACGCGGCGCTGGAGGACCTGACCTGTGCGGCGGCCCGCAGCCGTGGCCGGTTCTGGCTGGCCGACCGGCCGGACACGCTGCTGTCCTGGGACGCGGCGGGCGGCGCGCTGTGCGTCGAGAACGCCGGTCCGTGGCTGGCCGCGCTGCCGGACGCCGCCTGGGAGCTGGTGCCGCCGGTACGCCGCGCCGCGGCCGCGCTGGACTGGCACCCCGAGCACGGCGACCGCGCGCAGCACCTGGTCTTCACCTCGCCGGGGCTGGACCGCGACGGTCTGACGTCGCTGCTGGAGTCCTGCCTGCTGACGGACGAGGAGTACGCGGGCGGGCCCGAGGCGTGGAAGCGGCTGGCCCCCGCGTTCGACGAACTCCTCGATCCCGTTCCGTAATCCGCCGGTTTCCTGCCGACCGCCGATCCGCCGGCATGGCACCGGTCGCCGGTCCGCCGGCTCCCCACCGGGCCGCCTTCCCCGTCCCCCCGGGCCGCCCTCCCCGCCCCCCGCCGGTAGCGTCCGCCGCTTCCCTACGGCCGTGACCTGCCCGTACGACCTCAGGAGCCCCTCCGTGCCCCGCCGCCACGACCCCCGTAAGAAGTCCGCGCCCCGTCCCAACCCCCTGGACGCGGCCGGAATCACCTACATCGACTACAAGAACACCGACCTGCTGCGGAAGTTCATCTCCGACCGCGGCAAGATCCGCAGTCGCCGGATCACGCGGGTGAGCGCGCAGCAGCAGCGGCAGCTGGCCCGTGCGATCAAGAACGCGCGGGAGATGGCTTTGCTGCCGTACGCGTCGAAGTGAGCGGGGGATCCGGGCGCGGTGGCCCGGTGATGCGGGTGTTGCGTGAGGTGCCCGGGGTGCTCGACGTGCTGTGACCAGGCTTTTACGGGCCGTCGTGCACGTGCATCCGACCATGCATCGGCACATGAACGCAGCTATGATCCGAAGCAGTTGCAGTTGACACCGTTCCTGTTGTCGGCACTGCTACTGACAGACCATCATCGAATGCCAACCGCTCAGCGCGCCCGGATCCACCACCGCTGACCACCGCATCCACCGGGGGAGACACCTGTGCCCGACGCATACAACGGCATGGCCGCAACGGATCTCCACGGTGTGATCTGGCAGAAGAGCAGGCACAGCAACTCGCAGGGCTCCTGCGTGGAGTTCGCGCGACTGCCGGGCGGCGAGATCGCCGTACGCAACTCGCGCTTCCCGGACGGCCCGGCGCTCGTCTACACGCCGGCCGAGGTCGAGGCGATGATCCTGGGCGTCAAGGACGGCGAGTTCGACCACCTGGTCAGGGACTGATCACCGCCTGCCCGCGCGCCTGCCCGGACGGTTCCGGCCGTCCGGGCAGGCCGGCGGATGTTCCGGGGCCCCCGGGCCCCGTGCCCCCGCGGCCCCGGAACATCCGCCGCTCAGGGCAGTCTGAACTGCGCCCACACGATCTTGCCGTGCGGCGCGTTGGCCAGGGGGTGCCAGCCCCAGCCGTCACTGAAGGCGTCCACCAGGTACAGGCCGCGGCCCGACTCCGCGCCGGCCTCGGCCTCCCCGGCCTCCGGCGTCGCGTCGCTGGAGTCCCGTACCGCGCACACCAGCCGGGACGACCAGCGCATCAGGTGCAGCCTGGCGGGCAGTGCGGACGCGTCGTGGGACGTCTCGCACGCTCCGCCGCCGACCGCCGCGGTGTGCCGCAGCGCGTTGGTGACCAGTTCGGAGACGACCAGGGCGACCCCGTCGAAGATGTCCTCCAGCTCCCAACGGTGCAGTGTCTCGCGGGTGAACTGCCGGGCTCCGCGCACCGACTCGTACCGTGGTGCCAGCGAATAGGAGACGGAACCGGAGACGGCCAGGGGGTCGGCGGAAGGAAAGTCCTGCCATAACGGCTGGAGCATGGTCAAAACAGTCGTTCCCATGCGAGGCACCCCTGGCATTCGCGGACGTCATGATCCTGGCCGGGCACCCGGATCTGGCGGTCTGGCGGATCTTTCACGAGCGTGCATGCGTGCGCTGCCCATGGTTCCCAATGCGTACGCCAGATGCAAGGGCAGATGCACGTGCACGCGCCCTGTTTGGGGGCGGGCATGCCACTTCACGCGTATTTCTTCCTACGTGTTCTTGTGGAGCGGCTGCCCGGACCTCACACATCAGTAACCGGATGAGCACTCAACGAAGCCCGGACGTGGCAGACTGCGGCCCACTGTTGGACGGGGTGGGCCATGGGAGGGTCACAAAGGTGTCCGCAAGTGAATCGAGCGGGTCCGTGGTGCGGCGCATCCTGCTGGGGGCACAGCTCCGCAGGTTGCGTGAGTCGCGCGGGATCACCCGCGAGGCGGCCGGCTACTCCATCCGCGCCTCCGAGTCGAAGATCAGCCGGATGGAACTGGGCCGGGTGAGCTTCAAGGCGAGGGACGTCGAGGACCTGCTCACGCTGTACGGCGTGAACGATCCGCAGGAGCGCGAGGCACTGCTCGTACTGGCCCGGGAGGCCAACGTCGCGGGCTGGTGGCACAGTTACGGCGACGTTCTGCCCGGCTGGTTTCAGACATATGTGGGCCTGGAGGGGGCCGCTTCCCTCATCCGCGCCTACGAGGTCCAGTTCGTGCACGGGCTTCTGCAAACGCAGGAGTACGCGCATGCGGTCGTGCGCCGCGGTATGCCCGATGCCGGTGCGGCAGAAATCGACCGCCGGGTCGCGCTGCGTCTGGAGCGGCAGAAGTTGTTGCTGGCAGAGCGCCCGCCGGAGTTCCACTGTGTGCTCGACGAGGCGGCGCTGCGCCGCCCGTACGGCGACCGCGAGGTGATGCGCGGGCAGCTGCGGCACCTGATCGAACTCTCCGAGCGGCCGAATGTGCGCCTCCAGGTGATGCCGTTCAGCTTCGGCGGGCACGCGGGCGAGAGCGGCGCCTTCACCACGCTCGGATTCCCGGAGCCCGGGCTGCCCGACGTCGTCTACCTGGAGCAGCTGACCAGCGCCCTCTATCTCGACAAGCGCGACGAGGTGACGCAGTACGCGCGTGTCATGGACCGCCTCCAGGAGGACAGTCCGAATCCGGCCGAGACCAGGGACTTGATACGTGGTCTACTCCAACTGACTTAACCCGTAGGTAGCATGAGTGCCAATCAGGAGCCAGCACCCCCCGGCCGGGCGCCCCGATGCGCGTCCCGCCCTCCAGATTGGGATTTCTCATGTCCTTCTTCGACGAGTTGGCGTACCAGTACATCGACGGCGAATGGCGGGCCGGAAGCGGCTCGTGGGACATCGTCGACTTCAATCCCTATGACGGGGAGAAGCTGGCGTCCATAACCGTCGCCACCGTTGACGAGATCGACCAGGCGTACCGTGCCGCCGAACGCGCGCAGGGGGAGTGGGGGGCCACCAACCCGTACACCCGCAGGCTGGTCTTCGAGCGCGCGCTGCGGATCATCGACGACCGGGAGCAGGAACTCGGCGCGGCGATCGCCGCCGAGGTCGGCGGCACGCACGCCAAGGTGGCCTTCGAGCTGCATCTCGTACGGGAATTCCTGCGCGAGGCGATCCAGCTCTCGCTGCGGGCCGAGGGCCGCATTCTGCCGTCCCCGGTGGATGGCAAGGAAAACCGGCTCTACCGCCTCCCGGTCGGCGTCGTCGGCGTCATCAGCCCCTTCAACTTCCCGTTCCTGCTGTCGGTCAAGTCGGTGGCGCCCGCGCTCGCGCTCGGCAACGCCGTCGTGCTCAAGCCCCACCAGAACACCCCGATCTGCGGCGGCGGCCTGGTCGCCAAGGTCTTCGAGGAGGCCGGGCTGCCGGCCGGGCTGCTGAACGTCGTGGTCACCGACATCGCGGAGATCGGTGACGCGCTCATCGAGCACCCGGTGCCGAAGGTCATCTCCTTCACCGGCTCGGAGAAGGTCGGCCGCCACGTTGCGACCGTCGCCGCCTCCCACTTCAAGCGCACCGTCCTGGAGCTGGGCGGCAACAGCGCGCTGGTCGTCCTGGACGACGCCGACATCGACTACGCGGTGGACGCCGCCGTCTTCAGCCGCTTCGTGCACCAGGGCCAGGTCTGCATGGCCGCCAACCGGGTGCTGGTGGACCGCGCGGTGGAGCAGGAGTTCACCGAGAAGTTCGTCGCCAAGGTCAAGACCCTGAAGGTGGGCGACCCGACCGATCCGGCCACCCACATCGGCCCGCTGATCAACGAGGGCCAGGCGGAGGCGGTGACCGCGGTGGTGGAGCGTGCCGTCTCCGAAGGCGGCACCGCGCTGGTGCACGGCACGGCCCGGGGCACGCTGGTCGGTCCGACCGTCCTGGCCGGCCTGCCCGAGGGCTCGTGCGCGCTCACCCAGGAGGTCTTCGGCCCGGTCGTCTCGCTGGTCCCGTTCGACGGGGACGAGGAGGCCGTACGGATCACCAACGACTCCCCGTACGGGCTCAGCGGCGCCGTGCACACCGGGGACATCGAGCGCGGCGTGCGGTTCGCCAAGCGCATCGAGACCGGCATGATCCACATCAACGACGGCACGGTGCACGACGAGCCGATCGTGCCCTTCGGCGGCGAGAAGGGCTCCGGGCTGGGGCGGCTGAACGGCGACGCGATGGTGGAGGCGTTCACCACCACCAAGTGGATCTCCATCCAGCACGGGCGGTCGCGGTTCCCGTTCTGAGGGTCGGCCGCTTTCCGTCCGCGGCACCGCCAGCACGCCCGTCCGGACCGGCCGACGCGGCCCGGACGGGCGCCGGTGGCCAGGCTTCCCGTATCCAGGGCGGCGATTTTCGGGACGCGGCCAAAGCCGCGGGCCATTGAGGACACCACCTGTCCTCAATGGCCCGTAGCTTTTTCCCTGTCGACCACGGCAGCAGCGCCGCGGCCCTCACGAAAGGCGGCTCCCATGCCCGCTCACGTTCCGGCCGAAGCCCACGGCGACGAGCGCGGCGCGCTCCTGGCCTTCCTGGAGGCGCAGCGCGGCGGTATCCGCCGGTCCGTTCTCGGGCTGACCGACGAACAGGCCAGCCGTAAGCCGTCCGCCAGCGAACTGTCCCTGGCCGGTCTGCTCAAGCACGTCGTCGAGGTGGAGCGCGACTGGCTGGAAACCGCCCAGCAGGTGCCGCACACCGTCCAGCGCGACATGTCCAACTACCACCTGAGCTTCCAGCTGGAGGAGTCGCAGACGGTCGCGAGCCTGCTCGCCGAGTGGGAGGAGACGGCGCGGGCGACCGAGGAGTTCATCCGGTCGCAGCCGGACCTGAACGGCACGTTCCCGCTGCCCGAGGCCCCCTGGTTCCCGCCGAAGGCGGAGCAGTCGATGCGCTGGCTGCTGCTCCACCTGATCGAGGAGATCGCCCGGCACGCCGGCCACGCGGACATCATCCGCGAGTCCCTGGACGGCAAGACCGCCTTCACCCTGGTCGATGAGGAGCGCGCGGCGCAGGGCTGACGCGGCCCCCTCCGTACCGGCCGGACCCGGCACCGGCCCCCCGTGCCGGTGCCGGGCGCTGCGCTCAGTACTTGATGATCTCGATGCCGTTGGACTCGGTGTGCACGCTGCCGGTGCTGCAGCTCGCGGCGTTGTACTTGGTGCGCCACGACGCGCTGAGGCCGCTGCCGGCCCAGGTGCACCAGACCCGTACCTTGAACTTGCCGAAGGACGACGGGCAGTTCGCGAAGCCGACCGACTGGCCGTGGCCGCCCTTGGTGCACCCCGCCGCGAGGGCCTGGGCGGGGGAGAGCGCCGTACCGGCGGGGAGGGCCCGTACGGCCGCCGCGGTCGTCGTCGGCGCGCTCGCCCGAGCTGTCGCAGGCCCCGCCCAGATCAGTCCACTTCCGGCCACCAGCCCGGCCACGGCCACCAGCTTCTTCGACGTACGCATGCGGAATCCCTTCGCAGAAACCATCTGGACAGGTCGCTGCCGGGGGCAGGGCTTCCGCCCCGGCTCCGGCCGACGGGTCAGGAGTCTGCGTACGGCCATGGCGGCGGGACAACGGGGTTGGCCTGTCCCGGACAAGCGGGCTGGTGTCCGGGCTGGTCAGAGCGCTGGGACGGGCGTGTCCCGGACAGCGGCCCGACTGGATGGGGCGCCTGCGGGCCATTCCGTACCGCCGACCCGCCTTCAGCTCGCGGCGTCGCGCAACTCCGCCGCCCGGCGCAGCACGTCGCGTGCCGACTCGCGTTCCGCGGCGTCGAGTTCGACCGCGTCCGCCCGGTCGAGCCAGGGAACGGCCGCTGTCGAGCCGTCCAACTGAGCAGCCGTCTCGGCGCGCAGGACGAGAAGCTGGAAGAGCTGGAGCGCGGTCGGCCCGGCCGGTGCCGCTTCACTGCCCGGTACGCCCCGTTCGTTCTCCAGCGCCCGGTCGATGACGCGGGCCGCCGCGGCGTGGTCGCCCTTGGACTCGGCGAACAACGTCGCTTGGTGCAGGGCGCGCGCGTACCGCTCCTTGGGGACGGCCGGGTACTCGAAGCTGTCCGCGATCGGCTGCCCGATGCGTATGCAGTTGCCGCCGGGGTCGGTCATCAGGAACTGCCGCACGCCGTACGCCATGTCCTTCAGCGCCCCGATCCGCGGCAGCCCGCGGGTCGGCACCTTGCCGTACGCGGCCTTCAGGCTCGCGCGGAAGGCCGCGTGGAGCCCGTCCACGTCGTCGGTCAGGACGTAGCAGGTGCTGTACGAGGTGGTCGGGTCGTACGACTTCATCCCGAAGAACTGCAGCTCGATGCCGCGCAGGCGGACGCCGCAGTACGGGTTCGGGCTCTTCTGGTACGCGGTCTCCTCGAAACCGAGGGCCCGGTAGAAGTCGAGGAGTTCGTCGATGGAGGGGCACGGGAGGATCGGAATCACGGTCTCGGCCATGAGGGTGAGCGTAGGGCGCGCCAAGCAGGTATTCAAACTTGATTAGAGAAGAGGTCTAGGCTGGCCACAGCGCGAGCGTGAAGGATGCGAGGAGACGATGTCGGCGATCCGGCTGTTGGTACTGGGGGCCGTGCGACAGCACGGGCGGGCGCACGGTTACCAGGTGCGCAACGACCTCGAATACTGGGGCGCCCACGAGTGGTCCAACGCCAAACCGGGGTCGATCTACCACGCTCTCAAACAGATGGCGAAGCAGGGACTGCTGCACGCGCACGACATCGCCCCCAGTACCGCCGGCGGCCCCCCGCGCACGGAGTACGAGATTACCGAGGCGGGCACGGCGGAGTACTTCAAGCTGCTGCGCGACTCCCTGTCCCAGTACGACCGCAAGGTGGACGAACTGAGCGCGGCGATCGGCTTCATCGTCGACCTGCCCCGCGAGGAGGCCGTGGCCCTGCTCAAGGAGCGGGTGCGGGGCCTGGAGGAGTGGCGGGAGTCGGTCACCGAGTACTACACACCGGCGGACGGCCCGGAGCAGCTCGGCCATATCGGCGAGATCATGAACATGTGGGTGAACGCGGCGGACACCGGCGCGGACTGGACCCGTGGGCTGATCGAGCGGATCGAGGGCGGGGCGTACGTCTTCGCGGGGGAGGGGGAGCCGTTCGTGGGGGTGCTGGCGGAGGGGGAGGAGAATCCGTATGCGACGGGGGAGCCGGAGCCGGCGGATGAGGAGGAGGCGGCGGCGTCCGGTGATTGATCACGCTTCGGTCAGGGAGTGGAGGCCGGTTTCGACCGGGAACGGAACCGAATCGTATACGCGTTCGTGGCTCCGCGTCCTGCGACCGACCGTAGCGCCACCAGCACGAGTGACGCCGGGTGACGCGTTGCCACTGTCCTCGGTGCAGTCCTCAGTGATGGAACGACGTGTCCGTCCCCGACCGGTTCCCCAGCGGTCCGCCCTGCTTCCGCAGTTCCGGTAGCAAACGTTCCAAGTCGGCCATGAACAGGTCGCTCAGGTCGTGGGAGAAGCCGTTGCGGCAGACGACGCGGAGGACGGAGAGGTCGTCGCGGTCGGGCGGGAAGGTGTAGGCGGGGATGAGCCAGCCGCGTTCGCGCATGCGGCGGGAGACGTCGAAGACATCGAAGTCGCGCACGCCGTCGGCCGTGGTGAAGGCGAAGACGGGCAGTTCGTCGCCGCGGGTCAGCAGGCGGAAGTCGCCCAGGGCGCCGATACGGTCGGCGAGCGAGCGCGCCACGTCGCGCGTGTTCTGTTGTACGGCGCGGTAGCCGGCCCGGCCCAGCCGCAGGAACGTGTAGTACTGGGCGACGACCTGGGCGCCGGGCCGGGAGAAGTTGAGGGCGAAGGTCGGCATGTCGCCGCCCAGGTAGTCGACGCGGAAGACCAGCTCCTCCGGTAGCGCCTGCTTGTCGCGCCACAGGGCCCAGCCGACGCCGGGGTAGACCAGCCCGTACTTGTGGCCCGAGGTGTTGATGGAGGCGACGCGCGGCAGCCGGAAGTCCCACACCAGGTCCTCGTCCAGGAACGGCGCGATCATGGCGCCGGACGCCCCGTCCACGTGCACGGGGATGTCCAGCCCGGTGCGCTCCTGAAGGGCGTCCAGGGCCGCGCAGATCTCCGCCACCGGCTCGTACGACCCGTCGAACGTCGAGCCGAGGACCGCCACGACGCCGATGGTGTTCTCGTCGCAGAGCGCGGCGGCCGACTCCCCGTCCAGGTGGAAGCGGTCGCCCCGCATGGGCACCTGCCGCGCCTCGACCTCCCAGAACGTACAGAACTTCTCCCAGCACACCTGCACGTTCGCGCCCATGACCAGGTTGGGCCGGGCGGTGGCCGGGTAGCGGTCGGCGTTCGCCCTGGACCAGCGGCGCTTGAGGGCCATGCCGGCGAGCATGCACGCCTCGCTGGAGCCGGTCGTGGAGCAGCCGACGGCGCCGGCCGGGTCGGGCGCGTGCCACAGGTCGGCGAGCATGGCCACGCACCGCTGCTCCAGTTCGGCGGTGCGCGGGTACTCGTCCTTGTCGATCATGTTCTTGTCGCGGCACTCCGCCATCAGGATGTCGGCCTGCGGCTCCATCCAGGTGGTGACGAAGGTGGCGAGGTTCAGCCGGGCGTTGCCGTCCAGCATCAGCTCGTCGTGGACCAGCTGGTAGGCGGCGCGCGGGGTGACCGGGGCGTCCGGCAGGGAATGCCGGGGCGGCGCCTCGGCCATGCCCGCCACCGGGTCGGCCTCCCCGTAGAAGGGATTGACCGACAGACGCTGCTCGCGGTCCCTGGCGGACGCGCCCTCGTGGAGTGCCATGGTGGCCGCGTACCCTCAGCCGGCCTCGGAAAGCCCCGCCTTCAGGGCGCGGGTGTATTTCACGACACGCCGCGCCTGGACGCCGGCGGCGGTGCGCACCTCGTCGTCGAGCGGCGTCTCGGGGCCACCGACGTGTGAGGTGCCGTACGGGTTGCCGTCCGCGAATTTGCTCGGGTCGGTGTAACCGGGCGTCACGACGATGCCGCCGAAGTGGTGGATCGTGGTGTAGAGGGCGAGCAGGGTCGTCTCCTGGCCGCCGTGCTTGGTCGCGGAGGCGGTGAAGCCGCTGTAGACCTTGTCCGCCAGCTTGCCCTGCTGCCACAGCCCGCCGAGCGTGTCGATGAACTGCTTGAGCTGCGAGGCGATGTTGCCGTACCGGGTGGGCGAGCCGAAGATCACCGCGTCCGCCCAGAGCATGTCGTCGGGCGTGGCCTCGGCGATGTCGGCGGTCGCGCGGACGTTTTCGGCCCAGGCGGGGTTGGACTCGATGGCCGCCTGCGGGGCCAGCTCGGCGGCCTTGCGCAGCCGTACCTCGGCGCCCGCCTTCTCGGCGGCGTCCGCGATGGCCTTGGCCAGTTCGGTGATGGTCCCGGTCGAGGAGTAGTAGATGACGGCGAGGCGTACGGAGCGGTCGCCGGGGCCGGTGCTGCTTTCGGGCCGGTCGCTGGGCTGGGTCATGGTGATACCTCCTCTGGAGGGACGATACGGGCATACCGGGTTATACGGGGGATTGGGCGCGCCCGCGGCTGTGTCGGCGACCGCGCCGCGGTCGCGCCCGGTCGGGCCGCGCCCGCGGTCGCGCCCGGCCGCAGGTCGCCGGGCCGTGTACGGCGCCTATCCCCACCGTGACGCTCGATGAGTGAAGCGTCAACAACCGATTCCCGTACGTGTGTTGCGCAGCCCTGGCGATCAACTTAGGCTTACCTAACTAACGCGGGGCGGGGGGTACGGTCCGCCGGCCCGCCGCGCCGTCCCCGGGCCACGACCTGGCACGGAAGCGGCGTCCGAGGCGAATGAGACCAAGGAGCGGACGTGGAAGCGAACGAGGAACGGGCGACACCCACACGCGCGGCCCGCGGCACCGTCACCGGGCTGCTGTTCGGACAGCTCGCCACGTACGCCGTGGGCACGGCCGTCCGGCTCGGCCTGCTGGACCGCATCGGGGCCGGCACCCGTACGGCGGACGAGGTGGCGGCCGACTGCGGAACCCACCCGCAGGCCACGCTGCGCCTGCTGCGCGCCCTGGCCGCACTGGACCTGCTGACCGAACCCGAACCGGCCGTCTTCGAGGCCACCGCCGCCGGAGCGCTGCTGCGCAGCGACGCCCCGGACTCCATGTACGCGCTCGCGCGCATCTTCAGCGAGCCGCTCATGACCCGCGCCCGGGAACGCATGGAGGACAGCGTTCGCACCGGCGAACCCGTCTTCGACGCGATCTTCGGTACGGACTTCTTCAGCCACCTCAAGAGTGAGCCGGAACTGTCGCGGGTGTTCAACACCGCGATGGGCCAGGGCACCCGCATCGCCGCCCAGGACGTGCCGCCCGCCTACGACTTCGGGCGCTTCGGCACCATCGTCGACGTGGGCGGCGGCGACGGCACGCTGCTCGCCGCCATCCTGCGGGCCCACCCCGCACCGCGCGGCATGATCTACGACAGCGCCGAGGGCCTCGCCCAGGCCGGCGCCAAACTGGCCGCCGAGGGCGTCGCCGACCGCGTCACCCTGCGCACCGGCGACTTCTTCACCGAGGCCCCCGCCGGCGGCGACCTCTACCTCCTCAAAAGCGTCATCCACGACTGGAACGACGACCAGTGCGCGCAAATCCTGCGCAACATCCGCCAGGTACTGCCCCCGGACGGCCGCCTCCTGATCATCGAGCCGGTCCTCACCGACACCGTGGGCCCCGACACCTCGGCCCTCCCCTACTTGAGCGACCTCAACATGCTCGTCAACGTAGGCGGCCGGGAACGCACCCGCGCCGACTTCGAAACCCTCTGCACCAAGGCCGGCTTCCACCTCACCGGCCTCACCCCACTACCGGCCCCGGACCCTTACGTCCTCATCGAGGCCGCTCCGGTCTGAGCCGGTACGGGCCGGTCACTTCCGACCGGCCCACCACGCGCCGCCCGGCAACCTGCCCGGCCGGGCGGCGCGTTGGTTGGGGGCTGTCGCTATGGGCGGCATACGGCTGTGGCTCCCATGTAGGCGCGGTCGCGGGCGGTGGATCGGTCCACATACCCCTCGATCGCATCGCGACCCGCCCCGGACGCAATCGCGTCAAGACCGATCACAAGGCAGACAGGCACGCCACCCAGCACGTGTTCGGCCCATCGGACCGTCGGCCGTGGCACCCGCAAACAGAAGTCCGGGTGGCCGTAGTCGAGTACGAGGTGCGGCCCCCGGACCGTCAGCCGGTCACCGATGTTCGGAACCCGCCCCGAAGCGGCGCGCAACCCGAGGCCACCGGCCATGCCGAGCAAAGAGGTCTCGATACGCTCGACGGATTCGCCGGGACGGCGCGGAGGCGGGTGCGCGATCAGCATCCACGCCACGAGGCCGGTCGGCGGGGCCGCGTCGAGCCACGTACTGACCACGACACCGCCGACGAACGCCGGCCCCGGCACGGGCGGGACCGCGATCACCATGCCAGCACCGCCCACACGACCTTCCCGAGCGGCCGGTCCGCCACGCCCCAACTGTCGCAAAGCGCCTCGACGATGAGCAGCCCGCGGCCCCTTTGGCGGTCCGCGTTAGGGGGTTTCCGACGGGGCCGACGCCGAGCCGGATCATGCACCTGAATCCGCGCCCCGGCGCAAGAGGCCGTCACGGCCACGGCGACGAGGTCTCCGGGCTCGGTCCCGTAGCGGCAGGCGTTGGTGACGAGTTCGCTGACGAGGAGTTCGACTTGGTCGAGTTGTTCTTCGGTGATTCCGGGTACGGACTTTTGGACCGCTTGGCGGGCGTAGGTGCGGGCTTGCCCAACGCTTCTGGCCGTACCGGGAAATGTCCGTGGTGATGCGAGTGTGAGTACTTCCTGAAGGGAGTCTCCGCGGGCGATGTTCTGCATGGGTCGGCAACCTTTCGTCGCCCTCGCCCTCCTGATTGGCGCGACGTTTCAGTGGCTGTGGTCGGCCCTCATTGCGTCGACATCGAGGAGTGGGCGAGCTTGGGGAATTATTCGGCGCAGCACCGTTTCCGCGTAGAGCTTGTCGCTGGTTGTCGCTTGTGTTGTCGCGCTGTCGGGCGCGTTGGCGGCGCGCTTCTCATGAGTCCCGCACGTGTGATCGACGGGAAGGGAAGCGTTGAACCGTGCCGTTGTGGTCGTGGAACGGTGACGCATGAGGAACGTAGCGCCTGACACTGATGCGTATCAACTGTTGTACGTCTAAAGAGTGAGACGAGGCGCGCCAACGATTGCGACCCGTGAACAGGTGAGCCCCTACGCAGATCTCGGCGTAGGGGCTCACCTGTTCACGGGTCAGTTCGGGTCGCCGAACCGTCCTTCCTTGGCTCCCGAGATGAGTGCGCACAATTGGGCTTGCGACGTCCGTATGATGTCCTGCGGGGCATCGCTCTCACGTATCAGAATCCCGCCTCCATGGACGGCAATTTCTATGCAGTTACCCTCCGCGTCGGTCGACTTCGAAGACTTCTGCCACTGAATGTCCACGGTTCCCAGCTTTCACGCTTGATGCGTCAATTTATGGACGAAGTCGAACGACTTCGCGGGGGTCAGGGCTCTTTCTTGGGTGCGGTCGAGAACCGCTCGATAATTGGCGAGCCGAGTATCCGCATCAAGGAAAGCAGGCCCCGTCGGCGTGTCCGTCTGCACGGTGTCGAGCTGCGGCACGGGGCCGTACGCGTAGAGGGTCGAGCTTCCGGCGTTCGGGAACCCCGCTCCGAAGGGGATGACGCGTACTTCGACGTTGTCCCGCTCCATCTCTTTGAGCAGGTACGCGCGCTGCGTTCGAGCAACCCCTCGCCCGCCGAACTCCATCCGCAGCGCGGCCTCGTGGATGAGGAACGTACAGGTCGGAGGCGTTGGACGGTCGAGCACGTCACGACGCCTCAGCCGGTGGGACAGCCGACGGCGGAGGGTGGCAGGTTCGAGGGGCGGTACGGCTTCCGCGAAGACGGCGCGGGCGTACTCCTCGGACTGGAGCAGGCCGGGCATGTGCATGATTTGCACCGAGCGCAGTGCGACTGCGTGGTGCTCCAACTCGGAGAGGTCGAGCGCACCGCCCGACAGGTCTCCCCTGTAGTCCTCCCACCAACCGCTGATGCGCTCTTCCGCCATGGAGGCCAGGGCATCGATGTAGGAGGCGTCGGGACAGGCGTAGTGCGACGCCCACGCTCGCACACGTTCCCGGCTCACCCCGAAGCGCCCCGATTCGGTGTTGCTGATCGTGGTCCGGTCCGTGCCGAGCAGGGTTGCGGCCTCGGCGAGTGTGAGGCCGGCGTGCTCACGCATTTTCCGCAACTCGGTGCCCACACGGCGCTGTCGCGCTGTTGGCGACTTCCTGGGTGGCATCCGCTCCCCTTCTGTCGGGTCTCAGTGTGGCCCGCGTACTTATGGGGGTCTATCAGGTCCAACGAGTTATACGAATACGTACAACTGAGCTAGTGCCACACCTCACGCCTACGGCCACCGCCCGTCGAATCCGCGGCACTCACGCGCCACGATGGTCTCCATCGGCCCGACAGCGGCCTGGTCTGGGGCCGGACGTGAGAGGAGCCGCACCATGCGACTGGGCACAGAGGGCTCTCGGCGGCCATCGAGGAGACCGCGCGGGCCGAGATGCAGGCGCGCTTGCGGGGGTATGGGGCCTCGGAACTCTGTGGGGTCTCGTGTCTTGCTGACGGGCCCGATACGTGGTTTGCGGAGATCGTGCTCGCGTTCGGAGGGCGTATCGAGGCCGTCGTGCCCGCGGAGGGCTATCGTGCCGGGCTTCCGGAGGGGCACCGCGCCACGTATGACGCGCTCCTTGGGCAGGCGGTGGAGGTGCATCGCACCGGGCTGCGGGAGTCGTGTCCGGAGGCTCACATGGCGGGGAGCGAAATTCTGGTGAGGCTGGTCGACCGGCTGGTGGCGGTGTGGGACGGGAAGGAGGCCCGGGGGCTCGGCGGTACGGCCGATGTGGTCGCGTACGCCCGGCGTGTGGGCGTGCCGGTTGATGTCATCTGGCCTGCTGGGGCCACCCGGGATTAGTGGGCCCCGCCCTTCACCCCGCACTCGCCAGCGAAAGCTTTGCCGCGAAGCCCAGGAATGCCGCTCCGGCGCCCGCCGACAGTCCCGCCGTCAGACGCTTGCGGCGGCGGAACGTGGCGGCCAGGTAGGTGCCGCTGAAGATGAGGATGGTGAGGTAGGTGAAGCTGAAGAGTTGGGCCCAGGCGCCGAGGGTGAGGAAGGAGAGGACGGGGTGGGCGTAGTGGGGGTCCACGAACTGGACGAAGAAGGAGATGAAGAAGAGGATCGCCTTGGGGTTGAGGAGGCTGATCACCAGGGCGCGGCGGTACGGGCGCTCGCGGACCTCCTTGGTCCGGCCGGCCTCGTCGGCTGTGGCCTTTTTGCGGAGGGACTTGGCGGCCTCGCGGTTGCGCCACAGCGACCAGGCGCCGCGCAGCATGCCGATCGCGAGCCACGTCAGATAGCCCGCCCCCGCGAACTTCACAATGGCGAAGAGGACCGGGCTGGTCTGGAGGAGTGAGGCCACGCCGCCCGCGGACAGCGTCATCAGCACCGTGTCGCCGCACAGCACGCCGGCCGCCGCGCGGTAGGCGATGCGCGGGCCCCGGCGGGCCGCGACGGAGACGACGTACAGCGAGTTCGGGCCCGGCAGCAGCACGATGAGCGCGACGCCCACCAGATAGGTCGGAAGATCGGTTATCCCCAGCATGGGGGCAGGATGCCACTGGGGTCCCATCCGTCCCACAGGTTTCCGGGATACGGACTTGCACCTCACGTGACGTGAGGGCGCATCGTGAAGTGCGTACCGAGAAGGAGGGCGGGAGCGATGGGCTACTCCGTGGGACAGGTCGCCGGATTCGCCGGTGTGACGGTGCGTACCCTGCACCACTACGACGAGATCGGGCTGCTGGTGCCGGGCGGGCGCAGCCACGCCGGCCACCGGCGCTACAGCGACGCCGATCTCGACCGGCTCCAGCAGATCATGTTCTACCGGGAGCTCGGCTTCCCGCTCGACGAGGTGGCGGCCCTCCTGGACGACCCGGACGCCGACCCGCAGGAGCACCTGCGGCGGCAGCACGCGCTGCTGAGCGCCCGGATCGGCAAGCTCCAGGCCATGGCCACCGCCGTCGAACACGCGATGGAGGCACGCAAGATGGGCGTCAACCTGACCCCTGAGGAGAAGTTCGAGGTCTTCGGGGACTTCGACCCGGACGACTACGCGGGCGAGGTGCGCGAGCGCTGGGGCGGAACCGAGGCGTACAAGGAGTCGCAGCGCCGCACGGCCGCGTACACGAAGGAGGACTGGAAGCGGCTGACGGAGGAGTTCGACGCCATCCACCGGAAGATGGCCGACACGATGGCGAGCGGGCTGCCGGCCGACTCGGCCGAGGCGATGGACGTCGCGGAGGAGCACCGCCGGTTCATCTCGTCCGGCTACTACGACTGCTCGTACGAGATGCACACCGGACTCGGCGAGATGTACGTCGCGGACGAGCGTTTCACCGCCACCTATGAGGCCATCCGGCCCGGGCTGGCCGTCTACATGCGCGACGCGATGCTCGCCAACGCGGTGCGCAACAGCTGAGCCCGTACGGGACAGGGGAGCGCGCCCCCTGGCCCGTACGGCTGCGTCGCGGGCCGGACCGGACCGGTCCGTACGGCCGCGTCGCCGGGACCGGCCGCTCAGGCGGTCTTCGGGGCGATCACCACGGCGGTGCCGTACGCGCAGACCTCCGTGCCCACATCCGCCGCCTCCGTCACGTCGAAGCGGAACATCAGCACCGCGTTCGCACCGCGGGCCCGCGCCTGTTCGACCAGCCGCTCCATGGCCTGGTTACGGGTCTCCACGAGCGTCTTGGTCAGGCCCTTCAGCTCGCCGCCGATCATCGACTTCAGCCCGGCCCCGATCTGGCTGCCCAGGTGCCGCGAGCGCACCGTCAGGCCGAAGACCTCGCCGATGACCCGCTGCACCTCGTATCCGGGGACGTCGTTGGTCGTCACCACCAGTACGTCGGCCTGCGCGGCCTGCCCGCCGCCGAACTCCTCGATGCCCATCGTGTGTCCTGTCCCTCCGTGCGGTGAGCCCGCCGGGAGGCCGGCTCCTCGGGGGAGCGTCTCATGGGGGCGGGGTGAAACCGGGGGACCCGGGGGAGGGGGCCGTCGGCGTCCGGCCAGGGAGGGCGCGGGGGCCGTTCCGGGACGTGTCCGAGGGCCCGCGGAGGCCGGTGACAGGCGGCTGGAACCACGGCATGTCATCCGGCGTTGATAGCTTTGGGCCGCACACTGCGCCTCCATCCCCGTCGCACCGCACGATCCGGCGCCCTCGACCCAGGAGCCTTCACCCCGTGAATACTCTCGCGCTCGGCCCCCAGTGGCTGGACCCGGACTACCTGATCGGCACGTTCGGGCTGATCGGCGTGCTGATCATCGTCTTCGCGGAGTCCGGCCTGCTGATCGGCTTCTTCCTGCCGGGCGACGCGCTGCTGTTCACCACCGGCCTGCTGGTGACGACGAACAAGCTGGACAAGCCGCTGGGGCTGGTGTCCCTGCTGATCGTGGTGGCGGCGATCCTCGGCGACCAGGTGGGCTATCTCTTCGGCCGCAAGGTCGGGCCCGCGCTCTTCAAGCGCCCGGACTCCAAGCTGTTCAAGCAGGAGAACGTGGAGAAGGCGCATGAGTTCTTCGAGAAGCACGGTCCGAAATCGCTGATCCTGGCCCGTTTCGTGCCGATCGTCCGCACCTTCACGCCCATCATCGCGGGCGTGAGCCGGATGAACTACCGCTCGTTCATCATCTTCAACGTGGTCGGCGGCGTCCTGTGGGGCGCGGGCGTGACCCTGCTCGGCGCCTCGCTCGGCAATGTGGAGTTCGTGCACAAGCACATCGAGCTGATCCTCATCGCGATCGTGCTGATCTCCGTCGTCCCGATCGCCATCGAGTACCTGCGCTCCCGCGGCAAGAACAAGAAGGCGACGGCCCGGGCGGCGTACGACCCGGCCGGCGCCGTCCAGCCGCCCCGCCAGCCCGGCAACGACGGGCGCCGGGGACGGCACGCGAAGCGGTAGGCGTACGGCCCTACGGGCGACGCGGCGCGCGGGCCCACCGGCCCGCGCGTTCGTGCGCCCGGCCCCGGCGGCGCCGGTGACCGGCGCACCGGAAGTCCCGGGTTTCTCTCGTTGCGCAGGGGAAACCCGCAGCCCATAAGAACCTCAGTGAGGGCCCCGCCCCGCGCGCCCCTGCCGACCATCAGGCATCGTGTCCTTGATGGTCGGCAGGAGGCGTACGAGGAGCGAAGAGACGTGGCGTCGGACGCACAGCGGGGACAGCGCGGAACCAACGGCACGAACGGGAAGAACGGCGTGAACAGCGTCAAAGGCGTGCACGGAACCAGCAATGGTGCGAACGGCGGAACCGATCACTCCGAGGACCGCAAACCGCAGACGGACGAGGCGCGCAGCGCCTTCACACCACCGCTCGGCGTGCCGTACCCGCCGGTCCCCGAGGAAGAACACCCCACCTCCGAGTTCGCCCTCCCCGAGGGCCTGAAGACCGAGTCGCCGGCCGAGCCGGAAGGCTCCGCCTTCAGCCCGCCCGGCGGTACGGCCACCGGCAACGGCAGCACCACCGGGCAGCACCAGCTGCCCGACCGGACCCCGGCGGGCTGGCCCGCCTTCACACCGCCGCACGGCATCCCCGTCATCAACCTGACCAAGCAGACGCCCTGGCAGGACCGGATGCGCACGATGCTGCGCATGCCGGTCGGCGAGCGGCCGGTGCCGGAGCGGGTGGAGCGCGCGGAGGACACCGGGCCCGCCGTACCGCGCGTCCTGGACCTGACGCTGCGTATCGGCGAGATCCTGCTGGCCGGCGGCGAGGGCGCGGAGGACGTGGAAGCCGCGATGTTCGGCGTCGCGCACGCGTACGGGCTGGAGCGGGTCGAGCCCACCGTCACCTTCACGCTGCTGTCGATCTCCTACCAGCCGTCGCTGGTCGACGACCCGGTCACGGCCAGCCGTACGGTGCGGCGGCGCGGCGTGGACTACACCCGGCTGTCCGCGGTCTTCCGCCTCGTCGACGACATCACCTCCGAAGGCATCACCCTGGAGGAGGCGTACCGCGGCCTGGCCGAGATCCGCCGTAACCGCCACCCCTTCCCCAGCTGGTCCCTCACCGTCGCCTCCGGACTGCTGTCCGGCGCGGCGAGCATGCTGGTCGGCGGCGGGGCGATCGTCTTCATCGCGGCGGCGATCGGCTCGATGCTCGGCGACCGGCTGGCCTGGCTGGCGTCCAGCCGCGGGCTGCCGGAGTTCTACCAGTTCGTGGTCGCGGCGATGCCGCCGGCCGCCATAGGGGTCGCGCTCAGCTTCTCGCACGTCGCCGTGCAGGCGTCCGCGGTGATCACCGGTGGCCTCTTCGCGCTGATCCCCGGACGGGCCCTGGTGGCCTCCGTACAGGACGGTCTGACGGGGTACTACATCACCGCCTCGGCACGCCTGCTGGAAGTCGGCTACCTCATCGTCGGCATCGTCATCGGCGTGCTCGCCGCGCTCTACATCGGGCTGCAGCTCAATCCGGAGTACCTGTACCCGGCGGCCGGATTCGGCGCGTACAACGATCCGCCGGTGCAGACGCTGGCCGCCATGCTGCTGGCGCTGTCCTTCTGCGTACTGCTCCAGCAGGAACGTCACACCGTCCTGCTCGCCACGCTCAACGGCGGCGTCGCGTGGGTCACCTACGGCGCGCTCGCCAACGTCAGCGGCATGAACGCGGTACCCGCCACGGCCATCGCCGCCGGCCTCGTCGGCCTCTTCGGCCAGCTCCTGAGCCGCTACCGGTACGCCTCCGCGCTGCCGTACGTCACCGCCGCGATCGGTCCGCTGCTGCCCGGTAGCGCCACGTACTTCGGCCTCCTCAACTTCGCCCAGGGCGACATCGGCCCCGGCGTCTCCTCCCTCATCAAGGCCGCGTCCCTGGCCCTGGCCATCGCGGTCGGCGTGAACCTCGGCGGCGAGGTGGCCCGCCTGTTCATGAAGGCACCCGGGATGGCTCAGGAGGAGCCGGGGGAGCGGCGGGCGGCGAAGCGGACGCGGGGCTTCTAGGGGGCGGCGGTTTTCCGCGTGCCTCCGGCCGCGTCATCCTCAAGCTCCCCCAGCCAACGCTGGGAGGTACCCCCGGACGGGCTTGATCTGGCTGGGCCCGCCCGGCAGCCGCGAAAGGCTGAACTTGGCTGGACCGTTCCGGATGCACCCCGACAACGCAAAAGCGGCACCCGACCATCCGGATGCCGCCTCCGCGAACACATACTGCTGTCAGCCGACCTGCACCTACTTCGTCAGGCGGCCGACTTCCTCCCGAGCCGCAGGCTCAGTGGTGGGCGCCGCCCTGCGCCTCCAGGCGCTTGAAGGAAGCCTCGATCTCGGCCTCGGCCTCGGCGCGGCCGACCCAGTCGGCGCCCTCGACGGACTTGCCGGGCTCCAGGTCCTTGTAGACCTCGAAGAAGTGCTGGATCTCCAGGCGGTCGAACTCCGACACGTGGTGGATGTCGCGCAGGTGCTCCACGCGCGGGTCGGAAGCCGGGACGCACAGCAGCTTGTCGTCGCCGCCGGCCTCGTCCGTCATACGGAACATGCCGATGGCGCGGCACTTGATCAGGCATCCGGGGAACGTCGGCTCGTCCAGGATGACCAGCGCGTCCAGCGGGTCGCCGTCCTCGCCGAGGGTGTTCTCGACGAAGCCGTAGTCGGCCGGGTAGCTGGTCGAGGTGAAGAGTCGACGGTCCAGGCGGATCCGTCCGGTCTCGTGGTCCACCTCGTACTTGTTCCGCGAACCCTTCGGGATCTCGATGGTGACGTCGAACTCCACGGGTGGCTCCTCCATGATCAACACATACGTCTGGTGATTAAGTGTCCCCCACGCAGGTGTGTGGTGGCGAAAGGGGCTGGTCCTAAGTGCCGGAGACCAGGTCGTGGCAGGTCAGGTGGCAGGCCGCGCAGCGGTTGGCGCAACGTTCCGCCCGGCGGGCGGCGGGCTCGGCCCGGTCGGCGGGGTCCACCGCCGCGTCCGTGACCCGTTCGGCGGCGGGCTCGGCGCGTTCGGCCTACCGGTCCGCCGTGGACACCACCCGTACCGCCTGGCGGTCCGCCTCCAAGCAGCAGCGGCAGACCGTACGACTGACGGCCAGCTCCACCGTCCTGGGACTCGTGGTCTCGGCCGGAGCGGTGACGCTGGCCGGCCCCTGGGACTCCGGCCAGCGTACGGCGGAGCGGTCCCGCGCCGCGGCGGCCGACGGAAGGGGTGGCGAGCGTCACGCCCCGGGCGGCACCGCGACCGTACCCAGCGCGCCGCCCGTACTGGCCGCGGCCGGCGCACCCGCGGGCGGAACGCCGCCCGCGCCCGAAGCCAAGGCCCTGGCCGACGTGCTCGCGCCACTGATGAAGGACCCGGCGCTCGGCTCGCTGCGTACGGCATCGGTCGTGGACGCCGCCACCGGCCGGGAACTCTTCGGCACCGAACCGGCGCGCAACGCCACGCCCGCCTCGACCGTCAAGCTGGCCATCGCCACCGCCGCGCTCTCCGCGCTCGGCCCCGAGCACCGCATCGACACCACGGTCGTCGAGGCCGGGAGCGGCGGCATCGCCCTGGTCGGCGGCGGCGATCCCACCCTCACCGCCCGCACGCCGAAGCAGGACGCCCAGGACCAGCCGGCAAGCCTGCGGGCGCTGGCCGACGGGACGGCCCGTGCGCTCAAGGACCGCGGCACCACCAAGGTACGGCTCGGGTATGACACCTCGGCCTATACGGGACCGGTGCTGCACCCCATAAGCCCCAACGAGAACATCGCCCCCGTCACGCCCCTCATGGCCGACGAGGGACGCCTCGACCAGAGCGAATACGGGCCCGCGCCCCGCGACACCGACCCGGCCGCCGCGGCCGCCCGTACCTTCGCGCGGATGCTCAAGGACCGCGGCATCACGGTCGACGGCGAGCCCGCCAAGACCACCGCCCCCGCCAAGGCCCCCCGCCTCGCCACCGTCCGCTCCCTGCCGCTCGCCGGGCTCGTCGAGCGGATGCTGACCCACAGCGACAACGACATCGCGGAGGCGCTGGCCCGCCAGACGGCCCTGGCCGGCGGCGAACCGGCCGGCTTCGAGGGCGCAGGCCGGGCCGTACGCAAGGAATTGGCGACCCTCAAGCTCCCGCTGAACGGCGCCGTCTTCGAGGACGGCAGCGGCCTGGACCGCGACGACAAGATCTCGGCCGGCCTGCTCTCCCGCATCCTCACCCTGGCCACATCCGCCGACCACCCCGAACTGCGCCCGGTCACCACCGGCCTCCCGGTCGCCGGCTTCACCGGCACCCTCAGCGGCCGCTACGCGGGCGAAAAGGCGGGCGCCGGCACCGTACGCGCCAAAACCGGCACCCTCACCGGCGTGAACACCCTGGCCGGCACGGTCGTCGACACCGACGGCCGCCTCCTGCTCTTCGCCTTCATGACGAACAACACCACCGACCCCCAGGCCGCCCAACAGGCACTGGACCGCCTGGCAACAGCAGTAGCGAACTGCGGTTGCCGTTAGCAAACAACCAGCACCCGACCACCCACACCAGCAAGACCCCACCCTCTCCCCACCCCACCACGGAAGGGGACGGGCCGGAGCGGCCTGCCGCGCAGGCCCGTCCCCGAACCTGACAGCCCCGCGCAGCGGCCACAGCCCGCCGCAGGCGCAAATGGACCGGCAGCCGAAACCGAACCGCCACCGACGAACCGGCCCGGCCCGCCGCAGGCGACCCGCGCTGCGCTACCCCCAGCGGATGCGCCCACGTACCGTGAACCCATGACGAGCATCGGTGGTGTGGAGATGGTCGACTGGAACCTCGCGGTAGCGACCGCGACCCGGTTCGTGCGGCCGGGACCAGAGGTGAGCCGCGACGAGGCGCGGGAGATCGTCGCCGAGCTGCGGCGGCACGCGAAGTCTTCCGAGGAGCATGTGCGCAGGTTCACGCGCATGGTGCACCCGGAGTCGGCGGCGGAGGGGGAGCCGGGCGCGGAGCAGCCTCGTACTCAGCACGACACCCCTGTCCTCGTCGTGGACCGCCCCGGCTGGATCAGGGCCAATGTGGCCGGTTTCCGCGCCGTGCTGAAGCCGCTGCTGCACAAGATGGAGGAGCGCCGCTCCTCCATGCCGGGCGGCGCCGTGCTGGGCGCTGTCGGCGGCAAGGTGACCGGCGTCGAGCTGGGGATGCTGCTGTCGTTCCTGGCCTCGCGCGTTCTCGGCCAGTACGAGACCTTCGCGCCCGCCTCGCGCGACCTGCCGGCGGGGGCGCAGGGCGGCCGACTGCTGCTGGTGGCGCCGAACATCGTGCACGTGGAGCGGGAGCTGGAGGTGGACCCGCACGACTTCCGCATGTGGGTGTGCCTGCACGAGGAGACGCACCGTACGCAGTTCACGGCCGTGCCCTGGCTGCGCGATCACATCGAGGGCGAGATCCAGTCCTTCCTGGGCGAGACGGAGATCGACCCGGGCACGCTGCTGGAGCGGCTGCGGGAGGCCGTCCAGTCGCTGACCGGCGGCCGGCCGGAGGGCGAGGAGGGGGACGACGGGAGCCGCAGCTTCGTGGACCTGGTGCAGACCCCGGCGCAGCGGGAGATCCTGGCGCGGCTGACGGCGGTGATGTCGCTCCTGGAGGGGCACGCCGATTATGTGATGGACGGTGTCGGCCCGGATGTGGTGCCGTCCGTCGCGGAGATCCGCGAGAAGTTCCAGAAGCGGCGGGCCAGCGGCGCGGGCCGGCTGGACCAGGCGCTGCGCAAGCTGCTGGGGCTGGACGCGAAGTTGCGCCAGTACCGGGACGGCGAGCGGTTCGTACGGGCCGTCGTGGACGAGGTCGGCATGGACGGCTTCAACCGGGTGTGGACGTCGCCGAACACGCTGCCGACCAAACAGGAGATCGCCAAACCGGCGGACTGGGTCGCGCGGGTGCATCGCTGAGGGGGCGGAGCCCCGGGGGACAAAGGCGCGAGCCGGTCGCACCGCACGGCGGGTGAACGCTCCCCTCAATCACTCTTCTGAGGGACCGTGACCGCAGGATGGGCGTGCAATGCTCAGGGAACTGCTCGTCTCTGTCACCATCTAGGCACTCTGTGTGACGAAAAGCCGTTGCTCGGCCCGAAGCCCCCCACGATTGGAAACGGACATGGGTCCCCATCCAGCGGTCGCCGCGATACGCGTGGCGGTCCGCCGCGTGCTCCACGACGTACTGAACCACCACTCCTCGCAGATCCCGGCCCCCGCGCACGCCGCGCAGCAGCCGGTCGCCGCGGGCTCCGCGCGGTCCGCCGGGGCGCTGTCCCCCGCGGCGGACGCGCCCCCTCTGGTGCTCGTCGCGTGCTCCGGCGGCGCCGATTCCATGGCACTCGCCTCCGCGCTGGCCTTCGAGGCGCCCAAGCTGGGCGTACGGGCCGGCGGCATCACCGTCGACCACGGCCTCCAGGACGGCTCCGACCTGCGCGCCGCGGAGGTCGTGGTGCGTCTGCGCGCCCTCGGTCTGGACCCGGTCGACGCGGTGGCCGTCCAGGTGGGCGCCGAGGGCGGCCCCGAGGCCGCCGCCCGCGACGCGCGCTACGCCGCGCTCGACGCCGCCGCCGAGCGCCACGGCGCCGCCGCGATCCTCCTCGGCCACACCCGCGACGACCAGGCAGAGACGGTCCTGCTGGGGCTCGCCAGGGGCTCCGGCACGCGCTCCCTGTCCGGCATGGCGGCCACGACGGGCCGCGGCGGTCGCTATCGCCGCCCTTTCCTGGAGGTGGACCGGCAGACGGCCCGTAAGGCGTGCCTGATCCAGTCGCTGCCCGTATGGGACGACCCGCACAACGCCGATCCCCTGTACACGCGCTCCCGGCTGCGCCACGAGGGCCTGCCCGCGCTGGAGAAGGCGCTCGGCAAGGGCGTCGTGGAGGCCCTCGCCCGTACGGCCCAGCTCTCCCGGGACGACGCCGACGCCCTGGATTCCTGGGCCGCCGACGCGGAGCGCACGGTCGTCGACGAGCGCGGCGCCCTGGACGCCGCCAAGCTGTACGCCCTGCCCGCCGCCGTCCGCCGCCGGGTGCTGCGCCGGGCGGCCATCGCGGCGGGCGCGCCGGCCGGTTCGCTCTTCGCCCGCCACATCGAAGAGGTGGACCGGCTGATCACGGCCTGGCGCGGGCAGGGGACCGTCAACCTCCCCGGGCGGGTGGGTGTGCGACGGCAGGGTGGCAGACTGGTGATCCGGCAGGGCTGAGCCGTACGGGACCGCCTTGCTGCATGAGTCTCATGACACCGAACCGAGCGAGAGTGGCACGGGTGGACGACAAGGACATGGGTTCCGACCTTCAGTCGGTGCTCATCAGCAAGGAAGAGATCGACGCGAAGCTGGCAGAGCTGGCCGCGAAGATCGACGCGGAGTACGCGGGCAAGGACCTGCTCCTGGGCGGCGTCCTCAAGGGCGCCGTGATGGTCATGGCGGACCTGGCGCGTGCGCTGTCCAACCCCGTCACGATGGACTGGATGGCCGTGTCGTCGTACGGCGCGGGCACCCAGTCCTCCGGAGTGGTCCGCATCCTCAAGGACCTGGACACCGACATCAAGGGCAAGCACGTCCTGATCGTCGAGGACATCATCGACTCCGGTCTGACGCTGTCCTGGCTGCTGTCGAACCTGGGCTCGCGCGAGCCCGCCAGCCTGGAGGTCTGCACGCTGCTGCGCAAGCCGGACGCGGCCAAGGTGGCGATCGACGTGAAGTGGATCGGTTTCGACATCCCCAACGAGTTCGTCGTGGGCTACGGCCTGGATTTCGCGGAGAAGTACCGCAACCTGCCGTTCGTCGGCACGCTCGCACCGCACGTCTACGGCGGCTGAGCGGCGCCGTACCCGTCCGGCCGCCGCACCGGCGGCCGGGGCCCGGGACCGACCGGAGACCGGTGGCGGGAACCCCGTGGGGCCGCCCGCCGTTGGAGCAGGGAGAACGGCATCCGAAGCTGCATTGTTAACCGTGGGCGGCGTCGTCGGGTGACAATGCTGGGGTACCGTCCGAAGGTCAGTCTTTTTTCGGGCCAGTAATACACCGTACGCACGACCAGCCCTCCACAGGGCTGTTGTGCCTCACTGTGGCAGGAGGGACGGGGCTCAAAGAGCTCCGTATGGATGGACGTGAAGCGATACTTCCGTGGGCCGGTCATGTGGATCGTGCTGGCCGTCCTCGCCGTGGTCGTGTTGATGCAGGTCGTCGGCTCGTCCGGCGGCTACAAGACGGTGGACACCGGTCAGGTCGTCAAGGCGATCACTGACAACAAGGTGAAATCCGCCGAGCTGACGACCGGCGACGAGAACAAGATCAAGGTCGAGCTGTCCGGCGACAACAAGGTCGACGGCTCCAACAAGCTCCAGGCGAGCTACATCGGCGACCAGGGCGTCGATCTGGCCAAGACCCTGCAGGCCAGGTACCAGACCGGCGAGATCAAGGACGGCTACACCGTCTCCCCCTCGAAGCAGAACCCGTTCGTCGGGATGCTGATCTCGCTGCTGCCCTTCGTCCTCATCGTGGTCATCTTCCTGTTCCTGATGAACCAGATGCAGGGCGGCGGCTCCCGGGTGATGAACTTCGGGAAGTCCAAGGCCAAGCTGATCACCAAGGACACCCCGAAGACGACGTTCTCGGACGTCGCGGGTTCGGACGAGGCCGTCGAGGAGCTCCAGGAGATCAAGGAGTTCCTCCAGGAGCCGGCCAAGTTCCAGGCCGTCGGCGCCAAGATCCCGAAGGGTGTGCTGCTGTACGGCCCGCCCGGTACGGGCAAGACGCTGCTCGCGCGCGCCGTCGCCGGCGAGGCGGGTGTGCCGTTCTACTCGATCTCCGGCTCCGACTTCGTCGAGATGTTCGTGGGTGTCGGTGCCTCCCGGGTCCGTGACCTGTTCGAGCAGGCCAAGGCGAACGCCCCGGCGATCGTCTTCGTCGACGAGATCGACGCCGTCGGCCGGCACCGCGGCGCGGGCCTCGGCGGCGGCCACGACGAGCGCGAGCAGACGCTGAACCAGCTGCTCGTCGAGATGGACGGCTTCGACGTCAAGGGCGGCGTGATCCTGATCGCCGCGACCAACCGCCCGGACATCCTGGACCCGGCGCTGCTGCGCCCCGGCCGCTTCGACCGGCAGATCGCCGTCGACCGCCCGGACATGCAGGGCCGCCTGGAGATCCTCAAGGTCCACCAGAAGGGCAAGCCGGTCGCGCCGGACGTCGACCTGTCGGCCGTCGCCAAGCGCACCCCCGGCTTCACCGGTGCCGACCTGTCGAACGTGCTCAACGAAGCCGCGCTGCTGACGGCCCGCAGCGACGCGAAGCTGATCGACAACAAGGCGCTGGACGAGGCGATCGACCGCGTGGTGGCCGGTCCGCAGAAGCGGACCCGCATCATGTCGGAGAAGGAGAAGAAGATCACCGCGTACCACGAGGGCGGACACGCCCTGGTCGCGGCCGCTTCGCCGAACTCCGACCCGGTCCACAAGATCACGATCCTGTCCCGCGGCCGGGCCCTGGGCTACACCATGGTCCTGCCCGACGAGGACAAGTACTCGACCACGCGCAACGAGATGCTCGACCAGCTGGCGTACATGCTCGGTGGCCGCGCGGCCGAGGAGCTGGTCTTCCACGACCCGACCACCGGCGCCGCGAACGACATCGAGAAGGCGACCGCGACGGCCCGTGCCATGGTCACCCAGTACGGCATGACCGAGCGGCTCGGCGCGATCAAGTTCGGCTCCGACAACTCCGAGCCGTTCCTCGGCCGTGAGATGGGACACCAGCGCGACTACTCCGAAGAGGTCGCGGCGCTGGTCGACGAAGAGGTCAAGAAGCTCATCGAGACCGCGCACAACGAGGCGTGGGAGATCCTGGTCGAGAACCGCGATGTGCTCGACAACCTGGTTCTGCAGCTCCTGGAGAAGGAGACGCTGAACAAGGAAGAGGTCGCCGAGGTCTTCAAGCACATCGTCAAGCGCCCGGCCCGTCCGGCGTGGACCGGCTCCTCGCGGCGTACGCCCTCGACCCGCCCGCCGGTGCTCTCCCCGAAGGAGCTGGCCCCGGCCAACGGCTCGGCCCCCTCCTCGTCGTCGAATGTCTCGACGGAGAAGACCGAGTCCCCCGAGGACCGGACGCCGGAGAGCTGACCGCTTTCGGGCGTCGCTGACAAGGCACCGGCCGGGTTCGCCCGGCAGCAGACCGGGTCCGTACGGAACATTCCGTACGGACCCGGTTTTTTTCGCAGCGTCGCGATCGTTATGACCGGAATGTCATAGGGCTCACACCGGCCCCGGAATGAAAGCCGTGCCCCACGGGTTCTAGCCTGGACACGTGGTACTCCGCCGGAGGAGCGGGCGCAACAGGAACGAGGCACGAGATGACCGATCCGGTGACGCTGGACGGCGACGGCAAGATCGGCGAGTTCGACGAGAAGCGCGCCGAGAACGCCGTACGTGAGCTGTTGATCGCCGTCGGCGAGGACCCGGACCGCGAGGGCCTCCTGGAGACGCCGGCGCGGGTCGCCCGCGCGTACAAGGAGATCCTGGCCGGACTGCGCCAGGAGCCCGAGGACGTCCTGACGACCACCTTCGACCTGGGCCACGACGAGATGGTGCTGGTCAAGGACATCGAGATCGTCTCGCTGTGCGAGCACCACCTGCTGCCCTTCCACGGCGTCGCGCACGTCGGCTACATCCCGGCCGAGAGCGGCAAGATCACCGGCCTGTCCAAGCTGGCCCGGCTGGTCGAGGTCTTCGCCCGCCGCCCGCAGGTGCAGGAACGCCTCACCACGCAGATCGCCGATTCCCTGATGCGCATCCTGGAGGCCCGCGGCGCCATCGTGGTGATCGAGGCCGAGCACATGTGCATGTCGGTGCGCGGCATCCGCAAGCCGGGCGCGAAGACGACCACCTCGGCCGTACGCGGCCAGCTGCGGGACTCCACGACCCGCTCCGAGGCGATGAGCCTGATACTGGCCCGCTGAGGCCGTACGGGGCCGATGCGCCGCACAGGGGCCGGCCGGCGGGCCTCCGGCGATACGAACGAGGGCGGGGCCCGGTGGAATCCACCGGGCCCCGCCCTCGTCGTCACGCCGCCCTCGGGGCGGTGTCCGCTACGCCCTGAGGTGGCCGCCCATCCACTCCAAGGCGGCCGGTATCTCACGGCGCCAGGTGTTGAAGTTGTGGCCGCCGCTGTCGAGGATGATCGACGCGATCCGGCTGGGGGACTTGGTCTGCTGGATGAACTTCAGCGTGTCCTTGTAGTTCTCCTCGCCCTGCTTGCTGGTGGTGACGAGGAGGTTCACCGGCGCCGCAGGAAGGTTTTTCTGCCGCCACATGAGGTCGTTCTCCCGCTCCAGCTGCTTGTCGCCGCCGAACAGCGCGCCGGTCGTGGCGTCCAGCGGGGCCTTGTACGCGCCGGAGAGGGCCACGCCGGTGGAGAACGCCTTCGGGTAGCGCATCGGCATCTTCAGGGCGCAGTAGCCGCCCGTGGAGTCCCCTATGACGCCCCAGTTCCTGGCGTCGGTGCCCACCCGGTAGTGGCTGGCTATGTCGTGGCGCACGTCATGGGTGAAGAACGTCTCGGTCTGCGGGCCGTTCGGGATGTCCACGCACTCGGTGTCCCGCGGCGGCGCCACGGTCGGGCGCATCATGACCAGTATCGTCGGCTGCATCTTGTTCTTGCGGACCAGGTCGTGCTGGGTCTGCGGGAAGTGCAGCTTCTTGTACAGGGCCTGCGCGGTGCCCGGGTAGCCGGTCAGCACCACGGACGCCGGGAAGCGCTTCTTCGCGTACTTGGCCTGGAAGTACTGCGGCGGCAGATACACGAACGCCGGGCTGTTGATCTTGGACTTCTCGCCCTTGAGCACGACCTTGTCTATCCGGCCGCCGACGTGCGGCTTGGAGCCGCCGGGCACGCCCACGTGCTCGCTGCCGAGCATCTTCAGCTTGGTGCCGTTCGGGCCGGTCTCGTAATTGGTCACCACGCCCGGCTCCTGCTCCTTGCCGAACAGGTCCGCCCAGGACGCGTAGAAACCGAACGAGTTGTTCGCGAACAGGCCGATCGACGCGAAGATCGACAGCTGGGTCGCCAGCAGCAGGCCGATGCGGCCGAGGACCGCACGCCAGTTGCGCCTGGACAGGCGCGGCCACAGCCAGATGGTGAGGACAAAGAGTGCTACCGCGAAAAGGACGGCCAGGAGCAGCACTTTTTTGCTGGTGAGACCCATGTGGCGCTTTCTTCCGGGCGGCCGGTCGACACGGCCGCAGGTGGAACCCCGGGCCCTGAAACGCCGTCATACAGGGCGCAAAAGTCCAGATGCTGCGACTAACACTCGCACGTTCTCTCGACCGGGGCGACGGGAAAGTAATGTCTGACAGGCTAGATGGCGAAAAGTCCGGGACGGTTGCGTGGCGTCCGCCACGCTGGCTGCGCGGTCCCCGCCCGGAAAAGGTCCCGCCATTGGTGGGGACCGCCGGAGCGGTCGTCGGGCTGCTGAATCTGGCGGCCGGGCTCTTCCCCCGTTTCCGGCACAGCCGGCTGCATGCGCTGGCGGAGGTCCTGCCGGGCACCGTGAGCGCCCTGGCCGCGGCTTCCTCCATAGTCGTCGGCATCCTGCTCCTGATGCTCGCCCACGGGCTCAAACGGCGTAAGCGCCGCGCCTGGGTGGCGGCCGTCGCGCTGCTCCCGGTGGGCATCGCGGCCCAGCTGGTCTACCGGCACTCCGTCGTGGGCGCGGCCTTCTCGCTGGCCCTGCTGGCCTTCCTGGTGTGGCACCGCCGCGCCTTCGAGGCGCTGCCGGACCCGCGCAGCCGGGTGAAGGCGCTGCTGAACTTCGTCGCCCTCGGAGGCATCAGCTTCGGCCTCGGCCTGGTGATCGTGAACACTCACCCGCACAAGATCGTCGGTGATCCGTCGGTGTGGGAGCGGATCAAGCACGTCCTGTGGGGCCTGTTCGGCTTCGAGGGCCCGGTCCGGTACGTGAACAACGTCGACTACACCGTCGGCTACTCCCTCGGCGCCCTCGGCCTGCTGACCGTCGCCACCACCGCCTACCTGGCCTTCCGCCCCGAGCACCCGGCCGCCCGGCTCACCGAGGAGGACGAGGAGAAGCTGCGCGAGCTGCTGGCCAAGCACGGCGGCCGGGACTCCCTCGGCTACTTCGCGCTCCGCCGCGACAAGGGCGTGGTCTTCTCGCCGACCGGCAAGGCCGCGGTCTGCTACCGGGTCATATCCGGCGTGATGCTCGCCAGCGGCGACCCGATCGGCGACGTGGAGGCGTGGCCGGGCGCCATCGAGCGCTTCATGGAGGAGGCGCGGGCGCACTCCTGGACCCCGGCCGTCACCGGCTGCAGCGAGACCGGCGGCCAGGTCTGGACCCGTGAGACCGGCATGGACGCGCTGGAGCTGGGCGACGAGGCGATCGTGGACGTGGCGGACTTCACCCTCACGGGCCGCTCGATGCGCAACGTACGCCAGATGGTCAAGCGCATCGAGCGCAACGGCTACGAGACCCGGGTACGGCGGGTGCGCGACCTGGAGCCCGAGGAGCTGGCCCGTATCCAGAAGGCCGCCGACGCCTGGCGCGACACCGACACCGAGCGCGGCTTCTCGATGGCGCTGGGCCGTATCGACGCGGACAAGGACGGCGACGCGGTGATCGCCACCGCCCACCTGGCGCCCGCCGAGGGCGAGGCGCCCGGCCCGTTCGGCGACCTGAAGGCCATGCAGCACTACGTACCGTGGGGCAAGGACGGCATCTCGCTGGAGCTGATGCGCCGCGACCGCTCCGCCGACCCCGGCATGAACGAGCTGCTGATCGTCGCCTCCCTCCAGGCGGCCCCCGGTCTGAAGATCAAGCAGGTGTCGCTGAACTTCGCGGTCTTCCGCTCCTCCCTGGAGCGCGGCGAGAAGCTGGGCGCGGGCCCGGTCATCCGGATCTGGCGCGGGATGCTGATCTTCCTGTCCCGCTGGTACCAGATCGAATCGCTCTACAAGTTCAACGACAAGTTCCAGCCCCGCTGGGAGCCGCGCTTCGTGGTCTTCCGCAACAGCCGGGACATCCCGCGCATCGGCCTGGCCGCACTACAGGCCGAGGGGTACCTGGAGCTGGGACTGCCCCGGGCGCTGCGCCGCAAGGCACCCGCCGAGCCGCAGCCGTGCGCGCACAAGGACGAGCCCATCACCGCGGACGCGGTCGGGACCGCCGCGTAAGAACCGGGTACGCCGCCCGCCCCTGACCGGGGTGGGCGGCCCCGTACCCCACACGCCTAGGCTGGAGCCATGAGTACCTTGCGCGGCCGGGTGGCCGGACTTCCGGACTGGGACCGCTGCGCGGTGATGGGCGTGGTGAACGTGACGCCCGACTCGTTCTCCGACGGCGGGCAGTGGTTCGACACCGAGCTGGCCGTCAAACACGGGCTCGATCTGGTCGCGCAGGGCGCCGACCTGGTGGACGTGGGCGGCGAGTCCACGCGGCCGGGCGCCGCGCGGGTGGACGAGGCGGAGGAACTGCGCCGGGTCGTGCCGGTCGTACGGGAGCTGTGCGCCGCCGGGGTCACGGTCTCGGTGGACACCATGCGGGCCTCGGTCGCCGAGCAGGCCGTCGCGGCGGGTGCGCGGCTGGTCAACGACGTGAGCGCGGGCGCGGCCGACCCGGCGATGGTGCCGGTGGTCGCCGCGGCCGGGGTGCCGTTCGTGGTCATGCACTGGCGCGGCCGGTCCATCGACATGAACAACCGGGCCGTCTACGGGGACGTGGTCTCCGAGGTCGTCGACGAGCTGCGGCAGAGCCTGGACCGGGCGGTGGCCGGCGGCATCGGCCCCGAGCGCATCGTGATCGACCCCGGGCTGGGCTTCGCCAAGGAGGCCGCGCACGACCTCGAACTGGTCGCGCACCTGGCCCGGCTGCGGGAGCTGGGCCGTCCGCTGCTGGTGGCCGCTTCGCGCAAACGTTTCCTGGGCAGGGTGCTGGCAGGGGACGCGCACGCCGCCCCGCCGCCGGCCCGGGAGCGGGACGCGGCGACGGCCGCGGTCTCGGCGATGGTCGCGCGGGAGGGAGCCTGGGCGGTGCGGGTCCACGAGGTACGGGCGAGCGCGGACGCGGTACGGGTCGCGCGCGCCGTGGAGGGCGCGGTGCGGGAGACGGGCGGGACGAGTGTGACGGGCGCCGCGGGAGCGGCGGACGCGACGGGAGCGGTGTGAGTCCACGTACGGACATCGAGCTGGTCGAGCAGGCGAACACCGACCTGTACGAGGCCATGGAGCGCGGAGATCACGCGGCCATGTCCGAGATGTGGATGGACGGCCAGGTGAGCGTGGTGCACCCGGGCTGGCCGGTGCTGCGCGGGCGCGGCGAGGTGCTGCGCTCGTACGCCCTGATCATGGCGAACACCGAGTACATCCAGTTCTTCCTGACGGACGTGGAGATCGACGTCATGGGCGACACCGCGCTGGTGACCTGCACCGAGAACATCCTCAGCGGCGGGCCCGCGGAGGAGGACGGCTCGGTCGGGCCGCTGATCGGCCAGCTGGTCGTGGCGACCAATGTCTTCCGGCGTACGGAAGAGGGCTGGCGGGTCTGGTCGCACCACGGCTCGCCCGTCCTGGCGGACCGGGACGACGAGGACGGGGAAGCGGGGGAGACCGGCGACGGCGACGGGCCGGGGGCCGGAAGCGTGGGCGGCTGACGAACGTGAAACCCGCGTGAAGTCTTCGGGGAGTTTCGCGGGCGCTGTGTGGTCGAGCTGTGGTCCTGCCGGGGCCGCCGTCAGGTCCGGACCAGGGTGGACGACGGCCCGGACCGTCAGCGGGAAGCGTCAGCAAGGTCGACTTCTGCGCACCCGTTCGAGCCAAGTGCTGCAAGGGTAGGGGTGGGACCGCGAAGGCCCGGGTAGTGGCCGCGCGGACGGCCGCCCGACCGCTCGGCGGTGCCGCCCGGCAGCGTCGGGGGGCCTTGCCCACGGCCCCCGTGGGCAAGCACTGTCGGTGCTCGCAGGTAGATTCGATGACAGGGCGGCGTGCCGGACGAGTCCTCGGCCCCCGCCCGGAATTCCGACGATCAGTGGTACCAGAGGTGCCAATGGGACCAGTGGGAGTGTGATTCGCGTGGATCGTGTCGCGCTGCGTGGGCTGAAGGCCAGAGGGCACCACGGGGTCTTCCCCCGGGAACGCGAGGAGGGCCAGACCTTCATCGTGGACCTGTTGCTGGGTCTGGACACCCGCCCGGCGGCGGCGACCGACGACCTCGCGAAGACCGTGCATTACGGCGTCGTGGCGGAGGAGGTCGTGGCCGTCGTCGAGGGCGAGCCGGTCGACCTCATCGAGACGCTCGCGGAGCGCATCGCCGGTCAGTGCCTCAAGCACGAGGGGGTGCAGGAGGTGGAGGTGGTCGTCCACAAGCCGGACGCCCCGATCACCGTCCCCTTTGACGACGTGACCATCACCATCACCCGGAGCCGAGTATGACCAGCAGTGACCCGACCGTTCAGCCGGTGCCCACGTCCGTGGTGGAGCGGGTGGACGCGGCGGACGTGACCCTCTCCAACCCCAAGCGCGCCGTGATCTCCCTCGGCAGCAACCTCGGCAACCGCCTGGAGACCATCCAGGGCGCCATCGACGCCCTGGAGGACACCCCGGGCGTCCGGGTCAAGGCCGTCTCGCCGGTCTACGAGACCGAGCCGTGGGGCGTCGACCCGGGCTCCCAGCCCACGTACTTCAACGCCGTGGTGCTCATCAAGACGACGCTGCCGCCCAGCTCGCTGCTGGAGCGCGGGCACGCCATCGAGGAAGCCTTCGAGCGCGTCCGCGACGAGCGCTGGGGCCCGCGCACGATCGACGTGGACATCCTCGCGTACCAGGACGTGGTCTCCGAGGACCCGCTGCTCACCCTGCCCCACCCGCGCGCCCACGAGCGCGCCTTCGTGCTGGTGCCGTGGCACGACGTGGACCCGGAGGCGGAGGTTCCGGGCCGCGGCGCGGTGGTGGAGCTGCTCTCGGCGGTCGGCCGCGAGGGCGTGACGCCGCGGGTGGACCTGGAGCTGCGGCTGCCGGAGTAGCGGTTCCGGCAGCGCGTGGCGGCTGTCCAGGAACCGGGACCGCCGGGGCGGTCGTTAAGACAGCGGCACACGTACGAGAACGAAGGCACGAGGGGCGAGCGCTCGGTGAAGCAGCTACACATCAAGGTGCTGGTCGGGCTGTTCCTGGCGGCCGGGGTGCTGGCGTGGGCCGGCGCCCGGCTGTGGGACGCCCTCGGCACGCTCCCCGGCGTGCCCCTGGCGGCGCCCATCGTGCTGGCCCTGATCGCCGCCGTCCTGGCCGCCACCGCCCTGTCCCTGCGCTCCCGGCTGAACGCCCAGCGCGCCCGCGAGCCCGGCGCCAAGGGCGTCGATCCGCTGGTCGCCGCCCGCGCCGTCGTCTTTGGCCAGGCGAGCGCCCTGGTGGCGTCCCTGGTGTCCGGTCTGTACGGCGGCGTCGGCGTCTTCCTGCTGTCCACCGGCATGGACGTGGACCCCCGCCGGGACCAGGCCATCTACGCCGGCTTCTCGGTCCTGACGGGGGCGGCGGTGGTGGTGGCCGCGATCTTCCTGGAGCGGGTGTGCAAGCTTCCGGAGGACGACGACGAGACGGGCACGGGGGGCGCGAGCCCGGCGTAGGCCGGCGGCCGTACGCTCCCGTACGGCACGCGCGCCCGCCCCGCCTTCTCCCGCGCCCCGTACGGCTACGCGCTGGGCACGCTCTCCACCACGACGTCCTCCCGCTGTACGTGGCCCGCGTCCGCCGCCGTGGACCGCCGCAGCGCGGCGTGCAGAGCCGCGGGCGTCAGTACGCCGAGGAAGCGCTCGCCGTCCAGCACCGCGATCCAGCCCGCGTCGTGCTGGAGCATCGTGCTGAACGCCTGCTTCAGCGGCGCCCCGAGCGGCAGCCACGCGTCCATCCGCCGCGCGTGGTCCCGCACCTCGCCACCGGCCTCGCCGGGCCCGCTCGTCCCGGCGGCCAGTCCGGCGCCGGAGACCCACCCGTGCAGGCTCCCGTCCGCGTCGAGCACCACGGCCCACGCCGCGCCCTCCTCGGCCAGCCGGGCCGCGGCCCGCGCCGCGTGGTCGTCGAGCCGGACCACCGGCGGCTGCTCCAGGTCGCCGATCTCGATCGGGGTGACCGAGAGCCGCTTGAGGCCGCGGTCGGCGCCGACGAACTCCGCCACGTACGGGGTGGCCGGCGCGCCCAGCACCGTGGCCGGGGTGTCGAACTGCTCGACGCGCCCCGCCCCGTACACCGCGATGCGGTCACCGAGCCGGACCGCTTCCTCGATGTCGTGGGTGACGAAGAGCACCGTCTTGTGGAGCGTGGACTGCAGGCGCAGGAACTCCGTCTGGAGGTGTTCGCGCACGACCGGGTCGACGGCTCCGAACGGCTCGTCCATCAGCAGGACGGGCGGGTCGGCGGCCAGCGCGCGGGCCACGCCGACGCGCTGGCGCTGACCGCCGGAGAGCTGTTCCGGGTAGCGGTCCCCGTACTGCGCGGGGTCCAGGCCGACCAGGTCGAGGAGTTCGGCCGCGCGGTCGCGGGCCTTCTTGCGCTGCCAGCCGAGCAGGTGCGGGACGGTGGCGGTGTTGTCCAGCACCGTCTTGTGCGGGAAGAGGCCGACCTGCTGGATGACGTAGCCGATGCGGCGCCGCAGTTCGACGGGGTCGATGGCCGATATGTCCTCCCCGTCCAGATAGATGTGACCGCTCGTCGGCTCGATGAGCCGGTTGACCATCTTCATCGTCGTGGTCTTGCCGCAGCCCGACGGCCCGACGAGCGTGACCAGCTCGCCCTCACCGACCTCGAAGGAGAGGTCGTCGACGGCGGTGGTGCCGTCGGCGTAGCTCTTGGTGACGTGCTCGAAACGGATCATGGTGGGGTCCCCCAGTGTGAACGGTCGCCGGCCGGGCAGACGCACGGAGCGCTCCTCGGCTGATACCCGCGGAATCCGTTCCTTCGCAGGCGTCTTGTTACGACTGGATGGCGGGCCGGTTGGATTGTCAGTGGTGGGGGATAGGGTCGCAGACAGTCACCGAAAATGTGAGCGACAGGGCGGGGGAGGTGACCGCGGGTGGGTGCGCAGAGCTGTCTGGAAGCGAACGACTGGATCTGCGGTGAGTATGTCCGGACGCGCAGTCAGGAGTTGCTGGACGCGACCGTCCAGCATGTGGGCATCACGCTGGTGTCCGTCGTCATCGGGCTGCTGATCGCCTTCCCGCTGGCGCTCGTCGCCCGCCGCTGGCGGACCGCCGCGGGCCCGGTCCTCGGGCTGACGACGATTTTGTACACGGTCCCGTCGCTGGCCATGTTCGCCCTGCTGACCCCCATATTCGGGGTCTCGGCGGCCGTCGTGGTCACGGGCCTCGTGCTGTATTCGCTGACGATCCTCGTACGCAACATCCTCGCCGGACTGGAGTCCGTGCCGCAGGAGGTGCGCGAGGCGGCCCGCGGCATGGGGTACGGCCCGGTGAAGCTGCTGTTCGGCGTCGAACTCCCGCTGGCACTGCCCGCGTTGACGGCCGGGCTGCGCATCGCGACGGTCTCGACGGTCGCGATGACGACGATCGGCGCCGTGGTGGGCTACGGCGGCCTCGGCAACCTCATATCCAGCGGCATGGAGGGCTTCTTCAAGGCGGAGGTGCTGACGGCCTCGGTGCTGTGCGTGCTGCTGGCGGTCGTCGCCGACGTGCTCCTCCTCGGCCTCCAGCGGCTGCTGACGCCGTGGACCCGGGCGCAGGCGCGGGCGCGCTCCCGGGCGCGGCGCGAGCGGCGGGCCGCCGGGCGGGCGAAGAAGGCGGTGGCCTAGGCGATGGACGCGATAACGGGCGCGTGGGACTGGCTGGCGACCTCGGCCAACTGGGCCGGCGAGAAGGGGGTGTGGCACCGGCTCGGCGAGCATGTCTATCTGAGCGCGCTGTGCCTGGCGATCTCCTGTCTGATAGCCCTGCCGGTCGCCCTGTATCTGGGTCACATCGGCAAGGGCGGGGCGCTGGCCGTCAACATCTCCAACGTGGGCCGCGCGGTGCCGACGTTCGCCGTACTGGTCCTGCTGACGCTCAGCCCGCTGGGTACGGCGGGGGACTGGCCGACGATCATCGCGCTGGTGCTGTTCGCGGTGCCGCCGCTGCTGACCAACGCGTATGTGGGCATGCGGGAGGCCGACCGGGACGTGGTCGAGGCGGCGCGGGGGATGGGCATGTCGGGGCCGCAGCTGCTGCTGCGGGTCGAGCTGCCGCTCGCGTATCCGCTGATCATGACGGGGCTGCGCTCGGCCGGTGTCCAGGTGGTGGCCACGGCCACGCTGGCCGCGCTCGCGGGCGGCGGCGGCCTCGGCCGCATCATCACCGCCGGGTTCGGCAACTACAACACGCCGCAGGTGGTGGCGGGCGCGGTGCTGGTGGCCGTGCTGGCGCTGCTGGTCGAAGGGCTGCTGGTGCTGACGGACCGGGCCTTCGACCCGATGCGCCGCGGCCGGAGCCGGTCGCGGAAGTCCCGTACGACGGCCGACGACGCGACACCGGCCGGGAGCCCGGCGTGAGCCGGACCGGCACCCGGTGGGACGGCCCGGGCCGCGGATGACGTGTCCCGGGGCCGAGGTGATCAGGAGCCCGAGGCCCGGGACGCCCGGCGATGACGGGCCCCGAGGTCCCGGGCCCGCACAAGAACTTCCTCTCTCCTCCTTGGATGGTGAACCGGTATGAACCAGGACCCGAACAGCCAGCACCACAGCCATCACCCTGCCCACAGCCATCACCCCGCCCACAGGCCCGGCCGCGGCCGGAGACCGGCCCGCGCGCTGCGTGCCGTGCTCGTCGCGGGCACCGTGGCCGCGCTAGCAGGCGGGCTGGCCGCCTGCGGCGGAAAGAGCCTGGAGGAGAAGGGCGGCGCGCAGAGCGGCGGCGGTAAGGGGGACATCGTCATCGGCTCGGCGGGATTCACCGAGTCGAAGGTGCTCGCGGAGATCTATTCCAAGATCCTTAACGACGCCGGATACCACGCCACCGTCAAGACGCTCGCCAATCGCGAGCTGTACGAACCGGCGCTGGAGAAGGGCCAGATCGACGTCGTACCGGAATACGCCTCGACGCTCGCCGAATTCCTCAACGCCAAGAAGAACGGACCCGACGCGAAGCCCGTCGCCTCCAGCGACATCGGCAAGACGGTCGAGGCCCTGAAGGCGCTCGCCGGACCCCGCGGACTGAAGGTGCTGCCGGCCGGTGCGGCCACCGACCAGAACGCGTTCGCGGTGACCAAGGAATTCGCCGACCGCCATCAGCTGAAGACGCTCTCCGACCTCGGCCGCTCGAAGCAGAAGGTCAAGCTGGCGGCGGGCGAGGAGTGCGAGACGCGGCCGTTCTGCAAGCCGGGCCTGGAGAAGACGTACGGCATAGCCGTGGCGGGCATCGACCCGAAGGGCGTCGGCACCACCCAGGCCAAGCAGGCGGTCAAGGACGGCACGGACCAGATGGTGCTGACCACGACCACGGACGCCACGCTCGACAACTTCGGCCTGGTGCTGCTGAAGGACGACAAGAAGCTGCAGAATGCCGACAATGTGCTGCCCGTGGTGAATGCGAAGAGCGCCGGTGACAAGGAGATCGAGGCGGCTCTCGGCAAGCTCACGGACAAGCTGACGACCGGCGATCTGATCGACCTGAACCGCAAGGTCGACGCGGAACGGCAGAAGCCGGCGGATGTCGCGCGCGCATATCTGGAGTCGAAGGGACTGGCAAAGAAGTAACCACCATGAAACGAAGCGGCGGGCGGGGCCCCATAGGTCCCGCACGCACGGTAAGTTTCAGGCCATGCCACGAGGACGCCACCGCCATTCGCCACCCCTGCACCGGCTTCTTCCCCCTGTGACGGTCGCCGGTGTGTCCCTAGCCTGCGCCTCGGGCGTCTGGTTCGTCGGTGATGACCTGGTACAGGGCGCGCTCGCCACGGGCGCGGCGGCCGCCGCGGTCACCGGTTCCGTCCTGCTGCGCGCATGGGACCGTACGGCCGGCAAGAGCGTCGCCGAGCTGAAGACCGCCCGGGTGCGGGACGAGTGGAAGACCGACGAGCGGATAGCCGAGCTCGAAACGGACCTGGAGGAGTCCCGCGAGATACGCGGCAGGCTCGACACCAAGCTGCGGGCCAAGCGGGCCGAGCTGGCCCGGCTGCGCAGCGAGCACGCCGAGCTGCTGCGCCGCTACGCCACCGCCGAGACCGAGCGCGCCAGCGCGCTGGAAGGCCGTCGGCTGCTCGCCATCGAGGCCGGCACGCCTGCCGGGGAGCTGACGGCCGGGGACGGCCCGGACGGCGTGCCGGGCACGCTCACCGCGGTGATGTACCACCGGGCGGCGGAAGCGCTGCGGCAGCTGTCGCGCAACGCGGCCCGCCAGGCCGGGCACGGACCGGCCGAACGCGTACCGGCCCAGGACGGTGAGGACGGCCAGGGGAATCCCGTGGCGGCCACGGAGCCCTCGGCCGAGCAGGGCCGCCCCCGTACGGCCGCCGACACGCAGCCGACCGGTTCGGAGCCTGACGGTTCGGAGCAGTCCGGTACGGAATCCGACGGTTCGCGGCCGGGCGATGCTGTGGCCGCCGCCGGTAAGGACGCGAACGCCGTCTCCGCCAGCGACACCCCCGCCGGTGACCGGAGCCCCGCCGACGCCGACGCGCGGGACGCCGGCCGGCAGGCTGGGCGGCAGACCGCGCGGCCGGCGCCGAATCTGCGTCCCGTACCGGCCGCCGCGGCCGTCGTCCCGCCCGTAAAGGTGCCGCGGCTGCCCGCCTCCCGGGTACAGGGCGGTTTCGACTTCTTCGGTACGGCCACGGGCACCGGCGCCGTACGGAACGGGACGGCGCCGACCGGCCCGGGCCCGGGCGTGCCGTCGGCCGTGCCGCGCCGCGCGAAGCCCGCCCGGCAGCTGGAGGAGGACCTGGCCGACGTGGTCGGGGACGAGGCGGTCGCCGAACAGTCGGCGCGCGGCCGGGCCCGTACGACGGACGAGGTGCGGTCCGGGAGCGGCCGGAAGCCCGAGAGCGGCCCGGAGTCCGCGACCGGCTCGAAGCCCGGCGAGACCGGGGACGAGGCGGCGGAGGCGGCTGCGACGGAGGTGGCTGGGGAGGCTGACGCCGTCAAGGCGTCGGACGGCGGCGCGGCCGAGGAAGCGTCCGCGGCCGAGGACTCCGGCAAAGGCGACGGTGAGGTCATCGACCTGACCGCGCACGACGAGACCGAGCAGATCGACCTGGTGGAGCTGCGCAGCGCGGTCTCTTCCTGATCGTTTCCGCACCTTCCGAGGAGCCCGCCCCGCTGCACGAGCCGCAGGCAGCGGCCGGCAAACAGCGATCGGCATCCGGCCGCCGTCACCCGTGACGGCGGCCGACTGCTGTCACTCACGGCGGCGTCCGACCGCCGTCAGTACGGCCGCGACCAGCGTGAACCCGGCGGCCAGCCACGGCAGGCGGGCCGCCCCCACCGTCTCCACACCGATGCCGCCCAGACCGCCCGCCAGGGATACGGCGAGGTGGATGGCGGCCGCGTTGAGGGAGACGACCACGGCCTGGGCCTGTGGGGCGAGCGCGGCGATCCGGTACTGCTGGGGTGTGGTCACCGAGAACGACACCCACCCGGACACCGCCACCGCGACCAGCGCGGCGGGCAGCCACTCCCTGCTCAGCGGTACGAGCGCGAAGACGACGGTGAGCGCGAGCGCGGCGCCGAGGATCACCCGCCGTGGGCCGAAGCGGTCGGCCAGGTGGCCGGCGACGAGATTCCCGGCCGTACCGGTGACGCCGAAGATCAGCAGGAGAACCGCCGCGAGGGTGCTGTCCGTACCGCTGCCGTCCGCGCCGTGGCCGAGCACGGGCGCGTAGACGGCGCTGATGTACTCGAACGGAATGTAGATCCCGACGAACACGACGACGGTGACGGCCAGCGCGTACAGGACGCGGCGGTCCGCCAGCGGGGCGAGGCGGCGGCGCAGGCCGCGCGGGGTGTCGATGCGTACGCGCGGCAGGCGGGCGGCGAGCAGCGGTACGACGAGCAGGGGCAGGACGGTGACCAGCCACATCGTGGTGCGCCAGCCGTACGCGCCGCCGACGGCGGTACCGAGCGGCGCGCCGAGGATCAGCGCGGAGGTCAGCCCGGCGTTCACGAGGGCGAAGGCGCGCCCGCGTGCCGTCTCGCCCGCGAGGGCGGCGGCGGTGGCCGAGGCGTTCGGGGTGTAGAGCGCGGCGCCGGCCGCCGCGACGACGCGGGCGGCGAGGGCCAGCGGGTAGGTGGGGGCCAGGGCGGTGGCCGCGTTGCCGAGTGCGAAGACGAGCAGCGCGGTGATCAGGACCGTACGCCGTGACCAGCCCGCGGTGAGCGCCGCCAGGAGGGGCGAGAGCAGCGCGTAGCCGATGGCGAACGTGGTGACGAGCTGACCCGCGGCGCCGAGGCCGATGTGCAGGTCGGCGGCGATGTCGGGGAGGACGCCGGCGATCACGAAGGCGTCGGTGCCGACGACGAACGTACCGAGGGCGAGCACCGCGCCGTGGAAGCGCCAGCTTCCGGAGGCGGCGGAGGCGGCCGATGAGGCCGGTGCGGTGGGCGTGCTGGGAGCGCTGGGCGCGCACGGCGGTGGATGGGACGCGCTGTTGCGGGGCATGCGGTCTCCGGCTCAGGAAATGGTACCGATCAGTACCGTCTGCTGGGATGGCGAGACGGTACCGATCGGTTCCATCTGAGGTCAAGGTTGGTTATCGTGGCCGCATGCCGACCAACGCCAGGGAACGGCTCGTCAGGGCAGCCGAGGACCTCTTCTACGCCGAGGGCATCCGTGCCGTCGGCGTCGAGCGGCTGCTCGCCACCTCCGGGGTGGGCCGGGCCTCGTTCTACCGCCACTTCGCGAGCAAGGACGACCTGGTCGTGGCCATGATCGACGGATATGGCCGGCGCTGGTTCGACTGGCTGCACGCCGCGGTCGCCGAGCGCGGCGGCACGCCGCTCGCCCTCTTCGACGCCCTTGCCGCGCGCTTCGCGTCCGACGACTACCGCGGCTGCGCCGCCATCAACACCATGGTCGAGATCGCGGACCCGGCCAGCGCCGCGCACCGCGCCGCCGCCGCCCACAAGGCCACCCTGACCTCATACGTCGCCGAACTGCTCACCGGCGCCGGCTACACCCGCGGCACCCGCGAACTCGCCGAACAACTCGTCCTGCTGATCGACGGCGCCCAGGTCACCGCCCTGCGCGAGCGCTCGGCCGCCCCCGCCCTGCGCGCCAAGGCGGTGGCGACCGCCCTGCTCGCGGCCGCGTGACTCACCGCAGGCGGCGGACCAGGGAGTCGAGGGGGCTCCGGTCCGACTCCGGCGCGAACGGCGTGCCCGTCCTGCGCGCGCGGAAGTAGATCAGCAGCGACTCGCCCAGGAAGCTGACACCGATGGTGAGTTGGGTGGGGCGGGCGTACGGGTGCATGCCCATGTGCTCGGCGAGGATGCCGTAACCGGCGGAGACCAGCAGCGACGCGATGACGATGGCGAATGTGCGGCCGGTGTAGCGCTGCCACAGGGTGCCGTCCCGCTCGCCGAGGTGGACCAGGCAGCCGCGTACGGCGCCGAGCGCGAGCCCCAGGAAGGCGCCGGGGATCACCCAGGCGAGGTCGGTCCCGGTCACGTTGTCGGCCTTGGCGATGAAGACGATGCCGAGTGCCGTGAGGACGACCGGGCCCGCGAAGAGCTCGTGCACATGGACCGGCTCGCCCTTCAGCCGCCTGACGATCACGAGGACGAGGACTGCGGCGATGAGTGCCGCGAGCAGCCAGCCGTTCACTGTTCCCCCAAGAGTGTGTGCCGGTAGGTAGGCGCGTTTGGCAGCCCGGGACTTTTTTAGCTCGGCCGAGCTAAAAACAATTTAGCGCGGGCGTGCCACAATGGCCACCATGCCGAAGATCGTTGATCCCGGGGCCCGCCGCCGGGCCGTCGCCGACGCCGTGCTGCGCGTGATCGGCCGGGAGGGAGTGGAAGGCGCCTCGCTGCGCAACGTCGCCGAAGAGGCCGGGCTGGCCATCGGATCGGTGCGGCACTACTTCCGCGACCACGACGAACTGCTGCTCTTCACGATGCGCGAGCTGAGCACGCGTATCGACGGGCGCGTACGCGCCCATGTGGACCGCCTCCTCGACCCGGCGGCGCGCGACGAACGTCCGGTGCGGGTCGAGGAGCTGATCGGCGAGTTCCTGGCGCTGGACGAGGAGCGGCGGCAGGAGGCGGTCCTGTGGATGGCGTTCTGCGGGGCGGCCCGTATCCGCCCGGAGCTGCGGGCCTGCGCGCTGGAGATGGAGACCGGCCTGCGGGACCTGCTGGCGCGGGTGCTGCGCGGCGCGCAGGAAGCCGGCGCCCTGCCCGCCGACCTGGATGTGGACCTGGAGTGCCTGCGGCTGTCCGCCCTGCTGGACGGGCTCAATCTGCGGGCGATGCTGGAGCCGGAGTACGTCACTCCGGAAGCGCAGCGCGCGGTGCTGAGGCGGCATCTGGAGGGACTGAGGGCGCGGTAATCCGGTCGACGGACTGCCGTACGTTCGGCAGCATTCCGTCATGGCAGACACGGCAGGCATGGCAGACGAAGCATGTACGGGAGAACCCGGGCCGGAGTACGGGTTCCGCTTCTGGCTCCCGTACGGCATCCGCATCCGTACCCCGCGTCTGGAACTGCGCCTGCCGGACACCGCCCTGCTGGACGAACTCGCCGCGGTCTCCGCTGACGGTGTGCACGACCCGGCGGAGATGCCGTTCAGCGTGCCCTGGACGGATGGTTCCCCGGAGGAGCGCGGGCGGAGCACCTTCCAGCACCAGCTCGGCCTGATCGCGCAATGGCGGCCGGAGCGCTGGGCGCTGGGCCTGGCCGTGACGCGGGACGGCGAACCGGTGGGCATACAGGAACTCTCCGCCGCCGACTTCGGCGTGACCCGGGAGGCGGAGACCGGTTCCTGGCTGGGGCTGGCCCACCAGAACCAGGGCATCGGTACGGAAATGCGCGCGGCCGTCCTGCACTTCGCCTTCGCACAGCTCGGCGCGCACTCCGTGACGTCCGCCGCGATGACGGACAACCCTCGGTCCCTGGCCGTCTCGCGCAAGCTCGGATACGAACCGGACGGCGTGCGGGTCATCGCGGTGCGCGGGGAGGCACGCACGCTGCGGCGGCTACGGCTGGACCGGGATCGGTGGGAGGCGCACCGGACGGTTCCGGTCGAGGTGACGGGGTGGACAGAGGAATGCCGGAAGCTGTTCGGGGCGTGAGGCGGCGGGCCGTACGGCGAGGCGGGACGTTTGCATACGGGTACGCTGGCGTCCGACTTGATCAGGGCGTGGCGCGCGCCGTACGGGACGCGCGGGCGCCGGGCGGACGCGGGGGTGGGCAGTGGCCGGACGAGGCACCGGAAGAGCGGCCCGGCCGGTGACGCGGACGGCCCTGGCTGCCGCCCTCGCCGTCACTGCACTCGCCGTGGCCGGCTGCTCGTCGGCGTCCGAACCGAAGGCGCAATCGGAACCGAAGCCCACGGCCAAGTCCTCCAGGACCGCGCCCACCTGCCCCGAGGACGGCGTCGTCATCAAGGGGCTGCCGGTGAACGCCGCCATGGGCACCCGCGCGATGGGGATCACCCTGACCAACTGCGGCACCCTCCCGTACAAGATCAACGGCTACCCGGGCGTCCGCGTCCTCGACGAGCACCGCAAGCCGCTGGACGTGAAGATCGCGCACGGCTCGGACATCGTGGACGACGTCGGCCCCGAGCCGCTGACGCTCGAGCCGGGCGAGCACGCCACGGCCGTACTGATGTGGCGCAACCGGGTCACGGACGTGACGGGCGGCGCGGTGAACGGCGCGTACCTGGCGCTCACACCGGCCGAGGACGGCGGCCGGCCGCAGACGGTGCGCGAGCTGGTCGACCTGGGCAGCACCGGCAAGCTCGGCGTCACGGCGTGGCACCGGGAGGGGCCGAAGCCGCGCAGGTAGCGGCGCTCGCCCCCGTGCCGCTGCCGCCTACTTGTCGATGTCGCCCACCACGAAGAACAGCGACCCGAGGATGGCGACCATGTCGGCCACGAGCGTGCCCGGCAGCAGCTCGGCCAGCGCCTGGATGTTGTTGTACGACGCCGAGCGGAGCTTGAGGCGGTACGGGGTCTTCTCGCCCTTGGAGACCAGGTAGTAGCCGTTGATGCCGAGCGGGTTCTCGGTCCAGGCGTAGGTCGCGCCCTCGGGGGCCTTGAGGACCTTCGGCAGGCGCTGGTTGATCGGACCCGGCGGCAGGTCGGCGATCCGGTCCAGGCAGGCGTCGGCCAGGTCGAGGGAGTTGTGGGTCTGCTCCAGCAGGCATTCGAAGCGGGCCAGGCAGTCGCCCTCCTCGCGGGTGACCACCTTGAGCGTGTCCTGGAGATCGGCGTACGCCAGGTACGGCTCGTCGCGGCGCAGGTCGAAGTCGACACCGGAGGCGCGGGCGATCGGCCCCGACACGCCGTACCCGTGCACCGCCTCGCGGCTCAGCACGCCGATGCCGCGCGTGCGGCCCCGGAAGATCTCGTTGCCCAGGACCAGCCGGTCGAAGACGTCCATCCGGGAACGGACCTCGGAGACGGCGTGCCGGGCGCGCCCGAGCCAGCCCGCCGGCAGGTCCTCCTTCAGGCCGCCGACGCGGTTGAACATGTAGTGCATGCGCCCGCCGGAGATCTCCTCCATCACGTTCTGCAGCTCTTCGCGCTCGCGGAAGGCGTGGAAGACGGGCGTGATGCCGCCCAGCTCCAGGGGGTAGGAGCCGAGGAACATCAGGTGGTTCAGCACCCGGTTCAGCTCGGCGAGGAGCGTACGGGTCCACACGGCGCGCTCGGGGACCTCCATGCCGAGCATCCGCTCCACACCGAGGACCACGCCCAGCTCGTTGGAGAAGGCCGACAGCCAGTCGTGGCGGTTGGCGAGCATGATGATCTGCCGGTAGTCGCGCGCCTCGAAGAGCTTCTCGGCGCCGCGGTGCATATAGCCGATCACGGGCTCGGCGTGCCGGATGCGCTCGCCGTCCAGGACGAGGCGCAGCCGCAGCACGCCGTGCGTGGAGGGGTGCTGCGGGCCGATGTTCAGCACCATGTCGGTGCTCTCCGCCGCTCCGCCGATGCCGACCGTGGTCTCCGTCATGGGAACAGTCTCGCAGCTCGCCGGCCGCCGCCGGCCGTCACCTGGTGAGCAGCCCCGTACAGCTGCCGCCGACCGGTTGCAGCAGCCAGCCGAAGGAGCCCAGGCCCGCCGGGTCGGTCAGCTCCGCCGCCGCGCCCGCCGCGCCGAGGGCCCGTACGTAGGCGGCCGGGTCGCTGGAGGCGAGGGACAGGGGCGGGCGGCGGCCGTCGATGCCGAGGGCGTGCAGCGCCTGCCGCTGGGTGAGGTGCTCGGCGCCGGGGCCCGCGCAGGCGTCGAGGGCGACGTGGGCGGTGATGTCGCAGGTGCCGTCCGGTACGGGGCGGACCTCGCGGCCCTCGCGGAAGCCGGTGAGCGTGCCGTAGGGCGGGCGGGCGTCGCGGGAGTGCGCGTAGTCGGCGGTGACGGCGAGGCCGGCGCGCAGGGCGCGTACGGCGCGGGACCAGGCCGCGTCCCGGGGGTGGCCGATCTCGGCGCGCAGCCCGGAGGCGGGGGCGTGGTCCGGAGCGCAGTGCGGCAGGGGCCACCAGCGGGCGAGCCAGTCGGCGTCGGCGCCGGTCACCGGGTCGCCGAGCCGTTCGGTGCCGTCCGGGCTCACGAGGACGAGCCGCGGCACCCCGTTCCCGTCGGTTTCGGCGACATCGACCGGGACGTTGTCCAGCCACTCGTTGGCGAAGAGCAGGCCCGTCAGGGAGCCGGGCGCGGGCAGCTCGGCGCGCCAGGTGACGCGCTCGTCGAGGCCGGCGGGCCGGGGGGCGCGTTCAACGGCGTAGGGGCGCACGCGGGCGCACACCGGTTCCGGGAGCGCCGCCAGTACGCCGGTCAGCAGTTCGCCACGCCCGGCGCCCACATCCACCAGCGCGAGTTCCGCCGGGCTGCCGAGCGCCGCGTCGACCCGGCAGAGCAGCGTGGCCAGTGCCTCGGCATACAGAGGGGATACGTGCACGGAAGTACGGAAGTGACCGGCGGGGCCCGGCCCGTCGCCGCGGGTGTAGAAGCCACTGGGGCCGTACAGCGCCCGCTCCGTCGCGTCCCGCCAGCCGCACCAGTCGTGTGTCACCGCACCACGGTACGCGGGGCCGACCGGCCCGGGCCCCGGAACCGGTGGTGTGCCGGGGCCAGGGACCACGGTCCCGGGCCCGTCTCCACCTTGCGGAGTAGGCCCGTCCCCCAGGATCGCCCGTCCGGTTGACCCGTCCGCCGATACGCTCTGCCTACGCTGGGTGACGTGCAGCGTCTCTACGACTTCTTCCGCAGGCATCCGACCGGCGTGGACACCTTCTGGGCGGTCCTCCTGTTCGGTGTCAGCAGCCTGACGCTGGTGGCGTCGGCGGATACGCAGAGCGACCTGCGGACCGTCGCCGACGCGTTCGTCGATATCGCGATGTGCCTCGTCGTGGCGCTGCGGCGCAAGGCGCCCGGGCAGATGCTGCTGCTGACGATCGTGGTCGGGCTCTGCCAGGTCGGGGCCGACGTACAGCCCAGGCCGTCCAACCTCGCCATGCTGGTGATCATCTACACGGTCGCCTCGGGCACCCGGCGCTGGGCCTCGCGCACCGCCCTCGCCGGAGCGCTGCTCGGCCCGACCATCGCCGCCGTCCGGTACGGCGGGGACGAGGCCCCGCACCGCAGCCTCTGGCAGGGCCTGATCACCATCGCCTTCCTCACCGTCCCCTTCGTCCTGGCGTGGGTGCTCGGCGACTCCGTCCGGACCCGCCGCGCGTACTGGGCCCAGCTGGAGGAGAAGGCCGCCCGCCTGGAGAAGGAACGTGAGACGCAGTCGCGCATCGCGGTGGCCGCCGAGCGCGCCCGGATCGCTCGCGAACTGCACGACGTCGTCGCGCACAACGTGTCCGTGATGGTCGTCCAGGCCGACGGCGCCGCTTACGTCCTGGACGCTTCCCCCGAGCAGGCCAAACAGGCCCTGGAGACGATCTCCGGAACCGGCCGGCAGGCGCTCGCCGAGATGCGCCGCCTGCTCGGCGTGCTGCGCACCGGCGAACAGCCCGAGAGCGGCGAGTACGTCCCGCAGCCCGGCGTGGAGCAACTGGCGGACCTGATCGACCAGGTGCGGGGTGCCGGGCTGCCGGTCGACTTCCGGGTCGTGGGCGAGCCGCGCCCGCTGCCCAGCAGCGTCGAGCTGACCGCGTACCGCATCGTGCAGGAAGCGCTGACCAACACCCGCAAGCACGGCGGCCCGGACGTGGGTGCCACGGTCCGCCTCTCCTACCAGGACGGCGAGCTGGACCTGCTGGTCGAGGACGACGGCCGGGGCGCCCAGCACGAGCTGTACACGGGCGGCGGCGCCGACGGCCTCGGCCACGGCCTGATCGGCATGCGCGAACGCGTCGGCATGGTCGGCGGCAGCCTGGACGCGGGGCCGCGGCCGGGCGGGGGCTTCCGGATCAGCGCGGTGCTGCCGTTGAAGTCGGGGCAGTGAGGGGGCGTCAGGGCAGTGCGGGGGAGTCGGGGGAGTGCGGGGGAGGGGCGGCGATGGTCGGGGGCCGGTCGTCCTGCGGGGCGCTCCGCCTCCTGCTGGGTGCTCCGCCTCCCGCTGGACGCCGTCCCGTACGGCGTTCGCTCCGTACGCCCTTACCCCCGTACGCATCAACCTCCGTACCCTGTTGCCGCACCGCCGTTGAAAGGGACCTCCTGCCATGACTGTCCGCGTGATGCTCGTCGACGACCAGGTGCTCTTGCGCACCGGCTTCCGTATGGTGCTGGCCGCTCAGCCCGACATGGAGGTCGTCGCCGAGGCCGGTGACGGCGTGGAGGCCCTGGAGGTGCTGCGGTCCACCAAGGTCGACGTGATCCTGATGGACGTCCGTATGCCGAATCTGGACGGGGTGGAGACCACCCGCCGGATCTGCGCGGACGGCCGGAACGAGGACGCGCCGAAGGTGCTCATCCTGACCACCTTTGACCTGGACGAGTACGCCTTCTCCGCGCTCAAGGCGGGGGCCAGCGGCTTCATGCTGAAGGACGTGCCGCCGAACGAGCTGCTGGCCGCGATCCGCGCCGTCCGGAGCGGGGACGCGGTGGTCGCGCCGTCCACCACCCGCCGGCTGCTGGACCGGTTCACGCCGATGCTGCCGGCGGCCGCCGCCGAGCCGTCCCGCCCGGAACTCGGGCGGCTGACCGAGCGCGAGCGGGAGGTGCTGCTGCTGGTCGCGCAGGGGCTGTCGAACGGTGAGATCGCGGCCCAACTGGTGCTGTCGGAGGCCACGGTCAAGACCCATGTGGGCCGGATCCTCACGAAGCTGGAGCTGCGCGACCGGGTACAGGCGGTGGTGCTGGCGTACGAGACGGGGCTCGTACGGGCCGGGGGCGGCGCGGGGGCCTGACGGAGTCCTTCCGGTACCAGGGCGGGGCAGAACCGATAACACCCGCCCTGAGCTGCGCAAACCGCCGATAATGGGAGGCGTCGGCACACCGCCCAACGGTAGGAGCTCATCCATGACAGCAACTCCCGTCACTCCGTCGGCCGCCTCCCACCCCCACTTCCCCACGTCGTCGCTGCACGACCTCATGTACGGGCACATCTACGCGTCCGCACTGCGCGCCGTCGTCCTCCACGGCATAGCGGACCTCCTGGCCGACGGCGCGCGGACCGCCGACGAGCTGGCCGAACGTTCCGGCACCCGGGCCGTCCCCCTGCGCCGCATCCTGCGACTGCTCGCGACACGCGGCCTGTTCAGCGAGAACGCGGACGGCACCTTCGGCCTGACGGAAGCCGGCGCGGACCTGCGTACCGGTGTACCGGGCTCCCGGCACGCCGGTGTCCTGTTGTTCACCGACGAGATGTACCAGCGATCCGCCGGCGGTCTCGTGGACACCCTCCGTACGGGACAACCCGGTTTCGACGCCGCGTACGGGGTCCCGTTCTTCACCCACCTCGCCGAAACCCCCGACGCCAGCCGCCTCTTCGACACCGCGATGACCTCCCTCACCGGCGGGGTGAACGAACTGCTCGCCGGGAGCTACCCGTTCCCGGACAGTGGGACGGTCGTGGACGTGGCGGGCGGCCGGGGCGGCCTGCTCCGCGAAGTGCTCACCCGCTCGCCGGGCCTGACCGGGGTGCTCTTCGACCGGCCCGAAACGGTTGCCGACCACCTGCTCGACACCGCCGAGCTGGCCGGCCGCTGGCGTACCGAGGGCGGCGACCTGTTCACGGCCGTACCCGAGGGCGGCGACCTGTACCTGCTCAAGAACATCCTGCACGACTGGCCCGACGACGACTGCCTGCGCATCCTCGCCACCGTCCGCCGGGCCATGGCCCCCGGCACCCGGCTGCTCGTGATCGACGCGGTGCTGCCCGCCGACGGCACGCCGCATCCGGCCTTCGCACTGGATGTCGTGATGCTCATGATGCTTCAGGGGCGGGAGCGTACGGCTGCGGAGTTCGAGGGGTTGCTGGAGGGGGCGGGGTTTCGGATGGTGCGGGTTGTGCCTACTCCGGCGCTGACTTCGGTGGTTGAGGCTGAGGCGGTTTGAGGGGGCGGGGGTGGTGCATCGCTGGCTCGGCGCTGGTCCACCGCTGATCCACCGCTGGTCCATCGCTGGTCCGGTTGGTGTTGGTGTTGGTGAGGTGAACGGGCTTCGGCGATCGTTGTGTTGGGGGTGAGCCGAGAGGTGGCGCGGGGTTGACGGGGGTGGGGGAGGGGAGGAGATTGGGCGGGCTCCGTAAGGAAACTTTCCTAACAGAGGGGTCCTCCCGTGCGTATACGTACCGCCGCCCTCGCCACCGCCGCCGGAACCGCGCTGCTCGCCGCCGCGGCACTGCCCGCCACCGCCCAGCCCTCCGCCGTCCCCGCCGCCGCGAGCCGGCCGGGCGTGACCGAGGGGTCGGTGAGCGCCGCCGACCTGCTCGCCAAGGTCAAGAACTGTTCGCAGATTTCCAACGGCAAGTACCGCACCGACGAGGAGACACCGGCGACCGTCCCGGTCTGCGGCAAGAAGAACGCCGTGTTCTGGAAGGCGGACATGGACGTCGACTGCGACGGCCAGGTCACCGCCAAGTGCAACAAGGACACCGACCCCTGGTTCCAGGCGGACACCCGCTTCCACCAGTCCGACGGCAAACCGCTGAACGCCGAGAAACTGCCGTACGTCGTCGTCCCCTCGGTCAGCGGCATCTGGAACTACGAGTCGGCGGGCATCAAGGGCGGCGGCGTGGTCGCCATCATCTACAACAACAAGGTCGAGTACGCCGTCGTCGGCGACACCGGCCCCGAAAAGATCATCGGCGAGGCGTCGTACGCGGCGGCCAAGGGCCTCGGCATCGACCCCGACCCGGCCACCGGCGGCGCCGAATCCGGCGTCACGTACATCCTGTTCAAGAACTCCAAGGCGTCGCCCATCGAGAGCCACAGCGAGGCTGTGTCCCGTGGTGACGCGCTCGCCAAAAAGTTCCTTCAGGAGAACTGAGGAGGCGGCCGCGGAACAGGCGCTCTCTCAGCGCAGCACGCCCTCCAGGAAGTCACTGCCCAGACGCGCCACCACCTGCACGTCCAACTGGTGCTGTACGTACCGGCCACGGCGGCGCGTCTGGAGCAGGCCAGCCTTCTTGAGGACGGCGAGGTGCCGCGACACCTCCGGCGCGGATATCTCGTGCACGGCGGCGAGTTCGCCGGTCGTGTAAGCCGTACGGGCCAGGTTGCGGCACATCCGTAGACGCATCGGGTGGGCGAGCGCGTCGAGCCGCGATTCGAGCAGGGCGACCGAGGCGGGACCGGCCAGCTCCGGCGCCGCGATCGGATAGTGGATCACCGGACGCCAGCCCGGCGCATGCAGCACCATCAGGTGCGGCCAGCCGAACGAGGACGGCACGAAGGTGACACCCGCGCCGACAGTCGGGTCGGTGGCCGTGGTGTGGCCGTGGCTGAGCTTGTCGACGACGATGCGGGAACGCTTCTCGTCCAGCGACACCGCGGGCGACACCTCGGCCATCGCCTCCGCCAGGCCCTTACGGCGCAACACCTCGGCCTTGTGGCGCGCGTCCGAGGCGAGCTGGAACCGCACCCGCTGCCAGACGTCCGCGAAGAACGCCTGGTCACAGTCCTCGAACAGCCGGCGGACCCAGGCCCGTACGGCAGGCGGATCGGCGAGCAGCCGCCGCGCGAACTCGGACTGCCGGGGACCGCGCGCGGCGGCCCGCTCCAGCGCCGCCCGACGGCTCTCCGCGTTCACCAGCGGCGACGGCCCGCCGCGGCTGTACGCGCTGGAGCAGGTGATCTCCAGCGCGGCGTCCACGTAAAGCTCGTCGTCGAGCCGGTCGAGAAGATCCAGATCCTCGGAAAGCGTCGTGCCGGGCTGCCCGGCCGCATCCGCGACCGCGGCGAACGCCATCGTCACGTCCGAAAACGTAGGCCCCCACAGAAAGTCCGCCTCATGCAGCCGATCCGCCAGATCGGCCTTGAGCGCGCTAGCCGTCGCGGTCGTCCAGCCGTGCAGCCCAGGATGGTGGCCGGGCTCGGCAAGCGCGTGCAGGGCAGACCCCAACTCGGCGAGCGGCGAGGGACTGAATACCAAACGCTCGGGGGGCAGCCCCGCGATGTCGATCCAGATGCTCATGGGGAATCTTTTCTGGTGGGTGGGGTGGTGGTGTGAGGGCTGGGGGTGGTGCTGGGGGTGGGGGTGTGCGTGCGGTGGGGGCGGTGCTGGGGCTGGGGCTGGGGGTGTTTGTGCGGTGGGGTTGTGCGGGGCTCCCTGCTCGGCGGCCTCCGCACGTGTCGCCTCACCTGTCGCCTCACCCTCTGGGGGCCTCCCCCCCCGCCCCGCCCCCACCCACCCCCTCGTCGTGCCTTCATGCTGCCTGGCGGCCCGTGCTGTCGGACGGCCCGTGCTGTCTGGCGGCCTGTGCTGTCCAACGGCCCGTGCTGTCGGGTGGCCCGTGCCGTCCAACGGCCCGTGCCGCCCCGCCGTCAATGATGCGCACCCCCTGACCTGCACCGCCGTCGTTTGACGGCTCCCGTCAAACGACGAGCCGTCAGCCGCCGGGCAACCCCACTGTGGTGCCCATGAACGCATCCCAGCAGCACATGCTCGACGCTTACCGTGCCGCCCAGCGCGGCGAGCTTCCGCCCCCGCCGCCCGGCACCGGTGACCTCCAGGCCCTGCGTGAGATCCGCCAGTGGCTCCGCTTCCGGGCCGTCGTCACCCCGTCGGCGGACCGGCCGCTGGCCCGCTTTCGGCGTGCCGTACGCCAGGCCCTCACCTGAGGGCTCGTACGTCCCGCGTCACCTCAATCAATCCCCCCCTCGATTTCTGCTCCCGCCCCGCTTCCACCCCAACCATGACGGGTCCCGACCCGCCCCTGCCACCCCTGTGGATAACTCGTCCGGGGCCGCCCGGCGGGCCTGTGGAAAACGTTCGGAGACGCGGTACGAGACGGCCGTCTCACCCTGCGTACGACCCTGAAGGCCGTCGGAAGCACTCGCGTAGCATGGCCAGCGAATCGTCCGGTACCCCCCGCGGACTGGAACGGAAGGCCACCGCCGCGTGAACACAATCCCACCCACCGAGGCCCAGGACCGCCCCGCCCGGCTGACCGTCGGAGTCGTCGGCGCCGGCCGTGTCGGCCCTGCCCTCGCCGCGTCGCTGCAGCTCGCCGGACACCGGCCGGTCGCCGTGTCCGGTGTCTCCGACGCGTCCGTACGGCGCGCCGCGACGCTGCTGCCCGACGTCCCGGTCGTCTCCCCGTCCGAGGTGCTGGAGCGCGCCGAGCTGGTGCTGCTCACCGTGCCCGACGACGCCCTCCCCGGGCTCGTCGCGGGCCTCGCCGAGACCGGCGCCGTACGGCCGGGGCAGCTGCTCGTGCACACCTCGGGCCGGTTCGGTACGGCCGTCCTCGACCCGGCCACCCGCGTCGGCGCGCTGCCGCTGGCCCTCCACCCGGCGATGACCTTCACCGGCACGCGCGTCGACGTACAGCGGCTGGCCGGGTGTTCCTTCGGGGTCACCGCGCCCGAACCGCTGCGGATGGCCGCCGAGGCGCTGGTCATCGAGATGGGCGGGGAGCCGGAGTGGATCGAGGAGGACGCCCGTCCGCTCTACCACGCGGCCCTCGCGATCGGCGCGAACCACCTGGTCACCCTGGTGGCGCAGGCCATGGAACTGCTCCGGCGCGCCGGGGTCGGCGCGCCCGACCGCATGCTCGGACCGCTGCTGGGCGCCGCCCTCGACAACGCGCTGCGCTCGGGGGACGCCGCACTGACCGGCCCGGTCGCCCGCGGCGACGCCGGTACGGTCGCCGCCCACGTCTCCGAGCTGCGTAAACACGCCCCGCAGAGCGTCGAGGGCTACCTCGCCATGGCCCGTACGACGGCCGACCGCGCCCTCGCGCACGGCCTGCTGAAGCCGGAACTGGCCGAGGACCTGCTGGGCGTCCTGGCGAACATCGGCACCGGCCCCGCAAACCCAGGCACCGGCCCCCAGGAGGACCAGGGGCCCGACCACCCCGAAGAAGGCGACCGATGACCGCCCCGCGCCCCCGCCTCGTACACACCGCGGCCGAACTGCGGGCCCTGCCGGACCGCCCCGGGCAGCGGGCCGTCGTCATGACCATGGGCGCTCTGCACGAGGGACACGCGACGCTGGTACGCGCCGCTCGCGAGCAGGCCGGGCCGGACGGGCTCGTCGTCGTCACCGTCTTCGTCAACCCGCTCCAGTTCGGCGCAGGCGAGGACCTCGACCGCTATCCGCGCACCCTGGAGGCGGACCTCGTGCTGGCCGGCGCGGCCGGTGCGGACGTGGTGTTCGCGCCGGGCGTCGACGAGGTCTACCCGGGCGGGGCGCCGCGGATACGGATAGCCGCCGGCCCCATGGGCGACCTCCTGGAGGGCGCCAGCCGGCCCGGCCACTTCGACGGCGTCCTGACCGTCGTCGGCAAGCTGCTGCACCTCACGCGCCCTGACGTGGCCCTGTTCGGCCAGAAGGACGCGCAGCAACTGGCCGTCATAGAGCGCATGGTGACCGACCTGAACTTCGGCGTACAGATCGTCGGCGTCCCCACCGTCCGCGAGGACGACGGGCTGGCGCTCTCCAGCCGCAACCGCTACCTCTCCGCCGCCGAGCGCCGTACCGCCCTGGCACTGTCCCGGGCCCTGTTCGCGGCCCGCGACCGGCTCGCCGCCGAAGAAGCGCTGCGCGACCGCGCCTCCTGTACGGCGCGCACGGCACACCGCGCGCACGACCGTTCCGCGGCGCTCGCCGCCCTCGGTGAGGACCGCGCGGCAGCCGACGCGCACGCCCTCGCGCACGCCGTCGCCACCCCGCTGCACGCCCCCGCGGTGGCCCGCGCGGCGGCCCACGCCGTCCTGGAGGACGCCGCCCGCCTCGACCCGCCGCTCGCGCTCGACTACGTGGCGCTCGTCGACCCGGCCGACTTCACCGAGGTCCCGGACACCTACGAGGGCGAGGCAGTCCTCGCGGTCGCCGCCAAGGTCGGCACCACCCGCCTCATCGACAACATCCGCCTCACATTCGGAGCGCCCCGATGACCGGCACCGGCCCCATCGGCCACCACGACCCCATCGGTCACGACAACCCCAGCGGCCCTACCGGCCCCGACATGCCCACCGCCTCCGACCACGCCACCCTCCGCCTCCAGGCCCCCGCCCCCGGCTGGTCCATCGAGGCCGATGTCGTCGTGGTCGGTTCGGGAGTCGCGGGCCTGACCGCCGCCCTGCGCTGCGCCGCCGCGGGCCGCCGCACCGTCGTGGTGACCAAGGCCCGCCTGGACGACGGCTCCACGCGCTGGGCCCAGGGCGGCATCGCGGCCGCGCTCGGCGAGGGCGACACCCCCGAGCAGCACCTGACCGACACCCTCGTGGCGGGCGCCGGGCTGTGCGACGAGAACGCCGTACGCACCCTGGTCACCGAAGGCCCGGACGCCGTCCGCCGCCTCATCGCCACCGGCGCGCGCTTCGACACCACGCCCGGCGGCGACGAGATAGCCCTCACCCGCGAGGGCGGGCACCACCGCCGCCGCATAGCGCACGCGGGCGGCGACGCGACCGGCGCCGAGATCTCCCGCGCCCTGGTCGACGCCGTACGCGCCCAGGGCCTGCGCACCATCGAGAACGCGCTCGTCCTCGACCTGCTCACCGACGCCGAAGGACGCACCGCCGGCGTCACCCTGCACGTGATGGGCGAGGGCCAGCACGACGGCGTGGGCGCCGTGCGCGCCCCCGCGGTCGTCCTCGCGACCGGCGGCATGGGCCAGGTCTTCTCCGCGACCACCAACCCGGCCGTCTCCACGGGCGACGGCGTGGCCCTCGCGCTGCGCGCCGGCGCCGAGGTCTCCGACCTCGAATTCGTCCAGTTCCACCCGACGGTCCTCTACCTCGGCCCGGACGCGGAGGGGCAGCAGCCGCTCATCTCGGAAGCGGTACGCGGCGAGGGCGCCCACCTGGTGGACGCCGACGGCATCCGCTTCATGACCGGACAGCACGAACTCGCCGAGCTGGCCCCGCGCGACATCGTCGCCAAGGCGATCATGAGGCGCGCCCACGAGCGGGGCACCGAGCACATGTACCTGGACGCCCGGCACTTCGGCGCGCGCATGTGGGAGGAGCGCTTCCCGACCATCCTCGCCGCCTGCCGCGCCCACGGCATCGACCCGGTCACCGAGCCGATCCCGGTCGCGCCCGCCGCGCACTACGCCTCCGGCGGCGTACGGACCGACCTGTACGGCCGGACGACCGTGCCGGGCCTGTACGCGTGCGGCGAGGTCGCGTGCACCGGCGTGCACGGCGCGAACCGGCTCGCCTCCAACTCCCTCCTGGAGGGGCTGGTCTTCGCGGAGCGCATCGCGGACGACATCACGTCCGCGCCCGCCCGCCGCCCGGGACCGGCCGTCGAGCCCGCCGCCGCCCCTGTACCGCTGCTCGCCCCCGAGGCACGCACCGCCATCCAGCGGATCATGACCGCGGGCGCCGGAGTGCTGCGCTCCGCCGCCAGCCTCACCGAGGCCGCCACCGCCCTCGCCCGCCTCCAGCGCGACGCGGCCGAAGCAGCCACCACAGCGGCCCAGACCGCCGCCCCGGAAGCCACCCCCACCGACCGCCCCAAGCCCGCCGAGCCCGGTGTCGAGGCGTGGGAGGTCACCAACCTCCTGCTGGTCGCCCGGGTGCTGGTCGCCGGGGCGATGCGCCGCGAGGAGACCCGCGGCTGCCACTGGCGCGAGGACCACGCCGACCGGGACGATGCGCACTGGCAGCGGCACTTCCTGGTCACCCACCGCCCCCCGCACACCCTGCACACCCGTACGACCGACACCGCCGCGTTCCCCGCGACGACCGCCGCACCCGCGCCCGAAACGGAGCCGACCCAGTGAGCACTCCCGACGACCTCCCCCTGCACCAGATCGGACGTCAGGACCAGGCCCCGGCTTCCGGCGGCGGCTGCGGCGACTCCTGCGGCTGCGGCGACGGCGACGCGTACGAACTCGACCCGACGGCCTGCGGCCTCGACCCCGCCCTGGCCGCCCTCCTGGTCGAAGCCGGCCTGGATCCCGTACAGGTCGAGGACATCGCCCACGTGGCCCTCGCGGAGGACCTCGACCAGGGCGTGGACGTGACCACCGTCGCGACCGTGCCCGAAGAGGCCGTGGCCACCGCCGACTTCGCCGCCCGCCAGGCGGGCACCGTGGCGGGCCTGCGGGTCGCCGAGGCCGTGCTGTCCCTGGTGTGCACCACCGAGTTCGAGGTGGAACGGCACGTCGAGGACGGCGACCGCGTCGCGGCCGGCCAGAAGCTGCTCAGCGTCACCGCCCGCACCCGCGACCTGCTGACCGCCGAGCGCACCGCCCTGAACCTGCTGGGCCGCCTGTCCGGCATCGCCACCGCCACCCGCGCCTGGGCCGACGCCCTGGAGGGCACCGGCGCCAAGGTCCGCGACACCCGTAAGACGACGCCCGGACTGCGCGCCCTGGAGAAGTACGCGGTGCGCTGCGGCGGCGGCGTCAACCACCGCATGTCCCTCTCGGACGCGGCCCTGATCAAGGACAACCACGTCGTCGCGGCGGGCGGCGTGGCCGAGGCGTTCAAGGCCGTACGCAGCGGCTTCCCCGGAGTGCCGGTCGAGGTGGAGGTGGACCGGCTGGACCAGATCCCGCCGGTCCTCGCCGAGGGCGCCGACCTGATCCTGCTGGACAACTTCACGCCCGGGCAGACGCGGGAGGCCGTGGCGCTGGTGGCCGGGCGGGCGGCCCTGGAGTCCTCCGGCGGGCTCACCCTCGACAACGCCCGCGCCTACGCCGAGACCGGCGTGGACTACCTGGCCGTGGGCGCGCTCACGCACTCCTCCCCGGTCCTCGACATCGGCCTCGACCTGCGCGAGGAGCGCTGACGCAGATGCTGCTGACCATCGACGTGGGCAACACCCACACCGTCCTCGGCCTGTTCGACGGCGAGGAGATCGTCGAGCACTGGCGCATCTCCACCGACGCCCGCCGCACCGCCGACGAACTCGCCGTGCTCCTCCAGGGCCTGATGGGCATGCACCCGCTGCTCGGCGAGGAGCTGGGCGACGGCATCGAGGGCATCGCCATCTGCTCCACCGTCCCCTCCGTCCTCCACGAGCTGCGCGAGGTCACCCGGCGCTACTACGGCGACGTGCCGGCCGTCCTGGTCGAGCCGGGCGTCAAGACCGGCGTGCCGATCCTCATGGACAACCCCAAGGAGGTCGGCGCCGACCGGATCATCAACGCGCTGGCGGCGGTGGAGCTGTACGGCGGCCCGGCGGTGGTGGTCGACTTCGGTACGGCCACCACGTTCGACGCGGTCAGCGCGCGCGGCGAGTACGTCGGCGGTGTGATCGCCCCCGGCATCGAGATCTCGGTGGACGCGCTCGGCGTCAAGGGCGCCCAGCTCCGCAAGATCGAACTGGCCCGGCCGCGCAGCGTCATCGGCAAGAACACCGTCGAGGCCATGCAGTCCGGCATCCTGTACGGCTTCGCCGGACAGGTGGACGGCGTGGTCCAGCGCATGGCGCGGGAGCTGGCCGACGACCCGGACGACGTCACGGTGATCGCCACCGGCGGGCTGGCCCCCATGGTGCTCGGCGAGTCCTCGGTCATCGACGAGCACGAGCCGTGGCTGACGCTGATCGGGCTGCGCCTGGTGTACGAGCGCAACGTTCCCCGGAGCTGATCCGTACGGGACGGTCGGACCGGCCGTCCGGCCCGGCGGGCGGCCGCCGGCCCGGGGCCGTCCGTCCCGACCGGATGGCATGGCGAATTTCCCACTTGGCCCCTATACGTACCTACTTCTAACTGATGAGGCTTTTGCTGCCCTCTGCGAGTTCCGCGACACTTGCAGCATTCCAATGGTGTTAAGCGGATTTTGTCCGTCAACGGCGTAAGGTCGGCCCATGCCTATGCCATACGGATCCCGCGGCGGTATGGCCTTCAGCGCCGACGAGTTGCGCGTGCTGCGGCGCGCCCTCGCCGCCGCTCTCGGGCCGACGCGCCACACGACCGGTGCCCCGGACGCCCCGGCGGGCTACGACGCCGACGGCGCCCAGGAGGTCCAGGAATATCTGCGGCTGGCCGAGGCCGTGGACGAAGCGGCGCGCGAGGGCGGGCGGCTGCGCGCCTTCCTCCTCGCCGACCTCGTCCGCTACCGCGAAGCCCTGCCCGGCTCCGCCAGTGGCTACCTGGCGCATCTCCAGGAGGCCCTGGCGGTCGGTTACGATCCCGCCCCCGCCGACCTCGCCGCCCTGCGTTCGCTGGTCGCGGGCGCCCGGGGAGCGGCCGAAAGCGAGCGCCGCACCGCCCTGCTGCGCCGCTGCGAGAGCCTGGCCGAGCAGTTCGTACGGGCCCGGCTGCGCGCGCTTCCGGGCGGGAGGGGCGCCAAGGAGTCCGAGCCCGCGCCCCGTCCCGCACCGGTGCGCCCGCAGCCGAAGGCGCCGCGCCCCGGCCGTCCCGTCCCCACGCCGGGCGAGGTGTTCCCGCCACGCCGCAAGCCGGCGCCGCCCCCCGCGGCCCGGACCGCCTGAGCGCTGCGTACTCTGGAAGCCTCACTCCCGAAGGAGGCCCCTGGTCATGGATTACGTCGCAGCGCTGGTACCGCCCGTGGTGATGGCCGTGGCGTTCGTCGCGCTCATCGTGACGATCGTGAAGAGCCAGGGCGGCGAGAACAAGTCCAAGGAGGACGCGGCGGTCGACGCCGCGCTGGCCCGCGCCGAGGGCGCCCGCCAGGAGCCCAAGGCCCACGGCGCCTGACCGCCGCCGGCCGGACCCCTCCGGCCGCTGCCGCCCGTTCCGGGCCGCCGACGGAATTCGTTTGTCCGTTCGGCGGCCGGTCCGGCTGTGCGCACCGAATCCGTCCCGTACGGCCCGAGATCGCGTGTCCCGGGCCGTACGGCCTTTTTCCGGCGCAAATCAATCGGGTAAGAACCGGCATTCGCGACATCTCCCACTATTGTGCTGGTGTGCCACGACGCTTGGGTGATCTGGAAGACGCGGTCATGACGCGGGTGTGGGAGTGGAACCGCCCGGTCACCGTTCGGGAAGTCCTGGAAGACCTGCAGAAGGAACGGTCGATCGCCTACACGACGGTGATGACCGTATTGGACAACCTCCATCAGAAGGGCTGGGTGCGCCGGGAAGCCGAAGGGCGCGCCTATCGATATGAGGCGGTCTCCACTCGTGCCGCCTACGCGGCCGCACTGATGAACGAAGCGTGGTCCGCGAGTGACAACCCCGCGGCGGCTCTGGTGGCCTTCTTCGGCATGATGTCGCCGGAACAGCGCCATGCGCTACGGGATGCCGTACGGATGGTGCAGGGCGACGAACCGGCGGAACCCGCACCGGCCGCGCAGCAAGCAGAGCGGGCGGAACCCGAAGCCGCCGCACCTGCGGATGCGGGGGAAGCAGATGCGGGGGAAGTACCCGCGGCGGGTTCCGGCGACTCGGGGCGATAGCGTCGCCGCATGCCGCCGCTATCCAATGGAGTCACCGTCCGCCGCGCCAGGACCAGCGATGTACCTGCTGTACGCAGCCTCATCGACGCCTACTCGCAGGACGGCATCCTCCTCGACAAAGCCACCGTGACGCTTTACGAGGACATCCAGGAGTTCTGGGTGGCCGAGCGGGACGAGGACGCCGCGGTCGTCGCCTGCGGAGCCCTGCACGTCATGTGGGAAGACCTGGCCGAAGTGCGCACATTGGCCGTCGATCCGCGCCTGAAGGGCACCGGAGTCGGCCACCAAGTCCTCGACAAGCTGCTGCGCACCGCGGGCTGGCTCGGAGTGCGGCGCATTTTCTGCCTCACCTTCGAAGTCGACTTCTTCGCCAAGCACGGCTTCGTGGAGATCGGTGAGACGCCCGTCGACGGCGATGTCTACAGCGAGCTGCTGCGTTCCTATGACGAGGGCGTTGCCGAGTTCCTCGGTCTCGAACGAGTGAAGCCCAACACCCTGGGCAACAGCCGCATGCTTCTGCACCTGTGATCAGCGTTCTATGTCCGAATCGCGCCCCTATCTCATAGCTGTGGAAGCAAGCGTTCCCCGGCTGCCGTGCAACTGAACCCTACCCAGGGGTTTGTGTTTTTCCCGGAAAAGCGGTTTGCTTTCCGTCGTAATCCACATTCGATGAAAGGGAAACCGGTGGCACAGAAGGTTCAGGTTCTTCTTGTCGACGACCTCAACGGCGGCGAGGCCCATGAGACCGTGACGTTCGCCCTCGACGGCAAGTCCTACGAGATCGACCTGTCCGACGACAACGCCCAGAAGCTGCGCGACTCGCTCGCCGAGTTCGTGAAGGCAGGCCGCAAGACCGGTGGCCGTTCCGGTGGCCGCGGCAAGGCACGGGCGTCTTCCGGCGGCAGCCAGGACACCGCGAAGATCCGCGCGTGGGCCAAGGAGAACGGCTACAACGTCAATGACCGCGGCCGGGTGCCCGCGGAGATCCGTGAGGCGTTCGAGAAGGCGAACGGCTGATCGCCGTACCCGCGATCTGTTTGTCTTCGAGCTTGACGACCGCGCAGCAAACGGGCCCGGTGGCATTCCGTGGCCGCCGCGCTCACGAGTCGTACGAGGTCGGGGGCGCGCCCCTGGCGATCAGCGAGGGGAATTCCGCGGCCCCCGTGCCCTGCCCCCGTCCCCGTGGTGGGCAGGCAAGCCTCGATCTCGTACCCCGGCTCGGGAGGCCGCACCCACCCCGCGGCCTCCCGCGGACCGGTTCCGCACGGCCACCGCGCGTGCGGGGCCGGCGGCGGTGACGGCGCGGGCATCCGGTCCCCGGTGCCGCGCGCGGTCAGATCCAGCCCCAGCGAGCCCCATTCCAGCCATTCCAGGAGACCGGCCAGCTCCTCGGCCGCACCGGCGGCCACGAGCATGAGCATCCTGGGGCCGGCGGTGCCGCTGCGGTCGATCGCCACGGGCCCCGTGCGGCCCACCCGCCCCAGTACGGCCCGGCCCGCGTCGGCGGGCAGGTCCAGGGCGTCGAAGCGCTCCCCGGTCAGCAGCTCCACCGGCTCCGTGCCGGTGGTCGGCCAGCGCAGCTCGTCCTCGTACCACTGCCGTACGGCGGCGAGGGGGAAGCGGGATCGCGGGATCGCGACGGGCATACCCGGAGCAACTCACCAAGCCCCGAGAAGTTACGCTGGGTTGACGTACGGGTACGTACTGTCGCCAGGGAAGGGGGTGGGCGGGGCGTGACGGCGCATTGAACGGCGCGCGGGTGTTCGCCCGTAGCGGAGGGAAGAGGCCCGCGCCGCATGGAGTGTCAGTGGCGGCGGGTAAGACATTACCGGTGGGAAGAGACGGTGCAGCGGCGTGCGCAGCGCTTTTTCCGGAGCGGCGGCGGACTCCGGGCGGGCGTGTCGGTCAAGGGTGCGTTCGCCACGGGCGTACTGACCCGGGGCGTATATGCCTGGCCTGCGGGAACATCGTCTCGCACCATCGGGTTGGAGCAGATGTCGGCTGTTCGGCAGCAGATTTCCCCGCCGACGCGGGGGTGATCCGGACGGATGTCGGCAGTTGGAATGAGCTGTCCCGTCCCACGGGACTAGCATGCGGAAGGACAGGGAGGGGACCGACCCCTAACTGCCTGACCGCTCTGAGGAGCGATTAACGATGTTCGAGAGGTTCACCGACCGTGCGCGGCGGGTTGTCGTCCTGGCTCAGGAAGAAGCCCGGATGCTCAACCACAACTACATCGGCACCGAGCACATCCTCCTGGGCCTGATCCACGAGGGTGAGGGTGTCGCCGCTAAGGCCCTGGAGAGCCTCGGGATTTCGCTCGAGGCGGTCCGCCAGCAGGTGGAGGAGATCATCGGCCAGGGGCAGCAGGCCCCGTCCGGTCACATCCCCTTCACCCCCCGTGCGAAGAAGGTCCTGGAGCTGTCGCTCCGCGAGGCCCTTCAGCTCGGCCACAACTACATCGGTACGGAGCACATCCTGCTCGGCCTGATCCGCGAGGGTGAGGGCGTCGCCGCCCAGGTCCTCGTGAAGCTGGGCGCCGATCTGAACCGGGTGCGGCAGCAGGTCATCCAGCTGCTCTCCGGCTACCAGGGCAAGGAGGCCGCCACCGCAGGCGGCCCGGCCGAGGGCACGCCCTCGACCTCGCTGGTCCTGGACCAGTTCGGCCGCAACCTGACGCAGGCCGCCCGCGAGACCAAGCTCGACCCGGTCATCGGGCGCGAGAAGGAGATCGAGCGGGTCATGCAGGTGCTGTCCCGCCGTACCAAGAACAACCCGGTCCTCATCGGCGAGCCCGGCGTCGGCAAGACGGCGGTCGTCGAGGGCCTGGCCCAGGCCATCGTCAAGGGCGAGGTGCCCGAGACCCTCAAGGACAAGCACCTCTACACCCTGGACCTGGGCGCCCTGGTCGCCGGCTCCCGCTACCGCGGTGACTTCGAGGAGCGCCTGAAGAAGGTGCTCAAGGAGATCCGCACCCGCGGCGACATCATCCTGTTCATCGACGAGCTCCACACCCTGGTGGGTGCGGGTGCCGCCGAGGGCGCGATCGACGCCGCGAGCATCCTCAAGCCGATGCTGGCCCGCGGTGAGCTGCAGACCATCGGTGCGACGACGCTCGACGAGTACCGCAAGTACCTGGAGAAGGACGCGGCCCTGGAGCGCCGCTTCCAGCCCATCCAGGTCGCGGAGCCGTCGCTGCCGCACACCATCGAGATCCTCAAGGGCCTGCGCGACCGTTACGAGGCGCACCACCGCGTCTCGATCACGGACGAGGCCCTGGTGCAGGCCGCCCAGCTGGCCGACCGCTACATCTCCGACCGCTTCCTGCCGGACAAGGCGATCGACCTGATCGACGAGGCCGGCTCCCGGATGCGCATCCGCCGGATGACCGCGCCGCCGGACCTCCGCGAGTTCGACGAGAAGATCGCCGACGTGCGCCGGGAGAAGGAGTCCGCGATCGACTCGCAGGACTTCGAGATGGCCGCGGGTCTGCGCGACAAGGAGAAGCAGCTCCTGGCCGCGAAGGCGAAGCGGGAGAAGGAGTGGAAGGCCGGCGACATGGACGTCGTCGCCGAGGTCGACGGCGAGCTGATCGCCGAGGTCCTGGCCACGGCCACCGGCATCCCGGTCTTCAAGCTCACCGAGGAGGAGTCCTCGCGGCTGCTGCGGATGGAGGACGAGCTCCACAAGCGCGTCATCGGCCAGAAGGACGCCATCAAGGCGCTGTCGCAGGCCATCCGCCGTACGCGGGCCGGTCTGAAGGACCCCAAGCGCCCCGGTGGCTCGTTCATCTTCGCCGGTCCGTCCGGTGTCGGTAAGACCGAGCTGTCCAAGACGCTCGCCGAGTTCCTCTTCGGCGACGAGGACGCGATGATCTCCCTCGACATGTCGGAGTTCAGCGAGAAGCACACGGTCTCCCGGCTCTTCGGTTCGCCCCCCGGCTACGTCGGCTACGAAGAGGGCGGCCAGCTCACCGAGAAGGTGCGCCGCAAGCCGTTCTCCGTCGTGCTGTTCGACGAGGTGGAGAAGGCCCACCCCGACATCTTCAACTCCCTGCTGCAGATCCTGGAGGACGGTCGCCTGACCGACTCCCAGGGCCGCGTGGTGGACTTCAAGAACACGGTCATCATCATGACGACCAACCTCGGGACCCGGGACATCTCCAAGGGCTTCAACCTGGGCTTCGCCGCCCAGGGCGACACCAAGAGCAGCTACGAGCGGATGAAGAACAAGGTCAACGAAGAGCTCAAGCAGCACTTCCGGCCCGAGTTCCTCAACCGTGTGGACGACACGGTGGTCTTCCACCAGCTCACCGAGGAAGACATCATCCAGATCGTCGACCTCATGATCGCCAAGGTGGACGAGCGCCTGAAGGACCGCGACATGGGCATCGAGCTCAGCGGTGAGGCCAAGAAGCTGCTCGCCAAGCGCGGCTACGACCCGGTGCTGGGCGCCCGCCCGCTGCGCCGGACCATCCAGCGCGAGATCGAGGACGCTCTCTCGGAGAAGATCCTCTTCAGCGAGCTGCGCCCCGGCCACATCGTGGTCGTGGACATCGAGGGCGAGGGGGAGAACGCCAAGTTCACCTTCCGCGGTGAGGAGAAGTCGGCGCTGCCCGACGCCCCGCCCGTCGAGTCCGCGGCCGGCGGCCCGGACCTCTCGAAGGACGCGTGACGCCTCCGGCGCCCGCCGCCTGAGCGCTACGGCACCCGCCGCGGCCCGGAACCTGCTCCAGGTTCCGGGCCGCGGCGTTGCCGTGTCCGTGTACCGGCCCGCGTGGAAGCGTATTTCCGCAGCGGGTGCGGACGGATTTCCGTAACCGCGGACGGGGCCTTCCGGCCGGTACGGGAGCGGCCGCGGCTATTGCGCGCGGCGCAAAAGGAAATCGCCATTCCGGATTGCTCCGCCGATGTCCGGCGCAAATGCGGAAGGAGATATTCCGCGACCCGAAGTCTCCAAGGCGGCGACTGGGAACGGCTCCCGTTCTTGCAGGCGTACGGCCCCATAGGGCCGCGGTATCACAGCTCGACCACGCGGATCCCTTCCGGAACACCGGTCACCGGCGGCAGCCTGCCGCTGATCCGCAGTTCCTCCAGCCGGGGGAAGGCGGCCAGCCACGCCATCGAGGCCCCCAGGCCGTACGCCAGCCAGAGCCGCACCAGGCCGTCCGCCGGGACGATGCCGTCGATCAGCTCGGCCACCGTGAACTCCCCGGCGATCTGGAGGTACGGCCGGCCGCCGAGCTCCCGCAGGGCGTGCAGCTCCTCCGTGTCCGCCACGGGGAAGAACAGTTCGTCCGGGTCCAGGTGGGCGATGATCTCCCGGGCGTAGCGTGCGGTGTCGTACCGCCGCCAGGCACCGGCCAGCTGCGCCCGCACATCCGGGGACGTCCGCTTGCGCAGCCCGGCCAGGTAGTCGATCGCCATGTCGTCGGCGATGGACGTGGCCGTGACCGCGAGCAGATACGCCTCGTCGTCCGAGACCTCGGCCGGCTCCGGCAGCATCTCCAGGACGATCGGGCCGATCCAGCCCAGCGCGCGGGCCCCGGCCACGGTGCTGGGGCGGACCATGTCGCGGGTGAAGCGCCGCACCCGGTGGCGTACCTCCGGGTCCAGCTCGGCGGCGTGTCCCACACAGGCCGCGGCGAGCAGCTTGCGGTGCCGGGCCTCCGCGGCCCGGATGCCGGGGCGCGGGGCGAGCAGGCCGTTCAGCAGCGCCGCGCACTCGTCGGGGCGGGCCAGCGCGACGGCCATGCGGATGACGTCCTCCCACTCGGAGAGGTGGGCGTGGTTCAGCAGCAGCCCGAAGTCGTGGCGCTGCACGGTGGCGCGGGCGGCCAGGAAGTCCTGGAAGGTGCGGTGCACGAAGTCGACGGTGCCGGGGGCCGGTTCGCGCAGCAGTCCGGTGCGGTTCAGCAGGTGGCGGTATATCTCCTCGGGGTCTCCCTGGCGCGCGGCGTCGGGGATGGCGGGCAGGTGCTGTGCGAGCGTGTCGACGGCGATCTCGCGGTCCATCTCCGAACGCCCGTTGACCAGCATCCAGTGGGCCAGCTTCTGCAGCAGCTGGATCTTGGGCTGGCGCGGCAGGTCGATGCCGTCGGTGGTGCCCATGGCCCGTTCCCGGTCCCGCCGCTCCAGCAGCATCGACAGGGCGGCCTCGTACAACTCCTTGCGCCCGTTGGGCAGATAGCCGCGGCGGTCGCGGTGCAGGGCGCAGATCATGCCGCACATCAGCGGGTTGGTGGCGAGGCGGCCCAGGTCGCGGGTGATGCGTACGGCGTTGAGCAGCGTGCGTTCGTAGTGCGGCAGGCGGTCCATGTCGTCGGGGGCCTGCTGGGCCGCGGCGCGGTGCCAGCGCTGGATGAACGCGGCGATGTCCTCGCGGCTCATCGGGGCCAGCGACAGTTCGGTGAAACCGTCGGCCGTCAGCCAGTCGGCGCGGACGGCGGAGGGGCGGGAGGTGACGATCCAGACGTTGCCCGGATACAGGGCGGTCCAGTCGCGGAGCTTGCGGCGCAGCGCCTCGCGCCTGTCCTCCGGGGCCTCGTCCACGCCGTCTATCAGCAGCAGGGCCCGCCCTGCCCTTAGTACGCGGTCGGCCCAGCCCGGCGGCTGGGCTTCGGCGCCCGGATAGCAGACGGCCGCCAGGAAGGCGCCGGGGGAGGGCAGGCCGTGGTGGGCGAAGCGGCGTACTGGCAGGAGGAACGGGACGCGGCCGTAGAGCGCGCGGCGGAGCGCCGGGGGCAGCTCGCCGCGCGCTGTGGCGACGGCCAGCCACTGGAGCAGCGTGGTCTTGCCCGAGCCGGCCACGCCCCGGACAAGGACGCGGCACAGGCCGGACAGGGCGTGCTCGGCGGGGACGGCCGGTTCGGGCGCGCCGCCGCGGTCCGCGGCGGGCGGTTCCGGCTCGCAGCGCAGGCCCAGGTAGGCGGCGTCCAGCGGCCAGCTGTCGGGGGAGTGCACGAGATCCAGGCCGAAGATCGTGAGGTGGCTGTGGAGGACGGCGGTGTCCAGGGCGTACTGCGCCTCGAAGGCGGCGTCCTCGGCGGACCGGGACGGCAGCCGGGCGGCCAGCGCGCCGACGGTGTCGTCGATCCTGCCGAGGGTGCGCCGGTTCTCCACGACGGTGCGCGCGACGAAGCCGGTCAGCTGGGTGAAGTGGTTCAGGATGTGCAGCGCCGCGGTGTCCACGAGGACGGAGTGCAGCTCGGCGCCGTCACCGGTCAGCTCGCGGGCGGCGTCCGGGGCGGCCCGGCGCAGCTGCCGGGCGAGTTCGCCCGCCTCCAGCCGGGCGTCCTGGGCGATCTCGGTGTCCAGGTCGCCGAGCGCCCAGAGCGTACGGGAGAGGGCGTCCGTCACGGCCCGGTCCTCGTCGGGGGCCACCGGCCGCTCGCGGGCCGGGCCGGTGGCGCCGGGCAGCGGGGTCACGGCGCGCTCGACCAGTTTGGCGGCGATCCGCCGTACCTCGCGCTCCCCGAGGGTGCGCTGCTCGCCCCGGAAGGAGACCAGGCGGGCGATCCGTAACGGCCGGCCCACCAGGAAGGCGCCGGGCCCCGGCCGGACGAGGAGTTTCCTGACGAGCGGGCCCACGACCTTCGGTGCCAGCCGGGCCATGATGATCATTGGATCCATGCGGTGATCCCCCATCACCTGTGCGGCGCCGGGCGCCGCCGGATGTCCAGCCTAGAGGAGTCGGCGGTTCCCGGGAGGCCGCTCGGCCAGGTGGTGCCGTACGGGCGGGCGGGGCGCGCGGGGAGTTTCCGTACGGGGCCTTTGGTCCCGGTACGGACCGGCGAAAGACCCGCCGCGCGGCCGGGGGAACCCGGGCCGCGGTGACATGCCGCACAGGCCCCCGGCGGCCTACTACGCGGAATAGCGGACGCTTTCCGCGGTACGGCGGGGTGGTGCGGACGCGGTGGCCGGCGCGGGCGGGGAGGAGGGCGGCCGGGGTGCCGGGCGACTTCGTACGGCCGGGTAAAGCCGCAGGTCACGGCCCGGGAGGCGGAGGCGCGCAGCGGCCGGAAGAGGGAGGGGATCGGTGTGTTTGAGACCTGGGGCGGAGGGTACCGGCGGGGATTTATTTCCCCGGCTTTTGCTACGGGATGAGGTAGTAGAAGCGGCTATTGGCAACATGTCGGATTCCGGTTACCAAGGATGAGCGATCCCGGTCGACGGCCGGGACCCCGTCTTTTCCGGAGGTAGTTCCCGCATGACGAAGCACCACCCCCTGCACCGCCCGACGACGAAGTCCGTTCTCCGTACCCGCACCTCCGTGCTCGCGGCGGGCCTGGGCATCTCCGTCGCCATGGGCGCCGGGGTGGCGATGGCGGCCGGCGGCGACGCGCAGGCGATCGCGCTGAACGGGCTCACGTCCGACATCCGCTCCTCGGTGAGCGCGCAGGCCGACGCCCAGCAGAAGGCCGCCGAGGCGGAGAAGCAGGCGGCCGAGAAGGCCAAGAAGGACGCCGAGGAGAAGGCCCGCTCCTGGGTCAAGCCGGTGGACGACTACACGCTGGGCATGACCTTCGGGCTGGCCGGCAAGCACTGGGCCCACAACCACAGCGGCCAGGACTTCGTGGTGCCCAGCGGCACCGCCGTGCACGCCGTCCACGGGGGCACCGTGGTCAAGGCCGGCCCGAACGGCGGCGGCGACGGCCCCGCGTACGGCAACGCGATCGTGATCAAGCACGACAGCGGTACGTACACCCAGTACGCGCACCTGACCAGCACCGAGGTCAAGGTCGGCCAGACCGTGGAGACCGGCCAGGAGATCGCGAAGTCCGGCAGCACCGGCAACTCGACCGGCCCCCACCTCCACTTCGAGGTCCGTACCGGCCCGAACTACGGCTCCGGCGTCGAGCCGACCGCCTTCCTGAAGGCGCGCGGCGACGGCGTCTGATCCGCCCGGCGGGCGGTGCCTCAGCGGGGGATACCCCGGTAGGCAGTGTTCTCAGCGGGCGGTGCCCGGTGACAGGGTCTGACCGTGGCTCCCCGGCTGGGCCGCGGTGACCAGTTCGGTGGCGACCTCCAGGATGGCCTTGCGCTTGTCCTCGGGGTCGCCTTCGAGCGTCTGCATCGCGAACAGGCCCGCGTGCATCGAGAAGATCGCGGTGATGCAGCGCACCTGGTCCGTCAGCTCCGCCTCCGGCTCCCTGAGCAGCCCGGTGAGCCGGATCATCCGCTGCTTGAAGGTCTCCCCGATGCTCAGGTCCCGTACGGCCGCCTGGTTCTCCTGCATGAAGCGGAACAGCGGCTCGGCGGAGCGCAGCGCCTCGCTGTAGCGGCGCAGGATCTCCTGCTTGGTCTCCAGGGTGCGCGGCTGCGTGCCGGCCCATTCGATCAGGTCGTCGATCGGCCGGCCCAGGTCCTGGAAGAGGCCGATGACGATGTCTTCCTTGGTCTTGAAGTGGTAGTAGAGCGCGGCCTTGGTGACGTCCAGCCGCTCGGCGATCTCGCGCAGCGAGGTCTTCTCGTACCCCTGCTCGGCGAACAGCTCCAGGGCGACGTCCTGGATGCGCTGGCGGGTGTTGCCCCTGCGCGGGTGCGGTGTGCCCATGCTGCTGTTCTCCTGCGTCGATCGGCCGGGCCGAGGTCACGGGGGTCACTCGGAAACTTACTTGACGCCCGGCTAGTTGTTCCTTACCTTCTTCACTGTACTGAACTAGCCGGGCGGCAAGTAAGTGGGAGAAGCGAAAATGGGGAAGTCGCAGACGGAAGCGACCCCAGCGGGGGACATATCCAAACCGGCGGACGGCGGGGGGAAGCAGCCGGCCAGCGTCCGCGTGGTGCTGTTCGCGCTGATGATCGCCATGCTGCTGGCGATGCTGGACAACATGATCGTGGGTACCGCCATGCCCACCATCGTGGGCGAGCTGGGCGGGCTGAGCCACCTGTCCTGGGTGGTGACCGCGTACACGCTCGCGACCGCCGCCTCCACCCCGATCTGGGGCAAGCTGGGCGACCTGTACGGCCGTAAGGGCGTCTTCCTGACGTCCATCGTGATCTTCTTGATCGGCTCCGCGCTGTCCGGCATGGCCCAGGACATGGGCCAGCTGATCGGCTTCCGCGCCGTACAGGGCCTGGGCGCGGGCGGTCTGATGGTCGGCGTCATGGCGATCATCGGCGACCTGATCCCGCCGCGCGAGCGCGGCAAGTACCAGGGCATGATGGCCGGCGTCATGGCCGTCGCGATGATCGGCGGCCCGCTGGTCGGCGGCACCATCACCGACCACCTCGGCTGGCGCTGGAGCTTCTACATCAACCTGCCGCTCGGCGCGATCGCCCTGGTCATGGTCACCGCCGTGCTGCACCTGCCGAAGAAGCGCTCGCAGGCGCGCATCGACTACGTGGGCGCCGCGCTGCTCACCGCCGGCATCACCTCGCTGGTGCTGATCACCACCTGGGGCGGCACCGAGTACGACTGGCTGTCGGGCCAGATCATCGGGCTCGGCGCGGTCGGTGTCGTGGCGCTGCTGGCCTTCGTCTTCGTGGAGACCAAGGTCCGCGAGCCCGTCCTGCCGCTGCACATCTTCCGCAACCGCAACTTCAGCCTCGTCACGGTGATCGGCTTCCTGGTCGGCTTCGTGATGTTCGGGTCGATGACCTTCCTGCCGCTGTTCCAGCAGACCGTGCAGGGCGCCTCGGCCACCAACTCCGGGCTGCTGCTCCTGCCGATGCTGCTCGCGATGATGGCCGTCTCGCTGGTCGCGGGCCGGGTCACCACCAACACCGGCAAGTACAAGATCTTCGTGGTGGGCGGCGGCGCGCTGATCACCGCCGGGCTGGCGCTGCTGTCCCTGATGGACACCGGCACCACCCGCTTCACCTCGGGTCTGTACATGGCGGTGCTGGGCGCCGGCATGGGCTTCCTGATGCAGACCACGATGCTGATCGCGCAGAACAGCGTCGAGATGAAGGACATGGGCGTCGGCTCCTCGTCGGCCACCCTCTTCCGTACGATCGGCGGCTCCTTCGGCGTCGCGATCTTCGGGGCGATCTTCAACAACCAGGTGCAGGACGTCATGAAGGAGCGGCTCGGCGCCGCGGGCGCGAAGGCGACCGCGGGCGGGGGCCAGATGGACCCGAAGAAGCTGGAGCAGCTGCCGGCCGCGATCAAGGACGCGTACATGCACGCGGTCTCCGGCGGCACCCACCAGGTCTTCATCTGGGGCGCCCTGATCAGCATCATCGGTTTCGCCGCGGCCTGGTTCCTCAAGGAGGTGCCGCTGCGCGGCGGCCCCGCCAAGCCCGCCGACAAGGCGGAGAGCGACGCGGCCCCGGTCGCCGCCGCGATGGCGGAGCCCGTCTGATCCGGCACTGAAAACGCAGGCCAGCGGCCCTCGGCGGACACGCCGGGGGCCGCTGTCGTGCTTACGGGCAAGCCGCCGCCGGGCCGTTGTCAGTGGTGCGTGCCAGCATCGGAATGTGAACGGCGACGGGGCGGTGGACGCCACCGGGACGGGGGACGGGCGGACGGACGGGCGCGCGGCGGGCGGCGCCACCGTCCCGGTCCCCCTCGCGCGGCTCCGGCAGCTGCGGCTGGCGAAGGACGTGATGGACCGCGACTGGGCCACCCCGCTGGACCTGGACGCGGTCGCGGCGCACGCCGGGTATTCCCGCTTCCACTTCCTCCGCGCCTTCAAGCAGGTGTACGGCCTGACCCCCGGCCAGTATCTGAGCCGCCGCCGGATCGAGCGCGCCGAGGAACTGCTGCGTACGGCCGATCTCTCCGTCACGGAGATCTGCTGGCTGGTTGGCTTCGGCAGCCTGGGCACCTTCTCCGCGCGCTTCAAGAAGCAGACCGGCCTGACCCCGAGCGACTACCGGAAACGGCACGTCGGGCGGGGCGCCGGGCTGATACCGGGCTGCTATGCCCTGCTGTGGTCCGGCGGCTTCAAGTCCTTCGAGGGCCGGGAGGGGGAAGGCCCCGGGAAGGGGGCCGGAAAGGGGGCCGGGACCGGGCCGGGAGACCGCAATCGTGGAGAAGGCGGGTAGTCGGCGGGCTGCCTACGGTGAAACCGGGGACGCGCGAAGACCGCGCACGAGCCATGGGAGGCACGTCATGATCAAGGGTTTGGCCATCACCACCGTATGGGTCCTCGACCAGGACCGGGCGAAGGAGTTCTACACCGAGAAGCTCGGCATGGAGGTCCGTACGGACCTGCGGATGGGCGGCGAGGACGGCATGCGCTGGCTGACCGTCGGCGCGAAGGACCAGCCGGAGGTGGAGCTGACGCTGATGGTCCCCGGCCCGCCCGGCATGGACCCGGAGGCCGGGGAGAGCCTGAAGCAGCTGGTGAGCAAGGGGCTGATGGGCGCCGGGGTGCTCAGGACGGACGACGTCAAGGCCGACTACGCGGCGCTGAAGGCCAAGGGGGTCGAGTTCCTCCAGGAGCCGCAGGAGCGCCCGTACGGCACCGAAGCGATCTTCCGCGACGACTCCGGCAACTGGTTCTCGCTCACCCAGCCCAGCGAACAGCTCGACCTGAGCAAGGGGTGGGGCGACTGCGTGGAGTAGGCGAGCGACGCGACTGGGTGCTGATGAGGTTCCGGTCCGACCGCCCGGTCACCGGTCCGGCAGCTGGATGACCGGGAAGCTGCCGGTGCTCGTCGGCGCGTTCTCCGGCAGCCACAGCACGGACACCGCGCCGGTCGAGCCGTCCGTCAGCTCGTCCGCGTTGCGGAAGGTCAGCCGGGCGCCCAGCACCCGCGCCTGGCCCGCCGCGATGGTCAGGCCGAGCCCGTGGCCGCGCCCGGCCCGGTCGCTGCTGCCCGTACGGAACCGGCTCGGGCCCTCGCGCAGCAGCGCCTCCGGGAAGCCGGTGCCGTGGTCGCGCACGCGCACCACGCGCCCCTCGACCGTGACCTCGATCGGCGGCTTGCCGTGCCGGGCCGCGTTGGCGATCAGGTTGCCCAGGATGCGTTCCAGGCGCCGGGGGTCGGTGGAGACCTCCGCGTCCCGCAAGATGTCGATCTTGATGTCCGGGTTCAGGGCCCGCACCCGCCGGGTGACGAACTCGCCCAGCGCCACGTCCTGCAGCTCGGCCCGCTCCGCGTAGCCGTCCAGCCGCGCCACCTCCAGCACGTCCTCGACGAGCGTGCGCATCGCCTGCGCCCGGTCCCGTACCAGCTCCGAGGGGCGGCCCGGGGGCAGCAGCTCGGCCGCGGTGAGCAGCCCGGTCACCGGGGTGCGCAGCTCGTGGGCGATGTCGGCGGTCACCCGGCGCTCCGCCTCGATGCGCTTCTGGAGCGCGTCGGACATCGCGTCCACCGCCCAGGCCAGGTCGTCCGTCTCGTCCCGGATGCGCCCGCCGACCTCGTCCCGAATGCGTACGGAGGTGTCGCCGTCGGCCAGCTTGCCGGCCGCCGCCGCGGCCTTGCGGAGCCGCTTGGACAGCCGTCCGCCGATCAGCACGCCGAGCGCGCAGCCGCCGACCACGACCGCCGTCGAGCCGATCAGCAGCGCCTGGTCGAGGTCGTCCAGCACGGCGAACCGGTCGGGGAAGTAGCCCTGGATGGACAGCACCCGGCCGCCCGCGACCGGTGCCGCCGCCCACACCTTGGGCGTGGTCTGGCCGGTGTCCTCCAGATAGGTCGCCCGCTTTCCCTTGGCGACCTCGTCACGCAGTGCCTTCGGCAGCGCCGGGTCGTCCAGCTTGGCGCCGAAGCGCAGCTGGTGCGTGGTTTCGTAGATCTTCTGCGTGAAGTTGAGGCGCTCGGTCTGCACATCGCGGCTGTTGTCCAGCATCGAACCGCGGGCCGCGTTGTGCACGACGAGGCTCAGCGCGATCGCGACCAGCGCTCCGACGAGCGCGATCGCGGCGCTGAGCTTCCACCTCAGCCCCGTACGCAGGGCGAGCCTGACCACCGCAGGAGTCAGCCTCTCAGCTTGTATCCGAAGCCGCGGACGGTCTCGATCCGGTCCTGGCCGATCTTGCCGCGCAGCCGCTGTACATGGACGTCCACGACCCGGGTGTCACCACCCCAGCCGTAGTCCCACACCCGCTCCAGCAGCCGGTCGCGGGAGAGGACCGTGCCGGGCGAGTTCGAGAACTCCAGCAGCAGGCGCATCTCGGTGGGCGTCAGCGCGACCGGCCGGCCGCCTTTGCGCACCTCCATGCCCTCCGTGTCGACCTCCAGGTCACCGAAGCGCAGCACGGCCTCGGCGGGCTCGGCCGCCTCCGACCCGGCGGCGTGCGAGCCGTCCGGGCCCGAGGCGTGCCCGAAGCGGCGCAGCACCGCGCGGATCCGGGCCACCAGCACGGCGCCGTCGAACGGCTTGGTCACATAGTCGTCGGCGCCGGCCTCCAGGCCGAGCACCACGTCGATGGAGTCCGCGCGCGCCGACAGCATGATCACCGGCACGGTCGACTCGTCACGGATGCGGCGGCACAGGCTGACCCCGTCCAGGCCCGGCACCATCACGTCCAGCAGGGCGATGTCCGGCCGGTCGGCGCGGAACGCCTCCAGTCCCGCCAGGCCGTCGGGCATGGCGGTGACCACGAAGCCGTCCCGCTCCAGGGCGAGCTGCGTCGCCTCGCGGATGACGTCGTCGTCCTCGACGAAGAGGACATGGGTATCGGCCATGCGGTGTTCTCAATCCTCCGGTCCGGTCGGGTCCGCGGGCGCGGGCTCGGTGCCCCCGGTCTTGCTGTAGTCGGTGTGGTACCGGGCGTACTCGACGAAGCGGCTACCCGTCCAGCGGTAGGTCATCACATCCTCGCCGGAAGCGCAGCACAGGTTGTCGTCGGAGTTGTAGGTCTGTTTGGAGACCTCCAGCTCGCCCTTGTTGACGCTGGCGTACACCGAGGGCTGCTCGTTGGCGAAGACATTGTCGTAGTCCCCGCCGTCCTTGCGGTAGACGTAACTGCCGATGCCGACCGAATCCGCGCAGGTCATCACGTTGACCACGACATCGGGGTCCTTGCTGCCGGTGAGCTTGGCGTAGGTCACCTCGACCGGGTACTCGTCCGCGGCGCAGGGCTTGGCGAGGGACTTCTTGACGTCCGCGCCGACCTTCGGGTCGTGCTTCATCAGGTCCACCGCGTCGACCTTCCGGTACGCGACCGAGGCGGAGGGGGACGGGGACGGCGCCTGGGCGGAGCGGCCCTTGGGCGCCGGGGTGCTGCTCGCCGAACCCTCGGTCCGTACGCCCTCGCCGCCCGGATTGCACCCGGCCAGCAACAGCGAGAGGGCGGCCATCGATGCGATGGCCGCTCCGGTGGTCGTGCGGAAGGCTCCGGTCCGCCGGGACCGGAGCCGTGCCGTGTGTTTCGGGCGGAGCCGTTCGGAGGCCGGGCGTCCCGGGCCCGGCCCCAGCCCTTTCGGCCGGCACCGGGCGGCCGGCGCGCTCCCGGCCGTCCCGCCTCCGGCCAACCTGTTCCTGGTCAAACCGCTCCCGCTCACAGTCCCTCTGGCCAAGCCGCCGGTGTCGCAGCCGGTCAGGCCGCGCACCGCTCCCGCTCCTGCTCGCCGCGCTCCAGCATCCGCGCGTCGATGTCGCGATTCTCCAGTTCCTGGCGCAGCCGGGCCAGTGCCCGGTGCAGCGTGCTCTTGACCGTACCGGTGGACATGCCCAGCGCCGCCGCGGTCTCCTCGGTGCTCATCTGCTCCCAGTGTCGCAGCACGACGACGCTGCGCTGCTTGGGCGCGAGCACCCCGAGGATGTCCATCAGCAGGGCCCGGTCGGCGCGCTGCTCGGTGCCGTCGTCGACGCTGGCGTCCGGGAGCTGCTCGGTAGGCACCTCCTCCAGCTTGCGGGCGCGCCACCACTCCGTACGGGTGTTGATCATGACCCGGCGCAGATACGCGTCGGCCAGCGACTTGTCGGCGATGCCGTCCCAGCGCCCGTAGGTGCGGACCAGGGCCGTCTGGAGCAGGTCCTGGGCGTCGACCGGGTCGGGCACCAGGCGCCGGGCGCTGCGCAGCAGGGCCTCCTGCCGCGTACGCACGTACTCTTCGAAGTCCAGTACCTTGCCGCCGCTGGTCGCCATCCCGACGCCTCCGATCCGCTTGCGATTCCCCACGTTGACCGTGCCGGTGGTCACCTCCAGCACGAGGAAGACGCTACGGAGGGGGTGTTGCGGCGTAATGTGCGTCGGCCCCACAGGCAGTGCACGGAAAACCGTCGGTTGTGTAACAGCGGGCCGGGTGTCATACCTGCGACGGACCGGGTCCCGGCCCGTGTCCTTCTTGCGAGGGACGGCGGGGGAGGCCGGAAGAGCCATGGGCCGCGGGCCGGGCGGGCGGCGGGGCACCGGGCGTCACGGAGGCGTCATCCGGCACCCGGCGCACAGGGGTCAGCTGTCACACGGCCGTCGTCACACAGCCGTCCGTCGTCACACACCCGTCATGAGGACGCGCCGCGCCCGAGCGGCAGGCGGTACTGGCCGCCCGCCAGCGGCTCCACGAGGCCGTCCGCGACCAGACCGTCCAGCGCCCGCGCGCGCTGCACCGGCTCGTCCCACACCGCGTCCAGTACGGCCTGGGGCACAGGCCCGACCGCCTCGCGCAGGACGGCGAGGAGCTTGCCGCGCACCTGGCGGTCCGTACCGGCGTACGTCTGGCCGCGGCGCGGGGGGCCGTCGTGCGCGGGTGAACCCGCCAGCCGCCAGGTGCACTGCGACGAGATCGGGCAGCGCACACACTCCGGGCTGCGGGCGGTGCACACCAGCGCGCCCAGCTCCATCGTGGCGGCGGCCCACTTCGCCGCGAGCGGCTCGTCCTCGGGCAGCAGCGCGCGGGCCAGCTTGCGTTCGGCGGCGGTGGTGGCGTTCGGCGGGTACTGCCGGCCGCCGACCGCGCGCGCGAAGACCCGGCGGACGTTGGTGTCCAGTACGGCGTGCCGCTGCCCGTACGCGAAGGAGGCCACGGCCGCCGCCGTGTACTCGCCGACGCCGGGCAGCGCGAGGAGCTGGGCGTGCTCGCGCGGTACGTCGCCGCCGTGGCGCTCCTGTATCGCGGAGGCGGCGGCGTGCAGGCGCAGCGCGCGACGCGGGTAGCCCAGGCGGCCCCAGGCGCGCACCGCCTCGCCGGGCGGCTCGGCCGCCAGGTCGGCGGGGCGCGGCCAGCGCACCAGCCACTGTTCGTACACCGGCAGCACTCTGCTGACCGGCGTCTGCTGCAGCATGAACTCGCTCACCATCACGCCCCAGGCGCCCGCCTCGGGGCGGCGCCAGGGCAGATCGCGGGCGTGCTCGTCGAACCAGTCGGTGACGGGACCGTGCAGCCGGGCCCCTTGGGCGGCTTCTTCGGCGGCGGTGACAGGGGCGGCGCCGGTGGCGGCAGGAGTGGAAGTCATGGCACTGCCGATCCTGGCACGACGGCGCTCCGCCGTGAAACGCACCGGGCCCGCGCCACGAAGTGCCCACCCGCTCGCCGGAATGTCCGGCCCGGTCCGCGCCCTCTCACGAGATGTGACGAGGCCCGGTGCGTGGCCCGTGGGGCGCGCGGGGTGAGGATGTCCACATGATGTGGATGCCGACCGGACCGGCGGGAGAGCCGCGATGACCACCGCAAGCGACTGCCCGGCCACGATCCGCCGGGCCCTGGCCGCGCACACGACGCTGACGCTCGCCTACGCCGACGACGGGGGACCGCAGGCGTGCGCCGTGCTGTACGCCACGGCGGACGGCCCGGTGCCCTCGCTCGTCCTCGTCACCGCAGAGTCCACCCGCCACGGCAGGGCCTTCGCGCGGGCCGCCGGAACCGGCCCCGGCGCCCGCGTCGCCTTCACGGCACAGCGCGACGGGCAGGAGTGGACCGCGCTCACCGGGGTGCAGGGCCGGGGCGTCTGCCGCCGGCTGACGGGAGCGGACCGGGCGGCCGGGTGGCGTGCGTATCTGGAGCGCTTCCCCTTCGTCGCGGCCGACGACCGGCTCGCGGGGGCGCTGGAACGTACCGCACTTTGGGAAGTCCGCCCGGACTGGCTGCGGTTGATCGACAACGGGCGCGGCTTCGGGCACAAGGAGGAGTGGTACGCGCCGTAACCACCGGGAACGGCGGGGGCGTCCTCGGAGACGCCCCCGGCCGGAAAGCGGGCTACGCCCGCACCAATATCTTCCAGCGCCCCGCCGCCAGCCGGACGACCAGCGAGGTCAGCGGCCCGGCGAGCAGCGTCACGCACAGCGTGGCGGTCAGGGTGCCGAGCGCCAGGCCCGCCACCACGTCGTGCGGGTAGTGCGCACCGACGAACACCCGCGAGAAGCCGGTCAGCAACGCGATCGGCAGCACCAGCCAGGCCAGCGCGCGCCAAGCGAACACGATGCCGACGGCCAGCGCCGCCGCGATCGTGGAGTGGTTGCTGGGGAAGGACCAGTCGCCCTGCGGCGGGCACGGGACGATGGAGGCGGCGGCGCCCGCCACGGCCCGGCAGGGCCGTTCCTCGTTCACGAAGCTCTTGACGATCTCACTCACCAGATACGCGACGGCCGTGGCTATCGGCACCAGGATCGCCAGCGCGACCAGCCGCTCCTCCCCCTTTCGGGACCGCCACCAGCCGACGACGGCCAGTGCCATGAGCAGCAGGATGCCGCCTTCCGTGCCGCCGGCGGCCAGCGAATGAATCCAGCCAGGGGTGTCGTGCGCGAAGTCGGTGACGTCGCGATAGAGATCGGTGCTGTACATGAACGCATACGGTACGGACTGTTACGTCAAAGCTGCATCTGGCGAACGTCAAGGGGTGCCCCTGGCGAAAGTGGGGTGGCCGGCGGGGGGTGCGGGCGGCCGGGGATCACGAAGGGATCACGGCCCCGGGCGGCGCGGGACCCGTTTCCGTGCTGATGATCTGAAAAGTTGCAGCTTCGTGCGGCGGGTACTGGCCGGTGTGACAGCTGATCTCTCGTAGAGTTTCCGCGTGGGATCTCTGCGCAATCCGATCGGGCCGCTTCCCTCCTCCATCTACTGGCGGCGGAGGGCCGTTGCGCTGGCCATCCTTGCCCTGCTCGTCCTGTTGGTGGTGTGGGCCCTCAACTGGAGCGGCGACGACGGCAAGGCCGGCGGCGACGGCAAGGGGCAGGGCGCGCCGGGTCCTGCCACGTCCATCACGCCGGGGCCGAACGCGACGGATTCCGGGAACAGCCAAAAGCCGGGCGGCCGCGACGAGTCGGGCGGCGGCAGCGGCGGCTCCGGCCCGGGTTCCGGCGGCGCCGGCGGCTCGGACGGTGGTGCCGCGGGTTCCGGCGGTGGTACGGGCGGCAGCGGCGGCGCCTCGGGCTCCGGCGGCGCGCCCATAGGAGTGGGCAGCGGCGCCGTGACCGTACCGTCCGGCTCGGCGCTCCCGAACTGCGCGCAGGACGACACGAAGTTGAAGCTGCGCAGCCTGAAGGACACCTACGAGCCGGGCGAGAAGCCGAAGTTCGAGGTCACGGTCGAGAACGCGGCCGACAGCGCCTGCAAGGTGGACCTCGGCCGCGGCTATGCGGCGCTGACCATAACCGAGACCTCCCAGGACGAGCGGATCTGGTCCTCCGGCGACTGCCCGCCCGGCAGCGGCAGCAGCGCTCCCGTACAGGTGCCGGCGGGCGGCTCGGTCACCCGGACCGTCGAGTGGGACCGCAGGCCCAGCACCTCGGAGTGCGCGACGCCGCAGGCCGATCCGGTCGGGCCCGGTACGTACCAGGTCGAGGCCAAGGTGGGCGGGCTGGCCGCGGTGCGGGCGTCGTTCGTACTGGCCAAGGACTGAACCGCCGCCCGGAAGACGGACGTTCGAACGTGGCCGGACATCGCCCCCGGCTCCGGCGTCGATTGCGCTGAGAGCGTGCATCCATGGCCCGCCCGGCCATGATCCGGCACAGTCGGCCGCATGAAGCTACTGATGCTGGGCGGAACGGAGTTCGTGGGGCGCGCGGTCACCGAGGCCGCGCTGGCCCGCGGCTGGCAGGTCACGGTCTTCCACCGGGGACGGCACGCCCCGGTGCCGGGAACGGCCGTCGTGCACGGCGACCGCACCGACGCGGCCACCCTCACCGCGCTCGCCGACGGCACCTGGGACGTCGTCGTGGACACCTGGGCCGGGGCGCCGACCGCGGTGCGCGACGCGGCCCGGCTGCTCGCGGACCGGGCCGGGCGGTACGTGTACGTGTCCACCGGCTCGGTGTACCGGCATCCGGCCGGACCCGGGCACACCGAGGCCGGCCCCCTGGTGGACGGCTCACCGGACGCGGAAGCGGTGGCGTACGCGGAGGACAAGCGCGGTGGCGAGCTGGCCGCGCTGGCGGCCTTCGGCGAGGACCGCACGGTGCTGGCCCGCGCCGGGATGATCCTCGGGCCGTGGGAGAACATCGGCCGGCTTCCCTGGTGGCTGACGCGCATCGCCCGCGGCGGCCCGGTGCTCGCGCCGGGCCCGCGGGACCTGGGCCTTCAGTACATCGACGTCCGTGACCTGGCCGCATGGGTCCTGCACGCCGCGGAGACCGGGCTGAGTGGCCCGTACAACCTCATCAGCGAACCCGGGCACGCCACGATGGGCGAACTGCTGGAGGCGTGTGTGGCGGTCACCGGATCGGACGCCGAACTGCGCTGGAGCGGACCGGAGGAGATCCTCGCGGCGGGCCTGGCCCCCTGGACGGAACTGCCCGTCTGGCTGCCGCCGGGCGAGCTGTACGACGCCATCCACCGCGGCAACCCGGCCAAGGCGCTCGGCGCCGGGCTGCGCTGCCGGCCGGTCGCGGAGACGGTGGCCGACACCTGGGCGTGGCTCCAGGAGCTGGACGGGCCGCCCCCGCTGCGGCCCGGGCAGCCGGTCGGGCTGGCGCCGGAGAAGGAGGAGGCGTTTTTGCGCGGTGAGATTCCGCGCGGATGAAACTCCTGCGCGGGGGAGGTGAGATCCGGTGGCGTGCGGGCGTACGGGCGCCCGCACGCGGGACGGAGGACCGGTCCGGGCTCCGCGCGTACGGCCGGTGAGCCCTACACGTACCGTTCGAGGATCGACGACTCCGCCAGCCGGGACAGACCTTCCCGTACGGACCGGGCGCGGGCCTCGCCGACGCCGTCCACCGCCTGGAGGTCGTCCACGCTCGCCGCGAGCAGCTTCTGCAGCCCGCCGAAGTGGTCGACCAGCCGGTCGATGACGGCGCCCGGCAGCCGCGGCACCTTCGCCAGCAGCCGGAAGCCGCGCGGCGAGACCGCCGAGTCCAGCGTCTCGGGCGAGCCGCTGTAGCCCAGGGCGCGCGCCACGATGGGCAGTTCCAGCAGCTCGGCGTGGCTGAGGGCGTCCAGCTCGGAGAGCGCCTCGGGCACCGTACGGGAGCGCTTGGCGGTCGGCTCGGGGACGTAGTCGCGCGCGACCAGCTCGCGCTCCGGCTCGACGCCCGCGATCAGCTCGTCCAGCTGGAGGGAGAGCAGCCGGCCGTCCGTGCCCAGCTCGACCACGTACTCGGCGATCTCGGTCGCGATGCGGCGCACCATCTCCAGCCGCTGCGCGACCGCGGTGACGTCCCGGACCGTGACCAGGTCCTCGATCTCCAGCGCTGACAGGGTGCCGGCGACCTCGTCCAGACGGAGCTTGTAGCGCTCCAGGGTGGCCAGGGCCTGGTTGGCGCGGGAGAGGATCGCCGCCGACTCCTCCAGGACGCGGCGCTCACCGTCGACGTACAGCGCGATCAGGCGCATCGACTGGCTGACCGAGACGACCGGGAAACCGGCCTGTATCGAGACGCGCTGGGCGGTGCGGTGGCGGGTGCCGGTCTCCTCGGTGGGGATGGAGGCGTCCGGGACCAGCTGCACTCCGGCCCGCAGGATCTTGGTGATGTCCTTGTCCAGGACCAGGGCGCCGTCCAGCTTGCACAGCTCGCGCAGCCGGGTCGCCGAGAACTCCACGTCCAGCACGAAGCCGCCGGTGCACATCGACTCGACGGTCTTGTCGAACCCCAGGACGATCAGGCCGCCGGTGTTGCCGCGCAGGATGCGCTCCAGGCCGTCACGCAGCGCCGTACCGGGCGCCACGGCGCTCAGCGAGGCCCGCATCAGGCTGTCCGTACCGCCGCTGTCGCCCGACCTCCGGGTGGGCGGCCCCCAACCGGACCTGCCACCAGACGACGATGCCCGGTCGTTGGCTGCCACTGCACTCCTCCGTCGCAAGGTCTGTCGGTGCCGCAGGCCGCCCGGCAGATGCCTTGGTCACGCAGCTCACGGGCTGCGCGGGCCGACGGCATGACTTCTTTGACAGGCGAGACCGGGGCAAAGTCTACCGGCGCCCAGGCTAGAGGCTGTCTGTAAATGCACGCCGTCCGCCCGTGGGACGGACTGCCGCCCGTGTGGCGGGCATCGCCTCACGAGGCAGGGGCATCACCGCCCGGGCCGGTCTGTCCGGCCGGGGCCTTCTCGCGCGCCTCCCGGCGCGGCCGCCTGGGCAGGACGCGCAGCGCCTCGCCCACATCGGCCACCTCCAGCACCCGCATGCCCGCCGGGATCTTGCCAGGGTCGGCCGGGACCAGGGCGTGGGTGAAGCCGAGGCGGGCCGCCTCGGCCAGCCGGCGCTGTACGCCCGTCACCCGTCTGACCTCGCCCGCGAGGCCCACCTCGCCGATCGCGACCAGGTTCTTCGGCAGCGGGGTGTCGCTGGCGGCGCTGGCCAGCGCGAGCGCCACGGCGAGGTCGGCGGCCGGCTCGGTCAGCTTCACACCGCCGACCGTCGCGCTGTAGATGTCGCGCTTGCCCAGGGAGGCGATGCGCCCGCGCTGCTCCAGCACGGCCAGCATCATCGAGACGCGGGAGGTCTCCAGGCCGGAGGTGGTGCGGCGGGGGGACGGGATCTGCGTGTCGACGGTCAGCGCCTGCACCTCGGCGACCAGCGGGCGGCGGCCCTCCAGGGTGACCGTCAGGCACGTGCCGGGCACCGGCTCGTCGCGGCGGGTCAGGAAGAGGCCGGACGGATCGGCCAGACCGGTGATGCCCTCGTCGTGCAGCTCGAAGCAGCCGACCTCGTCGGTGGTGCCGTAGCGGTTCTTCACACCGCGCACCAGGCGCAGACGGGCGTGCCGGTCCCCTTCGAAATTCAGTACGACATCGACCAGGTGTTCCAGGAGGCGGGGGCCCGCGATGGCGCCGTCCTTGGTGACGTGGCCGACCAGCAGGGTGGCCATGCCGCGCTCCTTGGACGCGCGGATCAGGGCGCCGGCGACCTCGCGGACCTGGGCCATGCCGCCGGGCGCGCCGTCGATCTCGGGGGAGGCGACGGTCTGGACGGAGTCCACGATCAGCAGGGACGGCTTGACCGAGTCCAGGTGGCCCAGGACGGCGGACAGGTCGGTCTCGGCGGCGAGGTAGAGGTGGTCGTCGATGGCGCCGATGCGGTCGGCGCGCAGCCGCACCTGGCTCGCGGACTCCTCGCCGGTCACATACAGCGTGCGGTGGTCGTCGCTGGCGGCCTTGGCGGCGACGTCCAGCAGCAGGGTGGACTTGCCGACGCCGGGCTCGCCGGCGAGCAGTACCACGGCGCCGGGGACCAGGCCGCCGCCCAGCACCCGGTCCAGCTCGTCCACGCCCGTGGAGCGGGCGGTGGCCCGGCGGCCGTCCACCTGGCCGATGGGCAGCGCGGCCGTCGTGACGCGGCCGGGCGCGGTCGTACGGACAGCGGGGGCGCCGCCGAACTCCTCGACTGTGCCCCACGCCTGGCACTCCGGGCAGCGGCCGAGCCACTTCGCGGTGGTCCAGCCGCATTCGGTGCAGCGGTACGAGGGCCGCTCCTTGGCCGAGGATTTACGAGTTGCCATGGGGTTCACCGTAGCCGTGGGGTGTGACAACGCGGGCGGACGGCGCCGACGGGAAGGGACCGGTGGGGCGCGTGCGGGCGGCCGGTACAGAACGTGAACGAGAGCGTCGAGTGGGAAACCAGGGCCTCGGGTCCCCTTTCGAGCGAGAAGACCACCCGTACGGATTAAAAGAGGCCATGCGGCGCGATAGGCCCCGCATCACCCCCCTACCGTCGCCGGGTGATGAGCAGCAGGTCCGATCACCCCACGCACGCCACCGGCGCACATCAGGCGCACGGCGACGGCCGCCGCGCCCTGCCGAGCCTCCCCGAGCGGTACGAACCCCACCTGGACGGCCTGTTCACCTACTGTCTGTCCGTCCTGTGCGAGCACGACGCGGCCACCGCCGTCCTCGGCGAGGTGCTCGCCGTCGCCGACCGGCACCACGGCCGACGGCCCCCCGACACCGCCCTCTACCGCTCCTGGCTGTACGCGCTGGCCCGGTGGGCCTGCCTGCGGCGGCTCGCGGACCGGACCCCGGACGGCGGAGCGGACCACGGTACCGGGGTTCCCGCGGAACCAGCGGCCCCGGACGCCGGGGCCGGTACGGACCCCGCCACGCACCAGGGCGTCACCACCTTCGGTACGGGCGCGTCCACCGAGTTCGGCGCCCCGGCCGGTCCCGGCGACGCCCCCGAAGCGGCGCGCCGCCGCCGCGAACTGGCCTCCCTGGCCTGGCCGGAGGCCGCCGGCACGACCCCCGAGCAGCGCGAGGCGCTGGAGCTGTCCGTGCGCCACCGCCTGTCCACCGAGGAGGTGGCCGCCGTCCTCGGAGGCGACCTGGTCGCCACCCGCACCCTCCTGGCGGCCGCCTCCTGCGAGGTCGAGCGCACCCGCGCCGCGCTCACCGTCGTCGAGTTCGGCCGCTGCCGGGACGTCGCCCAACTCGCCGGAGACACCCAGATGCTGCTGGGTGTCGCGCTGCGCCGGGAGCTGGTCCGGCATGTGGACGACTGTGCCGAGTGCCGCCGTACGGCCGAGCGGGTCACCGCGCACGGCCCCTGGCCGGGCACCGCGCCGCTCGGGCATGGCGCGTTGTCGGTGGTCACCGCCCCGCGTACGGCCGTGCGTACGGCCATGGCGGCGGCGCGCAGCTCGCGTTCGGGGCGCGCCGAGGGGGTGGCGGGCGCGGGCGCCTCGCCGCGCTCCGGGCGTGTGGGCCGCTCCGCTGGCGTAAACGGTTCTCCTCGCTACGACCGGCGTGGCTTCCCCGTCCGCCCCAAGGATCCGGCGACCCGCCGGCGCCGGGCGCGGACCCGGGCCGTGACCACGACCGTGCTCGCCACCGTGCTGGCGGCGCCGGTGCTCGCCCTGTGGGCCGCCTACCGTGGCGCGCCGATGACCGGCGAGTCCGAGGGGCCGTCGGTGACGGCCGGCGAGGCGGACGGCTCCGGAGCGCTCGACGGCGACCCGTACGAGAACGCGGGCAGCGCGCGGGCCCCCGGCGCAGCGCACTCCGCAGCGAGCGGCCTGCCCGCCGTCTCGGTGCAGGTGGTCGGCGCGGACGGGATGCCGCTGCGCCCCGGTGAACCGGACCGTTCCCGCACCGGCCCCGGGCGGCTGACCGTCACGGCCCGGCCGAGCGGCTTCGGCACGGCCGTCACGCTCACCGCCTCCGGCGGCGAGCCGGTCCACTGGTCGGCGCGGCCGGGCGCGCCGTGGCTCCTGCTGAGCAGCACGGGCGGAGTGCTCGACCCCGGCGAGTCCGTCACGATCGTGGTGACCGTGGACCACGGCCGCGAACCGGACGGCTACTGGAACGCGCGGATCACGCTTGCCCCCGGCGGCACGACGGTGACGCTGGAGGGGTGGGGCGAGGGCGGCCACCGGCCGGGTCCCGGGCGGCCCCCGGGCCCCGGCCCCGGACACCATCCCGACCCGAGGCCGACCCCACCGGCGCCGGACCCGACGCACCACCCGACCGCGTCGCCCACCCCCAGTCCCTCACCCACGCCCACGCCGACGTCGGGGGAGCCGACCAGGGGCCCGAGCCCGTCACCGTCCGATACGACGGGACCGGCGGGCTGAGCGGCGGGCTGATCAGCGGATGCGCGCGGCGTACGGCCCCGAAGCGACCGCTACTTGGGGTCCGCCGGATGCGGCGCCATCGGCAGCGTCGCCGCCAGGCGCTCCTCGCAGAGCTCCACGAGCCGGTCGTAGCCCTCCTTGCCCATCAGCTCGGTCAGCTCCGGCCCGTAGGACACATACACCGGCTCGCCGGCGCCGTGTGCCGAGGTCGCCGACGTGCACCACCAGTGCAGGTCGTGGCCGCCGGGGCCCCAGCCGCGGCGGTCGTACTCGCCGATGGTGACCTGGAGGACGCGGGTGTCGTCGGGGCGGTCGATCCAGTCGTAGGTGCGCCGGACCGGCAGCTGCCAGCACACGTCCGGCTTGGTCTCCAGGGGCTCGCGGCCCTCGCGCAGCGCGAGGATGTGCAGCGAGCAGCCGGCGCCGGCCGGGAAGCCGGGGCGGTTCTGGAAGATGCACGAGCCCTTCCAGCACCGGGTCTGGCGGTCGCCGTCCTCGTCCTCCTGGGTCCAGCCGGTGGAGGTGCCGACGTCGTGGAACTGCCACAGGTCGGGTGTGAGCCGCGCCACGTGCTCCGCGACCCGCTGCTCGTCCTCCTCGTCGGAGAAGTGCGCGCCGAGCGTGCAGCATCCGTCGTCCGCGCGCCCCGCCTCGATGCCCTTGCAACCGCTGCCGAAGATGCACGTCCAGCGGGAGGTGAGCCAGGTCAGGTCGCAGCGGAAGACCTGCTCGTCGTCGGCGGGGTCGGGGAAGGTGACCCAGGCGCGGGCGAAGTCCAGACCGCCGACCTCGTCGGCCCGAGCCCCTTGCGCCTCCCGTGCCGCGCGCTGCTTTTCCGCCTTCTTCAGGGCTTTGTTCTGCTTCGCCTTGTTCGTCTTAGCCACTACTCCAGCGTAAGGCGGCCGGTACGCGGATCCGCCTTCCTGCGGGCAGGGCCTCGCCGTCGGTTCCCGGCCACGCGAGAGTAGGTTCAACGTATGAGACTCGGTGTCCTCGATGTGGGTTCGAACACGGTGCATCTGCTGGTGATGGACGCGCACCCGGGTGCGCGCCCGCTGCCCGCCTACTCCCACAAGGCGGAGCTGCGGCTGGCCGAACTCCTCGACGAGGGCGGCGCGGTCGCCGAGGCGGGCGTGGAGCGGCTGGTGGCCACGGTACGGGCCGCAGTACAGGTCGCGGAGGACAAGGGCGTCGAGGACGTGCTGCCGTTCGCCACCTCCGCGATCCGCGAGGCGGCCAACGGGGAGGACGTGCTGCGCCGGGTCGAGCGGGAGACCGGCGTACGGCTGCGGGTGCTGTCGGGCGAGGACGAGGCCCGGCTGACGTTCCTCGCGGCCCGCCGCTGGTTCGGCTGGTCGGCGGGGCGGCTGCTGGTGCTGGACATCGGCGGCGGCTCGCTGGAGATCGCGTACGGGCTGGACGAGGAGCCGGACGCGGCGGTGTCGCTGCCGCTCGGCGCGGGCCGGCTGACCGCGGGCGATCTGCCGGGCGACCCGCCGGAACCGGAGGACATACGGGCGCTGCGCAAGCGCGTACGGGCCGAAATCGCACGGGTGGTGAGCGATTTCACGCGCTTCGGCACCCCCGACCACGTCGTGGGCACCTCCAAGACCTTCAAGCAGCTGGCCCGTATCGCCGGTGCCGCCCGGTCCGCCGAGGGCCTCTACACCCAGCGTGAGCTGGACCGTAAGGCGCTGGAGGAGTGGGTGCCGAAGCTGGCGGCGATGACCGGCGCGGAGCGCGCCAAGCTGCCCGGCGTCTCCGAGGGCCGCTCGCGCCAGCTGGTGGCCGGAGCGCTGGTGGCGGAGGGTGCGATGGACCTGTTCGGCGTGCGCACGCTGGAGATCTGCCCGTGGGCGCTGCGCGAGGGCGTGATCCTGCGCCATCTGGACCACCTGCCTCCGGCATAGGGGCGCGGCCCCCGCCCGTCGGCGGCGGCCCGTACCCTGTCCCTCGTGACGGAGCCAGTGGTGCGCATCCCGGATGCGAAGGTCGCCCTGTCCACGGCCTCGGTGTATCCGGAGTCGACGGCGACGGCCTTCGAGATCGCCGCGCGCCTGGGCTACGACGGCGTCGAGGTCATGGTGTGGACCGACCCGGTCAGCCAGGACATCGAGGCGCTGCGCCGGCTCTCCGACTACCACGGGGTGCCGATCCTGGCCGTGCACGCGCCGTGCCTGCTGATCACGCAGCGGGTGTGGTCCACGGACCCCTGGGTGAAGCTGCAGCGCGCTCGCAACGCCGCGGAGAAGCTCGGCGCGTCGACGGTGGTCGTCCATCCGCCCTTCCGGTGGCAGCGCAATTACGCCCGCGAGTTCGTGCGCGGAGTGTGGCGGATGGAGAGCGAGACGGACGTCAGATTCGCCGTCGAGAACATGTATCCGTGGCGCTACCGGGACCGCGAGATGCTGGCGTACGCGCCGGACTGGGACCCGACCAAGGACGACTACCGCCACTTCACCGTCGACCTCTCGCACACCGCCACCTCCCGCAGTGACGCGCTGCACATGGTCGACCGGATGGGCGAGCGCCTGGCGCACATCCACCTCGCCGACGGCAACGGCTCCAACAAGGACGAGCACCTGGTGCCGGGGCGCGGCTCGCAGCCCTGCGCCGAGCTGCTGGAGCGGCTGGCGGCCACCGGTTTCGGCGGGCACATCGTGGTCGAGGTCAACACCCGGCGGGCGATGTCCGGCGCCGAGCGCGAGGCCGATCTCGCGGAGGCGCTGGCGTTCACCCGGCTCCACCTGGCGTCGCCGACGTGGGTGCCGGGGTCGTGACGGACGGCCCTGCCGTGGCCGGGGGTGCCCGCAGGCGCGGCCGCCCCTCCCGTACGGATTCCGTGGAGGGCCCCGGCGCGCGCGAGCGCATCCTGACGGCGGCCCGCGCCGAGTTCGCCGCGCGTGGCTACGAGAAGGCGTCGATCCGCGGTATCGCCAAGGCGGCGGACGTGGACCCGGCCCTGGTCCACCACTACTACGGCACCAAGGAGCAGGTCTTCGAGGCGGCGGTCGAGATGTCCTTCGCGCCCGCCCTGAACGCCCCCGAGGCGGTGCTCGACGGCGGCCTGGACGGCGTGGGCGAGCGGATGACCCGCTTCGTCCTCGGCGTCTGGGAGAACCCGGTCACCCGCGAACCCCTGCTGGCGATCGTGCGCAGCGCCCTGACCAACGACGTGGCCGCCGCGGTCTTCCGCAAGCTCGTCGTCCGCCAGCTGCTGCGCCGGATCGCCGGCGAGCTGGCCGTACCGGACGCCGAGCTGCGGGCCGAGCTGGCGGCGGCGCAGCTGGTCGGTACGGCCCTCATGCGGTACGTGATCAAGCTGGAGCCGCTGGCGTCGGCGGACCCGGAGCGGATCATCGCCCGGGTGGCGCCGGTGGTGCAGCAGCATCTGACCGGGTCCTGACCGGCCGGGAGCGCCCCCGGCGGTGTCCGCCCAGCGGTCATCTGTCTCACATGCCGGATTCGCTGTCCAGATCTTGGAGGCGGGGCGTAGTCTCGACTGATTCACATACGTACGCGCACCGGGCGTACGGGAGATGTACACGCACCCGAGGGAGTGGATCCACGTGCCCGAGCTGAGGTCCCGCACCGTCACCCATGGCCGCAACATGGCCGGCGCCCGCGCGCTCATGCAGGCGTCGGGCGTAGCGCGCGAGGACTTCGGCAAGCCCGTGATCGCGGTGGCCAACAGCTTCACCGAGTTCGTGCCGGGCCACACCCACCTCCAGCCGGTCGGCCGGATCGTCAGCGAGGCGATCAAGGCGGCCGGCGGCATCGCCCGCGAGTTCAACACCATCGCGGTGGACGACGGCATCGCCATGGGCCACGGCGGCATGCTCTACTCGCTGCCGTCCCGCGACCTGATCGCCGACTCCGTCGAGTACATGGTCGAGGCGCACTGCGCGGACGCGCTGATCTGCATCTCCAACTGCGACAAGATCACCCCGGGCATGCTGATGGCCGCGATGCGGCTGAACATCCCCACCGTCTTCGTCTCCGGCGGCCCCATGGAGGCCGGCCGCGCCACCCTCGTCGACGGCACCGTCCGCAAACTGGACCTGATCAACGCGATCTCCGACGCGGTCGACGAGAACATCTCGGACGAGGACATCCTCCGTATCGAGGACAACGCCTGCCCGACCTGCGGCTCCTGTTCCGGCATGTTCACCGCCAACTCGATGAACTGCCTGACCGAGGCCATCGGCCTGTCGCTGCCCGGCAACGGCTCGGTGCTGGCCACCCACACCGCACGCAAGGCGCTGTACGAGAACGCCGGCCGTACGGTCGTGGAGATCACCAAGCGGTACTACGACGAGGACGACGCGACCGTGCTGCCGCGCAGCATCGGCTCCCGCGCCTCCTTCGAGAACGCCATGGCCCTGGACATCGCCATGGGCGGCTCCACGAACACGATCCTGCACCTGCTGGCCGCCGCCCAGGAAGCCGGTCTCGACTACGACCTGGAGGACATCAACGCCGTCTCGCGCCGGGTGCCCTGCCTGGCCAAGGTCGCGCCGAACGTCGCCCCCGGCGGCACGTACTACATGGAGGACGTGCACCGGGCCGGCGGCATCCCCGCCATCCTGGGCGAGCTGTACCGTGCCGGGCTGCTCAACGAGGACGTGCACACCGTGCACAGCTCCTCGATGGCGGACTGGCTCAAGACCTGGGACGTGCGCGGGGGTTCGCCGTCCCCGGAGGCCGTCGAGCTGTGGCACGCCGCCCCCGGCTGCAAGCGCTCCGCCACCGCCTTCTCCCAGTCCGAGCGCTGGGACACCCTCGACCTGGACGCCGAGGGCGGCTGCATCCGCGACTTCGCCCACGCCTACTCCGCCGACGGCGGCCTGGCGGTCCTCAAGGGCAACCTCGCCGAGGACGGCTGCGTGGTGAAGACCGCGGGCGTCGACGAGTCGATCTGGACGTTCGAGGGCCCGGCCGTGGTCTGCGAGTCGCAGGAGGAGGCCGTCGAGAAGATCCTCGGCAAGAAGGTCAAGGAGGGCGACGTGGTCGTCATCCGCTACGAGGGCCCCAAGGGCGGCCCCGGCATGCAGGAGATGCTCTACCCGACGTCCTTCCTCAAGGGCCGCGGCCTGGGCAAGGCGTGCGCGCTGGTCACCGACGGCCGCTTCTCCGGCGGCACCTCCGGCCTGTCCATCGGCCACGCCTCGCCCGAGGCGGCCTCCGGCGGCACCATCGCCCTGGTCGAGGACGGCGACCGCATCCGTATCGACATCCCGAACCGCACCATCGAACTCCTCGTTTCCGAGGAGGAGCTGACGGCCCGCCGGGAGGCGCTGGGCGGCGTGTACGCGCCGAAGCAGCGCGAGCGCAAGGTCTCGCAGGCCCTGCGCGCCTACGCGGCGATGGCCACCAGCGCCGACAAGGGCGCGGTGCGCGACGTGACGAAGCTGGGCTGAGCCCCGTAACGGCTCCCCGGAACCCCGCCCGCCTCACCAGCGGGCGGGGTTCTCCGCGTTCGCGGCGAAGACCGAGCCGTCCGGCGCGGCCGCGTAGATCCGGCCGTGCCGCGGGTCCGGCAGCGGCGCGGGCAGCTTCTCCAGGTAGCCGCTGCGGCCGGTGGCCAGCCGGGGCGGCGTCTGGCCGAGCAGCGCGCCGCGCCGGGTGTCCACGGCCAGCAGCCGGCCGTCGGCGCCGGTGAAGTACAGCCGCTCGCCCCGCGGGTCGAGCACCGGCGCGGAAGCCCGGCTCACCGACGTCTCCATGGTCCAGTGCCGGTCGCCGACCGCCTGGAGGGTGCCGCCGGCCGCCAGCACATAAGCCGTCTCCCCGCGCACCACGGCCGCCGCGTCGTCCACCGGCGCGGCCAGCGGCAGCCGCCGTACCCGGTGGGTACCGGGGTCGTAGCGGACGACGGCCGCGGTGCGGGTGACGATCAGCGGGTCGGCGGCGGTCAGGTAGACCGAGCCGGACGCGCCCGCGCCCACCACGGTGAGCGAGCCGGGCAGCCGCCGCTCCCAGCGGACCGTGCCGTGCGCCGGGTCGATCGCGGTGACCATGGTGGTGGCGCCGTCGGCCGCGACGGTGGCCGCGTAGGCGGTACGGCCGTCCCCGTACGCGGTGAACTGCCCCAGCGGCTGCGCCGGGTAGCGCTGGTGCCACAGTTCCTTGTGCGTGGCGCTGTCCAGGGCGGTGACCATGCCGTCCGCCGACGTCAGGAGTACGGCGCCGCCCACGAACCGGACCTCGGGTCCGTACCCGGCCAGGCTCTTGCTCCAGCGCGTCGCGCCCCGCCCGCCGGCCGACGGGTCGAGCGCTTCCAGCCGCTTGCCGTCGGGGGACCGTACGTACAGCAGCCCGCCGGAGAAGACCGGGGCGCCCGGCGGGGTGTCGCTCTCGCGCACCGGCTCGCCCGTGCGCCGCCACGTCACCGTGCCGGTCCCCGGATCGACCCGCGCGGCCTTCAGGCCCCGCTCGACGCAGAAGAGGGCAGGAGCGTCGGCGGAGGCGCCGTATGTGCAGAAGGGCATCTCGGCCGGGTGGCCGGCGGGCCGCCGCATCAGCGGGGTGTGCCAGGGGCGGAAGGCCGCGGCGGTGCCGCCGGTGGTGTGCGTCTGGAGCGCCGGGGCGTCGTCGGAGTCCAGCATCTGCACGCCCGTGAAGATGCCCGCACCGGCCAGCACCGCCGCCAGGGCGGCCCAGGCGGCCCAGCGGCGGCGCACGCCACGCCCGGCGCGGTCCGCGTCCTCCTCGTCCGGAGGGGCGGCGGCAGTGGGCTCCGCAGCGCCCGCGCCGGCCTTCTTCCCCGCCTCCGCTTCGGGTTCCGCTTCCGCTTCCGTCCCTGCCCCGGCTTCCGGCTTCCGGTCCCGTACGTGCGTCTCCTCGCCCCGGCCCGGCGCGGCGGACGGCACGGGTGGCGGAACGATCCGTACGGGCTCCCGCAGAGCCTCCCCTTCGGCCTCACGCTGAGCCGGTACGCGCACGTCCCCCGCAGCGGGGGCGTCCGCGAGCAGCACGCCCAGGTCGTCGTGGATCTCCGTGGGCATCTCGGTGTGCAGCATCCGCATCAGCACGTCCGGCGTCGGCCGGTCGGACGGCCGCTTCGCCAGGCAGGTGCGGATCAGCGGCGCCAGGTCCTCCGGAACGCCCGTCAGGTCCGCCTCGTCGTGCACCACTTGGTAGGCGACGATGTACGGGCTCTCCGAGTCGAACGGCCCCCGCCCGGTCGCCGCGTGCACCAGCACCGACCCCAGCGCGAAGACGTCCGCCGCCGGGCCCACCTCGCGCGGGCGCTGGAACTGCTCGGGCGCCATGAACGGCGGCGTACCGATGAGCTTGCCGGTCTCGGTGCGCATCTCGCTGTCCGAGGGGCGCGAGATACCAAAATCGATGACCTTGGGGCCGTCAGCGGCGAGCAGCACGTTGCCGGGCTTGAGGTCGCGGTGCACCACGCCCGCCCGGTGGATGTCGCGCAGCGCCTCGGCCAGGCCCGCGGCCAGCCGCCGCACCTCGGCGGGCGCCAGCGGGCCGTTGCGCTTGACGTGCTCGCCGAGGGTCGGTCCTGGGATGTAGAGGGTGGCCATCCAGGGGCGGTCGGCGTCCGGGTCGGCGTCCACGACCGGCGCGGTGAACGCGCCGCTCACCCGCCGCGCCGCCGCCACCTCCTGCCGGAACCGGCCGCGGAACTCCGGGTCCTGGGCGAAATCGGCGTGCACGACCTTCACCGCCAGGCGCAGCCCCGACGACGACCGCGCCAGGTGCACCACGCCCATTCCGCCGGAGCCCAGGCGCGCGTCCAGGCGGTACCGGCCGGCGTACTGCGGACGTTCCGCTTCCGGGTCCGCCTCGGAACCGCGCAGCGGCGGCATCTTCCACCCCCGTGTCCATGGGCCGCGGATGCGACGCACGGAGCCTAGTCGATGGTGCGTACGGGACAGGAGAGGCTTGCTAGCGTGCGCGTTGCACCGGCCGCGGCCCGCGGACCGGCCCGTGACACCGGAACCAGAGCATTCAACGGGGGAGTACGCATGAGCGGCACACAGGAGAACACCGTCGGTACGGCGGACGGCACCGGCGCCGACGAGGCCGCGGTGGTCGCGGAGGCGGAGGCGGTCACGGAGGCCGAGGGCGTGGCCGCCGAGGCGATGGCGGCGACCGCGGCCACCTACCAGGTCGCGCCCGGCTACCAGGTCAACGTCCGCAGCGGCCCGAGCACCAGCGCCTCCGTCGTACGGCAGCTCCCGTACGGCGCGCGGGTCTCCATCCGCTGCCAGCGCCGCGGCCAGCGGGTCAGCGGCCCGTACGGCACCACCGACATCTGGGACAGCATCGCGCCCGGCCAGTACGTCTCGGACAGCTACGTCCACACCGGCAGCGACGGCTTCGTGGCGCCGAACTGCGCGAACTGAGCGGCGGAGCCGGGCACGGCCGCCCGGCCCTCCCCCGTACCTCCGGCCGCCGTCAACCGGCGGCGGCCTGCCGCAGCTTCTCCGTGGCCTGGGCGGTCAGGGACTCCACCAGCCCCGGGTCGTCGCCGGTGGCCCCGGGGAACGTGACCACGGTGACGCTGGTGCCGACCCGGATCACGAACTCGTCGAACCGGTTGCCGCCCACCCGCATGCGGACACCCACCGACTCATCCCCGCGCCGCGGCCCCTCCAGCACCCCGTAACGCACCGGGTACGGCCCCGCCGTGGCCGTCGCGCACGCCTGCCGCAACTGCCTGGCCTCCTCGACGGCCTGACGGGCACCCGTGACGCTCGGAAACGTCTTGACCTCGAACATCAGGGAGCGCCGGGCCATGGGATTCTCCATCGTCCGGCCGACCACGGCGCTCGGCCGTACGGAACGGAACGAGTCGGCGACCACGCGGTTGCACGCCGCGTCGCCCTTCACGTCCTGAATGCCGTGATCGTCCTTCTCCACCGCGGGCGACAGGTCCTCCTTCGCCACCGACCAGCCCACCGGCAGATCGATGGTCGAGAGCATCGCCCGGGCCGTCTGCGCTCCGGTCAGGGGGCGCGGCTCCGTGGAAGCACCGGTTCCGGCGGGCGCGGGACGGCCGCCGGCGGGCGCGGGGCGGGCTCCGGCGGTCGCGGTGCGCTCGCCCGTGGGGCCGGGCGCCGGGCCGCCGCACCCCGCGACGGTGACCGCCAGCAGGGGCAGGGCCCCGATCGCCATGACCATGCGTCCGTAATGCCTGCGCATACTGAACCTTCCCCCGGTTGGCATGTACAGGCGGATGCTAGCGGGATACGCGCCCGCCTCCCGGGGCGCCCCGGCCCACCGGGGATAATCGGCCCCATGAGCGACGAGACACGGCACGCGCCGGACCGGTCCGGCCCCGAGCCGGCCCCGATCCGCTTCTTCGGGACGACCTGGGTGCACCACGACGGCGGCTACGGCCTGCGCCGGGCCGGGGTCGCCGTGGGCTCCCTGGCACTCGCCGCCGCCGGCGCGGTGGTGCTGCGCTTCGCCTTCCAGGGCCTGGAGATCGCCGAGGTCGGCTCGTTCCTGAACGTCCTGGTCGTGGCCTGCTTCGCGGTGTGCAGCGCGGTTGCCTTCCGCCGTACGTGGGAGCGCCTGACCCGCCCCGCCGCCGAGGCCGCCGCCGACCGCCCGGCCGACCGCTCCGCACAGAGCCTCCTGCTCATCGGCTTCATCGGCTCGCTGCTCGCCTACTTCTGCCGCGCCCTCGTCGAAGCGCCGGGGGAGGGCGTACGGCGCGCCGAGTACGAGGAGGAACGCGCGCGCTACGAACGCCGCCGGACGGCGCGTACCGGCAACCCGGCGGGCAAGAAGGCGAAGAAGAAGCGCGGCTAGGACGGGGCGCGGCCGGTTCAGCTCCCGGGGGTGCAGGCCGCGGCGATCGCCAGGCTGTCCTCGTAGACGTGATGCCGCACGATCGCCCCGTCCCGCACGGTGAAACGCAGCGCGAACGGCGACCGGAAAGCCTTGCCGGTGGCCCGGACCGTCCCCCAGAGGTGCCCGGTCAGCACCGCCTCAGGGCCCGAGATCACCAGCGCGTCGATGGACGCACCGCCCGCGCCAGGCACGGTGTGCTCGCGCAGCTCACGCCAGTGCGCGGCGACGTCGTCCCGCGTCGCGCGCGGCCGCAGCCACGGCACCACCGGATTGTCGGCACACATCCAGTCGACCCGCTCCGCGTAGTGCGCGGCGATGCGCTCGGGCGTCGCTTCCGGGTCGGCGACCGTGGCGAGGTAGGCGTCGACCACGGCACTCGTCGCGGCGCTCTTGTTCTCCGTGGCTGCCGTCTGCACGGCATCAGTGCTGCTCATGCGGACGATGCTGCCGCCGGCCCGGCCGCCCGTCGATTACGTCACAGGTAATGCGGCAGGTCGTGCCACGGTTCCGCCCCGCCCGGCACCATGCCCGTATGCCACAGCCGACGCCCCGCCCTCCGGCGCGCCCGGACCTCGCCCGGTCCTTCGACGCCGTCGCCGCGCAGTACGCCGCCGCCCGCCCCGGCTACCCGCCCGCCCTGTTCGACACCCTCGAAGACCTCACCGGCCGCCCGCTCAGCGGCTCCCGGGCCCTCGACGTGGGCGCCGGTACGGGCATCGCGACCCGGCTGCTGGCGGCGCGCGGCGCCCGCGTCACGGCGGTGGAGCCGGGCGCCGCGATGGCCGCGGAGCTGCGCTCCGCCTGTCCCGGCACGCCGCTCGTCCGCGCCCTCGGCGACGCCCTGCCCTTCGCGGACGGCGCGGGCTTCGACCTCGTCACGTACGCCCAGTCCTGGCACTGGACCGACCCGGCCCGCTCCGTCCCGGAGGCGATGCGGGTCCTGCGGCCCGGTGGCGCGCTCGCGGTCTGGTGGAACGTTCCGGACCCGCGCGTGGGGTGGGTGAGGGAGCAGGAGGCCCGGCTCGCGCGCGTACTGCCCGGCTACCACGCGCACAGCGTCGCCCCCGGGGCCCCGGACCTGATCCGGGGCCTGGACCCGGGCCTCGCACCCGTACTGCGCGAGCTGAGCTGGACCCGCCGGGTGCCGCTGGAGACCCACCTCCGGATGCTCGGCAGCCGCTCCTACTTCGCGGCGATCGGCCCCGAGGCCGCCCGCCCGGTCCTGGCGGCCGAGCGCGCCGCGCTCCTCGGGGTGTTCCCCGACGGAACGGTCGAAGAGCGCTATGCCCTCGATGTGACCGTCACGCTCCGGCCGGCCAAACGGTCGCTCCCGTAGAGCCATAGAGCCGTACGGAAACGCCCCGCCCCGTGCGCCTCAGAACTCCCAGTCCGGCTTCCCGTCCCCGTACAGCCAGTCGTCGAAGAGGTCCGTCAGGTCGACGTCCGTGCGGTCCGCGCAGAAGTCGATGAACTGCTGGGTGTCGGCGCTGCCGTGGCGGTGTTCCGCCGGCCAGTCCTTCAGGATCGAGAAGAAGACCTTGTCGCCGACGGCCTTGCGGAGCTGCTGGAGGACCATGCCGCCGCGGTAGTAGACGGAATCGCCGGTCACGTTCTTCGGGCCGCCGGGGTCGCCGGGCGGGAAGCCCCAGACTTCCTCGTCGTCCTCGTCCGTCGCGTACAGCGCGTCGAACTGCTGCTGCGCCGTGCGGCCGCCCTTGTCCTCCTCCCACAGCCACTCCGCGTACTGCGCGAACCCCTCGTTGAGCCAGATGTCCTGCCACGTCTTCGGCGTCACCGAATCGCCGAACCACTGGTGCGCGGTCTCGTGCACGAGCGTGCCCTCGTCCGGCGCCCCGGCGTAGACCGGCTTGGTCTGCGTCTCCAGGGCACCCCAGTCGATCCGCTCGGGCGTGTGGTCGACGATGGCTCCGGCGCTGGAGAACGGATACGGGCCGAACCGTTTCACCGACCAGTCCAGGATCGCGTCCAGCCGCTCCAGCGGCCCCGCGCTCTCCTTGGCCTCCGCCGGGTCCACCGCCGTGTACACGGGCAGCCCGCTCTTCGTCCGCGACTCCTTGACGGTGAACTTCCCGATGGTCGCGGTGGCCAGGTAGGAGGCCATCGGCTCGCCGTTGTGCCACTCGAAGGTCGTGCGCCCCTTCTCGCTCTTACGGCCGCGCAGTTCGCCGTTGGCGACGGCGGTGTACCCGTCCGGCACGGTGATCCGGAAGTCGTACGCCGCCTTGTCGCCCGGGTGGTTGTTGCCGGGGAACCACGTCATGGACCCGGCCGGCTGGCCCGCGACGAACGCCCCGTCCTCGGTGCGCACCCAGCCCTCGGTGGAGCCGTCCTCGTCCGTCATCTCCTCCGGCGTGCCGTCGTAGTCGACGGTCGTACGGAACGTGGCGCCCTTCTTCACCGTCCGCGGCGGCCGGACCGTCAGCTTGTGGCCCTTGCGCGAGAACTCCGCGTCCTTGCCGTCCACCCGTACGCCGTGCACCTTCATCCCCTGGAGGTCCAGCTTGAAGGAGGCGAGGTCGGCCTGTGCGGTGGCGCTGATCTCGGCGGTGGCGTCGAGGGTGCCGCCGCGTACGTCGTAGTCCAGGTCGAGCCCGTAGTGGCTGACCTCGTACCCGCCGTTGCCGAGGGCGGGGAAGAGCGGGTCCTGCACGCTGCCCGCGCCCTCCGTGCCGTCCAGCCGGGACGCGCTCGTACAGGAGGACAGCAGCAGGGCGACGGAGAGCGCGGCGGTCGCACCACAGGAGCGGAGAGGCCGGCGGATCACGGGGCTCCTCGGGTCGTCGGTCGAGTGGATCAAGCCTCCCGACCCTACGGCCCTTTGGCCCCGCAACGCCGCCCCCTTCCACTTAACGACGCTTATGCACAGTTATGTCCGGATGGTGGAGCCGGCACCGGTACCGACGCCGGTGCCGGGCCCGGCATCAGGAACGGGACCGGCGCCGGCGCCGGCGTCAACCGGTTCCGGCCCGTCCCCCGGCCGCCGCCGCTCCGCCCAGCTGCCGAGCGCCGCCGCGCAGGCGCGGTCCAGGTGACGCAGCCCGGAGAGGTCCAGTACGACGGTGCGCTCGCGCGGCAGCGCCTCCAGCTGGTCCAGCAGCCTCGGCAGCCGCAGGAACGTGGCGTTCCCCAGGGCGCGTACGAGAATGGGCCCCGCCCCGGGCCCGCGGTCCTCCAGCCCCGACACCTCCAGGTGCGCGTGCGAGGTCTCCCAGGCGGACTTCGCGACTGCCATCAGCAGCCCGATGACGACCCCCTCGAACAGGTTGGTCACCACGATCGCCACCGCCGTCCCCGCGAGCACCACCGCTTCGCCCCGGTGCTCCCGCCACAGCGGCAGGAGATCCCGTACGGGGACGAGCTTCCAGCCCGCGTGCACGAGCACCCCCGCCAGCGCCGCCAGCGGCACGACGCCCAGCGCGGCCGGGAACGCCGCCGCGAACAGCAGCAGCCACACGCCGTGCAGCACCCGCGACGCCTTTGTCCGCGCCCCCGCCCGTACGTTCGCGGAGCTGCGCACGATCACCGCGGTCATCGGCAGCGCGCCGAGCAGCCCGCACGCCGCGTTGCCCACCCCCTGCGCCATCAGCTCCTTGTCGTAGTCCGTACGGGGCCCGTCGTGCAGCCGGTCCACGGCCGCCGCGCTGAACAGCGACTCGGCGGACGCGATCAGCGCGAAGGCCAGCACGGTGCCGACCGCGCCGGCCTCCGCCAGCCGGGCGAAGTCCGCGCCGCCCGGCGGCTGTACGGCGGACAGCAGCCCCTCGACCTCCACCCGCGCCACCGGCAGCCGCAGCACGGCGACGGCGACGGTGGCCAGGACCACGGCCGCGAGCGGCGCGGGCAGGACCCGGGCCGCCCGCTGCCAGCGCGGCCACAGCGCCAATACGGCGATGGTGCCCACGCCGATCGCCGCCGCGGTCAGCGCCTGGTCCGACCAGATCGTGTCGGCCGCCAGCTCCGGCAGGCCGCCGAGGTTGCCGAGGCCGCCGCCGGGCGGTTTGGCGTCGGTGAGCGCGTACAGCTGACCGAGGATCAGGACCAGGCCGATGCCCGCGAGCATGCCCTGCACGACGGCCATGGAGATCGCGCGGAACCACCGCCCCAGCCGCAGCGCCCCCATGACGAGCTGCAACACCCCGGCCGCCAGCACCAGCACGCCCAGCGCGCTCAGCCCGAACTCCCGCACCGCCTCGTACACGAGGACGGTCAGCCCGGCCGCCGGACCGCTCACCTGAAGGCTGCTGCCCGGCAGGAATCCGGTGAGCAGCCCGCCGACGATGCCGGTGACGAGCCCGAGTTCGGCCGGGACGCCGGAGGCGACGGCCACGCCGACGCACAGGGGCACGGCGACCAGGAAGACGACGAGGGAAGCGGTGAAATCGGGGCGTATGGCCATGATTTTTCGCATGCGGCTGCCTCCAGCGCGTTGCGGTGGACCGCACGGCGCGAAGGTGCGCCGTGCGGGGGAGAGGGACGGATGTCCGGGTGGCTCCGTGCACTCGGTGCTGCGCGCGGGCGGGGGACGGCCCGTGGAGCGCCTGGCGTGCCGCCGGTGTCCGGCGGCGGGCGGGCGCCGCTCAGCAGCGGAAGACGCGGTGACTGACGGGCAGTTGTCCCGACCTCGTCAGGGGTATGGCGCGGGTGCCGCCGACCGGGCCGGCCGGTGACGGCCTCTCGGTGGGCGGGACCGTCGGGTCGCCCGTGCACCTGGTCGGGTCGCCGGTACGGGAGCCCGGTATGCCGGTCGCGGAGCGGGTGGCGCGGCCGGTCGGGCAGTGCTCGGCCGTCGGGTCCGCCGGGCCGTCCTCGTACGCGTACGGGGCGACGGCGGTCCGTACGCCGGTCCCGGGCGCGGCCGCGACCGTGCCGCGGCTCTCGGCCGCCCGCCCGTACGCCTTCTCGCCACCGACCGGGAACGCCAGCAGCGCTGCCACGAGGAACAGCAGCACGCGGCGCATGGCGTCAGCCCCCTCTTCCGGTGCGGATGGTTGGGCGGTCAACTTCATTCTGTCCAGCGGTACATGACTTTGCGCGAGTCGCCGTGTAACCGTCATGTAAACGCTGAGTCAGCGAAACGGAACAGTCAATTCCGATCGCTACGGCACCCGCCGGAGTGCGCCGCCGCGCGGACACCTTGACGTCCCGGGCCGTCCGCGCAATATTCAACACATGATGAATTACGGTCGCGCCCCGGCCGGTACGGGCACCGCCGCCCCGACCGCCCCCGCCGCCGTCCGGGCCCGCGCCCTCACCGTCGTACGCGGCCACCGCACCGTCCTGGACGACCTCACCTTCGATGTCCCGCACGGCCGGATCACCGGCCTCCTCGGCCCCTCCGGCTGCGGCAAATCCACCCTGATGCGCGCCGTCGTCGGCACCCAGGCCAAGGTCGGCGGCACCCTCGACGTACTCGGCCGCCCCGCGGGCCACGCCCGCCTGCGCCCCCGCATCGGCTACGTCACCCAGGCCCCGTCCGTCTACGACGACCTCACCGTCCGCCAGAACCTCGACTACTTCGCCGCCGTCCTGCACCCGGGACGGGCCGCCCGCGCCACCCGCCGGGAACAGGTACGCCGCGCCATCGAGGACGTCGCCCTCACCCGGCACACCGACGCCCTGGCCGGCCACCTCTCCGGCGGCCAGCGCAGCCGCGTCTCCCTCGCCGTCGCCCTCCTCGGCACACCGGAACTCCTCGTCCTCGACGAACCCACCGTCGGCCTCGACCCGGTGCTCCGCCGCGACCTGTGGCAGCTCTTCCACCGCCTCGCCACCGAACGCGGCGCCACGCTCCTGGTCTCCTCCCACGTCATGGACGAGGCCGAACGCTGCGACCGGCTCCTCCTCATGCGCGAGGGCCGCATCCTCGCCGAGGACACCCCCGAGGCGCTGCGATCCCGTACCGGTACGGACACGGTGGAGGAAGCCTTTCTGCACCTGGTGGACGCGGCAACGGTGGCGGAGCGCGAGGGCAGGCATGCCGGGGTGGGGGGTTCCGTTAGCGGCCGGGCCGAGGTGGCCGGTTCCGCCAGTGGCCGGGGCGAGGTGGTTGGTTCCGCTTCTGGTCGGGCCGAGGCGGTCGCTCCCGCTACCGGCCATCCCCAGGACCAGCCCCCACGCCCCTCTACCGGCCGGGCCGAGGCGGTCACTCCCGCCACTGGCTACTCCCAGGGCCAGCCTTCACGCCCCTCTACCGGTCGGCCCGAGGTGTCCGCACCTGCTACTGGCCACCCCCAGGACCAGCCCCCACGCCCCTCCGAGGAGCGCCCCGCATGACCACCGCAGCGCCGCCCTTCTCCGCGGCCCGAACCCTGGCCACCGCCGCCCGCGTGCTGCGCCAGCTGCGCCACGACCCGCGCACCATCGCCCTGATGCTGATCGTCCCCTGCGTGATGATCGCCCTGCTGCGCTACGTCTTCGACGCGCGCCCCCGGACGTTCGACAGCGTCGGCGCCTCGCTGCTCGGCGTCTTCCCGATGATCACGATGTTCCTGGTGACCTCCATCGCCACCCTCCGCGAACGCACCTCGGGCACCCTCGAACGCCTCCTCGCCATGCCCCTCGGCAAGGCCGACCTGCTCGGCGGCTACGCCCTGGCCTTCGGCGCCCTCGCCATCGTCCAGTCCGCGCTCGCCACCGCCCTGTCCGTATGGCTGCTGGACCTGGACATCAGCGGCTCCCTCTGGCTGCTCCTCCTGGTCGCCGTCCTCGACGCCCTCCTGGGCACCGCCCTCGGCCTTTTCGTCTCGGCCTTCGCCTCCTCCGAATTCCAGGCCGTCCAATTCATGCCCGCCATCCTGATGCCGCAGCTCCTCTTGTGCGGCCTGTTCACCCCACGCGACACGATGCAGCCGGTCCTCAGAGCGTTCTCAAATGTCCTGCCGATGTCCTACGCGGTAGACGGCATGACCGAACTCCTCACCCACCCCACCCTCACCACCGCTTTCCTCCACGACATCACCATCGTCACCGCCTGCACCCTCGGAATCCTGGCTCTGAGCACGACCACGCTGCGGCGGCGCACGGAGTGAGGGGCCCGACCCGTGCGGGGCACCTCCCGGCGTTGGCTGGGGAGGGCCGATAACCACGGTGGATTCCTGCCGCGATTCCGGGCCCGTACTGTTCAATTTCGGCCGCGATTCCGGGCTCGTCCCGGCTCAAATCAAGCCGCAGTTACAGGCCCCACCCCAACCACTTCAAGCCCGTCCGGCGATTGAGGACGAGCCCGCCGGGCGATCACGGCGTCCAAGCCCAACCTCACCCACCCACCTCACCGCACCCGACCCTGCCCACAACGTGAACGCCCCCACCCGCCGAACCCCCACGATGCGACGATGACCGGGCAGCAACAACGGCCGGCCGCCCGGGCGGCCACCAGACCCCCGAAGCCCCACCGGCGAGGTGAACCGCAACATGACCCAGAAGGTCGCCGTACTCGGCACCGGAAAAATCGGCGAAGCCCTCCTCAGCGGCATGATCCGAGGCGGCTGGGCCCCCACCGACCTCATGGTCACCGCCCGCCGCCCCGAACGCGCCGACCAGCTCCGTACCCGCTACGGCGTCACCCCGGTGACCAACGCCGAGGCCGCCAAGTCCGCCGACACCCTCATCCTGACGGTCAAGCCGCAGGACATGGGCGCGCTCCTCACCGAGCTGGCCCCGCACATCCCCGCCGACCGCCTCGTGATCAGCGGCGCCGCCGGCATCCCGACGGCCTTCTTCGAGGAGCGGCTGCCCGCGGCCACCCCGGTCGTACGTGTCATGACGAACACCCCCGCCCTCGTGGACGAGGCCATGTCCGTCATCTCCGCGGGCACCCACGCCACCGCCGCGCACCTCACCCGCGCCGAGGGCATCTTCGCCACCGTCGGCAAGACGCTGCGGGTCCCGGAGTCCCAGCAGGACGCCGCCACCGCCCTTTCCGGCTCCGGCCCGGCGTACTTCTACTTCCTGGTCGAGGCGATGACCGACGCCGGCATCCTGCTGGGCCTGCCGCGCGACAAGGCCCATGACCTGATCGTGCAGGCGGCGATCGGCGCCGCGACCATGCTCCGGGACAGCGGCGAGCACCCGGTGACCCTGCGCGAGAACGTCACCTCGCCCGCCGGCACCACCATCAACGCCATCCGCGAGCTGGAGAACCACGGTGTACGGGCCGCCCTGATCGCCGCCCTGGAAGCGGCCCGCGACCGCAGCCGCGAACTCGCCGGCGGCAACGGCTGACCAGTCCGCGCCCGGGAACCGGCCTTGCGCCCACTACGCACGTAGTACGCACAAGGCCGGTACAAGGCCGACCCGTACCCCACCGGGCCCCGGGCTCACCCCACCGGCAGCAACCCCACCCCCCGATACGCCGCATCCACCCGCGGCCGCGCCATCCCCCGCGCCCGCTCGGCCCCATCCCGCAGGACGGAGTCCACGTACCCCGGGTCCGCCACCAGCTCCGCGTGCCGCTCCCGCACCGGCCGCAGCAGCTCCACCACCGCCTCGGCCGTGTCCTTCTTGAGCGCGCCGTACGAGTCGTACTCACCCGCCAGCTTCTCGGGATCGCCCCCGCCGCACGCCGCCAGTACGTCCAGCAGGTTCGCCGCCCCGGGCCGCCCGGCCCGGTCGTACACGATGTCCGCCCCGGCATCCGTCACCGCGCCCATGACCTTCTCGCGCACGGCCTCCGCCTCGTCGAGCAGATAGACGACCCCCGCCCCGCGGGCATGTGACGTCCCCATCGCCGACACCGGATCTTGGAGATCCATCACCCGCACGGCCACGGCCGGACGTGTCACCTTCGGCACCACGAACGTGTGCCCGTACCGCCGGTTGAAGCGGATCGCCAGTTCCCGCGTCAGCTCCAGCTGCTGCGCCTGGTCCCCATCCACCGGTACCTCGTCGGTCCCGTACGCGAGGATGTCGGCCGCCATCAGCGCCGGATACGTCAGCAACGACAGCCGTACGCTGCCGCCCCGCGCCCGCTCGCTCGCGGCCTTCTCCCTGTACCGGGCCATGCGCCGCATCTCGTCGTCGTCGGCCGTGCACTCCATCAGATACGCCAGCCGAGTGTGCTCGGCGACGTGACTCTGTACGAACAAGGTGCACCGCCGTGGATCGAGCCCCACCGCCAACAACAGCGTGACGGCCTGCCGGCTGAGTCTGCGCACGCGCGCCGGATCGTGGTCCACGGTCAGCGCGTGCAGATCCACGACGCAGAACAGGGCCTCCGCACGGTGCTGGTCCTCGTCCGCCCAGCGGCGCAAGGCGCCCAGGTAGTTCCCCAAGGTCAGATGCCCGGTCGGTCGCACTCCGCAGAAGATCCGCGTCTTCTCCCGCCGCTCTCGCCGCGTCATTTTCCGTCTCCCGTCCTGCCGGTCCCGGGACCGCCGCGCCCACCACCGGCCGACTGCGAGGAGATACGCGAAACGGCCGCCGGGGGCGGCGGCCGTCGTCTGCATGCGCTGGGGGCGGCCGCCGTCAGGCGGGCCACCACTGCTGTGCGAGCGCACGCGTTGTCATACGGGCCACCGTACGCTTCCGACCGCCCTCGGACGCGGGTTTGAAGCCCCCCCAGGGCCTCGTGTAGTGTTCTCCGAGTTGCCACGGGGCCAACAGGCACCGTGACGACCCCTCACGCCGCACCGGCGGCACACTCACTACCAGCACGACTCCCGAACGGGACGGATTTCTGCATGCCGGAATTCCGGACCACCGACTCGATTATGAGTCGGGCGGGGAAAGCCGCTAAAGTAGTGAGCACGCCGGAAGGCGCGAACAAACCCCCTCCGAAGGGGAATCGGATTCAAATTCGAACCGACCAGCTTCCTTCACCGGAAGCCCGGAACGGAAAACGGATCTGATAGAGTCGGAAAGGCCGGAAAGCGAAAGCCGGACGGTCACCCCGCTCCAACGGGGAGCCGGAAACGGAAAGCGGAAACGCCGAACGGATCTGGTAAGGTTGGAACCGCGTAGAAGCCGAAAGGCCGAAACGCACCGGCGGAAATCAGGACCGCGAGGATCTGATAGAGTCGGAAACGCAAGACCGAAGGGAAGCGCCCGGAGGGCCCGGTGAAACGGGACCGAAGGAAGCGTCCGTTCCTTGAGAACTCAACAGCGTGCCAAAAGTCAACGCCAGATATGTTGATACCCCGTCCACCGGCATCACGCCGGAGGATGAGGTTCCTTTGAAAAGCCCACCGGCACCGTGATGGTGCGGGTGGCACACACAGCGAGGACGCTGTGAACGGTCGGGCTTATTCCGCCCGCCGTTCCGCTCTCGTGTGTGTTGACCCGATTACGGGTAAACATTCACGGAGAGTTTGATCCTGGCTCAGGACGAACGCTGGCGGCGTGCTTAACACATGCAAGTCGAACGATGAAGCCCTTCGGGGTGGATTAGTGGCGAACGGGTGAGTAACACGTGGGCAATCTGCCCTGCACTCTGGGACAAGCCCTGGAAACGGGGTCTAATACCGGATATGACACACGACCGCATGGTCTGTGTGTGGAAAGCTCCGGCGGTGCAGGATGAGCCCGCGGCCTATCAGCTTGTTGGTGGGGTAATGGCCTACCAAGGCGACGACGGGTAGCCGGCCTGAGAGGGCGACCGGCCACACTGGGACTGAGACACGGCCCAGACTCCTACGGGAGGCAGCAGTGGGGAATATTGCACAATGGGCGCAAGCCTGATGCAGCGACGCCGCGTGAGGGATGACGGCCTTCGGGTTGTAAACCTCTTTCAGCAGGGAAGAAGCGCAAGTGACGGTACCTGCAGAAGAAGCGCCGGCTAACTACGTGCCAGCAGCCGCGGTAATACGTAGGGCGCAAGCGTTGTCCGGAATTATTGGGCGTAAAGAGCTCGTAGGCGGCTTGTCGCGTCGGATGTGAAAGCCCGGGGCTTAACCCCGGGTCTGCATTCGATACGGGCAGGCTAGAGTTCGGTAGGGGAGATCGGAATTCCTGGTGTAGCGGTGAAATGCGCAGATATCAGGAGGAACACCGGTGGCGAAGGCGGATCTCTGGGCCGATACTGACGCTGAGGAGCGAAAGCGTGGGGAGCGAACAGGATTAGATACCCTGGTAGTCCACGCCGTAAACGTTGGGAACTAGGTGTGGGCGACATTCCACGTCGTCCGTGCCGCAGCTAACGCATTAAGTTCCCCGCCTGGGGAGTACGGCCGCAAGGCTAAAACTCAAAGGAATTGACGGGGGCCCGCACAAGCGGCGGAGCATGTGGCTTAATTCGACGCAACGCGAAGAACCTTACCAAGGCTTGACATACACCGGAAACCTCTGGAGACAGGGGCCCCCTTGTGGTCGGTGTACAGGTGGTGCATGGCTGTCGTCAGCTCGTGTCGTGAGATGTTGGGTTAAGTCCCGCAACGAGCGCAACCCTTGTTCTGTGTTGCCAGCATGCCTTTCGGGGTGATGGGGACTCACAGGAGACTGCCGGGGTCAACTCGGAGGAAGGTGGGGACGACGTCAAGTCATCATGCCCCTTATGTCTTGGGCTGCACACGTGCTACAATGGCCGGTACAATGAGCTGCGATACCGCGAGGTGGAGCGAATCTCAAAAAGCCGGTCTCAGTTCGGATTGGGGTCTGCAACTCGACCCCATGAAGTCGGAGTCGCTAGTAATCGCAGATCAGCATTGCTGCGGTGAATACGTTCCCGGGCCTTGTACACACCGCCCGTCACGTCACGAAAGTCGGTAACACCCGAAGCCGGTGGCCCAACCCCTTGTGGGAGGGAATCGTCGAAGGTGGGACTGGCGATTGGGACGAAGTCGTAACAAGGTAGCCGTACCGGAAGGTGCGGCTGGATCACCTCCTTTCTAAGGAGCACTTCTTACCAAGCCTGGCTTGGTCAGAGGCCAGAACATCAGCGAACGTCTGATGCTGGTTGCTCATGGGTGGAACGTTGACTACTCGGCACACTCGGTTGATTGATGACTAGTACTGCTTCGGCGTGGAACGTGATCGGTTGGCTGGATGTGTCGGGCACGCTGTTGGGTGTCTGAGGGCACGGGCTTGAGCCTGTTCCTTCAAACGCCGGCCCCAGTGAACTCGCCGAGTGTGGCGGGGTGGTGGGTGGCTGGTCGTTGCTTGAGAACTGCACAGTGGACGCGAGCATCTGTGGCCAAGTTTTTAAGGGCGCACGGTGGATGCCTTGGCACCAGGAACCGATGAAGGACGTGGGAGGCCGCGATAGGCCCCGGGGAGCTGTCAACCGAGCTTTGATCCGGGGGTGTCCGAATGGGGAAACCCGGCAGTCGTCATGGGCTGTCACCCGTACCTGAACTCATAGGGTATGTGGAGGGAACGCGGGGAAGTGAAACATCTCAGTACCCGCAGGAAGAGAAAACAACCGTGATTCCGGGAGTAGTGGTGAGCGAAACCGGATGAGGCCAAACCAGTCACGTGTGATACCCGGCAGGGGTTGCGTGGTTGGGGTTGTGGGAGTTCTCTTGATCGGTCTGCCGGCCGGTCGGTGAGTCAGAAACCGTTGATGTAGGCGAAGGACATGCGAAAGGTCCGGCGTAGAGGGTAAGACCCCCGTAGCTGAAACATTAGCGGCTCGCTTGAGAACCACCCAAGTAGCACGGGGCCCGTGAAATCCCGTGTGAATCTGGCGGGACCACCCGTTAAGCCTAAATATTCCCTGGTGACCGATAGCGGATAGTACCGTGAGGGAATGGTGAAAAGTACCGCGGGAGCGGAGTGAAATAGTACCTGAAACCGTGTGCCTACAAGCCGTGGGAGCGTCGCGCAGAGAACTTGTTCTTTGCGTCGTGACTGCGTGCCTTTTGAAGAATGAGCCTGCGAGTTTGCGGTATGTTGCGAGGTTAACCCGTGTGGGGAAGCCGTAGCGAAAGCGAGTCCGAAGAGGGCGACCCAGTAGCGTGCCCAAGACCCGAAGCGGAGTGATCTAGCCATGGGCAGGTTGAAGCGGAGGTAAGACTTCGTGGAGGACCGAACCCACCAGGGTTGAAAACCTGGGGGATGACCTGTGGTTAGGGGTGAAAGGCCAATCAAACTCCGTGATAGCTGGTTCTCCCCGAAATGCATTTAGGTGCAGCGTCGTGTGTTTCTTGCCGGAGGTAGAGCACTGGATAGGCGATGGGCCCTACCGGGTTACTGACCTTAGCCAAACTCCGAATGCCGGTAAGTGAGAGCGCGGCAGTGAGACTGTGGGGGATAAGCTCCATGGTCGAGAGGGAAACAGCCCAGAGCATCGACTAAGGCCCCTAAGCGTGTGCTAAGTGGGAAAGGATGTGGAGTCGCAGAGACAACCAGGAGGTTGGCTTAGAAGCAGCCATCCTTGAAAGAGTGCGTAATAGCTCACTGGTCAAGTGATTCCGCGCCGACAATGTAGCGGGGCTCAAGCACACCGCCGAAGTCATGTCAATCCAGCATGTGGACCAACGTCCGCTGGGTTGGGTAGGGGAGCGTCGTGTGCCGGGTGAAGCAGCGCCGGAAGGTAGTTGTGGACGGTTCACGAGTGAGAATGCAGGCATGAGTAGCGATACACACGTGGGAAACGTGTGCGCCGATTGACTAAGGGTTCCTGGGTCAAGCTGATCTGCCCAGGGTAAGTCGGGACCTAAGGCGAGGCCGACAGGCGTAGTCGATGGACAACCGGTTGATATTCCGGTACCCGCTTTGAAGCGCCAAACATCGAATCCTCTGATGCTAAGGCCGTGAAGCCGCCCTGAGCTCTTCGGAGCGTAGGGGAGTGGTGGAGCCGCTGATCCAAGGTGGTAGTAGGTGAGTGATGGGGTGACGCAGGAAGGTAGTCCAGCCCGGGCGGTGGTTGTCCCGGGGTAAGGGTGTAGCCCGTCATCCAGGCAAATCCGGATGGCACATAAGGGTGAGACCTGATGCCGAGCCGATTGTGGTGAAGTGGATGATCCTATGCTGTCGAGAAAAGCCTCTAGCGAGTTTCATGGCGGCCCGTACCCTAAACCGACTCAGGTGGTCAGGTAGAGAATACCGAGGCGTTCGGGTGAACTATGGTTAAGGAACTCGGCAAAATGCCCCCGTAACTTCGGGAGAAGGGGGGCCACGGCTGGTGATGGGACGTGCTCCCTGAGCTGGTGGTGGCCGCAGAGACCAGCGAGAAGCGACTGTTTACTAAAAACACAGGTCCGTGCGAAGCCGTAAGGCGATGTATACGGACTGACGCCTGCCCGGTGCTGGAACGTTAAGGGGACCGGTTAGCTCCATTTCGGTGGGGCGAAGCTGAGAACTTAAGCGCCAGTAAACGGCGGTGGTAACTATAACCATCCTAAGGTAGCGAAATTCCTTGTCGGGTAAGTTCCGACCTGCACGAATGGCGTAACGACTTCTCGACTGTCTCAACCATAGGCCCGGTGAAATTGCACTACGAGTAAAGATGCTCGTTTCGCGCAGCAGGACGGAAAGACCCCGGGACCTTTACTATAGCTTGATATTGGTGTTTGGTTCGGCTTGTGTAGGATAGGTGGGAGACTGTGAAGCCGTGACGCCAGTCATGGTGGAGTCGTTGTTGAAATACCACTCTGGTCGTGCTGGATGTCTAACCTGGGTCCGTGATCCGGATCAGGGACAGTGTCTGGTGGGTAGTTTAACTGGGGCGGTTGCCTCCTAAAGGGTAACGGAGGCGCCCAAAGGTTCCCTCAGCCTGGTTGGCAATCAGGTGTTGAGTGTAAGTGCACAAGGGAGCTTGACTGTGAGACTGACGGGTCGAGCAGGTACGAAAGTAGGGACTAGTGATCCGGCGGTGGCTTGTGGAAGCGCCGTCGCTCAACGGATAAAAGGTACCCCGGGGATAACAGGCTGATCTTCCCCAAGAGTCCATATCGACGGGATGGTTTGGCACCTCGATGTCGGCTCGTCGCATCCTGGGGCTGGAGTCGGTCCCAAGGGTTGGGCTGTTCGCCCATTAAAGCGGTACGCGAGCTGGGTTTAGAACGTCGTGAGACAGTTCGGTCCCTATCCGCTGTGCGCGTAGGAGTCTTGAGAAGGGCTGTCCCTAGTACGAGAGGACCGGGACGGACGAACCTCTGGTGTGCCAGTTGTTCTGCCAAGGGCATGGCTGGTTGGCTACGTTCGGAAAGGATAACCGCTGAAAGCATCTAAGCGGGAAGCCTGCTTCGAGATGAGGGCTCCCTCCCACTTGATGGGGTAAGGCTCCCAGTAGACGACTGGGTTGATAGGCCAGATATGGAAGACCGGTAACGGTTGGAGTTGACTGGTACTAATAGGCCGAGGGCTTGTCCTCAGTTGCTCGCGTCCACTGTGTTTGTTCTGAAGTAACGAACTCGCCTTGCTGGCTGGAGTTCATCTTCATAGTGTTTCGGTGGTCATAGCGTTAGGGAAACGCCCGGTTACATTTCGAACCCGGAAGCTAAGCCTTTCAGCGCCGATGGTACTGCAGGGGGGACCCTGTGGGAGAGTAGGACGCCGCCGAACAATTTTTGTGGGGGAGCCCCGCACCGTATGGTGCGGGGCTTTTCTGCGTTCGGGGTGGGAAAAGAGGGACGACGTGTGGTCAGGGGGGTGGGGTGCTGGGATGCTGGGGCGATGGGGTATCTGATCAGGCCGGTGAAGGCGGACGAGTGGAAGCGGCTCAGGGAACTCCGGCTGGCGGCCCTCGCCGATCCGGTCGCACGCATCGCCTTCAACGAGTCCTTCGAGAAGGTCGCGGCGTACCCGGACGAGGTATGGCAGCGACGGGCGGGCCGGAGCGACGAGGACCGGGACCCGCTGACGTTCATCGGTGAGGGCCCCGACGGCGGTTGGGGCGGCATGGTCGTCGTACTCGTGGAGAAGGAGGGCGCGGACGAGCGGGGCGGCGAGGAGCCGTGGGCCCACATCGTCGGCGTCTACGTACGGCCGGAACACCGCGGCACCGGGCTGGCGCGCGAGCTGTTCGCGGCGGCGGTGGAGTGGGCGTGGAGCCGCTCCGAGCCGGCGGTGGAACGCGTACGGCTCTGGGTGCACGAGGAGAACGAGCGCGCGCTGGCGCTCTACCGGTCGCTCGGCTTCGTGGAGACCGGCCGGACGATGGCCGACCCGAAGGACGGGACGGCCATCGAGCACGAGATGGCGCTGGAACGCGCCTAGCCGACCGGGGAGTTCGCGTAACGACCGATGACTGCGCCGGACCGTCCGCTCAAGTGCGCCGGTCAGCCCGGCAGGGCGTGGTGCGGCCAGCGGGCGCGGGCCTGTTCCTGGGAGCGCAGGGTGGCCAGCGTCAACAGCCCCTGCTCACGGCCGGTTTCGAGGAGGCCGGGCAGCGCCGGGAACGGCGCGAGCGCCGCGATGTCGTGCAGCACGAGGGTGAGTGGTGGGTCGAGCCGACCGGCGGATGACCGTTCGGCCATGCGGCGGCCGCGCTCGACCACGTGGGAGAGGAGCGCGATGAGCAGCGGCATCGCACCCGGAGCGGTCCGCGGATCCTCGATGGATTCCCCTGCCACGTAAAGCGTTCCCCCTTCGTCGATGAAAGATTCGAGAAGCAGGGCATCGGATCGCGCCGGATTGCAGGCGTCCCGGATGTGGATCGAGGAGAGGCACGCCAGGGTGCGGGAGACCAATTCCTGCGCCATCTCGCGGCGTTCCGCATGTGCGGTCAGTACGGACTCCAGCTCGCCCGCCTGGCCCGCCGACGCCTTCCGGTTCGTACGCAGAACACGTACCGGTTCGTGCGCGGCGCCGCTGGTGTGCGCCCAGCGGTGCAGCTGGCGGAAAGGCCGTCCGTCCACCGCGGCGGCGTGCAGCCAGCAGCGCAGCAAGGTCGTCGCGGAGTCGGCCACCGCCGAGTCGAGGACGCTGGAGGGCCGTACGGGGGTGAGCAGCGCGGCCGCGCGCTCGGCGGCGACGGCGATGTCCTCACAGCCGGACGTCGGGGACCAGCGCAGCCGGGCCGGGGTGTCCAGGAGGTGCTGGGGATCGTAGGTCAGCAGCGGGCCCAGCTTGGCGCGGGCGTCCTTGGTGTCGGCCCACAGCGCGGGGTCGGTGGTGGCCACGACGAGGGGCCCCTCGGCCGCGGCGATGGCCTCGGAGGCGAGCGCGATGGCTTGGCGGCGGTCGGTTCCGTAGTGCACGGGCGGGGCGATCGGGCCGGCCGGGGCCGGAACGGGAGCGGGTGTGAGGTCAGGTGCGAGAGCGGGAGCGCTGGGGGCGACCGAGGGCGTCTCGGGCCCGGCCGCCGGGGCGGGCATAGGCGCTTCCAAGGCGGGCGACGACACCGGGACAGGCGCAGCAGATGCCGGCGCCACCGCAGCCGCCTCAGGGACACCCGCGGGCGCCGCCCCACCCCGTACGACATCCTCGGTGCCCCCGGCACCCCCGTCCGACCCCCGGCCCTCGGCCCGCCGATTGGCCCGTACCACCCGGTAGCGGGCGATCGTCCCCAGCGCGAACACCGTCAGCACCACCAGCACCAGCAGTTCGCTGATGAGGATGCCCCAGAACAGTCCGTACCCGGAGAGCTGGGCGGCGGGGGTGCCGGGCCAGGCGGCCGGGAGATCGTGCGGGGCGGCTATCAGGCTGCGCAGGGCCAGCGGCGTACGGGTGAAGGTCACGCCGTCCGGCCAGGCGCCGTGGGTGAAGAGCCCGGCCAGGCCCGTCGCGGTCCACGCCAGGACGGTGAGGCCCAGGAGGAAGACCAGTACGCCTATCAGGAGGGAGTCGGGAACGCCCCGACCCCGGCCGCCACCCGGGCCGCCCGTACCGCCCGGCCCCTGCTCCTGCCGCAACCCCTGGCCCCGCCCGTTCCCGTATCCCCGCGTCACGCCACCGTCTCGCTCGACTCGTCCCGGAACTGCCGCTGCATCGCGATCGCGTCGGCGCGCTGGGCGGCCTCCGCGTCCGCCGCCCGCTCGATCGCGAGCGCTTCCTCGGTCATCGACGCCGAGGTCTCGGTCATCGCCCGGTCGGTGTAGACCAGCGGCCGTTCCGCCTCGGTGATCAGGTGTTTGACGACCTGGACGTTGCCGTTGACGTCCCACACCGCGATGCCGGGGGTGAGCGTCGGAATGATCTCGACCGCCCAGCGGGGCAGGCCCAGGACGCCGCCGGTGGCCCGCGCCTCGTCCGTCTTCTGGGCGTAGATCGTACGGGTGGAGGCCATTTTCAGGATCGCCGCGGCCTCCTTGGCGGCGGCGCCGTCCACCACGTCGCTGAGGTGGTGGACGACGGCGACGAAGGACAGGCCGAGGCGCCGGCCGAACTTCAGCAGCCGCTGGAAGAGCTGGGCGACGAACGGCGAGTTGATGATGTGCCAGGCTTCCTCGACGAGGAAGATCCGTTTCTTCCGGTCGGGCCGGATCCACGTGTGCTCCAGCCACACGCCGACGATGGCCATCAGGATCGGCATCGCGATCGAGTTGCGGTCGATGTGCGACAGGTCGAAGACGATCAGCGGCGCGTCCAGGTCGATGCCGGCCGTGGTCGGGCCGTCGAACATGCCGCGCAGATCGCCGTCGACCAGCCGGTCGAGCACCAGCGCCACGTCCAGACCCCAGGCCCGTACGTCGTCTATGTCGACGTTCATGGCCTCCGCCGACTCCTCCTCGGGATGGCGCAGCTGCTCGACGATGTCCGTCAGCACCGGCTGGCGGTTGGTGATCGTCTCGTTGACGTACGCGTGCGCCACCTTCAGCGCGAAGCCGGAGCGCTCGTCCAGGCCGCGGCCCATGGCGACCTCGATGATCGTACGGAGCAGGGCCAGCTGGCCGGTCGTGGTGATCGACGGGTCGAGGGGGTTCAGGCGGATGCCGCCGTTGAGGGCCGCGGTCGGGTCCAGGCGGATGGGGGTGATGCCCAGCTGCTGGGCGATCAGGTTCCACTCGCCGACCCCGTCCTCGCCCTGCGCGTCCAGGACGACGACCTGCCGGTCGCGGAAGCGCAACTGGCGCAGGACGTACGTCTTCTCCAGCGCCGACTTGCCGTTGCCGGACTCGCCGAGGACGAGCCAGTGCGGGGCCGGCAGCTGCTGGCCGTACAGCTGGAAGGGATCGTAGATGTAGCCCTTGCCGCTGTAGACCTCGCGGCCGATGATCACGCCGGAGTCGCCCAGGCCGGGCGCCGCGGTCGGCAGGTAGACCGCCTGGGCCTGGCCGGTGGAGGTCCGTACCGGCAGTCGCGTCGTCTCCACCTTCCCGAACAGGAAGCTGGTGAACGCCTCGGTGAGTGCCGCGAGCGGATCGAGCATGGCCATGACGTACGCGCCTCCCAGCGGCTTAGCGGCGGATACCGGTCGCGAACGGCAGCGTGTTGACAAAGGCGCGGTGGTGTTCCCGGTCGCACCACTCCAGTTTGAGGTAACTCTTGCCCGCCGAGGCGCGGATGGTGCGCTTGTCGCGGGCCAGCGCCTCCGGGGAGCGGGAGGAGACGGTGATGTAGCCGACCAGGTTGACGCCCGCGGCGCCCGAGGCCAGGTCCTCGCCGCGCTGGTCGACGCGGCCGTGGTGGGCCACGTCGCGCGGGTCGACCACCCGGTTCATCTTGGCGGCCCGGCTGGCCTCCGCGTCGTCGTTGGTCTTCTCCGTCAGCATCCGCTCGATCGCGATCTCGGTGGGCTCCAGGTCCATGCAGACCGCCACCGTACGGATGACATCGGGAGTGTGCACAAGCAACGGTGCCAGGAAGTTGACGCCGACCGGGGTCAGCGGCCACTCCTTGATCCAGGCGGTGGCGTGGCACCACGGTGCGCGGGTGGCCGACTCGCGGGTCTTGGCCTGGAGGTACGTCGGTTCCATCGCGTCCAGCTCGGCCGGCCAGGCGTTGCGCTTGGTCATGGCCTGGATGTGGTCGATGGGGTGGTCCGGGTCGTACATGGAGTGCACCAGGGAGGACAGCCTGCTCTGCCCGAGGGGCTGCCGTACGCGGATGTCGGCCTCGGCCAGCCGCGCGCAGATGTCGGTCAGCTCGCGCGCCATGACGACGGCGAGGCCCGCGTCCCGGTCCAGCTTCTTGCGGACCAGCCCGCCGTTGTGCAGCTGCGCGGCGCGCGCCATGGTCTGAGCCTCGGAGGCCAGTTCGCGCGTGTAGTGCATGCAGGCGACCAGGTAGGCGCGGTGCTGCTCGGAGGAGGTGGAGACCATGGACTGGAGCTGGTCGTAAGAGTCCTGGAGCCAGTCAGGGGAGTCCGGGTTTCCGCGCTGGGCGACGTCCTTGGCGTGCGCGTCGGGGTCGGCGGGGAGCGTACGGGCCAGCATCTGCAGGCGGGTGACGAAGCCGTCCCCGTTGGCGACGTGCTTGAGCAGCGTGCCGAACCGCTCGACCAGCGCTTCCTGGTCCTCGCTGTCGCGCAGGCCGACGCCGGGGCCCTCGATCTCGATGGCGGCGGTGACCGTACGACGGTCGGCGTGCAGCAGTACGGCGATCTCGTCCGGGCCGAACGGGGCGCTCAGCCAGTTGATGCGGCCGATGCCCGGCGGCGGGCCGATCTCCACCTCCCGGCCGTCCAGGCGGATGCCCGCCTCGGCGGCGCCGGAGCGGTACGTGGCGCCCCGGCGGACCGTGCGCCGGTAGCTGCGGTTGATTTCGAACCACTTGTAGAACGTACGGCCGCGGTACGGGAAGTAGACCGCGGCGATCGCCAGCAGCGGGAAACCGGTCAGGCTGGCGATCCGCAGGGACAGCACCGGCACCAGCAGGCCGCACAGCATGCCGAGGAACGCGCCCGCGATGATCAGCGCGATCTCGCCGGTCTCGCGGTTCTTGCCGACGATCGCGTTCGGACGGGCGCGGCCGATCAGATATGTGCGGCGGGGCGTGAGCGGGTGCGACTGGGTCGTCAACGCCCGTCACCTCCTGAGGTCTTGCCGGTGCGGGAGTTGCCGGGCGAGCCGGAGCTCGAACCGGGGGAGGGATGCGTACGGGACGCGGGGGCGGAGGGGGCCGGGACGCGGCCGCCGCCCCCGGAGGAGCCGCTGTTACGGCTGCTGTGGGCGGCCACACCGCCGGACACCGCGTCCGCGGGCCGGGCCTGGCCGCCACTCTGCTCCGGGCCGCCGCCACCGCCGGACCTGCGGGAACTGTGTGTCTTGATGCCCTGGGACACCAGCGCGGCGGGCGAGGAGATCACCGCGGCGGCCTGTGACCCCTCGGTGGCCTGCTTCTTGTTCGTACGGGCCGAGACCATCTCGTCGCCGAAGCCGGGGACGAAGCGGTAGATCACGGCGCTGGCGAAGATGGCCAGCAGGATGATCGCCAGGCCGGAGACCACGGCGGAGAAGGAGTTCGGGCCGTCGCCGGAGGAGAGCGCGCCGGCGATGCCCAGCACGATCACGATGACCGGTTTCACCATGATCACGGCGATCATGATGCCCGCCCAGCGGCGCACATGGCCCCACATGTTCTTGTCGACCAGGCCCGCGTAGACGACCGTGCCGAGCAGCGCGCCCACGTACAGCAGGGCGGCGCGGATCACCAGCTCCAGCCACAGCACACCGGCCGCGAGCACGGAGACCAGCGAGACCACGATCAGCATGATCGGGCCGCCGCCGATGTCGGTGTCCTTCTTCAGGGCCGCGGCGAACGCGCCGAAGAACGTGTCGGTCTGCGCGCCGGTGCCCTTGGCGATGATCTCGGTGATGCCGTCGGTGGCCGACACGACCGTATAGAGGATCAACGGCGTGAACGCCGACGCCAGCACGGTCAGCCACAGAAACCCGATCGCCTCGCTGATCGCCTCGGTCAGCCGCACGCCGCGCACGGCCCGCTTGGCGACGGCGAGCAGCCACAGCACGAGCGTCAGCACGGTCGAGGCGGCGAAGACGACGGCGTACTGCTTCAGGAACGCGGCGTTGGTGAAGTCGACCTGCGAGGTCGCTTTCACGGCGTCGGACAACTTGTCGACAATCCACGCGGCGGCGTTCGCACAGCCCTTGGCGAGGGAGCTGAGGGGGTCGAGGGGGTTGTTGTCGGTGAGGCCGCCGGGGGATTTGGGGGCGGTGGCGCCGGACTTGTCGCCGTTCTGGCAGTACTCCTTGGCCATGCCGCGGATGAGGTCACAGGGATCGTCGCTCGGGGAAGGGCTCGCCGAGGGACTCGCAGGCGCGCTGCCCGTGGGGGTGGGAGTGGGAGTGGGCGCCGCGAAGGCGTGGGACGCCGCGACGAGGACGGCAGTCTGCACACCCGTCACCAGTGCGGTGAGGGAGAGGGCACGACGGCGATGGTTAGCGGGCATACGTGAACCCTCCGAAGCCTTGCACAGCCTTGGACATCTCCTCGGCCGACGACGCGGCCTGGTCCCGGCCGACCGGAGCCGGTCCGTCCTTCTGCGTGAAGCCGGTGATCTTCCAGTCGCCGTCGATCCACTGCAGGTCGAAGGTGTTCGTGTACCAGCCCTCCGCGACCGGGTTCTTGGAGGCTGCTCCGGCGATGCCGAAGAGGGCCGAGTACCAGACCGAGACCTTGGCCGTGGCACCCGAGAACTTCTCGACCTTGGTGCCGACCGGGTTGGCGCGGGAGACGAACATCGAGCCCTCCGGCGCCCGGCCATCGGGCTTCAGCCCGATCCGGCCGAGGAACCCCGGATCGCCGTACGCCTTGTCGAGATCGCTCTCACGGGCCGCCACCACGGATGGCGCGTACACCGTCGTGACTATCTCGTGGCGCCGGTCCTTCGTGTACATGCCGTCACTGTTGAGCGCCACCGCATAATTCGCCGCCGCCGACTGCGCCCCCTGCTCCGTCTTCGCGAAGCCCGTCGCGATGCCGCCGTTCTTGCCTTCGACCGGCTTGGTGCCGGTGGGGGCGGTCGACTGGGCCTCGGCGTCCTTCGCGGTGCCGTCGGAGGACCCCTTCCCGTCGCCGCCCCGGTTCGCGAACGCGATGGCCGCGATCAGGAGGACGACCACGCCGACGACCGTGATCAGGTTCCGGCTGGAGAAGCCGGTACGGGGGCGGCGCCCGGAGCCGTACGTGTCGCCGCCGCCGTCCGGGAGTCTGGTACGGGTCTGGCCGCCCGTGTCCGGGCCGCCGGGCTCGCCGCCGTACCCACCGCCATCGCTGAGACTCATCGCGCCTGTGCCCCCTCAACCGACATAGCCGTCACTGCCGTCGTTTCGCCACCCGTGTATGACCGTAGCCGCGCGGGCGGCGGCTCGGGCGTAGTGGTACGAGTACATCTCACCGTGACGGAACCTCAGATGCTGGGCGGTAGAGGCGTATGGGGGACCTTGCGGCTTTTGCGACCGCCTCGTGTACCGCGCCCGCCGCACCGTCCCCGCCAAGCCCTTGTGTCCCCGTCCGGAACGCGGCCCAATCGGCCCGTTGCCCGCCGCGATGGCGCAAAGCGGAACCGGGCGGGGCGGTGCGGGCGGGCATCGGCATGTGCTCTCGGCGGTGAGTGGGGCCGGTGGGATCGGAGGTGAGGGAGAGCCGGGCTCACGGGGTGCGGAGGGGCGTACGGAGAGGTGCGGGACGGCGCGGTGCGGGACCGGGAGCGTTGGCGGGGGCGCGGGGCGGCCGGTGCGCGGTGTGCGGGGGCGGTGGGGTGGCGCGGGACGGGGTGCCGGCCCGGGTGACTGCGGGTGCCGCGCTCCGGCGTCCCGCAGTCCGGCGGCCGCGGCGGGCCGTACCGCTCTTCGGCGGCCCCGGCGGTACGGCGGCTACACCGCCATCCCGTACACGATCGTGAACAGCGTCCCCAGCGAGCCGATGATGAAGACGCCGGTCAGGCCCGCGACGATGAGGCCCTTGCCCTGCTCGGCGCTGAACGTGTCGCGCAGCGCGGTGGCGCCGATGCGCTGTTTGGCGGCGCCCCAGATCGCGATGCCCAGGCAGAGGAGAATCGCTACTGCCATGACCACTTCGATCATCACGCGCGCCTCGTTGCCCAGCGTCCCGAACGGACCCCAGTTCGGGGCGATTCCGCCAATGATGGTGGTGATGTCGCCCTTTTCGGCCGCCAAGTACATGTATGAACTCACCGCCCCTAATGCGTAGTTGCGCAACCCGCGCCACACGGTGCGGGCCAGCCTCTATCTTCGCTGACAAAACCGCCATCGCATGTCGACTTGACGGCTTTCTTTGACGGATCCCGTGGGGATTCCGTGCATACGGGGACGCGCGGCGCTCCAGGGCCCATCAGTGTGACCGTGTGTATCACGCCCGGCCACCCCAGGCAATTGCCACTAAAGCCCTACGAAGTGGTCGAACTCGCCGGCCTTCACCCCGAGAACGAACGCGTCCCACTTGGTACGCGTCGTCACCACGACGTTGTCCGGCTCGATGTTCGTCCGCAGGTAGACATGGTCATCGTCCCCGAAGGCGACCTCGATGTACTCGGGCGCACTCTCGTCGTCCGTGGCCTTCTGCCAGTTGAGGTCGGCGGGGATGGGCGGGGTGGGCGGCATGGCCATTCCTTCGTAGGGGATGCAAGCGGGCTGAGGGCCGGTCAGCGGAAGCCGGCCGCGCAGCGGTCGGCCTTGACGGCCCGGAGGAACGCGGCCCAGCTGGGGGCGGTGGCCCGCCCGACTGTGGCGGGGTGGTCGCCCTCACGGTAGAGGATGGGGCCGCCGGGGTGGGGCGTTACCTCTATGCAGTCGTCCTGGGCGTGTGTGCTGTACGACGACTTCTGCCAGGTGGCCTGCATGGCGGTTCCTTGGGGGTGGCATGCATGTGGTGGTGGGGCAGGGTCAGTCGCGTTTGAGGGCGCAGCCGTTGGACTTGACGGCGCGGAGGAACGCGGCCCAGCTGGGGGCGGTGGCCCGCCCGACTGTGGCGGGGTGGTCGCCCTCACGGTAGAGGATGGGGCCGCCGGGGTGGGGCGTCACCTCTATGCAGTCGTCCTGGCCGCTGCCGCTGTACGAGGACTTCTGCCAGGTGAGCCGGGGCATCGCGTTCTCCTAGGAGGCGTACATCAGGTGCTGGATGAGGGTCAGTGAGTCCCGACCGTCATGAGACTCAGGCTTTGCCTCCGGGTCAACTTGCGGCAGTGCGAGTTCGGACAGCTTTGCGAAGAGCTTGCGGTAGCGATGCGTGTCTTCTTCGTCGCGCAGGATCGTGGAAGTCACCGCCTGTTCGAGGCGGACGGTGTCGAGCGCGGGCGTGGGCCCGCCGTAGATGCTGAAAGAGCGGCTCACTCCTGAGTAGGGCCCGGCCTCGAAGGGGAACACCTGCAACGTCACGTGAGGGAGCCGGGCGATCTCGATGAGGCGGCGCAGTTGCCGGCGCATGATCTCCGGGCTGCCGACGCGGGTGCGCAGCGCCCCTTCCTGGATGACCGCGTGGTACGGAGTTCCGGGCTGCCGTTCCAGGATGCGCTGGCGGTCCATCCGGAACTGGACGTACCGGTCGAGCTCCGCGTCGGGCTCGTCGAACGTCTCGCACACCGACCGCGCGTAGTCGGCGGTCTGCAGCACTCCGGGGATCACGAGTGGTTCGTGGTTGCGGATGTACGTGGCGCGGGATTCCAGTTCGGCGAGGTCGAGGGCCGGACGCCCCATCACGTCGCGGTACTCGTCCCACCACCCCTTCCCCCGATGCTGCGCCATCGCCATCAGCCCCTCGAACAGCGGCCCCTCCGCGCAGCCGTAGGAGCGCAGGAGGTTGTAGAGGCCGTTGCGGGGGACGTCGACGCGACCGCTCTCGATGTGGCTGACGCGCTGGCGGTCGGCGTCGATCACGGCGGCGGCCTGGTCGCCGGAGAGGCCCGCGGCCAGGCGCAGTTTGCGCAGCTCGGCGCCGAGGCGACGCTGGCGCTCGGTGGGCTGGGTTCTGGGAGCCATGGGTTCCTCCTCGGTGTCCGGCCGCAGTGTGGCGCGATTCCGCGGCAGAGAAACAGGTTTGGGCCGGTCTGCCACTCGTCCGAGGGGGATTCAGGGGACTCGGTTGCAACTACCTCAACTTCGTCCCTAGCTTCATCGGGCAGGCCCTCGTGCGCCCCGCACCCCCGGCCCGTGACCCGAGGAGGCCACACCATGTGTCCCACCACCGAGGCCGCTCACCATCCGCACACGCTGTGTGACTTCTCGCTCGTCTTTCCGCCGGATCCGGGGTGGGTGCGTACGGCCAGGGACGCGGTCGGTACGGCGGTGCGGGCCGCCGGGCGGGGGGAGCTGGCGGACACCGCGGTGCTGCTGACGTCCGAGGTGGTGACGAATGCGGTCAACGCCTGCCGCAGCGGTGGCTGTTCCGAGCCGGTGACGCTGTACGGGGAGTGGCCCGCGCCGGCCACGCTGCGGGTGCTGGTGCACGACGGGGCGCCGGGGCTGCCGGTCCCGCGATGGCCCGTGGGTGACGCGGTGGGCGGCCGGGGGCTGTACCTGGTCGGTACCTGTGCCGACGAGTGGGGCGTGTGCCGTCACGGGCCGGGGCGCGGGAAGTCGGTCTGGTTCGAGCTGGGGCGCTGAAGGCGCGGGCGAGCGGGCCGGTACGGCCACCGTGTGGCGAGGTACATGCCGAAAACGGCGGTGAAACCCGCCCGTTTGGGGGAGGGTTGTGGGGTGCGCAAATTCTGGGTGGCGGGTGGGCTCGGGGTCGGACTGGTGCTCTGCTTCCTCGCGCTGCTCGTGGTGGGCGTGTACGCGGCCGCCGCGGGACTGGCGGGCGGTGCGGGCCGGGCCGTGGGGCTGGCGAAGGGGGCCGTACCGGCCGCGTACCAGCCGTTGGTGCAGAAGTGGGGCAACCTCTGCCCCGCCATCAACCCGGCGCTGCTCGCCGCGCAGCTCTACCAGGAGAGCGGCTGGAACCCCCGCGCCCAGAGCCCGGCGGCGGCGCAGGGCATCGCCCAGTTCATCCCCGGCACGTGGCAGACGCACGGCATAGACGGGAACGGGGACGGCCGGCGGGACGTGTGGGACCCGGCGGACGCGATCCCTTCGGCGGCGTCGTACGACTGCGAGCTGGCGAAGTACGTGAAGGACGTGCCCGGCGACCCGGCGCACAACATGCTCGCGGCGTACAACGCGGGCGCGTACCGCGTCATCCGGGCGGGCGGGGTGCCGGCGATCAGCGAGACGCAGAACTACGTACGGATCATCACGACCCTCGCGAAGAGCTTCGAGGCGCCGGTGGGGCGGGTCGCGCCGTCCCGGCAGGCGGCCTCCGCGATCTACTTCGCCCAGGAGCAGCTGGGCAAGCCGTACCTGTGGGGCGGCAACGGCACACCGGAGCAGAACGGGCGTTTCGACTGTTCGGGGCTGACGAAGGCGGCGTACCACTCGGTGGGGATCGAGCTGCCGCGCGTCGCCAACGACCAGTGGAACGCCGGGCCGCATCCGAAGCGGGACGAGCTGCTGCCGGGGGACCTGGTGTTCTTCGCGCACAACCTGAACGATCCGCGCTCCATCCACCACGTGGGGATCTACGTGGGCGGCGGGTACATGATCAACGCGCCGTACACCGGCGCGGTGATCCGGTTCGACAAGATCGACAAGCCGGACTACATCGGGGCGACCCGGGTCACCGCGGACGGCGCGAAAGCGCTGCCCAGCGCGAACGCTGCGTGAACATGGGGCCCTGAACTGCGGACATCAGTCTCTCTTCGGTAACGTCCTGGTGATCATCCGGTAGAAGGTGGAACGGCTCGGATGCGCATCGCGTTTCCTAGGCGTGGAGACATGGCGGGGCCGTGGGAATGAGGCCACGCCCGACGACCACGGGGGTTGGCAGCACTCACACGGCGCTCGCGCGCGCGAAAGGTAAGGGGCCGCGGCAGATGGCTGGACTCGCAATGGACGGGTCGAACCCCGATGTGGACGTGCTCGACGGCATCAACGGCCTCGCGAAGGACGCACCGCACTGGCTCAACCGCGCCATGGAGTACCTCGGCGAGTACGGCATCATCGCCGGCCTCGCGGTGCTGTGCCTGATCGCCTGGTGGGGCGCCCGCAAGCGGCCGGACGCGCCGTCCGCCGTGGCGGGCCTGGTCTGGGCGCCGCTGGCGGCCGGTATGGCGCTGCTGGCCAACATCCCGATCCGGGCGGTGGTGGAGCGGCCCCGGCCGTTCAAGGACCACGCGGGCCTGGAAGTGCTCATCCCGGGCAAGAGCGACTTCTCGTTCGTCAGTGACCACGCGACGCTGACCATGGCGGTCGGTGTGGGGCTGTTCATCGCCCACCGCAAGTACGGCCTGATCGGTATCGCGCTGGCGCTGCTCGAAGGGTTCTGCCGGGTCTACATGGGTGTGCACTACCCGACCGACGTGATCGGCGGCTTCGCGCTCGGCACGGCGATGGCGCTGCTGCTCGCGCCGGTGGCGCTGGCGCTGCTGGTGCCGGTGACGACCGCCGTGAGCCGCTCGCCCGGGTGGTGGCTGGTCCGGGCCGGCGGCCCGGCGGCGCGCCCGGTGTCCGGGCCGGTGACGGCCGTACCGCCGGTGTCCCACACGGAGCGGGACGAGGACCTGGCGGCGTAGCCGAGCGCGTCACGCCGCACATCGGGGGGAGGACGGGGCCACGGGGCCCGGTCCTCCCCCCGACGCATGACGGCCCGCTGCCCGCTGAGCCCGAGGCCCGCGGCAGCCGCGCCGATTCCCCTGCTGCCGCCGGTGACCAGGGCGGTACGGCCGGACAGCGGCCGTTGGGCGGTCATGCCTGCCGGCCGTTGCGGTGGTGGACCGAACGGACCCGTAGGAGGGCCAGGTCGTGGGCTTCCGCGAGCGCCGCCACCTGGCCGATGTGCTCGCGGACGTCGGGGCGCCGCAGCGCTTCCTCGTACTGTTCCTCGCCCGCCCACTGCACGTAGTTGACGACGCGGCGGCCGTCCAGGCTGACGTGCAGGTGCGCGGACACGAAGCCGGGCACGGCCAGGAACACGTCACGGGTCGCCCGGTCGAGGGGTCACAACGCCTGCGGAAACGTCCTGAACAGCCCGTTCGGGTCGTACTGCTGCTTCAGCTTGGTGAGCCGGTCGGCGGCCGGGCCGTAGTAGGCCTTCTTCCAGTCGGTCAGGGCCGCGTCCGTGTAGTTCTGGTACGCCGCGCCCGACGCGTACCGCCGCATCGCGCCGTGCACGCTCGTCAGCCACGCGCTCTGCGCGGAGCCGGAACCGCCCGCCTTCCAGGACGCCAGGTACTGCGCGAGGAAGCGCGAGCGGCGGTGCACGAAGGCGGTGTCCGTGGGGCGGACCCGGTTGATCGCGCCGCCCAGCGCGGTCAGCGACGCGTTGCCCGCCACGCCCTTGCGGCTCGCCGCCTCGATCTGGCCCAGCAGGGCCCGCATGCCGGCCGCGTCCAGCGAACGGTCGAAGAAGTCCGAGCGGGCGGCGTACGTCTCGCGGAGCAGCTTGCCCGAGGCGCTGCGCCCGGGGACGGCGCCCGGCAGATGGCACTGCTCGGTGCTCTTCGAGGAGCAGCCCGCGTACGACTCCATCGCGTCCAGGTACGAGGTCGGCGTCAGGCGCACCGACTTCGCGGGGCCGGGGCCACCCGCCCGGTCGGCCAGCCTGTCCACGGCGTTCTGGAGGTCGCCGTACGAGCCCAGGGAGAACGCCGCGACGGCGACGGACGGGGTGCCTCCGGGGTGGGCGTCCAGGTGCAGTGACGACCATATTTCGCCGGGCTGGGCGGGGCCCCACTCCTGCCAGGAGCGCAGGACGGCGGTGGCCTTGGACCAGGGCCACGTCATGTAGGCCATGACCGATCGGGGCGCCGCATGGGTCTGGAAGCGGAGTTCGGTGACGACGCCGAAGTTGCCGTTGCCCGCGCCGCGCAGCGCCCAGAAGAGGTCGCTGTTGCGCCGGGCGCCGCACTCCACGGTCTTGCCGTCGGCCGTGACGAGGGTGGCGCCGACCAGGCTGTCGCAGGTCAGGCCGTACGCGCGGGACGCGACGCCGTGGCCGCCGCCGAGGGTGAGGCCGGATATGCCGACGGAAGGACAGGAGCCGCCGGGGATCGTGACGTTGTGCTTGCCCAGGCCCTCGTAGACCTCGATGAGCTTGGCGCCGGCGCCGATGCGGGTGACGCCGCCGGACGGCGCGGAGACCGAGTTCAGGGCCGAAACGTCGACTATCAGCGCGCCGTTGCCGCTGGACCAGCCGGCGTACGAATGACCCCCGTTGCGTATCGCGACGGGGGCGGCGTAGCGGCGGGCGAACGACAGGCACTCGGCTATGTCGGACGGATGGCGTACGTACGCCACGGCCGCGGGCTTCAAGTTGTCGAAGCGGGTGTTGTACAGGCGCCGGGCGGTGTCGTACGCGGCGTCCCCGGCCTGGATCAGCTTGCCGTCCAGGCTCTTGCGCAGCGCCTCCCAGGACGCCTTGTCGGCCGGGCGCTTGGCGGCCTGCGACCCCGCCGTCAGGCTGACGCCGCCGGGCGACGGGCCGGTGCCCGGCGGGCTTGCGTGGCCGGAACCGCCGCCGCAGGCCGCGGTGACCGCCGTCGCCGCGAGTCCGCCGCCGGCCGCCAGTATCGTGCGCCGCTTCATCGTGAACTGCCCCTTTTGGGACCCCCGTGGGGCCCGCGCGCCGTGGATGACTTCCCTCTACTCAGATGGGGCGGGAGGCGCGGGAGGTTCCAGGGGCGTGCTGACGGGCGGTCGGCTGCGGGGACGGCGCGCCCGCCCGGGGACTGTCGTCAGGGCACGTCACGCGGTGCGGCGGGGCTCAGGCTCACTCCGTCCGCAGGTGCCGCTCCGCGTCCGTACGGGCCTGGGAGCGGGCCCGGCGGGCCGGTCCGTGCCAGCCGCAGCTGCAGCGGGCGAGGCAGAAGGAACCCCGTTCGACGGTGGTGGTCCGGTGGTCGGTCGGCTCTGAGGACTGCGGTATCGGCTCTGCCGAGGCTCGGTCGCGCACGGCGCCACGGTACGCGCCGGGGGTGTACGGGCGTGACGAAGCGGCCTGAACGGTCGTTGAACGGAACGGGTCGGGCTGCTCCGGGGCAACCGGAACATCTCGGTCCGGAACTTCACGAGCAGAGCGGCCGAGGGGGCTCGTACGCGATGGTGGTGCAGGACAGGCGAGGCGGTGCTGTCGCGGCCGCCGCGTGCGGGGTGGGCCTGGCGGTCGGACTGTTCACGACGGGCTGCTCCTCGAACGGGGCGGCGGCCGACGACCAGACCTCGGCCGGCCGCTTCGCAGACGGCCCGGTGGGCGGGTCGGCGGCCGGGCTGCCCTTCACCGACCGTGCCCGCCCACCGGGCGCCCGGCCCACCGGGGAGCCGGACCCGGCGGGCCCGTCCGCCGCCGGGTCCCCCTCCGGCCGCACGGACTACGCCGCCGCCCTGCGCGCCTGCGCCGACGCCCTGGTCCGGGCGGGTTCCTCCCGGGTGCGTACGGACCTGGAGACCACCAGCGGCGGCACCCGTATCGCCATCCGCGGCACCGGCGGCCACGACTACCGCAGGCGCACCGGGCAGCTGAACGTACGCCTCCCGGACACCGGCGACGGCCGCGGCGCGGACCGCACGATCACGGAGATCCTCACGCCGGGCGCCCTCTACATGAAGAACCGCGGCGCGGGCGTGCCCGCCGACAAGTGGGTGCGGGTGGACACCGCCTCGCTCGCCGACGGCAATCTCGTCACCGGCGGCGCGACCGACCCGATGGCCGCCGCCGAACTGCTGCGCGGGGTGCGCGAGGTGACGTACGAGGGCCGGGAGCGGCTGGACGGCACCTGGGTGCGGCACTTCAGCGGCATGGCGCACATCGGCTCGGCCGCGCGGATGGCGTCCCCGGCGTACCGGCCCGCGCTGACCGCGGCGGAGAAAGGCTTCACCACCGACGAGGTGGCCTTCGACGCGTATCTGGACGACGCCGGGCGGCTGCGCAAGGTCCGCCAGCGATTCCGCTTTGCCAACGGCAGCACGGGGGGTACGTCGGTGACCTCCACGACCACCCTCCACGGCTTCGGCGCCCCGGTTCCGGTCCGGCTGCCCGACCGGCGCGACATCTACTCGGGCCGGGTCACCGCCGACGGCGGCTGAGGTCCACGGCCCGGCGGGTGCGCACGGCCTGTGCGAACCGGCGGAAATGGTCCATCCGTGCCATGCGCGGAGCGTGCGCCCGTACCTACTCTGGGCGTAACCACCAGAAGAGTGGGGAGGCGCTCGAAGGAGGAGGTGTTGCACGTGGCCGGACATCGCAACCCGACGGTTCAGGACCACGTGGCCCTCGTCGAGATCGACCTGACTGGTGAGTTGATGATCGCGGCGGCCGCCGCGAGCGAGGATCGGCTCAGCTCGGACCGTATCGACGAGGTGCTGGACGTGGACGCGGACCGCGCGCGGCCGGGGCCGGGACCCGGCGGCCTGACGTGACGGGGCGGCGGCGCCGTGCGCGGCGGCGCGCGGCGGCCGTGCGCCCGGCGGCCGCTCTCAGGTGCGCAGCATCCGCTCGATCGCCTTGGTGGCTTCCTTGACCTTCTCGTCGATGGCCTCGGGTCCCTTGACGGCGGCGTCCGCGACACAGTGCCGCAGATGCTCCTCCAGGAGCTGGAGGCCGAAGGACTGCAGGCCCTTCGTGCTCGCCGAGACCTGGGTGAGTATGTCGATGCAATACACATCTTCCTCCAGCATGCGCTGGAGGCCGCGGATCTGGCCCTCGATCCGGCGCAGCCTCTTGAGGTGCGCGTCCTTTTGCTTCGCGTAACCGTGGATGCCCAGATCGTGATCGGTGACGGCGTCGGGGTCCGGCCGGACGGCGGTTTTCGGCCCCTCGGCGTGGCAGGCCGCGGCGGCTGCGGTGCTGCCGTCGGTGTCGGCGTCCGTGGTCGTCATGGCCATCTCCCGTGGTACGTAGGCGGTCCATATACCCCTAGTGGGTATATGGTACAGAAATGCGCGGGCGCGGGCGGTCCCCCGTGCAGAGCATGCTGCCCGATGGGCGACACTGAAGGAATGCCGGTTAGCTGTGGCTGGATGATGCGCCTAGCATCAACTCGACCGAATCCGATGCACCCCGAGGATTTCACGTGCGCTTTCGTCTGACCCCCAGGGAGACGAGCTTCTACGACATGTTCGCCGCGTCCGCGGACAACATCGTCACGGGCTCCAAGCTCCTGATGGAACTGCTCGGGGCGGACGCCTCCGCGCGGACAGAGATCGCCGAGAGGATGCGGGCGGCGGAGCACGCGGGGGACGACGCGACCCACGCGATCTTCCACCAGCTGAACTCCTCGTTCATCACGCCGTTCGACCGCGAGGACATCTACAACCTCGCCTCGAAGCTGGACGACATCATGGACTTCATGGAGGAGGCCGTCGACCTGGTCGTCCTCTACAGCATCGAGGAGCTGCCCAAGGGCGTCGAGCAGCAGATCGAGGTCCTGGCGCGGGCGGCGGAACTGACCGCCGAGGCGATGCCGAACCTGCGGACGATGTCCAACCTCACCGAGTACTGGATCGAGGTCAACCGTCTGGAGAACCAGGCCGACCAGATCCACCGCAAGCTGCTCGCGCACCTGTTCAACGGCAAGTACGACGCCATCGAGGTGCTCAAGCTCAAGCAGATCGTGGACATCCTGGAAGAGGCGGCCGACGCCTTCGAGCATGTCGCCAATACGGTCGAGACGATCGCCGTCAAGGAGTCCTGACCTCCGGTGGACACCTTCGCGCTCATCGTGACCATCGGGGTCGCGCTCGGTTTCACGTACACCAACGGCTTTCACGACTCCGCGAACGCCATCGCGACCTCGGTCTCCACGCGGGCGCTGACCCCGCGGGCGGCGCTGGCGATGGCGGCGGTGATGAACCTCGCCGGTGCCTTCCTGGGCAGCGGGGTCGCCAAGACGGTCAGCGAGGGGCTGATCTCCACGCCCGAGGGCTCCAAGGGGATGGGCATCCTCTTCGCGGCCCTGGTCGGCGCGGTGGTCTGGAACCTGGTCACCTGGTACTTCGGACTGCCGTCGTCGTCCTCGCACGCGCTCTTCGGCGGCATGGTGGGCGCCGCGCTGGCGGGCGGTACGACCGTCTACTGGTCGGGCGTCATAGAGAAGATCGTCGTTCCGATGTTCCTCTCGCCCGTGATCGGCCTGGTCCTCGGCTATCTGGTGATGGTCGTGATCATGTGGCTGTTCCGGAAGTCCAACCCGCACAAGGCCAAGCGCGGCTTCCGTATCGCGCAGACGGTCTCGGCGGCGGGCATGGCGCTCGGGCACGGCCTCCAGGACGCCCAGAAGACCATGGGCATCGTGGTGATGGCGCTGGTCATCGCCGATGTCCAGAGCGCGGGCGACGCCATCCCGGTCTGGGTGAAGATCGCCTGTGCGCTGACCCTGTCGCTCGGCACCTACGCGGGCGGCTGGCGCATCATGCGTACGCTCGGCCGGCGGATCATCGAGCTGGACCCGCCGCAGGGCTTCGCGGCCGAGACGACCGCGGCGTCCGTCATGTACACCGCATCGTTCATGTTCCACGCGCCGATCTCCACCACCCATGTCATCACCTCGGCGATCATGGGTGTGGGCTCGACGAAGGGCACCCGGGCGGTGCGCTGGGGCGTCGCCAAGAACATCGTCATGGGCTGGTTCATCACCATGCCCGCCGGCGCGGCGGTGGCCGCCCTGAGCTACTGGTGCGTCCACCTCGTGTTCGCGTGAGGTGACCACGGCCCGCACGGGCCGTACGTACGTTCTTGTGGGCCCGCCCTCCGAAGCCGGAGGGCGGGCCCTCGTCCTTGCGGTGGCACCGCCATGCAGCACCGCAGGACGCGCGGGGCCGGCCGGAGCCGGTGTCCGGGACCCGGGCGGGCCCCGGACACCGCCCCTCAGCCGAAGCGGCCGGAGATGTAGTCCTCCGTGGCCTGGACCGACGGGTTGGAGAAGATCCGCTCGGTCTCGTCGATCTCGACCAGCTTGCCCGGCTGGCCGACCGCGGCCAGGTTGAAGAAGGCCGTACGGTCCGAGACGCGCGCGGCCTGCTGCATGTTGTGCGTCACGATGACGATCGTGAACCGTTCCTTCAGCTCGCCGATCAGGTCCTCGATGGCGAGGGTGGAGATCGGGTCGAGCGCCGAGCACGGCTCGTCCATCAGCAGCACCTGCGGCTCGACCGCGATGGCGCGGGCGATGCACAGCCGCTGCTGCTGGCCGCCGGACAGGCCCGAGCCGGGCTTGTTCAGCCGGTCCTTGACCTCGTTCCAGAGGTTGGCGCCCTTGAGGGACTTCTCCACGACGTCGTTCAGCTCGGACTTCCTGTACGAGCCGTTCAGCCGCAGGCCCGCCGCCACATTGTCGAAGATCGACATGGTGGGGAACGGGTTCGGGCGCTGGAAGACCATGCCGACGGTACGGCGCACCGCCACCGGGTCCACGCCGCTGCCGTAGAGGTTCTCGTCGTCCAGCAGCACCTTGCCCTCGACACGGCCGCCGGGGGTGACCTCGTGCATCCGGTTCAGGGTGCGCAGGAACGTCGACTTGCCGCAGCCCGAGGGGCCGATGAAGGCGGTCACCGAGCGGGGCTCGACGGTCATGGAGATGTCGTCGATGGCCTTGTGGCTGCCGTAGTAGGCGGAGAGGCCGCTGACGTCGATTCGCTTGGCCATGGAGATCACTGCTTCTTTCGTGGAGCTGGGGGAGGAGGTCAGCGGCCGGTCTTGGGGGCCTTCCAGCGGGCGATGCCGCGGGCCACCAGGTTGAGGATCATGACGAAGGCGATGAGCACCAGGGCCGCGGCCCAGGCGCGGTCGTAGGAGGCATCGGAGCCCTGCTGCCACTGCTGGAACACATACAGCGGCAGCGACTGCTGGGCGCCTTCGAAGGGGTTGTTGTTGATCGTCTTCGCGCCCCAGACGAGCAGCAGGACGGGCGCGGTCTCGCCGGTGATACGGGCGACGGCCAGCATCAGACCGGTGGTGATGCCGCCGATCGAGGTCGGCAGGACCACCTTGAGGATGGTGCGCCACTTCGGTACGCCGAGGGCCAGCGACGCCTCGCGCAGCTCGTTGGGCACCAGCTTGAGCATCTCCTCGGTGGAGCGCACGACCACCGGCATCATCAGGATCGCCAGGGCCATCGCGCCGGCGAAGCCGGACGGGCCGAAGCCGAGGATCAGGATCCACACCGAGAGGATGAACAGGCCGGCGACGATCGAGGGGATGCCGGTCATCACGTCGACGAAGAAGGTGACGGCCTTGGCGAGCTTCCCGCGGCCGTACTCGACCAGGTAGATGGCGGTGAGCAGGCCGATCGGCGCGGCGATCAGGGCGGCGAGGCCGACCTGCTGCAGGGTGCCGATGATCGCGTGGTAGATGCCGCCGCCGGGCAGCGCGTCGGGCAGGGTGCCCATCGAGTGGCTGAGGAAGTAGCCGTCGAGGACCTTGAGGCCGCGCGCGATCGTCTCCCAGATGAGGGAGGCCAGCGGGACCACGGCCAGGACGAAGCAGATCCAGACCAGGCTGGTGGCGAGGCGGTCCTTGGCCTGCCGGGTGCCTTCGACGGCGGTGGCGAGCGCGTACGTACCGAGGATGAACAGCAGGGCGGCGATCAGGCCCCACTGGATGCGGCTCTCCAGGCCGGCGGCCAGGCCGATGCCGCAGCCCACCACGACCGCGGCCAGGGCGAGGGCGGCCGGGGCCCAGCGGGGCAGCCGGGGCTGCTTGAGCGAGACCGGGAGCGGGGCGCTGTCGGCGACGGGCCGGGGCGGGGTGACCGTGTTGCTCATGCGTTGGCCCCCGAGTACTCCTTGCGGCGCGCGATGATCATGCGGGCCGCGCCGTTGACGAGCAGCGTGATGACGAAGAGGACGAGGCCGGAGGCGATCAGGGCGTCCTGCCCGAACTCGTCGGCCTCGCTGAACTTGCTGGCGATGTTCTGCGCGAAGGTGCCGCCGCCCGGGTTCAGCAGGCTGACGTTGATCAGGAAGCTGGGGGACAGCACGGTGGCCACGGCCATCGTCTCGCCGAGCGCGCGGCCCAGGCCCAGCATCGAGGCGCTGATGACGCCGGAGCGGCCGAACGGCAGCACCGACATGCGGATGACCTCCCAGCGGGTCGCGCCGAGCGCGAGCGCCGCCTCCTCGTGCATCTTCGGCGCCTGGAGGAAGACCTCGCGGCTGACGCTGGTCACGATCGGCAGGATCATGATCGCGAGCAGGATGCCGACGGTGAACAGCGCGCGGGGGGCCCCGTCGGCGTAGGAGAAGATCCCGGTCCAGCCGAAGTAGTCGTCCAGCCAGCTGAAGAGGCCGGTCAGGTGCGGGACGAGGAAGAGGGCGCCCCACAGGCCGTAGATGATGCTGGGGACGGCGGCGAGCAGGTCGATGACGTACCCGAGCGGGGAGGCCAGCCTGCGCGGCGCGTAGTGCGAGATGAACAGCGCGATGCCGACCGCGACCGGGACCGCGATGAACATCGCGATCACCGAGCTGACGACGGTGCCGAAGGCGAGGACCGCGATGCCGAACTTCGGCTCGGGGCCCGAGGTGTTCCACTCGAAGTAGGTGAGGAAGTTCGCGTGGTCACCGGAGATGGCGATCACCGAGCGGACGGTGAGGAAGGCCGCGATGGCGGCCATGATCACCAGGAGGGCGATGCCGGAGCCGCGGGAGAGGCCGAGGAAGATCCGGTCTCCGGGGCGTACCGCCTTGCCGGACACCGAGGAGGCGGGCGGCGCTGACGGTGGTGGGGCGCTGGATATGGAAGGTGCTGAATTCATGGTTTCTCCGGTCTGCGGAGCCCGGCGGGGGCTCCTGGCGCGGCGGTGCACCGGAAGGGCGGCGGCTCGCGCGGGGTGCGCGGGCCGCCGCCCGGTGGGTCAGGAGAGCGCGGAGACGGCCGAGCGGACCTTGTCGGCGATCTCGGTGGGCAGCGGCGCGTAGCCCAGTTCCTTCAGGGAGTTCTGGCCGTCCTTGCTGGAGATGTAGGTCAGGAAGGACTTGGTGGCGGGGAGCGTCTCCGCCTTGTTGCCCTTGTCGCAGGCGATCTCGTACGTGACGAGGGTGATCGGGTAGGCGTCCTCGGCCTTGGTGGTGTAGTTCAGCTTCAGGGCCAGGTCGCTGCCCTGGCCGACCTGCTTGGCCTCGGCGATGGCCTTGGAGGCGTTGTCGACGGTGGCCTCGACGGGGGCCTTGGCGCCGGTGTTCAGCTTGACCGTGTTGATCTTGCCGGCCGTGGCGTACGACAGCTCGAAGTAGGAGATCGCGCCGCTGGTCTGCTTGACCTGGGAGGACACGCCGGCCGAACCGGACGCGGCCTGGCCGCCCTTGCCCTCCCAGGTCTTGGCCGGCTCGTGCTTCCAGGCGTCGGGCGCGGCACCCTTGAGGTACTTGGTGAAGTTGTCGGTGGTGCCCGAGTCGTCCGAGCGGTGGAACGCCTGGATCTTCAGGTCCGGCAGCTTGGCGTCGGGGTTCAGCTTCTTGATCGCCTCGTCGTTCCACTTGGTGATCTCCGAGTCGAAGATCTTGGCGAGGGTCGGTGCGTCCAGCACGAGGCTGTCCACGCCGGGCACGTTGTAGCCGACCGCGATCGGGCCGCCGACCATCGGCAGGTTGATCGCCTGGCCGCCCTTGCAGATCTTCTTGGACTTCTCCACCTCCTCGGGCTTGAGCGCCGAGTCGGAGCCCGCGAAGGCGGTCTGGCCCTGGAGGAAGGTGGTGATGCCGGCCCCGGAACCGGTGGGCTGGTAGTTGATGCTGGTGTCCTTGCAGGCGCCGGAGTACGCCTGCACCCAGGCGTCCATGGCGTTCTTCTGCGCGGACGAGCCGGAGGCGAGCAGCTTGCCCTTGCCCTCGCACTTGATGTTGCCGGCCTTCGCCGAAGACGCCGCACCGCCGCCACCACTGGTGTCGTCGGAGCCGCACGCCGACAGGGCCAGGGCACCGGTGACGGCGAGAGCGCCGACGGCGAGGGCGCGAACCCGGTTCTTGCGCTGCAGCTGCTTCACTGTCGTGAGTTCCTTCCTGGGGCGCGCCGCTTCTTCGGCGTGCGGTGGAGACAGGTGTGGTCACCGGGGCGGTGGCCGGGACGGTCACCTGGAGGGCGACCTGTGCCGGTCACTGTGCGGCGGCCGAAGCGGTGGGACAAGGGCCGCCGGAGCCGGTTGCCCGGTGGCCCAGCAATGCCGTGCCGCGCTCGTCCCGAAGGAGCGGCGCGCCGCTCGGTACGGCCGAAATTAGGCAGATCAGGTGAAGCCGCCGATGGAGGACGGTGAACGCAGGGTGAACCTCGGCCGACAGCTGGGGGTGGCGTTCGTACGGCCCGGAATCCTCGGCGTCGCCCTGTCGGATTACCCGCCGGTATGGCAGCATCCGCGCCTGTAGGGGTGCACGAATCGGTGCGGATCGAGCCGGAGGTGGCTGGTGGGGCGGCAGGGGGCAGGGCGGGGCATTCGCGGTGCGTACGGCATTCGGGAGGTACGGAGCGTCAACGGTGCGGCGGGGGTGCCGGGTCCGGCGGGGCCGGTGGGCGTACCGGGGCGCCGCGGCAGGGGGAGCCGGCCTGGCGTACGGGGGCTGCGCGCCGCGGTGACGGCGACGGCCGTGGTGCTGGGCGTGACGGGGATGCTCGCCGGTACGGCACCGGCCGCGTACGCGGACCCCGGGCCGACCGTGTCCGAAACGCGCCTGGAGGAGGTCCGCACGCAGCTGGAGAACCTCTACCGCGCGGCGGAGAAGGCCACCGAGGCGTACAACGCGGCCAAGGAGCAGGTGGATCTCCAGCAGAAGGAGATCGTCAAGCTGGCGCGGAACATCGAGACGACGCAGCGGCGGATGGACGAACTCAAGCGCCAGGCGGGCGCGCTGGCCAGCGCGCAGTACCGGGGCGGCGGCATTCCCCCCGAGGCCCGCCTGATGCTCAACAAGGACCCCGAGCGCTTTCTCGACGACGCCACGCTGGTACGCAAGAGCCAGCACGCCGCCAACGACCTGATCGCGCAACTCGGCCGCACCAAGAACGCCTTGGAGGGCTACTCCCAGGACGCGACCGACCGCTGGGAGCGGCTGGAGGAGAACCGCCGGAAGAAGGAGGCCGCGCAGCTCGACATCCGCAAGAAGGTCGAGGCCGCACAGCAGCTGGAATCCCGGCTGGCCGCCGAGGAGAAGGAGCGGCTGCGCAAGCTGGAGGACGCGCGGGCCCTCCTGGAGCAGCAGAAATGGCTGGATTCCGGTGTACTGAAGGACATCAACGCCCACGCCTCGGAGGCCGGCAAGAAGGCCGTGGCGTTCGCGACGGCGCAGATCGGCAAGGACTACGTATGGGGCGCCGAGGGGCCGGACACCTTCGACTGCTCGGGGCTGACCATGCGCGCCTGGGAGGCGGCGGGCAAGGCCGTACCCCGTACCTCGCAGGAGCAGTGGCGGCAGCTGCCGCGCATCGACATCAAGGACATGCGCCCCGGTGACCTGATCATCTACTACGGCGACGCGAGCCACGTCGGCATGTACGTCGGCGACGGCGCGATCGTGCACGCGCCGCGGCCGGGGCGGCAGGTCACGCTCGCCGGTGCCGGGTCGATGCCGATTCTCGGGGTGGTGCGGCCGGACAAGTGAGGGGGCGCTGCCGCGCGCACCGCTCGGTGAAGCGGACGGTCCGACCGTACGGCTGGACCGTTCGCGACGCTCTACGGAGCGTGACTCCCGCGTGCGTTTCGTCACGGTGCGTGGAGGGCGAACGTGCCGTCCGCGAGGTGATGTTCGTCATTCCGCAGTCCTCCCTTCCCAGGTCAAAACGTCTGTGGCGGACGGCATATGCCAAGAGCGGGGTGCCGTCGGCCATTCCCTCCCCCTCGGCGCTACCGCTATGGTCGCGTCTCGGTGCCCGGTGGCGCACCGCCCGGACCGACCGCCGGGCGGCGGCGGAACCGGGCACAGTGGCGCGCCGTTCGGCGGGCCCGCGCACCCTCGGGGGAGGGAAGGAAGCAGAGCATGTCCGTACCGATACCGCGCCAGCGGACGGCCGTGCTGCCGCACGAGGCAGCGCCGGCGGGCTCCACGCGCGACGACGCGGCGGGCACGGCGGAAGCGGCGGGCACGGCGGCGGAGCCCGCGGACACCGGCGGGCCGGGGCTGACCCTGCTGCTCATCGGCGAGGACCCCACCAGCTCGGTGCCCGAGATGCGGGACCGGGACGGCCGCCGGGCCCGCGTCCGTACGGCCCGCAACCTCACCGAGGCGGAGCGGCTGCTCACCGACGACGTGCACTGCATCCTGCTCGACCTGGCACCGGCCGGAGCGGGGGACGGCCTGGTGCCCGAGGCGGACGGCGGCCCCGACGAGCTGGGCGCCCTGCGCGCGGTGCTGCGGATGGCCCCGGCCCACGCCGTCCTCGTACTGACCGCCGAGGCCGACGCCGAACGGGGCGCCGAGGCCGTCCGCGTCGGCGCGCAGGACTACCTCTTCCGCGACGAGCTGGACGCCTCGGTCCTCAGCCGGGCCGTGCGCTACGCCGTCGAGCGCAAGCGCGCCGACCTCGCGCAGCGCCAGCTCACCGAATCCCGGATGCTGGCCCAGGAGAACCGCCGCCTGGAGCGCGGCCTGCTGCCCACCCCGCTCCTGGACGGCTCCGACCTGCGCTTCGCGGCCCGCTACCGCCCCGGCCGCAGCCGCGCGCTGCTCGGCGGCGACTTCTACGACACGGTGCGCACACCCGACGGCACGGTCCACGCGATGATCGGCGACGTCAGCGGCCACGGCCCCGACGAGGCCGCCCTCGGCGTGGAACTGCGCATCGCCTGGCGCGCGTTGACCTTCGCCGGCCTGTGCGGTGACGCGCTGCTGTCCACCCTCCAGAAGGTCCTGGAGAACGAGCGCGCCGACGACGAGATCTTCGCGACGCTCTGCCTGGTCGACATCGCACCGGACGGACGCCACGCCGGCGTCTGCCTGGCCGGCCATCCCGCGCCCCTGCTCGCCCGCTCCGGCGGCGCGCCGCGACTGCTCCCGTACGAGGAGGGCGGCCCGGCCCTCGGCCTGCTCCCGGGAGCCCGCTGGCCGCGCCGCCAGTTCGTGCTGGGCGGCTCCTGGAGCCTGATGATGTACACGGACGGCCTGATCGAAGGCCGTATCGGCGAAGGCAGGGAACGCCTCGGCCAGGAAGGCATGGCCGAACTGGTGGGCCGTCAACTGGCCGCCGGACTACGGGGCGAGGAACTGCTCGACGCGGCGGTCACGGAGGTGCGGGACCTCAACGGCGGGGAGCTGACGGATGATGTGGCCGTACTGCTGTTGGACCGGGGGAGGGTGGGGGGCTGACGTACGGGCTCTGCCGGGACCGGGGACGGAGCTGACGTACGGGGTGCCGCGGCCGGGGCCGAAACCTTTCTACCGCCCGTTGAACGGACCGTACGGCCCGTCCGAGCTCGACCCGCCGCCGCGGCGTGGTCCGCGGCCTCCGGAGACCGCCTTGATCGCGGGCCGTACGTCCACCGTGTAGACGATCACCGCGATGAGCCCGATGATCGGCAGGAACGACATCAGCGGCAGCAGGAACAGCAGCGCCGTGGCGATCACCAGGAAGATCAGCCACATGCCCTTGGTCTGCTTGTCGGCGGCCCGGTAGGCGTCCTCGCGCCGTACGGCCGCGTCCACGAGCATCACGGCGGCGTACACGGCCAGGGCCAGCTGCACCCAGCTCAGCACGTTCTGGAACCCGTAGATCAGCACTGCCACCACCCGTTCGACTCGGTCCGTCGCCGCCCCACCGTACCCGGAGAACGGGCCGGACACGCGGTGCGTGCCCGGCCCGCGGCCCCCTGGATGCGTTACTTGCCGTTCTCGGCCGGCGACGTGGTCTTCTTGGCCGTCGTCTTCTTCGCGGGGGCGGTCTTCTTGGCGGAAGCCGCCTTCGCGTCGCTGTCCGGCCCGATCGCGCCCTCACCCTCGGAGCGGGGCTCCGTCACGGGCTCCTGCTTGGGCTCCGGCTCGATCGCGACCGCCAGGTCCTCGGTGGCCTCGGCGGTCTCGGAACGCCAGGTCTGCACCGCGTTGCGGCCGCGCTCGGCCAGCTCCTCGTACCCCTCACGCGCCTTGACGGCGGCCTCGGCCGCCCGGCCCACGCCCTGGAGCACCAGGTCCTGCGTCTGCTGGCTCAGCTTCTTGAAGTCGGAGTCGAGCAGGCTCAGCTGCCGGGTGATCCAGTCCTGCGCCTCCTTCGCCTCCTTGCTGACACGGTCCTGGACGGTCTTCGGGTCGGTGTTGCGCACGGCCTCGAAACGCTTCGGGGCCTCCTCGCGGATCTTCTCGACCAGGCCCGGGATCTCCTTGGCCTTCTCGGCGGCGAAGTCCACGGTGCCCGCGATGGCGTACAGCGGAGTCGGGTCGGTCAGCGCCTTGCGGACGTCGTCGGTGATGGCCATGGCGTGGTTCCTCCTGGAATCGGTGGTCGGTCGCTCAGGTGGCGTGCGGGTCGCCGTCGGCCTCTCGGGCATCCGGAGCGGGCTCGCCGGCGGGCGTGCCGTCGCTCCCGCTCCCGTGTCCGTTCTCCTTGCGGAAGGACTCGTAGATCTGCAGCAGCACCTGCTTCTGCTTCTCGGTCAGCGCCGGATCGGTGAGGATCGCGGTATGCACCTCGACCCCGTCCACCTTCCGCTCGTCGAGGATCCCGGCCTGCACATACAGCGTCTCGGCGGAGATCCGCAGCGCCTTGGCCAGCTGCTGCAGAATGTCCGCACTCGGCTTGCGCAGCCCGCGCTCGATCTGACTGAGATACGGGTTGGACACCCCGGCGGCATCCGCGAGCTGCCGCAGACTCAGCTGCGCGGTGCGCCGCTGCTCCCGCAGGAACTCGCCGAGGTTGCCGACGTTGAGTGATGCCATACCCCGATGGTGCGGCATCGTGCTAACTATTGCAAGCGGGCGCTAGCAAAAGTGGGTGTGTCGGGGTGGGGAGCGGGTGCCGGGTACCCACTGTCCCGCTCTTTGCGCCCCGCTGAGGACTTCTGGCCGGAAGGCGCTGGGAAGTTCGCAGTGGCGGCTGAGGGGTGCGCCCGGGGTGCCGGGGGCTATGAGCGGGTCGGGTTCTGGATCGCCGGTGCTCCACCACTTGCTACGGCGACACCCTCCGCGCCGGACCTGGCCGACCTGCCGCTACCCACCGGAAGCCGGCAGGCCCCCGGTGGGTGGTGGCGGTCATTCCGGGTCGCCCTGCCAGGTCACGCGCATCGCCACCGGTCCCCGGATGTGCGGCCGTACTCTCCACGTGAGGTCGCGGACGGTCAGCTCCGGGGCCCTGGTGAGCAGCACCCGCAGCCCTTCCTGGAGGTCGATGCGCCCGAGCTGGGCGCCGACGCAGTAGTGCGCGCCATAACCGAAGGTGAGGTGCCCGCCGGGTGGCCGGGTGAAATCGATCGCGTCGGGGTCCTCGAACCGGGCCGGGTCGTGGTTGGCCGACTCGACGGCGATGGTCAGGGCTTCGCCCGCGCGCACCAGCGTGCCGCCGACGTTGACATCCTCCCGCGCATAGCGGACGAACAGGCCCGCGCCGGCGGAGGCGTTGTTGCGCAGCAGCTCCTCGACCGCCGCGGGCAGCTCGGCCGGATTCGCACGCAGCCGGTTCCAGAGCGCCCGGTCGCCCCGCGTGAGAACGTAGACGCAGTTCGGGATCTGGGTGATGATCGCCTCGAACCTGGCCAGCAGCATGCTGACGACCAGCTCGATCAGCTCGGCGTCGGTGAGCCGGTCCTCCTCGTCCCGGGCCTGGATCATCGCCGACATCAGGTCGTCGCGGGGGCGGGCCCGGCGCTCGGCGATGAGCCGCTCGGTGCAGGCGCGCAGCTCACCGAACCGCCGCATCATGTCCTCGGCGCCGACGGCGCTGCCGGGGAGCAGTGCCGCGCTGGTCGACTCGAACGCCTCCCGGTCCGAGGCCGGCACGCCGAGCAGGTCGCAGATGGACAGCACGCTCATCTGCTGCGCGTAGTCCACCACGATGTCCATGCCCGGCCCGGCGTCCATCGCCGACGACAGCAGCGCGTCCGCCGTCGCGCGCACCGTCGGGCGCTGCGCGTCGATACGGGATTTGCTGAGGGCTTTGACCAACAGTGTGCGCAGCCGGGTGTGTTCGGGGGCGTCCATGGTGATCAGCCCGGCCAGTTCCGTCGCTTCCTCCTGGCGCGGGAAGTCCCGGCCGACCGACATGGCACGGCTGAACCGCGCGTCGCCCAGCACCAGCCGGGCGTCCGCGTAACGGGTGACCAGCCAGGTGGGTTCACCGTAGTCGAGCCGCACCCGGAGCAGCCCCGCGCGCTCCCGCAGCTCCCGGAACCGCTCGTGGACCTCGATGCCACGGCCGTCGTCGAAGGGGAAGTGCTCCAGCGCCTCTGTGGCGTCGGGAAGATCGGGAACGGTCGTCATAGGAGCTGTACCTCCGTCAGCCAGTCGTGCGGTTCGCTGGGAACAGGTCGGCGTGCTGGGACAGGACGGTGAGGTGATCGCCGGGCAGCCTGCGTACGCGGTGCGCCGGTTCGGCCGGGAACGGGTGGCCCTCCGAGCTGGTGGCATCCCCGCGATGACCTCTCTGGCGAGCAGGTGCAGGATCGGCGCCTCCAGCGGACCACCTCGACTCGTTCGGAGATCAAGGACGACCGTATGACTGGTGATACCCGATTTTCCCTAGAATCGGGTTGGGGTCGGATGAGGGCGAAACTCAGCCGTCCATCCGAAGCTTCCGGGGGAAGCCGTGGCTGTGCCGACGCTGATCCTTCTGGGGCGGCGGGAGGCGTGTTGCGCGGGCTTGTGGACGTCTACGCCCGGTAAGCGGTCCGCCGTGCCCACCTGCTATGACCGCCCGGGCAGGAGGGCGAACCGCCGCGGTTCCCACCGTATTTCGCCCCCTGAGACGGGTCAGACGGTGAGGACGAGCTTGCCTTGGAGGTGACCGCCGTCGAGCACCCGGTGTGCGTCGGCGACGCGCTCGAACGGGAACGTTTCCTGTACGTGGACCCGGAGTCTGCCCTGTTCGACGAGTGCGACGAGGCCGCGCAGGGCGACCGGGTCGGGGTCGACCGCGATGCCGCTGAAGCGCATGCCGGCCGCCTCGTACTTGGCGATGAGCTTCGAGTCCTCGTCGGCGACCGCCGTCACCAGGTGACCACCCGGACGGAGCACTTCGAGCGAGCGCTCGGCGGTGTCGCCGCCGATCGTGTCGAGCACGACATCGACGTCCCGGATCTTCTCGGTGAAGTCGGCTGCCGTGTAATCGATCACCTCATCGGCGCCGCACCCCTCGACGAACTCCCGCTTGCTCCCGCCGGCTGTCGTGATCACGTGCGCGCCGAGCGCCTTCGCTATCTGGATCGCGACGTGGCCGACCCCGCCGCCACCGCCGTGGATCAGGACGCGGTCGCCCTCGCCGACACCGGCCAGGTCGACGAGGCCCTGCCACGCGGTGAGCCCGACGACCGGCAGCGCCGACGCCTCGACGTGCGAGAGCGACGCCGGCTTGCGCGTCAGGTGCAGCGCCGGTGCCGGGACGACCTCGGCGTACGCGCTCGCCGCCCGCGGGAACAGCGGCATCCCGAATACCTCGTCGCCGGGCCTGAAGCGCCACGTCACCGCCTCCTCGACCACGCCGCTGATGTCCCAGCCGAGGACGAACGGCGGCCGCCCGATCAGCGGGAACTCGCCGGCGCGCAGCCGCGCCTCCAGCGGGTTCAGACCGATCGCCTTCACGCGGACGAGAACTTCGGTCGGCAGGGGGCGGGGCTCGGGCGCGTTCACGAGGGAGAGCACCTCGGGGCCGCCGAGCGTCTGTTGGGTGATGACTCGCATGACTCTCCTGGCTTCGAAAGGGGGGAGAGATTCCAGGCTAGGTTTCCGACAGGAACCGGCAGGTTCCTGTCGGAACCAGCAGCTACCTTGGGCGCCATGAGCGGTTTCGGTCCCGGTGATCCCTTTCTCGCCGACTGTCCGGCGCGTCTGGCGGTCGAGCTGATCGCCGACAAGTGGACGGTGGTGGTGCTCTACGGCCTCAGCAGGGGTCCGGTGCGCCACGGCGAGCTGATCGGGCTGATCGGCGGTATCTCCCGCAAGATGCTCACCCAGACGCTCCGACGGCTGGAGGCGCACGGACTCGTCCGCCGCCACGCGTACGCCGAGGCGCCGCCCCGCGTCGAGTACGAACTCACCCCGCTCGGGGCGACGCTGATCGAACCGATCCACATGCTGACCGAGTGGGCGAGGGCGAACGGCGACGCGGTGCTGGACGCGCTCGACGCCGGCGCTGAGCCGGTCGCCCATGGCGACTGAGGTCCTGTGCGTTACCGGGTGAAGTGGCGGGGGTCCGGGGGTCCCGGGCGGTCTGTGCGCAGGCAGTCCGGACCGATGACGGTGACCGGGGCACCGGAACCGACCTCTGGCCAGGCGGCCCCCGCCTGCTGGCCCGGTGAATGTCACCCAAGGTCTGGCCGGGCGCAGTTGGTGCCCGTAGGGTGCCGGCCATGGCTTGTCGTATCTCCGAACTGATAATTCCCTGCCGGGATCCGCAAGGGCTGGCGGCGTTCTGGTGCGAGGTGCTGGACTTCGTCGTACTCGATCCCGATGACCACGGCGCGGTGGAGATCGGACCACGGGAAGGGTTCGGCGGACTGCAGCCGACTCTGGTCCTCGTCCCCACCACCGAGCCCAAGACGGGCCAATTGCGTCTGCATTTCGACGTCAACGCCACCGACCGCGACCAGGACGCCGAACTGGAGCGCCTCCTGAAGCTCGGGGCGCGCCCGGCCGATATCGGCCAGAGCGGCGATGAGCCTTGGCACGTACTCATCGACCCTGAAGGCAACGAATTCTGCCTTCTGCGCGCCCGGTTGAGCTGAGCGGCGTCCATTACGTCAGCGGTACGGGGTATCGGCCCCTAACGGCGCCGCTCCCACTCGGCCCGCGTGAGCTCGTACTCGACCTCGCCGTGCTCCGAGCCGGGAATCGCCTCCGGCCAATCGCCGGTGAAGTGCCGGAGGAATGACAGGCCGGACTTCTCCATCACCCGCCGGGACGCCCGATTGACCGCCATGGTGTTGGCGGTCACCCGCTCCACGGCGAGTTCGGTGAATCCCTTGTCGATGAGCGCCCGCGCGCCTTCGGTGGCATAGCCGCGGCCCCAGGCCGCTTTGTCGAGCCGGTAGCCGAGTTCGGCCACGGCGGGATTGTCGTCCTCCAGAGGCCGGAACTCGAACCAGCCCAGGAATACGCCGGTGTCCTTCTCCTGCGCCGCCCAGTATCCGCGCGTTCCGAAACACGGGTAATCGTGCAGGAGTCGCGGCAAGGTCCGCTCCACGATGACCTCGTGGCTCGTGGGCCGGCCGCCGTTGATGAAACGCATGACGTCCGGGTCGTTGTCGAGTGCGAAGAGGCGGTCGGCGTCGTCGGCGGTGAACGGCCGCAGCACCAGCCGGTCGGTCTCCAGGAAGGCACGCATGCCGCGATCCTGGCGGGTGCCGACCGCGGGGCGCCACCGGATTTGTCGTGGCCGGTGGAAGGCGACGATCGGCGGGCGGAATGGCAGGCGGAGGCCCGCCATTCGGATCAGTCTTCCGGGGCGGCCCGACGTGGCGGCAGGCCGATGGTGCGATGCGTATGGAAGCTGGGGACCGGACCAGGCAGGAGCAACCGTGGACGGTCCCGGCCGCCGAGGGGCCCGGAGCCTGGCGTCCACCGGCTCCGGCCGTGAAGCTGCCGGTCAGCCGGGCGTCATCGCCATCGGACTCGCCGCCGTACTGACGGCCGCGCTCGCGCGGGGTTCGTGGCAGTGGTTCGCCACCTATATCGGGGTCACGCTGCTGGCGGTGATCTTCTCCTTCTGCCGGCATGGCGGCCCGGCCTCTGGTCCGCGCCCGTACATAACCCGGCGGCGTACTCGCTGGTCGTCGGCCTGTGCGTGGCGATCGCACTGGCCCCCATGCTGCAACGTTGGGCGTGGCTGTTCCCGATGCCGGGCACACGCGCGAGGTGCCCTGCGCTGGGTACGTACGAGAGCATCCGCACGGAGGCGGCGCCGGCGAACCTGGCGGACCGCGATGGCGCCGCCCTGGCCCAGGCCCAGGACACCGACAGCCATGACGCCGTGGCCGACTGCCTGTCCGCCACCACGACCCTGTGGCTGCCGGTGTACGCGGCCGGAGTGGCCGTGCTGGTGGGGGGTGACCGGGTCCGGGCGGGGCCCGTTGAAGGGCGTTACAGGAGATCCGCGCCCGACGTGGGCCGGGCGCCCAATGCGACGCCGGTGCATGCGAGTACGGCAGTCGCCGCGGCATCGAGGAACAGGAGGAACGACCAGGACCTGTCCGCGGTGTCGATCCGACCGATGCGCAGCGGATCCTGCCCTGCCGCTTCGAGGGTCTTGACGGTCGCGGCGAGGCTCTGGGTCGGCTGGCCGCGTCGCACCGTGCGACGGAGCCGGGCCCGGTAGACGTGGGCGAGTCGGTCGGCGGGCGTCATGCCATCCCAGACGATGAAATCGCCCCCGCCGAGCAGAGCCGCGCGTGCTGCCCCGCATGCCGACGTCTGCTCGCCGAGCATCCCGGCCAGGTCTTCGCGTGTCACCGTCCGCCCCTCCGCCCTTCGCCTCTCCGGCCCGCTTCGCGAAACCAGCCGAGGGCGGCGCCACTGCCACCGCCTGTCCGATGCAAACTACCTGGCCGCGCAGGTCACAGCCCCCCGTACGCCCTCCCATGCGATCCTGACCCCGTGAAGCTGGAAGACCTGGTTCAGCTGCGGCGGGCGCGGGACCTGATGGATCGGGATTACGCGCAGCCGCTGGACGTGCCGGCGATGGCGCGGGCGGCGCATATGTCGCCGGGGCATTTCTCGCGGAGTTTTCGTGCCGCTTACGGGGAGACGCCGTACGGCTACCTGATGACGCGCCGGATCGAGCGGGCCAAGGCGCTGCTGCGGCGTGGGGACCTGTCGGTGACGGAGGTCTGCTTCGCGGTGGGGTGTACGTCGCTGGGGTCGTTCAGCTCGCGGTTCACCGAGCTGGTGGGGGAGAGCCCGAGCGCGTACCGGGCGCGCTCGCACGAGCCGGGTGCGGCCATCCCGGCCTGCGTCGCCAAGATCTACACGCGGCCGGTACGGAACGGGCCCCCGCCACCCACCGGCACCGGCACCGGAACCGGTGACGACGACGGCGCCGACAGCAACGGCTGAGTCCGGCCCCGCCCCAACCGGTCACGAATGGAGAAGCGCCGCGCACGGCCCCGCCGTAGCGTGTTGCGCATGGACATTCACCTTTCCACCTGCTTCATCGCCGTCGACGATCACGACAAGGCGCTGCCCTTCTACCGGGACGTGCTGGGCCTGGAGGTGCGCAACGACGTCAAGTTCGAGGGGATGCGCTGGGTGACGGTCGGCTCGCCGTCGCAGCCCGGTGTGGAGATCGTGCTGGAGCCGCCGCTCGCGGACCCGAACGCCTCGCCGGCCGACCGGCAGGCCATGGCGGAGCTGCTCGCCAAGGGCATGCTGCGCGGCGTGATCTTCTCGGCCGACGATGTGGACGCGGTCTTCGAGCGCATTCAGGCGTCGGGCGCCGAGGTGCTCCAGGAGCCGGTCGACCAGCCGTACGGGGTGCGGGACTGCGCCTTCCGCGACCCCGCCGGCAATATGCTGCGCTTCGCTCAGCGCAAGAAGTGAACCGGGCGCCGGCCGGTGACCGCACCGGCCGGCGGCGGTGCCGGTCCGTATCGGTACCGGACCGGCGCGCACCGGTCGTACGGCCGCAAGCTGCCACTCGGAAACAGGCGACGCCGACGGGGGAACCGCGGCGGCGGCGCCGCCTCACACAGGGAGAAACGTATGAGCACGGGCCCGAAGACGGATCAGGCGCCGGGTGCGCGGCACGCCGCCGACAGCCACGACGTGATCCGCGTGCACGGCGCGCGCGAGAACAACCTCAAGGACGTCAGCATCGAGATCCCCAAGCGCCGCCTGACGGTGTTCACCGGGGTCTCCGGCTCGGGCAAGAGCTCGCTGGTGTTCGACACGATCGCCGCCGAGTCGCAGCGGCTGATCAACGAGACGTACAGCGCGTTCGTGCAGGGCTTCATGCCGAACCAGGCCCGCCCCGAGGTGGACGTACTGGACGGGCTGACCACCGCGATCATCGTCGACCAGCAGCGGATGGGCTCCGACCCCCGCTCCACCGTCGGCACCGCCACCGACGCCAACGCGATGCTGCGCATCCTCTTCAGCCGCCTCGGCACGCCGCACATCGGCCCGCCCGGCGCGTACTCCTTCAACACCGCCTCGGTGTCGGCGAGCGGCGGGTTCCGGGTCGAGCGCGGGGAGAAGACGAAGACCGAGAAGGTGACCTTCAGCCGTACCGGCGGCATGTGCGTCCGCTGCGAGGGCCGTGGCAAGGTCTCCGACATCGATCTCACCCAGCTCTACGACGACTCCAAGTCGATCTCCGAGGGCGCGTTCACCATCCCCGGCTACACGGCGGGCGGCTGGAACGCCCGGCTCTACGCGGAGTCGGGCCTGTTCGACGCGGACAAGCCGATCCGCAAGTTCACCAAGAAGGAGCTGCACGCCCTCCTCCACCAGGAGCCGACCCGGATGAAGATCGCGGGCATCAACATGACCTACGAGGGTCTGATCCCGCGGGTGACGAAGTCGTTCCTGGCCAAGGACAAGGAGGCGATGCAGCCGCACATCCGGGCCTTCGTGGAGCGGGCCGTCACCTTCACCACCTGCCCCGAGTGCGACGGCACCCGGCTCAGCGAGGCCGCCCGGTCCTCGAAGATCAAGGGCATCTCCATCGCGGACGCGTGCGCGATGGAGATCCGCGACCTGGGCGAGTGGGTGCGCGGCATCGCCGAGCCCTCGGTGACGCCCCTGCTCACCGCGTTGCAGGGCACCCTCGACTCGTTCACCGAGATCGGCCTCGGCTACCTCTCCCTCGACCGCCCGGCGGGCACCCTCTCCGGCGGCGAGGCGCAGCGCGTCAAGATGATCCGCCACCTCGGCTCCTCGCTCACCGATGTCACCTACGTCTTCGACGAGCCGACCGTCGGCCTGCACCCGCACGACATCCAGCGCATGAACAACCTGCTGCTGCGGCTGCGCGACAAGGGCAACACGGTGCTCGTCGTGGAGCACAAGCCGGAGACGATCGCGATCGCCGACCATGTGGTGGACCTCGGGCCGGGCGCCGGCATGGCGGGCGGCACCGTCTGTTTCGAGGGCACCGTAGAGAAGCTGCGGGCGAGCGGCACCGTCACCGGCCGCCACCTCGACGACCGCGCCGCGCTCAAGGAGTCGGTGCGCGAGGCCACCGGCACGCTGGAGGTCCGCGGCGCCACGGCGAACAACCTGCGGGACGTGGACGTCGACATTCCGCTCGGGGTGCTCTGCGTGGTCACCGGTGTCGCGGGCTCCGGCAAGAGCTCGCTCCTGCACGGCTCGATCCCGGCGGACACGGGCGTGGTCGCGGTGGACCAGGCGCCGATCCGCGGCTCGCGGCGCAGCAACCCGGCGACGTACACCGGGCTGCTCGACCCGATCCGCAAGGCGTTCGCCAAGGCCAACGGCGTGAAGCCGGCGCTGTTCAGCGCCAACTCCGAGGGCGCCTGCCCGGCCTGCAACGGCGCCGGCGTGATCTACACCGACCTGGCGATGATGGCCGGTGTGGCGACGACCTGCGAGGACTGTGAGGGCAAGCGGTTCCTGGCGTCGGTGCTGGAGTACCGCCTCGGGGGCCGCGACATCAGCGAGGTGCTGGCGATGCCGGTGGCCGAGGCGGAGGAGTTCTTCGGCGCGGGCGAGGCGCGCCTCCCGGCGGCCCACAAGATCCTCCAGCGGCTCGCCGATGTCGGCCTCGGCTACCTCACCCTCGGCCAGCCGCTCACCACGCTGTCCGGCGGCGAGCGGCAGCGCCTCAAGCTGGCCACGCACATGGGCGACAAGGGCGGCGTCTACGTCCTGGACGAGCCGACCACCGGCCTCCACCTCGCCGATGTCGAGCAGCTGCTCGGTCTGCTGGACCGCCTCGTCGACTCCGGCAAGTCGGTCATCGTCATCGAGCACCACCAGGCCGTCATGGCCCACGCGGACTGGATCATCGACCTCGGCCCCGGCGCGGGCCACGACGGCGGCCGGATCGTCTTCGAGGGCACCCCCGCCGACCTGGTCGCCGCGCGCTCCACGCTCACCGGCGAGCACCTGGCGGACTACGTGGGCGCCTGACCGGGCGGCACGGGCGTACGCCCGGAGGTGCGCGTACGGGTGTACGTGTACGTCCGGGCGTACGCGGCGAACCCCAGCGACTCGTACAGCCGCTTGGGTATCGGATAGGCGGCGTCACCACGGGCCTGCACGACGGCGCGGTGCCCGCCGGCCCGGGCGAAGGCATGCAGGACCGCGGCGCACACGGCCCGCGCCAGCCCGAGCCGGCGGTGGTCCGGCCGGGTGCCGACCGGCTCGAACACGCCGGTACGGTTCACCTCGTCGTACCAGCCCTGGCAGTAGGCCACGATGCCGCCGCCGGGGGAGACGACGATGAGGTCGAACTCCGGACGGTACGGCCAGGTCGCACGCATCCGGGCGTGGCGCCCGGCGGTGATCCGGTCCGACCCGAAGGCGGCACGGTGGGCTGCCGCCCGGCCCGCCACGTCCGCGTCGTCCCGCTGGGCGCGGATCACGTAGCCGTCCGGCAGGCGGGGCCGGGGCGGGAGATCGCCGGTGAGCGGGCGGCCGAGGCAGGTCATGTACGGGCCGGTGGTGGGGTCTCCGCCCGGTCCGCCGGTCTCCCGTACGTACCCGCGCAGCTCCAGCGCCTCGATCACGGCCCGCTCGGTGTCGGCGACCTCCACGCTGAGCGGGCCGGACCCCGCCGTACGAGCCGTCTCCTCAGCCCAGTCCAGCACGTCACGCACCAACTCCGGCCGCTCCGGATCGATCTGGAGCATCAGCCCGTCGGGCAGCTCCAGCCAGCCCCACGCCACCGTCCGGCCGCCGTCGCTCCAGACCGCCGTCGGGCAGTGGTCGGCACGGTCGAGCGCCAGGCACCAGTTCCAGGCGAGGTCGCCGGCATGGCGGTAACCGGTCGCCGGGAAGGCGCGGACGGCCAGGCTCTGCATGGCGCGCAGCGCCAACGGACCGGCGTACTCGTCACGTTGCACGGAGCGCCATGCTGCCGCCCCGGCTCCCCGCCGGACAACGGGATATCCGCTGTCCGGCGGGCCCGTATCAGGGCGCTGCGCCATCCCGTCCGGTCCCTATGACCACCGTCGCGCACAGATCCTCATCGTCGGCCGGCCAGGCCCGCAGCCCACCGCGCCGGAAGGCGTCGAGCGTGTGCGGCGCCTGGCGTTCGCTGGTCTCGATCAGGAGGTGGCCGTCGGGGGCGAGCCACTGAGCGGCCTCGGCCGCCACCCGGCGCTGCACGTCGAGCCCGTCCGCGCCGCCGTCCAGCGCCACCAGCGGCTCGTGGTCGCGGGCTTCCGGCGGCAGCAGGCCGATGGCGTCGGTCGGTACGTACGGGGCGTTGACGACCAGGATGTCGACGCGTCCGCGCAGGTCGGGCGGCAGCGCGGCGTACAGGTCGCCCTCGTACACCCGGCCCGTGGAGGGCGGGATGTTGCGGCGGGCGCACCGTACGGCGGCGGGTTCGATGTCGGCGGCGTGGAGTTCGATCTGCGGAGTGGACGTGTCCGCGTGACTGCCGACGGCCGCCGCCAGCGCCGCGCCCACCGCGCCCGTACCGCAGCACAGGTCGACGACGACGGGCCGCGGCCGGGGTGCGGCGCGCAGCAGGGCGGCGGCCTGGCCGACGAGGAATTCGGTGCGGCGGCGGGGGACGAAGACGCCGGGATCCACGGCGATCCGCCGGCCGCAGAACTCCGCCCAGCCCAAAACCTGTTCGAGCGGGAAGCCGGCGACGCGCCGGTCCGTCATGGCGGCGAGGTCGGACGGCGTGCGGGCCGTGGTGAGGAGCAGTTCCGCCTCGTCCTCGGCGAAGACGCAGCCGGCCGCGCGGAGTCTGGCGACGAGGGCGGGCAGCGGGGCGGGTTCGGAGGGCGAGCAGGGCGAAGACAGGTGGTGTGACATGCGAGTTCGGGCCTTTCGGTATGCCGAAGGGCGCTCTCGCGGTCACCTGCCTCGGAGGGACCGTACAGCCGTGCGGTGAGAGCACCCGGCCTGGACAGCGGTAATGGGTCTCACCTCCTCGTTCACTGCTTGAGGCGGTCACCTTACCCGAAGCGGGGCGCGAGGACGCGGTACGCGGCTGCCGGGCGGTTCCGCTGGGGCGCGCGCAGGCACCCTTCGCGCCCCCGGGGCCGCAGGTGGTCTCGACGCGGCGGTGCCGGGGCTGGAGGGTGGAGGCGGGGTGCTGCGCGGGAGGCGGTGACCGGGGGGTCGTCGCGGGGCGGAGCCGGGAAGGTGGGCGGCGATGGCGGATGCCAGGAATCCGTACATGCGGGGACTGTTCGCGCCGGTGAAGGAGGAGACCACCGCGTACGAGATGGCCGTGACCGGCCGGATACCGGAGGAGCTGGACGGCCGGTACGTACGCAACGGGCCGAACCCGCTGGGCGTGGACGACCCGGCGGCGTACCACTGGTTCAGCGGCGACGGGATGCTGCACGGCGTCCGGCTGCGCGGCGGCCGGGCCGAGTGGTACCGCAACCGCTGGGTGCGCTCCGACGCGATGGCGATGCGCCTGGGGGAGAAGATCCTGCACGGCCCGCGCCACCTGGACATGGACTTCGCGCCCAACAGCCACGTCACCCGCTTCGCCGGGCGCCTCCTCGCGCTGGTCGAGGGCGGCTCGCTGCCGTACGAGGTGGACGCCGAGCTGGACACGGTGGGCCCCTTCGACTTCGCCGGCACCCTGCCGGGCGGTCTCGCCGCGCACACCACCATCGACCCGGACACCGAGGAACTGCACTGCGTGGCGTACTGCTGGGCCTGGCCGTATGTGCAGTACCTGGTCGTGGGGACGGACGGCCGCGTCCGGCGCCGCGTGGACGTCCCCGTCGACGGGCGGCCGATGATGCACGACTTCTCGCTCACCGAACGGCACGTGCTGCTGTACGACCTGCCGGTGGTCTTCAACCCGGGCGGCGTCGGCGTCGGCCCGTCCTTCCCGTACGTGTGGGAGCCGGGGCGCCCGGCCCGGCTGGGCGTGCTGCCGCGGGAGGGGCAGGCGGCGGACGTGCGGTGGCTGGAGATCGACCCGTGCTTCGTCTTCCACCCGATGAACGCGTACGAGACCGAGGACGGCAGCGGCCGGATCGTGGTCCACCTCGTGCGCTACGAGCGGCTGTTCGCGAAGGGGCGTACCGGCCCCGACGGGGCGCCGCCCGTGCTGGAACGCTGGACCGTGGACCTGCGGGCGGGCCGGGTCCACCGCGAGCGGCTGGACGAGCGGCCGGTGGAACTGCCGCGCGTGGACCCGCGGCGGCTCACGCTGCCCCACCGGTACGGCTACGCGGTGCTGGAGTCCGCCGACTCGGACCTGCGGGCCGCCCGGTTCCCGGGGATCGAGCGGATGGGCTGCGGGCTGGTGAAGTACGACCTGGAGCGCGGCACCAGCGAGGTGCGCCGCTTCACCTCGCAGGGCGGCGTCGGCGAGGCCGTGTTCGTGCCCGCCGGCCCGGACGCCGCCGAGGACGACGGCTGGCTGCTGGCGTACGTCCACGCCCCGGAGCGCGATGCGACGGACCTCGTCATCCTCGCGGCCCGGGACATCACGGGCGAGCCGGTCGCGCGGGTGCATCTGCCGGTGCGGGTGCCGGTCGGTTTCCACGGGAACTGGATACCGGACCGGGAGTGACCCCCCGTTCCCCCGCCCCCGCCTTTCCGATGCGCTTGCATTGGTACGCTGAGGGAAACCAGCGAAGGGGACGGCATGACCGGCAACGACGAACAGGTGCGGCGCGCGACCACAGCCCTGGAGACGTACACGCTCTCCGAGGAGGGCTGGCGGACAAGCCCGAGCGAGACCCTTCAGCGCGTCCTGGCCGACCTGATGCACTGGTGCGAAGCAACGCAGCGAGGCTTCGACCGGTCACTGGCCCTGGCCCGGGAGCGATACGGGGAGGAGCGCGCGCCGCAGCAGCCGTGAACCCCTCGCGCTACAGCCGTGCTGGAGCCGGCCCTCAGCTGGCGCGGGGGTGGCGCGCCTCGTACGTCGCCTCGATCTCTCCCATGTGTGCCCGGCCCCACACGCCGAGCGGTTCCAGCGCTGCGTTGAGCGAGGTGCCCAGCTCGGTCAGCGAGTACTCCACCTTCAGCGGGACCTGGTGGTAGACCTCGCGGTGCACGATGCGGTCGGTCTCCATCTCGCGCAGCTGCTGACTCAGCACCTTCTCGCTGATGTCCGGCAGCGCGCGCTTCAGCTCACCGAAGCGCTGCGGCCCTTGCGCGAGCTGCCACAGCAGCAGGACCTTCCACTTGCCGCCGATGACGTCCACGGCGGCGTCCAGGCCGCACTCGTACGGGCCTTTGCGTCGGCTCATGACCGTGTCCCCCTCGTTCGCCGCCGGACGCGACACATCGTAAGCCGACGGCAAACGCGGGGAGGGCGGGCCCGGCCCGCCCGCCGGACACGCGGCCTCAGCTCCCGTACGGCCGCGCCTCGCGCGCCTCCCGCAGCGCCTGCGCCCACCAGGCCAGCTGGTCGAGCAGCACGACGGCGGCCCGGTCCGCGTCCTGGGGGTCGCGCAGCTGCCCGCCCTCGTCGAAGAGGTTCCCGGCCATCGGGAAGCTGACCGTCTCGCGCACCGTGGTGGCATGCAACTCGGCGAACACCAGCCGCAGTTGCTCGACGGCGCGCAGTCCCCCGGACACCCCGCCGTACGACACGAACCCGACCGGCTTGGCCTGCCACTGCTGGTGCAGCAGGTCGATGGCGTGCTTGAGCGGGGCGGGGAAGGAGTGGTTGTACTCGGGCGTGATCACGACGAACGCGTCCGCCGCGCCGACGCGCTTGGCGTACGTCTCCATCTCCTCGCTGCCCGCCCGCAGTTCGTACGGCCGGACCTCGTCCAGATCGATGACGTCCACCACGACGTCGTCACGCCGCCCGGCATGCGCGGCGAACCAGTTCGCCACCACGGGCGCGAACCGGCCCTCCCGGGTGCTGCCGACGATGACGGCCAGGGTGAAGGGGCGCTCGGGCATGGCAGGTCCTCCTGAAGACGGCGGAACGGAGCCGGCGGTCGGCTCCAGGACCAGACGCTAAAACCTCAACCAAAGTTGATGTCAAGGTGTGGCCTTGGGGTCACGCCGCTCCGCCGCCTCCGCCCCCCGCCCTCACTCCGCCCCGAACAACCCCAGCAACTCCCCCTTCTGGAACATCCGCGCCGTGTCCACCGCCGACGGCGTCCCCGCGGCCGGGTCGGCGCCGTGGGCCACCAGGAGGCGTACGACCGCGTCCTCGCCCTTGAAGACGGCGCCGGCCAGGGGGGTCTGGCCGCGGTCGTTGGGGCGGTCGGGGTCGGCGCCGCGTTCCAGGAGGGCGGCCACGGTGTCGGCGTGGCCGTGGTAGGCGGCGAGCATCACCAGGGAGTCGCCCTTGTCGTTGGTGAGGGTGGCGGGGACCCCGGCGTCGACGTAGGCGGCGAGGGTGCTGGTGTCGCCGTGCCGGGCCAGGTCGAAGACCTTGGCCGCGAGCTGTAGTACCTCGGGGTCGTGGGCGTGCTCGGTCGTGTCGGGACCCTGCGGCTCCGTGTTCGCGTCACTCATGGTCGCCGTCCTCCTGCTCCGGTGGTGGGCGGTGTCCTGCAACTTCCGCCTGGGCCGTTACCTGTTTCCGCCACCTTATGCAGCACACCACCGCCGGGCCCCCGGCGCGCGGCGCCGGTCAGAAGATGTCCGGGCACCAGGGGCGGCGGGCGGTGTGCAGCAGGAGGTCGGAGGTGGCCAGGGCACCCGGGCGTTCTTCGGTGACGCGGCCCAGGGCGTGCAGGCGTACCGCGGACTCGTCGCCGAGGTAGAGCGCCGCGAAGTCGGCCACGTCGAGGGTGAGTTCGGCGGGCCGGTCCGTGCGGGTGCAGGTGGCGCCCTGCGGGGTGGCTTCCAGGAGGTAGCGGCCGTCGGCCAGGCCCGCCTTGTCCCGGATGTCCAGGACGAGGGAGCCTTCGGCGGGGTAGGTACGGGCCTCCAGCAGGTGGGGAACGTCCAGCGGCCGTATCCACAGGTAGTCGGCGTGCTGTTCGATCCGCGCCGCGCGCGGGTCGCCGAGGTGGTACGGCAGGAGGTCGTCGGGGCCGCGGTAGCCGGACTTGATGTGCATGACCCAGTCGATCGAGCACAGGAACCGCCACAGGGCCCGCTCGGCAGCCGGGGTGAGCGCGGTCAGGCGGTCGACGGTGACCGTGTTCTGCGGCAGCTTGTGCTCCCACGTGTCGTCCGCCCGGTACGAGACCAGGCCCTCGACCTCGCCGGACGCGTTGCGGTAGAGGGCGTGGAAGCGGTCCTTGGCGGGGTTGTGCGGGCGCGGGTTCGCGCCGGTGAGCTCGCGCCACCAGTCGTGGGAGAGGTCGATCGCGCCGGGCTGCCGGGCCCGGAACCGGTCGTGGAGAGCGGGTCCCGCCTCAAGGATCCCGGCTGCGTCGGCGAAGTCGATCCGGCCGCCGCAGTTCGGGCCCGCGTGGCGCGGGTCCAGCCCGGCGCGCGCGACGTCGATGTGCCACTCGGTGGTCCAGGTGGCCGGGCCGAAGCCGTACCGCCCGTAGATCGGGAACTCCGCTGCGATCAGTGTGGCGAGGGCTTCCCCCCGCTCCTTGGCGGCCCGCAGGTCGTTCGCCATCATCCGGCTGAGCAGGCCGCGGCGGCGGTGGGTGGGGGAGACCGTCACGTTCGAGACGGCGTCGGCGGGCACCGGAGCCCCGCCGACGACGGTCAGTTCTTGCGCGAAACTGCGGAACGTGGCGACACAGCGGCCGTTGTCGTACGCGCCCTGCGAACGGGCCGGGTCGTAGCGGGCGCGGCGGTACTCGATCCGCTCCTCGGAGATCTCGGGCGCCCGCAGGAAGCCCACCTCCATGGCCCGCATCCATTCGGGCAGGTCGTCGTCGCCGACCGTACGCACCTCGATGTCCATGCGCGTACGGTAGCCACGGCCCTGTACCGCCGTCGCGGCAATTTCGTGCGGCGGGTGCCCGCGGGCACCCGGTGCCTCAGAACGCCGCGCGGATCTCCCCGACGCGCTCGGCCCCGCCCAGTAGCGGCGCCTCCCCGATGCGCGCCAGTACCGGCGACTCGACGCCCATCTCCCCGAGGACGCGGGCGAGTATCGGCCCGAGGGTACGGGTCGCCCCGTCGTCGACCTTGAACGCCAGCGCGCGCCCGTCCGGCAGCGCCACCGCCTGTACGGCCTCCGCGCCCATCTTGGACAGCACGCCGGGCACCGCCTGCATCAGCCAGGTGTCGGGGCGGCGGGTGCCGGCCACGTACTCCGGGTGGGCGCGCATCGCGTCGGCCACCCGGCGCTCCGGCGTGCCCTCGCCGGCCAGCACGAAGTGCCGGAAGGAGCGGGCCAGGCCGGTCAGCGAGATCGCCATCAGCGGGGCGCCGCAGCCGTCCGTACCGATGTGCTCGACGGGCTCGCCGCTCGCCGAGCGCACCGCGTCCAGCACCAGCTGCTGGAGCGGGTGCTCCAGGTGGAGGTACGACTCCAGCGGCCAGCCGTTGGCGGCGCAGGCCGCCAGCATCGCGGCGTGCTTGCCGGAGCAGTTCATCGTCAGCGACTCGCGCACCCGCCCGGACGCCAGGTAGGTCTCCGCCTCCGCGGGGTCCAGCGGCAGGTCCGGCGGGGTGCGCAGCTGGTCCGTGGACAGGCCGTGCTCGCTGAGCATCTTCTGCACCAGGTCGAGGTGGAAGCCCTCGCCCGAATGGCTCGCGGCGGCCAGCGCCAGCCGCTCGCCGGACAGGTCCAGGCCCGCCCGCAGGATGGCCGCCGCCTGCATCGGCTTGTTGGCGGAACGGGGGAAGACCGGGGAGGTGACATCACCGAGGGCGGTCTGCACGCTGCCGTCCGCCGCCAGGACCACGAGCGATCCGCGGTGCCTGCCCTCGACGAAGCCCGAACGCACGACCTCGGCGAGGACGGGGGATATACCGGACGGGGCGGACCCTTCGGTAACGGGGGCAGTACTCATCGGCGGCGGCCTTCCGGGAGGTGGCCCGCGCTCCTCCCGGAACCTGTGGCCGCGGGGTCAGGAGAGCAGGTCGTCTACTTGTGCTTCGCCTTCACGGTACCTGCGCGCGATCTCCGCACTGCAATCGTCGGCGGTCCGCTGGAGGGACTGGCGGCGCCGGGAGACCTGCTGCTCGTAGCGGACCAGGCGGCACATCGCGTCGTGCAGCTCCTGGTCCGTACGGGCGGTGAGGTCCGACAGCTCCACCTCGCCGGCCAGCTGCTCCGCCAGCTGGCGGTACTCCTCGCTGTGCGGCATGCCCAGCGTCACATGGCGGGCCGAGGAGCGGTGCCGGGACGGCCCGTCGGTCAGGATCTCCGGGAGGCGGTCCAGCAGGGGTGAGTGGGGGGCCGTGCGGCGGGTGCTCTCGGCGCGCAGGATGTCGATCCGGCCCTGGAGCAGCCGCCGTACATAGCTCAGATCGGCCTCCTCCCGCTGCGCCTCGCGCCGCACCACCCGCAGGTCGGGCAGGGTCAGTCCGTTCAGGTCGGGCCGGGACACCGGGCGGAAGCGGTCGCGTTGCAGTGGGGCGCGGTGCGGCGCCGCGGCCGTGCCTGCCTGGACCATGGGACCGTCCTCCGTGCGGGCGGGCCCTGGGCCCGCCTGGGCCGTCGTGGTCGTACGGGCCGCGGGCGGCGCCGTACGGGCGGTCGGTACGGGACCGGGTGTGTTCCCGGAACCGGCAGTGCTCATGAGTCGTTTCCGTCCCCTCGTCCGGTGCGGTCGCACGGGCGGGTTGTCCGTGGAACGCACCGCGTGCACGCATCGTGCCACTGCGGGCGGGGCCCCCGCAGGGCCAGCCATGGCCATGGCACCCGAACGGCCCCGGCCCGGTACGGCTGTCGGGGGCCCGCGGGGCCCGGTGCATCATGGGCGGTATGCGAGCAGTGGTACAGAGGGTCGACGGCGCACGCGTCGAGGTGGGCGGCGAGACGGTCGGGGAGATCGTCGGAGAAGGGCTGTGCGTGCTGGTCGGGGTCACGCACGACGACACTCCGGCGAAGGCGGCGCAGCTCGCCCGCAAGCTGTGGTCGGTGCGGATTCTGGACGGCGAGAAGTCCTGCTCGGACACGGGTGCGGGCCTGCTGGTGGTCAGCCAGTTCACTCTCTACGGTGACGCCCGCAAGGGCCGTCGGCCCACCTGGAACGCTGCGGCCCCCGGTCCGGTGGCCGAACCCCTCGTGGACGAGGTCGTCACTCAGCTGCGCGATCTGGGCGCGGAGGTCGCCACGGGCCGCTTCGGCGCGGACATGAAGGTCTCGCTGACGAACGACGGCCCGTTCACGGTGCTGCTGGAGGTGTGAGCGGGCGCCCGCCGGTCCGGCGGGCGCCGTACACAGGCTCCTACGGCTCGACCACGACCTCCTGCGCCGCCGCGGTGCTCTCCGCGAGGAGCGGCGCGTCCACGGGGACGTTGCGCTTGACCAGGGCCAGCGCGATGGGGCCCAGCTCGTGGTGGCGGGCCGAGGTGGTGATGAAGCCGAGCTGGCGGCCTTCGGGGCCGTCGGCGGCGAGGCGTACGGGGGCGCCGTGCGGCGGCAGGTGCACCTCGCTGCCGTCCAGGTGCAGGAAGACCAGGCGGCGCGGCGGCTTCCCCAGGTTGTGGACGCGGGCCACCGTCTCCTGGCCGCGGTAGCAGCCCTTCTGGAGGTGGACGGCGGTGCCGATCCAGCCCAGCTCGTGCGGGATGGTGCGGTGGTCGGTCTCCAGGCCCAGGCGCGGCCGGTGCGCCTCGACGCGCAGCGCCTCCAGGGCCAGGGTGCCGGCGGCGGGACCGTTGGCCGCCGCGAAGGGCTCCAGCTCGCCGCGCGGCAGGAACAGGTCCCGGCCGTGCGCGGTCTCCCGTACGACGGCGTCCTTCGGGGCCTCGGCGATGGAGCCGGCCGGGAGGTGGACGACCGCGTACTCCGGTGTACGGTCGGCGATCTCGACCCGGTAGAAGAACTTCATGCTCTCCAGGTAGGCGAGCAGCGGCTCCTCGTCGCCCGGCTCGGTGTGCAGCCAGGTCGTCTCCCCGTCGTCGACGAGGTAGAGGGCGTGCTCGATGTGCCCGTTGGCGGAGAGGATCAGCGCCTCGGTGGCGTGGCCGGGCGGCAGCTCGGTGACGTGCTGGGTCAGCAAAAGGTGCAGCCAGCTCAGCCGCTCGGGGCCGCTGACGGTGATCACACCGCGGTGCGAGAGGTCCACGAAGCCACGGCCGTCCGCGAGGGCGCGTTGCTCGCGGAACAGGTCGCCGTAGTGGGCGGCGACACCTTCGTCGGGGGCCTCGGCCGGGACGGCACCGGGCAGCGACAGCAGCGGACTGGCTTCACGTTGGCGCGGCATACCCCCAGCCTACGACCGGTGCGCCGGTGCCCTGCCCCGGGCGGGTACGCCCGGCTACGACCCGGCCCCGGAGGCGCCGCCCGCGGCCCCCGGCCCGTCGTCGGGTGCCGCGGCCGCGCTCTTCTGCGTACACGCCGCACAGCACCCGAAGATCGCGAAGTGCTTCAGATCCGTGTCGAAGCCGAACGTTTCCCGAAGCGTCGCCGTGAACGGCTCGGCCACCGACAGATCGGCCTCGATCACTTCCGTGCAGTCCCGGCACACCAGGTGGATGTGGTGGTGCCGGTCGGCGAGGTGGTACGTGGGCGCGCCGTGCCCGAGGTGGGCGTGGCTGACCAGCTTCAGCTCCTCCAGCAGCTCCAGCGTCCGGTAGACGGTGGAGATGTTCACGCCGCCCGCCGTTCTGCGCACCTCGGTGAGGATGTCGTCGGGGGTGGCGTGTTCGAGTTTGTCCACCGCCTCCAGCACGAGCTGGCGCTGCGGGGTCAGCCGGTACCCGCGCTTGCGGAGGTCGCTCTGCCAGTCGGTGCTCACCACGCTCCCAGTGTAGGAGGGCGTCCGGCGGGCGCGTTCGTCCGGCGGCCGTGTTCGGTCAGTGGCCGCGCACGCCCCGCAGGTATCCGGCGAGCGCGGTGACGGCCGCGGGATTGCGGGGGCTCTCCACCAGGTCGGCGTAATCCATGACGAAAATGCGATCGTTCTTGATCGCGGATACGTTCTTCAGGGGCGCGTAGGACTTGAGGAATGACTTCTTCTGTTCGGCGGTCGGTGTGCCGTAATCGTTGATGACGATCACGTCGGGATTCTGCTCGACCACCGTCTCCCAGCCCACCGTGGTCCAGGAGTCCTTCAGGTCCTTCATCACATGGTCGCCGCCGGCCTTGGTGATGATGTCGTGCGGCCCGGCGAAGCGGCCGGAGGTCATCGGCTTTTCCTGGCCGCCGTCGTACAGGAAGACGGTCGGCCGCGCGCCGTCCTCGGGCGCCTTGGCCTGCGCGTCGGCGACCTGCTTGCGGTACTTGACGATCAGCGCGTCCGCCCGGTCCTCGACGTCGAAGATCTTCCCCAGCGTCCTCAGGTCGGTGTAGAGCGCGTCCAGCGGCGGCATCACGCCGCGCGCCGTGCCCTTGCCGCCGTCGGTCCCGTTGCGGCACGACTCGGTCAGCACATAGCTGCCGATGCCGAGCTTCTTCAGGGAGGCGGGGGTGACGTCGCTGTCCTCGCCGAAGCCGTAGTTCCAGCCGGCGAAGACCAGGTCGGCCCTGGCGTCCAGGGCGATCTCCTTGGTGATCGCCTTCTTGGCCAGCCAGGGCACCTTGCCGTACGCGTCCTTCCAGGCGACGGCGTCGATCCGGCCCCGGTACTCCGGCATGACGTACCCGGCCATGTGGTCCTCCAGCCCGAGCGCGAACATGATGTCCGCGATTCCGACGTCGTTGGTGACCACCCGGCGCGGCGCCTTGTCGTAGGTCGTCTTCGTCCCGCAGTTCTCGATGGTGACCGGGTAGTGCCCGGACGCGGACGCCTTGGCGGAGTCTCCCTTCCCGTCCTCGGCGACGTGCGCGCCGCAGCCGGTGAGCGCGGCGAGCGCGAGGGCGGTGAGCAGGGCGGCGGTGCGGTGGCGGGTGCGCATGAAGGTCCTCATGGGGTGGTCGGTGCGCCGGTACGGCCGGGCAGGCGGTCGAACAGCAGCTGGACGGCGCCGGTCTCGGGGTGCGGTACGCGGTGCGCGCGCACCCCGAACACCTCGGCGAGCAGCTCCGGCGCCAGTACGTCGTGCGGCGCGCCGGAGGCGACGATCCGGCCGCCGGAGATGACGTACAGCTCGTCGCAGTGCCCGGCCGCCAGATTGAGGTCGTGCAGCGCGGTCAGCACCGTCAGCCCGCTGTCCCGCACCAGCGTCAGCAGCTCCAACTGCTGCGCGATGTCGAGGTGGTTGGTCGGCTCGTCCAGTACGAGCACCTTCGGTTCCTGGGCCAGCGCGCGGGCGATCAGGACGCGCTGCTTCTCGCCGCCGGACAGGCTCAGGAAGGCCCGCTCGGCCAGGTGCGCTGCGCCGGTACGGTCCAGCGCGCGCTCGCACACCCGCAGGTCCGCGGCGCTGGGCCGCCCCGATCCGCGCTGGTGCGGCAGCCGCCCCATCGCGACCACCTCGGCCGCCGTGAAGCCGAATTCGGTCGCCGACTCCTGTGGCAGCGCTGCCAGTTGGCGGGCTCCCTCGCGTACGTCCATGGCGTGCAGGTCGGCGCCGTCCAGCCGTATCGCCCCGGCGGCGGGGCGCAGCGCGCGGTAAGCGCAGCGCAGCAGCGTGGACTTGCCGCTGCCGTTGGGCCCGACCAGCCCGACGACCCGGCCGCTGCCGGCGTGCAGGGTGATGTCGTGCACGAGCCGGGCCCCGGCCACGTCCACGGACACCGCGTCGATGTCGAGCCGCATCAGACCTCGCCTCCGAACGATGTGCCGTATCCCCGCATCACGCGCTGCCCCCGAACGCGTAGCCGCGCCGCCGCATCAGCAGGACGAAGCACGGCACCCCGATGACGGCCGTGATCACCCCGACCGGCAGCTCCACGGGCGCCAGCAGCACCCGGGACAGGATGTCCACCCACACCAGCAGCACCGCGCCCAGCAGCGGCGCCACCGCCAGCACCCGGCGGTGCCCGGCGCCCACCAGCATCCGCGTCACATGCGGCACCATCAGCCCGACGAACCCGATCGCCCCGCTGACCGCGACGACCGCGCCGGTGACGGCCGCCGTGACCGCGAACAGCTCCCGGCGCAGCCGCCCCGGGTCCACGCCGAGCGCGGCGGCCGACTCGTCGCCCATGGCGAGCGCGTTCAGGCGGCCCGCGGAGAGCGTCAGGTACAGCAGCGCGCCGGCCACCGCGGCGGCGGCGACCGGTACCGAGCCCCAGCCCGCGCCGCTGAGGCTGCCGAGCAGCCACATCATCGCGGAGCGCGCCGCCTCGCCGTGGTCGTGAGCGAAGATCATCAGCGTGGAGACGGCGGAGAAGCCGTAGTACATCGCGGAGCCGGTCAGGACCAGGCGCAGCGGGGTCAGACCGTGCGCGCTGCGGGCCGCCGCGTACACCAGCACCATGGCCAGCAGCGCCGAGCCGAACGCGGCGGTGGACAGCGCCCAGACGCCGAGCGCGCTGAGCGAGCCGAAGAGCAGGACGGCGTTGGCGCCGACCGCGGCGCCGGAGGAGATGCCGAGCACGAACGGGTCGGCGAGCGCGTTGCGCACCAGGGCCTGCACGGCGACACCGATGGCGGAGAGCCCGGCGCCGACCACGGCGGCCAGCACGGCGCGCGGGAAGCGCAGCTCCCACACGATGGTGTACGCGGAGACCTCGTCCGGGGCGATGGTGCCGCCGGTCAGCCCCGCGCCGAGGTAGCGCAGCACATCGGCCCAGCCGACGCCGGAGGCGCCGAGGCCGACGCCGCACAGCAGCGAGACGAGCAGCGCCAGGACCAGCCCGGCGGCCAGCGGCACGGTACGCACCGGGGCGGCGGTACGGCGCGGGCCGGTGGTGGGCTCCGGGGGAGCGGCGGTACGGGCGGAGGCGGCCAAGGGGACGTACGCCTTCGGCTCGGGCCGCTTCCGTACGGTAAGGGCGACGGCGCGTGGCGCGAGGCCGGCGGCGGAGTCCCCTCGCAGTCCACGGCGAGTTGTCAGGAACGGGCGCCCCCGCGGGCGATCGGGCTTGCGGAAGCAGGCTTCCGCTTACCGTTGCGGGTCAGCGCCGGACTCTCACCGGACTTCCCCCGCGGGGCGCTGTGTGACGGTGTGCTGTCTTTTTGAAGAAGCTGTCTACTTGAAGAACGCGATGCCGTCGTCCGGCAGGTCCTTGATGTCCTTGGCCCACTCGCGCGGGTCGACGACCTTCTTCAGGTGCGCGGACATGTACGGGCGCAGCGGCACCTCGGGGGTGGCCTTCTCGCCAACCCACATCAGGTCGCTGTTCACGTAGCCGTACAGGCGCTTGCCGCCGCTGTACGGGCCGGAGGCGGCGGTGCGCGCGACGGCGTCGGTGGCCAGGTCGATCTGCGGCTTCTGGTCGGCCAGCTCGCCGTACCAGACCTCCGCGACCCCACCGTCGCGGATCATCACGATCTCGACCTTGCGGTCCTTGTCGATGCGCCAGTAGCCGGACTCGGTCTCCAGCGGAGCGACCTTCTTGCCCTCGCCGTCGAGCACCCAGGTGTGCGAGGTGTATTCCAGGAAGTCACGGCCGTCGTGGGTGAAGGTGACCTCCTGGCCGAAGTTGCACTTCTCGGTACCGGGGAAGTCGGCGACGCCCGCGCCCTCCCAGTTGCCCAGCAGGAAGGCGAGGGGCACGAGGGCCGGGTTCAGGTCGGACGGGATCTCGATCATCAGCTCAGGCGATCTGTATTGGGGGAGGTTCTGGCTCTGTCCGGCGGGGGGTCAGCGCTGGCCCTGGTACAGCTTCTTCCAGGTCAGCCCGGCGAAGGCGACGACGCCGACGGCGACCAGGACGAGCAGGGTGGTGAAGACTGCCTCAAGCACGAGCGCGCTCCTCGGACGTCAGTGAGGTGTTACGGACCGGGAGCGAGTCTAGTCGGCGTGGCCGGGGGCGGCGCTGTGAGGTCCGCCGCGCGCCCTAGAGTGGCCGCATGGCGAAGAAGCTGGTGATCAAGGTGACGGCGGGGGCGGACGCTCCCGAGCGGTGCTCACAGGCGTTCACCGTGGCGGCGGTGGCCGTGGCGAGCGGGGTGCAGGTCTCGCTGTGGCTGACCGGGGAGTCGGCGTGGTTCGCGCTGCCGGGGCGCGCGGCGGAGTTCGAGCTGCCGCACGCGGCCCCGCTCCCCGACCTGATCGAGTCGATCACGGCGGGCGGCGGCACGATCACCGTGTGCACGCAGTGCGCGGCGCGCCGGGACATCGAGGAGAAGGACCTGATCGAGGGCGCCCGCATCGCCGGGGCGCAGGTCTTCGTCAGCGAGGTCATGCCGGACGGCGTGCAGGCGCTGGTGTACTGAGGCGGGCGCGTACGGCCAGGAGGCGGGCCGGCCGGGCGTACACGGCTCAGCGGCGCCCGTGGCCGTGATCGTCGAGCTCGCGCCACCACCGGTCGGACTCCGGGTCGCCGGACTCGTCCCACCAGCGCTCACCCGGCTCCCGCCGGTTGCCGGTGATCGCCGCGAACGGCGGGATGACCATGGCGACCACACACATCGCCACGGCCGCCGGGACGGACCACAGCCGCACCACGCCCCACGCCAGCACGAACAAGGTGATGCACACGCCCATCAGGGCGAAGTACCGGCGGTGCCGGCGCTGCGCGGGCGGACGCTGGTGCGCGGACATGTTTCCACCGTAGGTCCGGCGGGGGTGCCTGGGAAGCGCGGAGGGCCGCACCCCCAGCCAAGGCGTCCAAACCCCTGGGGTGCGGCCCTCCGGCCGTACGCGTGTACGTATGGGTGCCGTCCTCAGACGGCGATCGCGACCTCCGCGAGACCGCCCTGCCGGGCGACCACGGTGCGGTCGGCGGTCGCGCCCGGCACCAGCGCGCGCAGCGTCCAGGTGCCCTCGGCCGCGTAGAAGCGGAACTGCCCGGTCGCCGAGGTGGGGACCTCCGCGGTGAACTCGCCGGTGCTGTCCAGCAGGCGCACGTAACCGGTGACGGGCTGGCCGTCGCGGGTCACGCTGCCCTGGATGGTGGTCTCGCCCGGCTTGATCGTCGAGGCGTCCGGGCCGCCGGCCTGTGCTCCACACATGTCGGTACTTCCTTGGAGGGTTGAGGGGTACGGGGGCGGTACTGCGGCGGTGCGCCTACTTCGCGGCGCCCAGCTCGATCGGCACGCCGACCAGCGAGCCGTACTCGGTCCACGAACCGTCGTAGTTCTTGACGTTGGACTGGCCGAGCAGCTCGTGCAGGACGAACCAGGTGAGCGCGGAGCGCTCGCCGATCCGGCAGTAGGCGATGGTGTCCTTGGCCAGGTCCACGTTCTCGGCCTCGTAGAGGGCCTTGAGCTCGTCGTCCGACTTGAAGGTGCCGTCGTCGTTGGCGTTCTTCGACCACGGGATGTTGCGGGCGCTGGGCACGTGGCCGGGGCGCTGCGACTGCTCCTGCGGCAGGTGCGCGGGGGCGAGCAGCTTGCCGCTGAACTCGTCGGGGGAGCGCACGTCGACCAGGTTCAGCTTGCCGATCGCGGCGACGACGTCGTCCCGGAAGGCGCGGATGGAGGTGTCCTGGGCCTTGGCCTTGTAGTCGGTCTGCGGGCGGTTCGGCACCTGCGAGCCGTCGACCAGGTCGCGGGAGTCCAGCTCCCACTTCTTGCGGCCGCCGTCGAGCAGCTTGACGCTGTCATGGCCGTACAGCTTGAAGTACCAGTACGCGTACGCGGCGAACCAGTTGTTGTTGCCGCCGTAGAGGACGACGGTGTCGTCGTTGGCGATGCCCTTCGCGGAGAGCAGCTTCTCGAAGCCCGCCTGGTCGACGAAGTCGCGGCGCACCGGGTCCTGGAGGTCCTTCTGCCAGTCGATGCGGACGGCGTTCTTGATGTGGTTCTTGTCGTAGGCCGAGGTGTCCTCGTCGACCTCGACGATGACCACCTTCGGGTCGTCGATGTGGGCCTCGACCCAGTCGGCGTCCACCAGGACGTCGCTACGGCTCATGTTGTTCTCCTCCGGGGCAGTTGCGGGGCACGCGTACGCCGGTGCGCGCTGCGGCGGGGGGCGCGGCGCTGCGTGGGAAATGGCAGGGGTGGCCTCAGGGGGCCGGGCGTGTACGGGGGGAGAGGCCGCCCGTCAGGCAGTGCGACAGAGCATGGCGGCGACGCGGCACAGATCGACTGCCCGCCGCTTCGTGAGATTCGCCTGTCCCCGGTGACGGGAACCGCTCAGAGAGCTCTGCATGCGACCGATCGTAGGGAGGGACGGCTTGACGTGTCACCGGTGTGTCGGATGTTGAGACGCGGTCGTCCGTATGGCGGTACGCGGTGTGACGGGGGGAGGGGTGCGGGGCGTCCGGGCGCGGCCCGCGCGGCGGTGCGGGTCTGATGTACGGGACGGGGTGTCTCAGTGCGCGGACGGCCGGGTGATTCGCGGTGTTTCGTACCGTTGCCGTTGCCGTTACCGGTCCGGCCGGGGGTGGGGGGTGCCCCGGCCGGCGCCGCGTACGGGGTCAGCCCTGGAGCTTGACGTTCGTGCCGCTCGCCGAGATCGAGATGCCGTCGCGCGTCGAGACGACCTTGTCCAGCTTCAGGCCGCCGGGCAGCCGGTTCAGCTTCCACTCGTGGTCGGTCTGCGCGCGGACCTGGTCGCGGCAGGCGGACAGCTGCGAGCACAGGGCCGGCAGCGAGTCGGCGCGCAGCCGTACGGTGTCGCCGTTCACGACGCTCACCGTGCCGGTGACCTCCAGCGCGTTCAGCATCGGCAGGTTCGGCAGATTCGGCGAGATCTTCACCTGGCTCTTGCCGTTCTTCTCGCCGCCGTAGCTCACCTTGACGTTCCTGCCGGACGCGGTGGTCAGGTCCGCGTACGAGATACGGGCCTCGCCGGACGCGCTCGCGGCGCTCTCGATCGAGGTGTAGTCGCTGGTCAGCTTCACGTCGTGGAACTTCGCCGAGAGCTGCTGGATGCGCAGCGTGTGCCCCTCGGCGGTGGCGTTCAGCCCGTCGATGGTGGCGTCCACCTCGTCCAGGCTGCGGCTCGCGACCTGCGTCAGGAACGGGAAGCCGGTGATCGAGACCTCCGGCGTACGGTCCAGCCCCTGGCTGCTGCGGATCTTGTCGGCGGCCTTGTCCTCGGCGATGTTCACGGCCACCCGGTCGGCGGCCACGAACAGGCCGCCGAGTATCACGACGATCACCAACAGCACTCGTAGTGCGCGCATCGAACCCTTACCCCCAGGCGTGGGGCCGATTTCGGCCCGGTTTCGTACCGGGTCAGACCCCCGGTCTGTTCCCGCGAGCCTAACCGGCTCGTAGGAGCCGGTGTTTTTCCGCGGCCCGGGACACCGCTCCCGGTACGGGAAAGCGGGCCCGGAGCGAACCCCGGACCCGCCTGTGATCAGCGACGTCAGGCCAGCGCCCGCCCCAGCACGTACACCGCCGGCGCCGCCAGCGTCAGCGGCAGGGCCACGCCCGCGGTCAGGTGGACGAAGCGGGAGGGGTAGTCGTAGCTGGCCACGCGGAGGCCGATCAGGGCGCAGCCGGCGGCGACCAGGCCGAGCAGGGCACCGGCCGCGCCCAGGCCGTTCAGCTGGCCGGCCGCGATGCCCGCGCCCGCGCCGCCGAGCAGGGCGACGGCGAGCGAGGGGACCGGGGGCAGCGGCAGCGCGCGGGCGAGGGTGGCCACGGCCACCGCGACGCAGCCCACCGTCACCGCGCTCGCCGCGGCCGCCAGCTGGCCGGCGGCCAGCACCGTGAGGGCGGTCGAGGTGAGGCCCGCGGTCAGCGCGTACATCCGCTCGTCGGCGCTGCTGCGGTTGCGCAGCTGGAGGATCAGCACGAACAGGCACCAGACGCCCAGCGTGCCCATGGCGACCAGGGGCGCCTGCTCGCGTTCGGTGGCCAGCAGCGCGATGTCGGTGGTCACGCCCGCCAGGAAGGCGAGCGCGATGCCCTGCCGGGCCGGCCACATGCCGTTCAGGCGGAACCAGCCGGCCGCGGTGACGGCCTGGAGCAGCACCACCGGCACCATCAGGGCCACCCGGGGCAGCGGCGCGGCGAGCGCCAGGAGCAGGGCCAGCGCGGCGGTGACGGCCGCGGGCTGGAGGCCCGGCGCAATGATCGGCGACCGGCCCTCGGCACGGGCCCGCTGGTTGGGCGCGAGCCGCGACAGGTCGGGCGCGGGCCCGTCCGACGGCCGCTCATGCTCCGCGGCGCCCCGGTGCTGCCCCGGCCGCGCGCCGGTCTGCGGCGGGGTCTGGGGGCGGGGCTGCGGCTGCGGGCTCCGCGCGGCGGCCGGCGCGGGGCTCTGCTTCGGCAGGTACGCGGTTTCCGCGGCCGACGGGTCGCTGCCCGCGTCCGCCGCGCCCAGGACGGGCAGCTGGGCGCTGGTGTCCCAGGTCGGCGCCGTCCAGATCTGGGTCTGCGGGTCTTCGTGGCCGCCGCCCGTGGCATAGGCGTCCTGCCCGTACGAAGCGCCCTGGGCCGGGGCCTGGCCGTAGCCCGCCCGGCCGTCGTGGCCGGTGGGGTACTGGCCGGACTGCCCGCCCTGACCCGGCTGTCCGTACTGACCGGTCTGCTGTTGTTGACCGGCCGCCGCGGGCCAGGCCGTCTGCTGCGGCTGCCCGTACGCGTCGTAAGCCTGTTGCGGGGGGTGCTGTTGGTGCTGCTGCCGGCCGTACGGCGGGGTTCCGTATGCCTGGTGGCCGTACGGCTGCTGCGGCTGCTGCCCGTATGCCTGCTGCCCGTGCTGCTGGCCGTACGGCTGCTGCGGCGCCTGGCCGTAGGTGCCGTCGTGACCGCCGTACGACTGCGGTGCCTGCTGCCCGTACGCACCGCCGTTCTCGTACGTCCCAGGGGCCCCGTACGGAGCCTGCGGGTCCGGCGCGGGCTGCTGCGGCTGCCGCTGGTCGTGCGGCTGCTGGTCGTGCGGCTCGTACGGGCCGTAGGGCCCGTACGGATTCGGCGACTGGTTCTCGCTCATGCTCTCGCTCATCCTCCCGCGAACGGCGGCAGGACCTCGACGGTGCCGCCCTCGGCCAGCCGGACGGCCGCGTGATCGCGGCTGCCGACCGGGTCCCCGTCCACCAGGAACGAACAGCGCAGCAGGACGCGGGCGAACTCCGGGTTCGCGGCGTGCCGCTCGCGCGCCGCGGCCAGTGCCTCGGCGAGCGTCGCCGCCGCGTACGGCTCCTCGGCGGTGCCGGCGGCGGCCTTCGCCGCGGCCCAGTAGCGCACGGTGCCAGTTGTTGTCACGGCGGCCTCTTCGTCGTGTTCGTCGTGTTCGGCGTGCTCGTCGTTGTTCTTGTCGTCACGTCGTTGCGTCGTTCAGGGTGCCTCCATGATGGCGTACGCCGCGACGGCTCCCGTTCCGGTTGACCGTGGCGGGTGTCCGGACAAGTTCTGGCAAAGCCTGCTGGTCCGTTCGGGTGGCGCCGGAAAATTCGATTGCCGGTGGTCACCACTCGCTTAGGCTCGAAAGGTGTTGGTCCGATTGGCGCGGGCGCATCTGCGACCCCATATGCGCCCCATATCCCTGATCGTGCTGCTCCAGCTCATCCAGACGCTGGCCACCCTCTACCTGCCCACCCTCAACGCCGACATCATCGACGACGGCGTCATCAAGGGGGACATGGGCTACATCCTCGGCCTCGGCGGCGTCATGATCGCCGTGACGCTGCTCCAGATCTGCTGCTCCATAGGGGCGGTGTACTTCGGCGCCCGTACGGCCATGGCGCTGGGCCGGGACATCCGCGCCGCGGTCTTCGACCGGGTGCAGTCCTTCTCCGCCCGTGAGGTGGGCCGGTTCGGCGCGCCGTCCCTGATCACCCGTACCACCAACGACGTGCAGCAGGTCCAGATGCTGGTCCTGATGACGTTCACGATGATGGTCGCGGCGCCCATCATGTGCGTCGGCGGCGTGGTGATGGCGCTCAACCAGGACGTGCCGCTGTCCGGCCTCATCCTGGTCATCGTGCCGGTCCTGGCGGTCCTGGTGTCGCTGATCGTGCGCCGGATGCGCCCGCTGTTCCGCGGCGTGCAGGAGCGCATCGACACCGTCAACCGGGTGCTGCGCGAGCAGATCACCGGCATACGGGTCATCCGGGCATTCGTCCGCGACGGCTACGAGCGCGAGCGCTTCAAGAGCGCCAACCACGACCTGTACGACGTCTCGCTGCGCGCCGGCCGGCTGATGTCGCTGATGTTCCCGCTGGTCATGCTGATCGTGAACGTCTCCAGCGTGGCCGTGGTCTGGTTCGGCGGGCACCGGATAGACAGCGGCGGCATGCAGATCGGCGCGCTGACCGCCTTCCTCAGCTACCTGATGTACATCTTCATGTCGATCATGATGGCGACGTTCATGGTGATGATGCTGCCGCGCGCCGAGGTCTGCGCCGAGCGCATCCAGGAGGTGCTGGGCACCGACACCAGCGTCACCCCGCCGAAGGCCCCGGTCACCGAGCTGCGACGGCACGGCGAACTGGAACTGCGCGGCGTCGAGTTCCGCTTCCCGGGCGCCGAGGAGCCGGTCCTCAAGGACATCTCGCTGCTCGCCCGGCCGGGCGAGACCACCGCCGTCATCGGCTCCACCGGCAGCGGCAAGTCCACCCTGCTGGGCCTGGTGCCCCGGTTGTTCGACGCGACGGGCGGCCAGGTGCTGGTGGACGGCGTGGACGTACGCACCCTCGCTCCGGAGACGCTGGCCTCCGTCATCGGCCTCGTCCCCCAGAAGCCGTACCTCTTCTCGGGGACCGTCGCCACGAACCTGCGCTACGGCAACCCGGACGCCACCGACGAGGAGCTGTGGCACGCGCTGGAGACCGCGCAGGCCCGCGACTTCGTCGAGCGCATGGAAGGCGGCCTTGACGCGCCGATAGCCCAGGGCGGCGGCAACGTCTCCGGCGGGCAGCGGCAGCGCCTGGCCATAGCGCGGGCGCTGGTGCGCAGGCCGGAGATCTACCTGTTCGACGACTCCTTCTCGGCCCTGGACTACGCGACCGACGCGGCGCTGCGGGCCGCGCTGGCCCGCGAGACGGACCGCGCCACCGTCGTGATCGTCGCCCAGCGGGTGTCCACGATCCGCGGCGCCGACCGCATCGTCGTCCTGGACGAGGGTCGGGTCGTCGGCACCGGCACCCACACCGAACTGATGGCGGACAACGAGACGTACCGGGAGATCGTCCTCTCCCAGCTCACCGAGCAGGAGGCCGCGTGAGTAGCCAGGAGGCGCCACAGCGGCGCGGGCCCGCGCCGGCCGCCGGTCCCGCGCGCATGATGGGCGGCCAGCCCACCGAGAAGGTCATGGATTTCCGCGGCTCCGGCCTGCGGCTGCTGCGGCAGATGCGGCCCGAGCGCGCCGTCATGTGGGTGGCGGTGGTGCTCGGCCTGCTGGGCGTCGCGCTGTCCGTACTGGGCCCCAAGGTCCTCGGCCACGCCACCGACCTGATCGTGGCGGGCATCGTCGGCCGGCAGCTGCCGGCCGGCATCAGCAAGGACCAGGCCGTCGCCCATCTGCGCGACCAGGGCGACAACGGGCTGGCCGACATGCTCGGCACGATGCCGGTCGTACCCGGCCAGGGCATCGACTTCGGCGCCGTCGGCACCGTGCTGATGTGGGTCTTCCTGATCTACGTGGGCGCGTCCGCCTTCGGCTTCGTGCAGGCCCGGATCGCCACCTTCGTCGTGCAGCGCACCGTCTTCCGGCTGCGCGAGCAGGTCGAGGAGAAGCTGGCGCGGCTGCCGCTGCGCTACTTCGACAAGCAGCCGCGCGGCGAGGTGCTCTCCCGCGCGACCAACGACATCGACAACATCCAGCAGACGCTCCAGCAGACCCTGAGCCAGATCCTCACCTCGCTGCTGACCATCGTCGGCGTGCTGGCGATGATGTTCTGGATCTCGCCGCTGCTGGCCCTGGTCGCGCTGGTCACCGTCCCGGTGTCGGTCGTCGTCGCCACCAAGGTCGGCAAGCGGGCGCAGCCCCAGTTCGTCCAGCAGTGGAAGACCACCGGCAAGCTGAACGCCCACATCGAGGAGATGTACACCGGCCACTCCCTGGTCAAGGTCTTCGGCCGCCAGAAGGAGTCCGCCGAGCTGTTCCGCAAGGAGAACGAGGACCTGTACGAGGCGGGCTTCAGGGCGCAGTTCATCTCCGGGATCATCCAGCCCGCGATGATGTTCATCGGGAACCTGAACTACGTCCTGGTGGCGGTGGTCGGCGGCCTGCGCGTCGCCTCCGGCGCGCTGTCCATCGGCGACGTACAGGCGTTCATCCAGTACTCCCGGCAGTTCAGCCAGCCGCTCACCCAGGTCGCCTCGATGGCGAACCTGGTGCAGTCCGGCGTCGCCTCGGCGGAGCGGGTCTTCGAGCTGCTGGACGCCGCCGAGCAGGAGCCGGACGCCGCCGCGCCCGAGCGCCCGGAGCACATCAGCGGCCATGTCGTCTTCGAGGACGTCTCCTTCCGCTACGAGGACGACAAGCCGCTGATCGACGATCTGTCGCTGGCCGTCCACCCGGGCCAGACCGTCGCGATCGTCGGCCCGACCGGTGCGGGCAAGACCACGCTGGTCAACCTGCTCATGCGGTTCTACGAGGTGCGCGGCGGCCGGATCACCCTGGACGGCGTGGACATCCAGGCGATGAGCCGCGAGGAGCTGCGCGCCAACATCGGCATGGTGCTCCAGGACACCTGGCTCTTCGGCGGCACCATCGCCGAGAACATCGCCTACGGGGCTCCCGAGGGCACCTCGATGGACAAGATCATCGAGGCGGCGAAGGCCACCCATGTGGACCGCTTCGTGCGCACCCTCCCGGAGGGCTACGACACCGTCATCGACGACGAGGGCGCCAATGTCTCGGTGGGCGAGAAGCAGCTGATCACCATCGCCCGCGCCTTCCTCGCCGAGCCCGCGATCCTGGTCCTGGACGAGGCCACCAGCTCGGTCGACACCCGTACCGAGGTCCTCATCCAGCACGCCATGGCGCAGCTGCGCACCGGCCGCACCAGCTTCGTGATCGCGCACCGGCTCTCCACGATCCGCGACGCGGACCTGATCCTGGTCATGGAGTCCGGCGCGATCGTGGAGCAGGGCACCCACGACGAGCTGCTCGCGGCGGACGGTGCCTACGCGCGGCTGTACGCGGCGCAGTTCGCGGAGCCGGTGGCGGAGGCCGAGTAACCGGATTCCGGCAACACGGTCTGTCGCCGGATATCCGGCGACACAGGCGGCGGCCCGTACCAGTAAGCGGTACGGGCCGCCGTCAGTCTCCGTCCGGTTCCGCCGCTCGCTCCGCTGCCCGCTCCGCCGTCCACGCCGCGATACGGCCGAGCAGCGCCTCGGGCGCCGCGTTCTCCGCGTGGCCGAAGCCGCGCTCCAGCCACAGCTCGGCGGTGTCCGGGTCGGCGGCAGCGGCCAGCATCCTCGGATGGTCCAACGGGAAGTACGGGTCCTGATCGCCGTGCACGATCAGCAGCGGGGTGGGGGAGATGCGCGGGACGGCGGCGACGGGGGAGAGCGGTACGGGGTCCCAGTCCTCCGGATGGATGCGCGTCTTCAGCCCCAGGCGTGACACCAGGCGGCCCGTGGGCCGCGTCACCACCCAGTGCAGCCTGCGCATCGGCGCCGTACCCCGGTAGAACCACCGCGCGGGAGCACTCACCGACACCACCATGTCGGTCCGCGCATCCGTGCGCCCCCCGCGCGCCCCTCCGAACAGCGCGGCGTGCCGCAGGACGACCGAGCCGCCCATGGAGAAACCCACGGTCGCGACGCGCCGGTGGCCCAGGGCCCGCGCCCAGCCCACCGCCGCGGCCAGGTCCAGCACCTCGCGGTCGCCGACCGTGGACCGCCCGCCGGACCGCCCGTGCCCCCGGAAGGAAAATGTGATCACGGCCGCATCCTGGGCGAAGACCCCGGCCGCGCGGCGCAGCGCGGGCCGCTCCAGCGCCCCGGTGAAGCCGTGCGCGAGAACCACGGCGAGGACGTCCGAGGGGGCGCCCGCGGGGGCGCGCGGAGGCGTGTACAGGGCCTCGATGCGGACCCCGTCCTCCGTCAACAGCGACGTGCGCCGGCCACTCGAAGTGATCGACGGAACACAAGATCGCGCAAAATCCGCCTCGGGTCCGGAAGTCATGTGGGCTATTCTGCTGGGCAAGAAGGATCCGGGCAGCGTTGCCCCCGGGTCCTTTTGTGCTTTGAAACGCGTTCACGCGCCGATGAGCACCGGCGCTCCGCAGGGCCCTCGGGCGGCAGCGGAGCCCGCCCGTAGGAAGCAGTGCCGCAGACGCCCCCATGGCCGCCGGAGAACGCCATGGGAGGGGCCCCGTTCGCAGGGACCGAGGAGGAACCAGACGTAATGGGCGAGCGAAGCGTGCAGGACACAAAGGGCAGTAAACGGCCGGCCGGGGCCCGGGCGGGTGATCGGCGATGAGCTCGCTGCTGCTCCTGACCAACGCCCTCCAGCCCTCGACGGAGGTGCTGCCCGCGCTCGGCCTGCTGCTCCACAGCGTGCGGGTCGCCCCCGCCGAGGGGCCGGCCCTGGTGGACACCCCCGGGGCCGACGTCATACTGATCGACGGGCGGCGTGACCTGCCGCACGTACGGTCGCTGTGCCAGCTGCTGCGCTCCACCGGGCCCGGCTGCCCGCTGGTGCTGGTGGTGACCGAGGGCGGTCTGGCGGCCGTCACCGCGGACTGGGGCATCGACGACGTCCTGCTGGACACCGCGGGCCCGGCCGAGGTCGAGGCCCGGCTGCGGCTGGCCATGGGCCGCCAGCAGATCACCGCCGACGACTGCCCGATGGAGATCCGCAACGGCGATCTGTCGGTGGACGAGGCGACCTACAGCGCCAAGCTCAAGGGCCGGGTCCTGGACCTGACCTTCAAGGAGTTCGAGCTGCTGAAGTACCTGGCGCAGCACCCGGGCCGGGTCTTCACCCGCGCCCAGCTGCTGCAAGAGGTCTGGGGTTACGACTACTTCGGCGGTACGCGCACCGTCGACGTCCACGTACGGCGCCTTCGCGCGAAGCTCGGCCCGGAGCACGAGTCGCTGATCGGCACCGTGCGCAACGTCGGGTACCGCTTCGTGACCCCGGAGAAGCCCGAGCGCGCGGCGGAGGACCGGGAGCCGCAGGACAAGCGCGGCGGCCGGGCCGCGGCGAACGGCGACGGCTCGGAGGACGGCGCGGGCGCGGGCGCGCGCCGCACGGCGCCCTCGCGCGCCGGTGCCGGGAGAGAAGCCGCTGCCGCTCGGCCTGCCGAGCGGTAGAACCACCCGCGTAGACTGCCGCGCGTGGCCAAGGTGACGCGGGATGATGTGGCAAAACTGGCGGGTACCTCGACCGCCGTGGTGAGTTACGTCATCAACAACGGACCGAGGCCGGTCGCCCCGGCCACGCGCGAGCGGGTGCTCGCCGCGATCAAGGAGCTGGGGTACCGCCCGGACCGGGTGGCCCAGGCGATGGCGTCCCGGCGCACGGACCTCATAGGACTGATCGTGCCGGACACCCGGCAGCCGTTCTTCGCGGAGATGGCGCACGCCGTCGAGCAGGCTGCCGCCGAGCGCGGGAAGATGGTCCTGGTCGGCAACGCCGACTACCTGGACGAGCGCGAAGTGCACTATTTGCGTGCTTTCTTGGGGATGCGCGTGGCGGGCCTGATCCTGATCAGCCAGGGGCCCAGCGAGCACGCCGCCGCCGAGATCGACGCCTGGGACGCCCGGGTGGTCCTGCTGCACCGGCGACCTGACGCGATCGACGACGTGGCCGTGATGACGGACGACGTCGGCGGCGCGCAACTGGCGACCCGGCACCTGCTGGAGCACGGCCACCCTTACGTCGCCTTCCTCGGCGGCACGGAAGAGACGCCGAAGTCCGGCGACCCGGTCACCGACCACCTGGAGGGCTGGCGCCGGGCGATGTCGGAGTCCGGAAAGTCCCTCGAAGGCCGGTATTTCCAGGCGCCGTACAACCGCTACGACGCCTACCGGGTCGCCCTGGGCCTGCTCTCCGGACCGGACCGGCCGCCGGCCATCATGTGCGCCACCGACGACCAGGCGATCGGCGTCCTGCGGGCCGCCCGCGAGCTGCGCATCGACGTACCGGGCGAACTGGCCGTGGCCGGGTTCGACGACGTCAAGGAAGCCGCGCTGACCGACCCGCCGCTGACCACGGTCGCCTCGGACCGGGTGGCGATGGCGCGGGCCGCGGTGGACCTGGTGCTGGACGACGGCCTGCGGGTGGTCGGCTCGCGGCGCGAGCGGCTGCGGCAGTTCCCGGCGCGGCTGGTGGTCCGGGGCTCGTGCGGCTGCGGCCCGGCGGCCGGCGGCTCGGTGCCGAGCGTCGACCAGTCGCCCCGCGCCTGACCCGGGCGGCCGCCCCCGACCGGGTCGGCGACTCCCCGCCGCTGATCTTCCTTACACCGGGCATACCTACTTCTGTCGGGCCTCTCAGGGCCTTCTCAGACGGTTCTCATGGTCGGCCCGCACAGTCGGGTTCATGACCGAAACGTACCGCCGCAGCGGCGACGAGACTCCTCAGTACCAGGGTTACGCCCACGGGCCGCAGGCGCAGGGCGGGACGAGCGGGGCGGGCTACCCGCCGCCCCCGCCCCACCCCCCGTATGGCGCGCAGCAGTCGGCGGCGGACACCCCCGCGGCCCCCGGCGGTCCGGGCGGCACGGCCGGTTTCGGCAACCCGAGCGGCCCCGGTGGCCCGGGCGGTCCGGAAGGCCCCGACGTCACCGGTACGGGCGCGCCCGCGCCGCGCCGCCGGGCCCGCCGTCCGGTCGCGCTGATCGCGGCCGTGGCGCTGGCCTCCGGCCTGATAGGCGGCGGCAGCGCCGCGCTCATCGGGAGCGCGACGGACCGGCCGCAGGCGAGCACGACCACCCCGGCGGTCAACGCGGGCTCCTCCAAGAGCGGCGGTGTCTCGGCGGTCGCCAAGGCGGTCAGCCCCGCCATAGTCGAGATCAAGGCGCGTACGTCCAGCGGCCAGTCCACCGGCTCCGGCGTGGTGATCACCCCGGACGGCGAGATCGTCACCAACAACCACGTGGTGGCCGGCGCTTCCTCGGTCGAGGTCACCTTCAGCGACGGCAGCAAGAAGCAGGCCGACGTCGTGGGCACCGACCCGGACAAGGACCTGGCGCTGATCAAGGTCAAGGGCGCCAAGAACCTCACCACCGCCTCGCTCGGCAACTCCGACAACCTGGCGGTCGGCGACGAGGTCGTCGCGATCGGCTCGCCCGAGGGCCTCACCGGCTCGGTCACCAGCGGCATCGTCTCCGCCCTCAAGCGCGATGTGACGGTCCCCAAGGACGACGGGCGCCAGCGCCGGCAGGAGCAGGGCGGCCCGGGCTGGCCGTTCGAGTTCGGCGGCAACCAGTACAACGGCGACACCGGCCAGTCGAAGACCACGTACAAGGCCATCCAGACCGACGCGGCGCTCAACCCCGGCAACTCCGGCGGCGCGCTGATCGACATGAAGGGCCAGATCATCGGCATCAACTCCGCGATGTACTCGCCCAGTTCCGCACAGGGCAGCAGCTCGGCCGGAAGTGTCGGCCTCGGCTTCGCCATCCCGATCAACACGGTCAAGGCGGACCTGGCGAAGCTGCGGGCCGGGGGCGGCAGCAACAGCTGAGGCGGTGCGGTGGCTGTCAGGCGTACGGCCGCTTCCGGGGCCGTATCGGGCGCCGCTTCCCGCCGTTGGCGCCGCTTCCCGTCCCTGGCACCAGCTCTGAACCCGGGGCTCCCGGGACCAGCTCCGAACTCCGGGCTCCCGGGACCAGTCGGCTCTGAACTCCGGCCCCCGTGACCACCCCCGAAACGTTTCTCCCGCTCCCCCCTCCTGCCTCCTTCTCCCGCCCCACCCTCCGAACCTCACATACGAGGAGGCCCCCATGGCCAGCAAGATCACCGTCCCGGTCCACCGTGCCCGCCGCGCCCTCGCGGCCGCCATCGCCTGGAGCGCCGGCGAGGAACGGCGCAGCGCGGGCGTGTGGACCGTCGACCACGGCGCGGACGCCCGTACCGGGCCCGCCGACCTGGACCTGGCCCTCGACCTGGCGGAGGCCGAGGCACGGGTGGCGGGAGCCCGTACGGAACGCCCGGCCGAGGTCGCGGCGGCGGCGCGCCCCCGCCCCAAGCGGCCCACTGCGGCGGGCCCGGCCCGGCCGCCCCGGGCAGCGGCCGCCCGGAGGTGAACGCCACGCCCCCATGTCCCGGCCGCGCGGTGCCGCATCCCCCGCGCGCGCTGAACACCGTGCCGAGCGGCGTGCCCCGGCCGCCGACGTGCGAGGCTGACAGGCAGGACCGCGGAATCCCCGGTCAGCCGTCCACATCGACATCCGAGGTAGTCACAGCCATGAGTCCCGCCGAGCACGGTGACCAGCCCGCCCGCATCCTGATCGTCGACGACGAGCCGGCCGTCCGCGAGGCGTTGCAGCGCTCCCTGGCCTTCGAGGGGTACGGGACCGAGCAGGCCGTCGACGGCCTCGACGCGGTCGAGAAGGTCGCCGCGTACGACCCCGAACTGATCGTCCTCGATGTGCTGATGCCCCGGATGGACGGGCTGACGGCCGCCCGGCGGCTGCGGGCGAGCGGCGTGACCGTACCGATCCTGATGCTGACCGCCCGCGACACGGTCGGCGACCGCGTCACCGGGCTGGACGCCGGCGCCGACGACTACCTCGTCAAACCCTTCGAGCTGGACGAACTCCTCGCCCGTATCCGCGCCCTGCTGCGCCGCAGCTCCTACGCGGCGGCCGCCGGCGCGCCCCCCGCGGAGGGCGACACGCTGACCTTCGCCGATCTGCGGATGGACCTGGCGACGCGGGAGGTGACTCGCGGGGACCGGCAGGTCGAGCTGACCCGTACGGAATTCACGCTGCTGGAGATGTTCCTCGCGCACCCGCGCCAGGTGCTCACCCGGGAGCAGATCCTCAAGGCGGTCTGGGGCTTCGACTTCGAGCCGACCTCCAACTCCCTGGACGTGTACGTGATGTATCTGCGCCGCAAGACGGAGGCGGGCGGCGAACCGCGGCTGGTGCACACGGTGCGCGGGGTGGGGTACGTGCTGCGGGCCGAGGGCGGCGCCGAATGAGTCAGGAACCGGCCGGTTCCGCACCGGCTCCCGCCACCGGCAGGAGACCCGGCCTCAAGGAACGCATCGTGCGCCGCTACCGGCTGCTGCCGCTGCGCTCCCGGCTGGCCGTGCTCACGGCGGTCGCCGTGGCGGTCGCCGTGGCCGCGTCGGCCGCTGCCTGCTGGGTGGTGACCCGGGACCGGCTGACGGAACAGGTCGACGAGACCCTCAAGCGCCAGGGGGTGGCCGCCGAGTACGTGCAGGACCTGGCGGGCAGGTGCAACAGCCCGGTGCCGGGCAACGTCCAGCTGCGGCTGCCCACGCCGTACACGGTGCAGATCGTGATGTCCGACGGCAGCGTCTGCACCTGGTGGGAGAAGACCCGCATCCCCGCGGAGACGTCCGACGTGGACGTGGCGCAGGGCCGGTCCGGCGAGGCGCTGCACACCACCCGGGCCGCCGACGGCACGGAGATGAGGGTGATCACCCGTCCGTACCGCGGTCCGCTGATCGACGCGTCCGGCCACCAGGTCGCGGTCTCCATCGCGACCCCCATGGACCCGGTCACCCAGCCCCTCAACCAGCTCGCCCTGATCCTCCTGATCGTCACCGGCGTGGGTGTGCTGGGCGCTGCCACCGCGGGCCTGTGGGTCGCCCGCGCGGGCCTCAGGCCCGTGGACCGGCTCACCGAAGCCGTCGAACATGTCGCCCGTACGGAGGACTTGACGATCCGCATCCCCGTCGATGGCGAGGACGAGATCGCCCGGCTCTCGCGCTCCTTCAACTCCATGACCGCCGCGCTGGCCTCCTCCCGCGACTTGCAGCAGCAGCTGATCGCGGACGCTGGACACGAGCTGCGGACGCCGCTGACCTCGCTGCGTACCAACATCGACCTGCTGGTGCGCAGCGAGCAGTCCGGGCGGCAGCTGCCCGCCGAGGACAAGCAGGCGCTGCTGTCCTCGGTGAAGGCGCAGATGGGGGAGCTGGCCGCGCTCATCGGCGACCTCCAGGAACTCTCCCGTACGCCGGAGACCGGGCCGGGCGGCGCGGGCTCCGTACCGGTCGTCGCGCTGCACGACATCGTGGACTCGGCCCTGCGCCGAGCCCGGCTGCGCGGCCCGACGCTGGACATCACCGCCGAGCTGGACCCCTGGTACGTACGGGCCGAGCCGGCCGCGCTGGAGCGGGCGGTGGTCAACCTGCTGGACAACGCGGTCAAGTTCAGCCCGGAGGGCGGCGCCGTCGAGGTCGCTCTGCGCAAGGGCGAACTGCGGGTGCGCGACCACGGCCCCGGCATTCCCGAGGAGGAACTGCCGCACGTCTTCGAACGGTTCTGGCGCTCGCCGTCGGCCCGCAGCCTGCCGGGCAGCGGGCTCGGCCTGTCGATCGTGGCGCGCACGGCGTACCAGGCGGGCGGCACGGTGGAGCTGCGGGCGGCGGCGAGCGGCGGCGCGGAGGCCGTACTGAACCTGCCCGGGGCGGCCACGCCGCCGCCGGATCTGCCGGAGGAGTAGGGGGCGTGCCGGGGCGGTCCCGCGCCCCGGCACCGTCCGTCCGCCCTACTTCCCCTTGGCCGCGCTCCCGATCGGCAGCCCGGTCCCGGAGAACTTCACCCGGATTCCGTCCCGCTCCACCGAGATGTCCCGCAGCCGCACGTCACCGGGCGTCTTGGGCAGCCGGAAGGAGAGCGACAGCCGGTCCGCCAGCTGCGGCTTGGTCAGGCCGGACAGCGCGCCCAGGATCTTCGGGTCGATGCCGACCTTCTGGAGCAGCCACGGGTGATCGATCACCACGTCGACGAGGTTGACCTGCATCAGCTGCTCGATGAAGCGCGGCGCGCCGGTCAGTTCGTGCAGCTTCTTCTCGCTGCGCAGCGCTTCGTCGATGGTCTGCCGCGGAATCCCGAGGCGCTCCGCGATGGCGGGCACGCCCAGCATGGCCTTCACCTTGGCGGCCTGCCGGCTCACCTCGGCCGCGGCCTTGCGGGTCAGCCGCAGGCCCTCCTCCTTGCCGGTGCCCGGGCGGTAGACGGCCACGTCCGCGATGTCCAGCCGCATCTTGCTGATGTCCGTGCTGATCCCGCGGTCACCGGCCTGCCGGATGTGCGCCTCCGCCTGTACGCGCAGCTCGTGCCCGGCGATCGGCAGCTGCCCGACCGCGCGCACGGAGTTCGGGCCCAGTTCGCTGAACTTGACCTGTGACGCGCCCAGTTCCCGGTTCATGTCGTCGAACGACAGCAGCACGGTGCCCTGCATGCTGCCGACCGTGGCGCCCGTGAGGGAGCTGGGCAGGTCGCCGATGATCTGTATGTCCTTCGCGGTCGCCTCGACCTTGGCCAGCGACACCCGGTCGGCCGCGAGGTCCGGAATGGTGACGTCCACCTGGTCCAGCCGCTTGCCGACGACCTGCGTCAGGAACGGGAACCCCTTGATGTCCACTTCCGGAGCGGCGTTCAGATGCAGCGACTCCTTCATCTTCTCCGCGGCCGCGTGCTGCGCGTACAGCACGGCGAACCGGTCGGACAGCGCCAGGAACGCCATGCACACCAGGACCGCGACCAGCAGCTTCGCCGCCTTCGGCACCGCCGCGAAGCGGCTGATCCCGCGCTTGCGGCGCCTGTGGTTCGGCGGCGCCCACGCCTGTGGATCGTCGTCCTCGGAGCGCAGGCCCAGGCCCAGCGGGTCGTCGCTGCCGTCGCGCTCGTTGAGGTACGTACGCCGGTTCAGCCGAGCCGGGCCGCCCGCGGGCTCCGCGCCCGGGTCCGGCTCGGGGTCGGCCAGTGCGGCCAGATCCGCGTACGGGTTGATCTTCTCGAACTGCGCGGTGTCGCCCGTGTCGCGGCCGGGAGCGTCGCCGAGGCCCTGACGCTTCCCGCCGCCTTCGCCCGCACCGGACGTGCCGCCTGTGCCGTCCGTACCGGCTGTACTGCCCATATCGCCCGAGCTGCCCTGTTCGTCTGTGTCCGGTGTGGGGGGAAGGTTCGAGGAGGGTGAGGGTATGCGTGGGGGGATGCGCATCAGGACATCCCACCATGCGTACAACCCTCGAACGCAAGTCCTACTGGCGGTAAGTGAGATTTGCACGGGCTTGTCCCGCCCGCTTGGCCCGAACCGGCCGGTCGGGAATTACCGGAGCGCCCCGGCGTTGACCGAAATCAACAGCTTCGCCGCACCCCCTGGAGGGCCCCGCGATGATCGTAGTAACCGGCGCCACCGGCAACATCGGCCGCAGCCTGGTCGACCACCTGCTCGCGGAGGGCGCCGCCGTACGCGCGCTGACCCGCGACCCCGAGCGGGCCGGCCTGCCCGCCGAGGCCGAGACGGTACGGGCCGACCTGACCGACCCGGCCTCGCTCGGACCGGCCCTGCACGGCGCCGACGCGCTGTTCCTCAACCTGGCGGCGGGCGGCGGCGACGCGGCCCGCACCGTCGTGGACGCGGCGGTAAAGGCCGGGGTGCGCCGCATCGTCCTCAACTCCTCCATAGCCGTCAGCGAAGGCCCGCAGGACGCCGACAACTTCCTCGCCCGGATGCACGGCGCGGTGGAGGACGCGGTACGCGCCTCCGGCCTGGAGTGGACCTTCGTACGCGGCGGCGCGTACGCCGCCAACGCGCTCCAGTGGGCCGAGGAGATCCGGGAGGGGGGCGTGGTCCGCGACCCGCACCCCGGGGCCGCCACCTCGCCCGTACACGAGGACGACCTCGCCGCGGTGGCCGGCGCGGCCCTCCTGGACACCACGGGCGCGCACGCCGGTCAGGCGTATGTCGTCACCGGACCGGCGTCCCTCACCAGGGAGGACCAGGTCGCCACCATCGGCCGCGTCATCGGCCGCCCCACGCGGGTGGAGACGATCCCCGAGGAGCAGGCCGCCGAGGAGCGCGCGACGCCGGGGGTCCCGAAGGAGGTGCTGCTCCAGCTCTTCCGCCTCTTCGCCACCGCCGTCGGCACGACGGCCCCGGTCACGGACACGGTTGAGCGGGTCACCGGCCGCCCGGCCCGCACGTTCGAGCAGTGGGTCGAGGGCCACGCCGCCGACTTCCGCTGATCCGCCAGGCGGGGCGCTCCGCTTACGCCGCGACGTCGAACGCGTCGCGCCCCGCGACCAGCTCGAACCAGAGCGCCTTCCCGTCCAGCCCGAAGAGCCCCGACCCGATCGGGTGCCCGCCCCAGTTGGCCGCGCAGAGCCGGACGAGCAGCAGCCCACGCCCGGCCTCCGCGTCCGGACCGGCCCCCGCCCCGCCGAAGGAGGCCGGAATCGCCGGGTCGGTGTCCCACACACTGACCCGGACCCGGCCCTCCCGCACGCGCCGCATCCGCACCGAGGAGGGCCCGTCGGTGTGCAGATACGCGTTGGTGACCAGCTCACTGGTCAGCAGCTCGGCCACCTCGGCCACCTCGGCCAGCTCCTCCATGCCGTGGTGGTCAAGCGCGGCCCGCAGTATCACCCGCGCGATCCGGGGTGCCCCGGCGGAACGGGGGAGTTGGAGGGTGTAGGCCCAGTTCTGGGGCGGGGATACGGTGGCCATGGCAGTCTCCCGTCAGGGGATGCGAGGAGTGGCTTGGAACACACGGTAGGGCCTTAGGTGGCCTATATTCCATTGCTGCGGCGGAATGAAGGCCAAGTCCCCCTGTGTGGGTGACCCGGGTGGCAGGAAGGGATGCTGGTGCCATCAAGTGCTCCCCCAACGCTGCGACAGCGGCGACTCGGAGCTGAGCTGCGCAAACTGCGGGAGCGTGCCGGTCTGTCCACGACCGGGGCTGCCGGGCTGCTGGGGGTCAACCAATCCCGCATCAGCAACATCGAGTCGGGCAGGTACGCCGTCGGGCCCGAACGGGTGCGGGTCATGGCCCACAATTACGCATGCGTCGATGACCGGCTCATCGGTTCGTTGGCCGCCATGACGGGCGGACGCACGCGTGGCTGGTGGGAGGAGTACCGCGAATTGCTTCCCGCCAGTCTGCTGGACCTGGCCGAACTCGAACACCACGCAACGAGCCTGCGCGTCGCGTCCGTCGTCCACTTGCCCGGCCTCCTGCAGACCCCGGCTCATGCCAGGGCCATCTTCAGCGAGGTTGTCCCGAAGCTGGCGGCGTACGAGATCGAATACCGCGTTTCGCACCGGATCAAGAGGCAGTCCATCCTCTACGGCGACCGGCCGACACCGGTGACGGTGGTGCTGCACGAGGCAGCCCTGCGGATGGGCTTCGGAGGCCGGGACATAGCTCGGGAGCAGCTGAAGCACTTGAACGAGATGGGCGAAAGCGACCACGTGAGCGTCGTGGTCATCCCCTTCGGGGGCGGCGCTTTCCCCGGTTCCGGCCAGCCCATCGTGTACGTGTCCGCGTCGGTGCCGCAGCTCGACACCGTCCAACTCGACACGGACCACGGGCAGGAGTTCCTGGACGCGGAAGCCCAGTTGGGCAAGTACCGGTCGGTACTCGACCGGATGGAAGGGTGCGCCCTCACGCCGGACAAGTCCCGTGACCTGATCCATGGCGTCACCCGCGAACTGTGAAAGGGGACCGATGGGCCACGGCTCATGGCAGAAATCGTCGTTCAGCGGCGAGGGGGCGAACTGCGTTTACGTGGCGGTGGACGAGGGCGGTGAGGGTGTCAACCTGGTGGAAAGCGACACCCCCGACACCATCCTCGGGGCCGCCCCCCAAGCGCTGCGCGGCCTCATAGGCCACATCAAGGCCGGCAGGCTTGACCGGAGGGGCTAGTTCCGCTCAGTCGAGGCAGAACTCGTTGCCCTCGACGTCCTGCATGACGATGCACGACTCGTCGTACTCGTCGGCGAGCAGAACGCGCACGCGTGTCGCGCCGAGTGCGACCAGGCGTGTGCACTCGGCTTCGAGCTTGGCGAGGCGTTCCTCGCCCACGAGGCCGGTGCCGACGCGGACGTCGAGGTGTACCCGGTTCTTGACGACCTTGCTTTCGGGGACGCGCTGGAAGAACAGGCGCGGGCCCACGCCCGAGGGGTCGCCGCAGACGAACGACGCGCCCTGCCGCTCGGCCGGCAGCGTGCGGTCGTAATCGGCCCACGAGGCGAACCCCTCCGGGGGCGGCGGTACGACGTACCCCAGCACCTCGCACCAGAAGCGGGCGACGCGTTCGGGTTCCGCGCAGTCGAAGGTGATCTGGACCTGCTTGATCGAGGACATCGGCGCAACATAGCAGGGGGCCTGCCGCCCGGCCGCCCATTTTCCGGGCGGAGGAAGGGGCGTTGTCAGTGGTGGGTGTCAGACTGCGGCCATGACTGAAACCGCTGTGAAAGGCCCGGCCAGTTACTTCCCGTCGATCGAGAAGAAGTACGGGAAGCCGATAGCCGAGTGGAAGGACCTCATCCGCGCTTCGTCGCTTGCCAAGCACATGGAGCTGGTCGGCTGGCTCAAGACCGAGCACGGGATGGGGCACGGCCACGCCAACGCACTGGTCGCCCACACGCTCGCGGAGGACAAGGGCAAGTAGGCCGGGGAGGGCCGACGGCACCGCTCAGTACGTGCGGTTGGCGACGCGTACGCGCTGGGCGTGGGCGAGGGCCGTGCACAGGCCCTCGGCCGGTACGGGCAGGCCCGGCACGTCGAACAGGCGCTCGCGTGGGACGTCCGGGTCGGCGGCGTACAGCCGGGTGTAGGCGGCCGACTCCGGCTCGAAGCGCCAGCTCTCGGCCAGCGGCCCGGCGTCCACCGTGTCGAAGCCGAGCCGGTCGATCAGGGCCGCCGCCGTCCGCTTCGCGTCGCCGTCGTCGCCGGCGATGGGCAGCGCGGACCGGTCCGGTGCGGCGGAGGGGCGGGCGAGCTGGGGGATGTGGTGCGCCAGGATGTTGTTGAACGCCTTGACGAGGCGGGCCCCGGGCAAGTGCTGCCGCACCAGTTCGCTGGTGGTCAGCTCCTCGGTGTCGAGCGGGGTGATCCGGCCGTCGCGGCGCGGGTAGTAGTTGCTGGTGTCGAGGACGGTCCGGCCTCGTAGGGCGGATACGGGGAGGCTGGGTACGGCCGTCAGCGGGACGGCGGTCACGACGACATCGCCGGCCAGCGCGGCTTCCTCGGCGGTGCCCGCCGTGGCCGACGGGCCGAGTTCGCCGGTGAGCTGGGCAAGGGTCTCCGGGCCGCGGGAGTTGGCCAGGACGACCTGCATGCCGGCCGCCACCGCCAGCCGGGCGACCGCCGCGCCGATGTGCCCGCTTCCGATGATTCCCAGAGTCGTCATGGCCCTCAACCTCGCTGCTGTCGTGGCGGATCGTCGGCCCGGCCGGGTGCGCGGGTGCACCCCCCTGCCGCTCCCGGCCGGGCTGCGGCCACCCTAGCCTATGTTCACCCTAGGGTGAACATGCATGGGTGGTGGTCGGCCACCTTCAGAAGTCCACCCGCGCGCTGTCGTCGATACGGGCCACCGATTCCTGGCCGAAACGCTTCATGTAGGCGGCGCGGATCTGCTCGATCTTCGGGCCGTTGGGCCGGGCCTGGGACGTCGGGTAGAGCAGGATCAGCTCGTACGAGCGCTCCCGCTCGATCGTGCCGTGGGAGTCGCGGTACTGCCCGTAGCCGTCCTGCACCGTGAGCCCGGCGGGGAAGCGCGGCGTGACGTACGCGTCCACGAAGGCGTGGAACTCCTTGTCGGTGACCGGCGGCCCGCCGTTCGGCCGGGCGGTGCCGAACAGGAGGCTGGTCTCGATGTACGGGCGCCCCTCGACGGCCTTCTGGGGCGGGGCGGCGGTGCGCGTGGTGGCGGGCCGGGCGTCGTCGGTCAGTGCCGCGTACGCGGTGGGCGCACCGGCGCCCAGAAGCGCGGCGCTGAGCGTGATCGCGGCCAGGCGCGACCGGGAGCGGCGGGGTCCGCGAGAGGCGCGCGGGGAGTCGTCGGAGATCGGCGTCATCGGCTGTTCCTTCCGGGAAAGCGTGAGGTGGGCCGTTTCCTTGCGCTGCGACGCATTGAGAGGGTGGTGAGCGATGCAGGCGTGTCGAGTGTGGAGGAACAGGGAGCCATGGCGTCGGGGAATGGGCGGTTTCGGCGGTACCGCCTGACCGTCATCCGGGCAGTCAGGCAGAAGGAGGGGGAAGGCAAGTGACCTATATGCCATTCGGGGGCAGGGGAGTACGGCGCACGGCCATCGCGTCGGCGGCACTTCTGGTGAGTGTGACCGGCCTCGCCGGCTGCGGCACGGACCGTAAAGCGCAGGGCCAGGGAGAGGGCGGGTCCAGCGCGGCACCCGCATCGGACGACTCCTCGACCGACGAGGAGAATCCGCTCCCCCTGGCCGGTCAGCACTGGGACATATGGGAGTTGTCCATAGGAGACAGCGGGCTCAAGCGGGCGCCGCGGGGTGCAGCCTGGGTGAAGTTCGACGGGGCCGGCAAGGCGTCCGGGAGTTTCGGCTGCCACGAGTTCCGGGCGAAGGCCGATATCAAGGGCGACACGGTGACGGTACGGGACCGGGAGACCCTGCCGGGACCGGACGGCGGGAAGAGCTGCGACGCGCGGCATCTGGATTACGAGAAGGACGTCCAGCAGGTCCTCGACGGTGAGTTGAAGATCACCACCAACTACTCCTGGGTGAATCTGACCGACTCGCACGGGTCGAAACTCGTGCTGCACAAGAACCGGCCCGTATCCCTCGTCGGCAGCGAGTGGCGTATCAGCAAGCTCGACCACAGCGACGAAGAGTGGGCCATCGACGCCCACGCTCCGGATATCGGCAAGGTGTATTTCGTCCTCGACGAGGACGGTACCTTCCGCGGGAACTTCGGCTGCAACGATTACCGCGGGAAGGCCGATATCGGCCCAAAGACCATCACGTTCTCGCAGGCCGAACCGACCACGGACAAGCGGTGCTCAAAAGCGGTGATGAGTACGGAAGAAGAGGTACGCCAGCGGCTCGATCAGACAGTGGGCTACCAACTGGGCCCGGATTACCTGACCGCGAGCACGTATCCGTACCACAATCTGGCCACCGGGTTCGTCGCGGGCGCCAAGCAGAAGAACCAGAAGAACTGACGCCGCTACGGCCCGCGGCCCGGCGGATCCCCGCCGGACCGCGGCCCCACACCTACCGACAACCCCCGCCCGTTACTTGACCACCGTGATCCGGTCCGCCTTCGGCGGCGCCAGCGGCGCGGTGGCCGACGAGTGCGCGGTCAGGTACGCGGTGAAGGCGTCCAGGTCGGACGGGCCGACGTACTTGTCCTTGCCCTCTTTCAGGACGGCGAAGCCGTCACCGCCGCCGGCCAGGAACTCGTTCATGGCGACGCGGTAGGTCTTCGCGGGGTCCAGCGGCGCGCCGTCCAGGCGCACCGAGTCCTTGACGACGCGGTCGGCGCCCGACTTGGTGAGGTCCAGGGTGTACGCCAGGCCCTTCGACACCTGGAGAATCTTCGGGGACGCCTCGTTCGGGCCGCTGACCTGCTGCTGGAGCGCGGTGAGCAGCTGTGCGCCGGTGAGCGTCACGACGTTGGTCATGTTGGTGAAGGGCTGCACGGTGAAGGCTTCGCCGTAGGTGACCACGCCGTCGCCCTCGCTCCCGGACGCCTTGTGCGCCAGGTCGGAGCGGATACCGCCGGGGTTCATCAGAGCGAGCTGCGCCCCGCCCTTGTCCGCGGCCCCGGTGGCCTCCAGCTGCGCGTCGGCGATCAGGTCGCCGAGCGGCGTCTCGGGTGTCGCCTGTCCGCGGCCCGGTATGTCGGCGGAGATGTAGCCGACGGGCTTGTTGGCGACCGGCGCTGCGAGCTTGTTCCAGCGCTGGATCAGCGCGGTCATGTCGGCGGCCTTGGGCTGGGTGCGGTTGACGACGTGGTTGCGCGCGGTGGCCGACTTCACCGTCGTACGGACGATGTCCTTGGTGCGCCGGTCGTAGGTGAGCGTCGTGTCCGTGTAGAGCTTGCCGAAGGACGCGGCCGAGGTGACGGTGCGCGGCATGCCGGCCGGGTCCGGGACGGTGCACGCGTACGCCTGGTGGGTGTGGCCGGTGACCAGCGCGTCCACCTTCGGGGTGACCTTCTTGGCGATCTCGGCGATCGGCCCGGAGATGCCCGAGCCGGGGCCGGGGCTGTCGCAGTCGTAGTTGTACGCGGTGGAGGCGGGCATGCCGCCCTCGTGGATCAGCGCGACGATCGACTTCACGCCCTGCCGGTCCAGTTCCCTGGCGTACTTGTCGATGGTCTCGGCCTCGTCGTGGAACTTCAGGCCCTTGACGCCGTTGGCGCTGACCACGTCGGGCGTGCCCTCCAGCGTGACCCCGATGAAGCCGATCTTGACGCCCTTGTGCTTCCAGACGGTGTACGGCTTGAGGATCGGGCGGCCGGTCTTCTCGTCGGTGACGTTCGCGGCGAGGTAGGGGAAGTCGGCGCCCTTGAAGCGCTTGCCCTTCTCGTAGCAGCCGTCCTTGGGGTGGCAGCCGCCCTTCTGGAGGCGGGTCAGTTCGGCGCGGCCCTCGTCGAACTCGTGGTTGCCGACCGAGGTGACGTCCAGGCCGAGCTTGTTCATCGCCTCGATGGTCGGCTCGTCGTGGAAGAGCCCGGACAGCAGCGGGCTGGCGCCGACCATGTCACCGGCCGCCGCGGTGACGGAGTACGGGTGGCCCTTGCGCGCCGTACGCAGCGCGTTGGCGAGGTACTCGACGCCGCCCGCCTCGACCTTCTTGCGGCTGCCGTCGGGCTGGACCTCCTCGACGGTGCCGGAGGAGCCCTGCGGGGCCTCCAGGTTGCCGTGGAAGTCGTTGAAGGAGAGCAGCTGGACGTCGACGGTGCGGCCGGAGTGGCCGCCGTGGCGGGCGTGCGAGGCGGCCGCGGTGCCTTCGGCACCGGCCGGCGCTGCCGCCGCCGTGATGCCGGCGGCCACGGCGAGCGCCGCCGCCCCGGCCGTCAGGGCACGCGTCGCGCGCCGCCGCTGAGGTCTCGGTGACATGAGGTGGGTCCCCCTTGTGGGCTGGTGTCCGAGCGGACGTAGCGTACGGTCAACGCGCGTAGCGGAACAGGGGGTACCGGGTGACGGACCGGTGTGCATCGGGTGTACCGGCGTCCGGGCCGTACGCTTCGAGGCATGACTGACGCAGCACAGGACAAGGCCCGGACCGGCCGGCGGATCGAGGTGGCGGACGCACTGGCGCCGGACACGGCCGCCGCCGTCCTCGAACTGATCGAGCTGGCCGCGGCGACGGACGGACAGCCCGCGGTGTCCGAACAGGGGCGTCTCCAGCTGCGCGGCGGACGGCGCGAGGGCGTACGGCACCTGCTGCTGTACGTACCGGGCGGCCCGGACGACGAGGCCGGGGCGCTCGCCGGTTACGCACAGCTGGAGGACACCGACCCCGTGGAGGCGCCCGCCGCCGAACTGGTCGTGCACCCCTCCCACCGGGGGCACGGCCACGGCCGCGCGCTGGGCACCGGGCTGCTGGAGCAGTCCGGCCGCCGCCTGCGGGTGTGGGCGCACGGCGGGCACTCCGCGGCCCGCCATCTCGCCCAGACCCTCGGCATGACGCTCTTCCGCGAGCTTCGGCAGATGCGCCGGCCGCTGAACAACCTGGACCTGGCGGAGCCGGTGCTTCCGGAAGGCGTGACCGTACGCGCCTTCCAGCCCGGCACGGACGACGCGGCGTGGCTGGAGGCCAACGCGGCGGCCTTCGCCCACCACCCCGAGCAGGGCTCGCTGACCCAGCGGGACCTCGACGACCGCAAGAGCGAGCCCTGGTTCGACCCCAAGGGCTTCTTCCTCGCCGAGCGCGGCGGCCGGCTGATCGGCTTCCACTGGACCAAGGTCCACTCGGAGGAGGGGCTGGGCGAGGTGTACGTGGTCGGCGTCCGGCCGGACGCGCAGGGCGGCGGCCTCGGCAAGGCGCTCACCGCCATCGGCCTGCGGCATCTGGCGGCACAGGGCGTGCCGACGGCGATGCTGTACGTCGACGCGGACAACGGCCCCGCCGTCTCGGTCTACGAGCGGCTCGGGTTCACCACGCACGAGACGGACCTGATGTACCGCACGGAGACCTGAGGGGGCGCGCGACAGCGCGGCGGGCGCGGGCGCGGGCGCACGGCAGGTCGGGGGCGGCCGCCGCCCGGAACCCCCGTATGCAACCAGCCTCATAAACGCGCCGAGTTGAGCCGCTCAACGATCACAACCGATCGCCCGTCACTCCGCAGCGGACCATGGATGCCGTCGACCCGTCTCCCGGGGCGACGGCATCCGTCGTCCCGCTACCCTGCCGCCGGGTGCCCGCACTCGGTACGGCCGGGTGCTCCCGCATTCGGCGAGGGCGGCCGGGATGGCGGCAGGCGCCGAAACAGCGGCAGACGTAGGAGAGTTCCTTGCCCTTCCAAGCCGAGGAGCACGCGCGCATCGTGTCGGTGGAGCGTCTGCGGCCGGGCGACCACGCCTTCGCGAGCTACACGGACGAGGAATCGCGGTGGGCCACGATCGGCTCGTACGCCCATGCCGGCATCAGCCGCGGCGAGCGGGTGCTGCTCTTCGCGGACCCGGCCCTGCCGAACGCCACCGTGCTGGAGCACCTGGAGGCGTACGGGCCGCCGGTCGGCTTCTCCGTACGCCGCGGCCAGTTGAAGCTGCTCGCCATGGACCGGATGTGGCGGCCGCGGCCCCTCTCGGTGGAGCGGCAGATGGCCGGGCTGCGGCGGGAGGTCGAGGAGGCGCTGGACGACGGGTACGCGCGGGTCCGCAGCGCCATCGACATGGCGTGGGTGGCGGCCTTCGGCGCGGACATCGAACAGGTGCTGTGGCGGGAGAGAGAAGGCTGCCACTACCTGTTCGACGACGCGCGCTACACCGAGATCTGCACCTACGACGAGACCCGCTTCAGCGACGAGGTGCTGGACCGGGCGTCGGCCGGGCACCCCACGGCGCTGCTGGAGCGCCCCGGCAGCCTGCTGGCCGCCCCGCTCACGGAGGGCGGCGACGACACGTACGGGCTGCGGCTGATCGGTGAGGCCGACCTGTCCACCCGCGAACGGTTCGACGCCGCCCTGCGCCGCGTCGCCGCTTCCCCCGCGCCGCGCCTGGTCCTGGACCTCACCGAGCTGACCTTCCTCGACGTCTACTGCGCGCGGGCCGTACTGCGGCTGGCCGCCGCCGCGCACGGCAGGCACGTCGTCGTCCGGGGCGGCGGCATACACACCCACACGTTCCTGCTTCTGGGGGCGCTCGACATCCCGCAGCTGACGGTGGAAGGCGAGTGACGCAATGGGACCGACGACCGAGGGCTCCCCGGCCGGAGGCCCGGACCGGCCGCCGGGGGGGCCGGCCCCGGATCTGCCGGCCGACTGCTGCCTGGAGACCGGTTTCGGCTCGGCCGACCTGCCGCGGCTGCGTCTTCTGATCGGCTCGTACGCGGCCCGCCTGGGCCTGGCGGGGCACCGGCGCGACGCCCTGCTGGTGTCCGCCAACGAGGTGGCGGACAACGCGATCCGGCACGCGGGGGGCGGCGGGCGGCTCGCGCTGTACCGCGACGGGCTTCTGGTGTGCTGCCGGGTCTCCGACAGCGGTCCGGGCTTCGACGCGTCCGTCATCCCGGACCGCGCCCCCGGACTGGGCAGCGCGGCGGGGTGGGGCCTGTGGACCGTACGACAGCTCACGGACAGTCTGGAGATCGGCCGGGGCGTCGGCGGCCGGCCGCGGGGGGCCGTCGTCACGTTCTGCGTACGGTTGACGCCCCCGGCCCGCTGATCAGGGGCTTGAAGCCTGCTGATCCGACGTCGATGCGCCGCTGAACGGGTGGTTCACGTATGGGTGAATGCGTCGTGCATGCCGGTGACCCTGGGGCGAACGACCAATCGTCCGACTGTCCTACCGCGGCACCGCCCGTACCCGCGGTCGCCGGGCCTCGTTCGCAGCCCATGCACATCAGGGGTGTCGCGGTAACGGTAGGGCTGGCCATCACGATGGTCGGAACGGGGCTGATGACCGCGCCCCACGCGCGTGCCGGCGGCACCGCCAGTATCGGCGCCGCCTCATTCGGCACCAAGTGCCTCACGCTTCACCACTCGGGGCTGGTGCAGACCGCCGCTCAGGGCAATCCCGGCCTGGCCGACAGCAACCTCCTGCAGATGTCGAGCCAGATCCCCTACAACCACTGCGGTGGGGCCGATGTCAATCCGGACCTCCTCCTCGCGGACGAAACGAGCGAGTACATCCCCCTGAACCCGCTGAAGTAACCCGTACGGCCCTGTTCCCCGCCGTACCGCGGCAAGCACGATGGCGCCGTGGTCCCCTCCGGGGGCGCACGCCGGGGCCTTCGCGCGCCCCCTTGTGCGCCCTGGGGCGCGCCCCGTCCCGCACAAGACACGGGAATGTAAACACCGGCCAGTAGCGGCCCGCTTGCCTGGCCGCCATGTCCGCGTTACCGGTGATTCAACGTCGCTTGCGAGCATCACTGAATGCAGCCCGCTGTCCCGAACGCCGCCGGTCGCCGCCTGCGCCCCGTACCGACTCCGTCCGACGGGCTGGTATCGCCCTCGGCGCGGAAGAATAAGGCCATGAACCAGCAGCCCAGCGCCCAGGCAACGGACCGTACCGAGACGCCGGCGTCCCGGGCGGCGGACCACCTGCCGCCGTCCGCGCAGCCGTCGGTGGGCTCCATAGCCGCGCACCGGCCGCACGCGGTCGCCGTGCCGGTGCCCGAGCTGGAGCCGGATCTCGACGCCGACCTGGACGATTACGAGGAATCCGGCGCGGCAGGCGCCGACGGCGAGGAACTGCCCGCCGGCCGCTTCCTGGACCGTGAGCGGAGCTGGCTGGCGTTCAACGAGCGGGTACTGGAACTGGCCGAGGACCCGGCCACCCCGCTGCTCGAACGGGCCAACTTTCTCGCGATCTTCGCGAGCAACCTCGACGAGTTCTTCATGGTCCGCGTCGCGGGCCTCAAACGGCGCATCGCGACCGGTGTCGCCACCCGCTCCGCCTCCGGCCTCCAGCCCCGCGAGGTGCTGGACCTGATCTGGACCCGCTCGCGCGAGCTGATGGCGCGGCACGCCGCCTGCTACCAGCAGGACGTCGCCCCCGAACTCGCCGACCAGGGCATCCACCTGATCCGCTGGCCCGACCTGACCGAGAAGGAGCAGGCCCGCCTGTTCACGCTGTTCCGGCAGCAGATCTTCCCGGTCCTCACGCCGCTGGCGGTCGACCCGGCGCACCCGTTCCCGTACATCTCCGGCCTGTCCCTCAACCTGGCCGTCGTCGTACGCAATCCGGTCAGCGGCCACGACCACTTCGCACGGGTGAAGGTGCCGCCGCTGCTCTCCCGCTTCCTGGAGGCCGCTCCGCAGCGGTACGTGCCCATCGAGGACGTGATCGCCGCCCACCTGGAGGAGCTGTTCCCGGGGATGGAGGTGCGGGCCCACCACATGTTCCGGGTGACCCGCAACGAGGACCTGGAGGTCGAGGAGGACGACGCGGAGAACCTGCTCCAGGCGCTGGAGAAGGAGCTGATGCGGCGCCGCTTCGGGCCGCCGGTGCGCCTGGAGGTCGAGGAGACCATCGACCCCGCCGTACTGGACCTGCTCGTCCAGGAGCTGAAGGTCTCCGACTCCGAGGTCTATCCGCTGCCCGGACCCCTGGATTTGACCGGCCTGTTCGGCATAGGGGCGCTGGACCGCCCGGAGCTGAAGTACCCCAAGTTCGTGGCGGGCACCCACCGCGACCTCGCCGAGGTCGAGTCCGCCTCGGCGCCCGACATCTTCGCCGCGCTGCGCGCCCGTGACGTGCTGCTCCACCACCCGTACGACTCGTTCTCCACCTCCGTGCAGGCGTTCCTGGAGCAGGCCGCCGCCGACCCGGACGTCCTGGCGATCAAGCAGACGCTCTACCGCACCTCGGGCGACTCACCGATCGTCGACGCCCTGATAGACGCCGCGGAATCCGGCAAGCAGGTGCTCGTCCTCGTCGAGATCAAGGCGCGCTTCGACGAGCAGGCCAACATCAAATGGGCGCGCAAACTGGAGGAGGCGGGCTGCCATGTCGTGTACGGGCTGGTCGGGCTCAAGACGCACTGCAAACTGTCGCTGGTCGTCCGCCAGGAAGGCGAGATGCTGCGCCGTTACGCGCACGTGGGGACGGGCAACTACCACCCCAAGACCGCCCGGCTGTACGAGGACCTGGGGCTGCTGACCGCCGACCCGCAGGTGGGCGCCGACCTCTCCGACCTCTTCAACCGGCTCAGCGGCTACTCCCGCCGGGAGACCTACCGGCGGCTGCTGGTGGCCCCCAAGTCGCTGCGCGACGGCCTGGTCCAGCGCATCACCAAGGAGATCGCCCACCACCGCGCGGGGCGGCCCGCCTACGTCCGCATCAAGGTCAACTCGATGGTGGACGAGGCCGTCATCGACGCGCTCTACCGCGCGTCGCAGGCCGGTGTGCCGGTCGACGTGTGGGTGCGCGGCATCTGCGCCCTGCGGCCCGGGGTCGAGGGGCTCAGCGAGAACATCCGGGTGCGCAGCGTCCTCGGCCGCTTCCTCGAACACTCCCGGGTCTTTGCATTCGGCAACGGCGGTGAGCCCGAAGTCTGGCTCGGCAGCGCCGACATGATGCACCGCAACCTGGACCGGCGGATCGAGGCGCTGGTACGGGTCACCGACCAGGGCCACCGCGCCGCCCTCAACCGGCTCCTGGAGACCGGCACGTCGGACGCCACCTCGTCCTGGCACCTGGGCCCGGACGGCAACTGGACCCGGCACGCGGTCGACGCGGACGGCGCGCCGCTGCGCAACGTACAGGAAATGCTCATTGACGCCCGGAGGCGCCGGCGTGGCCCAGCGACATGACTTCCCCCCGCTCCGCTACGAGCCCGCCGGGCCCGGCGGCGCGCCCGCCGCGCTGGCCGACGGCCCGGCACGCACCGGCTCGCCGCCGCGCTCAGGCGGCCGGCCACGCCCGTACGGAACCGGCAGCCCCACGCTTACGGGACACACCGCCCGCGAAGTCCTCGCCGCCCATCTGCACCACCAGGCGACGGACTTCCTGCGCAGCCTGCGCTCCCACCGCGAAAGCGGCTCCGACGCGGAAGGCACCCGCGAGGCCGCCCGCCAGCTCCGCGCCGCCGCCCGGCGGATCGGCGGCGCGCTGCACACCTTCCGCCCGCTCACGGACGAGAAGTGGGCCGACCAGCTGCGCGGCGAACTGGCCTGGCTTTCGGGGACGCTGGGCCGCGAACACGCCAGTACGGCACGGCTGGACCGCCTGCTGGGCGCGCTGCAACGGCTGACCGGCCGCGCGGAACGGGAACGCGAGGCCGTTGCGGCCCGTACGGCCGCGGGGAACGCCACCGTTGCCGAAGCCCCGCCCGCCGCCTCCGGCCGGGACGGCGCGGACGCCGGGGAGGCCGACGCGCTCCTCTCCGCCGGGGCGGCGCGCGCCGGGGCCCTGCTGGAACGGCAGATCACCCTCGCCCGCACCCGTGCGCACTCCGCCGCCCTCCAGGCGCTCGGCTCCTCCCGCTTCCACGCGGTCGCCGACGCCGTCGCCGTACTGGCCTCGGAGGCGCCGCTCACCGTCGCCGCCGACCGGCCGGCGGCGGACGTCCTGCCGCCGCTGGCCGAACAGGCCCACCGGCGGCTCGCGGAGGCCGTCGCGGCGCTGCCGCTGGCCCGCGCCGGACACCCGTACAACGCCGACGCGCTCACCTCCGACGCCCGCCAGGACGCGCCCTGGCACCAGGTACGGATACTGGCCCGCCTGAGCCGGTACGCGCAGGAAGTGCTCGACCCCGACGACATCGACCCACGGCTCGCCGAGGCGGGCCGGGCCCTGGAACGCCACCGCGACGCCGCCGAGGCCGCTGCCGCCGCGGCAGCCGCCGCCCGCACCCCGCGCATCGCCCCCGCCACCGCCTACGCACTCGGCGTCCTGCACGCCGACCAGCGCCACGAAGTCGAGGCGGCGCGCTTCGCGTTCGGCCGGGCCTGGATTCCGGCCCCGGTCCCCGAGGCGGCCCAGCCGGTCCGGAAGGGATGAGGGAAAGATGTTGGTGCCCGGGAAACCCATCAAGGCGGCAGGCTGCGTATTGTGGCGCCGTTCTCCCGCCGACGGCGGACTCGAAATCGCCATCGTCCACCGGCCTAAATACGATGACTGGTCCCACCCGAAAGGGAAACTGAAGCGCGACGAGGACTGGCTCGCGGGCGCCCTGCGCGAGGTATCCGAAGAAACCGGGATGCGGTGCCACCCGGGCGCCGAACTCCCCACCGTGCATTATCCGGCCAACGGCCGCCCCAAAGAAGTCCGTTACTGGGCGGCGGAGGCGGTCGCGGGCGAATTCGACCCGAACGACGAGGTCGACCGGCTGCTGTGGCTGCCCCCTGACCAGGCCCGGCGCATCCTCACGCAGGGGCGGGACCAGGAATTGGTCGATGCGCTGCTGGAAGCGTTGCACGAGGTCGGCAGGGGCTGAAGCGGGAATCCGGCAGGGCCCCGGGGCGGCCGGGCGTCATCTCACGGGCCGGGGCGCGAGGTGTTCCTTCGGTCCCCGCCGGCCGTGCTGGATCGCTCTCGCCGACGACTGCCCGCATTGCCGGCACGGAGCCCGTACGACGCGGTAAAGCCGCCCTTTCACGTCGTACTCGAAAACGTCGCACACCATTCCCGCGCACCGGTCGGTCCGGCACGGCGCACTTCCGATCGCCCGCCCTTCCGGCGGAGCCGGATATACGGCGTTCCGGTCGCAGTGCAGGCAGGGGAAGGGCGTCAGCCCGCCCCCGTTGGCCACATAGGCGACCCCCTCGGCGCGGTCACAGCGCGGGCAGATCCAGGCCATGAGTGTGTCCTTCGGGTGGGGTCCTTCGGCCGGTGGGGACGGAGTATTCCGGGTCGGGGTGCCGATTTGGGGTGAATGCGTGGGGTGTCACCTGCATGGGGGACGGGCGTACGGGGGCGGTGGCGCCCGCCCCGCCTCCCGGCCGCGTGCCCGGTCTCCGCCGTCCGTCCTGATCTCCACTGGCAGACGCTTCAACTAACCTGAGTCCGGGCTTGTCAATTTTCCTTCGTGGGGCTATACCAGAAGGCGAAGGGCATCGCACCCAGTGCCTTCGGAAGGAGATGACCCGTGATGCTCATGCGCACCGATCCGTTCCGCGAGTTCGACCGCCTCACCCAGCAGGTGTTCGGAACGACGGCGCGTCCCGCGGCGCTGCCGATGGACGCCTACCGCTCCGGCGACGAGTTCGTGATCCACTTCGACCTGCCGGGGGTCGACCCGGAGTCCATCGATCTCGACATCGAGCGCAATGTGCTCACCGTCCGCGCCGAGCGCGCCTCCGCCGCCCCGGAGGGCGCCGAGATGATCGCGAGCGAGCGGACGACCGGCAAGTTCAGCCGGCAGCTGTTCCTCGGCGAGACCCTCGACAGCGAGCGGGTGGACGCGTCGTACGAGAGCGGCGTACTGACGCTGCGCATCCCCGTCGCGGAGCAGGCCAAGCCGCGCAAGATCCAGATCACGGGCGAAAGCTCGCGCAAGCAGATCTCCCAGTGACACGGGCCGGCCGCGCGGCACCACGGCCGCGCGGCCGGCACACCGGCCCGCCTACCGCCGCCGCAGCGACGCGTCCGCGACGGCCGGCGGCGTGTAGTAGAGGTCGGCCTTGTTCAGGTCCGTGCCCGGCGGCACGATCGCGTCGATACGGTCCAGCACCTCGGCGTCCAGCGTCACCTCCGCACCGTCCAGCAGGCTTTCGAGCTGGTCGTACGTGCGCGGCCCGATGATCACGGACGTGACCGCGGGGTGCGACCGTACGAACGCCGTCGCCAGGTGCGGCAGCGTCAGCCCCGCCTCGGACGCCACCTTCGCCAGCTCGGCGACCGCCTCCGCCTTGCGCGCGTTCTCGGGGACGGACAGATCGAACTTGGCGTTCTCCAGGGCGGCCCGCCCGCTCGCCGAAAGGTCCCGCCCCGACAGCCAGCCCGCGCTGAGCGGCCCCCAGGTCAGCACGCCCATTCCGTACCGCTGCGCGGTCGGCAGCACCGCCGCCTCGACGCCGCGCGCCAGCATCGAGTACGGCGGCTGCTCGCTGCGGAAACGCACATGGCCGCGGCGCTCGGCCGTCCACTGCGCCTCGACGATCGCCTCGGCGGGGAAGGTGGAACTGCCCACCGCCCGCACCTTGCCGGACCGTACGAGATCCGAGAGCGTGCCCAGCGTCTCGTCGATGTCGGTCGCCGGGTCGGGACGGTGCGCCTGGTAGAGGTCGATGTAATCGGTGCCCAGCCGCCGCAGGCTGTCCTCCACCGCCCGTACGATCCAGCGCCGCGAACTGCCGCCGTGGTTGGCGTCCGGCCCCATCGGATTGAAGAACTTGGTGGCCAGGACCACGTCCTCGCGCCGCCCCTTGAGCGCCTTGCCGACGATCTCCTCGGACTCGCCCGCCGCGTACACGTCCGCCGTGTCGATGAAGTTGATCCCCGCGTCCAGCGCGCGGTGCACGATCCGCACGCTGTCGTCGTGGTCCTTGTTTCCCCAGGCTCCGAACATCATCGCGCCGAGCGCGTACTCGCTGACCGAGATGCCGGTGCCGCCAAGAATCCTGCGCTGCATGAGTCCTCTTCTCCTGCGGGTGCCGCTGCCGGGTCGCGTGCGCGGGGCTTGCGTACGGCCTTGATACGGCTCGTGTACGGCCTGCCGTACGTACCCGTGCGACGTCGTGCACACCACCCTGCGCGCCGCCTCCGCCCCGAACCAGGCCCGCCGCAGCCTGGGTCCGGCGGAACCACCCTGACGGCCGACGTCTTGAACCGGGCCTCCCGCGCGCGCCCGCGCCGCATACTGGAGCGATGGGTGTGCACACGGAACCCGAGATCAGAGCGTTTCTCAAGGCGCGCCGCGCGGCGCTGGACCCTGCCGAACTCGGCCTGCCGGACGGCATCACCCGGCGCCGCGTGCGCGGTCTGCGGCGCGAGGAGGTCGCGCAACTGGCCGGCATCAGCGTCGACTACTACACGCGCATCGAACAGGGCCGCGCCAACGCCATCTCGGAACCGGTGCTGGACGCCATCGAACGCGCCCTGCGGCTGACCGCGGCCGAGGCCCGCTACCTGCGCAACATCGCGGGGCCCCGGCGCCCCGCCCCGGCCCCGGAGCCGGAACGGCGCGTACGGCCCGAGATCCGGCACCTGCTGGACGCCCTGGACGAGACCGTCCCCGCGTACATCCAGGGCCCCGGCATGGACGTCCTCGCCTGGAACCGCCTCGCCGCCCGCCTCGCCTTCGACTACGACACGATCGAGCCCGCGCGGCGCAACAACGCCCTCCTGATCTTCCTGGACCCGTCGGCCCGCACCCTCCACCTGGACTGGGAAGAGATCGCGGAGAGCGTCGTCGGCAATCTGCGCGCCGAGGCCGGCCGCAGCCCGGAAAGCCCCCGGCTGTGCGCCGTCATCTGCGAACTCCTCGACCACAGCGCGGACTTCCGGCGCCTGTGGGAGGCCCAGTCCGTACAGGAGCGGTGCAGCGGCACCAAACGCGTGCGGCACCCCGAAGCCGGCGAACTCGTCCTGTGCTACGAGAGCTTCCGGCTGCCCCAGGATTCCGAGCAGTCGCTGTGTACGTATACGGCGCCGCGCGACTCACCGACGGAACGGAAGCTGCGGGAGCTGGCCCGGGGAGTGGCGGTGGGGGCGCCGTAGCGCCGCCCCGCGGCCCCGCGGTCACACCGGCGCCAGCGCCTCCCACCGCACCGTGACCTCCCCCTGCCGCCACCGCCGTGGCCCGTCGGCCAGCGGCCATGCCGTACTGAGGGCGAGCACGCTGCGCATCCACCGCTGCCGCGCGCCCAGCGACGCGTACGGGGCGGCCGCCGCCCACGCCCGGTCGAAGTCGCGCAGGAACGCGTGCACGGGCTGGCCCGGCACATTGCGGTGGATCAGTGCCTTCGGCAGGCGTTCTGCCAGGTCGGACGGGGTTTCCAGGGCGCTGAGCCGGGCCGCGAAGGTGACCGTGCGCGGCCCTTCGGGACCCAGCGCCACCCATACGTGCCGCCGCCCGATCTCGTCGCAGGTGCCCTCCACCAGGAGCCCGTCAGGGGCCAGCCGCGCGCACAGCCGCTCCCAGACGGCGGCGACCTCGTCCTCGGCGTACTGGCGCAGCACGTTCGCCGCCCGGATCAGCACCGGCGGGCGCCCGCCCGGCAGCGGCACCTCGAAGCCGCCGTGCGCGAAGACCAGCCCAGGGCACGCGTACGGCGCCGCGGCGGCGACCCGCTCCGGGTCGATCTCGATGCCGACCACCTGCACGTCCGCCCGTACGGTACGCAGCCGGACCAGCAGCTCCACGGCGGTCCAGGGCGCTGCGCCGTAGCCCAGGTCCACGGCGACGGGGGCGGGGCCGCGGCGCAGCGCGGCGGCGTGCGTGGCGGCGATCCAGCGGTCCATGCGGCGCAGCCGGTTCGGATTGGTGGTTCCGCGCGTCGCGTTCCCGAGGGGGCGGGAGGGCGGGGGAGAGGCGGACGTGCTGCGGACCATGTCCCGACCTTATGCGCACGAGGGGCCCGCCCGTCCCGGAAGCCGCTGCCGGGCGCCCGGCCCCGCCGTACAAGGTCACACTTTGGCAAAGTGGCGGGAGAGCGGGCTCACAGGGAAATGGATGCACCGGTTCCGTTGTTACGGGCTTCGGAGGCGCCGTACGCCCCGGCCAAGGCCGTACCGGCTAGGAGGTTAGCCCGCAGTGAGCCAATACGTGTCCAGGCTCCGCAGCCGTTCCCACGGTCCGTTCCCGGGCCGCACCGGGCTGCGCCTGCCGGGCGCGGCCCGCCGCCCGCGCCGGGTCGCCATGCTGAGCGTGCACACCTCCCCGCTGCACCAGCCGGGCACCGGCGACGCCGGCGGCATGAACGTCTACATCGTCGAGCTGGCCAGGAAACTCGCCGCCCTCAACATCGAGGTCGAGATCTTCACCCGCGCCACGACCGGCACGCTCCCGCCCGCCGTCGAGCTGGCCCCCGGCGTCCTCGTACGGCACGTGGACGCCGGCCCCTACGAGGGCCTGGCCAAGGAAGAGCTGCCGGCCCAGCTCTGCGCCTTCACGCACGGCGTGATGCAGGCATGGGCGGGCCACCGCCCCGGCTACTACGACCTGGTGCACTCCCACTACTGGCTCTCCGGCCACGTCGGCTGGCTCGCCGCCGAGCGCTGGGGCGTCCCGCTCGTCCACGCCATGCACACCATGGCCAAGGTCAAGAACGCCGCGCTGGCCGCGGGCGACACCCCCGAACCCGCCGCGCGCGTCATCGGCGAGACCCAGATCGTGCGCGCCGCCGACCGGCTGATCGCCAACACGGACGAGGAAGCCGGCGAGCTGATCCGCCACTACGAGGCCGAGCGGGGCAAGGTCGCCGTGGTGCATCCGGGGGTGAACCTGGACCGGTTTCGGCCCGCGGACGAAAGCACGCCCGGCGAAGCCGCTTCCGACACCTCCGGCTCCCGCGCCGCCGCCCGTGCCCGCCTCGGCCTGCCCCAGGACGCCCTGATCCCGCTCTTCGCCGGCCGCATCCAGCCGCTGAAGGCCCCCGACATCCTGCTGCGCGCCGTCGCCGTCCTGCTCGACGAGGAACCGTCCCTGCGGTCGCGCCTGGTCGTCCCCGTGGTCGGCGGCCCCAGCGGCAGCGGCCTGGCCAAGCCCGAGGGCCTGCAGAAGCTGGCCGCACGCCTCGGCATCGCCGACGTCGTACGCTTCCGTCCACCGGTCGGACAGGAACAGCTCGCCGACTGGTACCGCGCCGCGTCCGTGCTGGTCATGCCGTCCTACAGCGAATCGTTCGGCCTGGTCGCCATCGAGGCCCAGGCGTGCGGCACCCCCGTGATCGCCGCCGCCGTCGGCGGCCTCCCGGTGGCCGTACGCGACGGCGTCAGCGGCTTCCTGATAGCCGGCCACGACCCGGCCGACTACGCCCGCGCCCTCGGCCGCTTCGCCCGCGACACCTCCCTGGCCGGCCGGATGGGCGGGGCCGCCGCCCGGCACGCCCGGTCCTTCGGCTGGGACACCGCCGCCGCCGCGACCGCCGAGGTGTACACCGCCGCGATGCAGGAGCGGCGCCGTCACCTACGATCACCCCATGGCTGACGACACGGCACGACAGGTGATCGAGACGGCTCTCGACGACGCCGGCCTGACGTGGGAATCGCCCACCGACGGCACGTACGTGGTGACCCTGCCCGGCACCCGCAAACTCTCCACGACCTGCTCCCTGATCGTCGGCAAGCACTCCCTGTCGGTCAACGCCTTCGTCGTCCGCCGCCCGGACGAGAACCACGAGGCCGTGCACCGCTGGCTCCTGGAGCGCAACACCCGCCTGTACGGCGTGAGTTACGCGATCGACAAGCTCGGCGACATCTACCTCGTCGGCAAGCTCCCCCTCACGGCCGTCACCCCGGACGAACTCGACCGCATCCTCGGCACGGTCCTGGAGAACGCCGACGGCAGCTTCAACACCCTCCTGGAGATGGGCTTCGCGTCCGCCATCCGCAAGGAGTACGAATGGCGGGTGGCGCGCGGGGAGTCGACGCGGAATCTGGAGGCGTTCAGCCATCTGACGCGGCCGTCGGACTGAGGGCGGCTGCGTCCCCCCGCTCCCGTACGTACCTCACCGTACGAACCGGATCTCCGGGAACCGGGCCGACGGTCCGTCCAGCAACTTCCCGCCCCGCCCCCGCAGCCACCGGTCGAAGAACGCCGTCACACAGGCCCGCTGCACGGCCACCGAGCGGTCCGGCGCGACCGTACCCACCAGCTTCTCGACGGTCTTCCGCGACAGCCCGCCCTCCCCGTCTTGCCCGGCCAGCTGCGGCACCAGCGACTGCGCGTCCGTGAAGCTCGCGTGCGCGGCGCCGGTCAGGGTGAGGTCCCGGTGCCACCCCGAACTGTGCTCCCACACCGCTTTCCAGGACGCGACCGTGTGGTGGTCGTCGCCCTCCTTGCCCATCAGGAGCAGCGGACGGTCCAGCCCGTCCGTGCCGACCGTGGACGGATGGGCGGGATCGTCATCGCGCTGCGTATAACCCATCACCCCGTCCATGTTCACCGCCGCCTTGATCCGGCGGTCGTCGTGCATGGCCTGCGCCGCGGTGAACCCACCACCGGACTGTCCGAACATCCCCACCGCCCGCAGATCCAGCGCGCCGCGCAGGGGGCGCGGCAGCGCCGACCGGCCCAGCTCGTCCAGGACGAACCGCGTGTCGGCCACCCGTACGGCCGTCAGCTTCTTCAGCAACTCGGTGACCTGCGCGGGCGTCTTCGCCTTCCCGGCCTCCTCCGGCATACGGGTACGCGCCACCCGCCCGTCCGGAAACTGCACCCCGGGCGCTTCGTACGTGTGATCAACGCTGACGACGGCGTACCCGCGGGAGGCCAGCTCGTCGGCGAGCGTGCTGCCCAGCGAGCGCGGATCCGCCGCCCCGGGCGAGTAGATCAGCACCGGGAATCCCCGCCCGGAGTGGCGCGCGACCGGCGCGTCAAGGTGCGCGTGCGCAAGGGTGGCGCCCCAGTCGGCCAGGCCCTTCGGGATGTCCGCCGAGAAGTTGCTCCAGTCCTCGAACGCGGCGGCCTCGCCCGGCAGCATCTGAGGCGCGCGCGGATGCCCGCCGGCCGCACGGGCCGGGTAGCGGACGCTCACCATCAATTCCCGGTACGGGCGCGCCGCCACCCAGGGGTCGCGACGGGCTCTGTCCACCAAGTGGAGTGAGGTCACGCCCACTTGATACGGGCCGGTCGGAGCGGGGAGCGTCATCCGGACCGGTGTCGCGCGCCGCGGGGCGGCCTTCGCCGTATTCGCCGTATTTGCCGTGTCCGTCGTGCTCCCGGGCGCCGGAGAGGCGAGGGTGAGGGCCGCCACGGCGGCCAGCCCTGTCATCACACAGCCACGCCGCGTAAAGGTCGTCATTCAGGTTCTCCCCGTTCCGGTGGTCTGTCGTTCCGGTGGTCTGCCGTTCCGGTGGTCTGCCGTTCCGGTGGTGCGTCCGGGGCGTCCGCCGCCCCGCGTCCAGCCTTCCGAACCCGTACGCGCGGCGCGATCGTGCCAGCACCCGTATCGGCGCCCGTACCCCCACGACCCGGTGCCCGGCCCCACCCGAAGATCAACCTCGCGCCCCGGGCGCGGTCACCTCCGCCGACCGTGGGCCGCGGCGATCCCCTGGCCGAAAGTGGATTACGCTCGAAGGCATGGCCGACGCACCGTACAAGCTGATCCTCCTTCGCCACGGCGAGAGCGAGTGGAACGCGAAGAACCTGTTCACCGGCTGGGTGGACGTCAACCTGAACGAGAAGGGCGAGAAGGAGGCGGTCCGCGGCGGTGAGCTGCTCAAGGACGCCGGCCTGCTCCCCGACGTCGTGCACACCTCCGTCCAGAAGCGCGCCATCCGCACCGCGCAGCTGGCCCTGGAGGCCGCCGACCGCCACTGGATCCCGGTCCACCGCAGCTGGCGCCTGAACGAGCGCCACTACGGTGCGCTCCAGGGCAAGGACAAGGCGCAGACCCTGGCCGAGTTCGGCGAGGAGCAGTTCATGCTCTGGCGCCGCTCGTACGACACGCCGCCGCCCCCGCTGGCCGACGACGCCGAGTTCTCCCAGATCGACGACCCGCGCTACGCGATCATCCCCAGCGAGCTGCGCCCGCGCACCGAGTGCCTCAAGGACGTCGTCGGGCGCATGCTGCCGTACTGGTACGACAGCATCGTCCCCGACCTGTCCGCCGGCCGCACCGTCCTGGTCGCCGCCCACGGCAACTCGCTCCGCGCCCTGGTCAAGCACCTGGACGGCATCTCCGACGCGGACATCGCCGCCCTGAACATCCCCACCGGCATCCCGCTCTCCTACGAGCTCGACGCCGACTTCCACCCGGTCACCCCGGGCGGCACCTACCTCGACCCGGAGGCCGCCAAGGCCGCCATCGAGGCGGTCAAGAACCAGGGCAAGAAGAAGTAAGCATCGCGATCACGGCCTCTCACCCGCACGTTCGGTGCGGGTGAGGGGCCTTGGTCTTTTCCGGGGCGCCCGCGGGCCGCAACCTGCCGTGCGCCCTCCTCTTGACAGCTCGGCCTGGTCCGATCGGGACCACCTGACGGAGCTAACCAGCCATTGTAAAGAAAACACTAAAAAATCCACGGGACGATCCACGTCGTTGGCAATTCAACCGATGACGACGACGGGAGTGCCGAGATGTGCGGAATCTCCGGCTGGCTCGCGTTCGACCGCGACCTGACCAAAGAGCAGGCGACGGTGGACGCGATGACCGGGACCATGGCCTACCGGGGCCCCGACGCCGGGGGCACCTGGGTGGACCGGCACGTGGCACTCGGCCACCGCCGCCTGGCGGTGATCGACATCGAGGGCGGCACGCAGCCGATGCGTGTCGACACCCCCAACGGCCCGGTGGCCATCACCTACAGCGGCGAGGTGTACAACTTCACCGAGCTGCGCGAGGAACTGCGTCGTCACGGCCACCGCTTCCGGACGGCGAGCGACACCGAGGTCGTGCTGCGCGGATACCTGCAGTGGGGCGAGGCACTGGCCGACCGGCTCAACGGCATGTACGCCTTCGCGATCTGGGACTCCCGGAACGAGAAGCTCGTCATGATCCGCGACCGGATGGGCATCAAGCCCTTCTACTTCCACCCCACCGCCGACGGCGTGCTGTTCGGCTCGGAGCCCAAGGCCATCCTGGCCCACCCGATGTTCAAGCGGGTGATCGAAGCCGACGGCCTGTTCGAGCTGCTGAGCGTGTGCAAGACGCCGGGACATGCGATCTGGTCCGACATGCGCGAGGTCCGGCCGGGCAGCCTCGTGGTGGTCGACCGCGCCGGTCTACGCGAGCGGACGTACTGGAAGCTGACGACCCAGGAGCACACCGACGACCGGGACACCACGGTCACCAAGATCCGTGAGCTGCTCGAAGACATCGTGCGGCGCCAGCTCGTCGCGGACGTGCCGCAATGCGTGCTGCTCTCGGGCGGACTGGACTCCAGCTCGATCACGGCGCTGTCCGCGCGGGAGCTGGCCGCGCACGGCGAGAAGGTGCGCAGCTTCTCCGTCGACTTCGTCGGGCTGGCCGACAACTTCCGGCCCGACAACATGCGGGCCACCCCGGACTCGCCGTTCGTGCACGACGTGGCCGATCACGTCGGCTCCCTGCACGAGGACATCGTGCTGCCCCACACCGCGCTCACCGACCCCGACGCGCGCAGGGCGGTCCTGGCGGCCAAGGACTTCCCCAGCGGCCTCGCCGACGTGGACGTATCGCTGTACATGCTGTTCAAGGCGATCCGCGAGCACTCCACGGTCGCGCTCTCCGGTGAGACGGCGGACGAGCTCTTCGGCGGCTACCCGTGGTTCCAGGACCCGGTGGCGCAGCGCGCCGGCATCTTCCCGTGGATGGTCCCCGTGCTGTCCGAGTGGTCCAAGGCGAACGCGCTGGGGCTGCTCAACCCGGACCTGATCGCCATGAGTGACCTGGGGACGTACGTCAAGGACCGGTACAGCGAGGCGGTCGCCGGCGTCGAGCCGTTGCCCGGGGAGGACGTACAGGAACGGCGCATGCGCGTCATGTCCCATCTGCACCTCACCCGGTTCCTCCAGGTGCTGCTCGACCGCAAGGACCGGATCAGCATGGCGGTCGGCCTGGAGGTCCGGGTGCCGTACTGCGACCACCGGCTGGTGGAGTACGTCTACAACACCCCGTGGGCGATGAAGAGCTTCGACGGCCGGGAGAAGAGCCTGCTCCGCGCGGCCGCCGGCGATCTGCTCCCGCGATCGGTGGTGGAACGCCTGAAGAGCCCCTACCCGTCCACCCAGGACCCGGGCTACGCGGGCGGACTCCAGCAGATGGGCAAGCAACTGCTCTCCGAGCCGGACCATCCGATCTTCCAGCTGGTGACCCGCGCATCGCTCGACAAGATGGTGAAACTGGACCCGGCGAAGATGCCGGACGCCATCCGCGAGCAGCTCGACCGGATGATGGACATCGCGACCTGGCTGGAGATGTATCAACCGGAGATCCGGATGTCCTGACCGATTGGTGTCAGGGTCGATGGCGGGCCCTGAACCGGGCCTGAGCCTCCTGCCTGCGGCTTCTCCGCCGGCAGGGGGCTTTGCCGTTTACGGGGCCGCCCGGGCGTCCGGCGCTGCGCGTCTCGTGCTCCTCCTCGGCCGGACCTCCCCCGTCGGAGGAGCGTCCGGCGGCAGCCGAGCCCGGTCCAGGGGGTTCGGCCGGTCCGTGTACCGATACCGGAAGAGGACGTGATCATTGATCACCGCGTACTCGTCCCTCGCACGTCCCGCATGGCCCCGCCCAGCTCCCGTGCAGGGTCCGCCAGGTTCGCGCGTGCCGCTTCCGCGAGCGTGGAGCCGTATGAGCTCCGCTTCTTCAGCCGCGCCGCGAGGTGGGTGTTGTCACGTGTGACAGGTGCGCCAAGCGCCTACAAGGGAACTGGGGGCGCACACGAAGCTCGTCTGCGTCTTCTTCACAGCCGATGTGGAGAGCGGCATCCACGTCATCCACTGGGGGGAAGCCCACCTCGAACTCGACCGCACCTTCACCTGGCTGCACAGCGAAGAGCTTCCTGTCACCGGTCCGCCCGTCGGGTGACCGCGGGCAAGGGCCCCGGTCGGCGGTGTGCCGAGCGGGGCCCGTCCCTCCCGCCGCAGTCGTCCCCCAAACACCCGCCGGAACGTTTGGGCGGGACTGCGGGCGGGAGCCGGCCGCGGCGACGGCCCTGAATCAGCCGCAGCTGCCGCCGCACTGGCACGGGCCGCCGGACTGGCAGCCGCAGGAGCAGCCGGGGCCGCAGCCGCAGTTGGAGAGGTGGGGCTCGGGGGTGGAGGTGCGCGGCATGGGTTGCCTCCTTGGGAAGAGGGGCATCGGTTGTCGTCCTCTTCCATTGGAGGCCCGCTCGATGAGGCGCATCAACGGCGCGCGGTGGCACGGCGCGCCGTCGAACGAGTCCTGGACGGAGCCGGGCGCCGCTACGCGCCCTCCACCGGTGCCGGCGCGGCGATCTCGTCCGCGTGCTCGCCGGTGACCAGGTAGACGACGCGCTTGGCGACCGACACCGCGTGGTCGGCGAACCGCTCGTAGTAGCGGCCGAGCAGCGTCACGTCCACGGCGGTCTCGATGCCGTGCTTCCAGCGGTCGTCCATCAGGTGCTGGAAGAGGGTGCGGTGGAGGAGGTCCATCGCGTCGTCGTCCTGTTCCAGCTGCAGCGCCAGGTCGACGTCCTTGGTGATGATGACCTCGCCGGCCTTGGCCATCAGGCGCTGGGCGAGCTGGCCCATCTCCAGGATCGTGGCGTGCAGGTCCCGCGGTACGGCGCGCTCGGGGAACCGCAGCCGGGCGAGCTTGGCCACGTGCTGGGCCAGGTCGCCGGAGCGTTCCAGGTCGGCGCTCATCCGCAGGGAGGTGACGACTATCCGCAGGTCGGTGGCGACCGGCTGCTGGCGCGCCAGCAGGGCTATCGCGCGGGCCTCCAGGTCCCGCTGGAGATCGTCCACCTTCTCGTCGGCGGCGATGACGGCCTCGGCCAGCTTCAGGTCCGCGTCGAGTATCGCCGTGGTGGCGCGCCCGATCGCGGAGCCGACGAGCCTGGCCATCTCGACGAGGCCCTCGCCGATCGAATCCAGCTCCTCGTGGTACGCGTCCCGCATCAGTGACCTTCTCTCGGTTCGGGGGGTGCCGTGTCGCCCGGGAATGATCCGGTGTCCGGGGTGGTGTCGTGGGGGCCGGAATCCCCACGCTCCCACGTTCCGGGCCGAACGCGACCGGTTCTGCCACCCGGAGTGAACCGGCGCCGACACCAAGGTGAACTCTGGGCGACGTATGTTCGAGCAGGCCCTCGAACGGCTGGGGAAGTGTCACAGCCGACGCATAACCTGGAGTCATGAACGTGGACGCGGCCGTCGCCGCAGTGGCAGCGATCGCCGGTTTGTGCACCGGCGTCTTCGCCATGCTGGCGTTCCGCTGGAGTGAGCGGGATCAGGCCAAGCCCACCCGTACCTCCCTGCACACCGACGCGGTGCTGCCACCCGGTGTCGACACGGTCCTGTCCGTGCTGCGCTCCTCGGCCGTCGTCCTGGACGAGGCCGACGCCGTCGTCAAGGCCAGCTCCGCCGCGTACGCCCTCGGGCTCGTACGCGGCGGCAAGCTGGCCGTCGAGCCGATGCTCCAGATGGCCCGCGAGACCCGCCGCGACGGCGAGATACGCCAGATCGAGCTGGACCTGCCGCGCCGGGGCACGGGCCGGGGCGGCGACGCCCTGGCGGTCTCCGCGCGGGTCGCGCCCCTCGGCTCGCGGCTGGTGCTGCTCCTGGTCGAGGACCTGACCGAGGCCCGGCGCATAGAAGCGGTACGCCGCGACTTCGTCGCCAACGTCAGCCATGAGCTCAAGACCCCGGTCGGCGCGCTGTCGCTGCTGTCCGAGGCGGTCATGGACGCGAGCGACGACCCGGAGGCCGTCGAGCGCTTCGCGGGCCGGATGCAGAACGAGGCCACGCGCCTGACCAACCTCGTCCAGGAACTGATCGACCTCTCCCGGGTGCAGAACGACGACCCCCTGGAGGACGCCGAGCCGGTGCGCGTGGACGAGCTGGTCGCCGAGGCGATCGACCGCTGCCGCCAGCAGGCCGGCAGCAAGCAGATCACCATGGCCGCCGCCGGCACCGCCGACCTGCACGTCTGGGGCAACCGCGGCCAGCTCGCCGCCGCTCTCGGCAACCTCGTCGAGAACGCCGTCAACTACTCACCGGCCCGTACCCGGGTCGGTATCGCGGGCCGCCGTGTCCAGGCACATGGGGGCGACCTCATCGAGATCGCGGTGACCGACCAGGGCATCGGGATATCGGAGAAGGACCGGGACCGTATCTTCGAGCGGTTCTACCGCGTGGACCCGGCGCGCTCGCGCGCCACCGGCGGGACCGGCCTCGGCCTCGCCATCGTCAAACACGTGGCCGCCTCGCACGGCGGGGAGGTCACCGTATGGAGCGCTGAGGGACAGGGCTCCACCTTCACCCTGCGTCTCCCGGAGGCCGGCGCCGTGCGTGACCGTGCGCGCGCCGCCTCCGACCCGTCGGCGGAGGGCCTCGACGACGAGGACCGCCCGTACGAGACCTTCAACGATCCGCTCCCTGCTCACCCTGCCCCGGAGGTCCTTCCGTGACCCGAGTGCTCGTCGTCGAGGACGAGGAATCGTTCAGTGACGCCCTGTCGTACATGCTCCGCAAGGAGGGCTTCGAGGTCGCCGTCGCGGCCACCGGCCCCGACGGCCTGGACGAGTTCGAGCGCAACGGCGCCGACCTGGTCCTGCTGGACCTGATGCTGCCGGGCCTGCCCGGCACCGAGGTCTGCCGTCAGCTGCGCGGCCGCTCCAACGTCCCGGTCATCATGGTGACCGCGAAGGACAGCGAGATCGACAAGGTGGTCGGTCTGGAAATAGGAGCCGACGACTACGTCACCAAGCCCTTCTCCACCCGGGAACTGGTCGCCCGGATCCGCGCGGTGCTGCGCCGTCGCGGTGAGCCGGAGGAGGTCACGCCGCAGGCCCTGGAGGCCGGGCCGGTACGGATGGACGTGGACCGCCACGTCGTCACGGTCTCCGGCGGGAAGGTGGACCTGCCCCTGAAGGAGTTCGACCTCCTGGAGATGCTGCTGCGCAACGCGGGCCGGGTGCTGACCCGTATGCAGCTGATCGACCGCGTCTGGGGCGCCGACTACGTGGGGGACACCAAGACGCTGGACGTCCACGTGAAGCGCCTGCGCGCCAAGATCGAACCGGACCCGGGCGCGCCGCGGTACCTGGTCACGGTCCGCGGGCTGGGGTACAAGTTCGAGCCGTAAAAAGCGGCAAGAGGCAAAGGACGACGGCCGGGCAGCGAGCCCGGCCGTCTTCAGGGCACCGAGGTTCCCCGTGCCGGATCACGGGCCGTACCAAGGGTTCTACGCGAGCGCCGTGCGCCCCGGATCATCCGGGACCACACGGCGCTCGCGGTCGTTCTGTGCGTGACGGCTGCGCGCCGTCGGCGGCGCGTCAGCGGCCTTCCGGCCTCAGCGGCCCTCGGGCGACTGCGGCGTGCCGTTGCCGCCCGGCGTGGCGCTGCCGCTGGACGAGCCGCTCGGCGTGGCCGCGCCCGAGGGGCTGCCGGACGGCGAGGCGCTGCCGGACGGGCGGGCCGAGCCGGACGGCGACGGCATCTCGCTCGGGCCGAAGTCCTTGAAGTAGCTCTTGGCCGGGACGACGAAGGCCCGCAGGGAGACCTTCCCGGCGTCGCTGAAGTCGAAGGTCACGGGCTGCGCGTCGCCGTTCTTCACGGCCTCGCGGCCGCTGTTCAGTACGGCGGAGGCGTTGCCCTTGCCGCCGATGACGACCGAGCCGCCGGCCGGGACCACGATCGGCCCGGAGCCCTTGGCGGGCGCCAGCTTGGCTTCCTTGTTCGTACCGTTGACCTTGATGGACTCCAGCGTCTGGTCCTTGCTGCCGTTGTTGAACACGGTCGCGGTCACCACGGCCGGGCCCTGGGCGTTCGGGTCGGGCTGGGTGACGACGGAGGCGTTCTGGATCTTGATGTCGCCGACGCTGGTCGCGGCGTTGTCCGGCTTGACCTGGAGCGTCTGGGCGTCGTTCCCGGCTCCGCACGCGGAGAGCGTGGCAATCGAGAGCGTGAGGACGGTGGCGGCGAGGACGCCGCGTCGAAGGCTGCGGCTCACGGCGGCGGCATCTCCTTGGACGAACTACGGCGGCCGAACTTCGAGCCCGGTCGCGGGGGCGGCTGGGCGGCCCGTGCGCGGGCGCCGTGTCGACGTCCGCGTAAAGCCGCCCTAAGGGTGTGTCAGCGCCGCTAGGTTACCGAGCCGCCCCCGGGCCGCCGCACCCGACCCGCCCCCAGGACGATCACACCCTCGTCACATCCCTCCACAGCACGCCACGGGCGCCCTCCGCCGTACGTCCGAATGGCGCGGACCGCCCGTCACCGGGGAAGTTCCCGGGCCGCTCCGCGTAAGGCCCCGGCGAGTCCGTAGAAGAAACCCGAATATGAGGCAAGCGGCCGTTCGGGTGAAGCGCGGCGGTTTCCCCGGAGGTAAATCGGCATTCGCAGGGAATGCGACGGCTTCCCGGAATTGATCACGTACGGCGTCCGGGACGTGATGATCAATTCATGATTCGGCGGACACCCGCCTCCCGGAACCGAACGGAGTAGCGGAACTGCGACATCCGGATTCCGGCAAAACGGGACGTACGGGCGTCGTGCCGGGCCTCTTGCGGGGTGTGACGTACGTGTTTCAGGCCGCGCGCGAAGCGCCTCCGACCTGCGAATTCCTGCGCCCGGAGGGTTGCCGAAGCACGTTCCGGCCGTTGTTGTCAAGCCCCGAGATATGCCCTGACCTGCGAAAACGCCATTCAGAACAGCCCGTTCCCGTGTTAGCATGGATAGCCACGGAAGGGGTACCTGTCACATGACGTTCAAGGTTGGCGACACCGTGGTCTATCCCCATCACGGGGCCGCGCTGATCGAGGCCATCGAAACTCGCCAGATCAAAGGCGTGGACAAGACCTACTTGGTGCTGAAGGTCGCCCAGGGTGATCTGACTGTTCGTGTACCAGCGGACAATGCGGAGTTCGTCGGCGTACGCGATGTGGTCGGCCAGGACGGGCTGGACCGGGTCTTCGAGGTGCTGCGCGCACCGTATGCCGAAGAGCCGACGAACTGGTCCCGTCGTTACAAGGCAAATCTGGAGAAGCTCGCTTCGGGTGACGTGATCAAGGTCGCCGAGGTGGTGCGTGACCTGTGGCGTCGTGAGCGGGAGCGCGGACTGTCCGCCGGTGAGAAGCGGATGCTCGCCAAGGCCCGCCAGATTCTGGTGAGCGAACTCGCCCTCGCGGAGAACACCAACGAGGACAAGGCCGAGGCCCTGCTCGACGAGGTCCTCGCGTCCTGACGACGTAAGAATGCCGCGGTGCCCGAGTGGCGGCCGACTCCGGCTCGGAGCGGTCAGTTGCCGGGCGCTGCGGCATATCTGCCTGCGCTGCGGTCCGCACTACAGGAACCGTACGCGCGCGTCGCGCAGGCTGCGGGAAAGCGTGCGGAACCGTGCACCACTACCGAACTCTGTGATCGTTCCCCGTGGTGATCGCCCCCGTGTTCGTCCCGCCAAGATCCGCCGTCTCGCCGGCTTATGGCGTGCCGGGCCCGGGCAGCTGTCCCGACCGGTCGTCACGGAAGGGTCCGGATCGGGGCGTCGCGCCCGGCACACTGCGGCCATACCCATGTCGGCTCAGGAAACAAACCTGTCTGCGCTAATTCCGGGGTCTCCCCGGGCTTCGGAGCAACCGATGTCAGACGTATCCCCAGATTCCGCCGGTCACACCGGCACGCCCCGGCTCCGTACGGCCGCGGTGATCCCCGCCGCCGGACGCGGCGTACGGCTGGGCCCGGGCGCCCCCAAGGCGCTCCGGGCGCTGGGCGGCACACCCATGCTCGTGCACGCCGTACGCGCGATGGCCGCCTCCCGCGCCGTCTCCCTCGTCGTGGTCGTCGCCCCGCCGGACGGCGCCACCGAGGTCCGCAACCTGCTGGACCAGTACCCGCTCTCCGAACGCACCGACCTGAAGGTCGTGCCCGGCGGCGAGACCCGTCAGGAGTCCGTGCGCCGCGGCCTGGAAGCGCTGCCCGACACCATCGACGTGGTGCTGGTGCACGACGCGGCCCGGCCGCTGGTCCCCGCCGACACGGTCGACTCGGTGATCGCCGCCGTACGGGACGGCGCCCCGGCCGTCGTACCGGCGCTGCCGCTGGCCGACACCGTCAAGCAGGTCGAGCCGCGTACCGGCGGGCGGGCCGGCGAGCCGGAGCCCGTGGTGGGCACCCCGGAGCGGGCCCGGCTGCGCGCCGTACAGACCCCGCAGGGCTTCGACCGGGCGACCCTGGTCAAGGCCCACGAGACGGTCGCCCTCCAGGGTGACGGCGCGACCGACGACGCCGGGATGGTCGAGCAGCTCGGCGCGCCCGTCGTGGTGGTGCCCGGCCACGAAGAGGCGTTCAAGGTGACCCGGCCGCTGGACCTGGTGCTCGCCGAAGCCGTACTCGCCCGCAGGAGGGCCACCGATGGTTATGTATGAGCCGCAGCGCATGCCGCTGGTGGGCATCGGCACCGATGTGCACGCCTTCGAGAAGGGGCGCGAACTGTGGGTCGCCGGGCTCCTCTGGGACGACGCGGCAAGCGACGGTTACGGCCTGGCCGGGCACAGCGACGGCGACGTGGTCGCGCACGCGGCCTGTGACGCGCTCTTCTCGGCCGTCGGAGTCGGCGACCTCGGCGCGCACTTCGGCACCAGCCGCCCGGAGTACGCCGGCGCCTCCGGCGTGACGCTGCTGTCCGAGGCAGCCCGCATCGTACGGGCCGAGGGCTTTGTGATCGGCAACATCGCGGTGCAGGTCATCGGCGTACGCCCGAAGATCGGCAAGCGGCGCGCCGAGGCCCAGAAGGTCCTCTCGGAAGCGGCCGGCGCGCCGGTCTCGGTCTCCGGCACGACCTCGGACGGCCTGGGCCTGACGGGCCGCGCGGAGGGACTGGCGGCGGTGGCCACGGCCCTGGTGCTGCCGGGGGTCTAGACGGCGGAGCCGGGCGCGGGCGTACGGGCGGGGAGCGCATACCGGCCAGGCGCGGGCGTACAAACCGGAGCATTCAGCCGCCGCAGGCCGACCGCCCCGGCCGCCGCAGGCCGACCGCCCACGGGTGAATATCGGTCAGGCGGCGTGGGAATCCCGCGCGGCGCACGGGAGTTGGGCAGAGTCGGGAGTGCGGATCCGTCCGTACCCCGCGGTCCGCGTCCCGTACCCCCGCGGCCCGTCGCCGCCCGCCCGACAGCCCGCAGGAAGGATTCGCCATGGCAGTCGCCCTGTCCGACGACCTCAAGGCCCTCCTCGACGGCCCGGTCTTCGTCACCCTCGCGACCATCCAGCCCGACGGCAGCCCCCAGGTGACCCCGGTCTGGGCCAAGCGGGACGGCGACGACGTGCTGATCTCCACCACCGTCGGCCGCCGCAAGGAGCAGAACCTGCGCCGCGACCCGCGCGCGACGGTGCTGGTGCTCCCGTTCGACTCGCCGTACACATACGCCGAGATCCGCGGCACGGCCACCCTGACCGTCGACGAGGAGCGGCAGCTGGTCGACGAGCTGTCGCACAAGTACACCGGCAAGCCGTACGACGAGTTCAACCCCGGCAGGCCGGACGACTCCCCGCGCGTCATCATCCGGATCACCCCGCGCAAGGTGATCGGCCGAATCTGAGGCCGCGGTGTCCACATGCGTCGCGTCGAGGGGAAATATCACGCTTCTGTGACCGTGTGCCCCGGGGGTCGCGGGGCACTGTCCGGTTCGGACTACCCTTGACGCGTGACTATTCGCCTGTACGACACCAGCGCCCGGCAGACTCGTGATTTCACCCCGCTCACGCCGGGCTGTGTCTCGATCTACCTGTGTGGCGCGACCGTGCAGGCCGCACCGCACATCGGGCACATCCGGTCGGGGCTGAATTTCGACATCATGCGCCGCTGGTTCCTCCACCGCGGCTACGACGTGACGTTCATCCGGAATGTCACGGACATCGACGACAAGATCATCACGAAGGCCGCCGACCAGGGCCGTCCGTGGTGGGCGATCGGCTACGAGAACGAGGTCGCCTTCAACACGGCCTACGACACGCTCGGCTGCCTGCGCCCCACGTACGAGCCGCGCGCGACCGGTCACATCCCCGAGATGATCGAAATGATGCGGGGCCTGATTGACCGCGGTCACGCTTACGCGGCGGACGGCAACGTCTACTTCGACGTACGGTCCTTCCCGGGCTACCTGGAGCTGTCCAACCAGGAGCTGGACAACCTGCTCCAGCCCTCCGGCGAGGGCGAGACCGGCAAGCGCGACCCGCGCGATTTCGCCATGTGGAAGGCGGCGAAGCCGGGCGAGCCGAGCTGGGAGACCCCCTGGGGCCGCGGCCGGCCCGGCTGGCACCTGGAGTGCTCGGCCATGGCGCACAAGTACCTGGGCGCCGCCTTCGACATCCACGGCGGCGGCGTCGACCTGGTCTTCCCGCACCACGAGAACGAGATCGCGCAGGCCAAGGCGTACGGCGACGACTTCGCCGGCTACTGGTGCCACAACGCCTGGGTGACCATGAGCGGCGAGAAGATGTCCAAGTCGCTGGGCAACTCGGTGCTGGTCTCGGAGATGGTCAAGCGCTGGCGCCCGATCGTGCTGCGCTACTACCTGGGCACCCCGCACTACCGCTCGATGATCGAGTACAGCGAGGAGGCGCTGCGCGAGGCCGAGTCCGCGTTCGCGCGGATCGAGGGCTTCGTCCAGCGGGTGGTGGAGAAGGCCGGCCCGGTCGAGCCCGCCGCCGAGGTGCCGCCGGCCTTCGCCGAGGCGATGGACGACGACCTCGGCGTCCCGCAGGCGCTCGCCATCGTGCACACCACCGTCCGGCAGGGAAACTCCGCGCTGACCGCCGACGACAAGGAATCGGCCGTCGCGCGCCTGGCGGAGGTCCGCGCCATGCTCGGCGTGCTGGGCCTGGACCCGCTGGACGAGCACTGGTCGGGCGGTGGCACGGACCGCGGCGAGGACCTGCACGGCGTCGTCGACTCGCTCGTCCGGCTGGTCCTGGAGCAGCGCCAGGCGGCCCGCGCCCGTAAGGACTACGCGACCGCCGACGCCATCCGCGACCAGCTCCAGCAGTCCGGTCTGGCCATCGAGGACACCCCTTCGGGGCCCCGCTGGTCGCTGTCCTGAGGCTGACCGTCGTCCTGAGGCGTCGCTCGGGGCAGGCATCCACGGCAACCGGTCGGCAGCGGCTCGCCGCACCGGCCGGTTGGCCGTACCGGCCGTCTACAGGCGACACTTCTTGCAGACACGCGCCGGGCGCACAGCACACCTGCGCCCGGCGCACCAGACACACATCCGTACGTACGTATCCACTCCACGTCGCGAGACGTCGAGAGCAGTGAAGAGACAGGTGACCCATGGCCGGCAACAGCCAGCGCAGGAACCGCCGCACGTCCAACAAGAAGGGCATGCAGGTCGGCAGCGGCGGCCAGCGGCGCCGGGGCCTGGAAGGCAAGGGCCCGACCCCGCCCGCGTCCGCGCGCAAGGGACATGTGAAGAACCGCATCGCCAACGCCAAGGCCAAGCAGGCCGCCCACCGGCGCCCGGCCCCGCGCCGCGGCGGCGCCAAGGGCACCTCGGAGCTGGTCGTCGGCCGTAACCCGGTCTTCGAGGCGCTGCGCGACGGCGTGCCCGCGACGACGTTGTACGTGCAGCAGTTCATCGAGAACGACGAGCGGGTGCGCGAGGCGCTGCAGCTCGCCGCCGACCGCGGCATCAACCTGATGGAGGCGCCGCGCCCCGAGCTCGACCGGATGACCAACGGGCTCAACCACCAGGGCCTCGTCCTCCAGGTGCCGCCCTACGAGTACGCGCACCCCGAGGACCTGGCGGCCGCCGCCTTCGACGACGGCGAGGACCCGCTGATCGTCGCGCTGGACGGCGTCACCGACCCGCGCAACCTGGGCGCCGTGGTGCGCTCCGTCGCCGCGTTCGGCGGACACGGCGTGGTCGTGCCGGAGCGGCGCGCCGCCGGTATGACGGCGGGCGCGTGGAAGACCTCGGCGGGCACGGCGGCCCGTACGCCGGTCGCGCGCGCCACGAACCTGACGCGCACCCTGGAGGGCTACCAGAAGGCGGGCATGACCGTCGTGGGCCTCGCGGCGGACGGCGAGATGGAGCTCCAGGACCTGGAGGTGCTGGACGGCCCCGTCGTCATCGTCGTCGGCAGCGAGGGCAAGGGCCTGTCGCGGCTGGTCGGCGAGACCTGCGACGTCCGCGTACGCATCCCGATGCCGGGCGGCGCGGAGTCGCTGAACGCGGGTGTCGCGGCGGGCGTGGTCCTGTGGGAGGCGGCGCGCCGGCGCGCGTGAGGTGGTGAGGCGCGCGGGCGGGTGGCTCACGGCCGAGCCCCTGCCCGCCGGTCCCTCCGCCCGTACCACCCCGTCCACTCTCGTACGTACGTCCGAATCGTCACCCGGAAGGCTGTTCGGCGACGGCGTACGTCGAAACCCGTACGGCCGGGGCCTCCCCGCGGCCATGCGCAGGCCGCCCGCACGACCGCCGGTGATCCCGGACGATCCCGCCCTTCCTTTGACGGGCCTCGGACAGATCGGCGCGGTCGAAGCAGTGTCTTAAACGCGGGTCACTCGGTTAGATGAGCGTGGACACCAGAACACCCCGCACGCCTACGGGGGGACGCTCGCCGGGCTTCGATGACGAGCCGGTGCTGAGCTCGGTCAAGGTGCCGTGCGATCCCGCGCAGGTCATCGTCAATCACGCCAGCTTCCGCGTGCAGCTCGCCGCGCCCGCCACAACCAGCAGCGCCCTGGCCGACACCGCCAGCATCCCTGTGGTCCGGGAGCCGGTGGTGGGCAGACGTCGCGCGCCCGTGGTGTGGAGCGGCCGCACCGAACCCGGCGGCACGACCGCGGCCACCAGCCAACTCCTGCACGCCGTACGGAACTCCGGCCGCACCACCGCCGAGCGGGGCGAGGACGCCGGCACCACGACCCAGGTCCTGCCCAGGGTCCGGCTCGACGAGGAGCAGCCCGCCGCGGGCTCCGCAGGTCCGTCCTCGACCGTGGTCGGCCAGCGCGGCCCCGTGGACGGGGACACCACCCTGCTGGAGGGCGTACGCCCGACCACCGGCGCCTACGACCACTACGAGGACGAGCCGCCGTACGCGGACGACGAAGCCGCGTACGAACGCCCCGACGACGGGCCCAAGCGGCGCGGCGAGACGATCCGCCACGCCTACTACCCCGGGCACCGGATGAACCTCGGCGTCGTCCTGCTGCCGCTGCGCATCTTCCTCGGCCTGATCAGCGTGTACGCGGGCATGGGCAAGCTCTGCGACCCCGTCTACTTCGACGGCGGCGAGCGCGGCTCGATGGTCAAGTGGCTCCAGTCGCTGCACCCGTGGTCGCTGGTGGCGCCGCTGCGCGACTTCGCGCTCTCGCACCCGGTGGGGGCCGGCCTGACCGTGGCCTTCCTCCAGGTCGTGGTCGGCGTGCTGACCATGTGCGGGCTGTGGCAGCGGGTCGCCGCGTCGTTCGGCGCGCTGCTGTCCGCCACGCTCCTGATGACGGTCAGCTGGCGCACCGTACCGGTCTACGACGCCCCGGACATCATCTACCTCGCCGCCTGGAGCCCGCTGGTCATCGCGGGCGCGCCGGTCTACTCGATGGACGCCAGGCTGGCCGGGGAGGCGTGGCGCCGGCTCGGCCCGCGGGTCGAGCTGTGGGCCCTGCGGCGCCGGGTACTGCGCCGCGGCGCCGTCCTGACGGCCGTGGTCGTCGGCCTGACGCTGCTGACCGGGTCGCTGCTGGGCAGTGCCGTACGGTCCGCCACGGTGCCGTCCGTACCGAAGCCCGGCGAGCCCGCGATCAACAACCTGCCCGGCTCGCCGCTGCCCCAGCAGTCCGAGCGCGGCGGCACCAAGGTGCGGCCCGGCCCCGGACGCCCCGGCAAGACGCCGAAGCACCCCGGAAAGCCGTCGGCCGACGCCTCGCGCAAGGCAGGCACCCCGAAGTCCAAGACCCCGTCGGCCTCGGCCCCCGGCATGGCGCGGGCCACCGGCAGCGTCACCGGGTCGGCCCAGCAGCCCGGCCACACGTCCAACGGCACGCCGCCGCGGCAGTCCGTACCGACACGGGCCCCGGCGACGACCCCCCAGGCCCCCTCCGTGGGCGGCACCGCCGGCGGCGCCAACGGAGGCGCGAGCGAGAGCGGTTCGAGCAGCTCCAGCAACGGCAGGGGGCGGGGGAGCACGCTGGGCGGGTTGCTGGGGTGAGGGCCTGGGCCCTCACGTGAGCCGGATACGACGGACCGCCCCTACGGCAACGGCTGTGGGGGCGGTCCGTCGTGCGGCCGCGGGGCCACCTGTACGTACAGGAGCTCAGGCGCGTTCGCGCTCAGACCCCCCGCGAGCCCAGCTCCTTGGCCGCCTCGGTCAGGTCCTTGGCCGTGTCGATGGCCCGCCAGTACGCCCCGTGCGGCAGCGGGAAGCCCGCCAGCCGGCGTTCGCGGGCCAGGCGGGGGAACGTGGTGCGCTCGTGGTCCCCGCGCGCGGGCAGCAGCCCGGTGAAGGCGGCGGAGAAGACGTACACACCGGCGTTGATCAGGTAAGGGGAGGGCGGCGCCTCGATGAAGTCGAGGACATGGCCGAACTCGTCGGTCTCCACGACGCCCCAGGGAATGCGCGGCCGGGCCAGCGCGAGGGTGGCGTCCGCGCCGCGCTCATGGTGGAAGTCCGCCATCTCGCGCAGGGAGAAGCGGGTCCAGATGTCGCCGTTGGTCGCGTACCAGGGCTCTTCCGGCCGGGGCAGCGAGGCGGCGGCGTACTTCAGACCGCCACCGCGACCGAGCGGCTCGGTCTCGACAACGGTCGTGACATTCAGGGGAAGTTGTGCCTGGGACAGCCAGTCCTGGAGCACTTCGGCCAGATGGCCGCAGGAGACGACCGCGTCCGTGACGCCCTCGGAGGCCAGCCAGGCGAGCTGGTGGCCGATGATCGGGGTTCCGGTGCCGGGAATCTCGACCATCGGCTTGGGACGGTCGTCGGTGTACGGGCGAAGTCGCGAACCCTGGCCTCCGGCCAGGACCACGGCCTGCGTGGGGTGCGGGTACGGGGCTGTCATGGTTCGCACCCTATGCGGTGCGAGCCGGGGTCACTGGACAGAGGCGACGCCGGTGGCGAACGACGTATCGCAGACCGGCCGGGACCATGCCTGCGCACGGTGCGTGGCACCGCCGTACTTGGCGACCGCGGCACGGCCCAGGGCGCGCGCGATGGCCATGCAGTGCTTGGCCAGCGAGGGCCGCTTGGTGGTCTCCTCCTGGAGGTGGGTCAGGGCGACACCGGGGTCCTTGTCCTGGAGTTCCACCAGGAGCCGGTCGCGGAGCACGTCCTGCGGCGCCCGGGAACCGGCCTTGGTGGAGGCGTTCTCGGAGGACGCGGTCAGCATCTGCGAGTCCGTCCCGGGAGACGCCCACGGGACGCGGGTGACGGCGAGCGTCCCGGACAGGACGAGCACGACGGGAAGGACTAGGGCGAGGGTTCGGCCGATACGGCGGGCTGCGGAGTTCACGGGGCGATGGTAGCGAGTAGTGATGATTTGGCGACATTTAGTCACCGAATCGAGCGATATTTTCGCTCTCTCAACGCGCGCGATGTTGACGTACAGGCTCGAAATGACGGCTGTGCCGGGGTATTTGTCGACAAGGGGGCTGGGTGGGGGGGCGGGCTCCTGGCGCGACGGGGCGGCGGTGGCGGCCTCGGTGGGACGGGACGGCGGTGGCGGCCTCGGTACGACGGGACGGCGGTGCCGGCCTTGGAGGGCGGGCACCGCCGTGTGGGAGGAGCTGGTGGGCCGTCCAGGCCGCTGCATCACGCGGCGGGCGGGGGCTAGCCTACGGGGTGGCCGGGCGACCCGGCAGCGTACGGGGCGGCCCGGCCAGCCGGCAGCGTACGGGGCGGCCTGGCGGCCCGGCAGCGGCCCGGTCACTCAATGGCGGCTCGGTTGCTGAGCGGCGGCTCGGTTGATGGGGGCGCCGGCCCGATTGGGGGCGCCGGCCCGGTTGATAGGAGCGCCGGCTCAGTCATTCAGTCACTCAGCCGCTCACCCGTCGACGTCGAGAAGACGTGCGTCTCACCCGGCCGCGGCACGACGTGCAGCTCGGTGCCCTTCTCCGGCACCTGCCGCCCGTTGACACGTACGACCAGGTCCTTGTGCTCGTCACCGACGACCGCCGACCCGTACACGTACCCGTCGGCACCCAGCTCCTCGACCACGTTGACCGTGACGGCCAGGCCCGCCGGGGCGTCCGCGGCCTCCTTGGAGAGCGACTTGGCGGCGCTGCCGTTCTGCTCCACGATGTCGAAGTGCTCGGGACGGACGCCGACGGTGACCGTACGGTCCCCCTTGTCGGCCGCGGCGGCCAGCGCCTCCCGGCTCACCGGCACGACGCTGTTGCCGAACTTCACACCGCCGTCCGTGATCGGCACCTCGACGAGGTTCATCGCCGGCGACCCGATGAAGCCCGCGACGAAGAGGTTGCTGGGCCGGTCGTACATGTTGCGCGGCGAGTCGATCTGCTGGAGCAGCCCGTCCTTCAGGACGGCCACCCGGTCGCCCATCGTCATGGCCTCGACCTGGTCGTGCGTGACGTACACGGTGGTGATCCCGAGGCGCCGCTGCAGACCGGCGATCTGCGTACGCGTCTGTACGCGCAGCTTCGCGTCCAGGTTGGACAGCGGCTCGTCCATGAGGAACACCTGCGGCTCGCGCACGATGGCGCGCCCCATGGCCACCCGCTGACGCTGACCACCGGAGAGCGCCTTGGGCTTGCGCCCCAGGTACTCGGTCAGGTCCAGGATCTTCGCCGCGTCCTCGACCTTCTGCCGGATCTCCGCCTTGTTCACGCCCGCGATCTTGAGCGCGAAGCCCATGTTGTCGGCGACGGTCATGTGCGGGTAGAGCGCGTAGTTCTGGAACACCATGGCGATGTCCCGGTCCTTCGGCGGCAGATGCGTGACGTCCCGGTCCCCGATCCGGATCGCCCCGTCGTTGACGTCCTCCAGCCCCGCCAGCATCCGCAGCGAGGTCGACTTCCCACATCCGGACGGCCCGACCAGGACGAGGAACTCGCCGTCCTCGATCTCGATGTCCAGCTTGTCGACGGCGGGCTTCTCGGAACCCGGGTAGATCCGGGTCGCCTGGTCGTAGGTGACCGTAGCCATGGTGTATCCCTTCACCGGCAGGAACGTGCCGGACGATCCGAGTAAAAGGAGTGGTGTAGTCCACTGCTGAGGACTGACCGTGACGGTACCCGCGCCGACGCCCGCTGTCAGTAGCCCGCGGGTCACGAAATAACGGCGCCAGGTAGGCTGCGACCCTGGGTACACTTCACCAGGCACGCCTCCTTAGCTCAGCTGGTCAGAGCAACGCTCTTGTAAAGCGTAGGTCGTCGGTTCGAATCCGACAGGGGGCTCTGTCGCTGACCAGGCGAAACGCATTGGGACACCCCTCCGGAAGGTCTTCCGGAGGGGTGTCTGTGTTTTGGCTGTTCGTGGATGGCGGGCGCTCTACCCTGGCGTGCATGACGGGTCTGCAGCGGCACCCCCTTGTGGATACGGCGGTTCGTTATCATCAGGCTGTTGGTCGTGGTGCTGTCGGGGAGGAGCTGGCCGGGTTCTTTCATGCGGATGTTGTGCAGCGTGAGTTCCCCAACGTGCTATTTCCTGATGGGGCGGTGCGGGACCTGGCCGGCATCCTTGAGGCTGCTGAGCGGGGGCGCGGGGTGTTGCGGTGCCAGAGGTTCGACGTGCTCAATGCTGTTGCGGTGGGTGATCAGGTGGCCCTTGAGGTGGACTGGGCCGGGACGCTGGCGGTGGCGTTGGGGGACCTGCCCTCAGGGCATGTGCTGCGGGCTCGCATCGCGGTTTTTCTGGAGTTTCGCGACGGTCGGATTGTCGCTCAGCGTAACTATGATTGTTATGAGCGTTCGCGGTCGGTCGGGGAGCGGGAGGCCGGGTAGCCGGATGGGGACGTTCTGGTTGGGGGCGGCTTGCGGGCTCACGTGCTGCTTTTCGGCCTGCGTTATCCGGCGTCGTTCAGCCTCTCCACCGGAATCCAAAGCTCTGCGTCCGCCTGTGATGAATCTTGCGACAAGCGGGTGCGCAGGATCTCCGGCCCCGGTCGGCTCTGATACGGGTTGGACGGGAACCACTGGGTGAATACGTCGCGCCAGAGGAACTGCAGCGCCTCCGGGAACGGGCCGGAGTTCTCGAAGACTGCCCAGGTGCCGGCGGGGACGACCAGGGTGTCCAGGTCGTCCGGGGCGGGCAGCTGGCTCACCACGCCGTGGTAATAGTCGAGTTCGGTGCCCTCGGCCCGGCTCGGGTCGAGGTCGTCGCAGACCGCGACGAGTCCCTCCGGCTGCTGGTCGGACAGCGCCGTGATGCGGTCCAGGGTTTCCTGGCCGATGCCGCGGATGAAGTCCGCGATCGCCGGGTTCACGCCCTGGTGGACGAGCGGAACCCGGGCCTTCTTGCCGATGACGTGGAACTGTTCCTTCTCCACGACCCGGTATCGCATGCTGCTGCTCCCTTCGATGATGAGACGGAAGGACATCCGGGGCTGGGAGTGCAGTGCGGCGCCGGTCCGCCGGGCCTCGCCCGGCCCCACACCGTGTACGGCCCGGAACGCGCGGGCGAACGCTTCGCCCGAGCCGTACCCGTACCGCACCGCGATCTCCAGCAGCGTCCGCTCCCCGGCGAGCACCTCGGCCCCCGCGACGGTGAGCCGCCGGCGCCGGATGTACTCCGACAGCGAGACTCCCGCCAGCGCGGAGAACATGCGGCGGAAGTGGTATTCCGACGTCATCGCGATCCGCGCCAGCCGGCTCACCTCGATCTGCCGGTCGAGGTGGGACTCGATGTGTTCCAGGGCCTCGTTCAGCCGCTCCAGCACTTCGGCCTCCTTCCCTTGTGCTCGTCACGTTAGGAAGATCGCATGTGGCCGGGCCCGACATTCTGTGCCCGGTCCGGTCGGGTGCGATGGAGGGAGGGGAGGACGGTCGAATGCGGTCGAGTTCGTTCGGGGGCGGTCTGGTGTGGGCGGGCTCGGTCGGGGTGCTCGCGGGTGGCGTGTTTCGTCGGGTGCGCTGTACGTGCGACGGCGTAGGTTCACCGGCATGGCGACTTCGATGGGGCGTGTGGATCACGAGCGACGGATGACGCGGGCGGTTCGGGCCGCGGAGGACGCCGGGCTGACGGGACTGATCGTGACGCCGGGGCCCATGATGGTGTGGCTGTGCGGATACACCCCCGCGAGCGTTCGGGGGCTGGTGACCGCGCTGGTCATCACCTCGGAGCCCGCGGAGCGGCGGCCCCAGCTGCTGGTGCCCGCGCACGAGAAGGCCGTCGCGGAGCAGGCCCCAGGCGCGGGCGCGCTGGAGGTGACCGCTTGGGCGGTGGGTGCGGCGGACCCGTACGCCCTGCTGGCGGACTGGCTGGCTCCGGATGGGCGTTACGCGGTCTCGGACATGACATGGGCACGCGACCTGCTGGCTTTGCAGCGCGCCGCGCCGGGCACCTCGTATATCGCGGTTACGGAGGCGCTGCCCATGCTGCGCGCCGTCAAGGACGCCCACGAGGTGGCACGGCTGGAAGCCGCGGCGGTGGCCTCGGATGCCACGTACGAGGCGGCCCTCGGCCTGCGCTTCGCCGGGCGGCGGGAGCGTGAAGTGGGCGCCGATATCACGCGATTGCTCACCGGGAACGGACACGAGGCGGTCGCCTTCGTGGTCGTGGGGTCCGGCCCCAATGGGGCCGATCCACAGCACGAGGCGGGCGAGCGGGTCATCGAGGACGGGGACATGGTGGTGCTCGATTTCGCCGGCCTGAAGGACGGCTACTGCTCCTACACCGGCCGGACCGTACGCGTAGGGGCGCCGCCGTCCGCCGAGGAGCGCAAGGTGTACGAGGTCGTACGGGAGGCGCAGCGGGCGGCCTTCGAGGCGGTGCGGCCGGGCGCGGCCTGCCAGGAGATCGACCGGGCGGCCCGGAGGGTCATCAAGGCGGCGGGTTACGGGGAGTACTTCACCCACCGTACGGGCCGGGGAATCGGTTCTGTCCCGCACGAACCGCCGTACCTCGTGGAGGGCGAACAACTGCCGCTGGTTCCCGGGATGTGCTTCTCGATCGAGCCGGGGATCTACCTTCCGGGGCGGTTCGGCGTGCGGATCGGGGACGTCGTGACGTGTACGGATACGGGCGGGCGGTGGCTGAACCGTAGTGAGAGGGAGATGTTGGGGGTGGTGAGCTGAGGGGTGTCAGCGGGGGGGGGAGGCGCAGCTGTGCATAACGGCTGCCACACACTGCCCGCGATGCTCCCCCTCGTGACACACACCGCTCGCGACGCGCATCCTCCCGCCCGGGCCCCCGCCACCCACCGCCCCTACGGAATCAGCACAACCTTCCCCATCGTTCCCCGGGTCTCCAGTGCCCGGTGTGCCGCTGCCGCTTCCGCGAGCGGGAAGCGCTGTACGTCCGGTACAAGGCGGCCCGCTGCTGCTTCGGCGAGCGACGCGGTTTCCAGGGTGCGCATCGGGTTGTCGCCGCCTGCTTTGGCCAGCATGACGGGGCCGAGTACGGATTCGGAGGTGATGCCGCGCTCGGCCAGCTCGCCTTCCGCGAACTCCAGGGGCACGCCCGAGGACCAGCCGAAGACGAGGTGCTGCCCGCCCCGGGCGAGCAGGCCCACGGCGGCGCGGCCCGGTTCGCCGCCCACGGAGTCGAAGACGACGGTGGCGCCCGGGAGCGCGCGCACTGCCAGGAACGCGCGCACCACTGAGGGCCAGCCGGCGTTGGTGTAGTCCACCGCGAGGTCGGCGCCCAGCTTCCGTACGCGTTCGACCTTGGCCGGGCCGCCCGCGAGGCCGATGACGGTGGCGCCGACGTTCTTCGCGTACTGGACGAGGAGCGAGCCGATGCCGCCGGCCGCGGCCGGGACGAGGGCGACGTCGTCGGCGGTGAGGTCGGTGAAGCCGAGGATGCCCATGGTGGTGCGGCCGGTGCCGATCATGGCGACGGCCTGGGCCTCGTCCAGGTTGCCGGGAATCTCGTGGAGCTTTTCGGCATGGACGACGGCCTGCTCGGCGTAGCCGCCCGGGTTCATGCCCAGGTGGGCGACGACCCGGCGGCCCAGCCACGCGGGGTCGGTGCCCTCGCCGAGGGCGTCGACCGTGCCCGCGACCTCCCGGCCGGGGATGGTCGGCAGCTCGGGGAGCGGGGCCGGGCCGCCCGCGACGCCCTGGCGCAGCGCCGTGTCGAGCAGGTGGACGCCGGCCGCCGCCACGGCGATCCGGACCTGGCCGGGGCCGGGCAGCGGTGTCTCGGTCCGCTCGTATACGAGGTTCTCGGCGGGGCCGAAGGCGTGCAGGCGGATCGCGTGCATGGTGGTCTCCAGGGGAGGGCGGTAAAGCGGGCGTACTGGTGGACGGCGGTCTGAGGACGGTCCTGTAGAGGCGTGGCCGTCCCGACCGGTGGCCCTCACTCTGGTTCCTCAACTTTGGTTGAGGTCAAGGTCGGTTGCTGTCAACGCTCCTCTCAGGGGGCGTCACGTCCGGCTCACGAGGCCCTGGAGTGCGGGGTGGTTACGGTGCCGTCGGCTTCGGTGGTGTCGCTGGTGCTGAACTTGGTGCCGGTGCCGGTGCCGGTGCCGGTGGGTACGTACGGCGCCGCGCGATCGGCCCTGGTGGAACGGAGCGCCAACGTGCTCGCTTCCAGGGCGCTGCTGAACGAGACCTCACTGAGTACGCCGGGCGCCGCCACCTGGTCGCCCACCAGGTAGACGCCGTCCCCGCGCTCGACGGCGGGCCGGTCGCGCCAGGTGGTGCCGGGCAGGTCCACCGCGCCCGTACGGCCGAGGGAGAGCGCTTCGCGGCGCCAGGTCAGGCGCTCGCGCCACTGCGGGAAACCGGCGTCCAGCAGGCGCTCGGCGCGGGCGATGCCATCGGTGCGGTTCTCGTCGGGGCCGATGCCGACCTGGCACTGGAGGAGTTCCTCGCCGTGCGGGGCGAGGGAGCGGTCCTGAGCGGTGAAACGTTCGACCCAGCCCGGGAAGTCGATGCCGGAGATCGCGAACAGGTCGCCGCGCCGGGAGCGCAGAGCGACGTCGAGCAGCATCGTGCGGGCGCTGTCCCAGGTCAGGCGATCGTCCTTGAGGAGGGCCCGGGCGGATTCGAGGTGCGTCGCGACGATCACCGGGCCGTCCTCGGGCAGCGCGTCGACACGTGCGCCGGTCTCGATGCGTACGCCCAACTGGCGCGCGTGTTCGGCCATACGGGCGATCAGCTCGCACCAGCCGCCCCGGATGTAGTGCGCCTCGGGCGGGAACGAGATGGTACGGCGCAGCCGCTCCTGGACGAAGGCGGCGGCGAGCATGCCGGGGTCGTGGTGGAACGTCGCGACGCCGACGTAGTGGGCGGCGGCGCGTGCTGCCGCCTCGCCTTCCTGGGAGGCGGCCCAGCTGAAGAAGTCCTGGTCGACCGGCGCGTTCTTGTACCTGCGCAGCTTGAGCAGACCCGCCGGAGGGACGCGGCGCAGCACGCCGTCGCGGTGGAAGCGGAATCGGGTGGCCTGTAGGGGTGGCAGCGGGGCGAGCGGCTTGAGGAGGCCGCGCTGTTCGAGCCAGGTCCAGTGAGGGCCGCCGTTGTAGAGGGCGTGCGGGCCCTCGTTCGTACGGTACGGGCCGTCGGCCGTACGGGCCCGGCCGCCCAGCGAACGGTGCGCCTCGTAGAGGGTGACCGAGGCGCCGCCCTCGGCGCAGGAGATGGCCGCGGTCAGGCCCGCGAAGCCGCCTCCGATGACGGTGATGGTGGGGCGTCCCGTGGTGGCTTGTCGCATGGTGGGTCCTCCTTGGGTGAGGTGAAGCGGTAGAGGGCGGATCGCGGGCGGTTGAGTGATCGGGCGGCTGGGTGGCTGCGCGGTCGGGTGGCTGGGTGGTCGGTGGCTGATGGTCGGGTGGCTGGGGGTCCTTGTGCATGGGACGAGTGGGGTGGCGACGGTTGTGACATGCGTGCGGGGTCAGGGGCATCTGTGCTGGTCAGGGGCTGGATTCGGGCGATTGTCAGTGGGGTGGTTCACGATGGGGTCAGTCGGCGGTGCGCGGGCGGAAGCGGCAGGGACGGGCAGGAAGGCGGTGGGCAGGCGTGTGGGAGCGTGACGAGGGGGCGGGGCGGCCGGGACGGGCGGCTGCGGAGGGCCGTTCGGTGGGGGAGGGGCGTTCCGTACGGGAGGGGCGAGCGGCGCGTACGGGGCGGGCCGCCGCGCAGGAGGGGCAGGCGGCAGGTACGGGGCGGGCCGTGCAGGAGGTACGGCGGCCGTCGGTGCGGCTGCCGGAGCTGAGCCCGTACACGGACGCGGAGTTGGAGACCGAGGGGGATTACGACGGGCTGGAGTTCGCGGACACCGATCTGACGGGGCAGGCGGGGCGCGGGGCCCGGTTCATGGACTGCGCGGTGCGGCGGTGCGCGCTGGACGAGACGGTTCTGAGCCGGGCGCGCTTCATCGACAGCGTGCTGGACGGGGTGCGCGGTGTGGGGACGGACCTCTCGCAGGTGTCGCTACGCGACGTGGAGGTCCTGGACGCCCGGCTCGGCGGCGTTCAGATGCACGGAGCGGTGCTGGAGCGGGTCGTGGTGCGCGGCGGGAAGGTCGACTTCCTCAATCTGCGCAAGGCGAAGCTGAAGGACGTCGCGTTCGAGGGCTGTGTGCTGGTCGAGGCGGACTTCGCCGGCGCGGAGCTGGATCGGGTGAGCTTCGACGACTGCACGCTGACCCGGGTGGACTTCAGCGGCGTACGGATGCGGGACGTCGATCTGCGCGGGGTCGCCCGCCTGGACATCGCGCGGGGCATCGACCAGCTGTCGGGCGCGGTGATCAGCCCGGCCCAGCTGATGGATCTTGCTCCGGCGTTCGCGGCGGAGATGGGGGTGCGGGTGGAATGACGGTACGGGCGGGGACAGGAGCGTGGGGCGGGGTGGGGTCGCCCGTACGAGCGGCCGCGATCGGGCCGGCGCCGCTCATACGCGAGGGAAGCGGGCCTGGAGGTCCCATACGGCCGGGTTGTCGGCGAGCCCGTCGTGCAGGTCGGTAAGGTCGGCGATCAGGTCGTGCAGGAAGTCGCGGGCCTCGCGGCGCAGCTCGGAGTGCTGGAAGGTGAGCGGGGCCTCGTCGGCCGGCATCCAGTCGGAGTCGACGTCCACCCAGCCGAAGCGGCGCTCGAAGTACATCCGGTCCGCCGATTCGGTGAAATCCAGCTCGGCGTACTGCGGCTGCGCGGCGCGGTTGCCGAGCGGATCACGGTCGATCCGTTCCACGATGTCGCACAGGGCCCAGGCGAAATCCAGCACCGGCACCCAGCCCCAGGCGGTCGAGACCTCACGGTCCTCCTTGGTGTCGGCCAGGTAGACGTCGCCGCAGAAGAGGTCATGGCGCAGGGCCCGTACGTCCGCGGTGCGGTAGTCCGTTTGCGGCGGGTCCGGAAAACGGCGGGAAAGGGAGTAGCCGAGGTCGATCACGTCCTCGATGGTGTCACGTTCGTACGTTCGTCCGCGCCGCCGCGGTCGGCACAGCCGCCCGGGGTGTCGTCGGCAGGGGGCACGGCGCCTGCGTAACGACTCGGGCCAACGGGTCCGGGGCGACGAGCCCGGACCAACCAACTCAACAGGAGCAATGAGCCCGGGCCGAGGAAGCCAACCGGCGTCACGAGCCCGGATCGACGCAGCAGATCGACGCAGCAGATCGACGAAGCAGGGCCAACGAACCAGGATCAACGAAGCCGGAACAACCAACCCGGAGCAACCAACCCGGAACAACCAATCCGGATCAACGCATCCGGTCAGTCAGAGGGTGGGGATGATCATGTCAGGTACCAAGGCCAGACGCTCGGGCGTCGCGCTGTTCGCCGCCGCGGCGCTGGTGACGCTGCCGGTGATCGGTACGGAACGGGGCGCGGCCGCCATGGCCGCGTCGGCGCCGGCACCGACGGAAGGGGCCGCGGGCGCGGGGGAGGCCGCGGGGAAGAACAGCGCCTCGCCCGGTGATCGCGGCTGTGGGCAGCGGTGGCGCGGCGCCTGGGCGACCTCGCCGCAGGCGCCGCACGCGCTGATGCCCAACTGGTCGGTGGCGGGCTTCACCGATCACACGGTCCGGCAGGTGGTCCGGGTCAGCACGGGCGGCACCAAGGCCCGTATCGAGCTGTCCAACCGCTACGGCCGTACGCCGCTGAAGGTGACCGGCGCGACCATCGCCCGTGCGGGCAAGGGGGCGTCGGTGCAGGACGGTTCCGTGCGGGACCTGCTCTTCGGGGGGCACCGGTCGGTGACCGTGCCGGCGGGTGGCGAGGTGCGCAGCGATGGGCTGCCGATGAAGGTCCGTGCGCTGGAGTCACTGACCGTGACGCTGTACCTGGCCGGGCCGACCGGACCGGCCACCTTCCACCAGACAGCCTTGACCACGACCTACCGCGCGAAGGGCGACCACCGGTCGGACACCGGCGCGGCGGCCTTCACGGAGAAGTCCGAGTCCTGGTACTACCTGACCGGCGTCGAGGTTTCCGGCGGCAAGGACGACGCGCGCCGGAAGGCGGTGGTGGCCTTCGGCGACTCCATCACCGACGGCTACGGCTCCACCACCGGCGCGAACCGCCGCTACCCGGACGCGCTCGCCGAACGCTTCGCGGCCACCGGACGCCCGCGCGGGGTGCTCAACCAGGGCATCGGCGGCAACCGGATCACCGCGGACTCGTCCTGGGCCGGGGAGAAGGGCGTGGCCCGCTTCCGGCACGACGTACTCGGTGAGCCCAACGTGGGCTCGGTCATCGTGCTGGAGGGGATCAACGACATCGGCGCCAGCGCCTCGCCGAACTGGCCCGATGGCTCGGCCCCTGATGTGTCGGTCGCCCAACTCATCCAGGCGCACCGTTCGTTGATCCGCCAGGCGCACGCGGCCGGGGTGAAGGCGATCGGCGCGACGGTCACGCCGTTCAAGGGCGCCGCTTACTACTCCGAGCGCGGCGAAACCAAGCGCGACGCGCTCAACGCCTGGATACGCACCTCCGGTGAGTACGACGAGGTGGTCGACCTGGACCGGGCCCTGTCCGACCCGTCCGACCACGACCGCCTCGCCCCGGCCTACGACTCGGGCGACCACCTCCACCCGAGCGACGCGGGGTACCGCGCGATGGCCGAGGCGGTGGATCTGGACGAGCTGTGAGGGGGTGAGGAGGCGGGGTGGTGAGGCGGTGGCGCTGCCCGGGGGTGGGCGGGGCGTGGTCCCCGTCGGTTGTGGTGTAGGGCCGTCCGGGAGAGTTGCCTCCGCCGTGCCCGTCCTGCTGTGTCCCTGCAGTGGTGCCCTTGCCGCTGCGTCCCGGGAGGGCCCAGCCGTCGACGAGCGTCGTTTACGGAAGTCCATGGGGCGGCCGGGGAGGGGGCGTCGCGTGCCGCCCCCCGGCGTCGGCCACGACCCGCTCGGCTGGTGCTGCGCGGGTCGCGGTGACCGCAGCATGGTTGAGGTCGCGGGGGCCGCGAGCCTCTCCGCGGGAAGGCCCGTGGAGAGGCTCGCGGAGAGGCTGCGCAAGATCGTGATGGGGCGGGCGCCGACGTCGGGAGAGCGCTGAGGTGGGGAGGGGCGGAAGTGCCGGGGGCGGCGGAGGCGCCGGGGACGGCGGAGGCGCGCGCCGGATACCGCGTGGCCGGGGTGCCCGGCGCGGCTGCTTGAAGCTGGGGATCGGGTCGCGGGAGGGGCCGGGAACGCGTGTTACGGCTTTGTCTTTGTGGCCGCGGTGACCTCGTGGAGGTGGATGAGGACATCGAAGGAGCGGGCGATCGCTACGCGGGCGTCCGGGTGGGGGAATTCGGTGCCGATGTTGCGTGTGGGGCGGGTGGTGTTCAGCCAGGTGCGGGCGGCCAGCGGGGCGTGGCGTACGTCGAGGTAGAAGTTCCGGTGGCGGACCTTGTCGAGGACGTACTCGTTCGTGGTGGGCTTCGGGGTGCCCACGGTGAATTCTTTCCAGTCGCCGGCGAGGGCGGCGTCCTTCGACAGGAAGGAGCCCTGGTAGAAGGTGAAGCCGATGGGGAGGTAGTTCCCGCCCATCAGGTCGCGCAGGAACGAGCCCTGCGTCTTGGGGTACAGCTCGGGGTCGCCGGCGGCGTAGCCGACGTGGTCGTTCTGTGCGGAGAGAAGGATCTTGTGGCCGGTACGCCGCTGCCACCAGGTGACGTTCCGGGCCATCACCTCGTCGCGGAAGCGCTGGGCGGCGGTGACCGAGGCGGGGTCGTTGATGTCCATGGTGAGGAACTTGGTGGTCTGGGCGATGAACTGGGCGTTCTGCACGGCCCAGGCGTACGCGTCGCCGCCGCTCGAGGTGCCGGCCCTGGCCCCGGCCCCGGCTCCGCTTTCGGTCCCGGCCCCGGAGTCCTTGCGGTTGGTGATCAGTTCCAGGGCCTGCTGTGCTCTGTCGGCCAGTCGCTGTCGTTCCGCCATCGGCTTGCGGAAGTAGGCGAAGACATCGTCGATCGGGCGCAGTCCGGCGTACAGCTCGTTGAGCCTTGGCAGCGACTCCGGGTGGGTGCGCTGTACGTAGCCGGTCACCCGGGCGAAGAAGGCGTCGTTGATCGACGGGGCGCCGAGGTCGTCGCCCATGAAGTGGACGGTGCGGTGGGGGTGGCGGCGGTTGTAGTCGCGCATCCACGTGATGAGGCTGACGAATTCCTCGCGGTCCCAGGGCGAGTTGGCCAGCGCCCGCTTGGCGATCCGGCGGGCGTCGCCCTTGCCGGTCTGCAGGTACTCGTCTATTTCGAGACCGGCGGACCAGCTCAGCTCCAGGGCGAAGGTGGTGAAGCCTTTCTCCTCGACCAAGTGGCGGAAAAGGCGTTCCTTCAAGGTGAAGAACTCGTGGGAGCCGTGGGTGGCTTCGCCGAGCCCCACCACCTTGGCGTTGCCGATCATTGAGGAGAGGGCGCGCAGATCGGTCGTGTTCCGGCCGGGATCGGTTGAGCGGAGCGGGTGGGCTGCCTGCTCCAGGGCGCGGACGGGGCTCTGGTCCCCGTAAACGGGAGCGGCCCGGCCCGTTGAGGCCGCCGACGCCGACGCCGACGGTGCGGGAGCTGCCTGGGACGCCTGAGCCGTAACGGGGGAGAGGGCCGCCGCTCCCAGCGTGATCACCGCTGCCGTCGTCAGGAGTCTCCGTCGGCTGATGCGGTTACGGTGCTTGGCCATGATGTCCGTCCCTGCGCTTGTTTGTGGTGGCTTGGGATGGATCATGGCCCGCGTGCCCATGGCTGCGCGCTGGGGCCAGCCGCCCGATTTGGTAGGGGGTGCCCTCAGTAGAAAGGTGCACCCACCAGGGGAACGCCCTCACCGGGAGGGGTGTATCCAAGGGCACCCCCCGCAGGGCGCCTCCGCCTCCCCGTGGCATCAGCGACCAGTAATCTCGCCCCTCATGAGGAGCGTCGAACTGCGGGACGCCGTCGAGGACTTCGGTCACCTGGTTGCTCACGTAGAGCAGAACGGAGAGCGCGTGCTCCTCACTCAGGACGGCCAACCGCACAGCGTGCTGCTCCCGGCGGCCGAGCTGGCCGAGTTGGGGCACTGGGCGCAGCGGTTCCTCGGCGCCCCTATACCGCTGCCGGATGCGGCCCGGGAACGGCCGCCCGGGCCGGTGCGGCACGGCCCGTACGTGCGATACGTGCACGCGGACGGCGAGCGTATGACGTTCACCCGCGGGCGGGCGGTGGTGGCCGAGTTGCGTCCTGCCGGGTGGCTCAGTTGGCTGGAGCAGCAGGCGACCTTCGGGCGGCAGGAGTACATGGACCCGGAGCAGGCGGCGGCGTTCGCCGAGTTCCTGGCCAGGCAGCCACCCGTCGGCGAGCAGTGACGGACGGGGCCTGGGTGGCCTGGGGGGGGAGGGGATGGCCGGCAAGCACGTCCGTGAATGACAACGTCGGCCTTCACGACCACGGAAGGCCGTAAAGACCGACGTCATGCCGGGCACGAATCGCCCAGCGCAATCGCCCTACGGACCCGGCTGACGGAAGCGCCCCACGGACCCGCCCGACGGATCCACCTGACGGATCCACCCGACGCAACCGCCCGAATCCGCAGCGGACGCGCCGGACGCGATGCCCCGCCCAGGCGCAAGCCGCCCACCAGCAGCTCGCGCCCGTCGCGGACGTACGGAACGAGGCCGAATCTCTACGCGATCAGACCGCTGAGAGATCAAACCGCCACGACCTCAAACCGCCACGATCTCAAACCGCCACGACCTCAAACCACCACGACCTCAGACGTTGACGCCGAAGTCCTTGGCGATGCCCACCAGGCCCGAGGCGTAGCCCTGGCCGACGGCGCGGAACTTCCACTCGGCGCCGTTGCGGTACAGCTCGCCGAAGACCATGGCGGTCTCAGTCGCCGCGTCCTCGCTCAGGTCGTAGCGGGCAATCTCGGCACCGCCGGCCTGGTTGACGATGCGGATGAAGGCGTTGCGGACCTGGCCGAAGTTCTGGCTGCGGTTCTCGGCGTCGTAGATCGAGACCGGGAAGACGATCTTGTCGATGTCCGCCGGGAGGGCGGCCAGGTTGACCTTGATCTGCTCGTCGTCGCCCTCGCCCTCACCGGTGACGTTGTCACCGGTGTGCTCGATGGACTGGTCCGGCGTGACCTTGTTGTTGAAGAAGACGAAGTGCTGGTCCGAGTAGACCTTGCCGGCCGCGTTGACCGCGATGGCGCTGGCGTCGAGGTCGAAGTCCGTGCCGGTGGTGGTGCGGACGTCCCAGCCGAGGCCGACCGTGACGGCGGTCAGGCCCGGTGCCTCCTTGGTGAGCGAGACGTTGCCGCCCTTGGACAGGCTTACAGCCATGGGGATGTCCCTTTCCTCGTCGAAATCGTCGGGCTCCGTACTCCGGACGAAGCTACCGTCACCCTGGACAACGCCATGAAGGGACCGTCGGGTTCCAGCTCCCTTTACTTTCTTTGCCAATTCCTGATGCCGGGTGGTGCGGGAGGGGCGGCCGGGCGGCCCGGCAAAACGACGTGACGCGGGCGGGCGGACGCGAGATCATGGGGGCATGTCAGGGCCCTATGTCATCCGCGGCTCGGTCGCTCTCCCGGAGGCCGAGCTGATGTGGCGTTTCTCGCGCTCCTCGGGGCCCGGCGGCCAGCACGTCAACACGTCGGACAGCCAGGTCGAGTTGCGTTTCGACGTGGCCGCCACGGAAGTGCTGCCCGAGGTGTGGAAGGAGCGGGCTCTCCAGCGGCTGGCCGAGCGCGGCAGGCTGCTGCAGGGCGGAGTGGTGTCCGTACGGGCCTCCGAGCACCGTTCCCAGTGGCGCAACCGGGAGACCGCCGCCGTACGGCTCGCCGCCCTGCTCGCCGAGGTCACCGCGCCGCCGCCCAAGCCGCGGCGCAAGAAGCGAATACCGCGCGGTATCAATGAGCGCCGGCTGCGGGAGAAGAAGCAGCGCGGCGACATCAAGCGCGGGCGCTCCGGCCGCGACTGGACGTGAGTGAAGCCGCAGCGTGAGCGAACAGCCGCGATGCAAGCGCAGGGGCCGCGATGCGCGGCAAGAGCCGCGAAGCACGGAACGGACCCAGCCCACGCCGACATCCCCAGCCGTACGCCTTCCCGCGGTCCCGCCGTACGCCTCCCCGCAGCCCACCCGTACGCACCCCCGCACCTCAAATCCCGCACCCCAAGCTCCCACCCAGGGCCCCTCACCCCGAATCCACCCCCACCCCCACCCGGGCCCCTCACCCCAAATGCCGATACTTCCCCCGGAAGTACATCAACGGCCCCCGATCCTCCCCCGCGGTGTGCGCCGTCAGCACCCGTCCGATGACCAGTGTGTGATCACCCGCGGCCACCCGCTGTTCCGTGCGGCATTCCAGGCGGGCCAGGGCGCCGCCGATCAGCGGGGCGCCGGTGGCTTCGCCCTGTTCTGTGGGAATGTCCTGGAAGAGAAGTCTGTCGCTGATGCGGTTCTTCATGGCGAACCGGCCCGCAATGTGCCGCTGCCCTTCCGACAGCACCGAAACCGCCCATAGGGGCTGACGCTCCAGAAGGTCGTCCATGCGGGAGTCGTTGCGAACGCTCACCATCACCAAGGGGGGTTCGAGCGAGACGGACAGGAAGGCCGTGGCGGTCATGCCCACGTCCTCGCCGCGCGGGCCGTCCTCCGGATCGTGTGCGGTGATCAGTACGACCCCGGCGGCGAGCCGGGACAGGGCGGCGCGGAACTCGTCGTCACTCACCCCACCAGGATGGGGGATCGCCGCTCCACCGGGCGCGGAGCGTGGCGGAACGGGCGCGGCGGAGCGGTCGCCGGGCGTGGTGGCGGAGGTTTTCGTGAACACGCCATGAACGCTAACGAAGGGTGTGCGGCGCCCGCATCGGGCCCGGGGACCATACGCGCCCTAGGTCCGGCGGCGGAGCACTCCCTTGCGTCCGGATTTGCGTTCAGGAATTGTAGAAGTTCCTCCAGTGGCGCCCGTTCGGAGATCATCAAGCGGTCGCCACGCTCTGTGACTTGAGTCACAGCAGCCAGTAATTGTTGACCCTGTGTACCGAGTGAACAGCTCACTGTGATTCAGTGGCCGTGGCAATCGGACGACACCCAATCCTGGAGTTGCTGTCGAGGTCTCGGGGAGAGCGAGCGATGGAGACCGAGTCGGAGCCATACGTCCGTCTTGCGACCCTGCGGCAGCTGCACCAAGTGGTCGCCGATCTGAACACCGCACGCAGCCTTGCAGACACCCTGCAGACCGTCGCCGACGGCGTGATCACGGGGCTCGGTTACGAGCTCGCCGCGGTCAACCTCGTACGGCCCGACGGTGACCTCGTGGTGGCCGCGGTTGCCGGCAGCGCCGGCGCCGAGGCCCTCATGGCCGGCCGGGTCGGCTCCCGCGCCTCGTGGGACCGCCGGCTGAACATGGCCGAGCGCTGGGGCGGCCTGTGCTTCATCCCGCACACCGAGGGCTGGGTGCTGGACGACGACGATGTGCCGCAGTGGCACGCCGCCGGGCCCGAGCCGCGCTTCCCCGACGAGTGGCATCCGATGGACCGCCTCTTCGCGCCCATGTACACGGCAGCGAACGGTGGCGGCGAACTCCTCGGCGTGCTCTCCGTCGACAAGCCGCGCAACGGCCGCCGACCTGGGGCGTGGGGGCGGGAAGCGCTCCAGATGTACGCCTTCCAGTCGGCCATCGCGATCAGCAACGCGCGGCTGCGCGCCAACATGCAGCGCGCGCTGGTGCGCCTGGAGCGCGAGCAGCAGGCCCTGCGCGCCAGTGAGGAAAGCTTCCGGCAGGCATTCGAGTACGCGCCCAGCGGCATGGCCATCGCCGAAATGGGTGGCGACCAGCACGGGCGTCTGCACCGTACGAATGACGCGCTGTGCCGGCTGCTGGGCCGCCCCGCCTCCGCCATGCGCCGCTACTCGTTCTCCGACCTCGTCCACCCCGAGGACATCGGCACGCTGCTGCGCACCTCCGCCGAGGGCGGGCGCGCCGAGCTGCGCCTGGCGCGCCGCGACGGCACGTACGTATGGGTCTCGCTGCGCAACTCCGTCGTCGCGGACACCGCCGACGGGCCGCGCTTCCTGCTCACCCACGTCGAGGACATCGAGGAGCGCAAGCGCCACGAGCTCCAGCTCGCGCACCGCGCCAGCCACGACGCGTTGACCGGGCTGCCGAACAGTGCCGAGCTGCGGGCCAGGCTCGGCGCCCGGCTGTGTTCGCGCCCGCCCGGTTCGGACGCGGACGCGTACGCCTCGGCCGCGTCCGCCGCCTCGGTCGCCGCCTTCCAGGAGGCGCACGGTTTTGGCTCCGACACCTCCGAGGTCTTCGACGGGTACGACGCCGTCGACGGGCCGGACGCGGTGGCGGCGGGCCCGTACGACCATCATGTGCACGTCATCGCACCCTCGGACGGGCCGGAGGACGACGGGGCCAAGGGGCTCGCGGTCCTCTTCTGCGACCTGGACGGCTTCAAGTCGATCAACGACCGCTTCGGGCACCACACGGGTGACGCGGTGCTCATCGAGGTGGCCCGGCGGCTGACCAACGGCGTACGGGACGGTGACACGGTCGCCCGGCTCGGCGGCGACGAGTTCGTGGTCCTCGCGGACGGCCTGGGCAAGGCCGACGCGCAGGACCTCGCGGTCCGGCTGCGCAACGGGATCATCCCGCCGATCCGGGTGGACGGCCGGGCGGTACGCGTCGGCGCCAGCTTCGGCATCGGCTGGGCCGCCTGCGGGATGTCCGCCGAGGAGGTCCTGCAGTCCGCCGACCAGCGGATGTACGTCGAGAAGCGGTCCCGCTCGAAGGCGAGCCGGCGCGCGGGGTGAGCGGAGCGCGCGCCGGCGGGTGCGCTGTGCGGCGCGCCGGGCCGGAGCCGTACGGCGCGCCCGCCGTGCGTCATCTGTAGCGGTCCTGTACCCGTTCCGGCTCGGCGTGGCGTCCCCCGAACGGGGTAGGCTGCGCCGATGCGGCGGGGCGCCGCCGGGGCCTGAAGATCAGTACAGCCATCTCGTACAGACCGCTGGGGAGTGACACGGAATGACGGCCGGCAACAACGGCGCGGGCACGCCCGAGGACGACGACCCGTTCGCCCACCTCTACCGCTCCGAGGGCGGCGAGGGCGGCGCACAGGGCGCGGCGGGCGGCTCGGCGGCGCGTCGGCCGGGCGTACCGCGGGCCTCGTACAACCAGGTGCGTGCGGTGGGCGAGCGGCAGTACGGCCAGCGCCAGTACGGCCAGCAGCAGGTCCCCGCGCAGCAGCCGTACGGGCAGCAGGGCCAGCAGCCCTACGGCCAGCAGAACGCCCACTACGCCGCCCCCGAGACGCTCCCGGGCGGCAACGGCACCCGCCAGGGCCCGCCCCCGGGACACGGTCAGGACGGTCCGCCCCGGCGCAGCCACAAGGGACTGCTGATCGGCGCGATCTCGGTCGTCGCGGTGGTGTGCATCGGTATCGGCGTGGCGATGCTCACCAATCAAGGTGACAAGAAGGACGAGGCGGGCGGCGGCGACCCGACGCCGACGGCGGGCGAGTCCGTGAAGCCCAGCGACAAGCCGTCCGACAAGCCGACGAAGGCCCCGCTCCCCAAGGAGGCGGCGGCCTCGCTGTCGCTCAGCCCGGAGGCGACCACGGACAAGTCGGTGCCGGGCGCGAAGGCGGCGAACGGCGCGTATGTGTCGCTGAACAAGGTCGGTGCCGCAGCCACCTGGTCGGTCGACGTTCCCGACGGCGGTGACTACACGCTGCTCGTCGACTACGGCGTGCCGGGCAAGGACGCGAAGACGTCGCTGTCGGTGAACGGCGGATCGCCCGACAAGATCAACATGTCGAACTTCGCCCACGCCGGTGAGGGCGCCTGGGACAAGGGCTGGACGCACACCTGGCGCTGGATCAAGCTCAACAAGGGCACCAACACGCTCAAGATCTCCTGCGAGCAGGGCGACCAGTGCGAGGTCAACCTCGACCGCGTTCAGCTCAAGGCGGGGCATGTGAAGGGCTGACGGACCGGCCGCGAAGTGCGCCGACGACCCCTCAGGGGTGGTCGGCGCACCCGCATTTCAGGCGGGTAAGGCGGTGTTGCCCCTCACACCCCCACCGGATGCTCCACAACCCTGATCTCCCCCAGCAGATCCTCATACGTCCCCCGGTCGAACTCCCCCGCCGCCGGAGCCCGCACCGTCGCCGCTGACAGGGCCACCGCGCGGGTCAGCCGTGCCGGCCAGGAAAGGCCCTCGACCAGGCCGGAGAGCAGGCCGGCGACCGCGGAGTCGCCGGCGCCGGTCGGGTTGCCGGCGATGCGGCGGGGTGGGGCGGCCTGCCAGGCGCCGTCCGCGGTGACGACCAGCATGCCGTCGGCGCCCAGGGAGGCGGCCACCGTGTGGGCGCCGCGGCGGCGGGCGTCGCGGGCGGCGCGCAGGGGTTCGGTGGAGCCGGTGAGGGCGGCCAGTTCGTCCGCGTTGGGCTTGGCGAGGTCGGGGCGGGCGGCCAGGCCGCGGCGCAGCGGTTCGCCGCTGGTGTCCAGGAGGACCGGTACGTCGGCCGTACGGGCGGCGCGGGTCAGCCGCGCGTAGACGTCGACCGGGACGCCCGGCGGCAGGCTGCCGCACAGGGCCACGGCCCGCGCGTCGGCGAGCAGTTCCCGGTAGGTGGCCATGAAGGTGTCCCACTCGGCGGGGGTCACGGTCGGGCCCGGCTCGTTGAGCTGCGTGGTGTCGCCGGTGGATTCGTCCACGACGGCGACGGTGCGCCGGGTCGCGCCGCCGACCGGGACCAGCGCGTCGGTCACCGAGGTCTCCTGGGCGAGCAGGGCGCGCAGCGCGTCGCCGGTGCCGCCGCCCGCGAAGCCGGTGGCGACCGCCCGGTGCCCGAGCGCGGTCAGCACCCGGGCGACGTTCAGGCCCTTGCCGCCGGGGCGCTCGACGACCTCGGTGACGCGGTGGGTGGTGTGCGGCTGGAGCCGGGGCACGCGATAGGTGACGTCGACGGCGGCGTTCAGCGTGACCGTGAGGATCATGGTTCCCCCTCCCCGGAACATACGTGGACGATCGCGGCCCACCGGGCCGGTGACCGGTGGGCCCGTGCGGGACGGACAGCCGCGCGGGTGCGCGAGTGCGCAGCGATCATGCCATTGCGGGCCGCGGTTGGCCCACCCCTTGGGCCAACCGCCGCACCGCCACGACCGGTACGGGGCCGTTCGGCCTCCGGCGCCCGGTCCGTTCGGCTCCGTACCGGCGTATCCGCACCGCCGTACGTACGCCCCCCCGCGGCACCTACGACCGGTCGCCCAACCGTCCCGGCGCCCCCAGGCCCCTGCCGTCCCTACGCTCCGGAGCCCGCACGCCTCTGCCGCCCGTACTCCCGTCACACCCCCTGCGGCCGCACCACCCACTCGCCCCGCCGCACCACGCCCACCAGGTCGTACGACGCGTCCAGGACGACCAGGTCGGCGTCCTTGCCGGGCTCGATCGAGCCGGTGCGGTCGTCGATGCCGAGGAGCCGGGCCGGGTTGGCCGACAGGGCGCGTACGGCCTGGCCGACGGTCAGTCCGTCGATGGTGACGGCGCGCTTGAAGGCGCGGTCGAGGGTGAGGGTGGAGCCGGCGATGGAGCCGGCGGTCGGGCCGCCGCTGATACGGGCGACGCCGTCCTTGACCTCGACCGTCATCGGGCCGAGCGGGTACATGCCGTCGTTCATGCCGGCCGCGCCCATCGCGTCGGTGATGAAGGCGACCCGGTCGGCGCCCGCGTCGCGGAAGGCCATCTCCAGGACGGCGGGGTGCAGATGCGTACCGTCGTTGATCAGCTCGACGGTGATCCGCTCGTCCTCCAGGAGGGCGGCGATCGGGCCGGGCGCGCGGTGCCCGAGCGGCGGCATCGCGTTGAACAGGTGGGTGGCGACGGTGGCGCCCGCGTCGATGGCCTCGCGGGTCGCGTCGTACGAGGAGTCGGTGTGCCCGATGGCGGCGATCACGCCGGCGTCGGCCAGCAGCCGTACGGACTCCAGGCCGCCGGGCAGCTCCGGCGCCAGGGTCATCATCTTCGCGGTGCCGCGCGCGGCGTCGACGAGCTTGCGCACGTCCGCCGGGTCGGGGTCGCGCAGCAGGCCGGGCTGGTGGGCGCCGCAGCGGTGCGGGGAGATGAACGGGCCCTCGAAGTGGATGCCGGCCAGTTCGCCCTGCTCGGTCAGCTCGGAGAGCACGGCGGCCTGCCGGGCCAGGTCGTCCAGGTCGCCGGTGACGGTCGAGGCGAGCATGGAGGTGGTGCCCCGCTGCCGGTGGGTGCGGATGGCAGTCAGGCACTCCTCCGTATCGGCGGACGAGAAGGAGCCGCCGCCCCCGCCGTGTACGTGGATGTCGACGAAGCCGGGGACGACGAGGTGCCCGGTCAGGTCGATGACCTGGTCCCCGGCGGCCGGGGCGGCTGCTTCGGCGCCGGTGGCCGCGGTGATCCGGGTGCCTTCGAAGGCCACCCGGCCTCCCTCGGCCACGCCGGCGGGCAGGGCGACCCGGGCGCCGGTCAGGACGGTGCGCCGGGGGCTCGGGGCGCTGTCCCCGGACTGTTGCAGCGGCATCAGGAAGTTACCTCCGTGGAGAGAAGATCCCAGGCGAGCAGACCTGCGCCCAGGCAGCCGGCGGCGTCCCCGAGCGCCGCCGGAACGATCAGGGGGAGCCGCTGGAAGGTCACCCGTGCGCGGACCGCTTCCCGCAGCGGCTGGAACAGCGTGTCGCCCGCCTCGGCGAGTCCGCCGCCGATGATCAGGGTGTCCGGGTCGAGCAGGGTCAGCGAGGTGACCAGGCCGTCGGCGAGCGCGTCCACCGCGTCCCGCCACACCGCCAGCGCGCGTCCGTCGCCGGACTCCACGGCCTTGGCGGCGTCGGCCGCGGTGGCCTCCGGGTCGGCGCAGGCGGCGGCCCAGGCGCGGCCGACGGCGGCGGCCGAGGCCAGTGTCTCCAGGCAGCCGCGCTGCCCGCAGCCGCACTCGGGCCCGCCTGGCCGGACGACGATGTGGCCGATCTCGCCCGCGCTGCCGTGCGCGCCCGCCTCGATGCGGCCCTCGATGCCGATCGCGCCCGCGATGCCGGTGCCCAGCGGTACGAACAGGAAGCGGTCGGCGTCCCGTCCCGCGCCGATCCGGCCTTCGGCCAGGCCGCCGGTGCGGACGTCGTGGCCGAGCGCGACCGGGACGCCGCCCAGCCGCTCGGAGAGCAGGGCGCGCAGCGGCACGTCGCGCCAGCCGAGGTTGGCGGCGTAGACGGCGATGCCGTGGGCGTCGTCGACGATGCCCGGTACGGCGACGCCGGCCGCGACGGCCGGGGCGCCGAACCGCGCGTGCCCGATCTCGCGCAGTTCCCCGGCGAAGTCCAGGATCGTGGCGACGACCGCCTCGGGGCCGCGCTCGCGGCCGGTGGGGCGCCGCGCCTCGTAGAGCAGCGTGCCGTCCGCGCCTGCCAGGGCGGCCTTCATTCCGGTGCCGCCCACATCAAGGGCGATGACGTGTCTCACGGGAACAGTCTGGCGCGATCCGCCGTGAAAGGTCTAGTCCACTCGCGGGGATGCGGCGGTTCCCCTGATATCCGTGCTGATCGAACCGGTGTGACCTGCGTATGTGACAGGCGATGCGCAAGCGATATGAGGGGTGGTGTAGACCTTGTGTGGGTAAACGGGGGAGACTCGTCGTTCATGCCGGTTGAGGGCGAACCCCTGAAGCCACGGGGCATCCCCGGCAAGCACGGAACATTCGGGACAAAAGGCGGTAATGGCAGTGCAGCGGCGGTACTTGAGCCTGGCGGCAGCGGGACTCACCACGGCCATGACGCTCTCCCTGTCCGCCTGCGGCGGCAGCGCGGACGGCGGCGACGTCACACTCAAGCTCGTCGCGGCGGACTACGGCGACACCGAGGCGAACTCCTCCCAGCACTACTGGGACAAGCTCGTCAAGGACTTCGAGAAGCAGAACCCGAACATCAAGGTCGAGGTCTCGGTCTACAGCTGGAAGGACGTCGACAAGAAGGTCGAGGACATGGTCAAGTCCGGTAAGGCACCGGACATGGCGCAGATCGGCGCGTACGCGGACTACGCCGCCGCGGGCAAGCTCTACAGCGCCGACCAGCTGCTCTCCATCCCCGTGCACGCCGACTTCGTGCCCGCCCTCGCGGAGGCGGGGGAGTACCAGCGCATCCAGTACGGCATGCCCTTCGGCGCCAGCACCCGCCGCCTGTTCTACAACAAGAAGCTCTTCGCCGAGGCCGGCATCGCCAACCCGCCGCAGACCTGGGCGGACATCGCGGCGGACGCGGCCAAGCTCAAGGCCAAGGGCGTCAAGATGCCCTACGCGCTGCCGCTCGGCCCCGAGGAGACGCAGGCCGAGACGCTGATGTGGATGCTCAGCGGCGGCGGCAGCTACACCGACAGCATCGGCAAGTACACGATCGACTCGCCGCAGAACGTCAAGACCTTCGAGTGGCTGAAGAAGGACCTGGTCGGCCCGGGCCTGACCGGCACCGACCCGGCCAAGCTCAACCGCCAGGACGCCTTCAACGCCTTCGCGGCCGGTGACGTCGGCATGCTCAACGGCCACCCCACCCTGATGAAGCAGGCCGAGGCCAAGGGCATCGACTACGGCACCGTCGAGCTGCCGGGCCCCTCCGGCAAAGCCAAGGCGACCATGGGCGTCGCCGACTGGATGACGGCGTTCAAGCAGAACGGCCACCGCGACCAGGTCGGCAAGTTCCTCGACTTCGTCTACAACGAGAAGAACGTGATGGACTTCTCCGGCGAGTACGGCCTGCTGCCCGTCACCACCTCCGGGTCCCAGGCGATGCTCGCCAACAGCAAGTACGCCAAGCTGCACAGCTTCCTGGGCCAGCTGGCCCAGGCCGAGTTCTACCCCGCGAACAAGACCTCCTGGCCGATGGTCAGCAAGACCGTCAAGGCGAAGATGGGCACCGCGGTGGGCGCCAACGGCAACCCGGCCGGTGTGCTCAGCGACATCCAGAACGCGGCGAACGAGGCGGACAACGCCGGTCAGTGAGCCGGCCTGCCGCACGCCCGGCCCTGGTGGGCGGGCGTGCGGCGGGGATTGTCATACCGCGGCCTTATCGTGGACGGGTGATGACGAGCGACAGCACCGAGGGCGGCACCGGAGGCGCCGGCACCGGAGCACTGTCCCCCCAGGACGAGGCGGTGCTCGGTGTCGAGCGCCGCTCCTGGCCGCGTCCCGGCGCCAAGGAGCGGGTCATCCGCGAGCGGCTCGGCATCTCGCCGACCCGCTACTACCAGCTGCTGAACGCCCTGCTGGACGACCCGCGGGCGCTCGCCCACGACCCCGTCACGGTCAACCGGCTGCGCCGCGTCCGCGACGCCCGGCGCAGCCGCCGCTGAGCCCGGCGGGAGGCGGGCGCGCGGCCCGGCGGCGACGGCGCGCAGCGCCGATGCGTCCGTACGCCCGGCACGCGCTCGCGCCCGCCCGGTAATCTCGTCCCCATGGGCAGCCCCTCGAACACCTTGCCGACGCCGGTCACCGAAGCGGGCCGGGACGGTCTCGCCGCGCTGCTGGACAGCCCCGGCCGCGCCGTGCTCGCGCTCGACTTCGACGGCACACTCGCCGGCATCGTGCCCGACCCCGAAAAGGCCCGCGCCCACCCCGGAGCCGTGGCGGCGCTGACCCGCCTGGCGCCGCTGCTGGGCTCGCTGGTGGTCATCACCGGCCGCCCGGCCGGCGTCGCGGTGCGCCTCGGCGGCTTCGCGGACGCGCCGGGCCTGGAGCGGCTCGTGGTCCTCGGCGGTTACGGCGCCGAGCGCTGGGACGCGGCCATGGGTACGGTCCAGGCCCCTCCGCCGCCGCCCGGCGTCGCCGCCGTACAGGCCGAACTCCCCGGCGTACTGGACGGGCTGGGCGCCTGGCACGCCTCGTGGGTGGAGGACAAGGGCCGCGCCATCGCCGTCCACACCCGCCGCGCCGCGGACCCGCAGGCCGCGTTCGAGCTGCTGCGCGCGCCCCTGTACGCGCTCGCCGAGCGGCACGGCCTGATCGTCGAACCGGGCCGCTACGTCCTCGAACTGCGCCCGCCCGGCATGGACAAGGGCGTCGCCCTGGCCGACCACGTACGCGAGACCGGCGCCACCACCGTCCTCTACGGCGGCGACGACCTCGGCGACCTCGCCGCCTTCTCCGCGGTGGACAAGCTGCGGTCGGACGGCCTGGCCGGGGTGCTGGTGTGCAGCGGCAGCGCGGAGGTCGCCGAGCTGGCGGGCCGGGCCGACCTCGTCGTCGACGGCCCGCCCGGCGTCGTCGCCCTGCTGCACGCCCTCGCGGACCGGCTGGGGGCGCCGCCCGCCTGAGGGGTCCCGGCTACTGCTCCAGCGCCCGCAGCTGCTGGAGGAACCACCGGTCCGGCGGCAGCGCGGTGGCCGCCGCGGCCAGCCGCTTCGTGCGCTCGGCCCGCTCGCCGTCCTCCAGGGACAGCGCCTCGTGCAGGGCGCGGGCGGTGCCCGTGATGTCGTACGGATTGACGCAGAACGCGTCGTCGCCCAGCTCCTCGTACGCCCCGGCCTCCCGGGACAGCACCAGCGCGCAGCCCCGCTCCGAGATCACCGGGACCTCCTTGGCGACCAGGTTCATACCGTCCCTGATCGGGTTGACCAGCGCCACGTCGGCGAGCCGGTAGGCGGCCAGCGACCGCGCGAAGTCGTCCTTCACGTGCAGCACGACCGGCTGCCAGCCCGGGGTGCCGTACTCGGCGTTGATCTCCTCGGCCAGCCGCCCGACCTCGTCGGTGTACGCGCGGTAGACCTCCAGGTCCTGCCGTGAGGGGTAGGCGAACGCGACGTGCACGACCCGCTCGCGCCACTCCGGGTGCCCGGCCAGCAGCGCCCGGTACGCGCGCAGCCCGCGCACGATGTTCTTCGACAGTTCCGTACGGTCCACCCGGACGATCGTCTTGCGGTCCGCGCCGCCGATCTGCTCGCGCAGCGCCGCCAGCCGCTCGTCCACGTCCGGCCGGTGCGCCCGCTCCCGCAGGAACTCCGCGTCCGCGCCGAGGCCGTGCACGCCGAGCCGGGTCGTACGGCCCTCGTGCGTGATGGTGACCTCGCCGTCCGCGCCGCGCGTCACCTCGGCGCCCAGCACCGCCGCGCAGCAGTCCGCGAACGCCTCGGCCCAGCGCCGGGTCAGGAACGCCGCCCGGTCGCCGCCCAGCATCCCGCGCAGCACCGCCTCGGCCACATCGTCCGGCAGCATGCGGAAGTAGTCGGCGGGCGCCCACGGCGTGTGCGAGAAGTGCCCGATGCGCAGGTCGGGGCGGCGGGCGCGGAGCAGGCCGGGCACCAGCGTGAGGTGGTAGTCCTGCACCAGGACCACGGCGCCGGGTGCGGCCTCGTCGGCGAGCGCGTCCGCGAAGGCCGCGTTGTACGCCTCGTACGACGCCCACCGCGCGCGGAACGCGTCGTCGAAGGAAGGCTCCAGCGGCGTCTGGTAGAGCATGTGGTGGACGAACCAGAGCACCGAGTTCGCGATGCCGTTGTAGGCGTCGGTGAAGACATCGGCGGGGATGTCCAGCATGCGTACGTGCTGGCCGCCCGTGTCGGCGGTGTCCAGGTGGCCGCCGCTGCGCCGGGCCGCCTCGCGGTCGCCGTCCCCGAGGGCGGCGCACACCCACACCGCACCGGCGTCGGACCCGATGGCGGAGAGACCGGAGACCAGCCCGCCGCCGCCGCGTTTGGCGGTGAGCGCGCCGTCATCTCCCTTCGTGTACGACACCGGGCCGCGGTTGGACGCGACGAGAACCTGGGCACCAGAACGCTCGGAGACCATGCTGCGAGACTAGCCCGCCGCCGATCCGCTCAAACGTGCGGAGCGCAGGGGGAACGTCACGGTTTCCGACGGGTACGACGAGTCCTGGACCCGCCTCAGGCCGCGCGCCGCTCCGCGTACTCCGGGATCTCCGCCATCGGCGGCCGCTCCTCGGTGTCCACGTCCCAGGTGCGCGGTACGAAACCGGCCTCGCCGCGCTCGAACTGGGTCAGCCGCGGGCGCACCAGGTGGCCGCGCGCCAGCCGCAGCTGCGCGGTGCGGTAGATCGCCGCGGCCATCCGGCCGAGCGCCTGGCCGCCCTGGTGGCGGTGTTTGCGCACCCCGACGTCCACCTGGGCCAGCGCGTCCAGCCCGGCCGTGTGCAGCGCGTCGACCAGCAGGCCCAGCTCCACGCCGTAGCCCACCGGGAACGGCAGCCGCTCCAGCAGGGACCGGCGGGCCGCGTACTCCCCGCCCAGCGGCTGCACGAACCCGGCCAGCTGCGGCCAGTGCAGGTTCAGCAGCGGGCGGGCGACCAGCTCGGTGACCCGGCCGCCCTGCCCGGCCGCCTCGCCCAGCGGACGGTCGTACATGCCCTTGACGAACTGCACACCCGGGTCGGTCAGCAGCGGACCGACGATGCCGGAGACGAACGTGGCGGAGAACTCGCGCAGGTCCGCGTCGATGAAGCAGACGACGTCACCGCGGGTGACCAGCAGGGAGCGCCACAGCACCTCGCCCTTGCCGGGCAGCGCGGGCAGCCGCGGCAGCACCTCGTCCCGGTGGACCACCCGCGCGCCCGCCTCCGCCGCGATCTTGGCAGTGCCGTCCGTCGATCCGGAGTCCAGCACGATCAGCTCGTCGACGAGCGGCACCGACGGTGTCATCAGTTCCGTACGGATCGCCTCGACGATCGCGCCGACCGTCGCCTCCTCGTCGAGCGCCGGCAGCACGACGGAGACCGTCTGCCCCGTCTCGCGCTTGGCGGCCAGCAGCCGGTCGAGCGGGCGGTCGTCGGCCGACCAGGACCGGCTGGCCAGCCAGCGCTCCACCTCTTGCAGCACCTGCGCGTCTCCTTCGTTCCCCGGACCACGATGTGATCCATCTCGCGGTGCGGACGACTGTCTCGACCGCCCGGCCCTTCGGCTACAGTCTTGAACAACGCGATCGCCCCGGACATGCCGGGGTCGGCGCGACAAACGCCTGGGCCCCGGCCCAGCGCCATACCGCTCATCCAGAGGGGCAGAGGGATACGGCCCGTTGAAGCCCCGGCAACCCTCCAGCCGTCTCGTCTCCGCGCACGCCGCGGACCGCGGGGCTCCGGCTAGGGAAGGTGCCAATTCCGTCTCGTGGCGAGATGCGCCGCGAGGAAGATGAGGAGAAAGGGCCTCGCCTCCATGGCTGTGCAGTCTGCTGAAAGCACCACCCGCCCCACCGTTTCCCTCGGCCCCGCCGTCGCGCTGTCCTGCCGCGAGTGCGGTGAGCGCTTCGACCTCGGCCCGATCTTCGCCTGCGCGGCCTGTTTCGGCCCGCTGGAGGTCGCCTACGACCTGCCGGCCGGCGACCCCGAGGGCCTGCGCAAGCGGATCGAGGCGGGCCCGAACAGCATCTGGCGGTACGCGCCGCTGCTGCCCGTCCCGGCCGACGTGGCGGACAAGCCCAACCTGAACCCGGGCCTGACCAAGCTGGTCAAGGCCGACAACCTGGCCCGCGAGTTGGGCGTCACCGGCGGCCTGTACGTCAAGGACGACTCCGGCAACCCGACGCACTCCTTCAAGGACCGCGTCGTCGCCATCGCCGTCGAGGCCGCCCGCGCCTTCGGCTTCACCACCCTTTCCTGCTCCTCCACCGGCAACCTGGCCGGCGCGGTGGGCGCCGCGGCGGCCCGCGCAGGCTTCCGCTCCTGCGTCTTCATCCCGCACGACCTGGAGGCGGGCAAGGTCGTCATGGCCGCGGTCTACGGCGGCGAGCTGGTCGGCATCGAGGGCACCTACGACGACGTCAACCGCTTCTGCTCGGAGCTGATCGGCGATCCGCTCGGCGAGGGCTGGGGCTTCGTCAACGTCAACCTGCGCCCGTACTACGGCGAGGGCTCCAAGACCCTCGCGTACGAGATCTGCGAGCAGCTCGGCTGGCGGCTGCCGGACCAGATCGTCATCCCGATCGCGTCGGGCTCGCAGCTCACGAAGATCGACAAGGGGCTCAAGGAGCTGATCGCGCTCGGGCTGGTCGAGGACAAGCCGTACAAGATCTTCGGCGCCCAGGCCGAGGGCTGCTCGCCGGTCTCGACCGCCTTCAAGGCCGGTCACGACGTCGTACGGCCGCAGAAGCCCGACACCATCGCCAAGTCGCTGGCGATCGGCAACCCGGCCGACGGCCCGTACGTGCTCGACATCGCCCGGCGCACCGGCGGCGCGGTCGAGGACGTGAACGACGGCCAGGTGGTGGACGCGATCAAGCTGCTGGCCCGTACGGAGGGCATCTTCGCGGAGACCGCCGGCGGCGTGACCGTCGGCGTGACCAAGAAGCTGATCGAGAACGGTCTGCTCGACCCGGCGCTGACCACCGTCGTGCTGAACACCGGCGACGGGCTCAAGACGCTGGACGCGGTCGCGCCGACCACCGGTCCGACGGCCACCATCCGGCCGAGCCTGGACGCGTTCCGCGCGGCCGGCCTGGCGGGCTGACCGCCGCACGTCCGGACGCGCCCGTACGCGTCCACGCGCGTCCGTACACCTCCGCACGCGTCGGTACGCACCCGTACGCGCCCCCGGGCCCCGGTACGCCCGCGCCCGCCCGCCCCTCCGCACACCCCTCCCGCGACCTGGAAGGCAGAAACACCATGAGCGTCAACGTCCGCATCCCGACCATCCTGCGCACCTACACCGGCGGTCGGGCCGAGGTGCCCGCCGAAGGGGCCACCCTCTCCGAGGTCATCCAGGACCTGGAGAAGAACCACGCCGGCATCGCGGCGCGCGTCCTGGACGACACCGGCAAGCTGCGCCGCTTCGTGAACGTCTATGTCAACGACGACGATGTGCGCTTCGAGCAGGGCCTCGAAACCCCGACGCCGGACGGCGCGGGCGTCTCGATCATTCCCGCGGTGGCCGGCGGCTGCTGAGCGCGGGAAAGTCCCAACGATCGTTTCCGGCCCTTTAGGGGGCCGGTGGCCGGAATCGCCCCGTCCACGGCAAGCGGACGGGGCGATTCCGTGTTGTTAAAGGCGATACAGTTGGGGTGACCCCCCGTCGAGCCCGTGCCGAGCGCATATGAGACCCCGGCAAGTTGTGGGCGAAGTGTGGACATGATTCGTCCCATTGGTGAGCTTTGCCCGGCCCGACTTGCCCGGGAGTAAGGGCTTATAACCGCATTTTTGCGATTGTTCGCGAGCAGAATTCTCGTCCGATTGACCTGTTGCGCTGGGCAGTTGGACAGATACATTCAGCGGCGGTCGACGCGTTCCGGCGCACACCCCCTCCTGTCGGGGGGTGAGGTCTGACCCGGGTCCGCGGAGTGCGGTCCTGTGCAAGGGCCAGTAATAGGGGAGTTAGGCATGGCTCAGGGCACCGTCAAGTGGTTCAACGCGGAGAAGGGGTACGGCTTCATCGCGGTCGACGGTGGTGCGGATGTTTTCGTCCACTACAGCGCGATCCAGATGGACGGTTACCGCACCCTTGAGGAGGGTCAGCGGGTCGAGTTCGAGATCTCGCAGGGCCAGAAAGGGCCGCAGGCGGACATGGTCCGCGTGGCCGGCTGATAGCGCCGACCGACTGCTGCGTACGAAGGTCCGCGTCCTCCCGTGGGGACGCGGACCTTCTGTGTTGGGGTGGGGTCCACGGGGAAGTGCCAGATCAGCCGGTCGCACCCCGTTTGACACCTGGGCTCGGCGGGGATGGCTCCCGCCAACGCGCTTGCACTCTCATGTGCCGAGTGCTAATCATTGCGTTAGCACTCTACGAGTGAGAGTGACAGCTAAGGACCGACTCGGTGAGGTCCGCGGGCCGGTGGGGCAAGGAACCACAGGGTCGCAGACCGTCCGTCGCGGGCGCCAGCACGGTCCGGAGTATCCACCCTCCCCCAGACGCAGTCCGGGGGGACCCCCAGTCCGGGAGGACCACTTCACATGGCCAAGATCATCGCGTTCGACGAGGAGGCACGGCGCGGTCTCGAGCGCGGGATGAACCAGCTCGCCGACGCCGTCAAGGTCACCCTTGGCCCCAAGGGCCGCAACGTCGTCCTCGAGAAGAAGTGGGGCGCCCCCACGATCACCAACGATGGTGTGTCCATCGCCAAGGAGATCGAGCTCGAGGACCCGTACGAGAAGATCGGCGCCGAGCTGGTCAAGGAGGTCGCGAAGAAGACGGACGACGTCGCCGGTGACGGCACGACGACCGCGACCGTCCTGGCCCAGGCCCTGGTCCGCGAGGGCCTGCGCAACGTCGCCGCCGGCGCCAACCCGATGGCGCTCAAGCGCGGTATCGAGCGCGCCGTCGAGGCCGTCTCCGCCGCCCTGCTGGAGCAGGCGAAGGACGTGGAGACCAAGGAGCAGATCGCCTCGACCGCCTCCATCTCCGCCGCCGACACCCAGATCGGCGAGCTGATCGCCGAGGCCATGGACAAGGTGGGCAAGGAAGGCGTCATCACCGTCGAGGAGTCCCAGACCTTCGGTCTGGAGCTGGAGCTCACCGAGGGTATGCGCTTCGACAAGGGCTACATCTCGGCGTACTTCGCCACCGACATGGAGCGTATGGAGGCGTCGCTCGACGACCCGTACATCCTCATCGTCAACTCCAAGATCTCCAACGTGAAGGACCTCCTTCCGCTGCTGGAGAAGGTCATGCAGTCGGGCAAGCCGCTGCTGATCATCGCCGAGGACGTCGAGGGCGAGGCCCTGTCGACCCTGGTCGTCAACAAGATCCGCGGCACCTTCAAGTCCGTCGCCGTCAAGGCCCCGGGCTTCGGCGACCGCCGCAAGGCCATGCTCGGCGACATCGCCATCCTCACCGGTGGCACGGTCATCTCCGAGGAGGTCGGCCTCAAGCTGGAGAACGCCGGTCTCGACCTGCTGGGCCGCGCCCGCAAGGTCGTCATCACCAAGGACGAGACCACCATCGTCGACGGTGCCGGTGACAGCGAGCAGGTCCAGGGCCGCGTCAACCAGATCCGCGCCGAGATCGAGAACAGCGACTCGGACTACGACCGCGAGAAGCTCCAGGAGCGTCTGGCGAAGCTGGCCGGCGGCGTGGCCGTCATCAAGGCCGGTGCCGCCACCGAGGTCGAGCTCAAGGAGCGCAAGCACCGCATCGAGGACGCCGTGCGCAACGCGAAGGCGGCCGTCGAGGAGGGCATCGTCGCCGGCGGTGGCGTCGCCCTGCTGCAGGCCTCCTCGGTCTTCGAGAAGCTGGAGCTGGAGGGTGACGAGGCCACCGGTGCCGCCGCTGTGAAGCTGGCGCTGGAGGCCCCGCTGAAGCAGATCTCCGTCAACGGCGGCCTCGAGGGCGGCGTTGTCGTGGAGAAGGTGCGCAACCTGGCCGTCGGCCACGGTCTGAACGCCGCGACCGGCGAGTACGTCGACATGATCGCCGAGGGCATCATCGACCCCGCCAAGGTCACCCGTTCCGCGCTGCAGAACGCCGCGTCGATCGCCGCGCTGTTCCTGACCACCGAGGCCGTCATCGCCGACAAGCCGGAGAAGGCCGCCGCGGCCGGTGCTCCGGGCGGCATGCCGGGCGGTGACATGGACTTCTGATCCTCCCGGGTCATCTGTCCTCGATCGCCGGGGCGGTACCCCTCCTCCCAGGGGGGTGCCGCCCCGGCGGCGTTTTCGTCCGGCGCGTCACCGGTCTCGTACGGCTGAGGTCCGCCGGTTCCGTACGGCGGTCCTTGCGCCGCCCCCGGGCCATCGGTGCACGATCGGCCCATGACGACTCGAAACGGGCGGACCGCCCGACCGGACCGGTTCGCCGCGGACACCGTCGCGCTGATCACCGGGGGCAGCAGCGGCGTGGGCCTGGCGGCCGCGCGGCGGCTGCTCGACGACGGCGCGCGGGTGGTGGTGTGCGGACGTGACGAGCGCCGCCTCGACGCGGCCGCCGCGCATCTGAGGGAGCGGGCGGAAGCGGCGGTGACGGGCGGCGAGCCGGCCGCCGCGGGTGGCGGTGTGGGCGTCGCCGGCGGCGGCACGGGTGTCGCGGGGGTGGCCGCCGACCGGGTGCTGGCCGTACGGGGCGACACCGCCTCCGTCGCCGATCTCGACGCCGTCGTGCAGGCCGTACGCGACCACTTCGGGCACCTCGACATCATCTTCGCCAACGCCGGCGTATACGCCGCGGCCCCCTTCGAGGACATCACCGAGGCCGATTTCGACCGCGCGGTCGGCGTGAACTTCAAGGGCGTCTTCTTCACCGTCCAGCGCGCGCTGCCGCTGCTGCGGGACGGCGGCGCGGTCGTCATCAACGCCTCGTCGCTGCTCCAGCGCGGGCAGGCGGACGCCACCCTGCACTCCGCGACCAAGGCCGCCGCGCACAACCTGGCCCGTACGCTCGCGGCGGCGCTCGCCGGGCGCGGCATCCGCGTCAACTCGGTCAGCCCCGGCTATGTCGACACGCCGATGTTCGCGGGCTCGGACATCGACCCGGCGGAGGCGGAGAAGCTGCGGGCGCAGACGGCGGCGGGCCGGTTCGCGCACCCGGAGGAGATCGCCGACGCGGTCGCCTTCCTGGCGTCCGGTGAGGCGTCGTACATCAACGGGCAGGACCTGGTGGTCGACGGCGGGCTGCACGGCTGTGCGCTGTGAGGGGGCGCCGTCGGGGCGTCGTGCCGTTATGTCGCTTTCTGTGAGATACGGCATGTAAGCCCGCTGGTTCCGGTATGGGGATGGCGGTCATACTTTCCGGAGCCTTCCCGGAAGACGATCTTCCGGTACGGCCGTCCCCCTGCCCCCGGACGCCCCGCAAGGACGCCCATGAGCACGCTCGACTCCGTGATCGTCGGTCTCAACGACGGTCTGTGGACCTACCTGCTGATACCGCTGGTGATCTGCGCGGGCCTCTACTTCACGGTCCGCTCCAAGGCCGTACAGCTGCGGCTCTTCCCCGAGATGCTGCGTGTGCTCAAGGACAGGTCGCAGCCCCGGGCGGACGGCTCCAAACCGGTCTCGTCCTTCGGCGCCTTCACCATCTCGGCGGCGGCGCGCGTCGGTACGGGCAACATCGCGGGCGTCGCCACCGCCATCACCCTCGGCGGCGCGGGCGCCATGTTCTGGATGTGGATGATGGCGCTCATCGGCGGCGCCTCGGCGTTCGTCGAATCGGCGCTGGCCCAGCTGTACAAGGTGCGCGCGGGGGACGGATCGGGTACGTACCGAGGCGGCCCCGCGTATTACATGCAGCGCGGGCTCGGCAAGCGCCGGCCCGGCGTCCTGTTCGCCGTCGCCATCACGGTGACCTTCGGTTTCGTCTTCAACGCCGTGCAGTCCAACACGATCACGGCCGTCGCCTCGGGGTCGGTGTCCGGCGGCGGGGCGGGGTGGTTCGCCCCGGCGGTCGGCCTGCTGCTGGCCGTCCTGCTGGGCATCGCGATCTGCGGCGGCGTACGCCGTATCTCCTCGGTCACGACCGTTCTCGTACCGGTCATGGCCGTCGTCTACCTGCTGATGGGCACCGCCGTCGTCCTCCTCAACCTGGACGACCTGCCGCGCGTCCTCGGCGACATCGTCGGCGGCGCCTTCGGTGTCAAGGAGCTGGCGGCCGGCGGGCTCGGCGCGGCGATCCAGCAGGGCATCCGGCGCGGCATGTTCTCCAACGAGGCGGGCCTGGGCTCGGCGCCCAACGCGGGCGCGGCGGCCGAGGTCACCCACCCGGTCAAGCAGGGACTCGTACAGTCCCTCGGTGTCTTCTTCGACACCCTGCTGATCTGCTCGATGACCGCCTTCGTCATCCTGACGACGACCCCGGAGCCGGCCGGCCGGCAGGGCGCCGACCTCACGCAGTCCGCGCTGACCGACACGCTCGGCGGCTGGGCCGGGCACGTGCTGACGGCCGTCGTCTTCCTGCTCGCCTTCAGCTCCATGATCGGGAACTATTACTACGGCGAGTCCAACATCGGCTTCCTGACGCGGCGCGCCTGGGTGCTGCCCGTCTACCGCGCCGTCGTGCTGGCGGTGGTCTTCCTGGGCGCGCTGGGTTCGGTCGGTGTCGTCTGGAACCTCGCCGACGTGTTCATGGGTGTCATGGCGCTGATCAACCTGCTTGCCATCCTCCCCCTGTCGGCGATCGCCTTCCGCCTCCTGGACGATTACCAGGCCCAGCGCCGGGCGGGGCGCGACCCGGTCTTCACCGGTTCCCGGATGCCGGATCTGCGGGGGGTGGAGTGCTGGCCGGACGAGCGGCCGGCGCCCGCGGTGGAGCGTGGCGGCGAACGGGTGGGCGCGGGCGCGTCCTGAGCCCGTACGTACGTCACCCGCCCCTGGCCGCCTTGAGGTCGGCCTTCTTCACCTTCCCCGGGGGCTGAGCGTCCGGACGGGGCAGAGCATCCGGGCGCGGCCGATCGTTCAGATCCGCCAGCGCCTGCTTGTCGAAGCCGAAGAAGTACGTGGCCAGGAAGCCGACCGCGTAGCCGACGAGCAGGCCCAGGGCGTAGACGAGGAGCGTCGCACCGAGGGACGCGTTGCCCTTGAGCAGGGGGAACAGGGCCCAGCCGGACGGGCCGATGGCGGTCGAACCCGCCGTCGTACCGAGCTGGTTGAACAGGCCCACGACGCCGCCGCCGAACGCGCCGCCCACGCAGGCGGTGACGAAAGGGCGCCCCAGCGGCAGCGAGACACCGTAGATCAGGGGCTCGCCGACGCCGAGGAGACCGGCGGGCAGCGCGGACCTGATCGTCGTACGGATCGAGCGGTTGCCCGGCAGCCGGAAGTAGACCGCCAGCGCGGCGCCCACCTGGCCGGCACCGGCCATCGCCAGGATCGGCAGCAGCACCGTGTAGCCCTGCTGCTCGATCAGCGTGGTGTGGATCGGGATCAGGGCCTGGTGCAGGCCGAGCATGACGAGCGGGAGGAAGAGCCCGCCGAGCAGGAACCCGGCCGCGGCGCCGCCGTGGGCGAGCAGCCAGGTGGCGCACGTGCCGATGGCGGTGGCGACCTCACCGGCCACGAACATCAGCCCGAAGAGCGTGACCAGGCCGGAGAGCAGCACGGTCACGGTGGGCGTGACCAGCACGTCCAGCGCCTCGGGGACGTGCCGGCGGCACCACTTCTCGATCTGTACGGCGAGCAGCGCCGCGCCCAGCGCCCCCAGGACGCCGCCCTGGCCCGGCGAGAGCTGCTGGCCGAACGCGGTCACCTTGGCGACGCCCGCGTACACGATGATCGCGGCCACCGCGCCGCCCAGCACGGGCGTGCCGCCGAACTCCTTCGCGGTGTTGTGGCCGACGAAGACCGCGATCAGCGACATGAAGCCGGAGGCGATGGCGGCCAGCGCCGGGACGAGGGCGGGCAGCACACCGAAGTTGGTCAGCAGGCCGTTCAGTCCGGCGATGATGCCGCAGCCGATGAGGGCGGGGATCAGCGGGACGAAGATATTGGCGATCCGGCGGAGGAAGAGCTTGACCGGGGTGGCGTTCCGGGCTTTCTGGCGGGCTTTCAGGGCGGCGCCCTGGGCGGCCAGTTCGTCGGCGGTGGCCGGGGCGGAGTCATCGGTGGCCGGGGCGCTTCCGGCTTCGCCGGTCCCGGTCTCTCCGGTCCCCGCCTCGTCGGCCTCGGCCTCACCTGCTCCCGCCGCATCACCCCCCGCCTCCACCAGCGCTGCGAACTCCGGCGTGACCCGGGCGACCGTACCGGGGCCGAGCACGATCTGGTACGTGTCGTCCTCCACCACGCCCAGCACGGCGGGCAGTGCCTTCAGGGCCTCGTCCTGGACCAGTGAGCGGTCCCGGATGCCGAGGCGGAGCCGGGTCATGCAGTGGGTGACGGAGGTGACGTTGGCGGCGCCGCCGACCAGGGGGAGGAGGGCGGCGGCGGTGGCGCGGTTCTTGTCGTCGGACATGGTGGTGCTGCCTTGCTGTGCGTGCCGGGACGGGGCGGGCGGGGGAGCGCGTGCGTCAGCCGTCCTGAGGGGGCGGGGTGTGCAGGGCGGTGTGCAGGGCGGCCCGGAGATGGCCGCGCGAATCGGCCAGCAGACGGGCCGCCGACGGCCCGTCGATCCCGGCGAGCACGACGAGGATGGCGTTCTTGACCTCCCCGTCCGTGGCGGCGAGCGCGGCCTCGATCTCCGCGTCCCCGGCGCCGGTGGCCAGCGCCACGATGCGGCGCGAACGGGCCCGCAGCTTCTCGTTGGAGGCCCGGACGTCCACCATCAGGTTCCCGTACGTCTTGCCCAGCCGGATCATGGTGATCGTCGAGAGCATGTTGAGGACCAGCTTCTGTGCCGTACCGGCCTTCAGGCGCGTGGACCCGGTGAGGAGTTCGGGCCCGACGACGACCTCGATGCCGTGGTCGGCGGCCGCGGCCAGCGCGGAGCCCGCGTTGCAGGACAGGCCGATGGTCAGCGCGCCGCGGGCCGCGCGGGCGTGCTCGACGGCGCCGATCGCGTACGGGGTACGGCCCGAGGCGGAGATGCCGACGACCGTGTCGTTGCCGGTCAGGCCGAGCGCGTCCAGGTCGGCGGCGGCCAGGTCCGGGCGGTCCTCGGCGCCCTCGACGGCGGTGACCATGGCGGCGGGGCCGCCCGCGATCAGGCCCACGACCTCGGCCGGGTCGGTGTTGAAGGTGGGCGGGCACTCGCTCGCGTCCAGCACGCCGAGGCGCCCGGCCGTGCCGGCGCCCGCGTAGATCAGCCGCCCGCCGCGGGCCATCCGCTCGGCGGTGGCGTCGATGGCGGCGGCGATCGCGGGGAGCTGGTCGGCGACGGCGGTGGGGACGGTGGCGTCCTCGCCGTTCATCGTGCGGGCGATCTCCAGGGTGGGCAGCCGGTCGATCTCGGCCAGGTCGGGCCGGAAGGCTTCGGTGGTCAGCGTGTCCAGCTGCGCGCGCAACCGGGCGTACTCGGCGGGGGAGGTCATGGCGGTGGCGGCTCTTTCCGGGCTCGTACGGCTCTGTACGGGGGGACGGAGACGGGAACGGGTGAGGCGGCGGGGCGTACGCGTGGTCAGCGGGCGGGGGAGCGGGGCGAGTGCCGGTGGGCGAGCGCTTCGTAGGAGGCGGACAGGGCGGGCGCGGCGGTTTCGTACGTACGCTGTGCCACGCCGACGAACAGGCAGTCCACGACCAGCAGTTGGCTCGTACGGGAGGACATGGCGGCCGGGCGCAGTTCACTCTCGCGGGCGGTGGACGTGGTGAGGATGTGGTCGGCGTACGAGGCGATGTCGCCGTCCGGGCGGCCGGTGATCGCGATGGTCGTCGCGCCGTGGTCGAAGGCCACCCGCAGCGGCTCTATGACGTCGGTCGTGCGCCCGGAGTGGGTGATCGCGATGGCCACGTCACCGGCGCGCATCTGGACCGCGTTCGTCACGGCGAGATGCGGGTCGGAGTGGGCGTGCGCGATCAGGCCGATCCGCAGCAGCTTCTGGACCAGGTCCTGGCCGACGAGGTTGGAGGCGCCTATGCCGTACACATCGATGCGCCGGGCGGCGGCCAGGGCGCCGACCGCCGCCTCCAGCTGCGTCAGGTCCAGCCCGGCGGCGGTGTCGGCCAGGCACTGCTGCTCCTCCTGGGCCAGCTTGGCGACCACGTCCGGGAGCGCGTCGTCGACCGCTATGTCGGCGGTGACGGCGGGGGCGCGGCCGGTGGCCTGCTGGGCGGCGAGGGCGGCGAGCGCGAGCCGCAGGTCGCGGTAGCCGGGGTAGCCGAGCAGGCGCGAGGTGCGTACGACGGTGGCTTCGCTGGTGCCCGTACGCGCCGCCAGGCCGGTGACGGTGAGCGCGGCGCAGCCGGCCGGGTCGTGCGCGACGGCTTCCGCGACCCGCTGCATGGAGCGGGTCATGGACGGCGCGAGCGTCCGCACCTTGGCGGCCAGGGCCGCGGGGGCGGGCGGGCTCGGGGCGGGCCGGACCGCGGCGCCGGAGTCCTTGAAAGTTTCCTTCAGGTCGGGGCTCACGCCTGAAAAGTAATTTCACCCCCGGTCCGCGTCAATACCCTGTGGACACCGCGGCGCCCGTGACCGGTGACGCCGGAGCGGTTGTCGGTGGTGCGGGAGACAATGGGCGCATGGAGCTCGAACAGGCACTGCACGCGGCCCGTGCCCTGGTCCTCGCGGACCTGGTGGCGGGCGAGGTCGCCGACGCGGAGATCGTCTCGCTCGTCGAGGACTCCGTGACGCACCGCCGATGGTGGGTCGAGCAGTGGCCCGAGGGCGCCGCGTATGTGGCCGGACTGGTAGCGCAGGACGTCCAGGACGCCCTGTTGGAGCGGTACGGCCGCTGGCCCCTGTGCCCGGTGTGCCTGCACGGCGGCGACCCCCACGCACTGGACGTGGAACCCGAGCTGGGCCCCGACCCGCACTGGGTCTGCCCCAAGACGGCCGTGTCGGTGGCGCCGGTCGGCTCGCTGGGCGCCACCCCGGGAGGCTGACATGGCGCTCTACATCGACCCGCCGACCTGGCCGGGCCACGGCCGCCTGTGGTCCCACCTGGTCAGCGACGCCTCGTTCGAGGAGCTGCACGCGTTCGCGGAGCGTCTCGGCTGCCCCCGTAAGGCGTTCGACCGTGATCACTACGACATACCGGCGGAGCGGTACGGCGATGCGGTGCGTGCGGGTGCCGCGGAGATCGGCAGCAAGGAGCTGGTCCACCGGCTTCGGGCGGCGGGTCTGCGCAGGCCGAAGAGCCGGGAGGCGAGCCGGTAGGGCGGGGCCTGCCCCAGGGGCCCGCTCGGGGGAGGCCCCTGGGAGTCAGACCCGGTCCGACGCCTCGACCGGTGCGCGCCGCGCGTCCTGCGAGGAGGCCACCACGCGGGAAGCGCTCCGCGCGCGGTGCAGCCGCAGGGCCACGACCGTGGTGACGACGCCCAGCGCCGCGAGCAGCGCGCCCGTCCACGCGACCGCCGGGTAGCCCCAGCCCGCGCCGATGACGAGCCCGCCGAGCCACGGCCCGACCGTGTTGCCCATGTTGAAGGCGGACGTGGTGGTCGCCCCGGCCAGCGTCGGCGCGGCGTGCGCCACGTTGAACATCCGGGCGTTCAGGGCCGGCGCGGTGGTGAACGCGGTCACGCCGAGCAGCAGCGAGAGCGTGACGGCGGCGACGGGGCTGTGCGCGGTCAGCGCGAGCAGCGTCAGCACGGTCGCCGAGGCGCCGATGCCCCCGAGGATCGTCCCGAACGGGTGCGCGTCCGCGATGCGCCCGCCGACGAACGTACCGATCAGCGCGCCCACGCCGAACAGCGCCAGCACGGTCGGCACGCTGCCCTCGGAGAGCCCGGCGGTGTCGGTCAGCAGCGGCGCCAGGTAGGAGAACAGCGCGAAGACCGCGGCGCCGTTCAGCGCGGTGCCGATCAGGGCCAGCCAGACCTGCTTGTCCCGGTAGATGCTCAGTTCGCGGCGGAGCGCGGGGCGCTCGTCACCGGTCGGCACGGCCGTACGGGGCACCAGCGCGATCACGCCGATCAGGCCGATCGCCGAAAGGACCGCCACGGCCCAGAACGCCGACCGCCAGCCCGCGTGCTGGCCGAGCAGCGCGCCCGCCGGGACGCCCGCGATGTTGGCGATGCTCAGCCCGCCGACCATCACGGCCATCGCCCGGGCCCGCGCCGTGACCGGCACCAGCGACACCGCGACGGCCGCGCCGACCGCCCAGAACCCGGCGCAGGCCAGCGCGCTCACCACGCGCGAGACGAACAGCACGCCGTACGACGGCGCCACCGCGCCCGCCACCTGTCCGAGTCCGAAGACCGTGAGCAGCCCGATCAGCGTGGTGCGGCGCGGCAGTTGGAGGGTGGCTCCGGCGAGCACCGGCGCGCCGACGACCATGCCGATCGCGAAGGCGGAGACCAGCAGACCGGCCTGCGGGATGGACACCCCCATGTCGCGGGCCAGCGGCTGGAGGATGCCCGACAGCATGAATTCGCTGGTTCCGAGGGCGAAGACGGACAGGCCGAGGACGTAGACCGCCAGGGGCATACGGGTGCGGGCAGGGGCGGGTGGGGAAGCAGGGGCGGGAGTGGGAGCGGGATGGTCTGGCATGTCACGCACGAACAGTGCCGACGCGCCTGACATTCCCGGCCGCTCTGTAAACCCCGCGACGGTACCGGCCGGTTCCGTACCGGGACTGCGCCGTCCCCACCCGGTACCGCTCGGTTCCGTACCGGTGGCCGGGTCGTATCGCCCCGGAGTTTCGCCTTCCGGGCCGGGGGTACCTCGGCGGCTCCGCCCGGCCCACAACGCGAGGAGGTCTCATGCGGTCGGTGCTCAGTGGCGTACTCACGGGGATCGGCACGGCTGCGTTCATCGACGAGACGGTGTTCCACCAGCTGCTGCACTGGCATCACTTCTACGACAAGTCCACCACCGACGTCGGCCTGGTCTCCGACGGGCTGTTCCACGCGGGCAGCTGGCTCGCGATGGTGGCGGGCCTGGTCCTGTACGCGGACGTGCGGCGCCGCGGGACGCTGGTGCCACGGAAGTGGTGGGGCGGGCTGTTCCTGGGGCTGGGCGGCTTCCAGCTCTACGACGGCACGTTCCAGCACAAGGGCCTGGGCATCCACCAGATCCGGTACGGCGTGGATCTGGCGCCCTACGACTGGACGTGGAACGGAATCGCCGTACTCCTCCTGGTGACCGGCGCGCTGCTGCTCGTGCGCGCCTCCCGTACGCCACGACCCGCCGCCCCGCGTACGGAACCGCGCACCCCGACCCGTACCCGATGACGTCCGCCCTGCCCGCGCCGTTCACCGCGGCCGTCACCACCGCCACCGTCCTCGGCTGCCTCGCCTACCTGGCCGCCGCGGCCCGGCTGCGGGCCCGCGGCGACGCCTGGCCGTACGGGCGCGACGCGCTGTTCTGCGCGGGCGGCGCGGTGCTGGTGGCGGGCGTCGCCGAGCCCTGGGGCGCCGCGCCGCCGTTCACCGCGCACATGCTCACGCACCTGTGCGTGGGCATGCTCGCCCCGCTGCTCCTGGTGCTCGGCCGCCCGCTGACGCTGCTCCTGCGCACCGCGCCCGTACCGCTGCGCCGCGGTCTGGTGGCGCTGACCCGCTCGCGCTGGGCGACGGCCCCGGCGCTGCCGCCGGTGGCCGCCCTGCTCGACTTCGGCGGGCTGTGGCTGCTCTACCGCACCCCGTTGCTGTCCGTCAGCCACCACAGCCCCTGGCTGAACACGCTCGTGCACGTCCACATCCTGCTCGCGGGCGTCCTGTTCTCCTTCGGGGTGCTGGCCCTGGACCCGATACGCCACCGCCCCGGATACGGCCTGCGGGCCGCCGTCCTGCTGATCGGGGGTACGGCCCACGCCGTCCTCGCCAAGTCCCTGTACGCGGCGGGCCCGCCCGGCATGTCCTTCGGCACCGCCGACCTGCACCTGGCGTCCCAGGTGATGTACTACGGCGGCGACGCGGTCGAGCTGGCGCTGGCGGCCGTCGTGGCATTGCAGTGGTACCGGTCCGAGGGCCGCGCCCTGCGCCGCGCGGGGCGCCCGGGGCCCGGCGGCGCCCCGGCCGCCGCTACCCGACGGTGAGCAGTTCCAGTTCGGTGGTCAGGTTGCGCCGCGCCACCCGCTCCCACTGCTGCTTGCCGTACGGCGTATGGAAGAGGTTCTCCATGTCCAGCAGCCGGCGCAGGATGTCCGCGCGCCCGGCGCGGAACTCCCGGTCCGGAACGAATACGTACTCCTCGCGGACGGCGGCGGCATAGGCCGCGTACTGCTCGGGCGGGCTCGCCAGAACCGCCAGATCCGCGTCGCACAGGGCCGCGCCGTTGTGGTCGTCCGGCGCCGGATCGTGGCCCGTGGTGAGGCGGACCAGCCGGGCGACCTCGGCGGTGCAGGCGTCGTCGATGCCCAGCTCCGGCAGGGCGCGCTCGGCGAGCGCCGCGCTGCGCTCCTCGTTCTCGGAGCGCTCGGGCCGGTAGACGGCGTCGTGGAACCACACGGCCAGCCGGACGACGTCCCAGTCCACGGGCACCCCGGCGTCCAGGTCCGTCGCGTGGACCGCCAGCTCGTCGACGCGGTCCAGGACGGCGATCAGATGAGCGGTGGTGTGGTAGCGGCGCTGCGGCTCCGACCAGCGGGAGAGCAGGTTGTCCGCGTACGGGGCGGGGTCGGGGCCGGTGGAGCCGCGGCCGTCCCGGGCACCGGCGACGGCGGTGGCCCAGCGGTGGTGGAGGTCCGGGAACGGGTCGGCGCCGCCACCGAAGTGGGTGTGCGCCGAGCCGGACGGAGGTGTCGTGCGAGCCATACGGGCCATTGTGCCCGCGCGGCGGTCAAGAGGGAGTTTCAGGTCGAGTACCGGGGCGTTGTGGACCACGGGGGCGGGTCGGCCCGTACTCTGGATATTGGACTAGACCTGTCGTCCTCTCGCTGTCCGTGTCGGCATCCCGTCTCGTCCTGCTGCAGTCGTCACGTGAAGTCGTCACGTCGAAGGAATGGGGACCCATGACCAAGCGCGCACTCCTGGAGGTGATCGCGCTCGACGCCGCGGACGCGGTGGCCGCCGAGGCCGGCGGCGCCGACCGCCTCGAACTCGTCAGCGACATGGCCGCCGACGGTCTCACCCCCACGCCGCGCACCTTCGCGGCGGTCCGGGCGGCCGTCGGCATCCCGGTGCGGGTGATGCTGCGCGCCGCCGACGGATTCGCGGCCGGTGAGGTGGACGCGCTGTGCGCGTCGGCCGCCGCGCTGCGGGCCGAGGGCGCGGAGGAGTTCGTCTTCGGCTTCCTCGACGCGGACGGGCGGCCCGACCTGGCGGCCGTCCGCGCGCTGGCCGGGGCCGTCGAGGGCTGCCGGTGGACGTTCCACCGGGCCATCGACCGGGCCGCCGACCGCGCCGCGCTGCGCAAGGAACTGGCCGGGCTGCCCGGCCTGGACACGTACCTGACGGCGGGCTCGCCGGCGGGCGTCGCCGACGGCCTGCCCACCCTGCTGGCCGAGCGGGCCCGTACGGCGGACGGCGAGCCCGGCTACGAGCCGCGGCTCCTGGTCGGCGGCGGCCTGGTCCTCGCCCACCTCCCGGAACTCCAGGCGGCCGGCGTGGACGCCTTCCACATCGGCGGCGCGGCCCGCCCGTCCGGCTGGGAGGCCCCGGTGGACCCGGCCGCGGTGGCGGAGTGGCGGGGGGCGCTGGAGGGCGTGCCGGTTTAACGGAGCGCGGGGCGGGCCCGTACGGCATACGGGACGTGCCCCTACGGCGTGCCTCTACGGCTTACGGCACGGGCCCGTACCGCATCCGGTACGGGCCCGCAGGCTCACCCGAGCCGCTCCGGCAGACCGGCCGCGTGCACCACCGTCAGCCCGGACACCGGCCGGGTCAGACAGACGTACAGGCGGCGCAGGCCGGTGCGCTCGTCCGGCTCGCCGTCGACGATCGCGGCGGGCTCGTCGAGCACGACGTAGTCGTATTCGAGGCCCTTGGCGAGGGTGGCGGGGACCAGGGTCAGCCGCGCCTCCGCCGAGGTCTCCTCGCCCGGGGACAGGACGGCCAGGCCCGCCGCGTCCAGCGCCGCGCGCAGCGCGGGCAGCCGGGCGTCGGCCGCGATCAGGCCGATCGATCCTTCCTTGGCCAGTGCCTCCCGGCAGGCGGCGATGACCGCCGCGTCCAGCTCCGCCGCCGGCACCCGCCGGATCGCGAAGTCGCCCGCCGCGTCGCGGATGGAGGTGGCCTCGGCCAGGTCGGGGGCGATCGCGGGCAGCAGCCGCGAGGCGTACGCGATCACCTCGCGCGGCACCCGGAAGCCCAGCGTCAGCTCCTCGATGGCGGCGCCCGGCTTGCCCAGGTGGGCCAGCGCCTCCTCCCACGTGTCGGTGGACCACGGCGTGGTGCCCTGCGCGATGTCGCCCAGGATCGTCGCCGAACCGGTCGAACAGCGCCGGCCCACCGCCCGGTACTGCATCGGTGACAGGTCCTGCGCCTCGTCCAGCACCACGTGGCCCAGCGAATGCGTACGGGAAACGAGGTCCGCCGCCTCGTCGATCAGCACCGCGTCCGCCGCCGACCACTTGGCGCTCTTCACACTGCGGGCCGGTTTCGCCCACAGGATCGTCTTCTGCTCCTCCGGCGTCAGGATGCCCTCCGCCTGCTCCGCCAGGAACTCCGCGTCGCCCAGCAGCCGCAGCACCAGCTTGGCCGGGTCCACCGGCGGCCAGACCTCCTTGACCACGGCCTTGACCGCCGCGTTGCGCGCCACCGCGTCCTGCACCCGGTCGTCCGGCGCCTCGCCGGCCTGCTCCATCCGTACGAGCACCGCGTGCGCGATCCGCTGCGGCAGGGCCTCCCGGGCCGCGCCGTACCGGATGTCGCGGCGCAGCAGCTCGTCGACGATCTCCTCGATCTCGTACGCGGGCACCCGCCAGCGCCGCGAACCGCGCACCACCACACACGCCTCTTCCGGCTTGCGCACGTGCGACCACACCGCCCGCCGCAGCACCTCCGCGAGCCGCGCGTCGCCCTTGACCGTCGCCGCGGCGGCGTCGTCCGCGCCCCGTACCTCGACGTGCGCCACCAGGTCGTCGACCGTGGCCTGCCTGACCTCCAGCTCGCCCAGCGCGGGCAGCACCTGCTCGATGTAGTGCAGGAACGAGCGGTTCGGGCCGATGACGAGGGTGCCGGAGCGGGCGAGGCGCTCGCGGTGCGCGTACAGCAGGTACGCGACGCGGTGCAGGCCCACCGCGGTCTTGCCGGTGCCCGGCGCCCCCTGCACGCACACCGTGCCGCCGATCCCGGCGCGCACGATCTCGTCCTGCTCCGGCTGGATCGTCGCGACGATGTCGCGCATCGGGCCCACCCGCGGCCGTTCGATCTCGGCCTGGAGCAGCTTGCTGTGCTGCTCGTCCTCCGCCGGGTCGGTCAGGTGCTCGTCCTCGTACGCGGTCAGCTGCCCGCCCGTGTAACCGAAGCGGCGGCGCAGCCTGAGGTCCATCGGGTCCTTCTTGGAGGCCCGGTAGAACGGCTGGGAGACCGGCGCGCGCCAGTCGATGACCATCGGGTCGCCGTCGGCGTCGTGGACGTGCCGGCGGCCGATGTAGAAGTTCTCGCCCGCCGCGCCCTCGGCCAGGTCCGTGCCCGGCGCGTGCAGATAGTCGAGGCGGCCGAAGAAGAGCGGGGTGCCGGCCAGGTCGGCGAGCGCCTTGATGCGGGCCTCCACCTCGCCCTGGAGAACTTCGGCGTTGACCCAGTTCGCGGTGACGTCGGCGATGTTGAGCGCCTCGGCGTCCCGGCGCATGGCGCGCAGCGCCTCCCGGGACGCGGCGAGGTGGGCGCGCTCGCGCTCCAGGGGGTTGTGCTGGTCGTGGGCGTGCGTGGGCACGGTGTTGCCTCCGGCGGGTCCGGCTACGTACGGGCCTGACTGGCGGACGTAGCCCTGGGGTGACGTATGCGGCTGCGTGGCACGGGAAGCCGGCCGGTTTCCGTGCGGCCGGTGGCGCTCCGCTGAGGGAGGCGGGAAGACCGGCGATTGTAGCCAGCAGCTTTCCGGGGCGCCAACGAATTTCGAGCGGTGGACGTCCTGCCGGGGGACGGGGCGGACGGCGTACGCGCTGCCGCCCCTGACCGTTCCACCCCCCGCCCCTGATCTTTCGGCCCGGCGGCCTCCATCTCCCGTAGGGGACGGCATGGCACCACGGACTGACCAAAGGCCGGGCAGGGATGGGCCCGTGGGCCGATGTGCCGGGCCACCGGGAAAACCATGATGGAGGACATGAGCAGCGCAACCATCACCCCAGGCACCCTGCACCCGACCCACGGCGCCACCGCCCTCGGCCAGGACACCGCCGACCGCGCGCCGCGCTCCCACGAACGTCACATAGCCGGCAACGTCTTCCGCGCGGTGAAGGTCTTCGCCGCCGCCGCGGTCAGCGTCGTCCTCCTCGGGGAGTACGCCGACGACTGATCCGCCGTCCGCCGTCCCGCCCGCCATTCCGACCCTCGTTCGAACCCGTTCAGCAACCGGATGACCGGAAACCGTTACAAACAGTCGGTCTCGATCGACTAGCGTCACCGCAGACAGCGTGCGTTCGGCGACGAGGAGGGGCCAAACAAGTGTCTGCCGCCGAGGGGACGCGATCGGTACCGCACAGGCGGCCGTGGGTGCGCCACATCACGCGCCCCGACAGGAAGACGCTCGCCGCCGTACTGCTGCTGGTGGTCTCCGCGAGCGCGCTGGCCGTCGTGTTCCGGCTGGTCCCGCTGTCGATGTCCGACATAGCGGTCTACCGCGCCGAAGGTGAGGCCGCGGCGAGCGGCGGCGATCTGTACGGCTTCACCGTCACCGAGTGGAAGCTGCCCGCCACCTACCCGCCCTTCGCCGCCCTGCTGTTCATCCCGACGACCTGGCTCCCGCTCGGCGCCCTCAAGGTCGCCTCCGTCCTCGTCAACGTCGCCCTCATCCCGGTGCTGCTGCACCTGTCGTACAAGGCCGCGTACACCACCGGCACCACCGACCCCAGGGGCACGGCCCGGCTGAGCGCCGCGCGGACCCTGCCGGCCGTGCTCGCCGCGACCGCGCTCGCCATCTGGCTCGAACCGGTCTTCCAGACCCTCGTGTTCGGGCAGATCAACCTCGCCCTCACCTGCCTCGTCCTGTGGGACCTGGCCCGCCCGGACGGCGCCCGCCTCAAGGGCTTCGCCATCGGCATCGCGACCGGCGTCAAGCTCACCCCCGCGGTCTTCGCCGTCTACCTGCTGATCACCGGCCGGGTGCGCGCCGCCTGCACCGCCCTGGCCGGGTTCGCGGTCTCCGTCCTGCTCGGACTGCTGGTGCTGCCGGACGCGAGCGTGGAGTTCTGGACGCGGCGGATGTTCGAGACCGGCCGGGTCGGCAAGGCGTGGATCGTCGACAACCAGTCCCTCCAGGGCCTGCTGACCCGGGTCCTGCACACCCCCGAGCCGGGCCTGCTGTGGGCGGCCCTGGCACTGGCGGCCGGCATGGCCGGCCTCCTCGTCGCCCGCCAGGTGTACCTGCGGCGCGGCCTGGACTCCTGGGGTGTGCTGTGCACCGCCGTGACGGCGCTGCTCGTCTCGCCGATCAGCTGGTCCCACCACTGGGTGTGGTGCGTGCCGCTGCTGGTCGCCCTCGGGGCGCACACCCGCGGCGTACGGTGGCGCCGCGTCCTGCTCGCGGCCGTTGCGGTCGCCTTCACGGCCCGCACGATGTGGGTGGTGCCGCACCAGGGCGACCTCGACCTGAAACTGCCCTGGTGGCAGCAGCCGCTCGCGGCCCCGTACCCGCTGCTGGGGCTGGCGCTGCTGGCGGCGGTCGCCTGGTGGAGCCGCCGTACCCCGGCCGGACCGCCCGCCGGTCCGGCCCGCCGCCCCTTCCCGCTGCCGCGCGCCTCCCGCCCGGCCCGCGAACTGAGCACCCGCATCCCCGAACGCTGACGCGCAACCGCCCGGCCGGGACCGGCCGGTCACGCGCCCCCTCAGCCCTCCGCCAGCAGCTCCGTCGCGTCCACGATCCGGTACGCGTACCCCTGCTCCGCCAGGAAGCGCTGCCGGTGCGCCGCGAAGTCCTGGTCGACGGTGTCGCGGGCGACGACCGAGTAGAACCGCGCCTCGTGCCCGTCCGCCTTGGGCCGCAGCACCCGCCCCAGCCGCTGCGCCTCCTCCTGCCGGGACCCGAACGTGCCCGACACCTGGATCGCGACCGTCGCCTCCGGCAGGTCGATCGAGAAGTTCGCGACCTTGGAGACGACCAGCACGGAGATCTCGCCCTCCCGGAACGCGTCGAAGAGCTTCTCGCGCTGCGCGTTGGTCGTCTCGCCCTTGATCACCGGGGCACCCAGATGCTCGCCCAGCTCGTCGAGCTGGTCGATGTACTGCCCGATGACCAGCGTCTGCTCGCCCTTGTGCCGCCGCACCAGCGCCTCGGTCACGCTCTGCTTGCTGGCCGTCGTCGCGCAGTACCGGTACTTCTCCTCGGGCTCGGCCGTCGCGTACGCCAGCCGCTCCGAGTCCGTCAGGTTGACCCGCACCTCGACACAGTCCGCCGGTGCGATGTACCCCTGCGCCTCGATCTCCTTCCACGGCGCGTCGAAACGCTTCGGCCCGATCAGCGAGAAGACGTCCGACTCGCGCCCGTCCTCCCGTACGAGGGTCGCGGTCAGCCCCAGCCGCCGCCGCGCCTGGAGATCGGCCGTGAACTTGAAGACCGGCGCGGGCAGCAGATGCACCTCGTCGTAGACGATCAGCCCCCAGTCCCGCGAATCGAACAGCTCCAGGTGCGGATAGACGCCCTTCCGCTTGGTCGTCAGCACCTGGTACGTGGCGATGGTGACCGGCCGGATCTCCTTCTTCGTACCGCTGTACTCGCCCACCTCGTCCTCGGTCAGCGAGGTCCGCTTCACCAGCTCGTGCTTCCACTGCCGGGCCGAGACGGTGTTGGTCACCAGGATCAGCGTGGTCGCCTTGGCCCGCGCCATCGCCCCGGCCCCCACCAGCGTCTTCCCCGCACCACAGGGCAGCACGACAACACCCGACCCGCCGTGCCAGAACCCCTCGACGGCCTGCTGCTGGTACGGCCGCAGCGCCCACCCCGACTCGTCCAGCTCGATCGGATGCGCCTCACCGTCCACATACCCGGCCAGGTCCTCCGCCGGCCAGCCCAGCTTGAGCAGCGTCTGCTTGATCTGCCCCCGCTCGGACGGATGCACCACCACCGTGTCCGGATCCAGCCGCGCCCCCACCAGCGGCTGCACCTTCTTCGACCGCAGCACCTCCTCCAGCACCGGCCGGTCGGTGGTGGTCAGCACCAGCCCGTGCGCCGGGTGCTTGCTCAGCGTCAGCCGCCCGTACCGCGACATCGTCTCGGCGATGTCCACCAGCAGCGCGTGCGGCACCGGATACCGCGAGAACTGCACCAGCGCGTCCACGACCTGCTCGGCGTCATGCCCGGCGGCCCGCGCGTTCCACAGCCCGAGCGGCGTCACCCGGTACGTGTGCATGTGCTCGGGCGCCCGCTCCAGCTCGGCAAACGGCGCGATGGCCCGCCGGCACGCCTCCGCCTGCTCGTGGTCGACTTCCAGCAGCAGCGTTTTGTCGCTCTGGACGATGAGAGGTCCGTTCACGCGCCTCGCCTTTCGCGTCACCTGCGCCGGGCCGCCCGCCTCCGCGGCCCCGGCACCCGGCCGTCCGTACGGCCAAACGTCCAGTGTGCCGCATCGGCGCGGCAGGCCGGGGTGCGTCTCCTCGTACGATGGCCCCTGCCCGTTCCAGCAAGAGGGGACCCCGTGAGCGACAACACGAGCCGCGAAGCCGGTGCGGATGCGGCCGGTGGGGGCGGTCCCAAGCGCGTGCGTGCTGATGTGCGGCGGAATCTTGATGCGTTGATCACCGCGGCCGGGGAGGTTTTCGCGGCCTCGGGGGTGGACGCGCCCGTGCGGCAGATCACCGCGCGGGCGGGGGTGGGGGCCGGGACGCTCTACCGGCACTTTCCGCAGCGGGCGGATCTTATTGCGGCGGTTTTCCGGCATGAGGTGGACGCCTGTGCCGACGCCGCCTCCGACCTCGCGGCGCAGTACGGGCCAGCCGAAGCGCTTTGCCGGTGGCTTCAGCGGTTCACGGCCTTCATCGCCACCAAGCGCGGGCTCAGCGCCGCTCTGCACTCCGGGGACCCGGCCTACGACACCCTGCCCGCGTACTTCGACCAGCGGTTCATGCCGGTTCTCGGCGCGCTCATCGACGCCGCGGTGCGCGCCGGGGAGATCCGGTCCGACGTCGATCCCGAGGATCTGCTGACCGCCACGCGCAATCTGACCCTGCCCGCGCAGGAGGACGACAGCGGCCATACGCGGCGGATGGTGGCGCTGCTGGTGGACGGGTTGCGGTACGGCGCCAAGGGCGGACCGGCTGCCGGGTGAGCGGGCCCGGGCGGCTCAGGACGCGGTCTCGTCGGCCAGTTCCGCGACGCCCGTGATGCGGTGCAGGGGGAACGTGCGGACCTCGTCGGCGGTGTGGTCGTAGGCGGTGACGAAGCCGCCCTCGACGCGGACCGGGGCGATCACGCGCTGGCTGGCGGCGCCGTCGGCGTTGACGTAGCCGATCCACAGGGTGGCGTTGGTCAGGACGGCGGCCTGCATGGTGGCCAGGGTCTCGGCCGAGGTGGTGCGGGGGAGGCCGCCGGGGGCCGGGGCGGCGGGGGCGCGTACCGGCTTGCGTTCGGCGGTGGCGGCCAGGTCGCCGGCGCGGATGGCGCGGACCGCCGCTTCCAGGAGGGTGCCGGCGGGCGCGGGCGGGCCGTCGGGGACCGGGGTGGGCGCGGTGCGCGGCGGGGTGCGGTAGGCGTCCGGGCGGGCGATCAGGACGTCGCCCTCGGCGGATTCGGCGGCGGGGGCGTAGCCCATCGCGCGCAGGACTTCCAGGAGCTGGTCGGGCGGGACGGCCGAGGCCAGCACGGTCGGTGCGAGCCGGCGCAGGCGCAGGGCGACGGCCCGGCGGTCGGCGAGGATCTCGGTGAGCAGCGCGTCGTCGTCGCAGCGTACGTACGCCGAGGCCGCGCCGACGCGGAGCCGGCCGTGGCGCCGCGCCACATCGTCGATGAGGTAGGCGAGCGGCTGCGGCACCGGGGTGCGGGAGTGGGTGGCGAGGAAGGTCTGCAGCTCGGCGGCGGACCGGCCGGCGTCCAGGGCGCGTCGTACGGAGGCGGGGGTGAAGCGGTAGACCGTGGCGCCGCCCTTGGACTCGACGTCGGCGAGGACGCCGAGCGCGTCGGCGAGCGGGCGCTCCAGCGGGCCGGGGGCCACGGCGGTGAGGTCGGCCTGGAGGAGGACGTGGTCGAGGGGTTCGGGGAGGAGCGGGGCGAGGAGGGCGGCGGCCCGGGCGGCTCGCTGAGCCTGCACGGCCGCGGGGTCGGCTGCTTCGGCGGGCTTGGTGTTCGCGGGCTTGGTGTTCTTGGTCTTGGAGCCTGCCGGGGCTGCGGATTCGGTGCCCAGGAGGGCGCGGGCGTGGTTGGCCAGGGCGCCGCGGCCGGTGATGCCGAGGAGTTCGGCCTCGGCGAGGGTCCAGCGGGCGAGGCGGGAGCGCAGGTCGTCGGTGGCCGGGGCGCCGGTGGTGCCCGCGTTGCCCGCCGCGCTCGCGTTGCGGGCCGCGTTGGTGTCGGAGGGGGAGGTAGTGGTGGCCGGGCGGCGGGGGCCTGCCTGCGGGCTGCTGTTCTGCGCGCCGCCCGGTTCCCCGGCAGCGGCTCCTGCCCCGCGCAGCGGGCGTTCCCAGCGCAGCCGGTCCAGGACGGCGTCGGCCGGTACGGAGGTGCCGGGGGCCAGGGACGCGAGCAGCGTGAGCGTCCGGCGGCGCACCTCGGGGGCCGGGGATCGGTCGAGGTTCGGGCCGAGCGCGGACAGGGTGCGGCCCTTGGGATCGGCGGTGCCGACCAGCCCGGCCGTACGGGTCGCCGCGAGCCAGGCCGTGGCCAGCCGCGCCCAGCGCTCCTCGGCGGGCAGCTGCCGCCAGTCCTCGGCGGCGGGCGTGGGGGCGTACCGCTCGTCGGCCTCGCCGTCGGACGCCACCAGCCCGGCGGCGTAGGCGAGTTCGAGCCAGAACGCGGCGACCTGTTCGGTGCAGTCCAGGGCGGCGGCGGTCCGCTTGAGGTCCCGTACGCTCAGCCCGCCCGCGCGCAGCACCCCCGGCCCGCCGAGGTCCCACTCCTTGAGCAGCTCCTCGACGGTGGCCAGGGCCGTGAACGCCTGGCCCGCCGCGGCGCTGTCCACAACCTGTGGATCACGTTCGGTGGCGGGCGCGAGGGCGGGCGGCAGCGGCTCGGGGATGCGGTGCGCGCGCCCGGCGCGCAGGTGCAGGGCGGCCTCGCGGGGGAGGACGACGTTGCGCGGCCCGGCGGGCAGCAGCACGCCCCGGTCGAGCAGCCATTGCAGGTGCGCGGCGGGCCGGTCGGTGACGGCGCCGTAGGGCGGGCCCCAGACCAGCCGGTCCAGGACGCTGTGCGCCTCCCGGGGGGCTTCGGCGAGCAGCGCGGCCATCCGCGTACGGTCCTCGAACAGCGAGGTCAGGGCGGCGACGGCGGTCACCGGGTCGTGGGTCGTGGGCAGCCCGGCGGCGGCCAGGATTTCCTGGAGGCGGCCGGGCGACATACCGGACGTGGCCTCGGCGACGGTCGGCCCGAGGCCGGTGGGGGAGGGGTGCGCGGGTCCGGGCGCGAGCAGTTCGCGGGCCGTGCGGACCAGGCGCAGCCGGTCGTCACCGCCCCAGACCAGCGCCTGTCCGCGCAGGGTCGATACGGCACGGGGAAGCTCGGCGGCGATGGCGGAGCGGGTGCCGGGGGGCAGGCCGGCGTCCGCATCCGGCGCGTCGGCTGCCGGAACGCCGGCTTCCGCAGCCGGAATCTCCGCCTCCGGCGCCGGAACCCCCGCCGCGGCGTCCCCCGCCATCAGGCCGAGCAGCGTTTCGTACGGGCAGGGGTCCGGAGCCACCGCCAGCGCCTCGGCGGTCTGCAGCGCGAAACGGTCCAGGCGCTCCACGGCCCGCACGACGGAGGCGCGGGTACCGGCACGGGTGGCGAGCTGGGTCAGGTCGCCGGGGACCGGGTTGAGGAGGTCGGGACGGGCCCGCAGCAGGTCGGCGAGCCCGCTGTCCGGGCGGGTGCGGAGCTCTTCGGCGAGCGTGCGGGGTGTTTCACTCATCCGCTACACGGTAGCGGGGGCCGCTGACGTTGTCGGGTGCAGCGCCGCGCCACCGCCGGTCGCGACGCTGTGCCGCCTCCGCGGCAGGGGCGATCGGCGGTACCGTCATCGGAGGAACCGGGCTGTGCCACAGGGGATTTCGTGGGGATCGAGAGCGACCAGCTGGTCTTTGACTATCTGAGCCGGGTCGGTGATCTGGCCCAGCAGCGCGGGCTGTCCTCCGGGGCGCGGATGCGCCTGGTGGCCGAGCTGCGGGCACAGGTGGACGCGGCGAAGCCGGACACGGTGCCGGGCGTCAGACGCGTGCTGTCTCGGCTCGGTACGCCCGAGGCGGTGGTGGAGGCGGCGGGCGGCAGCGGACCGCCGCCGTCGCCGGGGCCGTCGGGCGCGGCGGAACCGCAGCCGCGCCCCGGCCTGCGCGACAAATTGGGCGGCGCGGCGCGGCTGCTCGGTACGGGTGGTGCGGGCGGTACGTCCGGTACCAATGGCGGCGACGCCCCCCACACCCCACCCAGCCCCGGCGACCAGCACCCCACCCCCGCCAAGCCCACCGGCCCCACCCTCCCCAACCTCTCCGCCCTCGGCGAGGGGCTGCGCGAGGGGCTGCGCGGCCGTATCACCGGAAAGATCCCCGCCCCGCGCGACGGCAAGCGCCGCCCCGGCCGCGACCGGGAGCCGGAGCCGCCGCCCACCGCGTCCCCGCCCCACCTGGCGGGCTTCGACGAACTCGGTGACGGCAGCGCCGAGCCCGACTGGTGGCGCGTGCAGGAGGACCCGTACGGGCCGTACGGGCCCGGCGAGACGGTGCCCGGGTTCGTCGGCGGCATCGAGATCCCCGAGATCCGGGAGCGCCCGCCGGGCGAGCGCGCGGACGGCCCGCTGTCCCTGGAGAAGGGCGAGCGGGACGGCGACGACGACGCCGAGGACGCGGCGGAAGAGGACGACGAGGCGGGCGGCGAGTACGGCGAGGAGGCGGCCGAGGCGCCGCGCGGCGTGCTGCCGCGCGTGCTCGCGCGGTGGCGGAGGTCCGGCGCCGCTCCGGAGCCGTACGCCGAGGAGCCGGAGGCGGTGGAGTACGCGCCGGTCGCGCGGGCCCCGCTCAGCCCGGTCCTGCTGCTGGCCGTGCTCCTGCTGGTGGCGGGCGCGGTGACCGGGGTCTGGCTCGCGCTCGCCGGAGGCTGGGTGATCGCGTACACCTCGCGGCGGCTGCCCCGCCGCGAGGCGAAGTTCGCGGCGCTGGGGGTGCCGGGAGTGATCGTCGGCGGGCTGGTGGTGTGGCTGTGGGGCCGGGTCGACGGGCGGTGGGGCGATCCCATCGCCGAGGGGCAACTGGGGCACGAGCTGACCGGAGTGCTGCCGGTGGTGGTCCGTGTCGCGGCCGTCGCCTCGGCCGTGTTCCTGGTGTGGCGGATGCGGCGGCAGCCGCGCTGACGGACGGCGGGCCCGCGCCGGGCGGGCCCCCGGCCCCGCCTACGACTTCCCCAGCTTCCCCGCCAGCTCTTCCAGGATCTTGTCCGCCGCCGTGTACCCGATCCCCTGGATCCACAGTTCATCGTCGACGCGGAACGCCCGGCCGCTCTTGACCGCGTGCATGTTCTTCCACAGTGCCCCGCCGGTGACCTGCTTCTCCCCGGACTTCTCCGGGCTGCCGTAGGCCGTGTAGAAGAGCGTGTCCGCGTCCGCCTTGTTCATCTGCTCCGCGCTCACCTCGACCATCAGGCCGTCCGGCGCTCCCTCGACCACGCTGGTCGGGCCGGTGCCGGCGTCGTTCAGGACCGTGCCGATATAGCTGCGGCAGCCGTAGACGCGGGTGTCGGCGCCCTCGACGAAGCGGACGACGTTCGTCGTGGTGCGCTTCGCCGCCGCGGCCCCGCCCAGCGCCGCGGTGACCCGCCTGGCGTGTGCCTCGTACGCGGCGACCGTCCGCCGTGCCTGCGGAATTCTGCCGAGTGCGTCGGCGTGGGTGGCGAAGTTCTGCTTCCACGGGTAGCCGGTGGTCTCCGTCATGACCGTGGGCGCGATGGCCTTCAGCTGCTCGTACCGCTTGCCGTCGCGCACCTTGCTGGTCAGGATCAGGTCCGGTTTCAGCGCGGCGACGGCCTCCAGGTTCGGGGCGCCGATCTTTCCCACGTCCTCGATGCCCGCGACCTTGTCCTTGGGCAGATAGCCGGGGAATCCCCCGGCCACGTCGGAGCGGGTGGCGCCGACCGGCGTGATCCCGAGGGTGATCGCGGAGTCCAGTTCCGCGGTGTCCAGGACGACCACCCGCCGCGGCCGGTTCGGCACGGTCACCTCGCCCTGCACCGTAGGCACCCGGTGCGTGCCCGCGCCCGCCACGGGCTTCGCCCAGGCCGTGGCGGGCTGCGCCGGGCAGTCGGCGGGCTTGGCCGACGCACCGGACCCGCCCGCTCCGGACGAGCCGCCGGAGCCGCACGCGGCCATCGTCAGGGAAGCGGCCAGGGCGGTGGCCACGGCGAGGGCGGCGCGGCGGCGCCCGGCCCACGGAACCGTACGGGGAACTGCGTGGAGCGGCATGACGAACCCTTTCGGCAGCAGGGGTTGGCCGTACGAGGCGGCGCTAGGCCGGCCCGGGAACGACCGTGGCCCCTCCACCCGGTGCCTGCCAAGGCCGCCCCGGAACCACCAGGGGCGAGCCCGTCACCGGATCGGGGACGACCACCGACTCCAGCCCGAACACCTCCCGCACCAGCCCGGCCGTCACGACCGCCGACGGGTGCCCCTGCGCGACGATCCGGCCCTCCTTCATCGCCACCAGGTGGTCGGCGTAGCGGGCGGCCTGGTTGAGGTCGTGCAGGACGGCGACGACGGTGCGCCCCCGGTCGTGGTTGAGCTGCCGTATCAGGTCGAGCACCTCGACCTGGTGCGCGATGTCCAGGTACGTCGTCGGCTCGTCCAGGAGCAGCAAATCGGTCTCCTGGGCGAGCGCCATCGCGATCCACACGCGCTGCCGCTGGCCGCCGGACAGTTCGTCCACCGGCCGGTCCGCCAGCCGCGTCACGTCCGTACGGGCCATGGCCTCGGCGACGGCCCGCTCGTCCGCCCCGGACCACTGCCGCCACCAGTGCTGGTGCGGCTGGCGGCCGCGCGAGACCAGGTCGGCGACGGTGATCGTCTCGGGCGCCACCGGGGTCTGCGGCAGCAGCCCCAGCGCCTGGGCGATCTTCTTGGTGGGGATGCGGGCCAGGTCCGTACCGTCCAGCAGGACGGCGCCGCGGCGCGGCTTGAGCAGTCGGCCGAGTGCCCGCAGCAGCGTGGACTTGCCGCAGGCGTTGGGGCCGACGACGACCGTCACCGCGCCGTGCGGGATGTCGAGGTCGAGCCCGTCGACGACCGTACGGTCCTCGTAGGCCAGCGTCAGGTCCCGGGCCGCGAGCCGACTGCGGCCGGGTGCCACGAACCGGGCGCCTCCCGCGCCCCCGGTGCCCTCGCTCACGCACGTCCTCCCACGGCCCGGCTGCGGATGATCAGGTGGATCAGGTACGGGGCGCCGACGGCCGCGGTCAGCACGCCCACCGGCAGCTCGGTCGGCGCGAACAGCTTGCGGGCCAGCAGGTCCCCGAGCACGACCACGACCGCGCCCAGCAGTGCCGAGCACAGCAGCGGGATCTGCGCGGTACGGGTCAGCCGGCGGGCGGTCTGCGGGGCGAGCAGCGCCACGAAATCGACCGGGCCCGCCGCGCCGGTGGCCATCGAGGCCAGCACCACGCCGAGCGCGACCAGGCCGAGCCGGGTGCGGTTCAGCCGTACGCCGAGCGCGGTCGCCGTCGCGTCGTCCAGCGAGACGGTGCGCTGGGCGCGGGCCGCCCACAGGACGGCGGGCAGCAGCACCAGCAGCGCCCAGCCGAGCGGTTCGGCCTCGGCCCAGCCGCGCCCGTTGAGCGAGCCGGTCAGCCACACCTGCGCCTGCTGGGCGACGAGGTAGTCGCCCTTGGTGAGGAACAGGTGGGTGACCGAGCGCAGCGCGACGGCGAAGCCGATGCCGATCAGCACGAACCGGGTGGCGTGCAGGCCGCCGCGCCAGGCGAAGACGTAGCCGAGGGCGGCGGCGAGCACGCCGCCCGCGACGGACAGGTACGGCAGGACGGTGTACGAGGTCACGCCGAACGTCATCGCGCCCACCGTCAGCGCGCTCGCGCCCTGCGTGACGCCGATGACGTCCGGGCTGGCGAGCGCGTTGCGGGCGACGGTCTGGATCAGCGCGCCCGCGATCCCGAAGGCCGCACCGACCAGCAGCCCGGAGACCATCCGCGGCAGCCGCAGCGTCCCGACGACCAGCTCCGCCGAGGAGGGCCGCCCGAAGACGGCCTTCAGCGCCTCGCCGGGCGTCACGAAGGACTCACCGACACACAGGTACGCCAGGCAGACGGCCGCGAGCAGCACGGCGAGCACGGCGGCGACGGCCACCGCCCGCCGGTGCACCAGGAAGGAGGCGCGCCCGGCGCGCACGAGGGCGTACCCGGCGGGCCGCGCACCCACCGGCCGTATGCCGTCTCCGCGGCCGGCGACCGGCGCCGTCACGCGGGCACCGCCTTCCGCCGTACCGCGCTCACGCCGGCACCACCTTCCGCCGTACCGCGCTCACGTCGGCACCGCCTTCCGCCCTGCCGCGCTCACGTCGGCACCGCCTTCCGCCGTACCGCGCTCACGCCGGCACCGCCTTCCGCCGTACCAGCACCACCAGGAACGGCACCCCGATCAGCGCCGTCATCACCCCCGCCGGCACCTCGGACGGCGGGAACAGCACGCGCCCGACGGTGTCCGAGACCAGCACCACGACCGGGCCGAGCAGCGCCGCCATCGGCAGCAGCCAGCGGTGGTCGCCGCCCACGGCCGCGCGGGCGATATGCGGTACGGCGAGGCCGACGAAGGCGATCGGCCCGGCCGCCGCGACGCCCGCGCCGGTCAGCACGGTGGCCCCGAGCCCGGCCACGACGCGCACGGCCGCGACGTTCTGCCCCAGCCCCTTGGCCACGTCCTCGCCGAGCGCCAGCGCGTCCAGGCCGCGCGCGACGGCCAGCACCAGCAGCGCGCCCGCCAGCAGGAACGGCCAGATCCGTGCGACGACCTCGATGTCCCGGCCGGTCAGCGAGCCGACCTGCCAGAATCGGAACGCGTCCAGCGCCGCCGCCTTCGTCGTCAGCACCGCCATGGTCACCGCGACGAGCAGCGCGTTGATCGCGGCCCCGGACAGCGCGAGCTTCACCGGCGTCGCCCCGCCGCGCCCCCTGGAGGCGATCGCGTACACGGCCACCGCCGCGATCCCGGCGCCCGCGAAGGCGAACCACACGTAACCGCCGAGGGTATGCACCCCCAGGAAGGACAACGCCAGGACCACGCCCACCGAGGCGCCCTGGCTGATGCCGAGGACGCCCGGGTCGGCGATGGGGTTGCGGGTGATGCCCTGCATGGCGGTGCCCGCAAGGGCGAGCGCGGCGCCGACCATCAGGCCGGTCAGCGTGCGCGGCAGCCGCAGGAAGCGCACCACCTGCGCGGCGTCGCCGTCCCCGCCGTGCAACAGCGCGTCGAGCACCTCGGACGGCGCGAACGGGCGGCTGCCGACCGCCAGCGAGAGCAGCACCGTCAGCAGCAGCACGAGCACCGCCCCGGCCGTCCAGGCGGCGCGGCGTCTCACCAGGGGGCTGCTGGCCCGGACGACTGGCATCGGCTCCGTTTCGCGGTGGCGCGGGCACGGGCGGTGGGTCAGGTCAGGAGAGCGTAAGTGTACGGCCCGCCCTGCCGGGGCCATCGGCCACAATGGCCACCATGGCTTCGCACACCCCGGTCCCCGATCCCACGGTCGCCACCGCCTCGCAGACGCTCACCGTCGGCTTCGACCTGGACATGACGCTGATCGACTCCCGCCCCGGCATCAAGGCGGCGTACCAGGCGCTGTCGGCCGAGACCGGGACGTACATCGACGCGGACGCGGCGATCACCCGGCTCGGGCCGCCGCTGGAGCAGGAGATCCGCCGGTGGTTCCCCGAGGAGCGGGTCGCCGAGGTCAGCGACCTGTACCGGTCGCTGTACCCGGAGCACGCGATCACCGGGACGCTCGCGATGCCGGGCGCCCGCGAGGCGGTGGCCGCCGTACAGCGCCACGGCGGGCGGGCCATCGTCGTCACCGCGAAGTACGAGCCCAACGCCAAGCTGCACCTGGCGCACCTGGACATCGCGGCGGACGCCGTCATCGGCTCGCTGTGGGCGGAGGCCAAGGCCGAGGCCCTGCGCGCGCACGGCGCGTCCGTCTACGTCGGCGACCACACCGGTGACGTACGCGGTGCGCACACCGCCGACGCGCTGTCCGTCGCGGTGGCCACCGGGCCGTGCGCCCCGGACGAGCTGAGCGCGGCCGGCGCCCACGTCCTCCTGGACGACCTGACCGGCTTCCCGGCCTGGCTGGAGGGGTACGTGGCCGGGCGGAAGCGTTGAGTCCGTTACGCCGCGGAGGAGCGCGCCTGCCGTCGCTGCGCCGCGACGGAACGCAGCACTCCGGCCGCGGCGACGACGAAGCCGACGCCCATCAGCATGCAGACCCAGTAGAAGACGGACGGCAGCGGATCGGCCCCGATGAACAGCGGGGTGACGGTGGCGAGTGTGGCCACCGCGCCAATCAGGAACACAATCGCGCCGATCCGCACCAGCAGATCCCCGGCCTGGGGAGTTTCGTCAGACACACGACCAGGGTAAGTCCGGGCCAGAAGCGCGGGGGAACCACCCGGCGACGTCTTGTCACCGGGCACCGGACCATTAGCCTTGGGGGGTGGCGGGTCAGGTGGCCCGCTGCACTGCTATCCAGAGCTGTTTTTTCCCGCAGGGAACACCGTAACCAGACCCCAGTGGTTTTCCGACGAGTACGAGGACGAGGACAGACGTGCCTACCGGCAAGGTCAAGTGGTTCAACAGCGAGAAGGGCTTCGGCTTTCTCTCCCGCGACGACGGCGGTGACGTCTTCGTGCACTCGTCGGTGCTGCCCGACGGCGTGGACGCACTCAAGCCGGGCCAGCGCGTCGAATTCGGCGTGGTGGCCGGCCAGCGCGGCGACCAGGCGCTTTCGGTGACGATCCTCGACCCCACGCCGTCGGTGGCGGCGGCCCAGCGCCGCAAGCCGGACGAGCTGGCGTCGATCGTGCAGGACCTCACCACGCTCCTGGAGAGCGTCACCCAGCAGCTGGAGCGCGGCCGCTACCCCGACAAGGCACACGGCGGGAAGATCGCGGGCATGCTGCGCGCGGTCGCCGACCAGCTGGACGTGTGACGGCCGGCGGCTAGCCGAAACGCAGCGCATCGCGGCCGAGGGGCGGTACGAGCCCCTCGGCCGCGGCACGCGTGAGCAGGCCGCGGACCGCCGCGTAGCCGTCCTCGCCGAGGTCGGCGGTGAACTCGTTCACGTACAGGCCGATGTGCTGGTCGGCGACGGCCGGGTCCATCTCCTGCGCGTGCTCCAGCACGTACGCACGCGACGCCTCGGTGTCGTCCCAGGCCATCCGCACCGACGTGCGGGCCGCCGCGGCCAGCTCGCGCAGCCGCTCGGCGCCCAGTGACCGCTTGGCGATGATCGCGCCCAGCGGGATCGGCAGCCCGGTGGTGCGCTCCCAGTGCTCGCCCATGTCCGCGAGGCAGCTCAGCCCGTAGTTCTGGTACGTGAAGCGGGCCTCGTGGATGACCAGCCCGGCGTCCACCCGGCCGTCCCGTACCGCCGGCATGATCTCGTCGAACGGCAGCACCTTGACCTCGCCGACGCCGCCCGGCACCTCGTCGGCCGCCCACAGCCGGAACAGCAGGTACGCGGTCGACCGCTCGCTCGGCACCGCCACCGTCCTGCCCGCCAGGTCCTTCGCCTCGCCCGGCTCCCTGGTGAGCACCAGCGGGCCGCAGCCGCGCCCCAGCGCGCCGCCGCAGGGCAGCAGCGCGTACTCCTCCAGCACCCACGGCAGCACCGCGTACGACACCTTCAGGATGTCGCCCTCGCCGCGCTCGGCCATGCCGTTGGTGATGTCGATGTCGGCGAAGGTGACGTCCAGCGCGGGCGCGCCGGGGACCTTGCCGTGCGCCCACGCGTGGAAGACGAAGGTGTCGTTCGGGCACGGCGAATAGGCGATCTTGAGCGGGTCGCTCATGGCGTCCTCCAGGAGGTCGGGGCCCCGGCCGCCGTCAGGACGCGGGGGAGCGCGGCGCAGGCGGCGGAGAGCGCGCCGAGCGCCTCCCCGATGCGCCACGCGGCGCGGTCGCGCGGGCCGACGGGGTTGGAGACCGTACGGATTTCGAGCACCGGCAGGCCCTGCGCGGCGGCGGCCTCGGCCACGCCGAAACCTTCCATCGCCTCGATGAGGGCGCGCGGGTGGCGGGCGGCGAGCCGCGCGGCGTGTTCGGCGCTGCCGGTGACGGTCGAGGCGGTGAGCACCGCGCCGCACGAGGCACCGGTCGCCGCGGCGAGGGCCCGCACCAGGTCCGGCGGCGGGGTGTGGACGACGGTCCCGAAGCCCAGCTCGGTCACCGCGACGAAGCCGTCCGGCGTCTCCGCGCCCAGATCGGCCGCGACGATCTCGTCCGCGACGACGGTGGCGCCCACCGGGGCGCCGGGCGCGAAACCGCCGCCGATACCGGCGGAGATCACAAGGTCGTAGCCCGTTCCGCCGCACACCGCGGCGGTCAGCGCGGTCGCGGTGCCGGCGGCAGCGGCGGCCGGGCCGACACCGGCGGCGAGCACGTCGAGGACCACGGAAGGTCGCTCACCGGCCCGTACGCGGTGCAGCGCGCCGCCCGACGGCAGCGCGACCACCTCGGCGCCACCGGCACCGGCCACACCGGAGGCCACCGCGTCGCGCTCGGCCGCGACAGCGGTGACGGCCAGGACCCGTATCTCGGTCACCTCATCACCACCGGCCTCGCGCGGACGTCGGCGGGCTCAGGACTCGGCGCGCTTGAGCTTGACGTTCCACACGCCGGTGTACTTGCCGCCCTTGGAGGCGACGACGGACACCACGGTGGAGTCGGCCAGGCTGCGGGTCTGCTGGTTGACGAAGAGCTGGTCGGCGTTGGGGACGACCTGGTACGTCTGCTTGCTCATGTTGGTGATCGGGCTGCTGTTGGACAGCGCGATCCAGCCGTCCTCCGCCACGTCCGGCTCGACACCGAGCCGCAGCTTCTCACCCGGGTGCACGGTGATCGTCTTCTTGGGCTCGGTGGTCAGGCACTTGGTGAACCCGGCCTGCGCCTTCTTGTCGGTGGAGGCCAGATCGCCGAGCACCTTGCCGTCGTCGTAGCAGGCCGCCTCGGCGGTCACGGTGTCCTTGCCGGCGGTCACCGTGGCGAGCGGGGTCGGCTTCTCACAGGCGGAAAGGGTGACGAGCCCCAGGGACACGGCACCGAGGGCGGCAGCGGCGCGGCGGCCTGTGCCCCAAGAAGAGAACGCGGTCATGCGGGCAGGCTATCGGTCGGTTCCTCTCACGCCACACGAGGGTGGGGCGCGCCGTGCCGCGCCGCACCCAGCAGGCCCCGTACGGCCAGCACCGCGCCCGCCGCCACCAGCGCCCCGGCCACCGCCAGACCCAGCGTCCCGCTCAGCGGCAGCGCGATGCCGACGGCGCCGCCGACCACCCAGGACAGCTGGAGCGCCGTCTCGGAACGGGCGAACGCCGAGGTGCGCACCTGCTCCGGCACATCGCGCTGGATCACCGCGTCCAGCGACAGCTTCCCCAGCGCCTGGCACAAGCCCGCCGTCGCCGCGGCCGCCGTCACCACCACGAGGGCCAGCACCACGTAGAAGACCGCCGCGGTGACCGTGACGGCCAGCGACAGCCCCAGCACCACCGCGATGATCAGCTCCGGGGCCCGGGACCGCAGCCACGCGCCCACCGCCGTCCCCAGCGCGTTGCCCGCGCCCGCCGCCACCGCCACCAGCCCCAGCGAAACCTGCGGCCCCAGCCCGCCCAGCGGGTGCTCGCGCAGCAGGAACGCCAGGAAGAACGTCAGCAGCCCGGACAGCGACCGCAGCGCGCAATTCGCCTGAAGCCCGTGCAGTACGGACGGGCCCACCGTCCGCAGCCCCGGCCGCCGCCGGCCGGCCGGCGCCTTCCCGGTCCGCTCGTCCTCCTCCGCCGACGCCAGCCGCGCCCGCCCCTCGCCCTTCGCCGAGTCCACCTTGTGCGGCAGCGAGAACGACAGGAAGGTCCCCGCCACGAACACCGCGAACGCCCCGTACAGCGGCCAGCTCGTCCCCACCAGATGCAGTGCGCCGCCCACCGGCGCCGCGGCCCCGGTCGCCAGCAGCCCCGCCAGCGTCACCCGGGAATTGGCCTTTACCAGAGAGATGCGGGGCGGCAACAGGCGTGGAACGACGGCGCTCCGCACCACCCCGTACGCCTTCGAGGACACCAATACGCCCAGTGCCGCCGGATACAGCTCCAGCCCGCCGCCCGCCACCGCGCCCGCCATGGTCAGCGCGAGCAGCGCGCGGGCCAGCATCGACCCGGCCATCGCGGCCCTGCGGCCGTGCGGCACCCGGTCCAGCAGCGGCCCCACGACCGGCGCCAGCAGCGCGAACGGCGCCATCGTCACCGCCAGGTACAGCGCCACCCGGCCGCGCGCCTGATCCGTCGGCACCGAGAAGAACACCGTCGAGGCCAGCGCAATGGTGATCATCATGTCACCGGCCGAATTCACCGCGTGCAACTCGATCAGCTTGCCGAGACCCGACTCGCCCGCCCCGTGCGCGTGCGTCGCGCGCCGTATGCCGCGCCCCGCCGCCGCGAACGGGCGGCGCAGCGCCCGGCCCACCGCGCGGCACGCCCGGCCGCCGCCCCCGCCGGACCTCGTGGACGCCGACGAGACCCGCGCCCCCTTCGGGGCACGCGGGCCGGTGGAAATCCGGGAAGCCTTGGCGATCCGCGGGGCCCGGGCCGTTTTCGCGCTCCACGGGCCGAAGGCCCGCGACGCCCGTGGCATCCGCGGCAGCCTCGTCCTCCTCGACGTCCGTCCGGCAGCCACGCAGCAATAGTGCCCCCAACTCGCCCGGGCCATGGCTCTTTGCGCGGCCTGTTGCGCCGTGCCGCACGGCCGGTGGCCGCTGCCGGTGACATTTGCCGCTCCCGCCGAGGGGCCGCACACCGTTGAAGGGGTAGCGTGTGTAGCGCGCCACCGGCGGTCGTTCTTGGCCGCGCGCCTTGTCGCGATCCCGCAGAATGGTTCGTAAGAGGTGCGCTCGACCGAGATGACCGGGCGCGGACGTCGACGCGGTCCCCAGGTCCGCTCCGCCCGCCCCGGCACGCCGGTCGTCCGGACAGGACAGGACAGCTCCGGCTGGCGCACTCGTGAGACGGCGTGGAAGAGAGAATCGATTCTTGTGAGTGCTGCGATGCGAAGCCGTACCCCTGACCGCCTGTGCGCCGAGGCGGTCGACCTTGCCCGCACCGCGGCCGAGGAGGCCGCCGCCCCGGGAACGGTCGGCGAGCACGTCGATGCCGTCGCCGACGGGGACCGCGTCGTCACCCACCTGTTCGAATGCAAGGAACCCGGCTACCGGGGCTGGCGCTGGGCCGTGACCGTCGCCCGCGCGTCCCGCGCCAAACACGTCACCCTCGACGAGTCCGTCCTGCTCCCCGGCCCCGACGCGCTCCTCGCGCCCGAGTGGGTGCCGTGGAGCGAGCGGCTGCGGCCCGGGGACATGGGGCCCGGCGATCTGCTGCCCACGGAGGCCGAGGATCTTCGGCTGGAACCCGGGATCTTTGGCGGGGCCGATGGCGCGGATGGCGCCGGTGGCGCCGAGGGTGTGGGGGTCGCGCCGGGGGTTGCCGAGCTGGCGGACGCCGAGGACGCGGATGTCGAGCCCGGCTCGCCCGCGGTCCAGCCCGATACGACCGCGCGCGGAAGCATCGCCGCGGTCGCCGACGAGCTGGGACTGGGGCGCCCCCGGGTCCTCTCCCGCTACGGCCTGCACGCCGCGGCCGACCGCTGGGAAGAGGCTTACGGCCCCAAGACCGCCATGGCCCAGGCCGCCCCCGCCAACTGCGTCTCCTGCGGCTTCCTGGTCCCGCTGGCCGGCTCCCTCCGCCAGGCCTTCGGCATCTGCGCCAACGAGTTCGGTCCCGCGGATGGTCACGTCGTGTCCCTCGGCTACGGGTGCGGGGGCCACTCCGAGGCCGCCATCATGCCGAAGCCTCCGCGGCCGGCGCCGCCGGTCATTGACGAGACCGTTGTCGATCCTCTGCCGTTGCGGCCCGATCGGGCCGGGGGGTCTGTGGAGGAGTCCGGGCCGGGGGAAGAGTTCGGCCACAGCTAGTCGCTGCGCGACGGGTGGGGGTGTCTGGCCCGCGCATGCGCTGTCGCGCGGGTGCGCATTGGCTTTGTTGTGGGGCGGGGGTGCCCAGGGGGCCATCTCCTCGGCGCCTGGAGCGGCCGTCATGTCTGGACGCAACCATGTAACGGTCGCCTGCGGGGAGTGTCCCCCTGCACACCCCCTCCCGTCGGTGTGGCGAGTGCGGGCCGGTGGGGGGGGGGGGAGGGGGAAAGAAGCCTGGTGCGCGCCCCCCATGGGGTGAGGCGCCCGTTGCGTAGGCGCAGGGCCTCGGGCGGCTCCGCGTCGTGCGGAGGGGGCCGCATGGGTCCGGCCGCCAGGGGTCTGTAAAGACCCCCGCCACGGCGGCGGGAAAGCCGCCTACGGCGCGGGCTCGGGGACACGTAGGGGTCTCCCCGCAGGCGACCGAAGCCCCGGTTGCGTCCATACATTTCGGCCGCTCCAGGCGCCGAGGAGTGACCCCTGCGGGGCCCCGAGCCCCCACCACCGAACCCCAAGCGCCAAGGCGAACCCCCACCGGGCGACCAACGCCCCCCGCCCCCGCCCCCCCCGCCCCCCGTCACGCAACCGTGACCCCCCACCCGGTAGAAAATGACCCTGGCACCGACAACGGGAGAGAACGTGAGCGAAGCGGCAGGCGCAGAGGCAGATCCGTTCGGGACGGCTCGGCTGCGCAGGGGGGTGCTCGACGCGTGGGCGGCCTCGCCGGCCCGGTTCCGGGAGGATGCGAACGCCGAGGAGGATCTCGCTCTCGGCGGGTACCGCGACCGTCTCGCCGTCGAGCTGGCGCAGAACGCCTCGGACGCGGCCGCCCGCGCCGGCGTACCCGGACGGCTGCGCCTCACCTTGCACCCGGCGGAACGCCCCGGCACGGACCCGGCCGTACTGGTCGCCTCCAACACCGGCGCCCCCATCGACGCCACCGGCGTCGAGTCCCTGGCGACCCTGCGCGCCTCGGCCAAGCGCGAGACCGAGACCGCGGCGGCCGTCGGCCGCTTCGGCGTCGGCTTTTCGGCTGTGCTCGCGGTCAGTGACGAGCCCGCGCTGGTCGGCCGGACCGGCGGCGTCCGCTGGTCGTTGACCGAGGCCCGCGAGCTGGCGAGCCAGTTCGCCGCGCACAGTCCCGGACTTGGCGGCGAACTGCGCCGCCGGGACGGCCATGTGCCGCTGCTGCGCCTGCCGTTCCCGGCGGAGGGGAGTGCCCCGCAGGGTTACGACACTTCCGTCGTGCTGCCGCTGCGCGACGGCGCCGCGCACGAGCTGGCGGTCCGCCTGCTGGCGGATATTGACGCCGCGTTGCTGCTGACGCTGCCCGGCCTGGCCGAGGTCGTGATCGAGACCCCGGACGGCGTGCGGGAGCTGAGGCGGCGCCAGGAGGGCGCGTATGTCGTCATCGAGGACAGTGAGCGCGGCAGCTCCCGCTGGCGGGTCAGGAGCGAGAGCGGGGCGCTGGACGCCGAGCTGCTGGCCGACCGGCCCGTGGAGGAGCGTCTGCGGCCGCACTGGGCGGTGACCTGGGCGGTTCCGGTGGACGAGGAGGGCGCGCCGGTGCGTCCGGCGACCGCGCCGGTCGTGCACGCGCCGACACCCACGGACGAGCGGCACGGCCTGCCGGCGCTGCTGATCGCTTCGTTCCCGCTGGAGCCGACCCGGCGCCGCGTCGCGCCCGGCGCGCTCGCCGATCATCTCGTACGGCGTGCCGCCGAGGCGTACGCGTCGTTGCTGGCGTCCTGGCAGCCGGTTTCGGCCGGGACGGTCGATCTCGTGCCGGGCCCGCTGGGGCAGGGCGAGTTGGACAACGAGCTGCGGCGGCAGGTGCTGGAGCTGCTGCCGCGCGTACGGTTCCTGCCGAGCGCGGCCGCGCCTGCCACGCGTACGGAGCTGCCCTTGGAGGCGCCGTCCGGCACGAGCGGTCCCGATGAGCTGGCTCCCGGCGAGGGTGGCGGCTGGGGCGGCGCCCGCGGCGAGGAGGACGCGTATGTGCTGCGGCCGGTGGACGCGGAGCTGGTCGAGGGGGCCGGTGCGGACACGGTCCGTGTGCTGGCGGAGCTGTTCCCGAGCCTGCTGCCCGCCGGGCTGGAGCGGCGGTCCGAGCTGCGCGCCCTGGGTGTCGCGCGGGTGCCGCTGGGCGAGGTCATCGACCGGCTCGCGGGCGTGGACCGGTCGCCCGCCTGGTGGTGGCGGCTGTACGACTCGCTGGCCGGCACGGATCCGGAGCGGCTGAGCGGCCTGCCCGTACCGTTGGCGGGTTCCGGCGGCGAGGACGGCCGGGCGCCGCGTACGACCATCGGCCCGCGCCAGGTACTGCTGCCCCTTCCCGAGAGCGGCGAGGGTGACGCGACGGACCGCCACCGCATCCTGGCCCGCCTGGGGCTGAAGGTCGCCCACCCCGACGCCGTGCACCCCCTGCTGGAGAAGCTGGGCGCCACCCCGGCGAACCCGCGCGCCGTTCTGACGACTCCGCAGGTCCGGGCGGCCGTGGCGGGCTCGTTGGACGCGGCCGAGGACGACTACGCCTTCGGTTTCGACGGCGAGCCGGCCGGGCTCGGCGGCGAGGAGCTGGCGGAGGCCGTGCTCGGTCTCGTACGTGACGCGCACCTCGCGCCCGGCGACGAGCCCTGGCTCGCCGCGCTTGCCCTGCCCGACGAGGACGGCGAACCGGCTCCGGCGGGCGAACTGGTGCTCCCCGGGAGCGACTTCGAGCGGGTGATCCGTGAGGGCGAACTCGGCTCCGTCGACGCCGAGTTCGCCGAGCGCTGGGGCGAGCAGCCGCTGACCGGCGTCGGCGTGCTGGCGGGCTTCGCGCTCGTACGGGCTCCCGACGTGGTGCTGGACCCGGACGAACTGGAACCGCGCGACGGGGACTTCACCGAGCCGGACGATGTCGGCGTGCTGGACGCCGTGGACGTGTGGTGCGAGGACGTCCTCGACGGGCTGCCGGAGACACCGGTGCCGCCGGTCGCGACGGAGATCGTGGCCGTACGGGACCTGGACCTGGTCGACGACGACGCGTGGCCGCAGGCGCTGGCGATGCTGTCGCGGCCGCCGCTGCGGGACGCGCTGACCGCGCCCGTACGGGTGCTGCTGCCGGACGGCACGACCGAGCTGGTCCGCCCGTACACGGCGTGGTGGCTGCGTGGGCACCCGGTGCTGGACGGCCGCCGTCCGGCGGGTCTCCGGGCCGCGGGCGGCGATCCGCTGCTGGCGGGGCTGTACGAGTCGGCGGACGCGGGCGAGGTGGACGCCCAGGTGCTGCGCGCCCTCGGCGTACGGACCTCCGTCGCCGCCCTGCTGGAGGAGCCGGGCGGCGCGGCCGAACTGCTGGCCCGCCTGGCGGACCCCGCGCGCGAGGTGGACTCCGCCCAACTGCACGCGCTGTACGGGGCGCTGGCGGAGCTGGACCCCGAGCAGGTCACGCTCCCCGACGAACTGCGGGCCGTGGTAGACGGCGAGGTCCGCGTCGTGGACGCGGCCGACGCGGTGGTCGCGGACGCGCCCGACCTGATGCCGCTGGCCACCGGGCTGCCGCTGCTCCCGGTACGCCCGGCGCGCGCCGCGGATCTGGCGGAGCTGTTCCAGGTACGGCGGCTGAGCGAGGCCTTCCCGGCGCCCGTACGGTCGGAGGGGACCCGGCACGAGGTCCCGGAACCGGTCCGTACCCTCCTCGGCCCGGACACCCCGCACTCCTACGTCGAACACGAGGAACTGACCGTCGAGGACGGCACCGAACTTGACTGGCGCTGGACCCCCGACGGCACCCTCCACGCCGCCACCCTGGAAGGCGTGGCCGCCGGCCTCGCCTGGGCCGCCGGCCAATGGCCCCGCCGCTTCGAAACCGCCGCCCTCCTGGAGGACTTGGACCGCGCGGAGGAACTGGCGGAGGCGCGCTGGTTCGACTGACGCCGGTGCGCTCGCCCATGCGCGGCACACTCGTTCCCTTGTCCGGCGGGATAAGGTGACGCGCATGGGCATCGCACGCTGTTCAGGGCCGACGGGCTTCACGTAGCCCGCCAGGAGATACCTGGCGGTGGCTGCGATCGGAGTCCCGTGGCACGCACCGCCCATCAACTTCGCCCTGCCCCCGGTCGGCCCGCGTCCGGCTGGTCACCGGGCGAGCCCTGGAGTTCCGTGGTCCTCCACGATCTCCGGTACAGCGCCCGCACTCTCACCGAGGCGGCGCGCGAGTCCAGAAGGCCCCGGCCGCGCAGGGTCCGCCGCACGGTGGCCATCCACTCGTTTCCCCGTTACCAGCGGGACCGTTCCGTCGCCCGCTGGTCCGCGCGGGAGGAACGCCGGGCGCGGCAGCGGCTGCGCCGCCAAGTGGGCACCCTCTTGGGGATGGTGAACTCCGCCGCCGGCGAGCTCGCCCTCGATGCCGTGGACACCGTCGACGTACCGCCGGCGCGTCATCGGCGCGGCTCGCTTTGGCTCGCGTAGCTGGCTACGCCGGGAACCTTCGCCCCACCACCCGCCAAGCCACCTCCAGCAGCACGGCCGCCGCCGCGGCGATGCCCACTGCTGCCCACGGCATGGTCGTGCCGACCAGTTTCAGGTCGAAGAAGTTCTGGAGCCAGGGGACGACGAGGACGATCAGGAAGCCGAGGGCCATGGCCAGGACGAGGCCGATGCGCCACCACGTGTAGGGGCGGGCGATGATCGCCAGGACCCACATGGCGCTGAGGAAGAGGGTCAGGGTGGCGGCGCTGGTCTCGGCGGGGAGGGCGTCCGGGCCGTCGTAGTGGCTGCGGGCCAGGAGGTACGTGGCGAACGCGGCGAGGCCGATGATCAGGCCGGAGGGGACCGCGTACCGCATCACCCGGCGGACGAAGTGCGGCTTCGCGCGCTCCTTGTTGGGGGCGAGGGCGAGGAAGAAGGCGGGGACGCCGATGGTGAGGGTGGACAGCAGGGTGAGGTGGCGCGGCAGGTAGGGGTACGGGATCTGGCAGCAGGCGACCAGGATCGCGAGCAGGACCGAGTAGACGGTCTTGGTGAGGAAGAGGGTGGCGACGCGGGTGATGTTGCCGATCACCCGGCGGCCCTCGGCGACCACCGAAGGCAGGGTCGCGAAGCTGTTGTTGAGGAGCACGATCTGCGCGACGGCCTTGGTGGCCTCGCTGCCCGCGCCCATCGAGACGCCGATGTCCGCGTCTTTGAGGGCGAGTACGTCGTTGACGCCGTCGCCGGTCATCGCGACGTTGTGGCCGCGCTTCTGGAGCGCGCCGACCATGTCCCGCTTCTGCTGCGGCGTGACGCGGCCGAACACCGCGCCGCCCTCCAGGACCTTGCCCATCTCCTCCTGGTCGGCGGGGAGTTTGCGCGCGTCCACGGGGGACTCCGCGCCGGGCATGCCGAGCTTTGTGGCCACCGCGCCGACCGACACCGCGTTGTCGCCGGAGATGACCTTGGCCTGGACGCCCTGTTCCTCGAAGTAGCGCAGGGTGTCCATCGCGTCGGGGCGCAGCCGCTGTTCGAGGACGACGAGGGCGGTGGGGCGGACGTGGTCGGCGATGGCGGAGTCGTGCAGGTCGCGTTCGGCGCGGGCCAGCAACAGGACGCGCAGGCCCTGGGCGTTGAGGTCGTCGACCTCGGCGAGGGCGTCGTCACCGGAGGGCAGGAGGACGTCGGGGGCGCCGAGCAGCCACGTGGTCTGTTCGCCGTCCGGGCTCTGCAGGGCCGCGCCGCTGTACTTGCGGGCGGAGGAGAACGGCAGCGCGTCGGTGCTGCGCCAGCCGTCCTCCGCCGGGTACGCGTCGATGATCGCCTGGAGGGACGCGTTGGGGCGCGGGTCGGACGCGCCGAGCGCGCCGAGGACCTGCTTGATGCGGCCCTCGTCCGCGTCGTCGAGCGGCCGCAGCTCGCTGACGTCCATGCCGCCCTCGGTGAGCGTGCCGGTCTTGTCCAGGCAGACCACGTCGACGCGGGCCAGCCCCTCGATCGCGGGCAGCTCCTGGACCAGGCACTTCTTGCGGCCGAGCCGGATGACGCCGATCGCGAAGGCGACGGAGGTGAGGAGGACCAGGCCCTCGGGGATCATCGGGACGATGCCGGCGACCATGCGGCGTACGGCCTCGTCGCCCGCCATGTTCAGGGTGAACAGATGGCTGAGGATCAGGCCGATGGCGGTCGGCACCATCATCCACGTCACGTATTTGAGGATCTGGCTGATGCCGGTGCGCAGTTCGGAGTGGACGAGGGTGAAGCGGGACGCCTCCTCGGCGAGCTGGGCGGCGTACGCCTCGCGCCCGACCTTGGTGGCGGTGAACGCGCCGCCGCCGGCGACCACGAAGCTGCCGGACATCACCTTCTCGCCGGGCTTCTTGACCACCGGGTCGGCCTCGCCGGTCAGCAGCGACTCGTCGATCTCCAGGCCGTCGCTCTCCAGGACCTCGCCGTCGACGATGACCTTGTCGCCGGGGCCGAGTTCGATGACGTCGCCGAGGACCACCTCGGAGGTGGGGATCTCGGCGGCCTTGCCGTCGCGCCGGACGGTCGGCCTGGACTCGCCTATGACGGCCAGGCTGTCCAGGGTCTTCTTGGCGCGCAGCTCCTGGATGATGCCGATGCCGGTGTTGGCGACGATGACGAAGCCGAACAGGCCGTCCTGGATCGGCCCGACGATCAGGATGATCACGAACAGCACGCCGATGATGGCGTTGAAGCGGGTGAAGACGTTCGAGCGGACGATGTCGGCGGTGGAGCGCGAGGACCGTACGGGGACGTCGTTGACCTCGCCTCTGGACACCCGCTCGGCGACCTCGGCGGCGCTCAGGCCGCGGTGGGCCGGTTCGGCGCCCTGCTCGCGGCTTCCGGCTTCGGTCTTCGCCCGCTGAGTCATGCCTTCGACGTTACGGGCGGAACGGACGATTCACCCGCTGGATACGCACAGGGAGGTGGCAGGAGTTGTTGGAGGGGCGTGCGTCAACCGCGGAGGGTCGGGATGCGTCCACTATGGGGTGACATGGTCCGTGGGGTGGGACGGCCGGTCGGGCCGCCCGGGCCGCGCCCGTCTCAGACCGCGTCCACCGGCGTGGGCCCGGCGTCCCGCGCCGCCGCGGCGCGCTTGATCGCGGCGTCGCGCTTGCGGACGTACCAGATGCCGAGGAGGCCGAGGCCGCCGCCGGCCAGGCAGGTCCACACCCACCAGGTGCGGTCGTGGTCGGCGAACCAGCCGTAGAAGGGGAGCTGGGCCAGGAAGAGCACGAACCAGATGATGGTGCCGCCGGTGATCGTGCCGACGACGGGGCCCTCAAGAGGCTCCGGGGCCTCGCGCAGTTCGGACTTCTTCCACATGGAACCAGCTTACGGGCAGCCGCTGACAGCACCGGTCCCGGCAGGCCGGGCCGCGCGGCGCGCCGTCGGGAGGGCCGTGGGCGGGCCGCGGGCGGGGGGACGCCGGGCCGCGGGCCCCCGCGAAGCGCGGCCGGCCGGATTCCCCATGGGTCTACGCGCGGAGATAGCGATCATCGACTTGTTTATTCATACTGAACCTATCCGGTTCTGACTGGTTTGATTCGTCTAATCATCCAATCTGATCCGGTCTGTTTGTGTTCTGGGCCCGATCCGGGGCCCCCACGCCTCTTCAGGCCCGTACGACTGAGGTCCGCGCATGTCCCCCTCGGCCCCCACGCCGGTCGATGCCGTCCAGAGCCCAGGCCCGCAGCCGCCCAAGAACGGTCTCGACCGGTTCTTCAAGATCTCCGAGCGGGGATCGACGGTCTCCCGCGAGCTGCGCGGCGGTCTCGCCACCTTCTTCGCCATGGCGTACATCGTCGTGCTGAACCCGATCATCCTCGGCGCCGGCCAGGACAAGTTCGGGCACCACCTCGACAACGGCCAGCTGGTCACCGCCACCGCCCTGATGGCGGGCCTGTCCACGCTCCTGATGGGCGTCATCGGCAATGTGCCGATCGCCGTCGCCGCCGGCCTCGGCATCAACGCCGTCGTCTCCCTCCAGCTCGCCCCCAAGATGAGCTGGCCGGACGCGATGGGCATGGTCGTACTGGCCGGGCTGGTGCTGATGATCCTGGTCGCCTCCGGCCTGCGGCAGCGGGTCATGGACGCCATCCCGAACGGGCTGCGGCGCGCCATCGCGATCGGCATCGGCCTGTTCATCTCGCTGGTCGGCCTGGTGGACGCGGGCTTCGTCACCCGTAACCCGGACGCCGCGCACACCACCGTGCCGCTGGCGCTGGGCCAGGGCGGCCAGCTCCAGGGCTGGCCGGTGCTGGTCTTCGTCGTCGGCCTGGCGCTGATGTTCGTGCTGACCGTGCGGAAGACCAAGGGCGCGATCCTGATCGGCATGGTCGTGATGGCGGTCGTCGCGATCATCATCAACGCCGTCGCCGAGATCCCCGACGCGAGCTGGGGCCTGGCCGTGCCGAACGTGCCGGACAGCCTCGTCGGCGCCCCCGACTTCGGCCTGATCGGCCAGATCAGCCTGTTCGGCGGCTTCAAGGAGGTCGGCCTGCTGACCGGCTGCCTCTTCGTCTTCACCGTGCTGCTGTCCGGCTTCTTCGACGCGATGGGCACGATCATCGGCGTCGGCGAGGAGGCCGGGCTGACCGACGAGAACGGCAGCCTGCCCGGCATGGGCCGCATCCTGATGGTGGACGGCATCGCGGTCGCGGCCGGCGGCGTCGGCTCGGCCTCGGCCAACACCTGCTTCGTGGAGTCCACCGCGGGCGTCGGCGAGGGGGCCCGTACGGGCCTGGCGAACGTGGTGACCGGCGGGCTCTTCCTGCTGGCGCTGGTCTTCACGCCGCTGGCGACGGTCGTGCCGTCGCAGGCCGCGACGCCCGCCCTGCTGGTCGTCGGCTTCCTGATCATGTCGGCCAACGTCCGGGAGATCGACTGGAGCGACTTCACCGTCGCCGTCCCGGCGTTCCTGACGATCATCTCGATGCCGTTCACCTACAGCATCACCAACGGCATCGGCATGGGCGTGCTGGCCTTCATCCTGCTGCGGACGGCGACCGGCCGCTTCAAGGAGATCCCCTGGCTGCTGAACGCGGTGGGGCTGGCCTTCCTCGTCTACTTCCTGCTCAATCCGATCGAGCAGGTGCTGGGCGTCAGGTAACGCCCGGCCGGTCCCTGCGGCAGGACCGGATCACAGCGGCGGGGCGGCGTAGAACCGCTCCGTCCGGTCCACCGACATCTTGAATCGTTCGTCGAAGTCTTCACGGATGAGCGTCCGGGTCACATAGTCCTGGACGCTCATTCCGCGTTTGGCGGCGTGCTGCCGAAGGCGGTCCAGCAGGTCCCCGTCCATGCGCAGGCTGAGCACTCCCGATCCCATACCGCCACGGTCCTCTCACGCCCTGGTCAGGCGGGTCACTTTCCGCTGCGTCCTCACTCGGAAGGGTGACGCGGGAGGCCCCACATCAACGGGCTTTCATTAGAGAGGGTAATGAGTTATGCTAACGACCATGCCGGAACTGTCCCTTGGCGACGATGCTGCCGCCGTGAACGCATTGCGGTCCGCCGTGATGCGGCTCTCCCGCCGACTCAAACACCAGCGGGTCGACGAGTCGCTCAGCCCGACCGAGATGTCGGTGCTCGGCACCCTCGCCCGGTGCGGCCACGCCACCCCCGGCGAACTGGCGCGCAAGGAGCACGTCCAGCCGCCGTCGATGACCCGCATCGTGGCGATGCTGGAGGCCAAGGGCCTGGTCCGGCTCGAACCGCACCCCGACGACCGCCGTCAGAAGGTCGTCACCCAGACCGAACAGGCCGAGGCGATGCTCGAAGAGAGCCGCCGCAAACGCAACGCGTGGCTGGCCGAGCTGGCCTCCGGGCTGGACGAGGACGAGTGGGCCGCACTGCGGACCGCCGCACCCGTACTGGAGAAGCTCGCCCAGCTGTAGAACCGAAGAAGCCGAGGAGGCGAACCCACTTTGAGTACGGGATCCGGAGCAGACTCCGCCCCCGCACCGATATCCCACGACACCACCGCCACCGACGCCGCGACCGCGCCCCCCGCAGGCTCCCAGGGCACCGCCGCCGAGCCGCGCGGGGGCATGTTCCGCTCGCTGCGCGTCCGCAACTACCGGCTGTTCGCCACCGGACAGGTCGTCTCGAACACCGGCACCTGGATGCAGCGCATCGCCCAGGACTGGCTGGTGGTCAGCATCACCGGCTCCTCCGCCGCCGTCGGCATCACCACCGCGCTCCAGTTCCTGCCCATGCTGCTGTTCGGGCTGTACGGGGGCGTGATCGCCGACCGGGTCTCCAAGCGCAAGCTGCTGCTGGTCACCCAGGCTTCGATGGGCCTGACCGGCCTGGTCCTGGCCGTGCTGACGCTCAGCGGGAACGTCGCGGTCTGGCACGTCTACCTGATGGCCTTCGTGCTCGGCCTGATCACCGTCGTCGACAACCCGGCGCGGCAGGCGTTCGTCGTCGAGATGGTCGGCCCGGACGACCTGCGCAACGCCGTCAGCCTGAACTCGGCCAACTTCCAGTCGGCCCGGCTGATCGGCCCCGCCGTGGCCGGCGCGCTGATCACCTCCCTGGGCAGCGGCTGGGCGTTCCTCCTGAACGGCCTGTCCTTCCTCGCGCCGCTCGCCGGACTGCTGCTGATGCGCACCCGTGAGCTGCACAAGGTCGACCGCGCCCCGCGCGGCAAGGGCCAGCTGCGCGAGGGCGTGCGCTATGTCGCGGGCCACCCCGAGCTGATCTGGCCGATCGTCCTGGTCGGCTTCATCGGCACCTTCGGCTTCAACTTCCCGATCTGGCTGACCGCCTTCGCCGACAAGGTCTTCCACGGCGGCGCCGGTATGTACGCCTGGTTCAACGGCCTGATGGCGGCCGGTTCGCTGGCGGGCGCGCTGCTCGCGGCCCGGCGCAGCACCTCGCGGCTGCGGTTGCTGGTGGGCGCGGCGCTGCTGTTCGGCGTGCTGGAGATGGCCGCGGCCCTCTCCCCGGCCGTCTGGATCTTCGGTGCGCTGCTGATCGTCATCGGCGTGGTCGGCCTGACGATCAACGTCACGGCCAACTCCAGCGTGCAGATGGCGACCGACCCGCTGATGCGCGGACGAGTGATGAGCCTGTTCATGATGGTCTTCATGGGCGGCACACCGCTCGGCGCGCCCATCGTCGGCTGGGTCACCGACGCGTACGGCGCCCGCCTCGGCTTCCTCGCGGGCGGTGTGGTCTCCGCGCTGGCCGCGGCCGGTGTCGGCCTGATGCTGACCCGCGCGGGCGGGCTGCGCGTACGGATCGATCTGCGGCGCGGCCACCAGCACGTACGGTTCGTGCCACGGCAGCGGGACGGCGAACCGGAGCGGCTGACGGCGGCGGCCTGATACGTCCGTACCGGGCCGGGACCGCGCGTACGGCGGCCCCGGCCGGTGCGTAACCCGGACCCGGCCGCCGCGTTTCCCGCCCCGTCCACCGCGCGACCCCGGCCCCGCCGGCACCCCGTACGCGAGACTGACCGCATGAGACTCTTCGCCGCAGCGCTCCCGCCCGAGTCCGCCGTCGAGGAACTCGCGGCCCGGGTGCGCCGGCTGCGGCAGTTGCCCGGCGCGGACCGGCTGCGCTGGACCGGGCGGGCCGGCTGGCACTTCACGCTCGCCTTCTACGGTGAGGTGCCCGACGCCGTCCTCCCCGAGCTGCGCGAGCGGCTGGCGCGGGCGGCCCGGCGGTACGAGCCGATCCCGCTGCGCCTCAAGGGCGGCGGGCGCTTCGCGGACCGGGTGGTGTGGGCGGGGGCCGACGGCGGCCTGCCGGCCCTGCGGAAACTGGCGGACTCGGCGAGCGCGGCGGCCCGCCGGGCCGGGGTGGAGATGTCCGGCCACCGCGCGTACACCCCGCACCTGACCGTCGCGCGCAACCGCGGCGGCGCCCTCGACCTGGACCCGTTCGTCGAGGCCCTGACGGATTTCGAGGGCGGCGCCTGGACCGTACGGGAGCTGGCGCTCGTGCGCAGCCGCCTGCCCGCCGGCGGGGTGCCGGGCGAGCAGCCCCGGTACGAGACGGTGGCGGCCTGGCCGCTGGGCCGCTGAGCCTGGCCGCGGGCATGCCGGCGGGGCCGGTTACGCTCGAAGGGTGGACCCCAAAACCCGTAACCGGATCATGTCCGGCCTGTTCGCCGTGCTGCTCATCGTCGTGATCGTGGCGGCCGCCCTGCGCTGAACCGCCGGACGGCCGCCCGGCACCGCCGTCCCCTCAGCTCACCAGGCGAACGCCTCCGGCGAAGGACCGGTGGCCGGGAAGATCTCTTCGAGCGCGCTCAGCAGATCCTCCGACAGTTCCAGCTCCACGGCGCGCAGCGCGGAGTCGAGCTGTCCGGAGGTGCGCGGCCCGACGATCGGCCCCGTCACACCGGGCCGGGTGAGCAGCCAGGCCGGCGCGACCTCGCCGGGCCGCAGCCCGTGCTTGTCGAGCAGATCCTCGTACGCCTCGATCTGCGCCCGGATCGCGGAGTTCGCCGGCGCGCCGGCCGAGCGGCCCCCGTTCGTACGGGCCCCGCCGCCGCCCTCGCGCCCCTTGCGCACGGCGCCGCCGAGCAGGCCGCCGTGCAGCGTCGCGGACGCGGAGAAGCTGACGGCGTATCTGGCCGAGCACGTCGCGCACAAGGAACGCAGACCCGAGCAGGTCCGGGTGGAACTGCTGACGCGCTGCCGCACGGAGAGCATCGAGCCGATCGTGGTTCTGGTGGCCGGCGGTACCGACCAGGACGACGCCGGACCCGAGGGCGGCGGTACGGAGGGCGACGACGCGCCGCCGGTGCTGGCGAAGGCCAACGAAGTCGGCCACGCCCAGAAGCCCCTCTTCGTGGCCCGCTACCTGCGGCTTCGGGACCTCCAGCGGGAGATCGAGGAGGGCCTGGACGTCAGGGAATCGTCCAACGGCGCCAACTTCGTGATCGCCTACGGCAAGGGCGGCGAGATCGCCTCCAACCGGCGCGACGAGCAGAAGATGTTCGTGCTCTGCCTACGGATTCTGCAATCGGCCCTGGTCCATGTGAACACCCTGATGCTCCAGGACATCCCCCTGACCGGGCCTCGGTGCCGCCGCAGTAAATTCCGGATTCACTGCGGCGGACCCCCTGACGTGATCACCGCGACCTGCGGCGGGGCACTCCGAGGCGACTGGAAGATGCTCTACGAACCGGCGGCGTTGCGGCTGGTGACAGCGTTCCTACCGGCACCCGTGTACCGGCACATCGGCGAGGGCGCCTGAGGCAGGCGTACCCGCTGCCCGCCGGACGTCTTGCGTGGAGTGGACTCGAAGGGGTTCGCTTGGCGGCCATGGAATACACGCAGCTGGGACGTACCGGACTCAAGGTCAGTCGCATCGTGCTCGGCACGATGAACTTCGGGCCTCAGACGGATGAAGCCACCAGCCACACCATCATGGATGCGGCGCTCGATGCGGGGCTGAACTTCGTTGACACGGCAAATGTGTACGGGTGGGGCGAGAACAAGGGGCGCACCGAGGAGATCGTCGGTACCTGGTTCGCCAAGGGCGGCGGGCGTCGTGACAAGACGGTCCTGGCCACCAAGGTCTACGGGAACATGGGCGCCGACGGACCGGTCTGGCCCAACCACGACCGGCTCAGCGCCGTGAACATCCGCCGCGCCGTTGACGCTTCCCTCAAGCGGCTCCAGACCGACTACATCGACGTCTACCAGTTCCATCACATCGACCGCTCGACGCCGTTCGAGGAGATCTGGCAGGCGATCGACGTCCTGGTCCAACAGGGGAAGATCCTGTACGCCGGTTCCTCGAACTTCCCCGGCTACAAGATCGCCCAGGCCAACGAGAACGCGAAGACACACGGCCGGGTCGGGCTCGTCAGCGAGCAGTGCCTCTACAACCTCGCCGAGCGCCGCGCCGAGATGGAGGTCATCCCTGCCGCGCGGGACTACGGCCTGGGCGTCATCCCGTGGTCGCCGCTGCACGGCGGGCTGCTCGGCGGAGTCCTCAAGAAGGAGGCCACGGAGGGGCGCCGGGCGAGCGGACGGGCCGCCGATGCCCTCAAGGACGCCCGCACGCGTGAGCAGATCCAGGCGTACGAGAATCTGCTCGACAAGCACGGCATCGAACCGGGCGAGGCCGCCCTGGCCTGGCTGCTCACCCGTCCCGGCGTGACAGGACCGATCGTCGGCCCGCGTACGCAGGAGCAACTTGACTCGGCGCTGCGCGCCCTCGACCTGGACCTGGGCGCGGAGCTTCTTGCGGCTCTCGACGAGATCTTCCCGGGGCCGGGACCGTCTCCGGAAGCTTTCGCCTGGTGAAGTGACGCATCCGCATGTGGACCGCTGCCTCCTGCTCCGTGTGCAGGGCGAGTGGGGGGTGGCGGTCGGCGCTCTCCGTGGTGCCGCATGCGCGCCGGCGGCACGCCAGGACGCAGTTCGGCGTCAGAATTGCTGGTTGGCCGTGTCGAAGAAGTCGACGCCCGCGGCGAGCGCGGCGTCCATGATGGCGTGGCTGTCGGCCTCGTCCGTCTGGGGCCCGAAGTTCATCGTTCCCAGGACGATGCGGCTGACCTTGAGTCCGGTGCGTCCGAGCTGCGTGTACTCCATGGGGCCCTGGCCAACGCCTTGGAGCGCGCTCGGATCAAGACGCGCGCCGCACCCCGCGTCCCTCAGTTCCCTGCCGCCACGTACGGCCCGCCCACGTCCCACGCCTGGTGCATGGCGTCCGCGAAGGCCGCCGCGAGCAGGTGCTCGCCGGACGCGGAGGGGTGCGTTCCGTCGTAGGTGTCCCGGTCCAGGTCGTAGCGCGCCGGGTGGGAGGCCAGCAGCAGCGGCGAGGCGGGCGTCGACAGGTCCGCGACCGCCTTGGCCAGCAGCTCGTTGAAGCGCTCGCACTCGGCGGCGAAGGGAGCGTCGCACAGGGCGCGGGTGTTCGGGATGACGGGCAGCAGGACGGCCCGTACGGACGCGCGGGCGGCCCGCGCCTCGGCGACGAAGCGGCGCACGTTCGCGGCGGTCTGCTCCGCGTTCGTGTAGAAGCCGAGGTCTATCAGGCCGAGCGAGACCAGCAGGGTGTCGGCCTTGGACGTGCGCACGGCCTCGCCGATCAGCGGCGCCATGTGGCACCAGCCCTCGCCCCACCCGGCGAGGTGCCGCCGCGCGTTCTCGGGGAAGTCCGGGTCCCGGTAGGCGTACGAGACCGCCGCGCCGGCGGCCGTGTCGTACAGCTCGCTGCGCGGCCCGACGATGCGGTACGGCCCGCCGAAGGTCCGGTTCAGGTGCTGCCACATGCGATAGCGCCAGGTGAAGTCCCCGGCGCTGCCGATCGTCATCGAGTCGCCGACGAACATCACGCGCATACGGCCTCCCGGCCCGCCGGCCCGGGAGCGCCGGAGGGCGCGGTCGGGTTACTCATGCGGAGATCATAGGGAGCCGGTGGGCGGGCGGTCGGCGCCGGGCCCCGGGACCGCCCGGCGCCGCGGGCCGGCCGCACCGAAGTGGCAAGCTGACCCCATGCGTTCGCTACTGTGCGCGGCCGGGGCCGCGGGGATACTGCTGTTCGCCGCGGCCGGGCCGGTGGCGGCCGACGACGGCGGGGACGGCTTCACGATCACCGACCCGCGGATCAAGGAGTCCAGCGGCCTGGCGGCCAGCCGGAAGCACCCCGGGGTGTACTGGACCCACAACGACAGCGACGACGGCCCGTACGTCTACGCCGTGGACAGCCGCACCGGCCGTACGGTCGCCACCGTCACCCTGCGCGGCATCGGCGACCCGCGCGACGTGGAGGCGATCTCGGTCGGCCCGGACGGCAATGTGTACGTCGGCGACATCGGCGACAACCTCGGCGGCACCTGGAACCACGTCTGGATCTACCGCTTCCCGGAGCCGGAGCGGCTGCGCGACCAGACGGTCACGGCGGCGCAGCTCACCGTCGAGTACGACGAGGGCCCGCGCGACGCCGAGGCGATGATGGTGCATCCCAAGACCGGCCGGGTCTACATCGCCAGCAAGAAGAAGAGCGGCGGCGCCGCTCTGTACGAGGGCCCGGAACGCCTGTCGTCGCGCGGTACGAACACCTTCCGCCGGATCGCGGCCATCGACCAGTGGGTGACGGACGGCGCGTTCTCCCCGGACGGCACACGGCTGGTGCTGCGCGGCTACTTCGGCGCGGAGATGTACCGCTGGCAGGGCGGCCGCCCGAAGGGCATCGGAAGCGTGGGCGTACCGCTCCAGATGCAGGGCGAGTCCGTCAGCTTCACCCCCGACGGACGCACGCTGATGTTCGGCTCGGAGGGGAAGTCCAGCCGCGTACAGCCGGTGGGCCTGAGCGGCGACCAGCTGCCGGAGACGGCGGCGAAGAACTCCGACGGGAAGGCCGGCGACAAGGGCGGCACCGAAGACCGGAACCAGGACGGCCCCGGCAAGAACCGCAACGTCCTGCTGGCGGTGGTGACGTTCGGGGTGGGGGCGGTGGTGGTGCTGGGTCTGCGGAGACTGTTCCGGCGGAGGTGAGCGGCCGGCGGCCGTGGACGGCTGAGCGCCCCGCTCAGTCACCCCGCCCTTCGATATGAGCCGCGAACCCGTCCAGCAGCCGGCCCAGGCCCAGTTCGAACAGGGCGTCGCCCTCGTCGCAGTCGTCGTCGAACGCGAAGGTGTCCTCGGAGAGTGAGGCGAGGTACGGATAGCGGCCGCTTTCCATGGCCTGGATCAGGAACGGGCCCTGGATCTTCCACCACTCCTCGTCGGTGAGGCCGGTGCGCTTCTCAGCCATGGCCGAGTTGAGGCGGGTGCGCGCCGCGCCCGCGACATAGCCCTCCACGACCGTCAGCAGGCGCATCTTCTCCCGGTCGGGCAGGGCGACGCCCGACAGGCCGCGGATGGTGTACTCCAGCGCGTTGACCGAGTTGGGGCCCAGCAGCGGGCGCGTCTGGTCGACCTGGAGCAGCCAGGGGTGGCGGTGGTGGAGCCGCCAGGCGCGGCGCGCGACGTTCTCCAGGACGGCCCGCCAGCCGGCCTCGGGCCCGGGGATGTCGTCGGCGCCGAACGCGGCGATCTTGTCGAGCATCAGGTCCAGCAGCTCGCCCTTGCCGGGGACGTAGCGGTAGAGCGACATCGTGCCGACGCCCAGCTCGGTGGCGACCCGGCGCATCGAGACCGCGCCGATCCCCTCGGCGTCGGCGACCGCCACCGCGGCCGTGACGATCCGGTCGAGGGTCAGGCCGGGCTTGGGGCCGCGGGTGGGGCGCTCGCCGGTGCCCCAGAGCAGCTCCATGCTGCGTGCCGCGTCGCCGCTGCCACTGTGTTCTGTCGTCATGGTGCGGTCAGTCTATGCCGCCGCCCAAAAATTGAGTACGGCGTACGCGGTCATCGGGTACGGTGGTCCGCGTTACTGAGTACGACGTACCCAATTCCGGGGGCCGGTGCTCAGCGCCCAGGGCCCGGTGCCCGGGGCGGACGAGGAGGGCGGGGAGGCGCATGAACACATCCGACGTGGCGGTGCTGGCGGAGGGGCTGGCCAAGCGGTACGGGGACAAGCGGGCGCTCGACGGCTTCGACCTGGCCGTACGGCGCGGCACCGTACAGGGCCTGCTCGGGCCCAACGGGGCGGGCAAGACCACCGCCGTCCGCATCCTGGCGACGCTGCTGCGCCTGGACGGTGGACGGGCGACGGTCGCCGGGTACGACGTGGCGCGCGAGCCGCACGCCGTACGCCAACGGATCGGCCTGGCAGGCCAGTACGCCGCCGTGGACGAGATCCTGACGGGGCGGCAGAACCTGGAGATGTTCGGGCGGCTGTTCCACCTGGACGGGCGGCGGGCGCGGGCCCGCGCCGACGAGCTGCTGGCCCGCTTCGGGCTGGCCGACGCGGCCGGCAAGCAGGTCAAGCACTACAGCGGCGGTATGCGGCGGCGCCTGGACCTGGCGTCGAGCGTCCTGCTCGCGCCCGAGGTGCTGTTCCTGGACGAGCCGACCACCGGGCTCGACCCGCGCAGCCGCAACGAGGTCTGGGAGACCGTACGGAACCTGGTCGCGGGCGGTACGACCGTCCTGCTCACCACCCAGTACCTCGACGAGGCCGACCAACTGGCCGACCGGATCGCCGTCATCGACCACGGCCGGACCGTCGCGGAGGACACCCCGGACGGCCTCAAGCAGGGCATCGGCGGCGACCGCGTCCAGGTGGTGCTGCGCGACGCCGCCGAACTGCCGCGGGCGGCGGGGATCGTGGCGCGGGTGGCGGCGGACGGCGCCGCGCCGGACACGGACGTGGCCGAACGGCGGGTCGGGGTGCCGGTGACCGACGGTGTGGCGGCGCTGACCGAGGTGGCGCGGGCGCTCCAGGACGCGGGGATCGGGGTGGCGGACATCGGGCTGCGGCGGCCGACGCTGGACGAGGTCTTCCTGCGGCTGACGGGGCACCGTACGGCGGCGGGGGAGCCGGACGGTGCCGGAGCCGGCCGTACGTACGGGACGGAGGCCGCCGCATGAGCACCCCCGCCACGACCCATGCCCGTCCGGAGCGGCGCCTGTACTGGGCCTTCGCCGACTGCTGGACCGTCGTCCGCCGCGACCTGACCCATCTCGTCAAGCAGCCCGTCAACATCGCCTGGCAGCTGGGCTTCCCGATCGTCTCCGTCCTGCTCTTCGTCTATGTCTTCGGCAGCGCGATGGACGTCGGCGGCGAGGGCTCCTACCGGGACTACGCGATGCCCGGGATGTTCGCCATGACGATGGCGTTCGGCTTCATGAACACCGCGATGCTGGTCGCGGTCGACAAGGACCGGGGCGTGACCGACCGGTTCCGGTCGATGCCGATGGCGCGGTCGGCGGCGGTCAGCGGGCGGGGCGTCTCGGACGTGTTCGGCGCGGCGCTGGACCTGGCGGTGCTGGCGCTGATCGCCGTCGTCGTCGGCTGGCGCTCGGACGGCGGCGTCCTCGCCACGCTGGCGGCGTTCGCCCTGCTGCTGCACCTGCGCTTCGCGCTCATCTGGGTGGGGGTGCTGCTGGGCCTGCTGGTGCCCAACCAGGAGGCGGCGGGCGGGCTGTTCGCGCTGGCCTTCCCGTTCGGCATGATCTCCAGCGTCTTCACGCCGCCGTCGATGATGCCGGACTGGCTCGGCGCGATCGCGATGGTGAACCCGGTCTCCTCGACGGCGAACGCCGTACGGGAACTGTTCGGGCAGCCCGGCACCACCGGCGGCAGCTGGATCGAGCAGCACGCCCTGCTGATGGCGGTCGTCTGGCCGCTCGTCCTGACCGCGGTCTTCCTGCCGCTGGCCGTACGCCGCTTCCAGCGCCTGAGCCGCTGACAGGGCTCTTGGGCACAGCATGACGGCCGGGCCCCGGCGGGTGCGTCCCGCCGGGGCCCGGCCGTGTGGGGCGAAGGCCCCTACAGCTTGGTGATCACGTAGTCGACGCAGGCGGTCAGCGCCTCGACGTCGGCCGGGTCGATCGCCGGGAACATCGCCACCCGCAGCTGGTTGCGGCCCAGCTTGCGGTACGGCTCGGTGTCCACGATGCCGTTGGCGCGCAGCGCCTTGGCGACGGCCGCCGCGTCGACCTCGTCGTCGAAGTCGATGGTGCCGATGACCTGGGAGCGCTTGGCCGGGTCGGTGACGAACGGCGTCGCGTACGGGGACGCCTCGGCCCAGCCGTACAGCGTGCGCGAGGAGGCCGCGGTGCGCCGCACCGCCCAGTCCAGGCCGCCCTGGCCGTTGATCCACTCCAGCTGCTCGTTGAGCAGGAAGAGGGTGGACAGGGCCGGGGTGTTGTACGTCTGGTTCTTCAGCGAGTTGTCGATCGCGGTCGGCAGCGAGAAGAACTCCGGGATGTGCCGGCCGGAGGCGTGCACCGTGCGGGCGCGCTCCAGGGCCGCGGGGGAGAAGACGCCGATCCACAGGCCGCCGTCGGAGGCGAAGGACTTCTGCGGCGCGAAGTAGTAGACGTCCGTCTCCGCGATGTCCACGGGCAGGCCGCCCGCGCCGGAGGTGGCGTCCACCAGGACGAGCGAGCCGGCGTCCGCGCCCGCCACGCGCTTGATGGGGGCGGCGACACCGGTCGAGGTCTCGTTGTGGGTGAAGGCGTAGACGTCCACGCCCTCCTCCGCCTTCGGCTCCGGGTGGCTGCCCGGGTCCGCGGAGATCAGCGTGGGCTCGGCCAGCCACGGCGCCAGCTTGGCGGCCTTGGCGAACTTCGAGGAGAACTCGCCGAAGGTGAGGTGCTGGGACCTGTTCTCGATCAGGCCGTGGGTCGCGATGTCCCAGAAGGCGGTGGAGCCGCCGTTGCCGAGGACGACCTCGTAGCCCTCGGGCAGCTGGAACAGCTCGCGCACGCCGTCGCGGACCTTGCCGACCAGGTTCTTGACCGGAGCCTGGCGGTGGGACGTGCCGAGCAGAGAACGTCCGGTGGCGGCGAGGGCGTCGAGCGCCTCCGTACGCACCTTGGAGGGGCCCGCGCCGAAGCGACCGTCGGCGGGCTTGATGTCAGCGGGAATCTGGATATCAGCCACGGGCGAAGCGTAATCCGTCAGGGGGCCGGCACAGGACCGGGGTCCACCGGGTGAGACGGATCGGACACCGTCGCCGGACCGGTGCCCGCGGCACCGTCTTCCGCTTCCCCGGCCGTGCCCTGCCCGGCGTCCGTGCGACCGGCCTCCGCGTACATCTCACCGACCGAGGCCGCCGCCCGCGCCAGCTCCGCCCGCGCCTCCGGCGGTTCCAGCACCTCGACCGTCGTCGCGAACTGGAGCAACTGCCGCACCGCGCGCGGCTCCTGCAGCGCCAGTTCGACCGTCACCCACGGACCGCCGGTGTCGCGTGGCGGCTCCACCAGCGCGGGCCCCATGATCCGTACGAACAGGTCCAGCCGCGGCCGCAGCACCCGCGCCGTCACCCGGAACCCCGCCGGCCGCTCCTCCACCTGCCGCCGCAGCGCCTCCCACGCGTCCGCCAGCTCCACGCCCTCCCGTCGCCGCACCGGCGTGTCGAGCACCGTGGCAGCGGCCACCCGGTCGGCCCGGAACAGCTGGGCGCGCCGCCGCCGGTCCGCGACGAGGTACCAGGTCCCGGCCTTGGAGACGAGGCCGTACGGATCGACGGTGTACGTACGCGTACGGGTCTCACCGCTGTGCCGGTACCGCAGGCGCAGCCGCCGGTCGGCGAACACCGCGGTGTGCAGCGTGTCCAGGTCCACCGCAGGCCGCGGACCGGACAGCCAGCGCCCCGGATCGACCAGGATGCGGCGGCTGGTCAGCTCGGCGGCGGGCCGGTGCGGCGCGGGCAGCGCGGCCATCACCTTGCGCAACGCGGACCCGAGCGCGTCATCCAGCCCGAGCGCCCGGTGCGCCCCCTCGGCAGCCAGCACGAACAGCGCCCGCGCCTCATCGGTGGTCAGCCCCGTCACGTCCGTACGAAACCCGGGCAGCAACGCGATACCGCCATGCCGCCCGCGCTCCGCGTACACCGGAACCCCGGCCGCGGACAGCGATTCGATGTCGCGGTAGATCGTCCGGACGGACACCTCCAGCCGCGTGGCCAGCTCGGCGGCGGGCACCCGGCCGCGGGTTTGGAGGAGGAGAAGGATCGAGAGGAGGCGGTCGGATTTCACGCCGTCCAGTCTTCCGGAAAGCCGACGGAAAACTTGACGGAAGGTGTCAGGTTATGGCGTGAGAGTCCCGGTCATGAACCTTACGAATGACACCGCTCCCGCAGCTTCCCCCACCCTCGCCGAACTGGCCGCCCGGATCACCGGCGTCGTCCTCACCCCCGAAGACGACGGCTACGACGAGGAGCGCTCCGGCTACCAGGCCGGCTACTCCCACCGCCCTTCCGTGATCGTCGGAGCGGCCTCGGCGGCCGACGTCGTGGCGGCGGTGCGTTACGCCCGTTCCCACGGACTGCTGGTGTCCGTGCAGTCGACCGGGCACGGCCTGGCGGCGGCCACCGACGGAGGGCTGCTGATCAGCACGCGCCGGATGGACGAGGTGCGCGTCGACGCGGAAGCCCGGACCGCGTGGGCCGGGGCGGGTGTGCTCTGCGGTCAGGTGGTCGAGGAGGCCGCGCCGTACGGGCTGGCGCCGGTGAACGGGTCGTCGCCCGGGGTGGGCGTCGTCGGGTTCACGCTCGGTGGGGGACTGGGCATCCTCGGGCGGGAGTTCGGGTATGCGTCCGATCATGTCCGGGCGGTGGAACTGGTCACCGCCGACGGGGAGTTGCGCCGGGTCTCCGGGGCGTGCGAGCCGGAGCTGTTCCGGGCGCTGCTCGGCGGCGGCCACGGGCTGGGCGTGGTGACCGGCCTGAAGTTCGGGCTGGTGCCGGTGGAGCGGGTGTACGGCGGGCAACTGGTCTTCGGTGCCGACCTGGTGGACGAGGTGCTGGCCGTGTACCTGGCCTGGACCGAGGACCTGCCCGACGCGCTGACCTCGTCGGTGGGGCTGATCGCGTACCCGGACGTGCCCGCCATGCCGCCGCACCTGCGCGGGCGCTACCTCGCCCACATCCGGATCGCGTACACGGGCACGGCGGGGGACGGCGAGCGGCTGGTCGCGCCGCTGCGGGCGGTCGGGCCGCGGGTGGCCGACACGCTGCGCGACATGCCGTACGCCGAGTCGCACACCATCCACCAGGACCCCACCACGCCGCACGCCTACGACGGTGACAGCGTGCTGCTCAGCGGCCTGGACGCGGACGCGCTGCGCGCGGTGGCCGCGCTGACCGGCCCGGACGCCCCGCTGATGACCGTGGTGCAGCTCAACCACCTGGGCGGCGCGCTCGCGCAGGGCGGCGGCTCCGTCGGCCACCGGGACGCGCGCTATTTGCTGCGCCTTCTGTCGCCGCTGGACGGTACGGACGTCGCGGCCGCCCGCGCGCTGCACGCGGAGGTACGCGGGGTGCCGGCGCCGTGGGCGGTCGGCCGCAGCGTCAACTTCCTGTTCGGTGATCACGGTGACAAGGCGGCCGACGCGTACGAGGAGCCGGTGCGCCGGCGGCTGGCCGAAGCCAAGGCCACGTACGACCCGGAGAACCTGTTCCGGGCGTAGGGCCCAGGGCGCGGGCCGTGGGCGGGGGGAGTGCCCCCGGCCGAGTGGGCAGGCTGGGTGCATGGCTGATCGTACGGAGACACGCGGGACGCGGGACGGGGCACCGGACGGGACGCGGGAGCTGGCACGGGAGCTGTCGGCCGCCGTGCGCGGCGAGGTCTCGGCCGCCGCCGGGGACCGGGCGCTGATGACCATGGACGCCTCCAACTACCGCCGGATTCCGCAGGCGGTGGTCGCGCCACGGGACGTGGAGGATGTCGCCGCCGTGCTGCGCGTGTGCCGCGAGCGCGGTGTGCCGGTGGTGCCGCGCGGCGGCGGCACGAGCATCGCCGGGCAGGCCACCGGGCTGGGCGTGGTGCTGGACTTCACCCGCCATCTGCGGCGGATCGTGGCGCTCGATCCCGAGGCCGCCACGGCGGTCGTCCAGCCGGGCGTGGTCCTCGACGACCTGCGGGCGGCGGCCGGCGCACACGGCCTGACCTTCGGCCCGGACCCGTCCACGCACAGCCGCTGCACCCTCGGCGGCATGATCGGCAACAACTCCTGCGGCTCGCACTCGGTGGCCTGGGGCACCACCGCCGACAGCGTGCGGGAGCTGGAGGTACTGACGTACGGGGGCGAGCGGCTGCGCGCCGGGCGCGGCACGGCGGCTCTGGACGCGCTCCCGCCCCGGCTGCGGGACGGCGTACGAGAGCTGGTGAACGGCGACTTGGCGCTGCTCCGCACCGGCTACCCGGACCTCCCGCGCCGCATCTCCGGCTATGCGCTGGACGCCCTGCTCCCGGAGCAGGGCACCGACCTGGCGCGGGCGCTCACCGGCAGCGAAGGCACCCTCGGTGTGCTGACCGAGGCCACGGTCGCGCTGGTCAGGCCGCCTGCCGCCAAGGCGCTGGCGGTGCTCGGGTACGCGGACGAGAGCGCGGCGGCCGAGGCGGCGCACACCCTGCTGCCGTACAGACCGCTGACCGTCGAGGGCATGGCCGCCGACCTGGTGGGCAGCGTGGCGGGGCTGCCCAAGGGCGGCGCCTGGCTGTTCGTCGAGATGGGCGGCGACGAGCCGGCAGAGGCACTGGCCCACGCCGAAAAACTGTGCCGCGACGCGGGCACGGCGACGACCGACCACACCGTCGTCACCGACCCGGCACGGCAGCGCGCCCTGTGGCGGGTGCGCGAGGACGCGTCCGGCACCGCGACCCGGATGCCGGACGGCTCGGAGGCGTGGCCCGGCTGGGAGGACTGCGCCGTGCCGCCCGCGCGGCTGGGCCCCTATCTGCGGGACTTCCGCTCCCTGCTGGCCCAGCACGGCCTGCGCGGCACGCCGTACGGGCACTTCGGCGACGGCTGCATCCACGTCCGTATCGACTTCGATCTGCTGACCGCGCCCGGTATCCGCCGCTTCCGGGAGTTCTCCGGCGACCTGGCGGAGCTGGTCGTGGCGCACGGCGGCTCGCTCTCCGGCGAGCACGGCGACGGGCAGGCCCGCGCCGAACTGCTGCCGAAGATGTACGGACCCGAACTGGTCGGCCTCTTCGGCCGCTTCAAGGACCTGTGGGACCCGGCGGGCGGCCTGAACCCCGGCATGCTCGTCCGGCCGGACCGGATGGATGACAACCTGCGCTTCGCGCCGCTGCCGAAGCGCCCGGTGGACGTGGAGTTCGGCTACCCGCACGACGGCGGCGACTTCTCGGCGGCCGTACGGCGCTGCGTCGGCGTCGCCAAGTGCCGTAACGCCGCCCCGAGTGCCTCGGCCGTCATGTGCCCGTCGTACCGCGCCACCGGCGAGGAACGGCACTCCACCCGGGGCCGCGCCCGGCTGCTGCACGAGATGCTGGCAGGTGAGGTGGTCACCGACGGCTGGCGTTCCGAGGAGGTACGGGACGCGCTGGACCTGTGCCTGTCCTGCAAGGGCTGCCGCAGCGACTGCCCCGTGGGCGTGGACATGGCCACGTACAAGGCCGAGTTCCTGCACCACCACTACGCCGGGCGGCTGCGGCCCGCCGCGCACTACTCGATGGGACGGCTGCCGCGCTGGCTGCACGCGGCGGCCCCGGTCGCGTCGCTGCTCAACGCCCTGGCCCGGACCCCGCTGGCGGGCGCGGCCAAGCGTCTCGGCGGCATCGCGCCGCAGCGGGCGATCCCGGAGGTGGCCACCGAGCCGTTCGTACGGTGGTGGGCGAAGCGGTCGCCCGCACCGGCCCCGGGGGGACCGGCGCTCCTGCTGTGGCCGGACACCTTCACCAACTACCTCGCACCCGAGGCCGGCCGCGCCGCCGTACGCGTACTGGAGGCCGCCGGTCTCTCCGTCCGCCTGCCACCGGCGCAGCGCCGCCGCCCCCTGTGCTGCGGCCTGACCTACGTCTCGACCGGCCAGCTCGACCAAGCGCGCGCGGTCATGCGCCGTACGGTGAACGCCCTCGACCCGCTCCTCACGGACGGCACCCCGCTGACCGTCCTCGAACCGAGCTGCGCGGCGGCCCTGCGCACCGACCTGCCCGAGCTGCTGCCCGACGACCCGCGCGCGGCACGGCTGGCCGCCTCCGTACGCACCTTCGCGCAGACCCTGGAGGAGCAGGCGCCCACCTGGGAACCGCCGCGCCTCGACCGCCCGGCCGTCGGCCAGACCCACTGCCACCAGCACGCCGTCCTGGGCGAGGCGGCCGAACAGCGCCTGCGCGAACGGGCCGGGCTGGCGGGCGGCCTGAGCGGCGGCTGCTGCGGTCTGGCCGGAAACTTCGGCTTCGAACGCGGCCACTACGACGTGTCCGTGGCCTGCGCGGAAGAACAGCTCCTGCCGTCCGTACGGGAGGCCGCCCCCGGCACGGAAGTCCTGGCGGACGGCTTCTCCTGCCGCACCCAGATCGCCCAGCTCACCGACCGGCGAGCCCGTCATCTGGCCGAAGTACTGGCTGAAGCGTTGCCGGGCGGGCGGTGAGGCGGGCCGTCACGGCCTCTCACCGAACACCTCGTGCGCCAGCGCCACCAGGTCGGGTACGGCCGGGTGCCCCGGGCCCGCGCGGCGGACGAGGTGCACGGGGACGGCCGGGGCACCACGCAGCGGGACGTACCGCACACCGTGGTGCGGGTGCATGTCCGCGGTGGCGGAGGAGGTGACGCCGAAGCAGCGGCCGGCCGCGATGGCGGCCAGCCAGTCGTCGGTGTTGGTGATCGGCACGGTGCCGGCCGGCCGTGCGTCCGCCGGCCACTGGTCCGGGGTGGTGACGCCGGAGACGGTGTTCAGCGCGAGGGTGCGCCCGGCGAGGTCCGCGAGGATCAGTGAGCGCCGCCGGGCCAGCGGGTCGTCGGCGGGCAGGGCCGCCACCCGCGGCTCGGTGCCGAGCAGGTCGGCGAGCAGGCCCTCGTCCTGGAGATCACCGCGCAGCAGGGCGGCGTCCACGTCGCCGCGCAGCAGACCCGCCGTGCGGTCGTCGATCCGGCGCAGCTCCAGCGCGGTGCCGGGGTGCCGCTCGTGCCAGCGGCGCAGCAGGGGCGTGGTGTACGGGCCGGCGGCGGACCAGGCATGGCCGAGGAGCAGCGGCCGGGGTGCCGGGCGGGTGTGGGCCAGGGCGTCGTCGAAGGCGGTGACGGCGGCTTCGGCCCGTACGCGGAAGGCACGGCCCTCCGGTGTCAGTGCCAGGTGATGGGTGGACCGGTCGGCGAGCCGGGTGCCGGTCTCCTGTTCCAGCTGCCGCAGGGCGCGGGAGACGGCGGGCTGGCTGAGGTGCAGCCGCTCGGCGGCGCGGGTCACGCTGAGCGTGTCGGCAATGGCCAGGAAACAGCGGAAGTGCCGCAGCTCGATGGTCATGCGGCGGGAGCATAACAGCACGTGGAAATCGTATTTCACGGCGCGCGCGGCGGGCCGTAGCGTGGCCCTGTGAACGAGTCGCGCCACGAGTCCAGCACCCCGCAGTCCGCCGGTCAGGTGGGTGCCCCGGCCGGGGGCACCGCCGCCGGTCCGCCGCCCGTGCCCCCGGTTCCCGAGCCGGTACCGGCCTCTGCGGAGGTCCGCGCCGCGGAGCGGGACGCGGCGGCGAGCGGGCGGCTGGTGTCCATCGCGCTGGTCATCGGCGGCATCATCTCGCTCCAGTTCGGGGCCTCGGTCGCGGTGCTGCTCTTCCCGCGGGCCGGTGCGCTCGGTGTGGTCACGCTCCGCCTGGTCGTCGCCGCGCTCGTCCTGATGATCGCCTGCCGCCCCAAGGTGCGCGGCTACTCCCGTGGCGACTGGGCCACGATCGTCGCCTTCGGTGTCGCCCTGGTCGGCATGAACTCGCTGTTCTACGAGGCCATCGACCGCATCCCGCTGGGCGCCGCCGTCACGCTGGAGTTCATGGGCCCGCTGATCCTGTCGGTGGTCACCTCGCGGCGGGCGCTGAGCCTGGTGTGGGCGGCGCTCGCGCTCGGCGGTGTCGCCCTGCTCGGCCGCGAGGGCTTCGACGGGCTGGACCCGCTCGGCGCCGGGCTCGCCCTGTCGGCGGGCGCGCTGTGGGCCGCGTACATCCTGCTCTCGTCCCGTACGGGTCAGCGCTTCCCGCAGGCGGACGGCCTGGCCCTGGCGATGTCGTTGGCGGCGCTGCTGAGCCTGCCGCTGGGCATCACCAGCGCGGGCACGGCCCTGCTGGATCCGGTCACGATCGGGCTGGGCGCCGCCGTCGCGCTGCTGTCCTCGGTCACGCCGTACACCCTCGAACTGCTCGCCCTGCGCAAGCTGCCCGCTTCCGGCTTCGCCGTGATGATGAGCCTGGAGCCGGCCGCCGGGGCGCTGGCAGGTTTCCTGGTCCTGCACCAGTCGCTGGGCTGGGCCGAGGTGGTGGCGATCGGGCTGGTGGTCCTGGCGAGCGTCGGTGCCGTACGGAGCACGAGCGGGGCCGGGTCGGGCTGAGACGGGTCCGTACGCGCGAGAGCCCCCCACCGGTGCGGTGCGGGGTCTCGGCCCGGAGTGCCACGGTCGCTTACGGGTCCGTGGGTTCCGGGGAGTGGAGGGTGATGGCTCCGGCGGGGCAGAGGCCGGCGGCCATCCGGGCGGCGGCCAGGCTGCCGGGGGCCGGTACGGGGTGCTTGAGCACCACCAGGCCCTCTTCGTCGTCCTGGTCGAAGACCTCGGGAGCGGTCAGGGCGCACATCCCGGCGCCGACGCAGCGGTCACGGTCGACGCTCAGACGCAGCCGCTCTTGTGGCTCGCTCATGGGGTTACTCCTTGTCCCAGGTGACGGGCAGGCTGATCACGCCGTAGATGTTGGCGCGGTCGCGCAGCGGCACCTCCTGCGGCGGAACCGCGAGGCGCAGGGTGGGGAAGCGGGCGAAGAGCGCCGGGAACGCGACGGTCATCTCGACGCGGGCGAGCTGCTGGCCGAGGCACTGGTGGGGGCCGTGGCCGAAGGAGACGTGCCCGGTGGCCTTGCGGTGGATGTCGAACCGGTCGGGGTCGGGGAACTTCAGCGGGTCGCGGTTGGCGGCCTGGACCGAGACGGTCACCGTCTCACCGGCCCTGACCAGCCGGCCTTCGATCTCGACGTCCTCCAGGGCGGCGCGCGGGATGGGGTCGGCCACGCTGAGGTAGCGCAGCAGCTCCTCGACGGTCTGCCCGGCGAGGCCCGGGTCGGCGCGCAGGGCGTCCAGCTGGTCGGGGTTGCTGAGCAGGGCGAAGGTGCCGAGCCCGAGCATGTTGGCGGTGGTGTCGAGACCGGCGGCCAGGAGCACCCCGCCGACCCCGATCAGCTCTTCCTCCGTGAGGTCGGAGGTGGTCAGGTCGCTGAGCAGGTCGTCGGTGGGCTCGGCGCGCTTGGCGGCCACGAGTTCGCCCATGAAGCGGCCGACGGCGGCGAACGCCGCGCCCCTCGCCTCCGCGTCCGCGGCCTGGTCGAAGAGGGTCGCCACATGCTCCTGGAAGCGGTCCCGGTCGGCGTACGGCACGCCGAGCAGTTCGCAGATCATGAGCGCGGGCACCGGCCGCGCGAACGCCTCCACCAGGTCGACGGTGGGCCCGGCCTGCTCCATGGCGTCCAGGCACTCGTGGGTGAACTGCTCCACGCGTTCGGAGAGCTGACGCATCCGGCGGACCGTGAACTTGCCGGTGAGCAGCCGCCGGTAGCGGGTGTGCTCGGGGGCGTCGAGGCCGAGGAAGTCGCCGGTCGGCGCCGGCGGCACCGCCGTCATCCCCTCCATGCCCGGCATCGGTACCGGCAGGTGCAGGAGTTCGTAGCGGGAGCTGAAGCGCGGGTCGGACAGGACCGCGCGGGCGGCGGCGTGGCCGGTGGCCAGCCAGCCTATGTGCCCGTCGGCGTAGCGCATGCGGCGCAGGGGCCGGTCGCTCAGCGCGGTGAGTTCGCCGGGCGGGTCGAAGGGGCAGCCGGTGCGCCGGTCGGTGGGCAGGGTGGGCGGTTCTCCGGTGGTGCCGTCGGCGGTGGTGTCGGGGGCCGTCGGGTTGTACGACATGGAATCCTCCTGTGAACGCCGTGCGGGATATGGAGCGTGCTGGTCGGTGAAGTGCCTTGAGAGGGGCGGCCGTTACCGCTTGGCGCCGGTCTTGAAGGTGCGGCGTGCCCACAGGTAGCCGACCAGGGAGAGCCCCGCGCACCAGGCGAGGGCGATGACCGCGCTGGAGCCGATCCCGGTGCCGAGCCACAGGCCGCGCAGCGTCTCGATGATCGGCGTGAAGGGCTGGTACTCGGCGAACCAGCGCAGACCGGCGGGCATCGACTCGGTCGGCACGATGGCGCTGCCGAGAAACGGCAGGAACGTCAGCGGCATCGGGATGTTGCTGGCCGTCTCGACATTCTTGGCGACCAGGCCGATGCCCGCGGAGAGCCAGGTCAGCGCCAGGGTGAGCAGGGCGAGCAGACCGATGGCGGCGAGCCATTCCACGGGTGTCGCGCTGGGGCGAAAGCCCATCAGGAGGGCGACGCCGGTGACCAGCGCGATGCTGGCCATCGTCTGGATCACGCTGCCGACGACATGGCCGGTCAGGAACGAGGCGCGCGAGATCGGCATCGTACGGAAGCGGTTGACGATGCCCTCGGTCTTGTCGGCGCACACGCTGATCGCGGTGGTCAGGGCGCCGGACGTGGCAGCCATCAGGATGATGCCGGGCGCGAGGTAGTCGATGTAGTCGCCGCTGCCGGTGGGCATGCCGCTGATGCCGGTGCCCAGGGCGCTGCCGAAGACGTAGTTGAACAGCAGCAGCATCGCGATGGGCATGATGACGACGGTGAGCGTCAGGGACGGGTAGCGCAGCGCCTTCTTCAGGTTGCGCCGCAGCATCGTCCTGGAGTCCCGCGCGGCGTACGACAGGGTGGCCATCAGACGTTCTCCTTGGACGGGGCGGCGGTGCCGGCCGGGTGGGGCTGACCGGTGAGGGTCAGGAAGACATCGTCGAGATCGGGGGTGTGCACGGTGAGCGACTCGGCCGGGACACCGGTGGTCTCCAGGGTGTCGAGGACGGCCCGCAGGTTCTGGATGGAGCCGTCGCTGGGGATCTGGAGGGTGAGGGATTCCTCGTCGCGCGTGGCGACGCCGAAGATGCCCGCCGCGGTGTCCAGGACCCGGCTGTCGGCGAACCGCACCCGGATGTGGCCGCCGGGGATGCGCTGCTTCAGCTCGTCGGCGGTGCCCTCGGCGATCAGCCTGCCGTGGTCCAGTACGGCGATCCGGTCGGCGAGCTGGTCGGCCTCTTCGAGGTACTGGGTGGTCAGGAAGATGGTCACGCCGTCGTCGGCGACGAGGCCGCGGATGATCTCCCACATGGTGCGCCGGCTGCGCGGGTCGAGTCCGGTGGTGGGCTCGTCGAGGAAGATGATCCGCGGATCGCCGACCAGCGTCATCGCCAGGTCCAGCTTGCGCCGCATTCCGCCGGAGAAGGTGACGGCGGTCTTGCCCGCGACCTCCGAGAGGTCGAAGCGGCGCAGCAGGTCCCTGGCCCGCCGCTTGCCCTCGCGCCGGTCGAGGTGGTGCAGGTCCGCCATGAGGAGGAGGTTCTCCTCTGCGGTCAGCAGGTTGTCGACGGCCGAGAACTGGCCGGTGACGCCGATCGCGGAGCGCACCGCGTCGGCGTCCCGGGTCAGATGGCGGCCCGCGACCCGGGCATCGCCGGCGTCGGCGTCGATGAGCGTGGAGAGGATCTCCACCGTGGTGGTCTTGCCGGCACCGTTGGGCCCGAGCAGCGCGAAGATGCTGCCTTCGGCGATGTCCAGGTCGATGCCGTCGAGCACGAGCTTGTCGCCGTAGGACTTGCGCAGTCCGGTGGCGGTGATCGCCGACGCCCTCGTGGGGGCGGCGACCGGCGCGGAGGTCTGGGTGACTGTCATGCCGTTTTCCCTTCGGCGGTGGAGCGTTGGGGTACGTGGAGTCAGGCGCGGCGGATGATGATGTCGCCGGTGGCGGTCCGGGCGATCACCTCGACGGTCTCGTCGGAGTCCGCGGGGCCCTCGGCGGCGCCGAGCGAGTTGCGTACGACGCCGTACTTGGTGTGGGTGTCGAGCCAGGCGGCGGTGCCCTCGTGGATGCCCACTTCGAGGTCGCCGACGGAGGTGCGCAGGTCGATGCGGCCGCGGGTGACGTCGCCGACGCGGATGCCGCCGTTGGAGGCGGAGGCGTCCACCCCGGCGCGGGCGGTGCCGATGTCGGTACGGCCGTTGGCGCACTTGGCGCTGATGTCGCCGTGCGCGACGCCGACGAAGATGTCGCCGTTGGCGGCGCTGGTCTTCAGGCCGCCGGTGACCTCGCCGATCTCGATGACGCCGTTGCTGTTCTTGACGGTCGCCGAGCCGGTGACGGTGCCGATCTCGATCCGGCCTGAGCCGACGGCCTCGATGTCTCCGGTCGAGCGGGCCAGGCGGATGTCGCCGTGGTCGGTCCTGAGGTCGGCGCCGGCCGCCTCGTCGACCTGGAGGTCGCCGAGCGAGGTCTTGAGGGTGACCTCTCCGAAGCTGCCCTCGCAGAAGAAGCCGCCCAGGGCCGTGGTGCCCCGGACGTCCGACCCGGCGGGCAGTTCGACGCTGACCTCGACGGTGCCCGGCTTGCCGAACAGGGACCGCTTCTTGGGCGTCTTGATCGCGAGGCGGCCGCCCGAGCAGCTGACCTGCGTCTGCTGTACGGCCTGTACGTCCTTGTCGTCGGCCCCGTCGCGCGGCAGCACCTCCACGACCGTCTCGGTGCGCTTGCCGGCGGTGATGCGGGCGGTGCCGCAGTCCAGTTCAAGGGTGGCGATGATCGGTTCGGGGGTCTCGTAAACAGGCATGGCGGTGCCGTCCTCTTGGCTCGCGTGGGTGTTCCCGCTGGTGAGGCGGGTGATGATGACGTCGGCCGGATCGGTGATCCGCCGGTGAAGAGTGGGTGGGGCGGGTCGCTTACCGGACCCAGCCGGTGAAGCTCCGGCCGCCCGAGGGCTTGCCCCGGCCCGTCGGGGCCGCGCGCTGCCCGCCGTCGAGGGCCGTGGACACCGCCCGTACCAGCCAGGCGTTGACCGACAGGCCCTCCGCCGTCGCGGCCTCCTCGGCGCGGGCCTTGAGGTGGGCCGGGAGACGGAAGTTGATCCGCGCCATGGCGCCGTCGTCGGCGTCCGCGGGCGGCGGGGGCGGCGCGGGAACCGCGACCGGTTCCCGCTCCTCCCGCACCGGCTCCGGGGCGGGCGGAGCCGTCACCACGAACTCCGGATCGAGTCCGCGCAGCCGTACGTCGACCGAGCCCGGCGCCAGTTCCCGCGTGACCTCGCCCATGGCGGCGGACAGTGCGTTCAGGAGGGTCAGCCGGGTGGCGGACTCCAGGGGGGCGGTGAGCCGTTCGGCGAGGGCGCGGGCGTCGTCGCCGCCGGCGTCCGCGGCGACGGCCAGCTCCTGCCGGAGATTGTCGACGTAGGGCGTGAGGTCCATGATGCCATCATGGCACATCGATGGTGCCATGGCGAGCCAAAGTGGCGGCACTGTGGCGCGCACCTAACCTGAGCTGCGGGTTTGTCTGAAAAATCGATGGGCCGTGGCATCGTCCTGGCGGTGCCGTGGCTCATGGTGATGCCACGGTGGCGCCGTCGGGGCGCCAGGTGGTGTGCCATGGAGTGCCGCTCTGGCGTCAGCGCCGCGGTCGCCCCGTACCCCGCACTCCCTCCTCGCAGAAAATCATGCAGGCGTGCTTGATTGTTTCTCCCCGCGCTGCCACGCTCGGTACCCGCACCGCATGAGTCAACGTGCCCTGCCCGTACGGCAGATGGCCGACGAGGGGAGTGCCGCGTGTCCGACGCCGACGCCGTACTGGCGGATCTGAGGGACGAAGGAGAGGCGCTCGACGCGCTGGTCGGCGGGCTGGCGCCGGCGCGGTGGGCGGAGCCGACACCGGCCGCCGGCTGGACCATCGCCCACCAGATCGGGCACCTGACCTGGACCGACCGGCAGGCCCTGCTGTCCGCCACCGACCCCGCCGCCTTCCGCGAAGCGGCCGAGCGGGCTCTGGCCTCGCCCGCGACCTTCGTCGACGAGGGCGCGCGGCGCGAAGCGCAGGCGCCGCCCGAGGAGCTGCTGGCGAGCTGGCGCGCGGTCCGGACCGAGCTGTACGAGGCTCTGGCCACCCGGACCACGCGGGACAAGATGCCGTGGTTCGCGACATCGATGAGCACCGCCTCCATGGCCACGGGCCGGCTGATGGAGACCTGGGCGCACGGCCAGGACATCGCCGACACGCTGGGCGTACGGCGTGAGCCCACGGCGCGGCTGCGGCACGTGGCCCGTATCGGCGTGCGCGCGCGGGACTACGCGTACGCGGCCAACGGGCTGCCGGTCCCGGCCGAGGAGTTCCGCGTCGAGCTGCGCGCTCCCGGCGGCGGCACCTGGACGTACGGACCGGAGGGCGCGGCGCAGCGGGTGACCGGCGACGCCCTCGGCTTCTGCCTGCTGGTCACGCAGCGCGCGCACCGCGACGACGTGGACGTACGGGCCGAGGGCGCGGACGCGGACCGGTGGCTGGACATCGCCCAGGCGTTCGCCGGGCCGCCTGGCAAGGGCCGTGAGCCGGGCGGGCGGGACGCCCGGTGACCGGCGGGGACGTGCTGCGCGTCGGCAACGCCTCCGGCTTCTACGGCGACCGCTTCGACGCCGTACGCGAGATGCTCACCGACGGCCCGCTCGACGTCCTCACCGGCGACTACCTCGCCGAACTGACCATGCTCATCCTGGGCCGCGATCGCCTCAAGGACCCCACGCGCGGCTATGCGAAGACGTTCCTGCGGCAGCTGGAGGACACCCTCGGCCTGGCTGCCGAGCGTGGGGTGCGGATCGTCACCAACGCGGGCGGTCTCAACCCCGCCGGGCTGGCCGAGGCCGTAAGGGAGTTGGCGGAGCGGGTCGGCGTCCCCGTACGGGTGGCGCACGTCGAGGGCGACGACCTCATGGCCCGCTACGCCGGGCGCGCGGGCGTGCTGACCGCCAACGCCTATCTGGGCGGCGCGGGCATCGCCGCGTGTCTGCGGGCCGGTGCCGAGGTGGTGGTGACCGGCCGGGTCACGGACGCCGCCCTGGTCAGCGGGGCCGCGGCGGCCCACTTCGGCTGGGCGCCCACGGACCACGACCGGCTGGCGGGCGCGGTCGTCGCGGGCCATGTCCTGGAGTGCGGCACCCAGGCCACCGGCGGCAACTACGCGTTCTTCGCCGCCCACGACGCCGACGCCCTGCGCCATCCCGGCTTCCCCCTCGCCGAGATCGCCGCCGACGGCTCCTCGGTGATCACCAAGCACCCGGGTACGGGCGGCGCGGTGACCGTCGGCACCGTCACCGCCCAGCTGCTGTACGAGACGGCCGGCGCGCGCTACGCGGGCCCGGACGTGACCGCGCGGCTGGACACCGTACGGCTGACCCAGGACGGCACCGACCGGGTGCGTATCGACGGTGTGCGCGGCGAGGCCCCGCCGCCGACGCTGAAGGTGGGCCTGACCCGCCTGGGCGGCTGGCGCAACGCGGTCACGTTCGTGCTGACCGGCCTGGACATCGAGGCGAAGGCCGCCCTCGTACGGGAGCAGATGGAAGCGGCGTTCGACGCGGCCGAGCGCCGCCCGGCGGGCGTGGAATGGACGCTGGCCCGGACCGACCACCCCGACGCCGCCGTCCAGGAGGAGGCGAGCGCCCTGCTGCGGCTGGTGGTGCGGGACGCCGACCAGGACGCGGTGGGCCGGGTGGTCAGCGGGGCCGCCGTCGAGCTGGCGCTCGGGAGCATCCCCGGCTTCCACGTCACGGCGCCGCCGGGCAAGGGCGAGCCGTACGGGGTCTTCGAGGCGGAGTACGTGGCCGCCGCGGACGTACCGCACACCGCCGTACTCCCGGACGGCAGCCGCACCGAACTGTCCCCGCCTGTGGAAACCCGCGAGCCGACACCACTCGCCGAACCCCCGCTCCCCGAACCCCTCGCCCACGACGGCCGGACGCGCCGCGCCCCGCTCGGCCTGGTGGCCGGTGCCCGCAGCGGCGACAAGGGCGGTTCCGCCAACGTCGGCGTCTGGGCCCGTACGGACGCGGCCTGGCGCTGGCTGGCCCACGAGCTGACCGCCGACCGGCTGCGCGAACTCCTCCCGGAGACGGCGGACCTGCCCGTCACCCGCCACGTCCTGCCCAACCTGCGCTCCCTGAACTTCGTGATCGACGGCCTGCTCGGCGCGGGCGTCGCCGCGCAGGCCCGCTTCGACCCGCAGGCCAAGGCCGTGGGGGAGTGGCTGCGCGCCCGCCACCTGGACATACCGGAGGTACTGCGGTGACCGTGCTCGGCAGCCGGCTGGACCCGGCAGGGCCCGAATACGCGGCCCACCGCGAGGCGATGCTCGCCAAGCTGGCCGAGATCGAGGCCGAACACGCCAAGGCCCTCGGCGGGGGCGGCGCGAAGTACGTCGAACGGCACCGGGGGCGCGGCAAGCTGCTCGCCCGCGAGCGCATCGAGCTGCTCCTCGACCCGGACACGCCGTTCCTCGAACTGTCGCCGCTCGCCGCCTGGGGCAGCGACTATCCGGTGGGCGCCTCGCTGGTCACCGGCATCGGCGTCATCGAGGGCGTGGAGTGCCTGGTCACCGCCAACGACCCGACCGTACGCGGTGGCGCCTCCAACCCCTGGACGCTGAAGAAGGCCCTGCGCGCCAACGAGATCGCCTTCGCCAACCGGCTGCCCGTCGTCTCCCTGGTCGAGTCGGGCGGCGCGGACCTGCCCAGCCAGAAGGAGATCTTCATTCCGGGCGGGGCGCTGTTCAAGGACATCACCCGGCTGTCGGCCACCGGCATCCCCACCGTCGCCGTGGTCTTCGGCAATTCGACCGCGGGCGGCGCGTACATCCCCGGTATGTCCGACCACGTGATCATGGTCAAGGAGCGGGCGAAGGTCTTCCTCGGCGGGCCGCCGCTGGTCAAGATGGCCACCGGCGAGGAGAGCGACGACGAGTCGTTGGGCGGCGCCGAGATGCACGCCCGCACGTCCGGACTCGCCGACCACTTCGCCGTGGACGAGCCGGACGCGCTCCGGCAGGCCCGCCGGGTCGTCTCCCGCCTGAACTGGCAGAAGGCGCACGGAGATCCCGCACCGGCCGAACCGCCCAAGTACGACGAGGACGAACTGCTCGGCATCGTCCCCGGCGACCTCAAGGCCCCCTTCGACCCGCGCGAGGTCATCGCCCGCATCGTGGACGGCTCGGACTTCGACGAGTTCAAGCCGCTGTACGGGCCTTCGCTCACGACCGGGTGGGCCCGGCTGCACGGCTACCCCGTGGGCATCCTCGCCAACGCGCAGGGCGTGCTGTTCAGCGCGGAGTCGCAGAAGGCAGCGCAGTTCATCCAGCTCGCCAACCAGCGCGACATCCCGCTGCTCTTCCTGCACAACACCACCGGCTACATGGTCGGCAAGGAGTACGAGCAGGGCGGCATCATCAAGCACGGCGCCCAGATGATCAACGCGGTGTCCAACTCGCGCGTCCCGCACCTGTCCGTCCTCATGGGCGCCTCGTACGGCGCCGGGCACTACGGGATGTGCGGCCGCGCCTACGACCCGCGTTTCCTGTTCGCCTGGCCCAGCGCCAAGTCCGCCGTGATGGGCCCGCAGCAGCTCGCCGGGGTGCTGTCGATCGTGGCGCGCGCCTCCGCCGCCGCCAAGGGGCAGCCGTACGACGACGAGGCCGACGCCGGGCTGCGCGCCATGGTGGAGCAGCAGATCGAGTCAGAGTCGCTGCCGATGTTCCTGTCCGGGCGCCTGTACGACGACGGCGTCATCGACCCGCGCGACACCCGAACCGTCCTCGGCCTGTGCCTGTCCGCCGTCCACACCGCGCCCGTGGAGGGTGCGCGCGGCGGCTTCGGCGTCTTCCGGATGTGAGGAACCCGTGATCTCTTCCCTCCTCGTCGCCAACCGTGGCGAGATCGCCCGCCGGATCTTCCGCACCTGCCGGGAGCTGGGCATCGCGACGGTGGCCGTGTACTCCGATGCGGACGCCGACGCGCCGCACGTCCGCGAGGCCGACGCCGCCGTACGCCTCCCGGGCAGCGCCCCGGCCGACACCTATCTGCGCGGCGACCTGATCGTGAAGGCCGCGCACGTCGCCGGAGCCGACGCGGTCCATCCCGGCTACGGCTTCCTCTCCGAGAACGCCGGATTCGCCGCGGCCGTCGCCGACGCGGGCCTGACCTGGGTCGGCCCGCCGCCCGCCGCGATCGAGGCGATGGCGTCCAAGACGCGCGCCAAGGAGCTGATGGCGGCGGCCGGGGTGCCGCTGCTCGCCCCGGTCGACCCGGACCGTGCCACGGACGCCGATCTGCCGCTGCTGGTGAAGGCGGCGGCGGGCGGCGGCGGGCGCGGCATGCGGGTCGTACGGGACCTGGCGGACCTGTCGGGGGAGCTGGCGGCGGCGCGGGCCGAGGCCGCGTCGGCGTTCGGGGACGGCGAGGTCTTCGCCGAGCCGTACGTCGTCGGCGGGCGCCACGTCGAGGTGCAGGTCCTCGCTGACGCGCACGGCACGGTCTGGACGCTCGGCACCCGCGACTGCTCCCTCCAGCGCCGCCACCAGAAGGTCATCGAGGAGGCCCCCGCACCCGGCCTCTCCGACGAACTGCGGGCCACCCTGCACACGGCCGCCGCCGACGCCGCCCGCACCATCGGCTACCGCGGCGCGGGCACCGTCGAATTCCTGGTCTCCGCCACCGGCCACGCCCACTTCCTGGAGATGAACACCCGCCTCCAGGTCGAGCACCCGGTCACCGAGGCCGTGTACGGCGTCGATCTCGTCGCCCTGCAATTGCGGGTGGCCGAAGGGGAGGCGCTGGCGGAGGAGCCGCCCGAGCCGCGCGGCCACTCCGTGGAGGCCCGGCTGTACGCGGAGGACCCGGCGGCGGGCTGGCAGCCGCAGACCGGCACGCTGCACCGCCTGTCCGTGCCCGATGGCGTCCGGCTCGACTCGGGCGTGGCCGACGGCGGCGTCATCGGCGTCCACTACGACCCGATGCTGGCCAAGGTCATCGCCTGGGCGCCGAGCCGCGCCGAGGCCGTACGCAAGCTGGCGGGCGCGCTGGAACGGGCCCGTGTGCACGGCCCGGTCACCAACCGCGACCTGCTCGTGCGGTCCCTGCGCCACCCCGAGTTCGCCACCGCCACCGGCCTGGACACCGGCTTCTACGACCGCAACCTCGACGCCCTCACGACGGCGCCCGACGCCACGGCCACCGGCCTGTGCGCGCTGGCTGCCGCCCTCGCCGACGCGCACGGCCGGTCCCGCTTCGGCGGCTTCCGCAACGTCCCGTCCCAGCCGCAGACCAAGACGTACGCCTGCGGCGGCACCGAGCACGAGATCCGCTACCGGCTGGGCCGCGACGGGCTGCACGCCGAAGACTTCCCCGGCGTACGGCTCGTCCGGTCCGCCCCCGGCCGGGTCGTCCTTGAAGCGGACGGCGTACGGCGCGAGTTCACCGTCGCCCGCCACGGCGACCAGATCTACGTCGACTCCGCCGCCGGCTCCCGTACCCTCACCGCCCTGCCCCGCTTCCCCGACCCCGGCGCCCGCACCGAACCCGGCTCGCTGCTCGCCCCCATGCCCGGCACGGTCGTCCGGGTGGCCGACGGCCTGGCCGAGGGCGACCGCGTCGAGGCCGGTGCCCCGCTGCTCTGGCTCGAAGCCATGAAGATGGAACACAAGATCACCGCACCCGCCTCCGGCACGCTGACCGCCCTGCACGTCAAGGCCGGCCAGCAGGTCGAGGTGGGCACGCCGCTGGCCGTCGTCACCGTATGACGGCGCTCCCCCTCGAAGGAGTCCCCGTGAGCACCCCCGTGATCGAAACCGAGGAACACCGCGCCCTCCGCGCCTCCGTCGCCGCACTCGGCAAGCGCTACGGACGCGAGTACTTCACCCGCGTCGTCGCCGAGGGCAAGCACACCGACGAGCTGTGGACCGAGGCCGCCAAGCTGGGCTACCTGGGGGTGAACCTGCCCGAGGAGTACGGCGGCGGAGGCGGCGGCATCGCCGAACTCTCCATCGTGCTGGAGGAGCTGGGCGCGGCCGGCTGCCCGCTGCTCATGCTCGTCGTCTCGCCCGCCATCTGCGGCACGGTCATCGCCCGCTTCGGTACGGAGGAGCAGAAGCGCGCCTGGCTGCCCGGCCTCGCCGACGGCTCACGCACGATGGCCTTCGGCATCACCGAACCGGACGCCGGCTCCAACTCCCACCGCATCACCACCACGGCCCGCCGCGACCCGGCCACCGGCGAGTGGGTCCTCAACGGGCGCAAGGTCTTCATCTCGGGCGTGGACATCGCCGAGGCCACGCTGATCGTCGGCCGCACCGAGGACGCCCGTACCGGCAAGCTCAAGCCCTGTCTGTTCATCGTCCCGCGCGACGCCCCCGGATTCGGGCGCAGTCGGATATCCATGGAGCTGGGGGCGCCGGAGAAGCAGTTCGAGCTGACGCTGGACGATGTACGGCTGCCCGCGGAGGCGCTGGTGGGCGAGGAGGACGCGGGGCTGCTCCAGCTCTTCGCCGGGCTCAACCCCGAGCGCATCATGACCGCCGCCTTCGCCCTCGGCATGGGCCGGTACGCGGTCGAGCGGGCCGTCGACTACGCCCGTACCCGCCAGGTCTGGAAGGCGCCCATCGGCGCCCACCAGGCCATCGCCCACCCCCTCGCCCAGGTGCACATCGAGCTGGAACTCGCCCGCCTGATGATGCAGAAGGCCGCCCACCTCTATGACGCGGGCGACGACATGGGCGCGGGCGAGGCCGCCAACATGGCCAAATACGCGGCGGCCGAGGCGGCGGTCAGGGCCGTGGACCAGGCGGTGCACACCCTCGGCGGCAACGGCCTGACCCACGAGTACGGCCTCGCGTCCCTGATCACCGCGGCCCGCGTGGCACGGATCGCGCCGGTCAGCCGGGAGATGATCCTCAACTACGTCTCCCACCAGAGCCTCGGGCTCCCGAAGTCGTACTGACCGGCCGTGCCCGGCATCGCGGTCGCCGTACTGACAACCGCACCGGCAACCGCGATGCTGCACGCACACGGACAGGCGCCCGCCCGCGGCCCGTACCGGCACCGGGCGCGCGCCGCTGCTGAGGGGATGGCCATGGTCTTTCACAGTCAGTACGCCGATGTCGCGCCCGTCGACCTGCCGATCCACGAAGCCGTACTGGGCCGGTCGGCCACCGAGCACGCCGCCCTGCCCGCGCTGATCGACGGCCAGGACGGCACCACGCTCAGCTACGCCGAACTCGACGGCGCCAGCCGCCGGATCGCCGCGGCCCTGGCCGACGCGGGCGTCCTGCCCGGCGACGTGCTCGCGCTGCACAGCCCCAACACCATCGCCTACCCGGCCGTCTTCTACGCCGCCTCGCGCTGCGGCGCCGCCGTCACCACCGTGCACCCCCTGTGCACATCGGGCGAGTTCGCCCAGCAGCTGCGCGACTCCGGCGCCAACTGGATCGTCACCGTCGCCCCGCTGCTGGAGACCGCCCGCAGCGCCGCCGAGCAGACGGGCGGCATCACGGAGGTGTTCGTCTGCGACGGCGCCGTGGGCCACCGCTCCGTACGCGACATGATCGCCTCCACCGCGCCCGAACCGGCCGTCCGCATCGACCCCGCGCACGACGTGGCCGTGCTGCCCTACTCCTCCGGCACCACCGGCACCCCGAAGGGCGTGATGCTCACCCACCGCAACATCGCCACCAACCTCGCCCAGCTCAACCGGCTGGTCGGCAGCGGCCCCGGCGACCGCGTGCTGGCCGTACTGCCGTTCTTCCACATCTACGGCCTCACCGCCCTGATCAACTCCCCGCTGCGCAACGGCTCCACCGTCGTCGTGCTGCCCCGCTTCGACCTCGAACACTTCCTGCGCACCATCGAGAAGTACCGGATCAACGCGGTGTACGTGGCCCCGCCCATCGTGCTGGCCCTCGCCAAGCACCCGGCCGTCACCCAGTACGACCTGTCCTCGCTCGACTACCTCGTCAGCGCCGCCGCCCCGCTGGACGCCCGGCTCGCCGACGCCTGCGCCCGGCGCCTGGGCATCCCGCCCGTCATGCAGGCGTACGGCATGACCGAACTGTCGCCCGGCACCCACATCGTGCCGCTGGGCGCCGCCGACGCGCCGCCCGGCACCGTCGGCAAGCTGCTGCCGGGCACCGAGATGCGCATCCGCTGCCTGGACGCGGACAAGGACCTCGGCACCGGCGAGAGCGGCGAGATCTGGATCCGCGGCCCGCAGGTGATGAAGGGCTACCTCGGGCGGCCCGCGGAGACCGACGCGATGATCGACGCGGACGGCTGGCTGCACACCGGCGACATCGGGCAGGTGGACGCGGACGGCTGGCTGCACGTCGTCGACCGGGTCAAAGAGCTGATCAAATACAAGGGCTACCAGGTCGCGCCGGCCGACCTCGAAGCGGTGCTGCTCGCCCACGAAGGCATCGCGGACGCCGCGGTGATCGGCGTCACCGACGCGGACGGCAACGAGATACCCAAGGCGTATGTCGTACGGCAGCGCGGCGGGGCGGGGGCCCGGCTCACCGAGGAGGACGTCATCGCGTACGTTGCCGGGCGGGTCGCCCCGTACAAGAAGGTACGGCGGGTGGAGTTCACGGACCTCGTGCCCCGCGCCGCCACCGGCAAGATCCTGCGGCGCGAACTGCGCGCCAGGGAAAGGAGTTCCACGGCCTCATGACCGACGCCACACCGGACGCCACCCCGGACGGACCGCTGGTACGGCGCGCCCACGACCGGGGCGTCACCGTCCTCACCCTCGACTCCCCACGCAACCGCAACGCGCTCTCCCGGCGCCTGGTGGGCGAGCTCCACGAGGCGCTGGCAGAGGCGGCCGGGTCCGCCGGCACCCGCGCCGTGCTGCTCACCCACACCGGGACGACGTTCTGCGCGGGAGCGGACCTGACGGAGGCCACGGACCCCGCGGCAGCCGCGGCCTCCGGCCCGCTCGGCCTCGCCCGCCTGCTGCGGACGATCATCGAACTCCCCAAGCCGGTCGTCGCCAGGGTCACCGGCCATGTACGCGCGGGCGGCCTCGGCCTCCTCGGCGCCTGCGACCTGTCGGTGGCGGGCCCCGGCGCCACGTTCGCCTTCACCGAGGCCCGCCTCGGCCTCGCCCCCGCCGTGATCTCCATGCCGCTGCTGCCCCGTATGGACCCGCGGGCCGCGTCCCGCTACTACCTGACCGGCGAGCGCTTCGACGCCGCCGAAGCGGCCCGCACCGGCCTGGTGACGATGGCCGCCGACGATCCCGACGCGGCCCTCGAACCGGTGCTGGCCGGGCTGCGCAAGGGCTCCCCGCAGGGCCTGGCGGAGTCCAAGGCCCTGGTCACCGCCGAAGTCCTGCGGGCCTTCGACCGCGACACCGCGGCCCTCGCCGAGACCTCGGCCCGCCTCTTCGCCTCCGACGAGGCCCGCGAGGGCATGACCGCCTTCCTCCAGCGCCGGGAACCGTCATGGGTACGGTGACCTCCTCCCGCGCCGCCAAGGAGCCGCAGCAGGAACGCAGCCGCGCCACCCGCCGCGCCCTGCTGGAAGCGGCCGTCTCCTGCCTCGCCGAGCGGGGCTGGAGCGGCAGTACGGTCTCCGTCGTCGCGGAGCGCGCGGGCGTCTCGCGGGGGGCCGCCCAGCACCATTTCCGTACCCGCGAGGACCTGTTCACGGCCGCCGTCGAGCATGTCGCGGAGATGCGGCAGAGCGCGCTCAAGGCGGTGGCGAACGACCTGCCGCCCACCGGATCGTCGGCACGCACCCGTATCGTCGTCGAGGAGATCGTCGGCCTCTATACGGGTCCTCTTTTCCGCGCCGCCCTGCATCTGTGGGTGGCCGCTTCCGACGAGGAGCCGCTGCGCGAGCGGGTCACCGCCCTGGAGGCCCGGGTGGGCCGCGAGGCGCACCGCACGGCGGTCGCCCTGCTGGGCGCCGACGAGGCGGTCCCCGGCGTCCGCGAGACCGTACAGGGCCTCCTCGACATGTCCCGCGGCCTCGGCCTCGCCACGCTCCTCACCGACGACAAGCCCCGCCGCGACCGCGTGGTGACACAGTGGGCGCACATCCTGGACACCGTGCTGAACGGGGGCTGAGGGGGCTCAGCGGGACGGGTCGTCAGCGTCCGCGTACGAGCCGAGGCGCCGGGCCAGCGCACGCACCAGGTCGCGCAGGGCGGCCGGGCGCTCGATGACGAACGGGCGGTCCAGCGCGGCCAGTACGGGCGGAATCCAGTCCAGCCGCTCGGCCCGGATGCGGACGCGGACCCATCCGGGCTCGTCATCGGACGGGTCGGGCTCGTCGTGGGACAGGGCGGCGATCCCGGCCGGGAGGTGGTCGTGAAGGTGCTCGACGGTGCCGCGGACGCGCAGCGACACGTCGTGTTTCCACGGCGTACGGGCGAGATGGTCGAGGACGGTCGCCGCCGGGTCGAAACCGTCCGGGATCTCGAACGAACCGGACAGCACGCGGACGGAGGCGATCCGGTCCAGCCGGAAGATCCGCATCTCCCCGCCGTCCCGTCCGGCCCCGGTCAGGTACCACCGCCCGGAGTGCGCCACGAGACCGTACGGCAGGACCGTGCGGGCGCTGCCGTCGCCCTTGCGGTCGGTGTACGCGAACGCCACCGGCCGCCGCTTGCGTACGGCTTCGGCGAGTTCGAGCAGCACCGCCGCCTCCGGCGGGGCCGCGGGACGGGGCCGCTCGGTGAAGTCGGCCGTCTCCAGCAGCGCTTCCAGCCGCTGCCGCAGAGCCACCGGCAGCACCCGCCGCACCTTCGCAGCGGCACTCTCACCGGCCGCCGCGGAGGCGGCGCCCGGCCCGCCGCGCTGCCCCGCGAGCAGGCCGAGCAGCACGGCAAGGGCTTCCTCGTCGGTGAGCATCAGCGGCGGCATCCGGTAGCCGGGGGCGAGCCGGTAGCCGCCGTAGCGGCCCCGCACCGCGTCGACGGGGATGTCCAGGTCCAGCAGGTGGCCGACGTAGCGGCGGACGGTGCGCTCGTCGACGCCGAGGCGGGCGGCCAGCTCGGGAACGGTACGGACGCCGCCGCCCTGGAGGATCTCCAGCAGGGCGAGCACCCGGGCGGTGGTCGAAGTGGTCACCCGGAAAGTGTGACGCCCATACCGGGCGGAATCTGTCCGGTATGGGTCCTAGCGTGAGCGGAGCCCGCAGATCCGGGCGCATTTCCCTACGCCAGAAAGCCGCACCATGAACCTCGTCTCCCTCCGCATGATCACCGACGACGTCGCCCGCCTCGTCGGGTTCTACGAGCACGTCACCGGCGTACGGGCCGAGTGGGCCACCCCGGAATTCGCCGAATGCGTCACGCCGTCCGGCACGCTGGCGATCGCCGGCAGCCGCACGGTGGCCTTGTTCGGGGAGGACATCGCGCGGGCCGCCGCCAACCACTCGGTGATCATCGAGTTCCGCGTCCCGGACGTGGACGCGGAACACCGTCGCCTGACCGACCTCGGCCACACCTTCGTCCAGCAGCCGACGACCATGCCGTGGGGCAACCGCTCCCTGCTCCTGCGGGACCCCGACGGCAACCTGGTCAACCTCTTCACGCCCGTCACCGAGGACGCCGTACGGCGCCAGGAGCGCCCGGCCCGTTACGCGGGCGCCGTGTAGCCGTCCACCGCTTCCGGGCCGCGCGGCCCCGGGCCCACGTACTTGGCAGACGGCCGGACCAGGCGGCCGGTCCGCTTCTGCTCCAGGATGTGCGCGCTCCAGCCCGCCGTACGGGCACAGGTGAACATCGACGTGAACATGTGCGCCGGAACCTCCGCGAAGTCCAGCACGATCGCCGCCCAGAACTCCACGTTCGTCGCCAGCACGCGGTCCGGGCGCCGGTTGTGCAGCTCCTCCAGGGCGGCCTTCTCCAGCGCCTCCGCGACCTCGAAGCGCGGCGCGCCCAGCTCGCGCGCCGTGCGCCGCAGCACCCGCGCCCGCGGGTCCTCGGCGCGGTACACCCGGTGGCCGAAGCCCATCAGCCGCTCGCCGCGGTCCAGCGCCCGCTTCACATACGCCGTCGCGTCACCCGTCCGCTCGATCTCCTCGATCATGCCGAGGACCCGGGACGGCGCCCCGCCGTGCAGCGGCCCGGACATCGCGCCCACCGCGCCGGACAGCGCCGCCGCCACATCGGCCCCGGTCGAGGCGATGACCCGGGCCGTGAAGGTGGACGCGTTCATGCCGTGCTCGGCCGCCGAGGTCCAGTACGCGTCCACGGCCGCGACGTGCTTGGGGTCCGGCTCGCCCCGCCACCGCTTCATGAAGCGCTCGACGACGGTCCCGGCCTTGTCGATCTCCTTCTGCGGCACCATCGGCAGGCCCTGCCCGCGCGCCGACTGCGCGACGTACGAGAGCGCCATGACCGCGGCCCGCGCCAGCTCGTCCCGCGCCGTCTGCTCATCGGTGTCCAGCAGCGGTTTCAGGCCCCACACCGGCGCGAGCATGGCCAGCGCGGACTGCACGTCCACCCGGATGTCACCCGAGTGGACGGGGATCGGGAACGGCTCGGCCGGCGGCAGACCGGGGTTGAACGATCCGTCGACCAGCAGCCCCCACACGTTCCCGAAGGAGACCTTCCCGACGAGGTCCTCGATGTCGACACCGCGGTACCGGAGCGCGCCGCCTTCCTTGTCCGGTTCGGCGATCTCCGTCTCGAACGCGACGACTCCTTCGAGTCCGGGTACGAAGTCGGACATCAGGCGGCTCCTCAAGATGTGGACGACATGCGGCTCATGACCAAGATGCCGTGCGTTCAAGATCTGTCAGGTCAGGCCGGCCGGGTCGGCGGTTCGCGGGACGCCGCGCGGCCGGCCGGGCGCCGGTCCGGGTACGCGGCCACCCTGCGGCTCGCGGTCCGTACCGGTCACTCCCGTCATGCCCCGCGCGGGCGTTGGTCACCCGACCGGCACCCGTGGCATCCCGCCCGGAGCACGTCACTTCGATCACTTCAGGGCGGACACGATATCCCGCGCTGTCGCCGCGCCACAGTGGCGCGCGGCACGATTTTGGCCGGTCCGGCACTTCCCGGGAAGCGTGACATCCGGCACACCGGGCGATTCGCTTACGAGAGGGTTACGCCGGGCCGTCGAGGGGCAGACTTCCCTGCCACCCGGCTGCCCCAACAGCCCTCCATGCTGCAAGATGTGGCCGTGCACTCCGCCGACACGCCGCTCCCCGATCCGTTCGATCCTTCCGCCATGCGGGCGCAGTACCGCGCCGAGGGACTCGACGAGACAGACCTCGCTCCGAGCCCGTACGACCAGTTCGCGCGCTGGTTCAAGGAAGCGGCCGCGAGCGGACTGCACGAACCGAACGCGATGGTCGTCTCGACCGCCGACGCCGCCGGCCGCCCCAGCTCAAGGACCGTGCTGCTCAAGCGGTTCGACGAGCACGGCTTCGTGTTCTTCACCAACTACACCAGCCGCAAGGGCCGCGACCTGGCGGAGAATCCGTACGCCTCGCTGCTCTTCCCGTGGCACCCGCTGGCCCGCCAGGTGATCATCACAGGACCGGCCACCCGCATCGGCCGCGACGAGACCGCCGCGTACTTCCGCACCCGCCCGCACGGATCGCAGCTGGGCGCCTGGGCCAGCGACCAGTCGGCGCCGGTCGCCTCCCGCGCCGAACTGGAGCGCGGCTGGGCGGAGCTGGCGGCCCGTTACCCGGAGGGCGAGCAGGTGCCCGCGCCGCCGCACTGGGGCGGCATCCGGGTCGTCGCCGAGACCGTCGAGTTCTGGCAGGGCCGGGAGAACCGTCTGCACGACCGGCTGCGCTACGAGCGGCAGGGGGACGGGGACGGCTGGGCCGTCGTACGGCTGGCGCCTTGAGCGCCGGGGCGGGTACGGGCGCGTCCGTACCCGCGCCGCGTCCGTGCCCGCGAAGCGCCCGCGAACGCAGGCGACCCGCGGGCTTCCCCCGCGCCTGGGGCGCGAAGGGGCCGGTCGGACGAACCGGCAGCCCGCGGGTCGGGTGACTGCTGGGGATTGGGCCGGCTGCGCAGCTGACTCCTGCGCTGGTCCGGCGCTGCACACTGAGTGCGACGACGGGCCGCTAGCCCGCAGTCACCTCACGCGTCCGGTAAGAAATCATCTGCCGAACCACCTCCCTTCTCGTGTGCCTCACACCCTAGGAACCGGCCCCGGGGCCGCACAACCGAATTTCCCGGGGCGGCGATTTCGCCGAATGGGGTGTGGCCCGCGTCACGTTCCAGTTGAATGATCCGACGTGCGGCACGTGCGGCCGCGTTCGTAGGGGGTGCCAGTGGCTGCTTCGTCTTCGTCGTCCTCTTCGTCGTCCTCGTCGCACCGCTTCGAGCCCGTACCGCCCGGGGGGCCGGGGCGGGCCGCGGACCGGGGCGGTCCGCCGGACGACGCGTGCGCGGGCGCCGTGCCCGGTGACGGTCCGGACCCGCAGCCGGACAGTGAGGACTCCGGCCTGCTCGCCGCCCTGCTGGACGGGATGGACGCCGCGCTGTGCGCCTTCGGCGCGGACGGCGCGGTCACCCACTGGAACCGCGAGGCCGAGCGGCTGCTCGGCTGGACGGCGGCCGAGGCCGTCGGCCGGCAGGGGCTGGCCGGATGGGCGGTCCGCAAGGAGGACGCCGACGAGGTCGAGGCCGACCTGCTCGCGGCGACCCGCTCGCCCGGACGCCAGGTCCACGAGTTCGCGCTGCTGACCAAGGACGGGCGCCGCGTCCTGGTGCGTACGCAGTCCTCCGCCGTGCTCGGGCCCGACGGGCGGGCGGCGGGCGTGTACTGCGCGTTCAGCGAGGTGCACGCGCAGATCGACCTGGAGCGTTCCATCGCGCTGAGCGAGGCGCTCTTCGTGGACGCCTCCTGGGGCGTCGTGCTGGTCGACGCCGACCTGCGGCCCGCCGTCGTCAACGCGCACGCCGCCCGCGCCCTGGGGATGGGCCGTACGGCCGTCCTGGGGCGTCCGCTGGGTGATCTGCTGGCCCAGGGCGTGGAGGAACTGGAGAGCGCCCTGACCCACGTCCTGGCGGAGGGCACGCCGCCGGCCGCCGCCGAGCTGTGGGTGACGCTCCGGTCCGACGAGGTCGAACAGACCCGCCGGTGCTGGCGCAGCGGCTTCGTCCGGCTGGCCTCGCCGCTGGCGGAGGAGCCCGTGCCGCTCGGCGTGGGCTGGATCTTCCAGGACGTCACGGACGCCAAGCGCGCGGAACAGGAAGCCTCGCTGCTGCGCTTCCGCGCCCAGCAGCTGCACCGCGCGGGCCGGGCGGCGGGGGAGTGCGAGGACCCGATGGAGGCGGCGGCGGTCCACCTCGACTTCGCCCTCGCCGGGTTCGCCGATCACGGGCTGATCGATGTGGTGGGGGGCGGTGGCGGCGGTGACACCGGTGTGTCCGCCGTCGGCCCGGACGCGGCCGGTCCGCCCGCTCTCGTACGGGCCATCGCCTCGCCCGCCGGCGCGCCCGGCCCCTCCGAGGCCATGCCGCCGACCGGCATCCCGGTGGCCTACGGCCCGGGCCACCCGGCCGCCCAGGCACTGGAGCGGTGCGGCTCGGTACGGGCCGGCGCGGGCCCGGCGATCGCGGAGGGCTGGGCCGCGGCCCGCAAGTGGCCGGACGGCACGGTGCACGGCCTGTGCGTGGTGCTGCGCAGCCGGGGGCGGACGCTGGGCGTGGCGACGTTCCTGCGCGGCCCCTCCCGGCGCCCGTTCGACCGGGCGGACGCGTCGTACGCGGAAGACGTCGCGTCCCGGATCGCGGCGGCGCTGGACCTGGCGGGCGGCCCCGCGGGGCGGGAGCCGTAGGCCGCCGGACCGGCCGCTACTGCCGGTAGTAGATCCGGTCCGCGTACTCCCGCATCACCCGGCCGTTCCAGTCGTGCCCGCCGTCCACGTTCCCGGAGCGCAGCAGCGGCGGCTCGATGCCGCGGTCGGCCAGCACCCCGGCGGCCGTCGCGACCACCGACTGCATGATCGCGCTGGTGACGACCGTGGAGGCGGGCGCGAACGGCGCCTCGATGCCCGGCACCGTCAACTCCGCGTCGCCCACCGGGATCTTGCTGTCCAGGACCAGGTCGCAGTGGTCCCTGAGGTGGGTGCCCGAGACGTGCCGGGACCTGGTCTCGTCCGCGTACGCCACCGAGGTCACGCCGATGACCTTCAGGCCGAGCGCCCGCGCGTTCATCGCCATCTCCACGGGCAGCGAGTTGCGCCCGGAGAGCGAGATGATGATCAGCACGTCACCGGCCTCCAGGGGGCTGGTGTCCAGGACGGCCCCGGCCAGCCCGTCCACCCGCTCCAGCGCGCTGCCGAGGGTGGCGGGCCGTACGTCGACGCCGACCACGCCCGGCACGGTCAGCAGGTTCATGATCGCGAGCCCGCCGGCCCGGTAGACGGTGTCCTGGGCGGGGAGCGAGGAGTGCCCGGCGCCGAAGACGAAGACCCGGCCGCCCGCCTCGACGGTGTCGGCGATCAGCGTGCCGGCCGCGCCGATCCGCTCGTCCTCCTCGTCGCGCACCCGGCGCAGCAGCTCGATCGCGGCGTCGAAGTACTGCCCGGCCAACCGGTTGCTCTCGCCCATCGCCGCGGGGCCCCTCTCGTCGGTGTTCCTCGGTCTTGTACGTTGGTCCTCGTACGTTTGTCCACGTTCTGACGTGTTCCGACGCGTTCCGGCACGTACTGGCGCCCGGCCGGCGCCGGGAAACGCCGCCCCCACCAGCCCCCGCGGTCCCCGTCGGTCCTCGCCCGTGGCGCGGATCACGTTGCGGTCTGGACCAGTGCCCTGTCAATACGGTGTACGCCGCCGCTCGCGACCGGGTGGCAACCTTCCGGCCGCCCGGGCGTCGCCCGGTTGCCGTCCCGCCGCAGGGTGGCGGCCGCCCCGCCGGGTCCCCGGAGGCGGTGGGCGGAGCGGACGCGGAACCGTTGTCGGTGGGATGCGTCAGAATTGAGGTCAGGGCCACCGCACGACACATCGAGGGGCACGCATGTCCGGACTGATCGACACCACGGAGATGTATCTCCGCACCATCCTTGAGCTGGAAGAGGAAGGTGTGGTCCCGATGCGCGCCCGGATCGCGGAGCGGCTCGAACAGAGCGGCCCGACGGTCAGCCAGACCGTGGCGCGCATGGAGCGCGACGGCCTGCTCACGGTCGCGGGCGACCGCCATCTGGAGCTGACCGAGGAGGGCCGTCGGCTGGCGACCCGCGTCATGCGCAAGCACCGCCTCGCCGAGTGCCTGCTGGTCGACGTCATCGGCCTGGAGTGGGAGCAGGTGCACGCCGAGGCGTGCCGCTGGGAGCACGTGATGAGCGAGGCGGTCGAGCGCCGCGTCGTCGAGCTGCTGCGGCATCCGACGGAGTCGCCGTACGGCAACCCCATCCCGGGTCTGGAGGAGCTGGGCGAGAAGGCCGAGGCCGACCCGTTCCTGGACGCCGGCATGGTGAGCCTGATGGACCTGGAGGCGGGCGCGGACGGCAAGACGGTCGTGGTGCGCCGCATCGGCGAGCCCATCCAGGCGGACGCCCAGCTCATGTACACGCTGCGGCGGGCCGGTGTGCAGCCGGGCGCGGTGGTCAGTGTGACCGAGTCGCCCTCCGGTGTGCTCGTCGGCAGCAGCGGCGAGGCCGCGGAACTGCAATCCGAGATCGCCGCCCACGTTTTCGTGGCCAAGCGCTGACCTCGTACGGCCGTCCGTCCCCCGGCTGACCTGGCGCGACGGCCGGTCCGGCGCGGCGTACAACGGCCGCGCCGCCGGACGGAGTTGGCGAACCGCGAGCGCGGCGGGCGGTGGCGTGTCACCCTGGCGCTGAGCACGTGCGCGATGACGGGCGGGAGCCGCGCGGCGTGCGCGCGCGTGCACGGCGGCTCATGACGTGTGGTGCCTATGGCCTGGGGCGAGGCGGCTGAGGAGTACCGGGCAGGATGCTCCCTGCCGCCGCGGGCCCGGGCCGGGGAGGGGGCTCGGGTGAGGGACGGTCCACCGGGGTCCCCGGTCCGGCGAACGCGAACAGCGTCGGCGGTGGTGAGTTCGTCCGCGCCGCCCGCTTCATGCGTACCGCGGCGGTCGCGCGTGGCGCGGCTTTGGCGTGTGCCGCGACTTCGGCAAGTCGTGAGGGGTTCCGGGCCGTCCGGCGGAACAGCGTCCGCCGCCCCGCGCACATCCGGGGCCCCGGCGCTGCGAGCAGCCGGGGCCCCGCCTCCCCATGTCCCCCCGCCAAGACCCGGAGCCCCGAGCTCTCAGGGTCTTCTCCCGTGGGCCCCCTTCCCGGTGGGGCCCGCCTCCCGCTACGTGTCTCCCCTCGGCGACGACCGGCAACCCTTGGGCGTGGTCACCCGAACGAGGGTTATTGAGCGCAGGAACGGCCTACTCGAATAGAGGTTCGATAGTGTGGGGCTGCTCGAAGACCGAATGGGGGTGCCAGGACCCATGGTGCGCCGTATCGACGTGACGGGAGCCGGCGGTGTCCGGCTCGCCGCCTGGGAGTTCACCGATCCGCCGAAGCCCGGCGGGGGAGGGGAGGAAGGTGAGCGGGGCCGCCCGGGAGTGCTCCTCCTGCACGGCCTGATGGGCCGTGCGTCGCACTGGGCCGAGACCGCCCGCTGGCTCGGTTCCCGGTGCCGCCCCGTCGGGCTGGACCAGCGCGGCCACGGCCGCAGCGAGAAGCCCCAGGACGGTCCGTACGACCGCGAGGCGTACGTCGCCGACGGCATCGCCGCCATCGAACAGCTCGGTCTGGCCCCCGTCATCCTGATAGGCCACTCCATGGGCGCCCTGACGGCCTGGCAGATAGCCGCCCGCCGCCCCGACCTCGTCAGCGCGCTCGTCGTCTGCGACATGCGGGCCTCGGCCCTGGGCTCGGCCTCGCAGCAGGAGTGGGCGGACTGGTTCCGCTCCTGGCCGGTCCCGTTCGCCACCCTCGCGGACGTCCGCAAGTGGTTCGGCGAGGACGACCCGACCCTGGAGCGTCCCATGCCGGCCCGCGGCGAGTTCTTCGCCGAGGTCATGGCCGAACGCGCGGACGGCTGGCGGCCGGTCTTCTCCCGCCACCAGATGCTCAGCGCCCGCGAGACCTGGGTCCACGACGCGCACTGGGAAGATCTCGCCCTGGTGCAGTGCCCCACGCTCGTGGTCCGCGGCCTGGACGGCGAACTGGGCCGCGCGGAGGCCCAGGAGATGGTCCGCGTCCTCCCGCGCGGCGTCTACGCCGAGATACCGGACGCCGGGCACTGGCTCCCCTGGGAGGCTCCCGAGGAGTGGCGGGCCGTCCTGGACCCGTTCCTGGAATCCGTCCTCCAGGGCTGACCCCGCGACGCACCGGGGCCGCGGACCGCCCGTCATTCCCGGCCGCGGCCACCGGACCCCCCTAGGGTCAACCACCATGCACCTTCTTGTACTTGGCGGCACGTCCTTCGTCGGGCGCGCCATCGTCGAGGATGCCCTGCGTACCGGTGCCGAGGTGACTCTCTTCGGCCGGGGCCGCACCAACCCGGACCTGTTCCCCCGGCTGACCCGCCTCATCGGCGACCGCGACACCGGCGACCACACGGCGCTGCGCGCGGGCGCCTGGGACGCCGTCGTGGACGTCAGCGGCTATGTCCCGCGCCACGTCGGGCAGGCGATGGACGCCCTCGGCGACCGCGTCGGCCGGTACCTGTTCATCTCCAGCCACGCCGTCTACGAACGTACGGGCCTGGCCCCGGGCAGCGACGAGGACACCCCGCGCCGCCCGCCCGTCCGGCATACCGAAGAACTGAGCGAGGCCACGTACGGCCCGCTCAAAGTGGCCTGCGAGGACGATGTGACGGCCCGGTACGGCGCGCGGGCGACGATCGTCCGGCCGGGAAAGGTGGCCGGGCCGCACGACTCGATGGACACCTTCACCTACTGGGTACGCCGTGCCGCGCGCGGTGGCCGGGTGGCGCTGCCGGGCGACCCGGAGCAGCCGGTGCAGGTCGTCGACTCACGGGATCTGGCCCGGCTGGTGGTGCGGTTGATCACCGACGACCGCCCCGGTGCCTTCCAGGCGGTGGGCCCGGCGGAGCCGACGACGCTCGGCGGGCTGATCAGGACCTGCGCGCGGGCCGCCGGTACCGAGGTCGAGATCGTGCCGGTCCCTCCCGAGGGCGCGCCCCCGATGTTCCCGCTCGTCCGCCCGGACCGGCCGACCCAGCAGCGCAGCGCGGCCCGCGCCCGGCGGGCGGGCCTGCCCGCGACGCCGCTGGAGGTCACCGCGGCCGACGTACTGGCCTGGGACCGCGCCCGCGGCGAGCCGCCGCTCCGCCTCGGCTACACGCCCGAGGAGGAACGCGCGGTCCTCGCGAGCCAGGCGTCCGACTCGGTCACGTAACGGCGGCCCGGCCGAACGCACGGCGCAGGGCACCGCTCGTCGCGACGACGAACAGGCCGAAGAGCGTGATGGGCAGCAGGCCGACCGGGCGCAGCAGCTGCGTCCAGTCGGCCTGTATGGACGGCCAGTTGCCGGCCCAGTTCGCGGTGACGTCCGTGATCATCACACCGCACGCCAGCCACACCCCCGCTCCCCGCAGCCGCACCACCAGCAGCGCGGCCAGCGGGTCGAGGACCACCAGGCTGATGAAGTAGACCTCGAAGGCCACCTGCGGGTACGCCGCGTAGGCGTGGATGCCGCCGCGTATCAGGTCGAGCAGGTGGGCGCACGCGCCCTGGGCGAAGCCGATCGCGTACACCGCGGCGACCCACCGCGCCCACACCGGCAGCCGTCCCCACCGCTGCCGCAGGCCCGGCCCGGAACCGCCCTCAAGGTCCGCGGGCGCGTGCCCGCGGACCTCCCCCGTGGCTTGCCTCATCCCTTGCTGACCGCTGCCAGGATCTCCGGCAGCCGCGCCACCACCCGGGGCGCGGCGATCCGCATTCCCAGGAGCGCGACGCCGACGCCATACGCGGCGCCCACCGGAACCAGCACCCACAGCAGGCCGTGCAGGCCCGCCACGTGCAGCCAGATCGTCAGCCCGGCCATGGGGGCCGCGAACACGGCGCTCACCAGCATCCCGCCGAACAGGCTGATCCAGGCGATGGCCCCCTGGCCCGGGGCGATGTTCTTGTTGCCCTCCGAGGGGATCGAGTACGGGAACAGCGCCGAGGCCAGCGCGCCCGTCGCCACCAGCGAGCCGAGCAGCGCCAGCGACAGCCCGTAGACGTCCCAGAACGCGGACCACGGCCCGAGGAGGGCCGCCGCGCCGACCACGACCACCGTCACGAACGGCACCGCGGCCAGCGCCAGGCCCAGCGCCCGCCCGCGCAGCTCCAGATAGGCGTCGCGCGGTGTGGAGATCGTCGAGGCGACCATCCAGAACGCCGAGGTGTCCTGTCCGAACTGGTTGTACATCTGCATGCCCAGCAGGGCCGAGGCGGAGAACGCCGTGTAGATGGAGCCGTTTCCCTGGACGGCGGAGACGACCGGGATCAGCAGGCCGACGCCGAACGCCATCGCCCAGCCCATCTTCGTCTTCGGGTCGCGCCACGCGTAGCGCAGCATTCGCAGCATGACCGGGCCCGTACGGCCCTCCGGCAGCAGGCGTTGCAGCCCGCTGCCCGCGTCGCGCTGTTTACGGCCGCTGTCCTTCTCGACGGCCTGGAGGGTGGACGAGTCGGGCGAGGTCATCACCGTCGTCAGCGTGCGCTGCCACCACCACAGCAGCAGGGCGAGCGCCACCGCGGCCAGCGCGAGGCCCAGTACGGCGCGTCCGTACGCGCCGTCGCTCGCCGCGCGTACCGCGTCCACGGCCGAGGCGGGCGGAATCCACCGCACCACGTCGGACGCGCCCTCCAGGGCGGACAGCCCGGCCGCCCCCGCGCCGAACAGCTTCTGCGAGGCGAGGTTCACGGCCTGCCCGCCGAGCGCGATGAACAGGCCGCTCAGTACGGCCAGGTCGCGGCCCCGGCGGCTGGTCAGCAGCCGTACGTTGGCGGTGGCCACGGCCCGCGCCAGCGCCACGCACACCAGGATGACCAGGACCACGGCGAGCACACCGGTCACCGCGGCCGCCGCGCCGTGCGCCAGCATGATCACCGAGCCGACGGCCAGCGCCAGGGTGAAGATTGGGCCGACCCCCACCAGGGACACCATCAGCAGCGAGAAGATCAGCGGCCGGGGCCGCAGCGGCAGCATGACCAGCCGGGTCGGGTCCAGGGTCTCGTCACCGCCCGGGAAGAACAGCGGCATCACCGCCCAGCCCAGCGTCAGCAGCGCGACGAGCAGCACGCCCAGCGCGCCCGCGTGTTCGACACCGCGCAGGGCCACCAGCCCGATCAGCACGACCGCCGCGCACAGCAGGGCCATGGCCAGCGACGCCACATACGCGACGGCCCGGCCGGTCGACTGGCGCAGCCCGTTGCGCAGCAGGGACAGCTTGAGGCGGACGAAGACGGGGGTGAGCGACGTGCCCGGTGCCGCGGCGGCGGGACCGCCGGGCGTGCGGGTGAGCGCCGCCGAGGAGGGGGTGGAGGTCATCGGGCGCCCCCGCCGCCCAGCCAGTCCAGGTCGTGTCCGGCGGCGCGGCCGCCCGCGCCGACCAGTTCGAGGAACGCGTCCTGGAGCGTCGGCGCGTCGCCGCGTACCTCGGCGAGGGGCCCGTCCGCCCGGATGCGCCCGCCGGCCATCACCGCCACCCAGTCGCACAGCGACTCCACCAGCTCCATGACGTGGCTGGAGAAGACGACGGTGGCCCCGGACGAGGTGTAGCGCTCCAGGACGCCGCGGATGGTCTGCGCGGACACCGGGTCCACGCCCTCGAACGGCTCGTCCAGGAAGAGGATCTCGGGGTTGTGCAGCAGCGCCGCCGCCAGACCGATCTTCTTGCGCATACCGGTCGAGTAGTCCACGACGAGCTTGTTCTGCGCCCCGGACAGGTCCAGGACTTCGAGGAGTTGGTCGGCGCGCTTGTCGACCTCGGCACCGGGCAGCCCCCGCAGCCGCCCGATGTACGACAGCAGTTCGCGGCCGGACAGCCGCTCGAACAGGCGCAGGCCCTCGGGCAGTACGCCGATCCGGGACTTCACCGCGACCGGGTCCTGCCACACGTCGTGGCCGCCGATCTCCACCTGTCCGGCGTCCGGGCGCAGCAGGCCGGTCACCATCGACAAGGTGGTGGTCTTGCCCGCGCCGTTCGGGCCGACCAGGCCGATGAACCGGCCGGCGGGCAGCGTCAGGTCGATTCCCGCGACGGCGATCTGCTCGCCGTACTTCTTCCACAGCCCCCGCACGCGGACGGCGGCCGGTGCCGCCCCGTCCTGCCCGGCGGCCGGTCCCGCCGGTGCCGCGCCGACCGCGGTCGGCTGGTCGATGTGTTCCGGTTCGTTGGCCACCGGGCCTGCCCTTCCATGTCCCCGCAGGGGCCGGTCGTGCCCCCGTCCGCGGTCCACGATACGGGCGGGTGTGCGACGCGGCCGTACGGCCGGTCGGCCGAGCGGAGAGGGGTACGCAGGGGGCGCGCGGAACGGAGGGGAAGCCCGGCGCGCACGCCGGGAGCCGACGGACCTACCGGCCCCGCGCGGCCACGGCTTCGCGCGCGCAGGCATACGCCAGCGGACTGATCAGTTCTTCCGCGTCCGGCAGCCACCGGTTGGCGGCGGTGGGCCTGCGCGCCCACTGCACCGCCCCGTGCGCCCCCATGCGCGTGGGCGGCGCGGCGACGTAGTCGCCGTCCCCCCGGGTGATCAGGTCCAGCGCCGCGGGCGCCCACCCCAGGCCCCGTACGAGGTCGGGCACTTTGGTCGAGGCGCCGGGCAGGACGAAGAACAGCATCCGGCGGCCCGGGGTGCTGGTGACCGGGCCGAGCTGCAGGCCCATGCGTTCCATCCGGGCCAGGGCCAGGCAGCCGGCCGCCTCGGGCACGTCGAGCGCTTCGAACGTACGGCCCGTCGGCAGCAGGATCGATGCGCGTGGATTCCTGCTCCACAGGCGGCGGGCGGCCGACGCGCTGCCGGTGGCGTGGCCGGCCCAGCCGGGTGCCGTGGGGTGCGCGCCGGGTGCGGCGCAGTCGGCCGCGCCGCACGAGCAGCGCGGCACTTCGCCCTCGTCTTCGAGCCATGCGCCGGGCAGGACGTCCCAATGCCGCTCCTCCGCGTAACGCACCGCAGTTTCGATCAACAGCTCGCCTCGCTGCTCGGTGACCTGAGAGGCTCCTGTGACTCCGATGGTGTCTTCCACGTGGTGGACAACTTCCCCTGTCACCAGGGGTTACGGCCGACACGTGCACCACCCCGGCGCATCGTTCCCGCACGTGGGGCGCATGGAAGCATGTCCGGGGGCGCGTGCGGGGTGGCGTCCGGAGAACGGGTAGCCACCTGCGTGACGGGCGGAGAGGCCGCCCGGCGGCAAGGCCGCGGCACGGCCGTGACGTTCCCGGAGCGAACCCGGGGCCGTCCGGGGCGGCGGCGCCGCGAGCAGAACGCGGGCACCGAACACCGGGTCCCGGAGCGTCGATTCCCCCGAACACCGTCCCACCGAAGACGGAACCACCGTCCCACCGAAGCACGGAGCGGCAGGGCCTACCGGACACCGCAATCCGGCGGAGCGATCCGCCGGCCGGCCGGGCCGTCCACTCCGTTCCAGCAGAAGTCAAGGCTTTGGCGGACATGACGCACATCTGAGATATCTCTGGATATCCGGCATATGCACGGGGAATTGATCAACCGGTACGGCGTTCGCTGGTGAACGCGCAGCAGTAATCAGGGGGTGCAGCATGGCCGCCAGGCCACTCGTCGCGCGGCAGCCGAACGAACGGCTGCAGGCGCTCATCCAGGAAGCCGCCTGTTCCAACGCCGGACTCGCCCGCCGCGTCAACATGTGCGGTGCCGAACACGGCCTCGATCTGCGCTACGACAAGACCTCGGTCGCCCGCTGGCTGCGCGGCCAGCAGCCACGGGGCCGCGCCCCGGCCATCATCGCGGAGGCGCTGGGGCGCAAACTCGGGCGCACGGTCACCATCGACGAGATCGGGATGGCCGACGGCAAGAACCTCGCGTCCGGCGTGGGGCTCCAGTTCTCACCCACCGTCCTCGGCGCGATCGAACAGGTCTGTGAGCTGTGGCGCAGCGACGTCGGCCGCCGCGATTTCCTCAGCGGCTCCACCGTGGCCGCGTCCGCGCTGGTCGAACCCAGCCGCGACTGGCTCATCACCAGCGCCGACCCCCAGGTGGCGCGCAACGCCGGTGCCCGGGTGGGCATCTCGGACGTCGAGGCCGTACGGGCCATGACCACGGCCCTGAGCGAACTGGACCACCGCTACGGCAGCGGCCACGTCCGCCCGGTCGTCGTCCACTACCTCAACAGCGTCGTCTCCGGGCTGCTGGCCGGCTCGTACCGGGAGTCGGTCGGGCGCGAACTGTTCGCGGCCGTCGCCCGGCTGACGGAGCTGGGCGGCTACATGGCCGTCGACACCGGCCAGCCGGGGCTGGCGCAGCGCTACTACATCCAGGCGCTGCGGCTGGCCCAGGCGGCGGGCGACCGGGGGTACGGCGGTTACGTACTGGCCGCCAGCATGAGCCACCTGGCCGCCTCGCTGGGCAACCCCCGGGAGATCTCACAGCTCGCCAAGGCCGCGCAGGAAGGCGCGCGCGGGCACGTCACGCCGCGCGCGGAGGCGATGTTCTTCGCCGCGGAAGCGCGCGGGCACGCCCTGATGGGGGACGCGCGCGCTTTCCAGGTGGTGGCGGGCCGTGCCGTAGGCGCGATGGAGCGGGCCGGGGCCGCCTCCGGCGCCGGCGAGGACCCCGCGTGGATCAGGCATTTCGACGAGGCGTACCTCGCTGACGAACTGGCGCACTGCCACCGCGACTTGGGGCAGGCGAACGCGGCTCGCCAGCGCGCGCAGGAAGCGGTCGACGGCCATCCCGAAGGGCGGGCGCGGCGCCGCGCCATCGGGCTGGTGCTGCTGGCCACCGCGCAGGTGCAGCAGCGTGAGATCGAGCAGGCGTGCCACACGGGTACACAGGCCGTGGAGTTGCTGAGCGGGCTGCGTTCGAACCGTGGCGCGGAATACCTGGAGGACTTCCAGCTGCGGCTGGAGCCGTACCGGGACGAGCCGGTGGTGCGGGAGTTCGGTGCCCGGCTGGAATTGCGGGCAGCCGCGTAGCGGGCTCGCGGCCCGTCGCAGCCGGGGGAGGGCTGGGCGGCGCGCGGGCCGCCTCGTCCTGCCGGCCCGGGCGGGCCGCCACGGCCCGCCCGGCGCCTCCCTCCGGGCCCCGCGGGGGTGGTGACCAGGGGACATGGTCGAACGCGACAGCGACCCGGTAGCGTGACCGACGCTTCCGTAAGTCAGCTGATCGTAGGAGTCCCGGTGACGCAGAGCGGACAGGGCGGCGACCCGCACAATGCGGCGGGCGAGCCCGCGCGAGAGGGCGTTGTGCTGCCCGCCCACGGCGATCCGTGGGTCCCCGGCCAGCAGGCCGCACCGCCCGCGGGCCAGCCCTGGGGGCAGCCGTGGGGCCCCGGTGAGCAAGCCGCGCCGGGGGGACAGCCGGCCCAGAACCCGGTCGGCCAGAACCCGCCCGGCCAGGGCCAGCCGCCCGGCGGGCAGCAGGCTCCTGGGCAGCAGGCATCTGGCCAGCAGATGCCCGGCCAGCAGCCACCTGGCCAGCCGTTCGCGCCGCAGCAGCCGCCGTACGGGCAGCCGCAGGCGTACGCGCAACAGCCCCCCGCCCAGCAGCAGCCGCACGCCCAGCACCCCCCTGCTCCGCAACCCCCCACCCACCAGCCCCCCATGCCCCCGGTGCCCCCCGCGGCGCACCCGCCGCATCCGCCGATCCAGCAGCACCCTCCGTCCGCCATGCCGCTGCCTCCCCAGGCGCAGCCGCCCGTACCGCACCAGGCCCAGCCGGGCGGTCAGGCGCCGGCCCCGGACATGGAAGCGACCGCGCTGATACCGCCGTTCGACGCACAGGCGGGCGGCCCGGCCGGTGCGCCGATGCCGCCTGCTGCGGGCGACCCGGAAGCGACCGCGCTGCTGCGCCCGGTCGGCGGGCAGTCCGGACGTACGGGCGGAAACGGGCAGCCCGGCCCGATGCCCGGGGCCGCGCCGCTGCCGCCGCAAGCCGGGGCCGCGCGCGCCGAATCGCCCGCCGAGTCCACCCGTAAGCTGCGGCCGGTCAAGCCGGGCGGCCCGCAGCACGCGCGGCCCGCGCAGCCCGATCCGGACGCCGAGGCCACCCAGTTCATCCCGCCGGTCGGCGGCGGGACCCCCGCGCCGCCGCCCGGCGCCCCCTTCGGCGCACGTCCTGGCGCGCCCGGCGACCGCGCGACGCCGGCCGAGTTCGACGGCCTGTTCCGCTCCGGCCCGGCCGGGGCCGCCCCGGCCGCGGGCAACATCCCGGACGCGACTGCGCCGCTGCCGCGCTTCGACGACGCGGAGCAGCCGGGTCCGTACGGTCAACAGCCGTACGGCCGCCAGCAGTACGACCAATTCGCGCCGCAGCCGGGCCCCGAGCCGGAGGGCAAGCGCCGCCGTCTGGCGCCCGCCGTGATCATCGGTGTCTCCGTGGTCGCCCTGGCGGGCGCGGGGCTGGGCGTCGGCTGGGCGCTCAGCGGAGGCGGCGAGGACGGCTCCGCCAAGAGCAAGCAGGAGAGCGGCGGGACGCCCGGCGCGGGGAAGGACGGCCAGGCGGGCAAGGGCGACCAGGGCGCCAAGGAGAAGTCGCCGTCCGCCGACCCGGTGGCCGCGCAGGCCAAGGACCTCGACGCGCTCCTGAAGGACAGCAACAACAGTCGCTCCGCCGTGATCGACGCGGTCAACAGCATCAAGTCGTGCGACAACCTGGACGGCGCCGCCAAGGACCTCAGGGGCGCCGCCGCGCAGCGCAACGAGCTCGTCAGCCGCCTGTCCCAGCTCACCGTCGACAAGCTGCCCGGCAGCGGCGACCTGACCGCGGCGCTCAACGAGGCGTGGAAGTCCTCCGCCGCCGCCGACAATCACTACGCGGCCTGGGCGGGCCAGGTAAAGGGCAAGAAGGGCTGCCCCAAGGGCAAGGCGCGCGGCGGCAAGGAGGCCGCCCAGGGCAACGAGGCCAGCGGCCGGGCCACGAAGGCCAAGCAGCAGGCGGCGAAGCTGTGGAACCCGATCGCGCAGAAGTACGGTCTGACCGAACGCCGCCCGGAACAGCTCTGAGCGTCCGCTTCGGCCGTACGCCCGCCGGCCGGGCACCGAGCCGTACGCCCGCGGACCGGACTTCCGCCCCGTACGCCCGCAAGCCCTGCGCCCGTGAACCGGCCGTCAGCCGTCCGACCGCGGCCGCTCCAGCGTCCTCGTGACGTCCACGAAGCCCTGCTTCGCGGCCACCAGCCGCCCGTCCCGTACGGCCTGATATGTCACCAGTCCGTTCACTGTGCGCGGGAAGTCCGGTACCGCGAGCATGTCGCCGGAGCGCCAGCGCAGTTTCGGGGTCAGGCCGCCGGTGTCCACGGCCCGGTCGCCGCGGTCGAGGGTCTGTTGCACGGCCTGCGCGGTGATCTCGTCGGTGCCCTGCTCGCCGAGCTCTTCGATGACCGAGCGCAGCACCGTGTAGGCGATCCATGTGGTCTGTACGCCCGGGTCGGCCGGGTCGATGCGGTTGTCGCCGAAGGCGTGGTCGTTGATGACCTTGCGCATCGGGTTCCAGCGCGGGTCGCTCGCGACCGGATACCAGCCGGTCAGGTACGCGCCCTCCAGCGGCCCGGACCGGCCGCCCGTACGGTCCACCAGCGCCTGCCCGGCGCTGCCCAGCACCGAGGCGATCCGCACCTTGGAGCCGGCGGGCTGCAGGCGGCGGAAGGAGTCGAAGAAGGTGTCGGTGCGCTCGCCGAGGGTGGCCGTCACACAGCCGCCCGCCCCCTGCGCGCCCGGTCCGCCCGGTGCGGCGCCCACCGCGTCCAGGGCGCGCCGGGCCGCGTCGTCGTAGTCGGTGCCGTCCTCGGGCGCGCGGACGTCGTGGGCGGCGGCGCGGCTGCCGTCGGCCAGGCCGGTGTTCAAAAGCGTCGGCATCTGGTCGCCCTGGAGGGTGTCCGGGCGCACCAGCGACACCCGCTCGCAGACGCTCGCCAACTGGCGCCCGTTGCCCGCCAGGAGCGACGCCTGCCCGCCGTTGACGGGGTAGGACAGGGGGCTGGCGAACTCCTCGTCGGAGACGCCGTAGCCGCCGATGTAGGGGATGCCGTGGATCTCCAGCGGCGAGATGAACGAGCGGCCGAACTGGCTGTACGAGCCGACGACCGCGATCGCCTTCGCGTCGACCGCCCGCTGCGCGCACCGCGCGGCGCCCACCGAATCGTTGCGGTCGTTGCAGGTCAGGACCTTCAGCTGGTGGCCGTCGAGCCCGCCGTGCGCATTGACCCAGCGCGCGTACGCCTGCGCCATGGCGGGCATTCCCGGCATATTGGTCGCTTTGGTGTCCACCGGCGCCCAGGTCATGACCGTGAGCGGCTCCTTCTCCCCGGGTTCTCCGGCGGTCCCGGGGAGGGAGCCGCAGGCCGAGAGCAGTGACGCCAGGGCCGCCGTGCAGGCCGTGACAGCCGTGGCGGCTGCGGAGGCGCGGGGGAAGGGGCGGGGGGAGGGGCGTCGCCGTCCGGTCATGTGGCCGGAGCATTCCGGTTCGTCCGGAACGCGTGAGTGACGACGCTTGACCGGATAGTGACGGCCGTGTGAACTCCGGGGGTCCTCGGATGATCACCGGCCGAGAACGTACGATCGAATACTGTGCAAGGTTCGGAGAAGTCTTCCCGTCGCGGCCGTCGCTCGACCACCATGGGCGCCATGCCGCTCAACGACATGCCGTGGTGGCGCTGGCGCAGCAATGTGCGCTCCGCGCTGCACATGCTCTCCGACCCCGTCTTCCAGCGGGAGACCTGGCTGGCCGGCCGCCCGGGGTACGGAGACGTCACCGACGCCGTCTACCGGCTCGTCGAGGACACCTGGCTGGACAACTGGTCCGCCGAGAAGTACGTCGGCACGATCTTCCGCGACTCCCAGGAGGCGGCCCTCGTGGACGTCGCCGTGCTGCGGGTCCTGCGGATCATGCACCAGGTCGGCCCGGACGCCCCGGTGGCCGCCTACCTGGAGCACCACGGCTGGGCCGAGGCCGTACGGGCCGCGCGCGACGCGCACGTACGGATGGCGACGGCGGACGGCGAGGACCCGGACGTGCCGCCGCACTCGCTGGAAGTCCTGGCGATCATGACCCAGGCGTCGGTCTGAGGGGCCCGGTCCGGGGCGACGGGACGGAGCACCGCCGCGGATGTGCGACCCTATGAGGTCATGAGCGCCTCGCAGCCCGGTACCCCCGACCAGTACGTCCTCACCCTCTCCTGCCCGGACAAGCAGGGCATCGTGCACGCGGTGTCCAGCTACCTGTTCATGACCGGGTGCAACATCGAGGACAGCCAGCAGTTCGGGGACCACGACACCGGACTCTTCTTCATGCGGGTCCACTTCAGCGCGGACGCCACGGTCAGCGTGGAGAAGCTGCGCGCCAGCTTCGCCGCGGTCGGCGACTCCTTCCAGATGGACTGGCAGATCCACCGGGCCGACGAGAAGATGCGCGTCGTGCTGATGGTGTCCAAGTTCGGGCACTGCCTCAACGACCTGCTCTTCCGCTCCCGGATCGGCGCGCTGCCGGTCGAGATCGCGGCCGTGGTCTCGAACCACACCGACTTCGCCGAGCTGGTCGGCTCGTACGACATCCCCTTCCACCACATCCCGGTCACCAAGGACACCAAGGCCGCCGCCGAGGCGCGGCTGCTGGAGCTGGTGCGCGAGGAGAACGTCGAGCTGGTCGTGCTGGCCCGCTACATGCAGGTGCTCTCCGACGACCTGTGCAAGGCGCTGTCCGGGCGGATCATCAACATCCACCACTCGTTCCTGCCGAGCTTCAAGGGCGCCAAGCCCTACCACCAGGCGCACGCCCGCGGCGTCAAGCTCATCGGCGCTACCGCGCACTACGTGACGGCGGACCTCGACGAGGGCCCGATCATCGAGCAGGAGGTCGAGCGCGTCGGGCACGGCGTCACCCCGGACCAGCTGGTGGCCGTCGGCCGGGACGTGGAGTGCCAGGCCCTGGCACGCGCCGTGAAGTGGCACAGCGAGCGCCGCGTCCTGCTCAACGGCACGCGCACCGTCGTCTTCGCGTAGCCCGTACGCCGGTGGCCGCGGTCACCGGCGTCCTCACAGTCGCGAGAGCGAAGCCGTCGCGAACAGCACGTCGCGGATCGCGTCCTGCTCGCCGTGCTGCCCGGCGGCCGCCTCCTGCGGCGGTACGTGACCGGCCGCCAGCTGGCAGAACTCGATGCTGTCCAGCGCGATGTGCGCGACCGTGCGGTCGGGGGTGCCGAGCGCGGCCGGAGAGTCCAGGGCTATGTACCAGTGACCGCCGCCGGTGCCTTCCACCTCAAGGTGCAGCGTACGGCCGGGCGCTCCCGCCTCGACCAGGCACCGCGGCGGCGTCGCCAGCCCGGCCCGGCGCCGGCCGGCCAGCACGGCGGGCAGCAGCCGGGCCGCCAGGTCGACCATCTGGTGCAGGTGCCCGGCCACCGGGGGCTCGTACGGATAGTCCACCGCCTCGGCGATGTCGCCCGCGTGCACCCAGCATTCGAAGGCGCGGTCCAGTAAGGAGTCGCGCAGCGGCAGCCGGACGGACCCGTACGGGACGGCCAGTTCGGCGACCCCGAGGCCGGCGAAGGACACCGTGCGGATCAGGGTGTGGCTCTGGTCGCGCCACGGGTTGCGGGTGGCGTGCGGGCTGCGGCCGTCGGCCATCGCCTGCCAGCACGCTTCCGTACGGTCGGCGGGCCCGGCCGGGCCGTGCGGGGCCGCGGCGCCCAGCGGGTCGGCCAGCCCGAGCGCGGTGGCGACCAGGCCGTCCACGGCCATCAGATGCCCGATGACCCCGGCGACGGTGGTGCGCCGCTCGGCCGGGCGCTCGCCCTCGAACCAGCGCAGCCGCACCGGCGCCCGCCACTCCGCCTCGCCCATGTCGCTGAGCAGCGCGTCCAGCTTCGCCGTCTCGGCGTCGTACGGCGCCGCCCACTCGGGCACCGGGATACGGGCCGGGCGCCGCCCGAGGCAGCCCTCCAGGACGCGTGAGCGCAGCAGCGGGTCCAGGTCGAGGGGATCGGCGGGGTGCAGCAGGCCGACCGCGTCGCGCAGGCGCAGCGCCTCGTCCGCGCAGGCGGCGCAGTCCGTGAGGTGCGCCTCGACGGCGGCCGTCTCCTCGGCGGAGCAGGCGGCCAGGGCCCAGGCGCCGAGCAGCGACTTCAGGACCCGGTGCGGGGGAGGCTCGGGGGCGGCGTCCGGGGGCCGGTCCGCGGCGTTCGCCGTGTCCGCTGTGGTCGTCGTATCCGCCGTGTCCGCCGCGTCCGTGCGGACGCCCGGCGCGGCGGGCGGTGCCGCGTCGGGCAGCGGTCCGCTGTCCTCGGCGGCGGTGCGCGGGGACGGGATGCGCGGCCGGCCGCCGGAGCGGGACGGGCCGCCGGAGCCCGGCCCCTGCGGGCCGCCCGGGCCCTGCCCGTCGTGCGGGCCGCCCGGCTCCCGCGGGTCGTACCGGTCCCACCCCTCCGGGCCGTTCACAGCTGCCGTCCGTATCCGGGAGTGCGCGGCGGGGGCTCGGCGGGCTGGGCGGGCGGCAGCGTCCGGTGGTTGTGCGCGGTGGAGAGCAGCTGCAGGCCCAGGCGGAGCCGGCGCCGGGCCTCGTCCTCGGTGACGCCCAGGTCGGCGGCGGTCTGGCGGTAGTCACGGCGCTGGAAGTACGCCAGTTCCAGCGCGGCCCGGAGCGGGGCGGGCATGGACGTGACGATGTAGTCGGCGCGGGCGGCGGTGGAGGCTTCGCGGATCTGGCGCTCCGTTTCGGCGGGTTCGGGGGCGTCCGCGCCGCGGTCCAGGGCCGCGGCGGCCTCGGCCTGGCGCAGCCGGTGGACGGACTGGCGGTGGGCGAGCTGGGCCACCCAGGAGCGCAGTGAGCCCTGTTTGGGGTCGTAGGAGTCGGGGTTCTCCCAGATGTAGCCGAAGACTTCACGGGTGATGCGGTCGGCGGCGGTCTCGTCCCCCAGCACCCGGCGGGCAAGGCTGTGCACAAGCGAAGCGAAGCGGTCGTACAGCTCGCCGAGCGCGGCCGCCTCACCCCGCGCCAGCCGCTGCTGCATCCGCCTGTCCCAGCGCGGTGGTGCGTCATGTCCCATCCGGCCCCCATCCTTCGCCGCCACCGTGCCCCTGCACGGCACCGCACTCCACCGTGCCACCGAATGTAGTGCGCCGGTCCGACATTGACGCCCCTTTGCGGCAAACCCACCCTGCGGGCAACTGACGGATGGTATGGAGACGGTCACTTTTGGTGGTAATGCCCGCTCGTCGCGGATCGAAGCGCGACCGTTCGCTTCTGTATCTGCCGATGTGTTATGCGTGTGTGACCGGTTCTAGGAGAAAGTTCCTCTCTGACTGGGCATAGCCTTGGAGAGGAACGGCCCGTTGCGCAAACAATTCTGATGAGTTTCAGGGGAGAACGGCCGGGCAGTCGAGGCGGGAAGGGCGCATTCCGGTTGGTTCCGGAGGGTGTCCGTCCGCAAGCGAGCGAAAGGCTTCGAGCGCGTGTCGTTGAAGGTGGCAGAAGGTGAGCAGGGCCGCTGGGCCGTCCTGCAGGTCTCCGGCGAGATGGACCTGGTCACATCGCCGGCGGTGCGCCAGCACGTGCACGACGCGGTCGCCGAAGGCCGCCGCAGCCTGGTCCTCGACCTCTCCGAGGTCCGCTTCTGCGACTCCAGCGGCGTCGGCGTGCTGATCGCCGCCCGCCGGCTGATGCGGTCCTGCCAGGGGCGGCTGCGGCTGATCCTCCCGGCGCAGGGCGCGGTGGACGGCTCGCACGTCAACCGGGTGCTCGCGGCCCTCGGTGTACGCCGCCTCTTCGAGGTCTACCCGGACCTCAGCACCGCGGTGGACGAGGCGGCGGCGCCGCTTTCCGCGTAGATCTCCGCCGGGGTCCGCGAGATCGGAACCGGCTTTTTCTTCCGCGTCGCGTTACGTCGCGCGACGGTCACCTTTTGTCACGTACGCGGTGTGCCGGTATCGCATAAACGCCCATGTGTGACGAGCGGCAGAAAACCGGCAAAACGCCACCTCTCGCTCTTCCGTAACCCTCGGCCTCAACCCACCCCGCCCGGAAATTCCGCCCGCACCAGAAACCCTCCGTCCGGCGTGTGCCCGGCTTCCAGCAGTCCACCCAGACTCTGGGCACGTTCGCGCAGGCCGACCAGGCCGTGGCCGCCGCCCGGGAGCGCCGGGGCGGGCGCCGAGGCGTCCGGCGGCCCGTTGCGCACCTCCACCCGCAGGCCACGCGGCGCCCCCGGCCCGCCGTCCCCGTCGGCCGCCTGCCCGTCGCGTACCGCCGCGACCCGAACCCGCACCCGCGCCCCCGGCGCATGCTTGCGTACGTTCGTCAGCGCCTCCTGCACCGTACGGAACGCCGCCCGCTCCACCGCCTTCGCGCCGCACGCGCCGTCCGGCACCTCGTGTTCGTAATCGACGTCCAGCGCGCTCATCTTGATCAGCCGCGGCAGTTCGGCGAGATCCGGCTGCGGCGCCAGGTCCCGGGCGTCCGCGGCGCCGCCCCCGGCCGCCCGCAGGATGCCGACCATGTGCCGCAGTTCCTCCAGCGTCCGCACGGACAGCTCGCGGATCGTACGGGCCGACTCCCGCACCGCCTCCTCCCCGGCGCTCACCTGCACCGCCCCGGCCTGGAGGCTGATCAGGCTGACCTGGTGGGCGACCACGTCGTGCATCTCCCGGGCCAGCCGGGCGCGCTCGGTCGCCAGGACCCGTTCCGCGATCAGCCGGTCCTCGCGGCGCAGGCTGTGCGTCAGGTCGGCGATCCGCTCGGCGAGTTCGCGGCGGGTGCGCACCAGCAGGCCCAGCGCGATGGGCGCGGCCGAGGTGACCGTCGCGTCGATCAGCACCTGGACGTTCTCGCGGTCCGCGCCCGGGTCGAGGTCGGAGATCGGGTACGGCAGGAAGTGCGCGGCGATCAGCAGGACGGCGCAGATGCCGAGCCGGAAGCGGCCTGCCCGGACCACGGCGAGCGTGTACAGGGCGATCATCGGCGCGAACCATATGTAGCCGATGTACAGGCCGGGGAGCGTGAACAGGAAGACGATGAGCGGCAGCCGGCGCCGCAGCAGCAGCGCGGCGGCCGCGACCAGGGAGACGCCCAGTTCCAGGCCCATGTCGAGGCCGTTGACGAGGAAGGCGTCCACCATGGACAGCAGCACCGGCACGGCGAGGGACACGCCCCGGCGTACGCCCCCGGGGAAGTCGGGAAAGCCGAGGGAGCCGAAGAAACCGGGGGAGCCGGGAAAGCCGGAGAAGCTGCGGAATCCGCCGGGCCGCTTCACCGGGGCCCGCCCGCGACCAGCCCGGCGCGGTCGGCGAGGATCGCCGCCTGGACGCGGTTGAGCCCGCCCAGCTTGCCCAGCAGCGCCCGTACATGGTCCTTGACCGTGCTCGGCGCCAGCCCCATCCGCTCCGCGATCCGCGCGTTGCCCAGGCCCTCGCCCAGCAGGGCCAGCACTTCCGACTCCCGCGGTGTCAGGGCCCGTACGGCGCGGGCCGCCGCGGCCTGGTCCTCGGCGGTGAGGTAGCCGCCGATCACGGCCCGGGTGACGCCCGGGTCCAGCACGCTGCCGCCCCCGGCCAGCGTCCGTACGGCCCGTACCAGTTGCTCGGGGTCGGAGTCCTTGAGCAGGAATCCGGCCGCGCCCTCGCGCAGCGCCGCGGTCAGGTACTCCTGCGCGTCGAACGTCGTGAGCATGGCCACCGCGGGCGGTTCCGGGGCGGCGCGCAGCCGGCGCAGTACGGTCAGCCCGTCCACGTCCGGCATCCGGATGTCGAGCAGCACCACGTCCGCCGCGTTGTCCAGCACCGCGTCCACGGCCTCGGCGCCGCCGCAGTCCGCGACCAGCTCGATGTCCGGGGCGGTGCCCAGGATCATCCGCAGCCCGGATCTGACCAGCCGCTCGTCGTCCACCACCGCGACACGGATCACCGGCCGCCCCTTCCTGCTCCGCCGTCCTCGGGCCTGCCCGCCGCTCGCGTGCCGGCACCCCCGCCGGACGGCGGGGGTCGGTGCACGACCTGCGGAGGATGCCGTGAGGTGGCGCCCGCGGGCAGAGTGCCTTTCATGCTGCACCACCGAGGGGGCCACAAGCCGACCACGCGGTGCAGCTCACAGTGAGAGCCTGCGCCGGATGCCCGGCCCGGGCGTTCGGTACGGGCTCGGACGGCCGCCGCGACCCCCACACGCGGCGGCCGTCGCTCGTACGTCCTCGGGCCCGCTCCCGGTGCCCTGCGGCACACCACCCGTGATCCATCGCCCGCGACAGGATTTTGCTCACCTCCGGGACAACTTGCCCCCCAACCGTTGCCTCCCGTAACCGCCGCCTCTAGGTTGTGCGCGGTCCGACGCGCGCCGTTCCGTACGGCGTTCCGCGGACCCAACCCCCCTCGGAGCACGGCCCTTCGGGGCACGGCTCGGCATCTCACCGGAGGCTTTCCGTGCAGCACAGACCCCGGCGTTCCCCCACCCCTTCCGACGCTTCGGCACCCGCGGGCATCCGCGCCCGAATAGCCGGCCGCGGCCGTAAGCGGCTGCGCCTGACCGCCGCGGCGGCCGGTCTCGCCCTCGTCAGCGGCCTCGCCGCCACCGCATCGGCTTCTCCCGCGGACTCCGCGGCGCCCGCGTCCGCGCCGCCCGCGGCCTCCCGCACCCAGCAGGTCGAGTACTTCGCCCCCGACGGCCACCCGCGCCACACCACCGTCCCGGTGGCCACCCCCAAGCGCCTGGCCGACGCCCACCGCGCCCCCTCCGCCGCCGGGCTTGCCGCCGACGGCGACGTGACCTCGGTCATCCGTAACGGCGCCACCGACAAGAAGGTCGACGTCGTCTTCATCGGCGACGGCTACACCCTCGCCCAGCAGAAGGACTTCCACGCCGACGCCAAGGCGAAGTGGGAGCAGATCTCCAAGGTCGAGCCGTACGCCTCGAACCGCAAGCTGTTCAACGTCTGGACGGTGGACGCCGTCTCCAACCAGTCCGGTGTCTCCGGCGACCCGGGCAAGGACGTGGTCAAGGACACCGCGCTGGACTCGCACTTCTGGTGCGACGGCATCGAGCGGCTGCTGTGCGTGGACACCGGCAAGGTCGAGTCGTACGCGGGCAAGGCCCCGGACGCCGACCTGGTCATCGTGCTCTCCAACTCCCGCAAGTACGGCGGCGCCGGCTACAACGACATCACCTCGCCGGTCGGCTACGACGGCATCGCCACCGCCTCCTCGGACCACCCCGACTCCGCGCAGGTGGCGGTCCACGAGACCGGTCACTCGCTCGGCAAGCTGGCCGACGAGTACGTCTACGACACCAACGGCACGTACACCGGTGCCGAGCCGAGCGCGCCCAACATCACCAAGATGAGCGTCGCGGAGATGAAGGCCAAGAAGGCGAAGTGGTACCGCTACCTGGGCCAGAACTCGCCGGACGGCGGCAAGGTCGGCGCCTTCGAGGGCGGCGGCTACTACCCGCGCGGCCTCTACCGGCCCACCGACAACTCGATCATGCGCACGCTGGGCAGGGAGTTCAACCTGCCCGGCCGTCAGGCCATGATCGACGGGTTCCACCGGCACACGGGCCGCTGAGCCGGTCCTCGTAGGAGCCGTACGCACTGAACGACCGGCCGGTCGCCAGGACCACCACGGAGGTCGTGGCGGCCAGCTCGTACGCGGTCAGCACCAGCGACAGCGTGCTCTCACCGGTGACGAACGGGCCGCCGAAGAAGCCGGTGACGGTCAGCAGCACCACGGTCCGCACGGTCAGGTACAGCTCCACCGCGGCGAACACCAGGAGCGCGCCGCGCACGTCACGGTTGCTGCGGACCGCGAGCACGCCCAGCACCAGCAGGACCACCACCGACGACAGCGTGGTGAACTCGCTGGAGTGGGACAGCTGGACGGCGCCGGCGGCGGCGCCGTCCAGCGCGCTGCGCAGGTAGGTGCCCACGTCGATGCGCTCCTCGGACATGCCCCACACCGTCCAGGCGAGCCGCAGCGCGGCCATCCCCAGGAAGAGCACCCCGCAGATACGGGAGAGCCGGCGCCGCCACCAGGAGTCGGCGTCGGCGCACGACCGTTTTGTCACGGCGGGCCGGAGACCGTCGCGCGCCCCCGCGCGCGCCGTCTCCGCGCCCCCGGCCGACCGCTCCACGGCGGGCAGCAGCGCGACGACCACGACCAGCGCCGCCACCAGGCCCAGGGCCCGGGTCGCCAGCACCCAGCCGCCGAGCGCCTCGGTGGCGTACACCTGCCGGTAGCCGGCGTGGCACAGGCCGACGATCTCGCGCCCGGACTGGGCCAGGATCACCCAGCCGAGCAGCAGCGCGCCCGTCCGCGCCACCCGCCGCAGCGCCAGCGCGCCGGCCGCGACCGCCAGCAGCGCGACGACCAGCGCCCATTCGCCGGGCCCGAGCGTCCACATGAAGAAGGAGGCGCGCGGGTTGAAGAGTCCCTCGAAGAAGTCCCACACGCTGCCGTCGCCCTGGATGATCCCGTAGACCGTCCAGGCGGTCAGCGCGCCTCCGTAGACGGCGAGGGCGGCCCCCGCCGTACGGTACGCGCGCGCGTGCCCGGGGGCCGCCCGGCCGGGGTCGGGGCCGGGCCGGACGTCCACCGCACCACCGTCCTGCATCACCATGTCCGACCCCCGATCCGCCGCGCCGTGCTCACCCGCGCCGGCCCGTGTGCTGCCGACTGCCCACTGTTCGCTGCCCGGTCACCGCTGCCCTGTGCTGCTGCCGCCTCACTGTTTCAAGGACGGCGACACAGGCGGCGGAGGTTCCCTTCCGTGTGTCGTGGGGCACGGTCCGTGTCCGGTACCGCGGCACCGGCCGCTCTCCGTACGGCCGGGCTCCTCACCCTCTGCCCACGGGGGCGCGCCGCAATCGTGTGCCCCCGCCCCCTGTACCCCGCGTGCACCGTCCGCCGCTCGCGGCACCGGCGCCGGACCACGGCAGGTGGGGCAAGATGACCCCATGGGGAGCTTCGGGGGCGAGGGCCGGCTCATCGCCGGCCGCTATCGCCTGGGCGAACGGCTCGGCCGCGGCGGCATGGGCACGGTCTGGCGCGCCACCGACGAACTGCTGGCCCGTCAGGTCGCCGTGAAGGTCCTGCACGTGGACGAGGAGCCCGGCGAGCGGGGCGGCGTGACCCGTGCGGGCGGCCCCGACGCCGCGGCCCAGCGGGAGCGGGCGGTGCGCGAGGCCCGGACCGTCGCGCGGATCAGGCACCCGAACGTGATCGTCGTGCACGATGTCGTCGAACAGGACGGCCGCGCCTGGATCGTCATGGAGCTGGTCGACGGCCAGTCCCTCGCGGACCGGCTCATCGGCGGCGGCCCGCTCGCACCCCGCGAAGTGGCCCGTATCGGCCTGGCTTTGCTGGGCGCCCTCAGGGCGTCCCACACTCTCGGCGTGCTGCACCGCGACATCAAGCCCGCCAACGTCCTGCTGGAGGAGGGCACCGGCCGGGTCGTCCTCACCGACTTCGGGGTCGCCAAGGTGTCCGGCAGTACGACGCTGACCGAGTCCGGCGGCTTCGTCGGCTCGCCGGAGTACACCGCGCCCGAGCGGATGGCCGGCCGACCCGCGGGCCCGGCCGCGGACCTGTGGTCGGTGGGGGTGCTGCTGTGCGCGGCGCTAAGCGGGGAGACGCCGTTCCGCCGCGATTCGCTGGGCGGCGTACTGAGCGCGGTCATGGACGACGAGATCGAACTGTCCGAACCGGCCCGCCCCCTCCTGGCCGTCGTCCGCGGCCTCCTGGAACGCGATCCGGCCCGGCGCCTGGACGTCATCGCCACCGAGCGTCTGCTGCGCGGCTACCTCCAGTCGGGCCGCGCCCCCGAGACGCCGCCGCCTCCGTCACCCGCCCCCGAACGCCCGGCGCCCGCCCAGGAACCGGGCCGTACGCACGGCGTCCCGATACCGGACGCCATAGCGGACCGCGCGCTCGCCGCCGCGGCCCGCCCGCACACCGGGCGCGGGCGCACCGCGTTCATCGTGGGCGTGGCCGTGTGCGTGCTGGCGGGCGCGGGCCTCGGTATCGCGGCGCTGGTCCGCAGGGGCGGGGACGGGGACGGGAAGGACGGCGACCCCGGGCCCACCCGGTCCCACCCCTCGCAGGAACGTTCGGGCACCTCCCGTACGCCGTCTCCGCCCGTCTCCTCCTCACCCGCCTCGACCTCCGCACCGCGCCTGTCACCTGACGGCGGCCGGTCCGGGCGGCATGGAGTGTCCGAAGAGCCGGGGCACCCGAGGGCGGCGGGGCTCGCCCGGACACCGGTCGCCTGGTCCGTCCCCGGACCGGTCGCCCGCTCCGTCCCACCGCACAACCCCGCAGGACAGCCCCCTCGTGGCCAGCAAACACTGGCGCGATGGTGCGTATCGCGTGAAAACTCGTTACCGGTGGGTACCCAAAGCGTCCGGCGCGTCATACGCTCGCCCGCATGACGGACTCGCAGGACACCGGAACCCGCTCCTCCGCACCCGCCGGCACCGTTTCCGCCGACGCGCCCTCGGACGGCAATCCCGTCGCCCGCGCCGCCGCCGGCACCCGTACCGCCGCCGACGTGGTCACGCCGCATCTGGCAGCCCGCCTCGCCCGCGGCGTCACCGGCAGCGGCCGTACCGCCAACCACACGCCGTTCACCGGCGAGAAGCTGGCGGACCTGCCCGAGTCCACCCCCGAGGACGTGGCGACCGCCTTCGAGCGCGCCCGTGCGGCCCAGCGCGCCTGGGCCGAGGTCCCCGTACGGCAGCGCGCGGCCGTCCTGCTGCGCTTCCACGACCTGGTCCTGCGCCGCCAGGCCGAGGTGCTGGACCTGATCCAGCTGGAGACCGGCAAGGCCCGGCTGCACGCCCACGAGGAGGTCCAGGCCGTCGCCGTCGCGGCCCGCCACTACGGCCGCAAGGCCCCCGCGTACCTGCGCCCCCGCGGCCACACCGGTGTCGTACCGGCCCTCACCAAGGTCACCGAACTGCGCCACCCCCGCGGCGTCGTCGGCCAGATCGCCCCCTGGAACTACCCCTTCGAGCTGTCCGTCGGCGACGCGCTGCCCGCCTTCGCCGCGGGCAACGCCGTCGTCATGAAGCCCGACACGGAGACCGCGCTGACCGCCCTGTGGGCCCGCGAGCAGCTCATCGAGGCCGGGCTGCCGCCGGAGGTCTGGCAGGTCGTCCTCGGTGACGGCCCGGTCATCGGCCCCGAGGTCGTCAAGCACGCCGACTACGTCTCCTTCACCGGCTCCACCCGCACCGGCCGCGAGGTCGCCCAGGGCGCCGCCGCCCGCCTGGTCGGCGTCTCCCTCGAACTCGGCGGCAAGAACGCCATGCTGGTGCTGCACGACGCCGACATCGACAAGGCCGCGGCGGGCGCCGTACGCGGCTGCTTCTCGTCCGCGGGCCAGCTGTGCATCTCCATAGAGCGGCTGTACGTCCACGAGTCCATAGCCGACGCCTTCCTGGAGCGCTTCGCCGCCCGCACGAAGGCACTGCGCCTGGGCAACGCCCTCGCCTACGGCGCCGACATGGGCTCGCTCGTCGGCGAGCGGCAGCTGGAGACCGTCACCCGGCACGTGGACGAGGCCGTCGCCAAGGGCGCCAAGCTCGTCGCCGGCGGCCGCCCCCGCCCCGACATCGGCCCGCTGTTCTACGAGCCCACCATCCTCGACGGTGTCGAGCCCCCCATGGCCGTGTGCGAGGAGGAAACGTTCGGCCCGGTCGTCTCGATCTACCGCTTCCGCGACGAGGACGAGGCGGTCGCCCGCGCCAACGCCACCCCGTACGGCCTGAACTCCAGCGTCTGGACCGAGGACGGCCGCCGTGGCCGGGCCGTCGCCGCGCGCCTGCGCACCGGCACGGTCAACGTCAACGAGGCGTACGCCGCGGGCTACGGCAGCGTCCAGTCCCCGATGGGCGGCATGGGCGACTCCGGCCTCGGCCGCCGGCACGGCTCCGAGGGCATCCTCAAGTACACCGAGGCGCAGACCGTCGCCCACCAGCGCCTGATGCCGCTCGCCCCGTCGTTCGGCATGGACGACGAGAAGTACGCGGCGTTCATAACCCGCAGCCTGCGCGTGCTGAAGGCGCTCCGTATGCGCTGATCCGCCTGCGCCGATCCGCCCGCGCCGAGACCCGGGCCGCGAGCCCGCCGAGACCGAGGGAGCGCCAGTGCCCCAGGACAACCCTGCCCAAAACCAGCACGACCCGTCCGAGGCGGACGGCTACGACTACGACGTCCTCGTCATCGGCTCCGGCTTCGGCGGCTCCGTCTCCGCGCTCCGCCTGACCGAGAAGGGCTACCGCGTCGGCGTCCTGGAGGCCGGGCGCCGCTTCACCCGCGCCACCCTGCCGAAGAACTCCTGGGACCTGAAGAACTACCTGTGGGCCCCGGCCCTCGGCTGCTACGGCATCCAGCGCGTCCACCTGCTCGGCAACGTCATGGTGCTGGCCGGCGCCGGGGTCGGCGGCGGCTCGCTCAACTACGCCAACACCCTCTACGTACCGCCGAAGCAGTTCTTCGAGGACCGGCAGTGGGGGCACATCACCGACTGGCAGGACGAGCTCAAGCCGTACTACGACCAGGCGCGGCGCATGCTCGGCGTCCGCCTGAATCCGACCATGACCCCCTCGGACGTCCACCTGAAGGCCGCCGCCGAGAAGATGGGCGTCGGCGACACGTTCCACCTGGCCCCGGTCGGCGTGTTCTTCGGGGACGGCGAGGACAGCGACGGTACGGCGAAGGCCGCGCCCGGTGCCGAGGTGTCCGACCCGTACTTCGGCGGCGCCGGGCCCGCCCGCCGGGCCTGCACCGAATGCGGCGAGTGCATGACCGGCTGCCGGCACGGCGCCAAGAACACCCTCACCGAGAACTACCTCCATCTCGCCGAGCGGGCGGGCGCCGTCATCCACCCGATGACCTCGGTCGTCACCGTCACGGAGGACTCCCGCGGCGGCTTCGCCGTCGGTACGCTGCCCACCGACGACAAGCGCAAGGGCCGCGGCCGTACGTTCACGGCCCGCCGGGTGATCGTCGCCGCGGGCACGTACGGCACCCAGACCCTCCTGCACAAGATGAGGGACAGCGGCCTGCTGCCGCTCATTTCCCCTCGCCTCGGCGAACTGACCCGCACCAACTCCGAGGCCCTGGTGGGCGCGCAGACCGACGACCGCCGCTACCGCAAGGCGCACGGCGCGCCCAAGGCCGACTTCACCCGCGGCGTCGCCATCACCTCGTCCGTCCACCCCAACGCCGTCACCCATATCGAGCCGGTGCGTTACGGCAAGGGCTCCAACGCGATGGGCAGCCTGTCCGTCCTCCAGGTCCCGATCCCCAAGCGCGCGCCCCGCGCCCTCGCCTGGGCGGCCAACTGCGCCCGCCACCCGCTCCTGCTGCTGCGTTCACTGTCCAACCGCCGCTGGTCGGAGCGGACCATCATCGGCCTGGTCATGCAGTCCCTGGACAACTCGCTGACCACGTACCGCAAACCGGGCGGCCTCGGAAAGGGCCTGCTCACCGCGCGCCAGGGCCACGGCGCGCCCAACCCGCAGCAGATTCCGGAGGCCACCGAGGCCGCCACCCTGCTCGCCCAGGAGATCAACGGTTTCGCGGGCAGCAATGTCGGCGAGCTGATGGGCACCCCGCTGACCGCGCACTTCCTGGGCGGCTGCCCGATCGGTGAGGACGCGGACCACGGCGTGATCGACCCGTACCACCGCCTGTACGGGCACCCCGGCATCTCGGTGGTGGACGGCTCGGCGGTCTCCGCGAACCTCGGCGTCAACCCGTCTCTGACCATCACCGCACAGGCCGAACGCGCCATGTCCTTCTGGCCGAACAAGGGCGAGGAGGACACCCGCCCCGCGCCGGGCCGCCCGTACCGGCGGCTGGCCCCGGTGGCACCGAGCCACCCGGCCGTCCCGGAGAAAGCGTTCGCGGCCCTGCGGCTGCCGCTGCTTCCGGTACCGGCCGTACCGCCGCGGTCCCAGTAGCCCCGCCCGGCCCTGTCCCGCCCGGCCCTGTCCCGTCCCGCCCGCCTCAGGCCGCGTCGGCACCCTTCCTGCGGCGTACGGCGAACACCGCGCCCGCACCGAGCGCGACCGCCGCGCCGCCCGCCAGCGCCAGGGTCGGCAGGCCGGAGGACGCGCCGGTGTCGGCCAGCTTTCCGGTGACCGGCAGCTGGACCTGCTGCTTCGTACCGCCCTGCGGCGCCGGCCGGTTGGGGCGGTGGCCGGGCTTGCCGGGCTTGCCCTGCGCGTCCGGTACGTGGGTGCCCGGCTTGCCGCTGCCCGCGGGCAGGATGGTGAAGTCGTAGTCCATGGCCTCCGAGAAGCCGCACTCGTGGTCCGCGTTCGCGTACCAGCCCACGCTGACCGCGCCGCCGTAACTGGCGGGCGTTTTCGCGTCCGCCTTCAGGCGCAGCTTGGCCTCCGCGTACTCACCGGGGCGCAGCCCGTCGCGGCCACCGAGGGAAGCGAAGAACCCGTCGTTCTCCTCCGCGGCGGGTACCCGCTTCCAAGTCCCCGTTCTGGCGTCGAGCCACTGGAAGGTCAGGTGGTCCGAGACGTCATCGGTGGTCGGGTCCTTCAGGGCGTAGACCAGCGCGAAGGCGCTCACTGACGTGATGTGCTCACCGGAGATGTTGGTGGCGCGGAAGGTGAAGTCCACCCATCCGGAACCGGCGACGATCTTGCTGGGCAGGCCGCGGAGTTCGGTACGGACCGCCCGCTCGCTGGAGTAGTCGGAGCACTCGATCTCGTCGGACGGGGTGGTCGTGGGGGTGGCGGCCCGGTGCTTCTTGACGGGAGGGGTCTTCTCGGCAGTCGGCGTCTTCTTGGCCGGCGGTGTCTTCTCGTCGGCCGGGCCGGGCGCCGGGGAGTTCGAGGACGGGGTCGTGACCGGCGTCGGCGTGGCCGTGGGTGTGCCGGTCGCGGTGGCCGTCGGGCTCTGGCCCGGCGTTTCGGTGGCGTACGCGGCGGGCGCCGCCAGCAGGGCGGCGGGGGCCATGGCGGCCGTCGCGGAGACGGCGGCCAGGGCGCGGCGGAGCTTCATCGTGAAGACCTCTCGGGACCGAAGTGCCATGAGCACGGCACGAGTTCGTGAGACAGGCCGTCGCGGTGGGGCGCGGGATGGCCGGGCGATTGCAGATACTGACCGGCCATGACCGGAAAAGGTTGCACAATTCACCGCGGAGGATTCACCACTGACCACGGAAGTGCCGCTCGCCACCAGGGCGCGAGACGCGGCGAAGGGCCCCGGGGCGCCGTCCGCGAGGGGGGCGGACGGCCGCGGGGCCCTTGGCTTGCGGCGCCGGCGTCAGGGCGGCGTCGGCGCCGATGGGGCGGCGCCGGGGAAAGCGCCGCCGCAGGCTTTCAAGTTGTCCGGGGAGGGTGCCCCGTGTGTCCGGGGGCGGGCGCCCTGCACGGTCGCGGCGCCCGTCGCCTTCGCGCCGACGGCCCGCGTCGCAACCGTTCCGACCGGATGCGGCCGGCTCCAAGCGTCCCCGGAACCGGCCGCCCCATCGGATGTGGCCGGGCTGCTGTCCCCTGCTGACCGGCCACAACACCGCAGCGAGGTCCCACGACGCGGGCCGCTCCAAGTCGGCCGACGTCTCATCGCTCCGGCGGATCCGCCCACGGGCGGCGTCTACGCGTAGTCCTGCAGACCGCACCTGGCTGGCGTGGCACCCGGAACAACGAAGCCCGGCGGGGGCCGGTCACGGCGCCGTACGGGTGAGTCGCCGGTCCGCCGGGCGCGCCCGTACGCCGTTGACGTGCGCCTCGTACGCCGGTCCGCGCGCCCGGCCCGTAAGCCCCTCAGACGCGGCCGCGGCACAGCTCCAGCAGCGTCATGGCCAGCGCGGTGCCGGGCCGGCCGAGCTGGCCCCTGTAGTGCTCCAGGATCTCCATCTCGCGCGACAGGTTCACCCGGCGCCCGCCGGAGCCGATGCGCTCACGCTGGATGACGGCCGAGACCGCCATCCGTTCCTGTACGAGGCCGATGATCCGCCCGTCGAGATCGTCGATCCGCGCCCGGGCATCGGTGATCACACCGGCCGCGGCTTCGGTGCGGGCACCGGTGTCGGTGGTCGCCGGGGCCTTCACGGGGGCCGCCGGGGCCGCCGCCGGGGTGCTCGTCAGATCCGTCACAGCCTGGACGCCGCTCATACCGCTCATGTCCGTCACTCCTGGGGTTCCGGACCCCCGCAGCCACCGTCCGTACCGTCTGCGGCCCCGCCCGCTCCGGTGAAACACAGAGCGCCCCGGGCCTTGTCGGCCCGGGGCGCCTGGGAAGTCGCTCGTCAGTTGATCAAGCAGCACGACCATGGCAGCCGGACGGGCCGGTGCCATAGGTAAAGACGAAGGTCAGCTGCTTGTACATGGCGCTCAGTATGAGCCCGTTAGAATCGAAAGTCCAACCCCTTGCACCACCACCGCCGGAAGGCCGCCGAAGTGCCATCAGCGTCACCTGCTGCCGCCCCCGACGTCGTCCTGGTAGTCGACTTCGGCGCGCAGTACGCCCAGCTCATCGCCCGCCGCGTACGCGAAGCCCGGGTCTACAGCGAGATCGTCCCGTCCACCATGCCGGTGGCCGAGATGCTCGCCAAGAACCCCAAGGCGATCATCCTCTCCGGCGGCCCGTCGTCGGTCTACGCCGAGGACGCCCCCAGCCTGGACCGCTCCCTGTTCGAGGCCGGTGTCCCGGTCTTCGGCATGTGCTACGGCTTCCAGCTCATGGCCACCACCCTCGGCGGCACCGTCGACAACACCGGCGCCCGCGAGTACGGCCGTACCGACCTGCACGTCTCCAAGAGCGCCTCGACCCTCTTCGAGGGCACCCCGGCCGAGCAGCCGGTGTGGATGTCGCACGGCGACGCCTGCTCCGCCGCGCCCGAGGGCTTCACCGTCACGGCCTCCACGGACATGGTCCCGGTCGCCGCCTTCGAGAACGACGAGAAGAAGCTGTACGGCGTGCAGTACCACCCCGAGGTGATGCACTCCACGCACGGCCAGCAGGTCCTGGAGCACTTCCTCTACCGGGGAGCGGGCATCGAGCCGGTGTGGACCACCACCAACGTCGTCGACGAACAGGTCGCGGCCATCCGTGAGCAGGTCGGCAGCGCGCGGGCGATCTGCGGCCTGTCCGGCGGCGTGGACTCCGCGGTGGCCGCCGCCCTCGTCCAGAAGGCCATCGGCGACCAGCTGACCTGCGTCTACGTCGACCACGGCCTGATGCGCAAGGGTGAGACCGAGCAGGTCGAGAAGGACTTCGTGGCCGCCACCGGCGTCCAGCTGAAGGTTGTCGACGCCTCCGAGCGCTTCCTGAAGGCGCTGGCCGGCGTCTCCGACCCGGAGCAGAAGCGGAAGATCATCGGCCGCGAGTTCATCCGGGTCTTCGAGCAGGCCCAGGCGGAGATCGTCGCCGAGTCCGGCGCGGCCGGCGAGCCCGTGAAGTTCCTGGTCCAGGGCACGCTCTACCCCGACATCGTGGAGTCCGGCGGCGGCACCGGCACCGCGAACATCAAGTCCCACCACAACGTCGGCGGCCTCCCCGAGGACCTGGAGTTCGAGCTCATCGAGCCGCTGCGCCAGCTCTTCAAGGACGAGGTCCGCGCGGTCGGCGCCGAGCTGGGCCTGCCGGACGAGATCGTCCAGCGCCAGCCGTTCCCCGGCCCCGGCCTGGGCATCCGCATCGTCGGCGAGGTCACCAAGGAGCGCCTCGACCTCCTGCGCGAGGCCGACGCCATCGCCCGCGAGGAGCTGACCGCGGCCGGCCTGGACCGCGAGATCTGGCAGTGCCCGGTGGTCCTGCTCGCGGACGTCCGCAGCGTCGGCGTCCAGGGCGACGGCCGCTCCTACGGCCACCCGGTCGTGCTGCGCCCGGTCTCCTCCGAGGACGCGATGACCGCCGACTGGACCCGCATGCCGTACGACGTGCTGGCCCGCATCTCCACCCGCATCACCAACGAGGTCGCCGAGGTGAACCGCGTCGTCCTCGACGTCACCAGCAAGCCCCCGGGCACCATCGAGTGGGAGTAACCCCTCCGTAGGGCCCACCCCAGGTCAACGCCACAGCCGTCGCTCATCAGTTTGAGCGGCGGCTGTGGCGTTCGGGGTAGGCGCCCCGGCCGCACGGGCAACACTGAGGCATGCGAACACCCGTGCCACTCGCCGAGCCCCACCCCGACCCACCCACCCGCCACGAACTCCTCGACGGCACCCGCGTCCCGAGGCCCCCGCAGACCCTCTTCCGCATGCGCGCCATACGGCTCCTGGAGTGGTGCCTGCTGGCCCAGGCGCCCGCCGCCTCCGACGTCCTCCGCCAGTTCGCCATAGCCCTGGACAAGCGCAACCACCCGGAGCCCGACGTCCTGGTGACCCGGCCCGGGGTGGACATGTCTGCGCAGCAGACCCACCTCGACCCACAGGACGTCACGCTGGTGATCGAGATCGTCTCGGAGGACACCGCCGACCGCGACCGCGAGGCGACTCGCATGTACGCCGCCCACGGCATCCGGCACTTCTGGCGGGTCGAGGAGGGCAGCGAGGGCTTGCCGGTGGTGTACGTCCACGAACTCGACCCCGCGACCAGGACCTACGTCCGCACGGGAATCCACCGCAACCGACTCAAGCTCGCGGAGCCCTTCGCCATCGATATCGACCTCACGGCGATCGGCCACCGCCGATGACCACCAGCACCCCACGGCACTCACCAGCCCGGCGGGCCCCGGACAGCTACACCACCCACGACCTGCTGGCGCCGCCCGACATCCCCGCGCACGTGGAGCTGATCGACGGGTGCCTGCTGTCCCAGGGGCGGCAGACCGCCTTCCACAGCCTTGTGATCGATCTGCTGCGGGCGGGGCTGTGCCGCACCGCCCCGCCCGGGCTGACGGCGCGGTGCCGGATGACGGTGGTGATCGACAAGCGGAACGCCCCCGAGCCGGACCTCGTGATCGTCCAGGCGGCGGCCGCACGCAGCCGGGACCAGCTGAGTTTTCACGCACGTGATGTGCTGCTCGCCGTGGAGGTCGTCCTTCCGCAGTCCCAGGCGCTGGACCGTGACACCAAGCCCCGTAAGTACGCCGACGCGGGCATCCCGCACTTCTGGCGCGTGGAGAACGACGGGCCGGGCATGTACCCGGTGGTGCACGCGTTCGGGCTCGACCCGGCGACGCGCACCTACCACCCCGTCGGCACCTTCCGCGAGCAGCTGGAGCTCGACGTCCCCTTCGGCATCTCCATCGACCTCACCGAGATCGACCGCCTGTGAACGTTGACGCGCGCTGACAACCCTCCCATGATGAGTTCCGTATAGCGGTGTAAAGAATCCGCCATACGGAAACGAACGAGGAGCGTTGCGCAATGAGCACCATCGCCTTCATCGGCCTCGGCATCATGGGCAGCCCGATGGCCGTCAACCTCGCCCAGGCCGGTCACACGGTGACCGGCTGGAACCGCAGCCCCGGGCGGGCGGAAGCGCTGGTGGCGGCCGGTGGGGCGGAAGCGGCGACGATCGCCGAGGCGGTGCGGGACGCCGAGGTGGTCATCACCATGGTGCCCGCGTCCCCGCAGGTCGAGGCGGTCGCGTACGGGCCCGACGGCATCCTGGAGAACGCCCGCCCCGGCACCCTGCTGATCGACATGTCCTCGATCACCCCGCGGACCTCCGTCGAGCTGGCCGCCGCCGCGGCCGAGAAGGGCGTCCGCGTGCTGGACGCGCCGGTCTCCGGCGGTGAGGCGGGGGCCGTCGAGGGCGTGCTCTCGATCATGGTGGGCGGGGAGCAGGAGGACTTCGACGCCGCCCGGCCGGTCCTGGAAGCCCTGGGCACCACCATCGTGCGGTGCGGTCCGCACGGCGCCGGACAGACCGTCAAGGCCGCCAACCAGCTCATCGTCGCCGTGAACCTCCAAGCGTGCGCCGAGGCCGTCGTTTTCCTGGAGAAGTCGGGCGTCGATCTCGCCGCCGCCCTCGATGTCCTCAACGGCGGCCTGGCGGGTTCGGCCGTGCTCACCCGTAAGAAGGCCAACTTCCTCGACCGGGAATTCGAGCCGGGCTTCAAGCTGGAGCTGCACCACAAGGACATGGGCATCGTCACCGAAGCGGCCCGCACCGTCGGCGCCACGATCCCCGTGGGCGCCGCCGCGGCCGAGCTCGTCGCCTCGGCCGTGGCCTGCGGCGACGGCGCCCTGGACCACTCGGCACTGCTGCGCGGCGTACAGCGGCTGAGTGGGGTTGCGGTGGGGGAGGACAAGTCCGCGTAGCGGCACAGGTGTTGGCCCAGAGGTGTTGATCGGCGCCTGGCAGGGTGTTGCCATGCATGAGACGCCCGAAGACATGAAGCGACTGCAACGCCTGCTCGACGACTCGTACGCCGCGGCGGGCCCGTACCTCCGTTCCGTCATCGCGGCCGAGCGCCGTCTGGACGCCGAGGGTGTCGTAGCCGAGATGGGGACCCTGCGCGTCATGGCCCTGGCCACGACGACATCCGACGGCGAGCGGTTGCAGATCACGGTGCACGGCCGGGCGGCGGAGGTCTTTCCTGCGGAGGACCGCGGGCTGGAGTCCTTCCTGATCGGCGCGTACGGGCGCGAGGCGTGGGAGAGCCGCAGGAGCGCCCACTCCTGGGCCCGGATCGATCCGCACCGGATGATCACATATCGCGATCGGTGACTCGGATCGGCGCCCCGGACCGGTGACCCGGAACTGCTGCCATACCCCTGGTCACTGCAACTACCCACAGGTAGCTTCCGCTTCAAGCCAAGCCAAGCCAAGCCGAGCCGAGCGAAGCAAAGCCCCAAGCGCGAGGAGGAAGCCCATGCCCCACCCCACCCCGCCCACCCCCATACCCACCGACCAGCTCCGTTTCGCCATGCCGCCGCAGCACGCCACCGTCGAGGAGGAGCGGCGCCACCGTAAGGAGCGTCTCGCGGTGGCGCTGCGTCTCTTCGGGCGGTTCGGGTTCGAGGAGGGGGTGGCGGGGCACATCACCGCGCGAGATCCGGAGTTCACCGACTGCTTCTGGGTGAATCCTTTCGGGATGTCGTTCAAGCACATCACGGTCGGTGACCTGATCCTCGTCAACCACGAGGGCAAGGTCGTCGAGGGCCGCTTCCACGTCAACCAGGCGGCGTTCGCGATCCATTCGCAGGTCCACCAGGCCCGCCCGGACGTGATCGCCGCCGCGCACAGCCACTCCGTGTACGGCCGCGCCCTCTCCACCCTCGGCGAGTTGCTGGACCCGATCACCCAGGACGTCTGCGCCTTCTACGAAGATCATGCCCTCTACGACGCATACACCGGGGTCGTCGTGGACGAGGAGGAGGGGCGGCGCATCGCGGCCGCGCTCGGGCCGCACAAGGCCGTGATCCTGCGCAACCACGGCCTGTTGACGGTCGGCGACTCGGTGGACGCGGCGGCCTGGTGGTTCATCACGATGGAACGTTCCTGCCAGGTGCAGCTGACCGCGCGCGCCGCCGGCAAGCCCGTACTGATCGACCACGAGAACGCCGTGCACACCCGGGATCAGCTGGGCAACGACCTGGTCGCGTGGATCAACTACCAGCCCCTGTACCAGCAGATCACCCGCAGCGAACCGGACCTGTTCGACTGAGGCCCCGACCCCCTGCCCCGCCCCCTCGGATATCGACCCCACCCGCACCCCGACGTCAACACAGCGCCCCCTCGTCACCGCCCGTAAACCCTGGCGCACGGCTTCCCGCTCGCTCCCCGTACGGCACAATTCCTGCTCAGTAAGGTGAAGTTGACGACGACTGGTGGTCGGGGCGGAGCGGACGTGTCGGTGGAGACAGCGGGCGGGGCGGCGGGAGCGTCCGGAACGCCCGGAGGGAGCTCGGGGGCGGGAGGGACCGAAGGGTTCCGGGCGGCCGGAGGGCCGGTGCCCGGGGAGCCCGGTGGGGGCGGCGACTGCACGTGCGGGAAGTGCCCGCGCGGCGCGCGCGAGGGGCATCGCCGGGCGGTTGCCGCGTTCGTGGCGCTGCGCGAGGAGTACGCCGCAGGCCGCGGCGTACCGGCCGCGCTCGCGCACTCGGCGGGCGCCGCGCGGCAGTGGGTCTCGGACGAACTGGCCCTCTCGGCCCGTACGGTCGCCGAGCGCGCCGCCGCCGAGGGCGCGGCCTGGCTGGACGCCGTGTGGCGGCGCTCGCTGCTGGTGATGTGGTGCGGCCTGGGCGTACTCCTGCTCGTCCAGGCCCTGACCGCGATCGGCACCGGCTGGACGGTGCAGCGTACGGCGGGCCTGGTCGCCGCGGTGGTCCTCACGCTCGCCCTGACCGGCGCGGCGTGGCGCCACCGCGGTCGCGGCGGCCTGCTCGCACCGCTGGTCGGCGAGGACAACCGGCTCTCGACCTCGCGCACGGTGGCCGCGGGCTGGCTGCTGCTCGTCGCGTACGCCGTCCTCGTACAGGCCGTCCAGCTGGCCGTGGTGACGGACGCGGACGCCCGCGCCGCACACATCGACGGGCTCCAACTTCCGTACGGCGCCGGGCTTCTCGCCGTACTGGCGATCACCTGCGCGGTGGCGGTGCTCGTCCGCCGGGTGGTCGTCGTACGCGTCCAGGGGCGCCGCCTCCAGAAGGTGCGCGCGGAACGGCCGCGCGCGGGCGACCTGCTCACGGACGACGCGGGGCGCGCGAGCCTCACCGACACGCAGTACCTGCTGCTGAACGTCGCGGCCGTCTCCTTCGCCCTGGTGCGCCTTTCCCGCGACCCGTCCCGGCTGCCGGACCTGCCGTGGACGTTCGGCGTGATCGTGGTCATCGGGGCGCTCATGTACGTGGCGGGCAAGTACGCGGAGGGCGGCCGTCCGGTGGTCCTGTCCGTCGTACGGGCCCGGGAGCCGGGCGACCTGGCCGCGCCGATCCGTACCGGCGACGACATCGAGATCCGCGGCACCGGCTTCGTACCGGCGGGCGCGCAGGGCCCGGACCTGCTGGCGCGCACCGTCGTGCGGATCGGCCCGGTGCACGTCCACGTGCCGCTCGTGCCGGTCGCCGGCGGCTTCGCGAACCCGACGGACGGCCTGCTCACCGTGCCCGTACCGGCGGACGTGGAGCCGGGCCGGGTGGAGGTCCGGGTCGTCACGGCGGCGGGCGTGGAGACGAACAGCTACACGATCGACGTACAGGAATGATCACCCCTCGGACCACCGGGGGGCCGCGGGAATGACCGAGGGGGGCACGTCGGGGCGGCCGTACTGAACGCCCCGCCCGAGGACATCCGTATCCCTTGCGTAACGCATCGGCGCGGGCACAATCGTCCGCGTCCGGCGGCGACGGAGAGGCGGATGCCATGGCTCACGCGGATCGTGCGGTCGGTGCCGGGACGGTCGGGCCCGGAGCGGGCAGGGGCGGCGGGCCGCGCGGCGCGATGGCGCGCAACGCGCTGCTGCCGCTGCGGATCTTCCTCGGCGTCACCTTCGTCTACGCGGGCCTGGACAAGCTGACCGACCCGGCGTTCTTCGCGGCGAGCGGCACCGGTTCGATCGGCGAGCTGATGCGGCAGGTACGGGACACCTCGGCCGTGCCCCAGCTGGTGGACCTGGCGCTCAAGAATCCGGCGGGTTTCGGGTACGCCATCGCGGCGGGGGAGTTGGCGGTCGGCATCGGCACACTGGCCGGGCTGTTCGCGCGCGTCGCCGCGCTTGGCGGCGCGCTGATCTCGCTGAGCCTGTGGCTCACCGTGAGCTGGTCGACCGAGCCGTACTACTACGGCAACGACCTGGCCTACCTGATGGCATGGCTGCCGCTGGTGCTCGCCGGGGCACCGATGCTGTCCGTGGACGCGGCGCTGGAGGCACGGCGCAGTAGGCAGGGGCGGCAGTTGTTCGGATAGGGGCGCTGGTCCAGGGCACGCCGGTCCCGATTCTCAGCCCCGTGGCGCGGACGACTTCGAGCACTGCCGCCGGACCACGCTCCAGACGGCCGCCGTCACACCCGCCAGGCACAGACCCGCCGGTACGGCCAGTACGGGCAGCGCGCCCGGCAGGTCCACCACCCCGGCCGCTTCGCACGCGTAGGCACCTCCCACGCCGAGCGCGGTCAGGCCGGTGATGAGCCGGGCGGGCTCGAAAGCGTGGCGCTTCACTGGTGCTCTCCCTTGTCCTGCGATGACGGCGACGGCGTTGACGGGGGCGGGGGCGACGACGGCGAAGGCGAAGCCTCCGCAGGAGTCCCCCGTTCCACCGCCACCTGGCCCGCCCCCACCTTCAGGTCGAGATCCAGGGTGCCGTGCGGCTTCTCGCCCTTCTTCAGCCCCGTGGCCGGCAGGGTGACGGTCTGTTCCTGGTCGGTCCCGAAGTGGAAGTCCTTCGACGACTCACCCGGCAGCCGTACGTCGCCCAGCTTCACGTCGATGTGCAGCCGCGCCGTGACGCCGTCGGGCACGGTCACCTGGAGCTGCCCGGCGCCGACCGAGGCCTGCGTCCGTACCGTCTGCCCGTTCTTGAAGGGGATGTGGGTCAGGTCCAGTTCCCCGCGCCCGGCACCGACGTCGTAGCTCGGGCGTACGGAAGCGGCGTCCATCGGCACCCACACGCGGTTGTGCCAGTCGGTGGTGACGTTCGGCGGCAGCACCGCGGCGCCCGCCAGCAGCAGGGACGTCAGGATCACCATGAAGACCGTGCCGCCGCCGGTCCGCCCCCACCAGGCGCTGATCACCAGTCCGAGACCGAAGACCACGAGCGCGGCGGAGAGGCCGGCGATGAGAACGGTGGACGCCTTGTGGTGCTCGGCCGCCGCGCCCCCCGCAGCCATGGCCGCGATCACTGCCAGCAGAAACGTCCAGCCGCCGATCGGCCGTCCCGCCCGCCGCCGCTTGGCAGGGGCGGCGCCGCGCGGCCCCCCAGGACCGCCCCACGCCGTCGCCCCCGAAGCCCTGCCGCCCGCGCCGTACGCCTGCTCGCGGGTGTACGGGGCGTCGTCCGGCCCCCACAGATAGCCCACGCCGGCCGTCCCTTCCTTGGAGAGCGGGTCCCGCCACCAGGACGGGCCGTTACGGGTGGGCGGCGCCATCGTCTCGGGCGGCGCGTCCGCGACGGCCTGGGCGGACGCCGGGTCCGCCGCCCCGGGCCCGTCCGTCCCGGCCGTACGGCGCTGCCGCGACCAGTACGCCGAACCGCCCACCGCCAGCGCGAGCATGACGGTGAAGGCCAGCACGCCGCGGTTGGCGAGGGAGGTCAGGAAGAAGCCGCAGCCGACCAGCGCGAACAGCAGGGCGGTCAGCGCGGTGCCCTCGACCCGGCCGGACAGCAGCCGGCGCCCCTCGTTCTCGTCCTCGCCCTCCTGCGGGATCAGCAGCCAGGCGAAGCCGTACACGATCAGGCCGATGCCGCCGGAGGCCGCCAGTACGGCCAGCACGATCCGGAAGATCACCGGGTCCAGGTCCCAGTGCCGGCCCAGGCCCCCGCACACGCCGGCGATCACCTTGTGCCGACGGCTGCGGCGCGGGTGCGTCCGCGGCGCCGGGCGGGAGGCGTCGGGGGCCGGCGGGGTGCCCGCGGGGCCGGACGCGTCCCCGGCGGGGCCCGTCGTGTTGTCGGCGGGGGCGGCATCGTTCATGCGCCCATGGTGGCAAGCCGCGCGGACCGGCGGCATCCGTGGGAACCCTGGTTGGCCCCTGAGATCATCCGGGGCGGGGGCAAGGGCAGGGGCCTCCGCTCGGCTCAGCCTCCCGACGTGTCGCCCGCGGCATCGGCGTACCGCCGGGCCAACCGCCCGAACGCCTCCCTCAGCTCACCCGGCCCCACCACCTCGATATCCGCGTCGAACCTGCCGATGTCGGCGGCCAGCGCGGCCCACGACCAGGCTTCCGACACCAGCCGGCACCGGTCCGGGCCCAGTTCCTCCACGACACCGTCACGGATGTACGGGGATACGTCACCGGCGGGCAGCTTCAGGACCACCTCGCCCCGGCAGGGCCGGCCACCTGGCCCGTCCGAGCCCTGGAAACGCCCGGTGACGAAGGCGGCGACATCGCCTCCCGGCAGTTCACGCGGGGTGAAGCGAGGCCCCGTAGGAGTACGCGGCGCGATCCGGTCCGCCCGGAACGTACGCCAGTCCGCCCGGTCGAGATCCCAGGCGACGAGGTACCAGCGGCCTCCCCACGTGACGAGGTGATGGGGCTGCACGCGGCGTACGGGGTGGTGGGGCGCGGACGCGTCCGGTACCGACACCGGCGCGTACTCGAACCGCAGCTCCTCCCGTGCATGCACCGCAGCGCTGAGCGCCATCAGCACACCACTGTCCACCTGAGGGTTCGGCCGCGCCGTCGGCCGCTCGACAGGGGTGACCTGAAGGGTGTCGATCCGGTGGCGCAAGCGCGCGGGCATGACCTGCCGGACGGTGTGCAGAGCGCGCGCTGCGGCCTCCTCGACCCCGACCCCTGTGGTGGTGGCGTTCCGGAGCGCTACGGCGAGCGCGACGGCCTGCTCGTCGTCGAACAGCAGCGGGGGCAGCTCCGACCCGGGCCCGAGCCGGTAACCGCCGTCGGGTCCCTTGGTCGAGGCAATGGGGTAGCCGAGTTCCCGCAAGCGGTCGACATCACGGCGTACGGTGCGCGCGCTGATGTCCAGCCGCTCGGCCAGCAGCGCCCCCGGCCAGTCCCGGCGCGTCTGGAGCAGGGAAGGCAGGGCCAGCAGCCGCGCTGAAGTCTTCTGCATGACCCCATGCTGGCCCCCATTGAGGACACAACCTGTCCGCTACCTCCGCCAAGATGCCACCAGGCCGCAGAACCAGCCGACGACCAAAACACCGGCCACCAGGCAAGGACGCACATGACCGTTCTCGACACCCGGGCCCTCAACCGTGCCACCCTCGCCCGCCAGTTGCTCCTCGAACGCGCCGGCCTGCCGGTCCTCGACGCCGTGGGGCATCTGTGCGGCCTCCAGGCGCAGGAGCCGCAGGAACCGTTCATCGGCCTCTGGTCGCGGCTGCGCGCGTTCGACCCGTCGTCGCTCTCGGACCTGCTGACCGGACGGCATGTCGTCCGTACGCACCTCATGCGCCGCACCGTCCACCTCGTCACCGCCGACGACGTACTGGCCTGGCGCGCCCGCCACGACGCCATGCTGCGCCGGCGTGCGCAGGGCGCCTACCGCCGCGAACTCGCCGGGGTGGACCTCGACGAACTCGCCGCCGCGGGCCGCGCGGTCATGGCCGACGGGGAGCCCCGCTCGATGCCCGAGCTGGCACGGGCGGTCGCCGGGCGCTGGCCCGAGCCGGGGCTGCGGGCGCTGGGGGAGATGCTGGTCGCCGCCCTGGTCCCGATGGTGCAGCTGCCGCCGCGCGGCCTGTGGCGTACGAGGGCGGGCGCCCGGTACGTACCGCTCGCCACCTGGCTCGGCCGCGACATCGACCCACCGATCGCCCCGAACGGCGCGGCCCCGAACGGCACCACCCAAGCCGCCCCTGAAGGCACGCCCCCGAACGGCACCACCCCAGCCGCCCCCGACCCCGTAGGCGCAGCCCTGGTGCGCCGCTACCTCGCCGCCTACGGCCCCGCCGCCTCCGCCGACCTGCGCGCCTGGTGCGGCCTCGCCGGGCTCCCGGCCGCGATCGCCGCCGTACGCGAGGAGCTGGTGACCTTCCGCGACGAGCGCGGCCGGGAACTGCTCGACCTTCCTGACGCCCCGCGCCCCGACCCCGATACGCCCGCGCCGGTCCGGTTCCTGCCCGCCTTCGACAACGCGGTCCTCGGCTACCAGGACCGCGGCCGGATCATCGACGACGCCCACCGCGGCCTCTCGGTCGCCGGGGCCCGCGTCGTCCTGGTGGACGGCCGGGTCGCCGCGACCTGGACCGTCGAGGACGGCACCGTGACGGCCACCCCGCTGCGCCGCTTCTCCCGGGCCGAGCGCACCGCCGTGACCGAGGAGGGCCAGACGCTGGCGGCGTTCCTCTCGGACGGCGAGAGCGACCGAGCGCAGGTCACCGCGTTTTCCGTCTGATCCATGGGCCCGCACCAACCACCACAACCGGCCCCTCCGCATCGTGGAAAACCCCCGGCACGCCCCCGGTACACGCCTGGACACCGCGCCCCGGTCCTCCGGCAGCGCCCGTCGGACGACTATCGTTGCGCCGGACACCTGTATGGGGGAACCGAAGGGGCAAGGGGCGCGGCGCGGTGACGGAGGCGGCGGTGGACGACGGGCGGCTGGTCGCCGGGCGGTACCGCCTGGTCGAGGAGATAGGCCGGGGCGGCATGGGGACCGTCTGGCGGTCCTACGACGAGCTGCTCGGCCGCCAGGTCGCGGTCAAGCGGCTGCACGTCTCCCCGCAACTGGAGCCCGACGAGCTGGCCCGCCGCAACGAGCGCACCCGCCGCGAGGCCCAGTCCGCCGCCCGTATCAACCACCCCAACGTGGTCAGCGTCCACGACGTCGTGGACGACGCCGGTCTGCCGTGCATCGTCATGGAGTACGTCCCGTCGGTGACGCTCGGCGACCTGATCAAGGAGGCCACGCTCTCGGACGGCGCGGTGCCCCTGGGCGAGGTGGCCCGGATCGGCCGCGGCATGGTCGCCGCGCTGCGGGCGGCGCACTCCGCCGGGGTCCTGCACCGCGACGTCAAGCCCGGCAACGTGCTGCTCGGCGAGGACGGCCGGGTCGTCCTCACGGACTTCGGCATCGCGGTCGCCACCGGCACCTCCACCCTCACCAAGACCGGCGAGCTGATCGGCTCCATCGACTATCTCGCCCCCGAACGGGTCCGGGGCGGCACCCCCGGCCCGGCCTCCGACCTGTGGGCGCTGGGCGCCACGCTCTACCAAGCGCTGGAGGGGCGGCCCCCGTTCCGTAAGCTCACGGCGGTCGAGACGGCGTACTCCATTGCTGTCGATCCGCTGGACCCGCCGCGCAATGCCGGTGCGCTGACCGGTCTGATCGAAGCCCTCCTGGCCAAGGATCCCGCGGACCGCCCCTCGGCCCAGGCCGTGGAACAGGCCCTGCGCGCACCCGCAGCGCACACGAACACCACCGCATGGCTAAGCGGTGCAAGCGCACACGGAGCGGCGGGGGACTCCACCGCCACCACGGCCGGTACGACACCACCGGCCCACGGCGACCACACGAACACTCCGGCCCCGACCCCGGCCCCAACTCCGCCGTCGGCAACCGGTTCGTACCACTTGGCACCCCCGGCTACGAACGGTACGAGCGACACGTCCACGGCCGGCAACACGGCCGGCAACACGGCCCCCACCGGCGCATTCACCCCCGCCACCGGCCCCACCGCCCCGGTCAACCACCCGGCCACGGCCCCGGCCACCACCCCGCCCCCCTCCGAAAAGCAGCCCGGCAAACGCGGCCGCACGATCCTGCTCACCGCCGTCTCCCTGGTTGCCGCACTGGCTCTCGCGGGCAGCACCCTGTACGCCCTCGGCTACTGGCCGGACGGAGACGCGCAGGCGTCCGACAGCCGTACACCGCAGCCCGAGAACCCGTCGCCCACCCCGTCGAAGCCCCGCGCCAAGCCCACCCCGCGGCCGGTTCCCGCGGGCTACCACCGGGTGACGGACCCGGCGGCCGGTGTCGATTTCCCGCTGCCGAACGGCTGGACCCGTCAGAAGCAGGCGAACGGCTCCGTCTACCTCAACCCGAACCAGCTGGTCGGCCTGCGCATCGAGTCGCTCGATTTCGCGGGCGCGAATCCGCTTCAGCGCTGGAAGGACAACGAGCGCGCCGCTCTCAACGAGGGCAAGTTCCCCGGCTACCAGCAGCTGCGCATGCAGGAGACGCGCTTCCGCGACCGGCCCGCCGCCCTGTGGGAGTGGAAGTGGTCGGGCAGCAGACGCGAGTTCCGCGCCATAGACCTGGGCTTCGGCCGTCCCGGCGAGAAGGAGTACGCCATCTACCTCTCCGCGCCGGCCACCGAGTGGGACCGGTACAAGAAGGTCTTCGACGATGTCCTGGCCGGCCTCCGCCTGCCCGAGGACCGTGAGCAGGCCGGGCAGGACGATCAGGCCAAGCGGGACGATCAGTAGCGGCCCGTCAGCCGATCGGGTTCACAAAGGTGGCGGGGTGGGTGGCGCCGTCCTGGTGGACGAGCGGACCCCAGGGCCACTTCAGCGTCAGCGCGGTGGTCTCGTTGGGCGGGGTGACGGCGACGGTTGCGGGCTTCCAGGAGCCTTCGTCGTTCTCCTTGGCCATGCCGAGGTTGAGGGTGAAGTCGGTGCTGTCGCCGGGACCCAGGGTGATCGAGCCGTGCTTGGCGGAGGAGCGGGCGAGCGACCAGCTGGGGCCGCCGGCGTCCGGCCGGAGGTCCACACCGGCGAAGCCGCCGATTGTGCAGGTGCGGCTGCTCTTGTTGGTCAGCACGATGCTGGTGGTCGTCCCGCCGCTCGCGTTCGGGTCGGGGACCGCGTCCTCGCCGGTGGCGAAGGCCGCCTTGAGGTCCGAGGTGTGGCAGCGCTGACCGCCGGAGCCACCGGCCTTGCTGCCGCCCCCGGCGCCCGAGCGGGCCGACTTCTCGCCCGCGGCGCCCGGGGCTCCCGTCTTGCCCTCGGCCTTGGCCTTGGCGCCGGACTCGGCCTTGGCCCCCGTACCGGCCTGACCACCGGACTCCTGCCCGTCCGCGGAGGCCCCCGCACCGCTGGACGTGTCCGCTGCGGCCGCCTCCGTGTCCAGGTGGGCCGCGGCCTTGCTGCCGCCGGTGTCCGAGCCGGAGCAGGCGGTCAGGGTCAGTCCGGCGGCCGCGGTCAGGGCCGCGGCGGCGATGCGGAGCGTACGGCGGCGGGCGGTGCGCACGGTGCTGGAGCTCATTTCGGGTCCCCCCGGGACGGTTGGCGGTCGCTGTTTCGTACGTCGTTTCCTCGGTACGTCATCCACTCTGTCCGTGAGCCCTACCGCGCGGCTGCCGCGCCACTAACGCCCGGCTAACACGGGCGCGCGGCCGTATCCCAGGGGCGCCCTAAGGGTCCACCCTGATGCCCCGACCCCGCCTCCCATGTGACGATCGGTGCCATGACCAGCGCGCCACCCCGGCCCGAGGCGAGTTACGCCCCGGCGCCCGACCCCGACGATCCGCCCCTGCGCAAGCTTTACCGCAGTGCCGACGGCCGGATGCTCGGGGGTGTCGCACGCGGGCTGGCCGGGCATCTCGGGCTGCCGGTCTCCTGGGTGCGGGTGGTGTTCATCGCGCTGTTCATGGCGGAGGGCATGGGCGCGCTGCTGTACGCGGCGTTCTGGTTCATCGTCCCGCTGGGCGTCGGCGGCGTGGACGCGACGCGCGCGAACGCCTCCGCCGCCGCCCCCGGCCTCCTCGGCAAGGCCCGCGGCCGTACGGGCCGCAAGGCCGACAGGGGCCAGATCCTCGCCCTGCTCACGCTGCTCGCCGGCGCGGCCGTCGTCGCCTCGAAGTTCCAGCTGGGCCGCGCCAACGCGTATGTATGGCCGATCCTGCTGATCGGCGCGGGCGTCGCGCTGGTCTGGCGCCAGGCGGACAACGCGCGCCGTGCGCAGTGGCGGGAGATGGGCCGCCGCAAGGGCCTGCTCCCGTTCGTGCGCGGCGCGGCCGGCGTGGTGCTGGTCGGCGTCGGCGTCACCGGCATCGTCGTCCTGCAGAGTTCGGTCCGCCACCTCGGTATGGCGCTTCAGGCCGCCCTCGCCGTGCTGGTCGGCATCGCGCTGCTCGCGGGCCCGTATCTGGTCCGTCTGACACAGGACCTGTCCGAGGAGCGCCTGATGCGCATCCGCGCGCAGGAACGCGCCGAAGTCGCCGCGCATGTCCACGACTCCGTCCTGCACACCCTCACCCTGATCCAGCGCAACGCCGAGGACCCGCGCGAGGTGGCCCGCCTCGCGCGCGCCCAGGAGCGCGAGCTGCGGGCCTGGCTGTACAAGCCGGAGGGCCGGGGCAAGGACGAGGAGCAGGAGCCGGACACCCTCGCCGAGGCGGTACGCAAGGCCGCCGCCGAGGTCGAGGACCACCACGGCGTACCGATCGAGGTCGTGGTCGTCGGCGACTGCCCGCTGGACGAACGGCTCGGCGCACAGATGCAGGCCGCGCGCGAGGCGATGGTCAACGCCGCCAAGTACGGTGGCGAGGGCGGCGCCGTGCAGGTGTACGCCGAGGTCGAGGGCCGTACGGTCTTCGTCTCCGTACGCGACCGGGGCCCCGGCTTCGACCTGGACGCGGTCCCCGGCGACCGGATGGGCGTACGCGAGTCCATCATCGGCCGCATGCAGCGCAACGGCGGCACGGCCCGGCTGCGCTCCGCGCCGGACGGCGGCACCGTGGTCGAGCTGGAGGCGGAGCGCCTGCCGGATGACGGATGATGAGAAACCACGGCAGTACGCCGGAGGCAACGTCGACGAGGGACGGACGGACGAGATGAGCAGCGACGCCGCACAGGATGGCCGGACCGGCGGCACGGCCGGCGGGGGACGGGCCGGTGGCGGGCAGGCGGGCGACGGCCCGGCCCGCACGGTACGGGTCGTCCTCGTCGACGATCACCGGATGTTCCGTACGGGCGTCCAGGCCGAGATCGGCCGCACCGACGAGACGGGCGTCGAGGTCGTCGGCGAGGCCGCCGACGTGGACCAGGCCGTCACGGTCATCACCGCCACCCGCCCCGAGGTCGTCCTGCTGGACGTGCACCTGCCGGGCGGCGGCGGTGTCGAGGTGCTGCGCCGCTCCGCCTCGCTGATGGCCGACCCCGAACGCCCGGTCCGCTTCCTCGCGCTGTCCGTCTCGGACGCCGCCGAGGACGTCATCGGTGTCATCCGCGGCGGCGCCCGTGGCTACGTCACCAAGACGATCACCGGTACCGACCTGGTCGACGCGATCTTCCGCGTCTCCGAGGGCGACGCGGTCTTCTCCCCGCGCCTGGCCGGCTTCGTCCTGGACGCCTTCGCCTCCACCGACGCCCCGCCGGTCGACGAGGACCTGGACCGCCTGACCCAGCGCGAGCGCGAGGTGCTGCGCCTGATCGCCCGCGGCTACGCCTACAAGGAGATCGCCAAGCAGCTCTTCATCTCGGTCAAGACGGTCGAGTCGCACGTCTCCGCGGTGCTGCGCAAGCTCCAGCTCTCCAACCGCCACGAGCTGACGAGGTGGGCTACGGCCCGGCGGTTGGTGTGACGCAGGGGGTGGCGTCCGGGGCCGGTGCGTTCGTGGACGTACCGGCCCCGGAGGCGACGACGCGGGTTGTACGGCTCTTACCGTCCGTACGGCGGCGCCCCGCCCGCCCCCCGAGCTCCGGCACCAGCGACACGATCCCCAGCGCCGCCAGCCCGGCCCCCAGCCAGATCGTCGCCCGCAGCCCGTACGCGCCGATGGCCATGCCGCCCACCAGCGACCCCACGATCACGCCGAGCGTGATGAACGACGAGTGCACGGTGTTGACCAGCGCCCGCGCGTTCCCGGCCCGCTGGACGCGGGTGACCATCGCCGGGTTCATCGTCACCCCGACCAGCCCGATCCCCATCATGAACACCACAGCGGGTACGGGCAGTTGCGCGGTCAGCGCGAACCCGACGAGGAACCCCAGGTTCAGCACCAGCCCGCCGAACAGCACGGCGATCGTGTGCCGGTCGGCGAGGCGCCCGACCACGGTGTTCCCGACGACGGTCGCGGCCCCGTACGCCACGAGCAGCAGGGGTACGGTCCCGGTACCGAAGCCGGTGACCTCGGTCAGGATCGGGTTGAGGTAGCTGAACACGGCGAAGGTCGCGCCGATGATCAGCGTGCTGGTGGACAGCGCCAGCCACAGCCGCGGCTTGCGGAATACGCCCAGCTCCTCCCGTACGCCGCCGCCCGCGTCCGCCCGCTCCAGCCGCGGTACGCCGACGGCCGTGCACACCGCCGCCCCCACCGTGAGGACGGCCACCGCCCAGAACGCGGCCCGCCAGCCCAGATGTTCACCGATCAGCGTGGACAGCGGAAGGCCGAGGAGCGTGCCGAGCATCAGCCCGTTCATGGCCACCGCGATCGCCCGGCCGCGCGCTTCCGGCCGCGTCAGCTGGGCGCATACGGAGAGCGCCACGCCGAAGAACGCCTGTGAGGCGACCCCGGTGACGACCCGCGCGACCATCATCGTTCCGTAGTCCGGCGCGCCGGCCGCCACCACATTCCCCACCAGGAAGACCCCGAACAACACCCCCAGCGCCCGCTTCTGCTGCAGCCGCATCACCCCCACCGTCAGGAACGGTCCGCCGACGGCCATGGCCACCGCGAAGGCCGTGATCAGGTAGCCGATCTGCGGCACGGTGGCCCCCAGCCCTGCCGCCATCTGCGGCATCAGCCCGGCGACGGCGAACTCGCTGGTCACCATGGCGAAGATGCCCAGGGCCAGGACGTACACGGCGCGTGGTACGCGCATGGTCCCCCTCTTTTCCTAACCGATCGTTCCAGTAATTGCCCGAAAGAAACCCCCGCCGGAGCGGGGATGATGCGTGATGGGTGTGTCAGCGCAGAACCGTCATCGCCTGCTCCACGGCATCGTTGATCCGCCGCTCGTCTCCGGTCTTGCCCATGACGCGCAGTCCCTGGATGAAGGTCACCAGAAACCGGGCCTGCGCCCGCACATCGACCTCTTCTTCCAGCTCGCCTTGAGCCTTGGCCCTTATCAGGGCACCCGTGATCGCCGACTCCACCTCATGGAAGGCCGTCTCGACCCGCCGCTGTGCCTTGTCGTCCTCCGGCAGCAGCTCTATCGCGGTGTTCGTGACCAGGCAGCCCTTGCGGTCGGTGTCCGCCAGCGCCTCGGTGGCGAACGCGCGCAGGAACTCCCGTACGGCGGGCAGCGCCGGCCCCGGCTGGTTCAGCCGCTCCAGCGCCGCCACCCCTTCGTTCTCGCAGTAGCGGTCGAGCGCACGCAGGTACAACTCGTGCTTGCTGCCGTACGTCGCGTAGATGCTGCCCCGGTTGATACCGAGGTGATCCACGAGATCCTGCATCGACGTGGCTTCGTACCCCTTGCGCCAGAACAGCTCCAGAGCAGCCTGAAGTGTCGCGCCCGGGTCGAACTCCTTGGTTCTGCCCATGCGAGCACCCTACGGCTTACATGACCGCTCGTTCAAGAAAACGCGCCCCGGCGCTGTGAGCCGACGCCAGCTTCAACTCGAACCACACCACCTTCCCGATCCCGTACGGACGCGGGTACGTACCCCAGTCGTCCGCCAGCGCCGCGACCAGCGCCAGCCCCCGCCCGTTCTCGTCCTCCGGCCCCGCCGCCCGGGGCTCGGGCATCAGCTCACTCGGATCGGCCACCTCGATCCGCAACCGCCCGGCGAACAGCAGACACCGCGTCCGCACATGCCGCCCACGCGGAACCCGCGCATGCACACAGGCGTTGGCCGTCAGCTCACTGAGAATCAGCACAGCCGTCTCGGCCACCTCATCCTGCAACCGCCATACGTCCGCCAGGACGCGCAGGTACGCACGGGCCCGCCGCGCGCTCCGAGGATGGCGCGGCAGCCACCATTCGTTCGTAAGGGGGGAATTTCCTTCGTTCACAATCCGAGCATGTCGACGCGGGCGTACGGTCGGCAGCCGCGACGAGGGTACGCGTCAGGGTGTACCGGTCGTGCCGGTGAAAAGGGGGCACGTTGCCGAAAGAACCGACCCAGCTGCCGATGACGTGGCGCTATTGCGGCGATCAGCTCAAGCTGTGGCGCACGTATGCAGGCATCTCGCGCGAGGAAATCGCGAAGGAAGCGGACTATGACGCGGAGTACGTCAAGTCCATGGAACAGGGGCGTCGAAGGCCGACGTTGCGGATGCTCCGGGTCGCCGACCAGGTATGCCGGGCGCATGGCACGTTGGAGGCGGCGGACCAATACCTGAAGCCCGAGAAGTCTGTACGGCCCATCGGCGAGTTCATGGAGCTGGAAGAGACCGCGATCGGGCTGTACTGGTACGAGACCCTCCTCGTGCCGGGCTTGCTGCAAACCGAGGAGTATGTGCACGAGCTGATGAACCACGGCCTTCCGCCGTTGGACGACGAGACGGTGGAAGAGCGCATCACCAAGCGTCTCCGGCGGCAGTCGTTGTTGGACGGAAAGTCCGACACGGCGTTCAACTTCGTCATCTACGAGGCCGCGTTGCGCACGATGGTGGGCGGGGCCGGAATGATGAGGCGCCAACTTGAGCGTCTCCTGGAAGTCCAGCGGATGCGCAACGTCTGCGTGCAGGTTCTGCCGGCCGGCCGCGCCCCCTACGTCGCATTCGGCGGCCCGATCATCCTCCTCGAAACCGAAGAACACGAGACGTACGCGTACCTGCCCGGCCAGGGGGTCAGCACATTGCAATCCGAGGCGAGCGACGTGAGCCGTCAAAGCCGGGCCTTCGGCACGATCCGCATGCAGGCGCTCGGGATGGAGGACAGCGACGAGTACATCCGCAAGGTGGCGGGGGAACTGTAGGCGCTCTGGCGCGTTCGGGCCCAGTTCACCACCCCTGGCCGTAGCTGGGCGGCGTAACTCCCCCTCCGCCTCGGGGCTTGAGCCCCAAGCTCCGGGTGGCGAGACCCGAGCCCCTTATCCAAGGAACGGGTGGGTTGGCACAACCCACCCGCCCTCCCAACCCTCGCGCGTACCAGCGCACATGACTTTCCGCGACCGGCTTGCCACAGCCCGTCGCCAACCCCTAGCGTTCGCCGCAGCAAGTAGCGCACGCACAACAAACGACCCCGGCCGGTGCTACCAACACCGAACCGGGGCCTAACCTTCAAGATCGAAAGCAGCGATCTCGTGGCTGACGCCAAACTTACTACGGCGCCCTGCGCGCCCACCGCTTCGCCCGCCATCTCCCGGCCCCGCCTCGCGGCCCCCGGCTACGGCAAGCGCTCCGCCCCGGACCAGAACCGCCGCCACCGCGACGACTTCACCGGCCTCCCCGAACGCGAAGCGTTCATCGCCGCGTTCATCGACCGGCTGCCCGACGGCGCCGCCATGGACGTCAAGACCCTCGCGGCCACCCAGCCCCGCTACGGCCAGCAAGCCGTACGCTCGGCCCTCACCCACCTCTCCACCGCCGGCCACCTCCGCCGCGTCCAGGAGACCGTCGGCAACGGCGGCACCCAGTGGGTCTACCGCACGTACTTCACCCGCACCGCCCGCAACGACACCTGGTGGCACCACTTCCTCACCGGCAACACACCCCCACAACACCCCCCAGACGAGCGACCCCCAACCCCCGCCCCCACCCCCGCAGTCCCCGACCCCGATTGCGCGCCGCCCGACCCCGATGCCCCTGCACCCGCAGTCCCCGACCCGGCATCCCGCGCACCCGCACCCCCCGAACCTGCGCTGCCCGACCCCACAGCCCTCGACCCGGCGGCCGTCGCGCCCGCATCCCCCGACGCTGCGCCGCCCGACCCCGTGGCCCTCGACCCGGCGGTCGTCGCGCCCGCATCCCCCGACGCTGCGCCGCCCGACCCCGTGGCCCTCGACCCGGCGGCCCTCGCGCCCGCACTCCCTGACCCCGCGTCGCCCGCCCCCGCAGCCCCCGACCCTGCGCTGCCCGTCCCCGCAACCCCCGAACCCGCGCCGCCCGACCCCGTAATTCCCGCCCCGGCCCCCGCAGCCCCCGACCCCGCATCCCTCGCACCCGAGATCCCCGAACCCCCACTACGCACCGCCACCCCGGTCCGGACCGAGGCGACCACCAACCCCCACCCGGCCCCACCACCCCACTCGCCCGCCTACGCGGCCCTCGCCGCGCTCGGCACCGCCGACCCCCGCATGATCCTCTCCGCCGCCGAATGCACCGCCCTCGAAGCCCTGGCAGCGCAATGGCTCGCCCGAGGCGTATCGGCCACCCACCTCATCACGGTCCTGACCGCCGGCCTCCCGCCCGAAGTCCACTCCCCAGGCGCCATCGCCCGCACCCGCCTAACCACCAAACTCCCACCCGCCCCACTCCCCAACCCCACCCCGGGCCAGGCCCCCGAACACGCCCCCACCCGCATCATGGAATGCACGGAATGCGGCGTCCCGGGCCGCCCCGAAGCCCTCCCCGGCGGCCTCTGTCGCAACTGCCGAGGCGACACCCCAGCCCCGGACCCAACCACCGCCCGCGACCACGCCCAACGCACCGCTCACTTCGCCCACCTCTGCCGCTCCCGCTCCCGCCCCGGCTCAACGGCGGCCAGCACACAACGCGTAGGTAGCGGTAACAGCCACCAAACAAACCCCAACTGAACCGCCACAAAGAAAAGAGCCCTCCAGCCGAGCAGCAGCAACGGCACCAGCGGAATCAGCGACAACAGGCCCGCCAGTACCCGGAATTCATCTTGTTCCCGCAGCGTCCGGCGCCCGGACAACGACATGATGATGATCAGGGACGGCAATCCGGAGTAGGCGAACAGTCCGAAACCGCCGAGCAGCCCATACCACCCTTCCGCCGGAAACGTCGCCCACACCACCACCCACCCAACGCTGAACACCGCGAAGTACCGCAGGGTGCAGTCCAGCAACCACCACCCCGTGCGCTCCCGAGCGTCCCCCGGCTCGATCCTCCTGACGCTCACCCCTCCGCCCACCTCTGCCGCTCCCGCTCCCGCCCCGGCTCAACGGCGGCCAGCACACAACGCGTAGGCAGCGGCAGCAACCCCCATACGAAAAGCAACTGAACCGCGGGAAAGACGAAGAACCCCCACCCGAACCCGGCGAACAACAACGGCGGCATCGGAATCATCCACAACAGACCGGCCACCACCCGGAATTCATCCTGCTCCCGCAAGGTCCGGCGCATGGCCAGCGTCATGAGGATGAACATGGACGGCCCGCCGAAGAAGGCGAACAGCCAGACGTCCCCGAACAGCAGGCTGTACAGGGTATGCGCGCGACTGCCGGGCAACGTCGCCCACACCACCACCCACCCGGCGCTGAACACCGCGAAGTACCGCAGCACACAATCCAGCAACCACAACCCGGTGTGCTCCCGAGCATCCCCCGGCTCAACCGTCCTGATACTCATCCCCGAACCACCTGCACCCGCACGTCCCCCTCCTTTTCCCGCCCGTTCGCCGTCACCGACGGCCCAGGCACCGCCAACGGCGTGGGCAGGCTCAGCAGGTACCACGCCAGCCCCCGAAAGGCCGGCACCTCCATGCGTCGCCTCATCGGCAACAGCACCAGGAGCACGAGCAGCACCCACACCCACCCGACAAAGGCGAAGCTGAGCCACGTGGCCGCGAGCAGCGACCCCACCCCGCCGAGGTAGCCCAGCTCACCGCCCCCGCCGAACCGAGTACGCAACGGCAGGACGCAGGCCACACCGTGGTCCCCACCCCCGCCCAGCCCCCGGCAGACCGGTTTTGAACGTGTTCACATCCTGGTCATGCCAGACCCACCCCGCCCCCGGTACCCCGCGCCCTACTGCCAGGTCGCAGTGTCCGGATCGACGCCGTGAGCGCGAGCGTTGGCGTCTACGACGCGACGGAACCACGCGGCGAGGCCGGGGCGGATGCCGTCGTAGTGGGCGGCGTACTCCGGATCGGACTCGAACCTGCGGCCGAGACAGACCTGCATCTGCCTGGTGAGGGGAAAATACGAAGTGAAAGCTTCACGGTGCCGCTCGGCAAGCCGATTCGCTTCCGGACTGCCCGGCGCGACGCCGGCGCCCATCGCGTCCCCGAGGGCCCGTTCGAGATCGGCCATGGCGTCGGCAACGGCCTGCCATTCCTGCGGACCGCGAGAGGCCGAGCGTTCCGCGTACTGGCGCCACTGCACCGTGTCGCCGTAGCGCTGACGGGCCTCGGCGGGCCAGTCCGGGTTCCACTGGGGGCCGAAGATCGCAGCCTGCTGCTCGGCAGTGAGCAGCAGGCCACGCTCATGGGCGTCGATCATGCGATCCAGCCCGGCGCTGAGCTGCTGAAGGCGCTCGATCCGTTCGGCGACCTGCGCGCGCTGCGCGCGCAACGCGCCGGGTACGTCTGTGGCCGAGTCGTCCAGGACGGCCCGAATCCGGTCCAGGCCGAGTCCGACCTCGCGGTAGACGACGATGCGGTGCAGACGCTCCAGATCACCAGCGGTGTATAGCCGGTACCCGCCAGTCGTACGCAATGAGGGGCGCGCCAGCCCCACCTCGTCCCAGTGGTGCAGCGCCCGAACCGTCACCCCCAGACGCGAAGCAACCTGGCCAACCGTCAGCCCATCAACATCATCACCGGCATCAGACATGCCCCCATTGTCATCGCGGCCGAGGGGCGGTGGACGGCCCCGACGGTCGGTTCGACCTGCACTGACCGTTGCCGTCGTCCCTCGTCGGCGGGTGTTGTCCTCGTCCAGCCCCGGCGCGTCCGGCTGCGCTGGCGCAGGCCGCGGGCCCGCCGCCCCGCGTGGCGATTTCAGCTACGGGCAGGCCCGACGGCAGCGCCCCCTTCGGGCCCGCCCCCGGCATCGCCCTTCCCTGCGCCCGTCAGAATCGCACTCGCGACAACGTCGAGGAGATGATCGGCGCGGGGCGCGAGCGAGGGTTGATCGCCTAGCCACGCGAGCGCCGCCACCAGCGCGAACAAGTCGGTGCCATCGATGTCGGTCCGAGCCGCGCCCGCGGCCTGGGCGCGGGCGAGGAGCCCCGTGCCCGCCGCGCGCATGGTGACGCACGAAGCGTGGAGCGCGGACTCGGGGTCCTCAAGGGCAGCCGTCATCAGCGCTGTCACGCCGCGATACTCGTGCGCGCACGCCACACAGTCACGCAGCCACGAGACCAGCGCGTCTTCGGGCGAGCTCGACTGCTCCAGCTCACCTGCCCTCGCCGTCAGCTCGTCGAAGTTCGTGCGGAGCAGGGCGTCGAGCAGCGCCTCGCGCGTGGGGAAGTGGCGGAGCAGCGTGGCGAGGCCCATGTCGGCCCTGCGGGCGATGTCGCGCAGCGATGCCTCCGCGCCCTGCTCGGTGATGACGGCGCCCGCGACGGCGAGCAGGCGGTCACGGTTCTTCTTGGCGTCGGCCCGCATCTGCCCCTCTTCTGCCCTTCTTGTCTTCGTGCCTTCGTGCCTTCTCGGCCATCCGGATCGGTGGACCGGTTGACTATCCGGATCAGTGGTCCATATATTCGGATCAGTGGTCCGGATAACCGGATCGCTGATCCGCTCAGCGTAGCTCCCCGCAAGGGGCAGGAGGAAACGATGCCGACACGCACGATGCGGGCCATCCAACTGCATGAGCACGGCGGCCCTGAGGTGCTGCGTTACGACGAGGTGCCGGTGCCCGAGCCGGGGCCGGGTGAGGTGCTGGTTCGCGTCCACGCGGTCGGCATCAACCCTCCGGACTGGTACCTGCGCGACGGGCTGACCAACATCCCTCCGGAGACGAGGCCGGAGTTCGAACTGCCCGTGATCCCGGGCACGGACGTGTCGGGCGTCGTCGAGACCGTCGCCGCGGACGTCGAGGACTTCTCCGTCGGTGACGAAGTCTTCGGCCTCCTTCGGTTTCCCAGCTTCGACGGCAGGGCGTACGCCGAGTACGTGGCCGCCCCCGCGTCGGACCTCGCACGCAAGCCGGCCGGCATCGATCACGTACACGCCGCCGGGGCGCCCATGTCCCTGCTGACGGCATGGCAGTTCCTGATCGAGGTCGGACACGATCACCCGTCGCCCTTCCAGGCGGCCCGGCACCGCCCGGTCGCCCTCGGCGCCGGCACGACGGTGCTCGTCAACGGCGCCGCGGGCGGCGTGGGGCACTTCGCACTGCAGCTGGCGAAGTGGAAGGGCGCACAGGTCATCGCGGTGGCATCGGGCGCGCATGAATCATTCCTGCGCGACCTGGGTGCCGACGAGTTCATCGACTACACCAAGAGCCGCCCCGAGGAACTCGCGAGCGGCGTCGACCTCGTACTCGACGCCGTCGGTGGCCACGACAGCAGCCGCCTCCTGCGCACGCTGAAGCGCGGCGGCGCCCTGTTCCCCGTGTTCTTCGGCGAGTACGACGAGGAAGAGACCACCAAGCTGGGCGTCACGGTCTCGGGCACCCAGGTCCGCTCGAACGGCGCGCAGCTCGCCGAAGTGGGACGCCTGCTGGACGCGGGCACGGTGCGCGTGGCAATCGACAGCACGTATCCGCTCGCGGACGCCCAGGCGGCACACGAACGTGCCTCGCGGGGCCATATCCAGGGCAAGATCGTGCTCAAGGTCGCTTAGGACGGCCCGAACCCCGGCGGCAGCGCGGACATCAGTCCCGGCTCAGCGCCTGGGGCAAGGCGGGCGCCGGTATGGACTGCGGGGGCGTGGGCAGGTGCTGTTGCGCTGATGCCTTGGCGGTCACACCGCACAGGGCCGTGAACCAATGGGCGCCCTTGGCGTCGTCGATGGGGCCCGTCTTCTCTTTGTCGTCCGGGTCGAGGCCGTAGTAGCGCGTCAGGTTCGTGCCGAGTGACACTTGGCGACTGCCGTCCGGGCTGGAGAAGGAAACCGTCCCCGAGCCGGGTACGAGACCGTCGTGGCCCCAGACCCGCCCGCACTCCAGGTCCAGCGATGCCAGGCCCAGGCCGTAACGCGCTCGCGACGACCCTTTTATCGGCACCGTGGTCTGCATCTCCCGCAGTTCGGCCTTGTCGAGCAGGCGGCCGGTCAGCAGGGCGCGGAAGAACGTGTTGAGGTCGTCCATGGTCGAGACCAGCGAGCCGGCCGTACTGACCCAGGACATGTCGTAGGCGCTGAGGTCACGCGGCGGGTCGAAGATTCCGTACAGGCCCTCGTACATCTTGGCGTGCGGTCCGGTCAGGTAGGGCGAGCGCGGGAAGTAGGTGTGCCGCAGCCCGGCCTTCTTGATGACGTGGTCGGTGATGTACGTCTCCGGGGCCTGCCCGGTGACCTTGCGCAGCAGCAATCCGGCTATCACGTAATTGGCGTTGGCGTAGTGATGGGCTTCGCCGGGCTTGCCCATCGGAGGTGCTGCGAGGGCCAGCCGGGCCAGCTTCCGCGGGTCGTGGTGGTGGAAGCGGCCGGTCTCCAGGTCCTCCGGCTTGCTCCAGAGGGCGTAGCCGTAGTCGGCGATGCCGCTGGTGTGGTTGAGCAGCATCCGTACCGTGATCGCGCGGCCGCGGTCGCCCGGGAACAGGTCGGGCAGATAGCGGCCGATCGGTGCGTCCAGCTTGATGTGGCCGTTGCCGACCTCCTGGAGAACGGCCACGGCCGTGAAGGTCTTGGTGATGCTGCCTATGCGGTGTTCGAGCCCCGGTCTCATCGGGCGGCCGGTCGTGATGTCGGCGACGCCGGAGGCGCCTTGCCAGGACGCGTTGCCGTCCCGTACGGCCGAGTAGGCGCCGTACATACCTGCCTTGTGCAGGTCCTGGAGGGTCCGGCCGAGTGCCTTGCGGTCGAGGCCGGGGTGCGCCGGCTGGGCTGCGGCGGCCGCCGCCGGGGGAGCGGGCGGGGCGGGCGTCCCGGCGGCCGAGGCCGGGAGGGCCGGGGCGAGCAGGGCCAGTAAGACGGCCGTGGCGGTGGCGGCGAGCCGCACGCGGCGGCGGCTCGGTGGGGACAGGGGCATGGCATGTCTCCGTCGGTGCATGGCCGGGGGCTCCCGCGGAGCCGGCGGCGGTCGGATGGTGGCCGGCGATCTCTCTCGCTCACTGGCGATTGTGCTGGCCACGCCGCCCCCTGCCATCAGCCTTTGGTAGCAGATCGCTCACACGTTCGTGTGACGGATGTCAGGTTTGCCCGGCGGGTTGGGGCGCCATCAGGAGGGCGGTTTTGCGGGCGCGTTCGGCGTTGGCGCAAGGAGGCGTTCGTGGCGCGGCCGGTGCTGCCCGCGGCCTGTGACCCGTACCACAAGGGCCCTTCAATTCGAAGGACCTCAGGAAAGAAGGCCCCAGAGGGCGCAACCACGGCGTGTCGGATGACCATCTAATCTTGCGGAGAGGCTCGCTGCCGTCGGCAGGGCCAGAACCATGCCCACCGCTGCACCATGCCCTGGAAGCGAGTAGATCCCCGATGAGTCTGACGGGCACGCCCTTCTTCCTGACCGTGATTGCGCTGCTGGTCGTCGCGGTCGTGCTGCCGTTCGCACTGTGGAGCCGCGTCCGCGGCCCCAAGCCCGTACGGGCCGTGGCGCGGCTGGGCATGCTGCTGTTCGCGCAGGTCACCGCGATCACCCTGGTGTTCGTGATGGTCAACAACGCCAACAGCCTCTACGACAACTGGGACGACCTGCTCGGCACCTCCGACCACGTCGAAGCCGCCAAGGACCTCGGTCCGGACGGCCTGGGCGGGCTCAAGACCAAGGACGAGCCCAAGCAGCTGGTGCAGTTCGGCCCGCCCAAGGACTCGGTCGTCGGACCGGGCGTCCAGGAGGGCGAGTTCAAGGGGCGGATCTCGGGCGTGAGCGGCGAGGTGTACGTATGGCTGCCGCCGCAGTACGACGACCCCGCCTACAAGGACAAGAAGTTCCCCGTCGTGGAGCTGCTGCCGGGGTTCCCCGGCTCGGCCAAGTCCTGGATGGGCACCCTGAAGGCCGCCGAGCAGCTGAAGCCGCTCATGGAGCAGGGCAAGGTCAAGCCCTTCATCCTGGTCGCGCCGCGCACCACCCTGCTGGGCAAGGTGGACACCGGCTGCGTCAACATCCCGGGCAAGGTCAACGCGGACAGCTGGCTGAGCGTCGACGTACGCCAGATGGTGATCGACAACTTCCGGGCCGAGGACAAGCCCGCCTCCTGGGCGGTAGCGGGCTACTCGGCGGGCGCGCACTGCGCCGCCAAGCTGGCGCTCGCCCACCCCGACCGCTACCGCGCAGCCATCAGCCTCTCCGGCTTCAACGACCCGAAGATGGAGCCCGCCTCGCTCGCCGGCCAGGACCCCAAGCTGCGCGTCGAGAGCAACCCGCTGACCATCCTCAAGACCGCCAACCAGGCGGGCAGGCCGCCGCGCAGCGCCCTCTACATCTCCGGGGCCTCCGGTGACGGTTACGAGGCCGGGCTCGCCCTCAAGCAGCTCGCCAAGAACCCGACGACGGTCAAGGTCAAGCTGATCCCGCCGGGCGCGGGCGGCCACGGCACGGCCGTATGGAAGAACCAGATCCCGGAGGTCTTCCGCTGGCTGAGCGGCGTCATCGGCACCGAGCCCCCCGCCGGGGGGACCGGGACCGGTCCGGGCCGCAACCCCGAGCCCGGTCACGGCACCGGTCCCGGCCACGGCGCCGAACACGGCCGGACCCCCGAGCACCCCCGCGGCCCCCGGCACGCCTAGATCGCGGTGAAGCCCCCGTCGGCAGCGACCACGGAGCCCGTGACGTAGCCGGACCGCGGTGAGACGAGGAAGCACAGCACCTCGGCGATCTCCGCGGGCTGCGCCACGCGGCCCAGCGGCTGCGCACCGGCGAAGGACGCCAGGTACGCGCGGCTGTCGCTGCGGAACGTGTCGAGGAAATCGGTCTCGATGACGCCCGCGGCAACGACGTTGGCGCGGATGCCCAGCGGCCCGCCCTCGACGGCGAGCACCTTGGTCAGCTGGGCCAGCGCCCCCTTCGACGCGCTGTAGGCGGCGCCTTCGGGCAGGGCGACGGTGCAGGTGTACGAGCCGGTGCTGACGATGGCCCCGCCGCCGCGCTCCCGCATGGCCCGGAACGCCTCGCGGGCGAAGAAGAACGACCCGCGGGCGTTGACCGCCATGACCGTGTCCCAGTCCTCGGCGGTGGTCTCGGTGACGGGCTTGCTCAGCATGCGACCGGCGTTGTTCACCAGGATGTCCAGCCCGCCGAAGGTGTCGACGGCGGCCCGTACCGCCTGGACGGCGGTCTCTTCCTGGGTGATGTCACCCGTCAGCGGCAGGATGCGCGGTTCGGGGACGGTGCCGGTGCCGGATTCGGCCACGGGGAACTCGTCCGGCAGGGTACGGACCTCAGGGCGTACGTCCACGGCGACGACGCGCGCGCCACGGGCGACGAGCAGCCCCACCGTCTCCTTGCCGACGCCACGCGCCGCCCCGGTGACGAGGGCGACCTTTCCGGCGAACTCGGGGGCTTCGGTGGGTGTGGAGGCGGATGCGGATGTGACATTCATGGGGGTCCTTCGGAAGAAGTGCAGGGGAATTCGGGCGTCACTCGGATACGGCACTCAGTGCGCCGTCAGCCCGCCGTCCACCACCAGCTCCGAGCCGGTGACGAACGAGGACTCGTCGCAGGCCAGGAAGAGGATCGCGGTCGCGATCTCGTCGGCGCGTCCGGCCCGTCGCATCGGGGTGCGCCGGATGTCCGGCTGCTGGTCGCCCTGCTCGTCCAGGATTTCCTGGATCATGGGCGTGGCGATCACCCCGGGGTGCACGGAGTTGACCCGTACGCCCTGCCGCGCGTACTCGACCGCGGCGGTCTTGCTGAGCAGCCGTACCGCGCCCTTGGACGCCTGGTAGGCCGCCGCCGAGCCGCTTCCCACGAGCCCGAGCACCGACGAGGTGTTGACCACCGACGCGTTGCCGCTCGCCCGCAGGAGCGGCATCGCCGCCCTCATGCCGAGCCACGTGCCCTTCTGGTTCACGTCGATCACCCGGTCCCAGACCTCCTCCCGGGTGTCCTCGATGCCCGGCCAGTCCACGATGCCGGCGAGGTTCACGAGGACGTCCAGGGCGCCGAACCGGTCGCGTACGACGGTGATCACGTCGTCCCACTCCCGCGCCGAGGAGACATCGAGGCGGGCGGCGACGACTTCCGCGCCGTACGCCTCGATCCGGTCCGCCAGGTCCCGCAGCGGGCCCTCCGCGACATCGGTGACCACCAGCCGGGCGCCCTCCCGGGCGAAGAGTTCGGCGGTCGCCCTGCCGATGCCGCCGGTGGCACCGGTGATCAATGCGACCTTGCCGTCGAGCCGAAGCCTTTCCATGGAACGGTCCTTGCTGCTCGTACTGCTGACTACTGACTGCCGGGCCGGTTCCGACCCGCTTCGCCGAGTCTCCGCAGGTCAGCAGGGGGCAACCAGGACGCGTACTGCCTAGGTGCAGCACACCCAGGCACCCCACCGGACCACCGCCTAGCCTGGCCGCATGGACGACAACCACCTGGGGGACTTCCTGAGCGGACGCCGCGCCGGGCTGCGACCGGAGGACGTGGGCATGGCGAGTTACGGGGCCCGCAGGGTCGCCGGACTGCGCCGCGAAGAGGTCGCCGTCCTGACCGGAGTGAGCGCCGACTACTACACGCGCCTGGAGCAGGGCCGAGAACGCAGTCCCTCGGCGCAGGTACTCGACGCCCTCAGCCGCGCGCTGCACCTCGACGAGGACGCCCGCGCACACCTGTACCGGCTGGCCGGGGCCGCCCCGGACCACCAGGCCGCCACCCGCACCGCCGAGCAGGTCAGTCCTGCACTGCGCCAGTTGATGGACGGCTACCCGAACACCCCGGCGCTCGTCCTAGGCGCCGCCCTGGACATCCTGGCCACCAACGCCCTGGCCGATGCCCTCTACTCCCCGTTCAAGCCCGCGGACAACCTGGCCCGTATGGCCTTTGCCGATCCCGCGGGCCGGGACTTCTACACGGACTGGGACCGGGCGGCCCAGGCCACCGTCGCCAACCTGCGCCAGACGGCGGGCTACGACCCGGACCACCCACGGCTGCGCGAAGTCGTCCGTACCCTCACCGAACAGAGCGCGGACTTCGCCCGCCTCTGGGACGCCCACAGCGTGCGCGGCAAGACCCGGGACGCCAAGCGCCTCCTGCACCCGGACGTCGGCCCGCTCACGCTGACTTACCAGGCGTTCGACGTACGCGACGCCCCCGGCCAGCAACTCGTCATCTACCACGCCGAACCGGGCAGCCCCAGCGCCCAGGCCCTCGACCTGCTCGGCTCGCTCCATGCGACCCGCCGCCAGGCCGGCCCCGGCCGTCGGCGCTAGCCGGTGCCCTCGTCCTCCGTCGCAGGCGGCAGGCGTACGGCCGTGACCGGCGCGTGCAGCCGCCACCCCAGGGACCGGTAGAGGGCCCGCCCGGCGGGGCTGGCCACGAGGATGCCGCGGGCGGCGCCCAGCCGGACCGCGTGGGCCGTCAGCGCGTTCATGACGAGGGTGCCCAGGCCGCGACGGCGGTGCTCCGTACTGGTATTGATCATGTCGAAGACCGCCGACGGGGGCGTGGCGTCGCCGGTGAGACCGGCCCGCCCCCGGGCGGCGAGATCGCCGGTGGCGGTGTCCAGGACGCGGCACTGGAGGACGCCGGTGCCGTCCTCGTCCACCGTCTCGACCGTGTAGCCGGCCGGCGCCGCCACGGGCGCCGGCGCCGGGGGCAGCGCGGCCGACATCAGGAACTGCGGCTCGGCGAACTCCCAGTCGGGAGGCAGGGCGGGGGCGATGTCGGCGCGCGGGGCGCAGACGTTGACCCACAGGCCGGGGGTGGTGATCGAGGCGATGAGATCGCGGAGGACGTCCGGGTCGGGGGCGGCGAAGACGTAGCGGTGCGACCGTACGGGGACGCGGACCTCGACGTAGAAGCCGCCGTGGACCGCGACGGGGGCCGCGGCCCCGCGGCACCGCGCCAGGCCGTGCACCCAGGCCCGGACGAGATCCGGGTGAACGGCGGGGAGGGAGGAGGTCGGGGAGGGGGAGGAGGGGAGCGAACCGGCCGTCTCTATAGGGGGGTTGTCTATAGGGAGGTTCATACGGCCGATCTTAAGGCGGGTCAGCTTACGGACAGGGGCCTCGTCGTTCCGGCGCCCGTCTTCCTGGGTCCGGCGGCGGCCCGTAACAGGGGGAGCGGGCCGCCGCCGTTCCTCTCGGCGGGGACGGCCGACGACCGCCGGGGCGGAATCCGGCGGCGGTGGGGAGTCGGCCGCCTGATTGACGACGCTAAACCTCGGCACCACGGAAGGGGGACAGGTTGACGGGTATTGCTCGTTCTCGCCCCGTCGGTGTGTACGCCTGCCCGTTGCCGCACGTCTCGTAGGCGTGTCGGGAGCGGACTCCGACCGGAGTGGAAGAGAGGCGGACCTGAGTGCGAAGCCGTGGTAGGCGAGGGCTACGATCCACCACTATGGACGTAGTAACCAAGGTCTTCGTGGGTCTGCACATCATCGGCATCGCGTCGCTGCTCGGCGGCTTCCTGACCCAGCTGAAGCCGATGAGCGCGGGCGCCGCCCGCTTCGTGCCGGCCATGCTGCACGGCGCGCTGACGATGCTGGTGACCGGCGTCATCCTGGTCGGCCTGAACCAGGCCCAGGACCACTCGCTCAACAACATCAAGCTGGGCGTGAAGCTCGCCGTACTGGTCGTGATCCTGGGCCTGGTCTACGTGAAGCGCGACGAGGAGAAGGTGGAGAAGCCCTTCTTCCTGGCGGTGGGGCTGCTGACGGTCGTCAACATCTTCATCGCCCTGCTGTGGACGTGAGCGGCGACCGCTGAGGACCTGCCGAGGGCCGTGGGGCGCACCCCACGGCCCTTTTCTCATGCCGGCCGCACGCTCCCGTAGATCGGCATGTAGTAGATCGACTCGACCCGCACACTGGCCCCCGGCTTGGGGGCGTGGATCATCTTGCCGTCGCCGATGTACATGCCGACATGGCTGATGTCGTTATAAAAGAACACCAGGTCACCGGGCTTGAGGTCCTTGGTCGCCACCCGGTCGCCGGTCTTCACCTGGTCCCAGGTCGTACGGGGCAGCGAGACGCCCGCCGCCTTCCAGGCCGCCTGCGTCAGGCCGGAGCAGTCGTAGGAGTTCGGGCCCGTCGCGCCCCAGACGTACGGCTTGCCCATCTGCGCGCGGGCGAACGCGAGCGCCTTGGCGGCCTTGGTCGCGTACGAACCGTCGTCGGACGTACCGCCGCCGGAGCCACCGGACCCGCCGGACCCGCCGTCCGGCGTTCCGGTGCCCGGGTCCGGAGTACCGTGCTGTTTGCGGTCCTCCCGCTCCTTGCGCTCCTTCTCGGCCTGCTTGCGGGCCAGCTCCTCGGCCTTGCGCTTGGCCTCGGCCTCCTTCTTGCGCTCCAGCTCCGCCAGCCGCGCCTTCTCCTGGGCGGTCAGCCGGGACAGCAGCTGCCGGGCCTCGGCCAGCTTGGCCTGGACGTCCTTCTTGGACTCCTTCAGGGACGCCTGCGTCTCGGTGAGCCGCTCCAGGCTCCGGGACGCCTCGGCCCGCTGGCGTACGGCCTTGGCCTGCTGCTCCTGATAGTCGCTGACGGCCTTCTTCTGCGCGCCGGTCAGCTGGCCCATCAGGTGGCTGCGGTCCGCGAACTGCTGCGGATTACGGGCCAGGAGGAGCTGCACGGTCGGGCTGATGCCGCCGCTGCGGTACTGGGCGGCGGCGTAGGTCCCCAGCTGGCGCCGGGCGTCGTTCATCTTCTGGGTGCGCCGGGCGGTGTCGTCCAGGAGGCGGTCGACGGTGCCGCGCTGCTCGTCGGCCTGCTCCTTGGCGGCGTTGTACTTCTGGGTCGCCACTTCGGCCTGCCGGTAGAGGTCGTCGACCTTCTGCTTGACCTCTTCGATGGACTGCTGGGGCCGGCTCGGCGCGGCCTCGGCGGTCTGCGAGAGCAGGGTGACCGAGGCGAGGGCTGCGGTGGTGAGCCCGGCGGCCGTACGACGGCTTCCGGGGGAGGTGAGTATGCGGGTACGCGGCTTGCGGTGCGACGCCAAGATCGGCGCCTCCTTCCGTGGACCGCCTACCGGGTTAGCTGACAGGTTCGGGCGTACGGAAGGGTGCCCTACGGTCCGTACGGCTGCGGGAGAGGTCCCGGGGCGGTGCCCTGAGCGGGTGCTCCGGGCGGTGCTCCGAGGCGCCTCTCGGCGTGTGCCGTACCGGCCGATTCACCTCGGTGGTACGTGTGGGTCCCCGGCTCCGGACGCCTGGCGGCAGGGCCGGACTCGGCGGGGGCGGCCCGTGCGGACGCTGTTCGACCGCGGGGACGGCGGGCTGCCCGAGCGAGCACGGTAGCCAACCCGTGTGGCCCCTGGGAAGGCTGATGTGCGATATGCCCGAAACCTTTTCGTGATCTTTCCGCGACCGGTGCGTGTCCTGTGACGCCCGCCACCCGCCGGGGAAGGCGGGCCAGGTCACACGGCCGGTTTTCGCGGTTCGGGCCGGGCTGTCAGTGCGGCGGCCTACACTCGATGGGCGATGAGCAGCCTCTTTGACGACAGTTTCCTGGCGGACCTCGAACCCACGGATGAGGGGCCCCCGCCGCCTCCCGAGGACGAGAGCGGTCCGGCACAGGAGGAGATCCCGGCCGACCTGTTCGGCGGGCGATTCGACGTGCCCGGCGGCATCCCGCACGCCGTGGGCCCGGGCCGCGACCCGTACTACCGCGACGGCGCCCCCCGCCCCGCGGTGGACCCCGCCGCCCTCCTGGAGGGGCTGAACGACCAGCAGAAGGCCGCCGTGGTGCACAGCGGCGGGCCGCTGCTCATCGTCGCGGGCGCCGGCTCCGGCAAGACCCGCGTCCTGACGCACCGCATCGCGCACCTGCTCGGCGCCCGCGGTGTGCACCCCGGCCAGATCCTCGCGATCACCTTCACCAACAAGGCCGCGGGCGAGATGAAGGAGCGCGTCGAGGACCTGGTCGGCCCCCGCGCGAACGCCATGTGGGTCTCCACCTTCCACAGCGCGTGCGTGCGCATCCTGCGCCGCGAGTCCAAGAAGCTGGGCTTCACGTCGTCCTTCTCGATCTACGACGCGGCCGACTCCAAGCGCCTGATGGCCCTGGTCTGCCGGGATCTGGATCTCGACCCCAAGCGGTTCCCGCCCAAGTCCTTCAGCGCCAAGGTCTCCAACCTCAAGAACGAGCTCATCGACGAGGAGACCTTCGCTGACCAGGCGGCCGACGGTTTCGAGAAGTCGGTGGCCGAGGCGTACGCGATGTACCAGGCCCGGCTGCGCGAGGCCAACGCCCTGGACTTCGACGACATCATCATGACCACGGTCAACCTCCTCCAGGCGTTCCCCGATGTCGCCGACCACTACCGCCGCCGCTTCCGGCACGTCCTCGTGGACGAGTACCAGGACACCAACCATGCCCAGTACACCCTCGTACGGGAGCTGGTGGGACCGGCCGAGTCGGCCGGTGAGCTGTGCGTGGTCGGTGACGCCGACCAGTCGATCTACGCGTTCCGCGGCGCCACGATCCGTAACATCCTCCAGTTCGAGGAGGACTATCCGGACGCCACGACGATCATGCTGGAGCAGAACTACCGCTCCTCCCAGACGATCCTCAGCGCCGCCAACGCCGTCATCGAGCGCAACGAGAACCGCCGCCCCAAGAACCTGTGGACGGACGCCGGCGAGGGCCCCCGCATCATCGGCTACGTCGCCGACACCGAGCACGACGAGGCCCAGTTCGTCGCCGACGAGATCGACCGGCTGACCGACGCGGGCGACGCCAAGGCGGGCGATGTCGCGGTCTTCTACCGCACCAACGCCCAGTCCCGCGTCTTCGAAGAGATCTTCATCCGGGTCGGCCTGCCCTACAAGGTCGTCGGCGGCGTGCGCTTCTACGAGCGCAAGGAGGTCCGCGACGTCCTCGCGTACCTGCGCGTCCTCGCCAACCCCGAGGACACCGTCCCGCTGCGCCGCATCCTGAACGTGCCCAAGCGCGGCATCGGCGAGCGCGCCGAGGCGATGATCGACGCGCTGTCCGCCCGCGAGAAGATCACCTTCCCGCAGGCGCTGCGCCGCGTCGACGAGGCGTACGGCATGGCCGCGCGCTCCGCCAACGCCGTCAAGCGCTTCAACACGCTCATGGAGGAGCTGCGGACCATCGTCGAGTCCGGCGCGGGCCCCGCCACCGTCCTGGAGGCGGTCCTGGAGCGTACGGGCTATCTGGCCGAGCTCCAGTCCTCGACCGACCCGCAGGACGAGACCCGCATCGAGAACCTCCAGGAACTGGCCGCCGTCGCCCTCGAATTCGAGCAGGACCGCGGCGAGGAGAACCCCGGCACCCTCGCCGACTTCCTGGAGCAGGTCGCGCTGGTCGCCGACTCCGACCAGATCCCGGACGAGGACGAGGAGGGCACCGGCGTCATCACCCTCATGACGCTGCACACCGCCAAGGGCCTGGAGTTCCCCACCGTCTTCCTGACCGGCATGGAGGACGGCGTCTTCCCGCACATGCGCGCGCTCGGCCAGACCAAGGAGCTGGAGGAGGAACGCCGCCTGGCGTACGTCGGCATCACCCGCGCCCGCGAGCGGCTCTACGTGACCCGCTCCACGATGCGCAGCGCCTGGGGCCAGCCGTCGTACAACCCGCCCTCCCGCTTCCTGGAGGAGATCCCGGACAAGTACCTGGACTGGCGGCGCACGGGCCCCGCGACGCCCTCCGCCTCGATGGGCAGCCTCTCCGGCTCGGGCGGCGGGGGCTTCGGCTCCGGCCTGTCCTCGTCGCGTACGAAGGCGGGCCCGAGCGGTTTCGCGACCCGGCGCGCCAAGGACCGCGAGGTGGTCTCGCTGGCGGTCGGCGACCGCGTCACACACGACAGCTTCGGGCTGGGCTCGGTCGTCGCGGTCAAGGGCAGCGGCGACAACGCGGAGGCGACGATCGACTTCGGCGGCGAGAAGCCGAAGCGGCTGCTGCTGCGGTACGCGCCGGTGGAGAAGCTCTGACGCAGCCGTCCGGCGCTCCCTCGAGGGGGCGCCGGACGGGTCGTCGGCTGTGGGGGACGGCCGGTCAGTTCGGGTTGAGCCCGTGGCTGCGCAGCCACGGCAGCGGGTCTATGGCCGAGCCGCCGCCCGGGCGCACCTCGAAGTGCAGATGCGGCCCGGTGGAGTTGCCGGAGTCGCCCGAGTAGGCGATCTGGTCCCCGGCCTTGACCTTGCCCGACCGGACCGTGGCGGTGCTCAGATGGCAGTACCAGGTCTCGGTGCCGTCCGGGGCGGTCACGATCGCCATGTTCCCGTAGGCGGAGTTGAACTGGGTGCGTACGGTGCCGTCGGTGGCGGCCATGACGGGCGTGCCGTAGCCGACCGGGAAGTCGATGCCGGTGTGCACGGACATCCAGTTCACGCCCGCCTGCCCGTACGTCGCGCTCAGACCGTGCTGCGTGACCGGCAGCACGAACTTGGGGCGCATCGCCTCCCTGCGCGCCGCCTCGTCGGCCTTGCGCTTCTTCTCGGCGGCCTGCCGGGCCTTGAGGTCGATGCGCTCCTGCGTACGGCTGGCACGGTCGGCGAAGTCGTCGGCGCCCGCGCTCAGGCTGGCGAGCTGGGTGTCGAGCTTGTTGTTGGCGACGGCCGGCTGTACGGCCCCGGGGTCGCCTGCGGCCTGGGTCGTCACGCCGTCCTTGGCTCCGCTCTCGGCGCCGCTGGTGACGGAGGCGGCGGCGACGGCGCACACGCCCATGGCGGCGACCGAGGGCACCGCGACGGTCAGCAGCGCGGAGCGCTTGGCGGTACGGCGGCGACCGCGGCCGGACGACCCGCCGCCCTGCGCGGCACGGCGCGAGCGGGAGCCGCGCGCGACGGGCACGCCGCTGGAGGCGGGGCTGCCGTCGGGAGTGATGTCGGTGGCATACGGGTCCTCGGGGGCGTCCGGGGACCCGGGGCCTCCAGGGGCCTCGGAGGCGAGGCCGTCGAAACCGTCCGGGCCGTCGAGGCCGGGCGTGATCGCCGGAGTGGTCTGGGTGAGCGCTTCGGCGATGGCGGTGGCGCCGTGGCCGTGCTCGTCGGCGAATCGGTCCTCCGGGGCGTCCGTACCCGAAGCCGCCTCATACGTTCCGTAGGCGGACCCGTACTGATCGTTTGTGGTCGCGTACGGTCCGGAACCGTACGGCTGCCCGCTTTCGTGCGGTTCGCCGCCGTACAGGCCCAGGCCGGGCCCGGCCCAAGTCATGGTCTCCCACTGGGAGCTGGCGGCGTCGCCGTACGGGTACCCGGTCTGCGGCGGTCCCGCCTGCGCCGGAATGCCGGCGATCACGTCCGACTCCACGGCGCCCCAGACCGCGGTGGCCTCGTAGGCGTCGGGGCCGCCCGCGCCGCCCGGTCCATAGCCGCCGTCGTACGCCGTGTGGGAGTACGGGTCGTAGGCGGCCTCCGGCTGTGTGCCGGTGGCGGGGGAGCCGGAGTTGGCCGCTCCGGTGCCATAGACGCCCGCGGGGTGGGTACCCGCGTCGTAGCCGCCGCCGTAGGCACCGGTCGCGTACGCGGCGGAGGCGTACGCCTCGGTGCCGTACGCAGTGGTGTCGTACGGCGAAGCGTCGTGCGCGCCGGTGGCCTGGTGGCCGGGGAACGCACCGAAGTACGGTGCGCCGCCGCCGTATGCCGCCTGGCCGGCCTGGGTGTCCTGGTGCCCGTAGGACTCGTAGGCGGGGTAATGCGCATACGAGGCATCGGGAGACGGGACAGCCGGAGCGGGGGACTCCGGCGAGTGACGGTCGTTCACCACCACTTCTCTTTCGCCTCGGCAGCAGGAGAATTAGCGGCGACTGTACCCGGCGGTACGTGACGGCGACAATCTTCGGCAGGTTTCGGGCTTCCCGACAACGGGCATTTGGCCGCCTTTCGGCGGACAGTATGCGCGTTCTTGGCGCCGCGTTCGAGGGGCGTTCGAAGCGGCGAGGGGTGCGCCGGTGCGCGCGCGGAGATCGAAAAGGGCGCGCGCGACCTTGGAAAGTGCCCAGGCGGCAGCCGCGTGGCAGCCGGCCCGGGACGGCGAGGTCAGGCCACGGATGTGGTGCTCACGCTGCCTTCCGCTTCCTCCTCGGCGCCGAGCGCTTCCCGTATTCCGGCCGCCACCGCACCGTTGACCGGGAGGGCGAGATGCCCTACGCCGGATACCCGCACGCTACGGGTGATCAAATCCCGGTGATCGATTCGCGCGGTCTCCACCGGGACCATCAGCTGGTCCAAGTCGCTCCAGAAGCTGACGAAATGCGTACGGCAATTCGGGGCGGGCCGCGCCAACTCCACGATCACGTCGGAATGCGGCCGCATCTGCCGGACCAGCGGATGGGCCGACATCAAAGGCGCGACCCGGGTACCGCCGTGCGGGGTGCCGAGCGTGACCAGGGTGCGTACGCGGAGGTCGCCGCCCAGCCGCTGCGCGTAATAGCGGGCGATCAGGCCGCCGAGGCTGTGGCCCACCAGGTCGACACGGCTGTGGCCGGTGCGCTCGCAGACCTGCTCGACGTGGCGGCCGAGCAGCTCGGCGGCTTTGCGCAGGTCACAGGTCAGCGGCGAGTAGTTGAGCGCTTCCACGTGGCGCCAGCCGTGCCGGAGCAGCGAGCGGCGCAGCAGCACGAAGACGGAGCGGTTGTCGATGAAGCCGTGCAGCAGGAGAACCGGGGGATGGGCGCGGCCTTCGGTGGGCAGCAGCGCCGTCCGGGCGGCCGGGACCGTACCCGCGGCGGTGCCGGTGCCGGTATCGATGGCGTCGGCGCCGCCGGCGTCGTGTTCCGGGTCCGGGCCGGCGGGCGTGCCGGGGAGAGCTCTGGGCTGTTCCTGCTGGATGCCGGTCGGGTACAGCAGAAGGTGCCCGACGAGAATCGCCAGCTCCACTACCGTCGCGCGCAGCAGCGCGGAGGGGCGGGCCAGACAGCAGAGAAAGGGCAGGGCCTTCATGGCCGACCTCCCGAATGGCACGCGGGAGACGACTCTGGCCCCCGTATGCCCTCATGGGCAGCCGTTTCCGGCAACGTACAAGTACGTGAACGAGCTGCTGCCAAGAGTGTGAGCGAGCTGTTGTCCGGCCGTACGGATACGAAGACGGAAGCGTTCAGGAACCGGACCCCCGTGCCGCGCGGCTGACGGCGCGGAGGTACGGCGACCTCACTGCGGCTCCCCGTGCGTGCGTCCCGCCGCGTGAAGGGTCGCGGAACGCAACGCGTAGCGAACGTGTCCCAACGTGTGATTTCCCCCTCCCCCAGTGTCACGAAACGGCCGGGTACGGGATGCTGGCGATAACGTTCGTTCACGCTTGGGGCGGCCGACGCGGCCGCACATCGGATGTCGGTCCGGCGGCCCTGTTCCGTGCAGGTGCCGTGTCGTGCCGTGCAGGGCTGGGAGGCAGTGATGGGTGTGCAGGGTCCGATTCGCGTGGTGGTGGCCAAGCCGGGGCTCGACGGCCACGACCGGGGGGCCAAGGTCATCGCGCGGGCGCTGCGCGACGCCGGCATGGAGGTCATCTACACGGGGCTGCACCAGACACCGGAGCAGGTCGTGGACACCGCGATCCAGGAGGACGCCGACGCGATCGGGCTGTCCATCCTCTCCGGGGCGCACAACACGCTCTTCGCGAAGGTCATAGAGCTGCTCAAGGAGCGCGACGCGGCGGACATCAAGGTCTTCGGCGGCGGCATCATCCCGGAAGCGGACATCCCGCCCCTCAAGGAGCTGGGCGTCGCCGAGATCTTCACGCCGGGGGCCACCACCACCTCGATCGTGGAGTGGGTCCGGGCCAACGTACGGCAGCTGGCGGCCTGACGGCGCGATGACGGGTTGGCCGCCCGGGATCGGGCGGCCTGCCGGCGGCGCGGCGGCAAGGCGGCTCACGGGGTCAGCTCCGCCCGCATCGTGGCGCGCAGCCGTAGCGTGCCCACCAGCCGCTGGAACGCCTCGGACCAGTAGCCGACCGCTCCCGGCGAGCCGTCGGCGGGCTCGTCCGGGGTCGCGGTGAGCATGTCGAGGCGGTCCGCCGCGGCCGGGTCCAGGCACCGTTCGGCGAGGCCCATCACGCCGCTGAAGCTCCACGGATAACTGCCCGCGTCCCGGGCGATGTCCAGCGCGTCGACCACCGCCCGCCCCAGCGGCTCGGACCACGGCACCGCGCACACCCCGAGCATCCGGAACGCGTCGGACAGGCCGTGGGCCGCTATGAATTCCGCGACCCATCGCGCACGTTCGTCCTCGGGCAGCACCGTCAGCAGCCGCGCCAGGTCACGCGACGAACCGGCCGGGGTGTCGGGGGCGGCGCCGGTCGTGGTGGCGGGCGTGGCGGCGGGCGCGGGGCCGTTGGCTGCCGGCCCTGTTCCGTACGTCCCCGCACCCGGCCCCGTGCCCGGCTGGGCGGCGCCCGGAGACCCGAGCAGGGCCCGGGTCCAGGCCACGTCCCGCTGGCGGACGGCGGCGCGGCACCAGGCGTCGTGCAGCTCCGTACGCCAGCCGTCGGCCACCGGCAGGGCCACGATCGCCGCCGGTTCCCGGCCGCCCAGCCACCGGCTCCAGCAGTCCAGCGGCGCGGCCTCCAGCAGCTGGCCCAGCCACCAGGCACGCCGGCCGCGCCCGGTCGGCGGCCGGAGGACCACCCCGTCCCGCTGCATTGCCGCGTCGCACTCCCGCGGCGCTTCGACGACGAGGGTCCAGGCGCCCGTATCGCCCGTATCGGAGGAGGGCCCGGCGGAGCTGTCCGCGCCGTCCTCGATGCGCGCCAGTGTGACGCAGGACCGGGCGCGGTCCGCCATCCGCCCGGCGAGTGCGGTGCCGGGCAGGGCCGACAGCAACTCGGCGGCGGTGCCCCGGACGTTACGGCTGCGGTCGGACAGCGCCTGCTCCAGGAACGGCTCGTCGGCCACCGTCAGGCCCTCACGCAGCGAGTCGAGGAACATCAGCCGGTCCTCGGCCCGTTCCGTACTCCAGGTGCGGGCCAGCAGGGCGCGGCCGGCCGCCGGATCGCGGCGGCGCAGCGACGCGAGCAGGGAGACCCGCTCCGCGAACAGGCCCTCCTCCCACAGGGCGCGCACGGCCTCCGGATCGTCGGGGCCGGGCAGCGCGGCCGTGCTCCCGGCGCCGCGCAGCGCGAACTTCCACTCGTCGTTCAGCCGCGCCAGCCACAGGGCCCGCGGCCCGGCGAAGGCGAGGGCCGCGGCGCGCAGGTCCGTACGCGCGCGGGCCGCGTCAAGGAGCGCGGGCAGCAGTGCCTCGGGGGCGCGGTAGCCGTACTCGGTCGCGGCGGTGAGCCACTGCGGCAGCAGCTCGGTCAGGTCGGGAGCCGTGCCGCGGCGGTGACCGCCGCCGGTGCCGTTACGGTCGGCGAGCAGCAGGCCGAGTCTGCGCCGCGCGGCCGGCGGCAGCGGCGGTCGCGGGTCGGACGGAGCCGGTACGGGACGCTCCCGGGCGGGCGCGGGGCGCAGCGCGGCCCGGCGCCGGACCGTGCTCACGGCGGCCGCGTCCAGCAGCGCCCCCGCGGCGCTCCGGCCCGCACGGCCGGGGACCGGCGGCGTACGGCGCTCCGTACCGAGCAGCCCCGCGCTCACCAGGTCGTCCCAGGTGGCTGAGGTGGTGGTTTCGTCGATCATGGTCGTCCCCCGGGCAGTGATCGGACGGGTGGGTGGTGGTGGCCGGTGGTTGAGGGCCGGTTGCGGCCGCCGGGTCACAGTGCGACCGGTTCCGGGTCCCAGGTGGTCAGGGGCACGAAGCCGCGGTGGCCGCATTCGCCGAAGACCGTGACCGGCTCGCCGCCGGATATCGCGGCCAGGCGCCACAGGCCCGCCCGCTCCGTGCAGCGCGGGTCCACGGGCAGGGCCGACTCCCCGTCGGCGTCGGCAAGTTGCCAGGGCTCGCCGTCGCGCCCCGGTATCGGTACGACATCGGTCAGGACCACCGGCCAGGCGTCGAGCCAGGGGTCGTCGCGCAGCGCGTGTCCGTAAGCGGCGAGCGCGGCGTCGGTGCCGCCGCCCGGCGGCGGTCCACCGGCCGGGACCGGATCGGCGTGCCGTGTGCCCAGGACGACGCGCAGCGGGCGGGCGCCCGGGTAGTAGGCGAGATCGGCGTCCAGGACGAGACCTCTCGGCAGCGAGAGGTCCAGCGGCCGGTCCCGCCCGCCGAAGGAGAGATGCAGCGCCATGCGCCCCGTCCGCTCGCCGCGCAGCCATATGCGCCTGCTGGTCAGCATCCCTTCCTCGGTGTCCTGTTGGGCGAGCACCAGCCAGCGGTCGCGCACGGACATGGTGTCGGCCCCGGCGAGCACGTCCGACGCGTCGGTGGTGAGCCCGACACGGGTGCGGACCGTCGCGGCCAGGGCGGGCGGCAGACGCTCCACGCCCAGGAACGCCTGGTCGAGGAGGTGGATCAGGGAGCATTCCGCGAGGAGCCGGGACGGCCAGTCCGGCCCGGAGGTCGCCGCCGACCCCAACTCCCTTACTCGCGCGGCGAGTCCGGGTGCCTGGGCGTCCACCATGCGGGCCGCCGTCTCGTCCCAGGTGCCGTACCCCGCGCGGTCGGCGGTGGCCAGTCCGGAGCGGAGCAGATCCTCCAGCCGCTGCTCCAGCTCGGTGGCCCCGGCGGCGATCCGCTGCACGCGGAGCGCGGCCCGTCGCCGGGCGGCGTCCTGATTGGCGGCGGATGGCGCAGAGTCAGAACTGCCGTCGCCAGATACCTCGTTGCTCGCCGCTGCCGTCTTCTTCTCCGCGCGCTGCTGACGGGCGGCGAGCCATTCCGTCACCCACGCGGGAGGCTCGCCCTCGCCGACGGCCCCTTCTTCCCCCGCCCACATCAGCAGCAGTCCCAGTGCGTGCTTGCACGGGAACTTGCGGCTCGGGCAACTGCACTTGAAGGCCGGTCCGGCGGTGTCCACGACGGTTTGGTACGGCTTGCTGCCGCTGCCCTTGCACAGGCCCCACACCGCGCTGCCCCGTGTGCCGGTCTCCGGCCAGGAGCCCCGCGTCGCGAGCCTGCTCCCCGCCTTGCGTGACGGTGCGTCGGGCGCGAGTGCGAGCACGTGATCCGACGTCCAGCGTTCCCCCTGCGAATTCATGTCCCAAACGCTACGAGCACCCACTGACAATCGCTCTGACCAGCGGAAACATCGCCGTTCGGGGTGATTGTCAGTGGCGTGGTGCAGGGTGGTTCACGCAAGCGGCCGGCGAGTGGCGGGGTGCCGGCCGCAGACGTTGCGACGAGGGGGAATCATGACCGAGAACCACACCGGAGACGTCGCCGGCGGCGCCGGAGCCGGCGACTCCGCGCAGGTCCTGCGCCCGCACGCGGAGGACGCGTTCGCGCAGGAGCTGAAGGCACTCGCGGCGGCCGACGACCGGCCGCGCCCGGAGCGCTGGCGGCTGTCGCCGTGGGCGGTGGCGACCTATCTGCTGGGCGGCACCCTGCCGGACGGCACGCTCATCACACCCAAGTACGTGGGCCCGCGCCGGATCGTCGAGGTGGCGGTGACGACCCTCGCGACCGACCGCGCGCTGCTGCTGCTCGGCGTGCCCGGCACGGCCAAGACCTGGGTGTCCGAGCACCTGGCGGCCGCGGTCAGCGGCGACTCGACCCTGCTCGTGCAGGGCACGGCCGGCACCCCGGAAGAGGCCATCCGCTACGGCTGGAACTACGCGCAGCTGCTCGCCCACGGCCCCAGCAGGGACGCGCTGGTGCCCAGCCCGGTCATGCGGGCGATGGCGCAGGGCATGACCGCGCGCGTGGAGGAGCTGACCCGTATCCCCGCCGACGTACAGGACACGCTCATCACGGTCCTGTCGGAGAAGACCCTCCCCATCCCGGAGCTGGGCCAGGAGGTCCAGGCGGTGCGCGGCTTCAACCTGATCGCCACGGCCAACGACCGCGACCGCGGGGTGAACGAACTCTCCAGCGCGCTGCGCCGCCGCTTCAACACGGTCGTCCTGCCGCTGCCCGCGACGCCCGAGGAGGAGGTGGACATCGTCTCCCGGCGCGTCGAGCAGATCGGCCGCTCCCTGGACCTGCCGCCCGCGCCCGCCGGGACGGACGAGATCCGCCGGGTCGTCACGGTCTTCCGTGAGCTGCGCGACGGCGTCACCGCCGACGGCCGCACCAAGCTCAAGTCCCCTTCGGGCACGCTCTCCACGGCCGAGGCGATCTCCGTGGTCACCAACGGGCTGGCACTGGCCACCCACTTCGGTGACGGCGTGCTGCGGTCCGGGGACGTGGCCGCGGGCATCCTGGGCGCGGTGATACGCGACCCGGCGGCGGACCGGGTCGTCTGGCAGGAGTATCTGGAGACCGTGGTGCGCGAGCGCGACGGCTGGAAGGACTTCTACCGCGCCTGCCGCGAGGCCGGCGCATGACCGCCCGGGACCAGCCGCTGCTGCTGGGAGTACGGCATCACGGCCCGGGTTCGGCGCGTGCGGTGCGCGCCGTACTGGAGCGGTACGAGCCCCCCGCGGTGCTGATCGAGGGCCCGCCGGAGGCGGACGCGCTGGTGGCCCTGGCCGCCGACGAGGCGATGCGCCCGCCGGTCGCGCTGCTCGCCCATGTGCCCGCCGACCCGGGACGGGCGGCGTTCTGGCCGCTGGCCGAGTTCTCCCCGGAGTGGGTGGCGATCCGGTGGGCCCTGGCCCATGACGTACCGGTGCGCTTCATCGACCTGCCGGCGGCCCATTCCCTGGCGATGGGGGAGGGCGAGGGGGACGGCGGGGAGGAAGCCGAAGGCGGGGGGAGCCGGGGTGCGGTGAGTGCGGGGCGGGGCGAGGCCGATGCCCGTACGGCGGGCTCCGGCCGCGCGGCCGGAGCCGATGACCGTACGCCAGGCACCGGACGTACGGCAGGCCCCGACCAACCGGCTGACGCGGACGCAGCCCCCACACCCGCCCCCGACCGCGCGGCGGAGGCGCGGATCGATCCGGTCGCGGTGCTCGCCGAGGCTGCCGGGTACGACGACCCGGAGCGCTGGTGGGAGGACGTGATCGAGCACCGTGCCCACGGACATCGGCCGGGGAACGGAGGGGAGAGCGGGCTGACGGGAGAGGACCCGCTCGCGCCGTTCGAGGCGCTGGCCGAGGCGATGACGGCGCTGCGGGAGGCGTACGGCGTCGGCGGGCACGACCGCGACCTGGTGCGCGAGGCCCATATGCGGCTACGGCTGCGCGACGCGCGCCGGGAGTTCGGGGAGGGCGTCGCGGTGGTGTGCGGCGCGTGGCACGTCCCGGCGCTGGCCCGGCGGACGACGGTGACCGCCGACCGGCAGCTCCTGAAGGGCCTGCCGAAGGTGAAGCCCGAGGTGACGTGGGTGCCGTGGACCCACCGCAGGCTGTCGCGCCGCAGCGGCTACGGCGCGGGCATCTCCTCGCCCGGCTGGTACGGCCACCTCTTCAGCGCGCCGGACCGCCCCATCGAGCGCTGGATGACGAAAATCGCCGGCCTGCTGCGCGAGGAGGACTACGCCGTCTCCTCGGCGCACGTGATCGAGGCCGTACGGCTCGCCGACGCGTTGGCCGTGATGCGCGGCCGCCCGCTGGCCGGGCTGGCCGAGGCGGGCGACGCGGTGCGCGCGGTGCTCGGCGAAGGGTCCGACGCGCCGTCCGCCCTGATCCACGACCGCCTGGTCGTGGGCGACGTACTGGGAGAGGTGCCGGAAAGCGCCCCCGCGGTGCCGCTCCAGCGCGACATCGCCCGCAGCCAGCGGTCACTGCGCCTCAAGCCGGAGGCGGCGGAGCGGGAGCTGGACCTCGACCTGCGCAAGGAGACGGACGCCGGGCGGAGTAGGCTGCTGCACCGGCTGCGGCTGCTCGGCGTGCCGTGGGGCGAGCCCGCCCGGACCCGGGCGAGCACCGGCACGTTCCGGGAGAGCTGGCGGCTGCGGTGGGAGCCGGAACTCTCCGTACGGGCCGCGGAAGCCGGCATATGGGGCACGACGGTGGAGGCCGCCGCGACGGCCAAGGCCCGGTCCGACGCCGTGGGGACCTCGACCCTCGCGGACGTGACGGCGCTGGCCGAGCGCTGCCTGCTCGCCGCGCTGCCGGACGCGCTGCCCGTGGTCATGCGGGTGCTGACGGACCGCGCCGCGCTGGACGCGGATGTCGGACACCTCGCCCAGGCACTGCCCGCGCTGGTGCGCTCGGTGCGCTACGGCGACGTACGCGGCACGGACGCCGCCGCGCTCGGCGAGGTGGCGACCGGGCTGGCCGAGCGCGTCTTCGTCGGCCTGCCCCCGGCCTGTACGGGCCTGGACGCGGACGGCGCCGCCGACATGCGCAACCACCTGGACGCGACGCACCACGCGGTGGGCCTCCTGGACGAGGTTCCGGCAGACCGTCCCGGCGGGCTGCGGGAGCGCTGGGCAGGGGTGCTGCGGAAGCTGGCCGAGCGGGAGCCGGTGCCCGGCCTCCTGCGGGGGCGGGCGGTCCGGCTGCTGCTCGACGACGGGCGGCTGGCCCCCGAGGACGCGGAACGCCTGATGGGGCTGGCCCTGTCGGCGGGGACCCCGCCGGCCGAAGCGGCGGGCTGGATCGAGGGGTTCGCGGGCGGCGACGCGGGCGGACTGCTGCTGGTGCACGACGAGCGGCTGCTCGCCCTGGTGGACGGCTGGCTGGCGGACGTACCGGCGGACGCGTTCACGGACGTACTTCCGCTGCTCCGGCGGACGTTCGCGGAGTACGACGCCGGAGTGCGGCGCACACTCGGTGAGTTGGTGCGCCGAGGCCCGGCCGGTGCCACCGGAACCGCCGCCGCGCGGAGCGATCAGGAAGCCGCGATACCGGGCTTCGGCCCTGGCCTGGACCGCGACCGGGCGGCAGCCGTGCTGCCCACCCTGCGCATCCTGCTGGGCCTCCCGGAAGGCATGGACAGCACGCAGGACACGAACCGTACGGGGGTGGCCGGATGAGCGGGACGCAGGACGGTACGCAGGAGCGGCTGCGGCGGTGGCGGCTGGTACTGGGCGGGGACGGCGCCGACGGTACCGGCTGTGAGCTGCGCGGACAGGACGCCGCCATGGACGGGGCGCTCAGCGCGCTCTACGGAGGCCGCCGGCCGGGCGGTGCGGACGACGGCGGAGCGCGCACGGCGGGGCTGGGCGCCTCGGCGCCGAACGTGGCCCGCTGGCTGGGCGACATCCGTACGTACTTCCCCACCTCCGTCGTCCAGGTCATGCAGCGCGACGCGATCGAACGGCTCGGGCTGTCCGCGTTGCTGCTGGAACCGGAGATGCTGGAGGCTGTCGAGGCCGACGTGCACCTGGTGGGGACGCTGCTGTCGCTCAACAAGGTCATGCCCGAGACGACGAAGGAGACCGCGCGGGCCGTGGTGCGCAAGGTCGTCGAGCAGCTGGAGAAACGGCTCTCGTCCCGCACCCGCGCCACCCTCACCGGCGCCCTGGACCGGTCGGCGCGCGTCAGCCGCCCCCGGCACCGGGACATCGACTGGGACCGCACCATCCGCGCGAACCTCAAGAACTACCTGCCCGAGTACCGCACGGTCGTCCCCGAGCGGCTGATCGGTTACGGGCGGGCCGCGCAGTCCGTGAAGAAGGACGTGGTGCTCTGCATCGACCAGTCCGGGTCGATGGCGGCCTCCGTCGTCTACGCCTCCGTGTTCGGGGCGGTGCTGGCGTCCATGCGCGCCATCGCGACCCGGCTGGTCGTCTTCGACACCGCGGTGGTCGACCTGACCGACGAGCTGGACGACCCGGTCGACGTGCTCTTCGGTACGCAGCTCGGCGGCGGTACGGACATCAACCGCGCGCTCGCCTACTGCCAGTCGCAGATCACCCGGCCCGCCGACACCGTCGTCGTGCTGATCAGCGACCTCTACGAGGGCGGCATACGCGACGAGATGCTCAAGCGGGTCGCGGCGATGAAGGCGTCCGGAGTGCAGTTCGTGGCGCTGCTCGCACTGTCGGACGAAGGGGCGCCCGCCTACGACCGGGAGCACGCGGCGGCCCTCGCGGCCCTCGGCGCACCGGCGTTCGCCTGCACGCCGGACCTCTTCCCCGAGGTGATGGCGGCCGCGATCGAAAAGCGCCCACTGCCGATACCGGACATGGCGGGGTAACGGTGATGAGAGCCCCGCGGGGCTTGCGGGGCCCCTGGTCCGTCGTGCAAGGATCAGGGCACCGCGCGATCACCGCGATGCGCGTGCCGCCGGTTTCCCGGAGCCGCACGGCTCCCGGCACCGTGCGTGTGCCGCACCCACGCCCAAGTCACCTTTCCCGTCGCCACGTTCCGCCGTAAAGGATCCCCTCGTGTCTGCCGTGACCGCTCCTCCCGCCGCCGCGCGCCTGCCGCGCAGTGTGCTGGTGCGGCGTGCGCTGCTGGCGGGGCTCTTCCTGGCGGGGTTCGTGGCGCTCGGGTTCGCGTTCGGTGGCGGTGCGCAGGCGGCGGACCGTACGGCGGGACCCGACCCGCGGTTCGGCCCGACGATGGAAGCCGCGCCGACGGCGGCCGTGAAGAAGGCGGCAGCCGTGAAGAAGGCGTCCGGAACGCCCGTCGGAAAGGCCGCGCGGCCCGTCGCCGAGCGGACCGGAGCGGCCCTCGAAAGCGGCGCTGAGCAGGCCGAACCAGTAACGCGTCCGGTCACCGAACCGGCCGCCGGCCCGGTCACCGAACCGGTACGGGACGCGGTGCGCGAGGTGCGCCGCGCCGGGGACGCGGACTCGCTCCCCGTACACCTGCCCGTACGGCTGCCCGGCCTGCTTCCCGGCACCGACGGCAGCGATGATCACGGCCCCGACCACGGCGACAGCCACGGCCGGCAGCCGGGCCAGGGATCAGGGCCGCAGCACGCCCCCGGCCCGAACCACGCCAACGCCGACGACGCGCAAGCTGACGCAAGTGCCAAGTCAGCGAAGTGCGCGCCCACTTCGCCGATCCCGCACACCCTCGGCGACGCATCGCCGCGTACCGCGCAGCGCGCCGCCTCGGTCTCCGACCAGCAGCCGGGTCAGGGCCGCAGCGGCCTCCCCGGCCGGCTTCCGCAGGGGCCCGCCTCGGCGGCCTCGCACACCGCCGGTGACGGCCACGGCCCGCGCGGCGGTGACCATTTCGCCGCCGTACCGGCGCATCCCGCGCACTTCGGGCTGGTGCCCGGAGGCGTCCGCGCGGCCGCTGAGCCGCCGACGCGGCAGCGTGCCACGGACATTCTCGAATTCCCGGGCTAGGGCAGACCTTCGGACCTCCGGCGTCCGAGTTCCCCGTCCGCAGACATCGCGTCTGCACAGGACCTGCCGCGCGGGGGCGGGACAGGTCTGCCCGTAGAACCCCCTGAATTCGAAGGAAGTCTGCTCATCATGCGTACGCACATCCGTCGTTCCATCGTCGTAGCCGCCGCCGCTTCCGGCCTGTGGGCCCTGGGCTCCGTCGCCGCCAACGCGGCCGACCTGCCCGGCACCGCCGACCTGCCCGCCGCCGGGACGGTCACCCACCACGTCACCGGCCCGGTCAACGACACGGTGCGGGGCAAGCTCCCCGCCGGCGACGTGACCGGCACCGCGAAGAAGACCGTGGACGGCGTGACCGGCCAGGTCACCAGGGTCACCGGCGGCGACGTCCACACCCAGGACCTGCCCGCCACCCCGAAGCTCCCCGCGGCCGACGGCCTCGGCCAGGTCACCAAGCTGGACGAGGCCGCCAAGCTCGGCAAGGTCACCAAGGTGGCCAAGACCACCGACCTCACCCGCACCGCCCAGCACGCGGTCGGCACGGCCGTGCCCGTCGCCCAGCGCGCGGTGAGCAAGGCCGTGCCCGTCGCCCAGGGCGCGGTCGGCGGTGCCGGTCAGCTCGCCGGTGACGTGACCGGCCAGGCGACCCCGTTCGTGCAGCGTGTCGCCGGTGGTGCACAGATCTTCGTACAGGGCGTGGCCACGGACGCCACCCCCTTCGCGCAGGGCGTGGCCGGCACGGTGCGTACGGACGCCACCGGCATCGCGGGCAGCGCGGCCTCGGGCCTGCGGGCCGTACTCCCGGGCCGGACCCTGCCCACCACGCCTGCCCTGCCCACCTCGCCCGCCCTGCCCGCCGCCCCCGTCGACCTGACCAGCCCCGCCAACATCCCGGCGCTCCCGGCCCTCTCGACCCTGCCGGTCCAGGGCCTCTGACACCGCATGTGACATCCCGCATGCCCCCGCTCCTCATCGGCGGATGACGAGCGGATCGCCGGGCGGCTCCTCGTGGGGAGGGGGCCGCCCGGCTCCGCGCTGTGCGGCGGGTGCGCGCGGGCTCCGGCAAGCCCGCGTTCACCCGGCGGTACCTGTCCGTGAACTGTGACCGTTGTCTCTGTGACTGTTATCACCGCCGCAGTGTGATCTGCGATTTAGGGCGGCCGGTCCAGCGGGGATAACCTGCGAGACGGACATGCCGCGTACCGGCCACCGTGTACGCCTCCCTCAGTGACAGCGCAGTCACGTTGCCCATCGCGGCACGCCCATGCAGACAACGAACCGCGATCACTACGGCGATTCTGAGTAGACAAGGGACGGACGCGCGTGGACCTGTTCGAGTACCAGGCGAGGGACCTCTTCGCCAAGCACGGTGTACCGGTGCTGGCCGGTGAAGTCATCGACACGCCTGAGGCGGCACGCGCGGCGACCGAGCGCCTCGGCGGCAAGTCCGTCGTCAAGGCGCAGGTGAAGGTCGGCGGCCGCGGCAAGGCCGGCGGCGTGAAGGTGGCGACGACGCCGGACGAGGCCGTCGCCCGCGCCACGGACATCCTCGGCATGGACATCAAGGGCCACACGGTCCACAAGGTGATGATCGCCGAGCTGTCCCCGGAGATCGAGGCGGAGTACTACGTCTCGTACCTCCTGGACCGCACCAACCGCACCTTCCTGGCCATGGCCTCGGTGCAGGGCGGCATGGACATCGAGGAGGTCGCGGAGAAGACCCCCGAGGCGCTCGCCAAGGTCCCGGTCGACTCCAACGAGGGCGTCACCATCGAGAAGGCCCGCGAGATCGTCGCGCAGGCGAAGTTCCCGGCCGAGGTCGCCGAGAAGGTCGCCGAGGTCATGGTGACCCTGTGGGAGACCTTCGTCGCCGAGGACGCGCTCCTCGTCGAGGTCAACCCGCTGGTGAAGACCAAGGACGGCCGCATCCTGGCCCTGGACGGCAAGGTCTCGCTCGACGAGAACGCCGACTTCCGCCAGCCCGGGCACGAGGCCCTGGAGGACAAGGCCGCGGCCAACCCGCTGGAGGCCGCCGCCAAGGCCAAGGGCCTGAACTACGTCAAGCTCGACGGTCAGGTCGGCATCATCGGCAACGGCGCGGGTCTCGTCATGAGCACCCTGGACGTCGTCGCGTACGCCGGTGAGAAGCACGACAACGTCAAGCCGGCCAACTTCCTCGACATCGGCGGCGGCGCCTCCGCCGAGGTCATGGCGAACGGCCTGGAGATCATCCTCGGCGACCCGGACGTGAAGTCCGTGTTCGTCAACGTCTTCGGTGGCATCACCGCCTGTGACGAGGTCGCCAACGGCATCGTGCAGGCCCTGGAGCTGCTCAAGTCCAAGGGTGAGGACGTCACCAAGCCGCTGGTCGTCCGCCTGGACGGCAACAACGCGGAGCTCGGTCGCAAGATCCTGAGCGACGCCAACCACCCGCTGGTCCAGCGCGTGGACACCATGGACGGCGCGGCCGACAAGGCCGCCGAGCTCGCCGCGGCTGCGAAGTAAGGGATAGAGGGACTCAGACCACCATGGCTATCTTCCTCACCAAGGACAGCAAGGTCATCGTCCAGGGCATGACCGGTGCCACGGGCATGAAGCACACCAAGCTCATGCTGGGCGACGGCACCAACATCGTCGGCGGTGTCAACCCGCGCAAGGCCGGCACCGAGGTCGACTTCGACGGGACGTCCGTGCCCGTCTTCGGCTCGGTCGCCGAGGCGATGGAGAAGACCGGCGCCGACGTGTCCGTCATCTTCGTGCCGCCGAAGTTCGCCAAGGCCGCCGTCGTCGAGGCGATCGACGCCGAGATCGGCCTGGCCGTCGTGATCACCGAGGGCATCGCGGTGCACGACTCCGCCGCCTTCTGGGCGTACGCGTCGAGCAAGGGCAACAAGACCCGCATCATCGGCCCGAACTGCCCCGGCCTGATCACCCCCGGCCAGTCCAACGCCGGCATCATCCCGGGCGACATCACCAAGCCCGGCAAGATCGGTCTGGTGTCGAAGTCCGGCACGCTGACCTACCAGATGATGTACGAGCTGCGGGACATCGGCTTCACCTCGGCCGTCGGCATCGGTGGCGACCCGGTCATCGGCACCACCCACATCGACGCCCTGGAGGCCTTCGAGGCCGACCCGGAGACCGAGCTGATCGTCATGATCGGTGAGATCGGCGGCGACGCCGAGGAGCGTGCGGCCGACTTCATCAAGGCCAACGTCACCAAGCCGGTCGTCGGCTACGTCGCGGGCTTCACCGCGCCCGAGGGCAAGACCATGGGCCACGCCGGCGCCATCGTCTCCGGCTCCTCCGGCACCGCCCAGGCGAAGAAGGAGGCCCTGGAGGCCGCCGGCGTCAAGGTCGGCAAGACCCCGTCGGAGACCGCGCGCCTGGCGCGCGAGATCCTCGTCGGCTGATCGCGTAACGCGTAGGGCGCGGGCCCGTACTCCTGTTGGGGGTACGGGCCCGCGCCCGTTCGTGTACAAGAGCGCGCGCGGCGGGGAGGCGACGACGGGACCTAGCGCGCTTCCGGGGCGAGATGCCCGGCCCATACGACCTTTCTCTTCGCCGGTCCGCCAGCCTTGGCCTGCTGCGTGTGGGCTTGTCCGCCGTGCTGCTTACGGGGGGCCTTGGCCGCCGCCCCGGGCCTGGCGGAGGAGGATGCGGCCGGGGGACCGGCCTCCGGGTGGGTGGGGAGGGTGCCCGCCTCGTGGACGAGTGTGAACGCGGTCGCCGCCGCGATGAGGGCGGTGAGCCCGAAAGCGCCCTGCGTCATCCGGCTGACCGTACGCTCGCTCCCGCTCCGTACGGCCCCGGCGGCGGGCGGCGCCACCGGCAGCGCGCGGGCCAGCCCGGCCAGCCGCTCCCGCAGGATCTCTCTCTGGCGTACGGGTGACTCGCCCGCCAGGCCGAGCCATGGAACCCGTTCGGCGAGGGCCTGGCGCGCGCGCATCAGACGTCCGGCCGTCGCGGGCGTACTGGCCTCCACCTCGGCGGCCGTCTCGCTCAGTTCCAGGCCGAGGCCGTCGTGCAGGAGCAGCACCCGCCGGTACGGGGCGGGCAGCGCCAGCACCGCCTCCCGCAGCGCGCGCTCAGCGGGAGCGACGGGCGGTGGTGCGGGCGCCTGGGGGGTCGGCCGCTGGGCGGTCCGCAGACCGGGCCGCATCCGGTGCCAGGGCGACAGCGCGTACTCGTGCACCATGGCCCGCACCCGGCCCGCCGGGTCCGGGTCCACGGCCATGTCGGGCCAGCGCTGCCAAGCCATCTGGAACGACCGTTCGACGGCCTCCTGGGAGAGCCGGGGATGGCCGGTGAGCACGATGGCCTGGCGGGTCAGGTCGGGGGCGTGCCGCGTGTAGAGGGCGTCGAAGGCGGCCGAGGCCGTGGGCACGCGTTGAGCTGATGGAGCGTCAGTACTGTTGGTATGTACGGAGTCTGATGTCGCCTCAGGAGCGGCGGCAGGTGCGGTGTCAGTCGTCTTCGTCCGTTCCGTCTGCGTCATGTCGGCCTCTCCGTGCGGGCGCGCGTGCCGGTGGCGCACGGATGGCTCAACGGCATGAAAAGGTACATAAACATATATTGAGCGACACGACCGGCAATTGCCTGCTCCACGGCGGAAACGTGTGTTGTTGGCAGCATGGCGGTGTGAGCCAATTGACCGACCGCGGCCCCACGTTGTCGTCACACGGCCGCGCCGCCACCCAGCGGTCCTCCGCGCTCGGCACCGCCTTCGTCGGCGGCGGACTGGCCGCCGGGCTCGGGCTCGGGGCGTTCGCCGTCGTGGTGCTGCTGCTGTGGGTGGCGTCCCCGTACCCGGACACCAACCCGTCCCGGGCCCTGCACCTCGCCGCCGACCTGTGGTTCCTCGCCCACGGGAGCGATCTCGTACGGTCCGCGACCGCGTCCGGCGCCGAGTCGCCCGTCGCCGTGACGCCGCTGCTCCTGATGGCCCTGCCCGTATGGCTGCTGTACCGGACGGGCCGCCACATCCTCGAAACGGTCCCACTGGCCCTGTCGAGACCCCCGGTCGCCCCGCTTCCCAGCCTCCTCCACCCCGACGACTTCGACCCGGAGCCCACCCCGCGCCTTCTCCTCGGCTGGTTCCTGGCGGGCTACCTGTCCGTCGCGGGCGCCGCCCTGCTGTACGCCTCCGAAGGCCCGCTGTACGTCGAACCGCTCAGCGCCCTGCTCTACGTGCCGGTGGTCGCGGCCCTGACCGGCGCCGTGGCGGCCTGGCACAGCGTCGGACGTGCCGCCTTCGTACCGCTGCCGGACCGGGTGCAGCGCCTCTACGACCGGCTGCCGCCCGCCCTGTGCGCCGCGCTGGAGGGACGGCGCGGCATCACCGCGGTGCGCGCGGCCACGGCGGGCATCCTGGTGCTGCTGCTCTCCGGCGCGCTGCTGGCGCTCCTCGCGCTGGGCTGGCACGCGCCGGCGGTACGCGAGGGATTCCTCGGCCTCACCAGCGACTGGGCGGGCCGCTGCACCGTGGTGCTGCTCAGCCTCGTCCTGCTGCCGAACACCGGCGTCTGGGGGCTGGCGTACGGGCTCGGCCCCGGCTTCACGCTCGGCGCGGGCAGCACGGTCGGCCCGCTCGGCACCAGCGGATACCCGGACCTGCCGCACTTCCCGCTGTTCGGCATGTTCCCGGAGCCGGACGCCACCGGCCCGCTCTACTGGCTGACCGCCGCGGTACCGCTCGCCGCCGGGCTGGCACTGGCCCGGTACGCGGCGCTCCCCGCGAAGTCGTACGTCACCGCCGCACGCTCGGCCGCCGCACGCCCGGCCGACGCCCAGTGGACCGGCTGGCGCGAGACGGCCGCCGCCGCCGGGCTCGCCGCGCTCGGCTGCGGTGTGGTGTCGGCGGTGCTCGCCGGGCTCGCGGGCGGCGCGCTGGGCAGCGCGGCGCTGTCCCGCTTCGGGCCCAGCTGGTGGCAGACGGGGCTGGCGGCGCTGGCCTGGACCCTGCTCATCGGCGTCCCGGGCGCGCTCGTCGCCCGCCTCTGGTGGCTGCGCGGCGTACCCCGCCCGCCGAAGCCCGCCCCACGGCCGCGCGTGAAGCTCCGCGTACGGGCCGGACGCGCCGTGAAGCGCCTCATCCGCGCCGCCGGACGCTGGTCGTGGGCCGCCTGCCGCTTCGGCTGGACGGTGCTGACACGTACGGTTTCCCGCGCCCTGCGGCACCGCCCCCGCCCCGGCCGGCACGCCCGGCACGCTCGCCGCCGTACTCCGGAGAGCCGGAAACCGTACGACTACGGGTACGACGGCGACCACGGACCCGGTCACCCGTCCGGTCACGTACCCGGACGCGAACTCGGCTCGACCGGCGCCCGCCCCTGGCACGACCCCAGCACCCGCAGCGCCCGCTGGTCGGAACTGCGCGCCTCCTCCGGCGGCCTGATGACCGACTTCGAACCCACCCCGCCCTCGCACGAGGAGGCCCCGCGGAGCACGGTCCCCGGAAACGCCTCAGCCGCCACCCCGGAGGGCAGCGGCTGAGCGGGCCTGACGGCAGTTCCCGGGCCGGCCGGACTACTCCTGCTGAATGCTGAGCAGCGGACGCAGCTGCTCGGGGAGCTTCTTCTCGCAGGAGTGCGCGGCGGACCGGGTGAGGGCGTCGTTCACACACGTGAAGTAGTCGCGGTAGACGAGCTGGAGCGTGAAGGTGGCGGCCACCATGACCAGCGCCAGCGAGGCGGTGACCAGCCCGGCCACGGCCGCGGTCGTCTGCGGGCGGGTGGAGGCGGCGGCCGGGTGGCCCGTGGCGGAGGCGCCCGGGTCCGTACGGGGTGGGGTCTGGCCAGCGACATCGGCGGCCGTGGCCCGCGCGCCGCCGGACGGGCGGGCGGGCTTGGCGCGCAGGGAGCTGATGCCCCAGTACAGGGCGAGCGTCGCCAGCAGCAGGGCGATTTCCGGCAGGTTGAACAGGACGAAGAAGAAGCCCCACATGCCGGCGAGCAGTGCGTAGCGCGCGCGGCGCTGGGCCGGGTCGGTCGGGTCCCAGCGCAGGCTGCCGCCGGGCCCGCCCTGGCCGCCGGGGCCCTGCTGGCCGTTGCGGTTGCCCGGCCGCGTGCCGAAGCCGCCGCTCTGGCGTCCCGGCTGGCGGCTGCTCCACTGGCTGCCCCAGGCGGGCGGCTGCTGGTCTCCGTCGCGGCCCTGATCGTCGCCGTCGTGACCCCGGCCCTGGTCCTGGCCGTGGTGGCGGGGCTGCCACGGCTGGTCGGGCGCGTCGGCGGGCGGCGGCGCGAACGGGTTGTCACGGTCGCCGTCGCGGTCCCCCGAGGTCCGGGTCCGGGCGCGCTCCCTGGCCCGGCCGCCCGTACCCCCGGCGTCCGACGCCCCCGACCCGTCCGGCGAACCGGAGGTACCCGATGCTGACGAGCCCGAAGCGGACCCGTCCGACGGACCCGGGCCCGTCCCGGAGCCGGACGTGCCCGACGTCCCCGCGGCGCCGGCGGAATCGGAGGACGGCTTGCGCTCGCGCAGCAGCACCGCCCCGGGAGCGGCTGCGGGCTGGGGGCACCCCCCGGCGGTGGCCGTGGGAGGGAGGAGGAGGGCCGCGCGGCGGCGTCGGTCCGGCATCTGGAGTGTGTCTTCCCCTTGTCTCGTCCGTACGTCCGACGGGTGGGCCGGGCGGGCGGATACCACGAACAGCGTGCGTTCTCACGCCCGACGCTACCTCTCGCGTGCGCCCCCGTCCCGTGGGGGCCGCGCGGTGTGCCGGTATCGTTGCTGACGGTCGGCGCCTTCGTAGGGTTCCCCGGTTTCCGGCGACCCATGGTTTTGTACGACCGCACAACACCGCAGACCGCCGTACAGCAGCACCGCGCGAGAAAGAGCCCCGCCGTGGCCTCCGCTTCCCCGTCCTACGCCGTTCCCGCCGCATCCCCGGCCCGTATCGTCGTGCTCGTCTCCGGTTCCGGTACGAATTTGCAGGCGCTGCTCGACGCCATCGCCGCCGAGGGCGTTTCCGCGTACGGGGCAAAGGTGGTGGCGGTCGGCGCCGACCGCGACGGCATCGCCGGCCTGGAGCGCGCCGAGCGGGCCGGCCTGCCCACCTTCGTCTGCCGGGTCAAGGACCACGCCGACCGGGCCGCCTGGGACCGCGCGCTCACCGAGGCGACCGCCGCCCACCAGCCCGACCTCGTCGTCTCGGCGGGCTTCATGAAGATCCTGGGCGCCGAATTCCTCGCCCGCTACGGCGACCGGATCGTCAATACGCATCCGGCCCTGCTGCCGAGTTTTCCCGGGGCCCACGGCGTGCGCGACGCGCTCGCGTACGGCGCCAAGGTCACCGGGTGCACCGTCCACTTCGTCGACGACGGCGTCGACACCGGCCCGGTGATCGCCCAGGGGGCGGTCGAGATCCGGGACGAGGACGACGAATCCGCGCTGCACGAGCGCATCAAGGAAGTCGAGCGCAAGCTGCTCGTCGAGGTCGTGGGGCGTCTGGCCCGGCACGGCTACCGCATTGAGGGACGAAAGGTACTGATCCCGTGACCGCCGAAGCAAGGAAGCGGCCCGTTCGCCGGGCGCTGGTCAGCGTCTACGACAAGACGGGCCTCGAAGAACTGGCCCAGGGCCTGCACGCGGCGGGCGTCCGGCTCGTCTCGACGGGCTCGACGGCCGCGAAGATCGCGGCGGCCGGCGTTCCGGTGACCAAGGTCGAGGAGCTGACCGGCTTCCCCGAGTGCCTGGACGGCCGGGTCAAGACGCTGCACCCGAAGGTGCACGCGGGCATCCTCGCCGACCTGCGGCTGGAGGACCACCGGCAGCAGCTGGACGAGCTGGGCGTCGAGCCGTTCGATCTGGTCGTCGTCAACCTCTACCCGTTCTCGCAGACCGTGGCCTCGGGCGCGGAGCCGGACGAGTGCGTCGAGCAGATCGACATCGGCGGCCCCTCGATGGTGCGTGCCGCCGCCAAGAACCACCCCTCGGTCGCAGTGGTCGTCAACCCGGACCGCTACACGGACGTGCTGAAGGCGGTCGCGGACGGCGGCTTCGACCTCCAGGAGCGCAGGCGGCTGGCTGCCGAAGCGTTCCGGCACACCGCCGAGTACGACGTGGCGGTCGCCTCCTGGTTCGCGGGTGACTACGCGGGCGACGGCGGCGAGTTCCCCGGCTTCCTCGGCGTCACGTACGAGCGCAAGAACGTCCTGCGGTACGGCGAGAACCCGCACCAGGCGGCCGCGCTCTATGTGTCTCACAGCGGCTCCGCCGCGGGCGGCGGCTGCGGCGGCCTGGCAGAGGCCGAGCAGCTGCACGGCAAGGAGATGTCGTACAACAACTACACGGACACCGACGCCGCGCGCCGGGCCGCGTACGACCACGCCGAGCCCTGCGTCGCCATCATCAAGCACGCCAACCCGTGCGGCATCGCGGTCGGAGAGGACGTCGCCGAGGCGCACCGCAAGGCGCACGCCTGCGACCCGCTGTCCGCCTTCGGCGGCGTCATCGCCGTCAACCGCCCGGTGTCCGTGGCGATGGCCGAGCAGGTCGCGGAGATCTTCACCGAGGTCATCGTGGCCCCGGACTACGAAGAGGGCGCCGTCGAGGTGCTGTCCCGCAAGAAGAACATCCGCGTGCTGCGCTGCCCCGAGGGCCCGCAGCCGCCGGCCGAGTTCAAGCCGATCGACGGCGGCGGCCTGGCCCAGGTCAAGGACGTGCTCCAGGCCGAGGGCGACGACCCCGCCAACTGGACGCTGGCGGCGGGCGAGCCGCTGAGCGACGCCGAACTGGCGGAACTGTCCTTCGCGTGGCGCGCGTCGCGCGCCGTGAAGTCCAACGCGATCCTGCTCGCCAAGGACGGCGCCACGGTCGGCGTCGGCATGGGCCAGGTCAACCGCGTCGACTCGGCGAAGCTGGCCGTGCAGCGGGCGGGCGAGGAGCGGGCCCGCGGCTCCTACGCCGCCTCCGACGCGTTCTTCCCGTTCCCGGACGGCCTGGAGGTACTGCTGGAGGCGGGCGTCAAGGCCGTCGCACAGCCCGGCGGTTCGGTCCGCGACGAACAGGTCATCGAGGCGGCGAAGGCCGCGGGCGTGACGATGTATCTGACGGGGACGCGGCACTTCTTCCACTGAGCCGTACGCCCGTGAACGCGCCGAGAGCCGCACCCGATCCGGGGTGCGGCTCTCGGCGCGTGCGGGGAGCGGCTCAGTAACGCGGGCGCGTGAACCAGGCCGTGCCGTCCGCCTTGGAGACCATCACGATGCTGATGACGCACATGACGTCATAGACCAGCCCGAACGGCATGAACACGAAGCTGAACAGGATGCCGACCACGCACACGACGATCGCCGTGACGCGGGCGCCGTTGCCGCCCTTGGAGAACTGCGAGGCGGCCACGATCGCCCCGGCGCCCCAGAGCACCATGCCGATGATCATCGCGATCAGCAGGCCCTTGCCCACCTGAAGGCTCTCGAAGCTGCTGGAGGAGACGTACTCGGACTTGCTGGCCTTGTTGATCGTGCTCAGCAGGAACACGACCAGGCCCAGACCGATGACCGTCAGCCCCGCCATCACGTAGAGCATCACCCGGGCGGCCTTCACACCGCCGGGCATCACGGTCGGCACCGGTATGCCCGGCATCCCGGCGGGGCCGCCGGGGAACGGCGCGTACGGCTGCTGCACCGGCTGCTGCTGCGGGTAGCCGTACTGGGGCTGGGGAGGGCCCTGGGGCTGGCCCTGCGGCGGGCCGTAGGGGTTCTGGTTCGGGTAGCTCACGAGCGGTGTCCTTCGAGCGGTGTGACCTGGTGTCAGCCGGTGCTGCACGGTTCCGGCGGTCCCGGGTGATGTAAGAGATCGGTAAGAGCCTACGGGGCGGCGAAGGCCCCCTCGCGCGATTTTGCGTGAGGGGGCCCCGGGGCGTGCGTACCGCTTACTGGCTGCGGACGACCACCGAGCCGACGATCTTGTCGGCGAAGGTCTGCGACTTCTCGTCCCACAGCGGCCACCAGTAGCCGAGGCCGCACAGCGGGCCGTCCACCGCGTGGCAGAGCTTGCGCACGAAGGCCATGCCGAAGCCGAGGGGCTGCCCGGTCGCCTCACGGACGACGCGGATCTTCAGGGCCTTCTTGCCCGGGGTCTGGCCGGTGGAGCCTTCCTTGGCGATCAGGAAAATCGCGCCGGCGATCGTGACCAGGACGGCGAGCACGATGAGGATCACCGCGAACGCCGGCGGGCCCGAAACCTTGTCGTAGGCGTCCTGGATGCACTGGAAGTCGGTGCCGCAGTAGGACGTGTCCGGCCGGGAGACGGTGGAGCTGGCGGTCACGATGATGGCGATGATGTACAGGATGGTCGGGACCACGCCCATGATCAGCCCGTCGAGCAGAGAGGCACCCACCCGCGCCCCCCAGCTCGCATACCCCTGCGGCATGCCCATACCCGGCATTCCGCCCTGGCCGTAGGCCGCCTGCTGCGGGTAGCCGTATGCCTGCTGCTGGGGCACCTGCGGGGGCTGGCCGTAGGGGGCCTGCTGCGGCGGGGCCTGCTGGGGGTAGCCGTAGCCCGGCTGGGGCTGTGCCTGCTGCGGGTAGCCGTACCCCGGCTGGCCCTGCGGGGGTGCCGGCGGCTGCTGGCCGTACGGGGCCTGCGGGGGCTGGCCGTACGGTCCGGGCTGCCCCTGCGGCTGGCCGTAGGGATTGTTCGGGTCGCCAAAGCTCATTGGCTGGTTTCCTCCGTTGTTGTTCAGTGGGGGACGGCAGGGCGTGCTCGGAGGAAACCCTGGGATCAGTGGTCCGCCCCCCGATGATGCCTGCGGCACTGAGCCGCAATCCTTCTAGTTGCGCAATATCGTTGTCCAGTCAAGAGGCTCATGTGTTGTGCAAGTGCAATGATCGATTCCGTCATTGCAATTCGGTCATCTCCGGTCACAGCTCTTGTCGGCGGCCATAGCGAGCCCCCGTCGGACCGGCCCTGATTGGAACGGAAGTGGCCTCATCCGGGAGGATGGGGGGTATGAGCGCCCAGATTCTCGATGGCAAGGCCACCGCCGCCGCGATCAAGTCAGAACTCACCGTCCGCGTGGAGGCACTGAAGGCCCGGGGCATCACCCCCGGCCTCGGCACTCTCCTGGTCGGCGACGACCCGGGAAGCCGCTGGTACGTCAACGGCAAGCACCGCGACTGCGCCCAGGTCGGCATCGCCTCCATCCAGAAGGAGCTGCCGGACACCGCGACGCAGGAGGAGATCGAGGCCGTCGTACGGGAGCTGAACGAGGACCCGGCCTGCACCGGCTACATCGTCCAACTCCCGCTCCCGAAGGGCATCGACACCAACCGCGTCCTGGAGCTGATGGACCCGGCCAAGGACGCCGACGGCCTCCACCCGATGAGCCTGGGCCGGCTGGTGCTGGGCGTCGAGGGGCCGCTGCCGTGCACCCCGTACGGCATCATCCAGCTGCTGCGCCACCACGGCGTGGAGATCAACGGCGCGCATGTGGTCGTGGTCGGCCGCGGCATCACCGTCGGGCGCTCGATCCCGCTGCTGCTGACCCGCAAGTCGGAGAACGCCACCGTCACGCAGTGCCACACCGGCACCCGCGACCTGTCCGCGCAGCTGAAGCAGGCGGACATCATCGTGGCCGCCGCGGGTGTGCCGCACATCATCAAGCCGGAGGACGTCAAGCCGGGCGCCGCGGTGCTGGACGTCGGCGTCAGCCGCGACGAGAACGGCAAGATCGTCGGCGATGTGCACCCGGGCGTCGCCGAGGTGGCCGGCTGGCTCTCCCCGAACCCGGGCGGCGTCGGCCCGATGACCCGCGCCCAGCTGCTGGTCAACGTCGTCGAGGCCGCCGAGCGCGCCGCGGGCTGATCCCGCGCCTCCCGCAGTACCGGAACGTACGCAGCACCGGAACGGACACGGAAAGGGACCGCCACCCATGAGTGCCGAAGCGCACGCGGAAGGCGCCTCCGAGCCGCAGCGGCCCTCCCGCCGCTTCCCGCGGATCACCACCGACACCGCACGGCCGGAGGGCGGCGGCAGGACCGCCCCCGGCAGCGCCTCGCCGCCCGCCCGGCAGTGGCCGCTGCTGGCCGTCATGGGCGGGGTGGCCCTGGGGCTGCTCATCGTCGCGCTGGACGGTTTCCGTATCGGGACGCTCCTGATCGGCCTGTCCCTGCTGGGCGGGGCGGTGCTGCGCCGGGTGCTGCCGAAGGTGGGCATGCTGGCCGTACGGTCCCGGTTCACCGACATGGCGACGTACGGCGGGCTGGGCGTGGCCATCGTCCTGCTGGCGCTGATGGCGCAGCCCAAGCCGTGGCTGAAGATCCCGTTCCTGGACGACCTGGTGCACTTCACGGTGTGGTGAGGCGGGCCGTACGCCCGCGCGGGGAGCCGTACGCCCGCGCGATCGGGCCGTACGCCCGCGCGACGGGACCGTACGTACGCCCGCACGGGGGAGGGCCGCGCGCTCCGGCCTTCCCCCGTCGCTCGCTCTCTCCGTACGGGCCCGCACCGCCCCGTACGACGCCTCCCCACGCCATTCGCGTGACGCACACCCGCGCGGCCCCTCAGGGACGGCCGCCGCGCCCCCGCGCCGAGTAACTTGACGAACGAGGCACATCGACGTGTCCGGGGACACCGCCGGTGGCCGCCCCAGTCGTCGCGCGAGAGGGACGCCCCACCGCATGGCCAAGATCAAGGTTGCCCAGCCCGTCGTCGAGCTCGACGGCGACGAGATGGCCCGCATCATGTGGTCCGCCATCAAGAACAAGCTGATCCTGCCCTACCTCGACATCGAGCTGGACTACTTCGACCTGGGCATCGAGAACCGCGACGCCACCGGCGACCAGATCACCGTCGACGCCGCCCACGCGATCAAGAAGCACGGGGCCGGCGTCAAGTGCGCCACCATCACCCCGGACGAGGCACGGGTCGAGGAGTTCGGCCTCAAGGCGATGTACCGCTCGCCGAACGGCACCATCCGCAACATCCTCGGCGGCGTCATCTTCCGCGAGCCGATCATCATGGCGAACGTGCCCCGCCCCGTACCGAGCTGGACCAGGCCCATCGTGGTCGGCCGGCACGCCTTCGGCGACCAGTACCGCGCCACCGACCTGAAGATCCCCGGGCCCGGCACCCTCACCCTGACCTACACGCCCCGCGACGGCGGCGAGCCGGTCGAGCTGGAGGTCCACGACTTCCCCGGCCCCGGCGTCGCGCTCGCCATGTACAACCACGACGCGTCCGTACGCGACTTCGCGCGCGCCGCGTTCCGCTACGGCCTGGACCGCTCGTACCCGGTGTACCTGTCCACGAAGAACACGATCCTCAAGAAGTACGACGGCCGGTTCAAGGAACTCTTCCAGGAAGTCTTCGACGCCGAGTTCAAGGCCGCCTTCGACGCCCGCGGCCTGACGTACGAGCACCGGCTGATCGACGACATGGTGGCCGCCGCGCTCAAGTGGGAGGGCGGCTACGTCTGGGCCTGCAAGAACTACGACGGGGACGTGCAGTCCGACGTGGTGGCGCAGGGCTTCGGCTCGCTCGGCCTGATGACCTCGGTCCTGATGACGGCCGACGGCCGTACCGTGGAGGCCGAGGCCGCGCACGGCACGGTGACCCGGCACTACCGCCGCCACCAGCAGGGCGTCCCCACCTCGACCAACCCCATCGCCTCGGTCTTCGCCTGGACCCGCGGCCTGGCCCACCGCGGCGAACTGGACGGCACCCCCGAGGTCACCCGGTTCGCCCGGATGCTGGAGCGGGTCTGCGTCGAGACCGTCGAGGGCGGCCAGATGACCAAGGACCTGGCCCTGCTCATCTCCAGGAACCAGCCGTATCTGACGACGGAGCAGTTCCTGGACGCGCTGGATGTGGGGGTGCAGAAGAAGATGGCGGACGCGTGAGGAGGCGCCGCGGGCCCCGGACGCCGGGCGGCCCGTCCGCTCCCCCGAAAGTGGACGGGCCGCCCGGTGTCCGGCCGGCCCGGCGGTACGGGCCGGCCTTCCCTCACTTCAGCAGCCGGTGTGCTTCAGCGCGTGCCACGTCTTCTTGCCCACGATGCCGTCCACCGGCATGTGGCAGGTGCGGTGGATACGACGCTGGAACTCACGCACCGCCTTGCGGGTGTCCGTGCCGAACTTCCCGTCGACCCCGTGCCGGCCGATGTCGACGTTCCAGTGCTTGAGCAGGCACTGGGCCTCCTTGACGGCCTTGCCGCGCGAACCGAGGGAGAGCGTCGGCTCGCTGTTGGTGTAGTTGCAGCCGTACGGGCCCGCCAACCGGGCGTCAGTGGCGGCCGTGACGGCGGCGGGCTTCGCGGCCGGGGCGGCGGACGCGGTGGCGCCGGCCGCGGGAACGACGGCGAGGCCGGTGCCGAGCGCCGTCGTCGCGGCGGCGAGGGCGATGCGCTTGCGCAGGTTCATGAGGTGTTCCTCCCCTGGGATGGTGGACGCGGCGCGGGGTGGACCACGCCGCCCGGTGTGCACCACCGACGATGCGGCCCCCGTCGCCCCACCGGCCAGAGGAACCCCGGAAGTTGGTCCATGGTGGGACGCCGCACGCGCTGACCTGCGGGGACGTCGGCGTGATGGACGGCTCGGCGGGACGCGGCGCATGTCTGGACCTGTTGCGGAAACTGTAAGAACGGGAACCGGCGGTGGCCTGTCCGCCATCATCGGCGACTCAGGGGGCGCACAGCGCCTCGGGGGAAGACCGGACGCGTGTGGGGTGGAACATGTCGCGTTGGCGGGAACTGCCCGCGTCGTTGGACCAGCGGGCCGCCCAACTGGTCGTACACATGCGCCGCCTGAAAGATCACAGCGGCCTCAGCCTGGCCGCGCTGGCCGCGAAGACCGCGTACAGCAAGTCGTCCTGGGAGCGCTACCTCAACGGCAAGAAGCTCCCGCCGACAGGCGCGGTCGAAGCCCTGGCCCACGCCTGCGGCACCGATCCGACGCGGCTGCTGGCGCTTCGGGAGGTGGCGGCGGAGGCGAGTGCAGCCGTAGGGGGAGAGGAGGCGGGGGGTGAGGGCGTACGGGCTGAGGACGCGGGGCCCGAGGACGTACGGCAGGGACGGGCCTCACGGACCCCACGGCCCCGTACGGTCGTCCTCGCCACCGCCACCCTGATCGCCGCCCTGGCCGCGGGCCTGCCCATCGCCCGGCCGTGGCAGGACGACGCGCCCGCCGCCCGGCCGTCCGCGTCGCCGGGGGCGTTCGTCCACGAGCCGGGCACGGTGTTCGACTGCCGTGTGCACCGCGCGCACGGCGTACTCACCGCGGACCGCAGCGACACCACCCAGGCGATCCTGTCCAACGGCACCGCCGGCTGGGGCGTCGTGGAAGCGCAGTGCCTGCTGCGTCACCGGGGGTTCGACCCGGGAGCCGTCGACGGCATCGTCGGCGAGAACACGATCCGCGCCGTGAAGCGCTTCCAGACCAAGTCCGGCCTGCCGGCCGACGGCATCGTGGGCCCCGACACCTGGGAAGCGCTGCGCCGATGAGCGGTACGGGAGCGCACGGGCCGGTCGAGGGGGCGCGACTGGCGGCGGCATTACGGGAGTTGCGCGGCCGTACGGGGCTGTCGCTGGCGGCCCTGGCCGCCAAGACCGCGTACAGCAAGTCCTCGTGGGAGCGCTACCTCAACGGCAAGTCGCTGCCGCCGAGGGAGGCGGCCGAGGCGCTGTGCCGCTTGGCAGGGGAGCGCGGCGGCCGGGTGGCGGCGCTGTGGGAGCTGGCCGACGCGGCGTGGAGCGGGCGGGGGCGTTCGGCGGAGCGCGCGTCGGAAGAAGACGTACGCGAGGGCGCGGCCCCTCCACTGGACGAGGGCGGCGACGCAGCGCAACGTCCCGAAGATGTCCCGCGATCGGCGCCGCCGTTCGGTGTGCGCCGTGTGACGCTTGTGGTGGGTGTGGCGTTGGCGCTGGCTGTGACCGCCGTACTGGTGGTCGTACTGGAGTGGCGTGCCGGTACCGGCGGGGCCGGACGGCAGGCGAACACCGCCGTCTCCTCCGCGCCCTCCGCGCGCACCGGCTGCCACGGGGCGGCGTGCGACGGGCAGGACCCGCTGTTCATGCTGTGCGGCGGAGAGGGCCTGGTGACCACGGTCCTCAGGCGCACCACCACGGGCGGGCGCCACCTCCAGGTCCGGTACAGCAAGGCGTGCGGCGCGGCGTGGGGCCGCCTCCGCGGCGGCCGGATCGGCGACCGCCTTGAACTCCGGGCCGCCGGCGGGAGTTCGCAGAACACGCGGGTCACCGACCGGTTCGACGCCGACGGTTACGTCTTCACCCCGATGGCCGCCGTATCCGGCCCGGAGAAGCTGCGGGTGTGCCTGCGCCCGGCCGGCGGCGGCCCGGCCGAGTGCTTCCGTACGAGTTGAGTACGGGATCCGGGCCGGTCCGGCTACGGCGGGCGGAAGTGTACGGGGGTGTACGGCTACGTGTCCCATGCCCGAATGCTCCCGTGCGCCCCGGAGATGGGAACTGGCATCCTGACTCTGAGCATCCCTTTGGGTAACCACTGGGGCGGGCTGCGGGGGCCGCGCCCCGGCGGAGGAAATGACGGCAAGAGCACCGGACGCAAAGCACTGACAGGCGCAAGCAGGCGCATATGGGGGGTTAGGGGGAGGCAATGCCTCGCTGGAGGGCGCTACCGGAAGAACTCGATCCGCAGGTGAAGGAGTTCGCGAGCCAGTTGCGGCGGCTCGTGGAGCGCAGCGGGCTGAGTCTCGCCGCCGTCGCGGACCGCACCGGCTACAGCAAGACCTCGTGGGAGCGCTACCTCAACGGGCGGCTGCTGCCGCCGCAGCGCGCCGTGGTGGCGCTCGCCGAGGCGACCGGTGCGCACGCCGGCCACCTCACCACGATGTGGGAGCTGGCCGAACGCGCCTGGAGCCGTTCGGAGATGCGGCACGACGTCACCATGGAGGCGATCCGGGTGGCGCAGGCGCGGGCCGCGCTGGGGGAGTTCGGCCCGGCGCCGGGCAAGGCGAAGACCAGGCTCAAGGACAAGGTCAGGGAGAAGGCCAAGGGAAAGGAGCCGGGGGAGGCGCAGCCCCAGGAAACCGACGGGAGCGCGCCGGACCGGGACAAGGCGGAGGGCCGGGGCGCGGCCGCCGCCGCGCCACCGCGGCGTGACGACCACCTGCCGTCCACCGCGGACTTCCCCGGCATGGCCGGACCGTCCGCGGCGCCCTCCTCCGGGACGGCGGACGACGCCGACCGGCCGGGCAAGGTGACCTGGCCCCGGGTGAGCGCCTACGTGGACGCCGAGCCCGCCGCCCCGCCGTCCCGGTACGAGGCGCCCACGTACGGCGGTCCGCCGAGAGAGACGTCCCGGCCCGATGAGTCCCGTGCTGACGGGGTTCGCTCCGATACGTCCCGCACTGACCCGTACCGTCCCGGCACCGTCGCTTCTCCGGCCGGACCCGCCACCGGGCACCTCGCCGGTCAGCCCGCCCCCGCCGGGCCCCCGGACGGCACCGACCGGCAGCTCCGCCGCCGTCGCGCCACGATGTTCCTGGCCGGCGTAGTCGGCGCGCTGCTGGTGATCGCCGCTGCCGTGCTGCTGCTGGACGTCGGCGGCAAGCAGGAGAAGAAGGCGGCGCCCACGCCGTCGGCGAGCCCGAGCAAGAAGGCGACGCTGCCCGCCGGGGTGAAGTGCGCCGGGGCTGACTGCGCGGGCAAGGACCCCGAGACGATGGGGTGCGGCGGCCAGAACGCCGACAGCCCGTCCCGGGGGTTTGCGGGCGGCTCGATGATAGAGGTGCGGTACAGCAAGGTGTGCGGCACCGCCTGGGCGCGTATCACCGGGGCCGCGCCCGGCGACGAGGCGGCGATCAGCTCGTCGGGCCGTACGGAGAAGGCCAGGGCCGGGCAGGACGGCGACGCGTACACCGCGATGGTGCCGGTGTCCGGCGACCCGAAGAAGGTCACCGCGTGCGGGACGACGGCGGCGGGCCTGAAGGGCTGCGCCAAGCCGGTTCCGGCGGGGTCGGGGTCGGGGCCGCGAACGGCGACACGTACGGGTACGGGCGAGTCCACCGGACGATGACCCGGTCCCGTCGGCCGGTGGCCCCACCCACCGGCCGGCGCGCGCCGCCTCCAGCACCCCCGCCCTCCCGCCTCCCGACATTCCACCCCAAACCCCCACTCAGCAACCCGCCCAAGCACCCCCTCAAGAACCCTCCCCAACAGGGGATTGCCCGAGCGAATCCCGGGCAGGGGCATGGATAACCCCCCACGGGTGCGGCACCATTCGGCGGCCGTCCGCGCTCCCCCTCCTTGAGCGGACGGCCGCCTGCCACGTACCCGCGGGGGTCCGCCGGGGTCCACCGGCGGACCGGTGAGGCGTTCCACACCGGCCCGGCGGCGTCGCGGTGCGGCGGTCCGATAGCCTGACGGCCGGGTCTCTCGATACCAAGAGATCTCGGTAAATGGGCAGGGTTTCCCACCGCCACCAAGCGGTACGGGGGCTGTGCCCCCGGAATTCAGCGCGCAGGAGATCGCCATGACCCGCACTCCCGTCAATGTCACCGTCACCGGCGCGGCCGGCCAGATCGGTTACGCACTCCTCTTCCGCATCGCTTCCGGCCAGCTGCTCGGCGCGGACGTACCGGTCAAGCTGCGCCTGCTGGAGATCCCGCAGGGCCTGAAGGCCGCCGAGGGCACCGCCATGGAGCTCGACGACTGTGCCTTCCCGCTGCTGCGCGGCATCGACATCTCCGACGACCCGAACGCGGCCTTCGAGGGCGCGAACGTGGCCCTGCTGGTCGGCGCCCGCCCCCGTACGAAGGGCATGGAGCGCGGCGACCTGCTGGAGGCCAACGGCGGCATCTTCAAGCCGCAGGGCAAGGCCATCAACGACCACGCGGCGGACGACATCAAGGTCCTGGTCGTCGGCAACCCGGCCAACACCAACGCCCTGATCGCCCAGGCCGCGGCCCCGGACGTGCCGGCCGAGCGCTTCACCGCGATGACCCGCCTGGACCACAACCGCGCCCTGTCGCAGCTCGCGCAGAAGACCGGCGCGCAGGTCTCGGACATCAAGAAGCTGACGATCTGGGGCAACCACTCCGCGACCCAGTACCCGGACATCTTCCACGCCGAGGTCGCCGGCAAGAACGCCGCCGAGGTCGTGAACGACCAGGCGTGGCTGGCCGACACCTTCATCCCGACCGTCGCCAAGCGCGGCGCCGCGATCATCGAGGCCCGGGGCGCCTCCTCGGCCGCCTCCGCCGCCAACGCCGCCATCGACCACGTCCACACCTGGGTCAACGGCACCGCGGCCGGCGACTGGACCTCCATGGGCATCCCCTCGGACGGCTCCTACGGCGTCCCGGAGGGCCTGATCTCCTCCTTCCCGGTCACCACCAAGGACGGCAAGTACGAGATCGTCCAGGGCCTGGAGATCAACGACTTCTCGCGCGAGCGCATCGACGCGTCCGTCAAGGAGCTGGCGGAGGAGCGCGAGGCCGTCCGCGCGCTCGGTCTCCTCTGACACACCTGACACATCCGACTCAGGGGGAGCCCGACACCGGGAGCCCCGACCGGAGCCCGTACGGAACGCTCGCGTTCCCGTACGGGCTCCGTCGTTGTGTCACACCTTTGTGTGATCTTCCGGGCGCGCGCCTGACACGGCGTTTGAGGCTCCTCTATGCTGCGGCGTTCACGACTCGCAATCCGCCTGTCACAGCGGTCGTTTCGCGCCGTCCGGCGCCTTGGGGGAATCAGGTGACTCGTACGCACGTGCCGCAGCAGTCCGGCCCGGAGGGCGGCCCCGGGGCGGTGGCGCCCCGGCATCCCAGCGCCAGCGAAGCCACCCGGCTGCTGTGCGCCGGCACGTACCTCGACCCCGTGTACCGCGACGCGGTGATCGACGAGCTGTACGTCCACGAAGAGCGCCTGGCGGCCCCCTCGCTCGGCTTCGACGCGGCCCGCGTGCTGGCCCACGCGCTGCGCGCCCGCCGTATCGAACTGGCCTGGGCGGGAGCCGTGCTGCTCCTGTGGATCGTGTCCGTCCCGCTCTCCTCCGGGCTGACCCTGCTCTATCTGCTGCCGGTCGTGCTGCTCTCACTGGCCCCCTACGCACGGGGCCGCGCCGCGCGGCCGCCCTGGTACCGGCGGTTCGCGGGCTGGCTGCTGCGCTGGTACGGGCGTCTGAGCGTGGTGCTCGTCGGCGTGCTGCTGCTGGTGACGGCGTTCGGCGACGACTCCGGCGGGTACGGGGGATCGCCGTACGCCTTCTCCGGCGGCTCGTCGGGACTGGGCGACACCGTCGCACCGGCCTTCCTGCCGGACGGCCTGTTCGGGCAGAGCACGAGCGCGGCGCAGCCGATCCACGCCTGGGTCGCCCTCGCGCTCCCCTTCGTACTGGCCTGGGCCGTCGGCGCGCAGCTCGGCCAGATCGCCAGGGTGCTGGCCACCGATCTGTCCCGGGACCGCTTCCCGGACGCCGCCGCCGACCCCGCCGAGCGGGCCGAGGGCGGGCGCTTCCAGCGGCTGCGCCACCGCATCCGTACCGAACAGCACGGCCCGCTGGTCATGTACCGCGCGGCCGACCCGTTCTGCGGCGCGGGCACCCCGTACGAGACCTGGTCGCTGTCGGTGGAACTGCGGCCGCGCAAGGACGCGGCGCAGATCACCAAGGGCGCGGCAGCGGACCTGGCCAAGAACACGACACCGGCCGCCACCGGAACGGATGCCGCCGGCGGCGGCCCCGTCCCCCTCGACAACGACACCGTCCTCCAGCGGATCATCCCCCTGGTCGAGGCGCTCCGCGTGCCCTCGGCGTACGGCTCGCCGCAGGCCGCCGCCGCGGTGCGGGACCGGCTGCGCGAGCTGGAGGTCGACGAGTGCGTCTTCCTGCCGGTGGCCGGGCTGCCGTCCCGGGACGCCGCCCCGTACGGCCCCGAGGGCTTCGCCGCGCACCGCGCCCGCGCCGTCGAGGAGGGCGGCGAGACCCGGCGGCACTTCCTGCGCATCCGGGTCGGCGGCTGGGGCGAGGGCATCGTCACCACGGTCTTCGTACGGGTGCACACGCAGGGCGGCATGCTCATGCTGGAGGTCGCGCCGCACGTCCTGTGGCCGGTCCGCGCCCTGTACCAGGAAGCCGACCGGATCGCGCACCGCTACCGCCACAACAACCCGTTCGGGAAGGCGGTGTGGGCGCTCGCCCAGACCCCGCGCTCCGCCGGGCGCGCCGTCGCGTCCCTGGGGCGCGGCGCCGTCTCCGCGTGGAGCGTGCTCACCGGCGGGCACGGCGGCGCGCTGCCCGACGGGCCCGCCGCCTCCGTCCGCGAACTGGGCTCCGACTCCGACGCCTCGCTCTTCCAGGAGATGGACGTCACCCGCTACTTGAAGAGCATCCAGGACCGGGTGGCCGGCGGCGTACGGACGGCGCTGTACGAAGCGGGCTGGCAGACCGACGAATTCGAGCAGCGGATCGTCAACGTCACCAACGGCGGCGTCTTCATCGAGTCCGCGCAGGGCGCCATCGGCATCGGCGACCACAACACGATCAGCAGCGGCGGGCTGGGCGGCGTCGGGGGAGTGCCCGGCCCGGGCGGGGCCGCGGGCGCCGGCCCGCAGGCGGGCAAGGCCGACCGCCCGGCCAAGCCCGCCGGTACCGGCCGGTGAACGGCGCCCGCCGTACACGTCGTATCCACGGCACGTACGGGCTCGACCCGCGCGCGGCCGGGCACAATCGTGAACACGGCCGGCACGCGCACGGCACCACAGCGGACCAACGGGGAGGCGGACATGGCAGCGGCTGACGAACGCGACCGCGGCATCCACATCGGCAAGGTGCACGGCGCCTTCGCCATCGGCGACCACAACACGGTCACCCACCACGAGCACGCGCCCGGCGCCCCCGGCACCGACGCCGCGCACGAGGAACTGCTCGCCGCCGTACGGCAGTTGCGCGAAGACCTGGCCAGGGTCATCGAGACGCCGCAGGTCACGCTGCTGAGCGCCGAACTGACCGACGCGCAGGAAGAGATCGAGACCACCGGCCGGACCGCGCCGGGCCGCCTCGACCGGCTGCGCATGGCGCTGGCGGACGCGGGCGCGGTGACCGGAATGCTGGCGTCCGGCGCGGCCGTCGGACAGGCCGTGGCCGCGCTGCTGGGAGGGTGAGCATGAACGTACAAGGGGGCGGCGCGCGCGGGGCGCGCTGGAACGACGAGGAACAGCGCTGGGAGACCGGCAGTCCGGGCCCGGCGCCGTACACGAGCCCGCCACCGACGAAGCCCGGTTTCGTCCCCGGCCAGGGAAGCGCACCGCCGCCCGGCGCGGACTTCTTCACCGACGAAACCGCCGACGCCACGAACTCCCCGGCCTACCCGCCGCCCACCAGCCCTCCGCCCTACCCCTCGTCCCACGCCCCGGCGGCCCCCGGCGCCGGCCCGTCCGCTGCCCGCATGCGCGCCTGGTCGACGCCGGTCGTCGTCGGCGCGGCGGTCGCCGTGGTCGCCGCGGGCTTCGGCGGCGGCTGGCTGCTGTGGGGCGGCGATGACACCACGGTCCGCTCCGACACCCATACGTCGGCCTCGCCGACCGCCCCGTCCCAGGCCCCGGACGGAGCGACCGCCCCACCCGGCGTACCGAGCGGCACCACCGCCTCCGGCTCCCCCTCGGGCGCGCTCCCGTCCGGCTACCGGCTGGCGCGGGACAGTGCGGGGTTCTCCATCGCCGTACCGGAAGGCTGGCAGCGCACCCAGCGCAAGGACGGCGTCTTCTACACCGCCCCCGACGAGCGCTACCTCCTCCAGGTCTTCGAGATCACCGAACCCGACATCACCCCGCGCGAAGCCCTTGAGGGCACCTCCCGCGACCTCGCCGGCAAACCCGGCTACGTACAGATGAGCCTGGGCCCGGTCCCCGACATCGGCCTCAGTACCGGCGCCACCGAACTCGTCTACGCCTACGACAGCGAAAAACTCGGCGTCCGCGCCCGCGTCACCGACCGCGCCTTCACCGTCCCCGACGGCCGCCAGTTCGCCGTCCTGGTCCTCGGCCCCGACGCGGACTGGCCGGCCCAGGCGCGTATTCAGCAGACGGCGTTGCGGCACTTCAGCCCGAGCGCTTCCTGAGGTCGGGGCACCTGCGTCCGGAAGCGGAGGAAGCAGTGTCGGCCGGGCCGGTTGTCACCGGGGCGTTCCTGCGGGCACGACCAGCGGATCTTCGGCGAAGCGGACCGGCTCGGCGAGCGCGGTCTCGTAGGCGGGCCGGTCGAAGACGTACGGGCCCATGGGAAGCTCACCCCACTCCTTGCGGAAGGGCTGCCGGAACGAGGACCAGGTGACGGTTTCCGGGGTGACGGTGATGACCGTCCGAAGGGGCCAGCAGGACCATACGCCGCAGGAGCACCCCAGCACCGGCGTGGAGCCGGTGGCGGAGTCGGCGAAGTCCGGGGCGGGGGCGCCGAGGAAGTGGCGCCCGGCGTCCGCGATCCCCCAGTCCGGAAGACCGTCATGCTGGAGAAGCAGGAAACGTTCCTCTTCGGCCGGGCTCCGCTCCGCGCTTTCCTGACGCCAGAGCTCGCGTGTGGCGTCGGCGGCGTGCACGCGTAAGTCCGTGCCATCGATCCGGATGCCCCACAGAAGGTCCGGCTGCTGCTCACTCACGGGATAGTTGAAGAATTCGATGCGCTGCATGGTCCTCATTCTGAGGCAGCGGTCGCCGGTGTGACCGCCCCCGAAGCACCGCAACGTGAGGGCGTGCCGCGGTTGTGCTCCTGCTCATCAATGTAGTACTCCTTATACATGAGCGAGCAGGTGCACAACAGGCTGGCGATGGTGCGTGCCGAGCGCAAGGTGTCCCGGCAGGCGCTGGCCGACGCGGTCGGTGCCCACTACCAGACCATCGGCTATATCGAGCGCGGGCAGTACAACCCGAGCCTCGATCTGGCCCTGCGCATGGCCGAGTTCTTCGAGCTGCCGGTGGAGGCGCTGTTCTCCCTCCGGCCGTTCCGCCCGCTCACGGACGAGGTTTACGGGAGGAAGCAGTGACGACCACCGGTACCACCCCCACGGCCCGCCGGCCGCGCACGCGGTACGACGAGCGCATGTATGCCCTCATGAACCGCCGTGAGGGCGCGGCGCTGTACGCGACGACAAGGCAGCGGCGCGCGGTCGTCGTGGCACATGTGCTGCTCACCGTTGCGAGCCTGGCCGCGGAGTTCAGCGCGTTCGCGACCGCCACGGTCTGGCTCGTCTTCCTGCCGCTGGTGCTGTTGATCCCCTGGTGCATTGCCACCGGTGTGCTCAACGCGGCCACCCGCGGCCTTCTCGAACTGCGGACCCGCGTCCTCGACGAGCGCCAACTGGCCGAGCGCGACCGGGTGCGCGCCCTGGCCCACCGCCTGACCACGTACGTACTGCTGTGTGCCGTGGTGGGCGCCATCGTGATCGGCGAGCTCGGCGGGCTGACGGTCGGCGGGGCGGTCCTCCCCGTGCTGATCTCGGCGTTTGTCGTGCACTGGCTCATGCCCCTGTGGGTGGCCGGTATGACCGCTCAGGACGAACCGGCCGACGAGACGGACGAGTAGCCCAGCACCCCACGGATCAGGCAGGCCAGCGCGGCCGTGGTGGTGAGGGTGCGGACGAGGTTCCAGCGGACCCACTTGTCCTCGAAGTGGGCGCGCAGCGCGGGGAGTTGTGTGTGCGCTGCGTCGAGGGTGTTGTTCAGAGGCACGTTGACGGCGAACGTGATGGCGAGCATCACCACGTAGAGGACGAGGGCGGCCGTCAGCCAGGGGAGGGCGGCGCGGGTGCCGGTGCGCAGGTGGAGGGCGGTGGTGGCGGCGATGAGGAGCGGCGCGCCTACGAAGGCGAGGGCGAACCAGCCGTTCAGGATTGCGGAGTTGATGCGTTGCATCGCGGCGACGAACGTCGCGTCGTCGGTCTGGCGCAGCCCCGGCATCACGGCGATGGAGAACGCGAAGAAGAGGCCCGCGATGAGGCCCGTGGCCAGCGTGGCGGCGAACAGGGTGGCGGCGCGGGCGGTGTCGTACATGGGGTGGCGGTCCTCTGCAGGGCGGTGTCCGGCGGGCCGGTGGCTCCCGTGCCCTGCCGACCAGTGAAAGCCGGACGGGGCGGTACGGGCCATGGCCGGGCGGCTCGTCCGCATGTCCGTGCGTCCAGCCGTGTTCTACGCTCACGCCATGGACGCCCTGACCGGTCTGCTGGACGGGCCGCGCGCCCGCGGCGCCTTCCTCATGCGCTCGGTCCTCACGCCGCCTTGGTCCCTGCGCATCCAGGACGAGGCACCGCTCACCGTCGTGACGATGGCGCGGGGCGAGGGCTGGGTGGTTACGGACGCGGTGGGGGAGCCCCGGGGCCGGCGGGCCGCCGCGACCCCGCTGCACCCCGGTGACGTGGCGATTCTGCGCGGCCCCGACCCGTACACCGTCGCCGACGACCCGGCCACCCCGCCGCGCGTCGTCATCCACCCCGGCCAGGTTTCGGCGACCCCGCAGGGGGTGGAACTGTGCGAGGTGATGGCCCTCGGCGTGCGGACCTGGGGTGACGGTCCGGACGGCCCGGTGGTCCTGCTCAGCGGTACGTATCAGATGCGCGGCGAGGTCAATCAGCGGCTGCTGCGCGCGCTGCCGCCGCTCGTGCGGCTGCCCGCCGACGCCTGGAACTCCTCGCTGGTACCGCTCCTCGAAGCGGAGATCGGCCGGGAGGCGCCGGGGCAGGAAGTCGTCCTCGACCGGCTGCTGGACCTGCTGCTGACCGCCGCCCTGCGGGCGTGGTTCGCCCGGCCGGAGGCCGAGGTACCGGGCGGGTACGACGCGCAGAGCGACCCCGTGGTCGGCCGCGCGCTGCGGCAGCTGCACGCCGATCCGGCGCGGGCCTGGACCGTCGCCGGTCTCGCCGCCGCGAGCGGCGTCTCGCGCGCCGCGCTGGGCCGCCGTTTCACCGCGCTGGTCGGCGAGCCGCCCATGACGTACCTGACGAATCTGCGCCTGACGCTCGCCGCCGATCTCCTGCGCGAACCGGACGCCACTCTCGGCGCGGTGGCCCGTCGCGTCGGCTACGGCAGCCCGTTCGCGCTGAGCGCCGCCTTCAAGCGGGTACGGGGCGTGAGTCCCCGCGATCACCGCCGGCGCGGCGCGGCGCCGCACGCCGACGTCGGGGCCTGAGGGCGGGACGGTGGAGGAGATCGTGTGCCGGCGGCCGGGGGCGGGGTCGGCCGGATACCTGCGGGACTGCTCGGGGTACCGGGAGCGCCTGGCCGGGGCGCTGCGGCGGCGGGAGGTGCCGTCCAGCCGGGTGACGCTGGTGATCGCGTTCGGGGACCCGGTGGTCGTCCCGCCGTCGCGGAGCGGGCGGCACGGGGGCGGGCCCCGCGCCTCCCTGGTCAGCGAGCTGCATGATCGCCTCTTGGACTGGTGAGCGGAGCGGCCGGCCGAGGGGAGGGACTGGCCGCGGCGCTTCACCGTCCGTGCGGATGCGCTGGCTGCCCGTAAGGCACGGGGACCGCGGCCGGACTCCGCCGTGGCATGACCATGGCGCCGCCTCGCCGCCACGGCGGGCGCGGTACGGATCGAGGCACTGGCGGAGCGCCTGGGCTGGAGCAGGCGCCACCTGGTACGCCGCTTCCGCGAGCGGACCGCGCCGTCGCTCAAGCCCGCAGCCCAGCTGTTCCGCTTCGAGCGCGCCACCGCCCTGCTGCGCGCCACCGCCCTCCTGCGCGCCACCGCCCTCCTGCGCGGCCGGACCCTCGCGCCGCCGCTGGCCGCGGTCGCCGCCGAGGCCGGGTAGGCCGACCCGACCCACTTCAGCCGCGAGGTCACATTCGTTCAAGTGTTTGCGCGCCACGGCCGTACGGGGGACGGAAACCAGGGCCGTACGGGGGACGGAAAGCGGCCATAAGACCGGACCTGTGACCCGCATCGGCCCCCGCAAACATGCAATCCGGGGGCCGTAAGAGTGAGTCGGGTCACTTTCCTCGGAAGTTTCGGCATAGGTAAAGGGGTTCCGGGGAGGGGTCCCCGTTGCTGGTGTGAACCAGTGGCAATAAACCGGAAGTCGAAAGGCAGATCAGACGTGTCGGCAAGCGAGACGATTCACGTAGACGGGGTGTGGCGCGCCGCCGCAACAGGCGCCACGCGGGAGATCCTGGACCCCGCCGATGCGAAGACGCTCGAAGTCGTCGCCGAGGGCGGCGCCGAGGACGCCGACGCGGCGGTCGAGGCCGCGCGCCGTGCCTTCGACGGCGGTGCCGGGCAGTGGCCCCGTACGCCGGTCGCCGAGCGGGCCGCCCTGCTGCGCCGCGTCGCCGATCTGCTCCAGCGCGACCGCGAGGAGATCGCCCTCATAGAGAGCCGGGACACCGGCAAGACCCTCGAAGAGGGCCGGGTCGACGTCGACGATGTCACCAACGCCTTCCGGTACTTCGCCGATCTGGTGATGAACGAGAGCGGCGGGCGCGTCGTGGACGCCGGGAGCCCGGACGTGCACAGCGTCGTCGTGCACGAGCCGGTCGGCGTCTGCGCGATGATCACGCCCTGGAACTACCCGCTCCTCCAGGCAAGTTGGAAGGTTGCTCCAGCGCTGGCCGCGGGCAACACCTTCGTCATCAAGCCCAGCGAGGTCACCCCGCTCTCGACGGTGCACCTGATCAAGCTGCTGGTCGAGGCGGGACTGCCGGCCGGTGTCGCCAACATCGTCACCGGCGCCGGCGTCCCGGTCGGCCAGCGGCTGGCCGAGCACCCGGACGTGGACCTGTTCTCCTTCACCGGCGGCCTGGTGAGCGGTACGAAGGCCGGTGCGGCGGCGGTCGCGGGCGCCAAGAAGATCGCGCTGGAGCTCGGCGGCAAGAACCCGAACGTCGTCTTCGCCGACTCCTGCGCCACCGACGAAGGCTTCGACACCGCCGTGGACCAGGCGCTGAACGCCGCCTTCGCGCACAGCGGCCAGGTCTGCTCGGCCGGCGCCCGCCTGATCATCGAGGAGTCGGTGCGGGACCGTTTCGTCGCCGAACTGGCCCGCCGCGCCGAGAAGATCAAGCTGGGCCGCGGCACCGCCGAGGGCGTCGAGTGCGGCCCGCTCGTCTCGCAGCAGCAGTTGGAGAAGGTCGAGGCGTACGTCGCGTCCGCTCTCCAGGAGGGCGCCCAGCTGCGCTGCGGTGGCCGCCGACCCGAGCCGAGCGATGTCCGCCCGGCCACCGGCTACTTCTACAGCCCGACCGTGCTGGACGGCTGCCACCGCGACATGAAGGTGATCCGCGAGGAGACCTTCGGTCCGATCCTGACGGTGGAGACGTTCACGACCGAGGACGAGGCCGTCGCGCTGGCCAACGACACCGAATACGGCCTGGCCGGCGCCGTCTGGTCGGCGGACACCGCCCGCGCCCGGCGGGTCGCCGCGCGGCTGCGGCACGGCACGATCTGGATCAACGACTACCACCCGTACCTCCCGCAGGCCGAGTGGGGCGGCTTCGGAAAGTCCGGGATCGGCCGGGAACTGGGCCCCGCGGGTCTGGACGAGTACCGCGAGAGCAAGCACGTTTACGAGAACCTCCGGCCGGAACCGGTTCGCTGGTTCGCGGGCTGAGGGCCCGTCTGTTCACCGCACCAGGCACGCACGAACTTTGCAGAAGGAGCACCACCTCATGCCCGTGTACGACTACGTGATCGTCGGCGGTGGCACCGCCGGATCGGTGATCGCCTCCCGGCTCACTGAGGACCCGAACGTCAGTGTCGCCGTCATCGAGGGCGGCCCGTCCGACATCGACCGCGAGGACGTGCTGACGCTGCGCAAGTGGCTCGGCCTGCTCGGCGGCGAGCTGGACTACGAGTACACGACCACCGAGCAGCCCCGCGGCAACTCGCACATCCTGCACAGCCGCGCCAAGGTGCTGGGCGGCTGCTCGTCGCACAACACCCTGATCTCCTTCAAGCCGCTGCCGTCCGACTGGGACGAGTGGGAGGCGGCGGGCGCCACCGGCTGGGGCGCCAAGGACATGGACCCCTACTTCGGCAAGCTGCGCAACAACATCGTGCGGGTGGCGAAGAAGGACCAGAACCAGATCGCCACCGACTGGATCGAGGCCACCAAGACCGCCCTGGGCGTGCCCGAGGTCGTCGGCTTCAACGACCAGCCGTTCGAGGAGGGCGTCGGGTTCTTCGACCTGTCGTACCACCCGGAGAACAACAAGCGCTCCTCCGCCTCCGTCGCCTACCTCCACCCCCACATGGAGGCCGGTGACCGCCCCAACCTCACGCTGATGCTGGAGACCTGGGCGACCAAGCTGGAGTTGGACGGCACCACCGCCAAGGGCGTCCACGTCCGTACGAAGGACGGCGAGGAGGTGTACGTCGAGGCCGCGCGCGAGGTGCTGGTGTGCGCCGGCGCGGTGGACACCCCGCGGCTGCTGATGCTCTCGGGCATCGGCCCGAAGCAGGACCTCGAAGCGCTGGGCATCGAGTGCAAGCTCGACCTGCCGGGCGTCGGCGAGAACCTGATCGACCACCCCGAGTCGGTGATCGTCTGGGAGACCAACGGGCCGCTGCCGGACAACTCCGCGATGGACTCCGACGCGGGCCTGTTCGTGAAGCGGGACCCGGACCACAAGGGCCCGGACCTGATGTTCCACTTCTACCAGATCCCGTTCACCGACAACCCGGAGCGGCTGGGCTACGAACGCCCCGAGCACGGCGTGTCGATGACGCCGAACATCCCCAAGTCCCGCGCCCGCGGCCGGCTGTACCTGACCTCCAAGGACCCCGAGGTCAAGCCCGCGCTCGACTTCAAGTACTTCGAGGACGAGGACGACTACGACGGCAAGACCCTCGTGGACGGCATCAAGCTGGCCCGTAAGGTCGCCGAGGCCGAGCCGTTCAAGAAGTGGCTCAAGCGCGAGGTCTTCCCCGGTCCGGACGTGACCGACGACGAGCAGATCAGCGAGCTGGTCCGCAAGGCGGCGCACACCGTCTACCACCCGGCGGGTACCTGCAAGATGGGCGCCAAGGACGACAAGACGGCGGTCGTCGACCCCGAGCTGAAGATCCGCGGCCTGTCCGGCATCCGGATCGCCGACGCGTCGGTCTTCCCGACGATGCCCGCCGTGAACCCGATGATCGGCGTGCTGATGGTGGGGGAGAAGGCCGCCGAACTGCTCGTCGATTCCCCGACCCGGGGAGGTGATGCCCGATGACCGCCACCGCCTCCGAAGCCGGTATACCCCGGCCCCGCAAGGCCGTCGACAACCCGCCGGCCGAAGACCCCCGCGATGTGGTCTTCTCCGTCCGCAACCTGTGGAAGGTCTTCGGCCCCAAGGCCGAACGCATCCCCGAGGACACCGAGCTGACCGGTCTGTCCGCGCGCGAACTGCGCGAGCGGACCGGCTGCACGGCCGCCGTCCGCGACGTCAGCTTCGACGTCCACAAGGGCGAGGTCTTCGTCGTCATGGGCCTGTCGGGCTCCGGCAAGTCCACCCTGGTGCGCTGTCTGACCCGGCTCATCGAGCCGACCAGCGGCGGCCTGGACATGGACGGCGAGGACGTGCGCGCCATGGACAAGTCCACGCTGCGCGAACTGCGCCGCCGCCGCGCCGCCATGGTCTTCCAGCACTTCGGCCTGCTGCCGCACCGCTCGGTGCTCGACAACGTCGCGTACGGCCTGGAGATCCAGGGCGTACCGCGTGCCGAACGTCGCGAGCGCGCCGCCGAGATGGTGGAGAAGGTGGGCCTCGCGGGGCTGGAGAACCGCCGCCCCGGTCAGCTGTCCGGCGGCCAGCAGCAGCGTGTCGGACTCGCCCGCGCGCTCGCCGTGGACCCCGAAGTCCTCCTCTTCGACGAGCCGTTCAGCGCGCTCGACCCGCTGATCCGGCGGGACATGCAGGAAGAGGTCGTGCGGCTGCACGAGGACGAGGGCCGCACCATGGTCTTCATCACCCACGACCTCGCCGAGGCGCTGCGCATCGGCGACCGCATCGCCCTGATGCGGGACGGAGAAATCGTTCAGCTGGGCACCCCCGAGGAGATCGTGGGCTCCCCGGCGGACGACTACGTACGCGACTTCGTCCAGGACGTGCCGCGCGAGCAGGTGCTGACCGTACGGCGCGCCATGCGCCCGGCCGAGGACGGCGAGACCGAGACGGGTGCCGCGCTCACGCCGGACACCCTGGTCGCCGACGCCATCGAGGCCGTCGCCCGCTCCGGCGGCGCGGCCCGTGTGATGGACGGCAAGCGCTGCCTGGGCATCGTGGACAGCACCTGCCTGCTCAACGTCGTCGCCAAGATCGACGCCGGCCGTGGCGAGGTGGCTGCCTGATGTCCGCGCATACCGGTACCGCCGACGCCGCCCTCGCGGCGGCCGGCTGGCCCCCGACGCGACGGCCCGTACGGGTCGCGCCCGCCCGGGTACGGACGCTCGATCCGCCGACCTCGGCTCGACTCCGCACCCGGCAAGTCCCTGACACCGGCTCCCTGTTGGGGCGGTTCCGCGCCGCCGTACGGCACCGCTGGCACGAGGCCCAGCGCGCCGCGGCGTCGCAGATACCGGCCGGCACGGTGAAGCGGGGGCGCGCATGACGGCCGCCACCCCCACCGCGGACACCGGCGCCGCGCCCGATCAGCAGGGCACTCTCCAATCGGCCCTCCAGAGCCGCGGCCTCCGCAAGATCCTCATCCTCGCCGTCGCCGCCGCGGTCCTCGTACCGCTCGCGCACGCGAAGTGGTCCAGCGGCACCTGGCCGAGTGAGCTGACCGTCGACCTCAACGGCCCGCTCGGCCGGACCAGCGACTGGATCATCGACAACCGCGACAGCCACCCGCTGTTCGTGTACTTCCTCGGCCACCTCAGCAACGCCGTCGTCCTCTCCGTACGCGCCGTCTACCAGCTCCTGCTGCTGCTCGGCTGGACGGGCGTCACCGCGGGCGTCACCCTCGTCGCCTGGCGCGTCGCGGGCGTCCGCATCGCCGCGACCGCGCTGGTCTCCTTCGCCGTCAGCGGCGTCCTGGACATGTGGCTGCCGACCATGCAGACCCTCGCCCTGATGATCGTGGCCGTCGTCGCCTCGGTCGTGGTGGGCGCGCTGCTGGGCCTGGCGGGCGGCCTCTCCGAGCGGCTGTTCAAGATCCTGCGGCCGGTGCTGGACACCATGCAGGTGCTGCCCGCCTTCGCGTATCTGCTGCCCGTCGTGCTGGTCTTCGGCATCGGCGTGCCCGCCGCGCTGCTGGCCACCGTCGTGTACGCGGCTCCGCCGATGGCCCGGCTGACCGCGCTCGGCCTGCGCGGCGCCGACCCCGGCGTCCTGGAGGCCGTCACCTCGCTCGGCGCGACCGGGCGGCAGCGGCTGCTGACCGCCCGCCTGCCGCTGGCCCGCAAGGAACTGCTGCTCGGCCTCAACCAGACGATCATGATGGCGCTGTCCATGGCCGTCATCGCCTCCATGATCGGCGCCGCCGGTCTCGGTGACCGCGTCTACCAGGCGCTCGCCTCGGTGGACGTCGGCGCCGCGCTCGCCGCCGCCGTCCCGATCGTGCTGCTGGCCATCGTCATGGACCGTACGACCGCCGCCGCCGGCGAGCGGATGGGCGCCGACGCGGCTCCCAGCGGCCCCAAGCTGCTGCGCGGCTGGTACGCGTGGGCCGGCGTCGCCGTCCTGACCGTGCTCGCCACCGTCGCGGGCCGGCTGGCCGGCTCCACCATCTGGCCCTCGGGCTGGACGGTGGCCATCGCCCGCCCGGTCAACGACTTCAAGGAGTGGATGGTCGACCACCTCTACTCCGGAGTCCCCGTCGTCGGCGGCACCGCCGACTGGGCCGCGCACTTCACCTCCTGGGTCCTGGACCCGCTGCGCGACGGCCTGACGGCGCTGCCCTGGTGGGGCGCGCTGCTGATCGTCGCCGCGCTGGCCTGGCTGATCGGCACCTGGCGCACCGCGCTGACCGCGACGCTCGCGCTGGCCGCCATCGGCGTGCTCGGCGTGTGGAAGCCGTCCATGAACACCCTCTCCCAGGTCCTCGCCGCCCTCGCGGTGACCCTGGTGCTGGGCTTCGGCATCGGCATCCTCGCCGCGGGCAGCAAGCGCCTGGAGGCGATCCTGCGCCCGGTGCTGGACGTCATGCAGACCATGCCGCAGTTCGTGTACCTGATCCCGGTGGTCGCGCTGTTCGCCGTGGGCCGTGCCCCGGCCGCGGCCGCCGCCGTCGTGTACGCGCTGCCCGCGGTCATCCGCATCACCACCCAGGGCCTGCGGCAGGTCGACCCCGGCGCGATGGAGTCCGCCCGCTCGCTCGGCGCCACCCGCTGGCAGATGCTGCGGCAGGTACAGCTCCCGCTGGCCCGGCCCGCACTGCTGCTGGCCGTAAACCAGGGCGTCGTCCTCGTCCTCGCCGTCGTCATCATCGGCGGCCTGGTGGGCGGTGGCGCGCTCGGCTACGACGTGGTCACCGGCCTCGCCAAGGGCGACCTGGCGCTCGGCCTGGTCGCGGGCGTCGCCATCGTCTGCCTCGGCCTGATGCTGGACCGGGTGACGCAGCCGACGCAGCGCCGTACGACGGGGAAGGGAGCCTGACCATGACCCGTACCCGTATACGCGTGGCCGGGGCCGCCGCGCTGGCGGGGGCGACGCTGCTCGCCCTCTCCGGCTGCGGCAAGGCCGACATGACCAAACAGGGCTCGCCCTTCCAGGCGGCGGGCGGACAGCGTTCCGTGACCCTGTCCGTACAGACCTGGGTCGGCGCGCAGGCCAATGTCGCGGTCGCCAAGTACCTGCTCGAACACGAGCTGAAGTACCACGTCGACACCGTCCAGGTGGACGAGATCCCGGCGTGGGACGCGCTCAGCCAGGGCCGGGTGGACGCCATCCTGGAGGACTGGGGCCACCCGGACCAGGAGCAGCGGTACGTCAAGGACAAGAAGACGATCACGGCGGGCGGCGGCAACGGCGTCACCGGCCACATCGGGTGGTGGGTGCCCAAGTACTGGGCCGACAAGCACCCGGACGTCACCGACTGGAAGAACCTCAACAAGTACGCCGACCAGCTCCGCACCTCCGAGAGCGGCAGCAAGGGCCAGCTGATGGACGGCTCGCCGTCCTATGTCACCAACGACAAGGCGCTGGTGAAGAACCTCAAGCTGGACTTCGAGGTCGTCTTCGCGGGTTCCGAGGCGGCGCAGATCACCCAGATCCAGCAGTTCGCCAAGCAGAAGAAGCCGTTCCTGACGTACTGGTACGAGCCGCAGTGGCTGTTCAACCAGGTGCCGATGGTGGAGGTGAAACTCCCGAAGTACACCGACGCCTGCGCGGAAAAGGGCAAGGAGGACCCCGAGTCCATCGACTGCGCCTATCCGACGACACCGCTGCAGAAGTTCTTCAACACGGAATTCGCCCAGGGCGGGTCCGACGCCGCGGCGTTCCTGAAGAACTTCCACTGGACGAAGGAAGACCAGAACGAGGTCTCCGAAATGATCGCCTCGAAGGGCATGTCCGCCGACGAGGCGGGCAAGGCCTGGGTGGAGAAGCATCCGGAGGTCTGGAAGAAGTGGCTGCCGAAGAAGTAGCCGGGTGGCCGCCCTGCGGGTAGGGCGGAACGCCACGGGCCGGGCGGGTATGTCTTCGGACATACCCGCCCGGCCTTTCTTCCTCCTCAGGTTCCACCGCCCACGGCACCCACGTCCGGATAATCGAGGGCATGCCCTCCACGCCGCCGACGGCCCGGCCGTACGCCGCCGCTCCACCGCGCCGGCGCAAGCGGCGCCTGCTGGCCGTCCTCTTCGAAATGGCCGTGGCGTTCGGCTATCTCGGCCTCATCGGTCCCCACTCACCCGGTTTCTTCGAGCTGCTGCCCGCCGATACGAAGGTGGCCCTGTGCGCCGCGGCGGCGGCACTGCTGCCCGTACGGCGGCGTTTCCCCGCCACCGTCCTGCTGGTCCTCGCCGTGTTCGCGGGCGCCCTGCCGGTCGGCGGCATGCTGACCGCCCTCGTCGCGTACGACGCGATCCGCCGCGTGGACGAGCCGCGCCGCCGCACCGCCGTCCTGCTCACCGCGACCTCCATCCCCGTCGTCGTCGCCATCACCGGCACGGTCGCCACCGGGTACGACAGCTGGGTCTTCGGCTTCGTGCGCGGTGTCGTGGTCGGCGGTGTCGGCGTCCTGATCCCCGGCCTGGTCGGCAGCCTGCGCGGGCAGCAGGAACGCCTGATGGTGGCCCTGCGCGAGCGCGCCGCCGCCGCCGAGGAGGCCCGCCGGCTGATCGACAGCGCGTCCCGCGTCGAGGAGCGCACCCGTATCGCCGCCGAGATGCACGACCTGGTGGGCCACCGCCTCAGCCTGATCTCGCTGCACAGCGGCGGCCTGGAGATGGCCCTCGCCGACAAGGCGCCGGAGCTGAAGGAGGAGGCCGCGCAGGTCCGCGCGGCCACCCGGGACGCCCTGAACGAACTGCGCGCGGTCCTCGGCGTCCTCGGCCCGCTGGGCCGCGACACCGGCACCGAGGCGCTCACCGACGCCACCGGCACCCACGCGGACATCGCGGCGCTCGCCGAGGAGTCCCGGGCCGCGGGCATCCCCGTCGCCGTCCGCTGGCAGGGCGCCGACCTGGACGCGCTGGAGCCGCGGGTACGGCGCGCCGTGCACCGCGTGGTCCGGGAGTCGCTGACCAACGTCCACCGGTACGCGGCCGGCGCCTTTGTCGACCTGGCCGTGGAGCACACCGCCGAACGCGTACGGGTCGCCGTACGCAACGGCGCGCCCCCGAAGCCCCCGGAGACCACCACAGGACTCGGTACCGGCCGCGGCCTGACCGGCCTGCGCGAGCGCGTGGGCCTGCTCGGCGGCGAACTGCGGACCGGACCGACCGGGGCGGGCGGCTTCCTGGTCGAAGCGGAGGTGCCCGCGCACCCGGCCTCGTCCGCGGCGCCCGCCGGGCAGCCGACGGCCTCGCCCGCCTCCCTGGCCGCCGAGGAGCGGCCGGACCCCGGCGCGCTGCCCGGCTTCCTGCGGCACCTGCCCGGCCTGGCGACTGGCTTCCTCGGGCTGGTCGGCGTGGGCACGACGCTGGCCATCGGCCTGGCCTTCGTCGAGCAGGCCCGCCCGTCCCAGGAGCCGCCGCCCCCGCGCGAGATCCACGTCGGCATGTCCCGCGAGGAGGTCGAGTTCTCGTCCGCCTCCGACAGCGGCCTCGCCCGCGCCGCCGCCACGGGCCACGAGCCGCCCCGGCCGAGCGGCACGGAGTGCATCTACCCGTACACCGGCGACGACCCCGTGGCCGGGCGCATGGAGATCACCCGCTACTGCTTCCGCAACGACGTACTGGCCGAGATCAAGACGTTCTGGGTTCCGGCCGCGCCCTGATCACGGCCTCCGCGGGTGCCGACCGGCTCCCCCGTGCGGGGGAGCAACCCGCTGCCCTGACCACCTCAGAGGATGACTGATCACCGGCCCCAGGACCGACGCCTTGGAACGCGGGCCGTGGAACCGTTTCTCTTGACCGCCCCCTTACACCGCGTCAGGAGAACCAGCCCATGTCCGAATTCGCCGTCCCCCGCCCGGAAAACACTGTCGCTGAGGTTCCGCCCCCGCCCCGATGGGCCGTCCGGGCCGCATATGCCTCGGCGCTCTCCGCGACCGTCGGGTTCATTCCGATCCACGCGGTCTGGGCGCTGGGAATTCCCCTGTGGGCGGACGAGCGGAAGTTCCGGGAGTGGTACGCGGTCGGCGGCGGTCCGTACCTTTTCGTCCTCAGCGTCCTGGCCCTGCTGGCGGGCGTTCTGGCATTGAGCCTGGCCCGGCCGTGGGGCCTGATATTTCCGCGCTGGGTTCCGCTCCTGGCCGGGCGGGCAGTTCCGCGCCGGACGCTGACCGCCACGGCCTTCGCCGTCTCGTCCTTCCTTCTCCTGTACACCGTCTGGGCCGCTGTGCAGGAGTTCAGAGAATTCAACGACGACGGCATCTTCAGCCCCTGGATCGTCGTTTATGGAATCCCGCAATTCCTGGTGTGGGGCATCGGCCTGGCCATCGCCGCACACTCCTACCGGCACCGCACGGCACCCGGGCATTGAGGAGCCCTTCGGGGCGGAAGCTCCCACTGGACAGCGGTGGGGAAAACGAACAGGATGCCGGACACCGGAGTGGCAACGGTTCCTGCAGGGGGAGCGGCATGGCTGTCGAAGTCTGGTACGCGTATGTGAACCGCTACCTGGAACCGGTGCTGGCGGCGTGCCGCGAGGTCTACCAGGCGGAACTGCGCGCGGGCACCCACTGGTACCCCGTGCCGGGAGCCCTGGAGTGGACCCTGCCGTTCGGGATGGACGACGGCAACGGCCTGGTACGGCTGACGGTCGTCAGCGAGTACGTACCCGAACGCTCGGAAACCTGGGCCCGCGTCGCCGTCGCCGCGGGCACCGCCGCCTTCATGGGCCCGGGCACCGGTGACGTGGCACTGCCCCGCTACACGGACGGGGGCGGTGAGATACGCGGGGTACGCGAACCGGCCGCGCCCCCGGGCTCCGCGCCGCGCCCGGACGCGCGGCTGACCCGGGGCATGGCCGAAGCGCTGCTGGAGGGCGTCGGCGGGGTGCCGGGGTCGCTGCGCGAGGAGCCGGGCGGGGAGTACAGCTTCGGGGTGTCCATGAAGCCGGAGTGAGGCCGGCGCGAGGTCGGAGTGAGGCCCCGCGGTACGGCCCGGCCGGAACGGAGCCCGGCGGCCCGGCCCGGATACTGTGGGCCCATGAGCGATCTGCACGGTGAGCGCCCCGGCGGGCCCGTCCGCGTCCTCCTCGCCGACGACGAGGAAATGATCCGTCACGGCGTCCGGCTCATCCTGCGGCATGCCCAGGACATCGACGTCGTCGCCGAGGCCGCCAACGGCGCCGAGGCGGTCGAGCTGGCCGCCCGGCACCCGGTCGACGTGGCCCTCGTGGACATCCGTATGCCGGTCCTCGACGGGCTCGCCGCCATCGAACAGCTCGTACGGCTCGACCCCAAGCCGCAGGTCGTCATGCTCACCACGTTCGGCGACGAGGAGAACGTCACCCGCGCCCTCCAGGCGGGCGCCAGCGGCTTCCTGCTCAAGGACGAGGGCCCGCAGGAGCTGATCAGCGCCGTACGGGCGGCCGCCGCCGGGGACGCGGTCCTCTCGCCCGGCGTCACCGGGCACGTCGTACGGCGGATGCTCCAGGGCGGCGGCCGGATCGGCGCCGGGACCGCCGACGAGCGGCTGGCCGCGCTGACCGACCGGGAGCGCGAGGTGCTGGCGATGCTCGGCGAGGGCCTGTCGAACCTGGAGATCGGCCGCCGGCTGGAGATCGGCCTGGGCACGGTCAAGACCCACGTCGGACGCATCCTCGACAAGACCGGCACGGAGAGCCGCGTACAGGCGGCCCTGCTGGCGCACCAGGCGGGGCTGGCGGGCTGAGCCCGGGGACCGGTCGCAACCCCTCATCGGTGCCTGTGCGTCCTGCACAGGCATAGTAGACACGCCCCCGGCCGGGGGCAGGCCGCTCAATGCCGCTTTACCGGACGCACCAGGGGGAACCCGCTCCATGCCTGCCATACGCCGTACCGCCGCGGCCGCCGCCGCGGTGGTCACGCTGTTCACCGCCGCCACCGCCTGCGGCCCCGGCGACGACAAGGCCGCCGCCGGTCCCGGGAGTTCGGCCGCGGCCGGTGACAAGAAGGGCGAGGCGGGCCAGGACACCGGCGGCGCCGACCTGCCCAACGGGCTGCCGTCCAACCTGGACGACATCAAGAAGTGGGAGAAGGGCGGCTGGAAGGACTGGGACCGGTGGTCCCGCAAGGCCTCCGAGTTCGCCAACCCGATCATCAAGGACCTGTGGAACCCGTCCCGGATGGCCGAGGCGAAGACCACCCCGGACGTCACCGCCCAGAGCGCCCGCACGGCCGACGGCGGCACCGACCCCGAGCCGCGCCCCGTACAGGCCCAGCAGGTGGCCCGCCCGTACCACCAGCACATGGCTCCCATCGGCAAGATCATGTTCGACAGCCCGCAGGGCCCCATGGTCTGCTCCGGCACCGTCGTCGAGGACCCGGCGCACCCCGGCAGGTCCAACCTCGTGTGGACCGCGGGCCACTGCGTGCACACCGGCAAAAGCGGCGGCTGGATGCGCAACATCGTCTTCGTGCCGTCCTACAACGACCAGGGCCTGCCGATGAGCCAGGTCGGCCGGGCCCCGGCGCAGGAGGTCGCGCCGTACGGGGTGTGGTGGGCGAACTGGGTCACCACGTCCGGCGAGTGGATCGACATGGGCAGCACCAAGTCCGGCAACGCCGGTTCCGCGTACGACTTCGCCGTACTCCACGTCCGCCCGGAACGGGGCGGCGGCAAGTCCCTCCAGGAAACCGTCGGCGCGGCCCTGCCGGTCTGGTTCGGCGCCCCCTCCGCAGACCGCATCAACGGCCTCCAGGCCTTCGGCTACCCGGCCGCGCCCCCGTACGACGGCGCCCGCATGATGAACTGCCCCTCCCGCCCCGGCCGCCTCACCATGTCCCCCGGCACCCCCGCCATGCACCGCATCGGCTGCACGATGACCGGCGGCACGTCAGGGGGCGGCTGGTTCACCAACCGCGGCGGCCGCACGTACCTGGTCTCCAACAGCTCCATCGGCTCGCTGGATCACACGTGGTTGGCGGGGCCGCATTTGGGGGTTGAGGCGAAGCGGGTTTTTGAGGGGATCAGCAGGAAGTTCGCGTGAGTGAGGGCCCCGCTGCTCCGCTACGGGAGTGGCGGGGCCGGGGCCGCTCCGCCAAGGTCAGACGGCAGAGCGCCGGGCGAACTCGACCAGTCCGGCCCAGGCGTCTGTGCTGAGCGTCAGGTGCGGGCCGTCTGGGTTCTTGGAGTCTCGGACGGGGATCACTCCGTGCGAGGTGATGAGGTTGGTGGCGACCTCTATGCAAGCGCCGCCGTTGTCGCTGTACGAGGACTTGAACCAACGGGGGGATTCGGTGGTCACAGGGTGCCCTTCCGTAACTGGTTGAGCATGGCCATGGATGACGCTTGGGACCGCGCTTCCGCTTGCAGTTGATGGTAGGCCGCCAGCAGGGGAAGCGCGGATGTGGTGTCTCGTTCGAGATGCCCACGGTGGGCGGACTCTGCGTACGACATGAGTTTGCGGTCCAGAAGCGTGAGGATGTAGAAGGGCAGGCCGATCGGGGGGCGTTCCTGCATGTCGAACGGGGAGACCTGGAGCACTGTGTTCGGCAGCTCCGCAAACTCGACTAGACGATCCAGCTGAGCGTCCATGACGCCGGGTGCACCGATAGACCGACGGATACAGCTTTCGTCCAGCACTACGAAGACCAGTGGTGGAGGCGTACGATCCAGTGCGTCTTGCCGCTGAGCAACGAGTGCGACTCGCTCGTTTGCCTGCTCAGCCGTGATCAATCCCCGCCTCACGGCGGTCTCTGCGAGAACTCGCGCGTACTCCGGTGTCTGAAGCAGGCCAGGAACAACACCTACCTCGTAAAGCCGGATTTCCGCTGCCTGCGCCTCATGCCCCACGTACTCAGGGAATCCCTCCATCAGAGCCGGCTGACGCAAGGACCGACCCTGACGTTCGAGCCGGCCGCCAGTTCCCAGCACCTTGTCCGCCGTTGTCGCGAAGCGAGGAGTTGGAGGGCGACGGCCATTTTCGACGGCGGAGATATGCGTCCCGGAGTACCCCAGGCGCTCCGCCAGCTCCTCCTGTGTCCATCCGCGTTCATCCCGCAAAGCGCGCAAACGAACGCCGAAACGTGCCTTTGGTGAGCGGTCAGGATCCAACTCGTTGCGGTTCAACAGCCACCACCCAACTGGTCGTTCAATAGGCGTAAGTTGAACTGACCCCGACTGTAGAGCACTCTGACTCTCCCCGGTAGTGGATTCGCTACGGAGAGGAGTCAACCTTGTCCGAACACCTCAACCGGTTGATGTGCTCATGCGGTCGCGACGGCGTGCTCCTTGTGCGCACCAGTGACGGCGATGGCGCTGCCTTCAACGCCCCTCAAGCGGAGAGTCCTCCCATGTCAACCCCGGCCCCCACGCCGTCACGCCTGGAAATCCAGATCACCGGCATCCGCAAACACGTCGCCAAATGCATCACCGAAATCGACGGTTCGGAGTGTGGCGTCCGTTCCGCCTCCTGGGACACCCCCATGCAGACGAACAGTTGGATGCGGGAACATGCGGCCGATACCGGGCACAAGCTATTCGAGAAGCGGACGGAGGAGCCCGTCAGTATCTTCTCCAGGCCAGCCCAAATGCGCGCCCAATAAGGGCGCTCTACTCCCGCCACTCCGGCAACGCCCGGCACAGCGCCTCCAGCGCCGCGCCGAAGGCATGTTCCGGTGGGGTGGCGTAGCCGACGACCAGGCCGTGGCGGGCGGGGCCGGTCGCGTCCGGGTGGCGGTATGTGGTCAGGCCGTCCAGGGCCAGGCCCTGCCAGCGGGCCGCACGTAGCGCGGCTTCCTCGGCTTGTTCGCCGGCCTGGGCGGGGAGTTCCAGTACGGCGTGCAGCCCGGCCGCTATGCCGCTGACCGTGATGTGCGGCGCGCTCGCCGCCAGCGCGGCCACCAGGCGGTCGCGCCGCCGCCGGTAGCGCAGTCGCATGCCACGTACATGGCGGTCGTACGCGCCGCGCTCGATGAAGTCCGCGAGGGTGAGCTGATCCGTGACGCCGGCCCACGCCTCCCGCTCGCCCTTCGCGGCCAGTACCGGTTCCACCAGGCGCTCGGGCAGCACCATCCAGCCCAGCCGCAGCGCGGGGGACAGGCTCTTGCTCACCGATCCGAGGTGGACGACATGGTCGGGATCGAGGCCCTGGAGGCTCCCGACGGGCTGGCGGTCGTATCTGAACTCGCCGTCGTAGTCGTCCTCCAGGATCAGACTCCCGGTGCTGCGCGCCCAGTTGATGGCGGCGGCCCGGTGGTCGGGGTGGAGGGGCACGCCGGTGGGGAATTGGTGTGCCGGGGTGAGGAGGGTTGCCCGTACACCCGGGAGAGACGCCAACTGGGACGTGTCCGCGCCGTGTTCGTCCAGCGGTAGCGGCACGGTGCGTACCGCCGCGGCCGCCAGTAGCGACCGGTGGAATTCCAGACCGTACGCCTCGACGGCCAGCGGTCCGCCGAGGACATGCGCCGGGCCGCCGAACAGCAGGCGCAGCGCGTGCGCGAAGCCCGAGCAGATCACGATGCGGTCGGGGTCGGTGCGTACGCCCCGGGCGCGCGCCAGGTAGTCGGTGAGCGCGCGTCGTAGTTCGGGGCGGCCCCGCGGGTCGCCGGGGCCGAACGCGTCGTTCGGGGCCGCGGTCAGCGCGCGGCGGGCCGAGGTGAGCCACGCGGTGCGGGGGAACGAGGCGGCGTCCGGCTGGCCCTGGAGCAGGTTGTGCACGGGGCGGGTGGACGGTGGCCGGGGCGCGGGGGCCTGGGCGGGGCGTAGCGGTTCCGCGCGCTGGGCTACGCGGGTGCCGGAGCCCTGGCGCGCGCTCAGCCAGCCCTCGGCGACCAGTTCCGCGTAGGCGTCGGCGACGGTGTTGCGGGCGATTCCCAGGTCCGCGGCGAGCGAGCGGTACGGCGGCAACTTCGTACCGGGTGCGAGCCGTCCCGTACGTACGGCTTCACGCAGCGCCCGTATGAGCGCGGCCCGCCGGCTGCCCGGGCCGCTCAGCTCCAGATGCAGGTCGGCGCCCAGAACCGTCGCGGAATTGACCCATGATTCCCCCATGAAAGTGCACCCTACAACGGGTCGCCCGGCTGCCTAGGTTCGAGGACATGACGAACACGACGCAGACCACCGATGCCTCCTCCATCTCCCGCCTCGACTTCGCCCGCACCGCGCCCAAGGCGTTCAAGGCCCTCCTCGCCTTCGACGGCGCCGCCCGCGAGCACCTGGACCCGACCCTCGTGGAACTGGTGCAGATCCGCGCCTCGCAGCTCAACAACTGCGCGTACTGCCTCCACATGCACACCACCGACGCCCGCAAGCGCGGGGAGAGCGAGGAGCGGCTGCACATGGTCGCCGTGTGGCGCGAGGCGCGCGGGTTCTTCACGGAGCGGGAGCGGGCGGCGCTCGCGCTGACGGAGGCGGTCACCCGACTTGCCGACCAGGGGGTGCCGGATGAGGAGTACGCCCGCGCCGCCGGGCAGTTCGACGATACGGAGCTCGCCGGTCTGCTCACCCTGACGTTCGCGATCAACACCTGGAACCGGATCGCCGTCAGCACGGCCAAGACGCCGGGCACGGACTGAGGGGCAGAGAGGCAGAGGGGGCGTAGGGGGCACAGGGCCGAGGGGCTCGGCGGGGCGGACAGCGTCAGGCGCCGGTGCGCTCCGCGTCGCCGGAAGCGGCCCGGACCCGGCGCCACTGCTGCGCCTTGTCCTTGCCCTCCCGTACGACGATGCCCAGCGCGGACAGCTCGGTCCGCAGCTGCTCGGCGTCCTCCTTGTGGCCCTTCTTCAGGGCGTGCTCACGGGCCTTGAGGAGGGCGTGCGCGGCCTCGGGCAGGTCGGGCTGGGCCGTCACCCAGCGGCGGAAGTCGGCGGCGTACGGGTCGCCGTCCGGCTGCCACGGATAGCCGTGCCGCTGGAACGCCGCCGCGAACCGTTCCGCGTCGAAGTCGCCTCGCAGACGGGCCAGTTCCGTGGTGTCGTGGCCGAGCAGGACCAGGTTCTTGCCGTCCTTGAAGACCGCGGCCGTCGCGGCGCGCGGCACGGTGCGGGAGACGCGGTCCACGGTCAGTACGGCCTGCTCGGGGTCGATGACGGCGGTGACGTACTCCGACTCGGCGAAGAACGCGATCCCCAGGCCGAGCAGAACGCCGAGGATCACGGCACCGATCGACACCTGCGGTTCGGGTACGGACGCGACCAGCTTGAACGGCCCTTGCAGCGGCGCCCAGGGCAGCGAAGCCACCCAGCCCGCCGCCCGGCTGAGCAGCCACAGCACCACCGCTCCCAGTACGGGGAAACCGGCCCACAGCAGGACGCGTTCGCCGGTGGAGGGGCCGACGGCGGTCCGGTCAGGGGAGGAGGACGAGGGTGAGGACGGGGCCTTGGACAAGTCCTCGGGCGAATCCTTGGGCGGGGCCTTGAAAGCCGGGTTGTCGGAGGACATGGCCGGTTCTCCCTCGGGTGCGGGGTCGGTGGATGAGGTCAGGGGTGTGACGGGGCGGGCCCGTCGGCGGGTTGCGCAGGCGCGCCGTACCGGTCCCGGCCGGTCAGCCAGGCGACGATCTGCCGTAGTTCGGCGGCGTGCGCCTCGGGGTCGAAGTCCGGTTCGCCGGCCGTGAGATAGGCGCCGTCGATCAGGCTCTGGATCCAGCCGGCGGCCCGTTCGGGAGGGAAGGCGAGCTGCCGCCCTGCCGCGGCGAGCCGCGTGGTCAGGGTGGTCAGGGCGGTCCGTATCTGCGCGCTGTCGGTGAGGACCATCCGGGCGAACTCCTCGTCCCGGTTGGCCTGGAAGACGGCCGCGGCGGCCAGGCCCGGCACCAGTGGGTCGGCGAGGTCGGCGAGCAGGTGGTCCAGCAGGAGGTCGAGGCCGTCGTCCGGCCGCTCCGCGGCGAGTGCGCGGGCGCACGCTTCGGCGTTGCGCGGCACATCGTCGCCGAACAGGGCGTGGAAGATGTCGCGCTTGGTGGCGAAGTAGTGGAAGAGCGTGCCGGATCCGATTCCGGCGGCGCGGCAGATACGGGCGGTGGACGTGCCGTCCACGCCGTGCGCGGCGAACTCCCCGGCCGCGGCGCGCAGGATGTGGGCCCGTTTGCGGGCGTGCTCTTCGGAGTTGACGGTACGCATCGTCGCAATAGTAGAGCAGCTGCTCTAGTAAAGCCAGAGATCGTCAACCAGGGGTTGACGGTCGAGCATCGTCAACTTACGGTTGACGCATGACGGAACCCACCCGCAGTACTCCGCCCATCCGCCTCGACGAACTGATCGAGACCATCAAGAAGGTCCATACGGACGCGCTGGACCAGCTCACCGACGCGGTACTCGCCGCCGAGCACCTCGGTGAGATCGCCGATCACCTGATCGGCCACTTCGTGGACCAGGCCCGCCGCTCGGGCGCCTCCTGGACGGACATCGGCAAGAGCATGGGCGTCACCAAGCAGGCGGCCCAGAAGCGGTTCGTGCCCAAGGCGCCCGGTGAGGCGTCGGACCTCGACCCCAGCCAGGGCTTCGGCCGTTACACCGAGCGCGCCCGCAACGTGGTGGTGACCTCGCAGAACGAGGCCCACGCCGCGAGCAACGACCAGATCGGCACCCACCACCTGGTGCTCGGCCTGCTGGCCGAGCCGGACGGCCTCGCGGCGCGGGCGATCGTGGCGCAGGGCGTGACGCTGGACGCCGTACGGCAGCGCGTGACCGAGTCGCTGCCGCCCGCGGCGGCGAAGATGCCCGCGCTGATCCCGTTCGACGCGCAGGCGAAGAAGGCGCTGGAACTCACCTTCCGCGAGGCGCTGCGCCTGGGCCACAACTACGTCGGCACCGAGCACATTCTGCTGGCGCTGCTGGAACTGGAGGACGGCGAGGGAGTGCTGAGCGGCCTCGGTATCACCAAGGCGGCGACCGAGGCCGACATCACCGCGGCGCTGGCCAAGATCGTCGGGGAGCGGGAAGAAGGGAAGTGATTCCGGCCGGGCCATTACGGCCCGGCCGTCAGCCCGTACGCAACTCCTCAGCCCGTACGCAACTCCTCAGCCATCGCCCGCACCGCCCCCATCGCCCGCCCGTGCAGCCCGCCCCCGAAGGTGACCCGGGACGCGCCCGCCACGCCCAGTTCGCGCGGGGGCGGGCCGCCCGGTACGGCGAGGGCGTTGACCGGCAGCCCGATCCGGTCCGCCAGTTCCCGCAGGACGTGCGGCGGCGCGAGGATCGGATAGACGCAGTCGGCGCCCGCGGCGGCGTACCGCAGCCCGCGCCGCACCGCCTCCTCCACCTGTACGGCGAGGTCCGTAGCGCCGGAATCCTCCGTACCACCGGCACCATCCGTACCGCCGGAACCGCACCTCCCGGGCAGGAACACATCAATACGAGCGTTGATCACCAGCTCGTCCCCGGCCGCCGCCCGGATCTCCGCCAGCCGGTCCGCCTGCCGACCGGCATCCGTGAGCGCCCCGCTGCGGTGATCACTGTCCTCGATGTTGCAGCCCACCGCCCCGGCAGCGGCGATGCGCTCCACCAGCTCCTTCGCGGGCAGCCCGTACCCGGCCTCCAGATCGGCCGTGACCGGCACCTCCACCGCCCGTACGATCCGGGCGACCGCCGCGAACATCTCGTCCGGCGGCGTGCTGCCGTCCGCGTACCCGAGTGCCGCCGACACCCCCGCGCTCGGCGTGGCCAGGGCCGGGAAACCGGCCGCCGCGAAGATCCGCGCGCTCTCGGCGTCCCACGGACCGGGCAGCACGAGCGGATCGTCCGCCGCCCGGCCGTGGTGCAGGGCGCGCAGGGCCGCGGCGGTCACGCGCCGCCTCCGATGGGCTGCCGGATCGCGACGTTGATGCGGTTCCACATGTTGATGGTGGTGATCAGGGCGATGAGGTGGGCGAGTTCACGCTCGTCGAAGTGCGCGGCGGCGCGCTCGTACACCGCGTCCGGCACAAAGCCGTCCGTCAGTACGGTGACGGCCTCGGTGAGCGCGAGGGCCGCCTGTTCCTTGGCGGTGTAGTGCCCGGTCGCCTCCTCCCAGGCGTTGAGGAGGTAGATGCGCTCCTCGGACACCCCGGCCTTCCGCGCGTCCTTGACGTGCATGTCGAGGCAGAACGCGCAGTGGTTGATCTGCGAGGCGCGGATCAGGACCAGCTCGGCCAGGACGGGATCGCCCAGGCCCTTCTTCGCGGCGATGTGCGCGTTCAGCAGGGCCTGGTAGATCCCCGGGGCGAGCTTGTGGAAGTTGAGCCGGGCGGAGCCGGTGGCGGTCGTCATCACACCTGCCCCGGCGTCATACGGGTGGTGACGCCGAAGCGGTTCCACGCGTTGATGGTCGTGATCAGGGCGATGAGCTGGGCGAGCTCGGCCTCCTCGAACTGGCCGGCGGCCCGCTCGTACACCGCGTCCGGCACAAAGCCGTCCGTGAGGACGGTGACGGCCTCGGTGAGCGCGAGAGCGGCCTGCTCCTTGGCGGTGTAGTGCCCGGCCGCCTCCTCCCAGGCGTTGAGGAGGTACACGCGCTCCTCCGTCTCGCCTTCCTTGCGGGCTTCCTTGATGTGCATGTCGATGCAGAAGGCGCAGTGGTTGATCTGCGACGCGCGGATCTTCACCAGGTGGACCAGCGCCGGATCCAGCCCCTTCTTGGCCGCCGCGTCGAGCGCGACCATCGCCCGGTAGACCTCGGGCGCGTTGGGCGCGATGGAGATGCGCGGGTGGTGGTGCCCCTGCCGGGGGTTTTCGTTCGTGGTCATGGTGGTGACGCTACGCCTGGATTGGCGCAGGAGTATGGTCCAATCGTATGGACGATCCGTGGGCCACTTTCGGCCGCGACCTGCACCTCGACCTCTCCGGCAGCGGCGGCGTCCGCACCTCCCTGATGCGCGCCCTGCGCGAGGCCGTGCGCACGGGCCGCCTCGCCCCCGGCACCCGGCTGCCCTCCTCCCGCTCGCTCGCCGCGGACCTCGGCATCGCCCGTAACACCGTCGCCGACGCCTACGCCGAGCTGGTCGCCGAGGGGTGGCTCAGTGCGCGGCAGGGCTCCGGGACCCGGGTCGCCCGGCGCGCCGAACCGCTGCGGCCCGCCCCGCCCGCTCGGCGCGCCGCTCCTGCCCGGGTGCCTGATCGTCCGCGCTACGACCTGCGACCCGGCACCCCGGACGTCTCCGCGTTCCCGCGTGCGGCGTGGTTGGCCGCGTCGCGCCGCGCGATCACCGCGGCGCCCAGTGAGGCGTTCGGTTACGGGCCGCCGCTCGGCCGCCCTGAGCTGCGTACTGTGCTCGCCGACTACCTGGCCCGCGCCCGCGGCGTACGGACCGATCCGGAGCGCATTCTGATCTGCACCGGGTTCATGCAGGGCCTCGGCCTGCTGGCCCGTGCCCTGCGGGGCGCAGGCGTACGGGAGATCGGCAGCGAGGCGTACGGCCTGCACTTCCACCGCGATGTGTTGACCCGCGCCGGACTGCGTTCCGTCCCGCTGCCGGTCGACCCATACGGCGCGGATACGGAGCGACTGGCCGACCTGACGGGCGTACGGGCCGCCCTCCTCACCCCGGCGCACCAGTTTCCCACGGGCGTACCGCTGCACCCCGACCGCCGGGCCGCCGTCATCGACTGGGCGCGGTCCACCGGCGGACTGGTGCTGGAGGACGACTACGACGGTGAGTTCCGCTATGACCGGCAGCCTGTCGGGGCTGTTCAGGGGCTTGATCCGGATCGTGTCGCCTATCTCGGTACCGCCAGCAAGAGCCTCGCCCCTGCCCTGCGGCTGGCCTGGATGGTGCTGCCGGACCATCTCGTGGAACCGGTCCTCGCCCTGAAGAGCACGGGCGAGTGGCAGACCGCCGCGCTGGAGCAGCTGACGCTCGCCGAGTTCCTCAGCTCGGGCGCGTACGACCGGCATGTGCGCGGTATGCGGCTGCGGTACCGGCGTCGGCGTGATCAGCTCGTATCCGCGCTCGCCGGGCAGGCGCCGCACATCCGGGTCGGCGGCATCGCGGCCGGGCTGCACGTCGTCCTCGAACTGCCACCCGGCACCGAGCAGTCCGTCGTCCAGGCCGCCCGCTGGCAGGGCCTCGCGCTGGAGGGGCTGAGCAGTTTCGCGCACCCCGCGGCGGCGGATGGCGGGACGCCGCGCGACGCCCTGGTCGTGGCGTACGGAAGGCCGCCGGAGCATGCGTTCGCGGGAGCGCTGGAGGCGCTGCTACGGGTGCTCCCGCCCGTGCCGTAGACCGCTGGCGGCAGGTTCCGCCGCTGGATCGTGAGGCTCCGCCCCCGGCACCTCCGGCGCCTCGCCGAAGCGCGCCAGCGCGAGCGCGCCCAGCACCGCCAGCGCGAACCCGGCGATGCCCAGCGGCGCCAGCCCGGACCGGGTGCGGTCGCCGAGCCAGACGATGCCGACCAGCGCGGGCCCCAGCGTCTCGCCGATGACCATGCCCGCCGTCGCCGCCGTCACCGAGCCGCGCTGGAGGGCCGAGGTCAGCAGCAGGAAGGCCGCGCCGCCGCCGATGAGCAGGGCGTAGGTGGCGGGGTTGGTGAGGAGGGGCGCGGGGGACAGGTCGGGGATCAGGCGTACGGCCACCTCTACGACGCCGAAGCCGAAGCCGGCGCCGAGTCCCAGCACCGCCGCCCGCGCCCGGTCGGGCAGCCGCCCGGCCAGCGCGCCGCACGCCAGGATCGCCACCGCGACGGCCAGCACACCGAACCGCAGACCGGTCGAGCCCGTACCCTTCCCTTCCGCGCCCGAGGCGAGCCCCAGCATGGCCAGCCCGCCGCAGACCACCGCCACGGCCGTCCACTCGGCGCGGCTGAGCCGGACGTGCAGCAGCGGCACGGCGACGACCGCGGTCACGGCCAGGCTGGCGGCGAGGGCTGCGCCCACCGCGTAGATCGGCAGCGAGCGCAGCGCGACCAGTTCGAGGAGGAAGCCGCAGCCGTCCAGGGCCAGGCCGAGCAGGTAGCGCCACTGGCGCAGGACGCGGAGCAGCAGTCTGGGGTCCACACCGGATCCCGAGCCGGTCCCGGACGCCGTGGCGCGCGCCGCCACCGCCTGGAGGACCGACGCCGTACCGAAGCAGACCGCCGAACCGAGCGCACAGAACATCCCCATCAGCACACGACGACTGTAGGCGGGTGGCCCGCCAAGGCCCATTGCGGCCCACGGGGGAACGGCCTTTAGGCTGACCTGGCTGAAAACTGTTGCCACGGATGTACGGGGGAAAACAGGGATGGCGGAACAGACGAAGGCCCGGCGGCGGCTGCGGTCCAGCACGGTGGTCCTGGGCAGCATGGGCGCGCTCGCGGCGGCCCTGACCTCCTGCGGTTCGGAACCGGACAAGCGCTGCGTCGACCGGAACAGCTACGACGCGGTCAAGGGCTACCGGATCGTCGACTCCAAGGCGTGCAAGAGCGGGAGCGGATCGAGCGGCACCGGCAGCACGGGCGGCACCGGATCGTCGGCCGGCAAGAGCGGCAAGAACACCGGCACCAAGAAGGTCGACGGCCAGTGGTACTACGGCTCCGACGTGAGCGGCCGGTACGCCGACTCCGGCACCTTCAGCCACAGCACGGCCGTCAACCGCGGCGGCTTCGGCTGCTCCGGCTCCAGCGGCGGGTGACGGCGGTGCGAGCGGAACGGGCCTCGGCCCGGGTGGCGGCGTCGCGTACGGAAACGGTCCCGCACCGAGGGGCGGCCACGTGAAGCGGCACACCACGCAGCCCCGCCCCGGCTGGCAGCAGACCGTGGAGGCCCAGGGCCTGATCTACCCGCTGACCCGCTACCCGGACGACTCGCTGCGCCCGTACTGGGACGAGAGCGCGTACTACTCCTTCACGCTGCCCGAGGTCGAGGCGCTGGAAGAGGTCGTCGAGGAGCTGCACGGCATGTGCCTGGCCGCCGCCGCGCACATCGTCGAGCACCGGCGCTTCGCCGACCTCGGCATCGAGGACCCGCGGCTGGCGGAGCTGGTTGCCGAGTCGTGGCGGCGGCGGACCGAACTTCCCACGTTGTACGGGCGGTTCGACCTGCGGTACGACGGCACGGGGCCGGCCAAGATGCTGGAGTACAACGCCGACACGCCGACCTCGCTGGTCGAGGCGGCGGGGCCGCAGTGGTTCTGGATGGAGGAACGATTCCCCGGCGCCGACCAGTGGAACTCGCTGCACGAACGGCTGGTCGAGGCATGGCGCAAGCAGGCTAGGCTGCTGCCGCCGGGGGCGCCCGTGCACTTCGCGCACTCCGCGGGCGACGAACTGGGCGAGGACCTGATGACCGTCGCCTACCTGGAGGAGACGGCCCGGCAGGCCGGGCTGGAGACGGTGGCGATACCGGTCGAGGAGATCGGCTGGGACAGCCTCTCGGGCCGCTTCGTCGACCAGCGGCTGCGCTTCATCCGGTCCTGCTTCAAGCTCTATCCGTGGGAGTGGCTGGCCACCGACGCGTTCGGCCCGCACGTCCTGGACACCCTCGACAACGGCGGCGGCACCGGCACCACCCTGTGGATCGAACCGGCCTGGAAGATGCTGCTCTCCAACAAGGCGCTGCTGGCGATCCTCTGGGAGCTGTACCCGGGCCACCCGAACCTGCTGCCCGCCTACCTCGACGGGCCGCGCGAACTGGTGGACGGGCCGGACGGGCCCGGGTACGTGGCCAAGCCGCTGCTCGGCCGTGAGGGCGCCGGCGTCACCGTCCACCAGCCGGGTGAGGCCCCCGTCGTACGCGACGAGCCGTGCTGCTACCAGGAGCTGGCCCCGCTGCCCGACTTCGACGGCAACCGGGTGGTGCTCGGCGCGTGGGTCGTCGAGGACGAGGCGGCGGGGCTCGGCATCCGGGAGTCGGCGGGACTGGTCACGGACGAGTACGCGCGGTTCCTGCCGCACGTGATCCTGTGAGGCGCGCCCCGTAGGGCAGGCTCTCAGGCCTCCAGCACCGCCCGCAGCTGGTCCAGTCCCCAGTCCAGGTCCTCCTTGCCGATGACCAGTGGGGGCGCCAGCCGGATCGTGCTGCCGTGGGTGTCCTTGACCAGCACGCCGCGTCCCATGAGCCGTTCGGAGATCTCCCGGCCGGTGCCCAGGGCCGGGTTGATGTCGATCCCGGCCCACAGCCCGCGCCCGCGCACCGCGTCCACCGCGCCGCCGCCGGTCAGCAGCCCCAGCTCGTGGTGCAGGTGCTCGCCCAGCTCCCGGGCCCGCTGCTGGTACTCGCCCGTGCGCAGCATCGCCAGGACCTCCAGCGCCACCGCGCAGGCCAGGGGGTTGCCGCCGAACGTCGAGCCGTGCTCGCCCGGCCGGAAGACGCCCAGCACCTCGCGTGAGGAGACCACCGCCGACACCGGCACGATGCCGCCGCCCAGCGCCTTGCCGAGCACGTACATGTCGGGCACCACGCCCTCGTGCTCACACGCGAAGTCGGTGCCGGTGCGGCCCAGGCCGGACTGGATCTCGTCCGCGATGAACAGCACGCCGCGCTCGCGGGTCACCTCCCGTACGCCCGGCAGGTATCCGGGCGGCGGCATCAGCACGCCCGCCTCGCCCTGGATCGGTTCGAGGAGCACGGCGACCGTGTTCTCGTCCACCGCGTCCTCCAGCGCCGCCAGGTCGCCGTACGGGACGATCTCGAAGCCCGGGGTGTACGGGCCGTAGTCGGCGCGCGCCTCCGGGTCGGTGGAGAAGGAGATGATCGTCGTCGTGCGGCCGTGGAAGTTGTTGTCCACCACGATGATCTTCGCCCGGCCGTCCGGGACGCCCTTGACCCGGTAGCCCCATTTGCGGGCGGTCTTGACCGCCGTCTCGACCGCCTCCGCGCCGGTGTTCATCGGCAGCACCATCTCCATGCCGCAGAACTCGGCGAGCCGCGTACAGAAGTCGGCGAACCGGTCGTGGTGGAAGGCGCGGGAGGTGAGGGTCACCCGCTCCAGCTGCGCCTTGGCCGCGTCGATCAGCCGGCGGTTGCCGTGACCGAAGTTGAGCGCCGAGTACCCGGCGAGCATGTCCAGGTAGCGCTTGCCCTCCACGTCCGTCATCCAGGCCCCCTCCGCGGAGGCCACGACGACGGGGAGCGGGTGGTAGTTGTGCGCGCCGTGGGTCTCGGCGGCGGCGATGCTGCGTTCCGTGGATGTCGTGGGGGTCACCGTTGACTCCGTTCGGTATGCGGGCGATCCCGGGCGAACAAATCCCGTTGGCCGGACGGTATGCGAAGAAGGTCGCGCCGCACACCCCCCGTTAGACTGGCCCCGCGCATCGCGACTGGCGTACGGGGAAGTGACCTCGGGGGAACGGTGCGCGGCCGTCGCGCGACGGCCCGCCACGAGGTGCCGCCCTGCCTGGGCACCCGGGGAGCACGACCGGAAAGCCGTACGTGAACCGATCGCCCCGGAGGATCTCATGAGCCGTCCCCTGTCCCACCCCGCCCTCGCCGCCGCCGACCCCGAACTGGCCGCCCTGGTCGGTGCCGAAGAACGCCTCCAGGGCGAGACGCTGCGCCTGATCCCCTCCGAGAACTACGTCTCCACCGCGGTGCTCGAAGCCACCGGTACGGTCCTGCAGAACAAGTACAGCGAGGGGTACGCCGGCCGCCGCTACTACGAAGGCCAGCAGAACATCGATCTTGTCGAGCGGCTGGCGATCGACCGCGCCAAGGCCGTCTTCGGCACCGAGCACGCCAACGTCCAGCCGTACTCCGGCTCGCCCGCCAACCTCGCCGTCTACCTGGCCTTCGCCGAGCCCGGCGACACGGTCATGGGCATGTCGCTGCCGATGGGCGGCCACCTCACCCACGGCTGGGGCGTCTCGGCCACCGGCACCTGGTTCCGCGGCGTCCAGTACGGCGTACGGGCCGACACCGCCCGTATCGACTTCGACGAGGTGCGCGACCTCGCCCTCAAGGAGCGCCCCAAGCTGATCTTCTGCGGTGGTACGGCCGTGCCGCGCACCATCGACTTCGCCGCCTTCGCGGAGATCGCCCGCGAGGTGGACGCCGTCCTGGTCGCCGACATCGCGCACATCGCCGGGCTGATCGCGGGCGGCGCCCACCCCTCACCCGTACCGCACGCCGACGTCATCTCCACCACCACCCACAAGACGCTGCGCGGCCCGCGCGGCGCGATGCTGATGTCCCGCGAGCGGTACGCGAAGCCCCTGGACAAGGCGGTCTTCCCGGGCCTCCAGGGCGGCCCCCACAACCACACCACCGCCGCCATCGCGGTCGCCCTCCACGAGGCCGCGCAGCCGTCCTTCCGCGACTACGCGCACGCCGTCGTCGCCAACGCCAAGGCCCTCGCCGAACAGCTGCTGGCCCGTGGCTTCGACCTGGTCTCCGGCGGTACGGACAACCACCTCATCCTGATGGACCTCACGCCCAAGGAGGTGCCCGGCAAGATCGCCGCGAAGGCGCTGGACCGGGCCGGGATCGTGGTCAACTACAACACCGTCCCCTACGACCCCCGCAAGCCGTTCGACCCGTCCGGCATCCGCATCGGCACCCCCTCGCTGACCTCCCGCGGCCTGGGCACCGAGCACATGCCGCAGATCGCGGACTGGATCACCCGCGGCGTCACGGCCGCGGGCGCCGGCGACGAGGACGCGCTCACCACGATCCGCGCCGAGGTCGCCGAGCTGATGAGCGCCTACCCGGCGCCGGGGCTGGTGGCCGACGCGTCCTGACCGGCCGTCCCGACGTCCCGACCCGGCCGTACCGGAAGCTCCGCGACGCTGTTGCCCACGAACGTGGGCAGCGGCCGCAGGTCCGCCTCCGGTACGGCCAGGGCCAGATCAGGGAAGCGGGTGAACAGCGCGCGCAGGGCGATCCGCGCCTCCAAGCGGGCCAGCGGTGCGCCCGGACAGACATGCGGCCCGTGCCCGAAGGACAGGTGCCGGACGGCGGGCCGTCGCGTCACGTCGAAGCGGTCCGCGTCCGGCCCGTACGCCTCCGGGTCGCGCCCGGCCGCCGCGTACGAGGCGAGCACCGGCGTCCCCCGGGGGATCACCGTGCCGCCGACGTCCAGGTCCCGGGTCGGGTAGCGGAACGGGAAGTGGGCCACCGGGCTGTCGTGGCGCAGCGTCTCCTCGACCACGTCCGCCCAGTCCGCCCGCCCCGCGCGGACCAGGTCCAGCTGGTCGCGGTGGGCGCAGAGGGCCCGTACGGCGTTGGTGATCAAGTCGAGGGTGGTCTGGTGCCCGGCGGCGATCATCAGCAACAGGGTGCCGATCAGCTCCCGTTCGCTCAGCCGGGCGTCCGCCTCGTCACAGGCCGCGATGAGCGCGCTGGTCAGGTCGTCGCCCGGCGCCGCGCGGCGGGCCGCCACGACCTGCCCGAGGACCCCGACCAGCTCCCGGTTGGCCGCCAGCGCCGCCTCCGGGTCGATGACGGTGCTCACGACCAGCCCGGACAGCTGGTGCAGCCGGTCCCGGAACTCCTCGTCCACGCCGATGAGTTCACTGATCACCCGCATGGGCAGCGGATAGGCGAAGGCGTGCCGGAGATCGACCGTCCCGCCGCCCCGCGCGGCCAGGGCGGGCAGCCCGTCGAGCAGCTCGGCGGTCAGCCGCTCCACCCGCGGCCGCAGCGCCGCCACCCGCCGGGGCGAGAGCGCCTTGACGGCCGGTTCCCGCAGCCGCCGGTGGTCCGCGCCGTCGGCCGTCGTCATCCCGTCCACGGTCGCGAAGGTGGTGAGCGGCCAGCCGGGCGGGATGCGGCCCTCGCGCAGCGCGGCGAAGTGGCAGGCGTCCTTGGCCACTTCCGGGTGGGTGAGGAAGTCGCGCAGGGCGTGGTGGCGGGTCACGGCGTGGCCGGGGATGCCGCCGGGGAGCTGGACCGGCACGGCGGGGCCGCGAGCCCGCAGCTCCTGGGCGGCCTCCCGGTGACCGGCTCCGGTGACGTCGAAGAGGTACGGAGGAGGGGGCGGACACGGAGCGGACGACGGGGACGGAGGGGACGCGTCCGGGGCTGATCCGGGTGCCGTACCGGGCGCAGGGGCATCGGCTTCGGTCATGCACCCACGGTTCCAGCTCCGGGGTGCGGGGACCAGGGCTGCGGCGAACGCCGCCCGGCCGAGCCGTTCCCCCCGGGGGGGCCGGTGGCGGGAGGCGGCCGTACGCGCCCGGCCGGGGCGCCCGTACGCCTGGCTCGGCGCCCCGTACCCGCCTGGACACCCTGCGTGCCCCCACCGGGCACCCCCGTGCCCCCGCCTCTGCCCGGCCGCGCGCCGCCCCCGTCCGCGGACCTGAGACAATGACTGCCATGGCTCTCGATCGTCCGCGTGTACTCTCCGGGATTCAGCCCACCGCCGGCTCCTTCCACCTCGGCAACTACCTCGGCGCCGTCCGCCAGTGGGTGGCCCTGCAGGAGTCGCACGACGCCTTCTACATGGTGGTGGACCTGCACGCGATCACCGTCCCGCAGGACCCGACGGCGCTTCGCGCGAACACCCGGCTCGCCGCCGCCCAGCTGCTGGCCGCCGGTCTCGACCCGGAGCGCTGCACGCTCTTCGTCCAGAGCCATGTCCCCGAGCACGCCCAGCTCGCCTGGGTCATGAACTGCCTGACCGGCTTCGGCGAGGCCAGCCGGATGACGCAGTTCAAGGACAAGTCCGCCAAGCAGGGCGCCGACCGCACCAGCGTCGGCCTGTTCACGTACCCGATCCTGCAGATCGCCGACATCCTGCTCTACCAGGCCAACCAGGTCCCGGTGGGCGAGGACCAGCGCCAGCACATCGAGCTGACCCGCGACCTCGCTGAGCGCTTCAACGGCCGCTACGGCGACACCTTCACCGTCCCGGCGCCGTACATCCTCAAGGAGACCGGCAAGGTCTACGACCTCCAGGACCCGGCGGTCAAGATGAGCAAGTCGGCCTCGTCGGTGAAGGGGATCATCAACCTGCTCGACGAGCCCAAGACCTCCGCCAAGAAGATCAAGAGCGCGGTCACCGACACCGACACGGTGATCCGCTACGACGCCGAGGCCAAGCCGGGCGTCTCCAACCTGCTGACGATCTACTCCACGCTCACCGGCGAGTCCATCGCCGACCTGGAGAAGAAGTACGAGGGCAAGATGTACGGCGCCCTCAAGACCGACCTGGCGGAGATCATGGTCGAGTTCGTCACACCGTTCCGGGACCGCACCCAGGAATATCTGGACGACCCCGAGACGCTGGACTCGATCCTGGCCAAGGGTGCCGAGAAGGCCCGCGCGGTGGCCGCCGAGACGCTGGCCTCGGCGTACGACCGGATCGGGTTCCTGCCCGCCAAGCACTGACCGGCCGGGCCGGGGCGCCGACGCCCCGGCCCGCCCGCGTACCAGGGCCTTCGGTCCCGGATGCGGTGGGACCGAGGACGGTCGCCGCGGGGACGGGCCACCCGGCACACTGGCATCCGGGGACAACGACAGCTTCAGGAGGGAGAACGCAGTGGGGACCGTAACGCTGGGCGTTTCGATCGCGGTCCCGGAGCCGTACGGCAGCTTCCTCCAGGAGCAGCGTGCGGGCTTCGGCGACCCGCACGCACACGGCATCCCCACGCACATCACCCTCCTGCCGCCCACCGAGGCCCGCGCGGAAGACCTGCCCGCCATCGAGGAGCACCTCGCCGAGGTCGCCGCGGGCTTCGCGCCCTTCCGGCTGCGCCTGGAGGGGACGGACACCTTCCGGCCGTTGTCCCCGGTGGTTTTCGTCAAGCTGGCCGAGGGCGAGGCCCAGTGCACCGTCCTCCAGGAGCGGGTGCGTGCCGCGTCCGGCCCCTGCGCGCGCGAGCTGCAGTTCCCGTACCACCCGCATGTGACCGTCGCGCACGGCATCTCCGAAGAGGCCATGGACGAGGCGTTCGTGGCGCTGAAGGACTTCGAGGCCGCCTGGACGATCGACGGGTTCGCGCTCTACGAGCAGGGCGCGGACGGCGTGTGGCGGCTGGAGCGGGAGTACCCGTTCGGGGCACCGGCCGCCGGGGTGCCGCGCCAGGCGGATCTGTCGCGGCCGCCCACGCCTACCCGTTAGCGGGCCGGGCGCTCGTCGGCGCTCACACCGGCAGCCGCCGGAAAATTGCTCGTGGCATATGCCGCAGGATGGTCATCACCGGCCGCAGCGCCCCCGGCACCCACACCACCTCGCTCCGGCGCCGCAGCCCCGTCCCGACCGCCTCCGCGACCGCCTCCGCCGTCGTGGCCAGCGGCGCCGGCGCCGTCCCGGCCGTCATCTTCGTCCGTACGAACCCGGGCCGCACCACCATGACGTGCACACCCGTCCCGTACAGCGCGTCCCCCAGCCCCTGCGCGAACGCGTCCAGCCCGGCCTTGCTGGAGCCGTAGACGAAGTTCGAGCGCCGCGCCCGCCGGCCCGCGACCGACGAGAGCACCACCAGCGAACCGTGTCCCTGGACGCGCAGCGACCGGGCGCAGACCAGGCCCGCCGAGACGGCGCCGGTGTAGTTGGTCCCCGCGATCCGCACGGCTTCCGCCGGCTCCGCCTCGGCGCGCTCCTGATCGCCCAGTACGCCGAAGGCCAGCAGCACCACGTCGATGTCGCCCTCGGCGAAGACCTTGCCGAGGGCTTCCTCGTGGCCGCCGGTGTCCAGCGCGTCGAAGGGCACCGTACGGACGTCGGCGCCCAGCGAACGCAGCTGCCCGGCCGCGTCCTCCAGGGCGGGGGAGGGGCGGCCCGCCAGCCAGACCGTACGGGTGCGGCGGGCGATCAGGCGGCGGGCGGTGGCGAGGGCGATCTCGGAGGTGCCGCCGAGGATCAGGAGGGACTGGGGGGAGCCGAAGGCGTCTTTCATGCGCTTCCCTTTCGGACGATTTCCTTTCGGAGGGGGCCGGTCACAGGGCGAGGCGGCGCGAGAGATCGGACGTGAAGACCCCGCGGGGGTCCAGCCGCTCCCGCAGCTCGCGGAACTCCGGCGCCCGCGGGTACATGACATCGACCAGCTCCGGCCGCAGCCGGGCGTCCTTGGCCAGGTAGACCCGGCCGCCCGCGGCCGCCACAGCCTCGTCCAGCTCGTCCAGAAAGGCGCCGAGCCCCGGCAGCCCGGCCGGAATGTCCAGGGCCAGCGTCCAGCCCGCCGCCGGGAACGACAGCCATCCGGAACCGCCCGCGCCGAACCGTTTCAGCACCGCCAGGAACGACGGACAGCCGCGCGCCGCGATCCGCTCCACGACCCGCCGCAGCGTCTCCTCCTCCCCGTGGCCCACCACGAACTGGTACTGCACGAAACCGCCGCGCCCGTAGACCCGGTTCCAGTGCGGCACCCCGTCCAGCGGGTGAAAGAACGTGGAGATCCGCTGCAACTCGCCGGTCCGGCGGCGGGGCGCCTTGCGGTACCAGAGTGCGTTGAACAGCCCCACCGACCGCCGCCCGAGCAGCCCGTCCGGCAGGCCGCGCGGCGCGGGCGGCAGGCGTCCGGGACGGAAGGCCAGCGGGGACCGGCGAGCGCGCGCGGGCAGGGCGTCCAGCGGCGCGTGATCGCCGCGGGTCAGCACCGCGCGGCCGGTCGCCGCGCCGCGCGCCAGCAGGTCGATCCAGGCGACGGAGTAGCGGTAGCGGTGATCGGTGGCGGACAGCCGCGCCAGCAGGTCGTCCAGGTCCGCCGCGCGCTCGGTGTCCACCGTCATGAGCGACGTCTGTACGGGGACGAGGCGGACCGCCGCCGCGAGCACCACGCCGGTCAGCCCCATGCCCCCGGCGGTCGCGTCGAAGAGGTCCGTGCCGGGCCGTACTGTACGCACCGCGCCGTCCGCCGTGAGGAGTTCGAAGGACCGCACGTGCCGGGTGAAGGAGCCCGCCACATGGTGGTTCTTGCCGTGGATGTCCGCGCCGACCGCGCCGCCGACCGTCACGTACCGCGTCCCCGGCGACACCGGCACGAACCAGCCCAGCGGCAGCAGCACCTCCATCAGCCGGTGCAGGCTGACCCCCGCCTCGCACTCCACGACGCCCGCCTCGGCGTCGATGCGGCGGATCCGGTCCAGGCCGGTCATGTCCCAGACGACGCCGCCCGCGTTCTGCGCCGCGTCCCCGTAGGCGCGCCCGAGCCCCCGGGCGATCCCGCCGCGCGCCCCGCACGCCCGTACCGCCGCCACGGCCTCGCCGTACGAGCCGGGGCGGACCAGCCGCGCGGTGGTGGGGGCGGTACGGCCCCAGCCGGTGACGGAGGCGGTGCGGGTGCCGGCCGGGCCGGTGGGCGACGCCATGCCGTGACCGTAATGCGGCGGATGCGTTGATCGCCCGGCTTCCCGGCCGCCCCCGCACGAAAAGAGTGATTAATGGGGTGGATGGGCTAATCGCGACGACACGGCACACCCGTCCTCGGAGAGTCGGAGGCGGAGCCCCGAAGGGCTTGAGGGAGAGGCGCCGGGCGGACCGTACGAAGCGGGCGGTCCGCCCGGCGAGCCGGCCCGATACCGGATCGAGGTGACCCCGCTGTCCCCGGAAGAGATGGATCACCGCCTGCTCGTCGTACTGCGCGCCTGCGGTTCCGACGCGCGGACGGCCGCCGTCGCCCGCGCCCTCCCGCACGGCGGCGAGCACGGAGCGCTCTGGCTCGCCGCCGGGCCGGCGGGCGCCGCGGCCGACCGGTCACGGCGCCCCGCCTGGCTCCGCGGCACGGCCCTGAGCTGCGGTGCCCACCTGCTGAGCCTCGGTCTCAAGCGCGTCGTACGCCGCCGGCGCCCCCTGCTGCCCGGCCACGCCCCCCTCGTACGCACCACGAGCCCGCACTCCTTCGCCAGCGCCTCCGCCACCGCTGCCGCCGTCACCCTGGGCGCGCTGCGGCCGCTGGGCGCCGGTTTGTCCCTGCCGGCCTTGGCGATGTGTCTGTCGCGGCTGGTCGTGGGCGGGCACTATCCGTCGGATGTGGCGGCGGGGGCGGTGGTGGGGGCGTTGGTGGCGGGGCTGGGGGACGTACGCGGGACCGGGGCGTACGCGGGCGGCGCGAGGTTTCCAAGCGTACGCGGGGAGTGGACGTGACCGAACGCGCCGCCCTCCTGGAGGAGCCGCCGCCCGGCCCGGGAGTGGCCACCGCACCGCCACCCGACCCCCGGGCCCGCGCGCTCGGGCTGCCCCGCGGCCTGCTGCGCACCGCCCGCCCGCGCCAGTGGGTCAAGAACGTCCTGGTGGCCGCCGCTCCGGCCGCCGCGGGCGACCTCTTCCGCCGCCAGACCCTCCACCAACTCCCGCTCCTCTTCATCCTCTTCACCGCCGCCGCGTCCGCCGTCTATCTGATCAACGACGCGCGGGACGCCACGGCCGACCGTGCGCACCCCGACAAGTGCCGCCGCCCGGTCGCCGCGGGCGAGGTCCCCGTACCTGCCGCCTATGCCGCGGGCGCCCTGCTCGCCGCCCTCGTCCCGGCCGCCGCGGCCGTGCTGTGCAACCCCGCCACCGCCGCCCTGCTCGGCGCGTACCTCCTCATGCAGCTCGCCTACTGCCTCAGCTGGAAGAACGTCCTGGTCGTCGACCTCGTCGTGGTCACCGCCGGCTTCCTGCTGCGCGCCATGATCGGCGGGCCCGCGCTCGGCATCCCGCTGTCCCGCTGGTTCCTGATCACCGCGGGCTTCGGCGCGCTGTTCATGGTCGCCGCCAAGCGCTACTCCGAAGCGCTCCGGACGGCGCGCGAGCAGCGTACGGACAAGGGGGCGACCCGGGCCCTGCTGCGCGAGTACAGCGACGGCTACCTGCGCTTCGTGTGGCAGCTGGCGGCCGGCGGCGCAGTCCTCGCGTACTGCCTGTGGGCCCTGGAGAGCGGCGGCACCCCGGCCGGCGTCCTGCCGTGGCGCCAGCTGTCCATGATCCCGTTCATCCTCGCCGTCCTGCGCTACGCGGTCTTCGCCGACCGGGGCACCGCCGGCGCGCCCGAGAACGTCGTGCTGCGGGACCGCCCGCTGGCCGTCATCGCACTGGCGTGGACCGGGCTGTACGCGATGGCCGTCGCGGGCGTATGACGGGGGCGGGCGCCGCCGCGATGACCACCGGCCCCGCCCCGCACCACCCCCGTACGCCGGAAGCGCCGTCCGCACCCCCGCGCCGACACCGTCTCGGGCGCGGGCGTCGGCATGGCGCCGGCCACGTGCCTGCGTTTCCGGGGTACCCGGAGGCTAGTCTTCCGCCACGCGGGCGGCATACCCGTACAGAGGGTGTCGAAGGCTGACGAAGGGTAGGCGGGGAACCATGGATTGGTTGAGCAAGCTGCCGGTCATCGGTCCGATGGTGTCCTGGCTGATGACGACGCACCTCTGGCGGGCCTACGAACGCATGGGGCAGGTGCACTGGACCCGGCTGGCCGCCGCGATCACGTTCACCAGCTTCGTCGCGCTCTTCCCGCTGCTGACGGTGGCCGCCGCGATCGGTGCCGCGCTGCTCAGCGAGCGGCAGCTGCACGATCTCCAGAAGAAGATCGCCGAACAGATCCCCGGCATCTCCGGCCAGCTCGACCTCGGCGCCCTGGTCGAGAACGCCGCCACCGTCGGCGTCATCGCCGCCGTGGCCCTGCTCTTCACCGGCGCCGGCTGGGTCGACTCGATCCGCGACTGCCTGCGCGCCGTCTGGGAGAAGGAGGACGAGGACACCAACGTCTTCGTCGCCAAGCTCAAGGACGTCGCCCTCCTCCTCGGCCTCGGCGGCACCGCCCTGGTCTCCCTGGCCTGCTCCGGCTTCGCCACCGCCGCGGTCGGCAAGGCGGCCGAGGCCCTCGGCCTCGCGGAAGGCGGCATCGGCAGCGTCCTGCTGTCCGTCGCCGGCTTCTGCATCGCCGTCCTCGCCGACTTCCTGCTCTTCGCCTACGTCCTGACCAAGCTGCCCGGCGTCCACCCGCCCCGCCGCGCCGTGGTCACCGCCGGCTTCATCGGCGCCATCGGCTTCGAACTCCTCAAGCTCCTCCTCAGCGGCTACCTCAAGGGCGTCGCCGCGAAGAGCATGTACGGCGCCTTCGGCACCCCCATCGCCCTGCTCCTGTGGATCAACTTCACCGCGAAGCTGGTCGTCTTCTGCGCGGCGTGGACGGCGACACAGCGGTGCGGTCCGGAGGCGGAGGGGAAGGCGCTGGATTGCGATGCGGGGGAAGAGGATGACGGGGAGCGGCCCGAGGTGAAGACCGCTGCCGGGGGCGGTACGGGCGGTACGGGGAGGCCGCCGGAGGGCTCGGGGGCGACGGCGTCGTAGCGGGCGTACGGGCCGGCCGGCGGCCATAGGGCCCGGATGTACGGGCTGGGCGTACACCCCGTACACCCAGCTTCACCGCCACCTACCGGACCTTCTCGCTACCTGCCGCTGCCCCCACGCCGCGGCCAGCGCCGATGCACCAAGAACGCGACGCCGCCCAGTACCACCAGCAGCCCGCCCGCGATCGCCGCCGCGGCCCACACACCGCCGGCCCCGCCGGAGGAGTCCTCCAGCCCGGCCCGCGCCTTGTCGCCGCTCAGCTTGCCGCCCGCCCGCGCGTCGCCCTCCTCGCTCTTGGGCCCGACCAGCCTGCCGACCGGCTCGACCTTGTCGGACGCCGCGAAGCCCCAGTCGAAGAGCTTGGCCGTCTCCTTGTACGCCTCGTTGTGTTCCTTCTTCTCCGGGTTCATGACCGTGACGAGCAGCTTGCGCTCGCCGCGCTGCGCGACGCCGGTGAAGGTGGAGCCCGCGTTGGTGGTGGAGCCGTTCTTCACGCCCGCGATGCCCGGGTACGGCTTGACGTCGTAATCCCCGCTGAGCAGCCGGTTCGTGTTCTGGATGCCGAACGATCCGCGCTTGCCGTCCTTGACCTCGCCCGGGAACTGCGCGCTCACCGTGGAGCAGTACTCCCGGAAGTCCGCGTTCTGCAGCCCGGCGCGGGCGAACAGGCTCAGGTCGTACGCGCTCGACACCTGGCCCGGCGCGTCGTAGCCGTCCGGCGTCACCACATGCGTGTCCGTCGCGTTCAGCGCCTCGGCCTGCTTCTGCATCTCCTGCACGGTCTTGGCCGTACCGCCGTTCATCGCGGACAGGGTGTGCACGGCGTCGTTGCCCGAGCGCAGGAAGACCCCCAGCCACAGGTCATGGACCGTGTAGCTCAGATTCTCCTTTATCCCCACCAGGCTGCTGCCCGAGCCCATGCCCGCCAGGTCGGCCGGCTTGACCGTGTACTTCTGGTTCTTGGGGAACTTCGGCAGCACCGTGTCGGCGAACAGCATCTTCAGCGTGCTGGCCGGCGGCAGCTGCCAGTGCGCGTTGTGGGCGGCCAGCACCTTGCCGCTCTCGGCGTCCGAGACGATCCAGGAACGCGCCGTGAGGTCCGACGGCAGCTTGGGCGCCCCCGGCTTGAGCTGCACCTGCGTACCGGCCTGCCCCAGCCGGTCGCCGCCGACCTTCGACATCTCGGCGGGCGGCGCCGGAACCTGCGGCTTGCCGTCCTTCGGCTTCTCGTCCGCGTGCGCCGGGGCGGCGAACAGCAGCGGCGGCAGCAGCACGGCGGTGCCGGCCAGCGCGGCGGTCGTACGGGTGAGCGCGCGGCGTACGGTCCGGGTGTTCCCGGGGGCCGCGGCGGTCGGATGATCGGCAGAAGTGGTCGGCACGTCGGTGAACGTACCCGTCGGCGCAGGTGAAGCGGACACCGCCCCACGGAAGAGTGCCCCCGCCGACCGCCGGATGGAGCCGCTGCCCATACTGGATTCCATGAAGCTCTCTCGCCCCGTCTCCTGGTTCCTGCTCGCCTTCGGGGTATGGAGCTGGTTCATCTGGATCACTTTCGCCAAAAACCTGTGGAAGGACGGGAGCGGCCTCGCCTTCGACGACGCGGGTGACCCGACCGCATACTTCTGGGTCCATCTCGCGCTCGCGGTGACGTCCTTTCTCTTGGGGACGGCAATCGGCATCATCGGGTTCCGAGGCGTACGCGCCCTCCGCAGCTCCACCCCCACCCCCACCCCCTGACCCCGCCCCAACAAGCCGCACGGTGACACCGCCAGTGCGCTATCTCACACCGGCTCAAAAGGCGCCCGCTCCACCGCCGCCGAGCGCACTGTCACCCGGACCCGTTCCACCCATACCCGTCACCGCGCCTGTTCCGAAACCGAGGCGAAGTAAAGAACTGCCCCCACCCCGGCAACCCCTTCACCAAGCCCCTCCGTCGCATCGGCCGGCCGTCGCGCGCCGGACGCGCGAATTCCTTTTCCGCCGGGCGGTGCTTCGGAATTCGGCGGCTGTTCATTCTGCGTAATGTCGAATGCGGTTTCGGGGCGGTGCCTTGTGCCGTGCGGGTGTCAATGCCTCGCCCGCGGTCGCCGTGGCGCGTCGTGATGTTGCCGTACGGGGCACCGGCCTCGCCGGTTGCGGACCTTGCCGCGCAGGTCGCGGCGCGGGGGCGGGCTGCCTTACGATCTTGCGTTTGCGCCTCTCAACTCCCTAGCATTGACTGTCTTTACGTTGCTCTTATCGCGTGATCTCAACGGCGCGGCGCGACGGGGACGAGCGGGACATACGGGGCGAACGGGGAGTAGTTGTGGGTGAGCAGTACAAAGTAGACCTGCACGAGCTGGACAACGTCGTACGGCAGCTCAAGCGGCTCCAGGGCGACATGGACGAGCCCAGCCAGAAGGTGAAGTACAGCACGACCATCCCGAAGACGGCCTTCGGCAAGGACTTCCTCGAAGCCACCGACCTCTCCTCCGCGCACGACGACATGCAGGAGTACATGTCGCAGGTCGTCAAGGCGCTCCAGGACCTGATCCGCGACTTCGGCGACAAGACCGAGCGCAGCAGAGGGGCGTACGAGGACCAGGAGCACGACACCAAGGTCTCGATGAACGGCTGAAACGCCCCGGCGAGGCGGAAGGCGGCGCGATGTCCGGGCCGGAACGTGCCGTGGTGGTGAGTGAGGGATGACGACGAAGGGGGGCCGGTGTGGTTGACGCCCGGCAGGAGTACGAGAGCGCCAAGACGATGGAGCGGCAGCGGAAGGCGGAGGAGAGGGACGAGCGGCTGAAGTCGTTCAAGAACTACCAGGCCCTCCCCGCCTCCGCCTCCGACTTCCACCACCACGGGATCGACGCGCTGCGCGCCATGATCGAGCATGCCGATCCCGACGCGATCGAGACGTCCGGCAAGCACTGGCGGGCGTCCGCCGACCGGCTGGCCGGCGAGGACGGCCGCGGCGGCATCCGCAAGGCGTTCATGGACGCCGTCGACCACGCCACGGCCCACTGGGAGGGCAAGGCCGCCGACGCGTTCCGGCGCGAAGCGCACCAGGTCCTGGAGAAGATCGACCGGACGTACGGGCACTCCCGCAACGTCGAGCAGGCCCTGATCGGCACCCGCGCGACGGGTGAGCAGGCCGGTGTCGCCCACAACCTCCGTGAGGCGAAGAAGGCCATGTCGAAGATCAAGGATCCGGGGTTCTGGGAGAAGGTGGGGGACGAGAAGGGCGACGACTCCCAGTTCCACAAGGACATGGCCAACCCGAAGATGGACGCCAGGATGGCGCTCGAACTCAACCGGGACAACCTGTCCCTGAGCAAGGAGCGCCAGGTCGAGGCGGTCATCGTCATGGAGGAGCTGGCGGCCAATTACCGGGCGCGCGCCCACTTCAACCCCGGGGACGGCACTTTGCCGGGAGGCGGCGGCGACTGGCCCTCGCCCCCGGCCCAGATGACACCGCCGCCGCCGGTGAACATGCCGACGCCGGGCGGTACGCGGCCGCGCCCGACCACCGTGACCCCGAGCGCGCCCCGGGTTCCGGGCGGCTCGGCCGTACCCCCGGGGCTGCGCGGTCCGAACGTCAAGCCGTCCGCGGCGCCTCCGGTGCACACGGGCCTGGCCGGTATGCAGAAGGGCATGCCGGGCCTGGGCGGCCCGAGCCTGCTCGGCCGCCCCGGTGGCGGCAACGGCATCAGCGGCGGCAGCACGTCGAACGAGCAGCCGCCGCTCGGCCTCCCCGGCCTCCCCGGGGGCATGCCTCCCGGCATCGGCGCTCCAGGCCCGCGCGGTGCCGGACGCACCGGCATGCCGGCCGGAGGGATCAAGGGCGGCCCCGGCGCCAAGGGCGGCGGACGGTCCGGCGTACCTGGCATGCCGGGTGGCGGTACGGGCGGTGGCGCCGGTGCGGGCCGTGGCGGCGCGGTGAAGGGCGGCGCGCAGGCCCGTACGCCCGGTGGCGTCGTCGGCAAGCCGGGCGGCCCGACGGGTGGTTCGAAGCAGGGCGGGTCCGGGCTGCACCGCAGCCGCGGCGGCAGCCAGGCCGGCCGCCCCGACCAGCGCGGCAAGGGCGCGGGAGCGCCCGGGATGCCGGGGGCTCGCGGCAAGGGCGAGGACAAGGAGCGCACCACCGGCAAGCGTCCCGACTACCTCGTCGAGGACGAGGAGACCTGGACGCCGCAGCGTAATGTGGCGCCACGCGTGATCGAGTAGAGAGCCTGGCCCACGGGCCCTGGCCCGGACGAACGCCCCGCTTCCTCGGCGGGGCGTTTGTCCGGGCGGCGCCGGACCGCACGGAACGCACACGAGGAGCGAAGCATGAGGGTCACACGAACACTGCGCGCCGGTACGGGCGTGGCGCTGACCGGAGCGCTGCTCCTGGCTGCGGGCGGCACGGCGCAGGCGGACCAGATCCGCGGCAAGCAGTGGCCGCTGGAGGCGTTCGGCGCCAAGGACATCTGGAAGCAGGCCACCGGCAAGGGTGTCACGGTCGCGCTCATCGAGACCGGCGTCCGTACCAGCCACCAGGACCTCACCGGACAGTTCGTGCCAGGAAAGGACTTCACCCAGGGCGTCGACGTCTCCGGGGCGCTCAAGCCCGGCGAGGACATCCGCGACCACGGTACGGCCATGGCGGGCATCATCGCCGGGCACGGTCACGGCGCGGGCGGAACCCAGGGGATCAAGGGCCTGGCCCCGGGCGCGAAGATCATGCCGCTGACCGCGTACAAGAACGAGTCGCAGGCGACCCGGTACGCAGCCGACCACGGCGCCGACGTCATCAACATGTCCTACGGCGTCACCCGTGACGCGGACACCTGTGAATCGATTCGCTACGCCCTGGACAAGGGCGTCATCGTCGTTGCGGGTGTCGGCAACGACGGGGTGGCCAAGAAGAACTACCCGGCAGCCTGCCCCGGGGTCATCGGTGTCGGCGCGGTGAACCAGTACGGGGAAGTCTGGACCCGTAGCAATTACAACGACACGGTCGATCTGCTCGCTCCCGGAGAAGACATTCCCTTCGCGCAGGGCAAGAGCGACTCCGCGTACACCGTCGACCGTGGTACTTCGGCCGCCACCGCATACGTGTCCGCCGCCGCCGCTCTTCTCCGGGAGAAGTTCCCCGACCTCACTCCCGGACAGATCGCCAACCGTCTGGTGAAGACGGCGGGCCTGGCCAAGCCGGAAAAGGCGAAGAACCTGAAGCTGCCCGACGCCCACTACGGATACGGCTTCATCCAGCCCGCCGCGGCCCTGTCCCGCGACATTCCCGCAGGGCCCGCCGAGGGCCCGCTGCCGATGCCGAAGGGCAAGGCGGCGCAGCCGGCCGCCGATTCCGGCGCCGACAAGGGCCAGCAGTCCGCCTCGTCGGCGGACACCAGCAAGTGGCTGGTCATCGGCGGTGGAGCACTGGCCGCGGTCGTGGTGGTCGGTGTCGTCGTCGGTGTGGTGGTCTCCCGCCGCCGCGGCCGTTCGGGCTCCCAGGCGTGGAGCTGACCCCGCCCCGCTAAATCGAGCGACGGATCCCCGCCTCGCCTGTTAGTTTCCCGAGTCATGGACCCGCTGGACGAAAAACGCATCCGCACCTCCTTCATTAACTGCTCAAAGGGAGAAGCGAGCCGCATCAATCTCCCCGCGAACCTTTCCGCCCTGCCATGGGACGACCTCGACTTCCTCGGATGGCGGGATCCCGGTGCGCCCGACCGGAGTTATCTGGTGGCGCCCCGGGAGGGCGGCATCGTCGGGGTGACGTTGCGGGTGCCGCAGGGGGTGCGGCGGAGTTTTACGAAGACGACTGTGTGTTCGTTGTGTTTGACGGGGCATCCCGGGTCCGGGGTGAGTCTGCTTGCCGCGCGGAAGGCCGGTGCTTTGGGGCGGCAGGGGAATACGGTCGGGACGTATATCTGTGCCGATCTGGCGTGCTCGCTCTATGTGCGGGGGAAGAAGAAGTCGGAGCTGGCCGGGCGGCATGAGGAGAGCCTGCCGCTGGAGGACCGGATCGCTCGCATGGTCGGGAACCTCGACGCGTTTCTGGACAAGGTGTTCGAGGGGGAGTGAGCTGCTTCCGGCAGGTCAACCCTGGTCGGAGCGAGGGCGGGCCGCTGCGCCCGCTGCTGCCGGGAGGACGAATTCGCTCAGTACGTCGGTGACTTCGCGTACCAGCGGGCGCAGGACCCGGAACCGGGAGGCGGCCACCGCGCGGGCCACCAGGGGCGAGGTCCGTTCGACCAGGCGGCGGCTGCGTTCGCAGTTTTCCGAGCGGTCGTACACCCAGTACAGGACGAGGCCCATCTGCTGGAGCCACAGCAAGCGGGGGAGCGCCGCCGCCAGTTCCGGGTCGGCCTTGGTGTCGGCCCCGGCCAGTACCTGTCGGTGCAGTGCGATGGCGGCCTCGCGCGGCCCCTCGGAGGCGTCGGAGAAGGGGCTGAGCGGGCTGTCCGGGTCGGCGGCGTTCTTGAAGAACTGGGCGGCGAAGCGGTGGTACGGGGCGGCGATGTCGAGCCAGGTGAGCAGCACGCCGCGCAGCCGGCCGGCCAGGTCGCGCTCCCGCGCCAGTACGTCCGTCACCGCCGCCGCGTGCTCGGCGGCGATGCGGTCGTAGAAGCCCTGGATCAGGTGCTCCTTGGAGGCGTAGTAGTAGTACGCGTTGCCGACCGAGACCCCGGCCTCCTGGGCGATGGCCCGCATGGTGGTCTTGTCGTAACCGCGCTCCTGGAAGAGGCGGAGGGCGGTCTCCAGGATCAGGGTGCGGGTGCGGGAGCCTTGGGAGGTGCGCTCGCGGGCGGGCCCGGTGGCACGGGGGGCCGTCGCGTCCTGGTGCGCGGCCTCCCCCGTATGGGCGTCCGCCCCGCCGCCGTCGGCCTTGCCCCCCGTACCCTCGCTCGCCACGCTCCGTGCCCCGTCCGCATCCGCCCTTGTCGCTTCGTCCACGGTATTGACCTTAATGCGGGACGCCGACCGCCCCTGGGCCCCGCCGTGTCACCGGCCGCTCCGGACGAGCCGCCTACAGAACGAGCCGCCTACAGCGCGTGCTCGGCCAGGAACTTCAGGATCATCCCCTGCCACTCCTCCGGCCGCTCCACCATCGGCAGGTGGCCGGTCGCGATCTCCGCGTACTCGGCTCCCGGTATGCGCTCGGCCATCTGGCGCGAGTGGGAGGGCTGGATCAGCTGGTCGAGTGTGGTGGCGATGACCAGCGTCGGTACGGAGATGCCGGGCAGGTCGCCGGTGGTGTCGACCTCCTTGACCAGCGCGGTCTGCTCGGCCGAACCGGCCGGCGGGAGGGCCGGGTCCGGGTCGAGGACGGCGGCCAGTTCGGCGGGCGACAGGGCGTTCAGGGCCGCGGGGGAGAGGCCGCTGAGGGCGCGGGCCTGGGCGAAGCCCGCGTAGTCGCCGCGGTCCAGCAGGCGCAGCCACAGGTCGAGCCAGATGTTCGCGTGGTGGTCGGGCTTGGCGAGCCCGGCGGTCAGCACGAGGCCGCGTACCCGCTCCGGGTGGCGTGCGGCGGCCCGTACGGACACCGCCGTACCCAGGGAGAAGCCGATCAGGGTGAACGTTTCGACGCCAGCCGTGACGGCCTCGGCCACCAGTGCGTCGGCGAGGGCGTCGAGATTCAGGGGGCCGTCGGCGCGCGGGGTGCGGCCGGAGCCGGGGTAGTCGGGCGCGACGACGGTGTGGCCGGTGGCCGCGAGGGCGGGGATGAGCGCTTCGTAGTTCCCGGCGATGCTGCCGGTCGCGCCGTGGGCGAGCAGGATGCCGTGGGCGGCGGGGACGGTACCGGACTCGGCGGGGGTGACGGTGGTGGACAGGGCGGGAAGGCGCGTCGCGGACGCGGGAATCTTCGTCATGTGCGACAGGTTGACGCCTGACACCGGTGTGAAGGTCAAGTCGCCGGTCCGAGGGTCCGGTCGTTCAGGGGAGGCAGTCGATGGCAGGGGCGGCGGGGGAGCGCGGGGTCCGGGCGGGGGCGCAGGGCTCGGGAGCGGGTGGCTCGCTGCGCATCGGTGAGCTGGCCGAGCGTACGGGGGCCAGCCCGCGGTCGTTGCGCTACTACGAGCAGCAGGGCCTGCTGCGCGCGGACCGCGACGCGAACGGCTACCGCCGCTACGGCCCCGACGCACTGGACACCGTCGTACGGATTCGTGAGCTGCTCGCCACCGGGCTGAGCACCGACGCCATCCGGGAGCTGCTGCCCTGCGCCCAGGGCGGCCCCGGGCTCGTCTTCTGCGACCGTTCCTGTTCCGTGGTCGAGCGGCAGATGGCGCAGCTGGACGCGGAGATCGCCGAACTGGCGCGCAAGCGAGAGGCGTTGGCGACCTATGCGCATGTGATGCGGCAACGGCGGGACCAGGACCGGGCGTTGGCCATGATGGCGTTGCGCTCGGCGTGACGCGGGTCCGCCCGCGTGTGCCAGGCGGGCCGCTCTGACCTGCATGGATGTTTTCTCATTCGTTTTTCATTGAACGAAGTAGGGCTGTGCGGCGTGTACGGGTTGCGAAAGCGGCCCGCGGGTCGGATCCTCGGGTGCACTGCCGTTCGGGGGAACGGTGGGGCGGCCACAGCATCGGGGGATTGTTGTGTTACGTGTGCACTTCACGGCGGAGGACCTGAACCGTACGCGGATCGCGGAGGGGGCCGACCCTCTGTGGGAGACCGTGCTGAGCCTGCACCGGCTGCGCGAGAGCCGTACCGAACCGGCCCTGGCGGCCTGGCGCCGGCACGCCGCGCGGCACGGCCCCGGCCCGCTGCGCCTGCTGCTGCCGCTCGTGCCGCCACGCGGCTACTTTCCCGACTTCCTTACGCCGATGGCAGGTTCGGCCGGCGTGGAGCCTGGCCTCGAAGCGGTGATGACGACGCCCCGGCACCGGCTGCGCACCGAGATCGGGCTGTTGGCAGGGCAGGCCCACAGACCGGGGCACGGGCAGCACGCCGCCCCGCCCTCCTGGATGCGCTCCCTCGCGGACGGCGAACCGGCCGCGCTGCGCGCCCTCGCCCGCAGCCTGCGTACGTACCACCACACCGCCCTCGGCCCCGGCTGGCCGCTGATCGGGCAGCGTGTCGAGGCCGACCGCACACTGCGGCTGCACGCGCTGCGCCAGGACGGCACCGAAGCCATGCTGCGGACCTTGGGGCCGGAGATGCGCTGGCGGCGGCCGGTCCTGGAGGTCACCTACCCGCGCGACGGTGACCTGCGCCTGGAGGGACGCGGCCTGCTGCTCGTGCCGTCGTACTTCTGCACCAACCCGGTCACCTTCGTGGATACGGAGCTGCCGCCGGTCCTCGTCTACCCCGCGGCGCCGCCCGCCGAGGCCGCGCCGGAGCGTGTGGGGGGCGCGACCGCGGGGACCGGGTCCGGACACGCCGAAGGGCTCCGCCTCCGTACGTACGGGAGCGGAGCCCTTCGCGGCTTCCAGACCAGGTTCGGGTCGCTGACCGGAACCAGGTTCTAGGGGCTGTGCCCGGGATCAGAAGCGACGCGTGATCAGCGCGCGCTTGACCTCCTGGATCGCCTTGGTGACCTCGATACCGCGCGGGCAGGCGTCCGTGCAGTTGAAGGTCGTACGGCAGCGCCAGACGCCGTCCTTGTCGTTGAGGATTTCGAGCCGCTGCTCGCCGCCCTCGTCACGGCTGTCGAAGATGAAGCGGTGCGCGTTGACGATCGCCGCCGGGCCGAAGTACTGGCCGTCGTTCCAGAACACCGGGCACGAGGACGTGCACGCGGCGCACAGGATGCACTTGGTGGTGTCGTCGAAGCGCTCCCGGTCCTCGGCGGACTGCAGGCGCTCACGCGTCGGCTCGTTGCCGGTGGTGATCAGGAACGGCATCACGTCCCGGTACGCCTGGAAGAACGGCTCCATGTCCACCACGAGGTCCTTGAGGACCGTCAGGCCCTTGATGGCCTCGACCGTGATGGGCTTCTCCGGGTTGATGTCCTTCAGCAGCGTCTTGCACGCCAGGCGGTTCTTGCCGTTGATCCGCATGGCGTCCGAGCCGCAGATGCCGTGCGCGCAGGAACGCCGGAAGGTCAGCGTGCCGTCCTGCTCCCACTTGACCTTGTGGAGGGCGTCCAGGACGCGCTCCTTCGGGTCCATCTCCAGCTGGAAGTCCTGCCAGGTGGCGTCCTCGGAGACCTCCGGGTTGAACCGGCGGATCCGCAGCGTGATGGTGATGGTGTGCGAGGCGCCGTCGTCGGCCGCGTCCAGGGCCTTGGAGTGCTTTTCGAGGGTGGAGGTGCTCATCAGTACTTACGCTCCATCGGCTGGTAGCGGGTCTGGACGACCGGCTTGTAGTCGAGGCGGATCGACTCCGAGCCGTCTGCCGCCACCTCGCGGTACGCCATCGTGTGCCGCATGAAGTTGACGTCGTCGCGGTTGGGGTAGTCCTCGCGGTAGTGACCGCCGCGGGACTCCTTGCGGGCCAGCGCGGACACCGCCATGACCTCGGCCAGGTCGAGCAGGTTGCCCAGCTCGACGGCCTCCAGCAGGTCGGTGTTGAACCGCTTGCCCTTGTCCTGGATGGACACGTTCAGGTAGCGCTCGCGCAGCTCGCCGATCTTCTCGACCGCGGTCTTGATCGTCTGCTCGGTGCGGAACACCATCACGTTGGCGTCCATGGTCTCCTGGAGCTCCTTGCGGATCTCGGTGACCCGCTCGTTGCCCGTGGCGGAGCGCAGCCGCTCGACCTGCTCCTGGACCATCTTCGCCGGGTCCTCCGGCAGCTCGACGAAGTCGGCGGTCGCCGCGTACTCCGCCGCCGCGATGCCGGCCCGGCGCCCGAAGACGTTGATGTCCAGCAGCGAGTTGGTGCCCAGGCGGTTGGCGCCGTGCACGGACACGCAGGCGACCTCGCCGGCGGCGTACAGGCCCGGCACGACGGTGGTGTTGTCGGCCAGCACCTCGCCCTCGACGTTGGTCGGGATGCCGCCCATGGCGTAGTGCGCGGTCGGCTGGATCGGGATCGGGTCCGTATAGGGCTCGATGCCGAGGTACGTACGCGCGAACTCGGTGATGTCCGGCAGCTTGGCGTCCAGCTGCTCCGGCGGCAGGTGGGTGAGGTCCAGGTAGACGTGGTCGCCTTCGGGACCGCAGCCGCGGCCCTCGCGGATCTCCGTGTAGATGGAGCGCGAGACGACGTCACGCGAGGCGAGGTCCTTCATGACGGGCGCGTACTTCTCCATGAAGCGCTCGCCGTCCTTGTTGCGGAGGATGCCGCCCTCACCGCGGGCGCCCTCCGTCAGCAGGATGCCCATCCGCCAGATGCCGGTCGGGTGGAACTGGAAGAACTCCATGTCCTCCAGGGGCAGCCCGCGCCGGTACGCGGCGGCCTGGCCGTCACCGGTCAGGGTGTGCGCGTTGGAGGTCACCTTGAAGAACTTGCCGGTGCCGCCGGACGCGAAGATCACGGCCTTCGCCTGGAAGACGTGGATCTCGCCGGTGGCCAGCTCGTAGGCGACGACGCCGGCCGACTTCTTCACGCCGTCGACGTCCTGGAGCAGCAGGTCCAGGACGTAGAACTCGTTGAAGAACTCCACGCCCTCCTTGACGCAGTTCTGGTACAGCGTCTGGAGGATCATGTGGCCGGTGCGGTCCGAGGCGTAGCAGGACCGGCGGACCGGGGCCTCACCGTGGTTACGGGAGTGGCCGCCGAAGCGGCGCTGGTCGATGGTGCCGTCCGGGGTGCGGTTGAACGGCAGGCCCATCCGCTCCAGGTCCAGGACCGAGTCGATGGCCTCCTTCGCCAGGATCTCGGCGGCGTCCTGGTCGACCAGGTAGTCGCCGCCCTTGATCGTGTCGAAGGTGTGCCACTCCCAGTTGTCCTCCTCGACATTGGCCAGGGCTGCGGCCATGCCGCCCTGGGCCGCGCCGGTGTGGGAGCGGGTGGGGTACAGCTTCGTCAGGACCGCGGTGCGGCTGCGCTTGGTGGCCTCGATGGCCGCGCGCATGCCCGCGCCACCGGCGCCGACGATGACCGTGTCGTACTTGTGGATCTTCATGAGTCGGTTACCTCAGCCCCGTGGCCTAGCGGATGTTCGGGTCGAAGGTGAAGATCACCAGCGTGCCCAGAAGGACGGTGAAGACCGTCGCGGTGTACAGCAGCATCTTCAGCCAGAAGCGGGTGTTGTCCCGCTGCGCGTAGTCGTTGATGACCGTGCGCAGGCCGTTGGCGCCGTGCAGCATCGCCAGCCACAGCATCACCAGGTCCCAGACCTGCCAGAACGGCGAGGCCCAGCGGCCCGCCACGAAGGCGAAGCCGATCTTGGAGACACCGCCGTCCAGCACGAGCTGGAGCAGCAGGTGGCCGAGGACCAGGACGACCAGCACGATGCCGGACAGGCGCATGAACAGCCAGCCGTACATCTCGAAGTTCGTACGGGTCGTCTTGGGCGTCTTCTTCGTACGCTTGCGGGGCGGCTCGATGACGGGAGCCGGGTTGTCCACGTCGTACAGGGACACGGAGTCGTTCACAGCAGGAGTCGTTTCAGCAGACATCGCGCGTCATCAGCTCCCGAACAGGGTGCGCAGCGTGTGCTGCAGCACCGGGTAGAAGGCGCCGGCCATCAGGACGGCCCACACGCCGACAACGGTCCACAGCAGCTGCTTCTGGTACTTCGGTCCCTTGGACCAGAAGTCCACGGCGATCACGCGAAGGCCGTTGAGCGCGTGGAAGAGGATGGCGGCGACGAGGCCGTACTCCATCACGTTGACGAGTGGCGTCTTGTACGTGGCAACGACGTCGTCATAGGCCTCGGGGGAGACGCGGACGAGTGCGGTGTCGAGGACGTGCACGAACAGGAAGAAGAAAATGAGGACGCCGGTGACTCGGTGAGCCACCCAGGACCACATGCCTTCCCGGCCGCGGTACAGCGTTCCAGCCGGCACGGAAAAACCCTCCGGGAGCGGGGATTGGGGCCTGCCGGCTTCTCTGTCGGTCTGGCCCGGCCGGGTACGGTCCACCGGCCCCGGCCATCGTAGCGACGGACTGTCGGTTCCTCCCGCCGGGGTCCTCAGGTGTGATCAAACAGGCACGTACGGACTATCGCACCAGGGCGGTCCGGCCCTGTACGGGAGGCGGGGGGACGGGGTAGGGGGCGGGCCGGGCGGCCGGGACCTGCGGGCCCCGCGGACCGGCGTGCCGGGCCCTCAGGCCCGGGACGCCGCGAGGTGGGCCAGCCGGCCGCGGGCGATCCGGCGCAGCTCGTCGGCGGCGAGGGCCCGCTCCTCCTCGGGTTCATTGCCGAGCCGGTCGTGGATCGCGGTGAGCACCGCGTTCAGCACCTCGGCGTCGCGGAAGCCGTCCAGGCAGACCACGAAAGAGTGGCGGAACCGGCGCTCGTACTCGGCCTGGGCCGCGCGCAGCGCGGTGTGTGCCGCGAGCGTGCCCCGCCCGCGCGCGCCGACCAGCGGGCGCGGCGAGGCGGTCTCCCCGGCCAGCGCCTCGTCCAGGTCGTCCGGCGTCAGGTCGTAGCTCGCCTCGTCGGCGGCGGCCAGCAGGGCGTCCAGGTCCGGGTACGGGCGGTGCGCGGCCAGGCGGCGGGCCCAGCGGCGGCTCGCGCAGCAGCGCAGCAGGGCGGCCTCGGCGGCGTCGGGGGCCGCGGCGTTCAGCCGCGCCAGGCCGGCCGTACGGGGCCGGGCGGCGGGGCCGGGAGGCGGTGGGGGCGCCGACGGGCGCGTCTGGGAGGGTGTGGCGGGCCGGGGAGCGCGCAGCGGTGTCGGCGGGGCGGCCGGGATATCGCTGGGCTGCATGGGCTCCTCGGGGTGGAGAACGCCGGATCAGGGCGGCCGGAGTACGCGGCCGCGACGGATCGCGCGGGGCCGTGGGCTCCGGGAGGGGTGAGCGGGTGAGACGCCACCGTAACGACGTCTGTCGATCACTGTCCGACGGATGCACGAATTTCACCCGAATGATAGAGATTCCGCGCGCGTAGTGGACGGAAACCTCTGTCACCAGGCAATACCTTCGCCCCGGAAAGGGAGGTTTTGCGTATATGAGGACCGGAAAACTGACCGCGACGATCACGGCGGGGGTGGCGGCAGCCCTCACCGCACTGGCCGTCGCGGGCTGCTCGGGCAGCGGCACCCCGCAGCGGGGCGAGAGCGGCCGCTCCCCGTCCGCCGCACCCACCCCGACCTGGGACCCGGTGCAGGGACCGCCGCGCACCGTGCCCGCCGTACAGAAATTCAGCGCGGCCGAGGGGCGCGGCTGGCGGCCCGGCAAGCAGGCTCGCGTCGTGGTGCCCGCGGGCGAGAAGAGCCCGGTCGCCGACGAGGCCGAGCGCTTCGCCCGGGAGCTGGGCGGCCTGCGTACGGTCTGGGGGAAGCAGACCGTACGGCCCGGTGACGTCGAGCTGAAACTCTCGGACGGCGACGGGGCCGGGCGCGCCGACAACGCCCCCGTGTACGACACCGCCGACGAGGCGTACACCGTCACCGCCCGCGGCACCCGCCTGACCCTCACCGCCCCCACCGACGCCGGGATCTTCAACGCCACCCGCACCGTCCTGCAGTCCGTACGGGCCTCCGGCGGCGTCCCCGAAGGCACCATCGAGGACCGGCCCGACCGCGCCCAGCGCGGCTTCATGCTGGACATCGCGCGCAAGCACTTCGACGCCCGGTGGATCGAGGACCGCATCCGCGACCTCGCCGGCCTCAAGCTCAACCAGCTCCAGCTGCACTTCTCCGACGACCAGGCGTTCCGCATCGAGAGTGAGCAGCACCCCGAGATCGTCTCGGCCGACCATCTGACCAAGGACCAGGTCCGGCACCTGGTCGAGGTGGCCAGGGGGCTGCACGTCACCGTCATCCCGGAGATCGACTCGCCCGGCCACCTGGGCGCCGTGCTCAAAGCCCACCCCGACCTCCAGCTGCGCTCCGCCGACGGGCGGACCGAGCGCGGCGCGATGGACATCTCGCAGCCGGGGGCCGCCGAGATCGTGGACGACCTGCTGCGCGAATTCGCCCCGCTCTTCCCCGGCAAGCACTGGCACCTCGGCGGCGACGAGTACCGCGCGCTCGCCGACCGGGCGCCCGCCGAGAACTATCCGCAGCTGGCCCGCGCGGCCCGGGAGAAGTACGGGGACGGCGCCACCATCGAGGACCTGGCCACCGGCTGGCTCAACGACCGGGATAAGACCGTGCGCGCGGCCGGCGCCCAGTACGTCGAGGCGTGGAACGACGGCTACTTCCCGGACACGGACGTCGAGCCCGACCCCCACCGCACCGTCGCCTACTGGACGGGCAAGGAGATCGGCGCCCGGGAGCCGGCCGAGTACCTGCGCGAGAACCGCAAGGTGGTCAACCTCAACGACGAGTACCTCTATTACGTCCTCGGCGAGCCCAACAACATGCCGTACCCGACCGGCGAGCGGATCTACAAGCAGTGGACCCCCGGGGTGCTGCGCGGCACCGAGCCCGTACCGGAGTCGTCGTCCGGGCCCGACCGGGTGCTGGGGGCGCGCTTCGCGGTGTGGTGCGACCTGGCCGGTGAGCAGACGCAGCAGCAGGTCGCCGACGGCATCCGGATGCCGCTGCGCGCGCTGGCGCAGAAGGTCTGGGATCGCCGCGAGCCGGCCCTGTCCTGGGAGGACTTCAAGAAGCTGGCCAACCAGGTCTGAGCGGCCAAGGCCGGCTGCGGCGGGAGGGGACGACCGGGGCCGCCACCCCCCACAGGAGAGGCCCCGGCCGTCGTTCCAGTGGGGCCCCGTGAAAGGCCCCTGTTCCCTACAGCGCCGCGCGCCGCGAAAGCGTCACAGGGGGCGCGCGGTGCGGTGTCGCCCGTACCGTGCGCCCGGGGCCCCTGGCCGGTCGGGTGGTGGGCTCTGGACGCGAGGTGTGCCGTACCCGTAGCGTGCGGGTCCGCGCTGCCCGGCGCGGTCGCCGGGCGTACCCGTCCGGCGGTGCGGAGCGGCGGGCCGGAACGGCCCGGATGCCCGGGGCGCGGGCGGGTCGGGTTACCGTCAGCGGGGACACACGGGTTACCAGCAGTACCCGCGGTCCCAGAAAACAGCGAATCAGCGAGGACCGGGCGGCGGACTTTCCGCGTGCGACAGGATGGACCCGTGCGAGGGGACGACATTCAGCCGGACGACGGCCGGCTGACGGTCGCCGTACAGGCGGCGCAGGACGGAGACGAGGCGGCGTTCCGTACCGTCTACCGCGCCGTACATCCCCGGATTGTCGGATATGTACGGACCTTGGTGGGTGATGCGGACGCCGAGGACGTCGCCTCCGAAGCCTGGCTCCAGATCACCCGCGACCTGTCCCGCTTCAGCGGCGACGCCGACCGCTTCCGGGGCTGGGCCGCGCGGATAGCCCGCAACCGGGCCCTGGACCACCTGCGGATGCGCGGCCGCCGCCCGGCGGTCGGCGGCGACGAGACCGAACTCGCCGACAAACCCGGCGCATCGGACACCGCAGACGAGGCCATGGAAGCCCTCGGCACCGGCCGCACCTTCCGCCTCATCTCCCGGCTCCCGCAGGACCAGGCCGAAGCCGTCGTCCTGCGGGTCGTGGTCGGCCTGGACGCGAAGAGCGCCGCCGGAGTGCTCGGCAAGCGGCCCGGCGCGGTACGCACCGCGGCGCACCGCGGACTGCGGCGGCTGGCCGACCTGCTCGGCGACGGCGGCGAGGACGGCGGCGACGCCGGGCCCGGCCGCGGCGGCGACCGCGGCAAGGGCGGCGGGCCCCTGGGAGGTTCCATGGGCGGGGTGCCTGTGCAGGGCACCGGACGGGGTGAGGGCGCGGCGGAATCGTACGTACCGGGTGTGACGGAAACGGCCGCACGAACGCAGAAGGACATGTGATGGCCGACGACCGGTACAACTGGCTCGACGAGGAGGCCGCGGAGCGACTGCTGCGCGGCGAACCCGCCGGTTCCCCGGACGGCGTCGGCGCCGCGGAACTCACCGCCCTGCTGAACACCGCCGCGGCGGCCGGCCGGAGCACGGCCCCCGACGAGGCGCTGCCCGGCGAGGAAGCCGCCGTCGCCGCCTTCAGACAGGCGCGCGCCGACGCCTCCGCGCCCGTCGCGGCCCCGGCCGGTGGCGCCGACACGGCCGAGCTGGGCACCGTACGGGCCCCGCGCGGCGGACCTGCCGCGCGCCCCCGCTTCGGGCGCCCGCTCCGGCGCGGATTCATGGTGGCGCTGGCGGGCTGCGCGCTCGGCGGCGTCGCCGTGGCCGCCGGCGTCGGCGTGCTGCCCACGCCCTTCCACGGCGGCGCCGCCCCGGGCCCGGCGACCAGCGTCTCGGCCGCCGAGACCCCAGGCCCGCCCGCCACCGACGGCACGGACACGACCACCGGCGGCACCTCACCGGTGCCCGACGCCAGCACCACCGACCGGCCCGGACCGCTGGCCACCGACACCGGTGGCGACGGCGGCACCGGCGGCGCGCAGTCGCCCGCCCCCGGACAGAGCACCCCCGGCCAGGACGCGCCCGGCGACGCCGGAAGCCGCCCCGGCGACGACCGCGACCGCAAACCGGACGCCAAGGAGAAGCACCGGCTCGGCTCCTCCTTCTGCCGTACGTACGTCTCCCGCAAGTCCGGCCTCGGCCAGGACACCCTGCGCCGCCTGGAGCGTGCCGCCGGCGGTGCGGACAAGGTGCACGCCTTCTGCCGCCAGTTCCTGTCCCACGGCAACGGCAATGGCAACGGCGACAAGTACGAAGGCGGACGCTACGACGGCGACGGCCGGGGCGACCACGGCCGCGACGACCACGGCCAGGGCGGCCGCGGACAAGGCCACGGCAAGGACGGCCGGGGCAACGACGAGGACGACGACCGCCACGGGCACCGCCCCTCCTTCGGCCGCCCACACCCCGGCGCCCACCGGACCGCGTCCGACCCCGCCACCGTCACCACCACCCCCGGCGCACCCGGCATCGCGCAGGTGTGACATTTTCCGGGCCCCTGGCGCAGTACGTAGTGAAGCCGACTGGTCATCGGCTCGCGCACGAGCCGGGGTTCCCCCCGTACCAACGGCTCGTCGCACCGGCGCGGGCGGGGCACGTTCCCCCGGCCCTGCCCGCGCTGCCTCATGCGCCTAAGCCGGCGCCGCTCTCGCGGGCGTGGTTGCTGTGGGTGGGGGGTGCTCAATTGATGGCTGAGGATCGGGTGGGTTTTTTCTTCGGGCCGGGCCTGTTCGTGCGGGTTGTCTATTTGTAGATGACCACCTTGTCGCCCACTCTGACCTGTTGGAAGAGGGTGGCGATCTTGGTTTTGTCTCTTACGTTCACGCAGCCGTGGCTGGCGCCTCGGTAGCCGTGGGCGGCGAAGTCCGGGGAGAAGTGGATGGCCTGGCCGCCGCTGAAGAACATCGCGTACGGCATGGGTGTGTGGTAGATCGACGAGACGTGGCGGCGGCTCTTGAGGCCGACCCGGAACGTACCTTCCCGGGTGGGGGTGTACTGGGCGCCGAAACGGACGTCCATCGTGGCGCGCACCTGGCCGTTCACCATCCACGCGAGGGTGTTGCTCTGCTTGCTGACGCACAGGACCCGGCCCTTCAGGCAGCGGGGGTCGGGGGCGGCGACCGGCCTGCTGGTGGTCGGGTACATCTCGGGGCGGGTGGGCGGGCGGGTGAGGGCGCGCAGGGTGTTCCAGGTCGCCTTGTCGAGGGTGCCGGTGCCGCGCAGGCCGTGTTTGCGCTGGAAGGCCGAGACGGACGCGGCGGTGCGCCGGCCGTAGTAGCCGGTGGGCTTCTGGACGAAGTGCGACAGCTGCGCCAGCCGGGCCTGGAGTGCTCGGACCCGGGGGCCGCGGGAGCCCTGGGCGAGGACGGTTTGCGCGGGGCCGCGCGCGTGCTTGACGGGCTTGGGCCGCTTGAGCTTGGGCTTGGCGGGCTTCTTCGGCTTGGTGGGGCGGGGCCGTTTGGGGGGCGTCCGGGTGGGGGTGCGCGCCGGCGCCGGGTGTGCTTCCGCGCGCTGGGGCGTATGGCTCTGCAGGGACGCCGCCGTGGGCGAGTAGCCGCCGGACGGCGTGATCACCACCGTCTTGCAGCCGGCCGTCACGGCCACCACCAGCAGCCCCGCGGCCACCGCCTGTCCCTTGCGCACCGCTCGTCCTCTCCGCATCCGTGTCATCACGTCACCCCCGGGGTGTCACCGGCCCCTTCCCTTGTTTCCCAGGGCCACGGTGGCCCGAACCTGGGGCCACCCTGTGGTGCGGGGGCACGGATGTGCGGTACGGCGCACTCCTATGGCGCGTGCGGCGCGCGGTGCGACGGGGGCGGGGCGGATCTCGCGCCACCCGCCGCGCATCTCCGGGGCGTACTCGGGAGACACTGAGGAAATGTCACCGCGTCGCCCCTGCCCCGTATGCAGTCGAGAGATCGCCGTCGTCGGCGGACGTTTCGCCCGGCACGACCCGCCGGGGCGACGGACCGTGCTGGAGCTCGTGTCGTGCCCCGGCTCCCGCCGTATCGCCCCGATGATGGCCCCCGCCGAGCGGCTGTTCGACCCGGAGGAGCCGCCGTTCCCGGGGCAGCAGCCGTTGTTCTGACGGGGGGCGGCGGTACGGCTACGGCTGCTGGGATGTGCGTCGCTCGGCCACGGAGGCGGTGAACGCCGTCCAGTCCCGGCCGGCCAGGGGCGCCAGCATCGCCCGCCAGCCTTCGGCCGCCTCCGGGCCCGCTTCCTCCAGGGCCGCGGCGAACAGCGTCCGCTGGCGTTCGTGGAGCTTGCGTTCGAGTTCCGCGCCGCGGTCGGTGAGGTGGAGTTCCTTGCGGCGCCGGTCCTGTGCCCCGGGCGTCATCCGCACCATCCGCTCCTCGGTGAGCTTGCGCAGCGGCCCGTTGATGGCCTGCTTGGTGAGCTGGAGCGTGTGGCACAGCTCGCCGACGCTCATGCCGGGGGAGTACGCGAGGAAGGTCAGGATGCGGTGGTGGGCCCGGCCCATGCCGTGTTCGGTGAGGGCTTCGTCGGCCGCTCCGGTGAACGCGCGGTAGGCGAAGTAGAAGAGGGTGAAGTCGCGGTCGAAGGCGTCCGGACGATTTGGGTCAAGCATGTTGACATTTTATCCCGGGGTTCCGTAGGGTCGCGACTTGGGTCAACGACCTTGACCTAAAAGGTTCATGTGTGAAGAAAGGCCGGTCACGTCATGTCGGACACCCCCCACGTCACCGTTGCCGCGTACCTCCTCCGCCGCCTGCGCGAGCTCGGCGTCGCGCACCTCTTCGGCGTGCCCGGCGACTACAACCTCGGCTTCCTCGACCAGGTCGCCGACTCGCCGGACCATGTCTGGGTGGGCACCTGCAACGAGCTGGACGCCGCCTACGCCGCCGACGGCTACGCCCGGCTGCGCGGCGCCGCCGCCCTCGTCACCACCTTCGGCGTCGGCGAGCTGTCGGCCGTCAACGGCGTCGCCGGCGCATACGCCGAATCGGTGCCGGTCGTCGCCGTCACCGGCATGCCCGCCACCACGGTCGCCACGGCGGGCCGCCCGGTGCACCACACCCTGATGGACGGCGACTACGGTCACTTCGGCCGGATGTTCGCCGAAGTCACCGTGGCGCGCGCCGATCTGACCGCGGACAATGCGCCCGCGGAGATCGACCGCGTACTGCGCGCCATGGTGCGGCAGAGCAGGCCGGTCCACCTGAACCTGCCGACGGATGTGGTCCTGGCCCGGGTTCCGGCTCCGGATGAGCCGCTGCTCGCAGCGGCGGAGCCGGTGGATGAGGGGTTGTTGCGGGACTTTCTCGCGAGCTGTGCGCGCATGCTGGACGGGGCGCGCAGTGTCACCGTGTTGGCCGGGCACGAGGCCGAGCGTTACGGGCTGCGCGGACCACTGCGCGAGCTGCTCGCCGCGGCGCCGGTCCGGTCCGCCGTGTTCTCCAGCGGAAAGGGCGTGCTGGACGAGACCGCCGCAGGGTTCGCCGGTACGTACACCGGTGAGATCAGCGACAAGCGGGCCCGGTCGGCCGTCGAGGACGCGGACTGTCTGATCCTGGTCGGCGCCCCGGTCTCGGACAGTGTGACCGGCGGCTTCAGCCACCACTTCGCTCCGGAGCGCACCATCGAGCTGCGGCCGTCGCGGGCGGCGGCGGGCCGCGCGGTGTACGAGGGCATAGGCATGGCCGAGGCGGTCGGCGGGCTGGGTGAAGTGCTGCGGGCCGTACGGCTGCCGGTGCCGGACGGGTACGGGGAGGGTGTCGCGTGCCCGCCTGTTGTGGGTGGTGATGAGCTGACGCAGCGTCATCTGTGGTCCGCGGTGGGGTCTTTCCTGCCGGAGGGCAGTGTGCTCGTCGCCGAGCAGGGCACGGCTTTCTACGGCGCCCAGGAAGTGCCGCTGCCCGCGGACGGCCGCTTCGTCGGGCAGCCCCTGTGGGGCTCGATCGGCTACACCCTGCCCGCCACCCTCGGTACCGCACTGGCCGCGCCCGAGCGGCGTTCGGTGCTGGTGATCGGGGACGGCTCCCTCCAGCTGACCGCGCAGGAACTGGGCACCATGGCCCGGTACGGCGCCGCCCCGGTGATCGTGGTCGTCAACAACGACGGCTACACGGTCGAGCGGGCCATCCACGGCGCCACCGCGTCGTACAACGACATCGCCGCCTGGGACTACACGGCCCTGCCCGCCGCCTTCGGCGCGGGCCCCGGCACGGTCGCGGTGCGGGTGACGACGCCCGCCGAGCTGGCCGACGCGCTCGCGCTCGCCGCCCGTACGCCTCACGAGCTGGTGCTGATCGAGGCGGTGCTGCCGCGCGAGGACGCCCCCGAGCTGCTCACGGCTCTGGCACGCCGGTTCGCGGAGCAGAACGCGTACGGAGCCTGACGGCGCGGCCCCCGGGCCACCGGCGGTCTTGGGGGAGACCGGTGGTCCGGGGGCCGGTGGTCCGGCGGTGCCCGGGTCAGCAGTTCACGCGCAGGACGTCGGCGTAGTTCGGCCAGGTCCCCTTGAGCTGGTAGCAGTGGTTCTTGTTGACGTCGTCGACGGTGACCGTCTTCGGCGGGCCGCCCGTGTAACCGGCGAAGGTCACCTTGACGTCGGCCTTGGTCGCCTCCGCGGGGAAGTACGCCTTCCAGGTCTGCCCCTTGGCCTTGGCCTCGTAGCAGTCGGTCTTCAGCACCCCGTCCGGGCCCTGCCATTCGAAGCAGGTGCTGACGAAGTACAGCGCGTCGTTCTTGAACTGGATGAAGTTCTCCGTGCTCGCGGCGGCCGACGGCGCCGTCAGGATTCCACCGCCCAGGGTGAGGGCGAGAGCGGCAGCGCCGAGTCCGCCCGCCCGCTTCATCCGTCGCATTCCGGTGTGCACGACCGTGTTGCTCCCGTCCCGGCTCAGCATGTCTTCTCCACGATCTTCGCGGTGAACGTGGTGCCGTAGAGCGTGTAGCAGTAATCCCGCTTCAGGTCGGTGATCTGCGGTGAGAGATTCTTGCCGCCGGCTTGCGCCAGCACGTTCACATTGAGTTCCACACCGGTCGCGTCATCCGGTATTTCCACGCGCCAGGTGGAGGTGATGGGCTTTCCGGAGTCGCATGTGTCGGCGGTCTGCGAGCCCTTCCACTTGTAGCAGGTGTTGACCACGAACCCGCCCTCGTTCGAGAAGTTGATGTAGTGGCCCGATCCCGCGGCGAAGGCCGGTGCCGCCGTCACCGCGGTGCCGGCCAGTCCGATACCGATCGCGGTGGCGGCGCAGGCGGCCGCTCTCCTGATGTTCGACATGGCTGTGTCCTTTTGTCGGTCCCGCTGGTGGCTGCTAACCGCACTTCACGATGTCCGGACGGACGCGCCCGGCACTGTCCTTGAGGAGAGCCTCGGTACGTACTCCGGTTATCTTCGCGCCGCCGAACTTCCCGCCCTGGATGGTGATGTCGGAAGTGGTGCGCTCCATGTCGTGACCGAGCTGGAGCGTGCCCCGGTAACCCGGCTTCACGGTTATCTTGGTGGCTTCGGTCTTCGTGTCGGTATTGGTCTCGGTGTACTCACCCTTGATTCCGATACCGACACCCTTGGCCAGCGGGATGTCGACGCTGGCCCCGATGTTCCAGCTCCAGGCGAACGCGTGCATGCCGCCGACCGTGTGGTCCACGTCCTTCGCGCCGTCGTCCGTCCTGCAGTTCTCGACCACCTTGGGGTTGCCGCCGCCTTCCCCCGCCTCGAACCACTTCGTCACCTTCTCCGGGGTGCCGACCGTGGTCGCCTTGCACGAGACCGACTGGCCCTTGCACTGGTCGAGGGCTTCCTTGACGCGCGCCGGGTCGGTGTCCTTGATCCCGTTGTTGTATTCGACCGAGAGCTGTCCCTCGTTCACCCAGTTGTCCTTCGCGCCGTCCACCGCCTTGTATTCGGGCGGCGTGGCGGAAGCCATCGGGGCGGCGAGGGCGAATGCTGCGGTGAGTGCACCGGCCACGATGCCCACACGTGTGACGTTCATGATGGGTTTTCTCCCTCGTGTTTCAGCAGCCGGTCTCGATCAGCTTCTCCGACCCGAGCAGTCCCCGGATCTCGAAGCAGTGGTTCTTGCTGAGGTCCTTCACCGCGGCGCTGTCCCTGGCGCGGTCCCACTTCGACAGCTTCAGGTCGATGACGGCCGAGGTGGCGTCCGCCGGGAAATGCGCGGTACGGGTCTGGCCCACGGCGTACGCCTCGTGGCAGTAGTCCTTGCCGCTGGAAACGCCCTGCCACTCGTAACACGTGGTGGCGACGATTCCCGCCTTGTTGGTGATTTTGATGTAGTTGTCGGTCCCCGCGTGCGCGGCCGGGGCGAGTGCCAGGGCGGAAGCGCAGAGGGTGGCGCCGGCCGCCAGGCCGAATGCGGTCCTTCGGGCAGTTCTCAAGGTTCCGGCCTTTCTCTGAACTGTGCTGCGGCGCAGAGGAAGGGCATCGGTTTCCGATGCCGCGCCGTGCCCTCACAGTTAGCCCCGGCCGGACCGCCGGTGGGAAGGGAAAAGAGCCGATACTTCGGTGCGGAGCGGGAACTCAGCGGTCGACCACGAATTTCCGTACGGGCATTTCGCTTCCGGGTCTCGTGGTCGGGTGCGACTACGGCGCCAGTACGTCCAGTTCGGCCATGGCGCCGGCCGTGATCTCGCGGGTCAGCTCCTCGGCGCGGTCCGCGTCGCCGACCCGTACCGCCTCGGCGACCTGGACGTGCAGGGTCACCGCGGCCGGGTCGGGGTCGGTGAACATCACGTGATGGTGGGTACGGCCGGTGAGGACCGCGGCCACCACATCGCCCAGCCGGGCGAACATCTCGTTGCCGGAGGCGTTCAGGATGACGCGGTGGAAGGCCGTGTCGTGCACCAGGTACGCGTCGAGCTGCTGGCCGCGCGAGGTGGCGACCATGCCCATGGCGTGCTCGGTCAGCTCGGCGCACTGCCGCGGTGTGGCGTGCCGGGCCGCCAGGCCCGCCGCGACCGGTTCGACGGCGGAGCGCAGCACGGTCAGCGAGCGCAGCTGCCGGGGCCGGTCGGGCCCGGCCAGGCGCCAGCCGATGACGCGCGGGTCGTAGACGTTCCACTCCTCGGCCGGGCGCACGGTCACGCCGACCCGGCGCCGGGAGGCGACCAGGTGCATGGACTCCAGGACCCGTATCGCCTCGCGGATGACCGTGCGGGAGACCTCGAAGCGCTCCTCCAGCTCGTCGGTGCGCAAGATCGTGCCCGGCGGGTACTCGCCCGCGGTGATGGCGGGTCCCAGGGTCTCCAGTACCCGCGCGTGCAGTCCCTGTCCCGCCCCCTGGTTCTCCATGGCTTCAGCCTACGTTCCCAGGGTGGCCCGCCTTTAAGTATGACTTTTACGTCACAGGGGCTTGAATACGTCGTATCCCATGGGTTTCAGTGGGACGTCAGACCGAGGTCAAAGAGGACAGCGAGGTACACGGGATGAGCACCCCCCACGTCATCGTCGTGATGGGCGTGGCCGGCACCGGCAAGACGACGATCGGGCCGCTGGTGGCCGCCGACCTTGATGTCCCCTACGCCGAGGGCGACGACTTCCATCCCCCGGCCAACATCGCCAAGATGTCGGCCGGCACCCCGCTCGACGACGCCGACCGGTGGCCGTGGCTGGACGCCATCGGCGCCTGGGCGCACGGACGTGCGGGTCAGGGCGGTGTGGTCAGCAGCTCGGCGCTCAAGCGCGCCTACCGCGACCGGCTGCGGGCCGCCGCGCCCGGCGTCGTCTTCCTGCACCTGACCGGCGACCGGTCGCTGATCGAGTCCCGGATGGCCGAGCGCAAGGGCCACTTCATGCCCACCGCGCTGCTGGACTCCCAGTTCGCCACCCTGGAGCCGCTCGGCGCCGACGAGGCGGGCGTCGCCGTGGACGTCTCCGGCACCCCGCGGGAGATCGCCGACCGCGCCGTCGCCGCGCTGCGCCGCTACGACACCGGCCGGCCCACCCCCGCCTGACCTCCTGCCGCGGGCCCTGGCCCGTACGCCCCGCGCGTCATCGCTCAGGGCCACCACCACAACCAGTAACAGCACCCCTTAGGGAACAGCCGTGACACATCTCAGCGTCGAGATGCTGGCAGCGGATGCGACCGAGCCGATCACCTCGGCCGGTCACGCGCAGCTCGGCATCGCCGTCCTCGCGGGCATCGCCGTCATCGTCCTGCTCATCACCAAGTTCAAGCTGCACGCCTTCCTGTCCCTGATCATCGGCTCGCTGGTGCTGGGCGCGGTGGCGGGCGCGCCGCTGGACAAGGCCATCGCCAGCTTCTCGTCGGGCCTGGGCAGTACGGTCGCGGGCACCGGCATCCTGATCGCGCTGGGCGCGATCCTCGGCAAGCTGCTCGCCGACTCCGGGGGCGCCGACCAGATCGTCGACACGATCCTGGCGAAGGCGAGCGGACGCGTGATGCCGTGGGCGATGGTGCTGATCGCCGGCATCGTCGGCCTGCCGATCTTCTTCGAGGTCGGCATCGTGCTGCTGATCCCCGTGGTGCTGCTGGTCGCCAAGCGCGGCAACTTCTCCCTGATGCGCATCGGCATCCCGGCGCTGGCCGGCCTGTCCGTGATGCACGGCCTGATCCCGCCGCACCCCGGCCCGCTGGCCGCCATCGACGCGCTGCACGCCAACCTGGGCGTCACCCTGGCGCTCGGCGTGGTCGTCGCGATTCCGACGGCGATCGTCGCCGGTCCGCTGTTCTCCCGCTACGCCGCCCGCTGGGTCGACATCCAGCCGCCGGAGAAGATGGTCCCCGAGCGGGCCAGCGGCGAGCTGGACAAGCGCCCCGGCTTCGGCATCACCGTCGCCACCGTGCTGCTGCCCGTCGTGATGATGCTGGCCAAGGCCCTGGTGGACGTCGTCGTGGACGACAAGGGCACCACGATTCAGCGCGTCTTCGACGTGGTGGGCTCGCCGCTGATCGCGCTGCTCACCGCCGTCATCGTCGGTATGTTCACGCTGGGCCGGTCGGCCGGTTTCACCAAGGGCCGGATCGCCTCCACCGTCGAGAAGTCCCTCGCGCCGATCGCCGGTGTGCTGCTGATCGTCGGCGCGGGCGGCGGCTTCAAGCAGACCCTGGTGGACGCGGGCGTCGGGCAGATGATCCTGGAGCTGTCCAAGGACTGGAACATCTCCACCCTGCTGCTGGCCTGGCTGATCGCGGTCGCGATCCGGCTCGCGACCGGCTCCGCGACGGTCGCCACCATCTCCGCCGCGGGCCTGGTGGCGCCGCTGGCCGCCGAGATGTCCACCACCCACGCCGCCCTGCTCGTCCTCGCCGTCGGCTGCGGTTCGCTGTTCTTCAGCCACGTCAACGACGCGGGTTTTTGGATGGTGAAGGAGTACTTCGGCATGAACGTCGGCCAGACGATCAAGACCTGGTCGCTGATGGAGACGCTGATCTCGGTCGTCGGGATCGTGTGCGTCCTGTTGCTGTCCCTGGTGCTGTAGCGCCGTACAGGTCCCGGTGGGCGCCCGGCGTGTGTCCGAACGACCGGCGGAAGGCATCGATGAAGGCGCTGGCCGAGGCCCAGCCGCAGCGGTGCGCGATCGCGGTCACGGACAGCGCCGGGTCGTCCCGCGTCAGCAGCACCAGCGCGTGGTGCAGCCGCAGCTGCGTACGCCACTGCGGGAAGGTCATGCCCAGCTCGGCGCGGAAGAGGCGGGCCAGCGTCCGCTCGCTCGCCCCGGCCGCGGCGCCGAGCCCGGCGAGCGGGCGCGGGTCGGCCGGGTCGGCGCGCAGCATCGCGCACACCGCCACCAGGCGCGGATCGCGGGGCGTGGGCAGATGGAGGGCCTGGAGCGGGGCGTGGCGCAGCTGGTCGAGGAGTACGGCCAGCAGGCGCCGCGCCTCCGCCGTACGGCGGCTGCCCGGACCGCTGTACGCGATGATCAGTTCGCGCAGCAGCGGGCCGACCGCCGGGACGGCGGGCCGGTCCAGCCCCAGCGGGTTGGTGTCCACGGGCACGCCGACGGTGTGCAGATCGGTGTCCCCGTGCGCCCGGTGCTCGTGCACCGTCCCGGCCGGTATCCAGATCGCGCGGGTGGCCGGCGCGACCCAGCTCCCGGCGTCCGTGGTCACGGTGAGCACGCCGCGCCCCGCGTAGACGATCTGGTGGATGTCGTGGTGGTGGGCCGTCACCTCCGTACCCTGCGGCAGGAAGCGGGTGATGGTCGTGACGTGCGACGGGTGATGGCGGAAAACCGGCATGACGTGGCAGCTTATGAGAAGCCCGCCACCGGGCGCGCTCGCCATGATCGGTACATGACGACGAAACACGTGTCCGCGCCCCGGCGGCCGGTCGCGACGATGTCCGTCGGACACGCGGCGGTGGACTTCTACCAGGGCGCGGTCCCGGCCCTGGTGCCCTTCCTGGTGGCCGAGCGCCACTACGGCTACGCCGCCGCCTCCGGCATCGTGCTGGCCGCCACCCTCCTCTCCTCCCTCGTCCAGCCCCTGTTCGGCTCGCTCACCGACCGCTGGACGATGCCCTGGCTGATCCCGGTGAGCACGCTGTGCGCGGGCCTGGGCATCGCCCTGTCGGTACTCGGCGACTCCTACGGCCCGACCTGCGCCGCGGTCGCCCTCTCGGGCATCGGCGTCGCCGCCTACCACCCGGAGGCCGCACGGCTGGCCCGCGTCGCGAGCGGCGGCAGCCATGTCGCCATGGGCTGGTTCTCCCTCGGCGGCAACATCGGCTTCGCCCTCGCCCCGGTCGCCGTCGGCCCGTTGCTCTCCGCGGGCTCGCTGGACGCGTCGCCGTGGCTGGTGGTGCCCGCGGTGGCCGGTGTCCTGCTGACCGCTCAGGTGATCCGCGCGCTGGCGCCGCGGGCGGCCGTCGCCAAGGCCGCGGCGCGCAAGGCGGGCCGCGACAACTGGCCGGAGTTCCTGCGGCTGACCGCCGTCATCGTCTGCCGGTCCATCGTCTTCGTCGGCCTGAGCGCCTTCATCGCCGTCTACGCCGAGCAGCGGGTGGGCGGCGGCGCCACCGCGGGTTCGGTGGCCCTGTTCGTACTGTTCGCGGGCGGCGCGGTGGGCACCGTGCTCGGCGGCCGGCTGGCGTCCCGGTGGGGGCGGGTCCGTACGATACGGATCGCCTACGCGGCCTGTGTCCCGGCCGTCGCCGGGCTGGTCCTCGTGCCCGGCCCCGCGCTGTACGTCTTCGCCGCCCTCACGTCCACGGCCCTGTACGTACCGTTCTCCCTGCACATCACGCTCGGCCAGGACCTGCTGCCGAACCGTATGGGTACGGCGAGCGGTGTCACCCTGGGCCTGGCGGTCAGCGTCGGCGGCGTCGCGAGCCCCGCCATCGGTGCCCTCGCCGACACCACAGGGCTGCGGACCGCCCTGCTGCCACTGATCGCGCTGTGCGCGGTGGCCTGGCTCATCGCGCGGACGCTGACCGAACCGGGGGAGGGCGGCTCAGGCGGCGGGCGGCCCGGTCTCCCCCGCGAAGACGATCACCTGGTCGATGAGGCTGCGCCGCAGGTGGACGATGTCCGTCCCGGCCAGGCGGGGGCCTCCGTCCGGGGTGGTGAAGACCCACCGGTAACGGGCCCACTCGCCCGGCATGTCCACCGCTGAGCAGCGCACCATCGTGCCGGCCCCCGCCGGGTGGCGCCGGAGGTCCAGCACGAACCGCTCGACCGCCTCGATCCCCTCGCTGCGGCCCAGTGGTCCGTGGAAGACCACGTCCGAGGTCAGCGCCTGGGCGAGCAGCGTGGTGACACGGCTGTCGTCCGAGGCGTTGAAGGCGGAGAGGAACGTGTCGATCGCGGACTGCGCGGTCTCTTCGTGCATGCACCAGTAATACCAGCCGCCGACCGGGGCGGCCCCGTCCCGGTCACCGGACGGACGGCGCGGTCAAGGCCCCGCCGTACCGGGCGAGTTCGTCCGACAGGCCGGAGGCGTCGTCGGCGGCGTACGCCACGTAGCCGTCCGGACGGATCAGGAACAGGCCCTCGCCATAAGCGTGCCGGGCGTGCCCCTCGGCGTCGAGCAGGTCGGGGGCCGTCCCGCCGACACGGCACGTACGGATCATCTCGCCATCCAGCGCCGGGAGTTCGACGTCGCCGACGGCCAGCAGGGTGAAGTGCGGGCCCTGGAAGACCTCGAAGAGGCGGCGCGGGGTGCCGTCCGGGGTGGTGCAGGGCGCGTCGGGCGCCCGGTTGCCGGCGCGGAGCGCGCCGTCGGCGAGGCCGGTGCGCCGTTCGGAGGCGAGCGGCCCGTCCGCGTACCCGACGTCTATCTGGTGCAGTTCCTTGCCGCGCCGCATGTCGCCGGTACGGTGCAGCCGGGTGCTGAGGTCGAGAATGCCCGCGGCGACCGGCAGGCGCTCGGCCTCGTAGGTGTCGAGCAGCGACTCCGGGGCACCGTGCCGCAGGACCTGGCCCAGCTTCCAGCCGAGGTTGTAGGCGTCCTGGACGCTGGTGTTCAGGCCCTGGCCGCCCGCGGGGGAGTGCACGTGCGCCGCGTCGCCCGCGAGGAAGACCCGGCCCACGCGGAACCGGTCGGCCCGCGCGGCGTTCGGGCGGAAGGTGGAGGACCACAGCACCTCGCCCACCTGGTCCAGGGTGAGGTGGGTGCGCTCCGCGACGAGCTCGCGCACGGCGTCGGGCGCGGTGTCCGGCTCGGCGGCGGGGTCCGCGAAGCCCGCGATGAGCGAGAAGTAGTCGCGCAGCGGCACCGGGAGCAGCGCGACGAAGTCGGTGGCGTTGAAGGATTCCCACATGTGCCAGTGCCGCTGGTCCAGCCCGTCCAGCCGGATGTCGGCGAGGAGCATCGGGTTCGGGGTGACGCTCTCCCCGGTCATGGTGACGCCGAGCGCCTTGCGCACCGTGCTGCGCCCGCCGTCCGCCGCGACCAAGTAGGCGGCGCGTACCGTACGGGCGCTGCCGTCGGCGCGGACGACCCGGGCCGCGACGCCGTCCGCGTCCTGCGTGAACGACTCCAGCGCGGCACCGAACGCCACCGTGCCGCCCAGCTCGGTCAGCCGCGCGTACTGGATCTCCAGGTTCCGCCACTGCGGGACCATCATCATGGCGCCGTACGGGGTGGACGGGGTCGGTTCGACGGATTCCACGAACACGTACTCGTTGATCATGCGGCCGTCTTCCCAGGACCCGATCTTCGGGTACCGGGCGCTGCTGGCCCGGATCGCGTCGAGCACCCCGAAGTCCTCGTACACCTCCTGCGTACGGGGCTGGATGCCGCTGCCGCGGGTGCCGGGCGACAGCCGGTCCTGGCGCTCCAGCACGAGGGCGCGCACGCCGCGCCGGGAGAGGTCGAGGGCGAGGGCCAGGCCGGTGGGGCCGGCGCCGGAGATCAGTACGTCGACGTGCTCGGGCAGGGTGCCGGCGGGAGCCATGACCGCGTCCTTAACGTTGTTAAGTTCCATGCTTCCGAGGGTGCGCTTAACGGTGTTAAATTGTCAACGTGGCTACGAAACTCGACCGAAAACTGGTGGCGGAGACCGCCCTGGGCCTGCTGAACGAGGTCGGCCTCGAAGGGCTCACCCTGCGCCGTATCGCCAAGGAGCTGAACGTCCAGGCGCCCGCCCTCTACTGGCACTTCAAGAACAAGCAGGAACTGCTCGACGAGATGGCCACCGAGCTGTACGAGCGGATGACCGCGCCCTTGGTCGCGGCGGGGCCGGGCTACGGAGGCGGCGACTGGAAGGCGCTGCTCACCGCGTCCTGCCGGGCCATACGGCGCACGCTGCTCGCCTACCGCGACGGCGGCAAGGTCTTCGGCGGCACCCGGATGAACCACTCCGCGTCGATGCAGCCGATGGAGATCTCCATCGGCGCGCTGACAGCCGCCGGATTCCGGCCACACCGGGCCGCGCGCGCCTGGTTCACCGTCTATACGTACACGATCGGCTACGTGGTCGAGGAACAGTCCGTCTTCCCGGTGCCCGGGGAACCGTTGCGCGACCCCACCTACGACCTGGACGACCGGGAGCGGCGCTACGGCGCCGACTTCCCGCTCACGGTGGTGGCCGGTGAGGAGTTCTTCGGGGACACCGCCCGCGGGTTCGAGGACGGCCTGCGGGCCGTCATCGCGGGGATCGAGGCCACGCTGCTGCACGGCGAGTAACCGGGTGCCCGGGGCGGGCCGCCCCTGGGCGCCCGGACTCAGCGCCGCGGACGCGGATCGATCGCCTGCTTCAGTACGGGAGTGAGCGGGCGCTCCACCCAGCGGTGCAGCACCCAGGCCAGCGCCAGCATCAGCGCCACCGTCAGGACGAGCGTCACGTACGACGGCAGCCGCAGGCCACCGTGCAGGCCGTGCACGACCACCCACCCCAGGTGCTCGTGCACGAGGTAGAACGGGTACGTCAGCGCCCCGGCCACGGTCAGCCAACGCCAGTTCGCCCACTGCATCCGGCCCAGCGCGATGGCCAGCACCAGTGCGAAGCCCAGCGTGACGACCGCGATGATGACCACCGCCGAGCGGTGGGAGAAGGCGTTCGCGGACGGCGGGTGCCACAGCCCGGCCACCGCGAAGTGCTGGCCGATGAGCCAGCTGACGCCCACCACCGCCCACGCCACCGGGTCCCGCCCGCCGTAGCGGTGCAGCAGGTAGCAGCCGATGCCGCCGATGAAGAACGGCGCGTACTGCGGCATCAGGACGATGTCCAGCGCCGGTACGTGCGTGGCCTGCGCCACCGCAGCCGCCAGCGTCCAGCCCGCGCAGAACAGCACCACCCGGCGGCGGGTGGCGCCCGGCAGGATGACGCACAGCGCGAACAGCGCGTAGAACCGCATCTCGGCCCACAGCGTCCAGCACACGCCCAGCACCCGCTTGGCGCCCAGCGGCTGCTGGAGCATCGTCAGGTTGGTCAGCACATCGCTCGGGCCCAGCGCCTCGAACGCCACCCACGGCAGCGCGAACACCGCCGTGACCAGCAGGACCGCCACCCAGTACGCCGGATACAGCCGCGAGATCCGGGACGCGATGAAGGCGCGCAGCGACCGCCCCCAGCCGCTCATGCAGATGACGAAGCCGCTGATGACGAAGAAGATCTGCACGCCGAGGCAGCCGTACGCGAACACGCCGTGCAGGGACGGGAACTGGCGCGCGGGCGAGCTGCCCCACGCCTGCGCTATCTCGCCGTTCCGGCCGCCGAGGTGGTACGCGGCGACCATCAGGGCGGCGATCAGACGCAGGCCGTCCAGGGCACGCAGGCGCGGCGCGCCGCGGGGCTTCTTGCCGGGCGGGGGCGCCGCTCCGTTCCGAGCAGCGGCCACGGGGCGGGTGGCCAGGGCCGGTACGGACGGTCCCGGCAGCGCCGCGGGCGGCGGCGCCTCCGCCGGAAGCTGCGCGGTCATCCGAACGCGGCCCGCTTCTTCAGGCGCCGCTGCATCGCCCGCGCGCGCCGCGCGACCCTGCGGACGGCCGCGTTGCGCGGGATGAACGACAGCTGGGCGGGGATCGCGCCGGGCAGGGCGAGCGCGGTCAGCCGGCGGCGCTTGAAGTAGCGCCAGGTGCGCTCGTTCAGATGGGCGGCGAGATAGCGCTCGGCGACCGGGCGCAGCTCCGGGTAGATCTGGTTCTGCATCGCGTAACCCACCGCGCCGACCAGCCCGTTGAGGTGGGTCGGTGCCGGCTTGGCGCCCGGCTCGTCCGCCAGGTCGGGCACCAGCGCGTCGACCAGGGTGACCGGCACACGATTGCTGTTCTGGTACGGGGTCAGGCGCTCCAGCAGCAGGTCCGTGCCCACGCGGGCGGTCGGCAGGTCGTAGAACGCGGACGCCGTGAGCAGCGCGGTCGAGAAGCAGCCGACCACGAGCGCGGGCCGCTTGCGCTGGTAGAGCACTTCGGCGAGGACCGGCGTGTCCAGCACGGTCAGCTCGGCGCCGAGCTTCTCCGCCTCCCGCTCCAGCGCGCGGGACCAGCGGGCCGGCGCGGACGGGTGCGGCTTGAACACCACCCGGCGGTGCCCGCGCCGTACCGCGCCGCGCAGCATGCGGGCGTGCAGCTCCTCCTCTTCCTCGGGGGTGAGGATGTTCAGCGCGGAAAGGTACTGGCCGAGGAGCAGCGCCGCGCCCTCCGGTACGGCGCGCAGCGCCGGGTCGTCGAAGTCCGCGGCCAGATCGGCGAGCACCGCGCGGAACGCCTCGGTCGGCACGGTCTCCGAGCCCACCCCGAACTCCGTGAGCAGCAGCGGCTTCAGGCCCGGCACGAGGTCCAGGTGCAGCAGGCGGCGGACCCGGGTGCCGACCAGCGGGTCCAGCTTGCTGCGGGTCGGCCCGTAGCTCATCAGGCCGTCCGCGTACACGTCGACCGGCGCGCCCGGGAAGAGCTGGGCCAGCGCGAGCGCCGGGCTGACCTGGATGGACTCCACGATCAGCTCGATCTCGTCCTCGCCCAGGTCCCACAGCAGCCGCAGATGGCGCTCCCACAGCGGCACGTCGTCCTGGCGCGGGGACCAGCCGCCGGGGTGGAACGGGCTGATCGTCTCGTTCCACGACAGCACCCGGTCGAAGCGGCCGCGCAGCCGCTCGAAGCCGGGCATCCGGTCCACCGGCGTCGCGGTCTCCGGGGTCGCGGCGTTGTTGCTGACCAGCAGCAGCCGGCGGCCGGCTGGGGCGAAGGCGCCCGTGTCGAGCGCGGCGGCCAGCGTGGCGGCACCGTACAGGGTGGACGCCAGGAAGATCTGCGTACGCGGCCGCGCCGGTGCGTCGGTACGGGGGGCCATCAGGCGGCCACCTCCGCCGGAACCGGACGGCGGCGCAGCCGTCGCAGACGGGAGGCGCGCTGCGTGTCCATCGAATCCAGTGCTTCCTTCAGTATGTCCTGCGGCATTCTTTTCAGCGCCGCCGCGCTCAAGGCGCGCAATTTTCGGGCCACCGGCGGCTCGAATCGTTCGATCGAGCCGAGATGGTGGGAAATGATGGCGCAATATGTACGTACGGCTTTCGGCAGCAATCGCTGCGCGTCCCGGTCCCGCGCCGTTTCCTCGATCACCTGATCAAATGCCCGGATGAAATCGAGCTGCCGTACGTCACCGATCTGCGTGAGCGAGGACGCCACCCCGCGCCGGTAGAAGACGCCGAGCAGTCCGGTCACCGCCATCGACCGCGCCTCGCGGTGCAGCCGCCAGATCCACGGCCGGTCCTCCGCCGTACGCAGGCCGTGCCGGAAATGCAGCAGGCCGTCGTCCAGCAGCCGGCGGTGGTAGATGCCGGCCCAGGCGAAGGCGTAGTCGACGGAGGTGGAGCGGTCGGCGGGCAGGATCAGCTCGCGCGGGTCCAGCGCGACGTTGCGGCGGCCGTACGGGACGCGGTGCACCGAACGGGTCCGCGCGGTGCACTGGACATGGTCCGTGCGGACGAAGTCGCAGTCCAACTCCTCGATGACGGCCAGGAGTTGTTCGTAGTACCTGGGGGCCAGCCAGTCGTCACCGTCCAGGAAGGTCACATACTCGCCGGCGGCCGCGTCCAGGCCGGTGTTGCGGGCGGTGGCCAGACCGCCGTTCTGCTCGTGCCGCAGCACCCGCGCCCCCGGCAGCTCGCCCTCGGCGCGCGCCAGGATCTGCGGTGTCTCGTCCCGCGAGCAGTCGTCCACGAGCAGGAATTCGAAGTCCTCGCGGGCGTTCGCCGCCAGGCTTCGCAGGGTGTCGGGCGCATATGTCTGCACGTTGTAGAACGGCACGACGACGGAGAGCTTAACCACCCGGGTGACGTTAGGCGCGGTCCCGGCATTCGTCTTGACGGGACGCGAACCCGCGAGTGAACGAAGAATGGCGGGATGGTTAACCTGGCAATTCGGCCTGCTGGTTCGCTGTCCCGCGATGCGCTGTTAACCCGTTGTTGCGGCACAGTTGGCCCGCCGAACGGAACGCCTTCCTAGCGTTTTCGTCGTGCCCACTCGTAACACTTCCCAGCCGCGCATCGCGGTGCTCGCGGATTCGGATACCCGCTGGAAATGGGGCGCTTTGACAGCGTACCGCATTCAATCGGACATTCGTCTGGACGGATATCTGCTCCGCGGCCGTGCCACCCCCACGGTCCGCCAGCTCGACGAGGTCGGCGCCCGTGCGGAGACGCTGCGCGAGATCCGCGGCGCGGACTTCCTGGAGCTGATGAAGGACACCGCGCGGTACGACGTGGTCGTCCTCGCCTGCGTCGGCGGCGCCGTCCAGGCGATGCTGCACGGCCTGGCGCACGCCTGGCGCGGCGCCGCCCGGCGGCCCGTCGTCGTCACCGGCTACGTCGGCGTCGTCTACGAGAAGCTGGCCGACGGCCTGCTGCTGCGGCACGGCGCGGACGTGGTCCTCGCCAACTCCCGGCACGACGCGGACCGGTTCCGCGCGGTGTACGAGGGCGTCGGCGCCGACGGCGGCAGCGTCGTCGAATGCGCCCTGCCCTTCCTGGGCGGCGCCCCGTACGAGCCGGTCCTCGGCGACCGCCCGTACACGGTCGTCTTCGCCGCCCAGCCCTCGGTACCGGACCGCCGCGACGACCGTACGTACCTGCTGCGCCGCGCGGCCGAGCACGCCCGGCGGCACCCCGACCGCGAGGTGCTGGTCAAACTGCGCAGCAAGCCCGGCGAACACACCACGCACATCGAGGAACTCCCGTACCAGAAGCTGGCCGCCCGCCTCCCCGGCGGCCTGCCCCCCAACTGCCGCCTGGCGTACGGGAACATGGGCGAGGTCCTGGACCGCACCGACCTCCTGGTGACCGTCAGCTCGACCGCCGCCCTGGAGTCCCTGCACCGCGGCATCCCCACCGCCGTCCTCACCGACCTCGGCATCCGCGAAGTCCTCGGCAACCACCACTTCCTCGGCTCCGGCTGCCTCGCCTCCTGGGACGAACTGGACGCCGGACACCGCCCCGGACCCGACCCGGACTGGCTGGCCCGCCAGGGCGTGGCTCCCGGCGCCCGATACGCCACCGCCTTCGACGCCGCCCGCGCCCGCGTGACCGCTCTGCGCGCCACCGACCTGCCGCCCCTCACCCCGTACTACACACCCCGCACCGCCCCCGGATACCTCCCCGGCATCCTCGCCCGCTACGGCCTGGACCCCGACGGCGCGCCGCTGCCCGGCCGGACCGCCGAGACCGCCGAACCCGGCGGCCTGCGCCGGCTGGCCCGCGACACCGTGCGCGACGCCGCCCGCGGCGCCTACCGCCACGGCGTCCAGCGCGTCGCCCCCGCCATCCGCCGCTGGGGACAGCTGTGAGCAGCCCATCCGCCCGCCCCCGGAGCCCGTACGGCCCCCGGAAGGAGCCCGCCATGCCGACCCCACCGGCCGCGCCCACCGTCGTCGCCGTCATCCCCGCGCGCGGCGGCTCCAAGGGCGTACCCGCCAAGAACCTCGCCGCGGTCGGGGGCGTCCCGCTGATCGCCCGCGCGGTCCGCGAATGCCGCGCGGCCCGGCTGGTCACCGACGTCGTGGTCTCCACCGATGACACGGGCATCGCCGCCGCGGCCCGCGGCGCGGGCGCCGTCGTGGTCCGCCGCCCCGGCGCCATCGCGGGCGACACGGCCACCAGCGAGGCCGCCGTCCTGCACGCCATGGACACGTACGAGGCCGAACACGGCAAGCCCGTCGACGCGGTCCTCCTCGTCCAGTGCACCAGCCCCTTCCTCGTCCGCGAGGACATCGACGGGGTGGCCGCCGCGGTCGTGGAAGCCGGGGCGGACAGCGCGCTGACGGTGGCGCCGTTCCACGGCTTCGTATGGCGCGAAGGGGCGGACGCCGCGGTCGAGGACCCCGCTCCCGGCGGCATCGGCGTCAACCACGACACCTCCTTCCGCCCGCGCCGCCAGGACCGCCCCCAGGACTTCCTGGAGACCGGCGCCGCCTACGCCATGGACGCGGCCGGCTTCCGCGCCGCGGGCCACCGCTTCTTCGGCCGTACGGAACTGGTCCGCACCGACCCGTCCCGTGTGCTGGAGATCGACGACCCGCACGACCTCGCGCGCGCCCGCGCCCTCGCGCCCCTGCTCGACACGGCGCACCCCGGCGCGCTACCGACCCGCGACGACATCGACGCGGTCGTCCTCGACTTCGACGGCACCCAGACCGACGACCGGGTGCTCATCGACTCCGACGGACGGGAGATGGTCGCCGTGCACCGCGGCGACGGCCTCGGCATCGCCGCCCTGCGCAAGGCGGAGCTGAAGCTGCTCATCCTGTCCACGGAAGTGAACCCGGTCGTCGCCGCACGGGCCAGGAAACTGCGCCTGCCCGTACTCCACGGCATCGACCGCAAGGACCTCGCGCTCAAGCAGTGGTGCGAGGAACAGGGCATCGCGCCCGAGCGCGTGCTCTATGTCGGCAACGACGTCAACGACCTCCCGTGCTTCGGCCTCGTCGGCTGGCCCGTGGCGGTCGCGAGCGCCCACGACGTCGTACGCGGCGCCGCGCGCGCCGTCACCTCCACCCCCGGAGGCGGCGGCGCGATCCGCGAGATCGCCTCGTGGCTCCTCGGCCCCACCCTCTAACGAAGAAGGAACTCCCCAAGATGACCAGCACCTCCCGTCTGCGCACCCTCGGCGACCGGCTCGTCGGCCCCGGCCGCCCCGTCTACGTCACCGGTGAGATCGGCATCAACCACAACGGCGACCTGGAGAACGCCTTCGCGCTGATCGACGCCGCCGCGGACGCCGGCTGCGACGCCGTGAAGTTCCAGAAGCGCACCCCGGAGATCTGCACCCCGCGCGACCAGTGGGACATCGAGCGCGACACCCCCTGGGGCCGGATGACCTACATCGACTACCGCCACCGCGTGGAGTTCGACGAGGACGGCTACCGCGCCATCGACGAGTACGCCAAGAAGCGCGGCATCGCCTGGTTCGCCTCGCCCTGGGACGTGGAGTCCGTCGCCTTCCTGGAGAAGTTCGACGTCCCCTGCTACAAGGTCGCCTCCGCCTCCCTCACCGACGACGAGCTGCTGCGCGCCATGCGCGCCACCGGCCGCACCGTCATCCTCTCCACCGGCATGTCCACCCCCAAGCAGATCCGGCACGCCGTCGAGGTCCTGGGCAGCGACAACATCGTCCTGTGCCACGCCACTTCGACCTACCCCGCGAAGGCCGAAGAGCTGAACCTCCGTATGATCCACACCCTCCAGGCCGAGTACCCCAACGTCCCGATCGGCTACAGCGGCCACGAGACCGGCCTGCAGACCACCCTCGCCGCCGTCGCCCTCGGCGCCGCCTTCGTCGAGCGCCACATCACCCTCGACCGCGCCATGTGGGGCTCCGACCAGGCCGCCTCCGTGGAGCCGCAGGGCCTGACCCGCCTGGTCCGCGACATCCGCACCATCGAGGAGTCCCTCGGCGACGGCGTCAAGAAGGTCTACGAGAGCGAGCTGGGCCCGATGAAGAAGCTGCGCCGGGTGGCGGGCGTGGTCGCGGAGGCCGAGTCCGCCGACCGCGAGCCCGTCTCGGCCTGACCCTGGCGGCTGCTGCCGCCACCGTACGACCGCACCTGCCTGCCACCGCACGACTGCTCCTGACGCCATACGGACGGGACGGACACACCGTGAGCTACCCAGACGGGGCCTGTGGCCCGCCCCAGGAGGCGGCGGGTACTCCCGTCCGCCGCCTCCTGGGGGTACCCCGGCAGCGCCGCAGATCCGCCGCGAGCCGGGCGTCCGACGGCGCGGCGGGGGAGCGGGCGGCGGCCGGCCGTGCCGCCGGGCGGGCCGCCAGGCGGGCAGCGCGGGAGGCCGCGAAGCAGGCCACGGCGCAGGCGACCGGAGCCGCCAAGGCACAGGCCGCGGGCACCCTCGCCTTCGTCGAAAGCCCCGTACAACTGCTCAACGTCCTGGAATGGGCACACGGCGAACAGGCCGCGGCCCTCACCGTCGTCGTCCTCGCCCCGCACGACCCGATGACCCGCGGCCAGCTGCGCCGGATGGCCGAACTCGCCCGCGAGGAGGGCTTCTCCGTACGGTGGGAGGAGGCGCGCGACGGGGCCGCCGCGCCGCTGCGCACCATCGGCGGCCTCACCCGCCGCCTGCGGCGCGCCGGACGCGTCGTCATCGGCGACCCCTTCTCCCGCTACGTCCAGCTCCTGCTGACACTCACCCGGGCCCGCGACCTGATCGTGGTGGACGACGGCACCGCCACCATGGAATTCATCACCCAACTGGCCAACGGCGAACGGCTGGTGCGCTGGCACCGGCACGGCGGCGGGCGCGGGCCCCGCGACCTGGCCTTCGCACCGTTCGCGGCCGCCGCCCGCCGCCGGCTCGGCCCCGCGCCCGAAGGCGGCCGGCGCACCGTCGGGCTCTTCACCTCCATGCCCGTCGAGCCACCACCCGGCATCCGCGTCCTGTCGAACGAATTCGCCTGGACCAGACGGCGGTTCGGCCCGCCACGGCTCACCCGCGGCACGGACATCGTCGGCACCTCACTGGTCGAGACCGGCGTCATCGACCCCGACCGCTACCTGGAAGCCGTCCACGCGCTCGCCCGCACCCACGGCGCCACCCGCTACTTCGCCCACCGGCGCGAATCCGCCGGAAAACTCCACCGGCTCGCGGCCGAAACCGGCCTGGAGATCGTACGGCCCGATCTGCCGCTGGAGCTCATCGCCCGCCGCGGCCCCATCGGCCGCCAGGTCCTCAGCTTCCCGTCCACCGTCGTCCACACGCTGCCCCTCGCACTGGCCGGAACCGGGGTCGGCGTCGCGGTGTGCGACATCGACCCGGCCTGGCTGACCAGCAAGGCGTCGCCGCGGGCCGAGGGCTTCCTGTCCGGGGTGACGGGAACGGCGCGGGGCGTACGCCGTCTTCCTGTCGAACCGTGTGACGATGTACAGGGCGGCGCCCATCGCACCGGCCTGGCGGCGCACGGCGCCGCCGACCGGCCACAACCGTCCGGCACCCCTGTTTCCGGAAAGAAGCGGAACCAGTCCTGATACCCCGGTGATGACCTGCCCATGCGCCGGGCGGCCTAGATATTCTTCCCCTAACGGGCTGAACTTTTGTTGATCGAGGGACAGTTGCCCCAGCCGCCCCCGTACCCTTCAACGGGTGAACCACTTGATGTCCCGCGAGGCCGAAACCGATGACGCCCCAGCCGGGGAACCGCTGCCCGGCGCGCTGCCGGACGATTTGTGCGCCGAACTCATCGACTTTCGCCGTGACTTGCACATGCACCCCGAGCTCGGCAACCAGGAGTTCCGTACCACCGCGGCCCTCAAGGCCCGGCTGGAGCGGGCCGGCCTGAGCCCACGCGTCCTGTCCATCGGCACCGGCCTGATCTGTGACATCACGCCCGGCCTCGCCCCCTGGGACGGCGGCCGGCCGCTCCTCGCGCTGCGGGCCGACATCGACGCGCTGCCGATCCCCGACGTGAAGACCGTGCCCTACCGTTCCACGGTCCCCAACCGGGCCCACGCGTGCGGCCACGACGTGCACACCACCGTCGTCCTCGGCGCGGGCCTGGTCCTCGCCGAACTCGCCCGCGAAGGACGGCTGCCGCGCCCCGTACGGCTGCTCTTCCAGCCCGCCGAGGAAGTACTCCCCGGCGGCGCCACCGACGCGATCGGCGCCGGGGTGCTCGACGGAGTGGGCCGCATCCTCGCCGTGCACTGCGACCCGCGGGTGGACGCCGGACGCATCGGCCTGCGCACCGGCGCCATCACCTCCGCCTGCGACCGCCTGGAAGTCGCCCTCGACGGCCCCGGCGGCCACACGGCCCGCCCACACCTGACCACCGACCTGGTCACCGCCGCGGCCCGCGTCGCCGTCGACGCCCCCGCCCTGCTCTCCCGCCGGGTCGACACCCGCGCCGGACTCGCCGTGACCTGGGGCCGCCTCGACGTCGGCCACGCCTGCAACGTCATCCCCCAGCACGCGGAGCTCGCCGGAACGGTTCGGTGCCTGGACCTCGACGCATGGCGCGACGCGCCGGACCTGGTCCACGCGGCCATCGACGAGATCGCGGCCCTGCACGGCGCGAAGTGCCAGATCAACTACGTCCGGGGCGTACCACCGGTGGTCAACGAACCGGCCTCCACCCAACTCCTCCACGACGCGATGGCCGCGCGGCGCGGGGCCCATGCGGTCGAGGGCACCGAGCAGTCCCTGGGCGGCGAGGACTTCTCCTGGTACCTGGAACGAATCCCCGGAGCGATGGCCCGCCTGGGCGTACGCCCACCGGGCAGCACCGTGCGGTACGACCTCCACCGGGGGGATTTCGACGTGGACGAGGGAGCGGTGCGGGCCGGGGTGGAGCTGTTCACGGCGGCGGCGATGTTGGCGTAGTCGGTTCGGGGTGCGGTGCTGCCCGGTGGGTTTGCGGTTGCCCCGGTGGGGGTTCGCCTTGGCGCTTGGGGTTCGGTGGGTGGGGGCTCGGGGCCCCGCAGGGGTCACTCCTCGGCGCCTGGAGCGGCCGTCATGTATGGACGCAACCGGGGCTTCGGTCGCCTGCGGGGAGACCCCTACGTGTCCCCGAGCCCGCGCCGTGGGCGGCTTTCCCGCCGCCGTGGCGGGGGTCTTTTACAGACCCCTGGCGGCCGGACCCATGCGGCCCCCTCCGCACGACGCGGAGCCGCCCCGGCCCCTGCGCATGCGCATACGCGAGCCTCACCACATGGTGGGCGCCCATCAGGGTGATCGTTCTTTTTCCTCCCCCCACCGGCCCGCACACGCCGAACCGACGGGAGGGGGTGTGCAGGGGGACACTCCCCGCAGGCGACCGTTACATGGTTGCGTCCAGACATGACGGCCGCTCCAGGCGCCGAGGAGATGGCCCCCTGCGCGCCCCCGCCCCACAACGAAGCCAATGCGTATCCGCGCGAAGCGCGGACCAGACCCCCGCACCCGCCGCGCCAGCGGCATGTAGAACGAATAGATAACAGCCACCCAACGAAGGCTTTTGCGCCAGGTCTACGCGCGTTAATCTCCCGTAAAGCCAGCGCCACTACGGGCGCTACCGCGCCCCCCGTGGGCGCACCCGCGCCAGCGTAGGCGCTTCGAGCGAAGGGAAAGGCCCCTTGCGTCGGGTCACCAGGTTTGCCGCCGCGGCCAGCGCTTCCGCGCTTCTCGTGCTCACCGCCACCGCTTGCGGTCAGAGTTTTGCCGAGGCGAATCGCGCCAGTCATGCCGGTGTCGGGCTCGCTTTCGACATCGGTGGGCGGGACGACCACTCCTTCAACGAGGCGGCCGCCCGCGGCACCGAGAATGCCCGCAAGAAGCTGGGCGTCAACGTCAAGATGCTCACGGCGAAGAACGGTGAGACGGAGGCGGACCGCGAGCAGCGGCTGTCGTCGTTCGCGGAGGCCGGGTACAACCCGGTCATAGGTGTCGGATTCGCCTACAGCCGGTCCATCGAGAACGTCGCCAAGGACTTCCCGGAGACGACTTTCGGGGTGGTCGACGCCGTGCCGCAGGGCAAGAACGTGGACGCGATGGTCTTCGCGGAGCACGAGGGCTCGTATCTGGCGGGTGTCGCCGCCGCGCTCAAGAGCAAGAACCACAAGGTCGGCTTCATCGGCGGTGTGAACAACGCGCTGATCCAGAAGTTCCAGGCCGGTTTCGAGCAGGGTGTACGGGACACCGACCCGAAGACCAAGGTCACCTCGCAGTACCTGTACCCGAACAACGACAAGGGGTTCAACGACCCGGCCGCCGCCAAGGCCAAGGCGGGCGGCATGCTGGACAGCGGTATCGACGTGATCTATTCCGCTGCGGGCCAGTCGGGCGCGGGCGCCATCGAGGCGATCAGCAAGCGCAAGGGCGCCTGGGCGATCGGTGTGGACTCCGACCAGTATCTGCAGCCGGGTCTGGCGAAGTACAAGGACTGCATTTTGACGTCGGTGGTCAAGAACGTCGACGTGGCGGTGTTCGACCTGATCAAGAGTGTCGAGGACGGCAAGCCGCTGACGGGCGTGCACGCGTACGACATGAAGAAGAAGGGCGTCACGCTCGCCACGTCGGGCGGCTTCATCAAGGACATCCAGCCGCAGATCGACGCCGCCCGCCAGAAGATCGTCGAGGGCAAGGTGAAGGTCAAGGAGACGCCGTAGCAGGGCGCTGACCGGCCCGGACCGCACCGCGGACCGGCACCGTCCCGCCCCACCGCGGCCGCGGCATCGCACCCCGGCCGCTCCAGCCCGCGGCCGGCCCCGCCCCCGCCGCCTGCCCAGAACACGCAGTCCGCCAAGGACATGCAGTCCGCCAAGGACATGCAGTCCGCCAAGGACATGCCGTCCGCCGAGGACATGTCCAGGACAAGATCCCCGAGGGGAGTGCGCCATCAACGCAGCACCCACGATCAGCCGCCCGGCCGAGCCGGGCCCCGCCGCCGTCGAACTCCGCGGCATCACCAAGCGGTTTCCCGGTGTCGTGGCCAACCATGACATCGACCTGACCGTGCGCCGCGGCACCGTGCACGCCCTGTGCGGCGAGAACGGCGCGGGCAAGTCGACGCTGATGAAGATCCTTTACGGTATCCAGAAGCCGGACGAGGGCACCATCACGCTCGACGGCGAGCAGGCGGCGCTCGGCACCCCCGCGGACGCCATCGCCCGCGGCATCGGCATGGTGCACCAGCACTTCATGCTGGCCGACAACCTCTCCGTCCTGGAGAACGTCGTCCTCGGCGCCGAGAAGCTGCACGGCATCGGCGCCAAGGCCCGCGCCAGGATCATGGAGATCTCGGACGCGTACGGCCTGGCCATCCGGCCCGACGTCCTCGTGGAGGACCTCGGTGTCGCGGACCGCCAGCGGGTGGAGATCCTCAAGGTCCTCTACCGCGGCGCCCGTACGCTCATCCTCGACGAGCCGACCGCGGTCCTCGTCCCGCAGGAGGTCGACGCGCTGTTCGACAACCTGCGGGAGCTGAAGTCGGAGGGCCTGACCGTCATCTTCATCTCGCACAAGCTGGGCGAGGTGCTGTCGGTCGCGGACGACATCACGGTCATCCGCCGGGGCACCACCGTCGCGTCCGTGGAGCCGTCGAAGACCACGCCGAAGCAGCTCGCGGAGCTGATGGTGGGCAGTGAGCTGCCGTCGCCGGAGACGCGCGAGTCGACGGTGACGGACACGCCGATGCTGGGGGTCGAAGATCTCCGGCTGTGCGCCACCGACTCCGACGGAGTCGTCCGCACCGTGCTGGACGGGATCACCTTCACCATCCACAAGGGCGAGGTGCTGGGCGTCGCCGGTGTCGAGGGCAACGGCCAGGCCGAACTGGTCGAGGCGATCATGGGCACCCGCAGCCTGGACGGCGGCACCGTGACGCTGGACGGCCAGGATCTGACCCGGGCCGGCACGCGCAAGCGCCGCGAGGGCGGCATCGGGTACGTACCCGAGGACCGCCACCGGCACGCGCTGCTCCTGGAAGCGCCCCTGTGGGAGAACCGCATCCTCGGGCATGTCACCGAGCGCCCCAACAGCAAGGGCCGGCTGCTCGACCTGGCCGCGGCGCGCAAGGACACCGAGCGGATCGTCGCCGAGTACGACGTGCGGACGCCCGGCATCGAGGTGACGGCGGCCTCGCTGTCCGGCGGCAACCAGCAGAAGCTGATCGTCGGCCGCGAGATGAGCCACCACCCCAAGCTGCTGATCGCCGCCCACCCCACGCGGGGCGTGGACGTCGGCGCGCAGGCGCAGATCTGGGAGCAGATCCGTGCCGCGCGCCGGGAGGGCCTGGCGGTGCTGCTGATCTCTGCTGACCTGGACGAGCTGATCGGGCTCTCCGACACCCTGCGGGTGATGTACCGGGGCCGGCTGGTCGCGGACGCCGACCCCGCGACCATCACCCCGGAGGAGTTGGGCTCGGCCATGACCGGTGCCGCCAGCGGTCACCTCACCGCAGACGCTGACCCGCGCGAGGGAGGTGACCGGGAGTGAAGACGCTGACCAGGTCGCTCACCAAGGACAAGGTGCTGCTGGCGCTCGCCGCGCCGCTGCTGGCCATCGCCGCCGCGTTCGTCATCAGTTCGCTGGTCTTCCTGGCCTCGGGCGAGAACCCGCTGCGGGCCTACTGGATCATGGCCGACTACGGCCACTACAGCGACAGCCAGGTCTGGATCATCAACAAGGCGGTGCCGTACTACCTCTCGGCACTGGCGGTCGCCATCGGCTTCCGCATGAACCTCTTCAACATCGGTGTGGACGGGCAGTACCGGCTCGCGGCCTTCGCGGCCGCCGCGGTCGGCGGCGCCATCGCGCTGCCCGGCGCCCTCCAGATCATTGTGCTCATCGTCATCGCGATGCTGGTGGGCGCGCTGTGGTCGGGCATCGCGGGCGTACTGAAGACCTCGCGCGGCGTCAGCGAGGTGATCACCACGATCATGCTGAACGCCATCGCCGCCTCGGTGATCGGCTACTTCCTCCAGGACGGCCGCCTCGCCATCAAGGACGGCAACCTCCTGCACACCAGGTTCCTGCCGGAGTCCAGCCACTTCTTCAGCTTCCCGACCCACCCCAAGCCGGTCTACGGCTTCGTGGTGATCGCGGCGCTGGCCGGGTTCGTCTACTGGTTCGTGCTCAACCGCACCCGCTTCGGTTTCGACCTGCGCGCGGTGGGCGCCTCCGAGCCGGCCGCCGAGGCCAGCGGCGTCAGCGTCAAGCGGATGGTCGTCATCTCGATGCTGCTCTCGGGCGCCGCGGCCGGTCTGGTAGGCATGCCCACGCTGCTCGGCGAGTCCTTCAACTACGGCACCGACTTCCCGGCCGGCATCGGCTTCACCGGCATCGCCATCGCGCTGCTGGGCCGCAACCACCCGGTGGGCATGGCCTTCGGCGCGCTGCTGTGGGCGTTCCTCGACCGCACCGGCTCCCGCCTGGAGTTCGAGGGGTACGCGCAGGAGATCGTCGGCGTCATCCAGGGCGTGATCGTGCTGTGCGTGGTCATCGCGTACGAGATCGTGCGCCGTTACGGGCTGCGCGCCCAGCAGCGCAAGGTCGGCGAGGAACTGGCCGCCCAGGCCCGTACCAACGAAAGCGACAAGGCGGAGGCGACCGCGTGAGTACGGAACTCAAGCCCGCGGCCCGGCCCGGCGCCACCGCGTCGGGCGGCGGACGCCGCAAGCTGACCTACCCGGTGATCCTGCTGATCGTCGCCGGGGCGATCGTCGCGGTGTCCCTGCTGCGCGCGGTCACCGGCAGCAACGACCTGACCTCCGCCGGGCAGTTCAGCGCGGCGCTTGCCGCCGCCACCTCGATCGGCCTGGCCGGTCTCGGCGGCCTGTGGGCCGAGCGGGCCGGCGTGGTCAACATCGGCCTCGAAGGCATGATGATGCTCGGCTCGTTCGCGGCGGGCTGGGTCGGCTGGCAGCACGGCCCGTGGGCCGCCGCGGCCATCGGCATCCTCGGCGGCGCGCTCGGCGGCCTGGTGCACGCGATCGCCACCGTCACCTTCGGCGTCGACCACATCGTCTCCGGTGTCGCCGTCAACATCCTGGCGCTGGGCGCGACGCAGTACCTGGCCACCATCTGGTTCGGGGCCGAGGGCAGCGCCGCGATGCAGGCGGGCGGCAACGACAAGCAGTCGCCGCCGATGGCCGACATGCCGACGTTCAGCATCCCGGGCCTCTCGGACTGGCTGCAGTCGGTCGAGAACCACCACTGGTTCCTGGTCTCCGACGTGGCCGGCATCCTCGGCGGCCTGGTCACCAACGTCTCCTGGCTCACCGTGCTGGCCGTCCTGCTCTTCGTCGGCACCTTCTACCTGCTGTGGCGCTCGTCCTTCGGCCTGCGCCTGCGCTCCTGCGGCGAGGCGCCCGTCTCGGCCGAGTCGCTGGGCGTCAACGTCTACACGTACAAGTACGCGGCGGTGCTGGTCTCCGGCGCGCTGGCCGGTCTCGGCGGCGCGTTCCTCTCGATCAGCACCCACTTCTACCAGGACGGGCAGACCGGCGGACGCGGCTACATCGGCCTGGCCACGATGATCTTCGGCAACTGGCGGCCCGGCGGTGTCGCGATGGGCGCCGGGCTGTTCGGATTCATGGACGCCATGCAGCTGCGCAGCGGCGGCCCGACCGTCCACGCCCTGCTGCTGGGCCTGGCCGCGCTGCTCGCCGTACTGGCGCTGTTCCGCCTGCGCGCCGCCAAGCGCGCGCAGGCGGCGGTCTCCGGCGCCGCGGCGGTGCTCCTCGTGCTCTGGTACTTCGCGACCGACGCGGTGCCGCTGGAGCTGGTCGAGGCCAGCCCGTACATCGCCACGCTGCTGGTGCTGGCCCTGTTCGCGCAACGGCTGCGGCCCCCGAAGGCCAACGGCAAGCCGTACCGGCGGGGGCAGGGCACATGACGCACGATGGCCCGATGGACGAGGGGCAGGCGCCGGTCGACTGGGAAAAGCTCCGCGAGGCGGCCCGGGACGCGATGTCCCGGGCGTACGCCCCGTACTCCGGCTATCCGGTCGGCGCGGCGGCCCTGGCCGACGACGGGCGTACGGTCGTCGGCTGCAACGTCGAGAACGCCTCGTACGGACTGGGCCTGTGCGCCGAATGCGGCCTGGTCTCCGCGCTGGCCGCCACCGGCGGCGGCCGGCTGACCGCCTTCACCTGCGTGGACGGCCGGGGCGAGCCGCTGGTCCCGTGCGGCCGCTGCCGCCAGCTGCTGTACGAGCACGGCGGCCCCGACCTCCTGATCGACGGCGGGGACGCGGGCGTACGGCGCCTGAGCGACCTGCTCCCCGACGCGTTCGGCCCCCAGCACCTGGCCCGCTAGCGGCCCATCGGGTCCCCGCTGGAGGGACCACCGGCCCGCACCGCACCTCAGCGGTGCGGGCCTCTCGATCTCCGGGCTCTATGCGTGTAGAACTGTGTGCGCCCGCTCGCCGCGTCGTTCCCGGGTACAGGGACGGGCTGAGCCGGCCGTTCCACGGAAAGGAAGCCCAGATGGACGTCATCTCGGTCATCCGCGCCAAGCGCGACAAGCAGGAGCTGACCCCCGAGCAGATCGACTGGGTCATCGACGCCTATACGCGCGGCGAGGTCGCCCACGAGCAGATGTCGGCCCTGGCGATGGCGATCTTCCTCAACGGCATGAACCGTACGGAGATCGCCCGCTGGACCGCCGCCATGATCGCCTCCGGCGAGCGGATGAACTTCTCCACGCTGGCCCGCCCGACCGCGGACAAGCACTCCACCGGCGGCGTCGGCGACAAGATCACGCTGCCGCTCGCGCCCCTCGTCGCCGCCTGCGGCGCCGCCGTACCGCAGCTCTCCGGCCGCGGCCTCGGCCACACCGGCGGCACCCTCGACAAGCTGGAGTCCATCCCCGGCTGGCGCGCGCTGCTGTCCAACGCGGAGATGATGGACGTACTGGACCGCGTCGGCTCCGTCATCTGCGCGGCGGGCGACGGCCTGGCCCCCGCCGACAAGAAGCTCTACGCGCTGCGCGACGTCACCGGCACCGTCGAGGCCATCCCGCTCATCGCCTCCTCGATCATGTCCAAGAAGATCGCCGAGGGCACCGGCTCGCTCGTCCTGGACGTCAAGGTCGGCTCCGGCGCCTTCATGAAGACCATCGAGGACGCCCGCGAACTGGCCACCACCATGGTCGAACTCGGCACCGACCACGGCGTACGGACCTCCGCCCTGCTCACCGACATGTCCACCCCGCTCGGCCTGACGGCCGGCAACGCCCTCGAAGTCCGCGAGTCCGTCGAGGTCCTGGCAGGCGGCGGCCCGGCCGACGTCGTCGAACTCACCCTGGCCCTGGCCCGCGAAATGCTCGACGCGGCGGGCCTGAAGGACGCCGACCCCGCCAAGGCCCTCGCCGACGGCTCCGCCATGGACCACTGGCGCCGCATGATCCAGGCCCAGGGCGGCGACCCCGACGCGCCGCTCCCGGTCGCCCGCGAACAGCACACGGTGAACGCCTCCTCCTCCGGCGTCCTCACCACCCTCGACGCGTACGCCGTAGGCATCTCCGCCTGGCGCCTGGGCGCCGGCCGTGCCCGCAAGGAGGACCCGGTGCAGGCCGCCGCCGGCATCGAACTCCACGCCAAGCCCGGCGACGAGGTCAAGGAAGGCCAGCCCCTCCTCACCCTCCACACCGACACCCCCGAAAAACTCCCCTACGCCCTCGAAGCCCTCGACGGCGGCGTCCTCATTGCCCCGCCCGGCACGGAGTTCACACCGCGGCCGGTGGTGCTGGACCGGATCGGCTGATCCGGTTCCTCGCCCCGGCGTCCGGGCGCGCCCCTCGGGGGCGCGCCCGGCGCGCGCCGCGCTGCGACCGGTGGTGTGCTGGAAGCACCTGACGCGAGGAGAGCGGCGATGGCCAAGAAGAAGGACGACTTCGGCAAGGGCGACAAGGTCACCTGGAAGAGCCACGGCAGTGAAGCCGTCGGTGAGGTGGAGAAGAAGATCACCCGGCGTACGGAGGAAGCGGGCCGCACGGTGGACGCCTCGCCGGACGACCCGCAGTACAAGGTCCGCAGCGAGAAGTCCGGCGGCTCGGCCGTGCACAAGCCCGGCGCCCTGAAGAAGAAGCGGTCCTGAGGCCGTGGCGAAGACACAGGACGACCAGGACACCGTCTGGCACGACTTCAAGGACGCGGTGAACATGTCCCCGTCCGAGCTGGAGACGTGGCTCAAGAAGGACGAGTCCAAGGAGTCGGGACAGCACAAGGGGGGCGGGGAATCGGTGGGGCACGAGTCGGGCCGCCGGATCGTTTCGCTCCTGCGCACCAAGCGCGCGGATCTGTCGGACGACGATTACGCCCACATGCGCAAGGTGACGGGATACGTCCACCGCCATCTCGCGCAGAAGCCGGCGGGGGACGTGAAGGAGACGACGTGGCGGTATTCGTTGATGAACTGGGGGCATGATCCGTTGAAGGGGTGAGGGGTGGGGAATCGTTCGGGTGAACGGGACCGGTGGACCAGTGCCGCTCCCGTTCGTCATGCTGGGATCGGTGCCACAACCCGTAAGGAGACCGCCATGAGCGCACTCCCCGCCGACCCCGCTCCGGGGCAGTACTGGGATGAGCTGCTCCGCTTCTGGCAAGAAGCGGACTGGCCCGAGGGCAGCAAGGTGGAGATCATTGATGGAGTCATCGTTGTGTCACCGCCACCGGCCGCACCGCACAACCGCATCGCCGCCAAGGTCCAGCGCAGCCTGTATTCGGTGTTGCCGAAGGACTGGGAGGTCTACCAAACCCTTGGGGTCACCCACCCCACGCGTGGGCGGCTCTTCATCCCGGACCTGGTCGTGGTCCCGGACGACGTTCTGGACCGGATCGAAGGGGGCGAGGCCGTACCGCTCACGGCCGCGGAGCTGATCGTCGAGGTCACCTCGCCGAACAATGCGAGTTACGACCGGCTGAACAAGGCGGCTGCATACGCGGAAGCCGGCGTTCCGCTCTATCTCCTCATCGATCGCTTCGCTCCTGCCGGGCCCACGGTCACTCTGTTCGGAGAGCCGGGGAACGCCGTCTACCAGGAACTCCAGGCGGTGAAGTTCGGTGAGGACATCCACCTGCCGGAGCCCTTCGGCCTCACCATCGACACCGGCGTGTTCCCCTTCGGCCCCTGACGCGAACGAAGGGCCCACCCCACCAGGACAGGTGGCGGGACGGGCCCTTCGGGCTGCGAGGGGCCGCTACGCGGCCTTGCGCAGGTGGGGGACGCGGCGCTCCGCCATCGCCTTGCGCGTCGCGTACAGCGTGATCGACGCGGCGCCGACCATCGCGGCCAGTCCGAGGGCCACGGTGGCCTCCCAGCCGCCCGCGTAGAACGCCGCCGCGCCGAGCGCGCCGCCGATGCTGCTGCCCACGTAGTACGCGCACTGGTACAGCGCGGACGCCTGCGCGCGTGCCGTCTTCGCCGCGCGGCTCACGGAGGACGACGCCACCGCGTGGCCCGCGAAGAAGCCCGCGGTGATCAGGACCAGGCCCAGCAGGACCGCTACGAGCGATGCGGTGAGGGTGAGCAGCAGGCCCGCCGCCGTGGTGCCGACGGCGAGGTAGAGGGCCCCGCGCCGGCCGACGCGGCCGACCAGGCGGCCCGCGGCGGCGGAGGAGACCGTGCCGACGAGGTAGATCAGGAAGATCGAGCCGACGATGCCCTGGGGGAGGTTGAAGGGTTCGTCGACGAGGCGGTAGCCGATGACCGTGTAGACCGCGCCGAAGACCGTCATGAAGAGGGCGCCGATGCCGTACAGGCGGCGCAGCAGCGGGTCGGAGAGGTGGCCGCCGAGGGTACGGGCCAGCGCGCGCGGGCCGACCTTGCGGGAGGCGAAGTGGCGGGCCCTGGGGACCAGCAGGCGGAAGGTCACGGCGCAGATCACGGCCATCACACCGACCGCGCCCAGCGCCGCGCGCCAGCCCCACGCCTGGGCCACCCAGCCCGTGACGATCCGGCCCGACATGCCGCCGATGCTGTTGCCCGCGACGAACAGGCCGATCGCGGCGACCAGTGCCTTGGCCCGTACCTCCTCGGCCAGGAACGCCATCGCGGAGGCCGGCAGCCCGGCCAGCGCCACGCCCTGGACGGCGCGCAGCGCGACCAGCCAGCCCAGGTCGGGGGCGAACGGGACCAGCATGGCGATCACCGCGGCGACCGACAGGGAGGCGGTCATCATCGTGCGGCGGCCGAAGCGTTCGGACAGCGCGCTCAGCGGGATGACGGCCAGGGCCAGGCCGAAGGTCGCGGCCGACACCGTCCAGCTGGCCTGGTCGGGTGTGACGGCGAGGTCGGCGGAGATCGCGGGGAGCAGCGCCTGCGTCGAGTACAGGAGCGCGAAGGTGGCGACGCCCGCGGCGAACAGCGCGAAGCTCATCCGGCGGTAGCCGGGGCCGCCCGGGTGCAGCTTGGCGGCCTCGGGGTCGGGCGCCGGGTGCGCGTCGGCGGCGGGCGTGGAGGAGGTGACGGGGGACGACTGTGCGGAGGCGCCGGCGCGCGCGGCGGCCGACGCCCCGGTATCAGCGGGAGGCATGATCCGAACGTAGGCCCGCAACTTTCATGCGTCCACTGCATAGAAACGCCATAATCGATGCTGTGGCACATAACAGCAGCTCAGGCCAGCCTCTGTCGCAAGCCCGCAACAGAAAAGACATGCGGGGGGCGGCGGAACCGGTGGAGACCGCGGACCTCGGGGCGGATTCATGGGCGCTGGCCCTGACACCCCGGCTCGCGCAGTTCGCCGCCGTCGCGCGCCACGAGCACGTCACGCGCGCCGCCCACGAGCTGGGCATGCCGCAGTCCACCCTCAGCCGCGCCATCGTCCGTCTGGAGGACGATCTCGGCGTGGCGCTCTTCGCCCGGCACGGCCGGACCCTCTCCCTCACCCCGGCGGGCCGCGCCTTCCTGGCCTCCACCGAGCGCGCGCTGCTGGACGTGGAGCGCGCCACCGAGTCCGTACGGGCCGACACCGACCCCACGGCGGGCAAGGTCGCCTTCGGCTTCCTGCACACGATGGGCTCGGAAACCGTACCGGGCCTGCTGCGCGCCTTCCGCGCCGACCATCCGCGGGTGCGCTTCCAGCTCGTCCAGAACTACGGCGAGGCGATGATCGAGCGGCTGCGCGCCGGCGACCTCGACCTGTGTCTGACCTCGCCCGTACCGGACTATCCGGACCTGGTCGCCCGCCGCCTGGACGAGCAGAAGCTGCGGCTGGTGGTGCCGGACGACCATCCGCTGGCCGCCCGCAAGCGCGTCCGGCTGGCGGAGGCGGCGGGGGAGCTGTTCGTCACCCTGGAGCCGGGGTACGGGCTGCGCCGTATCACCGACGCGCTGTGCGCCGAGGCCGGGTTCACGCCCAAGGTCGCGTTCGAGGGGGAGGAGGCGGAGACGCTGCGCGGCCTGGTCGCGGCGGGGCTCGGCGTGGCGCTGCTGCCGCCGCCCGCCGTGCCGCGGCCCGGCGTCGCCGAGCTGACGGTCACGGCGCCGCGCGCGGTCCGCGAGATCGGGGTGGCCTGGATGGACGGCCACCCCGACACCCCGCCGGTGGCGGCGTTCAAGAAGTTCCTGCTGGGGCGGCGGGGGCAGTTGATTCCCCGGTAGGGGGACAGCCCGTCACTCCTCGCCCGCGTCCTCGGGATCGCCGTACCGCACGGTCATGAACTCGATGGCGACCGTGCCGCCCGGGTCGAGGACGTAGACGCCGCGGCCGCCCCAGCGGTGGTTGATCTCGCCCTCCCGCCGGTGGAACGGGTCGGCCCAGAAGCGCAGCGACTGCTTGCGGACGCGGTCGAAGATCGCGTCGAACTCCTCGTCGGTGACCAGGAACGCGACATGGCTGCCGTTGATCGCGTCCGGCTCCACCGCGCTGTCGAGGAAGTCGATGCCGACGCCGTTGGCGGTCTGCACCTGGGTGAACGGGCCCCAGTCGGTGGGCGCGGGGCCGTCCATGAGGTCGCTGAGGAAGGCGGCGGTGGCCTTCTGGTCGCGGCAGTGGACGATCACGTGGTCGAGCGTGTTCGGCATCGGACCCCCTGCGGTCGGCCGGACTGACGATCGGTGGGGCGGAGTATAGGCAGGGGCGGGCGCCGTGCAAGGGGCGCGGCGGCGGGCGACGGCCGCCCGTTCGGCGGACGCGGCCGCTCGGAGCCCGCGCCCCGGCCCCTCAGTGCTTCAGCGACTCCCCGAAGCCCGACGCCAGCGGCATCCGCAGGCCCAGCGGCGGCGGCGCCGCCAGCGCGTCCGCCACCGGGCGGGCGTAGCCGTGGGCGAACAGCGAACCCAGCATGAAGTCGGCGGCCAGGGACAGGACTTCGGAGCGGTGCTGGTGCAGGGAGTGGCCGTCCGAGTGGACCTCGAAGCGGCAGACATCGCGGTTGATCTTCTTCGCGCGCTCCGCGTAGCGGTAGGACAGCTCCGGGTCGGTGCGCTCGTCGTTTGTCCCGTGGACGAGCAGCACCTGCCGGCCGGCGAGCTGTTTCACCGGTACCGAGTCGCTCTCCTCCGGGCTCAGGTCGGGAATCCACGGGGCCAGCGCCAGTACGGAGTGGACCGCCGGGTGGCCGGCGGCGTGCAGCGCGGCGCGTGCGCCCATGCCCGTACCGGCCAGGCAGACCGGGACGTCGCCGTACCGCCGTACGACCTCCTCCAGCGCCCACGCGGCGTCCGCCGCCGGATGGGCCGCCGCGCCGTTCCAGCCGCGGCAGCGGTAGTGCACGACATGGGCCACCAGGCCGTCGCGCCGCCCGGCGCGGGCCAGCCGGGCGGCCAGCGGGCGGGTCGACAGGGTGGACAGGGGGGAGGGGCGCCGGGTGCCCGACGGGCAGCCCTCGGGCAGTAACAGCGCGACGCCGCACACCGCCCGTCCCGCCCCGGCCGCTCCCAGCGGCTTTCCCAGCCGGGCACCGCGCACCGGCAACGCTTGCTGAGCCATGACCGAAACGATGGCAGAAGGTGGCCCACGGGAAACCCCGTGTACGGGTCACCGTTGGATATCGTTCGTGAAGTTCTACGCGCGTAGGGGCTACAGTGCCGAGATGACGAGCGAGACCACCAATCTTCCGACGGGCGACCAGATCCGCCGCGCGCCCAAGGTGCTGCTGCACGACCACCTGGACGGCGGCCTGCGCCCCGCCACCGTCGTCGACCTGGCCCTCGAAACGGGCTACGACGGCCTGCCCGAGACCGACCCCGAGAAGCTCGGCGTCTGGTTCCGCGAGGCGGCCGACTCCGGCTCGCTGGAGCGCTACCTGGAGACCTTCGCGCACACCTGTGCCGTCATGCAGACCCGCGACGCCCTCAAGCGGGTGGCCGCGGAGTGCGCCGAGGACCTGGCGGCCGACGGCGTGGTGTACGCCGAGGTGCGCTACGCGCCCGAGCAGCACCTGGAGAAGGGCCTGAGCCTCGAAGAGGTCGTCGAGGCGGTCAACGAGGGCTTCCGTGAGGGCGAGCGGCGCGCCCGCGCGGCCGGCCACCGCATCCGCGTCGGCGCGCTGCTGACCGCCATGCGGCACGCGGCCCGCGCCCTGGAGATCGCCGAACTGGCCAACCGCTACCGCGACCTGGGCGTCGTCGGCTTCGACATCGCGGGCGCGGAGGCCGGCTTCCCGCCCACCCGCCACCTCGACGCGTTCGAGTACCTCAAGCGGGAGAACAACCACTTCACCATCCACGCGGGCGAGGCGTTCGGCCTGCCGTCCATCTGGCAGGCGCTCCAGTGGTGCGGCGCCGACCGCCTGGGCCACGGCGTGCGCATCACCGACGACATGGAGGTGGCCGACGACGGCTCGGTGAAGCTGGGCCGGCTGGCCTCGTACGTACGGGACAAGCGCATCCCGCTGGAGATGTGCCCCACCTCCAACCTCCAGACCGGCGCCGCCACCTCGTACGCGGAGCACCCGATCGGCCTGCTGCGCCGTCTGCAGTTCCGTCTGACGGTCAACACCGACAACCGTCTGATGAGCGGCACCAGCATGTCCCGGGAATTCGAGCACCTGGTGGACACATTTCGATACACGCTCGACGACATGCAGTGGTTCACCGTCAATGCGATGAAGAGCGCGTTCATTCCTTTCGATGAACGACTGGCGATGATCAACGATGTCATCAAGCCGGGTTACGCGGAATTGCGCTCCGAATGGCTGTTCCAGCAGGTGGACACCGTGCCCGCGGTGATCAGCGAGTATCGCTCCGAGTAAGCGGGGGAGTTGTCGCGGGGAAAGGCGGCCGGTGTGTCAAGCGCCGGCCGTTTTCCCGTTCTCCAGGGTGTTTGCGGCGTGTCGGTGGCCTGGCTAGATTCCGGTGCCGGTCACACTCCCATCACAAGGATGTATTTCCATGAAGCAGGGAACCACCAAGACGCTCGGTGCCGCGGTCCTCGGCGTCGCCTTCGCCGCCACCGCGGCCGGGACCGCTGCCGCCGCCACGCCGGCCGCGACGGTACCGGCGGCCGATGTCGCCGGCGCGCTCCAGGCCGTGCAGAACCTGCCGGTCGAGAAGACCGCCAAGGGCATCACCGACCGCGGCTCCGACCACAGCCTGAAGGCCAACAACAAGGGCAACCTGCTCGGCGGGCTGCCGGCGGGCGGCGTGACCAAGGCGCTGCCGGCCCTCGGCTGAGACCCGCCGGACGCGGCGGTCCGTCCCGGAGCGGGAATGGCCGTGCCCCGGCCCGTACGACACGTACGGGCCGGGGCACGGCCATGTCTGCGCTCTCGTGGCGCCCGGTCACCAGGCGGAGCGGCTCGCGTTCTTCTCCGAGGGGATGAACAGCCACAGGCCCAGGTAGAGCAGGAACTGCGGGCCGGGCAGCAGACACGAGAGAAGGAAGATCACTCGCATTTTCGCGGGCGTGGTGCCGAAGTGCTGCGCCAGGCCCGCGCACACTCCGGCGATCATCCTGTTGCTGCGGGGGCGGACCAGTGCGGCGGCCATGGTTCTCCACTCCTTCTCGACTCCGGTTCGGAGCCGTTCGCCCCGATGTCTCAAAGGTAGGTCCGGGAACCCGACAGGGCGTCGGCCTGCGGTGCGATATCGACCCTGGTCATGGTGGGGGCCGGGCGGGCGGGGAGATCATCCCTGCGGCGTAGCCGGGAGCGGAACCCTGGTACGACCAGCAGGTGCGCGAGTGCTACCCCGGCGGTATTGAGCAGCACCATGTCCACGTCCGGCACCCGGCCGGGCACCCCGGCCTGGAACAGTTCGATGCTCAGCGAGACCATCGCGCCGGTGAAGACCGTACGAGCCAGCGAGCCCAGCGGAGAAACGTTCAGGCGCCCGGCCGCCATCGGCAGCAGGATGCCCAGCGGCGCCAGCAGCAGCACCGGGCCCCCGAGGTTCTGCACGGCCTCCCACGGGCCGTGCGCCAGCTCGGCGCGGATCGTCGCCAGTGGCCGGAAATTCGCGGCGGGCACCCAGGGGACCGTACGGGGGCGCAGCGTCAGCCAGCCGACGATCAGCAGATGCGCCACCAGGAGGACGGCTCCCGCGGCGCGCATACGGAGGGCGGCGGAACCGCCGCGGCCATGACCCTGCACACAGGCCAGGACGCGCCTACCCGCGGCCGTGGTTCCGTAAGGAACGGTGACCCTGCCCGCCGCCCTCAAGGAGCCCTCAGTTTCCCGGTGCGGGGCTGCCCCACGCGGTGCCCGGCACGCTCTCCGGGTGCGTACGCACCTCCGCCGAGCAGGCATAGCGCTGCGGGTCACCGTCGCCGGGGCCGCCCAGCACCGCGGCGTGCGTCCGGCCCAGGACGCCGCTCTCGCCGAACGTGCACGCGAGCTGGGCGAGCGCGAAGGACGGCAGGTCCTCCGGCCGTACGCTCAGCCGCAGCGCCTCCTGCGGATCGCCCGCGCGCGGCCCGCTCACCTCCAGGTCCTCGGGCACCGCCGTACTGAACCCGGCCTCCTCCTCGACGGGCCCCGGCTGCTCCTGGAGCTCGTCCAGCAGGGCACGGGCCACCTGGAGGCGGTCGGCGGGCCGCTGCTTCGGATACGTCACGGTCCGCTCCACCGGCGCCAGCGTCGAACTGCACACCAGATAGAGGGTGACCGGGGAACTGTCCGGCTGGGCCGGGGCCACCGAGCCCGCAGGAACCTTGCAGCTGACGCGGGAGGGCGCGGCACCGGCGTCGACCGGTACGGACGTACCCCGGATGCCGCAGCTCGCGAGGGCCGGTACGAGGGCGGCCAGGGCCACGGCGGCCAGCGCGGCGGCCCGGGGGCGGGAGCCGGGCCGACGGCCGGACGGGGTGGGGGTGCGCCGGGGAAGCCAGGTCATCGGCGGTCACCGCCTTCCTTGCGGCGGGGGCCTGAGTCGGGTCCGGAGTCCGGGGCGGCGTCGGGGTCGGAGCCGGGGCCGGGTGCGGAGCCCGTACCCGGGGTCGCGTCCTCCGCACGCTCCGATACAGCGGTCCCGTCCGGCGTCTCCGGCGTCTCCGGCGTCTCCGGCGCCTTCGGCGCCTCCTGCGCGGTCCCCTGCGCGACGCCCTGCGCAGCCCCCTGCCCGTCCTCCTGCCCCTCCTCCGCAGCCCCGCCGGTCCCCACCGGCAGCCGCAGCGTGAAGACCGCGCCGCCCTCCGGCGAGTTCGCGGCGGTGATCTCGCCACCGTGGATGTGCGCGTTCTCCAGGGCGATCGACAGGCCCAGGCCGCTGCCCTCCGACCGCGGCCGGGACGCGCTCGCCTTGTAGAAGCGGTCGAAGACGTGCGGCAGGACCTCCTGCGGGATGCCGGGGCCGTGGTCGCGTACCCGGATCAGCAGGTCCTCGCCCTCCGGCGTGGCCTGGGTCCGTACGGACACCCGGACCGGCGAGCCGCCGTGCTTGAGCGCGTTGCCGATGAGGTTGGCGAGGATGACGTCGAGGCGGCGCGGGTCCAGACGGGCCACGATGCCGCGCTCGGCGTCCAGCTCGACCGCGTCCAGCCAGGCCCGCGCGTCGATGCACGCGGTCACCTGGTCCGCCACGTCCACGTCGTCCTGCACCAGCCGTGCCGTCCCCGCGTCGAAGCGGGTGACCTCCATGAGGTTCTCCACCAGGTCGTTCAGCCGCCGGGTCTCGCTGACCACCAGCTTCACCGCGGGCGCGATCATCGGGTCGAGGGAGTCCTCCTCTTCCTCCAGCACCTCGGTGACCGCGGTGATGGCCGTCAGCGGCGTGCGCAGCTCGTGCGACATGTCGGCGACGAAGCGGCGGGACGCCGCCTCCCGCCCGCTCAGCTCGGCCACCCGCTGCTCCAGCCGCTCGGCGGTGCGGTTGAACGTACGGGAGAGGTCGGCGAGCTCGTCGGTGCCGGTCACCCGCAGCCGGGTGTCCAGCCGCCCCTCGCCCAGCTGCCGGGCCGCGTGGCCCAGGCGCTGCACCGGCCGCAGCACGGTGGTCGCGGCGGCCTGCGCCAGCAGCGCCGAGCCGACCAGGGCCAGCGCGGTGGCGATGCCCAGCGACCAGGCCAGCGAGTTCAGGTCCTGACGCTCGGTGGCCAGCGACTTGAGCATGTAGCCGGTCGGGCCGCCGCCGTTCATCCGGGCACCGGCGACGAGGTACGGGGTGTCGTGCAGCTCCTTGCGCTGCCAGTACATGTGGTACGGCACCCGGTTGCCGTCGTCGAGCGCGCGCTTCTCGTTGACCGCGGTCTGGAGCGACTGCGGCACCGTCTTGAGCGTGAAGAGGTCCTTGTCGGTGGTCGCGACGCACTGCCGGCCGTCCGCGCCGCGCATGACGAGCAGCACGGCGTAGTTCTGCGGCCCGCCCGCCATCTGCCGCGCGGCGTCCTGAAGCTCCGCGCAGTGCGGGCGCAGCGGCAGCGAGCGGGTGCTGTCCTCCAGCGACTTGTGGAAGTCGTTGAGCGCGGAGTTCTGGGTGCGGTCCAGCACCGTGTTGCGGTTGAGCCAGTACGCGATGCCGGAGGCGGAGACCGCCGCGGTCAGCGCGACCAGCGCGAACACGAAGACCAGCCGCAGCCGCAGGCTGGTCCAGCGCAGCAGGCCGAGCGCCCGTACGCACCGTACGAGCAGCGAGGAGCGCTCCTGTCCGGGCGCGCCCTCGTCGGCCGTGCCGTCGGCGGTCCGCTCCGTGTCGTCCGCCGTACGGCCGCCCGCACGCCCGTCCGTCCGCCCGGCACCCGCGCCGTCGGTGCCCGTACGGCCCCCCACGTCCCTGTCCTTCCTGTCCCTGCCCGGCCGGGCCGTGTCCCGCGGGCCGTCCGTACGGTCCGGGTCCGGACCGGTCGAGCGTTCGGTCACTGCGGGGTGTCCAGCCGGTAGCCGACACCGCGGACCGTACGGATCAAGGTCGGCGAGGACGGTACGTCCTCCACCTTCGCGCGCAGCCGCTGCACGCACGCGTCCACCAGCCGCGAGTCACCCAGGTAGTCGTGCTCCCACACCAGGCGCAGCAGCTGCTGCCGGGACAGCGCCTGGCCGGGGCGGCGGCTGAGCTCCAGCAGCAACCGCAGCTCGGTGGGTGTCAGTTGCAGATCCTCGCCGTTCTTGGTGACCGTCATCGCCGAGCGGTCGATGACCAGCGAGCCGAAGGTCGCCGCGTCGTTGGACTCGCGCTCCCCGCGCCGCAGCACGGCCCGGATACGGGCGTCCAGCACCCGGCCCTGCACCGGCTTGACCACGTAGTCGTCCGCGCCCGACTCCAGCCCGACCACCACGTCGATGTCGTCGTTGCGCGCGGTCAGCAGGATGATGGGCAGCTGGTCCGTCCGCCTGATCCGCCGGCACACCTCGAAACCGTCGATGCCCGGGAGCATCACGTCCAGCACGATCAGGTCCGGGCGCTGCTCGCGCAGCAGCTTCAGGCCGTCCTCGCCCGTCGCCGCGGTCACCACACGGTGACCCTGGCGGGACAGCGAGAGTTCGAGGGCCGTGCGGATGGCGTCGTCGTCCTCGATCAGCAACAGGAAAGGCACGTCGGCCATTCTGGCCCATGGGGGACCAGGACTTCGACCTGCGCGGTCCTGGCGCGGTGCCCGCACCCCCGGCCCGCCCCTGTGACAGGGCTGTGACAGACGGCGGACAGCGTCATGAAACTGCTCCGGCAGGCTTTTTCCCATCACGAACCGAAGCAAGCAGGGTCTACCGAACGGGGGCGCGCGATGAACACACTGCACAGCACCACGACCAGCGCAGTCATCACGCGTCTGCACGACATCGGCCGGACCACCGAGAAGTCCGGTGCCGTGGGCGGGCGGGGGTGCGCTCGCGGCACCGGGCGTCATCGCATTCCTTACATGGTCGCGATCGACGCGATGACGCAGCGCGACGGGGGACGCGGAACCGACGGGGGAGACACCGGTTCCGCCGGGGGGACGGCGTACAGGGAAGGTACGGGGGAACGGCGCTCCGCGTCGCAGGCGGAGGAAACGGGGGACGCCGCCGCGGCGTTCACCGCCTACGTCCAGGAACGCCGCGCTTCCCTGTACGCCACCGCCTACCACCTGACCGGTGACCGCTTCGAGGCCGAGGACCTGCTGCAGAGCGCGCTGTTCTCGACCTACCGGGCGTGGGACCGGATCAGCGACAAGGCGGCGCTGGGGGGCTACCTGCGCCGCACGATGACCAATCTGCACATCAGCGCCTGGCGCCGCCGCAAGCTGAACGAGTACCCGACCGAGGAGCTGCCGGAGACGGCCGGTGACACGGACGCGATGCGCGGCACGGAGCTGCGCGCGGTGCTGTGGCAGGCGCTGGCCCGGCTGCCGGAGACGCAGCGCACGATGCTGGTGCTGCGCTACTACGAGGGCCGCACGGACCCGGAGATCGCGGACATCCTCGGCATCAGTGTCGGCACGGTCAAGTCCAGCATCTGGCGCTCGCTGCGCCGGCTGCGCGAGGACGAGGCGCTCAGCCTCGGCCGTGACGAGCAGGAGTCCTTCGGCGAGCTGGTGGCCTGAGGGCGGGGAAGGGACGACGGGGGAGCGAGGAAGAGAGGGACCCGAGGGGGGATACGGGGGAAATCGGGGGATACGGGGGAGATGAGGAGCGGGTTCGGCCGGCCGGGGGGTACGGCGCGAATCCGCTCCTTCGCCGTTCACGGGGTCCGCGATGCGCGGGCCCCGCGCTCCGTTCAGGCGCAGACTTCCGCGGTTTTCGCGACGGCGTGACCGGCCCCGGCGTCCGCGGTCCGCGCCGCCGCGATCCGCGCCAGCGCCTCCGGCCTGGCGCACGGGTGGGCGCCCAGCGCGGTGTGCCGGGCGACGATCCCGCGTTCGGCGCGCAGCAGCCGCAGTCCGCGGCGCAGCAGCACCAGTACCGGCTTGCGGCCCTCGCGCAGGTCGCGGACCAGCCGCCGCCGGAAGGTCGTGGTGGGGCGGCCGCGCAGGCACAGCGCGTCGGCCAGCAGCCCGGCCGCGCGGCAGCGCTCCGCGATGTCCGCCGCGAAGACGCCCTCCGCGATGAACACGGGCGCGTCCCCACGGTCCAGAACCGTTTCCCCGGTCCGCGCGCTGGCGGCGATGTCGTACACCGGTACGGCCGTACGCCCCGTACGGCACAGTTCCTCGATCGCGGCGACGGCGTCGTCCGCGTTCCACGAGAGCGGCGAGTCCCAGTCGATGCCGCCGCCGTCGGGCAGCGCCGGCAGCGTCGGGTCCGCGTGCTCCTTGTAGAAGTCGTCGAGGTTGAGGACGGGCAGGCCGGTGCGGGCGGCGAGGGACGACTTGCCGGAGCCGGAGGGGCCGGTCAGCAGGACGACGCGGGCGGCGGGCGGCCGGGGCGAGGAGTGGGAGCTCACGGGGAGCCATTGTCGCGCATTGGGCCGTGAGGGTTACCCGGCGCGGCTGCGCTGGAACGGGCCCGCATCACTCAACTACGCTACGGAATCATTCGATTACGCACATATCGTTACTTCGCTTACGCACAGGCAGGTGGCACATGGCCTCACACGCACGTCCCCGGCACCGGCGCCGCGTACCGCTCTCCGCCCTGCGCGTCGGGCTGGCGCTCTCGGTGGCCGGTACCGCCCTCGTGGCGGCCGGTGCGGCGCCGGCGGGCGCGGCGGCCCCCGGGCACGGCGACAAAGCCGCGCGGACCCGCCAGGCGGTGACGGGAGCGCTGCTGCACTCCCTGGCGGGCGGCCTCGGGCCGGTCAAGAAGCTCAAGCTGGACCCGCTGTCCGGGACCGCGGCGGACCCGCTGAACAACACGATCGGCACCCAGATCGCCGACTTCAAGCCGCTGACCACGGGGCTCGTCACGGGCCCGCTCGCGGGCGGCGGAGCGCTGGAGGACCTGCCGCTGGCGGGCGCGATCGTGGGCCTGCTGCCCGGCTGAGGACGCCGGAACACGGCGCGGAACGCGGTCCGCCCGCCCCCACGGACGGATGGGGGCGGGCGGAAGCGTTTCGGCGCGGGGCCTGGGGGACGGAGGGTCAGACGCCCATCGGGTGCCAGACGGTCTTGGTCTCCAGGAAGGCCAGCATCCGCTCCGTACCGGGGTCGGCGGTCCAGTCCACGGCGCGCGGGCGCAGGACCCGCTTGAGGTTGTCGGCCGCGGCCGTCTCCAGCGCCTTGACCAGCTCCGCGTCGGCCGCGGCGCCCGCCAGGTCGATCGCGTTGACGTCCTGGTGCGCGGCCAGCGGCCCGCCCAGCTCGTTGACGCGTCCGGACAGGATGTTGACCACGCCGCCCGGCAGGTCGGAGGTGGCCAGCACCTCGCCCAGCGACAGCGCGGGCAGCGGGGCCTTCTCGCTCGTGACGACCACGACCGTGTTGCCCGTGACGATCGCCGGGGCGATCACCGACACCAGGCCGAGGAACGACGACTCCTGCGGCGCCAGTACGGCGACCACGCCGGTCGGCTCCGGCGAGGACAGGTTGAAGTACGGCCCGGCCACCGGGTTCGCGGCGCCCGCGATCTGGGCGACCTTGTCGGACCAGCCCGCGTACCAGACCCAGCGGTCGATCGCCGCGTCCACCTGCGCCGCCGCCTTGGCCTTCGACAGGCCCTCGGCCTCGGCGACCTCCGCGGCGAACTGCTCGCGGCGGCCCTCCAGCATCTCCGCGACGCGGTAGAGGATCTGGCCGCGGTTGTAGGCCGTGGCGCCGGACCAGCCGCCGAACGCCTTGCGCGCCGCGACCACGGCGTCCCGGGCGTCCTTGCGGGACGACAGGGGCGCGTTGGCGAGCCAGTTGCCCTTGGAGTCCGTCACCTCGTACACCCGCCCGCTCTCGGACCGGGGGAACTTGCCCCCGACGTACAGCTTGTAGGTCTTGAGAACGCTCAAGCGATCAGACATCGAGGTACGCCTCCAGACCGTGCCGGCCGCCCTCGCGGCCGAAGCCCGACTCCTTGTAGCCGCCGAACGGCGAGGCCGGGTCGAACTTGTTGAACGTGTTGGACCAGACGATGCCCGCCCGGAGCTTGTTCGCCATCCACAGGATGCGCGAGCCCTTCTCCGTCCAGACGCCCGCCGACAGCCCGTAGGGGGTGTTGTTGGCCTTGGCCACCGCCTCTTCCGGCGTACGGAAGGTCAGCACCGACAGCACCGGCCCGAAGATCTCCTCCTGGGCGATGCGGTGGGCCTGGGTGACGCCGGTGAACAGCGTCGGCGCGAACCAGTAGCCCGCGTCGGGCAGTTCGCAGGCCGGGGCCCAGCGCTCGGCGCCCTCGGACTCGCCCGCGTCGGCCAGCTCCTTGATGCGGGCCAGCTGCTCGGCGGAGTTGATCGCGCCGATGTCGGTGTTCTTGTCCAGCGGGTCGCCGACGCGCAGCGTGCTCATCCGGCGCTTGAGCGCCTCCAGCAGCTCGTCCTGCACGGACTCCTGCACCAGCAGGCGCGAGCCCGCGCAGCACACATGGCCCTGGTTGAAGAAGATGCCGTTGACGATGCCCTCGACGGCCTGGTCGATCGGCGCGTCGTCGAAGACGATGTTCGCGGCCTTGCCGCCCAGCTCCAGGGTGAGCTTCTTGTCCGTACCGGCGACGGTACGGGCGATGGCCTTGCCGACCTCGGTCGAACCGGTGAAGGCGACCTTGTTCACGTCCGGGTGCGCGACCAGCTCGGCGCCGGTCGAGCCGTCGCCGGTGAGGATGTTGACGACACCCTTCGGCAGGCCCGCCTGGCGGCAGATGTCCGCGAAGAACAGCGCGGACAGCGGGGTGGTCTCGGCGGGCTTGAGGACGACGGTGTTGCCGCAGGCCAGCGCCGGGGCGATCTTCCACGCCAGCATCAGCAGCGGGAAGTTCCACGGGATGACCTGGCCCGCCACGCCCAGCGGCTTCGGGTCGGCGCCGTAGCCCGCGTGGCCGAGCTTGTCGGCCCAGCCCGCGTAGTAGAAGAAGTGGGCGGCGACCAGCGGCAGGTCCGAGTCGCGGGACTCGCGGATCGGCTTGCCGTTGTCCAGCGACTCCAGGACGGCCAGCTCGCGCGAGCGCTCCTGGATGAGGCGGGCGATGCGGAAGAGGTACTTGGCGCGCTCGGCGCCGGGCAGCGCCGACCACTTCTCGAACGCCTTGCGGGCGGCCTTGACGGCGCGGTCCACGTCCTCGGCGGACGCCTGCGCGACCTCGGAGAGGACCTCCTCGTTCGCGGGCGAGACGGTCTTGAAGACCTTGCCGCCGGCCGCGTCGGCGAACTCGCCGTCGATGAACAGCCCGTAGGACGGCGCGATGTCGACGACGGCGCGTGACTCGGGCGCCGGTGCGTATTCGAAGGTCATGGTCAGTCCACCGTGACGTAGTCGGGGCCGGAGTAGCGGCCGGTGCCGAGCTTCTGGCGCTGCATCAGCAGGTCGTTGAGCAGGCTGGAGGCGCCGAACCGGAACCAGTCGGCGGTCAGCCACTGATCGCCCAGCGTCTCGTTGACCATGACCAGGTACTTCATGGCGTCCTTGGTCGTACGGATGCCGCCGGCCGGCTTCACACCGACCTGTACCCCGGTCGTGGCGTGGAAGTCGCGGACCGCTTCGAGCATCAGCAGGGTCACCGGCGGGGTGGCGTTGACCGCGACCTTGCCGGTCGAGGTCTTGATGAAGTCGGCGCCCGCCAGCATCGCGAGCCAGGAGACCCGGCGCACGTTGTCGTACGTCTGGAGCTCGCCGGTCTCGAAGATCACCTTCAGGTGGGCGTACGAGCCGTCCTCGCGGCGGCACGCCTCCTTGACCTGCTTGATCTCCTCGAAGACCGTCAGGTAGCGGCCGGACAGGAACGCGCCCCGGTCGATCACCATGTCGATCTCGTCGGCGCCGGCCGCGACCGCGTCCCGGGTGTCGGCCAGCTTCACGGGCAGCGCGGCCCGCCCCGCCGGGAAGGCGGTGGCGACGGAGGCGACGTGGATGCCGGAACCGGTCAGCGCTTCCTTGGCCGTCGCCACCATGTCCGGGTAGACGCAGATCGCGGCGACCTTGGGGGTGCCGCGGTCGGTGGGGTCGGGGTGGATCCCCTTGGCGCACAGGGCCCGGACCTTGCCCGGGGTGTCCGCTCCTTCGAGCGTCGTCAGGTCGATCATCGAGATGGCGAGATCGATGGCGTACGCCTTCGCCGTGGTCTTGATCGAGCGGGTGCCGAGGGTCGCGGCGCGGGCCTGGAGGCCGACCGCGTCGACGCCCGGGAGGCCGTGCAGGAAGCGGCGCAGCGCACCGTCGGAAGCGGTCACGTCCGCCATCGACGCCAGACGCCCCGCGGCTTCCTTGCCGTATGCGGGAACAGTGGTGGGCATGGTCACGAGGGGAGCATATCTACGCGCGTAGCTGCATGTCACCCCCTCCGCGGAACGGGGTGGGCGCGGCGGTGGGGAGAATTCCGGTTTTTACGGCACGGTTGGGCGATACCGGACAGATGGCCTTCCGCGGTACGGCCGTTACACACCGGGCATCCGGCGGTCACAGCCCGTCCGTACGTTACGTCCCACCGCCACCGCCAGACCCGCACGGCCCCACCCGTCCGGGAGGCGGCATGCGATGTCTGTTCATCCAGTCCGGCACCACCAGCCAACAATGGAGTTCCCGCGTGTCTGCTTTATTTCCGCGCCACCGCATGATCCTGCGCACCGCGGCCGTCTGCGCCGCCGTGACCGCCGCCGCCCTCGGGCCGGTGTCCGGCGCGTTCGCGGCCGGTTCGGGGAAGGGGGGCGGGCCGACGCTCGACGACATCCTCCGGTGCACGGTCAGCGAGAAGGTCTACTCGGTCGTGCCCATCGAGGGCGCGTACGTGGAGATCATCAACCGGCCGATGCCCAAGAACGGTCCCATGGGGCCGGAGGCCGTCCTGAAGGACAAGGACGGCAACCTCCTCTTCGGGGGCGTGGCCTACAACCGCCCCGTCAACGAGAAGGCCGGGCTCAAGCTCACCAACCTGGAGAGCGGCCGGGCCCAGCTGTGGCAGCGTCGCCCGGCGGGCGGGGTGGCCTTCGAGCACACCCATGACTTCCCCGCGCTGCCCAAGGGCTGCCCGGTCCGCTGGGAGGCACAGGACGAGGGCACCTACGTCCGTTCGGTGAATCTGGCGGACGGCAGTTCCATCGCCAAGGTCTATCGGATGGGCCCCGGCCAGTATCGGGCGGAAGGTTTCTTCGACGACGGCCAGTCGTTCGGCTCGATCGATGCGACCCCCGCCGAGCCTTACGTGGCCGGCAACCTCAACGGGATGATCACCGCACTCTCCTCGAAGGGCGAGGTGGCCTCCTGGTTCGCGAAGGCCCGCCCGACCGGCCCGCACAACGAGACGCTCGCCGACGGCAAGACCGTTGTCCAGGTGACCGAGCTCGGTGACCAGCACTACCGGGCGGTCCTCAGCGACAAGGACGGGCGCACGCTCGGCACGATGGAGGTCGAGGGCGAGAAGAAGTCCAGCGCCGCGATCAAGGTCGGCTCCCTATGGGCCGTGCTGGAGACCGACGGCGGCGTCACCTCGTACGTCGGGCGCTGAGTCGGGCGGTACGCCGAAAGTGGGCGTTTCGTAGCGTAATTCGAGCGGTCCGCCGGTTTCCGGCGGGCCGCTTCGCGCGCGTACGGGCGCATCTGTAACAGGTGCGCCGGGGAGTGATGGATTTCTGTGGGGTGGCCGTTACACAACCACGGACGGCCTGTCACAGCCGTCACCTACCTTTTTCCATGCCGCACCGCACCGCAGCACCTTCCGGCCCCACCTGTAGAGGACGGCGGATGTGGTCTCGTCGCCGAACGACCGACCCTCCAACGGGAGTTACCCATGACCGTACTGACCGCCCGCCGCGCCCTGCGCACCGCCGTCGCGTCCGCAGCGCTGGGGGCCGCCGTGCTCGGCCCGGTCTCCGGCGCGTTCGCCGCCACGCCCGTGACCGCCGGGGCCGCCGCCGCGAAGCCCGCCTCCGACGGCGCCGGCCGGTACGCGGGACATCCGGTCTTCATCGGCAAGGGCATGGTGGCCGTGCTGCGCAACGTGCCCTCGGCGGGCGGCCCCGAGGCGTGGATCCGTTACGTCGGCCCGCAGTGGAAGCCCGGCGACCGGTACATGGTCCGGGTGCTCGGCCTCCTCGACCGTAACCACCCGACCGCGCAGATCAAGGGCCTGCACCTGCGCCTGTCCGGCGTCTCGGGCGCGTCGCCGGTGCTGCACGTCGGCGGTGGCAGCCGCGCGAGGACGTACGCGCTGCCGAAGTCCGGCGTGCCGTCCACCGGCGGCAAGGAGGCCGGCAAGCGCGGCCAGGGCGGCAAGGAGGCCGGCGGGCACGCCGCCGTACCGACCGCCCACAAGCCCGGCGGCACCGCTTCCGACCGCCGCAAGAGCTGCTCCGTCACCCGCCGCGTGGCCATCGGCGGCGGCACCCTCGCCGCCATGACCAACAGCTCCAAGGGGCCCAGGGTGACCTTCGAGGACGGTCCGGGCAACGCGGTGCCGGGCGCCTTCCTCGACCGTACGCACCCGACCCTGGCCCGCTACGGCGCGAAGATCGTCAGCCCGTACAGCGCCCGCCCCACGTTCCGCTTCAAGATGCAGGGCGGCAGCTACCCGCCCGGTTACGCCAACTTCCCCACGCTGCCCAAGGGCTGCGTGCCGGCCGCGAAGCCCGGCAAGGGCAGTGCCCCCGGCGGCACGCACGCCGTCAAGGCCACCGAGAGCAAGGCGCCGGCCCCCGCCGGCTCGCAGGCCGCCCCGACCGGCACCCAGACCAAGACGCTGCCCAAGGGCGGCGTGGCCGCCGGTTACGACGCGCCGGAGGCGCCGGACACCACCCCGCTGTTCGCGGCGGGCGGCGCGTTCGCCGCGGCCGGTGCGGCGGGCGTGGTCTTCGCGGTGCGCCGCCGCCGGCAGTCCGAGGGCTCGTGGTGCTGAGCGGGCGCCCCGCGGGGCGCCGGGCGGACCGCCTGCTGACGGCGGCCTGCGTGCTCCTCCTGGCGCTCGGCGGCGTACTGCTCGCCCGCGGCGCCCTGGGCGGTAGCGCCCCCTCCGTGGCGCCTGCCGTCCACGTCGCGAACACCAGCGCCCCCACCGCGGCCCCGCGCACCCCGGCTCCGGCCGCGCTGCCCGCCGCCCGGCCCGTACGCGTCCGCATCCCGGCCGCGGGCGTGAACACCGGCCCGGTCCTGGACCTGGGCCTGGCCCCGGACGGCACGGTCGAGGTGCCGTCCGTGCGCCAGGCCGGCCGCATCGGCTGGTACGACCGGGGCGTCACCCCCGGCGAGATTGGCCCCACCGTCCTCATAGGCCACTACGACACCGTCGAAGGACCGGCCGTACTGAAGGACGTGGGCCGCATCCGCGTCGGAGACCGGATCTACGTCGACCGCGCGGACGGCCGCACCGCGGTCTTCGCCGTCCGCGCGCTCCAGCAGGTCGACAAGAAGGACTTCCCCACCCAGCGGGTCTACGGCGACACCGACCGGCCCGAGCTGCGCCTGGTGACCTGCGGCGGCGCCCTGGTCGGCGGCCACCGGCCGGACAACATCGTGGTCTACGCCGATCTGGTGGCGGCCTGAGACGCGCCCGGGGGGCGGGGCGTACGAATGATGCCGTAACGCAATGTCCGACATCCGGACGCTCAGGCACAATCGGCAGCATGACGAGCCCGGAACAGTCCTCCCCGCAGCAGCACGCGGACCGCAGCTACCGCTCGCCCGCCGGTCTCGCCGGCGGCGTGCTGCTGCTCGCGCTCGCCGCCTGGCTGGGCGGCGACGCGCTGGTGCGCGGCGCGGCGCACACCAAGCTGCTGGCGGTGGCCGGGCTGCTGTTCGCGGTGCCGCTGGTGGCCGCCTTCACGCTGCGCCCGCTGGTGCGCGCGGGCGCGGACCGGCTGGTGGTGCGCAACCCGTTCCGTACGGTCACGCTGCCCTGGGCGGCGGTCGAGGACCTGCGGGCGTCGTTCTCCAGCGAGGTCTTCACGACGGACGGCACGAAGTACCAGCTCTGGTCGATCCCCGTGTCGCTGCGGCAGCGCAAGAAGGCCAACCGGCAGGCGGCGCGCGCCGCCGGCCGCCCGGACCACCACGACCCGCACCTGGGCCCGGCCCCGGCCGCGCCCCCGCCGCGCGCCACCGCCGACCGGGCCCTCGACGAACTGCGGGAGCTGCGCGAGCGCGGCGCCAAGCGGGAGAGCGCGCAGGGCACGCCGGTGGTGAAGTGGGCTTACGAGGTGATCGTGCCGTGCGTGGTGGGCGCGGTGGCGCTGGTGGTGCTCATCGCGCTCTGAAGGTCATAGCGCGCCCCGGTACGTCAGCAGCATGTACGCGCCGAAGTAGGCCGATCCCAGGGCGGCGACCGACAAGCACAGCACGGCGGTCCGGCGGCGGGTGCCGGCGAGGGCCAGAGCCAGGGGGAGCAGGAGCGGGAAGCCGGGCAGCAGGAAGCGGGCCCGGGGGAAATAGACGCCGCCGCTGCCCAGGACGACCACCAGGAGCACGCCGCTGAAGACCAGGAGCGGCAGCGACCGGTGGCCGGACAGGCACAGCAGGAACAGCACCACCGACATGATCAGGACCAGCGACACCACCACCAGGTAGAGCTGTGGGTTCGACTGATGGACGAGGGTGGCCCGCAGCGCGCGCAGCGTCTCCCGGCCGCCGTCCCACTCGTTGCGCCACTGCCGCTGGACCGCGAAGTAGCCGTCCGCGCGCCCCAGCCGTACGCCCACCCATCCGACGTAAGCGAGCCAGCCGAGCGGCGCCAGCACCGCGCCCAGGACGATCCGGCGAATCCGGTTGCGGTCCGGGTCCAAGGGCATGGGCACGGGACCGGTACGGCGCAGGCGCCACAGGGCCACGACGGCGCTGACGCAGACCGCCGCGACGAGCGCCACGCCGGTGGGCCGGGTGAGCCCGGCGAGCAGGCAGAGCGCTCCGGCCGTGACCCAGCGGTCGGTCAGCACGGCGTACAGCGACCACGCCACCAGCGCGGTGAACAGGGACTCCGTATAGCCCATCCACTGGACGGCGGCGACCGGCGCGGCACCCCACAGGACGGCCAGTACGGTGCCCACTCGGCGCCCGTGCAGGCGCTCGCCCACGGCGTGGATCCCCCACGCGGCGAGCAGCGAACAGCCGACCGCGACGAGCAGCCCGATGGTCGCGCGGGAGCCCGGCGTCACGCCCGCGACGGCCTTGACGACCACCGGGTAGAGCGGGAAGAAGGCGAGGTTGCACGCGTCGAACCGGCTCGGATCGAGAAAGGCCGCGTAACCGTGGTCGGCGATCCCCGTGTACCAGCGCGAATCCCACCGGTTGGCCAGCAATGGCCACAGCCCGTGCCGCTGGAGGTGCGCCCACTTCATCAGCACGCAGGTGCCCAGCAGGCGTGCCGCGACATAGCCGAGCAGCGCGGGCCCGGCGCGGTGCAGCAGGCCGCGCAGCGTGCGTCCGGGGGAGGGGCGGGGAGCGGGGTCCGGTGCCGGGGCGGTGGGGGCGGCCGTGCCGGTCGCGGTCGGGAACACTGCGGCAACTCCTGGGAAGCCTCGGCAGGTTGTCGGACCAGACCAGCGTGTCCCGGAGGGCGGGCGGTGGCGGGGGCGCGCTCCGGCATGTGCAGTACGACTGTCACCCGTACGGGAAAGCGGAGCGGGCCCCGGAACCTCTCGGTCCCGGGGCCCGCTGCGCGTATGCGGTCAGGTCAGATGCCCGCCGCGGCCGACAGATCGGCCTTGATGGCGGCGAGTACCTCGTCGGCCTTGGCGCGGGCCGCGGCCAGCCCCTGCGCGTCGGCGACCGGCACCACGACCTCCAGATAGCACTTCAGCTTGGGCTCGGTACCGCTGGGCCGGACCACCACCCGGCCGCCCTCGACGCCGTCCTGCTCCGCGCCCGCGAGGTAGTAGCGCAGGCCGTCGGTGGGCGGCAGCGTGTCCGTCCCCCGCGAGAGGTCGTCGGAGGACGACACGGCCAGGCCCGCCAGCGCGGCCGGCGGCTGCTCGCGCAGCCGGCGCATGGCGTCGGCGATCAGCGACAGGTCCTCGACGCGGACGGAGAGCTGGTCGGTGGCGTGCAGGCCGAATTGCAGCGCCAGGTCGTCCAGCAGGTCGCAGAGCGTACGGCCGGACTGCTTCAGCTCGGCGGCCAGCTCGGTGATCAGCAGGGCGGCGGTGATGCCGTCCTTGTCGCGGACGCCCTCGGGGTCGACGCAGTAGCCCAGCGCCTCCTCGTAGGCGTAGCGCAGGCCGTCCACGCGGGCCAGCCACTTGAAGCCGGTCAGCGTCTCCTCGTACGGCAGGGAGGCGCCGGCGGCGATCCGCGACAGCAGCGAGGACGACACGATCGTGGTGGCGAAGGTGCCGGACGCCTGCTTGCCGACCAGGTGCGCGGCCAGCAGCGCGCCGACCTCGTCGCCGCGCAGCATGCGCCAGCCGGCCTCGCTACCGGGGGCCGGTACGGCGACGGCGCAGCGGTCCGCGTCCGGGTCGTTGGCGATGACGATGTCCGGGCCGACGGAGCGCGCCGTGGCGAAGGACAGGTCCATCGCGCCCGGCTCCTCCGGGTTGGGGAAGGCCACGGTCGGGAAGTCCGGGTCCGGCTCCGCCTGCTCGGCGACCACGGTCGGCGCCGGGAACCCGGCCCGCGCGAAGGCGGCCACCAGCACGTCGCGGCCGACGCCGTGCATCGGCGTGTAGACCACCTGCGTGTCGCGCGGCGAGCCCGGCGTGAGCACCGCGTCCGTACGGGCCAGGTACGCCTGGAGCACGTCCTCGCCCAGCACCTCCCAGCCCTCCTCGGGCCGCGGCACGTCGTTCAGCGACCGCACCGCCGCGATGCGCTCCGCGATCAGCCCGTCCGCGGGCGGCACGATCTGCGAGCCGTCGCCCAGGTAGACCTTGTAGCCGTTGTCGCGCGGCGGGTTGTGGCTGGCGGTGACCTCGACGCCCGCGACCGCGCCCAGGTGCCGTATGGCGAAGGCCAGTACGGGGGTCGGCAGCGGACGCGGCAGCACCGCGGCGCGCAGCCCGGCGCCCACCATCACGGCCGCGGTGTCCCGCGCGAAGTCGGCGCTCTTGTAGCGCGCGTCGTACCCGATGACGACCAGGCCCCCGGCCTGGCCCTGGTCCTTGAGGTAAGCGGCCAGCCCGGCCGCCGCGCGGATGACGACGGCGCGGTTCATCCGCATCGGGCCCGCGCCCAGCTCACCGCGCAGCCCGGCGGTGCCGAACTGCAGGGTGCCCGCGAACCGGGCCGCCAGCTCGTCCAGGTCCTCCGCGTCGATGAGCTTGCCCAGCTCTTCGCGGGTTTCGAGGTCGGGGTCCTCGGCCTGCCATGCCTTCGCCCGGCTGATCAGCTCCGCGGGATCGGTTGCCACGTGATGCTCCTGCCTCTGGTTGCGGTGGTCGGGGGGAAGCGCTCGGCGCGTTAACGCTTACCCACTCCGCGCGATGGTTCGACCGGCGGGCGCACGGCCCCGCGCGCCGCACCGGGCGGCCGGGATGGCCCGGCCTTGCGCGTACGGGGCGCCGCGGGGCACCCGTACGGCGTACGGGGCGTCCGTGAACGCCCCGTACTTCTGCTTGCGTGTCGCTCGGACCGCTGCTGCCGCGGCGCTCAGAGCTTGTCGAGCACCTGGGCGAGCAGGCTGCCCATGCGGGTCGCGGAGTCGCGGCCGGCCTGGAGCACCTCTTCGTGGTTGAGGGGCTCACCGGTCATGCCCGCGGCGAGGTTCGTCACCAGGGACAGCCCGAGCACCTCGGCGCCGGCCTCACGGGCGGCGATCGCCTCCAGGACGGTGGACATGCCGACCAGGTCCGCGCCCATGGTGCGCAGCATCTTGATCTCGGCCGGGGTCTCGTAGTGCGGTCCGGGGAGCTGGGCGTAGACACCCTCCTCCAGCGTCGCGTCGACCTCCTTGCACAGCTCGCGCAGGCGCGGCGAGTACAGGTCGGTCAGGTCCACGAAGCGGGCGCCGACGATCGGGGAGGTGGCGGTCAGGTTCAGGTGGTCGCTGATCAGGACCGGCTGGCCGGGCCGCATGCCGTCACGCAGGCCGCCGCACCCGTTGGTGAGCACCACGGTCTTGCAGCCGGCCGCGGCGGCGGTACGGATGCCGTGCACGACGGGGGCCACGCCGCGGCCCTCGTAGTAGTGCGTACGGCCGAGGAAGACCAGGGCCCGCTTCTCGCCGATCTTGTACGAGCGGAACTTGCCGCCGTGGCCCGCGACGGCCGGCGCCGGGAAGCCGGGCAGCTCGGTGACCGGGAATTCGTGCTCGGGGGTGCCCAGGGCCTCGGCCGCCGGCGCCCAGCCGGAGCCCATCACCAGGGCGACGTCGTGGGTCTCGGCGCCGGTGAGCTCACGGAGGCGGGCGGCGGCGTCGGCGGCGGCGCCCTGCGGGTCGCGCGCGATGTCCGGGGTAACAGATGCGTTCACGCGGACGAGGGTAGCCGGTAATTGCCTACGCGCGTAGATGTCCCGGCCGACGGCATCCGGGGGATCTGTTCGTAGATCTCTACGAAGGGCCTCAGCAGGGCCGCTTGCGCAGCTCCATCACATAGTCGTGCGGCGCCCCCGCCGACTCCGCCGCGTCCGCGATCTCGCCGAGGTAGCGGGCGGAGGGCAGGCCGCCCTCGTAGCCGTTGAGGACGTACAGCCAGGCGGCCTCGTCGCCGTCGAGGGTGTGCACCCGTACCCGCATCCGGCGGTAGATGTCCATGCCCACGCCCTCCCAGCGGTCCAGGGACTCCTCGTCCATGGACGCGATGTCGTAGAGGGCGACGAAGACCTGCGAGCGGGGGGCCTCGACGATCGTCGGGAGCGCTCCCTCCCAGCCCATCTGCTCCCCGCCGAACGTCAGCCGCCAGCCGTTGAGCCAGCCCGTGCCGCGCAGCGGCGAGTGCGGGGCGCGGCGGGTCATCAGCCGCGCGTCGAGGTTGCCGGCGTACGCGGCGTAGAGCGACATGGTTCCGAGGGTACGGGAGGTCAGGGGGTGCGCTCGTGGTACTCGGGGTTCGAACGGCGGCCCCCGGGGGGTAACCCGGCGCGGGCGTGCGGGACAATGGAGTACGTGACTCGGATCGTGATCATCGGTGGCGGACCCGGCGGATACGAGGCGGCCCTGGTGGGCGCCTCTCTCGGCGCGGAGGTGACCGTCGTCGACTGCGACGGCCTGGGCGGGGCGTCGGTGCTGACCGACTGCGTCCCGTCCAAGACCCTCATCGCGACGGCCGAGGTGATGACCACCTTCGACTCGTCGTACGACGAGCTGGGCATCATCGTCGAGGACGACACCCCGCCGGTCGACCGCCCCGCGCGCGTCGTCGGCGTGGACCTCGGCAAGGTCAACCGGCGCGTGAAGCGCCTGGCGCTCGCCCAGTCGCATGACATCACCGCCTCCGTCACCCGGGCGGGTGGCCGCGTGCTGCGCGGCCGCGGCCGGCTGGAGCCGGGCCAGTCCCCGGACGGCTCGCGCACGGTCACCGTCACCTCGGCGGACGGCACGGAGGAGACGCTCACCGCGGACGCCGTGCTGATCGCGACCGGCGCCCACCCGCGCGAGATCCCGGACGCGCAGCCGGACGGCGAGCGCATCCTGAACTGGACGCAGGTCTACGACCTCGACGAACTGCCGGAAGAGCTGATCGTGGTCGGCTCCGGCGTCACCGGCGCCGAGTTCGCCGGCGCCTACCAGGCGCTCGGCTCCCGCGTCACCCTCGTCTCCTCCCGCGACCGGGTGCTCCCGGGCGAGGACCCGGACGCCGCCGCCGTCCTGGAGGACGTCTTCCGCCGCCGCGGCATGAACGTGATGGCGCGCTCGCGGGCCGCCTCCGCCAAACGTGTGGGGGACCGTGTCGAGGTCACCCTGTCGGACGGCCGTACGATCACCGGCTCGCACTGCCTGATGGCGGTCGGCTCCATCCCGAACACCGCGGGCATCGGGCTCGAAGAGGCCGGCGTACGCCTGAAGGAGTCCGGCCACATCTGGACGGACAAGGTCTCGCGCACCTCGGCCCCCGGCGTCTACGCGGCGGGCGACTGCACCGGCGTCCTCGCGCTGGCCTCCGTGGCCGCGATGCAGGGCCGGATCGCGATGTACCACTTCCTCGGCGACGCGGTGACCCCGCTCAACCTCAAGGCCGTCTCCGCGAACGTCTTCACCGACCCGGAGATCGCCACCGTCGGCTACAGCCAGGCGGACGTGGACGCGGGCCGTATCGACGCCCGGGTCGTCAAGCTGCCGCTGCTGCGCAACCCGCGCGCGAAGATGCAGGGCATCCGCGACGGCTTCGTGAAGCTGTTCTGCCGCCCCGGCACCGGCATCGTCGTGGGCGGTGTGGTGGTCTCGCCGCGCGCCAGCGAGCTGATCCACCCGATATCGATCGCGGTCGACAACAACCTGACGGTGGAGCAGATCGCCAGCGCGTTCACCGTCTATCCGTCGCTGTCCGGTTCGATCGCCGAGGTCGCGCGGCAGCTGCACACGCGCAAGATGTCCAGCGAGTAGCGCCGACGGGCCCCGAAGAGAACCGAAATAGAACCGAACAGGTCGCGGCCAACGGGATGAACGGGCCGCGGTCCGTTCGGTCCCGCGGGCCCGGTGAGGGCCCCGGACATACGGCGGGCGGCCCGTCCGCGCGCGAGTTCCCCGTACCTCCCGATGCCGGAAGCCCCCGGGGAGCGCCGGTTCGTGGCACTCTTGTGTCACTGCGTGACCGGCCACCGGCATATACCACGTGCGAGGGTCGGGAACGAACAACTTCCGTTAATTGGTGCAACCTGCTGAAAGCAGACGGTCGTTGGCGTTACTGTCAGTTTCGTGTTCGCTGCAGAACGTCGCCAACTGATCCTCGAAATGGTGCGGGCGAACGGAGCGGTGTCGCTCCGTGAGCTCGCCCGCGTCGTCCAGACCTCCGAAGTAACCGTACGGCGGGACGTGCGGGCGCTGGAGGCAGAAGGACTGCTCGACCGCCGGCACGGCGGTGCGGTCTTGCCGGGCGGATTCGCCCGGGAGTCCGGCTTCCCACAGAAATCCCATCTAGCGACCGCGGAGAAGACGGCCATCGCCGATCTCGCCGCCGGCTTCGTCGAAGAAGGCGAGGCCATCGTGGTCGGCGCCGGTACCACCACGCAGGAGCTGGCCCGCCGGCTCGCGCGGGTGCCCGGTCTGACCGTGGTCACCAATTCCCTCCTGGTCGCCCAGGCGTTGGCGCACGCCAACCGGGTCGAGGTCGTGATGACCGGCGGCACCCTGCGCGGCTCGAACTACGCGCTGGTCGGCAGCGGGGCCGAACAGTCGCTCCAGGGGCTGCGGGTCTCCCGCGCCTTCCTCTCGGGCAGCGGCCTGACCGCCGAGCGCGGCCTGTCCACGTCCAACATGCTCTCCGCGAGCGTGGACCGGGCGCTGGTGCAGGCCGCGGCGGAGGTCGTGGTCCTCGCCGACCACACCAAGCTCGGTACGGACACCATGTTCCAGACGGTGCCCACGGACGTGATCACCCGGCTGGTGACCGACGAGCCCCCGGGGCACGACGACCGGGCCGCGACCGAACTGCAGGCGCTGGCCGACCAGGGCGTGCAGATCTCGGTGGCGGGCGGTCCCGGCGCGGGAGCCGGCCAGCCGGCATCGGAGGTGATGGCGGCGGACCGCCGCGGTCCACGCCGGGACGTACCGCTGCCCGGCCAGCGGCGCAATCTGGCTCCGGGCGGCGGTGGTTCCGGGCCGCAGCTGCGGACGGCCGCGCCGCTGGCCGAGCCGCCGGGCGGCCGGGTCGCCGATCTGGCGCCCCGCCGCCGCTGAAGAGGTGCCGGCACGTGCGTACGGCCGTGCCGGCACCGCCCGACGACGGGCGGCCGGACGACACCATCCGGCCCGCTCACCCCTTCTCGGGCCGCAGCCCCGTCAGCGTCAGCGTGAGCAGCCGGTCGGCCAGATCCGGGTCGTCCGGTGACTCCTCCACGGCCAGCGCGATGCCGTTGGTGAGCTGCATCAGATCACTGATGTTCACATCGGTCCGTACGGCGCCCGCCTCCTGCGCGCGGCTGAGCAGTTCGCCGCCCGCCTCGCGCATCGGGACGCTGCACCGCGACAGCCCGGAGGTGGCGTCGCCCGGCGCGGCCATCAGCGCCCGCGACAGCCCGCGGTAGGTGCTGGCGTGCGCGATGATCGCGCGCAGCCACTCGACGAGCGCCGCACACGGGTGGGGCGCGTCGCTCAGCTCCCTGGCGTGCGCCAGCAGCGCGTCCACCTCGCCCTGGAACACCGCGCCCATCAGGGCCGTCCGGTTGGGGAAGTGCCGGTAGAGGGTGCCGATCCCCACGCCCGCGCGCCGTGCGATGTCCTCCAGCGAGGTGTCCGTCCCATGGTCCGTGAAGGCCGTACGGGCCACCGCCAGCAGCCGCTCGTAGTTGCGGCGCGCGTCGGCACGCATGGGTCGTACGGATTCCTGCCCTGCCGTCTCGGTCACCATCGCCGTCCTCGCCGTCCTCCCTGAGCGCGGCCCTCCACCGGACCGGTGTCCCCAGGATGCCACTGCCCCCACGGCGGGGGCCTTCGGACCGGTGCCGCGCCCCGGCGCCCGGCCGGGCACCGCGCGCGGGGTGGACGGGAGACGGCCCGCAGGTGACGGGGAGGGAAGGGGGCGTGGGCGCCTTGGGGAACAAGTGCGCACGGTGGCAACGACGCGCCCCGGACAGGCATCAAACCTGGCGCAATGGGCTCTGCGGAGACCGTCGGAACGCGTGCGGGAACACCTGGGGAAGCAATGGAACTGACCAGCCGATCGCTGTTGTACACCATGATCGCGGTCGCCGTGGTGTGCGTGGGACTCACGCTCTGGCAGTGGCCGCGCTTCGCCAGGAACGGTCCCCTGGCCTGGCTGGGCCGGATCGGGTCCATCCTGGCCACGCAGCTGTCCATCGTCGCCGCGCTCGGCCTCGTCGTGAACGCCAACTTCCAGTTCTACGGTTCCTGGCACGAACTCCTCGGCCTGTACGACGACGCCCCGGGCGCGGTCGCCAAGTGGGGCGACGGGGAAGCGGGCCCGGCCGGCGACCCGTCGAAGGGCCTCGTGCAGCCCGCCGGGGCCGAGGGCCTGGACAAGGTGCACGGCCTTCCCAAGGGAGCGCCCGACAAGGTCGGCCGGGTGGAGTCCGTACGGATCGTGGGCAAGCGCACGAAGGCCGTGGACCCGGCGTACGTCTACCTGCCGCCGCAGTACTTCCAGAAGCAGTACGAGCGCCAGCGCTTCCCCGTCGTCGTCGCGATCAGCGGCTACCCGGGCGGCCACTACCTGCTGGCCCAGCACCTGCGGGTGACGCAGACCGCCGGCGACCTGATCGCCAAGGGCAAGATGCAGCCCACCGTGATCGTCATGCTGCGGCCCACCATCGCGCCGCCGCGCGACACCCAGTGCGTGGACGTGCCGGGCGGCCCGCAAGCGGAAACGTTCTTCGCGAGCGATCTTCCCACCGCGCTCAAGGAGCACTACCGGGTCGGGCACGACCCGGGCGGCTGGGGCGTGCTCGGCTACTCGTCCGGCGGCAGCTGCGCCCTCCAGCTGACCATGCGGCACCCCGGCACGTACACCTCGGCGGCGGCCCTTTCGCCCGACTACAAGGTCACCAGCGACCCCACCACCGGCAACCTCTTCGGGGACGACAAGGACCGCGCCAAGCGCAAGCGGGAGCACGACCTGATGTGGCGGCTCGCGCACCTGCCCGCGCCGCAAGTGTCGGTGCTGATCGGCACCAGCCGGGAGGGCGAGAAGAACTACCCCGCGGCGAAGGAGTTCCTGAACGCGGTCAAGCCGCCGATGAAGGCCGAGTCGATCATCCTCGACCAGGGCAGCCACAACTTCGCCACCTGGCGGCGCGAACTGCCCGCCGCGCTCCAGTGGATGGGCCGGCAGCTGACGTTCCCGCAGGACGTGGTGGGCACTTCGTGAGCCGGTGACCGGCGGGGCGTGCCCCGCCGGTCCGAACCGGCGTTACGCGGCGCCCGTCGCGCCGAAGGCGGCCGCGTGCTCGGCGGCCCACTCGGCGAACGTACGGGCGGGACGGCCGGTGACCTTCTCGACGGTGTCGACGACCGTACGTCCCACCTCCGGCGTGTTCCCGTACACCTCCAGCAGGAAGCCGATCACGTCCTCCGAGTGCCCCGCGGCCCGCCATCGCGTGATCGCCTGCTCCTGGGTGAGCTCGACCAGGGATATCTCCCGGCCGCGGGCGGCGGCGAGGGCGGCCACCTTGTCGCCGACGGTCAGCGGCTCCGGCCCGGTGATCACGTACTCCCGGCCCGCGTGCCCCTCCTCGGTGAGGGCGACCGCGGCGACGGCGCCGATGTCGCCCTCGTGGACCATGGCGCTCAGCCGGCCGGCGAACGGCTCGCGGACCTCGTCCGCGTCCACGATGCCCGGCGCCCACTCCAGGGCGTTGGACATGAACTCGACCGGCATCAGGACGGTCCAGTCCACCCCGTCGTCGGCCCGGACCGCGTCCTCCAGCGGTGAGGGGCCACCACCGTGCAGCACGGTGACGCGGCGTACACCCGCCGCGCGGGCCAGCTCCAGGATGCGCGGGCCGGTCTCCAGCGGGGCGAAGCAGGCCCCGCCGAAGGTGATCAGGTGGAGGCCGGTGACGCCTTCCAGCGCGGGGGCGAGGCTGTCGGGGTCGGTCAGGTCGCCCCGTACGGCCTCGACGCCGTCCGGGAAGTCCGCCTTGGCGGGATCGCGGGTGAGGGCGCGGACCGCGTGGCCGCGGGCGAGCAGTTCGGCGACGACCTGGCGGCCGACGGTTCCGGTGGCGCCGGTGACAAGGACGTTCTGCGATGTCGTCATGGCAGGACCGTAGGAAGCGATGCGGACGAGTTCTGTCCGCAAGGGCGGGGCGGGCGTCATCACCGCAAAAAAAGCGGCGCGGGGCCCGTGGCACTCATGCGCCACGGACCCCGCGCCGACGGCCGGCAGGGGCGTACGACAGGCCCGTACGCCCCTGCCGGACCTCAGTCCTTGATCTCGCAGATGACCGCGCCGGACGACAGCGAGGCGCCGACCTCGGCGGTCAGGCCCTTGATCGTGCCGGAGCGGTGCGCGTTCAGCGGCTGCTCCATCTTCATCGCCTCCAGGACGACGACCAGGTCACCCTCGGCGACCTCCTGGCCCTCCTCGACGGCGACCTTGACGATGGTGCCCTGCATCGGCGAGGCGAGGGTGTCGCCGGAGGCCGCGGAGCCGGACTTCTTGGCCGCCTTGCGCTTGGGCTTGGCGCCCCCGGCGACCGCGGCGCGGGCCAGCGGCATGCCCAGCGAGGACGGCAGCGAGACCTCCAGGCGCTTGCCGCCGACCTCGACGACGACCGTCTCGCGGGTGTCCGCCTCGGCCTCGTCCGTGCCGGGCGCGGCGAACGGCTTGATGTCGTTGACGAACTCGGTCTCGATCCAGCGGGTGTGCACCCGGAACGGCTCGGTGGAGCCGGTCAGCTCGGGCGCGAACGCCGGGTCCTTGACGACCGTGCGGTGGAAGGGGATGGCGGTGGCCATGCCCTCGACGGTGAACTCGTCGAGCGCGCGGGCGGCGCGCTGCAGCGCCTGCTCGCGGGTGGCGCCGGTGATGATCAGCTTGGCGAGCAGCGAGTCCCAGGCCGGGCCGATGACCGAGCCGGACTCCACGCCCGCGTCCAGGCGCACGCCGGGGCCGGCCGGGGCCTCGAACGTGGTGACCGTGCCGGGGGCCGGGAGGAAGTTGCGGCCCGGGTCCTCGCCGTTGATACGGAACTCGAAGCTGTGGCCGCGCACCGGCGGGTCGTCGTAGCCCAGCACCTCGCCGTCGGCGATCCGGAACATCTCGCGGACCAGGTCCAGGCCGGTGACCTCCTCGGTGACCGGGTGCTCGACCTGGAGGCGGGTGTTGACCTCCAGGAAGGAGATCGTGCCGTCCTGGCCCACCAGGAACTCGCAGGTGCCCGCACCCTCGTAGCCGGCCTCCTTGAGGATGGCCTTGGACGCGCGGTACAGCTCGGCGTTCTGCTCGTCGCTCAGGAACGGCGCGGGCGCCTCCTCGACGAGCTTCTGGTGGCGGCGCTGGAGCGAGCAGTCACGGGTGGAGACGACGACCACGTTGCCGTGCTTGTCGGCCAGGCACTGGGTCTCCACGTGCCGCGGGCGGTCCAGGTAGCGCTCGACGAAGCACTCGCCGCGACCGAAGGCCGCCACGGCCTCGCGGACGGCGGAGTCGTACAGCTCCGGAACCTCTTCCAGCGTGCGGGCCACCTTCAGGCCGCGCCCGCCGCCGCCGAAGGCCGCCTTGATGGCGATCGGCAGGCCGTGCTCCTCGGCGAAGGCCACCACCTCGTCCGCGCCGGAGACCGGGTCGGGGGTGCCGGCGACCAGCGGCGCACCGGCGCGCTGCGCGATGTGACGGGCCGCCACCTTGTCGCCGAGGTCGCGGATGGCCTGCGGCGGGGGGCCGATCCAGGTCAGCCCGGCGTCGAGGACGGCCTGTGCGAATTCGGCGTTCTCGGAGAGGAAGCCGTAACCGGGGTGAATGGCGTCGGCGCCCGAATCGGCGGCGGCGGCAAGGACCTTGGCGATGTCGAGGTAGCTGGTGGCAGGAGTGTCACCGCCCAGGGCGTAGGCCTCGTCTGCCGCGCGGACATGCAGGGCGTCCCGGTCAGGGTCGGCGTAGACGGCTACGCTCCCGATTCCGGCATCCCGGCATGCACGGGCTACGCGGACAGCGATTTCGCCTCGGTTGGCGATGAGCACCTTGCGCACGATCGGTTCCTCCTTGGCGCTTCGCCGCAACAAATTAGGACGTCGCGAGTTTAGGGACTGGCGACACCGCGTGCCGACCCGTTCCCGGTAGTGAGCTTGCCCACACGGAGCGTGCGCCCGGTGCGGGTCCGGGACCGAAGTTCCCCGGCATCCCAGGGTAAGGCCCGTATTCCGGGGGTCGTGCGGTGATCAAAATGTGGGCAAGGTCTCGCCCGGCCGTCCTTCGCCGGAACCCCGTTTCTTTGTGGAGTCCCTACGAATGGGCGAAGGAAACTTTGCCCGCGTCTGCGTCCGGGGGCCGCGTCCGCTTCCGCTCCCGGCTCTTACCCGTATCCGGCCTCTTGTAGAGCGGGGGGTACTCAGGAGTAGCGTGCGCGATGGTCTTTCGTACTCGCGGTAACAGTGCAGCGGCCGGAAAGAGGGTGGACGGGGTGGCGGCACGCAGACCAGTGGCGTGGGTGGCGGCGGTGGTACTCGTACTGGAAGCGCTCGCCATCCTCTTCCTCAACTACGTCCTGAGCGTCGTGATGGCCCGGCAGCACATGTCCATGGCGGGCATGGACCCCGCCGCGATGTCCGCCGGCGCCTGGGTGCTCGGCGCCGTCTTCGCCCTCTATCTGGCGTGCTGCGCCGTCCTCCTGGTCCGCATCGCGGTACGCGACCGCCCGCCGGGCACGTTCGGCCGCATCGTGCTCATCACCTGCGCGGTGGTGCACGCCGTCCTCGGGGCGTTCGCGGTCGGTCTGGCCGGCTGGACGGCGTTCGCGCTGCTCATGGTCGTCCTGGCGCTGCTGGTACTGACGCTGACGGCGTACGGAACGGCCTACGGGCCCGGCAGCGGCACCCGACCCGCTACCGCTCCGACTCACCCCACGAACTGACCGCCACTTCGTCCCCCACCGACAGCTTGCCCGGCCGCAGTACGGCGAACTTGGCACCGAACACGACGCCACCCCCGGCCGCGCGCCGGTACCCGGCCAGCGTCCGCAGCGGCTCGGGCCCGGTCCGCGCGCCGGAGGACTGCTCGACGGTGGTGACGGCGCACCGTACGGCGAGCTTGGCGTACCCCAACTCGGCCTCGCCGACCCGCACATGACGCACCCGGTCCTCGGTATGCGGCTCGTCCCACCCGTCCACCACGACATTCGGCCGGAACCGGTCCATCGGCAGCACCGCGGCCCCTTGCTCCACGAGCCGCGCGTGCAGCAGGTCCAGCGACGCACGGGACACGACATGCAGCGCACAACTGTCGGCGTACCCGGACGTCCCGGGCGTCAGCCCGTCCGTAACCCGCCCATGGTCCTCCGGCACCCGCACCAGCCGACTCGGCACACCGAGCACCTCGCTCAGCCACCCGGCGACGGCATCCCCCTGATCGATGCCCCGGTAGGGCGCCTTGAACATCTCCACATCCCGTGGCGCGGACGAAGCATCCACATCCAGGGACAACGCCTCGGCCCCCGGCGCGCGCAACGTCATGCGGGCGCCGTCCGGACTGATCTCCGGACGGACCACCGCCAGCAAAGGATCACGCCGCTGACTCCGGAACACCCCGTCCGCGCCGGTCACCATGAAGCTGCGATCATGCGCAAGCCCGGCGGGCGTCAGCTCCGCCGTACTCACCGACACTCCGGAGCAGCCCTTGATGGGGTAGTACGTCAGCTTTGCAATCGTGGCCTTACCGGCCATGTGGTTCCCCCGATCCTCCGCGCGATGCTGCTGCCAACCTAGCGCCGCGCCTTCACCCCAGCCCCGCCACCTCCCGCCGCAACGCCTCCGTCAGCGGTCCGCGCAGCCGGGCGAAGTCCGCGATCGGGAGGGCGGCCGAGACGGCGGTGAGTGCGGTGGGTGGGGTGCCGGGGCCGCTGGGGCGTATGGGGACCGGGATGGCGATGCAGGCCATGCCGGATACGGACTCCTCGCGTTCCACGGCGACTCCGTTCCGGCGGACCCGGCGCAGTTCGCGTTCCAGGCGGTCGGGGGTGGTGATGGTGTGTGGGGTGCGGGGCGGCAGGCCGCTGGCGGTCAGGTACTGGCGGCGGGTGGCGGCCGGGAGGGCGGCCAGGAGGGCGCGGCCGTGTGCCGTGGCGTGGGCGGCGGTGTCCTGGCCGACGGAGAAGGCGGAGTCCGGGCCCGCGGCGCCGTCCAGCACGGCGATCCCTCCGTCCCGGTACGTGCTGAAGAAGACGTCCGCGCCGGACGACCGGCGCAGCCGCAGCAGCGCCTCGTGCACCCGCTCGTCGATCCGCAACTGCCGCTGGAACGCGCGGTGCAGGGCCGGTACGCGGTAACCGAGGGTGTACCCGGCGGGCGTACGGGCCAGATGGCCGCGTTCGGTCAGCGAGCCGAGCAGGTCGTAGACCGTGGACAGGCCGCAGTCCAGCTGCCGGGCCAGCACCTTGGCCGGTACCGGCTCCGCCGCCTCGGCGACCGCGTCGAGCAGGTCCAGGGCACGGTCGACGGACTGCGGCATGGGGGGCTTCCTCCGGGGCGGGCATGAGGGCGGGTGCGGGTGGCGGTACGGGTGCGGGGCGCGGCGTACGCGGGCGGCTTTCCAGGCTCGCACAGCTTTACGGAGGGGGTGCATGGGATGGGGAGGGGCCGGGCCGGCTTTCCCGGCGAGGCGCACCGGATCCCAGCACGGGCCGTGACGGTCGTCACCGCTCGGGGGAATCCGGAATGTCCGGCTCCCGGATGCGGTTGCTCTGCGCAGGGCCACCACTCTTCCGATGTCGGAACACGAACGCGATCTCGGAACCTAGCTCAACGGGAGTCATTTCAATGCAGTGCTTCGACTGTGCGGAACTCGGCAGCGCGACCGCCGCGCTGGCCGTCTGCGCGGAGTGCGGTGCGGCGGCGTGCGCCGCGCACGCCGCCGCGGTCCCGCGCACGGTCCACCGGACGGCGGGCCTGGGCCGCAGCACGTCCCACGCGGCGGGCCGCCGCCTGCTGTGCACCCACTGCCGGCACGCCGCCACGGCAGCGGCGTAATTCCGCGGAGCGCCCGCGCGGGTCAGGGCGCCACCAGACGCACGATCTCGCGCGGGCGCACCTCCCGCTCGTCGAAGACAAGGTCCAGTTCGGGCGCCGCCTGCACGGCGGCGAGCGACGCGCGGGACGCCTCCTCGGACTCCCACCGCACGATCGACACCACCGCGTCGCCGTCCGCCGTCAGCCAGTACTCCGCCGACAGGCAGCCGGGCGTACGGCGGAACACTTCGGCAGTGCGGCGGACACGGGAGACGAATTCCTCGCGGTGCGCGGCGTGCGGGTAGTGGTGTCCCACCATGGCGACCTTCATGACGCTTCCCTTCGCGTGGTCCGACGGTGAGCGGTGCGGCCCGGGTCCGTGTGCTCCCCGGGGTCGTACGTGAGGCCGAGCGCGCCGGCGGCGGCCCTGGCCACGAGCGGCGCGTCGTGCGGGGCGTGTCCTGACAGGGCGATCGACGTGCCCTCGATCGCGCCGACGTAGGCGAGCGCGAGGATCCCGGCGGGCGGGCCGTCCGGGTCGTCCGGGATCGCTCCCGCCTCGCGCGCCGCCTCGATCAGGGCGGTGCAGCGGTCGAGCAGATCGCGGTAGCCCTGCTCGACGGCGCGTCCGACCGGGTGGTCCTGCCCGGCGAACTCCAGCCGCAGCGCCATCGCCACCCGGGCGATGTCGCGACGGCAGTAGACGGCGTGCCCGCGCGCCAGCGTGAGCAGCGCCGCGATCGGGTCGGGCGCCCGCTCGACGAACACGCCGACCTCCTGCCACCAGGTGTCCAGCACCCATTCGGTCACGGCCAGGGTGAGGTCCTGCTTGCCCGTGAACTGGTGGTAGAGCGCGCCGCGGGTGTACCCGGCGTCCTGGGCGACCTGTTCGAGCCTGAGGTTGCCGTAGCCGTACCGGGACAGGCCCCGGGCGGCCGATTCGAGCAGCGCGGCACGGGTGCGTGCACGGCGGTCGGCCTGGGTGGCACGGGGCTGCGCGGCGCCGGGTCGCCGGGCCGCCTCCCGTCCGGCGGGCCGGTCCGCCCCGCTGCTCTTACGTACATCCATGTATGTATGTTACGGGGGTCGGGTGCGCGGCCACAATGGCTGAGCCCCGATTTTCCGTCACCGTCCGTGACCCGCCCGGAACCCGCTCCGCATGCGACGGCGGCGCCCCGGGGCCACCATGCGAGGAGGGCGCGACGAGGGCGAAGAGCGCCCCGTGCCCGGTTCGTGAGGAGGCAGGGATGCTGCCGGTCGCCGATCTTCCTGCCGACTGTCCGCGGGACGTCCGTGGTGCCTCGCTCGGCACGGTTCCGGTCGCGCCGGGCGCGGACCGGGTGATCTCTCGTGGGCCCCTGCGTGGATAACACGGACGCACACGAGGCCGGAGCGGCGGACACGGGCGCCCCCGACCCCCTCAAAGCCCCCGACACCCCCGAAGCCCCTGCCGGCAACAGCCCCGCCCCCGCAGCCCTCCTGCGCACCGCCGGCATACCCGCCGAGGTCTGGACCCGCGCCGGGAACCCGCAGCTCTTCGACCGTGCAGGCGAGTACGACCGCGCGCGGCAGCAGCAGGCCGACCGGGCCCGCGCCCTCGCCGAACAGCTGGGCACCACCGTGGTCCCGCACCCCGAGCTCGCCGACACCGACCGTGGAACCGTTCTGTCCCTGCGCCGCCGCCTGCACGCCGGCGCGGCCCCCGGCGAAGCGGACTGCGCGTATCTGGAGTCCCTGGCCGCCGTCCCTGAGGGCCTGGTGCACGAGGCCGTCGCGGTGCACCGGATCGGCGTACGGCTGTCCCGAACCCGCCGGGAGCTGGAGCGCGCGGTCGCGGACGAAGCGGACCGCGTGGGCGCGCTGGCCTGGACGCTGGCCTGCGCGAGCCCGGTCATGCGGGCCTTCCTGGCCGACGCGGCGCCGGAACTGATACCGATCGTCGAACGGCGGCTGGCGCGCGGCGAGTCCTGGAGCGGCAAGCGCCTGCGCAAGAGTGCCGCGTATCTGTGGCGGGCGCTCGGCCGGGCCGCGGTGAAGACCACGCCGCGCGGCTGGGTCGGCCAGGTCGCGCCGGTCCCGCTAGGCCCCCGTCCGCAGCCCGGCCATACGGTCCCGGACGAGCCGCCGCCGCTGCTCGCGCCCGGTACGGCGCTCGGCCCGATGGCGTCCGAAACGGCGGAGAACGTGCAGGTGACGCGGACCCGGCTGAGCACCGTGGACCTGACGACGGCGGACCCCGCGACCCCGCTCGCCCCCGCACCGCTGCACTTCCGCGCGGACGGCGCCGTGCGGTGCTGGGTGGTCGATCCGGCCGTACGGGACCGGCTGCGCCAGGTCGAGCTGCGTCGCACCCGGCCGCTGGACGCCGTACTGACGCTGCTGGCGGAAGGCCCCCGCCCGCTGGGGGGGATCGAGGCGGCGCTGCTGGGCACCACGGGGCGCGGGCCTGGTCTCGGAGCGGGCGCCGATACCGGACCCGCGCCCGGCACCGGCCCGGGAACCGACAAGGCGGACGACGGCACCCGCCGCGTCCTGCGCGGCTTCCTCGCCCACCTCCACGGCCTCGGCGTCCTCCGGGTCTGCGCCGCCCCGCATCGCCGGCGCAGCGCGTGGACCCCGGCGGTGGCCGTCCGCGAACGGGACCGGCTGCCGTGTACGGAGCCGCTGGGTGACGCGGAGTTCGTGGACTCGTACCGGATGGCCGAGGGGGCGGGCTCCGGGGCGGCCGCGGTGTCCGCGACGGCCGTCGATGCCGTACATGATGCCCTGCGCACCGCCGCCCGCCTGGCCGCACTGCGCGAGGCGGACCGCCAACACAGCGCTCCGGCAGGGGAGTTGTGCGACGAAGCGCACGGCTTGGACGAGCGCCCTCGCCTCCTCAGTGATCTCCTGGCCGACCAGTGGCCCGCCCCCGAGCCACCACCGGACACCCCCTCCACCCGCCGCCGCTACGAAGGCTGGCATCCGGCCCGTACCGCGCACTCCGGATACGCGCGCCTGCTCGCCCACCTCGCCACCCGCGGCGACGCACAACAGGTGGACCTCACCGACGCGTTGCTCGACACCTTCGACGCGCCTGCGGGTACCGCCGTCCTGCCGCCCTGGCCCGTCGACTGCCTGGTGCGGCCCCTCGCCGGTCCCGGCCCGCCGGCCGCCCTGGAGACGGTCTCACCCGCCGGCGTACTGGACGCCCGGTTCGCCGACGCGCTGCACGCCTTGCACGCCGGGCACGGCGGCTACGGCAACGGCGAGCGCCACCGTGCCTTCCTCGCCGCCGTCGAGCGGGAGGCGGACGTACGGTTCGTCGAAGTGCTCGTGCCGCCACCGGCCGAGCGCGCGGCCAACGCCGTACGCCGCCCCCTGGTCACCAGCTGGTGGACCGGCGACCCCGACCCCGCGCCGTACTACGGCACGGCCCCGGGCCCCGGCACGGCCCGCTACCTGCCGCTCGACCGCATCACGCTGCGCCGCGACGGCGACCGGGTGATCGCGGAGGCGGACGGGCGGCGCATCGTGCCGGTCCACCACGGGACGCGCGGCGCCCTGCCGCCGTACGACGTGCTGCTGCGGCTGCTGATGGCCGCGAGCCACCCCGCGACGGCGTACACCGTCCAGCTCGACGGGCTGGCAGGCGCGTTCCCGCGCGCCGAGCGGCTGCCCCGGCTCACGGTGGGCGGACGGCTCGTCGTCTCCCCGGCCGCCTGGCGGCTGCCGCGTACGGCACTGTGGCGCGCCGACGACACCGACCTGGACAAGGTACGCACCCTCGCGGCCCTGCGCCGCGCGGCCGGTCTGCCGCGGTACGCGTTCCTACGCTGCGGAGCGGGCGCCGAACCCGTACCGGCCGACCTCACGGCACTGCCCACACTGCGCGTCATCGACCGGCTGCTCGCACAAAGAGGCGCCCAAGAGAGCGTCCAGGGGAGCGCCCAAGAGAGCGCTCGGGAGGACGCCGGCGAACTGCTGGTCGAGGAGATGCTGCCGGCGCCCGACGGTCTGGTGCTGCGCGACCGTGCCCACCGGAACGGCGGCCGGGGCCGTGACGGCGCGTACGTCGCCGCCCAGTTGCTCATCAGACTTCCGCACGACCGCGCGCTCGGCGATCTCGCGGCGTCCGCGGCCGCCGCCCTGCGCGGGACCCACCTCCCCGCTACGCACGCCCCCAGCGGGCGCGACGCCGAGGCGGACCCCATCCGTTGAGAGACAGATCGAGAGACAGACGGATTGAGAGACAGACAGATCGAGAGACAGGGAGCGGCGGGCTACGCCCAGAGATCCGTGATCGCCACGTCCAGCTCTGCCAACAGCCGCCGCAGCAGCGGCAGGGACAGGCCGATGACGTTGCCGGGGTCGCCGTCGATGCCGTCGATGAACGGGGCCGACCGGCCGTCCAGGGTGAAGGCGCCCGCCACGTACAGCGGTTCGCCGGAGGCCACATACGCGGCGATCTCCGCGTCGCTCGGCTCGCCGAAGCGGACGGTGGTGGAGGCGGTGGCCGACACCCGGCGCCCTTCCCGCGCCGTGTCGATCACGCAGTGGCCGGTTTGCAGGATCCCGGACCGGCCGCGCATCGACTTCCAGCGGGCGATCGCGTCCTCGGCGTCGGCGGGCTTGCCGAGCGCCCGCCCGTCCAGTTCGAGGACCGAGTCACAGCCGATGACCAGGGCGCCGGCGGTCTCCGGGCGCGCGGCCACCGCGTCGGCCTTCGCCTCGGCGAGCACCCGGGCCAGCTCGGCCGGGCTGCCGGCGGTGATCGCGTCCTCGTCCACCCCGCTGACGACGACCTCGGGCGCGAGCCCGGCCTGGCGCAGCAGGCCGAGCCGGGCGGGGGACTGGGAGGCGAGGACGAGACGGCGGGCGGCGGCGCCGGGCTGAACGGTCATGACCGCCATCGTACGGAGCGGTGCGGGTGCGGTACGAAACGGAGCGGGGCGGGCGCCCTGTGACGCCCGCCCCGCTCCATGCCGACCGGCGGCCCGCTCACTTGCCGAGCACGGCCTCCATGACCTTCTTCGCGATCGGGCCGCCCAGCTTGCCGCCGGCGATCTCCTTGCGCGGGATGTCCATGTCCGAGGGGTCGACGAACACCGCGACCGCGACCGGCGAGCCGTTGCCCTGCTTGGCGTACGAGACGAACCAGGCGTACGGGCGCTCGTCGCGGACGTCCGCGCCGTGCTGGGCGGTACCGGTCTTGGCGCCGACCTTGACGCCGTCGATCAGCGCTTTCTTCGCCGTTCCGTTCTCCGCGGTGTTCTCCATCATCTCCTGCACCTTCTTCGCGGTGCTCTCGGAGACGGCCTGGCTCAGCTCCTTGGGCTCGAACTTCTCGATCGTCGACAGGTCGGGGCCGCGGGTCTCCTCGACCATGTACGGCTGCATGACCTTGCCGTTGTTGGCGAGCCCGGCGACGACCATGGCCATCTGCAGCGGGGTGCTGGTCAGGCTGCCCTGGCCCATGCCGGTCAGCGCGGTCTGCGGCTTGTCCAGCTTCTTGGGGTAGCCGCTGGTGGCGGTGCGTACCGGGGTGAAGATCTTCTGGTTGAAGCCGAACTTCTCCGCCGTCTCGCGCATCTTGTCCGTGCCGAGCCGGTTCGCCGCCTCCAGGTAGGTGTTGTTGCAGGACCACTGCATGCCGACCTTCAGGGACGCGTTCGCGCACGGCGCGGTGGCGATGTCGTTGCCGACCTTGGTGGCCGTCTGCGGCAGCGTGTACGGCACCGGGGCCTGCACCGGGGTGTCGATGTCCGGGACGATGCCGTGCTCCAGGGCCGCGGCGGCGGTGAGGATCTTGAACGTGGAGCCGGGCGGGTAGATCTCCAGGGACGCCCGGTTGTTCATCGGCTTGGCCTTGTCCTTGATGAGGGACGTGTACTTGTCGCCCTCCTTGAAGGAACTGCCCGCGAAGACCGACGGGTCGTAGGACGGCGTGCTCGCCATCGCCAGGATCTTGCCGGTGGCCGGCTCCAGGGCGACCACCGCGCCCTTGGCGTTCAGGTCGGTCAGGGCCTTGTACGCGGTGCGCTGCGCCTTCTCGTTGATCGTCGTCAGCACGTCGCCGCCGCGCGGCTTCTCACCCGTCAGCACGTCCTTGGCGCGCTTGAGGAAGAGCCGGTCGTCCTTGCCGCTGAGGATGTCCTTGTAGACGCCCTCCAGGAACGTGGTGCCCTGGGACTGCGAGGCGTAGCCGGTGATCGGCGCGTACATCGGGCCGTCCTTGTAGACCCGCTTGTACTTGAAGTCGCCGGCCGTCTCGACGGACCCGGTGATGGGCTTGCCGCCCACGATGATGTTGCCGCGCGGATAGGAGAACGCCTCGATCTTCACCCGGCGGTTGTTGTCGTCGTTCGCCAGCGCGTCCGCCTGGACGAACTGCACCCAGGTGGCGCGCACCAGCAGCGCCAGCACCAGCACCCCGCAGAAGACGGCTATGTGCCTCAGCGGCCTGTTCATCGCTCTCCACTCCCCTTGCCGTACGGCCCGGTGCCGCGCGGACCGTGCCGTACGGGCGCCCGAATTGCGGCCTTCAGAGGTAAAGGATGTCCCAAGTGGGGGTGGCGGTTGCAGGCGGGGTGTGTGAGCTGGTCCTCTTCGTCCGTTTCGGTGCGGAGCGGGCCCGGGTCCGTCGCCGTATCGACCGGTGGTGTCCGCGTACGGTCCGGAGCGGGTCCTCAGGCCCCGCCGACCAGCATGACCATCAGCACCACGGCGGCCACGGCCAGCACGATGCCCATCCGGCGGAGCATCGCCTGTACCTGGCGCAGCTCCTCGGGGGGCTCGTCGGGCGGATCGGACCACAGCATCCTTCGATCCTGCGCCGGGAACGCCTGCGGCGCCTGAGTACGCGTACTCAAGCGCCGCCGGGTATGGGTACTACGCGGCCTCAGCGCGGCCAGTAGCTCGTGCGCCACGCCCGCGGCCCCGGGTGCGGCAGCCGGCGGCGCGGGATCGTGGACGCCGGGTCGGCCCATTCGTCCGTACGCTCCGGGCCCGGCGCGGCGGACGCGGCGGCAGCGGCGGCCGCCGCGCGGGTGCGAACCACCGCCAGTGCGGCGGCCAGCTCCTCGGGTGTGGGGTTGCCCCGGACGACCTTGATCATGATCGACCGACCTCCTTGAGGGGTTGCGGCGAACGGCGGACAGCGCTGCTGACGGGCACGGGCGCCCCTACAGCGGGATGTTGCCGTGCTTCTTCGGGGGCAGCGACTCGCGCTTGTTGCGCAGCGTGCGCAGCCCGCGCACGATGTGCCGGCGGGTCTCCGACGGCATGATCACCGCGTCCACGTAGCCGCGCTCGGCCGCGACGTACGGGTTGAGCAGCGCGTCCTCGTACTCCTGGATCAGCTCCTGGCGGCGGGCGTCCTGTGCGGCCGGGTCCTCGATCGCGGCGAGGGTGCGGCGGTGCAGGATGTTGACCGCCCCCTGCGCGCCCATCACCGCGATCTGCGCGGTCGGCCAGGCCAGGTTCAGGTCCGCGCCCAGGTGCTTGGAGCCCATGACGTCGTACGCGCCGCCGAACGCCTTGCGGGTGATGACCGTGATCAGCGGAACCGTGGCCTCCGCGTACGCGTAGATCAGCTTGGCGCCGCGCCGGATGATGCCGTCCCATTCCTGGTCCGTACCCGGCAGGAAGCCCGGTACGTCCACGAACGTCAGCACCGGCACGTTGAACGCGTCGCAGGTGCGCACGAACCGCGCGGCCTTCTCGCTCGCGTTGATGTCCAGCGTGCCCGCGTACTGCATCGGCTGGTTGGCGACGATGCCGACCGCGTGGCCCTCCACCCGCCCGAAGCCGGTGACCATGTTCGGCGCGAAGAGCGCCTGCGTCTCCAGGAACTCGCCGTCGTCGAGGACGTGCTCGATGGCGGTGTGCATGTCGTACGGCTGGTTCGCCGAGTCCGGGATCAGCGTGTCCAGCTCGCGGTCGTAGTCCGAGGTCTCCAGGTCCGCCTCCTCGGGGAAGGCGGGCGGCTCGGAGAGGTTGTTGGACGGCAGGTAGGACAGCAGCGCCTTGACGTACTCGATGGCGTCCTTCTCGTCGCCCGCCATGTGGTGCGCCACGCCCGAGGTGGTGTTGTGCGTCCGGGCGCCGCCCAGCTCCTCGAAGCCCACGTCCTCGCCGGTGACGGTCTTGATGACGTCGGGCCCGGTGATGAACATGTGCGAGGTCTGGTCGACCATGACCGTGAAGTCGGTGATGGCGGGGGAGTAGACCGCGCCGCCCGCGCACGGGCCGACGATCAGCGAGATCTGCGGGACCACGCCGGAGGCGTGCACATTGCGGCGGAAGATCTCCGCGAACAGACCGAGGGCCGCCACGCCCTCCTGGATGCGGGCGCCGCCGCCGTCGTTGATGCCGACGACGGGACAGCCGTTCTTCAGGGCGAAGTCCATCACCTTGACGATCTTCTCGCCGTAGACCTCGCCCAGCGAACCGCCGAAGATGGTGAAGTCCTGCGAGTAGACACAGACCGTACGGCCGTCGACGGTGCCGTAGCCGGTCACCACACCATCGCCGTACGGCCGGTTCTTCTCCAGGCCGAAGTTGGTCGAGCGGTGCCGCGCGAATTCGTCCAGCTCGACGAACGAGCCCTCGTCGAGCAGCAGCTCCACGCGCTCACGCGCCGTCAGCTTGCCCTTGGCGTGCTGCTTTTCCACGGCCCGCGCCGACCCGGCGTGGGTGGCCTCCTCGATCCTGCGCTGAAGATCGGCCAGTTTGCCCGCGGTCGTGGTGATGTGTGCTTCCGGCTCGGACATCGGGATGCGGCTCCTGCTCGTCCTGGACTGGTGCTCGTACGAAGGTGGTACGGGGGTTGAACGGGGATGGCTACCGATTCGTAGCGTATCGGCGGGACTGCTCAGCGGCACTGCGTCGTTGACCACACCTAGGCTGGGGCCATGACGCCTCAACCACCGGAAAACCAGGACAAAGACCACTCGGGGACCGGCGCCGGGGGGCGCTGGTCCGACCTGGAGCGCCCGCCGCTGAACCGCACGGCACTGCGCCGCGCGCTGCTGCGGCCCGGCGCGCTGTGGACCGACGTCGATGTGGTGCCCGCCACCGGCTCGACCAACACCGACCTCACCGCGCGGGCCGCGGCCGGACTGTCCGAAGGGGCCGTCCTCGTCGCCGAGGAGCAGTCCGCCGCGCGCGGGCGGCTGGATCGCCGGTGGTCGGCGCCGCCGCGCTCCGGTCTCTTCTTCTCCTTCTACCTGACGCCGAAGGTGCCCGTGGAGCGCTGGGGCTGGCTGCCGCTGCTCGCCGGGGTGGCGACCGCCAGCGCGATGGCCCGCACCGCCGGGGTGGACACCGCCCTGAAGTGGCCCAACGACTTGCTGGTCACGGTCGGCGACGAGGAGCGCAAGGCCGGCGGCATCCTCGCGGAGCGCGCCGGGGACGGCGTGGTGATCGGCATCGGCCTCAACGTCACGCTGCGCGCCGAGGAGCTGCCCGTACCCGGCGCGGGCTCGCTGGTCCTGGCCGGTGCCAAGGTCACCGACCGCGACCCGCTGCTGCGGGCGGTGCTGCGGTCGGTCGAGGACTGGTACGGACAGTGGACCGCGGCGGACGGCGACGCGGCGGCCTGCCGCCTTCAGGACGCGTACGCCGCCGGGTGCGCCACGCTCGGCCGGACCGTACGGGCCCAGCTGCCCGGCGACCGGGAGCTGCGCGGCGAGGCGGTGGCGATCGACGGGGACGGGCGGCTGGTGCTCGCGACGGAGGAGGGGATGCAGCGGCCGGTCGACGCGGGCGACATCGTGCACCTGCGCCCGGCGGGGCAGGAGTAGCGGGCTGTCCACGTTTGCGTCCGTATAGCGGTCAAGAACGATCAGATCCTGGTCAAGAAACCTCGGGAGCAATCGCTCTTATGTGTCGTCGGGGGCGAAAGCGACGAGGTGGGAGAGTGAGCCAGAGCACACCTGCCGTATCGTTGAGGCGGTCCGCCGTGCAGCGGACGACGAGCGAGCAGTGATCGGAAGGGCAGTGCGCAGGGAACGGACAGGGAGCGGGCGGTGACCGCCGACGACTCGGGCGCCGGCCCGCGCGAAGCGGACATCGCTCCTCGTGAGACGGGGGCTGCTCGCGGTGAGGGGGACCCGGCACGGACGGACGGCGGCGTGTCCGCCGACGGCACCGCCACGCGTACCGGCAGCCGCGCGGCGGGTGCCGGGGCCGCGGACGGCGCGGTGAACGGCGTGGCGCGGGCCGACGGCGCGGGCGACGCCGGTGACGACGACACCATCGCCATCCGCCTCGAACAGCTCATCCTCGGCGCCGACCGCCGCTACACCCCCTTCCAGGCCGCCCGCAGCGCGGGCGTCTCCATGGAGCTGGCCTCCCGCTTCTGGCGCGCCATGGGCTTCGCCGACATCGGCCAGGTCAAGGCGCTGACCGAGGCCGACGTACTGGCGCTGCGGCGGCTGGCGGGCCTGGTGGAGGCCGGACTGCTCAGCGAGGCGATGGCGGTCCAGGTGGCCCGCTCCACCGGGCAGACCACGGCCCGGCTCGCCGACTGGCAGATCGACTCCTTCCTGGAGGGCCTGACCGAGCCCCAGGACTCCGGCCTGACCCGTACGGAGATCACCTACCCCCTCGTCGAACTGCTCCTGCCCGAGCTGGAGGAGTTCCTGGTCTACGTCTGGCGCCGCCAGCTCGCCGCCGCCACCGGCCGCGTCGTGCAGGCCCAGGACGACGCGGAGATGGTCGACCGGCGGCTCGCGGTGGGCTTCGCCGACCTCGTCGGCTTCACCCGGCTCACCCGCCGTCTGGAGGAGGAGGAACTGGGCGAGCTGGTCGAGGCGTTCGAGACCACCGCCGCCGACCTGGTCGCCGCGCACGGCGGCCGGCTCATCAAGACGCTCGGCGACGAGGTCCTGTTCGCGGCCGACGACGCGGGCATCGCGGCCGAGATCGGCCTGCGCCTCATCGAGACCATGGCCAACGACGAGACGATGCCGGAGCTGCGCGTCGGCATCGCGTTCGGCACGGTCACGACGCGGATGGGCGATGTCTTCGGCACCACCGTGAACCTGGCCAGCCGGCTCACCTCGATAGCGCCGAAGGACACGGTGCTGGTGGACGAGGCGTTCGCGGAGGAGCTGGGGCGTACGGGCGAGGCGCCGGTCTCCGAGGCCGACGCGAAGGCCGCCGCCGAGGCCGCGGCGGGCGGCGCCGGACCGCTGCCCGAGTACCGCTTCGCGCTCCAGCCGATGTGGCAGCGGCCGGTGCGGGGGCTGGGCGTCGTGGAGCCCTGGCTGCTGAGCCGCCGTACCTGAACCCCGGTGCGCGTGATCCGTCCGGTTCCGGCCGCGGCACCCCCTGGCTAGAGTGGCGAACGATCGTTAACGACCGGCGCCGGTCGTTGTCGGACCACCGTTGACCAGGGAGGGTGCTGCATGGACACGCAACGCTTCGGGGAGTTCGTCGGCGTACACCGCCACGGGCACGTCGCCGAACTGCGGCTCGACCGGCCCAAGGCGATGAACGCCGTGTCCACGGCCATGGCGGACGCCGTCACCGCCGCCTGCGACGCCCTCGCGGCCGACCGCGGCGTCCGCGTCACCGTCCTGACCTCCACCCACGAGCGCGCCTTCTGCGTGGGCGCCGACCTGAAGGAGCGCAACTCCTTCAGCGACGCCGACCTGATGCGGCAGCGCCCGCGCGCCCGCGCCGCCTACACCGGCGTCCTGGAGCTGCCGATGCCCACCATCGCCGCCGTCCACGGCTTCGCGCTCGGCGGCGGCTACGAGCTGGCGCTCGCCTGCGACCTGATCGTGGCGGACCGTACGGCCGTGGTCGGCCTGCCGGAGGTGTCGGTGGGCGTGATCCCGGGCGGCGGCGGTACGCAGCTGCTGCCCCGGCGCGTCGGCGCGGCCCGCGCGGCGGAGCTGATCTTCACCGGGCGGCGGGTGGAGGCGGCCGAGGCCCGTGACCTGGGCCTCGTGGACCAGCTGGTCGACGAGGGCCGGGACACCGAAGAGGCCCTGGCCCTGGCCGGGCGCATCGCACGGAACTCCCCGGTCGGCCTCCGTGCCGCCAAACGCGCCCTGCGCCTGGGCCACGGCCTCGACCTGCGGACCGGCCTGGACCTGGAGGACGGCGCCTGGCGCAGCGTGGCGTTCTCCGGCGACCGGGCGGAGGGCGTGGCGGCCTTCAACGAGAAGCGGCGGCCGGAGTGGCCGGGGGAGTGAGGCGTGCCGGGTGGGCCCGGCCCGCCCGGCGGCGGCGTAACGCACCGTGTCCATCCGGAAAAGGCGAACGGCCCCGAACATTCCTACGCTGTAGTGATACGAAGCGCGCACGGTGACGGAATGTGAGGCCCGGTGACGGACGAGGGTGACGACAGGCTCCGGGCCGTGGTGGCACTCGCGCAGGCGATGGCTGCCACCCACACCCCGCGCGAGTCCGTACGGGCCGCCGCGGAGGGGGTGCGGGCCGCCATAGGGGGCTCCTTCGCGGCGATCTCGGCCTGGGAGCGCGAGCTGGGCCGGCTGAAAGTGCTGGTCAACGTCGGCGAACTGGCCGAGGGGGAGGAAGAGTTCCCCCGGGACGAGGCATATCCCGTGCACGAGTTCCCGGAGATCGTCGGATTCCTGCACGAGCAGTGGGCCGGGGGCGGCCAGCCCGACGCGTGGGTCGAGACCGCCGACGGCCCGGCGCGGGAGGGCCCGTACAACCACCAGCGGGTCGCCGCGCTGCGCCGCCGCGGCCGGGGCTGCTGTGTGGTCGCGCCGATCGTGCTGCACGGGCGCGCGTGGGGCGAGCTGTACGTGGCCCGCTCGGCCGGGGAGCCGGTCTTCACGCGGGCGGACGCGGAATTCGCCACCGTACTGGCCGCGGTGACCGCCGCCGGGGTCGCGCAGACGGAGCGGCTGGCGGAGGCGCGCCGGCTGGCGTTCACGGACTCCCTGACCGGCCTGGCCAACCGCCGCGCTGTCGACATGCGGCTCGACGAGGCGCTGGAGCGGCACCGCAGGGACGGCGCGGTGGTGAGCCTGGTGGTGTGCGATCTCAACGGGCTGAAGCGGGTCAACGACTCGTGCGGGCACGCCGTCGGCGACCGGCTGCTGGAACGTTTCGGCTCGGTGCTCTCCCTCTGTGGCGCCATACTGCCGGGCGCCCTCGCGGCCCGCCTCGGCGGCGACGAGTTCTGCCTGCTCACGGTGGGTCCGCCGGCCGACGAGGTGGCCAAGGTGGCCGCCGAGCTGTGCGACCGGGCCGCGGAACTGGAACTGGGCGAGGGCGTCGCCGTCGGCGTCGCCTCGACCGGCGACCCGATCGGCCCGGTGCGCTCCGCCCGGCGCCTGTTCCGGCTGGCCGACGCCGCCCAGTACCGGGCGAAGGGCGCCGGCTCGCGCGGCCCGGTGGTGGCGGGCCGGGACGGCGGTACGGACGATCCGGTGGTACGCCTGGCCGACGCCCCCGAGCGCGCCCCGACGACGGAACGGCGCCGGTTCCGGCGCTGAGATCCCCGTACGGTGGCCGGCGCTCCGGCCGGTGACGCGGTGGGTGACGCGGTCGTGCGGCGGCGTTGCCGGGGCCGCTGCGAATCCAGTGGTGACATCCAGGGATTCAGCTTCTAGGGTGCCTGAATATGGATATGCACACTGTGGTGCTGGGGACGTCCGGCACGACCGCACAGGACGTCATCGCCGTCGCCCGCGGCGCCGCCCGTATCGAGCTGTCCGAGGAGGCCACGGCCGCGGTCGCCGCCGCCCGCGCGGTCATCGACGACCTCGCCGCCAAACCGGACCCGGTTTACGGCGTCTCCACGGGCTTCGGCGCCCTCGCCGTCCGCCACATCAGCCCGGATCTGCGGGCCCAGCTCCAGCGCAACATCGTGCGCTCGCACGCCGCCGGCATGGGGCCGCGGGTCGAGCGCGAGGTGGTGCGCGCGCTGATGTTCCTGCGCCTGAAGACCCTGGCCTCCGGGCACACCGGCGTGCGGCCGCTGGTCGTCGCCACCATGGCCGAGATCCTCAACGCCGGGATCACCCCGGTCGTCCACGAGTACGGCTCGCTCGGCTGCTCCGGCGACCTCGCGCCGCTGTCGCACTGCGCGCTGACGCTGATGGGCGAGGGCGAGGCGGAGGGCCCCGACGGCGTCGTACGCCCGGCCGGCGAGCTGCTCGCCGAGCACGGCATCGCGCCGGTCGAGCTGCGCGAGAAGGAGGGCCTGGCCCTCCTGAACGGCACCGACGGCATGCTCGGCATGCTGATCATGGCCTGTGCCGACCTGGCCCGCCTCTTCACCACCGCGGACATCACCGCGGCGCTCTCCCTGGAGGCGCTGCTCGGTACGGACAAGGTGCTCGCGCCCGAGCTGCACGCCATCCGCCCGCACCCCGGGCAGGCCGCCTCGGCCGCCAACATGCTCAAGGTCCTGGCCGGTTCGGGCCTCACCGGCCACCACCAGGACGACGCGCCGCGCGTCCAGGACGCGTACTCCGTGCGCTGCGCCCCGCAGGTCGCGGGCGCGGGCCGGGACACCCTGGACCACGCCCGCCTGGTCGCGAACCGTGAGCTGGCCGCCGCAGTGGACAACCCGGTGGTCCTGGCGGACGGCCGGGTCGAGTCGAACGGCAACTTCCACGGCGCGCCGGTCGCCTATGTCCTGGACTTCCTCGCCGTCGCCGCCGCCGACCTCGGCTCGATCGCCGAGCGCCGTACGGACCGGCTGCTGGACAAGAACCGCTCGCACGGCCTGCCCGCGTTCCTGGCCGCCGACCCGGGCGTCGACTCCGGCCTGATGATCGCCCAGTACACGCAGGCCGCGCTGGTCAGCGAGCTGAAGCGGCTGGCGGCGCCCGCATCGGTGGACTCCATCCCGTCCTCCGCCATGCAGGAGGACCATGTCTCCATGGGCTGGTCGGCGGCGCGCAAGCTGCGCACGGCCGTGGACAACCTGACCCGGGTGCTCGCCGTCGAGCTGTACGCGGCGACCCGGGCGGTGGAGATGCGCGACGGCCTGACCCCGGCGCCCGCCACCCGCGCGGTGCTGGAAGCCGTACGCGCCGCGGGCGTACAGGGACCGGGGGAGGACCGCTTCCTCGCACCGGACCTGGAGGCGGCGTACGACTTCGTACGCAGCGGCCGGCTGGTGGAGACGGTGGAGCAGGTCACCGGCGAACTGGCCTGACGGGCCGGGGCCGCGCGCGGATCGGTCCGCGCGCGGCCCGGTGCTTCTTAGCCAGGTTGCTGCCGCGTCTCTTCGCAGGTCGGAGCTCTACGGGCGGCTCCGGGCCCCGCTCAGACCTCGCTGCCGCGCGTGCGGCGGACGGAGAATCCGACCAGGCCGGCGCCGATGCCGAGGAAGGCCGCGCCGCCGATGGCGTACGGCGTGGTGTCGAAGGCGCCGGTGTCCGCGAGCAGTACGTCCGGCTCCCGCTGTGCGCCCTGCGGCGCCTGGCCGGCGGACTGCGGCTGCGTGGTCGGGTCCTGCTGGGCCGAGCGGGGGGTGTGCGTCGTCCGTTCGCCGTGTTCGACGGTGGCGTTCGCGGACGGGACGAACCACAGTGCGAGCAGTACCGATCCCGCGGCTGCGGCGGTCAGCAGTGGTCGACGTGCGGTCACGGGCACGAAAACGATCCCCCTTGTGGGCTCGGCAAATTGACCGTTGACAACAGATGTTAGTGACAGCCGCGGGTCGTGGGGAAGTCAGGACCGGCTGGTGCTTACGCTCCCAGACATGAGCAATGACGAGACATCACGGTTTGTCCGGCTCCATGTCGAACTGGTCATGGAGGTCGCGGACTCGGACCGGCTGACCGGTGCCGCACTCGACCACATCGACGCCGACCCGTCCCTGCCCGCGGAGGAGCGCGGTCATGCGCGGGAAACGGTGCAGAACGATCCGGCGGAGGCCCTGGCGTACCTAGTGGACCCCTTCGACCTGGTCGAGGACGTGCCCGGGGTGGAGCTGACCCAGGCGTCGTGGAGCAGCGAGGAGATCGACTACGACGCGGACGCGGAGTGGGTCCTCGGGGACGACGCGGAGGACGAGGGCTACCCGGAGGACGACGAGCCCGAGGGCGCGGAGACCGCGGACGGAGTGCGGGTCCGCTTCTGAGGCGGCACCGCACGCCGGGCGCTCCTCGCCACCGGCACCACCCGGCCCCCGGACGACGCCCCGTCCCGTCCGGGGGTTGCGTGGTATTTGCCACAGCTGTCCTACGTATGGAACGGACGAAACGGAACAGACGTTCCTGAGGTGTCGCCCGGCAGTCTGCGGTGCGACGCCCGGCTCGGGGGTTTCCGGGTTCGGCAGCAAGGCAATGGAGAGTCGTGTGATGACGGACAGCAAGCGTCGCAAGGGCCTGATAGCCACTGCAGCGCTGCTCGGGGGTGTGCTGACCCTCGGAGCGTGCGGCGGTGGCGACGGCGGTGACGATGGCGGCCACGACAACACGAAGAAGGTCGACGAGGCGGCGGCGAAGGACGCCTCCGAAGCCAAGATCAAGATATCGCCGGAGAACGGCTCGGCCGACGCGGGCATCAACAGCGACGCCAAGGTCAGCGTCACCGGCGGCAAGCTGACCGACGTACAGATGACCTCGGGCGAGAACAAGAAGCCCGTCGAGGGCACCCTCGCCGCCGACGGCAGCTCCTGGAAGCCGAAGAAGCAGCTGGAGCGCTCGACCAAGTACACGATCACTGCGCACGCCGCCGACTCCAAGGGCCGCAAGGCGGTGGAGCACTCGACCTTCACCACGGTCTCCCCGAAGAACAGCTTCATAGGGAACTACACCCCGGAGGACGGCTCGACCGTCGGTGTCGGCATGCCGGTGTCGGTCAACTTCGACAAGCCGGTGAAGAACAAGAAGGACGTCGAGTCCGCGATCAAGGTGGCGTCCAGCAGCAACCAGGAGATCGTCGGTCACTGGTTCGGCGACCAGCGCCTGGACTTCCGCCCCAAGGACTACTGGAAGCCGAATTCCAAGGTCAGCGTGGACATGAAGCTGGACGGTGTCGAGGCAGCGCCCGGCGTCAAGGGCGTCCAGAACAAGAAGGTGAACTTCCAGATCGGCCGCTCCCAGGTCAGCACGGTGGACGCCAAGACCCACCAGATGACGGTGGTGCGCGACGGCAAGACCATCCGTACGATCCCGATCTCCGCGGGCAGCAAGGACCACCCGACGTACAACGGCAAGATGGTCATCTCGGAGAAGTACCAGCAGACCCGCATGGACGGCTCCACGGTCGGCTTCACGAACAACGACGGCAAGGGCGAGTACGACATCCCCGACGTGCCGCACGCCATGCGCCTGTCCAGCTCCGGCACGTTCCTGCACGGCAACTACTGGGGCAAGGGCATCTTCGGCAACGCCAACACCAGCCACGGCTGCATCGGCCTGGAGGACGTCAAGGGCGCCGGCGACCCGGGCACGGACGGCGCCTGGTTCTACCAGAACTCGCTGATCGGCGACGTGGTCCACATGGTCAACTCCCCGGACAGGACCATCAAGCCGGACAACGGCCTCAACGGCTGGAACATGAACTGGAACGAGTGGGTCGCGGGCAGCGCCGTGAAGTAGCGCGCCCCCTGTCCCTCCGAGGGCGGGCCCCCGCCGGTGCGTAGGCGGGGCCCGCCCTCCGTATCGTGACCTCGTGAGCAAGCGCAAGGACGGACAGCGGCAGCAGGACCGGGCCGCGGCCCGTGAACTGGTCGGCACGGTGCTCGGCACCGTCCGGTACGCCGACGACGGGCCGCCCGCCGAAGACGCCCTGGAAGCCGGAGCCTCGATGCTGGCGGCCGCCCCCGCGGGCCCGGAGGCCGTCGGCGCCGCGCTGCTGGCGGCGGCGGAGGACGCCGTACGCCGCTGCTGGCAGGGCGGCTGGCAGCCCGCCGACCTGGAGCGGATCGTACGGAGGGAGACGGGCGGCGGCCCCTGTACGGCAGTCGTCGTGGACGCGATGGCTGCCGAGGCGCAGCGCGCGGGCCGGGCGGCGGAGCGCGCCCGCGGCCCCCGCTGGGCGGCCCAGCTGAGCGACCTCGAAGCCCACGTCTGGTGGGCGCCGGAACCCGGCTACCTGGAAGAGCTGGCGCGCCGCCGCCGCAGCTCGCGCTTCGAGACGGCATACGACGTACTGGCAGCGCTGCGCGTCCTGGCGCGCCTGCCCCGCATCACGCCCCTTCCGGCCGCCCGTCCGGTACGCGCGCACACACCCGCCGAGTCCCGGACCCTGGGCCGTATCCGCGGCCTGCTCGCCAAGGCCGAGGCGACGGACTATCCGGAGGAGGCGGAGGCCCTGTCGGCCAAGGCCCAGGAGCTGATGGCGCGGCACAGCATCGACGAGGCGCTGCTCGACCACGCCGGAGCCGACGCAGGCTCCGGCACCGGCCGGACCACCGCTCCCGCCGCCGTCCGCATCGGCATCGAGGGCCCGTACGAGCAGGCGAAGGCGCTGCTGCTCGACGCGGTCGCCGCAGCCAACCGCTGCCAGGCCGTCTGGTCCGGCGACGTGGGCTTCTCCACCCTCATCGGCTTCGAAGCCGACCTGGAGGCCGCCGAACTCCTCTACACATCGCTGCTCCTCCAGGCCACCACCGCCATGCATCGCGCAGGCGACGCCCACCACAGCCACGGCCGCTCCCGCCGCACCCGCGACTTCCGCCAGACGTTCCTCGTCGCCTACGCCGACCGCATCCGCACCCGCCTGACAGCAGCCACGGACGAGGCCACCACCGAGGCCGCAACCACCACCCCCGCCCTCCTCCCGGTCCTGGCCGCCCGCGAAGTAGCAGTAGCCCGAACCACCGACGACCTCTTCCCCGAAACCGCCGCCATCCGCATGCGCGGCGTGCGCGATGCCGCCGGGTGGGAACAGGGCAGGGCGGCGGCTGATCGGGCGCGGCTGGGGAATCGACGGGAGGGGTAGGGCCTCACCTGCCACGCGAAGGCCGCGGCCAGGAACGGGATCGAGCCGTACCGTCCCGGCCGGATCGCGCTCCTGCTCACGGAGGATGGCGGGCCCCGCCGCGCCCGCGAGAATCATGGTCCGCATATGCCGTGGCCGGACAAACGGCCGCGGCTGTCCGTTGTCCGGCCCGCGAACGTACGGTCCGATTCCGCTCGGCCCGCCCACCGGGCTCTCAGACGCTCCACAGGAGACCAGCTCCATGCCCTTACCCATACCCGCCCTGCTCCGCCGGCCCGGCCGCCACCGCGCCGGATGGCGCTCCGCGGGAGCCGCCGTCGCGCTCGCCCTCGCACTGACCGCCACGGCGGCGCCCCCGGCGTCCGCGGCGACACCCGCCCCCGCCTCGCACAACCTGGTCACCAAGAACCTCGACCGCAAGGGCCTCGACCGGTCCCTCGCCGCGGTCCACTCGGCCGGCATGTACGGCGTCTACGCGGCCGTACGCGACGGCGAGGACGAATGGCGGGGAGCCGCCGGCCTCGCCGACGTCGACACCGGGCGCCCGGTCCGTTCCCAGCTGGAACACCGGATCGGCAGCATCACCAAGACCTTCACCGCGGTCGGCATCCTCCAGCAGGTCGCGCGGGACCGGATCGCACTCGACGCGCCGGTCGCCCGCTACCTCCCCGGCGTCGTCCCCGGCGACCTGGGCCGGCAGATCACCGTACGGATGCTGCTCAACCACACCAGCGGCATCGGCGACTACATCCCGGGCGCCTTCCCGTCCCTGCGCCGCCTGGACCCGCAAAGCCTGGACGACAACCGGTTCCGCCACTTCAGCCCCTTGGAACTCGTCCGGTACGGGCTGGCGGAACCGCGGACCGGGGCACCGGGCGCCGTGTTCTCGTACTCCAACACCAACTACGTGCTCGCCGGACTGATCCTGACCAAGGTCACCGGCCAGGACGCGGAGAAGTACCTGACGCGGCACGTCATCCGGGCGGCCGGCCTGCGCCACACCTACTTCCCGCGCAGCCCGTACATCAAGGGCCCGCACGCGAAGATGTACGAGGCCCTGTACGGCCGGATCGACCCGCCGCGTGACTACAGCGTCTACGACATGTCCTGGGCCTGGGCCCTCGGCTCACTGGTCTCGACCACCGCCGATCTGAACCAGTTCTACCGCGCGCTGCTCACCGGCGAACTCCTGGCCCCCGCCGAGCTGCGGGAGATGCAGACCACCGTGCCGGTCCCGGGCATCCCGGGCAGGTACTACGGACTCGGGCTGTACACCCAGGACATGCCGTGCGGCCGGTTCTGGGGCCACGACGGCGGAGTGTTCGGCGCCGGCACCTACGCGCTGACGAGCCCGGACGGCCGACGGCAGGTGTCGCTGGGCATCAACCTGATGAAGTACCAGCGGCCGGACGCCGATCCGTCCCGGCCCCACCCGATCGACGCCGCCCTGAACACGCACATCATCCAGGCACTGTGCGGCAAGGCCGCGGCGGGAGCCGGGACCGCCGGCGCTCTCCTCAGCCCCATGGAAACAGCATCACTGGCAGCAGCGGTACGACACTGAGCCAAGGGGCGCGCGGCACCCCGCAACGGTCCGCGCGCCCCTTCCCCTCACAACCCCAACACCCCCACATCCCCCGCCAACGCCCGGAAATACCCCACCGGATCACCCACCAGCCTGCGCGCCTCCAGATCCATCAGCCCGCCCACCGCCGTCACCCGAGCCGCCACACCACCGTCGTCAATGCGCCGGACCTCCTGCTCCATCCGGAACGTCTTCCCCTCCCCCCACAGGAACGCGCACGTCACCTCGACCTCATCCCCGGCCCGCAGTTCCCGCAGATACCGGACCGTGGTCTCCAGCGTGACCGGTCCGACCCCCTTCGCCAGCAGATCGCTCTGCCGTATTCCGGCCGCCTGCAGCACCGACCACCGGGCGTGCTCCGCGTACTGGAGGTACACGCTCCCGTTCAGATGCCCCTGGGAATCCGTCTCGTATCCCCGTACGGAAACCCGCACAGCGAATTCATCCCGCCCGTCACCCACGCGCCGTCATCCACCTTTCTGCCTCCTCAGCCTTCCTCCGTCACAGTGGCAACAACAACCGCTTCCCACAAGCCACTTACGGTCAGTGAACGACGACCCCGGGCACAAGCGCCACAAGCCCGGAAATGAAGCTTCCCGCGCCGGCCAGCGTGACGACCGTCGCCTTGCCGTCCGAGAACAGACCGGCGCAGAAGGCGCGGACCTGCCGCCTGACGATCAGCATCTTCAGTTTCTGCCAGCGGTGTTGACGGATGTGGCAGCCCAGCAGCAGCCCCGAGGCATTGTTGCGGCAGCCGTCCGCGCGCCCTCGTACGGGAGCGTTGCACGTCACCGGTGCCTGGAAGAAGCTCCACAGGACCACGAGGGCGGAGAGTGTGATCACTAAGGCCGGTCCGGCGGCGGAATTGACCCACGCCGCAACCAGTAAGGCGCCGGCCAGAACGCCCCACCATTGGCCCAACCCGCCCAGACGACCGCCGCGTGCCCCCGAAGTTGCCATGCATCACATGGTGGCGGTCCAGGGGCGCGGTGACGCTGTCAAAAGGCTTGTCGTCCCATGGTGAGACTCGCCGCATGACAGGGGAGAGCCGTACGGGGCGGGTGGGCCTACGCGGTCTTGGGGCCGCAGCGCATGCCGATGTAGACGCAGCCCGTGCCGTCGGGGAGCGTGGAGAAGACGACGGGCATGTAGTCCTCGCTGAACGCCGCGCCCACCCCCGTACCGGCGAAGACCGTTTCCGTCACCGGCAGCAGATCGATTTCGAGCGGGTCGGAGAAGTCCTTCATGCCGTCGACGAATGCGTACCGCACGTGTCCCGCACCGTCCCGCTCGGTCACGGTGATGACCACACCCTCGCGCCGGTACGTGCCGACCAGCGGTGCGAAGTCGACCACGGGAGGCCGGGCGGGCGGGGCGAAGGGCTCCGGCATGGTCACTCCGGCGAGTTCGGCGAGGAGTTCGCGGTAGAGCGCCGCGTACACCTCCCGTGCGCCGCCGCCGTTGGTGAGCAGCGCGACCGCGACGCCCGCCGACGGCACCACGCGCAGGTAGCCGTACTGTCCGATGGAGGCGCCGTCGTGGCCGTAGCCCGGGACGCCGTTCCAGTCGTACAGGGTCCAGCCCAGGCCCCAGCCGTCCGAGCTGACCGTCCATTTGTCGGGGCAGTCCACCACCCGGCGCTGCATCAGCGCGGCCGTCTCCGCGGAGAGCACGCGCGTGCCGTCCTCGGCCACCCCGCCGGCCAGGTGCATCCGCGCGAGGCGGGCGAGGTCTCCGGCGGAGGCGATGACTCTGCCGTAGGGGCCCGCCGAGCGCGGCATCATGTCCCATTCGGGCGCCGGGTCCGGCATCCGGCCCGGCTCGCCCAGGTGCCCCATCGCGGCGCGGAACCGCAGTGCCTCCTCGGGCAGCGTCATGGTGTGCGTCAGGCCGAGCGGGGTCAGGAGGAGGTCTTTGAGCGCCTGGTCCCAGACCTTGCCGGTCACCACCTCGATGATCCGGCCGAGCACGTTGTAGCCGACGCTGCTGTAGGAGATCGCGGTGCCGGGCGGGCAGTCGAGGGCCACGCCCTTCGCGGCCTCGACGTACCGGGCGAGGCAGTCGTCACCGCGCCCGCTGTCGTGGGTGAAGTCGCAGGTGAGGCCGCCGGTGTGGCTGAGCAGCCGGCGGATGGTGATCGCCCTGGTCGCCGCGGGACCGGCGACCGAGAACTCCGGCAGTACGTCCACGACCGGGGCGTCCAGGTCCAGTACGCCCGATTCGGCGAGCTGCATGATCAGGGTGGCGGTGTAGACCTTGGCTATCGAGCCCATCTGGAAGACCGAGTCGGTCGTCACCTCCACGCCCGTTCCCGTGTGCAGCACGCCGCTGGCCAGTTCGTGGACGGTGCCGTCGACGAGCAGCGCGAGCGACGCGCCCGGGACGTGGTGCTTGGCGCGCAGTGCGTCGAGACGGACCTGCCAGTGGGCGAGGTCCAACTTCCGCCCCGCGGAATCCCGGGAACCCCACGCGCCCGCGGCGCCCCAGTTGCCCTGCTCGTCCCAGCTCACGTTCTGCGACATGACTGCTCCCCGCCCTGTGGTGATGCGTACGCCGTTCTCTCGATGCGCACACCGTACGCACTCAAAAACGCTGTACGCAAGATGCGTACAGCGTGCACTACGATGCGCGGGGGAAAGTCCGCAGGACGATGACGATCAGAGAGATGAGGAGCCGGCCCTTATGCCAGCCGACGACAAGCCGACCGCATCGGTGTGGACCCGGCCGCGCCGCCCGCAGCGGGAGCAGCTGACCCGCGAACAGATCGTGGCCGCGGCGATCGAACTGCTGGACCAGGAGGGCACGGAGGCGCTCAGCATGCGCAAGCTCGGCAGCCGCCTGAACGCGGCGGCCACCTCCCTCTACCGGCACGTGGCCAACCGGGACGAGCTGATCCAACTGGTCGTGGACGACGTCTACGGCGAGATCCGGCCGCCGGCCACCGCCGACCGGTCCCAGTGGCGCGCCGCCGTCACCCGCATCGCCACCGACCTGCGGGCGATGGCCCTGCGCCACCCCTGGATCGCCCCCGAGCTCGGCCAGGTCGGCCTCGTCCACATCGGGCCGAACGCCATGCGGATGTCATCGGGGCTGCTCGCCCAGTTCGAGGCGGCAGGCTTCTCCGCGGAGGAGAAGGACCAGGCGGCGGGGACGCTCACGGCATACGTCATCGGAATCGCCACCTCCGAGGCCGCCTACCTCTCGCTGATCGCCCGGAGCGGCAAGACCGAGCAGGAGTGGGTGGCGGACCTGCGACCGGCCTTCGACGAGGCCGCACAGCAACACCCACGGCTGCGGGAGGGAAGCTCCGCCCAGCAGGACGCCCATCCGCAGCAGATCCGCGACGACGCCTTCTCGTACGGCCTCGACCGGGTCCTCGACGGCCTGACAGCCCGCCTCAACACCTGAACCGCTACACCGGTGCCCGTCCCCGCTCGCGAGTGCCCGGGCATCTCAGGTTACGAGGCCGACTGATCTCGAAATGTATGCACGGATGCGCAGTTGAGAAGCTCAGCCGGGTTCTTGTCCAGTACTGCTGGTGTCTGAGGTTGCCCGCATCGTTGCCTCGGATGTAAGGAGCCATGCGGTCCGCTTGCGCGGCAGGGCAGCCAGGCCAAGTCCTTTCTCATGTGTTCGGCAGGAACCGGCCGTGCAGATCTCGGGCCGGGCGCATCCTGCGCACCTCTGCTCCTTGGGGGCGTTGGTGCGCCTGCCAGGTGAAGACGAAGCGGTTGGCGGCACGATCGAATGAGGTGCCGAAGGCAACCGGGGGCATGCTGAACTCCCTCTGGGACCACTCGACGATTGCCGCGGCCAGTCCCTCCGCCTGGAAGTCGGCTTCGGGGAACAACACGCGATGCACCGTGACCAGCGTGTGCCGGCCTGGCAGTCGTGGCTGCCTCGATTGCCTCTGCTGCCAGGCCCAACCCATGCCGCAGCCAGCTCGCTTCGTCCGGGGCGAGGCGCAGTCCTGAGCGGTCGGTGGGGGGATGGCCAAGGACAGGAGTGGTGTCCAGCCAGACCCGGTTGCTGATCCGCTGGGCGCTGGAGGGAGGGGCCGCCACCGAGGCTGAATCTGCGGTGAGGTCGATGGCGATACCCCAGGTAGGGCCGAGCACTCGGTAGGCGTACGTCCGCATCAGCCGTCGGCGGGCGCCACCCCCACCGGGCAGGAAACCCCTGTCCCCCCGATCCCGCAGTACCCCGCCGGATTCTTGTCCAGGTACTGCTGGTGATACCCCTCAGCCGCGTAAAACGGCCGCTCGGGCCCGGCCGGCAGGATTTCGGTGGTGATGTCGCCGTAGCCGGAGGAGGTCAGGACGGACTGGTAGGCGGTGCGGGAGGCTTCGGCTGTTTGCTGGTCGGTGGGGGAGTGGGTGTAGATGGCGGAGCGGTACTGGGTGCCGGTGTCGTTGCCCTGGCGGAAGCCCTGGGTGGGGTCGTGGGATTCCCAGAAGAGCTTCAGGAGGGCTTCGTAGGAGGTCTTGGCGGGGTCGTAGACGACGCGGACCGCTTCGGTGTGGCCGGTGAGGCCGCTGCACACCTCTTCGTAGGTGGGGTTCGGGGTGTGGCCGCCCTGGTAGCCGACCAGGGTCGTCCAGACGCCTTCGGCCTGCCAGAACTTGCGCTCGGCGCCCCAGAAGCAGCCCAGGCCGAAGTCGGCGACGCGCAGGTGCTCGGGGTACGGGCCGAGCAGCGGGGTGCCGAGGACCGTGTGGCGGTCGGGGACGGTGAAGGCGGGCTCGGGGCGGCCCTTCAGGGCCTCGTCGGGGGAGGGGAGGGCGTTCTTGAAGCGGTTGAAGAGCATGGCGTCGGGCTCCAATGGCAGGAGGGCGGGAAACCGTACGTATGGGGAAGGGCAGCCGACGGGTTCAACGCCGGGCGGGCGCGGAAGCATTCCGTTCCGGGTTGGGTCCGGTGCTCTGCCGGGTTGGGCTGGTTCCGTGCCCCGCACGGACCGGGCTGGTTCCGGTGCCCTGCCGGATCAGGCGGCTTCCGGCGCCCTGCCGGATCGGGCGGCTTCCGGCGCCCCGTCCGTTACGACCGCGGCCGGAAGTCCGCAGGTGTCCCCCCGCCCCGCTCCCAGCCGGCCACGGCCTGGGCCCGGTAGGCGGCGTATTCGGCGGCGGGGCTGGGGCCGTACGACCACGGGACCGCGCCGACGTGGCCGTCCACGAGGGTCAGCTGTTCCAGGGCTTCCTCGTAGCGCTCGGCGTGGACGAGGAACCAGATGAGCAGGTGCCGGACGTGCGGGGCCATGGGGTGGTCGGCGGGGGCCTCGCGGAGGGCGAAGTGCGCGCCCTCTATGGCGCGTTCGACGACGGCGCTCTGGAAGAGGCCGCGCACCATGTTGGCCTCGGGCAGATGGTCGTGGACGGCGAAGAGCGGGAGGGCGGGCAGCAGGCTCTTGGCGGGGGCGGCCGCGGCGGCGGCCTCGGTGAAGGCGGCGGCCTCCTCCTTGGAGCCGTGCCACTTCTGCGACCAGTAGGGCAGCGCGGCGAGGTGGGCGCCCATGTGGTGCGGGGCACGCTGGGTGATCTTCGACCACAGCGCGTCGTAGTCGGCACGGCGCTCGCCGAGGCCACGGGCGACGGCCAGCTCGGTGATGTACGGGATGGGGCTGCCGGGGGCCAGCAGGGCCGCTTCGTGGCAGACCGTGCGGGCCTCCTCCAGGATCATGCGGAAGTCCTGCGAGCCCGGGTCGCGCAGCGCCTGGAGGACCAGGAACTGGGCGTGGGTCTGCGCGCCGCCCGGGTCCTTGGGGGCCTCCGAGCGCCACGTACGCAGCCAGATGCCGCCCTGCCCCGGCCGTTCCGCCAGCTCGAACGCCGCGGCCCCGGCGAGCGTCTGCACCCGCTGCCAGCGCCGCTCCCAGTCCTCTCCGGTCGCGCTCAGCAGCTGCGCGGCCGGTCGCCAGTCGTGCGCGCGCCGGATCTCGTCGAGGGCCTCCTCCAGCTCCGGGTCGGGTCCGGGCAGCCGTACGTCCAGCTGCTGGGCCGGTACGAAGCCGTAGCCCGCCATGGGGTCGGCGGCCACCGCCATGCCCTGCTGGGCCTGCTGCGCGGCCTGCCTGCGCCGCAGCCACGGCAGCAGGACGAGACCGCCGAGGGCGGCAGCGGCGAAGAGAACCAGCAGAGCGTCCATGTGGTCAGTCTCGGATTCCGGTCGTGGGAGGCGGGGAGGGGAACACCGGGGCGTACGGCCGCGGTGCGGATCGGCGGGTATGTGTCTTGTATGTATCCACTATCCAGCGAAGCAGAAAGTTCCGAAAAGTTCGCGGGTGTGGACGACTACCCTCGGCAGATATGAGCGATCAGCGCGAGCAGCGCCCCCAGAATTTCGAGACCCTTGCCATCCACGCAGGTCAGGAGCCCGACGAGGCGACCGGCGCGGTGGTACCGCCCATCTACCAGGTGTCCACCTACAAGCAGGACGGCGTGGGCGGGCTGCGCGGCGGCTACGAGTACAGCCGCAGCGCCAACCCGACCCGTACCGCCCTGGAGGAGAACCTCGCCGCCCTCGACGGCGGCCGCCGCGGCCTGGCCTTCGCCTCCGGGCTGGCGGCCGAGGACACCCTGTTGCGCACCCTGCTGGTGCCCGGCGACCACGTGCTCATCCCCAATGACGCGTACGGCGGCACGTTCCGCCTGATCTCCAAGGTCGTCGAGCGGTGGGGTGTGGAGTGGTCGGTCGCCGACACCTCCGACCCCCAGGCCGTACGGGACGCCCTGCGGCCCCGTACCAAGGCGATCTGGGTGGAGACGCCCAGCAACCCGCTCCTCGGCATCACGGACATCCCCGCGCTCGCGGCCGTCGCGCGCGACGCCGGGGTGCGCCTGGTCGTGGACAACACCTTCGCCAGCCCCTACCTCCAGCAGCCGCTGGCCCTCGGCGCTGACGTGGTGGTCTACTCCACGACCAAGTACATGGGCGGCCACTCGGACGTGGTCGGCGGCGCGCTCGTCGTCAATGACGCCGAACTGGGCGACGAACTGGCCTACCACCAGAACGCGATGGGCGCGGTCGCCGGGCCCTTCGACTCGTGGCTGGTGATGCGCGGCCTGAAGACGCTGGCCGTACGGATGGACCGGCACAGCGCCAACGCGGCCCGCATCGCCGACCTGCTGGCCTCGCACGACAAGGTGACGCAGGTCTACTACCCGGGCCTCGCGGAGCACCCCGGCCACGAGGTCGCCGCCAAGCAGATGCGTTCCTTCGGCGGCATGGTCTCCTTCCGTGTCGCGGGCGGCGAGCAGGCCGCGGTGGAGGTGTGCAACCGTGCCCGGCTGTTCACCCTCGGTGAGTCGCTCGGCGGCGTCGAGTCGCTGATCGAGCACCCGGGCAAGATGACGCACGCCTCGACGGCGGGCTCGCTGCTGGAGGTCCCCAACGACCTCGTACGCCTCTCGGTCGGCATCGAGTCGATCGACGACCTGGTGGCGGACCTCACCCAGGCGCTGGGATAGGGCGTACCTTCCGGGTCGCCGCGGGCCCGGGGCGACGCGGCCGCCGCGTGCGGACGGCGGACCGGCGGAGCCCGGCTCACCACCCTTCCAGCGGAGGGGTGGTGTGCGCCGGCGGCGGCAGCCACGGCTGGTCGACCACCGTCCAGACCAGCAGTGCGGCCAGCGCCGCCAGGGCCAGCAGCCACAGCGCGAGGCGGGCCAGCCGGCGGTGCGCCAGCAGCCGCCGGCCGCTTTCGGCCGCGCGCAGCGCCAGGTCGGGCGGTACCGGCGGATGCGGCCCGTCCAGCATCCGCCGCACCTCGGCCTCCTTGCGGTCGGGGAGGGTCATGGCGCCGCGGCTTCCGTGCGCTGGGGAGCCGAGGAGTCTGGTAGGTGCGGTAAGTCTGGTACGTCCCGTACGGGGTGCAGGGCCTCGCCGCCGAGAGATACGGACCGCCCGGCACGCGGCTTGCTCCGCATATGCCCCACCGCCCGCAGGCACAACGTGTGGACGCGTTCAGCGGGCAGCCCCAACTGCGCCGCGGTCTGCTCCTCGGCCACGCCCTCGTAGAGCCGCAGTACGAGCACCAGCCGCTCCTGCGGGGACAGCCGCTCCAGCAGGCCGCCGGACGGCGGGGGCGTGCCGGGCCGCAGAGCGCGGGGGAGGCGCGCCCGCCAGGCGGAATGCGCGTAGTGGGCGGCCATCTCCTGGCGCGCGCGGTCGTACGGGTCCTCGCCGCGCAGCCGGTCCCAGGCGGCGTACGTACGGGCCAGGGCCAGCGTGAGCAAGCGCTCGGCGGCGGGCGCCGGTTGCCCTTCGGGCTCGGCGGTCAGCAGCGTGGCGGCGCGCAGCAGGCGCCCGGCCGCGCCCGCGACGAACGCCTCGAACTCCCGGGCACGACGGCGTTCCTGCGCTGCCCGCCGCTCTCGCACAGCTACATGGCACGGCAGGCCCGGCACCGGGTCAAGAGGCGGCCGGGAAAAACCGGGCCCCAAGGAGGCGCCCCGCCGGAAGACGGGTGGGGGAGTGCGCCGTGCCGGCGCCCTCTCGCCCCGCTCAGGAAGTGGACGGCACCGCCGGCAGCGTCGCCGTGACCGTGGACAGCGAGGCGTTGAAGCGCGTCAGCAGGGTGCAGAACGCGTCCCGCTCCTCCTCCGTCCACTCCTCCGTGACCAGCGCCATCAGGGCGCGGCGGGAGGCGCGTACCTCTTCGAGGCGGGACCGGCCGCGCTCGGAGAGCTGGAGTACGACCGCGCGCCCGTCCTCCGGGTGCGAGGCGCGGTTGACCAGGCCGGAGTCGACCAGCGGGGCGACCTGCCGGGTGACGGTGGAGGAGTCGATGCCCATGCCGGCGGCCAGCGCCTTGACACCCATCGGGCCTTCCTTGTCCAGGCGGTTGAGGAGCAGGTAGGCGGCACGGTCCATGGAATTGCGCGCCTGGCCGACGCCGCCGAGCCGGCTCTGTTCGGCGCGGCGGGCGAAAACGGCGACTTGGTGTTGCAGCGCGTCGAGAAGAGCGGTGTCGGTGTGGGTCGTCATGTCCGAAGAGGTGGGCATGGCCGGGAGCTCGCTTCATGGGATGCGTACGGATTGGGGGACAGAGTACGCGGCCCGGACGCGGACCGTACCGGCGCTGTCGAAAGACGTGCCACCCTGGCACCGGTCCGGCGGCCGGACGGACCCGTCGCGTGCCGAACTGTAAGACTGGGCTGCATGGACGATCACACGCCGCACGAGTCCACTCCTGCCTCCGGTTCCCCTTCGGATTCCGCTTCCGGTTCTGTGGCCGGTCCGGCACCCGGGCCGACATCAGGCCCGGCAGGTGCGGCGGCGTCCGGTGCGGACCGGTCACCGGAGCCGGGTTCCGGTTCCGCCTCCGTTTCGGGGCCGGGCGCGGGCGGGGTGGCCGCCGCCTCCGCCGCGCTCACCGTCGAGGACGTACGGGAGGCGCAGAAGATCCTGTCCGGCGTCTCCCGGTCCACCGCCTTGGAGGGGAGCCGGCACCTGTCCGCTTTGGTGGGGGCGCCGGTGCATCTGAAGTGCGAGAACCTGCAGCGCACCGGCTCCTTCAAAATACGTGGCGCGTACGTGCGGATCGCGGGCCTGTCGCCGCGGGAGCGGGCGGCCGGTGTGGTCGCCGCCAGCGCCGGCAACCACGCGCAGGGCGTCGCGCTGGCGGCCTCCCTGCTGGGCGTGCGCTCGACGGTGTTCATGCCGGTCGGCGCCCCGCTGCCGAAGGTCGCCGCGACCCGCGAGTACGGCGCCGAGGTGCGGCTGCAGGGCCATGTCGTGGATGAGACGCTGGCCGCCGCGCAGGAGTACGCGCGGAAGACCGGCGCGGTCTTCATCCACCCCTTCGACCACCGGGACATCATCGCGGGCCAGGGCACGGTCGGCCTGGAGATACTCGAACAGTGCCCGGAGGTGCGCACGGTCGTCGTGGGCATCGGCGGCGGCGGACTGGCGGCGGGGGTCGCGCTGGCGGTCAAGTCCGTACGGCCGGATGTGAAGATCATCGGGGTGCAGGCGGAGGGCGCCGCGGCCTATCCGCCCTCGCTGGCGGCCGGGCGGCCGGTCTCGATCGAGGCGCCGACGACGATGGCGGACGGCATCAAGGTGGGGCGGCCGGGCGACGTACCGTTCAAAATCATTGGCGATCTCGTCGACGAGGTCCGTACCGTCACCGAGGACGAGCTCTCCAGCGCCCTGCTGCTCTGCCTGGAGCGCGCGAAGCTGGTCGTGGAGCCGGCGGGGGCGAGCCCGGTGGCGGCGCTGCTGTCGCGGCCCGAAGCCTTCGAGGGGCCGGTGGTCGCGGTGCTGTCGGGAGGAAACGTTGATCCGCTGCTGATGCAGCGCACCCTGCGGCACGGCATGGCCGCCGCGGGACGCTATCTGTCCCTGCGCCTGCGGCTCACCGACCGGCCGGGCGCCCTGGCGACGCTGCTGGCGGTGCTCTCGGAGGTCGACGCCAACGTCCTCGACGTGAGCCACGTACGGACCGATCCGCGCCTCGGACTCACGGAAGCGGAGGTGGAGCTGCACCTGGAGACCAAGGGCCCGGAACACTGCACCGAGGTCGGCGCGGCCCTGCGGGAGGCGGGTTACACCGTCATGGGCTGAGGTCCTGCGCGGGCCGGGCGGTGCTGCCGCCGGGCCGAGTCGTGGGGCCGGGGAGATCGCGCGGCTCACGCTGCCCCGGGTACGCAAACGCCTTCTGTCGTATATCGCGATGTATCGCGTGTGCGCTATGGTTCGGGTCGACGGGGCGCGCCGCCGTGCGCTGGGCGCACCCCCGTTACCGGACATGTGCCCATAGCGCAGGCGTTGTCCGAAAAGTAAAATTCTTCCTGGAGTTAACCCATACCTTGGGAGTACCCACATGCCAGGCGCCATTTACGCCGAGGGTCTGGTCAAGACCTTCGGCAAGGTGAGGGCTCTGGACGGCGTCGACCTCGACGTCCCCGAAGGAACCGTCCTCGGTCTGCTCGGCCCGAACGGTGCGGGCAAGACCACCGCCGTACGCGTCCTCACCACCCTGCTCAGGCCCGACCGGGGCAGCGCGGTCGTCGCCGGTATCGACGTCCTCAAGCACCCCGACGAAGTACGCCGCTCCATCGGCCTGTCCGGCCAGTTCGCCGCCGTGGACGAATACCTGACGGGGCGTGAGAACCTGACCATGGTCGGCCAGCTCTACCAGATGAGCGGCCGGGACGCGAAGGCCCGGGCCACCGAACTGCTGGAGCGCTTCCACCTCGCCGACGCCGGTGACCGGCCGGCCAAGACCTACTCCGGCGGCATGCGGCGCCGCCTCGACCTGGCCGCCGCACTGGTCGTCAGCCCGCCCGTGATGTTCATGGACGAGCCCACCACCGGCCTGGACCCGCGCAACCGCCAGCAGTTGTGGGAGGTCATCCAGGAACTCGTCGCGGGCGGCACGACGTTGCTGCTCACGACCCAGTACCTGGAAGAGGCCGACCACCTCGCACACGACATCTGCGTCGTCGACCACGGCAAGGTCATCGCCCGCGGCACGTCCGACCAGCTCAAGGCGCGGACGGGCGGCGAGCGGGTCGAGGTCGTGGTGCACGCCGCCGAGCACATCGGCACCGCCGACGAGGTGCTGCGCGGCTTCGGCAAGGGCGAAAGCAAGATCGAGCAGCACACCCGAAAGATCACCGTGCCGGTGACCGGCGGCGCCAAGCTGCTCGCCGAGGTCATCCGCGAACTGGACGCGCGCGGCGTGGAGATAGACGACATCGGACTGCGCCGCCCCACCCTGGACGACGTGTTCATCTCGCTGACCGGCCACGCCGCCGAAGCCGCGGAGTCCGGCGGCGAGGCCGGCGATGCCGACGGCGGCGCCGGTTCCGGCCGGGCGTCGCGCTCGGCGCGCCGCGCCAGCAAGCGGGCACCCGAGACCGAGGAGAGCGCCAAGTGACCACCGTGACCCCAGCGGCCCCGCGCGTCGGGGTGCCGAAGCGGCGCGGCGCGATCAGCCAGTCCGTACGGGACTCCCTGACCGTCGCCAAACGCAACCTGATACGCATGCTGCGCATCCCGGAGATGGTCATTTTCGGGCTGATCCAGCCGATCATGTTCGTCGTGCTGTTCAGCTACGTCTTCGGCGGATCGATCAACGTCGGCGGCAGCACCTCGTCCGCGGCCTACCGCGAGTTCCTGATGGCCGGCATCTTCGCGCAGACCGTCACCTTCGCCACCGCGGGCGCGGGCGCCGGCATCGCCGACGACATGCACCGGGGTCTGATCGACCGGTTCCGCTCGCTGCCCATGGCGCGCGGCGCCGTCCTCACCGGCCGTACGCTCGCCGACCTGGTGCAGACCGCGCTGACGCTGGTCGTCCTGGCGGTCGTCGCCTTCCTGGTCGGCTGGCGCTCCCACGAGAACCTCGGCAAGGTCCTGGCCGGTTTCGCGCTGCTGCTCCTGCTCGGGTACGCGTTCTCCTGGATCGGCGCGCTCATCGGCCTGTCCGTACGCACCCCGGAAGCCGCCACCTCCGGCGGGCTGATCTGGCTCTTCCCGCTGACGTTCATCTCGAACGCCTTCGTGCCCTCGGACAACATGCCGACGTTCCTGCGGCACATCGCCGAGTGGAACCCGTTCAGTGCCACCGTCCAGGCCGCCCGTGAGCTGTTCGGCAACCTGCCGCCGAACTACAAGGCGCCCGACGCCTGGCCGATGCAGCACCCGGTGTGGGCGTCGCTGATCTGGTCCGTCCTGATCATCGTGGCCTTCCGTACGCTCGCGGTGCGCAAGTACCGGTCGGCCACGGCCTGAGCCGAGGGCGCGCGGGCGGGCCCGGGAGCGGGGGCCGGGCGCCCCGCGCGGGCGCGTCACCTCGGTACGCCGTCGCCCCGTACACACACGACCGGCCCGGAGCCGCTGGGGCTCCGGGCCGGTCGTCGTCTGCCACGGGCGGGCGCCGCGGGGCGCTCAGCCCTGGTACGGCTGGGCGTCGAGGATCTTCACCGACGCCTTCTTGCCGTTGGGGAGCTCGTACTCGGCGGTCTCGCCGACCTTCTTGCCGTTCACGCCGCTGCCCAGCGGGGACTGCGGGGAGTAGGTCTCGATGTCCGAGCTCGCGTACTCCCGCGAGGCCAGCAGGAACGTCAGCGTGTCGTCCGGGTCTCCGTCGAACGCGATGGTGACGACCGTGCCGGGGGCCACGACACCCGTGGCGGCAGGGGCCTCGCCGACCTTCGCGGTCTCCAGCAGCTGCTTGAGCTGGCGCATGCGAAGGTCCTGCTTGCCCTGCTCCTCCTTGGCCGCGTGGTACCCGGCGTTCTCCTTCAGGTCACCTTCCTCGCGGGCCGCCGCGATCTTCTCGGTGATCTCGGCGCGTGCGGGACCAGACAGGTACTCCAGCTCGGCCTTGAGCTGGTCATACGCCTCCTGGGTCAGCCAGGTGACGTTGTCGCTGGTCTGGGTCACAGGTGCTCCTCGTCGGTGCTGGGGATAAATCAAACGCCCTACCAGGAAGGCTGCGCCTCCACGGGTGGGCGAAACCACGAGCCTAACAATTCCGGCACAAAACGGGGAAGAGATATTTTGCCGAGAACTGCGTCGGCCCGGATCGTGGCCGGTCAGCGCGCGGGCACGGGATGTGCCGGGCGACACACCGGGCGGTGGGCGGGCCGGGGGCGGTCCGCCGGGGCGGCCGCGGGGCGGTGCGCGCCGGGGGCCGTGAGGCGGCCTGCGCCGGTCAGCCGTGGTCCGCGGACGTGCAGCCGACCAGTACGGCGTTGGTCGCCCGCTCCGTCGTACGGATCGTGACCTCCACGTCCACCTGCTCCTTGGGGGCGTCCACGGTGACGTCCTTGCGCCCCACCTCGGCGCCGCTGTCGGCCTGCGAGCGCAGCGTGCACACGCCGGTGTCGTCCTTGCCCTTGACGACTTCCAGGTGCACCTTGACCGCGTGGTCCGACACCCGGTTCCAGGTGATCACCCGGCCGCTGAGGTCCTGCCCGGCGATGTAGGACCAGCCGGACCAGCCGACCACGCCCAGGAGCGCCACGCCGAGCACGGCGCCGAGGATCTTCAGCTTGCGGTCCGCACGCTGGTCGGCCGAGCGGCCGTAGCGCCCGTCGGGCCGTCCTTCGCGCACCGCCGTCATGATCGACCTCCTGCCGGGGGCTCCGGAATTAATCGCCCCACGCTTCGGTCACTATAGGAAACATCTACTCCGGCCTTTCACTGAGGATCGAGTCTTGACTGAGCAGCTGCGACTGATGGCAGTGCACGCCCACCCCGACGACGAGTCGAGCAAGGGCGCGGCCACCATGGCCAAGTACGTGTCCGAGGGGGTGGACGTGCTGGTCGTCACCTGCACGGGCGGGGAGCGCGGCTCCATCCTCAACCCGAAGCTCCAGGGTGACCCGTACATCGAGGAGCACATCCACGAGGTACGGAAGAAGGAGATGGACGAGGCCCGGGAGATCCTGGGCATCAAGCAGGAGTGGCTGGGATTCGTCGACTCCGGGCTGCCCGAGGGCGACCCGCTGCCGCCGCTGCCCGACGGCTGCTTCGCCCTCCAGGACGTGGAGGCCGCGGCCGAGCCGCTGGTGAAGCTGATCCGGGAGTTCAAGCCGCAGGTCATCACGACCTACGACGAGAACGGCGGCTATCCGCACCCCGACCACATCATGACCCACAAGATCTCGATGGTGGCCTTCGAGGCGGCCGGCGACCCGGAGAAGTACCCGGACGCGGGCGAGCCCTGGCAGCCGCAGAAGCTCTACTACAACCAGGGCTTCAACCGGCCGCGCACCGTCGCGCTGCACGAGGCGCTGCTGGAGCGCGGGCTGGAGTCGCCGTACGGGGAGTGGCTGGAGCGCTGGAAGGAGTTCGAGCGCCGCGAGCGCACGCTGACCACGTACGTGCCCTGCGCCGACTTCTTCGAGATCCGCGACAAGGCGCTGATCGCGCACGCGACGCAGATCGACCCGGACGGCGGCTGGTTCCGGGTGCCGATGGACATCCAGCGGGAGGTCTGGCCGACGGAGGAGTACGAGCTCGCCAAGTCTTTGGTGGACACGTCCCTCCCCGAGGACGACCTCTTCGCGGGCATCCGCAACAATTGACTCCATGATGAGCGCGACTAGCACCCTCGCCGTGACGCACTTCGTCACCCTTGCCGACAGCTTCGACAAGGACAAGGTGACCCCCGGCGTCCTCGGCTTCATCGTGTTCGCGGTCATCGGCGGCGCCGTCTGGCTGCTGATGAAGTCCATGAACAGGCACATGAAGAAGGTCGACTTCGAGGAGGCCCCGGAGGCGCCCGCCGCCTCCGACGGTGCGGAGGCGGCGAAGGGCACCGCCCAGCGGACCTCGGGCAAGGCGCAGCCGAAGACCGGCTGAGCGGCGCCCCCGGCGCCGGACGGAGCGGGCTGCGGCCCGCCGGCCCGTCCGGCGTCAGAGCCTGCGTCCGCACCCCGGCCGGGGCTCTTACTGCGCGGGGGGTATGGACACGCCCATGACCTCGCGCGCGTGGCGGTTCGGGACCATGCCGAGCCGCCATGCCTCCCATCCCGTTTCCGGCTCCACGCCGCGGTCCAGCAGCAGCGCGAACGTCTCCGCACAGTCCTCCAGCTTCGAGTCGCGGGTGGGGTGCCGGTCCTGTACGAGCTGCGCCAGCTCCTCCTGCGCCACGGCCGTGCCGACCACCGAGCCGCCCGGTGAGGCGAACGGCAGCAGCGTGCAGCGCAGGAATCGGGCCCAGTCCTCGCCGCGCCGGTCGCCGTAGCCGGCGAAGGTGCGCGCCGCCTCGTCGGCCAGCTCCAGCGCCTGCCCCGTACGGCCGTTGCCCGCGTCGATGATCACCAACTCCAGGCAGGACCATGCCTGTCCGTGGGGTACGGCGATCCGCTGGAAGTCCTTGCGGGCGTCCTGCAAGAGCTGCCGGGCGAAGCCGCTGTTGCGCAGCGAGCCGGTCTGCGCCGCCCGCAGGTCCCTGGTGACGCGCCCGGAGTGGTGCCGGGCGCAGGCCAGGCCGTAGCCGTCCTGCATCCGGCTGAACATCGTCCGCGACCGCTCCAGGTGCCGCAGCGCCGCGTCCAGGTCGCCCTGCTCCTCCAGCGACTGGCCGAGGTAGTACAGCGTCCATGCCTCGCCGCGGGCGTCCTCGTACCGGCGGTGCAGGGGGAGGGCCTGGCGCAGCTGGTCCACCGCCGGGTCCGGGTCGCTGTCCACCAGGCGGGCCCGCGCCAGCTGGGTCATCGCCCACGCCTCGCCGCGGTCGTCGTGCGTACGGCGGTACAGATCCATGGCCGCGTGGAACTCGCTCTCCGCCCGCGGTACCTCGCCCATCCGCAGATACACCTGGCCGAGCTGGAAATGCGCCCACGCCTGGCCGTGCACGCTTTCGCTCTCCCGGTGCAGCTCAAGGGACTCGCGCAGCAGCGCCAGCGCCTCCGCCACCTGCGCGCGGTCGCGCTCGACCGCCGCCAGGGCGTGCAGCGTCCAGGCCCGGTCGCCGCGCACGTCGTCGCCGGACTGCATGTCGATGGCCTCGCGCAGCTTGGCCGCCGCCTCCGTCAGATTGCCCTGCTGCTGGAGCGTGATGCCCAGGTCACGCAGGGCGCGGGCGGCGCCCACCGGGTGCTGTGCCTCGAAGTACAGGTCGACCACCGAGCTCAGGGTCGTACGAGCCTTGTCCAGCTCGCCGAGCTGGCGGGCCGCGACGCCGGTGCGCCACTGCACCGACCGGACCAGCAGGCCCTGGTCGGCGGCCTTGGTCAGCTCGCTCAGCTCGCCGAGGCGGTAGAGGTCACCGCGCAGCAGGCAGTAGTCGGCCAGCGCGCCCAGCAGATGGGAGACGGTCGCCTGGTCCACGTCCTGGTCGGCGTGGCGCAGCGCGGCCGTGATGAAGCTGGTCTCGTCGTCCAGCCATTGAAGGGCCGCGTCCAGCGACGTGAAGCCGTGCGAGCCGAAGCGGTCGGCTCGGGTGGACGTACGGCCGTCCACCAGGCGGATCACCGAGTCGGCCAGTTCCGCGTAACTGCGGATCAGGCGCTCCTGGGCGATGCCGCGCTCGGCCGGGTCCTCCTCGTCCACCAGACGGGCGTGCGCGAAGTGGTGGACGAGCGCGTGCAGGCGGTAGCGGTCGCTGCGCGCGTACTCGACCAGCCCGGCCGAGGCCAGGTCGGCGAGCTGCCGCTCGGCCTCCTGCTCGGCCACGCCCAGCAGCGCCGCCGCGGCGGCCGGCCCCAGGCTGGCCCGCCCCACCAGCGCGAGGCGGCGCAGCAGGCGCCGGGCCGTCTCCGACTGGTCCGTGTAACGCAGCCACAGGGCCGCCTCGACCGCGGGCGTCCGGCCTCCGGCGGCCGGGCGCGCGGCGCTCTCCTCCAGGGCTGCGGCCAGCGTGGCGGGCGACCGCGCGCCCAGCGACGAACCGGCCACCCGCAGCGCCAGCGGCAGCCCGGCGCACAGCTGCGCTATCCGCTCGACGGACTGGTGGTCGTACGGACCGGTCTCGCCCTCGGACTCGTCGGCAGCGGCCCGCAGCAACTCCTCCGTGCCCACCGAATCCAGCGCGCCCACCGGCAGCTGGTGCACCCACGCCTGAAGATCGCCGGGCAGCTGCATCGGCTCGCGGGTGGTCACCAGCACCAGGCTGTCGGAGCGGTCCGGCACCAGGAGGCGCACCTGCTCCGGGTCCGAGGCGTCGTCCAGCAGGACGGTGACGGGCAGGCCCGTCAGGTGCTTGTGATACAGCTCCGTGAGCCGTTTGACGTGCTGCTCATGGGAGGGCCGCTCCCGGAACAGCAGCTGCTCGCGCGGCGCGCCCAGCCGGTTGAGCAGATGCAGCAGCGCGTCCCGCGTCGGCAGCGGTGTCTCGCCCGGCGTGTCGCCGCGCAGGTCCACCACGCACGCGCCGCGGAACTGGTCCCGCAGCTGGTGCGCGGCCCGTACGGCGAGCGCCGTACGCCCCGAGCCCGGCTCGCCGTGCAGCACCACGACCGTGGGCCGGGTCTCCGTGCTCGCGCGGGCCGCCTGCACCCACTGCGCGATCTGCCGCAGATGCGCCCGCCGCCCCGCGAACGGCTCCGCCGGCCGCGGCAGGTAGGCGAAGGACTGCTCCAGCACGGACCGCTGGCGGGCCGCCGCGCTGCGGTCCGCGCCGCGCAGCTGCGACACCCGGGACGGCCGCGGGGCCGTGGACGCGCCGGAGGAGCCGCCGCGCGTCGCCGCCGTCAGCATCCGCTGCTGGTCCAGGAACGGCCGGATGCCGCGTACCTCCAGGGCCGTCAGCCACTGCAGCCGCAGCTGCTCGGGGCCGCCCGGCTGCCCGCGCATGCCCGCCTGCCGGTGCGCCGCGGGCCAGTGCCCCGCGGTCAGCTTCACGACCGTCGCCGCGGCGCCCGCGACCACTGCGGCGGCGCCGACGCCCAGGGCCGGGCCGGCGCCCGTGCCGTACGCCAGGTCCGTGCCGAACGCGGCGGCCGCCGCGACCAGCGTGGCCACCATGGGCGTCCCCAGCTCCTTGCGCGACAGCCGCTCGGAGAGCGGCCGCTGACCGGCCGCCGACTCGTCCAGCGCGTGGACGTACGCGCCGTACTCCTCGGCCGCCTTGCCGGCCAGCTCGTCCAGCGCCGCGTTCGCCCTGGACAACAGGACGCCCCGGTCCAGCGTCCCGCCCGAGCGGCGGACCTCCTCCTCGACGGCCCGCGTCAGCAGCCCCTGAGCATCCGCCCGGTGGCTGTCACGCAGCACAGCCAGTGAGCCCGGCATGCCTTCCCCCTCCTGCAGTTCCCAGCGTCCCGGCGGATTCCGGTCCTCCCGCAACCCCCGGCCTCCCGGCCCACCCCGACAACCGATACAGCACCCCCGTCCCGGCCCCCGCAGATCGGCCCCGCACCCCCAGTCTTCCGCTTTCCCGTGCGATGCGGCAGTCCTGTGGATAACTCGGTGGGTGGGGGGTGGGTATCCGTGGGGAGGGGGATCGGGGCGGACCCACCGCCTGAACCGTGAGCAGGGGATCGCCCTCGCCACTGGGGTCCCGGAGCGACGCGACCGGGGGCGTCCGCTGCACGAACAGGGAAGTCGGCCCGACACGATGCCTGCTCGTGTATCCGGCGCTGTCAGATGGTTCCCAGATCCACAGTCACGGAGAACGGCGCGGCAGCCTTGATCACGCCGGTGAACATCTCGCCGTCCCGGTATGCCTTGGTGGCGGGGTCGAGTACGTAGGTGTAGACGATGGGGACGCCGGTGGCGGCCTGTTCGACGCGCCAGTAGAAGGGGATGCCGGCCTTGGCGTACTGGGCCACCTTCACGATCCGGTCCGTGGTTTCCGAGCCGGGCGATACGACCTCGACGACCAGGAGCACGTGTTCGGGGCGGGTGGGCGTGAGGTCGATGGTGTCCGCCCGGTAGACGATGACGTCCGGACGGCGGTTGGTGAGCGGAACGTCCTGCAGACGGACATCGAAGTCCGTGTCGGCGTTCCAGTCCGGGCCTGCGACGGCGTCCAATGCGTTGGCCAGGAGCCGGGCCAGCCGATTGTGCCGCTTGGAGGCGCTCGGGCTCACGACGACCATCCCGTCCACGATTTCAATGCCGGCACACTGTTCCTCGGACCAGGAGTCGTACTGCTCCGCGCTGATCTGGGTGTGCATCCAGGCGGGCGCCACCATCTCGGCGGTCATGGCGTGCCTCCTTCGAGGATCCTCGACAGTTCCAGCGCTGCTGAGCTCAGCCTACTGGCCTGCAATGCCGGGGCAGCCGATTGCGGAAGGGACCGGGCGAGGCAGAGCCCCCGCGGGCCTCGTGGACGGGACCGGGCGTTGTGAGAGGCTGGATCGCATGAACCGGCTAGCTGGTGTGACCTCGCCGTATCTGCTTCAGCACGCTGACAATCCGGTCGACTGGTGGCCTTGGGGACCGGAGGCTTTCGAGGAAGCGCGGCGGCGCGATGTGCCCGTACTGCTGTCGGTCGGTTACTCCGCGTGCCACTGGTGCCACGTAATGGCCCACGAGAGCTTCGAGGACGAGGCCGTTGCCGCGGTGATCAATGAGCACTTCGTGGCCGTGAAGGTGGACCGCGAGGAGCGGCCCGATGTGGATGCGGTGTACATGGAGGCGGTGCAGGCCGCCACGGGGCAGGGCGGGTGGCCGATGACGGTCTTCTTGACGCCTGATGCCGAGCCGTTCTACTTCGGTACGTACTTTCCGCCCGCCCCGCGCCACGGCATGCCGTCGTTCCCGCAGATTCTTCAGGGCGTGCGCGGCGCCTGGGCGGAGCGTCGGGACGAGGTCGGCGAGGTGGCCGGGCGGATTGTTGCCGATCTGTCGGCGCGGTCGGTCTCGGAAACGCTGGCCAAGGGTGGTCAGGTGCCGCCCGGGCCGGAGGATCTGGCTTCCGCGCTGCTGGCCTTGACCAGGGACTTCGACGCCGTGCACGGTGGCTTCGGGGGCGCGCCCAAGTTCCCGCCGTCCATGGCGCTGGAGTTCCTGCTGCGCCATCACGCCCGTACGGAGTCCGAGGCGGCCCTCCAGATGGTGCAGGCGACCGCGGAGGCGATGGCCCGCGGCGGCATCTACGACCAGCTCGGCGGCGGTTTCGCGCGGTACGCGGTGGACGCGACGTGGACGGTGCCGCACTTCGAGAAGATGCTCTACGACAACGCGCTGCTGTGCCGTACGTACGCGCATCTGTGGCGCGTCACCGGATCGGACCTGGCCCGGCGCGTCGCCGTCGAGACCGCCGACTTCATGGTGCGTGAACTGCGCACGGAGGAGGGAGGGTTCGCCTCCGCCTTGGACGCGGACTCCGATGACGGCAGTGGCAAGCACGTCGAGGGCGCGTACTACGTATGGACGCCCGAGCAACTGCGTGCCGTCCTGGGGGAGAAGGATGCTGCCGTCGCCGCGCACTACTTCGGCGTGACGGAGGAGGGCACCTTCGAGGAGGGCGCGTCCGTACTGCAACTCCCGGACACCGACGACCTGGTGGACGCCGAGCGCATCGCGAGCATCAAGGAGAGGCTGCGCGCGGCGCGCGACTCCCGGCCGCGCCCCGGCCGGGACGACAAGGTCGTCGCCGCGTGGAACGGCCTGGCCATCGCCGCCCTCGCCGAGACCGGCGCCTACTTCGACCGCCCGGACCTGGTGCAGGCCGCCACGGACGCCGCCGACCTGCTCGTCCGCGTCCACATGGACTGGCAGGCGCGGCTGCACCGCACCTCGCGGGACGGCGTGGCCGGCGCCAACTCCGGCGTACTGGAGGACTACGCGGACGTCGCCGAGGGCTTCCTCGCGCTCGCCTCGGTCACCGGGGAGGGCGTCTGGGTGGACTTCGCGGGCCTCTTCCTGGATACGGTGATCGTCCACTTCACCGCCGAGGACGGCACGCTGTACGACACCGCTGACGACGCCGAGCAGCTGATCCGCCGCCCCCAGGACCCGACCGACAACGCCACGCCGTCCGGCTGGACCGCGGCGGCCGGCGCGCTCCTGTCGTACGCGGCCCTGACGGGCAGCGGCCCGCACCGGGAGGCCGCCGAGCGCGCCCTGGGCGTCGTGAAGGCGCTGAGCGGCCGGGCGCCGCGCTTCATCGGGTGGGGACTGGCCGTCGCCGAAGCGGCGCTGGACGGGCCGCGCGAGGTCGCGGTCGTCGGCCCGGACGGCGACCCGGCCACCCGCGCGCTGCACCGCGCCGCCCTTCTGGGTACCGCGCCCGGCGCGGTGGTCGCCCTCGGGGCGCCCGGTTCGGACGAGGTGCCGCTCCTGAAGGACCGCCCGCTGGTCGACGGCCGGCCCGCCGCGTACGTCTGCCGCCACTTCACGTGCGAGCGCCCGACGACGGACCCGGAGGAGCTGGGGGAGAAGCTGCGGGGCTGAGGAAGGCCCGTGGGGCCGCCCGGCCCAAAGTCCTAGGTCCACCAGCCGACTTGTACTTCACGCGGGCGTCAAGTTCTAGCGTGACGGCATGACGAACCGTACCGAGGGCGGCCTGCCCGCCACCCACCGCGAAGTCCGCCTGGCCGCCCGTCCGCAGGGACCGATCACCGACGACCTCTTCGAGGTGGCCGAGGTGCCGGTGCCCCGGCCGGCTCCGGGGCAGGTGCTCGTGCGCAACACGACCATGGCCGTCGCGGCCGTGATGCGGACGCTGATGGACGAGGTCACCCCCGTCCCGATGCCGTCCTTCGTGGTCGGTGAACCGCTGCACGGCTCGGCCATCGGCGAGGTCGTCGAGGCCCCCGGCACCGACTTCGCCCCCGGTGACCTGGTGGAACACCACTTCGGGTGGCGGGAGTACGCCCTCGTGGACGCGGCCGCCGTACAGCGCCGGGACCGTGACCTGCTGCCCGATCCGGCCGCGTACCTCTCCCAGGGGCCCACCGCCTACATGGGCGTCGTACGAGGCGCCGAGGTGCGCGCCGGCGACACGGTGTTCGTGACCGGCGCGGCCGGCGGCGTGGGGTCGCTGGCCGGGCAGATCGCCCGCCTGCGGGGCGCCGTACGGATCATCGGCAGTACGGGATCGCAGCGCAAGGCCGACATCCTGGTCAAGGAGCTGGGCTACGACGCTGCGGTGATCCGCGGTGCGGGCCCCATCGAGGAGCAGCTGCGCGCGGCCGCCCCCGACGGCGTGGACGCGGTCTTCGACAACGTGGGCGGCGATCAGTTGCAGGCCGCCATCGCGCTGGCCAACCGCGGCGCCCGTATCGCGCTCGTCGGCGCGCTGTCCGCCCAGCTCTCCGGCTCCGGGGCGCACACCACCGAGATCGACACCCTGTCGCTGCTCGCCCGCAGCATCACCCTGCGGGGCATCGCGCTCTACGACCACCTCAGCCTGATCCCCGAGTGGAACGAGCAGTTCGGGCGCGGTCTGCGGGACGGCACCCTCACGTTCCCGCACACGCGGCTGCACGGCATCGAGGAGGCCCCGCGCGCCCTCATGGAGCTGATCGAGGGCCGGCACATGGGGGCCGTACTCGTGGAGTTGTGAGCGAGTTCCCCGCGTACGCGTGGGGCTGTGGCGGAGACCCCCCGTGGCGCGGGCCCGCCGGTCGTGCCCCCGGTCGACGCCGTACGGTCTGAGTGAGTCGACGTACGCAACGGGGCGCCACCGGCCGGGCCCCGTCGGGGGAGGACCGGATGCGCATCGGGGACGCCGCGGCCGCCGCGGGCATGACGGCCAGGGCACTGCGCTACTACGAGGAACAGGGGCTGGTGACCGCCCGGCGCACGCCGTCCGGCCACCGGGTGTACGCGCCGGAGGACGTGCGCCGCCTGCGTACGGTGCGCGAACTGCTCGACGCGGGGCTGACGGTGGGCGACATCCGCTCGTTCGCGCCGCTTCTGGACTCGTTGCCGCCGGGCGGCGTCTCCGCGCTGTTCGCCCCGGGGAACGGCGCCCGCGACGCCGCGGGGGACGGCCTCGCGGACGGCCCCGGACGTGACGACTGCCGCGCGGCGGAAGCGGTGGCCCGCCGCCGGCTGGCCGACCTGGACGCCCGGATAGAGCGGCTGACGATGCTGCGCGGCCGGCTGGCCCGGCAGCTCGGGGAACCGGCGGCCAGGGAGCCGGGGCGGGTGGCTCCTTACGGGAGGGCACTCAGGGAGTGAGGCGGACGGGCTCGAAGGGGCTGCGCCCGGGGAGTGGTGCGTACGGTTCCGAAGGGGCCGTGTCCGGGGAGTAGCGCGCACGCTCCGAAGGGCCCGCGTCCAAGGCGCGAAGGCCAGGTCCGCCCCTCAGAACCGCAGTCCCCGCGCCAGCACGTCCATCGCCCGGTCGATCAGCCCTTCGAGATCGTCCCGCTGCCCGTCCGCGACCCAGCGCATCAGCGCCTCCTGGAGGGCCGCCAGGAGGGCCGCCGCGATCACCCGGATCTCCAGGTCGTCCGCGGGCCGGCCGGACCGTTCCGCCAGTACGGCGCTGATCATGTCGGTGTCCCGCGCGGTGTTCTCCGCCATCCGGCCGCGGATCGCCGGCACCTCCCGCATGAGGCGGGCGCGCTGGACCAGTTCGGTGCGCTCTTCCACGGTGATCCGCCGCAGCGCCTCGACGGTGACGTGCCGGAGCGACTCGATCATCGGCTCGTCGGCGGGCCGGGCCCGCAGCTCGGCCTCCAACATTGGGTCGTACTCGTCGGTGAGCACGATGTCTTCCTTGGTGGGGAAGTAGCGGAAGACCGTGCTGGGGGAGACGTCGGCGGCCTCGGCGATCCGGTCGACCGGGGTCGCGTCGTACCCCTGCTCCTCGAAGAGCCGGTAGGCGGCCCGGCGGATCGCCTGCCGGGTCTGGATCTTCTTCCGCTCGCGCAGCCCGGCCTTGGGTGCGGTGGGCCGCGCGGCGGATCTCTGTGCAGAGGCCATGAAGGTCATTGTCGGGCATGCCCGGAGCGGGCCGTCCGGCCCGCATCGACCGCCCCACCCCGCCCTTGACGCCTCCTTGCTCGCCCGAGGGCTGTGGTTTGTCAGTGGCGTGTGTAACGCTGTGGCGAGTGCAAGGTCACCGTCAGTGATGCTTGGAGGGGGTGTTGCGGGTATGCGTACCGCCATCGATGTGTTCGCCGTGTTCGCGGCAGCGCTCTGCGTCGGAGGGTTCCTCGTCGGGGGCACGGCCGCGGTGGTCGCGCTGGTGCTGGCCGGGGTGGCCGCCCTGACATGGCAAGTGGCCGCGGCGTCGAGACCGCGGCCACGCATGGGCGGAAGGGGTGCGCGCCGGCGCGGTGAGGGTGCCGGCGCGCGGGGTGGAAGAGGGACCGCGGGCGGGCCGGATGCCGCGCCGGGCGCCTCAGGCGTGCGTATAGGCCACCAATGAGATGCCGACGTAGTGCACGATGAACGCCGCCAGCGTCAGCGAGTGGAAGACCTCGTGGAAACCGAACCAGCGCGGTGAGGGGTTGGGTCGCTTGATGCCGTAGATGATGCCGCCGGCGCTGTAGAGGACGCCGCCGACGATGACGAGGACGAGGACGGCGATGCCGCCCTTGCGCAGGAAGTCGGGCAGGAAGAAGACGGCCGCCCAGCCGAGCGCGATGTAGCAGGGGGTGTAGAGCCAGCGTGGCGCGCCCACCCAGAAGACGCGGAAGACGATGCCGGCGAGGGCGGCCGCCCAGACGGCCCACAGGAGTATCTGCCCGCGGGTGCCGGGGACCAGCAGCATGGTCAGCGGGGTGTAGGTGCCCGCGATGATCAGGAAAATATTGGCGTGATCCAGTCGGCGCAGGACTGCTCCGGTGCGCGGGCCCCAATTGCCCCGGTGGTACAGGGCGCTGACCCCGAAGAGCAGACAGGCCGAGAGGGTGTAGACGGCGCAGGCGATCCGGCCGCGGGTGCTGTCGGCCAGGGCCGTGAGCACCACACCGGAGAAGAGGGCGGCGGGGAACATCCCCGCGTGCAGCCAGCCCCGCAGCTTGGGCTTGAGTGGCGCGGCCACCGCGGCCACCGCGGCGACCGCGGAGACTGCGTCGGCGGCCGCGCTGGTCACGGGGGAAGGGCGGCTTTCGGCGGCGTCGGGCGCGGAAGTCATGGCCGCAATGCTACCTACGCAACCGTAAGTTACGGATTGGTCCGGAAGTGGTGACGGTCACGAGAACCTCCTCTGGACAGATGTGGATCGGGGTCGGATGATCAAATGAGTGCGGTCGGCACCGGATGAGCGGTCGCGAAGCATCCGGGTCGCAGCCCCCAAGGGGCAGACACCATCAAAAAGCGGGCTCTGCCGGCATGTGCGCAGACAGTGGTCCGACCAAACCCTCATCTAGGAGCGATCGTGGCGCGCGACAACGCGGCTCCCTCCCCCGTCCCGACCAACCACCAGGAGCTGATCTCCTGGGTCGATGAGATCGCAGCCATCACCGAGCCGGACCGTGTCGTGTGGTGCGACGGCTCGGAGGCGGAGTACGAGCGCCTGTGCGAGGAGCTCGTCGCCAAGGGCACCTTCACGAAGCTGGACCCGATCAAGCGCCCCAACTCGTACTACGCCGCGTCCGATCCGTCGGACGTCGCCCGGGTGGAGGACCGCACGTTCATCTGCTCCGAGAAGGAGGAGGACGCGGGCCCGACCAACCACTGGAAGGCCCCGGCGGAGATGCGCGACATCTTCACCGGTGCGCAGGGCATCTTCCGTGGCGCGATGCGCGGCCGGACGATGTACGTCGTCCCGTTCTGTATGGGCCCGCTCGGCTCCCCGCTCTCCGCGCTCGGCGTGGAGATCACCGACTCGGCGTACGTCGCCGTCTCGATGCGCACCATGACCCGGATGGGTCAGGCCGTCCTCGACGAACTGGGGACGGACGGGTTCTTCGTGAAGGCCGTGCACACCCTCGGCGCCCCGCTCGCCGACGGCGAGACCGACGTGCCATGGCCGTGCAACTCGACCAAGTACATCTCGCACTTCCCCGAGGACCGCGAGATCTGGTCCTTCGGCTCCGGCTACGGCGGCAACGCCCTGCTGGGCAAGAAGTGCTACGCGCTGCGCATCGCCTCGGTCATGGCCCGCGACGAGGGCTGGCTCGCCGAGCACATGCTCATCCTCAAGCTCACCCCGCCGCAGGGGGAGTCGAAGTACGTCGCCGCCGCGTTCCCGAGCGCCTGCGGCAAGACCAACCTGGCGATGCTGGAGCCCACGATCTCCGGCTGGACGGTCGAGACCATCGGCGACGACATCGCCTGGATGCGCTTCGGCGAGGACGGCCGCCTGTACGCGATCAACCCCGAGGCCGGTTTCTTCGGCGTCGCGCCCGGCACCGGTGAGGACACCAACGCCAACGCGATGAAGACCCTCTGGGGCAACTCGGTCTTCACCAACGTCGCGCTGACCGACGACGGCGACGTGTGGTGGGAGGGCATGACCAAGGAGAAGCCCGCGCACCTGACCGACTGGAAGGGCAACGACTGGACCCCGGAGTCGGAGACGCCGGCGGCCCACCCCAACGCCCGCTTCACCGTGCCGGCCGGGCAGTGCCCGATCATCGCGCCCGAGTGGGAGGACCCCAAGGGCGTGCCGATCTCGGCCATCCTCTTCGGCGGCCGCCGCGCCAGCGCCGTACCGCTGGTGACCGAGTCGCTGACCTGGCAGCACGGTGTCTTCCTCGGCGCGAACGTGGCGAGCGAGAAGACCGCGGCCGCCGAGGGCAAGGTCGGCGAGCTGCGCCGGGACCCGTTCGCCATGCTGCCGTTCTGCGGCTACAACATGGGCGACTACATGGGCCACTGGATCAAGGTCGGCGCGGACAAGGACCAGGCGAAGCTGCCGAAGATCTACTACGTGAACTGGTTCCGCAAGGACGACGCGGGCCGTTTCGTGTGGCCGGGCTTCGGCGAGAACAGCCGGGTGCTCAAGTGGATCGTCGAGCGCCTGGACGGCAAGGCCGACGGCGTCGAGACCCCGATCGGCATCCTGCCGACGAAGGAGTCGCTGGACACCGACGGCCTCGACCTGGCCGACGCGGACCTCGACTTCCTGCTCACCGTCGACAAGGACGTGTGGCGCGAGGAGGCGGCGCTGACCCCCGAGCACCTGAACACCTTCGGTGACCACACGCCGAAGGAGCTGTGGGACGAGTACCACGCGCTCGTACGCCGACTGGGCTAGTACGGCGAAACGGTCCGGTGCGCGTACGCAGTCGCGAACGCGCACCGGACCGCCACGGTCGACGGCCGGGGCCACGTGCACGAACACGTGGCTCCGGCCGTCTTTGCTCGTAGGGGGCCTCAGGCCGTGGCCAGCTCCTGCACCGCCGAGCCGAGCTCATGGGCCTCCATGCGCTCGGCCGCCAGCGCGGCGGCGGCGCCGTCGGCCCGCGAGGTGGCCACTGCGAGGGCGCTGCCGGCCAGCATCCGCGCCCGCCGGTGCAGCCGGGGCGCGCGGGCCGGGTCGCCGCCGCCGCTCGGCGCGGCCCGCAGCGGATACGCCCCGCCGCGCAGCCGGGTGACCTGCTCGGCGATGCGCTCGGCGGCGTCGTCCAGCGCGGGGTCGGGCACGGTGGCGCGCAGTTCGTCGGTGACGGTGAGCAGCGCGGTCAGATGGCCGGCGAGCCGGATGTCCAGTTCCTCCGCGCGGGAGCGGTGCGGGACGTCCTGGTCGGCGGCCATGGAGTGGACCGACTTGGTGCGGATCGGTTCGTACATGGGATGGCCTCCTGGCAACGCGCAACGGCTAGGAGACCATCCTAGCTTAGACGCTGTCTAAAGTTGTGATCCGTACAGTCGGAATCGCGGGCGTGGCGTCCGCCCGGGACGCGCTCAGTACTGCCCGTAGCCGTCCAGGAACGTGCCGATGCGCGTCACCGCGTCCGTCAGATCGTCCTTGTTCGGCAGGGTGACCAGGCGGAAGTGGTCCGGCTCGGGCCAGTTGAAGCCGGTGCCGTGCACGATCATGATCTTCTCGGCGCGCAGCAGGTCCAGCACCATCTGCCGGTCGTCCTTGATCTTGTAGACCTTCGGGTCCAGCCGCGGGAAGGCGTAGAGCGCGCCCTTCGGCTTGGTGCAGGTGACGCCGGGGATCTGGGTGAGCAGCTCGTATGCGGCATCGCGCTGTTCCAGCAGCCGGCCGCCCGGCAGGACCAGGTCGTTGATCGACTGCCGGCCGCCGAGGGCGGTGGCCACGGCGTGCTGGGCGGGCATGTTCGCGCACAGCCGCATGTTGGCGAGGATCGTCAGGCCCTCGATGTAGGAGGCGGCGTGCGCCTTGGGGCCGCAGACCGCCAGCCAGCCGCTGCGGTAGCCCGCCACCCGGTAGGACTTCGAGAGCCCGTTGAAGGTCAGGGTCAGCAGGTCGGGGGCGATCGCGGCGAACGGGGTGTGGGTGACGCCGTCGTAGAGGATCTTGTCGTAGATCTCGTCGGCGCAGACGATCAGGTTGTGCCGGCGGGCGATCTCGGCGAGGCCGCGCAGCATCTCGTCGTCGTAGACCGCGCCGGTCGGGTTGTTCGGGTTGATGACGACGAGGGCCTTGGTGCGGTCGGTGACCTTGCGCTCGATGTCGGCGAGGTCCGGCATCCAGTCGGCCTGCTCGTCGCAGCGGTAGTGCACCGCCGTACCGCCCGACAGCGAGACCGCGGCCGTCCACAGCGGGTAGTCCGGGGCCGGTACGAGCACCTCGTCGCCGTCGTCCAGCAGCGCCTGCATCGACATCTGGATCAGCTCGGAGACGCCGTTGCCGAGGTAGATGTCGTCGACCGACAGCTCGATGCCCTTGGTCTGGTAGTGCTGCATGACCGCGCGCCGGGCGGAGAGCAGGCCCTTGGCGTCGCCGTAGCCGTGCGCCGTGCCGACGGTGCGGAGGATGTCCTCCAGGATCTCCGGCGGGCACTCGAAACCGAAGGCCGCCGGGTTTCCGGTGTTCAGCTTGAGGATGCGGTGTCCCGCTGCCTCGAGCCGCATCGCCTCCTCAAGGACCGGCCCCCGGATCTCGTAGCAGACGTTGGCGAGCTTCGTTGACTGGATCACCTGCATGCCGCCACCTTACGGGCGCGTAATACGCCCTGCCTGGTGTTCTTGTTCACCTTCGGGGGCCGGAGGGTGTGGGTTTGGTCACCCGTCGTGACGGTGCGGAACGTGCCGTCCCGGTGGTGGACGGGGCGCACGGGGCTCCGTTGGCGGGCGTACTGCCGTACGCTCCCGGCGGGTGCGCGCACGGGGAGGCGCGCACCACGGCACTGAGCGCCGGTGCCCGGCGCGGGCCGCACCACCGGCACCGATCACGGGGGCGACATCGTGTCATCCACGCAGCGGCTCTCGCTGCTCAACGACGAGCCGGTGGACTCCGCCGGAGGCGACCTGCTGGGCGCGGGCCGCGCCGCCCGGCAACTCGCCGACCTGCTGCTCGCCTCCCGGGCCTCCACCCCCTTCACCCTCGCCGTGGACGCGGGGTGGGGCATGGGCAAGAGCAGCCTGATGCGCCTGGTCGACGCGGAGCTGACGACGGCGCCCGAGGTACACACCGTCTGGTACAACGCCTGGACCTCGACCGGCGCGGACGCCCTGGAAGGGCTGATCAAGTCGGTGCTGATGCGCTTCGACCGGCGGCTGCTGCGACGGGCCCTGCACCGGGTCTCCGAACAGCGGGCCCTGCTGCGCGTCCTGCGGGCGCTCGCCACCGTCGCGGCGGGCCCGCTCGGCGCCGCCGGGCTGGTCGACGAACTGTGGAGCAGCCTGTCCGTCAACTCCCAGGCGCGTAACGAGATGCGCGACGCGATCCGCGACCTGGCCCAGGAGTGGTCCCAGAACGCGGCCTACTCGCCGCGCCGGATGCTCGTCGTCTTCATCGACGACCTGGACCGCTGCTCCGAGGAGACGGTGCTGGCGGTGTGCGAGGCGGTCAAGGTCTACCTGGACGTACCGGGACTGGCGTTCGTCATCGGCTGCGACCGCTCCGTGATGGGGCCGAGCGGCCTGCTGCGCGACCTGTCCCCGGCCGGCACCGCCTTCATGGAGAAGATCTTCCAGACCAGCTACCGCATCCCGGTGGCCGACGGCCAGGACGTACGGGAGTACATCGCGCGGTGCGCGCGCACCGCCGGGATCGAGCAACTCCTCGACGAGCCCCTGGTCGACCTGCTCGCCGAGCGCTCGGCCCGCAACCCGCGCCGCATCAAACGGCTGGTCAACGGCTTCGTCCTGGAAGCCACCCTGAATCCGATGTGGGCCGACCACCCGCCGGAGGCGGTGCTGCGCACCCTGCTGATCCAGTACTTCTACGCCGACTTCTACCGGATGATGACCAGCCCGCCGGGGGCCGATGAGGGGGATGTGGTCGCGGACTTCTGTACGTACCGGCGGGTGCGGACGCTGTTGCGGACGTCGGCGCCTGTGCCCGACGAGGAGCGGCCGATGGTCGAAGCCTTTCTGGCGCAGCGCGATGTGCCACAGAGCCTGACAGACCCGTACGCCGTCCTGGAGCGGCTGGAACGCGAACTGCCCACCGTCTTCCCCGACATGGTCACCGACGCCGCGTTCAACTCGCTGCTCGACGGCCTGCTCGGCCTGCCGCGCTCCGAGAAACTGGTGCGCAGGCTGCGCGAGGGCGCGCCCGCGCTGGTGGCGGCGCCGCAGCGGGAGCCGGACATCGGGGCCGGGGCGATACCGGACGCGCGGACCGGCATCGTCGTACGGCGCGGGGCCGGCTTCCCGGACTTCGATCCGCAAGCGCCCCTCGCCGGACGCACGATCCTGTGGGTCGACGACCGCCCCGAGAACAACACTTCCTTGGCCGCCTGGTTCCGCCGGGAGGGGGCGACCGTGGAGACAGCGGTGGACTCCGCTGCCGCCGACGCCGCCATCGCCGCCCGGGTGCCGTCCCTGATCATCTCCGACATCGCCCGCGGCACGGACGACCGGGCCGGTTTCACCCACGTGGCGGCCCTGCGCCGGGACGAGCGCTACACCGGCCCCGTCGTCTTCTTCGCCGGCCGGGTCACCCCCGCCCGCCAGGACACCGCCCGGGACCTGGGCGCACTGGGCGTCGCGGCCGACGCGGACGAGCTGATCCGGCTGATCAGGGGCGCGTTCGCTGCACCGTACGCCCCGCCAGTACATCCGTCCGCCGCCCGTCCTCGATGACGAACCGCCCGTCGATCAGGACGTGCGCAATGCCCGTCGGCAGGGTGCGCGGCGCGTCGAAGGTGGAGCCGGCGGCGACCGTGTCCGGGTCGAAGAGGACCAGGTCGGCGCGGTACCCCTCGCGGACAAGACCGCGGTCGGGCAGCCGCAGCCGCGCCGCCGGGCGCCCGGTCAGATGCGCCACGCACTCCTCCAGCGACAGCACGCCCAGCTCCCGCGCGTAGGTCCCCAGGTACTTCGGGAACGTGCCGTACGCCCGCGGGTGCGGCTTGGCGCCCTGGAGGATGCCGTCGCTGCCGCCGGTGTGCACCGGGTGGCGCATGATCGCGCGGACGTTCTCCTCGTGGCCGACGTGCTGGAGGATCGTCGGGCCGAGCCGGTCCTGGAGCAGCAGCCGCCGGGCCGTCGTCCACGGCGCCTCGCCGCGCTCCCGCGCCGACGCGGCGACCGTCCGGCCGACGTGGTCCGCCAGCGCGGGGTCCGAGACGCCGGAGATCTCGATGGTGTCCCACTCGATCGGCACGCCGTGGCAGCCGTCCGCGCCCTCCACCTCCATGACGTGCCGGATGCGCTCCGCCGTCGCGTCGTCCCGCAGCCGCGCCAGGATCGCCTCGGGACCGCCCTCGCTCGCCCAGCTCGGCAGCATGGCGACCAGCGTCGTACAGCCGGGCGTGTACGGGTACGTGTCGAGGGTGATGTCCGCGCCCGACGCCAGGGCCTCGTCCAGGAGGGCGAGGAGTTCGGGGGCGCGGCCCTTGTTCACGCCGAAGTTCATGGTGGCGTGGGCGAGGTGCAGGGCGCAGCCCGCCTGGCGCGTCAGGCCGACCATCTCCGCGTACGCCTCCAGGGCGCCCGCCCCGTATGAGCGGTGGTGCGGGCAGTAATAGCCGCCGTAGCGCGCCACGACCCGGCACAGCTCGGTGAGTTCGGCGTCGTCCGCGTACATGCCGGGGGTGTAGGTGAGGCCCGAGGACAGCCCGACGGCGCCCTGCTCCAGGCCCTCCGCGACCAGCTGCCGCATCCGGGCCAGTTCGCCGGGCGTGGCCGCGCGGTCCTCCCAGCCGAGCGCCAGCATCCGTACGGTGCCCTGCGGGACGAGGTACGCCGCGTTGACGGCGATGCCCTGACCGCCGAAGCCGTGGTCGAGGCGGTCCAGGTACTCGCCGACCGTGCGCCAGCTGAAGTCGATGTCCGAGCCGTCCCCGTTCCAGCCGGTGATCTGGGCGCGTACCTCGGCGAGCGTACGGTCGTCGACCGGTGCGTACGACAGGCCGTCCTGCCCGATGACTTCGAGGGTGACGCCCTGCGCGGCCTTCGCCTCGTGTGCCGGGTCGCGCAGCAGCGCCAGGTCGCTGTGCGCGTGCATGTCGATGAAGCCGGGGGAGAGGGCCAGGCCCGCGCCGTCCACGACGCGTGCGGCGCCGGGGCGCGGCCCGGAGTCCGTCTCCCGGCGGATCTCGGCGATCCGGCCGCCGTCGAGGGCGACGTCCGCCCGGTAGGAGGGGGTGCCGGAGCCGTCGATGACGCGTACGTCGCGGACCACGGTGTCCATGACCGAACTGCCTTTCCTGTCGAACAAAGGCCGGGGCCGGGCCGCGGCGTGCGGCCATGGCGTACGGCCCCCGCTCCGGCGAAAGGGGGGTGCACCGGAGCGGGGACCTGGCGCGCCCGGGGGCAGGGGGATGCCCCCGGCGCTCGGCGCGGGGCTCGGGGGTGGTGCTCCGCGCCGGGATCGTGGGGCCCCGGTGGTACGGGGCCGTGATGGGGCCGCCTCAGAAGAACGTACGGACGTAATCCACGACCGTGCCGTCCGCCTCGGCCACCGGGATCAGCTGCCACTTGTCGAAGGACGTGCACGGGTGCGACAGCCCCAGGCCGACCCAGTCGCCGACCTCCAGGGCGTCGCCCCGCTCCGTACGGACCCAGGCGTGCTGGTCGGAGAGCCCGGTGATGGTGATCCCGTCCGCCGGCCGCTCGCCGCCGTCCCGGCCGGACCGTACGACCTGGGCCTGCGGCAGGTCGAGGTCGTACGCCGCGTCCCGCTTGCCCGCGTTCAGGAACGCCTGCTCGGGGGTCGGGCGGGAGACGACCTGCGCCCACAGGCGGAAGGCGGGCCGCAGGGCGCCCTCGTCCGGGACGCGGTTGAAGGGGGTGATGCGGCGGTAGTGGCCGTCGTCGTGGGAGACGTACGCGCCGGAGCGCAGCAGCTTCAGCAGCGGCCGGGACAGTTCGGGCGCCTCGGCGAAGACCTCGGCGACCGCGTCGAACCAGGCGCTGCCGCCCGCGCTGAGCACGATCTCCTCCAGGTCGGCGAAGCGCCCGGTCCGGTCGAAGGACACGGTCAGCGCGAGGAGACGGCGCAGCCAGGCCGTCACCCGCTCGTGCGTGGCGTCGGGCACCTCGCCCTCGTACCCGGCGATGCCGACCAGGCGCAGCGTGTCCACGCCCGCGACGGCGTCGGCCAGTTCGAAGCACTCGGCGTCGGTACGGACACCGGTCCGCGCGCCCTCGCCCGCGGCCAGTTCGATCACCACGTCCAGCGGGCGGGTGGCGCCCGCCTCGCGCAGGGCGGCGTCCATCAGCTCGATGCCGCGCAGCGAGTCGACGTAGCAGACGCAGCGGAAGCCGGGGTCGGCGTCCAGTTCGGCGGCGAGCCAGCGCAGCGCGACGGCGTCGACGACCTCGTTGGCGAGGAAGATCCGCTGGATGCCGTAGGCGCGGTAGACGCGGGCCTGGTGGGGGACGGCGGCGGTGATGCCCCAGGCGCCGCGGGCCAGCTGGCCGGCGAAGAGCTGCGGGGCCATCGAGGTCTTGCCGTGCGGGGCGAAGGCCAGGCCGTGCCGCTCGGCGTAGCTCTCCAGCAGCGCGAGGTTGTGCTCCAGCGATTCGGCGGACAGGGCGAGGACGGGGGTGGTGAAGCCGCCGGTGAACAGGTTCCGCCGCTCCGCCGCGAGCTCGCCGACGGTACGGCCGTCCGCGTCCGGGGGAAGCCCCTTGAAGCGGTGGTCGACGCGTTCGTCCGCGAGGGTCTTCGCGTGCCGGGCGGCGGTGGCTGCGTCGGCGCCGGACGCGGCACCGGTGGCGCTGCGGTCGGCGTGGGGCGCGGCGGCCATGGGGGCCTCCTCCAGATCATGTTGCACTGTGTGCAACACCCATTGCGCATATCGCTTACAGCTGTCTAACATCCGAGCCATCGCCGGGTCAATGGTGCGCAACACGTCGCGGAACGGCTCAACGAGCCCGTACGCAAAGGAGTGCAGGAGATCGTGACCACGTCCCAGAACGACCGCACCGATGGCACCGACACGACGGACGGCGGTAACACGCCGCAAGGCGCCGGCGCGCCGGACGGCACCGGGCCCGGCGGACCGGGCACCGACGTCGTCTGCCTCGGCGAATCCATGGTCACCTTCATGCCCACCGAACCCGGGCGGCTCGCCGACGTAACCCTCTTCGAACGCGGCATCGGCGGCGCCGAGTCCAACGTCGCCTGCGCCCTCGCCCGCACCGGCCACCGCACCCGATGGATCTCCCGCGTCGGCGCCGACGCCTTCGGCGACCACCTGCGCGCGGCCGTCGCCGCCTGCGGCGTGGACGTCTCCCACGTCCAGCGCGACCCGCACCGCCCCACCGGCGTCTACTTCCGTACGGCGGGCGAACGCGCCACCGGTACGCGGACGGCCGCCGGCGAGGCCGAGGTGGCGTACTACCGCGCCGGATCCGCCGCCTCCGCCATGGCCCCCGACCTGCTCGACCACGACGTACTGCGCGACACCCGCGTCCTGCACCTCACCGGCATCACCGCCGCCCTGTCCGACAGCTGCCTCGACGTGCTGCGCACCCTCACCGCGCCGTCCCCCGGGCGCCCGCTCGTCTCCTTCGACGTCAACTACCGCGTCGGCCTCTGGCAGGACCGCACCGTACGCGGCCCCGAGATCGTCCTCGACCTCGCCCGCCGCTGCGACCTGGTCTTCGTCGGCGAGGACGAGGCCGCGGCCGCCTGGGACCTGCACGGGCCGGAAGCCCTGCGCGAAGCGCTGCCCGAACCCGCCGTCCTCGTCGTCAAACAAGGCGCCCACGGCGCCACCGCATACGCCCGCCAGTCCGACGGCACCGACACGCTCACCACCGCGCCCGCCCTCGCGGTCGAGGTGGTCGCGCCCGTCGGCGCGGGCGACGCCTTCGCCGCCGGATTCCTCTCCGCCACCCTCCGCGACCTGCCCGTGTTCGAGCGCATCCGGCACGGCCACCTCATGGCCGCCGCCTCTCTCACCGTCCCCGGCGACCTCGGCACACCCCCGTCCCGCGACCTCGCCGACCACCTTGCGGGCCTCGACCCCGCCGCCTGGGGGAGACTGCGACTCGGCCCCGGCTGGACGACCGACGGTGACACACCCACCGACCGCAACGGCGACACCACCAGCCACGGGGTGCACAACCCACGGGTGGAGGTCCGTACACGATGAGTCAGACAGTCGACCGCGCACTGAGCATCCTGCCGCTGCTGGCGGAGGGTCCGGCCAACCTGGAACAGGTGGCCGGCCGCCTCGGCGTGCACAAGTCCACCGCGCTGCGGCTGCTGCGCACGCTCCACGAGCACGGCATGGTCTACCGGCAGGGCGACCAGCGCTACCGCCTCGGCGCCCGGCTCTTCGCCCTCGCCCAGCAGGCCGTGGAGAACCTGGACGTACGCGAGATCGCCCATCCGCACCTGGTCGAGCTGAACGAGAAGTGCGGGCACACGGTGCACCTCGCGGTGTACGAGGAGAACGAGGTCCTCTACATCGACAAGGTCGAGAGCCGCTACCCCGTACGGATGTACTCGCGCATCGGCAAACCCGTCGCCATCACCGTCGCGGCCGTCGCCAAGCTGCTGCTGGCTGACCTGCCCGAGGCCGAGCGCCGCGCGCTTGCCGAAAAGCTCGACTACCCCCTCTACACGTCCCGTTCGACACCCAACGCCACGGCGTTCCTCGCCGAACTGGCCAAGGTGCGCGAACAGGGCTGGGCCACCGACCTCGGCGGCCACGAGGAGTCCATCAACTGCGTCGGGGCCCCCATCCGCGGCGCGGACGGCCGGGTCGTCGCCGCCATGTCGGTGTCCGCGCCGAACGTGGTCGTCACGGCCGAGGAACTCCTCACCCTGCTTCCGTCGGTACGCCGTACCGCGGACGCCATCAGCCGGGAGTACTCCGGCACCACCCCGCAGAAGGACCAGTAAGGAAGCCTGACCATGACCGAGAAGACCGCCCTCACCCCCGCCACCCACACCACCCCGCCCGCCAAGTTCTCGCACGGCGTGAAGAAGGGCAACATCCTCCAGGTCGCCGGCCAGGTCGGCTTCCTGCCCGCCGTCGAGGGCCAGGCCCCCACCCCGGCCGGCCCCACCCTGCGCGAGCAGACGCTCCAGACCTTCGCCAACGTCAAGGCGATCCTGGAGGAAGGCGGCGCGACCTGGGACGACGTCATGATGATGCGCGTCTACCTCACCGACGTCGACCACTTCGCCGAGATGAACGAGATCTACAACGCGTACTTCGAGGCCGAGGGCCTGAAGGAAGCGCCGGCCGCCCGTACGACCGTGTACGTCGGCCTCCCCAAGGGCCTGCTCATCGAGATCGACGCCCTCGCGGTGCTGGGCTGACCGGGACACCCCCTTGCCGTTACCGCCGCTGAACCCGCCGCACGGTGCGGCGCCCCGCACGCCCGGGGCGCCGTGCCGCGGTCCCCCCTGCCTGGAACCACCCTGTCTGACAACGGAGTCACCACATGGTCCACGCTGCCCTCGCCGCTGCCGCGGCCCCCGCCGCACCACCGGCGCCACCCCACACCGGCGGCCTGCTCGCCCTCATACCGGGTACCCCCGGGCTGCTCACCGTCGCCGCCCTGGGAATCCTCCTTCTCCTCTTCCTCATCATCAAAGTCCGCCTCCAGCCGTTCGTAGCGCTGCTGGGCGTCTCCATAGCCGTAGGCCTGGCGGCAGGCTTGTCCGTCACCGAACTCTTCGGCACAGTCCAGAAATCCAGCCTCCCCTCCCTCATCGAGAGCGGCATGGGCGGCATCCTGGGCCACGTCGCCATCATCATCGGCCTGGGCACCATGCTCGGCGCGATCCTCGAAGTCTCCGGCGGAGCCGAGGTATTGAGCGCGCGCCTGCTCGGCCTCTTCGGCGAACGCCGCGCCCCCCTGGCCATGGGCCTCACCGGCCTGATCTTCGGCATCCCCGTCTTCTTCGACGTAGGCATCTTCGTCCTCGCGCCCATCGTCTACGCGGCAGCCAAACGAAGCGGCAAAAGCATCCTCCTCTACTGCATGCCGTTGCTCGCCGGCCTCTCCATGACCCACGCGTTCCTGCCGCCCCACCCCGGCCCGGTCGCCGCCGCCGGCCTGTTCAAGGTGGACCTCGGCTGGATCATCCTCATGGGCATCGTCTGCGGCATCCCCGCCGTCCTGGCCGCCTGGGCCTACGCCGCGTGGATCGGCAAGCGGATCTTCGTCCCCGTACCGCAGGACATGGTCGAGGCGGCCGAGGAGTCCCGAGCCGCGGTGATCGCCGAACAGACGGCAGCAGGCGTCCGGCCCCACGAAAAGCCGGTCGCCCTGGGCACCGTCCTCGCCATCATCGGCACCCCGCTCGTCCTGATCCTCCTCGCCACCTTCTCCTCGATCGCCCTGGATCCCTCCACCCTCCGCTCGGTGGTCGAGTTCTTCGGCAACCCCTTCGTAGCCCTGACGATCGCCCTGCTCCTCGCGTACTACCTCCTGGGCATCCGCCGAGGCTGGTCCCGCAAGTCCCTGGAAACCGTCTCCACCGCGTCCCTCAAGCCGGTCGGCAACATCCTCCTGGTGGTCGGCGCGGGCGGCATCTTCGGCGCCGTCCTCAAGGGCAGCGGCGTGGCCGACGCCCTCTCCGACACCTTCCACAACGTCGGCCTCCCCGTCATCCTGCTCGCCTGGCTGGTCTCGGTGGTCCTCCGAGTAGCCCAGGGCTCGGCAACCGTAGCCATCGTCACCACCGCCGGCATCGTCCTCCCCCTGATAGACGGCCAACACCTCTCCCAGCCCCACCTGGCCCTGATCATCATGGCCATCTCAGCCGGCTCGATCTTCGCCTCCCACGTCAACGACGGCGGCTTCTGGATGGTCGCCAAGTACTTCGGCATCTCCGAACGCGACACGTTGAAGTCGTGGACGGTGTTGGAGACGGTGCTGTCGGTGGTGGGGTTTTTGGTGGCGGTGGGGGTGGGGTTGGTGGTGTAGGTCAGGCGCTTCCGTGGCTGAGGCCCGCAAGAACTGCGTGCGCACGTGCGTCGGAGTCTCCGAAGGTGGTGGCCGTACACCCGCGGACTTGGGCGACGCGCTGCTGGAGCGTAAGGCGCAGCGCGTCGTCATGAGCGAGCCTGCACCAGTTGTGTACGAGGCAGATCGTGGCCCGGCGCCCAGCCTCGACGCGCATCACCTCGATAAGCGCGCAGAACTGCGGGCGCGTAGCACTGAGTGCGTCGTCTCCTCGGTCGACCCACAGCCCTGCGATCTGCCAGCCATGGCGGTCGGCGTAGTTGACGCAGCCGGAGAGGCGCAGATCGAGGATGGCACTGGACCGCGTCGCGTTGCGGTCGTAGATGAGGACGAGCGGAGACGGGGTAGCTGTATTCACCCGCTCAGATTCGTACTTTGCCACTCGGACCTCGATACCCAGCCGGTAATCTCACGGTGGGATGACTTTCCATCCCACCGTGAGCCCGAGGAGCGGCGATGGTGCCGGTTCAATTGCCGGACCGCGCTTGGCAGTAAGCGGCTGTACGCCAGGCGTTGAGGTCGCGGGACATCGGTGCCGTGTTCCGCCACGTCCAGCAGTACGGCGGCGCCAGCCAGGCCCGTATTGCCACGGCGGTGGGCATGACGCAGGCGCGCGTCAACGAGATCATCAATGGGCGCAGAGAAGTGGTACGCCTCGACGTCTTCGAGCGGGTCGCCGACGGGTTGGGCTTGCCGGATGACGCACGCCACCTGCTCGGCCTGGCGGCGGGTCGGGAACGCCGTGCCGGCGGCCCGGTCTTCGAGCTGGCGTCGTTCCCCGAAGTGGTCCGCGTCTACCAGACACAGTCGGCAGCGGCGCAGGACATCCGTGAGCAGGCGCGTACGGCATCAGAATGGGACGTGCTGGCGGTACGCGGGCTCGGCCTTATCGGTTTGAAAGACTCGATGCTACGTCCCTGCCTGACCCGGTCGCAGGAGGCGTCGCCCCGCGTACGGGTTCTTCTGCTGGACCCCACGGCCCCCGCACTGGCACGTCGGGCGGCTGAGATCGGTGAGTCGGCGGAATCATTGGCCGGCGGGGTGCGACTCGCCGAGGCGCGCCTACGAGAACTTGCCGACGGCGGTGATGTAGCGGTGTACCGGTACAGGACCTTGCCCACATGGCGGGTCATCCGGCTGGACTCCACCATGTTCGTGTCTGCCTTCGATTCCGGGTGGGAAGGACACGAGTCCGCCACGTACAAGGTGATGGAGACGCCGCATGGACCGCTGTTCCACGGCTTTCGGCGCATGGTGGAAGCGACCGTGGCCGACGGTGAACGCACGGTATGACGACCGGGGGCAGGCGTGATCGAAGCCGAACTGAAAGCGCGTGTACGGGAACCGGCGGTGGTGCGGGAGCGTTTGGGGCGGATGGCCGTAGGGCGGGACGAGGTGTATCGGGACGCGTATTTCGATACCCCGGGCGCGGATTTGGAGGCGGGGGACCGGGAGCTTCGGCTCCGTACCGTGGACGGCCCGGACGGGACGCGGGCCCTGTTGACGTACAAAGAAGCGCGGGTCGACGAAGTGTCGGGGTCGAAGCCGGAGTACGAGACGGGTGTCGGCGACCCGGCAGCCGTCCGGGTCATGCTCAATGGTCTCGGGTACACCGAGACGCTCGCCTTCGAGAAGCACTGCCGGAACTACGAGTTCACCGCGTATGGGCGGCCGATGCTCGCCACTCTCGTCCGAGTCCCGGAAATCGACGGGACATATGTGGAGGTGGAGACGCAGGTGTCGGGTGAAAGGGAATTACGGGGTGCTTTGGGGGATGTACGGGCTGTCCTCGACGCGTTGGGGGTCGGGGAAGGTGACCTGACCGCCGAGTTGTACACCGACGCCGTACGGCAACGGCGTACCCGGGAATCCTGACGGCCGGGGCCCGCCGTGCGGCAGGCCCCGGTTACGCGATCGGAGGCGGCCCGCTCAGGCGTCCGGATTCTTGCCCTCCGCGACCTTCTTGATGCGGTCGATCTGCAGCTTGGCGAAATCGGCGTAGGGTTCGCTGTCCGTGAGGTCCGTGGATTCTAGGCGGATCAGGACTCCGCCCAGGCGCATGTGGACCTCGGTGTGCTTTCCGGTGAAGGCGTCGGTCGCTTCGGCGCCGGCCGAGATCTGGAGGGGCTTGGCGTCGGCGCCGGCCTTGTGGCGTTCTCTCTTGGTCAGGCCCTTCATGGCGGCCTGTGCGTCTTCCGGGGTTTTGAAGGAGAAGAGCGTGAAGTAGAGGTGTCCCGTCCGGCCTTCCGCGTTCTGCTTCTCCTTGAGGAAATACGTGTTGCCGTAGCTGACGAAGCCGCCGCAGTTCGTCTCCGTGGTGTCCTGGCACTTGCGCAGGGCGTCGTTCGGGGACAGGAACTTCGGGCTCCGGCCCTTCCAGCCCTCTGGTGCGCTGGACTTGCTCACGAGGGCGGTGCGCACCTGGTCCGCTGCCAGTACGAGCGGCGCCTTCTGCTGATCTCCGCCGCCCTGGTCCGCGCCGTTCCCGGTGTCGCCGCCGCTGCCTCCGCCGCTGCCGCAGGCGGCCAGTGACGCCGCGAGCACCGCTCCGGTCACGATCCCCCGTACCGATCTGAACACGTTCGTCCCCTCTCTCGGATGATCCAATGATCAATTGGCATGTACTCAACCGCATGGCTGTGCGGCATGCCAACTCCCCGAGGGGCGGGATGGTTCGGCCCCGGCCGCCTCCCTCACCGATTCCGGTCGCGTACGGCCGCGGCGATCGTCACCGCGGTGCCGGCGAGTATCGGGACGAGCATCGCCGGGACAAGCCAGCCGGGCACGTCCGGGTCCGGCGTGGAACGCCAGAACAGGCCGCAGCCCGCGAGGAGGGAGAGGCCGATGCAGGCGTTGAGCAGGAGTACGGCGCGGGCGATGCGGCGGGCCGAGGCCCGGTTGGCGGGCCTGTTGGTCAGGGACGAAGCGGCCCGTACGGCGAACGGTGTGTCGGTGGCCGTCAGCTCGTCGCGTGGTGTGAGCCGCAGTGTCATCTCCGCGCCGGCGGCCGTCACCACCGTCACGCCCGCGTACACGAAGACCAGTATGAACGCGCTGCCGATCGACTTGTCTGCCCAGACGTCCACGCCATCGCTTCCGATATGCCACGGTATGCGGTCTGGCAGGTGCGGATAGCGCAGCGCGCCCCAGACCGCCTGTGCGGCGAGCAGGACGACGCTGGGAAGCAGCCACAGCCGGACCGGGGAGGAGAGGATGGCCATGAGTCGATCATCCGATGAAAGGCCCGGGCGGGGAAGCGGGGGATGCGGGCGTGGCCGGGGCCCGCCCCACGGCAGACCCCGGCCACAAGGGCGATCACCTCACCCCGTCTTGCAGTACTGCGCCTCCTTGCCGATCGAGCGGTACATGCAGTCGCTGTTCTCCAGGAGTTGGAGGACCGCGTCCCGGTTGCGGGACGTTTCGCGGGTGATGACGGAGTCGCGGGGGTAGAAGCCGCCCGCGCCCGCGGAGGACGGGTACATCTCGAAGGTGTAGGCGAAGATCTTCTGGTTGCCCCAGAGCCAGTCGTCGATGGAGCCGTCCGTGATGTAGAGGTCGCTGGACTGCTCGGGGGTGTAGCCGTTGCTGGCGGCCATGGACTTGCCGACGGCGGCGAACGCGTCGCGGTCGTCCTGGGTCATGCCGGGGGCGGTGTCGTTGTAGGTGTAGCCGAAGGGCCACAGGACCAGTTCGCTGTACGTGTGGAAGTCGATGGCGGTCTTGATCTGCTGGACGCCGCCGATGTTACGGCTGCGGACGAAGTTGCTGACGACCTTGACCTCGGGGGCCGATGCGGCGGACGGGCCGCGGTAGGTCTCCGAGCCGGTGCTGCCCGAGGAGCCGCCGCAGCAGCCCCACTTGAAGTCCCAGTTGCGGTTCAGGTCGGTGCCGACGTTCGCCGAGCCGCTGTTGGGCTGGCGGTTCTTGCGCCAGCTGCGGAACGAGCCGCTGGCGATGTCGTACGCGCCGCCGTCCGGGTTCACGTCCGGGATGATCCAGATCTCGCGTGAGTCGAGCATCTTGGTGACGCGCGGATCGCTGCCGTACTTGGACGTGTAGTCGTTGAGCAGGTAGAGCGCCATCTCCACGGTGAGGTGTTCGCGCGCGTGCTGGTGCGCGGTGAAGAGGACCTCGGGTTCCTGTTCGTCCTGGGCGACGTTCTTGCTGAGTTTGAGGGCGAGGATGTCCCGGCCCTCGTAGGACGTGCCGATGACGCGCTTGCTGAGAATGGCCGGGTACTTGGCCACCAGGGCGTTGATCTCGGCGGTGGCCTCGGCGTAGTTGTGGTACTTGCCGTACCCGGAGGGGAAGTCCTTGACGCGGTTGCCGGTGCCCGCCGGGGGCGCGGGCAAGGCCCGCAGGCGGTAGCCGAGTGAGCGTACGAGGGCGGCCTGCGCGGTGTCCGCGGTGATGACGACGGTGCGGCCGTGCACCTCGTCGATGGACACCCCCGTAGAGGCGAGCGCGCTGCGCTGCGCGGCGGTGGCGGGGCCGGTGATCTCGTACTGGCGGGGTGTGCCGGTGTCCTCCGCCGGGGTGCCGACGCCGACGGCGGTACGGGCGGAAGTGTCCTGGCGAGGAGAGTCCTCGGCCTGCGCGGCGAAGGGCGCGGCCAGGGCGAGGGAGACGAGCGCGGTGAGGACGGTGGTCCGCCTGCCGCGTCTTCGGGGTCGTCGCATGGTGTCCTCCGTGGGGGTGTGAGGCGAGCGACGGCGCCAGTGTTCGGCGTTGGCATGCCTCGGTCAATCCCTTCTGTTGACGCAAACACGCCAAATTCACGCGGGTTTCCGGAAGATTCTTGTCAGGGGCCGGTGCCGCCCCAACAATGCGCACGACAAGTCCGGCGCCACGCCGGACTCACCAGTGTGAGAGGACCCCCACATGAACAGACCTCTCGTCGGCGCCCTGGCCACGGCCGTCCTGGGCGCCACGGCGCTCGCGGGCACCGCCGGTACGGCCCATGCGACCACGACATCGGACGCGGCGGACCGGGGTGCGGCCCGGACCGCGACGGCACCGCAGCTCGCGGCCGTGGCCGAGGCCGCGGCTCCCAAGGCGAAGGCCGTCACCTTCGCGGGAACGGTCGCGCTCAGCAACTGTTCGGGATCGATAGTCCGGATGCCGAACTCGGCCGACAATGATCCGGCTCTGGTCATGTCCAACGGCCACTGCCTGGAGAGCGGTATGCCCGACCCGGGTGAGGTCGTCGTCGACCAGCCGTCCAGCCGCAGCTTCACCGTGCTCAGCGCCTCGGCCGGCAATCTCGGCACGGTACGCGCCACCAAGGTCGCGTACGCCACCATGACCGACACCGACGTGTCCTTCTACGAACTCTCCTCCACCTACGCCCAGATAAAGCAGCGTTACGGCATCAAGGCCCTGGACATCGACACCAACCACCCCGCCAAGGGCGCCGGGATCACCGTCGTGTCCGGCTACTGGAAGAAGACCTACTCCTGCAACATCGACGGGTTCGTGCACCAGTTGAAGGAGGGGGGCTACGTGATGAAGGATTCCGTGCGCTACACCCCCGCCTGCAAGACGATCGGCGGTACGTCCGGGTCGCCCGTCATCGACACCGCCTCCGGCAAGGTCGCCGCCATCAACAACACGGGCAACGAGAACGGCGGCCGCTGCACCATGAACAACCCGTGCGAGGTCGACGAGAACGGCAAGGTCACCGTGCGCAAGGGCATCAACTACGCGCAGGAGATCTACACCATCCCCAAGTGCTTCGGCACCGGCAACAAGCTGGACCTGGGGCGGGCGGGCTGCGTACTGCCCAAGCCGTGACGGCACGGGCGGCACACGCGGTCCGCAGTTCGTAAACCGCAGTGCGTAAACCGCAGTCCGTAGGACCCGAGCCGGCCGCGCGGCGCTTCGAGCACCGCGCGGCCGGTCTTCCGCCGTACGTAAGGGATCACGTACCTACGGGATCACGCACCCACGGGCTTACGGCATCCCCTGCACATGCGCCCCCACCTGCCTCGCGAACGCGTTGCCGTCCGCCGCGTCCCAGTTGGTGGACCAGGCCATCGCGCCCCGCAGCCCCGGGTACGTCTTCGGCGGCTTGAACGAGCCGCAGTTCCTGCCCTGCGTCAGGCAGTCCAGCGCCGCGTTCACCACGGACGGCTCCACATACCCGCCGCCCGCCGCGCGCGACGACGCCGGTACGCCGATGCCCACCTGCGACGGCGCGAGCCCGCCTTCCAGCTGGACGCAGGCGAGCGAGGTGAGGAAGTCCACCGTGCCCTGCGCGTACACCTTGCCGTCGCAGCCGTTCATCGAGCCGCTGTTGTAGTACTGCATGTTGACGACCGTGAGGAAGTCCTTGATGCCCAGGGCCGTCTTGAAGTACTCGTTCTGCGGCGACTGCATGTCGACCGTCTGCGGCGCCATCGTGACGACCACACCGCTGTGCGCGGCGTGCAGAGCCTTGAGCGCCTTTGTCATATAGGCCGAGTTGAGGCCGTTCTCCAGGTCGATGTCGACGCCGTCGAACCCGTACTCGTCCATGAGCTTGCCGACCGAGTCGGCGAAGTTCTTCGCGGAGGCGTCGTCGCTGACCGAGACCGCGCCCTTTTCGCCGCCGACCGAGATGATCACCGATCTCCCGGCCGCCTGCTTGGCCTTGATGTCCGCCTTGAACTCGTCGGCGGAGCCGTAGCCGACCGCCGGGTCGAGGTGGAATCCGACGGCGCCGGGCGTGCCGGTCGCCTCCGCGAAGGACACCGCGATGATGTCGTAGGCGTCGTTCACGTCCTTGAGTTTCTGGACCGTGGCGCCGTTGTCGAAATTCTGCCAGTAGCCGGTGACGGCGTGCTTCGGTACGGCCGCGGCGCGGGCCACCGTGGGGGAGTGGCCGGTCCGTGAGGTGGTGGGCGGCGTGGCCTCGGACGCGTCGGCGGTGCCGGCCGCGACGACGCCGGCGGCGGTCAGGGCCGCGGCGGCGAGCCCCGTCAGCGCCCGCGCGCCGCGTCGTGCTGTACGTCCTGTACGCCGTTCCGCATGTGCTGCTCTTCCTGATCGTGCGCGTACCACTGGTGCCTCCGTGGGGGGAGTTGAGCTGGGTGGTTCTGCTGCGCGTTCAGGGGCCCCTGAGCTGTTGTGGTGCTGGTGTTGCACGTGGTGCGTCGTGCTGGCGTACAAGGTGGTCCAGACCAATGTCCGTGTCAAGAGGTCGCGCGGAATCCTGAATTCCCCGGGGCCGGGGCAGGAGAAGGGAGCGACGGGGGAAAGGAGATGCCAAGACGGGGGCCGAGTACCCCGGAACGTGTTCTCCGGGGCGGAACTCGTGGATAAGGTGCTGAGCCAACAGCAGTGCCGACAGCGCCAACAGTGCCGACAGCGCCAGCAGCGCAGTGGGGGACGCGACGTGCCGACCGCGATTGCAGTCACCAGCGCCGACCTCGCGCTGCCCGCCACCGACCGGCAGACCCCGGCCGCCGTCGTCGTCCGCCCGCCGCATGCCCAGCCGTTGGACGAGGCGCTGACCGAGCTGGGCGCGGTGCTGGAACACCACGGCCATCTCGTCGCGCTCTACTCCACCGCCTGCCCGCCGGACCACGTACGCCGTCTGCACACCCTGCGCGCCGTCCTGGAGAGCGACCGTTTCGCGATCGTGCCGGTCGACCTGCCGCCGCTCGGCCTCGCCGTACTGGGCCACCAGCTCCGGCAGTTGTCGCTGTGCGACTTCAGCCCCGGCCTGCTGGCCTGTGCGGCCCGCCTGCTGGCCCACTACGTGCACGCGGGCGCCCTGCTGGGCAGCGTGGCCCGGCTCGACCGGGTCGCCACCGATCTGCGCTCCCACCTGCGCTCCTGGGTGCCCGGTACGCAGTTCGCGGTGCTCGCCAACCCCGAACCGCACCTCGTCCACCTCGACCGGCACGCCGAACGGGCCGCCGAAGCCGGCCTGCGCCCGCCCGGCTTCGCCACCCGCCTCGTCCACGCGCGCGGCCAGTTGGCCGGCGACTGGGTCGGCGGCGTGCTGGCCCGCTCCTGGCAGGTGCAGGGGACGTACGAGGTCCCGCTGCCCGCCGAGTCGGCGGCCTGGTGGGGCACGCGCAAACTGGCCGAGTTCGCGGCGGCCATCCCGGATCTCTCGGTGCTCTACCAGCTCGTGGCGTCCGTACGGAGAGAGGAGTGCGGCTGGTGCGGTCTCGAACTCATCGGCGACCGGTGCGCGTTCTGCTGCGCGCCGTCCGCCGCTCCGACCGCGGGCGCGGGCCCGGGCGCCGCGCGCCGTACGAACGGGGCCGCGCGCTCCCTCCCGGGCCCGGACGCCGACACGCCCGCCTCCTCCCTGCTGCGGCGGCGCGGTCTGGCCCCGGTCGCACCGGCCGGCGTCCCCGGGCCCGAGCCGGGCCGACGGACGGCCGTACGGGCGCGCTGAGCCAACGGCGCACGGCCGGCCGGCCCGTACCGAACCCGCCCGTATCCGCCCCGCCCGGCCCCCGCGCGCCGGGCCCCCACCCGTGCGAACCGCCCCGCCCGGCCCAGGCCGGACCCGCCCCCGCCCGCCCCGTCCCCAGCGAGGTCCCGCACTCATGAACTCACGCCAGCGCCGCGGAGTGATCCTGCTGCTCCTGTCGGTCCTCTGCGCGCTCGGCGCGTTCGTCGGCGTGCTGTCGGTGATCCGCGACGTGGAGTCCAAGGTCGGGCCCGAGCGCACCGCGTACCGGCTCACGTCGGACGTGCCCGCCTACCAGGCGCTCGATCCGGGCCAGTTCGAGCAGGTCGCGATACCGGAGCGCTGGCTGCCGGCCACCGCCGTCACCGACCTGGCCCGGGTACGCGGGAAGATCGCCGTCACGCCCCTGCACAAGGGCTCGCTCCTCCAGAACGACATGGTCGTCGACCGCCCGGCGCTCAAGCCGGGACAGCAGGAGATCGCCATCATGATCGACGCGGCCACCGGCGTGGCCGGGAAGATCAACCCCGGGGCGCGGGTGAATATCTACGCCACCTTCGAGGGCAAGCGTGCCGAGGACAAGCCCGTCTCCAAGGTGATCGTGGCCAACGCGCAGGTCATCGACCGCGGCAAGCTGACCCCGCTGGAGAACAAGGACCCCGGCGACACCCGCTCCTCCAGTACCCGCCGCGCCACCGAGGCGGTGCCGATCACCTTCGCGCTGAGCACCGCGGACGCCCAGCGCGTCGCCTACGCGGAGTCCTTCGCCACCCACGTACGGCTCGCCCTGGTCGCCCCCGGCACCGAGGCCGCCATCCCGCCGGGCGAGCGCACCTACACCCTCGACGGCGACAAATGACCCGGAGGCACAGGTGACCATCCGCATCCTCGCGGCCGTCGGCGAACCGGACGCAGCCCGTGCCGTGTCCTCGCTGATCGGCCAGCTGCCGGGCGCCGAGCCCGCGCCGCCGGTCGCCGACTCGACGGCCCTGGTCAACGCCCTCGACCAGGCCGCGTCCCGGTCGGTGGCCGGTGCCGCGGCCCCGCCGTCCGCGGCCGTGGACGAACTCCCCGAGGTCGTCCTCGTCCACGAGCGCATCGGCCCGGTGCCCGCGCTGGAGCTGATCCGCGACATCGCGCTGCGCTTCCCCGCCGTCGGCGTCGTGCTGATCACCGCCGACGCGGGCCCCGCCTTGTTCGCCGCCGCCATGGACGCGGGCGCGCGCGGCGTCGTCGGCCTGCCGCTCGGCTACGACGAACTGGCCGCCCGGGTGCAGGCCGCCGCCCAGTGGGCGACCGGCGTACGGGTGCACCTGGGCGGCGGCCAGGAGGCGGCGGCCGGGCCCGCCGGGACGCTCGTCACCGTCACGGGCGCCAAGGGCGGTGTGGGTACGACCCTCACCGCCGTCCAACTGGCCCTCGCCGCGCGCGCCGCCGGGCGCAGCGTCGCGCTGGTGGACATGGACCTCCAGTCCGGCGACGTGGCCTCCTACCTGGACGTCCAGTTCCGCCGCTCGATCGTCGACCTGGCGGGCATCCAGGACATCTCCGTACGCGTACTCCAGGACGCCGTGCACGCCCACCACACCGGCCTCGGCCTGCTGCTGGCGCCGGAGGAGGGGGAGCGCGGGGAGGAGGTGGACGACCGGGCCGCCCGTACGGTCCTCTCAGCGCTGCGCTCGCGCTACGAGCTGGTGGTGGTGGACTGCGGCGCCCAGATGCAGTCCGCCAACGCGGCAGCCGTGGAACTCTCCGACGTGGCGCTGCTGGTGACCACGCCGGACGTGGTTGCCGTACGGGCCGCCAAGCGCCTGGTACGGCTGTGGGACCGCCTCCAGATCCGCAAGGCCGAGGACACCACCACCGTCGTCAACCGCCTCACCCGCAACACCGAGATCCAGCCGCCGCTGGTGGCCAAGGCCACCGGCACCCGCGTCGCGCGCACCCCCGTACCGGCCGGCTTCAAGGAACTCCAGCCGTACGTCGACGCCGGCCGGATGCAGGACCTGGACGCCCGCTCCACCGTTCGGCAGGCCCTGTGGGCGCTGGCGGGGGAACTGGGCCTGGTCGACGTGCCCGCCGCACGGCAGGGGCGGGGCAGCCACCGCGCCCGTACGTCGCTGACCGGGCGGCGGCGCAAGGCGCTGACGGCCGGACCGGGCGCCGCGGAGCCGGGCGCGGGCTCGTACGGCCCGGCCGATCCGTACGAGGAGGGCTGAGGCATGCGCCGCGCCCGGCCGGGCGACGACCGCGGTCAGGTCTCCGTCGAACTGCTCGGCCTCACCCCGCTGATCCTCGTAGCCCTCGCCGTCGTCTGGCAGTTCGTGCTGATCGGCTATACGTACGCGCTCGCCGCCAACGCGGCGGACAAGGGCGCGCGAGCGGGCACCGCCACCCGGACCGGCGGCGAGGGCGCCTGCGCGGCGGCGGCGAAGAAGGACCTGCCCGGCGCCTGGCAGGGCGGCGCCGACATCACGTGCGGCGCGCAGGGCGGCCTGTTCACCGCCCGGATCGGGCTCAAGGTGCCGGTGCTCTTCCCCGGCGTCGCGGACTTCCCGTGGGGGACAGTCACGGGTTCGGCGGGGGCGGCGGAGGAGGAGGGGACGTGAGGGGGACGGTACGCACCCGGAGAGGCAGCAGGCCGCGCGTCCGGCGCGACGACCGCGGCCAGATCTCCATCGAATTCCTCGGCTTCCTGCCGATCCTGCTGCTCATCGCCCTCGCCGTGGTGCAGCTCGGCCTGGCCGCGTACGCCGTCCAGCAGGCCGGTACGGGAGCGCGCGCCGCCGCCCGTACGGCCACCCTGGACGAGGCCGACCGGAAGATCGGCCCGGTCGCGGCGGGCAAGGCGGCCATGAGCGGCTGGGCGGGCGCGGACGCCGTGGTCGAAGCCTCGGAAGGCGGCGGCGAGGTCCACGCGACCGCCACCGTCGAGATCCCGACCCTCCTTCCCGGCGTCGGCCCCTGGCACGCCACCCGCACCGCCACCATGGCCCTGCCCGCGGAACCCGGAGGAACGACCGCCCCATGAGCCTCAAAGCCCGCATCGCCGCGCCGGAGGCCCCGCCGTCCGGCCGCGAGGACGGCCATCTCGTCGCCGTCTACCGTGCCAAGCTGCTCGAAGAGATCGACCTCGCCGAGATGTCCGCGCTGGCCGCGGCCGAGCGCCGCACCCGCCTGGAGCGCGTTCTCGGCCACATCATCAGCCGCGAGGGCCCGGTCCTGTCCACGGCCGAGCGCGCGCAGCTCATCCGCCGGGTGGTGGACGAGGCGCTCGGCCTCGGCGTCCTGGAACCGCTCCTCGAAGACGCCTCGGTCACCGAGATCATGGTCAACGGTCCCGACCAGGTGTACGTGGAGCGGCACGGCCGGGTGGAACTCGTACCCGTCCGCTTCGCCTCCCACGAACAGCTCATGCAGACCATCGAGCGCATCGTCTCGACCGTCAACCGGCGGGTGGACGAGTCCAATCCGATGGTCGACGCGCGGCTGCCGTCCGGCGAGCGCGTCAACGTCATCATCCCGCCGCTCGCCCTGAACGGCGCCACCCTCACCATCCGCCGCTTCCCGCGCGCCTACACGCTGCCCGAGCTGATCGGCATGGGCACGCTCGACGACCAGATGGTGATGCTGCTGGCGGCGCTGGTGCGGGCCAAGTTCAACGTCGTGGTCTCCGGGCCCACCGGCGCGGGCAAGACCACCCTGCTCAACGCCCTCTCCGGGCTGATCCCGGAGGGCGAGCGCATCATCACCGTCGAGGACGCCGCCGAACTCCAGCTCCAGCAGACCCATGTGATCCGCCTGGAGTCCCGGCCGCCCAACGTGGAGGGCAAGGGCCGGATCACCATCCGCGACCTCGTACGCAACTCGCTGCGCATGCGTCCCGACCGCATCATCGTCGGCGAGGTCCGCGGCGGCGAGACGCTGGACATGCTCCAGGCGATGTCCACCGGCCACGACGGCTCACTGGCCACCGTGCACGCCAACAGCGCCGAGGACGCCCTGATGCGCCTCCAGACGCTCGCCTCCATGTCGGACGTCAAGGTCCCCTTCGAGGCGCTGCGCGACCAGATCAACAGCGCCGTCGACTGCATCGTGCAGATCGCCCGGCACGCCGACGGCTCCCGCCGGATCGGCGAGGTCGCCATCCTGGACTCGCACGGCCACGCCGACTACCGCCTCGCCACGGTCTGCCGCTTCGAGGCCGAGCCCAGCGGCGCCGACCGCACCGTACGCGGCCGCTTCCGCTACTTCCCACTGCCGCGCCGGGTCGCCCAACGCCTCTATCTGGCCGACGAACCCGTACCCCCGGCCTTCGGTGTCGCCGCCACCGACGGCCGGCTCGCCACCCGAGAGGTCACGTGACGGCCCCGTAGGCCCACAGCCCGTAAACCCACAGCCCGCAGCAGGAGGACGGACGTAACCCCCATGTCCCTGGACAGCATCGCCCTGCTCACCCTCGGCACCACGCTGCTCTGCGCGGTGCTGGCCGTGGTGGGTCTGCGGCTGTACGCGACCGGACGCGAGCGACACCAGGCCCTCGTCGACCGGCTCTCCGACGACCCCGGCCTGCCCCGGACGGGCCGCGGCCGCCGCTTCGCGGGCGTCGACCGCCGGCTGCGCGCCACCCGCCTCGGCCGCGGCCTCGAACTGCGGCTGGCCGCCACCGGCCTGGACGTCACCCCCGGCGAGTTCTTCGTCTGCCTGCTCGCCGTGGTTGCCGGGGTGTGGCTGATCGCCCAGGCGGTCCTGGCGCCCTTCTTCGGGCCGATCGCCGCGCTGGCGGCGGTCTGGGCCGCGTACGCCTTCCTCAACTGGCAGCGGCAGAAACGTATCGAGCGGTTCATCAACCAGCTGCCCGAACTGTCCCGCATCCTCGCCAACGCCACCCAGGCCGGGCTGGCCCTGCGCACCGCCCTGGGCATGGCGGCGGAAGAACTGGAGGCACCGGCGGGCGAGGAACTGGCCAAGGTCTCCGACAAGCTCGCCGTCGGCCACTCCCTGGACGATGCCCTGGACGAGCTGGCCGCCCGCCTGCCCTCGCGCGAACTCGTCGTCCTCGTCACCACCCTCGTGCTGTCCAACCGCGCGGGCGGCACGGTCGTCGGCTCGCTGCGCAACCTCACCAAGACCCTGGAGGAGCGCAAGGAGACCCGGCGCGAGGTGCGCACCCAGCTCTCCCAGGTCGTCGTCACGGCGTACGTCGTGCCGTTCCTGGGCCTGGGCACGCTGCTGCTGATGGACCGCATCGCGCCCGGGGCCATCGACCGGATGACGGCCACGTTCCTGGGGCAGGCCGCGGTGGTCGTGGCCTGCGTCCTGTACGCGGTCGGCTTCTTCGTGATCCGCCGCATCTCCAAGATCGACGTCTGACCGCGCCCGCCGCACCTCCCCTCCAGAAGGCACCCACCCATGGGAATCGGAACGACCGGCCTCCTCCTGGCCCTCGCGCTCGCCCTCTCCGTGGCGGGCATCTGCTACGGCATCGCCCTCTACCGCCGCGAGGCCAGACTGCCCCCGGACATCGCCGTCGCCCTGGAGATGGGCGCGTCCCGTACCACCGTCGTCGGCTCGGCGGTGGACCGGATGGGCATGCGCTACGCGCCACTCGTCCTACGCCTGATGGGGGAGAAGCGGGTGGCCAAGGTACGCAGGCGCATCGATCTCGCGGGCAACCCGGGCGGCCTCACCGTGGACCGCTACGCGGCCCGCCGCGCGGTCTACGGCTTCCTCGGCTTCGGCGGCGCGCTCGTCATGCTGCTGCGCTCCCAGCTCCTGCTGGCCCTCCTGCTGTTCGCCTTCGGCCTCTTCTGGAACGAGGTCGGCATCTGGGCCGCCATTCGCCAACGCAAGGACACCATCGAACGCACCCTGCCCGACTTCCTCGACGTGCTCGCCGTCGTGGTCAGCGCCGGACTGGGCTTCCGGCAGGCCCTGGACCGGGTGGCCGACAAGTACGAAGGCCCCTGGGCCGACGAGCTGCGGATCACCCTGCGGCAGATGGACATGGGCGTCAGCCGCCGCGAGGCGTTCGAGGAACTGCGCAGACGCAACGACTCCGATCAGGTGGCGCAGTTCGTCACCGCACTCCAGCAGGGCGAGGAACTCGGGTCCCCGATCGTGGACACCCTCATCCAGATCGCCGACGACATGCGCCGCACCGACGCGCAGAACGCCCGCCGCCGCGCCGCCCGCGCGGTGCCCAAGGCCACCGTGGTCGTCACCACGTTCATGGTGCCCGGCACGATGATCCTGCTGGTCGCGGGCTTCTTCCTGGGCTCGGGAACCGACTTCGGCTCGCTCATGGGCAAGTGATCGGTGCTACGCGGGCGGCGCGTCAACTCACATACCGCACACGCGGTTTCCGCGTCTCGAAACGGCCCCCTGTTGTGCGTACGCCCTTCGCGTACGCAACGGTATATGGCACAGTCGGCATCCATGTGTTCCCCGGCCCCGGCCGTACCGCCGGGCACACCGGGACATCCGGAAACGGCGCTGCCGACGAGGACGGGGCGGGGGTGGGACCAATGCCGTCGGACGGAACGGGCGTACCGGGAGAGCCGGGCGCGGCGGAGGGGACGGCGCTGCCGGGCGGACCGGACGGCCCGAAGGACCCCCCGATGCTTCAACTCGGTTCACCGGGAAAGGAATGGTGCCGTGTGCCCTGTTCCGGGACCGGTGTTCCGGCGTACGTTTCTCGTGTCGCGAGCGTGTGTGTGCGCAGCGTGCTCACGTTCGGAGCACGGACGTCCGGTGCCCGTGCGAACCGGGCCCGCCCGTACGGCGCCCGCTCGCGCGGCGACACCACGGGGGCAGACCATCCGGACCGGAGCGGCCCGGCCGCCCATGGAGGGGAACACGATGGCGAAGCGGTTGTTCGGAAACGACCGGGGACAGACCTCGAACGACCAGGGCCTGATCTCGAACGACCGGGGGCAGACCTCGATCGAGTACCTGGGCATCATCGCCGTGGTGGTGGCGATCGTACTGGTGCTGTCGACCACGGACTTCGGCAGCCAGATCGCCACGGCCATCTCGAACAAGATCTCCCAGGTCGTGGGCATCTGACGCGGGGCGCGTCCCGCCGGCGGGCGCGACGCGCCGGGCCGGAAGGGGACGCGCGAGGGGCCCGGGACTCCGGGCAGGCGTTCCCCGTCTACATCGTGGCCGTGGCGGGCCTGCTCTTCCTGGCCCTGGCGTTCTTCGCGGTCGGGCAGGCCGCGGCGGTACGCAACTCCGCGCAGACCGCGGCCGACGCGGCGGCCCTCGCGGCCGGTCAGAAGTACCGCGACCAGCTGACCACGAAGCTCCTGGACGCGGTCCGTACGGGCGCGCCCTGGCGCGACTTCCTCGACGGCCGTGGCGTACCCGGCGACGAGGCGTGTACGAACGCCCAGTGGTTCGCGGGGCGCAACGACGCCGACGCGACGTGCACCCCCGGCTCGTACCCCACGTCCTTCGCCGTACAGGCCGACACCCGTAAGACGGTGGGCCGTTCGGTCATTCCGGGGACCGAGGGCAAGCACGCGTCGGCACGCGCCAAGGCGGTGGTGGAGCCGCGCTGCGCCGCGGGCCCGCAGCGGGAGCCGGGGCCGCCCGGTACGGGCCAGGACGAGGGTCAGGGGCAGGGCGGGGATCAGGGCCAGAGCGGGGGTCAGGGCCAGAATGAGGACGGCGACCCGCCTGCCGGGGAACCCGCGCCCGGCCCTCCCCTCGACCTCGTCTGCGAGCACGGCAAGAAGTGGACGATCGACCCCGCCGACCCGCGCGGCGAGCTGCCGGAAGCGTCCGACCTGTTCTCCGTACGCCTTGCCGAATGACCAGCCGACGACGAGCAGAGGGAATCGCATCCATGAGTACCGGGCGCCCTTCGAAGGCCAGGAGAGTGGCCGCCGCGGCGATCGCCGCCGGGCTCGCTCTCGTCGTGAGCGGCTGCGGCGGGGACGACGGCGGCGGCGCGGCCGACGGCAAACCCCCGACACGGGCCGCCGCCCCGAAGACCACCGGCCGCGGCACCCCGGCCGCCGACACCACCCAGGCCATCGGCGAGATGAAGGGCCCGGACGGGGTGGTCGTCACCCTGCACTCCGCGGTCCGCGACTCCGGAGGCTTCGTCACGGTCAGCGGTACGGTCACCAACAAGGGCACCAAGATCTTCAACGCGATCAACTGGCGCTCCAACGAGACCGGCATGCGCTCGCGCTCCTCCGTCTCCGGCGCCACCCTGGTCGACAAGGCCGGCAAGAAGCGCTACCTGGTGCTGCGCGACACCGAGGGCGAATGCCTGTGCACGACCGGGCTCAGCGGCCTCAAACCCGGGGAGAGCCGTCCCCTGTTCGCCCAGTTCCCGGCCCCGCCGGAAAAAGTGACCGAGGTCGACTTCCAGCTGCCGACCCTGCCGCCCGCCACCGTCACGATCTCGGACTGACCCATGGCCACCACGTCCGGGACCAGGACCCGTACGGCGCGCGCCGCCGTCACCACGGCCGCCGCCCTCCTCCTGGCCGTCACCCTCGGCCCGCCCACCGCCCGCGCCGACGACCCGCCAGGCGTCTCCGAGGACACCACCGCCCCGGTGAAGATCGACCCGCACGACCCGGACCTGCGGATGGTCCAGGGCGCCACGCTCGCCCCCGCCAAGGTCCTCAACATCAAGTCCATCGTCGAGACCGACGACGGCGCCGAGCGGCGCCAGGACACCAACGCCAACGTGACCTTCGCCCTCCAGGCCGAGGTCCTCTTCGGCAAGGACAGCGCCGAACTGACCCCCGACGCACTGTCCCGCATCGGCACCATCGCCACCGAGATCAAGCGACAGCACGCCACCAGCCTGCGCGTCTTCGGCTTCACCGACAACCTCGGCACAGCCGCCCACGGCCTGGTCCTCTCCAAGGACCGCGCCAACGCCGTCCAGCGCGAACTCGCCAAGACCCTGGGCCCGACCATCACCTTTCAGATCCGCGGCTACGGCGAGGAGTATCCGATAGCGGACAACGGGACGGAGGAGGGGCGGAAGAAGAACCGGCGGGTGGAGGTCAGTTTTCCGCGGGCGGGACGTTAGGTCCCGGGGGCGGGACGTCAGGTTCCCGGATACGTCCGCTCCTACGTCTCCTCCATCGGGCCGACCAGTATTGGACTGATCGATACAGTACCTGTACCGTCATCGCCATGGCCCGTCCCAGGAAGTTCGACGAGGAGCGGGCGGTCGACGCGGCGATGCACGCGTTCCGGGCCGCCGGCTACGAAGCCACGTCCACGCAGGACCTGTGCGAGGCGACCGGCCTCGGGCGGAGCAGCATCTACAACACCTTCAAGAGCAAGCACGACCTCTTCGAGCGGGCGCTCGACCGCTACATGGGAGAGCGCAACGGCGAACTGTTCGCGCTGATGGAGAGCGACCTGCCGGTGCGGGAGAAGATCCGTACGCACCTTGAGCGGGTCGTCGAGGAGGAGTGCGGCGAACAGGACGACCGGCGGGGATGCCTGGTGGTGAACACCGCCGTCGAGGTCGCGGCCCGTGACCAGCAGGTCGCGGGCGAACTGGCCCGGGACTACCGGGTGCGGCTGGAGGTGATCCGCGCCGCGATCGCGTCCGGGCAGCGGGACGGCGACATCGCCCCGGACAAGGACGTCACCGCCCTCGCGCACCTCGTCATCGCGGCTGTCGGCGGCCTGCGCGTCTCGGCGCGCTGCGGGGCCGGCCGGACCGCGCTGCGCGGGGTCGTGGAGGGGGTCATGGCGGCTTTGTGAGGGGGCGGGCCGACGCGCGATGCGGCCCGCCTTCTTTTTGCCTTCGTTTTGGACTGATCAATACATAACGCCGGGCGGTTGTGCCCGCGCGGTATCCGAGAACCGGAGCAGGAGCAGAACCACGTGAAAGCCACACCCATAGCCGTTTACCTTCTCGGGCTGGGGATCTTCGCCCAGGGAACCTCCGAATTCATGCTCGCCGGGCTGCTGCCCAACGTGGCCGCCGACCTCGGGGTCTCCATCCCCGACGCCGGGCTCCTGGTGTCCGCGTTCGCCATCGGCATGGTCGTGGGCGCGCCCGTACTCGCCATCGCCACCCTGCGCATGCCGCGCCGGACCGCACTGGCCGCCTTCCAACTCGTCTTCGTGGCGGGGCACGTGGTCGGTGCCCTGGCCCCGAGCTACGGGGTGCTCTTCGCGACGCGGGTCGTCAGCGCGTTCGCGTACGCGGGCTTCTGGGCGGTGGCCGCCGCGACGGCGGTGAGCCTGGTGCCCGCCGGCGCCAAGGGCAAGGCCCTGTCGGTCGTCGGCACCGGCCTCACGCTCGCGACTATCGTGGGCGTACCGGCCGGCACGGTGCTGAGCCAGCACGTGGGGTGGCGCGCGGCGTTCTGGGCCGTCGTCGTCCTGACCGTACTCAGCCTGCTCGCCCTGCTGGCCGTACTCCCCGCCGGCCGCGCTGACGACACCGAACTCCCGTCCCCCCGGCGGGAGATCAGGGCCATGACCCGGCCCGCCCTATGGGTCTCCTACCTCCTCACCACGCTGAGCTTCGGCGCCGCCATCGTCACGTTCAGCTACCTCGCACCCCTGCTGACCGAAGTGAGCGGACTGCCGTCCGGGCTGGTGCCGGCCGTACTCGCGCTGTACGGCGTCGGCGGCCTCCTCGGCATGACCCTCGGCGGCCGCACCGCCGACCGCCACCCCCTGCGCACCCTCTTCCTCGGCATCGGCGCCCTGGCCATCGCCTCCGCACTGCTGGCACTGACGGCCACGAACCTGCCCGCGACCATCGCCCTGACCTTCACCCTCGGCCTGACCGGCTACCTCACCAACCCGGTGGTCCAGTCCCGCGTCTTCACCCTCGCCCCGGACGCGCCGACGCTGGCCCCGGCGGTCAACACGTCCGCCTTCAACGTGGGCATTACCCTCACGCCAATGCTCGGCGGCCTGACGATCGACGCGGGTTACGGCTATACGTCGGTGGCCTGGGTGGGGGCGGCGGTCGGCGCGTTGGCGTTGCTCGCGGCGCTGTGGGCGGCGATGTTGCAGCGGCGGGCGGAGGGCCGTACGGCAATGGGCCGATCGGCGGACGCGGCCTCGGGTGTCGCTACCGCAGCCAGACCGGACGCCCTGACGGCAGCCGACTGACCGACTGGCTCAGCGGTACAGCTCGCACCACACGATCTTGCCGTCCACTCCGAGGCGGTTCGGATCGAGTGCGTACCACCCCCAGTCGTCGGCATACGCCCCGACGAGCCGCAACCCGCGCCCGGACCCGGCGACGAGACCGTCCGGCGCGGGGTGCTCGGCGACGCCGGGCAGCGTACGGCCGGTGTCCCACATGCTCATCCGCACCATGCCGTCCTCCCAGGAAAGCCGCATGCGAGCCGGGCCGGGCGCGTGGAGGTAGCAGTTGGTGGCGAGCTCCGACGCGAGCAACCGGGCCCGGTCGCCGAGTTCGGGGAGCGAGTGGCGGTTGAGGACGAGGTGGGCGGTGGTGCGGGCGATCCCGGGGCTGAGGGGGCAGTAGGGGAGCCGGAGGCTGTACTCCCAGTTGCCGTGCCGGTAGGCGGGGTGTCGGAGGGGGGTGACTGCGTGCAGGGGCATGCGCATCTCCACTACTGCGAGAAGTAGTTGATCCGACACGGACGGTAGTGCAAGGCGGGTGCTGTAGTCCACGCCTTGGGTGTACTTCAGTACCCGGCTGTAGATTTGGCTCTCACCGATCCGGAGGTGTGTGACCGTATGCCTGCCAGGGAAGCGCCAACTGTTCGGCAGCGGCGCCTAGGTCGTGAGCTGAGAAAGCTGCGCGAGCGCGCCGGACTGAGCGCGACTGAAGCCGGTTCACTGACCGGACTGGGCCAATCGCGGGTCAGCAATATCGAAGTGGCACGCATCGGGGTGAGCCCGGAACGGGTGCGTACCTTGGCGCGCGCCTACGGTTGCGCCGACTTGGCGCTCGTGGAGGCTCTTGCGGCCATGGCGGTTGGTGGGAAACGCGGTTGGTGGGAGGAGTATCGCGATACGCTGCCACCAGCGCTGCTTGACCTCGCCGAGATGGAACAGCATGCGACTGCCATTCGTACGGCCCAGGTGTCGCACTTGCCTGGACTTTTGCAGACCCCCGACTACGCTCGGCTGACCTTCCTGCAGAATGTTCCCGAGCCTTCGCCTCCACACGTCGAACACCTTGTTTCGTATCGTGTCAAACGGCAGGAAGTCCTTTATCGGGATGGTCCTGTGCCATACACGGCGATCATTCATGAGGCCGCGTTGCGCATGGAGTTCGGCGGGCGCTCGCTGACGCGTAAGCAGCTTGAGCACATTGTCACCATGAGCGAGCGGGAGCGGATCACTGTGTCGGTGATTCCCTTCTCGGCAGGCATCTTCCCGGGCGCGGGGCAGACGGTCGTCTACGCGGAGGGACCGGTCTCGCAGCTGGACACCGTGCAACTCGACACCGAGCATGGTTCGGTGTTCGAGTGCGCGGATGCCCAACTGGACATGTACCGCACGTTCATGGAGCGTTTCGAGGCCATGGCACTCGGAGAAAACGCTTCGCGGGACTTCATCTGCGGCATCATCAACAACCTTTGAGAAGGCGGGCCCTAATCGTGACCATAACCAACTGGCAGAAGTCCTCCTACAGCGGCAACGCGAGCAACTGTGTCGAACTCGCGGAGGCCGCCGACAGGACCGTGCTTCTTCGCGAGAGTGATGAGCCGTCCACCGTCGTTGTCACCAGCCCTCAGGTTCTCGGAGGGCTGCTGCGGGCCGCCCGAGGTGATGTGATCGACCGCTGAGGACCGTGACGCCTTGGAGGTACGACCATGTCCGCCGAACCCGACCCAACGCCCAGCCACCGGGCCATCGAGAACCTCATAGCGCGCTACGCCGAGCTCGTGGACGACGGTGACTTCGCCGGGCTCGGGGTGTTGCTGGCCGATGCGACCTTTACCGGGAGTGGGGCACCGGTCAGTGGGGCCGGGGCTATCGAGCGGATGTTCCGGGAAACTCTGATCGTTTACGGCGACGGTACGCCGAGGACGCAGCACGTCACGTCCAATGTGGCGATCGAGGTCGACGAGCGGGCGGGTACCGCGGACGCGCGGTCGTACGTCACCGTGTTCCAGGCGCTGCCCGAGTTGCCGCTACAGGCCATTGCCGCTGGTCGTTACCGTGATCGGTTCGAGCGTCGGGGCGGGCGGTGGCGTTTTGCGGAGCGGCGGGTGCGGATGCGGCTCGTCGGTGATGTGAGCCGGCATCTGCGTGGGGGCACCGCGTAGCGGGGCGGCGTTCGATCATGCGTGCGGCGCGGCGTGGTCATGCCTGGGTTGACGGCGCGGAGGCGCCATCTCGCGGTTGTCGGGGCCGGTTGCCGACTGGAAGGGGTAATTGCGCGGTGTCGGGCGGTTGGTTGGCACTGGAAGATAGTACATATGCGGGTATGTGCCCTATGGTCGTTTTCGCACCGATCACGCGCGATCAGCTGGAAGCGCATCGCGCGGGCCTGTCTGCTTGCTCCTGCCCTGGGAGAGGCCGGCCCGCGGCAGGGAGACGAGCCACCAGCTGATGCGGCGTGCGGGCGGTGCCGAGCTGTCGAGCGGGTGGAGGACCGAAGTACGGGCAGATCAGGGGGCGTCGACCGTGACGCGTACGCCGGGGCGCAGGCCCCAGCGGGCCATCGCGCCGGCCTCCGCCTCCAGGACGTGCCGGGCACGGAGACGGGGGAGCCCGAGCCGTCCCGGCCGCATGGTGCGGACGGTCAGCACGGTGAGGTCCCGGGTGAGGTAGGCGACGTCGATCGCGAAGCGCATACGGAAGGTGTGGACCGCGCTCGCGGGGGTGAGGAGCAGGGCGCCGTCGATGCCGTCGCGCCCGAGGAGGCCGCGGCTGCGCGCGCGGTAGGACGCGGCGATCTCCAAAGGGATCGCCGCCCGGCCGGAGGGTGCGGTGCTGCCGGAGGGTGCGGCCGGGGCGCCGGACGCGGCAACGCCGCCGGACGTGGCCACACTGCTGGGCGCGACCACGCCGCCGGACGCCCCCAGTGTGCCGCCGGACGCCCCCGGTGCGCCGTCGACCGCCCCGGCCGTCCTGTCCGCCCCGTCCGCCCCGCCCATCCCCAGGGCTTCCGCCCCCGTCGTTTCTCCGCCGCCCCCCTGCGCAAAGCGGAGCGTTCCTGATCCGTTCTGCCAGTGGGTCATGGGGAGCGTTTTATCAGCCTAGGGTCGGCTGCGTGGCTGTGATGGTGATGGTTTTTGCCGCCGTGTACGGGGCCGCGGCGGGGGTGCTTGTGCCGCGGCCTGCTTATCGGCTGGCCGTTGAGCCGGGGGAGGCGTGGCGGGTCCGCTGTCCGGGTGGGCATCCGGTCGCCGGTCCGTGGCGGGGGTGGCTGGGTGTGGGGCGCTGTCGTTCGTGTGGGCCGTACGGGCCGCGCGCGGTGCCGGTCGCCCTGGTCACGGCGGTGGTGTGCGTACTGCTCGCCGCCGCCACCGGTCCCCGCCCCGAGCTGGTGGCCTGGCTGGCGGCCGCCCCGGTGGCGGTGCTGCTCGCGGTGGTCGACTGGCGCGTGCGGCGGCTGCCGGATGTGCTGACCCTGCCGCTGGCGGGCGGCGCGGCGCTTCTGCTCGGGGGTGCCGCGCTCGGTACCGAGGCGGCCGGCTCGTGGGGCGGGGCGGTGCTCGGGGGATTCGCCCTCGCGGGGTTCTATTACGTCCTTTATCTGATCAATCCGGCGGGAATGGGACTGGGGGACGTCAAGCTGGCGATCGGGTTGGGGGTCACTCTTGGGTGGTACGGCTGGGCAATTCTGATCACTGGCGCGTTCGCGGGGTTGCTGCTCGGCGCGCTCTACGGCTGCGGGGTCCTGCTGCGGCGCGCCGGACGCGCGGAACGCCGTAATGATGGGCTCAAACAGGCCATCCCGTACGGCCCTTTCATGATCACCGGCGCGTTTCTCGGGGTGCTTCTGGGGGGCGCGGCGGCGTCTTGATCCAAAATCCGGGCGCGCCGTTCCACCCGAAGTTGCACGGAGCACCCCCTCGGCGGGGTTATGGTGGAAACCCCCCCTCGGGCCGGTCCGTATCCCCCCCACGGACCGGCCCGCTTTTTTGTGCCCGGGTATGGATCTCGCCATGATCACGCCAGGACGGGTTTCGTACACGGAACGTGCGAACGTCTCTACGGAAGGTAGGGAGTGTTCCGTAAAGGCGTCGCGGACCGAACAGAATCAGCCGCGCTTGGCCCAGATGTTCACACCGTCGGTCGACTTCGCGAACTCCTCGATCTCGGACAATTCCTCATCCGTGATCTTCGGGGCGCCCACCGCGGCCACGTTCGCCTCCAGCTGCGCCACGCTGCTCGCCCCGATCAGCGCCGAGGTCATCCGCTCGTCCCGCAGCACCCAGGACAGCGCCAGCTGGGCGAGCGACTGCCCGCGGCGCGCGGCGATGCCGTTCAGGCCGCGCAGGCGCCGCCGTACGTCCTCCGAGAGCAGCCCCGGGTCGAGCGACTTGCCCTGGGACGCGCGCGAGCCCTCCGGAATGCCGTTCAGGTACTTGTCCGTCAGCAGGCCCTGGGCGAGCGGCGCGAAGGAAATGCAGCCCATGCCTTCCGCCTCCAGGGTGTCCAGCAGCGCGTCGTCCTCCGTCCAGCGGTTGATCATCGAGTACGAGGGCTGGTGGATCAGCGGCCGTACGCCCATCTCCCGCAGGATGCGGGCGGCTTCACGGGTCTGCTCGGAGGAGTACGACGAGACGCCCACGTACAGCGCCTTGCCCTGCTGGACGGCGGACGCCAGGGCGCCCATCGTCTCCTCCAGCGGGGTGTCCGGGTCGAATCGGTGCGAATAGAAGATGTCGACGTAATCGACGCCCATCCGCTTCAGCGAGGCATCCAGCGACGAGAGGAGGTATTTGCGCGAACCCCATTCGCCGTACGGCCCGGGGTGCATGAGATATCCGGCCTTGGTGGAGAGGACGATCTCGTCGCGGTAGGGCCGGAAGTCCTGCGCGAAGATCTTTCCGAAGTTCAGCTCGGCCGAACCGGGCGGCGGGCCGTAGTTGTTCGCCAGGTCGAAGTGGGTCACGCCCAGGTCGAAGGCGCGGCGCAGGATCGCCCGCTGGGACGCCAGCGTGCGGTCGTCACCGAAGTTGTGCCACAGTCCCAGGGAGACGGCGGGGAGTTTGAGGCCGCTGCGCCCGGTGCGGCGGTACTCCATGGAGTCGTAGCGCGTATTCGCGGCAATGTGGACAGAGGCGTCAGTCATGGTCATCTCCTTATCACGGAGTTGTGACACACCTGATTGGGCCGCCGGGACGTCCGCGACGTAAAGTTGCCGACTTGAGGCGACGGGGGCGACCGCCATTTGCACGGAGGGGCTTGACCACACATGCTGCGATCTTCCGGGGTGCGCATCCCGTACCCGCCCGCGTTGCGCAACCTCGTCTACAGGCTCTACGCCCGCCGGGTCGAAGGCCGCCTCGACCATGCCCAGGTCCCCAAGCACATCGGCGTCATCCTCGACGGCAACCGCCGCTGGGCGCGCGCCGACGGCCGCACCACCGTGCAGGGCCACCAGGCCGGCGCCGAAAAGATCACCGAGCTGCTGGGCTGGTGCGCGGAGACCGACGTCGAGGTCGTCACGCTGTGGCTGCTGTCCACGGACAACCTCGACCGGTCCGAGAAGGAACTGACCCCGCTGCTGGGCATCATCGAGAACACGGTGCGCGGCCTGGCCGCGGACGGCCGCTGGCGGGTCCACCACGTCGGCAACCGCGACCTGCTGCCCTCCGACACCCAGCGGGTGCTCAAGGAGGCCGAGCAGGCCACCGAGGGCCACACCGGCATCCTGGTGAACGTCGCCGTCGGCTACGGCGGCCGCCAGGAGATCGCGGACGCGGTGCGCTCGCTGCTCCTGGACCACGCCGAGCGCGGCACCACCTTCGAGGAACTGGCCGACATCGTCGACATCGACCTCATCTCGGAGCACCTCTACACCCGCGGCCAGCCGGACCCGGACCTGGTGATCCGCACCAGCGGCGAACAGCGGCTCTCCGGCTTCATGCTCTGGCAGAGCGCCCACTCGGAGTACTACTTCTGCGAGGTCTTCTGGCCGGCCTTCCGCAAGGTGGACTTCCTGCGCGCCTTGCGCGACTACGCCGCCCGTCACCGGCGTTACGGCTTTTAGGCCACCCGGACCATCAACTCCCGGCGCGGGACTCCACCCGCGCCAAAGCCGTAACCAAGCGTTCACCGACCGTGCGTCATATGCCATTGCATGGGGGCGCGCGTTCGCGGGAATATCCCTTCCAGGTCGGTATCCGGCAGTACCAGTCATCGGATGCCGTATCTCAGCGGACGGCACGGGGCCGTCCGCCCGGGAGGCCCTTTGCACACCACGGACGACCGTGCGGACCGCACGGACGACGCGGAGGGCCGGCGCTCGGCCCGCGTACGAGGGTCCGAGCCCGGTCCCGTCGCCCGCCGCCCGACGGCGCGGCGACTTCTCTCCCGCGACGCCGTCGCACCCCGACCTCATCCGAGGGGGTACGTCCACCCGTGGTGAACAGCAAGCAGCGCCGTGAGAACGGCCGGCGCACCTATGTCCTCGACACCAGCGTCCTGCTGGCGGATCCAGGGTCCATGTCCCGCTTCGACGAGCACGAGGTCGTGCTGCCGGTCGTCGTGGTCACCGAACTGGAGGCGAAGAGGCATCATCCGGAATTGGGCTACTTCGCCCGGCAGGCCCTGCGCCTGCTCGACGAGTACCGGGTGCGGTACGGGCGGCTGGACGCCCCGATCCCCATCGGGGACCTGGGGGGAACCCTCAGGGTCGAGCTGAACCACGCCGACCCCGGAGTGCTGCCGGCCGGCTTCCGCCTGGGCGACAACGACTCGCGCATCCTCGCGGTGGCCCGCAACCTCCAGGCGGAGGGCTATGACGTCACGGTCGTCTCCAAGGACCTGCCGCTGCGCATCAAGGCGTCCGCGGTGGGCCTGCTGGCGGAGGAGTACCGCGCCGAACTGGCCATCACGGACTCCGGCTGGACGGGCATGGCGGAGCTGACCGCCACCGCCGAGCAGATCGACGGGCTCTTCGCCGCGGAGAGCGCGTACTTCCCGGAGGCGGCCGGGCTGCCCGTGCACACCGGTCTCGTACTCCAGTCGGAGCGGGGCAAGGCACTCGGCAGGGTGACGGTCGACGGCAGCGTACGGCTGGTGCGCGGCGACCGGGACGCGTTCGGCATCCACGGGCGCAGCGCCGAGCAGCGCATCGCCCTGGACCTGCTGCTCGACCAGGAGGTCGGCATCGTCTCGATGGGCGGCCGGGCCGGTACGGGCAAGTCGGCGCTGGCGCTGTGCGCGGGTCTGGAGGCGGTGCTGGAGCGGCGTCAGCACCGCAAGGTGATGGTCTTCCGGCCGCTGTACGCGGTCGGCGGCCAGGAGCTGGGCTATCTGCCGGGCACCGAGGCGGAGAAGATGAGCCCGTGGGCCCAGGCCGTCTTCGACACGCTGTCGGCGGTGACCACCGCCGAGGTCATCGAAGAGGTGGTGGGGCGCGGCATGCTGGAGGTGCTGCCGCTCACCCACATCCGCGGCCGTTCGCTGCACGACGCCTTCGTCATCGTCGACGAGGCACAGTCGCTGGAGCGCAACGTCCTGCTGACGGTGCTGTCCCGGATCGGCGCCAACTCGCGGGTGGTGCTCACGCATGACGTGGCGCAGCGCGACAACCTGCGGGTCGGCCGGTACGACGGCGTGGTCGCGGTCGTCGAGAAGCTCAAGGGCCATCCGCTGTTCGCGCATGTGACGCTGACCCGCTCGGAGCGGTCGCCGATCGCGGCGCTGGTGACCGAAATGCTGGAGGACGGCCGGATCTGACCGGGTGTGGCATGAGCGCCGTCCGGCAAGAGCGCAGAAGCTTAGCCGGGCGGCGCCGTGCTGCGCGGGCTTTTCCGTGAATCATCCGGGCCAAACGAGGTGTGAGCTTTCACACGCAACGGAGAATTGATTCGACGACTCCGCTTCGGGCAAAGTCTGGTTCCTGTCAGGCCCCGCATACGGCACACCAGCACCCCCAGCGGTGCGGAACCCCGAGAACTGCATAGCGCGCCGTATGCCGCCCGAGCACCACGCGGACCCCGAGGGGTACGTACCGGGCCAGTGCCTCCCGTGACCAGCCGTCCCCTCCGCTCGTTCGGGGCCGGAACAAGGGGAGACCAGCGCCAGGGGCACGATTGCGTCCGCGAGGTCACCTATGCGGACGATGCTGGAAGGAAAGCGTGTGAGCCGGATTTCGGTCCGGGGATTCGCCGTGGCCTCCGCCACCGCGGTCACCACCGTCGGCGCCGTTGTCGGTGTCGCGTCAGGTCAGGAGCAGGGCTCGGTCGCCCACACCGAGGCCACCGCGGCCGACGCCACGATCGCCGACATCCCCGCGGGCCTCCAGGCCCAGGTGCAGGCCGCGCCCCTGACGCAGCAGGCGGACGAGGCGTCCACGCAGGCTGACGCCGCGGCGCTGAAGTCCGCGCAGGAGGAGGCCCGCAAGGCGGCCGCCCAGGACGCGCAGGACAAGAAGGACGCCGCCGACAAGAAGGCGAAGGCCGAAGAGGACGCCAAGAAGCGCGAGAAGGAGAAGGAAGACGCTTCCCGCTCCGCCGCGCGGGACGCGTCCACCTTCACCGCCAAGGCGTCCTACAGCATCGCCGAGACGCAGGCGATCGCCCGTCAGATGCTGCCGGGCGACCAGTTCCAGTGCTTCAGCAACATCGTGGACCACGAGTCCGGCTGGAACTACCGGGCCACCAACGCCTCCTCCGGCGCCTACGGCCTCGTCCAGGCGCTGCCCGGCACCAAGATGGCCTCCGCCGGCTCCGACTGGCGGACCAACCCGGCCACCCAGATAAAGTGGGGGCTGAACTACATGAACAGCCGTTACAACAGCCCGTGCGGCGCCTGGTCCTTCTGGCAGGCCAACCACTGGTACTAGAAACGCGTGCGACGGCCCCCGCGCAGGGCGGCCGTTGCTCCGCTTCGTACGCGAAACCCCCGACCGCGACGGCGTCGGGGGTTTCGCGCGCCTGTCACCGGTAACGTCGTCCTGACAGCACCGGGGGGCGGGAGGGGAAGAGGAAGCGACATGTCCAGATTGCCTCAGTGGGTCGGTGGCCTCGGCGCCGGTCTGACGCGGATCGCGCAGCGGCTGGAGGACCAGCGGCGGCGCGCGGAGGCCGCGGCGGCCGAGACCGACCCGGAAGAGCTGAGGCGTGCCGAGCGCACGGACGGTTCCCGGGTGCCGCACGACGGCCCGTACCCCGACGGCCGGGCCTCCGGCGCACCGCAGGACGCGCCGCACCAGCCGGCCAACTCGGTCCCCGCCCCGCCGGCCTACGCGCCCGCCGTCGCGCCCCGCCCCGACCCGGTGGCCGCCGTGCCCTGGGGCGTACGGGTCGCGGCCGAGGCGGGCTGGCGGCTGCTCGTCCTGGCGGGCACGATCTGGGTGCTGGCCAAGGCCATCACCTCCATCCAGCTGGTGGTGCTGGCGTTCGTGGCCGCGCTGCTGATCACCGCGCTGCTCCAGCCCACCGTCGCCTGGCTCAAGCGCCGTGGCGTGCCGCGGGGGCTCGCCACGGCGCTGACGTTCATCGCCGGTTTCGTCATCATGGGCCTGGTCGGCTGGTTCGTCGTCTGGCAGGTCCAGGACAACATCGACTCGGTGTCCAGCCGTATCCAGGAAGGCATCACCGAGCTGAAGGGCTGGCTCCTCAAGAGTCCGTTCCATGTGACCGAGGACCAGATCAACCACATCGCCAAGAACCTCCAGGACGCGGTCGGCGCCAACACCCAGGCCATCACCTCGGCCGGGCTGGAGGGCGTGACCGTCGTCCTGGAGGTGCTCACCGGCATCCTGCTGGCGATGTTCACCACGCTCTTCCTGCTGTACGACGGCCGGCGCATCTGGAACTGGGTGCTCAAGCTGGTGCCGAGCGCGGCGCGCGAGGGCGTGGCGGGCGCCGGGCCGCGCGCCTGGCGCACACTGACCGCCTATGTGCGCGGGACGGTGATAGTGGCCCTGATCGACGCCATCTTCATCGGCATCGGCATCTACTTCCTCGATGTGCCGCTGGCCGTGCCGCTCGCCGTCTTCATCTTCCTGTTCGCCTTCGTCCCGCTGGTGGGCGCGGTGGTCTCCGGCGCGCTGGCGTGCGTGGTTGCGCTGGTGACGCAGGGCGTCTTCGCGTCGCTGATGGTGCTCGCGGTGGTGCTGGCGGTGCAGCAGATCGAGGGGCACATCCTGCAGCCCTTCATCCTGGGCCGCGCGGTACGGGTCCACCCGCTGGCCGTCATCCTGTCGGTGGCCGCGGGCGGCCTGATCGCCGGCATCGGCGGCGCGGTGGTCGCGGTGCCGCTGGTCGCGGTCACCAACACCGTCGTCGGCTACCTCCGCTCGTACTCCCGCGAACAGGCCCTGCGCATGACACCGCCTCCGCACGGCGCCACGGCCCTGGACATCGCGCCGACGCCGCCGAAGGGGGCCGACCCGCAGGACTGAGCGGGGTCCGGCTCAGTACGGCGCGTCCTTCGCGCCCTCGTACGCGCGCAGCCGGGCCGTGTCCTGATCGGTCCAGCCGGGCGGCGGGACGACCGCCGCCCAGCCGTCGACCGCGCCGGTGCCGTAGCGGTGCCCGTGCGGCGGCGGCGCTCCGAAGGACACCGCGAGGTCGACCGTCGTCTGCCAGAAGGTGATCACCGGCCAGAAACGCATCTCGTCGGTGACGTCCGGGCCGAGCGGCCGGTTCAGCCAGGCGGGCCGGTGCCAGAGCAGGTCGGGCGTCCACCACACCACCGGGTCGGAGGCGTTCTGGAGGTAGACCACCCGGGGGTGCTCCCACGGCCCGTCCGGACGCTTGAGGTCCCGCTCCGGATACTGGGCGAAGCGCACATGCCGCCCCCGGTCGTACTCCGGCCGCCACACCGGGCTGCCGGGATCGCGCCCGGCGGTCACTTCCTTCCATACGGGGCTGACGTTGGGCGGCCCGGCCAGCAGCGCGCCGTCCACCTTGCCGAGCATGTCGTCCAGGCCGTCGAACGCCGCCTCGGTCGCGTACGTCCCCAGGCTCTCGCCGCCGACGACCAGCTTGGGCCGGTCGTCGGCGGGCAGCGCGGACCACTTGGCGTACACCGCGTCGAACACCGCGCGGGCGTCCCGTGCCGCCTTCTCCTTGTCGACCAGGAAGGAGATCCAGGACGGCAGATACGAGTACTGGGTCGCCACGATCGCCGAGTCACCGCCGTACATGTACTCCAGCGGCTCCGGCATCCGCGGGTCCACCCAGCCGCTGCCCGTGGTGCCCAGCAGCGCCAGCACCTTGCGGTCGAAGCCGCCGGTGCGCTCCAGCTCCTGTACGGCGAGGTCGGCGGTGCGCCGGAAGTGGGCGTCGCCGCCCTCCTGTTCGCCGATGTAGACGCGTACCGGGTCCTTGGCGGGCCGGCCGGTGAAGGCGGCGATGTCCTGCTTGCGGGGCACCGAGCCGATGAAGTTGCGGCCCTCGGCGCCCAGTTCGGCCCAGTCGACCACGGAGGTGGGGCCGCCGGAGACATACGCGGAGGCGGGCTGGGTGATGCCGTCGGCGGTGCTCAGGTTCGCGGCCTTGGAGATCCGGTCCACGATGTCGATGAAACCGCGTTCGTACAGGACGTCCTTGGAGCCGATGGTGACCAGGAGGGCGGTCAGCGCCACCCCGATCACATACGCCGCCGGGCGCGGCACCCAGCGGCCGAAGAACCGGGTGAGCCGGCGGGCGACCAGCCGTACGCACCGGGCCAGCAGTACCAGCAGCGCGCAGACCGCCACCGCGATCAGGATGATCATCGGCGTGTGCCAGACCAGGGACGGCTCGACCTCCTGGAGACGGCGGAGGCGGCGCTGCGCGTGGGCGCTCCAGGAGACCGCCGCGGTGGACAGCGCGATGCCGAGGACGTGGAAGGCCAGCCAGCAGCGGGCGCGGGCGCGTTCGCCGGGGCGGCGCCGGCACAGCGCGCGGAAGAGGCTGCTCGCCGCGGCTCCAAGGGCGTAGCCGATGGCGGCCGTGATGCCGCCGACCAGGCCCTGGAGGTACCACGGGCGGGGGAGCAGCGACGGGGTGAGGGAGAGCCAGAAGAAGAGGGCCGCGACGCAGCAGGCGGTGAGGTCGGGCCAGCGGCGGACGATCCAGGAGGGGTCGGGCGCGTCCCAGTAGGGGCGTGTGAGCCACCGGGCGAGCAGGTGCAGCAGCGCGGACATTTGCCCCATTATGCGCAAAACCCCGCGGACCGGTGGTCCGCGGGGCTCTGTCGTACCGGCCGGGTGCCGTGGGGCACCTCCGGTTCACCTACTCGGCGAGGGTGGCCTCGGCGTCGAGGGTGGCGCCGACGGCCTGGAGGACCGAGGCGATCTTGATGGCCTCAAGGATCGTCTCGCGGTCCACGCCGGCCTTGCGCAGCACCTGCTCGTGCGAGTCCAGGCACATGCCGCAGCCGTTGATGGCCGAGACGGCCAGCGACCACAGCTCGAAGTCGACCTTCTCCACGCCCGGGTTGCCGATGACGTTCATCCGCAGGCCGGCGCGCATCGTGCCGTACTCGGGGTCCGACAGCAGGTGCCGGGTCCGGTAGAACACGTTGTTCATCGCCATGATGGCGGCGGCGGACTTGGCCGCGGTGTACGCCTCGTCGGAGAGGTTGGCCTTGGCCTCCGGCTCCAGCTCGCGCAGCACCTTCGGCGAGCGCGAGGCGATCGCGCAGGCCAAAACGGTGCCCCAGAGCTGCTGCTTGGGCAGCTCGCTGTTGCCGATGACCGAGCCGAGGTTCAGCTTCAGGTCCTTGGCGAAGTCCGGGATCGCGGACTTCAGCTCGTCGAGAGCCATGTCAGATCAGCCTTCCAGTTCCGCTGTTCGCCGCAGTTCACTCGCCCGCGAGCAGCGCGACCGGGTCGAGGGTCTCGTCGCCCTTGCTCCAGTTGCAGGGGCACAGCTCGTCGGTCTGCAGGGCGTCCAGGACCCGCAGGACCTCCTTGGGGTTACGGCCGACGGAGCCGGCGGTCACCATGGTGAACTGGATCTCGTTGTTCTGGTCCACGATGAAGACGGCGCGCTGCGCGAAGCCGTCCTCGCCCTCGATGCCGAGCGCGCGCATCAGCTCGTGCTTGGAGTCGGCCAGCATCGGGAAGGGCAGGTCGGTCAGGTCCGGGTGGTCCTTGCGCCAGGCGTGGTGCACGAACTCGGAGTCACCGGAGAAGCCGAGGATCTGGGCGTCACGGTCGGCGAACTCGTCGTTCAGCTTGCCGAAGGCGGCGATCTCGGTGGGGCAGACGAAGGTGAAGTCCTTGGGCCAGGCGAAGACGATCTTCCACTTGCCCTCGTAGGTCTTGTGGTTGATCTGCTCGAACTCGCTGCCCTTCTCCAGGGAGACGCAGGCGGTCAGATCGAACTCGGGGAACTTGTCACCGACAGTGAGCACAGGCTCTCCTTCGTGTGCCGTAAGTCCTGATTCAGGGCTTACGCGAGGGGTTGGACGGTTCCCTACACTGCCACAGGCCCCATTGATCAGTGAAATAGCCAGATCAACAAGCGTTGATCGGTGCTGGCTATCAGTCGCCCCGAGAAGGGTGAGGCGGGGGTGGCGGGCGGTCCGAGATGTGAGTGAGGTGTTCCGAGCCGGGCAGCCTCGTGCACAACAATGCCGGATCGGTCGAAAAGGGACGGGAATCCGGGGAATCCACCGGCTATCTCCGAAACGATGTTCCCCGGATCGTGCACCTCGCCAAAGCATCGCCCCATCACGAGCCATGAGACGTACAATCACCCGCATGGCACAGAAGATCGTCACTATTTACACGGATGACCTGACCGGGGAAGAATCCTCGGAGGTCGCCACGCACTCCCTCGCGGTCGACGGTATTGCTTACGAGGTCGACCTCGCGCCGGACAGCTACGACAAGCTGCTGGAGGCGATCGGCCCCTTCCTGAAGGCCGGACGCCGTACCGGGCGTATGAAGACGAGTGCCGGGGCGCGCAAGAGCGGCTCCGCCTCGGGTTCGGGCGAGACCGCGAAGATCCGCGCCTGGGCCAAGGAGAACGGCTACGAGGTGAACGAGCGCGGTCGCGTGTCGGCCGAAATCCGTGAGGCGTACCAGAACGCCAACAAGTAGCACCCCGCGGCATCGGCGAAGATGCCGCCGCCGTGCCCCCTTTCGCTGCTGTCCGGGGCGCGGTCTGCTGAAAGGTGCTGGTGGCAGCCGGTGCGCCGGGGAATCGGCGACGGCTGCCACTGCCCGAATCGCGGCCGAATCCGGCCGCGGAAAAGACCGGACCGCACGTTTCGCGAACGGTACGTACCGGGCAGGTCCGTTTCCGCGACGGCCCGGTTACGAGGTGCCCGTGTGGCGGGTGTGCTGCCGCGCCTGCAAAATACACCGCCCGCGTCCGGAGAATCCGGTGCGCGCCGGCCGGACGTCAATCCCGGAGCCGGCGAGTCAGCCGTCTCGTGGCAGAACGGCGAAATAGGACGAGGGGAATCCCGGCCGCCGGAAATGTACGGTCCGGAACCCGGCCGGCGGACGCGCGCGGACACCGCTCCCGAAACCGGACGGTAACCCGCCGTGGCAATTGCCCGGCAGCCCGCCCGCCGGAACCCGCCCCGGAAATCTCTCCGCCGGGGAGCGGGCCAGGACGCCATTAGACTGGACGGTCCTGATCGGAGGTGGCTATCGGTGGCGTCCCCCACGAATGCCGGGACCCGGCAGCGGCAGCCCAGCCTGGCGCAGCTGCGGGCCTTTGTCGCGGTGGCCGAGCACCTGCACTTCCGCGAGGCCGCGGCCGAGATCGGCATGAGCCAGCCCGCGCTGTCCGGCGCCGTGTCCGCGCTGGAGGAGGCCCTCGGCGTACAGCTCCTGGAGCGGACCACCCGCAAGGTGCTGCTCTCCCCGGCCGGTGAGCGGGTCGCGGCGCGGGCCCGTACGGTCCTGGAGGCGGTCGGCGACCTCATGGAAGAGGCGGAGGCGGCGCGTGCGCCGTTCACCGGCGTGCTGCGCCTCGGGGTGATCCCGACCGTCGCCCCGTATCTGCTCCCGACCGTGCTGCGGCTGGTCCACGACCGGTACCCGGACCTGGACCTCCAGGTCCACGAGGAGCAGACCGGCTCGCTGCTGGACGGCCTTCAGCAGGGCCGGCTGGACCTGCTGCTGCTCGCGGTCCCGCTGGGCGCCCCGACGATCACCGAACTCCCGCTCTTCGACGAGGACTTCGTCCTGGTCGCCCCGCAGGACCACTGGCTGGGGGGACGCGGCGACATCCCGCGCGAAGCGCTCAAGGACATGGACCTGCTCCTGCTGGACGAGGGCCACTGCCTGCGCGACCAGGCGCTCGACATCTGCCGGGAGGCGGGCCGCGAGGACGGCGCGCCGGTGACGACCAGCGCGGCCGGGCTGTCCACCCTGGTGCAGCTGGTCGCGGGCGGCATGGGCGTCACGCTCCTGCCCCGCACCGCACTGCGCGTCGAGACCGCACGCAACGACCAGCTGACGACCGGCTACTTCGCCGACCCGGCCCCGTCCCGCCGGATCGCCCTGGCGATGCGGTCCGGCGCGGCCCGCCAGAGCGAGTTCGAGGAGTTCGCGGCGGCGCTGCGCGAGGCGATGCGGGGGCTCCCGGTGCGGATCGTGGAGTGAGGCGGCGCGGGGTCCGTACCCGTACGTGAAGGGCCCCGAGCGACGTCTACTCCGTACGCAGCCCGTCCGGCCGCATCAGCCGCCACAGCAGCGGCAGGCTGAGCGCGGTCACCGCGAGGATCACCGCCCCGGCCGCACCGGTGAGGGCGGCGATCCCGGACCAGTCCGGCAGCACCGGCTTGCTGACCAGGTGCAGCAGCAGAAGTCCGAGGCCCAGACCGCAGCCGACCGCCAGCGCCAGCCCGAGGACGACGGGGACGGCGGTCTGCCACAGCACCGACCGGCCGAGCGTGCGGCGCGGTGTGCCGAAGGCGTCGAGGGCGGACAACAGCCGTCTGCGCTCGCGGAGTTGCTCCAGCACGGTGATGAGCAGACCCGCGCCGATGATGCAGAGCACGCCCACCGCGCCCGCCTGGAGCGCCGAGCCGACGATGTCGTACACGCCGGGTTCCCGCAGGCCGTCCCCTAGCGCCGAGACGTGCAGCAGCGGATCGAAGCGGGCGGCCGCGTTGCGTACGTACTCGACCGCGTCCGGGCGGCCCGGGTCGAGGTGGACCTCGGCCTCGGCGGTCGGGGCCCGCAGCAGCGCGGGGTCCAGGGCACCGGGCGTGGCCAGGATCTTGGTCGGTGCCAGGGAGAAGAGGCTGGCGCGCGGGGCGACGGTGCGCGCGGTGTGCGGAAGCGTCCAGGTGGTGGGGTTGCGGGCGGCCTCCGAGCTGGAGTAGGGCGAGATGGCCAGCCGGGCGCCGGGGGCCGGGAGGCGCGGCACTTCGCGGTCGATCGGGTTGTCCGGGATTCCGCTGCCCCGGCTGAGGAACACGTCGCCGTCCGCACACCGGTCGATACGGGCCAGCCTGCGCAGCGCGTCGCAGTCGCCGACGGCCAGCCCGTAGTACTCCGGCGGGGAATTCCTGCCCGGGGCGGGTGGCTTGCCGGGCGACGCCGGGGCCGCGCTGTCGAGCAGTACACCGTACGAGTTCCGCACGCCGGTCGTGTCCCGCAGCCGCTGGAACATGGCGGCGGCGTGAGAAGGGGCCCAGTGCCCGGACCAGGAGCCGACCTGCACCTGGTTCGCGTCGGACGGCCGGTACATCCGGTACCCCAGGGACGGGTCGGTGGTCTGCACGCCCGCCAGCAGCAGTTGCACCGCGACGGCTCCGGCGACCGCCACCGTGATGCCGCTGACCGAGCGCGCCGCCGCGGTCGTGCTCAACTGGAGGCGCCGTACGGCCAGTTGCCAGGACGGTACGCCGCCCCCGCCGAACCGGGCGACCACCGCGTCCAGCAGCCACGGCAGCACCGCCGCCACACCCAGCAGGAGCAGCGAGGTGCCCACGACCACCTGGACCCCGGCCCCGGTGCCGACGATCGCCGCGTCACCGGCCGCCTTGGGCCACAGCAGCGCGGCGCCCGCGGCGGGCAGCAGCAGCCGCCACCACAGACGGCGCCGGACCGGCGGTGCGGAGCGGGTCACGCCGAGCGGTTCGACGGTGACCCGGCGCATGGTGACCAGGGCGACGCCGACCGAGCAGACCGGCACGGCCACCGCGACGAGCGCCGTCAGCCACGGGTCGGGCACCACGTCGGAGGGGAAGACCCCGAGGTTCAGCATCCGTATGCGCGCGATCGGGTAGCGGACCGCGAGGAAGAGGACGGCGCCCGTGAGCAGGCCCAGCAGCGACCCGGCCAGCGCCTCGCCGGCCGCGATCCGCCGGGTCGTGGCGCGGTCGGCGCCCACCAGTCGCAGCGCGGCCAGCCGCCGGTCGCGGCGCTCCCCGCCGAACCGTACGGACACCGCGATGAACACGGCCACCGGAGTGAGCAGCGCGGCGCATCCGACGAGGACCGACAGCAGCAGTACCGGTTCTTCGGCGGCGGCTTCTCCGGAGGCGTGCGGGTCGAGGACGCGGCCGAAGCCGTGGATACGCGTCACACCGGCGCTGATGCCGGTGAGCCGGTCCGTCCCCTGGTAGTAGGCCAGTTCGCCGCGACCGGCCAGCCCTTCGTCGCCGATCCGCCCCACGACGCGGGCGCCCTGGAAGCGGTCGCGCAGCAGCGCCCCGTCCGGGGAGGCCAGCAGGTCGGCGAGGGCCGGTGAGACCACCATCTCGCCGGGGCCCGGCAGCCGGGTCACGCCGGGCGGGAGGGCGGGCCGGTCGCCGTCGGGCTGCACCAGGCGGCCGCGCACGGGCTGTTGGCGATAGGCGGTGTCGGTCTCGGCGACCAGCAAAGAGTGGGCGCCCGGACGGCTGTCCTCGATCAACCGGTCGGAACGGGCGTTGTCGCGTGCGACCGCCGTGGTCACGGCGTGCGGAACCGCCGTGGCCACCAGCAGCACGGCGACGCCCAGCCCCACACCGAGCGCGGTCAGCGCCGTACGGATCCACCCCTCGCGTCCGCCGCCGACCGCGAACCGTACGCCCATGGCAAGATCACGGCACCAGCGCCGGACCGGGTGCCGTCCGGGTTCCCCCACCTGCGTTCACTCCGTCCGTAGGCCGTCCGGCCGCATCATCCGCCACAGCGGCGGCAGGCTGACCACCGTCACCAGCAGGATCACCGCCGCTCCCGCGCCCGCCATGCCTGCCACCACCGGCCAGTCCACGAAGACCGCACTGTCGATCATCAACAGCAGCAGTGTGCCCAGGGCCAGGCCGCCGCCGACGGCGAGCAGCAGGCCCAGGGCGACGGGGATCGCGGTCTGCCACAGGACCGACCAGCCGAGTGTGGTGCGGCGGGTGCCGAACGCGTCCAGTGCCGACAGCAGCCGCCGGTGTTCGTACAGCTGCTCCACGGTGGAGATCACCAGGCCCGCGCCGATCAGCAGCAGGGTGACCACCGCGCCGATGAACAGGCCGGTGCGCAGGCTGTCGTACTGCCCGTCGTGGCGGTTCTCGGCCAGCGCGGTCACGCCCAGCGTCGGGTCGATCCGCGCGGCGGTGGTACGGATGTGCTCCACCGCGTCCGGTGTGGCCGGGTCGTAGCGGACGCTCAGGTGCATGAGGGGCCGGTGCATCCGGCCGGTGTCCACCGCGGACGGGGTGATCAGGATGCCGTGGGTGGGCAGGCCGTCGTCGTCGGCCTTCGCGTGCACCACACGGGCTGTGGCGGGCAGCGTCCACAGCTGGGGCGGGCGGACGGGGCCGACGCCCTCGGGCGGGTCCAGATTGAGCCGGGCGCCCGGTTTCACGAAGGGGCGGTTCTCCAGGTTGGAGGTGATGAAGACATCGCCGTCGCGGCAGGTGCCGACCTCCGCGATCCGGGCCAGCTCCGCGCAGTCGCCGACGGTGGCGAACACACTGTCCGCCATGCGGTGGTCGCTGCCCTCCATGAACCGGCCCCGGTCCCCGGCCGCCGAGACGGACGATTCGATCGTGCCGCCGGCCGTACGGACTCCCTCGGTGCCGCGCAGCTGCGCGAGCGCGCGCCGGATCTGCGGCCAGCCGTCGGTGCCCCCGGTCATCTCGACCACCGGGCGGCCGTTGCGGGCATAGCTCTCGGCGAATCCGGCCTGCATGCCGGTGAAGGTCATGTGGACGGCGATGGCCCCGGCGACCGCGACGGTGATGCCGGCGACCGCGCGGGTGGCGGCGCCGCTGTTCAGCTGGAGGCGGCGGGTGGCCAGCTGCCAGGGCACCGGGCCGCCGCGCAGCCGCCGTACCACCGCGTCGACCAGCCACGGCAGCAGCGCGGTGACGCCGAGCAGCAGCAGGGTGGCGCCGGTGGCCAGCCGGATGGTGTTGAGCGGGGTGTCCACCCGGCCGACGTCCCGCGAGACGGTGGCCAGCAGCACGGCCCCGGCCAGCGGCACCAGCGGCCGCCACCACAGGCGCCGCCGTACGGGCGGCCGGTGGCGGACGACGCCCAGCGGCTCGGCCGTCACCCCGCGCTGCGCGAACAGCGTCACCAGTACGGCGGCGGCCGGCACCAGCACCGCGATCAGCACGGCCAGCAGCGGGTCCGGGACGATGTCCGACGGGAAGACGTTGATGTCCCACAGCGTCACCACCGAGGCCAGCTGCCGCCCGCCGAGGAAGAACCCGGCGCCCAGCACCAGTCCCGCCAGCGAGCCGAGCAGCGTCTCACCGGCGGCGATCCGGCGGGTCGTGCGGATGTCCGAGCCGACCAGGCGCAGCGCGGCGAGGCGCTGTTCGCGCCGCTCGTTGCCGAACCGTACGGACGTGCCGATGAAGACCATGACCGGCGTCAGCAGCGCCACGCACGTCATGATGACCAGCACCACCGCCGGGGCCCGCATCGGGCGCTGCACGAACTCCAGCCCGAAGTGGTCGATGCGGTAGGCCCCGGACCGTTCGGTCAGCGCGGAGCTGCCCGCGAGATAGGTCAGTTCGGCCGGTCCTTGCAGGCCCTCGTCGCCGATGGTGCCCACCACGCGGTACGGGAGCCGGTCGCGCAGCGCCTTGCCGCCGGACGAGTCCAGCAGCTCCTTGAGGGCGGGGGAGACCAGCATGGTTCCCGGGCGCGGGAGTCCGGCGATGCCCGGCGGCTTGGGCGGGTGCGTGCCGTCGGGCCGTACGAGCCGTCCGCGGATGTTCTGGTGGTGGTAGCGGGTGTCGGCGTGCGCGTACAGCAGCGTGGTGTCGGCGGCCCGCGGCTCTTGTGCCTGGCCCAGGTTCTCGCGGGCCTTCTCCCGGCCGTGCCAGGAGTCGAGCAGGGAGGGCACGGACGCGCCGAGGAAGAGGACGGCGACGCCGAGCCCGACGCCGACGGCGGTCAGGGCCGTACGGATCCAGCCTTCACGGCCGCCGCCGGCGGCGAAGCGCAGACCCATCATCAGGTCGCGGGCCCAGGCGGCGGGGCCGGCCGGCGGGGAGTCGGGCATGGCGGGGAGCGTAGGTGCGGCGGCTTCGCGGGCCGGGGTGCCGCGCCCGGCGGGTCCGCCGTTGGTACGAGGGCCGAGCAGCGTCATCCGCAGGTGCCGCCGGACGGGCCGCCGTGTGGCGTGTGGGTGCCGGGCGGGCTCATATCAGGCCCGCCAGCATGTCCTTCACCTTGCCGTCGCGGACGACGACCTCGCGGTCGGAGTAGGCGGCGACCCGTGCTTCGTGGGTGACCAGGACGACGGCCGCGTTGGTGTCGCGCGCCGCGTCGGTCAGCAGGGTCATCACGCGCTCGCCGTTGAGGGAGTCCAGCGCGCCGGTGGGCTCGTCGGCGAAGATCACGCGGGGGCGGGCGGCGAGGGCGCGGGCCACCGCGACCCGCTGGCCCTGGCCGCCGGAGACCTCGCCGGGCCGGCTGCCCGCGGTGTCCTCGACCTCCAGCCGCTCCAGCCACTCGCGGGCGTGCCGCTGCGCGTCCTTGCGCTTGACGCCGTTCAGGCGCAGCGGCAGCGCCACGTTCTCCAGGCAGGTCAGCTCGGGGACGAGCTGGCCGAACTGGAAGACGAAGCCGAAGTCCGCCCGGCGCAGGGCGCTGCGCTGCGCGTCGTTCATCCCCGTCACGTCGTGGTCCCCGTAGCGGACCGTGCCGGAGTCGGGCAGGACGATGCCCGCCAGGCAGTGCAGCAGAGTCGATTTGCCGGAGCCGGAGGGGCCCAGGACGGCCACGACCTCGCCCGGGTGGATGGAGAAGTCCACCCCGTCCAGCGCGGCGGTCTGCCCGAACGCCTTGTGCAGCCCCTCGGCGGCCAGCAGCGATCCCGCGGGCGTCACGAGCCGATCACCGCGGCCAGCTTGTCCAGGCGCGCGGCCGTCAGCTCCAGCCAGCGCAGGTCGGCCTCCAGATGGAACAGGGCGTGGTCGCAGATGAGCTGGTCGGCGAGGTCGCCCTTGCGCTTGCGCTCGGTCAGGCCGCGCATCAGCCGCAGGTGCTCGGTGCGCTGGGTGTCCAGCAGCTCGGCGGCGTCCCGGCCGGTGAGCAGGGCCAGCACCACCTTCGTGTACAGGGTCGACTGGAGGTACGGCTCGGGCTTCTCGGGCCGGGCGAGCCACTGCGCGACGTCGGTCACGCCGGCGTCCGTGATGGCGTACCGCTTGCGCTCCGGGCCCGCGCCCGCCTCGACGCCGTCCACTTCGACGAGGCCGTTCTTCAGCAGCCGGGACATGGTCGAGTAGACCTGTCCGTAGTGCAGCGGACGGTCGTGGCCGAAGTGCTCGTCGAACGCGCGCTTCAGGTCGTAGCCATGGCGGGGGCCGGACTCCAGGAGGCCCAGCAGCGTATGACCGATTGACATGCGACCACCTTACTTTGTCGCTACGGCCGTGGTGTATACGTGCGGTGCATAGACCGCCCGGCCCCGGGACCCGTCGCGCGGGTCCCGGGGCCGGGCGGCGGCGCGGTCACTCCGTACGCAGCCCGTCCGCCCGCATCATCCGCCACAGCGGCGGCATGCTGAGCAGCGTCACGAGCAGCACCAGTGCGGCGCCGAACAGCGGCAGCGGCCAGACCACCGACCACGCGATGCCGCTCTTGTGCGTCAGGCCCAGCAGCACCCGGCCGAGGCCCAGGCCGCCGGCCACCGCGAGCGCCAGGCCGAGGGCCATCGGGACGGCCGTCTGCCACAGCACGGACCAGGCGAGCGTGCCGCGCCGGGTGCCGAAGGCCACCAGGACCGACAGCAGGCGGCGGCGTTCGCGCAGCTGCTCCAGGGTGGTGACCAGCATGCTGGCGGCGATCAGCGTCATGGTCGCCACGGACGCGATCAGCAGGCCGTTGCGGACGCTGACGAAGCGCCGGTCGTCGCTGGTGTCCATGAGCTGGAAGGTGTTGGCGGTCACGTCGATGCGGGCCGCGGTGTTGCGGGCGTACTCGGCGGCGTCCGGGACGGCCGGGTCGAGCCGCACCATGGCCCGCGCCGTGGGGTCGGCCAGCTTCGCGACGTCGATCGCGCCCGTGGTGGCGAACAGGCCGGTGCGCTCTTCACCGGTCGGGTCGGGCCGGGCGTCGACGGGGCGGATCGTCCGGGGCAGGGTCCACGGGGTGGGCCGGCCCTTGAGCTTGCCGTGCTCGTCGAAGTCGTTGAGCAGCACCCGGGCACCGGGGGATACGACCTTGGGCAGCTCCTCGTCCGTGTAGGAGCCGGGACCGCCCTTGATCAGGAAGACGTCGCCGTCCTTGCACGGGCCCGGCCGGGCGATCTCCTGGAGGGTCTCGCAGCTGCCGACGGTGAGCGAGGTGCTCAGCGGGAAGCCCCCTTCGTTCCGCTCCGGGCCGGGGGAGACGATCCGCGAGTTGACGGTGGCGATGACGCCGCTGACGCCCTTCGTCCCGTTGAACGCGTCGATCATCTTCTGTGTGGCGGCGCCGTCCCTGGCGGGCAGCATCACCTGGAGCTGGGCCCGCGACGCGTCCTGCCCGGTGGGCTTGGTGAAGTCGTCGCCGACGGCGGTGAACAGCATCTGCAGCGCGATGGCACCGGCCACCGCGACCGTGATGCCGCTGACCGCGCGTGCCGCGCTGCTGCTGCTCAGCTGGAGCCGGCGGGCGGCCAGCTGCCAGGGGACCGGGCCGCCCTTGAAGCGCGCCACGACCGCCTCCACCAGCCAGGGCAGCAGCATGGTCAGGCCGAGCAGCGTCAGCACGGCGCCGCCGCCGATCAAGTACGTGTTGACGGAGCCGGTCTTCCTGTCGACCGTGCCGAACGCCGCCAGTACCCCCAGCCCGATGACCGGGATCGGCAGCCGCCACCACAGCCGCCGGCGGCGCGGCACCGCGCTGCGGACGACGCCCAGCGGCTCGATGGCGATGCCGCGCAGCGCGAAGAGCGTGACGACGACGGCGGACGCCGGTACGGCCAGCAGGATCAGGACGGCCAGCGCGGGGACCGGCGACAGGTCGGTGGGAAAGGCGTTGAGGCTGCTGATGTCGACAGCGCCGATGAACTGCCGGCCGAGCAGGAACATCCCGACGCCCACGACCAGCCCGAACAGCGAACCGAGCAGGGCCTCGCCGGCGGCGATCCGGCGCGCCATGTGGTTGTCGGCGCCCACCAGGCGCAGCGCGGCCAGCCGCCGGTCGCGCCGCTCGCCGCCGAAGCGGACGGCGGTGGCGATGAAGATGGCCACCGGCATCAGCAGGACGACGCAGCCCACCAGGATCAGCACCAGCAGGACCGGGTCCATGTCCCGTGACTCGATCTTCCGCCCATAGGCGTCGGCGCGGTTGGTCCCGTTGCCGTCCTTCAGGACGAGCTGGTCACTGCCCGCGTAGTAGTAGTACTCGCTGGGGCCGATCACGCCGGCTTGCCCGATCGTGCCGACCACGCGGTACGGGAGCCGGTCGTGCAGCAGCTCGCCGTCCGGGGATTCCAGGAGTTCCTTCAGGGCGGGCGAGACGACCGCCTCGCCCGGCCCGGGCATCTTGTCCACGCCGGGCGGCAGTACGGGGTGGCTGCCCTCCGGACGCAGCAGCAGGCCGTCCACGCTGTCGCCGCGGAACTGGGAACCCACGTGGTGGAAGAGGAAGGAGTGGTCGGAGCGCTTCGCGTCGTGCTCCCCGAACATGAGGTTGCGCGCGTTGCTCCGCTCGGAGCGGCTGTTCAGCAGGTTCGGTACGGAGGAGGCGCCCAGCAGCAGCGCCACGCCGAGGCCGACGCCGACGGCGGTCAGCGCCGTACGGACCCAGCCCTCGCGGCCGCTGCCGACCGCGAAGCGCATGCCCATGACGAGGTCGCGGAACCAGACGGCCGGACCGGCCGGGGCCTTGGCCCGGGACTCCTCCTGGCCCGTGGGGCCGGGGCGGTGGTCGAGGGTGGTCATGCCAGACCCGCCATTTCCCGGGCCTGGCCGTCGCGGACGACGACCTCGCGGTCGGAATAGGCCGCGACCCGTGCTTCGTGGGTGACCAGGACGACGGCCGCGTTGGTGTCCCGCGCGGCCTCCGTCAGCAAGGTCATCACGCGCTCGCCGTTGAGGGAGTCCAGCGCGCCGGTGGGCTCGTCGGCGAAGATCACGCGGGGGCGGGCGGCGAGCGCGCGGGCCACCGCGACCCGCTGGCCCTGGCCGCCGGAGACCTCGCCGGGCCGCTTGGCCCGCACCTCGCCGACCTCCAGCCGCTCCAGCCACTCCAGCGAGCGCTCCTCGGCCTCCTTGCGCTTGACGCCGTTCAGGCGCAGCGGCAGCGCCACGTTCTCCAGGCAGGTCAGCTCGGGGACGAGCTGGCCGAACTGGAAGACGAAGCCGTAATCGGAGCGCCGTAGCGCGCTGCGCTGGGCGTCGGACATGTGGGTCAGGTCGCGGGAGCCGTAGAGCACGCTGCCGGAGTCCGGGCGGATGATCCCGGCCAGGCAGTGCAGCAGGGTCGATTTGCCGGAGCCGGAGGGGCCCATGACGGCGACGACCTCGCCCGGGTGGATGGAGAAGTCCGCGCCGTCGAGCGCGGGGGTCGAGCCGTACGCCTTGTGCAGCGCGCGGGCCGTGAGAAGGGAACCGGCCGGGGTCATACGAGGGCCTCCGGAAGTGCGGACAGGGGCGGTGGGGCGGCAGCGGCCGATGCCGCTGCCGGGGTGGGCCGGTGCCGTGACGGATACGGCGAACGGCGGCCTCCAGGGACCGGCCCCAAGGGACATGCCACAGACTACATGGCGTGTATACCCATGGTGTATAGCTGGGGAAAGGAAGGCCGGGGACCCCGCCCGCGTACGGGCCGGGTCCCCGGCGTACCGGTCTCACCCGTGCGGTCCGGCGCCCTCCGGGCCCGGCGGCTCTTCGTCCCCCGCCGCCTCCCGCGGCTCCGCCGACTTCGGCGGCCGCCCCCGCCGGGGCAGGCCGCCCGCGCCCTTCGGCAGCCGGCCGGCGTCCGAGAGCGCCTTCCGCAGCAGGAACTCGACCTGGGCGTTGGCGCTGCGCAGCTCGTCGTCGGCCCAGCGGGCGAGCGCGTCGTGCACCAGCGGGTCGAGCCGCAGCAGCATCTGCTTGCGCCGCTGCGCCGCCCGCCGCTTCGGCGCCTGCCCGCCGTCCCCGGGGCCGCCGGCCCCGGTCGCGTCCTGGGAGCCGCCCTCGCTCACTGGTACAGGGAGCCGGTGTTCAGTACGGGCTGGGCGGCCCGGTCGCCGCACAGCACCACCATCAGGTTGCTGACCATGGCCGCCTTCCGCTCCTCGTCCAGTTCCACGATGTCCTGCTCGCTGATCCGGGCCAGCGCCATCTCGACCATGCCGACCGCGCCCTCGACGATCTGCTGGCGGGCCGCCACCACCGCGCCGGCCTGCTGCCGCTGGAGCATCGCCGAGGCGATCTCCGGAGCGTACGCGAGGTGGCTGAAGCGGGACTCGATGATCCGTACGCCCGCGGCCTGCACCCGGGCGGTCAGCTCGACGGCCAGCTTCTCGGTGATCTCCTCGGCGTTGCCGCGCAGCGACAGCGCGTCCTCGTCGTGCGCGTCGTACGGGTACTCGATCGCGATGTGCCGCACCGCCGCCTCGGTCTGGGTGGCGACGAACTCCAGGAAGTCATCGACCTCGAAGAGGGCCTGCGCGGTGTCCTCGACCTGCCACACGACGATGGAGGCCAGCTCGATCGGGTTGCCGTAGGCGTCGTTGACCTTCAGGACCGCGGTCTCGTGGTTGCGGACGCGGGTGGAGATCTTGCGGTCGGCGGTCAGCGGGTTCACCCAGCGCAGGCCGTCCTCGCGGATGGTGCCGACGTAGCGGCCGAAGAGCTGGATGACGCGGGCCTCGCCGGGGGCGACCATCTTCACGCCGGTCATGCAGAACAGCGAGCCCACCGACAGCAGGACGCCGACGACGATCAGCGGCACGCCCACCGCCTTGTTCCCGCCCGCGGCGAGGGCGCCGCCACCGATGATCATGCCCAGCCCGGCGAACGCGCCGAGGACGGTGAGCAGCAGGCCCAGGCCGCCCGGGATGCTGTGCGCCGGCGTCTCGCGGACCTGCGGGCGGGGCATCTGCGGCGCGTCGGCCGTGAGCTGCGCCCCGCCGTCCGCCCCGTCGTTGCCGCCGCCGGCCGGTGTCTGGTCGGACATGTGTCTCCCCGTTTCTCGTGTACTGGTCGGTGATGCTCGCGCAACTCTAGCAAAGTGATAGCACTTTAAGAGGGTTCTCAGTCGAGTGCGGCATCCTTGGGCGGAGGTTCCCCCAGGAACGGGTGCTCTTTGTCACGCCGGCAAAAGCCTTGATCGATGAGCATTTGTCGACAGATGCGGTGTTAGCTTCGTGAGCTGAGTTATTGGGGGCGGAACGACTGGAGTTGCGGGAGCGATGGGGCGAGCGGACGCGAGACGGGCGGCGCAGGGACGTAACCGCCGGGCCAAACCGAAGACCAAGGCCAAGAAGGGCGGCATACGCCGCTTCTTCACCTGGAAGAAGCTGCTCGGGGCCTTCCTCGGTGTGTGCCTGCTGGGCATCCTCGGCTTCATCGGCCTGTACCTGTACGTGGACGTGCCCGACCAGGGCAACGCGGCGGCCACGACCCAGAGCAACGTCTACAAGTACGCCGACGGCACGGTCATGGCCCGCAAGGGCCTGCTCAACCGCGAGACCGTCAAGATCGACGAGATCCCCGAGCCCGTCCAGCACGCCTTCGTCGCGGCCGAGAACAAGACCTTCTACCAGGACTCCGGCGTCGACCTGAAGGGTACGCTGCGCGGCGTCCTCAACACGCTCAGGGGCCGGGGCAAGCAGGGTGGTTCCACCATCACCCAGCAGTACGTCAAGAACTACTACCTGAGCCAGGAGCAGACGGTCAGCCGCAAGCTCCAGGAGATCGTCATCTCCCTCAAGGTCGACAACAAGCTGGACAAGAAGGACATCCTCGCCGGCTACATGAACACCAGCTACTACGGCCGCGGCGCGTACGGCATCCAGGCCGCCGCCCAGGCGTACTACGGCGTGGACGTGGACAAGCTGACCGTCAGCCAGGGCGCCTACCTGGCCTCCCTCCTCCAGGCGCCGAGCCAGTACGACTGGGCCATCGCCTCCGAGGCCGGCAAGAAGCGGGTGCAGGAGCGCTGGGCGTACACGCTCGACAACATGGTCGAGATGAAGTGGCTCAGCCCGGAGGACCGGCAGAAGCAGAAGTTCCAGGAGCCCATCAAGCCCAAGCCGCTGCCCGGTGTGGCCGGCCAGATCGGCTACTTCGTCAACGCCGCCAACGACGAACTCATCCGTAAGGGTGTCGACGAAAAGGAACTCGCGGCCGGCGGCTGGACCATCACCCTGGGCATCGACAAGAAGCGGCAGCAGGAGCTGGAGAAGGCGGTCAAGAACAAGCTGACCGACGACCTCAAGCCCGACGTCCGCAAGGTGGACCGGGACGCCCAGCTCGGCGCCGTCTCGGTCGACCCCAAGACCGGCCACGTGGTCGCCATGTACGGCGGCGCGGGCTACACCAAGCACTACACGAACAACGCCACGCGGGCCGACTTCCAGCCCGCCTCCACGTTCAAGCCGCTGATCTTCGCCTCCGCCCTGGAGAACCACGCCAAGACCCAGTCCGGCGTGCCGATCACCCCCGACACGGTCTACGACGGCCGCAACCGGCGCCCGGTCGTGGGCGGCACCAAGCCGTTCGCCCCGCCGAACGAGGACGAGCGCTCCTACGGCCGGATCAGCGTCCAGCAGGCGACCAACAACTCCGTCAACTCCGTCTTCGCGCAGATGGGCGCCGACGTGGGCCTGGACGAGGTCAAGAAGACCGCGGTCGGCCTCGGCATGGACGGCAGCCGGATGGACGTCCAGCCCGCCATGACGCTCGGCACCATGGGCGCCAGCCCGCTCCAGATGGCCGGCGCCTACGCCACCCTCGACAACCACGGCAAGAAGGTCACCCCGTCCCTGGTCGTCAAGGCGGAGCACGGCTCGCAGGAGACCGAACTGCCCGACCCGATCGGCTCCCAGGTGCTGACCCGCAACACCGCCGACACCGTCACCTCCGTCCTGCGCGGCGTGGTCAACGACGGTACGGCCAAGGAAGCCATAGGCGGCACGGACTACCAGGCCGCGGGCAAGACCGGCACCTCCGACGACAACAAGTCGGCGTGGTTCGTCGGCTACACGCCCAAGCTGGTCACCGCGGTCGGCATGTTCGGCGAGGAGGCCAAGGGCGGCAAGCAGGTGACGCTCAAGGGCACCGGCGGTGGCGGCCGCGTCAACGGCGGCGGCTACCCGGCCAAGATCTGGGCCGCCTACACCGCCGCCGCGATCGGCGACGACACCGGGGCCAAGTTCGACCTGGAGACGGACCTCGGCTCCGGCGGCGGACCGGTCAACACGCCGCCGCCGAGCCAGACGCCCTCGCACACCCCGTCCCAGACGCCCTCGCAGACGCCGTCCCAGACCCCGTCGCAGACGCCGTCCCGGACTCCGTCGCACTCGCCGTCCCAGACCCCGTCGCACTCGCCGTCGCGGACGCCCTCGAAGCCGCCGGAGTCGCCGCCCGCCTCCCCGACGGCCGGCAGCGGCGGCAGCGGCAACAACGGCCGCCCGCCCGGCTTCGACGACCTGGGCTGACCCGGCGTCCGGCACGAACGGCCGTGGCCCCCACCGCAGTGGTGGGGGCCACGGCCGTTTCCGTCCCGCGGGGCGCGCTCCGGCTCAGCTGCCGTTGAAGCGCGCGGCGATCCGGTCGCCGAGTGCCTTGTCGACATTGCGCCAGTACTGCAGGGCGCGCAGCAGCACCGGCCGGCTCACCCCGTTCGACAGGTGCCCGACCACGTTGTTCACCAGCCGCTCGCGCGCCGCGTCGTCCAGCACCTTGCGCACCTGGGTGCCCGCCTGGCCGAAGTCGTCGTCGTCACGGCGCAGCTTGTACGCCTCACGCACCATCTCGCCCGCCGCGTGCCAGCCCGCCGGGTCGCCGAAGTTCTGCGTGTCGGCGGCCGGCCCGCCGTACGAGTTGGGCGCGTACGGGCGGGCCGCTTGGGACGGCTCGTAGCGCATCGGGCCGTCCTTGGCGTACGAGCTGACCACCGAGTGCGGGCGGTTGGGCGGCAGCTGCGCGTAGTTCGGGCCGATGCGGTAGCGGTGGGTGTCCGGGTACGAGAACAGCCGCCCCAGCAGCATCTTGTCCGGCGACGGGCCGATGCCCGGCACCATGTTGGACGGCTCGAAGGCCGCCTGCTCGATGTGGACGAAGAAGTCCTCCGGGTTGCGGTCCAGCGTCATCCGGCCGACCTCGATCAGCGGGTAGTCGCCGTGCGGCCACACCTTCGTCAGGTCGAACGGGTTGAAGCGGTAGTCCGGCGCGTCGTCGAACGGCATGACCTGGACGTACATGGTCCACGAGGGGGCGTCCCCGGACGCGATCGCCTGGTACAGGTCGCGGCGGTGCACATCGCCGTCCTCGCCCGCCAGCCGGTCCGCCTCCTCCTGCGTCAGGAAGTCGATGCCCTGGTCCGTCTTGATGTGGTACTTGATCCAGAACCGCTCGCCGCCGCCGTTGATCCACATGTAGGTGTGCGAGCCGTAGCCGTTCATGTGCCGGTACGTCTTCGGGATGCCGCGGTCGCCCATCAGCCAGGTGACCATGTGCGCCGACTCCGGCGAGAGCGTCCAGAAGTCCCACTGCATGTCGTTGTCGCGCAGCCCGTTGTCCGGGCGGCGCTTCTGCGACCGGATGAAGTCCTGGAACTTGATCGTGTCCCGTACGAAGAAGACCGGTGTGTTGTTGCCGACCAGGTCGTAGTTGCCGTACTCAGTGTAGAACTTCAGCGCGAAGCCGCGCGGGTCGCGCCAGGTGTCCGGCGAGCCCTGCTCGCCCGCGACCGTCGAGAAGCGGGCCAGCATCTCGGTGCGCCGGCCCGGCTGGAAGAGATCCGCCTTGGTGAACTGGCTGACGTCGTTGGTCACCTCGAAGAACCCGTACGCGCCGCTGCCCTTGGCGTGCACCACCCGCTCGGGCACCCGTTCCCGGTTGAACTGGGCCATCTTCTCGATCAGATAGTGGTCCTGGAGCAGCAGCGGACCGTCGGGACCCACCGAGAGCGAGTGCTCGTCGCTCTCGACCGGGATGCCGGCATTGGTCGTCGTACGCGGGACGTCGTGCGCGGAGCTGGTCATGGGGGTGCGCCTCCCGGTGGTGGGTCATCGGTCCCTTGCCACCTCAGAAGTCAACTCCGCCGACGCGGTGTCGGCAACCGTTGGACGCCGTCCAATTCGGGACGAAGTCCGGCCGCCGGTACGCCCGTTGGCGGCCCGGCGGCCGGTATCGCGAAGCGCAGGAGGCCCGCCTAGGGCGTGCCCCCGAACGGCATGGACAGCTCGAACCACACCACCTTGCCGGTGCTCAGCCGTGTCGCGCCCCAGCGCCGGGCCATCCGATTGACCAGGTACAGGCCGCGGCCGCCCTCGTCGGACGGGCGGGCCTGGCGCAGCCGCGGCAGCTGCGGCACATCGTCGCCGACCTCGCAGCGCAGCACGTCCGTCCGCAGCAGGCGCAGCGTGATGGGCCGCTCCGCGTACCGCACCGCGTTCGTCACCACCTCGCTGACCAGCAGTTCCAGCTGGTCGGTCAGCTCCTCCAGGCCCCACCGGGACAGCGCCCTGCGGGCCAGCCGGCGGGCCTGCCCGGCGGTCTGCGCCTTCGGGTCCAGGTACCAGTACGCGACATCGCTCGGTGCGATCCCGTCGAACCGGGCCGCCAGCAGCGCGATGTCGTCGTCCCGGTCGCCGGGCCCGAGCATGTCCAGCACCTCGTCGCACAGCGGCTCCAGCGGCGGCGGGTTCGGCCCGGTCAGCCGGGCTGTCTCGGTCAGCCGCTCCCGCAGCTGCTCGATGCCGGTCCACACATCGCGGATACGGGACTCCACCAGGCCGTCCGTGTACAGCACCAGCGTGGCGCCCGCCGGCGCGTCCAGCTCGACCGCCTCGAAGTCCACCCCGCCGACGCCGATCGGCGCGCCCGGCGGCACGTTCAGCACCTCCGCGCGCCGCCGCGGTGCAGCATCACGGGCGGCGGGTGCCCGGCGTTGGCGACCATGATGCGGTGCGCGACCGGGTCGTAGACCGCGTACAGGCACGTCGCCATCCGGTCCGAGCCGAGCCGCTGCGCCTGCTCGTCGAGGTGGTGCAGCACCTCCTGCGGCGGCAGGTCCAGCCCCGCGAGGGTCTGCGCGGTGGTGCGCAGCTGGCCCATGATCGCCGCGGAGGTCATCGAGTGGCCCATCACGTCACCGACGACCAGCGCCACCCGGCTGCCGGGCAGCGGGATCGCGTCGTACCAGTCGCCGCCCACCCGCGCCGTCTCGGCGGCCGGCAGATAGCGGCTGGCCAGCCGGACGCCGGTGGGCTGCGGCAGCGAGTCCGGCAGCATCGTGCGCTGGAGCGCGTCCGCGATGTACGCCTCGCGCCCGTACAGCACCGCCTTGTCCACGCCCAGCGCCGTGTGCGTCGCCAGCTGCGCCGCCACCAGCAGATCGTCCGCCTCGAAGGCCGGGCGGTCCGGGCGGCGCAGGAACACCGCCGCACCGATCACCCGGCGGCGCCCGCGCAACGGCGCCAGGATCACCCGGTGCCCGGCGGGCAGCTGGGTGAGCGGGCCGAGCAGCTCGGGCAGCGCAGCGCGCGCCGCCTGCACCTCGCCGAACAGCGGCCGTACCCCGCGCAGCACCTCCGCCAGCGGCCCGCCCGGCAGCACCTCGGACAGCTCCGCCGCGCTGCCGCCCATCGCCGGGCTCAGGTCCGGCTGCGCGGGCAGCATCGGCAGCCGCCCGCCGTTGGTGTCCGGCTCCTCGGGAATCCGGTCGGTACGGCGCAGCCGCAGCACCACCGGGCCGGTCGGCCGCTCGTCGCCCACCGGCAGCGGATCGCGCAGATAGACCAGGATGGCGTCGGCGAACGTCGGCACCGTCGCCCGGCACAGCCCCAGCACGATCTCGTCCAGGTCTATGCCGCGCGCGATCCGCCGGGTCGCCGCGCCGATGAAGCGCAGCCGGTCGCCGCCCGCCTGACGCGCCGCCAGCACCTCGCTGCTCTCGGCCGGGTGCGCGGAGCGGGCGGGCGGCGCGGCCGGTCCCGCGGCCTGCTCGGACGCCCGGGCGGGCTGCTCACCGCGCGCGCCGGATTCCACCGGTACGCCGTGCGGCGCGGCGGGCGGCGGGACCGCGGGCGTCCCCTCGGGGCACGGGCGCGGCCGTCCGACGCCGCCGGCGGTGCCGCCGTCGCCGGGCCCCTGCCAGGGCGTGCCCCCGGCGTCGGCCCCGGGCTCCTCGCAGCGGTTGTCCGCGGTGTGCGCAGAATCGTCACCGCGCGGTGCCGCGGGAGACATCTCAGCCACCTCGGCCGGTCCGTGGGGTGTGGGCCGCCCCGGCAGGCCGCCGGGACCGGCGGCCGCGGTGTTCGGCGCCCGGTGCGGGGTCGCCGAGGACGCGGCAGGCGGGGCGGCCTGCCGCGGTTCGTGGGAGGTCGGGTGCTCCGTCACGCGTGGGATTCCATCCATCCGGGGCTGCGCGCGTGGCGCGCCGCGTCTCAAGCGCGTCGCAGGTGCAGGAAGAGCTGGATCTCGGGTGGGGTGTCCGTACTGGCCGGGGCATACGCATACGAGTCCTCCCCGGTGACTTCGAAGCCCGCGTCGTGCACGACCTGGCGCAAGTCGTCCCGCAGGTAACCCGATACCCGGATCGTGCTGCCCAGGAACGGAATCGGGCAGTCGTCCAGATCGGCTTCGACCATGGCCAGCACCAGCAGCCCGCCCGGCCGCAGCAGCGAGCGCAGCATCCGCAGCGTGTACGGGATCTCCGCGCGGGGCAGCATCAGCAGCGAGAAGAAGGCGGTGACGCCGTCGAAGGAGCCGGGCCCGCCGAGCTTGCCGTGGCGCAGGTCGGCGATGTCCAGCCGGTGGAACTCGCCCGCCGGGACGTTTTCCCGGGCCAGGTCCACCATCGAGGGGGACAGGTCCACACCGACGACCGTGTGCCCCGCGTCCGCCAGCTGACGGGCCGTCGGCAGCCCCGTACCGCACCCGAGGTCCAGCACCCGGGACCCGGGCGGCAGCGCGGCCGCGAGCCGGGCGCCCGCGGCGAGCTGGCCGTCCTTGTGGGGGAATGCCTCGTCGTAGCGGTCGCCGATCGCGTCGAACGCCTCCGCCTGCCCCGCCCGGTCCAGGACTAACCCGTTCAGGCCCTCGTATCCGTCGTAGCCTTCAGCGCTCACGACCTCGCCTCTCCTGCGACCGCGGTCAAGTTCGGGGCTCCGGCGCGGGAGCCACGTCCGTGCAGTTCCGTGCAGTCTTGAGTTACGCCTGTGCAGTCTTGTGGAGGACGATCCTACGGTTGATCCCCAGGGGCGCATCAAGGGGGCTCACTCGCACGCCACGTGACGCCTTGACCTGCTCACCGGGGCGCGCGGGCGCGCCCCTGCACCGGGCGGACCGCGCCCCGCGCGCGGAAGCTCACCCCCGCGCGTCCGGTGCGGGTACCGGCCGGTCCCAGTCCTCCGGCAGCCCCGGCACCTCCCACGCCGGGTCCGGCCGCCAGTCCTCCCAGCCGCCGCCGAACGGCACCCCCCACGCGCCGATGTGCTCGACCGCCGCGCGGCCCGCCGCCCGTACGTCCGCCGCCAGCGCGGCCGGCATCAGCCCGTCCCGCTGCGCCTGCGCGAATTCGTCCTCGTCCCGCCACTCCCAATGCCGGTCCGGATACACGCAGATGTCCAGGAAGTGGTCCTGGGAGTCGATACCGCCCGCCCAGCGGCGGCGCGGCTCCTCCAGGTTCACGTACCAGTTCTTGAAGTGCCAGCCCGGCTCCCAGAACAGCCACACCGACCAGGGGTCGTGCGGCCGGGCCAGCTTCAGCACCCCGGTGCCGAACCACTGGTCGAGCGCGGTGCGCCGGGGCTTCTTGTAGCGGGTGGCGAGCGGCTCGCGGTGGACGGGCGTCCCGTCGGCCAGCACCGGCTTGACGCAGGGCGTGCCCGGGGCCATCCACACCGCGAGCAGCTCGTCGGTGTCCTGGACGACGGTCATCGGGCGGCAGATGTGAATACCGTCGCCGGCGTTGTCGCGGTAGCGCCACAGAATCCGGTCCCCGGGCGCCCAGCTCCCCGTCCGCTCCACGGCGTCCCGCGCGTCCCCCGCCCCGGCGGCGCCCTTCCTCGTCTCCACCATGTCCGCTGTCATGCGCAGATCTTAGTGGCGTACGGATGGCCGCGCCGTGACGCAGGACGCACGGTCCGTTACGGACGGGGGCCGGCGCCACACGGGTGTCGCCCCCTTACGGGTGCGTCATCCGCAGCACATCCAGCGCCTCGTCCAACTGCTCCTCGGTCAGCAGTCCCTTGTCGACGTACCCCGACTCGATGACCACCTCGCGAATGGTCCTGCGCTCCGCGAGCGACTTCTTGGCGACCTTCGCTGCCTCCTCGTACCCGATGTACTTGTTGAGCGGGGTGACGACGGAGGGCGACGACTCCGCGTACTCCCGGGCCCGTTCGGCGTTCGCGGTGATCCCGTCGACCGTGCGGTCCGCCAGCAGCCGTGTGACGTTGGCCAGCAGCCGTACCGACTCCAGCACGTTCTTCGCGATGACCGGCAGCATCACGTTCAGCTCGAAGTTGCCCGCGGCGCCCGCCGCGGCCACCGTCGCGTCGTTGCCGGTGACCTGCGCCGCCACCATCAGCGCCGCCTCCGGGATCACCGGGTTGACCTTGCCCGGCATGATGGACGAACCCGGCTGGAGGTCGGGCAGGTTGATCTCGGCGAGGCCGGTGCGCGGCCCCGAGGACATCCACCGCAGATCGTTGGCGATCTTCGTCAGGCCGACGGCGATGGTCCGCAGCTGCCCGCTGGTCTCCACGACCGCGTCCCGCGCGCCCTGCGCCTCGAAGTGGTTGCGCGCCTCGGTCAGCGGCAGCCCCGTCGCCCGCGCCACCTCGGCGATCACCGCGGCGGGGAAGCCGGGCGGGGTGTTGATCCCGGTGCCCACGGCCGTACCGCCCAGCGGCAGTTCGGCCAGCCGCGGCAGCGCGGCCCGCAGCCGCTCCACGCCGTAGCGCACCTGCGCGGCGAAGCCGCCGAACTCCTGGCCGAGGGTGACGGGCGTGGCGTCCATGAGGTGCGTCCGCCCCGCCTTCACCACCTCGGCGAACTCGGTCTCCTTGCGCTCCAGGGAAGCCGCCAGGTGCTCCAGCGCGGGAATCAGATCACGGGTGACGGCCGCGGTCGCCGCGATGTGGATCGAGGAGGGGAAGACGTCGTTGGAGGACTGGGAGGCGTTGACGTGGTCATTGGGGTGGACGTCCCGCCCCAGCCGCTCGGTCGCGAGGGTGGCCAGCACCTCGTTGGTGTTCATGTTGGACGACGTACCGGAGCCGGTCTGGAAGACGTCGACGGGGAAGTGCTCGTCCCACTTCCCGTCCGCGACCTCGGCCGCGGCCTCCTGGATCGCCCGCGCGATGTCCTCGTCCACCACCCCGAGCTCGGCGTTCACCTTGGCCGCCGCGGCCTTGATCCGCGCCAGCGCCTCGATGTGCGCCCGCTCCAGCCGCTGCCCGGAAACCGGGAAGTTCTCGACGGCACGCTGGGTCTGGGCGCGCCATTTGGCGTGAGAGGGGACCCTTACCTCGCCCATGGAGTCGTGTTCGATGCGGAAGTCGCCGTTGTCGTTCATATCTATGACAGTGCCCGGGAACCGCGATGTGTTCCCGGGCACCGTCAGGAGTCAGCCGTCAGGCGGACCGCCCGGTGGCTCAGGCGGTACGTACCGGAATGCTGGTGAAGGTGGGAGCCGGCGCCGGGTCCTGGAAGAAGTCGTTGCCCTTGTCGTCGACGACGATGAAGGCGGGGAAGTCCTCGACCTCGATGCGCCAGACGGCCTCCATGCCGAGCTCCTCGTATTCGAGGACCTCGACCTTCTTGATGCAGTCCTGCGCCAGGCGGGCCGCCGGGCCGCCGATGGAGCCGAGGTAGAAGCCGCCGTGCGCTGCGCACGCGTCGGTGACCTGCTTGGAGCGGTTGCCCTTGGCGAGCATGACCTTCGAGCCGCCCGCCGCCTGGAACTGCTCGACGTAGGCGTCCATGCGGCCGGCCGTGGTCGGGCCGAAGGAGCCGGACGCGTAGCCCTCGGGGGTCTTCGCGGGGCCCGCGTAGTACACCGGGTGGTTCTTCAGGTACTCGGGCATCTCCTCGCCCGCGTCCAGCCGCTCCTTGATCTTCGCGTGCGCGATGTCGCGGGCGACGACCAGGGTGCCGGTGAGCGAGAGGCGGGTCTTGACCGGGTGCTTGGTCAGCTCGGCCAGGATGGCGTCCATCGGCTGGTTCAGGTCGACCCGTACGGCGTCGAGGTCCGGGCCCGCGCCCTCGGTCAGCTCCTCCTCGGTCGTCTCCGGGAGGAAGCGCGCCGGGTCCTTCTCCAGCTGCTCCAGGAAGACGCCCTCGGCGGTGATCTTCGCGACGGCCTGGCGGTCCGCCGAGCAGGACACCGCGATGGCGACCGGGCAGGACGCGCCGTGCCGGGGCAGGCGGACCACGCGTACGTCGTGGCAGAAGTACTTGCCGCCGAACTGCGCGCCGATGCCGATCTTCTGCGTCAGCTCGAAGACCTTCTCCTCCAGCTCCTTGTCCCGGAAGCCGTGGCCGGTGGGGGAGCCCTCGGCGGGCAGCTCGTCCAGGTAGTGCGCGGAGGCGTACTTGGCGGTCTTCAGCGCGTACTCGGCACTGGTGCCGCCGACGACGATCGCCAGGTGGTACGGCGGGCAGGCGGCCGTGCCCAGCGAGCGGATCTTCTCCTCCAGGAACTTCATCATGGAGGTCTCGTTGAGGACCGCCTTGGTCTCCTGGAAGAGGAAGGACTTGTTGGCCGAGCCGCCGCCCTTGGCCATGAACAGGAACTTGTACGCGTCACCGTCGGTGGCGTACAGCTCGATCTGCGCCGGCAGGTTGGAGCCGGTGTTCTTCTCGTCCCACATGGTCAGCGGGGCCATCTGCGAGTACCGCAGGTTCAGCTGCGTGTACGCGTCGTAGATGCCGCGGGACAGGGCCTCCTCGTCCCGGCCCTCGGTCAGCACGTTCTGGCCGCGCTTGCCCATGACGATCGCCGTGCCGGTGTCCTGGCACATCGGCAGCACGCCCGCCGCCGCGATGTTCGCGTTCTTCAGCAGGTCCAGCGCCACGAAGCGGTCGTTGGCGGACGCCTCGGGGTCGTCCAGGATGCGGCGCAGCTGGGCGAGGTGGGCCGGGCGCAGGTAGTGCGAGATGTCGTGCATGGCCTCGGCGGCCAGCTTGCGCAGCGCCTCCGGCTCGACCTTGAGGAACGTGCGCCCGTCGGCCTCGAAGGTGCTCACGCCCTCCGAAGTGATCAGGCGGTAGGGGGTGTTGTCCTCGCCTACTGGGAGCAGGTCGGTATAGGCGAATTCCGGCATCAGGGCCATTCCTCACTCGGCAGTGGTTTCGGCTGACATCTGCGGCAGCGCCTGAACAGCGTAGAACCCTTACTCGCGGCCGCCGCTGTGAGGTAAGGCTCACCCGGGGCGCGCGACGGGGCCGCGCGTCCCCTGGTCGCGATCTATCGCGTTTCGGTACGCTGCTGCCCGTGGACGAATCGCCGCTCGCCAAACGAGCCCAGCAGCCGGTGAACCTGACCAAGCCCGTGGCGGAGGCCGGAATCCGGGCCTCCGACGCCGACCGGGACCGGATCGCGGAGATCCTCCGCGAGGCGCTGGCGGTCGGACGGCTGGACGCGGAGGAGCACGCCGAACGTATCGACCTGGTCTACCGCGCCAAGACGATGGGCGAACTGGAACCGCTGGTACGGGACCTGCCCGCGGAGGACGGCGGACCCCGGCGGCAGCCCGCGTCCGCCGCGTACGGGGACGGGCCGGGCGCCGCGCCGCCGGACCAGACCATGGTCGCGATCTTCAGCGCCTCGACCCGCAAGGGGCGCTGGCGGGTGCCGGGCCGGATCAACGCCGTCGCCATCTTCGGCAGCGTGGAGATCGATCTGACCGAGGGCATCTTCCAGCAGCAACAGGTCCAGATCAACGTCACCGCGATCTTCGGCAGTGTGGAGATCCGGGTGCCGGAGAACATCACGCTGCGCAGCAACGGTTCCGGCGTGCTCGGCGCCTTCGAGGTCGAGACGAACGAGTCGGTGGAGGGCGACGCGCCGGTCGTCCAGGTCAACGGCTACGCGGTGCTCGGCAGCGTCGAGGCCAAGGCCAAGCGCGGCAAGTGGCTGCGCGACCTGCGCGACGATCTGCGCGGCGCGCGGCGCGCGTGGCAGGAGCAGCGGCGCGACGAGCGGCGGGCGCTCCACGAACAGCGCCGGGACGAGCGCGGGGCCTGGCGCGAGCAGCGCCGGGACGAGCGGCGCGAACGGCACGGGCGGCTGCACGGCGGCTGGGACTGACGGGGCCGGAGGCGGCGGGGGAGGCCGCCGGCGGCGCAGCCCGCAGCCGGTCGGTGTGCGACGGGAGAGACGGGGGAAAAACCGGGCGGACCGCACCCTTCCGGGCTGCGGGAAGGTTGAATTCCCCGCGCTTCCGCACTGCTCAAACGCCGTTCGCAACCGTGTGCATAAGCACGCGTACAGCGGGTAGGGCTGGTGCATCGTCTCTCGTACGGCTGCGGGGTGCGAAAAGTCGTGCGCAGCGAGACGGGCAAGGGTGACTCTTTCGCCGAAGCCGTCGTCAGGAGTAGACCGTGCTGCTACCGCATCAGCCTCTGCAGGACACCGCAGTTGTTCCGCCCCAGCGGGTTCCCTCTCGCGAAGAGGCCGGTCCCTGGCACGCGGAGGCGGTGTGCCGCCGTGACGAGGCGGGACTGTTCTTCGCACCGTCCAAGGAGCCGACCGCCGCACGCCTGGCGCGGGAGGAAGCCGCGAAGCGGGTCTGTGCCCGCTGCCCGGTGATGATCGAATGCCGGGAGCACGCCCTGATGCAGCCCGAGCCCTACGGAGTGTGGGGCGGCCTGACCGCCGCCGAGCGCCGGGTCGTGCTCGCGCGCCGTCGGCGCCGGGAGACCGAGCTGCAGCGCTCGGCCCGGATGCAGGCCGCCGGCTGAGCGGCCCATGCACCCGGCACGCGTAACGGGCCGGGACCCCGCCGAGTGTGACGGCGGAGTCCCGGCCCGATTGCTGTGCGCGCCGGCCGGCCGTTGCCGGTCCGGCTGCCGCTAGCTGGGGCGCTCGAAGTCGACCGAGCTGTACGCGCGCAGCTTGGCGAGCCGGTGCTCGGAGTCGACCCGGCGGATCGTGCCGGACTTGGAGCGCATCACCAGCGACGAGGTGGTCGCGGTCTCGGCGCGGTAGCGCACGCCGCGCAGCAGGTCGCCGTCGGTGATGCCGGTGGCCACGAAGAAGACGTTGTCGCCGCGCACCAGGTCGTCGGTCTGGAGCACCTTGTCCAGGTCGTGCCCGGCGTCGATCGCGCGCTGCCGCTCCTCGTCGTCCTTCGGCCACAGCTTGGCCTGGAGGGTGCCGCCCAGGCACTTCAGGGCGCACGCGGCGATGATGCCCTCGGGCGTACCGCCGATGCCCAGCAGCAGGTCCACGCCGGTGCCCTCGCGGGCCGCCATGATCGCGCCGGCCACGTCGCCGTCGGAGATGAACTTGATCCGGGCGCCCGCCTCCCGTACCTCCTTGACCAGGCCCTCGTGGCGCGGCCGGTCCAGGATGACGACGGTGACGTCCTCGACGGCGGACTTCTTCGCCTTGGCGATCCGGCGGATGTTCACGCCGACCGGAGCGGTGATGTCGACGAAGTCGGCGGCCTCCGGGCCGGTGGCCAGCTTGTCCATGTAGAACACCGCGGACGGGTCGAACATGGCGCCGCGCTCGGCGACGGCCATCACGGAGACCGCGTTGGCCATGCCCTTGGCGGTCAGCGTCGTACCGTCGACCGGGTCCACGGCCACGTCGCACTCGGCGCCGGTGCCGTCGCCGACCCGCTCGCCGTTGTAGAGCATCGGGGCGTTGTCCTTCTCGCCCTCCCCGATGACCACGACGCCGTTCATGGAGACGGTGTGGATCAAGGCGCGCATGGCCTTGACGGCGGCGCCGTCGGCGCCGTTCTTGTCGCCGCGCCCGACCCAGCGGCCCGAGGCCATGGCTCCGGCCTCGGTCACCCGGACGAGCTCCAGTGCGAGGTTGCGGTCGGGAGCCTCGGGGCTGACCTCGAGTTGGGACGGCAGATGATGCTCGGTCATCGAGCGCACCTTTCTGTACGGCGACGGCCGGAATGGTGAGGGTGGCTATGACTTTATCGGTAGGTCGCCACAATGAGCAGTGGGCCCTACGCATGAGCAGCGCCCGCGCGCCATACGGGCGTGTCCCCGCAAGGGCGGGCACCGGGCGGCGAACGGCAGGGGGCGTGTCTTCGCAGGGCCGGGCATGGGGGACGATAGAGACGTGGCAGGTATGCGAGGCAAGCAGACGGTTCGGGACATGGTCCTGTCGATGGCGGTGATCGGCGCCCTCGTCGCGGGCATCTATGTCTTCATCCCGCACAACGACAGCAGGAGCGCCGAGGTCAACGCGGTCAAGACGGTCGACTACCGCGTCGAGCTCGCGACCGCCCGGCGCGCCGCGCCGTACGCGATCGCCGCGCCCAAGGGCCTGCCCGAGGGCTGGCGCGCCACCTCCGTCACGTACAAGGCGAGCAACGACGGCAAGGGCGGCGCCTGGCACCTGGGCTTCCTCGACCCGGAGCAGGAGTACGCGGCGCTGGAGCAGAGCGACGCGCCCGCGAAGAAGTTCATCCAGGACGTCACGCTGGGCGCCGAGAAGGCGCCGGGCAAGCAGGCCGTCGGCGGCGTGAAGTGGGACCGCTACAAGGGCGAGAAGTACCGCGCGCTGGTGCGCGAGGAGGAGGGCGTCACCACCGTCCTCACCGGCACCGCGCCGTACGGACGGCTCGCGGAACTGGCCGCGTCTCTGGAGGCGAAGAAGGGCTGACGCTGACGGCCGGGGTGCCTGCCCCCGTGGCCGTACGGCTGCATACGTACGACGAGGCCGCCGCACCGGGATGGGTGCGGCGGCCTCGTCGTACGTGGGGAAGGCTCAGACGGTGGTCACGGCCTCGTCGAAGCTCAGACGGGGCGAGCGCGGGCTGTGCTGTCCCGGGGGCGACCCCCGGACCCCCGGCCGGATCAGACCGTCGTGACGGCCTCGTCGAAGCTCAGGCGCGGCGAGCGCGGGAAGAAGGCGTCGGCGCCCGGCTTGCCGACGTTGATGACCATGAAGGACTTCTGCTTGCCGTCGCCGAAGAACTCCTTGTCGATGCCGGCGAAGTCGAAGCCGGTCATCGGGCCGGCGGCCAGGCCGGCCGCGCGGATGCCGAGGATGAGGTAGCCCGCCTGGAGGGTCGCGTTCTGGGCGCCGGCGACCTCGCGGACGGACAGCTCGCTGAAGTAGGCGTCCTTGATGCCCGGGGCGTGCGGGAACAGGGTCGGCAGCTTCTCGTGGAAGTCCAGGTCCGTGGAGAGCACCAGCGTCAGCGGCGCGCTCAGCGTCTTCGGGCCGTTGGCGCCCATGGCGTGCTTGACCAGGCGCTCACGGGCGTCCGCCGAGCGGACCAGGGTCAGCCGCAGCGGCGACTGGTTGAAGGCGGTCGGCGCGTACTTCACCAGGTCGTAGATGGCCTGAACCTGCTCGTCCGTCACCGGCTCGTCGGTGAACGAGTTGGCGGTCTGGGCCTCGCGGAAGAGGAGGTCCTGGGCGGCGGCGTCGAGCGCGAGAGACATGAGGGCACCTCGGTGAGTCGGTGATTTCCGTGTTCGGTATCAACTGTAACCAAGATAGATTAAGTTTCAACTAAAACGGGGGAATCGTGACTCGGTTCACAAGGTGGGGGAGTGACGCGCGCAGACGCTTAGGGGAGGGGCGCGGATGCAGGCGGGCCTACGAGTGGTCGTAGGCGCGGCCGTACGCGTGGTTACGTGCGCGAGGGGCCGTGCCGCCCCGTACCCCTACGTACGCGGGCCCGGCCCCTTATCCGTACAGCCGACCGCTACTCGGCCTCGGCCTCGGCCTCCGCCTCGTCCTCTTCCGCCAGCGCCGCGTCCAGCCGCGCCCGCGCGCCGTCCAGCCAGCGGCGGCAGACCTTTGCCAGTTCCTCGCCGCGCTCCCAGAGCGCGAGGGACTCCTCCAGGGTGGTCCCGCCGGCCTCCAGGCTGCGGACGACCTCGATCAGCTCGTCCCGGGCCTGCTCGTACCCGAGCGCGGAACCCGCCGGCTGCGCCGCGTCCGCCGCGCCGCCCGCCACCGTGTCGTCCGTCTTCGCCTTAGCCATGGCTCTCACCCTAATCCTGGGGTCCGACATCGGACGGTGCGCCGGAGACCCGGACCCGGAACTCGCCCTCGGCGACCCTGGCCCGCAGCTCGTCGTCCGGCGCGACCTCACCGGGCGAGCGCACGGCCGAACCGTCCGGCCTCTGGAGGACGGCGTACCCGCGCTCCAGGGTGGCCTTGGGGGAGAGGGCGACCACCCGCGCCAGGGTGTGCGACAGCTCGGAGTCGGCCCGGTCGAGCAGATGCCCCAGCGTGCGTCGGCCGCGCTCCAGCAGCGCCGTGACCTGCTCCTCGCGCTCCTCGACCATCCGGTGGGGCCGCTCCATCGAGGGCCTGCTCAGCGCCGCCGCCAGGCCGCGCTCCTCGCGGTCGAGGAAGCCGCTGACCGCGCGCAGCGCCCGCTCCCGCAGCTGCTGGATACGGGCGAACTCCTCGCCCACGTCCGGTACGACCTTCTTGGCCGCGTCCGTCGGCGTCGAGGCGCGCAGGTCGGCGACCAGGTCGAGCAGCGGCGAATCCGGTTCGTGGCCGATCGCGGAGACGACCGGCGTACGGGCCGCGCCCACCGCCCTGACCAGCTGCTCGTCCGAGAACGGCAGTAGGTCCTCGACGCTGCCGCCGCCGCGCGCCACGATGATCACGTCGACCTCGGGCAGCGCGTCCAGCTCCTTGACCGCCTCGATGACCTGCGGCACCGCGTGCACCCCCTGCACCGGTACGTTGCGCACCTCGAAGCGGACCGCCGGCCAGCGCAGGCGGGCGTTCTCCAGGACGTCCCGCTCGGCGGCGCTGGCCCGCCCGCAGACCAGGCCGATCAGCTGCGGCAGGAACGGCAGTCCGCGCTTGCGCTCCGCCCGGAACAGGCCCTCGGCGGCGAGGGACTTCTTCAGCTGCTCCAGCCGCGCCAGCAGCTCGCCGACGCCCACCGGTTTGATCTCGGCGGCGCGCAGCGAGAGCTGGCCGCGCGGCGCGTACCACTCCGGCTTGGCATGCACGACGACGCGGGCGCCCTCGCTCACCACGTCGGCGATCTTGTCGAAGACCTGGCGGTAGCACGTCACGCTGACCGAGATGTCGTACGACGGGTCGCGCAGCGTCAGGAAGACCACACCGGCGCCCGGCCGCCGGGACAGCTGGGTGATCTGGCCCTCGACCCAGACGGCACCCAGCCGGTCGATCCACCCCCCGATGAGCCGCGACACCTCGCCGACGGGGATCGGCGCCTCCGCAGACGTCCTCACACTCATGCGTCGAGCGTATAGCCCGGCACTGACAGCGCGGGGCGGCGCGGGGCGGGCGGCGGGGTCCGTACGAGGCTGGGCGGCGCGGGGCGGGCGCGAACCCGTAAGAGGCCGGTCGCTCGCCGCAGCCCCGTACAAGGCCGGTCGCTTGCCGCAGCCTCGTACAAGGCCGGTCGCTCGCCGCAGCCCCGTAAAGTCGGCCGCCTGCCGCCTGCCGCCTGCCGCCTGCCGCCTGCCGCCTGCCGCCTGCCGCCTGCCGCCTGCCGCCTGCCGCCTGCCGCAGGCCCGATCCCGGCGTGGCCGGCCGATCACCGCTCGACGGTGCCCGTCGTACCGCCCCTCCTGCGCCCGTACTGCACCGCCAGCACCACCAGCCCCACCGCCAGCCAGACGGCGCCGACGGTCTGCGCGGTCCCGGACGCCTCCACGATCACCGCGACCACCACCGCAAGGCCCAGCAGCGGCACCAGGACGTGCTTGAGGACGTTCGGCCGCCCGGCCCGCTTGCGTACCCAGAACCAGCCGATCACCGAGGCGTGCAGCAGTCCGAAGGCGGTCAGCGCGCCCACGTTGACGATCGAGGAGAGATGGTCCAGGCCGTCGTCGCGGCGGGCCGCCCACACCGCCGCGATCAGCGTCACCACCGCGGCGCCCAGCAGCGCCCGCCGCGGCACCCCGCTGCCCGCGTCCACCTTCGACATCGCGCCCGGCAGCCGCCGGTCCCGCGCCATCGCGAACAGCAGCCGGCCGGCCGCCGCCTGCCCCGCCAGCGCCGCGAACGCCGCGCCGATCGCCTTGCTCGCCGCCACCAGCTTCTGCAGCCACTCGCCGACGGCCGCGTCCGCCGTCGTGTAGAAGGCGTCGCCCTGCCCGGCGGGGTTCGCCGCCAGCTCGGCCGCGGACATCGGCGCGAGCAGCGCCGCCAGATAGGTCTGCACGGCGAACAGCACACCCGCCAGCACCAGGCAGGTCAGCACGGCCCGCGCCACCCGCGCGGAACTCCCCGTGGTCTCCTCCGCGAACGACGCGATCGCGTCGAACCCCAGATACGACAGCACCGCCACCGACACCGCCGCCAGCACCGCGCTCGTCGAGAAACCGCCCTCCCCGGTCAGCGGTACCGACCACCCGCGCCGCGCCCCGTCCGTGACCAGCACCCACACCGCCGCCACCACGAACACCACCAGCACCGCCAGTTCCATGGCCAGCACCGCGAACCCGGCCACCGCCGCGGTGCGTACCCCCATGAGGTTCAGCAGCGTGGTGACGACCACCGCGAGCGCCGTCCACACCCACTGGTGCACGGACGGCACCAGCGCGTGCATGGCGATACCGGAGAAGAGGTACGCCACCGCCGGAATCAGCAGATAGTCGAGCATCGCCATCCACCCCGCGACGAAGCCCGCGCCGTCGCCGAGCCCGACCCGCGCGTAGGTGAACACCGAGCCGGCCTGCGGGGCGACCCGCACCATCTGCGCGTACGAGTACGCGGTGAAGGCCATCGCCACGGTCGCCACGAGGTAGACGACCGTGATCGCGCCGTGCGACTTGGCCTGGAGCGTGCCGAAGATGCCGACGGGCGCCATCGGGGCGATGAAGAGCAGCCCGTAGACGATCAGGTCCCGGAAGCTCAGCGTGCGCCGGAGCCCGGCGTCGGCGGACGCGCCGGGTGACGCGCCGGGTGACGCGCCGGGTGACGCGGTGGTCCCGGCGGACGGCGGCGGGGAGGACCGGGCCGGCTCGGAGGACGGATTCGGTCCGGGGGACGGGTTCCGCCCGGAGGACGGGTTCGGCTCGGACGGTGCGCTCATGACGGTCACTCCAGCGGGGGACGTACGTGCCGACGATGATCGTCGGCTGCCTTCCAGCTTCGGGCAAGGCCGCGCGCCGGGTGGGGTGGACGCGCCAGCAGGGGCGGAGGGGGCCGGGAGGCGGCCTCGCCGCGGCGCGACGCATACGCACTCCGGTGGCGTACGGCGGCGCGGCACTCCGGTGGCACTCCAGTGGCGTACGGCAACACGTACATACCCGCGGCACGGCGCACGCGCCTCCGTAACAGGGCGCTCGCACGCTCGCACCGCCATACGCACGCCTCTACGCCCCGCGATCCCCACCCCCCCATGCCCGCGGTCTCACGCGCCGCCCCACACCCGTGCAGCCACCCCGCGCCGCGGTCTCACGCACCGCCCCACACCCGTAGAGCCACCCCCGCCACCCCGGTGACACCGTCCCGCGCCCCCGTCAACCCCGTTCACCCCGCCGCGCCCCCACGGCAGCACGAACCCCGAAGTACGCCCCGTACGATGGATCGTATGACTGCTGCTACGCCCAGCCCGTCGCCCGCCAGCGCTCCGGACGGAGCCGCCACGCCGCGCGAGGACCGCCGCCGGGTCCTGCTCGCCGCGCCGCGTGGTTATTGCGCGGGCGTGGACCGTGCCGTGATCGCCGTCGAGAAAGCCCTGGAACAGTACGGCGCGCCCGTCTACGTGCGCCACGAGATCGTCCACAACAAGTACGTCGTCAAGACCCTGGAGAAGAAGGGCGCGATCTTCGTCGAGGAGACGGCGGAGGTCCCCGAGGGCAACATCGTCATCTTCTCCGCGCACGGTGTCGCCCCGGTCGTCCACGACGAGGCCAAGCAGGGCAAGCTGGCCACCATCGACGCCACCTGCCCGCTGGTCACCAAGGTGCACAAGGAAGCCGTCCGGTACGCCAAGGAGGACTTCGACATCCTCCTGATCGGCCACGAGGGCCACGAAGAGGTCATCGGCACCAGCGGCGAGGCCCCCGACCACATCACCCTGGTCGACGGCCCCGACGATGTGCAGAACATCGAGGTCCGCGACCCGGACAAGGTCGTCTGGCTCTCCCAGACCACCCTCTCGGTCGACGAGACCATGGAGACGGTCGACGCCATCAAGGGCCGCTACCCCAACCTCCTCTCCCCGCCCAGCGACGACATCTGCTACGCCACGCAGAACCGCCAGACCGCCGTCAAGCAGATGGGCGCCCAGACCGACCTGGTCATCGTGGTCGGCTCCAAGAACTCCTCGAACTCGGTCCGCCTCGTCGAGGTCGCCCTCGGCGCGGGCGCCGGCGCCGCCCACCTGGTCGACGGCGCCGAGGAGATCGACGAGAGCTGGCTGGAGGGCGTGACCACCGTCGGCCTCACCTCCGGCGCCTCCGTCCCCGAGATCCTGGTGCACGGCGTCCTGGACTGGCTCGCCGAGCGCGGTTACGAGGACGTGGAGACCGTCAAGGCCGCCGAGGAGTCCATCACCTTCTCGCTGCCCAAGGAACTCCGCCGCGACCTGCGCGCCGAGGCGAAGACCGCCGCCGAGGGCTGAGCCCGAGGGCCCGGGGACCGCGTGCCCGGGCCTGCGGAGGCCATCCGAGGGGTGAACCGGCCGCCCGGCGCCTAGCCTCTAAGGCATGAAGGTCTTTGGTGTGGACATCGGCGGGTCGGGCATCAAGGGCGCTCCGGTGGACCTGGAGCGCGGCGACCTGGCGGAAGAGCGGTTCAAGGTACTGACCCCGCATCCGGCCACCCCGGACGCGGTCGCGGACTGCGTCAAGCAGGTCGTGGACCATTTCGGCTGGTCGGGGCCGGTCGGCGCGACGTTCCCCGGCGTGGTGACGGACGGCGTCACCCGTACGGCGGCCAATGTCGACAAAGGGTGGATCGACCGGAACGCCGCCGCGCTGCTGGCCGGCCGCCTCGGTGACGAGACCGGCGGCTGCCCGGTCACCGTCCTGAACGACGCGGACGCGGCGGGCCTGGCCGAGATGCGGTTCGGCGCGGGCCGCGGCCGCCGGGGCACGGTCATCGTGCTCACCTTCGGCACCGGCATCGGCAGCGCCGTCTTCACCGACGGCGAACTGGTCCCCAACACCGAGCTGGGACACCTGGAACTGCACGGCCACGACGCCGAGAAGCGGGCGTCCACCAAGGTCAAGGACGACGAGGACCTGAGCTGGCCGGACTGGGCGCACCGCGTACAGAAGTACCTCGCCCACGTGGAGATGCTCTTCTCGCCCCGGCTGTTCGTGATCGGCGGCGGCGTCAGCCGCAAGGCGGCGAAGTTCCTGCCGCTGATCGAGGGCATCCGGGCGGAGATCGTGCCCGCGCAGCTCCAGAACAGCGCGGGCATCGTGGGCGCGGCGATGGCGGCCGCGGCCGCGGAACGGGACGGAGCGGCGGCCCCGGCCGGCGCCGGCGCGTCCGCCGGCCCGCTGGCCGCCCCCGCTTCCGCCCCTTCCTCCGACGGCCCTACGTCGCAGGTCGGCTGGCCGGCCGATCCCTGACCTGGCCCGCGCGCGGCCCGGGGCTGCGGGCGTGATGCGACCCCTGGGCCAGCCCCGGCCGCTGCCCGGGGCCAGGGCCCTCGTCCACCTGCCCGCGCCTTCGCTGCCAACGGCCGGACACCGGATCCGGCGCCTGCCCGGAGGCGCGCCCGGCCGCACCGTTCGCGCTCCTGCCCTTCGCGGGCTCCCGGCCTTGCGCCCCCTGCGCCCCCTGCGCCCGCGCCACCTGCCGTTGCGCGTGCCGCTCGGCCTGCCGCCGTGCGATGGCCGCCGCCTTGCGTACGACGACGATCAGCGCGCAGGCCAGCGTCCCCGCGAACAGCCAGCCCGCCTGCGTCGCCAGCACCGTGAAGACGCCCATCAGCAGCCCGGTGAACCCGCCCGTGTTGTGGCTGATCGGCACGGTGCCGAGGGTGAACATGATCGGCAGCGCGATCGGGGCCGTGATCAGGTCGTACGGCCGTACCCACAGCCCGGCCGACACGCCGACCAGGAGGAAGAAGACCCCGTACGCCGTCGGCGCGCCCCCGAACAGCAGGTTGTCGAAGAAGGCGAAAGCGAACAGGACGAAGGTGCCGAGCAGACCGCAGCCCAGGCCGGTGAGCCGGGGCGACGGCAGCCGCGCTGCCGCCGCCGCCAGCGGGGCCAGCGGGCCGCGCCGGCGGGCACGCACGCGGTAGACGGTCGACGTCTCACCGCCGGGTGCCGCCGCACCCGGCGCGCGTGGGGCGCCCGGGGCCCGCGGGGCACCAGGGGTGCCTGCCTTGCCCCGGGCCTCCGGAGCGTTCGGCGGCACGGCCTCCGCGGGACGGGGAAGCCGTGCGTCCTGGCCCGCTGCCGGACGGACGGTCCGGGGCGGACTGTGCTGAGGGCTGCGCGCTCTGTGTTGCTCCACTCGGCAACGGTAGGCCGCTAAGTGGGATCAATTGGTTACAGGACACGCGTTTTGACTGACCTGACCGGACCATTCGGCGTACAAATCACCCGTTGGGCGGGACGCCGCGTACGCAGAGGGGGCCCTGCGCCGCAGTACACCGGGCGTCCTCCCGCCCCGTCCGGCCGCCTCCACCTCCGCCGCCCGCCGCCCTTCCCCCGCCCCGTAGACTGGACGACCGGTCCTCCATGGACCGCACCCCTTACGGCCGCCCCGGCCCCGCAGCGGGCCGTACGCACCGTCGCCCAGTCCACCCGCATCCTCTCCGGGAAGTCGCCACCGTGTCGCTCACGATCGGAATCGTCGGTCTGCCGAATGTCGGCAAGTCGACCATGTTCAACGCCCTGACCAAGAACGACGTGCTGGCGGCCAACTACCCGTTCGCCACCATCGAGCCCAACGTCGGCGTCGTCGGCGTCCCCGACCCGCGCCTGGCCAAGCTGGCCGAGATCTTCGACTCCCAGAAGATCCTCCCGGCCACCGTCGACTTCGTCGACATCGCCGGCATCGTCCGCGGCGCCTCCGAGGGCGAGGGCCTGGGCAACAAGTTCCTGGCGAACATCCGCGAGTCCGACGCGATCTGCCAGGTCATCCGCGCCTTCAAGGACGAGAACGTCGTCCACGTCGACGGCAAGGTCTCGCCGAAGGACGACATCGAGACCATCAACACCGAGCTGATCCTCGCCGACCTCCAGACCATCGAGAAGGTCCTGCCGCGCCTCCAGAAGGAGTCGCGCATCAAGAAGGACGTGGCCCCGAAGGTCAAGGCCGTCGAGGAGGCCAAGGCCATCCTGGAGGAGGGCCGCACCCTCTTCTCCGCCGGCATCGTCCAGGGCGCCGAGAACTCCGAGCTCCTCCACGACCTCCACCTCCTCACCACCAAGCCCTTCCTCTACGTCTTCAACGTCGACGAGGACGAGCTGACCGACGAGGACTTCAAGAACGAACAGCGCGCCCTGGTGGCCCCCGCCGAAGCCATCTTCCTGAACGCCAAACTTGAAGCCGACCTCGCCGAACTCGACGAGGAAGAGGCCCTCGAACTCCTCCAGTCCGTAGGCCAGGAAGAACCCGGCCTCGCCACCCTCGCCCACGTAGGCTTCAACACCCTCGGCCTCCAGACCTACCTGACGGCCGGCCCCAAGGAAACCCGCGCTTGGACCATCAAGAAGGGGGCTACGGCTCCTGAGGCGGCTGGTGTTATTCACACCGACTTCCAGAAGGGGTTCATCAAGGCTGAGGTCATTTCGTTTGATGACCTGGTGGAGACGGGGTCGGTGGCGGAGGCTCGGGCTGCTGGGAAGGCGCGTATGGAGGGCAAGGATTATGTGATGCAGGATGGGGATGTCGTGGAGTTCCGCTTCAACGTGTGAGCGGATGAAATAACACCACGTCGCTGACCCGGCAGACCTGCTGGTCAGAAGGGGTCGGGCTCTTGAGGGCCCGGCCCTTTCGTCGATCCCGCGCTGGATCGGTGCTGGATATTCTGACCTGACGTGAGAAACACTCAGGCGTCGTAGACGGTGGAGCGATGCCCGACGTGTACCACCCACACCACCAGCTCGCCGTTGTCGATCGTGTAGATCAGGCGGTAGTCACCCACTCGTAGGCGTCGGCGGTCGGGCTGGGAGACGAGGGCGGTGGTGTTGAACCCCAGCGGGTCGGTCTCCAACTCGGTCAGCTTCGCCAGAATGCGGAGAGCCATGTCTCGCGGGACCTTGCGGAGTTCGGTCTGAGCCTCGGGGCGGAAGACGGTGCGGTACTCACTCACTGCGTGCCAGCGTCTCCCTCATGATGTCCTCGAGCGGGATGCCGGGTGCAGGGTTGGCCATGCGCTCATCGATGATCCGGTTGATCTCGCGCTCTTCCCACTCCTGGTACTTGCGCAGCGTCTCGATGGAGACGACGGCGGCGACCTGCTTGCCGCGTCGGGTGATCACGGTGGGTACGTCGTCCCGGTCGGCTCGCTCAACGACCTCGGCCAGATGCGCCCGGACATCGCGGATGGACTCTATGGGCAGTGGCTGCGTCATGCGCTCAAGGGTACCAAGTGTCTCATGTGTACACAATGGCTGGGCTCTCGTAGGTGCTGGGTATACCGCCTCCGTGCTGGATCGGTGCTGGATGTGGCCTCGGAAAGGTGCATGTCCGCAGGCCGCAGCGTTGTGGCGGACATTCCGGTTCAACGTCTGACCGGACACGTCAGTGTCTTCCAAGCCTGCAAGGGGCCGGTTCCTTCGGGACGCTGTTGGTTTATTCGGTCCCTCGCGTGACGTCGGTCTCCACGATCCGGTTGTGGTCGTGGAGACCGACGTTGTTGTGTGGGGTGGGTGTCGATGTCGATGCGTCCGAGTGGGCCGGGGGAGATTCCGGCGGAGACGGTGCGGGTGGCCCGGGCGGCGTTTGCGAAGGGAAGCCTGGCGATCCGGGTCCGGGACGAGCTGGGGCCGATGTTCCGGGACGAGGACTTCGCGGATCTGTTCGCCTCACGAGGCCGGCCTGCCTGGTCTCCGGCCGGTCTGGCGCTGGTGTCGGTGCTCCAGTTCGTGGACGGGCTGACCGACCGCCAGGCCGCGGAAGCGGTGCGGGCGCGGATCGACTTCAAGTACGCCCTCGGGCTGGAACTGGGCGATCCCGGCTTCGACTTCTCGGTGCTGTCGGAGTTCAGGGACCGGCTGGCCGGGGCCGATGGAGGGCGCCGGGTCATGGACGGTGTGCTGGTGGCAGCCCGCGAGAAGGGGCTGCTCAAGAGCGCGGGCCGGGCCCGCACCGACTCCACGCACATCTTGTCCTCGGCACGGCAGCTGAACTGGCTGGAGCTGGTCGCGGAGACGCTGCGATCGGCTCTGAACGCACTGGCCCAGGCTGCCCCCGGCTGGCTGGCCGAAGCCGCCGAGCCGGACTGGTTCCGGCACTACGCGACCCGGGCCGAGGAGTCCCGGTTCCCCAAGGGCCGTGCCAGGCGGGACGAGGTGGGCCTGCGGATCGGCAGGGACGGGATGCGGCTGCTGGAGGAGGTCTTCGCCACCGTTGCACCGCACCGGCTTCGCGCACTCGATGAGGTGGAGATCCTGCGGCAGGTCTGGGTCCAGCACTTCCACATGGTGGAGGGCGAGGTGGCCAGGCGGGACCCAAAAGACCGTCCGCCGGGCATGATGCGCCTGGTCACCCCGTATGACCGCGAGGCCCGTGGCAGCGTGAAGCGGGACATCATGTGGGACGGCTACAAGGTCCATCTCACCGAGATCTGCGAGGCGGACGCCCCGAACCTGATCACGAACGTGGCCACCACCGTCGCCACCGTCTCGGACAGCGTGATGAGCCAGTCGATCCACGCGGGCCTCGCCGACCGCGACTGCCTGCCCGGCGAACACTGGGTCGATGCCGGTTATCCCACCGCCACTCAAGTCCTGGCCGCCCGCACCGAGCATGGCGTCGCGCTGCACGGGCCCATGGCTGCCAACACGTCCGCCCAGTCCGCGGGCCCCTACGGCCTGGACGCATTCACCGTCGACTGGGACCAGCAGCAGGTGGCCTGCCCCGGCGGCGTCACCACGACCCAGTGGTATCCGCGCACGGACTCCAAGGGCCTCGCGGTCATCCGCGTGCGGTTCCGCCACAGCGAGTGTCGCCCCTGTCCCCACCGGCACGAGTGCGTGGGCTCGGCTACCGGCCAGCGCCGGGAGATCATGCTGCGTCACCGGGAGGAACACGAGATTATCCGACACAGCCGCGCCGAGCAGCAAACCGATGCCTGGAAGGACCGTTACAAGATCCGTGCCGGGGTCGAGGGCAGCATCTCCCAAGCAGTCGGGCGCTGCGGCCTGCGCAGATCCCGCTACCGGGGCCTGACAAAGACCAGCCTCCAGCACCAGCTCACCGGAGCCGCGATCAACCTTGCCCGCATCGACGCCCACCTCACCGGCACACCCCGAGCCCGCACCCGCACCAGCCACTTCGCAGCACTGTGCCCCGCCGAGATGACGCTCGACGGGGCACAAGCAGGGACCGAATAAACCAACAGCGTCCCTTCGGGGCCGGCCCCTTGGCGTGCTTTTCAGCCGCGGCGCCGAGCCGGGACGAGACTGTCCAGGTCGAGGCTGATCGGGAAGGGTACGGGGCGCCGGAGCGAGCCTCGGAAGATGCCAGCGGGGGCGTAAGTGCGGGTCGGCTGGTCGAGCTCGTAGGTGTGGACGACGGGTGAACCGTCTTCGTCCTCGACGCACCAGTAGTGCGGGATGCCGGCCTCGGCGTATTTGCGGAGCTTCACCGTACGGTCACGGTGGGCCGACTCGGGGGAGACGACCTCGACGGCGAGGTGCACGGCGTCTGGTGAGTAGTACGTACGGTCCGGGTCGTAGGGAAGAGTTGTCAGGAGGAGATCCGGCTCGGGGCGGTTGCGGTCGTCGAGCCGGATCGTCATCTCCCGCTCGACCTCGAAGCCGGCCGGCGCTTGCGCCATGAGCGCGGTGGTCAGGGCGGTGACGAGACGGCTGTGCCAAGCCCGCTGGGGCGGGAGCCTGAAAACGAGCGTCCCGTCGATGAGCTCTGAGTGGCTCGGTGCCTCGGGGAGACGGTCCAGGTCCTCCGCGACCCAGCCTTCCGCGCGCGGCGGGCGTATCCGGTTGGGTCGTGCGGTCATGACTCAACCGTAGGGGGCGGCAAGGCCTGGCCCCGGTCGCTCATGCGCTCGCTGCGAGTGTGTGGCGCCGATACTCGGGCCCCGGCTCGGCGAAGGTCAGCCCGTTTTCGTCCAGGGCGTTGTAGATCGTTATGCGGCCGGACGGGAAGAGGAAGCTGACGGCGACCATTCCCTGGGCCATGTCGGCGCCTTGCCAGTCCAGGAGCTGGATGTCCTGGAGGGGCTGTCCGAGGAGGACGGTCGTCTGTGGGGCCGCGTCGTGACGCCATTGTGTAGGGAAGGCCGGCCACTGCAGAGGAACTCGGGGGTCCACGGAGTTCCAGGTGATCGACAGGTCGTGGAACTTGTAGTGGTTGATCTCGACCTGCTCGCCGTCGAAGTCGAGAAGTACGGGGCAGTCGCTGAACCACTCGTCGTCCTGGGTGTCCCAGACGAGCCACAGGCGCGTCAGCGGGCGGCCGATGAGCGTCCGCAGGCGTTGTGCGTGCGTTGCGCGGATGCCGGCGATGCCGTTCAGCCAGCGTGGGCTGTAGTTCTCGATGCCGAACATCTGCGTGTTGTTCCACTGAGTGAGGGCCGTTCGCCGAGTGGCGTAAGTCCATTATGGGCCGCGCCGGCCAGGGAAATCTACGTTCTTGCGGATGATCTTGGGGTGATTTCGGCGGCCTAGCGTGAAGGCATGACTGCTGCGCATGACATTGAGGACATTCGGGTTGTCGCGCCGGACGGTGTGGAGATCGCCGTGCGGGACCACGGCGGGAACGGGCCGGCCCTGTTGCTTCTGCATGGGGCCGGGCGGAACTTGGTGGACTGGGAGCTTGTGGGGCCGTTGTTGGCCGAGGGGCATCGGGTGGTGGCTATGGACTTGCGGGGGCATGGGAAGTCGGGGGGTGGGGACGAGCCTTGGACGTTTGAGGGGGCGGTTGCTGATGTGGGGGCCGTGTTGGAGGAGTTGGGGATTGCGGGTGCTGTGGTGGTGGGGCATTCGTTGGGTGGGATGGTTGCGGCTTGTTGCTTGGAGGGGCTGGACGGGACGCTTGGTGCGGTGAATTTGGATGGGCATGGGATGGGGCGGGCTGAGCAGTACGTGGGGTTGGACAGGGGGTACGTGGAGCGGCGGTTGGCGGAAGTTCGGGCATTCGCCGATGCGGCCATGGGGCGGCCGTTGCCGGGAGGTGGGCTGGAGGGTGTATTGGCCTATAACGCTGTCATGGCGGAGGAGTTGGGGGTTTCGAGGGAGTTGCTGGAGGCGGGAGGGCGGCGGGGAGCTGTGCGGAATGCGGAGGGGGAGGTTTATCTGCGGCCCGAGCGGGTGGCGGGGCTTGGGATGCAGGAGGCTATGGCGGGGATTGATTTGTTCGGGTTGTATCGGCGGGTGCGGAAGCCGTTGCTGATTGTTCGCGCGTTGCGGCCGAATCCTTCTACGCCCGGTATGCCGTGGATGGATGAGTTGATGGCGGCCTACGTGAAGGGGTTGCACGCGGATCTGGATGAGTTGGCGCGTACCGAGAGGTGGGTCGAGGTGGCGGGGGTGGATGCCACGCATGCGATGTTGTTGGAGCGGCCGCGGGAGGTTGCTGCTTTGGTGGCGGACTTTGTCCGGCGTGTGGGGGCGGGGGAGTGGGGGGTCCCGCCTCAGCGGGGGTAGAGCTGGAAGAGGGTGGCGGGGGTGCCGCGGTACTGGTCGCCTGCCCCGCGCAGCATGGGCTCCAGGAAGCCGCGGGCGTAGGCGGCCGGGTCCTGGCCGGCGCCTTCCAGGCCGGTGATGTACGCGCGGTGCTCGGCCAGGGAGGCTACGGCCCGCTCGATCCCGGCGCCGACCTCCTTCGCGTGGGTGGGGTACGGGGACCCGGCCACCGCCACCCACCGGACGCCGTCCCAGGGGTCGAGCCCCTGCTCGGCGATCAGGTCCGGGAAGATCCAGCGGTTGCCCGCGTCGCCCGCCGCGTCCAGGGCGGCGCGGCCCACCACCCGGTGGTCGGGCGTGTTCCAGGCCACCCCGCCCCAGGTGTCGTGGTGATTGAGGGTGATCAGCAGTTCCGGGCGGTGCCGGCGGATGGCGGCCGACAGGTCGCGCCGCAGCGGCAGCCCGGCCTCGATGACGCCGTCCTGGTGCCCGTCCAGGAACTCCACCGTCCGTACGCCGACCACGGCGGCGCTCGCCCGCTGCTCCGCCTCGCGGACCGCGGCGCACTCCTGGGGGCCGAGCCCGTCGATCCCCGCCTCACCGCGCGTGACCAGGAGGTAGGTGACCTCGCGGCCGGCGGCCGTCCACTCGGCCACGGCGGCGGCCGCGCCGTATTCGAGGTCGTCGGGGTGGGCGACGACGGCGAGGGCGCGCTGCCAGTCCTCCGGCATGGGGGAGAGGGGAGGAGTGGAGGGCCGTTCGGTGCCGGTGCGGGGGGCGTCGGGCACGGTGGGCTCCTTCCCGTACCGCTCGGGCGCCGATCGGCGCGCGGGGCGGGTCGTACCGACTGTCGGACGACATGTCGTACCGACTTTCGCACGAAACGTACGGCCGCGCCGGACCGCCGGGAACGCGTGTCGTGAGGCGGCCAACTTCCATGATCGGCACATCGGTTGAGCTGGGCTTCATCACTTCGAGTGAATTACTGGCCCAGGCTTGCGGTCAACAACGCGCGGTTGCCACGCTGTTGCTGACTGTCAAGCTGTTGGGAGGGGCATGTGCCTTTCGGTGAGCAGCCCGCGTACCTCCGCGTCGCCGGCGACCTGCGCCAGAAGATCGTCGAAGGTGTGCTGCCCCCGCACACCCGCCTCCCCTCCCAGGCGCGCATCCGTGAGGAGTACGGCGTCTCCGACACCGTCGCCTTGGAGGCCCGCAAGGTCCTGATGGCCGAGGGCCTGGTCGAGGGCCGCTCCGGCTCCGGGACGTACGTACGCGAGCAGCCCGTCCCACGCCGTATCGCCCGCGCCGGCTACCGCACCGGCGTCGGCGCCACGCCCTTCCGGCAGGAGCAGGCCGACGAGCGGGTGAAGGGCACCTGGGAGTCCAGCAGCGAGCGGGAGGAGGCCGGCCCGGCCGTCGCGTCCCGGCTGCGCATCCAGGTGGGCGACCGGGTGATGCGCACGCGCTATCTCTTCCGCGCGGAGGGTGAGCCGTCCATGCTCTCGACCTCCTGGGAGCCGCTGGACCTGACGGGGCGCACCCCGGTGATGCTGCCCGAGGAGGGGCCGCTGGCCGGGCGCGGCGTGGTCGAGCGGATGGCGGCCATCGACGTGATCGTGGACAACGTCGTCGAGGAGGTCGGAGCGCGCCCCGGCCTGGCCGAGGAGGCCATGGCGCTGGGCGGGGTGCCGGGCCACGCGGTGCTGGTCATCTCGCGTACGTACTTCGCGGGCGGCCGCCCGGTGGAGACCGCCGACGTCGTCACGCTCGCCGACCGCCATCGGGTCGCGTATCACCTGCCGGTGCATTAGCCGATGCGGCAGGTAGCAGGCATGCGGGGCCGAAGCGTGCCGGTGCGGTGACGCCGGGTGTCCGGCGGGTGCTGATGGACCTGATGGACGCCGATGGCCTCCGATGGACGCCCCTCCCGCCACATTCATCGCCCCCTTCCCACCCCATCAATGGCCGAAACCCGCTCCCCCATACCAATTTCGGCGACGTCAAACGCAAGATCGCACGTTCCGTACTGACGCGTAACCCGCAAGTAGCCACCCCCTAAAAACGCGTATGTCCGGATTTGCCCAGGCAATTGACGTGTTGGAAACCTCACACACCTTCAGCCAGACCCGAGTTTTGACCCCGCTTGGGATTCCGATCTTCCAATTCGCTCTTACGATGGCGAAGTTTGTGCACGGCACGGGGGAAGATCAGGAGACCAAGCACGTTGAGCACGACGCAGACCCAGAGCGCGGAGCAGGGCTCCCACTCGAATTACCGACGGTCCCTCGGGACCATTGCCCTGACCGCCACGGGTCTTGGGTCGATCATCGGTTCCGGCTGGCTCTTCGGGGCCGAGCGGGCCGCTTCCATCGCCGGTCCCGCCGCCATCCTCGCCTGGGTCATCGGCGCGGCCGTCGCGCTCACGATCGCCCTCACCTACACCGAGCTGGGCTCGATGTTCCCGAAGGCGGGCGGCATGGTCCGCTACGGCCAGTACTCGCACGGCTCGCTGGCCGGCTATCTCGCGGCCTGGGCCAACTGGATCGCGATCGTCTCCGTCATACCCGGGGAGGCGACCGCCTCCGTCCAGTACATGAGCTCCTGGGACTTCGGGTGGGCCAAGGCGCTCTACGACGGCAAGGAGCTGACCGGCACGGGTGTCGCCCTGGCCAGCGTCCTGCTGATCTTCTACTTCTTCCTGAACTGGTTCGCGATCTCGCTCTTCGCGAAGACCAACACCGCGATCACGATCTTCAAGGTCGTGGTGCCGGTGCTGACCGCCAGCGCGCTGATGCTGGCGCACTTCGACACCGCCAACATCAAGGAGCACGGCGGCTTCACGCCGAACGGCTGGAGCGCGGTCTTCTCGGCCGTCGCCCTCTCCGGCATCGTCTGGGCCTACAACGGCTTCCAGTCGCCGCTGAACATGGCGGGCGAGGCGCGTAACCCGGGCAAGTCGCTGCCCAAGGCCGTCATCTACTCGATCGTGATCGCGCTCGTCATCTACGTCGCGCTCCAGGTCGCCTTCCTGATGGCCGTCCCCGGCGGCAAGCTGGAGTCCGCCGGCGGCTGGGCCCACCTCGGCTACAACTCGCCGCTCGCCGACCTCGCCATCGCCTGGGGCCTGAACTGGCTGGCGCTGCTGCTGTACGCGGACGCCTTCGTCTCCCCGTCCGGTACCGGCATGATCTACGCCGCGACCACCTCGCGGATGATCCACGGCGTGCAGGAGAACGGCCACCTGCCGAAGATCTTCGGCCGGGTCGACAAGAAGACCGGTGTGCCGCGCCCCGCGCTGATCCTCAACCTGTTCATCGCGTTCCTGTTCCTCGCGGTCTTCCGCGGCTGGGGTTCGCTCGCCGAGATCGTCTCGGTGGCCACCGTCATCTCGTACATCACCGGCCCGGTCGCGGTGATGTCGCTGCGCCGGCTCGCCCCCGACCTCAAGCGGCCGGTGAAGCTGAAGATCATGCCGGTCGTCGCGCCCATCGCGATGGTCTTCGGCTCGCTCGTCCTGTACTGGGGCCGCTGGCCGCTCACCGGCAAGGTCATCCTGATCATGGCGGTCGGTCTGCCGGTCTGGGCCTGGTACGAGCTGCGCAAGCCGTGGGCCGAGCTGAAGCCGCACCTGAAGGCGGGCGCCTGGATGGTGGCGTACCTGCTGGTCATGGCGTGCGTCTCGTACATGGGCGGCGAGGAGTTCGGCGGCAAGGGCTACCTGCCGGCGGGCTGGGACATCCTCGTGGTCGCGGTGATCGGCCTGCTCTTCTACGTCTGGGGCGTCCGCAGCTCGTGGCGCAACCCGTCGCTGATCCAGGCCGAGGCGGAGTCGCTGGCGGAGGCGGAGGCCGAGGCGGCCGGTGAGCCGGGCGCGGACGGTGCGAAGTCCGACGCCAAGTGCGAGGCGGGGACCGCCTGACAGGGTCGCTCGGAGGGCTGCGCGGCGTAACCGCCGGGCCGCCCCCGCGTCCCTCGTGAAGCGCAGTCGACGGGCGTCGTCGGTGGCAGGAGCCGCCGGCGGCGCCCGTTCGCGTACGAGGGCGACAGCGTGCGCGCACCGGCCGGGAGTGGCCGGAGGGGGTGCACGCGCTGTCCGGTGGCCGGTTCGGTACCTCTTTGTGCAAATCCGTATCCGGTGCGTAAAGGTCGGGCGTAGGCTCGGGCATATGCGGTATGCGGTTTCGGCATCAGATCTGGAGGGGCGCGCGACGGCGCGCCGGACGGCGGACGGAGGGGCGCGATGACCGACAGTGGCGCGGTGCTGCCCTGGCTCGTCATTCGTCAGGACGAGGGCGGCAACCGCTATCGCGTCGGCCGCTACGCCACCCGCGCGGAAGCGGAGCAGGTGGCCGACCGGCTCGACACCCGCAGTCACGGGCGGCTCTACGTCGTGGAGCGGGTGAACCACGCCACCACCTGACGTGCGGGGACGGCGGCGGGGGGACGTAGGCTGCCGCGCATGACGGACGTGCGTGTGGTGGTGGGCGCGGCGGTGCTCGACGGAGGCAGGCTGCTGGCCGCGCGGCGCAGCGCTCCGGCCGCGCTGGCCGGCCGCTGGGAGCTGCCCGGCGGCAAGGTGGAGCCCGGCGAGACGCCCGAGGAGGCGCTGACGCGCGAACTCCGCGAGGAGCTGGGGATCGAGGCGGAACCGGTGGAGCGGATTCCGGGGGAGTGGGCGCTGCGCCCCGGGCTGGTCCTGTGGGTGTGGACGGCCCGGCTGGTGTCCGGCGAGCCCCGGCCCCTCCAGGACCACGACGCGCTGTGCTGGCTGGCGCCGGAGCAGGAACACGAGGTCGACTGGCTCGACCAGGACCGCCCGGCGGTCGCCGAGGCGATGCGACGCCTGAGCGGGAACGCGTACGCGGCAGGGGGCTGAGCGGGAGCGCGTACGGGCCCGGCGCCCGGTCACCCCCTTCCCCCATACGGGCCGATCATCGGACCGACGCGCGTCCCTCGTACGGGGCCGCCGCGGGGCTTGCGTCCGGCCTCCCGCGATGGGTGGCGCCCCGGAGTGCCCCCGTGCCGTACGAGGCGTACGGGGCGAGCCCCCGTCTGCCTCAGTACGCCGTTTGTGCCACAGTGCGCTATTGAGGGCGATATTGCGACCCTGATATCGGGTATGTGCTGTTTACCCCCTCACCACGGACAATCCGGAGGGTGTTCGCACCGGGCTGGGAAGTGATCGGCGTGAGCGACAGCGCAGCGGCAGGGGCCCCCGAGTCCGCGTCCTACGCGCCCCGGCGCGGTGTGATCTCCGGGTCCCCCATCGCGGAATGGAGCTTCCCGGCCGAACCCGGCTCCGCGCGCACCGCCCGTGCCGTGGTCCGCGAGACACTCCGGGACTGGGGGCTGGACTCCGTGGCCGACCTGGCCGTTCTGCTCGTCAGCGAGCTGGTGACCAACTCCCTGCGCTATGCCAGCGGGCCCATCGGGGTGCGTATGGTCCTCAAGAGCGGGGGCGAGCTCCTCGTCGAGGTGTCCGACCCGGTGCCCGATCCGCCGCAGGAGCGCGCCGCGGCCCCCGAGGACGAGGGGGGCCGGGGACTGCAACTGGTGGCGTGCACCTCGCGGCGCTGGGGCACCCGGCACGGCAGGACGGGTAAAACAGTGTGGTTCGAGCTGTCTGTGGCGGGTTAGGAGTCTGGTGGCGGCCTGATCGTTGCCGTTTCATTGACATTCTGTGGACGGCCTGCGATCGAGACTGTGCTGTGATCGTGAAGACCGTGTTCCGGATAGCCGCGGTGCTGGATACTCGGCTCGTCCGGTCCGGGCACGATGAGCTGGAGGGGACGGGGCTCGTGAGCGAGAAGTCATCTGGCGGGGCAGGACCCGCGCAGCCGGCCGGGCCGGGTGGTACGGACGGTCCGGCGCGGCCTGCGGGGCCCGAGGGCCCGGAAGGCCCGCCGATATGGCAGAGCAGCCCGCCCGGCTCCATCTACGACTACATCCGCGTCGCGTCCTTCTCGCTCGGTCCCGACGGCCGCATCGACCGGTGGAGCGAGCGCGCCGCCGAGATGCTCGGCATCTCCGCCCGGTACGCCGTCGGCAAGGACCCGGTGTCCGCGTTCGTCCCCCATGAGCTGCACGAACAGGCCCGCCGTACGGTGTCGCAGATCCTCGACGGCCGGGAGTGGACCGGCCTGGTCCCCTACCGGACGCGCGAGGCGGACGAGGAGACCGGGGAGCCGGGGCGCCAGCGGCTGGCCGAGATCTACGTGATGCCGTCCGAGACCGCGGACGGCGAGCGCGCCGCGGTCTGTCTGGTCGTCGACGTCCGCGCGCTGCGCGGCATCGAGACGGATATAGCCGCCTCTCAGGCCGTTTTCGGCCAATCTCCCATGGGCTTCGTGCTCTTCGACACGGACCTGCGGATCCGCCGCGTCAACGAGCGCTTCGCGACCGTCTTCGGCGGCCCCCCGGCCAAGTACCGCGGCGGCGGACCGCACGACTTCCTGCCGCGTTCCGAGGCGGACCGGCTCCGGGCGGCGCTGCGCCGGGTGCTGGAGACCGGTGAGTCGGTCGCGGAGATGCAACTGGTCGGTACGGTCCCGCCGGCCGCGACCGCCCCCTCCCCGCCCGGCCCCACGCCGTCCATCCCTGCCCCCGCCGGCCCCGAGCCGTCCGCCGCCGAGCCGTCCCCCGCGCCCCCCGACGCCGACCGCCGCCGCTGGTCCGTCTCCCTGTACCGGCTGCACGGCGCCAGCGGGCGCCCCATCGGCGTCGCGGCCCTCGCCGCCGATGTGACGGGCCGGCGGCGGGCCGAGCGGGAGGCCGCCAGCGCCCGCCGCAACCTGGCCCTGCTCAACGAGGCCGGTGCCCGTATCGGCAATTCCCTGGACCTGGAGACCACCGCCCGCACGCTACTGGACGTGGCCGTGCCGCAGTTCTGCGACCTGGCCTCGGTGGACCTCTACCAGGGGCTGCTGGCCGGTGACGAGGCGCCGCCGGGGATGGCCGACGGCAGCGCCGAGCTGCGCCGGGTCGCCTTCGCCAGCGCCGTCTCGGACGCGCCGCTGGCCACCACGGCCTGTGGCGTCACCGAGGGGGAGTGCGGCCCGGTCGAGGTCGGTGCCGTCCACCGCTACCCGTTCAACTCCCCGTGCGCGGGCGCGCTGCGTACCGCCCAGGCGCAGATCGTCCCGGGCCGGGAGGGCGAGGAGCGGGCCGAGCTGGGCGCGGTGGTGCACTCGACGCTCGCGGTGCCGATGGTCGCCCGGGACACGGTCGTCGGGCTGGTGCAGTTCTCCCGTACGAAGGGCAGCGAACCGTTCGGCGAACGGGACACCGCCCTCGCCGTCGAGCTGGCCGCGCGCGCCGCGGTCTGTATCGACAACGCCCGGCTGTACCGCCGGGAGCACGAGCGCGCGCTGATCCTCCAGCGCAGCCTGCTGCCCCCGGGCGACCCGGAGGCGGCCGGTCTGGACATCGCCTGCCGCTATCTGCCGGGGACCACCGCGACCGAGGTCGGCGGCGACTGGTTCGACGTCATCGAGCTGCCCGGCCACCGCACCGCGCTGGTCGTCGGCGACGTGATGGGGCGCGGGCTGCGCGCGGCCGTCGCGATGGGTGAACTGCGTACGGCCGTACGCACCCTGGCGCTGCTCGACATGGAACCGGCCGAGGTGCTCTCCGCGCTCGACGAGATCGCGCGCGGGCTCGGGGCCACCGGAGGCGGCGCCCGTACGGCCGCGCGCGCCCCCCGCAGCCGTACCGCGCCCTCCGCCGAGACGTCCGCGGACTGTTCGGCGGAGACGCCCCGGCCGGGCCCCGGCACCGCCGACCTGTCCGAGGTCTACCTCGCCACCTGCGTCTACGCCGTGTACGACCCGGTCACCCGGCGCTGTACGTTCGCCAACGCCGGCCACCTGCCGCCCATCCTGGTCGAGGAGGGCGAGGACGCGCTGCTGCTGGACGTGCCGCCCGGCATGCCGCTCGGCGTCGGCGGCGAGCCGTTCGAGGAGACCGAGGTCGAACTGCCCGACGGCGCGCTGCTCGCCCTGTATACGGACGGCCTGGTCGAATCCCGCGAACACCCGCTGGACGAGGGCCTGAGCGCCTTCCGTACGGCCCTGTCGGAGACCGGGCGCCCTCTGGAGGACGTCTGCGACCACGTACTGAACGCGCTGGACACCCGCCACGGCGAGGACGACATTGCCCTGCTGATGGCGCGGGTGCACGGCCTGCCCAAGGACTCCGTCGGCGACTGGAACCTCGCCCCCGAGGCCCGCTCGGTCTCCCGCGCCCGTGAGCTGGCCCGAGACCAGCTCACGGACTGGGGCCTGGAGGCCCTGGTGGACACCACGGAGCTGCTGGTCAGCGAACTGGTCACCAACGCGCTGCGGCACGGCCACGGCGAGATCCGGCTGCGGCTGCTGCTGGACCGCACGCTGGTGTGCGAGGTCTGGGACGCGGACCTGGCCCAGCCCCGCCGCCGCCGGGCCCGGGACACCGACGAGGGCGGGCGGGGCCTGCAGCTCGTCGGTCTCCTCAGTGCCGGGTGGGGCAGCCGCCGTACGCCCCGCGGCAAGACCGTCTGGTTCGAGCTGGCGCTGCCCGACGGGGACACCGCCGTCCCCGATCCGGCGGACGCCCTGCTGAGCCTGTTCTGAGCGGGGGCCGGAGCCGGCCGGGTCCGGACCTCAGTCCGTACGGTTCCGCCGCCGGATCTTGCTGCCCAGCCAGACCAGCGGGTCGTACTTGCGGTCGACCGACCGTTCCTTCAGCGGGATCAGGGCGTTGTCGGTGATCCGGATGTGCTCGGGGCAGACCTCGGTGCAGCATTTGGTGATGTTGCAGTGGCCCAGGCCGTGGTTCTCCTGGGCGGTGCGTTTGCGGTCGAGGCCGGTCTCCGGGGCGGCGTCCAGCGGGTGCATGTCGAGTTCCGCTATGCGCATCAGGAAGCGCGGTCCCGCGAAGGCGGACTTGTTCTCCTCGTGGTCGCGCACGACGTGGCAGGTGTCCTGGCACAGGAAGCACTCGATGCACTTGCGGAACTCCTGCGAGCGGCCGACGTCCTCCTGCCGCATGCGGTACTCGCCCGGTTCCAGGCCGGGCGGCGGGACGAAGCTGGGGATCTCCCGGGCCTTGGCGTAGTTGAAGGAGACGTCCGTGACCAGGTCGCGGACGACCGGGAAGGTCCGCATCGGGGTGACGGTGACCGTCTCGTCGCGCTCGAAGACGGACATCCGGGTCATGCACATCAGCTTCGGCCGCCCGTTGATCTCCGCGCTGCACGACCCGCACTTGCCCGCCTTGCAGTTCCAGCGCACGGCCAGGTCGGGCACCTGGGTGGCCTGGAGCCGGTGGATGATGTCCAGGACCACCTCGCCGTCGTTGACCTCGACGCGGAAGTCCTCCAGACCGCCGCCGTCCGCGTCGCCCCGCCAGATCCTGAAGTGCGCCTTGTAGGCGTCGGACTGCGCGCTCACCGGCTCGTCCCCTCGTCGTCCGTCGTTCCGGCGGCCGGCGCCGCCGGTCCGGAAGGCGCGGCCTCGGCCGCCAGTTCCTCTTCCGCCAGGTACTTCGCCAGCTCGTCCCGCTCGAACAGCTCCAGCAGGTCGGGCCGGATCGGCGGGGTCTCGCGGCGGACGAGGCGGATCTGCCCGGTGGCCGGGTCCTGCGGCGGGGAGTCCGGGCCGCCGTCGGCCAGTTCGCAGACCAGGTTGACCCGGCGCCAGCGCCGGTCCATCTCCGGGTAGTCGTCCCGGGTGTGCCCGCCGCGGGATTCCGTACGCTCCAGGGCCGCGCGCGCCACGCACTCGCTGACCAGCAGCATGTTGCGCAGGTCGATGGCCAGGTGCCAGCCGGGGTTGTACTGCCGGTGGCCCTCGACACCGGCCCGGCGGGCCCGCACCCGCAGGTCGGCGAGGCGTTCCAGGGCCTCTTCCATCTCGCCCTGCTTGCGGATGATGCCCACCAGGTCGTTCATCGACTGCTGGAGTTCCTGGTGGAGGGTGTACGGGTTCTCGGCGGGGCGCCCGGCGTGGTCGGCGTCCGGCCCCTCGGCGCTGAACGGGCGCAGCGCCTCCGCCTCCGCCGCGTCGAGCTGGAGCGGGTCGGCGGCGGGGCGCGCGGAGCGGGACCGCGCGTACTCGGCCGCGTACAGGCCCGCCCGGCGGCCGAAGACCAGCAGGTCGGACAGGGAATTGCCGCCGAGCCGGTTGGAGCCGTGCATACCGCCGGCCACCTCGCCCGCGGCGAACAGGCCCGGTACGCCGGTGGCCGCCGCGGTGTCCGGATCGACCTCGACGCCGCCCATCACGTAGTGGCAGGTCGGCCCGACCTCCATCGCCTCGGCGGTGATGTCCACGTCCGCCAGCTCCTTGAACTGGTGGTGCATGGACGGCAGCCGCCGCCGGATCACCTCGGCCGGCATCCGGGTGGACACGTCCAGGAAGACACCGCCGTGCGGGGAGCCGCGGCCCGCCTTGACCTCGGCGTTGATGGCCCGCGCGACCTCGTCGCGGGGGAGCAGCTCGGGCGGGCGGCGGTTGTGGTCCGGGTCGTCGTACCAGCGGTCGCCCTCGGTCTCGGACTGCGCGTACTTCTCCTTGAACACATCCGGGATGTAGTCGAACATGAAGCGCTTGCCGTCGCTGTTGCGCAGCACCCCGCCGTCGCCGCGGACCGACTCGGTGACGAGGATGCCCTTGACGGACGGCGGCCAGACCATGCCCGTCGGGTGGAACTGCACGAACTCCATGTTGATCAGCGGCGCCCCGGCGAGCAGCGCGAGCGCGTGCCCGTCACCGGTGTACTCCCAGGAGTTGGACGTCACCTTGAAGGACTTGCCGATGCCGCCGGTGGCCAGCACCACGGACGGCGCCTGGAGGACGAAGAAGCGGCCGGACTCGCGCTCGTAGCAGAACGCGCCGGCCACCCGGTCCCCGTCCTTCAGGACGCGGGTGACGGTGCACTCCTGGAACACCTTCAACCGGGCGTCGTACGCGCCGAGTTCGCGTTCGTCCTCCTGCTGGAGCGAGACGATCTTCTGCTGGAGGGTGCGGATCAGCTCCAGGCCCGTACGGTCGCCGACGTGCGCCAGGCGCGGGTACTCGTGGCCGCCGAAGTTGCGCTGCGATATCCGGCCGTCCGGGGTGCGGTCGAACAGCGCTCCCCAGGTCTCCAGCTCCCAGACCCGCTGCGGCGCCTCGCGGGCGTGCAGCTCCGCCATCCGCCAGTGGTTGAGGAACTTGCCGCCGCGCATGGTGTCGCGGAAGTGCACCTGCCAGTTGTCGCCCTCGTTGACGTTGCCCATGCTGGCCGCGATGCCGCCCTCGGCCATCACCGTATGCGCCTTGCCGAACAGCGACTTGCAGATCACGGCCGTCCGCATGCCCTGTTCCCGGGCCTCGATGGCGGCGCGCAGTCCGGCGCCGCCCGCGCCCACCACGACGACGTCCCACTCCTGCCGGTCCAGCTGCGTCATCACCAGGCACCCTTCCTAGAAGAACCGCGGGTCGTCGAAGACCCCGGTGGCGAGCAGGAAGACGTAGAAGTCGGCGGCGGCCACGCTGATCAGCGAGGCCCAGGCGAGCGCCGCGTGCCGTGCGTTGAGCTTGCCGACCCAGCCCCACAGGCGGTAGCGCACCGGGTGTTTGGAGAAGTGCCGCAGCCGGCCGCCGATGATGTGCCGGCAGGAGTGGCAGGAGATCGTGTACGCCCAGATCAGCGCGATGTTGACGAGGAAGACCAGGGTGCCGAGCCCCATGTGGCCCCACTCGTAGTCCGCGTTCCTGAAGGTGAGCGCCGTGTCGTAGGTGAGGATGCCCGCCACGACCACCGCGAAGTAGAAGAAGTAGCGATGGATGTTCTGGAGGATCAGCGGGAAGCGGGTCTCGCCGGTGTACTTCTTGTGCGGCTCGGCGACCGCACAGGCCGGCGGCGATGCCCAGAAGCCGCGGTAGTACGCCTTGCGGTAGTAGTAGCAGGTCAGCCGGAAGCCCAGCGGGAAGATCAGGATCAGCAGTGCCGGGGACAGGCCCCACCAGGCGCCGAAGATCTCCCAGTTGGGGCCGCCGCGCATCGGATGGCAGTTCTGCGCCAGGCACGGCGAGTAGAACGGCGAGACGTAGGGCGCGGAGTAGTAGTCCGCGTTCGCGAACGCCCGCCAGGTCGAGTAGACGACGAAGGCGAACAGGCCCGCCGCGGTCGTGGCGGGGTACAGCCACCAGCGGTCGGTGCGCAGGTGGCGGGCGGATATCGCGGCGCGCGAAGGGGCGCGCACTCCGGCGCTGTACGGGCCGGCCGCGCCGTTCGCGCCGCGTGCGTCGGTATGCGGTTGGGGTTCGGTGCCAGTGGCCAACGTCGGTCTCCGTGGACGGCTGTCTGGGGGGTGGGACGGGTGGCGCTCGGCGGCGGTACGGGCGGGTGCCCTACGGCGCCCGGCGGCCGAGCGCGCCGAGGCCCTCGTCCTCCGCGCCGGCCCACAGGGCGGTGTCGTACGGCGTGTCCGGGATGGTCACCATCTCGGGGCCCGGTACGGGGGCGGACCCGCCGCCCGCGGGACGCGCGCGGGACGGTCCGGCGGCGCCTTCCCGCAGCAGTTGCAGGCTTTCGCGCAAACGATCCGTGTCGCTGCGCACGCGGCGTATGTCCAGGCCGCCGCCGACCCGTCGCTCCAGCTGGCCGACCGACCGTTCCAGATCGTCCAGATTGCGCTGAACAGCCGTCAGGTCGTCCTGAAGTGACATGACTTGCCTCACCTCCGCGGGTGTGGTCGGCACCGTTCCGCGCGGCCCCGGACACCGGCCCGGGCGCAGCGGCGTGCGCCTGCGAGTGTCGCGCGTCACAGTCGCGATTGGGAAGGGATCTGCCGCGATTGCGGAACCGGACCGGCGTGTTTCGGCAGGTGTGCGCCGTCGGTCCGTACCGCGGGGCGTGCGTTTGTACGGCGGCGCGTACGCCAGCGGGCGCGGGCCCGTACGCTCTCCCCGCGCGCGGCCCGGACGGCCGGGGCCGGACGGTCTCGCGTACGAGGTCCCGCGCGCACCGGCGCCACCGGCACGGCGCGGGCGGTTGGGCCGGGCGGGTGGCCTTCCCGGCCGTGGCCGACGTGTCGCCCGCCCGCACGGGGGCCGGTCGCCTTCAGTGGTGGAGCCATAGATGTGATGAGCCGCAAAGTCGGCCGAACGTGATCCGTGGCCCCGCGGTCCGCCGCGGTGGTCCGGCGCGGGCGAGCCCCGGAGGTAACCGTGATGACCCACCCCGTCAGGCCAGGCGGTGCGGCCTGCCGCAGGCGCCGCTGCGCCGCGCTCCTCGTCGCGGGAGTGCTGCTGCCACTGCCGGTGCTGACCGGCTGCGGCGGGGGCGACGACGCCGAGGAGGCCGCCCCCGGCGCCCAGGACATCGCCGCGACCGCCCGCGACCGGGTGCGCCAGGGCGGCACGCTGCGCTGGGCGGTGGACGCCGTGCCCGGCACCCTGAACGCCTTCCAGCCGCGCGCGGACGCCGCCACGCGGCGCGTCACCGAGGCCGTACTGCCCCGGCTGTTCACCCTGGACCAGCGCGGCCGTCCGCAGCGCAACCCGGACTACCTGGCCGCCGCCGACGTCACCGACCGCGAGCCTCGCCAGACCGTTGTCTACAAGATCAACCCGAAGGCCCGGTGGAGCGGCGGACGCGCCGTCGGACCCGAGGACTTCGCCGCTCAGTGGAACGCCCTGCGCGGCAAGGACAACGCGTACTGGAGCGCCCGCAACGCCGGTTACGACCGGATCGAGAAGGTCGAGCAGGGCGGCAGCGCGCGCGAGGTCAAGGTCACCTTCGCCAAGCCGTACGCCGACTGGAAGTCGCTGTTCACACCGCTGTACCCGAAGAGCGTGATGGGCGACGCGCGCGCCTTCAACGACGGCGCGCGCGAAGAGCTGAAGGAGACGGCCGGGCCGTTCGCGGTGCAGGGCCGTGACGAGCAGGCGGGCACCCTCACCCTCGCGCGCGACCCGAAGTGGTGGGGCGCGCCCGCCAAGCTGGACAAGGTGGTGCTGACGGCGGTGCCGCGCGAGAAGCGGGCCGCCGCGCTGGCCGCCGGGACGCTCGACCTGGCCGAGGTGGACCCGGACGACGCCCGCAAGATCACCGCGGCGGGCCGGCCCGCGCCGTCCGTGCCGTCGGGCAGCGCGTCGGGGAAAGCCGGATCGCCGGGCACCGGTTCGTCCGGCGCCGGCTCGCCCCACGCGGGCTCACCGAGCGCCGGGGCGCCCGGCGCAGCTTCACAAGCCGGGCGCGCGGAGGGCGCGGAGAACGACGCCGAGCGCTCCCCGGCCCCGGCCCCGGGCGGCGACGACGTACCGCCCCGCCGCGCGTCCACCGCCGAGCAGCAGGCGCTGCGCGGCTACACCGTCCGCAAGGCCCTCGAACCCGCCTACACCCAGCTCGCCCTCAACGGCAGCACCAACCCGCTCAACGACGAACGGGTGCGCCGCGCGGTGGCCCGCGCCATCGACCGGCAGAAGCTGGCCGACAGCGTGCTCAAGCCGCTCGGCCTGCCGAACCGCCCGCTCGGCAGCCACCTGCTGATGGCGGGCCAGCCCGGCTACGCGGACCACAGTGGCGCCCTCGGCGGACCGGACACCGGGGCCGCGCGGGCGATGCTGGCGGACGCGGGCTGGCGGGCGCCCGCCGGTACGGCCGAGCCGCAGCAGCCGGACAAGAAGGTGGACGCCGGGCACGACGACAAGGGGGGCGACGTGGTCCGGGCCGGCACCGTACCGACGACGCCGCTGTCCTCGGCCGGCGTGCGGGCGGCCGACCTCCAGCGCTCCACCCTGCTGCGGCAGAGCGCCGTCTTCTACAAGACCGCCGCCGCCGACCGGCGCACCACCGCAGAGGGCAACACGGCCACCGCCGCGTACGCGGACTACCGGCGCTACGAGATGCTGGCGGCCAACGCGCTGAGCGCCGCCGAGATGATCGAGGTGGCCCCGGCGCCCGGCGGCGTACGGACCCCGGACGGGCGGGACGGGCCGGGCCGGGCGGCCGACGGCAAGCCGGTCGGTGCGGACGTCCTGGGGCTCGCCGGCCCGGCCGACCCCGCGGCGGGCGGCCCGGCCGCCGTGAAGAAGGACGGCAGGCCGCTCGCCCTGCGCTTCGTGCTGCCGGACGGCCCCGGCTCCGAGCGGCTGCGCACGGTGGCCGACCGGATCTCCGCGATGCTCGCCCGGATCGGGGTGCAGACCGTCGTACGGAAGGTGCCGGACAAGAGCTACTTCGAGGACCACATCGCCGCCGGCGACTTCGACCTGGCGCTCTACACCTGGCCCGGCTCCGCCTACCCGGCCACCGACGGCCGTCCGATCTACGCCAAGCCGCAGCCCGCCGCCGACGGCAGCCTGACCGTCGAACAGAACTACACCCGGGTCGGCACCGACCACATCGACCAGCTGTTCGACCAGGCGGCGGCCGAGCTGGACGAGGACGCCTCCCGCGAGCTGGTCGAGCGGGCCGACGCCCGGATCTGGGCGGCGGCCGGCTCGGTACCGCTCTACCAGCGCCCCGAGGTCGTCGCGGTGAAGAAGAACCTGGTCAACGCGGGCGCGTTCGGCTTCTCGACGCCGCGCTACCAGGACATCGGCTTCAAGAAGAGCTGACGGCGGGCTCCGTAAGGGACGGCCGCCCCGGTGATCGTCCGGGGCGGCCGTCCCGCTGCCGTACGGACCGGTGACGCGGACCCGTCGGCCACCCGGCCGGAGGGGGAACGACAGGTGCCCAACCGGTGCACGATTCCCGTTCGGATTTACATCACCGCAGGTCAGAGGTGGTCCGTGCGACCTGGGGCGGCCGAGTCCGCCCCGGCCACGTACGATGGGGTGAGGCCGTGGCGTCTTCATGCCCGGCAGGCACACGTACCGGACCGTACGTGCAGCCATCCACGATCCGGGAGAAGCGCCGCAGTATGCCCACGCGCCACGACATTCGTAACGTCGCCATCGTCGCCCACGTCGACCACGGCAAGACGACCCTCGTCGACGCCATGCTCAAGCAGGCCGGCTCGTTCGCCGCGCACGCCGCGGAGAACCTCGACGAGCGCATGATGGACTCGAACGACCTGGAGCGTGAGAAAGGCATCACGATCCTCGCCAAGAACACGGCGGTGAAGTATCACCCCAAGGACGGCGGGGACCCGATCACCATCAACATCATCGACACCCCCGGCCACGCCGACTTCGGCGGTGAGGTCGAGCGCGGTCTGTCGATGGTGGACGCGGTCGTGCTGCTGGTGGACGCCTCCGAGGGCCCGCTGCCGCAGACCCGCTTCGTGCTGCGCAAGGCGCTGGCCGCGAAGATGCCGGTCATCCTGTGCATCAACAAGACCGACCGCCCGGACTCGCGCATCGCCGAGGTCGTCGACGAGACCTACGACCTGTTCCTGGACCTGGACGCGGACGAGGACCAGATCGAGTTCCCGATCGTCTACGCCTGCGCCCGTGACGGCGTCGCCTCGCTGACCAAGCCCGAGGACGGCACCGTCCCGCAGGACAGCGACAACCTGGAGCCGTTCTTCTCCACGCTGCTGGAGACCGTCCCGGCCCCCGAGTACGACGAGTCGGCCCCCCTCCAGGCGCACGTCACCAACCTGGACGCGGACAACTTCCTCGGCCGTATCGCGCTGCTCCGCGTCGAGCAGGGCGAGCTGCGCAAGGGCCAGACCGTGGCGTGGATGAAGCGCGACGGGTCCGTCCAGAACGTCCGCATCACCGAGCTGATGATGACCGAGGCGCTGACCCGCAAGCCGGCCGAGGTGGCGGGCCCGGGCGACATCTGCGCCGTCGCCGGTATCCCCGACATCATGATCGGTGAGACGCTGGCCGACCCGGAGAACCCGGTCGCGCTGCCGCTGATCACGGTCGACGAGCCCGCGATCTCGATGACCATCGGCACCAACACCTCCCCGCTGGTCGGCCGCGGCGGCACCGGCAAGGGCGCGGACGCCAAGGCCGCGGTCAAGGACCGCAAGGTCACCGCCCGCCAGGTCAAGGACCGTCTGGACCGTGAGCTGATCGGCAACGTCTCGCTGCGCGTGCTGGACACCGAGCGCCCGGACGCCTGGGAGGTGCAGGGCCGCGGTGAGCTGGCGCTGGCCATCCTGGTCGAGCAGATGCGCCGCGAGGGCTTCGAGATGACCATCGGCAAGCCGCAGGTGGTCACCAAGGAGGTCGACGGCAAGACCTACGAGCCGGTCGAGCGCATGACGATCGACGTGCCCGAGGAGCACATGGGCGCGGTCACCCAGCTCATGGGCGTGCGCAAGGGCCGGATGGACAACATGTCCAACCACGGCTCCGGCTGGGTCCGCATGGAGTTCGTCGTGCCGTCCCGCGGCCTGATCGGTTTCCGTACGGAGTTCCTGACCAACACCCGCGGTACCGGCATCGCGCACTCCATCCACGAGGGTCACGAGCCCTGGTTCGGCACCCTGACCACCCGTAACAACGGTTCGCTGGTCGCCGACCGGGCCGGCTCGGTCACCGCCTTCGCGATGACCAACCTCCAGGAGCGTGGCGTGCTCTTCGTCGAGCCCGGCACCGAGGTGTACGAGGGCATGATCGTCGGTGAGAACTCGCGCTCCGACGACATGGACGTGAACATCACCAAGGAGAAGAAGCTCACCAACATGCGCTCCTCCTCCGCCGACTCCTTCGAGGCGATCGTGCCGCCGCGCAAGCTCTCCCTGGAGCAGTCGCTGGAGTTCTGCCGCGACGACGAGTGCGTCGAGGTCACCCCGGAGGCGGTCCGTATCCGCAAGGTCGTCCTGGACGCCCGCGAGCGGGCCCGTACGGCGTCGCGCGCCAAGCGCTGATCCGTCACGCCGGGTAACCCCCGGCGCACGAGCGGCGATTACGCTCCGAGAGCGCCCCACCGGATTTTCCGTCCGGTGGGGCGCTTTCCGTTTCCCGCCATGGCGCAGCTGTTATCGCAAATGAACGCAATGAGTCAACAAGATTTCGGTTGCGATCCGGCCATGGTGAGTCCGAATTACGGACGAAGATCGCAACGTGGTGCGCCGACAGTCCGTTTCGTTACCGTCTGGATGGTTTGGTTTGTCCGGATTCCGAACTTCCGGAAAACGGATGTGACCAAACCGAGACCCCTTACACGTGGTTTATGGGGCGAAGGTGACTGAGACTGGGGTGCATTGAGCTCGGGTCAATGGGTCACGCGCTGTGGGGAGCGCCGACTCACGAGCAGCAGGGGCTGGTCGCTGGCTGTCAGGGGTGTCAGCTGCGGGCAGCTCCTTTCCATGAAGTGAATGGACTCATGAGGAGGCAGTCCCATGCGCGGTGCCAAGAGCGCCACCTGGATCGCAGGGGCGATAGCCATCGCCCTGTCGGCGACGGCGTGCGGTGGAAGCAGCGGCGGTTCGGGTGCTCAGGCCGGTTTCGTCCGGGCCAACTGGGGTGACCCGCAGAACCCGCTGGAGCCCGCGAACACCAATGAGGTGCTCGGCGGCAAGGTGCTGGACCAGATCTTCATGAATCTGAAGGAGTACGACCCGAAGACCGGCGAGGCGAAGAACGCCGCCGCCGAGTCGATCGAGACCACGGACGCCCAGAACTTCACCATCAAGATCAAGAAGGGTCTGAAGTTCTCCAACGGCGAGGCGCTCACCGCCAAGTCGTTCGTGGACGCCTGGAACTACGCGGCGCTGGCCACCAACAAGCAGAAGAACGCCTACTTCTTCTCCGACATCGAGGGCTACGACAAGACCTCGCCGGAGGACGGCAAGCCGACCGCCCAGACGCTGTCGGGCCTGAAGGTCGTGGACGACACCACCTTCACCGTCAAGCTGAGCAAGAAGTTCGGTACCTGGCCGGTCCGCCTGGGCTACAAGGCGTTCGCGCCGCTGCCCAAGCTGTTCTTCGACAAGCACGAGGAATACCTGAAGAAGCCGGTCGGCAACGGCCCGTACGCCGTCGAGTCGTACGAGCGGGGCAAGCTGATGAAGCTCGTCCCGAACGAGCACTACGCCGGTGTGCACAAGCCCAAGAACAAGGGCGTCCTGCTCCAGGTCTTCACCGACTCCAACGCCGCGTACGCCGCCCTCCAGGCCGGCAACCTCGATGTCGACGACGACATCCCGGCGGAGCAGATCAAGAACGCCAAGACCGACCTCAAGGGCAACTACTTCACCCAGCCCGCGGGTATCTACCAGGCCGTCACCTTCCCGTTCTACAAGGAAGAGTGGAACAAGCCGGGCATGGAGAAGGTCCGCAAGGGCATCTCCATGGCGATCGACCGCAAGAGCATCACGGACAAGATCTACAACGGCACCCGTACGCCGATGGTCGACCTCACCTCCCCGGTGCTCGGCGAGGCCAACGGCTACGACAAGAACATCTGCGGCGACGTCTGCACGTACAACCCGACCGAGGCCAAGAAGCTCATCGAAGAGGGCGGCGGCATCCCCGGCGGCAAGCTGACCATCAGCTACAACGCCGACAAGGACTCCCACAAGCAGTGGGCGGACGCGGCCTGCAACAGCATCAACAAGGCCCTCGGCAACGACAACGTCTGCGTGGGCAACCCGGTCGGTACCTTCGGTGACTTCCGCAACCAGATCACCAAGGGCGAGATGAACGGGCCGTTCCGCGCCGGCTGGCAGATGGACTACCCGCACATCGAGAACTTCCTCACCCCGCTGTACAAGACGGGGGCCAGCTCCAACGACGGCAAGTGGAGCAACAAGGAATTCGACAAGCTGATGGACGATGCCGCCGCCGAGACGGACATCAAGAAGGCCACCGACATCTACAAGCAGGCCGAGAAGATCGTCATCCAGGACGCGGTGAACATCCCGCTCTTCTACCAGAACGGCACCGTCGGCTGGTCGGAGAACGTCTCCGACGTCGCCCTCAACCCCTTCAGCGTCCCTGTCTTCAGCGACATCAAGGTCAAGGGCTGATCCGACGCAGCCGCCCCTGAGCGGGGCGCGAAGAACATAACCGCTTACGGCGGCAGGGGGCAGTCGGAACCCGTGCGATACGGGTCCGACTGCTCCCGCGTCGGCGCTTTCCTGGAGGACACATGGGGCGCTACGTCATACGACGACTGCTCCAGATGGTGCCCGTCTTCATCGGCACCACTTTCCTGATCTTCGTCATGGTCTACGCGATCGGCGATCCCATCGCCGCCATGTTCGGAGACCGGACACCGGACCCGGCCACCGCCGCGGCAATCCGGGAGTCCCTGCACCTCAACGACCCGTTGTGGAGCCAGTACCTGCAATACATGGCCGGGATTTTCCAGGGCGACTTCGGTACGTCCTTCAACGGCACCCCGGTCGTGGAACTGATGGGCAACGCCTTCCCGAACACCATCAAGCTGACGCTGGTGGCGTTCGCCATCGAGCTGGTGGTCGGCCTGACCCTCGGCGTCATCGCGGGCCTGCGCCGCGGCCGGATCGTGGACACCGGCGTGCTGGTCTTCACGCTGCTGGTGATCTCGATCCCGACGTTCGTCACCGGCTACGTGCTGCAGTACTTCATCGGTGTGAAGCTCGGCTGGGCCGCCCCGGCGGTCTCCATCGACGTCACCTTCGACCAGCTGCTGCTGCCCGGCATCGTGCTGGCGGGCGTCTCGCTGGCCTACGTCTCCCGGCTCACCCGTACCTCGGTCGCGGAGAACCTGCGCTCGGACTACATCCGCACCGCGACGGCCAAGGGCCTGCCGCGCCGCCGGGTGGTTACCGTCCACCTGATGCGCAACTCGCTGATCCCCGTCGTCACCTTCCTCGGCACCGACATCGGCGGCCTGATGGCCGGCGCCGTCGTCACCGAGCGGATCTTCAACATCCAGGGCGTCGGCTACCAGCTCTACCAGGGCATCCTGCGGCAGAACTCACCGACCGTGGTGGGCTTCGTGACCATCCTCGTGGTCGTCTTCCTCGCCGCCAACCTGCTCGTCGACCTGCTTTACGCGGTCCTGGACCCGAGGATCCGTTATGCCTGACACCGAGACCTCCGTGCACACCCAGGCTCCCGTGGACGCGGCCGACGTCGTCAGCGTGGAGCTGAAGGCGGACAAGCCCCGCAGCCTGTGGGGCGACGCCTGGCGCGACCTGCGGCGCAACCCGATCTTCTACATCTCCGCGGTACTGATCCTCTTCCTGGTCGTCGTCTCGATCTGGCCGAGCCTGCTGACCAGCACCAGCCCGTACGCCTGTGACATCACCAAGTCCAAGCAGGGCGCGACCGACGGCCACCCCTTCGGCTTCAACACCCAGGGCTGCGACGTCTACGCCCGCACCGTCTACGGTGCCCGGGCCTCGGTCGTCGTCGGTGTGTGCACCACCCTCCTCGCCGCCGTCTTCGGCTGTTTCATGGGCGGTCTGGCCGGCTTCTTCGGCGGCTGGTGGGACTCGATCCTCTCCCGGGTCGGCGACATCTTCTTCGGCATCCCGATTTTGCTCGGCGGCATCGTCTTCCTGTCCGTCATCAAGGGCGGCTCGATCTTCACGGTCGTGCTGCTGATGGCGATCCTGGGCTGGCCGCAGATCGCCCGTATCGCCCGCGGTTCGGTGATCACCGCCAAGCAGCAGGACTACGTGCAGGCCGCGCGCGCCCTGGGCGCGAGCACCTCGCGGATGCTGCTGCGGCACATCACGCCCAACGCCCTGGCGCCCGTCATCGTCGTGGCGACCATCGCGCTCGGTACGTACGTCTCGCTGGAGGCGACGCTGTCGTTCCTGGGCGTCGGCCTGAAGCCGCCGACGGTCTCCTGGGGCATCGACATCTCCACCGCCGCCACGGACGTGCGCAACGCGCCGCACATGCTGCTCTACCCGGCGGGCGCCCTCAGCATCACCGTGCTGGCGTTCATCATGCTCGGCGACGCGGTGCGCGACGCCCTCGACCCCAAGCTGCGCTGAGGGAGGCGTACGTGACCACCATCTCCAAACCCGCGGACGTTCCCGCGCAGCGGGACCGCGACAAGAGCGAGGGCACCCTCCTCGAAGTCCGCGACCTGCACGTGGAATTCCACACCCGGGACGGCGTCGTCAAGGCCGTCAACGGCGTCAACTACAGCGTCAGCGCGGGCGAGACGCTCGCCGTGCTCGGTGAATCCGGGTCCGGCAAGTCCGTCACCGCGCAGGCCATCATGGGCATCCTCGACATGCCGCCGGCCAAGATCCCGCAGGGGGAGATCCTCTTCCGCGGGCAGGACATGCTGAAGATGTCCGGCGAGCAGCGCCGCAAGATCCGCGGCGCCAAGATCGCCATGATCTTCCAGGACGCGCTGTCCTCCCTGAACCCGGTGCTCAGCGTGGGCTACCAGCTCAGCGAGATGTTCCGGGTCCACCAGGGCCTGAGCAAGAAGGCGGCCAAGGCCAAGTCGATCGATCTGATGGACCGGGTGAAGATCCCGGCCGCCTCGAAGCGGGTGGACGACTACCCCCACCAGTTCTCCGGCGGTATGCGCCAGCGCATCATGATCGCGATGGCGCTGGCCCTGGAGCCGGACCTGATCATCGCGGACGAGCCCACCACCGCCCTCGACGTGACCGTCCAGGCGCAGGTCATGGACCTGCTCGCGGACCTCCAGCGCGAGTTCAACATGGGTCTGATCCTGATCACCCACGACCTGGGTGTGGTCGCGGACGTCGCCGACAAGATCGCGGTGATGTACGCGGGCCGGATCGTCGAGCACGCTCCCGTGCACGAGCTGTACAAGACCCCCGCGCACCCGTACACCCGCGGTCTGCTCGACTCCATCCCGCGCCTGGACCAGAAGGGCCAGGAGCTGTACGCGATCAAGGGCCTGCCGCCCAACCTGCTCAACATTCCGCCGGGCTGCGCGTTCAACCCGCGCTGCCCGAAGGCGCAGGACATCTGCCGTACGGAGGTGCCGGCGCTGCACACCGTCGCCGACGCCCGCGGCAGCGCGTGCCACTTCTGGGAGGAGACGATCAATGGCTGAGCCGAAGAACGACGCGCGGCGCGAGCCGATCCTCGAAGTCCGCAACCTGGTCAAGCACTTCCCGCTCACCCAGGGCATCCTGTTCAAGAAGCAGGTCGGCGCGGTCAAGGCCGTGGACGGCATCTCCTTCGAGCTGTACCAGGGCGAGACGCTCGGCATCGTCGGCGAGTCCGGCTGTGGCAAGTCCACCGTCGCCAAGCTGCTGATGAACCTGGAGCGGGCGACCTCCGGCGAGGTCTTCTACAAGGGCCAGGACATCACCAAGCTGTCCGGGCGCGCGCTGAAGGCCGTACGGCGCAACATCCAGATGGTGTTCCAGGACCCGTACACCTCGCTCAACCCGCGGATGACGGTCGGCGACATCATCGGCGAGCCCTTCGACATCCACCCGGAGGTGGCCCCGAAGGGCGACCGGCGCCGCAAGGTGCAGGACCTGCTGGACGTCGTCGGCCTCAACCCCGAGTACCTCAACCGCTATCCGCACCAGTTCTCCGGCGGCCAGCGCCAGCGCATCGGCATCGCCCGCGGCCTCGCGCTCAACCCGGAGATCATCATCTGCGACGAGCCGGTCTCGGCGCTGGACGTGTCCGTCCAGGCGCAGGTCATCAACCTGATGGAGAAGCTCCAGGACGAGTTCAACCTCTCCTACCTCTTCATCGCGCACGACCTGTCCATCGTCCGGCACATCTCCGACCGGGTCGGGGTCATGTACCTCGGCAAGATGGCCGAGATCGGCACGGACGAGCAGATCTACGACCACCCGACGCACCCCTACACCCAGGCGCTGCTCTCGGCCGTCCCCGTCCCGGACCCCGACGCACGCGAGGGCCGCGAGCGCATCATCCTGACCGGCGACGTCCCGTCCCCGGCCAACCCGCCGTCCGGCTGCCGCTTCCGCACCCGCTGCTGGAAGGCGCAGGACAAGTGCGCCGAGGAACTCCCGCTGCTGGCGGTCCCCGAGCGTTTCGCCGGCTCGGGCTCCCTGGCCGCCCATGAGTCGGCCTGCCACTTCGCGGAGGAGAAGGACGTGGTGGGGGCGGCGTAGGGCCGTCTCCCCGACATACGCGGGCGCCCGGACCGGATCGGTCCGGGTGCCTTCGCGTTCCGGTCACCCGGCGGCGTGGTCCCTGTACTTGTCCATCGAGAACGCGCCCCCGGTGAACCCCGCCACCTGCGGCGCGTCCTCACCGGTGGGTTTGTGGTGCCCGGCCCGCGAACCGGAATGACGAAGTTGTACGTGCCGTCCGCCTTCTTCGCAGGGCCGTAGTTCTTGCGGTCCAGGCGCCGGGCGACGCTGCACTCCAGTGTCGTCAGATCCACCGTGAGCCTGTAGCGCGAATTCTTGCGCTCCTGAGATCGGGTGACCTCCATCTCCTCCCGCGTCGATCGCAGGGTGCGCTGGATCGACGCGCCCGCCGCCGGAGCCTGGGCTCCGGCAGCAACGCGCTGCAGGTGCCGCAACCAGGCGGAGTTCATCCCGGCGGGTTGCCGGCCCGCTTGCGAGGGGCCTGCTCCCCGTTCCCCACCCTCACCCTCAATTCCGCCTGCGTGCCAGGTTCCACCATCACCGCGCGGCCGGCGCGCTTCGCCTCAACCCCACTCCCCGAACACCTCCGTCGGCTTCCGCTGCGCCAGCGTGAACCACACCGCCTTGCCGTTCGGATAGTCCCGCACCCCCCAGCTGTCCGCACAGGCGTCCACGATCCCCAGCCCCCGCCCGTACTCCTCGTCCATCGCCGCCTTCTGCTGCTCCGGCACGCCGGGGCCGGTGTCCCACACGGCGATGGTCAGGTCGAACGGCGAACGGTCGACGCTCACGTACGCGTCGGTCCTGCCGTACTGGTACGAGTTGGTCACCAGCTCCGACACCATCAGCTCCGCCGTCTCGACCAGGCAGTTCAGCCCGGCCCCGGCCAGGATGTGCCGCAGCGCGGCTCTGACGACACCGACCGCCCGGGGGTCGTGCGGAATGAACAAGCCGTAGGACCAGGTCTCGCTGGGCGTGCTCATGAGGCAGCCTCCAGGTGAGTGCAGTCTGTGACTGGCGTCATACGTAAGGTAAGGGGGTGTGGCGTATACGTGCAACCGCCTCGGGGAAATGGCGAGTTGGGCCATACTGCCGATGGGAGAACTGGGAGGGACGCATGGGCCTGAGGGCGAACCCCACGTACCGGCAGCGGCGTTTCGGGGCCGAGGTCCGCAGGCTGCGAGAACGGGCCGGCCTGACCGTCAGCGAGGCCGCGGACGTGATGGGTATGCGGCAATCGCACGTCAGCAACGTCGAAGCCGGCCGCACGTCGCTGGCCCCGGCGAGGCTGCGCGAATTGGCCCAGACCGCGAGTGGTACACGTTCCACCTACGTCGAGGCGTTGATCGACCTCGGGCAGCGGTCCGGAAAGGGGTGGTGGAGCCTGTACCGGAACAGCGTCCGGGCACCCCTCCTCGACTTCGCCGAGCTGGAGGCGGGAGCCGAGTCCATCGCCTGCTACGAACCGATGTTCGTCCCCGGCCTGTTGCAGACACGGGCGTACGCCACGGCCGTACATCGCAGCGGGTACGTGGAAGTGCCGCGCAGCGCGGAGGCGGCCGCGGTGGAGTTCCGGATGGAGAGGCAGCGGGTGCTGTCGGGGGAGGGGGCGCCGAAGCTGCACGCGGTGGTGCACGAGGCCGCGCTGCGGGCTTCCTTCGGGGGCCGCGCACTCATGCGGGACCAGTTGCTGCGCCTGATCGACGCGTGTCACCTGCCGAACGTGACGCTCCAAGTGCTGCCGTTCGACGGCCCGGTGCCTTTCGGGGCGCCTTTTACCGTGCTGACGCCGCCCGTGCGGGAACTGTCGACGGCGGTCGTCCCGCATGTCGAGAACTCCCTGTACCTGGGCGAAGTCGAAGCCGTCCAGAGGTATGAGCACACGTTCGCTAAGCTGGCGGAAGCGGCGCTTCCCTCCGAGGCGCGGTGTGCGAAGGACACGGTCAAGCTCATCGAGCGACTTCTGTACCCCCTGCTCTAGGAAGGCGTACATGTCCCGGTTCGAGTGGCAGAAATCCAGCTTCAGCGAGGGACACACCGAAGCGTGTGTCGAGGTGGCGACAGGACCCGGTGCCACTCGGTGGATGCGGGAGAGCGCGGAGCCCGAAGTGGTGATGGGGGTTTCCGTGGGGGCTCTGGGTGGGCTGGTGCGGGTGGTCAAGAGTGGGGGGCTCGGTCGGGGCGGTGGGTGATCCACGGGCGGAGCTCTCGTGGGCGGCGCAGACTGGGGCGTAGGGACGTTTCGCCTGTGGGGTGAGGTCGATGCGCCGTTGCTGCGTGATGGCGGGGGCCGCCTTGGTGGGCGCCGTGCTGGCCGGGTGCGGTTCCTCCGGCGGGGACGGGACGGGGACGACGGTGACGAGTGCCCGTACGGTCACCGAGGCGCCCTCGCCTTCCGGTACGGGGATGGGCGCCCCCAGCACCGCACCGGAGGGGTCGGCCGCGGCGCGGGACGCCGCCTCCGTTGTCGAGGATTACTACGCGGCCGTCAATGCCCGTGACTTCCGTCGGGCCTGGGACCTCGGTGGCAAGCACCTCGGGGGCTCCTATGACGCCTTCGTGGCGGGCTTCGCGGACACCGCGCACGACAGCGTTCACGTCACCGGCGTGCAGGGAGACACGGTCTCGGTCGCGCTGGACGCGGAGCAGCGGGACGGGTCCGTGCGGTCCTTCGCCGGTACGTACACCGTCCGGGACGGGATGATCGTCGGCGCGGACATCCGGGCGGCGGCGGGCCCGTCGCCGAGTGGCGGGGGCACCGGTTCGCCATCGCCGCGGCCGTCGTCGGGCGGCCCCGACATCGACTGTTCGGATCTCGATGGGCCGACCCACGTCGGATCCTCCGATCCGTATCACCTCGACCGCAACCACAACGGAACCGGCTGCGAGTCGAACGACAGGTAACGGCCCACCGAGGGTGGCCAAGGTCGCTCATACGGGCGGTTCTCCTCCGTGTCGGGCCAGGCTGACGGGTTCCGGCAGGCCCGGGATGTCAGGTTGGGGCTGATAGGCCGGGTGGGTGCGGGCGCCCGGGCCGCAGCTCTGAGGAGGCAGCTCGTTGCGCGGAGCCTTGCGTGTCGGTTCGGCGTTCTTCGCGGCCGCCACGGTCGCCCTGGCGGGCGCCGGGTGCGGCGGGGGCGGGCAGGACCCCAGCGTCGTACGGGCGTCCTGGGGCGATCCGCAGAACCCGGTGGAGCCGGCGAACACCACCGACGTACAGGGCGGCAAGGTGCTCGACCTGGCCTTCAGGGGGCTGAAGCGGTACAACCCGCGCACGGCCGTGGCCGAGAACATGGTGGCCGAGTCGGTCGAATCGCCGGACGCGCGGAACTTCACGGTGAAGCTCAAACCGGGGTGGTCCTTCAGTAACGGGGAGAAGGTGACGGCCCGGTCTTTCGTCGACGCCTGGAATTACGGGGCGCTGGTCAGCAATCGGCAGCTCGGGGCGCCTTTCTTCAGCTATGTGGAGGGGTACGAGGAGGTCCACCCGGAGGGGGAGGGCTCGAAGCCGGCCGCGCGGACGATGCGCGGGCTGAAGGTCAAGGACGAGCTGACGTTCACGGTGCGGCTGAACCAGAAATTCGGGCTGTGGCCGGAGATGCTCGGCTACAGCGCCTTCCTGCCGCTGCCCCGGTCGTTCTTCACCGACCACGACGCCTGGCTGGCGAAGCCGGTCGGCAACGGTCCGTACGCCGTGCAGTCGTACGCCAAGGGCGGGATCATGCGGTTGCGGACCTGGAAGGATTACCCGGGGCCCGACAAGGCGAAGAACGGTGGGGTCGATCTTCAGGTCTATACGGACAACGACACCGCCTATACCGACCTGATGGCGGGAAATCTCGATCTCGTGGATGATGTGCCGGCTTCGCAGCTGAAGCATGTGCAGAAGGATCTGCAGGGGCGGTACATTAATCAGCCCGCCGGGATCATTCAGACGCTGTCGTTCCCGATGTACGAAAAGGGCTGGGCCAAGCCGGGGACGGAGAAAGTCCGACGCGGCATCTCCATGGCCATCAACCGCCCGGCGATCACCCGGCAGATCTTCCGGGGGACACGGACGCCGGCCACCGACTGGACCGCCATGGCCCTCGGTGAGCACGGCGGCTACCAGGCGGGGCTGTGCGGCGCGGCGTGTACGTACGACCCGGCGGCGGCCCGGAAGCTGGTCGACGAGGGGGGCGGGCTTCCCGGCGGGTCGATGAAGGTGACGTACAACGCGGACACCGGATCCCACAAACTGTGGGTGGACGCCCTGTGCAACAGCGTGAACCGGGCGCTGGGACGCCATGTGTGCGACGGGAGCCCGATGGGCACCTTCGCCGATTACCGGTCCAAGGTCAGCGCGAAGAAGATGAGCGGCCCCTTCCGCGCCGGCTGGCAGATGGACTATCCGCTGATCCAGACCTTCCTGCAGAGCCAGTATTTCACCGGCGCCTCGTCCAACGACTCGGGCTGGAGCAACAAGGAATTCGACCGGCTGGTAAGCAGCGCGAACGCGGAGAGCGACGTGGGCCGGGTCAACGCCACGTATCACCGGGCCGAGCGGATTCTCGCCCGGGAAATGCCCGCGATTCCGCTGTGGTACCAGAACGGCAGCGGCGGCTACACGGACCGGGTCGGGCATGTGGCCCTGAACCCCTTCAGCGTTCCGGTGTACGACCAGATCACGATCAAGGACTGAGGGCGGGCGGACGGCCATGGTGCGTTATGTGATCCGGCGGCTGCTGCAGATGGTGCCGGTCTTCATCGGTGCCACCTTCCTGATTTTCGTGATGGTGTACGCGCTCGGCGACCCGGTCGCCGCGCTGTCCGGCGACCGCGCCCCGGACCCCGCGACCGCCGCGCAGATCCGCCGCGAACTCCATTTGGACGAGCCGCTGTGGCAGCAGTACCTGCAGTACATGGGCCAGATCTTCACCGGGAATTTCGGCACGACGTTCGACGGCTTGCAGGTGCTGGACAAGATGGGCACCGCTTTTCCCGTCACCCTGCGGCTGACCGCCGTCGCCATCGTCGCCGAGATCGTCGTCGGGGTGACGCTGGGCGTGCTCAGCGGGCTGCGGCGCGGGCGGCTGCTGGACACCGGGGTGCTGGTGCTGACGCTGATCGTGGTGTCGGTGCCGACGTTCGTCAGCGGGTACGTCCTCCAGTACCTGCTGGGCGTGAAGTGGGGCTGGGTCACCCCGGCCGTCCCGATCGGCGCGCCCCTGGACGCGCTGCTGCTGCCCGGCTGTGTGCTGGCGCTGGTGTCGCTGGCGTACGTCACCCGGCTCACCCGTACGTCGATCGCGGAGAACGCCCGCGCCGACTACGTCCGTACGGCCGTCGCCAAGGGCCTGCCCCGGCGGCGGATCGTGGTGCGGCACCTGCTGCGCAACTCGCTCATCCCGGTGGTCACCTTCATCGGCGCCGACGTCGGCTCCCTGATGGGCGGCGCGGTGGTCACCGAGCGGATCTTCAATGTGCACGGCGTCGGCTACGAGCTGTACCAGGGCATCGTCCGCCAGAACTCCCCGACCGTCGTCGGCTTCGTGACCGTCCTGGTCATCGTCTTCCTGCTGGCGAACCTGATCGTCGACCTCCTGTACGCCGTGCTCGACCCGAGGATCCGCTATGCCTGAACCCGAGCGCCACGAGCCGTTCCAGACGGCGGGCAGCGGGACGCCACTGCCCGCCGTCGAGGCGGAGACCATGGGCGGGCTCGCCGGACCTCCCGAGGTGCCCGGCGCGCCGGGAGCGCCGCAGGGCACCGGCGTGCAGCCCGCCGCCGGACGGGCCCGCAGCCTGTGGTCGGACGCCTGGCACGACCTGCGCCGCAACCCGGTCTTCCTGGTCTCCGGACTGCTGATCGTCTTCTTCGTGCTGATCGCCGTCTGGCCGTCCCTGCTGACCGGCACCGACCCGCTGGACTGCGACATCACCCTGTCCCAGGAGGGCTCGCGGTCCGGCCACCCCTTCGGCTTCGACACCCAGGGCTGCGACGTCTTCGCGCGGACGGTGTACGGGGCCCGCGCCTCGGTGACGGTCGGCGTCTGCGCGACGGCCGGGGCCGCCCTGCTCGGCGGGGTGCTGGGCGGTCTCGCCGGGTTCTTCGGCGGCTGGTGGGACGCGCTGCTCTCCCGTATCGCCGACATGTTCTTCGCGATCCCGATGCTGCTGGGCGGCCTGGTGTTCCTGTCCGTGGTGCCGTCCGGCTCGGTCTGGCCGGTCGTCGGGTTCATCGTGCTGCTGGGCTGGCCGCAGCTCGCGCGGATCGCGCGCGGTTCCGTACTGACCGTCAAACAGGCCGACTTCGTGCAGGCCGCGCGGGCGCTCGGCGCCGGGAACACCCGGCTGCTGCTGCGGCACCTGGCGCCCAACGCGGTCGCGCCGGTGATCGTCGTGGCGACCATCGCGCTCGGTACGTACATCGCGCTGGAGGCGACGCTGTCCTACCTGGGCGTCGGCTTGAAACCGCCGACCGTCTCCTGGGGCATCGACATCTCCGAGGCGTCCAAACAGATCCGCAACGCGCCGCACATGCTGCTGTGGCCGGCGGGCGCGCTCAGCCTGACCGTGCTGGCGTTCATCATGCTCGGCGACGCGGTGCGCGACGCCCTCGACCCCAAGTTGCGCTGAGGAGACGGTGGATGACGGTTGAGGGCAGAGCCCCCGGCACGGAGGCGGACGGCGGCGCGCTGCTGGACGTACGCGGGTTGCAGGTCGAGTTCCGTACGCGGGACGGGATCGCGCACGCGGTCAACGGCGTCAGCTACACGGTCGCCGCGGGGGAGACGCTGGCCGTGCTCGGCGAGTCGGGGTCGGGCAAGTCGGTGACCGCCCAAGCCGTGCTGGGCATCCTCGACACCCCGCCCGGACACGTCACCGGCGGCGAGATCCTCTTCCACGGCCGGGACCTGCTGCGGATGGGCGCCGAGGAGCGGCGCCGTATTCGCGGCACCAAGCTGGCGATGATCTTCCAGGACGCGCTGTCGGCGCTCAACCCGGTACTGAGCGTGGGCGCGCAGCTCGGGGAGATGTTCGAGGTGCACCGCGGCGCCTCGCGCAAGGAGGCCCGCGACCGGGCCGCCGAGCTGATGGACCGGGTGCGCATCCCGGCCGCCCGCAGCCGGGTGGGCGACTATCCGCACCAGTTCTCCGGCGGTATGCGCCAGCGCATCATGATCGCGATGGCGCTGGCCCTGGAACCGGACCTGATCATCGCGGACGAGCCCACCACCGCCCTCGACGTGACCGTCCAGGCGCAGGTCATGGATCTGCTGGCGGAGCTGCGCCGGGAGTACGCCATGGGCCTCGTCCTGATCACCCACGACCTGGGCGTGGTCGCGGACGTGGCCGACCGGATCGCCGTCATGTACGCGGGCCGGATCGTGGAGACGGCTCCCGTCCACGGCCTCTACCGGGCGCCGGCCCACCCGTACACCCGCGGCCTGCTGGACTCCATCCCGCGCCTGGACCAGAAGGGCCGGGAACTGTACGCGATCAAGGGCCTGCCGCCCAGCCTGACCGCGATCCCGCCGGGCTGCCCCTTCCACCCGCGCTGCCCCAAGGCGCAAGACATCTGCCGTACGGACCGGCCGCCGCTCTACGACGTGGCGCCCGGCCGGGCCAGCGCGTGCCACTTCTGGGAGGAGACCGTCAGTGAGCAGGGAGAGCGCCCATGAGCGCTGAGGCCGGAGCGGGTGCGGGGGAGCCCGTCCTCGACGTACGGGAGCTGGCCAAGCTCTACCCGCTGACCCGCGGCATCGTGCTGCGCAAGCAGATCGGCTCGGTCAGGGCGGTGGACACCGTCTCCTTCACGCTGCGCAAAGGGGAGACGCTGGGCATCGTCGGCGAGTCCGGGTGCGGCAAGTCGACGGTCGCCAAGATGCTGGTGGGGCTGGAGAAGCCGACCGGCGGTCAGATCCTGTACCGGGGCGAGGACATCACCAAGCTGTCGGGGCGCGCGCTGAAGGCCGTGCGCCGCAACATCCAGATGGTGTTCCAGGACCCGTACACCTCGCTCAACCCGCGGATGACGGTCGGCGACATCATCGGCGAGCCGTACGACATCCACCCGGAGGTGGCCCCGAAGGGCGACCGGCGCCGCAAGGTGCAGGACCTGCTGGACGTCGTCGGCCTCAACCCCGAATACATCAACCGCTATCCGCACCAGTTCTCCGGCGGCCAGCGCCAGCGCATCGGCATCGCGCGCGGCCTCGCGCTGCGCCCGGAGATCATCGTGGCGGACGAGCCGGTCTCCGCGCTGGACGTGTCCGTCCAGGCGCAGGTCGTCAATTTGCTGGAACGCCTCCAGGACGAGTTCGACCTGTCGTACGTCTTCATCGCGCATGACCTGTCGGTCGTCCGGCACATCTCCGACCGGGTCGCCGTGATGTACCTCGGCCGCTTCGCCGAGACCGGTACGGAGGACGAGATCTACGGCCATCCGACGCACCCGTACACCCAGGCCCTGCTGTCCGCCGTACCCGTACCGGACCCCGGGGCCCGCACCCGCCGTGAACGCATCCTGCTGACGGGGGACGTGCCCTCGCCCGCCGACCCGCCGTCCGGCTGCCGCTTTCGCACCCGCTGCTGGAAGGCGCGGGAGCGCTGCGCGCTGGAGGTGCCGGCGCTGGCCGTACCGGAAGGGTTCGAGCAGGTGACGGGGCCCGCCCGGCACGCCTCGGCGTGCCACTTCGCGGAGGAGCGGCAGGTGGTGCCGGGCGGCTGAGGGGCTGCCCGGCCTCCACCGACGGCCGGGGCGTCAGCTTCCGAAGGGGATGTCGCGGGTCGTCGCCATCCGCCGCTCGGCCGGGTGCCCGGCGACGTAATCGGTGATCGAGGACAGTGCCCTCTTGACGGAGGACTCGTCGGTGCCGCAGCCGCCGCGCCATGTGGACGTGCCGTCCGGGTAACAGGCGGCCCGCTTCCCGTAGATGAGTCCGTCGGCGCCCGCTCCGCCGGACGCGTACGGCGCCAGCAGCCCGGCGGTGTTCTTCGCGTCCCCCGTACCGACCGTCCAGCCTGCCGTCGAGGCGAGGGCCCCGCGGTCCCGGGCCTTCGCACCGGCGCGGAGTTCGGAGGTGATGGTGCGGGCGTTGAGCGAGAGGCTGAAGAGGCCCTTGTCCATGACGCGTTGCCTGCCGGGAATGCGTGGGCCGTGGGCCGCGAAGGATTTCGCCACGTCCTCGGCGTTGCCGCTGAGCCCGACGCCTTCGAGGGGGCGCAGACGGGTCGTGACGTCCTTCCAGCCGGTGCCGCCCTCGGTGCCGTAGAACCCGTAGAGCACGCGGACGCCCTGCTTCTCGACGGTGCGGCGGGCCATGTCGCGCAGCGCCGCCACCGAACAGTGCCGCCGCTTCGCGTCGTCACTGCGGCAGTGGTCCGGGTTCTTGATGTCCAGCCATACGAAGGTCACGTTTCCGCCTTCGGCGCGCCGCTGGGCGATACGTTTGAGCATGGTCTCCATCGGGTCACCGGCGCTGGTGAGGGTGCCGTCGTGGTCCGCCCACCAGCCCTTCTTCCAGGCGGCCGCGTCGATCTCCACGGCGTTGGCGCCGTGCCGCAGCGCCGTGTCCACGCCGCCGGCGGTCAGCACCCGGTGGGCGATGGCGTAAGTGGGGCGCGGCGCGGGCCGCTGCGGGCCGCCGGCGGCAGCGGCCGGGGTGCTCGCGCAGAGAAGTGCCAGAACTCCGGTGGTGGCCAGGAGCGGCACACGGGCGGGTATCCGGGCCGGGGGGCGGTGAGCCATGCTGTTTCCTCTGTCCTCTTGTGAACCGTTGCCTCCTCGGCTTCGCCCGCCCGGAGTACGGGGCATGGATGCGCCGTCGCGATGTCCGCGTACGGGGAGAGCCGGAAGCGGGCGCCGCGGCCCCGCGACGGGCCGCGGCGCCTGCTCCGGTTCGCGCCTGCCCCGGACCGCTGAGGTGACACCGGTCGATGCCGTGGTGGGAAGCCCCCGGTCAGGCCGCCCCGCCGCCGGGCGCTCCCGGACCAGGGGGCGCCGCTTCCTCGATCGCCGCCAGCGCCGGGTCCAGCACGATGTCCTCGTCCCGCGCCGCCGTCGTCGGCTCCTCCGGGAAGTGGCAGGCCGTCAGGTGGCCCGAGACGTTGCCGGTGATCTGTACCAGCGGCGGTTCCTCGGCGGCGCACTTGTCGCGCGCCTTCCAGCAGCGGGTACGGAACCGGCAGCCGGACGGCGGGTCGATCGGCGACGGCACGTCCCCGGCCAGCCGGATGCGCTCGCGGTCGTCCGGCTCCTCCTGCGCGTCCAGCAGCCGGGCCTCCGGTACGGCGGAGAGCAGCGCGTGGGTGTACGGGTGGCGCGGTCGGTGGTAGATCGAGTCCCGGTCGCCGACCTCGACGATCTTCCCCAGGTACATCACCGCGACCCGCTGGCTGAAGTGCCGCACGATCGCCAGGTCGTGCGCGATGAACAGGAACGCGATGTTCAGCTCGCGCTGCAACTCCTGGAGCAGGTTGACCACTTGGGCCTGGATGGAGACGTCCAGCGCGGAGACCGGCTCGTCCGCGACGATCAGCTTCGGCTCCAGCGCGAGCGCCCGGGCCACGCCGATGCGCTGGCGCTGGCCGCCGGAGAACTCGTGCGGAAAGCGGTTGTAGTGCTCCGGGTTGAGGCCGACGGTCTCCAGCAGCTCGCGGACCCGCTGCTCCCGGCCGCCCGGCGGATCGATGCCGTTGATCTCCATCGGCCCGCCGATGATGGTGCCGACGGTCTGCCGGGGGTTCAGCGACGAGTACGGGTCCTGGAAGATCATCTGGATCTCGGAGCGGACCGGCGCCAGCTCCTTGCGCCCGGCGTGGGTGATGTCCCGGCCCCGGTACGTGATCGACCCCGCGGTCGGCTCCAGCAGCCGGGTCAGCAGCCGCCCGGTGGTGGACTTCCCGCAGCCCGACTCGCCGACCAGGCCGAACGTCTCGCCGGTGTGCACGGTCAGGTCGATACCGTCAACCGCCTGCACCGCCCCGATCCGACGCTTGAACGGAAACCCGGCCATGATCGGAAAGTGCTTGGCCAGCCCCTCCGCGGTCAGCAGCACCTCGCCGGACCCGGCGGCGGCCGGACGGGGGGCGGGGACGATGACGTCTTCGGGTGCGCTCATGGTCGTCGCTCCTAGCCCAGCCGGGGCTTGATCTTCTCGGTGAACAGGGTGTGTTTCTGCTCGGGGCTCAGATGGCAGGCCGCGGCGCGCCCGGGGGCCAGCAGCGGGCGTTCGTCCTGGCAGCGGGAGCCGCCGACCTCGGCAGGGAAGGCGCAGCGCGGGTGGAAGGGGCAGCCGGAGGGAGGCGCGAGCAGGCTCGGCGGGGTGCCGGGGATCGGGGTCAGCGGCTCGTCGACGCTCGACGACAGCCGCGGCATCGAGCCCAGCAGGCCCCAGGTGTACGGGTGCTGCGGCTCGGTGAGGATCTCCTTGACGGTGCCGCGCTCCACGGCCCGCCCGGCGTACATCACCAGCAGCTCGTCGGCGGTGTTGGCGACCACGCCCAGGTCGTGGGTGATCAGGATGATGGCGGAGCCGAACTCCTGCTGGAGGTCCTTCAGCAGGTCCAGGATCTGCGCCTGTACGGTCACGTCCAGCGCGGTGGTCGGCTCGTCGGCGATCAGCAGGGACGGGTTGCACACCAGCGCCATGGCGATCATGGCGCGCTGGCGCATGCCGCCGGAGAACTGGTGCGGATAGTCGTCCACCCGCAGCGTCGGCTGCGGGATGCCCACCTTGGCCAGCATCTCGATGGCCCGCTGCCGGCCCTCGCGCTTGCTCGCGCCGGTGTGCTTGACGAACGGCTCGGCGATCTGCCGCCCCACCGTGTAGTACGGCGACAGCGAGGTCAGCGGATCCTGGAAGATCATCGCCATCTTGTTGCCGCGCAGCTTCTCCAGGTCCTTCTCCCGGGCCCCGGTCAGCTCGTCGCCGTCCAGCAGGATCTCCCCGGCGATCTTCGTGTAGTTGGGGCTGTGCAGGCCCAGGATCGCCAGGTTGGTCACCGACTTGCCGGAGCCGGACTCGCCGACGATGCCGAGGGTGCGGCCGCGCTCCAGGTCGAAGGAGAGGTTGTCGACCGCCTGGACCACGCCGTCCTCGGTGCCGAAGCGCACGTACAGGTCCCGTACGGACAGGAAGGGCGCGGCGGGTGCGGGCGTGGCGGGGCCCGGCGCGGCCGCGGGCTGGGTGGGTGTGGACACGGGGTCTCTCCTAGGACAGCCGCACGCGCGGGTCGATGAACGCGTAGCAGGCGTCCACCACGATGTTGAACAGGATGATGAAGGTCGCGGCGAACAGCATCACGCCCATGGTCATCGGCAGGTCGGTGTTCTGCACCGACTTCACGGCGAGGGTGCCCAGACCCGGCAGCGCGAAGGTGTATTCGGTGATCATCGCGCCACCGAAGAGGGACCCCAGGTCGATGCCGAAAATGGTGACGATGGGAATGAGCGAGCCGCGCCAGGCATAGCGGAAGAAGACCCTGCGGGAGGTCATTCCCTTGGCCCGCGCGGTCCGTACGTGATCCTCCTGCAACTGTTCGATCATCGACGAGCGCGACATCCGGGTGTACTGCGCGGTGAAGATGATGGACAGCACGCACCACGGAATGATCAGCCCCAGGAACCATCCCACGGGGTCGTCGAAGAACGGCACGTACTTCGGCTGTCCGAACCAGCCGAGGTTGTAGACCAGCACGGCCAGCACGATCGGCCCGACGAAATAGATCTGCATCGAGGAGAGCACCAGCGAGGCCGAGCTGAAGAGCTTGTCGATCATCTTGCCCTGTTTCCAGGCCGCGATCATTCCGGTGCCCACGCCCACCGTCAGGAAGACCGCGGCGGCGCCGATGGTCAGCGAGATGGTGGTCGGAAAGCGGTCCACGATCGTGTCCCAGACGGGGTCGCCGTTGGCGAAGGAATAGCCGAAGCACGGGGCCGGGCAGGGCCCTTGGGCGAAATCCCGTCCGGTGACGATGCCGGACATGAATTCCCAGTACTGGACCGGAACCGGCTTGTCGAGCCCGAGATTCTTGTGGATCACTGCGATGGCGTCGGGCGTGCAGTTCTTTCCGCAGGCCAGCAGCGCGGGATCCCGGGGGGCGGCGAAGAAGAGGAAGAACGTGAACGCGCTGATGATCAGCAGGATCACGATCGCGCCGAGGGACCGGCGGAAGAGGAATCGCAGCATGGCAGTCGCAGCTCTCGTGGGCAGCCAGAGGGGCGGGGGTGCGCCGGGCCGGTATGCCCGTCCGGGACGACGGGCACACCGGGCGCGGGCGGCGCGCGGGCGCCTGGGGCGCCGGCTCCGCTACTTCTTCACGTACAGCTTGGTCGGGTCGACGGAGCTGATGATGTCGTTGTTGACGGCCCCGCCGACCTTGGAGCCGTGCAGCTGGATCTGCTTGTAGTAGAAGGTCGGCAGCTGCGGCAGGTCCTCCTTGAGGATCTTCTCGCCGAGCGCGAACCAGTCGTTCGCGGCCTGCTTCTGGTCGGTCAGCTGGGAGATCCGGTCGATCTCCTTGTTGACCGCGGGGTTGTTGTAGTGCGAGTAGTTCGGCGCGTTGTCCTGGATCTGCCGGCCGTCGTAGACCGGCGGGATCACGGTCAGCGCGCTGGGCCAGTCGGCGCCCCACGCGGAGGGGTAGATGTCGAACTGATTGTTGACCTTGCCGATGATGTCGTAGTAGGTGTCCGACGGCAGGTCCTTGTTCTGCACGTTGAACCCGGCCTTGCGCAGGTTGTCGGCGACCGCGACGGAGTACTTCTGCGGCTCCGGCGCGTTGGTGTACGCGAAGGTCAGCTTCATGCCGACCTTGCCTGCCTCCTTGAGCAGCTGCTTGGCCTTCTCCACGTCGCCCATCGGCTTCTTGAGCTTGCCGTACGGGTCGATGTCCTTGTGCCCGGTGAGCGTCGGGCTGATGTAGCTGCCCGCCAGCTCGCCGCCGCCCGGCACGCCGTACGCGTCCAGGATGGCCTGGATGGGCAGCGCGTAGGCGATGGCCTCGCGGACCTTCTTGTCCTTGAGGCGCTTCATGTTGAAGTTCATGACGCCGACGTAGGGCTGGTAGCCGGAGGTGGAGCGCTTCTTGATGTCCGGGTCGCCCGCCACCTGCTGGAGGCTGGCGGCGTCGACCTGGTTGTTGAAGCTGATGGCGGTCTTGTTGTCGGCGCTGTCGGACATCAGCCGCTGCGTGGAGTCGGGGTAGGAGACCCCGAACTGGATGTCGAACCGGTCGACGTACTGGTGCCGGACGATGTCCGTGTTCGGGTCCCAATTGGGATTGCGGACCAGCTGGATGCCCTTGCCGGACTTGAACGACCCCGGCTGGATCTTGTACGGGCCGGAGGCGATCGGCGCCTTGTCGTACTTCTCCTTGGTGTCGCCCTTCTCCGGCACGATGCCGTAGCCCGCCATGGCCAGCGCGTACGGCAGGTCACCGACCGGCTTCTTGAAGTGGAAGCGGATGGTGTTCTCGTCCGGCGTCTCCAGCACGCTGTCGGGCAGGTGCTTGCCCTTGTACGGGCCGTCCGGCAGCAGCTTGCGGTATTCGTTGCCCTGCGCGTCGGCCAGCCAGCGCTGGACGTACGTCGGCCCGTTGGAGACGAAGCTCGCGAACTGCCGCTCGAAGGTGTGCCGCAGGTCCTTCGAGGTGATCGGCTGCCCGTTCTCGAACTTCACGCCCTTCTTCAGCGTGTACGTCCATGTCCGGCCGCCGTCGGAGGACTTGCCGCTGTCCGTCGCCAGGTCGCCGACCACCGTGTACTTGCCCTGGTTGTCCAGATGGTACGAGGTCAGCCGGCGGAACAGCAGCGTGGACAGGGTGCCCTCGTCGCTGACGTAGATCTGGGCCGGGTCCAGGTGGGCGTAGGTGTCGCGCTGGTAGACCTTGAGGGTGCCGCCGGACGTGGCGCCCGGCACCGCCTCGGCCGGTCCGGTGGACGCCTTGGCGTCCCCGAAGGTGATCTGGGCGCGCTGGCTCTCCGCCTTCTTGCGGCCCTCGTCGTCCCCCGCCCCCTTGCCGGCCCCGCTGCTGCAGGCGGTCAGGACCAGTGCCCCCGCGGACAGCGCCACGACCGTGGCGCGCGCTCTGTGCGTACGGACTGTCTTCATGGTGGTGGATGCACCTGCCTGTCGTAGTTCCGTAGCCGCTGCCTGACGTGTGCGGTGCTGGGGTGGCAGCACCCCCCGTGGAACACGTTTCACCGGGCGCGCTTCGGGTCGAAGGCGTCCCGGACGGAATCCCCGAGGAGGTTGAACGCCACGATGAAGATCACCATCGCGACGCCGGGGAAGAACAAGTACGTGATGTCGTTGCGGTAGTAGTCGGCGGCGTTGGCGAACATCCGGCCCCAGTCGGGCGTGGGCTCGACCAGGCCGACGCCCAGGAAGGACAGGCCGGCGATGGCGGTGACGAAGTTGGGGAGCATGTACGTCGTCTGCACCAGGATCGGCGTCATCACGTTCGGCAGCAGCTCGCGCCGGATGATGCGGGCCGGGGAGGCCCCGCTGACCTTGGCCGCGTCGATGAACTCCCGTTCGCGCAGCGACAGAACGGTGCCGCGCAGCAGCCGGGCCAGGCTCATCCAGCCCAGGAACCACAGCACGAGGATCAGGATGAGACAGCGCATCCAGGTCGCCATCGCGTCCTCGGGGGCCACGAAGATCGCGCCGACCACGGGGACGAACGCGACGAAGAACAGCTGGTTGGGAAAGGCCATCAGCAGGTCGATGATCCGGCCGATGAAGTAGTCGATCCGGCCGCCGAAGTACCCGGCCGCCACGCCCATGACGATGGCGGTCAGCACCGATACGAGGGTGATCGCGACGGAGAGGTAGAGCGTCGTGCGGATGCCGTAGATCAATTGCGTGAACACATCGCGCCCGAGTCCCGGTTCGATTCCGAACCAGAATTCGCTGGAGACCCCGCCGTTCGGCTGGGCGGGATATCCGTTGACGAGCAGGCCGGGGGTGATCTGTCCGTAGCGGGTGTACGGATCTTTTCCGTACAGCTTGGAGATCACCGGGGCCAGCAGGCCGATCAAGAAGAACGCCAGCACGACACAGCCGCTGATCACTCCGGCCCGGTCGCGCCGGAATCTGATCCACATCAATTGGCCGGGGGAACGGCCGACCAGTTCCCCGTTCTTGCTGCCCTTGATTTTCCCCGTGCCCTCGGGTCCGAGTCCGGAGGGATCGGTCTGCACCGCGGTCTGGGACGGACTGGTCATCGCGAAGTTCCCCCGCACGGAGTTCACTTGGAACAGGAAGCCGAGCTGATAGGCACCGCTGGATGAGCGGACTTTCGCAAGTGATTTATGTCGCAGTCAAGAGGACGGTGGGGGCTCGACCGGGCGGTGTCCGCTTCTTGAGCGAAGGGTACGCAGATTGACGCCACGGCGTGCTTGACAGGCGTACGCGGTGTACGGCATGGGTGACATATCGTGCCCAACGTCTTTAACGTGCAGGCAACTTGACCGACGCGACGCCGATATACGGACGCGCCATCCTCGAAAGCGTACGGCCGTGCGGGTGCCGTGAACCGGCCGGGGCGGGCCCGTACCCGCCCCGGCCGGGAGTGCGCCCGGCCCGCCGCCGCCGTCTGCTGCCGCACTGTTGTCCCGGTGCGGCGACTGGAGTAGACCTGTCCGTGCGGGGGCAGGGGGTGGGCCACGTCATGGGGCGGAGAAGGGCTCGCGCGCGCGGCGCCGGGGGATTCGCCGTACTGCTGTGCGCGTCACTGGCCCTGCCGTGTGCCGCATGGATCGCCCGTGACGTATGGGTCGCCGAAAGCGCCGCGGATATCTGGTGGTTGTGGGCGGGGGAGCCGGTCCGGCCACAGGAATCACCGGTCTGGGCGACCACACTGCTCGACCCGCTGCTGGGGCTCGGCTACCTCTGCACGGCGGCGGCCGTACTGCGCCGCTCGCCCTCCGCCAACTGCGCGCTGACCGCGATGGCGGCCGCGACACTGCTGTTCCGCCTGCCGCTGCTGCGCACCCTTGGCGCTGAGCGGCTGTCCGGCCAAGAGCCGGGCGTCAGGGAAGGGGCGATGGTCACGGCCGGTGCCGCGCTTCTGCTGAGCGTGCTCCTGCTGATCACCGCCTCGGCCGGCCGGGACCGCACCGGCCGCCCGCCCGGCCGCCTGCGCCTCGGGCCCGCTGCGCCGGCAGCCCTGCTGCTGGGCGGTGCCGGTCTGGCACTGGCGGGCTGGCAGGCGTACTGGATACGGGAGATGGGGTGGCCGCTGTACCGGGACAGTGTCATCGGAAACACCGGTGTCTTCCGTGCCCTGTTGCAGCCGCCGCCCAACTGGTACCTGCTGTCGCTCGTGCTGCTGGCCCTGGTGTCGGCCGTCGGCGTCGCTCAACGCGCCGTATCCATGCGCCCGTTGGGCATGCTGACCGCTGCCCTGCTGCTGGCGCACGGCACAGCGAGACTGACGGCCGAGCAGCGCGCGGGACTGCTCGGCCGTTTCTCCGCCCTGCCCGCGTCCCGCCAACTGGACGTCACAACATGGACGTTCGTGGCTCTGGCCGGGCTGGTGGCGCTGTTCGCGCTGACCCGCCCGGCGGACAGCGCCCGCCCACGCGGCTCAGAGGCGGGACAGATGCCGCCGGGTTTCACGCCACCGGCCCCGCCATCGAAGCTGCCGCCCAACTGGTGATGCTGTTACGGACGTCTCACCGCGGTCACCGAACGCCCAGCGACCGCTTCAGGAAGTCCACTTGCAGCAGCAGGAGGTTTTCGGCCACCTGTTCCTGCGGGGTCATATGGGTGACGCCCGACAGGGGGAGCACCTCGTGCGGCCGGCCGGCGGCCAGCAGGGCCGAGGAGAGGCGCAGGGAGTGCGCCACGACCACGTTGTCGTCGGCCAGGCCGTGCACGATCATCATCGGGCGGTGCGGTTCCGCCGCGTCCACCAGGCCGTCGTCACCGACCAGCGAGTTGGCGGTGTAGCGGGCCGGGTCCTCGCCCGGGTGGCCCAGGTAGCGCTCCGTGTAGTGGGTGTCGTACAGCCGCTGGTCGGTGACCGGGGCGCCCACCACGGCGGCGTGGAACACGTCGGGGCGGCGCAGCACCGCCAGCCCCGCCAGATAGCCGCCGAACGACCAGCCCCGGATCGCCACCCGGTCCAGGTCCAGCGGGAAGCGGCCGGCCAGCCCCTGCAGCGCGTCGATCTGGTCCTGAAGGACCACCGCGGCGAGATCGTGGTGGACGGCCTTCTCCCAGTCGGGGGAGCGGCCCGGGGTGCCGCGCCCGTCCGCGACGACCACCGCGAACCCCTGGTCGGCGAACCACTGCGACGTGAGGTGGGCGTTGTGCGCGGCCACCACCCGCTGCGCGTGCGGACCGCCGTACGGGTCCATGAGCACCGGCAGAGGCCCGTCGCCCTCCTCGTAACCGGTCGGCAGCACCACCGCGCACGGGATGCGCCGCTCGCCCGACAGGACGAGCCGCGGGCTGGTGGCGAGCACCGGGACCTCGGCGTACGAGCCGACCGCGGCCAGCCAGGTCTCGCCGCCGTCCGCCTCCAGACGCACCACCTCCGTCTGCGCCCCCGGCCGCTCCAGACAGACGTGCGAGAGCACCGTGACGGAGCCGCCGCGCACCGCGGAGGACACCGACGGGTACGGGCGCTGCCCGACCCGCTCCCAGCCGCCCTGGTCGCCGCTGCCCCGGTACCAGGCGCGGTAGACGCCGATGTCGTGCAGGTCCTCGGCGCTCGCCGTGAACAGCACGTCGTCCTCGCCGATGTCCAGGACGGCGCGGACGTGCAGCGGCGCGGCGGTCAGCGCCCGGTCGCCGACGAACAGGCGGCGCGCGCCGCCCTCGTCCGCGATGCGCACCAGACGCCCGTCCGGCGTCCAGGCGGGCGATCCGGCGGCCAGCTCGACCCAGCGCGGGTCCTCGTCGGCGTGCAGCGTGCCGGTGGCGCCGGTCTTGGTGTCGACGGTCAGGTAGCGCTGCGCGCGCTGGTCGCGGGACTGGACGAGCAGGAGGGGCGGGCCGGCCGCCGACCAGTGCACCCGCGCCAGGTACGGGTAGCGCTCCTGGTCCCACGTCACGTCCGTGCGCGAGCCGTCCAGGCCGAGCAGCGCGAGACCCACCGAGGCGTTGGGGGTGCCGGCCGCCGGGTAGGCGACCTGCGCCGGTTCCCGGTCCGGGTGCGCGGGGTCGGCGATCCACCAGCGGTGTACGGGGGAGTCGTCCACCCGCGCGGCCAGCACGCGGTCGCTGTCCGGCGACCACCAGAAGCCGCGGTGCCGGTCCATCTCCTCGGCCGCGATGAACTCCGCCAGGCCCCAGGTGACGCCCGGGCCGTCCGGCTCGGCGAGCGAGCGGTCGCCCGCGCCGTCCTCGGTACGCTCCGGCCCTTCGGTCGGTACGACGCGCAGCCGGCCCTGCGACACGTACGCGATGTGCCGCCCGTCGGGCGACGGCCGGGGGTCCACCACCGGACCCGGTACGGGCAGTTCACGGGCCGTGCCGGCGCGCAGCTCGGCGGTGAACAGGCGGCCCGAGAGCGTGAAGGCGGCGAGTTCCACGGCGGCGTCCACGGCGTATCCCACCACGCCGGACGACCCCTCGCGGGTGCGTTCGCGGCGCGCCCGCTCCTCGGCGGACAGTTCCTCGTCCGCGCCGGCGAGCAGCGTCCGCGGGTCGGCGGCGGCGTACTCCCGCCCGTCATCAAGATCCAGCACCCACAGCACATTCGCTCGATCGGTGCCCGTACGGGAACGGAGGAAGGCGACGCGCGAGCCGTCCGGCGCGACCGCGAAGCCGCGTGGCGCGCCCAGCGAGAAGCGCTGGGTGCGGGCGTGTTGCCGGGGGAAGGAGAGCTGTCCGGTCATGCGGACGAGCCTACGGGGCCGCGTACGGGCGCGGCGGCACTCGCGATGATCGCGTGCGCCCCCGTTCTGCTCCCGTGCACCGACATATGCGCGAGCGTGGAAAGTTATGATCCCTTCCGCGGAGTGGGTATGGGAGTGGAGCGTGACTTCCCCGTGCCCGCGGGGCCGTCGGCCGTCGGTCCCGCACCGTCCCAACGCTGTCCGGACCGTGCGTACTTGGAGGTGAGCCGCCGTGGCACTGACGATTTCGGCGGTGGTGCTGCTGGCGATCATCGTCTTCCTGCTCGTCAAGAAGTCCGGGCTGAAGACGGGGCATGCGCTGGTGTGCATGCTGCTCGGGTTCTATCTGGCCAGCTCGTCGATCGGCCCGACCATCAAGCAGATGACGACGAACATCGCGGGCATGCTCAACGGCATCAAGTTCTAGCCACCGCCTCCGCGCGTTCCGGCCACCTCCTCGCCCCCTTCGCCGCAGCCCCCGGTCCTGGATGGTGAACGGGGGCTCCTGCCGGGGGACGGGCCGGGCGGGCCGGATCGGGTGCTGAGTCCCGGCCACCCGGCTCGTACGCTGGTCCCATGACCGACCTTCCCGCCCGCCGGCTGCTGCTCGTGCACGCGCACCCGGACGACGAGTCCATCAACAATGGCGCCACGATGGCCAAGTACGCGGACGAGGGTGCCCTGGTCACGCTCGTGACCTGCACCAGGGGCGAGGAGGGCGAGGTCATCCCGCCGGAGCTGGCCCACCTGGCGCCGGACCGCGACGACACCCTGGGCCCGTACCGGGTCAAGGAGCTGGCCGCCGCCATGGCGGCGCTCGGCGTCACCGACCACCGCTTCCTGGGCGGCGTGGGCCGCTACCGCGACTCCGGGATGATGGGCGCCCCGCAGAACGCGCGGCCGGGCGCCTTCTGGGGCGCCGATCCGGACGAGGCCGCCGGCCACCTGGTCGCCGTGGTCCGCGAGGTGCGGCCGCAGGTGCTGGTCACCTACGACGACAACGGCGGATACGGCCACCCCGACCACATCAAGGCGCACCGCGTCGCCATGCGCGCGGCCGACCTGGCCGCCGACCCGGCCTTCCGCCCGGAGCTGGGCGCGCCGCACCGCATCGCCAAGATCTACTGGAACCGCAACCCGCGCTCGGCGGTCGAGGAGGGCTTCGCGCGGCTGCGCGCGGCGGGCCTCTCCTTCCCCGGCGTCGCCGGGGTGGACGATGTGCCGGGAGTCGTGGACGACGCCGTGGTGACCGCCTCGATCACCGGCGGTGAGCGGTACGGGGCCGCCAAGGCGGCGGCGATGCGGGCGCACGCCACGCAGATCGCCGTCGAGGGCCCCTTCTTCGCGCTCTCCAACGACCTGGGGCAGCCGCTGTTCGCCACGGAGCACTACCAGCTGGTACGAGGTACGTCCGGCGCCGCCGAAGGGGAACGTGAGGACGATCTCTTCGCGGGCGTACCGGACGACGAGGGGGACGAGGAGCGCAACGCGGACGAGAGGGAGAAGGCGGTATGAGCGGCGCGAAGAAGCGGACGAGGGCCACGACGGGCGGCAAGGGGCCGAAGCAGGGCGCTCCGGCCGCCGCCGCGGGTGGCCGGAATGCGACGGCGGACGGCGGCACGGCGGGCAGGGCGCCCGGCACCGGACTCGCCGCGCCGCTGAGCCCCGGCCGGGTGGCCGGGTACGTCCTGCTGCTCGTCCTCGGCGCGGTGGTGGCCATCGCGGGCGGGCTCGTCCAGGCCGCGTGGTTCCCCGGCGGGCTGCTGCTGGCGCTGGCCGGGGCCGGCGGCCTCTTCTACGGGGGCGCGCGGGCCCTCGGCCGGACGGGTGGCGTGCTGGCACCCGGCGCGGGCTGGCTGGTGACGGTGATCCTGCTCAGCGACTCACGCCCCGAGGGAGACTTCCTCTTCGGGGCCAGCCCGGGCACGTATGTCTTCCTTGTCGGCGGCATCGCGCTGGCTGTGATCTGTGCCACCGGTGCGCAGATGCGGGCCAACGGTGCGCAAGCGGCCCGACTTGGCGGGTAAGCGCCGGTCAGGTAGATCATTTTCGGAACCGCACGGCGGTCCGGGGGTGGGGCGTTGGGCCGCTCCCCGGGTACCCGCCCACGGCGGACAGTATGGTGGTGCGCGCCGCCGAGCCGCCCAAGCACCTTACTGACGAGCGGCGGAGCCAACCGGGAGAACCTGCTTTGAGTCGTGAATCTGACAGTTCGTCCTCCGGTGCCCAGGGGCGCGGCGGTGCCGCGTACCCGTCGGGGACACCGCCGTACGGCACGCCTCGCGAGGCGGACGACGCAGCGGCGGCCGACGCCGCGGCGAAGCCGGAGGAGCCGAAGACCGAGACCACGCTGACCACGCGGATCAAGATCAACATTCCGGGGTCCCGCCCCATTCCGCCGGTCGTCGTGCGCAAGCCCGTCGGCGAGGAGTCCGGCGCGAACGGATCGTCCGTGACCGGATCGTCCGGTGCCTCCGGTACGCCCGGTACGTCCGGTGCTTCCGCCGGGGGCGCCTCCGACGGCGGGTCCGCGGGTGCCGAACGTACGGGCAGCACGCGCAAGCCCGAGGCGGCCGGTTCCGGCGGTGCCAAGAGCGCCCCGGCCGAGAAGACCAGTGACTGGTTCTCGCCCCGTAAGCCCACGGCGGCCTCCGCCGGTTCCCCGTCCGCGCCGCCCGCCGCTCCGGCGGCCTCGCCGGACCGGTCGGGCGCGACTCCGCCGCAGAACCCGGCCGCCGGTGGGCAGCAGCGCCCGGACCTGCCGTTCTTCTCCGACGCGCCCGCGCACGGCGGCGACTCGCCGTTCGACGCGGCCCCGTCGTCGCCGTTCGACGCGCCCGCCAACCCGTTCGACGGGCCCGCGGGCCAGGGAGCGTCGAGCCCGTTCGACGCCCCGGGCGGCTCCGGCGGTACGGACGGCCGCGGCGTCCCCACCGGGCCCGCCGGCCCCAGCGGCCCGACGGCCGGCCCGGCCACCGGCGACGTGTCCTTCGACCGGCCGTCCGGCTTCCGGACCCCGGGTGCGCCCGGCGGGCCCGCCGCGGCCGACGACACGGCCATCCTCACCCCGCAGCCCCCGGCCCCGCCCGCCGGAGCAGGCAGCGGCCTTGGCGTCACCGGCGGCATCGCGGGCGGTGTGCAGGGCGGCGGCACGGGCGGCTTCCCCGGCGGCGCCCCCACCGGTACCGACCGCTCCGGCGGCCGTGGCAGCGGCGACCACATCTCCAGCGACACCCTGGTCGGCGGCATCCCGGCGGTGCCCGCCGACGCCGCGGCGCCGTCCGGGCCGTCCTTCCCGTCCGGACCGGGCGCGGGCCAGGACACCCCGGCCCCGCCGCGCCCGAAGATCCCCGAGCCGATAAACGCGAAGAAGAAGGGCCGCAACAAGATCGTCCTGCTGGGCGTCGCGGTCGTCGTGCTCGCGGGCGTCGCGTACGGTGCCGGGCTGCTGCTCGACCACGCCGACGTGCCCAACGGGACCACCGCGCTGGGCGTGGACATCGGAGGCTCCACAAAGGAAGAGGCCGTCAAGAAGCTCGACGCGGCCGTCCAGAAGGCCCGTACCGAGCCGCTGAAGCTCAGCGTGGACGGCAAGGAGCAGACGCTCGTGCCCGCCAAGGCCGGGCTGAACATCGACACCCAGGCCACGGTCCGGGACGCCTCGGGCCGCGACTACAACCCGGTCTCCGTCATCAGCTCGCTGTTCGGCGGTACGCGTACCGCCAAGCCCGCGATGATCACCGACGACGAGAAGCTGGACATCGCGCTCAAGGCCGTCGCCGGTCCGGCGGGCGCCGCCAAGGACGGCGGCATCACCTTCGAGAACGGCAAGGCCGTCCCGCACTACGGCACGCCCTACAAGGCGGTCGACGTGAAGGCGTCCAAGAGCAAGATCGAGCAGGCGTACCTGGACCGCGCCACCACCGGCAAGAACACCCCGGTGGTGCTGGCCGCCGTCGAACAGCGGCCGAAGGCGGACAAGGCGGCGGTCGACCGCGCGATGAAGGAGGTGGCCGAGCCGGCGGTCTCCGGCTGGGTCTACCTGTCGGCGGGCGGCGTCGAGGTGCCGTTCAGCCAGCGCTCCATCGGCGAACTGCTGTCCTTCACCGTCGCCCCGGACGGCAAGCTCCAGCCGGTCATCGACCTGGCCAAGCTGGAGGAGAAGTACGGCCACGCCTTCGACAACGTGTCGATCGACGGCGGCTCCGGCAAGGTCAAGATGACCCCGAAGCACGCCGCCCACGCGCTCGACCAGGCGCTGCGAAAGCCCGCGCCGCCCGCGCCGCAGAAGCGCGTCGCGAAGGTGGAGGGCGCGATCGCGGGTTGATGCGCCATCGGAGCGTCGCTTCGGGGGTGTTACGTCGGGCCGGTTCCGTGTCGTCGTGCGGGGTCGGCTCGGCGTCGTGGCGCACACGGCCGGGCGTTGGCCGAAGGTGAGGTGGCGGACCTTACTTTCGTCGCTATTGCGCGGTACCCGGCGCGCCATAGCGTCCCGGCCATGCGATGCAAAAACAGCCGCCTGAGCAGCACCACCCGTGCCACGGCCTTCGCCCTGGCGCTCACCGCCGTCCTGGCCACCGGGCCCGCCGCCGCGGCCACGGCCCCCGACCACCGTACGAACGGCAACCGTGCAGACGGACTCCGTCCGGACGGCCACCAGGCCACGCAGGACGCGCTGCGCGCCGTCGTCGAGCAGGGCGGTCTGCCCGGGGTGGCCGCCGAGGCCCGGGACGGGCTCGGCCGGTGGTTCGGCTCGGCCGGTTACGCGGACACCGGGACGCGGCGGGAACGCACCCGCGCCGAGCACTTCCGTGCCGCCAGCATCACCAAGACCTTCATCGCCACCGTCCTCCTCCAGCTGGAAGAGGAGGGCGCCCTGAGCCTGGACGACACCGTGGAGAAGTGGCTGCCGGGCGTGGTGCGCGGCAACGGCAACGACGGCCGCGCCATCACCCTGCGTCAGCTGCTGAACCACACCAGCGGCCTTTTCAACTACACATCCGACCCCGAGTTCGCGGACCACACCTCCGGCCCCGGATTCCCCGGCCACCGCTACACCACCTACCGCCCCGCCGACCTGGTCGCCCTCGCGATGAAGCGGCCGCCGCGCGACGCGTCGGGCACGGCCTCGTACAGCAACACCAACTACGTCCTCGCCGGGATGATCATCGAGAAGATGACGGGCCACTCGTACGCCCACGAGGTGCAGCGGCGCATCCTGACACCCCTGAAGCTGCGCGAGACCTCCTTCCCGGGCGTGCGTCCCTGGATGCCGCTGCCGCATCCCACCGCCTACTCACGGCTGCACCAGCGGCAGCCCGACGCGCCCGTCGTGGACGCCACCGCACAGAACATGTCGTGGCTCGGCGCCGCGGGCGAGATCATCTCCACCACCGGCGATCTGAACACGTTCTTCCGGGCCCTGACGCAAGGTCAGCTGCTGGGTCCGGAGGCGATGCGGAAGATGTTCACCACCGTGCCCGCGGACACCGGCGGCTGGCGCTACGGGCTCGGCATCGAGTCCGTCACCCTCTCGTGCGGCGTGACGGTGGTGGGCAAGACGGGCCGCGCCAACGGCTCGGTGTCCGGGGTCGTCGGGACGACGGACGGCCGCCACCAGCTGACGTTCAACATCAACGGCGACTGGCTGGGCGACGCCGCCTCGTACGTGGGGGTGGTGGAGGCCGAGTTCTGCGGGGAGCGGAACGGCTGGGCAGGCACCCCGTACGCCCCCTAGGGGACACCACCCATGACATCTGTCATCCCGGAGTCACGACACCCGACACTGCCGGGCGGCCCCGCGTCACCGGCAAGCTGGTGCACATGACGAGCACAGCCACCACCCCACCACCTGCCACCGGGCGCCGCACGGGGGCGGCGCCCGTTGTCAGTTTCCGTAAAGTCAGCAAGAACTACGGTTCCGTGAAGGCGGTGGCCGACCTCGACCTGGAGCTGTACCCGGGCGAGACCGTCGCCCTGCTCGGCCCCAACGGCGCCGGCAAGTCCTCCACCCTCGACCTGCTCCTGGGCCTGCGCAACGCCGACACCGGCTCCGTGTCGCTCTTCGGCACGACCCCGCAGCGCGCCATCGAGCAGGGCAAGGTCGGGGCGATGCTCCAGAGCGGCGGCCTGATGGGCGGCGTCAAGGTCCGTGAGCTGGTCCGGCTCGCCGCCGACCTGCACCCGCACGCCTATCCGGTCGACCGGATCCTGGAGACCGCCGGGATCGCCGAGATCGCCGACCGGATGGTCGACAAGCTCTCCGGCGGCCAGGAGCAGCGGGTGCGGTTCGCACTGGCCACGGCCGGCGCCAACGACCTGATCGTGCTGGACGAGCCGACGACCGGCATGGACGTCACCTCCCGCCAGACCTTCTGGGGCACCATGCGCGCCCAGGCCCAGCAGGGCCGTACGGTGCTGTTCGCCACCCACTACCTGGAAGAGGCGGACGAGATCGCGGACCGCGTGATCGTGCTGCACCGCGGCCGGGTGCTGGCCGACGGCACCTCCGCCGAGATCAAGGCGCGGGCCGGCGCCCGCCGGGTCACCTTCGACCTGGACGGCCCGGCCGACCGCGAGGTGCTGCGCGGCCTGCCGTCCCTGACCTCCCTGGAGGTCTCGGGGCGCACCGTGCGCATCCAGTCCCAGGACGCGGACGCGACGGTGCACGCCGTCTACGGCCTCGGGCTGTACCCGCGCAACCTGGAAGTGGCCGGACTCGGCCTGGAGCAGGCGTTCATCGCCATCACCGACGCAGCGACCGCCGAGGAGGCGGCACGATGACCACCCTGATCAAGCTGGAGATCGTCCGCGCCCTGCGGAACAAGAAGTTCATGTTCTTCTCGGTGATCTACCCGCCGGTGCTCTACCTGATCATCGCGGGCGGCGCCGACAGCAGCCCGATACCGGGCATGAAGCTGAACATGGGGCTGTACTACATGGTCGCCATGTCCGCGTTCGGCGCGATGACCGCCGTGCTCATCGGCAACAGCGAGGCGATCGCCAAGGAGCGCGAGAAGGGCTGGGTGCGCCAGCTGCGGCTGACCGCGCTGCCCGGACGTGGCTATGTCGCCGCCAAGATGGCCTCCGCCGCGACGATCAGCCTGCCGTCGATCCTGCTCGTCCTGCTCGCCGGCGCCACGGTCAAGGGCGTACACCTGGAGACCTGGCAGTGGATCGCCATCCCCGTCGGCACCTGGCTCGGCAGCTTCGTCTTCGCCGCGCTCGGCGTGGCCATCGGCTACCTGGCCAACGGCGACGCGGTCCGTCCCATTGCGATGATGGTGTACTTCGTGCTGGCGTTCCTCGGCGGACTGTGGATGCCGCTGACGATCCTGCCGCAGTGGGTGCAGAACATCGCGGAGTGGCTGCCCACCCACGCGTACGCCGCACTCGGCACCGCCGTCGAGGCGGGGGGCGCCCCGCACCTGAAGGACGTCGCCATCCTCGTCGGCTACCTGATCATCTTCGCCGGGGGCGCGGCCTGGCTCTATCGGAAGGACACGCGTACGGCATGAGGGATCGGGAGACCGACTGCAACCCGGTGCTGATGGGGGCGCCTCCGCGCAACCGCAAGCAGCTGCTGGTGAAGTCCTTCTGGATCGTCATCTGGTTCTTCTACCTGGCGGGGCCGGTGGGGAACCTGGTCGAGGGCGACATGTCCCCGGCGCACGAGGTCCTGGGCTGGTCCGGTCTCCTGACGTTCGTCGTCCTGTACTTCGCGCTGGTCTTCCGGCGCATGGCCCACCGCCCGGCGCCGGACCGCGTGGCCCGGACGGTGGTGGCCTGCATCACGGCCCTCGCCATCGTGATGTCCCTGGTGCTCGGCCCGAACTGGCTGGTGCTCTTCACGTTCGTGGGCGTGGCGGTGGGCGTCACCGAGCCCCTGCGCGTCTCGCGGTGGACCATCCCGGCGCTGACCGCTCTGCTCCTGCTGATCGGCTCGCGCTACCCGGACGTACGGGCCTACCTCTTCGGATACGCCATTCCCTGCCTGCTCGCCGGGTTCTCGATGACCGGCGTGCAGTACCTGATCCGTACGACGCAGGAGCTGCGCGCCGCCCGCGAGGAGGTCGCCCGCCTCGCCGCCAACGAGGAGCGGCTGCGCCTCGCCCGCGACCTGCACGACCTCCTCGGCCACTCGCTCTCCCTGATCACGCTCAAGAGCGAGCTGGCCGGGCGGATGCTGCCCGGCGCCGCGGAAGCCGCCGCCCAGCAGGTCGCCGACATCGAACGGGTCAGCCGCCAGGCCCTCGTCGACGTCCGCGAGGCCGTCACCGGCTACCGGCGCCCCCGGCTCGCCGTCGAGTTGGCCGGGGTCCGCGCCGCGCTGCGCACCGCCGCGATCAGGGCGGACATCGACCCGGCCCTGGAGCGGGAGCACCGGGGCCTGACGGCGGAGGGGGAGGGCGCGCTGGCCTGGGCGCTGCGCGAGGCCGTCACCAACGTCGTACGGCACAGCGGCGCCGACCGCTGCGAGCTGCTGCTCACCGAGGAGTGGGAGGCCGACGAGCGGCGCTATCTGTGCCTGTCCGTCATCGACGACGGCGCCGGCCCGCCACGCGGCGGCGGCCACGACGGCAACGGCCTCAGCGGCCTGCGCGAGCGCCTCGCCCTGGCCGACGGCCGCCTGGAGACGGGCACCGCACGCCGCGGCGGCGGTTTCGCCCTGCGCGCGTACGTCCCGCTCGGCACCCCACCGCTGACCGGCACCGCGGCCCACGGCACGGACCACAGCCCGGCCACGGACCCGACCCCGTCCGGGGCCTGAAGCCGGTGCCCGCCCCGCCCGACCGCGCCTGGCCGGCGCATCCCACCCGTTGACTAGATTGGCCACATGACCGACCCCTGCGACGACCAGCCCACGCGGAAAGTGCGCCTCCTCCTTGCCGAGGACCAGTCGATGGTCCGCGAAGCGCTGGCCGCGCTTCTGGGGCTGGAACCCGACCTGGAGGTCGTGGCGCAGGCCGCGCGGGGCGACGAGGTCGTCGCCGCGGCGCGTGAGCAGCCCGTGGATGTGGCGCTGCTGGACATCGAGATGCCCGGTATCAGCGGGCTGGACGCCGCCGCCCTGCTGCGCGCCGAGTTCCCGAAGTTGAAGGTCGTCATCCTCACCACGTTCGGGCGGCCCGGCTATCTGCGCCGCGCGATGGAGTGCGGCGCCGACGCGTTCCTGGTCAAGGACGCCCCGGCCGCGCAACTGGCGGACGCCGTGCGGCGGGTGCTGCGCGGCGAGCGGGTCATCGACCCGGCGCTCGCGGCGGCGGCCCTGGCCGACGGGGCGAACCCGCTCACCGACCGCGAGTGCGATGTGCTGCGCGCGGCGGCCGACGGCTCCACCAACGCCGAGATCGCCGCCGCACTGCAACTCTCCCAGGGCACCGTGCGCAACTACCTGTCCACCGCCATCCAGAAGACGGGCGCCCGCAACCGCGCCGAGGCCGTCCGCACGGCGGGCGACAAGGGCTGGTTGTAGCCCGCGCACTCCGCAGGGGTCCCGGCCGCTGTAAGGAGTCTCACCCGCACCACAGCTCCCACCAGGACTTTCGGCCCTGGGCCGACCGGTCGGCCGGGCGCACGCTGGAGGAGTGACGACTATCCAGCGATCCCCGGCGCGTGACCGCGGTGTGGCGCTGCTGCTGGTCACCGGGACCCTGGCCATCACGCTGGCGGACGCGGTGTCCGGCCCGCAGCTGCACTTCGCCCTGTTCATGGGCATCGCGCCGCTGATCGCCGCGCTGCGCTGCGCCTACCGGTGGACCGCCGCGGTGGCCGCCGTGTACGTCCTGTGCCAGGCGTACATCCACGCCCGCCTGGTGCCCGACTGGTCCCTGGCCAGCAAGGTCGTCGGGATCTTCGGGGTGGCGCTGGTCGCCGTGTTCGCGCTGGTGCTGTGCCGGACGCGGCTGGAGCGGGAGGCGCTGTACGCCCGTACGAGCATGGTCGCCGACGCCGTGCAGCGGGAGATGCTGCGCGAGCTGCCGCTGACCGCCGGGCCCCTGGAGGCCTACGGGTTCTACGTCTCCGCACAGGAGGGTGCCCGCGTCGGCGGGGACATCTACGAGGCCGTGCAGACGCCGCACGGGCTGCGGCTGGTGATCGGCGACGTCCAGGGCAAGGGCATGCCGGCGATCGGCGCCGGGCACGAGGTGCTGGCCTCCTTCCGGGAGGCGGCCCACTACAAGGACACCCTCGAAGCCGTCGCCGAACGCATGGAACAGGCGCTGTCCCGCTACAACGCCCGCTCCGCCGAGCGCGGCGGCCAGGAGCGCTTCGTCACCGCCCTGCTGCTGGAGGTACGCGGGGAGGACGGCACGAAGGTGCTCTCCTGCGGCCACATCGCGTACTACCTCGTACGGAACGGCCAGGTCACCGAGCGCACCGACGGCGAGGGCGGCCTGCCGCTGGGCCTGGGGTGGCTGACCGGCGAGGCACGGCAGAGTGTGGCCGTCGAGCCGGTGGGGGACGACTGGATCGTGCTGTGCACCGACGGGGTCACCGAGGCGCGCGGCGCGGATGGCACGTTCTACCCGCTGGCCGACCGCCTGGCCCGCTGGACGCATCTGGAGCCGGACGAGCTGGCGCGTACCCTCCGCGCCGACCTGGAGCGGTTCACCGGCGGGCAGCTGAAGGACGACGCGACCGTACTGATCGTGCGCCGCGGTCCGCACGCCGTACCGCGCACGGAAGCGGAGGCCGCCGCGGAGCAGGCCGCGCCGGATCAGTTGAGCATGGCGCGGGCCGCCGCGGCCTGACGGCGCACCGCCGCAGCCGCCGCCGGATCGACCGCCCCGACCACCTTCGCGTACTCCTCCAGCTCGGCCGCGCCGCCCAGAAAGTCGCCGCGCTGGACGAGCAGTTGCGCGTGGTCGTGACGCAGCCGAGCCGGGTGGCTGGGCAGCAGCAGGGACAGCTCGACAGCCCACAGCTGTACGGCGCTGTGCTCCGGCCGGGCCGCCGCCCACGCCCGGATGTTGTTCAGGATGCGCAGCACGATCTCCAGCGGCTCGGCCGGCGTGAGCATCTGCTCGGTCAGCGGCGCCCCGGTCGCGCCCGCGACCAGCACCCCCGCGTCCTCGTCGGTCAGCAGCCGCCCGCCGTCGAAGGGGTCGGCGAGGACGTGCGCGCCGTACGGGTCGCCGAAGCCGACGACGAAGTGGCCCGGCAGCGCCACCCCGTACACCGGCGCCCCGGCCCGCCGCGCGACCTCCATCCACACCACCGACAGCAGGATCGGCAGGCCCCGCCGGCGCCGCAGCACCTCGTGCAGCAGCGACGACTCCAGGCGCCGGTAGTCGGCGGGCGTGCCGCGGAAGCCGAGGCGCGCGCCGAGCAGTTCGGCGACGTTGCGGGCCCAGGGGCGCGGGCCGCCCGCCGGGGCGAACGGCAGCCGCCCGGCCAGCGCGTCCAGTTCGATCTGGGCCGCGTCCATGCCCGCCTCGTCGAGCGCGGGATCGGCCTCCGCCGCGATCAGCAGACACAGCCTGGCCAGGTCGGGACGCTCGTCGCGGGCGGCCTCGGCGAACTGCCGCCGCCGCTCGGCGGACGCGCCGTCCCCGTCCGGCTCCGGGTGCCCGCGGGGCTCGTGCCCGTTCAGCTGGGGCCTCCCTGGGTGGCGCGCCAGTGGTGGTAGTGGTGGTGCGTGACGAAGCCCAGCCCGTCGTACAGCGCGCGGGCGTCCTGGTTGTCCGTCTCCACCTGGAGGTACGCGGCCGATGCGCCCTCGTCCAGGGCCTTGCGGGCCAGCGCCGCCATCACGGCGGAGGCCAGCCCGCGCCGCCGGTGCTCCGGGGCCACCTCGACGGCCGCGAACCCGGCCCACCGCCCGTCCACCACGCACCGCCCGATCGCGATCACCTCGCCCGCCTCGTCCGGCACGGCCGCGAACCACACGGACGGCCCGCCGTGCAGCACCTTGAGCACCTCGGGGCCGGGGTCGGCCGACCGCTGGTAGCGGCGCAGCCACCGCGCGTCCACCTCCCGGGTGAGCGCCACCCGGGACACATCCGCGTCCAGGTCGCCGATGGGCGCCAGCGCCGCGATCCGCAGCTCCGCCGTCACCTCGCGCGTCCAGCCGCGGCTGTCCAGGTCGGCCGCCAGCTGCTCCTGGGTGCCCGGGGCGCCCGTACCGACCTGGATGTACGCGGGCAGGTCGCGCTCCGCGTACCAGGCGCGCACCCGCTCCAGCGCGGTGTCCAGCGGCAGCCCCGGATCGCCCAGGGCCGCCACCGAGTTGGCCCGCCGGGTGAAGCCGCCGCTCGCCCGCAGCTGCCACTCGCCCAGCCACGCGCTCTCGACCGGCGGCCAGCCGCGGGCGGCCACCCGCTCCAGCTCGGGCGCGCTCGCCGCGGGGGAGCGGCGGCGGGCCGGAGCCGCGGGCACCGTTTTGCCCGCGACCAGCGTGGTCTCGGAAATCCGGACGGTCTCTCCGTTCCGGCGTGTGATGCTCAGCACACCGTCGTCCCATGATGTGAGAACGCCGACCGTGTCGGTGAACTTCGAAGACCCCTCGCCGGTGCCGTCCAGGCGCCGGACAGATACCCTTTTGCCCACGTCAGCACGGGTGATGTGGACCTCCAGCCGTCCGCCGGTAGTGAATTCCACGGCTCTACCCGCCCCTCTTGTTCGTCTCGTGCCCGGGAACGGAGATACTAGGTGCGGGCATCGACGACGCCGCGCTCCCGCGCGCCCCGCGGCGGAACTGCCAATCGGTCCGCCAGCCCTACCGAGGAGGAACGACAGCGTGACCTACGTCATCGCGCAGCCTTGTGTCGACGTCAAGGACAAGGCATGCATCGAGGAGTGCCCCGTCGACTGCATCTACGAGGGCTCCCGGTCCTTGTACATCCACCCGGACGAATGCGTCGACTGCGGCGCCTGCGAGCCGGTCTGCCCGGTCGAGGCGATCTTCTACGAGGACGACACCCCGGAGGAGTGGAAGGACTACTACAAGGCGAATGTGGAGTTCTTCGACGAGCTCGGTTCGCCCGGTGGTGCCAGCAAGCTGGGCCTGATCGAGCGCGACCACCCCTTCATCGCAGCGCTGCCGCCGCAGAACGGCTGAGCGGCCGCATGGCGCCGCCCCGGTCCCGTACGGCCGGCCGCCCCCTCGCGTAGACACGCGACGGGGTGCCGATGCCGCACGGGGCCGAGGCGTTTTCGGCCCTGTGCGTCCCGAGGAACGTGAGGAAAGAGAGCAACGTGGGCACCGTTTCGTCCCGTCTTCCGGTCTTCCCCTGGGACCGGCTGGAGCCCTACAAGGCCACGGCGGCCGCGCATGCGGACGGCATCGTGGACCTGTCCGTGGGCACTCCGGTCGATCCCGTGCCCGCGCTGGTCCAAAAGGCCCTCACGGACGCCGCCGACAGCCCCGGCTATCCGACGGTCTGGGGCACCGCCGCGCTGCGCGACGCGCTCACCGGCTGGGCGGAGCGGCGTCTGGGCGCCACCGGCCTGGCCCACACCAACGTGCTGCCGGTCGTCGGCTCCAAGGAACTGGTCGCCTGGCTGCCGACCCAGCTCGGCCTGGGCGCCGGCGACCGCGTCGCCTACCCGCGCCTGGCCTACCCGACGTACGAGGTCGGCGCGCGCCTGGCCGGCGCCGAGCCCGTCGTCTACGACGACCCCTGGGAGCTGGACCCGGCCGGCCTCAAGCTGCTGTGGCTCAACTCGCCGTCCAATCCGACCGGCCGCGTGCTCAGCGCCGACGAACTGCGCCGCACCGTCGCCTGGGCGCGCGAGCACGGCGTCCTGCTCTTCAGCGACGAGTGCTACATCGAGCTGGGCTGGGAGGCCGACCCGGTCTCCGTCCTGCACCCGGACGTCTGCGGCGGCTCGTACGGCGGCATCGTCTCCGTCCACTCGCTGTCCAAGCGCTCCAACCTGGCCGGCTACCGCGCGGCCTTCCTCGCGGGCGACGCCGCAGTCCTCGGCGAGCTGCTCCAGATCCGCAAGCACGGCGGCATGATGATCCCCGCGCCGGTGCAGGCCGCCACGGTCGCGGCGCTCGGCGACACCGAGCACGTCGGCGAGCAGCGCGAGCGCTACGCCCGCCGCCGTACGGCCCTGCGCGAGGCCCTGGAGGCCGCCGGCTTCCGCATCGAGCACAGTCAGGCGTCGCTCTACCTGTGGGCGACGCGCGACGAGTCGTGCTGGGACACCGTCGCCGACCTCGCCAAGCGCGGCGTCCTGGTCGCGCCCGGCGACTTCTACGGCACGGCGGGGGAGCGGTTCGTACGGGTCGCCTTCACCGCCACCGACGAGCGGGTGGACGCGGCCGTACGGCGCCTGGCGCAGTAACCGCGTACACCGGAGTCCGGCGCATACGAAAGCCCGGCGCGTACGCCGTCGTACGGCGTACGCGCCGGGCTTCGTGCGCCCCGGCGCGTCAGCTGATCGGCAGCCCGTTGGTGGGCAGCAGGTCCGAGGCCAGGCCGGAGTCGCCGACCGCCTGGGCGAGGCCGTCCGTGGACAGCGAGTCGGTCAGACCGTCGGTGGACAGACCGTCGCCGGGCAGCGTCTCGGTCAGGCCGTCGGTCGGCAGGCCGTCCTCGGTGGCCGTGTGCAGGGTGTCGGTGAGGATGTCCCCCGCGCTGTCCGCGGTGTCGCCGGCGGCGTTGCTCGCGGCCTCCTTGGCGGCCGGGGCGGTCTCCTTGAGTGTCTTGCCGGTGGTCTTGCCGGCGGACTTGCTCAGCGAGGGGACGGCCTTGCGGACGACCTTGCTGCCGGCCTCGGTGGCGTTCCCGCCGGTCTCGCCGGCGAGGTCACCGGCACCCTGCACCGCGCCGTCCGCGGTGTCGGCGAGGCTCGCGGTGTCCAACGCGGTCAGACCGCCCAGGTCGGCGGTCTTCGGCAGTTCCACGGCGCCCGCGGAGCCTGCCGCACCGACCACGGGGGCTGCGCCGGCGGCGACCAGCAGCGCGGCTCGGGCGATCCGGCGAAGGGGGAGGGACATGGTGCTCCTTGTCGGAGAGGGACTGGTTCTTCTGACAGACGTGCCGTGTCGCCGGGCGGGGCGCGGAGGCTGCCGGGCGCACGACGTGACTACCGCGCCAGGTCCGGGAAGGTTGCGGCGCCGCCGGTAAAGAATCGGTGGGGTGTCACATAATCTGATTCGGGTGAAACCGGGCAAAGTGCGCCGTACGCAGTACGGTGCGGAAACGTCACGCCTCTGTGTTCAGGCGGCTTCCACGCCGTTCGGGTGACCCCGTCGGCGGCGATGTCGTACCCCCGCGCCGGATTGACGGTCTTAACGCGAACGAGCGACCCGCCGGACGGCTGCTCGGTGACGCCGGGGCTGACGGCGTGACGGCCGTCCGGGTGACCGGCGCGGCGCGCGGCGACGGCTCCGGCGACCGCCGGACGGCCACGTCACGGCCGTGTTCCGGGCCCCGGCGGCAGGCGTACGGCCCCGCCCCGGACCCCGGCGGCAACCGCGCCGCCGCACCTCAGCGTCCGGTGACGATCCGTACGTCCGTACCCGAAGCACGCGCCGCCGCGCCGGTCGCCTGCTGCCAGCCCTTCCCGGAATCGGCCGCGGACCACATCTTCCCGGCGTAGGAAATCTGCTCGATGCCCAATTCGCCGGAGTGGGCCATCGCCCAGGTGGCCAGCTCCCAGCCGCGGCGCTCGCTGCCGGCGCCGTCCGCGTCCGAGGCCGCCCCGCCGGCCTGCCCCACGCCCGGCGTACGGCGCGTCACCGCGTCCTCGTCCTCGTCGCTGCCGGAGGAGTCCGGCAGCGCGGGCACCGTCAGCACCCGGCCGCCGTCCTTGCCGTCCTTGCCGCCCGGCGCGGTCCCGTCCGTGTGCGGCAGCACGTCGGGACCGAACTCGAGCACCAGCCTCTCGCGCACCCGGGCCGTGCCGCCCGGGTGCTTCTCGTCCGCCGGGCGGTTCACCGAGCAGGTCATCGCGGCCCCGTCGCGCCCGGTGAGCGCGCCGGTCAGCAGCGCGGCGTTCGGCTCGTGCTTGGCGTACGCCTGCGGGTAGCCGCTGCGCTGCACCTTCTGCGCGGCCACCGTCAGCGGCAGCCGCGAATAGCCCGGCACCTTGACCAGGTGGGTGTAGAACTCCCCGGCCGAGTAGACCGGGTCCATGATCTGCTTGACGGTGCCCCAGTCCTGCGAGGGACGCTGCTGGAAGAGGCCCACCGAATCCCGGTCCCCGAAGCCGATGTTGCGCAGCCCGGACTCCTGCATCGCGGTCGCCAGCGCGATGGTCACGGCCCGCTCCGGCAGCTTCCGCGAGGAGCCGACGGCCGCGATGGTCGCGGCGTTCGCGGCCTGCTCCGGCGAGATCTCGTACGGGTCGCCGCCGTCCGCGGTCCGTACCGCACAGCGGGGCGCCCCCGGGCCGCCGGTGACGTACTGGACGACGAGGTACACGGCCAGTCCGAGGAGCACGGCGAAGGCCGCGCCGATACGCAGGAGGCGCTTGCTGCGGGCGGGAGCGGTGGGCTGGGGGGACACGCAGCCAACGGTACTGGAGGGCCGCCGGTAGGGTCGGAACCATGCAGCCCGCTACGCAGACCCCCGCACTGGACCTCTCCCTCGACGCGGCCGAGCTGACCGCGCAGCTCGTCGACATCCCGTCGGTCAGCCAGGACGAGAAGGTCCTCGCGGACGCCGTCGAGAACGCCCTGCGCGCGCTCCCGCACCTGACGGTGGAGCGGGACGGCAACTGCGTGGTCGCGCGCACGCACCAGGGCCACGCCGAACGGGTCGTGCTGGCGGGCCACCTGGACACCGTGCCGATCGCGGGCAACGTGCCCTCGCGGCTCGACGAGGACGGCGTCCTGTGGGGCTGCGGCACCACCGACATGAAGTCCGGCGTCGCCGTACAGCTGCGCATCGCCGCCACCGTCCCCGCGCCCAACCGCGACCTGACCTTCGTCTTCTACGACGCCGAGGAGATCGCCGCCGAGTTCAACGGGCTCGGGCGGCTGGCCGAGAAGCACCCGGACTGGCTGGCGGGCGACTTCGCCGTCCTGCTGGAGCCCTCGGACACCCAGGTCGAGGGCGGCTGCCAGGGCACGCTGCGGGTGCTGCTGCGCACCGCGGGCGAGCGGGCCCACTCGGCGCGCAGCTGGATGGGCAGCAACGCCATCCACGCGGCGGCGCCGATTCTCGCCCGGCTGGCCGCGTACGAGCCGCGGCGCGCGGTGATCGACGGGCTCGAATACCGCGAGGGCCTGAACGCGGTGGGGATCGAGGGCGGCGTGGCCGGCAACGTCATCCCCGACGCCTGCACGGTCACCGTCAACTTCCGCTACGCGCCGGACCGCTCCGCACAGGACGCGCTCGACCACGTCCGCGAGGTCTTCGCGGACTGCGGCGTCACCGAGATGATCGTCGACGACCACTCGCCGGGCGCGCTGCCGGGCCTGTCGCACCCCGCGGCCGTTGCGTTCATGGCGGCGGTCGGCGGCACCGCGAAGCCCAAGTTCGGCTGGACGGACGTCTCGCGCTTCAGCGCGCTGGGCGTGCCCGCCGTCAACTACGGCCCGGGGGACGCACTGCTGGCGCACAAGAAGGACGAAAGGGTCGCCACCGACCGTATCCGGCACTGCGAGGAGCGCCTGCGGGCCTGGCTCACCGCCTGACCCACCCGGCACACCTGCCGCGGTTGTTTCCCGGCATCCGGAATTGCTCTGCCCGTCACCTGCGCCGATCTACCCTTGCCGGACACCGACCGGCAGCGGAGGGAGCACGATATGGCCATCCCCGAGGAAGAGCGGGCGTGGGAGGAACAGCGGCTGGGACCGGTGGTGCGCCGGCGCGATCAGGTGCAGCGGGGGACGACTGACCAGCGGCTGCTGGACACCGCCGAGGGCGACACGGAGTGGGTGCACACCGACCCCTGGCGGGTCATGCGCATCCAGTCGGAATTCGTGGAGGGCTTCGGCGCGCTGGCCGAACTCCCGAGCGCCATCAGCGTCTTCGGGTCGGCCCGTACACCCGTCGGCTCGCCCGAGTACGAGACGGGCGTGGCCCTCGGCCGGGCGCTGGTGGAGGCCGGCTTCGCGGTGATCACCGGCGGCGGGCCCGGCGTGATGGAGGCCGCGAACCGGGGCGCCAGGGAGGCCAAGGGCGTCTCCGTCGGCCTGGGCATCGAGCTGCCCTTCGAGCAGGGCATGAACCCGCACGTCGACATCGGCGTGAACTTCCGCTACTTCTTCGTCCGCAAGACGATGTTCGTGAAGTACGCGCAAGGGTTCGTCGTGCTGCCCGGCGGCATGGGCACCCTCGACGAGCTGTTCGAGGCGCTGACCCTCGTCCAGACGCGCAAGGTGACCCGCTTCCCGATCGTGCTCTTCGGTACGGAGTACTGGAGCGGCCTGGTCGACTGGCTGCGCGACACGGTCGTCGCCCAGGGCAAGGCGTCCGAGCACGACCTGCTGCTCTTCCACGTCACCGACGACGTGGACGAGGCGGTCGCGCTGGTCTCCAAGGAGACCGGGAAGTAGCCGTAAGGCGGCACGCCCGTACGGGTTACGCGAGCCCCCGGCGGGCGACCGCCGGGGGCCGGTGGCCGGCGATCGAGGCCACCATCTCCAGCACCTGCCGGGTCTCGGCGACCTCGTGGACGCGGTAGACCTGCGCGCCCAGCCACGCCGACACCGCGGTCGTCGCCAGCGTCCCGAGCAGCCGCTCCTTGACCGGCTTGTCCAGCGTCTCGCCGACGAAGTCCTTGTTCGACAGCGAGACCAGCACCGGGAACGGGGTGTTCCCCGCCCGGTCGTAGCCGAGGTCGCCGGGCACGGCGGCGGTCATCTCGCCGAGCCGGCGCGTCGCCTCCAGGCTGTGCCGGGTGTTCTTCCCGAAGTCGTGCCCGGGATCGATCATGATCGCGTCCCGGCGTACGCCCAGCTCCACCGCCCGCTCGGCCAGGCCCAGCGTCACCCGCAGGATGTCCGCCATCACATCCTCGTACGCCACCCGGTGCGGGCGGGTCCGCGGCTCCACACCACCCGCATGGGTGCACACCAGACCGGCGCCGTAGCGGGCCGCGACCTCGGCCAGCTTCGGGTCCACCCCGCCCCAGGCGTCGTTCAGCACGTCGGCGCCGGCCTCGCAGACCGCCTCGGCCACGTCGTGCCGCCAGGTGTCCACGCTGATCACCACGTCCGGGTGGCGGCGGCGCACCTCGGCGACGAAGCCGACCGTGCGCCGGGCCTCCTCGGCGGCGCTGACCTCCTCGCCCGGACCCGCCTTGACGCCGCCGATGTCGATGATCGCTGCGCCCTCGGCCACCGCCTGCTCCACCCGGGCGAGCGCGGGCTCGTCGCTGAAGGTGGCCCCCTGGTCGTAGAAGGAGTCCGGGGTCCTGTTCACGATCGCCATGATCACCGGCTCGTGCGCAGTGAATTCCCGTTGGCCCAGCCGCAGCATCGCTTCTCCCTCTTCGTGGTCCGGCAGCGACCCTAACCGTCACACCCGCATGGCACGATCAGGGGCAACACATAGCTCGGGGAGATGGTCGTGTTCTGGTTCTTGCTGATCGCGATGGTCGTGGTGGTCGCCGCGGTCACGCTCGCCGTGGTGGGCGGCGGTGCGGCGGGCGGCCTGGGCGAAGCCGCGCCGGACCGGCTGTACGACCCGCTGCCCGCGGACCGGCCCGCCTCCCGCGCCGATGTGGAGGCGCTGCGCCTGCCGGTGTGCGTGCGCGGCTACCGCATGAACGACGTCGACGACGTCCTGGACCGGCTCGGCGCCGAGCTGGCCGAGCGGGACGCGCGGATCGCCGAGCTGGAGTCCGCCCTCGCGGGGGCGCACGCCGCGGCGATGGGCGCGCCCGGCCTGATCGAGGACGGGCCCGCCGACCGGGCCGGGGAACGGCCGGCCGAGGGGGAGGCCCCGGCGTCCGGCGGCGAGGAAGAGGGGAAGACCGCCCGATGACTTCAGTGATCACGGCCCCGGACGGGGTGCCGCGCTGCCCCTGGGGCATGGAGTCGGAGAAAATGGCCGACTATCGCACGTACCACGACACCGAGTGGGGCCTGCCGGTCCACGGCGACGACGCGCTGTTCGAGCGGATGAGCCTGGAGGCGTTCCAGTCCGGGCTGTCCTGGATCACGATCCTGCGCCGCCGCGAGGGCTTCCGGGCCGCGTTCGCGGACTTCCGTATCGAGGCGGTCGCCCGGTTCACCGACGAGGACGCCGAGCGGCTGCTCACCGACGCCCGCATCATCCGCAACCGCGCCAAGATCCACGCGGTGATCAACAACGCCCGGGTGGCGGCCGCCCTGGAGCCGGGCGAGCTGGACCGGCTGATCTGGTCGTACGCCCCCGAGCGCGCCGTACGGCCCGCGCCGCGCACCCTCGCCGACGTGGCGCCGGTCACCCCGGAGTCCACGGCGCTGGCCAAGGATCTGAAGAAGCGCGGTTTCCGCTTCGTCGGCCCCACCACGGCGTACGCGACGATGCAGGCGTGCGGCCTGGTCAACGACCACCTCGCGGACTGCCACGTACGGGACGCGGTGGAGGCGGCGGCGCAGGGCTGAGGAACCCGGCCGGTCGTCCGGCCGGCGCCCGGCCGGGCCGCCGGACCCGGCTAGCGCCCCAAAAAGCGCGGCTTCTCCTTCTTCACGAAGGCTTCCACCGCGATGTGGTGATCTTCCGAGGCGCCCGCCCGCGTCTGGAGCTCCTCCTCCTTGGCGAGGGTCTCGGTGAGGGTGTGCCCGGCCCCGAACGCCAGGGATTCCTTGATCGCGGCGTATGCGGCGGTGGGCCCGGCGGCCAGCGTGCGGGCCACCGCCGCCGCCTCGGCCGCCAAGTCCGCCGCCGGTACGACCTTGTTGGCGATGCCCAGGTCGTACGCCTCCTGGGCGGTGATGCTGCGCGGGAAGAGCAGCAGGTCGGCGGCGCGGCCCTGGCCGACCAGGCGGGGCAGCGTCCAGGAGATCCCGGAGTCGGCGGTGAGCGCCACGCCCGCGAAGGAGGTGTTGAAGGAGGCGGTGTCGGCGACCACCCGGAAGTCGGCGGCCAGCGCGAAGCCGGCGCCCGCGCCCGCCGCGACCCCGTTCACCCCCGCCACCACCGGCTTCGGCATCCCGGCGAGCGCCGTGACGATGGGGTTGTAGTGCTCGCGCACTGTGCTCATGGTCTGCCCGGAGCCGGTCGCGCGGTCCTCGGCCAGCAGCCCGATGTGCTCCTTGAGATCCTGTCCCACGCAGAAGGCCCGGCCGGTGGCGGTCAGCAGGACGGCCCGTACGGCCGGGTCGGCGGCGGCCTCCCGCAGCGTGTCCCGCAGGGCGGCCTTGGCCTCCGTGTTCATCGCGTTCATCGCGTCGGGACGGTTGAGGGTGATCGTCCCGACGCCGTCGGTGACGTCGTAGAGCACGGTGTCGGCCATGGTGAGGGGTCCCTCCGTCGCGGCTCGGGCTGCCCGGCTGTGGCAGCCGTCGCTCAGGATGCCGGAGATCATCGGCGCCCGTCATGTGACGTACGTCAAAGAACCGGCCGGGACCGGACGCCGGTGGATGGCGAAGTATCGCAGCCCACTCCCCGAATTGGGTGGTTTTGCGAGAGCGCGTTGCCGAAGGGATGCTCCCCGATGTTGGTCATCGGGTCGTGCGATGCGGGATAATGGCCTGGAAGCAATGTGTTCGATGCCGGTGACACCTGGGTTGTCGGCTGCGTGAGCTGGTTTCAGGAAGGGGAACGAGCATGGCGGCCATGAAGCCGCGGACGGGCGACGGCCCGCTCGAGGTGACCAAGGAGGGGCGGGGCATCGTCATGCGCGTTCCGCTCGAAGGCGGCGGTCGACTCGTCGTCGAGCTGACTCCCGACGAAGCCAAGGCCCTGGGCGAGGCCCTGGAGAAGGTCACCGTCTGACAGGGCAGCCGCCCTGATGCTGCGGTTTCCCGGGGCTGACCCCTGGACCCCCAGCCGAATACCCGGGCCCCGGCCGGTGCTCGCGCGTGCGCGCGACGCCTGCCGGGGCCGCGTTCGTTCCCGGGCGGCGCCCGCCCGGCTCCCGGCCGTGGTCATCCGCGCTTGACGGCGCACAGCAGCCCGTCGCCCACCGGCAGCAGGGACGAGATCAGCGCGTCGCTCTCGCGCAGCGTGCGCAGCAGCTCCCGCAGGCGCAGCACCTCCGCGGGCTGCGCCGCCGAGTCGACGGTACGGCCGTCGGCGAAGACGCCCTCGAAGCAGACCAGGCCGCCGGGGCGCAGCAGCCGCAACGATTCAGCGAGGTAGTCGAGGCACTCCATGCGGTCGCCGTCACAGAAGACGAGGTCGTAGCCGCCGTCCGCGAGCCGGGGCAGGACGTCCAGGGCGCGGCCGGGGATGAAGCGCGCGCGGTTGCCGGCGAAGCCCGCCTCCCGGAACGCCTGCTTCGCGAACTGCTGCCGCTCCGGTTCCAGGTCGACCGTCGTCAGGACGCCGTCCGGCCGCATACCGTGCAGAAGGTAGATGCCCGACACTCCCGTGCCGGTGCCGATCTCGGCGACCGCCTTGGCGTCCGCCGTCGCGGCGAGCAGGCGCAGGGCGGTGCCGGTGCCCGTGGAGACCGCGCGGATGCCCGCCTCCCGCGCCTGCTCGCGGGACCAGTGCAGGGCGGCGTCGGCCTTGTCGTCGATGGTCCCGGCGCCGTACGCCTCGGCGAATGCCAAGCTCGTCTGCCGGTTGCCGGTAATGGCCCTCTCCTGTCCCCGTAGTTGACGCAACCGTGACTGTATCCGCTGCGTGCGGGAACCCGCAGATGGGACCGGGCGTTGAAGCACTGCAGGGGGGATGCGCCGGTGAAGACCCAGCGAGATGTGCGTGATGACACGAAGCCAGACCAAAAGCAGGTCAAATCTGCTTATCCGGAGCTAACGGGCGAGGTGGATATGGTAGGGGCTCTACTGGACACCACCAGAGCCACCAGGGGAGGTGCGGCTGCGGCGGGTGACCGATGGGCGCGCAGGCGCTTCAGGCGGTCGGTCGTCGAGCCGAAATCCGTGACAGACACCGCTGACCGTTCCCGCTCCCACGGCCTCAAGGGCAGGGCAGGGGCCTCCGACACCGCTACGACAGCGACCTTCGCCGCCGAAGCGGACGCGCAGGTCTGGTCCCCGCCGAGCTGGGAGGAGATCGTCAGCACCCACAGCGCACGGGTCTACCGCCTCGCCTACCGCCTCACGGGCAACCAGCACGACGCCGAGGACCTGACCCAGGAGGTGTTCGTCCGCGTCTTCCGCTCGCTGTCGACGTACACCCCCGGCACCTTCGAGGGCTGGCTGCACCGCATCACGACCAACCTCTTCCTGGACATGGTCCGCCGCCGCCAGCGCATCCGCTTCGACGCGCTCGGCGACGACGCGGCCGAGCGGCTCCCCAGCCGCGAGCCCTCCCCGCAGCAGCACTTCAACGACACCCACTTCGACGCCGACGTGCAGCAGGCGCTGGACACCCTCGCGCCCGAGTTCCGCGCCGCCGTCGTGCTCTGCGACATCGAAGGCCTGTCGTACGAGGAGATCGCCGCCACCCTCGGCGTCAAGCTGGGCACCGTCCGCAGCCGGATCCACCGCGGCCGCTCCCACCTGCGCAAGGCGCTCAAGCACCGCTCCCCGGCGGCGCGCGCCGAGGAGCGCGAACAGCGGACGCTCACTTCGCTCACTACAGGGGAGGTCGGAATCGCGTGAGCGGTACAGGCGGTCCGTCCCCCGCCGAGCATCATCTCGGCGACCGCCTCGCGGCTCTGGTCGACGGGGAGTTGGGACATGACGCGCGCGAGCGGGTGCTCGCGCATCTCGCTACGTGTGGAAAGTGCAAGGCGGAGGCCGACGACCAGCGACAGCTGAAGAACGTCTTCGCGGAAACCGCGCCCCCCGGACCCTCCGAGGGGCTGCTGGCGCGTCTCCAGGGCCTGCCCGGAGGTGATGCCGACGGCTTTGGAAGTCGACTGGGCCGCGGCGGCCTCGGCGGCGGCGCGTTCGGCGGTGATCTGGCCGGAGGCGGCGACTTCGAGGCGCGCGGCGGCTCGATCCGCTACGCGCCGTCCGGCGCCCATGCCATCGGCGCGGTGCCGCGGCAGCCGCGCTCCCGGGGGTTCCGTATCCACGAGACGGAGCGCTCTGCGCCGCAGCGCCGCCGGTTCGCCGCCGCGGCGGCCGGCGCGGTCTCGCTGGCGGCGTTCGCGCTCGGCGGCGCGCTGCCCCTGGAAGCGGCGGTCGACGGCCCCGGCGGGCGTACGGACGGTACGGGCAGCCAGATGACGCCGCTCAGCGCCACCCCGGGCCCCTACGGACGGCCCGACCTGAGCCACGGCGTGCCCATGTCGGCGACCGGCAGCCCCTGGTCCCGCTCGCTCCCGGCCGCGGGCGCCACCGCCGAGCCGGCGCCCAGCTCGCTGGGCCTGGCCGGACCGTCGGTGGCCGCACGCCCTGCCCCGCCCCTGTCGCTCTCCCTGGTCGGATGGCCGTCCGACGGCCGCTCCGCACTGACGGTGCCGACCGGTCAGGGCCTGCCGTACCACCTCGCACCGGCCGTCGCGTCCCCGCTGTCCGGCGCCCGCGCCGAGGGCCCGCCGCCGCCGTCGGCGGACTCCGGGCGTCCCCTGGCCGGGGCCTTCGGACCGTCCGCCCCCGCCTCCCGGGAGACGCTGACCGCCCACCGCCCCGCCCAGCGCTGACCGGGCCCTGCGCGAGGCCGCGCGGACCTGGTTGAATCGCTGTCCGGGCGGTGCTGTGTGCCGGGCTCCTGGCGGGCCGCGCCGCCGGTGAGGTGGCGGTGCCCGTGTGACACGGCGGGCGTATCGGTGGGGAGATCATGGACGAGGGGACGGCCGCCGGGCCGAAGCGGAACTGGTGGAGCCGGCCGGGGCAGCGGCCCGCGCCTCCGGCGGCGGACTCCGCGGCCGCGCCCGGCGCCACGGCGCCGGGCTCCGAAGGGGACGCCGCGACACGGGAGTTCCCGGCGGCGGGCGTGGGGGGAAGTGGCGAGGTGCCCGGGGCGTCGGGCGATGCCGTGACGACGGGGGACGCGTCCGTATCAGGCGGTACGTCCGGTCCTGCCCCTGACACGGCGTCACCCCGGGCCGCCTCCGGCGTGCCCTCCGACGCACCGCCGTCAGCCGGCCAGGTCCCCGCGCCGCCGACCGCCCCGCCGCAGCAGCCGCTGCACCCCCAGGACCCGTACGGTACGCCTCCGTACGGCGACCCCGGACCTTGGGCCCCCGCGCCGCCGGTCCAGCGCCCGATGGCCACCCCGGCCCACGGCACCGGCGTCCCGCCGCAGGGCACGGCCGCCGTTCCGCCGCCCGGCCAGCCCGCCTACGGCACCGGCGTCCCCGTACCGCCCCAGCCGCCGTACCCGGCCCAGCCGCAGCCCCCTGCTGCCCGGCCCCAGCCGTACGCCGACTCCACCCGTACGCCGATGCCCCAGGCCGAGCCGCCGGCCGCGCACGACCGGTCCGGGCACGCCCCGGCCGCCCCGCACGACCCCGCGGCCACCCCGTCCTCCGGCACGGACACCACCGTGCTGACCAAGGGCGACGGCGCGCGGCTGCCCGCCGTGGCGCACGACGCGTCCGGCGCCCCGCTCCCGCCCGAGGCGCACGGCGCGCCCCACCCGGGACAGCCGCCCGTACCGCAGCCCGGGAGTCACCAGCCCGGCGAGGCCACGGGCCACTGGCAGCAGTACGACCCCTGGCGCACGCCGCAGCACGGCGGGGCGATGGCGCTGGGCACGCCGCCTCCGCCCCCGGCGGCGCCCCGGCGCAGCCGCCGCGGCGCGCTGGCGGCCGGGGCGGTCGCGCTGGCGCTGCTGGCGGGCGGTATCGGCGGCGGTGTCGGCGCGTACATCGAGCGCAACGGCGGCCTGGGCTCCATCGAGCTGCCGCAGGACACCGGTGACGGGGGCGGCCGCAAGCCGGACAGCGTCGCCGGGATCGCCCAGGCGGCCCTGCCCAGCGTGGTCACCCTGCATGTCCGCGGCAATTCCGAGCAGGGCACCGGCACCGGCTTCGTCCTCGACAAGCAGGGCCACATCCTCACCAACAATCACGTCGTCGAGCCGGCCGGCACCGGCGGCGAGATATCCGTCTCCTTCAGTGGCGGTGAGACCGCCAAGGCCAAGGTCATCGGCCGGGACGGCGGCTATGACCTGGCCGTCGTGCAGGTCCAGGGCGTCTCCGGGCTGCGCCCGCTGGCGCTCGGCGACTCCGACTCCGTACGGGTCGGCGACCCCGTCGTGGCGATCGGCGCCCCGTACGACCTCGCCAACACGGTGACCGCGGGCATCATCAGCGCCAAGCAGCGCCCCATCACCGCGGGCGGCAAGAAGGGCGACGGCAGCGACGTCTCGTACGTGGACGCCCTGCAGACCGACGCCCCGATCAACCCGGGGAACTCCGGCGGCCCGCTCGTCGACTCCCGGGCGCGGGTGATCGGCATCAACAGCGCCATCCGCGCGGCCGACAGCTCCGGCGGCGGTCTGGAGGGCGGCGGCCAGGGCGGCAGCATAGGTCTGGGCTTCGCCATCCCGATCAACCAGGGCAAGTGGGTGGCCGAGCAGCTGATCAACAAGGGCAAGGTCCTGCACCCGGTGATCGGCGTCACGCTGGAGATGGAGTACGCGGGCGACGGCGCCCGGGTCAGCTCGAAGAGCAAGGACGGCGGCGCCCCGGTCACCCCCGGCGGCCCGGGGGCGAAGGCGGGCATCAAGCCGCGCGATGTGATCACCAAGGTGGACGGGCAGCCCGTGCACAGCGGCGAGGAGCTGATCATCAAGATCCGCAGCCACCGGCCGGGTGACCGGCTCACGCTGACCCTGCGCCGGGACGGCGGCGAGCAGACCGCGCAGCTCACGCTGGGCGCCTCCAGCCAGGAGTGAGCGCCGGACCCCGGGCGCCGGTCATGAGCGTTTGCACGGTGTTGGGGCGGGCGACTCCCGTCGGACGGCCGGGGCCAGGTACCGTGATAGGCGGCCTGGCCCATAGGCCGGACAGGTCCCCCTCGACCCCCCAGGTCCCGGTAGGCCGCGGATTACCCCCAAGGAGCTGCAAGGTGTTCTTCGACATAGGACCCCTAGAGCTGGTCGCGCTCGTGATCCTTGCGGTTCTGATCTTCGGGCCGGACAAGCTGCCCAAGGTGATCTCGGATGTCATGGGGTTCGTGCGCAAGATGCGGGCGTTCTCGGACAACGCCAAGGAGGACATCCGCAGCGAGCTGGGGCCGGAGTTCAAGGACTTCGAGTTCGAGGACCTCAAGCCGCGCAACTTCGTGCGCAAGCACGTGCTGGAGAACGACCAGTACGGCCTCCAGGAGATCCGTAACGGCTTCGACCTGAAGAAGGAGATGGCCGAGGTCACGGACGCGGTGCACGGCACCGACAGCGCCTCCTCCGCCGACCGGGGGTCCTCGTCCCGGGTGAGCTTCGCCAAGGACACCACGGACCCGGGCACCGGCTCCGCGGCGCCCGACATGTTCAAGAAGGGCGCGAAGCCGTCGCAGGGCGAGCGCCCGCCGTTCGACCCTGATGCCACCTGACTCGTCTTATGCAAGCCTTATGCCCGCTGGTGCCGACCGGGTTGACTATGCTCCCCGTGTCCGGGGTGAGGTCGCCTGAGGGGGGCGGGCCGCCCACGACATTGGGCAACTAGGAGGCTCCGCGCAGATGGAGACGACGGGTCGGGCAGGAGTGCAGGCGGTCACCGCCGACGCCGCGCGCAAGGTGGACGGCTATCTGATGGCCGCTTTCCCGTGGTACGGACTCGACGAGGCGTTCACCGGCCCCCGCTGGCTGATGCAGGTCGGCGCGGCGGCGGACGGCACGGTCGAGCACGGCGCCACCGGCCACGGCCAGGAGCCCACCATAAAGGTGGAGACCGCGCCGGACGCGGAGCGCTTCGCGGTCGTGGTGACCGTCGCCAGCCGGCCGGTGCGGCGCAGTGCCGACGGCACGGGAGTCCTGGAGGCCACCTCCGTCTCCACGGCGGCCTGGCTCGCCGGGTCGGGCCTGCTCTCCCGTACGTGGCCGACGCAGATGGACCGCTCGCTGCGCCAGGACTGGCTCGACCAGCAGACGATGCTCGCCTGGGAGCTGGCCGACGACCTCGCCGGCGAGGGCTGGAGCGCGCTGACGCTGCCGGTGGACGGCGTACCGACGCCGTTCCGCTACCGCGAGTCGGAGTACGGCTGGGTGCTGGCCGGCTCGGCCGGTGAGGGCCCCGGGGGCGTGCACATCGGAGCGTACGGGCGCGGGATGAGCGCGTACGGGCTGGGCTTCGCCGTGGTCAAGGACCTGAGCGTGTACGAGCACGGGAGGCGCGGCGCGGCCAGGGAGGACGCGCGGGCGGACGACGTGCCCGCGGAGGGCGTGACCGCGGACTGACGGACGGGCCGCAGGCCATCCCGTACGAGCCGGACGGCATGCCGGACGCTCTGAGCGGGCCGGACGGCACACCAAGAAGGGGCGAGCCCATCGGGCCCGCCCCTCCGCACGTTCCGGCCACCGCCCGGACGGCGGCCGGAACGGCTCAGAACTTGTTGCGCGGCGTGATGCCCAGCGACATGCCCGCCAGGCCGCGCTGCCGGCCGCCCAGCTTGCCCGCGATGGCGCGGATCGCCGCGCCGGCGGGGGACTCCGGATCGGTCAGCACCACCGGCTTGCCCTCGTCGCCGCCCTCGCGCAGCCGTACGTCGATCGGGATGGCGCCCAGCACCGGCACCTGGGTGCCGGTCGTCTTCGTCAGGCCCTCGGCGACCCGCTCGCCGCCGCCGGTGCCGAACACGTCCACCATCTCGTCGCAGTGCGGGCAGGGCAGCCCGGACATGTTCTCCACCACGCCGACGATCTTCTGGTGGGTCTGTACGGCGATGGAGCCGGCCCGCTCGGCGACCTCGGCGGCGGCCTGCTGCGGGGTCGTGACGACCAGGATCTCGGCGTTCGGGACGAGCTGCGCCACCGAGATGGCGATGTCGCCGGTGCCCGGGGGCAGGTCGAGCAGCAGGACGTCCAGGTCGCCCCAGTACACATCGGCCAGGAACTGCTGGAGCGCGCGGTGCAGCATCGGGCCGCGCCAGACCACCGGGGCGTTGCCCGGGGTGAACATGCCGATGGAGATCACCTTCACGCCGTTGGCCGACGGCGGCATGATCATGTTCTCGACCTGGGTGGGACGGCCGTCCGCGCCCAGCATCCGGGGCACCGAGTGGCCGTAGATGTCGGCGTCCACCACGCCGACCTTCAGACCGTCGGCCGCCATCGCCGCCGCCAGGTTGACCGTCACCGAGGACTTGCCGACGCCGCCCTTGCCGGAGGCGACCGCGTACACCCGGGTCAGCGAGCCGGGCTTGGCGAACGGCACCTCGCGCTCGGCGGTGCCACCGCGCAGCGAGGAGGCCAGCTCCTTGCGCTGCTCGTCGCTCATCACGTCCAGCTCGACGGTGACCCCGGTGACGCCCTCGACACGCGACACGGCGTCCCGGACGTTCGCGGTGATCGTCTCGCGCATCGGGCAGCCCGCGACCGTCAGATAGACCGCCACCGCGACCGTGCCGTCCGCCGCGATCTCCACCGATTTGACCATGCCGAGGTCGGTGATGGGGCGGTGGATCTCGGGGTCGTTCACCGTGGCGAGCGCGGCGCGGACCGCGTCCTCGCTGGGCGCTGCGCTTCGGGGCGTGTCGGTAGCCATGTGCCAAGACTACGGCGCTTGAGGGGGCCTCCGGAAAGGCCGGTCGGCGGTCGTGTTCGTCACTCCCGGTACGCCGGCCCCGTCCCCGGTACGCCGCCCCGCTACTCCCGCCGCCGGTACTCCCCGTCGCTCTCCGCGTCCACCAGCTGACGCAGCTCCAGCTCCTTGAGCACGTCCTGGAGTTCGGAGCGGATCCAGTCGCGGGTGGCCACCTCGCCCAGGCCCAGCCGGAGCGCCGCGATCTCCCGCGTCAGGTACTCGGTGTCGGCGATGGCGCGCTCGTTCTGCTTGCGGTCCTGTTCGCGGGTGACCCGGTCCCGGTCGTCCTGCCGGTTCTGCGCGAGCAGGATCAGCGGGGCCGCGTAGGACGCCTGGAGCGAGAGCATCAGCGTCAGGAAGATGAACGGGTACTTGTCGAAGCGCAGATGGTCGGGCGCGGCGACGTTCCAGATGATCCACACCACGATGATCACCGTCATCCAGACGATGAAGCGGCCGGTCCCCAGGAAGCGGGCGATCTTCTCCGACAGCCGCCCGAACGCCTCCGGGTCGTACTCCGGCAGCAGGCTGCGGCGCGGCGCGCGGGGCTGGTCCAGGCGCACGCGGGGGCGCCCGCCGCCCACTCCGGACCCGGGCGTCGCGCTCAGCGCCCGCGCGCGCTCCTTGACACCGTCCCGATCCTCAACGCCCATCGTCCGGCTCTCCCTCCCGGTCCGCCGCCGCGCCGGGCGGGCCGTGCATCTCCGCCTCGCGCCAGTCCTCGGGCAGCAGATGGTCCAGTACGTCGTCGACGGTCACCGCGCCCAGCAGCGAGCCGCTCTCGTCCACGACCGGCGCCGCGACCATGTTGTACGTGGCCAGATAGCTGGTCACCTCGTTCAGCGGGGTGTCCGGCGGGAGCGGCGGCAGATCGGTGTCGGCGACGGAGCTGACGAGCGTGAACGGCGGGTCGCGCAGCAGCCGCTGGAAGTGCACCAGGCCCAGGTACTTGCCGGTCGGCGTCTCGTCCGGCGGCCGGCACACGTACACCTGGGCGGCCAGCGACGGCGAGAGGTCCGGGTCGCGCACCCGGGCCAGCGCGTCCGCGATCGTCGCGTCCGGCCGCAGCACGATTGGCTCGGTGGTCATCAGGCCGCCCGCGGTGCGCTCCTCGTACGCCATCAGGCGCCGTACGTCCGCCGCGTCGTCCGGACGCATCAGGCCGAGCAGCCGCTCCTTCTCCTCCTCCGGCAGCTCGGAGAGCAGGTCGGCGGCGTCGTCCGGGTCCATCGCCTCCAGCACGTCGGCGGCCCGCTCCTCGGCGAGCTTGCCCATGATCTCGACCCGGTCGTCCTCCGGCAGCTCCTCCAGGACGTCCGCCAGCCGGTCGTCGTCCAGCGCGGCGGCCACCTCGCCGCGCCGCTTGGGCGTCAGGTGGTGCAGGGCGCTGGCCAGGTCGGCCGGGCGCAGCTGGTCGAAGGTGGCGAGCAGATTCTCCGCGCCCTGCCCGTGCTCCTCCAGCGAGAATCCGGTGACGGCCGACCACTCGACCGTCAGCGTCTCTCCCTTACGACGCAGCGCCCCGCCCTTCCCCTTCCGCACGAAGACCTTCTCGATCTCCCAGTCGCGGCGGGCCGGCAGCTGGGTGATGCCGATGTCGAGGACGGTGACCTCCTCGTCCGTCTCGACCAGCCGCACCCGGCGGTCCAGCAGCTCGCCGAGGACCAGCGTCTCCGAGGCGCGCTGTTCGAAGCGCCGCATGTTGACCACGCCGGTGGTGATGACCTGGCCGGACTCCACGCCCGTCACCCGGGTCATCGGCAGGAAGATCCGGCGGCGGCTGATCACCTCGACGACCAGGCCCAGCAGCCGGGGCGGCCGGCCGCCGACCCGCAGCAGCGCCACCAGGTCGCGCACCCGGCCGACCTGGTCGCCGTTGGGGTCGAAGACGGCGACGCCCGAGAGATGCGAGACGAACACCCGGGGGGTGATCACCGCCATGCCGAGTGCCTCCGCTTCCGTTCCGCCGCCGCCGGGACCCGGCCGCCGCGTCGCCACGGCCGCGCCCGTTTCTGCCTCGCGTTACGTGTTGCCGCTCCTCCGCAGGTGAAGCGTCCCGCGGAGCCTTGATCCGAATTCAGGCTAACGTGCACCGGCCGGTGCCGCCCGGGTGGGAAGGGCCGTACGGTGTCCACCACGTACTCCGCCGTACGGCGTGCCCGGCCCCGGGTACGCTGCCGTACTGCCGCCGAGGTCATCCGTATCAGGAAGCAGAGCCGTCGTGACCACATACCCCTCGGCAGGCCCCGTCCGGGCCTGCTCCCGCCGCCCGGCCGCATCGCACCGCAGGCGCGGGGCGGCGCTGACGGCGGCGGTGTGCGCGGTGCTCGCCGGGGCGCTGGCGGGCTGTGCGGCCGAGGACCCGGACGCCGGTACGAACGGGGTCGGCAAGCTGCCCGCCGACCAGATCCAGACCAAGGCGCAGACGGCCGCCCGCGGTGCCGGAACGGTACGGCTGGCCGGCAACCTGGTCAGCCAGGGCCGTACGTACAAGCTCGACATGCGACTCGGGCAGAACGGCGCCCAGGGCCAGCTGTCCACCAAGGCCGCCACCTTCCAGCTGCTGCGGGTCGGCGACGCGCTGTACCTGAAGGCGGACGCCGGCTTCTGGGAGCGCGAGAAGGGCGCCGCCCCCTCGAAGAACGACGGGACGGCCGCCTCCAAGCTCATCGGCAAGTACGTGAAGGTGCCCGCCTCCGACCCGGTCTACAAGCGCTTCAGCGGCTTCACCGACAAGAGCACGCTGCTGAGCAGCCTGCTGGGCCTGCACGGCAAACTGACCGCCGGCGAACGCGGCGCCGTGGACGGCACCCGCACCATCCGCATAGCCGCCGCCCAGGGCAGCGGCGGCACCCTCGACGTCTCCCTCGAAGGCAAGCCGTATCCACTGCGGCTGCGCCGCGCGGGCGGCGCCGGGGAGGTGCGGCTCACCGACTGGGGCAAGCCGGTGGACCTGCGGGCGCCGGCGGCGGACCAGGTGATCGACTACGGGAAGTCGATCACGATCGGGGACTGAGTTCCCATCGATGGCTCTCGGCGACCAGAGCCGACCGGGGCGTACCCACCGGATCGGCCGGGCGCCGCAAGCCCCGGTCCGGGACCCTGCCGCCCCTCACCCCTTCCGCTTCCTCCGCAGGAGCTTCGGGAGGGCCGCCGGGATCGGGCGGCGGGTGGTGGCCGGGGTGGGGAGGGGCACGGCGGCCTGGGAGGAGTCGTCGAAGTCCGTGTGGGCCGCGGCCTCCGTGATCGGGGCCAGCTTCAGGACGCGGCATTCGCGCGCCCAGCGCCCCGGCATCGTCTCCGCGTCCGGCGCGTTCAGCCGCTTGCCCTTGAGGTCCTCCACGGCGGCCTGCCACGCCTCGCCGTCCGGCGCCAGCTCGCTGACCCGGGCCTGCCAGCTGACCAGCCGGCCGCCCTTGTCCTTGCTGCGTACGGTGACGGTCGCGGTGCCGCCGTCCACCAGGCCGAGGTCGTGCAGCGGCTGCTCGTGGGCGGGCCCGGCGGCCCGGCCCGTACCGTCGCCGTCCGTGCCGACCACGCACGCGGCGCCGTCGTGCCAGACGTGCCACAGGGCCCGCGCCGGGCCGGTGGCGCCCCGTACCCAGATGAGGCCGGACTTCTTCGTGGCCTCTTCGATGAGCGCGCGGTCCAGCAGCGCCTGCGACACGGTCTCCGTCATGGGATCAGCCTAATGGGGTCCGGGCGGGCCGCCCGGACCGCCGGGCGTCACAGCCAGCCGTTGCGCTTGAAGCCGCGGTGGATGCCGAAGCAGATGGCGACCGTGACCAGCAGGACCAGCGGGTAGCCGTACTTCCACTTCAGCTCGGGCATGTACTCGAAGTTCATGCCGTAGATCCCGGCGATCATCGTGGGCACCGCGAAGATCGCCGCCCACGAGGTGATCTTGCGCATGTCCTCGTTCTGCGCCACCGTCGCCTGCGCCAGATTGGCCTGGAGGATCGAGTTGAGCAGGTCGTCGAAGGAGAGCACCTGCTCGGTGACCCGGGCCAGGTGGTCGGCCACGTCCCGGAAGTACTTCTGGATGTCGGTGTCGATCAGCCGCATCGGCCGCTCGCTGAGCACCTGCATCGGCCGCAGCAGCGGCGACACGGCCCGCTTGAACTCCAGGACCTCGCGCTTGAGTTGGTAGATCCGCCCGGCGTCGCCGCCCTTCGCCGAGCCCTTGCCGCCCGCGCCCTTGCCGTCGGACCCGGAGCTGAAGACGTCGATCTCCACTTCGTCGATGTCGTCCTGCATCGCCCCGGCCACCGCGATGTAGCCGTCCACGACCTGGTCGGCGATGGCGTGCAGCACCGCGGAGGGGCCCTTGCCCAGCAGCTCGGGGTCGTCCTGGAGGCGGTGGCGCAGCGCGCGCAGCGAGCCCTGGCCGCCGTGCCGCACGGTCACGATGAAGTCCCGGCCGGTGAAGCACATCACCTCGCCGGTCTCCACCACCTCACTGGTGGCGGTCAGCTCCGCGTGCTCCACGTAGTGGACCGTCTTGAAGACGGTGAACAGGGTGTCGTCGTAGCGCTCCAGCTTGGGCCGCTGGTGGGCGTGGACGGCGTCCTCCACCGCCAGCGGGTGCAGCCCGAACTCCCGTGCGATCTCGGCGAATTCCGCCTCGGTGGGCTCGTGCAGCCCGATCCAGGCGAAGCCGCTGTCGGCGCGCACGCTCGCCATCGCCTGGGACGGCGTGACGTGGTCGCTGACGCGCCGGCCGTCCCGGTAGACGCCGCAGTCCACGATGGCGCTGTTGGTGTGGGCGGACGTGCGGAGGTCGGTGTCGTACTTGTACGGGGAGTCCTCGCGGCGCCGGGACGGGCGGACGGCGGCACGCAGGTCGCGGATCATCGACATGGGCAGGCTCCTTCACGGGTACGCCGCCGGCCGCGGGCGCGCGGCGTAACGCTGCCCGGAACGTGGACGTACGCGTAGGCGCTGGCCATACGTCCGCAAAGCGGGCGGCGCTCCGTGCGCAGGTCTGACGGCGGTTCGCAGAAAACACGGAAACGAGAGTCGAAGGCGCTCTTCCGTCATCTGCTTCCGGCGCGAAGGAATTTCGCGGGTTTCACCGCGGGCGGCGGGGGTACGGAAGCCCCTGGATCAAGAAAGCCGCTGGGCGCGCGGGGAGATGACGGGAGAACTGTCGGTACTGCACGGTCGACTTGGATCCACCGCAGCCCCACCTCCTCCGGCCGGTCCCCGCTGGGGGACGAACGTCATTCCCTGACCAGACGGCAAGGCTATCAGCCGCTGGAACCGATCCGGCGCGCCTTTGCCCGTTCCATACGAACGTCCCCGCGAACGCCCCGTCGGGGCCGTACGCCCGTTCGCCGGGCGGCGGCGGCCGGGCCCGCGCCCCGGCCTATGCTCGCGGCATGTCTGACGTTCTTGAGCTGGTCGAAGCCCGTTTGCGTACGACCCTGGGCGAGCCGGACGCGCGCGCCGCCGTCACCTTCCTCGGCACCGACCGCATCGAGGTGCTGCGCTTCCTCGGTGGCGGTCCGGACGGCGATCTCGTGCGCTATGTCACCCTCGGAATGTCGGACCGGCCGATGGCCGACCCCACGGCGGTGCTGGCCGACCCGGTGCGCGGCCCGCGCGCGGAACTGGTGCTCTCGGTGCGTGCCGGGCGCGCCGACACCGACAAGGCCCTTCGCGCACTGGCCGTGCTCGCCGCGTCCCCGCAGGTCGAGGGCGTGATCGTGGCGCCGGGCGCGTCGCTGGACGTGGGGGAGCCGCTGTGGCCCGGCGCGCCGTTCACCTCCGTACTGGTCGCGGAGTCCGGCGGTCTGATCGAGGACCTGGAGCTGGACGCCCCGCTGGACCCGGTCCGCTTCCTGCCGCTGCTGCCGATGACGCCCAACGAGGCCGCCTGGAAGCGGGTGCACGGCGCCGAGGCGCTCCAGGAGCGGTGGCTCAAGGGCGGGACGGATCTGCGTGATCCGCTGCGTGCGGGGGTTTCGCTGGCGTAGGGCGGGTGCTTGCGGGGTGGGCGCCGGTTGTAGGGCGGACGCGACGGCGTACGGGCGGGCGTGACGGCGTACGGCGCGCCGCCCGGGGTGGGTGGCGCGCCGTACCGTGGCACTGAGGGCCCGTCAGTTGGCGAAGGCGGACACGCCGTCCTCCGTGGCGTGCCGCGGCTCCAGCTCGTGCGCCCGCAGCGTCAGCGCCCGGCGCCGTACGGCCACGATGCCCGCGCCGACCAGCGCCGCCAGCGCCGCGACCACGAACGGGATGTGCGCGTCCGTCCACTCCTCGATCTTCGGCGCCAGGAACGGCGCCGCCGCCGCGGCGAACCAGCGCACGAAGTTGTAGCCCGCGCTCGCCACCGGCCGCGGCGCGTCGGAGACGCCGAGGGCCAGCTCGGTGAAGACAGTGTTGTTCAGGCCGATGAAGGCGCCGGACAGGATCGTGCAGACGACGGCGGTGGTGTGGTTGCCGTACCCGAGCACCAGCAGGTCCGCGGCGAGCAGCACCAGCGAGCCGCCCAGCACCTTCAGCGACCCGAAGCGCTCCTGGACGCGCGGCGCCACCAGCACGGAGAAGACGGCGAGCAGCACGCCCCAGGCGAAGAACACACCGCCGGACTTGTACGGGCTCATGTCCAGCACGAACGGCGTGAAGGCCAGCACCGTGAAGAACGCGTAGTTGTAGAAGAACGCGGAGACGGCGGCGGAGGCCAGACCGCCGTGGCCGAGCGCCTTGATCGGGTCCAGTACGGACGTCTTGCGGGCCGGGCGGGGCTGCTCCTTGAGGAACGCGGTGATCGCGATGAAGCCGATGGCCATCAGCACGGCGGTGCCGAAGAAGGGGTAGCGCCACTTCATGTCGCCGAGGACCGCGCCGAGCAGCGGCCCGCAGGCCATGCCGAGGCCGAGCGCCGACTCGTACAGCAGGATCGCCGCGGCGCTGCCCCCGGCCGCCGCACCGACGATCACGGCGAGTGAGGTGGAGACGAACAGCGCGTTGCCGAGGCCCCAGCCGGCGCGGAAGCCGACCAGTTCGCCCACCGAGGAGGACGTGCCGGACAGCGCCGCGAAGACCACCACCAGCGCCAGCCCGGCCAGCAGCGTCTTGCGGCCGCCGATCCGGCTGGAGACGAAGCCGGTGACCAGCATGGCGACCGCGGTGATCAGGAAGTAGGAGGTGAACAGCAGGGAGACCTGGCTGTTGGAGGCGTGGAGCCCCTTGGCGATCGAGGGGAGGATCGGGTCGACGAGACCGATGCCCATGAAGGCGACGACCGAGGCGCCGGCCGTGGCCCAGACGGCCATCGGCTGGCGCAGGATGCTGGTGCCGCCCTCGTCGAACGGGTCCTCTCCGGCGCCGCCGCTGTCGCTTGCCCGCATGCCGCTGTCCCTTCCTGCTCGTCGGCTTCCGCCCCAGCGGAACGTTGCTGTATACACACAATAAGTTAGTCGCCCTAAAGAGTGCAAGCTGCAACTACCACTGGCGTATGTCCGGCCGGGGCTCCGGATGGGTGATCGTCCTTGACGCGGCGCCCGGCCCGGAGGACCGTGGGGCCCTATGAGGGGCGAACCCAGTTGCCCGAAGTGCGGTGGCCGGGTGCGGGCGCCCGGTCTCTTTGCCGACTCCTGGCAGTGCGGCGTGCACGGCACCGTGCACCCGCTGCAACCGGTCGTCCCGCCCAGCGTCGAAGCACTGGCCGTGGTGGTGCGCCGCGCCTGCGTACCGGTGTGGATGCCGTGGCCGCTGCCCGTCGGCTGGCTGTTCACGGGCGTGGCCTGCGCGGGCGACGACCGCAGCGGCGGCCGCGCCACCGCCGTGGCCTGCTCGGGACCCGGCCCGCTCGGCGGCCCCGGCGAACTGCTGCTGATCGCCGAGGAACTGGGCGTCGGCCTCGGCGCACGCTACGCGGGCATCGACGGCCCCGACCCCGGCCCCCACATGTGCGTGAACAAGCCGCCCCACGTGAAAGTGCTGGCCGCCGGACGCCCGACCCCGCTGTGGCACGTCGAGGGAGCCCCCGAGGACCGCGCGGTCTTCGCCGGGGAGGCGCGCGGCCTGTGGCTGTGGGCGGTGGTCTGGCCCGCCGAGTCGGGCCTGCTCCTCTACGACGAACTGGTCCTCACCGACCTGCGGGACGCGGGCGCCGAGGTGGACCTGCTGCCTTGTGGGGCGCTGTCGCCGCGGTTGCTTGCTTGAGGGGCGCCCGGAGTTCGGGTCCTTCTACGGATGCCGACTCTTCGTTGGCTTTACGGGCTCCCGCCCTTCCTGTTTACGGGCGGTTGCCTGGGCGACGTTCAAGGGCGGCTGCCTGGTCGACCTGCCTACGGGCAGCCGTTCCGCGCCCGGAGCTCCGGCGGCGGGCCCGACCGCAGGGCCGGCGGCTTCTGCGCGGCGTGTGACGGAGCCCGCGCGGTCGTGCGTTCGAGGGGCGGCGGGCGGCCGGTATTCTTCTGACGTCCCCTGGCCCGCCCCGTAGCAGTCTGGAGTTCCGCGTCGTGCGCATCGACCTGCACACCCACTCCACTGCTTCCGACGGTACGGACACCCCCGCCGAGCTGGTGCGCAACGCCGCCGCTGCCGGGCTGGACGTCGTCGCGCTGACCGATCACGACTCCGTGGGCGGGTACGCCGAGGCCAAGGCCGCGCTGCCGGCCGGGCTCACGCTGGTCACCGGCGCCGAGCTGTCCTGCCGCGTCGGCGGCGTGAGCATGCACATGCTGGCGTACCTCTTCGACCCCGACGAGCCCGAACTCGCCCGCGAGCGGGAGCTGGTCCGCGACGACCGGGTGCCGCGCGCCCAGAGCATGGTCGCCAAGCTCCAGGAGCTGGGCGTCCCGGTCACCTGGGAGCAGGTGGCGCGGATCGCCGGGGACGGCGCGGTGGGCCGTCCGCACGTCGCCGCCGCGATGGTGGAGCTGGGCGTCGTCGAAACCGTCTCCGACGCCTTCACGCCGCAGTGGCTCGCCAACGACGGACGGGCCTACGCCGAGGAGCACGAGCTGGATCCGTTCGACGCGATCCGCCTGGTCAAGGCCGCGGGCGGGGTCACCGTCTTCGCGCACCCGCTGGCGGTCAAGCGGGGGCGGACCATCCCCGAGAGCGTCATCGCCGAGCTGACGGCGGCCGGGCTGGACGGCATCGAGGTGGACCACATGGAACACGACGACGTCGCGCGGGCGCGCCTGCGCGGCCTCGCCGCCGACCTCGGCCTGCTGACCACCGGCTCCAGCGACTACCACGGCAGCCGCAAGACCGTCGCGCTCGGCGAGTACACCACCGATCCCGAGATCTACGGTGAGATCGTGCGCCGCGCGTTCGGCGCCTTCCCCGTGCCCGGCGCGGGCGGCTGACCCGTACCGCGTTCCGGCCGACCGGTTCGTACCGCGCTCCGCACCCGCCGGCCGATCACCTCACCGCACCCTGCCCGAGCCACGTCGCGGCCGGGTCGTGGGTGCCGGGGCGCGTCTGCCGGGGCGCGCCTGCCGGGGCGCGCCTGCCGGCTCGTACGCCCGGCGCGTGCTTGTCTGTGCGCTCGCCTGAGCTTCTCCGCTCCCGCCTGGCGCCCCTCCCCGCCACCTCTCCTCGTTACCGCTCTTCTCTCCACCGACCGCCCTCCACCCGCTTTCCCCGCTCTCCCGTACCACCTCCCGCAAGGCCATCACCGTGTTCGACTTCGCTGTCTTCAGCACCCTCTTCGTCACCCTGTTCGTGATCATGGATCCGCCGGGGATCATCCCGATCTTCCTCGCCCTCAGCTCCGGCCGCCCCGCCAAGGTGCAGCGCAAGATGGCCTGGCAGGCCGCTACCGTCGCGTTCTGCGTCATCGCCGTCTTCGGGCTCTTCGGCGAGCAGATCCTCGGCCGGCTGCACATCACGCCGCCCGCCCTGATGATCGCGGGCGGGCTGCTGCTCCTGCTGGTCGCGCTCAGCCTGCTGACCGGCAAGTCGGAGCAGCCGACGCAGACCAAGGACGTCAATGTGGCGCTGGTGCCGCTGGGCATGCCGCTGCTGGCCGGGCCGGGCGCGATCGTCTCGGTGATCCTGGCGGTGCAGCACGCGGACGGGTTCAGCGCCGAGGTGTCCGTATGGGCGGCGATCGTCGCCATCCACGTGGTGCTCTATCTCGTGATGCGCTTCTCGCTGGTGATCATCCGGGTGATCAAGGACGGCGGTGTGGTGCTGGTGACCCGGCTCGCCGGCATGATGCTCTCCGCGCTCGCGGTGCAGCAGATCATCAACGGCGTCATGCAGGTGGTGCGCGGCGGCTGACGGCGGGCGGCCCGTACCGGGCTCCAGGGCCCGCAAAACGCGAAGCGCCCCGCGCGAAGTGATTCGTGCGGGGCGCTCCGTGCGCCGGTCATGACGCGTTGCGTCACGCGTCCATGAGTGACGCGGTGTGGGTCATCGGGCGGCGGTATCGGCTGGGCGGATGTAGATGCGCTGGCCGACTGCGGCGGCCTGCTGCACGATCCGGTTGACGGAGGCGGCGTCCACGACGGTGCTGTCCACGGCGGTGCCGTCGACGTCGTCCAGGCGCATGATCTCGAAGCGCATAACGGCTTCTCCCTTCGTCTGATCCTCCTGCGGAGAACTTTGCTGTTGTACGGGGTACGCGTGAGGCGTCGCTGCCTGGCGTGCCCAGTGGGTACAACGACATGCTCCCTGCAATCATTCCCTACGCTAAAGAAAATTTTCGGCCGTCTAAATACTGGTGGGTAGTGAGAGCGGTTGTGCGCGCTGAGTGACCGGCCGGACAATGGGCCCGTATGAACGACGACGTGCGGCCCACCGGCCCCCCACCCGACCTCACCGCCGTGCTCGCGGGCATCGAGCGGACGAACGAGCTGCTCACGCGGGTGCTCGCGGAGGTCGCCACCACCCCGTCCACCCACGCGGCCTTCGTCGACGCGGGCTATGTGTACGCCGCCGCCGGGCGGCTGGTCGCCGGGACGGAGGACCGGCGGGCCTTCGAGCTGGACGCCGAGGGCCTGATCGAGGCGTTCATCGACAAGGCCCGCACGATCTTCCCGGACAGCCGGCTGCTGCGCGTCTACTGGTACGACGGCGCCCGGCGCCGTATCCACACCGCGGAACAGCAGCGCGTTGCCGAGCTGCCCGACGTCAAGGTCCGGCTCGGCAACCTGAACGCGAACAACCAGCAGAAGGGCGTCGACTCGCTGATCCGTTCCGACCTGGAGTCGCTGGCCCGGCACCGCGCGATCAGCGACGCGGTGCTCATCGGCGGTGACGAGGACCTGGTCTCGGCGGTGGAGGCCGCGCAGGGGTACGGCGCCCGGGTGCACCTGTGGGGCATCGAGGCGGTCGGCGGGCGCAACCAGGCCGAGCCGCTGCTGTGGGAGGTGGACAGCCAGCGCACCTTCGACCTGGAGTTCTGCAAGCCGTACGTGACCCGGCGGGCCGTCGCGTTCGAGGGCGGGGACCCGGCGGCCGACGGCAGCGGCGGCCTGCCGCCCACGCGTGACGAGGTGCGTTTCGTCGGCGCTCAGGTCGCCGCCCGCTGGCTCGCCGAACGCGGCGCCCCCTGGGTCACCGAGCTGCTGCCCGGCCACCCGTACCTGCCCGGCGCGGTCGATCAAGAACTGCTGACCGCCGCCGAGGCCCTGCTCGGGCACTCGCTGCGCGGGCACGCGGACCTGCGCCGGGCGCTGCGGGACGGCTTCTGGGAGCGCGTACGGGCGCAGGGGTAGGGCGTACGCGCGGGGGTGCGGCCGGAGGCCGGTTGTCCGGCTAGCGGTCCGTCTCGCGGTCCGCGTCGTGCCAGAACGCGGCGAGTGCCGCGGCCGTTGCGGCCGGGCGCTGCGCGTTGGGGGAGTGTTCCGCGCCCTCGACGACCGTACGGCGGGCCCCCAGCCGCTCGGCCATCGTGTCCATCTCCGACACCGGCCAGACGTAGTCCGCCGTGCCCGACACGACGTGCTTGGGCAGCGGTACGGCGGCCAGCTCCGCCACCCGGTCCGGCTCCGCGATCATCTGCAGTCCGGTGGCGACCAGCTGCCGCGGCGCGGTGTTCATCCAGCGCCGGTGCAGGAACGCGCCGATCTCGGGCGGGGTGGCGGCGTCCTCGGCCTCCGGCGGGTCGAGGTCGCGCATGGCCAGCCACACCGACTGCATGTCCATCCGCCCGAGGGCGTCGATGAGCATCCGTACGCGGATCTGCTGGGCCTCGACGATGGCGCCCGGACCGGAACTCATGACGGTCAGGGAACGGAACGGCGCGGAGTCGCGCAGGACGGCGGTACGGGAGACCAGGCCGCCGAAGGAGTGGCCCAGGAGATGCACCGGGCCGGCGTCCAGGGCGCGGGCCTGGGCGTGCACGTCCTGCGCCAACTCGCTCAGCGCGTAAGCGGATTCGTCGTCCGGGCCGGGCGTCTCGTGCTGTCCACGGCCGTCCACGGCCACCACCCGGAAACCCGCGGCGGCCAGCGGTTCCAGGAGGCCGATGAAGTCCTCCTTGCTGCCGGTGAAGCCCGGCACGAGGAGCGCGGTCCCGGCCGGTGTCCCGTCGGGACGGGCGTCGTGCACGGCGAACTCGCCGCGTTCGGTGGCGAGTCGGCGTGCGCGGGCGCACGCGGGCAAGGTGAGGGTGGGCGGCTTGCTCATGGGACGAGGCTATCGGGGGGCGCGTGGGGACCGCCGGGCGCGGGCGCACACGCCGACGGCCCGGCCCCGCGTGCTGCGGGAAACCGGGCCGTCGGCGTGTGCGGGATCAGCCCTCGGCAGGGGCCTCCGCGGTGACCTTCTTGGCCGCCGTCTTACGGGTACGCCGGGGCTTGGCCGGCGCCTCGTCCGCGGCCGGGGCCGCCTCGGCCTTCGCCGCGGTGGCCTTGCGGGTACGGCGCGGCTTGGCAGCGGCCTCCTCCGCCGACGGCTCGGCGGCTTCGGCGGTGGCCTCGGCCTTCTCGGCGGCGGTCTTGCGGGTGCGGCGCGGCTTCGCCGGCGCCTCTTCCGCGACCGCTTCGGCGGTGTCGACCGCGGCTTCCGCCTTCTTGGCGGCGGCCGTCTTGCGGGTACGCCGCGGCTTGGCAGCCGCCTCGTCCGCGGCCGTCTCCGCCACCGCCTGCGTGCCTTCGGCCGCATCGACCGCGGCCTCGGCCTTCTTCGCGGCCGTCTTGCGGGTGCGACGCGGCTTGGCAGCCGCCTCCTCCGCGACGGGCTCGGCAGCAGCCTCGGTCTTCTTGGCGGCCGTCTTACGGGTGCGGCGCGGCTTGGCCGGAGCCTCCTCCGCAGCCGTCTCCGCGACGGCCTCCGTGCCCTCGGCGGTGTCGACCGCGGCCTCGGCCTTCTTGGCAGCCGTCTTGCGGGTGCGGCGCGGCTTCGCCGGGGCCTCCTCCGCGACCGCCTCGGCGGCCTCGGCGGTGTCGACCGCGGCTTCCGCCTTCTTGGCCGCCGTCTTGCGGGTGCGGCGCGGCTTCGCCGGCGCTTCCTCCGCGACCGTCTCCGCCGCGGCCTCAACGGCTTCGGCAGCCGTCCCGGTCTTCTTGGCGGCGGTCTTGCGGGTACGGCGGGGCTTGGCCGGGGCCTCGTCCGCGACCGTCTCCGCAACGGCCTCCGGGGCAGCCGCCACGCTCTCCGCCGTCTCCACGGCGGTTTCCGCCGCGGGCTTGGCGCTGCGCGTACGGCGGCGCGACTTCGCGGGGGCCTCGGCGGGCTCGGTGACGGCGGGCGCCTCCGTGACGACCGTGGCCTCGGCGGTGGCCTGGGCCGGGACCTTGACGGTCGCGGCGGCGTCCTCGGCCGTGTCCACGGCGACGGAGGCCGTCGTACCGGCGGCCTCCGCCTTGGCGGCGCCGTTCGCGCCACCTCGCGTACGGCGGCGGCGCGGCTTGGACGGCGCCGCGGTGGCGTCGGCCTGCGCGGCCTCGGACGCGATGCTCTCGTCGCGGGCCGGGGTCACGGCGGCGGACGACGCGCCACCGGAACCGCCGCGCGTACGACGACGACGGCGCGGCTGGCGCGGCCCGTCCGTGGCGGCGCTGCCGCCCTCGGCCGTACCGGAAGCGGCGGGCGAACCGGAAGCGGCAGGCGTGCCGGACTCGTCCAGCGGCGCTCCACCGCGCGTGCGCCGGCGCTGGCGCGGCGTACGGGTGCGGCTCGGGCGCTCCTCCTCGACGGCGGGCGCGCCCCGGCGCGGACCGCGGCCACGGCCGCCCGTCTCGCCCAGGTCCTCGACCTCTTCGGCCGCCAGCCCGGCCCGCGTACGCTCCGCGCGCGGCAGGATGCCCTTGGTGCCCTCGGGGATCTCCAGCAGCTCGTAGAGGTGCGGGGAGGTGGAGTACGTCTCCTCCGGCTCGTCGAACGGGAGGTCCAGCGCCTTGTTGATCAGCTTCCAGCGCGGGATGTCGTCCCAGTCGACCAGCGTGACCGCGGTGCCCTTGGCGCCCGCGCGGCCGGTCCGGCCGATGCGGTGCAGATAGGTCTTCTCGTCCTCGGGGGTCTGGTAGTTGATGACGTGCGTCACACCCTCGACGTCGATGCCGCGGGCGGCGACGTCGGTGCACACCAGCACGTCGACCTTGCCGTTGCGGAAGGCGCGCAGCGCCTGCTCGCGCGCCCCCTGGCCGAGGTCGCCGTGCACCGCGCCGGCCGCGAAGCCGCGGCGGGTGAGCTGCTCGGCGATGTCGGCGGCGGTCCGCTTCGTACGGCAGAAGATCATCGCGAGGCCGCGGCCGTCCGCCTGGAGGATGCGGGAGACCAGCTCCGGCTTGTCCATCGAGTGGGCACGGAAGACGTGCTGCTTGATGTTGGCGACGGTCTTGCCCTGGTCGTCCGGCGCGGCGGCGCGGATGTGCGTGGGCTGCGACATGTAGCGGCGGGCCAGGCCGATGACCGCGCCCGGCATGGTCGCGGAGAACAGCATGGTCTGCCGGCGCGCCGGCAGCATGTTGATGATGCGCTCGACATCGGGCAGGAAGCCCAGGTCCAGCATCTCGTCGGCCTCGTCCAGGACGAGCGCCTTGACGTGCGAAAGGTTCAGCTTCTTCTGGCCCGCCAGGTCCAGCAGCCGGCCCGGGGTGCCGACGACCACGTCGACGCCCTTCTTCAGGGCCTCGACCTGCGGCTCGTACGCCCGGCCGCCGTAGATCGACAGCACCCGTACGTTACGGACCTTGCCGGCGGTCAGCAGGTCGTTGGTGACCTGCTGGCACAGTTCGCGGGTGGGAACCACCACGAGGGCCTGCGGGGCCTCCGTCAGCTGCTCGGGCTTGGCCCGGCCCGCCTCGACGTCCGCGGGGACGGTGACGCGCTCCAGCAGGGGGAGGCCGAAGCCCAGGGTCTTGCCGGTGCCGGTCTTGGCCTGGCCGATGACGTCGGAGCCCGACAGGGCCACCGGGAGCGTCATCTCCTGGATGGGGAAGGGGGACGTGATGCCGACGGCTTCCAGGGCCTCGGCGGTCTCGGGGAGAATCCCGAGCTCTCGGAACGTAGACAGAATCTTGCCTCTTCTGTGAGACGCGGCACGAGGCGGCCAAGGGGGTCGTACCGCGCCTCGCACGGTTTCGTACGGGGCCGGCCTCGATCGGCCGGGACGGCGCGGGACCACTGCCTTCGCGCAAGCACTCGAACCGCGAGCGGTGTCCCTCCCGCTGTGCGTACGTCGCGTACGCGCCGCGAAAGAGGGCGGTCGGGTTGGAGCCGATCGGGCCACCGACCGGGCATCCGCATGCGTGGAACAACCCACCGATACTCGGCGGGCGCATTACCACCATACCCCGGATGGCCACACGTGTGTCCGGGCAATCGTTCGGTCGGGTGGGACGGGAGTGGCTGACCAGCCACTTCCCCCGGTTGCGGGGCGGGCTATTGTGCGCTGCATGGAGACGCCTGACAACGCAGCGCAGACCGCCGACGACGCGCAAGAACACACCGGGATCGCCGCCCAGGACTGGGCCGCGGCCTCCGAGGAACCGCAGTACCGGGCCGCCGTCATCGACCTGCTCGGAGCGCTCGCCTACGGGGAGCTGTCCGCCTTCGAGCGGCTCGCGGAGGACGCGAAGCTGGCGCCGACGATGGACGACAAGGCGGAGCTGGCCAAGATGGCGTCGGCCGAATTCCATCACTTCGAGCGGCTGCGGGACCGGCTCGCGGAGATCCAGGCGGAGCCGAACGAGGCCATGGAGCCGTTCGCCGCGGCGCTGGACGAGTTCCACCGGCAGACGGCGCCGTCCGACTGGCTGGAGGGCCTGGTCAAGGCGTACGTCGGCGACTCGATCGCCAGCGACTTCTACCGGGAGGTGGCGGCCCGGCTCGACTCCGACACCCGCGACCTGGTGCTCGGCGTCCTCGACGACACCGGGCACGCGACGTTCGCGGTCGAGAAGGTACGGGCCGCGATCGAGGCCGAGCCGCGGGTCGGCGGACGGCTGGCGCTGTGGGCGCGGCGGCTGATGGGCGAGGCGCTGTCCCAGGCGCAGCGGGTCGTCGCCGAGCGGGACTCGCTGTCGACCATGCTGGTCGGCGGCGTCGCCGACGGGTTCGATCTGGCCGAGGTCGGGCGGATGTTCTCGCGGATCACGGAGGCGCACACGAAGCGGATGGCTGCGCTGGGCTTGGCCGCGTAACGGCCGCGCAGCGGCCGGGGGGTCGGTCTTGTGGTGGCCGGCCCCCTCCTGTCGCGGGGGTGTCGCCTGCGGCGGGCGTCCTCAAGCGCCGGACGGGCTGGATGCGCTTGGCTCGTCCCCAAGGGCCGGGCAAGCTGGTTTTGCTTCGCCTGTCCCCCAAGGGCCGGGCGAGCTGGTTTTGCTTGGCTCGTTCCCAGGCGCTGGACGGGCTGGTTTTGCTTCGCCTGTCCCCAAGGGCCGGACGGGCTGGTTTCGCTTTGCTCGTCCTTGAGCGCCGGACGGGCTGAATTTGCTTGGCTCGTCCCCCAAGGGCCGGACGCGCTGGTTTCGCTTCGCTGGTGCTCAAGCGCCCGCTCGGCTGGATTTGCTTCGCTCGTCCCCAGGGGCCGCACGCGCTGGTTCGGTCTCGTCCGCTCCCTCACCCGCCCGGCGGGGCGTTCCCGCTTCGCTCGTCCTCAGGCGCGGGGGCGGTTCGATCTTCCTCCGCCCCTTCTCAAACGCCGGACAGGCCCCGCTCCGCCACGCCCCGCACCAGCCTGCCGCGCGGTCGTACCAGCAGTGACAGCATCGCCGCGCTGAGTCCGGCGGCGGCCAGCAGCGTGTGGACGAAGTGGCCGGGGCCGAGGATGGAGTGGGCGAGGAAGGCGCCCAGGAGGGCCGCGGCGGGGCCGGTGGCCAGGGTGAGGAGGCGGGCGGGGAAGCGGCCGGGCAGCCAGTGGGTGGCGGCGAGTGCGATGACGAGTCCGACGAGCACGGAACCGAGAGCTTCCCAGACCATGGTTTATCCCTCCCGCGGTAGCGACCGGTTGGACGACACAAATCGGTCGTAGGCCGTCGTACCCAGCGGGAATGCGCGGCAACCCTCGTCGGCGCACCCGGTCGGCGAAGGGTCTCGTACGACGAGCGGCGGCCCGGAGACGATCTCTCCGGGCCGCCGCTCGTTACGCGTGCGCGCGGGCCTTCCAGGGGCCCGCGGCCGACTACAGCGTGCCGAAACCGACCTTGCGCGTGGTCTGCTCGCCGATCTCCACGTAGGCCAGCCGGTCCGCCGGCACCAGGACCTTGCGGCCGTGCTCGTCCACGAGGCTCAGCAGTTCCGTCTTGCCGCCCAGTGCGTCCGCCACCGCTCGCTCGACGTCCTCGGCGGTCTGCCCGCTCTCCAGAACGATCTCGCGGGGCGCGTGCTGCACGCCGATCTTGACCTCCACGGCTTTGTCCCTCCGACGGTCTCGGTCCCCTTGGCCGGGCCATGGGGCAGGTGCGCGGTGATCCGCGCCGTACCCAGCACACATTAGCCCGGTACGCGGACGGACAGTGACGCCGCGGAGCACGCCCGCAGCGAACACCCGGCAGGCGCGGCGGCCACCGGAGGCGGCCTCGGGTTCCGTCCGGCCCACCCGCCCATGGCGGAGCTCACCGGCCGACGGCGGAGCTCACCGGCCCATGGCGGAGTTCACGCCGGCTCGCGGCGGAGTTCACCGACCTGTGGCGGAGTTCACCGACGCACGGTGGCGCTCACTGCCCGTCGGCGCCGTGCAGCGGGAAGCCCGCGATGCCCTTCCAGGCGAGCGAGGTCAGCAGCTGGACGGCGGTCTCGCGCGGCACGGTGCTCTCCGAGGAGAGCCAGTAGCGCGCGACCACCTGCGAGACGCCGCCCAGCCCGACGGCCAGCAGCATCGACTCGTCCTTGGACAGGCCGGTGTCCTCGGCGATGACCTCGCTGATCGCCTCGGCGCACTCCAGGGAGACCTTGTCCACCCGCTCGCGCACGGCGGGCTCGTTGGTCAGGTCGGACTCGAAGACGAGGCGGAAGGCGCCGCCCGGGTCCTCGACGTACGCGAAGTAGGCGTCCATCGTCGCGGCGACGCGCTGCTTGTTGTCGGTCGTCGAGGCCAGCGCGCTGCGCACGGACTGCAGCAGCGCCTCGCAGTGCTGGTCCAGGAGGGCCAGGTAGAGGTCGAGCTTGCCCGGGAAGTGCTGGTAGAGCACGGGCTTGCTGACACCGGCGCGCTCGGCGATGTCGTCCATCGCGGCCGCGTGGTAGCCCTGCGCCACGAAGACCTCCTGGGCCGCGCCCAGGAGCTGGTTGCGCCGGGCTCGGCGTGGCAGGCGCGTGCCCCGCGGGCGTGCCGCCTCGGTCTGCTCGATGGCGCTCACGCTGCCTCCCAGGTGTTGTTCCGTCCGCGGCGTACGCACGCGCCGCGCCCGCCATCGTACTTTTGGGTAACCCGGCCGCGCGCGGTCGCGGGCGAGAAAATCTGCCGCCGAACGCTGTGGGAAGCCGACATATGGCCCCAGGTCATCGGTAATCGTCTTCGTCGAGATCCACGACACGGGCCTGCTCGGCGATGTCCGCCTCGTTCGCGACGGCCGGATCGATGCCGGTCAGCGGGTCGTCCTGCGCGTGGCCGACGTCGGTGTGCTGTTCGGCGGCGTCCGCCTCCGGCGCCTCGACGTCGAACTCGGCGGCTTCCGTCTCGTCCTCGAAGGTGTCCGGGTCGGTCGGGTCGACGGGCATGGTGGCTCCCTTTCTCTCACGTACTACGGAGGCCAGGGCGAGTGCCCGCACGCGAGCGCTCATCACACGGGTGCCCTTCACGCCCGAGCCTAAGAGAGCGGGTTCCGAAATGCGATGTGGTGTGTGAGCGCGAACACACGATCGGCGGCGTGATCGTCTCGTAACATCGACGCATGTCTTCGACGGAGTCGACCGGATCGCCGGACACCCGCGCCGTGCTCCCGGTGCCCCCGGCGGGCCGTCCCTCGCGTGTCGGCGCTGGGGAGACGGTGCGTTCCGTGAGCCTGCCCGGCCTGACGCTGAGCGTGCGGGGGGTGCCCGGCAAGCGCGCCGGACTGCCGCCCGCGCTGTACGTCCACGGCCTCGGCGGCTCCTCCCAGAACTGGTCCGCGCTGATGCCGCTGCTCGCCGACCGGGTCGACGGCGAGGCGCTGGACCTCCCCGGCTTCGGCGACGCGCCGCCGCCGGACGACGGCGACTACTCGGTCTCCGCGCAGGCGCGGGCGGTCATCCGCTATCTGGACGCGAGCGGCCGCGGCCCCGTCCACCTGGTGGGCAACTCGATGGGCGGCGCGGCGGTCACCCGCGTGGCGGCGGTCCGCCCGGACCTGGTGCGGACCCTGACGCTGATCTCGCCCGCGCTGCCCGAGCTGCGGCCGCAGCTGACCGCGGTGCCGACCGGGCTGCTCGCGGTTCCGGGCGTGACCCGGCTGTTCAGCCGGCTGACGCGGGACTGGACGCCGGAGCGGCGCACCCGTGAGGTGCTCGCCCTGTGTTACGGCGATCCGGCGCTGGTGACCCCGGACGGCTTCACCGCCGCCGCCGAGGAATACGCACGGCGTCTCGAACTCCCGTACTTCTGGGAGGTGATGACCCGTTCGGCACGGGGCATCGTCAATGCGTACACGCTCGGCGGGCAGCACAATCTGTGGCGGCAGGCGCAGCGGGTGCTCGCGCCCACGCTTCTCGTCTACGGTGGGCGCGATCGCCTGGTCTCCTTCCGTATGGCACGCCGGGCGGCCGCCGCTTTCCGCGGCTCCCGGCTGCTGACGCTGCCGGAGGCGGGGCACGTGGCGATGATGGAGTGCCCGGAAACGGTGGCGCGGGCCTTCCGCGAGCTGTTGGACGACGAAGCGGCCGCGCGGGGCGCGGCCGGGGCGGACGGGAGCGCCGGGGCGGTACGGTCCGCCGCCGGGGCCGTGTCCGGCGACGTGGGTAGGAGCTGACAGGCCGAGTGGGACGTCACAGCCGCCGGGGTCCGGCCGCAACCGCCGGTGACACCTCCGGAATAGCTGAGGTGGACGGCGCGAGCGGGCCCGGCGCGGCTGGTGGCGCCGTACCCGCTCCCGGACCGGGCACGGGCCGCCGGCGCCGCCGCGCGGAGGCCGGGGCGGATGCGCGTACGGATGCGCGTACGGGTACGGAGACCGGAGCCGGGGCCGACGGCGGTACGTCCGCCGAGGCGGGCGCCGTCCCGGGCGTACCCCGGGGCACGTCCGCGCGCGGAGCGTCCCGGCCGATGCCGCAGCAGCGCGCGCCCGAGCACGGGCCCGCGCAGGGCGCACTCCGGTACGGATTCGGGCACCCCGCGCCGGGGCACGGACCGGCGCGTACGTCGGCACGCAACCCGGTTCCGGGTACGCCGCAGGCCACACCACAGGCCCCTCAGGGCCCACCGCGTGTGCCGCGCCCGCGCGGCGGACCGCAGACGACGCCCTCCACCCCGTCCGGTTCGGCCACCCCGGCACACGGATTCACCCCCTTCGGGAACGACACCGGCGAGGGCGCCGCGGCCCGGCCCGCCCCCGAACCGGCCCCGGGCAGCACAGCGTCCAGCGGTCCGTCCGCAGCCCCCGGCAGCCCATCGGCTCCCAACGGCCCCACCACCACGGGCGCCGGGTCGCTCGGAGCGCCGCTCGCCGCCCAGGGCCGCGTCCCGGCGCCACGCCAGGACTACGTGGACGCCTTCGACCGGATGTCGGCCGGGCAGCGGCCCGGCGCTCTTGAGGACGTGGACGACGATGTGTTCGCGGCCGGTGCCCCGGGGCGCGGACCGGTGCCTACCGCCGGGCGGCCGGGGGCCTTCGGGTACGCGGCCGACGGGGCGCACGGCGAACCGTACGAGCCGTACGAGGACATGGACCTGGGCGGACTCGAAGCCGAGGGGGACCGGCCCGGCCCCGGCAAGAAGGGCGCCAAGGGCCGTACGTTCACCGGCGTCGCCGCGGCGGCCGTGACGACCGTGCTCGCGGTCGTGGTGGCCGGGCAGGTCGCCGAGCAGCAGCAGGACGACGGCAAGCCGCAGGCGCTGGGCGAGGGGGACCGTACGGCCGACGGCGCCGGGGCCTCGCGCTCGCAGACGCGGCCGACGCAGCAGGCGGCCCCCGCCACCTACGACCAGAAGATGGCGCAGGTCTTCCCGCTGGACGAGAAGCTGACGGCCTCCGGGCGGTTCGAGCCGGTCGGCGGGGACGCCAAGGCGCCCGGCCACGGCCGGGTCTGGCGCTACCGGGTGGACATCGAGGCGGGCATGGGCCTCGACGGTCAGCTGTTCGCCGACGCGGTGCACAAGACCCTCAACGACGAGCGGAGCTGGGCGCACGGCGGACAGCGCACGTTCGAGCGGGTGGGTTCCGGCCGCGCCGACTTCGTCATCACACTGGCCAGCCCGGGCACCACCGCCAAGTGGTGCGCCAAATCCGGTCTCGACACGACCCAGGACAACGTGTCGTGCGACTCCGCGGCGACCGAACGCGTCATGATCAACGCGTACCGGTGGGCGCAGGGCGCCAAGACCTACGGGCCGGACAAGATGCACGCCTACCGGCAGATGCTCATCAACCACGAGGTGGGCCACCGGCTCGGGCACAACCACGAGAGCTGCACGCGGCAGGGCGCCCTGGCGCCGGTGATGATGCAGCAGACCAAGTTCCTGACCACCGACGGCGCGACCTGCCGGCCCAACGCCTGGCCGTTCCCGGACGGGCGCTGAGCCCGGGGTGTGACGTGCGCTGAGGCAGGCGCGGTGTGACGGGCGCTCGGCCGGGACGTGACGTCCGCTGAGCCGGGGCGCGACAGGCGCCCCCCGGCGGCCGTCGGGCCGGGTTGAACCGGTGCCTGAACCGGACCCGTAAACCGAAATGTGGGACGAATCGTCTCCCATAACGGGACGCTTTTGCCAGCACCCGCCCCTTCGTGATGTCTTCATGCCCATGCCGCACCCTGCAACCGCCTACGAGCGCGCCGCCTTCGAGCTGGCGCTGATCGGCGTGTCCGCGCAGTCCGTGGCCGACATCCGCTGTCGCTGAGGCCCGTCCCCGGCCGCGCGCTGGAGCGCCGCGACGGCCCGTGTTCCCCGGGTCCGTACCACCGCGGCGACGTGTGACCCCGGGCCGGGGCGTCCCCCGCGCATCCACGTATCCCACCCGAACGTGTCCGCAGGGGCGGTCCCGCGCCTCGCCGCGCTTCTGCTGCCGCCTTCCTCGGGTACGTCCAGCCGCGAAAGGCGCCCATCGTCATGTCCCAGACGTTCCGTTTTCTCCATTTTCCTCCCGCCAGACGGGTGGTCGCCGTCGCGGTGGGCGTCGTGCTCGCCGCCACCGCCACCGCCTGCGGCCCCAAGGACGCCGCCGCGGGTGACGGCACGAGCGCCGCGCCGGCCAAGGGCGGCACGCTCACCGTCCTGAACTCCCAGCCGCAGACCAACTTCGACCCGGCGCGCCTCTACACCTCCGGCGGCGGCAACGTACCGACGCTGGTCTTCCGTACGCTGACCACCCGCAACCGGGAGAACGGCGCGGCCGGCGCCAAGGCCGTACCGGACCTCGCCACCGACACCGGCCGTCCCAGCGAGAACGCCACCGTGTGGACGTACACGCTCAAGGACGGCCTCAAGTTCGAGGACGGGTCGCCGATCACCAGCGCCGACATCAAATACGGCATCGAGCGCTCCTTCGCCGCCGAACTCTCCGGCGGGGCGCCCTTTTTGCGTGACTGGCTGGTGGGCGGGGAAAGCTACCAGGGCCCGTACAAGGACAAGGACGGGCTCAAGTCCATCGAGACGCCGGACGCGAAGACCATCGTCTTCCACCTGAAGAAGCCCGAAGGTGAATTCCCGCTGCTCGCCACGCAGACGCAGTTCGCGCCGGTGCCGAAGGCGAAGGACACGGGCACGAAATACGAGGAACACCCGGTCTCCTCGGGCCCGTACAAGGTCGCGAAGAACACCGGCGACGGTGAGCACCTTGTCCTGGAACGCAATCCGCACTGGTCCGAGAAGACCGACTCCGAGCGGCATGCCTACCCCGATACCATCGACGTGAAATCGGGTCTGGATTCCGCGGTCGTCAACCAGCGGCTGGCCACCGGCGCCGGTCCGGACGCCGCCGCGGTGACCACCGACACCGATCTCGGCCCGGCCGAACTCGCGCGGATCGGCGGCGACAAGGAACTCGGCAAGCGGGTCGGCACCGGCCACTTCGGCTACACCAATTACCTCGCGTTCAATCCGAAGGTGAAGCCCTTCGACAACCCCAAGGTGCGCCAGGCCATTGCCTACGCCGTCAACCGGCAGAGCGTGGTGAACGCCGCGGGCGGCTCCGCGCTGGCCGAGCCGGCCACCACCTTCCTGCCGAACAGCAAACCCTTCGGATACACCCCGTACGACCCGTTCCCGGCCGGGCGCACCGGAAATCCGGCGAAGGCCAGAGAACTGCTCAAGGAGGCCGGTTACGAGAACGGGCTGAACATCACCCTCGCCCATTCCACCGCCAAGAACTTCTCGACCAGCCCGGAAATCGCCACCGCCGTCCAGGAAGCCCTGAAGAAGGCCGGGATCACCGTCAGGCTCCAGGGGCTGGAGAACAACGACTACCAGGAGAAGGTGCACAGCGTCGACGACGAACCCGGCCTGTTCTTCGGCAGCTGGGGAGCGGACTGGCCGTCCGGCGGCGCATTCCTGGCGCCGATCTTCGACGGCCGGCAGATCGTCCGGGACGCCGCGAACTTCAACCACGCGCAGCTCGACGACCCGGCGGTCAACCACGAGATCGACGAGATCAACAAGCTGACCGACCTGACGGCGGCGGCCCCCCGGTGGGGCGCGCTGGACAAGAAGATCGGCGAGCAGGCCCTGTCCGTACCGCTGTTCCACCCGGTCTACAAGCGCTTGTACGGCAAGGACATCAAGAACGTCGTCATCAGCGACTGGACCGGCGTGCTGGACATCTCGCAGGTCGCGGTCAAGTGATGTCGGCACCTGAAGAAACCCCGGCAGCGCACGTGCCGCCGGTACCCGAAGTGACACCCCATCAGCGCGACGCGGTGTGGCGGCGGCTGCGGCAGCGGCCCGCCGCCGTCGCCTCCGCCGCCGTGCTCCTCGCGCTCGTCCTGCTCGCCCTCGCCGCCCCGCTGCTCGCGGCGCTGGAGGGCCAGGACCCGACCACGTACCACGACGGTCTGATCGACTCCGCGCGCGGCGGCGTGCCGCTCGGCCCGTACGGCGGGATCAGCGGCGACCACTGGCTGGGCGTCGAACCCGGCACCGGCCGTGACCTGTTCGCGCGGCTGCTGTACGGGGCCCGGGTCTCGCTGCTCATCGCGCTCGGCGCCACGGCCGTACAGGTCCTGGTCGGCCTGGTGGTCGGCCTCGCCGCGGGCCTCGGCCACCGGCTCGCCGACCAGGTGCTCTCCCGGTTCACCGAGGTGCTGACCGCGCTGCCGACGCTCGTCATCGCGATCTCGCTGACCGCGATCGTGCCCGCCGACTTCCCCCGCCCGCTGCTGCTGGTGCTGGTCATCGGGCTGCTCGGCTGGGTCGGCACCTCCCGTATCGTGCGGGCCCGCACTCTCGCCCTGAAGAAGCTGGACCATGTGGCGGCGGCCCGGCTGGGCGGCTCGGGACCGCTGCGGGTGGCGCGCCGCGAACTGCTGCCCGCGCTCGCCGCGCCCGTGATCACCTACGCGGCGGTCCTGGTGCCCGGCAACATCGTCGCGGAGGCGTCGCTGTCCTTCCTCGGCATCGGCGTCACACCGCCCACCGCGTCCTGGGGCCAGATGCTGTCCACCGCGACGACCTGGTTCCGGGCCGACCCCATGTACGTCCTGCTTCCGGCGGGCTGCCTGCTGGTGACCGTCCTGGCGTTCACCGTGCTCGGCGACGTGGTCCGTACGGCGCTCGATCCGCGCGAGCGGTCCCGGCTGCGGGTCGGCAGCCGCGCGGCCCGTACGAAGCGGATCGCGGCCGCCACCGTGACCGCGGACGCCACCCGTGAGAAGGAGGCCGCAGTATGACCGGCTACGCCCTGCGCCGGCTGGGCGGCGCGCTCGTCGTCCTCCTCCTGCTGACGGTCGCCGTCTACGCGCTCTTCTACGTGGCGCCCGGCGACCCCGCCAAACTGGCCTGCGGCCCGCGCTGCAACCCCGGGCAGATCCAGCAGGTGCGCGAACGCCTGGAGCTGGACGCGCCGCTCCTGACGCAGTACCTGCACTTCCTCCAGGGGCTGGTGGCCGGCCGCGACTTCTCGTCCGGCACCACCGTGCTCCACTGCGACGCGCCCTGCCTCGGCCTCTCCTATCAGAACAGCACCCCGGTCACCGAACTGCTGGGCGACCGGCTGCCGGTCACCGCGTCCCTCGCGCTCGGCGCGATGGTGCTCTGGCTGCTGCTCGGCGTCGGCACCGGGCTGCTGTCCGCGCTGCGCCGCGGCGGCACGACGGAGCGCGTCCTGACCGGCCTGACCCTCGTCGGCACCGCCACTCCGGTCTTCATCACCGGGCTCCTGCTGCTGATGGTCTTCTGCGCGTACCTGCAATGGCTGCCGTTTCCCACCTACGTCCCGCTGTCCGAGGACCCCGAGCAGTGGGCCTGGAACCTGCTGCTGCCCTGGACGGCGCTGGCGCTGCTGGAATCCGCCAAGTACGCCCGGCTGACCCGCGCCTCGACGCTGGAGACGCTGGCCGAGGACCATATCCGCACCTTCCGCGCGTACGGCGTGCGGGAACGTTCCGTCGTCACCCGGCACGCGCTGCGCGGCGCGCTGCCGCCCGTCATCGCGCTCACCGCGCTCGACCTCGGCACGATGTTCGGCGGCGCGATGCTCACCGAGACCCTCTTCGGGCTGCCGGGCATCGGGCAGCTCCTGGTGCACTCGGTGCGGGTCGTCGATCTGCCCGTCGTCGTCGGGGTGACGCTGGGCACCGGCGCGGCCGTCGTCGTCGCCAACCTGGTGGCGGACATCCTCTACACACTCGCCGACCGAAGGGTGGCCCTGACATGACCTCACCCGGCGTGACCTCCCCGGACACGCGTCCCGCTGACGTTTCCGGAGCGGCGGAGGACCTTCTGGTGGAGGTCCGGGACCTGTCGGTCGCCTTCCCCGCCGACGGCGACGGCGATTCCGCCGTACGGGCTGTGGACGGCCTCTCCTTCACGCTCGCCCCGGGCCGCGCCCTGGGCATCGTCGGCGAGTCCGGCTCCGGCAAGTCCACCGTCGCGGCCGCCCTGCTCGACCTGCACCGGGGGACCGGGGCGTGGGTCGGCGGTACGGTACGGGTCGCCGGTACGGACGTACGGGCCGCTGACGAGCGCGCGCTGCGGCGACTGCGCGGCGGCCGGGCCGCGATGGTCTTCCAGGACCCGCTGTCCTCGCTCGACCCGTACTACGCGATCGGCGACCAGATAGCCGAGGTCTACCGGGTGCACCGGCCGGACGTCTCCCGGCGCGCGGCCCGTGCCCGCGCCGTCGAGGTGCTGGAGCGCGTCGGCATCGCGGACGCCCCCCGGCGCGCCCGCTCGCGGCCGCACGAATTCAGCGGGGGCATGCGCCAGCGCGCGTTGCTCGCCATGGCGCTCGCCTGCGAACCGCGCCTGCTGATCGCCGATGAGCCGACCACCGCGCTGGACGTCACCGTGCAGGCGCAGATCCTCGACCTGCTGCACGACCTCCGGGCCGAGACCGGCATGGGACTGCTCCTGGTCACCCACGACCTGGGAGTGGTCGCGGGCAGCGTGGACGAGGTGCTGGTGATGCGCGGCGGCCGGGCGGTCGAGCACGGCACCGTCGGGGAGGTGCTGCGCACGCCGCGCGAGCCGTACACGAAGGAACTGCTGGCGGCGGTGCCCCGCGTGGACGCCGAACCGGCCGTACGCCGCGCACGGGCCTCCGGCGGCGAGGACGGCGTCCTGCTCGAAGCCGCCGGGCTGCGGCGCGAGTTCGGCGGCCGCCGGAATCGTACGACCGCGGTCGACGAGGTCTCGCTGACCGTACGGGAAGGGGAGGTCCTCGGCCTCGTCGGTGAGTCGGGCAGCGGCAAGACGACGCTCGGACGGATGCTCGTACGGCTGCTGGACCCGACCGCCGGGACCCTGCGCTACCGCGGCCACGACATCGGGGCGCTCACCGACCGCAAGCTGCGGCCGCTGCGCAGCGAGTTGCAGATGGTCTTCCAGGACCCGGTGTCCTCGCTCAACCCGCGGCGCAGCATCGGCGAGTCGGTCGCCGACCCGCTGCGCGCGGCCGGTGACCGGGACGACGCGCGCGTGGTGCGCCGGGCGTGCGAGCTGCTGGAGCGGGTCGGCCTGGACCCGGCCTGGTACCACCGCTACCCGCACGAGTTCAGCGGCGGCCAGCGGCAGCGCGTCGGCATCGCGCGGGCGCTCGCCCCCGGCCCCCGGCTGCTGGTCTGCGACGAGCCGGTCTCGGCGCTCGACGTCACCACCCAGGCGCAGATCATGGAACTCCTCGGCGAACTGCGGCGGGAACTGGGCCTGGCGCTGGTCTTCATCGCGCACGACCTGGCGGTGGTGCGGGCGGTCAGCGACCGGGTCGCGGTGATGCGCGGCGGCCGGATCGTGGAGGAGGGCCCCACCGGCGAGGTGTACGGGCGTCCCGCGCACCCGTACACGAAGGGCCTGCTGGCGGCGGTGCCCGTGCTCGACCCGGACGTGTCTGCCGGCCGCCGGGCCCTGCGGGCCGCGGCGTGACGGGCACATAGCGCGCCAGAACGCCCACCGGGGTGGAAAGTTACGTCTCTTCACCCCTTCCGGTGGCGCGACGGACAACCGTCCGTCGTGTCACCGGGATCTCTGCGTAGCTTCTTCCTGCAGGTAGCGGCGGGCCTCCCAGGGGCGGCCGCCGTCGTCCGACGCCTATCAGGGAGAACGGGGGTGCACTCGTGCGCATTGCTCTGCTCACCGAGAGTGGTGCCCTGGACGCGTCCGGTGAGACGCGTCCGTGGTGCGACCGGCTCGTGCGCGGGCTCACCGGCCACGAGTTCGAGATCTACACCCTCGCCCGCGGCCCCGAGGGCGCCCCGTACCGCGGCCGGACGGTGCGGACCGCACCGCTGTACGGGGAACTCCCCGCCCCGCTGATGTGGCGGCCGGAAAGGCGGCGCGCACGGGCGCGCGGGCGGCTTGCGCGCCGGCGGTTCGCCGCGTGCTTCGCCGACTTGGTGGCGGGGTTCGTCACCGTACGGGCTCCCGGAGCACGGGCCGCCGAGGAGGCGGGCGGGGGCGCCTTCCCCGGCGCTTCGGCAGGGGCCGGTGAGGAGCGTCGCGAGGATCAGGCGGACCGTTTCGCCGCCGGGCTCCACGGGCTGGCCGAGCTGGCCCGCGCGCAGGGCCGCCTGCCCGGTCTCCTCCGCTCCGAACAGGCCGTACGCCTCCTGGAAGCCGCCTGCCGCGCCCCCGGCGCACCGCGCGCCGCGCACGGCGCGCGCGTGGCCGACCTGCTGGCCGTGACCGAGGAGCTGGAGCGCGCCCTGCGCCCCCTCTCCCTCGACTGGTACGGCGATGCGCCGGGCAGCGCGTACGCCTTCGGGGCCGGTGACGTACCCGCAGGCGGCGGACTCGCCGCGGTCGATCTCTGCCACGCCGCCACCGGCGGCCCGGCCGCCCTCCCCGGGCTGCTGGCCAAACGCTTCTTCGGCACGCCTCTCCTGCTCACCGAATACGGCGTGCGGCTGCGCGAGCACTACCTCGCGCGCGCCGGAGCACGGCTCAGCGCCCCCGTACGGTCCCTGCTGGGCGCCTTCGAAACCGCGCTGGCCGCCGAGACGTACGCCCAGGCCGCGCTCGTCGTCCCGGGCACTGCCCACACCCGGCGCTGGCAGGAGCGCTGCGGCGCCGACCGGGAGCGCCTGCGCACCATCCACCCGGGCATGGACGCCGGCGGCTTCACCGCCGTCCCGGACGCCGTGGCCGACCACTCCACGACCCTGGTGTGGACCGGCACCGTCGAGCCCGCCAAGGACCTCGTCTGCCTGCTGCACGCCTTCGCGCGCGTCCACCGGGCCGAACCCGCCGCCACCCTGCGCATCGTCGGGGCGCCGGGCACCGGACCGGAGGACGCCGCCTACCTGGCGCACTGCCGGGCGCTGGCCGCCCAGCTTTTCCCCGACGAGGCCGCCGACGCGTGCAGCGCGGGCGACAATCCGGTCTCCTTCGAGGAGATCGGCGGCCCGGAGGCGCCCCGCCCGCAGGACGCCTACGCGGCCGGTGCGGTGCTGGTCCTCTCCAGTGTGGCGGAGGGTTTCCCGCGCTCCTTGGTGGAGGCGATGCTCAGCGGCCGGGCCACGGTCTCCACCGACGTCGGCGCGGTGTGCGAGGTCATCGGCGGTACGGGCCTGGTCGTACCGCCCCGCAACCCGCGCGCGCTCGCCGACGCGTGCCTGGCGCTGCTCCGCGACCCCGGCAGGCGCGCCCGGCTGGGCGCCGCCGCGCGCGCCCGCGCACTCGAACTGTTCACGGTGGAGCAGAACGTCGCGGCATTTCGTGGCATCTATCTGGAGCTGATGTCCCGTACGCCGTGCCGTCCGGCTGTTGGCGCCCCGCTCGGCCAGGGCGGCGCGCCCCGCCTGTTCGCCCGGCCTGCCGAAGCCCATGTGCCGGGCCGCTGGGCCGCGGTGCGCGGCACCGGACAGCCCGCACCGCCGACCGGCCGCACCCCGAGCTGGGCAGACCCGGGCCCGGACCCGGACGGGGACGGCGCGCGGCGCGTGGACCCCCCGCCCGCCGAAAGCGAGCGCCTGCCCACCACCTCCCCCGCCCGCCCGCAGCCTGCCGAAGCGGCTACCGCCCGCCCGCAGCCCGCCCAGCCTGCCGCCGCCGGAACGGCCGCCGGTGCCGACCGCCAGAGAGGAGCGCGGCCGTGACCACAGCCGAAACCGGCACCGGACCCGACGGGCCGCCTTCGGAGCCCGGGACCCGTCCGGGCCCCCGCCCACCCGACGCCCCCACCCGCCGCGGCCCCGCCGACCCCGTGAAGACGCTGATGCACCGGCACCGGACGCTGTGCGAGCACGCCGTCGACCCGATGGAGATCGCCGCCGGTCTGGAGGCCCACGGCGTCACCGACCGCACGGCGGCCCGCTTCCGCCACCGCGACGTCTTCTCGCTGGCCGAGGAGCTGTACGCCCGGGTCCCGCGCGCCGAGACACCGCCGCCCGACGCGCCCGGGACCGAGTCCGTACGGCGCGGGCGGGGCGTCCGCGCGGTGCTGCACCTGCTGCCCGGCGCCCTGTGCGCGGCGACCGTGGCCGCCGTCGCCGCGGCCGCCCACGCGTCCACTCCCGTACCCACGGCATGGATTGATGCCCCGTCAACCCAACTTGCCCAGGCGGTCGTCGGCGCGGCCGGAGCCTGCCTGGTCCTCCTGGCCCTGCGCCTGTGCGTCCGCCACGGCCCGCTGCGCGCCCGGCGTCCGTCCGCGCGCGCCGCCGGGCTGTGGACCTGCTGGCTGGCCGCGTACGCGCTGTGCGGCGACTGGCTGCTGCGGCTGCTGCTGGCCGGTGGTCCCGAGCTCCCTTATGTAAGGCCGCAGTTCGACACCGGCACCGCCCTGGCCCTGACGTGTGCCGTCGTGCCCGCCGCCTGGTGCGCGCACTGGTTCGCGGCCCGCGCGCGGCGCGGACTGGCGGACAGCCGGTGCCTGACCGCCTTCGGCTCACGCGTACGGCCGCTGCTGCTGGTCGCCGTGACCATGCAACTCGCCGCGCTGCTCGCCCTGTCGGCCGCCCTGGGTGCCGCCGTCGGCGACGGGGGAGCGGGACCGGTGGTCGCCGCCACGGCCCTCGGCCTCCTGCTCTTCCTGGCGCGGCTGCTCGCCCGGCACGGCTTCCCCGCCGCGGCCGCCGCGGGACCGGCCGCCGCCGTCGCGCTGGAGGCCGCCGCCCTGGCCTCCGTACCGGCCGCCCGGCTGCCGGGCCTGGCGCCGCTCGGCAAGCCGGTCGAGACCGCCGTCACCCTCCTCGGCCCGTCCGCCGTACCGGCCGTGGCCTGCGCGCTGCCCGCCGCCGGCCTGCTGCTGTACGCGCTGCGCGCCCTGACCGGCGCCTCGGCGCACGCCCCTGACCCCGTCGCGGCCTCCGCCGCCCCACCGGCGGAGGCGGACCGGCCATGACCCCACGCACCTCGCCACCCGCGATACGCACGCCACTTCCACCGGCGCGCACGCCACCACCCCCGGCGCGCGTGCCATCACCGTCTGCGCGCACGCCGGTACCCCTGGCGGGCGCGCGGGCACCGGCAGGACGCCTGCCGCGCTCCCGTGGCGCCGGTCGTCCCCGTACGTACGTCCGCCGCCGTCCACGCGGCGCTCACCGCCACTTCCCGGCCCCCGATGTGGTGGTGGCCGCCCCTGCCGTACCACGTCCCCCAACTCCCTGCACGAGGAGAAAAAGACCATGAACGTCCAGCCCACCGAAGCACACCGGGACCGGGGGGTCGCGCGATGAGGGTGCTGCTCATCGGTGCCAACGGGTACCTCGGGCGCTATGTCGCCGACCGGCTGCTCGCCGACCCCGCCGTCCAGCTGACCGCCCTCGGGCGCGGCGACGACGCGGACGTCCGCTTCGACCTGGCCTCCGGCAGCCCGGGAGCGCTCACCCGCTTCCTGGACGCCGTCCACCCCGGCGTAGTGATCAACTGCGCGGGCACCACCCGGGGCGGCGCCCGCGACCTGACCCGGCACAACACCGTCGCGGTCGCCACCGTCTGCGAGTCGCTGCGGCGCAGCAGCTGCGGCGCCCGGCTCGTGCACCTGGGCTGCGCCTCCGAGTACGGCCCCTCGCAGCCCGGTTCCTCGACCGCCGAGGACGCCGTCCCGCGCCCCGGCGGCCCGTACGGCGTCAGCAAGCTCGCCGCCACCGAACTGGTCCTCGGCTCCGGCCTGGACGCCGTCGTGCTGCGGGTCTTCTCGCCCGTCGGCCCCGGGACCCCGGCGGGCTCGCCGCTGGGCCGCCTCGCGGAGGCGATGCGGCGCGCGATGCAGTCCGGCGACACCGAACTGAAGCTGGGCGGCCTGGGCGTACAGCGCGACTTCGTGGACGTACGGGACGTGGCGCGGGCCGTGCACGCCGCCTCCCTCTCCGCCGCGCAGGGCGTGGTCAACATCGGTACGGGGCACGCCGTACGGCTGCGCGAGGCCGCCGCGCTGCTCGCCCGCGTCGCCGGGTTCGGCGGCTCACTCCACGAACTGGACACCCCGCCCGGCTACCCGGGCGGCGGCCCCGCCGCGGCCCGCCTCGCGATTCCGGGGCCGACATCTGAACACGGCACCATCCCCCCTGCGTACCCCTATCCGGACGGGTGCGGGAGCTGGCAGCAGGCGGACGTGCGCACCGCTCGCGACCGCCTGGGGTGGCGGCCCCGGATCGGGCTGGAGGAGTCCCTCGCCGACATCTGGATGGAGGCCGCATGCCGTATCTGACGACTCCGGTGGACGGCGGGCGCGCAGCGACCGGTGCCGCGCCGCTGGGCGTCGGCGTCCCCGGGTTCGCCCATCCGCTGATGGCACCCACGGAGTGGGCCGAACTGCTGCGGCTCTCCCGAGGCCTGGCCTGCACCGGGGGAGCAGGCCGGGCGCCGGGTCCGCAGGGCACCGCGGCGGCGTTGCACTGGGTGGTGCTCAACGTCGCGCGGGGCCCTGGGGCCCGGCCCGACCCGTACTGCCTGCCCGCCACCGCCCAGTTGCGGGACGCGGGCGCCCGGCTGCTGGGCCACCTCGACCTGGAGCACGGGGCCCGGCCCTTCGGTGAGCTGGTCTCCGACGCGCACCGCTTCCTGGACTGGTACAAGGTCGACGGCTTCTATCTGGACAGCTGTCCCACAGAGCGGACACAGCTGTCCGAGACCCGGCGCCTGACCACCACGCTGCGCGCCCTGAGGGACGGCGCGCACCTGGTCACCGGGCACGGCCGCCACCCGCACCCCGGTTACGCGGACGCCGCCGACCAGCTCGTCACCTTCGCCGGGCGCTGGTCCGACTACCGCTGGTCGCAAGTGGCCGAGTGGACCGCCGAGTACCCGGCCGGGCGCTTCTGCCACCTGGTGCACGGCGTTCCCCGTACGCACCTGGAAGAAGCCCTGCGCATCGCCCGCTGGCAGGGCGCCGGAACGGTCTATTTCACCGACCGGCTCGACCACGGCGGCGGCGCCTGGGAGTCGCTGCCCGGCTACTGGGACGAATTCGTCTCGCGTATCGGACCTGGTGTCTCGGAATGAAGAAGGGCGTGGCAGTGTTACGGGAAGACCACCGTCCCCCGCCCCGGGTCCGCCCGGAGCGGGGGGTCGCCCATCGAGAACCGACCAACGGAGTCCCCGTGTCGCTGCCACCCCTGGTCGAGCCCGCCGAGGAGCTCACCGTCGACGAGGTCCGCAGGTACTCCCGCCACCTGATCATCCCGGATGTCGGGATGGACGGGCAGAAGCGGCTGAAGAACGCCAAGGTGCTGTGTGTCGGCGCCGGCGGCCTGGGCTCGCCCGCGCTGATGTACCTGGCCGCGGCGGGCGTCGGGACCCTCGGCATCGTGGAGTTCGACGAGGTCGACGAGTCCAACCTCCAGCGCCAGATCATCCACAGCCAGGCGGACATCGGCCGCTCCAAGGCCGCCTCCGCCAAGGACACGGTGCTGGGCATCAACCCGTACGTCACGGTCAACCTCCACGAAGAGCGCCTCGACTCCACCAACGTCATGGAGCTGTTCGCCCAGTACGACCTGATCGTCGACGGCACGGACAACTTCGCCACCCGCTACCTGGTCAACGACGCCTGCGTGCTGCTGAACAAGCCGTACGTCTGGGGCTCGATCTACCGGTTCGACGGCCAGGCGTCGGTGTTCTGGAGCGAGCACGGCCCCTGCTACCGCTGCCTGTACCCGGAGCCCCCGCCGCCCGGCATGGTCCCCTCCTGCGCCGAGGGCGGCGTCCTGGGCGTGCTGTGCGCGTCCATCGGCTCCATCCAGGTCAACGAGGCGATCAAGCTGCTGGCCGGCATCGGTGAGCCGCTGGTCGGCCGCCTGATGATCTACGACGCGCTGGAGATGACGTACCGCCAGGTCAAGGTACGCAAGGACCCCGAGTGCGCGGTCTGCGGCGAGAACCCGACCGTCACCGAACTCATCGACTACGAGGCCTTCTGCGGCGTCGTGTCCGAGGAGGCCCAGGAGGCGGCGGCCGGTTCCACGATCACTCCGCAGCAGCTCAAGGAGTGGATCGACACGGACGAGAAGATCGAGATCATCGACGTCCGGGAGCCGAACGAGTACGAGATCGTCTCGATCCCCGGCGCCAAGCTGATCCCGAAGAACGAGTTCCTGATGGGCACCGCCCTCCAGGACCTCCCGCAGGACAAGAAGATCGTCCTGCACTGCAAGACCGGCGTCCGCTCCGCCGAGGTCCTCGCCGTCCTGAAGTCCGCCGGCTTCGCGGACGCGGTCCACGTGGGCGGCGGCGTGATCGGCTGGGTGAACACGGTTGAGCCGGAGAAGCCGGTGTACTGACCGGTGCTCCGCACGGCGTACGAAAGGGCCCGCACACCGGCTGGTGTGCGGGCCCTCGTCGTATGCGCCCGGCGTGCGTGCCCGTGCCGTACGCCGTCAGATCTGCCCCTTACGCGTCAGCTGTGTGAACGAGATCCAGCCCGGCAGCACCGGCAGCCAGAAGGTCATCAGCCGGAACAGCAGAACCGCGGGGAACGCGATGTCCGTGGTGAGCCCGGCCAGCGTCAGCGTGGTGGTCAGCGCGGTCTCGATGGCCGCCACACCGCCGGGGGTGGGCGCCGCGGAGCCCACCGCGTTGCCCGCGAGGAACACCACCGCGATGGCCGCGTAGCTGAGCTGTCCGCCCCCGCCGAACGCGCGGATCGACGCGTCCAGGCACAGCACGTTCGCCGCCGTGAGCAGCAGCGTGCCGCTGATGCCGACCACCAGCTTCTTCGGGCGCTGGAGCACGTCCAGGATGCGCGGCACCACGCCCGCGAACAGGGACCGTACGCGGGTGCCGATGAACTTGCGCAGCCCCGGGACCGCGGTCACCACGAGCACCAGCACGGCCGCCGTCAGCAGGCCCGCGATCACCGCGCGGGACGGGGAGAGCGACGGCGTGCGCTCGGTGCCGGTCAGGTAGCCGAAGGTCAGCAGCAGCAGGATGTGGCAGCCCAGGCCGAACAGCTGGGACGCGCCCACGCTCGCCACCGCGAGACCGGGCCGGATGCCCGAGCGCTGGAGGAAGCGGGTGTTCAGCGCCACACCGCCCACCGCGGCGGGCGCGACCAGCTTGACGAAGTTGCCCGCCACCTGCGCGATCACCGTCCGCAGGAAGGACACCTTCTCGGGTACGAAGCCGAGCAGGCTCATCGCCGCCGCCGGGTAGGTCAGCGTCGAGAAGACCAGCGCCGCCACCACCCACACCCACTGGGCCTCGCCGACCACCTCGCCGAACTTGGCGTGGGTGATCTGTGAGGCCAGGAAGTACGCGGCGAACACGCCGGCGATCCAGGTGACGAGGGTGCGTGGCCGGATGCGTTCCAGACGGGCCGGTTCCACCGGCGCGGCCGGGCGGATCAGCAGCACCTGCTGGCGGATCTGCGAGAGCAGGTCCTCCTCGCGGGCCTCCTCCAGCGCCTCGTCGACCGCCCGCTTCTCGGCGCTCTTCTCGGCGCGCGCCACCTTGCGGTTGGCCGGCTGCTCCTGTGTGTGTGCGCCGCCCCGCCGGGCCGCCTCGGCGGCCTTGCGTTCCTTGGTGGCGCGCGACGCCTCCAGGACCGCCTCGCGCTCCCGCGCGGAGCGCTCGCGGGCCAGCTGCCGCAGCGTGGACCGGGTGGTGCGGCTGAGGGCGATCGGCTGGAGCAGCGGCAGGCTGTCGGCCACCGCGTCCGGGTCGAGTACGTCGACGGCGGCGGCCACCGCCCGCTCGGCGCCGGTCCGCAGCGCGAACGTGGTCAGCAGCTGCGCGATGTCCATCCGCAGGACCAGGTCGCCCGCCGCGATCTCGCCGCCGCGCAGATCGGTCAGGATGATGCTGCCGGAACGATCCACCAGGAGGGCGTCACCCACCAGGCGGCGGTGCGCGATGCGCCGCGACTGGAGCGCCGCCACCTGTCGCCAGGCGTTGCGCATCAGCTCGTCGGTGATCTCCTCGTCCGGCAGTGCGTCCAGCGGCCGGCCGTCGATGTGCTCGTACACGAGCATCACGGCGTCCGGGCCCAGCTCGGAGGTGGCGATCAGCTTGGGGGCGCTGGCGCCGGCCGCGATCGCCGCGTATGCCAGCAGCGCCTCCTGCTCCAGCGCCTGGCGCAGTGACTGGAGGCTGCGGCGCTGGTTGATGCCCCGCAGCGACAGCCGGCGCCACACCCGGTAGAAGAATCCCTGGGCCTGCCGCTCGCGGTCCACGACGGTCACGTCGATGGGCGGGCCGTCCTCCAGGGTGACGATGTAGCGGCGGCCGCGGTCGACGTGCTCCGGGTGCTCGGGGTTGCCGATGTCCTCCGCGCGTACCGCGCTGACCGGGTGGAAGCCGACCCGGCGCAGTCCGGCCAGGAGGTTCTGCCCGGTGGGGCGCACATTGGGGGAGCCGACCGCGTACAGCGTCCCGAAGGCCACCGTCCAGCCGATGAGGATGGTGGTGACGATGGCGAGCGGTGTCGTGTAGCGGCCGACGAGCACGGCGAAGGCGTCCAGCAGCAGGACGCACCACATCGCCACCCGCCAGCGGGGACGCCGCGACATACCCACTGCTGTCATGTACGCGATGACCGGCGCGAGATAGCTGTGCACCGGCGCGGTCAGTCCGCCGTTGGCCAGCGGCTGGGTCAGTGCGACCCGGATGGACTCCGGGGCCGCCTCGGCGACCCACAGATCGGTGGCCAGCGAGACGCCGTGCGCGAGGACCGCCGCCAGCACGCCGTCCGCGATCCGCAGCCCGTCGCGTTTGATCAGCCGTTCCACGGCGAAGGCCACCGGCACGATCAGCACGGCAACGCTCGACGCCAGCCCGGCGAAATTGATCAGCAGCCGCGGCGCCAGCCCGGCGCCCTCGCCGATGTCGCGCTGGAGACCTTGGGTCGTGCCGTGCGCGTAGTTGGCCAGCAGCAGCACCAGCGCGATGCCGACGATGCCCAGCAGCAGGCGCATCAGGTCGGAGGGCCGGTGCACCCGGGCGGGGAGCAGCGGCTCGTCACCGGAGACCTGGTCCACGTGGAACTCGCTGCCGACGCGGTCGGAGAGTGGGGCGGTGCGGTCCGCCTTCTCTGTTTTCTCCGACTTTGGCTTGTCGGGCACGGGCTTGTCCGTCTTCGGCCGGTCGGGTGCGGACTTCTTCCGGGTGGATGTGCCGGTCGCCCCCGATGGTGCGGGCGATCCGGCCCCCCCGGCCCCTCCGGCCGTGCATTCCTCTTCTGCCGCGCCCCCCGCTCCGCTGGAAGCGGTCGCCGTGTCGGCCCGGCGGGGCTGATCCGGCCCCTCCGGACTCGCGGACTCCTCGGCTCTTCCGGCCTTCTCGATCGTGCTCGCCTTTTCGGTCGCGGAAGCCTGTGACGGCTTCCCCCGTGATGTCCCGTCCCCCCGGGCGGGGGTGTCGGTGGACAGCGCCTCAGGGGTGCCGGCCTCCCGCGGAGGCACCGCACCCTGCTGTTCGGCCGTCTCTTCTTGATCTCGTATCACCAGTCACCGCCCGGAAGATGGTGGCATGGCCGCGGGGAGGCGGGGGGCATCAGGGTGCATTTCGAAGGGCCGGGAAACGGAACATACGCCGCCGCGCCCGCCCGCGCACGCCGTCGGTGGGCAACCGCGCAGGCCACGGGTGACTGTCGGTGGCGTGGTGCAGGATGGGCCGAATGAGTGGGAAAACGGGAGGGCCGCACGGGCCCGGCGGGCCCGGCGGACACGGCGGTGACGGGGTGGGCGAGGAGGGCGGCGGCCCACCGGACTCCGGCGGATCGCAGCTCCCCGTGTACGCGGAACGCGTACTCGCGGTCGCCGAGCTGATCCCGCCCGGCCGCGTGATGACGTACGGCGACATCGCCGAGTGGCTCGCGGGGGAGGACCCGCCCGAAGGGTGCCGTGAGGACGACCCGGGGTGGCGCGTGGGCGGGCCGCGCCAGGTGGGCCGGGTGATGGCCCTGTACGGAGGCGCCGTGCCGTGGTGGCGCGTCGTGCGCGCCGACGGCCGCCTGCTGCCCGGCGGCGAGCTGCGCGCGATGGCGCACTACCGAGAGGAGGGCACCCCGCTGCGGGAGGCCGGCCGGTCGGCCGAGGGCCACGTACCGCGCCTCGACCTGCGGCGGGCCCGCTGGGACGGCAGCGATCCGGTGCGAAGGGACTGAGGCGATGGGTGGCTGAGCCGGGGAGGACTTCCCAGCGGGTCCGGCCCGCAGCCTGCCCGCCGTGACGGCCGAGCGCGTACCGGCCGACCGGGTGACGGCCGAGCGCGTACCGGCCGACCGGGTGCCGGCCGAGCCTGTACCGGTCGCTCCGTAGGGCGCGGCGGTTCCGGTCCGCCCGTACGGCATGCCCGGCGCGCCCGGCCGCTGGAGCGTCCCCTTCCGGCCGGGCCCGTCCGGCACAGACCTCCGCGCTCGGTCCCCGGCCCCGGGTACCGTCGTGGGACGCGCTGCGGCTCGTGCGCCGTCTGGCGTAGCGTCGGGCACGGCCCGCACCACCGCCCCGCCGCCCGGCGACCGGCGCGGTGGCCGCACCGGCCCGCGCCGCACCGCGGTGCGCACCACGACCAGCACCTCCTCCCAGGACCGGCGATCCACGTGAGTTCCTCCTTCTCGGCCTCGGCCGTGCCGTCCGCGCAGCCGCGCCGGCGAGCGGCGCGCCGGGATGCCTCCGGCGCGTACCGACTGGTGCGTACCCGGCCGGGACCGGCGGACCCTCCTGCTTTGGACGCACGCCAGCGCGCTGTGGTTGACCATCGCACCGGGCCGCTGCTGGTGCTCGCGGGCCCCGGTACGGGCAAGACCACGACCCTCGTGGAGGCGGTCGCCCGGCGGGTACGGGACGGCGCCGACCCCGAGCGGCTGCTCGTGCTGACCTTCAGCCGCAAGGCCGCCGTCGAACTGCGGGACCGGATCGCCGCCCGCTTGGGCAGCGCCGCCGCCCCACAGGCCACCACCTTCCACTCGTACTGCTACGCGCTCGTACGGGCCCACCAGGACGCCGACCTGTTCGCCGACCCGCTGCGCCTGCTGTCCGGGCCCGAGCAGGACCTCGTGGTGCGCGAGCTGCTCGAAGGGCAGGCCGGGCTGGCGGCCGCCGGGCGGGCCAGGGTGCGCTGGCCGGACGAGCTGCGGGCCTGCCTGACGACGCGGGGTTTCGCCGACGAGGTGCGCGCGGTGCTCGCGCGCAGCCGCGAACTGGGACTGGGCCCGGAAGCGCTTGCCGACTTCGCGCGGCGCACCGGGCGGCCCGACTGGGGCGCGGCTGCCGACTTCCTCGCCGAGTACCTGGACGTGCTGGACGCGCAGGGCGTGCTCGACTACGCCGAACTGGTGCATCGGGCGGTGCTGCTCGCAGAGCGCGACGAGGTCGCCGCGGAGCTGGCAGCGCGCTACGACGCGGTGTTCGTGGACGAGTACCAGGACACGGACGCCTCACAGATACGGCTGCTGCGCGCGCTGGCCGGCGGCGGCCGTACGCTCGTGGCCTTCGGCGACCCGGACCAGTCGATCTACGCGTTCCGCGGCGCCGACGTCAACGGCATCCTCGACTTCCCGCTGATGTTCCCCCGAACGGGTGGCGATCCGGCGCCGGTGGAGGTCCTCGGCACCTCCCGCCGTTCGGGCGCCGCGGTCCTGGCGGCCACCCGGCGGCTCACGTCCCGTATGCCGCTGACCCGCCTGCCCGCCCAGAAGGTACGGGAGCACCGCGACCTCGCGGCCGTACGGGACGGGGGCCGCGTCGAGGTCTACACGTACCCGACGCCGGGCGCCGAGCTGGACAACATCGCCGACATCCTGCGCCGCGCGCACCTGGAGGACGGCGTGCCGTGGCGTGACATGGCCGTCCTCGTACGCGCCGGCGCCCGCTCCATCCCCGGCGTGCGCCGGGCGCTGACCTCGGCCGGCGTCCCTCTGGAGATCGACGGCGACGAACTGCCGCTGCGCCGGGAACCGGCGGTGGCGCCGCTGCTCACGGCGCTGCGGGTGGCGGCTTCGGCGGTGACGGCCTCGACGGAGGCGGCTTCGGCGGTGGTGGCGCCCGCGCCCGCCGATGAGGCACTTGCCGAGGACGCGCCTGCCGCCGACGCCCCCGTACCGGCCGACGGGTCCACCGAGGCCGCGCACGGGATCTCCACCGAGACGGCCATAGAACTGCTCACCTCCCCCCTCGGCGGCATGGACGCCGCGGATCTGCGCCGGCTGGGCCGGGCGCTGCGCGAGGAGGAGCGGGTGGCCGGCCACGACGTACCGCCGCCCTCCGACGAACTGATCGCGCGGGCGCTCGCCGAGCCGGAGCGCCTGGTCGCGCACGATCCGGCGTACGCGCGGGGCGCCCGGCACCTCGGCGAGCTGCTGCGCACCACCCGCGACCTGCTGGCCGCCGGCGGCACCGCCGAGGAAGCCCTGTGGACGCTGTGGGACGGCACGCCCACCTGGTCGCAGCGGCTGGAGCGGACCGCCCGGCGCGGCGGTGCGGCGGCCCGCAACGCCGACCGTGACCTGGACGCCGTGGTGGCGCTGTTCGAGACCGCCGCCCGCGCGGAGGCCCGGACCGGCGGCCGGGGCGCGCTTAACTTCCTGGAGGAGCTGGACGCCCAGGACATCGCCGCCGACACCCTGACCCGCCGGACCGTGCGCCCCGACGCCGTGCGCCTGATGACCGCGCACCGCTCCAAGGGCCTGGAGTGGCGCCTCGTGGTCGTCGCGGGCGTACAGGAAGGGCTCTGGCCGGACCTGCGCCGCCGCGGCTCTCTCCTGGAGGCGGACCGGATCGGCCGGGACGGGCTGGCCGAACCGCTGCCCCCGGGCGCGCTGCTCACCGAGGAGCGCCGGCTGTTCTACGTGGCGGCGACCCGCGCCCGCGACCGCCTGGTGGTCACCGCCGTCAAGGCCGCGTCCGACGACGGCGACCAGCCGTCCCGCTTCCTGACCGAGCTGGGCGTGGAGCTGCGGGACGTCACCGGGCGCCCCCGCCGCCCGCTGTCGGTCGCCGCGCTGGTCGCCGAGCTGCGGGCCACCACCGTGGACCCGCAGGCCACCCCGGCGCTGCGCGAGGCCGCCGCGCAGCGCCTGGCGAAGCTGGCCGCGCTGCGCGACGACGACGGCCAGCCGCTGGTGCCGGCCGCTCACCCCGATCAGTGGTGGGGCCTGTACGAGCCGACGCACAGCGCCGTGCCGCTGCGCGACCGCGACCGTCCCGTGACGCTCTCGGGCAGCGCGCTGGACCAGCTCGCCAACACCTGCGCGCTTCAGTGGTTCCTCGGGCGCGAGGTGAAGGCGGACAGCCCCGCGACCGCCGCCCAGGGCTTCGGCAACGTCGTCCACGTACTCGCCGACGAGGTCGCCTCCGGCCGTACGCCCGCCGACCTGTCCGTCCTGATGGAGCGCCTGGACTCGGTCTGGGACGCGCTCGCCTTCGACGCGCCCTGGAAGTCGCGGCAGGAGAAGGACAACGCGCGCGCCGCCCTGGAGCGCTTCCTGCGCTGGCACGTGATGGAGCGTGCCACGCTGGGCCGCGAGACCGTCGCGACCGAGCACGGCTTCGACGTCACCCTCGAAGCGGGCGAGTACGCGGTCCGCATCCGGGGCAGCATGGACCGCGTCGAGCGGGACGCGGAGGGCCGCGCGTACGTCGTCGACTTCAAGACCGGCAAGCAGAAGCCGACCGGCCCGGAGGTCGCCCGCCACCCGCAGCTCGCGGTGTACCAGCTCGCGGTACGGGAGGGCGCGGTGGACGCCGTCTTCGAGGGGCGGCGGCCGGAGCCGGGCGGCGCGGAACTCGTCCACCTGCGGCTGGGCGCGCCCCAGAAGGAGGGCGGGGACGCGCTGCCCGCCGTGCAGGCGCAGGGGCCGGTCGACGGCGAGTGGGTGGGGGAGCTGCTGGCCACCGCCGCCGGGCGCGTACTGGAGGAGCGCTTCACGCCCACCACGGGCCAGCACTGCACCCACTGCACGTTCCGCAACTCCTGCTCGGCACTGCCGGAGGGACAGCACGTGGTGGAGTGACGCCGTGGGGCGGCACCGGTCTCCCGGCGTCCCACCGGCCCGCTCAGCTGGGTTTTGCCGCGATTGTCAGTGGGGGCCGATACGGTCTCGGATGTGTCAGCGCGTATCACCGACCCCGAGCAGCTCAAGGAGCTCCTCGGCATCCCGTTCACCCCGGAGCAGACGGCCTGCATCACGGCTCCGCCCGCCCCGCAGGTCATCGTGGCCGGTGCCGGTTCCGGCAAGACCACGGTCATGGCCGCGCGCGTGGTGTGGCTGGTCGGCACGGGCCAGGTCGCCCCGGAGCAGGTGCTCGGGCTGACGTTCACGAACAAGGCGGCGGGCGAGCTGGCCGAGCGCGTCCGCAAGGCCCTGGCGGCGGCGGGGGTGACGGAGCCGGCCGACCCGTTCGGCGTCCCGGCGCCGGGGGCCGGCGGCCCGGCCGACGCCGTCCCCGGTGAGCCCCGCATCTCGACGTACCACTCCTTCGCCGGCCAGCTCCTCAAGGACCACGGCCTGCGCATCGGTCTGGAGCCCAGCGCCCGCCTGCTCGCCGACGCGACCCGCTTCCAGCTGGCCGCCCGGGTGCTGCGTGCCGCGCCGGGCCCGTATCCGGCGCTGACGAGGTCGCTGCCCACCCTCGTGGAGGACCTGCTCGCGCTCGACGGCGAGCTGGCCGAGCATCTGGTGGAGCCGGACCGGCTGCGGGCGTACGACACCGAGCTGCTGGCCGCCCTGGAGAAGGTCAAGCTCTCCAACGCCGATCTGCGCAAGGTGCCCGAGACGGCCCGCGGCCGCCTGGAACTGCTGGAGCTGGTCGAGGCGTACCGCGACCAGAAGCGGCGGCGCGAGCTGCTGGACTTCGGCGACCAGATCGCCCTGTCGGCGACGCTCGCGACCACCCGCCCAGAGGTGGGCGCGCTGTTGCGCGAGGAGTTCAGGGTCGTCCTCCTGGACGAGTACCAGGACACCTCCGTGGCCCAGCGGATCATGCTGTCCGGCCTGTTCGGTGGCGGTACGGGCCATGCCGTGACCGCCGTCGGCGACCCCTGCCAGGCCATCTACGGATGGCGCGGCGCCTCCGTCGCCAACCTGGACGACTTCCCCGCCCACTTCCCCTTCGAGGACGGCACCCCGGCCCGCCGCGCCGCCCTCAGCCAGAACCGCCGCAGCGGCGGCCGCCTCCTCGACCTGGCCAACGGCCTCGCCGAGCCGCTGCGCGGCATGCACGAAGGCGTCGAGGCGCTGCGCCCGGCGCCGGGCGCGGAGCGCGACGGCGTGGTGCGCTGCGCGCTGCTGCCCACCCACGCGGAGGAGATGACCTGGCTCGCCGACCGCATCGCCCACCTGGTCGGCACGGGCACCCCGCCCGGCGAGATCGCCGTCCTGTGCCGTACGGCCGGCGACTTCGCCCGTATCCAGGGCGAGCTGGTCGCGCGGGAGATCCCGGTGGAGGTCGTCGGCCTCTCCGGGCTGCTGCACCTGCCGGAGATCGCCGACCTGGTGGCGGTGTGCGAGGTCCTCCAGGACCCCACGGCCAACGCCGCCCTGGTACGGCTCCTGATCGGCCCGCGCTGGCGGATCGGCCCCCGCGACCTGGCCCTCCTGGGCCGCCGCGCGCGGCTGCTCGTCCACCGGGAGGGCCAGTCCGAGGACCCCGAACGCCGCCTGGCCGAGGCCGTGGAGGGCGTGGACCCGGCCGAGACGATCTCGCTCGCCGACGCGCTCGACACGTTCCTGGAATCGGACGGCCACGACGACGGTCTGCCGTTCTCCCCCGAGGCCCGCGTCCGCTTCGCCTACCTGGCGCGCGAGCTGCGCGAGCTGCGGCGCTCGCTGGGCGACCCGCTGATGGACGTACTGCACCGGGTGCTGACCGTCACCGGCCTGGAGGTCGAGCTGTCCGCGTCCCCGCGCGCTCTGGCGGCCCGCCGACGGGAGACCCTTGGCGCGTTCCTGGACATCGCGGCCGGGTTCGCCGCCAAGCAGGGCGGCGCCGCTCTGGACGGCGACGCGACGCTGCTGGCCTTCCTGGGCTTCCTGCGTACGGCCGTCCAGCACGAAAAGGGCCTGGACAGCTCCCTGCCGGGTGGCGACAACACGGTCAAGGTGCTGACCGCCCACAAGTCCAAGGGCCTGGAATGGGATGTGGTCGCCGTCCCCGGCCTGGTCGGCAAGCAGTTCCCCAGCGAGCAGTCCCGCGACTCCTGGCTCACCCAGCCCAAGGTCCTCCCGCACGCTCTCCGTGGCGACGCCGCGACGCTGCCGGACGTGGACGACTGGAGCAGCCGCGGCGTGAAGTCCTTCAAGGAGGCGATGAAGGAGCACCAGTCGGTCGAGGAATTGCGCCTCGGCTACGTGACCTTCACCCGCCCCCGCTCCCTGCTGCTCGGCTCCGGGCACTGGTGGGGCCCCGACCAGAAGCGGCCGCGCGGCCCGTCCGCCTTCCTGGAGGCGCTGCGGGCGCACTGCGAGGCGGGCCACGGCGAGATCGAGGAGTGGGCCGAGCCCCCTGAGGAGGGCGCGGAAAACCCGTCGCTCAAGGAGGCCGAGGCCGAGCTGGAGTGGCCACTGCCGCTCGACGCCGTGGCGACGGAGCGCCGCCGCGCGGCTGCCGCGACGGTACGGGCGTATCTGGACGGGATGACGGCTGACGCCGCGCCGCCGCACGCGACCGCGACCGATGGGGCGGAGGCGGCCGCCGCGCACGATGCTCCGCATCCGGCGGCGGGGGCGGGGGGCGCCACGGTGCCCGGTCAGGCCCCGCCCGCCCGCAGCCCGGAGCGGCCTTCGCCCGAGGACGATCCGTACGGCGACATCGATGCCCACGGTTACGGCGAAGCCGACGCGTATGCCGTCGAGGACGACCACGGGCCCGGGGCCGCGCACGACCTGGCCGACTGGGACGCCTGGAGCGCCGAGCGCCCCGCGCGTGAGCGCGCCCACGTACCGGCCCAGGCCCCCGCCCCGGGAGCACCACCGCAGCACGCCTCCGAGCAGGTCCCCGGCCCCGCGGCGGCCCCGGACCGCCACCCTGGAACGCCCGCCCTCCTCCCCGAGGAGCACCGCACCGTCGCCTCCTGGGACCGCGATCTCGACGCGCTCGCCGACGAGCTGCGCCGGGCCCGCGCGACCGTCCGGGACGTGCCCCTGCCGTCCTCGCTCAGCGCCTCGCAGCTCCTGTGGCTGGCCGCCGACCCGGACGGCTTCACCCGGGAGCTGGCGCGGCCCATGCCGCACCCGCCCCGTCCCGCCGCCCGTCGCGGTACCCGCTTCCACGCCTGGGTCGAGTCCCGCTTCGAGGAGCTGACGCTGCCCGTGCTCGGCCCGGACGAGCTGCCGGGCGGTGCGTACGGCCATGAGGCGCGCGCCCAGGACGCGGCCGGGGAGGCGGAGCAGATCGCCGACGAGGACGATCTCGAAGCCCTCAAGGAGGCGTTCGCCCGCACCCCGTACGCCCGGCGCACCCCGTACCGCATCGAGGTCCCCGTACAGCTCACCCTCGCGGGCCGGGTGGTACGCGGCCGTATCGACGCCGTCTACCGCACCCGCGGCCCCGAGGGCGACCGGTACGAAATCATCGACTGGAAGACCCACCACGCGCAGACCGCCGACCCGCTGCAACTGGCCCTCTACCGGGTGGCCTGGGCCGAGCAGCACGGCCTGCCCCTCTCCGCGGTGGACGCCGCGTTCCTGTACGTACGCAGCGGCGAGACCGTCCGCCCCCAGCGGCTGCCCGACCGGGCCGGGCTGGAGCGCATCCTGCTCGGCGAGCACGACCGGGCCGCCGGCGAGGAGGACGGAGGGGGAGGAGACCAGAGGTGACAAGATCGTCGAGACCGGCGGCGGAGCATGTCCGCGCGCCGGATAGGCTCGGACACATGAGCACCACCTCGGACAGCGCCGTCCGCGCGTACATCAACGTCCACCGCGAAGAGTTCCTCGACGACCTCGCCGCCTGGCTGCGCATCCCCTCCGTGTCCGCGGACCCGGAGCGCGCCGCCGACGTGCGCCGCAGCGCCGAGTGGCTGGCCGGCCGGCTCACCGCGACCGGCTTCCCGACCGCCGAGATCTGGGAGACGGACGGTGCTCCCGCGGTCTTCGCCGAGTGGCCCTCCGGGGATCCGACGGCCCCCACCGTCCTCGTGTACGGCCACCACGACGTGCAGCCCGCCGCCCGCGAGGACGGCTGGCACACCGACCCGTTCGAGCCGCAGACCGTCGACGGCAAGCTGTACGCCCGCGGCGCCGCCGACGACAAGGGCCAGGTGTTCTTCCACACCCTCGGCGTGCGCGCCCACCTGGCCGCGACCGGCCGCACCGCGCCCGCCGTCAACCTCAAGCTGCTCATCGAGGGCGAGGAGGAGTCCGGCTCCCCGAACTTCCCCGCCCTGATCACCAAGCACGCCGACCGCCTGGCCTGCGACGCGGTGATCGTCTCCGACACCGGCATGTGGTCCAAGGACACCCCCACCGTCTGCACGGGCATGCGCGGCCTCACCGACTGCCAGATCGACCTGTACGGCCCCGACCAGGACATCCACTCCGGCTCCTTCGGCGGCGCGGTGCCCAACCCCGCCACCGAGGCCGCCCGCCTGGCCGCCGCCCTGCACGACGACGAGCGCCGGGTGGCCATCCCCGGCTTCTACGACGGCATCGTCGAGCTGACCGACCGCGAGCGCGAGCTCTTCGCCGAGCTGCCCTTCGACGAGGCCGGCTGGCTGCGTACGGCCCACTCCCACGCCGCGCTCGGCGAGGCCGGCCACAGCACCCTGGAGCGCATCTGGGCCCGCCCCACCGCCGAGGTCAACGGCATCGGCGGCGGCTACCAGGGCCCCGGCGGCAAGACCATCGTGCCGTCCGCCGCGCAGCTGAAGCTGTCCTTCCGCCTGGTGGCGGGCCAGGACGCGGCCGCCGTCCAGCAGTCCGTACGGGACTGGGTCGCCGCCCGCCTCCCCGACGGCATCCGCCACGAGATCACCTTCTGGGGCGCCACCCGCCCCTGCCTGACCCCGCTCGACCACCCCGCCCTCCAGTCCGTCGTACGGGCCATGGGCCGCGCCTTCAACCAGAAGATCCGCTTCACCCGCGAGGGCGGCTCGGGCCCCGCCGCCGACCTCCAGGACGTCCTCGGCGTCCCGGTCCTCTTCCTCGGCATATCCATCCCCTCGGACGGCTGGCACGCCCCGAACGAGAAGGTCGAACTGGACCTGCTGATGAAGGGCGTCGAAACCGCCGCGCACCTGTGGGGCGACCTGGCGGAGAACTGGCGCGTGGCTTGACCGGTGACCGCGCCGCGACGGCGCCCGTGCCCGTGCCCCGGACGGCGCGACGCGTGACCGGGCCGACGGGTGTGTGCGGGGGCGTGCCCGTACGACCGCGTCGGCTGTACGGCTGCCCGCACGGCTTCCACGACCGCCCGTACGGTCGTACCGCCATGCGTACGGACCGTACCGCCGCCCGCCCGGCGCCCGTACGCGGCGAGCACGGCACGTCCGGCAGGACCGGCACGCCCGGCAAGCACGGCCACCACCGCAATCACCCACGCCATAGGGGGAGTTGGAAACCGCAGTGACCACCTGGACCGACCACAGCGCCGACCGGCCGATCACCTTCAGCGCGCCGAGCGGCATCGACCGCGCCGCCCACCACCGCCTCGACGAGGCGTGGCTCGCGGCGGCCTGGAGCCACCCGACGACGCGCGTCTTCGTGGTCTCCGGCGGCCAGGCACTCGTCGACGACACCCCGGACGGGCGTACGGAACTGGTCATGACGCCCTCCTTCGAGGCGCCGCTCACCGAGACACACCGCTACTTCCTCGGTACCGACGAGGACGGCGTGCGCTACTTCGCGCTCCAGAAGGACGCGCTGCCGGGCCGCATGGACCAGTCAGCGCGCCCCGCCGGCCTCCGCGAGGCGGGCCTGCTGCTCTCGCCGCGCGACGCCGGCCTGCTCGTCCACGCCGTCGCCCTGGAGAACTGGCAGCGCCTGCACCGCTTCTGCTCGCGCTGCGGCGAACGCACCGTGATCGCCGCGGCGGGCCACATCCGCCGCTGCCCCGCCTGCGGCGCCGAGCACTACCCGCGCACCGACCCCGCCGTGATCATGCTCGTCACGGACGAGGAGGACCGCGCCCTGCTCGGCCGCCAGGTCCACTGGCCCGAAGGCCGCTTCTCCACCCTGGCGGGCTTCGTGGAGCCCGGCGAGTCCATCGAGCAGTCGGTGGCCCGCGAGGTCTACGAAGAGGCGGGCGTGGTCGTCGGCGACGTCGAATACGTCGCCAGCCAGCCCTGGCCGTTCCCCTCCAGCCTGATGCTCGGCTTCATGGCCCGCGCCACGTCCTCCGAGATCCAGGTCGACGGCGAGGAGATCGAAGAGGCCCGCTGGTTCTCCCGCGAAGACCTCAAGACCGCCTTCGAATCCGGCGAGGTCCTCCCTCCGTACGGCATCTCCATCGCCGCCCGCCTGATCGAAATGTGGTACGGAAAGCCGCTGCCGAAGCCGTGATGACGACGGGGCCGGGGCCTGGACGGGCCCCGGCCTCTCTTCAGGGGCAGGCACCCCGCTCTCCCTGCCTCCCCTTGGCCACGCAAAGCGCACAGGGAAACGGACACGGCGGAACGACACCCCCGCCCCTCACGACGGCAACGGAACCTCCCGCCGATGCGTCTCCCTCATATGCCGGCGATACCGCACCCGGGCGTCCACTTCCATCGACTGGTCCCGGCTTTCCCGGCCCTTGGCTTCGAGGGTCTTCAGCAGCACGCATACTTCGCACCCGTCCGTCGGAATTTCTGTCATGCCGACACGATCGGTCCTTACGGGGCTCCCGCCCAGTGGCATCCGTAGGGGCAAGTTCCGGATCTCCGCCCTTTTGGTCTCCCGGAGCGGGTGCGTAGGAGCATCATGGCCCCATGCCCATCGGGGATCTGGTCAGGAACCTGCGCAAGGCCCGCGGCTGGAGCCAGGGACGTTTGGTGTCGGAGATCAACAAGGCGTTCGGTACGGGGCTGACCCGGGAGTATGTGAGCCGCTGGGAGTGCTCCAAGGTCACGCCGGGGGCCTGTCACCTCAGACATCTGTCAGCCGTCCTGGACGTTCCTCTGGCCACCCTTGAGGGCGAAGTGGGCCAGCGTACCTTCCTCAGTGACGTGGCCGCCACCGCGATAGCTCCCGTGGTGGCTTCGGATCTGCTCAGCGCGGGGTTCGCCGCGCGCCTGCGGGGCGGCCCGACGGCGGAACACTGGGAAGCCACGCTGGCCACGTACGGCACCGACTACATGTCGATGGGGGCCGCGGACATCCAGCGCCGCGTGGCCGGCGAACTCGTCGTCGTGCAACAACAGCTCGACGACCCCCGTCTGTGGTCGGTGGCCGCGCGGCTCATGACCTTGTACGCCAAGACGTTCCCCGGCTCGGACGGCTCCAGGGCCGTCTCGTGGTACGGCACGGCTGCCAGGGCCGCCGACCGGTCAGGGGACGAACGAACCCGCGTATGGGTGCGCGGCCGGGCCGCGATCGCCCTCGGGTACGAAGGCGCTTCCCTGGGCGTCGCCGACATACTGGCGGACCAGGCCATGGCGATCTCCGACAAGCCGTCTCTCGGGCTCGTGAACGCCGTGATGGGGAAAGCTCACACGGCAGCCGTCCGTGGCGACAGGGCGACTGCCGTGCGTCTTGCCGACCACGGCCGTCGCCTCTTCGACTGTGTCGGTAGCCACGAGCAGACGTCCGACTACGCGGTCCCCTGGTGGCGGATGAACGTCTTCCTGTCCCTGCTGCTCGCCAGGGTGGGGGACGAGAAGAAGGCGGTCGAGGCCCAGGAGCAGGCACGCCGCGAGCTTCCGGCGAGCCTGCCCAGGTTCGCGACGCACCTGGAGATGCACCGGGGACTGATGCTGGCCCGGTCCGGCGACCGCGCCGGGGGCGCGGCCTACGCCGAGGCGGCCCTGGACCGGCTGCCGCCCGCGAAGCACTCGCTCACGCTGCGGATGCTCATGGAGGAGGTCAGGACCTGACGCGGCAGCCGGTCGGGGCATGACGAAACCCCCGGTCGCCACGACCGGGGGTTCACCCGTGTAACCGGAGGCTCGGGTGGAGCCCCGGGGCTCAGGCCCCCAGGGCCTGCTTGACCTGGGCCAGGGACGGGTTCGTCAGGGTGGAGCCGTCGGGGAAGAGGACCGTGGGGACGGTCTGGTTGCCGCCGTTGGCCTTTTCGACGAAGGCGGCGGACTCGGGGTCCTGCTCGATGTTGATCTCGGTGTACGCGATGCCCTCGCGGTCCATCTGGCTCTTCAGGCGGCGGCAGTAGCCGCACCACGTGGTGCTGTACATCGTCACAGTGCCCGCCATGGGTCCTCGCGCTCCTTCAAGCTCGGCGTGTTTGCAGTAGGGGAACGTCCGCCCGACCGGGACCATTCCCGTCCGTACCGGGCCGCTTCCGCACGCGTACGGTTCCGTATCGGCATGCGTACGGCTGCGCATCCGTAGGCGCGCGTATTCGTATGACCACGCAGCGGCGGCTGTGGACAACTTTCCCGGCTGTCCCGGTCGACCTGGCAGCATTGCGGTGTGACAGCAGCATCGGACTCCACTCTCTTCCCGCAGGCGGCCGCGACCCAGTTCCCGGCCACGCCCGAGGGTGCCGACGCGGTGCTCGACGGCCTCGACCCCGAGCAGCGCGAGGTCGCCACGGCCCTGCACGGCCCCGTGTGCGTCCTGGCGGGCGCCGGGACGGGCAAGACCCGCGCGATCACCCACCGGATCGCGTACGGCGTCCGTGCGGGCATCCTGCAGCCCGGCACGGTGCTCGCCGTCACGTTCACCGCCCGCGCGGCGGGGGAGATGCGCGGGCGGCTGCGCCAGCTCGGCGCGGGCGGCGTCCAGGCCCGTACGTTCCACTCCGCCGCCCTGCGCCAGCTCCAGTACTTCTGGCCCAAGGCGGTCGGCGGCGAGCTGCCACGGCTCGTGGAGCGCAAGGTCCAGCTGGTCGCCGAGGCCGCCGCCCGCTGCCGCATCCGTCTGGACCGCAACGAGCTGCGCGACGTCACCAGCGAGATCGAGTGGTCCAAGGTCACCCAGACCGTGCCCGCCGACTACCCGGCCGCCGTCCACAAGGCGGGCCGGGAGGCCCCCCGCGACCCGGCCGAGATCGGGCAGATCTACGGGACGTACGAGCAGCTCAAGCGCGACCGGGGGACCATCGATTTCGAGGACGTCCTGCTGCTGACCGTCGGCGTCCTCCAGGACCGGCACGACATCGCCGAGCAGGTCCGCGCCCAGTACCAGCACTTCGTCGTGGACGAGTACCAGGACGTCAGCCCGCTCCAGCAGCGGCTGCTCGACCTGTGGCTCGGCGACCGCGACAACCTCTGCGTCGTCGGCGACGCCAGCCAGACGATCTACAGCTTCACCGGCGCCACCCCCGACCACCTGCTGAACTTCCGCACCCGCCATCCGAACGCGACGGTCGTCAAGCTGGTCCGCGACTACCGCTCCACGCCCCAGGTCGTGCACCTCGCCAACGGCCTCCTGTCGCAGGCGCGCGGCCGCGCCGCCGAACACCGCCTGGAGCTGATCTCGCAGCGGGACCCGGGCCCCGAGCCGACGTACGTCGAGTACGGGGACGAGCCCGCCGAGGCCGAGGGCACCGCCCGCCGCATCCGCGACCTGATCGCCTCCGGCGTCCCGGCGAGTGAGATAGCGGTCCTCTTCCGTATCAACGCCCAGTCCGAGGTCTACGAGCAGGCCCTCGCCGATCTCGGCGTGCCGTATCAGCTGCGCGGTGCCGAGCGCTTCTTCGAGCGGCCCGAGGTGCGCGAGGCAGGCGTCAAGCTGCGCGGCGCCGCCCGCTTCGGCGCCAACGACGCGCTCCTCGACGACGCCGTGGACCTCCCGTCCGAGGTGCGGGCGGTGCTCAGCGACATGGGCTGGACGAGCACGCCACCGGCCGGCTCCGGCGCCGTACGGGACCGCTGGGAGTCGCTGGCCGCCCTGGTCCGCCTCGCCGAGGAGTTCGCCAAGGCCCGGCCGACGGCCACCCTCGCCGACCTGGTCGCCGAACTGGACGAGCGGGCCAACGCCCAGCACGCGCCGACGGTCGACGGTGTGACGCTCGCCTCTTTCCACGCGGCCAAGGGCCTGGAGTGGGACGCCGTCTTCCTGGTCGGCCTGACCGAGGGCATGATGCCGATCACCTACGCCAAGACCGACGAGCAGGTGGAGGAAGAGCGCCGCCTGCTGTACGTCGGCGTGACCCGGGCCCGGCACCACCTAGGCCTGTCATGGTCCCTGGCCCGCTCCCCAGGGGGCCGCGCGGTCCGCCGCCCCAGCCGCTTCCTGGACGGCCTGCGGCCCGGCTCGGGCGCCGCCGGGCGCCGTACGGCGGCGGCCGTCGCGGGCGGCATCGAGCGGGGCGGCGGCAGCGTCCGGAGCGTGAGCAGGCGCCGCGACCGCTCCCCGGCCCGCTGCCGGGTCTGCGGCAAGACGCTGACCGACGCGGGCGAGATGAAGCTCATGCGCTGCGACGACTGCCCCTGCGAGCTCGACGAGGCGCTGTACGAGCGGCTGCGCGACTGGCGGGCCGGGCAGGCGCGGCAGCTGGGCCAGCCCGCGTACTGCGTCTTCACGGACAAGACCCTGATGGCGATCGCCGAGGCCGTACCGGGAACCGAAGGGGAGCTCGCGGCCATCCCTGGTGTGGGGGGACGCAAGCTCGGCAGGTTCGGAGCCGACGTCCTCGCACTGTGCGCGGGTGAGGAGCTGGTTCCGGCAGCGGACGGGCCCTCGTCGGACGATCTTTCGGAGGGCGGTGCAAGAAGCTCCGGAAAGTCGTCAGAAAAATAGTTTGCGCGCGCGGAGCGCATCCCCATAGCCTTCACAGGCACGAGGACAACGGGCCTTTCGGGATCCGCTGGATTCGTGTTGTACTGAACAAGCTCGGACCGGATTCTCCGGTCCCCCGAGACGCCGAGAGGAGGCGAGACCAGTGATCAGCTTCATGACGAGCCAGAAAATGACCGATCGTTCGGTCGTCGCCGCCTGCACCCTTGGCGCCTCGCTGCAGGGCACCGGTCTGTCCGGCTCCGGCCGGCTGTCCGGCCTCGAGGTCTCCCGTGCCGCTTCCCTGGTGATCCTGCCGGAGGCGAAGCGTGACGAGCGACCGACCCAGGCACCCGCAGTAGTGGCAGCGGCACCGGCAGCGAACGCGCATGCCTTTGCCGGCGCGGCGACCAACGGTGCCGAATCCCGGAAGCAGTACCAGACGCAGCAGGACACGTGGGCCCACCGCGGGCACGAACCCTGGAGAGATCCAGCCTGATCGGCATGATCAGGTCGGCACCTTCCAGGGCCGCGGAACCCACACCGGGATCCGCGGCCCTTTTGTTTTACCCAAGAGCCCGGCCACCAGCCGGGCCGAACAGACGAGGAACACACCACCGTGCAACTCCAGACGCACACCCCGTCCGTCGCCACCGACCTGATCCCTCCGCCCGACTCCCAGGAGACCCCTTTGCTGCCCCTCACCGAGCTCGACGACGAGATCGACCGCCTCGGCGCCGCCGTACCGTGCCGTACCTACGACCCGGAGGTCTTCTTCGCCGAGACCCCGGCCGACGTGGAGTACGCCAAGTCCCTGTGCCAGACCTGTCCGGTGCGCGAGGCGTGTCTCGCCGGCGCCAAGGACCGTCGTGAGCCGTGGGGCGTCTGGGGCGGCGAACTCTTCGTCCAGGGCGTCGTGGTGCCCCGCAAGCGTCCGCGTGGCCGTCCGCGCAAGAACCCGGTCGCGGCATGAACCTCAGCGGCGCGTACACCAGCGGCACCGGAACGATCGACCGTCCCGCCCAGCGGGACCCCCAGAAGCAGGACCCGATGAACCCCACCCTCACCGACACCACCGCACCCGCGAACTCCGGCGCGATCGAGTCGCGCCAGAACAGGACCCTCGAAATGCAACTCATCCCAGAAGCCCTGGCTCGTGCGCAAATGCAAGAGCGCTTGCAGGAGGCCGAGTCCGAACGCAGGGCCCAGCGCCTCGCCGCGGCCCGGCGCATGCAGCGCCGTGCCGAGCGGGCGTCGCTGCGCGCCCGGCGCGCCTTGGCCATGGCCGTCATGCAGTGAGCCACCGGCGGCCTGGCACGCGCACCGTGCCGGCGCCGCCCGGCGGTGTCACCACCGCATCACGCGGCCATGCGGTAGCACGCACCTCAGGGGCTGTCCAACTGGGCGGCCCCTGAGGGCGTTGTGCCCCCTTTACCGGCGGTGCCGGGGATATTGTCGGCTGATGAACCAGAAGACGTATGAACAGGCGGAGTTGGCGACCGGTGACGCGGTGTGTGTCCGGTGCGGTGCCGTGGCCGAGGGCGCCGCGCCGACCTGGACCTGCACCATCGTCAACGGCACCCGCCAGCACCTCTGCGACACCTGCACCCGCGCCTGCCTCCGCACCATCGAGTCCCACCTGGACCCGGTCGCCGCGAGATGAGCGGCTCGCCGCGCGGTGCGGAGGGGCGGCACGGTCGCGTCAGGCCGTGGTCTCCTCCGCCGTGGACCGGGGCTGTTCCGGTACGGACGGCGAGGTGTCGGCCGGGGTGAAGCCCGGGAGCCAGGACTCCAGCTCGTCGCGCATGCGGACGGTGGCGCCCAGCTGGCACAGGACACCGATCGTGCTCAGCGTCACGCGGTGTATGAGGAGGTAGGACGGGGGCAGATTGAGCTGGCGGCCGAGCTGGTAGGCGGGGGAGCGGGGATCGGCGATGCGCGCGGCCTGGGTGCGCATCCAGGAGCGGGTGAAGGTGAAGGCGTCCGCCTGGGCCGGTTCGATGATCGGGAGCAGATAGTCCAGCACCGCTTCGGGATCCAGCTCGATGGACTCCTTGACGAAGCCCTCCTCGCACAGCAGCTCGTAGACCGCCTCGGCCTCGCCGTCGAGCGTCATCCGCAGTGAGGTGCCGATCGTGGACGGTAGGCCGTCCGGCAGGCGGTCGACCGTGCCGAAGTCCAGCACGCCCAGCCGCCACTTCTCCGCCGGTCCTTCCGGGGCGTCACCGGTCAGCAGGCGGAAGTTCCCCGGGTGGGGGTCGGCGTGCAGCAGGCCCGTACGCGCGGTGCCCGAGAAGAGGAAGCGGGCCAGGAGCTGCCCGGCCCGGTCGCGCTCCTCCTCGGTGCCGTCGGCGATGACCTCCGACAGGGGGATGCCGTCCATCCACTCGGTCACCAGCACCTGGTCGCCCTGGTGGATCACCGCGGGCACCAGGACGTCCGGGTCGTCGGCGAACTCCTCGGCGTGCGCCTGCTGGGCCTCGGCCTCCAGGGCGTAGTCCAGCTCCTCGGAGACCCGGTCGCGCAGCTCGGAGATCAGCGGCTTGATGTCCATGCCGGGGATCAGCGGACCGAGCAGCCGGGCGAACCGGCCGAGCTGGGACAGATCGGAGAGCAGGGCGGCGCCCGCCCCCGGATACTGCACCTTGACGGCCACCTCGCGGCCGTCGTGCCAGACCGCGCGGTGCACCTGCCCGATCGAGGCGGCGGCCGACGGTTTGTCGTCGAACTCCGTGAACAGCTCGCGCCAGTCCTCGCCGAGCCGCTCCGCCAGCACCTTGTGCACGGTGTCCGTCGGCATCGGCGGCGCGGCTTCCTGGAGTTTGGTGAGCGCGGCGCGGTAGGGGCCGGCGATCTCCTCCGGCAGCGCCGACTCGAAGACGGACAGCGCCTGCCCGAACTTCATGGCGCCGCCCTTCAGCTCGCCGAGCACCCGGAAGAGCTGTTCGGCGGTCCGCTGCTGGAGCTCGCGGCCGACGAGGTCCGCCGACCTGCCCCCGATCCGCTTGCCCAGCCCCCAGGTGGCACGGCCGGCGAATCCCAGTGGCAGCGCGGCCAGCTTGGCGGTGCGGGTGACCGCCTTGCGGGGAAGATCTGACATTCGCCCCTCCAACTCACACTGTCCCCAACCGGGGTTACTCCGCCATTGTTACGTGTTGCCGACGCGGTTCCGAGGCACCCGTGGCCCCGGCCGGCCCCGCCGCACCGCAGCCGCACTCCGGATGCGGCGCGATCCGGGTCGTCCGCCAGTCCGCGCACGGCAGCGCGACCTCCATCCGGGCCCCGGTGCAGGGTGGCAACTGGCCGTCCAGGAACGCCAGCGCCTGTACGGCCGCCAGCCCTGCCACCGTCGTCGCCAGCGCAGCGTCGCACGCTGGCACGGCCGGTGCCCCGCGCCCCGAGCGCCACTGGGCGAGCAGCCGCGGCCAGGCCGGTTCCGCGTCCGTACGCCGCAGCTCCAGGCAGCCCGCGCAGGAGGAGCCGCCCGGCAGGACCAGCGGTCCCACCACACCCGTGCCTTCGACCACTCCGGCCAACAGGTGCGGGATGCCTGCGGACAGGAAGGGCTCGACCAGGACCGGGTCGGGAGCGTAGGCGGCGAGGCCGTCGCGCGGTGTGATCACGACGAGCGCGAGGCCCGACTCGCCCGCTTCCGGCGGCGCCTCTCCGGCGCGGTTTCCGCGCGACCAGGGAGAGGCGCGGTGCACCACGCTACGCGCGGCGGCGTCGCGCCGTATGCCGATGTGATCCGCTCGCACGCCGCCCGGCAGGACGTCCCACGGCTCGACCTTCCCGCCGTCCTGCACCTCCACCCGCCCGATGCCCGCCGCCGAGAGCAGCGCCGCGACCGAGGCCCCCACTCGCCCCGCGCCGCGCACCCGCGCTCGTACGGCGCGGCGCGCTCCCATGCGCTCCAGTCCACCCGCGGCCTCGGGATGCCGCACCGACAGCGACGCGAGATCCGCCCGCAACCGCCCGAAGGCCGCGGCGTCCGACCGCACCGCCTCGGCCGCCGGACCGCCCCCCGACGGCGTGTCCAACAGCCCCGCCCGCCCCAGCCGCTCCACCGTCCGCCGCGCGCGCTCGGCGGACAACCCCAGCGACTCGGCCGCTTCCGCCAGCTGACCGAGGCTGCGCGTGCCGTCGATCAAGGCCAGAAAGCTGCCCGTCGCGGTGTCCACGGGCCCCAGCTCCACCGCGTGCGCCGGGGCCACCCCGAACCGCACCGTCTCCCGGTCCCGCCAGCCGCGCCGCAGCGCGGGCTTCAACATCGGATGCATGAATCCGTCCCCCGTCGATCGGATCTCGTCCAGCACCGCCAGCATGCCCCGGCCGCCGGACGGGCATCGGAAGTTGTCCACAGCCGGCGGGCAATAGTCGTACAAGCCATGACCGCCTCTGGGCGTTTCGGCCGCACGGCAGAACCGGGAGGCGGGACTTCCCGCGCGGGCAGCGGGTAACGTCGGGGCGTGCCCGCCGACCCTTTGCGCCGAGCCGCAGACCCCCAACGCAGGACCGCCGCGCGCCCCGCGACCGGCGGCTCCGCGACGAGCGCGGTCGAGGTGCGCAGAAGCTCGCGGCGCCGCCGTACGGTCTCCGCCTACCGCGAGGGCGACCGCACCATCGTGCTGATCCCGGCCCGGATGTCCGAGGCGGAGGAACGGCGCTGGGTGACGGTGATGCTGGACAAGCTGGCCGCGCAGGAGAGCAAGCGGGTGCTCGGCGACGGCGAGCTGGCCGAGCGCGCGGAGCGCCTGTCGCTGCAGTACCTGGACGGCCGCGCCCGGCCCGACACGGTGCGCTGGGTGACCAACCAGAACACCCGCTGGGGTTCCTGCACGCCCGCCGAGGGCAGCATCCGCCTCTCGCACCGGCTCCAGGGCATGCCCGAGTACGTCATCGACTATGTGCTCCTCCATGAGCTGGCGCATCTTCTCGTCCCCGGTCACGGACAGCGTTTCTGGCAGCTCCTGGAGTCATACCCACGAACGGAGCGGGCGCGCGGCTATCTCGAAGGTGTGGTCGCGGCGGAGCGGCTGCCGCATCTGCCCGCCGCCCGTACGGAATAAGGCCGTTCCGCGCGATGCGTGCCGCGCCCCGGCATCGTCCGCCGTCAGCGGCAGCGGTTAGCCTGGCGCGACGTCAATCAGAGCGCGGAGCGGGAGCGGGGGACGGTCGTTACGTATGGCCAGGGAATTCCAGCGGGGCCACAAGGCCAGGATCAGTGATCTGACGGCCGGGACGGATCTGTACGTGGGCGTGCAGATCGCGGGTTCCGGCCTGACCTTCGACATCAGCTGCTTCGGACTCGACGCGGACGAGCGGCTCTCCGACGACCGGTACTTCGTCTTCTTCAACCAGCCCGCGTCGCCCGAGGGCGCGATCCAGCAGCTTGGCCCCCAGGCGGGCGACACCGAGTCCTTCCGGGTCACGCTCGACCGGATCCCGCGGCACATCCAGAAGCTCTCCTTCACCGCCACCCTGGACGGCGCGGGCCAGATGTCCCAGGTCGGGCCCGGCTACCTGCGCATCGTCGCCGGCGGCGAGGAGGTCGCCCGCTACGCGTTCAACGGCGGCGAGTTCACCACCGAGCGCGCCGTCATGCTCGGCGACTTCTACCTGAAGGGCGAGTGGCGCTTCGCCGCGGTCGGGCAGGGCTTCGACGGCGGACTGGAAGCGCTGCTGAAGAACTTCGGCGGCGAGGTCGCCGAGGAGGAGCCCGCGGCCGGGCCCGCGCCGCAGGGCGGCGTGCCGGGCTTCGCGCCGCCCGCCGCCTCCGAGCCCGCGCCGGGCTTCGCGGTTCCGACGGCGCAGGGGCAGCCCGCCCCGGCGCCCGCAGCACCGCAGCCGCCCGCCCCGGCCTTCGGCGCGCCCCCGAGCACGCCCCAGGGCGCCCCGCAGGGCCAGCAGCCCTACGGAGCACCGCAGCCGCCGGCGCCGCCCCGGCCGGAGCCGCAGATTCCGCCGCAGGCGCAGCCCCCGGCCCCGCCGGTGCACAGCGCCCCGACCATCGCGGCCCCGATGGTGCCGCCCGGCGCCCCGCCCGGCCGGCAGCCGCCGTTCGGCCAGGACCCGTACCAGCAGGCACCGCCCGCCCCGTACGGCCGGCCGCCCCAGGCAGCCCCGCAGGCACCGCCCCAGGCGCCGCCTCAGGCCTCGTACGGCCAGCCGGGCGGCCAGTTCCCCGGCCAGCAGGCTCCGGCCCCGTACGGCGCTCCCCAGGGCCAACCGTCCCCGTACGGACAGCCGTCCGCCCAGGGGCCCGGCCTCGGCGTCGTCCTGGACAAGTACCGCGAGGCGCCGACCGGCCAGCGGTGGACCCCGCAGAACGAGAAGCTGATCCGCGCCGACCTCGGCATCGACGGGCAGCCCGTGCTCGCCCGCCAGGGCAGCATGGTCCTCTACCAGGGCAAGGTCGACTTCAGCTACAAGGGCGCCGGTATACGGGGCCGCATCGTGGGCAACGCCACCGGCCAGGAGATGCAGCTGATGCGCTGCACGGGCCAGGGCCAGGTGTTCTTCGCGGACAACAGCGCCCATGTGCACCCGATCGAGCTCCAGGGCGACGCGATCTGCGTGTCGTCCGAGAGCGTGCTCGCCTTCGACGAGTCGCTCCAGCACGAGGTCCGCCGCATCGAGGGGCACGGCATACCGGGCGGCGCGCTGTTCACCATGCAGTTCCAGGGCACCGGCACGGTCGTGGTCAAGACCCGGGGCACCCCGGTCGTCCTCCCGGTCACCCCGACGACCTTCGCGGACGCCAACGCCATCGTCGCCTGGTCGGCAGCCTCCCAGGTGATCATCTCCAGCCAGGTGAGCCTGCGCCGCCACGCGTACCCGGGGCACTCCGGCGAGACCGTGAACCTCCAGTTCCGCGGCGCGCCCGGCAATTTCATCGTCGTCCAGCCCTACGAGGTCTGAGGGAGCCCGCCATGTACGAACAGCAAGTCCCGGGCTATGCCCCGGCCGGGCCCGTGGCCCGTATGGAGAACCACGGCAGCGCGATGGTCAAGATCGCCATGCAGAGCGGCCAGGACGTCTTCGCCCGCACCGGCTCGATGGTCGCCTACGAGGGCTTCGTCCAGTACGAGCCGAACCCGCCCGCGGTCCGCCAGATGGCCTCCCAGTGGCTGACCGGCGAGGGCGCGCCCCTGATGAAGTGCTCCGGTGACGGCCTGCTCTACCTCGCCGACTACGGGGCGGACGTCGTCTGCATCAACCTCGACGGCGACGCGCTCTCCGTCAACGGCACCAACCTCCTGGCCTTCGACGCACACCTCCAGTGGGGCGTGCAGCGGGTCAAGGGCATGGCGAAGTTCGCCGGTCAGGGGCTGTTCAACGTCGGTATCTCGGGCACCGGCTGGGTCGCGCTGACCTCCCGCGGCACCCCGATCGTGGTGGACTGCGGGCGCGGCGAGGACGAGACGTACGTCGATCCCGACGCGCTCGTCGCCTGGTCGACCAACCTGAAGATGAAGGGCAAGCGCAGCTTCAAGGCGTCCTCGATGATCGGGCGCGGCAGCGGCGAGGCGTATCAGCTCGGCTTCTCCGGCCAGGGCTTCGTCGTCGTACAGCCCAGTGAGGACAGCACCGACCGGCTCCGGGCCCGGGGCTGAGGGGGAGGACGTCAAGCCATCATGCAGAGTCCGCTTTTCGCCTACACCGAGGCGCAGACCCAGGAGCGGTTCGCCCTCCAGAACCCGCAGTTGCTGCGGGTCGCCCTACAGGGCCACGAGGACCTGCTCGCCCGTAAGGGCACCATGGTCGCCTATCAGGGGCTGCTGGAATTCGACGGGAACCACCAGACGCCGGGACAGCAGCACGCCCGCGCGATGTCGGGCGAGGGCCTGGACCTGATGCGCGTCTCCGGACAGGGCACGGTCTACCTGGCCAACCTCGCCCAGTACGTCCACATCATGGACGTGGACCACGACGGCCTGACCGTGGACAGCAATTACGTGCTGGCGCTGGACTCCGGCCTCCACTGGGAGGTCATCTCGGTGGACAGCCAGTACGGGATCTCCGGCACCGGCAAGTACCAGCTCAACATCTCCGGCCGCGGCAAGGTCGTCCTGATGACCTCGGGCCAGCCGCTGATGATGCAGGTCACCCCGGACAAGTACGTCAACGCCGACGCCGACGCGGTGGTCGCCTGGTCCGCCTCGCTCCGCGTACAGATGCAGGCGCAGACGCACTCCACGGGCGTGTGGCGGCGCCGCGGCAATACGGGCGAGGGCTGGGAGCTGAGCTTCCTGGGACAGGGCTACGCGCTCGTCCAGCCCAGCGAGCTGCTGCCGCCGCAGAACGCCGTCATCGGGTCCGGCCTGGCCGCCCAGTTCGGCATGGGCCAGCAGGGCGCCCACGGGCAGAACCAGGGCAACATCTTCACCAACTGAGGCCCACCGGCCGCGCGCCCCTCGACCGGGGCGCGCGGCAGACCGGCGCGCTCTACAGCAGCGCGCGCGTACGCTCCACGAGGCGCACGACCGAGTCGTCCGCCACGTCCGCCACCTCGTCGTACGGGAACCAGCGCAGATCCAGCGACTCGTCGCTGATCGCCGCCTCGGCCCCCTCGGGCGCCAGCGCCGCGTACTGCACGTCCAGATGCCACGCGCACGGCGTCAGATGCCGGTCCAGGCGCACCGGCCCGCCCAGCAGCGTCAGCCCGGACGTGATCCCGGACTCCTCGCGCGCCTCGCGCAGCGCCGCGTCCGCGAGCGTGGCGTCCTCCGGCTCGCAGTGCCCGCCCATCTGGAGCCACATCTTGAGCTTGCGGTGCAGCGTCAGCAGCACCTGCCCGCGCGCCGGATCGATCACCAGCGCGCTGGCGGTGATGTGCCCGGCCTTGCACGGCTTGCCCATGCCGTCCGGGTGGGTGGCCAGGTGGTCCAGGTAGTCCAGCCGCAGCCGGTCCTGCTCAGGGGACGGCGCGGGCCACTCCTTGAGGACCCGCGCCGCGTCGTCGTGAAGACTCACTTCTCGCCGTCGCCCCCGGGCTTTCCGCCCTCCTCGGAGCCGTCCTCGCCGGTCTCCTTGGTCAGGTCCGGCTTCGTCGTACCGCTGCCCGCGGCCTCGCCGAGCATCTTGTCCAGCTCGGAGAAGTCCAGCTGCTCGTGGTGGACGAAGCCGTCCGGGTCGTCCAGGTCGGCGGCCGTCGGGAGCATGTCCGGGTGCTCCCACAGGGCGTCCCGGCCGTCCAGGCCGCGCGCGTCCGTCAGCAGGGCCCACAGCCGCGAGGCGTCCCGCAGGCGCCGCGGACGCAGCTCCAGGCCGATCAGGGTGGCGAAGGTCTGCTCGGCGGGGCCGCCGGTCGCCCGGCGCCGCCGCAGCGTCTCGCGCAGCGCGTCCGCCGAGGGCAGGTGCGGGGAGGCGGCGGCGTGCACCACCGCGTCCACCCAGCCCTCGACGAGGGCCAGCGCGGTCTCCAGGCGGGCCAGCGCCGCCTTCTGCTCCGGGGTGTCCTCGGGCTGGAACATGCCCTGCTGGAGGGCGTTCTGCAGCTCCTCGGGGTGCTGCGGGTCGAGCTGGCCGACCACGTCCTCCAGCTTGGTCGTGTCGACCTTGATCCCGCGGGCGTAGCCCTCGACCGCGCCGAACAGGTGCGAGCGCAGCCACGGCACATGGGCGAAGAGGCGCTGGTGGGCGGCCTCGCGCAGGGCCAGGTAGAGCCGGACCTCCTCCTCGGGGACGCCGAGGCCGGAGCCGAAGTTGGCGATGTTGCCCGGCAGCAGCGCGGCCTTGCCGGCCGGCCCCAGCGGCAGCCCGACGTCCGTCGAGCCGACGACCTCGCCGGCCAGGACGCCCAGCGCCTGTCCGATCTGCGTACCGAACATCGCGCCGCCCATGGAGCGCATCATGCCGAGCAGCGGGCCCGCCATGGCCTGCATCTCCTCGGGCAGGACGTCGCCCATGGCCGCGCCGACGCGCTCCGCGACCGGGTCCACCAGGTCCTTCCACACCGGCAGGGTCTCCTCGACCCACTCGGCGCGGCTCCAGGACAGCACCGTGCCCGCTCCCGAGGGCAGCGACGTCACACCGTCCAGCCAGAGGTCGGCCAGGCGTACGGCCTCTTCGACGGCCGCCCGCTCACCAGGGGAGACGCTGGCGTCCATGGTGCCGTCCTCGGCGCCCTGCGCGACGGTCTGGCGCGCGATGTCCTTGGCCATGTCCCAGTTCACCGGGCCGCCCTCGTAGGAGAGCATCTGGCCCAGCTTCTGGAAGGCGGCACCGAGGTCGCCAGGGTTCATCTCGCCGCCAGGACCGCCCATGCCGCCGAAGAGCGCCGCGAACGGATTGTCCGCGCCGCCGCTCCCGCCGCCGAATCCGAACGGGTTCGCGGGGCCCTGGCTACCTCCCTGGCCGCCCTTCTTCTTGCCGTTGTCGCCGTCCTCCGGCTCCTCCGGCGGAAGGCCGAATCCAAATGGGGTGTCACTCACGGGTTTCCTCGGCTCGTAGGGCCGCCGGCCCCGGGCCGGCGGCGGCTGCCCGACATTCTCTTCCAGCCTAGACACCCCGCCCGCATCGGGGCTCGGTGCTTCGCCGCCCCGGTGCCTGCGGCAGGATGGACGCCACCTGGTACGTACGCGTCAGCACGCCCACGTACTGAAGACAACCGCTGGAGACGCCCGGTGAGTTCCCCAGATCCAACCGTTCGCGCAGCGCGAAACGCCGCTGCCGAGACCGAGAGCGCAGCCGAACAGGCGGGCGATGCGCCTGCCAGGCCGCTGCGCCGACCCGTCGTCGCGGTCACCGGCGCCGCCTCCGGCGTGGGTGCCCTGCTGACCCAGGCGCTGACCGAGTCCGACGAGGTCAAGCGGGTGGTGGCCATCGACGAGCGGCGCGGCGAGGCCGCCGAGGCGCACTGGCACGTCCTGGACGTCCGGGACCCGGCCATCGCCGACAAGCTGCGCGGCGCGGACGTCGTCGTGCACCTGGCCGTCGACCTCGACCTGGAGACCGACGCCGCGGCCCGTACGGCGTACAACGTCCGCGGCACGCAGACGGTCCTCACGGCCGCCGCGGCCGCCGGCGTGCACCGCGTCGTGCTGTGCACCTCCGCCATGGTCTACGGCGCGCTCCCGGACAACGATGTGCCGCTGGCCGAGGACGCCGAGCTGCGGGCCACCGCCGACGCCACCGGGGTGGGCGACCTCCTGGAGATCGAGCGCCTGGCGCACCGCGCGCCCCGCGCGCACCCCGGCCTGAACGTCACCGTCCTGCGCCCCACCGTCCTGGTGGGCGGTACGGACACCGCGCTGACCCGCTACTTCGAGTCGCCGCGCCTGCTGGTCGTCGCGGGGTCCCGCCCCGCGTGGCAGTTCTGCCATGTGGAGGACCTGGTCAGCGCCCTGATGTACGCCGCGCTGGAGAAGGTCGAGGGCGAGCTGGCGGTGGGCTGCGACGGCTGGCTGGAGCAGGAGGAGGTCGAGGAGCTGTCCGGGATCCGGCGCATGGAGCTGCCGTCCTCCGTGGCGCTCGGCGCCGCCGCCCGGCTGCACCGCATCGGCCTCACACCGTCGCCCGCCGGTGACCTGGCGTACACGATGCACCCGTGGGTCGTCAGCGGCAGCCGGCTGCACGAGGCGGGCTGGCGCCCCCGGTGGACGAACGAGGAGGTGCTGGCCGAGCTGCTGGAGGAGGTCGCGGGCCGGCACACCGTCGCGGGCCGCCGGCTGGGCCGCAAGGACGCCACAGCGGCCGGTGCGGCGGGCGCGACCGTCGCTCTCCTGGGCACCGCCGCCCTGGTCCGCCGCGCCCGCAAGGCCCGCCGCCGCATCTGAGGTGCCGGTCGCGGCCGGGGTGCCTCCGTAGCCGGCCGCGAGGTGCCTTCGTACGGCCGCGGGCGGCCTTCGTGCGGTCTGACGGCCGCCTCCGGCCGCCCGCCTGTAGAAGCCTCCAGACGGCCTTCCGCAGGACCGGCGGAACGGCCATGCCACGCGGCGCCTCCCGGTACGGCACGATGGGGGTATGCCAGGCATGTATGACCACCCCGGTGAGCTGAGCGCGGCGGACCCGATCCGCCTGCTCGCCGTCCGTGACACCCCGCTCTCCCTGGACGAGGTCTTCGCGGCCGTCGGCGACCCGGCGGCCGGCGGGACGGCCCTGTTCGTCGGCACGGTCCGCAACCACGACAGCGGCGCGGACGTGGACACCCTCGGGTACTCGGCGCACCCGAGCGCCGAGGCCGAACTGCGCCGCGTCGCCGAGAAGGTGGCCGCCGACTTCCCCGTACGCGCCCTGGCCGCGGTGCACCGGGTGGGCGACTTGGTCGTCGGTGACCTGGCCGTGGTCGTCGCCGTCTCCTGCCCGCACCGCGCGGAGGCGTTCGCGGCCTGCCGGCGGCTGATCGACGACCTCAAGCACGAGGTGCCGATCTGGAAGCACCAGCGCTTTTCGGACGGCACCGAGGAATGGGTCGGTGCCTGTTGACGGCCGGTTTCCGGCGGTGGCGCCCGTTCCGGGCGGTTTCCGGTAAAGCCTTTACGTGCGCTCCAGTTGCGTAACCCGGCCCCTGGCGTAAGCGTTGACCTGGCAGATGGTTAATCTGCTTATTCGTCGTTGCGGTTGTTACAAGGGGTCGGGAGGCCGCTATGGGAGCGCTCCTCTGGTTGCTGATTCCGGTTCTCGCCGCCATCGCCGCCGTCGTGTGGAGCAGTTGGGCATCACGCAACCGCAGGACCGGGGATGTCGCGGAACTGGCGGGGTACGCGCGCTTCCGGGCAGCGATGGAAAAGCCCGAGAAGGCGCATTCCGGTTCCGACGCGGCATGAGCATGACGGAATGAGCCGGGGCCGTGGCGGGCGTACGCAGTCGCAAGCGGCCGCCGTGGCTCCGGTTCCCCGCCGCCCCCGCACGGCCCGGCGGGCCCCCGGACGGACGGCCCCGGAGACCGGGTGTCAGAGGCGTCCCGTACTGTCGTTCCATGCCACGCCGCACCGCGACGCTGCTCGCCTCCCTCGTGATGCTGATTGCGCTGATCTGCGCCGGGTTGGTGATTCCCGTCCCGTATTCGGAGATGTATCCGGGGCCCACGACCAACACGCTGGGTGAGGACAAGGGCGAGCCGGTGCTGCAGATCTCCGGCCACAAGACGTATCCCACGTCCGGCAACCTGAACATGGTCACGGTCCGTGTCACCGGCGCCGAGTACCGCATGAACCTCCTCGAAGCGGTCTACGGCTGGCTCAAGCACGACAGCATCGTGGTGCCCCACAAGATCCTCTACCCGGAGGGTCAGACGGCCGAGCAGTCCGACCAGCAGAACGCCGAGGAGTTCACCCAGTCCCTGGAGAGCGCCAAGGTCGCGGCGTTCCGGCAGCTGGACATCCCGGTCGGTTCCCAGACGGTCGTGGCGTCCGTCGTCAAGGACGCCCCCGCGGACGGCAAGCTGCACGCCGGCGACGTGATCAAGGCCGTGGACGGTACGGCGATCAAGGCCAACACGGACGTCGCCAAGCTGGTGACCAAGCACAAGCCCGGCGAGCGGGCGGTCTTCACGGTCATCCCGGCCAAGGAGGCGGCCGCGGCCCAGAAGAAGGGCAAGAAGCCCGAGGGGCCCACCAAGGACATCGCCGTCACGACCGCGAAGTCGAAGGACGGCCGGTCCATAGTCGGGATCCAGGCCGGCATCGACTACACGTTCCCGTTCAACGTGGACATCAAGCTGGCCGACGTCAGCGGGCCCAGCGCCGGGCTGATGTTCGCCCTCGGGATCATCGACAAGCTCACGCCCGAGGACCTGACCGGCGGGAAGTTCGTGGCCGGTACGGGCACGATCGACGCCGACGGCAAGGTCGGCCCGATCGGCGGCATCGCGATGAAGGTCGTCGGCGCGCGCAACAAGGGGGCGGAGTACTTCCTCACCCCCAAGGACAACTGCCCGGCCGTGGTCGACGACCACCCGGACGGCCTCCGCCTGGTCAAGGTGGACACCATCCGCGACGCGCTGACGTCCCTGGAGAAGATCCGCAAGGGCGACACGGCGAGCCTGCCGAGCTGCCCCGCGAACCCGTAGCCGGGCCGGTCACGGCACGGCCGGGGGCCGGGCACGGGGCCCGGCCCCGGTCGGCCCCGTGTCAGCCCTCGAAGGTCGCGGCCAGCGCGTCCGCCAGGCCCGGCACCAGCTGCGAGCCGGTCAGCACCTCGGAGGTGGCGTCCTTCTCGCGCAGCCGCAGCGCCGACTCGCGCTCGCCGTCGCGCAGCACGGCCACCGTCATCCGCACCTCCTGGCGGTCCGGGTGCTCGGCGACCCACTTCGCGAGCTGGGCCTCGTCCATGCCCTCCGGCACGGAGTCCTCGGCGGTCGGCGGCAGCATCAGCCGCTCCACCGTCATCGCGCAGCCGGCCACCGCCTCCGGCCAGCCGATGGTGGCCAGGAACTCGTCCAGCGGCACGTCGGCCGGGACCTCGTCCTGCTCGACGGGGGTCAGTGAGGCGGTGGTGGTGGCGTCGATGCCGAGCTGTTCGGCGAGCGAGGGCTCCTGTTCGCGGAGCCGGGCGGTGTCCACGAGGGCGAAGAGGCGGGCGGGCTGGTCCCAGCCGAGCCCGGCGGCGTACTCGTCGATTTCGAGTACGGCACGGGTCAGCGGGCTGGCGGCGAGGGGGGTGCCGTCGACGGGAAGGTTGTCCATGCCCAATATCGTGCCCTGCGGACCCCGGAAATCGGGAACCGAGTAAAGCCTTAGTAAGTTGCAACAGTGGGTCCTACTATCGCCGGGCCTGCTCAACACGACAGCGAACTTCGAGGTGCGCACCTTGGCTTTCCAGATGCCGGACCGCGGCGGAGGCCCGACAGGGCCACGGATCAGAGTCGGCCGACCGTCCCGGCGGGTCCGGACCCTGTTCATGACACTGGGCGTGCTGGCCGTGCTGGCCATGCTCTTCGTCATGTTCTCCGGGTTCTGGACCGACTGGCTCTGGTACCGGTCGGTCGATTACTCCTCGGTCTTCACCACCACCCTGTGGACGAAGATCGGACTGTTCTTCGCCTTCGGTGTGCTGATGGCCGCCGCGGTCGGGGTCAACATCTGGCTGGCGCACCGCCTGCGGCCGCCGCTGAGCGCTATGTCCATGGAGCAGCAGAGCCTGGACCGCTACCGGATGGGCATCGCGCCGTACAAGAAGTGGGCGCTGATCGCGGTCACCGCCGTGGTGGGCCTGATCGCCGGCGCCTCCGCCTCCGGCCAGTGGCGCACGTGGCTCCAGTGGGTGAACGGCGTGCCGTTCGGCCAGAAGGACCCGCAGTTCGGCCAGGACGTCTCGTTCTACGCCTTCGACCTGCCCTGGTACCGCTTCCTGCTCAGCTTCGGCTTCGCGTGCGCGGTGCTGTGCCTGATCGCCGCGGCGCTGACCCACTACCTGTACGGCGGGCTGCGCCTGACGAGCCCCGGCTCGCGCGCTACGGCCGCCGCCACCGGCCACCTGTCCGTGGTGCTCGGCATCTTCGTCTCCCTGAAGGCCATCGCGTACTGGCTCGACCGGTACGGCCTGGCGGTCAAGTCCAGCGGCCTGAAGTCCGCCGACGGCTGGACGGGCCTGCGCTACGTCGACGCCAACGCCTATCTCCCGGCGAAGACGATCCTGTTCTTCATCGCGGCGATCTGCGCGGTGCTCTTCTTCGCGACGCTGTGGCGCCGCACCTGGCAGCTGCCGGTCATCGGCTTCGGCCTGATGGTGCTCTCCGCGGTCCTCATCGGCGGCCTGTACCCGGCCATCGTGCAGAAGTTCCAGGTCCAGCCGAACGAGCAGGCCAAGGAAGCGCCGTACATCAAGCAGAACATCAAGGCGACCCGGGACGCGTACGACATCAACGGTGTCGACGTGCAGGGCTACGACGGCAACTACAAGCCGCAGAACGACGCGGAGCGGCGGAAGCTGCGGGACGCCGCCGACACCACGGCCAGCGTCCGGCTGCTCGACCCGAACGTGGTCTCCCCGTCCTTCCAGCAGCGCCAGCAGGTCCGCAGCTACTACCAGTTCCCGTCCACCCTCGACGTCGACCGGTACAAGGACAAGGACGGCAAGGACCAGGACACCGTCATCGGTCTGCGCGAGCTGAACCTCAACGGCGTCTCCGAGCGGAACTGGATCAACGACCACTTCAAGTACACCCACGGGTTCGGCGCGGTGGCCGCCAAGGGCACCACGTTCGCCGAGGGCGGCGAGCCGGACTACACCGAGAGCGAGCTGCCGTCGAAGGGCCAGTTCGGGCCGTACGAGCAGCGCGTCTACTACGGCGAGAAGACCACCCAGTACTCGATCGTGGGCGGGCCGCAGAAGGAGCTGGACTACTCCTCCGACAAGAGCGGCGAGAAGAGCTACAGCTACACCGGCAAGAGCGGGGTGAACCTCGCCAATCCGGTCAACCGCGCCGCCTACGCGGTGGCGTTCGGCGAGCCGCAGATCCTCTACTCGGGCGCCATCGGCAAGGGCTCGCGGATCCTGTACAACCGCACGCCCAAGGAGCGCGTGGAGGCGGTCGCCCCCTGGCTGACCATCGACGGCGACGCCTATCCGGCGGTCATCGACGGCCGGATCAAGTGGATCGTGGACGCCTACACGACGAGCAACGGCTATCCGTACGCCTCGCGCACCACGCTCGGCGACACCACCGCCGATTCGCTCACCGACGGTCAGCGGGCGGTCGTCGCCCAGCAGAACCAGGTCAACTACATCCGCAACTCGGTCAAGGCGACGGTCGACGCCTACGACGGCTCGGTCAAGCTCTACGAGTGGGACACCAAGGACCCGGTCCTGAAGACCTGGATGAAGTCCTTCCCCGGGACGGTCGAGAAGAAGAGTTCCATCAGCAAGTCCCTGATGGAGCACATGCGCTACCCGCAGGACCTCTTCAAGGTGCAGCGCCAGCTGCTGACGACGTACCACGTCACCGACCCGAACACCTTCTACACGGGCAGCGAGCGCTGGCAGGTCCCGAACGACCCGACGAACAAGTCGGGCAACTCGGTGCCGCCGTACTACCAGAGCCTGAAGATGCCCGACCAGAAGGCCCAGACGTTCGCGCTGACCACGACGTTCACGCCCAACAAGCGGGACAACCTGGGCGCGTTCATGGCGGTCGACGCCAATGCCACCAGCGCCGACTACGGCAAGATCAGAGTGCTGAAACTGCCGTCGCAGACGCCGGTGCCGGGACCGCAGCAGGTCCAGTCGAAGTTCAACTCCGATCCGAAGATCGCCAATGAGCTGAACATCCTGAAGAAACTCGGTGACTCCGAGATCGAGTACGGCAACCTGCTCACGGTCCCGATGAACGGCGGCCTGCTGTACGTCGAACCGGTCTATCTGCGCGGCGCGGGCACCAACTACCCGCTGCTGAAGAAGGTGCTGGTCAGTTACGGCGAGAACGACCCCGTGCTGGGCAACAACCTGGCCGAGGCGCTCGATGTCGTCTTCGGCAAGAAGCCGCCGGGCTCCGGCAACCAGAACCCGCCGGGCGGCGGTGACACGGGTCAGCAGCCGCCGGCCGACCAGACGGTCCAGCAGGCCCTCGACGACGCCGTGAAGGCGTACGAGGACGGCGAGAAGGCCCGCAGGGACGGCGACTGGGGCGGCTACGGCGAGGCGCAGAAGAAGCTGAAGGCGGCCCTGGACCGGGCGGCCGAGGCGGAGAAGAAGGCGCAGAAGGGCAACACCGGCAAGAACGGCGGCTGACAGCGCCGGCCCGGCCCCGCGTGGGCCGGGCACCACCTCCGTGCCGTGGTACCGTGGACACACAACGGCGCGGGGTGGAGCAGCTCGGTAGCTCGCTGGGCTCATAACCCAGAGGTCGCAGGTTCAAATCCTGTCCCCGCTACTGGAAACGAAGGCCCGGATCCTTGGGATCCGGGCCTTCGTCATGTGCGGGGTGGCATCCCGGGCGACACCCCGGGCGACACGCCCGGCGAGGCGCGCCGTCTTCACGTGTGAACGGAACTGGAGGGAACGGAGTTTGGCATGTCTCTGTGTCGGGAAGTCGACAAAACGCTGTAGTGACCTCACTGGCTGCGGTATACCAGGTGTACGCGGGTTGCGGGTGGTGCGACGATGGCCCTCATGGGGGACAAGGCAAGGTTGTTGGAGACAGGCCGGTTTGTGCACGCGCCCGACGACGGGCGCGTATCCGAGACGCCGGAGGGACGGGAGACCGTGCTTCCGGACCAGCGTGACGACCAGCTGCCGCTGGACGCCATCGAGGCCGATGCCCCGGCCGAGGCGTCCGAAGCCGTGATCGAAGCGAACCACCGCCGGGCCGCCGACGCCGGCGACACCGGAGCCATGAGCGTGCTGGGCGCGCTGCTGCTGCGCCGCGGCGACCTCGACGGCGCCGAACCGTACCTGCGCTCCGCCACCGCCGCGGGCGACCGCGCCGCCGCCAACAACCTGGGCGTCCTGCTGCATCAGCGGGGTTACGCGGACGAGGCGGCGGGCTGGTGGCGTATCGCCGCCGTCGCCGGGTCCGCCGCCGCGGCGCACGCGCTGGGCCGCTACTACCGCGAGCGCGGCGACGAGCCCGCCGCCGAGTACTGGCTGCGCCAGTCCGCCGAGTCGGGCCACTGCCTGGGCGCGTACGCCCTCGCCGACCTCCTGGAGCACCGCGGCGACGTGGGCGCCGAGCGCTGGTTCCGTACCGCCGCCGAGCGCGGGCACCGCGAGGCCGCGTACCGCCTCGCGCGCCTCCTGGAGGACCGCGCGCAGACCGTGGGCGGGCGCGACGCCGCCGTGGAGGCCGAGGCCGAGCAGTGGTTCCGCCAGGCCGCGGCCCGCGGCCACCGCCGCGCCGCCCTGCACCTGGGCACGCTCCTGGAGGAGCGCGGCGACACCCAGGAGGCCGGCCGCTGGTACCTGACCGCAGCCAAGGGCGGTGAGGCGCGGGCCGCCTGCGCGCTCGGCTTCCTGCTGCGCGACGCGGGCGACGAGGAGAGCGCCGCCGAGTGGTGGCGCCGCGCCGCCCAGGACGGCGACGGCAACGCCGCCAACGCGCTGGGCGCGCTGCACGCCGACCGCGGCGAGACGCAGACCGCCGAGCGCTGGTACCGCGCCGCGCTCGACGCCGGCGATGTGAACGGCGCGTACAACATCGGCCTGCTCTGCGCCGAGCAGGGCCGGGACGGCCGCGGCGAGCAGTGGTACCGCCGCGCCGCCTACGCCGGGCACCGCGAGGCCGCCAACGCGCTCGCCATCATGCTGCTCCAGCGCGGCGACTCGGCGGGCGCCGAGCCGTGGTTCTCCAAGGCCGCCGAGGCGGGCAGCGTGGACGCCGCCTTCAACCTCGGCATCCTGTACGCGGAGCGCGGCGCGGAGCGGATGGCGCACGAGTGGTACGAGCGCGCCGCGGCGGCCGGCCACACCGAGGCCGCCCTCCAGGTCGCCATCGTCCAACTGCGCGAAGGCGACACGGAGGCCGCCGAGCGGAATCTGCGCTGCGCGGCGGAGGGCGGCAGCGCCGAGGCCGCGTTCCGCCTCGCCGACCTGCTGGACCGCCGGGACGGCGGGGCGGTCGAGCGGCGGCAGAACGACGAGTGCACCCGGTGGTACGAACACGCCGCCCGGCAGGGGCACCGGCGCGCCCAGGTCCGGGTTGGCATGTTCGCGGCGGCGCGGGGCGATGTGGTCGAGGCCGCGCGCTGGTACCGCGCGGCGGCCGAGGCGGGCAGTCGCAACGGCGCCTTCAACCTCGGCCTGCTCCTGGCGCGCGAGGGCAGCCTGCCCGAGGCCAAGCTGTGGTGGACCCGCGCGGCCGAGGACGGCCATGGGCGCGCCGCCCTGCGCCTGGCCCTGCTCGCCGCCCGGCGCGGCGCGCTCGCCGAGGGGCACCAGTGGTGCCGGCGGGCGGTCGAGCTGGGGCCGCCGGAGGTGGCGGAGCGCGCGGCGCGGCTGCGCGAGGCGCTTCAGGAGGAGCTGACCGCGTAGGACGGGTCGCCCAGGGCGGGTGGTACCGGTGCGCACGCCGGGCGCACCGGCACCACCCGGTCCGCACGGGCGCCGTCGGCCTCAGGACAACGGACAGTGATTTGCGCTGGTCGACGGGGTGTGCGTAGACTGGTCACACAACGGCGCGGGGTGGAGCAGCTCGGTAGCTCGCTGGGCTCATAACCCAGAGGTCGCAGGTTCAAATCCTGTCCCCGCTACTGATGAAGAAGGCCCGGATCCTCAGGATCCGGGCCTTCTTCATGGTGGGGCGCGGGGGCCGGGCGTTGTCACTCGCCGCGGCGTTCGCCCTTCGGGCCCCGGCCGCGTTCGGTGCGCGGGCCCTCTGCGTCCTGGAGGGTCGAAAACGCCACCAAGCGGTCACTGCCCCCGTGGCTTGACCTCGTACCGCTGCCCCAGGTCGGGGTCCTCGACGCCTTGCAGCTCGCTGGCCACCCGGAACTTGTCGACCAGATCGTGCACCAAGAGGCGGGTCTCCTCGGGCTCCCGCCCGGAGCGCCGCGCGATGTCCTGGAGATACACGCCGTCGCCGCCGTGTTCCGCCTGTGCCTCGGTGAGCGCCCGGAAGGTCTCCTCGTGGGCCGAGGTGTAGCGCTCGCCGTCCCCGTACGAGGGCAGCGGTGCGGCGCGCTCGGGAGGTGGGGGCGCCGGCTCGTGCGGCTCGCCCTGCTTGCCGCGGTGCCGGGTGGCGATCCGCTCTTCGTGCGCCGCCTTCTCCGGCTCGTGCGTGCGTTGCTTGGAGGCGCCGGTGGTCACCTGCCGGGCGCTGGGGGCCTCGCCGGCCGCACGGGCCTCACGGGCCGCCGCGCGGCGCTGGTCCTCGTCGCCTTCGACCTTCTTGCGCACCATCAGTGGGTCCCTTCCTGGTCGGGATGCGGGTCCAGGTCGGGTACCCGGGGTGCGGGACGTAATCACCGGTAGCGGTGGTACGGAAGGTGCGCACGCCGAAGAGCCCGCGCCGTGTCGGGGCGGGCTCTTTCCGCGGTCGGCGCGGCCGCGCGAGGACGCGGCCGCGCCGGGGTCAGCTGTGCGAGTGGCAGTTCGGGCAGATGCCGCGGTACGTCACCGACACCTCGGAGACCTGGAAGCCGAAGCGTTCCGGCACCGGCAGCGCGGCGAGCGGGTCGCTGTCCAGGTGCACGTCCCTTATGGTCCCGCACCGCGAGCACACCAGGTGCTGGTGGTCGTGGTGGGCGTTGGGGTCGTACCGCTTGGCGCGGCCGTCCGTGCTGACCTCCAGCACCTCGCCGAGCGAGACCAGCTCGCCCAGCGTGTTGTAGACGGTCGCACGCGAGATCTCCGGCAGGCGCTCGGTCGCCTTCGCGTGCACTTCGTCAGCGGTGTAGTGGACGTGGTCCCCGTCGAGGACCTCGGCGACGACGCGTCGCTGCGCGGTCAGCCGCCAGCCGCGTCCCCGGAGCCGTTCCAGCAGGTCACTCATGCCAATCACCTATCAGTCAGATAAGGCCAAGGGTAGCAGTGGTCCGTCCATCACCGGATTCGGTACGAGTTTCGGGATCATCTTGACTTAGACAATGTCCAATGTAGGATCGGATGCGGCGCAAGCCAAGGGCAGGTTCATGACTCAGGAGGCGCACGTGTCGGTACAGAGCAGCACCGGACCGCTGACCACGGAGGCCGGGGCACCGGTCGCGGACAACCAGAACAGCGAGACGGCCGGCGTCGGCGGCCCCGGGCTCATCCAGGACCAGCTCCTGATCGAGAAGCTCGCGCACTTCAACCGTGAGCGCATCCCGGAGCGCGTGGTGCACGCCCGCGGCGCCGGTGCGTACGGCACCTTCACGGCCACCGCCGACATGTCGCGCTACACCCGCGCCAAGTTCCTCTCCGAGGCCGGCAAGCAGACCGAGACCTTCCTGCGGTTCTCCACCGTCGCCGGCAACCTCGGCTCCGCCGACGCGGTGCGCGACCCGCGCGGCTTCGCGCTGAAGTTCTACACCGAAGAGGGCAACTACGACCTCGTCGGCAACAACACCCCGGTGTTCTTCATCAAGGACGCCATCAAGTTCCCCGACTTCATCCACACCCAGAAGCGCGACCCGTACACCGGCTCCCAGGAGGCGGACAACGTCTGGGACTTCTGGGGCCTGTCGCCCGAGTCCACCCACCAGGTGACCTGGCTGTTCGGTGACCGCGGCATCCCCGCCTCGTACCGCCACATGGACGGCTTCGGCTCGCACACCTACCAGTGGAACAACGAGGCCGGCGAGGTCTTCTGGGTCAAGTACCACTTCAAGACCGACCAGGGCATCAAGAACCTCACCGCGGCCGAGGCCGCCAAGCTCGCCGGTGAAGACCCGGACAGCCACCAGCGCGACCTGCGCGAGGCGATCGAGCGCGGCGAGTTCCCGAGCTGGACCGTCCAGGTGCAGATCATGCCGGCCGCCGAGGCCGCGACGTACCGCTTCAACCCGTTCGACCTGACCAAGGTCTGGCCGCACGCGGACTACCCGCCGATCGAGATCGGCAAGCTGGAGCTCAACCGCAACCCGGAGAACATCTTCGCCGAGGTCGAGCAGGCGATCTTCTCCCCGCACCACTTCGTGCCGGGCATCGGCCCCTCGCCCGACAAGATGCTCCAGGGCCGGCTGTTCGCGTACGCCGACGCCCACCGCTACCGCGTCGGCATCAACGCCGACCACCTGCCGGTCAACCGCCCGCACGCCGTCGAGGCCCGCTCGCACAGTCGCGACGGCTACCTCTACGACGGCCGCCACGGCCGCGCGAAGAACTACGAGCCGAACAGCTTCGGCGGCCCGGCGCAGACCGACCGCCCGCTGTGGCAGCCGATAGCGGTCAGCGGCACGACCGGTGAGACGGAGGCGCCCTCGCACGCCGAGGACAACGACTTCGTGCAGGCCGGCAACCTGTACCGCCTGATGACGGAAGAGGAGAAGGAGCGCCTGATCGACAACCTGGCGGGCTTCATCTCCAAGGTCTCGCGCGACGACATCGCCCAGCGCGCGATCGAGAACTTCCGCAAGGCGGACCCCGACTACGGCAAGCGGCTGGAGGCCGCGGTCCAGGCCCTGCGCGGCTGACCCGTCCCTTGCCGTAACACCGAAGAGGCCGGACGCCAATAGGCTCCGGCCTCTTCGCGTGCGCGGGGCGCGGGTGCGCTCACGCCGGTACGGCGCCGACCCGCTCCCGCTCGGGGGCCGGGGACTGCTCCGGGACCCTGGACCAGCACCGGATGATGTCGCGGACCGACACGATGCCCACCGGCTCCGGTTCCTGGCCGTCGAGCACGATGAGGTGGCGGAAGCCGCCGTGCACCATGGCGCCCGCCGCTTCGTCGAGCGTCCATTGGGGCGCGGCGAAGACCACGTCCGAGGTCGTGTGGGCCTGCGCGGTCTCCCGGTCCGGGTCCTCGCCCGCGCCCAGGGAGTTGAGGATGTCGCGCTCGGTGAGGATGCCGAGTCCGCTGGTGTCGGTGTCGAGGACGATGGCCGCGCCGACGCGGCGGGCCGACATCAGGCGGGCCGCCTGGCGCAGGGTGTGGGCGGGCCCGATGGTGAGGACCACCGTGCTCATGGCGTTGCGCACGTACATGGGCATGGAATGGAGCCACCTCCTTGAGGCTTGCTGGGCACCTTGCGAAGGATTTCACAAGTTCACAAGCTTCGGTGTTCTCATGTTCACATGCGTCCGGAGAGGCAACAAGGGGCGCGGAACGGACGATTGCCGTTTCCACGCCCCCGGGTGCGCGCCCGTACGGACGTACGAGCGCACCTGGTGTTTCAGCGGCGCCCGTCGCCGATGTAGTTGAGCAGTTCCTCGTGCAGCAGGCCGTTGGAGGCCGCGGCGTTGCCGCTGTGCGGGCCCGGCACGCCGTCCAGACCGGTGAACCGGCCGCCCGCCTCCTGTACGACGACGGCGCAGGCCGCCATGTCCCACAGCGACAGCTCCGGCTCCGCGCAGATGTCCACCGAGCCCTCGGCGACCATCATGTACGGCCAGAAGTCCCCGTAACCGCGGGTGCGCCAGCAGTCCCGGGACAGCTCCAGGAAGCCGGGGAGGCGGCCCTGCTCCTCCCAGCCGGTCAGCGAGGAGTACGCGAACGAGGCGTCCTGGATGCGGCCCACCTGTGACACCTGGAGGCGGCTCGCGGAGGTCAGGCTGCGGCCCGTGTACGCGCCCAGGCCCTCCGCCGCCCACCAGCGGCGGTTGAGCGCGGGCGCGGAGACGACGCCGACCACCGGGCGGTCGCCGCCCTCGCCGCGCTCCATCAGGGCGATGAGCGTGGCCCAGACCGGCACCCCGCGCACATAGTTCTTCGTACCGTCGATGGGATCGACGATCCAGCGGCGCGGACCGGAGCCCTCGCTGCCGAATTCCTCGCCCAGTACGGCGTCCCGCGGACGGGCGCGCTGCAGATGACCACGGATCAGTTCCTCGGCCGCCTTGTCGGCCTCGCTCACCGGAGTCATGTCCGGTTTGGTCTCGACCTTGAGGTCGAGTGCCTTGAACCGCTCCATGGTCGCGGCGTCGGCGGCGTCCGCCAGGACGTGGCCGAGGCGGAGGTCATCGTGATAGTCGGGCATGTGCGAACAGTATCGATTGGTATACGGCACGAGCCACATGACCACGATTGCCCGGCGCGTACGGACCCTTGACAGCCCCTGGTGGTGAGTCAATCCTGTGGCGCACACCGGCCATCTGGGCCGGGCGGCCTGGGAGGCGACGATGCCTACAGCGCGTGAATCCCTGCTGGACGCCGCCTACGCCGCGCTCGCGGTCAGACCGTGGGCGGGCGTCCGGATGGTCGATGTCGCGGCCGAGGCCGGGGTGTCCCGGCAGACCCTCTACAACGAGTTCGGCAGCAAGGAAGGGCTGGCGCGGGCGCTGGTGCGGCGGGAGACGGAGGGTTACCTCGCCGGGGTGAGCCGCGCGCTGGAGGAGCCGGGGCCCACCGCGGGCGGCGGCGTGGAGGCCCGCGTGGTGGCGGCCGCCGCGTGGACCGTACGGGCGGCGCGGACCAATCCGCTGATACGGGCCGCGCTGACCGGCTGCTGGAGCGAGCGCCTGCCGACGCCGGCGGGTGGAATCCCGGGCCAGCGCGGGGCGCGCTCCGGGGGCGTGGGGGCGCACGCGGACGGGCCCCCGCCGGGGCCGACGGAGCTGGTGGGCCGCTTCTGCGACCGTGCGATGGCCGCGCTGGAGGCCGACTGGCCCAAGGAGGACCTCCCCGAACTGGGCACCGCCTGCGCGACCGCGGCCCGCCTCACCCTGTCGTACGTCGTGGCCCCCGCCGAACCGGAGGATCTGACCCGCCAGCTGCACAACGCGTTCGCCCACGCCGCGCACCGGCCGTGAGCCGTCCGGGCCGCGCCTAGTGCGCCGACCCCGACAGCTGCAGCCCGATGACCCCTATGATCACCAGCGAGATCGACACGATCTTGAGGACCGAGGTGATGTCGCCGAGAAAGACCATGCCGTAGATGGCGGTCCCGGCGGCCCCGATACCGGTCCACACCGCGTAGGCCGGACCGACGTCGAGCTTCTTCAGCGAGAGCGTCAGCAGACCGAAGCTGCCGAGCGCGAAGCAGGCGAAGGCGATGGTGGGCCACAGCCGGGTGAACCCGTGGGAGAGCTTGAGGCAGACCGCGAACCCCGTCTCCAGGAGCCCTGCCACCACGACGAGCAGCCACGCCATGTCCATTGCCTCCGTACGGTCCGTGACCGCTTCGCCAGCCTTGGTGTGATTATGCATTTACCTCGGCGGTGGGGCAGCAAACTTGAGAGGGCGTTTTCTCCCAATGTTTCGTCCTGATGTGCGGCGTTAGCGAGGTTTCAGAGTCCTCGCCAGGTTGGTGTGGTTTCTCTGGTGAGGCGTCGTGTCATGAGGGCGATCATCGCGATGTAGATCATGGCGGTGGAGCGGGCCGGGAGGGCCTCGTAGTCGCGGGCCAGGCGGCGGTTCAGCATCAGCCATCCCAGGGTTCGCTCCGCGCACCACCTGCGGGGTTGCACGGTGAAGCCGCGGGCGGCGCCGGGGGTGCGGCGGACGATTTCGAGGTCGATGCCGAGGCGGGCGGCGTGGTCGACGAGGTATTCGCGGTAGCCGCGGTCGGCCCAGCCCTTGCGGATGGTGGGGTGGGCGGCGGCGATCCGGTTGAGCAGGGTCTCGCCGGCGGTGGAGTCCTGGATGCTCGCGGCGGTGACCAGGACGGCCAGCAGCAGGCCGGTCGTGTCGATCACGACGCTCCGTTTGCGGCCCACGATTTTCTTGCCGACGTCGGCGCCCTGGCCGGCGGCGGGGACGTTGGCGGAGGTCTTGATGCTCTGTGCGTCGATCACCATGGCGGTCGGCTCGGGCTGGCGGCCCTCGTCCTCGCGGACGCGGCGCCGCAGCAGGGCGTTGAGCTGCTCGAAGATGCCGTCCTGTTCCCAGCGGCCGAAGTAGTGGTAGACCGTGTTCCAGTGCGGATAGTCGTGCGGGAGGTAGCGCCAGGGGATGCCGGTGCGGGCCACGTAGAGCACTGCGTCCAGAAGGTCGCGCAGGTCATGGCGGGGCGGGTGGCCGATGTTGAGGCCCCGGCGGACGATGTCCTCCCGCCATCTGGTCAGCAGCGGTTCGACCAGGACCCAGCGGGCATCTGACAGGTCACTGGGATAGCGGCGACGCGCGCTCATGCCTCCGGAGTAGCCGAGGAGCGGGCCGCCGATCAGGGCGTGGGCCGGACGGGCAGGGGCATGCGAACCCAACCGGCGCACTTTGCGACGAAACAGGAGCAGGCGGCGCGCAACAACCGGATCTCGGCCTCATGTGCCACGCGAGTGACACGCACCGCACTCACCTCCCCTATCACTCACCAGAATTCATCGCAGAAACCTGCAAAAGGCGGCAAAACGCCCTCTAAGAGCCTGTGTCGAAACCCTGGTCGGTAAGCGCACGTCGTCTGGTGCGTGCGATCGCAAGGCGCCGGAAGGGTCTCGTAGCGGAGCTACTAGAGCGTTTCGGCAACACAGCGAGCGTGCGTGCCAGACGGCGGGCGCCCGGCCGGGGTTTCGACGCAGGCTCTCAACGATCAGTCCCCTTCGCGTCGCTCCCGCGTGGCCAGCAGCCGGCGTAGTGAGTACAGGCGGGCCGGGTCCGCGTGGCCGTCGGCGACCCACTGGTCGAGGGCGCAGTCCGGTTCGTCGTGGCTGCAGGCGCGGGGGCAGTCGGCGGTGCCGGGGACCAGGTCGGGGAAGGCGAGGACGACGCGGGACGGGTCCACGTGGTGGAGGCCGAAGGAGCGTACGCCCGGGGTGTCGATGACCCAGCCCGAGTCGTCGGGCAGGGGCAGCGCGAGGGCGGAGGTCGTGGTGTGCCGGCCGCGTCCGGTGACCGCGTTGACGTGTCCGGTGGCCCGCTTGCGGTCCGGGACCAGCGCGTTGACGAGTGTGGTCTTTCCGACGCCGGAGTGCCCGACGAAAGCGGTCATGTGCCCGCGCAGCCGCTCGCGCACCTGTTCGGCGGCGGTGCCGTCGGCCAGTTCGGTGCGGTTGGTGACGACGTAGGGGACGCCGATCGTGCCGTACGACTCCAGGAGCGTGTCGGGGGAGGCCAGGTCGGACTTGGTGAGGACCAGCAGCGGGTCGAGCCCGGCGTCGTACGCGGCGACCAGGCAGCGGTCGATCAGCCGCGGCCGCGGTTCCGGGTCGGCCAGCGCGGTGACGATGGCGAGCTGGTCGGCGTTGGCGACGACCACCCGCTCGAACGGGTCGTCGTCGTCCGCCGTACGCCGCAGGGTGGAGCTGCGCGGCTCGACGCGGACGATCCGCGCGAGGGTGTCCTTGGCGCCGGACAGGTCGCCGACGACCGCGACCCGGTCGCCGACCACGACGGACTTGCGGCCCAGTTCGCGGGCCTTCATCGCGATGACCGTGCGGTCCTCGATCAGGCAGGTGATCCGGCCGCGGTCGACGGTCAGGACCAGGCCCTCGCTGGCGTCCTCGTGCTTGGGGCGGATGTTCGTACGGGGGCGGTTGCCCTTGCGGTTGGGACGGACGCGGATGTCGTCCTCGTCGGGGTTCTTGCCGTAGCGGCGCATGGTCGTACGGGCCTCAGCCTCTCCGGGCGGGGGCCGTCGCTTCGCCGAGCATCCCGGTCCACAGGGCGGGGAAGTCGGGGAGCGTCTTGGCGGTCGTCGCCACGTTCTCGACCTGCACGCCCGGCACGGCCAGTCCGATGATCGCGGCGGCGGTGGCCAGCCGGTGGTCCTCGTACGTGTGGAAGATGCCGCCGTGCAGCGCGCGCGGCCGGATGTGCAGGCCGTCCTCGGTCTCCGTGACGTCGCCGCCCAGCTCGTTGATCTCCTTGGTGAGCGCCGCCAGCCGGTCGGTCTCGTGGAGCCGCAGGTGGGCGACGCCGCGCAGGGTGGAGGGGGAGTCGGCGAGGGCGGCCACCGCGGCGATGCCCGGGGTCAGCTCGCCGACCTCGCTCAGGTCGACGTCGATGCCGTGCACGCGGCCGCTGCCGGTGAAGGTCAGCCCCTGTTCGGTCAGCTCGCAGGAACCGCCCATGGCGGTGAAGATCTCGCGCAGCGCGTCACCGGGCTGGGTGGTGCGCTCGGGCCAGTCGGGAATGGTCACCCGGCCGCCGGTGACCAGGGCAGCCGCCAGGAACGGCTGGGCGTTGGACAGGTCCGGCTCGACGATCAGGTCGCGGCCCAGCAGGGCGCCGGGGGTGACGCGCCAGACGTTCGGCTCGCCGCCCGACTCCGGGGTGTCCACCTGGGCGCCGACGCTGCGCAGCATGTCGACGGTCATCCGGATGTGCGGCATCGAGGGCAGCGCCGCGCCGACGTGCCGTACCTCGACGCCCTGGTTGAAGCGCGGGGCGGACAGCAGCAGCGCGCTGACGAACTGCGACGAGGAGGAGGCGTCGATCTCCACGGCGCCGCCCTCCAGCGCGCCGCCGCCGAACACGGTCATCGGCAGCGCGCCGCGGCCGTCGTCGTCGATCCGGGCGCCGAGCGAGCGCAGCGCGTTGATCACACCGTCGAGCGGGCGCTCGTAGGAGCGCGGGTCGCCGTCGAAGCGGATGGCGCCGTCGGCGAGGGCCGCGACCGGGGGCAGGAAGCGCATGACCGTGCCGGCGTTGCCGACGTCGACGGTTGCCGGGCCGTGCAGACCGGCCGGGATCACCCGCCACGACTCGCCTCCGCCGCCGTCCGCGCCGGCCGTCGAGGCGGCGTTGGAGGGGGCGGTCTCCTCGATGCCGACGCCCATCGTGCGCAGCGCCTCGGCCATCAGCAGGGTGTCCCGGGAGCGCAGCGGACGGCGCAGCCAGCCGGGTTCGGAGGACAGGGCGGCGAGGACGAGGCCACGGTTGGTGACCGATTTGGAGCCGGGCACGGTGACGGTCGCGTCGACCGCCCCGGCAGCTACGGGGGCGGGCCAGAGGGCGGGATGCACGGGGCTCTCGGTCATGCCCTTCACTTTAATGGCTGGACCGGGGTGCAGATCTTGATCAAAAGCGGCGCAACCTGCGGGAAACACGGCACTGATAGTGCAGGTGGAGTCACTGTGCGGGACCGCGCTCCCGGAGGCGTGCTCCGGAGCGTGCCCGTCGGGTGCCCGCGTACGGACCGTACCGGCCCGGGGCACGGCCCGTACGGGCTCAGACGTCCAGCAGCCAGCGGCCGCCGCCGGCCAGCGAGCACAGCGTCACCACATGGAAGAGTCCCAGCCAGACGGCTGCCGGTACCCGGGTGAGCCGGGCCAGCTGGTCGGGGTCGGAGTCCCCGGCCCGGCCGCGGCGCCGCTTGCCCTGGAGTTCGAAGGGCGGCCGTACGCCGCCCAGCAGCAGGAACCATACGACCGCGTACGCGAACGCCGCCTGCACCTCGGGGGCGGTCAGCCAGGAGACGAGGAAGAAGGCAGCGCCGGCCAGCACCACGGTCAGTACGCCGTACGCGTTGCGGATCATCAGCAGCATCGCGGCGAGCAGCGCGGTGGCGCCCCACAGCAGCGCCGTGATGTGCCCGGAGGCCAGCAGCCAGGCGCCGAGGAGTCCGAGCAGGGACGGCGTCACATATCCGGCGGCGGCGGTGAGGATCATGCCGAGGCCGGTCGGCTTGCCGCGCGAGACGGTCAGCCCCGACGTGTCGGAGTGCAGCCGGATGCCGGACAGCCGGCGCCCGCTGAGCAGCGCGACGAGGCCGTGCCCGCCCTCGTGGGCGATGGTGATGGCGTTACGGGACAGCCGCCAGGCGCGGTACGGGGTGATCACGGCCAGCGCGACCACCGCCGTCACGACGACGAGCCAGGGCGGCGGGTCGGGCTGGATGCCGAAAACCCTGTCCCATACGTCGGTGATATGACCGGTGTCCATCTCTCCCCTTGGTCTGGCGTGGCACTGTGGCATGCATGTGCGGACGGTATGCAGCGAGTCGCAGCCCCGAGGATCTGGTGGGGCTCTTCGAGGTCGAGAAGTGGGAACCGGAGGAGGCCCTGGCGCCCGACTGGAACATCGCCCCGACGAAGAACGTCCACGCGGTGCTCGAACGCCCCCTGAAAGACGCGGAAGACCGCCGTCCGGTTCGCCAGCTGCGGAGACTGACCTGGGGACTCGTCCCGTCCTGGGCGAAATCGCCCGATGTCGGGGTGAAGATGATCAACGCCCGTGCGGAGACGGTGCACGAGAAGCCGTCGTTCAAGCGGCCGTTCGCGGCCCGCCGCTGCCTGCTGCCCGGCGACGGCTACTACGAGTGGGTCACGGCCGCCGCCGAACGGCAGCTGGAGGAGCAGGGCAAGCGGAAGCGCCCCCGCAAGCAGCCGTACTTCGTCACCCCCGCGGACGGCCAGGTGATGGCGCTGGCCGGGCTGTACGAGTTCTGGCGCGACCGTACGCTGCCCGACGACCACCCGCAGGCGTGGTGGGTGACCTGCACGGTCGTCACCACCGAGGCCGAGATCACCCCGCTGGCGAACGCGGACGGCGGCGCGGGCCCGCAGGCGCTCGCCGACATCCACCCGCGGATGCCGCTGATCCTGACGCCCGACAAGTGGGACGCCTGGCTCGACCCGGCCCGTACGGACGTGGACGACCTGCTGCCGCTGCTCGCGCCGCCGCCCGCCGGGCTGATGCGCGCCTACCCGGTGTCGACCGATGTGAGCAATGTCCGCAACAACGGGCCCGAGCTGGTCAAGGAGCTGCCGGCGCCCGAGGAGGAAATGCTGTTCTGACGAGTGCCCGCACGTTCCGGGACCCGTGAGGCGGCAGGATGAGGGTGTGAGCGAAACAGTCGAGACTCCTGTGGGTGAGGCGCGCATCACCTGGCATCCGGCGGAGGACGCGCGGGCCGTGCTCGCCGTCAGCCACGGCGCGGGCGGCGGCATCGAGGCCCGGGACCTGCGCGCGCTGGCCGCCGCGCTGCCCGCGCGCGGCTACACCGTCGCGCTGGTCGAGCAGCCGTGGCGGGTGGCCGGCAAGAAGCTGGCACCCGCCCCCAAGACCCTGGACGCCGCGTGGACCGCGCTGTGGCCGGCGCTGGAGAAGCCGGGGCTGCCGGTGGTCGCGGGCGGGCGCAGCGCGGGGGCGCGGGTGGCCTGCCGTACGGCGCGCGGCCTGGGCGCGCACGCCGTACTGGCGCTGAGCTTCCCGCTGCACCCGCCGGGCAAGCCGGAGAAGTCGCGCGCGGACGAACTGACCGGGGCCGGGCTGCCGACGCTGGTGGTGCAGGGCGGCCGTGACCCGTTCGGGCGGCCGTCGGAGTTCCCCGAGGGCACCCGGATCGTCGAGGTGCCGCACGGGGACCACGGCTTCGCCGTACCGAAGAAGGCGGACCTCGACGAGCCGGCGGCGATGGCCCTGCTCACGGACGTGGTGGGGGAGTGGCTGGACGGCCTCTTCGCCTGACCGCGGGTGTACGCGCCTCAGTCGGCGTCCTTCTTGGAACGCGGTTTGGCGCGTACGTGCATCCGCTCGCCCTGCCGCCCGAAGAGGCTGAGGACCTCCACGGGCTTGTCGTCCGCCGGGCCGAACCAGTGCGGCAGCCGGGTGTCGAACTCCGCCGCTTCGCCGGAGCGCAGCACCACGTCCCGGTCCGCGAGCAGCAGGCGCAGCCGCCCGGACAGCACGTACATCCACTCGTAGCCCTCGTGGGTGCGCTGTTCGGGTGTGCCCGGCACCGGATCGATCACCATCTTGTACGCCTGGAGGCCGCCGGGCTGCCGGGTCAGCGGCACGAACGTCATGTGTTTGCGGCGCTGCGGCACCGCGCGGACCCGTGGATCGCCCACCTCCGGCGCGCCGACCAGCTCGTCCAGCGGCACCTGATGGGCCTGGGCGAGCGGCAGCAGCAGTTCCAGGGTGGCCTTGCGCCCGCCCGACTCCAGGCGGGAGAGGGTGCTCACCGAGATGCCCGTCGTTTCCGAGAGCGCGGCGAGCGTCACCCCTCTCTCCTGCCGCAGCCGCCGCAGCCGCGGGCCCACATCCGACAGCACCCGTTCGTACGCCTTGTCGTCCATGTCTTCATTGCCGAACCGGCAAGCGTGTTTGTCAAGGGCTCGGAGGCGTTCCGGCGGCGCCCTCCGGTCCGCGTGACCATGGTCACGTACCGCGCGCGCGGTGCGGGAATGACGTGCGGGGTGCGGCTGTTGTGCGGGTTGCAGGAACGTTGAGGGAATCTTCGAAGAATGGGAGCCCGCCGCATGGGAATCGCTTGCCCAGCCCGCCCGCAGGCCGCTGACCTGCAGTGGACACAGCTGCGCGGCACCCAGACCGCCCTTGCTGGAGCGGCGGCGGTACCGGATCGTCGTCTATTCTCCGACTCGAGCGGGTCAGCATCCGGACCCGTCACGGTGTTGGAGGAGGTGGGTCCGGTCACCGGTACCGACGCAGGGACCGACGGCACGGCAGAGGAACACGCTGGCAGCGGGACGCGGGAGACGGACGCCGAGCGCAACGCGCGCTTCGAGCGGGACGCGCTCACCTTCCTGGACCAGATGTATTCGGCCGCGCTGCGCATGACGCGCAACCCGGCCGATGCGGAGGACCTGGTTCAGGAGACGTATGCGAAGGCGTATGCGTCCTTCCACCAGTTCCGTGAGGGAACGAACCTCAAGGCGTGGCTGTACCGCATCCTCACGAACACCTTCATCAACTCCTACCGCAAGAAGCAGCGCGAACCCCAGCGCAGCGCCGCCGAGGAGATCGAGGACTGGCAGCTGGCGCGCGCGGAGTCGCATATGTCGACCGGCCTGCGCTCGGCCGAGTCGCAGGCGCTGGACCATCTGCCGGACTCCGATGTGAAGGCCGCCCTCCAGGCCATTCCGGAGGAATTCCGCATCGCGGTCTACCTCGCGGACGTCGAGGGCTTTGCGTACAAGGAGATCGCCGACATCATGGGTACACCCATCGGCACGGTGATGTCCCGTCTGCACCGCGGCCGTCGCCAACTGCGCGGCATGCTGGAGGATTACGCCCGTGAGCGTGGGCTGGTCCCCGCCGGGGCGGGCGCTGCGACCGCGCAGTCGTCGCAGCCGCACGATCGGAAAGGCTCGGGATCATGAGCTGCGGAGAGCCGCACGAGAAGGACTGCTCAGAGGTCCTCGACCATCTGTACGAGTATCTCGACCGCGAGATGCCGGCCGGTGAATGCGAGAAGTTCCAGGAGCACTTCGACGAGTGCTCGCCCTGCCTGGAGAAGTACGGGCTGGAGCAGGCCGTCAAGAAGCTCGTCAAGCGCTGCTGCGGCCATGACGACGTGCCGACCGATCTGCGCTCGAAGGTCATGGGCCGGATCGACCTGATCCGCGCGGGCGAGGCGGTGCCCGAGCAGAGCGTGCTGGAGCAGGCGAAGCAGGAGCAGGCGGAGGCCCGTGCCGCCGCGGCCGCCAAGGCCCCCGAGCAGGCGTCCGGGCCCGGCCCGGACGGCACGCTCGACGCGCGCGGTGAGACCGCGCGGGCCGAATAAGCGGCGTATCACCCGATGGGGTGAGGGGCGGGACGATGCGTCCCGCCCGGATCTTCACAGTTCTCCCGCCCGCAGGGCACCAACTCCCGCACAGCGGTTCGGTGTTCCCACCCGCCTCGCTGCCGGGTGCCACCCTCGCCCCCACCGGTGAGCGCACCTCGCGCGATCCCCGGAGCGGGGCGCGAGCGCGGTGCCAGGGGCCTCATCCGACGTACCGCCCGGCCGTGTTGCCGGCGGCCGTCCTGTTGCGCATTGCGTACGGACGTTCGTGTCGCATGCCCCGCCCAGATCGCCACAAACACCCGCGCAAGGTCACGGAACCGATGGGTAATGAGCGGCCCCGGAGATGGGCATGGTTGGATGCGAAGGAACCCCCACGAACGGGGATTCAGGGGGTCGGCGAAAGGCAAGGAGCCGATGAGGGGGTCGGTGGCGGGCCGCGGCCGGCGCGGCAACCGGGCTGAGCCCGGCGGCAATCTGTGGCAGGTTGTCGAGTGGGCCCTCGAACGGCCCCCGGCCTTGGTCCGGGGCGGCATCCAGGAAGCAACCAGCAGGCGGGAATCGTGAGGATCTTCGGCAAGGTACGGCACCGGCCCTCCGCCTCGTGGCGGCAGGCGACCGACCGCGCTTTCACGCTGATCGGTGACGGCCGTTACGAGGACGCGGGCGCGCTGCTGACCCGGGCGGCGGACATGGAGCCGTGGCTGTCGGAGTCCTGGTTCAACCTCGCGCTGCTGCACAAGTTCCGGCACGACTGGGAGCAGGCGCGCGCCGCCGGGCTCCGCGCGGTCGCCCTGCTGGACCGCGAGGCCGAGGCCCCCGACTGGTGGAACGTGGGCATCGCGGCCACCGCCCTCCAGGACTGGCCGCTGGCCCGGCGCGCCTGGCAGGCGTACGGCCTCAAGGTCCCCGGCGAGGGTTCGCCGTCCGCCGAACCGGTCGGCATGGAGCTGGGCAGCGCCGCCGTGCGCCTGTCGCCCGAGGGCGAGGCCGAGGTGGTCTGGGGCCGCCGGCTGGACCCGGCCCGTATCGAGGTGCTCTCCATCCCGCTGCCGTCCTCCGGGCGGCGCTGGGGCGAGGTCGTGCTGCACGACGGCGTACCGAACGGCGAGCGCACCACCGCGGCGGGACCGTCCTTCCCCGTGTTCGACGAGATCGAGCTGTGGGCGCCCTCCCCGGTCCCCACCTGGGTGGTGCTCCTGGAGGCCGCCACGGAGGCCGACCGCGACGCCCTGGAGCGGCTGGCCGCCGACGCGGGCTTTGCCGCGGAGGACTGGTCGTCCTCCGTCCGCCTGCTGTGCCGTACGTGCTCCGAGAGCCGGATGCCCAGCGACGAGGGCGAGGGCGAGCACCTGGACCCGCACGATCACAGCGAACCGGGCCACCCGGGGCCGCTGGGCCACCGTACGGCGGGCTCCGGCTCGCTGTGGGTGCCGGAGCGCGAGTGCGGCATCGCCGCGCCCGCCGGCCTGGTGCGCGGCCTGCTGGACGGCTGGGTCGCGGACAGCCCGGACACCCGGGAGTGGCGCGATCTGGAAGAGGTCTGCTGAGGGCCGTCGGGCCGCCCCGTAGGCTGGTGGACGAAGAATTTCGGGTTTCCAGGAAGGCGTACGGCGGAGATGGCGCAACAGCCTGTTTTTGACCACAACGAGGAGCGGGCGGCGGAGGGCTTCGTCGACGACGTGACCGGCGCGGACGAGCGGGAGAAGGCGCACCGCGAGCGCGGTACGTCCCGCCCGATCACCGTCGTCGGCAACCCGGTGCTGCACAAGGAGTGCAAGGACGTCACCGAGTTCGACGACAAGCTGGCCCAGCTCATCGACGACATGTTCGCCAGCCAGCGCACGGCCGAGGGCGTCGGCCTGGCCGCCAACCAGATCGGCGTGGACCTGAAGGTCTTCGTGTACGACTGCCTGGACGACGAGGGCGTGCGCCACGTCGGCGCGGTCTGCAACCCGGTCCTGGAGGACCTGCCGGTCGAGCGGCGGGTGCTGGACGACTCCAACGAGGGCTGCCTGTCGGTGCCCGGCGCGTACGCGGAGCTGGCCCGCCCCGATTACGCGGTCGTCAGCGGCCAGGACGCCGAGGGCAACCCGATCAAGGTCGCCGGCACCGGCTACTTCGCGCGCTGCCTCCAGCACGAGACCGACCACCTGTACGGCTACCTGTACATCGACCGGCTCTCCAAGCGCGACCGCAAGGACGCGCTGAAGCAGATGGCCGAGCGCGAGCCGCGGTACCCGGTCGTCGCCAACGACTGAGCCGCGCCCGGCCGCCGCCTCACCCCGTGGCGTACGCCGCCCAGACGCGGGGCGGTATGCCGTTGCCGAACCGCATGTCGCCGCCCACGCCCTCCATGGGCAGCAGCCGCGGCGCCCCCGGCTCGGCGCGGAAGACGGTGACGGCGGTGGTCAGCCCGCCGCCGCGGGTGCCGTCGTTGCCGATGAACCACGCCGACCGCATGCGGTCCTGCGGCCCGGTGCCGCCCGCCCAGATGCCGCGCGGCAGCTTCGCCACGGTCTCCGGGGGCAGCGTCTTCCCGGCGTACGCCCGGAGCGCCCAGTTGATGCCGTGCGCCGCCCCGGGCGTCAATACGCGGCGCGGGGCGGGCGGCGTGAGGCCCGGCAGCGGCGTGCCGTCGTGTTCCACCCTGGTCACTGAGTACGGCTCGGTCCGGCTGCCGTCGTTGCCGAAGAGCGAGTACGCGCCGGCCAGCCGGATCGCGCTGGGCGTGGAGGTGCCGAGCGGGAAGGTGGGCTCCAGGCGCGCCAGGCTCGTCTTGTGCAGGCCCGCCTCGATCGCCAGATCCCGTACCTTCTCCAGGCCCAAACGCCGGCCCGCGGCGACGAACGGCGGATGTGCGGAGGTCACCAGGCCGTCGTACAGGTCCGGCGGTACGGCGGCCTGCACGGTGGCCGTGCCCGCGGCGGGTGCGTCAGCGGGCGCGGCGACGGCCTTCTCGGGCGCGGTGTCGCGGAGCGCGGCGGCCATCACGAAAGGCTTGAAGGCCGAGCCGGCCGGTACGCCCGCGGTGTCCGCGTTGTTCGCGAAGTGCTGTGTGGCGTCCGGACCGCCGTAGAGCGCGACGAGCGCGCCGTCCTTGGGCCGTACCGACGCGGCACCGAATTCCACGTGCGCGTCGGCGGCCCGCTTCTTCGGGTCGATACTGCGGCGCCGCTCGTCCTCCACCGCTTTCGTCAGCCGCGTCACCTTGTCCTTCTCGAAGGTGGTGTGAATGCGGTAGCCGCCGCGTGCGAGATCGCGGTCGGTCAGGCCGGTACGGCTCTTGAGATACTTCTTCGCGGCGTCGACGAGATAGCCGGTCTGGCCCCTCTGACTGGTCGGGGTGACAGGTTTGCGCGGCTCGGGGAACCGTGTGTACCGGGCGCGCTCCTCCCGGCTCATCCGACCGGTTTCCACCTCGCGGTCCAGAATCCACTTCCACCGCGCCACCGCACGCCGGTGGTTGGCCTCGCTCAGCGCCGGATCGTACTGCTCGGCCCCTTTGAGCAGCGCGGCCAGCGCCGCACCCTGGCTGGGGTCCAGGTCCTTGGCCGGAATGCCGTAGTACGCGTTCGCGGCGGCCTGGATACCGAACGAATGCCGCCCGAAATAACTGGTGTTGAGGTACCCCTGGAGTATCTCCGACTTGGACTTGCGGTTGTCCAGCTTCAGCGCGATGAAGAACTCCTTCACCTTGCGCTTGAGCGTCTGGTCCTGCGAGAGGTACGTGTTCTTCACATACTGCTGGGTGATGGTGGAGCCGCCCTGCGCGTCCTGGCCCTGGGCCATGTTCACCGCGGCCCGCGCGATACCGGAGAGCGAGACCCCGGAATCGGAGTAGAAACTCGCGTTCTCGGCGGCGATCACGGCGTGTTCCACCGGGTCGGGCACCTGGTCGAGGGTCACGTTCTGCCGGTTGACGGCACCCTCGGTCACCATCTGGCTGCCATCCGCCCAGTAGAAGACGGTGGCTTCCTGGCGCGCGGCGGCGTTCTCGTCCGGGATGCCGACCTGGGCGTACACGAAGGCGAAGAGCCCGGCGAATCCGGCCGCGCCGATGGCCGTGACGCCGAGCTGCTGTCTCCAGGACGGCAGCCACCGGCGCCATCCGTTACGGCCCCGGCGGGGATAGTCGATGAACCGCTTTTTCGGTTGCTCGCTGCCCTTCATATAACGGGAGAGCAGGCGGCATACGGCAGGGTTGCCGTCGCCGGCGCGTTGTCATCGACTCATCAAATCCGGTCCGGATTCGTCGGACATAAAGAAACGGCCGGGGCCGGTCCGCACCTGCGGACCGGCCCCGGCACGGTGGATCAGAACTCGTCGTCGAAGGAGACCGAGCCCTCGACGGCGACCTGGTAGGCCGAGGCACGCCGCTCGAAGAAGTTGGTCAGCTCCTGGACGTTCTGCAGCTCCATGAAGGAGAACGGGTTCTCCGAGCCGTACACCGGCGCGAAGCCCAGGCGCTGCAGGCGCTGGTCGGCCACGCACTGGAGGTATTCGCGCATCGACTCGGTGTTCATGCCCGGCAGCCCGTCACCGCACAGGTCCCGGCCGAACTGCAGCTCCGCCTCGACGGCCTCCTTGAGCATGTCGGTGACCTGGCGCTCCAGCTCCTCGTCGAAGAGGTCCGGCTCCTCCTCGCGCACCGTGTCCACGACCGAGAACGCGAAGTTCATGTGCATGGTCTCGTCGCGGAAGACCCAGTTGGTGCCGGTGGCCAGGCCGTGCAGCAGGCCGCGCGAACGGAACCAGTACACGTAGGCGAAGGCGCCGTAGAAGAACAGCCCCTCGATGCAGGCCGCGAAGCAGATCAGGTTCAGCAGGAAGCGGCGGCGGTCGGCCTTCGACTCCAGGCGGTCGATGGTCTCGACCGAATCCATCCACTTGAAGCAGAACTCGGCCTTTTCCCGGATGGAGGGAATGTTCTCCACCGCGGCGAACGCGGCGGCGCGGTCGTCCGGGTCGGGCAGATAGGTGTCCAGCAGCGTCAGATAGAACTGGACGTGCACGGCCTCCTCGAACAGCTGCCGGCTCAGGTAGAGCCGCGCCTCGGGGGAGTTGATGTGCTTGTAGAGCGTCAGCACGAGGTTGTTCGCCACGATCGAGTCACCGGTCGCGAAGAACGCGACAAGCCGGCCGATCATGTGCTGCTCGCCGGGCGAGAGCTTGGCGAGGTCGGCGACGTCGGAGTGGAGGTCGACCTCCTCCACCGTCCAGGTGTTCTTGATCGCGTCGCGGTAGCGCTCGTAGAAGTCCGGGTAGCGCATCGGGCGCAGGGTCAGCTCGAAGCCCGGGTCGAGGAGGTTCTTGCTGCCGGTGGTGGCGGTGTGCGAGGCGGCGGCGGACGTCTCGGTCTTCTCAGGGGTAGTGGTCATGGTTACTGGCATGCCTCGCAGGACTCGGGGTTTTCCAGGGAGCAGGCGACGGCCTCGGGGTCGGCCGCCTGGGTGGGTACGGGAGCGGGCTGCGCGCCCCCGCCCGTGCCGCGCGCGGACTGGGCGATCCGGGTCGCCGGCCGCGAGCGCAGGTAGTACGTGGTCTTGATGCCGCGCTTCCAGGCGTAGGCGTACATCGAGCTGAGCTTGCCGATGGTCGGCGACGCCATGAACAGGTTCAGCGACTGGCTCTGGTCGAGGTAGGGCGTACGGTCCGCCGCCATGTCGATCAGCGCGCGCTGCGGGATCTCCCAGGCCGTCCGGTACAGCTCGCGGATCTCCGCGGGGATCCAGTCCAGCTCCTGTACCGAGCCGTTGCCCTCGCGCAGCGCGTCACGGGTCCGCTCGTCCCACAGGCCCAGCGCCTTCAGCTCCTCGATCAGGTACGCGTTGACCTGGAGGAACTCGCCGCTCAGCGTCTCGCGCTTGAACAGGTTGGAGACCTGCGGCTCGATGCACTCGTACACGCCCGCGATCGAGGCGATGGTCGCGGTCGGCGCGATGGCCAGCAGCAGCGAGTTGCGCATGCCGGTCGCCGCGATACGGGTGCGCAGCGCCGCCCACCGGTCCGCCCAGCGCGGCTCGGCGTTCGGGTAGTGGTCGGGGTGCAGCACGCCGCGGGCCGTACGGGTCGCGGACCAGGCCGGGTGCGGGCCGTGCCGCTCGGCGAGGTCGGCGGACGCCTCGTAGGCGGCCAGCATGATCCGCTCGGAGATACGGGTGGACAGCTCGCGCGCCTCGGGCGAGTCGAAGCCGAGCCGCAGCCGGAAGAAGACGTCCTGGAGGCCCATCAGGCCCAGACCTACCGGCCGCCAGCGCGAGTTGGAGGCGCCGGCCTGCTCGGTCGGGTAGAAGTTGATGTCCACCACGCGGTCCAGGAAGGTCACGGCCGTACGGACCGTGGCGTCCAGCCGCTCCCAGTCCATCGCCTCCTCCCAGCCGTTGGCCTCGTTGCCGAGGTGGGCGGCGAGGTTGACCGAGCCGAGGTTGCAGACCGCGGTCTCGCCGTCGTCGGTGACCTCCAGGATCTCGGTGCACAGGTTCGAGGAGTGCACCACCTTGCCGGGCTCGGCGGTCTGGTTGGCGGTGCGGTTGGCGGCGTCCTTGAAGGTCATCCAGCCGTTGCCGGTCTGCGCGAGGGTGCGCATCATCCGCGCGTACAGGATGCGCGCCGGGACCTGCTTGACGGCCAGGCCCGCGGCCTCCGCCTTGCGGTACGCGGTGTCGAACTCGTCGCCGTACAGGTCCACCAGCTCCGGCACGTCGCTGGGGGAGAACAGCGACCAGTCGGCGTCCGCCTCGACGCGGCGCATGAACTCGTCGGGGATCCAGTGCGCGATGTTCAGATTGTGGGTGCGCCGGGCGTCCTCGCCCGTGTTGTCGCGCAGCTCCAGGAACTCCTCCAGGTCCGCGTGCCAGGTCTCCAGGTAGACGCAGGCCGCGCCCTTGCGCCGGCCGCCCTGGTTCACGGCCGCGACCGAGGCGTCCAGGGTGCGCAGGAACGGCACGATGCCGTTGGAGTGGCCGTTGGTGCCGCGGATCAGCGAGCCGCGGGCGCGCACCCGGGAGTACGACAGGCCGATGCCGCCGGCGTGCTTCGACAGGCGTGCGACCTGGTGGTAGCGGTCGTAGATCGAGTCCAGCTCGTCCAGTGGGGAGTCCAGCAGGTAGCAGGAGGACATCTGCGGGTGCCGGGTGCCGGAGTTGAACAGGGTGGGGGAGGACGGCAGGTACGACAGCGTGCTGGTCAGCCGGTACAGCTCGGCGACGTCGTCCACGGCCCGCTCGCTGTGGTCCTCGGCCAGACCGCAGGCCACGCGCAGCAGGAAGTGCTGCGGGGTCTCGATGACCTGCCGGGAGATCGGGTGGCGCAGCAGGTAGCGGGAGTGCAGGGTGCGCAGGCCGAAGTAGCCGAACCGGTCGTCGGCGCCGTCCGCCAGGGCCCGGTCGACCAGCGCGTCCAGGCGCGCCGCGTGGGTCCGTACGAACTCGGCCGTGTCGTCGGCGATCAGACCCTCGCGGTGGCCGGTGGCGACGGAGGCGGAGAAGGCGGTCGCCCCCTCCGCGGCCGCCTCCTCCGCGATGGCGCGGGTCAGCAGGCGGGCGGCCAGCTTGGAGTACTGCGGCTCGTCGCCGATCAGGCCGGCGGCGGCCTCCATGGCCAGCGAGCGCAGCTCGGCCTCGTCGGAGCCGGCGTGGCGGCCGCGCAGCGCGGCGGCGGCGATCTTGCCGGGGTCGGTGGCGTCCAGGTCGGCGGTGAGGTCGGTCAGCGTGCGCAGCAGCGCGGTGCCGGGGCCGTCCCCGGCCCGGCCGCCGGCGTCCTGCCGGGGCTTCGTGTCCTTCGCGGGCTGCACGACCTGCTGGGTTGACGCGGGCTCCGTTGGCGCGATGGTCACGTGCTGCTCTCCCTCACTCGGCGGGGGCCGGGGGAGGAGCGCGACGGCCGCGTACGGGCGTGCGGCACCCCTGGCACGGCGAGGGGCGCGCGGGCACACCGCGCAGCGTCCACCGGCCCAACCCGCGAGGCCCGGACGTATCGACGACCGCGCCGGGGGTGGCGCGGGCGTACTGCGGGCAGGTCTTCGGACTCACGGGTGCGGATTGCCGCACTTCGTACACCGTTGCGGGACAGTTCCGGATTCGCACCGGATTCCCCTGCGACGACAGCGAGCACGAGCATACATCTTGTGCTGCCTCGTGCACCCACCCCCATATCTTGTGTCGCGTTGTAACGGGGTTGTCCCGAGCCGTGGTATTCGGCAGCCGTTCCAACGTCGTTCGCAGGGGCTCTGCGGGGCCCCTGCGAAGGCTTCCTGGAGCCGTTGTGGGCCTTGCGGCCGGGGGCTGACGGCCCTCCTGGACAGGGGCTGATGCAGGGGGCGTATTGGTGGCGCGGAATGTCCCTGATGCGTTGACCGGGACTCCTGAAGCGTATTGGCTCCTTGTCTGCTCCGTCGCCCGGCGGGGCGGGTGGGGGACGTGATGTGAGGGGGAACATGCGAAGAAACGGTGCTGCGCGTGGCGTGGCCAGAACCGTGGGGCTGCTGGCCGGAGCGTGTGCCGTGGCGGGGATGCTGCCCGCGACGGCCGCTGCCGCGCGGCCGGCGGCCCCGGCGACCGAACGGGTCAGTGTCGCCGCCGACGGGACGCAGGGAAACGGTTTCTCGGGCGGTCCGACGCTCAGCGCGAACGGGCGGTTCGTGGCATTCACCTCGGAAGCCACCAATCTGGGACCCGCCGACGCCAACGGCCAACAGGACGTCCACGTCAAGGATTTACGGACGGGAAAGGTCGACCTGGTCAGCGTCGCCGGTGACGGCACCCGTGGCAACGCCCTGTCGGGGTCGCCCGAGATCAGTGCCGACGGGCGGTATGTGGCCTTCTACTCCTCGGCGTCGAACCTGGTGCCCGGCGACACCAACGGCGAGGGCGACGTCTTCGTCCACGACCGGCTGACCGGCCGCACCACGAGCCCCACCGCGGGCGCGGGCACGTCCCCGTACGGCTACGGGGTGCAGAACTTCGCCCTCAGCGGCAGCGGCCGCCACCTCGCCTTCGGCTCGTACCGCGCGGACCTGGTGCCCGGCGACACCAACGAGCGCCTGGACATCTTCGTCCACGATGTGCAGAAGAAAACGACGCAACGCGTCAGTGTGGCGAGCGACGGCGCCCAGGCCGACGGCCCCTCCGCCTTCCCGTCGATCAGCGCCGACGGCCGCCGGGTGGCGTTCACCTCCAAGGCGACGAATCTCACCCCCGCCGGGCCCGGCTTCCGCCGCCCGCCGCCGCAGGACCCCATGTACGTCCACGACCTGGACACCGGGCGGACGAGCGTGGCGAGCCTCGGCTCGACCGGCGCCGTGGTCGGCGTGTCGCCGTTCCCGCGGCTCAGCCCCGACGGCCGGCACGCGGTCTTCACCTCCGTGGCCGACGACGTGGTGCCGGGCGACACCAATCGCACCTACGACATCTTCGACCGCGACCTGGACAAGGGCACCACCCGGCTGGTGTCCCGCGCGCACGACGGGACCCAGGGCAACGGCTGGTCCTCCGACGGGCGGCTCAGCGCGGACAACCGGCGGCTCTTCTTCACCGCGGCGGCGACCAACCTGGTGCCCGGCGACACCAACGGCCAGGTGGACGCCTTCGTCCGCGACCTGCGCACCGGGCGGGTCGAGCGGATCAACGTCACCGCGGACGGCGGCCAGTCGTCCTCCTGGACCAATGCCGCGGTGCCCGACGCCTCCGGGCGGCTGGCGGTCTTCGACTCGCGCGACGACGGGCTGGTGCCCGGCGACACGAACGGGACGGGCGATGTCTTCGTCCGCCGGCTCCCGCACTGACGCAACGGCGACGCATCCACGTACCCATCAGGAGGGGAACCCGCCATGAGGTCCACCCGCAGCACCGTACGAAGACTCGCCGCCGTCACGGGGGTGTGCGCGCTCGCCGCGCTGCTGCCCGCCACGACGGCCGCCGCGCAGCCCGCGCCGCCGTCCGGCACCGAGCGGGCCAGCGTCGCCGCCGACGGCACGCAGGGCAACGGCGGCTCGTCCGGCTCGATGATCAGCGCCGATGGCCGGTTCGCCGTCTTCGCCTCCGACGCGACGAACCTGGTGCCCGGCGACACCAACGGGCAGTCGGACATCTTCGTGAAGGACCTGCGCACCGGCGCCGTCGAACGGGTCAACGTCGCGGGCGACGGCACCCAGGCCGACTCCTGGTCGTCCACGCCCACCATCAGCGCCGACGGCCGGTATGTCGCCTTCGCCTCCGACGCCGCCCACCTCGTGCCGGGCGACACCAACGCCGCAACCGACATCTTCGTGCACGACCGCAGGACCGGACGCACCGAGAGCGTCACCCTCGACGGGCGGCCCCCGCAGGGCAAACAGGGCTCCCAGATGCCGGTGATCAGCGCCAACGGGCGGTACGTGGCGTTCGCCTCCAGCCGCGAGGACCTGGTGCCCGGCGACACCAACAAGGCCCAGGACATCTTCGTCCGCGACCGGAAGACGGGCACGGTCGAGCGGGTGAGCGTCACCGCCACCGGAGAGCAGGCCAACGGCCCCTCCGCCAACCCGGTGATCAGCTACGACGGCCGTACGGTCGGCTTCATCTCCAAGGCCGCCAACCTGCGCCCGGACCCGGCCGCCGCCGCCCGCGAGCGGGCCGGTCTGCGCAAACCGCACAGCTACCCGTTCTATGTGCACGACCTGGACACCGGCCGCACCGGCGTGGGGAGCCTCTCCTCCACCGGCGAGACGGTCGGCGCCTGGAACGCCTCGCTCAGCCCCGACGGCCGCTACGCGGTCTTCTCCAGCCAGTACGGGGAAGTGGTGCCCGGCCACCCGACCGGCCGGGCGGACCTGTTCGTACGGGACCTCGTCAAGGGCACGACGGAGCAGATGTCCTACACCTACGACGGCAAGCAGCCGCAGACCGGCTCCTCCGGCCTGGGCGTACTGTCCGCCGACAACGGCCGCCTGTACTTCGAGTCCTCGGCACCGGACCTCGTACGGGACGACACCAACAACGCGACGGACATCTTCGTCCGCGACATGCGCACCGGCGTCATCACACGCGTCAACCGCCCCGTCGACAGCACACCCGACCAGGGCTGGTCCTCCAACGTCTCCACCGACGCCACGGGCCTGACCGCGGCCTTCGACTCGGACGCGGCGAACCTGGTCCCGGGGGACACGAATGGGGTCACGGATGTGTTCGTGCGGCGGATGCTGCCGTAACCCGATGCCGTGACCGGGCGCGCCGGGCCGGGCGCATGGGCCCGGCCCGGCGCTATACCGCTTCGCCCAGATCGCAGGTGAACGCCAGCAGCGTGATGCCCGGCAAGGGCTCCCAGTCCCGCTCCGGTATGCGCGTGAAACCGATGCGCTGGTACACGCGGTGGGCGTTCTCGATGTGCGGCAGGGCGGAGAGCACCATGCGGTTCAGGCCCAGGGAGCGGGCGCGGTCCATGCAGGCGCGCACCAGCGCCTCGCCGATGCCGCGCCCGCGGCCGGCGGGGGCGACGGCCAGCATCCGGAACTCGCCCTCGTCGGGCCCGGCTATCTCGGCGTACGGGCTGCCGGGGGCGGCGAAGGTCACCGCCCCCAGCACCGCGCCGTCGGCGTCGACAGCCGTCAGTACCTCGGCCTGCTCCGCCCGCTCGGCCACCTTGCGCAGCTCGTGCACATACGGGTCGTCGGCCCCGAGGGCCAGCAGTCCGTCCGCCGCGTAGGCCGCCACGAGGAGTTCGCCGATCTCCTCGAACTCCTCGTGCCGCGCGGGCCTGATCGTGATGTCCATGGGCCCAGTGTGCACCGGGGGTCTGACAATTCCTCCGGCCCCCTCAGTGCCCCGCCGGAACCCCCGCCGTGGCCGGCGGCAGCTCGACCTGGACGCCCTTGTCACCGGCGTCCGCCGTGTAGTCCTCCGGGGACGTCTCGTCGACGCCGTCGGGGGCCTTGACCGCGCGCAGTACCACCGTCAGGACGACCGTGACCAGGACGTTCAGCACGAACGCGGTCAGCCCGATGTAGCCGATCTCGCCGATGCCGGGGATCTGCGCGCTGGAGCCGCCGAAGTGCTTCTGCGTGGGGCTGGCCACCCCGTATGCCGCGAGCGTGCCGTAGATCATGCCCGCCGCCCAGCCGGCCAGCAGCGCCCACCGGTGGAACCAGCGGGTGAACAGACCGCCCACCAGGGCCGGCATGGTCTGCAGGATCCAGATGCCGCCCAGCAGCTGGAAGTTGATGGCGACGGTCTTGTCCATCGTCAGCACGAAGACCAGCGCACCGACCTTCACCAGCAGCGACACCAGCTTGGCGACCTTGTGTTCCTGCTCGGGTGTGGCGCCCGGCTTGAGGAAGTCCTTGTAGATGTTGCGGGTGAAAAGGTTCGCCGCGGCGATGGACATGATCGCGGCGGGCACCAGCGCGCCGATGCCGATCGCGGCGAACGCCACGCCCGTGAACCAGTCGGGGAACATGTCCTCGAACAGCTGCGGAATCGCCAGCTGCCCGTTCTGCACCTTGATCCCGGCCGCCACCGCCATGAACCCGAGCAGCGCCAGCAGCCCCAGCATCAGGGAGTACAGCGGAAGGATGGTGGTGTTGCGGCGGATCACGTTGCGGTTGCGCGAGGAGAGCGTCGCCGTGATCGAGTGCGGGTACATGAACAGCGCGAGCGCCGAGCCGAGCGCGAGCGTCGCGTACGCCCACTGCGCGTTCGGCCCGCTGGCCAGTTCCCCGCGCGGTTTGCCGGTCGCCGGATTCTTCTGCGCGAAGGCGTCCTTCGCCACCGCGAAGATATGGTCGAAGCCGCCCAGCTTGATCGGGATGTAGATGATCGCGACGGCGATGACCAGGTAGATCAGCCCGTCCTTGACGAACGCGATCAGCGCGGGGGCCCGCAGCCCGGAGCTGTAGGTGTACGCCGCCAGCACGCCGAAGGCGATCAGCAGCGGCAGGTCCTTGACGAACCAGTTCGTGTCCTCGCCGCCGCCGACGCCCATCACGTCCAGCACGGCCTGGATGCCGACGAGTTGCAGCGCGATGTACGGCATCGTGGCGAGGATGCCGGTGAGCGCCACGGCCAGCGACAGGCTCTTGGAGCCGAACCGGCCGCGCACGAAGTCCGAGGTGGTCACGTACCCGTGCTTGTGCGAGACCGACCACAGGCGGGGCAGGAAGGTGAAGATCAGCGGGTAGACGAGGATCGTGTACGGGACGGCGAAGAACCCGGCCGCGCCCGCCGCGTAGATCGCCGCCGGCACGGCGACGAAGGTGTACGCCGTGTACAGGTCGCCGCCCAGCAGGAACCAGGTCACCCAGGTGCCGAAGCTGCGCCCGCCCAGCCCCCACTCGTCGAGGTTGGCGGCCTGCTCGGCCTTGCGCCAGCGTGCCGCCAGGAAGCCCATGACCGTCACGGCCACGAAGAAGAAGATGAAGACGGCGAGCGCGACGCCGTTCACGCCGTCCTTCACCGGGACGCACCCCCCTTGCGCAGCCGCTGCTCACGCTGGACCAGCTTGTACGCGACCATGGTGAGAACCGTCGAGATCAGCACCCACAGCATCTGGTACCAGTAGAAGAACGGGATGCCGATGAGCGTCGGCTCGACCTTTGCGTACGAGCCGACCCACAGCATCGCCACGAAGGGCGCGACCAGGCAGAGCCCGGCGATCACCCGGGTGGGGGTGACGACCGGCGCGGCTCTGCCCGCTGGTGTTCCGGTTGATGCGGACGGCTCTGGCATGGGCGTGGCTCCGTTCCCCGGCGGTCCCCGGTGATCACGCGGGTGGTGGGCAGGAAATTTAAGCCACGGAAGTTGTACGCGTCACTACCTGTCCGCATATCGGTACGGCAACGAACCGGTCCCTCAGCAGCAGCGGAAGCCCGAGCGGGGGTCGCCTTCGCGCTCTGCGGCGCGCCGCCGCTCGAATTCCCGGCGGCTGGGGACCGGCGCGTCGGGCGTGTGCTGCCGGACATGCGCGACGTAGCGCTCGTACGCGCTCTCGCCGGTCAATTCCCGTACGTACCAGCGGATCCAGGCCAGAACCCGTCGTACCCCGCTCACGGCCCGCTCCGTTCCGCCGCCGCCAGCTCCGCCTTCTCCTCCTTGGAGGCCACCAGCCCGGCGGGCGCGACGATCGCCGACTTCACGTACGGGGCCTCGCTGAGCCGGGTCGCGGACGGGTTGCGCAGATGCCGTACGCACACCCGGGCCGCGTCCGCGATCACCATGACGATCAGCAGGGCGAGGACCGCCGAGAGCACGCCGTCCACCGTCGAGTTGGTGACGACCGTGTGCATGTCGTCCATGGTCTTGGCGGGCGGCAGTACCTTCCCGGCGTCGATGGCGTCCTGGTAGACCGCACGCTGGGTGAAGAAACCGACCTTCGGGTCCCCGGAGAAGACCTTCTGCCAGCTGGCGGTGAGGGTGACGACGGCGTCCCAGGCGAGCGGAACGCCCGTGATCCAGGCCCACTTCACCCGGCCGGACTTCACCAGCAGCGTCGTGCAGACGGTCAGCGCGACCGCCGCCAGCAGCTGGTTCGCGATGCCGAAGACCGGGAAGAGCTGATTGATGCCGCCGAGCGGTTCATGGACGCCGACCCACAGGAAGTACCCCCACAGCGCCACCACGGCCGCGCTGCACAGCACCAGTCCCGGCTTCCAACTCACCCTGCGGAACGGCTTGTAGAGGTTGCCCAGCATGTCCTGGAGCATGAAGCGGCCCACCCGGGTGCCCGCGTCCAGCGCGGTGAGGATGAACAGCGCCTCGAACATGATCGCGAAGTGGTACCAGAACGCCTTCATCCCGGCCCCGCCGAACACCTGCGAGAAGATGTCCGCCACCCCCACGGCGAGGGTGGGCGCGCCGCCCGTACGGGACAGCAGGGTGTGCTCCTCCACGGCCTGGGCCGCGGCCGCCAACTGGTCGGGGGAGATGCTGTATCCGAAGTGCGCGACGGCCTGCGAGGCCGACTGGACGGTGTCGCCGATGACGCCGGCCGGCGCGTTCATCGCGAAGTACAGCCCCGGGTCGATGATCGACGCCGCGACCAGCGCCATCACCGCGACGAACGACTCCATGAGCATCGAGCCATAGCCGATCATGCGGATCTGGGTCTCCTTCTGCACCATCTTGGGCGTGGTGCCGGAGGAGATCAGGGCGTGGAAGCCGGAGAGCGCGCCGCAGGCGATGGTGATGAAGACGAACGGGAAGAGCGAGCCCGCGAAGACCGGGCCGTCGCCGCGCCCGGCGAAGCGGGTGACCGCGTCCATCTTCAAGTTCGGCAGCGTGACCAGCACGCCGACCGCCAGCAGCCCGATCGTGCCGATCTTCATGAAGGTGGAGAGGTAGTCGCGCGGCGCCAGCAGCGTCCACACCGGCAGTACGGACGCGATGAACCCGTACGCCACCAGCCAAATGACCAGGGTCTTCGGCTCCAGCGTGAAGGTGTCGGCCCAGGACGAGTCGGCGACCCAGCGGCCCGCGACCAGTGCGAGCACCAGCAGCGCGACGCCGATCAGGGAGACCTCGGTGACCCGGCCGGGGCGCAGCACCCGCAGGTAGAAGCCCATGAGCAGGGCGATCGGGATGGTCATGCCGATGGAGAAGGTGCCCCAGGGGGACTGCGCCAGCGCGTTGACGATGATCAGCGCCAGCACACCGAGCAGGATGATCATGATGGCGAAGGCGGCGAGCAGCGCGGCCGCCCCGCCGAACACGCCGATCTCCTCGCGGGCCATCTGCCCCAGCGACCGGCCGTCGCGCCGGGTGGAGAAGAACAGTACGACCATGTCCTGCACGGCGCCCGCGAAGACGACGCCGACGATGATCCAGATGGTGCCGGGCAGATACCCCATCTGGGCGGCGAGCACCGGCCCCACCAGCGGCCCGGCGCCCGCGATGGCCGCGAAGTGGTGGCCGAGCAGCACCCGGCGGTCGGTGGGGTGGAAGTCCACGCCGTCGTTGAGGCGTTCGGCGGGGGTGGCCCGGGTGCGGTCGACGCGCAGCACGCGGGTGGCGATGAAGCGCGCGTAGAAGCGGTAGCCGATGGCGTACGAGCCGAGCGCGGCGGCGACCATCCAGGCGGCCGAGACCTCCTCCCCGCGGGAGAGGGCGAGCAGCGTCCAGCCGGCGGCGCCGACCAGCGCCACGGCCGTCCACACGGCGATCTTGCGGGGGCTGGCGGTGGTTCGGGGCTGGCCTGCTGGGCGCACCGGTACGTCCTCCCGTCGACGCGACGACGCAAGGACCGTAGAGGCAGCGGGGCGGATCGCGCCATACCGCGACGCGACCGGGCGGCGGGCGCCGGAAGGGCGGCCCCGCCGCTGGGCACCGGGGCGGACCCGCCGGCCCGCCGCCGTGCCCTCAGTCCGCCGGACGCTGCAGCCGGGCCACGAACTTGTAGCGGTCGCCGCGGTAGACCGAGCGCACCCACTCCACCGGGGCGCCCTCGGCGTCGAGCGAGTGCCGGGAGAGCATCAGCATCGGCAGGCCCACGTCCGTACCGAGCAGCCCGGCCTCCCGCGGGGTGGCCAGCGACGTCTCGATGGTCTCCTCGGCCTCCGCCGGGCGGACGTCGTAGACCTCGGACAGCGCCGTGTACAGCGAGGTGTACTTGACGAGGTTGCGGCGCAGCGCGGGAAAGCGCTTCGCGGACAGATGGGTCGTCTCGATGGCCATCGGCTCCCCGCTGGCCAGCCGCAGCCGTTCGATGCGCAGCACCCGGCCGCCGGCCGCGATGTCCAGCAGCCCGGCCAGCCGGTCGTCGGCGGTGACATAGCCGATGTCCAGCAGCTGCGAGGCGGGCTCCAGGCCCTGGGCCCGCATGTCCTCGGTGTAGGAGGTCAGTTGCAGGGCCTGCGAGACCTTGGGCTTGGCGACGAACGTGCCCTTGCCCTGGATGCGTTCCAGCCGTCCTTCGACGACCAGTTCCTGGAGGGCCTGGCGAACGGTCGTGCGGGACGTGTCGAACTCCGCGGCCAGGGTCCGCTCGGGCGGAACCGGGGTGCCCGGCGGCAGCGTTTCGGTGATCTCCAGCAAGTGGCGCTTGAGGCGGTAGTACTTCGGCACGCGGGCGGTGCGTGCGCCGCCGCCGTTGTCCGCGCTGCCCCCGTCGGTCTCCATGACCCGCCTCTCCGACTCCTGTCGCGCTGCCGTCACCGGCTCCTCCGTACGTAGCGGCTCACATCGTGGCACGGGTGGGGTCCCGATGCTCCCTTGCTGGTCCGTGCCCGCTCGCGGGGCCCGACGCCAACGTAGCGTCTGCCTCGCGGGCACACGCCGCTACCGCGGCGACAGGCCCCAGATGTCGGTCCGGTAACGGACCTGACAGCGACTCTTATACACCCTTGACACCCCAAAAGGTCTAGGCCAAGCTGCGGGCACTGGTCTAAACCATTAAAGACCACCAGCCAGCCTTTAGGGGAGAGCGCAATGAAGCGTGGACTCATAGCGGCGACGGCAGTCGCGGGAATGTTGGTGAGTGTCGCTGCCTGTGGGTCCAGCGGCAGCGGCTCCGCGGGGGCCGACGGCTTCAAGGGCAAGAAGCTCATCGTCTGGGTGATGGACGGCTCCAACCCGACGCAGTGGACCAAGCAGGTCGCCGAGGACTTCAAGGCCAAGACCGGCGCCACGGTCGAATTCCGCGTCCAGCAGTGGAACGGCATCCAGCAGAAGCTGACCACCGCCCTGTCGGAGGAGAACCCGCCGGACGTCGTCGAGATCGGCAACACCCAGACCGCCGCGTACGCCAAGGCCGGCGCGCTCGCGGAGCTGGGCGACCTGAAGAAGGAAATCGGCAAGGACTGGAACGAGTCCTTCAACAAGGCGTCCCTCGTCGACGGCAAGCAGTACGCGCTCCCCTGGTACGCCGGCAACCGCGTGGTGATGTACAACAAGAAGATCTGGGCGCAGGCGGGCATCAAGGAACTGCCCAAGACCCGCTCGGAACTCTTCAAGGCGTTCGACACCATCAAGCAGAAGACCGACGCCGAGCCGCTCTACCTGCCCGGCCAGAACTGGTACTTCTTCGACGGCCTGACCATCGGCACCGGTGCCGACCTGGTCAAGAAGCAGGGCGACAAGTGGGTCTCCAACCTCGGCGACCCCAAGGTCTCCAAGGCCATGGACATCTACAAGCAGTACCAGGCGTTCAGCACCGCCCCGAAGAACAAGGACGAGGCCACCCCGCAGCAGGCGGAGATCTTCTCCAAGGGCAAGACCGGCGCCATCATCGCCATGGGCTACGAGGGCCCCACCGCCGTCAAGGCCAACCCGGCCATCAAGGACGACATCGGCTTCTTCCCCATCCCGGGTGAGACCGCCGACAAGCCCGAGGGCGTCTTCCTCGGCGGCTCCAACTTCGCCGTCGCCGGCGGCGGCCAGAACCAGGAGCTCGCCAAGGAGTTCCTGAAGGTCGCGCTGTCCAAAAAGAACGACGGACAGATGGTCAAGGAGGTCGGCTGGAGCCCGAAGTCCCCCGACCTCGCGGACGCCGCCAAGGGCAACCCGGCCGCCGAGGCCGCCGCGCCCGGCGCCGCCAAGTCCAGCGGCACCACGCCGCTGATCCCCGAGTGGGCCCAGGTCGAGAACACCCCGAACCCGATCAAGAACTACATGACCGCGGTTCTGAACGGCAAGGCCCCCGCGGACGCCGCCAAGGACGTCGAGGGCGAGATCAACAAGCGGCTGGCGCAGAAGCAGTGACCGGCGGCGCGTCCGGCGGTCCGGCCCGTACGGAACCGCGCGACGCGCCCAGGCACCAGTGACCGCGGTCCCCCGTGGCGGCGCCAGCCGCGGGGGACCGCCACCAACGGGTTCCGTACGGGAGCCGGCCGTCCCGGCCCCCGTACGGAACCACCAGCACGAGCACGACCGGGTGATGGGGAGAAGCGGGACATGTCAGTGCAGATCGAGGACGCGGTGCAGAATTCCGCGCCACGGATCGGCAAGGGCGGCGCCCCGCCGCCCGGTCGCCGCCGCGGGACCGGCCGGGCCGCCGGGAAGGCCCCCTACCTGCTGCTGATCCCGGCCCTGGCCGCCACCGCGGTCTTCCTGGGCTGGCCCATGGTGCGGAACCTGATCCTCTCGTTCCAGAACCTGAACATGAAGCAGCTGATCCAGCACCTCACCGAGTGGCGCGGGTTCGGCAACTACTCGGACATCCTGGGCGGCGAGCAGTTCTGGCGGGTCACCGTCCGCACCATCGTCTTCACCGGCGTCAACGTCGTCCTGATCATGACGCTGGGCGTGCTGATCGGCCTGCTGCTGGCCCGGCTCGGCAAGAAGATGCGCCTGGTGCTGTCCGTCGCGCTGGTGCTGACCTGGGCGATGCCCGTCATCGCCGCCACCACCGTCTTCCAATGGCTGTTCGACGCGCGCTACGGCGTCGTCAACTGGGTCCTGGACAAGCTGGGCTGGCACTCGATGGCCCACTACGACTGGGTCGGCAGCCAGCTGTCCACCTTCTTCGTCATCACCGTACTGATCGTGTGGCAGTCGCTGCCGTTCGTGGCGCTGAACCTCTACGCCGCGACCACCACCATCCCCAAGGAGCTGTACGAGGCGGCCCGGATGGACGGCGCCGGCACCTGGAAGGTCTTCACCAGCGTCACCTTCCCGTTCCTCAAGCCGTTCTTCCTGGCGACCACGTTCCTGGAGATCATCTGGGTCTTCAAGGCGTTCCCGCAGATCTTCGCGATCAACGAGGGCGGCCCGGACCGGCTCACCGAGACCCTGCCGATCTACGCCTTCACCGAGGGCGTCGGCAACCTCCACTTCGGCATGGGCGCGGCCATCTCGCTGCTGACGATCGTCGTGCTGCTCGGCATGACCGCGTACTACCTGCGACTGACCCTCAAGCAAGAGGAGGACGAGGCGTGAAGCGCTCCCTGCTCGGCCGTATCTGGCCCAACGCGGCGGCGCTCGTGCTCGCCCTCGGATTCGTCTTCCCCGTGTACTGGATGTTCACCACGGCCTTCAAGCCGAACGGCGACATCATCACCGAGGACCCGGTGTGGTTCCCGCTGAACGGCACCTTCGAGCACTTCTCGACCGCCGTCAACGCGCCGAACTTCTGGTCCCTGGTGGGCAACTCGGTCACCGTCACCGTGCTGGCGGTCGGCCTCTCGCTGCTGATCGCCCTGTGCGGCTCCTTCGCCGTCGCACGGATGCGCTTCAAGGGCCGCAAGGGGATCATCCTGACCTTCATGGTCGCTCAGATGGCGCCGTGGGAGGTCCTGGTCATCTCGATCTACATGATCGTGCGCGACGCCGACATGCTCAACAGCCTGGTGCCGCTGACCTTCTTCTACATGCTGATGGTGCTGCCCTTCACCCTCCTGACGCTGCGCGGCTACGTCGCCGCCGTGCCCAAGGAGCTGGAGGAGTCCGCGATGGTCGACGGCTGCACCCGTACCCAGGCGTTCGTGAAGATCATCTTCCCGCTGCTGGCACCCGGCCTGATGGCCACCTCGCTGTTCGGCTTCATCACCGCCTGGAACGAATTCCCGCTCGTGCTGGTTCTCAACAAGGAGCCCGACAAGGGCACGCTGCCGCTGTGGCTCTCCCAGTTCCAGAGCCAGTTCGGCGACGACTGGGGCGCCACGATGGCCGCCGCCTCGATCTTCGCCCTGCCGATCCTCGTCCTGTTCCTGTTCCTGCAGCGCAAGGCGGTCGGCGGACTGACCGCCGGCGCAGTGAAGGGATGACGCGCGCCATGACGACACTCGTACGCCCGTCCGACACCCTCACCCGCGACGCGCTCACCGTCCTCCAGCCCGGCTTCACCGGCACCTCGGCGCCCGACTGGCTGCTGCGCCGGCTCGGTGAGGGGCTGACCTCGGTGGGCCTGTTCGGCCGCAACATCGCTTCGCCGGACCAGCTCGCGGCGCTCACCGCCGAGCTGCGGGCCGAACGGGAGGACGTCCTCGTCGCCATCGACGAGGAGGGCGGCGACGTCACCCGTCTCGAAGTGCGCGGTGGCTCGTCCTTCCCCGGCAACCTCGCCCTGGGCGCGGTCGACGACATCCAGCTGACCCACGACGTGGCCCGTGAACTGGGCCGCCGGCTGGCCGAGTGCGGCGTCAACCTGAACTGGGCGCCGTCCGCCGACGTCAACTCCAACCCGTCCAACCCGGTCATCGGCGTACGGTCCTTCGGCGCCGACCCGCAGCTGGTCGCCCGGCACACCGCCGCGTACGTCCAAGGGCTCCAGTCCGCCGGCGTCGCCGCCTGCGCCAAGCACTTCCCGGGCCACGGCGACACCGCCGTCGACTCCCACCACGACCTGCCACGCATCGCCGCCGACCTGCGCACCCTCCAGGAACGCGAGCTGGTGCCCTTCCGGGCCGCGATCGCCGCCGGCACCAAGGCCGTGATGAGCGCGCACATCCTGCTCCCGGCCCTGGACGGCACGCTGCCCGCCACCCTCAGCCGCGACGTGCTCACCGGCCTGCTGCGCGCCCCCGTCGTCGACGGCGGCCTCGGCTTCGAGGGCCTGATCGTCACCGACGGCATGGAGATGCAGGCCATCTCCGCGACGTACGGCATCGAGCGGGGCAGCGTCCTGGCCATCGCCGCCGGTGCCGACGCCATCTGCGTCGGCGGCGGACTGGCCGACGAAGCCACCGTGCTGCGGCTGCGCGACGCCCTGGTCAGGGCGGTACGCGACGGCGAGCTGTCGGAGAAGCGGCTCGCCGACGCCGCGGCGCGGGTCCGCGCCCTGGCACGGTGGACCCGGAGTGCGGGCGCGACACAGGGGACCCTCCCTGGGGAGCGAGGGGTCGCGCCCGTACCCGAGGCCGGCCTGGTGGCGGCCCGCCGCGCGTTGCGGATCACCCGTAACGGCCCGTACGAGCCGCTCCGCGCGCCCGCGTACGTCGCGGCCTTCACGCCCGTCGCGAACATCGCCGTCGGCGACGAGACGCCGTGGGGGGTTGCCGCGGAGCTGGGGCGGCTGCTGCCCGGCACGGAGACCGGGACGTACGGGAACGCCGGTGCCGTGGCGGCCGACACGCGCACCCGTACGCAGGAGATCCTGCGGGCGGCGGGGGAGCGGCGCATCGTCGCCGTCGTCCGCGACGCACATCGGCACGCCTGGATGACCGACGCCCTGGCCGCCCTGCTCGACGCCCGGCCCGACACGGTCGTCGTCGAAATGGGCCTGCCACAGGCGCCCCCGCGCGGGGCCCTGCACATCGCCACCCACGGCGCGGCCCGCGTCTGCGGACGCGCCGCCGCGGAGGTCATCGCGGGTGGGTGAATCCCCCACCGGGCCGCGGAGGGGAGCCGGGGGCTCGGTGGGGTACGGGGGTGGGCGGTACGGCCGTGGGGGTCGCGGCTGTGGGCGGGCGCGGCTTTGGATGGCGCGGGGGTCGATGGCGCGGCCGTGGATGGCACGGCCGTGTGGGCTGAACGGCCGGTGGTCTGCATGGCTGGTGGATGAAACGACCCGGGTGGGGCGCCTTTGCGGAGGCGCCCCACCCGGGTCGTGTGCGTGCTTGTGCCGTATGGGACGGTCATACGGGGTGGCCGTATGGGGTGGCCGTATGGGGTGGCCGTATGGGGTGGCCGTATGGGGCGGCCGTATGGGGCGGCCGTTCGGCTGTCCCTTACAGGCCCTGCCACTCCGGCTTGGCCGCGTACGTGGCGCGGAAGTAGTCGGCCAGCTTGAGCTTGGACGCGGCGGCCTCGTCGACGACGACCGTGGCGTGCGGGTGCAGCTGAAGCGCGGACGCCGGCACCAGCGCCGAGACCGGACCCTCGACGGACTGCGCCACGGCGTCCGCCTTGCCCTCGCCGGTGGCCAGCAGCACCAGGTGGCGGGCCTCCAGGATGGTGCCGATGCCCTGGGTGATGACGTGGTGGGGCACCTCGTCCAGGCTGTCGAAGAACCGGGCGTTGTCCTCCCGGGTCTGCTGCGTCAGCGTCTTGATCCGGGTACGGGACGCGAGCGAGGAGCACGGCTCGTTGAAGCCGATGTGCCCGTCGGTGCCGATGCCCAGCAACTGGAGGTCCACCCCGCCGGCCTCGCCCAGCGCGCGGTCGTACGCCTCGCAGGCCGCCTGCACGTCCTCGGCGGTGCCGTCCGGCCCCATGAACGCGTCCTCGCCGAGCCCCAGCGGCTCCACGACCTCGCGGAGCACCACGGACCGGTACGACTCGGGGTGCCCGGCGGGCAGCCCCACGTACTCGTCGAGCTGGCAGATGCGGGTACGCGCGACATCCACGTCCCCACCGCGGACCTTGGCCGCCAGCGCTTCGTAGACGGGCAGCGGAGTCGAGCCGGTGGCCACACCCAACAGCGCCTCGGGCTTGCGACGGACCAGGGCGGCGATGGCTTCCGCGATCAGCTCGCCGCCTGCCTTGGCGTCCGGGACGATGACAACTTCCACGCTGAGCCTGCCGATCTGGAGAGTGGTCGTGTGGTATAGACCAATCTACCAGAGCGCCACCGACCCCCCAGGTGACATCCGGCAACCCGGGGCTGAACGGGGGGCGAATTGGGGGAGGGGTGGGGTGTTGGGGTGGGCGGGGGCTCGCTTGCTTGCGCCTGGGTCGGGCGCGATACGCCTGCGGCGGGTGGGCTGGGTCTGCGCCGGGTGGGCTGGGTCTGCGGCGGTCGGCCGGGCCTGCGGTGGTCGGCTCGGGAGCTCCGCGGCGATCGGCTCGCGGCCTCTGGGGCGCGGTGATCAGGGAGCGCCGGGCGAGTGCGTGGGGGGCCCGAAGCGCGGTACGCATGCCACGCCGGCACCGCCCCGCGTGCGGTGCCGCCGAGGACCGGGTACTCGGGGACGCACACCCATCAGGAGGCGGCCACATGTCCGGCGACACGAACCGCACAGCGAATGGCCCGTCCGGGGCGGAAGCCGCGTCCGGGACGGGGACGGCATCCGGGGTGGATGCGGTGCGCGGGGCGGAGACGGCGTCCGGCGCAGAGGCCACGACCGGGGTGGAGGCCGCGGGTGTGACGGAGGACGCGCCTGGACCGGCAGCCACGTCCGGAACGGAGACCGCGCCCGAGGCGAAGACCTCGCCTGGAACGGAGAGCACGTCCGGGACGAAGGCCGCGCCCGGGACAGAGTCCATGCCTAGGCCGGAGGCCGCGGGCGGGGCGGAGACCGCACCCCGGGCGGAGACCGCACCCGGGACAGAGGCCGCGCCTGGGCTGGTGGCCGCGTTTGGAACGGAGGCCGCCCCCAGAGCGGAGGCCACCCCCGCAACCCAGACCGCGAGCGCGGCAGCGGCCCCGCCTTTCGCGCCAGCCACCCCCGCACCGCCCACCCCGGGCGGCGAGCAGCCGGGGCGCCTCATGGCTGCTGAGATGGCTGAGCAGCCCGACGTGCTGCGTCGCATCCTCGCCGAGGGGGCACCCCGCATCCGTGCGGTTGCCGAGCAGATCGCTGCCCGCCGGCCACGGTTCGTGCTGCTTACCGCGCGCGGTACGTCGGACAACGCGGCCCTGTACGGCAAGTACCTCTTCGAAGTGCGGCTCGGCAAGCCCTGCGGTCTTACCTCCATGTCCACGACCACCGCCTACGGCGCGCGTCCCGACCTTCGGGACTGCCTCGTCGTCACGGTCAGCCAGTCCGGTGGCTCGCCCGACCTCGTCGCGTCCACGCGGGCCGCCCGCGAGGCCGGTGCGATCACGCTCGCGGTGACCAATAACGCGGGGTCGGCGCTTGCCGGGATCAGTGAGTTCCACATCGATGTGCTGGCCGGTCCGGAGCGCGCCCTGCCCGCCACGAAGACGTACACGGCCGAACTCCTCGCTCTCTACCTCCTCGTCGAGGGCCTGCGCGTCAGCGCCGGGCACCCTCGGCCGCGCGTGCCGGGTTACCTGGCCGCAAGGGCGTTGCCGGACCTCGCCGAGTCCGTCCTCGCCCGCCATGACGAGGTCAGGGCCCTCGCCGCCCGTTACCGGTTCGCGGAACGCATGGTGCTCACCTCCCGTGGTTACGGCTATCCGACGGCGAAGGAAGCCGCCCTGAAGCTCATGGAAACCAGCTATATCCCCGCCCTGTCGTACTCCGGCGCGGACCTGCTGCACGGTCCGCTCGCCATGGTCGACAACATCTCCCCGGTCATCGCGATCGTCACCGACGGCAAGGGCGGGCAGGCGCTGCGGCCCGTACTGGAACGGTTGCGCGATCGGGGTGCGGATCTGGTGGTCATCGGTGGCCACGCCGAGGTGGGGCGGGTGGCGGCCGGCTTCGCGCTGCCGACGGACGGCGTGGCGGAGGAGCTTCAGCCCATCCTGGAAATCCTTCCTCTCCAGAGGCTTGCCTACGAAGTCACGCTCGCGCGGGGACAGGACCCGGACGCGCCCCGCTCCCTGGCGAAGATCACCGAAACGCGCTGACGCGGCCTGCGGGGTTCGGGGGCGTCGTTGTCATTGGTCGGGTGTCTCCCGGCGGGTTAGCTTTTTGTCATGACTGAGGCTGATTCCTGTCCCGTTCCTTCGCATGAGCCCCGTCCCCTGCGGGTCCAGGCGATCCGAGGAGGAGTGGCGAGTGCCGTGGAGGCCGATGAGCTTCGGATCACGCTGCCGAACGGGGTGACGCTCCACCTCAGCGACGCGGGGGACCCCAGCGGTTTCCTCCTCGCCGAGATCCCCGCCGGCGAAGGATTCTTCGAACTTCGACCGGGCGCAGCCAACTTGATGTTGATCAACGCCGCGCGCGAGTGAGCAGAGTGAGTATGCGTCGGTGACGCGGCCGGCAACGACGTATCGGGCAACGTTCGCCCCGTTCGCAACCCCACCCCCTCACCTCAAAGCAACGCACCCCCAGTCGCATCGATCCACTGTCCCGTGACCCAGCGGCTGTCGTCCGAGGCCAGGAATGCGGTGATGTCGCCTATGTCGCGGGGCGCGCCCACGCGCCCGAAGGGGGACGCGTCCGAATACGCCTGCCAGGCTTCGGGGTCGGTGCGGAGCCAGCTCGCGTTCATGTCGGTGTCGACGACGCCGGGGGCGACCGCGTTGACCGTGATGCCGCGGGGGGCCAGGTCTTTGGCGAGGGTTGAGGTGAAGGCGTCGATGGCGCCCTTGGTCATCGCGTAGGCGATCAGTTCGGGGACGGCGACGCCGTGGGTGAGGCCCGTCGATATGTTGATGATCCGGCCGCCGTCGCGCAGTCGGTCCAGGCCCAGCTGGGTGATGAAGAACGGGGCCTTCGTGTTGACCGCGAAGACGTGGTCGAAGTCTTCCTCCGTCGCTTGCCGGAGCGGTTCGCGGCGGCCGGTCACGCCGGCGTTGTTCACCAGGATGTCCAGGCCGTCGGCCTGCGTGTCGAACGCGGACCACAGGGCCGCGGCGTCGCCCGGGACGCCCAGTTCGGCCTGGAGGGCGAAGGCCCGGCCGCCGGCCTCCTCGATCGCCGCCACCGTCTCCTTCGCGGCGGTCTCGTCGCGTCCGTAATGCACCCCGACCCGCGCGCCGTCGCGGCCCAGCCGCTCGGCGATCGCCCGGCCGATGCCCCTGCTGCCGCCCGTGACCAGCGCCGTCCTGCCCGTGAGTACGCCCATGACCGCGCCCCCCTTTCTGTATCGGTTGCTACAGAAAAAACCGTAGCAGAGTTTTCGTAGCGGGCGCTATAGAATTCGAGGATGGCGACGAAACAGCGTGGACGGCCCCGGTCCTTCGACCGGGAGACGGCTCTGGAGCAGGCGATGCGCGCCTTCTGGGAGCACGGCTACGAGGCCGTCTCCATCGCGGACCTGACCGAGGCCATGGGCATCAAGGCGCCGAGCCTGTACGCGGCGTTCGGCGACAAGCGGACGCTCTTCGAGGAGGCGATCGAGGCGTACGTCCGGGACTTCGGCGCCTTCTCCGGCCGGGCCTTCGCCGAGGAGCCGACGGCGCGCCGGGCCGTGGCACGGATGCTGCGCGAGGCGGCGGCCTTCCACACCCTGCCGGGCTACCCGCGCGGCTGCATGGTCATCACGGCCGCCACCAACTGCACGGCGCAGTCCGAGGACGTCATGCGCAGCCTCCAGGGGCGGCGCGCCGAGAACGTGGAAACGATCGAAGGGCGGATCAGGAGCGACGTCGCGGCGGGTGAGCTGCCTGCCGACACCGACGCGCACGCGCTCGCGGTCTATTGCGCGGCCGTACTCCAGGGCATGTCCCAGCAGGCCAGGGACGGTGCGGACCGTACGACGCTGGAGCGGGTGGCCGAGCTGGCGATGGCTGCCTGGCCCCCCGGGAAGAGCGAGGAGTAGGGCCGGAGAACACCCGCGGGCCGCGGCGCCGGGACAGGACCCTCAACCTGTCCGGCACCGCAGCCCGGAGCTTCATCGGCCGGCCCGGCGGCGGAATGCGCCCCACGTGCGGCGGAGACGCACGCACGCCCAGAGGCCGGTCGACCTGAGGCCGTCGCGCAGTCAGGGCAGAGAGCGCTCGGGCCTCTATCCGCCCTCCTGTGCGGGGAGAGCGGAGGTTTCGGAGGTTCTTGGTGCGGTATCGCGGGCCTGGCGGCCGCCCTCGCGGGGTGCGATACCCAACGTATTGTGGACTAGACCATTTAGATCTGTCCATGCCCTTGCGGGGACAACACCTCTACCGTACGCCGGTAGGCTCCAGAGCGTGCCCTCCATGAACGATCTCGTACGCCAGCACACCGCCCTCAGCGACTCCGACCTGGAATGGCTGCACCTGCTGGTGTCGGAGTGGCAGCTGCTCTCCGACCTCTCCTTCGCCGATCTCGTCCTGTGGGTCCCCACCCTCGACGGCACGCGGTACGTGTCCGTCGCCCAGATGCGGCCCAACACCGGACCGACCTCCTATCAGGACGACATGGTCGGCCACCTCGTTCCGCGTGGCCGCCGGCCGATGCTCGACTCCGCCCTGGACGAGGGACGGATCGTACGCGAGGGCGACCCCGAGTGGCGCGAGGAGGTGCCCGTACGGGTCGAGTCGATCCCGGTGCGCCGGGAGGGCCGGGTACTGGGAGTGATCGCCCGGAACACGAACCTGCTGACCGTACGGACGCCGAGCCGGCTGGAGCTCACCTACCTCCAGAGCGCCTCCGATCTCGCGCAGATGATCGCCGCAGGATCCTTTCCCTTCCCCGGCCAGCAGGTCGACATGGACGCCTCGCCGCGCGCCGGCGACGGGCTGATCCGGCTCGACGCGGACGGCGTCGTCCAGTACGCCAGCCCGAACGCGCTGTCCGCCTACCACCGCCTGGGCCTCGCCGCCGACCTCGTCGGCCACCACCTGGGCCGGACCACCGCCGAACTCGCGCCCGCGCGCGGCCCGGTGGACGAGGCGCTGGTGAAGCTGGCCAGCGGGTGGGCGCCGCGGGAGTTCGAGGTCGAGGGGGAGGACGGGGTGATCCAGCTGCGCGCCATCCCGCTCAAGCCCAAGGGCACGCACATCGGTTCGCTGGTGCTGCTGCGCGACGTCACCGAACTCCGGCGCCGCGAACGGGAGCTGATCACCAAGGACGCCACCATCCGGGAGATCCACCACCGGGTGAAGAACAATCTGCAGACCGTGGCCGCGCTGCTGCGCCTGCAGTCCCGCCGGATGGACTCCGAGCAGGGGCGCGAGGCGCTCAACGAGGCGGTGCGCAGGGTCGGTTCGATCGCGATCGTGCACGAGACGCTGTCCCAGAACCTCGACGAGCGCGTGGAGTTCGACGAGATCGCGGACCGGGTGCTGGCGATGGTCGCGGAGATCGCGCCGGGCGCGGTCACCACGCGCCGCACCGGCCGCTTCGGGATACTCGACGCCGAGGTCGCCACCCCGCTGTCCATGGTCCTCACGGAGGTCCTGCAGAACGCCCTCGAACACGCCTTCGTTCCGGGGGACCAGGGGTCCGTCGAGGTCGGTGCGGTACGTGGCGGCAGCCGTACGGAGCCCCGCCTGCTGGTCACCGTCCAGGACAACGGCCGCGGCCTGCCGGACGGGTTCGACCCGCACCGGGCCGGGAACCTCGGGCTGCAAATCGTACGCACCCTGGTGGAGGGCGAGTTGGGCGGAAAGTTCGACATGGTGCCCGGAACCGAACGGGGCACTCAGGTGATTCTCGACATTCCCGTACGAGCGGAGAAGCACTGATGAAGCCGCCGCTCATCAAGTGAGCGGCGAACGGAAGGAATTCGGGAAGGAATACGGAAGAGAAGTCCGCGCGGAGTACCCGGGCCGCCCAACTGCCCTCCAGCAGATCGACGTAACGAAAGAGTGACGGCGATGGCGGCGAATGGACAACGGTGCTGCGGGGGCTCCGCATTCCGGGTGGGGAGGGGTGCGGCGGAACGGGGCCCCTGGTCCAGACCTGGGGGGCGCGGGCGTATCCGCACAGCAGTAAGCCCCGGACCCATCTGGTCCGGGGCTCAAAGCTCACGTTGCGTGGGGGGCTCCCAGGCGCTCGGGGCGCTGGGGGAGCGGTGGGGGTACTGCGCGCTGCGGCTCGGGGGCCACGGGGGGCGTCTGCGGTCAGGCGCTGGCGTTGCGCGCCCGGTTGCGAGCTGCACGGCGCTTCATGGCGCGGCGCTCGTCCTCGCTGAGACCACCCCAGACACCGGAGTCCTGGCCGGACTCCAGCGCCCACTGCAGGCACTGCTCCATGACGGGGCAGCGGCGGCAGACGGCCTTGGCTTCCTCGATCTGCAGCAGCGCAGGACCGGTGTTGCCGATGGGGAAGAAGAGCTCGGGGTCTTCCTCGCGGCAAACGGCGCGGTGACGCCAGTCCATGGCTGCTCCATCTCCTCGTGTGACGGGAACGTTGCTTGTGAATGTGAACGCTTTCACGAATCCCTCCACAAGGGAAGGGCCAAACCCCAGTTGAGAACTGGTGCGGTCCTGAAGAATGAGGAGGGGGATTCGGGCTCTCAAGGGGGCCGGAAGAAACGGCCGTCCCGATCGCCACGAAGAGACTCGCAAACCTCGGCGGCGGATACAACCCCTTCCGGAAACTTTTTTTTGATTCCTTGGTGTCGCCTAGGTCACAGCCGTACTTCTAGGGGGTGGAAGTCAGCCTAAACGTTCGACTGAAAGGACTTTAGGCCCTACTGCTCACACAATCACACGCAGTGCACGGCGAACGCCTGTGAACGTCACGCTCGTACGGAGCCCGAGGTGGTCACCGTCCATCTGGAACGGCAGTGGAGCCTGCGAATGCAAGGTGAAGTCCGTCAAGTCATGGAGCGAGACCACATGCTTGCCACGGGGGCCGCGCTCCGGTGTTGACGCCAGGAGCTGGGTCGCGTAGCGCGTCACCGCGGTCGCGGAGAGTTTCGACAGGGCGAAGACGTCCAGGGCCGTGTCGAAGGACGCCGCGGGCGCCGGGTAGACCGGGCGGTTGCCCAGGTAGGTCCAGGGGGCGGTGTTGCAGATTATCGACATGACCAGGTGTTCCACCGGGTCCTCGCCCGGCCGCTCCAGGGTGATCGTGCCGTGCCGGCGGTTCGACTCGCCGACGTACTGCCGCAACACCTGCCGCATGTAGAGCGAGTGTGTCGAACGCTTGCCCCGCTCCCGCTGCTGTTCGACCCGGCCGACCACTCCCGCGTCGAAGCCGAAGCCCGCGCAGAAGGTGAACCAGCGGGCCGGCACGCCCTCGTCGTCGCTGCCCGGGGTGCCCGCCGCCAGCCCCAGGCCGACCGTGCGCTCACTGCCGTCACGCAGCGCGTCCAGAAGAGCACCCGTCGCCTCGACCACGTCGTTCGGCAGGCCCAGGGCGCGGGCGAAGACATTGGTGGAGCCGCCGGGGACGACGGCGAGGCGGGGCAGCGCTTCGGGGTCCGGGCCGTGCGTCAGCAGACCGTTGACGACCTCGTTCACCGTGCCGTCGCCGCCGAGCGCGACGACCAGCTCGATCTGGCCCCCCTCGGCGGCCTGCCGGGCCAGGTCGCGGGCGTGTCCCCGGTACTGCGTCTCGGCGACCTCCAGCTTCAGGTCGCTGGCCAGCGCGTGGGTGAGCACTTCACGTGTACGCGCACTGGTGGTGGTAGCTGCGGGATTGACCACGAGAAGTGCGCGCATGGTGAGCAGGGTACCTACTTGCCGGTACCCGCCCCACTCCCTGCCCGCCGTGCCGAGGGCACCCCGGGGCTACCCTGCTGGGGTGAGCAGTAAGCAGAAGCGCCCCGCGGCCAAGGCGGCCCGGCCCACCCGGCCGGCCGAGGCGACGAGGGGCGGCAAGCCGGACGGAACGGACGTACGGGCCCGAGGCGCGAAGGGCGCCTCGTCCGCCAAGGGCGCCCGGACGGGCGACGGCGGCAAGAAGGTGGCGACCGGGTCCGGCAAGGCCGCCGACGCCGCCGCCGGGCCGAGCGGGCCCCGGCCCGGCCGGATCGGCGCCGCCGCCGTGCTCACCGCCGTCGAGGGCCTGGCGCTGGCCGCACTCGGCGTCTACATGCTGGTCGTGGGCCTGGCCGGCTCGCCCGACAGCCCCCGCCAGGCGGAGATGGGCGGCCTGACCGTGCTGGCGCTGGCGGCGCTGCCGCTGGTCGCGGCGCGCGGGCTGTGGCTGCGCCGCCGCTGGAGCCGTGGGCCCTCGCTGATCACCCAGATCGTGGCGTTCCCGGTGGCGTGGACGCTGGTGAACGGCGGCGGCGCGCTGATCGCGGCTGGTATCGGCCTGGCGGTGGCGGCCATCGCGGTGCTCGCCCTGCTGGTGAATCCGACGGCCACCGAGGCGCTGGGGATCGCGCCGCGGGACTGAGCCACGGTGCGGGGCCCGTGCGTACCCCACCTGTCCCCCGTCCGTACCTCATCCGTACGGGGAATGAAGGCGGTGAGCCGCGGCCGCACGGTCGGGCCGTGGCCGTACGGGCGGTACGTACGCCGCCGGGCAGCGACCGGGCGGCCGACGTACGGCGCCCCGGGCTCCTGGTGAGACCGGGGCGGTGGCCGACGACGGGAGGGTTCGCTCACTCCTCCACGAGGAGCTTGTCGCGGAGCTGGGCCAGGGTGCGGGCCAGCAGGCGGGAGACGTGCATCTGCGAGATGCCGACCTCCTGGGCGATCTGCGACTGGGTCATGTTGCCGAAGAAGCGCAGCAGCAGGATCTTCTTCTCGCGCGGCGGCAGATCCTCCAGCAGCGGCTTGAGGGATTCGCGGTACTCGACACCCTCCAGCGCCTCGTCCTCGGCGCCCAGGGTGTCGGCGACGGCCGGCGACTCGTCGTCGGTGTCCGGCACGTCCAGGGACAGGGTGCTGTACGCGTTCGCCGACTCCAGGCCCTCCAGGACCTCTTCCTCGGAGATCGCGAGGTGCTCGGCGAGCTCATGGACCGTCGGGGCGCGGCCGTGGCGCTGGGAGAGCTCGGCGGTCGCGGTGGTCAGCGACAGCCGCAGCTCCTGGAGGCGGCGGGGCACGCGGACCGCCCAGCCCTTGTCGCGGAAGTGCCGCTTGATCTCGCCGACGACGGTGGGCGTGGCGTACGTGGAGAACTCCACGCCGCGGTCCGGGTCGAAGCGGTCCACGGACTTGATCAGGCCGATGGTGGCGACCTGGGTCAGGTCGTCCAGCGGCTCGCCGCGGTTGCGGAAGCGCCGGGCCAGGTGCTCGACGAGCGGCAGGTGCATGCGCACGAGCGCGTTGCGCAGTTCGGCGCGCTCGGCCGAGCCGTCGGGCAGCTTGCGCAGCTCGTAGAACATCGCCCGCGCGCCGCTCCGGTCATGGGGGTCGTGAGGGTCATGAGGGTGGTGCGGGGTGTGCGGATCGCGCTCGTTCCGCCTGTGCTCGCTCTGGTCCATGTGGTCCGCCCGCTCTGCCTGCTCCGCGTCCAACCGGCCGCCGTGGTCATCCGCGCCCACCGGTTGCGGCCGGGCATGCTGCTCGGGGATGGCCACACCGGGCGCCATCCGCGTGCCGCGATCAAGATCCTTCACGGGGCCCCCTGTTCGGTCATGACGGTCCGGGACCGGCGCCGCGCTCCTTGTACAGGCTGATCGTGACCGTACGGTCCTCCGCGACGGTGGAGTCGACCTTGCCGGCCAGCGCGGAGAGCACCGTCCAGGCGAAGGTGTCGCGCTCGGGGGCGCGGCCGTCGGTCGTCGGGGCCGAGACGGTCACCTGCAGCGCGTCGTCGATCAGGCGGAAGACGCAGCTCAGCACGGAGCCCGGCACGGCCTGTTGCAGAAGAATCGCGCATGCCTCGTCCACGGCGATGCGCAGATCCTCGATCTCGTCGAGGGTGAAGTCCAAGCGGGCTGCGAGGCCGGCCGTGGCCGTACGCAGCACCGACAGGTAGGCACCCGCAGCGGGCAGCCGGACTTCCACGAAGTCCTGGGTCCCGGGCTCGCCTGCGATCTGGGACACCCTCACCTCCAAGGTGACACAAGCTGGTTGAGCTGATATTCGCGCCGGTCGCGGCCCCTCTCGTGAACAAGAGGGCAACGATCCGGCGCGGCACGTGGTTCGCCTGCGACGCTATCGCGATCTGCGGGGCGATGTCGCCCGGAAGAGGCAGGGCCGACCTCCGGTACGACGGCTGGTCCAGCAGCGTCCCGCAGTCCTACGACTGTCACTCATTGTAAGCCTACGGGTACGGACAGTGGCTAGGGGTCTGCACTGCCAAATCGAAGCTGATTACGCTGCGTTGACGTTCGAGACGCCCGCGAGGTTGTGCAGTGCATCTCCAGTGAGCCGGAAGACGGTCCATTCGTCCATGGGTTCCGCGCCGATCGACCGGTAAAAACCGATGGACGGTTCGTTCCAATCCAGGACTGACCACTCGAAACGTGCGTAGCCGCGCTCCACGCATATCTCCGCGAGGGCCGCCAGCAGCGCCTTGCCGTGGCCGCCGCCGCGCGCCTCGGGGCGGACGTAGAGATCCTCCAGATAGACACCGTGCGTGCCCGTCCACGTCGAGAAGTTGCGGAACCACAGGGCGAAGCCGACGGGGCCCTCCGCGTCCTCGGCCAGGAGCGCGAAGGCGGCCGGATGCTCGCCGAAGAGGGCCTCGCGCAGCTGCGCCTCGGTGGCCTTCGCGGCGTCCGGCTCCCGTTCGTACGCGGCCAGCTCGCGGATCATGGTGTGGATGACGGGGACGTCGTCGACCGTCGCGGTGCGGATCATGCCTGAAGGCTAGCGGGCGGTACCGACAACCGGCCGCGGGGTCCGGAATCCGGGCCGCGGGCCGGTCGGGAGCCCCTTTCCGGATGCCCCTTTTTCCGGCTTGCGGCCGGCTTGCGGCGCCTTCGTCAGACGAGCATCTCGTCGACGAAGCACCACCGCCAGGACTCGCCCGGCTCGTACGAGCGCATCACCGCGTGGCCGGTCGCCTCGTAGTGGCCCGTGGCGTGCCGGTACGGCGAGGAGTCGCAGCAGCCGACGTGGCCGCACTCCAGGCACAGTCGCAGCTGTACGGGATGGCTGCCGACGGCCAGGCACTCGGGGCAGGTGTCGGTCAGCGCGGCGGGTTCGGGGCGCGGCAGTTCGGGAACATGCGGGCACTCGCTCATGATTGCCAGGTTAGATCGCACCAGCGGGTACGGCACGGGTGGCCGCCGCGATGACCGGGCGGCGCGGGCCGGCCCGGCGGGACGGGACAGGACGGGCGAGGCCGATGGACGTGATGCCACTTCTGCTGCTGGTCGCGGGGAGCGCGGCGGTCGCCGGGGCCGCCCGGCGCACGCCCGTGCCCGTACCGCTGCTGCTGGTCGCCGCCGGGCTGGCCGCCGCGTACATCCCCGGCGTACCGGACTACACCCTCGATCCGCACATCGTGCTGCCGCTGCTGCTGCCCCCGCTGCTGCACACCGCCGCGCTGGAGAGCTCGTACCTGGACCTGCGGGCCAACCTGCGGCCGGTGGCGCTGCTGTCGGTCGGCTACGTGCTCTTCGCGACGGTCGCCGTCGGGTACGTCGCGTATCTGATGATCCCGGACCTGCCGCTGGCGGCGGCGCTCGTGCTGGGCGCGGTGGTCGCGCCGCCCGACGCGGTGGCCGCCACCGCCATCGCCCGCAGGCTGGGTCTGCCGAGCCGGATCACGACGATCCTCCAGGGCGAGTCGCTGGTCAACGACGCCACCGCGATCACCGCGTACAAGGTGGCGGTGGCCGCGGCCGCCGGAGTGGGCGCGACCTGGACCGACGGCATCCGGGAGTTCGCGGTCGCCGCGCTGGGCGGCATCGGGGTCGGCGCGGTGCTGATGATTCCGCTGCACTGGCTGCGCTGCCGGCTGCGGGACGCGCCGCTGCTGGAGAACACCCTGTCGCTGCTGATTCCGTTCGTGGCCTATCAGGTGGCCGAGGAGTTCGGGGCGTCCGGAGTGCTGGCGGTCGTCGTGGTCGCGCTCTACCTGGGGCACCGGTCGTGGCAGGTCGACTTCGAGACGCGGCTCCAGGAGGAGGCCGTGTGGAAGATGGTCTCCTTCGTACTGGAGTCGTCGGTGTTCGCGCTGATCGGCCTGCAACTGCCGGTGGTGCTGCGCGGGCTGGGCGAGTTCGGCGGCGGGGAGGCGGTCTGGTACGCGGTCATAGTGTTCGTGGTGGTGGTGCTCGCGCGGTTCGTGTGGGTCTTCCCGGCGACGTTCGTGCCCCGGGTGCTGTCGGAACGCATCCGCAACCGCGAACCCGGCACGAACTGGAAGGCGCCCGTGATCGTCGGCTGGGCCGGGATGCGGGGCGTGGTGTCGCTGGCGATCGCGTTCTCCATCCCGGTGACCGTCCACGGTTCCGACGAGGGTTTTCCGGCCCGCAATCTGGTGCTCTTCCTGACCTTCACGACGGTCATCGGCACGCTCGTCGTCCAGGGGCTGACGCTGCCGCCGCTGATCCGCGCGCTGCGGCTGCCGCAGCGGGACGTACGGGCCGAGACGCTCGCCGAGGCGCAGGCGCAGAACGAGGCGTCGCGGGCCGCGGAACAGCGGCTCGACGAGATGCTGGAGGACCCGCGCAACGCGCTCCCGGGCCCGCTGGCCGACCGGCTGCGCACCGTACTGGAGCGGCGGCGCAACGCCGTGTGGGAGCGGCTGGGGACGGCCAACGAGGTGACGGGGGAGTCGGCGGACGCCACGTACCGGCGGCTGGCGCGGGAGATGATCGACGCCGAGCGCAAGGTGTTCGTGCAGATGCGGGACGAGCGGCGGATCGACGACGAGATGATGCGGGTGCTGCTGAAGCGGCTGGACCTGGAGGAGGCGGCGGCGTACCGGGAGGGTGCCGACTAGGGCGGAGGGCCGGAGCGGCGGCTCAGGGGGCGCCTGTGATGACGGCGGTGACCGTCGTACCAGGAGCGAACGCCCCCTCCTCGGCCAGGGTGGTCAGGCCCAGAAGGAGCTTCGCCACGTAGAGGCGCTCCACCGGGACGCCGTGGCGGGTCTCGAAGTCGGCGGCGAAGGCGTCCAGTTCGGGGGTGCGGCGGGCGTAGCCGCCGCAGTGGAAGCGGGGGTCCAGGTCCCATGTGCCGCGCCGGCCGCCGAAGGCCGCGTGCTGGAGGCGTTCGGTGTCGGCGGCGAGGAAGTGCGGGGTGCCGCCCTTGAGGACGGGGATGCCGAGGGCGCGCTGGTCCGGCGCCAGACCCGCGGCCAGGCCCGCCAGGGTGCCGCCGGTTCCGCAGGCGACGGCGGCCATGTCGGTCTCGCCGCGCAGCTCCCGGCCCAGGGCCGTACAGCCCTGGGCGGCGAGCGCGTTGCTGCCGCCCTCCGGGACCGCGTAGAACGGGCCGAAACGTTCGAGCAGTGCCGCCTCGACCTCCGGTTCGGCCTTGCGGCGGTACGTGGCGCGGTCGACGAAGTGCAGCCGCATGCCGTCGGCGGCGCAGCGCGCCAGGGACGGGTTCAGCGGCTTGCCGGCCAGCTCGGCGCCCCGTATGACTCCGATCGTCGCGAAGCCCAGCAGGCGCCCGGCCGCCGCGGTGGCCCGCAGATGGTTCGAATAGGCGCCGCCGAACGTGAGCAGCGTGCGCTCCCCGGCCTCGGCCGCCGCCCGCAGGTTCGGCTCCAGCTTGCGCCACTTGTTGCCGGGCAGCTCGGGATGTATCAGATCGTCCCGTTTGAGGAGCAGCCGCACACCGCGGCGCGCGAACCGCTCGTCCTCGATCCGCTGGAGCGGGGACGGCAGCCGCGGCCGCAGTGCGGCGAGGCCGGGGGCGGGGGTGGTCACGCCACCCATTGTCGCGCGGCGGCGGGGCCTACTTCAGCCGGGCGCCGATGCGGGCACGCATGTCCTTCATCGTGAAGCCCTTGGGATCTATCTTGTCGGCCCGCCATTCCAGGTGGCCGATGACCGAGTACTCGTTCCAGCCGTGGACGCGGCACAGCGCGGCCGCGGCCTTCTCGATGGCCTCCAGCTGGGCCTCGGGCCAGGGGTCCTGGCCGTCGCCCATGTTCTCGCACTCGAAGCCGTAGAAGTGGACGTTGCCGTCGGCGTTGTACTGGTTGGTGGGGGGAAGCTGCTTCTTCTCGGCGATCACGGCGTTCAGGACGTCCCGGTCGCCGCTGCCCGCGTGGTTGGCCCGGCCGCAGCCGACCAGGTGGACCCGGCCGTCCTTGGTGATCACGCCGTGGCACAGCGGGCCGGGCAGCGCCGAGGTGCCGTCGTAACACAGGCGGACCGTCTCCTCGGTCCCGGACGTGACGGTGTGGTGGATCACCACGCCGTGCACCGGCCCCCAGGCGCCGTGGCCGTCGCGGTTGTGGGTGCGCCACTCGCCGACCTCGACGACCTCCAGACCCTCGTCTCTGAGGGCCTTGAGGAAGGTGTTCGCGGACATGGGTGGGGCCATGGCCGACTCCGTTCGGTGCGCGGCGGCCGCCGACCGCGCACCGCCTCGTAAAACGCTTGTACTGGAACGCCAGGTCCCAGGCCAGCCGTTCGTCGCGTGTGCGAGCGGGTGAGCGAGCGCTTTCAGCCGCTTTCCACCGCTTTTTCCCCTGCTTTTTCAGCCGCGCAGAAAGCCGTCGCCGTGGGTGGCGATATGGGCTTCGAGCGCGCTCAGCGCTTCCTGGGTGGCCTGGGCGGAGCCGCTGCCACGGCGCTCGGCGTAGTAGGCCGCGCCCAGCTTCTTCAGCAGGTCGTTGCCCGCGCGCTGCTGCTGGACCTCGTCGACCTTCTGCTTGCCCTGGTTCAGAGCGCTCTGTGCCTGCTCCTTGGCGCGGTCGAGAAAGCCTGCCATTGCTGCCTCCATGAGGTCGGGGGAGGGGCGTTGGGCCCGCCGGTCACGGGCTGTACCCGATCAACGGACCGGACGTTACCCGCGTTCCCGTGCCACGCTGGGGATGTGAGTGCGGACGGGGACGGCAGCGTGCGCCGGGGTGCCGACGGGGAGTGCGGCGGGTACCGCGAGCGGGCCTCGCGGCTGCCCGGCGCGGTCGTATGGGCGAAACGGGCGCCCGGCGGCGTCCCGGGGGCGCCGCAGCGGGTGCTGCCCGACGGCTGTACGGACCTGCTGTGGATGGACGGCCGGCTGACCGTGGCCGGCCCGGACACCACCGCCCACGCCCCGGCCGTCCGGCCCGGCTCCCTCGTCGTCGGGCTGCGCTTCGCCCCTGGTCAGGGGCCCGCCGTCCTCGGTGTACCGGCACACGTACTGCGCGATCAGCGGGTGCCGCTGGACGAACTGTGGCCACGGGACCGGGTGGCGCGGCTGGCCGGGACGCTGGCCGGGACCGGATCACCCGGAAGAGTGCTGGAGGAGATCGCGGTGGACCGGCTGCGGGCGGCGGCCGACCCGCCCGACCCGGCGCGCGGGATGATCGCCGCCGCGCTCGCCGACGGCCGCCCGGTGGCGGAGGTGGCCCGGACCGTCGGCGTCGGCGAGCGGCAGCTGTACCGCCGGTGCCTGACGGCGTTCGGCTACGGCCCCAAGACGCTGGCCAGGGTGCTGCGCCTGGTGCGCGCGCTGGAGCTGGCCCGCGGCGGCATGCCGTACGCGGACGTGGCGGCCCGTGCCGGGTACGCGGACCAGGCGCACCTGGCACGCGAGGTGAAGGCGCTGGCAGGGGTCCCGCTGGGGGTGCTGGTGGCCTCGGGTTAGCGTGTCCGTCATGGACTACCAGGCCGTTCTTGAGGAGGTAGCGGCCTTTGCGAGGCCGTATGTCGGACATGGGCAGGTTGCCGATTACATACCGGCGCTGGAGAAGGTGCCGATGGACCGCTTCGGCATAGCGGTCGCCGACATCAACGGCGAGGTCTACGGGGTGGGGGACTGGGAGGTCCCGTTCTCCGTACAGTCCATCTCGAAGACGTTCTCGCTGGCCCTGGTCATGGCCAACGACAACGACGACATCTGGAAGCGGGTCGGTCGCGAGCCGTCGGGCACCCCGTTCAATTCGCTCGTGCAACTGGAGTGGGAGAACGGCGTACCGCGCAACCCCTTCATCAACGCGGGCGCGCTGGTCGTCACCGACCGCCTCCAGACGCTGACCGGCGACGCCAGCACCACGATGCTGCACTTCCTGCGCGAGGAGAGCGGCAACCCGGACCTCGCCTTCGACCAGGCCGTGGCCGACTCCGAGGCCGACCACGGCGACCGCAACGCGGCGCTCGCGCACTTCATGGCCAGCTTCGGCAACCTGGAGAACCCGGTCCCCAGCGTCATCGAGCACTACTTCTGGCAGTGCTCCATCGAGATGAGCTGCCGCGACCTGGCGGCGGCCGGCGGCTTCCTGGCCCGGCACGGGCTGCGCGCCGACGGCAGCCGCCTGCTGGAGGCGCGCGAGGCCAAGCGGATCAACGCGGTGATGCTGACCTGCGGCACGTACGACGCGGCCGGGGAGTTCGCCTACCGGGTCGGGCTGCCCGCCAAGAGCGGCGTCGGCGGCGGCATCGTGGCGGTCGTGCCGGGGCGCTGCACGCTGTGCGTATGGAGCCCCGGGCTGGACAGGCGGGGCAACTCGGTGGCGGGCGCGGCGGCGCTGGACCACTTCACGACGCTGACCGGCTGGTCGGTGTTCTGAGCCGGGCGGTGGTGCGGGCGGGGCCGCCGGGTAGCGGGCGGCCCCCTCGCGGGCGCATCGTGGGGGCGAGGAGGTGTGTCGCCATGGAGCACGAGATGCGTGCGGAGTACGCGGACGGCGGCTCGCCGCGGGAGCCGGACGCGCGGGTCAAGATCTGGCACATGGTGCGGCTGGACGGCACCCTGTCCATGTGCGGACGCGAACTGCAACCGGACGCGGCGGTGCAGTCCGCGGACGCCTGGGGCACATCGGCGGCCGAACCCTTCTGCCACTCGTGCGGGGCGCTGTACCTGCGGGAAGTGCCGTAGGCCGTCACACGGCCCGGGGCAGCGCCGCGAACAGATCCACCCCGTGCCCGTCCGGGTCCTGGATCACCGCGTACCGCTGCCCCCAGTCCGCGTCCCACGGCTGCTTCTCCCCGGTGTAACCCGCGTCGACCAGTTCCGCGTAGACCTTGTCGACCTCCGCCGGGCCGGCGCACTCGAACGCCAGGCCCGTCGCGGCGCCGTCGGCCGGCGGTGTCCACCCGGGGTCGATGGAGCGCGCGGTCTCGTACGTGTCCCACATCAGGCGCAGCCCGCCGGGCAGCGCGGCTTCGGCGTGCGGGGCGGTGTCGGCCTCCGCCGGGACGGTGAGGCCGAGGCGGCGGTAGAAGGCGAGCGAGGCCGCCATGTCGGCGACGACCATGCCGATCGCCGCGAAGCGCGGGGTGGTGGTCGAGGTGGAGTGCGTTTCGTTGCTCATACGGGGAGCGTAGGCAGCGCGCCCTGACCGGGTCTTGAAGAAATCGGACGCGGCGGGACCGCCGGGCGCCCGACCACCCGTGTCAGCCCCTCAAGGGCACCGGATCACCTGACCCGCATACGACAGGTTGCCGCCGAACCCGAAGAGCAGGACCGGGGCGCCGGACGGGATCTCCCGCCGTTCCACCAGCTTGGACAGGGCGAGCGGTACGGAGGCGGCCGAGGTGTTGCCGGACTCGACGACATCGCGCGCGATCACCGCGTTGACGGCGCCGATGCGCTCCGCCAGCGGTTCGATCAGCCGCAGGTTGGCCTGGTGCAGCACGACCCCGGCCAGGTCGGCCGGTGCGATGCCGGAGCGTTCGCACACCTGGCGGGCGATGGCCGGCAGGCGGGTGGTGGCCCAGCGGTAGACGGCCTGGCCCTGCTGGGCGAAGCGGGGCGGGCTGCCTTCGATGCGTACGGCGTCGCCCATGTCCGGGACCGAGCCCCACAGCACCGGGCCGATCTCCGGTTCGGGGGCGGCCGTGACGACCGCGGCGCCGGCCCCGTCCCCGACGAGTACGCAGGTGGAGCGGTCCGTCCAGTCCACCACGTCGGTGAACTTCTCGGCACCGACGACCAGCGCGTTGACCGCCGACCCGGCCCGGATGGCGTGGTCGGCGGTGGCCAGCGCGTGGGTGAAGCCGGCGCAGACGACGTTGATGTCCATGGCGGCGGGCGACGGCAGGCCGAGCCGGGCGGCGACCCGAGCCGCGGTGTTGGGGCTGCGGTCGACGGCCGTGCAGGTGGCCACCAGGACGAGGTCGATGTCCTGGGCCGTCAGACCGCTCGCGGCCAGCGCCTTGGCCGCGGCGGCGGCTGCCATCGCGTCCACGGTCTCGTCGGGGGCCGCTATGTGCCGGGTGCGGATGCCGACGCGGCTGCTGATCCACGCGTCGTCGGTGTCGACCATCTTCGCGAGATCGTCGTTGGTGAGTACCCGGGAGGGCTGGTAGTGGCCGAGGGCCAGGACGCGTGCGCCCGTCATGGGATCCCCTGTGCGTGTGCGGACGGTATCCGTTCAGTGTTGGGGGTGTGGCTCCTGGGAGGCGTTGCGTGATGCGCCAATCTTCGGGGGCGTCTTCTGGAGGGAATGCCACGTACCGCCCGGGGCGGGTGTCTCCGGCGACTCCGTACGGTGACGTGATTCCGCGCACGCGAGCGGCCCGGCCCCCGACGGCGGTGCGCTGTCGGAGGCCGGGCCGGCCGTCGGTGTCCCGCTCAGGCGAGCGGCTTGAAGCGGCGCAGCCGGAGGCTGTTGGCCACCACGAAGACCGAGGAGAAGGCCATCGCGGCCCCGGCGATCATCGGGTTGAGCAGGCCGGCCGCGGCCAGCGGCAGCGCGGCGACGTTGTAGCCGAAGGCCCAGAAGAGGTTGGCCTTGATGGTGCCGAGGGTGCGGCGGGCGAGGCGGATGGCGTCCGCGGCGGCGCGCAGGTCGCCCCGTACCAGCGTCAGATCGCCCGCCTCGATGGCGGCGTCCGTGCCGGTGCCCATCGCCAGCCCCAGGTCGGCCTGGGCGAGCGCCGCCGCGTCGTTGACGCCGTCGCCGACCATGGCCACCGACTTCCCCTCCGCCTGGAGGGCCTTGACCACCGAGACCTTGTCCTCGGGCAGCACCTCGGCGATCACGTGTTCCGCGTCGATGCCGACCTCGGCGGCCACCGAGCGGGCGACGGCCGCGTTGTCGCCGGTCAGCAGGACCGGGGTGAGGCCGAGGGCGCGCAGCCGGCGGATCGCCTCGGCGCTGGTGGGCTTGACCGCGTCGGCGACGACGAGCACGGCCCGTGCCGCCCCGTCCCAGGCCACGGCGACGGCGGTGTGCCCGGCGTCCTCGGCGGCCGTCTTGGCGCCGGCCAGTGTGGCGGGCAGTTCGATGGCCCAGTCGGAGAGGAGCGAGGTGCGGCCGACGAGGACGGCGTGGCCCTCGACGACGCCCTGGACACCGCGGCCGGGTACGTTCGCGAAGTCCTCGGGGACCGGCAGCTCACCCGTACGCTCGGCCGCCGCACCGGCGATGGCGCGGGCGATGGGGTGCTCGGAGGAGTGCTCCAGGGCGCCGGCCAGGCGCAGCGCGTCCGCCTCGGACACCCCGTCGGCGAGGTGGACGGCGGTGAGCGTCATCGCGCCGGTGGTGACGGTGCCGGTCTTGTCCAGGACGACGGTGTCCACGCGGCGGGTGGTCTCCAGGACCTCCGGGCCCTTGATCAGGATGCCGAGCTGGGCGCCGCGGCCGGTGCCGACCATGAGGGCGGTCGGGGTGGCCAGGCCCAGCGCGCAGGGGCAGGCGATGATCAGTACGGCGACCGCGGCGGTGAAGGCGGCGACCGCTCCCTCGCCCGTGATCAGCCAGTAGCCCAGGGTCCCGATGGCCAGCGCGATGACGACCGGGACGAAGACCGCGGAGATCCGGTCGGCCAGGCGCTGTGCGGCGGCCTTGCCGTTCTGCGCGTCCTCCACCAGCCGCGCCATCCGGGCCAGCTGGGTGTCCGCGCCGACCCGGGTCGCCTCGACGACGATCCGGCCGCCCGCGTTGACGGTGGCGCCGGTGACCCGGTCGCCAGGGGCGACCTCGACGGGCACCGACTCGCCGGTGAGCATCGAGGCGTCCACCGCGGAGGAGCCGTCCACGACCGTGCCGTCCGTGGCGATCTTCTCTCCCGGGCGGACCACGAAGCGGTCGCCGACGGCCAGCTCACCCACCGGTACGCGGATCTCGCGCCCGTCCCGCAGCACCGCGACGTCCTTGGCGCCCAGCTCCAGCAGCGCCTTCAGCGCGGCCCCGGCCCGGCGCTTGGAGCGGGCCTCGAAGTAGCGCCCGGCCAGGATGAAGGCGGTGACGCCGGCCGCGGCCTCCAGGTAGATGTTGCTGCCGCCGTCGCCGCGCTCGATGGTCAGCTCGAACGGGTGGGTCATGCCGGGCATCCCGGCGTGGCCGAAGAACAGGGCCCACAGCGACCAGCCGAGCGCGGCGAGCGTGCCCAGGGAGACCAGGGTGTCCATGGTGGCGGCGCCGTGCCGCAGGTTGGTCCAGGCGGCCTTGTGGAACGGCCAGGCGCCGTACGCCACGACCGGCGCCGCCAGCGTCAGCGACAGCCACTGCCAGTTGGTGAACTGCAGCGCCGGGACCATCGCCATCAGGATCACCGGCACGGCCAGGACCACGGAGACGGTCAGCCGCTGCCGCAGCGGGGCGAGGGAGCCGGCGTCCGGTTCCGGTGCCGGGGCCGCGCCGGGTTCGGGTGGCGGCGGGGCGGGGGCCGGGGGTTCCGGTACGGCGGCCGTGTAGCCGGTCTTCTCGACGGTGGCGATCAGGTCCGCGACGCCGATGCCCGCGCCTTCCTCGTAGGTGACCTTGGCCTTCTCCGTCGCGTAGTTGACGGTGGCGGTCACGCCGTCCATCCGGTTGAGCTTCTTCTCGATGCGGGCGGCGCAGGAGGCGCAGGTCATGCCGCCGATCTCCAGCTCGATGCGGTGTCCGTCGACGGTGGTGGTCATGGCTGCTCCTTCGGGGGCGGGGGTGACGGCGGGGTGCCGCTGTCGTCCACTGCCCCGACTGTATACCCCCAGGGGGTATGCGTGCTACCCCTCCCCGGTATCGGGAGACGCCGCCCCGCCCTCCTCCTCGGCCGCCCGCAGCACCCTCCCGCCCAGCTGCCGCAGGTACGCCGCCAGCTCCGCCGGTTCGTGCACCGTGAACTCATGGCCCAGCATCGCCAGCCGGTACGCCGTCCAGTCCAGGGGGTCGGGCCCGGTGCGCAGGCGGCAGGAGCGCTCGTCGATCGGCTCCACCTCGACCGCCGCGTTCCCCAGCCGGGCGGCCACCTCGTCGGCGGGCGCGTACACCGTGGCCACCGCGGCGACACCGCCCGCCGCCAGGCTTCGCAGCTGCCCCCGCACATACGCGGCGGCATCCTCGGCGGGCAGGTCGCGCGGCGGCGTCCGTACCCCGGTGGGGTACGGATCGGACAGCCGGTCGACCCGGAAGATCCGCCAGTCCTCGCGCTCGTTGTCGTACGCCACCAGATACCAGCGGCGCCCGGCCGAGACCAGCCGGTGCGGCTCGACCAGGCGCTTCGAGGGGGTGCCGTCGCCCGCCCGGTAGGAGAAGCGGACCCGCTCCTGGTTGGCGACCGCCGCGGCCAGGGTGGTCAGATGGGCCGGATCGACGGTCGGGCCGTCCCCGGAGGGCATCGGTACGGTGGCGGTGCCGAGCGTGCCCACCCGCCGCCGCAGCCGGGACGGCAGCACCTGCTCCAGCTTGGCGAGGGCGCGTACGGACGCCTCCTCGATGCCGTCGACGGTGTGCCCGGCCGCCGAGCGCAGGCCGACGGCGATGGCCACCGCCTCCTCGTCGTCCAGCAGCAGCGGGGGCAGCGCGGTGCCCGCGGCGAGCCGGTAGCCGCCCTCCGCGCCCATCGTGGCGTGCACCGGGTAGCCGAGTTCGCGCAGCCGCTCGATGTCGCGGCGGATGGTGCGCGTGGTGACGTTGAGGCGTCCGGCGAGTTCACTGCCGGGCCATTCCCGGGGTGTCTGGAGGAGGGACAGGAGATTCAGCAGGCGGGCCGAGGTTTCGCTCATGCCCGCAATCATGGCGGACGAAGTAGGACCGGGTCTGTCCTACAGGCGCCCTAACGTTCTGGTACGCAGCAGCACGGCGCCCGCCGCGCCGCACCTGCCGTCCGCCGCCAGAGTCGCGGACGCTTCGCAAACCCAGGCCCTCAGGAGACAGCGCCATGCCCACCCCGCCCACGACCGCCCCCGGCACGGCCGGCCGCAGACGCTGGATCGCGCTCGCCGTCGTGCTCACCGCAGCCTTCATGGATCTGGTGGACGCGACCATCGTCAACATCGCCATACCCAGCATCCAGCGGGACACCGGCGCGTCGTTCGGCGCGATCCAGTGGATCACCGCGGGCTATGCGCTCGCCTTCGCCGTCGGCCTGATCACCGGCGGCCGGCTCGGCGACATCCACGGCCGCCGCCGGCTCTTCCTGCTCGGCATGGGCGGCTTCACCGCCGCCTCCGCGCTGTGTGGGCTCGCCGCAGGACCGGACATGCTGATCGCGGCCCGGGTCCTCCAGGGGGCGATGGCCGCGCTGATGGTGCCGCAGGTGCTGGCGATCATCCACGTCACCTTTCCCCCGCACGAGCGCGGCAAGGTCTTCGGCATGTTCGGCGCCGTCGTCGGCCTGGGCGCGGTGTGCGGCCCGCTGATCGGCGCGCTGCTGACGCAGTGGGACCTCCTCGGCCTCCAGTGGCGGCCGATCTTCCTGATCAACCTGCCGGTCGGCGTCGCGGGCATCGTCCTCGGCCGCCGCTTCATCGCCGAGTCCCGCGCCCCCAAGGCGCTGCGCCTGGACATCGTCGGCATGCTCCTGGCCGCGCTCGCCCTCCTGATGGTGCTCTATCCGCTCACCCAGGGCCGCGAACTGGGCTGGCCCGCCTGGGGGTTCGTGTCGATGGCCGCGAGCCCGCTGGTCTTCGCCGTCTTCGTACGGTACGAGCGCGCCAAGGCCCGCAAGGACGGCTCGCCGCTCGTCGAACTCTCCCTCTTCAAGCTCCGTACGTTCGCCGCGGGCACCGGCGTCCAGCTCACCTTCGGCGCGCTGTCCGGCCTCTTCTTCCTGGTCTGGACGCTGTGCATGCAGCTGGGCCTGGGCTGGGGGCCGCTGCACGCCGGGCTGACCGGAATCCCGTTCTCGCTCGCCTGCTCGGCGGCGGCCGGTGTCTCCGTACAGAAGCTGGTGCCGCGCTTCGGGCGCAAGGTACTGCAGGCCGGGGCGCTGATCATGCTGGCCGGTGTGCTGCTCTACATCGCGGAGGCCGGGCGGTACGGCACCGGGCTGACCTCCTGGCAGATGGTGCCCGCGATGCTCCTGATGGGCGGCGGCATGGGTCTGATCGTCGCCCCGATCACCGACGCGGCCATCTCCGAGGTGCCGGCCGAGCACTCCGGATCGGCGTCCGGCATCTTCAACACCACCAGCCAGCTGGGCATGGCGCTCGGCCTCGGGCTGTCCTCGGTGGCCTTCTTCGGCGTCCTCGACGACGCGGCCGGCGGGGACCCGCGGGCTGCGGTCGTCGATGCCACGGTCGCCTCGCTGTGGTGGGTGGCGGCGGGGCTGGCGGTCATCTTCCTGCTGCTGTTCCTGCTGCCGGGCAAGGCCCGTACGGGCGGGGGAGCGGGCCGGTCCGCCGCGCCCGCTGAGGAGCGCAGCCCTTCGGAGGCGGACCCGGTCCTGGTCCACTGACGGAACGACGGGACTGCCCGCGGCGCCTCACCCCCGCTGCGGGTGGTCCCTGCCGTTCAGCGCGCGGTAGATGAACCGGGTGGCCGCCTCGACGGCCTCCTCCTCCGGCAGCTCGTGCAGCAGCTGCGCGGGGGCTTCCATCATCGCGCTCATCAGCGTCAGCGTGGTTTCGACGGACGCCGGCAGGTTCTGTACGCGCGCCAGATGGTCGGCCAGGTCCGCGGCCTGCGCGCGGCGGAACTGTTCGAGGGTGCGCGCGAAGTCCTCGCTGACCAGCGCCGCCTGGCGCAGCGCGAGCATGGTCGGCGCGTGCTCCCGTTGCATGCGCCAGTAGACGGCCACGTGGTAGCGGATCGCGTCCGGGTCGGTGAAGTCGGACATGTGCCCCTCGGCGTCCGCGAAGCGGTCGCTCACCGCGGCCAGCTCGTCCAGCAGCGCCTTGAGCAGCTCTTCCTTGCCCGCGAAGTGGTTGTAGAAGGAGCCCGCCGCCCGCCCGGCCGCCGCCGTGATGTCGGTGACCTTGGTGTTCAGGTAGCCACGGGTCGCGAACAGGCGCTTGGCCGCCTCGATCAGCGCCGCCCTGGTCTCGCTCGCCTGCTCCGCGCGCTTCACGTGTCCTCCCGCTTCCTTGACAGCGCACGCTAGCAGCCATCACGATGAATCTCAGTTCAGTGAATCTAGTTTCAGTGAGAGGGGTTCGTCATGCGGGTACTCGTCGTGGGCGGGGGACCGACCGGACTGACGCTGGGGATCGAGCTGGCCCGGCGCGGCGTCGGGGTGCGCGTGGTCGACAAGGCGACCGCGTACTTCGACGGCTCGCGCGGCGACGGCATCCAGCCGCGCACGCTGGAGGTCTTCGACGACCTCGGCGTGCTGGACGCCGTACGCGCGGCCGGGGCGCCGCCGGCACCGCTCCGAGTGCACCTCGACGGCCGGTTCGCCGGCGAGCGCTGGATGACCGAGCCGCGCGACCCCCGCCCGGACGTCCCGTATCCGAACGGCTGGGTGCTGGGCCAGTCGCAGACCGAGGCCATCCTGCGGGACCGGCTGGGGGAGTTCGGCGTAAACGTCGAGCTGGGCACCGAGCTGACCGGCCTGGCGCAGGACGCGGACGGGGTGACCGCGCGCTTCGCCACCGGGGAGGAGGCGCGGTTCGACTACCTGGTGGGGGCCGACGGCGGCGCCAGCTTCGTACGCAAGGCGATCGGCGTGGCCTTCCCCGGCGTCACCGACGAGTCCTTCCGGGTGCTGGTCGGCGATGTGACCGCGCCGGGCCTCGACCTCGCCGTCGGCCACTGGTTCGCCGCGGCGGACGAACCCGTGAAGGGCGTCGCGCTGACGCCGCTGCCGGGCACCGGGCGCTTCCAGCTGATCACGCCGCTCGGGGACGGCGACGACGCCTCACTGGAGGTGATGCAAGCCGCCCTGGACCGGTTCGCGTCCGGGGTGCGCCTGACCGGGCACGGCTGGTCGACGGTGTGGCGGCCGAACGTACGGCTCGCCGAGAAGTACCGGGTGGGGCGGGTCTTCCTGGCCGGGGACGCCGCGCACGTCCACCCGCCGACCGGCGGCCAGGGCCTGAACACGGGCATACAGGACGCGTACAACCTCGGCTGGAAGCTGGCGGCGGAGACCGACCTCGACCGTTACGAGACCGAGCGGCGGGCGGTCGCGGCACGCGTGCTCGGGGTGAGCACCGACCTGCTGGACAAGTACGTGGCGGGTCACCCGGACGCGCACAAGCGCGGCGAGGAGGGCTTCGGCCTCGACATCACCTACCGCGCCCCGGACGCCACCGGCCCCCTCGTCACCGGCGACCGCGCCCCCGACGCCCCGCTGCTCGACGCGGACGGCAAGAACGTCCGCCTCTTCGACCTCTTCCGCGGCCCGCACTTCACCCGGCTGACCTTCGGGGCGCCCGCCCCGGACGAGGAGCACGCGTACGCCGTGCTGCGCCCCGGCGACGCGCCGGGCCACGGGCGGTACGTCACCGACGCCGAAGGCCACGCCTTCGCTGCGTACGCGGCGGCGCCGGGCGACACCTTCCTGATCCGGCCGGACGGCTACCTGGGCTGAACGGCCGCGTCCCCGGGGCCGAGGGCGGCGGGGCCCAGGGTGATCCGAAAGGCACGCCCTACAGCCACCCGTTGCGCTTGAAGCCCCGGTGGATGAGGAAGCAGAGGGTGAGCGTGACGGCCATGATCAGCGGATAGCCGAACGTCCAGTGCTTCTCCGGCATGTGCTCGAAGTTCATGCCGTAGATCCCGCACACCATGGTCGGCACGGCGAGGATCGCCACCCAGGCGCTGATCCGCCGCATGTCCTCGTTCTGCGCCACGGTCACCTGGGCGAGATGCGCCTGGAGTATGGAGTTCAGCAGTTCGTCGAAGGCCGTGATCTGCTCGGTCACCCGCTCCAGGTGGTCCGACACGTCCCGGAAGTACGTGGTGATGTGCGGGTCCACCAGCGCCATCGGCCGGGTGGCCAGCGCGTTCAGCGGGCCGCCGAGCGGCGCCACCGCCCGCTTCAGCTCCAGCAGTTCGCGCTTGAGCTGGTAGATCCGGCCCGCACCGGTGCCCGAGCCCAGGGCGCCGGCGCGCCGTTCCTCGCTCTTCGCACGGCGCGGGCTCTCGGCGAAGACCTCGCTCTCGACATCGTCGATGTCGTCCTGCACGGCGGCGGTGACATCCAGATAGTCGTCCACGACCAGGTCGGCGATGGCGTGCAGCACCGCCGACGGGCCGACGGCCAGCTGCTCCGGATCGGACTCCAGCTGCTCGCGCAGGGGGCCGAGCGAGCCGTGGCCGCCGTGCCGGACCGTGATGACGAAGTCGGCGCCGGTGAACACCATGATCTCGCCGGTGTCGACCACCTCGCTGGTCTCGGTGAGCCGGTCGTGCTCCACGTAGCAGACCGTCTTGAACACCGTGAACAGCGCGCTGTCGTAGCGCTCCAGCTTCGGCCGCTGGTGGGCGTGCACCGCGTCCTCGACGGCGAGCGGGTGCAGCCCGAACAGCTCGGCGATGCCCGCGAACTCCTGCTCCGACGGCTCGTGCAGACCGATCCACACAAAGCCGTTCCCCGACTCGCGGACCCGGCGGACCGCGTCCTCGGCCGGGTGGTCGCCGGGCTGGCGCACGCCCTTCTCGTAGACCGCGCAGTTCACCACGGCGGTGCCCAGCGGCGACCGCGCCGGATGGCTGAGGTCGACGCCGCGGCGCCGCTGCTGCGGCAGCCGGACCGCTTTACGAAGGTTGCTGATCACCGACACGGCACCCAGTATGGCCCGCCCGTACGGCGGAACGGGGCGTGCGGCCGAACCCGCGCGCCCCGTCCCGTACGTACACGAACTCGCCCGTACGGGACCTCAGCGGCCCGCGACGTGCCGGGGCCTGGCCGCGCCGAGCCCCATCGCCACCTGCGGGACCAGCAGGGCCAGCAGCACGACCACCGGCACCGTCCAGCCGCCCGAGGCGTCGTGCACGGCGCCCAGCACCGCGGGCCCGGTGGCCGCGAGGATGTAGCCGAAGCACTGGGCCATGCTGGACAACTGCGCCGTGTGCCGGATGTCCGGAGCGCGCTGGACGATGAACAGCAGGGCCAGGCTGATGGCCGCGCCCTGGCCCAGGCCCAGCAGCGTCATCCACACGTACGCGCCGCCGGCCGGCGCGGCCAGCATCCCGGCGAACCCGGCCGCGCAGAGCACCGCGCCGAGCGTGGCCAGTGCGCCCGCCGGCAGCCGCCGCCCGACGATCACCGGCGCCAGGAAGGAGCCCGCGATGCCCAGAAGTGAGGAGAACGACAGCATCCAGCCCGCGTCGCCCGCGCTCAGCCCGGCGTCGGTGAGCATGGTCGGCAGCCAGGCGGCCGCCGCGTAGTAACTGAGGGACTGGAGGCCCATGTACGCGGTGACCTGCCAGGCCAGCGGGGAGCGCCACAGGCCGCGCACCGGGTGGGCGGCCTCGCGCGCGGTAGCGGCGCCGGTACGCGTACGGCTGCGGGTCTGCGGCAGCCACACCACCAGCGCGATGACCGCAAGCGAACCCCAGCACGCCAGCGTGGCCTGCCAGCTCAGCCCGGCCGCGCGCTGCACCGGCACGGTGACCCCCGCCGCCAGCGCCGCTCCGCCGAACAGCGACATCGAGTACAGCCCGGTCATCAGCCCGGACCGGGCCGCGAAGTCACGCTTGATCAGGCCGGGGAGCAGCACGTTGGCGACGGCGATGCCCGCGCCGATGACGATCGTCCCGGCGAACAGCGCGACCACCGAGTCCAGCAGCCGCAGCGCGGTGCCAGCGCAGATCAGCGCCATGGTGCCGAGCAGCGAGCGCTCCATGCCGAAGCGGCGGCCGAGCCGCGGCGCGATCGGGGCCAGCAGGCCGAAGCAGAGCAGCGGCAGCGCGGTCAGCAGGCTGGTGGCCGCGGCCGACATCCCGCTCTCGTCGCGGATGGTGTTGGCCAGCGGGGACACGGCGACCAGGGCGGGGCGCAGGTTCAGCGCGAGGAGGATGACGCCGGCGGCCAGGTAGAGGGCGCGGCGTCCGGCGGCGCCCGGTGGCGGGGTGGGCGGGGCGGTGTCCCCGGCGGGCGCGTCCGGCCGCGCGGCGCCGGTGCCGGGCGCGCTCAGTGTGGCGGCCGGTCCGTCGTCATGCATGGTCTTCTTCTTTCCTGGGCTCACGTCATGTGCTGGGGGCGTCCGCCGCCGGGTCGCCGCCGTCGTCCTCGGGCCGGGCCACGCGCAGCGCGTCCATGGCCTCCGTCAGGTGCTCCAGCGCGGCGCGCTCGGCGGCGTCCGGGTCGCGGGCCTCGATGGCGTCGACGATGGCGGTGTGCGCGTCGAACTGGTGGCGTACGGAATCGGGCAGCGGCCGGCCGATGACGGCCTGGAGGGTGCCGCGCAGCGCGTCGCTGAAGTGCTCGTACAGCTCGGCGAGCACGCTGTTGTGCGCGGCCGCCGCGACGGTCCGGTGGAAGTGCACGTCCGCGTCGATGAAGGCGCCGACGTCGCTGTTCGACCAGGTCCGGTCCCGCTCGGCGAGCGCGGCCCGCAGGGCGGCCAGGTCCTCGCCGGTGCGGCGCAGCGCCGCGTAGCGGGCCGCGTCGCGCTCCAGCGAAGCACGGACCTCGTACGCCTCCAGGGCGGCGGCCCGGCGCAGCCTGCGCTGTACCGCGGCGCCGAAGTCGCTGCTGGCCCGTACGTACGTGCCGTCGCCCTGGCGCGGCTCCAGCATCCCGGTGTGCACCAGGGCGCGCACCGCCTCGCGGACGGTGTTGCGGCCCACGTCCAGCGTCTCGACCAGGACCGGTTCGGCGGGGATCTTCTCGCCGACCTCCCACTCGCCCTCGGCGATCAGCCGTTCCATCTGCTCGATGACCAGGTCCACCAGGCTGGTGCGGGCGGTGCTGCGCAGCGGCATGGACGCCGTCCTCCCTCTCGATTCCACCGGTGATGGGAACATCCCATGTTTGGCGGTGTCAAACGCCCGGGGTTAGCCTGAAGCCGCCGGTGATCCGCCGATCACCGCCCGGCGGTGGGGCCCGCCGGACCCGAACCGCGGCCGCCGAAGGCCGCCAACGGTCCCTGCTTGCAGAGCGGAACGCAGCAGCGCACGCACCGCGCGAGTAGGAGACGTATGAGCACCGGAGCCCCCCGCCCCCTGACGGCCGACGCCACGTCCGTCCCGGCCGCACCGCACACCACCGCACCACCCGCGGAACGTCCGCGCCCCGCGCCGCCCTGGCAGGGCCAGTGGCCGGTCATCGGCGCCGTCGCGCTCGGCGGCGGCATCGGCGCGGCCGCACGCTACGGCGCCGGCCTCCTGTGGCCCACCGCCCCCGGCACCTTCCCCGCGACCACGCTGCTGATCAACGTCGTCGGTTGCGCCCTGATGGGCATCCTGATGGCCCTGATCACCGAGCGGGGCACGCCGCACCACCTGCTGCGCCCGTTCCTCGGCACCGGCGTCCTCGGCGGTTTCACGACCTTCTCCACGTATGCCGTGGACATCGAGCACCTGCTGACCACCGGCCGGGCGGGCCTCGCCCTGGCCTACCTCGCGGCCACCCTGCTGGGCGCGCTGGCGGCGGCCTGGGCCGCGCTCGCGGGTACCCGCCGCGTACTGACCCGGCACGGACGAGAGGGGCGACCGGCATGAGCGGGTCCACCGGCGCGGCACTGCGCCTGACCGTCCATCTCGGCGAGTGCGACACCTGGCACCACAAGCCGCTGTACGCGGAGATCGTGCACCGCGCCCGCGCCGCGGGCCTCGCGGGCGCCAGCGTCTTCCGCGGCATCGAAGGCTTCGGCGCCTCCTCCGTCGTGCACACCCAGCGCCTGCTCTCGCTCAGCGAGGATCTGCCCGTGGCGGTGGTCATCGTGGACACCGAGGAGCGGGTACGCGGCTTCCTGCCGCAACTGGAGGAGCTGGTCACCGGGGGGCTGGTGACCCTCGAACCCTGCGAGGTGATCCAGTACGGGGGTCGGGCGGGCGGGAGCGGCGACGGCCGGGCGGACGCGGACGAAGACGGCCGGACGGACGGGGGAAGCGCGCGGTGAACTGGCTGTTCGTGGCGGCCGGCGCGATGGCCGGCGCGCCGCTGCGCTTCCTGACCGACCGCTTCGTGCAGGCCCGGCACGACTCGGTGTTCCCCTGGGGCACGTTCGCGGTCAACGTCGTCGGCTCGCTGGTGCTGGGCCTGGTCACCGGCGCGGTCGCGGCGGGCGCCGGCTCCTCGCGGCTGCACCTCCTGGTCGGCACCGGCCTGTGCGGCGCGCTGACGACGTACTCGACCTTCTCGTACGAGACGCTCCGGCTGGCCGCCGACGGGGCGCGGTGGCCCGCCGCGGCCAACGCGGCGGCGAGCGTGGCCGCCGCCCTCGGCGCGGTGTTCGCCGGTGTGGGACTCGCCCACGTCCTCTGGGCCTGAGCGGTACGCGCGGGGCAGGGCGCGCCGGGTGGGCTCGCCCGTGCGACGCCGCACCCGCACGGGTGAACGAACGGGGCCGAGTTTCGAACGGAACCTTTCTTCACCGTCGCTCGACGCCGGGCGGGAATACGCTGATGGCGCGGTGCCCCGGACCCCGGTTCGCACGAATACGAGTCAGTACGTGCACGTTTGATTTCAGGGGCGGGATCGCCATGGACATCCACCGTATGGACCTCCACCGCCGGATCGGCGTCAGCAAGATCAAAGTAGTGCGGCCCGAAGGGGAGCTGGACCTCATGACGGCACCCCGCTTCCGCGACCTGCTGCGCCGGGGCCACCGCCGCTCTGCCGGCCCGCCCCGGCTGATCGTCGACCTCGGCGCGGTGACCTTCATGGACTGCTCCGCGCTGCGGGAGCTGTGCGACGCGCAGGCATGGGCCGTGGAACAGGGCGGCTGGCTCCGCGTCGTACACGACCGGCGCGGCATCGCCACCCTGCTCAGGGCCACCCGGCTGACCGGCCGCTTCCCCCGCTACGCCACCGTGCGCGACGCGCGCTGCGACCAGATGGCGAACTGCTCTCCGTGAAGCGCGGGTTGCCGTGGGTCTCCCCCCGAGTGGTTTGCCCGGGGCATAGTAGCCGTGCGACCGCGACCCGAAGACGATGAACGGGCCACCACCGGCCGACGACGGAGAGGGAGGGTTTCCATGGCCCGGGAAGAGCACCTGGCAACGGCTCGGGCGGACCTGCCAGGAGAAGCCTTCGGCGACTTCGACACCACCGAACTGCTGCGCCGGCTCTCCGCCCACTGCGCCGGCCTGGCCGGCGCCGACGCGGCCGCCATGCTCCTCGCCGACGCCCAGGACCGGCTGTACGTGGCGGCGGCGTCCGCCGACACCGCCCGCCTGCTGGACCCCGCGGGACCGGACGGCATCCGGTCCCCGTACGCCGAGTGCCATCGCAGCGGCGTGGCCCGGACCGACATCGCGCTGACCGACCCGCGCACCGCCGCACGGTGGCCGCGGTTCACCGCCCGTGCGCGGGAGCGCGGCTACCTGACGGCGCACGTCGTACCGATGCGGCTGCCCTCCCGCCCCGTCGGCGTCGTCGTCCTCTTCTGCTCCGGCACCGCACCCCTCGGCGAGCAGGGCGAGGCGTTCGCCCGGTCGCTGGCCGACCTGCTGGCCGTCACCGTCGCACAGCAGCGCAGTCTGGAGCGCAGCCACGTCGAGCGCACCCAGTTGCAGAGCGCGCTCAGCTCCCGCATCGTCATCGAACAGGCCAAGGGCGTCCTCGCCGAACGCTGGGGGACGAGCGTGGACGAGGCGTTCGAAAGCCTCCGGTCCTACGCGCGCGCCCACCGCCGCCGGCTGCCCGACCTGGCCCGCCAGGTCGTCGACGGCACGCTCGACAGCGGCCTCGTGGAGGAGTACTTCCTCAACCGAAGGTGATTTCTGGGACCTTGTGGGAGGACCGGATGGCAGAAGTCTTCTTGCGGCGCCTGACCAGGTGGCAGGCCGAGGCACAGCGCGAGGCCGTCGCCGACCTGTACGTCGAGGCGTACCGCGGGCCCTCGGGCGAGGAGTTCCGCGAACGGGGGGCCTTCCTGCAGCGGTTTGCCGAGCACATCCAGCGCCCCGGCTTCGAAATGGTGATCGCCAGCGACCCGGCGCTGGTCGGCTGCGCCTACGGCTTCCCCGCCGAGCGGGACGGCCGGCTGTGGCAGGGCTTCAACGGGCAGATCCCGCGCGAGCTGGAAGAACTGACCGCCTCCGGGCAGGTGTTCGTCGTCGCCGAGCTGATGGTGCTGCCCACCCACCGGCGCGGCCATGTCGCCACCCGGCTCCAGGAGACGCTGCTGCTCCGGAGCAGCGCCGCCATGGTCGTCACCCTGGTCGACACCGCCAACGGGGCGGCGCGCTCCGCGGTACGGGCCTGGGGGTGGCAGCCGACAGGGCGGCTGCTCCGCTCCGACGACGGGGAACCCGAACGGGAGGCGTGGAGCCGGGGACTGGCGCACTGACGCACGGGCGCAACGGCGCGAAGTGTGCGGAACGCGTACGCGCGCGGCAGGGCTCCGGTGAACCCGCCGCGCGCGTAGGCGCTGTCGGACCGTGGTGCTCGCGCACCGTAATTTCCCGGGTCCTCGGCGTTGTCACGCCTTACCGGACCTGCCGGGGGAGGGCGCCGGTCAGAAGCGTACGCCCTTGAGGCCGTTGGCCCAGAGCTGGTCCACCTGGGCCCGCTCGGACTCGTCCGGCTGGGAGTTCGTGCAGGACGGGCCGGGGCCGCCGCCGGACATCAGCTCGCTGCACGGGCCCTCGTAGTGGTCCGGCAGGCCCAGCACGTGGCCGGTCTCGTGGGTGGTCACACGGACCGAGTCGTAGTCCTTGTTCTGCTGGTAGTCCAGGAAGACGAAGCCCTTGCCGTGGCCGTCGGTGCTGGCGTACGAGCCGCGGGCGTCGTTCCCCTCGCGGTACTGGAAGTCGCCGCCGCTGCCTTCCTGCAGCTTGACGTTCTGCACCGCGCCGTTCCAGATCTGGGCGCTCTTGGCTATCTGGCTTTGGAACGTCGGCGCCGCGCTCGCGTCGTAGGTGACCGTGACGGTCTTCAGGCCCGGGTGCGCGGCCTGCTTGGCCTTGACCGACTTCATGACCGCCTGGAAGAACGCCTTGGTGTCGGCCTTCTCGGCGGCCGAGCCGACGTAGGCGGCGGCCGTGACCCGGTGGGTCTGCGGGGCGGCTGAGACGGAGGCCGCCGTCGCGGGGGCCGCGGCGGCCAGCGTGGCGGCGAGACCGAGGCCGAGCGCTGCCGACAGAGCCATCTTGGGAGATCTCATGGTGGGGGGACTCCTTATCGTCCGTCGGGCCGTACGGTCGCCGTGTGGGGCGGCGGCCGGGGCCCCGCGGATGAACTCGTGGTGCCGGAGAGTCTGTTCGAGATCCACGAGGGGTGCGGAGATCACAGGTGGCGATAGCACCAGGTGATACCCCCGGCGGAAACAGACCCCGAGCCTGACCGGAGAGTCTGGTGTGACGTGCGCAAACGTCGTTATGCTCCGGTCGTGGAGCTCGAAGTGAGGCACCTTCGTGCGCTGTGCGCGATCGCCGACGCCGGCAGCGTACGCAAGGCGGCCCGGCAGCTGGGCATGACCCAGCCCTCCCTGACGGCACAGCTCCGCCGCATCGAGAACGCCCTGGGTGGCCAGTTGTTCTTCCGCGAGCGGACCGGCAGCAGGCCGACGCCGCTGGGGCACTCCGTGCTGAGCCGGGCCCGGCCGATCGTGGCCGACATGCGGGCACTGGTCGACGAGATCGCCTCCGCCTCACTGCGGGCCGGCGGCTCCCGGCTGCGCATCGGCAGCACCAGCAGCCGGGCCGTCGCGGGCTGGCTGCGGCGGCTGCGGGCCCGGCTGCCCGACACCGAGACCACCATCCGCATCGACGTGTCCGCCAACGCGCTGCTCCAGATGGTCGCGATGGGCCAGCTCGACGTGGCCTTCGTGCACGAGGTGGAGGGGGCGCCGCTGCGCCGCCCCGACGGGCTGGTCGAGCGCGAACTGCTCGCCCGAGAACCGCAGTTCGTCGCCCTGCCGGTGAATCACCCGGCGGCCCGCCGGCCGGTGGTCGAACTCGCCGACCTGGCCGATGACCAGTGGATGGTGGACCCGTCGGTGGACGGCGAGTGGACCGGGCTGCGCCGGGTCTTCGCGGCGGCGGGCCTGGACCCCCGAGTGGTGCACGGGGACTACCTCACCGCGGCCGACCTGGTCGCGGCGGGCGAGGTGGTCACCCCCTGCCAGCCGACCTCCCGCCCCCGGTACGGCATGGCCGTCCGCCCCCTGCGCGGCGACCCCCTGGCCGTCCGCCTCTTCATGGCCCACCGCCCCGGCGCCGCCCCGGCCGCCCCCGCCGACGCCCTCTTCGCCGACCTCACCGCCTCGTACATGGAGGTGGCCTGGGAGAGCACGGCGTACCGGGAGTGGCTGGTGCGGAACGATGGGCCGTTGCCGATCAGGATGTGAGCGGGGCGGGCGCCTTGGCGTCCGCCCCCGTCGCCCTCGTCAGGAGGGCATGCACACGGGTTTGACTTCTTTCGAGAACCGTCGGGTGGATTCCTCACGGGTCATGACAACTATCGACCGTGTTCCGACCGTGAACCTTGAGGGGTCGACGACGGGTACCTTGCGAAGTTCGGACCGTGGCGGTGCCTGGTCGGCCACTATGGCGACCTGAGAGTGGTCAGCAGCTATCAACTTGCTTCAATCTCCTGGCAAGCGGCGTACGTGATCGTTACGTAGCGGCCAGGAAAGCCGAAGAAGCGATCAGAGTCAAATCATCTATTCGCGTAGATCGATGCACCCTACCTGCATCGCCCGTTCCTCCACCCGCTGAAATTCGAACGCATCGAGCCGTTCGAACAACTCCAGCGCGATCCGCCACAACGCCCCGGCCTTTCCCCGGTCCCCGTTCGCCAGGTGGAGTTCCGCGAGCGCGTCGCAGGAGCGGGCCTCTTCCTCCGGGGAGCCGATCCGGCGGGCGACACTCAGTGCCAGTTCCAGGTGGCCTGCGGACACTTCCAGCAGTCCGAGCCGGTGGCCGGTGACGCCCAGGCCGCGTAGTGCCTGCGCCTCCTCCAGGCCCGCTCCGATGGTCCGGGCCAGTTCCAGCGCTTTTTCGTAGTGCCGGCCCGCCGCCGCGAATTCCCCGGAATCCCGCAGGGCGTTCCCCGTGTTCACCAGGGTGATGGTCTCGTTCCGGCGGTCGCCCAACTGCTGGAAGGACCGCAGCGCTTCCGCGTACAGTCCGAGGGCCGCGCCGAGTTCCTGCGGCATGCGGAACGTGGACGCGAGATTGATCCGCGCCATCGCCTGTTCCGAGCGGCTGCCGGATTCCGCGGCGATCGCGAGCGCCTGGGCGAAAGAGGTCCGCGCGGCTTCCTGTTCCCCCGTGTGCAATTGCGCGTCCGCGAGATTGTTCAGCGACTGCGTCTCACCACGCTTGTCGCCGATTTCCCGGAACATGGACAGTGCTCGCCGGAAATGGAGCATCGCCGCGGCGGGATCGCCCAGGTGCAAATGTGCGATCCCGAGGTTATTGGTGCTGCGCGCCTGGTTCCAGCGGTCTCCGGACCGCATCCGCAGTTCCACCGCCGCGCTCTGCACCGCGAGCATCGACCGGTATTCGCCCCGGTGCCAGTGCAGCACGCCCAGTTTTTGCAGGGCCTCCGCCTCCGCTTCGGTGTCGCCCACCGCGCGGGCCAGTTCCAGCGCCCGCCGCCCGGCGGCCTCCGCCTGCGGGTAGCGGCCGGCGTGCGCGTGCGTGGTGCTGAGGTCGGTCTGTGCCCTGGCCTCCGCGCGCCGGTCGCGGCACTGCTGCCAGTACAGCGCCGCGTGCCGGTGGATGCGCTCGGCCTCGGCCCAGTGGCCCTCGGTGTCGAGGAAGGCGGCGAGGACGTGGCCGAACCAGGCCGCGCGGTCCGGGGCCCCGTGCGTACGGGCGTGCTGCTCGGCGGCGAACAGCGCCTGGTGCTCCGCCGCCAGCCATTCCTTGGCCTCCTGCGCCCCGTTCCACCGGGGCAGCAGTTCGGGGTCGGGCGTGTACGGCACGTCCAGGCGCGAGCGGCGCGGGTTGACCAGCCGGTCCGCCCGGTCCGCCGCGCAGAGGTAGAACGCGGACAGCCGGTGCAGGGCTGCTTCGCGTACCTCCGGCGGGTCCCCGGCGGCCAGGGTGAGCGCGTATTCGGCGATCAGGTCGTGGTACTGGTAGCGGTCCGCTTCCGGCTCCTGGACGAGGTGCGCGTCGAGCAGCGCCTCGACGGTCCGCTCGGCCGCCGCCAGGGGCAGTCCGGTCAGCGCGGCGGCCGCGTGCGGGCCGAACTGCGGGCCCGGGTGGAGGGCCAGCAGCCGGAAGACGGTGCGCTGTTCGTCGTCGAGCGTGTAGTACGACATCTCGAAGACGCGGGCGATGTCGCGGTACGGGTCGCGGATCTCGCCGAGGCGCCCGTGCCCCCGGGAGAGCCGCTGGACGAGGTGGGCGGTGGTCCAGGAGGGCCGGGAGACCAGCCGCCCCGCCGCCAGTTCGACCGCCAGCGGCAGGCGCCCGCACAGTCGTACCACGGTGGCCACCTCGGCGGGGTCGCCCGCGCGGTCGTCGCCGACCAGCCGGACGAAGAGCGTGGCCGCGTCCTGCGGCGGCAGTACGTCCAGGAAGACCGGCCGGATGCCGGGCACGCCCGCCATCCGCCGCCGGCTGGTGATGATCGTCAGCGACCGGGAGCCGACCGGGAGGAGCGGCCTGACCTGGTCGGGCCCGGCGGCGTCGTCCAGTACGACCACGGCGCGCCGGGTGCTGAGCAGGGCGCGCCACAGGGAGGTCAGCGCGTCCGGGTCGCGCGGGATGCCGTCGGCCGGGACGCCGAGCACGCGCAGCAGCGCGGCCAGGGCGGCCTGCGGGGTCAGCGGCGGGCGGCCGGGCGCGTGGGCGCACAGGTCGAGGTAGATCCGGCCGTCGGGGTAGCGCCGCGCCAGCCGGTGGGCCAGGTGTATGGCGAGCAGCGACTTGCCGACGCCCGCCATGCCGGAGATGGCCTGGAGGGCGATGACGGCGCCGTCCCGTACGGGGCCGGTCAGCACGCGCAGTTCGTCCTCGCGGCCGACCAGTTCGCCGTGGCTGGGCAGATTGTCGGGCACCGGCGGCGCACCCGGACCAGGCGCCGCAGTGGCGGGAGGCGCCGCGGCGGTGGGCGGCGGTGCGCCGCGCGGCAGCAGCCGGTCGACCGGCGCGCCGTCCAGGATGTGCCGATGAACGCGGGCCAGGGCCTCGCCCGGCGCGGTCCCCAGCTCGGTGGCGAGCCGCCGCCGCGTCGTCTCGTAGGCGCGCAGGGCGTCCGCCTGCCGCCCGCAGCCGTAGTTCGCGATCATCAGCTGGGCCACCAGGTCCTCGTCCGTGGGGTGCTGCTCCCACAGCGCGGCCAGTTCGCCGGTGAGTTCGGCGAACCGGCCCCGGCGCAGCCCGATGGCGAGCCGCCGGAGCGTCGCGGCCAGGCGGTGTTCGGCCAGCCGGGCCCGTACGCCCTCGGCCCACAGCCCGTACAGACCGCAGAGCGGTTCGCCCCGCCACAGCGCCTCCGCTTCCTCGAACACGGCCAGCGCGCCGGAGTCGTCCCCGGCGTCCGCCAGCGCGCGGGCCCGGGCGGCCAGGTCCCGGAAGCGGTGGCAGTCCACCTGGCCGGGCGGCACGTCGAGGGTGTAGGCGTGCGCCTGCTGGGTGAGCGCGGCGCTCCCGTCGCCCGCGCGCAGCCGGCGGCGCAGGCGGGCGGCGTAGGAGTGCAGTCCGGCGCGGGCCTTCGCGGGCGGGTGGTCGTCCCACAGGCGCGCGATGAGCGTATCGAGCGGCACGGGGCGGCCCGCGTCCACCGACAGCGCGGCCAGCAGGGCCCGTTCCTTGAGCGATCCGAGGGGGTCGGGGCGGCCGTTCAGACGGATGTCCACGGGGCCCAGGACGCGGATGTCGACGTGCACGAGCGAACCTTCTCTCCGGTACGCCCCGCTCACTTACGGCACAGAATGACACGCCGTCACCCGCACTCACCAGAGACCGTTTCTTGATCCTGCGCAGTGGCCGGAATATGCCGCTCGAAGTCGCCCCGGGCCTGTTTTCCCATGACGCGGGTAGACCTTCACCGGCGGTCGGTCACCGGTTCCCGGGGGTGGGGGTCCGGGATCGCGCGGGCGGGGGAGGCGATGGCCGTGGTGCCGATGTCGGTGGCGGAACTGACGGCGGTGCTGGCCGGTGCGGCGCGCCGTCCCGCGGAATGGCGGGCGGTGATCGCCGAACTCGGCGCGGCACTTCCCACGCCGGGAAATTCCGCCGCGGATCTGCTCGACCGCGCCACCACGGCCCCGGAAGATCAGCTGCCGGTACGCGAACTGGCCGCGCTGGCCGCCGGTCTCGCCCGGGAAAACGCGGGGCTCGCCGAATTCCTCGCGGCATTACGGCACCGAATGACCCTCGCGGCACCCGATGCCAGGCACACGGCCAACGTCATCAAGGACTCCACCGCCGTCACCGGCCATGTGATCCAGGCGGGCGCCATCCACGGCGACGTACATCTCCCACCGGCGGCCGGTCCCCGCCCCGTGCCCCGTCAACTCCTCGGTACCCCACCGCACTTCACCGACCGGACCGCCGACCTCGAAGCGCTCGATACGCTGCGGGCCGGCCACCTCGCGACCGGCCCGCTGCTCATCGCCGTCACCGGCCCCGCCGGGGTGGGCAAGACCACCCTCGTCTCGCACTGGCTGCGGGGCCTGACCGCGCACTACCCCGACGGCCAGCTGTACGCGGACCTCGGCGCCCACGCGCCCGGCGGCCCGGTGCGGCCGGGCGAGGTCCTCGGGGCGTTCCTCCGCGCCCTCGGGGCCGCGCAGGTCCCGGCGGAGACCGCCGAACAGGCGGCGCTGTGGCGGACGTTGACGGCCGGGCTGCGCATCGCGGTCATGCTCGACAACGCGGTCAGCGCCGCCCAGGTCCGTACGCTGCTGCCCGGCGCGGCCGGGAGCCTGGTGGTCGCGGCCGGGCGCAGCCGGCTGACCGGGCTGGGCGTGGACGGCGCGGTCTTCCACGAGCTCGGCACCCTCGACCCGGGCGCCGCGGTCGAACTGCTCGGCCGCCGGGTCGGCGGCGAGCGCGTCGCCCGGGAGCCGGCCGCCGCCCGCGAACTGGTCGCCCTGTGCGCCGGACTGCCGCTCGCCGTCTGCGTGGCGGCGGCCCGGATGGCCGCCCGCCCCCGGCAGACCGTCGCCGCCCTGGCCGGTGCGATGACGCAGGAGACCGGGCGCCTGGAGGTGCTGCAACTGGGCGGTGAACGCGCGGTGCGCTCGGCGCTGGACGAGTCGTACCGCTGTCTGCCGCCCGCCACCGCCCGCGCCTACCGCCTCCTCTCCCTGCCCCCGCTGACCGTCCTGACCGGCCCGCTCGTGGCGGCAGCCTGCGCGGTCCCGCCGTCCGAGGCCGACCGCCTCCTGGACGACCTGGCCGAGGCCCACCTGCTGGAGGACCTGGGCCCGGACGACGTCACGCGCGCCGCCCGCTTCCGCTTCCACGACCTCGTACGGCTGCACGCGGCCCAGTGCGCGCAACGTGAGGAGACCGCCGCCGTACGGGACCGGACCGTGCGGCGGGCCCTGGAGTGGTATCTGGCCACCGCCACGGCCGCCCGCGCGCTCCTGTCGCCCACCCACCGGCGGCTCCGCCGCGACTACGTGTTCCCCGCCCGGCCGCCGGCCTTCGCCGACGCCGGCGCCGCGCTGCGCTGGTTCGACACCGGGCGCGGCGAGCTGATGGCCGCCGTACGCACCGCCGCCGACCGCGGGTGGCACTCCGTCACCTGGCAGCTGGTCGACTCCCTCCAGCCGCTCTTCCTGCGGCTGCGCCCGTACGACCTGTGGATCGAGGCCCACCGGCTCGGCCTGGAAGCCGCCCGGCGCGCCGGGCACCCGCAGGGCGTCAGCCGGATGCTGACCACCGGCGGCAACGGCCTGTACAACGCCGGGCAGCTGGACGAGGCCGTCGTCTGGTTCACCGACGCCCTTCAGGACGCGAAGGCCCGGGAGGACCGGCGGGCCGAGGCGCAGGCGCTGCACGGCCTGGCGCAGAGCCACCGGCTGGCCGGGCGGCTGCCGCTGGCGGAGTCGCTGTTCGCCCAGGCCCTGGCCCTACGGGAAGCCATCGGCCACGACCGCGGGGCGGCCCTCTCCCGGCTGTGCCTGGGCGACATCGCCCTCGCCACCGACCGCCCGCGGCAGGCCCGCAGCCTGCTCACCCGGGCGCGCACCGACCTGCTGGCCGTCCCCGACCCGTACGACGCGGCGCGGGCCCTGGCCTTCCTCGGCCGGACCCACGCCCACGAGGCCATAGGGGACCACCCCACCGCCGAACGGCTGCTGGCCCAGGCACTGGAGGAGTTCCGCGCCACCGGATCGCTCCACTGGCAGGCGCGGGTCCTGGAGATGCTGGGCCAGACCGCCGAGGACCGGGGCGACGCCGCGACGGCCCGCGACCGCTACGGCGCCTCCCTGGACCGCTACGCCACCCTCAGCCCGAGCGACGCCCGGCGCCTGAAGGAACGTATCCGGAACCTGGCGCCACCGCCCGCGACGCCCTGACCCGGCCCGTACCGCGCCCCGAGGAACCGCACCGAGCGCAGCGCCTTCACGGGCAGCCCCTCCGCCAGCCAGCCGTGCAGCAGCGACGCGAGCAGCCGCAGCTCCCGGGGTCCGGGCGGTGCGGGGCCGGTCGCGGTCACCGCCAGCCGGGTGCCGTCGCGCACCACCGCCTCCGCCGTACGGGCCGTGCACCGCCGGACCACGACCAGACAGCCGGGGTGCCGCCGCAGCGTGAGCACGGCCGGTTCGGGGCCGCCGCCGTGCAGCGCGTCGGCACACGACCGCCGCCGCTCGTCCGGGCAGCGGTCCAGGTCGACGGCCAGGTGCTCATCGGCGCCGGCCCCGCCGTACGCCTCCGCCGGGTCACCGATCACCACCACGTACGTGCCCGCCGGTGTGTCCACCAGCGCCACCGCCACCGGCCGCGCCACCACGGCCGGCAGCACCGCGACGGCGGTCGGCGCGACCCCCGCAAGGCGGCCCCCGGTCATGCGGACACCTCCGCGTCCCCGCCCGCGCCCGCCGGGTCCAGCGGTGCGGGCATCGGCAGCGGCGGCGTCACCGGCGGGCAGGCCGGCTGGCCCAGGCCGAGCACGCGGTACATCAGGCGGCGGAAGTTGCGGTGGCAGTGGCCGGGTTCGGAGGTGATGCGCGCGGCGATCCGCGCGTAGTCCTCCGGCCGGTACTCCTGTGCCGCGTAGCGCAGCTGCGCCTCCAGCGGGTGGGCCGGGGACAGCGCCGGAGCGGTCAGCGCCAGCTCGACGCCGGGCGAGGCCGGGTTGGCGTCCTCGTGCGGGAAGCGGTTGAGCAGGATGGGCGCGCCGGACATCGCCCCGTACAGCGTCACCGACCCGTAGTCCCCGATGATCCAGTCCGCGGCGATCAGCGGCGGGCGCCAGTCCGCGTCCGGCGGCAGTACGTGCAGCCCCGCCCGCCGGCACCCGGCGAGCCAGGCGCGCAGCTGCCAGTGCCCGTACCGCGACCACACGTTGGGGTGGACCAGCAGCGCCGTACGGTAGGTGTCGCGCGGCAGTTCGGACAGCAGCCGGGGGAGCAGCGCGTCCAGCCGGTTGAAGGCCGAGCGCCGTCCCCAGGTGGAGGTCACCAGCACCAGCTTCCGGCCGCGCCGCAGGCCCAGCGCCGAACGGTAGCGGCGGCGCAGCGGCAGGCTCGCGCGGATGCGGTCGTGGCAGGGGTCGCCCACCACCTCGGCGGCCGGCAGCGCCTCCGGGCACCAGCGTGCCAGCTCCGCGAGGTCGTCGCGGTGGGCCAGCGTCACAGCGCGGGGCACCACCCGGCCGCCCCACATCAGATACCGCCGGCCCGTGATGCCGCCGGGCCCGCGCCGGCCGGACCGTACCCCGTCGGCCACCCGGGCCAGGGAAAGGTGCCCGGCGCCGTGCGAGATCCGGATCAGCGGCGCCCGCACCTGCTCCATGCCCTGCGACCCGGCGGCCAGCGCCAGGTCGAAGTCGGTGCGCACGGCCGTCTCCCAGGGGACGACGGTGGCCCCCAGGGCGCGCAGCAGCCGCCGCGCGCCCGCGTTGAAGGCGTGCGGCGGGACGGTGAAGGCGACCTCGACCCGCAGGTCGCTCTCCAGCAGCGGCAGCAGATCGAGCAGCCGCCTGCCGTACACCTCGGTGTGCACGATCACCAGCACCCGCTTGGTGCCGGAGACCGTCGGCCACTGGTCCGGGTCGCGCCGTACGGCGGCCCGGGGCGCCGGGCCGCTGCGTACCGCGACGGGCCGGTCCGCGGGGCGCTCCTGCTCGGGCGCCACCCGGCCGGCCGTGGCCGTGAAGTCCGTGACGGACATACCAACTCCCCCATGCTCGCGTCGGGTCCTCGGTCGGATCCCGTACGAGGGGGAGCTGCCCGGCCGCCGCGGCGCCCTCCTTGCGCGGGCCTTGACGAACCCTTGCAGGGCAGGTCGGCGTCGCGGCGGGTTACTTGTGCGGCCGCCCCGGGTCGAGCCGGCCCTCGACCACCTCGCGGGCGACATCGGTCAGCAGCCGCTGGTGGGAGCGGGCGTAGCCGCGCAGCATGGTGAACGCGGTGTCGGGGGAGAGGGCGTGCCGGGCGGTCAGCGCGCCCTTGGCCTGCTCGATGACGACCCGGTTGGCCAGGGCGTGCTCCAGCTGGGCGGCGAGCACCCGGCCCGCCTCGACCTCGTGCTCGCGCAGCAGGGTCACCGCGGCGAAGTCCGCCAGCGACTGGCCCAGCGAGAGCAGGTCACCGGTCAGCGGGGTCTCCCGGGAGGCCAGCAGGACCAGGGAGCCGACCGGTCCGGTGTGGCCCCTTATCGGCAGCGCAGCGACGTGGGTGCAGCCCAGCTGCAGCGCGCGCGGCGCGTAGCGCGGCCAGCGCTGCCGGGCCATCGTCCCGGTCAGCGGTGTGTCCCCCAGCAACCGGCCGGAGTGGCGGCAGGCGGGGCCCGGGCCCTCCCGCCAGGCGACCGCGTCCTGTTCGAGGCGGCGTACGTCGGCCGCGGAAGCCGCCACGTGAGGGGCGTCCCGGGCGCCGGGGGAGAAGGTGACCGCGGTCGCCCGGACCGCGAGCAGTTCCCGGCTGCGTTCGGTGAGCCGGGCCAGCAGGGTGGGGACGCCGGGCGGCCCCGGCGCCCCGCCACCCGCCAGCTCCACGAACACGGACGCGAGGTGATGAGGAGCTGTGGTCATGGGTTGGATCCCCTCGTGGGTTCAGCTGCCCTGGGCGAGTTTCAGCGTGCCGTCGATGATCCGCCGCGCGACGGCGTCCGGCGCCTGCCCGTCGGCGAATGCCCGTGCTTTGATCAGTGCGAGCGCGTCCTGCACCCGGCAGCCGGCCTGGACGGAGAGCATGCCGGCGGCCTGCTGGACACAGTCGCGGTGGTCGGCGCCGTCGTACAGTTCGGGGTCGGCGTCGGGGCCGAGGAGCACCGTACGGGTGAGGGCGTCGGCGACGACCGTGAGCGTGTCGGCGGTGCCCGGCCCGGCGCCCGGGTCGAAGACCGCGAGCGCGCCGATACAGCTGCCTTCCGTGCGCAGCGGGGCGGTGAGCACCTCGTGGATGCCCAGTGAGGTCAGTGCGGGGCCGAAGGCGGGCCAGCGGCGCTCGATGGTCCGCCCGCTCGCGGCGACCAGGCGGCCGCTCACCGACGCGTCGTGGGCCGGTCCCTCGCCGAGTACGAACTCCAGGTCCTGCGCGGCCCGGGAGGGGTCGTCGGAGGCGGCGACGGAGAGCTGGCCGTGGTCGGCGTTCATCAGGGTGAGGGCCGCGCTGGGCGTCCCGCACGCCTCCGCCACACACGTCATGAAGCGCGGCCGGCTGGTCTCGTCGCCGCCCCAGGCGCTCATCCGCTCGGCGTACGCCTCCTGCAGACGGGCGGAGGACAGGTGGCACTCGGCGGAGCGGCGGTAGGCGTCCGCCAGATGGCGGTGCAGCTCTCCACCGACCGAGGCCGCCAGGATCTCCTGTTGCTCGGCACAGGCGGCGGCGTGCTCCGCACGCTGCCGGGCCCTGGCCGCACGGCAGCGAGCCAGCTCCGCCTGGACGTCCCTGCGTGAGCCCCAAACCATGTCCACAGCGTACGCCCCTGGTGGCTCTCAGTCGTTGCCGTCGTTGCGGTCCGCCTCCAGCAGCAGGACGACGCCGCCGTTGTGGCGGTCGAACGGTGAGCAGAGCACGTTGCAGGTGATGGGCCGCCCGATCCGGTTGACGGCCGAGATCCGGGAGGGGGCCGTGCGCTTGCCCGACTCCATGCACTTCTCGACGGCCGGGCGCAGCATCTCGGTGGGCAGCCCGAAGTCCAGCGAGAAGAACGGCTCGTCGATGACCTCGTCCGGGCGCAGCCCCCACATGTCCATCGCGCCCCGGTTCCAGCTCTTGACCTTCAGGTCCTTGTCGAGGACGACCACGCCGGCGGCGATGGAGGTGACGACGCCTTCGAGGAAGGCGCGGGCCTCGTCCAGCTCCTCGGTGCGGGTGCGCATCTCCTCATTCATCGTCTCCAGTTCCTCGTTGCCCGACTGGAGTTCTTCGTTGGTGGTCTCCAGTTCCTCGTTGGTCGACTGGAGTTCTTCGTTGGTCGTTTCCAGTTCCTCGATGCTCGACTGGAGTTCCTCGTTGGTGGTCTCCAGCTCCTCGTTCGTGGACTGGAGCTCTTCGTACGCCGTCTCCAGGTCTTCGCGCACGCGCTTGTTCTCGGCCTTGAGCTGGGTGGACACGGTGACGTCGGTGAAGGTGATGTTGGTCGCGGCCAGCAGCCCGTTGGTGCCCATGAGCGGCTGGATGAGGATGTCGAAGTACTGGATCTCCTCGCCGACCCGCCGCTCGGCGCCGTTGACGCGCAGCGTGCGGCGCTCGTGCGTGGCCTGCTCGATCAGCGAGCGCAGCTCGACGGGCCGGTAGGAGATCTCCAGGTCCTGGAAGGGCCGGCCGATGTCGTTGGAGGTCAGTCCGAACTGGGCGCGCGCCTGGCTGTTGATGAGCACCGCGGTGCCCTCGCCGTCCACCGCGATGGCCGGGGCCGGGTTGGCGTCCAGGATCAGGTCGCGCAGCTGCCGGCTGCGGGCGGCGGTGGTCAGCTTCTCGCTGCCCAGCCCCACCCGGATCTTCGCGGGCGCGGAGTGGTACGGCGGTCCGGCCTCCCCGGGGCGCCGGCGGAACGCGCGCTGGCGCATGCTCAGCACCTCGAACCGCTCCGCGTCGTTGAGCAGCATCTCCGCCTTCCCGAGGAAGAGGAAGCCGCGCTCGCGCAGCGCGAAGTGGAACCGGTCGATGATCTGCCGCTGCGCCTCGACGTTGAAGTACATCAGCGCGTTGCGGCAGACCAGCAGGTCCAGCCGGGAGATCGGGGCGTCCCGGGTGATGTCGTGCCGCCCGAAGATCACCCGGCGGCGCAGATCGGTACGGAAGTTGAAGCGGGTGCCGTTCTGCTCGAAGTAGGTCTCGCGCAGCTCCGGGCTGAGCGGCTCCAGCGACTTGGCCGTGTACAGGCCGGAGCGGGCGTCGCGCAGCGCCTCTTCGTCCACGTCGGTGGCGTAGATCTTGACCCGGTTCAGGGCCTCCTCGACGCCCATCGCCTCGGCGAACATGATGGCGAGGGAGTACGCCTCCTCGCCGCTGGAGCAGCCCGCGCTCCACACCCGGATCTCCTCGTCGGAGCCGGTGTCCGCGAGCAGCTCGGGTACCACCTCGCGCTGCAGGAACGTCCAGGCGTCGGGATCCCGGAAGAAGGAGGTCACGTTGATCAGAATGGTGTTGAAGAGGGCGTTGAATTCATCGGCGTTCGTCTCCAGGCGATCCCGGTAATCCGCGTAGGTATCGGCCTCGACATCGGCCATTCGCTTGCGGATGCGCCGGCCGAGCGACGAGCGCTTGTAACCGGTGAAGTCGAAGCCGCGGGCGTCCCTCAGAAAACCGAGCAACTCCTCCAGTTCCTCGTCCGCCTCGACATCCCGAGCTTCACCCATTACTGCCTCTTGGTCTCGACAAGACCGCGGATGACCGCGGCGATCTCTTCCAGGGGCAGCACGAAGTCCACCGATCCCGTACCCACCGCTGCCTCTGGCATTCCCTTGAATTCGGCCGTACGGGGATCCTCGGAGATCACCGTGCCGCCGCGTGACTTGATGGCGTCCACGCCCATGGCGCCGTCGCTGCCGGTCCCGGTCAGCACACAGCCGATCGCCTGTGCCCCGTACGCCCCGGCGACCGACTCGAAGAGCAGGTCGGCGGAGGGGCGCAGGAAGTGGACCAGTTCGCTGCCGGAGAGCGTCAGCGTACCTCCGGGCCCGACCAGGAGGTGCCGGTCGGGGGGTGCGATGTAGACGGTCCCGGGGCGGGCGCGCTCGTCCGCCCCGGCCAGCTTGACCCGCAGCTCGGTGCGCCGGGCGAGGACCTCGGCGATGACCGTGCGGTGCCGTGGGTCGAGGTGCTGGACCACCAGGACCGGGACGGGGAAGTCCGCCCCGAGCGTGCCGAGGACCGCGGTCAGGGCCTTGATGCCGCCCGCGGAGGAAGCGACGGCCAGGACCTCGTAGTGGTCCGCGGGACAGCGGTCAGTCGTCACGTTCCGAGCCTATCGAAACACGGGCCGACCGGCGGGTACGCGGATGCGCCAGTGCGTGGAAACCGCCGCACCCGGCCCGCTGGGCGCCGGGAGAGCGCCGCGCGGACCGGGTGCGGTGACGCGAAGGGGGCCGGAGCGGGCGCGGTCCTGGTGACGGATGCGCGGCGGTCCGGCCGGCGGGCGGGTCAGCCCTGCTTCGTCTCCCAGAAGATCTTGTCGATCTGGGCGATGTAGTCCAGGGCCTTCTGGCCGGTGGCGGGGTCGTTCGAGCCCTTGGCGGCGCTCAGCGCCTTGAGGGTGTCGTTGACCAGCTGGTGCAGCTCCGGGTACTTCTCGAAGTGCGGGGGCTTGAAGTAGTCGCTCCACAGCACCGAGACGTGGTGCTTGGCCAGCTCCGCGCGCTGTTCCTTGATGACGACGGCGCGGGTGCGGTAGTCCGCGTCCTCGTTGGCCTGGTACTTCTCCTGGATGGCCTTGACCGACTCGGCCTCGATACGGGCCTGGGCCGGGTCGTAGACACCGCAGGGCAGGTCGCAGTGGGCGCTGACCTTCACCTTGGGGGCGAACAGGCGGGAAAGCATGTTCAGTCCTTCCTCGTGATCGTCTTCTCAGGTGCGAGATTACTCGCTGCGGGAAGCCTTTTCTCGGGTGCCCCGGGGGTCTTAGGGCAAAAGGCCGGTGCGAGGCTGGGACTGATGGAGGATGGGACCGGGAGCGGACGACCGGGCCGTGGCGGTCACCGGGCCCGGACCGGGAGGTGTGGCGGATGCCGGAGCGGCTGGAAGAACGCGGGCCGGAGCAGGGGGAGGAGCAGGGGCGGGAGCGCAGGGGATGGCTGAGGGCCTTCGGCCTGGCCGAGGTCTACAACCCGTCGATGGTGCCGACGCTGCGGCCCGGCGACCAGCTGGTGGTCCAGTACGGGGCGGTGGTACGGCCGGGTGACGTGGTCGTGCTGCGCCACCCGTTCCGGCAGGACCTGCTGATCGTCAAACGGGCCGTGGAGCGGCGCGGGGACGGCTGGTGGGTCCAGGGGGACAACCCGTTCGTGGAGAACGACAGCCGGGAGTTCGGTGTGGTGCCCGACGAGCTGGTGGTCGCCCGCGCGTGGGTGCGGGTGCGGCCGCCGCGCGGCTTTCAGCGTTCGCTGTCGGGCGCGCTGTCCTGGGCGGTCTCCGCGGTCCGGCCGGTACGGGCCGAGCGCTCGCCGTCCAGGCGCTTGCGGGCCCGGTAGGCGGCGACGTTGGCGCGGGTCGCGCAGCGGTCGGAGCAGTAGCGCCGGGAGCGGTTGGTCGAGGTGTCGAGGTAGGCGTTGCGGCACGGGCGTGCCTGGCAGATGCCGAGCCGGTCCACGCCCAGGTCGGTGAGCTGGATGGCCAGGCCCATGGACGCGGTGGCGGTGTAGCCGGCGGTGGCGTTGGCCGCGTGGTCGGCGATGTGCATGTGCCACTTGGGGCGGCCGTCCTCGTCGCGGAACTCGTGGCCGGAGATCTGCGGGCTGACCGGGAACTCCATCATGAGCGCGTTGAGCAGGTCCACGGCGCGCACCTCGTCGCCCTCGTCGGCGGCCTCGAAGACGGCGCGCAGCCGCGCCCGTACCGCGCGCAGGCGGGTGACGTCGCTCTCGGTCGCCCTGCGGGCCATCTGCTGGGCCGGTCCGAACAGCTCGCGCACGGCCTCGACCGAGGTCAGGCTGTCGCCGCCGCGCTCGGGCTCCTCGGTGTTGACCAGGCGAACGGCGTAGTCCGAGTAATAGGCCAGTTCCACTTGTAGTCCTTACGCGCGCGCTCTAGTGTTCGTAATAGGTGTTGTTGCTACGAGGGTATTACGGCCTGGAGGTAACGCTATGACCGAGACCGTTGTCGGTACTGACTGGCAGGGTTGGCAGGACAGTTGGGACCGCCAGCAGGAGTGGTACATGCCGGACCGCGAGGAGCGGTTCCGCGTGATGCTGGACATGGTCGAGGCACTGGTCGGCACCGAGCCCCGGGTACTGGACCTCGCGTGCGGTACGGGCAGTATCTCCGACCGGCTGCTCAAGCGGTTCCCCAAGGCCGTGAGCGTCGGGGTGGACCTCGACCCGGCGCTGCTGGCCATCGCCGAGGGGTACTTCGCCGGCGATGACCGGGTGACGTTCGTCCGCGCCGACCTCAAGGACCCCCGCTGGACCGAAGCGCTGCCCCACGACTCTTACGACGCCGTGCTCACCGCCACCGCCCTGCACTGGATGCACACCGGACCGCTGCGCGGACTGTACGGCCAGCTCGGCGGCCTCGTCCGGGAGGGCGGCGTCTTCATGAACGCCGACCACATGCCCGACGGCGACACCCCGCGCATCGACGCGGCCGAGCGCGCCTTCCGGCACGCGCGCCAGGAGCGGGCCAAGGAGGCGGGCGCGCTCGACTGGCGCGCCTGGTGGGACAGGGCCGCCGCCGACCCGGTGCTCGCCGCGCCGACCGCCGAGCGCTTCGAGATCTACGGCGAGCACGCCGACGGCGACACCCCCTCGGTCGCCTGGCACTGCGAGGTGCTGCGCGAGTCCGGCTTCGGCGAGGCGCGTGCGGTGTGGCGCTCGCCCATGGACGCGCTGGTCCTCGGCCTGAAGTAAGCCCCGCCCGGTCCGCCCGGCGGGCCGCGCCCATGACGGGCGGTACGTACGAAGGCGCCGGCCGCGCCCGTACGTACCGCCCGTCACGTAGGTCCCCGTGCCCTCCCCGGCGGTGTCAGAGCACCTTGGACAGGAAGGACTTGGTGCGCTCGTGCTGCGGCTTGCCCAGCACGTCACGCGGGTGGCCGGATTCGACGACCACGCCGTCGTCCATGAAGACCAGCGAATCGCCGACCTCGCGCGCGAAGCCCATCTCGTGGGTGACGACGATCATCGTCATACCGTCCGAGGCCAGGTCCTTCATTACGTCCAGCACATCACCGACCAGCTCCGGGTCCAGCGCCGAGGTCGGCTCGTCGAAGAGCATCAGCTTCGGCTCCATGGCCAGCGCGCGGGCGATCGCCACGCGCTGCTGCTGGCCGCCGGACAGCTGCGAGGGGTAGTTGCCCGCCTTGTCCTTCAGGCCGACCCGGTCCAGCAGCTTCAGCGCGCGCTCCCGGGCCGACGCCTTGGCCTCGCCCTTGACCTGGACCGGCGCCTCCATGATGTTCTCCACCGCCGTCATGTGCGGGAAGAGGTTGAAGCGCTGGAAGACCATGCCGATGTCGCGGCGGCGCGCGGAGACCTCGCGGTCGCGCAGCTCGTAGAGCTTGCCGTTGGCCTCCCGGTAGCCGACCAGCTCGCCGTCGACCGACAGCCGGCCCGCGTTGATCTTCTCCAGGTGGTTGATGCAGCGCAGGAACGTCGACTTGCCGGAGCCGGACGGGCCGATCAGGCAGAACACCTCACGGGGCGCGACCTCCAGATCGATGCCCTTGAGGATGTGGGCGGCACCGAAGGACTTGTGGACGCCCTCGGCCTTGACCATGGGGGTGGACTTGCTGGTCATGCGGCACCTCCGGCCGACGAACGGTTGACGCCGCCGAACCGGGCCCGCAGCCGCTGGATCGGCGTGGGCGGCAGCTGGCGGCTGGCGCCGCGTGCGTAGTACCGCTCCAGGTAGTACTGGCCGACGCTGAGCACCGAGGTGGCGATCAGGTACCAGACCGCGGCCAGGACGAGCATCTCCACCACGGGCCCGGCGTCGCGGCCCACGTTCTGCGCCGCCTGCAGCAGGTCGTAGTACTGCACGGCGATGACCAGCGAGGAGGTCTTGAGCATGTTGATGACCTCGTTGCCGGTCGGCGGCACGATCACCCGCATCGCCTGCGGCACGATGATCCGGCGCAGCGTCTTGCCGTGGCTCATGCCCAGCGCGTGCGCGGCCTCCGTCTGGCCCTCGTCCACGGCCAGCAGACCGCCGCGGCAGATCTCCGCCATGTACGCGGCCTCGTTGAGCCCCAGGCCCAGCAGCGCGCACAGGAACGGGGTCATGAAGTCCGACCACTCGTCCTTGTAGATCGGCATGATGTCGATGTACTGGAAGACCAGGCCCAGGTTGAACCACAGGAACAGCTGGACGTAGACCGGCGTACCGCGGAAGAACCAGATGTAGAACCACGCGACCGTCGAGGTCACCGGGTTCTTCGACTGCCGCATCACGGCCAGGATCACGCCCAGCACGATGCCGATCACCATCGACAGCACCGTGATCAGCAGGGTGTTGCGCAGACCCCTGAGGATGTCCGCGTTGAACATGTACTCGGGTATCGCGCCCCAGTTGACCTTGCCGGCCGCGAAGGCGCGGATGAGCAGGGCGAGCAGCGCGAGGACGACCAGCGCCGCGACCCAGCGCCCGTAATGGCGGACGGGGATGGCCTTGATCGGCTCGGGCGCGGGCGGCGGGGCGTCCGCCGGCGGCTGGGCCGGCTTGTCGACGTCAACGGACACGGGTGTTGCCTTTCAGCGTTCGGCGGGAGGGACGGGCCGTGCGCGGGCGGAGCGGGCGCGCGGCCGGGCGGGGCTCGGCGCGCTCAGCTGCCGCCGTTGAGCTTGACTTCCTTGACCGCGGCGTCGGTGACGTTCCACTTCTTGAGCACCTGGCCGTAGCTGCCGTTCTTCACGATGGCCTCCATGGCCGCCTTGAGCGCGTCGCGCAGCTGCCGCTTGTCCTTGGGCACCGCGATGCCGTACGGGGCGGCCTTGACCGGAGCGCCGCCGACCATCTGGAAGTCGTTGCCGCCGCCGGAGGACTTCACCGCCCACGCGGCGACCGGGTAGTCGCTGGAGACGGCGTCCACGCCCGCGGTGCGCAGCCGGGTCTGGGCCTCGGTGTCGTTGTCGAACGCCTCGATGGAGATCGCCTCGGCGCCGGACTCCTCGCACTTCTTCGTCTGTTCCTTGGCCAGGTCGTGCGAGACGGTGCCGCGCTGCACCGCGATCTTCTTGCCGCACAGGGCTTCCCAGCCGTCGATGCCCTGGGTCTTGCCCTTCTGGGTGTAGATCGAGACGCCGACGTCCAGGTAGTCGATGAAGTCGACGCCGTCGCTGACCTTCTTGCCGGTGGTGCTGTCCACCCCCTGCTGGCGGTCCTTGGTGTCCGTCATCGCCGACATGGCGATGTCGTAGCGCTTGGACTTCATGCCGCCCATGAGGGTGTCGAAGGTGGCGTTGTTGAAGTTCAGCTTGACGCCCAGCACCTTGCCGAGGGCGTCCGCGAGGTCCGGGTCGATGCCGGTGACCTTGCCGTTGGTACGGAATTCCACCGGCTTGTATGAGATGTCCGAGCCGACCTGGATCATCGCCTTGTCCTGCACGTCCTTGGGCAGCAACTTGAACAGCGGCGCGTTCGGGTCGCGGTTCTTGGCCGCCTCGCGCTTGGCGATGGCCGCGTCGGTCTGGTCGCCGCAGGCGCTGAGCAGCAGCAGCGAGGCCGCGACCGCGGCCGCCGCGGCCACGGCTGAACGAGACCTGCCGGCGGCCGGGCGACGGGTGGGGCTTGCGGTCATGCTGATCCTCCTGCGGATGAGGGAGAAGCCGACTGGCAGGGGCCGGGCACACACCTTCGGGCGTCGCGACCTCGTTTGGTGACGGAATCTTGCCATCCGGACACCGCTATCCGGACTGTCGTACAGGTCAAAATCGGATAACGGACGTAAGCGGAGGGGTGCATCCCAGGTGTCCCAAGGGGGCCCCGCGCGCGAAGGGGCGCACGGCACCGGCCGGTACGGGCCTCCGTCTCGCAGTGCGGACAGGCGGTGGGGCACTTCCAGCGCTTTACGCTGTTCACGGCTATTGCCGGAGTTGTAAGCCGCGGGTAACGAATCCGACTCGTCGGGGCCCGCGCCCGTCCGGTAGAAAGGTGCGTTACACCCCTCATCCGGGGCTCAGGGCGCGTGTGCGGCGCGCCCGGCGTCCGTACCTCCCCCCGCGGGACGGCCATCCGTCGCGCAGGGCACGGACGCGGTGCCCGCCCACCCCGACCAGGGAGTGGTCACCCTCAACTGACAGACGAATAAAGGGGTTGAACCAGTGACAGCCAAGACCGCCCAGTCCCACAGCGGCGGCAACACGCAGCAGAACGCCGGCACCGACCAGGACGCCAAGCCCGGGTCCGGACCGGACGGCGGCGAGCGGCAGTGCCAGGACCCCGCCTTCCTCCTCCACCGCGGCGGCAAGATGGCGATCCAGGCGACGGTGCCGGTGCGCGACCGCGAGGACCTCTCCCTCGCGTACACGCCCGGTGTCGCCAAGGTGTGCAGCGCGATCGCCGAGGAACCCGAGCTGGTGCACGACTACACCTGGAAGTCCCAGGTCGTGGCCGTGGTCACGGACGGCACCGCGGTGCTGGGCCTCGGCGACATCGGCCCCGAGGCGTCCCTCCCGGTGATGGAGGGCAAGGCGATCCTCTTCAAGCAGTTCGGCGGCGTGGACGCGGTGCCGATCGCGCTCGCGACCACCGACACCGACGAGATCATCGACACCGTGGTGCGGATGGCGCCGTCCTTCGGCGGCGTCAACCTGGAGGACATCTCGGCGCCCCGCTGCTTCGAGATCGAGCGCCGGCTCCAGGAGCGCCTGGACATCCCGGTCTTCCACGACGACCAGCACGGCACCGCCGTGGTCACCCTGGCCGCGCTGCGCAACGCCGCCCAGCTGACCAATCGTTCCCTCGGCCAGCTGCGCGCGGTGATCTCCGGCGCGGGCGCGGCCGGGTTCGCCATCGCCAAGATCCTCGTCGAGGCGGGCATCGGTGACGTCGCGGTCTGCGACCGCAAGGGCGTCGTCACCGCCGACCGCGACGAGCACATGACCGACGTCAAGCGCGAGCTGGCGTCCTTCACCAACAAGGCGGGCCTGTCCGGCTCGCTGGAGACCGCGCTGGACGGCGCGGACGTCTTCATCGGTGTCTCCGGCGGCACGGTGCCGGAGGAGGCCGTCTCCAAGATGGCCAAGGACGCGCTGATCTTCGCGATGGCCAACCCGAACCCGGAGATCCACCCGGACGTCGCGCACAAGTACGCGGCGGTGGTCGCCACCGGCCGCAGCGACTACCCGAACCAGATCAACAACGTCCTGGCGTTCCCTGGCATCTTCGCCGGCGCGCTCCAGGTGCGGGCCACCCGCATCACGGAGGGCATGAAGCTGGCCGCCGCCGAGGCGCTGGCCTCCGTGGTCGCCGACGACCTGAGCGCAGAGTGCGTCATCCCGTCGCCGTTCGACGAGCGGGTCGCCCCGGCGGTGACCTCGGCGGTCGCGGCCGCCGCCCGCGCGGAGGGCGTCGCGCGCCGCTGACGCCGTGCACGTGGGAAGGCCCCGTCCGCTCCCGGACGGGGCCTTTCCGCTGCGCCGCGACAGCACGGAAGGAGGCGTGCCCGTGGGGCCGTCGGAGCTGATGTCGTGAGCCTTCATGCTGGTCGGCGCCCTCACGGCGGCGGGGGTGACTGCGGTGTACCTCCGCCGGTTCTGCGCGGAAACCTTCCGCCGCGCGACGCGGCCGTGGGCCGGGGGAGCGGCCTTCGCCGCGGTGTCCACCGCCCTGGCCTCCGCCCGGGGGCTGTGGAAGTCGTCCGCCCGGGACGTGGGGGAGACCTGCGGACTACGCGGGCATCCGTACGACATCGACGTCCACCTCGGCCCCCACGGGCAGCAGGGCTTCCTCCCGCTGTTCAGCAACAAGTGCGACGCCTCGTACGCTCACCGCCGTACGTGACCGCCGCCGGGACCGGGCGGCGGAGCGGCGGGAGCCCCCGCGGGGAGCCTGACGGCGGCCGGTGGCGCGGCGCGTGTCACACCGTGGTGCGGTACCGCACGGACCCCGCGCGCCCTACGTTGGGATCATGTTTGCTGCCTACGCCGCCCGCATCGACCGGGACCAGCCGCTCAACGGCCTCGAACTGGGGGAGCGTCCGGCCCCCGTGGCACGCCCCGGCTGGACGACCGTCAACGTCAAGGCCGCCTCCCTCAACCACCACGACCTGTGGTCGCTGCGCGGCGTGGGGCTCGGGGAGGAGGCGCTGCCCATGATCCTCGGCTGTGACGCGGCCGGCATCGACCAGGACGGCAACGAGGTCGTCCTGCACTCGGTGATCGGCCAGAGCGGCCACGGCGTCGGGCCGGACGAGCCGCGCTCCATCCTCACCGAGCGCTACCAGGGCACCTTCGCCGAACAGGTCACCGTCCCCGCCTGGAACGTACTGCCCAAGCCGAAGGAACTGTCCTTCGCCGAGGCCGCGTGCCTGCCGACCGCCTGGCTGACCGCGTACCGCATGCTGTTCACCAACGCCGGGGTACGGCCCGGGGACAGCGTCCTCGTCCAGGGCGCGGGCGGCGGGGTGGCCACCGCGGCGATCGTGCTGGGCGCGGCGGCCGGCCTGCGGGTCTTCGCCACCAGCCGCAGCGAGGACAAGCGCAAGCGCGCCGTCGAACTGGGCGCCGAGGCCGCCCTGCCCACCGGCGAGCGGCTGCCGCAGCGGGTGGACGCCGTGATCGAGACGGTCGGCGCCGCCACCTGGTCGCACTCGGTGAAGTCCCTCAAGCCCGGCGGCACGCTGGTCATCTCGGGCGCCACCAGCGGCTTCAACCCCGAGCGCACGGAGCTGAACCGGATCTTCTTCCTGGAGCTGAAGGTCGTCGGCTCCACCATGGGCAGCAAGGACGAACTGGCCTCGCTGCTCAACTTCTGCGCGGCCAAGGGCGTACGGCCCGTCATCGACACGACGCTGCCGCTGGACCGGGCGCGCGAGGGGTTCGCGAAGCTGGCCGAGGGCGAGATGTTCGGCAAGGTCGTCCTGACGGTCTGAGGCGCGGGGAGACGGGAGCGCGGGAGGGGGCGCGGGTGCGGGTGCTGCGCGCGGCCGGCCGTACGGCGTCGGCCTGGAGCAACGGCGGCGGCGTGACACGGGAGATCGCCGCCGCGCCGCCCGGCGCGGGCTGGGACGCCTTCGACTGGCGGGTGAGCCTGGCCGAGGTGGGCCGGGACGGCCCGTACTCGCAACTGCCCGGCGTGGACCGCGTCCTGACGGTGGCCGAGGGCGCCGGGCTGGAACTGACCGTCGACGGCACCCGCCACGTCCTGCCGGCCCACCGCCCGTTCGCCTTCCCCGGCGACGCGCCGACCGGCTGCCGCCTCCTGGACGGGCCGGTGGTCAACTTCAACGTGATGCTGCGGCGCGGGCGCGCGACGGCGACCGTGGAGCTGACCCGCGACCGGTACGCCGCCGCACCGCGCCCGGCCACCGCCCCACGGGAGCCGGGCGAGGAGCGCACGCGGCTGATCGTCGCGCTGTCCGGCCGTACCACCCTGGACGGGCACGGGCCCGCCGCGCCCCCGGTGCCGCTGGAGCACCACGACGCGGCCCTCCTGCTCGCCGACGAGGGCGTCTCGCTGCGTACGGACGGCGTCGCGGCCGTCGTCACCCTGATGGTACGGACGGCGGCGCCCGTCGCCCGTACGGACTGAGAGGGCGGCCGCGCCCCGTCGGGCCCGGCGCCGTGACGGCGGGGTTGGCCCCCGGCACGCCGCCGCCCGCTGACCGGCCTGGAACGGTACGCCGGGCTGCCGCTGGTCCTCTTCGCGGTCGCCGTCGTGATCGCGATCGTGCCGGCCACCGGGGCCTGCGCCCTGGCCGGCACCGACGCGCCGTTCCTCGTCAACGCCCGCGGCCCGGCCAAGGGCCCCGCCCCGGCCGCCGCTCGGATCGGCGCGGGGGTGCCGTGCCTGCTGTTCCTCGCCGGGATCGGCGTGTTCGTCCGCAAGGTGATGCTGCGCGGGCTGGCCCCCCGTACGTCGCCGTCGACGACCGCGGCGTGTGGCTGACCCGCGGCCGGTACGTCCAACAGGGCCTGAGCTGGGACGAGATCGCGGCGGCGGGCGGGCGTGGTGACGGACCCGGCAGCGCCCGGGACCGCCGTACCGTACCCGGACCTCTACCCGACGGGCCGGGCCGCGGGCGGCGACGGCCCGCTGGACCGCCGGGTGGTCACCGCCGACCCGGCCGCGCCCGACCCGGCCGCGCCCGTCCTGCGGGGCCGGCGTTACGCGATCGGGCTTACCGGCGGAACCAGCGCGTCTGAAGGCGGCGTTGCGCCGGTACGGGGCCCGTCGGCCGGAGGAGCCGTCGCCGCGTCCGTGACCGGGGCACCCGCCGCGCCGCGCAGGATGCGCCGCGCGTGGTCGGCGAAGGCGGCGGTGGCGGGGTGGGTGACCGTATGGGGCCGGGCCAGCAGGACCGTGAGCGGTCCGGCGTCGGTGATCGGCAGATACCGGACGCCCGGATGCGGATGGCTGTGCCCGGTGGCCTCGGCCGTCACCCCGGCCGCCTCGCCGGTCGCGATCGCCGTCAGCCACTCGTCCACGTTGGCGACCTCGAAGGTGTGGCGCGGGCGCCGCCCGGCGGGCCACAGTTCGGTGCTGGTGGTGCACGCCGTGGCGCACAGCGCGATCGGATGGTGCGCCAGATCGGCCAGCCCGACCGCATCGGCACCGGCCAGCGGGTCGCTCTCGCACAGCGCGGCCATCCGCCGTTCCTGGTACAGCGCGACGGTGTGCAGCGCGCCGTCGTCCGCCGGGAGGGTGCGCAGGAAGGCGAGATCGACGGTGCCGCGGCGCAGCTCGGCCTCGGGGTCGGCGAGCCGGTGCACCTCCACGGGCACATCGGGGCGCGCCTGCCGCCACTCGCGCAGCACCGGCACCGTGTGCCGGCCGAGCGCGGCCCAGACGAAGCCGACCCGCAGCGCCCGCGGCCCGGCCGTCGCCTCGGTGAGCGCGTCGTCGAGTTGGGTGAGGATGCGGTGGGCGTGTTCGTACAGCCGCCGTCCCGCCGGGGTGAGCCGCAGGCGGCGGGTGGTCCGCTCGACCAGCGAGGTGCCCAGCCGGCTCTCCAGTTGCTCCAGCGTGCGGGACAGGGCGGGCTGGCTGACGTGCAGGGCCGCCGCCGCGCCGGTGATCGTGCCCTCGTCACCGATGGCGGCCAGCGCCCGCAGGTGCCGCAGCTCCACGTTCACCGCGCACCCCCGTACGGGGCCGGGCCGCGCCGTTCGTCACTCATAACTCCCGAGCATAAATGCCCCGCAGAAGGTATTTCCCTCCCGTGAGCGGCCCGTCCTAGCGTCGTCCGTATGAAGATCCTCCTGATCGGCGCGACCGGGAAACTGGGCACCGCCGTACACAAGACGCTGGCCGGACGCGGCCACGAGATCGTCACCGTCGGCCGCAGCGGCGGCGACCTCCGCCTGGACATCGGCGACCCGGCGCAGGTCACCGAGGTCTACGACCGGGCCGCCGAGCGGATCGGGACGCTGGACGCGGTGGTCAGCGCGGCGGGTGACACGCCGTTCAAGCCGGTCGCCGAGATGACCGCGGAGGACTACGCGGCGGGCTTCCGCGGCAAGGTGCTCAGCCAGATCGAGCTGGTGCGCCAGGGCACCGCCCGGATCTCCGCACGCGGCTCCTTCACCCTGATCACCGGCGTCCTCGCCCGCGACCCGATCCCCACCGGCAGCGCGGCGGCGATGGCCAACGGCGCGGTGGAGTCGTTCGTACGGGCCGCCGCGATCGACATCGCGCCGCAGCGCGTCAACGCGGTGAGCCCGACCGTGGTCACCGAATCCCTCCCGGACTACGGCGCCTTCTTCCCCGGCATCGCGTCGGTGGGCCTGGACCAGGTGGCGGCGGCGTATGTCCGCTCGGTCGAGGGCGGGCAGACCGGGCAGGTCTACGAGCTGGCGTGACGCCCTCGGGCGCCGGGGCGCTCAGCCCGCGTGCGTGCCGGTGCGCGTGCGGGCGGCCCCGGCGTCCCGCCCGCGGGCGAGTGTCTTCTCGCGCCCCTTGTCCAGGACGGCGAGCAGGGCGAAGGCCACCACGATGACGGCGGCCGAGGCGACGTAGTTCCAGGGGGCGTCGAGGTAGTTGACGGGCCGCATCGTGGTGCCGTGGTCGTCGCCGATGACCCGGTAGAGGATGGCCGCGGGCCCCTCCCAGAAGCCCACGGTGAACACCAGGATGGACAGCAGCCGGTACCAGGCTTCGTTCATGGTCGTCTCCCCGTTCTCGTGCCGGTGATTTCCGTCCGATGGATACGACCGTATCAATAACTCGCGCCCCTTGTCTTGACTCTGCTGCGCACATCTGATATTCGTCACGCCCCGCGTGGCGCGATACGCTGTCCTTGTGCGTGACGAAAAGACGGCCGGGTGCCGGGTCTGCGGTACGGGGCTGCCCGCGGCGGTCCGGGGGCGCCCGCCCGCGTACTGCTCGCGGAGCTGCCAGGCGAAGGCGTACCGGCGGCGCAGGAAGGCCCGTGCGGAGGACCGTCCCGAAGCGGGGGCCGCCGTCCCCGGACGGCAGCCGCCACTCGACTCCCCATCGGACGGTGCGCGGGAGCGGCGCCGTCGCCAGGTCGCCGAGGCCGTCTGGCGGATAGCGGCCGGGCGCGGCCTGGAGGCCGTGAGCATGCGCGAGGTCGCGGCGGAGGCGGGGGTGTCGCTGCGGGTGGTCCAGTACTACTTCGGCAGCAAGCACCGCCTGCTGGTCGAGGCGCTGCGGATGCTGCACGAGGAGAACGACCGGCGCGCCCGCGCACGCATGAGCGGCCTGCACGAGGCCGGCGACCTGCGGGCCGTCCTGCGCGCCGTGCTGATCGAATTCCTTCCGCTGGACGGGCAACGCGCCATGGCGCTCCGCGTGTTCACCGCGTACTTCGTGCGCAGCCTGACCGACCCCGCGATGGCCGAGGTGTTCCTGCACGGCGAACAGGCCGTGGAATCCCTGGTCGCCGATCTGATCCGGGGGATCGGCGCGGTACGGCCCGGTGCCGATCCGGCGCGCGAGGCGGACCTGCTCGTGTCGGGCGTCACCGGGCTGGGGATGGACGTGCTGCACGGGCGCCGCACGATGGCCGACGTACAGGCCACGATCGACTACCACCTCGACCGGATCTTCTCCTGAGCGGACCCGGGTCCGGCGTGGGCGCTCAGGGGGCCGGGACGTTCACCAGGCTCCTGTGCAGCCGGTAGTGCGTCACCCCGGCGTGCCCCGGCATCGTGGGCGCCGCCGTATCGGCCGTCACGCCCTCGACAGCCGAAAGGGCCGCGCGCAGCCGGGCCGCCGCGCCACCGCCCGCGAACTCCCGCCAGGCGGCGGTGTTCGCCCACTCGGCGAAGTTCAGGACGCGGCCGCCGTCCTTGGAGAGGTGGAGATGCGCCCCGAGGAGTCCCGGTACGCGTTCCCGCTCCAGCGCGTCGATCACGAGGTCGGCCAGCGCGTGCTGGACCGCCGGGCCGGTGGTGGCGAACGTCGGGGTGACCAGTAGGCCGGGCGGCCGACCGGCGGTCCCCTCGGGTGCGTAGCTGCGGTAGCGCGTGTACCGGGTCACGCCCGGCCGCCGGATTCCGGGAATCGACTCGTCGATACGGCTGACGGTGGCGGGCCGCCGGTGGCGTACCCATTCCCGGTGCGCGTCGTCGTCCGTCCATTGCGCGTAGTTCAGGACGTGGCTGCCGTCGTCGCTCAGGAAGGTGCTGAGCGACAGCATCGCGTCGGGGCGCGGCTGCCCCTCCCATGCGTCGAGTACGGCGTCGGCGGCGCGGCGCTGGAGGTCGGGCGACGGCACGATCCAGGGGCTGACGAGAACCGTACCGGCGTCCGGGCGCCGGACGTCGGGGTATGCGGACGGGCTGGTCATCGGGGTTTCTCGCTCCTCGGGCCGGGCTGTTGTCCGGAGAGCCTCCAACGTGAAGTGCGCTTGAGGTCAAGAACGGGACGGCGCGATCCGCCGCGTCAACCATCATTGACACGGCCCGCGCGTCAACCTAAATTGACACCATGAGCGAAGCAACGAAGCTCGCCGAGCGGGCGGGCGACCAGGACCCCCGGATCGGCCTGCGGGCCGTCGCCGCGCTCCGCCGGCTGCTGGAGCAGCTGGAAGCCGTACAGGTGCGCAGCGCCCGCATGAAGGGCTGGTCGTGGCAGGACATCGCCGCCGAGCTGGGAGTCAGCAGGCAGGCGGTCCACAAGAAGCACGGGAGGCGTTGATGTTCGAACGGTTCACGGCGAGCGCCCGGGACGTGGTGCGCGGCGCCCCCGCCTACGCGGTACGTCCGGGCCCCGGCACGGTCGGCGAGGGCGAGTTGCTGCTCGCCCTGCTGGACGGCCGGGGCTCCCCGGGCGCCGAGGCGCTCGCCGCCCTCGGCGTGCGCGAGCGCCGGGCGTCGGTGATGCGGTCGCTGGACGAGGCCCGGCGCCGGGGCGGCCTGACGGCCGCCGACGCGGAAGCGCTGGCCGGGCTCGGCATCGATGTGGCGGAGGTCGTCACGCGGGTGGAGCAGGCGCACGGCGCGGGCGCGCTCGCCACCGCCTCCGGCCGTCCCGCGCGACGCGGACGCTCACTGCGCAGCCCTTTCGGCGAGGAGGCCAAGTCCGTACTGGAACGGTCGCTGCGCGTCGCACTCGGCCGCGGCGACAAGCACATCGGCGACGAACACCTGCTGCTCGCGATGGTGGCCAAGCCGGGCCTCGCCGCGTCCGTACTGGCCGAGCACGGGGTCACCCACGCGGATGTCATACGGGTGCTGGCGAAGCCGGCCGTGGCGGGATGAAGCGCGCGGCGGCGGCGCGGGAGCCCGTCCCGCGCGCCGCACGCCGGTCCACTACGGATACGCGACCTTCACCGCCCCGATCCCCAACGTCCCGTGCCGCGGCAGCAGTCCGGCCTCCGAGATCGTGCCCAGTAGCGGATTCAGCAGCTGGGCGAGGCGCTCCGCGCGGGAGCGGCCCAGGGCCCGCCAGGGGCCGGCGGCCAGCCGGTCCGTCATCCGCTCGACCTCGTCACGGCCCTCACGGGCCCGGTCCGTGGGGCTGCCGTCCGGGGCGATCCAGCCGCGCGCGGCCAGCCGGTCGTGCGCGGCGCTCCACTCCTGCGAAGACCAGCCGCGCCCCTTGAAATCGGACTTCGGCGCGGCGCCGATCGCGGCGAACGACACCAGCGCCTCGCACGGTTCCAGATCGTGGGTCAGCAGGGCCGCCAGGTGGCCGTCGCCGCGGTGCTCGCGCAGCACCGTGATGGCGTGCCAGAGCGCCAGGTGCGGCGCGTCCGGCCAGGGCAGGTCGCGATTGGCGGCGGCCAGCGGGCGGGCGGCCATGGAGGCGTTCTCGGCCGCCTGGCGGGCCAGCCGGGCGGCCTCGGCGACCTGGCCGTCGGAGACCCGCCCGGATCTCAGCAGGCCGGTCAGTATGCGGTCCACCGCCCGCAGTCGCGCGTCCAGTATCTTGCCGGGCGCCGCCGTCGACCAGATCGCCGGCACATAGCGGGCGATCATCCGCGGGCTGAAGCTGTAGAACGTCGCGGCCACCAGCTCGGGACCGGCGGCGCCGAGCGGCGCAGTGCGCCAGGCGAAGTAGCTGGGCCAGCGGGAACCGGTGTCGAAGCCGAGGGCCGCCGCCTCCTCGAACGCCTCGGGTGCGAAGTAGAGAAGGGCGTGGACGGGCTCCAGCTGGCGCCACATCCGGCGGGCCACCGCGGGGTATTCCGACATCGCGTACCTCTTGGCCTTCAAGATCCGTGTCGACAAGGAGAGTTGACTGTAAAGGCGGACACGGCCGTAGGTCCCCGAATTCTCGCGGCAGAACCCGTCGTCGGGCAAAAAGCCGTGCGAGGATCTGAGTTCCCCGATTACGGCGGGTGAATCCAGACCCTCGCGAGCAACTGTGCGTAATCGCCGGGCAGTACGGCGAGGAAGTCAGCGCGGCGGCTCCTGTCCGGCCGCATATGCCTCCGGGTCACGCAGCAACGCTCCGACGTGCGCAGCGGTCGCGGACAGACGGCTGCGTACGTCCTTCAACTGCTCCGCCGTCACACCGTGATCGCGCGCGGCGTCCCGCAGGTCGTCGCGGAAGCGGTCCAGCAGCCGGTCGAAGTCCCGCGCCGGGTCGCCGGAACCGGGCTCGGACGCCCACGCGGGCTCCGGGGGCACCCGGCCGGCGGCCTCCGCGCGCGCCGCGCCACGACCGTCACCGCCGGGCCGCGTCGCGGCGTCCTCCTTGGTGAGGCCCACGCCGCCGCCGTCCTCCGGCGCCTGCCCGGCGCCCCCGCCCGGCCGGTCCGCGCCCGCCGCCCCCTCCGGCCCGGCCGTGAACCGGCCCACCTCGCGCGAGACCTCCGACAGCGCCTCGCGCAGGGCCCCGGCCCAGTCCCCGGTACGTACATGCTCCTGGGCCTGTTCCTGTACGCGCTTGATGGCCTCCTGGACCTCGTCGCGCACGAACGACCGCGCCTCGCGGGCCTGCTTGCGCGCCCGCTGCGCGTCCTGCTTGGCCCGCCGGCTCTCCTCCTTCGCCCGCCGCGCCTGCTCCTTCCACTCCTCCTTGGCGCGGCGGAACTCCTCCTTCGCCTGCCGCCAGGACTCCCGGTCGCCGTACCGGCCGTCGAAGAAATCGGAGGCGTCCGGGAAATCGTGCTCCTCGCCGCCGCGCCGGCCCTGCCGGGCCTGTTTGGCGGCCTCCCGCATCTCGCGGCGCACGTCCCGCGCCGAGCCGCTCACGTCCTCCCGGATGTCGGACGCCAGCGCCGCGACCGACTCCCGGATCTCCATCTCCAGATCCGCCAGCTCACCGCCCCGGTCCGCCAGTTCGGCGCGCCCCGCCGCGGTGATCGAATACACCTTGCGGCCGCCCTCGGTGGTATGGGTGACCAGCCCCTCGGCCTCCAGCTTGGCCAGCCGCGGGTAGACCGTGCCGGCGGACGGTGCGTACAGGCCCTGGAAACGCTCCTCCAGCAGGCGGATGATCTCGTAACCGTGCCGCGGCGCCTCGTCCAGCAGCTTGAGCAGGTAGAGGCGGAGGCGGCCGTGGGCGAAGACGGGAGGCATGGGTTCAGAGCACCTTCTTGTCGGCGGGGGAGTCCGTGGTGTCGGCGGGGCCGTCCGGGGACGGCGGGCGGTGCCGGTCGTCCGGGGACGGCGGGCGGTGCCGATCGTCCGGGGACGGCGGGCGGCGCAGCAGGGCCAGGCCGCCGGAGAGCGTGGTGACCTTCAGCCGGCCGCTGCCCGAGCCGAGCCGGCCCGTGATCCGCTTGGCCCCCCACTGGCCGCTGACCCGCAGATCCTCGAAGGCGTTGGCGACCGTACCGCTGGTCGTGTTCGCGTCCACCTCGGCGTCGCCCGGCGCGGGCAGCCGGATGGCGACCTCGCCGGAAACCGTCGTCAGCTGGACGTCCGTACCCGTCGCCGCCGGATCGAGATCCAGGACCATGTCGCCGCTGACCGAATCCGCCTTCACGGTGGCGCCCGACCCCTCGATGAGGGTCAGGTCGCCCGAGACCGAGTTGAACCTCAGGTCGCCCGTGACGGCCTGGCCCTCCACCCGTCCGGACACGGTCTCGGCCCGTACGGGGCCCGTCAGGCGGACGAGGGTGCTGTCCCCCGACACGCCGCGCAGCTCCGTACGCCCGTCGATCCCCGAGATCACCGCACTCGCCCCCACGGTGCCGATCGCGACGTTCGTCGCGGTGGGGACGGTGACCGAGACCACTGCGCTGCGGTGCCAGCCCTTGCGGTCGAGGAACTTCAGGAAGCCCTTCCAGGGCAGGTCGTCGTACGTGACGGTGAGCGTGCCCGCCTCCTGCCGTACGGTCAGCGGCGGGCCGGACAGCTCGCTGATCTCCACGCGGGGGCGGCCGCCGTCGGTCGTCCCGACGACGTTGACGGTGCCGCCGACGACGCGCACCTCCAGTGCGGTGACCTCTTCCTCGATCTCCAGCGTGCGCGGTGCGGAGACCGACCACTCGGTCCGGGCTGACATGTCCTGGCCTCCCCTGGGTTGCGGTGACGCGAGCTATCGCGTATCCGCGCCTCACGATATATCGCATGGCGTGGTGGGCCAAGTATTGGGTGCGCGTTGGTGCGGGGTTGGGTGTACTGGACCGCGCTTCGCGCGGATACGCATTGGCTTTGTTGTGGGGCGGGGGTGCCCAGGGGGCCATCTCCTCGGCGCCTGGAGCGGCCGTCATGTCTGGACGCAACCATGTAACGGTCGCCTGCGGGGAGTGTCCCCCTGCACACCCCCTCCCGTCGGATTGGCGAGTGCGGGCCGGTGGGGGGAGGGGAAAAGAAACCTGGTGCGCGCCCACCATGCGGCGACGCTCGCCTTGCGTAGGCACAGGGCCCGGGGCGCCTTCGCGTTATGCGGAGGGGGCCGTATGGGTCCGGCCGCCGGGGGTCTGTAAAAGACCCCCGCCACGGCGGCGGGAAAGTCGCCTACCGGCCGGGCTCGGGGACACGTAGGGGTCTCCCCGCAGGCGACCGAAGCCCCGGTTGCGTCCATACATGACGGCCGCTCCAGGCGCCGAGGAGTGACCCCTGCGGGGCCCCGAGCCCCCACCCACCGAACCCCGGGCGCCAAGGCGAACCCCCACCGGGGCAACCGCACCGCACACCCACCGGGGCAAGCCTCACCCCGGTGCCCCGTCACGCAAGCGTGACTACTCCTCCTCGTCGTCCAAGCGCGCCAGCCACGTCGCCAGGCGCTCTACCGGGACCTCGAAGTCGGGGTTGAGGTCCACGAACGTGCGGAGCTGGTCGGCCAGCCAGGCCAGGGTGACCTCTTCCTCGCCGCGTCGGCTCTCCAGTTCCTCGATACCGCGATCCGTGAAATACACCGTGTTCTCCACCTGGTTTCCGTGACGTTCCGGGCCAGGATAGGCAGGCGCCGCGACCCCTCGCGTCACTCGCACCCTGGGGATAACCTGATCACCTGTCAACGGCCCTGGGGCAGTGCGACATTGCCGCTCAGGGGGAGCAGGAGGCCGTGATGCGCGATCGCGCACATCTCATCGAGCTGCCCGACGGGACCCAGGTCTGGGCCCGCGTCTCCCGGTTGGACATAACGGGCGATCCGGATGAAGAGTACGACGACGTGGGCGTCTGGGACGCCCTCGGCGCCCGCGTGGAGGGGCTGCGCGAGCTGGTCGGCGGGGTCGCGGCCAGTCTGCGGGCGGCTACCGAGCGGGTGGCTCCGGACGAGACCAGCGTCAGTTTCGGGGTGGAGGTGGCGGCCAAGCCGGGCCGCGCCGTGGCGCTGCTCGCGGACGGTGAGGCCAAGGCGAACCTGTCGGTGACGCTCACCTGGCGGCGCGGGGAGCGGGAAGCGGCGGCGGTGGATCAGGGCCGGAGCGACGGCCGAGGGCCGGACGATTCGGGCGCGTGATGGCGGCCTCGGAAGGCGGTCAGGGGTCGGCGCGCTCCGAGCGCGCCGACCGTGAGAAGTACGCGCATCTCCTCGGCCACGCGGGCCGCGCCACCGTCGCCGTACGCGCGGCGCCCGGCGTGGACCCGGCCCCGCTGTGGGGCAGCGGTGTGTTCGTGGCACCCGGGTGGGTGTTGACCTGCGCACATGTGCTGGTCAGCGGGGACGGGCGGCGCCGCCCGACCGGGCCGGGCGGGGAGGTCGGTGTCGCGTTCGGGGGCCGGGTGGCCGCCGCGCGTCTGGAGTACGACCTGAGCCGCCCGGCGCCCGAGTACCCGGCCGGCCACGGCCCCCGTACCGACCTGGCCCTGCTGCGGCTGGTCGATCCGGATGTCGCGCACCCGTGCGCCTGGCTCAGTGATCAGCCGGCGGCGCTTCTGGAGGACGCGTTCATCTTCCGGGGGCATGATCGGCCCGGGGCCGGTACGGACGCCGGTCACGGGCCCGGCGAGGACGACGCCGTCGGTGCCTGCCCTGCCCCGGCCCACATGATCGCCCCCGCCCCCATGGACGTCGATCCCTTCATCGCCGTCCGCTTCGGCGCCCGCGACGCCCGCGGGCTCCAGTTCGGCAGTGATGTGCGGGTCACCCCGGGCGCGTCCGGCGGGCCGCTGCTGGACTGTGACCGCGGGGAGGTCGTCGGCATCGTCAAGGGAAGTCACCGTGAGGACCGGGTCGGGCTCGCGGTGCCGGTGACGGAGTTGCGGCGGCTGGCCCCGTACCACCTCGTACCGGGAGCCGAGGGGCTCGGCGACGATCCGTACCACGCGCTGATGAGCCTCCACGACCGCTGGCACTGGGCGGGGCAGGATCTCGGCGGGTCGGGTGAGCCGACCTGGTTCGACGCGCAGCACGCGATCATGTCGGGGCGCGGCCGGCTGTGGGGCGTGCAGGAGCGGCTGCAGGCGCTCGATCTGCTGGCGTCGCTGCCCGCGCCCCGCGATCCGCTGGTGGTGGCGGCCGCGGTCGCCGAGGCGCTGGGCCGTGCGGATCCTTCGGGCCGTACGGGGCGGGCCGGGCCGTGGACGCTGCGTACGTGGCGGGACGGGCACGGTGCGCTCTACCAGGGCAGCGACCCGTACACGGAGCTGTGCGCCTTCGTGCACTACCTGCGCATCGTCGCGCAGCGCACCGCCGACGAGGCGCGCGGCGTACCCGGTGACGAGGGGGCCGGGATGCGTGCGGCGGCCGAGCGGCTGGCCCTGTTCGTGGCGGCCAAGGCGGTCGTCCTGCTGCCCCGGGACCGGGAGCGGATCGGCCCGGTGCGGCGCCGCCCGGACTCGGTCCTGGTGGAGTTCGAGCCGCTGTTCTATGACGATGCGGGCGGGCGGCAGCTGTTCAACTGGTCGGTGAGCGAGGGGTACGGCCAGGGGCAGTGGCAGCGCGTCGAGGTCCAGGAGTCGCGGAACGGCATGACCTTCGAGGAGGCACGCGGCCAGGTTCTGCGGCGGCTGGGGCCGCGTCTGCTGCGTGCGGACGACGCGGCGGGCGGCGTCCGGGTGCGTCTGGAGGTGGCGGTTCCGGAGGAGCACTGGCACACCGCTGCGGACCGCTGGCAGGTGCCCGCCTCCACCCGCCGTACGGCGCGGCTGCGCCCGCTGGGCCCGGCGCGCGCAGTGGTGCTGCGCGACCAGGGGCGCCGCCAGGAGGACCGGGAGGGGGTCGATCCGGCCTGGCTGCGGCGTTGGCAGGGGCTGGTCGGTGCGGGGCGGTTGACGGCGCTGCGGGTGCCGCCCGGCCCACGGGCGTCGGTTTCGGGGCTGTCGCGGCTGCTGGAGGAGGCGGACGAGGGCGCGGTCCCGGCGCTGTGCCGGTCGGTGGCGGACGGCACCGGGCTGGAGGCCGTCGGGTGGGCGCTGGACGCCGGCCACCCGGTGGCGCTGTGGCCGGCCGGGGGGCACGACGAGCGCGACTGCGACCGGGTGTGTGACGAGTTCCACCGGGAGGTGCGGCAGCTGCTCGGGGCGCCGAAGTCGGTGGCCGAGCTTCCCGAACTGGTGCGTGAGCTGCGCGCCAAGGCCGCGGAGGGCGGTGCCTCCTGGGCCCGCGATCTCGTGCTGCTCTATGACGACCCGGGCAACCCGATCCCCCAACTCTTCTCCCAGGGCACGCAATTGTCGCCCCAATGACGGCACCCGAGACCGGAAAACGCCCCGTGTCCTTCCGTCCGGCTGGTTACTGTCCTAGCGTCGTGAGAGATTGCCAGGGGGACGGGTCCGGGGAGGGCGGGAAGCGGCGCCGACGCTTGCCGGATGCTCCGCCGCGGCCCCGCGCCCCTGCCCGATGGCCGGCCGGCGACGAGGAGTTCCGACGTGAGCGACTGGCTCATCTACCGTGGCGCGGGGGCTCCGCACGACGGCATCGAGCAGTTACCGCCACCCCCTCCATGGCGCGATTTCGACGGCGGCCCGCTCGTGGCGCCGCCCACGGCTCTCGACCACGCCTCCGAGCGCCGGCTCGGCGTGCAGCGCCGCGAGGCCAGCTACCACCGGCCGGGCGAGACCGAGCGCGAGCTGGTCAACGCGGCGCTCTACCTGCGCCGTCCCCTGCTGGTGACGGGCGCCCCGGGCAGCGGGAAGTCCACCCTCGCGCACTCGGTCGCCTACGAACTGGGCCTCGGCCGGGTGCTGAACTGGTCCATCGTCAGCCGCAGTTCGCTGCGTGACGGGCTGTACGAGTACGACGCCATCGGTCGCCTCCAGGACCTCCAGATCGCCCGCGCGGCCCGCCCGCAGACGACGCCGGGGCCGGCGGAGGGGCGGCCGGGCCCGCAGGACGAGCCGGGCGGCGGCATCGGCCGCTACATCCGTCTCGGCCCGCTCGGCACGGCCCTGCTGCCCGCCGCGAAGCCGCGTGTGCTGCTCGTCGACGAGCTGGACAAGAGCGACATCGACCTGCCGAACGACCTGCTCAACGTGCTGGAGGAAGGGGAGTTCCGGATTCCGGAGCTGGAGCGGCTGGCCGGATCGGCCCCCGAGGTGCCGGTGCTGAGCGACGACGGCGTACGGGTCACCGTGCGGGACGGCCGGGTGCGCTGCCGCGCCTTCCCGTTCATCGTGCTGACCAGCAACGGCGAGCGGGACTTCCCCGCGCCGCTGCTGCGCCGCTGTATCCACCTGAACATCCCCACGCCCGACAAGGAGCGGCTCGCGGACATGGTGCGGGCGCACTTCGGCGAGAGCGCCGCGGCCGAGCACGAGTCCGTCATCGACCGCTTCCTGGACCGCGAGCCCGGCGACGTACGGGCCGTGGACCAGCTGCTCAACGCGATCCACCTGACGCGGCAGGCCGGCTGGGCGGACGAGGACGAGGAGGAGACGCGGCGGCGCCTGACGGCCGAGCTGCTGCGGCCCCTGGATCGGACCAGGTGATCCGCGGTGCCGGCCGGCGGACCGGGCCACGGCCCCCTCGGTGAGATCGTCGCACGGCTGCGCGCGGCCGGCCTGCCCGCGGACGCCCGCGCTCTGGCGGACGCCCTGTGGCTGGCCCGGTGGATCACCCCGGGGGCGGCCGACGGCGACGTGACGCCTGCCGAGGAGACGGTTCCGCCCACCGCACAGGGTCCAAAACCGGCCACTTTCTCTGTGGATTCCCGTGGCCGGGATTCCGCCCGCGACACGCCGTCCGTCACGGAGCCCGCCGCCCGGGACCGCCCCCGGCGCACGGAAGTGGACCTGCTGCCCGCCCAGGACGACCGCACCCTGGCCCCCGACCACGGCCGCCTCGGCGAGGTCGGCATCCCCGTGGCCTCCGCCTTCCCGGGCCTGCTGCCGCTGCAGCGCGCCCTGCGGCCGATCCAGCGCTACCACCCGCCGGTCGCCCCGGTCCGCCAGGAGCTGGACGAGGACGCCACCGCCGAACTCTCCGCACACGCCGAGATGATCATCCCGGTGCTGCGCGGCGTCCGCCGCCGCGCGGCCAGCCTGCGCCTGCTCATGGACGGCTCCTCCTCCATGGCCGTGTGGGAGCAGATGCTGCACGACCTGCGGCAGGTCTGCGAGCGGGTCGGCGCCTTCCGCGACGTGACGGTGCACTACCTCCACCCGTACGGCGACGAGGTCGGCGTCGCCGCGGGCCCCGGCCGGGACGCGCCGCTGCGCCCCGCCGACCAGCTGCACGACCCCACGGGCCACCACGTCACCCTCATCGTGAGCGACTGCGCGGGCCCGCTGTGGCGCGACGGGCGCATCCAGCGCCTGCTGTACCGCTGGGTGGCCGACGCGCCGCTCGCCGTCGTACAGCCGCTGCCGCAGCGGATGTGGGCGCGCACCCTGCTGCCCGCCGTCGCGGGCACGCTCGTACGGCAGCAGGGCCCGTACCGCGCCCTGGACTTCCGCCCCGCCCGGCGCCGCCGCCGTACCCCCGCCACGGCCGGGCAGACGCAGGGCGGCACCCGCGAGCGCGCCGTACCGGTCCTGTCGGCCGCGCCCGCGGCCCTCGGCGGCTGGGCCCGGCTGGCCGCGGCCGATTCCGGCCTGTCGCTGCGCGGCGCCGCCGCCGTCGTCCGCTGCGACCACGGCCTGGGCACGGACGTCGCCCGCGCCGCCGAGCGCCCCGAACCGTCCCGGCTGGTGCGCGAGTTCGAGCAGACCGCTTCGCCGGACGCCCGCCATCTGGCCGTCCACCTGTCGGCCGTACCGCTCGCGCTGCCCGTCATCCAGCTCGTCCAGCGCGCGATGCTGCCCCAGACCGGCCCCGCCGAGCTGGCGGAGGTGCTGCTCAGCGGCCTGATAGAGCAGCTTCCCGACCCCGCGGGCCCGCCGGGTGGCGAGGGCCCGGCCGGCGGCCCCTGGTACGAATTCGTGCCCGGCGTACGGGACGAGCTGCTGAGCCGCCTGAGCGCCGGCGAGGCCGCCCTCGTCCTCAAGCACTGCTCCCTCTACATCGAGCGCACGTTCGGCCGCAGCGCCCGGAACTTCCCCGCGGTCGCGGTCGCCATGCTCTCCGGCAGCGGCCGGGAACCGACGACCGGGCAGCGCGCCGTGCCCGAGCCGTTCGCGCGGATCTCCGAGCGGGTGCTGCGCCGGTTCGAACCGGCCCTGCGGACGCCCGCACAGCTGTCGTACGCGCCCGACGGGCCCGCCGCCGAGGGCGCCGCGCTGCTGGCGCGCTACGAACAGGAGGGCACGGTACGGGACTTGATCGAAGCCGTGCGGCTGCTGCGCGCGGCGGCGCAGAGCCTGCCCGCCGCGGGCACCGACCTCGCCCGCGCGCTGCTGCACGGCTGGGCGAAGTGGCGGCAGCCGGACGCGCTGGAGGAGGCGGAACGGGCGGTACGGGCGGCCGCCGAGGCCGTCGGCGGCGATCCGGCGCAGACGCCGGACGGGGACGGCGAGGCGCGCGTCAGGGCGCTGATCGTGCTCGCCCGGGTGCGCTACGCCGCCGCGCAGGAACGCGGCGCCGCGGGGTACCCGGACGGTGAACGGAGCGCGTTGGAGGAGGCCGCGCGCCACCTGGACACCGCCTGCGGGCTGATGAGCCTGCTGGATCCCCGCGTATTGGAGAGCATGGTGCTGCGTACCGAAGTGCTGCGGCGGCTGGCCGCGCTGCCCTCGGCCGCCACGGCCTTCACCGGCCGCGCCGCCGACCCGCTCGACGAGGCCGAACAGGCCCTGACCACCCTCCTGGAACAGTGGCCCAGCGGCGAGCAGGTGCCCGGCGAGATCTACGCCGCGCGCGGCGGTGTCCTGCTGGACCAGGCGCGCCGCGCCGCCGGACACGAGGAGGCCACCGAGACGTACGCCGGGGCGCTCGCCCTGCGCGCCACCGCCGATCTGGACGCCGCCACGACCCTGCTGCGCCGCCGGGGCGGCTCCGCGGACCGCGAGGTCTGCGAGACGCTGCTGGAGCTGGCCCAGGCCCGCTCGCTGCTCGGCGGCGGCACCGGCCCGGACGCCGTGCTCCCGGTCCTGGAGCGGGCCCGCGCGCTCGCCCGGGAACTGCGCGACCCGGCCCTGGAGGCGGAGAGCCTGAGCCGTACGGCCGAGGCGTACAGCGCTCTGCACGCCCGCACCGCCGACCCGGAAGCGCTGGACGCGGCCATCGATGCGCTGGCCGCCGCGCTGCGCCTGACCACCCCCGACTCGCCCGAGCACAGCTCCCTGCTCGCCCGGCGCGGCGCCGCGCTGCTGCTGCGCGCCCGCCTGGAGCCCCCCGGCGACCAGGCCAAGCGACTGGCGAACGAGGCGGTGCACGTGCTGCGCGAGGCGCTCGGCCGGGTCGCCCCGCACGACCCCGAACTGGGCTCCCACCGCCTGCTGTTCGGCCGTGCCCTGCGCCTGCGCCACGACCGCCAGCCCTCGCTGGCCGATCTGCACGAGGCGGACTGGGTGCTGGAGCTGGCCGCGCGCAGTTCGGCCGATCCGGTGGTCAGTGCGGAGGCATGGCTGGAGGTCGGTGACGTCCAGCTCGTACTGGACCGCCGCTTCGACTCCCGCGAGCGGCACGACCGCGCCGCCGCGGCCTACCGCCGGGCCGCCGCCGCGGCCGAACGGGCCGGCAGCCCGCTGCTGGCGGCGCGCGCCCACCACCGGCGGGCCGGCGTCCTGGAGGACACGGCGGGGCCGCAGGCGGCGCTGCCCGCGTACCGGGAGAGCTGGGAGCAGTGGCAGCGCGCGTCCGAGGAGAACGGCCCGGAGGCCCGGCGCACGAGGGAGCGGATGCGCGCCCTGGAACCGTCCGAATGACCGCCCGACCCGGCCGGGCCGGGCGTTTGCGCGCACGGGCGCGCGGGAACACCCCGTCCACCCGGCCCAGAGGAGAACAGCGTGGCGACAGTCCCCGTCACCGGTACGGCCCCGGCCGCACCGGCCGAGCCGTCCGGCCCGTCGGCCGAGCCGCTGCCGGACTTCGGCGGTGTCGATGTGGCCGCGGTGGCCGCGCGGACGGGCCATCCGGTGCTGGGGGAGGTGGCCGCCCTCCTGCTGCGCAACTGGCCCCCCGCCGAGCGGGCGGTGGCGTACTACGACGACGGTCCGGGCCCGACCGTACGGTAAGCGTCCGAATCTGAACGCCGGGCGACGGTTTTTGGGCAAACGGGCTACGAAACCGGCCAGTTGTCCTTGCCGTGTGCATGTTCTCCCGTGCCGGAGCCAGGTATCGCGACAGCGGGCCGCCATCGGGCTGCCCGGACGTCGGACGCAGGCAGGGGGCGGCGTCGTGGTGTTCCAGAGCCTTGAGGCGCCCGCGGTCCCCTTCCGCCAGTTCGTCCTGAAGACCCACAGCCGCTGCAACCTCGCGTGCACCTACTGCTACATCTACGCGGGCCCGGACCGCAGCTGGCGCGCCCGCCCGCCGCACGCCCCGCCCGGCACCGTCCGCCGGACCGCGCTGCGCATCGCCGAACACGTACGCACCCACGGCCTCGACGAGATCCGCGTCGACCTGCACGGCGGCGAACCCCTGCTCACCGGCCCGGGACCGCTCCTCGACCAGGCAGCCGCGCTGCGCGCCGTACTCCCGGACGGCTGCCGCGCGCACCTCGGCGTACAGACCAACGGCACCCTCCTCACCCCGCAGGCGCTCGACGCCCTGGCCGCCGCGGGCTTCCGGATCGGGCTCAGCCTGGACGGCGGCACCCCCGGCCTGAACCGACGGCGCTTGGACCACGCGGGACGGCCCTCCTGGGCGGCCGCCTCCCGCGCCGCCCGCCTGCTGGCCCGCCGCCCCGACACCTTCGCGGGCATCCTGTGCACCATCGACATCACCTCCGACCCCGCCCTGGTCTACGGCTCGCTGCGCGCCCTCGGCCCCCCGATGCTCGACTTCCTCCTCCCGCACGCCAACTGGACCAGCCGCCCGCCGCTGCCGCCCGACCCGGTGAGCCGCACCCCGTACGGCGACTGGCTGTGCACCGTCTTCGACCTCTGGTGGGACGAAACGGAGCCCGCGCCCCGGATACGCCTCTTCACCGAGATCATCGGCCTGCTCCTGGGCCGCCCCAGCAGCAGCGAGGCGGTCGGCCTGTCACCCGTGGTCGCGCTCGTGGTCGACACCGACGGCGCCATCGAACAGGTCGACTCCCTCAAATCGGCGTACGAGGGCGCCGCCGCCACCGGCCTGGACGTCTTCCGCAACAGCTTCGACGAGGCGCTGGCCCACCCGGGGATGGCCGCCCGCCGCCTGGGCGCCGACGGCCTGTGCGCGCGGTGCCGCGCCTGCCCGCTGCTGACGGTGTGCGGCGGCGGCAACTACGCCCACCGCTACCGGGCGGGCAGCGGCTTCCGTAACCCGTCCGTGTACTGCGCCGACCTGGAACGGGTGATCCGCCACATCGCCGCCCGCCTCGACACCGAGGTGCACGCGGACCGGACGCCCGGGCCCGCCGCCGGACTGGCCGCCGCGTCCGTCAACTGGCCCGCCGCGTACAAGACCTGACGTGGCGTCGCCGCACAGGGCGATACTTGGGCTATCGTGCCGAACAGCCAGCTCGCGCACGCGCGAACCGCCGCATACCGAGGAGACGGGCGCATGGCCGACCAGTCCGCTATTACCGGCTCCGCAGAGCACATCACCATCAGTTACGCGGGCTTCAACCGGCCCTGGGCGGCGTGGATTTCGCACCAGCTGGAGCAGCTCGGACACGGCACCACCATGCTGCGCTGGGACCCCGCCGCCGACAGCCCCCTCACCGAGGAACTGGCCGGCCTGCTCGCCGCCGAGGGCCGCCTGCTCATGGTGCTGGACGACTGGTACTTCAAGCTCGGCCCCAAGACCCACGAGGAGTGGACGGCCGCCCTTCAGGAAGTCGTACCGGAGCACGCCGACCGCTTCGCCGCCGTCAGCGTCGCCACCCAGCGGCTGCCCGCCACCGCCTCCGTGCTGCGCCCCGCCGACCTGCGCGACCTGGACGCCGTCGAGGCCAACCGGCGCGTACTGAACCGCCTCGGCGTCCCGGCCGCCGGACGCCGCCCCACCGAGCCCGCCGCCAACGCCCCGCGCTTCCCCAACGACCCGCCCGAGATCTGGAACATCCCCCGCCGCAACAACCGCTTCACCGGCCGCGACACCGCGCTGGAAGAGCTGCACGGCAAGCTGGCGGGCCCGCTCCCGGGGCCCGGCCAGCCGATGGAGACCCGGATCGCCCTCTACGGCATCTCCGGCGTCGGCAAGAGCCAGATCGCCGCCGAATACGCCCACCGCTTCGGCAACGACTACGACGTGGTGTGGTGGATCAGCGCCACCAACCGCGGCGCCGCCCGCGAACAGCTCGCCGAGCTGGCCACCCGCATGAACCTGCCGGTCGGCCAGGAGCTGGGCGACCGCATCCGCGCCGTCCACGAGGCGCTGCGCATCGGCCGCCCGTACCGCCGCTGGCTGCTGATCTTCGACAGCGCCGACGACATGGAGCAGATCGAGGACCTGGTGCCGGACGGCCGCGGCCACGTCCTGATCACCACCCTCACCCGGGACTGGTCCGGCTCCGGCAGCGCCCAGGAGATCGAGGTGCTGCCCTTCACCCGCACCGAGTCCGTCGCCTACGCGCGGCGCCGCGCCCCCCGGCTGACGAACAAGGAAGCCGACCTGCTGGCGGACGCCGTACAGGATCTGCCGCTGCTGCTCGCCCAGACCGCCGCCTGGCTGGACGCCAACCCGATGGCGCCCCGGGAGTACATCGAGCTGATCCGGCGCGGCGAGCCGAGCCTGGTCGGCATCCGCATCTCCACCGACTACCCGATGGCCTTCCAGACCAGCTGGGCCATAACCCTCAACACGCTGCGCGAGCGCAGCCCCGCCGCCGTCGAACTGCTCAAGCTCTTCGCGTTCTTCGCGCCGGACGCCATCCCGGTCCCCATGCTCGCCCGCGCCCGCCGCGGCGACCTGCCCGAATACCTCGCCGACCTGGCGGCCGAGCCGATCGCGTGGAACACTGCGCTGCGCCGGCTGACCGAGTCCACCGCCGTACGCCTGGACTACCAGGTCGCCCAGACCACCTCGGACCCCGCCGTCGAGACGGCCCAGATGCACCGGCTCTACCACCGGTTCCTGCGCAGCGACATGGCCGAGGACGAGCGCGACACCATGTCCGCCACCGCCTGCCGGGTGCTGGCCACCGCCGACCCGCAGAGCCCCTCCGACACCCGCACCTGGGAGCAGTACGCCGCCCTCATCCCGCACCTGGAGCCGGCCGGCGTCCTGGACAGCCCCGAGACCTCCGTCCAGGAACTGCTGCTGAACTGCATCGAGTATCTGCGGGTGCGCGGCGAGTACCGCATCGGCCTGCGGCTGTGCGAGCAGTTCCTCTCCCGCTGGCGCACCCGCATCGCGCCCACCCAGCGCACCATGCTCGTGATCACCCACCAGCACGCCAACATGCTGCGCCGCCTGGGCCGCTACCGAGAGGCCGAGGCGGTCGGCAGCGCCATCGTCGAGGAACTGGCCGCCGAACGGGACCCGGGCGACGGCGCCCTGCTGCGCGCGCAGGACGGCCTGGCCGGCACCTACATGGCGCTGGGCTCCTACCAGCAGGCACTGGAGATCTTCGAATCGGTCGTCCGCGGCCGTACGGAACTCCTCGGCCCCGAAGCGCCCCTCACCCTCTCCTCCCGCAGCAACCTCGCCTCGGCGCTCAGCGCCGTCGGCCGCTACGAGGAAGCGCTCGCCCTCTACGGCGAGGTGCTGCTCGTCTGGGAGCGCCAGCTGCGCGCCCGGCACCACCTCACGCTCGGCGCCGCGTATTCGTACGCCCGCATGCTGCGCCTCCTCGGCCGCTACACCGACGCCCTTTCCCGCCAGGAGCTGAACGTACGGCTCTACCACCAGGTCATGGGCAAGCACACGCCGCTGACCCTGCGCGCCGAGCACAACCTCGCGCTGTGCCTGCGCCGCTCCGGCGCCGTCACCCAGGCCGACGCGCTGATGGGCGACGTGGTGGAGCGCTCCCGCCGGGTGCACGGCCCCCGCCACCCCGAGACGCTCATGATGCAGGCCAACTACGCCACCTTCCTGCGCGAGCACGGTGACCTCGGCCAGGCCAGGGAACTGGGCGAGGAGGCCGCCGAGCGGTACCGCACCCTGGTCGGCGAGGCCCACCCGTTCACCGTCGGCGCGCTCGGCAACACCGGCCTGGTGTGCTGGGAATTCGGCGAGCGGGACAACGCGCTGGCCATCGCCGAACAGGCGCTCGCCGGCATGACCCGGGCGATGGGCGCCGACCACCCCTGGACACTGGGCTGCGCCCTGAACGCCGCCGGCGCCCGCAACCGCGTCGACGCCGAGGACAGCGCCGCCGAGCTGAGCCGCGACACCCTGGAGCGCGCCAAGCAGACCCTCGGCGACACCCACCCGCTGACCCTCTCCGCCAAGACGGCCCTCGCCGACGACCTGCGGGCGCTGCGACGCGGCCAGGAGGCGTCCAAGCTGGAACAGGAGGCCGTACAGCAGCTCACCGAGACGCTGGGCGCCGAGCACCCGCACACCCTCTCCGCCCGCCGTCGGCGCCGCCCGTACTGGGACTTCGAGCCGCAGCCGGTCTGACGGCGAGAGCGCGAAAAGCGCGAAAAGGGAGGGGCCCCGCAGCGATCGCTGCGGGGCCCCTCCCTTTCACACCGGGTGGATCCGGATCACGCGTCGAACGCCTCGGCGATCAGCGCGGCCTGCTCGGCCTGGTGGCGCTTGGCGGAACCCACGGCCGGCGACGAGGAGTGCGGCCGCGAGATGCGGCGCAGGCGCTCGCCGTGCGGCACGTCCGCGCCGACGGACAGGTCCAGGTGGTCGATCAGGTTCAGACCCAGGAACGGCCACGCACCCTGGTTCGCCGGCTCCTCCTGCACCCACAGGTACTTGCCCGCGTTCGGGTACTTGGCGATCTCCGCCTGGAGCTCCTTGCCGGGCAGCGGGTACAGCCGCTCGATACGGACCAGCGCCGTGTCGAACGCGCCGCGCTTGACCCGCTCCGCCTCCAGGTCGTAGTAGACCTTGCCGGAGCAGAAGATGACCTTGGTGACGTCCTCGGCCTTCGCCGCGTCGTCCGAGATCACCGGCCGGAAGCCGCCCGTGGTGAACTCCGCCGTCTTCGACGACGCCGCCTTCAGACGCAGCATCGACTTCGGGGTGAAGACGACCAGCGGCTTGTGGTGCGGGTTGTGCACCTGCCAGCGCAGCAGGTGGAAGTAGTTCGACGGGAGCGTCGGCATGGCGACCGTCATGTTGTTCTGCGCGCACAGCTGGAGGAAGCGCTCGATACGGGCCGAGGAGTGGTCCGGGCCCTGGCCCTCGTAGCCGTGCGGCAGCAGCAGGGTGACGCCGGAGGTCTGGCCCCACTTCTGCTCCGCCGAGGAGATGAACTCGTCGATGACGGTCTGCGCGCCGTTGGCGAAGTCACCGAACTGCGCCTCCCACAGGACCAGCGCCTCCGGTCGGGCCAGGGAGTAGCCGTACTCGAAGCCCATCGCCGCGTACTCGCTCAGCAGCGAGTCGTAGACGTTGAAGCGCGCCTGGTCCTCGGACAGGTAGAGCAGCGGGGTGTAGTCCTCGCCGGTCTCCCGGTCCACCAGCACCGCGTGGCGCTGGCCGAAGGTGCCGCGGCGGGAGTCCTGGCCCGACAGACGGACCGGGGTGCCCTCCATCAGCAGCGAGCCGAAGGCGAGGGTCTCGCCGGTGCCCCAGTCGATCGTGTCGTCCTCCACCTGGGCCGCGCGGCGCTGCAGCTGCGGCAGCAGACGCGGGTGGACGGTGACCCGCTCGGGGATGTTGACCTGGGACTCGGCGATCCGCTTGACGACCTCCTGGGAGATCGCGGTGTCCACGGCGACCGGGAACTCGGCCTGCGGCTCCGGCACCTCGGGGGCGGCCGGGGCGGTGGTGGCCTCGCGGACCTCCGTGAAGACCTTCTCCAGCTGGCCCTGGAAGTCCTGGAGGGCCTGCTCGGCCTCCTCCAGCGTGATGTCGCCGCGGCCGATCAGCGACTCGGTGTAGAGCTTGCGCACCGAGCGCTTCTTGTCGATCAGGTCGTACATCAGCGGCTGCGTGAAGCCCGGGTTGTCGGTCTCGTTGTGACCGCGGCGCCGGTAGCAGATCAGGTCGATGACGACGTCCTTGTTGAACGCCTGGCGGAACTCGAACGCCAGTCGCGCGACCCGGACGACGGCCTCGGGGTCGTCACCGTTGACGTGGAAGATCGGCGCCTCGATCATGCGGGCCACGTCCGTGGCGTACATGGAGGAGCGGGCCGACTCCGGGGCGGCGGTGAAGCCGACCTGGTTGTTGATGACGATGTGCACCGTGCCGCCGGTGCGGTAGCCGCGCAGCTGCGACATGTTCAGCGTCTCGGCGACCACACCCTGGCCGGCGAACGCCGCGTCACCGTGCAGCTGGACCGGCAGGACGGTGAAGTCCGTGCCGCCCTTGCCGATGATGTCCTGCTTGGCGCGGGCGATGCCCTCGACGATCGGGTCGACCGCTTCGAGGTGCGAGGGGTTGGCGGCCAGCGAGACCTTGATCTGCTCGCCGTCCAGGCCGGTGAAGGTGCCCTCGGCGCCCAGGTGGTACTTCACGTCGCCGGAGCCGTGCATCGACTTCGGGTCGAGGTTGCCCTCGAACTCGCGGAAGATCTGCGCGTACGACTTGCCGACGATGTTGGCGAGGACGTTCAGGCGGCCGCGGTGGGCCATGCCGATGACGACCTCGTCCAGGCGCGACTCGGCGGCCGAGTCGATGACCGCGTCCAGCAGCGGGATGACGGACTCGCCGCCCTCCAGGGAGAACCGCTTCTGGCCGACGTACTTCGTCTGCAGGAACGTCTCGAACGCCTCGGCGGAGTTCAGGCGGCGCAGGATGCGCAGCTGCTCCTCGCGCTCCGGCTTGGAGTGCCCGCGCTCGACCCGGTCCTGGATCCACTTGCGCTGCTTGGGGTCCTGGATGTGCATGAACTCGATGCCGGTGGTGCGGCAGTACGAGTCGCGCAGCACGCCCAGGATGTCGCGCAGCTTCATCATGGTCTTGCCGGCGAAGCCGCCGACGGCGAACTCCCGCTCCAGGTCCCACAGCGTCAGCCCGTGCTCGATGATGTCGAGGTCGGGGTGCTTGCGCTGCTCGTACTCCAGCGGGTCGGTGTCGGCCATGACGTGGCCGCGCACCCGGTAGGCGTGGATCAGGTCGAAGACCCGGGCCGCCTTGGTGACGTCGTCGTCGTGGCTGACGTCGATGTCACGCAGCCAGCGCACCGGCTCGTAGGGGATGCGCAGCGACTTGAAGATGTCGTCGAAGAAGTCGTTCTCGCCGAGCAGCAGCTGGTTCATGATGCGCAGGAACTCGCCGGAGGCGGCGCCCTGGATCACGCGGTGGTCGTACGTGCTGGTCAGCGTCATGACCTTGGAGATGCCCAGCTTGTTCAGGGTGTCCTGCGAGGTGCCCTGGAACTCGGCCGGGTAGTCCATCGCGCCGACGCCGATGATGAGGCCCTGGCCGGGCATCAGGCGGGGCACGGAGTGGACGGTGCCGATGCCGCCCGGGTTGGTCAGCGACGCGGTGACCCCGGTGAAGTCGTCCATCGTCAGCTTGTTGTTGCGGGCGCGGCGGACGATGTCCTCGTACGCCTGCCAGAACTCGAAGAAGCTGAGCGTCTCGGCCTTCTTGATGGCCGCGACGACGAGCTGGCGGTCACCGTTGGGCTTGACCAGGTCGATGGCCAGACCGAGGTTGACGTGCTCGGGCTTGACCAGCGTCGGCTTGCCGTCCTTCTCCTGGAAGGAGTAGTTCATCGACGGCATGGCCTTGAGGGCCTGCACCATCGCGTACCCGATCAGGTGGGTGAAGGAGACCTTCCCGCCACGGGCGCGCTTGAGGTGGTTGTTGATGACGATGCGGTTGTCGAACAGCAGCTTCACCGGGACGGCGCGCACGGACGTGGCCGTGGGCAGCTCCAGGGAGGCGTTCATGTTCTTCGCCACGGCGGCGGAGGGGCCACGGAGGGTGACCAGTTCCGGGCCTGCGGGCGCCTCGTCGGGCTTCACGTCGTCCTTCTTGGCTGCGGGCTGAGCGGTCTTGACGGGTGCGGCCTTGGCCGGAGCGGCCTTGGCGGGCGCAGGGGCGCTCGCGGCCGGCGTGGCCGGAGCGGCGGGCTGCGCCGCTGCGGGCTTGGCGGCCGGCGCCGCGGGCTGCTGCTGCGCGGGCCGGGCCGGGGCCGCGGGCGCGCTCGGCGCGGCGGCCTGCGCGGCCTGGCCGGTTCCGGAGGCCGGAGTGGCGGGGGCGCCGTCACTCGCCGCAGCCGGCGCGGCGGCGCCCGCTCCCGGCTTGTAGTCGGCGAAGAAGTCCCACCAGGCTCGGTCTACCGAGTTCGGGTCCTGGAGGTACTGCTGGTAGATCTCGTCGACGAGCCACTCGTTCGGACCGAATGCGGCAGCAGGGTTCTTACCCTGCCCCTCTTGGTCAGTCGAAGTGCTCGAACTGTTGGGGGACTGTGGCGACACGGCGGCAACCGCCCTCTTCCGCTTCCTAAGGTGGTGGACAGCGGGAATAAAGGCTACGCCTGTCGGGACCTTTGGTGCAGTCCGGGGCCGTCAGTCGTCGTGCACGTCACATTCAGCAAAGGGTTTCGGGGCATGACGCGACGGGAAACACACCAGGTTCCCTGTATGCGGGTACGGGCCATCGCCACCGCACCCCCGAACCGGGTGCTTCCACCATCGACCCTACGTCACACGGAGTCAGCTTCGTATGACACCGGTACCCGGAAGGGTGACACGGATGCGGCAGCCGCGCGGGGATTCGGCCACCCCGATCCGCCCGCCGTGCAGATCCACCGCCCAGCGCGCGATGGCCAGGCCCAGGCCCGTACCGGCGTCGCTGCCCGGACCCGACGCCGCCGGATCGCCCCGGTTGAAGCGCTCGAAGACGTGGTGGCGCTCGGCCTCCGGGATACCCGGGCCCTCGTCCTGCACCTCCAGCTCCAGGCTCTCCGGCGCCTCGCCCGCCCGCGCCCGCACCGTCACCCGGCCGTGCCGCGGGCTGTGCTTGATGGCGTTGTCGATCAGGTTGGCCACCACCTGGTGCAGCCGCTCGGCGTCCGCGTGCGCGGTCAGCTCCGGTGGCGAGACGTCCAAGTGCAGATGTACGTCCGTACGGGTGTGGGTGCCGGAGCCGGCCAGCCCCGACAGCGTCGAGGCGCCCCGGCTCATGTTGGCCTCCTTGAGCACCCCCGACAGATACGGCCACACCTCGAAGCGGCGGGCGTGCAGCGGCACCACGCCGTTGTCCAGCCGCGACAGGTCCAGCAGGTGCTCGACCAGCCGGCCCAGCCGCTCGGTCTGCTTCAGGGCCGTACGCATCGTCTCCGGATCGGGCTCGCAGACACCGTCCACCACGTTCTCCAGGACGGCGCGCAGGGCCGCTATCGGCGTGCGCAGCTCGTGCGAGACATTGGCGACCAGCTCCTTGCGGTGGGTGTCCACCGCCTCCAGATCGGCGGCCATCCGGTTGAAGGCGTCCGCCAGATCGCCGAACTCGTCCCGCCGCCCGCCGCGCACCCGGCGGGTGTAGTCACCGTCCGCCATCGCCCGGGTCACGTCCGTCATGTCGTCCAGCGGCGCCGTCAGGCCCTGCGCGACGAACTGGGTGACCAGCAGCGAGGCGATGATCGAGAAGACCGTGATGACCCGCAGCTCGGTGTCGGAGTGGATGGCGACGAACACCAGCAGCGTGGTGATGATCACCGAGACGATGACCAGCGCGCCGAGCGCCGCCTTGACCGAGCGGTACGGGTCCAGCGGCCGCAGCCCCTCCCACACCCGCTGCCAGAACGGCCTCCACACCCGCTCGCGCAGCACGGCAGGACCGTCCCACGCCCGCTCCCGGGCCCGTTCGCGTCGCTCCTTCCGGTCGGCGGTCCGGCGGCGGGTGGGGGCCGTCATACGGGCGGGGTCTCCAGGGCGTACCCGACACCGTGGACCGTACGGATGCGCTCGGCGCCGATCTTGCGGCGGAGCGCCTTGATGTGGCTGTCGACCGTGCGCGTACCGGAGGCGTCCGCCCAGTCCCACACCTCGGCCAGCAGCTGCTCACGGGAGAGCACCGCGCGCGGCGTGTTGGCCAGGCAGACCAGCAGGTCGAACTCGGTCGGCGTCAGATGTACGTCCGTGCCGCGCACCCGCACCCGGCGCTGCGCGTGGTCGATCTCCAGCTCGCCGAGGCGCAGGATGCCGCTGCGCGGCGTATGCGCGGCCAGCGCCGCGCGTTCCACCCGCCGCAGCAGCACGTGCACCCGCGCCGCCAGCTCCCGCATGGAGAACGGCTTGGTCATGTAATCGTCGGCGCCGACGCCCAGCCCGACCAGCATGTCCGTCTCGTCGTCCCGCGCGGTGAGCATCATCACCGGCACCGGCCGCCGGGCCTGCACCCGGCGGCACACCTCCAGCCCGTCGAAGCCCGGCAGCATCACGTCCAGCACCAGCAGATCCGGCTGCCACGCCTCGGCGGTGTCCACCGCCGCGGGCCCGTCGGTGGCCGTCTGCACCTGGAAACCCTCGGCACGCAGCCGGGCCGCGATGGCGTCCACGATCGTCGGATCGTCCTCCACGACGAGAACCCGGCGCTGGGCGCCGGGCGTGGCCGCGGCGGTGCCGCCCTGGGTGGTCTGCGTCTGATCCATCGCCCGCCCCTGCATGTCCCCGTGCTGCCTGGTCGCGTACTGCTGGGCAGCAGCGTAAGGGCAGGGTGTGACCGTCGGCTACGCGCCCTTGCGCGCGAGGTGCACCACGTCCGGGACGCCTCGGACAACGGGGATCTCTTCGGTACGTACGCCGGTGAACCCGGCATTTCGCAGCGCCAGTTCGAAGGCGGACGACGGCTGCGCCGACCACACGGCGAGCACCCCGCCGGGCGTCAGCCGCTCCCGGCAGGCCGCGAGCCCGGCCGGGGAGTAGAGACCGCCGTTGTCCTCGGTGACGGTCCAGTCCGGCCCGTTGTCGATGTCCAGGCACAGCGCGTCGAAGGTGCGCTCACCGGCCCCGCCGCGTACGTACGCGACCAGGTCGGCCTCGACGATCTCGGTACGCGGATCGGCGAGCGCCGCCCCCGAGACGGCCGACAGCGGACCGCCGCGGTGCCAGTCGATCACCGCCGGCTCCCGCTCGACGACGGTGATCCGCCCCCACGCTTGCTCCTCCGTCGCGCGCACCAGGGAAAATCCCACGCCCAGCCCGCCGATCAGCACGCTGGGCGACGGCCGCCCGTCCAGCTCCGCGAGCGCCGCGTCCACCAGCAGCCGTTCGGACCGTCCGTCCGAGGTGTCCATCAGGAAACACCCATTGGCGATGATCTCGAAGTGCTCGCCCCGCCGCCGCAGGACGGCCTCCCCGTACGGGCCCTCGCGGCGATCCAGCACCTGCGGCGGGCTGTCGGCGACGGGCGAACCGGGTACGAGCACGGGGTGGGGCACGGCGTGCGCGGGGTCGGACATGAGCGCCATCCTGGCGAATCGGGGGTGCGTGGGTCCAACTGGTTTGTGGGTCCGGGGCGTGCTGCCGGGCCGCGGGCTCGCCTTACGGCGACCGGTTCGGGTGACGCGTGTCACGGACACAGCTCACTCATGGGTTGAGCGTGCACGCTGTTGGCGTACGTAGATCTTGGTGAGCCCGCCGGTGCGGGATGGAAGGGGACTGGGGGCAGTGGATCGGGGTGGTGTGGTGGATGTGGCCGAGGAGGGTGCCCCTGAGGGGCGGCCTATAGGGCCTGTGGGCGAGAGGATGGCGCTTTCCGGGGTGCCGAGACAGCCGGGGGCGGCGGGGGCGTCGGGGGCGGCCCACGCCGTACCCGTGGCCGCGTCCACGGCCGTACCCGTCCCCTCGTCTGCGCCCTCCGCGGCATCCGCTCTCGCGCGGGTGCCGCGCTTCTGGCGGCTGCTGCCCACGCCCCTGGGCGCGCCCTTCACCTTCGGCTACACCCTCCTCCTCGTCGCGACGTCCGTCTTCGCCGAGTACGCCGACCCCGACCTGGTCCTCGCCCTGCTCCAGGGCTCCAGTACGGACGTGGAGCACCTGGCACGCTCGCCCCTGCTCGTGCTGGTCGCCAGCGCCCTGTGGATCGCGGGCGGCATGACCTCCGCGTACGCCCTCGCCTTCCTCTTCGTCCTGACGGCGCTGGAACGCCGCGTCGGCGCCCTGAGAACGGCCGCGGTCTTCTTCGGCGGCCATGCGGTGGCCACTCTGGCCACCGAGCTGCCGGTGGGCGCCGCGGTCGCCCTCGGGTACCTTCCCGCCGACTCGCTGCAACGCCTCGACTACGGCATCAGCTTCGGCGTGATGACCTGCACCGGTGCGCTGGCGGGGCTGCTGCCGGTCTGGGCTCGGTGGCCGCTCCTGGGGGGTGTGACCTGGTTCGCCGTCACCAACCTCCTCGTTTCCACGGACCCCGTGAGCGACTCCGGCCATGTCTTGGCCCTGGTCCTCGGAACCCTCATCTGGCCGCTGTTGCGGTGCCGCTGATCGCGGCGGAGCCGCGGGTTTGTGGGGTCTGGTCCGCGCTTCGCGCGGATACGCATTGGCTTTGTTGTGGGGCGGGGGTGCCCAGGGGGCCATCTCCTCGGCGCCTGGAGCGGCCGTCATGTCTGGACGCAACCATGTAACGGTCGCCTGCGGGGAGTGTCCCCCTGCACACCCCCTCCCGTCGGTTCGGCGTGTGCGGGCCGGTAGGGGGAGGGGAAAAGAAACCGGGTGCGCGCCCCCCACGAGGTGACGCTCGCCTTGCATAGGCGCAGGCCGGGGGCGACTCCGCGTCATGCGGAGGGGGCCGCAGGGGTCCGGCCGCCGGGGTCTGTAAAGACCCCAGCCACGGCGGCGGGAGAGCCGCGTACGGCGCGGGCTCGGGGACACGTAGGGGTCTCCCCGCAGGCGACCGAAGCCCCGGTTGCGTCCATACATGACGGCCGCTCCAGGCGCCGAGGAGTGACCCCTGCGGGGCCCCGAGCCCCCACCCACCGAACCCCAAGCGCAAACCCGCACCCCCACCGGGCAGAACCGCACCCCCACCGGGGCAACCGCAAACGACCAGGCGACCGGCAACCACAGAACAGCCCCCGCTGATCGCCCACAGCGAACACCCCCCACCCAGGGAACATCCCCCGGCCCACACGCATTGAGTGGATATTGCTCAACTTGCTTGCCGAAGGGGAGATCATGGCTTCGACGTCCACATCGCTCACCTTGCCCGTGCTGCCTCTTGACGACGAGGTCGTTCTGCCCGGCATGGTGGTGCCCCTGGACCTTTCCGAGGCGGAGGTGCGGGCCGCGGTCGAGGCCGCGCAGGCCGCTGCCGCTTCGGGTAACAAACCGCGGGTGCTGCTTGTGCCGCGGATCGACGGCGCGTACGCGGCGATCGGTGTGCTCGGGCGCGTCGAGCAGGTCGGGCGGCTGTCCGACGGTGATCCGGGGGCGCTGATCCGCGGCCTCGGGCGGGTGCGCATCGGGGCGGGGACGACCGGGCCCGGCGCCGCCTTGTGGGTGGAGGGCACGACCGTCGACGAGACGGTGCCCGATCCGCTGCCCGGTGCCGTGACCGAGCTGGTCAAGGAGTACAAGGCTCTGGCCACCGACTGGCTCAAGAAGCGCGGTGCCTGGCAGGTCGTGGACCGCATCCAGCAGATCGAGGACGTCTCGCAGCTCGCGGACAACTCCGGTTACTCGCCGTTCCTGAGCACGGAGCAGAAGGTCCGGCTGCTGGAGACCACGGACCCGGTGGCCCGCCTCAAGCAGGCCACCGAGGCGCTGCGCGAGCACCTCGCCGAGCAGGACGTGGCGGAGTCGATCGCCAAGGACGTCCAGGAGGGCGTCGACAAGCAGCAGCGCGAGTTCCTGCTGCGCCGCCAGATGGAAGCCGTCCGCAAGGAGCTGGCCGAGCTGAACGGCGACCCGGAGGACGAGGGCGAGGACTACCGCGCCCGCGTCGAGGCGGCCGAGCTGCCCGAGGACGTGCGCAAGGCGGCTCTCAAGGAGGTCGACAAGCTGGAGCGGTCCAGCGACCAGAGCCCCGAGGGCAGCTGGATCAGGACCTGGCTGGACACGGTGCTGGAGCTGCCGTGGAACGAGCGTACGCAGGACGCGTACGACATCCCCGGCGCGAAGGAGATCCTGGACGCGGACCACGCCGGTCTGGAGGACGTCAAGGAGCGCATCACCGAGTACCTGGCCGTACGCAAGCGGCGCGCGGACCGCGGCCTCGGCCTCATCGGCGGGCGCCGCGCCGGCACCGTGCTGGCGCTGGTCGGCCCGCCCGGCGTCGGCAAGACCTCGCTGGGCGAATCGGTGGCCCGCGCGATGGGCCGCAAGTTCGTCCGCGTCGCGCTCGGCGGCATACGGGACGAGGCGGAGATCCGCGGCCACCGGCGTACGTACGTCGGCGCGCTGCCCGGCCGCATCGTGCGCGCCATCAAGGAGGCCGGCTCGATGAACCCGGTCGTCCTCCTGGACGAGATCGACAAGGTCGGCTCGGACTTCCGCGGCGACCCGGGCGCGGCGCTCCTCGAAGTCCTCGACCCGGCGCAGAACCACACCTTCCGGGACCATTACCTGGAGGTCGAGCTCGACCTGAGCGATGTGGTCTTCCTGGCGACGGCCAACGTCCTGGAGGCCATACCGGAGCCGCTGCTCGACCGCATGGAGCTGGTCCGGCTGGACGGCTACACGCAGGACGAGAAGACCGTCATCGCCCGCGACCACCTGGTGCCGCGCCAGCTGGAGCGGGCCGGTCTGGAGGCCGGCGAGGTCACGTTCACGGACGAGGCGCTGGCCAAGCTGGCCGGCGAGTACACCCGCGAGGCGGGCGTACGGAACCTGGAGCGGGCCGTCGGACGGCTGCTGCGCAAGGTCGCGGCCCAGAGCGAGCTGGGGGAGCGGGACCTGCCGTTCACGGTGGGCGTGGACGAACTGCGTCCGCTGATCGGGCGGCCGCACCACACCCCGGAGTCGGCGCAGGACCCGGCCGAGCGGCGCACGTCGGTGCCCGGCGTGGTCACCGGCCTCGCGGTCACCGGCGCGGGCGGCGACGTGCTGTACGTCGAAGCCTCGCTCGCCGACCCGGAGACCGGCGCGTCCGGTCTCCAGCTCACCGGCCAGCTCGGCGACGTGATGAAGGAGTCCGCGCACATCGCGCTGTCGTTCCTGCGCTCGCACGGCGCGGAACTGGAGCTGCCGGTCGGCGACTTGAAGGAGCGCGGTGTGCACCTGCACGTACCGGCGGGCGCGGTGCCGAAGGACGGCCCGAGCGCGGGCGTGACGATGACGACGGCACTGGCCTCGCTGCTCTCCGGCCGGCAGGTGCGGCCGGACGTGGCGATGACCGGTGAGGTCTCGCTGACCGGGCGGGTGCTGCCGATCGGCGGCGTCAAGCAGAAGCTGCTCGCGGCGCACCGGGCGGGGATCACGACCGTGGTCATCCCCAAGCGCAACGAGCCGGACCTGGACGACGTCCCCGCCGAGATCCTGGAGAAGCTGGACGTCCACCCCGTCTCCGACGTCCGCCAGGTCCTCGACCTGGCTCTCACCCCGGCTTCCTCCCCGGTCACCCCGGAGGTCCCGGCCGCGGCGTGACGGACGCGGCCGGCCCGTAGCGGCCCGGAGCCCCCTGAACACGGGGGTTCCGGGCCGCGCGTGTCCCGGTCACCGTGCGTATCGTTGTACTGCGCGACTGCCCGCACTTCGCGGCGGTGGGGAGGAGCGCATGATGACCATCGAGCTGACCGACAACAGGATCGAGATCGAGATGGCCGACAGCGACGAGCTCAGCCTGGACATGATGTTCGACTGGCTGGAGCGGATGCCCGTCCCCGAGGGCTACAAGGCAGAGATCGTCGAGGGGAACATCTTCATGTCGCCGCAACGGGCCAATCACTGGCACATCATCTTGGACCTTGTGATGCAGCTGAATGCCAGGTACCCGAAGGAGCGCATCATGTCGGACGTGCGCTTCGACTTCCCCGGCGAACTCAACGGCTTCGCTTCCGACGTGATCGCGCTGCGGGAGGGCGCGGAGACGGACGACGAGGAGCGTCGGCGGTACCAGGACATCGAATTCGTTGCCGAAGTCATCTCCAGGAGGACGGCACACAACGATTATGGCCCCAAGAAGGACACCTACGCGCTGGCAGGAGTGCCCGTCTACCTCATTGTCGACCCGTACCTCGGGCAGTGCCACCTCTATACGGCCCCCGAGGACGGCACCTACCGCGTCGGCCCAGCCATCAAGTTCGGCGACCCGGTTGATCTGACCGACACGGTCGTCGGCCTGACGCTGGAAACGGCGGATTTCGGCCGCGAGTGACGACGCACGCCGCCCCGGGCCCCGGCGCACCCCGCCCCGGGGCCCGGCCGCGTCTCACCCGTTGGCCAACGCCTGCAACCGCTCATACGTCCCGTTGAACCGGTTCCGGTCGCCGACCGTGGTGCCGGAGGACGTGTACTGCCAGATGGTGTGGAAGTCCCAGCCCGCGGGGAGTTCGCCGGCCGAGGTGCCGTAACGCGGTATCCACAGCGGGTTGACCGAGCCGAATCCCGCGTAGTTGCCGGTGCACTGTTTCCACCAGCTGGTGGAGGTGTAGATGACGGCGTCCCGGCCGGTGCGTGACTTGTACGTGGCGAAGAAGTCATGCATCCAGCTGATGAGGCCGGACGCGCTCTTGCCGTAGCAGGTCGAGCCGTACGGGTTGTACTCCATGTCGAGCGCGCCGGGCAGGGTGCGGCCGTCCTTGGACCAGCCGCCGCCGTGGTCCACGAAGTAGTCGGCCTGGGCCGCGCCGCTGGAGGTGTCGGGGGTGGCGAAGTGGTACGCGCCGCGGATCATGCCGACGTTGTAGGAGCCGTTGTACTGCTGCGCGAAGTACGGGTTGATGTAGCTGGTGGATTCGGTGGCCTTGACGTAGGCGAAGCGGACCCCGGCGTTCCACAGGGTCTGCCACGGGACGTTGCCGTTGTGGCTGCTGACGTCGACGCCTTCGACGGAGGCGAGCGTGGGGGGTGGCGCCTCGCCCGGTGCGTCGCCCTCGTGCTCGGCGACCTGGGAGCCGGCCCAGTCCTGGCCCGGGTGGGTGGGCTCGGGGGCCTTTCCGTACGCGGTGGCGCCGGCGGTACCGGGCAGGCCGAGGAGGAGGGCGGCGACGGCGAGGAACAGGACGGCCAGGCCGGCCGGGGAGTGCGGACGGCGGCGGGTGGGGCGGCCGGATCTGTGCACAGGCATGGGTGCCTCCGAGATCTCGGTGGGGCGGGGGGAGGGGGAACTCCTTTGGCCCGAGCATGACAAAAGGTCAGCTAGGGCATTGGTGTGGCCATGTCAGGCAGTACGACGACCGTACGCGCGTAGACGCTTACGGCAAAAGAGGGGAGCCGGGCTTCCGTTGATCTAATCCTGCGAAATACTGGACAAGCTGCGGCTTCGGCCGCCGCGGCAGACAAGTTTCACGGTCCGAAAGCGGGAGAGGGCGCTGACGTGCACAACACCAGACCCGACGGCATGGCCGGGACGGACGAACCCAGTGGTGTGGACCAGGTGTTCCTGTCCCTGGAGCGGGAGTTGGCGGTCTTTCTGCGCCGCGCCCGCGCCACCTCCGGTGAGCTGGCGCGGGCGGTCCACCCGGAGCTGGAGTCGGCGGCGTACGGCCTGCTCGTACGCCTCGCGGACGCCGGGCAGCAGCGGGCCACCGATCTCGCCGGGTACTTCGGTGTGGGCAAGGCGACGATGAGCCGGCAGCTGCGCGCCCTGGAGGACCTGGGGCTGATCGCCCGCGAGCCCGACCCGGCCGACGGGCGGGCCGTGCTCGTCCGCCTCACCGACGAGGGGCACGACCGGTTCAGCTGTGTACGCAACAGCCGCCGCGCCCAGTACGCCCGGCAGCTCGCCTCCTGGGACCGCCGGGAAGTGGCGGAACTGGCCCGCCTCCTGCACCGCTTGAACGGCGAGCAGGACGCGGAGGAGGGGTGCGGGGCGGCCCCCGCGGCGGGGAAGAGCGATCGGGCCGGGAGGGGGGACCGCGGCGGAGACGGCGGAAGCGCCGGAAACGGCTGAGAGCCGGTGCGCGGACCCCTGTAGGCCCTGTGCACCGGCTCCCGACCGGCTCCCGACCGGCTCCCGACCTGTGACCATGCCGGTCACAATTCCGGTCGCCTCGCCGGTCCCCTCGACGGCCGCCTCCTCCGCGGACGGCCGGCGTTCCGTGGCGCGCCGTGGTACTCCGTGGCGCTCCTTACGGGTCAGTCCTCCGGACGCAGCCGCAACGGCAGCCGCCGCAGTCGCCAGGACCCGGGCTGGCGTATGCGCTCTTGCTCCTCCAGCTGCTCATGGGGCAGGGCGAGTGCCACCTCCGGATAGCGTGCGAGCAGCTTGCCGAAGGCGACTTCGCCTTCCTGCCGGGCGAGTGAGGCGCCCAGGCAGTAGTGCATGCCGTGTCCGAAGCCGACGTGGTCCTCGGCGCGGCCCGCCGGCTGGCGTGTCAGGTCGAGTTTTTCCGGCTCGGTGTAGTGGCGCGGGTCGTGGTTGGCCGCCACGAGGCTGAACATCAGGGCGTCGCCCTTGTGGACCTGGGTGCCGGCCACCTCGACGTCCTCGGAGGCGTACCGCAGCTGGGTGGCCTGGATCGGCCCGCACCAGCGCATCAGCTCGTGGACCGCGCGGGGGAGCAGGCCCGGGTCCTCGGTGAGCAGGCGCCGCTGGTCGGGGTGGGTGAGCAGGGCGAGGGTGCCGTTGCTGATGAGGTGGGCGGTGGTCTCGTGGCCGGCCAGTACCAGCGTGAGGACCATGGTGACCATCTCGGTCTCGCTCAGCCGGCCGCCGTCGTCGTCCCGGGCCCGGATGAGCGCGCTGAGCAGGTCGTCCCGCAGGGCCGATTGGCGCTCGCCGATCACCTTGTGGATGTGCTCGACCATGGCCGGTACCGTGGCGCCGATCCGCTTCGGCTCCAGGGAGGTGAGGTCGGCGCCGAACTGCCGCCACAGCGGCCGGTCCTCCTCGTCGATGCCGACCAGTTCGCAGATCACGGTGATGGGCAGCGGGTACGCGAAGTGCTCGACGAGGTCGACGACGCCGTCCTGCGCGTGGGCCGGCAACCGGTCCAGCAGCTCGTCGGTGATCGCCTCCACCCGCGGCCGCAGGTCCTGGATGCGGCGGGCGGTGAAGGCCCGCGAGACCAGGCGCCGCAGCCGGGTGTGGTCCGGCGGGTCGCTGGTGAGGATGGTGTCCACCAGGTACCGGGCCATGTGGTCGGGGATGCCGAACAGCTCGATCAGCTGGGCGCGCGGGTCCTTCTCCGTGCGGCCGGGCAGGCGGGACGGGTTGTTGATGAACCGCGGGTCGCGCATGACCTCGCGTACCACGTCGAAGCGGGTCACGAGCCAGACGGGCGAGTCGTCGAGAAACCGGCCGCGCACCAGGGCGCCCTGTTCGCGCAGCTTCCCGTAACCGGCGTACGGGTCGTTGAGCAGCTCCGGCTCCATCACGTTCGGCTCGCCCGGGTGCAGGCCGACGTAGGACGGCAGGGCGTCCGGCGGGGTGCCGGGGGCGGAGGCGGTGGTGGAGTCGGGCGGGGTGGCCGTGGTGGACTCGGTGGGCGATGTGGTCATCGTGCGTTCTCCCTCCTGATCAGGGGTGTGATCGGGGATCACGGGCGCAGTTGCCGCCGCACTTCCTGCCGGCTCAGCTCCTCCAGGCGCTGGTAGAGCGCGATGATCGTGGGAGCGGCCGCGGCGATGAGCCGTGGGTCGGGATCGGTGTGGGTCTCCAACGTGGCGCGTACGGTGTGGCACAGCACGTCGGCCCGGTCCTCCGCCCGGTCGGGCGAGTATTCGGGGTAGAGCGCCTCCGCCTGGAAGAATCCGGCGGCGATCGACATGCAGGCGTACATCTGCTGGTCGACGCTCAGGTCCTCCTTCACGAGGCCGTGCTCGCGCAGGGTGGTGAGCTGGGTGCGCAGTGTCTGGATGCTCTCCGCCACCAGCTCCGCCATTTCCTTCTTGGCGACCTCGTTCAGCCGGCCGAGGATGTCGGAGTCGTCCAGATACACCGCGCGCAGTACCGGGTCTTCCATGAAGTCGAGGAGCGCCCAGCGCAGCAGCCTGCTGGGCAGGATGTTGCGGTGGTCGGCGCGTAGCCGGGCCAACTGCCGGGCGTGGTCGCACGACTTGGCCCGCAGGACCACTGCGAGCAGCAGCGCGTCCTTGGTTTTCCAGTGCAGATAGACGGTGCCTTTGCCGACGTTCGCCCGGCGGGCGATCTCGTCGGTGGTCACGCGGCGGTATCCCCAGGCGAGCAGCAGCTCGCACGCGGCGTCCAGGATGCGTTCGCCCCGTTCCGTGCGCTCTTCCGGTTCCACGCGTCTTGCCCCCCTGACTCCGTGACCAGATTTCGAATCTGGTCACGGAGTCAACGGTAGGCCGGGCGGTGCCTGCTGGATAGGGCGGTTTCCAGCCGTGTGCCGGGTTTTCGGGGCCTCGTGCCCTTGTCCGCGCCGCGCCGCCGTCGGGAGTTCCCGGGCCTTACGGCTCCACCAGCACCACCGTCGCGTCGTCCCGCGACTTGCCGCGCGGGAAGGCCGTACCGTCCGGGTCGGCGGCCTCCAGCGCCCGTACGCGATCGACCAGGCCCTGCGGCCCCTCCTTGTGCACCACCGCCGCGCAGTCCGCCCAGGAGCCCTCGCGGAAGACCTCGACCCACCGTGATGCCCCGTCACTGAGCGCGGTCAGGGACCGTACTTCGGCGCGGGGCAGGGAGCCGGTGACCGCGCGGGCGGCCACCGCCGGGTCGGCCGCGGCGGTGAAGAAGCCGCCCTCGGCGTTGCGCAGCGCCTCGACCGCGGCCGTGTACTCGCGGGCCGCGGCGGCGCGTTCGGCGGAGCCGCGCGGCAGCCCCCGTACGGTCTCGCGCAGGGCTTTGACGGCGGGCGGGAGTTCGTCCAGGCGGGTGTCCAGGACCGGCCGGACCGTGCCGTCGTGGTGCTCGACGAGCAGGACGGAATCGGACAGGACCAGGTACTCGACGGTATCCGGCGACCAGCGCGCGGCCACCGCGGTTGCCTGCGGAGTGCGGGCGTGAGAAAGGTCACAGGTCGACCGGTGAACTTCGGCCGTCCTGGAGATGGCGGCCGAAAGTGCCTCAGGGAGCGTCATGTCCCGGAATGAACCGGACAGTTCGAGCATTGCGCCCCCCAGTCGTGCGGTGTACCACGGCACCGGGTGGGTGCAGCCGACCTCGTACGGCGGTGGGGTCACGCCGTCCAGCAGGATCAGCACTCCGCCCTGGCCGGAGGCGGGCAGCGCGACGGACGCGTAGTCCTCGTTCGGGTGTTGGGGGTCTCCCGGCTCGGTGGCCAGTTCGATACGCATGCCGGCCAGTCTGCCGGAGCGCGTCCGGTTTCCCGCGATGTGCGGTCTTCGCCGGGAACGGCGGGTGTAGTACCAGGTCAGGGGCGTAACGGGGCCGGAAATCGCGGTCCCCCGGAATGCGGGCGCGCATCCTTCCAGGACCCCGCGCGGTTCGCCAAACCCGCCCGGGGGTTGCGAGGGGTTGCACGCCGCGGCGGTCAGGATCGGAAGTTGATGGTCAACTTCCGATTGATGTTCACTCATTCGAGTGGCCAGGCATGCGTTGCCGGGCCACTGCGCGATGCCGGTGGAATGGTCGTGGCCCGGATCATGGGAGGGGCCGTGACGCTCGTCGCGACGCGCAGAGCCGGGCTGCTTCCCTCGCGGACGTGTGCATTGCTGCGGTCTTCGCACAGGTCCGCCCCGCGAGCGGGGAGCGAGCCGGGTCCGCGGGACCACACGGTGTGGGCAGGCGAGACAGGAATGCGAGCAGCGGTGCGGAAGAAGCGGCTTCGGGACGGCGCGGGCGGGCCGGGATCGCCGGCCGGTCCGGTTTCGGGTACGGCTCCGGGCGTCGCCCCGGGCGCGCCCGCGGGGACGGGGACGGCACCCGGCACCGCGGCGACCCCTGGCACGCCCGAGAACCGCAGAAAGACCGCTCCGCAGAACGCCGCCGCCCCCGTCCCGTCGCCCACCGGGCGCCCGGCCCGGGTGCGCAACCGTCTCGTCGGCGCCGTGGCCGTCGCCGGGCTCGCCGTCCTGGGCGCCGGCGCCCCCGCCGTCGTCTCCGCCGTGGACGACACCCACGCCTCCCAGCGGCTGGTCGACCTCGCCGGCCTGAACGCCCGCGCCGTCACGCTCGCGCACTCCCTCGCCGACGAGCGGGACGCGATGACCGAGTTCGTCGCGGGCGGGCGCTCCGCCAAGAACGGCGGCGCCGGGGTCTCGGAAGCCCAGCGGGCCCGCGTGGACCGGCAGATCAGCGAACTGCGCGCGGTGGCCAACGGCGCGGCGGGCGCCGACGCCGCGTACCGCGCGGCCGACAAGCTCCTCGCCGCGCTGCCGCAGACCCGCCAGAAGGCGCTCTCGGGGCCCGGCCAGGTGACCGAGACCTTCGACGCCTACACGGCCGCCATCCAGGCGCTCGGCGCGCTGTCCGACGCCATCGCCCGCGACCTGCCCGCCCGCGCGAGCGAGGTCGCCCCGGACCTCCGGGCCCTGCCGCAGCTCGGCCGCGCCACCGACCAGGCCGCCGCGGCCCGCGCCCTGCTCGTCCCGGCCCTGGCCGCCGGCGGCCCGCAGGCCAAGCTGACCGCCGCCGCGCAGCAGGCTTACGTACGCGAGCAGGCCGCGCTGGCCGCCTTCAAGCAGTCGGCGAGCCCCAAGGCCCGGGACGCCTACGACCGCGCCGTCAACGGCGGCGACGTGAACACCGCCGAGGGCTACCTCGCCAAGCTCACCGACCAGCCGCGGCTGGACGCCGACGACCAGAAGCTGAGCAGCGCGCGTGTGAAGACCGCGCTCACCGCCCGGATCGGCCTGATGCGCAGCGTCGAGGCGTCGATGGCCACCGCCGACATCGACCGGCTGGGCGCGCTGCGCGACGACGACGTGACGGCGCTGGAGATCCGTATCGCCCTGGTCGGCGCCTGCCTGCTGATCGCGGTCGGCGCCAGCGTCTCCGCATGGCGCTCGGTGACCCGGCCGCTCGCCGCGCTGCGGCTGGGCGCCAGGCGGGTGGCGGCCGACCCGGCGGGCGAGCCCCCGGTCGCGTTCAAGGGGCGCAACGACGAGTTCGCCGACGCCGTACGGTCCGTCAACGCCCTGCACGCCCGGGTCGGCGAGGTCTCCCGCCGGGCCGCCGAACTGGAGGCCGAACGCGCCCGGCTGATCGGCGGCCGCAAGCGCCTGGTCGCCGAGCGCGACACGCTCCAGGAGGAGCGCGCGGCGCTGCGCCAGGAGATCACGGACCTCACCGGGCGGATGGAGGCGCTGCGCACCGGTGTGCACGGCCGGTTCGTCAACCTCGCGCTGCGCACCCTGGGCCTGGTGGAGCGCCAGCTGACCGTCATCGAGTCGCTGGAGCAGAAGGAGCAGGACCCCGCCCGGCTGGAGACCCTCTTCAAGCTGGACCACTTCGCCGCCCGGATGCGGCGCAACAGCGAGAACCTCCTCGTGCTGGCGGGCGCCGAGCACGGCACCGGCCAGTCGGCGCCGGTCCCGCTGCTGGACGTGCTGCGCGCCTCGATCAGCGAGATCGAACGGTACGAGCGGGTCCGCGTCCAGTCGTTGCCGCCGCACTCCCAGGTCGCCGGTTTCGCCGCCGACGACCTCAGCCACCTCGTCGCGGAACTGCTGGAGAACGCCACCGCCTTCTCGCCGCCGGACTCCCGTGTCGAGCTGTCCGGCTGGCTGCTGGAGAGCGGCGAGGTCATGCTCTCGGTGCAGGACGAGGGCATAGGGATGACCGCGGAGCGGCTGGCGGAGCTGAACGACCGCCTCGCGTCCGCGCCCGGAAGTGACGACAGCCCGGAGACGGCGGACGAGACGCTGGGCCTCGGCCTGTACGTCGTCGTACGGCTCGCCGCGCGCCACGGCATTCGCGTACAGCTGCGTGACCAGCAGCAGGGCGGAGTCACGGCGGTCGTCGTACTGCCCGCGGCCATCCTGCCGACCCGCCCGGCACCGGGCGCGGTATCGCCCGCCCTGCCCGGCGAGGGCGGCACCCAGAACCTGCCCGGCTCGGTCGCCGAGGCCAACTCCAACACGCTCCAGACGCGGTTGCCGCGGCTGGAACAGGGCGGGGCGGCGGACGGGGCCGCGGATGGCACCGAAGAGGCTCCGGCAGCGGCCGCGGAGCGGGCGGCGGAGCCGGTCGCGGCGGTGGACGCGGAAGCCGGCGGGGAGCCCACGGCCGGGGCGAGCCCGTACGGCCCGCAGTCGCCCGGCCCGTACGCCAAGGAGACGGCCGAGCACACCCGGCCCGCGGAAGCGGCGCACCGGGCGCCCGGGGCAGCGGTTCCCGGCCCGGCGGCGCCCGCCGCGGACACGACCACCGGCCACGGCGCCGGTACGCCGCGACTGACCGACCAGGGCCTGCCCAAGCGCACGCCCCGGATCGTCGCGCGGAAGCCCCCCGCCGCACCCCGTACGGGCAACGCGGCGGCCAACGCCGAAGCCCTGCGGGCCCGGCTCGGCGGCTTCCAGCAGGGGGCGCGGGACGGCCGGCGCGACGTCGAGGCCGAGATCGCGGAACGTACAGCGGAGCAGACCATCCCACAGACGGACACCGACGGAGCGGGGGCCCCGGGAGAGAGCCACGTTGTCGAGGAGGCACGCGATTGAAGGCGCAAGCGCCCACTGCTTACGGGCTGAGCAGTCAGGCACGGAATCTGCACTGGCTGCTGACGAATCTGGTCGATGAGGTACCCGGCATCCGCTCGGTGGTGGTGGTCTCCTCCGACGGGCTGATGCTGCTCTCCTCCGACCCGGGACTGGCCGCCGCGGCCTTCCAGGCCGGGCAGCCGGGCGCGCCGTCGGGCCCGCGCGGGTCCAGCGCGGACCTCGCCACCATCGTCTCCGGACTGGGCAGCCTCACCACGGGGGCCGCCCAGCTGATGGACGGCGGGGCGGTCAAGCAGACCATGGTCGCCATGGAGGAGGGCAGCCTCTTCGTCATGGCGATCAGCGACGGTTCGCTGCTCGGGGTGCACGCCGCCCCGGACTGCGACATGAGCGTCATCGCCTACCACATGGCGCTGTTCGTCGGCCGGGCCGGCCATGTCCTGACCCCCGAACTCCGCAGCGAGCTGCGCAAGTCGATGGAGAGCGCCCAGTGAGCACGAGCCCCGAGCTCCCCGTGCGCGGCGGGGACCGCAAACCGTCCCGGGTGCGTCCCTACTCGCTCACCGGCGGACGCACCCGCTTCGGCCACGTCCTGCTGGTCGAGACGTTCGTGGCCGCGCTGGACGGCCCCGAGGAGCGGCGCGAGCTGACCTCCGGCAACTGGGGCGACCGGGTGATGCCGGAGATGCGCGCGATCGTCGAGCTGTGCCGCCGCATGCGTTCGGTCGCGGAGATCTCCGCGCTGCTCAAGATGCCGCTGGGCGTGGTCCGGGTGCTGCTCAGCGACCTCGCCGACCAAGGAAAGATCCGCGTCTACGGCACCGGGCACGGCACCGGCCGGCCCGACCGCGCGCTGCTGGAAAGGGTGTTGGGTGGACTTCGCAGGCTCTGACACGATGACGGCCGCCGAGGCCGGGGTGACCGGAGCGCCGCAGGTGTCCGCCGTCGGGGAACCGGTGCCCGACGAGGAGGCGGGGCTCCAGAGCTGGCAGACGGATCGTTCCCGCGCACCCATCGCCACCAAGATAGTGGTGGCCGGCGGCTTCGGTGTGGGCAAGACGACCTTCGTCGGCTCGGTCTCCGAGATCACCCCGCTGCAGACCGAGGCGGTGATGACGCAGGCCAGCGAGGGCACGGACGACCTGTCCGCCACCCCGCAGAAGACCACGACCACGGTCGCGATGGACTTCGGGCGGATCACCCTCGACTCCGACCTGGTGCTCTACCTGTTCGGTACGCCGGGGCAGCAACGTTTCTGGTTCATGTGGGACGACCTGGTGCGCGGCGCGATCGGCGCCATCGTCATGGCCGACACCCGACGCCTGGACGACTGCTTCCCCGCGCTCGACTACTTCGAGAGCTGCGCCCTGCCGTACGTGGTCGCGGTCAACCATTTCGAGGGGACGGCCGAGTACGCCGTCGAGGACGTACGCGAGGCCCTGACCGTGCCGCCGCACGTGCCCGTCGTGATCATGGACGCGCGCAAGCGGATCACGGTCGTCGAGTCGCTGCTCGCGCTGGTCGCGCACGCCCTCGAAACCACTCCCGAATAGCCCGAGCCGCCCCCCCGTACCTGGGAAGAGAGCACAACCATGCGGAAGATACTCATCGTCGGAGCCGGTCAGTCCGGGCTCCAGCTCGCCCTCGGGCTCCAGTCCCAGGGCTATGAGGTCACCCTCATGTCCAACCGCACCGCCGACGAGATCCGCGCCGGCCGGGTCATGTCCACGCAGTGCATGTTCCACACCGCGCTCCAGCACGAGCGCGACCTGGCGCTGAACTTCTGGGAGAGCCAGGCCCCGCGCATCGAGGGCCTGGGCGTCTCGGTCGCCGCCCCCGGCAGCCACGCGGAGCCCGGCGGCACACAGCGGGCCGTCGACTGGGTCGGCAAGCTGGACGGCTACGCCCAGTCCGTCGACCAGCGCCTGAAGATGGCCGGCTGGATGGAGACCTTCGCGCAGCGCGGCGGGCAGCTCGTCATCCACGGCGCCGCCGTCTCCGACCTCGACTTCTTCGCGAGCCGCTACGACCTGACGCTGGTCTCGGCCGGCAAGGGCGAGCTGGTGTCGATGTTCGCGCGCGACGCGTCCCGTTCGCCGTACGACGCCCCGCAGCGCGCGCTGGCCGTCGCGTACGTGCACGGTCTGGGCCCCCGCCCGGAGCACCCGGACTTCGACGCGGTGCGCTGCAACCTCGTACCGGGCGTCGGCGAGCTGTTCATCATGCCGACGCTGACCAACTCGGGCCGCGCCGACATCCTCTTCTGGGAGGGCATCCCCGGCGGCCCGCTGGACGTCTTCGCGGGTGTCCGGGACCCCAACGAGCACCTGGCGACGACCCTGGAGCTGATGGAACGCTTCACCCCCTGGGAGTACGCGCGCGCCACCAAGGTCGAGCTGACCGACGCCAACGGCACCCTCGCCGGGCGCTACGCGCCGACCGTGCGCAAGCCCATCGGCCAACTCCCCTCCGGCGGGCTGGTCCTCGGCGTCGCGGACGTCGTGGTCGCCAACGACCCGATCACCGGCCAGGGCTCCAACTCCGCGTCCAAGTGCGCCGCCTCGTACCTCGCCTCGATCATCGGGCACGGCGACCGCCCCTTCGACGCGGAGTGGATGCAGACCGCCTTCGACCGCTACTGGGAGACCGCCCAGCACGTCACGAGGTGGACCAACGCGATGCTGGCGCCGCCGCCGGAGCACGTGCTGAACCTGATCGGCGCGGCCGGAGAACTCCAGCCGGTCGCCGACCGGTTCGCGAACGGGTTCAACGACCCGGCCGACTTCGACAACTTCTTCTTCGAGGCGGAGAAGGCCGAGGCGTATCTCGCTTCGCTCGGCTAGCGGCCGGGCTTCAGCCGGAGGTTCCCGGCGCCGGGCACGTGGTGTCCCGCGCGGGGGCCGCGCCCGCCAGCAAGTACCGGTCCACCAGGGAATCCACGCACGGATTGCCGTTCTGGTACTGACCGTGGTCGCCGCCGCCGACGGTGACCAGACGGGAGCCGCGCAGGGCCCGGTGGGCCCCGAGGGCGCCCTCGTAATGGGTGGCCGGGTCGTGCCGGGAGGCGAGCATGAGCGTCGTCGGCAGGCCCTTGCCGGTGACGTGGACGCGCGGGGCGTGGGACGCGGGCCAGGCGGCGCAGGCCGCCGCGAAGGCCAGGGCCCGCGCCCCGGCCAGCGGGTACTTCGCGGTGTACGCGGCGGTACGGCGCACCCAGCCGTCCATGTCCCGGCTCCACGGCGTGTCGTTGCACGTCACCGCGGCGAACTCGGCGAGGAACTCCGGGCTGAGGTAGACGGGGAAGGCTCGGCCGACGGCGGCGCGCTCGGCCGGGGTCGCGGTGTCCCAGCGCTCCAGTACGGAGAGCGCGGAGGCCAGCGGGGCGAAGCCCTCCGCGTTGTACAACGCCTGGACGGTGGCGTTGTCCAGCACATTCGGGGTCAGCCGCCGGCCGTCGCCCAGATCGACCGGATGCTCGCGCAGGGCCCGCCGCCGCGCCTCCCACCGCTCCTTCGCCCCGGCCGCGGTGCGCCCGTAGTGGTACGTGGCGTCGTGCGCGGCGAGCCAGGGCAGGAAGTCCTGCTCGAAGCGGCGCTGGAAGCTGAGCGGCTGGCCCTCCTCGAAGGACTGCCAGGTGCCGGCGAAGCCGACCGGGCTGTCCAGGACGAGCCGGTCGACGCGGTGCGGGAACTCCGTCGCGTAGTAGGCGCCGATCATGGTCGCGTACGAGGGGCCGTAATACGCGATTCTGCGGGCACCGAGCAGCGCGCGGAACAGGTCCATGTCGCGCACCGTCTGGTCGGTGGTGATGTACGGCGCCAGCCCGCCGCTCCGCTCCTGGCAGGCGCGCGCCAGCTGCCGCGAGCGCCGCACGACACCCCGTACCGCCGCGGGCGAGCGGTCCCGCGCGTCGTCGCCGAAGAACGCGTCGAACTCCGCCTTGGTCTGGCAGGTGAGGGGCGAGCTGAGCGGCAGGCCACGCTGATTGAAGCTCACGATGTCGTACGCGGCGGCCACCGCGGGCGACTTCTCGGCGAACCTTGCCGGCCTGAGCAGGCCCTGCCCGCCCGGCCCGCCCGCCGCCATCATCAGGACGCCCCGCCGGGCCGCCGGGTCGGCCGCCCGGTGCCGGGAGACGGAAACGGCGAGGTCCGGGCCGTCGGCAGGATGGTGCCAGTCGCGCGGCACGGTCATCGTCGCGCACTCCAGCGACGGCTTGCCGTCGCAGGCGTGCCAGCTGAGGCGCTGCTTCGCGTAGCGCGCGGGGACGTGCCCGTCACCCGCGGCCGCGGCGGACCCGGTTGCGGCCGGCAGCAGCGCCGCCGTCGCCACGGTCACCAGCCCCGCCACGGAGGCCCTCCGCCACCGCCGCCCTCCGAACACCCGCATACGTTCCTCCCCTGTAGGCGCGTACGGCGGTGTGCCGTACGGGAACGATGCTGCGCCGTGCGGCCAGGGGGCGTCGATGAAGCAGGCGTGAGTCCTGGGGGTGGTGTCAGTGCCACCGCGGCGGCACGTAGGCGCGCAGGGCCGCCGCGTCCCGGTCCGGGCGGACCGCGCCGAGCAGCGGGTTCGACGCGATGGGGGAGACCTTGATCTCGGTCCCGGGGCGCGGGGCCTGCACCACCATGCCGTCGCCCAGATACATCGCGACATGCGTGGCGCCGGGGAAGTAGATCACCAGGTCGCCGGGGCGCAGCGCGCGCAGCGGTACGTGGGGGAGCCGCCGCCACTGCTCCTGGCTGGTGCGCGGGATGGCCCGCCCGGCGTGCGACCACGCCTGCGAGGTGAGGCCGGAGCAGTCGAAGGAGTCGGGCCCCTGCGCGCCCCACACGTACGGCTTGCCGACCTGCCGCAGGCCGTACCGCACGGCCCGGTCGCCGCTCGCCGACGGCGCCCGCGTCCCGCCCAGCTCGCCGGACGCCAGCAGCCGGCCCTGCGCGTCGTCCGTACCCCGCTGCTCCAGCGTGCCGAGTTCGGCGAGCTGGTCGTCGGAGAGCGTGGCGAGCAGTTCCTCGACCTCCTTGAGCCGCCCCGTCACCGCGTCCCGCTGCCGCTTGCGCCGTTCGGTGAGCACCTGCTGTCTGTCCAGCGCCGCCCGTGCCTGCCGGGCCAGCCCGTTCGCCCGCTTCTCGGCGCCGGTCAGACGCGCGACGGCGGCGGCCTGGCTGCCGGCCGCCTCCTTGAGCAGGTGGCCCTCCTCCAGTACCTCCTGCGGATCGGCGGACAGCAGCATGCGCAGGTACGTGGACAGTCCGGCGGCGCCGCTGCCCTGGTACTGCCGGCGGGCCAGCCGCCCCGCGTCGGCCTGCCCGTCGGCGAGCCGGGTACGGGCGCGGGCCAGCCGCAGGTTGAGGTCCCGGGACTTCTCGCGCTGTGCCTTCAGGGCCTCCTCGGTGGCGTTGTACGCCTCGGTGGCCTGCTCGGCGCGGCGGTAGAGGTCCTGGAGGCGGGTCAGGAGGCTGCGGGGGGAGCCGTCGCCGGAGTCGGTGGAGTCGGGACCGGTGGTGTCGGAGGCAGCGGTATCCCCGGGGTCCGCCGCCTCTCCGGCCGTGAGAGCTTCCCCGGCCGTGGCCGTCTCCCCGGCCGCCGCCGGCTCCGGTTCCGGAGCGGCGTGTACGGGGGTGGCTGGCAGCGTCAGCGTGACCGCCCCCACCAGCGCCAGCGCGCAGACCGACCGTACGATCCGGCCCGGTCCCGACCGACCCGACAAGCACCGCTGCGACACGAACCCACCTCCGACGGACAGCTGTGGCTCCGGCGGACCCGCGGCCCGCCGTCCGATTCGTTCGGATCGTGCCACGGTGGTCGTATCTTCGCCGTGGGGGTGGGGCCACCGGGGCGGTACGGTCACCCGATCGGGCGCCGGTGGCGTGTCACGGCGCCCGACAGCGGTCGCGGCGTGCTGCTGAGGGGCGGTCAGCTCCCGTAGTAGGCGTCGAAGTTCTTCTGGAACTCCCAGCCGCCGAACCGGTCCCAGTTGATGGACCAGGTCATCAGGCCCCGCATGCCGGGCCAGCGGCCGTGGGTGCGGTAGCTGCCGCAGTCGGTGCCCCGGGTGAGGCAGTTGAGGGCCTTGGTGACCTCGGCGGGCGCGGTGTGCCCGTTGCCCGCGTACGGAGAGGCGGGCAGCCCGATGGCGACCTGCGACGGCTTCAGCGCCGGGAAGACGTTGTTCTGGTTGCCGGCGACCGGGAAGCCGGTCAGCAGCATGTCGGTCATCGCGATGTGGAAGTCCGCGCTGCCCATGAAGTGGTACTGGTTGTCCAGGCCCATGATCGGTCCGGAGTTGTAGTCCTGGACGTGCAGCAGGGTCAGGTCGTCGCGGAGCGCGTGGATGACCGGCAGGTACGCGCCGGCGCGCGGGTCCTGGCCGCCCCAGGGGCCCGAGCCGTAGAACTGGTACCCGAGCTGGACGAAGAACGTCTCCGGCGCCATGGTGAGCGTGAATCCCGGACCGTACTTGGCCTTGAGGGTCTTCACCGCCGAGATCAGGTTGACGATCGCCGGGGTCTTCGGGTTCTTGAAGTCGGTGTCGCCGTTGGCCAGCGAGAGGGAGTGGCCCTCGAAGTCGATGTCCAGGCCGTCCAGCCCGTACCGGTCGATGATCGCGCCGACCGACTGCACGAACCGGTCCCGGGCGGCGGTGGACGTCAGCTGGACCTGTCCGTTCTGTCCGCCGATCGAGATCTGCACCTTCTTGCCCGCGGCCTGCTTCGCCTTGACCGCGGCCTTGAACTCCGCCTCGCTCTCCACGCCCGGACACTCCGTCTTGGGGCAGAGCGAGAAGCGGATGTCGCCGGAGGTGACGGAGGTCGGCTCGCCGAAGGCCAGGTTGATGATGTCCCAGCTGTCCGGAACGTCGGCCAGGCGGGTGTAGCCGGAGCCGTTGGCGAAACTGGCGTGCAGGTAGCCGACGAGGGCGTGCTCGGGAATCGCTTGCGTACGGGCGGCCGGTGCGGGCGCGGGGGCCGGGGCGGCCTGGGCGGGGGTGAACAGGGCCGTGGCGCCGAGGAGGCCGGCGGCGACGGTGGCCAGGGTGGCGGCCAGGGGTCTCTTGGACAGGCTGCGTCTGCGGCGCATGGGGGGTGCTCCTTGTCGTCGGCGGTACGGAGGGGACGTACGCGCGTGCCGAAACGGGAGGGGCCGCCCCTGCGGGGGTGGGGCCTTGCCAGGGAGGCGCAAGCGCGGCTCCCCCCTGGGCAGGCAGCAAACAGGACTAGACCAGTACTGTCAATGGTCCGGACCAAGGGTGGGGATACCGGACGGTGCGCCGGAAGCAGTCGTCCGGTATGCGGTCAGCTACGCGATCAACGCCGCCCGGACCACGGCCACTTCGGCCCGCCCTGCGGCTTCCCCGCCGGGTCGTACTCGTACTTCCACCCCCGCGGCAGCCCCAGCCGCCCCACCCGGCCCGGCGCCCGCCGGTACAGGTGCACCGTCGGCGGGCTGCCGTCGTCGTTCGGCACCGGGATCTCGTACGTCTTCGGCGGCTGGCCGGTCGCGCCGACGAGGACCGGCAGCACCCGCCCATCGAGCGGGCCGCCGACGAACGGGGTGTTCTCGCTTCTCACCCCACCAGTCTCACATCCCCTTGCGGGCCGACGAAAGCGCAGGTCAGGCCAGGTGCGGCGGAAATGCGTCCGGACGGGTGGCGGTCACAGGAGGTGGGCCGCGTCCCCCACGACGGGCAGCACGCGCCGGGCCAGCACACCGACCGGGCCCTCGGCGGACTCCATCGCCAGCGCCGCGCGCGTCACCTGCGCGGCCTGCTCGTCGCCCGCCGCTGTCGCGGTCAGCAGCGCCACGAAGTGGTCGACCAGCCAGTCGCGCAGCTCGTCCAGCGGCGGCTGCTTGTCCTCGTCCAGCCAGATCAGGGAGGCGGCCTCGACGGCGGTGATCCACGTACGGACCGCCATCCGCAGCCGGGGCGACGGGGCGGGGGCCCCGAGGTGGAGCAGGATCTGCTCGGCGGCGGTGCGGCGCACCTCGTCGACGATCGCGGACGTACGGGCCGTCTCGACGACGCTGCCGCCCTGGAGCAGGGCGCTGAACCCGGCGTCGTGCTCGTCGACGAAGGCCAGGTAGCGGTCGAGCGCCCGGCCGAGGCGCCGCGTCAGCGGGCCGTCCGCCGGCTCGTCGAAGCAGCCTTCCAGTATGTCGGCCGCGCTGCGCAGGGCGGCCTCGTACAACTGCTGCTTGCCGCCGGGGAAGTAGCGGTAGACGAGCGGCCGGGAGACCTCGGCGGCGTTCGCCACGTCGTCCAGCGACACGTCTTCCGGGGCGCGCTGGGCGAACAGTCCCAGGGCGGCCGTGAGGAGTTGGGAGCGGCGCTCCTCGACGCTGAGCCGCCGGTAGGCGGGCCGGGGTACTGCTGGGGCGGTGCCGCTGCCGTTCATCCCAGCAGCGTAACCGCCCCGTCGGGCAGGCGACGGGGCGGGTTCGGGAGCGCGGGGCGCACCCGCGCGTACGGACCCGCGCTGCGCCGGTGCCTACGCCAGCAGCCCCGAGCTCTTCCAGAGCCTGCGGCCGACGCCCCGCAGGACGCCGATGTCGTCCAGGAACTCCGTCAGCCGGCCCGCGCCGGACTGCATCACCTCGCGCCGGTGCCCGCTCGCCTTCACCTGGGCGACCGCCTCCCGCCGGTCCAGACCGACGTTCGTGTACACCTGCGGGTTGACGAACGCGATGGAGAAGACGCGGGCCGCCTCCCCGCAGCTGATCCGGGTCAGTTCCTGCTCCCAGCGCGGCGCCGTGACCATCTGGCGGCGCAGTTCCTCGCGCGCGTAGCGGACGTGCCGGGCCTCTTCGACGACGTGGATGCGGGTGACGCCGCGCACGATCGTCTGGACCCGCTCGTCAGGGAAGGTCAGCCGCTGCATCCAGTCGAGGATCTCCTCGCCGAGCAGGGTGCAGGCGAACGAACCGGGCGTGGTGGAAACGGTCTTGAGGATGCGCGCCAGGTTGTGGTTGAGGCGGGAGACGGGGTACGCGGGCGCCTCGCCCTTCTGGATCATGCGCGCGAACATCTTCGAGTGCCGGCACTCGTCGGCTATCTCGGTCAGCGCGTAGCGCACGTGCGCGCTGGTGACGGACTTGTCGTAGATGTGCCGTACCAGCAGCTGCATCAGGATGATCTCGAACCAGATGCCCAGCGAGGCCAGCGAGGCGGCCTCGTGCCGGGACAGCTCCATCCGCTGCTCCTCGGACATCTTCTTCCACAGCGGGGTGTCGTAGAGGGACACCAGCTCCGGCGGCCAGAACCACTTGCCCTCTTCCAGGGGTGCGTCCCAGTCGAGTTCGGTGTCCGGGTCGAAGGAGTGCTTGGCGGAGGAGTCGAGCAGCCGTTCCGCCACCTGCTCGCGGTCCTTGAGCAGCCCGAGGGCGTCCCGGAGGGCTTCCGGCTCCGTCACGGTCGTCGCTGTCGTCACGGTTGTCATGGCTGTGGTTACCTCGCTCGTGGGTTACCCGCGGTCACCGTCTTATGAGACTGCTTGTCAGCAAGCGCGTCAATCCCCTGTGCGCGAATTGTTGACCCGCCGGTAAGTTCGTGTGAGCCTGCCAACGACCGCCCCCGGCAGGGGGATCGGGCCGAGCGAGGAGGCGTGGATGTCGAGCCGCGAGCTGTACGCACAGGCCCCGGGCGGGTACGAGTGGACCGTGCCGGCCGGCAGCCCGGCCCGCTTCAGCTGGGAATACGACGACGGCCGGGAACGGCTCCTCGCGCTCTACCAGAAGGGCAAGGACAAGCAGTGGGACGCCGATCTGCGCATCGACTGGGCGCAGGAGGTCGACCCGTACAACCCGCTCGGCACACCGGACGAATCGGTCGCCCTCTACGGGACGCCCTACTGGGACCGGATGTCGGACAAGGAGCGCGGTGAACTGCGGCAGCACTACGCCTCCTGGCAGTTCAGCCAGTTCCTGCACGGCGAGCAGGGCGCGATGGTGTGCGCGGCGCGCATCGTGGAGACCGTCCCCGACCTCGACGCGAAGTTCTACTCCGCGACCCAGACCATGGACGAGGCCCGGCACGCGGAGATCTACAGCCGGTTCCTGAAAGAGAAGATCGGGATGCTCTACCCGGTCAACGACAACCTCCAGGCGCTCCTGGGGGACACCCTCAGGGACTCCCGCTGGGACATGCCCTACCTGGGCATGCAGGTGCTGATCGAGGGCCTCGCGCTGGCCGCGTTCGGCATGATCCGCGACACCACCACCATGCCGCTGCCGAAACAGATCCTCGCCTACGTCATGCAGGACGAGGCCCGGCACGTCGCCTTCGGGCGGCTGGCCCTGCGCGACTACTACAAGCAGCTCTCCGACGCCGAACTGCGCGAACGCGAGGAGTTCGTCATCGAGGGCTGCCATCTGATGCGCGACCGGCTGCGCGGCCTGGAGGTGCTGGAGAACTTCGGCGTCCCCCACCAGGAGGCCGCCGAGATCACCGAGAACTCCGAATTCCTCCATCTCTTCCGCAAACTGCTCTTCAGCCGCATCGTGCCGTGCGTGAAGGACATCGGCCTGTGGGACGAACGCCTCCAGCGCGCGTACGTGGACATGGGCGTCTTCGAGCTGGGCGACTCCAACCTGGACCAGCTGATGGCCCAGGACGAGGAACTGGCCGAACAGCTCGACGCCGAACGCTTCGCGAAAGAAGAGCGCGAACGCACGGCGGAGGTGGCCGAGGCGATCGCCGAGGGTGTCAAGTCCGAGCAGTTGGACAGCTGACGCCGCCCGAAGCGCCGGCGACGTCCCGGCCTGGTGCTGCCGCGGGCTAACGCCGGCCCGACCGGGCGAGCCAGCGGCCGTCGTGGCGGGACACCTCGATGGGGCGCCCGAAGCACGCCGTCATGCGGTCGCCCGTGAGGACGTCCGCGACCGGGCCCAGCGCTTGGACGCGGCCCTCACGCAGCAGCAGCGCGTGGCCGATGGCGGGGGACAGCTCTTCCAGGTGGTGGGTGACGGTGACGGTCGCCAGGCCGGGGCGGCCCTTGGCCAGGCGGTGCATGGTGTCGATCAGGTCCTCCCTGGACGGCAGGTCGAGCGCGTTGAACGGCTCGTCCAGGAGCAGCAGCGACGGATCGGCCATCAGCGCGCGGGCGATGAGCAGCCGGGCTCGCTGGCCACCGGAACACACGCCGTACGGCCGGTCCGCCAGTTCCTTGCACTCCAGCTCCGCCAGCAGTTCGTGCGCGCGCTCACGGGTCGCGTCGTCGTACTTCCCCCACAGCGGCTGCACGGTCCCGGTCGCACCGGTCAGCACCACGGTGTGGCCGGTGGCGTCCTGGGGCACCTTCTGCGCGCTGGAGACCAGGCCGATCGCGGCGCGCAGTTCACGTACGTCCACGGTGCCCAGCCGGTGACCGAGCACCTCGACCGTGCCGGTCGTCGGGAACATGAGCGCGCCGATCAGCCGCAGCACGGTCGTCTTGCCCGCACCGTTGGCACCGAGCAGCGCCCAGTGCTCACCGGTACGCACGGTCCAGTCGATGCCGTCGAGGATGACCTGCCCGGTGGTGAAGCGGCGGACGCTCGCGTCGTGGAGGGCCGCGATCACCTGGTCGCCGGGGGCCGTGGGGGCGGTGGGGTCCGAGGGCTCCGAGGTCGTCATGGCGGGCAGGTTAGCTGTATGGGGCAGGTTTGTGAGGGGGGTGTCCGGGGGGTGGAACGCGGCGCCTACGCCAGCCCCAGCAGCGCCCGCACCTTGGCGTACTTCACGGTCAGTCGCTCCCGCGTCGCCGCGTCCAGCACCGCCAGCCGTGCCGGGTCCGCGTTGTGTGCCAGGTCCGCCTGCTTGATCAGCAGTGCGCCGGGCGTGGCCAGGATGCGGGCCGTGTACGCCTCGACCGGCTCGCCCCGGCGCTTGGTCACCGCGCGGACCATCGCCTTGGTGCGCGGTGTGAGGGCGGCGCCGTCCAGCCATGCGGGCGGCAGCGCGTCGTCCTCGATCGCGTCGTGCAGCCAGGCGGCGGCGATCTGTTCGTCGTTGCCGCCGCGCGCCCGGACGCCCTCGGCGACCGCGGCCAGGTGCTCCGCGTACGGGCGGCCCGCCTTGTCCGTCTGTCCTTCGTGCGCGCGGCGGGCCAGTGCCTCGATCTCGGAGAGCGGCAGTACGGCGGCCGGGCCCCGGCTCTGGCGGGCGGACTGCCGGCCGCGTTCCCTGCGGTGCGTACGAACCATGCGTATCCCTGCCCCCTCGCGAGTACGGCCCCGCATCCCCGGTTCTCCCCTCACGTCACCGTAGCGCGGCCTGCATCACCGCGCGGGCGATGGGGGCCGCGCTGCCGCCGCCGCTGATGTCCGCCCGGTCGGCCGCCGCGTCCTCGACGACCACCGCCACGGCCACCGCCGGATCGTCCGCGCCGTCCCGCTTCGCCCAGGAGATGAACCAGGCGTACGGCGTGCCCTCGTTGTGCACCCCGTGCTGCGCGGTGCCGGTCTTGCCGCCGACGGTGGCGCCGTCGATCGCCGCGTTGCCGCCGGTGCCACGGGTGACCACGCCCGTCATCAGCTCCTGGAGCCGGCGCGCGGTGTCCCGCTCCATGGCCCGGTGCAGGGTCCGCTGCCGGGTGGCGGAGACGGTTTCGCCGTCCGCGTCGGTCACCTTGTCCACCAGGTAGGGGGCCCGGACGCCACCGTCGTTGGCCACCGCCGCGGCGACCATCGCCATCTGGAGCGGGGTGGCGGTGGTGTCGTACTGGCCGATGGCCGAGAGCGCCAGCTGCGCGTCGTTCATGTCGGTGTCGAAGTTGCTGCGGGTGGCGGTGGAGGGGATCTTCAGGCCCGCGTCGTTGAAGCCGAAGTTCTCCGCCGTCCCGGCCATGCCGTCCAGGCCCACGTCCACGCCCAGGCCGGCGAATACGGTGTTGCAGGACATCTCGAAGGCGTGGCGCAGGGACGCGTTCGCGCAGCCGCCCGCCTCGTTGGTGAGCTTGGTGGAGGTCCCCGGGAGGGTGTACGGGCTCGGGATGCCGGTCTTCGCGTCGAGGTCGGTGACCTTGCGGTGGTCCAGCGCCGCCGCGGCCGTGACGACCTTGAAGGTCGAGCCCGGCGGGTACGTCTGCTTCAGCGCCCGGTTGAGCATCGGCTGCTCGCCGCCGTGGTTGAGCCGGTCCCAGGCCGTGGTGACCGGCCGCCCGGTGCCGGCCAGCTCGTTCGGGTCGTACGACGGCGTGCTGACCAGCGCGAGAATCTTGCCGGTGCGCGGCTCGACGGCCGCCACCGCGCCTTTCTTGCTCCCCAGCCCCTCGAACGCGGCCCGCTGCGCCGCGGCGTCGATCGTGGTGCGCACCTCACCGCCGGGCTGCTGCTCGCGGGTGATGTCCGTCCACAGTGGGAACGGGGCGAGCCGGGGGTCGGTGCCGGACAGTACGCGGTCCTCGGCGTGCTCCAGCAGCGAGGTGCCGTAGATCTGGGAGGCGTAGCCGGTGACGGCGGCGTACAGCGGTCCCTCGGTGTACGTGCGCTCGTAACGCAGCCGCCCGCCGCTGTCCCGGGACCCGGTGACCGGCCTGCCGCCGACCAGGATGTTCCCGCGCGGCTGGCTGTAACGGGTGAGCGCGGTGCGCCGGTTGGCGGGGTTCGCGTCGTAGGCGTCGGCCTTGAAGACCTGGACGCGGGCGGCGTTCAGGAGGAGCGCGACGAGCAGCACGAGGCCGAAGACGCTGGCCCGGCGGATGTAACGGTTCACCGGTCCCGCTCCTTTCCGCCGCCGACCCCGTACCCGTACCGGTACGGGGTGTCCTCCTCCCCGTACGGCCCGGCCGAGGCCCCGGCCCGGCCGCCGCCGGGGTGGTCCGCCGCGATGACGCCGGGCTCGGTGGCGGCCGGGACCGGGCGGCGGGCGCTGTCGCTGATCCGGATGAGCAGCGCGATGATGACCCAGTTGGTGACCACGGACGAGCCGCCCTGGGCGAGGAACGGCATCGCCATGCCGGTCAGCGGGATCAGCCCCATCACCCCGCCCGCGATGACGAAGACCTGGATCGCGAGGAGGGAGGCGAGGCCCACGGCCAGCAGCCGGCCGAACGGGTCGCGCAGCGCCAGGCCCGCCCGGTAGCCGCGCGCGACCAGCAGTGCGTACAGCAGGAAGAGCACGGTCAGGCCGACCAGGCCCAGTTCCTCGCCGAAGGTGGCCAGGATGAAGTCCGACTTCATGGCGAAGCCGATGAGTGAGGAGTGGCCCTCGCCCAGGCCGGTGCCGAGCATGCCGCCCGCGGCGAAGGCGAACAGCGACTGGGCGAGCTGGCCCGCGCCGCGGCCCGCGTCGATGCTCGCGAACGGGTGCAGCCAGTCCGAGACCCGGCTGTGCACATGCGGTTCGAGGGAGCCCACGGCGGCGGCCCCGGCGGCGGCCAGCAGCAGGCCCATGGCGATCCAGCCGGTGCGGCCGGTGGCGACGTACAGCAGGACGACGAAGACGCCGAAGAAGAGCAGCGAGGTGCCCAGATCGCGTTCGAGGACCAGGACGCCGACGCTGATCAGCCAGATCGTCAGGATCGGGCCGAGCACCCGGCCGGTGGGGAACTGGTAGCGCCACATCCGCCTGCCGGTGTGGGCGAGCGCGTTGCGGTTGGCCGCCAGGTAGGCGGCGAAGAAGACGGTGAGCAGGATCTTGGCGAACTCGCCGGGCTGGAAGGAAAAACCCGCCACCCGGATCCAGATCTTCGCCCCGTTCACCGCGGGGAAGAAGATCGGGACGATCATCAGGGCGAGACCGGCGGCCACCGATACGTATGCGTAGCGCTGCAGGACGCGGTGGTCGCGCAGCAGCAGGACGACGGCGGCGAACAGGCCGACGCCGAGCGCCGACCAGACCAGCTGGGTGGGCGCCGCCGGGTTGCGGGGCGTCTCCAGGTCCAGCCGGAAGATCAGCACCAGTCCGAGCCCGTTGAGCAGCACGGCGATGGGCAGCAGCAGGGGATCGGCGTACGGCGCCCGGAACCGGACGGCGAGGTGGCCGAGGAGGGCCAGGGCGCCGAGGCCCGCGCCGTAGCTCACCGTGTCGCCCGGCACCGCGTTCTGCCGGGCGAGCCCGACGTCGATGTACCCGTAGACGCTGATGAGGACGGCACCGACGAGCAGAAGCAGCTCGGTGCCCCGGCGTCTGGGCAGTCTCAGGCCCGGTGGGGGAGCGTCCGCCGTGGTTGCGGTCATGTCGGGCAACGTAGCAAGCGCCGGGATATATGTCCTTTATGTCGGGACGGGCGGGGCGTGTGGTGCGAGGTGGATGCCGTGGGCGGGGTGAGGCGGCCGGGGTGGGGGGAGGGAGCGGTTCCTGTAGGGGGAGGGCCGTGCGGGCACGGTTTCCGGGAGAGCGGGGCATGGGTCGCACCCGGTCGGCGGGTCGCACGGGCACACGGTCGCGGGTCGGGCGGGCACGTTTTCCGGGGCGCGCGGAGCGGGGCGCTCCCCGGTGGGCCCGCCCGCGGGCGGCCCGGGGCGGGTGGACGCGGGGAGCGGCGTACGGGTTGCCCCGTTCGCCCGTGACGGAACGGGCGGGCCGCATACCCCGCGTACGGTTGGCTTTCGCCCATGGGGCCCGCTACGCGCACAACCCGGCGGTGCGCCCGGCGGCGACGGCCTACTGGCCCGGGGCCGGGGCCAGTTCGCCCTGCGTGCCGGGCCGTCGCGGCCTTCTCCGGGGCGCCCCTAGGGGGCGAACAAGGGTTGTTCCGTGATTGCGCGCAATGGCAGTTTGTAAACTCGACCTCAGACCACGCGCACACATATGTACAAGGCTGAGCTCGTCACGCTGGATGCGGTCGACCGGTCCATGGCGCACGTCACATCCGCGAACGCCGAGCGGATGTCCCAACGTTCGGCAGTCCATACGGGGGGCCGCCGAGGGCGGGTGACCGTCCCCCTCGACGAAAGGCAGTATTAGCGTCATGACGACTCTCCGTTCCCGGATCATCGCCTGGGCCGGCCGCCTGTATATGGCCAGGACGCGGAAGAAGGGCTTCGACCTGTCTCGGATGTCTTTCTTGCCCGATTCTGTGTTGATGCCGCTGCGGCGTCAGGGGCTGGACCCGGTGGGCGAGCTGGCGACGGTGCGCGAGCAGGAGCCCATCTCCAAGCTGCCGGTGCCGATCGCCGCCAATGTGTGGCTCGTCACCGGGTACGACGAGGTCAAGGCGGTACTGGGCAAGGCCAACGCCTTCAGCTCGGACTTCACCAACCTCATCGGCCAGGCCGGTGCCAGCACCGACCAGAACCCCGGCGGCCTCGGATTCGCCGACCCGCCGGTGCACACCCGGCTGCGCCGTCTGCTGACCCCCGAATTCACCATGCGCCGGCTCGGGCGGCTCACGCCCCGTATCCACGAGATCGTGGAGGAGCGGCTGGACGCCATGGAGAAGGCCGGCAGCTCCGGCGAGCCGGTCGACATCGTGGAAACCTTTGCGCTGCCGATTCCGTCCTTGGTCATTTGCGAACTGCTCGGTGTGCCGTACGAGGACCGCGCGGACTTCGAGCGGCTGAGCGCCGCGCGCTTCGACCTCTTCAGCGGCGCCAACGCGTCCTTCGGCGCCATATCGGAATCGCTCGCCTATTTCCGTGAGGTGGTCAAGAAGCAGCGGCAGAACCCGGGCGACGGCCTGCTCGGCATGATCGTCAAGGAACACGGCGACTCGGTCAGCGACGAGGAGCTGGCGGGCCTGGCCGACGGCGTGCTGACCGGCGGCTTCGAGACCACCGCGAGCATGCTGGCGCTGGGCGCCCTGGTCCTCCTCCAGGACCCCGAGCACTTCGCCGCCCTCAAGGACGGCGACGAGGCGGCCGAGCGCTACGTCGAGGAGCTGCTGCGCTACCTCACCGTCGTCCAGGTCGCCTTCCCCCGCTTCGCGCGCGAGGACATGGAGATCGCCGGTGTGCCGATCGCCAAGGGCGACGTGGTGCTGTGCTCGCTCAGCGGCGCCGACCGGGACGGCAAGCTCGGTCCCGACATGGAGCGCTTCGACCCGTCCCGCAACGTTCCCTCGCACCTGGCCTTCGGCTACGGCATACACCGCTGCGTCGGCGCCGAGCTGGCCCGTATGGAGCTGCGCGCCGCCTACCCCGCGCTGGTACGGCGGTTCCCGAACATGCGGCTCGCGGTGGAGCCGGACGCGCTGGAATTCCGCAAGCTGTCGATCGTGTACGGAATCGAGTCGCTGCCGGTGCACCTCGGCGGCTGAGGCGGCTGAGGCGGCGAACGGATTCGTCATTCAACGACCGGGTACCCGGCCGAAAGGCCGAGTGCCCGGTCGCCGCTTTTCCGCCGTAAGGACGAGGAGCGGGGAATTCCGGCGGGACCGAAGTCCCGGAAAGCGCGGGAGTTGCCTTCCCGTGTCCTCATCTCCGGCCGGCTGTTACAAATCCGGCGAATTGCCGTGATGCGGGCTGCCTAACTTCATCGGTGTCGTCGGCGCACCGCTGGACGGCGATCTTCAGTCCGGAAAACCGCAAAGGAACTCCTGATGACTCTCACCCGCCGCCATCTCGTCCGCAGCACCGCCGTCGCGGCCGTCGCCGGCTCCGCACTGCTGCTGCCCGCCGCTGCCGCCTTCGCCGACAGCCCGCAGCCGACCACTACGGGGAGCCCCGGGGCCGCCGGGGACCAGCAGCAGAAGGACGACCGGCAGAAGGACGATCAGAAGAAGAACGAAGACCAGAAGAAGCACGACGAGAACAAGCGCGACCAGAAGAACCACGACGAGAAGAACAACGACCAGCAGAAGGGCGACCGCAAGCTGGTCCGCACGCAGAATCTGTCCGGCGGGTTCCTCGCCAAGGTTTACCGTGTCGGCCCGAACCATTTCCAGGCCGACATGTACGCCAAGGACCCGGGCACCGGCAAGCTCGTCAAGATGGACACGCTGGAGACAAAGGGCGGCAAGCCCGCCTACGGCCGGCACAACGGCGCGCATTTCGTCCTGCGGCCCGACGGGTCCATGACCTCGTGGGTCGAGGGCGGCAACAAGAAGAAGGACGAGAAGAAGAACACCCACCCGGGCGAGCAGAAGAACCAGCGGCAGGGCGACGGTCAGCAGACCAAGGTCACGCCGAAGGGCGGCGTCAAGGCCGGTGCCGAGGGCGTCGGCGAGACGCCGGACACCCCGGCGATGCTGCTCGCCGGAGGCGGCGCCGCCGCGGCCGCCGCGGGCCTGGGCTTCGCGCTGCTGCACCGCCGCAAGGCCCGCGAGGACGCCTGAGCCCCGCGGCCGGTCCGGACCCGGGCCGCTCCGCCCGCACCGGAGCGGCCCGTTCCGGCCGGCTGCCCCGCGCACGCCGCCCTCCTGTACCTTCTCTCTCCGTACGCACCAGGAGCCACCGTGACCACGTCCACCACGTCCCGCCCCGGCCGCATCGGACGCACCGCCGCACTGAGCGCCCTCGCGCTCGCCGTCAGCGGCGTCCTGTCCGCCTGCGGCGGCGATCCCGGCCTGGACGTACGCATGGACAACGCCGCCATCCGCCCGGCCGGACAGGCCGCCGCGCCGATGAAGCGGTCCGAGCCCACCCGCGTACAGATCCCGTCGGCCGGGGTGGACAGCGGCCCGGTCCTCCCGCTCGGCCTCACCGGTGACGGTGAACTCGACGTGCCCCCGGTGGACAAGGCGGACAAGGCGGGCTGGTTCACCAAGGGGGTCACCCCGGGCGAGAAGGGCCCGGCCGTCCTCGTCGCCCACTACGACACGGCCCGGGGCCCGGCCCTGATGAAGAACGTCAAGAAGATGAAGATCGGTGACGTCATCAAGGTCGGCCGCGCCGACGGCTCCACCGCCACCTTCACGATCCGCGAGGTCCAGCAGGTCGACAAGAAGGACTTCCCGACGGACAAGGTCTACGGGGACACCGACCGCCCCGAACTGCGCCTGCTCACCTGCGGCGGCCCGATCGTGGACGGCCACCGCTCGGACAACATCGTCTTCTACGCGGACCTGGTGAAGTGACCCGCGGCGCGCCCCCGTCGGCACCCCGGTCCGGGCCGCCGCGCCGCGACAGGCCCCGGCGGCCGCGGCGCCGGCTGTCCGCCGCCGCGCCCGCCGCCGGCCTCGCGCTGCTGCTCTGCGGCTGCGGAGCGCAGGGCAAGGCCCTGGTCGCGGGCCCGGCGGCCACCGCCTCGGCCCCGGTCCGCCTGTGGCCCGACCTCCCGGCGCCCGAGCGCCCCACTGGCCGGCCCGACCCGCCGGCCCCCGACCGGGTGCCGCACATGCCCGCGGTGCCCGGCGGTGACATCCGGGCGCTCTCCGCGCTGGCCGTCGTCCATGCGGAGGTCGCGGCGCATCCGGGGGTGGTGACGGGCGGCGACGGCATGTACGCGGACACCGCCCGCCGGATCACGGCGTGCGCCCGGATCGGCGCGCCGGGCTGCCCGCTGCGCGAGCCCCGCTTCCACGATCTGACCGGCAACGGCAAGGACGAGATGATCGTCGGCTTCGAGGACCGGCCGGACGGCGGCTCGGCGGCGGACGCGTCGCTGGGGCTGCGCGCGTACACCCTCGACCACGGCGTCGCCGTACGCATCCTGTCCACCCATGTGCGCCCGCTGTCCGTCGAGGTGGCGGGCCGCGAGGTCATCGTGCGCGAGCCCGCCGAACTGCCCGGCTACGAGAACCGCTCGGTGTACGCGTGGGACGCGGACCTGCGCGGGATGACGCTGCACCGCGAGGAGATCCGCCGGGTACGCCCGGCTACTCCGCCCGCAGGGTGACTGGCAGGCTGGTCACGCCGCTGAGGAGGTTGGAGTAGTTGCGGCGGGTGTCTCCGCGCAGTTCCACCGAGGCGACGAGGTCGCGCAGTGCGCTGAGCATGGCGGCGATTTCCGCCCGGCCGAGGTAGGCGCCGAGGCAGAAGTGCGGGCCGTAGCCGAAGGAGAGGTGTTTGTTGGGGGTGCGGTCGAGGCGGAAGCGTTCCGGGGCCTCGAAGACGTCCTCGTCCATGTTGGCCGAGTCGTTCCACAGCGTGACGATGTCCCCGGCCTTGATCACCTGGCCCTGGGTGCCGACCGGGATGTCTTCCAGGGCCGTGCGGCCGAAGTGCAGGGCGGGGGTGGTCCAGCGCAGGATCTCGTCGACGGCGGTGGCGATATCGGCCTGGCCGCTTTTGAGGGCCTGCCACTGGTCGGGGTGTTCGATGAGGGCGAGTACGCCGCCGGTCATCGACATCCGGCTGGTCTCGTCGCCGCCGATGATCAGGCTGTAGCAGTTGACCACGATCTCGTCCATGGTCAGCGGCTTGCCCTCCAGGGTGCCGGTGGCCAGCACGCTGATCGCGTCGTCGCCCGGGTTGGCGCGGCGTTCGGCGGCCAGCGTGCCGAAGTAGGCGAGGATGTCGTTGCGTGCCTGCCAGGCGGCGGCGGGCGACTGGGCGGCGCCGTCGTTGCCGAGGGCCGTCGCGGTCAGCTCCAGCACCTTGGCGCGGTCGGCTTCGGGTACGCCCATCAGGTCGCAGATCGCGGTGAGCGGGATGTCGGCGGCCACGTCGGCGGCGAAGTCGCATTCCCCGCGGGCGATGGCCTCGGCGACCAGTGCGCGGGTGGACTGGCGGATGTTGTCCACGACGCCTTCGAGGGCGCGCGGCGAGAACGCCTTGAGCAGAATTTTACGGAGGTCGGAATGCCGGGGCCCGTCGGTGACCGCGGCCATCATGCCGGCCGCCGAATCGCCGCCCATCAGCAGCGTGGTGAGCACATTTCCCTTTTCCGAGGTGAACCGTTTGTTGTCCCGGTAGATCTCGGACACATCCGCGTGCCGGGACACGACCCAGAAACCCGGCGCGCCGCCGACGGACGGGTGCCAGTGGAACGGCTGTGTGGTGCGCAGATGCCGCCAGACCTCGGACAGGTCGTATTCGGCGTGGGTGCGCGGATCGGTCAGGTCCAGCGTCGCTATGTCACCCGGATTCAGCATGATGCGGCTGGGCATGGATTCTCCTGCTCCTCAGGCTTCTTGGAGTCGCCCGTCCGGCCGCTCCGCGACGCACAGTAACAACTCGCCGCGTTCGGGCGGGAGACGTACCGTGACCGGCCGCCCACGGCCCGGCGCACGGGCCTCGCATAGCCGCGTGCCCCGGCCACCGGCGTACGCCCGGGCCGGTGTCCACGCCGTCGGCCGACCCCGCCCGTGGCGTTCGGGCCGCCCCCTCCCGCTTTCGGTTGCTTCGTCCAACCACCCCTTCTGAGCTGCACGTTCATCAGCCGACGCGACGTCATGGGGTGACATTTCGCCATAGAGTGCGCACAGAGATGCGTGCTAGCATCCCCGTGTTCGACAGGGCCGCAACAGGTCGTCAGGATCGTTGGCCGACGGGGGCGCGAATGATGGCAATCGACGAGAGAGCGGACGCGGCGGGCACCGCCGCCCGCTCCGGCAGCGCGATCCGGTGGGCCGCCGGCCGCCGCACCGCACCACCACGCCGCCCGGCGGCCACCGCCGCGTAGCGGCCCGGGGCCCGGCGCCCGAAGCCGGAACACCGACCGTCGTCCATCCCTATGAGCGGGCCGTGCCTGCCGCGCACGGCACCGGACCGTCCACGCACCGGTGTGCGCGCGGCGGGTAATGCGCCGCCGTAACCGCGCGTCCGCTCCGTACCGACCACCACCGCACCCAACACCCTTCCCCGCCGGGCCTTTCCCGGTGTCCTCACGGCCGAAGTTCTCCGGGCCCATGTCCTGAACGCGCACCGACCTAGGAGCGGAACCAACCATGACCGGTCAGACAAGCCTCGGGCTGCTGGTGGACCAGGCGTTCTATGGTTCCCCGTACAAGGGCAAGGACGCCTGGCGGGCCGCCGCCGAACTGGGCGCCGAATGGATCTGCATCGTCGAAGAGGCGATGGAACTGGAACCGGAAAGGCTGCTGCAATTCCGCAGCGACGCGGAAGCGGTGGGCCTGCCGATCAGTTTGACGGCCTGTCACGCATTCGGCCTCAGTGATTTCCGTGATGTCGTGCGTGCATTCCATCTCAAGCGCGCCGAGATGCATGTGGACCTCACCCGCGACCTGGGCGGCGAGGTCATGAAGCTGCTGCTGGGGGACTGGTTCTGGCGTGCCATGTGGCCCGAGGAGGCGCAGTGGCAGCTGCTGGTCGCCTCGGTGCGCCGCCTCGCCGAGTACGCCGAGGCGCGCGGCATCGGTCTCAGCGTCAAGCCCGAGCCGATGGACACCTCGCTCATCACCGACGTCGACGACCTCGTACGGCTGCTGGACGACGTGGACTCCCCGGCGCTCCAGGCCAATGTCGACGTCTCCCACCTGGTCGTCGCGGGCGTGGCCGCCTCCGAGGTGGGCCGGCTGGCCGGCCGGGTCAACAGCGTTGACTACTCCGACTCCAACGGCACCTTCCACGAGCACCTGGTGCCGGGCGAGGGCGTAGCGGACATGGCCGCCTTCACCGAACAGCTCCTCGCCGTCGACGCCGGATGGATCGGCGTCGAGGTCGGCCCGTTCGCCGACCCGGAGAACGCCTACGACAAGGTCGGCCGGGCGATGGCCCGGTCCCGCGCCTTCTTCGAGACCGCGGCGGCGCGGCGTGCTTGAAACCGACACCCTCCCGGAGGCCCCCGTGGTGAACCCCGAAGACAGCGCGTCCGTCCCCGCGGACCCGCTCCAGCTCGTACGCCAGGCGTGGCAGGACGTGCTGGGCATCGACGCAGCGCCCCTGGACACCGGCTTCTTCGAGGCGGGCGGCAACTCGATGCTGCTGGTCATGCTCAGCGACGAACTGTCCGAGCAGACCGGCCGCGAGCTGGAGGTCGCCGAGCTGTTCCGGCACGACACGGTGCGCGCGCAGGCCCGGCTGCTGGACCCGTCGTACGAGCCCGAGGCCCCGGCCCCGGTGGCCGCTGCGGCCGGGCGCGGGCGGCTGCTCGGCAGTGCCCGGCGCGGGCGCGCGGACAGCGGCCCGGAGCAGGCGGAAGGGTCCGCCGCGCGATGAACAGCGAGACCGCCGTAGCGGTGGTGGGCGTCGGCTGCCGGTTCCCGGAGGCCGCGACTCCCGAGGAGTTCTGGAGCAACCTCGACAAGGGCGTGGTCTCGCTCCGGGACATCCCCGCCGAGGACCTGCGCCGCTGTGGTGTGTCCGCGGAGACCGCCGCCGCTCCCGGCTTCGTGACCCGGGCCGGCTGGGTCGGGGACCCGGAGCTGTTCGCCGCGGAGTTCTTCGGCTACCCGCCCGTCGAGGCCGAGCTGATCGACCCGCAGCAGCGCCTGTTCCTGGAGGCGTGCTGGGAGGGCCTGGAGCGGGCCGGGCACCTGCCGAACGGTGCGAACGGCCCGCAGGTCGGCGTCTTCGCGGGCGCCAGCAACAGCACGTACAACACGCTCCTCCAGTATGCCCGCGCCCGTACGGAAGGCCCCGCCGCCTTTGACGACCTGACGCTCCAACTGGGCGGCGGCATCGACTTCATGGCGCCCCGCGTCTCGTACAAGCTCGGCCTGCGCGGCCCCTCGATGGCCGTCCAGACCGCCTGCTCCTCCTCGCTGACCGCCGTGCACTACGCGGTCCTCAGCCTGCTGTCCGAGGAGTGCGACATCGCGCTGGCGGGCGGCAGCGGCCTGTCGTACCCGTCCGTCGGCTACCAGTACCAGCCCGGCGGCGTCCTGTCCGAGGACGGCTACTGCCGCGCCTTCGACATCCGCTCCACCGGTACCGGCGCGGGCTCCGGCATCGGCGTCGTCGTGCTGCGCCGCCTGGCCGACGCGCTCGCCGACGGCGACCCGGTCCTCGCGGTGATCCGCGGCAGCGCGGTCGGCAACGACGGCGCCCACCGGCCCGGCTTCACCGCGCCCAGCCCCGACGGCCTCGCCTCGGTGGTCGCCGCCGCGCTCGCGGTGGCCGGTACCGACCCCGCCGACCTGCGGTACGCCGAGGCGCACGGCTCCGGCACACCGCTCGGCGACCAGGTCGAGCTGCGCGGCCTCATCGACGGCCTGCGCGCGGCGGGCGGGCGCCCGGCCGAGCGCGGCCGGTGCGCGCTCGGCACGGTCAAGGCGAACATCGGGCACGCCGGATCGGCCGCCGGCATCGCCGGGCTGATCAAGGCGATCCACGTCGCCCGCACCGGCCACCTGGTCCCGCACCCGATGTTCGAGCACGCCCGCGACCCCGGCGTCCTCGCCGACAGCCCCTTCTACGTCCCCACCGACCTGGAGCACTGCACCGACCCCGGTCGCCAGGTGCTGGTGAACTCGATGGGCCTCGGCGGCGCCAACGCGTCCGTCGTCCTCGCCCCGCCGCCGGAGCCGGTCCGCCCCTCCGCGCCCGCCCGGCCCGTCGTACGGCTCCAGCTCTCCGCCCGTACGCGTACGGAACTGGACGCGCTCTCCCGCCTCCTGGCCGACGAGATCGACCAGGACCGCGCCCCGGCCGGGGACATCGCCCACACCCTGCGCGTCGGACGGCAGGACTTCACCGAGCGCCGGGTGGTCACCGCCCCCGCCGACCGGCTGGCCGCCGCCCTGCGCCTGCCCCGCCCGCCCGCCGCCCGCACCGTCCGCGCGGGCACCCGCCGCCCGGTGCTGGCCGTCACCGCGGCCGGGAAGCGCGCCGAGGAGATACGCACCGCCCTGCTGGCGGCGCTCGGCCGCCGTACCGAACAGCACGACACCGTGCCCGCTGCGCTGCCCGCCGACGCCTACTTGATCGTCGTAGGCGAGGCGGAGGGCCGCCCCGGCCGGTATGTGATCCCCGCGGAGGACGGCGCCGACCTCGCCGAACTGATCGCCGCGGCCCTCGCGGACGCCTGGCTGCACGGCGTCCCGGTGGACGCCCGCGCGATGGACGACGGCACCGGCCGGCGCGTCACACTGCCCACGTACCCGTTCACCCGGCGGCGCTGCTCGGCCCTGGACGACTCCGTCTTCGCCGTACCGGGCGCCGCTCCCCAGGAGCCCGCCCGGCCGAGCACGCCCGCCGGCCGGCCCGCCGGTCTCGAAGGCGAACTGATCGCCCTCTGGGAGGAACTGTTCGGCACCGGAGGCATCGGCCTGCACGACACCTTCGGAGCCCTCGGCGGCACCTCCCTGCTCGGCCTGCGGATGACCCTGGAAGTGCAGGAGCGGTACGGCACGCTCCTCAACCTGCACCGCACCGGCGGCAGCCAGGCCACCGTCGCCCGCGTCGCCGAAGCGATCCGCGGCGCGTCGGCCCGTACGGACAGCGAGCCCACCGGGACGGCAGACGCCGCCCTCATCGACGCCGACCTGGCCCTGGAACTCCCGCCGCTCGCACCGCGGGAGACACCGCCCGGCACGGACGTGCTGCTCACCGGCGCCACCGGCTTCGTCGGCGCCTTCCTGCTGCACGAACTCCTCCAGGACCCCGGCTACCGCGACAGCCGCGTCTACTGCCTCGTGCGCGCCGACGACGAGGTACACGGCCGACGGCGCCTGCGCGAGACCGCCGAACGCTTCCGGCTCCCCGAACCCGACCCGGACCGCGTCCGCGTCGTGCCCGGCGACCTGCGGGACATCGCCGAAATCTGCGAGTCCTACGGGGACGGCGAACTGGCCCGCCGCATCGGCCACGTCGTGCACTGCGGCGCCCACGTCGTCTTCACCGAGCCGTACGAGGTGCTGCGCCCGGCCAACACCCTGGCCACGTACCACCTCCTCGGCTGGATGCGCCGCCACGGCATCGCGGACATCAGCTACATCTCCACCCTCGCCGCCTGCGGCCAGGCCCTCGGCTCCGAAGGCCGGCTGCTGGAGCGCCGGGAACAGCCCCTGGACCCGGACGCCGGCGGCTACGGCATCTCCAAGTGGGTCAGCGAACGCCTGCTGGACCAGGCCGAACGGGACGGCATGCGCGTCCGCGTCTTCCGCCCCGGCCTGATCGGCGGCGACACCGCCACCGGCGCGTGCAACGACCTGGACCTGCTCTGGCGGCTGATCGCCGCGTGCCTGGCCATCGGCGCCCACCCGGCGGACGACATGCCGCTGCCGGTGGCCCCCATCGACCTGGTGGCCCGCGCCGTCGTCCGGCTCGGCCGCGAGCCCGGCTCCGTCGGCCGCGCGTACCACCTGGTCGGCGAGGACACCACCACCTTCGCCGCGCTCTTCGCCGAACTGGCCGCGCTGGGCGCGCCGACGCGCGGCGTACCGGTCGCCGAGTGGGCCCGGCTGGCCGGGCGGCGGGCGCTGGAGACCGGCGACCCGGTGCTGTCGACCATGGCGCTGTACGAGACCCACGACCTGGACACCCCGCGCGTGGACGTGGAGAGCCGGCTGTGGCGGCCGTGGCTGGACGACCACGGCCTGGACCCCCGCCTGGACGGCGAACGCACCCTGCGGGCCCTGCGCCACCTCGCCGGGCGCCCCGCCTTCGCGGGCCTGCTGACCGATGTGACGGAAGGTGCGGCGCAGTGACCAACGGCAAAACGACCGACGAGACGACCGGTAGGACGATGGTGGACGAGGAATGGGGCGACGGCCGGCTGGCCATCGTCGGAGCCGGTGTGATGGGTACGGCACTGGCCACGCTCGCCGTGGGCCGCGGCCTGCCGGTGCTGCTCACCGACGTGTCGAAGGAGCAGCTGGAGCGGGCCCGCGGCGCGGTGCGCCAGCAGCTGCGCCACGCCCGGCTGCTGGGCAAGCTGCCCAAGGGCCCGGACGGTGAGCTGATCACCGACACCACCGTCGCGGGCCTGGAGTCCGCGGCGGCCGTCATCGAGGCGGTCACCGAGACCACCGAGGCCAAGACCGAGGCGCTGGCCGCCATCTCGGCCGCCGTCCGGCCCGGCACGCTCATCGCCTCCAACACCTCGGCCGTGCCGGTCGACGAGCTGGCCGGCTACACCCAGCGGCCCGAGGACGTCGTCGGCACCCACTTCATGAACCCGCCCTACCTGATCCGCGCGGTCGAGGTGATCCGCGGCCCGCGCACCGGCGACGCGGCGATGGCCACGCTGGACCGGCTGCTGACCGCCCTGGACCGGGAGGCGATCGTGGTCGGCGACGGCCCCGGCTTCGTCTCCAACCGCATCCTGATGCGGGTGATCAACGACGCGGCCCGGCTGGTCGCCGAGGGCCGCGCCTCCGCCGAGTCCGTCGACCGCGTCTTCACCGGCTGCTTCGGGCACCGTACGGGGCCGCTGGCCACCGCGGACCTGATCGGCCTGGACAACATCGTCGACACCCTCAAGGTGCTGCACGACCGCACCGGCGACGACGGATACCGCGCCTGCGACCTGCTCCTGGAGAAGGTCCGCGACGGCGACTTCGGCCACAAGACCGGCAACGGCTTCTACTCCTACGGAGGAACGCGCGCATGACCACCGTCGACAACCAGGACGCGGCGACTTCACCCGGCGCCGCGGCGGTACAGGAGCGCCTGGTGGCGTTCCTGGGCGAGCGCACCGGCGGCGACTGGGCCGTGGACCAGGACCTGTTCGCCTCCGGGGCGTTCTCCTCGCTGTTCTCCCTGGAACTGCTCCAGTACGTCGAGCAGGAGTTCCAGGTCACCGTCGAGGGCGACGACCTGACCCTGGACAACTTCCGTACTGTGCCCGCCATCACCGCGCTGGTCCAGCGGCTGCGCGGCGAAGGAGCGGCGGGCGCGTGACGGCACAGGCGACCGCGGACGGCGCCCGCGCCGCGCTCGGCGAACTCGTCGGCGACCGCGCCGAGGAGTGGGACCTGGCCGGCCGCATCCCCGCGGAGACCGTACGGGAAGCGGCCCGGCGCGGACTGCTGTGCGCGCAGGTCGCCGCGGAACACGGCGGCCTCGGCCTGGACAGCCGGGCCAACGGCGAGCTGACCGCGTACGCCGGGTCGCTGTGCAGTTCGCTGCGCTCGCTGATGACCTCGCAGGGCATGGCCGCCTGGACCGTCCAGCGCTTCGGCACGGCGGCCCAGCGCGGCATGTTCCTGCCCCGGCTCACCGGCGGTGAGACGGCCGGTGTGGCGTTCTCCGAGAGCGGCGCGGGCAGCGACCTGTCGGCGATGCGCACGGAGATCCGCCGCGAGGGCGACACCGTGCACGTCACCGGCGCGAAGGTGTGGGTGACCGGCGCCGCCTACGCGAGCCTGCTGGTGGTCTTCGGGACGTACGGCTCCGGCGCGGCCGTGGTGGTCGTACCGGCCGACGCGCCGGGCGTGCGCATCGAGCGGGTGCCGGACCCGATGGGCTGCCGGGCCGCGGGCCACGCCGACGTCCACCTCGACGGCGTACGGGTGCCCGCCGATCACCTGCTGTCCGGCGCCGGGCTGCCGGTCGCCCTGCTCGCCACCACCGCGCTGACCTACGGGCGGCTCTCCGTCGCCTGGGGCTGCGCGGGCATCCTGCGGGCGTGCCTGGACAGCGCGGCGGCGCACGCGCGCACCCGCGAGCAGTTCGGCAAGCCGCTCGCCGACCACCAGCTGGTCGCCCGGCACCTGGCCGAACTGGCCGTCGCCGAGCAAGTCGCGCTGCGCTGCTGCGAGCACGCCAGCGCCTGCTGGGACGAGAACCGTCCGGAGCTGGGCACCCAGGCGGTGGTCGCCAAGTACGTCGCCTCCCGGGAAGCCGTCCAGGGCGCCGCCACGGCCGTCCAGGTGCTGGCCTCCCGCGGGGCGCGCGACGGCCACCCGGTGGCGCGGGCGTACCGCGACGCCAAACTCATGGAAATCATCGAGGGCAGCACGGAGATCAGCCAGCTGCTCCTCGCGGACCACGTACGGACGGGCCGGGGATGACGACGACGCACACGGGCGGCGGCACGGACACGGGCGGGGGCAGCGATGCGGCCGTCGGGGTGGGGGCCGTGCACTGCCTCCTGCCCGACGAGCTGATACCCGTCGAGAAGCTGGACGAGATCGGCCAACTGCCGCGCGAAGAAGCGGACTTCGCGCTCGGCTGCGGCATCCGTACGGTCGGCCGGTTCGCCGACGAGCCCGGGGCGGCGAGCCTCGCCGCCCGCGCCGTCCGCGAGCTGCGCGAACGCGACACCGCGGCGCCCGACCCCGATGTTCTGGTGGTCGTCGGCGCCCGCGCCCCCGAGGTGCTGCTCGGCTCCGACTCCGGCCGGATCGCGTCCGAGGCCGGGCTCACGAAGGCGTTCTCCTTCGTCCTGGACGGCCTGGGCTGTACGGGCTCCAGCTCGGCCTGGTCGCTGGCCCGCGACCTCCTCGTCGCCGACCCGTCCCGGCAGTCCGTCATGATCGCGCACGCCAGCCGCCCGGTCGCGCTGGACCGGGTGCGCCACCCGGTCACCGTCGTCGGCGACGGCGCCTTCGCCATGACCCTGGTGCGCGGCGGCCGCCCCGTACTGCGCGCCCACCGCCAGCACACCGACGGCCGCTTCCACGACCTCCTCCAGGTCGACTACAAGAACGCCCCCTGGTACGAGTGGCGCGAGGAGGTCAACTCCGCCGACCGCTACCGCTTCGAACTGGCCCTGCACAGCCAGCAGCACCTCAAGCGCCTGGTCGGGCAGGTCCTCCAGGACGCGGGCGTGGAGCGGGAGCGGATCGCCGCCACCCTCATGCAGAACGTCACCGCGCCGGCCTTCCAGTTCTACGAGACCCTCCTCGGCCTGCCCATCCACCCCGTGTGCACCGACCACCTCCAGGCGTACGGCCACCTCGGCGCCATGGACGTGGTCCTCAACCTGGACCGGCTGCTGGCCCGCGGCGAACTGGCGCCCGGCGACCTCGTCCTCGTCCTGAACAACAGCCCGGTCGCGGCGTGGGCCGTGACCCTCTGGGAGGTATGACCGGCATGGCGGGCAGCGAGACGGCAGGGACCACGAAGACCGCGGCCACGACGGGGGAGACCCGCCCGGCGGTGAAGTGCCTGGTCTGGGACCTGGACAACACCCTGTGGCAGGGCACCCTCCTGGAGAACGACGAACTTCGGCTGCGCCCCGGCGTCCTGAAGACGCTGCGCGCCCTCGACGAGCGCGGCATCCTCCAGTCGGTGGCCAGCCGCAACGACCACGCCGACGCCTGGCCCCGGCTGGAGGCGCTGGGCGTCGCCGAGTACTTCGTCCTGCCGCACATCGGCTGGGGCCGCAAGTCGGACGCCGTGCGCACCGTCGCCGAGCAGCTGAACTTCGCCCAGAACACCATCGCGTTCATCGACGACCAGCACACCGAGCGCGCCGAGGTCGCCTACCACCTGCCGGACGTGCGCTGCTACGACGCGGCGGAGGCGGCCGGACTGCCGGACCTCGCCGACTTCGCGCCCACCGTCACCACCGACGCGCGCCGCCGCCGGGCCATGTACCAGGAGAAGTTCCGGCGCGAGGCGGCCCAGAGCGAGTTCAACGGGCCGGACGAGGACTTCCTGCGCTCCCTGGACATGCGGATGCGCATCGCCCGCGCCGACGCGGACGACCTCGCGCGCGTCGAGGAACTGACCCTGCGCACCAGCCAGATGAACGCCACCGGCGTGCACTACTCCGACGCCGACCTGCGCGCCCTGCTCACCGACCCGGACCACGAGGTGCTGGTCACCACCGTCGAGGACCGCTTCGGCTCGCACGGCGCGGTCGGCGTGGCGCTGCTGGAGCGGCAGCCGGCCAGCTGGCGCCTGAAGCTGCTCGCCACCTCCTGCCGGGTGGTCAACTTCGGGATCGGCACCCACGTCCTGCGCTGGATCGCCGACCAGGCCGCCCTGGCGGACGTGCACCTGGAGGCCGACTTCCGGCGCACCGAACGCAACCGGATCATGGAGGTCGCCTACCGGTTCGCGGGCTTCAACTCCAAGCCCTGCGCCTGCCAGGACGGCCGCGCGGCGGACACGGACGCCCCGGCGGACGTCCAGCGCCTGCACCTGGTGCCGCAGCGGCAGGCCGCCCCCACGACGCTCACCGCGACGGGCCCGGTCCTGTGGTCCGGCGACGGCGCGGAAAAACCGTGGGCATGACGGAGGGCACGGGCGCGCACGTCTCCCGCGGCCGCTTCACGCCCTTCGGGCGGCTGTGGGCGTCCACCGCGGTCTCCGCGCTGGGCGACGGCGTACGGCTCACCGCCCTGCCACTGCTCGCCCTCTCCCTGACCACCGACCCGCTGCTGATCTCCCTGGTGACAGTCGCCAACTGGCTGCCGCTGCTGCTGTCGCCGCTGGCCGGCGTCTGGGCGGACCTGGCCGACCGGCGCTCGCTGCTGATCGGCGTCGACCTGCTGCGGGCCGCCGCGGTCCTGGTCCTCACCCTGACCGTGGCCACCGGTTCGGTGAGCCTGCCGGTGGTCTGCGCGGTGGCGGCGGTGCTCGGGCTGGGCGAGACGGTGCACGTCGTCGCGTCCCAGTCGTATCTGCCGATGGTGGTGGACTCCGGCCGTCTCGCCACCGCCAACGGGCGGCTCCACGTGGCGCAGCTGATCTTCCGCGACTCCGCGGGGCAGCCGCTCGGCAGCCTCGCCTTCGTCGCCGGCGCGGGTCTGCCGTTCCTGATCGACGGGGTGTCGTTCCTGCTGGGCGTGGCCCTGCTGGTCAGCCTGCCGCGCTTCCCCGCGCCCTCCGGCCGTACGGGGCCGGGCGACGCGCCGCGCTGGCGCACCATGATCCTGGACGGCGTACGCCTTCTCCGCACCGACCGGTTGCTGGCCACCCTCGCGGGCATGCTCGGCGCGCTCAACTTCTTCATGGGCGTCACCGGCACCCTCGAAGTCCTCTACGTGGTGCGATGGCTCGGCCTCCCGGAGGCTGCCTTCGGTGTCTTCCTGGCGGTCGGCGCGCTCGGCGGCATCGCGGGCGGACTGCTCAACTCGCGGCTGGCCGACCGCTTCGGGCTCTTCCCCGCCGCGCTCGGCGGCATGGTCCTGATGGGCGTCGCGATGCTGCTCACCGGCCTGGTGCGGCACGCGCTCGCCGCGGCCGCCGGCTTCGCCCTCATGGCGCTCGGCGCCGCCGTCTACCAGGCGCTGACCGTCTCCTTCCGCCAGGCCACCACCCCGCCCGACCAGCTGGGCCGCCTCAACGGCGTCTACCGCCTGGTGGGCACCGGCACCATCCCGCTGGGCGCGCTGGCGGGCGGCGCGGTGGCCAAGCTGGTCGACGTCAACATCCCGTACGTGGCCGCCGGAGCCGGTGTGCTGCTGCTCTTCGCGCTGGTCGCGCGGCCGGTCGTACGGATGGGCGCGGCGCAGCGGCAGCGCGCCGAGGCCCCGGCGGCACCGGCGGAGGCCGCTTCGTGAACCGCCCGCCCACCGAAGACAGCACCCCCGCCCCGACCCCCGCTTCGTTCCCCGTGGACCCCGTACGCCAGGAGCCCGCCTTGGAAGACCGCACCCTCCACCAGTGGTTCGCCGACTCCGCCCGCCGGTGGCCCGACGCCCCGGCCCTCGAACTGGGCGAGCAGGTCCTGAGCTACGGCGACCTGCACCGCAGGGCGGCGGCCCTGGCGGCCCGCGTCCTCGACGAGCTGCCCACCGAGGGCACGGCGGGTCCGCCCGCCCGGATCGCGCTGGTCGCCTCCCGGACGGTGGCCACCTACGTCGCGTACCTGGCCATCCAGCGCCTCGGCGCCTCCGCCGTCCCCCTCAACGCGGACCACCCGCTGCCCCGCAACCTCGACATCGCCCGCCGCGCCGGGGTCGGCGCGGTCCTCGTCGGCGAGGAGCACCGGGCCACGTTCGCCGATCTGCCCGGCGACTTCCGGCCCGCGGTGACCGTCGTCCCGGCGGACGGCGACGGCCTCCCGGAGCCGCCGGAGGGCGCCCTGCCCGCGGCCCCGGCCGACCCGGAGACGGAGGCGTACCTGCTGTTCACCTCCGGCTCGACGGGCCGCCCCAAGGGCGTGCCGATCCGCCACCGCAACGTCTCCCCGTACATCGCGTACAACATCGCCCGCTACGACGCGGGCCCCGGCTGCCGGCTCTCGCAGACCTTCGGCCTGACCTTCGACCCGTCCGTCTACGACCTGTTCGTGGCCTGGGGCTCCGGCGCCACCGTCGTCGTGCCGGACCAGGACGAGCTGTACCGGCCGGTGGACTACGTGGTACGCCGCCGGCTCACCCACTGGTTCTCCGTACCGTCCCTGGTCACCACCGCCCAGCGCTACGGCAACCTGCCGCTGGGACAGGTCACCACGCTCCGCCACAGCTGCTTCAGCGCCGAGCCGGTCACCGCGCAGCTGACCGCGCTGTGGCAGCAGGTGGCGCCCGGCACCCGTATCCACAACCTCTACGGACCGACCGAGCTGACCATCACCTGCACCGACCACGACCTCACCGACGCCCCGGACGCGGCGGGCAGCTCCAACGGCACGGTCCCCATCGGGCAGCCGTACCCGCACATGGAAGCCGTCCTCCTGGACGAGGACGGGAACCCGTGCGACGACGGGGAACTGTGCGTGCGCGGCGCCCAGCGCTTCGACGGCTACCTGGACCCGGCCGACAACGCCGAACGCTTCGTCCACTACGAGCCGGGCGTGCCCGCCGTCCCCTACGACGGCACCGGCCCGCTCACCCGCGCCCACTGGTACCGCACCGGCGACCGGGTCCGCCGGGAGGACGGCCGGCTGGTGCACCGCGGGCGGCTGGACAGCCAGGTCAAGATCATGGGGCACCGGGTGGAGCTGGGCGAGGTGGAGGCCGCGATGCGGCGCCACCCCGAGGTGACCGAGGCCGCCGTGGTGGCCGTCACCGTCAAAGACGAGGTACGGCTGCTCGCCGCCTACCTGGGCAAGGAGATGGGCGCCCACGAGTTCGGCCACTGGCTGCGCCGGCACGTCCCGCTGCACATGGTGCCGCGCCGCATCCGGCGCCTGGAGGAACTGCCGCACAACGACAACGGCAAGCTCAACCGCGCCCGGCTCGCCGAGCTGCTGGCGTGAGGGGCGGCGGCGTGACGGGCGGCGGTCAGGTGAGCGGGCCCTCCAGGGCGGCCGGGCGCTCCGGAACAGCGGGCGAAGGCAGCGCGCCGATCCGGGGACGCGCCGTGCTCACCACGGCGGCGACCGCGTCGCGGCGCGCGTCCGTGTGGTCGAGCACGTACAGATCGCCGTGGCGGGACGGGACTTCCACTGCTTCGTCCGGCCCCGGCAGGCCCGAGAGATCGACGGCGGCCAGCCCGCCCAGCGTCGTCCTTCCGAGCTTGATGAAGCACTCCTTGCGCACCCACTGGCGCAGGAAGTACGCGTCCGGATCGGCGTGTTCGCGCATCGCCGCCCGCTCGGCCGTGCTCAGCACCCGGCCCGCCGCGCCCCGTATGCCGTCCGGCAGCCTGCGCCGCTCCACGTCGATCCCGACCGGTTCGTGGCCCGCCGCCGCGGCCACCACGCCCGTGGTGTGCGACAGGCTCACGGACACCTGCGGCAGCCCGGCCAGCGACGGCCGCCCGTGCTCGCCGGAGCCGCAGCCGGGGCAGCGCTGTTCCAGTACGAGGGTATCGGCGGGCCGGTCCAGCAGCCGGGCCGCGCAGAGCCGCACCAGCACGTGCGCGGCGACGAAGTCGGCCCGTGCGCTCGCGGCCCGCATCGCGTCAGCGCGCCGCCGCTCGACCCCGGTGAGCAGCCGCTCGTACGCCGGAACCAGCCCCAGCACCTCGTCCGTGCCCGCCACCGTCGCCCACGGCCGTCCGCTCGCCCCCATGGCGATCACCTTCCCAGAGCGCCCGCCGGCCGGGCAAGGCAACCCCATTTCCGCTTTCGACCCTTTTGAACGGCCCGCTCCAGGCGCCGGCCGACGAGTGGAGGACCAGTGAACGTCAGGACGCACGCGGGGGTTTCCGCCATGCCCTTCCCGGAACTCTTCGCCCGGCAGGTGGCGCGTACGCCGGAGTCGACGGCGCTGGTCTTCGAGGGCGAGTCGCTGTCGTACCGGGAGCTGGACGCGCGGGCGAACCGGCTGGCGCACTGGCTGATCGGCCGGGGCGTGGGGCCGGAGGCGCGGGTGGCGGTGGTGCTGCCGCGTTCGGTTGATTTGGCGGTGGCGCTGCTGGCCGTGCTGAAGGCGGGCGGCGCGTACGTGCCCGTGGACCCGGAGTATCCGGAAGCCCGCCGCGCGTTCGTCCTCGCCGACGCCGCCCCCGCGCTGGTCCTCGACGCGGAGACCCTGCGCCGCGACTTCTCCGCGCACCCCGCGACCGACCCCGGAGCGCGCCTCACCCCGGCCCACGCGGCCTACGTCATCTACACGTCCGGCTCGACGGGCGTACCCAAGGGCGTCGTCGTCTCGCACGCGGGTCTCGCCGGACTGGCGGCCTCGCAGGCCGAGCGGTTCGCGGTGACGGGGCAGAGCCGCGTCCTGCAGTTCGCCTCGCCCAGCTTCGACGCGTCGGTCGCGGAGTTCTGCGTCGCCTGGCTGTCGGGCGCCGCCCTCGTCATGGCGCCCGCCGCGCGCCTGCTTCCCGGCGCGGGCCTGGCGGAACTGGTCGCCGAACAGCGCGTCACCCACGCCACCCTGCCGCCGTCCGTCCTCGCGGCCCTGCCACCGCGGACCACCCTGCCGGAGATCACCTCGCTGGTGGTGGCGGGTGAGAGCTGCCCGCCCGACGTGGCCGGGCGGTGGTCGGCGGGGCGGCGCATGGTCAACGCGTACGGGCCGACGGAGACCACGGTCTGCGCCACCGTCGGCGAGCCGCTGTCCGGCCGGGTGGTGCCCACGCTCGGCACACCCATCGCGGACGTGCGCCTGCAGGTGCTCGACGCGTCGCTGCGCCCGGTCCCGGCGGGCGGCACCGGCGAGCTGTACGTCACCGGCACCGGCCTGGCCCGCGGCTACCTGGGGCGGCCGGCGCTGACCGCGGAGCGGTTCGTGGCCTGCCCGTTCGGCCCGGCGGGCGCGCGGATGTACCGTACGGGCGACGTGGTGCGCCACCGCGCAGACGGCGAGCTGGAGTTCGTCGGCCGCGCCGACGACCAGGTCAAGGTGCGCGGCCACCGCATCGAACCGGGCGAGGTCGAGCAGACGCTCGCCGCCCACCCGGGGGTCGGGCAGGCCGTGGTCGCCGCCCGCGAGGACCGGCCCGGCGACGTACGCCTGATCGGCTACGTCGTACCGGCCGACGGCCCCGCGCCGGACGCCACCGGGGACGACGCGCACCAGGTCGGCGAATGGCAGCAGATGCACGACCTCGTGTACGCCGACGAGGCCAAGCCGCAGGACGACGAGCCGCCGTTCGGCGAGGACTTCAGCGGCTGGAACAGCAGCTACGACGGCACCCCGATCCCCGTGGACGAGATGCGCGACTGGCGCGCCGAGACCGTCCGGCGCATCCTCGCGCTCAGGCCGCGCCGGGTCCTGGAGATGGGCGTCGGCAGCGGCCTGCTGCTCTCCAAGGTGGCGCCCGCCTGCGAGGCGTACTGGGGCGCGGACTTCTCCGCGCCCGCCGTCGAGCGGCTGCGCCGTCAGGTCGCCGCCGTACCGGACCTGGCCGGCAAGGTCGAGCTGAGCTGCCGCCCCGCCGACGACACGACGGGCCTGCCCACCGGCTACTTCGACACCATCGTGATCAACTCGGTCACCCAGTACTTCCCCAACGCCGCCTACTTCCTGCGCGTCCTGCGCAACGCCGTGGACCTGCTCGCCCCCGGCGGCCGGGTCTTCGTCGGCGACATCCGCAACCGGCGCCTGCTCCGGCTCTTCCGTACGGCCGTCGAGCTGACCCGCGCCGGGACCGGCACCGGCACGGGCGCGCTCGCCGCGGTGATCGACCAGGGCGTACGGCTGGAGAAGGAACTCCTCGTCGACCCCGACTTCTTCGCCGCGCTGCCCGCCGAACTGCCCGCTCTGGCAGGCGCCGACCTCCGGCTCAAGGGCACCCGCCACCACAACGAGCTGACCCGCCACCGCTACGACGCCGTCCTGCACAAGCAGCCCGCCCGTACGGTCTCCTTCGCCGATGTGCCGTGCCTGGCCTGGGGCAAGGACGTGACCGACACAGGCAGCCTGGAAGCCGCTCTGCGGGAGAGGGCCGGGCAGCGGCTGCGTCTGACCGGAGTGCCCAACCCGCGTCTGGCGGGCGAGGCGGCGGCCGAGGCCGCCGTCACGGCGGGCCTGCCGGTGAGCGAGGCGCGGGCCCGGCTCGGCGGGACCGACGCCGCCACCGGGGCCGAACCCGAGCTGATCACCGAACTGGGCGCCCGCCTCGGCCTGTGGACGGCCGTCACGTGGTCGCCCGACGGCACGGAAGGACAGTACGACGTCCTCTTCGCGCCGGAGACGGATCTGGCCTCGGCGGCCCCCGTGGCCCTCTGCCGCCCGTCCGGCGACCTCACCGGCCCCCCCGCCGGCCACACCACCGACCCCGGCGCCGCCCTGACCACCGCGGCCCTGGTCACCGACCTCCAACGGCACCTGCGCGACCGGCTGCCCGCCTATCTCGTACCCTCCGCGATCGTCGCGCTGGACACCCTCCCCCTGACGCCGAACGGCAAGGTGGACCGCGCCGCGCTGCCCGCGCCCGACCTGTCCCACGCGGGCGACGGGACCGGTGGCCGGGCGCCGCGCACCCCGCGCGAGGGCGTGCTGTGCGAGCTGTACGCCGATGTCCTCGGTGTGCCCCAGGTCGGCATCGACGACAGCTTCTTCGCCCTGGGCGGCCACTCCCTGCTGGCCACCCGCCTGATCGGCCGCATCCGCACCGCCCTGGACGTGGACCTGCCGATCACCGCCGTCTTCGAGGCCCCCACGGTCGCCCGGCTCGCCGAGCACATCGACGCCGCCGCCTCCGGTGGCCGCCCGGCGCTGCGCCCGGCCCCGCGCCCCGACGCGCTGCCCCTGTCGTACGCCCAGCGTCGCCTGTGGTTCCTGCACCGCCTGGAGGGCCCGAGCGCCACGTACAACGTCCCGCTCGCGCTGCATCTGTCCGGCGAACTGGACCATGACGCGCTGCGGGCGGCCTTCGGCGACCTGCTCGCCCGCCATGAGAGCCTGCGCACGGTCTTCCACGAGACGGCCGCCGGCACCCCGCACCAGGTCGCCCGCGACCTGGGCGACCTGCCAGACCTGTCGTCCGTCTTCTCCGTCGTACGGACCGGCCCCGACGACGTACGGCGACTGCTCCACGAAGCCACCCGCCACGCCTTCGACATCACCACCGAACTGCCGCTGCGCGCAACGCTGTTCCACGTGAAACCAAACGAGCATGTGCTGCTGCTCCTGCTCCACCACATCGCAGGAGACGGCTGGTCGGCGGCCCCGCTCGCGCGCGACCTGGCCGAGGCGTACGACGCGCGGCGCAAGGGCGCGGCGCCCCAGTGGTCGTCGCTGCCGGTGCAGTACGCCGACTACACCCTCTGGCAGCGTGACCTCCTCGGCGACCCGCAGGACCCGGACAGCGTCCATAGCCGGCAGCTGGCCTACTGGACCGACCAGTTGAAGGGCCTCCCCGAGGAGATCGCGCTCCCGTACGACCGCCCGCGCCCGCGGCGCGCGACGTACCGGGGCGACGCCTTCGGCCTGGAGCTGCCCGCCGCCCTGCACGCCGATCTGCACACGCTGGCACGCGACACCGGCACCAGCCTGTTCATGATCGTCCAGGCCGGGCTGGCGGCCCTGCTCACCCGCCTCGGCGCCGGTACGGACATCCCGCTCGGCAGCCCCGTCGCGGGCCGCACCGACCAGGCCCTGGACGACCTCGTCGGCTTCTTCGTCAACACCCTCGTGCTGCGCACCGACACCTCCGGCAACCCCACCTTCCGTGAGCTGCTGCGCCGCGTCCGCGACACCGACCTCGCCGCCTGGACCCACCAGGACCTGCCCTTCGAGCAGCTGGTCGAGGCCCTGAACCCGGTGCGCTCCGCGGGCCGGCAGCCCCTGTTCCAGGTGGTCGCCGCCGTGCAGAACGCCCCGGAGGGCGGCTTCGGGCGGCTCGGCGTCCGCACCCGCTCCGAGCTGCTCAGCACCGGCACCGCCAAGTACGACCTCTTCTTCAGCCTCTGGGAGCGCCAGGGCCCGCAGGGCGAACCGCGCGGCCTGGACGGCTTCGTGGAGTACAGCACCGACCTCTTCGACCGCGGCACGGCCGAGACGCTCGCCGCCCAGCTCGTCCGCGTCCTGGAGACGGCGGCCGCCACGCCGGACGTCCCCCTCGCCCACCTCGACATCCTGACGGCCGGGGAGCGCGAGCGGCTGCGCCGTGACGCGTCGGCCGCCGTGCCCGCCGTACGGCACAGCACGCTGCCCGAACTGTTCGCGGAGCAGGTGGCGCGTACGCCGGAGGTGACGGCGCTGGTCTTCGAGGGCGAGGCGCTGTCGTACCGGGAGCTGGACGCGCGGGCGAACCGGCTGGCGCACTGGCTGATCGGGCAGGGCGTGGGGCCGGAGGCGCGCGTGGCGGTGGTGCTGCCGCGTTCGGTGGAGCTGGCGGTGGCGCTGCTGGCCGTGCTGAAGGCGGGCGGCGCGTACGTACCCGTGGACCCGGAGTACCCGGAAGCGCGTCGCGCGTTCGTCCTCGCCGACGCCGCGCCCGTCCTCGTCCTGGACGACGAAGCCGTACGCCAGGATCTGTCCGCTCATCCCGACACGGCCCCGGTGACCGGCCTGCGCCCGGCCCACCCGGCGTACGTGATCCACACCTCCGGCTCGACCGGCACGCCCAAGGGCGTCGTCGTCACGCACACGGGCCTCGCCGCGCTGGCGGCCTCGCAGGCCGAGCGGTTCGCGGTGACGGGGCAGAGCCGCGTCCTGCAGTTCGCCTCGCCCAGCTTCGACGCGTCCGTCTCCGAGATGTGCGTGACCTGGCTGACCGGCGCCGCCCTGGTCATGGCGCCGGGGGAGCGGCTGCTGCCCGGAGCGGGCCTGGAGGAACTGCTCGCCGAGCAGCGGGTCACCCACGCCACCCTGCCGCCGTCGGTCCTGGCCGCGCTGCCCCCGCAGGCGACGCTGCCCGGCCTCGCGTCGCTGGTGGTGGCGGGCGAGGCGTGCCCGGCCGACCTGGTGGAACGGTGGTCGGCGGGGCGGCACATGGTCAACGCGTACGGCCCGACCGAGGCCACCGTGTGCGCCACCGTCGGCGAGCCGCTGAGCGGGCGCGTGGTGCCCTCGCTCGGCGCGCCGATCGGCGACGTACGGCTCTTCGTGCTCGACGCACTGCTGCGCCCGGTGCCGGACGGCGCCGCGGGCGAGCTGTACCTCGCGGGCTCCGGCCTGGCCCGCGGCTACCTGGGGCGGTCCGCGCTGACCGCGGAACGCTTCGTGGCCTGCCCGTTCGGCCCGGCGGGCGCCCGCATGTACCGTACGGGCGACCTCGTACGGCGCCGCGCGGACGGCGGCCTGGAGTTCGTCGGCCGCGCCGACGACCAGGTCAAGGTGCGCGGCCACCGCATCGAACCGGGCGAGGTCGAGCAGGCGCTCACCGCCCACCCGGCGGTGCGCCAGGCCGCCGTGGCGGCGCGCGCCGACCGCACCGGCGACCTGCGCCTGACCGGCTACGTCGTGCCCACCGCCGACGCCGCCCGGCAGACCCTCGCCGCCGACCTGCGCCGCGACCTCCTCGGCCGGCTGCCGGAACACCTGGTGCCGTCCGTGATCACGGTGCTCGACGCGCTGCCGCTCACCCCGAACGGCAAGGTGGACCGCAAGGCCCTGCCCGCCCCCGACCCGGCCCGCACCGGCGGGGACGCGGGCGGCCGGGCCCCGCGCTCACCGCAGGAGGAGATCCTGTGCGAGCTGTACGCCGACCTCCTCGGCGTCACCCGCGTCGGCATCGACGACAGCTTCTTCGCCCTCGGCGGCCACTCCCTGCTCGCCACCCGCCTGGTCAGCCGCATCCGTGCCGTACTGGGCGTCGAACTGCCCATCGCCGCCCTCTTCGAGGCGCCCACCGTCGAGGCCCTGGTCGAACGCCTCGGGCTGTCCACCGCGCGGACCCGCACCGCCCTGCGGCCCATGCCGCGCCCCGAGGTCCTGCCCCTGTCGTACGCCCAGCGCCGCCTGTGGTTCCAGTACCGCCTGGAAGGCCCCAGCCCCACGTACAACATCCCGCTCATGCTGCGCATCGCGGGACCGGTCGACGAACAGGCGCTGCGGGCGGCCCTCGGCGACCTGCTCGCCCGCCACGAGAGCCTGCGCACGGTCTTCCGCGAGACCGGCGGCACCCCGCAGCAGGTCGTCCTCGACCCGGCCACGGAGCCGGACGCCTTCGACATCCTCAGCGTCACGGAGGACGTGCCGGACGACCCCGCGGCCTTCCGCGAGCTCCTGAAGCAGGGCGCGCGGCACCGCTTCGACCTGACCGCCGACCTGCCGCTGCACGTGAAGCTCTTCCGAGTGGGCCCGCAGGAGACCGTCCTGCTCCTCCTCCTGCACCACATCGCCGGTGACGGCTGGTCGATGGCCCCGCTGTCGCGCGACGTGGCGACGGCGTACGACGCGCGCCGCGCGGGCCGGGCCCCGCGGTGGACGCCGCTGCCCGTCCAGTACGCCGACTACACCCTCTGGCAGCGGCAGTTCCTCGGCGACCCCGAGGACCCGGACAGCGTCTACGGCCGCCAGATCGCGTACTGGCGCGAGCAGCTGCGCGACCTCCCCGAGGAGATCGCCCTGCCCTTCGACCGTCCGCGCCCGCAGCGCGCCTCCTTCCGCGGCGACTCCATCACCTGGGAGATCCCCGCGGACCTGCACCAGCGCCTGCACGCCCTCGCGGGCGAGACCGGCACCAGCCTCTACATGGTCCTCCAGGCCGGCCTCGCCACCCTGTTCACCCGCCTCGGCGCCGGTACGGACATCCCGCTCGGCAGCCCCGTCGCGGGCCGTACCGACCAGGCCCTGGACGACCACATCGGCTTCTTCGTCAACACCCTGGTCCTGCGCACCGACACCTCGGGCGACCCCACCTTCCGCGAACTCCTCCAGCGCGTACGGAACACCGCCCTCACCGGCTGGGCCCACCAGGACCTCCCCTTCGAGCAGCTCGTCGAGGCCCTGAACCCGGTCCGCTCCGCGGCCCGCAACTCCCTCTTCCAGACGATGCTCACCCTCGACAACGCGCCGGAGGGCGAGTTCACCCTCGGCGGCCACCCCGCCCACACCGAACCCGTGCACGTCGACGCGTCCCGCTTCGACATGTCGGTCTTCCTGACCGAACGGCGCGGCGCGCACGGCGAACGGCCCGGCATGGACGGTGCGATCGAATTCAGCACCGACCTCTTCGACCGCGGCACGGTCGAGGCGCTGGCCGCCCGGCTGGTCGCGCTGCTCGACGCGGTGACCACCGACCCCGACCAGTCCCTCGCCCACCTCGACGTACTGACCGCCGACGAGCGCGCCCTGCTCCTCGGCGAGGTCAACGCCACCGACCGGCCCGTCCCGCGCACCTCCCTCGCCGAGGCGTTCCAGGCCAGGGCGTCCGCCCACCCCGACGCGCCCGCCGTGACCGCCGACGGCACGACCCTCACCTACGCCGAGCTGAACGCCCGCGCCAACCGCCTGGCCAGGCACCTGATCAGCGAGTACGGAGTCGGCCGCGAGAGCCGCGTCGCCGTCCTCCTGGACCGCTCAGCCGACCTGGTCGTGGCGATCCTCGCCGTCCTCAAGGCGGGCGGCGTGTACGTACCGCTCGACCGGCGCTACCCGGCCGCCCGGATGCGCCTGATCGCGGCCGAGACGGAGGCCGTCCTCGTCCTCACCCAGCGCGACCTCCCGGCCGCCGCCTACCTCCCCGGCGTACCGGCCGTGCACGTGGACGACTGCGCCGGAACGGTGGCGGACCTCCCCGCCACCGACCTCGCCGCGCCCACCGCCCACGCCGACACCGTCGCGTACGTCATGTACACCTCCGGCTCGACCGGCACCCCCAAGGGCATCGCCGTCACCCAGGGCGACGTGGTGGGCCTGGCCGCCGACCACTGCTGGGGCGAGGGCGCGCCGGACGGTGCCCGGCACACCGTGCTCGGCCACGCCTCCATCGCGTTCGACGCCTCGACCTTCGACCTGTGGATCCCCCTGCTCAACGGCGGACACCTGGTCATGGCCCCGCCCGGCGACCTCACCCCCGACGACTACCGGAGCCTGCTCACCGATCACCACATCACCGCGGTCCTCCTCACCACGGCCCTGTTCAACCTGCTCGCCGAGGAGTGCCCCGGCGCGCTGGCCGGCGTCCGCCAGGTCTGGACGGGCGGCGAAGCGGCCTCCCCGTCCGCCGTACAGAAGATCCTGGGCGCCTGCCCGGACACCCGCGTCTTCAATGTCTACGGCCCCACCGAGGTCACCATGGCGGCGACCTACCATGCCCTCCAGGGGCCGCAGCGGGTCGCCGGCACCGTCCCCATCGGGCGCCCCATGGACAACATGCGCGCCTACGTCCTCGACAGCGCCCTGCGCCCCGTGGCCCCGTCGGTGACCGGCGAACTGTACGTCGGCGGCGCCGGCCTCGCCCGCGGCTACCTGAACCGCCCCGGACTGACCGCCGAACGCTTCCTCCCCGACCCCTTCGGCGCGCCGGGCACCCGCATGTACCGCACCGGCGACCTGGTCCGCTGGACCGCCGACGGACGACTCGACTACGTCGGCCGCGCCGACACCCAGGTCAAGATGCGCGGTTTCCGCATCGAACCCGGCGAGATCGAAACCGTCCTGGACGCCCACCCGACGGTCGCCCAGGCCACCGTCAACCTGCGCGAGATCGCCCCCGGCGACACCCGCCTGATCGCCCACCTCGTCCCCGTGACGAAGGAAGCCTTCGACGCCACGGCCCTGCGCCGCCACCTGCGCGACCGGCTCCCCGCCTACATGGTCCCGTCCGCACTGGTGGCGCTCGACGCCCTGCCGCTCACCCCGAACGGCAAGGTGGACCGCAAGGCCCTGCCCGCCCCCGACCCGCGCTCGGAACTCGGCGGACGGGGCCCCCGTTCACCCAAGGAAGAGATCCTCTGTGCGCTGTACGCCGACGTGCTGCGCGTCCCCCGCGTCGGCATCGACGACAGCTTCTTCGTCCTCGGCGGCCACTCCCTGATGGCGACCCGCCTGATCAGCCGCATCCGTACGGCCCTGAACGTGGAACTCCCCATCGGCGCCCTCTTCGAGGCGCCCACCGTCGCCGCCCTGGCCCAGCGCATAGACAGCGCCACGGCCCAGCCCCGCCCGCCGGTGAAACCCGCCGCGCGTCCCGACACCCCCATTCCCCTCTCCTACGCCCAGCGCCGCCTGTGGTTCCTGCACCGCCTCGAAGGCCCCAGTCCCACCTACAACATCCCGCTGGCCCTGCGCTTCTCCGGCACCCTCGATCCCGAGGCCCTACGGGCCGCCATCGGCGACCTCGTGGCCCGCCACGAGAGCCTGCGCACCGTCTTCCCGCGCCGGGCCCGCGCGGCCCAGCAGATCATCCTCCCGCCCGACTCCGGTCGCGACCTCCTCACTGTGGTGGAGTTGACCCCCGACGACCTCGCCCCGGCCCTGGGCAAGGCCGCCCGCCACCCCTTCGACATCACCACCGAACACCCGCTGAAGGCCACCCTCTTCACGACCGGCCCGACGGACCACGTCCTGCTCCTCCTCCTGCACCACATCGCAGGCGACGGCTGGTCCATGGCCCCCCTGTCCCGCGACCTCGCCGCGGCCTACGACGCCCGCAGCGCAGGCGAGGGACCCCAGTGGACCCCGCTCCCCGTCCAGTACGCCGACTACACCCTCTGGCAACAGCAGTTCCTCGGCGACCCGGCCGACCCCGACAGCACCTACAGCCGCCAACTCGCCTACTGGCGCACTCAGCTCGCGGACCTGCCCGCCGAAATCCCCCTTCCCCTCGACCACCCGCGCCCCGAAGCCACCACCTACCAGGGCGACATGTTCCCCCTCCAGATCCCCGCCGACCTCCACCAGGGCCTCCACGCCCTGGCCGGCGACACCGGCACCAGTCTCTACATGGTCGTCCAAGCGGGCCTGGCAGCCCTCCTGACCCACCTCGGCGCCGGTACGGACATCCCCCTGGGCAGCCCCATCGCCGGCCGCACCGACCAGGCCCTGGACGACCTCGTCGGCTTCTTCGTCAACACCCTGGTCCTGCGCACCGACACCTCAGGCGACCCCACCTTCCGCGAACTCCTCACCCGCGTCCGCGAAACCGACCTGGCCGCCTGGTCCCACCAGGACCTCCCCTTCGAACAACTCGTAGAAGCCCTCAACCCCGCCCGCTCCACAGCCCGCCACCCCCTCTTCCAAACCCTCCTCACCCTCGACAACGCCCCCGAACGCCACTTCACCCTCGCCGGCAACCCAGCCCGAACCGAGCCGCTGGATCTCGGTGTGTCCCACTTCGATCTGTCGTTCGGGCTTACGGAGAGGCGGTCGGGGGAGGGGGCGCCGGAAGGGTTGGACGGCTTCGTGGAATTCAACACGGACGTATTCGAGAAGGGGACCGTGGTGGGGATCGCGGAGAAATTGGTGGGGGTGCTGGGGGCGGCTGTGGCGGGGCCGGACGTGCCGATCTCCGAACTGCTCCCGTAGACAGCTGGAACGGCCGGAAGAACGGGGCCCGCTCGAACGGTCGGAAGCACGGGGCCCGCTACGCCCTCGCCCGGATGACGTAGCGGGCCCCGCCGATCCCACGGAAGGCAGCCGCGAGGACATACACCTGTCCCCATGCAGACCTTCCTTCCGTACCCCGACTTCGCGGCCTCCGCCGCCGTCCTCGACGTCCGCCGCCTGGGCAAGCAACGGGTGGAAACCCTCCAGGTCCTCCGCGGCCTCACCGTCCCGGACTACGGCTGGCGCCACCACCCGGCCGTCCGCATGTGGCAGGGCTACGAGGAGGCACTCGTCCGCTACGGCCTGGAAATGTGCCGGCAGTGGACGGAGGCGGGACGCCGGGACACCTGCGCCACCACACTGGCCACGGACTTCGCCTCATACCGCCCACGGGCCTCCATCCGCTCGTACACGGAGCTCTCGGACGCCGGGGAATTGCCCAATTGGCTGGGGGAGGCGGAGTTCCATCGGAGCCATCAGTCAGCGCTGGTGACCAAGGATCCGGAGCATTATCGGACGTATTTTCCGGATGTTCCGTCAGGGCTGCCGTATGTCTGGCCGGCGTCGGACCGGGTGCCCACCAGGGGGTGACTGATGTCGAAGCCACCTCTGCCACTCTGTGTTTGGGCGCTCGCATGATTGCCCAGGGAGCATCTCGAATCGAGCTCGGGGGACTCAATATTGTTCAGTGGCACCTAGTTGGCCATCGTGGCATCCCTCTGACCTGATGCGCGAACACCTGGTCAGAGGGATCGGTGAGTATCACACTCTATGGCGCCTCAGCACGCATCACCAAGCATGATCTATCGCGCGACCTGGCCATCAGGATTCCAGCGCATGGCAGTGCACCCGTGACGTAGCGTGGACGAGGAGTAGCGTGTCCGTGCACTTGATGCCTTCACGCCCAACGGGCGCCACTCGGCCAGACGTTGAGTGCGATCTTCGCCATCAGCTGTTGACGTGCCTCGATGCCTTCAACGCGCCACCTGTTACTTTCCTCGTCCCACAAGTCCTCGACATTCGTGCGGGACGAAACCAGCAAAGCCGAGCCGGAGTAGAGATGCTTCTTCTCCGGCAATGAACGCGAGGATATAGTCTGATTCTTCTTACCGGCCAGAAGAGTGAGATTGCCCAGTCGGCTGACCCATGTGTCGTGGTCTTCTAGGCGCAACTCTCCTGCGGGCTTTTGGGGGTAGATGTTTTCGACATACACTTTACCGTCGCCTAGAACTACCTCTTCGTGCACCTCGGCCTCAAGTCGCAAATGCTGCTCAATCTTGGCAAGGAGGTAGCGAGCTTGTGACTGCTTCGGTGCTACGGCATCTCTGAAATCTGCCGCGAACGTCTCATCGTCCGGAATCCACCCCAGGATTTTCTGTACCGCCTCTTCAATCGTGCCACCCTTAGACATTTCCTTGGCTATGCTAAATAGGTTCTCCTCCAGTAGAGTCGACTCGCGTCGCCCCACTACTGTCCAGCGCACGTAGTAGCTGATGGAGGCATCAAGAAGGGTCTGCAGGTCGGCGTACTTGTGATACCCGGAGGCGGAGAGTAGTAGCGGATAAAGGGCGTCGGCGTTCATAGCCTTTACCTCGCCGAGCGAGGCGTCGAAGTTGCTGTCGCCGGTGTTGCCCGTGATGAGTTCGGCGTACCGCCCTGCTGCCCCCTCCAGGTCGGCGGAAAATGCCCCAACTCCATATTGCTGGGGCCGCTCGTCGAAGCGATCGCTCAGGTTCTTCCTGATGATTGAATATAGACTATGTGACTTGACGTCGCCATGCTTCGAGACCCAGAAATGACGCAGAAATTTTTCGATCTCCTCGCGCCGGTCGAACCCATCGAGAAGTGATCGCCAGGCATCATTCACCCGCGACTTCTCGTGATCGCTTATGCTTTTCTCCATCAGGAAGTTGCGAACAAGGTCTACAGTGGAAAGGTCTTTCCCTCTCGAGTTGATTGTTTCGAACACCTCGTTTGCGTCGCTAGATGAGGGTGTCTGGATCTCCACGAACACCAGACCATTGATCAAGCATTCCCGCAACGAGTCTAGGTAATCCAAACGCGCTTCGGCGTCGGGGTGCGCTCGTAGGCGATTGGTGATTTTCTGACGAAAATTGCTGTAGGCGTCCAAGATGAGTTTATGTGAAGGACGCGTAGGCTTTTCAAGCCTAGGGCATTCCCCTGTAATCTCGCTCCAGTCCTGTATGTTGTCTCGGAAGAAGTCGCGATCAAACAACGATAGGACCAGGAAGTATTCCATGGGGTCCTTGCGGCCAGACTTTCGGGCAATATAATCCCGCTGGATGTTGTTAGCGCTCGATACCCCTTCCGCAGATCTCATTCCCCAAAGAATGTCTCGGATGGCGGCGATCAGGATGGTCGATGTGGTCAGCCGTTGCTGACCATCAAGCAGCGAGCGGGCCTGCACCGAGTCTGCCGTGATCGTAACTATGGGACCGATGAAGTACTCAGACGACGACTCCCGCCCGTTTTCTCGGCCTTCCTTGAACTTCTCAATGTCGGACCAGAAAACGTCAACCTCCTTCTTCGTCCAGGCGTACTGGCGTTGACTGTCATCAGGCACTGTCACCACGGGATTGTTGGCACCGATCAGCTGCCCGAGAGTCTGACGCTGAGCCTGTTTGATGATGGCCATCCGAAGAACCTCCGTCGCCCTAGGGGAGGTTGATCCTACCGTCGGCTTCCAGTAGGTGTCTTGCGGTCGAGGGCACGACGAGGCGCAGGCTCGGTAGCTCTGTCCGACCTGGGCGGGTGTCGAAGCCGGCGCGGCTGGTACCTTCAGACGTCAGTTCTGGTACGGAGTAGCGTGACGAGTGGTGGGGTATGAGTATTTCCAATGAGAACACGGCAGCACACCGCCTGCACACCCTTTTGCAAAGTGTTCGGAACTCAGGTGAGTCGTCGCTTGGCGCCGCTTGGTGCAAAGTGCTAGATGCCGAATGGAACAGCGGTGACTTCGTACGACGCCACGCAGAGGTTACTGTCCTTCTGCAAATGACGATCCGGCAGATAAGTTCTCTGCCCGAGAGGTCGCGCCTACGCTACGAACGTCATGTGGCGGATTGGTGGGGGGCGGTAATGCAGCCCCTCCATAACTGGAACGATGGCACTCGCGCGCCTGCCATCATGTTCAATGAGGACAAGTTGGATCATCTCGAATCCGCAGCTGATCTGATCTCGGGGCACCTCGTGGGGTCGGGAGCGGCGCCGAGGGCTACTAACCTCGAGGAGATGTCCCGGCAGTGCAATGAGTGGGTCGACCTGCTCACCGCAATGGAAGACTCAGAAATAAACGGACCTGTCCGGGATGCGTTGGTGTCTCAAATCCGCCATTTGATCTGGCTCATTGAAAACTCCGACCTGTTCGGGACGGCCAGAGTGGCTGAAGAAGCAAGTGCCGTGATTGGGTCGCTGACTCAGGCCGGGGCGACGTTGGTGAACGTGGAACCTGGCAACGCCAGTCGCTGGAAGAAGGCATTCCTGGGACTGATCGCGGCATGTGTGGTATTCAACCAAGCTGCTCCCGTCTTTCAGGGTGCGATCACGGCCGGCGAAAGCTTGGTTAAGGAGATAAGCGCCGTTGCCGAACACATCAGTCCTGATGGAGAGTAACCTTCGGGCCCTCGACTGCGGGGTCTGGGGCCGGCGTCGACGCGGAAGACGGTTGAAGCCAATCCCGAAGGGCGTTGAGTCGGCATGTCCTAGCACCGCTGCTCTCCGCACGCTAGGTAGAGACGCAGGAAACTGCAGCGCACCGCCGCCAGTACGTCCTGCGGCGTGACATGTTCCACGCATGGACTAAGACCCCACCCTCAGCTTCTCCGCTGATGATGGGGTCTTTAGGCACCTCGTACAAGGTGCCCCCGGCAGGATTCGAACCTGCGCACACGGCTCCGGAGGCCGTTGCTCTATCCCCTGAGCTACGGGGGCGTGTCGGCCGTTGTTCGCGGCGACGGGTAGAACACTACCAGCTTCGGAGGGGTGTTCATGAACGGGTTGGAGTAGCGCATGTGGGGGTGGGGTGAGTGGGGGTCGGGGGAAGGTCCCTCGGACGGGGCGGAAGTGGGGAAAACCCGGACGCAGCCGGAGGCGCGCGCCTAGTCTCAAGGTGTGCCTGGCTTGTCCGGCCGGGTCCTTGTCGTCGACGACAACAAGGTCATCCGGCAGTTGATCAGGGTCAACCTGGAGCTTGAGGGCTTCGAGGTCGTGACCGCGGCCGATGGTGCCGAGTGCCTGGAGATCGTGCATCGGGTCGCTCCGGATGTGGTGACGCTCGATGTGGTGATGCCCCGGCTCGACGGGCTGCAGACGGCGGCTCGGCTGCGGGCCGATCCGCGGACGCGGGGGATACCCGTCGCCATCGTGAGTGCCTGTACGCAGGCGGAGGTGGAGAGCGGGCAGGCGGTGGGGGTGGACGCGTTTCTGGCCAAGCCGTTCGAGCCGATGGATCTGGTGCGTATGGTGCGGCGGCTGATGAGCCGTGGAAGGTGTGACGGGGTGGAGGGGTCGGCGGGGGAGATGGAGGGCGAGGGGGCGGCTGGGGGTGAGGCTGGACGGCCCGAGGGGGAGGTTGGGGAGATGGGGGAGGCGGGAAAGGTGGGAGATGTCGAAGGGGGGCCGGAGGCCGCGGTGCGGCCGGCTGGATGAGGGGCAGTAAGGGGAGTGCGGCGGGTGGGTGAGAGGCAGCGGGGGAGTGTTTCGGGGTGGGTGGTGGAGGGCGGTAAGGGGGATGAGTCGGGTGGGTTTGGGGCGGGTGCCGGGTGGGGCATAGGTCGGTGCGGCCTTGCCCGGTGGTCGGCCCGCCTTGGGCGTCCGGCGGCCGGTGCCGCCTGGCCCGGTGGTCGGCGCCCCGTAGGTGTTCGGTGAACCGGTAGAACCTGGCCCGCTCGTCGGCCCGCTTCAGGCGTCCGGCGACCGGTACGGCTTCGCCCGGCGGCCCCCACACCCTGCACGGCCGACCCCCGCGCCTGCGCCCGATGCCCTGCCCGGTGATCCCCACGCCCTACCCGGCGGCCCCCACACCCCTCGCCCGCATACCTGCGACCCTGCGCGGCGCCCCCCACCTACGCCCCCGCGCCCTGCCCGGTCATCCCCACGCCCCCCGGCGCCCACCACACCCTGTGCGTCGACCCCATACCTGCGCCCCACGCCCCGCCCGGTGATCCCCACCCCCCGCGCCCCACGCCCTACCCCCTCCCCCCAGCACCCAAAGCACCCCCACCCCCCAAGCCCCCCACGTCCGATGGATGAAACCGGTTGGCGGTCGAGGGTGGTGTTTCCCATACGCTGGGGGCGTGACCCCCGCTGAGTTCTCCCGCGCCGTGATCTGTTCCGTGCGTGGTGCTGTTGAGGACGGGGAACTCTCCGTGACCGTGCCGGAGCGGGTTGTGGTGCGTGTGCCGGGTGGAGACAGCAGGAGCGCCGACGGCGGGGTTGATTTCGCTTGTGGTGTTGCGATGCAGATGGCCAAGCAGGCCGGGCGGTCGCCGCTTGAGGTGGCCGGAATGCTGCGTAAGCGGTTGGTGGGGGTGCCCGGGGTCGCCCGTGTGGACATTGCCGGGGCCGGGTTTTTGAATGTGACGTTGACGGGTGGGGCTCGGGCCGGGCTCGTACGGAGTGTGCTGGCGCAGGGACCGGCGTACGGGAATGCCGGCGGCCGGGGGCGGGTGGAATTCCGCGCGGCGGTGGAAGGTGCAGGGGTGCGCGCTGCTGTGACGGCCGAGGCGCTGGAGAAGATTCTCCCTGCGGGGGGCGTGGCGACTAAGCCGGGTGGGGAAACGGTCCGCACAAGGGAGGTCGTCGAGGCATGGCCGCTCCTGGTCGCCCGTCTCGGCGCCGATGAGGCTCGCTGGGTCCTGCTCCATACCGCTCAAGGTGACGCCGTACGCCTTCCCGACCGGCCCGTGCAGCGGGAGAGCAATGCCCGTTTCCGGGTGCAGTACGCGTACGCCCGTACGTGTGCCATGACGCGTAACGCCCGTGAGCTGGGGTTCGATGCCGAGCCCGCAGACATACGGGAAGTGGGGGAGACGGAGGCTCAGGGCCAGGCCCTCCGCGAGCTTTTCGCCGCCATCGCCGAGTATCCCGCCACCATCGAGGCCGCCGCCCGGCACCGGGCGCCCGACCGGGTCGCGCGGCATCTGGAGGTCACCGCCGACGCCTGGCTGCGATGTCACGACGTGTGTCCGCCGCTGCCTGTCGGTGAGGAGAAACCCTCGGCCGTGCACCGTGGCCGGCTGGCTCTCGCCGAAGCCGCCGGAACGGTGCTCGCCAACGGCCTTCACCTGCTCGGCATCTCCACGCCCGATCGTCTTTAGACCTGGTCCGAACACTGGCAGGCAAGCCCGAACCAAGGCAGCCGGAGACCGGCGGCCGTTGCCCGACAAGGACGTCCGGCAGCCGGCCCGCCGGTCGACGTACCGACCAGGTCGCAGCACTTCCGAGGGGAATTCCCACGCCATGAGCCGTTCCGCACATCCCGCAGGCCCCCGCCACGGCGACGTCCTGCCCGAGGGGCACTACTCCGCTCCGCCCGCCGATCTGAACAGCATCGATTCCCGTGTGTGGGCCCGTACGGTCCGCCGGAACGAGGACGGTGTGATCACCGTCGGCGGGGCCGATGTCGCCGCGCTCGCCGAGGAGTTCGGGACGCCCGCGTACTTCCTGGACGAGGAGGATTTCCGGGGGCGGTGCCGGGCCTGGAAGGACGCCTTCGGAGAGGGGGCGGACGTCTTCTACGCCGGTAAGGCGTTTCTTTCGCGGGCCGTGGTGAGGTGGCTGGCGGAGGAAGGCATGAATCTCGATGTGTGCAGTGGCGGCGAGCTGGCCACCGCGCTCGCGGCGGGGATGCCTGCCGAGCGGATCGCGCTGCACGGCAACAACAAGAGCGTCGATGAGATCACCCGGGCCGTGGAGGCCGGGGTCGGGCGGATCGTGCTGGATTCGTTCCAGGAGATCGTGCGGGTCGCGCACATCGCGGACCGGCTGGGCAAGCGGCAGCGGGTGCAGATCCGGGTGACGGTGGGCGTGGAGGCGCACACCCACGAGTTCATCGCGACCGCGCACGAGGACCAGAAGTTCGGGATCGCGCTGGCCGGCGGGCAGGCCGCGGAGGCCGTACGGCGGGTGCTGAAGCTGGACGGGCTGGAGCTGACCGGCATCCACTCGCACATCGGGTCGCAGATCTTCGACATGGCCGGCTTCGAGGTGTCGGCGCGGCGCGTGGTGCAGCTGCTGACCGAGGTACGGGACGAGCACGGAGTGGAGCTGCCGGAGATCGACCTGGGCGGCGGGCTCGGGATCGCCTACACCTCGGACGACGATCCGCGCGAGCCGCACGAGATCGCGAAGGCGCTCGGGGACATCGTGACGCGGGAGTGCGCGGCGGCCGGGCTGGCCGTGCCGCGGCTGTCCGTGGAGCCGGGCCGCGCCATCGTCGGCCCCACCGCGTTCACCCTGTACGAGGTCGGCACGGTCAAGGAGCTGGACGGGCTGCGTACCTACGTCTCCGTCGACGGCGGTATGTCCGACAACATCCGTACGGCCCTCTACGACGCCGAGTACAGCGTGGCGCTGGCCTCGCGGGCCTCGGACGCGCCGCCGATGCTGTCCCGTGTGGTCGGCAAGCACTGCGAGAGCGGCGACATCGTCGTACGGGACGCGTTCCTGCCCGCCGACGTGGCGCCCGGCGACCTGCTCGCGGTGCCCGCGACCGGCGCGTACTGCCGGTCGATGGCGAGCAACTACAACCACGCGCTGCGGCCGCCGGTGGTCGCGGTGCGTGACGGCGCGGGGCGGGTCATCGTCCGGCGCGAGACGGAGGAGGACCTGCTGCGCCTCGACGTCGGGTAGGACGGTCGCCGGGCGCCCGGGGCGCGGCGGACCGCGCGTACGGGCGGTGTCGGCCGTACCGGCCGAGTGACCGACAATGGGTGGAACGAATGTCTCGGCATCCGGACCGGGGCCGGAAAACCCGGTCCGGTGCGTGAGACTGGTGCATTACCGAGAAGGAAAGCGAAAGAGGTCGAATGATGCGTACGCGTCCGCTGAAGGTGGCGCTGCTGGGCTGTGGAGTGGTCGGCTCAGAGGTGGCGCGCATCATGACGACGCACGCCGACGACCTCACGGCCCGCATCGGTGCGCCGGTCGAGCTGGCCGGAATCGCCGTTCGCCGTCCGGACCGGGTACGCGCGGGAGTGCCCGCCGAGCTGATCACCACCGACGCGAAAGCGCTGGTCAAACGCGGTGACATCGACGTGGTCGTCGAGGTGATCGGTGGCATCGAGCCCGCCCGCGGCCTCATCACCACGGCTTTCGAGCACGGCGCCAGCGTGGTCTCGGCCAACAAGGCGCTGGTCGCGGCGGACGGCGCGGCGCTGCACGCCGCGGCCGAGGCCAACGGCGCGGACCTCTATTACGAGGCCGCGGTGGCCGGCGCGATCCCGCTGGTCCGGCCGCTGCGCGAGTCGCTGGCCGGCGACAAGGTCAACCGGGTGCTCGGCATCGTCAACGGGACGACCAATTTCATCCTCGACAAGATGGACAGCACCGGCGCCGGATACTCCGAGGCGCTGGACGAGGCCACGGCGCTGGGGTACGCGGAGGCCGACCCGACCGCGGACGTCGAGGGCTTCGACGCCGCCGCCAAGGCCGCCATCCTGGCCGGTATCGCCTTCCACACCCGGGTGACCATCGACGATGTGCACCGCGAGGGGCTGACCGAGGTCACCGCCTCCGACATCGCCTCCGCCAAGCGGATGGGCTGCACGGTCAAGCTGCTGGCGATCTGCGAGCGGGCCGCCGACGGCGCCTCGGTGACGGCACGCGTGCACCCCGCCATGATTCCGCTGTCGCATCCGCTGGCCTCCGTGCGCGAGGCGTACAACGCGGTCTTCGTCGAGGCGGAGGCCGCCGGGCAGCTGATGTTCTACGGGCCGGGCGCGGGCGGCTCGCCGACCGCCTCCGCGGTCCTCGGCGACCTGGTGGCGGTCTGCCGCAACAAGCTGGCCGAAACCACCGGGCCCGGCGAGTCCGCGTACACACAGCTGCCGGTCGGGCCGATGGGCGACGTGGTCACCCGCTACCACATCAGCCTGGACGTGGCCGACAAGCCCGGTGTCCTGGCCCAGGTGGCCACGGTCTTCGCCGAGCACGGCGTGTCCATCGACACCGTGCGCCAGCAGAGCAAGGACGGGGGTGCCGCCCGCTCCGGGGAGACCGCGAACGGGGGAGAGGCGTCCCTCGTCGTCGTCACGCACCGGGCGGCCGACGCCGCCCTGTCGTCGACCGTCGACGCGCTGCGCGAACTGGACACCGTCCGGGGCGTCGCCAGCATCATGCGGGTCGAAGGGGAGTAAAGGAACCCATGTCTGCCATTTCCACCGCTAGCCGTCAGTGGCGCGGAATCATCGAGGAGTACCGCGACCGGCTGCCGGTCGGGGCGTCGACCGAGGTCGTCACGCTGCGTGAGGGCGGTACGCCGCTGGTGCCCGCCCAGGTGCTCTCCGAGCGCACGGGCTGTGAGGTGCATCTCAAGGTGGAGGGTGCCAACCCCACCGGCTCCTTCAAGGACCGCGGCATGACGATGGCCATCACCCGCGCCAAGGAGGAGGGCGCCAAGGCCGTCATCTGTGCCTCGACCGGCAACACCTCCGCCTCGGCGGCCGCGTACGCCGTACGGGCCGGAATGGTCTGCGCCGTTCTCGTCCCGCAGGGCAAGATCGCGCTGGGCAAGATGGGCCAGGCGCTGGTGCACGGCGCGAAGATCCTCCAGGTCGACGGCAATTTCGACGACTGTCTGACGCTGGCCCGGGGCCTCTCGGAGAAGTACCCTGTCGCACTTGTGAACTCCGTCAACCCGGTACGGATCGAGGGCCAGAAGACCGCCGCCTTCGAGATCGTGGACATGCTGGACGACGCGCCGGACATCCATGTGCTGCCGGTCGGCAACGCGGGCAACATCACCGCGTACTGGAAGGGGTACCAGGAGTACGCCGCCGACGGCATCGCCTCGCGCACCCCGCGCATGTGGGGCTTCCAGGCGTCCGGCAGCGCGCCGATCGTACGTGGCGAAGTCGTCAAGGATCCGCACACGATCGCGACCGCCATCCGCATCGGCAACCCCGCCTCCTGGCAGTTCGCCGAGCGCGCCCGGGACGAGTCCGGCGGCTTCATCGACGAAGTGACCGACCGTCAGATCCTGGCCGCCTACCGGCTGCTGGCCTCCCAGGAGGGCGTCTTCGTGGAGCCCGCCTCGGCCGCCTCGGTGGCCGGTCTGCTCAAGGCCGCCGACGAGGGCAAGGTCGACCCGGGCCAGCGCATCGTCTGCACGGTCACCGGCAACGGCCTCAAGGACCCGGACTGGGCCGTCGCGGGCGCCCCGCAGCCGGTCACCGTCCCGGTCGACGCGGACGCCGCGGCCGAGCGCCTCGGTCTGGCGTAACGCGCCCCCTCGGGGCACGGCGCACCCGGCCCGCCCGTACGGGTACGGCCGGGTGCCCACCCGGGCGCGCGCGACGGCGCGCGCCCCCGGTCACCGGGCCCGAGAGGGCCCGGCGTACCGGATCGAGCAAACCCTGCAAAGGCTGCAAATGCGGCTCGGAGCCGCGGGCGGCGTGCGACACGCATCGTGCGCCTCCTGTGCGCCCTATGTCGCCACAGAACCTTCCTTCGATAGGCTGGCAGCCAACTCCCCTCCCCACGGCATGTCGCAGTGGTGTGCAGGGCAGGTCAGAACGGTCCCCAAGAGCCGGCCGGGCATCACCCTGGTGCCGCGGCGCTCCGGGGCAGTGCCGCAGCATCACATCAAGGAGAGTCATCGAGCGATGGCCGGTCCAGCGTTCCGCGCCGCCGCCGTCCGGGTGCGCACCCCCGCGACCAGCGCCAATCTCGGTCCCGGCTTCGACGCCCTGGGGCTCGCCCTCGGGCTGTACGACGACGTCGTGGTGCGGGTGGCCGATTCCGGCCTGCACGTCGACATCGCGGGCGAGGGCGCCGAAACCCTGCCGCGCGACGAGAGCCACCTGCTCGTACGGTCCCTGCGCACCGCCTTCGACCTGCTCGGCGGGCAGCCGCGCGGCCTGGAGATCGTGTGCGCCAACCGCATCCCGCACGGCCGCGGCCTGGGCTCCTCCTCCGCCGCGATCTGCGCCGGCATCATGGCCGCCCGCGCCGTGACCATAGGCGCCGAGCAGAAGCTCGACGACGCGGCGCTGCTGGAGCTGGCGACCGAGATCGAGGGCCATCCGGACAATGTCGCCGCGTGCCTGCTCGGCGGTTTCACCCTGGCCTGGACGGAGACCGGGACCGCGCGGGCGATCAGGATGGATCCCGCCGATTCCATCGTTCCGGTGGTCTTCGTACCGGGCCGCCCGGTGCTCACCGAGACCGCGCGGGGCCTGCTGCCGCGTACCGTCCCGCACGTGGACGCCGCGGCCAACGCCGGCCGCGCCGCACTGCTCGTCGAGGCCCTGACCAGGCGCCCCGAGCTGCTGCTGGCCGCGACCGAGGACCGACTTCACCAGGAGTACCGTGCTCCCGCGATGCCCGAGAGCGCGGCCCTGGTGAACCGACTGCGGGCGGACGGCGTCCCTGCAGTCATCTCCGGCGCGGGCCCCACGGTGCTCGCGCTGGTCCAGGAGGACGCGGCCGACAAGGTCGCCGGCCTGGCGGGCGAGGGGTGGGCGGCCAACCGGCTGGCCCTCGACGCGGTGGGCGCCTCGGTGCTGCCGCTCGCCGGGTGATCGTCCGATTGCCGGTCTTCGAGAGGGGGAATGTTTGTTGGATCCGGTAGTGTTAACCTCAAGTGAGTACGTGACGCCTCTGCGGCGCGGTACTCCGTGTCCCCTTCCGGGACCACCTTTCTTCCGGGAGCTTCCCAAACTGCTTGGAGCAGTTGCCTGAGCAGAAGCGAGCACGCTCCGGAATCGGCGTGACGGACATGAGTCACAGACATCTCTTCGCGCCGGAACCACGCACTGATCTCTCCGCCGTTTAGGCGGGACCACCGCCCCGGCCAGGTCCGCGAGTACGGGACCGCAGCCGGACAGCACAACCGGTCGCCGAGCCAGACAGGCCGACGCCCGCTCCAGGGAAGGACCCTTCGTGAGCGACACCACCGATCTGATGGGCGTACGCACCGATGGCAGTGCCACCGCGCCCGCCACGGACGCTCCCGCCGCGCCTGCGCGGCGCCGCCGTTCCGGCACCGGCCTGGACGGCATGGTCCTGGCAGAGCTGCAGCAGGTCGCCTCCAGCCTCGGTATCAAGGGCACCGCGCGGATGCGCAAGAGCCAGCTGATCGAGGTCATCAAGGAGAAGCAGGCCCAGGGCGCCGGCGCCGCCTCCGCCAAGGGCGACGCGCCCGCAGAGACCGAGACCAAGCCCAAGCGCCGGACGACCTCCAAGGCCCGTACGGGCGAGGACGGCGCCGCCAAGGCCGCGGACAAGGCGGCCGAGAAGGCCGCCGACCAGGCCGCCGGGCAGCAGCAGATCGACATCCCGGGCCAGACCGGCGAGGAGCCCACCGGCGAGCGCCGCCGGCGCCGCGCCACCGCCGCCGCGGGCAGCCCCGAGGGCGCCGGCGAGGCGAAGACCGAGGCCAAGGCCGAGGCGAAGGCCGACACCCGGGCGGCGCAGCGCGAGGACGGCAAGGCCGAGGCCGCCGCCGACAGCGCCGAGGGCCGCCAGGGCAAGGGCGACCGCCAGGACCGCGGGGACCGTCAGGACCGCGGCCAGAAGGGCGACCGCCAGGGCCGCGGCGAGCGCGGCCAGCGCGACCGCCGCAACAAGAACAACGACGGCGGCGACCAGCAGGGCGGCGGCAACCGCCAGCGCGACAACCGCGACAACCGCGACGGCCGCGACAACCGTGACAACCGCCGGGCCGACGAGGACGGGGACGACTTCGAGGGCGGCCGCCGCGGCCGCCGCGGCCGCTACCGGGACCGCCGGGGCCGTCGCGGCCGGGACGACTTCGGCAACGAGCCGCAGGTCTCCGAGGACGACGTGCTGATCCCCGTCGCGGGCATCCTCGACATCCTCGACAACTACGCGTTCATCCGGACCTCCGGCTACCTGCCGGGACCGAACGACGTGTACGTCTCGCTCGCCCAGGTCCGCAAGAACGGCCTGCGCAAGGGCGACCACGTCACCGGCGCGGTCCGCCAGCCCCGCGAGGGCGAGCGGCGCGAGAAGTTCAACGCGCTGGTGCGCCTGGACACCGTCAACAGCGTCGCGCCCGAACAGGGCCGCGGGCGACCGGAGTTCGGCAAGCTGACGCCCCTTTACCCGCAGGAGCGGCTGCGCCTGGAAGGTGAGCCCGGCGCGCTGACGCCGCGCATCATCGACCTGGTCGCGCCGATCGGCAAGGGCCAGCGCGGTCTGATCGTGGCCCCGCCGAAGACCGGCAAGACCATGATCATGCAGGCGATCGCCAACTCGATCACCCGCAACAGCCCCGAGTGCCACCTGATGGTCGTCCTGGTCGACGAGCGTCCGGAAGAGGTCACCGACATGCAGCGGTCGGTCAAGGGCGAGGTCATCTCCTCGACCTTCGACCGCCCGGCCGAGGACCACACCACCGTCGCGGAGCTCGCCATCGAGCGCGCCAAGCGCCTGGTGGAGCTGGGCCACGACGTGGTCGTCCTGCTGGACTCGATCACCCGCCTGGGCCGTGCGTACAACCTCGCGGCCCCCGCCTCCGGACGCATCCTGTCCGGTGGTGTCGACTCGACCGCGCTCTACCCGCCGAAGAAGTTCTTCGGTGCGGCGCGCAACATCGAGGACGGCGGCTCGCTGACCATCCTGGCCACCGCGCTGGTCGAGACCGGCTCGCGGATGGACGAGGTGATCTTCGAGGAGTTCAAGGGCACCGGCAACATGGAGCTCAAGCTCGACCGGAAGCTCTCGGACAAGCGCATCTTCCCGGCGGTGGACGTGGACGCGTCCAGCACCCGCAAGGAAGAGATCCTGATGGGCAGCGACGAGCTGGCCGTCGTCTGGAAGCTGCGCCGGGTGCTGCACGCCCTGGACCAGCAGCAGGCCATCGAGCTGCTGCTGGACAAGATGAAGCAGACGAAGTCCAACGCGGAGTTCCTGCTCCAGATCCAGAAGACGACGCCCGGCATGGGCAACGGCAACGGCAACGACTGACGCCGGTCTCCTGAGAACGGCCCGCCGGCGCCCGTACGGGCGCCGGACGCGGCCGTGGCCGCACGGCTGAGCCCTCCTGGTCACATCGGTGACCGGGAGGGCTTCGTGCTGGGCCGGGAATCCCGCAGATTGTTGCCTTGCGCACACGGACATCCCCGGCGGAAGCCGCCGTTCCGCATTCCGGTCCCGGACGAAAGTCCTGGTCACCGGGCAAAAGTCGACTTTTTCGCCGCTCGGGGGCCGGGCGGTTTCTAAGAATGGCGCTCAATCCCGTTGTGCAACCCTTCCGGGCAGCCCCCCGTCTTTCAAGGCGCAACAAACCGTGGCCCAGCAGTGGCGGCGAGGGGCAGCCGAGCGAACGAGGACTGAGGAGCAGATGGCGGACGACAGCAGGGCCGCGAACCCGGCCAAGAGCCGCTCCCGCGGCATACGTGCCACGGGCCGCCGGCGCAAGGGGCCGACCCGGCGCCGCCGCGTCCTGACGATCACCATATGCGCGCTGGTCAGCTGCGTGCTGCTGGGCGGCGCCGGACTGGGGTACGTCTACTTCAAGCTCAACGGCAACCTGAAGGGCGTCGACATCAACGCCGCCCTGGGCAAGGACCGGCCGAAGGACAACGACGACGGGTCGATGGACATCCTCGTGATGGGATCGGACTCCCGGGCGGGCGCGAACGGCTCGTACGGTACGGACGAGGGCAACGCCCGCTCCGACACCGCGATGATCGTGCACATCTTCAAGGGCCACAAGAAGGCCAGCGTCGTCAGCATCCCGCGCGACACCCTGGTCCAGCGCCCCGACTGCACGACCAAGAACGGCAAGAACGTACCGGGCCAGCGCCGGGCCATGTTCAACACCGCCTTCGAGGTCGGCGGCCCGGCCTGCGCGGTCAAGACCGTCGAGTCGATGAGCGGCATCCGCATGGACCACTTCGTCGAGGTCGACTTCACCGGCTTCAAGAAGCTCATCGACGCGCTGGGCGGCGTGGACATCACCACCACCAAGCCCATCCACGACAAGAAGAGCCACCTGGACCTGGAGCCCGGCAAGCACACCCTCAACGGCGAGAACGCGCTCGGCCTCGTCCGTACCCGGCACGGCGTGCCCGGCGGCGACGGCAGCGACCTGGGCCGCATCCAGCTCCAGCAGACGTTCATCAAGGCCCTGATGAACCAGGTCAAGAACATCGGGCTGCTGTCGAACCCGACGAAGCTCTACGGCATCGCCGACACCGCCACCAAGGCCATCACCACCGACACCGACCTGAACTCGGTCAACGCGCTGATGGGCCTGGCCAAGGAGATGGGCGGCATCGGGTCGGACAGCATCGACATGGTCACCCTGCCGGTGACGTACGACAAGAAGGACCCGTCCCGGGTGCTGCCGCTGGACAAGCAGTCCCGGCAGGTCTGGGACGCGCTGCGCCAGGACCAGGACATCCCCAAGGACGCGATCAAGGATTCCGCGGGTGACAAGGGCGGAACCGCCAGCTACGTAAAGTAGCCGAATCGATTCCCCAGGGCCGCCGGGACGCCGTACCGGCGGCCTTCCGCACCCCCCGCAAACCCCCGGGAATACTTCCCGGACCACCCCGGTTTTGGGAGATGCGGCCCGTCCTGGCAGACTGGACCGTCGGTCCCGGTTCACGTGACGCAATCAGCGCCACGACCCGGAGCCCTCCCGAACCTAGGAGATTCCCTTGAAGCGCGACATTCACCCGGAGTACGTCGAGACCCAGGTCAGCTGCACCTGTGGCGCGTCGTTCACCACCCGTAGCACCGTTGCCGGCGGCACCATCCGTGCCGACATCTGCTCCGAGTGCCACCCGTTCTACACGGGCAAGCAGAAGATCCTCGACACCGGTGGCCGCGTGGCCCGCTTCGAGGCCCGCTTCGGCAAGGCCGCCGGCTCCGCCAAGAAGTAGCGTCCCGCAAGGCGCCGGTTCCGTCTCGCCCCTGTCGAGGGGCGGCCGGACCGGCGTTTTGTCGTCCGGGCCACGGACCCCGCCGGAGATCCGTGGCCGCGGCCACCGGCCGCACAGGTGCCGGCAACCGGGACCCCCGGGACAACCCGGAAGACACAGCCAGGTGAGGAACCCCCACGATGTTCGAGGCGGTCGAGGAACTGATCGGCGAGCACGCCGATCTTGAGAAGCGGCTGGCCGACCCCGCGGTCCACGCCGACCAGCGCGAGGCCAAGCGGCTCAACAAGCGCTATTTCGAACTGACCCCGATCATCACGACGTACCGCGCCTGGAAGCAGACCGGCGACGACATCGAGACGGCCCGCGAACTGGCCGCCGACGACCCGGACTTCGCCGACGAGGTCAAGGACCTCGAAGCGCGCCGCGAGGAGCTGACCGAGAAGCTGCGGCTGCTGCTCGTCCCGCGCGACCCCAGCGACGACAAGGACGTCATCCTGGAGGTCAAGGCGGGCGAGGGCGGCGAGGAGTCCGCGCTGTTCGCCGGCGACCTGCTGCGCATGTACCTGCGCTACGCCGAGCGCGTCGGCTGGAAGACCGAGATCCTCGACGCCAACGAGTCCGACCTCGGCGGCTACAAGGACGTCCAGGTCGCCGTGAAGACCAAGGGCGGCAACGGGGCCACCGAGCCCGGCCAGGGCGTATGGGCCCGCCTGAAGTACGAGGGCGGGGTGCACCGCGTCCAGCGGGTGCCCGCCACCGAGTCCCAGGGCCGCATCCACACCTCGGCGGCCGGTGTGCTCGTCACGCCCGAGGCCGAGGAGGTCGAGGTCGAGATCGGCCCGAACGACCTGCGCATCGACGTCTACCGCTCCTCGGGCCCCGGCGGCCAGTCGGTCAACACCACCGACTCCGCCGTGCGCATCACCCACCTGCCCACCGGCATCGTCGTCTCCTGCCAGAACGAGAAGAGCCAGCTCCAGAACAAGGAGCAGGCCCTGCGCATCCTGCGCTCGCGGCTGCTGGCCGCCGCCCAGGAGGAGGCCGAGAAGGAGGCGTCGGACGCCCGGCGCAGCCAGGTGCGCACCGTCGACCGCTCCGAGCGCATTCGGACGTACAACTTCCCGGAAAACCGCATTTCGGACCACCGGGTCGGCTTCAAGGCGTACAACCTTGACCAGGTCCTCGACGGCGAGCTCGACCCGGTCATCCAGGCGTGCGTGGACGCCGACTCGGCCGCCAAGCTGGCCGCCGCCCAGTAAGCCCGTAGAACGCCCGTAGAACGAGCCGGAGGAACAGCGTGCCGTCGCCTTCCGGGGGTCACGACCCCCAGCGGCCCCGCCGCGGGCCCAGCCCCCGCACCGTGCTGCTCGCCGAGGTGGCGCAGGCCACCCAGCGGCTGGCCGACGCCGGCGTGCCCTCACCGCGCTTCGACGCCGAGGAACTCGCCGCGCACGTCCACGGCGTCAAACGCGGCGAACTGCACCGGGTCGCCGACGCGGACTTCGACGCCCGCTACTGGGAGGCCGTCGCGCGCCGCGAGGCCCGCGAGCCGCTCCAGCACATCACCGGGCGCGCCTTCTTCCGCTACCTGGAGCTGCACGTCGGCCCCGGCGTCTTCGTACCCCGCCCGGAGACCGAGTCGGTCGTCGGCTGGGCGATAGACGCCGTACGGGCCATGGACGTCGTCGAACCGCTCATCGTGGACCTGTGCACCGGCTCCGGAGCCATCGCGCTCGCCCTGGCGCAGGAGGTGCCGCGCTCGCGCGTGCACGCCGTGGAGCTGTCCGACGAGGCCATGCAGTGGGCGCGCAAGAACGTCGAGGGGTCCCGCGTCGTTCTCCAGCAGGGCGACGCGCTGACCGCGCTCCCCGAGCTGGACGGCCAGGTCGACCTGGTCATCTCGAACCCGCCGTACATCCCGCTGACCGAGTGGGAGTACGTCGCACCCGAGGCGCGCGACCACGACCCCGAGCTCGCGCTGTTCTCGGGCCAGGACGGCCTGGACACCATCCGCGGCATCGAGCGGACCGCGCACCGCCTGCTGCGGCCCGGCGGCGTCGTGGTCATCGAGCACGCCGACACCCAGGGCGGCCAGGTTCCGTGGATCTTCACCGAGGAGCGGGGCTGGGCCGACGCGGCCGACCACCCCGACCTGAACAACCGGCCCCGCTTCGCCACCGCGCGCAGGGCGATGCCATGACGAGCCCGGTCCCCACGAGTCATCTGTACGTTCCGCACGAGGAGGTCCGTTAAATGGCACGGCGTTACGACTGCAGCGACGCGACCGACCGCGCGACCGGTCTGCGCGAGGCCGCATCGGCCGTCCGTCGCGGCGAGCTGGTCGTGCTGCCGACCGACACCGTCTACGGCATCGGCGCGGACGCGTTCAGTGCCCAGGCCGTCGGTGACCTGCTGGAGGCCAAGGGCCGCGGGCGCGGCATGCCCTCGCCGGTGCTCGTCGGCTCCCCGAACACCCTGCACGGCCTCGTCACGGACTTCTCCGAGCAGGCATGGGAGCTGGTCGACGCCTTCTGGCCCGGCGCGCTGACCCTGGTCGCCACCCACCAGCCGTCGCTGACCTGGGACCTGGGGGAGACCCGCGGCACGGTCGCGGTCCGTATGCCGCTGCACCCGGTCGCCATCGAGCTGCTGACCGAGTTCGGCCCGATGGCCGTCTCCAGCGCCAACCTGACCGGCCACCCGTCCCCGCAGGACTGCGACGCGGCCCAGGAGATGCTCGGCGACTCCGTCTCCGTCTACCTGGACGGCGGTCCGACCCCCGCCGCCGTACCGTCCTCGATCGTCGACGTCACCGGCCCCACGCCGCTGCTGCTCCGCGCGGGCGCGATCAGCGCGGAGGAGCTGCGCAAGGTGGCCCCTGGGCTTGAGGTGGCGAATTGATTGCGCCCCTCGGGCGTGGCATAGCGGGACCCGGCGAGGACACCTACCGCACCTTCCGCATCCTCCACGTCAGCACCGGCAACGTCTGCCGCTCGCCGATCACCGAGCGGCTGCACCGGCACGCCCTCGACCTGCGCCTGGGCGCGGACCGCGGCGGCCTGATCGTGGAGAGCGCCGGCACCTGGGGCCACGAGGGCGCGCCCATGGAGACCCACGCCGCCACGGTTTTGGCCGACTACGGAGCGGATCCGGCCGATTTCACCGGCCGCGAGCTGCTGGACGAGCACGTCATCCGCGCCGACCTGGTCCTGACCGCCACCCGCGACCACCGCGCGCAGGTCATCTCCATGGGCCATTCGGCCGGGCTGCGCACCTTCACGCTCAAGGAGTTCAACCGGCTCGTACGGGCCATAGACCCGGCGACGCTGCCCGAGCCCGACCCGGCGCTGCCCGGCGGCGGCCTGGTCGAACGCGCCCGCGCCCTGGTCGGCGCCGCCGCCGCGCTGCGCGGCTGGCTGCTGGCGCCGAACCCGGAGGCGGACGAGGTCTACGACCCGTACGGCGCGCCCATCACGTTCTTCCGCTCCATCGGCGACGAGATCAACCAGGCGCTGGACCCCGTGGTGACGGCGCTGACGGGAGTTCCGGCGCGGGCCTGACCCGGAGGCCGTCCGGGGCGTGGGAGTCGCTCCTGGTGGCTTGGAGGGGCGCTGAGGGGGCGCTTCTGGGGCGTTGCGGGAGTGCGGGGCCGGGGTGCGGGGAGGCGGGGCGTGGCCCGCCGTCGGTTCGGACGCTTCGCTCGCGTCACCCCTGGGTAAGCCCCCGCCGGGGGGATGATCTCGTTCGATTCGTCTCCAGGAGGAGCGCGACCGGCCCGGCCCGAGCCCCTCACCCGCCCGCCCCGCCCGAGCCCCCGCCCGCCCGTACCGGGCCGTAACCCCGCCACCGGCCCCCCACCCCGTAACCCCACTGCCGCCCCCCACGCCCTCCACCGCGCTCATCCGGCCCCCCGCGCCTACATTGGGAGCACGTTCCCGTACGAGGCCCGGAGCACGCCATGCCCGCCACCACCGCGTCATCCCGGAGCGAGACCACGGCTGCCCGGCGGACGGCCGCCGGGCGCGGGGCGGGGGAGACCGGCGATCCGCCGCCGCCCTGGACGCCCGACTTCGCCGGGCTGCTGGACCAGGACCCCGAGGTCGCGGGGGTGCTGCTGGCGGAGGTGGCCCGGCAGGACGACGGGCTGCAGCTCGTCGCCGCCGAGAACTTCGCCTCCCGGGCCGTTCTGGCCGCCCTCGGCTCCCCGCTCGCCAACAAGTACGCCGAGGGGTATCCGGGCGCCCGGCACCACGGCGGCTGCGAGGTCGTGGACCTCGCCGAGCGGCTCGCCGTGGAGCGCGCCAAGGCGCTGTTCGGCGCCGAGCACGCCAATGTGCAGTCCCACTCCGGCTCGTCCGCCGTGCTGGCCGCCTACGCCGCCCTGCTGCGCCCCGGCGATGCCGTCCTGGCCATGGCGCTGCCGCACGGCGGGCACCTCACCCACGGCTCGCCGGCCAACTTCTCCGGCCGCTGGTTCGACTTCGCGGGCTACGGGGTCGACCCGGACACCGGGCTGCTGGACTACGACGAGGTACGGGAGCTGGCCCGCACCCACCGGCCGAAGGCCATCGTCTGCGGCTCGATCTGCTACCCGCGGCACCTGGACTACGCCGCCTTCCGCGAGATCGCCGACGAGGTGGGCGCGTACCTCATCGCGGACGCGGCACACCCCATCGGGCTGGTCGCGGGGGGCATGGCGCCCAACCCGGTCCCGTACGCGGACGTGGTGTGCGCGACCACCCACAAGGTGCTGCGCGGCCCCCGCGGCGGCATGATCCTGTGCGGCGCCGAGCTGGCCGAGCGCATCGACCGGGCCGTCTTCCCCTTCACGCAGGGCGGCGCCCAGATGAACGCGGTCGCCGCCAAGGCCGTCGCCTTCGCCGAGGCCGCCACCGACGCGTTCGCCGCCTACACCCGGCAGGTGGTCGCCAACGCGCGGGCGCTGGCCGCCGTACTGGCCGAGGAGGGGCTGCCGGTCACCACCGGCGGTACGGACACCCACCTGATCACCGCCGACCCGGCGCCGCTGGGCGTGGACGCCCGTACTGCCAGAGGGCGTTGCGCGGCGGCGGGCATCGTGCTGGACACCTGCGCCCTGCCGTGCCCGGACGACCCGTCCGGCCGCCGTCCCGGCCTGCGGCTGGGGGCCGCCGCGCTGACCACCCAGGGCATGGGCGAGGAGGAGGCCGCGTACGTCGGCGCGCTGATCGCGGCGGCCGTCCGGGAGGACCCGACAGCCCGCGCGAAGACCGCGGCATTGGTCCGGCGCTTCCCTCCTTATCCCGATCTCACCTAGCCCCCTGCAACCATCCGGGCAACGGCAATGTCTTCCCCTACGTGCACGGAGAGGGGGCGGACACGCATATGGTGTGTGGCTGTGATGGCCAGCGATACCAATGGGGCAGCCCGTGCGTGAATACCTGCTGACGCTGTGCGTCACGGCCGCGGTCACTTACCTGCTGACCGGGCCGGTACGGAAATTCGCCATCGCCGCCGGTGCGATGCCGGAGATCCGTGCGCGCGACGTGCACCGCGAACCCACCCCGCGCCTCGGCGGTATCGCCATGTTCGGCGGGCTGTGCGCGGGTCTGCTGGTCGCCGCCCACCTCACCAACCTCAAGTCGGTCTTCGAGCATTCCAACGAGCCGCGCGCGCTGCTGTCGGGCGCGGCGCTGATCTGGGTGCTGGGCGTGCTGGACGACAAGTGGGGCGTGGACGCGCTCGTCAAGCTGGGCGGTCAGATGATCGCCGCCGGTGTGATGGTCCTTCAGGGCCTGACGATCCTGTGGATTCCGGTGCCGGGCATCGGCACGGTCTCGCTGAGCCCTTGGCAGGGCACGCTTTTGACGGTCGCTCTGGTCGTCATCACCATCAACGCCGTGAATTTCGTGGACGGCCTGGACGGGCTGGCCTCGGGCATGGTGTGCATCGCCGCCGCGGCCTTCTTCATGTACGCGTACCGGATGTGGTTCGGGTACGGCATCGAGGCCGCCGCGCCCGCGACGCTGTTCTCCGTCGTCCTGATGGGCATGTGCCTGGGCTTCCTGCCGCACAACATGCACCCGGCGCGGATCTTCATGGGCGACTCGGGGTCGATGCTGATCGGCCTGGTCATGGCGGCCGGCGCGGTCTCGGTGACCGGCCAGGTGGACCCGGACCTGCTCAACCTGAAGGCGGGCGGTGTCCGCGAGGCCACCCATGCGATGGTGCCGGTCTACATCCCGCTGCTGCTGCCGCTGACGGTCATCGCGGTGCCGGTCGCCGACCTGGTGCTGGCGATCGTGCGCCGTACGTGGAAGGGCCAGTCGCCGTTCGCCGCGGACCGCGGCCACCTGCACCACCGCCTGCTGGAGATCGGCCACTCGCACAGCAGGGCCGTCCTGATCATGTACTTCTGGTCGGCGCTGATCGCCTTCGGCGCGGTGGCGTATTCGGTCAACAACGCGAGCGTGTGGGTCGTGATGGGCATCGTGCTGCTGAGCGCGATCGGGCTGGTACTCCTGCTGCTGCCGCGGTTCACGCCGCGGGCGCCGCGCTGGATGGAGTGGATGGTGCCGCCGCGGTACCGGCGCACGGTGCAGGCGGCGGCCGTGGCCGCCGCGGCGGAGGAGAGCGCGGCGATCGGCGAGGCCGGGGAACGGGCGTCGCAGGGGGCTCCGGAACGGGAGCGGCAGCCGGTGCCGGCGGGCATCAACGGGGCCACCGCGATCGGTGACCGGTCGCGCTTCACGGACCGCCGCAAGGCCGGAAGTCATCGCTGAGACGCGTTCTCGCCCCTAAGAGCGACGTTCGAAAATTACCCCAAACGTGTCCCATAGCAGACAGAACGGCGCGGTGTCTCGCTCCAACGCGCGGATTACCGCTCACGTGTGACGGGTAGCACACCGAGCAGGTAAAGACCTCATCAAATAGTTTGTGATACCGTTCACGAAACCCGGCAACAGAGCCGAAGGACCGGAGTGCGACGGTCTTTCGGCCTCAGGTTCTCCCTCAGGCCGGGTCTACGCTCGTCCCTGACGACAACACCCCCTTTTTCCTGACGGAGCGCCGCCATGCAGTCCACTGACGCCCGCCTACTTGCCAATGTCTCCGTGCCCTCGCTTGCCACCGGCGCCGTCGGTGTCGTGATCAGCGCTGTGGTCGCGGGCGGGCAGGGCGCGATCGGTGCTGCCATCGGCACGGTGCTGGTGCTGCTGCTGATGGGGTCCGGCCTGGTGATTCTCCAGCAGACCGCCAAGCGGCTGCCGGATCTGTTCCAGATGATGGGGCTGCTGCTGTACGCCGTGCAGATCCTGGCGGTCGCGATCTTCATGATCGCGTTCAAGGACACCACGCTCTTCAACGTCAGGGCGTTCGCCTTCACCTTGCTCGCGACGGTCCTGGTGTGGATCGCCTTCCAGGCCCGCAGCTATATGAAGGCAAGGATTCTCTACGTGAATCCCGAATCCGCCGAGTCCAAGAAGGCGGAAACCGCGGGGTCGCGGACGTGACCCGTAGGGCCGGAATAAAAGCCCATGCGAGAGCCTGCTATCGTCCGGTGCCAACTGCGGCGCAGTCGGCGCAGGCGGCCGAGCTTCCAGGTCCCGAGTCAGGGGACCGGTTGCGCGCACGGCCCACGCCTGTGATCCGGACCGGCCCCGCGCCGATCAGCCGCCCCCCAATCCGTAAGACCAGTCCAGTGCCGCACCGTGGCTCAATGCCGCGCCGACACAACGAGGTTGCCGTACCCATGCGCCACGCTGAAGGAGCTCGCGGTGAGTGCTGAAACGATGCTCGCCCTCGACACGGAGTGCCACCTCTTCATCCCGGGGTGTGGCTTCGAGGCCCCGGGCCTTCATTCGTTCGTCTTCGAGCCCCTTTTCACCATCGGTGGCTACGAGTTCAACAAGCCGATGCTGCTGGCCCTGCTCAGCACGGTGATCATCGTGGCGTTCTTCTGGGCCGCCTTCGGCCGCGCCAAGGTGGTGCCCGGCAAGCTGCAGATGATCGGTGAGGCGGGTTACGACTTCGTGCGCCGCGGGCTCGTCTACGACGCGCTCGGCAAGAAGGAGGGCGAGAAGTTCGTCCCCTTCATGGTCGCGCTGTTCTTCTTCGTGTGGATCATGAACCTCTGGTCGATCATTCCGGTCGCCCAGTTCCCGGTGACATCGGTCATCGCGTTCCCCATGGGTCTGGCCCTGGTGGTCTACATCACCTGGCTCGTGCTGACGTTCAAGCGCCAGGGCTTCGTCGGCGGTCTGAAGAACCTCACCGGCTACGACAAGTCGCTCGGCTGGGTCCTCCCGCTGATCATGTTCCTGGAGCTGCTGCAGCACCTGATCATCCGGCCCTTCACGCATGCGGTCCGGCTGTTCGCGAACATGTTCGCGGGCCACATGCTCATCCTGATGTTCACCGTCGCCAGCTGGTACCTGCTGAACGGCATCGGCATCGCCTACGCGGGCGTCTCGTTCCTCATGACCATCGTGATGACGGCCTTCGAGCTCTTCATCCAGGCCATTCAGGCGTACATCTTCGTGCTCCTGGCCTGTAACTACATCCAGGGCGCGCTCGCCGAGCACCACTGAGCCCCCAGGTACCCCAGCAGTCCCCACCAGACGTCCGGTGGCCAACCCCCACCGGTCCATGAAAGAGAAGGAAGACACGGCATGTCCGCGACTCTCGAACTCGCCGCCGGCCTCAAGGGCAACGTCGCTTCGATCGGCTACGGCCTCGCCGCCATCGGCCCCGGCGTCGGCGTCGGCATCATCTTCGGTAACGGCACCCAGGCCCTGGCCCGTCAGCCCGAGGCGGCCGGCCTGATCCGCACCAACCAGATCATGGGCTTCGCCTTCTGCGAGGCGCTCGCCCTCATCGGCATCGTCATGGGCTACGCGTACCCGTCCTAATCACGGAACGCACCGACGACGCCACTTAGACGGAAGGCATTGATGTGAGCGCCCTGGTGAACATGGCGGCGGAGGTTCCTGAGAACCCCCTCGTCCCGCCGATTCCAGAGCTGGTCATCGGCCTGGTCGCTTTCTTCATCGTCTTCGGCTTCCTCGCCAAGAAGCTCCTCCCGAACATCAACAAGGTTCTGGAAGAGCGCCGCGCGAAGATCGAAGGCGGTATCGAGAAGGCGGAGGCCGCACAGGCCGAAGCCCAGCAGGTCCTGGAGGACTACCGGTCCCAGCTCGCCGACGCGCGCCACGAGGCCGCCCGGCTGCGCCAGGAGGCGCAGGAGCAGGGAGCGACGCTGATCGCCGAGATGCGTGCCGAGGGCCAGCGGCAGCGCGAGGAGATCATCGCGGCCGGCCACGCCCAGATCGAGGCGGACCGCAAGCAGGCCGCGCAGTCGCTGCGCCAGGACGTGGGCAAGCTGGCCACGGAGCTGGCGGGCAAGCTGGTCGGCGAGTCCCTGGAGGACCACGCCCGCCAGAGCCGGACCATCGACCGCTTCCTCGACGAGCTCGAGGCCAAGGCGGCGTCGGACTCGACGAAGGCAGAGGCCGGCCGATGAATGGAGCGAGCCGCGAGGCACTGGCCTCCGCACGCGAGCAGCTCGACGCGCTGACGGACAACACCTCCGTCGACGCGGCGAAGCTCGCCGAGGAGCTGGCTGCCGTCACCGCTCTGCTCGACCGCGAGGTGTCGCTGCGTCGGGTCCTCACCGACCCGGCGCAGGCCGGCGAGGCCAAGGCCGGGCTGGCCGGGCGTCTGCTGGGCGGTCAGGTCGGCGGGGAGACCGTCGACCTGCTCTCCGGCATGGTCCGCTCCCGCTGGTCGCGCTCGCGCGACCTGGCGGACGCGACCGAGGAACTGGCGTACTCCGCCGACCTCGTCGCGGCGCAGCGGGCGGGCGCCCTCGACGACGTCGAGGACGAGCTGTTCCGGTTCGGCCGGATCGTCGCCTCGTCGCACGAGCTGCGCGCGGCGCTGACCGACCGCACCGCACAGGGCCCGGCCAAGGCCGAGCTGCTGCGCTCGCTGCTGGGCGGCCGGGTCAACCCGGTCACCGAGCGGATCGTGGTCCGGCTTGTCGCACAGCCGCGGGGCCGTAGCCTGGAGGCGGGGCTGGACGCCCTGTCCAAGCTGGCCGCGGCGCGCCGGGACCGGATGGTCGCGGTGGTCACCTCCGCGGTCCCGCTCAGCGACACGCAGCGGCAGCGCCTCGGCGCGGCACTGGCGGCGGTGTACGGACGGCAGGTCCACCTGAACCTCGACGTGGACCCCGAGGTCCTCGGCGGCGTCCAGGTCCGGATCGGCGACGAGGTCATCAACGGCAGCATCGCGGCGCGCCTCGAAGAGGCGTCCCGGCGGATGGCCGGCTGACCCACCCACCAACTCAAGAAGTAGTACGGCGGCCCGAGTTGGGCCGTGGACGCAGTGACATCACGGGGGCAACCGCCCCTGCCTGCGGCGGGGGACGTGCATGACCCCCGTAAACGACGACGGGCCCAACAAGGAGAGCAGGGAACCCAGATGGCGGAGCTCACGATCCGGCCGGAGGAGATCCGGGACGCGCTGGAGAACTTCGTCCAGGCGTACAAGCCGGACGCGGCCTCGCGCGAGGAGGTCGGTACGGTCAGCGAGGCCGGTGACGGTATCGCGAAGGTCGAGGGCCTTCCCTCGGCGATGGCGAACGAGCTGCTGAAGTTCGAGGACGGCACCCTCGGTCTCGCGCTGAACCTGGAAGAGCGCGAGATCGGTGCGGTCGTCCTCGGTGAGTTCAGCGGTATCGAGGAGGGCCAGCCGGTGCGCCGCACCGGTGAGGTGCTCTCCGTCGCCGTGGGCGAGGGCTACCTCGGCCGCGTCGTCGACCCGCTGGGCAACCCGGTCGACGGCCTCGGCGAGATCGAGTCCGAGGGCCGCCGCGCCCTGGAGCTGCAGGCTCCGGGCGTCATGGTCCGCAAGTCGGTGCACGAGCCGATGCAGACCGGCTACAAGGCCGTCGACTCGATGGTGCCGATCGGCCGCGGCCAGCGTCAGCTGATCATCGGTGACCGTCAGACCGGCAAGACCGCCCTGGCCGTCGACACGATCATCAACCAGCGCGACAACTGGCGCTCGGGCGACCCGAAGAAGCAGGTCCGCTGCATCTACGTCGCCGTCGGCCAGAAGGGTTCCACCATCGCGTCCGTGCGCGGCGCGCTGGAGGAGGCCGGTGCCCTGGAGTACACGACCATCGTCGCCGCCCCGGCGTCCGACCCGGCGGGCTTCAAGTACCTGGCGCCCTACACCGGCTCGGCCATCGGCCAGCACTGGATGTACCAGGGCAAGCACGTCCTGATCATCTTCGACGACCTCTCGAAGCAGGCCGACGCCTACCGCGCCGTGTCCCTGCTGCTGCGCCGCCCGCCGGGCCGTGAGGCGTACCCGGGTGACGTCTTCTACCTGCACTCCCGCCTGCTGGAGCGCTGCGCGAAGCTCTCCGACGAGCTCGGTGCCGGTTCGATGACGGGTCTGCCGATCGTCGAGACCAAGGCGAACGACGTCTCGGCGTTCATCCCGACCAACGTCATCTCCATCACCGACGGCCAGTGCTTCCTGGAGTCCGACCTGTTCAACGCGGGCCAGCGCCCGGCGCTGAACGTCGGTATCTCCGTCTCCCGCGTCGGTGGCTCGGCCCAGCACAAGGCCATGCGCCAGGTGTCCGGCCGGCTCCGTGTGGACCTCGCCCAGTTCCGTGAGCTGGAGGCGTTCGCCGCCTTCGGTTCCGACCTGGACGCCGCGTCCAAGGCCCAGCTCGCCCGTGGTCAGCGCATGACCGAGCTGCTCAAGCAGGGCCAGTACCAGCCGATGCCCGTCGAGGAGCAGGTCGTCTCCATCTGGGCCGGTACCACCGGCAAGATGGACGACGTCCCGGTCCAGGACATCCGCCGCTTCGAGCGCGAGCTGCTGGATTGGATGGGCCGCGAGAAGAAGGAGCTGCTCACCAGCATCGCCGAGGGCGCCAAGATGTCCGACGACACCATTCAGGCGCTCGCCGACACCGTCGCCACCTTCAAGCAGCAGTTCGAGACCTCGGACGGCAAGCTTCTCGGTGAGGACGCTCCGGTCAGCACGAGCAAGTGACGACGGAAGGGACCTGATCCATGGGAGCCAAGCTCCGGGTCTACAAGCGTCGCATCCGCTCCGTCACCGCGACCAAGAAGATCACCAAGGCGATGGAGATGATCGCCGCCTCGCGCATCGTCAAGGCGCAGCGCCAGGTGGCGGCATCGACGCCGTACGCGAGTGAGCTCACCCGCGCGGTGACGGCGGTTGCCACCGGTTCGAACACCAAGCACGCCCTGACGACCGAGGCGGAGAACCCCACGCGGGCCGCGGTGCTGCTCATCACGAGCGACCGCGGTCTGGCCGGCGGCTACTCCTCCAACGCCATCAAGGCCGCCGAGCAGCTCACCGAGCGGCTCCGGGGCGAGGGCAAGGAGGTCGACACCTACATCGTCGGCCGCAAGGGTGTCTCGTACTACGGCTTCCGTGAGCGCAAGGTCACGGAGTCGTGGACCGGCTTCACCGACAGCCCGACGTACGCGGACGCCAAGGCCGTCGCCGGGCCGCTGATCGCCGCTGTCCAGCAGGACACCGCCGAGGGCGGCGTGGACGAGCTGCACATCGTCTACACCGAGTTCGTGTCGATGATGACGCAGACGCCGGTCGACGACCGGCTGCTGCCGCTCAGCCTCGAAAAGACGGCCGAGGAGGCGCAGGCGTCGTCCAAGGGCGAGATCCTGCCGCTGTTCGACTTCGAGCCGTCGGCCGAGGACGTGCTGGACGCGCTGCTGCCGCGGTACGTCGAGTCGCGTATCTACAACGCGCTGCTGCAGGCCGCCGCCTCCAAGCACGCCGCCACCCGGCGTGCGATGAAGTCGGCGACCGACAACGCGGAAGAACTCATCAAGTCGCTCTCGCGGCTTGCCAACGCGGCCCGCCAGGCCGAAATCACCCAGGAAATCAGCGAGATCGTCGGTGGCGCGAGCGCACTGGCCGACGCGACCGCGGGGAGTGACTGACAACTATGACCACCACTGTTGAGACGGCCACGGCGACGGGCCGCGTCGCGCGGGTCATCGGCCCGGTCGTCGACGTGGAGTTCCCCGTCGACGCGATGCCGGACATCTACAACGCGCTGACCGTCGATGTGGCCGACCCGGCCGAGGACGGCAAGACCAAGACGCTGACGCTCGAGGTCGCCCAGCACCTCGGTGACGGCATGGTCCGCGCCATCTCCATGCAGCCCACCGACGGTCTGGTCCGCCAGGCCGCGGTGACCGACACGGGTACGGGCATCACCGTCCCGGTCGGTGACGTCACCAAGGGCAAGGTGTTCAACACCCTCGGCGAGATCCTGAACGTGGACCCGTCCACGGTCGAGGTCAACGAGCGCTGGCCGATCCACCGCAAGGCCCCGAACTTCGACCAGCTCGAGTCGAAGACCGAGATGTTCGAGACCGGCGTCAAGGTCATCGACCTGCTGACCCCGTACGTCAAGGGCGGCAAGATCGGTCTGTTCGGCGGCGCGGGCGTCGGCAAGACCGTCCTCATCCAGGAAATGATCTACCGCGTGGCCAACAACCACGACGGTGTGTCGGTGTTCGCCGGTGTCGGTGAGCGCACCCGTGAGGGCAACGACCTCATCGAGGAGATGACGGACTCCGGCGTCATCGACAAGACCGCGCTGGTCTTCGGCCAGATGGACGAGCCCCCGGGCACCCGTCTGCGGGTCGCGCTGGCCGGTCTGACGATGGCGGAGTACTTCCGTGACGTCCAGAAGCAGGACGTCCTCTTCTTCATCGACAACATCTTCCGGTACACCCAGGCGGGTTCCGAGGTGTCCACCCTGCTGGGCCGCATGCCCTCCGCGGTGGGTTACCAGCCGAACCTGGCGGACGAGATGGGTCTCCTCCAGGAGCGCATCACCTCGACCCGCGGTCACTCGATCACCTCGATGCAGGCGATCTACGTCCCCGCGGACGACCTGACCGACCCGGCGCCGGCCACCACCTTCGCCCACCTGGACGCGACCACCGTTCTCTCGCGTCCGATCTCGGAGAAGGGCATCTACCCGGCGGTGGACCCGCTGGACTCGACGTCCCGCATCCTGGACCCGCGCTACATCGCGCAGGACCACTACGACTGTGCCTCGCGGGTCAAGACGATCCTGCAGAAGTACAAGGACCTGCAGGACATCATCGCGATCCTCGGTATCGACGAGCTGGGCGAGGAGGACAAGCTCGTTGTCCACCGTGCCCGTCGCGTCGAGCGCTTCCTGTCGCAGAACACCCACGTGGCGAAGCAGTTCACCGGTGTGGACGGCTCGGACGTGTCGCTGGACGAGTCCATCGCCGCGTTCAACGCGATCTGCGACGGTGAGTACGACCACTTCCCCGAGCAGGCGTTCTTCATGTGCGGTGGCCTCGAGGACCTGAAGGCGAACGCCAAGGAGCTGGGCGTCTCCTGAGGCCCGGCCGCGTTCCGGGGGCGGCCCTGGCCGCCCCCGGTCGTCACGACCACTAGTATTTGACCCAACATCTGCCGCACCCGGCAGGTGGAGACCCGAGGAGCCATCGTGGCTGAGCTGCACGTCGAGTTGGTCGCCGCCGACCGTCAGGTCTGGTCGGGCGAGGCCAGCCTGGTCGTCGCGCGCACCTCGTCGGGCGACATCGGCGTCATGCCGGGGCACCAGCCGCTGCTCGGCGTGCTGGAGTCCGGCCCGGTGACGATTCGTACGACCGGCGAGGACGGGGACGGCACCGTCGTCGCCGCCGTGCACGGCGGCTTCATCTCGTTCGCCGACAACAAGCTGTCTCTGCTCGCGGAGATCGCCGAGCTGTCGGACGAGATCGATGTCCAGCGCGCGGAGCGGGCCTTGGAGCGGGCGAAGTCGGAGGCCGACGCGGCCGCCGAGCGCCGCGCCGATGTCCGGCTGCGCGCGGTGGCGGGCGTCCACTGAGGCCCACCACCGACGAGGCACGTCCCTCAGCCGCGGGCTGCGCTGGAATTCTCCAGGGCGGCCCGCGGCTGAGGCAATGCAGGTGCGATTTGTTCCCCTGCGCCCGACCGGCGCCGGGGGTGACCCATCGAGGCGAGGAGGTCGGTTCGGATGGTCCTCGCTCTGCTTGTGAGCGGCGCGGTCGTCGTGCTGGTGCTGCTGGGGCTCTTCGTCTTCGGACTACGGCGACGGCTCATCCAGCGCTCCGGCGGCACGTTCGACTGCAGTCTGCGCTGGAACGTGCCCGAGGAAGAGGCCGAGCCCAGCGGCAAGGGCTGGATCTACGGTGTCGCGCGCTACAACGGTGACCGGGTCGAGTGGTTCCGCGTCTTCTCGTACGCGCCCCGTCCCCGCCGCGTCCTGGAACGCTTCTCCATCGAGGTCCTCCAGCGCCGCACCCCCCAGGGCGAGGAGGAACTCGCCCTGCTCTCCGACTCCGTCGTGCTCGCCTGCCGCCACCGCGGTACGAGGCTGGAGCTGGCGATGAGCGAGGACGCGCTGACGGGCTTCCTGGCTTGGCTGGAGGCGGCGCCTCCCGGACAGAGAGTCAACGTGGCGTAAACCGTTCCCCGCGGGCCGAAGGCCGGGAAGGCGGGGGCGACGCCGCCTCCCCGGCCGGTCCGGGGGTGTGGCCGGGTTACTTCAGGCCGCTGTCGATCGCGGTCATCAGTTCGCCGTCGGCCGTGTCACCGCTGAACTCCCAGAAGAACGCGCCGCCCAGGCCCTGCTGCTTGGCGTAGCTCATCTTGCCGTTGATCGTGGCGGGCGTGTCATAGCTCCACCAGTTGCTGCCGCACCGGGCGTACGCGGTGCCGGCGACGGTGCCGGTGGACGGACAGCTCGCCTTGAGGATCTTGTAGTCCTCGATGCCCGCCTCGTACTTGCCGGGGGCCGGGCCGGTGGCGGTGCCGCCGGGGGCGTCCTGGGTGACGCCGGTCCAGCCGCGTCCGTAGAAGCCGATGCCGATCAGCAGCTTCTTCGCGGGCACGCCCTTGGCCTTGAGCTTCTGCAGGGCCGCGTCGGTGTTGAAGCCCTGCTTCGGGATGCCGGGGTAGGACGTCAGCGGCGAGTGGGGGGCGGTGGGCCCGGTCTTGTCCCAGGCGCCGAAGAAGTCGTACGTCATGACGTTGTACCAGTCGGCGTACTGCGAGCCGCCGCCGTAGTCCGCCGCGTCGATCTTGCCGCCGTCCGAGCCGTCGGCCGTGATCGCGGCGGTGACCAGCTGCTTGCCGAACTTGTCGCGCATCGCCTTCATCATGGTGCTGAAGGCCGCCGGGCCGCTGGTGTCGCAGGTCAGGCCGCAGGCGTTGGGGTACTCCCAGTCCAGGTCGATGCCGTCGAAGAGGCCGGCCCAGCGCGCGTCGTTGACCAGCTGGTAGCAGGAGTCGGCGAAGGCGGCCGGGTTCTTGACGGCGTCGGTGAAGCCGCCGGACCAGGTCCAGCCGCCGAAGGACCACAGGATCTTGATGTTCGGGTACTTCGCCTTGAGCTTCTTGAGCTGGTTGAAGTTGCCGCGCAGCGGCTGGTCCCAGGTGTCGGCGACGCCGTCCACGCTCTGGTCGGCGGTGTACGCCTTGTCGGTGGCCGCGTAGGCGTCACCGACGGTGCACCGGCCGCCCTGGACGTTGCCGAACGCGTAGTTGATGTGCGTCAGCTTGCTCGCGGAACCCGAGGTGACCAGGTTCTTCACGTGGTAGTTGCGGTCGTAGACGCCCCACTCGGTGAAGTAGCCCAGCTTGACCGCGTCCACGGGCTGCTGGCCGCCACCGGTGGTGCGCACGGTCGTGGCGGCGCTGGCGGGGCCGGTCTGGTCGGCGGTGTCGCGGGCGACGACGGTGTAGGTGTAGTCGGTGCCCTTGGTCAGGCCGGAGTCGGTGTAGGCCAGCTTCTCGACGGTGGCGACCTTCGTGCCGTCGCGCAGCACGTCGTAGTTCTTGACGCCCTTGTCGTCGGTGGCCGCGGTCCACGCCAGCCGTACGGACGTGTCGGTGACGTCGCTCGCCACCGGCTTGCCGGGCGCGGACGGAGGGTTGTCGCCGGGCTGTCCGCCGCCGGTGGTGCGCACGGTGAGCGGTTCGCTGGCGGGGCCGGTCTGGTCCGCGGTGTCGCGGGCGACGACGGTGTAGGTGTACGAGGTGTCCTTCGTCAGGCCCGTGTCGGTGTACGCGAGCTTCTCGACGGTGGCGACCTTGGTGCCGTCGCGCAGGATGTCGTAGTTCTTGACGCCCTTGTCGTCCGTCGCGGCGGTCCAGGTCAGCCGTACGGAGGTGTCGGTGACGCTGCCGGCCACCGGCTTGCCGGGCGCGGACGGCGGGGTGTCACCGGGCTGCGCGCCGTCGCAGGAGCCGCCGTTGAGCTTGCAGCCGCTCACGTCGCCGCCGCCGCTGCCGGCGCCGGTGAAGCCGAAGCTGACCGAGGCGCCGGGAGCGATGGTGCCGTTCCAGTTGGCGTTCTGGGCCTTCCAGTGGGTGCCCGAGCCGCTGACCCGGGCGTCCCAGGCGGAGCCGACGGAGGTGCCGGAGGGGAAGTCCCACTCGACGGTCCAGCCGTTGATGCTGGTGTCGCCGGTGTTCTTGACCGTCCACTGCCCCTGGAAGCCGGTGCCCCAGTCGGAGACCTTGGTGTACGTGGCGGTCGCCGATTCGGCGGCGTGCGCCGGGGTGGCGCCGGCCAGGCCGATCAGCGCGGCCACGGGCAGCAGGAGTGCGGTGAGGGCCGCGAGGGCTCTTCGACGGGCGTGGGTGGTGCGTGTCAGGGTTCCGGGTGTCACGGATGCTCCCAGGTAAGGGGGTGGGAAGGTGGGGGAACCTGCGCCGCCCGGTGAGCGCTGTGGGGCGCGCTCACCGCAAAGATGTGAAGGGAGCGTAAAAAGGTCCAGACCTACGGTCAAGAGGTCTGGACCAAAGTGGTGGGCGGCCTCCGCCACGCCCGTACGCGCGGCGACGGCACGCCCGGTCAGTCGCCGCCCACACCCAACTCCTGCGCCAGCACCGCCGCCTGCACCCGGCTGCGCAGCTCCAGCTTGCCCAGCAGCCGGCTGACGTGCGTCTTGACGGTCGCCTCCGCCACCTCCAGCCGGGCCGCGATGTCGGCGTTCGACATCCCCCTGCCCAGGCAGCCCAGCACCTCACGCTCGCGCCGGGTCAGGGTGTCCAGCACGGCCGGGTCCGGCGCCTCGGCGTCGGCGGGGCGGCGTGCCGCCCGGGGGCTGGCGAACTCCGCGATCAGCCGCCGGGTGACGGCCGGCGCGATCAGACCCTCCCCGGCGGCCACCGTGCGCACCGCGTCCACCAGCGCCGCCGCCTCGGTGTCCTTGAGCAGGAAGCCGGCGGCGCCCGCGCGGAGCGCCCCGAAGACGTACTCGTCCAGGTCGAACGTGGTCAGCACCAGCACGTCGGCCAGCTCCTCGGCGACGATCGCGCGAGTGGCCGACACCCCGTCCAGCTTGGGCATCTGTACGTCCATCAGCACCACGTCGGGGCGCAGCTCGCGGGCCAGCCGCACCGCCTCCTCGCCGTCCGCGGCCTCCCCGGCCACCTCGATGTCGGCGGCCGAGCGCAGGATCAGCACCAGCCCGGCCCGTACGGCGGACTGGTCCTCGGCGATCAGCACCCGGACCGGGCGGCCGGTGGCAGCTGTCATCGTTCCTCTTCCTCCTCGCGGACCGGGAGCGTGGCCCGTACCCGCCATGTCTTGCGGTCTCCCAGGCCCTCGGGGCCGGCCTCGAAATCTCCGTCGAGCAGCGCGATCCGCTCCCGCATGCCGACCAGCCCCGCGCCGGAGCCGGGCGCGCGCGGGCCGGGGCGGTCACCGAAGGGGCTGGTCACGCTGACGATGAGCGGGCCGCCAGGAGCGTACGCGATGCGGACCGCCACCTCGCCGGGCGCCGCGTGCTTGAGGGCGTTGGTCAGCGACTCCTGCACGATGCGGTACGCGGCGAGCTCCACCGGCGCGGGCAGCCGCGCGGCGCCGCCGTCCGCCCGGGGGTCCTCACGGTCGTCCTGCCGGCCGTCTTGTCGGTCATCCTGGAGGGTGAATGTCAGGCCGCTGCTCGCCCCGTTGGTGCGCGCCTGCCGCAGCAATGCGTCCAGTCCGTCCAGGGTCGGCGTGGCCTGCGCCTCGGCCGTCGCGCCGGGGTCCTTCGCGTCCCGCAGCAGTCCGATCAGGCGCCGCATCTCGGCCAGGCCCTGCACGCTGTTCTCGCGGATGACGCCGAGCGCCTCACGGGTGGCGGCCGGGTCGTCTATGGACTGCGCGGCCGTGGAGTGGATCGCGATGGCCGACAGGTGGTTGGCGACCATGTCGTGCAACTCGCGCGCCATCCGCGCGCGTTCGGCGACGACCGCTTGCGTACGGTCCATCTCGGCCAGCAGGGCGGTCTGTTCGGCCTCCAGCCGGGCGGCCCGCGCGGCGTTGCGGTGCTCGCGGATGATGACACCGGTCCAGGCGGGCGCGGTCGTGATCACGCCGACGCCGATGCCGAGCAGCAGGGCCCGCGGGTCGCGCAGCACCGCCACCGGGACGATGGTGGCGGCGACGGTGAGCAGGATGCTGATGACCGGGACCCGCCGGGCGGTGGCGGGCGATCCGTACAACACCGCGGCGTAGATGACGTCAGTGAACATCAGGATCGTGATGATCAGCCCGCCGCTGCACACGTCCAGCGCGAGCGCGGCGGTCGCCGTGGCCAGCGCGGTGCGCGGCGCGCTGCGGCGCAGCAGCTCGGCGGCGGACATGGCGGTCAGCGCCAGCAGGACCAGCCATTCGGGCAGGTCCACCAGCGGTGTGTTGTTGCGCAGCCCCAGCGCCCACACCAGCAGCCCGCCGAGCAGCCCGCAGACGGCGATGCGCAGGTCGTCGCGGTGCGGGCGGGGCAGGGCCAGGCGGGGTCGTGCGGTCACCCCACCATCAAACACGGCCGCGCGGCCCGCCGCCTCCACGCCCCGGCCGAACCGCGCGCCCCGCGCGGTACATCGAAGGATGCAGTTCCGGGCCGTCGCGGGACATCGAAAGATGCAGCGGCGGATCGTCATGGGCGACGAGGGCACGGCCGGATTCCGGGGCGAGCCTGGAAGGGACAGGAAAGAAGGGGAGTCCCGTGATCGCTGTGCTGATCGTCGTCTGCGAGGTCGGCTTCTGGATACTGCTGGCCGGCGGACTGGCCCTGCGCTACCTGGCGAAGATGCCGCGTACCGGCGTCGCCGTGCTGCTGCTGGAGCCGCTGCTGGAGCTGGTCCTGCTGGTCGTCACCGCCGTCGACCTGAAGAACGGCGCCGAGCCCGACTGGAAGCACGGACTGGCCGCCGCCTACATCGGCTTCTCGGTCGCGCTGGGGCACCGCACCATCAAGTGGGTGGACGTCCGCTTCGCCCACCGTTTCGCGGGCGGCCCGCCGCCGGTGCCCGCGCCGAAGTATGGCCGGGCCCGTACGGTCTTCGAATGGCAGTCGGCGGCCCGCTGGATCCTCGCCGCGCTCATCGCGATGGGCCTGCTGGAGGCCGCGGTCCGGTACGTGGGCGACCCCGCGCAGACCACCTCGCTGCGCGGCTGGCAGACCAAGATGCTCTTCGTCATCGGCATCAACCTGGTGATCGCGACGAGCTACACGATCTGGCCGAAGCAGGCGCCGGCGGCGGACCTGCCCCAGGGCGGCACGGACGACCGCGACCACACCGGGGCCGGCCGGAAGTCCGGCTGGTGAGATTGGCTAGCGCTCGCCGCCCGGCACCCACAGCACGTCGCCCAGCTCCTTGTTGGCCGTGCGGGCCAGGATGAACAGGATGTCGGAGAGGCGGTTGAGGTAGGTGGCGGTGAGGTGGTTCATGGTGTCGCCGTGCATCTCCAGCGCCGCCCAGGTGGAGCGCTCGGCACGGCGTACGACCGTGCACGCCTGGTGCAGCAGCGCGGCGCCCGCCGTGCCGCCGGGCAGGATGAAGCTGCGCAGCTTCTCCAGGCCCTCCAGGTAGTGGTCGCAGTCCGCCTCCAGCTTGTCGACGTAGGACTGCTCGACGCGCAGCGGCGGGAACTCCGGGTTCTCCACCACCGGCGTCGACAGGTCGGCGCCCACGTCGAAGAGGTCGTTCTGCACCCGGACGAGCACCTTGACGACGTCCTCCGGCAGCGAGCCGAGCGCGATGGCCACGCCGATCGCCGCGTTGGCCTCGTTGGCGTCCGCGTAGGCCGCGATCCGCGTGTCGGTCTTGGCGGTCCGGCTCATGTCGCCGAGGGCGGTGGTGCCCTTGTCGCCGGTACGGGTGTAGATGCGCGTCAGATTGACCATACGGGCGAGCCTACGCGGCCGCCCTGCGGAAGGCGCGGGCGCACACGGCCGCGGCCAGTACGGCGAGCCCGGCCGCGACCAGCGCGCCGTACAGCACGCTCGCCGCGGTGTAGTCGCCCACGTAGGCCGCCCGGACGCCGTCCACGAGGTAGCGCAGCGGCATCACGTGCGAGAGCGCGTCCAGCCAGCCGGGCGCCAGGGCCATCGGCAGCATCAGACCGGACAGCAGCATCGTGGGCATGGTGGCGGCGTTGACGACCGGCCCGAACTCCTGCGGCGAGGTGACCTTCAGGGCCAGCGCGTACGAGAACGAGGACAGCGCGACGGTCGTCACGGCGACGAAGGCGAACCCGATGAGAATGCCGCCCAGCGGCGCCCGCAGCCCCATCACCACCGCCGCCAGCACCAGCAGCACCGCCTGGAAGGTGAACAGCGCCGCGTCCCGCAGCACCCGCCCCAGCAGCAGCGCGAGGCGGCTGACGGGCGTCACCCGCATCCGCTCCAGCACGCCGTACTGCTTCTCGACGATGATGCCGAACCCGCAGAACGCGCCGCCGAACAGTGCGAGTTGGAGCAGCAGACCGGGCACCAGGACCTGCCAGGAGCTGCCCTCGGAGGTCAGCGGCAGGTCGGTCAGCAGCGGGCCGAAGAAGAACAGGTACAGCAGCGGCATCAGCACGCCGAAGAACATCTGGAGTTTGGAGCGCAGGGTCTGCCGGGCGTAGCGCCCGAAGATCAGGGCCGTGTCGGACAGGGCGGAGGACATACGGGGACTCCTGTGGGCGGTGCGGTGACGGGGGCGGGCGGTCAGACGGCGACGGGGGCGGTGTCCGCGGGGGCGGGGTCGCGCCCGGTGATCGCCAGGAAGGCGTCCTGGAGGGACGCGTCGGGCGAACCGGCGTACGCGGACTTGAGCGCGTGCGGGGTGCCCTCGGCGGCCACCACGCCCTGGTCCACGACCACGACGCGGTCCGCCAGCGCGTCCGCCTCGTCGAGGTAGTGGGTGGTCAGGACGACCGTGGTGCCGAAGTCCGTACGCAGCCGCCGGACCAGCTCCCACAGATCGGCCCGGCTGCCGGGATCGAGACCGGTCGTCGGCTCGTCCAGGAAGAGCACCGCCGGCCGGTGCACCAGCCCCATCGCGATGTCCAGGCGCCGCCGCTGCCCGCCGGACATCGCCGCGCACTTGCGGTCCAGCAGCCCGTCGAGGCCGAGCGCGTCGGCCAGTTCCCCGGCGCGGGCCGCCGCCTCGGCCTTCGGCAGGCGGTACAGCCGCCCCTGGGTGACCAGTTCCTCCCGTACGGAGACGTTCGGGTCGACGCCGCCGGACTGGGCCACGTAGCCGGTGGCGCGCCGCACCCCGGCCGGGTCGCGGGCGAGGTCGCAGCCGGCCACCGTCGCGGTGCCGCCGGTGGGCGCGAGGAGCGTGGTGAGCATCCGCAGGGTGGTGGTCTTCCCGGCGCCGTTCGGGCCGAGCAGGCCGAGGATCTCGCCGCGTTCGGCGGTGAGGTCGATGCCGCGTACCGCTTCGACGGTGCCGCGCTGGGTGGTGAAGGCCCGGGCGAGGCCGGACGCGCTGATGACTGCCATGCCGGAAAGAAAAACAGAGAGACTGAAAAATTGCAACGCCCCCAAAATTCAACGATACCCAAGGAGGCGTACGATGCGGACATGGCTGAGGGGCTCAGGGAGCGGAAGAAGCGGCAGACGCGCCAGCGCATCTCGGACATGGCCACCGGCCTGTTCCTGGAGCGCGGCTTCGACGCGGTGACCGTCGCGGAGATCGCCGAGGTCTGCGACGTCTCCGTCAACACCGTCTACAACTACTTCCCGGCCAAGGAGGACCTCTTCCTGGACCGCAGCGCCGGGCTGGTGGACCGCCTCGCGCGCTTCGTGCGCGGCCGGGGCGCCGGGGAGTCGGCCGCCGCCGCCGTCCTGCGCGAACTGCGCGAGCAGGTGGAGGCGGTCTCGCCCACCGTCGGCCTGGTCCAGGGCTACGACCGCTTCATGCGGGTCATCGAAGGCTCCGCCACCCTCAAGGCCCGCCTGTGGCACCTCCAGCAGGAACAGCTCACCCGGCTGGAGGAGACCCTGCGCCAGGAGGCCGGCGCGGCGGCGGACGACTGGCTGCCGCTCATGGTGGCCGGTCAGCTCAACTGGGTGCACAGCACGCTCATGGGCTACATCGGCCGCGAGATGATGACCGGGCGCGCACCCGACGAGGTGTCACGCGAGGCCCTCGCCCTGCTGGACGACCTTGAAGACGCGCTCGGCGGAAAGGTCCTCAACTATGCCGTGCGCGCGGGCGGATGAGCACGGGTGGTGTGATGTCCGTCATCTGAGACGTGACGCGCATCTCTAACCCTCCTATCGATCGCCGACGGGCGCTAACGTCACTGCCGAGAGCCGTCAGATGTACAGCGTGTTAGGGGACAGCCAGTGGCAAAGAAGCTCGCCGTCATCGGGGCCGGACTGATGGGGTCCGGCATCGCGCAGGTCTCGGCCCAGGCGGGCTGGGAGGTCGTCCTCCGCGACGTGACGGACGGGGCGCTGGCCCGCGGCCGCAGCGGCATCGAGAAGTCGTACGAGAAGTTCGTGGGCAAGGGCAAGCTGGCCGCGGAGGACGCGGAGCGGGCGCTGGGCCGGATCACCACCACGACCGACCTGGACGCGGCCGCCGACGCGGACATCGTCGTCGAGGCCGTCTTCGAGCGGATCGACGTCAAGCGGGAGATCTTCCAGAGCCTGGACAAGCTGGTCAAGGACGAGGCGGTGCTCGCCTCCAACACCTCCGCCATTCCGATCACCAAGATCGCGGCGGCCACCGGGCGCCCCGAGCGGGTGGTCGGCACCCACTTCTTCTCGCCGGTGCCGATGATGCAGCTGTGCGAGCTGGTGCGCGGCTACAAGACCAGCGACGAAACCCTCGCCACCGCCCGCGCGTTCGCCGAGTCGGTCGGCAAGACCTGCATCGTCGTCAACCGCGACGTGGCCGGCTTCGTGACCACCCGGCTGATCTCGGCGCTGGTCGTCGAGGCGGCGAAGCTGTACGAGTCCGGGGTGGCCTCCGCCGAGGACATCGACACCGCCTGCAAGCTGGGCTTCGGGCACGCCATGGGCCCGCTGGCCACCGCCGACCTGACCGGCGTGGACATCCTGCTGCACGCCACCGACAACATCTACACCGAGTCGCAGGACGAGAAGTTCGCGCCGCCGGAGATCATGCGGCGGATGGTGGACGCCGGCGATATCGGCCGCAAGAGCGGGCAAGGCTTCTACGAGCACTGATACCGCATCGGACGGCTCCGGGCCCCGCGGCACCGCACTGACGCCGCGTCAGGCGCCGGGCCCGGTACCGCCGCGGCACGACGGCCGGTCCGCCGGCCGGCCGCGGCGGCACCGGCACGGCACCCGGCGCGTCACCCGCACGGGCCCGGCGCCCTTCACCCCCCAGGGTGAATTCGGTATCGGTTCGCTTACAGGCGGCAACTTCGCCGCATGAGAGGCAGTCAGTTCTGTAGTCGTAACGATCGAGCACTCATCACCCGGGGAGCACATATGCACATCAGGGGCGACCACGCCGAGCTGGTCGTCGGGGGCCGCCTCGACGTCCGCAGCGCGGCGGACGCCCGTACCGTCCTGCACACCGCCGTCGACTCCGGCCAGGGCGACCTGGTGCTCGATCTGACCGGCCTGGATTCCTGGGACGCCACCGGCCTCGGCGTCATCATGGGCGCGCACCGCCGCGCCGGGCGGGCCAACCGCCGGCTGGTGCTGCGCGGCGTACCGCCCCAGATGCAGCGGCTCCTGGTCGCCACCCGCCTGCACCGCATCCTCGCCATCGAGGGCGGCATCGAGGCCGAGAGCCTGCCGCGGGTCTGAGGGCCCCGGCCGGCGCACGCGGGCGCGTACCGCCGCGAGAATCCAAGATCAAAGCCGCATACCGAAGGATTCTCACAACACTGTGACGTTCCGGGCAGGAACGGACCCCGGCGCTTCGTAGATACTGGGCCAAGGTCTAAGGTTCGGTTTTCCGCCGTCCGGTTACGCCGCGCGGCGGGCACCGGACCAGAAGCGGCGGCCGGGGGAGTCCCCCGGCCGGAGGCTGGGGGAGTGCGGACGGCCGGGACACAATCGGCCGGACGGCACGCCAAGCGCATCTGGGGGGCATTTCACCATGGACCCGAACACGAACCGGGGACCTGAGGAGTACGACGAGCAGGACGCCCCTGCGACGACGCCGGCGCCCGCGCACGGCGGCCCCGGCCCCGGCGCCGCCTCCGGCGGCCTCGCCCGCACCGTACAGCTCGTATCGGGCCCCTACCTCCTCACCGTCAACCCGGTCGACGGCAGCGAGATCGAACCCTGCCCGCCCGGCGAGCAGCCCGCCGTCCCCGGAAAGCACGGCCCCGAGGAGCGCGCCGAACTGGCGCGCGCCGCGGCCCCGCCCGCCGTCCCGGTCGCCGCCGGCCGCCCCGCCGCGCTGCTGGAGCGCGCCGAGGAGACCGACAGACTGGTGCGGCTGCTGTCCCGCGGCAGATCCGTACGCGTCACCGGCCCCTCCGGCTCGGGCCGCACCCGGCTGCTGGACGCCGTCGCCACCGCCTGCGACGGCGTGGCGCCGGACGGCGTGGTGCGCCTGTCCGGCTACCGCCGCACGCCCACCGACGTGATGTACGAGCTGTTCGCCGCCGTCCACCGGGCCCCGCTGCACCGCCCCGACCGCGGCGAGCTGCTGCGCCTGCTCGGCGAGATCGGTGCGATCGTCGTCCTGGACGACCTCGAATTCGGCGGCGCCGCGCTGGACGAGCTGCTGGGCGCCACGCCCGAGTGCGCCTTCCTGCTCGCCGCCACCCCCGACGTCGCCGCCCCCTCGCCCGGCTCCCACCTCGAAGAGGTCTTCCTCGGCGGCATCAGCCGCGACGCCTGCCGGGAGCTGCTGGAGGGCGCCGTCGGCCGCCCGCTCACCGACGAAGAGGCCGCGTGGGCCGCCGACCTGTGGTTCGAGTCCGAGGGGCTGCCGCTGCGCTTCGTGCAGGCCGGCGCGCTGCTGCGGCAGCGTGCGGGCACTTCCGACGCGTACGGCGAGCCGTCCGACGACGCATCCGCGGGCGACGAGCGGCCACTGCCGACCGTCGCCGAGGCCGCCTCGCCCGCGCCGCTGATCGCCGCCGGGCTGGGCGAGGCCGCGCGCGAGACGCTGCGCTTCGCGGTCGCGCTGGGCGGCGAGCTGCCCCACCAGGCGCACCTGCCCGCGCTCGCCCAGGACACCCACGCGGACGCCGCCCTCGGCGATCTGCTGGGCTGCGGGCTGATCACCCCGGCCGGGGGCCACTACCGGCTCGCCGCGACCGTACAGGACCAGCTGACGGACGCCGGGTACGCCGACGACGCGGGGGAGCGGGCGCTGACCGCCGCCCAGCACTACGCCTGGTGGGCCGGGCACCCCTCGGTCACCCCGGAGCGGGCCGCCGCCGAGTCCGACGCGATCCTGGCCGCGATGGGCGTGCTGACCGGCAGCCGGGACGGCGGCCACCCCAGCGCCGCCGTGCTCCTGGCCCGTACGGCCGCCCCGGCCTTCGCCGCCGCCCTGCACTGGAGCGCCTGGGAGCGCAGCCTGCGGCACGGCGCCGAGGCCGCCCGGATCGCCGGGGAGGTGGCCGAGGAGGCGTACTTCCACCACGAGCTGGGCGTCCTCGCGCTGTGCACCGGCAACCTGGACCGGGCGCGGGCCGAGCTGGAGGCGTCGATAGGGCTGCGCGGCGTGCTCTCCGACCGGCGCGGCGCGGTCGCCGGACGACGCGCGCTGGCCCTGGTCGCGGACCGCTCCGGCACGTTCACCCCGCCCGCCGGGACGGCCGCCCCGGCCGGTGAGGAGATCCCGGACGCGCGGACGGAGGAGTCGGCCTCGCCGCCCGGCGGGGTGCCCGCCGGCCTCGCCGCCGCCCCGGCCGTCGACGCGACGGCACCCACCGTCGTCACCCGCAGCGTGGCCTCCGGCAAGGGCACGGGCCGCGGCCCCGCCAAGGGCCGCAAGGCCCTGGTGCTCGGCGCCCGGCGCAACCTGGTCGCCGCGGGCGCCGGAGCGCTGCTCGTCGCCGTCCTGGGCACCGTCGTCACGCTGGGCGCGGTCTCCGGGTCCGACGACGGTACGGGCAACAAGGTCACCACCGAGCAGTCCGCCCAGCCGGGGCAGAGCGACGACGGCCTGCCCGCCGACCAGCCGGGCGCCGACCGCACCCGGACCGGACACGGCGGCCGCCCCGGCACGGTCACCGGCCACCGCTCGGCGTCGCCCCGCACACCGGGCACCAGCGCGCAGCCGAGCACCGGCCCGACCGGGGGTGCCACCGACCCGACGACCGGCGGACCGACCGGCGGCAGCACCCGCCCGACCGACCCGACGACGCGGCCGACGGACGGCGGCACCAGCCCGACCGGCAGGCCCACGCACAAGCCCACCGACAAGCCGACCGACAAACCCACGGACAAGCCCACCGACAAGCCGACGGACAAGCCGACGCCGACCGACAAGCCGACGAGCCAAGAGCCCACGGGCTCCTCGGGCAGCACCGGCGGCACCGGCAGCGCCTCGGCGACCACCACCGGCTCCGGCACGACCGGCGGCGGCACGACCGGCGGGGACGCCCCGACGACCGGCGGGGGCTCCACCGGCGGTACGAACGGCGGCTGAGCACAGCACGACGGCCCGGTACGCGACCGTCCGCCACCGTGGCGGGCGTTCCCGTACCGGGCCGTCGTCATCCGTACCGGCGCTCGGAGAAGGCGCTCGGTACGGGCGCGCTCAGAACAGGCGCAGCTTGTCGTCCTCGATGCCGCGCAGCGCGTTGTAGTCCAGCACGACGCAGCCGATGCCGCGGTCGGTGGCCAGCACCCGGGCCTGCGGCTTGATCTCCTGGGCCGCGAACACGCCCTTGACCGGGGACAGATGCGGGTCGCGGTTGAGCAGTTCGAGATAGCGGGTGAGCTGCTCGACACCGTCGATCTCACCGCGCCGCTTGATCTCCACGGCGACCGTCCCGCCGTCCGCGTCCCGGCACAGGATGTCCACCGGGCCGATGGCGGTGGGGTATTCGCGGCGGATGAGCGAATAGCCCTCGCCGAGCGTCTCGATCCGGTCGGCGAGCAGTTCCTGGAGGTGCGCTTCCACCCCGTCCTTGATGAGGCCCGGGTCCACACCCAGCTCGTGGGACGAGTCGTGCATCACCTCTTCCAGGGTGATGATGAGCTTCTCGCCGCCCTTGTTCTCCACCGTCCACACCCCGTCGCCCTCCTTGAGGGTGCACGGCGGGGACATCCAGTTCAGGGGTTTGTAGGCGCGGTCGTCCGCATGGATGGAGACCGAACCGTCCGCCTTGACGAGGATGAGGCGGGGGGCCGACGGGAGGTGGGCACTGAGCCGGCCCGCGTAGTCCACGGAGCAACGGGCGATGACGAGACGCATGGTGCGCCACGCTACTCGACCGGGGGCCGCGGACGCGATTCGCCCCTGAACCATCCCGTTCCCCGGTGGCCGGTTGTCTCTGCAATCTCCTGGTGCGGGCCGGAGGAGCGGCCTAACGTTGAAGCGGGGGGTCGTGATACGGACACGCTCCGTCGCGAGCCTCCCGTCCGATCCCTGAGGCCCCGCTCCGGCGGGGCCGCGAGAGGAGAACCTCATGTCGCTCGACGTCTCACCGGCCCTCCTCGAACAGGCCGAGCGAGGCGAGGTCGACGAAGCGGAATTTGTCGACTGCGTCCGGGCCTCCCTGCCGTACGCATGGGAGATGATCAGCTCGCTGGTGGTCCGGCTGAAGGTGGACGGCGGCCAGTTCGCCGACAACCAGACGCCGCCGCCGGACGAGCAGGCGCGCGGTCAGCTGCTGCGTGCGCTGGCGAGTGACGCGATACGCGGGTCCCTGGAGCGCCACTTCGGTGTGCGCCTGGCATTCCAGAACTGTCACCGGGTCGCGGTCTTCCCGCTCGACCCGGCGGTGGACGACAGGCTGGCCAAGTTCACCTCCATCCGAGGCCAGTTGCTGAACCAGTCGCCCGAGCTGCGCGACTGCTGACCAGGTGACGCTGCCGCTGCGCACACGGGACGCGGCACCGCGCGTCGCCGCCGCGCCGGCGGCAGCGTCGGCCAACTCCGGGACCGCCACGCTGCGTTGACGGCCCCTCCCCGGGCGCCCTCCGGTCACCGGCCCGGAGACCGGCGCCATCGCGCCAGGCGGTACGCGGCCCGCGGCCACCCGGCCCGGTGTCACCGGACGGGCCGCGCGGGCCGCCGTACCCCCGCGGGCGCCCGTCTCAGCGGAGCAGCGGCAGGACCTCGGCGCCCAGCCGCCGGACGTTCTCCTCCGTGGCCGCCAGATCGCCGGAGCCCTCCACGAGCAGCGCGAAGCGCCGGATGCCCGTCCGCGCGGCCGAGGCCGCCAGCCGGTCGGCACACAGCCGCGGCGGCCCCACCGGGTGCAGATCGCAGAGCAGTTCCGTGTACGCCAGCGGGTCGCGCATGGCGCGGTAGCGGCCGTCGACCGTCTCATGGGCCGCGAGGCCGCGCCGCAGCCAGCCCGGCATGGCCTTGGTGAGCACCTCGGCCGCGCCCTGACGGGTGTCGCCGACCTGCACCACGCCCGCCGAGACGTGCTCCGCCGCCGCGACGTCGGCCGGGTCCCGCCCGGCCGCCAGCGACAGGCGGCGCCACAGCGCGACCATCTCGGCCTTCTCCTCGTCGCCGCAGTGCATCCCCAGCAGCATCGGCAGCCCGCGCTCGGCGGCCAGCCGCACCGACCCGGCCGAGGTGCAGGCGAGGACGACCGGCGGACCGGCCGGCATCTCCAGCGACTCGCAGGCCCGCGGCACGACCGCGACCTCGCGGAAGGAGTGACGTTCCCCCGCGGCGCCGACCCGCGGCTCGCGCAGCCAGCGCAGCAGCAGGTCCAGCGACTCGGGGAAGTGCTTCTCGTAGGCGTCCAGGCCGGTGCCGAAGACCTCCAGGTCCACCCAGGGACCGCCGCGGCCCACCCCGAGGGTGAACCGGCCGCCGGAGATCAGATGCAGCAGCGCCGCCTGCTCCCCGAGGGCGACCGGGTGCTGGGTCGGCAGCACGCTGACGGAGGTGCCGACGCCGATTCTGTGCGTACGTCCCAGCAGCAGCGCGGCCAGTGTCGTCGCCGACGGGCAGACCCCGTACGGCATGAAGTGGTGCTCGGCCAGCCAGACCGCGTCCAGCCCGGCCTCCTCGGCGACCTCGGCGGACCGCACCGCGCGGTGCAGTGCCTCCCCCTGTCCCTGGCCGGGAAACTGAGCGGCCAGGATGAATGCCCCAACGCGCATCGCTCTTCTGCCTCCTCGCAGCCGACGCGACATCCCCCTAACAGGCAACAACGGGTGACACGTGCCAAGGGCACGGCCTGGGGCGAAGTTTCCCGATGATCGCAGGATTGTGGTGGGCGGCGGACCCCATGACCGATCCGCGTAGGGTGGTGACGGCCCGTGACCCCGTAGATTTCCCGAGGTGCCCAGTGTCCCCGCGTCGAAACCGTCCCCGCGGCGGTGAGAAGCCAGCCGACCACTCGGGCGCAGGCCGCTACGGTCTCGAACGTACCGAGGAATGGCGCGGCGAGGACTGGGTCGTACGGCACCTGGGGGGTGGCGGTGCGGCCAAGCACTACCGCTGCCCGGGCTGCGACCAGGAGATCCCGCCGGGGGTGCCGCACGTCGTCGCCTGGCCGCGGGAGGGCGACGTGGACGACCGCAGACACTGGCACAAGGCGTGCTGGAACGCACGGGACCGCCGGAGCGCGAGGCTCCAGCGGTCCCGTAATGCGCCGAGGTATTGACTTATACGTCGCGCTTCTCCAGCGCCGCGTACGCGCCGCCGAGGACGACGGCGGTGACGCCCACGAGGATCAGCAGCGGCTGCCAGCCGGACGGGCCGCTGCCCAGGAACGGCTGGTCGTAGAGCGCGCCGAGGCTGTTGGGGATCGAGTACTCGATCATGGCCTTCGCGACCGGCCGCAGGCTCTCCGAGGTCATCATGAACACGGCCAGCAGCATGGGCAGCAGGACCAGGCCCAGCATCGCGCTGATCGCGCCGGCCGAGTGCCGCAGCAGCGCGCCGGCGCCCAGGGCCAGCAGGCTCAGTACGGCCACGTACAGACCGGAGCCGATCGTGGCGCGCAGCCACTGGTCACCGGTGGGCGCCGGGCCGTTGAGCATCCCGGCGTGCACCACCGCGACCAGGGTGGTGGAGAGCGTGGTGATCACGAACGTCAGCCCGAACAGCACGATCGCCTTGGCGGTCAGCACCCGGCCCCGGCTGGGGCAGGCGGTGAACGTCGTACGGATCATGCCCGTGCCGTACTCCGAGGAGATCACCAGCACGCCGAGCGGGATCACGCACAGCGTCCCGAGCAGCAGGCCGAGCCAGGCGGAGCCGAGGAGCGGGTCGGCCGTCCGGTACGGGTCCGACAGCAGCAGCGCGATCATCAGCCCGATGCCCACGTTCAGCACGATCATCACGCCCAGCGTCCACATCGTGGAGCGCACCGACCGGATCTTCGTCCACTCGGAGGCGAGGGCGTGGCCCAGGTTCGTACGGCGGACCGGGATCGGCGAGACGTAGGCCGGTGCGCCGCCGCCGGGGCCGGCGGCCTGCCAGGCGGCCGGGATCTGCTGCTGGGGCGGCTGCGGGGCTTGCTGGTGCGCGGCCTGCTGCGGCTGGTACGGCGGCTGCTGCGGGGGAGCGGCGGGCGGCTGCTGCGCTTGGAGCGTCATGGTGCCCGCGTCCTTGGGCGCGCCCTGCGGGGGCAGCGGCGCACCCTGCGGAGCCGCCTGGGCCTGGAGCATCATCGTCCCGGCCTCCTTGCCGGGCGCGGCGGCGGGCGGCTGCTGGGCCTGGAGCATCATCGTGCCCGCCTCACGCGCCGGGCCGCCCTCCTGCGGCGCGGGACCGGCCTGCGGCGGCATCGGGGCCTGGGGCTGTTCCGGCTGCGGGTGCGCGGCCAGCGGCCGGGGCTCCGGCTGCTCGGCGGGGGGCTGCGCGGGCGGCTCGGGCGCCCCGGCCGGGGGCATCGGGGCGGCCGCGCCGGGGGCGGCGGTGTCGTGCGGCTCAGGCTGCGGCTGAGGCTGCGGCTGCTGAGGGCTGGTCATCGGGCGTCCTCGGTGTGCGGCTTGGAGATGTCGGCGGGGGCGGCGGGCTGGGCGGCGGGCTGCATCGGTGCCGGGGCACCGGCCTGCGGGCCCGGCTGCGGCTGCGCGTACGGGTTCGGCTGGCCGTACGGCGCGCCCGGCCCGGCCGCCGGCGGGTAGCCGTACCCCTGGCCCGGAGCGCCGCCGGGCGCCTGCGCGTACGGGTTCGGCTGCCCCGGGTGGGCGGGCTGCCCGTACGGACCCGGCTGCGGCGCGTACCCCTGCGGCGGCTGCTGTCCCGGCATGCCGGGGCCCTGCGGCGCGGGAGCAGCCACCTGCTGCTGGAGACCGGCGCGCTGGTCGGTCGTCGAGCGGTAGTCCACGACGCCCTGCGTCAGCTGCATGTACGCCTCTTCCAGGGACGCCTGGTGCGGCGACAGCTCCCACAGGCGGATGTCCGCGCCGTGGGCGAGGTCGCTGATGCGCGGCAGCGGCAGCCCGGTGACGCGCAGCGCGCCGTCCGGCTCGGCCACGACCTGGGCGCCCGCCTCGCCGAGCACTGAACCGAGCTTCTCGCGCAGCTCCGGCTCGGTGTCCGGGGTGCGTACCCGGGCGAAGTCGGCGGAGTTGGCCGAGATGAAGTCCTTGACCGGCATGTCCGCGAGCAGCTGGCCGCGGCCGATGACGATCAGATGCTCGGCGGTCAGCGCCATCTCGCTCATCAGGTGCGAGGAGACGAAGACCGTACGGCCCTCGGCGGCCAGCTGCTTCATCAGGTTGCGGACCCACAGGATGCCCTCCGGGTCCAGGCCGTTGACCGGCTCGTCGAAGAGCAGCACCTGCGGGTCGCCGAGCAGCGCCGCCGCGATGCCCAGGCGCTGGCCCATACCGAGCGAGAAGCCGTTGGAGCGCTTGCGGGCCACCTCCTGGAGGCCGACCACCCCGAGCACCTCGTCGACCCGGCGCGCCGGGATGCCGGAGAGCTGGGCGAGCGAGAGCAGGTGCTGGCGGGCGCTGCGGCCGCCGTGCACCGCCTTGGCGTCGAGGAGCGCGCCGACGTGGCGCGGGGCGTTGGGCACCTTGCGGAACGGGATGCCGCCGATCGTGACGCGCCCGGAGGTCGGGGTGTCCAGCCCCAGGATCATGCGCATCGTCGTCGACTTGCCGGAGCCGTTGGGCCCCAGGAAGCCCGTGACGGTGCCCGGCCGCACCTGGAACGACAGGTTGTGCACGGCCGTCTTGGCGCCGTAGCGCTTCGTCAGACCGACTGCCTCGATCATTCTCCGCCCCTCGAAAGATGGTTCGGGGCAGAGGTGCTCTCGTACCCCCGTAAGGGTTAGGAGGTTATCGGGCAGCTGACGGTTCCCGTCAAAACGCGGACGGGTGGGGCGCAAGGGGTTACGCCTGGGGCCCGGCGTCCGGCCTCAGGGGCGGCCCGGTTCCGGACGCTGCCCTCAGGCGTCGCGCCGCTTCAGCAGCAGGTACCCGCCCAGCACCGCGGCGGCCGTCCACGCCAGCATGATGCCGAACCCGCCCCACGGCCCGTACGGCACGTCCTGCCCGGCCGGCGGCACCACCTGCATGATCCGTGCGCCGGCCTGGTCGGGGAGGTACCGGCCGATCTTCCGGGTGGCCGAGACGTTGCCCAGGATGCTGGAGATCAGGAAGAAGAACGGCATCAGGGTGCCCAGCGCCAGCATGGGGCTGCGCAGCATCGTCGCCACGCCCATCGCGAACACCCCGATCACCGTCATGTAGAGCCCGGCGCCCACCACGGCGCGCAGCACGCCCGGGTCGCCGAGCGACGTCGCGTGGTCGCCCAGCATCGCCTGGCCGACGAAGAAGGAGAGGAAGGCCGTCACGAAGGAGACGGCCAGGGCGAGCAGGGCGGCCACGGTGATCTTGCAGAAGAGGAAGACGCCGCGCTGCGGTACGGCGGCCAGCGACGTACGGATCATGCCGGTGCTGTACTCGTTGGAGACCACCAGCACCCCGAAGACGATCATCGCCAGCTGGCCCAGGCCCATGCCGGCGAAGCTGGTGCCGGCGGGGTCGAAGCCGGCCCGGTCGCGGGGCGCCGTGCTGCCGAAGTCGTTCGAGGCGAGCAGGCAGATCAGCGCGCCCAGCGCGACCGTGACGACCAGGGCGACACCCAGCGTCCACACCGTGGACCGCACCGAGCGGATCTTGGTCCATTCCGATCTCAGGACCTGGGAGACGGCCGCCATCGTCACGCCCCTCGCTTCTTGTTCCGCCAGCCGGCACCCCAGCCGCCGGGCTGCGGGCCCGGCGTCCCCGGTGCTCCTGGTGTTCCCGGCGTGCTTGGTGTTCCGGGGGCTTCCGCGGGCGGCGCCGCCCCCGGTGGTACGCCGCCGTCCGCGGCCCGCGGCGCCTCCGCCGTATGCGCGTGGTACTCCACCGACCCGGCGGTCAGCTGCATGAACGCCTCCTCCAGCGACGCCTGCTGCGGGCTCAGTTCGTGGAGGACGAGCCGGTGCCGCGCGGCCAGCTCGCCCAGGTCGGCGGCGCTCGCCCCGTCGATCTCGACCGCGTCGCCGGCCGGCACCGCCGCGTACCCGCCCTCCCGGAGCGCGTCGAGCAGCCGCTCGCGCTCCGGCGACCGCATCCGTACGTACGAGCGGGAGTTCTCCTGGATGAACCGGGACATCGAGGTGTCCGCCAGCAGCCGGCCCTGGCCGATGACGATCAGGTGCTCGGCGGTCAGCGCCATCTCGCTCATCAGGTGCGAGGAAACGAACACCGTCCGGCCCTGGGCGGCCAGACCCTTCATCAGGTTGCGGATCCAGTGGATGCCCTCGGGGTCGAGGCCGTTGACCGGCTCGTCGAACATCAGGATGCGGGGATCGCCGAGCAGCGCCGCCGCGATGCCCAGGCGCTGGCCCATGCCCAGCGAGAAGCCTTTGGAGCGCTTCTTGGCCACCGGGGTCAGCCCCACCGTGTCCAGCACCTCGTGCACGCGGGCGCGCGGGATGCCGTTGCTCTGCGCCAGGCACAGCAGGTGGTGGTAGGCGCTGCGGCCGCCGTGCACGGCCTTGGCGTCGAGGAGGGCGCCGAGGGAGGTCAGGGGATCGGACAGCTGCCGGTAGCGGTGGCCGTCGATACGGACCCGTCCCGACGTCGGATGGTCCAGGTCGAGCATCATCCGCATGGTCGTGGACTTGCCGGCGCCGTTCGGGCCGAGGAATCCGGTGACGACCCCGGGCCGTACGGTGAAGGTCAGCCCGTCCACGGCGAGCTTGTCGCCGTAGCGCTTGGTCAGCCCCTCGACTTCGATCATGTACAGCACGCTAAGCGGGGGCCAGGAACCCCGCATCTCGGGCGTACCGGGCGCCAGCCGCAGGGCGCCTGTCAGGTCGTACCACTGTTGAAAAAAGCATTCCGCCCGCCCGGCCTCCGAAGAGAGGCGGGGCGGGCGGAGCGCGTCTGCCGCCGTCGGGCGCGGTACCGGCCGTCACGGGTGCGGGCTGCGGGAGCCCACCGGCCGCACCGGCGTCACAACGGCAAACGGCGCCTCAGCGCGACTGCTGCGCCGGGACGCCGCGGGAGATGGGCTCCTCGTCCGCCGGGGTGCCGGCCGCGGCGACCGCCGCGCCGGTCAGCGTGGCGAGCATCTCGCGGACGTTCGTCAGCTGGGCGTTGATCGAGTCCCGGCGGTTGGTCAGCGCCGCCAGCTCCCGCTCGGACTCGCTGCGGATCCGGTCCGCCTTGGCGTTCGCGTCGGCCACGATGTCCTCGGCCTGGCGCTGCGCCGTCTCCACCGTCTGGCGGGCCCGGCGCTCGGCGTCCGTGCGCAGCTTCTCGGCCTCCAGCCGCAGCTGCTCGGCCCGGTGCTCGATCTCCGCGAGCCGCTTCTCGGCCTTGGCCTGACGCGAAGCCAGGTCCCGCTCGGACTGCTCGCGGCGCTTGGCGAGGTTGGTCTCGAAGTCCGCGGCGGCCTGCGCGGCCTTGGCGCGGGTCTCCTCGAAGAGGGCGTCCGCCTCCTCCCGCTTGGACTGCGCGTCCTTCTGCGCCTCGGCACGCAGCGCGGTCGCCTCGCCCTGCGCCTTCTCGACGATGCGGACGCCCTCGTCCTCGGCCTTGGCCTTGCGCTCCGACGCGAACTGCTCGGCGTCGTTGCGTACCTGCTGGGCGGCCGACTCGGCCAGTTCGCGGTGCTGCTCGGCGGCCCGCCGGGCCTCCTCGCGCAGGTCCTTCGCTTCTTCTTCCGCGAGCCGGAGGATCTTCTCCACGCGCGCGCCGAGGCCCGCGTAGGACGGTTCGGCGTCGTTGACCTGGGCCTGGGCGTTCTGCGTTTCGAGGTGCAGCTCCTCGATCCGCTTCTCCAGGGAGGTGATGCGGGCCAGGGCGCTGTCGCGGTCGGCGACCAGCTTCGAGATGCGGTCGTCCACCTGACCGCGGTCGTACCCACGCCGCACGAGCTCGAAGCCGTAGGGGGAGGAAGTGTCGCTCATGGGGTTCCTGTCGAAAGAGACCGGTGAGGTGATAAAGGGAATCCTAGGGGCCGCAACGGCGTGTCATCGAGTCATTGCGCGTTTGAAGTGGAGAATGGCCCCTCATTTGGGTGGCTACCCCTCAGACTGCTTGCCACTCGAACGAGTTGCGCCCGCTCCCGCGGCGGCCTTCGCCCCTTCCTTGCCACCACCGTTCGACGGCGCCTCGAAAGATTCCAACGCCTCCAGCACGTCCTGGACACGGGAGATCTCGGCGTTGATGTCCTTGCGGCGCCGCACGAGCACCTCCAGCTCGCGCTTGCCCTCCTCGACGATCCGCTCCGCCTCCGCGCGGGCCTCGGCGCGCATCCGCTCCGACTCCCGTACGGCCTCGGCCTTCTTCTGCTCGGCCTCCTTGAGCAGCCCCTCCGCCTTCTTCACCGCGGCGATGCGGACCTTGCTGGCCTCGCTGCTGGCGTCCGACACCATGCGCTTGGCCTTCTCCTCGGCCTCCGCCTGCTGCTGGGTGGCCTGCGCGATCAGCTTGTCGACCCGCTCCCCGGCGTTCTTCATCGTCTCCGAGGACTCCCGGCGGGCCCGCTCGTGCAGCTCCTCGACCTCGCTCTCGATACGGGCACGCAGCTCCTCGGCGCGCTCCCTTATCGCGGTGGCGTCCCCGCGGGCCTCGCTCAGCAGCGTGTCCGCGTCCGTACGGGACTTCTCGACGAACCCGTTGCCTTCGGCGGTGGCCTCCGCGACGATCCGCTCGGCCTCCTTGCGGGCCGCGCCGACCATCGTGTCGGCCTGCTCCTCGGCGGCGGTCGCCGCCTTCAGCGCCTCCTCCTGCGCCTTGGCGATCAGCTGGTCGGCCTGTTCGGCGGCGTCCGCGCGGCGCTGCGCCGCGTCCTTGCGGGCCGCGTCGACGGTCTGCTCCGACTCCTCCAGCGCCTCGGTGCGCAGCCGGTCGGCCTCCGCCTCGGCCTCCTCCTTGATCCGCTCGGACTCGGCACGCGTACGGGTGGCGTGCTCCTGCGCCGAGGTGACGGTCTCCGCCGCCTCCGCGCGCAGCCGGTCCGCCTCCGCGGTGGCCTCGGCGATCATCCGGTCGGCCTGCTCGCGGGCGTCGGCCCGGGTGCGGTCCGCGTCCCGCTCGGCGCCCGCCACGGTCTCCGCGGCGTCCGCGCGCAGCCGCTCGGCCTCGCTGCCGGCCTCGGACATCAGCTGGTCGGCCTGCTCGGCGGCGTCCGAACGGGTCTTGTTCGCCGCCTCGCGCGCCTCGTCGCCGATCCGCTCCGCCTCCTGGCGCGCGGTCTCCAGCGCCTCGGCGGCCTCCGCGCGCAGCCGCTCCGCCTCGGCGGTCGCCTCCGCGACCAGCTCGGCGGCGCGCTGCTCGCCCTCGGCGCGCAGCCGCTCGGCGGCCTCCTGGCCCTCGCGCACCGTGCGGTCCGCGTCGTCCTGCGCCGACGAGGTCAGCTCGGTCGCCTCGGTGACGATCCGCTCGGCCTCCGCGCGGGCCTCGGCGAGCAGCCGGTCCACCTGCTCGGCGGCGTCCGAACGCATCCGGTTGGCGTCGTTGCGGGCCTCCGCGCGGGCCCGGTTGGCGTCCTGCTCGGCCGAGGCCAGCGCGTCGGACGCGTCGGTACGCAGCTGCTGCGCCTTGGCGGAGGCGTCCGCCACCATCTTCTCGGCCTGTGCGGTGGCCTCCGCGATCAGCGTGTCGGCCTGCTCGGCGGCGTCCGTACGGGCCTTGCCGGCCGCCTCGCGCGCCTCGTCGAGCGTGCTGTCGGCCTCCGCGCGCAGCCGGTCGGCCTCCGCGATGGCCTCGGCGACCGTGCGGTCGGCGAGCGCCTTGGCGGCCTCGGCCTCCTCCTGCGCCTCACGGCGGGTGCGGGCCGCGTCCTCGGAAGCGCGCTCGCGCTCCGCGTAGGCGTCGGACCGTACCCGGTCGGCCTCCTCCTGCGCCTCGGTGCGCGTACGCTCCGCGGCGTGCTCGGCGGCCGAGCGCAGCCCGGCGATCTCCTCCTCGGCCTGCTCGTGCAGCCCGGCGACCGCGTCCCGCACCTGCTGGGCGGTCTGCTCGGCCGCGGCGACCAGCTCGGCGGCGCGCCGCTCGGCCTCCTCGACCAGCCGCTCCGCCTCCTCCTGCGCCTCGGCGACCCGCGTACGGGCCGAGGCGAGCAGCTCCTCGCTCTGCTCACGCGCGGCGGTGCGCTCCTGGTGGGCCTCGTCGCGGGCCTCGCCGAGCAGCTGCTCGGCCTCCCGGCGGCGGCGGGCCGCCTCCTCCTGGGCGGCGGCCAGCGCCTCGGCGGCCTCGGCGCCCGCACGCTCCGCGGCGGCGGCAGCCTCCGCGCGCACCCGGTCCGCGGTCTCCTGGGCCTCGGTCTTCAGGCGCTCCGCCTCGGCGGCGGCGTCACTGCGCAGCCGTACGGCCACGGACTCGCCCTCGGCGCGCGCGGCGGACGCGTCGGTCGCCGCCTCCGAACGCAGCCGCTCGGCCTCCTCCTCGGCCTGCTGCTGGAGGGTGCGCAGCCGCTCCGCCGACTCGGCCTTGAGCTTGGCGGCCTCCTCCTGCGCCTCCCGGCGCAGCTTCTCGGCCTCGGCGCGGGCTTCGTGCAGCGCCTCCTCGGCGGCGGTGACCTTCTCCACGGCCTCGGCCTGGAGCCGGTCCAGCTCCTCCTGCGCCTCGGTACGGCGCTCGGCGGCGGCCTCCTCGGCCTCCGCACGCAGCTGCCGGGCGGCCTCCTCGGCCTCGGCCTTCAGCGCGGCGGCGGCCTCCTCGCCCTCGCCGCGCAGTTCCTCGGCCTCCTCGCGGGCGCGCTCCAGCACCTCCTCGGCCTGCTTGCGCAGGGCCGTGGCCCGCTCGATGGCCTCGGTACGGACCCGCTCGCTCTCCGCGCCGGCGCCCGCCCGGGTCTCCTCGGCGTCGGCCTTCGCCTTGGCCAGCAGCTCCTCGGCCCGGCCGGCCGCCTCCTCGATCTGCTGGACCGCCTCGCGGCGCGCCTCGGCCCGGATCCGGTCGCCCTCGTCGACCGCCTCGGCCCGCAGCTGCTCGGCCTCGCCGCGCAGCCGGCGCGCCTCCTCCTGGAGCTCGACGGTCTTGGCGCGGTACTCCTTGGTGTCGTCCTTGGCGGCGCCCTTGAGCTGCTCGGCGGTGTCGTGCGCCTCACCGCGCAGCCGGTCCGCCTCCGCCTCGGCCTCCCGGCGGACCCGCTCGGCCTCCTCGGCGGCGGCCCTGGTGGTGGCCTTGGCCTCCTCCGACGCCTTGGTCAGCACCTCCTCGGCGGTCCGCGCGGCCTTCGCGAGCTGCGCCGCCGAGTCCTCGGCGGCCTTGGACCTGGCGGCCTCCTGCGCTTCGGCGACCAGCCGCTCCGCCTCCGCACGGGCGTCCGCGCGCAGCTGCTCGGCCTCCGCCTTGAGCGCGTCGGCCTCCTTCGTGGCCTCGGCGACCAGCCGCGCGATCTCCGCCTTGGCGGTCCGCAGCCGCTGCTCCTGGTCCGACTCGGCGGCCGACAGCCGCTTGGTGGCGCTCTCCTGCGCCTCGGTGACCAGCTTCTCGGCCTCGGCGCGCGCCTCGCGCAGCGCGCGGTCGGCCTCCTGCATCCGGGCCTCGGCGGTACGCGTCAGCTCGGCGGCCTGCCGCCGCGCCTCCTCGGTCTCCGAACCGACGCTGGTCCGCAGCTGCTCGGCCTGGTCCGTGGCCTCCTGGGCCTGGGTGGAGGCGGCGTTCAGCAGCCGCTCGGCGTCCGTACGGGCCCGCCGCAGGATCACGTCGGCCTCCGCGCGGGCCTGCTCGGCCTCGCTGCCCAGCCGGGCGCGGGTCTGCTCGGCCAGCCGCTGCGCCTCGGCGCGGGCGGCGGCCAGCGCCTGCTCGGCCTCGGTGCGCGTCTCGTCCATCAGGCGGCGCGCCTGCGCCTCCGTACGGGAGCGCAGCTGCTCGGCCCAGGCGACGTTCTCGTTGACGTGCGACTCGACGGTCTGCCGGCGCTCGTTGAGCTCCTCGTCCAGCCGCCGGCGCCGCTCGACCGCCTCGGCGTGCAGGTCGGCCTCCATGCGCGCCTGGCGCTCGGCCTGCTCCTGCAGCAGCCGCTGCGTCTGGGCGCGGGCCTCGCGCACCTCGCGCTCGGCGTCCGTACGCAACTGGTCGGCCTGGATCTGGGCGTTGCGCAGCAGCTGCTCGGCCTGGTGGCTGACGTTGTCGTAAGCGGGGCGGGACGCGATGGTGCGCCGCGCCTCATGGAGCTTGGCTCGCAACACCTCGACCTGATAGCCGAGGTCGTCGGCGTGCTGGACCGCCTTGTCCCGCTCCGTCTTCAGCCGCTCCATCTCGGCCTCGAAATGCGAGAGGTGGTCGTCAGCCTCGTAGCGGTCGTTGCCCCGCACTGCGCGGTCCCATCCGTCCCCTGGTCATGGTGGCGGCCGGCTCCCATCTGCTCGTGCGCAGCCCGAAATGCCTCGTGCGGGACGCGTACTGGAGCTGACCCTTCCGAAGAAATGGTGTCAGATCATCGGCGGAGTGTGGACCGAGCCCCGACCCGGCCCCCGGCCGAAGATGCACTCTACCGGCCGGGGAAGGGAAAGGTCAGTGCTCTGTCGTGGAGGGAGACGTGGAAGAGGGGGTGGCAGTTCCCTCGTGGGGCGCCGCGGTGACCAGTTCGGTCAGCACGCCGTGGCAGTCCTTGGGGTGCAGAAAGGTGATCCGCGACCCCATGGAACCGATCCGCGGCTCGTCGTAGAGCACCCGCACGCCCTTGTCCCGGATGGCCCCCGCGTCCCCGTCCACATCAGCCGTACCGAAGGCGATGTGGTGCACTCCCTCGCCGTTCTTGGCGAGCCACTTGCCCACCGCGGAGTCCTCCCGGGTCGGTTCCAGGAGCTGGAGGTACGAGGCGCCGCCGTCCGACGTATCGTTGATCTTGAGCATGGCCTCGCGGACGCCCTGTTCCTCGTTGACCTCGCTGTGGAACACCTCGAAGCCGTACGTGGCACGGTAGAACTCGACGGTCGCGTCGAGGTCCTTGCAGGCGATCCCGATGTGGTCGATTCGCGTCAGCATGCCTCCAGTGCACCGCTCGCACGCGTGGTTACGCAACGTGCGCGCGATCACACCCGCAGCCCGGTGACCCGGCGCCTACCCCTCAGTACATTGACGGGAACCCTCGTTAACCTCCCTGTACAGGAAGGGCCGCGCTGATGACAGCGAACGGTACGTCCAGCACCACCTCCGTGATCGTCGCGGGCGCCCGGACCCCCATGGGGCGCCTGCTGGGATCCCTGCGCAGCTTCTCCGGCGCCGATCTGGGAGGCGTGGCCATCAAGGCCGCGCTGGACCGGGCGGGCATCGGCGGCGACCAGGTGCAGTACGTGATCATGGGTCAGGTGCTGCAGGCCGGCGCGGGCCAGATCCCCGCCCGCCAGGCCGCCGTCAAGGCCGGCATCCCCATGAGCGTCCCGGCCCTCACCGTCAACAAGGTGTGCCTCTCCGGCCTCGACGCCATCGCCCTCGCCGACCAGCTGATCCGCGCCGGCGAGTTCGACGTGGTCGTCGCCGGCGGTCAGGAGTCCATGACCAACGCGCCCCACCTGCTGCCCAAGTCCCGCGAGGGCTTCAAGTACGGCGCCGTCGAGATGCTTGACTCGATGGCCCACGACGGCCTCACCGACGCGTACGAGAACGTCGCGATGGGCGCGTCCACCGAGAAGCACAACACCCGCCTGGGCATCGGCCGCGCCGAGCAGGACGAGATCGCCGCCCGCTCCCACCAGCGCGCCGCCGCGGCCCAGAAGAACGGCCTCTTCGAGGCGGAGATCACCCCCGTGGAGATCCCGCAGCGCAAGGGCGAGCCGGTCGTCTTCAGCAAGGACGAGGGCATCCGCGGCGAGACCACCACCGAGACCCTGGCCAAGCTGCGCCCCGCCTTCGCCAAGGACGGCACCATCACGGCGGGCTCGTCCTCCCAGATCTCCGACGGCGCCGCCGCGGTGGTCGTCATGAGCAAGGCCAAGGCCGAGGAACTGGGCCTGGACTGGATCGCCGAGATCGGCGCCCACGGCAACGTGGCGGGCCCGGACAATTCCCTCCAGTCCCAGCCCAGCAACGCGATCCGGCACGCACTGGGCAAGTCCGGCCTCTCGGTCGAAGATCTTGACCTGATCGAGATCAACGAGGCGTTCGCCGCGGTGGCCGTGCAGTCGATGAAGGACCTCGGGGTGTCCCCGGAAAAGGTGAACGTCAACGGCGGCGCCATCGCGCTCGGTCACCCGATCGGCATGTCCGGCGCCCGCATCGTCCTCCACCTCGCCCTGGAGCTGCGCCGGCGCGGCGGCGGCGTGGGCGCGGCGGCCCTGTGCGGCGGCGGCGGACAGGGCGACGCGCTGATCATCCGCGTACCGGGCAAGTAACCCAACCGAACCGGGAGGAACAGGGCAGTGGTGGACGTCCCCGAACTGGTGGAACAGGCACGACAGGGCCGGCCGCGGGCCGTGGCCCGGCTGATCTCGCTGGTGGAAGGGGCGTCCCCGCAACTGCGCGAAGTGATGGCGGCCCTGGCTCCCCTGGCCGGCAACGCCTATGTGGTGGGCCTGACCGGCTCCCCCGGCGTGGGCAAGTCCACCTCCACCTCCGCCCTGGTCACCGCCTACCGCCGAGCGGGCAAACGGGTCGGCGTCCTCGCCGTCGACCCGTCCTCCCCCTTCTCCGGCGGAGCCCTCCTCGGCGACCGCGTCCGGATGTCGGAACACGCCTCCGACCCCGGCGTCTACATCCGCTCCATGGCCACCCGGGGCCATCTGGGCGGCCTGGCATGGGCCGCCCCCCAGGCGATCCGCGTCCTGGACGCCGCAGGCTGCGACGTGATCCTCGTGGAGACCGTCGGCGTGGGCCAGTCCGAGGTCGACATCGCCTCCCAGGCCGACACCACGGTCGTACTCCTGGCACCGGGCATGGGCGACGGCATCCAGGCCGCCAAGGCCGGAATCCTGGAGATCGGCGACGTCTACGCCGTCAACAAGGCCGACCGCGACGGCGCCGACGCCACGGCCCGCGAACTCAACCACATGCTCGGCCTGGGCGAGGCAAGGGCCCCCGGCGACTGGCGCCCCCCGATCGTCAAAACGGTCGCAGCCCGAGCCCAGGGCACCGACGAACTGGTAGAGGCCCTCGAAAAGCACCGGGCATGGAGCGAGGAGCACGGCGTCCTCGCGGAGCGACGACGGGCCAGGGCGGCCCGCGAGGTCGAAACCATCGCCGTAACCCGACTACGGGAACGCATCGGCGACCTCCGAGGCGACCGCCGCCTGTCCGTACTGGCAGAACGCATCACCGCGGGAGAACTGGACCCGTACGCAGCGGCGGACGAACTGATCGCCGGACTCACAGGGGAAGAGACGGCGGGCTAGACCGACGCAGGGACGGGCTGGGGCCTGAAAAGACCCCAGCCACGGTGGCGGGAAAGCCGCAAACGGAGCGGGCTCGGGGACCCGTCACGCCCCAGCAACCACCCCCGCACTCGCCAGAACCTCCCGAGCCGACAGGCCCACACTCTCCGCCGCACTCACCCCCGAAGCACCCAGATGCGCATCCGCGATGCGCAGCCCCACCGCATACCCGGCATTGTCCGGCAGCCCGACAGGCTCCAGCCCCATGCGCCGCGCAGTGGTGTCCCCGTACACGTACGGCGGCAGATTCGGCATCCCGGCCACATCGACCGCGCCGGTGATCTTCTCGTACGCGGCATCCAGCTCCGCACCGGAAACCGCCGTGGCCCAAGGCCCCATCGCCTCCGCCCCCGACAGCTCCCGCACGAACGCCTCGGCCAGCCCCTCCGCCACAACCTGCTCGCCCACCGTGACCGCCACCGGATCCCACACCACATTCGCGTAGCGAACGTTGTGGTGCAGCTCATGCGCCGCGGCATGCCCGATCTTCGCCAGGCCGACCTCCGTGGGCCACATCGTCAGATGGATCGCCCCCGGAAACCCGCCCAGCCCGGTGTACCCGGCATTACGCATCAGCAGGTCGTCGTCCGGATCACCGAGCACCAGCACCACATGCACGGTCTCGGCGGCCCGCAGCCCCGACGCGACGACGGGCCGCAGCCGCTCCCACGCCGCACCGAGCTGTTCCTCCACCCGCTCCCACACCCGCGCGTCCCGCATCCGCTCCAGGGCGGCCAGGTAGCGCGGGTCCTCCCGGTCGATCCGGAAGCCGCAGCCCATCTCATGCATCCGCATCAGGTCCACGCCCCCGACGGACATCGCGTCCTGCAGCGGGGCGAGCAGCTCCCGCAGGGCGTCGGGCCGCTCCTCCAGCGGGAGCCGGAGGAGCTTGTCCATGGCGGACGCCGTGTCGTGCACAACTATCTTCATGACGCGGGACCGTAGAGCCTCACGCTGCGTGAGGCTCAAGCCGCGACGTCACATAAGCCGCGAACCCTCAGTCATCGTCCCCGTCGGCGTCGCCGTCCCGCGGCGCGACCGACACCTTCCCCGACCGCGGGTCGACGTTCAGCTTGTGCTCCTTGCCGTCCTTCGTGACGGTCTCGACCTCCCACACAGCGCTGCCGCGGTGGTCATCGTCCAGGTCCACGGAGGTCACCGTCCCGTACGAAGCAGCCGCCTTCTCCGCAGCCGCCACCGCACCGACGGACGCCCCCTTCAGCTCGGCACGCGCCCGCGCGACACCGTGATCGTCGTCGCCCTCATGCTCGACGCGCTGGTTCAAGACCTTCGCGTTGCCGGCGTCGAGCGTCACCTCGTGCCACTTGTTGTCCTTGCCGAGCACGTCCACCTCCCAGACCAGACCGGGCCGGTCCTGGTCCAGGTCGATGCCGGTGACCGTGCCGGGCGTGGCCTTCAGCGCGGCCGCCGCGGCCTGCGGCGCGGAGACGGTCGCGGCCTTGGCCTCCCGCGCGTCCTCGTTCACGTCGTCGTCCGGCACGCTGACACTGGACCGCGGCGTGGACGACGCGGCCGCCGCGGACGACGTGTCCGACGCCCCGGAGCCGCCGAAAGCGACGGCGGTGGCGGCCCCGCCGCCGATCAGCGCGGCCGCGGCAACGGAGGCAATGACGATGTTGCGCTTCATGGCGATATCTCCTCGATCCATGAGGTGAGGTCGTGCTCGATGACGTGATCCACCGTGGCGCGGCCGACCTGAAGCGGACCTGAAGCCACCTGAAGCGGGCTTCAGGTGGCGGGTGGCATCGTGGGCGCATGCGCCTGTTGATCGTGGAGGACGAGAAGCGACTGGCCTTGTCCCTGGCCGGAGGACTGCGGGCCGAGGGATACGCGGTCGATGTGGTGCACGACGGCCTGGAGGGCCTGCACCGGGCGGGCGAGGGCACGTACGACCTGGTGATCCTGGACATCATGCTGCCGGGCATGAACGGCTACCGCGTGTGCGGCGCCCTGCGTGCCGCGGGCAACGAGGTGCCGGTGCTGATGCTGACGGCCAAGGACGGCGAGTACGACGAGGCCGAGGGGCTGGACACCGGCGCGGACGACTATCTGACGAAGCCGTTCTCGTACGTGGTGCTGGTGGCCCGCGTGAAGGCGCTGCTGCGCCGCCGCGGACGGACGGCGCTGCCCGTGCTGCGCGTGGGAGAGCTGAGCATCGACCAGGGGGCGCACCGCGTGGAGCGCGCCGGCGTGGAGGTGACGCTGACCGCCAAGGAGTTCGCCGTGCTGGAGCAACTGGCGCTGCGCGCGGGCGAGGTGGTGTCCAAGGCCGAGATCCTGGAGCACGTGTGGGACTTCGCGTACGAGGGCGACAACAACATCGTCGAGGTGTACGTGAGCGCGCTGCGCCGCAAGCTGGGCGCCGCGGCGATCCAGACGGTGCGCGGCGCCGGGTACCGGCTGGTGCCGGGTGCGTAGGGTCATCGGAAAGGTACGGGTCCGGGCGGCGCTGGGCGCCTCCCTCGTAGTGGCGGTCGCCCTGGTCGCCGCGGGCACTGCCCTCCTCCTGGTCCTCAAGAACAATCTCGTGGACCAGGCCGACCTCCAGGCGGAGAACACCGCCCGCGAGGTCGCCACGCAGATCGCGACCGGCAAGCCGTACGAGAAGCTGGACCTCCCCGACGGCGACGACCGCCCGGTGGTGGTGCTGTCCGAGGACGGCCGGGTGCTGGCGGCGGGCGACGACGTACGGGCGGTGGACGGCAAGGCCGTCACCGCGCGGCAGACGCCGCCCGCCGGGCAGCCGCACGACTCCGACGACGATGACGACGACCACGAGATCAAGCCGGGCGAGGTCGAGGGCAAGGCGCGGCACACCGGCGGTACGGCGACGGTCGGCCACCGTACGGCGGACTACCGGTTCGCCACCGTCGAGGCCAAGGACACCCAGGGCGGCAAGGCCGTCGTACGGGCCGGGGCACCGCTGGCGGCCGAGCGGGAGGCGGTGGGCTCGGTGCGCACCGCGATGCTGATCGGGCTGCCCTGCCTGCTGCTGGTCGTGGCCGGGGTGACCTGGCTGGTCACGCGGCGGGCGCTGCGCCCGGTGGAGGGCATCCGCCGGGAGATGGCGGCGATCACGGCCAGTACGGATCTGTCGCGGCGGGTGCCGGAGCCGGGCTCGCGGGACGAGATCGACCGGCTGGCCCGTACGACCAACGAGACGCTGGGCGCGCTCCAGGAGTCGGTGGAGCGGCAGCGGCGGTTCGTCGCGGACGCCTCGCACGAGCTGCGTAGCCCGATCGCGAGCCTGCGGACGCAGCTGGAGGTGGGCATCGCGCATCCGGAGCTGCTGGACGCGCCGGGCGCCGTGGAGGACGCCGTACGGCTGCAGAACCTGGCGGCGGACCTGTTGCTGCTGGCGCGGCTGGACGCGGGGGAGCGGCCGGCGGACGCGCGGATCGACCTGGCGGCACTGGTGCGCGAGGAGGTCTCGCAGCGGGTGGGCGACCGGATCGCCGTGCAGGTGGGCGAGCTGGCGGGCGTGGAGGTCGCCGGGTCGCGGAGCCAGCTCGGGCGGGTGCTGGGGAATCTGCTGGACAATGCGCAGCGGCACGCGCGGGAGTCCGTACGGGCGAGTGTGGCGCGCGAGGGGGAGTGGGCCGTGCTGCGGGTCGAGGACGACGGGCCCGGGGTGCCGCCGGAGGAACGGGAGCGGATCTTCGAGCGGTTCGTCCGGCTCGACGACGCCCGCAGCCGTGACGACGGCGGGGCCGGACTGGGCCTCGCCATCGCCCGCGACGTGGCCGGGCGGCACGGGGGCACACTGGCCGTCCGCACGGGCTCGGTCTTCGAACTACGCCTGCCGGTGGCGTAGCGGCCCGGCCGTCCGGCGTACCGTTGCGCCCTCCGGGCGTCACAACCGGCCACGCGCCGCCCGATCACGTACGGGTCCCCCGGCCGCGTACCGTCCCCCGGCGGCGCAGCCGTCAGATCTTGCCCCGCCGCCCCCGCAGATGCTCCGCCACCGGCGTCAGGGACGCGCGCAGCGCTTCCAGGTCCTGCGTGGTGAACAGGTCGATGAAGTGCCGCCGCACGGAGGCGACGTGGTGCGGCGCGACCCGGCGCATGGTCTCCCAGCCCTCGTCCGTGAGCACCGCGTACAGCCCGCGGCGGTCGGACTCGCAGCTCTCGCGGCGCACCAGGCCGGCGTTCTCCATACGGGTGATCTGGTGGGACAGACGGCTCTTGGACTGCAGGGTGGCGGCGGCCAGGTCGCTCATGCGCAGCCGCCGGTCCTCGGCCTCGGAGAGGTTGACCAGGATCTCGTAGTCGTTGTTGGTCAGTCCGAACGGCTGCAGGTCCCGCTCCAGCTGGTGCATCAGCAGTCTGCTGACGTCCAGGTGGGTGCGCCAGGCACGCTGCTCCTGGTCGGTCAGCCAGGGAGTGTCGCTGTCGGTCGTCATGAATGAATTCTACCCGTGGAAGTTGAATATCGAATTAAGTCATGGCTGTGACATGGCTCAGGCGCTCGGCCGGGCGCTTGCTCAGACGTTCGAGGTCACCGTCCGCAGACTACCGCTCACAGCCCGAAGCGGCGCTGGAGGCCCCCCAGCCCGCCCGGCAGCTGCGGCAGTTGTGAGCCACTTTGGCGAGTTGCCTCGCCCTGTCCGCCGCCCCCGCCCGGCACGCCCGCCTCGGATACGACCTCACCCGTGGCCAGCTCGGGCATCAGCTGCTCGGTGGACTGGAGCAGCACCGTGCCCGCCCCCACGAACTCGAACTGGTGCTCCTCGCCGGAGACCCCGCCCAGACCGGTGTGCGCCCGGATGCCGCCGAGGAATCCGCGCAGGTACTGGTGGTCGTAGTGGTGGCACGGCGAAGGGCAGTCGGCCCAGCCCACCAGGGCCTGCGGGTCCACCCGGATCGGCGGTTCCATGAAGACCACCGGGCCGTTGGAGGCGGCCACGAACTTGCCGGTGCCGATGAGCGTGAGGAAGCCCGGGATGATCGACTGCTTCAGCGACAGAGATGGCTGAAAGGCGAGCAAGTTGCCCGAGCGAATGGTCAGGTTGCCGTTTTCCAGATCATAGGAATTCACGTCGAACGCCCGGTCGGCGAGGAGCATCTTGCCCTGGCCCTCGGCCACGACCCAGTCCGCCGCGTGCAATGGCGAATGGAAGCTGTGGGCGATCAGGCGGTCCAGCGCGCCGTGCCCGATGCCCTGGAAGTCGATCCGCCCGTAGTAGGCGATCATCTTCCCCTTCTGCAGGAACCACTGGCCGTTCAGGTCGACGCTGAAGGTGTAGTCGTTGACGTTGTCGTCCGAGGGGAGGGTGTGGGGGTCGAAAACCACGGGACCGGTCACAGTTTCTCCTCCGACGCCTGTACGTAGACGGTGCCCTGGCCGGACAGCTCCAGCTGGAACGCTTCTCCCGAGCCGCGGCCGACCATGTCGCGCCAGCCCAGCGCCGTGGAGAGCTTGTTGCGGACGTCGCCGCGGTGCGCCACGTACGCCTGCGGGTCGACGTGGACGGGCCGCTGCGGGGTGATCGGCAGCTCGATGACGCCGCCGTGCGCCATCACGGCCACCGCCCCCTGCCCCTTGAGAGTGGTGGTGAACAGCCCCTGGCCGGTGACCTGGCCGCGCACCATGCCCATCACGCCGCCCTGCGACCCCATGAACATCGTGCCCTGCTGGAGCGTCCCGTCGAAGGCGAGCAGCCGGTCCGCCTCGACGTAGAGGGTGTCGCCGGTCAGGTCGACGACGTGGACGTGGTGGCCGCCGTGCCCGAAGAGGACGGTGCCACTGCCCTCGACCGTCATCAGGGGAGTCGCCTCGTTGGCGATCCGCCGGCCGATCATCGAGCCGATGCCGCCCTGGCCGCCCTGGATGTTCGGGGTGAAACTGACGTCCCCCTGATAGGCGAGCATCGCGCCGCGCTGGCTGAACATCCGCTGGCCCGGACCGATCTGCGCGCGCACGATACGGGAGTTGACCGGGGTGAACGGCATCAGAGCTCACCGCCGACCGTGTTGCGCTCGCTGGGCTGTACGTACACCAGGCCCTCGCCCTCGAAACGGATCTGGAAGGACTCCCCGGAGCCCTCGCCCATGAAGGTGCGGAAGTTCACCCCGGACTGGAAGTGCTGCTTGAGGTCGCCGGTGTGCGCGACGTACGCGCCCGGGTCGACCTGGAGCGGGTACTGCTTGGTGACGCGGAGCACCACGGCCGGGCCGTCCGAGATGAGCGCGGCCTGGCCGCTGCCCTCGACGGTGGTGGTGAACAGGCCGTTGCCCTGGGAGGCGCCGCGCAGCCCGGTGAAGGTGGTGCCGGTGCGCAGCGCCGCGTCCGTGCACAGCAGGTTGCTGGCCTCCACGTACAGCTTCTCGCCGTGCAGCTGGACGAGGTTGATCTCGCTCGCGCGGTCGGCGAAGTAGCAGGTGCCGTGACCTTTCACCTCCATCACTTCCATCTGTTCGCCGGTCAGCCGGCGGGTGACCATGCCGCGCAGCCCGTCACCGCCGCCGGTCATCTTCTTGAACGTCATCTGGCCGTCGTAGGCGACCATCGAGCCGTTCTTCGCCTTGACGGCATCGCCGGTCATGTCGACGGCGAGCACTTTGCTCCCCTGGAGCCGAAACTGAGCCACGGGATCGAAGGTAACCGGCGCGCCGACCCCTGAACAGTGATCCTTTACGGGCCTGCAACAATGGTGACGCCCTTGTGAAATGCCGCACAAGCGCACCGTGCCGCCACCTGCCACCCGAACGAGGTTCCCGTGGACATCAAGACCGCATCCGCCCTGCGCCGGCTCCGCCTGGCGTCCGTGCCCGAAGCCGCTTCCTGGTTGCTGCTGATCGTCTGCACCATCCTGAAGTACACGACCGACTTCAACGCGGTGCCGGTCCTGGGCCCGGTGCACGGCGTGCTGTTCATCCTGTACGTGCTCTTCTGGCTGGACGCCTGGAACCGCACGAAGTGGTCCTTCGGGACCGCCGCCCTCTACTTCGTCCTGTCCATCGTGCCGACCGGCGGGTTCATCGCCGACCGCCGCCTCAAGCGGGAGGCCGAGGCCGTCGTCATCGCCGCCCGCGCCCGCCGGGAAGGCGTGGTCAACGCATGATCGTCGCGTTTTCGGTCAGCCCGCTGGGGGTCGGTGAGGACGTCGGGGAGTACGTCGCCGACGCCGTACGGGTGGTCCGCGAGTCCGGGCTGCCCAACCGTACGGACGCCATGTTCACGTCCATCGAGGGCGAGTGGGACGAGGTCATGGACGTCGTCAAGCGCGCCGTGGCCGCCGTCGAGGCACGCGCCGGGCGGGTCTCGCTGGTCCTGAAGGCCGATATCAGGCCCGGCGTCACCGACGGCCTGACCTCCAAGGTCGAGACCGTCGAGCGCCACCTCGCGGCGGGCCGCGAGGACTGAGAACCGGGTCCGCGCTCAGCCCGGCCGCGGGCCGCCCGCGCTGAGCGCGATGCCCAGTGGCGTGCGCTCGTACAGCACCTGGTGCCCGTGCCGGCGCGACGTCAGCAGTCCGGCGTCGCGCAGCACGGACAGCTGCGCGGACACCGACGACGGCGCCAGGCCCAGCCGGTGCGCCAGCGCCGTGGTGGACGCCGGCTCGTCCAGCGCGGTGAGCACCGCCGCCCGGTTCACGCCGAGCAGCCGGGCCAGCGCCCGCCCGGTCCGCGGCTCGTGCCACAGCCCGCCGATGCCGCGCGCCGGGTAGATCACGGTGGGCTGCCAGTGCGGCTCGTACGCGCTGACCACGTCGGGCCATACGAAGACGCTCGGCATCAGCAGCACGCCCCGGCCGTCCAGGTCCTGGATCTGGAGGAACCGGGCGCGGGTGCGGACCGTGAGGGTGCCGTCCGACCAGGTGATCCGCGGGCTGAGGTCCGCGAACAGCTTCTCCAGCCCTTCGCCCGCCAGCTGCCGTGACCGGTAGGCGACCTCCGCCTCCAGCAGCGCGCGCAGCCGCGGCCAGTCCGCCTCCAGCAGCGCGCGCCAGGCCAGCTCGGTGACATCGGCCAGCTCCTGTACGGCGGCGGCCGGGTCCGCCAGCATCGCCCGGCCCCGCGGGGACTCGGCCGCGCCCGGCGTACAGGCCAGCGACTTGGCCAGCTCCGCGTGGGCGATGGCCGGGTCCGTGGCCCGTACCCGCGCCAGCTCCTCTTCGAACGGTGCGAGCGACGACTGCGGCGGCGGCCCCAGGAAGTCCGGGGTGTAGCCGGGGTTCGGTGACGGCATCAGCAGCCACAGCGCGGACAGGTCCAGGCCCGCCACCGCGGCGCGCATCCGCCGCAGCCAGGGCAGGTGGTAGCCGTGCCGGTCGGTGCGTAACAGTGTCCGTACGGCCTCGTGCGTCTCGCACAGCGGCGAGATGGCGAAGCGGATGCGCAGCAGGTCCTCCGCGCCGAAGCGCATGTCCAGCGGCATGGCCGCGGCCCCCCTTTCCTCACACCCCCACTCTTCCCGCCCTGCGGCCGGTCGTCCCCTGAATTCGGCTGTCGCCGAAAGACTGGGGCCCTACGGACCGGCCCGGCACGCTGCCGTCATGCCGACGCCTTCCGGGCCCGCCGCCACGGGCCCCACCGCACCGTGCCCGGACCCGGCCGCGCCCCCGGAGCCCACGGCCCCCGCCCCGGCCCCCGGTGCCGGATACCGTCTCGTCTTCGCCGTCCCCGAATTCCGCTCCGTCTTCGCCGCGCACCTCCTGTCCGCCCTCGGCGTCGTCGTCTGCGAGATCGCGCTGTCCGTGCTGGTCTACCGGCTCACCGGATCGCCGCTGCTCAGCGCGCTGACGTTCGCGCTCGGCCTGCTGCCGTACGTCATCGGCGGCACGCTGCTCTCCGCGATCGCCGACCGCTACCCGGCCCGCCGCGTCCTCGTCGTCTGCGATCTGCTGTGCGCGGGCTGCGCCGCCGCGATGGTCGTCCCGGGCACGCCGGTCGCGGTGCTGCTGGCGCTGCGCTGCGCGACCGCCGCCATCGCCCCCGTCTTCGCGGGCACGCGGGCCGCGACGCTCGGCGACGTACTGGGGGAGGGCGACCTCTTCGTCATGGGCCGCTCGCTGATCCGCATCGTCAACCAGAGCGCGCAGCTCGTCGGCTTCGCGGCGGGCGGGCTGCTGCTGGCCACGGTGACGCCCGGCACGGTGCTCGCCATCACGGCCGGTACGTTCCTCGGCTCGGCGCTGCTGCTGCGCCTGGGCACCCGCGCCCGGCCGGCGCGCCAGACGGCCCGCGGCGCGCTGCTGGGCACCTCGCTGTCCGGCACCCGCCGCCTGCTGGCCGACCGCCGCATCCGGGCGCTCCTGCTGCTGACCTGGCTGCCGCCGACGTTCGTCGTCGTCCCCGAGGCGCTGCTCATCCCGTACGCGGACCTGCTCGGCGCGGGACCGGCAGGCGCGGGGCTGCTGATGTGCGCCATGCCGGTGGGCGCGATCACCGCCGAGACGCTGGTCGGCACGTTCCTCGGCCCGCGCGCCCGGGCCCGGCTGACGTTCCCGCTGGGCGTCTTCTGCGTCCTGCCGTCCCTCGGCTTCGCCTTCCGCCCGTCGCTGGGCTGGGCGGTGGTGCTGCTCGTCCTGACCGGCACCGGCATCGCGTACAACTTCGGCGTGGACCGCTGGTTCGTCGCCGCCGTCCCCGACGAGCTGCTGGGGCAGGCCATGACGGTGATGCAGGCGGGCCGCATGACGATCATGGGCCTGGGGATGGGCGCGGCGGGCGTCGCCGCGGAGTACACGCCCCTGTGGGTGGCGATGCCGGCGGGCGGGGTGGTGGGGGTGGTGTGCGTGCTGCTGGTGGTGGCGGAGGTGCGGCGGACCCGCGCCGGCCGGCCCGTGCTCTCGGGGCCCGCGGAGTGAACAGTATGCGTACCGAAAAGCGAGACAGGGCTGACCACGATATGACCGACCGGTAGGGTCGGTGGCGTGCCGAAGCCGCTCAGTCTTGCCTTCGACCCCATCGCCCGTGCCGATGAACTGTGGCAGCAGCGATGGGGCGCCGTGCCGTCCATGGCCGCCATCACCTCGGTCATGCGTGCCCACCAGATCCTGCTGTCCGAGGTGGACGCGGTGCTCAAGCCGTACGGCCTGACGTTCGCGCGGTATGAGGCGCTGGTGCTGCTCACCTTCTCCAAGGCGGGCGAGCTGCCCATGTCGAAGATCGGGGAGCGGCTGATGGTCCATCCGACCTCGGTGACCAACACCGTGGACCGGCTGGTCAAGGCCCGCCTGGTCGACAAGCGGCCGAACCCCAACGACGGGCGCGGCACGCTGGCCTCCATCACCCCCAAGGGGCGCGAGGTCTGCGACGCGGCCACCCGCGACCTGATGGCGATGGACTTCGGCCTGGGCGCCTATGACGCCGAGGAGTGCGCGGAGATCTTCGCGCTGCTGCGTCCGCTGCGCGTGGCGGCCGGGGATTTCAAGGACGACTGATCCGTGGTAGGGGCGGCGAAGATCGCCCCGGAACGGGCGGTTACGCTCGGACCATGAAACGAAGCGTGCTGACCCGCTACCGGGTGATGGCCTACGTCACTGCCGTGATGCTCCTCGTGCTGTGCGCCTGCATGGTGGCCAAGTACGGCTTCGGCACGGGCAAGGACCTGACCCTCGTGGTCTCCCAGATCCACGGCGTGCTCTACATCATCTACCTGGTCTTCGCCTTCGACCTGGGCTCCAAGGCGAAGTGGAAGTTCGGCAAGCTGCTGTGGGTGCTGATCTCCGGCACCATCCCGACCGCCGCCTTCTTCGTCGAGCGCAAGGTCGTCCGCGAGATCGAGCCGCTGGTCGCGGACGGTACGCCGCAGCCCGCCAAGGTCTGAGCCCCGCACCGCGGCGCGCCGGCCGGGAGCCGTCCCGGCCGGCGTTTTCGCTGCCATCCGTCCCACCTGCGCTTTCCCTGCTCTTCACGGGGCCGCCCGAAGGGCGTTCCCGGCTTGCCATCGACAATTACTAGGACGTCCAAGTAAATTTGTCGGTATGGACGCTGAAGCCATCGAAGAGGGCCGCCGCCGCTGGCAGGCCCGGTACGACTCCGCCCGCAAGCGGGACGCGGACTTCACCACGCTCTCCGGCGATCCCGTCGAGCCGGCGTACGGCCCCCGCCCCGGCGACACCGTCGACGGCTTCGAGCGCATCGGCTGGCCCGGTGAGTACCCGTTCACCCGCGGGCTGTACCCGACCGGCTACCGCGGCCGCACCTGGACCATCCGCCAGTTCGCGGGCTTCGGCAACGCCGAGCAGACCAACGAGCGCTACAAGATGATCCTCAAGGCCGGCGGCGGCGGCCTCTCGGTCGCGTTCGACATGCCGACCCTGATGGGCCGCGACTCCGACGACCCGCGCTCGCTCGGCGAGGTCGGCCACTGCGGCGTCGCCATCGACTCCGCCGCCGACATGGAGGTCCTGTTCAAGGACATCCCGCTGGGCGACGTGACGACCTCGATGACGATCTCCGGCCCGGCCGTCCCGGTCTTCTGCATGTACCTGGTCGCCGCCGAGCGCCAGGGCGTGGACCCGGGCGTCCTGAACGGCACGCTCCAGACCGACATCTTCAAGGAGTACATCGCGCAGAAGGAGTGGCTCTTCCCGCCCGAGCCCCACCTGCGCCTGATCGGCGACCTGATGGAGCACTGCGCGCGCTCCATCCCCGCGTACAAGCCGCTGTCGGTCTCCGGCTACCACATCCGCGAGGCGGGCGCGACGGCCGCGCAGGAGCTGGCGTACACCCTCGCCGACGGCTTCGGCTACGTCGAGCTGGGCCTCTCCCGCGGCCTGGACGTGAACACCTTCGCGCCCGGCCTGTCCTTCTTCTTCGACGCCCATGTGGACTTCTTCGAGGAGATCGCGAAGTTCCGGGCGGCCCGCCGCATCTGGGCCCGCTGGATGCGCGACGTGTACGGCGCCACCAGCGAGAAGGCCCAGTGGCTGCGCTTCCACACGCAGACCGCCGGCGTCTCGCTGACCGCCCAGCAGCCGTACAACAACGTCGTCCGTACGGCCGTGGAAGCGCTCGCCGCGGTCCTCGGCGGCACCAACTCCCTGCACACGAACGCGCTGGACGAGACCCTCGCCCTGCCCAGCGAGCAGGCCGCGGAGATCGCGCTGCGCACGCAGCAGGTGCTGATGGAGGAGACCGGCGTCGCCAACGTCGCGGACCCGCTGGGCGGTTCGTGGTTCGTCGAGGCGCTGACCGACCGGATCGAGGCCGACGCCGAGAAGATCTTCGAGCAGATCAAGGAGCGCGGCACGCGGGCTGTGCCCGACGGGCAGCACCCCATTGGCCCCATCACCTCCGGCATCCTGCGCGGCATCGAGGACGGCTGGTTCACCGGCGAGATCGCCGAGTCCGCCTTCCAGTACCAGCAGGCGCTGGAGAAGGGCGAGAAGAAGGTCGTCGGCGTCAACTGCCACCACGGCTCGGTCACCGGCGACCTGGAGATCCTGCGCGTCAGCCACGAGGTCGAGCGCGAGCAGGTGCGGGTGCTCGGGGACCGCAAGGCGGCCCGCGACGACGCCCGGGTGCGCTCCTCGCTGGACGCGATGCTCGCCGCCGCGCGCGACGGCGGCAACATGATCGAGCCGATGCTGGAGGCCGTACGGGCCGAGGCCACGCTCGGCGAGATCTGCAACGTGCTCCGCGACGAGTGGGGCGTGTACACGGAGCCCGCGGGCTTCTAGGGACAGTACGTACCGGGGGCGGGGCCGTGCGCGGTCCCGCCCCCGGTGCTGTGTCAGACCACCGCTCCCGTCCCCGTCCTGGCCTTGTCGCGCGGCCGGGAGACCGGTGCCTCCGGGGCCGGGTGGCGGCCCTCCAGGAGGACGGCGGCCGGGGTGGCGGTGAAGACGGTCGAGGCGATGCCGAACAGGACGCCCGCGAGCAGCGCCACGGAGAAGTCGGCCAGCGAGTCGCCGCCCAGCACCGCGAGGGCCGCCAGGACGAACAGGGCGCCCATGCCGGTGTTCACCGTGCGTGGCACGGTCTGCACGATCGCCCGGTCGGCGAGCCGGGCCAGCCCTTCGGGACCGCGCGCCGCCCGGTCGCCCTTGGCACCGCGCCGCAGCTCCCGTACACGGTCGAAGAGCACGACCGTGTCGTTGACGGAGTAGCCGACGACGGTCAGCAGCGCCGCCAGGAAGACGCTGTCCACCGGCTTGCCCAGCCAGGCGAACAGGCCCACCACCAGCACCACGTCCTGCACCATGGCGAGCACCGCCGCCGTCGCGAACGTCCAGCGGAAGCGGATGCTCAGATAGACCAGCTGGGCGGCGACCGCGATGCCCAGCGCGATCAGCGCCTTGCCGCGCAGCTCGCTGCCCATGCTGGGCCCGATCTTCTCGTCCCGTTCGACCTCGACCGTGCCGCCGGGCTTCTGGAGGGACGCGCGGATACGGTCCTGCTCGGCGTCGGTCAGCCGCTCGGTCCGTACGGTGATGCCGCCGTCGCCCGACTCCTGGACCACCGCGCGCGGGAAGCCCGCGTCGGCGACAGCTGCGCGCGCCGTCCCGGCGTCCACCGTACGGCTGGTGCTGTACTCGACGAGCCGGCCGCCGGTGAACTCCACGCCGAACTCCAGGCCCCGGACGCCGATCCCGGCGACGGCGAACAGCAGCAGACCGGCGCCGATGCCCAGCCAGGTGCGGCGGTGCCGCATCAGCCGCGGCTCGCGCCGGGCCAGCCGGCGCCGTACCCGCCCCTCGGACGCCATCCCGGTGAGCGCGGGCCGCCGCCGCACGGAGCGCCGGCGCACCGCCCACTCCGCCAGCACCCGGGTGATGACCAGCGCGGAGACCATCGAGGCCAGCACGCCGATGGACAGGGTCACACCGAAGCCCTTGACCGGGCCGGTGGCGAAGAAGAACAGCAGGCCGGCGGCGAGCAGCGTGGTCACGTTCGAGTCGATGATCGCGCTGAACGCCTTGCCGAAGCCCTCGCGCAGCGGGCGCCGCAGATCCCCGCCGGAGCGGGCCGCGCGGCGTGCGTACTCCTCCCGGGCCCGCTCGAAGACCAGCACGTTGGCGTCCACCGCCATACCGATCGCCAGCACGAAACCGGCGAGCCCGGGGAGGGTGAGGGTGGCGCCCAGGGCGACCAGCACGGCGTACGAGAGCAGCCCGTACGCGGCGAGGGCCACCGTGGCCAGCGCGCCCAGCAGCCGGTAGACGACGATCACGAACGCGCCGGTGCACAGCAGGCCGATGACCGCGGCGGTGGCGCTGGCCTTGATGGCGTCGGCGCCCAGCGTCGGGCCGACGGTGCGCTGTTCGACGACCTCGACGGGCACCGGCAGGGCGCCGCCCTTGACCAGGGCCGCCAGGTCGCGGGCCTCGGCGTCACTGAACCCGCCCGTGATCTGCGCGTTTCCACCGGGGATGCCGGTCTTGCAGGGCACGCTCTGCTGCATGCCGGGCGCCGAGATGACCTTGCCGTCCAGGACGATCGCCACCCGCCGCGCCGGATCGCCGGGCGCCGCACACGCCGCCTCGCCGGTGATCCGGGCCCAGGCGTCGGCGGCGGCGCCCCGGAAAGCCAGGTCGACGGTCCAGCCGCGCCCGCCCTGCGCGTCGAAGACGGCCTCCGCGTCCTTGACGCCCTCGCCGGTCAGCGCGGGCGGGCCGAGCCGCAGGGCCTGGCCGGGGGCGTCGGGGTCGGGGAGGACACGGGTGCGGTCTCCCTTGGCCTTCGCCTCCGGCGTGCCCTTCGGATCCTGCGTGGTCCCGAGGACGGGATGGAACGTGAGCTGCGCGGTACGGCCGATGACCTCGACGGCCTCCTTCGGGTCCCGTACGCCGGGCAGTTCGGCGACGATGCGCTTCTCACCGGAGCGGGACAGCGACGGTTCGGCGACGCCGAGCGCGTCGACCCGCTGCCGCAGCACCTCCAGGGCCCGGTCGGTGGCGGCGGAGTCGGCACGTGCGGTGGGCGAGTCCTTGGTCTCCAGGACGATCTGGGTCCCGCCGCGCAGGTCGAGGCCGAGGCGGGCGGGCGTGGTCAGGGCGAGGAACAGCGACACGGCGACGGCGGCGAGCGCGAGCAGCGCACGCCAGTGACGCCGCGACGGTGCGCGGGACGGCATGGGTCTCCCCTTCAGGGATACGGAGGCGGAGCGCCGGGCGGCGGCGCGCACCGGTCCGCCGCGGCGCGAGGGCGTCGCGGGGCATGCCGGTGCCGCGGGCGGCCGGGCGCCTGGGGCGTCAGCTGCTCCGTACGAAGGGCGGGGCGCGCGGGCTGCGCGGGGAGTACCGGGTTCCGGGCGGCGCCCGTTCCTGGCGGGGCCCGACGGTCTCGCCGTACCCGAAGGGGGAGTGGCGCGGCGCGGGGGCCACGGACGGCAGCGCGCCCGGCAGGCCCGGGAAGCGCGGGTGGGGAAGGACCGCGTGGACGTGGGCGGTGGCGGACTGACGCGCCACCGGGCGGTCGGGGGCGGTCCGGACGTCGGCGCGCGGGTGGGCGGGGGTGGTCCGGGCGTCGGCCCGGGGAGGGACAGGCGTGGAGTGCGCGGTGAGTGCCTGAGGGGCGGCGGAGGATGGCCGGTAAGCGGTGTCGACGGGGCCGGAAGGGGCGGCTGCCGGGCTGGAGACGGCGAGCGGGCCGGGCCCCAGCGGGGTGGAAGCGGCACCCGCCGTACTGGGCGTACCGGTCAGGGCCGCACCGGGCGCACCGGCCACCGCCGCACCAGACGTCCCGGCGAGAACCAGCAGCACGGCCCACACCCCGGCCAGCGCGCGGGGCAGGAAGCCCGGCAGCGCACGACGCGCGCGTCCGCTCACTGCCCGCCCTCCCGATCCGCCCGGCACCGGCCGGTCTCCGTCCACGGCCCCGGCCGTGATTCCGGCCCAGGGTAGTACGCGTTCTTGTCCTACCCCGCCGGGAAGCGCAGGCGGAAGACCGCCCCGCCGCCCGGCGCCTGCGCTGCCGTCAGTTCGGCGTGGTGCGCGCGGGCGATCTGGCGGGCCATGGCCAGGCCGAGGCCCGAGCCCGGCAGCGCGCGGGCCGCCTCGGCGCGGTAGAAGCGGTCGAAGACGTGCGGCAGGTCCTCGGCCGAGATGCCGGGGCCGTGGTCGCGTACGGTCAGCTCCAGCGCGCCCGCCGAAACGGTCAGCGCGGTCTCGACCGGGCCGCCCGGCGGCGAGAACTTCGCCGCGTTGTCGAGCAGGTTGGACAGCAGCCGGGACAGCCGCGCCGGAACGCCGGGGACGGCCGCCCCGGCCGCCGCCTCGTCGGTCCGTACGGTGAACCCGATCTCCGGCCAGTGCCCGCGCGCCGCCTCCACCGCGTGCTCCAGCAGCACCGCCGGGCGCACCTGCTCCACCAGCGGCTGCGGCTCCTCGTCCCTGGCCAGTTCGATCAGGTCGTTGACCAGCGTGGTGACCTCGCGCAGCTGGCGGCCCAGCGCGCCGGACGCCCGGTCGCGCTGGGTGTCGGTCAGCCGGTCGGAGCGGGCGAGGAGTTCGGCGTTGGTGCGCAGCGCGGTCAGCGGTGTGCGCAGCTCATGGGAGGCGTCCGCGACCAGCCGCCGCTGCGCCGCCACCGACTGCTCCAACTCGCCGAGCATGGTGTTGAAGCTGGCGGCCAGCCGGGTGATCTCGTCCTGGCGTCCTGGCGGCCCGGGGGGCAGCTCGATGCGGTGCCGGGCGTCGCGGGTGGCGGCGATCCGTTCGGCGGTGGCGGTGAGCCGGGCGACCGGCGCCAGGCCCGTACGCGAGACCCAGTAGCCGAGCCCGGCCGCCAGCAGGACGCCTGTTCCGCCGACCCCGGCCAGCGCCAGCGCGGCCTTCTGGACACCGCGCTGTACGACGTCCGAGCGCAGCGCCACCTGGAGCGCCTGGTGCTTGCCGGGCAGTTTCGTGGTGTACATCCGCACCGGCCAGCCGGCCACGGTCAACTTCTTGTAGTACGCCGTTCGGCGCCCGGCGGCGACTGCGCGGGTGTCGTCGTCGACCGGTAGTGCATACGGGCTGCGCGGGTCCTTGGACGGGTCGGCGGGGGCCGACTGGACGCAGGGAACGGCCAGGTAGCGGCAGCCCGTGTCCCCGGCCGACGGGCCGTCCTTGAGGTACTGCTGCGTGTACTGATTGGCCGTCTGCGCCAGGTTGAAATCGAGCTGACGGGTCATCTGGTGCTTGGTGATGAAGAACGCCGCCACGCAGATGCCGACCGCCACCACCGCCACGGCGGCGGACGTGGCGATCGCCAGCCGCGTCCGCAGCGGGCGGTGCCGACGCCAGCGCGCGCCCAGACCGCGCCGGCCGCTCATGCCCGGTCCGTTCTGCCGCCACGGCGCGGCCTGCGGGTCCTGCCGTTCCGCTCGGTCCCGGTCTCTCTGCCCGGCTGGTCCGGCTCGTCCAGGCGGTAGCCGACGCCGTGCACGGTGTGCACCAGCCGCGGTTCGCCGTCCGCCTCCAGCTTGCGGCGCAGGTAACCGACGTATACGGCAAGGGAGTTGGAGTCCGGCCCGAAGTCGCGGCCCCAGACCCGCTCCAGGATCAGTTCGCGCGGCATCACCTGTCCGGGGTGCAGCAGGAGCAGTTCCAGCAGCGCCCATTCCGTACGGCTGAACTCCAGCGGCCTGCCGCCCCGGTGGCCGGTACGCGTGACGGGGTCCACGACCAGGTCGGCGAAGGACAGCGAGGTGTCGTCGGCCGCCGCGGCCGAGGCGCGGCGCAGCAGCGCCCGCACCCGCGCGACCAGCTCGTCCAGCGCGAACGGCTTGACGAGGTAGTCGTCGGCGCCCGCGTCCAGCCCGTCCACCCGCTCGCTGACCGAGTCCAGCGCGGTCAGCACCAGGATCGGCGTACGGTCGTCCAGCGCGCGCAGCCGCCGGCACACCGCCAGGCCGTCCAGCACCGGCATCATCACGTCCAGCACGATCGCGTCCGGCTGCCAGGAGGCGACCTCGGAGAGCGCGGCGAGTCCGTCGGACGCGCCGCGCACCGCGTACCCCTCCACGCTCAGGCCGTCCTCGACGGCGGCCCGCACCTCCGGTTCGTCGTCGACGACGAGGATCTTCGGCGGGGGCGCGGCGGGCTGCGGGGCGGCGCTCCGGCCGGCGGGGTGCGGTGCAGGCGTGGACGGCATGCACACAGGCTGCCAAAAGTCCGTCTTAGAACCTTCTTAGGGCGCCTCGCGAGCGTGGCGGCCATGCGCACACCACTTTCGGTCGTCATCGGTGCGGGAGGTACCGGCGGCCACATCTATCCCGGGCTCGCCCTCGCGGACGCCCTGCGCCGGGCGGTGCCCGACGCGGTGGTCTCCTTCGTCGGCACGGAACGCGGGCTGGAGACGCGGCTCATCCCGCAGGCCGGCTACCGCCTGCACACCGTGGACATGATCCCCTTCGACCCGTCGCTCGGCGCCAAGCGGTATCTGCTGCCCGCCGCGCTGCTGAGATCCGGCAACCAGTGCCGCTCGATCCTGCGCACCCAGGGCGCCCAGGTCGCCGTCGGCATGGGCGGCTACCCGAGCGCGCCGGTCATCGTCGGCGCGCGGCTGGCCGGGCTGCCCAGCCTGATCCACGAGTCCAACGCGGTGCCGGGCCGGGCCAACAAGTTCGCCGCCCGGCTCACCCCGCACATCGCGCTCGCCTTCGACCGCAGCCGCGAGCACCTGGCGGGCGGCGAGCACGCCGAGACGGTCGGCATGCCGCTGGTCGGGCCGCTGGCCACGCTGGACCGTACGGCCCTGCGGGCCCGCGCCCGCCGCGAACTGGGCATACCGGAAGGCGTCCGGCTGCTGCTCGTCAACGGCGGCAGCCTGGGCGCGGCCCGGCTCACCGCGGCGGCGGTCGGGCTCGCGGCCCGCTACCGCTCCCGTAACGACCTGCGGCTGCTGATCAAGACCGGGCCCGCCGCCCTGGACGAGACCCGGGAGCGGCTTGCCGCGACGGGCGGCGCGGCGGTCGCCGAGGCCGTCCCGTACCTGGACCGGATGGACCTGGCCTACGCCGCCGCCGACCTGGTGGTGTGCCGGGCCGGTTCGGCGACCGTCGCCGAACTGGCCACGATCGGCATGCCGGCGGTCCTGGTGCCGTACCCGCACGCGCCCGGCGACCACCAGACGCACAACGCGCGGGTGCTGTCCGACGCGGGCGCCGCCGCCCTGCTGCCGGACGCCGAGACCACCGCGGAGCGCCTGGACGCGCTCGTCACACCGCTCCTCGACGACCCCCACCGGCTCGCCGCCATGGGCCAGGCCGCCGACCCCGGCACCCACGCACAGGCCGCCGACCTGCTGGCCGCCAAGGTCCTGGAGCTGGCCGGCCACGTCGCGACCCACCCCGCCCCCTACCCGCGAACCTTCAAGGAGAGCGCATGACCACCACCGACCACGCCACCATGGAAGCCCGCTGGAAGGGCCGCACCGTCCTGGTCACCGGTGCCGAGGGCTTCATCGGCTCCACCCTCGTCGACCAGCTCGTCGGATACGGCGCGAAGGTGCGCGCCTTCGTCCACTACAAGCCGTACGCCGAAAAGGGCCACCTCGCGCGCCACCTCGGGCCGGACAGCCCGGTCGAGATGATCGCGGGCGACGTGCGCGACGCGGGCCGGGTCTCCGACGCGGTGGCCGGCTGCGACACGGTCTTCCACCTCGCGGCCCTGATCGGCATCCCGTACAGCTACGACTCGCCCGGCGCCTACGTGCAGACCAACGTCGTGGGCACCGAGAACATCGCCGAGGCCTGCCGCCGGCACTCCGTGCGCCGCCTGGTGCACACCTCCACCAGCGAGGTGTACGGCACCGCCCTGACCGCGCCGATCGGCGAGGACCACCCGCTGCAGCCGCAGTCCCCGTACTCCGCCTCGAAGATCGGCGCGGACATGATGGCGCTGTCCCACTGGCACGCCTTCGAACTGCCGGTCACCGTGGTGCGCCCGTTCAACACCTACGGCCCGCGCCAGTCCGCGCGCGCCGTGATCCCCACCATCCTCGCCCAACTGCACTCCGGGTCCCGGGAGATCCGGCTCGGCTCGCTCGCACCGACCCGCGACTTCACCTACGTCACCGACACCGCGGCCGGCTTCCTCGCGGTGGCCGACTGCGACCGGGCGCTCGGCGAGGTCGTCAACCTCGGTACGGGGCGCGAGATCTCCATCGGCGACCTGGCGCGGGCCCTGATCGCCGCGTCCGGGCGGGACGCCGAGGTGGTGGTCGAGGGCTCCCGGCTGCGGCCCGCCGGCAGCGAGGTCCAGCGACTGCTTTCGGACAATTCGCGGGCACGCGAATGGGCGGGCTGGACGCCCGAAGTGTCCCTGGAGGAGGGCCTGAAGCGGACGTCCGAGTGGGTGGCGGAGCACGTCCACCTGTTCGCGGCGGACCGCTACCAGGTCTGAGACCCGCGGGGCCGGCCGGGCCCGTCCGGAGCGCTACGCGCCGGACGGGCCCGCCTCCGTTTCCGCGAGCCCGCCCAGCCCGGCCAGCAGCAGCGTGCTGAACTGCTGCGCCCACAGCTCGTCCACCGGCTCCGCGCTGACCAGCGCCCGGTGCACGACCGCGCCCGCGATCACGTCGAAGATCAGGCCCACCGCCCGCCCGGCCGCCGCCGCGCCCTCCTCGCCGGCCGCGTCCGGCGGCAGCTCCCCGCGCTCCTGCGCCCGCTCCCGCCCGAGGACCACCAGCCGCTTCTGCCGCTCCACCACCGCGGAGCGGATGCGCAGCCGCAGCGCCTCGTCGGTGGTGGACTCGGCGACCACCGCCATCAGCGCCGTCTTGGTCTCCGGACGTGCCAGCAGCGACGCGAACTGCAGGACCACGCCCTCGATGTCCGCCTGGAGACAGCCGCGGTCGGGCAGCTCCAGCTCGTCGAAGAGGACCGCCACCGCGTCCACGACCAGCTCGTTCTTGTTGGCCCAGCGGCGGTAGAGGGTCGTCTTGGCCACCCCGGCGCGGGCCGCCACATCGCTCATCGTCAGCTTGCCCCAGCCCAGCTCGACCAGCGCGGCGCGGGTCGCGCCGAGGATCGCGCGGTCCGCCTCGGCGCTGCGCGGCCGGCCGGTGCGGCCCCTGGGGCCCGTACGGCCCTCGGGGGAGCGGGTGCCGGTGAGGGGGCAGCGGTGCATGCGGGCGACCATACCGGCCAGTACGGGAGGGTGGGCCCGCCCTCGTGAGGCAGATCACTCCCGCGGTTCGCGGCAGGGGTTGCCGGGCCGGGGCGCCGCACAGTTACGCTACGGGTCGTAGCGAAAGGGTCCGCCGACGCGGCGCGCCCCGACGCGACAACCACAGGCCGCGGGTGGGGACCCGGGGCCGTACGCGGCATCCACCGGACCTCCGGGACCGGCGGGAACGCGGCACCACCGTCCTGCGCCGGCACACCGGCGGGCCGCACGGACGGGACCGGCGCCGCGCGTTTTTCGCGCACCGTGAATTTTCGGCACCGCTTTTCGCAACGGTCCGCGGAAGGGGGGAGGATAGGCCCATGCAGCCACGCAACATGTCCATGAGTGGAGTCGTCGACCTCGCCGCGGTGAAGGCGGCCGGGGAAGCGAAGCAGAAGGCGGAGCAGGCGCGCGCCGAAGCCGCCCGCACGGGCAAGCCCGCCGGTGGCGCCCGGCTGGTGTACGACGTCGACGAGGCGGGGTTCCAGCAGGACATCCTCCAGCGCTCCACCGAGGTGCCGGTCGTCATCGACTTCTGGGCCGAGTGGTGCGAGCCGTGCAAGCAGCTCGGCCCGCTGCTGGAGCGGCTGGCGGGGGAGTACGCCGGCAAGTTCGTCCTGGCCAAGATCGACGTCGACCGCAACCAGGCGCTGTTCCAGCAGTTCGGCGTGCAGGGCATCCCGGCGGTCTTCGCGGTCGTCGCGGGCCAGCCGATCCCGCTGTTCCAGGGCGCGGCCCCGGAGGCGCAGATCCGCCAGGTGCTGGACCAGCTCGTCCAGGCCGCCGAGCAGCAGTTCGGGATCGTGGGCGCGCCGGTCGACCCGGCCGACGCCGCGCCCCAGGAGGACGCCCCCGCGCCGGCCGGCCCGTACGACGCGCTGCTGGAGGCCGCGAACCAGGCGCTGGACAACGGCGACCTCGCCGGTGCCGTCCAGGCGTACAAGAACGTCCTCGCGGACGACCCGGCCAACCCGGAGGCCAAGCTGGGCCTCGCGCAGGCCGAACTCCTCCAGCGAGTCCAGGACCTGGACCCGCAACAGGTGCGCAAGGACGCGGCCGACGCCCCGGGCGACGTGCAGGCGCAGATCAAGGCGGCCGACCTGGACCTGGTCGGCGGGCATGTCGAGGATGCCTTCGGGCGGCTGGTGGACACCGTGAGGCGCACGGCCGGCGACGACCGCGAGGCCGCACGGGTGCGGCTGCTGGAGCTCTTCGAGGTCATCGGCGCCGAGGACCCGCGGGTGATTTCGGCGCGTACGGCACTGGCGCGGGTGCTCTTCTGAGCCATCGGCGCTCCGTCTCCCGCGTCTCCTGAAGCGCGGGGGCCTCTTCCTCAGCAGCGGCCACGCTTTACCAAATCTTGGTAATCGTGGCCGCTGTTACTTGGAGTAAGAGCAGTGCTGTGATTCGACGGCTTTTGTCCGTGATTCCCCCATGTCGCATCACCGTTGGCGACGACCCTGGGTGCGTGCCCGATTTCGCGCTGTCGCCCGCCGGTTATCTCTCCGTTACTCGCAAGTAACGAACCCCTTGTGCGACGGCTTCCGATGCACCACGATCGGCCACGCTCGGTCCATTTCCCCCGCCCGGCAACCGGTCGGCGTCGCGGGGGCGACGGGTCCCCACCGAGTGGCCGGCGGCACCGCCACCGGTCCTGGACAGGGGGGTTCCTGCCCACCCGGCAGGGCCTGTCCGACAAAGGCCGCGCGTGAGCGTGGCCAGTGGTTGTCGCTCGGGGGTGATCGCCGGTGCTTCGGAACGCGCTACGCCTGTACGCCTTTCGATACGGGCGCTCTCCTTCCCGAGGACGTAGCACTTCTCCCATCCCAGGTACGGCCGCCGTCTCCCGAGACGTGGACCGCAACCGGAGATGTACGTCCGAGAAGGAGGAAAGTCATGGAGTCCCTGGCTCGTGGCGGGACCAGATGGAAGCGGTTCGCGGTCGTCATGGTCCCGAGCGTCGCGGCGACGGCGGCCATCGGTGTCGCCATCGCGCAGGGCGCGCTGGCGGCGTCGTTCAGCGTCTCCGGCCAGCAGTTCAAGGTCACCGCGTCCGAACTCGACGGTGAAGGGTTCGTCCAGTACGGCGCCCTCGACGGCGGTGACAAGGGGCAGCACCCGGTCGCCGTGGTGGGCATGAACTCGGCGAAGATCACCAACCTGTGCCAGTCGGTCGTCGTGCCGGTGCCGATCTTCGGTGACGTGACGATGCAGCTCGAGGCCGGTGGCAACGGCGGCCCGCGGGTCGAGGCGAAGAAGCTCTACATCGACGCCGACGACCTGCAGACCAACGCGACGTTCACCAACGTCGACATCGGTGTCTCGGTGGACCACACCACCAAGGGCCCGGGACCGGCGAAGCCCGGCGAGAGCGGCCGGGGACAGTACCTCCCCAACTCCTTCGCCCAGCAGGCCGACAGCGTGCACTTCGAGAAGGTCAAGCAGCGCGCCTGGGCCACCACGGCCGGCACGTTCAAGCTCAGCGGTCTGCACATGAACGTCAGCCGCGGCAAGAACGAGTGCTACTGACGCCCTGAGCGTACGGGGGCGGGGGGTGCGCGCGGCGGGAGCGTCCCGCCGTCCGCGCGCCCCGTACCCGTACGCCGGCGGCCGCCGCACCACGCACCCCAGCTCACGTACCACCGATGAGCCAGTCCCGAGGAGCTGTACGACATGAGCGCCGACACGCGACCACGGCTGAACGAGAGCATCGGCCGCAAGCGCACTTCGTTCCGGGAGTGGCGGGGTCAGCGCCCGTTCTGGGGCGGGGTGCTGACGCTGCTGGCCGGATTCCCGATCATGTACATCCCCTACGCGAACCTCACGATCGGCTCCCTGACCGTCCGGATGGCGACGACCGCGGGCGCCGGCTCGCTGATCATCGGCGTACTCCTGGTCGTGCTCGGCCTGACCATGTGGTTCCAGCCCGCCTCCCGCGTCTTCGCGGGCGTGGCGGCGATCCTGCTGTCCCTGGTCTCCCTGGTGGTCTCCAACTTCGGCGCCTTCATGGTCGGCTTCGTGCTCGGCCTGATCGGCGGTGCGCTGGGGGTCTCCTGGGCGCCGGGCAAGCCCCTCGCCCCCGAGGACGGCACCCCGGCCCGGCCCGTGGGCGGCACACCGGACGACCTGTCAGGAGCGAGCCCGGTCAACGGGACGAACGGGAGGCACAGTGCCGGGTGACGAGCTGCACGAGACGAACGCGGCCGCCCCGGGGGCGAGAACGGGGCCGCGCCACGCGGCCCCGCGCAAGCCGCTGCTGACCCGGCTGCACGTGCCCGCGGGCAAGGCGATCGCCATCGCCGCGATGCCGTCCGCCGTCCTGATGGGCATGGGCCTGACCCCGCAGCTGGCGATGGCCAAGCCGCAGCCGCCGGAAAGCCCCTTCAGGAACGGCCCGTGCGTCAGCGCTCCCGACAAGGGGGAGCAGGACGCGAAGGACAAGGCGGCGAAGGACAAGGCCGAGAAGGAGAAGGCCGCCAAGGAAAAGGCCGAAAAGGAGAAGGCCGAGAAGGAGAAAGCGGCCAAGGACAAGGCCGCTGAGGACAAGGCGGCCGAGGACGGCAAGTCCGCCAGGCCCGGCAAGGACCAGGCCGCCGGTGGTACGGACACCGCGCCCACCCCGTCCCCCGACGCCTCCTCCCGGACTTCCCCCTCCCCGGACAAGGCCGGAAAGGCCCCCGCGCCCACCCCGTCCCCGTCGGCCTCCTCTTCCTCCTCGGAGCAGAACCCCTGGTACGACCCCCTGGGCGTGGGCAAGAAGCTGCACGACGTCTTCCACCCCGGCCAGGACAAACCGGCCGGCCCCGGCGCGACGCCGTCCCCGTCACCCTCGGGGAACTCCGGCACCGGCAAACCCGCGGACCAACCCTCCACCCAGCCCACCGGCCCGCTGAAGGACGCCGTCGGCAAGGCGGGCGAAGCGGCCGGGGACGCCACCGGCAAGGCCGGAAAGGCCGCGAAGGACGCGGCGAAGGACGCCAAGGACAAGGCGGACGACGCCTCGCCGTCGGCCTCCCCGTCGCCCAGCGGCAGCGCCGACCCGGGTGCCCCCGACGCGGACGGCAAGAAGCCGTTCCCCTGCGTCGAGGAGAAGAAGACCGCCGGCACGGACGAGCGGCCCCCGGCCACCGTCCCGAACCAGCCCTGGTACCTGGAGTCCAGCGGGCTGACACTGCGCGGCCTGGACTACGAGGGCGTCGTCAACCTCACGATGCCCGACGGCCGTACCAAGCAGGCCCTGAAGTTCACCGCCGACAGCATCGACATCGGCGACCTCCACCAGATCGTGGACGGCCCGGCCGGGAAGAAGTACCACGTCCAGGCGGCGGCGGGCTCGACCTCCACGATCCGGGGCGGCAAGGTCACGATGTACACCGAACGCCTCCAGGGCAACCTCTTCGGCCTGATCCCGATCGTCTTCGACCCGGAGCACCCGCCGCCGCTCAACGTCCCCTTCGCGTACTTCACCAAGGTCAAGATCACCCAGGCGGGCCAGTTCGGCGGCACCCTGACGATTCCGGGGCTGCATCAGTCGATAACGGGGTGACGACCGCCGCCCGCCCTCCCGTCCCGTTGAGCCTTACGGTCCATGCCCGCCTTTCCGAAGGCGGGCATGGGCCTTTTGGTGGCGAAGCGGTGGTCGGTGCGGAACAAGTCGAGACGGTCCAGGACAAGTTGATCAGGTATCGCAGTGTTTCCGTACCAACAACACTATTTAGTCACGTAGTTTCACATTGCCTTCACGGGCATCATGCGTATCTCTACAGTGATCCCGCCGCGGTCGTGGACCCGGTGCACAGGCACCAGGAACAGCCGATCGGGCTGCCCATGGGTGTCTCCGTGCCCACCCTTTCTGTGAGGACTGCCAACTCCCATGTTCAGATTCCTCGGCCGCCCGGCACGCCGGGCGGCGGGTGTGCACCATGGGCCTCGCCGTCGCCGCGGCGCTCGTGGTGATGCCATCCGGTCCGGCGCCGTTGTCGTCAGCGGCCGCGGCAGCCGACCGGGTGCCACCCCAGCGGGCCGCATCCGCCGCGGCCTCCTCGTACCCCCTGTTCGGGCGCAAGGCCGACGGCCATCTCTATGACTACGAACCGGACCGGACCGGTGGCCTGCGGGCCGGGGTGGACCTCGGCGGGGGGTACGGCGAGGCGACCGCCCTCGTCCAAGCCGACATCTCGGACGGCGGTGCGGGCAACGACTTATACCTCCGCATGGAGAACACGCTCTACTACACCGCCGAGCGTGGTGGCGAAACCAAGGTCATCGGTGGCGGCTGGGACATCTACACCCTGTTGATCTGCGCGGGCAATCTGGGCGGCAGTGCCGAGCCGGACCTGGTGGGCCGTGACAAGGAGGGCGCTCTCTGGCTCTACCAGGGCAGGCCGGACGGAACGCTTGCCGGCCGGATCCGGATCGGATCCGGCGGCTGGAACGCCATGACCGGCATCGCCGGACGCGGTGACTACACCGGCGACGGTAAAGCCGACCTGCTGGCCCGGGACACCAAAGGAATCCTGTACATCTACCCGGGCACCGGCAACGCCGCGGCCGACGTCGCGCTCGGCTCACGGGTGACCGTCGGCACCGGCTGGAATGCCTACGACGCCCTGGTCTCCGCCGGGGACACCGACGGTGACGGGAAGGCCGACCTGATCGCGAGGGACCCGGCGGGCGCGCTGTGGCTGTTCGAAGGAACGGGCGAGTCCAACGCGCCGTTCGCTGCCCGTGTGAAGATCGGCACGGGCGGCTGGGGCGCGTACAACGTCCTCTTCTGACACGCCCGTTACACAGTGGCCCAGTACCGGCGTGCTGGTACCAGGGCCCGTGTGCGCCCACCTTGCCTCCGCTTTCCCGGCCAGGCGTACGTCGCTTCGGCCCCGCCTCCTGAGTGCCCTGTCCGTATGCGCGACACGTGCGCCGGACAACTCCACGCAGCAGATCGGCTGATGACTCATGCGTAAGAAAAGACCCCCCAAGCTCCCGCGTGACCGACGCGGGCAGTCCCGGCTGATTGCCGCCACCTCCCTGGTGGCCGCGGTCGCCGTCACACTGTCCGGCAGCGAGCTGACCCCGCTGCCCGCGAATGCCACGGCTTCCGCACCGGCAGGATCGTCCTCGGCCGGAGCCGCGCAGATCCGCGCGGAGCAGTGCCTGCTGTCGAATGTCCTGCGCAAGGGCGGGCCGGCCATGAAGGCCCTGGCCCGCTCCGGGCTCAGCGGTACCCCGGACGAGCTGCATGCTGCCGCGGACCCGGAGTACTGGAAGAAAACCCCGCTGGCCACGGCCTACGAAAAGGACCAGGCGTGGTCCGACGGCAAGGTGGCGGAGCTCGACGGCCGGAACCGCGTCTGGGACGAGTCCTTGAACGTCCGGCAGATACCACCGGGTTACACCGTCACGGGTTTCACCTGGACACCCCGTGACCCCTCCATTTTCCAGCAGACCGGCCTCATGGGCTGGATGTCCGACCGGTTCTGGCAGAAAGAATCCGACTTCTACGCGGACCTGACCCCGGCCGCGGGAAAGGAGTCCGCCGACGCTGTATCGAAGATCGCCACCAGCCGCTACTCCGAGGACCGCAAGGAGGACTACGCGGACTGGAAGGCATGGGAGGGCATGACCTTCATGCACCCCATGTACGCGGACGACGCGCGGATCTTCCTGCAGAACGGCGGCTTCCCCACCTCCGCGCCCGCCGCGGACTCCATGGAATACCGCATCGATGTCGAGAACCTGAAAGCCCGCTTCGCTTCCTGCGCGAGCGCCGATCCGCCCGACCCGCACCAGGTACTCGACGGTGAGCTGGCGACCGCGTCGGCCGAATGGCAGAGCGAACTCGACGGCCAGAAGGCGCAGCGGGACGTCATCCTCGCCGCCGAGGCGAAGGCGTCCTCGGATCTGGCCGTGGCGGCACAGGCCATGGCCGAATCCCTCGGGCAGTCCTTGATCGCCAGTCGGCTGACCGAATGGCAGGCGTACTACCTTGCTGTGAGCCCCGAGAAGGCCGGCGTGGACTACCCCACCAAAGCCGAGTTCGAGACGGTGAAAACCCGCATATCCCAGGCACGGGCCCGCGCCTCGGGACGGCTCTATGCGGGTCGCGTGCGGCACTGTCGGCGAAGTCGCAGAGCGAGCGGGCCCATGCGGCCCAGCAGGAGGCGTACGCCATCGCCGACCGGGCGGGACAGCCCAGGGGCCGCGGTCTGATGTACGCCCAGCAGGCCGCGCAGATCGTCAAGGCGTCGGCCGCCGCCACCCAGGCTGCCGCCAAGGCGACGGAGACCGCGGTCCACGCCACCCGGGCGTCGGCCGCGGACAGCAAGACACTCAACGCCCTGGCTGTGACGCAATCCCATGCCACCAAGGCGGAGTTCCGGCGTAAGGCGGCAGAGGAGGCCGCCGCCCAGGCCAAGGAGGCCGCCGACGGGGCAGCCGTCCAGGCCAAAGAAGCTGCCGCGAACGCCACCAAGGCCAAGGAAGCCCAGGCCAAGGCCGAGGCAGCGGAGAAGACGGCCAAGGAAGCCGCGGCCGACGCCAAGGCGAAGCGGGCCACCGCCGAGCGTGAGCGGGATCTGGCCAAGGCGGAGAAGGAGAGGGCCGAGAGAGAGCGGGCCAACGCCGCCTCGGCCGAGGAACGGGCGCAGCAGCAGAGAGCGAAGGCCGCTGATGCACTGACCGACGCGCGCGCGGCGGGGAACACCGCGAGCCAGAAGAAAGAAGCCGCGCTCGAAGCCGAACGCAAGGCGACCCGGGCGCGGGACGGCGCCCGTACGGCCGAGCGCGACCGCGACGCCCTGTCGGCGCGGGCCAACGCCCTTGAGGCACATGCCGCCGCCGTCGAAGGGACGTCGGCTGCCGGTGAGGCCCGTGCGGCGGCCAGCGACGCGAGAGCCGCAGCCAACCGGGCGACCACTGCGGCCACCGAGGCCCGGCGCGCGGCGAACGAGGCCACGAGCGCGGCGATGAACGCACGCGAGGCCGCGACCCGGGCGGAGGCGGCCGCCTCCCGGTCGCAGGCCGCGGCCGACGGGGCGAAGGCTGATGTCGCCATCACCAACGCGGCGGTGAAGAAGGCCCATGCGGCCGCTGCCGAGGCCATTGCGGCATCCGAGGCGGCGGCACAGAACGCCCGTGCGGCCAAAGCCTATGCCGAGACCGCCAGATCCCAGGCCGCCAAGGCACAGGCGAACGCCGTCATGGCCCGCCTGGAAGCCACCGGCGCCGCGGTTTCCGCGGTGCGCACAGCCGGATTCGCCTATGCCACCGCGCAGGCGGCGCAGGCTGCCCGTGACTCCGCCGCACAGGTCATCAAGCCGGCCAACGACGCCATCGAGCTCGGCTCTCCCTACAAGGAGACCGACGCCTCGGCGGGGCTGGCCGTGCTGACCGGGCAGGCCGCGAAGACCGCTGCCGAGCAGCAGCGGGCCGTCGCGAAGGCCAAGGCCGATCAGGCGGCCTTGGCGGCCATCGCCGCGAAGGCACTGGCCGCCAAGGCGGCGGCCGACGCCAAGGCGGCGGCCGAGGCGGCCGCGGCGGCCGCCGAATCCGCGCGACAGGCGGTGGAATCGGCGGACCGGGCCGGTGCGTCCGCCGCGGAGGCAGCCGAGGCGGCGAAGGCGGCCAAGAAGTCCGAGGCCCGCACCGTCGAGTACGACCGGCAGGCCACCGCCGACGCGGAGGCTGCCCAGTCCGCCGCCACCATCGCGGGCGGGTATGCCACAGCGGCGCGGGAGTCGGCTACCGAGGCAGAGAAGGACGCGTCATCGGCGCGAGGAGCGGCGGACGCGGCCGAGGTCGACGCGGCCACGGCCCGCGGCATCGCCGACAAGGCGGACCGCGACGCGGACGCGGCGGAAGCCTCGGCAGCGCGTTCCCGGGAGCTGGCGAAGGAGGCCGAGGACTCGGCCACCCGGGCCGAGCGGGCCGAGGACGCTCAACGCGAGACGGTCCGGATGAGCGACAGTGGCCCCTCGGGCGCGTCGGGCATCGTCTCCTTCACCGAGGGTCTCCAGGACACCATCACGTCCGACGGCGACTGCGAAGGCAGCCACACGGGCTCGGACGTCGGCTGTGAGATCGACGTCACGCACCACATCACCGGCAAGGCGCACTTCATCCTGCTGACCTGCACGCTGCCGAACACCTCCGACGCCGCGTGCATCGGTCACTTCACCGGCGACTACCTGGGCAGCGCGCCGATCGACTTCACCAAGCCCGGCAAGATCCACGTCAACGGCTGGAAGCTGACGGCGGAAGTACTCAAGTCGGTCGCCACCGGCATGGTCCAGGACTACATCGACTGCGCCCATGGCGAGGTGAGCGGCTGTGCCTGGGCGGCGGCGAGTCTGGCCGCGCCGGCCATCATCAAGGCCATCGGCCGCAGCGTGAAGGCGCTGCGTGACGCCATCCGTGCGGGCTCCGGCATCGAGGAAGCGCTCGCGTCCGTCCGGGCCTCCGGTATCAACCCGGCCTCGCTGGCCGCCCTGGAGCGGCTCGCCCGTGCCGCCGCCAACTGCTTCCCGGCCGGCACGCCGGTCGCCGTGGCAGGCGGGACCAAGAAGATCGAAGACCTCCGGGTCGGCGACCGGGTGTGGGCGGCCGATCCGCGCACCGGCAAGAAACGGCTGCGGCGGATCACCGAGCTGTACCGCCACAGTGCGGACGCGCTGGTGTCCGTCGGTACGGACCACGGCGCTGTGCGGGCCACCCCCGGGCATCCGTTCTGGGTGACGGGCAAGGGCTGGACCCCCGCACGGGACCTGCGGGCGGGCTACCGGCTGCCGCGGCAGGGCGGAGGCGATGCCAAGGTCGGTGCGGTCCGCGTCCTGCGGGGCGTGGTGCCGGTGTTCACCTTCGAGGTCGAGGGCGACCACACCTATTTCGCGGGCGACGCGCAGGTGCTGGTGCACAACTCCTGTCAGTTGTTCAAGAACCTATTGGCACCGGACTTGGCACAGGAGCTTGCGCTCGCCGAGCGGCTCGGCATCACACCGGCCCGGCCCGGTACCGCCCAGTTTGACCGGTACATCGACTTCGAGGGATCCGGTGACATCGTCAAATGGGCTGTTCTTGAGGACAATTCTCTGGTGATCATGCCCAAAACAGTGGCGCAGGAGGAACTCAGCCATCCGGTGCTCAGCGGTGGCGCGCCGGTGAGGGCCGCCGGGGAAGCTCAGATAGCGGGGAACAAGGAGGTGGGATACTTCGGTACGAGCTTGAACAACCACAGCGGACACTTCAAGCCCTCGCTGGAGAGCCTGGAGATCGGCAGAGAAGCCTTCGCCGCGGCGGGAGTGCAGTTCTGGTGACCTACCACTTCGATGATCTGGCGACCCTCAACCTGGACGGCCACGTACAGCGCTGGTCCCCGGACGGAGTGCGGACCGCGCAGGGAGACGTCAACGACTGGCTGGCCGCTGCCCAGATGTTTGCGGCGCGGACCATCGAGGCGGCCCCGGAACTGGACGGGCCGCAGTGGCTCGCCGTGTCGGACGCCTGGCTGCAGCTGCTGGCCGCGGCCGAGAGTTCCGTGGGTAAGAAGGGCCTGGAATGGCAGCACCGGGACCACAATCTGACGTCCGTGCTGCTGCAGAAGGTCGGGCCGCGGGCGGGAGTCCCGTTGCGCGATCCGGCTCGGCTGCTCGACAGCGTGCTGGACCTGATGCCGATGGACGACCCGGCAACTGCCCGGGAGCTGGGGCCGCGGTGGCGGGAACTGTCACGTGAGCAGATCATCGAGCTGCGGATGATCAAGATGCTCGTCGCTCCGACCCGGCCGGTGCGCCCCCTGCTCAACGGCCTCCCCCGTGCCCGCGAGCTGGACGCCTGGCTGGAGGTCTGCCCGCTGCTGCCCTGAGGAGACAGGGCGTCCGCGTACGGCGATGGGCCGCATCCCCAACCGGATGCGGCCCATCGCCGTATTCAGGTTCGCGCGCCGTGCCGCACGTCGCGTCCCGCGCGTCAGGCGCGGTCGCCGCCCAGGTGGTGGACGCGCACCATGTTGGTGGTGCCGGGGACGCCGGGGGGCGAGCCGGCGGTGATGATCATGGTGTCGCCGTCGTTGTAGCGCTGGAGCTTGAGCAGCTCGGCGTCGACCAGGTCGACCATCTCGTCGGTGTGCTCCACGTGCGGCACGACGAAGGTCTCCACGCCCCAGCTCAGCGCGAGCTGGTTGCGGGTGGCGGCGTCCGTGGTGAAGGCCAGGATCGGCTGGGCCGCGCGGTAGCGCGACAGGCGGCGGGCCGTGTCACCGGACTTGGTGAAGGCGACCAGGGCCTTGCCGTTGAGGAAGTCGGCCATCTCGGCAGCCGCGCGGGCCACCGCGCCGCCCTGCGTACGGGGCTTCTTGCCCGGGACCAGCGGCTGCAGGCCCTTGGACAGCAGCTCCTCCTCGGCCGCCTCGACGATCTTCGACATCGTCTTGACGGTCTCGATCGGGTACTGGCCGACCGAGGACTCGGCGGAGAGCATGACCGCGTCGGCGCCGTCCAGGATCGCGTTGGCGACATCCGACGCCTCGGCGCGGGTCGGCCGCGAGTTGGTGATCATCGACTCCATCATCTGGGTCGCCACGATCACCGGCTTGGCGTTGCGCCGGCACATCTCCACCAGGCGCTTCTGCACCATCGGGACCTTTTCGAGGGGGTACTCCACGGCCAGGTCACCACGGGCGACCATGACGCCGTCGAAGGCCGCGACGACCTCCTCCATGTTGTTGACCGCCTGCGGCTTCTCCACCTTGGCGATCACCGGTACGCGCCGGCCGACCTCGTCCATGACGCGGTGCACGTCGTTGACGTCCTTGGCGTCCCGCACGAAGGACAGCGCCACCAGGTCGCAGCCCATGTTCAGGGCGAACTTCAGGTCGTCGATGTCCTTCTCGGACAGCGCCGGGACGTTGACCGCCGCGCCGGGCAGGTTGATGCCCTTGTGGTCGGAGATCACGCCGCCCTCGATGACGATGCAGCGCACCCGGGGGCCGTCCACCTCGATGACCTGGAGCGCCACATTGCCGTCGTTGATCAGGACCGGGTCGCCCTTGGAGACGTCGGCCGGCAGGCCCTTGTAGGTCGTGCCGCAGATGGTCTTGTCGCCGGGCACGTCCTCGGTGGTGATGACGAACTCGTCGCCGCGCACCAGCTCGACGGGGCCGTCGGCGAAGGTCTCCAGGCGGATCTTCGGGCCCTGGAGGTCGGCCAGCACGCCGATGGCGCGGCCGGTCTCCTCCGCGGCCTTGCGGACGCGGTGGTAGCGCTCCTCGTGCTCCGCGTGGGTGCCGTGGCTCATGTTGAATCGGGCCACGTTCATGCCGGCCTCGATCAGCGTCTTCAGCTGGTCGTAGGAGTCGACGGCGGGGCCCAGGGTGCAGACGATTTTGGAACGGCGCATGGGATCGATCCTATCGTTTGTTTCGGAGCGGAATAATTTGGGCTGGGGTGCCCGGAAGCGAGGTACCGGCCGGGCGCCGCACGGATACCGCCGGCGCCCGCCCTGTGGTGCCGCGGGTCAGTTGCTGACCAGGGCGTACGTCTGGTTGGCGATCTCCAGCTCCTCGTCGGTGGGGACGACGGCGACCGCGACGCGCGCGTACTCCGGCGATATCAGCCGCGCCTCGTCGGACCGTACGGAGTTCAGGTCGGCGTCCACCGCCAGCCCCAGCTCCTCCAGACCCTTGACCGCGGCCTCGCGCACCGGGGCCGCGTTCTCGCCGACGCCCGCGGTGAACACCACCGCGTCCACCCGGCCCAGCACCGCGCTGTAGGCGCCGATGTACTTCTTCAGCCGGTGGATGTAGATGTCGAAGGCGAGCGCCGCCCGCTGGTCGCCCTCGTCGATCCGGCGGCGTATCTCCCGCATGTCGTTGTCGCCGCACAGCCCGATCAGGCCGCTCTTCTTGTTGAGCAGCACGTCGATCTCGTCCGCGTCCATGCCCGCCACCCGCTTGAGGTGGAAGACCACCGCCGGGTCGATGTCGCCCGAGCGGGTGCCCATGACCAGGCCCTCCAGCGGGGTCAGGCCCATCGAGGTGTCCACGCAGCGCCCGCCCGCGACCGCCGAGGCGGAGGCACCGTTGCCCAGGTGCAGCACGATGACGTTGACGTCCTCGGGCGCCTTGCCGAGCAGCTCGGCGGTCTTGCGCGAGACGTACGCGTGCGAGGTGCCGTGGAAGCCGTAGCGGCGGATGCGGTGGGCGTCGGCCGTCTCCACGTCGATGGCGTAGCGCGCCGCGTGCTCCGGCATCGTGGTGTGGAAGGCGGTGTCGAAGACCGCGACCTGCGGCAGGTCGGGCCGCAGCGCCTGCGCCGTCCTGATGCCGGTGATGTTCGCCGGGTTGTGCAGCGGCGCCACCGGCACCAGCCGCTCGATCTCCTTGAGCACGGCGTCGTCGATCACCGTCGGCTCGGTGAACTTCAGACCGCCGTGCACCACCCGGTGCCCGATCGCCGCCAGCTCCGGCGAGTCCAGGCCGAGCCCGTCCGCGGCCAGCTCGTCGGCGACCGCCTTCAGCGCCTCCTCGTGGTCGGCTATCCGGGCCTCGCGCTCCCTCTTGTCGCCGCCGGTGGCCAGCGGCGTGTGGGCCAGGCGCGAGGTCTGCTCACCGATGCGTTCGACCAGGCCCGCGGCGAGCCGGGAGCCGTCGCGCATGTCGAGCAGCTGGTACTTCACCGACGAGGAGCCGGAGTTGAGGACGAGGACACGGGTGGCATTGGCAGTCATGAAGCAGCTTTCGGTCGGTGGTGGGGGGATGGGCGGCCGGGAGCGTCAGGCGTCGGCGGCGGGCGAGCCGCCCGGTGCCGCGCCCTGCGCCTGGATGGCCGTGATGGCCACGGTGTTGACGATGTCCTGGACCAGCGCGCCGCGCGAGAGGTCGTTGACCGGCTTGCGCAGACCCTGGAGGACCGGGCCGACGGCGACCGCGCCCGCCGAGCGCTGGACGGCCTTGTAGGTGTTGTTGCCGGTGTTCAGGTCGGGGAAGACCAGGACGGTGGCCCGGCCGGCGACCTCGGAGTCCGGCAGCTTGGTCTTGGCCACCGCGGCGTCCACCGCCGCGTCGTACTGGATCGGGCCCTCCACCAGCAGGTCGGGGCGGCGCTCGCGGACCAGCTCGGTGGCCTTGCGCACCTTGTCGACGTCCGCGCCGGAGCCGGAGGTGCCGGTGGAGTACGACAGCATCGCGATCCGCGGCTCGACGCCGAACTGCGCGGCGGTGGCCGCCGACTGGATGGCGATGTCCGCCAGCTGCTCCGCGTTCGGGTCCGGGTTGACCGCGCAGTCGCCGTAGACCAGCACGCGGTCGGCCAGGCACATGAAGAACACCGAGGAGACGATCTGCGCGCCCGGCTTTGTCTTGATGATCTCGAAGGCGGGGCGGATGGTGGCCGCGGTGGAGTGCACCGCGCCGGAGACCATGCCGTCGGCCAGGCCCTCCTGCACCATCAGGGTGCCGAAGTACGACACGTCCGCGACCACGTCGTACGCCAGCTCGTAGGTGACGCCCTTGTGGGCACGGAGCTTGCCGTACAGCTCGGCGAAGCGCTCGCGCAGCGGGGAGACCTGCGGGTCGATGATCTGTGCGTCGGCCAGGTCGATGGCGAGGTCGGCGGCGCGCTTGCGGATCGCCTTCTCCTCGCCGAGCAGCGTCAGGTCGCACACGTCGCGGCGCAGCAGTACGTCGGCGGCGCGCAGCACCCGCTCCTCGGTGCCCTCGGGCAGCACGACCCGGCGACGGCCCGAGCGGGAGCGCTCGATCAGCTCGTGCTCGAACATCATCGGCGTGACGCGGCCGGAGCGGGCGACGGAGATACGGTTCGTCAGCTCCGCGGTGTCCACATGCCGCTCGAACAGGCCGAGCGCGGTCTCCGCCTTGCGCGGCGCGGCGGCGTTCAGCTTGCCCTCGATGGCGAACAGCTCGGCCGCGGTCGGGAAGGAGCCGCCGGCCACCGAGATCACGGGGGTGCCGGGGGCCAGCCGGTTGGCCAGCGCCATGATGTCCGGGCCGGGCCGCTCGTCCAGGGTCAGCAGCACGCCCGCGATGGGCGGGGCGCCCGCGCTGTGCGCGGCGAGCGAGCCGATGACCAGGTCGGCGCGGTCGCCGGGGGTCACGACCAGGCAGCCGGGGGTCAGCGCCTTGAGGAAGGTGGGCAGCATGGCGCCGCCGAAGACGAAGTCGCGGGCGTCGCGGGCCAGCCCCGAGTCGTCGCCGAGCAGCACCTCGGCGCCGAGCGCGTGCACGATCTGGCCGACGGTGGGCGCGGAGAGCGCGCCGTCCTCCGGGAGCGCGTAGCAGGGCACCGGCAGGCGGGCGGCGACCTGCTCGGCCACGGCGGCGTGCAGCTCGGGCGCCACCCGGTTCACGATCAGCGCGACGACGTCGCAGCCCAGCGAGTGGTAGGCGCGGTAGGCGTTGCGGGCCTCGGCGCCGACCGACTCGGCCTCCTGGCCCTGGCCCCCGACGACGGCCAGCACCGCGGCGCCGAACTCGTTGGCCAGCCGGGCGTTGAGGTTCAGCTCGGCCGGCAGGCTGGTGGCCGCGTAGTCGGAGCCGAGCACGAGGACGTACTCGTGGTCCCTGGCCACCTGGTGGAAGCGCTCGACGAGCTGGGAGACCAGCTCGTCGGTGCCCTGCTCGGCCTGGAGGCGGGCGGCCTCCTCGTAGCCCATGCCGTACACGGTCTCCGCGGGCTGGGAGAGGCGGTAGCGCGCCCGCAGCAGTTCGAACAGGCGGTCGGGTCCGTCGTGGACCAGCGGGCGGAAGACCCCCACCCGGTCCACATGGCGGGTCAGGAGCTCCATGACTCCCAGCTCGACGACCTGCCGGCCGTCGCCGCGGTCGATCCCGGTCACGTACACGCTGCGCGTCACGCGTGCTCTCCGATCCATCCGTCGCTTCGCAAGGTCAAATTACCCGTTATGGTGAGCTTGCCCCCCTTGACAATACCTGCGGCTGTGGTTAAGCCGCGCTTCCAGTTTTGCGCATGCGTCAGCGGGTGACGGCAGCGGTGCCCGGTGCCGTGCGGGCACCGCCTCCCGGCCCGTGAAACAATCGGACCGGCTCACACGAACCAGCAGCGAGCACACAGGAGACACAGCACCATGCGTATCGGAGTCCTCACCGCAGGCGGCGACTGCCCCGGCCTCAACGCTGTGATCCGTTCAGTGGTGCACCGGGCGCTGACGGGCCACGACGACGAGGTCATCGGTTTCGAGGACGGCTTCAAGGGCCTGCTCGACGGCCGTTTCCGCAAGCTGGACCTGGACGCGGTCAGCGGCATCCTCGCCCGCGGCGGAACGATCCTCGGCTCCGCCCGCCTGGAGCGCGCCCGGCTGCGCGAGGCGTGCGAGAACGGCAAGGACCTCGCGCGTGAGTACGGCATCGACGTGCTCATTCCCATCGGCGGCGAGGGCACGCTCACCGCGTCCAAGATGCTCGCCGACGCCGGTCTGCCGATCGTCGGTGTGCCCAAGACCATCGACAACGACATCTCCGCCACCGACCGCACCTTCGGCTTCGACACCGCGGTCGGCGTCGCGACCGAGGCCATCGACCGCCTGAAGACGACCGCCGAGTCGCACCAGCGGGTCATGGTCGTCGAGGTCATGGGCCGGCACGCGGGCTGGATCGCGCTGGAGTCCGGCATGGCCGGCGGCGCCCACGGCATCTGCCTGCCGGAGCGCCCCTTCGACGTGAACGACCTGGTGAAGATGGTCGAGGAGCGCTTCGACCGGGGCAAGAAGTTCGCCGTCGTCTGCGTCGCCGAGGGCGCCCACCCCGCCGAGGGCACGATGGACTACGGCCACGGTGAGATCGACCAGTACGGCCACGAGCGCTTCCAGGGCATCGGCACCGCCCTCGCCCGCGAGCTGGAGCACCGCCTCGGCAAGGAGGCCCGCCCGGTCATCCTCGGCCACGTCCAGCGCGGCGGCACGCCCACCGCGTACGACCGTGTGCTCGCCACCCGCTTCGGCTGGCACGCCGTCGAGGCCGCGCACCGCGGCGACTTCGGCCAGATGACCGCCCTGCGCGGCACGGACATCGTGATGAGCCCGCTGGCCGACGCGGTCACCGAGCTGAAGCGGGTGCCGGTGAACCGCATGCAGGAGGCCGAGTCGGTCTTCTGATCCGGCTGCCGCGAAACCTTCTACGGCGCGCGTTCCCTGCCCGGGGACGCGCGCCGTTCGCGTTGGCGCGCGCCCGGGGCCCGGCCGTACGCGGGGTTCCGGCACCCGTACGGGCCAACGTTCCGGTTAGCCGGCCCGTGAGGAGGTACCCGGCGCGCACAAGGAAGGAGGCGTGACCGGGATGAGCGACTTCGTGGATCACCGGACGGCCCGGCCGGACGGCAGGCCGGTCAACGAACTGGTCACCCAGGCGTCGGAGCAGCTGTCCAGCCTGGTACGCGACGAGATGCGCCTGGCGCAGTCGGAACTGGCGCGCAAGGGAAAGCGCTTCGGTGTGGGCGGCGGGCTGCTCGGCGGGGCCGGGACGGTGGCGTTCCTGGCCGCCCAGGCGCTGGTGGCCACCGCGATCATCGCGCTCGGGCTGGTGCTGCCGCTGTGGGCCGCCGGCCTCGTGGTCGTGGGCGCGCTGCTGGTGCTGGCGGCGGTCCTCGGTCTGCTGGGGCGGCAGCGGATCCGGCGGGCCACCCCGCCGGTGCCCGAGGAGGCGGTGCACAGCGTCCGCCAGGACATCGAGACGATCAAGGAGAGGGCCCGGCGATGACCAGTGACCCCCGCAGCGGCGACGGCGCGAGCCCGGCCGAACTGCGTGCCCGTATCGAGCGGACCCGGCAGGAACTCGGCGACACGGTGGCCGAGCTGGCCGACAAGGCCGATGTGAAGAGCCGCGCACAGGAGAAGGCGGCCCGGATCAAGGACAGCGCCGCGGCGGCCACGCACCGGCTGACGGGCTCCACGGCCGTCCGGACGGCCGCCGCCGCGGGCGGTGCGCTGCTGGCCGGCGCCCTGGTGCTGCGGCGCCGTGGCCGCGCCCGGGTGCGCCCGCACCTGCGGCGTACGAGACTGCGTACCGGGCCGCGTGCGAAGAAGACCGCCCGCCCGCTCGCCACCGCGGGCGCCAAGGCCCGCCGGGCCTGCCGGAGCAAAGGACACCACTGATGATCAAACTGCTCTACAAGCCCCTGGGCATGGTGTTCGGTGCCCTCGGCGGGGTGCTGGCCGGCTTCCTGTTCAAGCGCCTGTGGAAGCTGGTCGGCCGCGAGGAGGACGCACCGAAGGCCACCGACGAGGAACGTCGCTGGCGGGAGGTGCTGCCGGCCGCCGCGCTCCAGGGCGCCACGCTCGCGGTGGTGAAGGCGGCCGTGGACCGCAGCGGAGCGGTGGCGGTGCGCAAGGCGACGGGGACCTGGCCGGGATAGCCCGTCTTCGAGGCCGTCGCCCCTCCGGCGCCGCCGTACCCGTACGTCGGGCACGGCGGCGCCGCTGCGTCACGGCCGGGGGTTCGTACGGTGCCAGCGCGGCCGGGCGTCGGTGCCCCGGCGTCCGGCCACCGACGCGCAGCGCGGGCACACCCGCCGGACCCGGTCCGCGGCCCCGCCCGACTCGGGCAGGATGTCCGGCCACCCGATGTGCGGGAACCGCCCCAGCTGCGAGCGGCTGAGCGAGAGGCCGCAGACCGTCTGGTTCAGCCCCTGCTCCCAGGCGTGCACCTCGCCCGCGGGGAGCCGGCGCCCGTCCTCGTCGTCCACCCACGTCCCCGACGCCGCGACCGCGTACCGTTTCGGCGCTGCCATGCCCGGCCGGACCTCCTCTCAGCCCGCGACGGCGTGCCGCTCGTTCGGGACGCAGTGGGTCATGGTGAGCCCGGAGACATCCCGCGGCGGGTTGTCGCCGAGGTTCGCCAGCCGCTTGCGGTCCTCGTCGGTCAGGGTCTGGTCCCTCAGCGGCTCCAGATGGGACACGTCGCCGGGCCCGATGCCCAGCCCCTCGCCGACCCGCAGACCGAGTTCGTTCTCGACCAGCAGGAAGTGCCACACCATCCGCTCCTGGACCCGCCGGTCGGCCTGGGAGATCAGGTCGGTGAGGTTCTTGACCAGGTCGTCGCGCTCCCAGTCCGCCAGCAGCCGGAAGCGCTGGCCCGCCTGGAGGTAGTCGTTGGTGCGCGGGATGCGCTTGCGGGTGAGGCGGCCGCGGATCTCCGGGCCCTGCTCGTCGTGGGACGGCTCCCGCGCCTCGTGCAGCCCGCCGGTGAGCGACGGCTCGTAGTTGACCTCCGGGTCGCCCCCGTGCGGGTCCTGCTCGTACGCCATCAGCCCGTCGCGCTGGTTGGTGTGGACGGTGGCGTTCTTGGCCCGGTTGACCGGCAGCTGGAGGTAGTTCGGGCCGACCCGGTAGCGCTGGGTGTCGCTGTAGGAGAAGGTCCGGCCGACGAGCATCTTGTCGTCGGAGAAGTCCAGCCCGTCGACGAGGACGCCGGTGCCGAAGGAGATCTGCTCGTTCTCGGCGAAGTAGTTGTCCGGCATCCGGTCGAGCACCATCCGGCCGACCGGCTTCGGCGGGAAGTCCTGCTCCGGCCAGGTCTTGGTGTCGTCCAGCGGGTCGAAGTCCAGCTCCGGGTGGTCGTGGTCGTCCATCATCTGGACGAGCAGCTCCCACTCGGGGTACTCGCCGCGGCCGACCGCCTCGTACAGGTCCTTGGTCGCATGGCCCAGCTCCTGGGCCTGTACCGCCGCCGCGTCCGCCTCGGTCATGCTGCGCACGCCGAGCTTGGGCATCCAGTGGTACTTGACCAGGACGGTCCGGCCCTCGTCGTTCACCCATTTGTAGGTGTTGACGCCGAAGCCCTGCTGGTGCCGGTAGTCGGCGGGGATGCCGCGCGGGCTGAACAGGTTGACCAGCATGTGCATCGACTCGGGCGTCTGCGACATGAAGTCGAAGATCCGGGCCGGCTTCTGCTCGTGGGTCACCGGGTCGGGCTTGAGGGAGTGGATGACGTCCGGGAACTTGATCGCGTCCCGGATGAAGAAGACGCCCAGGTTGTTGCCGACCAGGTCCCAGTTGCCGTCCTCGGTGTAGAACTTCACGGCGAAGCCGCGCGGGTCGCGGGCCGCCTCGGAGGAGTCCCGGCCGCCGATCACGGTGGAGAACCGCACGGCCACCTCGGTGCGCTTGCCGGCCTCCTGGAACAGCTTCGCCCGGGTGTGGCGGCCGACCGGCTCGTCGCCCCACTTCCCGTAGCTCTCGAAGAAGCCGTACGCGGTCACGCCGCGCGCGTGCACCACCCGCTCGGGGATGCGCTCCCGGTCGAAGTGGCTGATCTTTTCGAGGAACTGGTAGTTCTCCAGGGTGGCCGGGCCGCGCGCGCCGACCGTCCGCTGGTTCTGGTTGTCGTGGACCGGGTGGCCCTGCCGGTTGGTGAGCACCGGGCGGTCGTCGCCCGCCGCCCGTCCCTGACTCGCTGTGTCTGTCACTGCTCTCGCTTTCCTTCGGCACTCGAAGGCGCTCGGGTCCGCGCCGTGGGTGGGGCTCCCGAGGGGTACCCGCCCTGGACGCCGGTCGTGCAGACGCTCACTCTCTTGGTGCAGTCCGGCTTGGTGGTCCGGCTTGATGCGGTCCGGCGCTCAGCGGTCGGTGGCCGGCTCGCGCCGTTCGCGCCGCCTGCGCAGGCGGGACGGCCAGGTGCGGGTGTCGCGCGGCTCCACGTACGGCTCCTCGCCCGGGTGCCCCTCGGCGATCGCCCGCTGCCGGGCCAGCTCGGCGTCGAACTCCAGGCCCAGCAGGACCGCCAGGTTCGACAGCCACAGCCAGACGAGGAAGACGATGACGCCCGCCAGGGTGCCGTACGTCTTGTTGTACGAGCCGAAGTTGGCCACATACAGGGCGAAGCCCGCCGAGGCGGCCAGCCACAGCACGACGGCCAGGAAGCTGCCGGGGGTCAGCCAGCGCAGACCCGGGCTGCGCACGTTGGGTGTGGCCCGGTACAGGATGGTGATCATCAGGACCACGAGCAGGACCAGCACGGGCCACTTGGCGACCGACCAGACCGCGAGCCCGGTGTCCCCGATGCCCAGGCCGCGGCCCGCCTGCCGGGCCAGCGTGCCGGTGAAGACCACGATCACCGCGCTGGCGGCGAGCAGCACCATCAGCAGGACCGTCACGCCCAGCCGCAGCGGCAGCGTCTTCCACGCCGGCCGCCCCTCGGGCAGGTCGTAGACGGCGTTGGCGGTACGGATGAAGGCGGCGATGTAGCCGGAGGCCGACCACAGGGCGCCCAGCAGGCCGAGCACGGCCAGCACGCTGCCCGTACCGGGCCCGTCCCGCAGTTGCCGCACCGCCTCGCTCACGATGTCCCGCGCGGCCCCCGGCGTGATCTGCTGCAGGTTTTTCAGGATCGCGTCGGTCGCCGACTGCCCGATCACGCCGAGCGTCGAGACGAGCAGCAACAGCGCCGGAAAGAGCGAGAGCACCCCGTAATACGTGAGCGCCGCGGCCCGGTCCGGCAATTCATCGTCGAGGAACTCCTTGCCCGTGCGCCGCAGTACGTCCCACCAGGAGTGGGCGATCAACGTGGTGGGCTTCTCGGTGGAGTGTTCGGCAGCCATGGAGGGCGGGTTGCCCTTTCGCGGCGGGCCAACCCCGGTACCGGCCCCGGGTACGAGAAGACGCCCGCCCCGTCCCCGGGGGAGAGGGGACGGGACGGGCGGGAGCGGGGCCACCTCGGGGCGGTCACTCGGAGCCGATGGACTCCAGCATGTTGAGGCGGGCGGCGCGCCGGGCCGGCCAGGCGGCGGCGAGGATGCCGACGACCAGGGCGATGGCCAGGAAGGCGCCGAGGCGGTCCCAGGGGAGGACCATCTCGTACGTCGGCATCGCGCCGGCCGCCATGCTGCCGCCGGCCCAGGCCAGGAAGACGCCCACGCCGATGCCGAGGATCGCGCCGAACAGCGAGATGACCACGGATTCGAGGCGGACCATCTGCTTGATGCCGCTGCGGGCGAGGCCGACCGCGCGCAGCATGCCGATCTCCCGGGTGCGTTCGAAGACGGACATGGCCAGGGTGTTGACCACACCGACCACCGCGATGATCACGGCCATGCCGAGCAGTCCGTAGACCATGTTCAGCACCGTGTCGATCTGGCCGGCGTTCTCCTTGCGCAGCCCGTCGCGGTCCTGGACCTTCAGCAGCGGGCTGTCGCCGAGGGCCTTGCGGATGTCCTTCGCGAGCCCCGCCTCGGGGCCGTTCGCGGTCTTGATCAGGACCTTGTCGTCCTTGAGGGGCTTCAGATGCGGGTCGACGAGCCGGGTGGAGGCCAGCGACTCGCCCACGACCTGGTTGTCCTCGTAGATGCCGGCGATCTTCAGCGGCGTCTTCTTCTGGTTCTTCCGCTTCTGCTCGTCGCCCCGGGCATCGGTGGGGAAGGTGGCCTGGAGGGTGTCGCCCGTCTTCCAGCCCTTCTCCTTCGCCCGGCTCGCGGAGACCGCGATCCCGCCGCCGTCCCGTACGGCCTTCAGGGAACCGCTCCGGAACTTCAGGTCGGTGACCTTGCCGATCCGGTCGAGGTCGGTGCCGGTGAGCATCCCGAACGCGCCGTCCGCCGCCACGTCGAAGACGGTCTGGCGCAGCGGCACCGCCGCCTCGACGCCGGACAGGGCCGCGGCCCGCTGCGTCAGCTTCGGGTCCAGGCCGCGGAAGTTGGAGGTGCTGACCTGGTAGTCGGCGGTCAGGCCCTTGGCGGACATCTCGTCGGCGGCCCGCTGCGTCGAGAGGCCGGCGACCGTCATGCCGGTGATCAGCGTGAGACCGATCATCAGGGCCGAGGCGGTGGCGGCGGTACGGCGCGGGTTGCGCAGCGCGTTCTCCTTGGCCAGCTTGCCGCTGATGCCGAAGATCCGCGTGGTGACCCGGCCGGCCAGCGCGACCAGCGGCCGCGACAGCAGCGGGGAGAGGATGATGACGCCGGTCAGGGTCAGCACCGAGCCGGCCATGGCGGTCATCAGGGTGCTGTCGTCGCTCTTGGTGAGGGTGGAGACGTACAGCATGATCGCGACGCCGAGGGCGGTGACGATCGCGCCGATGGTGTTGCGCACGACCAGGCCGCGTAGCGCGGGGGCCGCGTCCACCGTGCTCAGCGCCTCGACCGGGGCGATCCTCGCGGCCCTGCGGGACGGCAGCCAGGCGGCGAGCACGGTCACCAGCACCCCCACGCCGAGCGCGGAGAGCACCGCGGTCGGGCTGATCACCAGCGGGCCGTCGGGGAATCCGGCGCCGTTGGCGTCGAGCACCGCGCGCATGGCGACCGCGATGCCGGTGCCCAGCGCGAAGCCGACGACGGAGGAGACCAGCCCGAGCAGGGCCGCCTCGACCTGCACCGAGCGGACCACCTGGCGGCGGGAGGCGCCGATCGCCCGCATCAGCGCGATTTCGCGGCTGCGCTGGGAGATGAGCATGGTGAAGGTGTTGGCGATGATGAAGATGCCGACGAACAGGGCGATGCCCGCGAAGACCAGCAGTGTCTTGCTCAGCGCGCTGTTGCTCCGCTCGACCATCTTGGCCTGCTCGGCCGCCAGCGCGGTGCCGCTGGTCGCCTCGGCGCGGTCCTTCGGCAGCACCTTCTTGACCGCGTCGGTCAGCGCCGCCTCGTCGGTACCGGGCTTCGAGGACACCACCAGCTCGTCGTACGTGCCGGGGTGCGTGAACAGCTTCTGCGCGGTGGCGGTGTCGAACAGCGCCAGGCTGCCGCCCGCGGTGATCTTCGGGTCCTCGGAGTGGACGATGCCGACCAGCTTCTTGTGCAGGGCCGGTCCGTCGGTGGCGAAGCGCACGGTGTCGCCGACCTTCAGCCCGCCCTTCTTGGCGGTGCCCTCGTCCAGCGCGATCTCACCGGCCGAGGCGGGGCCGCGGCCCTGGACGAGCGGGTAGCGGCCGTCCTTGCCGTCCGCGCCCGGCTGGTAGTTGGTGGCGTGGTTCTGCCACTCCGTGCCGATCGGCTGGTTGTCCTTGTCGGCGACGGTGGCCCGGCCGCTGACGTTGGCGTGTACGGCGGCCACGCCGGGCAGCGCGCGGATACGGCCCGCCACCTTGTCGTCGAGGGCGCTGACGCGGCGGCCGTCGGCGTCCTCCGGCTCGGGGCCGCCTTCCGACGAGCCCGCCTGGACGGAGACGGCCACGTCCTTGAAGCTCTTGGCCGAGGCGTTCTTGACGGCCTGGCCGACCGAGTCGCTGAAGACGAGCGTGCCGGAGACGAAGGCGACGCCGAGGAGGACCGCGAGGGCGGTCATCATCAGGCGGGCTTTGTGCGCGAAGACGTTGCGCAGGGCGGTTCGGAACATGGTGGTGGTGTCAGTCCTGGGGTGGGGGCGGCGGGCGTCAGCTCGTACGGTTCTTGGCGTCGAACAGCCGCATCCGGTCCAGGACGGCGTCGGCGGTCGGCTCGTACAGCTCCTCGACGATGCGTCCGTCGGCGAGGAAGACGACGCGGTCGGCGTGGGCGGCGGCCACCGGGTCGTGGGTGACCATGACGATGGTCTGGCCCATGGCCTGCACCGATTCGCGCAGGAAGCCCAGGACTTCGGCGCCGGAGCGGGAGTCGAGGTTGCCGGTGGGCTCGTCCGCGAAGATGATCTCGGGCTGGGAGGCCAGCGCGCGGGCCACCGCGACGCGCTGCTGCTGGCCGCCGGAGAGCTGGCTGGGACGGTGCTTGAGGCGTCCGGACAGGCCGACGGTCTGGATGACCTTCTCCAGCCACTGCCGGTCGGGCTTGCGGCCCGCGATGTCCATCGGCAGGGTGATGTTCTCCAGCGCGGTCAGGGTGGGCAGCAGGTTGAACGCCTGGAAGATGAAGCCGACCTTGTCGCGGCGCAGCCGGGTCAGGTGCTTGTCGTTCAGCCCGTTCAGTTCGGTGTCGCCGATCAGGGCGGAGCCGGAGGATATGGAGTCCAGCCCGGCCATGCAGTGCATGAGGGTGGACTTGCCGGAGCCGGACGGGCCCATGATCGCGGTGAAGCGGGCCCGGCCGAACTCGACGGACACGTTGTCCAGGGCGACCACACGGGTCTCCCCCTGCCCGTAGACCTTGCTCAGGTCCGTGGCACGGGCGGCGACGGCCGTGGTGGGGGCGGGGGCGGGAAAGGCTGCCGCGTGGGACACGGGGGAACTCCTGGAACGGGGACGGACGGACGCGCGGGGCACCGGGCCCCGGACGGACGCACGGCTCCCGGGGAGGCCCCGGGAGCCGGACGTGCGGTGCTGTTCCATTCTTGATCGTGCGGGGTGCCCGGCACCTCAGCCCGAAGTGCCGAAAGCCGGACCGGCCGGAAGTCCCACCCGCGAACGGCCCGTCATCCCGTGGAGGGACGGACGTCCGACTTATGGCCGACGTAAAACCCTGAGCCGGCCCCGGGCCGGGGCTTCAGAAGACCGGCTCGGGTCCCAGGTCCGGTGCGGGGTCCGCCGGCCGGCGCAGCTCGCGGAAGCCGGGCACGGAAGCGAGCTTGAGGGCACCGTCCCACAGCCGCCCCGCCGTCTCGCCCAGGGGTACGGGGGAGACCACCGGCCCGAAGAAGGCCACGCCGTCCACCGCGACCACCGGCGTACCGGCATCCTCGCCCACCAGGGCGACGGCGCGCGCGTGCGAGGCCCGGATCACCGCGTCGTACTCCGTGGTCCACGCCGCTCCGGCCACCTCGCGCGGCAGCCCCACGTCCGCGAGCGCGCGCTCGATCCCGTCCCACTCGCCCCGGTGGTGCAGCCGTACGCAGAGGGCGAGGGAGAAGCGGTCCAGGGCCGCGTGCCCGTACCGCTGTTCCACCGCGGCGCAGGCCCGCACCGGCGCCCACAGATAGTCGCCCCACTCGCCGCCCGGGTCCTCCGGGTTGACCTCCCGGCCCTCGTTGAGCACCTGGAGACTCATCAGCCGCAGGCGGACGCGGACCGGGCGGACCCGCGCGACTTCCCGTATCCACCGCGCCGCGATCCAGGAGTACGGGCAGACCGGATCGAACCAGAAGTCCACGGCCTTGGCGGGGCCGTCGGGTTCGTCGAAACTCGGGGTCACCGGGATCACCCCCCTCCGGTCCGGGCCCAGAACGCCTCCAGGATGCCGTCGAGGAACGCCCGCCCCGCGTGGCCCGACTCCTCGGAACTCCCGCCGCCGCCCCAGTTCAGCGAGGCGGCCATCAACCCCTGATAGTCGCCGTGCAGCCCCTGGAGAGCGGCCTGTAGGCGGGGTTTGGGCAGCGGAACCATCTTGGCGACCGGCCGTACATACGCCTGCCAGCGCGTGGTCGCGGCGCCGCGCAGCAGCTCGGCCAGCTTCGCGTCCCGGCCGGTCAGCTCGATCAGCGCGCGGCACGGCAGCCGCAGCGCCTCGGCCAGCTCGGCCGTCTGCCGGTCGCTGCCCGTCCAGGTCCCGGCCGCCTCCATCCGCGCGTACGCGGCGGGATCCACCCCGATGCGCAGGGCCAGGTCGTCCGCCGCCATGCCCCGGGCGAGGCGGTGTTCGCGCAGGGTACGCGGCGCGCCGAGCAGTTCGCCCGGCGCGCACCACAGCGCACCGGCCAGCGCGGTCAGCTCGGCGCCGGAGGGGGAGGCCGTGCCGCGCTCCCAGGCGGTGACGGTGTCCGGCGCGACGCGTATCCCGTACGCCGCCCAGATCCCGTACGCGACGTGCGCGGGCGTCATGCCGAGCGCCTCGCGCAGCCGCCGCGCCGCCTCGGCGTCGAACGGCGGGCCCGGCCGGCCGCCGGTGGGGTGTGTGGTCACCGGCACACGGTAGGGGTGTCGGCGGGGGCGTACCCATGGTGCGGAGGTACAGGACACGAAGTCGTAGGAAGCTACGGCCGACGGGCGGGTGTCCGGCGCGCCGGGAGCGCCACGGCGTGAGGATCTGCGTGCTCGCACCACCCCCGTGCTGCCACCCGACGGCACCGGAGACCACGACTTTGCGACACCGCGGACTTGTCCGAAAGTGCGGCTCGCCATCGGCGAACAAGTCGGACAATGGAGAACCGGGCCGTGGGGGCGGCCGCGGGGCAGGAAAGAAGGTGGCGTACATAGCAGGGGCAGGGCAGAACAAGCCCCGGCTGGGACGGCCGGAACGGCCGGTGGACCCGGAGGCCGGACCGGTGGAGCGGCTCGCCTGGGAACTACGGCAGTTGCGGGAGCGGGCCGGGACACCGAGCTATCGCACGCTCGCCAAGACGGCACACTATTCGGCCAGCACACTGGCGGAGGCGGCCAAGGGCGAGCGGCTGGCGACGCTGGACGTCGTCCTGGCCTACGCCCAGGCGTGCGGCGGGGACCGGGCCGAATGGGAGGCGCGGTGGCGGGCCGCCGCCGGGGCCGGCGAGGGCGGGCCGGACACGGCGCGCTGCCCGTATCCCGGGCTGGCCGCCTTCGAAGCGGCCAACGCCGCCGAGTACTTCGGCCGCGCGACGCTGACCAAGGAGCTGTCCGGCCGCGTCGAACAGCACGCGCTGACCGTCGTCTTCGGCGCCTCCGGCAGCGGCAAGTCCTCCCTGCTGCGCGCCGGACTGCTGCCCCACCTCGGCCCGAACTGGCACCCGGCGCTGCTCACCCCGGGCCCCCGGCCGCTCGCCGCCCTCGCGGCCGCGGTGGCCCGCCTGGTGACGGGCCCGGACCCGCGGCACGGCGAGGGCACGGAGGCCGACACGGTCCCGGCGACGGGGGACGCGGGCAGGGCGGTGGGGGCGGTGGGGGAGGACGGGACTCCGGTCCCTGAGCCCGAGCCCGGCCCTGGCCCTCAGCCCGATCCTGGCCCTCAGCTTGGCTCTGGTCCTCGGCCTGGCTCTGGTCCTCGGCCTGGCCTTGGTCCCCAGTCTGTCCCTGGCCCTCAGCCTGACCCTGGTCCCCAGGCCGAGCCCCAGCCCGGCCCCCAGCCAGCCCCTGGCCCCCAGCCCGACCCCGACTCCCAGCCCACCCCCGCCCCCGAGCACCACCCCGACCAGCCCCCCGCCCCCAACCCCCTCGAACCCCCCGACACCCGAGCCGCCACCCTCCGTCGCCGTATGGACGAAGACCCCGCCGCCCTCGATCTGGCCCTGCGCACCTGGCTGGCCGGGCGGTCCGACGCCTCCCGCGCTCTGCTGGTCATCGACCAGTTCGAGGAGGTCTTCACGCTCTGCGCGGACGAGGCCGAGCGCACCGCGTTCCTCGGCACCGTGGCCGACCTGGCCCGCTCCGGCGACCGGCGCATCCGGATCGCCCTCGGCATCCGCGCCGACTTCTACGCCCGCTGCTTCGCCCACCCCGGCCTGGTCGCCGTGCTCCGCTCCGCCGCCCAGCTGCCCGTCGGGCCGCCCAGCCGCGCCGAGCTGCGCGACATCATCGCCGAGCCCGCCGTGCGCTGCGGCGTCCAGGTGGACGCGGACCTGCTGGAGACGGTGCTCGCCGAGGCGGCCGGGCAGCCGGGCGCGCTGCCGCTGGTCGGGCACGCGATGCGGGAGGCGTGGCACCGCCGCCGCGACGACACCCTGCGGCTGGCCGACTACCGCGCCACCGGCGGAATGCGCGGCGCCGTCGCGCAGACCGCCGAGCGGATGTACGACGAGGCCGCGCCCGCGCAGCGCAAGGTCATGCGCGCGGTGTTCCTGCGGCTGACCGCGCTCGGCGAGGGCACCGAGGACACCCGGCGACGGCTCTCCCGCCGCGAACTGGAGGGCCTGGCCGACCCGCACGAGATCGACGGGCTGCTGCGCAAGCTGGCCGACGCCCGGCTGGTGGTGCTGGCCGACAACACGGTCGAGGTCGCCCACGAGGCCGTCATCCGCGCCTGGCCCCGGCTGCGGCACTGGCTCGACGAGGACCGGGAGGCCCTGCGGACCCACCGCAGGCTCACCGCCGCCGCCGAGACGTGGCACGAACTGGGCCGGGACGCGGGCGCGTTGTTCCGGGGCGCGCAGCTGGCGGGGGCGCAGGCCTGGGCCCGCATGCACGGCTCCGCGCTCAACGCCCTGGAAGAGGACTTCCTGCGCAGCGCCACCCGCGCCGACCGGCGGCGGGGCCACCGCGCGCGCTGGCTGACGGCGACGCTCGGCGCCCTCCTCGTGCTCGCCCTGATCGCGGCAGGCCTCGCCTTCCAGCAGCAGGCGGACGCCGAGGCGCAGCGCCGTATAGCCGTGTCCCGGCAGTACGCGGCGGAGGCCGGCGAACTGCGCCGGGAGCAGCCCCAGGCGGCGGCGCTGACGGCGCTGTACGGCTACCGGCAGGCGCCGACGGCCGAGGCGCGGGGCAGCCTGCTCAGCGCCTACGCCGCTTACCGCTCCAACCAGTTCACCGGCCACACCGGCGTCGTGAACGCGGTGGCCTACAGTCCGAACGGCCGCACCCTGGCCACCGGCTCGGTGGACCGCACGGTCAAGCTGTGGGACACCGTCACCGACCGCATGCTCGGCACCCTCATCGGCCACGTCGGCCCGGTCTACGCCCTCGCCTTCAGCCCGGACGGCCGCATCCTGGCGACCGCGGGGGACGACGGCACCGTACGCCTGTGGGACGTCCAGCGCCGCCGCCTGCTCGGCGTGCTGACCGGCCCGGTGGGCCGCGTGATGTCGCTGTCCTTCTCCCACGACGGCCGCACCCTCGCCTCCGGCAGCACCGGCAACGCCGTCCGGCTGTGGGACGTGGCCACCCGGCGCCCGGTCGCCGACCTCGCCGGGCACACCGGCAACGTGACGGCGGTGGCCTTCTCGCCGGACGGGAAGGTGCTGGCGTCGGCCGGCGAGGACCGTACGGTCCGGCTGTGGGACGCGCGCACCCACCGGCCGCTGGCCACGCTCACCGGCCACCTCCAGCCGGTGTACGCGATCGCCTTCAACCGGGACGGCACCACCCTCGCCAGCGGGGGCGGCGACCGTACGGTCCGGCTCTGGGACGTCGCCGAGCGCCGCGCCGTCGGCGAACTCACCGGCACGGCCGACCGGATCACCGCCCTGGCCTGGGCGCCGAACCGCCCCACCCTCGCCGTGGCCAGCTACGACGGCATCGTCCGGCTGTGGGACGTCGACTCCCGCAACGCGCGCGAGAAGTTCACCGCCCGGGTGGACTCGGCGAGCGCGCTGTCGTACGCGCCGGACGGTTCGGCCCTGGCCGCGCCCTCGGACGACGACACGGGCACGGTACGGCTGTGGCGCGCCGCCGGTGCCGGCCCGGAGACGGTCGGCGGCCGGCAGAGCGCGATCACCTCGGTCGCGGTGTCCCCGGACGGCCGGACCATCGCCGCGGCGGGCAGTGGGCTGACGCTGTGGTCGGCCGACCGGCCGCGGCCGCTGCGGACGCTCGCCGCGCCGCACGGGCTGATCAGCGGGCTGGTGTTCTCGCCGAAGGGCGACATCCTGGCCTCGGTGCACGCCGACCGGACGATCCGGCTGTGGAACGTGCGCACCGGCCGGCTGCTCGCCACCCTGCGCGGGCACACCAACACCGTGCGGCAGGTGGCGTTCTCGCCGGACGGCAGCAGACTGGCCAGCGTCGGGGACGACCGCAACCTGTTCCTGTGGGACGTGGCGGAGCAGCGGCGGACGGCCGAGCGCAAGCTGGCGGGCAGCGGGTCCACCGTCACCTACGCGCCGGACGGCAGAACGCTGGCGATCACCGAGAACGCCGGCAACCAGGGCACCGTACGGCTGCGGGACGCGGCCACCCTCGAAGAGACCGCCCGGTTCACCGGCCGCTCCTTCCTGATCTTCGCCGCCGCCTTCTCCCGGGACGGGAAGACCCTGGCCACGTCCGGCACCGACCACGACATCCTGCTGTGGGACGTGCCGGGGCGCCGGCAGGCCGGCACGCTGCGCGGTCATGCCAGCAGCGTGTCCTCGCTGGCGTTCAGCGTCGACGGCACGCTGGCCTCGGGCGGGGACGACGACACCGTACGGCTGTGGGACGTGGCCGCGCGCAGCACGACGGCCGTGCTCGCCGGGCACACCGGCGGCGTGCTGTCGCTGGCGTTCTGGCCCGATGGCCGGGCCCTGGTCAGCGGCAGCGCGGACGGCACGCTCCGCGAGTGGTACGTCGGGGTGGAGGAGGCGGCCAGGACGATCTGCGAGCTGAGCCGGAAGGGCCACTGGGCGCGGACGGCACGGGGCGTGCCGTCCGACTGGTACTGCAAGTGAGCGGCGTGCCCGCGCCCGTGGGGCGGGCACGGGGCGGCCCGGTCAGTGCAGGGTCAGGCCGAACGCCTGCAACGCCGGGACGACCGGCTGGAGGTAGGAGGTGCCGCCGGACGCGCAGGAGCCGCTGCCGCCGATGACGATGCCGATCGCGGTCCTGCCGGAGACGGCGGGGCGGCCCACCGCGCCGGGCTCGGCGCAGGCGGCGGTCTGGACGAGCCCGGAGACCGTGCCCTCGGGGTAGCTCACGCTCACGTTCAGGGCGCGGACCGGCCCGCAGTGGACGGCCGACGTGGAACCGGGCAGGCACACCGTCTGCCCCACGGCGGGCTGCGCCGCGCCGGTGACGTCCAAGTGGCTGCCGCCGATGTCGATCTCGCCGGGGTAGGAGACGGCCGGGTTGGTGTAGCGGATCACGGCGTAGTCGGTGCCGGGGAAGCGCACCGCCTCGGTCACGCCGACGTGGACGGTACGGGCCGCGTCGGCGTACCAGTCCTTGGCGCCGCCCACACAGCGGCCCGCCATGAGCGCGTAGTACGTGCCCGCCTTGGTGGCGTTGAAGCCGACCGTGCAGCGGCCCGCCGCGCTGTACAGGACGTTGCCGCCGCGGATCGCGGTGGCGGCCGTACGGGAGGGAGCGCCCTTGGGAGCGGCGGCGGCCGGTGGCGCGGTGGCCGGGGCGGTGAGCGCGGCGGTGGCCACTACGGCCAGAAAGCGGCGTACCGCGATGGGTCTCGGTCTCACGTGAGCCTCCTACGGGAGAGGGGTCAGCCCTTCACCGCGCCGCCCAGCGCGAACCCGCCGCCCAGCCGGCGCGAGATCAGCACGTACAGCAGGACGACCGGCGTCGAGTACAGGATCGAGAAGGCCGCGAGCTGGCCGAAGGCGATGGCGCCGTAGTTGCCGAAGAAGGTGAATATGCTGACGGAGGCGGGCAGTTGGTCGGGGGACAGGAGCAGCAGGAACGGGACGAAGAAGTTGCCCCACATGATGGCGAAGGTGTAGATCGTCACGACCGTGACGCCCGGCCCCATCAGCGGCAGGATCACCCGCCACAGCGCCTGGAACCACGAGGCGCCGTCGGTCCAGGCGGCCTCCTCCAGCACCCGGGGGATGCCGTCCATGAAGTTCTTCATCAGCCAGATGGCGAAGGGGAGTTGGGCGGTGGCGAGGAAGAGCGCGGTGCCGTAGAGCGTGTCGATCAGGTTGACCCGGACGAACAGCGCGTACACCGGGACCATGATCGCGGTGATCGGCAGACAGGTGGAGAACAGGATGGTGAGCAGGTACGGGCGGCTGAACCGGGAGCGGTAGCGGGAGAGCGGATAGGCCGCCAGGGCCGCGCAGGCCACCGTCAGGGCGGTGGCGCTGCCGCACAGCAGCAGGCTGTTGAGCATCGGCGTGAAGGTGATCTCGTCCGTCAGTACCGCCGAGAAGTTGTCCAGCGACGGCGAGCCCGGCACCTTCACCCGCAGGGTCGCCTCCGTGTCGAACGAGGAGAGCACCAGCCAGGCGAGCGGCACCGCGAACGCGGCGGTGACGGCGAGCAGCGCCGCGTCGGCCGCGAGGCGGTGCCGGGCCCGCCGGGTCAGCAGGGGCCGGACGGCCGGTGCGGGCACCGCGTCACACCTCCTCGCGCAGCAGGCGCAGATAGACGACGGAGAACAGGGCGCCCACCACGAGCAGCAGCAGGGCGACCGCGGTGCCGTACCCGATCAGCGACTTCAGGAACGCCTGGTCGTACATGAACACCGGCAGCGTCTGGCTCCGGCTGCCGGGGCCGCCGCGCGTCATGGCCCAGATCAGCCCGAAGACGGACAGCGTCTGGAGGGTGTTGAGCATCAGGTTCGTCCCGATGGAGCGGCGGATCATGGGCAGCGTGATGTGCCACAGCCGCTGCCGGCCGCTCGCGCCGTCCACCTCGGCGGACTCGGTGACCTCCTGGGGGATCTCGGCGAGGGCGGCCGAGTAGATCAGCATCGAGAAGGCGGTGCCGCGCCAGACGTTGGCGAACGACACGGCCAGGATGGGCAGGGTGAACAGCCAGTTCTGCGACGGCAGATGGAGCTGGTCCAGGATCGCGTTGAGCGTGCCGCGGCGCTCGAAGAACGTGTACAGCAGAAAGCCCGCGACGATCTCCGGCAGCACCCAGGCGGTGAGGACCACCGCGCCGGTGAGGGTGCGTACGGGCCGGGAGGCGCGCCGCATCAGCGCGGCGAGCGCCAGGCCCAGCGTGTTCTGTCCCAGGATCGACGAGACCAGGGTGAAGACCAGCGTCAGGACCACGGCGTTCAGGAACGCCGGATCGCCGAACGCGCGCCGGAAGTTGGCCAGCCCCACGAAGGACGTGGACTCCTGCCCGGTCAGCTGCATGTCGGTGAACGCGATGTAGACGCAGTAGCCGATCGGCCCGGCGAGGAAGAGCAGCAGCAGGATCGTCGCGGGCGCGAGCGGCGACCAGCGCAGCAGGGCCCGTGCCCGGCGGCGGGGCCGGGCGACGCTGCCCGCCGTACCGTACGCGCCCGTGGCGGCGGCGCGGCTCATGGCTTGGCGACCGTCCGGCCGTCCACGATGGATTTCAGCTGCTCGTCGTAGGCGTCGGCGGCCTGCTTCGGCGACGCGTCACCGGAGGTGACCGCCTCCATGGCCTCGCCGATCGCCGCCGAGACCTTGGGGTAGACGGGCAGCGCGGGCCGGAACTGGCTGATCTTCACCAGGCCGGTGAAGAAGCCGATGCCCGGCAGCGACTTCAGGTACGCGGGATCGGCGGCCACGTCCTTGCGTACCGCGATCTGCGCGCCGCGCACGCACCATTCCACCGCGTTGTGCTTGGTCTGGAACGTCTCGATCAGCTTCCAGGCGAGGTCCGGGCGCTGCGACTGGCGCGGCACCGACCAGGTCCAGCCGCCTGCCAGGCTCACCTTCCCCGGCGCCGCGCCGTGCTGGGTGGGAAACGCCGCCCGGCCCAGCACCGTCGGCCACTCGGGCCACGGCTTCCCGCCGCCTTTGGGCTGCCACTGCTGGCCCAGCCACGAGCCGTCCAGGTCGATCGCCAGCTTCTCCTCCGGCATCAGCTCGGTGGCGACATTGGTCTGGATGTTGGGGCTGAGCGCGTCGGACACGTCGGGGCCCAGCTTCTCGCCGTACACGGTGTGCAGGAATTCCAGGCTGTCCCGGAAGCCCTTGGTCCCGGTGACCCACTTCTTCGTCGCCGGATCGTAGAGCTGGTCCTTGCCCGTGCCGTACAGCAGCATCTCGAAGCCCTGCATCACGGCGGCCTCGCCCGCGCCCTTGCCGGTGTAGACGTTCAGCGGGATGACACCGGGCACCTTGCGCTTGACGGTGCGGGCCGCGGCCAGCACCTCGTCCCAGGTTTTCGGCTGCCAGTCCTGCGGCAGCCCCGCCTTCTTGAAGATCTTCTTGTTGAACCACAGGCCGCGGGTGTCCGTGCCGTCCGGCACGCCGTACGTCCTGCCGTCCTGACCCCGGGCGGCGGCCTTCGCGGCCGGTTCGAACTGCTTCCAGTCCGCCCACTTCCCGAGGTACGGGTCCAGCGGGCGCAGCAGCCCGGCCGCGATATCGGAGTTGATCAGGAAGGTGTCCTCGTAGACCAGGTCGGGCGCGGTCTTCGGGGAGCGCATCATCTGCTGGATCTTGGCGTAGTAGTCGTTCTCCGACGCCTGGATCGGGATCAGCTTGACCTTCTTGCCGGGGTTCGCCTTCTCGAACGCGCGGGCCACCAGTTCGACGTAGTCGTCCCGGACCGTGACCTTGTTGTTGGTGTCCTTGGGGAAGGCGACCTTGAGCGTGTTCTTGTCGCCTCCCGAGCCTCCGCCGCAGGCGGTGAGCGTGCCGGCGGCCAGCACGGCGGCGGTGAGCAGAGCCATCGGAGCGATGCGGCGCACGGCATGACCTCCACATGGGCACGGCGTTGCTGCCCGGTGACCGTAAGTCAGGGATAAAAGCGGGGTCAATGCCCCGACCAGCGGTAGCGCAATTCGGGGCGCCCCACCTGCCCGTACTGCGGGGCACGCGCCGCGCGGCCCGTCTCGACGAGATGTTCGAGATAACGGCGGGCCGTGATACGGGAGATGCCGATGGCGTCGGCCGCCGCGGCGGCGCTGAGGCCGCCGGGGGCGGCGCGCAGCGCGTCGGTCACCACGCGCAGGGTCGCCGCGGTCAGCCCCTTGGGCAGTGCGGCGGGCTGGGGCGAGCGCAGCGCCGCGATGGCCCGGTCCACCTCGTCCTGGCCGCTCGCCTCCCCGGCCGCGGCGCGGAAGGCCGCGTACCGCAGCAGCCGGTCGCGCAGCGTGGCGAACGTGAACGGCTTGAGCACGTACTGCACGACACCGAGCGAGACACCCTCCCGTACGACGGCCAGGTCCCGCGCCGAGGTGACGGCGATGACGTCGGCGGCGTGTCCGGCGGCGCGCAACGACCGTACGAACGCCAGGCCGTGGCCGTCCGGCAGGTAGAGGTCCAGCAGGAGCAGGTCGACGGCGTGCTGGTCGAGGTGCCGGCGGGCACCGGCGACGGAACGCACGGTCCCGGACACGGCGAAGCCGGGCACCCGGCCCACGTAGAGGGCGTGGGCGTCGGCCGCGACGGGGTCGTCCTCGACGACGAGCACGCGCAGGGGTTCGGCGCGGGAGTCGTTCACCGCCCGGCACCCGCTTCGGTGCCGACCGTGGCGTCCGCTCCGTCCCGCAGCGGCAGCCGCACCGTGAACTCGGCGCCGCCCTCCGGGGACGCGCCCGCCTCGACGGTCCCGCCGTGCCGGCGCACGGCCTGCCGTACGAGCGCCAGCCCGAGCCCCCGGCCCCCGCCCTCCTTCGTGCTCCACCCCCACCGGAACACGTCCTCGGCGTCCTCGACGCCCCGGAACCCGTCCCCGCCGTCCGCCACCCGCAGCAGCAGTTCCCCGCCGTCGGCCAGCGCCGTGACCCGCACACGGGTGCCTTCCGGTGCCGCCTCGATCGCGTTGTCCAGGAGGTTGCCGAGGACCGTGACCAGGTCGCGCGGCGGCAGGGCGGCGGGCAGGACACCGTCGTCGATACGGCTGTCCGGGGTGAGGACCAGCTCGACGCCGTGCTCGTTGGCCTGGGCCGCCTTGCCCAGGAGGAGCGCGGCCAGGACGGGTTCGGCGACCGCGCCGACGACCTGGTCGGTGAGCGCCTGGGCAAGTTCCAGTTCGGCGGTGGCGAACTCCACGGCCTGTTCCGTACGGCCCAGTTCGACCAGGGAGACGACGGTGTGCAGCCGGTTGGCGGCCTCGTGCGCCTGGGAGCGCAGCGCGCGGGTGACACCGCGTACGGAGTCCAGCTCGCCGGAGAGCGCCTGGAGCTCCGTGTGGTCGCGCAGGGTGACGACGGTGCCGCGCCGCTCGCCGCCGGAGACCGGCGAGGTGTTGACGACCAGGACCCGGTCGTGGGTGAGGTGGAGTTCGTCGGTGTGCGGGGCGGGGGAGAGCAGGGTGGCGGTGAGGCCGTCCGGCAGGCCCAGCCCGTCGACCGGCCGGCCGACCGGCTCTCCGCGCAGCCCGAGCAGTTCGCGCGCCGCGTCGTTGATGAGCGCCACCCGCCGCTGCCCGTCCAGCATCAGCAGCCCCTCGCGCACCGCGTGCAGCGCCGCCTCGTGGTAGTCGTGCAGGCGGCTCAGCTCGGCGGCGTTCATCCCGTGGGTGTGCCGCCGCAGCCGCGTGTTGACGAGGTACGTACCGAGGCCGCCCAGCGCCAGGGCCCCGGCCGCCACGGCGGCCAGCGTCATGACCTCCCGCCGCAGCCCGTCACTGATCGTCTCGACGGTGATGCCGCAACTGACCAGGGCGACGATCCGCCCGCCGTGCTCCTGGTCGCGTACCGGCGTGATGACCCGCACGGACCGCCCGAGCCGGCCGAGGTGGGTCTCGGTGAAGGTCTGCCCGGCCAGCGCCTGCGTCCGCCGGCCGAGGTAGGTACGGCCGATGGCGGACGGCTCGGGATGCGTCCACCGCTTTCCTGCCGTGTCCATGACCACAATGAAGTCGACCCCGGCGTCCCGCCGCAGCCGCTCGGTGTACGGCTGGAGCTGAGCCGTCGGGTCCGCCGAGCGCACCGCCCGCGCCACCGCCGGCGCGTCGGCGACCGCGGTGGCCACCGCCGTCGTCTGCCGCCGCGCCATCTCCTGCGCCTGCCGCCCGGCACCCGCGTACGCGAAGACCAGACACCCCGCCACCACCACGCCGACCAGCACCGCCTGCACGGCGAACAGCTGCCCGGCCAGGCTGCGCGGCCACCGGACGCGCGGACGGGGCAGGCCGGACGCACCGCGCGCGGCACGCGGCGGATCCCCACGGCGGGAACTTCGCATGCGCGCCAGTGTGCCCGCTCCTTTATGCGTGAACGAAATGCACGTAAGGGTGACGGGCGCCACAACGGCGTGCATAGTCACCGGGACTGTTCTGCGTACGGGCCGCGTACCGGCACGACACGGGCCACGTACGGGTTGCAGAGCCGCAGACCGGCGCAGGACCGAAGATTCGAGGAGTCAGCCGTGGCCGCACAGAGCCCACCGTCCGGGGGGACGCCCGAGGAGACCGCACCGCGACAGAAGCGGGACCGGACGCACTACCTCTACATCGCCGTGATCGTCGCGGTGCTCGCCGGCATCGCCGTGGGCTTCGCGGCCCCCGGTTTCGCCGTCGGGCTCAAGCCGCTGGGCACCGGCTTCGTCAACCTCATCAAGATGATGATCTCGCCGGTGATCTTCTGCACGATCGTGCTGGGCGTCGGCTCGGTCCGCAAGGCCGCCAAGGTCGGCGCGGTCGGCGGCCTGGCGCTGGGCTACTTCATGATCATGTCGACGGTCGCGCTGGCCATCGGCCTGGTGGTGGGCAACATCCTGGAGCCCGGCTCCGGCCTCCATCTGACCGAATCGCTGCGGCACGCCGGACAGGCCCAGACCAAGGGCGGCGCCGAGTCCACCACGGACTTCCTGCTGGGCATCATCCCGGAGACGCTGGTCTCGGCGCTCACCCACGGCGAGGTGCTCCAGACGCTGCTGGTGGCGCTGCTCGTCGGCTTCGGCCTCCAGGCGATGGGCTCCTCCAGCGAACCCGTGCTGCGCGGCATCGGGCACCTTCAGCGCCTGGTCTTCCGCGTCCTGTCGATGATCATGTGGGCCGCGCCGGTGGGCGCGTTCGGCGCGATGGCCGCGGTGGTCGGCGCGACCGGCGTGGACGCGCTGAAGTCGCTCGCCGTCATCATGGTCGGCTTCTACGTGACCTGCCTGCTGTTCGTGATCGTCGTCCTCGGTACGTTGCTGCGCCTGATCGCCGGGGTGAACATCTTCGCCCTGCTGAAGTACCTGGGCCGGGAGTTCCTGCTGATCCTGTCCACCTCCTCCTCGGAGTCCGCGCTGCCGCGGCTGATCGCGAAGATGGAGCACCTGGGCGTCAGCAAGCCGGTCGTCGGCATCACCGTGCCGACCGGCTACAGCTTCAACCTCGACGGCACCGCCATCTACCTGACGATGTCCTCGCTGTTCATCGCGGAGGCGATGGGCAGCCCGCTGTCGATCGGCCAGCAGGTCTCGCTGCTCGTCTTCATGATCATCGCGTCCAAGGGCGCGGCGGGCGTCACCGGAGCCGGCCTCGCGACCCTGGCCGGCGGCCTCCAGTCGCACCGCCCCGAACTGGTCGACGGCGTCGGCCTGATCGTCGGCATCGACCGCTTCATGAGCGAGGCCCGCGCCCTGACCAACTTCGCGGGCAACGCGGTCGCCACGGTCCTGGTCGGCACCTGGACCAAGGAGATCGACAGGTCCCGGGTGGACGAGGTGCTCGCCGGGCGGCTGCCGTTCGACGAGCGGACGCTGAGCGCGGACGGGCATGGGGCGCAGGAGCCGGGGGCCGAGGTGGCCAAGGAGCCGGCGAAGGTCTGAGACCCGGAACCGGGGCCTCGGCGGGTGTGCGCCCGCCGGGGCCCTTTCGCGTGCCCGGTCGCCCGTGCGTCAGCCCGTCGCGGCCGATGACGCGGGTGCGTCCGGCGTCCTCGTCTCCTCCGCCACCCGTACCGCCTCCGCCGCCCGCTCGCCCGGCACCCCCGACGCCGCCAGCACCGTCTCCGCTGCCGCGTGGCCGGCGGCCTCGGCGTTCAGGTCGCCGTCGTTCACCGCCTGCATCAGGCCGAACAGCATGTGTTCGTGGACGTGGGCCAGCGCGCTCGGCGTGAGCGGGGAGTGGAACAGGCCCGCTTCCAGGCCGCGCTCCAGGATGGTGGTCGCCCGGCGGCGTACGGGCTCCAGGCGGGCCCGGATGCCCGCGTCGGTGACGCTGCACTGGGCGAGCGAGACCAGCAGCCGGTAGCGGTCGGCGCACTCCCACGCGGCGAGGGTGGCCCGCGCCAGCGCCACGTCGGCGGGTTCGGACGGGTCGGCCGTGTGGTCGGCGAAGGCGGTCGTCACATCGTCCACGGCGGCGTCCGTCAGCGCGGTGATCAGCGCCTCCCGGCTGGGGAAGTGCCCGTAGACGGTGCGCCGCACCACGCCCGCGGCCCGCGCGATCTGGTCCATGGTCGCGTCGGGGTGCCGCAGCAGTTCGGCCAGCGCGATGTCCATGATCCGGCGGCGGTTGGCGTGGGCCCGGCTGGTCGGTGCGGTCATGGCGCGGCGGCTCCTCGGTCGGCGGACGCGTACGGACACGGTCCCGCTCTCCCCTCATTTTGCACATCGTTGTGCAGCGACGTAAATTGCACATCGTTGTGTAATTGCTCATGCGTGTGCAAGATCGCGCGCACTCCGGGCATGCCGTCGAGAGTGTGGGGAGAGACAGGGTGAATCGGGTGGCTCCTGCCAAGACCCGGCCGGTCCAGGACACGGACCGGCCCTATACGAAGCGCTGGTGGGCCCTGGGCGTGCTGTGCCTGAGCCTGCTGATCATCGTGATGGCGAACACCTCGCTCACCGTCGCGGCCCCCGACATGACCGCCGACCTGGGCCTGAGCAGCTCCGACCTGCAGTGGGTGATCGACGCCTACACCGTCCCGTACGCCGCGCTGATGCTGATGCTCGGCGCGGTCGGCGACAAGTACAGCCGCCGCGGGGCGCTGCTCCTCGGCCTGCTGGTGTTCGCGGGCGGCTCGGTCGCGGGCGCCCTGGTGGACAGTTCCGGCGGCGTCATCGCGGCGCGCGCCGTGATGGGCGTGGGCGCGGCCATGATCATGCCGGCGACGCTGTCGCTGCTGGCCGCCACCTTCCCGCGCGGCGAACGCGCGCTGGCCATCACCATCTGGACCGCGACCGCCGGGCTCGCCATCGCCGTCGGCCCGCTTGTCGCCGGCGCCCTCCTGGAGGACCACGGCTGGGCCTCGTCCTTCCTGATCAACGTGCCGGTCGCGGCGCTCGGCATCATCGGCGCGCTGCTGGTCGTCCCGCCGTCCAAGGCGGGCCACAGCGACCGCCTCGACTACGTCGGCGGCCTGCTGTCCGTCGTCTGGGTCGGCTCGCTGATCTACATGCTCATCCAGGGCCCGCACTTCGGCTGGGACGCCCGCGCCATCGGCGCCGCGGTGGCCGCAGGCGTCGGCCTGGTCCTGTTCGTCGTCTGGGAGCTGCGCCACCCGCGCCCCGTCCTGGACGTACGCCGCTTCGCCCACCGCGGCTTCGCCGGTGCGAACCTCGCCGTGGCCCTCTTCTTCCTCGCGGTCTTCGGCGCGTTCTACTACCTCACCCAGCACCTCCAGTTCGTCCTGGGCTACTCCCCGCTGGACACCGGCATACGGATGCTGCCGCTGGCCGGCGCGGTCTTTGTGGGCGCCGCGCTGACCGGGTTCCTGACGCCGCGCCTCGGCATGAAGGTCACCGTCACCACCGGCATGGTCGGCGGCACGGTCGCCCTCGCCCTGCTCACCCGCGTGGACGCCGGTTCCTCGTACGGCGACTTCCTCGCCCCGCTGATCGTCCTGGGCCTGGCCATCGGCCTGTCCCTGTCGCCGTGCACCGACGCCATCATGGGCGCCTTCCCCGAGGACCAGCTCGGCGTCGGCGGCGCGGTCAACGACACCTCCATCGAACTGGGCGGCTCGCTCGGCATCGCCATCCTCGGCTCCGTCCTGGCGAGCACCTACTCCTCCAAGCTGTCCGACGCCGCGGCCTCGGCCGCTGCACACGGCGGCCCGAAGCTGCCCGGCAACGCCCTGTCCACCGCCCAGGACTCGGTGGGCGCCGGCCTCGCGGTGGCCAAGGAGGTCGGCAAGCAGGTCGCGAGCGGCGCCGCCCCCAAGGTCGGCCCGGAGAAGGCGCAGGCCCTCGGCCTCCAGCAGGCCCAGGCGGTCGCGGACGCGGTACGCGGGGCGTTCTCCGACGCGGTGGCACACACCAGCCTGATCGGCGCGGTGGTGCTTGGCGTGGGGACGGTGCTGGTCGCCGTACTGCTGCCGCGCCGCCGCCGTACGCAGCAGGCGGACGCGGCCCGGGGAGCCGGCCAGGAAGCCGCCCGCGAACCGGTCACGGTGGGCAGCGGCGGCGCGTCCTCGCGCGACTGAGGCACTGAGAACGCACCCGACGAACCCCGGCGGCCGGTGCCGCCGGGGTTCCTGACGCGGTCAGCCCTGGGCCTGGTGGATCTTCCAGTCGGCGACGTCGGAGCTGCGGTTGTAGTAGGCGTTGGTGCACAGGTCGTACTTCGCGTCCGTGAGGGCGCTCGTGTTGTTGGTCTCCAGGAAGCCTCCGTTGTCCCCGTAGAGGTTCCAGAGGTGGACCACGTCACCGATCCGGACATTCTGGTCCGCGGGGCTGGAAGTCCGCGCGAAGATCCGCCAGCGCCCGGTGCCCTGGGCGCGGTCCCTGGTCTGGGATGTGGACACGTCGTACTTGGCGCCGGCGTTCTTCTGCTCGTTCGTGGCGTGACCGTTGGTGTCCAGGTAGCCGCCGTCGCCGCCGTAGAGGTTGCGCAGGTAGATCACATCGCCGCTGACCACGGGCTGGCCGGCGGCCTTGCCGGTGGCGGAGAGCACCTCCCACGTGCCGGTGCCCTTGCCCCGCGTGGGCGTGTCGGCGGTCGCGACCTGGTACTTGCCTCCCGAGGCGCTGCTGTGGCTGTTGGTGTCCAGGTAACCGCCCTGCCAGCCGTTGTAGCCGTTCTGCAGGTGGATCTGCGCCCCGTACCTGAGCTCGTTCGCCATCGGACTCCTCTGCTCGATGACCGCGAGGGCGGATCGCGGCCCGGCAGGGGCGGGGAGCCGCACTCGATGAGGTGCCGCTCATCCTGGCGCCGGGGAGGGCTGCACGGGACCAAGTACGCAAGCTTGTCCAAATGACGTCCGTACCGGTTCCGGCCATGCGGTGCCGACGGCCATCGCCGCTCCGTGTGCACGGGCATGGCGCCGCCACCGGTCCATTGTCAGTGGCAGATGCCACGATGCAATCGGCCCGGTGGTGGTGCGGGCGCGTTGGGGTGGGGACTACTGAGGGGCGAAGGCTGATGGGGACGTGGGACATGGGGCCGTTCGGTAATGACGGGGCGGCGGATCTGCTGGATGACCTGGGCGCCATGCCGGTGGAGCGGCGGCTCGGCGCGATACGGGGTGTGCTGTCGACGGCCGCCGCCGAGCGGGATTATCTGGAGGCCCCGGAAGGTCAGATGGCCGTGGCCGCCGCGGCCCTGATAGCCGCCGCCCGCGCGGGCAGTGCGTTCCCGGCCGATCCCGTGTACGCCCCGGATCTGACGGTCCCCGAGCCGCCGCGCCGGCTCGCCGTGCTCGCGGTGCACGCCCTGGACCGGGTGCTGGCACCGGACTCCGAGCTGGCCGAGCTGTGGGACGAGTCGGACGGCGGCCAGGAGTGGCTGGCCCACCTGGCCCGGCTGCGCGCCGAGCTGACCGGGGATACGGAGCCGGCCGGGGGCACGGACTGACCCGCGCCCGTACGCGCCCACGCCGCGCCCGGCCTGCCGTGCGTCCCGCCGGTCCCGCGCCTACGGTTGATCGCGGAGCGGCATCCGTACCGTCGGCCGAGGAGGAACCGTGGAGTACCGCACGCTCGGACGCTCGGGCCTGAAGGTGTCCCGGCTCGTGCTCGGCACCCTCAACGTGGGCGCGCGGGAGCAGTTCGCGCAGATCGGCGGGCTCGGTGCGGACGAGGCCCGGCGGCTGTTCGACATCGCGCTGGACGCCGGTGTGAACATGATCGACACCGCGAACATGTACTCCTTCGGACAGGCCGAGGAGATCACCGGCGAGGCGCTGCGCGGCCGCCGGGACGACGTGCTGCTCGCCTCGAAGGTCCGGATGCAGGTGGGCGAGGGCCCCAACGAGGGCGGCGCGTCCGCGTACAGCGTCCTGCGGGAGGTGGAGCGCAGCCTGCGCCGCCTCCAGACCGATCACCTGGACCTGCTCTATCTGCACCAGTGGGACGGCCAGACGCCCGTCGAGGAGACCCTGACCGCGCTGGACCGGCTGGTCGCCGACGGCAAGGTCCGCTATGTCGGCCTCTCGAACTTCAACGGCTGGCAGATCATGAAGACGCTGTACACGGCGCGGCTGCACGGCCTGACCGCGCCGGTGGCCCAGCAGGTCTACTACACGCCCGAGGCCCGCGAGGCGGAGTACGAGATCCTCCCGGCCGCCCTGGACCAGGGCCTGGGTACCCTGGTCTGGAGCCCGCTGGGGGAGGGGCTGCTCAGCGGCAAGGTGCGGCGCGGGCAGCCGGTGCCGTCCACCACCCGGCAGGGCACCGACTGGCCCGAGCCGCATGTGGTCGACAAGGAGCGGGCGTACGACATCATCGAGTGCCTGGCCAAGATCGCCGAGGCGCACGGCACGTCCGTACCCCGGGTGGTGCTGGCCTGGCTGCTCGGCCGGCCCGGCGTCACCGGCCTGGTGATCGGCGCCCGTACCGAGGAGCAGCTGCGCGACGACCTCGCCGCCACCGAGCTGCGGCTGACCGAGGACGAGACCGCCCGCCTCACCGAACTCTCCCAGCTGCCCGCCTACTACCCGTACTGGCACCGCGTCCTGAACGCGTCCGACCGCCCGGACCCGGCCGAGGCGCCCTTCCTGGACGGCTGGAAGCGGGCCATGGGCGGCTGACCGGGGCGGGGCGGAAGCCCGCCCCGCCCGTCCCGCTCACACCGGCCGCATCCACACCGTCGCCAGCGGCGGCAGCACCGGCGTGATCGACGCCGGCCGACCGTTCCACGGCACGGTCGCGTCGGGCACCAGCGGCTCCGGGTTGGCGACCCCGCTCCCGCCGTACCGGACGTCGTCGGTATTCAGCACCTCCCGCCAGGCCGCCACCTCCTCCGGCACCCCGATCGGGTACGCGTGCCGCACCACGGGTGAGAAGTTGGAGACCGCCAGCAGCGGCGTGCCGTCGGTGCCGTAGCGCAGGAAGGAGAAGACGTTGTCCTCGCTGGCGCCGCCGTCGATCCAGGAGAAGCCCTCCGGCACGGTGTCCTGCTCCCACAGCGCGGGGGTGTTTGCGTACCGGTGGTTCAGGTCGCGGACCAGGTCCCGTACGCCCCGGTGGTCCGGCTCGGCGGAGTACGACGGGTCCAGCAGCCACCAGTCGGGGCCGTGGCCCTCCGCCCACTCGGCGCCCTGCGCGAACTCCTGCCCCATGAAGAGCAGCTGTTTGCCCGGGTGCGCCCACATGTAGCCCAGGTACGCCCGGTGCGTGGCCCGCTGCTGCCACCAGTCGCCGGGCATCTTGGAGACCAGCGACCGCTTGCCGTGCACCACCTCGTCGTGGGAGATCGGCAGCACATAGTTCTCGGAGTACGCGTACACCATCGAGAACGTCATCTCGTTGTGGTGGTACTTGCGGTGCACGGGCTCCTTGCTCACATAGCCCAGCGAGTCGTGCATCCAGCCCATGTTCCACTTCAGCCCGAAGCCGAGCCCGCCGAAGCCGCCCGGCCCCACGTGGTGGGTGGCCCGGGTGACGCCGTCCCAGGCGGTGGACTCCTCGGCGACGGTGACCACGCCGGGGCAGCGCCGGTAGACGGTCGCGTTCATCTCCTGGAGGAAGGCCACCGCGTCCAGGTTCTCCCGCCCGCCGTGCGCGTTGGGCGTCCACTCGCCGCTCTCGCGGGAGTAGTCGAGGTAGAGCATGGAGGCCACGGCGTCCACCCGCAGGCCGTCGATGTGGAACTCCTCGCACCAGTACACCGCGTTGGCGACCAGGAAGTTGCGCACCTCGGCGCGCCCGTAGTCGAACTCCAGGGTCCCCCAGTCGGGGTGCGCGGCCCGCGCCGGGTCCTCGTGCTCGTACAGCGGCCGCCCGTCGAACTCCGCCAGCGCCCATTCGTCGCGCGGGAAGTGCGCCGGCACCCAGTCCATCAGGACGCCGATCCCGGCCCGGTGCAGCGCGTCGACCAGGTACTTGAAGTCGTCGGGGGTGCCCATCCGGGCGGTCGGCGCGTAGAACCCGGTGACCTGGTAGCCCCAGGAGCCGCCGAAGGGGTGCTCGGCGACGGGCATCAGTTCGACGTGGGTGAAGCCCAGGTCCTTGACGTAGGCGGGCAGCTGCTGCGCCAGCTGGCGGTACGTCAGCCCCGGACGCCAGGAGCCGAGGTGCACCTCGTAGACGGAGAACGGCGCCGCGTGCACCGGCCGCTCGGCGCGCCGCTCCATCCACGCCGCGTCCTGCCACCGGTGGTGCGAGGCGTGCACGACGGAGGCGTTGGCGGGCGGGCACTCCGTACGGCGCGCCATCGGGTCGGCGCGCAGCGTCCGCGTCCCGTCCGGCCGGGTGATCTCGAACTTGTACAGCTCGCCCTCGCCGATTCCCGGCAGGAACAGCTCCCAGACTCCGGACGACCCGAGCGAGCGCATCGGGAAGCCGGTGCCGTCCCAGTAGTTGAAGTTGCCGACGACGCGCACGCCGCGGGCGTTCGGCGCCCAGACGGTGAAGCGCGTCCCGGTCACCTCCTGGTGCACCATCGGCATCGCGCCCATCGCCTGCCACAGCTCCTCGTGGCGGCCCTCACCGAACAGGTGGAGGTCCAGTTCGCCGACGGCGGGCAGGAAGCGGTACGGGTCGTGCACGGTCACATCGTTGTCGTCGTAGGAGACCAGCAGCTCGTACTCGGGGATCGCGGCCAGCGGCAGGACCCCGCCGAACAGGCCGTCGCCCTCGTCGTGCAGGTCGGCGCGCAGCCCCTTGGCGAGCACGGTGACGGCCTTCGCGTACGGGCGCAGGACGCGGAAGAGCACCCCGCCGCGCAGGGGGTGGGCGCCGAGCAGCGCGTGCGGATCGTGGTGCGCGCCGGACAGCAGCCGGTCCCGGTCGCCGGGATCGAGCGGCGGTGCGGTCCGCACGCCCCGGCTCCCGCCGCTGGGCTCCGCGGCGGGCTCGGCGCTGCCGGGCCGGGTGTCCTCGAGCAGGGGCTCGCCGTGGTCCCGCTGGTGCGGCGGCCGCTCGGCGGACGGCGGGGTGCCGGTGGCGGCGGGGGCGGGCGCGGCGGTGGAGGAGGCGGCTCCGCCGGACCCGGCAGGGTCGTCACGCACCGGCAGGAAGGTCGCCGGAACACCGGACCGGGCGGCGGTTGCCTCCGGGGACTCGCCCCGGGCGGCCGGGCCCCGGGCGGGCGCGGTTTCTTGCGATGGGCGGCGGGACGACGAACGGGCGGTCACGAGAGGAGCCTCCTCGGCCAGATTCAGGTGTCGGGGTGTCTGGGGTATCTGCAGTGTCCGGGGTGCGGGGGTCTGGCGCACACCGGGGCGCACACCGGGTATGCCGGGCCGGCGGGCGGGGCCGACGGTGCCGCGCCTGCCGGTACTGGTGCTCCGTAGAGCTGCGGGTGGCCCGCTCCCGCCGTTTCATGCGCGTCCACCGGCGCCGTCCAGGTCCGGTCCCGGATCGCCGCCGCCGGGCCCCCGGGACGCCGGCGCCCCGGCGAGCCGCCGCACCGCGGCCATCGGTACGGGCAGCCAGTTCGGCCGGTGGCGGGCCTCGTACAGCACTTCGTACACGGCCTTGTCGGTCTCGTACGCGCGCATCAGCTCGGGCGCCGAGCGCGGATCGAGCCCGCCGGCCTCGGCGTACCCGAGGCAGTAGGCGGCCCGGGTGCGCCGCGCCCACTCCAGCGACCAGGGGTCGCCGCCGGAAGGGCCGCTGCGCGCCGCGTAGTCGAACGAGCGCAGCATGGCCGCCACGTCGCGCACCGCGGGCTGTGGGCGCCGCCGCTCGGCCAGCGGCCGGGACGGCTCGCCCTCGAAGTCGATCAGCGACCAGCGGCCCTCGTCGGCGGTCCGCAGCGTCTGGCCCAGGTGCAGGTCGCCGTGGATGCGCTGGGCGGGCCAGGCGCGCCCGTCGTGCCCGAGTGCCGCCAGGTCGTCGAAGGCGGTGCGCAGCCGGGCGGAGTACGGCCGCAGCGCGGGCACCACCCGCGCGGTGGCCACCAGCCGTTCGTTCATCTGCGCGGCGATGGCGTCGAGTTGGGGGCGGTACAGCTCGGTGGTGGGCAGCGTCTCGGCGAGCGCGGTGTGCACCTCGGCGGTGGCGTGCCCGAGCGCCCGCGCCGAGCTGGTGAAGTCGGCCTGTACGGCGAGGGCGTTGAGGGCCAGCTGCCAGCCGTCGGCCGAGCCGGCCAGGTACGGCTGGAGCACGCCCAGCGTCACCGGCTCGCCCTCGCCGGGCCCCGGGTCGGTCTCGAACCACGCGGCGGGCGCCGGGACCCGTGCGCACTTGGCGCGCGCCAGCGCCAGCGGCAGTTCCAGGTCCGGGTTGAGGCCGGGCGCGGTGCGCCGGAAGACCTTGAGGATGTACGCGTCGCCGTACACCACCGAGGAGTTGGACTGCTCGACGGCGACCGGGCGGGCGGGCATCCCCGAGGAGATGGTGCTGTCGGGCACCCGGCGGAACCGCAGCCCGCCGAGCCGCCCCGGCACCCGCAGCCGCTCCAGCAGGAGCGCGCACAGCCGCGCGTCGAGCAGGGCGTCGTAGACCGTACGGCCGTGCAGCGGGCCGCTCGCGGGGCGGCCGATCACGGCGGGGGCGAGCTGCGGCGGCAGCGCGCTGTGCACGCCCAGCAGGAGTTGGTAGCAGTCCGCGGTGGCCGCCGGCCCGCCGGACGGCCCCGCGGCCGCTTCGGCGGGGCCCTCCTTCGGCACCGGCTGCGGGGCCCCGGGGGGCGACGCCGACTGCTGGGCCCGTACGAGCAGGTGCAGCAGCCCCGGTGTGGCGCCACCCGCCGCGCACGGCAGCAGCTCGGTCGCCGACACCAGCTGGAACCCCGAGATCGGCCGCCCTTTGCCGGCGAACCAGCGCTGCCGCGGCAGCCATTCGGTCAGCAGGGGGGCGAGGGAGGTGAGCAGCGTGGGTGCGGTGATCGAGAGGCGGTCGTGCGGACTGCGGATGGCACGGGTCGAGGCGGTCTCCGACATGGCGTCGCGTCCTTTCCCCGGGCACACGACAGGTAGGGCAGAGTGTCCCGGAATGCGGCCTTGACTGTGCGGCGGTGCGGGACGTGTCGGGTGAGGATCGTCCGTACGGCAGCGGCGTCCGTGGGGATTACCCCTGACGCCGGGGTTTCGGCGACGTCTCACCCGGCCCGTGCGGTAGTAGGGAGACTGCCCGTGGGGGCGGCCGGAAAACAGTGCGCGGTGGTTTTCCGCCGCCCCGGCCGGACCCCCTAGACCGCCCCCCTCCGCAGCCGGAACCAATAGAAGCCGTGGCCGGCCAGGGTCAGCAGATAGGGCCATTCCCCGATGGGCGGGAAACGGACGCCGCCGATCAGCTCGACCGGGTGGCGGCCGTTGAATGTCCGCAGGTCCAGTTCGGTGGGCTGCGCGAATCGCGAGAAATTGTGCACGCACAGCACCAGGTCGTCCTGGTATTCGCGCAGGAAGGCCAGCACCGCGGGGTTGGACGAGGGGAGTTCGGTGTAGGTGCCGAGGCCGAAGGCCGGGTTCTGCTTCCGGATCTCGATCATGCGGCGGGTCCAGTGGAGCAGCGACGACGGCGAGGACATCGACGCCTCGACGTTGGTGACCTGATAGCCGTAGACCGGGTCCATGATGGTCGGCAGGAAGAGCCGGCCGGGGTCGCAGGAGGAGAAACCGGCGTTCCGGTCGGGCGTCCACTGCATCGGCGTGCGGACCGCGTCCCGGTCGCCGAGCCAGATGTTGTCGCCCATGCCGATCTCGTCGCCGTAATAGAGGATCGGCGAGCCGGGCAGCGACAGCAGCAGCGCGGTGAAGAGCTCGATCTGGTTGCGGTCGTTGTCCAGCAGCGGGGCCAGCCGGCGGCGGATGCCGATATTGGCCCGCATGCGCGGGTCCTTGGCATATTCCGCATACATATAGTCACGCTCTTCGTCCGTGACCATTTCCAGCGTCAGCTCGTCGTGGTTGCGCAGGAAGATGCCCCACTGGCAGTTGGCCGGAATCTCCGGGGTCTTCGCCAGGATTTCCGAGACCGGGTAGCGCGATTCCCGCCGGACCGCCATGAAGATGCGCGGCATGACCGGGAAATGGAACGCCATGTGGCATTCGTCCCCGCCCTTGGAGTAGTCGCCGAAATAGTCGACGACGTCCTCCGGCCACTGGTTGGCCTCGGCCAGCAGCACCGTGTCGGGGTAATGCGCGTCGATCTCCGCCCGTACGTGCTTGAGGAAGGCGTGCGAGGCAGGGAGGTTCTCGCAGTTGGTGCCCTCCTCGGCGTACAGGTACGGGACCGCGTCCAGCCGGAACCCGTCGATCCCCAGGTCCAGCCAGAAGCGCAGGGCGGAGAGCATCTCCTCCTGGACGGCCGGGTTCTCGTAGTTCAGGTCCGGCTGGTGGGAGAAGAAGCGGTGCCAGAAGTACTGCTTGCGCACCGGGTCGAAGGTCCAGTTCGACGCCTCGGTGTCGACGAAGATGATCCGCGCGTCCTGGTACTGCTTGTCGTCGTCGGCCCAGACGTAGTAATCGCCGTACGGCCCGTCCGGGTCGGTGCGGGACTCCTGGAACCACGGGTGCTGGTCGCTGGTGTGGTTCATGACGAAGTCGATGATCACCCGCATCCCGCGCTGGTGCGCGGCGTCCACGAACTCCACGAAGTCCGCCAGGTCGCCGAATTCCGGCAGGACGGCGGTGTAGTCGGAGACGTCGTAACCGCCGTCGCGCAGCGGCGACTTGAAGAACGGCGGCAGCCACAGGCAGTCCACGCCCAGCCACTGGAGATAGTCCAGTTTGGCCGTGATGCCCTTGAGGTCGCCGATGCCGTCACCGTTGCTGTCCTGGAAGGAGCGCACCAGGACCTCGTAGAAGACGGCCCGTTTGAACCAGTCGGGATCGCGGTCCTTGGCCGGGGTGTCCTCGAACTTGTCCGGGACGGGCTCGTTGACGATCAATTGGGTGACCCTCCGATCGGTGAGGACGGTCGCAGGGAGAACAGGTGCGCGGGAGCCGGCGAACGGCCCGGCTCCAGGCGCACATAGTTGTCCCTGCCCCAGTGGTAGGTCTCGCCGGTGAGCTCGTCGCGCACCGGGACGGAGTCGTGCCAATCGAGGCCGAGTTCCGGCATGTCCAACGACACCGTCGCCTCGTGGGTGTGGTGCGGGTCGAGGTTGACGACCGTGAGCACCGTGTCGGCCCCGGCGCCGCTCCCGGCCCGTTTGGAATAGGCGAGGACGGCGTCGTTGTCGACGGTGTGGAAATGGAGGTCGCGCAGCTGTTGGAGCGCCGGGTGGCGGCGTCGCAAGCGGTTCAGCGTGGTGATGAGAGGAGCGATCGTACGGCCCTGGCGCCCCGCTGTCTCCCAGTCCCGGGGCCTGAGTTGGTACTTCTCGGAATTCAGGTACTCTTCGCTGCCACTTCGTACCGGCGTCGACTCGCACAGCTCGAATCCGGCGTAGACGCCCCACGTCGGGGAGAGGGTCGCGGCCAGCACGGCGCGTACTTCGAACGCGGGCCGTCCGCCGTGCTGGAGATAGGCATGCAGGATGTCCGGCGTGTTGACGAAGAAATTCGGCCGCATGTACGAGGCGGTCTCGCGCGACAGCTCGGTGAGGTACTCGGTGAGTTCGTGCTTGGAGTTGCGCCAGGTGAAATAGGTGTACGACTGCTGGAAGCCGATCTGCGCCAGCGTGCGCATCATGGCGGGCCGGGTGAACGCCTCGGCCAGGAAGATGACGTCCGGATCGGTGCGGTTGATGTCCGCGATCACCTTCTCCCAGAAGAGGACCGGCTTGGTGTGCGGATTGTCGACACGGAAGATCCGCACCCCGCGCTCCATCCAGAAGCGCAGCAGCCGCTCGGTCTCCCGCACCAGCCCGCCCAGGTCCGCCTCGAATGCCAGCGGGTAGATGTCCTGGTACTTCTTCGGCGGGTTCTCGGCGTACGCGATCGAGCCGTCCGCGCGGTGGTGGAACCACTCGGGGTGCTCGGTGACCCAGGGGTGGTCCGGCGAGCACTGGAGCGCGAAGTCCAGCGCCACCTCCATGCGCAGGTCGCGCGCGGTGCGCACGAAGTGGTCGAAGTCCTCGAAGGTGCCGAGGTCCGGGTGGAGCGCGTCGTGCCCGCCCTCCGGGGAACCGATCGCCCAGGGTGAGCCGACGTCGTGCGGTCCGGCGGACAGCGCGTTATTGGGCCCCTTGCGGTAGGAGGTGCCGATCGGGTGCACGGGCGGCAGGTACACGACGTCGAAACCCATGGCGGCGACCGCGGGCAGCCGCTCGGCGGCCGTCCGGAACGTACCGCTGACCGGCGGCGCGCCCGCCCGCAGCACCGCGCCCTCCGACCGCGGGAACAGCTCGTACCACGATCCGAACAGCGCGCGCCGGCGCTCGACCAGCAGCGGCGCGGTGCGCGAGGCGGTGACCAGCTCGCGCAGCGGATGGCGGTTGAGCGCGGCGGTGACCTCGGGGGTGAGCGCGGCGGCGAGCCGGGTGGCGGCGGGCAGGTGGGTGTCGCGCAGCGCGTCCGCCGCGGCCAGCACCGCTTCCCTGCCGTCTCTTTTGGGCACCCCCTCCGCGGCGCGCTCGTGGAGTATCGCGCCCTCGGCGAGGACCAGTTCGGTGTCGATGCCGGCCGGGATCTTGATGCCGGCGTGGTGGCGCCAGGTGCCGACCGGGTCCGACCAGCCCTCGACGCCGTACGTCCACCGGCCCTCCACGTCCGGGGTGACCTCGGCACCCCAGCGGTCGGTGCCGGGGGCCAGTTCGCGCATCGGGGTCCAGGGCCCGGGGCGGCCCAGCGGATCGCGCAGCACCACGTTGGCGGCGACCGCGTCGTGGCCCTCGCGGAAGACGGTGGCCGAGATCTCGAAGACCTCGCCGACCACCGCTTTCGCCGGGCGGCGGCCGCAGTCGATCAGCGGGTGGAGGTCGAGCACGGGAATGCGGCCGATCATGGGCACACCTGACGGTTGGGATGTATTACCGGATTCTGTCCTTTCTATCGTTTTCGCGACAGTTGGACGGGCTGCGGGCATGGGCTCTCCTGTCCGCTTTCACTCGGCTGGCGGATGGGGGCGGTGCGGGGAAGCCATGGGGCGCGTACGCAAGACCGGTACGGCCAAAGCCTTCCCGTGGCGCGTGGTGGGGCAATCGGGCCGTCCGCGCACTACCGGCACGTAACCACGGAACGGAATATGACCCGGTCCCGTCCCGCGGCCGACGGATGCGCGGATGCCCGGCGTGCGCCCGGCTCCGCCCCGCGCGCGCCGGGGCGGAGCCGGGGCGCACTGGCGCCGCTAGTGGGACCTGACCTGCAACAACGCGGTCGGCGAGCCGGGGCCCGCCGCGGTGATCCGGTGCTGGGCCGCGGTGGCGGCCAGCGCGTTCCGCACCTCCTTCGGTCCGGCCCACCGGTGGGACGACAGATAGAGCGCGGCCGCGCCGGCTGCGTGCGGAGCGGCCATGGACGTGCCGGAGAGGGTTCGCTTCGCAGTGTCCCCCGAGTGCCACGCGGACGTGATGTCCACACCCGGTGCGAACAGGTCGAGTTTTGCGCCCCAGTTGGAGAACGCGGCACGCCGGTCCCGTGCGTCGCTCGCCCCCACCGTGATGGCCTCGCTCACCCGCCCGGGCGAGGACGCCTCGGCCCGCCGCCCGCCGTTGCCGGCCGCCACCGTGAAGGTGACACCGGCCGCCACGGCGTTGCGTACCGCCTGGTCGAGCTGCGGGCTGGGCACGCTGCCCAGGCTGAGATTGGCCACCGCCGGGCGCCGCGCGTGCCGGGCCACCCAGTCGATACCGGCGATGACCCGCGCGGTGGTGCCCCGGCCCGCGCGGTCCAGGACGCGTACGGCCACCACGCGGGCCCGCTTGGCGACGCCGTACCGGGTGCCGGCGGCCGTGGCGGCGACGTGCGTGCCGTGTCCGTTGGCGTCGTCCGCGTCCGCGTCGTCGTCCACGAAGTCCCAGCCGCTGCGGGCCCGGCCGCCGAAGTCCCGGTGCGTGGTGCGCACGCCGGTGTCGATCACGTACACCGTCACGCCCCGGCCGCCCGATGGCGGCGCGGCGTAGGAGCGGTCCAGCGGCAGGCCGGCGCGGTCCAGCCGGTCCAGCCCCCAGGACGGCGGATTGCGCTGGGTGCGGTCGAGCAGGACCGTGCGGTCGCGGTTCACGGACGTCACCGCGGGGTCCGCGGCCAGCCGCCGCGCCTGGTCCCGGGTCGCGCGCACGGCGAAGCCGTTGACCGCCGTACGGTACGTGTGGCTGATCCGCACCCCGTACCGTGCCGCCAGTGCCCGGCCCGCCGCGGACGCCGCCCGCACCCTGCCTGGCCCGGAGGCCAGCGTGACGATGTAGCCGCCGCGTGCCGCGTCCGCGGTGGCCGGGGCCTGCGTTCTGAGCGGGGTGGCGTGGGCGGGCAGGGCGGCGGCGGTGAGCACGGCCACGGCGGCGACGGCCGCCGCGCCCCCGCGGCGTGTCCATATGGGTGTCATGCGTCCGGTTCCCCTCCTCAACTCGGCTGGACGCCGCCGGAGTTGCGAGCGGGGAGTCGGGTACCGTCGCCCGTGCCGGCGGTGCCGCACCGCAGCCTTCCGTCCGGCGCGAGCCCGTACAAGAGTGCACGAGGGTGTGAAACCGGCCATATCGGCCACATGGGGTGGGTGGGGGCCGGGGGAGGGGGTGCGCGGACCCGTTCCCGGGTGGCCGGAAAGCGCCCTCCGGGCGTCCGGCTCGGCCGAACGGGTGACGGCCCAAGCCCCGCCCCGATCATGGCAGTTGGCGGCCGGATCCGAGCGGATTACGGGGTACCGGGCGAATCGGGCGGCCCCCCGCCGCTACGGTCGTAGCGTGAAGGCCATTCGTCGGTTCACCGTGCGTCCCGTCCTCCCGGAGCCCCTGCGACCCCTCAGCGACCTGGCGCGCAATCTGCGCTGGTCCTGGCACCCCGAGACCCGTGAGCTCTTCCACGCCATAGCCCCCGCCGGCCGGCGCCGCGCGGGGCTGGACCCCGTACGGCTGCTGAGCACCGTCTCCGCCGAGCGGCTGGCGGAACTGGCCGGGGACCGCCGGTTCCTGCGCCGGCTCGCCGCCGCCGCCGACGACCTCCAGGACTACCTGACCGGGCAGCGCTGGTATCAGAGCGCGCAGCAGAGCGGCCGGGACGGCCGGCTGCCCGAAGCCGTCGCCTACTTCTCGCCCGAGTTCGGCATCACCGCCGCCCTGCCCCAGTACTCCGGCGGCCTCGGCATCCTCGCCGGCGACCACCTCAAGGCGGCCAGCGACCTCGGTGTGCCCCTGATCGGCGTCGGCCTGCTCTACCGGCACGGCTACTTCCGCCAGTCGCTCTCCCGCGAGGGCTGGCAGCAGGAGCACTACCCGGTGCTGGACCCCAACGAGCTGCCGCTCGACCTGCTGCGGGAGGCCGACGGGACGCCCGCGCAGGTGGCCCTCGCGCTGCCCGGCGGGCGGCAGCTGCGCTCACTGGTCTGGGTGGCCAGGGTCGGGCGCGTACCGCTGCTGCTCCTGGACTCCGACGTGGAGGAGAACGCGCCGGGCGAGCGGGACGTCACCGACCGGCTCTACGGCGGGGGCAGCGAGCACCGTCTGCTGCAGGAGATGCTGCTGGGGATCGGCGGGGTGCGGGCCGTACGGACGTACTGCCGGCTGACCGGCCACGCCGCGCCCGAGGTCTTCCACACGAACGAGGGACACGCCGGCTTCCTGGGCCTGGAGCGCATCCGCGAGCTGGCGGACGCCGGCCGCGAGGGCGGCCCGGGCACGGCCGGCGGGCCGGTCGGGCTGGACTTCGACGGCGCGCTGGAGACCGTACGCGCCGGTACGGTCTTCACCACCCACACACCGGTCCCGGCGGGCATCGACCGCTTCGACCGCGAACTGGTCGCCCGCCACTTCGGCGAAGCGGCCGAGCTGCCCGGCATCGACGTCGAGCGGATTCTCGCGCTCGGCCTGGAGACCTACCCCGGCGGCGAGCCGAACTGCTTCAACATGGCGGTGATGGGCCTGCGGCTTGCCCAGCGCGCCAACGGCGTCTCCACCCTGCACGGCCGCGTCAGCCGGGAGATGTTCGCCGGGCTGTGGCCGGGCTTCGACCCGGAGGACGTGCCGATCGTCTCGGTGACCAACGGCGTGCACGCGCCCACCTGGGTGGCGCCCGAGGTCTTCCGGCTGGGCGCGCGGCAGATCGGGCCCGGCCGCACCGAGGACGCGCTGTCGGTCGGCGACTCGCGGCGCTGGTCGGCGGTCGCGGACATCCCGGACGCGGACGTGTGGGACCTGCGGCGGGTGCTGCGCGAACAGCTCGTGGAGGAGGTGCGGCGCCGGCTGCACGTCTCCTGGCGGCAGCGCGGTGCGGGCGCCGCGGAGCTGGGCTGGATCGAGGGCGTGCTCGACCCGGACGTGCTGACCATCGGGTTCGCCCGCCGGGTGCCCTCCTACAAGCGCCTCACCCTGATGCTGCGCGACCGCGACCGCCTGATGGAGCTGCTGCTGCACCCCGAACGGCCTCTTCAGATCGTCGTGGCGGGCAAGGCCCACCCGGCCGACGACGGCGGCAAGCGCCTCGTGCAGGAGCTGGTGCGCTTCGCCGACGACCCGCGCGTACGGCAGCGGCTGGTCTTCCTGCCCGACTACGGCATGGCCATGGCGCAGAAGCTCTACCCCGGCTGCGACGTGTGGCTCAACAACCCGCTGCGCCCGCTGGAGGCGTGCGGCACCTCCGGCATGAAGGCGGCGCTCAACGGCTGTCTGAACCTGTCCGTGCTGGACGGCTGGTGGGACGAGTGGTACGAGCCGGACTTCGGCTGGTCCATCCCGACCGCCGACGGCCACGCCACCGACGAGAACCGGCGCGACGAGCTGGAGGCCAACGCCCTGTACGAGCTGCTGGAGCAGCGGGTCGCGCCGCGCTTCTACGACCGCGACGCGGACGGCGTCCCGCAGCGGTGGGTCGAGATGGTCCGGCAGACGCTGGTCAACCTGGGGCCGAAGGTGCTGGCGGGCCGGATGGTGAGGGAGTACGTGGAGCGGCTGTACGCCCCCGCCGCCCGCGCCCAGCGCGCGCTGACCCCGCAGGCCGCGACCGAGCTGGCCGCGTGGAAGGCCCGGGTGCGGGCCGCGTGGCCGCAGGTCGCGGTGGACCACGTGGAGACCGGGGCCCTGGTGGTGGACCGCGCCGAACCGGCCGGCGTACCGGGCGGCCCGCCCAACGGCAGCGCCGAACTGGGCGCGACCCTGGCCCTGCGGGTCCGCGTCACGCTGGGCCAGCTGGCCCCGGACGACGTGGAGGTACAGGTCGTCTCGGGCCGGGTGGACGAGTCGGACCGCATCACGGACGCCACGACCGTGCCGCTCAAGCCCACCGGCGGCCCCGACCTGGAGGGCCGCTGGCTCTACGAGGGCCCCCTCGCCCTCGACCGCACCGGCTCCTTCGGCTACACGGTCCGCGTCCTGCCCGCCCACCGCCTGCTGGCATCGGCGGCCGAGATGGGGCTGCTGGCGGTCCCGTCGGAGGCGACGGGGGAGGAGGCCGGGGTGCTGATGCGGTAGGGCGTGTCCGCGAAGTCCCGTCGTACGCCCGCAGGCCCGCAGGGCGGGCCGCGCGGCGTCCGGTGCGCGCCGCTGCGTTCCGCCTCGGAAGCCGAGCCGATCGCACGGCGGAGGGTCTTCCCGGTACCGGGTGTACCGGGAAGTGCCCGACAGCGGTGAGGGGCCCCCGCGTCGTTCGGGCGTGGGGGAATGAGGGCACCTCCCAGCGGCAGCTGGGGGAATCGTGCGGCAGGCGGGACTTTGCGGACACGCCTTGGGCCGCTGTCCGTAGGCGGCCGGGGCTTCGTACGTACGGCGTGCGGGGCCCCGGCCGGGCCGGTCAGCGGGACAGTAGGAAGTGGACCTGGCGGGGCCTGACCTCCAGGTCGCTCAGGCCCTCCGGTGTCGCGCCCATCTCGCGGGCGACCTCGGACGCCGCGCGGAAGGTCTCCTCGGACTCGAAGGAACCGGTGGTGACGACGGCCTCGCCGTCGGGGGTGACCCAGACCCCGACGGACAGGAAGCCCGGCTGCGACCGCGCCGCTTCGGCGACCTGGTGGCACTGGCCGACGAACTCCTCGACGTGCTCGGGGGCCGGGTAGTGGAAGGCGACGAAACCGAATGCCATGGCGGTGTCCCCTCTCGGGCGTACGTTCCGGTACGAGCCGAAGCTAGACGGGCCGCACGGCTCCGTACAGGACCGGACCGGCCGCACCGCCACAGCCGCCCGCGGCGTGCGACGGGCGGCTTCAGCCCGCGTGAGCCGCGGGCTGCTCCTCCGCCGTGCGGGGCGCCCGGAACGTCCGCCGGTACGCCTGCGGTGAGACGCCGATCGCGGCGTGCAGGTGCTGCCGCAGGGACGCGCCGCCCGCGAAGCCGACCTGTCCGGCGATCAGGTCCACCGGCAGGTCGCTGGTCTCCAGCAGCTGGCGGGCGCGCAGCAGCCGCTGCTGGATGAGCCACCGCCCGGGGCTGAGCCCGGTCTCGTCGCGGAAGCGGCGGTTGAAGGTGCGCAGGCTCATCCCGGCGTGCCGGGCCAGCCGGGTCAGGGTCAGCGGTTCGTCCAGGTGCTCCAGGGCCCACTGCTGGGTGGCCGCGGTGCCGGTCGCGGTGGGCGCGGGGACCGGCTGCTCGACGTACTGGGCCTGGCCGCCGTCGCGGAACGGCGGTACGACGCACTTGCGGGCCACGTGGTTGGCGAGCGCCCCGCCGTGGTCGGCGCGCACCACGTGCAGGCACACGTCGATGCCGGAGGCGGCGCCGGACGAGGTCAGCACGTCGCCGTCGTCGACGAAGAGCACGTCGGGGGTGAGCCGTACCTTCGGGAAGCGGCGGCGGAAGTCCCCGGTGAGCTGCCAGTGGGTGGTGGCCGTGCGGCCGTCCAGCAGTCCGGCGGCGGCCAGCACGTAGGCGCCGGTGCAGATCGACACCATGCGGGTGCCGGGCCGGATCATCGCCAGTGCGGCGCTCACCGCCTCGGGCAGCTCGCTGCGGACGTAATCGGGGGCGATGGACGGGACCACCACCGTGTCGGCGGTGCGCAGCACCTCGGGCCCGTGCTCGACGGTGATCGAGAAGTCGGCTCCGCAGCGCACCGGGCGCCCGTCGGCCGAGCAGGTCAGCACCTCGTAACGGCCGTCGGCGGCGCCGAAGACCCGCCCCGGTATGCCGAGCTCGAACGGATAGACGCCCTCCAGGGCCAGGACCACCACACGATGCGCACGCATGGCACGATCCTATCGGGAGATGGCCATCGTGCCATTGTCGCGCTCACGGCCGCCGATCATGCTGGACGGCATGAGTGAACACACCATGCGTGCCATCAGCCAGGACGTCACCGGCGGACCCGAGGTCCTGAAGGAAACCGAACGTCCCCGCCCCGAGCCGGGCGTCGGCCAGATACAGATCGCGGTCCGCGCCGCCGGGGTCAACCCCACCGACTGGAAGCACCGCGCGGACGGCTTCTTCATCAGGACGCTGCCCCGCGTCCTGGGCTGGGACGTCTCCGGCGTCGTGACGGCGGTCGGCATCGGCGTCACGCTGTTCGAGCCGGGCGACGAGGTCTTCGGCATGGTCCCGTACCCGTACGGCGTCGGCACCCACGCCGAGTACGTCACCGGCCCCGCGCGCGCCTTCGTGCACAAGCCCGCCGCCCTCGACCACGTCCAGGCGGGCGCCCTGCCGCTGGCCGCGCTCACCGCCTACCAGGCCCTGGTGGACACCGCGGACATCCGGCCGGGACAGCGCGTGCTGATCCACGCGGCGGCGGGCGGCGTCGGCCACCTCGCCGTACAGATCGCCAAGGCCAAGGGCGCCCATGTGATCGGCACGGCGAGCGCCGCCAAGCACGACTTCCTGCGCTCCCTCGGCGCCGACGAGGTGATCGACTACCGGGAGGCCGACTTCACCGAGGCCGCAGGCCCGGTCGACGTGGTCCTGGACACCATCGGCGGTGACACCCTCTCCCGTTCGCTGGACGTGGTGCGCGAGGGCGGCACCATCGTCTCGATCCTCCCCCCGGTCGATCCGGCGACCGTCGCGGCGGCCGCGGAGCGTGGAATCCGCCTGGCGGTGATGATCGTCGAGGCCGACCACGCGGGCATGCGCGAGATCGCCGCCCTCGCCGAATCCGGCAAACTGCGCGCACACATCGCCGCGACCTTCCCGCTCGAACAGGCCGCGAAGGCGCACGAGATGGGCGAGACCGGCCGTACCCAGGGAAAGATCGTCCTTGAGGTGAAGTGACGGGCCGACGCGCCTACTCGGGCGCCGGCCGGTCCCGGCGGTGGACGACGCCCTTCGTCACCAGCCGCCCGTCCGCGAAGCACAGTTCATAGGCCGCGTCGTCGGTGTACGCGCGGTAGCCGTAGTAGCGGCAGGTGCGGCCGGGCGGCGGCGCGGGCGTGCCGTCCGGCGGTACGTCCAGGGAGAAGAACGGCAGCCGTGCCTCCACCGCCGTCCGGCCGTCGCCGACGCGCAGCTGCTCGTACGTCCCGCGGTCCAGCACCGACCACGACGGGCTGATCAGCGCGAAGACGCCCATGAGCAGCAGCAGTCCGGTGAACAGCGCGGCCGGCACGGCCACGGTCTGCACCAGCCGCCGCCGCACCTGGAGCCGGGCGGACGCCAGTTCCCGCTGCGACACGCTCCACCGGGAGCTGTCGCCGGGGCCGCGCACCGGCGCCCGGCCGGTCGTCGGCAGCCGCGCCGCGACCTCGAACCCGCCCTCGGGCGTGGGCCCGGCGCGCAGTTCACCGCCCGCGAGCCGGACCCGCTCGTCCAGTCCCACCAGCCCGTTGCCGCCGGAGACCGGGGCCGCGGGCGGCGCCGTACCGGGCGGGGGCGGGGCGTTGGTCACCGTCACGTCCAGCCGCCGCCCCTCGCCGGTCAGCCGCACCTCCACCGGCGCACCGGGCGCGTGCTTCGTGGCGTTCGTCAAGCCCTCCTGGACCACCCGGTACACGGCACGCGCGCCCATCACCGGCATGGCCTCCTCGCCCGCCCCCGGCGCCCCGGCACGCCGCAGCGAGACATCGAGGCCGGAGGCCCGGGCGCGTTCGACCAGGGCCTCGACACTGTCGTCGGCGGGCAGCCGGGAGGGCTCGGCCCGGTCGTCGGTGCGCAGTACGCCGATGATGTCCCGCAGGTGCTCGGTGGCCGCGCCGGCCGCGGCGCGCAGTTCGCCGACCGCGGCCCGCTGGTCCGGCGCCAGCCGCGGATCGACCTCCAGGGCCCCGGCCCGCAGGGCGAGCAGCGCCAGTTCGTGGCCGAGCGAGTCGTGCATGTCCCCGGCGATCCGGGCCCGTTCGCGCAGCCGGGTGCGGTCGGCGACGGCCTGCTGCTCGTGCTCCATCCGCTCGGCGAGCTGCCAGCCCGTACGGACCAGGGCCGCGTACTGACGGCGGTAGCGGCCGAGCAGCCACGGCAGGACGATGTTGAACAGCAGCGTGAGCACCGCGGTGAACCACGGCCACATGTTGTGGACGAGGACGACGCACAGCGGCAGGACGACGGCCGCGACGCCCGCGAAGAACCAGAGGGAGGCGCGGGCCCGTTCGACCCGTACCCCGGCGAGGTACGCCAGGACGGCGAGGGCGGCGGTGTACTCGAACGTGAACAGGTTGCGGCTCGTGGCGAGCGCCAGCGCGACCGGTACGGCGAGGGCCACGAGCGGCCACCTACGGCGTACCGCCACCGCCGCCGCCAGCAGCGGGATGCCGGTCGCCGCGGTCCACACCCGGTCCTCGGGCGCCCCGTCGAAGGCGGCGGTGAGCGGTACGGACAGGGCCGCCCAGAGGCAGACGTCCAGCAGCCGGGTGGTCCACCGGGGGCGTTCGGCGGCGGGCGGTGCCGGGCGCCCAAGACGAGTGAGCATGCCGTCAGCTTCGCCGACCGGACCCGTCCGGCGCCCCCGACGAAAGTAAGGAAAGCGCCGCCGGGCGCGGCTCAGGCGTCCTGGACCAGCCCTGCCTCGTACGCGAGGATCGCCGCCTGCACCCGGTTCTTCAGGCCCAGCCGGGCCAGGACGGCGCTGACGTACGCCTTGACCGTGCCCTCGACGAGGTACAGGCGCGCGGCGATCTCCGCGTTCGACAGCCCGGCGCCGACCAGCGCGAGCACCTCGCGTTCGCGCGCGGTCAGCTCCTCGGTACGGGACCGCGCCGCGGCCGCCTTCCCCAGCGCCGCACCGCCGCCGAACTGGCTGATGACGCGCCGGGCCACGGACGGCGAGAGGTACGCGCCGCCCTCGGCGGCGGCCTGCACCCCGGTGATCAGCTCGCGCGGGTCGCCGGTCTTGAGCAGGAAGCCGCTGGCGCCGGTGCCGAGGGCCCCGGCCACGTACTCGTCCTCGGAGAAGGTCGTCAGCATCACCACGGCGGTCTCCGGCAGCGCCTGGCGCAGTTCGGCCGCGGCACCCAGGCCGTCCAGCCGCGGCATCCGGATGTCCAGCAGGCAGACATCGGGCCGGTGCCGCAGCGCCAGCTCCACCGCCGCCCGCCCGTCGGCCGCCTCCGCGACCACCTCGATGCCGGGCGCGGCACCGAGGATGGCGCGTACTCCGGTCCGGATCATCGGCTCGTCGTCCGCCAGCAGCACCCGAACGGGCCCGCCGGGCCGCTCACCCCCGAGTTCAGTCATGCGCTCACCCTAATCACCGGCCCGGTCGCGGCCGCCCCGGGACATGTGGAAGGGCGGTGTCCGAAGGGAGGTTGGGAGCCTCCGGACACCGCCCGGTCGTGGGGACACGCTGCCCCGGGAGGACCGGCCGCCGGGGGCGGCCGGTGCCGTCCTTACTTCACCGCGACGCCCGTCCAGGCCGCCTCGACGCCCTTGACCTCGGCGCTGTCCTTGCCGAACAGGTCGGTGGCCGCCTTCACGGTCGCCTCACGGGCGCCCTTGTAGTCGGTGTTCGAGGTCATGTACGTGGTGAGGGCCTTGAACCAGATCTTCTCGGCCTTGTCCCGGCCGATGCCCTCGACCTTCTTGCCGTCCGCGGTCGGGCTGTCGTACTTGACGCCGCCGATCTCCTTGGCGCCGCTGCCCTCGGACAGGAGGTAGAAGAAGTGGTTGGCGATGCCGGAGGAGTAGTGCACGTCGACGTTGCCGGCTTCCGGGGTCCAGCTGTCCAGGGACTGGCCGTCCTTGGAGGGCTTGTCCATGTAGCGCAGCGGCTTGCCGTCACCGGCGATGTCGATCTTCTCGCCGATCAGGTAGTCGCCGGCGTCCTCCTTGTTCTTGGCGAAGAACTCCACGGAGGTGCCGAAGATGTCGGAGGTGGCCTCGTTCAGGCCGCCGGACTCACCGCTGTAGGTGAGGTTGGCGGTGGCCGAGGTGACGCCGTGGCTCATCTCGTGCGCCGCCACGTCGATCGACGTCAGCGGCTTCTTGTTGCCCGCGCCGTCGCCGTACGTCATGCAGAAGCAGCTGTCGTCCCAGAACGCGTTGGAGTAGTTCTGGCCGTAGTGGACGCGGGAGGTGGCGCCCTTGCCGTCGCCCTTGATGCCCGCGCGGCCGTGCACGTTCTTGTAGTAGTCCCAGGTCACCTGGGCGCCGTAGGCGGCGTCGACGGCGGCGGTCTCGGGGTCGTCGGCCTTGCCGTTGCCCCACTTGTCGTCCTTGTTGGTGAAGAGCTTGCCCTCGCCGCTCTCGCTGCCGTTCAGGTTGAACGTCGAGTGGCCGCCGCGCGAGTCGTCGGTCAGCTCGTAGCCGTCGCCGCCCTTCTTGGTACCGATCTCGACCGAGCCGCTGTAGGCGCTGGTGCCCGCGCCGTTCTCGATGCCCTGGTACTGGAAGAGCTTCTTGCCGGTGTTGGCGTCGGTGATGACGTGCAGCTGGTTGGGCGTGCCGTCCTTCTGGAAGCCGCCGACCACGGTGTCGTACGCGAGGACCGGCGTGCCGGAGGCGGCCCAGACGACCTTCTTCGGCGTCACGGCGGCGGCCTGCTTGGCGCCGAAGGACTTGGCGGTGCCCTGCGCGGCCTGCGCCGCGGCCTTCGGTGCGACCTTCGGGGTGGTGGAGGTGACGGCGATCTTCGCACTGTTGGCCTTGGTGGTGCTCTTGACCGCACCGCCCTTGGCGCGGTGCACGATCAGGTCGCCGCCGAGGACCGGAAGTCCGGCGAAGGTGCGGTCGTAACGGGTGTGGGTGGTGCCGTCGGCGTCCTTGATGACGTCCTTGACGACCAGCTTCTCCTGGGCACCCAGGCCCAGTTGCTGCGCGGTCTGCGCCTTGGTGGCGCTCGCGTCGCGCAGCAGCTCGGCGCGGTGCGAGGCGGTCATCTTGACGGGCGAGGCCGCCGCGGCGCCGGTGGTGGTTCCGGAGGGCGCCGTGGGGGAGGCGCCCGCGGTACCGGCCGTGACGGCCGCGGCTATCAGGGCGCCGGCCGCGGCCAGGGAAACGCCGGTGATACGTGCTCTACGGGAAATGTGGGGGGACACGCGTACTCCTTCGACTTTGCCAGGGTGGGGGTGCAAAGCGATGCGGGCTGTGACTTGAGGGGGAAGACTGCCATTCGAACGCGTGCATGTCAGGACGCGGTCGGGAAGTTGGCTGGAAATCGTCCGTAGAGCGAACATCACTGTTCGTATACCGGAGTTGCACCCAATGAGATGGGCGCCGCCCCCGGGAAGGGAGCGGCGCCCGGTGAACTGCTCGATGACGCACGGCGGTTGTGCGGTGCACGGCCCGCCGTCAGGTCAGCAGCTGCCGTCCGGTTGGCTCAGAACGTCAGCTTCCAGCTGTTGATGTAGCCGCTGTCCTGCTGGTACACGTCCCGCACCCGCAGGTTCCAGGTGCCCTCCGCCTTCTGGGCGGAGGCGTTGACGGTGTACGTGGCCTTCACGTTCTCCGCCGAGTCGGCCGCGTTGGAGTTCTTCAGCCGGTAGGCGGTGCCGTCCGGGGCCACCAGGTCGATCACCAGGTCGCCGCGGTAGGTGTGGACGATGTCCACGTCCACCTTCAGGGCGCTCGGCGCGTTGCCGGCCCGGGTCACCTTGATCGGCGAGTTGACCGCGGCGCCCGCGTCGGGGATCGGCACGTCGTCGGTGTTCTCGAAGACGTCACCGCCGCCGGCCGGGTTCACGGTCCAGGTGAAGCTGGTGGTGCCGGTCTTGTTGGCGGAGTCGGTGACGGTGACCGTCACATTGCCGGTGCCCGCGGTGGTCGGGGTGCCCGAGATCAGCCCGGAGTCCTGGTTGATGCTCAGCCCGGCCGGCAGCCCGGTGGCCGCGTACTTCAGCGCGCCCGCGTTGCTGCTGGTGGCCTTGATCTGCAGGCTGGCGGGCTGGCCGACGGTGCTGGTCTGGTTGCCCGGGTTGGTGACGCTGACACCGGAGTCCGGGACGCGCTGGCCGACGTTGACCGCCGCCCAGGTGTTGGCGACCGTGTTGTACGTGGCGCTGCCCTGGCCGAACAGCTCGGCCGCGGCGGACAGGGTCGCGGTGCGGGCCGCGGCGTAGTTGGTGTTCGCGTTCATGTACTTGGTCAGCGCCGAGAACCAGATCTTCTCGGCGTTGGACCGGCCGATGCCCGGCACCGGCAGGTTGTCGTAGGTCGGGCTGTCGTAGTGGACGCCGTTGATGTCCTTGGGCCCGCTGCCCTCGGCCAGCAGGTAGAAGAAGTGGTTGGCCACGCCGGAGGAGTAGTGGACGTCGACGCCGCCGATACCGGAGTACCAGTAGTCCTTGGACCGGCCGTCCTTGCTGGGCTTGTCCATGTAGCGCAGCGGCGTGCCGTTGCCGTTGATGTCGATCGCCTCGCCGATGAGGTAGTCACCGACGTCCTTGGGGTTGTTGGCGTTGAACTCCACGGCGGTGGCGAAGATGTCCGAGGTGCCCTCGTTCAGGCCGCCCGGCTCACCGCTGTAGGTGAGGTTGGCGGTGGCCGAGGTGACGCCGTGGGTCATCTCGTGGGCCGCGACGTCGATGGAGGTCAGCGGCTTGACGTTGCCGCTGCCGTCGCCGTACGTCATGCAGAAGCAGCTGTCCTGCCAGAACGCGTTGACGTAGTTGTTGCCGTAGTGCACCCGGCTGTACGCGCCGACGCCGTCGCCCCTGATGCCGCTGCGGCCGTGCACGTTCTTGTAGTAGTCCCAGGTCAGCGCCGCGCCGTAGTGGGCGTCCACACCGGCGGTCTGGGCGTTCTGCGGGGTGCCGTCGCCCCATACGTCGTCCGGGTCGGTGAACAGCGTGCCGGTGCCGGAGGTGCCGCGGTTGAGGTTGTAGGTCTTGTGGTTGCCGCGGGTGGTGTCGGTCAGCGTGTACGAGGGCGCGGTGCCCAGGGTGACCTGGCCGCTGTACATGCTGTTGCCGGTGCCCTCGTGGACACCCTGCCACTCGGCGAGCTTCTCGCCGGTGGTGGCGTCGGTGACGACGTGCAGCTCGTTGGGCGTGGTGCCGTCCTCCTGGACGCCGCCGACGACCGTCTCGTACGCGAGGAGCGGCTTGCCGTCGGCGACCCAGACGACCTTGCGCGGCTCCTGTGCGTCGGACTTCTTGGCGCCCTGCGCCTGCGACGCCTTGAGGGCCTTCTGCTCCGCCGTGGCGGGCTTGACCTTCGCGGTGGTGGTCGGCACGTCGAGCTGCGAGCGCACCGCCTTGGTGACGCCGCGCACCTTCCCGTCCGCCTTGTGGACGACCAGGCCGCCGCCGAGCACCGGCAGGCCCGCGTACGTGCGCTCGTAACGGGTGTGCAGACTGCCGCTGACGTCCTTGACGACGTCCCTGACGACCAGCTTCTCCTTCGGGCCGAGCTTGAGCTGCCGGGCCGTCTCCGCGGCGCCGGCCCGGGCCGCCCGCAGCAGTTCCGCACGCTGCGCCGGGGTCAGTTTCGCGGGCAGCGCGCCCGGGTCGGGCTGCGCGTGTACCTGGCCGGGCCGGGGTGTGGCGGCCGTGCCGGCGCCTGCTTGCACGCTGACGGTCAGCATCGCGGCCATGGCGACCACGGCGCCGGTCGCGACGGCGCGCCGATGGGGGGTGCGTCTCACACTGACTCCTTCTGCGGTGGCCGCGACCGAGGGGGTGCGGCCGAGGGGGACCGGGCGGCCCAGTGGCCGTCCGGGCAGAGCGAGGCAGAACACGTGGAACGTGTGGGGGGTGGCACCAGGTGCGGGTGGGCCGGGCGCTTCGAGCGACGAGCGGGCCGCGGTCGCGGAGTGGTGCGTTGTGGGGCTCCGCGCAACGGATGCGGGGAAGCGTGCCACCCGGGTGGCCTGATTGTCAGGAGCCGGTCAAGACTTTGGCCGGAAACCGTCCGTAGAGCGGGCGGCCGGGTCCGTATACAGGACGTGACCGTACGTCCAACCCCACCGGCCCCGTACGTCTGTCCCGGCCCCGCCGGAGGCCGCCGCCCCGCCCGGGAAGCGGCCGATCAGCAGGTGGCCGCCGCCCCCGCCCACCCGCCCGGCCCCCGCGTCCCGGGGCGTATACACGTTCCGTACGCCGCCCGACTCCAAGCACCGGGCCCAGGAGCTGACTTCGGCCACCCCCGTAACCCCCTGGCGCGTACGGAAAGCGGATGCGGCGGCACGGCACGGCGGGCAGGATCAACGCGGCCGGAAGGATCTTACGAATGCCCCGGCCTCCCGGAAGAAAGGGCCGGACCCACCATGACCACCGAACGACCCCGCCCGCCGATGCGCGCGGACGAACGCGAAACCCTGCGTGCCTACCTCGACTTCCACCGCGCCACGCTGGCCATGAAGTGCGACGGCCTCTCTGACGAGGAACTGCGCAGCCGGTCCATGCCGCCGTCCACGCTGTCCCTGCTCGGCCTCGTCCGGCACCTGGCGGAGGTGGAGCGCACCTGGTTCCGGCGGGTGGTCAACCAGGAGGACATCCCGCTCGTCTGGTCCCCGGAGGGCGACTACCAGGCGGCGTACGACCCCGGCCGGTCCACCCGCGCCGACGCGTTCGACGCCTGGCGCACCGAGGTCGAGCACGCCCGCCGCATCGAGCGCGCGGTCCCCTCCCTGGACGTGACCGCCCACCAGCCCCGCTGGGACGCCGACGTGTCCCTGCGCGTCATCATGCTCCACGTCACCCTCGAATACGCCCGCCACAACGGCCACGCCGACCTCCTGCGCGAGGGGATCGACGGGGTGGTGGGGGCCTGAGGGGCGGCCGGCGGCGCCCGGCGCCGGCGCGCGCCGCCCCGGCCGTACCGCCCCCGGCCCCGCCTGGCATCCTGCCGACGTGACCACCGAAGCCACCGCGGAGTTCGAGGCGCACCGGCCCCGGCTGTTCGCGCTCGCGTACCGGATGCTCGGTTCGGCGAGCGAGGCCGAGGACGCCGTGCAGGACGCCTACCTGCGCTGGAGCGCGGCCGACGCCTCCGCCGTCCGCACCCCGGCCGCCTGGCTCACCAAGGTCGTCACGAATCTGTGCATCAACCGGCTCACCTCCGCCCGCGCACGGCGGGAGCGGTACGTCGGCCCCTGGCTCCCCGAGCCGGTGCTCACGCACACCGCCGACCGGCGGCTCGGCCCGCTGGAGACCGCCGAGCAGCGCGAATCGGTGTCGTTCGCGCTGCTCACCCTGATGGAGCGGCTCACCCCGGCCGAACGCGCGGTCTTCGTCCTGCGCGAGGCGTTCGGCCACAGTCACCGGGACATCGCCGAGGTCATCGGCGTCGAAGAGGCGCACTCGCGGCAGTTGCACCGTCGCGCCCGGGAACGGCTCGGCGGCGCCCCGCGCCGGCACTTCGCCGTGGACGCCGCCCAGCGCGCGAAGCTCGTCGAGCGGTTCTTCGCCGCCACGCTGGACGGCGATGTGGCCGGCCTCGAACGGCTGCTCGCCGACGACGTGGTGGCCTGGGCCGACGGCGGCGGCCGGGCGACCGCGGCACGCCGGCCGGTCACCGGGCGCGCCAAGGTGCTCCGCTACCTGCTGGGCCTGGGCACCCGGCCCGAAGCGGCGTCCGTCAGGGCCGAGTTCGTCGAGGTGAACGGCGAACCGGCGGCGCTCTTCCTCGTAGGGGAGGACCTGCTCGCCGTCGTCGTACCGGAGATCCGTGAAGGGCGGGTCGGCGCGGTCCGTACCGTCATCAACCCCGACAAGCTCGCCTTCGCCGCGGGCCAGCTCGTGTGACCCGCTTCACCTCCCGGGCTGTCACGCATCCGCCCGCCCGCCGGTTCAGGTGGCATGACACATCACATCGTGGTCCTGGGAGCCGGGTACGCCGGACTGTCCGCCGCCAAGGGCATGGCCCGCAGGCTGCGCCGCCACGGCGTACGCATCACCCTGGTCAACGCCGTCGGCCACTTCGTCGAGCGGGTCAGGCTGCACCAGCTCGCCGCGGGGCAGCGGCTGGCCGACCGGCCGCTCGGCACCCTTCTCGCCGGTACGGGCATCGACCTGGTCGTCGCCCGGGTGACCGCCGTCGACGCCGCCGCCCGTACGGTGCGGATCGACTCCGCCCCGTACACCGTCGCCTACGACACCCTGGTCTACGCGCTGGGCAGCGGAGCCGACACCGCCGCCGTCCCCGGAGCCGCCACGCACGCCTATGCGGTGGCCACCTACCAGGACGCGGTACGGCTGCGTGCACGCCTGGCGGACGGGCGGGAGCCGGTGGCCGTGGCCGGGGCCGGGCTGACCGGCATCGAGGCGGCCACCGAACTCGCCGAGGCGCACCCGGGACGCGCGGTCCACCTGGTCACGGACGGCGAGCTGGGGGCCGGTTTCTCGGAGCGCGGCAGGCGCCACCTGCGCGGAGCCCTGCACCGGCGCGGCATCACCCTCCGCGAACACACCCGCGTCCGCGAGGTCGCCGCACACGGGCTGGTGCTCGCCGACGGCGGCGAGGTCCCGGCCGGGACGGTCGTCTGGGCAGCCGGGTTCCGCGTCCCGGACCTGGCGCGCGAGGCGGGGCTCGCCGTCGACGCGCGGGGCCTGATCACGGTGGACCCGACGCTGCGCTCGCTCTCCCACCCGGAGGTCTTCGCGGCGGGGGACGCGGTGGCGGCGTACGGACCGGACGGCACCGCCTCCCGTATGTCGTGCCAGACGGGACTGCCGATGGGCGGCTACGTAGCGAAGAGCGTCGCCGCCGCGCTCACCGGCACCACCGTCAAGCCGCTTCGACTGCGGTACGTCTGGCAGAACATCAGCCTCGGCCGTCACGACGGCCTCACCCAGTTCACCCGGGCCGACGACAGTCCGGTCGCCGCGGTGCTCACCGGCCGCGCCTCGGCCCGCTTCAAGGAGGCCGTCACCAGGGGCACGGTGCTGGCCCTGCGCCGCTGAGCCGGGCCGGGGCGTCGGGCCCCGTAAATGGCTGGCGCGGCACCGGGAGGCGGCGGGACCATGCGGAGCGACGGGGCCGCCGCACACCCCTGTGCCCGCGCTCCGTCCGGCCGGAGGGGGAGTCGTGATGACCGGTGCAGTGTCGGAGCCGTCCGGGCCCGAAGTCCGTACGCAGGCCGGAACCGTGCGCGGCAGCCGGGAAGCAGACGTGGCCGTCTTCCGCGGCATTCCCTTCGCCGAACCGCCGGTCGGGGAGCTGCGGTTCGCCGCGCCGCGGGCGGCTCGCGGGTGGGACGGCGTACGACCGGCCCTCTCCTACGGACCACCACCCCCGCAGGGCGGCCACTTCGGCATGGAGGCACTGTCGCAGGACGCTGCCGACGACTGGCTGACGCTCAACGTCTGGACGCCCGAGTCGGGGCCGGGCGCGGGGCTGCCGGTGATGGTGTGGATCCAGGGCGGCGCCTACACGATCGGCACGTCGGCCCTGCCCGAGTACGACGGAGGGCGCCTGGCCCGGGCCGGTGCCGTCGTGGTGACGTTCAACTACCGCGTCGGCCCGGAGGGCTTCGGACAGTTCGCCGGGGCGCCCGCCAACCGGGGCCTGCTCGACCAGATCGCCGCCCTGGAGTGGGTGCGGGACAACATCCGGGCCTTCGGAGGCGCCCCGGACCGCGTCACGGTCTTCGGCCAGTCCGCGGGCGCCGGGTCGATCGCCGCGCTGCTGGCCATGCCGCGTGCGGCCGGACTCTTCGGCCGGGCCGTCGCGCAGAGCGTGCAGGGCACGTTCTTCGCACCGGAGCTGGCCGCCGACATCGCCGCCGCCTGCGCCGCCGAGCTGGGGCGGAAGCCCACGGTGGGCGACCTGCGCACGGTGGCACCGGCCCGGCTGTCCGCCGCGTGTGACGCGGTCGGCGCGACGATGGACCGGCACGCGTCGCGCTGGGGCGCCGTCGCCCACCGGACCATCCCGGTCGCACCGGTCGTCGAGGGCGACACACTGCCGGTCACACCGTGGCAGGCCGTGGCCGGCGGCGCCGCCCGCGGCATCCCGCTCCTCGTCGGCCACACCCGCGACGAGCAGCGGCTGTTCACCGTGATCGACGGCCTGCTCGGCCAGGTGTCGCCCGAACAGGCCGGGACCGCGCTGCGCCGGTTCGCCCCCGGCCCGGACGGCGCACGCCGGTACCGCGACGGCTTCCCGTCCGCGAGCCCGGACGAGCTGTACGAACGCGTCCAGTCCGACTGGCTGTTCCGCATGCCGAGCCTCCACCTCGCCGAGGCCCAGGCCGCCGCCGGGGGCCGTGCCCATGTCTACGAGCTGACCTGGCCGGCGCCCGGCATGGACGGCGTCTTCGGCGCCTGCCACGGTCTGGACGTCCCACTGGTCTTCGGCAACCTGGACCGCGGCCAGCCTGCCGTACTGATCGGCGACGCGCCCTCCCCGGGGGCGGAAATACTGTCGGCCCGGATGCGCGCCGCGTGGACGGCGTTCGCCGCCGACGGCGACCCGGGCTGGCCCGCGTACGACGGCGACCGGCGTCTCGTCCAGCTCTTCGACACCCGCCCGGCCGTCACCGCCGACCCGGAGCGGACCTCCCGCCTCATCTGGCAGGACCACACCTTTTCCCCGCTCGCGCTGCGGCCCTGACCCTCGCCCCGCCCGCAGGGCTCCGAGCCGGACATCAGGGGGGCAGCAGCGGGCCGCCGTCGGTCTCAGGGAGCCGCGGTCGCACGGGCGCACCGGTCCGAGGAGGACCGCCCGCGCGGCGAGGGCCCCGCGCTCAGCTGCCGGCCGCGCCGAACCACCTCGGCAGCGCGGCGTCCAGCTCCCGCTGATCCTCACCGGCCCACGCCACGTGCCCGTCCGGCCGCAGCAGCACCGCGGGTACGTCCAGTTCCTCGCTGACGTCCACGACGTGGTCGACCCGGTCCGCCCAGCCCGCCACCGACAGGCGGCCGGTCTGGTCGAGCAGCAGGCCGCGGCCGCGGTGCATCAGCTCGTAGAGCCGGCCCCGCTTCAGCGCCACGTCCCGCAGCCGCCGGCCGAGCAGTTCATGGCCCTCGCCGAAGTCGTAGTGGACCGACACCGCGGTGATCTTCTCGATCAGATACCGGTTCACCTCCTCGAACTCCATCAGCTCCGCCAGCAGCCGGCGCATCGACTGAGGGCCGGGCTCGGTGGACATCAGCAGCACCTGCGCGCGGGTGTTGTCCAGGACGGCGGCGGCCACCGGGTGCCGCTCGGTCTCGTAGCTGTCCAGCAGCCCTTCCGGCGCCCAGCCGGCGACCTCGGCGGCCAGCTTCCAGCCGAGGTTGAACGCGTCCTGGATGCCCAGGTTCAGGCCCTGCCCGCCGGTCGGCGGGTGGATGTGCGCCGCGTCCCCGGCCAGCAGCACCCGGCCGTCCCGGTAGCGCTCGGCCTGCCGGGTGGCGTCGCCGAAACGGGAGAGCCAGCGCGGCGAGTGCACACCGAAGTCGGTGCCCGCGGTCGCCCACAGCTGTTGCTTGAACTCCTCGAACGTCGGCGGGACCGTGCGGTCCTCCGCCACCCCCGCGGCGGGCACGATCACGCGGTACAGCCCCTCTTCGAGGGGCATGGCGCCGAACCACAGCTGCGTCTTGCGCACCTCGGTCATCACGGCCGTCAGCTCGTCCTGCGACGCGGTCAGCGCCATCTCGCCCAGCAGCGTGTCACGCCGGCTCGGTTCGCCGGGGAAGCCGATGCCGAGCAGCTTGCGCACCTTGCTGCGCCCGCCGTCACAGCCCACGACGTAGCGCGAGCGCAACTCGCCGCCATCGGCCAGCTCCACGGTCACCCCGTCCGCGTCCTGGCGCAGCCCGGTCACCTCGCAGCCGCGCCGGATCTCGGCGCCCAGCTCGATGGCGTGCTCGGTCAGCAGGCGCTCGGTGGCGGTCTGCACGATGCCGAGGACGTACCCGTGCGCGGTGTCCATCCGCTCGGGCCACGACTTGCTGATACCGGCGAAGAAACCGCCGACCTCGTACCGCTTGCCGAGCGCGAGGAAACGCTCCAGCAGCCCGCGCTGCTCCATCACCTCGATACTGCGCACGTGCAGGCCGAGCGCGCGGACCACCTTGGTCGGCGCCGGCTCCTTGTCCAGTACGAGCACGTCCACGCCGTGCAGCCGCAGCTCGGCGGCCAGCATCAGACCGGTCGGCCCGGCACCGGCCACGATTACGTCCCTCACGGAAACCCCCATGCCACACGCCGGCAAAAGCGTGCGTATTTCGCGAACCCACTTTTTCCGCAGGTTCTGCCTTAGGACGACGATTCTGCGGCAGCACCGGGGCCTTGCCGCAAGCCCCCTGGTGTGCTATAGGTTAGTAGTGGCAGGGAGAGGACGTTTTCCCTGCCCTTTTTCGTGGGCGGTGGCGGCGGGCCGCATCCACCTGTAGGGAGTGCATCTTTGTGAGCACTGGCTCCCGCGGGGGTGGGGATTTCCGCACCCGGTCGGCCCGGCAGGGGGCAGGCCCGCGACCTGATGTGCGCGGGGCCGGGCGTGTCGTATGGTGGATCGGTTCCTGTCCCGAGGTGTCGGTGACAGTGATCGGATTCCTGTTCCTTCTGCGTCGATCTTGAGGTGACGTCCTATCAACCAGGCCATGTAGTCGTCCGCGTTCCCCGCGTGCTGTTGTGTCGCACGTGTCCGGGGGCGGACGTCGCGCTGGCCTGAGTTGCGTCACCCCTCCCGGCAGTTTTCTGTCATTTCCCGGGTGCAGCTCTGCCGTCTGCCCCGGGTTTCGTGTTTTCCGGCCCCGGTGCGGCCGTCGGCAGGGCTCCCCGATTCCTTTGGATCAGGAGTTCCCGTCGTGTCTTCCTCCGCGCTCGACAACGAGCCGCAGCAGACCACCCCGCCCCCGAACCACCCCACACCCGGCCTGTCGAAGATGGGCCTGGCTGCCTGGATCGCCCTCCTGGTGCTGCTGGGCGCCGAGCTGATGGACATGATCGACCAGTCGGTCGTCCTGACCGCCCTGCCCGCGATCCAGGAGTCGACCGGCGCCGGACCGGACGCGGTGCAGTGGCTGACCACCGGCTATTCCCTGCCCATCGCCGTCGGGCTGATCACCGGCGGACGCCTCGGCGACCTCTACGGCCGGCGAAGGATCCTCCTCATCGGCACCGTCGTGTTCACCACGGCCTCGCTGCTGTGCGGCCTCGCTGCCGGGCCCGGCGTCCTGATCGGCGCCCGCGGGCTCCAGGGCGTGGGCGTGGCCATCATGATCCCGCAGATCCTGGCCACCCTCCATGTCACCTTCGAGGGGCGGAACCGCAGCAAAGTGTTCGGTCTGTACGGGGCCGTCATGTCGCTCGCCAATGTCCTGGGCCCGGTGATGGGTGGTCTGCTGACCGAGGCGGACCTGTTCGGGCAGTCATGGCGGCCGATCTTCCTGCTCAACGTGCCCGTCGGCCTCGCCGTGCTCCTCCTGGGACGCCGGTTCATCCCCGAGTCGACCGTGAAGAAGGCCGACCGGCCCGACCTCACCGGCATGCTGCTGTCCGCACTGGCCATCGTCCTGATCGTCTTCCCGCTCAGCGAGGGGCACCTCCATCACTGGCCGCTGTGGTGCTTCGCCCTGCTCGCCGCCGGCCTCCTCACGCTCGGCGTCTTCCTGCGCCACCAGCGGCGCAAGCAGGGCGACGCCCCGCTCGTGACCCTGTCCCTCTTCCGGAGCCGGCAGTTCTCCGGCGGCATGGCCGCGCAGTTGACGCACGGCTTGCTGTGCGGGCTGTTCTTCATGACCTGGACCCTCTACCTCCAGCGCGGCCTGGGCATGAGCCCCTTCCACGCGGCCCTGGCCTTCGTGCTGCTCTCCCTCGGTGAGCTGGCCGGTGCGACGATCGTGGCGAAGAGCGGCGGGCGCTTCGCCCGCCGGCTGCCGCAGGCCGGAGCCCTCATCGCGGCCGCTTCGATGGCCGCCTACGGACTCCAGGCCGCCGCGGGTCAGGCAGACCTGACCCTGCCGGCGATGACCGCTCCGGTGGTACTGATCGGCTTCGGCCTCGGCATGGTCAGCGGCCCGCTGGCCGATCTGTCGCTGGCCCGCGTCCCGCACGAGAACGCCGGAGCCGCCTCCGGCCTGTTCAACACCGCCATCCACCTGGGCATCGCCCTCGGTACCGCGCTGACCGCCCTGGTGTTCTTCGCCACCACCGGCGGCTCGCTCGGCGCCGGACTCAACCGCGACGCGTTCATCACCGTGCTGTGGTGGGTCGGTGGTCTCCTCGCCCTGATGTGGGCCCTGATGTTCTGCCTGCCCAAGCACACGGACGACCCGGCCGACTGAGACAGAGCGCCAAGGCGGCGGCACGGACGGTGCCGCCGCCCCCTTTCCCTGCTAACGGTGCCCATGATCACGCGGAAACCTGCACCACCCGCCGGTCACCCCACGCTCTCCCGCCACGCCTCGTGCAGCTCCGCGAACCGGCCCCGGTTCGCGATGAGTTCGGCGGGGGTGCCGTCCTCGACGATGCGGCCTTCGGACATCACCAGGACCCGGTCGGCCGTCTCGACCGTGGACAGGCGGTGGGCGATGACCACGGCCGTACGGCCGTGCAGGACCGTGTCCATGGCGCGCTGGACCGCGCGCTCGCCGGGGATGTCGAGTGAGCTGGTCGCCTCGTCGAGGATCAGTACGGCGGGATCGGCGAGCAGGGCGCGGGCGAAGGCGACGAGCTGGCGCTGGCCGGCGGAGATCCGGCCGCCGCGCTTGCGTACGTCGGTGTCGTAGCCGTCCGGCAGGGCCGCGATGAAGTCGTGGGCGCCGATGGCGCGGGCGGCCCGCTCGATCTCCTCGCGGGTGGCGTCCGGGCGGCCGATGGCGATGTTCTCGGCGACCGTACCGGAGAAGAGGAACGCCTCCTGGGTGACCATCACCACCGCGCGCCGCAGGTCGGTGGCGGACAGGTCGCGGAGGTCCACGCCGTCCACGCGGACAGATCCATCGTTGGGGTCTCCCCTGCTCGAACGGAGCTGAGAGCTTGGGGAAGGATCGTAGAAACGGGCCAACAACTTGGCCAACGTGGACTTGCCGGCGCCGGTCGAGCCGACGACGGCGACCGTACGGCCCGCGGCGAGCGTCAGGTCGAAGCGCGGCAGCACCTCGCCGCCGGTGCGGTAGGCGAAGCGGACGTTCTCGAAGACGACCTCGCGGCCCGGCCGGGAGCCGGGCCGCTCCGGCAGCGGTACCGGATCGGCGGGCTCCGGGACGCTCGGGCGCTGGGCGAGCAGTCCGGCGATCTTCTCCAGTGAAGCGGCGGCCGACTGGTAGGAGTTGAGGAACATGCCCAGGCGGTCGATCGGGTCGTACAGGCGGCGCAGATACAGTGCGGCGGCCGCCAGGACGCCCAGCGCCAGGCCGCCGGAGGCCACGCGGTACGCGCCCCACAGGACGAGCGCGGCCACCGCGACGTTGGCCACCAGGCGCGAGGAGACCACATACCGGGCCATTTCCAGTATCGCGTCGCCGTTGACGCGCTCGTGGCGGCCGTTGAGCCGGGCGAAAGCGGCGTCGTTGGGGCGCTCGCGCCGGCACGCCTGCACCGGCCGGATGCCGTTGATCGTCTCGGTGAACTTCACGATCACCGCGGCCATCGCCGACGACTTCTCGCTGTAGACCCGGCTCGACCGGCGCCGGAAGGAGCGGACGAGCAGGTAGAGCGGCCCGGCGGTGGCCACGGCCGCGGCGCCCAGGCCCCAGTCGAGGTAGAGCAGCGTCGCCGTGATGTAGACCGTGGCCAGGATGATGGAGACCAGCTCCTGGAGCCCTTCGTTCAGCAGCTCGCGCAGCGCCTCCACGTCGGTGGTCGCTCGGGAGATCAGGCGGCCGGAGGTGTAGCGCTCGTGGAAGTCCAGGCTCAGTGCCTGGCCGTGCCGGAAGATCCGGCCCCGCAGGTCGAGCAGGACGTCCTGGCTGATCCGCGCGGCGAGCCGGATGAAGACGTACTGGAGGCCGCCGGAGGCCGTGGCGCACAGCAGATAGGCCGCGGCCACGATGATCAGCGGGCCGTGCCGGCCCTCGCGCAGGGCGGGCACGGCATGGTCGATGGCGAACGCGACCAGCAGCGGCCCGGCCTGCACGGCGGCCTGCTGGAGCAGGAGGAGGACGCTCGCCACCCAGACACGGCGGGTGTGCGGGCGCAGCAGCGACCCCAGGAGGGAGCGGGAGGCGCCCTTGGCGGTGGGCAGGACGTCCTGCTCGAAGGGGTCGGGTCTGGCGGCGACTGGGGGCGGGGCGTCGCCTTTCGGCGCCGCGCCTGTGGCCGTATGGCGGTCGCTGTCCGTTGGGCTGCCCGTGGCCGTACGGCTGTCGCTGCCCGATGTGCCGCCTGTGGCCGTACGGCCGTCGTCGTCCGCCGCGCCGCCCGTGGCCGTACCGGCATCCGTGCTCGTCGTCATCGCACGCTCTCCCCTTCGCGTCGGACGGCGCTCCCGTCGTCGGCGGCACCGGACATCAGCGCCGCGTACTCGGCGTTCTCCCGCAGCAGTTCGTGGTGGGTGCCGAGGGCGGCGATGCGCCCGCCGGACAGCAGCGCCACCCGGTCGGCTAGCAGGACCGTGGACGGGCGGTGTGCCACGACCAGGGCGGTGGTGGTCGCCAACACCTGCCGCAGCGCGGCCTCGACCAGCGCTTCCGTGTGGACGTCCAGCGCCGACAGCGGGTCGTCCAGGACCAGGAAGCGGGGCCGGCCGACCACCGCGCGGGCCAGCGCGAGCCGCTGCCGCTGCCCGCCGGACAGGCTCAGCCCCTGTTCGCCGACCTCGGTGTCACGGCCGTCGGGCAGCGCGTCCACGAACCCGTCGGCCTGGGCGACGCGCAGCGCCCGTACGAGATCGTCCGGACCGGCGTCCGCCCCGCCCATCAGGACGTTCTCCGCCACGGTCGCGGAGAACAGCGTCGGCTCCTCGAAGGCCACCGCCACCCGGGCGCGCAGCTCGTCGCGGGTGAGCGTCGTGATGTCCGTGCCGTCCAGGGTGATCCGGCCGCCGGTGGCGTCGTACAGCCGGGGGACGAGCGCGGTGAGCGTGGTCTTGCCGCTGCCGGTCGCGCCGACCAGGGCCAGCGTCTCGCCGGGCCGGATGTGCAGGTCGATGCCCTGGAGGGTGGGCGGTGCCCCGGCGGGCGCGTCCGGATAGCGGAAGGTGACGTCGTGGAAGGCGAGGCCCGCCGTTTCGGGGTCGGGGGCGGCCGGTACCGGTCTTCCGCCGGGCGCCGCGCGTACGTCGTCCCGGTCGGCCACCGGCGCGTCCAGCACCTCGAAGTACCGGTCCGTGGCCGCCGCGGCGTCGTTGCTCATCGCCAGCAGGAAGCCGATCGACTCCACCGGCCACATCAGGGCCAGCGCCGTCGACAGGAACGCGACGAGGGTGCCCGCGGACAGGTCGCCGTCGGCCACCTGGACCGTGCCGAGCACCAGCGCCGCCCCGATGGCCAGCTCCGGCAGCGCGTTGATGAAGGCCCACAGGGTGGCCAGCAGCCGGGCCTTGCGCAGCTCGGTCGTGCGCAGCCGGGCCGTCAGCGCCCGGAACGCCCGGGCCTGGCTGCGGTGCCGCCCGAAGCCCTTGATGATCCGGATGCCGAGGACCGACTCCTCCACGACCGTGGTCACGTCGCCGACCTGGTCCTGGGCCCGGCGCGCGGCGATCGCGTACCTCGCCTCGAAGACCGAGCAGAGCACTATCAGCGGCACGATCGGGGCCAGCAGCACCAGCCCCAGCGTCCAGCGCTGGACCAGCAGGATCACACAGCCCACCACGATGGTGGTGGCGTTGACGAGCAGGAACGTCAGCGGGAAGGCCAGGAACAGGCGCAGCAGTTGCAGGTCCGTGGTGCCCCGGGAGAGCAGCTGGCCGGAGGCCCAGCGGTCGTGGAAGGCGACCGGCAGGCGCTGGACGTGCCGGTACAGGCTGTCGCGCATCGCGGCCTCGACGCTCGCCAGCGGCCGCGCCACCAGCCACCGCCGCAGCCCGAACAGGCCCGCCTCCGCGAGGCCGAGCAGGAGCAGATACCCGCCGCCCAGCCACGCCCCGGCCGGGTCCCGCTCCGCGATCGGCCCGTCCACCAGCCACTTGAGGACGAGCGGGATGACCAGCCCGATGCAGGACGCGAGGATCGCCACGAACGCCGCCGTGAACAGCCGCGTCCGCACCGGGCGGACGAACGGCCACAGCCGCAGCAGGGAGCGCACCGCGGAGCGCCGGGGCTCCGGGTGCCGCGCCGTCGCGGGGCCGCGGGCAAGATCGTCGGTTCGGGGACTCGTCACCTTCGCTGTCTCGGCCATCAGCACCGAGAGTACGGCTCGCCACTGACATCGCTCACCGGGTTTTCGCCGGTATGCGTGGGGGATTCGGGACGCGAGGTGTCAGTCCGCCACCACGCGCAGCAGCAGTACCGACCGCTCGGGGACGGCGAGCCGGGTGCCGGCGGGCAGCGTGGTCCCGGGCGGCCCGTCCTGGTCCTCGCGGGAGGTGTCGACGACCAGTTCGTAGCCGTCGGCCCAGGGCGGCCCGGGGAGCGTGAAACCGGCCGGGCGGTGGCCGGTGTGCAGCACGGCGAGGAAGCTGTCGTCGATGACCGGGCGGCCCTCGGGGTCGCGCTGCGGGATGTCCGTACCGGACAGGTACATGCCGAGCGACGGGGTGGGCGCGTACCAGTCCGCCTCGGTCATCTCCGTGCCGCGCGGGGTGAACCAGGCCAGGTCGCGCAGGCCGTCGGGGCGCTGCGGGCGCCCGGAGAAGAACGCGCGGCGGCGCAGTACGGGGTGGTCGCGGCGCAGTGCGATCAGCCGGGACGCGAGCGTGGCCAGCGCGCGCCAGCCCGGGTCCTCCAGGAGCGACCAGTCCACCCAACTGGTCTCGTTGTCCTGACAGTACGCGTTGTTGTTGCCGCCTTGCGTACGGCCCATCTCGTCGCCCGCGACGAGCATCGGCACACCGGTGGACAGCAGCAGCGTGGTGATCATGTTGCGCAACTGGCGGCGGCGCAGCGCCCGGATCCCGTCGTCGTCGGTCTCGCCCTCCGCGCCGCAGTTCCAGGAGCGGTTCCCGTCCGTGCCGTCGCGGTTGCCCTCGCCGTTGGCCGCGTTGTGCTTGTACCCGTACGAGACCAGGTCGCGCAGGGTGAAGCCGTCGTGCGAGGTGATGAAGTTGACCGAGGCGTACGGGCGGCGGCCGCCCCACGCGTACAGGTCGCTGGACCCGGAGAGGCGGTAGCCGAGGTCGCGTACGTCCGGGTGCGCGCCGCGCCAGAAGTCGCGCACGGTGTCGCGATAGCGGTCGTTCCACTCCGTCCACAGCGGCGGGAAGGCGCCGACCTGATAGCCGCCGGAGCCGACGTCCCAGGGCTCGGCGATCAGTTTGACGCGGCGCAGCACCGGGTCCTGGGCGATCACCGCGAGGAACGGCGAGAGCATGTCCACGTCGTGCATGGAACGGGCCAGGGCCGCCGCCAGGTCGAAGCGGAAGCCGTCCACGCCCATCTCGGTGACCCAGTAGCGCAGCGAATCGGTGATCAGACGCAGCACGTTGGGCTGGACGACGTGCAGGGTGTTGCCGCAGCCCGTGTAGTCCGCGTAGTGGCGGCCGTCCGACAGCCGGTAGTAGCCGCGGTTGTCGATGCCGCGGAAGGACAGCGTGGGGCCCAGTTCGCTCGCCTCGGCCGTGTGGTTGTAGACCACGTCGAGCACGACCTCGATACCGGCGTCGTGCAGGGCCCGTACCATCCGCTTGAACTCGCCGACCTGCTGGCCGCGGGTGCCGGTGGCGGCATAGCCCGCGTGCGGCGCGAAGTACCCGATGGAGTTGTAGCCCCAGTAGTTGCGCAGGCCGCGCCGCAGCAGATGGTCCTCATGGGCGAACTGGTGCACCGGCAGCAGCTCGACGGCGGTCACGCCGAGGCGGGTGAGGTGGGATATCGCGGCCGGGTGCGCCAGGCCCGCGTACGTGCCGCGCAGCTCCTCCGGGATGCCCGGGTGGCGCATGGTGAACCCGCGTACGTGCAGCTCGTACAGGACCGTGTCGGACCACGGCGTCTTCGGCCGCCGGTCGTCCATCCACTCGTCCCCGCCCTCCTCCGGGTCCGCGTCGCCGACCACGACGCCCTTGGGGACGTACGGGGCCGAGTCGCGGTCGTCGCGCACGGTGTCGGCGATGTGCTGCTGGGGCCAGTCGCGGACATGCCCGTACACCTGGGCGGGCAGCGTGAACTCGCCGTCCACGGCGCGCGCGTAGGGGTCCAGGAGCAGCTTGGCCGGATTCCAGCGCGCGCCGGTCCACGGGTCCCAGCGGCCGTGCACGCGGTATCCGTAGCGCGTGCCCGGCCGGACGCCGGGCAGGAAGCCGTGCCAGATCTCGTGCGTCAGCTCGGTGAGCTCGTGCGGCGTCTCGCGTCCCTCGTCGTCGAAGAGGCACACCTCCACGGACTCGGCGCCGCCAGCCCACAGGGCGAAGTTGGTGCCCGCCACGCCGTCGGGGCCCGTCCGGAAGCGGGCCCCGAGAGGCTGCGGGCTGCCGGGCCGGACCGGTACGGGCGGTGGCGCGGCGCGGATGTCCGCGTCCGGCGCGGCGGACGGGCCGGCCTCCCGGGCGGGGGGCACGCGGACCCGGTGGCCGTTGACGGGCGCGGCGCCGTGCCCGGCCTCCGTGCCGTTGGCGGCGTCCGGGCCCTCGGTGCCCACGGGCCGCGCCGTACCCCCGGGGCCGCCGCGGCCGTGCTGTCCGCCGCGCCCGCCGTCCTCGCCCCGCACGTCCGATACCGACTCCTGCTCGGGTGCGCTCGACACAGGGCAGCCTCCCGCGGCTCGGGCTCGTTCGGGCGGGCCCGCGCGGCGTCCCGGCCGCACACCCGGCCCGTCCTCCCCTGAGTTCTTCCCGCAACGGGCCGCCGCCTCACGTTTCCTCCGCGCCGGGGGCCTCGTTGATCTGTCCGTGACCTATCGCGGCGTGACATATCGGGACATGGGGCGGCGGATTCCCGTACGGCGGCCTTCCGGGCGTACCACCACCGTGCCGGCGCCTTCGGTACGGCGTACGGCAGGGAGCCGGCCGTCCCACAGCGGCCGGGTGCCGTCCCCGGTGACGGCCGCGGTCCTGACCCTCGCCGTCCTGACGGCAGCGGCGGCGCTGGCCGGCTGCGGCCTCGCCGACGTGGTGGCCGGGGGCAAACCGCGCTCTCCCGAGGAGGCGATCCGGGTGTCGCCGGACGACGGCACGAAGGACGTACGGCCCACCGACCGCGTCGTGGTGCGGGTGCCGGACGGGCGCCTGGAACGGGTCGCGGTCAGCCGTATCGAGGACGACGGGAGCACCCCCGTGCCGGGTCGGATCGCCCCGGACGGCCTGAGCTGGCGCCCGTCCGGGCACGCCCGCCTGGTGCCGGCCGCCCGGTACACGGTGGACGCGGTGGCGCTGGACGGGCACGGCCGCCGGTCCGCCCGCCACACCACCTTCACCACGTACGTGCCCCCGCACCGCCTCGTGGGCTTCTTCACGCCCGAGCACGGCGCCACCGTCGGCACCGGCATGATCGTCTCGCTGGAGTTCAACCGGCCGGTCGCCGACCGCGCGGCCGTCGAGCGCGCCGTCTCGGCCACCGCGCGGCCCGCCACCGAGGTCACCGGGCACTGGTTCGGCGCCCGCCGCCTCGACTTCCGGCCGCGCGCCCGCTGGCGGCCCGGTACGCAGGTCACGATGGACCTGCGGCTGCGCGGCGTACGGGCGGCGCCCGGCGTGCTCGGTACGCAGCGCAAGACGGTCCGCTTCAGGATCGGCCGGGATCAGACCAGCAGGGTTGACGCGGCGGCGCACACGATGACGGTGTGGCGCGGCCGACGGCGGCTGGCGACGCTCCCGGTGACCGCGGGCGGCCCCGGCAGCCCCACGTACAACGGGAAGATGGTGATCCTGGAACGGCACGCGGTGACCCGCATGGACGGGGACACGGTCGGCTTCGGCGCCGAGTACGACATCCCGGACGTGCCGCACGCCCTGCGCCTGACCACCTCGGGAACGTTCCTGCACGGCAACTACTGGGCGCCCCCGCGCACCTTCGGCGGGACCAACACCAGCCACGGCTGCGTCGGGCTGCGGGACATCCAGGGCGGCGGTCCCGACACCCCGGCCGGCTGGTTCTACGAACGGTCGCTGGTCGGCGACGTGGTGGAGGTCGTGAACTCCCGGGACCGCGAGGTCGCGCCCGACAACGGGCTCGGTGGCTGGAACATGCCGTGGCAGGAGTGGCGCGCGGGCTCCGCGCTGCCGTAGAGGCACAGAAACACGGGGAGCGATCCGGCCGACTTCGGGGCGAACCGGACCCCCTTTCGTGGCATCCCGCCCCACGCCTACCACTTGAGGCCGAACGGTGACATCGCCGGGTGAAGCCACTGTCGGTGCGGTGTGGTTACCTATCGGCTGAGCGTGCGTGGGTAGATAGACGCGTACGGGGGATTGCGGGCCGGGCGAGGGAAAAAGGGGCCAGTCGTGAACGTGCAGCAGGGTCAGCCGGTGACGGGGGCGCGACGGGCGGGGCCGCGCCGGAGCGGCGGGGTGCTCGCGCTGCTGCTGGCGGCGCTGCTGATACTGGTCACCGCCTGCGGAGGCGGTGACGAGGGCAAGGGCGGCGGGACCGACCCGGAGAAGCAGCCCTCCCAGGCCAACGTCACGATCACGCCCAAGGACGGCGCCAAGGACGTGGCCACCGACGGCGGCCTGAAGGTCAGCGCCTCGGGGGGCCGGCTGACCTCGGTCAAGGTCGTGGACGACAAGGGCGCCCCGGTCGCGGGCAAGCTGAGCGGCGGCTCCGTCTGGCAGCCCACCGGCAAGCTGCGCGCCGCCACGACGTACAAGGTCGACGCCGTCGCGGTCGACGACCAGCTGCGCGAGTCGGCCCGGCACGCGACGTTCACCACCCTGGTGCCCAAGAACACCTTCGTCGGCCGGTACGTCCCGGAGGACGGCCAGACCGTCGGCGTCGGCATGCCGGTCTCCGTGAACTTCACCCGGGGGATAACCGACCCGGAGCGGATCGAGCAGGCGATCAAGGTCACGGCCGAGCCCGCGGTCCCGATCGCGAGCCACTGGTTCGGCAACGACCGCCTCGACTTCCGCCCGGAGAAGTACTGGAAGCCCGGCACCAAGGTCACGCTCAGCATGGACCTCAAGGGCGTCGAGGGCCGGCCCGGCGTCTACGGCACCCAGACCAAGCGCATATCCTTCACGATCGGCCGCAGCCAGATCAGCACGGTCGACGTCAAGGCGAAGGAGATGTCCGTCGTCCGCGACGGCAAGAAGATCAAGACGATCCCCGTCACCGCGGGCGGGCCGGGCACCGAGACGTACAACGGCCAGATGGTGATCAGCGAGAAGCACGAGGTCACCCGCATGAACGGGGAGACCGTCGGCTTCGGCGGCGAGTACGACATCGCCGACGTGCCGCACGCGATGCGCCTGTCCACCTCCGGCACGTTCATCCACGGCAACTACTGGTCGGGACGCTCGACGTTCGGCTCCCGCAACGCCAGCCACGGCTGCGTCGGCCTCTTCGACCAGCGCGGCGGCGGCGACAGCTCGACCCCGGCCGCCTGGTTCTATGCCAACTCCCTCATCGGCGATGTGGTCACGGTCGTGAACTCCCACGACGAAACGATCGCCCCGGACAACGGCCTGAACGTATGGAACATGTCCTGGGACAAGTGGCGGTCCGGCCGGTAGGGCCGGGTGCGGGGCGGGCGGCCGGGGCCTTGGCCGAAGGGTGCCGGTCCGTCCGGCGTTAACGCCGACTAACCTGCCCCCATGACTGTGAACTTCGAGGTCGCCGAGGGCGTCGGCACCATCCGTCTGGACCGCCCGCCGATGAACGCACTGGACGTCGCCACCCAGGACCGGCTGCGCGAGCTGGCCGAGGAGGCCACCCGGCGCGACGATGTGCGCGCCGTCGTCGTCTGGGGCGGCGAGAAGGTGTTCGCCGCCGGTGCGGACATCAAGGAAATGCAGAACATGGACCACGCGGCCATGGTCCGGCGCTCCAAGGCCCTGCAGGACTCCTTCACCGCCATCGCGCGCATCCCCAAGCCGGTGGTCGCCGCCGTCACCGGGTACGCGCTCGGCGGCGGCTGCGAGCTGGCGCTGTGCGCCGACTTCCGGATCGCCGCCGACAACGCCAAGCTGGGCCAGCCGGAGATCCTGCTCGGCCTGATCCCGGGCGCGGGCGGCACCCAGCGGCTGGCCCGGCTCGTCGGCCCGTCCAAGGCCAAGGACCTGATCTTCACCGGCCGCCAGGTCCGCGCCGACGAGGCGCTGGCCATCGGCCTGGTGGACCGCGTCGTGCCCGCCGCCGAGGTGTACGAGCAGGCGCACGCCTGGGCGGCCCGGCTCGCGGCCGGTCCCGCCATCGCGCTGCGGGCCGCCAAGGAGGCCGTCGACGCGGGCCTGGAGACCGATATCGACACCGGTCTGACGATCGAACGCACCTGGTTCGCCGGTCTCTTCGCCACCGAGGACCGGGAGACCGGCATGCGCAGCTTCGTGGAGGAGGGGCCGGGCAAGGCCAAGTTCCGCTGACGCTGCCGTGGTTGACGGGGCTCCTGAGGTTCGGCGCCGATGGCCGATGCCCCGTGCGGGCGAATCGCGGGATGTGCCGCGACGCTCCGGAGGGGCCCCGTCCGCTGCCCGTTCATCGGGTAGACACATCAGGACACCGCAGGTCAGCCGGGTTTCGGCCGTGCCACCACTGCCGTAGGCATATGCCGAAGCAGCGTGCCGGATGCAGTGATTCCGGGCGGGGTATTCCATCGGTTCCGCCCCCGTGACGCGGCGGTAACAGCCATGATGGGGGCATGGCGGGCCTCGAAGGAACGGAGCAGCCGCGGCCGCGGAGCGGCACGGCCGCCGCACGCTGGGGACTTTCCGGAGGTCTCCCCGGTGTGGGCGCGCAGGGCGGCCCGCCCGACGAGGAGGACCTCGCCGCCAAGGCACTGGAGTTGGTGGGCGACCCCACACTGGAAGAGGTACGGATGCCCTCCCGCCCCGAATCCGCCCTCACCGCCCGCCGGCTGACCCATTCCGTGCTCCTCGGGCGGTGGTCCCTGTCGCCCCAACTCACCGAGCACGCGGTCCTGTTGGTCTCCGAACTGGTCGGCAACGCCGTACGGCACACCGGCGCGCGCACCTTCGGGCTGCGGATCCTGCGCCGCCGTGGCTGGATCCGTATAGAGGTGCGCGACCCCTCCCGCGGCCTGCCCTGCCTGATGCCCGTCCACGAGATGGACATCAGCGGCCGGGGCCTCTTCCTCGTGGACAAGCTCTCCGACCGGTGGGGCGTGGATCTGCTGCCGCGCGGCAAGACGACCTGGTTCGAGATGCGCGTCCTCGACCGCTGAGCTTTCGATGATGCGCGTTCTCGACCGCTGATCCGCCACACCGGCCCGCTCCGGGGCGCGCGGTACGCCCAAACGCGACTGGGGCCCGCCCGCGGCGTACGCGGGGAAGGCCCCAGTGTCGACCGCCGCCGGGCGAAAGGGGTGTACCCGCGGGGTCTGGACGACCTGGCCCGGGTCAATGGGGGGTCGCTGCACCGACTATGGCAGGCCGGTCGCGACCTTGCCAAAGGGGCATTACGGACAGAGCGTACCGAAAGAACATCAACTGCGGGTCGATCCAAGGTGAGCTACGACACCAGCCTTGCATTTAGTGGTTAGGTAATCGATTCCCTCGATGGTTATGCGGCCAAGATCGTGGACTATGCAACCAGTTCCGGGAGGGGTGGACGGTCGGTCGCGGACGGCCGGCCCGGCGATCCGTAGGATGGGCGGCTCACGCCGAGGACGCCGCCGGAACGCCGGACGGGCGCCCTTCGAAGGCGTACGGACGAGGAAGCGAAAGGAGACCAGGGCCATGGAACGCGTACGCCGCTCGGCCGTCGCGACCCTGCTCCTTCTGCTTGCCGTCACCTTCGGACCGCTGCTGTGCCGGGTGGGCGGCGTCGAGGCCGTACCGACGGCGCGCGCCGCCGTGCCGCAGGCCGAAAAGGCAGAGCCTCAGGAGGCGCAGACCGCCGACCGGGCCGCGACCGGACCGGCGACGTACTACGCCATCGCCCAGGCGCCCAAGAAGTGCTCCGGGCAGCACGCCCCCAGCCAGAACGAGTCGGCCCCGGTCCCCACCCCCAACCGCGGCGAGCCGCTGACGCCCGCCGCCACCGGCCCGGCGCCGTTCGCGGCCCACGCGCCCGCCTGCTTCGCGCTCGCCCGCCCGCCCACCGGAACGGCGCCCGCCACCGATCACACCGCGCTCCTGCCCGTACTGCGGATGTAGGCCGCTGTCCGCACGCACCGGCCCGATCCCTTCCACCCCAGTACGTCTGGAGCACGCGCATGCCCACTTCCGCCTCACCCACCCGCAAGATCGCCGCCATCGGCGCAGTCGTCGCCCTGGTGGTGGCGCTCGTCGCCATCGGTATCGCCGTCGGCAAGGCCGTCGAAGGCGGCTCGGACCGCACCGCGGGCACCCCCGGGGCCGCCGCCTCCGTCTCCCCTCAGCAGGACGACGACCAGCAGAATCTGTACGACCAGCTCGCGCGGCAGACCAGCCGGCGCACGGACGGCGACCCGCTCGCCGTCGGCAGGAAGGACGCCCCGGTCGTCCTGGTCGAGTACGCCGACTACCAGTGCTCCTTCTGCGGACGCTTCACCCGCGAGACCCAGCCCGAGCTGATCAAGAAGTTCGTGGACGACGGCACCCTGCGCATCGAGTTCCGCAACTTCACCATCTACGGAGCCGACTCGGAGCGGGCCGCCCGCGCCTCGTGGGCCGCCGGCCAACAGGGCAAGTTCTGGCAGATGCACGACGAGCTGTACGCCAAGACCAACAAGGGCAGCGCGCTCGCCGAGGACAAGCTCGTCGAGATGGCCCGCAAGAGCGGAGTGGCCGACCTCGAAAAGTTCCGCGCCGACCTCGACAGCCCGGCCGCCGCTGCCGCCCTGAAGAAGGACCAGGAGGAGGGCTACCAGCTCGGCGTCCAGTCCACGCCGTCATTCCTCGTCAACGGCCGCCCCGTCGCGGGGGCCCAGCCCACCGCCGTGTTCGAGCAGGCGGTCAGCCAGGCGGCCGAGCAGGCCAAGAAGTCCGGCGGCGCGGGCAAGGGCCAGGGTGCCGGCAAGGCGGAGGAGCCGGCGAAGTGACGGACATCGGCTACCTCGCCGCCTTCCTGGGCGGCGCCCTCGCCCTGCTCAGCCCGTGCAGCGCCCTGCTGCTGCCCGCGTTCTTCGCGTACTCCCTGTCCAACCCCGGCCGGCTGCTGGCCCGTACCGGCGTGTTCTACCTGGGCCTGGCCACCACGCTGGTCCCGCTCGGCGCGGCCAGCACGGCCGCCAGCCGGCTCTTCAACGGCCACCGGGACCTGCTCGTCGCCATCGGCGGCTGGGTGGTGATCGCGATGGGCGTCGCCCAGATCCTCGGCCTCGGCTTCGCCTTCAAGCGCGCCCAGCAGGCGGCGGCCCGGATCACCCCGCGCTCGGCCGTGTCCACGTTCCTGCTGGGCTGCGTCTACGGCCTCGCGGGCTTCTGCGCCGGACCGATCCTGGGAGCGGTGCTCACGGTCACTGCGGTCAGCGGCTCGCCGGTCTACGGCGCCTCCATGCTCGCCGTGTACGCGCTGGGCATGGCGCTTCCGCTGTTCGTGCTCGCGCTGCTCTGGGACCGTTTCTCGCTGGGCAGCCGGGGCTGGCTGCGCGGCCGCGAATTCAGCGTCGGAAAGCTGCGGCTGCACACCACCTCTTTGCTGTCCGGGCTCTTCTTCATCGGAATCGGCGTCCTGTTCCTCACCTTCAACGGAACCAGCGCGCTGCCCGGAATCCTCGACCCGGGCTCGGAGGTCCGCGTCGAGCAATGGGCCACCCGGATCGGCAATTCCGTACCGGACTTCGTCCTGGTCGCCCTGGTCGCGCTCGTCGTCGCGGCGGTGCTGGGCCGTATCGCGCTGCGCCCGGAGAAGAAGCGGGAGGAGTGAGGCGTACGGTCCCGCAGCGGCCGGGTGACCGGCGGCGCGTACGGGGCCATCCGGCGCAGAGGCGGTCCGGCATCCCACGCACCCCGCGGGATGTCGGACCGCCCGAACGCTTTCCGGGCGCTATTTTCACCGCCCATGGACACCCTCGTCTTCGCCGGCCTGCTGGTCGCGCTCCTGGCGGTCGTGGGCAACAAGGGCCGGGCCGTGGTGCTCGGATGGTGGTGGCTGATACTGGCCGCGACCCTCGCCCTGCTGGCCCACCACATCACCAGCAGTCTTGCGCTGACTCTGCATTACTGACCCGGGGAATTCCGTATCGCTGGTCGACGGAATCCCGTCCGTATTGCCGACGGAATTTTGTCCGTGCCGCCGGCCCGCAGAATTCCGCCCCGCTTCTCGCCGCTTCCGACCGCCCGGAGTTGCCGGTTTCCATGAACGCACCCACCTACGCCGGACTGGAACCGGGGCCGCCCGCCATCGTGGCCCGCGGGCAGTACTGGTTCGCCTGCCTTTTCGTCATCGGCTGGACCGGCGTCGTCTGCGGCGGCCTCTTCTACCAGTTCGTACGGTGGGAATACCCCTGCCCGCTCTGCGTGCTCCAGCGGATGTTCATGATGCTGGCCTTCCTGGGGCCCGCGTACATCGTCCGGCAGGGCCTGAACGGCACGGTCGCGCGCCGCGACTGCCTCATGGGCTGGGGTCTGGCGCTGGTCGGCTGCGTCGCCGGGTCCTTCGCGGCATGGCGGCAGACCATGCTGCACATCCTGCCCGGCGACAAGGGCTACGGCAGCGAGCTGCTCGGCCTGCACCTCTACGTCTGGGCGTGGGCGCTCTTCCAGGCGTCCGTGGTCGCGATCGGCGTCGTCATGGCCTTCGCGCACAGCACGGCGGCCGACCGGCATGTGCCGGCCTCCGGTCCGTACCGGGCCGTCGGGCGGTTCGCCCTGGCCTTCGCGGCCCTGGCCGTCGCCGTGAACGTCGTCGCGGTCTTCCTCGAAGAGGGCTTCCACTGGTTCCTGCCGGACAACCCGATCCGCTACGAGTTCTTCTACGACCTCGGCTTCCTGGGCTAGGGCAGGAGCAGGGCAGGCCGGGGCATACGGGGGCGGCGCCGGGCGCCGCCCTCGTATCGGCCGGTACCGGCATGCGCCCGTACCGGCCGTACCGGCACGCCCCCGCTACGCGCTGCGCCGCAGGGCGTGCTCCGACCGGTCCCAGTGGTAGGGCTGGTGCGGCTTGGCGTCCGCGCGGCGACGGCGGTCGTTGCACAGCAGGCACTTGCCGTACCCCGGAGGCAGCGGGTCCTCCGGGTCGCCGTACAGCGGGTCGACGGCGCCGTTCGGATGTATGGCGCAGCCGGTCGGGCCGGTCAGCGTGCTGAGCGAGCTGGCGGCGGTCAGCGCCTGCCGCAGGACGTCGACAAGCTGGTCGGCGTCCCGCCGGGTGGGCGCCGCCTGGAGGGAGGAGGCGATGTCGGATGCGGTCGTCAGCGCGGTCTGGAGTTCGCGCAGGTCTGCGTAACCCATGCTCCGGAGCGTAGGGGTACCCACTGACAGTCGATCTTCCGATCGCATTTCACGGCTTCGCATGCCCCATCCATGCCCGCCTCCGGCCACGAATGCGCACACCTTTGGTGACCATCCCCTTGCCGGAGCATGACAGACGTCACACCCGGCCCGGACGTCACACCCGGACCGGACACAAAGACGGTGTGGGCCGCTCGCAGGAGCGGCCCACACCGTCCGGGAAAGAGCCGGGGTCGCGGCCGGAGCCGCTCAGGGAGCGGTCGGCAGCTCGCGCTTGTGCGCCGTGGCGTGGTAGCGGCGGACGATCGCCTCGTACGCCTCCTCGCCGACCGGCTTGCCCTCCAGGAAGTCGTCGATCTGGTCGTACGTGACGCCGAGGGCGTCCTCGTCCGGCTTGCCCGGGTCCAGCGTCTCCAGGTCGGCGGTCGGCACCTTCCAGACCAGCTCGGCCGGGGCGCCCAGCGCCTCCGCGACGGCCCGGACCCGGCGCTTGGTCAGGCCGGTGAGCGGCACCACGTCCGCCGCGCCGTCGCCGTACTTGGTGAAGAAGCCGGAGACCGCCTCGGCGGCGTGGTCGGTGCCGACGACCAGGCCGTCCTGCGCGCCCGCGACCGCGTACTGCGCGATCATCCGCTGCCGCGCCTTGATGTTGCCCTGGACGAAGTCCTGGTGACGCTCGTCACGGAAGGTGATCCCGCCGGCCAGCGCCGCCTCCAGCGCGGCGTCGCTGGCCGGGCGGATGTCGACGGTCAGCAGCCGGTCGGCCTTGATGAACTCCAGCGCGAGCTGCGCGTCGTGCTCGTCGGCCTGGACGCCGTACGGCAGCCGCATCGCGTAGAACGTCGCCTCGTGCCCGGCGGCACGGGCCCGCTCCACCGCCAGCTGGCACAGCCGGCCGGCGGTGGTGGAGTCCACGCCGCCGCTGATGCCCAGGACCAGCGCGCGCAGGCCCGTGGTCGTCAGCCGCTCCGCGAGGAACGCCACCCGTCGTTCGATCTCCGCCTGGACGTCGAACGACGCGGACACCTGGAGGTCGCGGGCGATCTCCTGCTGCTGGGACGTGGACGCCGGGTCGGTCACGGCTGCTCCTTCGGGCGAGGGGCGCGGTGCGCGCGGTGCTGGTGCGGACACCAAGACTCTATGACGGAGCGGCCCACGTCTTCAGGGCGGCCCGGTCCTGGAAGTCGGCGACGTCCTTGTCCAGCGGCCGGCTCGTGTACTGGTGGAAGAGCCAGTCCGCCGTGATGCGCGGCTGCCCGGCCGAGACGTAGTCGGCGATCCACAGGCCGTCACCGGCGTAGGACGACGTGTCGTGGTTGAGCCAGAAGTCGCGGTTGCAGTAGAGGAGCACCCGGTGTGTGGGCCGCAGCCGCTTGACCTCCTTGAGGAACTGGTCCTTCTGCGCGTTGCTCGCGTAGGTGCCGCCGCCGGTGCGCTCCCAGTCCGCCGCCAGCAGGTCCCCTTCCTCGGACGCGCACTTCTCGACGAAGTACTTGGCCTGGTCCGCGATGTTGCCCGGCCACAGGAAGTGGTAGAAGCCCACCACGCAGCCCGCCTCACGGGCCTTGGCCGCCTGCGCGCTCTGGTGCGGGTTGATGTACGACCGGCCCTCCGTCGCCTTGATGATGACGAAGTCCAGACCGGTCGCCGAATACGAGGGGTTGTGCGAGCTGACGTCGACGCCGTGCAGCATGAGCGGCCTCCTGCCCGACCGAAAACGATCGATTACGATGCGTCACCTGGTGTTATCAGCAGTTCAGCATGTCCACGGCATTCCGCGCCAGGGGTTTGAAGCGAATTTCCGCTGATCAACGCGTTGTTGGTGCCGCCAAGGCCGCCCGTGACATTCTTCGATCAATGGTGACCGACTGTCATAACGGTAGCGATACGTAGGTGTAGAAGCGCCGAATGCGGGGGAGGGGTGCGCGGTCCGGCCAAGCGATCGAAAGGGACCGGCCAGAGAACCGCCCGGGTTCGGCCAGACCACCCACCGGCATGTTTCAGCCGCCCGCGCCCCGTTACCGAGAGCGCGCCCTCCCCGTCCTTGACAGACTCATCGGATGAAGCACGCCGCACGCCCCACCGAGGACGACCCCACCGGCCCGCGCCCCCTGCCGACCGTCCCGGAACGGCCCGGCGTCTCCCGCCCGCTGCTCGTCTCCGCCGCCTGTGTCCTGCTCCTGGCCGCCACCGCCGCACTCCTCGCCGTGCACGACTGGGCCCCGCTCGGCCCGGAGCGGGCCGCCCACGCCTGGTCGGTGGCCCACCGCCCGGACGCGGCGGGCACGGCCGCTGCCGTGGTGACGGCCACCGGCTCCGGGCCCGTCCCGTACGTACTGGCTCTGCTCGCGGGCGTACTGGCCGGCCGGGACGCGCGCGAGCGGCTGCGCGCAGCCGTTGTGGCCCTCGCCGTCCTCCTCCTGGGGCAAGCGGTCCGCTACGCCCTCATGGAACTCATCGCCCGCCCGCGCCCGTACGAGGCGGACTGGGCCGCCCGGGCCACCGGCCACTCCTTCCCCTCCGGCCACTCCACGACGTCCGTCCTGGTGGCCGGCCTCCTCGCCTGGGCCGTACTGGCCCGCCTCCGCGGCGCCGCCGCCCGCCGCCTGGCCTGCGCCCTGCTCGCGGCCTGGGCCGTCGCGGTCGGCGCCACCCGCGTCTACCTGGGCGTGCACTGGCCCGGTGACGTCCTCGCAGGCTGGCTCCTGGCCACGGCCTGGCTCTCCTGCACCCTGCACCTCGTGAGGCGAGGCACCCTGCCGTTCCCACCCGCCTCACCTCCCCCGGCCGCCCCCGAAGCCACACATTGACCCTTGAACGACCCACGGCCTCCCCACGTCTTCACCAAGCCGGGCATGGACCGGTACGGGCGCGAGCAACACCCCCCTGAACTCCGGTCATTCGGTGGCGCCGACGTGCGCACCGCCCGCTCAGGGGAGGCCCTCCATGGAACGTCAGCACGACCGCACCCCGCCCCGCTGCCCCGCCGCCCCGCCCGCCGACCCCACCCCGTGCCAAGGCCCGCACGACGCGGTGACGATCGTCGACCGGCACGGCCGCGAAGTCGCGGGCTGCGTCCACCACTGCGCCCGCCTGCTGGCCGGCCTGGAGGGCGCCCGTGTCCACCCGTTCGTCCCGGCGGTCAGCGCCATGGACGTCTACCTCCGCGCCCGCGAACTCCCACCGTTCGCCTGGGAGATAGGCAAGTAAACGATCTTGTCAGTGCCGGGCCCTAGGCTACCCCCATGACCAAACCGAACGGGGTCCCGAAAGCCGGAACCGCCCCACCCGGCGGGGGATCGGGAGCTGAATCCTCCGCACCCGGCGGCGGACCGGGAGCTGAACCATCCGCGCCCAGCGGGGGACCGGGAGCTGAGCCCGCCCCACCCGGCGGCGGACCGAGATCCGGAACTGTCCCACCCAGCTGGGGACCGGCAGCCGGAACCACCCCACCCAACACGGGCCCGAAAGCCGAACTCGCTTCACCCCCACCCCCACCACCCGCCCAGCCGTACTACGCCCAGCACGCGACCGAGCTGGCCGACCGGTACGAAAGCCTCGCCTTCGAAACCGTGCACCGGGACTTCCTCCCTCTGCTGCCCCCGCCCCCGGCCCGCATCGCCGACATCGGCGCGGGCACCGGCCGCGACGCCGCCGCGCTGGCGGCCCGGGGGCATACCGTCCTGGCCGTCGAGCCGGTTCCCGAACTACGCGCGCTGGCCCGCAGCCTGCACCCGTCCCCGTCGATCCACTGGCTGTCGGACGCCCTCCCCGGCCTGCCCCGCCTCGACGGCGAAGCGGGCCGCCTCGACGCGATCCTTCTCTCCGCCGTCTGGATGCACCTGCCGGAACCGTCCCGCCCACCGGCCATGCGCCGCCTTCACGACCTTCTGGCCCCCGGTGGCCGCCTCTTCCTCACCCTGCGCCACGGCTCGCCCCCCGAGGACCGGCAGATGTACGACATCCCCGCCCACGAAACGGTCGCCCTCGCCGCACAGCACGGCCTCCGCCCCCTCCAGCACGCGAAGGGCATCGACCACCTGGCCCGCGACCACGTCCACTGGAGCACCCTCACCTTCGAGAAGGACCACCCGTGACCACCGACGACTTCTACGCCACCGACCCGTCGGCCCGCGCGTCCTGGCGGCTGGCGATCCTGATGGGGCGCAACGCCCGTACGTACAAGTTCGCCCTCGGCAACGCCCTGCTCCACCACGCGTCCCAGGGCCACACGGAAATCCCGCTGCGTGACCTCGCCGCCCCGTACGCGATGGCCATCCTCGAACGCGGGGCTCCCCAGGCGCCGGGGAGCGGGGCCGAGCTCGGCGCGACGGACTTCCTGACCATAGCGGCGGAGGAGAGCGCGGAATCCCGCCGGCTCGGCCGCCCCACCGACCGGCTGCTGGACGCCGCGGAGCGGTCGATGCCGGGAATGGTCATGGACAAGTTCCACAACCACAACCGCGTCCCCGTGCCGCACCGCTTCTACGACATCGTCGGCCGCGGACGCGCCCGCACGGTACGGCTCAGCTCCGCCCTGGAACAGGTGGCCCGTTCGTACGAGCTCGAAGGTCTCCGTGCCGAGCTGGACGCCCGCTGGAGCATCGTGGAGGGCAGCTTCGCGAGCGGCATAGGGCGCAGCCTGATCGAGGAAGGCGTCTGTGTCGACCGGAGCACCCTGCACATCACGGACCCGCACCGGCGCCGCTCGGTCACCGGTGTCGCCGAGGCCGTGGCCGGGTTCCAGCACGGTCGCTGCCACATCTGCGACGAGTCGCTGGACGGCGACCGCCCCGCCGTCGACCACGTCTTCCCGCACGCCCTGATGCGCCGCTACGCCAGTGTGGGCGGCTGGCACGGCCCCGACCTGGACAGCCTGTGGAACCTCGCCGTGGCCCACACGAAGTGCAACGGCGAGAAGAGCGACCGCATGCCGACCCCCGAAGAACTGACCCGCCTCGCCCGCCGCAACGAGGCGATCATGCGCTCACCGATGCCCCTCCACACGACCCTGCGCCTCACACTGAAGAACGCGATACCTGGCCGGCGAATATCCGACTGGCGCACGTTCCTGCGGGAGGTGGGGAAGGTCTGCGCGTGAGGGCCGGGCGAGTTCGGAGAGGGCGCGACGGCACCGGCGGTCAGATCTTGATGACGCGCACGCCGGGACCGCACAGGACGAGGAGGTCTTCGGGATCCGAGGTCAGGACGGTCACCGGGGCGGGCGAGGCCATCGCCGTGGCGGCGACGAGGGCGTCGAGGGCGTACTTGTGGCCGTGCAGTCCGGCCGCGGCCAGGAGCCTGCTGGCGTGGCGGGCGATGGCTTCGGTGGGTGGGACCACGTTCACGCGGGAGACGGCGTGGTCGAAGCGGGCCTGGTGGGTCCTGGGGTCGCGGGCTTCGACGAGGGTGACGGAACTGGTGACGACGCGGATGTCCTCCGCCTCCGCGGCGGCCAGCCACTCGGTGAGTTCGGGGGTGCGGCGTACGAGCGCGGACAGGCCCTCGCAGTCCAGGACGAGGGTGCCGCTCACGCCGCGTCCGCGGAACCCGCCGGTTCGCCGCGCAGGACGGCCCGTTTGGCATCGACCGCTGCCTGGTCCACGGGGCCGTGTTCCGCTTCGGCGTCTTCGATGAGTTCGCGGAGCCGGTCACGTTCGAGCTGGCGCTGGATGAGGGCTTCCACGTAGGCGGACATACCGCGCTTGCCGGTACGTGCCTTGAGGGCCGCGATGGTGCCCTCGTGGAGCGAGACGGAGACCGGGCGGACGGGGCCTTCGCCGGGAGCCGGGGAGACAGCCATGCACCCCAGTTTAACAAGACTCTTGTTATTGGGCTGGGGATCACGGCAGCCGGCCGGAGCCACGGAAACGGCCCCGACCAGCGCCGAACACGCCGCCGGGGCCCACCGCCCTCAGCACTCGATGATGTTCACAGCCAACCCACCCCGAGCCGTCTCCTTGTACTTCACGCTCATGTCGGCTCCCGTGTCCTTCATCGTCTTGATGACCTTGTCGAGGGAGACGTGGTGGCGGCCGTCGCCGCGCAGGGACATGCGGGCGGCGGTGACGGCCTTGACGGCGGCCATGCCGTTGCGTTCGATGCAGGGGATCTGGACGAGGCCGCCCACCGGGTCGCAGGTCAGGCCGAGGTTGTGTTCCATGCCGATCTCGGCGGCGTTCTCGACCTGCTCGGGGGTGCCGCCGAGGACCTCGGCGAGGCCGCCGGCGGCCATGGAGCAGGCCGAGCCGACCTCGCCCTGGCAGCCGACCTCGGCGCCGGAGATGGAGGCGTTCTCCTTGAAGAGCATGCCGATGGCGGAGGCGGCCAGCAGGAAGCGGATCACGCCTTCCTCGTCGGCGCCGGGGACGAAGTTGACGTAGTAGTGGAGGACGGCGGGGATGATGCCGGCGGCGCCGTTGGTGGGGGCGGTGACGACCCGGCCGCCGGCCGCGTTCTCCTCGTTGACGGCCATGGCGTAGAGGGTGGTCCACTCCATCGCGTGGGCCTCGGGGCTGCCCTCGGCGCGCAGGGCTCGGGCGCCGTTGGCGGCGCGGCGGCGGACCTTCAGGCCGCCGGGCAGGATGCCCTCGCGGGACATGCCGCGGGACACGCACGACTGCATGACCTGCCAGATCTCCAGGAGACCGGCGCGGATCTCGTCCTCCGTGCGCCATGCCTTCTCGTTCTCCAGCATGAGGGAGGAGATGGACAGGCCGGTCTCGCGGGAGAGGCGCAGCAGTTCGTCGCCGGTGCGGAAGGGGTACTTCAGGACCGTGTCGTCGAGCTTGATGCGGTCCTCGCCGACGGCGTCCTCGTCCACCACGAAGCCGCCGCCGACGGAGTAGTAGGTCTTCTCCAGCAGGGGCGCGCCGGCCGCGTCGTACGCGAACAGGGTCATGCCGTTGGCGTGGTACGGCAGGGAGCGGCGGCGGTGCAGGATCAGCTCGGTCGACTCGTCGAAGTCGATCTCGTGGTCGCTGCCGATCTCCGCGCCGAGCAGCCGCAGCCTGCCGCTCTTGCGGATCCGCTCGACCTCGTCGTCGGCCGTCTCCACGTCGACGGTGCGGGGGGAGTGCCCCTCCAGGCCGAGCAGGACGGCCTTGGGGGTGCCGTGGCCGTGGCCGGTGGCGCCGAGCGAGCCGAAGAGCTCGGCCCGTACCGCCGTCGTCTGCGCGAGCAGGCCGTCCTTCTTGAGGCGCCCGACGAACATACGGGCGGCGCGCATCGGGCCGACCGTGTGGGAGCTGGACGGGCCGATGCCGATGGAGAAGAGGTCGAAGACGGAGATGGCCACGGTGGCGGACTCCCTTGTCTGCTCGTGGTGGACGGTGGAGCAAATAGAGATCTGGGGCGGATGAAACGGAAGGTACGTTTCTGCGCCGACTGTCGAGCCTAACCCGGACGGCGGACAGACTCTCAGACGGAGGCCGTCGGACGGCTGTCCTCCGGGGCAACTACGGAAGACGCAGGGGAGGCGGTCCGGCCGTCGAGCACGGGTCCGGAACCGGCCGGGCCCTCCAGTCCCGGTCCGGAACCGGTCAGGCCGACCCGGTGGGCGTGCACCCCGGCCCGTACGGCCCAGAAGTAGAAGGCGACGGCGGAGAGTGCCACCAGCGCGATGTCCACGCCGCCGGGCAGCACGCCGTGGCCGCCGAAATCCCGGCTGCCCAGTGCGGACAGTACGGACATCCAGGCCAGGAAGCCGACGAGCCACCACGCGGGCGCGAACTGCCGGCGCAGCCCGGTCACGCCGCGGCGCCGCAGCACCACGGCCGCCACCGGCGCGGCCACCACGGTCAGCAGCGCGACCTTGCCGGTGTCCGGCCACTTCGACCAGTACAGCGCGCAGGCCGCGAAGGCGAAGGTCAGCGGGGCGAGGACGCCCGCGGCGGGCAGTCGGAACGGGCGCGGCAGGTCCGGCCGGGTGCGGCGGAAGACGCCCACCGCGATCGGGCCGATCAGATACGAGATGACCATGGCGGCCGAGATCACACTGGCCAGCGCGTGCCAGCTGTGGCCGACGGTGACCAGCAGCAGCACCGAGAAGCCGAGGTTGAGCCACATCGCGGGGCGGGCGGTCCCGTACCGGGGGTGCACGGTGGCCAGTTTCCGGGGGAAGAAGCCGGTCTCGGCGAGGTTCTGGACCATGTACGCGGCCGACGCGACGTTGGCGATGTTGGAGCCGGCCGGCGAGATGAAGGCGCCGAACTGGAGCAGCGTGACGACCCAGTGCAGCATCAGGACCTTGGCCAGATCGGCGAAGGGCGAGCTGAAGTCCACACCGTGCCAGCCGCCGCCCTGTGCCAGTTGCTCCGGCGGTACGGCGCCGAGGAACGCGGTCTGGAGGGCGAGGTAGATCACCAGGCCCAGCGAGAGCGCGCCGACCAGCGCGACGGGGATCGCCCGGCCGGGGTTCTTGGCGGCACCGCCGAGGTTGATCACGGCCTGGAAGCCGTTGAAGGCGAAGACCACGCCGCAGGTGGTCACGGCGGTCAGCACGGCCGGCCAGCCGTACGGGGTGAAGCCGCCGTGCGCGGTGAAGTTCGAGGTGTGGAAGCCGGAGGCGATCAGCGCGGCGACCGCGATGACCGGGATGGCGAACTTCACCAGGGTCAGCACGGTGTTCGCCCGGGCCAGCAGCTGGACCGACCAGTAGCAGGTCAGCCACAGCGCGAAGGTCAGCAGCAGCGCCACGCCCATACCCGAGGCCGTCAGGTGGCCGTTGGCCGGGTCGACCAGGTCACGGGCCCAGTCGTAGCTCCAGGACGCCATGTACTGGGTGGCGGCGATGGACTCGATGGGGATCAGCGAGGCGGTCGCGATCCACACCGCCCAGCCGGTGAGGAAGCCGAGCACGGGCCCGTGCGAGAGGTGGCCGTAGCGGGCCATGCCGCCGGGGATGGGGTACGCGGAGCCGACCTCCGCGTAGCACATCGCGATCATGCCGATGAAGACCGCGCCGATGACCCATGCCACCAGCGCCGCGGGTCCGGCCACCTGGGCGGCCGCGCCGGCCCCGAAGAGCCACCCGGAGCCGAAGATCGAGCCGATGCCGATCATGATGAGAGCGAAGAGGCCCATCCCCGTGCGGTTGCCCGCGGTCATGTCCATTGCCGTGCGTGTTCCGTCCTGCTGTGGCGCGAAGGGCCCGGCTGCCGAGGTGCGAGGGGCCCGGCCCTGCTGTGGTGCGAAGGGCCCCGCGCCATTGAGGGGCCGGTCTCAGCCTATGTGGCGCGAAATCACCGTAAGGCGGACGGAAAAGCCGTACGCCCGGGGTCAACGCCCCAGGACGTACGGCCTGTTCACCCCGCGGACACCGGCTCGGCGGTACCCCGCGGGGCGTACTTCATGAAACGCGTCACACAGCCGCATACCGCAGCCGCATCACACAGTCGCGTACCGCAACGGCGTCATACGGCCGCGTACCGCAACGGCGTCATACGGCCGCGGCGGACGCGCCACGGAGGCGCCCCGCCGCGCGCCGCATGACGTGTGTCACAGCGACGGGTACAGCGGGTGCTTCGCCGCCAGCGTGGTCACCCGGGCCTTGAGCGCGTCCGCGTCGTACGACGGCTTCAGCGCCTCGGCGATGATGTCGGCGACCTCGCGGAAGTCCTCCGCCTGGAAGCCGCGGGTGGCCAGCGCCGGGGTGCCGATCCGCAGGCCGGAGGTGACCATCGGGGGCCGCGGGTCGTTCGGGACGGCGTTGCGGTTGACCGTGATGCCGACCTCGTGGAGGCGGTCCTCGGCCTGCTGGCCGTCCAGCTCGCTGTCGCGCAGGTCCACCAGGACCAGGTGCACGTCGGTGCCGCCGGACAGCACCGAGACGCCCGCCTCGGTCACGTCGGGCTGCGTCAGGCGCTCGGCGAGGATGCGGGCGCCGTCCAGCGTGCGCTGCTGGCGCTCCTTGAACTCCTCGCTCGCCGCGACCTTGAAGGACACCGCCTTCGCCGCGATCACATGCTCCAGCGGGCCGCCCTGCTGGCCCGGGAAGACCGCCGAGTTGATCTTCTTGGCGAGCTCCTGGGTGGACAGGATCACACCACCGCGCGGACCGCCGAGGGTCTTGTGCGTGGTGGTGGTCACGACGTGGGCGTGCGGCACGGGGTTGGGGTGCAGCCCGGCCGCGACCAGGCCGGCGAAGTGCGCCATGTCGACCATCAGGTACGCGCCGACCTCGTCGGCGATCCGGCGGAACGCCGCGAAGTCCAGCTGGCGCGGGTACGCCGACCAGCCGGCCACGATCAGCTGCGGGCGGGTCTCCTTGGCCAGCCGCTCGACCTCGGCCATGTCGACCTGGCCGCTCTCGGCGTCCACGTGGTAGGGCACCACGTTGTAGAGCTTGCCGGAGAAGTTGATCTTCATGCCGTGGGTCAGGTGCCCGCCGTGCGCGAGGTTCAGCCCCATGATCGTGTCGCCCGGCTTGAGCAGCGCGAACATCGCGGCGGCGTTGGCCTGCGCGCCGGAGTGCGGCTGCACGTTGGCGGCCTCGGCGCCGAAGAGTGCCTTGATGCGGTCGATGGCGATCCGCTCGACGACGTCGACGTGCTCGCAGCCGCCGTAGTAGCGGCGGCCCGGGTAGCCCTCGGCGTACTTGTTGGTGAGGACCGAGCCCTGGGCCTCCATGACGGCGGCCGGGGCGAAGTTCTCCGACGCGATCATTTCGAGGGTGGACTGCTGACGGTGGAGCTCGGCGTCGACGGCGGCGGCGATGTCCGGGTCGAGCTCGTGGAGGGAGCTGTTCAGAAGCGACATGACTCTTCCTGGGGTTCGCGGGGCGCACGGCCCCGCCAGGCGGCGGGTGGGCGGGTCAGCCGGTGAAGGCGGTGTACTCGTCGGCCGAGAGCAGGTCGTCCGGCTCGCCGCTGACCTTCACCTTGAACAGCCAGCCGCCCTCGAAGGGGGCGGTGTTCACCAGCGAGGGGTCGGTGACGACGTCCTCGTTGATCTCCGTGACCTCGCCGTCGACGGGGGAGTAGAGATCACTGACGGACTTGGTCGACTCCAGCTCACCGCAGGTCTCGCCCGCCGTGACCGTGGCACCGACCTCAGGGAGCTGCACGAAGACGACGTCGCCGAGCGCGTTGGCGGCGTGCTCGGTGATGCCGATCGTCGAGACGCCCTCCTCGGCGGCCGACAGCCACTCGTGCTCCTTGCTGTAGCGCAGCTGCTGGGGGTTGTTCATGTCTTGATTCTCCTGGATGCGGTGGCGTGCTCGGTGCAAGGGTCTTGACAGATGAGACGGGGGCGCGTCGTGGACGGTGGTACGCGCGTCACTTCTGGCGCTTGTAGAAGGGCAGCGCCACGACCTCGTACGGCTCGTGGGTGCCACGGATGTCCACCGCCACACCGGCGGTGCCGGGCGCGGCGTGCGCGGCGTCCACGTACGCCATCGCGACGGGCTTGCCCAGGGTGGGGGAGGGGGCGCCGGAGGTGACCTCGCCGATCACGGCGCCGTCCGGGCCCACGACCGGGTACCCGGCGCGCGGCACGCGGCGGCCCTCGGCGATCAGCCCGACCAGCTTGCGCGGCGGGCTGGCCTCGGCCCGGTCCCGGGCCGCCTCCAGCGCGGCGCGGCCCACGAAGTCGCCGCCGTTCGTCGTCTTCTCGAACTTCACGACCCGGCCCAGGCCCGCGTCGAACGGGGTGGTGTCGGTGGTCAGCTCGTGCCCGTACAGCGGCATGCCCGCCTCCAGGCGCAGGGTGTCCCGGCAGGACAGGCCGCACGGCACCAGGCCCGCGTCCTTGCCCGCGGCGGTCAGTGCCTCCCAGAGGGCGGGCGCGTCGGCCGGGCGGACGAACAGCTCGAAGCCGTCCTCGCCGGTGTAGCCCGTACGGGCGATCAGCGCCTCGACGCCCGCGACGGTGCCGGGCAGCCCGGCGTAGTACTTCAGGCCGTCCAGGTCGGCGATGGGGGCACCTCCCTGCACGAGCGGAGCCGAGTGCTTGGGGGACAGGGACTTCAGGATGCCGACGGACTCGGGTCCCTGTACGGCGAGCAGCGCGTACGCGTCCCGGTCGTCGCGCACCTCGGCGTCGAAGCCGTCCGCCCGCTCGGTGAGCGCGTCCAGCACGACCTGGGCGTTGGCGGCGTTGGCGACGACCATGTACGCGGTCTCGGCGAGGCGGTAGACGATCAGGTCGTCCAGGATGCCGCCCTCGGCGTTGCAGATCATGGTGTAGCGGGCGCGGCCGACGGCCACGCCGCCGATGTTGCCGACCAGAGCGAAGTCCAGCAGGTCGGCGGCGCGCGGTCCGGTGACGGTGATCTCGCCCATGTGGGAGAGGTCGAAGAGACCGGCGCGGGTCCGCACGGCGACATGCTCGTCACGCTCGCTGCCGTAGCGCAGCGGCATGTCCCAGCCGGCGAAGTCGGTCATGGTCGCGCCGAGGGCGCGATGAGTGGCGTCCAGCGCGGTCCGGCGGGGGGCTTGCGTCATGGTGATGGCTCCCGGGCATGGGTGACAGGACGGTCTCCCCATCTGTCATCGGAACCTGAGAGGTTCACCGGAAGGCCCTCGCCGGCCCCGGTTTGCACCTTGGGTGGAGCCACACCACGGCGGCCCGCTTTTCAGATCTGCCTCGCCCGCGCGGTATCGGGGCCTGAGAGATTCAAGGGAGGACTTGCTCCTTCGGCGCCCCGCCGTGGCGGCCGGGGACTCTCCCGCGCGGATTCAAGCGGCCGGTATGCAGTTGGCTGAGCGTGGCACCCGTACGGCGACGCGCGCGCCGAGGCGCGGTCCCGCACTGGGCGCGCACATCATCGCACGGGATCGCCGGATACAGGAGCCCTGGTCGTACCGGTGTTCGCCGGGGCGTCACGACAGTGTCCCGGGACCGTACTGATCGTGGGATTCCCTTGAAGCGCATTACCTTTTCTTGACACTCTGCGGGTAAGGGGCTGCGTCCCGGCCGGGGACGGACCACAGCCCCGGGGGACGACACCGGACCGGGAGGGGATCACGGTGCACAGGCAGGCCGTACTCGCGACGAGTCCGGGAGGCGTGCCCCCGGGCTGTGTGCCGGAAGCGACGGGAGCCGTCCCGGGGCCCCGGCGGCTGCCGCTCGGGGTGGTACGGCCCGGCCGGGCGCGGGACGCGGCGGTGGAGGTCGTCGATCTCCGGGACGGGCACGCTCCGCGCGAGGCGGCCGAGCTGCACTTCGCGGCGGGCGACGTCGTGGTGGTCTCCGGCCTGCCGGGCAGCGGCAAGAGCACGCTCATGCTCCGGGTGGTGCCCGCCGCCGACGGGCAGGGCGCCGTCGTGCACCGCGTCGACTCCCAGGACGTACGGGAGCGCTGGGAAAGCGGCAGGCTGCGCCGGCTGCCGTACGCGCTCTACCGGCCGCTGGTCCGCGCCTCCCACTACCTCGGCCTGCGGCGGGCCCTGCGCTCCGGCGGCAGCGTGGTGGTGCACGACTGCGGCACGCTCGCGTGGGTACGCCGCTGGCTCGCGCGCGAGGCCCGGCGGGGCGGGCGCGGGCTGCACCTGATGCTGCTGGACGTGCCGCCTGAAGTCGCGCTCTCCGGGCAGCGCTCGCGCGGGCGCGGCGTCTCCGGTTACGCCTTCGCCCGGCACCGGCGCGCGGTACGCCGCCTGGCCGCCCGTGCCCGCGCGGCCCGGCTCCCCGCGGGCTTCACCTCGGCGGTCCTGCTGGACCGTCCGGCGGCGGGCGCTCTGCGCCGGATCGGCTTCGAGTGAGCGTGCCGAGTTTCTGACGGTACGCCCGATTTCTGGAGGTGCACCCGGACGTACGCCTGACGGGCCGTACGGAACGTTCCGTACGGCCCGTCAGGACCGGTCCTAGCTGTGGCGTATCTCCCGCATCTGCGCCTCCTCCGGACGCTGGTTGCCGGGCCGATTCAGAGACCCAGGGCCTTGATGAGCACCGTGGGCAGCGACAGCACCGAGTTGAGCAGCGAGCCGGCGCCCTGCTGCTGGGGGGCCTCAGCGGGCTGCTGCTGAGGCGCTTCCGCGGCGGGCTGCTGTGCGTCGGCCGGCTGCTGCTGTGTGCCGGCGGGGCGCTGCTCCCCGTCCGCGGGCTGCTGCCTCGGCGCCTGAGCGGCGGGCGGCTGCGGGTCGCTGGTCGGCGCCTTCGGCTGGGCGGCGGGCTGCTCGTCCGTCTCGTACTCGTCGGCCGGCTGTCCCGACGGCTGGGGGACCGGCCGGTTGGCGGGCTGCGCGGCGGTCCCGTCGGCCGGCTGCTGGCGCAGGTCGCCGACCACCTTGTCCACGCCCAGGATCTTGAAGATGTCCACGACCGACCGGGAGACCGACTCGGTCAGCTGCCCGGTCCGGCTCATGGGGTCGGCGGGCTCCTCCGGCGACGGGGCCCGACGGCCGGTCAGCTCGTCGATTTTCACCCGCAGATCCTGCGACACCAGCCCGAGCCGCACGGTGTCGGCGGACACCGAACGGTCGGAGTCCGTATTCAGGATCTCCGCCAGCCGCTGGGCGTCGGCCAAAACCGTGTCCAGCCGCGTCCGCGCGGCCCTGACCTGCACGGAGTGACCGCGCGCTTCGGCGGACTTCTCGGCCAGCTCGGCCGAGGCGTCCGCCAGCCGGCTGATGTCGTCGACGATGACGCTCTGGTTGCGCTCATGGGACTTGGGGCCGTCCGACGCGCTCGCTGGGGCCGTTGCGCCGAGCGCGAGGGCGCCGGCGGCGGCCGCGCTGACGAGGGCGGGGACGGTCCGGTGCGTTGCCATCAGGAGACATGCCTTTCTGTAGGAACGGCAGGGCAAGATCACCCTGGAGCCACCTTCGGAGCGGTGTGCACGGTCCGCAACCGCTCGCGTGCGTTCGGTGGTCATCCGGACGCGTCAGGCCGCCGCCCGCCTGGTGGCGTTAGGGTCTTCGACCGAGTAAGGCGCGGTGCGCGGTACGAAGCGGGTGGGTGGACATGGACTTTCCGGAGCAGGGCATACCGCAGCTGGGGTGGCCCGCCAACGAACTGGAGGAGGTGCTCGCCGCCTCGGTGGGCGCGCCCGGCGCGGGCGCCCGCATCATCGAGGTGCTGGGGCGCAGCCGGATATGGGTGCCGCTGCCCAAGGGCGGCGGCCCGGAGAGCGCCGGCATGGGCCGGGCGGGCCTGGACCTGCCGACCGTCGAGATCGGCTCGGCCGCCTATGTACCGGTCTTCAGCTCCGAGCAGGAGTTCCTGAGGGTGGCCGGGCCGAACCTGTCCTACACCGTCGCGCCGGCCGCCGAGTTCGCGCGCGGCCTGCCCCCGCTGATGGGCATCGCGGTCAACCCGGAGGGCACCGTCGGCGTGCCGCTGCCGCCCGACGCAGTGGCCGAACTGTGCCGCACCGACCGCCTCGAACACCCCGGCGCGCCCAGCGGCGCCCGGGTCCGGCTGTTCGAGCCGGACTGGCAGGAGGAGCCGGTGGACTTCCTGGCCGCGGCCGGGCTGGAGTTCTCGGCCGCGGGCTTCGTCGTCACCGCCCGCCGCGCGCTGGCCAGCGTCGAGGGGGACGCGCCCGCGCTGTTCGTCGGCGTCCAGGTGGACGCCGCGGCCGTCGCGCCGCACGATCCGGCCGTACGGGACGCCGTGACCGGGGCGCTCGGCCGGGCCCTCGGCGGGACACCGCTGACCTGGCCCGTACAACTGGTCATGCTGGACCTCGCGCAGGGCGATCCGGTCGCCGACTGGATGCTGGAGCGGGTCCGCCCCTTCTACTCGCGCGAGCACGCGTAGCGGCCGTATCCGCGCCGCGGGCGGCCCCGTCCGCCGCCCGCCCCGGCCGGGCCGCGTCCGGCGGACGCAAGCGGCATGTGCTGATCCGACCGGGGTCCGGACGCAGGCTCTAAGCTGTTGGTGCAACCGGCAGGCGTACCCCACGTGCCTGCCGACAGAAGGGACGGACCACGTGAGCGCGGGTGCGCATCAGGGAGCGGCGGCCGGGCAGGTCGAGCAGATGCTGCAGCAGGTCTCGCCCGGCCGGTACGACGCCTACGAGGCGCTGCTGCAGGCGCTCGCCGCCGGCCAGGTCTGGATGCTGCTCTGGCACGGCCAGCCGGGTTCGCCCGATGCGCAGTACGGCAACATGGAGGTCGACGGGCTCGGCTACGCGCCGTGCGTGACCTCCGCCCCCGAGCTCGCCGCCAGCGGCTGGAACCGCGCCCACGAGGTCGTCTACGGCCGCGACATCGCGGCCACCCTCTTCCCGGACCGCTGGGGCCTGTGGCTGAACCCGCACGCCCCCGGCGGCGGTGTCGGCATCCCGTGGCTGGACCTGCGGCGTATCGCGGGCGGCCTGGACCGGCTGCCGGCCGGGCCGCTGCGGATCTGTGAACCGGCCATCGAGATCCCGCAGTTCTACGCCCTGCTGGGACAGAACGCGCACCGTACGCCCGCCGTGCGCTCGCTGCGCCGGGCCTGGGTGCAGCCCGCCCTCGGCGCCCCGTACCTGGCCATCGGCCTCGACCTGTACGACACGGGCCAACCGGCCGTGGATTCGGTGCGGTTGATGATCCAGCAGTCCATCGGCGCGGTGCCGGAGGGGCTGCCCGTCTCGACGGTCGCGATGAACGACGAGTACGACCCGGTCGGCATGTGGATGCGGGCCAACGCGCGGCCGTTCTTCGACCGGGACGCCTACGCGGCGGGCCCGGCACCCGCCCAGGCCCCGGCCCCGGCGTACGGCTACGGCTACCCGCGCCCGTACTGAACCCGGCGCACCGCCCCGGGCGCACCGCTCCCGCCGCACGCCCCGCTGCCCACCCCGCCCCGCCCGTCCCGGTCCGGGTGGTTTCCCGTGCTTCCGCCGGTGGCGTCCGGCTCCTGGCGGTTCCTCCCGGCCCGAAATGGCCTGCCGCGTCCGGTAGTTGACCTCTGGTCCGGACCGCGCGCCCCGCTCAGTCGCGGCAGATGTCCGTATAACGGAAATCCGTGGTTCACATCACAGTTGCGCATCCATTCCCGGTCAGGGCTGGTGAGTGATCGCAAGTCGGATGAAGACTCCCGCAGCAGAGGGCTTCGGTCCCCGTCGTACGCGAGTTCCATCCGCTCGTCAGTCGCGTGACCTTCCGCGACGTTCGCACCATCGGCAACACCTGCAACACCTGTTTCTGCAACGCCCGCACTACCTGCACCAGTTGCTCCAGCTGTTTCAGATTTCTCCCAGTTGCTTCAGATGTACCACTTGCACCAGTGATGTGAACCAGGCCGCGCAACCGCGGCGCGCATGGGCCGGCGGCGCCGGCCGAGAGGGGTCAAAGGCACCGTGACCGCACCGATCGAGACCACCGGGGCGGCTGCCGAGGCGCAGCCGGAAGCGGTGCTGCAAGGCGTCGAGGGCAAGAAGATCGAGGGCCGCTCGCTCGGGCAGATCGCCTGGCTGCGGTTCAAGCGCGACAAGGTCGCGGTAGCGGGTGCCATCGTTGTCATCCTGCTGATCCTCGTCGCCGCCCTCTCCCGTCCGATCCAGGGCTGGCTGGGCCTGGACCCCAACAGCCCCAACCGGGACCTCATCGACCCCAACACCACCCTGCCCAGCGGTGACTTCGGCGGCATGAGCTGGGAGCATCCGTTCGGCGTCGACCCCAAGTTCGGCCGCGACCTGTTCGCGCGGGTGCTGGAGGGCTCCTGGGTCTCGCTGATCGTGGCGTTCGGCGCGACGCTGCTGTCGGTGGCCATCGGCACCGTGCTCGGCGTGGTGGCCGGCTTCTACCGGGGCCGGGTGGACGCGCTGATCAGCCGGCTGATGGACGTCTTCCTGGCCTTCCCGCTGCTGCTGTTCGCCATCGCCATCTCCGCCTCGCTCCAGGGCGGCGCCTTCGGGCTCGAAGGGCTGCCGCTGCACATCTCGGTCCTGATCTTCGTGATCGGTTTCTTCAACTGGCCCTATATGGGCCGGATCGTGCGGGCCCAGACGCTGTCGCTGCGCGAGCGGGAGTTCGTGGACGCCGCCCGCGGCATGGGCGCCCGCGGCCCGTTCATCCTCTTCCGGGAGCTGCTGCCGAACCTGGTGGGACCGATCATCGTCTACTCGACGCTGCTGATCCCCTCCAACATCCTCTTCGAGGCGGCGCTGAGCTTCCTGGGCGTCGGCATCCAGCCGCCCCAGGCGTCCTGGGGCGGCATGCTCAACCAGGCGGTCAAGTACTACGAGGTCGACCCCCAGTACATGATCGTCCCCGGCCTCGCGATCTTCATCACCGTGCTGGCGTTCAACCTCCTCGGTGACGGCCTCAGGGACGCGCTCGACCCGCGCAGCCGCTGACACCGCCGGGCGCCCGCGCCCGGCAGGCCCCCACCCAAGTTTCCGACCAACGAAGGGGAAACCGACCATTATGCGAAGGTCAGTCCCGGTCGCGGCGATCGCGGCCCTCACCAGTGCGGGCCTCCTGCTGTCCGGCTGCAGCGGCAAGAGCTCGGGCGGAGGCTCGGCGGAGGCGAACGCCGCCACCAAGGGCATCGTCAACGCCTCGGACGAGAAGGGCGGCACGCTCACCTACGCGATGAGCGACGCCCCCGAGTCCTTCGACCCGGGCAACACGTACTACGCCTACGTCTGGAACTTCAGCCGGCTGTATGCGCGTGCGCTCACCACCTTCAAGCCGGGCCCCGGCGCCAAGGGCAACGAGCTGGTGCCCGACCTCGCGGAGTCGATGGGCAAGTCCAGCGACGGCAACAAGACCTGGACGTACAAGATCCGCAAGGGCCTCAAGTACAGCGACGGCACCGCGATCACCTCGAAGGACGTCAAGTACGCGGTGGAGCGCAGCAACTTCGCGCGCGACATCCTCTCGCTCGGCCCGAACTACTTCCAGACCTACCTCCAGGACAACGAGGGCGGCTACAAGGGCCCGTACAAGGACGACAGCAAGGAAGGTCTGAAGTCCATCGAGACCCCGGACGACCAGACCATCGTCTTCCACCTCAAGCAGGCGTTCGCCGAGTTCGACTACCTGGTCAGCGCGCCGCAGACGGCACCGGTGCCGCAGGCCAAGGACAAGGGCGCGGACTACACCAAGAACATCGTCTCCTCCGGCAGCTACAAGTTCGACACCTACGAGGAGGGCAAGCAGGTCATCCTCTCCCGTAACCCCCACTGGTCGGCCGCGACCGACCCGCTGCGCAAGCAGCTGCCGGACAAGATCGTGCTGAAGATGAAGGTCGCCCAGTCGACGATCGACAAGGACCTGAAGGCGGGCAACACCCACATCGACATGGCGGGGCGCGGGGTGGACGCCCAGACCCAGGCCCAGCTCCTGACGAACACCAAGGACAAGGGCAACACCGACAACGCGCTCGGCCAGCGCCTGTCCTATGTGGCGATCAACTCCAAGGTCGCGCCGTTCGACAAGCCCGAGTGCCGCAAGGCCGTGCAGTACGCGATCGACAAGAAGGCCGTGCAGACCGCGCTCGGCGGGCCGATCCGCGGTGAGATCGCCTCCACGGTGCTGCCCACCGACCTCGCCGGGTACCAGAAGTTCGACCTGTACCCGCAGAAGTACAACGGTGAGAACCTCGACCTGACCGAGGCCAAGAAGCAGTGGCAGGCGTGCGGCGCCGGCAATGTGAGCACCGTGATCACCGCCCGCAGCGACCGCCAGGACGAGGTCGACGCGGCCACCTCGGTGATCAACTCGCTGAAGAAGATCGGCATCAACGCCAAGATCCAGACGTACCCGAGCGGCAAGTACTTCTCGGACTACGCGGGCGTGCCGGAGTTCACCAAGAAGAACAACGTCGGTCTGATGATGATGCAGTGGGGCTCGGACTACCCGACCGGCTTCGGCTACCTGAACCAGATCGTCAACGGCAAGGCGATCCAGAAGTCCGGCAACTCCAACCTCTCCCAGCTGGACGACCCGGCCATCAACAAGCTGCTCGACGAGGCCATCGCGACCAGCGACAAGGGGCAGCGGGAGAAGGACTACGCCGAGGTCGACAAGAAGACGATGGAGCAGTCGGTCATCGTCCCGCTGACCTACTTCAAGATCCTGCTGTACCGCTCCCCGAAGGCCACCAACCTGGTGTCCACCTCCGCCTACAGCGGTGAGTACGACTACCTCAACGTCGGCGTCAAGAAGTAGCAAGCCCGAAAGGCAGGTGAAGGCAAGGGCTTCCGCGGGCCGGCCGGGCCGGCCCGCGGTGCCGACGCCGCAGTCCCGTGTTCGCGTACATCATCCGCAGGTTGATCAGCGCCGTGATACTGCTGCTGATCGTCAGCGCGGTCACCTTCGGCATCTTCTTCGTGCTGCCGAAACTGGCCGGACAGACCGGCGACCAGTTGGCCGCGCAGTACATCGGAAAGGCCCCGTCGGCCGCGGACATCGCCGCGGTGAAGAAGAACCTCGGCTTGGACAAGCCGGTCTTCGTGCAGTACTGGGACTTCCTCAAGGGCATCTTCGTCGGGATCGACTACAAGTTCGGTCCGGACGCCGCCACATGCAACGTGCCGTGCTTCGGCTACTCCTTCAAGACCCACCTGGAGGTCTGGCCGGAGATCCAGTCCCGGCTCCCGGTGACCATCTCGCTGGCCGCCGGCGCGGCCGTGGTGTGGCTGGTCTCCGGCGTCGCCACCGGCGTGCTCTCCGCGCTGCGCCCCGGTTCGGTCTTCGACCGGCTGGCGATGGGCGTCGCCCTGGCCGGCGTCTCGCTGCCCATGTTCTTCACCGGCGCCCTGGCGCTGGCCCTGTTCACCTACCAGTGGCCGATCTTCGAGCGCAGCGACTACGTGCCGCTCTTCGAGGACCCGTTCCTGTGGGCGCAGACGCTGGTGCTGCCGTGGGTCACGCTGGCCTTCCTCTACTCCGCCCTCTATGCCCGCCTGACCAGAGCGAGCATGCTGGAGACGCTGAGCGAGGACTACATCCGTACCGCGCGCGCCAAGGGGCTGGGCGAGCGCAAGGTCGTGGTGCGCCACGGTCTGCGCGCGGCCCTCACCCCGATCGTCACGGTCTTCGGCATGGACGTCGGCCTGCTGCTCGGCGGCGCGCTGATCACCGAACAGGTCTTCTCCCTCAAGGGCGTCGGCGCGTTCGCCGTCGAGGCGATCAACGCCAATGACCTGCCGAACATCCTCGGCGTCACCTTGCTCGCCGCGTTCTTCATCGTCATTTGCAACCTGGTGGTGGACGTTCTGTACGCCGCCGTCGACCCGCGGGTGAGGCTGTCGTGACCGACTTCCCGGATTCCACCGCCGGCCACCGCGCCGGACCCTCCGCACCGGACACCACCACCGAGGGGCCGCCGTCCGCCGCCCCGACCGACCTGACCAAAACCGGCGCCGCGGTCGGCGAACCGGCCCCGGCGGGATCGAAGGCGCCCACGGCCTTCCTCGAAGTGCGCGATCTGAAGGTGCACTTCCCCACCGACGACGGCATCGTGAAGTCCGTGGACGGCCTGTCCTTCACCCTGGAGAAGGGCCGCACCCTCGGCATCGTCGGCGAGTCCGGTTCCGGCAAGTCCGTCACCTCGCTGGCGATCATGGGTCTGCACCGGGCCTCCCGGCAGCAGCGCAGCAAGGTGGACATGTCCGGCGAGATCTGGCTGGACGGCAAGGAGCTGGTCGGCGCCGACCCGGACGAGGTGCGCAGGCTGCGCGGCCGCGAGATGGCGATGATCTTCCAGGACCCGCTGTCCGCGCTGCACCCGTACTACACAGTCGGCCAGCAGATCGTGGAGGCGTACCGGGTCCACCACGCCGTGGACAAGAAGACCGCGCGCAAGCGGGCGGTCGAGATGCTGGACCGGGTCGGCATCCCGCAGCCCGACAAACGGGTCGACGACCACCCGCACCAGTTCTCCGGCGGCATGCGCCAGCGCGCGATGATCGCCATGGCGCTGGTCAACAACCCCGAGCTGCTGATCGCGGACGAGCCCACCACCGCCCTGGACGTCACCGTGCAGGCGCAGATCCTGGACCTGATCCGCGACCTTCAGAAGGAGTTCGGCTCCGCGGTCATCATCATCACCCACGACCTGGGCGTGGTCGCCGAGCTGGCCGACCAGCTGCTGGTGATGTACGGCGGCCGGTGCATCGAGCGCGGCCCGGCGGAGAAGATCTTCTCCGAGCCGCAGCACCCGTACACCTGGGGCCTGCTGGGGTCGATGCCGCGCATCGACCGGGAGCAGACCGACCGCCTGATCCCGGTCAAGGGATCGCCGCCCAGCCTGATCAACGTCCCGTCCGGCTGCGCCTTCAACCCCCGCTGCCCGTACGCGGACGTCCCCGAGGACGACCTGACCCGCACGGTCCGCCCCGAACTGCGCGAGGTCGGCAATGGGGGCGTGGCCGGCGGGGGAGGCCACTTCGCCGCGTGCCACATGGCGCCCGAGGAGCGGGCGCGGATCTGGACCGAAGAGATTGCGCCGAAGCTGTGACCGAGACTGAAGAGACCGGCGGCACGGCCGGCACGACGGACGAGAGCGCCGCGCCGCTGCTGAAGGTGCGCGGCCTGGTACGGCACTTCCCGATCACCAAGGGCCTGCTCAAGCGGCAGGTGGGCGCGGTGCAGGCGGTCGACGGCATCGACTTCGAGGTGCGGCCGGGGGAGACCCTGGGCGTGGTCGGCGAGTCCGGCTGCGGCAAGTCGACGATGGGCCGGCTGATCACCCGGCTGGACGAGCCCACCGGCGGCACCATCGAGTTCGAGGGCCGCGACATCACCCATCTGCCGCCGGGCAAGCTGCGCCCGATGCGCCGCGACGTACAGATGATCTTCCAGGACCCGTACGGGTCGCTGAACCCGCGGCACACCATCGGCGGCATCGTCGGCACCCCCTTCCGCCTCCAGGGCGTCGAGCCCGAGGGCGGCCTGAAGAAGGAGGTGCAGCGGCTGCTGGAGCTGGTGGGGCTGAGCCCGGAGCACTACAACCGCTATCCGCACGAGTTCTCCGGCGGCCAGCGGCAGCGCATCGGCATCGCGCGGGCGCTGGCCCTCAAGCCCAAGCTGGTCGTCGCCGACGAGCCGGTCTCCGCGCTGGACGTCTCCATCCAGGCGCAGGTCGTCAACCTCATGGACGACCTCCAGGACGAACTGGGCCTGACCTACGTCATCATCGCGCACGACCTGTCCGTCATCCGGCACGTCTCGGACCGGATCGCGGTGATGTACCTCGGCAAGATCGTGGAGCTGGCGGACCGGAAGTCGCTGTACGAGGCGCCGATGCACCCGTACACCAAGGCGCTGCTGTCCGCCGTGCCGGTGCCCGACCCGAAGCGGCGCACCCAGCGCGACCGCATCCTGCTCAAGGGCGACGTGCCCTCGCCCATCGACCCGCCCTCCGGCTGCCGGTTCCGCACCCGGTGCTGGAAGGCGACCGAGGTGTGCGCGACCACCGAGCCGCCGCTGGTGGCGCTGCGCACGGGGCACGAGGTGGCCTGCCACCATCCGGAGAACGCGCCGGACGGCGTACGGGACGGCGAGCCCGCGAAGACCGCCTGAGGCGGCGCGGGCCGGGCGGGAGGCCGGTGCGGGGCGGTACCCGACCGCTGCCCCGCACCGGCCTCCCGGCGTTCCCGTACCGGCCTTGACCGGCGGGTTTGCCGACCATAGATTCGAGCGCGCCCCGGCGGCACACGGCCACCCGCCGGCCGCCCCCACGAGAGGTGGAATCTTGTCCGCGCAGCCCGAAGGCCCGGCCCCCGACCCCGCGCTGACCGCTTATGAGGCGGTCGCGGCGGACTACGACACCATCGTCGAGGACCCGTATCTGCTGCGCTGGATCACCTTCTACCGCAAGCTCGCCGAGCGGTACGGCCCGGCCGGCACCCGGCTGCTGGACGCGGGGTGCGGCACCGGGCGCGGGACCCTGGCCCTGCGCGACCGCTTCGGGTACACGGTCACCGGCTGCGACCTCTCACCGCAGATGATCGAGGCGGCGCGCGCCAAGCCGGAGGCGGCCGGGGTGCCGTTCCACGTCGCCGACCTGCGGGACATGCCGGACCTCGGCTCCTTCGACGTCGTCACGTGCATGGGCGAGCCGCTGGCCTACCTGTCCGGCGAGGAGCTGGCCGGCGCCTTCGCGGGGCTGGGCCGGCAGCTGGCGGACGACGGTGTGCTGGTCTTCGACATGACCACGCTGGGCAGCTTCCGGCGCGACTACGCGGTGACCAAGGTGGCGGACCGGGACGGCCGGTTCGACGTGTGGCGCGGCGGGCCCGTACCGGTGGAGCCGGACACGGTCGTGGACGTCACCCACGACTACTTCGCGCGTACCGGCGAGGACACCTGGCGCCGGATTTCCTCCCGGCACCTCTACCACCATCACTCCGACGCCACGGTGCGCGGGCAGCTGGCCGCTGCCGGTCTGCGGCTGATCGCGGCGCACGGTGTCGAGGGCCGCAAGCTCACCGACGTACCGGACGAGGACGCCTGCCGGAAGATTCTCTACGTGGCCGGAAAGCAGTCTGAGTGAAGCGTCAACTGTTCAGCTGAGCATGACGAGTTGGCAAAGTCCGGAGTGAAAAACGACAGAAGAGTGCAGAGTCGGCGCGGTTGTGCATCGGACGACATCCGTGTGTTCGAAGGGACGGCTCATGGCACTCTCCCGTTCAGCACGTCGCTCCGCCCGTCTGCTCCCCCTCGCCACCGCGGTGGCCGCGACCTTCACCCTGGCCGCGGCCCCCGCCGCCGCACCCGGAGCCCCGGGCGTCGGCGACCCGTACTTCCCCAACCTCGGCAACGGCGGCTTCGACGCCCTGCACTACGACCTCGGCGTCAGCTACGAACCCGCCACCGGCCGCCTCGACGGCCGCACCGAACTGACCGCCCGCGCCACCCAGGACCTTACCTCCTTCAACCTCGACCTCCAGAAGCTGGAGGTCACCTCGATCGAGGTGGACGGCAGACGCGCGAAGTTCACCCGCTCCGGCGACGAGATCACCATCACGCCCGGGCAGGCTCTCGAAGAGGGCGAGCGCTTCACCGTGGAGGTCGTCTACGGCGGCGTGCCGCTGCCGCTCAGCGGGCCCATCGTCTTCGGCTCCGACTACGGCTGGATGAAGACCGCCGACGGGGTCTTCGTCGCCTGCGAGCCCAACGCCGCGTCCACCTGGTTCCCCTCCAGCGACCACCCGGGCGACAAGGCCACCTATGACATCCGCATCGACGCGCCCGAGGGCCTGACCGGTGTCTCCAACGGGCGGCTGGTGGACGCGTGGGACGAGGACGGGCGCTCGTACTTCCACTGGCGCGAGCGCAAGCCGATGGCCACGTACCTGGCGACCGCCACCATCGGCACGTTCGATGTCCGTACCGGCACCACCCCCGGCGGCATCCCGATCTACGTCGCCACCGACCCGAAGCTGCCCACCGGCACCGTCGACGTCTACGGCATCACCGCCGCGGTGACCGACTACTGGTCCAAGGTCTTCGGCCCGTACCCCTTCGAGGAGACCGGCGCGATCGTCGACGACATGCCGCAGGCGGGCTTCTCCCTGGAGACCCAGAGCAAGCCGATCTACTCGGCCGTCCGCAGCGAGTCGACCATCGCCCACGAGATCGCCCACCAGTGGTTCGGCGACTCGGTCTCGGTGAAGAACTGGCAGCACATCTGGCTCAACGAGGGCTTCGCCTCGTACGCGCAGTGGCTGTGGGACGAGCACAAGGGCACCCGCACCGCGCACGACGCCTTCCGCGCGGCGTACGCGGCCCGGCCCGCCGAATCCGACTTCTGGAAGATCAAAATCAGCGATCCGCAGCGGGACACCATGTTCGCGCAGGCGGTCTACTCGCGCGGTGCGATGACGCTCCAGGTGCTCCGCGAGCGCATCGGTGACCAGGCGTTCTTCCGGCTGCTGCCCGCCTGGACGAAGCTGCACCGGTACGGCAACGCGGAGACCCGGCAGTTCATCGCGCTGGCGGAGAAGATCTCCGGACAGCAGCTCGACGACCTCTTCCACACCTGGCTCGACACGACCGGCAAGCCGGCCCTGCCCTGACGCGCGGGCGCCCCGGGGGCGGCGCGGCACGCCGCCCCGCCCCCGGGGTACGGCGCGCCGCGTCCCGTACCGTTGATCTAGGTACGAGCGGTGGAAGGGGACGCCGAATGAGCCTGACCGGAACCCCGTTCTTCGTGGTGCTGCTGATCGCGACGGTCCTCGCGGTCCTCGCCACGCTGGTCCTGTGGGGCCGGGTCCGCGGGCCGCAGCCGGTGCGCTGGCTGGCCCGGATCATCCTGATCGGCCTGTGTCAGCTCACCGCCATCTGCGTCGTCGCGGTGGCCATCAACAACAGCTACGGCCTGTACGCCTCCTGGGACGACCTGCTGGGCACCGAGCAGGGGGCGGTCGCCATGCCCGGGCCGCCGGTCGGGCGCGCCAAGTTCAACGAGGGCCCGAACGGCATCAAGGACACGTACTTCCGCGGCGCCAAGTCCCATCTGTCGGGGCAGGTGATGGTCTGGACGCCGCCGCAGTACGACGACCCGGCGTACCGGAAGACGAAGTTCCCGGTCGTGATGCTGCTGCACGGCGTGCCCGGCTCCCCGCAGTCCTGGCTCGAACAGGGCGGCATGCCCGGCGACCTCCAGCAGCTCGTCGAGGGCAACGCGGCGCACCCCTTCATCCTCGCCATGCCCGTCGTCAACCCGGGCAGCGTCGACACGGACTGCACCGACGTGCCGAACCACAAGACCGCCACCTGGCTCGCGAACGACGTCACGGACCTGATCGGCAACCACTTCCGTACCGCGCCCGGACCCAAGAACTGGGGCCTGCTCGGCTTCTCGACCGGCGGGTTCTGCGCGGCCAAGCTGCCGTTGCAGTACCCGAAGAAGTTCGGCGCGGGCGTGGCCTTCGACCCCGACCCGCTGACCGGCGACCCGGACGTGCTCACCGACCCGGCGCTGCGGCAGCGCAACAGCCCGCAGTGGCTGGTCCGCCACGCCAAGGCCGATGTCGGCCTGTTCCTGGCCACCTCGGCCCAGGACCCGATCAGCCCGCCTGCCAACATCGAACGCCTCAAGAGGGCCGCCGAGGGCACCCCCACCCGGGTCAGGACGCTGGTCCTGCCGACCGGCGGCCACAACTACGGGACGTGGACGCGGATGTATCCGGCGGCGTTCGGGTGGCTGAGCCAGGAGCTGGACGTGCCGCGGCCGTCGGCGTAGAGCCGGGGCGGAATCACCGCGGCTTCAGCTGCTGCGGCCGCGGCAGGTGGAAGCCGAAGTAGACGGCCGCCATCCGCAGCGCGAAGACCAGGCCGGCGGAGACCACGGCGGCCACGTCCGCGCGGACGTGGAGGTGGTGGAGGCCCAGGTAGGAGGCGGCGCCCGCGAGGGCGGCGATGGCGTAGACGTCCTCGCGCAGCAGGAGCGGCGGGAACTCGCCGCACAGCACGTCGCGGATGACCTCGCCGACCACGCCGCTCATCACCGCGAGGATGAGCACCGCCAGCGGGGTGGCGCCCGCGGCGATGGCGGCGCGGGCCGCGATGACGGTGACGACCGAGAGTCCGACCGCGTCGACGACGAGCAGGGATTTGCGGGGGAGCTGCCAGTAGCGCAGATAGACGATGGTGCCCACGCTGACGCAGATGATCAGGGTGAGCAGGACCCAGTCGTGGGTCCAGTAGAGCGGGTGGTCGTCGAGGATCAGGCCGCGCAGGGTGCCGCCGGCGGTGGCGGCGGCGAACGCCAGCACCAGACCGCCGAACGGGTCCATGTTGGCGCGGTACGCGGCCAGCACCCCGCTCGCGGCGAAGGCCGCGATGCCGACCAGGTAGAGCACGTGAAGCATGGGGGCATGATCTCAGGCCGCCGGGCCGTGCCGCGCGTCCGTGGCGGTACGGGCGGGCCGATCGCCGGCCGGCGGTTGAAGAGGAAAGGGTCTACCGGCCGGTAACAAATCCGTGTAGCGTGCCACGCATGGCACAGGTGACCATAGGCAACAGCGAATTCGACCGCGACACGGCGGTCGTCCGCCGGGCCCCCGGGCACTACGAGGCCGACCTCTCGGCCGGCTGGACGATCATCCACGCGGTCAACGGCGGCTACCTGCTCGCCCTCATGGGCCGGGCCCTGGGCGACGCCCTGCCGCACCCCCACCCCTTCTCGGTCACCGCGCACTACCTGACCGCCTCCGTCCCCGGCCCGGCCGTCATCCGCACCGAGACCGTGCGCACCGGCCGCACCATGTCCACCGGCACCGCCACCCTCGTCCAGTTCGAGGAGGACGGCACCGAGGTGGAGCGGCTGCGGGTGCTCGCCGCGTACGGCGACCTCGACGCGCTCGACGACGACGTACGCACCACCGCCAAGCCGCCCGCCATCCCGCCGTACGAACACTGCCTCGGTACCGACAGCGCCCCCGAGGGGCAGTCGCCCATCCCCGGCAGCACCGCCATCGCCGACCGGCTCACCATCCGGCTGGACCCGGCGACCTGCGGCTGGGCCGTCGGCGCGCCCTCCGGGAACGGCGAGATGCGCGGCTGGTTCGGGCTCGCCGACGGCCGCGACCCCGACCCGCTCTCGCTGCTGCTGACGGTCGACGCGCTGCCGCCCACCGCCTTCGAGATCGGCCTGACCGGCTGGGTCCCCACCGTCGAGCTGACCACCCACATCCGCTGCCGCCCGGCCCCGGGCCCGCTGCGCGTCGCCATTACCACCCGCAACCTGGCGGGCGGCTTCCTGGAGGAGGACGCGGAGGTCTGGGACAGCGCGGACCGCCTCGTCGCCCAGTCCCGCCAGCTCGCCCGCGCGCCGAAGCCCGCCGCGGCGGCGTGACCGCCGGAGGCGCCCGCGCGAACCGCCTGTTCCAAAGGGGGCGCGCAGGCCAGGGCGACGTGCCAGACTGATCACATGGGGGACATGCCACTGCCACTGAGCATCGACGAAGACACGGTCGTCTGGCTGCACTTGACACCGACCGGCGCGGGCGGCCAGGCGCTGCCCGACGGGGCGTCGGCCGCAAAGCCCGACGACGGGGAGCTGGAACTGCCCGACGGCTACGGCAGCGCCCGGCCGGTCAGCGTGGACGGACGGGTCGCCCGGGCGCTGACCCGGGGCGGCGAGGCGCTGGAGGGCGCGCTGCGCCCGCTCGGCTCCGTCCTGGGCAGCATCCACCGCTCGCTGGCCAACGGGGATCACCGGCCGGACGAGGTCACGGTGGAGTTCGGGGTCACCCTCGGCTCGGACCTGAGCCTGGGGGTCTTCTCCGGCAACGGCGAGGCCAGCTTCAAGGTCTCCGCCACCTGGAACACCGGCAGCGGCAGTACGACCTGAGGACGGCGTGGTGGTGTCCGGCGTGGATCAGCCGCTGTACCGCTCCTTCGTATCGGTCCGCGGCGACGGACGGGCCGTCGGCGCGGGCGTGCTGGTCAGCGACGATCTCGTACTGACCTGCGCGCACGTCGTCAACAGCGCGCTGGGCCGGGACCGTTACGAGCAGGCGTTGCCGGGGCCGGGCCACACCGTCCGTCTCCGGCTGCCGCACGTCGCGCCCGACCGCGAGCTGACCGCACAGGTCGACCCCGCCATGTGGAGCCCGCCGCGTGCGCCGGGCGGCAGCGGGTCCGTGCCGCCCGGCGCGCTGCTCTACCACGGCGACCTGGCCGCACTCCGGCTTCCGGGCCCCGCGCCCACCGGCGCCGAACCGGCCCCCTTCCTCTCGCACGCCTACGGCAACGAGGTCATCGCCCTGTGGGCCAGCGGCCACCCGCTGCCCACCGTGCGCGCGGTGCCCCGGGTCTCCGCGCCGCCCTGGGTGGCGCTGGACGTGGTGGGCGGCACGGAGGTCAAGGAGGGCTTCAGCGGCGGGCCGCTGTGGGACCGCGAGCGGCAGGCCGTCGTCGGCATCGTGGTGGCCGACCTCCAGACCGCGGCCGGCGCCCGCACGGCGAACCGGCCCCCGGCCGCCGCCACGCTGTACGCGATCAGCATCCCCGCCATCGAGGCCGAACTGCCCGACCTGCCGCCGCCCGTGGTGCCCACCGCCCGGCGCGGCGTCCAGCAGCTGCTGGCCGTGCTGGAGACCGTACTGACCACCCCGGACCTGGTCCGCCGCTGCGAGGAGCTGCTCGCCTCCCGGCTGGGACGCCCGTCCCGCGGCCTCGGCGCCGACCTCGACCGGCTGGTCGGCCTGGCCGTGGGCGTCCGGCGCGGCGTGCCCGAACTCCTCCAGGCCGTACGCGAAGTGGCGCCGGACGGCAGCGGCCCGCAGTGGGAGCGGCTGCGCAAGGTGGCCCGCACGGTCAGCCCCGGCGAGTGCCTGACCCACGGCCAGCGGCGCGGCCTGACCGGCCTGCTGGCACAGTGCGTCCGCACGGACCCCCGCGCATTGCTGGACACCGTCCTGCCGCACGCCATCGAACTGCCCGCGGTGACCGGCCTGGCCGACGCCCTCGACGTCCTGGAGGGGTACGACGCCCCGGGCGACCAGCTGATGCCGCCGCTGCTCCAGGGCGTGGTGCGCATCGGTGTGGAGGAGAGCGAGGCGGGCCCGGACCTGGCCGAGGACCTGGCGGCCTGGGCGCAGCGCGCCGCCGCCCGGCTCGGGGTGGACCTGGCCGCCGTACGGCAGTACACGGCCGATGTGCGGGACCACCACGCCGAGCGCGCGCGGGCCGTCGCGACGGAGCACCGGGCCGCCGCCCGCGGTCACCACGAGCAGCGGGCGGGCAGCTGGGCGGGGGTCGGCAGCGCCGCCGTGACCATGATGCCCCGGCCGAACGGCACGGCCCCGGCCGCGCACCGCAACGGCACACGGCTGTCGAAGGTGCCCCGCGTCCAGGTGGAGCTGCTGCCCGCCGCCACCGGGCGGCACTTCACGTACCAGGTGTGGGCCTGGAGCGGCGGCGACGCCCCGCACGTCCTCGTCCTCGCCCAGGACGCGGAGGTGACCAGCGAACAGGTCGTGGACGACATCCACCGCGTCCTGGTCAACGAGATCCGTGAGGACCCCGAGCCCGCGCTCGTCGAGTTCTTCCTGCCCGCCGCCTGGCTCGGCCTGCCGGTGGACCGCTGGGAGTCCTTCGACAGCGACGAGGACGGCCCCTTCGAACTGGGGTTCACGCGCCGGGTGGTGATCCGCACCGCCCGGCGCTCCCGCGAGAGCTACGCCGGGTGGAAGCGGCGCACCGCCGCCCTGGACGGCGCCCGCAGCCTGGTCCTGGACCACGGTGCCACCGACCGCAAGGTGGCCCGCGCCCGGCTGGAGATGCAGCCCGAGGTGGGCACGGTGATCGTGTGCTGCGAGCCGCGCCACCACGGGACGCTGCTGCGCCAGTGCGTCCAGGCGGGCGTGCACACCGTCCTGTGGCACCGCGAGGAGCACGGCGAGAACATCGCCGCGGGCCTGCTCGAACTGGTCGAGGGCGGGCACCACACCCAGCTGCCCGAGACGGTGCGCCTGGAGCGGGCCAAGGCGGTCGCCGAGGCCGCCTCGACGCACCACCGGGGACGGCAGCTGTCCCTGATGTACGACGCGCCCGACCACCGGCCACCGCAACTGGCCCCGGACGCCTGGGTCCTGACCCAGCCGTGACGCAGCAAGTGAGCAAGGACGAAGGAGAACGACCCGTGGCCCGAGAGAGCACACCCGACCACGGCCCGGGAGCCGGGCCGGAGCCCGAGGGCTGGTGGGTGTTCCGCGGTCCCGCGCCGCTGCCCGCGGCGCCCCCGTGGCGCTACTTCGCCGCCGCGCGCAGGAGGCCCGAGGCGCCCGCGCCGTATCTGATGGACCGCAACGAGGTGTCCGTCGTCAACGCCGCCCTCCACCTGCACCGCCCGCTGCTGGTCACCGGCCGCCCCGGCACCGGCAAGAGCTCGCTGGCCCGCGCCATCGCCGCCGAGCTGGGCCTCGGCGACGTGCTGCGCTGGTCCGTCAACAGTCGCTCCACCCTCGCCGACGCGCTCTACCGCTACGACGCGGTGGGCCGGCTGCGCGAGGCGTCGCTGCGCCGCGAGCGGGATGCCGCCCGTACGGCACCGCGCCGCCTCAAGGACCACCGCGGCGCCTTCACCACCGACATCGGCCACTATCTGCGCCTGGGACCGCTGGGCACGGCGCTGGCCGCCACCGACCGGCCGCGGGTGCTGCTCGTCGACGAGCTGGACAAGTCCGACATCGACCTGCCCAACGACCTGCTGGTGGTCCTGGAGGAGGGCGAGTTCGAGATCCCGGAGCTGGCCCGGCTGTCCGAGCAGCACCAGGACGTGCATGTGCTGACCGACGGCAGCCGGGAGCGGGTGCGCGTGCACCGCGGCGTCGTCTCCTGCGCGCACTTCCCGGTCGTGGTGATGACGAGCAACGGCGAGCGGGAGTTCCCGCCCGCCTTCCTGCGCCGCTGTGTCCGCCTGGACCTGCCCGACCCGACGCCCGAGCGGCTGCGCGACATCATCGCCCACAACCTGGGCCCGGCCGCGCTCGCCGAGGCCGAGGACCTGATCGACGGCTTCTTCCAGCGTTCCAAGACCGAGACGCTGGCGACCGACCAGCTGCTGGCCGCGGTCCATCTGCGGATCACGGGTGCCGACCTGACCAAGGACGAGCTGCTCTCCGCGGTCATGCACCGCCTGGACGAACCCATGTCGCCATGATCGACCGGCTGCGGCAGGTCCTCGCCGGGCAGGGCTACGACCTGGGGGCGCACGAGCTGCTGGACGTCCTGTGGCTGGCCCGCGCGGTGCGCGAGGGGGAGCGGCGGCAGGCCGCGGCCGAGGAGGAGTCCCGGGCGGACGCGGGCCCGCCCGGGAGCGATGACGGGGGCACGGAGCCGACGGCGGAGGGCACGGCGGAGACAGGCGCGGAGGACGGGGGAACGGAAGGCCCGGATACGGCGCGGAGCGAGCAGGAGACCGACGGGGCCGAAGCGGCGCCGGGCGGCGACCGCGCCACCGTCCTGCCGTCGCAGCGCTCCCTGTACGCGATGGGCAGCGAGGGCGGCAGCGCGCGCAGCCGCCGCGCACGCCCCGCGCGGGCGCCGGGCCGCCGCGCCCTCGCCCGACCCCAGCACCTGTCCCGCGCGCTGCGCCCGCTGCGCCGGTTCCAGCCGCACCCGCACCGGCGCGTCACCGACGTGGAGGCGACCGTACGGCTCGCCGCGGAGACCGCGCTGTTCGACGTGGTGTCCCGGCCGGACCTCGAACACCGCTGGTCCGCCGTGCTGTTGGTGGACGACGCGCCCTCGATGCAGGTGTGGAGCCAGCTGGCCGGCGAACTGCGCGCGGTGCTGGACCGCAGCGGCATCTTCCGGAGCGTCCGCGTGTGCGCCCTCGACCCCCGGAAGATGGCCGTCCCGGGGCGGCTGCCGTGGGTCGCGGGCCCCACGCTGACGTTCGTCCTCACCGACGGCACGAGCCCCGGGTGGCGGACCCCCGACGCGGCGCGCGCGGTGCGCGGCTGGGGGCGGTACGGACCGGTGGCGGTGCTCCACCCCCTGCCGCGGCGGCTGTGGCGCGGCACCGCGCTGGACGCCCAGCCCCGGCTGCTGACCTCGCCCGTCGAGTTCGGCGGACCGGACCGGACCACCGTCCTGGACCCGCTGACCGGCGAGCCGGACCCGGAGGCCGAGGAGCCGGGGACGGTGGCGCTGCCGGTGGTCCCGCTGACGCCCGGCGGGCTCGGCCAGTGGACCGCGCTGCTCACCCGCCCCGGCGTCCCGCACCTGGTGGACACGGTGCTGCTGGGCGAGGACCCGGAGCAGGACCCGCCGCGGCCCGCCGGATCGGCCGAGGAGCTGGTCGCCCACTTCCGCGGCGCGTTCTCGCCCGAGTCCTACCGGCTGGCCGTACGCCTCTCCGCGATCAACCCGCTCACCGTCCCCCTGATGCAGCTGGTGCGGGCCGCCACGATGACCGACGCCGGGCCCACCCAGGTCGCCGAGATCCTCCTCGGCGGGCTGCTGGAACGGGTCACCGACCCGCGCCGGGCGTCTGCCCTCGGCCCGCTCGGCGGCCTGCTGGGCGCCGGTGCCGGGCAGCCGGTCTACGACTTCCGTCCCGGCGTGCGCGAACTCCTCTTCAGCGGCCTGGGCACCCAGCAGTCCCTGGCCGTCGTCGAGGCGGTCGGCCGCGCCCTGGAGCCGTACATGGGCCGGCTGCCCGACTTCCCCGCGCTGGTCGCCGACGAGACCGGGGAACTGCGGCTCCAGGAGTCGGCGCAGGCGTTCGCCGTACTGGCCAGCCCGGTGCTGGAGCGGCTGGGCGGCGGGGCGGTGGCCGGGGCGTCCGAGGCCGGTGTGGTGGCCGGGCCGTACGCCACGGCCACCGTGGAGGCGGCCGATACGGATACGGAGCCGCAGCCGCCGGACGAAGCCGCCGAGCCCGCCGTCCGCTCCCACCCGCCCGTACCGGTCCTGCCCGCCGACGAACCGCGCGAGCCGCTGCGCGCCACCCTCCTCGGACCGGTGGGGCTGTGGCGGGGGGACCAGCGGATCGAGCTGCCGGTCCGGCTGGACCGCACGCTGCTCGCGGCCCTCCTGCTGCACCACGAAGACGTGGCCTCCGACGCCGAACTGCTCGGCGTCCTCTGGGGCGGCGACCCGCCCCGCGGTGCCCGCGCGTCGCTGGACCACAGCGTCGCCCGGCTGCGCAAGGCGCTCGGCGAGGACGGACACATACTGGCCCGTGAGCGTGTCGGCTACGCCCTGCGCGGCGACGCCGGCACCGAACTCGACGTGGACCTGGAGCGCGCCGAGGAGTACCAGCGCGCCGCCCGCGCCGCCGGCGAGGAGGGCGACTGGGCCCGCGCCCGTACGCTGCTCGACGCGGCCATCGGCCTCTGGCAGGGGGAGCCCCTGGGCGGTCTCACCGGCCCGTACGCGCAGTCCGAACGGCTCCGGCTGACCGAGTGGCGGCAGACCCTGGTCGAGGACCGCATCGAGACCGACCTGCGGCTGGGCCACTACGCCCGGGCCCAGGCGGAGCTGGCCGAACTGGTCGCCCGGTACCCGTCCCGCGCCCGCCTGGCCGAACTGCTGGCGCGCGCGTGGGGCTGGGGCGAGACGGAGCGGGCGGACGCGTCCGCCCGGGACGGGGCACCGGCCCGGACGGAGCGCGAGCCGCTGCGCATCACCGTGCTCGGGCGGGTGCGGATGCACCGTGGGGACACGGCTCTGGCGGTCGGTTCCCCGCAGCAGCGGGCGCTGCTGGCCGTGCTCGCGCTGCGCGGTGGACGCGCCGCCTCCGAGGCCGATCTGATCGAGGCCGTGTGGGGCGACGAGCCGCCGCGCGCCGCGCCCGCGGCCCTGCGCACGTACGCGTCCCGGCTGCGCAAGGCCCTCGGCCCCGACTCGGGCGTCCTGGTGAGCGAGGGCGGGGGATACGCACTGCGGCCGTACGGCGGTACGGACATGGTCGTGGACCTGCGCCACGCCGAGGAACTGGCCGCGACGGCCGCCGAGGCGCGGGCCGCACACGACTGGGAACGCGCCTGGGAAGCGCTGGACTCGGCCGTCGCCCTGTGGCGGGACGGCGAGCCCCTGGCGGGTCTGTCCGGCCCGTACCTGGCCGCCGAGTCCCGGCGCCTGGCCGACTGGCGGCGCACGCTGATCGAGGACCGTACGGAGGCGGAACTCCGGCTCGGCCGCCACGCCGCCGCCGAAGAGGCGCTGACCTGGCTGCTCTACCTGGACCCGGCCCGCAAGCGGACCCGCGAACTGCTCGCCCGCGCCCTGGCCCACGACGAGCCGGTCTCCCCGGGCCTGCGCAGCATGCTGCGGGCCGGCCGGTACGGGCCCCGGCAGGAGCGGGCGGGCGGGCGGCGCGCCGAGGCACGGCAGCTGACGGAGCACCTGGCCCGGGAGGGCGAGACGGCGCGGACCGCCTGCGTCGTCTCCGGTGGCGCGGGCGTCGGGAAGACCAGCCTGGCGGCCCAGGTGACCGACGCGCTGCAGGAACGCTTCCCGGACGGACGGCTGTACGCGATCATGCCGGCGACCGGCGACCCGGAGGCGGCGGTCGCCTACCTGGCGGGTGCGCTGCTGCGGCAACTGGGCCTGCGGGCCGCGGAGATCCCCGAGGATCCCGCCGAACGCCTCGCGTTCTACGGGGCGGTGGTCCGTGGCCGTCGCCTGATCGTCGTCCTGGACGAGGTGCGCGACGTGGAGCCGGTGCTTCCGCTGCTCCCGGAGACGCCGGGGGCCGCGCTGGTCATCGGCCGCGACCGGCCCCCGGCCGGGCTGCCCGGGGTGCTGTCCCTGCATCTGGAAGCCATGAGCACGGCCGACGCGCTGGAACTCCTCGCGCTACGGGTGGGGGAGGAGCGGGTGGCGGCCCGCCGCTCGGTGGCGCGTGCGGCGCTCGAAGCGTGCGGCTGCTCGGAGGCCGCGGTCGACGCGGTGGCGGCGGAACTGATGCTGGAGGGCGGGACGGACCGTACGGCGGCCGAGGCCCTGATCACCGCCACCGCGCTGCGGCTGACCCACGACCTCGCCCCGCCCGCGCTCGCCGCCTTCCGGCTGCTGGCGCTGCCGGACTGCCCCGACCTGTCCGCGAGCGCCGTGGCCGCCCTGGCCGGCACCGACCTCGCCGACGCCCAGGCCCACCTGGCCACCCTGGCGCGGACCGGCCTGGTCAAGGTCCCGGCACCGGGCCGCTACCGGCACCGCGAGGCGCTCGCCTCCTTCGCGTACGAGAACCTGACCGCCCACACCTCACCGGCGGAGCGCCGCGCCGCGCTGTCCCGGCTGCTGGACTGGTACCTGGTCACGGCCCTGCGGGCGTACGCCCTCGACGCGCCCGACGCGCCCCTGCTGCACCAGGTCGCCGCCGCCGGCACCTCCGTCACCTCCCCGCGTCTCGCCGACCGCAGGGCCGCGGCGGACTGGTGGGCGGCGGAGGGCACCGGGGCGCTGTCCGTGGTGCGGCAGACAGCGGAGCTGCTGTCCGACGGGCACGCCGCCCGCGGCGCCGACGTGCTGCTCCTGCTCGCGCCGCTGCTGGGCACGGGGCGGCACACGGAGCCGTACGAGGCCGCGGCGCGTGCGGTGGCCGACCGGGCCGCCGCCGACCACGACCGGCGCGCCGAGGGGCGCGCCCGGCTGGCGTGCGCCCGCGCCTGCCTGATGGCCGAGCGGTTCGACCGGGCGGACGACGAGGCCCGCCGCGCGTACCGGCTCGGGCTCGACGCGGGCGACCCGGTGACCAGCGGCCGCGCCCCGCTGGTGCGCGGCGCGGCGGCGTTCGCGCTCGGCGGGAGCGATGCCGAACAGCACTTCACCCTGGCCATGAGCCACTGTCAGGTGCAGGGCGACCGGCTCGGCGAGGCCGCGGTCCTGGTGGAGCGGTCCCGTCTGTTGGTAAGCGACCGTGCCCCGCAGCGGGGCGCCGAACTCGCCGAGCGGGCCGTACGCATCTTCCGGTCGGCCGGGCAGGGCCACCGCCTCGGCACGGCCCTGTACTTCCTCGCCGTCGCCCGGGCGAGCACGGGCGGCCACGAGAAGGCGCTGGAGGCCCTGGAAGAGGCGCTGTCCCTTTTCGAGGCGGCCGGGCAGCGGCTCTGGGCGGGCCTGACGCAGCTCAGGACCACCGAGTCGCTGCTCGCCGTCGCCCCCGCCAAGGACGCGGTCCAGGCGGCGGGGGCCGCGGTGCGGCTCTTCGAAGAGCTGGGCGACACCCGGCGATGGGCCGACGGACTCACTTTGCTGGGACACGCGTACGAAGCCTCCGGGGACGCCGAGCAGGCGCACGCGTGCTGGGACCGGGCGACCGGACTGTACGAGACGCCGAACGAGACGGTCCCGCGCGCCCGGCAGCGCACCTCTCCGCTGGAACCGGGCGCGGCGGGGGCGTAGCGCGGCCCCTGCGAGGCGCGTTACGCCGGTCCGCTCGCGTCCGCCCCCGCGAACGCGGCCAGCACCGCCGCCAGTTCGGCCGGCGCGTCCTCCTGCACGAGGTGCCCGGCCCCCTCGAACAGGCGCAGGCGGGCACCCGGGACGGCCGCCGCCAGCTTGTGTGCCCAGGCGACGGGCAGCCAGGAGTCCTCCGCTCCCCAGCCCACCAGCGTCGGCACGGTCAGCTCGCCGAGCCGCCCTTCGAGGTCATCGGTGAGATCCAGCCCGTTCTGCTCGATCTGCCGGTAGAACGCGGCCTGCCCTTCCTCGGTGCACCACGGCGCGACGATCCGTTCCAGGGCGACCGGGTGCAGTCCGGGGTGGCTGCCCGAGCCGATGTACTCGGTCACCAGCGCCCGGTGCAGGCCCGCCGGCAGCCGGCCGAACACCTCCGGGTGGCTGCCGAGCAGCCGGTACGTGGGGGAGCCCCAGCCGGTGAGGACGACCGCGTCGAGCAGGGCGAGGCGCCGGTAGCGCAGCCCGTGTACGAGGTGGGCGCGCAGTGCCACGTAGCCGCCGAAGTCGTGGGCGGCCACGGTGGGTTCGCGGGCGTCCAGGCCCCAGTGCGCGAACAGTTCGGTGAGGACCTCGGCCTGTTTGGCGAGGGAGACGTCCTGCCCGGTGGCCATCTCGGAGTCGCCGTAGCCGGGCATGTCCCAGACGTACACCTGGAACCGTCCGGCGAGCGCCCGGGCGACGTCCCGCCAGATGTAGGAGGAGAACGGCGTCCCGTGCAGCAGGACCAGGGGCGGCGCGCCGTCCTCCCCGAAGGTGGTCCAGCGCACGGCGCCGGCGGTGCTGCGGTACGTACGGTCCAGTCGCCACTGCTGTGTCATGACCGTAAGGATAGACACTCCTTACAGGGGTGTCGAGGGGTTTCACCGGACCCGCGCCGGTCCGCCCGGCGGCCCCGGGTGCGCGGGTGCGGCCCGGCGCGTGCGGGCGAGCCCCCACGCGCTCGGCACGCGCCCCCGCGCCTGCTCGTAGAATCGTGCGCACCATGGTTTACCTCGACCACGCCGCCACCACCCCGATGCTTCCGGAGGCGGTGCAGGCGATGACCGCCCAGCTGACCGTCACCGGCAACGCGTCCTCGCTGCACGCCGCGGGCCGGCGGGCCCGGCGCACCGTCGAGGAGGCGCGGGAATCCCTCGCCTCCGCGCTCGGCGCGCGCCCCAGTGAGGTGGTCTTCACCGCGGGCGGCACCGAAGCCGACAACCTCGCGGTCAAGGGCCTGTACTGGGCCCGCAGGGACGCCGACCCGGCCCGCACCCGCGTCCTCGCCAGCCCCGTCGAACACCACGCCGTCCTGGACGCGGTGGAGTGGCTCGCCGAGCACGAGGGCGCGCGCGTCGAATGGCTGCCCGTCGACGCGTACGGACGGGTGCACGCCGACGCGCTGCGCGAGGCGATCGCGCGCAACCCCGACGATGTCGCGCTCGCCACCGTGATGTGGGCCAACAACGAGATCGGCACGATCATGCCGGTCCGGGAACTGGCCGGGGCGGCCGCGGAGTTCGACATTCCGCTGCACGCCGACGCGGTCCAGGCGTTCGGGCAGCTGGAGGTGGACTTCGCCGCCTCCGGACTGGCCGCGATGACCGTCTCCGCGCACAAGATCGGCGGACCGTACGGCCTCGGCGCGCTGCTGCTGCGCCGGGAGTACGCGCCCGTCCCCGTCCTGCACGGCGGCGGTCAGGAGCGGCAGGTGCGCTCCGGCACGCTGGACACCCCCGGCATCGCCGCGTTCGCCGCCGCAGCGCGGCACGCCGTCGCGCACCGCGAGGAGTTCGCCCGCGACATCGGCGCGCTGCGCGACGACCTCGTCAAGGCCGTACGGGCCGCCGCCCCCGACGCCGTCCTCGGCGGCGACCCCGACCCGGCGGGCCGGCTCCCCGCCAACGCGCACTTCTCCTTCCCCGGCTGCGAGGGCGACTCCCTGCTGCTCCTCCTGGACGCGCAGGGCATCGCCTGCTCCACCGGCTCCGCCTGCACGGCGGGCGTCGCCCAGCCCAGCCACGTCCTGCTCGCCGCGGGCATGGACGCGGACCTGGCCCGCGGCACGCTGCGCTTCTCGCTGGGCCACACCTCCACCGAGGCGGACGTGGCGGCGGTCGCGGAGGCGATCGGCCCGGTGGTGGAACGGGCACGGAGCGCGGGCCTGAGCTGAGGCGCGCTCCCGCTCACCGGACCCGGTCGGCCACGGCCCGGACGAGCAGCCGCCAGGACGGCTCGGCGCCGGTGCCGAACGCCGTGGCGAGGGCGTACCCGACCGCGGCGTCCTCGCGCAGCGGCGGCGCCACGTCCTGGTGCCAGTCGGCCCACACATGCCCGGCGCCGTCCGAGGAGAAGTCCGCGATCCGGCGGCCGTCCTTGACCAGACGGCTGCCGCTGGGCGAGTCCGGCAGCAGCCGGTAGAGGATGCCGCCGTAGATCACGTCCACCCGGTGGGAGCGCCGGGTCCACCGCCCCTGGCCGGGGGCGATGTGCCCGGGGCGGCCGTCGATGGTCAGCCGGAGAGCGGCGGCGTCGCGGGTGCCGATCGGTACGGACCCGTCCGGTACGGCCTCCGGGGCCCGGCGCAGCTCGGCCGTCGGCACCCGCTCGCCGCGCACCGTCAGCAGGCCCGCCGCCGCGTCCAGGTCCAGGCCGATCCGGCCGAAGACCCGGTCCTCGGCGAGGCCGGGCCCGGGGCCGTGGCCCGTGCGCCCGGCGGCCGGGGCTCTGTCGTACGCCATGAGGGGTCCGTTCCACGTGGGGCGCGGCGGCGCCCTGGCGCGCCCCTGTCACGCCCCCGATGCCGGGGAAGGGCGGCTCAGCTCGGCGCGCACCAGGTCCAGGTACAGCCGCCAGTTCCAGTGTGGCCCGGGATCGGTGTGGTCGGTGCCCGGTACCTCCACATGGCCCACGATGTGCTGCCGGTCGGCGGGGAAGCCGTAGCGGCGGCAGATCCCGGCGGTCAGCCGCGCCGATGATGCGTACATGGCAGGGGTGAAGGATTCCGGGCGGTCCACGAAGCCCTCGTGCTCGATGCCGATGCTGCGCTCGTTGTACGCGCGGTTGCCCGCGTGGTACGCCACGTCCAGCTCCCGCACCGTCTGCGCCACCACCCCGTCCTTGCGCACCACGTAATGCGCGGCGGCGCCGTGCGTCGGGCTCTGGAAGACGCGCAGGGCGTCCGTGTAGCCCCCCTGGACGACGTGGATGACGACCCGGTCGATCGGGTAGTCGTCGGGGCGGTCGGCCTGGCGCCAGTTCGCCGGGGCGGCCGGGACCCAGCGCGCGGAGGTGTAGTCCACCGCGCCGTCCGTCCGCGGCTTCTTGCGGCCCGGCAGCTGCCACCACCAGCGCGCCACCTCGCCGTGCAGTGCGTACACGGCGCCGCCGGCCACGACCGTGCCGGCGCCGCCGAGCAGCAGGGCGCGTCTGCTGAACCCCTGGCCGCTGCCGCCGCCGGCCCGGCCGGCTTCCCCCGCGTCTCCCATGCGCTGCACAACGCTTGGGGGCCCGTCACTGGTTCCGTCTACCCTGGAGTGGTTATGACGACTGACGCTCCCCGCCGCCTCCGCGTGCTCGCCGCCATGTCCGGCGGTGTCGACTCCGCCGTCGCCGCCGCCCGCGCCGCCGAGGCGGGCCACGACGTGACCGGTGTGCACCTCGCGCTCTCCGAGAACCCGAAGTCCTTCCGCACCGGCGCCCGCGGCTGCTGCACGATCGAGGACTCGCACGACGCGCGCCGCGCCGCCGATGTCATCGGCATCCCGTTCTACGTCTGGGACCTCGCCGAACGCTTCCGCGAGGACGTCGTCGAGGACTTCTTCGCGGAGTACGAGGCGGGCCGCACGCCCAACCCCTGCCTGCGCTGCAACGAGAAGATCAAGTTCGCCGCGCTGCTGGACAAGGCGCTCGCCCTCGGCTTCGACGCGGTCTGCACCGGCCACTACGCCACGATCGTGGAGCGCCCGGACGGCGGCCGCGAGCTGCACCGCGCCTCCGACATGGCCAAGGACCAGTCCTACGTCCTCGGCGTGCTGGACGACCGGCAGCTCGCACACGCCATGTTCCCGCTCGGCGACACGCTCACCACCAAGGCGGAGATCCGCGAGGAGGCCGCCCGGCGCGGCCTGTTCGTCGCCAAGAAGCCGGACAGCCACGACATCTGCTTCATCGCCGACGGCGACACCCAGGGCTTCCTCGCCAAGCGGCTGGGCCGGGCCGAGGGCGACATCGTCGACGAGTCCGGAGCCAAGGTCGGCACCCACGAGGGCGCGTACGGCTTCACCATCGGCCAGCGCAAGGGCCTGCGCATCGGCACCCCGGCCCCGGACGGCAAGCCGCGCTACGTCCTGGACATCTCCCCGGTCGACAACACCGTCACGGTGGGCCCCGCCGAGTCCCTGGACGTGACCGCGCTGACCGCCGTACGCCCGCGCTGGTGCGGCGCCGCGCCCACCGGCCCCGGCACGTACACCGCCCAGCTGCGCGCCCACGGCGGCGAGACCGAGGTCACCGCCGAGCCCGTCGACGGCGGGCTGCGCGTCACCTTCGCCGAGCCGGTCCGCGGCGTCGCCCCCGGCCAGGCCATCGTGCTGTACGACGGCACGCGCGTGGTGGGCTCGGCGACGATCGCGACGACGGACCGCGCCCGCGCGGTGGCCTGACCGGCGGGCGCGGGCCGCGGTCAGGTCTCTCAGAGCACGCCGTGCACCGACCGGCGGTAGGTGGTCCGCCGGTCCTGCACGGCCTCCCAGCGGTCGCCGTACACGTTCTGCGTGATCGCGGGCTCCGCCAGGAAGTCGTGCGGGAAGCCCAGCGGCACGGCGCTCACCTCGTCGAGCCGCCGCAGCGCGTCGGCGTCCAGCTCCACGTCCACGCTCGCGAGGTTGTCGGCGAGCTGGCTCTCCTTGGTCGCGGCGATGATCGGAATGATGTTGCCGGGGCGCTGCCGCAGCCAGGCCAGCGCCACCTGCGCCGGGCTCCAGCCGCCCTGCTCCGCGACCTCCAGCACCGCCGTGACCGTCGCCTCCTCCTGCTCCGACGCGTGGCCGCCCTCGCCGGTCACGTCCAGCCGGCCGCGCTCGCCGCGCCGGTACTTGCCGGTGAGCTTGCCGGCCGCCAGCGGGGCCCAGGCCAGTACGGCCAGGTCGAAGGCGCGCGCCTGGGGGAGCAGCTCCCGTTCCGGTGTGCGCTCCAGCAGGCTGTAGCGCAGCTGCGAGCCCGCGAACGCGGTCCAGCCGCGCAGCTCGGCGAGGGTGTTGGCCTGCGCGATCTCCCAGGCCGGCCAGTCGGACACGCCGACGTAGTGCACCTTGCCGGACCGTACGACGTCGTCCAGCGCGCGCATCACCTCCTCGACCGGGGTGAAGTTGTCCCGCGCGTGCACCCACAGGACGTCGAGGTGGTCGGTGCGCAGCCGGGCCAGGCTCTGTTCGACCGACTGCACCAGATTCTTGCGGTGGTTGCCCGCCGCGTTCGGGTCGCCCTGACGGGTGGCGCAGGTGTACTTGCTGGCCAGGACGAAGCGGTCCCGGCGGCCTTCGAGCAGTTCGCCGAGGATCGTCTCGGCGCTGCCGTCGGTGTAGTTGTTGGCGGTGTCGATGAAGTTGCCGCCCGCGTCCTCGTAGGCGTCGACGATCCGCGCACTGGTGTCCTTCGAGGCGCCCCAGCCCCAGTCGGAGCCGATGGTCATGGCGCCGAGGCTCAGCTCGCTCACCCGCAGACCGGTCCTGCCGAACAGTGTGTAACGCACGAAGGGTTCCCTCTCGCTCGGGTCGTGGATCACTCGGATCGTGGATCACTCGGGTCCTGGATCAGACGCTAGGAGCTGGAGTGCCCTCCAGGGCAAGCGCCTTGCCGGTCGGGCGGGCACCGGGCGGGCCGGACCCTGACAAATGTCACGGCGAAGCCGTTACAGGCGGTCCTGCCGTGGCACGGGGCGCGCGGGCGAAGCTGAGGGCGTCGTCACGGACGGACGGCGCGGACAGCGACCCGGAGGACCCATGGACAGCCAGACCCGCAGCGGCACGGAAGCGGCCCCCGGCACCGGTACGGCCACGGCCCCCGCGCCCCGCCCGAAGCTGGAGGGCCCGCGGGCGCTGCTCCTGGACGCCGGCGTCCCGATCGCGTCGTACTACCTCCTCACCGGCGCCTTCGGCCTGAGCACCCTGGCCGCCCTGGCCTGGAGCGGCGCGCTGCCGGCCGCCCGCTCGCTGTGGAGCCTGGTCAGGGAGCGCCGCCTCAACGCGGTGGCCACCCTGATGACGGCGACGAACATCATCGGCCTGCTGCTCAGCCTGGTGGCCGGCGACGAGCGGCTGATGATGGCCAAGGACAGCGCCGTGAGCAGCACCTTCGGCCTGGCGGTGCTGGTGTCCGCGCTGATCGGGCGGCCGCTGATGGCGCCGGTGCTCAAGCCGTGGATCACCAAGGGGGACGCGGCCAGGAGCGCCGCGTGGGACCGGCTGACCGCGGAGTCAGCGTGGTTCCGGCGGGTGCAGCGCCGGCACTCCGCGGTGTGGGGCGCGGCCCTGCTGGGCGAGTGCGTGGCCCGGGTGATCGGCGCATTCACGCTGCCCGTGGACACGATGGTGTGGCTGGGCACGGTGATGCTGATGGCGGCGATGGTGCTCGCCATCGTGGCCAGTGGGGTGATCGGCATCGACAAGATGGAGAAGCTGGTACGGGCCGAGGCGGCGGCCGAGGCGGCTCCCGCCCCGGCCGACGCCCCGGCCCCCGAGGTCAGCGCAGCCCCGGCAGGGACCGCAGCTCGGTGATCCGCAGCACGCGGGCCAGCAGCAGGAAGAGCAGGGCCATGGTCGCGGCCCCGGCGGCGAGGGCGAGCGCCGTGGACCAGAAAGCGTCCCCGGTGGCACCGGCACAGGCGTGGGCCGCCGCCCAGCCCACCGCCCCGGCGGCCAGCGCGGCACCGGTCAGCTTGCCGTACGTACGGCTCAGCCGGCGCCCGTCGAGCCGGCCCTCCAGCCGACGGCGCAGCAGGAACGCGCTGGCCAGCAGCCCGACGGCGTACGCCACGGCGTATGCGGCGGCCATCCCGGTGACCGCCCACCGGGCCGGCAGCAGCAGGTGGCAGGCGGTGGCGAGCGCGATGTTGACGCCGGAGATGCACACGGCCAGCAGGAACGGCGTACGGGTGTCCTCGAAGGCGTAGAAGCCGCGCAGCAGCAGCGACTGGGCGGAGAACGGGATCAGGCCCAGCCCGAGGGCCTGGAGCATCTGCCCCAGCGGCACGGCGGACTCGGCGCTGGCGGCGCCGTGCGCGTACAGCAGCTGCGCCATCTCCGGGCCGAAGGCCACGAAGAAGACGGCGGCCGGGACGATGACCGCGCCACTGAGGCGCAGCGCGCGGGAGAGGTCGCCGCGCAGGTCGTCCAAGCGCTGCTCGGCGACCGCCCGGGTCATCCGGGGCAGCAGCGCGGTGATCAGCGAGACGGTGACGATGGACTGCGGCAGCCCCCAGATGTTCTGGGCGTAGCTGTACGAGGAGAAGCCGACGCCGTCCTTGGGGAGTTCCTGGTCGGCGGCGGTCGCGTAGTGCGCGACGATCGTCATCGAGACCAGGTTGACCAGCACGAACAGCAGCGTCCAGCGTGCCGCGTTGGCGCTCTTGCGCAGCCCGGTGCCGCGCCAGTCGAAGCGCGGCCGGAAGCGGAACCCGGCTTCGCGCGCGTAGGGGATCAGAGCGAGCGCCTGGAGGGCGATGCCGAGCGTGGTGCCGACGCCGAGCAGCCGCACCTGCGCGTCGGTGATCTCCGCCACCGTCTCCGGAATGGTCAGCAGGCCCACGTACGCGCCGAACATGGCGATCAGGACGACGTTGTTGAGCACCGGCGTCCACATCATCGCGCCGAACTTGCCACGCGCGTTGAGCACTTGCCCGAAGATGCCGTACACCCCGTAGAAGAAGATCTGCGGCAGCAGGAACCGGGCGAAGACGACGGTCAGTTCGTAGGCGGCGTGGTTCTCCGGAGTGTCCGTCGTATACAGGCTCACGATCCCGGGCGCCGCCCACACCGCGAGCAGCGTGCCGATGCCGAGGACCGTCAGCACGAGGGTGACCAGCCGCTGTTCGTGCGCCCGCCCGCCGTCCGGGTGCTCCGCCCTGGCCCGGACGAGCTGCGGCACGAGCACGGCGTTGAGCGCGCCGCCGATCAGCAGCGTGTACAGGCTCATCGGGACCAGGTTCGCCGTGTTGTACGTGGTGGCCAGCAGCCCCGTACCGAGGGCGGCGGCCTGGAGGACGCCCCGGAACAGGCCCGTCGCCCGGGAGACGACCGTGCCCGCGGCCATCAGGAGCGAGGAGCGGCGCAGGCTGCCGGAGGGCGGGCCGGATTCATCGCTTAATGCGGCGTTCACACCCCCGTCCCCGGTGTTGTCCGCCGTGTTCTTCCTGTGCGTATGCGTACGCGTTCCCTCCACCATGACGGCAACCTAAACCCAGGACTTCACCAAACGCGACTTCCGCCCCGGTGGCCCCCGGCGGCCCGCGTGCCCATAGGCTCGGCGGCAGCGACGGGACGCCCGAGGGCCGCCCGGCCGGATCGTGGCGCCTTCGCGCGGGTCCGGGCCGCCGGAGGCCCTTCGCCGGCCACGAAGGGAAGAAAGACATGTCGACAGTTCACGCCGGAACCGGTGCGGCCGGCCGCGGAACAGCGGTGTCACTGGAGCGGCTGCACAAGGAACTGGTGCGCCGCAACCCCGGGGAACCCGAGTTCCACCAGGCCGCCCTCGAAGTGCTGGGGACCCTCGCCCCGGCGCTGGCGGCCCGTCCCGAGTACGCCGAGGCCAAGATCGTGGAACGGATCTGCGAGCCGGAGCGCCAGATCGTCTTCCGCGTGCCGTGGCAGGACGACGCGGGCACCGTCCACATCAACCGCGGCTTCCGGGTGGAGTTCAACAGCGCGCTCGGGCCCTACAAGGGCGGGCTGCGCTTCCACCCCTCCGTCAACCTCGGCATCGTCAAGTTCCTCGGCTTCGAGCAGATCTTCAAGAACGCGCTCACCGGCCTGAACATCGGCGGCGGCAAGGGCGGCAGCGACTTCGACCCGCACGGCCGCTCCGACGCCGAGGTGATGCGCTTCTGCCAGTCCTTCATGACCGAGCTGCACCGGCACCTGGGCGAGCACACCGACGTACCGGCGGGCGACATCGGCGTCGGCGGCCGGGAGATCGGCTACCTCTTCGGCCAGTACCGGCGGATCACCAACCGCTGGGAGGCCGGGGTGCTGACCGGCAAGGGCCTCGGCTGGGGCGGCTCCACGGCGCGCACGGAGGCCACCGGCTACGGCAACGTGCTGTTCACCGCCGAGATGCTGCGGCGGCGCGACGAGGACCTGGACGGGCAGCAGGTCGTGGTCTCCGGCTCCGGCAATGTCGCGATCTACACCATCGAGAAGGCGCAGGCGCTCGGCGCGAACGTGCTGACCTGCTCGGACTCCGGCGGCTACGTCATCGACGAGAAGGGCATCGACCTCGCCCTGCTCAAGCAGGTCAAGGAGGTCGAGCGGGGCCGTATCGAGGAGTACGCCGACCGGCGCGGCGCTTCGGCCCGGTACGTGCCCGGCGGGCGGGTGTGGGACGTGGCGTGTGATGTGGCGCTGCCGTCCGCCACCCAGAACGAACTGGACGCGGACGCCGCGCGCATCCTGGTGCGCAACGGCGTCAAGGCCGTCTCCGAGGGCGCCAACATGCCCACCACGCCCGAGGCGGTGGCCCTCCTCCAGGAGGCCGGGGTGGCCTTCGGGCCGGGCAAGGCCGCCAACGCGGGCGGCGTGGCCACCAGCGCGCTGGAGATGCGCCAGAACTCCGGCCGCGAGTCCTGGACCTTCGAGCGCACCGAGGGCGAACTCGCGACGATCATGCGCACCATCCACGACACGTGCGCCGAGACCGCTGAGCGCTTCGGGGCGCCCGGGGACTACGTCACGGGCGCGAACATCGCGGGCTTCGAGCGGGTGGCGGAGGCGATGATGGCGCAGGGGCTGATCTGACGGCCGGCCCCTGACCGGGCGCCGCGGCGATGTCGGTGGCGGCTCGTAGAGTGACCGGTATGAACATCTGTGTCTTCTGCTCCGCCGCCGACCTCGACGCCCGCTACACCACCCCCGCGCGGGAGTTCGCCGAGCTGATCGGCAAGGGCGGCCACGCGCTGGTGTGGGGCGGCTCGGACACCGGCCTGATGAAGGTCATGGCCGACGGCGTGGAGACGGCGGGCGGCCGGCTCGTCGGCGTCTCGGTGGACTTCCTCGCGCACAAGGTGCGGCCCGGGGTCGACGACATGGTGATCACCAAGGACCTCGCCGAGCGCAAGGCCGAGCTGCTGGCGCGCGCCGACGCGATCGTCGTCATGGTCGGCGGCACCGGCACGCTCGACGAGGCCACCGAGATCCTGGAGCTGAAGAAGCACGGCCTGCACACCAAGCCCGTCGTGCTCCTGAACACCGCCGGTTTCTACGACGGCCTCAAGGAGCAGTTCCAGCGCATGGAGGACGAGGGCTTCCTCCCGCTGCCGCTCACGGAGCTGGTGTTCTTCGCGGAGGACGGGGCCGGCGCGCTGGCGTACCTGGAGGAGCAGGCGGGCATCCAGGGCTGACGGGGACGGGGGTACGGAGCGGGGCGTACGGAGCCGGGCCCACGGGGCGGCGGGTCCGGCCACCTCGTCCCGGAACCCGTGATTCCGCTCCGCGCGGACGCGCCCGCCCCGGCCCGCCGCCCGTCGTTAGGATCGCCCCATGGGTACGCACTTGATCACGGGCGCAGGATCGGGCATCGGAGCGGCGGTCGCGCGGCGGCTCGCGGACCGCGGCGAGGAGCTGTGGCTGCTGGCACGCGACGCCGGCCGCGCCAAGGAGCTGGCCGGGCAGTTCCCCGGGGCCCGGACGGTGGTCGGCGACCTCGCCACCCCCGAGAAGCTGGACTGGGCCTTCGGCAAGCAGTCGCTGCCGGACCGGCTGGACTCCCTGATGCACATCGCGGGCGTCGTCGAACTGGGCGCGATCGGCGACCTCGGCCCCAAGGCATGGCAGCGCACGCTCGCCGCGAACCTCCTCTCGCCGGCCGAGCTGACCCGCCAGTTCCTCCCGCAGCTGCGGACCGCCAAGGGCCACGTGATCTTCGTCAACTCGGGCGCCGGCCTGAACGCGGGCCCCCAGTGGGGCGCGTACGCCGCCAGCAAGCACGGCCTGAAGGCGCTGGCCGACTCGCTGCGCGCCGAGGAGCACGGCAACGGCGTACGGGTGACCTCCGTCTACCCGGGCCGCACCGCCACCCCCATGCAGGAGAGCGTCTTCCGCCAGGAGGGCCGGGAGTACGACGCCTCGCAGTGGATCGACCCGGAGTCGGTCGCCACCACCATGCTGACCGCGCTCGACCTGCCGCGGGACGCGGAGATCAACGATGTGACGGTGCGTCCGGGGCGGTAAGGCGGCGTACCTCCGGGTGCCGGGCCCGGTGAAAGGCTTCGCCCGGCAAAAGCAAGCCCGTCCGGCGATTGAGGACATCGGTGACGGTCCATGATCCGGCCGTCGGTGCGGGTCCGGGCCCGGGCAGCCCACCCGGCCCCCCGCCGCCGGACACGGGACCACTTACCCTCGGACGGTGACCGAGAACAACACCCCCGCCCGCTTCGCCGGCCATGCCGGCACCGGTACCGCCACCGGTATCGGCTCGATGCCGGGCGGCGACGCCCGCGAGGCCGCCAGGACCGTGACCGGCTCGCTGGAGACGCTGCCGTACCTGCCGGAGCTGCCCGCCCGCGGGCCCGGCGCCGACATGATCGGCCGGACCGCCGGCCTCCTCGTCGAGGTGTACGCCCACGTGGAGCCGAGCGGCTGGCGCATCAGCGACCGGCCCGGCCGGGACACCCGGCGCGCCCGGTCCTGGATGGGCGAGGACCTGGACGCGCTGGAGGAGTTCACCCAGGGCTACGAGGGCGACCTCAAGGTCTCGGTGGTCGGCCCCTGGACCCTGGCCGCCGCCCTGGAGCTGCGCAACGGCGAGGCCGCCCTCGGCGACCCCGGCGCCTGCCGGGACCTGACCGCGTCGCTGACCGAGGGCGTGCGCGCGCACCTCGCCGACCTGCGGCGCCGGGTGCCCGGCGCGCGCCCCGTGCTCCAGCTGGACGAGCCGTCCCTGACCGCCGTCCTGCGGGGCGCGGTGAAGACGGCGAGCGGCTACCGCACGCACCGCGCGGTGGACCGCGCCGTCGTGGAGGGCGCCCTGCGTGATCTGATCACTGCCGCCGGCGACGTACCGGTGATCGTCCACTCCTGCGCCCCGGACGTCCCCTTCGCCCTGCTGCGCCGCGCCGGCGTCTCCGGCATTTCGTTCGATTTCGGGCTGCTCACCGAGCGTGAGGAGGAGGCGGTCGGCGAGGCGGTCGAGGGCGGCACGACACTGCTGGCGGGCGTGGTGCCGGGCGTGGACGGCCCATTGTCAGACCCTGCCGGTAGCGTCATGGGTGTCAGGACGCTGTGGCGCAGGCTGGGGCTGTCGCCGGGGATTCTCGCCGAGTCCGTGGTGGTCACCCCGTCGTGCGGACTGGCGGGCGCTTCGCCCGCATATGCCCGTACGGCCCTCGCCCACTGCGTCCGGGCCGCGAGATCGCTCGCAGACAACCCTGAGTGACGGCACTCAAGGACCACGGGAGGACGTAACGGTGGCCGGCGAAGAGCAGCAGGCGGGGCACGCGGTGCCCGCGAAGGCGCGGGAAGAGCACGCCCATCTGGCCGAGCAGATCGAGGAGCACCGCTTCCGCTATTACGTCAGGGACGCCCCCGTCATCAGCGACGCGGAGTTCGACAAGCTGCTCCGCTCGCTGGAGGCGCTGGAGGAGAAGCACCCGGAGCTGCGCACGCCCGACTCACCGACCCAGAAGGTCGCCGGGCAGTACGAGACCGAGTTCACCGAGGTCGCCCACCGCGAGCGGATGCTCTCGCTGGACAACGCCTTCGACGACGAGGAGCTGGCGGCCTGGGCCGAGCGGATCGCGACGGAGCTGGGCGGCGACCCCAAGAGCGCCGGCTACCACTTCCTGTGCGAGCTGAAGGTCGACGGCCTCGCGGTCAACCTGACGTACGAGAACGGCCGGCTCACCCGCGCCGCCACCCGCGGCGACGGCCGTACGGGTGAGGACATCACGCCCAACGTCCGCACCATCACCGAGATCCCCGACCGCCTCAAGGGCGACCGCGTCCCGGAGCTGGTGGAGGTCCGCGGCGAGGTCTACTTCCCCATGGAGAAGTTCCTCGAACTGAACGAGCGGCTGGTCGCCGACGGCAAGCCCCCGTTCGCCAACCCGCGCAACGCCGCAGCGGGCTCGCTGCGCCAGAAGGACCCCAAGGTCACGGCCACCCGCCCGCTCCACATGGTCGTGCACGGCATCGGCGCCCGCGAGGGCTTCGACATCGACTGCCAGTCGCACGCGTACGACCTGCTGCGCGAATGGGGCCTGCCCACCTCCGACCACAACGAGGTCGTGGACTCCCTGGAGGCCGTGCGCGACTTCATCAAGCGCTACGGCGACCCGGAGACCCGGCGCACCGCCGTCGCCCACGAGATCGACGGCACGGTCGTCAAGCTCGACGAGATCGCTCTGCAGGGCCGCCTCGGCTCCACCTCGCGCGCCCCCCGCTGGGCGATCGCGTGGAAGTACCCGCCGGAGGAGGTCAACACCAAGCTGGTGGACATCCGCGTCGGCGTCGGCCGCACCGGCCGCGTCACGCCGTACGCCGTGGTCGAGCCGGTCACTGTCGCCGGCTCCGAGGTCGAGTTCGCCACGCTCCACAACCAGGACGTGGTCAAGGCCAAGGGCGTCTACATCGGCGACACGGTCGTGCTGCGCAAGGCGGGCGACGTGATCCCGGAGATCCTGGGGCCCGTGGTGGACCTGCGGGACGGCAGCGAGCGGGAGTTCGTGATGCCCGCCGAGTGCCCCGAGTGCGGTACGGCGCTCCAGCCCGCCAAGGAGGGCGACGTCGACCTGCGCTGCCCCAACGCCCGCTCCTGCCCCGCCCAGATCCGCGAGCGGCTGTTCTACCTGGCCGGCCGCAAGTCCCTGGACATCGAGAACTTCGGCTATGTGGCCGCCACGGCGCTCAGCCAGCCCCTGGAGCCCGCCGAGCCGCCGCTGAAGGACGAGGGCGACCTCTTCAACCTGTCCATCGAGCAGCTGCTGCCCATCAAGTCCCATGTCCTGGACCCGGACAGCGGCCTGCCCAAGCGGGACCCCAAGACGGGCGAGGAGAAGGTCGTCACCTTCTTCGCCAACCAGAAGGGCGAGCCGAAGAAGAACGCCCTGGCGATGCTGGAGAACATCCAGGCGGCCAAGGAGCGCCCGCTGGCGCGCATCCTGACCGGTCTGTCGATCCGTCATGTCGGCCCGGTGGCGGCCCAGGCGCTGGCCATGGAGTTCCGTTCGCTGGACCGGATCAGGGATGCGAGCGAGGAGGAGCTGGCCGCCGTCGAAGGGGTCGGCGCGACCATCGCGGCCTCGCTCAAGCAGTGGTTCGCCGAGGACTGGCACCGCGAGATCGTGGAGAAGTGGCGGGCCGCCGGTGTCCGGATGGAGGAGCAATCTGCCGAAGATGAAGGCCCGCGGCCTCTGGAAGGCGTCACCGTCGTTGTAACGGGCACACTTCAGTCACACACCAGAGATGGCGCGAAAGAAGCCCTGCAGCGGCTCGGAGCGAAGGTGACCGGTTCGGTATCGAAGAAGACCGGTTTCGTGGTGGTGGGAGACAATCCTGGTTCGAAGTACGACAAGGCCATGCAGTTGAAGGTGCCTGTGCTGGACGATGACGGCTTCGCGGTGCTGCTGGAGCAGGGTCCCGATGAAGCACGAGCGGTAGCTGTCACTCCGCCTGAGGGCGAGTGAGGAGTCACCTCATCGGCGCATAGCAGATGGTTCCGGATGGCCGGGTCGCATTCGGGCAACCGCTGCCGATCGCTGCCCGTGGCGGCCTTCTGCGGCCTACTGTTGAGGTGTGCGCCTGCCGTGGCGCGGGCACAGCCGGCTGTGAGAGGTATCGGAATGAAACCGACCGACAGCGCCGCTCCGGCGTCGCGGCTTGGCCGGCTCGTCGTGCCCGCGCTGCCCGCGGCCGTCGTGCTGGCGGCGGGCGGCGCGCTCGCGGCGGGAGTGGTCCGGACGCTCGGCGCCGGCCGGGCGCTCTTCCCGGAAGGCGCCGTCGGCTGGGCCCTGGCCATCCTCACCGGCGTGATCGTGGGCCATCTGGTCGCACTCGGCCGCGACCGCTGGTGGGGCGGCACCGGCTCGGGCGCGGCCCTGGCCCTCGCCGTCCTGCTGCTGTACGGCTGGGTGCCCGCCGTCCTGGTGAGCGTGGCCGTCGTCCTCCTGGTCGGCGCGGCCCGCCGGCACCGCTGGCGACAGGCCCTGCTGCACGGCGCGGTGGACGTCCTCGGGATCGGCGCCGCGGCGCTGGGCCTCGCCGCCTTCCATGTCGTACCGACCATCGAGCACCCGTGGCAGCCCGCGGCCTGGGACCTGTCCGTCCTGCCGGACATCCTGGTCGCGGCGGTCGCCTATCTCCTGGTCACCCGCTCCCTGCTGTGGTTCACGATGGCGCCGCGCAGCGGCGGCCTGCCCAGCATCGCCCGGACGGCGCTGGCCCGGCAGGCCCTGGTCGGCGTGGCGCTGCTGGGCATCTCGCCGCTGATCGTGGTCGCCGCCGTGCACGCGCCGTTCCTGCTGCCGATGTTCGCGGTCCCGCTGATCGCCCTGGACTCCACCTTGTGGATCGCCCGCGCCCGCGCCGAGGAGCAGCTGCGCGACCCGCTGACCGGCCTGCCCAACCGGCAGTGGCTGCTGGAGCGCACATGGACCGCGCTGGACGACGCCGAGCGTATCGGCGCCCGTTCCGCCCTGGTCCTGATCGACCTCGACCGCTTCCGTTCGGTGAACGACACGCTCGGCCACCTGGCCGGCGACCGGCTGCTGCTCCAGATAGCCGACCGGCTGCGGCACGCGCTGCCGCGCGGCGCGGAGGCCGCCCGCCTCGGCGGCGACGAGTTCGCGGTCCTGCTGCCCACCGCCGACTCCCTGACCAGCGCCCAGCGGGTGGCCCGCAACCTGGTCGCCGCGCTCGGCTCGCCGCTGGACCTGGACGGACTCACCCTCGTGCTGGAGGCCAGCGCCGGGGTCGCCGTCTTCCCCGACCACGCGCTGGACGCCGAGGGCCTGCTGCGCCGGGCGGACGTGGCCATGTACCAGGCCAAGCGGGACCGCAGCGGCGTCGAGGTCTACGAGGCCAAGCGCGACGGCAACACCCCGGACCGCCTGGGCCTGTTGGGCGACCTGCGCCGCGCGCTCGACGCCGGTGACGTCGAGCTGCACTACCAGCCCAAGGTGGGCTTCGACGGGCATGTGGCCGGGCTGGAGGCGCTGGTCCGGTGGGTCCATCCGGAGCGCGGCCGGGTTCCACCGGACGAGTTCATCGCCATCGCCGAGTCCTCCGGGCTGATGCCGCGCCTGACCGAGTACGTCCTGGAGACGGCGCTCGCCCAGGTGGCCCGGTGGCGCGCCTCCGGCCTGGAGGTGCCGGTCGCGGTCAACGTCTCACCCCGCGACGTGCACACCCCCGGCTTCGCCGGCGCGGTGGCCGCCCGGCTGGCCCGCCATCAAGTGCCGCCCGGATCACTCCAGTTGGAGATAACGGAACATGTGCTGCTGGAGGACCCGCAGCGCGCCGCCGACACCCTGGCCGGGCTGACCGGGCACGGCGTCAAGATGTCCCTGGACGACTTCGGCACCGGCTATTCGTCCCTCGTCCACCTGCGCCGCCTCCCGGTCAGCGAGCTGAAGATCGACCGCAGCTTCGTCGCCCGGCTGGCGGTGGACAACGAGGACGCCGAGATCGTCCGCTGCACCCTGGACCTGGCCCACTCGCTGGGCCTGCTGGTGGTCGCCGAGGGCGTCGAGGACGACGAGACCTGGGAGCGGCTGCGCGACCTGGGCTGCGACGCGGTACAGGGCTGGCTGGTCGCCGCCGCGATGCCGCCGGACGAGACCACCGCCTGGCTGCGGGCGCGCGGCGAGCGCGGCTGGCAGCGCGAGACGGAGCGTTCCGTCACAGAGCCCCAGCACGAGCGCGCCGCGGCGGTCGAGGAAGCCGACCAGCGCGTCACCTGAGGTCCGGCACCCCCGCGGGCCGCCCGCCCGCACAGGGCCGGCCCCTTTCCGTACGGCTGCCCGCCCCACCCCGTACGCCCCGGGAGCAGCGCCCGGCGAGCCGCACCGGGAATGCGTTTCGAACCTCTATTGCGTACGCCATAGGATTGGGCCGGACATCTGGAAGAACAGCCAAGACACTCACCCTGAGGATCGCTGCATGCCTGGCATCACGCGCGAGGAGGTCGCCCACCTCGCCCGGCTGGCGCGCTTGGAGCTGAAGGACGAAGAGCTCGATCACTTCGCCGGACAGCTCGACGACATCATTGGCGCGGTCGCCCGCGTCTCCGAGGTCGCCGACCAAGACGTACCGCCGACCTCCCACCCGCTGCCCCTGACCAATGTCATGCGCCCGGACGTGGTCCGTCCGTCGCTGACGCCCGAGCAGGCGCTGTCCGGCGCCCCGGCCCAGGAGCAGCAGCGTTTCAAGGTGCCGCAGATCCTGGGGGAGGAGTGACCGACATGGCAGATCTGATCAAGCTCACGGCCGCCGAGATCGCGGCGAAGATCGCCGCCGGTGAGGTCACCGCCGTCGAGGTCACCGAGGCGCACCTGGCCCGTATCGAGGCCGTCGACGAGAAGGTGCACGCCTTCCTGCACGTGGACCGCGAGGGCGCGCTCGCCCAGGCCCGTGCCGTGGACGCCAAGCGCGAGCGCGGCGAGAAGCTCGGCCCGCTGGCCGGCGTGCCGCTCGCGCTGAAGGACATCTTCACCACCGAGGGCATCCCGACCACCGTCGGCTCGAAGATCCTCGAAGGCTGGATCCCGCCGTACGACGCGACGCTCACCAAGCGGCTCAAGGCCGCCGACGTCGTCATCCTCGGCAAGACCAACATGGACGAGTTCGCCATGGGGTCCTCCACCGAGAACAGCGCCTACGGCCCGACCGGCAACCCCTGGGACCTCACCCGCATCCCCGGCGGCTCCGGCGGCGGCTCCTCCGCCGCCCTCGCCGCCTACGAGGCCCCGCTCGCCATCGGCACGGACACCGGCGGCTCCATCCGCCAGCCCGCCGCCGTCACCGGCACCGTCGGCGTCAAGCCCACCTACGGCGCGGTCTCCCGCTACGGCATGGTGGCGTTCTCCTCGTCCCTCGACCAGGGCGGCCCCTGCGCCCGTACGGTCCTGGACGCGGCCCTGCTGCACGAGGTCATCGCCGGCCACGACGAGCTGGACTCGACCTCCATCGACGCGCCGGTCCCGCCGGTCGTCGAGGCGGCCCGCAACGGCGACGTCAAGGGCATGCGCATCGGCGTCGTCAAGGAGTTCTCCGGCGAGCACTACCAGGCCGGCGTCATGCAGCGCTTCAACGAGTCCGTGGAACTGCTGCGCGAGCTGGGCGCGGAGATCGTCGAGATCTCCTGCCCGTCCTTCGACCTCGGCCTGTCGGCGTACTACCTCATCGCGCCCTCCGAGTGCTCCTCGAACCTGGCCCGCTTCGATGCCATGCGCTACGGCCTGCGGGTCGGCGACGACGGCACCCGCTCGGCCGAGGACGTCACCGCCCTGACCCGCGAGGCCGGCTTCGGCCCCGAGGTCAAGCGCCGCGTGATGCTCGGCACGTACGCGCTCAGCTCCGGCTACTACGACGCGTACTACGGCTCCGCCCAGAAGGTGCGCACGCTCATCACCCGGGACTTCGAGAAGGCCTTCGAGCAGGTCGACGTGCTGGTCTCGCCGACCACGCCCACCACCGCCTTCCCGATCGGCGAGCGCGCCGACGACCCGATGGCGATGTACCTCGCCGACCTGTGCACGATCCCGACGAACCTGGCAGGCAACGCGGCCATGTCGCTGCCCTGCGGCCTGGCTCCCGAGGACGGGCTGCCGGTGGGTCTGCAGATCATCGCTCCTGCCATGGCCGACGACCGGCTCTACAAGGTCGGTGCCGCGGTCGAGGCCGCGTTCACCGCCCGTTGGGGGCACCCGCTGCTTGAGGAGGCACCGTCCCTGTGAGTGGAAAGCTCGCGAAGGCCAAGGGCTTCAAGAAGTCCAAGGCCGGTACGTATCTGTCCATCGGCACCACGCTGTTCGGTGCGGTGAGCGTCATCAAGCAGGCGAAGGCGGCCAAGGGCGAGCAGGACAAGCTCCAGCTCCTCGATGCCGTCGTCTCCGCCGCCGCCATCGCCACCGGAGTCGCGCTGCTGGTCCGCGATCTGCGCCGTCTCAACAGCGACGACGTGCTCGCGGGCTGAGCGGGACTGAAAGGTTAGTTTCGTGACCGTCACTGAACTGGTGTCGTACGAGGACGCGCTGGCCACCTACGACCCCGTGATGGGTCTTGAGGTGCACGTCGAACTCGGCACCAAGACCAAGATGTTCTGCGGGTGCTCGACCGCCCTGGGCGCCGACCCCAACTCGCAGACCTGCCCCACCTGCCTCGGCATGCCCGGCTCGCTGCCGGTCGTCAACGCGGTCGGCGTCGAGTCCGCCATCAAGATCGGCCTGGCGCTGAACTGCTCCATCGCCGAATGGTGCCGTTTCGCCCGGAAGAACTACTTCTATCCGGACATGCCGAAGAACTTCCAGACGTCGCAGTACGACGAGCCCATCGCCTTCGACGGGTACCTGGACGTCCAGCTGGAGGACGGCGAGATCTTCCGCGTGGAGATCGAGCGCGCCCACATGGAGGAGGACACCGGCAAGTCGACGCACGTCGGCGGCGCCACCGGCCGTATCCACGGCGCGTCCCACTCCCTGCTGGACTACAACCGCGCCGGCATCCCGCTCATCGAGATCGTCACCAAGCCCATCCAGGGCGCGGGCGAGCGGGCCCCCGAGGTCGCCAAGGCGTACGTCGCCGAGCTGCGCGAGCTGATCAAGGCGCTGGGCGTGTCCGAGGCCCGTATGGAGATGGGCCAGATGCGCTGCGACGTGAACCTGTCGCTGCGCCCCAAGGGCACCGAGAAGTTCGGCACCCGCTCGGAGACGAAGAACGTCAACTCGCTCCGGTCGGTCGAGCGCGCCGCGCGCTTCGAGATCCAGCGGCACGCCGCGGTGCTCTCCTCGGGCGGCACGATCATCCAGGAGACCCGCCACTTCCACGAGGAGGACGGCTCCACCACCCCCGGCCGGGTCAAGGAGGAGGCGGAGGACTACCGCTACTTCCCCGAGCCCGACCTGGTCCCGGTGGCCCCGTCCCGCGAGTGGGTCGAGGAACTGCGCCAGGGGCTGCCCGAGCTGCCGCGCGTACGCCGTAACCGGCTGCGCGAGGAGTGGGGCATCTCCGAGCACGACATGCAGTCGATCCTGAACGCCGGCGCCGTGGACCTGATCGTCGCCACCACCGAGGCCGGCGCGGACTCCGCCGCCGCCCGCAAGTGGTGGATGGGCGAGCTGGCCCGCCGCGCCAACGAGGACGGCGTCGAGCTCGCCGCCCTGCCGATCACCCCGCAGCAGGTCGCGCGGGTGGCGGCGCTGGTCGACGAGGGCTCGCTCAACGACAAGCTGGCCCGCCAGACCATCGAGGGCGTCCTCGCGGGCGAGGGCGACCCGGACACCGTCGTCGAGAAGCGCGGCCTGAAGGTCGTCTCCGACGAGGGCGCGCTGGGCAAGGCCGTCGACGAGGCGATCGAGTCCAACGCCGCCATCGCCGACAAGATCCGCGGCGGCAAGGTCGCGGCGGCCGGCGCGCTGGTCGGCGCGGTCATGAAGGCCACCCGCGGCCAGGCCGACGCGGCCCGCGTCCGTGAGCTGATCCTGGAGAAGCTGGGCGTCGAGGGCTGACGTCCGGTAACGCGGTAAGGGGCGGCACGCCGGTGGTGTGCCGCCCCTTTCGCTGCCTTACGGCAGGTTGTGGACGTGCGGTCCCACCGCGTTCGACCAGGCGTTGCCGGTCGCCGCGTCCCAGTTGGTGGACCAGGTCATGGCGCCGCGCAGGGACGGGTAGGTCTTGGCGGGCTTGAAGGAGCCGCAGCCGGTGCCCTTGGTGAGGCAGTCCAGCGCGTTGTTGACGACGCTGGGCGACACGTAGCCGCCGCCGGCGGCGCGGGTGGAGGCCGGGACGCCGATGCCCACCTGGGACGGGTCGAGGCCGCCTTCGAGCTGGATGCAGGCCAGGGCGGTGAGGAAGTCCACGGTGCCCTGCGAGTAGACCTTGCCGTCGCAGCCGAGCATCGAACCGCTGTTGTAGTACTGCATGTTGACGACGGTGAGGATGTCCTTGATGTTCAGCGCGGTCTTGAAGTAACCGCCCTGGGTGGACTGCATGTCGATGGTCTGCGGGGCCATGGTGATGACCAGCTTGCTGCCCGCCTTCTGGGACAGCGAGCGCAGGGCCTGCGACATGTAGGTCGGGTTGATGCCGTTTTCGAGGTCGATGTCGACGCCGTTGAAGCCGTACTCCTGCATCAGCGCGTAAGCGCTGTTGGCGAAGTTGTTCGCGGAGGCGGAGTCGTTGACGGAGATGGTGCCTTTCTCACCGCCGACGGACAGGATGACGTTCTTGCCGGCCGCCTGCTTCGCCTTGATGTCGGCCTTGAACTGCGCGACCGTGTAGCCGCCCAGGCCCGCCGAGTCGAGGTTGAAGGTGATCGCGCCGGGTGTGGTGGTGGCGTCGGCGAAGGAGACCGCGATGATGTCGTACTGGTCGGACACATCGCTGATCTTCTGTACGGTCGTGCCGTTGTTGAAGTTCTGCCAGTAGCCGGTGACCGCGTGCTTCGGCACGGAGGGGCCGGGGTTGCCGCCACCCGGGGACGTGGTGGCGGTGACCTCGGCCGACTTGGCGGACTCGCCCGCCGCGTTGGTCGCGGCGACCTGGAAGCGGTACGCGGTGGCGGGGCTCAGGCCGGTCACGGTGGCCGAGGTGCCGGTGACCGCCTGGACCTTGGCGCCGTCGCGGTAGACGTTGTACCCGGTGGCGTACTTGGCCGGGTTCCAGGACAGCGCCACGGAGGACGAGGTGACCGCGCCCGCGGTCAGCCCGGTGGGCGCGTCGGGGGCCGGGTCACCCGGGTCGCCGTTGCCCCCGCCGTCCGGCCCGAAGACGCTGATGTCGTCGGCGAAGTAGGCGGCCTGCCCGTACCACCCGTGGGTGTAGACGGTGACGGAGGTGGTGGAGGGGCCGGTGGTGAAGGTGGTCTTCAGCTGCTGCCAGGTGGTGGCGCCCGGGGCCCAGGTGGACACGTCGGTGGTACCGGTGCCGCTCGCGCCGAGGTAGACGTACGAGCCCTGGACGTACGCGCTGAGCGTGTACGTGGAGTTGGGCTTGACCGCCACGGTCTGCGAGCACTTGGCCTGGTCCGTACCGGAGGGCGTGGCCTTCAGGGCCGAGGTGCCGCCGTGCACGGGGGAGGACACGGTGGAACCGGCGCCCGCCGAACACGTCCATCCGGAGAGCCCGGACTCGAACCCGGGGTTCTTCGCGTTGTTGACGTCGGCGGCGGCACCGGCGGCGGCGTGGGGGGCCGCCGAGGCGCCGGCCGCGGTGCCGGTGACGGCGAGGGCGGCGGCCGCCAGCCCGGTGACGGCGGTGCCGAGCCACCGTCTGTGCCGGGAGCGGGGGGTGCGGGACATGAGGGGGTGCGGCATGGCTGTCTCCAAGTGATGAGCCCGGAAGAGCCGCCCGCCGGGTCCGGAGAACGGGGCGGGCGCTGCGCACAAAATGGTCCAGACCAATGCGGTTGTCAAGAGTTTGTGAAGTGTTCATGGACGGCCGTCCGTTGGCGGCGTGGTGGGGAGAACCGTTCCCGCGGACGATGCGGGCCTCCCGCACGCCCTCCTGAGGGAGGGGCGGCGCCCGCGGCCGTACGCCGTTCTCCTTAGGGGCGAGGTGGTCACCGTGGACGATGTCCCGGCGCCGCACAGGCCCGATGGTGGAGGAGTGAACCCTGAGCAACCACCGTCATCCCCACCACAGTTACAGGAGCGGACCATGCCTGAAGTCAGACGCCGGACCCTGCTCGCGGGCGCGGCGGCGCTCGGCGGCACGGCCGCGGCCGTGGCGGCGCCGGGCACCGCGGTAGCCGCGCCCGCCTCCCCGGCCACCTCCACACCTCTCGTCACCCTCGGCCCGGACGACCCGCGCTACTCCTCCCTCACCCGCCGCGGCAGCAACGGCCGCTTCGTCGGCAAGCCCGAGCGCGTCCACGTCGTGAGCACCACCGAACAGGTCGTCGCCGCCGTACAGCGGGCCGTACGCGACGGCAAGCGCATCGCCGTACGCAGCGGCGGCCACTGCTTCGAGAACTTCGTCGACGACCCGTCCGTCCGCGTACTGATCGACACGTCGCCCATGCGCGCGGTGCGTTACGACGCCGCCCGCCGCGCGTTCGCCGTCGAGCCCGGCGCCCTGCTCGGCGAGGTCTACCGCGCCCTGTTCCTCGGCTGGGGCGTGTCCATCCCGGCCGGTGCCACCGCGGAGGTCGGGGTCGGCGGGCACGTCCTCGGCGGCGGGTACGGCACGCTCTCGCGGCGGTACGGGCTCTCCGTGGACCACCTGTACGCCGTCGAGGTCGTCGTGGTCGACCGGTCGGGCCGGGCCCGCAGCGTGGTGGCCACCCGCGACCCCGAGGACCCCCATCACGACCTGTGGTGGGCGCACACCGGCGGCGGGGGCGGCAACTTCGGGATCGTCACCTGCTACTGGTTCCGCGACCCGGCCGCCAAGGGCGACGACCCCGCCCGGCTGCTGCCCAAGGCCCCGGCGTCCGCCCTCAGCTTCTCCGCGACCTGGAACTGGAAGGACATCGACGAGCGCGCCTTCACCCGCCTGGTGCGCAACCACGGCACCTGGCACGAGCACAACAGCGCGCCGGACTCTCCCCACACGGACCTGTTCAGCGTGCTGATGCTCAGCACTCGCAACACCGGCACCTTCTCCCTGGTGGGCCACCTGGACGCCACCATGTCGGACGCGGAGCGGCGGATGCGCGCCTACGTGGACGCCGTCGGCAGCGGGACGGGCACCAAGCCGGCCGTCCAGCACACGGTCAGGCCCTGGCTGGAGGCAGCCGCCCTCGTCCAGGAGACCAACCCCGCCCCGTTCAAGGTCAAGTGCGGCTACCTGCGCAAGGGCTACACGGACCGGCAGCTCACCGCGCTCCACCGGCACCTGGCGGGCCCGGTGTCGGAGAACATCTCCGGGGCGCTGTGGCTGGTCTCGTACGGCGGAAAGGTCAACACCGTCGCACCGGACGCGACCGCCGTCGCCCAGCGGGACTCGATCCTCAAGGCGGTCTACATGACCGGCTGGGAGGGCGAGGAGACGGCCGGGGCGAAGCCGCTGGCCTGGCTCCGCGCCTTCTACCACGACATCTACGCGGACACCGGCGGCGTACCGGTACCGGGCCCGGTCAGCGACGGCTCCTTCATCAACTACCCGGACCGCGACCTGGCCGACCCGAACCTGAACACCTCCGGCGTCCCGTGGCACACGCTGTACTACAAGGGCAACTACGCGCGCTTGCAACGCGTGAAGGCTCGTTGGGATCCGCGGGATGAGTTCCGGCATGGGTTGTCGATCCGGCCGGCAGGGTGACCAGGCCTGCACCCGGGCTGCCCATGGGCGGTTCCGGGTGCGGGTGGTCAGTTGACGTCGGGCGGGATGATGAAGCCTCGCGTGGGCCCTCCGTCGGCCCGTCGCGGGGGTTTCGGGTCGGCTTCCCCGAACTGGGCGACGACGGCCGCCAGCACGTCAGGGGTGGTGTCCTTCCGCACCGTGGGATCGAGGCTGTCGTACACGCGCCATGCCCCCGCCGTATCGTCCGGGTTCTCCGGCGCCACGATCCCGGGGATACCCAGTCGCCTCAGCGTGGCGTCCACGTGCCGGGCCTCTTCCGCGTCCATGCCGTCACCTTCTCTGCCGGGGGCGGCAGCCTAGCTGCCCTGACCGCCGCCATGTGAGCCGCAGCCACCGGGGTTGATGGGGCCGCAGCCGCCCGGCTTCGGGGTGTGCGAGCAGTTCGCCGCAACCGGTACGAGGGCCTTGGCCGGCCCCGTCCACAGCTCGCCATCCACGCTGTGCCCGGCCTGTTCGATCAAGGCCGCAGTACGGGTCAGCGCGTGCGGGTCGTGCCGCCCGGGGTCCGGCCGTTCCGGGTAGTGGTGCACGAATCGTCCGAGCCGTTCGCACACCGTGGCGTACGGGGCCGTGTGCAGGATCAGCGCATGCCACCCCTCGTCCACCACGCGCGACGGAGTGATCTTCACCGTGGGGAATGTGGCGGCGGCGTCCACGAACTTGAGCGCTTCCGCGACGATCCGAGTGGCCGTAGCCTCATCCATGCCGGGATTGTTGTCGATGACCGTTGCGACGACGCCCCCGAATGCAGCAGGGGTGAGTAGTGCGCGTACATCGTGCATGTGCTGTGCCTGTCCGTTGAGGTCGGTGGCGCTCAATGAGGCGCCGGAAGCGGCGGAATTTCCGCCTGCCCCTCGTTCAGTTCCAGGCGGCGCACGAGCGCCACGTCCTGGAACGTCCGGGCGAACGTCGGGTGCCCCGTACGGCCCGTGTGTGCCATCGCCGCCAGATCGGCCGCCCTCAGGTCGGCGGTCGGCGTCAGCGTCCACGAGCATCCGCCGGTCAGGCAGCACGCCGATACGGTGATCTCGCTTTGCGGGTGCGTGCCGATCGTGTGCTTCACGGCGCGGATCACGCTGCGGGGGGTCACGGGCGTACCGCCGGCGCGTCGATCGGCAGTCCCATCACGCGCGGCTCGTGCGGGTGGTTACGGATCTCCAGGGAGCAGTCCAGGGCCGCCGAGTGGTTGGTGTAGCCGTCCGCGGTGCCCTTTCCTGTCCGGTACGCCCGTCGCCACACCACGGCGTGCGCGCACACCTCGCAGCCCTCGACCGGTACCGGTTCGGGCGACGGGGCCCGCATGGGCAGGTTGACCGGCGGTTCCGGGGAGCCGCGGTGGGGCGTGGAGCGAGCCCGGCTCACGACCGGACGTGTCCAGGTCAGCGCCCGTGCGCGCTCCTCGCCGGTGGGCTTGCGCAGGTGGTCGGGACGCACCGCCCATTCCCGTCCGCCACCAGGCGGGACGAGGTACACGGCCCCTTCGTCCCGCCTGCGTACCTCGCCGATCCTGTCGCTCGTCGTGTCCACCGCGTACGTTCCCGTGGTGGGGGCCCAGTCGTAGCCCATGGTTCATCGCCGTCCCCTCGATGTTTCGTAAGGCGATCGTCGCGCCGGGGCCGGCGTTGCCACCAGCGGCCCCCTGTAGGCCGGATGTCGGCCAGACTGGCTCCATGGGAAGCCGCATCGGGGCCAACATCCGGCGTGAGCGGGACCGTCGTGGGTGGAGTCAGGGGCGCTTGGCGCGTGAGATCTGCCGGGGGGCCGGGGTTATGGGCGAACCGGTCGGCCGTCAGGAGGTCAGCCGGTGGGAGCAGGGGAAGCGCACCCCCCGCCAGTGGCTGCCGTTCATCGCCACCGCCCTCGGGGTGTCCGTGGACGTGCTCCAAGAGCCGCAAAGGCTCGATCAGCCGCCTTTGCCGACCCTGTCGGATTTCCTGCCCGACGGCGATCCGCTGGCCCCGCTCAGTGCCCGCGAGGGCCGACGCGTCGGTCTGGGGCAGGTGGGTGACCTGCAGAAGCGCGTGCACGGGCTCCGGCTCGCGATGACGTACTGGCCGGAGGCGACTTGGTCCGGCCTGCCCTGCGGGAACTTCGCGCCGCTGTACGCGTGTACCGGGAAGGCACCCACTCCGGCGAGGTGGGGCGTGCTCTCCTCGGGCAGATCGGCGAGTTGGCGCAGATCGCCGGGTGGATCGCCAGTGACGCCGGACAGCATGGGGATGCCGAGCGTATTTACCGGCTCGGCATCAGTGCGGCGATGCAGGCGGACGACCGGACGCTGGCCGGGAATCTCGCTGGTTCGCTGGCCTATCAACTGAGCAACACCGGTGGGGAGGTTGAAGGGGTCCGGCTTGCGCGGGCGGCGCTCGACGGGGTGGGGCCGGATGCGCCGCCGAAGGCCCGCGCGCTGTACCTCGATCGGGTGGCATGGGCCCACACCAAGGCTGGGGAGACCCAGCCCGCCATGCGAGCACTGGGGGAGGCCGGGGAGGCGCTGGCCGAGGACAGTGCGGAGACCGAGTCACCCGCCTACCTGTATTGGGTGGACGCCGGGGAACTGAAAGTCATGGAGAGCTGGGTCTACACGGAGATACACCGCCCCCTACGGGCCGTGCCCCTGCTGCGGGACGTGCTCAGCCGGTACGACACGACACACACCCGGGAACTCGCCCTGTACCTGTCGTGGCTGGCCATCGCCCTGGCCGACGCCAACGAACCGGAAGAGGCGGCAGCGACAGCGGAGCGGGTCATCATGCTGAGCGGGGCCATGACCAGCGACCGCACGGCCGAGCGGGTCCGCGTCGTACGGGAGCGGCTGGAGGGCTACGGGGACGTTCCCGAAGTTCGGGCGGTGCTTGACGGCGCCGCATGAGCGCCCCCGCCGCGACACCACGGCCCGCACTGGAATCACCGGTCGCCCCACCCCCGTAACCGGACCCATCTGTTCCCGAACTTGTCACCCCGATACCTATCGGACGCCACGAAGCTCCACTACCGTCCCGCTCGCCCCGGCCAATGGGCCGGTGGTGAACCATTGCCCGACCGTGGGCAGTCGACTGGGAGGTCGAGCGTGGTATCCGAGGTATCTCGCAGACGGGTCATGGGGGTTGGCGCGGCGGCCGCCGCCGCATCGCTGCTGCCGCCGTCGCTCCAGCAGGCGCTGGCGGCGGAGCAGCCCGTGGCCGCGGCCGGGTACGGACACGGGCACGGGCGTGGCCGGGGCGGGCTCGATGCCATCAAGCACGTCGTGGTGCTGATGCAGGAGAATCGTTCCTTCGACCATTACTTCGGCATGCTGCGCGGCGTACGCGGCTACGCCGACCGCAACGCCGTCCGGCTGCCGAACGGCCGCAGCGTCTTCGAGCAGCCGGGCACGGGCGGCGCCGGGACCGTGCTGCCCTTCTCCGTACGCGAGGCCGCGGCGGCCCAGAAGAAGGACCTCCAGTACATCGGCGCGCTCAACCACGACTGGTCCGGCGGCGCCAAGGCGTGGCGCGACGGGTGGATGGACAACTGGGTCACCGCCAAGACTGCCGCCACCATGGCCCACTACGACCGCCGGGACGTCCCCCTGCACTACGAGCTCGCCGACACCTTCACCGTCTGCGACGCCTACCACTCCTCGATCCACTCCTCCACCAGCCCCAACCGCAACCACCTGGTCAGCGGCTGGACCGGGCCCGAGCCGGGCTCCGGCAAGCGCGCGGTGGGCAACGACGCCTACGCGGAGGACACCCACCCCGGCTACGCCTGGCCCACGTACGCCGAGCGCCTGGAGAAGGCCGGGCACAGCTGGCGCGTCTACCAGGAGTGGGACAACTTCACCGACAACAACCTGGAGTTCTTCGCCACCTTCAAGGCCGTCATGAAGAAGGCCCTCGCCAAGGTGGGCGGCGGCGTGCAGAACATGACCGCCTTCTACGGGAAGGTCGCCGCGGCGGGGGAAGCGGAGCGCAAGCGCTTGCAGGGACTGCTGGAGGAAGGCGTACGGGCGCTTGGCGCGGCCGATCGCAGCCTCTTCGAGCGCGCGCTGCGCCGGGGCGAGCCGGGCTCCACCGCCACCGCCTTCGCCGCGGACGTCGCCGCGGGCAAGCTGCCCGAGGTGTCCTACATCGTCCCCTCCGCCGCGGACTCCGAGCACCCCGGCTCGTCCTCGCCGGTCGCCAGCGCCACCATCGTCTACAAGGTCCTCGACGCGCTCGGCAAGAACCCGGACGTGTGGCGGCACACCGCGCTGTTCCTCACGTACGACGAGAACGACGGCTTCTTCGACCACGTGCCACCGCCGGTCCCGCCGCAGGGCACGGAGGGCGAGTTCTGGGACGGGAAGCCGACCGGGCTCGGGATACGCGTGCCGATGCTGGTCATCTCGCCCTGGTCGGTGGGCGGCTACGCCTGCTCGGAGGTCTTCGACCACACCTCCATCGTCCGCTTCCTGGAGCGCTGGACGGGCGTGCGCGAGCCCAACATCAGCGCCTGGCGGCGCACCGTCTGCGGCGATCTGACCACTGCCTTCGACTTCTCGCGCGGGCGTCGGCAGCCCGCCGTCGAGCAGCCCGGCGCGATCCCGCCGTTCAGCGGGCGCTGGTCCCCGCGCCCGCCGCGCGAGCAGCAGCTGCCGCGCCAGGAGGAGGGCACCCGGCCCGCGCGCCCGCTGCCGTACCAGCCCGATGCGGACGGCGCCTACGACGCGCAGGGCAAGCGCTTCCGCCTCGCGGTGCGCAACAGCGGCCGGGCGAGCGCGCACTTCGCGCTGTACCCGTACGCGGGGGAGTACGGCACGCCGCAGCACCGCGACGTGCTGGGCCGGGCCGACTGGGAGGTGCCGGTCAAGGACGGCGCGTACCGATTCACCCTTACGGGCCCCAACGGGTTCCGGCGCGAGCACGCGGGCACGGCCGCCGGCGCGGCCGCCGCGGTCCGGATCAGCACCCGCCTGGACGCGCACCGGCGTGAGCTGCACCTCACGCTCGTCAACAAGGGGCGCGCGGACCTCACCTTCACGCTGAAGCCGCTGGCGTACAGCGACGCGAAGCCGCGCACGGTCACGGTACGGGCGGGCAGCACCCGTACCGTCGCACACGCCGCGGCGGCCGCGCACGGCTGGTACGACCTGGACCTGTCCGTCGCGCAGGACGCTTCCTTCCACCGCCGCTTCATGGGGCACATCGAGAACGGGAAGGAATCGATCACCGGCTGACCGGGAGCGGGCGGGCCCGGATACTTCCGGGGCGGGACCGGGCCCCTCCCGGTCGGCACCGGTCGCCTTCCGGTCGCCCGGTGATCCCCGGCCGAAGTTCCGCTTCCCGGTCCCTTTGTGGGGAAGTCCACAAAAGGGTCAATGGATCTTTTCCTGCTGTCACTCTGCAAGAGGTACGGGCCCGTCGCTCCTTCGTCGGCAGGCGGCGGTCCCGTGCTTCCCCCTCCATTACGCGTTCGGCACCACGGGTACACCCCGGGAGACATCGGCGCCTGACCCGGGAAGCAGACGAAGAGCTTCATGACCGCACTGACCCGGTGGTGCCTGCGGCGCCGCATCGTCGTGATCGTGCTCTGGCTCGCCGCCTTCGCGGGAGCCGCCGCCGCGGCCGGGGCCGCCGGTTCCGCCTATTCCGACCGCTACGAAGTCCCCGGAACCGAATCCGGGCAGGCCGGGGCCCTGCTGGCCAAGGCGTTCCCGGACCAGGCCGGGGGCGGTGACACGATCGTGTGGCACACCGCGTCCGGCACCGTCCGCGCGGGCGCCGTGCAGAAGGACCTCCAGCAGACCCTCGACAAGATCGCCCGGCTGCCCGGGGTCGCGTCCGTACAGAGTCCGTACGGTCCTCAGGGCGCGGGCCAGATCAGTCAGGACGGGCACACCGCGTACGCGGAACTGTCCTTCGACGCCCCCGCCGACGGCGCCGAGGACTTGGACAAGGCGCAGGTCCAGCGGGTGGTGGACACCGCCAAGGCCGCCGAGGGCAACGGACTCCAGGTGGAGCTGGGCGGCGCGGGCATCGCGGTCACCGAGTCCTCGGGGACCCACCTCGCCGAGGCGATCGGCCTCGCGGCCGCCGGAGTCGTCCTCTTCCTCGCCTTCGGATCGCTCGCCGCCACCCTTTTGCCGCTGGTCACGGCGGTGGTGAGCGTGGGCACCGCCTCGGCGGGCATCGCGCTGCTCGGCCACGCCATGACGGTGGCCGACTTCGCCCCGATGCTGGGCATGCTCGTCGGCCTCGGGGTCGGCATCGACTACGCGCTTTTCATCGTGACCCGGCACCGCAGAGGGCTGAAATCCGGCCTGACCGTACGGGAGGCCGCCGAGCGCGCGGTCAGCGTCTCCGGGCGCGCGGTGGTCTTCGCCGGGGCCACCGTGTGCATCGCCCTGCTCGGCATGTTCGTGCTGCGGCTGGGCTTCCTCAACGGCGTCGCCCTCGCCGCCTCGCTCACCGTCGTCCTGACCGTCGCCGCCTCGATCACCCTGCTCCCGGCGCTGCTCGGCGTGATCGGGGAGCGGGCGCTGAGCCGGCGCGAACGGCGGCGGCTGGCCGCCGACGGGCCCCTGCCCGAGCCGCCCGCGGGCTTCGCCGCGCGCTGGTCCGGCTTCGTAGAACGGCATCCCAAGCTGCTCGGGGCGGCCGCCGCGGCCCTCATGCTGCTGCTGGCGCTGCCCACGCTCTCCTTGCACCTGGGCACCTCCGACCAGGGCAACAACCCCGCCACCAGTACCACCCGCCAGGCGTACGACCTGCTCGCCAAGGGCTTCGGCCCGGGCTCCAACGGGCCGCTGTCCCTGGTCGGCGACCTCGACGGGGCCAAGGACCGGCTCGCCTTCGACCGGCTGCCGGCCGAACTGCGCGGCACGCCGGGCGTGGCGCAGGTCCAGGGCCCGGAGTTCGACGGCAGCGGCAGCACGGGCGTGATCACCGTCGTACCGGACGGCTCCCCGCAGTCCCGGCAGACCTCCGACCTGGTGGAACGGCTGCGCGACGAGGTGCTGCCGAAGGCCGCCGAGGGCACCGGCATGAAGGTCCACGTGGGCGGGGTGACCGCGAGCTACGACGACTTCGCGGCCGTCATCGTGGGCAAACTGCCGCTCTTCGTGGGCACCGTCATCGGCCTGGGCTGCGTCCTGCTGCTCCTCGCCTTCCGCAGCATCGGCATACCGCTGAAGGCCGCCGCGATGAACGTCGCGGCCGTCGCGTCCTCGTTCGGGATCGTGGTGGCGATCTTCCAGTGGGGGTGGGGGAGCGAACCGCTCGGGCTGGGCAGCGCGGGCCCGATCGAGCCGTTCCTGCCGGTGATCATGGTGTCGGTGCTGTTCGGGCTCTCCATGGACTACCAGGTCTTCCTGGTCAGCCGGATGTACGAGGAGTGGCGGCGCACCGGCGACAACTGCCGCGCCGTACGGGTCGGGCTGGCCGAGACCGGCCGGGTGATCAACTCGGCGGCGGTCATCATGATCGCGGTCTTCGCGGCGTTCGTGCTCAGCGGCGACCGCATCGTGGCCATGTTCGGCATCGGCCTGGCCGCCGCCGTCGCCCTGGACGCCTTCGTCCTGCGCACCCTGCTCGTGCCCGCCCTGATGCACCTGCTCGGCGGCGCGAACTGGTGGCTGCCGGGGTGGCTGGAGCGGCGGCTGCCGCGGATCAGCATCGAGCCGCCGGAAGCGGAAGCGGAAGGGGGCCCGGAACACGGGACGGCGCCGGACCCCGGGGCGGACGGAGCCGGGGTTCCGGTTGCGGTTCCGCTTGCCGTCCCGGGGGCGCGGCGGGGCGACGGGAAGCTCGTACGGCGGTGAGGGGCGGGACCGGGGCGGGCGGGCTCGCTCGAGCGCCCCGGACGGCCCGTACGTACACCGACGTGGCCGGTTTCCCTTGCGTCACGGGCGTTCTCATATGTCTCTCAGACGCGGCACCTACGGTCGCGCCCATGGACACGACGAAGACCGAAGCGCGCACCGACGACACGAAGGCGGCCGAGGCCGCCGAGACCCCCGGTACGACGGAGGCCACCGGCACGTCCGAGGCTCCCGAGGCCAAGAAGGCGGACGGGGGACCGGCCGCCGGCGCCGCGGTCGACGAGGACGCCCCGCGCGGCGCCGACGCCGACGAGGACCGGGAGGAACCCGAGGACGCCGAGGAGGACGTGCCGCCGGCCGCCGCCACCGCGACCGGCTCGGTGGCGTCCGGCGCCGGTGCCGTCGTCGCCGCCGGGCTGGGCCTGGCCTCGCTCACCGGCACCTGGATGGGCACGGTCCTGGCCGAGCGCCAGACGCTGCTCGGCCAGATCAAGCTGCAGACCGGCAAGGCCACCGACCAGATCGGCACCGTCTACGGCGCCCCCTGGCACACCCACGCCCTCGTCAACGGCCTGTTCGCGCTGCTCGCCGTGGTGGTCGCCGGCCTGGTCCTCACCCGTACCCGCCCGGCCTGGGTACGGGCCGTGGCCTGGGGCGGACTGGCCCTCGGCGTGCTGGGGATCATCGTCTCCGCCGGCATGTACTTCGACCTGTTCGCGAGCCTGCCCACGCTGCCCAAGAGCGGTGGAGCCGGCACCCCCGGTTCCTAAGGAGCCGTTCTTCCTGAGGGCGCGAGCCCCAGCGGGGCCCCGGAATCCGGCATTCCCTAAGGCCGTACGCGGCCGTCTAAGGAACGGCCGGTCCGGGGCCCCGCGCGGCTAAGGCCCCCGCACCCCGCGAGATCGGGAACCTGCCCGATGCGGGCCGCCCCCCTGGGCGAGCAGGCTGGAGCACGTCAACAGGACACCGCCACCAGGTGTCACCGTGCCAAAGCCTGAACCAGGGAGCACACCATGTTCTACGGGGAACTCGAACTCCGCGTCCGCTACGAGGAACTGCGGCGCCAGGCCGACCGGGAGCGGCTGGCCAACGAGGCCCGCAAGGCGCGCCGCGCGCGCCGGGCCGAGTCCAGGGACAACGGCTCCGAAAGGCGGGTGAGCGGCCGGCCCGACCGGTTCACCGAGGCCGCATGATCAGCCGGCCGGCCGTGCGCTGCTCCATCGCCACGGCTCCCGCGGCCCGACCGGGGCCACGGGAGCCGTCGCGCGTGACCATGACCACTCCCGCGTTGTCAGACCCCTGTGCGATGCTCAGCGACGTGGAAACCAGGTCCGTCAGTCCGGTGTTCGTCGGCCGTGGCAGCGAGTTGAACACGCTGCGCGGCGCTCTCGCCCGTATCAAGGAGACGGGCGAGCCCCGGGCGCTGCTCATCGGCGGTGAGGCGGGGGTCGGCAAGACCCGGCTCATCGAGGAGTTCGCGTCCGCCGCGCGGGCCGACGGCGTCCTGGCCGCCATCGGCGGCTGCATCGAGATCGGCTCCGAGGGCCTGCCGTTCGCCCCCTTCTCCGCGGTCCTGCGCCTGCTCAACGCCCAGCTGCCGGGCGAACTGGCCGCCGCCGTCGCCGGCCAGGAGGGCGAACTGGCCCGCATCCTGCCCGAGCTCGGCGAGACCGCCGGTGACGGCCGCGACGACGAGCAGGGCCGCGCCCGCCTCTTCGAGCTGACCGCCCGGCTCCTGGAGCGCCTCGCCGCCCACCGGCCGCTCGTCGTGGTCATCGAGGACCTGCACTGGGCCGACCGCTCCACCCGGGAGCTGTTCTCCTACCTGCTGCGCGCCCTGAACGACGCCGGCATCCTGCTCGTCGCCACCTACCGCTCCGACGACATCCACCGCCGGCACCCGCTGCGCCCCTTCCTGGCCGAGATCGACCGTATGCGCACCATCAGCCGCGTCGAACTGGCCCGCTTCACCCGCGCCGAGGTCCGCACCCAGATCGCCGGCATCACCGGCCGCGACCCCGACGAGGCGCTGGTCGACCGGGTCTTCAAGCGCTCCGAGGGGAACGCCTTCTTCGTGGAGGAGCTGGCCCGCAGCATCGAGGACGGCTGCCTGACCGGGCTCAGCGACCCGCTGCGCGACCTGCTGCTCGTCCGCGTCGAGGCGCTGCCCGAGGACGCCCAGCGGGTCGTGCGGGTGGCCGCCGAGGGCGGCTCCACCGTCGAACACGAACTCCTCGCCGCCGTCTGCGGCCTGCCCGAGGACGACCTCATCGAGGCGCTGCGCGCCGCCGTCGGCTCCAACACCCTGGTGCCCGACCGGGACGGCACGGGCTACCGCTTCCGCCACGCCCTGGTCCGCGAGGCCGTCGTCGACGACCTGCTGCCCGGCGAGCGCACCCGCCTCAACCGCCGGTACGGCGAAGCCCTGGAGGCCGACCCCTCGCTGGTCCGCGCCGAGACCTGCGCCGCCCGCCTGGCCAGCTACTGGTACCACGCCCACGACCCGGCCAAGGCGCTGCCCGCCGTGCTCGCCGCCTCCGTCCAGGCCCGCCGCCGCCACGCCTACACGGAGCAGCTGCGCCTGCTGGACCGCGCCCTGGAGCTGTGGGACGACGCCCCCAAGGAGGTCCGCCGCGCCGTGCGCCCGGCGGACTACGCCGAGGCGTACCCGGCCTGCGGCTGCGACGACGACGCGCTGCACTTCATGGACCTGCTCGCCGAGATCGCGGTGGCCGCGCGCCTGTCCGGGGACACCGAGCGCGCCTTCACGATCACCAAGCGCGCCCTGCGCTCCCTCGACGCGGAGAAGGACCCGCTGCGCACGGCGTGGTTCCTGCTCCAGCGCTCCCGCCTCGTGCAGGGCACCGGCCGCGGCGACGGCTGGGCCGAACTGGCCCGCGCCCAGGAGCTGGTGCGCGGCCTGCCGCCGTCCTCCGTGCACGCCGCGGTGCTCGCCCAGTCCGCGACCTGGGCGATGCTGCACACCCCCGGCTCCGAGAGCTTTGCCACGGCCGAGCGCGCCGTGGAGCTGGCCCGGCTCGTCGGCGACACGGAGCAGGAGCTGAATTCGCTGGTCACCCTGGCCGGCCTGCGGGTCGATTCGGGCGATGTGGAGGGCGGACTGGAGCAGCTGCGTGCGGTCCTGGAGCGGGCGGTGGCCCGCGGCTGCTCCTCGGTGGTCGCCCGCGGGCACATCAACCTCTCCTCGGCGCTGGAAGGCGTGGGCCGCTCCACGGAAGCCGTCGAGGTGGCGGACCGGGGCCTCGCGCTCACCGAGCACTACGGCCTCAAGGAGAGCACGAGCTGGGTCAGCGGGAACCGCGCCGAGTCCCTCCAGTCACTGGGCCGCTGGAAGCAGGCGCGCGAAGCGGCCCTGGACGCCCGCCGCCGCTCGCTGAGCGCCCGCTCCCGGGCCCTGGCCACCAACCGCCTCGCGGACCTCGCCCTGAAGGAGGGCGACGTGGACCGCGCGGAGCGGAATCTGACCGTGGCCCGCGAGCACTACGGCAACCACGACCCGCAACCGCAGCACTACATCCCCCTCGCCCGGTACGCCCTGGAGATCGCCGCCGCCCGGGGCCGCGTGGCGGACGTACGCGACATCCTCCGGCAGGCCATGGAGAGCGGTTTCCCGCCCGGCACCCAGCGCTATGTCTGGCCGCTGCTGTGGGCGGCGGCCACCGCCGAGTCGGAGCTGCGCGGCCTGCCCGCCGCCGAGCCGGAGCGGCCCGCCGCCCTCGCGCGCATCCAGCAGGCCGCGAAGAGCACGCCCGCCGTGTCCCCCGTCTGGGCGGCGTACGGCCGCGCCGTCGAGGCCGAGCTGCTGCGCGCCGAAGACGGCGCGGCGCCGGACGCATGGGCCGCCGCGGTAGCCGCCTTCAAGCAGGTGGAGCGCCCGTACGAACTCGCCGTGGCCTGCTACCGCTGGGCCGAGGCGCTGCTCCACGACGCCGCGCGGGCGACGGACGGACTGGAGGGCCGCACGCCGCGCGAGGCCGCCGCGCTGCTGCTCGTCCAGGCCCGCGAGGCGGCCCGCGAGATGGGTGCCGGGTCGCTCACCGACGGCATCGAAGGGCTCGCCCAGCGCGCCCGAATACCGCTGGCGGCGCGGCCGGAATGGGAGGCCGCGCGGCCCGCCGCCGTACCGCCCGTCGAGACGTTCGGCCTGACCCCACGGGAGCGGGACGTGCTGCGCCTGGTCGCGGCCGGGCGCAGCAACCGCCAGATAGCCGACGAGCTGTTCATCTCGCCCAAAACGGCCAGCGTCCATGTCTCCAACATCCTGGCCAAGCTGGGCGTCTCCGGCCGCGGGGAGGCGGGTGCGATGGCTCATCGGCTGCGGTTGTTCGCCCCGGCGGAGCAGGCGGCGGGGTAGCGGCGCGGGGTAGGCGGCGCGGTGTGGGCGGGCCGGGCGCGAGGGCGGCCGTCCGTCAGGACTCCGGCGGCGGACCTTGCTCCGGCAGGCGGATGGTGACCTTGCCCGAGGACAGATCTATCGGCCCCTTGCCCGGATCGCTGTCGCCGGTGTCGGTGACCACCAGGGTCAGCCGTCGCCGCTCCTCGTCGGTGTGCTTGCGCCCCGGCGCGAACAACTCCTCCACCAGGTTGAACATCCCGCCCCCTGACGACGTGGCCTGTCCCGTACGACGAGTGTAGGCACCAACGGAACGAAACGGGCGAGTGCGGACCGATTAGCTCCCGCGTGGGCCGCCTGCCGCGCTCCGGTGGGCACCCACCGAGAGGCGCGCACCGGCCGGGCAGCCGTCAATTCACCGTCAACTCACCTTCAGCCGCAGAATCCGGTCGTCGCCCTTCTTCGGCTCCCCGCGCCCGTCCGTGTTGCTGGTGACCAGCCACAGCCCGCCGTCACCGGCCGGCACGACCGTACGCAGCCGCCCGTACTCCCCCTTGAGGAACGCCTGCGGCGGCGCCGACGCCTGCCGACTGGCGAGCGGAATCCGCCACAGCCGCTCGCCGCGCAGCCCCGCCATCCAGATCGAACCCTCGGCGTACGCGATGCCGCTCGGCGAGGCGTCCGCCGTGGCCCACTGCGCCACCGGGTCCACGAACCGTGCGTCGCCCCGCCCCTTGCCCTCCACCTCGGGCCAGCCGTAGTTCTTGCCCGGCTCGATCAGGTTCAGCTCGTCCCAGGTGTTCTGGCCGAACTCGGCCGCCCACAGCCGCCCTTCGGCGTCCCAGGCCAGGCCCTGCACATTGCGGTGCCCGTAGCTGTAGACCACCGAACCGGCGTCGGGATTGCCTTGTGCCGGCTGCCCGTCCGGCGTCATGCGCAGGATCTTGCCGCCCAGCGACTTCCTGTCCTGCGCGAGGCCGGTGTCGCCGGTCTCGCCGGTGCCCGCGTAGAGCATCTTGTCCGGACCGAAGGCGATCCGGCCGCCGTTGTGGACCGTTCCCTTCGGGATGCCCTTGAGCACCGTGTCGGGCGCGCCCAACTGCTGGCCCGCGGGCTTCTTCTCGTCGTAGAGCATGCGGGCGACGCGGTTGTCGGACTCGGTGGTGAAGTACGCGTACACCTGGTGGTCCCGGCCGTACGACGGTGCCACCGCGAGCCCCAGCAGGCCGCCCTCGCCGCCCGGCGCCACCCCCGGCACCGTCCCCAGCTCGGTCTTGCGGCCGCCGTCCGCCGCCACCCGCCAGACCTTGCCGGTGTCGCGCGAGGACACCAGCAGGTCACCGCCCGGCAGCGCGGCCACTCCCCAGGGTGAGGTGAGATCCGTGGTGAGGGTGCCGGTCACCGTCACCGAGCCCTTGGCGGGCGGGGCGGAGACGGAGGCGGAGGGCCGCGGACCGCCCGGGGACGAGGCGGCGGCGGAGCCGGCCCCGCCCGGCGCGCCGCCGGACGAGCACCCCGCCGCGAGCAGCAGCGAGGCGGCGGCCAACACGGAGGTCACGGAGCGTCGTTGCACGGCGAAGTCCTCTCGTCGACGGAACCCGCCTTACGACACCACACCCCACCCCCCAAGTCAGGCCCCCACTCCGACCCACCGCCCCGCGCCCGTCAACCGGTCGCCGTGGTCCCGTGCCCGTCAACCGGTCGCCACCGCCCCGTGCCCGTCAACCGCCCGCCGTCGCCCCGCTCCCGTCAACCGCCCGCCGTAGCCCCGCGCCCGTCAACCAGCCGCCACCGCCCCGTGCCCGTCAACCGCCCGCCGTCGCCCCACACCCGTCAGCCGCCCGCCGTAGCCCCATGCCCCCCACCCGGCCACCACCGCCCCGCGCCCGTCAACCGACCGCTGTCGCCCCACGCCCGTCAACCGGCTGCCGTAGTCCCGCGCCCGTCAACCGCCCGCCGGGCGCCCCGCTCCCGTCACCCGCCCCGCTGCCCCCACCCTGCTAAGTTGACGCCGGCGCCCGGCCCCGGACTCAGTCCCAGGACCCCCGCGCCGGTGGCAGCGCCGCGATCTCCGCCAGGTCCCGGCGGTCCAGTACCAGGCCGGCCGCCGCGGCGTTCTCGGCGGCCCAACGTTCCTTCTTCGTCCCCGGTACGGGCACCACATGCCGCCCCTGCGCCAGTACCCACGCCAGCGCCACCTGCCCCGGCGTGGCCCCGTGGCGCGCGCCGACCCGGCGCAGACCGGCCACCACCGGCTGGTTGGCGGCCATCATCTCGGCCGTGAAGCGCGGGTGCCGGGCCCGTATGTCCTCCGGTTCGAAGCCCTGGCCGGGCGTCAGTGTGCCGGTGAGGAAGCCGTTGCCCAGCGGCATCGCGGCGAGGAAACCCACGCCCCGCGTGACGCACCACGGCAGCAGCTGTTCCAGCGCCTCCTTCGACCACACCGACAGCTCGGCCTGCACGCTGCTGACCGGGAACACCTGCTGGACGCGCTCCAACTGGCGCAGCGTCCCGTCGTACAGCCGCGTGCCCCGGCGGCGCCCGGCGCGCGCGCCCACCGCGCACAGCCCCAGCGACCGCACCTTTCCGGCCGCCACCAGTTCCGCCATCGCGCCCCAGGTCTCCTCGATGGGCACCTCGGGGTCGGTCCGGTGCAGCTGGTAGAGATCGATCACATCGGTCTGGAGGCGGCGCAGCGAGGCGTCGCAGGCCCGCTTCACGTACCCGGGCCGCCCGTTGGCGACGATGTGCTGCTCGCCCACCAGCAGCCCCACCTTGGTCGAAACGAAAGCCTCCGCGCGGCGCTCTTTCAGGGCCCGGCCGACCAGCAGTTCGTTGGTGAACGGACCGTACATGTCGGCGGTGTCCAGCAGGGTGCAGCCCCGGTCGAGCGCGGCGTGCACGGCGCGCAGCGAGCCCTCCCCGTTGCGCTGCGACTCGGTGTACCCCCAGCTCATCGGCATGCAGCCGAGTCCGATAGCACCCACTTCGAGCGCTGTAGCCCCGATTGTCCTGCGCTCCACGCGGTCGTGCCTCCATCCCCTCGCCCCCGATCAAGGGCCTGACCAAACTAACGTCTGGGCACGGAGGGCATCGCATAGCCTCTGGCCATGGCACCTGAGGACCCGCGCACCGCCGCGAACGACGTATGGCTCCCGATCCCTCCCGACGAGGTCGGCGGACTCCCGGACTGCTTCCGCTACGTCCATTGGGACGCCGGGCCGGAGTTCCCCGCCGACCCCGCCCGCTGCGCCTTCTATGTGGTCCCGTACATGAAGGGCGCTGAGGCGTCCGTACGACCGTTGCCGGAGATGACCGGCCTGCGGGCCGTACAGACGCTGACCGCCGGAATCGAGCACATGCTGCCCGCGCTGCCCCACATGCCCCCTGGGACCCAGCTGTGCAACGCCCGTGGACTGCACGATGCCAGCACCGCAGAGCTGGCGCTGACCCTCACGCTCGCCGCGCTCCGCGGCATCCCGGACTTCGTCCGCAGCCAGGACGAGGAGCGGTGGGCGACCGGCTTCCGGCCCGCTCTCGCCGACAAGACGGTGCTCATCGTGGGTTACGGCTCGATCGGCAGTGCGATCGAAGACCGGCTCACGCCTTTCGAGTGTGCGCGGGTGGCACGCATTGCGCGCACCGCACGTGAGACCGTGCGCGGGCCCGTGCTTCCGCTCGCCGAACTGCCCGCCGTGCTGCCCGAAGCGGACGTCGTGATCATCGCGACGCCGCTCACCGACACCACCCGTGGCCTGGTAGGAAGCGATTTCCTGGCGCGGATGAAGGACGGGGCGCTGCTGGTGAACGTCGCGCGCGGCGCCGTCGTGGACACCAAGGCGCTGCTTGCGGAGCTGGAATCCGGTCGGCTGTGCGCGGCCCTGGACGTCACCGACCCGGAACCGCTGCCCGCCGGACACCCGTTGTGGCACGCTCCCGGCGTGCTCATCACTCCACACGTCGGTGGCCCCAGCTCTGCCTTCCTGCCCCGCGCGAAGCGTCTCATGAGAGATCAGCTGTCGCGCTTCGCCACCGGCGAGCCCTTGCGCAACGTCGTGGCTACGGCCGGGTGAATCCTGCCCGACCCCCTTGCGGGTAGCTCTACGGGGCCGTACGACTGCACTGGGTATCCGCATACCACCCGCAGTCACGCTGCGTAGAGCGGCTATGTCCCTGAGTGACGATCCTGGTGTATCGTCCGAGCGGGGGCCGCGCCGGGAGTGATGCGGCGCAGTGCGAAAGACCGGAACCGAGGGGGGCGACGGGCGATGTACGGCCGATGGACGAATCGCGAAACAAGCACTCCGCGATCACCTGGAGGGACACCTCCGGGGCCCTGGGCGCGTCGGGTGTCACGCGCGCACCGACCACGACGAGGCCCCGCGGCGCACGGGAGGAGAGAGCGGTGAGCGCCACGGGCGCGGTCCTCACCCGGCCGCCGGTGCAGGCCGGCGGGGCCCCGGGCGTGGTGCCGCAGGTCGTGCTCGCGGTGGTCTGCGGCGGCTACGCCCTGGGCGCCGCGCTCGGCTGGGGATCTACCGAACTCGCCCTGTTCATGGGCGACTTCGGACTGAGCCTGGCCGCCTTCGCGGCCGCCGGTTCCTGCTTCCTGTACTCCCGCAGGCACCACGGCCGGTTTCGACCCGCCTGGCTGCTGTTCGCCGCCTCCTCCACGATGGCGGGGCTCGGCAACGGCATCTGGGGCTGGTACGAATTCGTGCTGCGCGAGCCGGTCCCGAGTCCGTCGCTCGCCGACTTCTGCTTCCTGCTCTTCGCACCACCCGCCATCGTCGGCCTGCTCGTCCTCGCCAAGAGGCCCGTGACCAAGGCCGGCTGGGTGTGCCTGGGGCTGGACGCCTGGCTGATCGGCGGCTCGCTGCTGACGCTGTCCTGGAGCCTGGCGCTCGCGCACACCGCGCACTTCCAGGGCCAGAGCGTGCCGCAGGGCGCGCTCGCGCTGGCCTATCCGCTGCTGGACATCGTGCTGGTGAGCATGGTGCTCGCGCTGCACTTCAAGCGCTCTTCGGCGCACCGCTCGGCGATCAACACCGCCATCGCGGCGCTGGCCCTGACGGTGCTGTGCGACGCGCTGTTCAGCTCGCCGCTGCTGCGCGAGCACTACCGCTCCGGCCAGATCCTGGACGCCGGCTGGTTCGCCGGCTCGATGCTTCTGACGTACGCGCCGTGGGTGGCCCGACGGCTGCCCGGCGGCGACACCGCGCCGGCCGCCACCGAGCGCTCCGCGCCGCGCACACCGCCGGCCACCTCGGCGGCCACCCGGCCCATCGCCGGCTCGCTCGCCGCGCTCACCCCGTACCTGGCCGCCGCCGTGTGCACCCTGGGCATCCTGTACAACGTCCTGGACGGCCGCCGCATCGACCGCGTGGTGCTCTTCACGGGCTGCACGGTCGTCCTCGCCCTGGTCGTGCGTCAGGGCATCATGCTGCTCGACAACATCACCCTCACGCAGGAACTGGCCCAGAAGGAGAACCACTTCCGTTCCCTGGTCCAGGGCTCCAGCGACGTCATCATGATCGCCGCGCCGACCGGGATACTGCGCTACGTCAGCCCCGCCGCCGCGGGGGTCTACGGCCGGGACGCGGAGGAACTGGTCGGCTCCGAGCTGGCCTCCCTCATCCATCCCGAGGACCTGGGACGCGTGGTGCACGAGGTGCGCAGATTCCTCGCGGCCAAGCCCGAGGAGGAACCGACCACCCGTATCGAGTGCCGGTTCCGGGCAGGGGAGAACCGCCCCGGCGGGGAGAAGTGGCTCAACGTGGAGTCCACGGTCAACCGCCACCACGGCGGCCTGATCTTCAACTCCCGCGACGTCACCGAACGCGTCCGCCTCCAGGCGCAGCTCCAGCACAACGCCTCGCACGACGCGCTCACCGACCTGCCCAACCGGGCCCTGTTCACCGAGCGGGTCAGCCAGGCGCTGACCGGCCGCCGCGCCACCGATCCGGGCACCGCCGTGCTCTATCGACCTGGACGGCTTCAAGCAGGTCAACGACACCATCGGCCATCAGGCGGGCGACGAACTGCTCGTCCAGGCCGCCCGCAGACTGGCCGAATCCGTACGGGCCGGGGACACCGCGGCCCGGCTGGGCGGCGACGAGTTCGCCGCGCTGATCATGGGCGACGGCACCCGTGACCACGCCGCCCGGGAGCACCGCATCCTGGAGGTCGCCGACCGGCTGCGCATCCGGCTCTCCGAGCCGTACAAGATCGACGGCCGGGACGTCCGGGTCGCCGCCAGCATCGGCGTCGCCTTCGCCGAGCCGGGCATCACCCCCGGCCCCCTGATGCGCAACGCCGACCTGGCGATGTACCGCGCCAAGCAGGCCGGCAAGGGCTGCGTCAAGCTGTACGCACCCCAGATGCAGGCCGACGTGGTGCGCCGCGCCGAGCTGGCCACCAAGCTGCGCACGGCGCTGCACGACGGCGAGTTCGCACTGCTGCACCAGCCCGTGGTGGAGCTGGCCGACGGCCGGATCACGGCGGTCGCCGCGCTCGCCCGCTGGCGCTCCGCCCAGGGCATACTTTTCACCCCCGCCGAGTTCCTGCGGGTCGGTGACCGCGGCCGTCTCAAGGAGGACGGCGACCGGACCGCCGAGCTGGGCCGCTGGCAGCTGGAGGAGGCGGTGCAGCAGGCCGCCGGCCGGCACCGGGCGGGCCATCCGGTCCCGGTGGCCGTGCGGATCTCCGCCCACCGGCTGCTGGACCGCGCGCTGCCGCCCAAGAGCATCGAGGCGCTGCTGTCCCGGCACGGCCTGCCGTCCGGGTCGCTGGTCCTGGAGCTGGCCGACACCGATCCGCGGATACCTCTGGAGGAGCTGGAGCGGCGTCTGGTCGCCCTGCGCCGCCTGGGGGTGCGGATCGCCCTGGACGGCTTCGGCAGTGGCGCGGCCGCCATCGGCGCGCTGCGCCGGCTGCCCGTCGACGTGCTGCGGCTGGACCGCGACCTGGTCGACGGGGTGGTGGACTCCGCCCGGCTGCACAAGATCACGTCCGGGCTGCTGCGGATCGCCGCCGACCTCGGCATGCAGTCCGTCGCGGACGGCGTCGACCTGCCCGAGCAGGTCGTCGCGCTGCGTTCGATGGGCTGCACCCACGGCCAGGGCATGGCCTTCTCCGGGCCGCTGGACGAACACCGGCTGCGCCGCGCGCTGACCCAGGGCGGCTATCCGGTGCCGGGTCCGGGCAGCGAGGGCCGGGCGGTGGTGCTCAGTGGTACGGGCCTGCCCGTACGCCACGTCAAGAAGGGGCGCGAACCGGTGTCACCCGGACGGGTGCTGGGCGAACTGCCCAGGCGATTCGCGCCGGGGGACGGCCGGGACGCAGCGGAGGCGGCCCTGGCACGGCCTCCGCTGCGCCCAAATAGTGAGACCTCCGTCCCACCCACTTGACACTCGGCTGGCCCCGGGGGGAGGGTCAGTTCCATGCGCACCCGAATTCTCGTACTTGGAAAGCGCGTCGGCTGAAGCTGGGTCACTGAAGAAACCCAGCGCTCCGCACCGGCGCGCTCCCCTCGCTTGCCTCACGGCACGAGGGGTTTTTTGTTGCATAACTGCCCCCATACCCCACCAAAACCCTCAGCTTCGAGAAGAGACGCAGATGACCGAGCAGGCCACCGGGGCCCACCATCCGCAGCCGCGGGCCCGTCACTCCGGCGGGGCGCACGCGCCCGCCACCGTGGAGCACGTCACGGGCGCGCAGTCCCTCATCCGTTCGCTCGAAGAGGTCGGGGCCGACACCGTGTTCGGCATTCCGGGGGGCGCCATCCTCCCCGCGTACGACCCGATGATGGACTCCTCGAAGGTCCGTCACGTCCTGGTCCGCCACGAGCAGGGCGCCGGCCACGCCGCCACCGGCTACGCCCAGGCCACCGGCAAGGTGGGCGTCTGCATGGCCACCTCGGGGCCCGGTGCCACCAACCTCGTCACGCCGATCGCCGACGCCCACATGGACTCCGTCCCGATGGTCGCGATCACCGGCCAGGTCGCCTCCAAGGCGATCGGCACGGACGCCTTCCAGGAGGCGGACATCTGCGGCATCACGATGCCGATCACCAAGCACAACTTCCTGGTCACCGACGCGGCCGAGATCCCCCGCACCATCGCCGAGGCGTTCCACATCGCCTCCACGGGCCGCCCGGGCCCGGTCCTGGTGGACATCGCCAAGGACGCCCTCCAGGCGCAGACCACCTTCTCCTGGCCGCCGCACACCGACCTGCCCGGCTACCGCCCGGTGACCAAGCCGCACGCCAAGCAGATCCGCGAGGCCGCCCGGCTGATCACCGAGGCCCGGCGCCCGGTCCTGTACGTCGGCGGCGGTGTGCTGAAGTCCGGCGCCACCGCCGAGCTGAAGGTGCTGGCCGAGCTGACCGGCGCGCCCGTCACCACCACCCTGATGGCCCTGGGCGCCTTCCCCGACACCCACCCGCAGCATCTGGGCATGCCCGGCATGCACGGCACGGTCGCCGCCGTCACGGCCCTGCAGAAGTCCGACCTGATCGTCGCGCTCGGCGCCCGCTTCGACGACCGGGTCACCGGCAAGCTGGACTCCTTCGCCCCGCTGGCCAAGATCGTGCACGCCGACATCGACCCGGCGGAGATCGGCAAGAACCGCGCGGCCGACGTGCCGATCGTCGGTGACGCCCGCGAGGTCATCGCCGACCTGGTCGTCGCCCTCCAGGCCGAGCACGCCGCCGGCCACAGCGCCGACTACACGGCCTGGTGGAAGGACCTGAACCGCTGGCGCGAGACCTACCCGCTCGGCTACACCCACCCGGACGACGGCAGCCTGGCCCCGCAGCAGGTCATCCAGCGCCTGGGCGAGCTGGCCCCCGAGGGCACCATCTACGCGGCGGGCGTCGGCCAGCACCAGATGTGGGCCGCCCACTTCATCGACTACGACACACCGTCCACCTGGCTGAACTCCGGCGGCGCCGGGACGATGGGCTACGCCGTCCCGGCCGCGATGGGCGCCAAGGCCGGCCGTCCCGACCGTACGGTCTGGGCCGTCGACGGTGACGGCTGCTTCCAGATGACCAACCAGGAGCTGGTCACCTGCGCGCTGAACAACATCCCGATCAAGGTCGCCATCATCAACAACGGCGCCCTGGGCATGGTCCGCCAGTGGCAGACGCTGTTCTACAACCAGCGCTACTCGAACACCGTCCTGCACAGCGGCCCCGAGGACTGCGCCGCCACGGCCGGGGTGGCCGGCGCCGGCACCCGTGTGCCGGACTTCGTCAAGCTGGCCGAGGCGATGGGCTGCGTCGCGATGCGCTGCGAGGACCCGGCCGAGCTGGACGCGGTGATCGCCAAGGCCAACGCGATCAACGACCGGCCGGTGGTGGTGGACTTCATCGTCCACGAGGACGCCCAGGTCTGGCCGATGGTCGCGGCCGGCACCTCCAACGACGAGGTCATGGCGGCCCGCGGCGTCCGCCCCGACTTCGGCGACAGCGAAGACGACTGAGCCACCGGGACGCGCGAGACGCGGATAGAAGGAAGAAGACCGACCATGTCCAAGCACACGCTCTCCGTCCTGGTGGAGAACACCCCCGGCATCCTGGCCCGGATCGCCGCGCTGTTCTCCCGCCGCGGATTCAACATCGACTCGCTCGCCGTCGGCGTCACCGAGCACCCCGACATCTCCCGCATCACCATCGTGGTGAGTGTCGAATCGCTCCCCCTGGAGCAGGTCACCAAGCAGCTCAACAAGCTCGTCAACGTCCTGAAGATCGTCGAGCTGGAACCCGGCTCCGCGGTCCAGCGGGAACTGGTGCTGGCCAAGGTGCGCGCCGACAACGAGACCCGCTCGCAGATCGTCGAGATCGTCCAGCTCTTCCGTGCCAAGACCGTCGACGTCTCCCCGGACGCGGTGACGATCGAGGCGACCGGCAGCAGCGACAAGCTCGAAGCGATGCTCAAGATGCTGGAGCCGTTCGGCATCAAGGAGTTGGTGCAGTCCGGCACCATCGCCATAGGGCGCGGCGCCCGGTCCATCACGGACCGCTCGCTGCGCGCACTGGACCGCTCCGCCTGAGCGTACGGGCCCGTACGGACCGTATCGCGAGACCCCTGAACCATTCCTGACGAGCCCGACGTAATGTGTCGGCAACCAGCTAGATCCAAGGAGATACCCGAAGTGGCCGAGCTGTTCTACGACGACGACGCCGACCTGTCCATCATCCAGGGCCGCAAGGTCGCGGTTCTCGGCTACGGCAGCCAGGGCCACGCCCACGCCCTGTCCCTGCGCGACTCGGGCGTCGACGTGCGCGTCGGCCTGCACGAGGGCTCCAAGTCGAAGGTCAAGGCCGAGGAGCAGGGGCTGCGCGTGGTCAGCCCCGCCGAGGCGGCCGAAGAGGCCGACGTCATCATGATCCTGGTGCCGGACCCGATCCAGGCCAAGGTCTACGAGGAGTCCGTCAAGGACCACCTCAAGGACGGCGACGCGCTGTTCTTCGGGCACGGCCTGAACATCCGCTACGGCTTCATCAAGCCCCCGCAGCACGTCGACGTGTGCATGGTCGCCCCCAAGGGCCCGGGCCACCTGGTGCGCCGCCAGTACGAGGAGGGCCGCGGCGTGCCGTGCATCGCGGCCGTCGAGCAGGACGCCTCCGGCAACGCCTTCGCGCTGGCCCTGTCGTACGCCAAGGCCATCGGCGGCACCCGCGCCGGCGTCATCAAGACCACATTCACCGAGGAGACCGAGACCGACCTGTTCGGTGAGCAGGCGGTGCTCTGCGGCGGCGCCTCGGCGCTGGTCAAGGCGGGCTTCGAGACGCTGGTCGAGGCCGGCTACCAGCCGGAGATCGCGTACTTCGAGTGCCTCCACGAGCTGAAGCTGATCGTGGACCTCATGTACGAGGGCGGCCTGGAGAAGATGCGCTGGTCGGTCTCCGAGACCGCCGAGTGGGGCGACTACGTCACCGGCCCGCGGATCGTCAACGACGCCACCAAGGCCGAGATGAAGAAGGTGCTCGCCGAGATCCAGGACGGCACTTTCGCGAACAACTGGATGGCGGAGTACAACGCCGGTCTGCCGAAGTACAACGAGTACAAGAAGGCCGACGAGGACCACCTGCTGGAGACCACCGGCAAGAAGCTCCGCAAGCTCATGAGCTGGGTCGACGAGGAGCAGTAAGCCGTTCGGCGCGGGGCCGTGGCACACGCTGCGGCCCCGTTCGCCATGACGGCCGGCCGCACCCGCACCGCGGTGTTGTCCATCCCGTCACACCACTGCCGGGTGATCCTTCCGAAACGGCGGATGAACGGAAGGGGCCCGCCACTACACTGCACAGCACAAGCGCGTCAGGCTCACAGCGTCGTGCGTCTTCCACGCGGCTGCCCCCTTCACCGCCTTCGGCCGTCGGGACGGCCGTCCTCCCCCGTTGCCGCAAGGGGTACGGGAGGGGCCCCCAGGATTAGTGAGGATGAAGACCACGTGAGCTCGAAACCTGTCGTTCTGATCGCCGAGGAACTCTCGCCCGCCACCGTCGACGCCCTCGGCCCGGACTTCGAGATCCGGCACTGCAACGGCGCCGACCGCGCGGAGCTGCTGCCGGCCATCGCCGACGTCGACGCGATCCTCGTGCGCAGCGCCACCAAGGTGGACGCCGAGGCCATCGCCGCCGCCCGCAAACTGAAGGTCATCGCCCGCGCCGGCGTCGGCCTGGACAATGTCGACGTGTCCGCCGCCACCAAGGCCGGCGTGATGGTCGTCAACGCGCCGACCTCCAACATCGTCACCGCCGCCGAGCTGGCCTGCGGCCTGCTGATCGCCACCGCCCGCAACATCCCGCAGGCCAACACCGCGCTGAAGAACGGCGAGTGGAAGCGCAGCAAGTACACCGGCGTCGAGCTGTCCGAGAAGGTCCTCGGCGTGGTCGGCCTCGGCCGGATCGGCGTGCTGGTCGCGCAGCGCATGTCCGCCTTCGGCATGAAGATCGTCGCGTACGACCCGTACGTGCAGCCCGCCCGCGCCGCGCAGATGGGCGTGAAGCTGGTCTCCCTGGAGGAGCTGCTGGAGGTCTCGGACTTCATCACCGTCCACCTCCCCAAGACCCCCGAGACCATCGGCCTGATCGGCGACGACGCGCTGCGCAAGGTCAAGCCGACGGTGCGCGTCGTCAACGCCGCGCGCGGCGGCATCGTGGACGAGGCCGCGCTGGCCAGCGCCCTCAAGGAGGGCCGGGTGGCCGGCGCCGGCCTGGACGTGTACGCCAGCGAGCCCTGTACGGACTCCCCGCTGTTCGAGTTCGACCAGGTCGTCGCCACCCCGCACCTCGGTGCCTCCACGGGGGAGGCACAGGAGAAGGCGGGCATCGCGGTCGCCAAGTCGGTGCGCCTGGCGCTGGCGGGCGAGCTGGTGCCGGACGCGGTCAACGTCCAGGGCGGCGTGATCGCCGAGGACGTCAAGCCGGGACTGCCGCTGGCCGAGCGGCTGGGCCGGATCTTCACCGCGCTGGCCGGTGAGGTCGCGGTCCGCCTCGACGTCGAGGTGTACGGCGAGATCACCCAGCATGACGTCAAGGTGCTGGAACTGTCCGCGCTCAAGGGCGTGTTCGAGGACGTGGTCGCCGAGACCGTCTCGTATGTGAACGCCCCGCTGTTCGCGCAGGAGCGCGGCGTCGAGGTGCGCCTGACCACCAGCAGCGAGTCGGCCGAGCACCGCAACGTGGTCACGGTGCGCGGCACCCTCGCGGGCGGCGACGAGATCTCCATCTCCGGCACGCTGGCCGGCAACAAGAACCAGCAGAAGATCGTCGCGGTCGGCGAGCACTCCATCGACCTCGCGCTCGCCGACCACATGGCCTTCCTGCGCTACGGCGACCGCCCCGGCGTGGTCGGCACCCTCGGCCGGATCCTCGGCGAGGCGGGCATCAACATCGCGGGCATGCAGGTCTCCCGGGCCGATGCGGGCGGCGAGGCGCTGGTCGCGCTGACCGTGGACGACACCATCCCGCCGGCGGTGCTGGCCGAGATCGCCGAGGAGATCGGCGCCACCTCGGCGCGCGCGGTCAACCTCACGGACTGACGCCACGGCCGGACCGTGCACCACCGGGCCCGGACCTCCGCTGCGGCGGGAGTCCGGGCCCGGTGCCGTACGGGTGTCGGGAGCCGTTGGGTGATCCCGCAACGATTCACCCGTTCGGCGTAGCGCGGGGTGATGCCGGGCGCCCCGGAAACACGCCGCCGGACCGGTGTTCCGGGGGTTTTCCGACTCGCTGCGCTTCGCGGGGCGACGCGCAATGGGAACTGCGCGTGCCCCCTGCCGGCGCGTGCGGAAGGAGAGCGACGCCATGAACGCACCCCTGGGTGAGAACCCTCAGGAGCTGACCGGCAAGAACGTGGTCGACGCGGAGGGCACCAAGGTGGGCTCGGTCCAGCAGATATACCGGGACGACGCCACCGACAGGCCCGAGTGGATCACCGTGCGGACCGGTCTGTTCGGCATGAAGGAGACCTTCGTACCGCTCGCCGGTGCCCGGCGCGTGGGCGACGAGTGCCAGGTTCCGTACACCAAGGACCAGATCAAGGACGCGCCGCGGATCGACGCGGACGGCCACCTGGAACCGGGCGAGGAGGAGCGGCTGTACCGGCACTACGGGATAGCGCGTCCGGGCACCGCGCCGTCCGGCACGGTACCGGGCCGCACCACGGCCGCCGGTGCCGGAATGGGTACCGCCGGAGCCGCCGGCGCGCCCGGCATGCGCCCGCCGGAGGAGCGCCGCCGGGAGCGGACCGAGTCCAGGCCGCTGGCGGGTGCCGGGGCCGGTGCCATGTCCCGCGGCCGGGACACCGACGCGCGCGCCAAGGAGCAGAACCCGGAGATGATCATCTCCGAGGAGCACGTCGAGCTGGGCACCGAGGCGCACGAGGCGGGCCGCGCCCGGCTGCGCAAGCACGTGACCACCGAAGAGGTGCACCGCACCGTTCCGGTCAGCCACGACGAGGCGCACCTCGTCCGCGAGAAGATCAGCGACGAGGAGCGCCGCACCGGCCGGACCGGGCAGCACAAGCTCGGTGACGGCGAGGTCGAGGTCACGCTCTACGAGGAGCAGGCCGTCGTACGCAAGGAGAGCGTGCCCGTCGAGCGCATCCGGCTGGAGACCGAGCGGGTCACCGAGCAGCAGGAGGTCAACACCGAAGTCCACCGCGAAGAGGTGGAGTTCGACGACGGCAAGGCCACCGGCCGTCGCGGCCGCCGGAACCGGGGCGGCCCGGGTCCGGAGCGGGGCGGCATGGGGCCCGAGCGGGGCCGGTAGGGAGGCACGCGAGGCGCCGCCGCTTCCGGCGGTTCCGCCGTTCGGAGAGCCCGGCCCGCCGCACCGCGTGTGTGGCGGGCCGGGCTCTCCGTACGGGCAGGGGCGATCGCGTCCCTCCGTACATATATGGGCGTATCAAGGACGGACAGCCGTATGAGACGCCCGTACAGGACAGGTGTCCGGCGGACTTAGGCTGACCGCATGGGACACCGCGAAGACCTGCTGGAAGGTGCCAAGCGCTGCCTGCTCGACAAGGGGTACGCACGCACCACCGCCCGCGACATCGTGGCCGCCTCCGGCGCCAACCTGGCCTCCATCGGCTACCACTACGGCTCCAAGGACGTCCTGATGCGCCAGGCGCTGGTGGAGACCGCCGCGGAGTGGGGCGCGGGGTTCGCCGATACGGGCGAGGCCGGCGGGCCGGCGCCGGAGGGCGACCCGGTGGAGCGGTTCGCGGCCATGTGGGACCTGATCCTGCGCCGCTTCCAGGAGCAGCGGGAGTTCGTGACCTCCCAGGTCGAGGTGTTCGGCCTGCTGCCCCGCGACCCCGAGCTGCGCACCGCGCTGGCCCCGGTCCTGCCGGAGGGCGGCGAGGGGCTGGTCGCGGTCTTCGAGGGCGTGCCGGACAGCGCGGTCGACGCGGAGACGGCGCGCGTCGTCGGCTCCTTCTACCAGGCGCTGCTCACCGGCCTGATGGTGCAGTCCCTGATCAACCCCGGGTCGGTGCCCTCGGGCGGGGACCTCGTGGAGGCGATGCGGCGGGTCCTGTCGGGCTCGGTGCTCGGGCCGCGCGCGGGGTGTACGGAAGGTGAAGGCGGCGCGATGGGGGAGGGGAGTTCCGGGGGAGGGGCCGGGGCGGTCTAGGACCGGCGGTGGACCGGCCGGTTCCTGTTGGCACGACGGTCCGCCCGCACCGTGTTCGGCCCGGCTGGTCAACCGGCCGATAGCGTTCGGTATTTGACCGTGTGCCACTTGTCCGGACGCGCCGCCAGGTTCTAGGCTCGCCGTACGGGACCAGGCAGCAGCTGCCGCCGGGCCCGGATCTCCCAGACCCAGAGGTCGCCGAGCAGTTCCCACCCATGATCGGCCGGAGATCCGCGCCACGCAGCGAACGAAGCGACTCCGGCCCCGCCCTTCCCGGCCTGTCCAGCCAGGGGCCCTCCCGCGCGCCCCCGGCCCACCAGGAAGGGCGGTCAGTGCCGGGTGAGGGGGAAGAGGAGCCCCGTCGCCCGGTACCGGTCGCCGCCGGTTCCGGTTCTTCTCCCGGCGGCGGCCGCACCCTGTGCGGACAGCCCGATTCGCCTCAGGTTTCCGGGTGCCCGCCGACTCACATCGTGCGTCCGGACCTCTCGCCTGTCCAGTACTCAACAATGCGTATTCGCGTGCGGGCCGTTGGATGCGGAGGCCGTGCGCGCTCGGGGCGCACGGCGCGCGAGCCGGAGCGATCTACAGCGCCGCCCCGCCTGACCACCGGGCCGGGACGCCCCTGGCACATGCCACCACCACCTCACCACGACGCCGGTGCCTGCCACCGACACCTCACTACCGCACCGGTGCCTGCCGCCATCGCCTCACAACCGCGCCGTCTTCAGCGCCATGTGCAGCAGCAGCCGGTCCCCGCCCTCGTCCAGGTCCAGACCGGTCAGCTTCTCGACGCGGCCGAGCCGGTAGTAAAGCGTCTGGCGGTGGATACCGAGCGCCTGGGCGGCGCGGCCCGCCTGGCCCGCGCAGTCGAGGAACACCTCGGCGGTACGGGCGAGTTCACTGTGCGCGGGCGCCAGCAGAGGGCGGACGGTCGAGTCCGGTTCGGCCGACGGCAGGCCGGTCAGCAGGCGGTACGAGCCGATGGCGGCCCATTCGGCCACCGGGCCCAGCCGCGGCTCGGCGCGGGCGGCCCGCGCCGCGGCCAGCGCCTCGTGCCAGGTGGTGGGCAATCCGGCCAACTCCCGTACGGGCGTACCGAGCCCGGCGGCCACCGGCAACGTAGGGGAACCGGCCCCGGACGGCGCCAGGCCCCCGCCCGCGCGCGGGGAGCGCAGCAGGTGTTCGGCCACCGTGTGGGCCGCGGCGAGGGAGGACGGCGAGCGCAGCCGTACGAGAGCCGCCAGGGACGGGGCGTCGGCGGTCGCGCGCGGCGGCGGGGCGGGGGTGGCGCGGCGTGCCGCCGGGGCGGACGGGGCGGCGGACGGGGCCGGGCGCGGGGCCTCGGCGCCATTCGTGGACCCGTTTGCGGACGCATTCGCGGCGGGCAGTGTGCAGGCGGCGAGCAGCCCCGGCAGATTGGGCAGTGGCGCCTGATCGGCCTCGGGGACGTCCCATGGCGTCACCGCGACCACCATCAGGGGCGCGTCCGGCGCGGAGCGCAGGCCGTCGCGCAGCGCCGCCGCCGCGGAGGAACGCTCCCCGGGCCGCGACAGCAGCAACGCGCGCAGCAGGTCGCCCAGCTCGGCGCCCGCGCGCGCCTCCGCCGCCAGCAGGGCGCCGATGCCCGCGGCCGACTCCATCGCCTGCTCGATACGGGGGTCCGGAGGCGTCCCGCCCCCGCCCAGCTCCAGGTCGGTCAGGTGGCCGTCGTCCAGCAGCCAGACGTAGCCGTGGACGATGCCGCGATGGCGTACGGGCAGGCAGATGCGCCCCTTGAAGACGCCGGCCGCCGGGTCGGGCGGGATGCGCAGCGCCGTCGTCGCGCGGGCGATGCCGAACGCCTCGAACCAGGCCCGTACGGCCGCCGTCGAGCGGCGCTGGAGGATCGACCGGGTCCGTACCGGGTCCATGACCAGGTCGTCGTCGCCTTCGTGGGCGCCGAAGGCGATCAGCCCGAAATCGCGGTCCTCAAGGGTGGCCGGTGCGCCGAGGGCGGCCGAGATCTCGTCCACGAGCTGTTGGTAATCGCCCCGCATGCGCCGCGCGGCTCCTTTCCGTCGCTCCCCGGGGCGGTGTGCCCCCGGTGTCCGTGCGGTCACCGGGGGACGTGCGCCCACCGGTGCCGTTGTGGTCGTCCACCATTGTCATACATCTGTCTGAGATCCCGGCCACGAAGGCCAGACAGCTGTCGATGGCCGGGAAGTAGCGAGATCCTTAAGTTTCAGGTGGCTCATCTTGCCGTCGCGCCCGCCTGCCCGGCGCCTGTCCGGCAATGTCACCCTGAATCGTGGAGGTGCCCCGTGCTGGGTCCCGTGCTTCTCGCAGCAGCGCGCAGCGACAGCATCCGCCGTATCGTTTCGGCCGCTCCGGTCACCCGCCCGGTCGTGGACCGCTTCGTCGCCGGCGAGGAGCTGGACGCGTCCATGGCCGCCGTACGGTCCCTTGCCGACCGCGGTATGGAGGTCACCCTCGACCACCTCGGCGAGGACATCACCGACCCGGCCGAGGCGCTGCGCAACCGCGACGCCTACCTCCGCCTGACCGCCGCCCTGAAGGACCTGGGCCTCGGCGAGCGCGCCGAGATGTCGGTCAAGCTCTCCGCCTTCGGACAGGCCCTGCCCGGCGGCCACGACCTGGCGCTGAAGAACGTCACCCCGGTCGTCGAGGCCGCCGCCGAGGCCGGCACCACGGTCACCCTCGACATGGAGGACCACACCACGGTCGACTCGACCCTGGCGATCCTCGGCGAGCTGCGCGCCCGCTTCCCGCAGACCGGCGCGGTGGTCCAGTCCTACCTCTTCCGCACCGAGGAGGACTGCCACGCGCTGGCCTGGGAAGGCTCCCGCGTGCGCCTGGTCAAGGGTGCCTACAAGGAGCCCGCGACGGTCGCGTTCCAGGACAAGCGGGAGGTCGACAAGGCGTATGTACGCTGCCTGAAGATCCTGATGGCGGGCAAGGGCTACCCGATGATCGGGTCGCACGACCCGCGGATGGTGGCGATAGGCCAGGAGCTGGCCCGCCGCTTCGGCCGCAAGCCCGCCGAGTACGAATTCCAGATGCTCTACGGCATCCGCGAGGCCGAGCAGCAGCGCCTGGTCGCGGAAGGCCACCGGATGCGTGTCTACATCCCGTACGGCACCGACTGGTACGGCTACTTCATGCGGCGCCTCGCCGAGCGGCCCGCCAACCTCGTGTTCTTCCTGCGCTCGCTCGCCACCAAGGGCTGAGCCAGGCGTCCGGCCCGCGGCCGGACCCCGCGCGCCGGGCCGCCGCCGCGGCCGGGCGCCCCACAACGTGACGCACCCGCACACCCCCGACCGAAGGAGACGGCCGACATGGACGCCGTGACCCACGTCCCCGCCCCGTACAACGAGCCGGTGCACGGCTACGCCCCCGGTTCCCCCGAGCGGGCGCGCCTGGAGGCCAAGCTCAAGGAGCTGGCCGAGAACCCCATCGAGCTGCCGATGACCATCAACGGCGAGAAGCGGATGGGCGGCGGCGAGCGCTTCGACGTCGTGCAGCCGCACAACCACAAGGCGGTCATCGGCACGTACGCCAACGCCACCCGCCAGGACGCCCAGGACGCCATCGACGCCGCCCTGGCCGCCGCCCCGGCCTGGCGCGCCATGTCCTTCGACGACCGCGCCGCGATCCTGCTCAAGGCCGCGGACCTGCTGTCCGGCCCGTGGCGCGAGACCATCGCCGCCTCCACGATGCTCGGCCAGTCCAAGACCGCCCAGCAGGCCGAGATCGACGCGCCCTGTGAGCTGGTGGACTTCTGGCGCTTCAACGTCCACTTCGCGCGCGAACTGCTCCAGGAGCAGCCGCCCATCCAGCCGAACGGCGTCTGGAACCGCCTGGACCACCGCCCGCTGGAGGGCTTCGTCTACGCGATCACGCCCTTCAACTTCACCGCCATCGCCGGCAACCTGCCGACCGCGCCCGCCCTCATGGGCAACGTCGTCGTCTGGAAGCCGTCCCCCACGCAGACCCACTCCGCGATCCTGCTCATGCAGCTCCTGGAGGAGGCCGGCCTGCCCAAGGGCGTCATCAACCTGGTGACCGGCGACGGCAAGGAGGTCTCCGAGGTCGCGCTGCCGCACCCGGAGCTGGCCGGCGTCCACTTCACCGGCTCCACCGCCACCTTCCAGTACCTGTGGAAGGCGGTCGGCGAGAACATCACGAACTACCGCTCCTACCCGCGCCTGGTCGGCGAGACCGGCGGCAAGGACTTCATCGTCGCCCACCCGACCGCCGACCCGGCGATCCTGAAGACCGCCATCACCCGCGGCGCCTTCGAGTACCAGGGCCAGAAGTGCTCCGCGGCCTCCCGCGCCTACATCGCGCGCTCCCTGTGGGAGGGCGGCTTCAAGGACGACCTGGTCGCCGAGGTCGAGGGCCTGACCATGGGCGACGTCACCGACCTGTCGAACTTCATCGGCGCCGTCATCGACGACCGCTCCTTCGCCAAGAACAAGGCCGCGATCGACCGCGCCAAGCAGGACCCGACCTGCGAGATCGTCGCGGGCGGCACGTACGACGACTCGGTGGGCTACTTCGTGCGCCCGACCGTGATCGCCTGCTCCGACCCGGAGAACGAGGTCTTCAAGACCGAGTACTTCGGCCCGATCATCGCCGTCCACGTCTACGAGGACGCCGACTTCGACGCGATGCTGGAGCAGATGGAGTCCGCCTCGGCGTACGCCCTGACCGGCGCCGTCCTCGCCCAGGACCGCCAGGTCCTCGTCGAGGCGTCGGAGAAGCTGCGCTTCGCGGCCGGCAACTTCTACCTCAACGACCGCCCCACCGGCTCCATCGTCGGCCAGCAGCCCTTCGGCGGCGGCCGCGCCTCCGGCACCAACGACAAGGCCGGCTCCAAGTTCAACCTCATCCGCTGGATGTCCCCCCGCGCCATCAAGGAAACGATGGTCGCCCCGACGGACTACCGCTACCCGCACATGGGCTGAGCCGTAGCCCCGTAGCACGCGGACGGCCCGGCGCCCCTTTGGTGGGGGGCCGGGCCGTCCGCGTACGGTCAGCGGTCGCCGCGTGGGGGGCCGGTGATCGTCTCGTCGATGACGAAGCCCTTGGCGGGGCCTTCGGGGATGGTGATGTCGGTGCCGTAGGGGACTCGGTGTTCGGCGGCGTAGTCGCCCTTGTCGGGCATGGGGGAGGTGAACACGGTGACGATGCCGCGGAGATCATGGTCGTCGACGAGGACATAGACGGGGATGCCAGCACGGGCGTAGGCACGGCGCTTGCGGACGCGGTCGCGCGTGATGCTGTTGTGGCCAGGGGAGACCACTTCGACGGCCACCTCCACAGCAGAGGCTTTGACTCCGACTCCGTGTTCGATGACGTCCTGCGCCTCGAAATCCTCAAGGGCGATGATCACGTCGGGAATCCAAACCTTGCGATCGTGGACCACATTGGTGTCCTGGTGACCCGCGTACGGTCCGTCGGCCAAATATCTGTCGGCGGCGCGGCGCAGCTTGTTGGCGATCTGGCTGTGCGCGTAACAGCCTGTCGGCGACACCTCGATGAACCCCTCGATGATCTCGGCGTGGAAGCCCTCGGGGAGTTCCATGGCTTCCCACGCCTGCCACAGGACCTCATCCAGATCCGGCCTGGGCACCTCCTGGCCGGACGGTTCGGGGGCGAAGCCCCAGGGGGTCTCATGGGCAAGAGCGGTCATGGCGTAGCACCTCCTCCTCAAGTGTGGGCGCGCCCGGCCCCATGGCACAAGCGACGCCGTCACGCTACGGAGCCGTGTCCCCGCCCGCGCCCGGATCTCGACCGATCACCCGATCGTGCACCTCAGGCCATAGCCCGTCTCAAATAGTAGGAAGCCCAAGTAATTGTGCAGACAGCACGGCGTTGCTGGCTTAGCGTTGTAGAAGCTGAACGTTCCGCTCGATCGAGCGGTGGCGGGTGTGGCCCGGCTGTGTGGGCAGGTGATCCCTGCTGTGCCGAGGCCCCCGCGCTTTTCGGCCGTTTCCGGAAGGACGCTTCCGTTTCATTTCTCGGGGCTTTGGCATTGGAGGCGCATCATGACCAAGACCGCTGTCCGCAGAATCCGGCACTCCGCCCGTGCGACCAACGAGGCCGACCGCAAGAACGCCGCCGCCGCGCTCCAGCGGGCGCTCGACCGCCGCGACAACGGCGGCTCGACCGGGCACTGACCTCCGGCCGTCCGGTGGGCGGGCGTGCGGCGCGCGGTGCGCGCGGGCACGCCCGTCCCGGTCCGCTCAGCGGCGGCGGGTGACCTCGAAGCGGTCGACGCTCTCCCCGGACTCGGCGAGCGCGGTGACCTTCATCCGCGGCCGGTGGCCCGGCAGGACCTCGACGGCGATGAAGGAGTAGCCGGTGTAGCGCACCCGCGACCACTGCACCGTCTCCTTGACCTTCTCCCTGCCCTTGGCCCAGTGGTACGTGTCCACATGGTCCAGATCCTTGACGTGACCCTCGTAGCTGTCGGGCACCGGGAAGTCGTAGAGCGACTTGCCCGCGCCGCCGGCCGTCACGTACACGATGCCCTCGCGCGTGGAGTCCACCGTCTCGCCGATCGGCACCTTCTTCGAGACCCGGCCGCCCTTGATCGCGTCGGTCCGCTCGTAGACATGGTTGTGGCCGTTGACCACCAGGTCCACCTGGTGCTTCTCGAACAGCGGCAGCCACGCGTCGCGCACCCCGCCCTCCGAGGCGTGCGAGTTGGTGGTGGAGAAGGCGCAGTGGTGGAAGAAGACCACGATGAAGTCGATCCCCCGCGTGGCGCGCAGTTCGCCGAGCCTGCGGTCCAGCCACTTCGTCTGCCGGCCGCCGGTCACGCCGAGGTTGGCGGGGATCTCGTACGACACGTCGTTGGCGTCGAGCGCGACGACGGCGACGTTCCCGTACGTGAAGGAGTAGACGCCGGGCGCGCTCTCGGCGTCGGGACCGTTGCCCGGCAGGGTCCAGCGCGCGTTCTGGCCGCCGTACCCGTTGGGGGAGTACCACGCCTCCATGTCGTGGTTGCCGGTCGTCACCATCCACGGCACGGTCTTGGCCACCGACTCGGTCTGTGCCAGGAACTGGTCCCACTGGCGCGCGTCGTAGGTGTCGTGGTCGGTGCCGCTGCCGTCCGGGTCGGCGTAGCAGATGTCGCCCGCGTGCAGGTGGAAGGACGGGTTCTGGCCCAGGATGAGCTGGTCGTTGGCGAGCGCGTGGTAGCTGACGCCCTGGTCGCCGAAGGCGGTGAAGACGAACCGCTCGGCGCGGGCCGGTGCGGTGCGGAAGGTGCCGAGGGTGCCGAAGTGCCGGGCGTCGGCGGGGTCGAAGCCGTCGTGGCCGACGCCGTAGTAGTACGTGGTGCCCGGCCGCAGCCCGTCGAGCGCCGCGTGCAGGTAGTACTGGTCCACCGCGGGCAGCTTCTTGCTCAGCGACGGCGTGTGCAGGTCCCGTACCTCGGCCTGGATCTTGCGGCTCAGGTCCCACGGCCGCAGTCCCACACGCAGGAACGGCCGCTTGACCGCGAACGGCACCTGCCACGAGACGCGCATCTGGTGGCGGGGGTCGGCGCCGAAGGCCAGGTGCCGGCCGAACGGCGCGACCAGCGAGCCGTGCACCGCGCCGGTGGCGGGGGAGGAGAGCAGGGTGGGGGAGGCGGCCTGGGCGGGGGCCGCCAGCAGCCCGCCGCCCGCGACGGCACCCGCCGTGACGGCGGAGGTGCGCAGCAGTCCTCGGCGGGTCAGTTTCGTCCGGAGGTACTCGTGCTGCTCGGGCATGCTCAGGCGGCCGGCCAGCGGTTCGGGGATGCCCACGCGTGGTGTGTCCATGCTGCGCAACGTCGCACCGCTGTTCGACGAGCGGAAGCCCTCCGGGTGAACGGCAGGTGACCGGCTCCTCATGTGTCCGTATCCCGGACGGCATGTGTCAACCAATGGGACGAAGAGTAGGGTCCAGGCATGTCTCGCAGCATTCGCCTCGCAGTGATTCCCGGTGACGGTATCGGCCAGGAGGTCGTCGCCCAAGGACTGAAGGTCCTCGGCGCGGTCCTCCCGCAGGACGTCAAGCTGGAAACCAAGGAGTACGACCTCGGCGCCCGGCGGTGGCACGCCACCGGCGAGACGCTGCCGGACGCGGACCTGGAGTCCCTCAAGGAGCACGACGCGATCCTGCTCGGCGCGATCGGCGACCCGTCCGTACCCTCCGGCGTCCTGGAGCGCGGCCTGCTCCTGAAGCTGCGCTTCGCCTTCGACCACTACGTCAACCTGCGCCCGTCGAAGCTCTTCCCGAACACCGCGACGCCGCTCGCCGGCCGCCCCGACATCGACTTCGTCGTCGTCCGCGAGGGCACCGAGGGCCCGTACACGGGCAACGGCGGCAGCCTGCGCACCGGCACCCCGCACGAGGTCGCCACCGAGGTCAGCCTGAACACCGCGTACGGCGTGGAGCGGGTGGTGCGGGACGCGTACGCGCGGGCCGCCGCGCGGCCGCGCAAGAAGCTGACGCTGGTCCACAAGAACAACGTCCTGGTGCACGCGGGCCACATGTGGAAGAAGATCTTCGACAAGGTGGGCGAGGAGTTCCCCGAGGTCACCACCGACTATCTGCACGTGGACGCCGCGACGATCTTCTTCGTCACACAGCCCGAGCGGTTCGACGTGATCGTCACCGACAACCTCTTCGGCGACATCCTCACCGACCTCGCCGCCGCCGTGACCGGCGGCATCGGCCTGGCCGCCTCCGGCAACATCAACCCCACCGGCGCCTTCCCGTCCATGTTCGAGCCGGTGCACGGCTCGGCCCCGGACATCGCGGGCACCGGCAAGGCCGACCCGACGGCCACCGTGCTGTCCGTCGCCCTCCTCCTGCGCCACCTCGGTTACGAGGCCGAGGCGGCCCGTATCGAAGGCGCCGTCGCCGCCGACCTCGAAGCCCGCGGCACGGCCCCCCGCACCACCGGCGAGATCGGCGACGCGCTGGCCTCCCGGGTGGCGGGCTGAGGCACCGGCCCGGCCGGCGGCCGGCCGCCCACAGCGCCGGGGCGCACCGCCCCGGCGCTGTCACGCATACCCGCGACTGTGCTGCCGCCGGATTCGGTGCGACCATCGACCCCTGGCAGGCGCACACGGGTCCGGTCCCGGAGCCGGGGCGTCCCGTCCTTCGCAGCACGGCGTTTCCTCCCCGGCAGCTCGGGAGCGATAATCGAACGTGGAGCCGCCGTACGAGGGGAGTACCGGACGTCCTGTAACGGCTAGGAGTTCGTGAGCGCGGCCCCATAACCTCACCGGTGAAGGACACGCACTCATGACGACGCCCACGATCGAGCTCAAGCCCTCCGCCCACCCGCTGTCCGACGCGGAGCGGGAGAAGATCCTGGCCAGCCCCGGCTTCGGCCGGTACTTCACCGACCACATGGTGACGATCAAGTGGACGGAAGGCCGCGGCTGGCACGACGCCCAGCTGGTGCCGTACGCGCCGCTGTCGATGGACCCGGCCAACATGACGCTGCACTACGCGCAGACGATCTTCGAGGGCCTCAAGGCGTACCGCCAGCCCGACGGCACCGTCGCCACCTTCCGCCCGGACGCCAACGCCCGCCGCTTCCAGGCTTCCGCCCGCCGCCTGGGCATGCCCGAGCTGCCCGTCGAGACCTTCATCGAGGCCTGCGACGCGCTGGTCCGGCAGGACAAGAACTGGGTGCCCGCCTCCGGTGAGGAATCGCTCTACCTGCGCCCCTTCATGATCGCGAGCGAGGTCGGCCTGGGCGTCCGGCCGGCCAACGAGTACCTGTTCATCGTCATCGCCTCGCCCGCCGGCGCCTACTTCACCGGCGGCGTCAAGCCGGTCTCGGTCTGGCTGTCCCAGGAGTACGTGCGCGCCGTGCGCGGGGGCACCGGCGCCGCCAAGACCGGCGGCAACTACGCCGCCTCCCTCGTCGCCCAGGCCCAGGCCGCCCAGCACGGCTGCGACCAGGTCGTCTGGCTGGACGCGATCGAGCGCCGCTGGATCGAGGAAATGGGCGGCATGAACCTGTACTTCGTGTACGGGAACAAGATCGTCACCCCGGAGCTGTCCGGCTCCCTGCTCCCCGGCATCACCCGCGACTCCCTTCTGAAGATCGCCACCGACCTCGGTTACGAGGCCGCCGAGGGCCGCATCTCCGTCGAGGACTGGAAGGCCGCCACCGAGGACGGCTCCCTCACCGAGGTCTTCGCCTGCGGCACCGCCGCCGTCATCACCCCCGTCGGCTCCGTCAAGTCCGAGGCCGCCTCCTGGACCGTCGGCGACGGCAAGCCCGGCGAGGTCACCATGAAGCTCCGCAAGGCCCTCCTGGACCTCCAGACGGGCGCCACGCCGGACAGCCACGGCTGGATGCATCCGCTGGGCTGACCCGAGCCGCACATCGCCGAACGGCCCCCCGGCGCTTGCCGGGGGGCCGTTCGGCGTTTCGGGGGGCGGGCGGGGCGGCGCAGGCCACACCGTATTGAGCACTGCTCTAAGTTCCTTGATTCTGTTTCCGGTACATGGTTGGCGTACGGGACTCTCCTCGTTAGTGTGCCGCTCTAAAGCCTCAACAAGCGCCGCCACCCCGCCCCGAGCCCGGAGGACCCCATGACCACCCCAGCCGCCGACGGCTTCCGTATGCCTGCCGAGTGGGCTCCGCATGAGCGGACCTGGATGGCCTGGCCGGGGGTCAACGCCACCTTCGGGGAGGAAGGCGGCGAGGAGTTGGAGCGGGCCCGGCGGGCGTGGGCGGCGGTCGCGCGGGCGGTGCGGCGGTTCGAGCCGGTCACGGTGGTGGCGGGTCCCGGGCAGGCAGACGGAGCGCGGCTGTTGCTCGGGGCGGGGATCGACGTGGTCGAGCGGGCGCTGGATGACGCGTGGATGCGGGACATCGGGCCTGCCTTCCTGGTTGGCGGGCGTGGGCAGTTGGGCGCCGTGGACTGGGTGTTCAACGGGTGGGGCGAGCAGGACTGGGCGTGCTGGGAGCGGGACGCGGAGATCGGCGGGTACGTGGGCGGGCTGGCCGGGGCCCGTACGTACCGCTCGTCGCTGGTGAACGAGGGCGGCGGGCTGCATGTGGACGGCGAGGGGACGGTGCTGCTGACGGAGACCGTGCAGCTCGACCCGGGGCGCAATCCGGGCCGTACCCGGGAAGAGGTCGAGGCGGAGATCCACGCCTGCCTCGGCACCACGAAGGCGATCTGGCTGCCGCGCGGACTGACCGCCGACTACGGGCGCTTCGGCACCCGCGGGCACGTGGACATCGTCGCGGCGTTCGCCCGCCCCGGCGTCGTCGTCGCGCACACCCAGCCCGACCCGGCCCACCCCGACCACGCGGTGTGTGCGGAGATCGTCAAGCTGCTGCGTGCCTCGACGGACGCGCGCGGCCGGCGGCTGGAGGTGGTCGAGGTGCCCGCGCCGACCGTGGTGGAGGCGGACGGCGAGCCGGTGGACTACTCCTACATCAACCACTACCTGTGCAACGGCGGCGTGGTGCTGTGCGCGTTCGGCGACCCGCGCGACGAGGAGGCCGCCGCGATCTTCCGGCGGCTGTTCCCGGAGCGCGCGGTGGTGCAGGCCGACGCCCGTACGATCTTTGCTGCTGGCGGTGGCATCCACTGCATCACCCAGCAGCAGCCCAAGGTGGGCACCGTGTGACGCACCCGGAGGTTCTCGTGCCCGGACCGGTCCGCCGACCCCGGCGGCGGCTCACCCAGCCCCGCGAGCAGGTCCTGGCCGCGGCGATGGCCACCATCGCCGAAGCGGGCCTGGAACGGCTGACCATGGCCGGACTGGGCCGCGAGGTCGGGATGAGCAGCGGGCACATCCTCTACTACTTCGGTACGAAGGACGAGCTGCTGCTCCAGACCCTTCAGTGGAGCGAGGAGCAGTTGGGTGCCCGGCGGCGAGCCGCGCTTGCTCAGCGTGTTCCGGTGCGCGAACGGCTCGACGCGCTGGTGCAGCTGTACCTGCCCGAAGGGCGCCGGGACCCGCGCTGGACCCTGTGGCTGGAGGTGTGGAACCGCTCGCAAAATGCGGACGACGGGGCCCGCGAGCGCCAGCTCGACCTGGAACTGGCCTGGCACCGCGATCTGGTGGCGCTCCTGGCCGAGGGCGCCTCGAAGGGCGAGCTGCGTACGGTGGACGCGGACCGCTTCGCCACCCGTACGCGCGCGCTGCTGGACGGCTTCGGTACGCATCTCGTCGTCGGCCTGCCGGGCCTGGACCGGGAGCAGGTGCTGCGGCACGTGGCGGAGTTCCTGGACGAGGCGCTGGCGCCGGCGGGCGCCCCGAATGTGCCCTAAAAGCTGTGCGGACGCCCCAACCCTCGTACCGGTTGTACGGAAAAGAGCGGATTGACCCTGTCGCAGGAGACGCGGTTGTATCCCCTCGCGCTCCGGCGCAGGGCCGGAGGCGGGTGTTTCCGGGGGGAAGCATGGGCGTGGACAGGGGTACGCGCAGTGGCAGACCTACGTTGACGGGTGCCGTCGCGGTCGCCGTGCTGGTGGGGGCGGTGGCGGCCGGCGGCCCGCCCGCGGCGGCGGGTGGCCAGGGGCCGCGCACCGAGCGGGTGAACACCGCCCCCGACGGCTCCGAGGCGGTCGGCGGCGGCTCGTACAACGCCGCGATCAGCGCCGACGGCCGGTACGTCGCCTTCGACTCGGAGGCCGACAACCTCGTCCCGGGCGACGACAACGACGGCGCCCTCGTCCGCGACGTCTTCCTGCGCGACCGCCGCACCGGCACCACCCGCCGCCTCAACGCCCCGCTCGGCCACGGCAACGCCGACCTCGCCACGATCAGCGCGGACGGCCGGTATGTCGCCTTCAACGCCGAGACGGGCGGCCGGTACCACGTCTACGTGTACGAGATCCGTACCGGCCGCCTGGAGCGCGCCGACCTCGGCATGGACACCGGCTACGACGGCGGCGAGTCGCCCGCGCTCAGCGCCGACGGCCGCTACGTCGCTTTCGTCGGCCGCCAGTCCGCCGTCCCGCCGGAGAAGGAGGAGATGGGCCGCATCTACGTACGCGACCGCCGGACCGGGACGACGCGCCGGGCCAGCCGGGTCCCCGCCGAGGAAGGGCGCGCCTTCGACTCCCCGCGGATCAGCGCCGACGGCTCCCGCGTCGTCTACCGGGAGCGCAGCCGCCGCGGCGGCGGCCCCGGCGGCGACCGCGACTGGGCCGACATCCACCTCGCCGACCTGCGCACCGGCGAGCAGCGGCAGATCGACACCACCGCCGACGGCCTGCCCGCCACCTCGGGCTCCACCGACCCGCTGATCAGCGCCGACGGCCGCACCGTCGCGTTCAACTCCGCGGCCAAGAACATCGTGCCGGTGCCGGACGAGGCACGCTCCTACGTCTTCGTACGGAACACCCGCACCGGCGCGATCCGGCGGGTGGACGGCATCAACGGCAACCAGTACGCCGAAGCCGACGCGATCGGCCCGGACGGCCGACGGCTGCTGCTGCACTCCTACGGCGTCGAGTACGGGCTGTACGTCAAGGACCTGAAGACCGGGCAGGACACGCTGGTCAGCCCCGGCACCGACGGCAAGCCGAGGGCGGCCACCGCCGGGCCCGACGGGATGACGGCGGACGGCCGCAAGGCCGTCTTCGAATCGCACCTGGACGATCTGGTCGCGGGCGACACCAACCACGAGACCGACGTGTTCCTGCGGCACACCCGCTGAGCGGCGCCGACGAACGCGGCAATCCGTCCACCCGCAGGTAACAAAGCGTGATCGTTGCCCGCCGCACCCTTGCCGCGGCGGGCGCCGGTCGGCGACCGTGATCGGTCATGGGACGAGAGCAGTGGAAGAAGATCTGGGTCGGCTCGGCCGGCAACATGGTCGAGTGGTTCGACTGGTTCGTGTACGCCAGCTTCGCGGTGTACTTCGCCGACTCCTTCTTCCCGAAAGGCAACGACACCGCCAACCTCATGAACACCATGGGGATCTTCGCGGTCGGCTTCTTCATGCGGCCGGTGGGCGGCTGGCTGCTCGGCCGGGTCGGTGACCGCAAGGGCCGCAAGGCCGCGCTGACCCTCACCGTCACCCTGATGTCCGCCTCGGCCATCCTCATCGCCGTCGCGCCCACCTACGCGGTGGCCGGCTACGGCGGCGTCGCGGTGCTGCTCATCGCCCGCATGCTGCAAGGGCTCTCGGTCGGCGGCGAGTACGCGGCCAGCGCCACGTACCTCACGGAGGCGTCCGCGCCGGACCGCCGCGGCTTCGCCTCCAGCTTCCAGTACGTGTCCATGACCGCCGGCCAGCTCCTCGGCCTCGGCCTGCAGATCGTCCTCCAGCGCACCATGTCCGAGGACGCCCTGCACAGCTGGGCCTGGCGCATCCCGTTCATCATCGGCGCGCTCGGTGCCGCCATCGTCTTCTACCTGCGGCGCAACATGCTGGAGACGGAGGTGTACGCGCAGGACGACAGCGCGCACAACGACCCGGCGCGCGGCACGATCAAGGCGCTGTGGGCGCACCGGCGCGAGGCGTTCCTCGTCATCGCGCTCACCATGGGCGGCACCGTCGCGTACTACACGTACACCACGTACCTCACCAAGTACCTGTCCGGCACCGCGGGCCTGGACAAGCCCACCGCCTCGCTGGTCAGCTTCTGCGCGCTGTTCATCTTCATGTGCATCCAGCCGCTGGCGGGCCGGCTCTCCGACCGGATCGGCCGCCGCCCGCTGCTGATCACCTTCGCCGTCGGCTCGACCTTCCTGACCGTGCCGATCATGACGCTGCTCAAGCACGCCGGCAGCTTCTGGCCCGCGCTCGGCCTCTCCCTGCTGGCCCTCCTCGTCGTCACCGGCTACACCTCGATCAACGCCTGCGTAAAGGCCGAACTCTTCCCCACCGGCATCCGCGCCCTCGGCGTCGCCCTCCCGTACGCCATCGCCAACGCCCTCTTCGGCGGCACGGCCGAATACGTGGCCCTCTGGTTCAAGAAGGGCGGCATCGAATCCGGCTACTACTGGTACGTGGCGGGCTGCGCGGCGGTGTCCCTGATCGTCTACGTCACGATGCGGGAGACGAGGACGATCGACCTGAACCGCGTACAGCGCGCAGAGCAAGGAGCCGAGTCAGGACCGCAACCGGCGAAAAGTAGCCCGTCCGGCGTTTGAGGACACAGGAAGCGTCAGCCCTGACGACCCGCAGCCAAGCGAAATCAAGCCCGTCCGGCGTTTGAGGACAATCGGGAACGGGCCACCCCCGGCGGCCCGAACTGTGAGACACCCGGCCGCCCCCCCCGGGAACGTATGGCAAACTGACGCCCGTGCCCACCCTCGCCACGATTATTGGCAGCAGGCGCGCCGGTCCGCAGTGACCGCCCCGTACGTACCGAGTACGGCGCGGTCGCCGTCGTCCCAGACCCGCGCGCAGACCTCTCGCATCCGCGAGGGGTCTTTTCGTTTCCGGCCCACCCATCGCCGGCGGCGAAGCGCGAGGGACCACGAGGGGGCGGTGGAACCGGTTATTCCGGTATACCGAGACCCGACAGGAGCCCTGAGCAGCATGACGGACGTACCCGAACCCTCACTGTCCGACGCCTTCCACGTCTTCGACACCACGCTGCGCGACGGCGCGCAGCGTGAGGGGATCAACCTGACCGTCGCCGACAAGCTCACCATCGCCCGGCACCTGGACGACTACGGCGTGGGTTTCATCGAGGGCGGCTGGCCCGGCGCCAACCCCCGGGACACCGAGTTCTTCCAGCGGGCCCGCGCGGAGATCGACTTCAAGCACGCCCAGCTGGTCGCCTTCGGCGCCACCCGCAAGGCGGGCGTGCGGGTCGAGGACGACCCGCAGGTCACGGCCCTGCTGGAGTCCGGGGCGCCGGTCGTCACCCTCGTCGCCAAGTCGCACGTACGGCATGTGGAACTGGCGCTGCGCACCACCCCGGAGGAGAACCTCGCGATGGTGCGGGACACCGTCGCGTACCTGCGCGCGCAGGGCCGCCGGGTCTTCCTCGACTGTGAGCACTTCTTCGACGGGTACGCCCTCGACCCGGCGTACGCCAAGGAGGTCGTCCGGACCGCGAGCGAGGCCGGCGCCGATGTGGTCGTGCTGTGCGACACCAACGGCGGGATGCTTCCCGCGCAGGTCTCGGCCGTCGTACGGACGGTGCTGGCGGACACCGGGGCGCGCCTGGGCATCCACGCGCAGGACGACACGGGCTGCGCGGTGGCCAACACCCTCGCCGCCGTGGACGCGGGCGCCACCCACGTGCAGTGCACCGCCAACGGCTACGGCGAGCGGGTCGGCAACTCCAACCTCTTCCCGGTCGTGGCCGCTCTGGAGCTGAAGTACGGGCGCCGCGTGCTGCCGCCGGGCAAGCTGGCCGAGACCACCCGGATCTCGCATGCCGTCGCCGAGGTCGTCAACCTCACCCCGTCCACCCACCAGCCGTACGTCGGCGTCTCGGCGTTCGCGCACAAGGCCGGGCTGCACGCCTCCGCGATCAAGGTCGATCCGGACCTGTACCAGCACATCGACCCGGCGCTGGTCGGCAACAGCATGCGGATGCTGGTCTCCGACATGGCGGGGCGCGCCTCCATCGAGCTCAAGGGCAAGGAGCTGGGCTTCGACCTGAGCGGCGACCGGGAGCTGGTCGGCCGGGTGGTGGCGCGGGTCAAGGAACGCGAGCTGGCCGGGTACACGTACGAGGCCGCCGACGCCTCGTTCGAGCTGCTGCTGCGCGAGGAGGTGGAGGGGCGGCCGCGCCGGTACTTCGAGGTGGAGTCCTGGCGGGCGATCGTCGAGGACCGGCCGGACGGCACCCACGCCAACGAGGCGACCGTGAAGCTGTGGGCCAAGGGCGAGCGGCTGGTGGCCACCGCGGAGGGCAACGGTCCGGTGCACGCGCTGGACCGGGCGCTGCGGGTGGCCCTGGAGCGGATCTACCCGCAGCTGGCCGGGCTGGAGCTGGTGGACTACAAGGTCCGCATCCTGGAGGGCCGCCTGGGTACCGGTTCGACCACCCGCGTCCTGGTGTCCACCAGTGACGGGCAGGGGGAGTGGTCCACGGTCGGCGTCGCGGAGAACGTCATCGCGGCGTCCTGGCAGGCGCTGGACGACGCGTACGCGTACGGGCTGTTGCGGGCGGGCGTCGAGCCGCAGGAGTAGCCGCCGGGCGCGGAATGTGACCGCGGCCCCGTACCGGTCCTTGGGGGAGGACGGTGCGGGGCCGCGGGGTTTTGCGGGAGCCTTCGGCTCAGGCGGCGGCCTTGACCGCGGAGATGTCGAAGGTGAGCTTGACCTTGTCGCTGACCATCACGCCGCCGGTCTCCAGCGCCGCGTTCCAGGTCAGGCCCCAGTCGGAGCGCAGGATCTCGGCGCTGCCCTCGAAGCCGACGCGCTCGGCGCCGTACACGTCCGTCGCCGTGCCCTGGTACTCCAGGTCGATGGTGAGCGGCCGGGTGACGTCCTTGATCGTCAGGTCGCCGGTGACGCGGTAGGTGGCGTCGCCGACCCGCTCGGCGGCGGTGGAGCGGAACGTCATCAGGGGGAAGGCTTCGGCGTCGAAGAAGTCGCTGCCGCGCAGGTGGGCGTCGCGGTCGGCGATGCCGGTGTCGACGGAGGCGATCGTGACGTCCACGGAGGCGGTGGAGCGGGCCGGGTCGGCGCCGTCGAGGTGGAGGGTGCCCTCGTGGGTGCCGAACGCGCCGCGGACGTTGGTGACCATGGCATGCCGCACGGTGAAGCCGATCCGGCTGTGCGCGGGGTCGATGGTGTAGTCGCCGGTCAGCCGGGCGAGGGCCGGGTCGGCGTCGAGGACGGCGGTGGTGCGGGCGGCGTCCGTGGCCGTGGCCGTGGCGCGCTTGCGGGTGAACAGAGCCATGGCTCCTCCTCGGAAGTGGGTTGTTAAACCTTCAACGAGAATGAGCGTAGCGGGATCTAGTTCAAGTTTCAACATTTGGCCCACGGGGGAGTGATGCGAGGTGTCCGCGGTCGGCATGTCATGGGCATTGTCGGAGGGGCGGGGCCCGTGCTAGACCGTCGGACACCGTTCAACCAGACCGTTTCCGTACGCAGTTGACGCTCACGGAGAGGACGGACCGTGCCGCCCTACCCCCTCTGGTCCCGCCGCGGCTTCCTCGGCTTCTCCGGAGCGGGCGCGCTCGGCCTGGCGCTGGCGCCCGCGCTCACCGGCCCGTCCGCCGTCGCGCACGCCGCCGACGGCGACCCGTACGAGGTACTGCGCCGCCGCTGGCTCGGCATCCAGCTCGGCACCGGCTACGACCCCGCCGCCGAGCCGTACGCCGCCCGCCTGAAGGAGACCGGCGAGCTGGCCCGCGGCTTCCGTACGGCCATGCGCCCGGCCGCCGGCTCGCTCTGGCCCGACAGCCCCTTCGACCCGCCGGCCGGCATCACCCGCAGCTACGGGCGCCTCGCCACCATGGCCCGCGCGTACCTCCAGCCCGGCACCGGCCTGACCGGTGACACCGGCCTCGCCGCCGACCTCGTCCGGGGCCTGGACCACGTACACGACACCGTCTACCACTCCGGCACCACGCGGTACGGCAACTGGTGGGAGTGGCAGATCGGCAGCCCCCGGCTCCTCCTGGACACCGTGGCGATGCTGTACGAGCAGCTCGGCCAGGAGCGGCGGGAGCGGTACCTCGCCGCCGTCGACCACTTCGTCCCGGACGCCATGCTCGGCGACTACACGGGCACCAGCACCGGCGCCAACCGCGTCGACCTGTGCCGTGTCGTGGCCCTGCGCGGCATCCTCGGCCGGGCCCCGGCGAAGATCGCACTGGCCCGCGACGCCCTGTCGCCGGTCTTCCCGTACGTCACCAAGGGCGACGGCCTCTACGCCGACGGCTCCTTCGTCCAGCACACCTGGGTCGCCTACTCCGGCACCTACGGATTCGTCCTGCTCGACGGGCTCGGCCGCCTCTTCCTGCTGCTCGGCGGGTCCGACTGGGCCGTCACCGACCCGAAGCGCCAGATCATCTTCGACAGCGTGGAGCACGCCTACGCGCCGCTGCTCCACAACGGCCTGATGATGGACAGCGTCAACGGCCGCGCCATAAGCCGCGGCTACCAGCGCACCGACGAACGCCGGGTGATGCGCAGCGACCACTTCCACGGTCACGCGCTGGTCGCGGCCGTCGCGCTGCTCGCGGAAGCGGCCACGCCCCAGGAGCGGGAGCGCTGGCAGGCGATGGTCCGGGGCTGGATCCGGCGGGACACCAGCTATCCGGTCCTCGCCGACCGGCAGTACGAGGTCGCCGACCTGGCCCGCCTCAAGACGCTCGCGGACGACGGCGGCCCGGTCGCGCCGGAACCCGTCGCCCACCGGCTCTTCCCGGCCATGGACCGGGCCGTGCACCGCCGCCCCGGCTGGGCCGCCGGCCTGGCCATGGCATCGGACCGCATCACGTACTACGAGAACGGCAACGGCGAGAATCCGCGCGGCTGGCACACCGGCGCCGGAATGCTCTACTGGTGGGGCCACGACTTCGGGGGCGGCCAGTACACGGACGCCTTCTGGCCCACCGTCGACCCGTACCGCCTGCCCGGCACGACCGTCTCCACCAAGCGGCTGGCCGACAACGAGGGCGGCGGCTGGGGCGAGCCCAAGCCCGCCGCACGGTGGGTCGGCGGGACCACCGACGGCGAGTTCGCCGCGGTCGGACAGGACGTGCGCGGCCTCTCCTCGACCCTGCGCGCCAAGAAGTCGTGGTTCTTCGCCGCGGACTGCGTGGTCTGCCTGGGCGCCGGCATCACTTCCCGCGACGGCGTGCCCGCCGAGACGGTCGTGGACAACCGCAACCTGGGCCCGGACGGGGCGCCCGTACTGACCGTGGACGGCGTACGGCGGTCCGCGGAGCCCGGTCGGCGGCTGTCCTTCCCGCGCGCCCGCTGGATCCACCTCGCCGGGCACGGCGGATACGTCTTCCCCCGCCTCCCCGGCGGCGCCGACCAGGTTCCGTACGCGCTGCGCGACACCCGGACCGGAGCCTGGAGCGACATCAACACCGGCGGCTCGCCCGAACCCTTCACCCGCCGCTACCTGACCCTCTGGCTCGACCACGGCACCGACCCGGCGGACGCCGCGTACGCGTACCTGCTGATGCCCGGCGCGGGGCCGCGCGCCCTGGCCGCACGGGCCGCCGACCGCCGCTGGCTGACCGTCCTGGCCAACACCGGCGAGCGGCAGGCGGTCGCGGTCCCGTCGCTCGGCCTGACCGCCGCGAACTTCTGGCAGGCCGGTTCGGCGGGCGGCCTGACCGTCTCGGCGCCCGCGAGCGTCCTGCTGCGCGAGCGCCCGGCGCACGCCGCGCAGGGCAGGCACGGCGGGCGGACGGCGTCACTGTGCGTGGCCGAGCCGCCGCGTACCGGCAAGCCGTTCGAGGTGGTCTGGGACCGCCCGGTCCGCGCCGTGCTCGCCGCCGACCCCTCCGTCACGGTCCTCGCGATCACGCCGGCGCTACGGCTGCGCGTCACCCCGGGCACCGCCTGCACCACCCACACCTGTACGGTCGCCCCGCGCTGACCGGCCGTTCTCCCTGATCAAGGCAGGTTCCGGGGTGCGGCCGTGCCCCGCCGGGGCGTGGTCAAGCATCGGAGGACCACAACGTCGCCCGGGCGCGCTTTGTCGGGCCCATACATACCGACCGGGCCTTCCGGCGTGCCCATCAGGCCGGATGCGGGCCACGTACAGGCGGCTTCTGTTCTGCTTGCCCACCAAATCGCTTCCGACGTTGTACGAAACCGACATCGGTTCCGAGGGCCCGGGCCACGTACCGTCGATACATGACCACTGTCGAAGATGTGCCCGCCGAGGCGAACGATGCCCGCGGGCGGGTCGCCGAGCTGCACGCCATCCGTGAGCAGGCCCGGCGCGGCCCCAGCGAACGGGCGACCGAGGCGCAGCACGCCAAGGGCAAGCTCACCGCGCGTGAGCGGATCGAGCTGCTGTTGGACGAGGGCTCCTTCCGGGAGGTCGAGCCGCTGCGCCGGCACCGGGCGACCGGGTTCGGCCTGGAGGCGAAGAAGCCCTACACCGACGGTGTGATCACCGGCTGGGGTCTGGTGCACGGGCGGACGGTGTTCGTCTACGCGCATGACTTCCGTATCTTCGGCGGGGCGCTGGGCGAGGCCCACGCCACCAAGATCCACAAGATCATGGACATGGCCATCGCGGCGGGTGCGCCGCTGGTGTCGCTGAACGACGGGGCCGGGGCGCGCATCCAGGAGGGTGTCTCGGCGCTGGCCGGCTACGGCGGCATCTTCCAGCGCAACACCAAGGCGTCGGGCGTGATCCCGCAGATCTCGGTGATGCTCGGCCCGTGCGCGGGCGGCGCGGCCTACAGCCCGGCGCTGACGGACTTCGTGTTCATGGTCCGCGAGACCTCGCAGATGTTCATCACCGGCCCGGACGTGGTGCGCGCGGTGACCGGCGAGGAGATCACCCAGAACGGACTGGGCGGTGCGGATGTGCACGCCGAGACCTCCGGGGTGTGCCACTTCGCCTACGACGACGAGCAGACGTGCCTGGAGGAGGTGCGCTTCCTGCTGTCGCTGCTGCCGCAGAACAACCGGGAGCAGCCGCCGTCGGTGGCCTGTGAGGACCCCGCCGACCGCAGCGGCGACGCGCTGCTGGACCTGGTGCCGGCGGACGGCAACCGGCCCTACGACATGCGGGCGGTGATCGAGGAGCTGGTCGACGACGGCGAGTTCCTGGAGGTCCACGAGCGCTGGGCCACCAACATCATCGTGGCGCTGGCCCGGCTGGACGGCGAGGTCGTCGGCCTGATCGCCAATCAGCCGCAGTCGCTGGCCGGGGTGCTGGACATCGAGGCGTCCGAGAAGGCCGCCCGCTTCGTGCAGATGTGCGACGCGTTCAACATCCCGATCGTCACGCTGCTGGACGTGCCGGGCTTTTTGCCGGGTGTGGACCAGGAGCACGGCGGCATCATCCGGCATGGCGCCAAGCTGCTGTACGCGTACTGCAACGCCACGGTGCCGCGGATCTCGGTGGTGCTGCGCAAGGCGTACGGCGGTGCGTACATCGTCATGGACTCGCAGTCCATCGGCGCGGACCTGACCTACGCCTGGCCGACCAACGAGATCGCCGTGATGGGCGCCGAGGGCGCGGCCAACGTGATCTTCCGTAAGCAGATCGCGGAGGCGGACGATCCGGAGGCGATGCGGGCCCGGATGGTCAAGGAGTACAAGTCCGAGCTGATGCATCCGTACTACGCGGCCGAGCGCGGTCTGGTCGACGACGTGATCGACCCCGCCGAGACCCGCGAGGTGCTCATCCGCTCGCTGGAGATGCTGCGCAACAAGCACGCCGACCTGCCCGCCCGCAAGCACGGCAACCCGCCCCAGTAGGGGCGGACGGCGACCACCGATACCGACCGGACCTTTCGCAGACCGGAGAAGATGTGACCACTCCCGTTCAGACCAGCCCCATCCGCGTGGAGAAGGGTGACGCCAGCGAGGAGGAGCTGGCGGCGCTGACCGCCGTCCTGCTCGCCCGCGCCGCGCACCGGCCCGCCGCGGTCCCGGGCCGCCGGCGCGCCACCAGCGCCCGCTGGCGCCGCCTGGAGCGCCAGCACGGCTTCCAGGGCGCCGGCAGCTGGCAGCGCTGAACAACGGCCGACGCCTCGGGCCCGGTACTCCCCGCGAGTACCGGGCCCGAGGCGTCGGCCGTCCGCTTTGTTCGCCCCTTTCGCTCCGTTGCTGCGACGGCCGAATCAAGGCGTAGGTTCGCACCGACTCCGGTGCCGGGAGCTGTCCATTCGGTGATCCCCGTGCTGACATGCGCTCGTCATGGCGCTCCCGGCGTCCCCGTACCGCCGACCCGGGAGCGGTCCCCGGACGACCGGAAGGAAGACCCATGTTCCGCACCCTGGGTGCCGGCGCCGCCGCGGCATCGCTGCTGATCCTCGCCGGCGCGGCGTCCCCCGCCTCCGCTCAGGCATCCCGGATCGGCGACGCGCCGCCGGACGGCAAGATCACGATCAATGTCGCCACCGTCAACGGCTCCGGCTGCCGCCCCGGCAGCGCCGCGGTCGCCGTCGCGCCCGACAACACCGCGTTCACCGTGACGTACAGCGAATACCTCGCCCAGGCGGGCAAGGACAGCAGACCCACGGACTCCCGCAAGAACTGCCAGATCGCCCTGAACGTCCAGGTGCCGCAGGGCTTCACCTACGCCATCGCCCGCGCCGACTACCGCGGCTACGCCCAGCTCGCGCCCGGCGCCATCGGCCTCCAGCAGGCGGGCTACTACTTCCAGGGCAGCGCCCAGACCGACCGCAAGAGCCACCGCTTCACCGGCCCGTACGACGCCAACTGGCAGAGCTCGGACGACACCGAGATCGACGCGCTGGTCTACGCCCCCTGCGGCGAGAAGCGCTACTTCAACATCAACACCGAGCTGCGGGTGGACGCCAAGGGCTCCGACCCCAAGCTGACCAGCTTCATGGCGATGGACTCCACGGACGGCAGCATCAACACCAAGTACCACTTCGCGTGGAAGCAGTGCCCCAAGCCGTAGCCGTCACGGAAGCCGGGCCCCGCCGCCGGGCCCGGCTTCCGCGTACGGCGGTGCGGGGGCAGCCGCGACGGCCGGGGCCACCGTGTCGCCGTCCCCGCCCTGCCCGGCGGTGGGCTCCGGCAGCTTCAGGTACAGCGTCAGGCCGGCGGAGAGCACGTACAGCGCGGCGAAGACGATCACGACGCCCGCCGGGCCGAACGGGCCGAGGAGGACGCTCACGATGGCCGGGCCGACGAAGGCCGCGCCGCCCGCGCCCAGGTTGAGCAGGGCCATAGCGCCGCCCTTGTTGTCCGGCGCGAGGGCCGGGATCAGCGCGGAGATCGGCACGAACCCGGCCAGCGTGATGCCGTAGAGCATGCCGACGGCGATGGCCACCCAGTAGTGCCCGCCGACGGCCTTCGGCACGAAGTAGAGGGTGAGGGTGGTGACCGCGCAGCCGAGGCCGCCGAAGGTGGCGATGGTGCGCCGCCAGCCGATCCGGTCGCCGATCGCCCCGAACAGCAGGTTGCACAGCACGTTGGTGCCGTAGATGACGGCCAGCAGGGTCAGCCAGCGGCCCTGCCCGAAGCCCAGCTCCTCGCCGAAGAACGTCGGCAGGAACACCAGGAAGCCGAACTCCGGCGCCGTGTTGATGACGCGCACCACACAGCCGACGGCGACCTTCGGGTGCGTCCAGGCGATGGACAGGCTGGACATCAGCGACTGCACGGGCCGCACCTCCGGCGGCGCGAGCCGGGCGAAGCCGGTGCGCTCGCGGACGCCGAGCAGACAGCAGACGCCGCCCAGGACGATGATGCCGAGCGCCACCCACAGGGTGCCGAACTGGCCGAACCACGGGTTGGTGGCGCCCGCGACGAGCGAGCCGAGGGTGGGCAGGCCGCCGGTGAAGGCCACGTAGAACCACCCGACCGCGGTGCCCATCCGGGCCGCCGGCGCGGTGGCGGTGATCCACACCAGGAAGCCGAAGGCGAAGAGCGGGTAGCCGAAGCCGCGCAGGCCGTAGAAGACCAGCATCAGCGGGTAGTTGCCCGGCCCCAGCGCCAGGACCAGGAAGAGCACGTCGAAGACGACCCACACGGCCAGGCCCAGCTGCATGACGCGGCGCGGGCCCCACAGGTCCGACAGCGCGCCGGAGAGCCAGGACGCGAGCATGACGGTCACGCCGTACGCGGTGATCACATACGAGGCGTGCACCTCGGTGCCCGCGCCGTGTCCGGCCATGTACGGGGCGATGAAACCGGATTCGACACCGTCACCGACCATGAACAGCAGCACGCCGAGGTAGCCGAGGACCAGTGGCCGGGGGATGCCCAGCCGGTCGGGGAGCGAGAGCTGCGGTGGGGCCATGGCTGCCTCCGGGCGGTGCGGTCCGATGTGATGCAGGCAGCATGAACCTTGTTAACTTCACATGCAAGGTGTGATGCGGGGGCTTCTCCAGGAGTTTCTTCGCAACGAGTGGGGGAGATTTGGCCAGGAGGGGTGACGGATATGTGATGCGGGTGTTAAATCCAACAAGGGACGAAACAAAGGAGTGAGCCCGATGACGACCACCCCAGCCGCCGGCCCCGGCCACGACCCCGGGACCTTCCGTGAGGACTGGCTGGAGGGCCTGGCCGACGCCTACGCCCGCACGGTGCGCCGGGTCCCGGACACCTACGGGGTCGTCGGGCGGCACGCGCCGCGCCCCGGCAAGGTCGCGGTCGTCATCGGCGGCGGCTCCGGGCACTACCCCGCCTTCGCCGGGCTGGTCGGCCCCGGCCTCGCCGACGCGGCGGCCGTCGGCGACGTCTTCGCCAGCCCCAGCGCCGAACAGGTCTACCGCACCGCGCGGGCCGCGGACGGCGGCGCGGGCGTGCTCTTCAGCTACGGCAACTACGCCGGCGACGTGATGCACTTCGGCCTCGCCGCGCGCCGCCTGGCCGCCGAGGGCGTCGACGTCCGTACGGTCCTGGTCACCGACGACGTGGCCAGCGGGCCGCCGCCGGTCGAAGGGCAGCCGGTCGACCCGTCCCGCGACCGGCGCGGGGTGGCCGGTGACTTCTTCGTCTTCAAGGTGGCGGGCGCGGCCGCCGAACGCGGCGACGACCTGGCGGGCGTGGCCCGGCTCGCGGCCCGCGCCAACGCGATGACCCGCACCTTCGGCGCCGCCTTCGCCGGCTGCACGCTGCCGGGCGCGAACGAGCCGCTGTTCACCGTCGACGCCGGAACGACCGAACTCGGCATGGGCATACACGGCGAACCCGGCCTGCGCACCACCCGCCACCTCACCGCGTCCGAACTCGCCGACGCGCTCGTCGACAACCTCCTGCGCGAACTCCCGGAGCCGCCCGCCGGGGGAGACGGGCGCGTCGCCGTCCTCCTCAACGGCCTCGGCCGCACCAAGTACGAGGAGATGTTCGTCGTCTACCGCCAGGTCAACCGCCGGCTGCGCGCCGCCGGACTGCACCCGCACCGCCCCGAGGTCGGCGAGTTCGTCACGTCCTTCGACATGGCGGGCGTCTCGCTGTCCGTGATGCTCCTGGACGACGAACTCGCCGAGCTGTACGACGCGCCCTGCGACACCCCGGCGTTCCGCAGCGTGCCGGGGCGCCACGACGACCAGCGGCCTGCGGAGTCCGTACCCGCCGCATCGGCCGCCCCCGTCCGTACGACCCCTGCCACCGACCTGCCGGCCACCGCCGCCCTCCAGGCCGCACTCGACCTGATCGCCGCCAACGAGGACGAACTCGGCCGGCTGGACGCCGTCGCCGGGGACGGCGACCACGGCATCGGGATCGTACGGGGCCTGCGCGCCGCCGTCGCCGCGGCCCGCGCGTCCGAACCGGGACCGGCCGCCGACCCCCGCTCGGCAGGCGCCGCGCTGCTCGCCGCCGGCCTCGCCCTGGCCGACGCCTCGGGCGGCGCGTCCGGGGCCCTGTACGGCACGCTGCTGGCCGAGACCGGCGCCGTACTCGCCAAGGCGGACACCTACTCCACCGCACTGCTCGCGGACGCCGCCGAGGCCGCGCAGCGGGCCGTCTCGGACCTGGGCGGCGCGCAGGTGGGCGACAAGACGATGCTCGACGCGCTGGACCCGTTCCGTACCGAACTCCACGCCCGCGCCGCCGAACCCCTCCCCGGCGCCTGGAAGGCCGCCGCCCAGTCCGCCACCCGCGCCGCCTCGGCCACCGCCGGCCTCACCCCCTCCCGTGGCCGCGCGGCCCGCATGGGCACCCTCGGACACGGCCATCCGGACGCCGGGGCGGTGTCGCTGTCGCTGCTGGTGACGGCGGTTGGCGATTATCTGAACGGTTAGCGCGCCCACACCCAAAAACCCCCGCACTCGAGGTGCGGGGGTTGTCGCGTCGAGGGGCCGGTCAGCGCAGGCGGGCCATGAGGGCGTGTTCGACGAGGGTGATGAGGGCGCTCTTGGCTTCGCTGCGGTGGCGGGCGTCGGTGGTGATGATCGGTGCGTCGGGGCCGATCTGGAGTGCTTCGCGTACTTCGTCGGGGGTGTAGGGCTGGTGTCCGTCGAAGCCGTTGAGGGCGATGACGAAGGGCAGGCCGCTGTTTTCGAAGTAGTCGACGGCGGGGAAGCAGTCGGCGAGGCGGCGGGTGTCGACCAGGACGACGGCGCCGATGGCGCCGCGGACGAGGTCGTCCCACATGAACCAGAAGCGGTCCTGGCCGGGGGTGCCGAACAGGTACAGGATCAGGTCCTGGTCCAGCGTGATGCGGCCGAAGTCCATCGCCACCGTGGTGGTGGTCTTGTCCGGCGCGTGCGTGAGGTCGTCGATGCCGGCCGACGCCGAGGTCATCACGGCTTCGGTGCGCAGCGGGTTGATCTCTGAGACGGCCCCGACGAACGTGGTCTTGCCCACGCCGAAGCCGCCCGCCACCACGATCTTCGCGGAGGTGGTGGAGCGGGCTGCACCGCTAGAGCTTGCGAAGTCCACTGAGCACCCTTTCGAGCAGTGTCACATCTGGCTGTCCGCCGGCGGTCTCGTCCCCGCCGGGCTGATGGATGGCGACGAGTCCGGCCTCCGCCAGGTCGGCGACGAGGATTCGGGCGACGCCGAGGGGGATGGAGAGGAGGGCCGAGATCTCGGCCACTGACTTGATCTCGCGGCAGAGGTGGCAGATGCGCTGGTGCTCCGGCAGTTGGCCCTGCAGCCGGGCGGGATCGGCGGTCGTGCTGACCAGTGCCTCGATGGCGAGCTGGTAGCGCGGCCGGGTCCGGCCCCCGGTCATCGCGTACGGGCGCACAAGCGGGTTGTGCGCGCCCCCCGTGGGGGCCGACGGCCCGTTGCGCCGCTGCCGGGGCGGTACCGGCTGGACGCGCGGTGCCCGCGGCTGCTCGTACGGCGACGGCTCGTACGGCTGCCGGGAGTCGTACGGCCGCTGCTGGTACGGCTGCTGGGGCTGCGGCGGCTGCTGCTGCCGACGGCTGGGCGCGGAAGGAAAGTTGAAGGGGTTGTGCCGGTGCTCGCCCTGGGGCCCGGACTGCTGTCCGGAGCCGTACGGGTATCCGCTCGGGGGCGTTGCCACGTCTCCTCCTTCAACTTGCCAATCTGACGCCGGTCGCGCCACCGCACCCTACGGCGCGGTGGCGGGAAACGCACTGCCTGTCTGCTAGTTGAGAAGGCTGCCCTGCAGTTCCGCGCGCAGGTCCGGTGTGAGCACCGTGCCCGCGCGGTCGACCAGCAGGGCCATCTCGTAACCGACGAGGCCGATGTCGCACTCCGGGTGCGCCAGTACGGCCAGCGACGATCCGTCGGAGACGGACATGATGAAGAGGAAGCCGCGCTCCATCTCCACCACGGTCTGATTGACGCTCCCGCCTTCGAAGATGCGGGAGGCGCCGGAGGTCAGCGAGGTGAGGCCGGAGGCCACCGCCGCCAACTGATCGGCTCTGTCCCGAGGGAAGCCCTCGGACATGGCGAGGAGGAGACCGTCCGCGGAGACCACGACCGTGTGGGACACACCGGGGGTGTTGTCCACGAAGTTGGTGATCAACCAGTTCAGGTTCTGCGCCGCCTGGCTCATCGGGCTCACACTAACGCTCCTGATCGTAGGTGCTGCCGGGGCCGAAGCCCTGTTGGTCATTCTGGGGGACCTCCTGGTCCGTGCCCACGTTGCGTCCCTGCTGGACCCCGCGCCGCAGGTTGCTCAGCCGGCCGCGGACGTCCTCCGGAGCGCGGGAGACCTGCGGGCCGCCCTGCGGGCTCTGCTCCGCCGTGCCCTCGACCAGGTTGGCCTTGGGCACCCGCCGGGGCAGACCGGAGGAAGTGACTCCGCCCGCCTTCGGCTCGCGCAGCCGCTCCGCCCGCTGCCAGCGCTCGTCGTTGGCCGAGCGCCACTCGGAGCCGTCCGAACCGGACTCCGGCGCGTTCCCCTGCGGGGCGGCCGCCGGGTCCTCCTGGGCCCGGGGCCTGGAGGACGCCTCCTCGAACGGCTGCCACTGCTGCTGAGCCTGCGGCTGGCCGGCTCCGCGGCGCGGAAGGCCGGCGTCGGTCAGCGACGGGGCGTCGTTCGGGGTGGGATCCGGACGCTCGAATGCTACGCGGTCCGGGCTGTCCGCGGGAGCGGCCGACGGATTCCGGTCCGATTCCGTTTCCGGGCCCGAATAGCCGGTGTACGCTCCGTTTTCGGGCCAGTCGTCCCGCGGCCGCGTCTCGTACGGCACGTACGGCTGCTGGCCGGCGGCCTCGTCGCGACCGACTTCGGCAAGTCCCTGGCCCAGCGGCTGCCCGGCGTCGTACGCCCCGTGCCCAGGTTCCGCATACGGCTGTCCCGGCTGGTTCCCGTACCCCGCGCCACCGTGCTGCGCCGGGTCCTGGAACAGCTGTGCCGACGGATCCTGGTACGGCTGTCCCGACAGGTCCTGGTACGGCTGCTGCGCGGGATCGTGCGCCCGGTTCTGGGCGCCCGCGCCACCGGCCTGCGCCTCCAGCGCCGCCCGGCGCTCCTCGCGCAGCAGCGAGCGGTTGACCGGGTCGAGCGGCGTGGCGCCGCCCTGCTGCCCGAAACCGGACTCGTCGAAGCCGAGTTCCGCGGCCGAGCGGCCGTCGCCGGCGTATCCGCCCTGCTCGTGCTCGGGGACGATCCGGGAGACCGTGAAGTCGTCGTCGTAGCCCTCCTCGCCGCCACCGCCGTGGGTGATGGCCTCGGGGAGCATGACGAGGGAGGTGGTGCCGGCCTGCTCGCCGGACGGGCGCAGCTGGACGCGGATGCCGTGCCGGTCGGCGAGGCGGCCGACCACGAACAGGCCCATGCGCTGGGAGACCGAGGCGTCCACGGTCGGCGGGTTGGCCAGCTTGTGGTTGATGTCCGCGAAGTCCTCGGGGGTCAGCCCGATGCCCTTGTCGTGGATCTCGATCATGACCCGGCCGTCCGGCAGCCGGGTGGCGGCGACCCGCACCTTGGTCTGCGGCGAGGAGAACGTGGTGGCGTTCTCCAGTAGCTCGGAGAGCAGGTGCACGAGGTCGGTCACGGCGGTGCCGTGGATGTCGCCGTCCGGCACGCCGGACAGCTCTATTCGCTCGTACGACTCGACCTCGGAGGTCGCCGCGCGCAGCACGTCGATCAGCGGCACCGGCTGGTTCCAGCGCTGGCCCGGCTCCTCGCCCGCGAGAATGAGGAGGTTCTCGCCGTTGCGCCGCATACGGGTGGCCAGGTGGTCCATCCGGAAGAGGTTCTCCAGCTGGTCCGGGTCGGCCTCGTTGTTCTCCAGCTCGGTGATCAGGGTGAGCTGGCGCTCGATCAGGCCCTGGTTGCGCTGCGAGAGGTTGGTGAAGATCGCGTTGACGTTGCCGCGCAGCAGCGCCTGCTCGGCGGCGAGCCGGACCGCCTCCCGGTGCACCTGGTCGAAGGCGCGGGCCACCTCGCCGATCTCGTCGGTGGTGTGGATCGGGATGGGCTGTACGCGGGTGTCCACGCGGCCCGGGTCCGTACGGGAGAGCTGGTCGACCAGGCTCGGCAGCCGCTGCTCGGCGATGCCGAAGGCCGCCGTGCGCAGCCGGCTCATGTTCCGGCTCATCCGCCGCGCCATCATGCCCGCCACCAGGAAGGCGATGACCAGCGCGGCGATCACGATCGCGGAGTCGACGAAGGTGGACCGCTGGGCGTCCGAGGAGATCGCGGCCGCCTCGTCCACCGCCTTGTCGGCGAGGTCCTTCTCGATGGCCCGGTACATGTCGAACGTGCCGGTGGCCGCGGTGAACCAGCTCTCCGGCGTGATGCCCTGCGCCGCGAGCTGCTGCGGCGAGGCGCCGGAGGCGATGGCGTTCACCATCGCGTCGAAGGCCGGCGGCGCCTTGAACGGCCGGCCCGCGGTCTCCGCGCGCTCGCGCGCCTTGGCGACCTCCTGCGCGCCCCGCTGCTTGAGCTTGGCCGCGTCGTCCTTCAGCCGCTGGACGTCCTCGGGGGTACCGCCGGAGGTGTATTCGCCGATGGCGATGTTCTCCAGGTACTTGTACGAGGCGAACGCGGTCAGCTGCTTCTTGTGCTCCTTGCCGCCCTGCGGGGACGCCGGGTCGACCAGCAGGTGGGTGCCGATGGAGCGGGTGAGCGACTCGGCGGCCTTGGCCAGCGAGACGGCGTAGACCGTGCGGCCGTAGGAGGTGATGTTGCCGGTGCCCAGGCCCAGCTCGTTGGCGAACTCCATCAGCGGGTGCTGGATGGCGACGTAGCCCTCTTCGGTCTGCACACCGGGCAGCTGCGGGGTGTAGGCGGCCTCGCGCAGCTTCTGCAGGCCCGGCTCGGCCTTCTGGAAGGCGGCCAGGCGGCGCTTGAGGCCGTCCTTGTCGGGCATCTCCTTGACCGCGGCGTGGAACGCCTGCGCCGCGGTGTCGGTCGCCGTGCGTGCCTCGCGTACGGCCGCGTCGTCGCGCTTGCCGGAGAGCAGCGGCTCGGCGGTGCGGTCGCGCTCGTCGATGATGGCGTGGCTGTAGGCGGCGGCGGCCCGTACCAGCTTCGCGGTGTTCTCGGCGTCCCGGGCTTCCTGCCAGGTCTCGACCGAGCTGTTGACGCGCAGGCCGCCGAAGACCAGGGCGACGAGTACGGGGATGAGCAGGATCGCGTTGAGCCGGGTGGCCACGCGCCAGTTGCGCGGGCGGAACCGTCCGCCGCTCACCGGGGCGGTGGCGACCTGGCTCTCGGCCGTGCCGGGGGCCGGCGCCGCGCTGTGCGACGGTGGCGTGAAGTTGCCCCGCCGCGGTTCCTGCGGCTCGGGGCTCGACCTGCTTCGCCTCACTCGACCAACAACCTCTCGGCGCCGGCACCGCGCTCTTTTGCACCGTGCCGTTTTCTTCGGGGCCTTACTACTCCGGAGTTCAGCGAATTTCAGCACGTCAGGACCGTGCGTTCCAAACACTGGGCAAAAGCGGAGCAACGCGCTGAGCGGCGCAGATAAAAGGGGCGTTAAGGGCGAGCGGCGGCAAAAGGCGAGAGAAATGTGCGCACAGCGGAGCCGCGTGTGCGCGCCGGGTGTCCGCGGCGGGCGAATTCTCTGTCGAAACGTTATGAACGCGCGGGGCGGCGTGGCCAAGGACACAGATCCCGTGACGGCGTACGGGAACCGGTGTGCGCCCGCGACCTTTCCGGCGCCCGGGGGCGCCGGTCCGGTCTTCTCGTCGCCCGGGGCAACTTACCCGTGGGCGAGGCGACTTCGGAAGGTCACTTCAGGCGGGCCATGAGGGCGTGTTCGACGAGGGTGATGAGGGCGCTCTTGGCTTCGCTGCGGTGGCGTGCGTCGGTGGTGATGATCGGTGCATCGGGGCCGATCTGGAGTGCTTCGCGTACTTCGTCGGGGGTGTAGGGCTGGTGTCCGTCGAAGCCGTTGAGGGCGATGACGAAGGGCAGGCCGCTGTTTTCGAAGTAGTCGACGGCGGGGAAGCAGTCGGCGAGGCGGCGGGTGTCGACCAGGACGACGGCGCCGATGGCGCCGCGGACGAGGTCGTCCCACATGAACCAGAAGCGGTCCTGGCCGGGGGTGCCGAACAGGTACAGGATCAGGTCCTGGTCCAGCGTGATGCGGCCGAAGTCCATCGCCACGGTCGTCGTGGTCTTGTCCTGGACATGGCTCAGGTCGTCGATCCCCGCCGAGGCGGAGGTCATCACGGCCTCCGTACGCAGCGGGTTGATCTCCGAGACGGCCCCGACGAACGTGGTCTTGCCCACGCCGAAGCCGCCCGCCACCACGATCTTCGCGGAGGTGGTGGACCCGCCGCCCTGACCGGTGGCGGGCCCGGCTCCGTCAGAGCTTGCGAAGTCCACTGAGCACCCTTTCCAGCAGCGTCACGTCGGGCGTACCGCCGGCCTCGGTGCTGCCGCCCGGCTGGTGGATCGCCACCATGCCGGCCTCCGCCAGGTCCGCGACCAGGATCCGGGCCACTCCCAGCGGGATGTGCAGCAGCGCCGAGACCTCGGCGACCGACTTCACCTCGCGGGTCAGGTGGCAGATGCGCTGGTGCTCCGGCAGCAGGCCGGGCAGCTGGGACGGGTCGGCGGTCGTGCTGACCAGCGCCTCGATGGCGAGCTGGTAGCGCGGCCGGGTCCGTCCCCCGGTCATGGCGTACGGGCGGACCAGCGGCTGGTCACCTTCGCCCCCGTACGGCGCTTGGCTGTAGGCGCCGTACGGGCCGGGCGAGGCAGGTGGCGGGGTCATGGGGTCCTCCGGACGGGACAACTGACTGTCGTCGGGTTGGGCCGGTGGGGGGTGCGGCACGGTGGGCGGTGGGTCGGGTCGTGACGTTCGGCGGGACTCAGTGCAGCAGGCTGCCCTGGAGCTCGGCGCGCAGGTCCGGTGTGAGCACCGTGCCTGCGCGGTCGACCAGCAGGGCCATCTCGTAACCGACGAGGCCGATGTCGCACTCCGGGTGCGCCAGTACGGCCAGCGACGATCCGTCCGAGATGGACATGATGAAGAGGAAACCGCGCTCCATCTCCACCACGGTCTGGTTGACCGCGCCGCCCTCGAAGATGCGGGACGCACCGGAGGTCAGCGAGGTCAGCCCGGACGCCACCGCGGCCAGCTGGTCGGCCCGGTCGCGCGGGAAGCCCTCGGACATGGCGAGGAGCAGTCCGTCCGCGGAGACCACCACCGTGTGGGACACCCCGGGGGTGTTGTCCACGAAGTTGGTGATCAACCAGTTCAGATTCTGCGCCGCCTGGCTCATCGGACTCAACTAACGCTCCTGCTGGTGAGTGGGGTCGACAACGCCGTGGTTGCCGGTGGAGGCGTTCTCCTCGGCCCGGTAACGGCCTTGCTGGATACCCCGGCGAAGGTTGGTCAGACGGCCGCGTACGTCGTCGGGCGCACGCGAGACCTGCGGACCGGTCTGGTTCGACTGCTGCTGCGCGGTGCCGGCGACCAGGTTGGCGCGCGGCACGCGGCGGGGCAGCCCGGAGGTGGTGACGCCGCCCGCGGCGGGCTGGCGGATCTGCTCCGCCTGCCGCCAGCGCTCGTCGTTGGGCGAGGCGCGCCACTGGCCGCGGTCGTCGGCGCCGGCCCCGTTCAGGCTCAGGCCCGCGCCGGACGTACCGCCGGACGCGGCACCGGTCGCGGCGCCGGGCTCGCGGCGCGGCAGCGGCGGTGCCTCGGAGTGCTCCGCCGTCGGGGCCGCCGGCTCGTCACCGGCCTGCTGCGGCACGGAGGCGCCGGACGCCGGGTGGCTGAACCAGTTCGACTCGATGGTGTCGAAGATCGGCGTACGGCCGTCGCCCGGACCGGCCGGCGAACCGCCGCCGAGCAGGTCGCCGGAGCCGTCGGCCGGGCGCTCCCGCTCCTGGGGCGGCATCGCGAACTCGCCGGTGCCCTGCGGCGACCCGCTCTGCAGGTCGGCGGGCAGGGCGAACTCGCCGGTGGTCCCGGCGCCCTGCTGCTGCGGCGCGCCGCCGAAGGCGCTGCCCGCGTTGGCGTCGTACCCGTTGTTCTCGTACGAGCGGTCGCCGAACCCGGCCTCCGGGCGGGCGAACTGCCCGGTGTCGCCGGGACCCTGCGGGGACTCGCTGCGCAGGTCGGCGGGGAGTGCGTACTCACCGGTGGTCTGCTCGCCGTGCTGCGGAGCGCCGGTACCGAAGGCGTCCGGCCGCGCGAACTCGCCGGTGTCGCCGGGGCCGCGGCCCTGCGTACCGCCGACGGCGGGCGGCGGGGCGTCGAAGTCGGGACGGGCGAACTCGGCCGTGTCGCCGGGGCCGCCGGCCGCCGGCCGGGCGAAGGCGCCGGTCTCCGGCTCCTCGTGGCCCCGCGGCCGGTCCTGCTCCTGGCGGGGCGCCATCGGCCAGTCGTCCGCGGCGCCGCGCTCGCGGCGGGCGCCCCAGCTCGTGGTGCCGGGCTGCGGGGCGTCACCCGCGTCGGCACCGCCGGTCAGCTCCGCCGCCGCGCCGCGCTGCGGCAGCTGCGGGCGCTCGTCGTGGCGGGGCGCGCCGGTGGGTGGCGCGACCGTCGGCATCTGGGAGGTGTCACCGGCACCCGCGCCCGCGTTCGCGCCGGCCGGCGCGCCACGGGTCGGCAGCGCCGGACGCCCGTCGCCCATCTGACCAGTGTTGGGAGTGCTCTTCGCGGGGCCCGCGGGCGGGTTGCCCGTACGGCCGCCCGGGGCGCCGAACGCGCCGGCACCCGGACCGCCCTGGCCACCGGGGCCGCCCGGACCGCCGCGGCCCGGCAGCGCCGGACGCGCGCCGCCCGCGCCGACCTGGCCGCGCGGCTGGAGGCCGGCGAGGCGGTTGGCGGAGGCGTTCGGGGTGCTGGGCTTGCCCTCGCCGTGCCCGGCGCCCGGACCGCCCTTGCCCGGCTGCGGCTTCTTGCCGCCCTGGGCGACATCGACCGGCAGCATGACCAGCGCCGTCGTACCGCCCGAGTCGGACGGCCGCAGCTGGATACGGATGCCGTGCCGCAGCGACAGGCGGCCGACCACGAACAGACCCATGCGGCGGGAGACCGAGACGTCCACCGTCGGCGGGCTGGCCAGCCGCTCGTTGATCGCGGACAGGTCCTCGGGCGACAGGCCGATGCCGGTGTCGTGGATCTCGACCAGGACGCGGCCGTCGGGCAGCGCGTGACCGGTCACCTTGACCTTGGTCTGCGGCGAGGAGAAGGAGGTGGCGTTCTCCAGCAGCTCGGCGAGGAGGTGGACGAGGTCGTTGACGACCCGGCCGGCGACCTCGGTCTGCGGGACAGCGCTCAGTTCGATGCGCTCGTACTGCTCCACCTCGGAGGCGGCGGCACGCAGCACGTCGACCAGCGGGACCGGGCGCGTCCAGCGGCGGCCCGGCTCCTCGCCCGCGAGGACGAGGAGGTTTTCGCCGTTACGGCGCATACGGGTCGCGAGGTGGTCCAGCTTGAACAGCGAGGACAGCTGGTCCGGGTCGGCCTCGCGGGACTCCAGTTCGGAGATCAGCGACAGCTGGCGCTGGATCAGGCCCTGGCTGCGGCGCGAGAGGTTGGTGAACATCGCGTTGACGTTGCCCCGCAGCAGCGCCTGCTCGGACGCCAGCCGGACGGCTTCGCGGTGCACGTCGTCGAACGCCGCGGCCACCTTGCCGATCTCGTCGCGGCTGTGCACGCCGACCGACTCCACGGAGGTGTCCACGTCCTGCGGGTCCGACTCGGACAGCTGCTTGACCAGCTCGGGCAGGCGCTCCTGGGAGACCTTCTGCGCGGTGTCCTGGAGGCGGCGCAGCGAGCGCACCATGGACCGGGACACGACGAACGCGCCGACCAGCGAGATGCCGAGGACCAGCAGGATCAGCGCACCGTTGATGATCGCTTCGCGCGTCGCGTCGTTGCGCAGCTCGCGGGATGTCTGCTCCATCTGCGAGAGCAGCGAGCTCTCGATCTTCGACATCTCTTCGATCTTGACGGTGTCGGTGTCGTACCAGTCGAGGTACTTGTAGTCCTCACTGCGGATGCCGTTGTCGCTGGCAAACGCCCGGTGCGCGAAGGCGACGGCCGCCTTGATGTCGTCGTTGTTGCCGTCCAGGCCCTTGGTGAGGTCGCTGGCGCCCTCGGAGATCTGGGAGAAGCGGTCACGGGCCGCCTTCTCGTTGTCCTCGGCGGTACGGCCGGCCAGCCGGTCGTTGGAGGACAGCTGCGCGCCGCCCTTGTGCGCGAGACCGGCGCTGACGATGGCGCGCTGCATCGACGCGTACTCCTTGGCGGAGGAGAACGCCGCCAGCGCACGGGTCGAGCGGATCATCTCGGGGTTGCTGGTCGCCTGCGCCATGTCCTGGGACAGCGCGAGCAGCGAAGTGATCAGCTGGTTGTAGCTGCTGACCGTACGGGCCGAGTTGTCGGCGTCCTTGTACGCGTTGTTGCGGATCTCGTTGAGCGTGTTGAGCTGACGCCCGATGTCCAGCAGGGTCGCCTGCACGCCGGCCATCGCCGGGTCGTCGCGCTGGACGCTGCCGGTGGCCTTGTTGAACGCCAGCTTGGCGCGGTCGGTGGCCTCGCGCGGCGCGACGACGTTGGCGTCGTCCTTGATGTTGCCGCTGCCCGCGATCGGACCGGCCGACTTGTCCCGCTCGACCTGGAGCGCACTGGCCAGCTCGGTGGCCTGCCGCGTCATCTCGGTGAGCAGCTGCATCTTGTCGAGCTGGTCGATGTTCTCCAGCGACGTGTTGATGCGCATGCCGCCCAGCGTGGTCGCGGCGATGACGGGGAGCGCCAGCAGGGAGACCAGGCGGGTGCTGATGCGCCAGTTGCGCATGGCGATGCGCGCCCCGGGGCCGCTCGGCTCCTTGGCGTCCTTGGCCGGCTTGGGCGCGGCGCCGTCGGCGGAGTCGCCGCCGGCCGCCGGGCCGGTGCGCGGGCCATGCTGGGGCGAGGAGGCGCGGTCGCTTCCGCCGCGCAGCTCCGGGTCCGCCGCAGCTTCCCCTTGGCCCTGGCGGGCCTGGGGAGACCCATCCCTCTTGAAACGTCCCTGCACTAGCGTCGCAACCTCTGGACCAGGCGTCCCTCCGCGTCAACGGCGGGACGGTTGTCGAGTCGTAGGGGACCGGAGCCCCCGTTTGGCGGTCGTGAGTGACCGGCGAGCTGCCCTCTCTGGCCGAGAGAGCGGCACCACCGCGCGGCGCTTCGCTGCGCCCCCTGCGCGCCGTCCGGCGGATACCTGCGGCGGTCCGTGGAATTCCAGCACAGTGCCGGATCTCCAACAAGGGCGGTGCGGCCCCATGGGACATGCGTGACGCAATGTACGGGACACGTCACCGCACGTAGAGAGTGACGCGGCCGATAACGGACTTATGCCCGCGAGTCGCTCACGCGTGCCCCCTGTCCCAGGTGCGGTGATCGGGAGCGGAACGTGGGCTTCAATCCAGCAATGTCCGTTTCGCCCGTGGATGTTGATCATGAGAAATGCGGCATTTGTCACACACTTCGTGAGCAAACTCACAGGCGCCCTGTCGACTTTCCCGAAGCGCCGCGGGGAATAGCGCGCATAGCCTGACGCTTTACACAGTTGCCCGAAATGACAAGGCCGCAATCCCGGAACTTTCCCGGACGGCCCTGTTTCCCGACGTCCCTACGCGAGGCCGAAGCAGTGAAGACCACGATGATGTTCCGCAACATAGCCAACCCGCGGCGCACCACCCTCGCGCATCTCAAGGATGCCGACGAGCTGCAGAGCGCCACGGCCGAGGCGCCGGAGCACGCCGTCGAACTGCCCACGCAGACCGCCAACCCGCGCCGCACCGTCCTGAAGGTCGCCCCCGCGCCGCACACCGTTCCCGCGCAGGCCGCCGCGCCGGAAACGGCCGTGGACGCGGCCGTGTGACAAAGGGGACGCGGGCCGGCCGCGCCCCCGCGATAGCCTGGAGTGTCAACTCCGGCCAGTGATCAATGAGGGGCAGCGGCAACCCGTGCGCATCGCCAGATTCTCCATCGACGGCAACGTCGGCTTCGGCGTCCTCGACGGCGACGAGATCGACGTCATCAAGGGACACCCTTTCGCCGAATTCGAGCGCTCGGGCCACAAGGTCCCCTTGGACAAGGTCCGCCTGCTGCCCCCGGTCCTGCCCAACAAGGTCGTCGCGGTCGGCCGCAACTACGCCGCCCACGCCCGTGAGCTGGGCAACGAGGTCCCGGATGTGCCGGTCACCTTCTTCAAGCCCTCCACCTCGGTGATCGGCCCCGGCGACCCGGTGCTCTACCCCTCCTTCTCCCAGGAGGTCCACCACGAGGCCGAGCTCGCCGTCGTCATCGGCCGGATGTGCCGCGAGGTCCCGCGCGAGCGCGTCAAGGACGTCATCCTCGGCTACACCTGCGCCAACGACATCACCGCGCGCGACGTACAGCAGCGCGAGTCCCAGTGGGCGCGGGCCAAGGGCTTCGACACCTCCTGCCCGCTCGGCCCCTGGGTCGAGACGGAGCTGGACCCGGGCGACCTGACGATCATGTGCACCGTCAACGGCGAACAACGTCAGCTCGGCCGCACGAGCGAGATGGTCCGCTCCGTCGAAGACCTGATCGTGCACATCACCGAGGCGATGACGCTGCTCCCCGGCGACGTCGTCCTCACGGGCACCCCGGCCGGGGTCGGCCCCCTCCAGGACGGCGACGAGGTCGCCGTCCACATCGAAGGCATCGGCACTCTCACCAACAAGGTGATCAAGCGTGGCTAACGCGACCCCCGTCCGCGTCCGTTTCTGTCCCTCCCCGACCGGCAACCCCCACGTGGGCCTGGTCCGCACCGCCCTGTTCAACTGGGCCTTCGCCCGGCACACCCAGGGCACCATGGTCTTCCGCATCGAGGACACCGACGCGGCCCGTGACTCCGAGGAGTCCTACAACCAGCTGCTCGACTCGATGCGCTGGCTGGGCCTGGACTGGGACGAGGGCCCCGAGATCGGCGGCCCCCACGCGCCGTACCGGCAGTCCCAGCGCATGGACCTCTACAAGGACGTCGCGCAGAAGCTGCTCGACGCCGGCCACGCCTACAAGTGCTACTGCTCCACCGAGGAGCTGGACGCCCGCCGCGAGGCCGCCCGCGCGGCCGGCAAGCCCTCCGGGTACGACGGCAAGTGCCGCGCGCTGACCGCCGACGAGATCACCGCGTACGAGGCCGAGGGCCGCGAGCCGATCGTCCGCTTCCGGATGCCGGACGAGCCGATCACCTTCACCGACCTGGTCCGCGGCGAGCTGACCTTCACCCCGGAGAACGTGCCCGACTACGGCATCCTCCGCGCCAACGGTGCCCCCCTCTACACGCTCGTCAACCCGGTCGACGACGCCCTGATGGAGATCACCCACGTCCTGCGCGGCGAGGACCTGCTGTCCTCCACCCCCCGCCAGGTGGCCCTGTACAAGGCCCTGATCGACCTGGGCATCGCCAAGTCGATCCCCCTCTTCGGCCACCTCCCGTACGTCATGGGCGAGGGCAACAAGAAGCTCTCCAAGCGCGACCCGCAGGCGTCCCTCAACCTCTACCGCGAGCGCGGTTTCCTCCCCGAGGGCCTCCTGAACTACCTCTCCCTCCTCGGCTGGTCCTTCTCCGCCGACCAGGACGTCTTCTCCATCGACGAGATGGTCGCGGCCTTCGACATCGCCGACGTCAACGCCAACCCGGCCCGCTTCGACCTGAAGAAGGCCGAGGCGATCAACGCCGACCACATCCGCCGCCTGGACGTGAAGGCGTTCGCCGAGGCCTGCCGCCCCTGGCTCCAGGCCCCCCACGCCAACTGGGACCCGGCCGACTTCGACGAGGCCGCCTGGCAGGCCATCGCCCCCCACGCGCAGACCCGCCTGACGGTCCTCTCCGACATCACCGCCAACGTCGACTTCCTGTTCCGCAAGGAGCCGGTCGAGGACGAGGCGTCCTGGAACAAGGCGATGAAGGGCGACCCGGTGGCCCTGCTCACCACCGCCCGCGAAAAGCTCTCGGCCGCCGACTGGTCCAGCGCCGAATCCCTCAAGCAGGCCGTCCTGGCGGCAGGCGAGGAACACGGCCTCAAGCTCGGCAAGGCCCAGGCCCCGGTCCGCGTGGCCGTAACCGGCCGCACCGTCGGCCTCCCGCTCTTCGAGTCCCTGGAAATCCTGGGCAAGGAGCGGACGCTGGCGCGCATCGACGCGGCGCTGGCGAAGCTGGGCGCGTAACGCGCGGCTTGTGCCGTACGCCGAAGGGGCGGCCACCGGGTGCCGGTGGTCGCCCCTTCGTATGTGGCGGGGCTGGATCACGCGGTCACCAGATCGATGACGTTGATCACGACGTGCCTGTTGGACACCACGTACTGGACGAAGCCTCCCTCGAACGTGGCCGACCAGCTGTCGTCCCGATGCCTTTTGGCGGGCGCGCCGAACGGATTCAGGCTGAGCCGTTTCTCCAACTCCTCCAAAGAGGCCCGCTGCGCGGCGCCCAGGGCCGCCTTGCACCGTGCGGCGCGGTCCGCGTACCTGATCACGTAAGCGGTCATGGGCACCTGCCGACGTCGATGGGACGGTTCTCGGCGTCGTACGCGTTGCCCTCGGCGTCCCGGAAGACCATGCCTTCCGTGTCCCCTCCCGCCAGGCGCTTGGCCATCTGCTCCACCTGATCCAGGTAGCCGGGCGTCGCGCACGCGCACGCGAAGGGGAACCATTTGTCGACGACCCGGTCCAGCTCCGCACGATCGAAATCCGCCGCCGCGCTGAGCCAGTCCTGCTCGAAGTACTGCAGCCAGTCCGGGCGCCGCTGCAACGCCGTGCGGATGGCGTCCGGAGTCCGCTCGCAGGCGGCCCGATCCACTTCGATCTCTCTGTCCATGGCCGGCGACCTCCGGTACGTGTAGGCAAGGCGGGACCCACGGTAGGCGGCGGTGGGGCACGCATCCGGGAGATCCGGGCTTCCGTGTCCCGACGGACGCGTCATGACCGGCGACGACCGAACCGTTCCGTTCCGCCCGTCGCCCTCAGGCCCCCGGCCATACGACGCTCCCCACCACGCCCGGCCGCAACGAGGCGAACCGTGCCGCGCGCTCCGGCGCCGTCACCGACATCCGGAACCCGCAGCTCACGGCGGCCACATCCGCCCGCCCGTCCTCATAGGCGAGCCCCCACGCAGCAACCCGCGCGTCCCGCAGCCCGCCGACGTCGTACTCCTCGACAACGGCGAAGAGACGGGGCGCGCTGGCGTCGACCAGGTCTTGGACCTCTTGGGCGAACCCCTCGGGAGGGTCGGGGAGGGGTGGGGGTGGGGATACGGTGGCCATGTGAAGTCTCCTAGCTGTTAGCGGAGTTGGCGTCTGGTATAGCTATATCTGAAAGCGCATAGGTCTATGCGGAATCGGCGGAAGGTATCCGTATTTCACTCGTGTGAGGGATAGAGGAGAGCGGTCTGTGGCTGCAACTGGACCGCCGACGCTGCGCCAGCGTCGGCTGGGTATCGAACTGCGTCGACTGCGTGAACGAGCGGGCATGAGTTCGACGGACGCCGCCGCAATGATCGGTATCCAACAAGCACGCATGAGCATGATCGAGGCTGGTCGGCATGGAGTCAGCGCCGACCGTGTGCGTGCGATGGCGCGTGGTTACTCCTGCGACGACGGCGACTTGGTCGAGGCTTTGGTGTCCATGACGGGGCGCCGTGAGCGGGGCTGGTGGGACGAGTACCGGGAGCTACTGCCCGCATCTGTTGTCGAAGTGGCGGAGTTCGAGCACCATGCTTCCGCGATCCGTGTGGCGGTGGTGGCGTCGATGCCGGGGCTGCTGCAGACGTCCGAGCACGCCCGAGCCATGTTCCGGCGCCGTGTGCCCACGCTCCGCCCTCATGAGGTAGAGCATCGGGCGACCTTCCGCATGAAGCGACAGGCGGTTCTGTATGACGATCCGCCGAAGCCGTACACCGCTGTGGTCCACGAGGCGGCACTGCGGTTGGAGTATGCCGGTGCCGACATCTCTCGACAGCAGCTCCTCTACCTCGTCGAGATGAGCGAGCGGCCCAATGTGTCCGTCCTGGTCATCCCCTTCGGCGCGAACGACTTCCCCGCCGTCGGGCAGCCGATCACCTACGCGGCCGGCCCAATCCCGCAGCTCAGCACGGTCGCTCTGGATGCTGACCATGGCTGCGAACACCTCACCGCGGAGGCGCAACTCGACCGCTACCGCGCAGTGTTGGACCGGATGGAAGAGGCCGCGCTTCCGCAAGGAAAGAGTCGCGACTTCATTCGCCGAATCGCCAAGAACATCTGAGAAGGGCAGAGACATGTACGCATGGCAGAAGTCATCGTTCAGCACCGACGCCGTCAACTGCGTCAACATCGCCGCCGCCCCCGACGGCACCGTGCGCCTCCGGGAGAGCGACGATCCACAAGTGGTCCTGTCGGCCACCCGCGACGGGCTGGCCGCGTTCCTGGCGGCGATCAAGGAGAGCGGTGTGGGGCGAACTGCGAGGGGGTGAAGCCCGACACGTCCCGCCTGACCTGGCAGAAGTCCTCGTACAGCAACGAGGGCGGGGACTGCATATACGTCGCCGCCGCGCCCGACGGCACCGTACGCCTCCGGGAGAGCGATGACCCGGAGGTGATCGTGTCGGCCACCCGTCACGGGTTGACTGCGTTCCTGGCGGTGACCAAGGAGAGCGGCGTGGAACGGACGATGAAGGGGTGGAGCCCAGCATGTCACGCCTGACCTGGCAGAAGTCCTCGTACAGCAACGCGGCGGTGAACTGCGTGAACATCGCTGTCGCACCTGGCGGCACCGTATGCCTCCGGGAGAGCGACGACCCGGAGGTGATCCTGTCGACCACCCGTGAGGGCCTGGCCGGGCTCGTGGCGGCGATCAAGAGGAGGTGAGGCGCAGCATGAACTGGCAGAAGTCCTCGTACAGCAACGAGGGCGTCAACTGCGTGGACATCGCCGCCGCCCCCGACGGCACCCTCCGCCTCCGCGAGAGCGATGCCCCGGAGACGGTCCTGCCGGTCACCCGCGACGGCCTCGCCGCATTCCTGGTCGCGATCAAAGGGCATGGGGCGCGCCCGCCCGTACGTAACCGCTGAGCCCGACCGGGGCCCGGTAAGCCGACCGCCGGCCCCGGACCCCCACGCCACCCCCGGCGCGCCCGCGCGCCCCCGTCTCAGCAGACTTCGACGCGCTTGTACTTGCCCCAGTCGCTGTGGTGTCGGTAGCTCGCGCCGTGCCTCAGCGTGTGGCAGTCGAAGGGGCCGAACGAGCCGACCACGCGGACGCGCATCGTGCGGCCGCAGGTGTTCTCTACGCGGGCTTCCCAGTAGCGGCCCACCACGGTGAAGACGTTGCGCTTGACGCAGGCGGGCGCCGTTCCGTTCGCGGAGGCCGGGGCGGCGGTCACCAGGCTGCCGAGGCCCAGGCCGGCCACGGCCATCCCCACCACGGCGGCACGCTTCATATCGATCACTGGCCGATCACTCCCCGTTGTAACGCGGCGGAGCGCGGACCGCGCCCCGCAGGGCGACAGGATGCCATGACCTTGACGTGCGCAGGGCAAAAGCGAAGGTCCCGCGCGGTTCGCCCCGGTACGGTCGATGCCATGACCATCGATGCCGTCCTCTGGGACGTGGACGACACCCTCTTCGACTACACGGGTTCCGACCGCGCGGGGGCGCTGCGGCACATCGAGGCCGAGGGGCTGCTCGGGGCGTACGCGGACGCGGAGTGCGCGCTCGGGCGGTGGCGGGAGTGCATGGAGGTCGCCTTCGCCCGCTTCCTCGCGGGGGAGGTGGGATTTCTGGAGCATCGCCGGGAGCGGGCTCGGTCCTTCCTCGGGAAGCCGTTGAGTGATGACGAGGCCGATGCCTGGTTCGGGCGGTACGTCGCGCTCTACGAGGCGGCCTGGACGCTCTTCCCGGACTCCGTCCAGGCCCTCGAAGCGCTCGCCCCGCTGGCCCGGCAGGGCGTGCTGTCGAACTCCTCCGTCGCCAATCAGGACCGCAAGCTGCGGGCGCTGGGCATTCGTGATCACTTCGAGGTGGTGCTGTGCGCCGACGAGGTGGGGTACGCGAAGCCGGCGGCCGCGGCGTTCCGGGCGGCCTGTGATGCGCTGGTGCTGGCGCCCGAGCGGGTCGTCTACGTAGGGGACAAGCTGGACGTGGACGCCATCGGCGCCCGGGACGCCGGGCTGGGCGCGGTGTGGGTGGACCGGACCGGGGAGCGGGGCGAGGTGCCGGACGGCGTCACGCGGATCGGAGGGCTGGCCGAGCTGCCCGCGCTGGTGCGCGGCCTTATCGGTTTTGGAGCGTCGTCCACCTTCGGGTAATGTTCTTTCTGCGCCGCCCGGGCGGGCCGAAAGGCCGGGCCGGGAAGCGCAAGCCGAACAAGACTCCGCAGGGAGTTGCGTTTTGGTGGGCTATGGTGTAATTGGCAGCACGACTGATTCTGGTTCAGTTAGTCTAGGTTCGAGTCCTGGTAGCCCAGCAAGAGATCTTCTGAAGTTCTCTTGATCGCGCAGTGCAAGCCCCCGTTGTGTAGCGGCCTAGCACGCCGCCCTCTCAAGGCGGTAGCGCCGGTTCGAATCCGGTCGGGGGTACAGATCCTTTCTCTCCGTCGCCTTCGGGTCGCTCCCGGATGCGACGATGCAAGGATCGCTAGGGCCCCCGTTGTGTAGCGGCCTAGCACGCCGCCCTCTCAAGGCGGTAGCGCCGGTTCGAATCCGGTCGGGGGTACTGGTCTAAACCACCATGGGCTATGGTGTAATTGGCAGCACGAGTGATTCTGGTTCATTTAGTCTAGGTTCGAGTCCTGGTAGCCCAGCGCGAAACCGCAGGTCAACTGCGGTTCTGCAGAGCGAGCCCCCGTTGTGTAGCGGCCTAGCACGCCGCCCTCTCAAGGCGGTAGCGCCGGTTCGAATCCGGTCGGGGGTACGCATACGGAAGGCCCTTCCCGGCAGGGAGGGGCCTTTCCGCATGGGGCCGATGGCCCCGGCTCACGCGTCGCTGCCGAAGCGGCGGTGCGACTCCTCCGCCTCCGCGAGCCGCCGCAGGCTCAGCAGCACCGGCTCCAGCAGTACGGTCAGCGCCACCGCGGCCTCCACCTGCTCGGCCGGCGTCTCGTACTCCTCCACCAAGTCCAGGTCGGCGACGGCCAGTTCGCCCGCGATCCGGGCGTACGGCAGTACGTTCTCGACGGCGTGCGGATAGCCGAGCCGGGCCAGCGCGGCCAGGGCGTTCACCAGCATCCCGTACGCGGGGGAGGCCGGGCCCGTCTCCAGCCCGTACCGCCAGCCCAGGCGGTGCAGCAGCTCGTCCGCCGTCCGGCGCGCGGCGGCGGTCTCCGGGGTCTCCGTCTCGGGGCCCGGGTCGTGCGGCAGGGCCCAGACGGCCGCGCCGAGGCGCATGTGGTGGTCCAGCGACTCGTCCTCGACCGCGGCCAGGACCTCGCGCGCGGTGGCCACCGGCATCTTCCCGACCTGGACCAGCGCCCGCACCAGGCGCAGCCGGCGCAGATGGGCGTCCCCGTACTCGGCCGTGGTGGCGGTGATCCGCTCGCCCGGCGGAAGCAGCCGTTCCCGCAGGTAGTACTTGATCGTCGCGGTGGGCACCCCGCTGCGTTCGCTCAGTTCCGCCAGTCGCATCCCTTGCACCCTTCCTTGGAGAGTGTCACTATCCAACCATGGATAGTGCCGCTATCCAAAGAAGTGGAGAGGCAGGAGATCGCCATGGGGGACAAGGTCGTGCCGGGGAGCGCGGTGGCGGACGTCGACGGGGAAGTGGTCGTCTTCATGATCGGGATGCGCATCAACCGGCTGTGGGCGGTGCGCAGTTGGCTGCCGGCGCTGCTCGCGATGCCGCCCATGCTCAAGGAGCTGGCGGCCGATCGGAGTTCGGGGCTGCTCGGGTACCGGGCGCTGGGCGGCGGGTCGCGCCTCTTCGGCGTCGTCCAATACTGGGAGTCGCGGGAGAAGTTGTACGCGTACGCCTCCGACCCGGACCGGCGGCACCGCCCCGCGTGGGCGGCGTTCAACCGCCGCGCGCGGCGCGGCGGCGGGGGAGTCGGCATCTGGCACGAGACGTACGTCGTGCCGGCGGGCGCGTACAGCACGTTCTACAGCTCGATGCCGCCGACCGGGCTCGGCGCCGCGTACGGTGTCACGTCCGGCCGGCGTGGGGCGCACGGCGCCGCCGTGAGCGTGGCGTAGACGGGGTGCGATACGGCCGACCGGCCGGTGCGGGCGTCGTGCCCGCACCGGCCGGTCGGCGTTTTAGCAGGTCGGCAGGTGTCCCGGCAGCTCAGCCGGTACGGCGCAGCGCCTCGCTGAGCCGGGCGGCGGCGTCGATGACCGCCTGGGCGTGCATCCGGCCCGGGTGCCGGGTCAGCCGCTCGATCGGTCCGGAGACCGAGACGGCGGCGACCACGCGGTTCGAGGGGCCGCGTACGGGGGCGGAGACCGAGGCCACGCCCGGCTCGCGCTCGCCGATCGACTGGGCCCAGCCCCGGCGCCGTACGCCGGACAGGGCCGTGGCCGTGAAACGCGCGCCCTGGAGGCCGCGGTGCAGCCGCTCCGGCTCCTCCCAGGCCATCAGGATCTGCGCCGCCGAGCCGGCCTTCATGGGGAGCGTGGAGCCGACCGGGACGGTGTCCCGCAGTCCGGACAGCCGTTCCGCCGCGGCCACGCAGATGCGCATGTCGCCCTGGCGCCGGTAGAGCTGCGCGCTCTCGCCCGTCACATCGCGCAGGTGGGTGAGCACCGGTCCGGCCGTGGCCAGCAGGCGGTCCTCGCCGGCCGCCGCGGCCAGCTCGGAGAGCCGCGGGCCGAGGATGAACCGGCCCTGCATGTCCCTGGCCACCATCCGGTGGTGTTCCAGTGCCACGGCCAGCCGGTGGGCCGTGGGCCGTGCGAGCCCGGTCGCCGTGACCAGCCCGGCGAGGGTGGCCGGACCGGACTCCAGAGCGCTCAGTACCAGAGCTGCCTTGTCGAGAACGCCGACGCCGCTAGAGTTGTCCATGCAACGATACTCGCGTCTCACAGTGTGAAACGCAAGTTCAAAGTTCCGGCGAACCCGCCAATCTGTATCCACGGCCCCCGACCAGGGCCCGGCACGACGTCCGGTGCAGGGGGACGGGCGCTGCGCACACAGTCGAGTTGGGCCGGCGATGCGGCCGGCCGGAGGGAAAGCGATGGGACGGACACTCGCGGAGAAGGTCTGGGACGACCACGTCGTCCGGCGCGCGGAAGGCGAGCCCGACCTCCTCTTCATCGATCTGCACCTGCTGCACGAGGTCACCAGCCCGCAGGCGTTCGACGGCCTGCGCAAGGCCGGCCGCTCGGTGCGGCGCACCGACCTGACCATCGCCACCGAGGATCACAACACCCCCACCCTCGACATCGACAAGCCCATCGCCGACCCGGTCTCCCGCACCCAGCTGGAGACGCTGCGCAAGAACTGCGCGGACTTCGGGGTGCGGCTGCACCCGCTGGGCGACGTGGAGCAGGGAGTCGTCCACGTGGTGGGACCGCAGTTGGGACTGACCCAGCCGGGCACCACCGTGGTCTGCGGCGACAGCCACACCTCCACCCACGGCGCGTTCGGCGCGCTGGCCTTCGGCATCGGCACCAGCCAGGTCGAGCACGTGCTGGCCACCCAGACGCTGCCGATGGCGCCGTTCAGGACCATGGCCGTCACCGTCGAGGGCGAGCTGCCCGAGAGCGTCACCGCCAAGGACCTGATCCTGGCCGTCATCGCCCGGATCGGCACCGGCGGCGGCCAGGGCTATGTCATCGAGTACCGCGGCGAGGCCATCGAGAAGCTCTCGATGGAGGCCCGGATGACCATCTGCAACATGTCCATCGAGGCGGGCGCCCGGGCCGGGATGATCGCCCCCGACGAGACCACCTTCGCGTACCTGAAGGGGCGCCCGCACGCCCCCGAGGGTGCCGACTGGGACGCCGCCGTCGCGTACTGGAAGACGCTGCGCACCGACGACGACGCGGCCTTCGACCACGAGGTCGTCATCGACGCCGCGGAGCTGGCGCCGTTCGTCACCTGGGGCACCAACCCGGGGCAGGGCGCGCCGCTTTCGGAACGCGTCCCCGACCCCGCTTCGTACGAAGACGCATCGGAGCGTCACGCCGCCGAAAAGGCTCTGGAATACATGGGGTTGACGGCGGGTCAGGCGCTGCGCGACATCCGGGTGGACACCGTCTTCGTAGGTTCGTGCACCAACGGGCGGATCGAGGATCTGCGCTCCGCGGCCGAGGTCGTACGGGGCCGCCGGATCGCCGACGGGGTGCGGATGCTCGTCGTCCCCGGCTCGGTACGGGTCGCCCTCCAGGCGGTCGAGGAGGGGCTCGACAAGGTCTTCACCGAGGCCGGTGCCGAGTGGCGGCACGCCGGCTGCTCGATGTGCCTGGGCATGAACCCGGACCAGCTGGCCCCCGGCGAGCGCTCCGCCTCCACCTCCAACCGCAACTTCGAGGGACGGCAGGGCAAGGGCGGCCGCACCCACCTGGTCTCGCCCCAGGTCGCCGCCGCAACGGCGGTTCTCGGCCATCTCGCATCGCCGGCCGACCTGTCCGACGCCGACGTACGCACGCCCGCGGGAGTCTGAACCATGGAAGCTTTCACCACGCACACCGGCCGGGCCGTCCCGCTGCGCCGCAGCAACGTGGACACCGACCAGATCATCCCCGCGCACTGGCTCAAGAAGGTCACCCGCGACGGCTTCGAGGACGGGCTCTTCGAGGCGTGGCGCAAGGATCCGGAGTTCGTGCTGAACCAGGAGGCGTACCGCGGGGCGACGGTCCTGGTCGCCGGTCCCGACTTCGGCACCGGCTCCTCGCGCGAGCACGCGGTGTGGGCGCTGCAGAACTACGGCTTCAAGGCCGTCATCTCATCGCGTTTCGCGGACATCTTCCGGGGCAACTCGCTGAAGAACGGACTGCTGACCGTGGTGCTGCCGCAGGAGACCGTCGAGGCGCTGCAGAAGCTCGCCGAGGCGGACCCCGCGGCCGAGGTCACCGTCGACCTCGTCGGCCGGCAGGTCCGGGCACCGGGCATCACCGCAGGGTTCGAGCTGGACGAGAACGCGCGTTGGAGGCTGCTGGAGGGCCTGGACGACATCAGCCTCACTCTTCGGGAGGAGGAGGCCATCGCCCGGTACGAGGCGAACAGGCCGTCGTTCAAGCCGCGTACGGTAGTAGTCTGACCTCGGGTTTTTTGGCTCAAAGCCTTATTGCGTACGATGCGCCCCTTGCTGGTTGGCAGGGGGCGCATCGGCGTGTGGAGGCGTCTGTTGAGGCCCCGTGAAGCGACAACTCGCCGCAGATGGCACAATTAGCGCATGGAACGCGACGACCAACTCGAGCTCTACGGTCTCGTCGCCGACCGACTCAAGGACGCACACACACGAGTGCGGACACTGCAAGTCCCGGAGGGCGTACGCATGGCGCTGACCCGGAAGCTGCTCGTCATCACGGCGGCGGCGAAACACGATCTGGCGGACGCGGCAAGGCGTCTGGAGTGGTTCATGAACGACCTCGACGAGGGTCGCTTTCCCGAAGACGTGCACGCCGACGGAACTCCGTGAAGGTCGAGTTCGTTGCGGCACAAGGGTGATTAGCCCGTTTCGTGTTTGATTTGCGGTATATATCTGCCTAACGTGCGAAAAGGCTTGAACACTTTCGTTCCAGCAATGTCTCCGAAGGGGAAGACGTGAACAAGGCGCAGCTCGTAGAAGCCATTGCCGACAAGCTCGGCGGCCGTCAGAACGCCGCGGACGCGGTGGACGCGGTACTGGACGCAATCGTCCGTGCAGTTGTCTCCGGCGACCGCGTATCGGTCACCGGTTTCGGTTCGTTCGAGAAGGTGGACCGTCCGGCCCGCTACGCCCGCAACCCGCAGACGGGTGAGCGGGTCCGGGTCAAGAAGACCTCGGTGCCCCGTTTCCGTGCCGGTCAGGGCTTCAAGGACCTGGTCAGCGGCTCGAAGAAGCTCCCGAAGAACGACGTGGCCGTCAAGAAGGCCCCCAAGGGCAGCCTTTCCGGTGGTACTTCCACCCGCTCGACCGTGAAGAAGGCCGCGGCCAAGAAGGCCACCGCCAAGAAGACGGCGACGAAGACCACCGCCACCGCCAAGAAGGCCACGCCGGCGAAGAAGACGACGGCCGCGGCGAAGAAGGCCACGCCGGCGAAGAAGACCACCGCCACGGCGAAGAAGGCGACGGCCAAGAAGACCACGGCCACCGCCAAGAAGGCCACCACGGCCGCGAAGAAGGCCACCCCGGCCAAGAAGGCCACCACCACCGCCAAGAAGGCGACGGCCAAGAAGACCGCGCCCGCGACCAAGGCGACGGCGAAGAAGGCCCCGGCCAAGAAGACCACGGCCCGCAAGACCACCGCCAAGAAGACCACCGCCCGCAAGCGGTAATCAGCAGCGGCGACGCCACGCGTCGGGCCGGACTCCCCCCGGGGAGCCCGGCCCGCGGTGCGTCGTACCCGCGTGTCCAGGGCGCGTACCGGCGCCGTCCAGGGCGATCGGCCCGCGGGCGCCGTTTAGGGTGGCCCCATGCAGGCCACCGCGTACACCTACGACGCCCAGACCCGTTGCGGCAGCGTGCTGCTCGACGACGGCACGCCGCTGCCCTTCGACGCGGCAGCCTTCGACGCGGGCGGCCTGCGGCTGCTGCGGCCCGGTCAGCGGGTGCGCATCGAGGTCGAGGGCGAGGCCGGCAGCGGTACGGAAACCGACGGGCGCCGCATCGTGCTCGTCACGCTCCAGACGTTCTGACGCCTTCCAGGCCCGCGCGGTCCCGTATCCCCGGCACACAGCGGGCGGTGTACGGCCCCACGCCCAGTTCCAGCGCGGCCAGCAGATCCGCTCCGGTGTCCACGTCCCGGCGTACGGATTCGGTGCCCGGCAGCAGGATCTCGTGCGCCCCCGATTCGCGGTGCCGCGCCCGGGACGGCCCCCCGAAAGCGGGCGCCAATTCCACTCCGGGGGCCGCGGACAGCAGCGTCGTACCGATTTTCGCCGCATCCGCGAGAAATGCCCGGGGAAATGCGGCGGCGGCCGTCAGCACCCGGCTCAGTTCCCCCGGGCGCAACGCCGGGAGATCCGCGTTCAGCGCCGCCACGGCGGCCCCGGCGCGCCGTCGGCGCACCTGTGCCGCCCCATGGGCCAGCGCCGCGTTCAAGCCACGGCCCGGAACGTCCGCGAGGACGTGAGCGCCGAGGGCCGCGAGCCGTTCCCCGGCCGCCGGATCGTCCGTGACAACCGCCACATCCACGACGTCTTCGCAGGCCAGCACGGCCGTCACGGTGTCCAGCGCGAACGCCAGTGCCAACTGCGGCCGCAGCCGTTCCCCCACCGCCCCGGACAGCCTGCTCTTCGCCCGTACCAGGGGTTTCAGCGGGACGACCAGGCTCCATCCGGCGTCCGCTCCTTCACTTCGCATCGCCCTCATTCTCACCTGCCGTCACCGCCATCCGTGAGCGGCGGGGTTACGGTGTTCTCGACATAGCGGGTACCTGGGGCGACACTTGTGCGGCTGCCGGGTCGCAGCAGCTCAGCAGATCCCCACAAGGAGGGTGTCCCAGTGTCCCGCCGCAGAATCGGCTTCTGGTACCGCTTGGCCGCGGTCATCTGCAAACCGCCGCTCCTGGTTCTGTTCAAGCGGGACTGGCAGGGAATGGAGCACATTCCCGCCGACGGCGGATTTATCACCGTGGTCAACCACAACTCGTATCTGGACCCGCTGTCGTACGCGCACTACCAGTACAACACCGGCCGGGTCCCGCGATTCCTCGCCAAGTCCGGGCTCTTCAAGGGCGGCTTTGTCGGCGCGGTGATGCGCGGCACCGGCCAGATCCCCGTCTACCGGGAATCCGCCGACGCGGCGGTCGCCTTCCGCGCCGCCGTGGCCGCCATCAACAAGGGCGAATGCGTCGCCTTCTACCCCGAGGGCACCCTCACCCGCGACCCCGACCTGTGGCCCATGCAGGGCAAGACCGGGGCCGCCCGGGTGGCGTTGCTCACCAAGGCGCCGGTCGTCCCGGTGGCCCAGTGGGGCGCCAACGAGGTGATGCCGCCCTACGCCAAGGAGAAGAAGCTGCGCCTGTTCCCGCGCAAGACCCTGCGGGTCAAGGCGGGGGAGCCGGTCGACCTCAGCGAGTTCTACGGCAAGGAGCCGACCGCCGACGTGCTGCGCGCGGTGACCGAGAAGGTCATGGCCGCCGTCACCGAACTGCTGGCCGAACTGCGCGGCGAGCCGGCCCCTGCCGAGCCGTACGACCACCGCAAGGACGCCGTCCGGCGCAGCCGGGCCCGCCGCGAGCAGCAGAAGGCCGAGCGGGCGCGCCAGCTGGACGAGCGGGGCGTGAAACTGGACGACCAGGCACCGAAGACACAGGAGGATGAAGGCAAGTGACGCGCTGCGCCGTCTACGGCACGGGGTCCTGGGGCACCGCATTCGCGATGGTGCTCGGCGACGCGGGCTGCGAGGTGACGATGTGGGGCCGCAGAGCGGGCCTGGTCGACGCCATCAACACCGGCCGGACCAACCCCGACTACCTGCCGGACGCACAGCTGCCGGAGTCCGTACGGGCCACCACCGACCCCGCCGAGGCCGCGCGCGGCGCCGATTTCACCGTCCTGGCCGTCCCCTCCCAGACCCTGCGCGGCAACCTCGCCGAATGGGCACCGCTGCTGCCCGCCGACACCGTCCTGGTCTCCCTGATGAAGGGCGTCGAACTGGGCACCGCCAAGCGGATGAGCGAGGTCATCGAAGAGGTCGCCAAGGCGCCCGCCGAGCGCGTCGCGGTGCTGACCGGCCCCAACCTCGCCAAGGAGATCGCCGCCCGGCAGCCCGCCGCCGCGGTCGTCGCCTGCGCGGACGAGGCCGTCGCCCGGCGCCTCCAGGCCGCCTGCCACACCCCGTACTTCCGCCCGTACACCAACACCGACGTGGTCGGAGCGGAGCTGGGCGGCGCGGTCAAGAACGTCATCGCGCTGGCGGTCGGCATGGCCGGCGGCATGGGCCTGGGCGACAACGCCAAGGCCTCCCTGATCACCCGCGGCCTCGCCGAAACCACCCGGCTGGGCCTGGCGATGGGCGCCGACGCGCACACCTTCGCCGGGCTCGCCGGAATGGGCGACCTGGTCGCCACCTGCTCCTCGCCGCTCTCCCGCAACAACACCTTCGGGGCCAACCTCGGCCGCGGCATGTCGCTGGAGGAGACCATCGCGGTCACCAAGCAGACCGCCGAGGGCGTCAAGTCCTGCGAGTCGGTACTGGATCTGGCCCGCCGGCACGGCGTCGACATGCCGATCACCGAGACGGTCGTGGACATCGTCCACGAGGGCAAGCCGCCGCTGGTGGCCCTCAAGGAGCTGATGTCGCGCAGCGCCAAGCCCGAGCGCCACTGAGGCCCCGGCCCGTGCCCGGTGCCGCTGTGCCCCGGCCCGCGCCCGGCGCCCCGGCGGCTCCGGGCGTGCCGCACCGGCCCGCGGCATCGGCTCCCCCTGGGGCAGCAGGTACCCTCAACCCGATATGAGCAGCCAGACCCCTCCCCAGAAGCCCCGCGTCGCCGTCGTGTTCGGTGGCCGCAGCTCCGAGCACGCCGTCTCCGTGGTGACCGCGGGCGCCGTGCTCTCGGCCATCGACCGCGAGAAGTACGACGTGCTGCCCATCGGCATCACCGCCGAAGGCCGTTGGGCGCTGACCGCCGACGACCCCGCGCGGATGGTCATCACCGACCGGAAGCTGCCGAGCGTCGCGGAACTGGCCGAGACCGCCGAGGGGGCCGTCCAGCTCCCCGTGGACCCGACCAGCCGTGAGGTCGTCTACAGCGAACCCGGCTCGGTGCCCAAGGCGCTGGGCGGCGTCGACGTCGTCTTCCCCGTACTGCACGGCCCGTACGGCGAGGACGGCACGATCCAGGGCCTCCTGGAGCTCTCCGGCGTGCCCTACGTCGGCTCGGGCGTGCTCGCCTCGGCCGCCGGCATGGACAAGGAGTACATGAAGCGGGTGTTCGTCTCCTACGGGCTGCCGGTCGGCCCGTACGAGGTCGTCCGCCCCCGCGAGTGGGAGCAGCCCGACGGCGGCGCCGCCGCCCGCCGGCGGATCGTGGACTTCGCCGCCGAACACGGCTGGCCGATCTTCGTCAAGCCCGCCCGCGCCGGGTCCTCCATGGGCATCAGCAAGGTCGACGACATCTCCGGGCTGGACGCGGCCATCGAGGAGGCCCGCCGCCACGACCCGAAGATCCTGGTGGAGGCCCTGCTCACCGGCCGCGAGATCGAGTGCGGCGTGCTGGAGTTCGCGGACGGGCCGCGCGGCAGCCTCCCGGCCGAGATCCCGCCCGTCAGCGACCACACCTTCTACGACTTCGAGGCCAAGTACATCGACTCGGCCACCGGCCTGGTGCCCGCCCCGCTGACCGTGGAGCAGACCGCCGAGGTCCAGGAGCTGGCCGTCCGCGCCTTCGAGGCGCTGTCCTGCGAGGGCCTGGCCCGGGTGGACTTCTTCCTCCAGGACGACGGCACCTACGTCATCAACGAGATCAACACGATGCCCGGCTTCACGCCCATCTCGATGTACCCGCGGATGTGGCAGGAGAGCGGTGTGAGCTACCCGGAGCTGATCGACCGGCTGGTCCAGTCGGCCCTGCGGCGCCCGACGGGCCTGCGCTGAGGCGCCCGGAGCACAGGGACCGCGCCCGGCCGGAGGGCTCAGACTCCGGCCGGCACCGTCTTCTTGACCGCGGCCGCGAGGTCGGTCAGCACATCGACCTCGGGGGCGTACTTCTCGGGGACGCTCACCTCTACGTACGTCTTGCGCAGTACGGTCGTGAAGCGGTACCCCTCGTCCCCCTGCTTCTCGAAGAGCCACTCGACGCCGTTGACTTCCGCCGCGTCCGCACCGGGGTTGTAATGTTCACTTCCAGGTGTCAGCACGGCGGGCTTGTCCACCCCGCAGCGCAGCCGGACGGCGGGATCGCCCCACACGGCGGTGAAGTCCGAGACCGGATCGGCGGTGCCGCGCTCCAGCCCGTCCACGGTCCGCGGCAACTCCTCGTGGAGCGCCCGGCACTGCCGCGCGGACGCACCCTCGGGCGAGGGGGCGGCGACGGGGACCGAGGACGAGCAGCCCACCGCGGCGAAGGCCACGGTGAGCAGGGCCGGTACGAGCAGCCGGCGCGACGAGGAGATCACCCGGCCGAGCATACGGGGAGCTAGAGATGGACCACCGGGCAGGTCAGGGTGCGGGTGATGCCGTCCACCTGCTGGACCTTGGCGACCACGATGCGGCCGAGCTCGTCTACCGTCTCGGCCTGCGCCCGCACGATCACGTCGTACGGACCGGTGACGTCCTCGGCCTGGAGCACGCCGGGGATCTTGGCGATCACTTCCGCGACGGCCGACGCCTTGCCCACCTCGGTCTGGATCAGGATGTACGCCTGTACCACGGGACCTCCAGGGCGGCTTCGAGGATCATGTGGGAAGAAGGGACGCCACGGTACCGCGTCGGTGCGCGCGCCGGGGAGACCCGCGCCGCCGGGAACGCGTCGTGCGGTAGGACCAGGGGGAGCACGACGGCCGTCCGCCCGGGAGAAGCACGGGCCGGGCGCGCGGTGGTGGAGTACGGATCGGCAGCGCAGTACGGATCGTCCGTACGCGTCGGAAGGGCAGCAGCATGAAGGGCACCGTGGGCGAGCTGGGCGAGTTCGGGCTGATCAGGGAGCTGACCTCCCGGCTCACCGCCACCCCGGCCGTACGGATCGGGCCGGGCGACGACGCCGCGGTGATCACCGCGCCGGACCGCCGGGTCGTGGCCAGCACCGACGTCCTCCTCGAAGGGCGGCACTTCCGCCGCGACTGGTCCACCGCCTACGACGTGGGCCGCAAGGCCGCCGCGCAGAACCTGGCCGACATCGCCGCGATGGGCGCGGTGCCCACCGCCATCCTGCTCGGCCTGGTCGTCCCCGCCGAACTGCCCGCGACCTGGGCGAGCGAGCTGATGGACGGGCTGCGCGACGAGTGCCAGGTGGCGGGCGCCGCGGTGGTCGGCGGCGATGTGGTGCGCGGCGACACGATCACCGTCGCGATCACCGCCCTGGGCGACCTGCGCAACCAGGAGCCGGTCACCCGTTCCGGTGCCCAGCCCGGCGATGTGGTCGCCGTCACCGGCTGGCTGGGCTGGTCCGCTGCCGGATACGCGGTCCTCACCCGCGGCTTCCGCTCCCCGCGCGCCTTCGTGGAGGCGCACCGCCGCCCCGAGCCGCCGTACCACGCGGGCCCGGCGGCGGCCGGCCTCGGCGCCACCGCCATGACGGACGTCAGCGACGGCCTGGTCGCCGACCTCGGCCATATCGCCGAGGCCAGCAAGGTCCGTATCGACCTGCGCTCGGGCCAGATCGACATCCCCTCGCAGATGTCCGACATCGGTACGGCCGTCGGCGTGGACCCGATGCAGTGGGTGCTCAGCGGGGGCGAGGACCACGCGATCGTGGCGACGTTCCCGCCGGACGTGAAGCTGCCGGCCCGCTGGAAGGTGATCGGCGAGGTGCTGCACCCGTCGGCGCTGCCGCAGGTCACGGTGGACGGGGCGCCCTGGGTCAACGCGGGGTGGGACCACTTCGGCGGGGAGCCGGACGGCGAGCCGACCGGCCTCTGAGGGACCGTGGGCGGGCCCCGCGCGGGGCCCCGGTAGATTCGGCCGCATGCCTACACCTCCACGCGTCCTGACCGTCGCCGGGTCCGACTCCGGCGGCGGTGCGGGCATCCAGGCCGACCTGAAGACGATGCTGGCGCTCGGTACGCACGGCATGAGCGTGCTGACCGCCGTCACCGCGCAGAATTCACTCGGCGTGCAGGGCGCGTGGGAACTGCCCGCCGAAGCCGTACGGGCCCAGTTCCGCAGCGTCGTGGACGACATCGGCGTCCAGGCCGTCAAAACCGGCATGCTCTCGTCGCCGGAGCTGGTCGAGACGGTCGCGGACCTGCTCGCCGGGCTCTCCGCACCGGTCGTCGTGGACCCGGTCGGCGTCTCCAAGCACGGCGACGCGCTGCTCGCCGCCTCCGCCCTGGACGCGGTCCGCACGAAGCTGCTGCCCACGGCCACCCTCGCCACCCCCAACCTCGACGAGGTGGCCCAGCTGACGGGCGTACGGGTCCAGGAGGAGGCCGATATGCGGCGCGCCGCCGCCGCGGTCCTCGGCTTCGGGCCGCGCTGGGCACTGATCAAGGGCGGCCACCTGGAGGGCGACGCGGTCGACCTGCTCACCGACGGCGCCGAGGAGCACTGGCTGCGCGCGCCGCGGCACGACAACCGGCACACCCACGGCACCGGCTGCACGCTCGCCAGCGCCGTCGCCGCGCGGCTGGCCCGGGGGGACACCGTCCCGGAGGCCGTCGCGGCGGCCAAGGAGTACGTCACCGGCGCCATCGCGGGCGGCTTCCGCCTGGGCGCGGGGATCGGGCCGGTGGATCACGGGTGGCGGCTGCGGGGGTAGCGCCGTTCGCGGGGCTTCGCGCGCGTACGGCACGCGGGTACGGCAAAAAGCCGGTCCACCGAGGTGGACCGGCTTTCAGGCAACCGGCGGGGGCTGCGCTACGACTATGACGTCAGCGCGAGACCTTGCCGGCCTTGATGCACGAGGTGCAGACGTTGAGCCGCTTCGGCGTGCGCCCGATGACCGCGCGCACCGTCTGGATGTTGGGGTTCCAACGACGGTTGGTACGGCGGTGCGAGTGGGAAACGCTCTTGCCGAAGCCCGGCCCCTTGCCGCAGACGTCGCAGTTGGCAGCCACGGGTCACTCCAAAGACTTCAGATGCACTTACGGTGAAATCCCGACGAGCGGAGTGCATTGAACCGACCGGCTTCGCCAGGAGTAGGAATGGCCCGATTCGCATCGGGCAACCGGAGCAGCATACAACGACCGCTCCCGTGACACGAAACTACCACGATCGCCGCGGGCCCCGCCCCGGTGGACCGCCCCGACCGCGGCTACTGTGCGGTGGATCGCATGACCGAGCCGAGCCCGCCACGGGCCGCTGGCCGAGGAGGACGACGGTGCCGCACCCGCTCGACGCCGCTGCGGTACGCACCTGGTGCGCCCTGGCGCTCCAGGCCCTGGGGCGCGAACGCGAGCGGATCGACGCGATCAACGTCTACCCGGTGGCCGACGGCGACACCGGCACCAACCTCTACCTGACCGCGGAATCCGCGGCCCGCGCGGTCGAGGCCGCCTTCGACGGGCACGGCGCCTCGGGCACCGAACCTGGCCTGGCCGACGCCGTCGGCGCGATGGCGCACGGAGCCCTGATCGGCGCGCGCGGCAATTCCGGCACGATCCTCGCCCAGCTGCTGCGCGGCATGGCGGAGGTGCTGGGGGAGGGGAGCGTGGACGGGGATCCCGGCGCGGCGGCAGCGCTGAAGCGGGCGCTGCGGCGGGCCGCCGAGTCCACGTATGAGGCCGTGGCGCATCCGGTGGAGGGCACCGTCCTGACGGTCGCCACGGTGGCCGCCGAGGCGGCCGGGCGGGCCGACGGGAGTCCGGCGGCGGTGGCGCGGGCCGCTTACGAGGGCGCTCGTACGGCCCTGGAGGCCACGCCGGGCCAGCTGGCGGTCCTGGGCCGGGCGGGCGTCGTGGACGCGGGCGGCTGCGGCCTGGTCGCCGTGCTGGGCGCGCTGGCGGGGGCGCTGTCCGGGGAGGTGCCGACGGCGGCTATCGCGGTGCGGCCGGAGGCTTCCGTGCGGGCTTCCGTAGGGCCTGACGCCCCCGTACGGCCTGACGCCCCCGTACGGCTTGATGCCTCCGCGCCCGTGCCAGGCGGCTGCCCGGCCGCTGACGGGCACGCTCCGGAGCCGGAGGGGCCGCACGGCGGCGACGGCGGCCCGGACGGCCCCGCCTTCGAAGTGATCTACCTGCTGGAGGCCGACTACGACGCCGTGGCCCGGCTGCGCGCGCGGCTGGACGGCCTCGGGGACTCCCTGGTGGTGGTCGGCGGGGACGGCCTGTGGAACGTGCACGTCCACGTGGACGACGCCGGCGCCGCCGTCGAGGCGGGCATCGAGGCGGGCCGCCCGTACCGCATCCGCATCACCCACTTCGGGACGGCCGACGGGGGCCGGGCCGCGCGCCGCCGCGAGGCGGAGCCGGCGGCGCGCGCCGTGGTGGCCGTGGTGCCGGGCGACGGCCTGGCCGGGCTGTGCGCCGAGGCGGGCGCGACCGCGGTGACCGTACGCCCCGGAGAGCCGCCCGCCAGTGGCGAGCTGGTCCAGGCGATCCGGCAGGCGCACGCCCGCGAGGTGATGCTGCTGCCCAACGACCCCGAGCTGCAGCACACCGCGGCGGCCGCGGCCGAGCAGGCCCGTACCGAAGGCGTACGGGTCGCGCTGATCCCCACCCGCGCCGCCGTCCAGGGCATCGCCGCGCTGGCCGTGCACGAGCCCGCCCGCAGCTTCGACGAGGACGTGGTGGCCATGACCTCGGCCGCGGGCGCCACCCGCTACGCGGAGCTGGCCGTCGCGGAACGGCAGTCCTGGACGATGGCCGGCGTCTGCCAGGCCGGGGACGTGCTCGGCCTGATCGACGGGGACGTGGCGGTGATCGGCTCGGACCTGGCCGCGACCGCGGCGACCGTCCTGGACCGGATGCTCTCCGCCGGCGGGGAAATGGTGACGTTCGTTCTGGGCGCGGAATTCCCCGCCGCTCTCGCGGAACGCCTGGAAAAGCACGTACGGGAGCGCCACCTGGCCGTGGACACCGTCGTCTACGAAGGCGGGCAGCGCGGGGCGCCACTGCTCATCGGGGTCGAATGACCCCGGGCCGGAGCGGCGGAAACCGGCGGAGGTCCGGCGGAAAACCGGTGGAAACCTGGTGGAAAGCCGACGGGAAAACGGTGGGAAATCGGCGGGAAGAATCGGTTCGGCCCCGGCGTATTCCGGGGCGTGCCGCCCGCTGTCAGTGCCGTGGTGTGCAATGGACATGTGTCCGCGCTCGACGAACCCCTGAAGAAGATTCTCGGTGGCACCACCGCCAAGGTGATGGCCGAGCAGCTCGGCCTGAACACGGTCGGCGATCTGCTGCACCACTATCCGCGCAGATACGCGGAGCGCGGTGAGCTGACCCGCCTCTCCGACCTGCCGCTGGACGAACACGTCACGGTCGTCGCGCGCGTCGCCGACGCCCGGGTCCTGAAGTTCAACAACGGCCGCGGCCAGCGCCTGGAGGTGACCCTCACCGACGGCAGCGGCCGCCTCCAGCTCGTCTTCTTCGGCAAGGGCATCCACAAACCGCACAAGGAACTGCTGCCCGGCCGCCGCGCCATGTTCGCGGGCAAGGTCTCGGTCTTCAACCGCAAGCTGCAACTGGCCCACCCCGAATACGCGCTGCTGGACGGCGAGGACGGCGAGGCGGCCGTGGACGCCTTCGCGGGCCGGCTCATGCCGATCTACCCGGCCTGCCAGCAGATGGCCTCCTGGAAGATCGCCAAGGCGGTCGACGCGGTGCTGCCCAGCGCGCGCGAGGCGCTCGACCCGCTCCCCGAGGCGCTGCGCGCAGGCCGGGCCCTGCTGCCGCTCCCGGAGGCCCTGGAGAAGGTCCACCGGCCGCGCACGAAGGCCGACATCGAGGACGCGCGCTCGCGCCTGAAGTGGGACGAGGCGTTCGTCCTCCAGGTGGCGCTGGCCCGCCGCCGGATGGCCGAGACCCAACTCCCCGCCACGCCTCGCCCGTTGACACCCGGCGGGTTGCTCGACGCCTTCGACGCGAAGCTGCCCTTCACGCTCACCGAAGGCCAGCAGAAGGTCAGCCGCGAGATCTTCGACGACCTGGCCACCGACCACCCGATGCACCGCCTCCTCCAGGGCGAGGTCGGTTCCGGCAAGACGATGGTCGCCCTGCGCGCCATGCTCGCCGTCGTGGACACCGGCGGCCAGGCGGCGATGCTCGCGCCCACCGAGGTGCTGGCCCAGCAGCACCATCGGTCCATCACGGAAATGATGGGGGAGTTGGCCGAGGGAGGGATGTTGGGCGGCGCCGAGCAGGGCACCAAAGTGGTGCTGCTGACGGGCTCGATGGGCGCCGCCGCCCGCCGCCAGGCGCTGCTGGACCTCGTCACGGGCGAGGCCGGGATCGTCATCGGCACCCACGCCCTCATCGAGGACAAGGTCCAGTTCCACGACCTGGGCCTGGTGGTGGTCGACGAACAGCACCGCTTCGGCGTCGAGCAGCGCGACGCGCTGCGCGGCAAGGGCAAGCAGCCGCCGCACCTGCTGGTCATGACGGCCACCCCCATTCCGCGTACGGTCGCGATGACCGTCTTCGGCGACCTGGAGACGTCCGTACTGGACCAGCTCCCCGCCGGCCGCTCGCCCATCGCCAGCCACGTCGTGCCCGCCAAGGACAAGCCGCACTTCCTCGCGCGCGCCTGGGAGCGGGTGCGCGAGGAGGTCGAGGCCGGCCACCAGGCGTATGTGGTCTGCCCCCGGATCGGCGACGAGGAGGACGCGCCGAAGGGCAAGGGCACCAAGAAGAAGTCCGGGGAGTCCGGGGGAGAGGCCGCCGCGGGCGACGACAAACGGCCCCCGCTGGCCGTCCTGGAGGTCGCCGACCAGCTCGCGAAGGGCCCCCTCGCCGGGCTGCGCGTCGAGGTGCTGCACGGCCGGATGCACCCGGACGACAAGGACGCGGTGATGCGCCGGTTCGCGGCCGGCGAGGTGGACGCGCTGGTGGCGACCACCGTCATCGAGGTCGGCGTGAACGTCCCCAACGCCACTGCCATGGTGATCATGGACGCGGACCGCTTCGGCGTCTCCCAGCTGCACCAGCTGCGCGGCCGGGTCGGCCGCGGATCAGCGCCCGGCCTGTGCCTGCTGGTCAGCGAGATGCCCGAGGCCAGCCCCGCACGCGCCCGGCTCGCCGCCGTGGCCGGCACCCTCGACGGCTTCGAACTGTCCCGTATCGACCTGGAGCAGCGCCGCGAGGGCGACGTCCTCGGCCAGGCCCAGTCCGGCGTCCGCACATCCCTGCGGATGCTCGCCGTCATCGAGGACGAACAGGTCATCGAGGCCGCCCGCGAGGAGGCCACCGCGCTGGTCACCACCGACCCCGAACTGACCGGCTACCCGGAACTGCGTACGGCCCTCCAGGCCCTGCTGGACGCGGAGCGGGAGCAGTATTTGGACAAGGGGTGAGGGCCCGGCCCGGGCGCTGGGCGGCGGGTGGCGCGGGCCCTGGGCCGGCTCCTGGGGCACCCGTCCCCGGTCCGTGTACCGGTTTCCACACGGGCTCCAAGCCCCGGCCCCGGGCGGCGCGGCCCCGGGCCCCGCGCCGGCTCCCAGCACGACCCGCCCCCTGGCCCTGTACCGGCTCCCGGCGTGCCCCGCCCCCGATCCCCGCACCCCGGCCCCCCGGCGCGCCCCGCCCCGGCCCCCTCCGCCCCCGTACGGACCGGACCCAGCCCTCAAGACCACCCCACCCCCAGCCGGCGCGGCCCCCGCCCCCGTGACGCCATATCGTGGGGGAGTGGCCCGCGCAGGCGGGCCGCTTCCATCCGCAGCGCGAAGGACCTAGCACCATGACCCGCGTGATCGCCGGCACGGCCGGCGGCCGGCGCCTGGCCGTGCCTCCCGGCAACGGCACCCGTCCGACCTCCGACCGGGCGCGCGAGGGCCTGTTCTCCACCTGGGAGTCGCTGGACGGGCCGCTGGCCGGCGCCCGGGTGCTGGACCTGTACGCGGGGTCCGGCGCCGTGGGCCTGGAGGCGCTGTCCCGTGGCGCCGCGCACGTCCTGCTGGTCGAGGCCGACGCCCGCGCCGTACGCACCATCCGCGACAACGTCCGCACCCTCGGGATGCCCGGCGCGGAGGTCCGGCCCGGCAAGGCCGAACAGATCGTCGCGGGCGCGGCCCCGGCCGACCCGTACGACGTGCTCTTCCTCGACCCGCCGTACGCCGTCACCGACGACGATCTTGGGGAGATCCTGCTCACACTCCGCCAGGGGGGCTGGTGTGCCGAGGAGGCACTCGTCACCGTGGAGCGGAGCACCAGAGGCGGTCCGTTCCCCTGGCCGGACGGTTTCGCACCCATCCGGTCCCGGCGCTACGGCGAGGGAACGCTTTGGTACGGTCGCGCCGCTTCGACGTGCGACAACGCGTCATGACCGGACCGGAGAGCGAGGAAACTCACGTGCGCCGCGCAGTCTGTCCGGGGTCGTTCGACCCCATCACCAACGGGCACCTGGACATCATTGCCCGGGCCTCCAGGCTCTACGACGTCGTCCACGTCACCGTGATGATCAACAAGGCCAAGCAGGGCCTGTTCTCGATCGACGAGCGGATCGACCTGATCCGCCGCGCCACCGCCGAGTACGGCAACGTCGAGGTCGAGTCCTTCCACGGCCTGCTCGTCGACTTCTGCAAGCAGCGTGACATTCCGGCCATCGTCAAGGGGCTGCGCGCGGTCAGCGACTTCGACTACGAGCTCCAGATGGCGCAGATGAACAACGGCCTCTCCGGCGTCGAGACCCTCTTCATCCCCACCAGCCCCACCTACAGCTTCCTCTCCTCCAGCCTGGTCAAGGAGGTCGCGGCCTGGGGCGGCGACGTCTCCCACCTGGTGCCGCCCTTCGTCCTGGAAGAGCTGACCGCGCGGCTGGGCGCCAAGTGATCCGCTGACGCCTCGTCAGCAGGTGTCGGTGCGGGGCTCTGTGGACGTACAGTCGTCCCCGTTCCGTCGTACCGACCCGGAGAGTGGCGAGTCCAAGGTGGACGTGCAGAAAAAGCTCGACGAGATCGTCAGGACCGTCGGCAGCGCCCGGTCCGTGCCCATGTCGGCCTCGTGCGTGGTCAACCGCGCCGAGCTGCTCGCCATGCTGGAGGAGGTGCGCTCCGCCCTGCCCGGGTCGCTCGCCGAGGCCCAGGAGCTGCTCGGCGGCCGCGAGCAGATGGTCGAGGAGGCCCGCGCCGAGGCGGAGCGGATCATCGAGTCCGCCAACGCCCACCGCGGCTCGCTGATCTCCGACACCGAGGTCGCCCGGCAGTCCCAGGCCGAGGCCGACCGCATCCTGGCCGAGGCCCGCCGCGAGGCCGAGGAGATCCGCGCCGAGGCCGACGACTACGTGGACAGCAAACTGGCCAACTTCGAGGTCGTCCTCACCAAGACCATCGGCTCGGTCGACCGCGGCCGCGAGAAGCTGCTCGGCCGCGCGCCGGGCGAGGGCGGCCACGCGGACGAGGACGGCATCCAGGTTCCCGAGCCCACCGCCGACCCGCAGACCCTCAGGGAGCGCGCCGACCGGTACGTGGACGCCAAATTCGGCGCCTTCGAGGCCGTACTGACCAAGACCCTGGAGGCGGTCGGCCGCGGGCGGCTCAAGCTCCAGGGCGCCCGGCCGGCGGACGAGCTGGGCGGCCTCGCCGCGCAGCCCGACGGCCGGCACCCGGGCCACACCGGCGACGCCGAGTACCTCGCCGGCCTCGCCGAGCTGGCCGACCCCGTACCCCCGCAGCCGCAGGCCCCGCCGCAGCCCACCGTGCCGCCCCAGGCGCAGCCCGACCCCCAGCAGGGGTACTACACCGACCCGGCCTACCAGCAGCAGGACGCCTACGGCTATCCGCAGGCCCCGTACGCGCAGCAGGACCCGTACGGCTACGGCTGGACGGACCCGCAGGCCCAGCAGCAGCACCAGCAGCCCTACGACCCGAACACGGGCTACCTCCAGCCGCAGGAGCAGGCCCAGGTCCCCGGGCAGGCCCCGGGCGGCCGGGCGCCGCAGCCCGCCGCGCTCGACGAGACCAGCCTCTTCGACACGAGCATGATCGATCTCGACCGGCTGCGACAGTACGAGGAGGGGCGGCAGTAGCGGATTGGGCCTATCGGGACCGTTCCAGTATCCTGGCTCTTCGGTCGCGTGTACGTCCGCGATCTCTGCTGCCCGCTTCGCCCCGGTGAACGGGCGGCCCGTACGTCAGCGTAGAAAGCAGGAAGCCATCAACGCCCGCCTCGACCACCGTTCCCCGCTCGTGTTCGACACGCGCGATCTGGGACGTCGTCCCGGCGCGCTGCAGCGGCTCTCCCGCACCGTCGAGGCCCCCCGGGACCTCGGCAACGAGGTCATCGGAGTGCCCGAGGGCGCGCCGGTGGAACTCGACTTCCGCCTGGAGTCCGTCATGGACGGGGTGCTTGTCACAGGTACCGGCCGTGCATCGGTCCAGGGGGAGTGCGTAAGGTGTCTGGAGCCGCTGGAGCGCGAGCTCGTAGCGGACTTCCAGGAGATGTTCTCCTACCCCGACGCCGACGCCAGGACCCGCACCGCGGAGCCCGGCGACGACGCCGAGGAAGAGGAGGACACTCTCTTCCTCGAGGACGACCTGTTCGACCTCGAACCCGTGCTGCGTGATGCGGTGGTGCTCGCACTGCCGATGCAGCCGGTGTGCCGGGACGACTGCCCGGGCCTGTGCTCCCAGTGCGGAGAGCGGCTCGCGGACGACCCGGACCACCACCACGACGCCGTCGACATCCGTTGGGCGGCACTGCAGGGACTCGCCACCGACCCGGACGGCGAGAAGGACGAAAACATGAGCGGCGACGGGCCTGATTCAGCGCGCGCCGCCGAGAAGCAGGAGAAGTAGCCGTGGCTGTTCCGAAGCGGAAGATGTCGCGCAGCAACACGCGCCACCGCCGGTCGCAGTGGAAGGCTGCGGTCCCCACCCTGGTGGCGTGCGAGCGCTGCCACGAGCCGAAGCAGCAGCACATCGCGTGCCCGAGCTGCGGCACCTACAACAAGCGACAGGTCCTCGAGGTCTGATCGGCTGGTGACAGGCTCTATGTCAGACGCCCATACGTCTCCCCGCAAGCGCGCGGCTGAAACGGCACCGGCGGACACGGCCTCGTCCCACACGCTTCTGGAAGGGCGGCTCGGGTACCACCTCGAGTCCGCCCTTCTGGTGCGTGCGCTGACGCACCGCTCGTACGCATATGAGAACGGCGGCCTGCCCACCAACGAGCGGCTGGAGTTCCTCGGGGACTCGGTGCTCGGCCTGGTGGTCACGGACACGCTGTACCGCACCCACCCCGACCTGCCCGAAGGCCAGCTGGCCAAGCTGCGGGCCGCGGTGGTCAACTCGCGGGCGCTCGCCGAGGTGGGCCGCGGCCTCGACCTCGGCGCCTTCATCCGCCTCGGCCGGGGCGAAGAGGGCACCGGCGGCCGCAACAAGGCATCCATCCTGGCCGACACCCTGGAAGCGGTGATCGGCGCGGTCTATCTCGACCAGGGTCTCGACGCGGCGGCCGAGCTGGTGCACCGGCTCTTCGACCCGCTCATCGAGAAGTCCGCCGGTCTCGGCGCCGGCCTGGACTGGAAGACCAGCCTCCAGGAGCTGACCGCGACCGAAGGTCTCGGCGTGCCGGAGTACATGGTCAGCGAGACCGGTCCGGACCACGAGAAGACCTTCACTGCTGCTGCCCGCGTCGGTGGTGTCTCGTACGGCACCGGCACCGGCCGCAGCAAGAAGGAAGCCGAACAGCAGGCGGCCGAGTCCGCCTGGCGGGCGATCCGCGCGGCGGCGGACGAAGCGGCCGAGCGGGCCGTGGACGCGCCGCCGGCCGGTGAGCCGGTGGTTCCCCCGGCCGGGGAACCACCCGTCGTCGGCTGAGGTTCACGCACTGCCGGTCGTCCGTCCTGTGGGGTTTCCCCGCACGAAGGGCGGCCGGATAGTGCTATACGGGGCCGTGCGTGCGCTGCACGGGTTCGCCGGGGCTCGTGCTGTACGGGCTCGTGGGGCGTTCGCGTGCGCCTGCCCGGGCCCCTGCGCGCCCCGGTGCAGGGCGCGCCGCCGTACCCTTCCGCACCATCCGTACCGCGTCCGCCGTTCGCGCGGACGCTCCCTGACGAGGAGAGCCGTGCCCGAGCTGCCCGAGGTCGAGGTCGTACGCCGCGGACTGGAGCGTTGGGTACGGGGGCGAACCGTCGCCGAGGTCGAGGTGCGGCACCCGCGCGCGGTCCGCCGGCACACCGCGGGCGCCGTGGACTTCGCCACACGCCTGAAGGGGCAGCGCATCGGCGAGGCCCGGCGGCGCGGCAAGTACCTGTGGCTGCCGGTCACCGACGGCCTGTCCGTCCTGGCCCACCTGGGCATGAGCGGACAGCTCCTGGTCCAGCCGCAGGACGCCCCGGACGAGAAGCACCTGCGGATCCGCTTCACCTTCGACGACGACGCCGGCACCGAACTGCGCTTCGTCGACCAGCGGACCTTCGGCGGACTGTCGCTGCACGACGCGGTGCCCGGCGACCCCGAGGGGCTGCCCGACGTCATCGCCCACATCGCGCGCGACCCGCTCGACCCGGCCTTCGACGACGCCGCCTTCCACGAGGCGCTGCGCCGCCGCCGCACCACCGTCAAGCGCGCGCTGCTGGACCAGTCGCTGATCAGCGGTGTCGGCAACATCTACGCCGACGAGGCCCTGTGGCGCTCCCGGCTGCACTACGACCGGCCGACCGCCACCTTCACCCGCCCCCGTACCGCCGAGCTGCTCGGGCACATCCGGGACGTGATGAGCGCGGCGCTCGCCGTCGGCGGCACCAGCTTCGACAGCCTCTACGTGAACGTCAACGGGGAGTCGGGCTACTTCGAACGGTCGCTGGACGCCTACGGGCGCGAGGACGAGCCCTGCCGCCGCTGCGGCACGGCGATGCGCCGCCGCCCCTGGATGAACCGGTCCAGCTACTTCTGCCCGCGCTGCCAGCGGCCGCCGCGGCCGTAGTGGGGCTTTAGCAGCAGGGCTTTATAGGGGGCGTTGTGTCTACTGCGGGGGGCCGGCCTCAGGCGTCCGCGCGCGCCGAGTCGTACTGCTCCCGTGCCGCCAGCACTGCCGGCATCCGGCTTTCCACCAGGTCGATGAGCCCCAGCAGCCGCTCGGCCACCTCCCGCCCCAACGGGGTCAGTTCGTAGTCCACCCGCGGCGGGTTGGTCTGCTGGGCCTCGCGGCGCACCAGTCCGTCGCGCTCCAGGGCGTGCAGCGTCTGCGACAGCATCTTCTCGCTGACGCCGTCCACCCGCCGCCGCAGCTCGTTGAAGCGGAACGTGCCGTCGTGCAGCGCGCCCAGCGTCAGGCTGCCCCAGCGGTCGGTGACGTGCTTGAGCGTGTCGCGGGACGGACACGTCCGCGCGAAGACGTCGAACGCCACGTCCGTCGCCAGGTCCGTCCCGACGTCCGGGACCTGCGACACCTGCTGCAAGCTGCCCTGATGCGTCATACCACCAGCGTACTCCCGCACAGCGCTCACCAGCCCATTGCGCTTTCTAGAAGTTAGTGCTTTCCTTTGGTTAGTTGACCGCGCCGCTCGGCGTGGCACGAACGTCAGGAGTTCCGCCATGACCACGCCCGCCCCGTCCGCTTCTTCCGCCGCCTCTCCTTCCCCCGCTTCTCCGGCCGTTGCCGTCCCGCCCGTCGTCGCCGTCGCCTACCACTCGGGGTTCGGCCACACCGCGGTGCTCGCCGAGGCGGTGCGCGACGGTGCCGCCGATGCCGGGGCGACCGTCCACCTGGTCAAGGTCGATGAGATCACCGAGGAGCAGTGGGGCCTGCTCGACGCCGCCGACGCGATCGTCTTCGGCTCGCCGACCTACATGGGCACCGCGTCCGGCGCCTTCCATGTCTTCGCCGAGGCCACCTCGAAGCGCTGGGCGACCCGCGCCTGGCAGGACAAGCTCGCGGCGGGCTTCACCAACTCCGGCTCCAAGAGCGGCGACAAGCTGCACACCCTGCAGTTCTTCACCGTGCTGGCCGCCCAGCACGGCATGCACTGGGTCAGCCTCGGCCTGCTGCCCGGCTGGAACTCCTCCACCGCTTCGGAGAACGACCTCAACCGTCTCGGCATCTTCCTGGGCGCCGGCGCGCAGACCGACAGTGACCGTGGTCCGGACGGCGTCCACAAGGCCGACATAGCCACCGCCGACCACCTCGGCCGCCGGGTCGCCGCCCAGGCCGCGGTCTACGCCGCCGGCCGAGCCGCGGTCGCCGCCTGATCCGCCACCCGCCGGTGCCGGGCGCCCGCGGGCGAGGTTCGCGCCCGGCCCGCGCGCCCCGTTCCGCGCGTGCCACTCGTACGCGGGGACCTGTACACGCCGACCCACCCGCATACGCGTGCTTTCGTACGGATGGAGATGCGACCCTGTAGCCAGGGGGCCATACCTTCGGAGGTTGGGATCCGATGGCGACGAGCATGCATCTGGTCTGGAGCTCGACGGCGCCCGGCAGCGTCGTGTACGAGACACACGCGATCGAGGTGGTCGAAGAAGGCGGCGTACACGGAGAGGTGGTCAGCGAGCGGCACGAGGTCACCGTGCGCAGCCGCGCCCACGCGGAGGAGATCGCCGCCGAGCACGACTACGAGCTCTACCGCGACGGGCCGGAGTGGGAGAGCCTGCCCGAGTCCGCGGAGGACTGACCCGCCGCCGGACACCCGGCCGGAGAGGTCGGCCCGCGGCTGCCCGCCCCGGCCGGAGAAGGACGGTCCGCCGCTGCCTGCCCAGGCCGGATCAGAACCCGAAGTCCTGCGTCCACCAAGGGCCGCCGGAGCCGAAGTGGGCGCCGACTCCCAGGGTCTTGTACTCACAGTTGAGGATGTTGGCGCGGTGCCCGGAGCTGTGCATCCAGGTGTCCATCACCGCGCGGGCGTCGGCCTGGCCGCGGGCTATGTTCTCGCCGCCGAGACCGTCTATGCCCGCGGCCTTGGCCCGGTCCCACGGGCTGCGGCCGTCCGGGTCGGTGTGGTCGAAGAAGTCGCGGCGTGCCATGTCGGCACTGAAGTCGCGGGCCAGATCGCCCAGTTGGCGGTCGGCGGTCAGCGGGGAGCAGCCGGCCTTGGCGCGCTCCTGGTTGACCAGCGTCAGCACCTGGGATTCGGCGGTCGCGGGCTTGGCGCCCGGCGCGGCGGTGGCGCTCGCGGTGCTTTTCGGGGGCGCGGCGGAGGACGGGACCGTACGGCCCGGCCGTTCCGTACGGTCCCGGTCGGCGCCGGTGCCGGTGCCCGCGCCGGGGCCACTGCTGGTGTCGGGGGGCTCGGAGGGCTGCCGGGAGGTTTGGGGAGCCGACGGGGTGGCGGCGGGTGTGGGGCGTTCCCGCTCCGGGATACCGGGGCGGTCCTCGCCGCGGCTGGCCTGGCCGGTGCCGCGGTCCGAGGGCGTCACGGACGCCGCGTCGCGCGTCGGCGCGGTCGGCAGGGAGCCCGCGCGTACGCGTTCCCCGGCACCGCCGTTGCCGCTCCAGTCGTACTGGCTGCCGCCGGGCAGCAGCCCCGAGGCGACGGCGACGGCACCCATCGCCACGGCGGCCGAGGCGCCGAGCAGTCCGGTGCGCACCGGAGCGGTGCGCCGGTCGCGCGCGGAGCGGTGGCCGCGGTGGCGGCCGGCGGACGCGGGGTGCGCGGCGGCCGGGGTCCCGGTTCGTTCCGCGGCTCCGGATTCAGCGGCTCCGGCGGCTTCGGGCGATGCGGGAGCGGAGCGTCGATGGCGGCCCATCCACTGCCTTCCTTCTGTCCACACGAGCGTCAACGAGCCTCACCCGTAAGGGTGAGCCCGTTGCCGGGCGACTGTACGCCATGCCGTGCGGGGCGGATGTGCTCGCCGGGCAATTGGCCGGTTAACGTGCAGACATGAACGAAGATGTCCGCCTGACGGCCTGGGTGCGCGGCCGGGTCCAAGGTGTCGGCTTCCGGTGGTTCACCCGGGCCAACGCCCTGCGCATCGGCGGCCTTGCCGGTTTCGCCTCCAACCTCGGCGACGGCCGGGTGCAGGTCGTCGCCGAGGGTGCGCGCGAGCGCTGCGAAGAGCTTCTGGAGTGGCTGCGGAACGGCGACACGCCCGGGCGTGTCGAAGGGGTGACTGAGATCTGGGACACTCCGCGCGGCGGTTACGACGGCTTCGCGATCCGCTGACCCGCTGCGGCGCCGGGGATACGCGAACCGGCCCGCGGGTCGGTTTCGCGTGTCCCCGTCACATGCACAATGCAGTCATGACCTGGTGGTTGCCAACTGGGCCGACCCATGGAAGGCTGCCGCTGTAAGGATGATCTCCACGCCCCCGAGGCGCTTTTCTGGGGAGCCGGTCCGGCGTTGCCGTGACCGTGGGCTCCCGGGCGCCCAAGGATACGGGGCGTGATCGTGTTGACCCTCAAACCTTTTGGTGAGACTCTGGAAGCCCCGCGCACCTTAGCTGTTTGGCATTGAGCTCGCAGGATAATGACAAGCACCGCGGGTGCGAATCCCTCACGACCCACACCGCTTCGGTCGGTCACTCAGTGTGGAGGACCATCCATCATGGCAAAGGCGCTTCTCGGTTACGTCGGCGGCTCCGACCCCCGAGTCCTCTCCGAGATGCGACGGCTTCAGCAGCGCGTCCAGGACCTGGAATCCGAGCTCTTCCGGATGCAGGCCGAGAACGACATGCTGTCCGCTGCCGCACGTCACGACGACTCGATGCTGGAGAGCATCGACGTACCCCAGGCGGAGCCCGCGCTCACCTGACCCCATCCCCCGGGGCCGACGGGCTGTTCGCCAGCCGCTTGAGGCACCGCTAGCAAGATCTTCAAGGGACGCTTCGGCGTCCCTTCGTCGTTTGCGCCGTTTTCTCTTCCGTCCCGCGGCACCCTCATCGTCTGATGTGCCCTGCGCCTTCAGCGGCGAAACCGAAATCGAATAGGTGTGAGGGGAGCGGACGTACCGTCCGCGGCGCGCGGACCGCGCCGGACGCGCCTCCCGGACCGGTCGCCGACGGGCCCTCGTGCCGGGCGTTATCCGGCGGCGACCGGCCGGTAGAGTCCAACGGCGTGCATCTCAAGAGCCTGACACTGCGGGGATTCAAGTCCTTCGCCTCCGCCACGACACTGCGTTTCGAACCCGGCATCACCTGTGTCGTGGGCCCCAACGGCTCGGGCAAGTCCAATGTCGTCGACGCGCTGTCCTGGGTCATGGGCGAGCAGGGCGCCAAGTCGCTGCGCGGCGGCAAGATGGAGGACGTGATCTTCGCCGGGACCACCGGCCGGCCGCCGCTGGGCCGCGCCGAGGTCTCGCTGACCATCGACAACGCCGACGGCGCGCTGCCGATCGAGTACGCCGAGGTCACCATCACCCGCACGATGTTCCGCAACGGCGGCAGCGAGTACCAGATCAACGGCGACACCTGCCGCCTGCTGGACATCCAGGAGCTGCTGTCGGACTCCGGCATCGGCCGGGAGATGCACGTCATCGTCGGACAGGGCCAGCTCGACTCCGTCCTGCACGCCGACCCGATGGGCCGCCGCGCCTTCATCGAGGAGGCCGCCGGCGTCCTCAAGCACCGCAAGCGCAAGGAGAAGGCGCTGCGCAAGCTGGAGGCGATGAAGGCGAACCTGGCGCGGGTCCAGGACCTCACCGACGAGCTGCGCCGCCAGCTCAAGCCGCTGGGCCGGCAGGCCGCGGTGGCCCGCCGCGCCGCCGTCATCCAGGCCGACCTGCGCGACGCCCGGCTGCGGCTGCTCGCGGACGACCTGGTGACGCTGCGCGAGGCGCTGCGCGCGGAGATCGCCGACGAGGCCGCGCTCAAGCAGCGCAAGGACGCCGCCGAGGAACGGCTCAAGGAGGCTGCGCGACGCGAGGCCGCCCTGGAGGAAGAGGTGCGTACGCTCACGCCCCGGCTCCAGCGGGCCCAGCAGACGTACTACGAACTGTCGCAGCTCGCCGAACGGGTGCGCGGCACGGTCTCGCTGGCCGACGCACGGGTCAAGAGCGCGACGACCGCCCCGCCCGAGGAGCGGCGCGGCCGGGACCCGGAGGACCTGGAGCGGGAGGCGGCCCGGGTCCGCGAGCAGGAAGCCGAGTTGGAAGCCGCCCTGGAGGCGGCGAGCCGCGCGCTGGAGGACACCGCCGAGCACCGCGCCGAGCTGGAGCGGCAGCTCCAGGACGAGGAGCGGCGGCTGCGGGACGCGGCGCGCGCCCTGGCGGACCGGCGGGAGGGCCTGGCGCGGCTGCACGGGCAGGTCACCGCGGCGCGTGGCCGGGCCGCGTCCGCCCAGGCCGAGATCGGCCGGCTGGCCGCCGCCCGGGACGAGGCGCAGCAGCGCGCCGCACAGGCCCAGGAGCAGTACGAGGCGTTGAAGGCCGAGGTCGACGGGCTGGACGCGGGCGACGCCGACCTGTCGCGGCAGCACGACCACGCGAAGCGGGACCTGGCCGATGCGGAGGCCGCGCTGACCGCCGCCCGGGAGGCGCTGACGGCCGCGGAGCGGCAGCGCGCCGCGGTCTCGGCCCGGCACGACGCCCTGGCCCTCGGGCTGCGCCGCAAGGACGGGACCGGCGCGCTGCTCGGCTCGGCTGGCCGGTTGACCGGCCTGCTCGGCCCGGCCGCCGAGCTGCTGACCGTGGTGCCCGGCCACGAAGTGGCGGTGGCGGCGGCGCTCGGCGCGGCGGCGGACGCCGTGGCGGTGGCCGACCCGGCCACGGCAGCCGAAGCGATTCGCCTGCTCCGGAAGGAGGACGCGGGGCGTGCGGCCATGGTGCTGGGGGCGGGCCCGGTGTCCGAGGAGGTACGGACCCCGGACACCGGAGGCCCGCCCCTCGCGGCCGAACTGGTGCAAGGCCCCGAGGAGTTGCTGCGCTCCGTGCGGTGGCTGCTGCGGGACACCGTGGTCGTCGCCACGTTGGAGGACGCCGAGGAACTGGTGGCGTCCCGGCCGTATCTGACGGCCGTAACCTCCGAAGGCGACGTCCTCGGAGCGCATTTCGCGCAGGGCGGTTCGGCCGGCGCGCCGAGCCTGCTGGAGGTGCAGGCGTCCGTCGACGAGGCGGCGGCCGAGGCGGCCGAACTGGGCGAGCGTTGCGCCGAGCTGACAGCCGCTCAGGAAGCCGCCCGGCAGCGGCGCGACGCGTGCGCGGCACTGGCCGAGGAACTGGGGGAGCGGCGGACCGCGGCGGACCGCGAGAAGTCCCGGGTCGCGGGCGACCTGGGCCGCCTCGGCGGGCAGGCGCGCGGCGCCGCCGACGAGGCGGAGCGCTCGGCCGCCGCCGTGGCCAAGGCCGAGGAGGCGCTCGTCAGGGCGACCGAGGAGGCCGAGGAGCTGGCCGCGCGGCTGGAGGTGGCCGAGGAGGAGCCCGGCGACGAGGAGCCGGACACCTCCGTACGGGACCGGCTGGCCGCGGACGGCGCCAACGCGCGGCAGACGGAGATGGAGGCGCGCCTCCAGGTCCGTACGCACGAGGAGCGGGTCAAGGGGCTCGCGGGGCGGGCCGACGGCCTGGACCGGGCGGCGCGGGCCGAACGCGAGGCGCGCGCCCGGGCCGAGCAGCGGCGCGCGCGGGCCCGGCACGAGGCCGCGGTGGCCTCCGCGGTCGCCTCCGGGGCGCGGCAGCTGCTGGCGCATGTCGAGGTCTCGGTCGTCCGGGCCGAGGAGGAGCGGCTGGCCGCCGAGCTGGCCAAGCAGGAGCGCGAACAGGCCCTGGTGGCCGAGCGCAACGCGAGCCGGGAGCTGAAGGCGGAGCTGGACAAGCTCACCGACTCGGTGCACCGGGGCGAGGTGCTGGGCGCGGAGAAGCGCATGCGCATCGAGCAGCTGGAGGTAAAGGCGCTGGAGGAGCTGGGCGTGGAGCCCGCCGCGCTGGCCGCCGAGTACGGCCCCGACCAGCCCGTACCGCCGTCCCCCGCCGCGCAGGGCGAGGAGCTGCCCGAGGACCCGGAGCACCCGCGCAACCGGCCGGTGGCCTACGTGCGGGCCGAGCAGGAGAAGCGGCTCAAGGCCGCCGAGCGGGCGTATCAGCAGCTCGGGAAGGTGAACCCGCTCGCGCTGGAGGAGTTCGCCGCCCTGGAGGAGCGCCACCAGTTCCTCAGTGAGCAGCTTGAAGACTTGAAGAAGACCCGCGCCGACCTGCTCCGGGTGGTCAAGGAGGTCGACGAGCGCGTGGAGCAGGTCTTCACGGAGGCGTTCCGGGACACCGCGCGGGAGTTCGAGGGCGTCTTCGCGCGGCTGTTCCCGGGCGGCGAGGGGCGGCTCGTGCTGACCGACCCGGACAACATGCTCACCACCGGCCTGGACGTGGAGGCCCGCCCGCCGGGCAAGAAGGTCAAGCGGCTGTCGCTGCTGTCCGGCGGCGAGCGGTCGCTGACCGCGGTGGCCCTGCTGGTCTCGATCTTCAAGGCGCGCCCCAGCCCGTTCTACGTGATGGACGAGGTCGAGGCGGCGCTGGACGACACCAACCTGCAGCGGCTGATCGGGATCATGGAGGAGCTCCAGGAGAGCTCCCAGCTGATCGTGATCACGCACCAGAAGCGGACCATGGAGGTCGCCGACGCGCTGTACGGGGTGTCCATGCAGGGCGACGGAGTCTCGAAGGTCATCAGCCAGCGGCTGCGCTGAGCGCGGGGCGGGTAGCCGGCGCGGCGCCGGGTACTCGGTGTGACATACACGATTACTACGGCCCGCTACGGTTCATAACTTGAACGCATTGCCCCGGAAGTCGCGCCGAAACAAATTCATCACGACCTATTGACTTCGAAACTTGAAGGCATAGGGTCTGCAACGTTGCTTTTACCTTCAAGTGGTGGGTACCCCCAACCTATGCGCCACTGGAAGGGCCAGCCCCCTACGCCCGGCAGCGCAGCCGGGCACTGGAGTACACGTTGACCAGCACCGCGCCGCCGACGATTCCGGAGGGCCGCAAGGCCCAGCCGGACCACCTCGGCCACGTCATCTTCATCACCGCGGCTGCCGCGATGGGCGGCTTCCTCTTCGGCTACGACAGCTCCGTGATCAACGGCGCGGTCGAGGCGATCCGCGGCCGTTACGAGGTGGGCTCCGCGGGGCTCGCCCAGGTGATCGCCATCGCGCTGATCGGCTGCGCCATCGGTGCCGCCACGGCGGGCCGGATCGCCGACCGCATCGGCCGCATCCGGGTCATGCAGATCGCCGCGGCGCTGTTCACCGTCAGCGCGGTCGGCTCCGCGCTGCCGTTCGCCCTGTGGGACCTGGCCATGTGGCGCGTCCTGGGCGGCATCGCGATCGGTATGGCCTCGGTCATCGGCCCGGCCTACATCGCCGAGGTCGCGCCGCCCGCGTACCGGGGCCGGCTGGGCTCCTTCCAGCAGGCCGCGATCGTCATCGGCATCGCCGTCTCCCAGCTGGTGAACTGGGGCATCCTCAACCTCGCCGACGGCGACCAGCGCGGCAAGCTGGCGGGCCTGGAAGCCTGGCAGTGGATGCTCGGCGTGATGGTCGTGCCCGCCCTGCTCTACGGTCTGCTCTCGTTCGCGATCCCCGAGTCGCCCCGCTTCCTGATCTCCGTCGGCAAGACCGACAAGGCCAAGGAGGTGCTGGCCGAGGTCGAGGGCCAGGCCGTCGACCTGGATCACCGGGTCGCGGAGATCAAGGACGCGATGCGCCGGGAGCACAAGTCCAGCTTCAAGGACCTGCTCGGCGGCAAGGCCGGCTTCCTGCCGATCGTCTGGGTCGGTATCGGCCTGTCGGTCTTCCAGCAGCTCGTCGGCATCAACGTGGCGTTCTACTACTCCTCGACGCTGTGGCAGTCCGTCGGCATCAACCCGAGCAGCTCGTTCTTCTACAGCTTCACCACCTCGATCATCAACATCATCGGCACCGTGATCGCGATGATCTTCGTGGACAAGATCGGCCGCCGTCCGCTGGCGCTGATCGGCTCCGCCGGTATGGCCGTCTCGCTCGCCCTGGAGGCATGGGCCTTCGCGTCGAAGACGGGCGACACGCTGCCGACCGCGCAGGGCACCGTCGCCCTGATCGCCGCCCACTCCTTCGTGCTCTTCTTCGCCCTGTCCTGGGGTGTCGTGGTGTGGGTCTTCCTCGGCGAGATGTTCCCGAACAAGATCCGCGCCGCCGCGCTCGGTGTCGCCGCCTGCGCGCAGTGGATCGCCAACTGGGCCATCACGGCCAGCTTCCCGAGCCTTTCCGACTGGAACCTTTCGGGTACGTACGTGATCTACACGGTCTTCGCTCTGCTCTCGATCCCCTTCGTGCTGAAATTCGTGAAGGAGACCAAGGGCAAGGCGTTGGAGGAGATGGGCTAACACCCCCCGCCAGCCCTTCTCCTCAGTTGTGGGCAGCTGCCCCGGTCCGTCCTGCGGATCGGGGCAGCTCCTTCATTACGGGGGCTTTTCCGCGGCGCTCCCTTTTCCCGCCGCGCGGCGTTCCGTACCGCAATCGTGGAGCGGTGGACGCTTCAACCTTTTCCCGGGTGCCGCCCGCGCCCGCTCCGATCGTTCCCGGCGTGCCGCCTCAGCCGCCCGTCAGACGCGGAACCACCCGCTCCGCGAACAGGTGTACGGAACGCCAGCCTTCGTCCACCGGCATCCCGCCGCACAACGGATGCAGGATCAGCGACCCCGACGGCCCCGCTTCCGCGGCCAGCCGCACGCATTCCTCCGGCGTCACGATCTGGTAGATCCCCTCCTGGCGCAGCGCCTCGGCGTCCCCGGCGGCGGACCGCACGGCCGACCGGGCACCGGCGGCCTGCCAGGATGTGTACGTACGCGCCTCATGGAGCAGATGCGCGCCGTACAAGGCCCACGCCCGGTCCGGATCCTCGGACACATGCAGCAGACACGTCCGCTCGGCGGGCTGGAGCACCCAGCCCTCGGTCCCGTACGCGGCGCGCCGCGCGTGGTAGTAGGCCTCCAGCTCCGGCAGATGCGCGCTGGGGAACAGTGGCAGGCCCAGCCGCGCGGCCCGGCGCGCGGCGGCCCGGGAGGCGCCGCCGACCAGCAGGAGCGGGTGCGGCTGCGTGTACGGGCGCGGGGTGATCCGTACCGTACGGCCCCGATAGCGGAACGGTTCCCCCGTCCAGGCGGCCAGCAGCGTCTCCAGCACCTCGTCCTGGAGCTTGCCGCGCCACTGCCAGTCCCGGCCGTGCGCGGCGTACTCCTCGGGCCGGTAGCCGATGCCCGCGACGGTGACCAGCCGGCCCTCGCTCAGCAGGTCCAGTACGGCGATCTCCTCGGCCAGCCGCAGCGGGTCGTGCAGCGGCGTGATCAGCGCGGAGACGGTGACCGTGATCCGCCGGGTGGCGCCGAGGACGGCGCCGGCGAAGGCCAGCGGCGCGGGCATCCAGCCGTTGTCCGTGGCGTGGTGCTCCTCGGTCTGGACGGTGCTCAGGCCCCGCTCGTCGGCGAAGACGGCCATCTCCACGGCGGCCCGGTAGCGGGCGGCGAGCGAGGCGGGGGTGGGGGAGGGGTCGGCGAGATTGAAGCGCAGGACCGTTACGGGCATGGCGAACGTCCCCTTCACCGAGGGCCGTGGCCCGGTTGGCGAAGGGGACGTTAGCTGACGTCACATCAGGTGAGAAGGGTGCGGGGGCCGAATCAGCCGACCGGCGCAGGCTCCTTCTCCAGGGTGGCGGCGCCCGCGGGCACCGTCTCCTTCGGCTTCGGCAGCACCGCGAAGACCACCGCGGCGATCAGGATCGTGGCCGCCCAGCCCAGGCCGTGCTTGCCCGGCCAGGTCTCGGCCAGCGGACCGGTGAACCAGGTGACCTTGGTCAGGCACAGGCCCACCACCAGCGCCGCGCCCCAGGCGGTCAGCGCCTGCCAGCAGAAGCCGCCCGCGTACCAGTAGCGGCTGGTGCGTGTGGTGTCCATCAGGCTGTCGCCGTCGTAGCGGACCGCCATGTTCCGGCGGCGCGCCATGTCGACGGCGTACACGCCGATCCACGCGGAGAAGGACACCGCCAGCAGGGTCAGGAAGGTGATGAACTGGCCGATGAAGTCCTTGGCCACCAGCATCATGAACGCGCCGCCGACCAGGCTGATGATCGCGTTGATGCTCACCGCCAGGGCGCGCGGCAGCTTGACGCCCATGGTCTGCGCGGTGAAACCGGCCGAGTACATCGACAGGCTGTTGATCAGCAGCATCCCGACCAGCGCGGTGATCAGGTACGGCACCGCCAGCCAGGTCGGCAGCACCTCGCCGAGGAAGGACATCGGGTCGGTGTTCTGGTTGGCCAGGTCCGGCTTGGAGACGGCCATGATGCCGCCCATCAGCACCATCGGCACGAGCACCAGGGCCGCGCCGGAGATGGTGGTGCCGACGATCTTCTTGCCGGAGGCGGAGTGCGGCAGGTAGCGCGCGAAGTCCGGACCGGTGGGCACCCAGCTGATGCCGCCCGCCGCGATGGTGCCGATACCGGCGATCATCAGGGCGGTGCTGCCCGCCGACTGGGAGAAGATCTTCCCCCACGGCATCTCGGCGATCAGGTACACCAGCACCATGACGCTGAAGATGCTGAACAGGTACGTCGAGTACTTGTTGCAGATGTTCAGCGCCTTCCGGCCCATGCCGCTGACCAGGAACGTCGTGGCGACGAAGAGCAGCAGCGTGATGACGGTGAGGACGTTGTTGGCCTCGATGCCGAACAGCAGCTTCAGAACGGTGAGCACCGCGTACGCGCCGCTGACCGCGTTGATCGTCTCCCAGCCGAACCGGGCCACCCACAGGATCGCGCCGGGGAAGTAGTTGCCCCGCACACCGAAGGCGGCGCGGGAGAGCATCGCGCCCGGGGCGCCGCCCCACTTGCCGGAGACCGACAGCACACCGACCATGCCGAAGGAGACGACGGAGGCGATGGCGGCCACGATCAGGACCTGCCAGAAGTTCAGGCCGTTGGTGATCACCAGGGAGGCACCCATGGTGAGCAGCAGCACGCTGATGTTGGCGGCGACCCAGGTGGGGAAGAGCTCGCGGACGCGGCCGTGGCGTTCGTGGTCGGGGACGGGCTCGATGCCTCGTTGCTCGACGGCGCCTTCGGTTTCAGGAGCGGACAGGGTGTCCGTGGACGTGGTGCCCATGGTGCAGGTGTCTCCGTGCGGGTTCAGGCAGCGGCTGTGATGCCTGGCGAAGGGGAGGGGGTTGCCAGGACTCTACGCGCGTTGCGCAGCCGAGAGCTATCGTACTTTGATCCAACTTCGGTCATTGCGCCTTGTTGTGTCCACTGATGACCGGTGACCGTCCCCCATCTCGTCCGAGTATCCGGGCCGATCGGCCCTGGCGCAGGTCAGGCGGTGCGCCCGGCGCTGGGCGCGGGCGCTTCGACCACCGGCCCGCGCTGGGAGACACGGAAGTCCGCGAGCCGTGGAAACGCGTCCGCGTCGTCGGTCGGCGGTCGGATCCACGTCTCGTTGATCTCCCGCTTGAGCGCCTTGGCGAAACCTGCGGGCGCCTGCCGCAGCGCGCGCTCCCGGCCGGTCGTGGACGCTGCTCCAGTGCTTCCCAGGTCGAGGCAGGTCGTGTACGGGGCGGGCGCGAAGCGGGCCGGCGGCAGTCCGAGCAGCTCGGCCGCCACGTTGTGACCGGCGAACTTACCCTGCGGTACGGCGTGCTGGCAGCACTTACCTTGCGGTACTGCGCGGTGGCAGCTCTGCGTGACGGTACGGCCGTCCTCCGCCGGGCCCGCCGCGGTGTCCCCGGCCGCGTACACATCAGGCACACCGGCCACCCGCAGGTACGTGTCCGCCACGAGCCGCTCCAGCCCGTCGCATGCGGCGGGGATCTGCCGCCGCCAGCGGGTCGGCCGGTACGCCCCGCGGTCCACGCGGCCGTACGGGCGGCGATCTTCGAACCGTCGGAAAGGCGGGCGGTCTGCTCGCTCGCCCCTGGGGCACGATGACGCCGAGGCGGCGTTCGACGCCCAGCTCGTCCAGTGCGCGGACGATCACGGGTCGGGGCGGGGCGGGTCGGGCCGGGCCGGGCCGCGTCGCCGAGCCTCGTGCCGACCACCGGGGCGCGCTCGGCCGGGGCTACGCGCACCTCGTGCGGCGCACCGTGCGGCGGCGATGGCCCGTAGGCGGCCTCGGGGAACGCCGGGCGGACGAGCCGGCTGCCGGTGGCCAGCGCCGGACGCCCGTACGGGATCTCCGTACGGGCCCCGTCCGCGAGCGTGGCCGTGACACGGTGCCGCGCGGTGTCGACCGCGATGGCGGTGGCGCCGATCCGCCGTACGCCCGCCGGGCCGAGGGCCGGTCGAGGGGGCGCGCATCCGCCCTGGCCCCGGCTCGTACAGGCGCGGGCGCAGCACCAGGTCGGAGCCCGGGAGAGCAGGGCGACCGAGCGGTTCGCGCCATGCTCGCGCAGCAGCCGTACGGCACCGGCCGCGCACCAGGCCGGCGAACCCGCCGCCCAAAATCGGGACGTAAGACGTCCGGATTCCCCACCCCGGTGCCCCGAGGACGGACCCGCGGCGAATGAACCTGGATATGACGCATCCAGGTTCGGCGTGTGCGGTCCCGCACGGCGGGGTGTGACCGATACTGGACGGGTTATGGAAATCGTCATCCTTGCTGTAGTCATCGCTGTGGTCGCGCTCGGCGCGATCAGCGGGCTCGTCGTCAGCAGCCGCAGAAAGAAGCAGCAGCTGCCGCCGGCCCCGCCGACCACCCCGTCCGTCACCGCGCCTCCTGCGGAACCGCAGGTCGGTGAGGACGCCGAGACCCCCCGCGACGAAAGCCGTCGCACCATAGAGGAAGTCGACCTGCCGCCCGCCGAGGCGCCCGTCGAGGAGCCGGCGACCGAGGCGCCGCCCGCCCCCGCGGCACCCGAGGTGGAGGTCCCGGAGCCGACCGCCGGCCGCCTGGTGCGGCTGCGCGCCCGGCTCTCCCGCTCCCAGAACTCGCTGGGCAAGGGCCTGCTGACGCTGCTGTCCCGCGAGCACCTCGACGAGGACACCTGGGAGGAGATCGAGGACACCCTGCTCACCGCCGACGTGGGCGTCGCGCCCACGCAGGAGCTGGTCGAGCGGCTGCGCGAGCGAGTGAAGGTGCTCGGCACCCGTACCCCCGAGGAACTGCGCGGCCTGCTGCGCGAGGAACTGCTCAAGCTGATCGGCACGGACGCCGACCGCGCGGTCGCCACCGACAACGCGATCGGCAAGGACGGCCAGGAGATCCCCGGCGTCGTCATGGTCGTCGGCGTCAACGGCACCGGCAAGACCACCACCACCGGCAAGCTGGCCCGGGTCCTGGTCGCCGACGGCAAGTCGGTCGTCCTGGGCGCCGCGGACACCTTCCGCGCCGCAGCGGCCGACCAGCTCCAGACCTGGGGCGAGCGGGTCGGCGCCCGTACCGTCCGCGGCCCGGAGGGCGGCGACCCCGCCTCGATCGCCTTCGACGCGGTGAAGGAAGGTATCGCCGAAAGCGCCGACGTGGTCCTCATCGACACGGCGGGCCGTCTGCACACCAAGACCGGCCTGATGGACGAGCTGGGCAAGGTCAAGCGGGTCGTCGAGAAGCACGGCCCGGTCGGCGAGATCCTCCTCGTCCTGGACGCCACCACCGGCCAGAACGGCCTGGTGCAGGCCCGTGTCTTCGCTGAGGTCGTGGACATCACCGGCGTCGTGCTGACCAAGCTGGACGGCACGGCCAAGGGCGGCATCATCGTCGCGGTCCAGCGCGAACTGGGCGTACCGGTCAAGCTGGTCGGCCTCGGCGAGGGCGCGGACGATCTCGCGCCGTTCGAGCCGGAGGCTTTCGTGGACGCCCTGATCGGCGACTAGGCCGCATCGATGGCCTTACGGGCATGGTCGGCCTTACGGACAGGGTCCGGAAGGCCCGGAAGAAGAGCCCCGCAGCGCGCTTGTGCGCTGCGGGGCTTCTTTGTGGGTGGGGGAGCGGGGTGCGGGTTTGGGGCCGGGGCGGGGCTCCGGTAGGGGCCCCGAATTCCCTCCGTTACGCGGCCGACCGGTGACACACGTACGCGAGCGTGCCCAGCAGCAGCCGGGCCTGCGGCGGCTGCCCGGCCGTGTCCAGGGTGGGTGGGCGCAGCCACCGCATCGGGCCGAGCCCGCCGAGGTCGGACGGCGGCGCGGTGACGTGGTCGCCGGGGCCGCGCGAGCACAGGTCGAGGGCGGCGTCGTCCCAGCCCATCCGGTAGAGCAGGCCGGGCAGACCGGTGGCGGCGCCGGGCGCCACGAAGAACAGTGCGCGCCCCGTCGGCGTGGCGGCCACCGGGCCGAGCGGCAGCCCCATCCGCTCCAGCCGTACGAGCGCGCTGCGCCCCGCAGCCTCCGGCACTTCGAGCACGTCGAACGTCCGGCCCACCGGGAGCAGTACGGCCGCGCCGGGCGTCCTGGCCCATGCGGCGACGGCCTCTTCGAGCGTCGCGCCGGCCTTCAGGCCGTCCGCGAAGGGCAGCGGGTGGTCGCCGGGGGAGGGGCAGTCGTCCGCACCGCACGAACAGACCGTGCGCCCGCTGCCGGCGCGGGCCGCACGGGCGCCGGGCACCACGTCCCACCCCCACAGCCCCGTGTACTCCGCCACCGCCGTGCTCTCGGTCGAGCGGGCGCGACGCCGTGAACCGGACCGAATGTCGCGGATGCCGCCGATCGTGAAGCCCATGCCTCCTCCAACGGGTGGTGTCTGCCAGTGGTTACGTGCCGGAGCGCGTTCGTGACACTCGGTCAGGAAGGTGGCGGGGTTGTGGTGCAGTGTGATGCGGCGGGTGGTGCGACGCGCGACGCGCGCCTCCGCGTGCTCCTTTCCGTCCGTCCCCTCTCGACCTGTGTCAAGTCAATCGCGAGGACCGGTCGGGGAGTTCATTCAAAGGGGTGGCGAATGGTGGCGTTTAGCGGATCGCCCTCGCCGCGGGCGTGATCGTAGGATTACTTTCAGTGCACGACCTGGGGTGAAGTGCCGAGGGCGTGGTTATGCCGGGGGCAACGCACCGGCGGGTGAACCCTCCCGATTCGGGTTGGCCGGATTCCGTGTTCGGGTAGATCCACCCCGTACCGGTCGCCGCAACGGACGGCATCCTGTGGGAGATTCACGGGACACGGCCGCGACGCACAGCGGCAATATGGCCGTGCGGAGCGGTGCGGCGGCCCGGTGGGCCACGCGCACGGTGCCACGTACGGCGGTGGAGTGACGACCGGCGAAGTGTCACGAAGAGCAGCGACGACGAACAGCGGACGCCAGGACAAGCGACGGCAGGACGAGCGGCCCCGGACATACGGGCAGCGCGCGGCACCACAGCAGAGGCAGCACAAACGGAAACGAACGTACCGGCGCGATCCGTAGGACAAGCGGAAGAAGCGCGGCACGCGCGCGAGAAGCGCGGGGCGCGCACAGGCAGTGCAGGTCGAGCAGGAGAAGCAGGACGGAGCAGCGAACCGGCGCCGCGCAGGGAACCGGGGCCGGGCGGAGAACGAATACCGGGCAGCGAAACCAGGAACGGCCCGAAGAAGCGGCCGGCGCGAGAAGGAGACCCGGCGGAAGAGACGCGGACGAGGCGGTGCCGGTAAGCGGAAGAAGCGGCACCCGTTAGTACGGACAGCAGAAGACGAAGGCACAACGCCGGCAGGACCACCGGAACGAACAGCGGCAGCCGGACCGAGCAGTACCGGCACCGGAAACGGCACCACAACGAAGGGCGCGGCGGCGGAAGAAGACCGCCGCGGCCCCGGCGCGGCCGGGGCACCGACGGCGCGGCACATTCCGTACCGCACCGCTCGGGGCGGCGACCACGGCAGCCACACCGCACCGGCGCAGCGCGGCGCCAGGGCGGCAGCACCGTAAACAGCACACCAGTTCACGAAAACCGGAAGCAACGAAGAGCGGCGATGCGAAGCGATGACGCGACGCAGTGAAGCAAGGCAGCAATCGGAATGGGGGCGTTCCAGTGGGCGGCAGTGGCGGCACCGGCGCTGACAAGCGCCCCAACGAACCGTTGGGCTCATGGTTCGTGCGCAGCGGCTGGTCGAAGGGCGAGCTGGCACGACAGGTCAACCGGCGCGCACGCCAGATGGGCGCGCACCACATCAGCACCGACACCTCGCGCGTACGGCGCTGGCTGGACGGCGAGCAGCCGCGCGAGCCGATCCCGCGCATCCTCTCCGAGCTGTTCTCGGAACGGTTCGGCTGCGTGGTCGGCATCGAGGACCTCGGGCTGCGCTCGGCGCACCAGTCCCCTTCCGTGTCCGGCGTCGACCTGCCCTGGGCAGGCCCGCAGACGGTCTCCCTGATCAGCGAGTTCTCCCGCAGCGACCTGATGCTGGCGCGGCGCGGCTTCCTGGGCACCTCCCTGGCGCTGGCCGCCGGGCCCGCCCTCATCGAGCCGATGCAGCGCTGGCTGGTGCCGGTCTCCCCGGGCCAGGCGGCCGCCGCCCAGCAGGCCGCGCAGGAGCGCTCCCGGCGCTCCAACCGGCTGTCGAAACCGGAACTGGACCTGCTGGAGTCGACGACCGTGATGTTCCGCCAGTGGGACGCCCAGTGCGGTGGCGGCCTGCGCCGCAAGGCGGTGGTCGGCCAGCTCCACGAGGTCACCGACCTGCTCCAGGAACCGCAGAGCGAAGAAGTCTCCAAGCGGCTTTTCAAGGTCGCCGCCGAACTGGCCGAACTGGCCGGCTGGATGAGCTACGACATCGGACTGCAGCCCACAGCTCAGAAGTACTTCGTGCTCGCGCTGCACGCCTCCAAGGAAGCCGGCGACCGCCCGCTCGGCTCGTACATCCTCTCCAGCATGAGCCGCCAGATGATCCACCTCGACCGCCCCGACGACGCCCTGGAGCTCATCCACCTCGCGCAGTACGGCAGCCGCGAATCGGCTACGCCCCGCACCCAGGCGATGTTGTATGCGATGGAGGCGCGGGCGTACGCGAGCATGGGCCAGCCGGGCAAGGTCAAGCGGGCCGTGCGGATGGCCGAGGACACCTACTCCGACGTGGCGCCCGGCGAGCCCGAGCCGGACTGGATCCGCTTCTTCTCGGAGGCCGAGCTGAACGCGGAGAACGCCCACTCCTACCGCGACCTCGCCTACGTCGCCGGGCGCAGCCCCACGTACGCCTCCCTCGCCAATCCGGTGATGCAGCGGGCGGTGGAGCTCTTCGCCAAGGACGCGGAGCACCAGCGTTCCTACGCCCTCAACCTGATCGGGATGGCGACCGTGCACCTGCTCCAGAAGGAGCCGGAACAGTGCGCGGTCCTGGCGCAGCAGGCCATACCCCTGGCGAAGAAGGTCCGCTCGGAGCGGGTCAACACCCGGCTGCGCAAGACCGTGGACACCGCCGCGCGCAACTTCGAGAACGTCTCCGAGGTGATCCAGCTCAGCGAGGAACTGGCCGAGCAACTGCCGGAGACCGGCGCGGAGGCCGTCTGACAGCACTCCCACAGACCCCGGCCGCGGCCCGTCACCCCGTACAGCTCGACTCGGCTCCCCCACGCCAGGTCACATGGGTGATGGCCGCGGTCGGCTGTGTGAGTGGGGGGTGTGGGTGGGGTGGCTGGGGAATCGGCGTGTGGGTAGGGGCACGGTCCGGTGGCGTCTCGGCGTACGGGCGCGGTCCGGTCGGCGTCTCGGTGTACGGGTACGGGCACGGTCCGGTCGGGGTGGCTGGGGGCGGTGCCCGGAGTGGTCGTTTCGGCTGGTTGCTGAGGGGCGCCGGGCGTGGCGGGCCGATCTCGCTATTCACCGGGGCGTAACACTGACGCAGGCTTCGTCACCGGGGAGAAACACCGGTGGGTCATGGCCGAAACGGTGCTGCGAAAGCCTCGTGGCGAAAGTCGGCCCACCCGAACCCCACCCGCACGGGCCGCATCGACGACAGGAGGCGCCGATGCCCCCAGGCATCATGACGCTCGCAGCAGACAAGGCCACCCTGAGTCCGGCCAACACCGGATTCATGCTGATCTGCACCGCACTGGTGATGCTCATGACCCCCGCGCTCGCCTTCTTCTACGGCGGCATGGTCCGGGTCAAGAGCGTCCTGAACATGCTGATGATGAGCTTCATCAGCCTGGGCATCGTCACCGTCCTATGGGTCCTTTACGGCTTCGGGCTGGCCTTCGGCCAGGACAACGGCGGCTTCCTCGGCTGGACCGGCGACTTCGCCGGGCTCGGCGGCATCGGCCTGACCGAACTGTGGGGCACCACCACCATCCCGGTCTACGTCTTCGCGGTCTTCCAGCTGATGTTCGCGGTGATCACACCCGCGCTGATCAGCGGCGCCCTCGCGGACCGGGTGAAGTTCACCGCCTGGGCGCTGTTCATCGCCCTGTGGGCCACCGTCGTCTACTTCCCCGTCGCGCACTGGGTGTGGGCCGAGGGCGGCTGGCTCTTCGACCTGGGCGTCATCGACTTCGCCGGCGGCACGGCCGTCCACATCAACGCGGGCGCCGCGGCACTCGGCGTGATCCTCGTGGTCGGCAAGCGCATCGGTTTCAAGAAGGACCCGATGCGGCCGCACAGCCTGCCGCTGGTGATGCTCGGCGCCGGACTCCTGTGGTTCGGCTGGTTCGGCTTCAACGCGGGCTCCTGGCTCAACAACGACGACGGGGTGGGCGCGGTCGCCTTCGTCGACACCCAGGTCGCCACGGCCGCCGCGATGCTCGGCTGGCTCGGCTACGAAAAGCTGCGGCATGGCTCCTTCACCACCCTGGGCGCGGCGTCCGGCGCGGTGGCAGGACTGGTCGCGATCACTCCGGCGTGCGGCGCGGTCAGCCCGCTCGGCGCCATCGCGGTCGGCGTGATCGCCGGTGTGCTGTGCGCGATGGCGGTCGGGCTGAAGTACCGCTTCGGATACGACGACTCCCTCGACGTGGTGGGCGTCCACCTCGTCGGCGGCGTCGTCGGCTCCCTGCTCATCGGCCTGTTCGCGACCGGCGGCGTGCAGAGCGACGCCAAGGGCCTCTTCTACGGCGGCGGTCTCGAACAGCTGGGCAAGCAGGCCGTGGGCGTCGTCTGCGTCCTGTCGTACTCCTTGGTCGTCTCCTTCCTCCTGGCCAAGATCATCGACTGGGTGATGGGCTTCCGGGTCTCCGAGGACGAGGAGGTCGCGGGCGTCGACCAGGCCGCGCACGCGGAGACGGCGTACGACTTCGGCGGTACGGGCGGAGGCGCGGTGGCGCGCCCGGGAGCGGGGGCGGCCGCGGGCGGCGCTCCGTCCCACGGCGACGGCCCGGGCCGGTCGAAGCACCAGGACACGGCCGCGGCTTCCGGTAAGGCACCGGCCTCCGGAGAAACGTCGGCTTCCGGCAAGGAAAAGAGTGTGGACGCGTGAAGCTCATCACGGCAGTGATCAAGCCGTACCGGCTCGACGAGGTGAAGGAGGCCCTGCAGTCGTTCGGCGTACAGGGCCTGACCGTCACCGAGGCCAGCGGATACGGCCGGCAGCGCGGCCACACGGAGGTGTACCGGGGCGCGGAGTACACCGTCGACCTGGTGCCGAAGGTCCGCATCGAGGTGCTGGTGGACGACGCGGACGCCGCAGAACTGATGGACATCGTGGTCAAGGCGGCCCGCACCGGCAAGATCGGCGACGGAAAGGTGTGGAGCGTCCCCGTCGAGGAGGCGGTCCGCGTGCGCACGGGGGAGCGGGGGCCGGACGCGTTGTAGGGGTGGGGTGGCGGCGGGGCCGGGGCGGTACGCCGACGTCGCGTGGCCGCCGTCCGCAGGTGAAGGGGACCGCGAGGGAGGGGGCCGGACCAGGGGTGGGGCCCGAGGACCGACGCGACCAAGGAGCGCCTGAGTTGAGGGAGAGCGTGGAGAAGATGGCTGAGAGCGAGGGTGATAGGTCGGAGGGGGAAGGGGGAGCGTTTGGTGCCCGTATGGGCGCGGGCCCTGGCCCCGGTGCTGGTACTTCGGAGGCTGGCCGAGCCGGTACGGGTGCGGCGGCGGCCGACGGGGCCGGTGCCGACGCGACGACTGACGGGGAGGTGTCGCCTGGGCTCCTTGGTACCGAGGGCAGCTACCTCGGTACCGAGGAAGGTCGCGGTGGCGAGGGCGGTCGCACTGAGCTGAAGCCCGAACCCGACTTCGGCTCCGGCTACGGCCCCGAAGATGGTCGCTCCGACACCGTGCCCGGCCCCGGCCCCAAGGATGGCCGCCCCGGCTCCGGCTCCGAGGATGGTCGCCCTGACACCGAGCCCGGCTCCGGCCCCGAGGGTGGTCGCCCCGGTTCAGGCTCCGGCTCCGAGGATCGTCGCCCCGGTTCCGGCTCCGAGGATGGTCGCCCTGTCATCGAGCCCGGCTCCGGCCCCGAGGGTGGGCGCCCTGACACCGAGCCCGGCCCCGGCTTCGGCCCCGGCCCTGGCCCTGGCCCCGAGGATGGTCGTCCCGGCTCCGGCTCCGAGGATCGTCGCCCCGACACCGAGCCTGGCCCCGTCCCCAAAGGCGATCGCCATGGCACCAAAGGCGATCGCCCCGGCACCAACGGCGGCCACCATCCGGCCCCCGAAGGCAGCCGCCCCGCCCCCGAGAGCGGCTACTCTGCCGACCGGCTGCGGCTCCTCCAGGCCCCCGGGCCGGGTGGCCCCGAGCGCCGGTCCGCCCTCGCCCGCCTCACCGACGACTGGCTGGCCCGTCTCTTCCGCAGCGCGGCAGGCGGAGCCGAGGCCGGCTCCGGCCTCGCGCTCGTCGCCGTCGGTGGCTACGGCCGCGGTGAACTCTCCCCCCGCAGCGACCTCGACCTGCTCCTGCTGCACGACGGCAAAGCCGGTGCCCGTACGGTGGCCGCCCTCGCCGACCAGCTCTGGTACCCGGTCTGGGACCTGAACCTCGCCCTGGACCACTCGGTACGCACGCCCTCCGAAGCGCGCAAGGCCGCTCGCGATGACCTCAAGGTCCAACTCGGTCTCCTGGACGCCCGCCACCTGGCCGGTGACCCGAACCTGACGAGCGCCCTGCGCGGCACCGCCCTGGCCGACTGGCGTGAACAGGCCCCCAAACGCCTGCCGGAGCTGCACGAGATGTGCCGCGAACGCGCGTCCCGCCAGGGCGAGTTGCAGTACCTGCTGGAACCGGACCTGAAGGAGGCCAGGGGCGGGCTGCGGGACGCCACCGCACTCCGCGCGGTGGCCGCCTCCTGGCTGGCCGACGCGCCGCGCGAGGGCTTGGAGGCGGCCCACACCCGCCTGCTGGACGTCCGCGACGCCCTGCACCTGACGACCGGCCGCGCCACCGACCGGCTCGCACTCCAGGAACAGGACCAGGTGGCCGAGGCGCTCGGTGTGCTGGACGCGGACGTACTGCTGCGGCAGGTCTACGAATCCGCGCGCACCATCTCGTACGCGAGTGACATCACCTGGCGCGAAGTCGGGCGGGTGCTGCGGTCCCGCTCCGTCCGCCCCGTTCTGCGCGGACTGCTGAAGGGCCGTACGGCCGGTGGTGGTACGGGCCGGGGCGAACGGTCGCCGCTCGCCGAGGGCGTGGTCGAGCTGGACGGCGAAGCCGTACTGGCCCGTACGGCGCGACCCGAACACGACCCGGTCCTTCCACTGCGCGCCGCCGCTGCCGCGGCACAGGCCGGGCTGCCGCTGTCCCGGCACGCCGTACGCCGGCTGCGCACGGCCGCCACCACCCGCCCCCTGCCCGTGCCGTGGCCGGCCGAGGCGCGGGAACAACTGATCACCTTGCTGGGCGCGGGCGCCCAGACCGTCCCCGTATGGGAGGCGCTGGAGGCGGAGGGAATCGTCAGCCGGCTGCTGCCCGACTGGGAGCGGGTGCGCTGCCGGCCCCAGCGCAACGCCGTGCACCGGTGGACCGTGGACCGGCACCTGATCGAGACGGCCGTCCGCGCCTCGGCGCTCACCCGCCGCGTGCACCGCCCCGACCTCCTGCTGATCGCGGCCCTGCTGCACGACATCGGCAAGGGCTGGCCCGGCGACCACTCCGTCTCCGGCGAGACCATCGCCCGGGACATGGCGGCCCGGATCGGTTTCGACGCCCGCGACGTGGCGGTGATCGCCACGCTCGTACGGCATCATCTGCTGCTCATCGAGACCGCCACCCGCCGGGACCTGGGCGATCCGGCGACGGTGGAGGCGGTCGCGGACACGGTGGGCACCATCGGCACGCTGGAACTGCTGCACGCCCTCACCGAGGCCGACGCGCTGGCCACTGGCCCGGCGGCCTGGAGCACCTGGCGCGGGTCGCTCGTCGCGGACCTGGTGAAACGTGTCACGGCGCGACTGGCGGGAGAGGCCGTGCCGGAGGGGCGCACGATGGATGAGCCGACCGCCGAGCAGGAACGCCTGGCCGTCGAGGCGTGGCGCAGTGGCGGCCCGGTGCTGGCCCTGCACACACGGGCGGAGGGCCAGGGGGAAACGGAGTATGCCTCCAAGGCCGCTGGTGCGGACGGAGACGTCGTCGTGGATATGGGCACGGGGCCGGACGTCGCGCCCGAGCCGGAGCCGGTGGGCGTCGAGCTGCTGATGGCCGTACCGGATCAGCCCGGCGTGCTCCCCACCGCCGCGGGCGTCCTGGCCATGCACCGCCTCACCGTCCGCGCCGCCGACCTGCGCAGCGTGGACCCCATCGGCGAGGGCCCGGTCCTGCTGCTGAGCTGGCGGGTGGCCGCCGAATACGGCTCGCTCCCGCAGACCGTACGGCTCAGGGCGGACCTCGTACGGGCCCTGGACGGCTCGCTGGACGTACCGGCCCGGCTGGCGGAGCGCGAGCAGGCATACGCACGCCGCTCGCGTGGTGTGCAGGCCCCGCCGCCCCGGGTGACCGTCGCCCCCGGAAGCTCGCAGTCGGCAACCGTGATCGAGGTAAGGGCCCAGGACGCGCAGGGCCTGTTGCATCGCATCGGCCGCGCACTGGAGGCCGCGGGCGTCACCGTACGCAGCGCCCACGTGAGCACGCTGGGAGCGAACGCGGTGGATGCGTTCTATGTCACCACCGAGAAGGGCGAACCACTGCCGGACGCGGCGGCCACAGAGGTGGCCCAGGCGGTGGAGCGCGCATTGAAGCAGTGAGGCTTGCTTGTCCGAGGGATGCGGCGGACACGTGGTGGCCCTTTTCCGGGCGGGAGGGCTCGGTGGGTTGGGAGAGGCAGGCTCTGCTGATCGGCCTGCTTGGGCGGATCGGCTGGGGGCTGCCGCGGGAGAGCCCATCGAGCCTGAGGGCGGGGAGGCTCTCGGCGGCTGTACGGCCTTGGGCGGAGCCGGGGTCGGCGGCGGGCTCGGAGGCGGCGGGCGATTCGCCGAGGGGGTGGGGCCTGGGGGCGGGGTGGCCGGAGGGGCCACAGCTTTCACGGACGGGACGGTGCCCGGAGGAGCGGCGCCTGGAGGGGCGGGGTCTGGAGGGGCGGGGTCTGGAGGGGCGGCGCCCGGAGGGACGGGGCCTGGAGGGGCGGCGCCCCTTCGGGGGAGGGGCCCCGAGGCGTGAGGGTTCCTCGGAAGCGAGGGTTCCCCGAGGCGCGACGGCCCCCGTACGCGGCGTACGGCTCTGGCGTCGACAGGGGCCCCAGGCGCGAGGCCGCCTCCTGATGCGAGGCTCCCTGTCTCAAGAAAACCCGCTGCGTCAACGCGGCTCCCAGCCCCAACGAAGCTCTCTGCGCCGACGACGCTCCCCGCCCCAACGCCAACGCGGCTCCCCGCCCCAACGAGGCTCTTTGCGCCAACGCGGCTCCCAGCTCCAACAAAGCCCTCCGCACCACCAAGGCGAGCCGCGATCCCCGAGCGCCCTCCCGTTCTCGCCTTGCTTTCCGGTCTCGTCCCGCTACCCGATCTTGGGTCCCCTTCCAGACCTGGGCCCTCTTCCAGACCTGGGCTCCTTTCAAGGCCCGGGGCCCTGGTTCGGTCCAAGCCCGGACCCTCGGTTCGGCCCAGACCCGGACTCCTGGCTTGGACCAGACCCGGACTCCCGGCCCGCCCCAGGCCCGATCCCCCGCCTCAGCCGAAGCCCCCCTCCCCCCGAAAACCCCCACCAGCCCGCAGCCCCCCCCGCCCACCACCCCTCTCCCGCTCCAACCCCCTTCTCCGCCCCACCCTGCCCGCCCCGGCCCATCCATCCGGACCGTCCGCCCCCGACCACCCACTCCCCAGCCCCAGGAACCACCCCCGTCCCCGTCCCGTCTCCAAAGTCGGCACGGGCTGCCCGCCCACCCCACCCCCGTGAGACGGTGGAGGCGGTACCCGTGGCAGGCGTCCACGCCCTGTGCGGACCGCCCTCGCAGTCGCGCGCAGCCCCGTCCCGGCGGCCCTCCCCGGCGGGCAGGGACACGTTGCCTGCCCGTGCGGATACCCTAGAAGCCGACTTGACCCTGCCCCCGACCCCGAGGATCGACGACCGCCGTGTTCGATACGCTTTCCGACCGCTTGGCGAGTACTTTCAAAAACCTCCGGGGCAAAGGCCGCTTGAGCGAGGCGGACATCGACGCCACGGCGCGCGAGATCCGTATCGCCCTGCTGGAGGCCGACGTCGCGCTGCCCGTCGTCCGGGCCTTCATCAAGCAGGTCAAGGAGCGGGCGACCGGCGCCGAGGTCTCCCAGGCGCTCAACCCCGCCCAGCAGGTCATCAAGATCGTCAACGAGGAGCTCGTCGGCATCCTCGGCGGCGAGACCCGCCGGCTGCGGTTCGCCAAGAACCCCCCGACGGTCATCATGCTCGCCGGTCTGCAGGGTGCCGGTAAGACGACCCTCGCCGGAAAGCTCGGCGCCTGGCTCAAGCAGCAGGGCCACGCGCCGCTGCTCGTCGCCTGTGACCTCCAGCGCCCCAACGCCGTCAACCAGCTCTCGGTCGTCGCCGAGCGCGCCAACGTCGCGATCTTCGCGCCCGAGCCGGGCAACGGCGTCGGCGACCCGGTCAAGGTCGCTCAGGACTCGATCGAGTTCGCCCGTGCCAAGCAGCACGACGTGGTCATCGTCGACACCGCGGGCCGCCTCGGCATCGACCAGGAACTGATGCAGCAGGCCGCGGACATCCGCGACGCGGTCAAGCCGGACGAGGTCCTGTTCGTCGTCGACGCCATGATCGGCCAGGACGCGGTCAACACCGCTGAGGCGTTCCGCGACGGCGTCGGCTTCGACGGCGTCGTGCTCTCCAAGCTGGACGGCGACGCCCGCGGTGGTGCCGCGCTCTCCATCGCGCACGTCACCGGCAAGCAGATCATGTTCGCCTCCAACGGCGAGAAGCTGGACGACTTCGACGCGTTCCACCCGGACCGCATGGCGTCCCGCATCCTCGGCATGGGCGACATGCTCACGCTGATCGAGAAGGCGGAGCAGACCTTCAGCCAGCAAGAGGCCGAGAAGATGGCCTCCAAGCTGGCGAGCAGCAAGGGCAAGGACTTCACCCTCGACGACTTCCTGGCCCAGATGGAGCAGGTCCGCAAGATGGGCTCCATCTCCAAGCTGCTCGGCATGCTGCCCGGTATGGGGCAGATGAAGGAGCAGATCAACAACCTGGACGAGCGTGAGGTCGACCGTACGGCCGCGATCATCAAGTCGATGACGCCCGGCGAGCGCCAGGACCCGACGATCATCAACGGCTCGCGCCGGGCCCGTATCGCCAAGGGCTCCGGTGTCGATGTCAGCGCGGTCAAGAACCTGGTCGAGCGCTTCTTCGACGCCCGCAAGATGATGTCCAAGATGGCCCAGGGCGGCGGTATGCCGGGAATGCCCGGCATGCCCGGGATGCCGGGCATGGGCGGCGGTGCCAAGAAGAAGAAGCAGCAGAAGCAGGCCAAGGGCAAGCGCAAGAGCGGCAACCCCATGAAGCGGAAGGCTGAGGAGGAGGCCGCTGCCGCACGCCGCGAGGCCGCACAGTCCGGCAACCCGCTGGGCCTGCCGCAGGGCGACGACGCGAAGAACTTCGAACTCCCCGACGAGTTCAAGAAGTTCATGGGCTAGCGCTCCCTTCGGCTCCTGGTCGGCCCACGCCGCCCCGGGAACCGCACCCGGCGCCCAGCAGTCTGAACGAGCCCCTGGCCGGACCCCCGGTCGGGGGCTCGTCTGCGTACTCATCGCGGCACACCCGCCGATCCGCCCACCGGCCGCAGCAGAGGCGTGCCCTTCCCCAACTCGGCAGCTCGCAGCCCGAGCGCGGCCGCCGCCGTGGCGCCCACGTCCGCCAAGGTCCGGGCCGTCGGCAGACGGTCGAACCCCCTGGCCTCGAGGCGGTGGATCAGCACCGGTACGTACTCACGGGTGTGGTGAGCATGCCCGATGACCGGGTCGTTGCCGTGATCACCCGTAACGATCAAGCGATCGCCCGGCGAGGAAAGGAGCCCCAGCAGCCTGCCCAGTCCCGCATCGGCCTGCCGGAGCACGTCGGCGTAACGCGGGGCGTCCTGCTGGTGCCCCGCCAGATCCGTCTCCTGGACGTTGCTGACGATCAGGGCGGTGTCCGGCGCCCGGCGTACGGCGTCGAAGGTGAGCCCGAGCACCTCGGTGGTGCCGACGGCGGGGCAGCACAGTGCGGCGTCGCAGGCCAGGACGTCCGCGGCCTTGCCCACGAGAGTCACGGGGACACCGGCCCCGGCCGCCAGCTCCGGCAGCCGACGGGAATGATCGAGCGGCGCCCCGAGGTGCTGCACCGCCAGCCCGCCGTTCCGGTAGAAACCGCACGCCGGGGTGTCCAGCCCGACCGTGCCGAGGTCACCGTCGCGTACGAAGGTGTCCAGCGGGCCGTCGGCACGGCCGCCCACGGCGATCACCCGGGCGACGGGCGCCACCGAACGCACCACCCGTGCGATGTCGAGGATCTCCGTGAAGGGGCTGTCCTCCAGCAGGCCGGAGACGTTCCAGTTGACGCCCGGGTCCGCTTCGAGGTTGTCGTGGACGAGAATCCCCCCGCCCACGACCAGCAGGGGACGCCCGGCGAGCAACTCCGTACGGCGCCCGCTCGCCCGGAGGGCCGCCGCGACCTCGCCGAGATGGTCGGCGAGCCGGGCCACGGCCACCCGGCTGAAGTCGGCTCCCACCATCGTCTGGTGCCCGGCGTACGTATCGGCGCCCGGGTAGCCGAGCTCGGCACGGCCCCCGGCCACCGGGAGGGACGGCGTCGATGCGAGGTCCGGATGCGGGTGCACGAGACCGAGGCCGAAAGCTTCCAGGACGGGCAGCGGGAGCCGGCGACCGGTGGCCGCACGATGATCGTCGAGAAGGTGGCCCAGCGTATCGGCGGCAGCGTCACCGGGCCGCGAAACCGCCGCATCGGGCATCGCGCCGACCCCGAAGCCGTCGATGACGAGAATGACGATCCTGCTCATGGTCCACCCGCCCCTTTCCCGCCCGCGGCCTCCGGAAGCGGCCGGCCGAGCGCGTCGTAGCAGCCGGTCAACCGCGGGCTGCCGGCGCCAAGGCCGGCGACGACGGCGACGGTGCTACGGGTGACGAAGATCTGCGTACGGAACGCCAGGACGGCGGTGTCACCGGGACGGGCATCCCCGGAAGCCAGCAGTCGGTAGTAGTCGATGTTCTCGGCAGGAGCCGTCTGGACGGCGAGCCGGGCGCCGGTCCGGGGGATCAACGCCGACTTGACGCCGGAACGGGGGTAGAAGCCGCCGCCGTGGAGTGCGGGCCGACCGTCGGCGAGGAGGTGCGCGACCTCGGTGACGTATACATACGCGGGCCGCTCCGGCTGCTGCGGGTCGATGGCGTGCAGAGGGGTGGTGCCGGTGAGGGCGTGGCCGGGTTCGCCATGCGTGGCGCCCAGCCCCGCGAGCATGGGCAAGGTGGCCGCGCAGGTGACGCCGGGCGCGCTCAGCTTCAGTTCTGTGTGTCCGCGTTCGGTCAGCAAGGCTTGGGCCTGACGGGCCAGTTCGAAGGTGGCGGTGGGACGCGGCTGCCCAGACCCGGGTTCGCACTGGACGCACGGGAACGCGGTGGCTCCGGCCAGGCGGATGCCGGGCATTCGCTCCGCCTCGGCCGCGAAGCCCTCCAGACCACTGAGCGGCACGCCACCTTCCTGTCCCGGATGGACCGTGCCGGGCGCGCCCTCGATCCGTACCAGAACGTCCTGTACGCAGCCCAGTTTGTGCGCGGCATCCGAGACGGCACGGGCGTTGGCCAGATCGAATACGGTGACCGCCTCGGGGCACCAGGCAAGCATCTCGGGCAGCGCACGGTGGGGAGTCTGCACCAGGTGGCCCACATTTCCGGCCTGCGCGCCCGCCGCGTGCAGAGTGCGGGCTTCGCGCACGTCGATGGCGGCGAAACGGGGGAGATGCAGCGCGACGGCCTGGACCAGCTCGGGGTTGCGCCCGATCTGCTTGGCCACAAACCACAGGCCGAGGCCCTGCCGCCTCGCCGCCTTCGCCAGCAACGCGGCATTGGCCTCGACGGCGTCCAGATCCACGACGTACGTGTCGGGCTCCACCGCGCCGGTGCGGTGCAGCTCGGCTGCGCAGTCGACCAGCCGCAGGTTGCGTGCGAGAACGGTGTCGAGGAACACGGTGAGTCAGCCTCCTTCCTGTTGATCGCGGGAGCCGTGCGCGCTGTGCACGGGGCGTGGGGTGCTGGAGGAGGCGGCATCGGACACTGGCGTCGGCACGAGACCGCGTGCACGTACGGGAGCGGCGGCGGCCGGACGGCCGTTCCCGTCAACGTCGCGCAGATCGTGCAGGGCACGCCGGAGGATGTCGATCACCAGGTCCGCGCCCGCTCGCATCGGGTTGATCCGCACCGTCCAGTCGGCCAGCTCCGGCGCGTCCTCCAGGGCGGACCGGGACATCCGGTAGAAGAGCGGTGCGATCTCGTAGCGGGAGTTGGCGCCTACGGGGTACGGGGCGGCGCCGTACCGGGCTGCGGCGTCCGGCACCGCGCGGGCGACCGGCCGGTCCAGCCGGACCAGTAGACAACGGTCCTGGACATTGGCGATCCGCACCTCGGCGACCCCGGGCACCTCCCCCGCCGCCAGCCGCTCGGCGATCTCCGTACCCACCCTGGACTGCACCGACCACATCACCGGTACGTGGCTGAGCGCCCGCAGCGCATCCAGTGCCTGGTGGCCTTGCACCTGGCCGCCGCCGGAGTAGTTGGCGTCATGCACCCGCCCCACCAGATCCCGCGCTCCGACCACAAGGCCCACCCCCTCCGGGCCGTGCAGCTTGAACAGTGAGAAACAGGAAGCGTCCGCGCCCAGTTCCACACCGCATCGCGGCACCCGGAAGACCGCGTAGTTGTCGTCCACGATGGTGCGCACACCGGCGGCCCGGCAGGCGGCGAGCACCTCGCCCGGGTCGTGGGAATCCGCCACCCGCTGCCGGCTGTGCTGGACGAACGCCCACCGGAACCGTCCGGACGCCAGCGCCCGGTCCAATGCGGCACGGTCGTTGAAATCCGCCTCGACCGTCTCCACCCCCAGCCCGCGCAAGGTGACACCGGTGGTGCGGTAGACCGGCGCGCGGTGCACGAGCAGCGGATCGCCCGCATCGAGCACGGCGCCGAGCGCGGCCCGGATGGCGCCCGTGCCCGCGCCCTGCACCAGCGCCGCGGCCGGAGCTCCTAAGAACTCCGCGAGAACGGTCTCGACCCGCGCGGTGGTACGTGGACGCCCCAGCCCCGGCACCACCCCCGCATCCGCCTCAAAGAGCTGTCGGCCCTCAAAATGCCGGGCGACGCATTCCATCAGCCGGAACTGGTTCGCCACCGCGTCCTCCAACGCGACCGTCGGCAACGGAAACGTCCGGGGCAATCGCACGCTCATGTCGGCGCCTCCCTATCTGCCAAGCCGCTTTCCGGGAGCGGAACCGTGGCCCCGCGCCGAACCGGCTGCCCGGCCGCCCCATCCCCGCCCGTGAGGAAGCGCAACGGATTGCGGCGGGTCAGAAGATCGATCAGCTCGTCGTCGGCTCCGGCCATCCGTAGGCGCGGCAGAAACGACCGGAACAGATGCCCGTACCCATGACCGCCCTCGCCGACCAGATAGCTGTGCCGCGAGATGTCGCAGCTGAGCAGTACGCGGTCGGCGTGCCCGGCCTCCAGCAATGCGAGCAGCAGCCGCAGCCGGGTCGCGTCGCTCTGATAGCTCTCCTTCCCGACGGTGTCGAAGGCGACGTACGCGCCCGCCGCCGCCAGCTCCCGATGGACCGTGGCGTCGTCGAACAGATCCTGGTGACCGACACTGATTCGGCGCGGCTCCAGACCGGCCGCGGTCAGCACCTCCAACTGGGCGAGGCCGCCGCGCCCCAGCTGTGCGTGGGTGGCCAGCGACAGACCCGTGGCCACGGCGGCGCGGGCGGCCGCGGTGAGCGTACGGACCTCCGGCTCGCTCGGCCGGTCCCCGTGGCTGCCGACCTCCCCGATGACACCGGGGGAGGGCCCATCGGCGCCCATGCCGCCTTCGATCTCCTCGACCAGCCTGTCCGCCAGCTCCTCGACGCTCGCGCCCGCCACCTCGGCCGGATGGAAGGCTTCGTGATACCACCCGGTGCCTGCCACGACCGCGACCCCGGACGCCCAGGAAATACGAGCCAGCGCAGCGGGGTCCCGCCCCATGCCCCGACAGGTCAGCTCGACTACGAGCGACAGCCCGAACTGGCGACGCAGACCGGCCAGTTCGTCGGCCACCGCTAGGGCATGCCGGGCCGTCAGCGAAGCCGTACGGTCGGTGGGGCGGGAAAGGTCGAGGGCCAGGTGCTCGTGGGCGAGCACGGGGCCCCGCACGGCGGTTACGGACAGCGGGCCGGTGACGGTCCTCAGGAGAGAGTTCATGACGCGCTGCCTTCCCGGCGTACCCACACGCCTGCTCAGGTCTTGATCGGGGTGAAGAGGCCCAGCCAGTAGAAAACGTTGAGGACGATGCCGGTCACCACGACCGCGGCGGGTGCGGCAGCCATCCGGACCACCACCCGGCCCGTGGCCTCGTTCAGCAGGTAGAGGCCGCTGGCTATGAGAATCCCGAGCCCGCCGCCCATGGCATGGGCCGCCAACATGGAACCGAAGAGAATCGCCAGGTGCAGGGTGTCGCCGATGGCGCCGCGCAGATGCTCCGAGGAGTCGCGCACCGACGGCAGCCTGCCCAGCGCCTTGCCGATCCAGCTCAGCGCCAGCACCTCGGCGGCGAAGACCAGGGCACCGCAGACCAAGGCCGGCCAGGGGCTCGGCAGCAGATAGCCGATGGGGTAGACGAGGGTGAAGCCGACGATGCCGTACGCGCCGGAAGCCAGCGCGGTGGTGGCGATCAACGGAATGAACCCGAGGGACCGGTAGAGGTCGACCTGTGCGGCCTCCGCGTACTGCCCCTTGGCGACCAGGAAGCTGGTCGCCTCCCCGCCGCCGAACACATGTAGCTGGCTCAGCAGACAGATCCCCGCGCCCAGCACCATGAACAACGGCAGGTGTCGGCGCAGCCGGGCCGCACTGGCCCCGAACAACGACGCCATGGGATCCACGTCTTCGGACGGTCTGCCGGCCGTGACCACCGGGGCCTCTTCGCCTGTTGGTGACACCATGCCCGCGACGGCCCGCTCCGCCGCCCGGCGCTGCCTTACGTCCCTGGCCACCGCGAAGCCGATGAGGAGCAACACACCGACCGCCATGGCCGGCGCCCCCGCGAACACGTCGGGCCACACCTTCATCGTCAGCACGACCAGTGCCAGCTCCACCACACCGGCCAGGCCGCCGAGCAGCTTCCCGAACTGCTTGGTGATCGCCAGTACCGGAAACAGCGTGAAGAGAAAGAGGATTGGCGTCGCCATCTGTTGCAGGGCTGTCAGGAAGTCGACCGGGAGATCGTGCGCGAGGTTGTTGGCGCCCCTCAGACCGAACACGACCACGCCGCCCCATGCGCCGCCCAACAGCGGGGCGAGCCACTTCTTCGGCGCGAGGAGCCCCAAAATGTCGGTGGGCAGAAACAGCAGCCAGGGGTTGAGCACCCCGGAGGCGAGCGCCATCGGCGCGCCCAGCCCGAAGATGAACCCGGCGGAGAGTCCGAAGGACACCGCCGTGGTGGCGCTCCGGGTCGTACGGCCCTGGACGAAGTCGAGCAGGAAGGGCCGGACACCGTCGTTGAAGACGGCCAGTGCCAGGTGCGCGAGAAAGGCGGTCAGGGCGCACAGCGCTATGACGGCCAGTTGCTGCGCGAGCGAGAAGTCGAGCCCGGTGCTCGCGGCGAGGGCGGTGCTGCTCACGGGTCACTCCTTTGTGCCCTGGCATGTCATCGGAACGTACGGCTTGCGGGGCCGACGCCGGCCGGAACCCGCGGGGAGGCCGACGCGGTCAGGCTCGGGCGGTTATGGCCCCGACCAGCGCCGGCGTGATCACATCGACCTGGTCCACGGCGAAGCCGAACACTCTCTTGCCTTGGTCCAGCAAGGTGTTGATTTCTTCCCCGGAGGGGACGGAGCGGCCGAAGGTGTGACAGGTGGCGGCGCCCATCAGCCCGACCAGCACGCCCAGCGACGCCCCGGCCCCGGTCTGGCAGGTGCCCAGGAAGTAGTCGGCCCGGCCGGCCCGCAACAGTGCCACGGCATCCATGTCGTTGCTGACCGCGACCTCGACGCCGGGCGGCGCCAGCCGCCGTACCGCGTCCGCGACCTCGGTCTTGCCGACACCGCCGGTGAGGATGGTCGTCATGGTGTGTCCCTTCGCAGTACGGCGAAGTGCATCGCCAGGAAATTGAGCTCGGACTCGGGAAGCGGGACGCCGAGGGCGCGCTCGGCCCGTATGGAGACGGCACGGGCCCGCCGGACGGCTCGGGGATGGTCCGCCAGCTCCGCGGCAGCCACGTCATCGGTGCGGAATTCCTCCACCGGCTCGCCGTCCTGCAACCGGGTCAGCGCCATCAGCAGATGGCTGGTGAGCATGCCCGCGGAGTCCTCGGTGACCGCGCACCCCTCGGCGGCCAGTACTTCCAGTTCGGCCCGGACGAACGCGGCGACCTCGGGCCGTACCTGACCGCTCTCCACGAAGAGCTGGATCCGTCGCGCGAGCAAGGCTTCCATGACCGCCCCTCACCTCCCATCAGCCAACAGACAGGTCTTGTCTTCTCGAACCGCGTGCGAAACGCGGAGGTGTCACCGGCGATCGGGCCTGAGTGGTGCGGACAGGCCCAGTGCCGCAGCCGGACCGTGTGCCGGGCAGGCCCGGTGCCAAGAGCAGATGCGGAGTCGAGGGCAGACCTGGTGCCGTGGTCCGACCGGTGCCTCAGCTCTCACCGGGTCGGGCCGGGCGTGCGGCCTGGGCAACCCCGACCAGGTCCGGCCCCCTCGGCCGATCGGCAATCTCAGTAGGAAGGCATGCGCTCCCCTCGCAGCACCTCGGTCTGCAAGCTGGTGACCGCCTCCAGGTCGAGCGCCCCGCTCACCGCTGTCAGCGCCTCGCTGCCCTCCTTCCGGGCTATCAGTGCCGCGCTGGAACTACGGGGTGAGAAATCGCCGGTGATCTCGACGTCGAGCGGCAGCACATCCACCTCTCCGGCCAGCTGCCCTGGTACCTCGTCGAGGTTCCAGACAGTGGCGTCGGCGCGGTCCAGCGCGAACAGGTCGTACAACTGCATGAACGAACTCTCCAGCCAGGTCACGTCCGTCCGGCCCGCGAACGCCCGCTCGGCCAGGGCCCGTTGATCTTCCGATGTGTTGTCCACCGCGACCCGCAGACCCTCGCTGTCGGGCTGGACGCCGTGCCGCAGCAGCAGCCCGTGGGCTCCGGCGTAGGTGGCCGGCCCAAGATCAGCGATCAAGTCGATCGGATGCTGCTCCATCAGTGCGTCGGCGGCGAAGCGGGACAGCACCGCCAGGTCGACCTTCCCGTCCAGCAGAGCTCCCACGCGGGTCGCCGCACCGCGCATGAAGGTGATCGCGAAAGGCGCGCCGGTCTTCTCGAACGCGCCGCGCAAGCCGGTCGCCAGGCCCTCGCGACGACGCGAGTGGGGCAACGGCATCGCGGCGAGGACGGTGCCCAGCCCCGCGAGGCGCCACAGTATGGCGCGGTCGGCACGGACCAGGAAGGTGCCGAGATGTCCGCGGGCCACCGTGTCCATCGCCCCTGATTCCTCCAGGAGTTGGAGCGCGGCCTGCACCGTGCCGTTGCCGACCCCGAGCTCCGCGGCCAGGTCGCGTACGCGGGGGAGTCGTGCGCCCTCGCCCTCGGTGGGCTGATTGATCAGGAGGGCGGCGAGCCGTCGGGCGGCGTGTCCGTTGCGGGTCAGGAACCGTTCGTCGATGCTGTTCATGGAAATGACAGTAACCAGAATTCTGGATATTGGGTATCGCTCGCGAGGGTGAACGAGTGAGGCGCCGCGGTGACGCGCTCGGCGTGCTCGCGGCTTGGGGAAGAGGCGGAGGCGGAAGAGAGGTGTGTCGCCACATTTCGCCGCATCGATCGCCCGCGCCGCGCGCCGTAACGGCGTAAGGATGGATGCGGAGCGCGGCACGGGCAGCATGCGGCACGGCGTGGGCCGGCCGTTCCGGAAGCCCGCGCCACGGCGGGCGAAGCCTCGGCCGGAGTGGGGCGAACCGTACGGACAGTGGCGGGTCTCGGAGATCAGGGTGTCAGGTCATCGGCAGGATCGGCGGGATGGGCAGGACCGGCAGCGTCGGCGGGAACCGCGGAAGTCACGTGCGGGCGATGAGATAGCGGAACACATTCGGCATCCAGACCGTGCCGTCCGGACGCTGGTGCGGATGCAGCGCCTCGCTCAGCTCCTTCTCCACCTGGGCCTGGTCGGTGACCTCCAGCGCCGCGTCGAACAGCCCCGTGGACAGCAGCCCGCGTACCGCGCTCGGCAGGTCGCCGTAGCCGAACGGGCAAGCCACCCGCCCCGAACCATCGGGCCGCAGCCCCACCCTGCCGGCCAGTTCCTCAAGGTCGTCCCGGCCGCTGGGCCGCCAGCCGCCCGCCGTGCGCAAGGGATCGGCCAGCCGCTGGGCCACCCGCAGCACGCTCGCCGTGGCGCACCTCTCCACCGGCCCCCAGCCGCCCAGCACCACGGGACTGCCGCGTTCCGTGAGCCCGGCCGCCGTCACCAGGGAAGCGGTCAGGCCCTCGATACTGCTGACGCAGCCCACCGGGTGAAAGGCCGTCACGATGTTGAACGCGCCGCCGCCGGGGTCCGCCGTCCGCTCCGGGCCGCCGCACGCCAGCACGGTGGCGCGCGTCGCGCTGGCCCGGGCCTCACGCGCGGGGTCGGGCGCCAGCCGTTCCCGCGCGAGATCCAGTCGTTGCTCGTCCAGGTCCACGCCGCAGACCTGCGCGCCGCGGGCGGCGGCGATCAGCAGCGCGAGCCCGGAACCACAGCCCAGGCCCAGCAGTTTGGTGTGCGGCCCGACATCCATCCGGTCGTAGACGGCCTCGTACAGCGGCACCAGCATCCGTTCCTGGATCTCGGCCCAGTCACGGGCGCGAGTGCAGGGGTCGGCCGGTGCGATGGAGCCGTACGAACCGGGAGAGCCGGACTGCCGGAGGTGATGCCGTACGAGCGTGGGTGTCATCGAAAGCGCCCCAATCCGCCGAGAACCCGAAGCTGTCAGTGATCGATCGCCCCCGTGCCCCGCCCCTGTGTTCGCGTCGTGCGCCCCCGCATTCCAGACAACTCCCCATCCGTGCCAGAGTCCAGGGGTGCGCCGGGGTTGTCTCCCGCGCGCCCCTCAGTGCGCCGGGGTGCTTTTCGGGACGGCGATGCAAACTGTCGCGCCCGTACCACGTGCGTCAGAGCGAAGGCACCCGAGCTCACATCTCAGGCGGACGGTATTTCCCGCGGACAACAGGCGTTTCGGGCCGTCGGCGTACTGCGGTGGCGGGCGTCCCGGCAGGGTCGTGAGCGGAGACGGCGGCGCGTACCCCGGGTCCGGTGCCCGCGGAGAGGCTCACCGGGGCGGCGGTCGGACCGGGTGCGCGCTCCGGCAGGACCCGCCCGCGGAGCGCACCCGCCGGGTGTACGACAGCCGTACCGTGTCTGCAAACAGACGGCGGGGCGGTGCCGGGCGCGAACGCGCCTCCCGATAGCATCGCGATCGTCGCGCACGCCGCCGAGTCCCACCGGGCTCCACCGGTGCCACGCCGCGACCCATGGGCCACGGATGCCCCGGCGCGTACACATCTCTTACGCGCCGGGGCGTACGCGCGGGTACGCCCCGGCTTGCCACCCGACGCGCGCCTTCTCCGCAGTTCTGCGCACACGCCGTCCTCGAAACCCATGACCAGAAACTGACCGGTACGTGCAAATTATTTGAGATGCCCCGTAATCGGAACACTGGATGGGCCCGGCTCGTTGTCACGACGTGAGCACGACACCGCCTGTTCTCGCCGCCGAGCTGGCGCTCGCGTGGGCCGACATTCAACGGCACCACCCCGAGCTGCCGGATCTGGCCGCGCCCGAGTCCTTGATCGGGGAGTCGTCGTCCGCCTGTGGCGCCGAGCTCTCCTTCGAACGGCTGCTGCATGAGGCAGTCCACGGCATCGCCGCCGCCCGCGGCGTCCGCGACACCTCACGCGCAGGCCGCTACCACAACCGTCGATTCCTCGCGATCGCCGAGGAGTTGGGCCTCGACCACGTGGACGAGCCGCACCCGAGCAGCGGCTTCTCGCTGGTCACGCTCAACCCCGAGGCCCGGAGGCGCTACCGTCCCACCATCGAGCGGCTCGCCAGAGCCCTCAAGGCGCACTCCGCCGCGACCACGGCCGACAGCGCCCGCAGCTTCCGGGGGCCGGCCGCGCGGCACGGCTCGTCCGGTGGCGGGGTCCGCGTCAAGGCTGTCTGTGATTGCGGCAGGAATGTCCGGGTCGTCCCGTCCGTGCTGGCGCAGGCGCCCATCGTCTGCGGCGGCTGCGGCAAGCCGTTCCGGATTCCCGAGGTGGCCGCGGTCGGCTGACCTGGAGTGGTGTGGCACAATGGCTAGCTGTACTCGACAGTCGCACAGGACCCCTCTCTCCTCCGGCTGGCGCGTCCATCGGGCACTCCGAGTACCGCAACCCCACGTGGCATCCCGTTGTGCCCAACCACGTCAAGACCAGGAGACACCACTCCCGTGGCAGTCAAGATCAAGCTGAAGCGTCTGGGCAAGATCCGCGCGCCTCACTACCGCATCATCATCGCCGACTCCCGTACCCGCCGTGACGGCCGGGCCATCGAGGAGATCGGTCTGTACCACCCGGTGCAGAACCCCTCGCGCATCGAGGTCGACTCCGAGCGTGTCCAGTACTGGCTGGGTGTCGGCGCGCAGCCGACCGAGCCCGTTCTGGCCATCCTCAAGGTCACCGGCGACTGGCAGAAGTTCAAGGGCCTGCCGGCCCCGGCGCCGATGAAGGTCGCGGAGCCGAAGGCTGACAAGAGCGCCCTGTTCGAGGCCCTGGCCAAGGACGCCGGCGACGAGCCGAAGGGTGAGGCGATCACCCCGAAGGCGAAGAAGGCTGACAAGAAGGCGGACGAGGCCGAGGCCGAGTCCACCTCCGAGTCGACCGAGTCCTGATCATGCTCGAGGAGGCCCTCGAGCACCTCGTAAAGGGCATCGTCGACAACCCCGACGACGTGCAGGTCGCCTCGCGCACCCTGCGCCGCGGGCGCGTGCTGGAGGTCCGGGTCCACCCCGACGACCTCGGCAAGGTGATCGGCCGCAACGGCCGCACCGCGCGTGCCCTGCGGACGGTCGTAGGCGCCATCGGCGGGCGTGGCATCCGGGTCGACCTCGTCGACGTGGACCAGGTCCGCTGAGCAGAACCGGGGCAGGCCCCGGATCAGGCAGTACCGGCACGGGCCGGGGAGGGCTACGGCTCACCCCGGCCCGTTGTCATAGGCATCTGCGACGATGCCTGTATGACCGAAATCACCGATCGATGAACCACGACGGCGAGCACCGCCACCGCACCAGCGGCGGCGGCCGCCGCGAAGAGGGGCCACTGTGCAGCTGGTAGTCGCGCGGATCGGCCGCGCCCACGGCATCAAGGGCGAGGTCACCGTCGAGGTGCGGACCGACGAGCCGGAACTGCGGCTCGCGCCCGGCGCCGTACTCGCCACGGACCCGCCCACCACCGGCCCGCTCACCATCGAGACCGGCCGGGTGCACAGCGGGCGCCTGCTGCTGCGCTTCGAGGGCGTCCACGACCGTACGGGCGCCGAGGCGCTGCGCAACACGCTGCTGATCGCGGAGGTCGACCCCGAAGAGGTCCCCGAGGACCCCGAAGAGTTCTACGACCACCAGCTCATCGACCTCGACGTGGTCACCACCGACGGCACACCCGTCGGGCGCATCGCCGAGATCTCCCACCTGCCCTATCAGGACCTGCTGATCGTCCGCCGCCCGGACGGCGGCGAGATCATGATCCCGTTCGTCTCGGAGATCGTGCCGGAGATCGACCTGGCGGAGCAGAAGGCGGTCGTCGACCCGCCGGTCGGCCTGCTCGACGACCGCCAGGCCGAGGTGGCCTCGGCCCGTGACGCGGGCGAGGACGTGTGATGCGGCTCGACATCATCACGATCTTCCCGGAGTACCTGGAACCGCTCAACGTCTCCCTGGTCGGCAAGGCACGCGCCCGCGGCCAGCTGGACGTGCGCATCCACGACCTGCGGGACTGGGCCCACGACAAGCACAACACCGTCGACGACACCCCGTACGGCGGCGGCCCCGGCATGGTCATGAAGCCCGAGCCGTGGGGCGAGGCGCTGGACTCGGTCATCGACTCCCAAGAGGGCGAGCCGGTCATCGTCGTCCCCACGCCGAGCGGCCGGCCCTTCACCCAGCAGCTCGCCGTCGAGCTCTCCGAGAAGCCCTGGCTGGTCTTCACCCCGGCGCGCTACGAGGGCATCGACCGCCGCGTCATCGAGGAGTACGGCGACCGCGTCGACGTCCGCGAGGTCTCCATCGGCGACTACGTCCTCGCGGGCGGCGAGGCCCCGGTGCTGGTCATGGTCGAGGCCATCGCCCGGCTGCTGCCCGGCGTGCTGGGCAATTCGGCCTCCCACCAGGACGACTCCTTCGCACCCGGCGCGATGGCGGACCTCCTGGAGGGGCCGGTTTACACGAAGCCGCCCGAGTGGCGCGGCCGCGGCATCCCCGAGGTGCTGCTCAGCGGCCACCACGGCAAGATCGCCCGCTGGCGCCGCGACGAGGCGTTCCGCCGTACCGACCGCAACCGCCCCGACCTCATCGAGCGCGCCGACCCGGCCGCCTTCGACAAGAAGGACCGCGAAACCCTCTCGATCCTGGGCTGGGCCGAGGGAACGGACGGTCGATTTGGGCGTACGCACGACGCCGTGGAAGAATAGGCCGCTGCTGTGTGCGTCCGGCGCGCGCCCCTGCCACAGGGGGAACGACGCCCGCCCGGCGGAACGGCAACCTCATCGTCATTTCCGGTTCCGTTGATGACCTGTGGCATCAACGAAGAAAGCAGTGGGTCATGAACCTCCTCGACTCCGTCGACTCCGCGTCGCTGCGCAGCGACATCCCGGCCTTCCGCCCGGGTGACACCGTCAACGTCCACGTGCGCGTCATCGAGGGCAACCGCTCCCGTGTGCAGCAGTTCAAGGGCGTTGTCATCCGCCGCCAGGGCGCCGGCGTGCGCGAGACCTTCACGGTCCGCAAGGTCAGCTTCTCCGTCGGCGTCGAGCGCACCTTCCCCGTGCACACCCCGATCGTCGAGAAGATCGAGCTGGTGACCCGCGGTGACGTGCGTCGCGCCAAGCTGTACTACCTCCGTGAGCTGCGCGGCAAGGCCGCGAAGATCAAGGAGAAGCGCGACAGCTGAACAGACGTCCGGCGTCCTGGACCGGCCGGATAGGCTCAGGGTCCGATGGACACCGACGCACAGCTTTCGGAGCGCGACCGCTCTCCGGCCCCCGCGCAGGGGCCGGAGCAGGGGTCGCGCTCCGCGTGTTTTTCCGCACGCCCCTCCTCCGAAAAGGAGGCCGAGGCAGAACGGCCCGCCTCTGAGGAGCAGCCGGCCCAGGACGCGGCTGCCCAGGAAGAGGCCGCGCGCCGCCGGGCGCCCCGCCTCCGGCGGCTCGCATCCCGGCCGGCGGCGGTCCTGGTGGCTCTGTGGCACCGGCCCGTCCTGTTGCTGGCGGTCTGCGTGACGTTCGTACTGCTGCTCAGCGCCTTCGTCGTACAGCCCTTCCTGATCCCCAGCTCGTCCATGGAGAACACTCTGCGGATCGGCGACCGGGTGCTGGTGAACAAGCTGGCGTACCGCTTCGGCGGCGAGCCGCGCCGGGGCGACGTGATCGTCTTCGACGGCACCGGTTCGTTCCTGCGGGACGAACCGTCGGAGAACCCGGTCACCGGGCTGATCAGAGGAGCGGGCGCGGCGCTGGGCCTGGCCGAGCCCCCGGCCACCGACTACATCAAGCGCGTCATCGGCGTCGGCGGGGACCGGGTGACCTGCTGCGACAAACGCGGGCGGATCAAGGTGAACGGCGAGCCGGTGGCCGAGGGCTATCTCTATCCGGGGGACGCGCCGTCCTCCGACGCGTTCGACATCGTGGTGCCGGAGGGGAAACTGTGGGTCATGGGAGACCATCGCGGCAGATCACGTGACTCACGGGACCACCTCGGCGAACCGGGCGGGGGCACCGTTCCGGTCGGCAAGGTGATCGGCCGCGCCGACTGGATCGCCTGGCCGGTGGGCCACTGGACGACCCTGCACCGCCCGCCTGCCTTCGACGGCATACCGGGCCCGGCAGGCAGCCATGGGTAACCGGGGGCGGCCCAAACGCGGGCAGCGAGGGGTTACGGAGGCGGATGCGGGCGCGGTGGGCGCCGAGGGGGCGTACGGGGAGGGTTCGTACGGGACGTACGAGGCTGGAGCGCACGGGAGGTACGACGAGTACGCCGACGGGCCGAACGGAAGGTACGACGGGTACGCGGACGGGCCGTACGGAACCGGGGGGCACGGGGCCGGGGCGTATGCAGGCGGAGGCGCAGGGGGTGACGCCGGCGGAGCGTACGGCCTCGGGACCGCGGAGAACGACGGTGACCCCGGCGTCGTCACACGTACGATCAAGCCCGCCAGAGGAGGGCGCGCCGAGCGGCGGCGCCAGGCGCGCCGCATCAAACGCCGCAGGCGTCGCTCCTACCTCAAGGAAATACCGATCCTCATCGGCGTGGCCCTGGCCATCGCGCTGGTGCTCAAGACCTTTCTCGTTCAGGCGTTCGTGATTCCCTCGGGCTCGATGGAGCAGACCATCCGGATCGGCGACCGGGTGCTGGTCGACAAGCTGACCCCCTGGTTCGGCTCCGAGCCCGAGCGCGGTGACGTGGTCGTCTTCAAGGACCCCGGGGGCTGGCTCAAGGGCGAGCAGGTCAAGCCCGCCGACGACCCCGTCGTGGTCAAGCAGATCAAGGAATTCCTGACCTTCATCGGACTGCTTCCGTCCGCCGACGAGCAGGATCTGATCAAGCGGGTGGTGGGCGTCGGGGGTGACACGGTCAAGTGCTGCGACAAGCAGGGGCGCGTCACGGTCAACGGCACGCCCCTGGACGAACCGTACATACATCCGGGCAATCCGCCCTCGCAGTTCACCTTCGAGGTCAAGGTTCCCGCCGGGCGGATCTTCGTGATGGGCGACCACCGCTCCAATTCGGCGGACTCGCGGTATCACCTGGACGAGCCGTACCGTGGGACGATCTCGGTCGACAGCGTGGTGGGCCGGGCGGTGGTCATCGCCTGGCCGGTGGGGCACTGGCGCCGCCTGGAGGAGCCGGAGACCTACGCGACCGTACGCGACGCGCCGGGTGCGAGGGCGACGTCGGGGCACGTGCCGCATAGGGTGTCCTCCGACAGTTTGTCCGTACTCCCGACCCCTGCGGAACTCCCGCTCGTTATGGGAGTGGTGGGCCTGCACCGACGATCGGGCGGGCGGTGGCGTGGAGTAAGGAGTGGATGTGGGGGACTTGGCGGTCGGCGCACGGTCCGGAACCGAAGAGCCCGAAGAGCCGGCAGGGAGCGGTGAGTCCTCACAGGCCGCCGCATCCGGCGGACCGGCGCGGTCGGCGGGACCCGGACAGCCGGCGGGCCCCGGGCAGCCGCCCGGTCCGGGAGTCTCGATGGACAAGGAACAGTCGGGGGACGAGGAGGAGAGCGGCAGCGTGAAGAAGGGCAAGAAGCCGCGTGCCTTCTGGAAAGAGCTGCCGATTCTCATCGGAATCGCGCTGGTCCTGGCGCTGGTCATCAAGACGTTCCTGGTGCAGGCGTTCTCCATCCCGTCGGACTCGATGCAGGACACCCTGCAGCGCGGTGACCGGGTCCTGGTGGACAAGCTCACCCCCTGGTTCGGTTCGGAGCCGGAGCGCGGCGAGGTCGTCGTCTTCCACGACCCGGGCGGCTGGCTGAACGAGGTGTCCACCCCCGAGCCCAACGCGCTGCAGCAGGTCCTCAGCTTCATCGGCCTGATGCCGTCGGCGGAGGAGAAGGACCTGATCAAGCGGGTCATCGCGGTCGGCGGCGACACGGTGGAGTGCCACGGCAACGGCCCGGTCAAGGTCAACGGCACGCCGCTGAAGGAGGACTCGTACCTCTTCCCCGGCAACACGCCCTGCGGCGACAAGAACATCGACAAGTTGACGGTGCCCAAGGGCAGCATCTGGGTCATGGGCGACCACCGCCAGGATTCCCTCGACTCGCGCTACCACACGAACCTCAAGGGCAACGGCACGGTCGAGACCAAGCAGGTCGTGGGCCGCGCCTTCACGATCGCCTGGCCGATCAACCGCTGGTCGTGGCTGTCGGTGCCGGACACGTTCGACCAGCCCGCGCTGAACAAGGCCATGGCGGCGACCCCGGCGGCGCTGGGATTCGTGGGCGCGGTGCCGATCGTGCTGTGGCGGCGGCGCAGGCGGGCCGCTCGGGCCGAGGCGCAGACGTCGGACTGAACGGGTGACCGGGCGCGTACGAGGTGCGCGGTCCGGTAGTCGGCTGAACTCGAACACCGGGTACGCATCCGCGCGTACCCGGTGTTTCGCTGTCTGGACGGCTCATGCTGCTGACTGGGGAACGTACCCCCGGGTAGGGTGCCGTCGCAGATCTTCGACGCGGGTCGGGCTCGCGGGGCGGGAGCTGGGATGAGCAGCAGAGGGCGGACGGGCGACGACCGCGGCCGTACGACGGGCAGTGTGCTGTCCGGAGTGGTCATGGCCGTCGGCTGTGTGCTGTTCCTGGGCGGCTTCGTATGGGGAGCGCTGACCTACCGCCCCTACACGGTGCCGACCGATTCGATGGCACCGACGATCGGGGTGGGGGACCGGGTTCTGGCCGAGCAGGTGGACGGCGCGGAGGTGCGGCGGGGCGACGTCGTGGTCTTCCGGGACTCCGTCTGGGGCGATCTGCCGATGGTCAAGCGGGTCGTCGGGGTCGGCGGTGACACGGTCGCCTGCTGCAGTAAGGATGGACGGCTGACGATCAACGGCAAGCCCGTCGAAGAACCGTATCTCCACGCCAAGGGCCCGGCCTCGCCGACCGGCTTCAGCTCGAAGGTCCCGGTGGGCCAGCTCTTCCTGCTCGGCGACCACCGCAACGACTCGCTGGACTCCCGTACACACCTCCAGGACGCCGATCACGGCACGGTTTCGCGCACCGCGGTGGATGCCCGGGTGGACGCCCGGGCGTGGCCGCTCGGCAGCATGGGCATGGTGGAACGCCCGACCGGGTTCGCGGCGATGCCCGGCGGGACATCGCAGCCCGGCCCGGTAAAGATCATCGTCGGCGCGGTCATCCTCGGCGCGGTCATGATCCTGGGCGGCGCGGCGTACGGGCCGGTGGCGCGACGCAGGAGGCGGAGGAGTGGCTGAGGTGACGGAAGAGGCGAGCGGGGTGTCGGAGCGGGGCGCAGGGGGCGAGAGTGTGCCAGATGGGGAAGTAGCCGCTGGTGGGGGTATTGCCTCGGCAGAGGTCCCTGCCGAGGGAGCTGGGGCGAACGGGGGATGCTCGGGCACGGGTCCCCTGCCGACGGAGGTACGGCAGGTCTCACGCGTGGTGTTGCTCGACCCGGACAACCGGGTCCTACTGCTGCACGGCTACGAGCCGGGCGATCCGTCCAGTACGTGGTGGTTCACTCCGGGGGGCGGCCTGGAGGGTACGGAGACCCGCGAGGAGGCGGCCCGCAGGGAGCTGGCCGAGGAGACCGGGATCACCGACGTGGAGCTGGGCCCGGTGCTGTGGAAACGGCACTGCTCGTTCCCTTTCGACGGGCGGCGCTGGGATCAGGACGAGTGGTACTACCTGGGCCGTACGCATTGGACTGCAACCGAGATGTCGGGGCAGACAGATCTTGAGCGGCGCAGCGTCTCGGGACTGAGGTGGTGGACTTCGGAAGAACTTTCCGCGTCGCATGAGACGGTGTATCCGACGACATTCGCCGAGCTGCTGCGCAGGCTGCTCGACGAGGGGCCCCCTGGCGCGCCGGTGCTGCTGGCTACCGAGAGCGTCTGACGCACAATGGGGGGACGCACGGCTGAAGGGGATCTGCGATGAGCGCCGAGGACCTCGAAAAGTACGAGACCGAGATGGAGCTGAAGCTCTACCGGGAGTACCGCGATGTCGTCGGGCTGTTCAAGTACGTGATCGAGACTGAGCGCCGCTTCTACCTCACGAATGACTACGAGATGCAGGTGCACTCCGTGCAGGGCGAGGTCTTCTTCGAGGTCTCGATGGCGGACGCCTGGGTCTGGGACATGTACCGACCGGCTCGCTTCGTGAAGCAGGTCCGGGTGTTGACGTTCAAGGACGTGAACATCGAAGAGCTGAACAAGAGCGATCTGGACCTTCCGGGTAGCTGAGACGGGGGCGGGGCCTGGCCGGCCGGGGCCTGGTCGCCTCCGCCGTGCTGCTGCCTCTACCCCCTGTCGTGGCCTCCCATCCCGAATGGCGTCTTCCGTCACCGGGGCGAGTGACGGAGTTTTCCACAACCGGCTGGTTGTCCACCAAGATCCAATAAGTCTGGGCTGAAGCGTCACAGTCGGTGCCGGAGGTGGTGCCGAGTGAACGCCACGAACAATCCCACCCATGACCCCGCGCACATCGCTGCGAACGGGGGAGAGCCCCAGGTAACCGCAGGCGGAGGCGGGCGCGGCAGCCCGGAGGAGGACCGGCCGGCCCCTGCCGCGTCACGGGTCCGGGGCGCCCGAACGATCATGAGCCGCGGGAGCGGCCCCCCGTGCGCTCAGAGGAGCCTCGTAGGCCCCCAAGCCCGGCGTCGGCCCCGACGCCTTGCCATCGAGGTCCCCGACCCCAGTGCTCCACGCGTCACCAGCGCGCGGCGGGCGCTCGGGCGGTACGGCGAAGACCTGGCCGCACGGCACCTCACCGCCGTCGGTATGCGCATCCTCGACCGGAACTGGCGCTGCCAGGAGGGCGAGGTCGACATCGTGGCCGCCGACGGTGACGCGCTGGTGCTCTGCGAGGTCAAGGCCCGCCGAGCGGGAGCGTACGAACACCCGATGGCCGCCGTACGCCCCGAGAAGGCCGCCCGTCTCCGCCGCCTGGCCGAACGCTGGCTGGAACAGCACGGCGGTCCGCCGCCCGGCGGAGTGCGCATCGATGTGATCGGCGTGGTCCTGCCCTCGCGCGGCGCCCCGCTCGTGGAGCACGTACGGGGGGTGACCTGAGATGGGATTCGCCCGGACGTGCTCGGTCGCGCTGGTCGGGGTCGAGGGTGTGGTCGTGGAGGTCCAGGCTGACCTGGAACCGGGGGTGGCGGCCTTCACCCTGGTCGGACTGCCCGACAAGAGCTTGATCGAATCGCGTGACAGGGTGCGGGCCGCCGTGGTCAACTCCGGCAGCGAGTGGCCGCAGAAGAAGCTCACGGTCGGGCTCAGCCCGGCATCGGTCCCCAAGAGCGGAAGCGGATTCGATCTCGCGGTGGCCTGTGCGGTCCTCGGCGCCGCGGAGCGTATCGACCCGCGCGAGCTGGCCGACCTCGTCATGATCGGCGAACTGGGGCTGGACGGCCGTGTCCGGCCGGTGCGGGGAGTGCTTCCGGCGGTCCTGGCCGCGGCCGACGCGGGCTATCGCCAGGTCGTCGTGCCGGAGAGGGCGGTGGCCGAAGCGTCGCTCGTCCCGGGAGTTGCGGTTCTCGGTGTCCGCAGCCTCCGACAGCTGATCGCCGTGCTCACCGACGAGCCGGTACCGGAAGAGGAGGACACAGATCCGGCGGCCGAGGGGCGCCCGGACCCGCTGCTGGCGGGGCTGGCCGTGCCCGGCAGCGGCATCGGCGCGGAGCGCATGCAGGGGGACCGGGTACCGGACCTCTCGGACGTCGCCGGACAGCACGGTGCTAGAAGAGCCCTGGAAGTGGCGGCAGCCGGACGCCACCACATCTTCTTCATGGGCCCACCGGGAGCCGGAAAGACCCTCTTGGCCGAACGGCTGCCCGGCCTTCTGCCTCGTCTCTCCCCGAAAGAGTCCCTGGAGGTGACGGCGGTGCATTCGGTGGCCGGTGCGTTGCCGCCGGGGCAACCATTGGTGGATCGCCCGCCGTACTGCGCGCCGCACCACAGCGCGACGATGGCCTCACTCGTGGGCGGCGGCAGCGGCCTGCCCCGTCCGGGAGCCGTGTCGCTGGCGCACAACGGCGTACTTTTCATCGACGAGGCCGCGGAATGTAACGCCCGCGTTCTGGACGCACTGCGACAGCCGCTCGAATGCGGATATGTCGTGGTCGCACGGGCCGCCGGGATGATGCGGATGCCGGCGAAGTTCCTGCTCGCCCTGGCAGCGAATCCCTGTCCTTGCGGACGCCACGGCACGCTCGGCGGCGGCTGCGAATGCCGTCCATCCACGATCCGGCGTTACCGGGCTCGCTTGTCGGGCCCGCTGATGGACCGCGTCGATCTTCGGGTGATGGTCGAGCCGGTGGCGCGTTCCGAATTGCTCGCGCCTACTCAGGGAGCCGAATCCACCGCCGAAGTGGCCGAACGCGTACGAACCGCCCGCGATCGCGCCACCGTCCGCTTCGCCGACACGCCGTGGAACACCAACAGCGAGGTTCCGGGGCACGAACTACGAACCCGCTGGCGAGTGGCCCCCGGCGCCACGGCCCAAGCAGAACGAGACCTGGAAACGGGCCTGCTGACGGCCCGCGGCATGGACCGCGTACTCCGCGTCGCCTGGACCTCCGCCGACTTGGCCGGCCGCGACTGCCCCACGGCAGAAGACATCAATTGGGCGCTGGAATTGCGCACGGGGATCAGGAGGGGGGTGGCGGTGGTGGCGGGGTGAGGTGCGCCTGAGCGAGTTGGGCGGAGCTGGCTGGGACTGCTTCGCGGAGCTTGGCCAGGGCGGAGGCGAAGGCGGAGAGGCCGGTGGACTGCGTCTGGAGTGGTCTGGCGCTGAGTTTGCCTCGCTCTGCCTCGCCCACGCGGTAGGAAGCGGTTCGGGGCTTGGCGGGGCGGGGGCGTGATTGACGGGAGGTTGTGCGCCTGCCTGCCAGCGGTCTGAGGAGGCTGGTGCTCTGCGACCGGGGGCTGGTGTGCGGCCGGGCTTCTGCTGACTTCCGGCGGTCCGCGTGCGGTGGGGCGGCGCCCTGCCCTGCGGGATGTGCGGCTGCGTCGGAAGCGCGGAGCGCGAGGCGCGCTGAGCTGGTTGGAGGGGGGACAGCCAGGGAGCGGGCTGGAGCGGAATGGAATGGGGCGGGTGGCGTGGGGTGGGTGGGCGGGGGGAGGGAGAAGGGGCAGTTCGAGGGCGTAGGAACTCGACTCACCTACATCGGCACGCGATCCAGGCCGCGCCTCCATGCCAGGCCAGCCCCGGTCCGGGCCGAGCAAGGGTGGCAGCGCCCATGCTCCACGCCGTAGCGCCAGTCAGAAAGGTGCCAGCGGGCTGGCGACGGGCGCCAGGTCGGCAGCGCGCGACTCAATTACCACTTTCGGCTACACAGCGCTGCCCCGAGTGGCGTGGGAGCGCGAACGGAGAGGAGCAGGGACATGCGGGGGAACGAGGGCTTCTGGGCGACGAGCAAGGGAGTGGAAGCACATGCGTGAAGTGGGAGAGGAGGAGAGGAAGGCGCGCGCGGCGTTGACGCGCATCGTCGAGCCTGGAGACGAGACGGTGGGGCGTTGGTTACGACGGACGACGCCTGTACAGCTCGTACAGTCCCTGGTCGGCGAGCGGGAGATGCCGACGGGGGTGTCGGAGGAGAAGTTCGAGGGGCTACGCCTGCGGGCGACCCGGCTGGACGTGGTGAACAAGCCGGCCGAGGATCTCGCAGCCGTCGCCGCGCTCGGCGGCCGGTTCGTGTGTCCCGGGGACGATGAGTGGCCGCAGCAATTGGAAGACTTGGAGGACGGCAGACCGATCGGCCTGTGGGTACGCGGAAGGGCGAACCTACGGTTGTGGGCGCTGCGATCCGTGGCGGTCGTCGGCTCCAGGGCCTGCACCGAGTACGGCGCGCATATGGCGGCCACGCTGGGCGCGAGCCTGGCCGACCGGGGTTGGACCGTGGTGTCCGGAGCCGCGTACGGAGTGGACGGAGCAGCCCACAGAGGCGCCCTGGCCGCGGAAGGCGCCACAGTCGCGGTACTCGCCTCCGGCGTCGACCATGCCTACCCACGGGGACACACCGAGTTGATCGGGCGGGTGGCGGAACAGGGGTTGGTGATCGCGGAGTTGCCGCCGGGTGACCACCCCACCCGGAGCCGATTCATCCTGCGGAACCGACTTATCGCGGCCCTCACCAGGGGAACGGTTGTCGTGGAGGCCGAACTGCGCAGCGGATCGCTGGTCACCGCGCGGCGGGCGGCGGGGCTGGGCCGGTTCACCATGGGGGTGCCAGGACCGGTCACCAGCGGGCTGTCGGCCGGTGTTCACCAATTGCTGCGGGGCGAAGCCGTCGTGGTCACCAACGCTGCCGAGATCATCGAGCTGGTCGGCAGCATCGGCGATCTCGCCCCCGTCCAGCGCGGCCCTGTGCTCGCCCGCGATCTGCTGGACCCGGTGGCGAGTCGGGTGCTCGAAGCGGTCCCCGCGCGGGGCGGTGCGGACTTGCGACGACTGGCGCGGGATTCGGGAATGGCAGAGGAAGTGACGCAAGGCAAGCTCTTCGAGTTGCAGTCGCTGGGGTTCGTTCAAAGGGGTGGAGCTGTCTGGGAGTTGGCGCGGATGTCCACAGCCGCTTCGACTGGCCGGCAAGGGGGCCCTTGACCTGGGCGAACGAGTGAAAGGGGGGAGAGGAGCGACCGCAGAATCCGGGTGTGTCGTGCTTCCGTTCGTGGCGCTCCTTGACGGGCTGCGTCATCGCTGGACGGTGGCGGAGCCCGTCGGCCGCCGACACGCCGGACGGGTGGCGAGGTCGCGTACGGGGGAGCGTGCGCCGGGCGCTCGTAACGCTGCTGCCACCCCCTTGGGAGTGGAATCGGTGCCGCCTCCTGTAACCCAGGGGTGCGGGCAGCGGAACGTATCTGCGCACTCCCGAACGACCCTTCATCGCGCATCGCAACACTGCAGTCACGCTACGCTCACGAGTAATCCCACCCTCACGCACGTGTTCCCCAGTGTTTCGGCAGAACGGCTCAAGGCGACGAATGCCCCAGCACACCTCCGGGTCCGACCGCGCGGCCGCGCCCCCCGCCGCGCGCGGTAGCGTGCGCCCCGCCGCGCCCACCTCACTGGAGGAGCTGTGGCGCGCTTATAAGACCTCGGGCGACGGGCGGCTGCGCGAGCAGCTGATCCTGCACTACTCACCCCTGGTGAAGTACGTCGCCGGCCGGGTCAGTGTCGGCCTGCCGCCCAACGTCGAGCAGGCCGACTTCGTGTCCTCCGGGGTCTTCGGGCTCATCGACGCCATCGAGAAGTTCGAACCCGAGCGTTCGATCAAGTTCGAGACGTACGCCATCACCCGCATCCGGGGCGCGATGATCGACGAACTGCGGGCGCTGGACTGGATTCCGCGGTCCGTACGGCAGAAGGCCAGGGCGGTCGAGCGCGCGTACGCCACCCTGGAGGCCAAACTCCGGCGTACTCCGTCCGAAGCCGAGGTGGCGTCGGAGATGGGTATCGCGCTGGAGGAACTCCACGGGGTGTTCAGCCAGTTGTCGCTGGCCAATGTCGTCGCCCTTGAGGAGCTGCTGCATGCCGGCGGCGAGGGGGGCGATCGGCTGAGCCTGATGGACACGCTGGAGGACACGGCTGCCGACAATCCGGTCGAGGTGGCCGAGGATCGCGAGCTGCGGCGGCTGCTGGCCCGTGCCATCAACACGCTTCCCGAACGGGAGAAGACCGTCGTCACGCTCTATTACTACGAGGGCCTCACGCTCGCCGAAATCGGCAACGTCCTGGGCGTCACGGAGAGCCGGGTCAGTCAGATCCACACCAAATCCGTCTTGCAGTTGCGTGCGAAGCTGGCTGATGTGGGGCGCTGAGCTGGGGGCGTGAGGTTCGGCGGTGGTGTTTTTGCGGCTGTGGTGTTGCGGGCGGGCACGTTCAATCGAGAGATGGTGGGGGCGGCTGGTGTGGTCCGCGACCGTATTGGTCTGGCCGGGGTGTGAGACGGGTTGCGACTGGGCTGACCGTCCGCACCTGGTTACCGGTTTGCAGCCGGCCGCACTTTTGCCCGGCCGCTCGGTTGGCCTTTCATTCGCCCCTTCTCTGTCCCTCTCCCCCCGCCCACCCGCCGCCACCTCTACCAGCACTCGCTGAGGTCTTCTGCTTCCGTACGCAGCGTCTGACCTCGTCCACCGCATGCGAGCACCGTCGCGCTCGCGTCCGCAGGCCGGGCTGTGACCCACGAGCGCTCCCGACACCCCGCGGGTGAGCCCGTCGACCTGCCCGGCTCCAGCACGCGACGCGGTTCGTCCGGTCACCGCACCTCGCCCCACCCGGCGACCACACCCGGCTCTCGCGATCAGCCCCGTGCACTGCCCATCGCACTCGGCAGCGCGCCACGCGCTCCCACCGGATGGCCGGCTCTCGGCGCACGCCGAGACGGGCTCGGCCTCGGTGCCGGCGTCCATTCCGCAAGGGCAGCCCCGCCCCATTGCGCCAGCCACCAGCCCACGGCCCCACTCACCGCTCCCACCATGCGCAGGCCCACACGCCTGGAGCAGCGCATCCACCGTCCGGCCTCTCGCCGTGGGCTCCTGTCGAAACGGTGAAGCCCCCTCATCGCCGCGTTCGCCTCACCTCCGTGTGCGTTGTTCAGCCCAGGTTCTGGGCGCGTCGGCATGGACACATCGTGATGCGGAGTGCCGTGCCAGGCGTGCCATCCGTACAGTGGTGACGTGCCCAGGATTCGAGCGGCCTCAGTGGCCGAGCACAGGACGATGCAGCGTGGCGCCCTTCTGGACGCTGCCCGCACCCTGCTGTCCGAAGGCGGGACCGAGGCGTTGACCTTCCCCGCCCTCGCCGAGCGCACGGGACTCGCGCGCTCCTCCGTCTACGAGTACTTCCGGTCCCGCGCGGCTGTCGTCGAGGAGCTGTGTGCTGTCGACTTCCCCGTGTGGGCGGCTGAGGTCGAGGCGGCGATGGACCGGGTCGAGACGCCTGAGGACAAGATCGAGGCTTACGTACGCCAACAGCTCGCGTTGGTCGGTGACCGCCGGCACCGGGCCGTGGTCGCGATCTCGGCAGGTGAGCTGGACGCCGGTGCGCGGGAGAAGATCCGGGCAGCGCACGGCGGACTCATCGCGATGATCGTGGAGGCCTTGGCCGGCCTCGGTCACGAGCAGCCGCGTCTCGCCGCCATGCTGCTTCAGGGGGTCGTCGACGCCGCGGTTCGCCGTATCGAGCTCGGTGCCGCGGAAGATCCGACTCAGATCACGGAGGCTGCGGTCGCCATGGTCCTGGGGGGCGTACGAGGCTGATCGGCGCAGCAAGCGTTGATCAGCTGGTCGGCCTCCGGTACAGGCTCATGGCCCCTGGCCACGACGTCTGAGCCGTGGCCGCCTGCCCTGTCCGCCCACAGCTTGCCTGCCCACCGCCTCCCGGCCCGGGCCCCCTCTCATGGTTCTCCCGCCATCGTTCTCCCGCCCTGACGCGGACGGCGTCAGGCTTTGCGCGTCGGCGCTCTGCTTGCCGGTCGCTGGTTTCCGGTTGCCAAGCCTCCAACGTCGCTTCGCCTGCAACGTCGCCGTTGAGCGCGTCTGCACCACGCGCGCAGACTTCCTCGCAGATCCCGTACCCCGCGAGTAAGACGGCGATGATCCGTCGCGCTGCCCCGATTCATCCCTCGGCTCCCGTACGACCGGGACCGGGACCGGGAGAAGCCGCGATGGCGCGGAGTGCCGTATCGACGGCGGGAGCAGGGAGAGCGGGTCCAGGTAGAGCTTGCCGCGGAGCAGGCCCCAGTGCAGGCATGGGGCGGAGCAGTGGAAAGGGCCTGGGGCGATGGTGGCTACTGGTTGGCCCGCGGTGACGTGATCGCCCTTTCGGACGGTGGGGTGGACCGGTTCGTACGTGGTACGAAGCGGTGGCGTTCCGGACCCCGACACCTCGATGGACAGGACGCCCTTGCCCGCTACCTTGCCGGCGAAGAGGACGCGGCCCGGGGCGGCGGCTCGTACCGTCGCGTTCTCGGCCGCCAGGAGGTCTACACCCCGATGGCCGGGCGCCCACGGGGCGGGTGGAGGCTCCCAGCCGCGCGCGACAGTGGGCCGCGCGCCGGCCGGCCCGACGACCGGCCACGCACGTTCGCCGACCGTTGCAGGCGGCGGGCGGCCCGGTCCGGAATCGGCGGAGCCGTCGTGCGCCGGTGCCGGTCGGCGCTGGAGGAACCTTGTCGCCTCCTCAGGGCCCGGTGACCCGGCTCCTGCCCCGGTGAGGAGCCCACCGGATGCTGCCGCCCCGGCGAGCAGCACGGCCAATGCCGCGCCCGCCGCGCACCAAGGCAGGAGGCGGACGGTGGAGGGACAGGTCCGCGCATGCCCACCCACCCGTCTGCGGCTCCTGCCCGCCGACCTCCGGTGAGTGGTGCGTGCGGGCTCGAAGATCGCCCGGTGGGGGCTCGGCTGTTGAGGGACACGTCGCAGGCCACATACGCGGCGTACAGCGGGCGCCAGCCGCCCCGCGATCGCCCTGGGCACCGGCCGCCACGCGGTCATGGTGCGTACTGACTCGGAAACGGTTCGGATTCGTGAGTACATGCCGCGACGGTGACGTGTTCCGTCCCAGCTAGGGGATCTTGAACCGGATCAGTGGATTACCGACGGGTTGTGTACAACCCCGTCACCCGTCCGATACCGCACCCACGCCCCATCCTGCGCGCCCAGGCCCCACGCCCCCACGCCCCGCCCCACGAGCCCAACCTCCTCCCCTCAAATCGACCCTCCACCCTCGCAATCTGCCCCCGCCCCCACATGGCCGAAAGGAGCGTGTCGCCCGCCCCTTCGGCGGTCCCGTACACTTCTTGTGGCGATCCGGGTCACCGGGTCGACTTCGCACGCCCCGCCACCGGCGCAACAGTCCCTTTTCGGGCAGCACGGTGGCCGCGCCCCTCGGTCCTCGGAAGACCCGCAAGGTCTCTTCCCCGGCAGAGCGCGCCGGGGCGTCAGGCACCGCGGCCGACCGGCCGCAGTGGAACCGAGTAACACGAGGAGTACGGCCATGGCCGTCGTCACGATGCGGGAGCTGCTGGAGAGCGGCGTCCACTTCGGGCACCAGACCCGCCGTTGGAACCCGAAGATGAAGCGCTTCATCTTCACGGAGCGCAACGGCATCTACATCATCGACCTGCTCCAGTCGCTGTCGTACATCGACCGCGCCTACGAGTTCGTCAAGGAGACCGTCGCCCACGGCGGCTCGGTGATGTTCGTCGGCACCAAGAAGCAGGCCCAGGAGGCCATTGCCGAGCAGGCGACCCGCGTGGGCATGCCTTACGTGAACCAGCGCTGGCTCGGCGGCATGCTGACCAACTTCTCGACCGTCTACAAGCGCCTGCAGCGCCTGAAGGAGCTCGAGCAGATCGACTTCGAGGATGTGGCCGCCTCCGGCCTCACCAAGAAGGAGCTCCTGGTTCTCTCCCGCGAGAAGGCCAAGCTGGAGAAGACCCTCGGTGGTATCCGCGAGATGCAGAAGGTGCCCAGCGCCGTCTGGATCGTGGACACCAAGAAGGAGCACATCGCCGTCGGCGAGGCGCGCAAGCTTAACATCCCGGTCGTGGCGATCCTGGACACGAACTGCGACCCGGACGAGGTCGACTACAAGATCCCGGGCAACGACGACGCGATCCGCTCCGTCACCCTGCTCACCCGCGTGATCGCCGACGCCGTCGCCGAGGGCCTCATCGCCCGCTCCGGCGCCGCCACCGGCGACCAGAAGCCGGGCGAGAAGGCCGGCGAGCCGCTCGCCGAGTGGGAGCGCGACCTGCTCGAGGGTGACAAGAAGGCCGACTCCGAGGACGCCGCCAAGGCCGAGGACAAGCCCGCCGAGGCCCCCGCCGCCGAGGCTGCCCCCGAGGCCGAGAAGCCGGCCGCCGAGCAGGCCTGACGCCGCACGACTGGTTGATGACGGCGGGGGAGAGCGCCTAGGCGCTGCCCCCGCCGTCCACCCGTAGATCTTTCGACTGTCGAGATTTCGAGAAGAGATTCACAGACCATGGCGAACTACACCGCCGCGGACGTCAAGAAGCTCCGTGAGCTGACCGGCGCCGGCATGATGGACTGCAAGAAGGCCCTGGACGAGGCCGAGGGCAGCGTCGACAAGGCCGTGGAGATCCTCCGCGTCAAGGGCCAGAAGGGCGTCGCCAAGCGCGAGGGCCGTTCGGCCGAGAACGGCGCCGTCGTCTCCCTCATCTCCGAGGACAAGACCTCCGGCGTCCTGCTGGAGCTGAAGTGCGAGACGGACTTCGTCGCCAAGGGTGACAAGTTCCTGACCGTCGCCAATGCGCTGGCCGCGCACGTCGCCAAGACTTCCCCGGCCGACATCGAGGCGCTGCTCGCCTCCGAGATCGAGGCCGGCAAGACCGTCCAGGCGTACGTCGACGAGGCCAACGCCACCCTCGGCGAGAAGATCGTCCTGGACCGCTTCGCGCAGTTCTCCGGTGGCTACGTGGCCGCCTACATGCACCGCACCATGCCCGACCTCCCGCCGCAGGTCGGCGTCCTGGTCGAGCTGGACAAGGAGAACGCCGAGGTCGCCAAGGACGTCGCGCAGCACATCGCCGCGTTCGCGCCGAAGTACCTCACCCGTGAGGACGTCCCGGCCGACATCGTCGAGAACGAGCGCCGCGTCGCCGAGGCCACCTCGCGCGAGGAGGGCAAGCCCGAGGCCGCCCTCCCGAAGATCGTCGAGGGTCGCGTCAACGGCTTCTTCAAGGAGAACACGCTGCTGGCGCAGCCCTTCGCGAAGGACAACAAGAAGTCCGTCGAGAAGGTCCTGAACGAGGCCGGTGTCTCGCTGAAGCGCTTCGCGCGCATCCGCGTCGGCGCCTGAGCCCAGCCGTGGGCCTTGTCGCCAAGGCCAGCGAATGACCTACGGCCCCGCTAGGGTCGTACGCAGTCGGCCGCGTACCGGCCGGCCGCAGATGTGACGAGGAGGCCATTGCCGTACAGGGATCTGAACCAGACCCCCGGCAATGGCCTTCTTCGTATGTGCACGAGGAGAGCGTGATGAATCAGGGTGCCGACGGCGCGGACACAGCCCACAAAGCCGACAGCGAAGGGAAGGGACGCTTCCTGCTGAAGCTGTCGGGCGAAGCGTTCGCCGGCGGCGGCGGACTGGGTGTCGACCCCGATGTCGTGCACGCCATCGCTCGCGAGATCGCGGCCGTGGTCCGGGACGGCTACGAGATCGCCATCGTGATCGGCGGCGGCAATTTCTTCCGCGGCGCCGAGCTCCAGCAGCGCGGCATGGACCGGGCCCGCTCCGACTATATGGGCATGCTCGGCACGGTCATGAACTGCCTGGCCCTCCAGGACTTCCTGGAGAAGGAGGGCATCGACTGCCGCGTCCAGACCGCCATCACCATGGGGCAGGTCGCGGAGCCCTACATTCCGCTGCGCGCCGTGCGGCACATGGAAAAGGGCCGCGTGGTCATCTTCGGGGCCGGCATGGGTATGCCGTACTTCTCCACCGACACCACCGCCGCCCAGCGCGCCCTGGAGGTCGGTGCCGAGGCCATGCTGATGGGCAAGAACGGGGTGGACGGGGTCTACGACGCCGACCCCAAGAAGTTCCCGGACGCGGTGAAGTTCGACGCTCTCGAATACGGCGAGGTCATCACCCGCGACCTCAAGGTCGCCGACGCCACCGCCATCACGCTCTGCCGTGACAACAAGCTTCCGATCCTCGTCTTCGAGCTGCTCGCCGAGGGCAACATCGCGCGCGCGGTGAAGGGTGAGAAGATCGGCACGCTCGTCAGCGATCAGGGCACCCGGGCCTGACGGCCCCAACTGCCGTATTGCCGTACGGGCAGCGCGCCGTACGGGCGGCAACCCCGGGTCGGGGGAAGACCCCGGCACGGGGATGGACAACTGCCTGCCGGTCGGACACCGTGCAGGAGAAGACGCGCGGCAGGGGCGAGGCTCTGCTTCTTACCGAAAAGACCAGGAGCAAGTGGTGATCGAAGAGATCCTCCTCGAGGCCGAGGAGAAGATGGAGAAGGCCGTCGTGGTCGCCAAGGAGGACTTCGCCGCGATTCGCACCGGGCGTGCGCACCCGGCGATGTTCAACAAGATCGTGGCGGACTACTACGGTGCCATGACGCCGATCAACCAGCTGGCGTCGTTCTCGGTGCCCGAACCGCGGATGGCCGTGGTGACCCCGTTCGACAAGAGCGCCCTGCGCAACATCGAGCAGGCGATCCGGGACTCCGACCTGGGCGTCAACCCGAGCAACGACGGCCACATCATCCGTGTGAACTTCCCGGAGCTCACCGAGGAGCGCCGCCGGGAGTTCATCAAGGTCGCCAAGAACAAGGCCGAGGACTCGAAGATCTCGATCCGCAGCATCCGGCGCAAGGCCAAGGAAGCCCTCGACAAGCTCGTCAAGGACAAGGAGTCCGGCGAGGACGAGGTGCGCCGGGCGGAGAAGGAGCTCGACGACACCACCGCGAAGTACGTCGCGCAGGTGGACGAGCTCCTCAAGCACAAGGAATCCGAGCTCCTCGAGGTCTGATGAACGAGTCATCCTGGGGGGCCCCGCCTGGCGTCGGCCGAGCCGGTCAATGGGGACCACCCGACCAGGGACCCGTCGGTTCGGCGGGTCCCGCGCATGACTGGGGCGCGGCGGCGCAGACTCGCCCCATGCCCATCGTGCCCGACGCAGGCGGACACCAGGACGACGACCGGAATCCTCTGGACGACGACCGGGACCACCGGGACGACCCGGGGGCCGCTCGGCTGAGCGGCCCCCTGTTCCGCGATGAACAGCCGCAGGAGCCCATGCCCACCTCTTTGCCGGGGTCCGACAGCTCGGAGCAGCCCCACAAACCGCAGAAGAAGAGCGCGGGACGCAATCTCCGGGCCGCCATAGGCGTCGGCCTCGGCCTCGGCGCCGTCATCCTGTTCTCGCTCTTCGTCTACAAGCCGCTGTTCGTGGGCGTGATAGTCATCGCGGTGGTCGTGGGCCTGTGGGAGCTGACCTCGCGGCTGTCGGAACGCAAGGACATCAAGGTGCCGCTGGTGCCGCTCGCGCTCGGCGGTACGGCGATGGTGGTCGCCGGCTACGTGCGCGGCGCGGAAGGCGCCTGGGTGGCGATGGCGCTCACCGCGCTCGCCGTCCTGGTGTGGCGCATGACCGAGGCTCCCGAGAACTATCTGCGGGACGTCACGGCGGGCGTCTTCGCGACGTTCTACGTGCCCTTCTTGGCGACGTTCGTGGCGATGATGCTCGCCGCCGACGACGGACCGCAGCGCGTCCTGACGTTCCTGCTGCTGACCGTTGTCAGCGACACGGGCGCGTACGCGGTCGGCTGGCGCTTCGGCAAGCACAAGCTCGCGCCGCGCATCAGCCCCGGCAAGACCCGCGAGGGCCTGTTCGGCGCGGTGCTGTTCGCCATGGTCGCGGGCGCGCTGAGCATGGAGCTGATCATCGACAACGGGGCCTGGTGGCAGGGCCTGCTGCTGGGCATCGCGGTCGCCGCCAGCGCGACGCTCGGCGACCTCGGCGAGTCCATGATCAAGCGGGACCTCGGCATCAAGGACATGGGCACGCTGCTGCCCGGCCATGGCGGCATCATGGACCGCCTGGACTCCCTCCTGCCGACCGCCCCGATCGTCTGGCTGCTGTACGTCATCTTCGTCGGCTCCGGCTGACCAGCGGTTTCCCGTACGTACGAGGGGCCCGCCACACCGAGTGGCGGGCCTTTTCGTACGCCTGGACCGGCCCCGATCCGCGTCGGCGATCGTCACTTCGTACGTCTGCGACACTGGAAGAACCATGCCTAAGCCCGGAGAACTCACTTTCGTCGCGCCGCGCGGGGCCAAGAAGCCCCCGCGGCACCTTGCTGATCTCACCCCCGCCGAACGGCGCGAAGCCGTGGCCGCGGCCGGTGAGAAGCCGTTCCGCGCCAAGCAGCTGTCGCAGCACTACTTCGCGCGGTACGCGCACGACCCGGCGGAGTGGACCGACATCCCGGCCGCGGCGCGCGAGAAGCTGGCGGCGGAGCTGCTGCCCGAGCTGATGAGTGTGGTGCGCCACATCTCCTGTGACGACGACACCACGCGCAAGACGCTGTGGAAGCTGCACGACGGCACCCTCGTGGAGTCCGTGCTGATGCGCTACCCGGACCGGGTCACGATGTGCATCTCGTCGCAGGCCGGATGCGGCATGAACTGCCCGTTCTGCGCGACGGGGCAGGCGGGGCTGGACCGGAACCTGTCCACCGCCGAGATTGTTCACCAGATCGTCGACGGCATGCGTGCGCTGCGTGACGGCGAGGTTCCGGGTGGTCCGGCCCGGCTGTCCAACATCGTCTTCATGGGCATGGGCGAGCCGCTGGCGAACTACAAGCGGGTCGTGGGGGCGATCCGCCGGCTGACCGACCCCGAGCCCGACGGCGTGGGGCTGTCCCAGCGGGGCATCACGGTCTCTACGGTCGGCCTCGTCCCGGCGATGCTGCGGTTCGCGGACGAAGGTTTCAAGTGCCGGCTCGCGGTGTCGCTGCACGCCCCCGACGACGAGCTGCGCGACACGCTCGTGCCGGTCAACACGCGCTGGAAGGTGCGTGAGGTGCTGGACGCGGCCTGGGAGTACGCCGAGAAGTCCGGCCGCCGGATCTCGATCGAGTACGCCCTGATCCGGGACATCAACGACCAGGCGTGGCGCGGCGACCTGCTGGGCCGCCTGCTCAAGGGCAAGCGCGTCCACGTGAACCTGATCCCGCTGAACCCGACCCCCGGCTCGAAGTGGACCGCCTCGCGCCCCGAGGACGAGAAGGCGTTCGTCGAGGCCATCGCCGCGCACGGCGTGCCGGTGACCGTCCGTGACACGCGCGGGCAGGAGATCGACGGCGCCTGCGGGCAGCTCGCCGCCGCGGAGCGCTGAGCGCCCGCTGGTACTGTGTGATCGAACAAATGCACATTCCGACAGGGGAGCGCCACAGCGCTGAGAGTGCGGCAGTGTCACGGACCGAGCGTCACGGACACCGGGTGCCGCAGACCCTTGAACCTCGCCCGGGTCATTCCGGGTAGGAAGTTCGGTCGTCACTCATGCTGTTGCGCCCCACCCGGCCTTCGTCCGACGAAGCGGCGGGTGGGGCCGCGTCTCTTCCTGGCCAGCCAGGAGGAAAACCAGTGAGCACCACCAGAAGGACCACCGTCGTCGCGCTGGCCGTCGCGGCCGGCCTGACGGCGCTCGTCGCCTGCGGCTCGGGCGGCGGCGGGAAGAGCACAGATCCCAAGACGGTCACGCTCGTCAGCCACGACTCCTTCAATGCCTCCAAGTCCGTGCTGGAGGAGTTCACGAAGCAGACCGGCTACAAGGTCAACGTGCTCAAGGGCGGGGACGCGGGCAAGGCCGTCAACCAGGCGATCCTGTCGAAGGACAACCCCCAGGGCGACGTCTTCTTCGGCATCGACAACACGCTGTTGTCGCGGGGGCTGAAGGCGGGGATCTTCAGCCCGTACCAGGCCAAGGGGCTGGAGAGGGTCCCCGAGGAGCTTCAGCTCGACAAGGCGGAGCACCGGGTGACACCGGTGGACTACGGCGACACCTGCGTCAACTACGACCGCGCCTACTTCGCCGAGCACAAGATCGCGCCGCCCCGGACCTTCGACGACCTGCTCAAGCCTGAGTACAAGGGGCTGCTGGTCACCGAGAACTCCGCCACGTCGTCGCCCGGGCTGGCCTTCCAGCTCGGCACCATCGCCAAGTACGGCGAGTCCGGCTGGCAGGACTACTGGAAGAAGCTCAAGGCCAACGGCGTGGAGGTCGTGGACGGCTGGGAGCAGGCGTACAACGAGCGCTTCTCGGGTTCGGCAGCCGGCAAGGGCAAGGGTGACAAGCCCCTGGTGGTCTCGTACGCCTCCAGCCCGCCCGTCGAGGTGCTCGGCAAGAAGCCCGAGCCCAAGGAGGCGCCGACCGGCGTCGCGACCGGCACCTGCTTCCGGCAGACCGAGTTCGCGGGTCTGCTGAAGGGCGCCGGGAACGAGAAGGGCGGCAAGGCGCTGCTGGACTTCCTGCTGAGCAAGAAGTTCCAGGAGGACGTGCCGCTCCAGATGTTCGTCAACCCGGCGCGTACGGACGCCAAGGTGCCGGAGCTGTTCACCAAGTACGGCGAGAAGATCGACAAGCCGGGGACGGTGGCCCCGGAGGCGATCACTGAGAACCGCGAAAAGTGGATCAAGCAGTGGTCCTCGCTCGTCCTGAAGTGACCGGCCGCGCGGGGCGGGCGCGCACGTCGCGGCGTACGGCCTCGCGGCTGGCGCTGATGGTACTGCCGCTCGCCTTCTTCGCACTCTTCTTCGCCTATCCCGTCGTCGCGATCGTCGGACGGGGGCTGAAGGACGGCGGACAGTGGCAGCTGGCCCGGGCCGGGGAGGTGCTCTCTGACCCGGACGTGCTGCACGTCCTGTGGTTCACCGTCTGGCAGGCGGCGGCCTCGACCGGGCTCACGCTCCTGATTGCGCTCCCCGGCGCGTATGTCTTCGCACGCTTCGAATTCCCCGGAAAGAAGCTGCTGCGGTCCGTCGTCGCGGTGCCGTTCGTCCTGCCGACAGTGGTCGTCGGTTCGGCATTCCTGGCGCTGGTCGGGCGTGGCGGAGTGCTGGACGACCTGTGGGGCGTACGGCTGGACACATCCGTATGGGCGATCCTGCTGGCGCACGTGTTCTTCAACTACGCCGTGGTCGTACGGACCGTCGCCGGTCTCTGGAGCCAGCTCGACCCGCGGCAGGAGGAAGCCGCCCGGGTGCTGGGGGCCTCCCGCTGGCAGGCATGGCGCCGGGTGACGCTGCCCGCCCTCGCACCGGCCGTCGCGGCCGCCGCGCTGATGGTCTTCCTCTTCACCTTCACCTCCTTCGGGGTGGTGCAGATCCTGGGCGGGCCGACGTTCTCCACGCTCGAAGTGGAGATCTACCGGCAGACCGCCGACTTCCTGGACCTCCCCACGGCCGCCGTCCTCACGCTGCTGCAGTTCGCCGCCGTACTGGCCCTGCTGGCCCTGCACGCCTGGACCGTACGGCGGCGGGAGGCCACCCTCACACTGGTCGACCCCACGCAGACGGCACGGCGCCCCCGGGGCATGGGGCAGTGGGCGCTGCTGTGGGGCACGCTCGTCGTGATCACGCTGCTGTTGGTGGTGCCGCTGGCCGTACTGATCGAACGGTCCTTCGCCGGGCCGGATGGCTACGGGCTCACGTTCTACCGGGCGCTGCAGTCCGCCGCCTCCACGGACAGCACCTTCGCCGTCGCCCCGCTGAACGCCCTGTGGAACTCGCTCGCCTACGGGGCTGCCGCCACGCTGATCGCCCTGGTGGTGGGCGGCCTGGCGGCGGCCGCGCTGACGAGGCGGGGCGGCAGGCTGGTGCGGGGGTTCGACGCGCTCTTGATGCTGCCGCTCGGAGTTTCCGCCGTGACCGTGGGCTTCGGCTTTCTGATCACTCTCGACAAGCCGCCGCTCGATCTGCGGTCGTCCTGGTGGCTGGTACCGCTGGCACAGGCGCTGGTCGGGGTGCCCTTCGTCGTACGCACCATGCTGCCCGTGCTGCGCGCGGTGGACGAGCGGCTGCGGGAGGCCGCGGCGGTGCTCGGGGCCTCGCCGTGGCGGGTGTGGCGCGAGGTCGACCTGCCACTGGTACGGCGGGCGCTGCTGATCGCCGCGGGCTTCGCCTTCGCCGTGTCGCTGGGAGAGTTCGGCGCGACGGTCTTCATCGCCCGGCCGGACAACCCGACCCTCCCGGTCGCCGTGGCGCGGCTGCTGGGGCGCGCCGGGGAACTCAACTACGGGCAGGCGATGGCCCTGTCGACGATCTTGATGGTGGTGTGCGCGGGCGCTCTGCTGACGCTGGAGCGCGTCCGCACCGATCAGGCCGGAGAGTTTTAGATGGCGGAACACGCTGACACGGTGGCGGACAAGGCACTGCTGCGCCTGGAGGACGTCACCGTCCGCTTCCGGGACGGGCAGCCGCCGGCCCTGGACGCGGTGGACCTGAGCGTCGCCGCGCAGGAGATCGTCTGTGTGCTGGGGCCCAGCGGCAGCGGCAAGTCCACTCTGCTGCGGGTCGTGGCGGGACTGCAGGCCGCCGACGCGGGACGGGTGTTCCTGGAAGGCCGCGACCAGTCGGGCGTCCCCACGCACCGACGTGGCGTCGGGCTGATGTTCCAGGACCACCAGCTCTTCCCGCAGCGAGACGTCGGCGGCAATGTGGCCTTCGGCCTGCGCATGCACGGGGCGCCCCGCGCCGTGCAGGACCGTACGGTGACCGAACTCCTGGACCTCGTCGGCCTGCCTGGCGCCCAGCGGCGCGCCGTGGCGGCCCTCTCAGGCGGCGAACAGCAGCGCGTGGCGCTGGCCCGCGCCCTCGCGCCCCGGCCCCGGCTGCTGATGCTGGACGAGCCTCTCGGCCAGCTCGACCGCGGCCTGCGCGAGCGCCTGGTGGTGGAGCTACGGCGGGTCTTCGGCGAGTTGGGTACGACCGTGCTGGCCGTGACGCACGACCAGGGCGAGGCGTTCGCGCTGGCCGACCGGGTGGTGATCATGCAGGAGGGCCGCATCGCGCAGAGCGGCACACCGCTGGAGGTCTGGCAGCGCCCCGCCACCGAGTTCGTCGCCCGCTTCCTCGGCTTCGACAACGTGGTGACGGCGACCGTACGGGGCGAATCGGCCGACACCCCATGGGGCAAGCTCCCCGTCCCGGAGGGGACGCCGGACGGGGCGTGCCGCCTGCTCGTACGTCCGGCCGGCGTACGGCTCACGAGCGCCACGCAGGGCCTGCCCTGCACCGTCACGGCCCGCACCTTCCGCGGCACCCACGTCACACTCCTTCTCCAGCCCGAAGACGGCCCACAACTGGAGGCGGCATGCGCGCTGCGCGACGCCCCGGAGGACGGGGCGAGGGTGGGCGTCGCATTCCTTGCCGAGGAGGTTGTGGTTCTGGAGCGCTGAGGGGCGTCCCTATGAGGAAGAGGAACTGGCGCGGGGCGCTCGCCATGGGGCGCCCCGCCCCATGGCGAGCGCCCCGGCGTCAGCTTCCAGCGGCGGCCCTGTCCGGTGCCCGCGTGTCGTCCTCGGTGGCTTTCGCGGCCCCGGCCGCGTGCACGGGGGCCGACGAGCCGTCGTCGGGCGCCGTACCCGTACCTTCGGCGCCGCCCTCCGGCTCGCCGAACCAGGCGACCGCGACGGCACCGGCCACCGCGACGACGAACCCGAGTATGGCCATCCAGGCGAAGCCCGGACGGGAGGAGTCGCCGAGCCACAGCACCCCGAGGATGCCGGGGACCACCGTCTCGCCCACCACCAGCGCCGCCGTGGCGCCGTTGACCGAACCGATCTGGAGGGCCACCGTGTGCAGGTACATGCCGCCGACGCCGGCGACGAGGATGGCGTAGAGCGCCGGGTCGGCCAGGAGCGTGGGCAGGTGGAACGGGTCGATGCCGTTCAGTACGCGTACGCCGACGCCGAGCGCGCCGAAGCCCAGGCCGGACAGCAGGCCGGCGAGGATCGCGGCGCGGCTGCCGAGCAGCCGGACGATCAGCGTGCCGCCGCCGATCACCAGGACCGAGGCGACCAGGAGCCACCAGTGGGTGGCGGTCGAGGCGTCACCGCCGCCCTCCGGGCCCGCGGCGGTGGCCAGGAGGACCAGCGCCGTGCAGACCACGCCGATGGAGACCCACTCGCGCGCGTTCAGCCGGATGCCGAGCAGTTTGATGCTGAGCACGGCGGTGATCACGAGGTTGGCGCTGATGACGGTCTGCGAGAGGAACAGCGGCAGCAGTCGGGCGGCCAGCGCGCCGAGCCCGAACCCTATGAAGTCCAGCACCGTGCCGACCAAGAACTCCCACGTCACGGCGGCTTTGGCGGTGGACGAGAGGCTGGGGCCGCCGTGCTGGGTGAGGCCGGTCGTGGACGCGGCGGCCGCTTCCCGACGCGCGGACTTGCGCGATCCCACCGCTTGCAGGACCGACCCCGTGCCGTAGCAGGCCGAGGCCGCTACCGCCGTCAGAAGACCGATGAGCACCAAGAACTCCGTTCACGCACTGCCTGGATTTACCAGTTCATTACCTGGCTAGGCAGACGTGGATTCGGGGGCGGGAGTTGCCTCGGGCGCGCCATCAGATGGCGCGGGGCTGATCGGACGGGGCGCCGTCCACGAGGGCGGCCAGCGCGTCCGGCGCCTCTTCCACCGAGTCGACCAGAGCGATCTTCGCGGACATGGGGCGCTCGGCGGCGAGTGCCCGCAGCAGTGGCCAGGCGGGCAGCTTCTCGGTCCAGTGGGTGCGGTCGACGAGGACCATGGGGGTCGGTTCGCCCCGCGACCCGTAGTAGTTCGGGGTGGCGTTGTCGAAGATCTCCTGTACGGTCCCCGCCGCGCCGGGCAGGAAGACGACTCCCGCGTTGGAGCGCGCCAGGAGGCCGTCCTCGCGGATCGCGTTGACGAAGTACTTGGCGATGTGGGCCGCGAAGGCGTTGGGCGGCTCGTGGCCGTAGAACCAGGTGGGGATGCCGACCGAAGCGCCGCCGTCCGGCCACCGTTCGCGTACCTCGAAGGCGGCCCGCGCCCAGTCGGTCACCGAAGGGGTGAAGTGCGGCACCTTGGCGAGGAGGGCCAGGCTCTCGTCGAGCATGGCGTCGTCGAAGGGGGCGGCGTACGCGCCGAGGTTCGCGGCCTCCATGGCGCCCGGGCCGCCGCCTGTGGCGACCGTCAGGCCCGCGCGGGCGAGCCGCCGTCCGAGCCGGGCCGCGCCTTCGTACGCACCGGACCCGCGTTCCAGCGCGTGCCCGCCCATGACCCCGACGACGCGGGCGCCGGTGAGGTGCTCGTCCAGGGCGTCCGAGATGGCGTCGTCGTGGATGCTGCGCAGCATCGAGGCGAAGACGTCGCCGTCCGACATGGTGCGCTGGTACCAGTCGTAGGCCAGGGCGTCGGGGGTGGCGGAGTAGCCGGCGTCGGTGGCGAGGGACTCGAAGAGCTCGTCGGGGGAGTAGAGGCTGCCGCGGTACGGGTCGAAGGGCAGGTCCGGTATCGGCGGGAAGACCAGCGCGCCGCCTGCCCGGACGCTCGCGGCGGCCTCCGGCTCCATGCGGCAGCCGAGGAAGACGGCCTCGGAGGTCGGCGTACCGAGCAGCGCGGTGGTGCGGCCGGTCAGGTCGACGGACTGGACGCGGTAGCCGGAAAGGGTGCCTGTCTCCAGTACGCGGTCGAATTCGGCGAGCGTCTCGATCTCGCGGTCGGCGCCGTGGCGTTGGGACCGCTCGATGGGGCGGTGGGGCGCGGGGGGCTCGGGGTTCGGCTGCACGGTCGTCATCGTAGGCGGGCGGCGCATGGAGCCGGGCGGGGGCTGGTGGAGTGCGGCTCAGTGGAGCAGGGGAAGCGCCGCCAGTTCCGCGATGGCCCAGGTCAAAGGGCCGAGGACGACGAGGAGGGCCAGGACGCGCAGGACGGAGGCGCGGAAGAGGACGGAGCGCGGGGTGCCGAGACGGCGGAGCGCGGCGGTGGTGTGGGTACGGGCCCAGCGGGCTTCGAGGGCCGCCGTCAGGGCGCTGGCCGTGACGCAGGCCAGGACGAGGGCCGCACCCAGGCCGGTGAGCGGACCGAACGGGCGGGTGGGGGCCGCTTCGTACACCTTCACCGCCGCGTACGCGCCGGAGGCGACGGCGCAGAGTACGCCCAGGGGACGGCCGATGCGCCGGGACTCCTCCTGGAGTACGCGGCCGGCGAGCAGGCGGATGGCCCCGGGGCGCCCGGCGGCCAGGAGACGGCCGGACAGCCGCGCCAGGCCGGGGCCGGCCAGGACGAGGCCGAGTGTGGACAGCGCCCAGCCCGCCAGGACCCCCGGCGGGCTGCCGATGAGGCGTCCGGGCAACGGGAGGAGCGTGTCGGCGTTGGCGGGGCCCCGGCTGACGTAGGTCTCCAGGGCGAGCCCGGCCGCCGTCAGCGCCATGCCCCAGGGGAGCGCGGCGGGCACGGCGGAGGCGGTGCTGTGGGTGTCCATGGCGGTCAGGGGCTCGCCGGCACCGGCGCCGGCGGAAGCTCCCGTACGGCGTCCGGCGCCACGGGCGTTCCTGCGAGGGCGCAGGACGACCGCGGTGGCGGTGGCCGCCGTCACCGGTACGACGGCGAGGAGCATCAGCGCACCGGCGAGCGGAAGGGAGTGGCCCGCGCCGAGGAGTTGGGCGGCGGAGTCGGCGGCGGTCGCATCGACGAGGTCGCCGCGCACCATGAGGAAGGCGAGCAGCGCGACGAAGCTGCCCAGCACGCACGACACGGCCGTGGAGGTGGCGGCGATCACCGTCAGCCGTACGGGGCCCAGTCCGGCAGCGGACATGCCCCGTTGGGGGCGGCAGGCGGGGTCCGTGCGCGCCGCGGACACCGCGAGCTGGATGGTGGCCGCGACCGGGACGGCGCACCACAGGAGGCGTACGAACGAGTCGGCGGCCGTCGCCGGGTGGGCCGCGGCGTGGCCGAGCGCGGCCAGCAGGAGGAAGCCGGTGCCGCCGGACGCGGCGGCGACGAGCAGGCGGCGCAGCAGGACGAGGGGGTGGGCCCCACGGGCTAGACGGAGAGCGAGCACTCTGCCCTGCTTTCCTTGTCGGGGGCGGGGGCCTTGGCGCCGGTACGGCGGCCGTCGAGGAGTGCCACGGTACGGTCCGCGAGGGTGTCGGCCTCGGGCTCGTGGGTGGCGAGGACGACCGTGATCTCGTGCGAGCGGGCGGCCGTGGTGATGGTGCGCAGGACCTGCGCGGCGTCCGCACGGTGCAGGGGCGCCGTGGGCTCGTCGGCGAACAGGACCTGCGGCGCGCAGGCCAGGGCGCGGGCGATGGCGATGCGCTGGCGCTGCGACTGGTCGAGCCGGCCCGGGCGTTGGCGGGCGCACATGCCCACGTCCAGACGCTCCAGCCACTCGCACGCGGTCTGCTTGGCGGCGCGGTGGCCGGTACCGCGCAGGAGCAGCGGGAGGGCGGCGTTCTCCCAGGCGGTCAGTTCGGGGACGAGGTGGGGTTCGGTGTCCACCCAGCCGAAGCGGTCCAGGCGCAGCCGTTCCCGGCCGGCCGGTGAGAGCGTGTGCACTGGTGAACTGTTGAACCAGATTTCGCCGCTGTCCGGCGCAAGTTGGCCGGAAAGACACCGCAGGAGGGTCGTCTTGCCGCAGCCGCGGGGCCCCGTGACGGCGAGGATCTCGCCCTCGCGGACACCGAGGGAGACCCCCGTCAGCGCGGGGGAGCCGGCGTATGTGTGGTGCAGGCCGCGCGCCCAGAGAACGTCGTTGTCAGGTGGGGCCACCATCTGCGCACCTCATGCTCGTCGCGTCCGATCGTTCCCCCGACCGGGTGAACGACCATGGAGGGTATCGGTCACTGGCACGGTAAGGAGTGGCGACCCTCGGTATTCGGCGCTCGGCGCGCACCACGGCCCAGGTTCACTCAAATGGAGGCTTATATGAAGAATCTGGGTGGAGGGGCGGAGAAGAAGGGCTGAAGGGGGCAGCACGGGGCCGGGAGGGGGCGCGGCCGCGGGCTGCGGGGCGGGCCGCGCCCACCCGGCAGGCGCGCAAGCCCGTACGCCCACGAACCCGCTCGCTCCACGGGCGGGCGCGCGAGCCGAGGAAGCCGCTCGCACGGCTGGTGGGCGTACGCCTACGGGGCTCACGCCGGTACTGCGAGAGGGGCGCACGGGGCCGCACCCCCGAACGCCCCTCACCTCACGAAGTACGCCTCACAGCTTGCCCCATGCCTCCTCCAGCGTCCCCCGCAGTATCTGCTCGATCTCGTCGAAGACCGGCTGGTCGGCGATGAGCGGCGGGGCGAGCTGGATCACCGGGTCGCCGCGGTCGTCGGCGCGGCAGTACAGGCCGTTGTCGTACAGGGCCTTGGAGAGGAAGCCGTACAGGACGCGTTCGGTCTCCTCCTCGTTGAAGGACTCCTTGGTGGTCTTGTCCTTGACGAGTTCGATGCCGTAGAAGAAGCCGTTGCCGCGGACGTCGCCGACGATGGGCAGGTCGTGGAGCTTCTTCAGGGTGGAGAAGAAAGCTTCTTCCTTGTCCAGTACGTGCTGGTTGAGGTTCTCGCGCTCGAAGATGTCGAGGTTGGCGCAGGCGACGGCGGCGGAGACCGGGTGGCCGCCGAAGGTGTAGCCGTGCAGGAAGGTGTTGTCGCCCTTGTAGAACGGCTCGGCCAGCCGGTCGGAGATGACGCACGCGCCGATGGGGGAGTAGCCCGAGGTCATGCCCTTGGCACAGGTGATCATGTCGGGTATGTAGCCGAACTTGTCGCAGGCGAACATCGTGCCCAGGCGGCCGAAGGCGCAGATGACCTCGTCCGAGACGAGCAGCACGTCGTGGCGGTCGCAGATCTCGCGGACGCGCTGGAAGTAGCCGGGCGGGGGCGGGAAGCAGCCGCCCGCGTTCTGCACCGGCTCCAGGAAGACGGCGGCGACGGTGTCCGGGCCCTCGAAGAGGATCTGCTGCTCGATCTGGTCGGCGGCCCAGCGGCCGAACGCCTCCGGGTCGTCGCCGAAGAGCGGCGCGCGGTAGATGTTGGTGTTCGGGACCTTGTGCGCGCCGGGGACCAGCGGCTCGAACGGGGCCTTAAGGCCCGGCAGGCCGGTGATGGACAACGCGCCCTGCGGGGTGCCGTGGTAGGCCACCGCGCGCGAAATGACCTTGTGCTTGGTGGGCTTGCCGGTGAGCTTGAAGTACTGCTTCGCCAGCTTCCACGCGGTCTCGACGGCCTCACCGCCGCCGGTGGTGAAGAAGACCTTGTTCAGGTCGCCCGGCGCATGGTGCGCGAGCCGCTCGGCGAGCTCCACGGCCTTGGGGTGGGCGTACGACCAGATGGGGAAGAACGCCAGGTCCTGCGCCTGCTTGAGCGCGGTCTCGGCGAGTTCGGCGCGGCCGTGCCCGGCCTGTACGACGAACAGGCCGGCCAGGCCGTCGATGTAGCGCTTGCCCTTGTCGTCGTAGATGTTGGTGCCCTCGCCGCGCACGATCGTCGGCACGGGGGCGTTCTCGTACGACGACATGCGGGTGAAGTGCATCCACAGGTGGTCGTAGGCCGTCTTCGAGAGGTCAGCGGTCATGGCTATCTGGTTCCCCAGGTGTAGGTCTGCTTGCGGAGCTTGAGATAGACGAAGCTCTCCGTGGTCCGGACGCCGGGCAGCGTGCGGATGCGCTTGTTGATCATTTCCAGCAGGTGGTCGTCGTCCTCGCAGACGATCTCGATGAGGAGGTCGAAGGAGCCCGCGGTCATGACGACGTACTCGACCTCCTCCATGGCCGTCAGGGCGTCGGCCACCGGGTCGAGGTCGCCCTCGACGTTGATCCCGACCATCGCCTGCCGCCGGAAGCCGACCGTGAGGGGGTCGGTGACCGCGACGATCTGCATCACGCCTTGGTCGAGCAGTTTCTGTACGCGTTGCCGCACCGCCGCCTCGGACAGGCCCACGGCCTTGCCGATCGCGGCGTACGGACGGCGGCCGTCCTCCTGGAGCTGCTCGATGATCGCCAGGGAGACGGAGTCGATCGACTGGGTGCCGTTTCTGTCACGAGTGGCCACAGCCCTCACTGTGCACGAGCCTCGTCAGTCCCGCAACCCCGATTCAATGAAATCGGTTGCCCAGAGAAGTCGACGCCACTGATTTCGTCGTTCATCCGTTGTGGGTATGTCGAAAACGTTGCCTCCCTGGCTAGGGTGGGCATCTCAACCAATGGACACCTGACAGGAGGGGTCGCTCGTGACCACCGAACTGCGTCGGCTGCGCAACTACATCGACGGGGAGTTCCGGGACGCCGCCGACGGGCGGACCACGGAGGTGGTCAACCCGGCCACGGGTGAGGCGTACGCCACCGCTCCGCTGTCCGCCGCCGCGGACGTGGACGCGGCGATGGCCGCCGCCGAGGCCGCGTTCCCCGCCTGGCGCGACCTGGTGCCGGCCGAGCGCCAGAAGGTACTGCTCAAGATCGCCGACCGCTTCGAGGAGCGGGCCGAGGAGCTGATCGCCGCCGAGTCGGAGAACTGCGGCAAGCCGATCGCGCTCGTGCGCTCGGAGGAGATCCCGCCGATGGTGGACCAGATCCGCTTCTTCGCGGGGGCCGCCCGGATGCTGGAGGGCCGCGCGGCGGGCGAGTACATGGACGGCTTCACGTCCATCATCCGCCGCGAGCCGGTCGGCGTCTGCGCGCAGGTCGCGCCGTGGAACTACCCGATGATGATGGCGGTGTGGAAGTTCGCCCCGGCGCTGGCCGCGGGCAACACCGTCGTCCTCAAGCCCTCCGACACCACCCCCGCCTCCACCGTGCTGATCGCCGAGATCATCGGCGGCGTGCTGGACGAGCTGGGCCACAGCCGCGGCGTGTTCAACGTCATCTGCGGCGACCGCGACACCGGCCGCCTGATGGTCGAGCACCCGACCCCGGCGATGGCCTCCATCACCGGCTCCGTACGGGCCGGCATGCAGGTCGCCGAGTCCGCCTCCAAGGACCTCAAGCGGGTCCACCTGGAGCTGGGCGGCAAGGCCCCGGTCGTGGTCTTCGAGGACACCGACATCGCCAAGGCCGTCGAGGACATCTCGGTGGCGGGCTACTTCAACGCCGGCCAGGACTGTACGGCCGCGACCCGCGTGCTCGTCCACGAGTCCATCCACGACGAGTTCGTGACCGCGCTCGCCAAGGCCGCCGCCGACACCAAGACCGGCCCGGTCGACGACGAGGACGTGCTCTACGGGCCGCTGAACAACGCCAACCAGCTGGCGCAGGTCAAGCGCTTCATCGACGGCCTGCCCGCGCACGCCAAGATCGAGGCGGGCGGCCACCAGGTCGGCGAGAAGGGCTACTTCTACGCGCCCACCGTCGTCTCCGGCCTCAAGCAGGACGACGAGATCATCCAGAAGGAGGTCTTCGGGCCGGTCATCACCGTCCAGTCCTTCCGGGACGAGGACCAGGCCGTCGAGTGGTCCAACGGCGTGGAGTACGCGCTGGCGTCCTCGGTGTGGACCAAGGACCACGCGCGCGCCATGCGGATGTCCAAGAAGCTGGACTTCGGGTGCGTGTGGATCAACACCCACATCCCGCTGGTCGCCGAGATGCCGCACGGCGGCTTCAAGAAGTCCGGTTACGGCAAGGACCTGTCGGGCTACGGCTTCGAGGACTACACGCGCGTCAAGCACGTGATGACGTCGCTGGACGGCTGAGCCCGCCCCGCCGGATGACGGGGCCCCGCATGGTGCCCCGCCGCCCGGCACACCGTCGTGGGCGGCGGCCCGGCAGCCGACGTTCTGCCGGGTTGCCGTCGCCGCCCCCGGCGCGTGAGAGTGCTCGCCATGCCTGAACTTTCGCGGCGTTCGCTGCTACGGAGCACCGTCGGTACGGGAGCGGCCGGGGCCCTGGCCCTGCTGGCGGCCGGATGCGGGGTGCCCGCCGCGTACGTCGCCCCGGCCGACCGCGGCGCCCCCGACCGCTCGGCCCGGGACCGGCGCCTGACCTTCGCCAACTGGCCGCTCTACATCGACGTGGACGAGCGGGACCCGCGGCGGCGGCCGACGCTGGAGGCGTTCGAGAAGCACACCGGCATCTCCGTGACGTACACCGAAGAGATCAACGACAACGACGAATTCTTCGGCAAGATCAGCCCCGCGCTGATGAACCACCAGCCCACGGGGCGCGACCTGATCGTCATCAGCGACTGGATGTGCGGCCGGTACGTACGCCTCGGCTGGGTGCAGGAGATGGACCGCGCGCGGCAGCCGAACGTCGCGCGCCACCTCGACCCGCTGCTGCGCGCCCCGCACTTCGACCCGGGGCGCAGGCACTCCGTGCCGTGGCAGTCGGGCATCACCGGCATCGCGTACAACCGCAGGAAGCTCGGACGGGAGATCCAGCACACCGCGGACCTGTGGAAGGACGATCTGCGCGGGCGGGTGACGCTGCTGTCCGGGATGGACGAGTCCTTCGCGATGCTCATGCAGGGCGACGGTGTGGACATCACACGCTGGAAAGAGGACGACTTCTATCGGATGACGGACCGCATCCGCCGTCTGGTGGCGAAGAAGCACATCCGGCGCTTCACCGGCAACGACTACATCAAGGACCTCGCCTCGGGCGACGTGCTCGCGGCGCAGGCGTACTCGGGCGATGTCATCCAGCTCAAGGAGGACAACCCGGACATCGAGTTCGTGGTGCCGCAGGAAGGCGCCGAACTGTGGGCGGAGAGCCTGATGATCCCCGACCGCGCCGAGCACAAGCGCAACGCGGAACGGCTGATCGACTTCTACTACCGGCCGGAGATCGCCGCCGAACTGGCCGTCTGGGTCAACTACGTCTGCCCCGTGCCGGCCGCGCGGGACGTCCTCGCCTCCTCCAAGGACGAGGAACGCGCCGCGCTGGCCGAGGACCCGCTCGTCTTCCCGGACGACTCCCTGCGCAAGCGCCTGGCCATAGCCCGTGACATCACCTCCAAGGAACGCCCGGCGTTCGCCAAGGAGTGGAACGGGATCGTCGGGCTGTGAGGCGGCGGGCCGGCGCGTGGGTCAGCCCGGCATGCCCCGCGCGACGGATTCCTCCAGTGCCGTACGCAGCGCCCCGTACGTAGGGGCCAGCCGCCGCAGTCCGGCTTCCAGCGCGCGGTCGTCTCCCGAGACGACGGGGCGTTGCAGGCCGCCGACCATGCGGGACTGCTCGGCCAGAAGGGCGGCCGGGGTACCGAGGTTCAGTGAGGCGAGGCAGGCCGCCGCGTCGTTGAGGCGGCGGGCGCCGAGGCGGATGGCGAAGACGCTGAGCAGGTCGCGGATCTCCGGGGACAGGCCCTTGGCCACCTGGTCCGCCAGCGCTTCGGCGGCGGCCGTGCCGCCGAGCGACCCCGGCGGCATGGGCAGGTCGTCGCGTCCGGCCAGCCACCGTACGGCGTCGGGCAGCGACCGTCGCAGGGCCTTGGCCGGGTCGGCTGCCCGCTCCTGCACGAAGGCGGAGCGCATCACGTACGGGGCGTCCGTGTACGTGACCGACTCCGCGCGCCATGCGGCGGCGAAGGCCGGGGCGGACAGCGTCGCGTACGGGTGTCCGTGCGGGTCGTGGAGGAGGACGGTGCCGTCCTCGACCGCCAGCACCACTACGTAGTGATCGGCGCCGACCGCGGTGCCGGAGCCGGGCTGGTACAGCAGCAGGCCCATCTCCACCGGGCCGACCAGAACGGGGCCCTCCGCGCAGTCGGCCCCGAGCCGCGCCAGCGCCTCGTCCTGGGTGCCGCCCGCGCTGCGTACACAGCGCAGACCGAGCGCTGACACGGCGGCGTCCAGACCGGTTTCCGGGTCCCAGCCGTACGGGTCGAACCACGGCAGGGTGCCACCGACGAGCTGCATGCCGAAGGGCGAGCCGGTGAGGGTTTCGATGACGGCGGGGGATGGGGCGGCGTCGGGGCCGAGCACCATGGCCAGGGAATGGCTGTAGCAGTACGGGCCGGAGCCGGTGTAGGTGAGCATGCTTGTCCTCGGGTGCGGGTGCGGGTGCGGGTGCGGGTGCGGGCGGCGTCTGCCGGGTGGTGTTCACCAGTGCACGGTCTGACACGGTGACAAGGTCAAGTGGCGACGGTAAGTGACTGGTTGCGAGCGGTTTTTGGGCCGTGGTTAGCCCGTGGCCCCCTCATGGGCGGCCTTTGCCGCCGTGCCAGACTCACCGCTCATGTCGCAGAAAACACAGGACCTGAGCCCCGCCGTCACGTTCGGACTGCTCGCCGCCTGGGCGTTGCATGACGCGGAGGAGGTGGCCTTCGGGCCGCGGTGGATCCGGGACCACCTGCCGGAGCTGCGGAAGCGGTTCCCTGGTGCGCCTGAACGGCTCTGGCGGGCGCTGGAAGGCGTCGACCAGCGGGAGTTCACGGTCGCGGTGGGCGCCATGGCGGTGATCGTGGCCGCCGCCTCGGTGCGCGGACACCGCACCGGCGGCCGCTCGGCCTTCTTCCAGGGCGCCGTGGACGGATTCGGGCTGCACGGCCTCATGCACCTCGCGCAGGCCGCCGCCGTACGCGGCTACACCCCCGGCTCGGCCACCTCGCCGTTCATCGTCGTCCCGTACGCGCTGTGGGCGCGCGGGCGGCTACGGCGCGCCGGGCGGCTCCGGCCGACGGACGCACGGGGCGTGGCGAGCGGGCTGACTGCCGCCGGGGCGGCCACCGTGCTGTCTCACCTCGTGGCGCGGCGGCTGGTGCGGCACTGAGGCGCACGGGGCCGGTACGCCTCAGAGCACCGCGCGGACGGCGGCCACCCGGTTGGTCGTGACGGCGTCGACGCCCGCGCGCTTGAGGCGGCGCGTGGCGCGGGGCGTGTCGATGGTCCAGGCGGCGAACAAGTAACCGTCGCCGTGGGCTCGTTCGACCAGCTCCCTGGTCACCAGACCGAAGTGGTAGTTGAGCCAGCGGGGACGGACGCGGGCCAGCAGTTCGGGACGGGGCGGGGCCGTACGGCACCAGGAGAGGGCGAGTTCGGCGGCCGGGTCGGCGGCGCGGACGGCGAGCATGGACAGGCCGCCACCGCAGTAGTACGTACGGGCCTCGGCGTCGGACTCGCGGACCTCGGTGACGGCGGCCGCCGCGGCCGCGGGGTCAGGGAGGTCGATCAGGGCGCGGGCGGACGGGTACTTGGCCGTGAGCGCGAGGGCGTCGCGCAGAGTCGGAACGCCGCCCGCGGTGAGCTCGGCGACCAGGCCGTACGTGAGTGAGGCCAGCGAACGGTCGTGGCCCCACAGGCGTTCCAGCGTGGCGTCGTGCAGCAGCACCGGGACGCGGTCGGCGGTCAGCCGTACGTCGATCTCGACCGCGTCCGCGCCCGCTTCGAGCGCGGCGCGCAGCGAGGCGAGAGTGTTTTCGCGCGCCTCGTACGGGGCGCCGCGATGGCCGATGACCGCCACCTGTCCGCGCGTGGGAATCGGGTCCGTCAGCCGGGCAGCCGGCGGTGCCTGCCCGGCCGGCGTGCGCTCCGCCGGGGCGGGCACTGGCGCCGGATCCGCTGCGCGCCGTGCGGGCCTCATCGCGGCCACGCCGCCGTGTAGTCGTCGATCTCGGCGGTCAGCGCGGCCTTCGCGGCGGAGTCCATGAAGGACGCCTCGACGGCGTTCTTCGCCAGGGCGGCTACCCCGGCCGCGTCGAGATCCAGCAGGCGCGCGGCCACGCCGTACTCCACGCACAGGTCCGTACCGAACATCGGCGGGTCGTCACTGTTGATCGTCACCAGCACACCCGCGTCGACCATTTGCTTCAGCGGATGCTCGTCGAGGGTGCGCACGGCGCGGGTGGCGATGTTCGAGGTCGGGCAGACCTCCAGCGGGATACGGTGCTCGGCGAGGTGGGCCAGCAGCTTCGGGTCCTGGGCGGAGCTGGTGCCGTGGCCGATCCGCTCGGCACGCAACTCGGTCAGCGCGTCCCAGACGGTCTGCGGGCCGGTGGTCTCCCCGGCGTGCGGAACGGAGTGCAGGCCGGCGGCGATCGCCCGGTCGAAGTACGGCTTGAACTGCCCGCGCGGCACGCCGATCTCCGGGCCGCCGAGCCCGAAGGAAACCAGGCCCTCCGGCCGCAGGTCACAGGCGATACGCGTGGTCTCCTCGGCGGCCGTCAACCCCGCCTCGCCCGGAATGTCGAAGCACCAGCGCAGCACCACGCCCAGCTCGGTCTCCGCGGCCTTGCGCGCGTCCTCGATGGCTTCGACGAAGGCGGCGTCCGGGATACCGCGGCGGGTGGAGCTGTACGGGGTGACGGTCAGTTCGGCGTAGCGGATGTTCTGCCGCGCCATGTCCCGGGCCACCTCGTACGTCAGCAGCCGCACGTCCTGCGCGTCGCGGATCAGATCCACGACGGAGAGGTAGACCTGGATGAAGTGCGCGAAGTCCCGGAAGGTGAAGTAGTCGGTGAGCGCCTCCGGGTCGGTGGGGACCGCGGAGTCCGGGTGGCGGGCGGCCAGCTCGGCGACGATACGCGGGGACGCCGATCCGACGTGGTGGACGTGCAGCTCGGCCTTGGGCAGTCCGGCGATGAAGGCGTCGAGATCGGACAACGGGTCCTCCTGGTCGAGGGGCGAGCTGGCGTGCCGCGGACGGGAATCATCGTAGGCGGGGAGCGCCATGCGGAACGGCGCAGGTCTTAGCATGGGCGCAAGCGAAACGTGGGGCGAATGTGGGGGTGTCGATGTCCGGCAGTCAGCAGCCCGAACCGCGCGAGGCGTGGGCGCCGGCGGGGGGCCGGGAGGCGTCGGGCGCGACGAGGTCGGCTGCGCCGAAGTCGGGCGTGTCGAGGCCGGGTGGGCCAGCGGCGGACGTGCCGGAACCCACTGCCGCCGTGGCCGGGGCAGCGGCGCAGCCCGAATTGCGTGAGCCGTGGGCGCCGGTGGAGGGGCGGGAGGCGTCGGCTGGGACCGGGACGGCGGTGACGGAGACGGCCGTGTCTACGGCGGGTGTGTCGGAGCCAGCCGTGCCGAAGCGGGGCGCATCGACGTCGGACGTGCCGGACCCCATCGCCGCTGCGGGGGCTGCGGCGCAGCCTGAACCGCACGGCGTGTGGGCGCCGCCGGAGGGTGGGAAGTCGTCGGCCGCAACCGAGATGACTGTGTCGGATCCGACGGTGACCGAGTCGGTTATGTCGACGGCGGGCGCGTCGACGGCAGATGTGCCGGAACCCGCCGTCGCCGGTGCTGTGGCGCAGCCTGAACCTGGCGACCCGTGGGCGCCTCCGGGGAGCCGCCGGCCGTCGGCCGTGTCCGGGGTGGTCATGTCGAAGTCGGCCGCGACCAGGACGGCGGCGCCGAAGCAGGGTGGGTCGACCGCAGACGTGTCGGAACCCACAGACACCGGGACCGCCCCGCAGTCCGAACCTCGCGACCCGTGGGCGCCGCCGGGGGACCACCGGCCGTCGGCCGCGACCGGGACGGTCACGCCGAAGTCGGCCGCGACCAAGACGGCGGCGCCGAAGCAGGGTGGACCGACCGCAGAGATGCCGGACCCCGCCACCACCGAGACCGCCCCACAGTCCGAACCGCACGACCCGTGGGCGCCCCCGGAGGACCGCCAACCGTCGGCCGCGACCAGAACGGTCACGCCGAAGTCAGCCGCGACCAGAACGGCCGCACCGACGACGGCCATCCCGAATACGTCCACCCCAACCGCGAACCTGCCCGCCCCCAACGGAACCGCACCCAACCCCCCAGCTGGCCGGTACGACGTCCCCCCGCCGCCACCCGCGCCAGGCTCGGCAGGGGCCTACGCGCCGCCCGGGTCCGGTACTCCGCCGATATCTGGGGCCGGGGCGGACGGGCAGCGGGGCGCAGCCCCGAACGGCAGCGGCGGGCGGCCGGACGGTGACGGCGGCTTCCCTCCGGCGGACGGCAACGGCGGTTTCCCGTCGGGCACCGCGCCCTTTCCCCACGGCGCCTCCACGTCTCCGTACGGTGGTTCCGCCCCCGGCGGCTGGGGCCCGGGCGGCCAGCTGGGGCAGCACGTGCCGCCCGCCTACCAGCCCTACTGGATGCCGATCGCGTTGAACAACGGGTTCGGTACCGCCGCTCTCGTTCTCGGGATCGTGGGTACTGTCCTCTTCTTCACCGTGGCTTTCGGGCTCCTCCTCGGTTTGCTCGCGATCATTTTTGGTGCCATCGGGCGCAGCAAGGCGGACCGGGGCGAGGCGGACAACGGCGGGAGTGCGCTGGCCGGATTGATCATGGGCGGTGTGGCGATGCTGCTGAGCGTGCTCATGGTCTGCTACGTCGTGGTGGCCAACGCGACCTATGTGGACGACGACCCGTGGGGCCCCGGCTACTCCGACGATTCGGGCTTCGGCGACCCGACTTCCGGCGGTTCCGGCTCCGGCACCGATGACGACGGCGCAGATACGGACCGCGGTCCTGACGACGACGGCCCGGGCACGTACGAAGCCGCGCCCGCCCCCGGCCCCCGTACGGCCTCCGACTCCCGTACGTACGAAGCCGCGCCCGCGTCCGCCGTACCTGGGCCGACCGCCATCCCGGACCTCCGGAACCTCCCGGCGGCCCGTACCGGCACCCAGACCATCGTCCTCACCCAGCTCTGAAGCCCGCCCCGGCCCAGCAGCCCTAAGCCCCCAGCCGCTGCCGAGCCTCCATCAGCGCGAACCCCAGCAAGTTCAAGCCCTGCCACCGCGCCGGATCCTGCGCGCGCTCGTCGTCGGCGGCCAGTCCGATTCCCCATATGCGGTCCAGCGGGCTGGCTTCCACCAGGACGCGGGAGCCCGTCCCCAGGAGATACGCGCGCAGGGCGTCGTCCTGGCCGAACTTGTGCACATTGCCCTCGACGACGTACGCGAAGCGGTGCCGCTCCCACAGCGCGCCGTCGAAGCCGCGTACCGTGCGGCCCGCGTCCTTGGCCTGCTTGGGGTGGACGGCGGCTATCGCTCGCCGCTCCGCTTCCGCGTCCTCGAACAGCCGGGCCTTGCAGGCCATCATCCAGTGCTCGGCGGTGGCGTACCGCACGCCGTCGACCGTGAACGGCGACGGCCACCACTGGCTGAAGCAGCTCGCGCCCAGTTCGCCGTCGCGGCGAGGTGTGTGGCCCCAGAAATAGACGTATTTGTACTGCTCGCCGGCGGCCGTCCGCGCGGTCAGCTCCTCCACCGAGCGTGGCCCGTCCGCCGTCGGTACGGCCGCTGCCGACGCGGCCCCGGCCGTGTCCGCCGCGCCGCTGTGTGGCTCGTTCATCCCCCTGCCCCCCGTGCTGTCGTGCATCATGCCGGGATTCTGTCAGCGGGCACTGACAACGTGTCGGGGTGCCGTACGACGGAAATCGCAGAATCCGTCGCGTAACCAAAAGGCAACAACGGAATCCCTTGTTGGGGCCCTGCTCCTCTGTCACGATCAGCCATCAATTCCGGAAAGAGCTACGCCTGGGGTGCCGCTGAGCGGCCCCGGCGTCCGGCGGAGGAGAGCACCATGATCCAGCGATTCGACGTGCGGGACCGATTCGCCGAGGGCGCCCAGTACCTCGCCGGCGGCCTCCGGGACGGCAGCTCCGGCCGCACCCAGTACGTGGTCGATGCGGCCACCGGCGAGCAGGTGTACGGCTACCGGCTGGCCTCGACGGCGGACGTGGACGCGGCGGTGGACGCCGCGGCGCGCGCCTTCCCCGCGTGGGCCGGGGCGACCCCGGGCGAGCGCTCCGACGCCCTGCACCGGTTCGCCACCGTCCTCGGCGAGCGGGCCGGAGAGCTGGCCTACGCGGAGTCGCTCCAGTGCGGCAAGCCCATCAAGCTCAGTGCGGAGTTCGACGTACCGGGGTCGGTCGACAACGCGGCCTTCTTCGCGGGCGCCGCCCGGCACCTGGAGGGGCGTTCGGCGGGGGAGTACAGCCCGGACCACACCTCGGTGATCCGCCGCGAGCCCATCGGCGTCATCGGCTCCATCGCGCCCTGGAACTACCCGCTCCAGATGGCTGCCTGGAAGGTGTTGCCAGCCATCGCGGCAGGCAACACGGTCGTCCTCAAGCCCGCCGAGATCACCCCGTTGACCTCACTGATGTTCGCGCAGGCGGCGACCGAGGCGGGCATCCCGGACGGCGTGCTCAACATCGTCTCCGGCGCGGGCCGGGAGGCCGGTGAGCACCTGGTGGCCCACCCGGGCGTCGCCATGGCCTCCTTCACCGGTTCGACGGCGGTCGGCAAGCGGGTCGCCGAGATCGCCACCAGTACCGTCAAGCGGATGCATCTCGAACTCGGCGGCAAGGCCCCGTTCGTGGTCTTCGACGACGCCGACCTGGAGGCCGCGGTGCACGGGGCGGTGGCCGGCGCACTGATCAACACCGGGCAGGACTGCACCGCCGCCACCCGCGCCTATGTGCAGCGGCCGCTCTACGACGCCTTCGTCGGCGGCGTGGCCGACCTGATGGCGACCGTACGGCTCGGCGATCCGTTCGACCCGGCCACCGATCTAGGCCCGCTGATCTCGTACACCCAGCGCGACCGGGTCGCCGGGTTCGTCGACCGGGCCCGGTCGTACGCCACCGTCGTCACGGGCGGCGCGGTGCCGCAGGGCGAGCTGGCGAAGGGCGCGTACTACCTGCCCACGTTGATCACGGGCGCCGCGCAGGACAGCGAGGTGGTCCAGAGCGAGATTTTCGGGCCGGTGCTGGTTGTGCTGCCCTTCGACAGCGACGACGAGGGGATCGCGCTGGCCAACGACACCCCGTACGGCCTGGCGGCCTCCGCATGGAGCCGGGACGTCTACCGCACCGGCCGCGCCACCCGCGAGATCAAGGCGGGCTGTGTCTGGGTCAACGACCACATCCCGATCCTCAGCGAGATGCCGCACGGCGGCTACAAGGCCAGTGGCTTCGGCAAGGACATGTCCGCCTATTCCTTCGAGGAGTACACGCAGGTCAAGCACGTCATGTTCGACAACACCGGCACCGCCAGGAAGGACTGGCACCGGACCGTCTTCGGGGACCGCACCTGAGAGCGGGGCGGCAGTCGCCGCACACGGCCGCACCGGCTGACCACCGGGCTCATCCTGAAAGGGCACCGCGTATGGAGGACACCCAGCAGCCCGGGAGCCTGTCCGCGCCCGAGCTCGCCGCCGTACGGCGCAGCCTCACCGACGGCCGGATGGCCATGACCCGGCGGTCGCTGCTGCGCGCGGGCGGGGCGGGCGCGCTGGCGCTCGGCGGTCTCGGCGCGCTGTCGGCCTGCGGCATTCCGCCCGCGGGCCGTACGGACGCGGGGCGGTCGGTGGACCGCTCCGGGCAGGAGAAACGTGTCAGCTTCTCCAACTGGACGGAGTACCTGGACGTCAGCGACGACGGCAAGCGCCGGCCGACGCTCGACGCCTTCACCCGGCGCACCGGAATAGCGGTGAAATACACCGAGGACGTCAACGACAACGACGAATTCTTCGGCAAGATCCAGGCGCAGCTGGCGGCCGGGCAGGACACCGGCCGGGACCTGATCGTGCTCACCGACTGGATGTGCGCGCGGATGATCGGGCTCGGCTGGGTGCAGAAACTGGACGCCGCGTCCCTGCCCCATGCGCGCGCCAATCTCTCGGAACAGTTCCGCGATCCGGACTGGGACCCGGGGCGCGCCCATTCCTATCCCTGGACGGGAATCCCGGCCGTCATCGCGTACAACGTGAAGGCCACCGGCGGGCGTACGGTCGATTCCGTCAGCCAATTGCTGGACGACCCGAAGCTCAAGGGCCGGGTCGGATTCCTGTCGGAAATGCGGGACAGTGTCGGGCTGACCCTGCTGGACATGGGAAAGCGCCCCGAGGACTGTACGGCGGACGATTTCGACGCCGCGATCGCCCGGCTCCAGAAGGGCGTGGACAGCAAGCAGATCCGGCGCTTCACCGGCAACGACTACATCAACGACCTGAGCAAGGGCGATCTCGCGGCGTGCGTGGCCTGGGCCGGGGACGTGGTCCAGCTCCAGCACGACAACCCGGACATCAAATACGCCGTGCCGCGCGCGGGTTACATGACGTCCACGGACAATCTGCTGGTTCCTGATCAGGCCCGCCACAAGAAGAACGCCGAACGCCTCATCGACTACTGCTACGAGCCGAAGGTGGCGGCGCGGATCGCGGCGTACATCAACTATGTGTGCCCGGTCGACGGCGTACGCGAGGAACTGGCGAAGATCGACCGGGACCTGGCGGACAACCCGCTGATCCTCCCGGACCGGGAGATGGCCGCCCGGTCGCATTCCTTCCGTGCTCTGCACGGCGAGGAGAGCAAGGACTTCGCCCGGAAATTCGCCGATCTCACGGGTGCCTGAGACCGTAACGCCCGGCCACGCACCGGCCCCGACCGCCCTCCGACCCACGGGACCACCCATGACACAGACCTCCGGTGGCGACGTCCGCCTCTCCGGGATCAGCAAGACCTACGGCTCCTTCACCGCCGTCCACCCGCTCGACCTGACGGTCCCGGCCGGCTCCTTCTTCGCGCTGCTGGGCGCCTCCGGCTGCGGCAAGACCACCACCCTGCGCATGATCGCGGGCCTGGAGGACCCGTCCACCGGGACCGTCGAGCTGGACGGGAAGGACGTCACCGCGCTGCCCCCGTACAAGCGCCCGGTCAACACCGTCTTCCAGAACTACGCCCTGTTCCCGCACCTGGACATCTACGAGAACATCGCGTTCGGTTTGCGCCGCCGGGGAATCAAATCCGTGAAGAAGCAGGTCGAGGAGATGCTCGACCTGGTCGAACTCGGTCCCATGGCGCGCCGTAAACCGCAGCAGCTCTCCGGCGGCCAGCAGCAGCGCGTCGCGGTCGCCCGCGCGCTGATCAACCACCCGCGGGTGCTCCTCCTGGACGAGCCGCTGGGCGCCCTCGACCTCAAACTGCGCCGCCAGATGCAGCTCGAACTCAAGCGCATCCAGACCGAGGTCGGCATCACCTTCGTGCACGTCACCCACGACCAGGAGGAGGCCCTGACGATGGCCGACACGGTCGCGGTGATGAACGGCGGGCGCGTAGAGCAGCTCGGCGCGCCCGCCGACCTGTACGAGAACCCGGCCACCACCTTTGTCGCTAACTTCCTGGGCACCTCCAACCTCATCGAGGCCGAGGTGGTGGCGGCCGGCGGCGACGACCTGCTGCTCACCGCCGGGGAGACCAAGCTGCGGCTGCCCGCCGGGCGATGTCGCACCACGGTCCGCACCGGTGGCAAGGTCCTGGCGGGCGTACGGCCCGAGAAGATCAGCCTCGCGCACGCCGACGACGCGGGCGGCGTCGCCGAGGGCCGCAACCGGCTGACGGGGCGCATCCGGGACGCCGGTTTCCTCGGCGTCAGCACGCAGTACGTGATCGAGTCCCCGGGTGCCGGGCGCCTCGCCGTCTACGAGCAGAACGTCGAGCGCGACCCCCGCCTGGTGCCCGGCGCCGAGGTGATCCTCCACTGGAGCCCCGCGCACACCTTCGGCCTGGACGCCGCCCAGGACATCGAGGCCGGCGCGGACACCGGCGAGGAGGCGGCATGACGACGACCGCCGAAGCGCCGCCGCCCGCCGCCCCCGAGGACGCACCGAAGGCCCGCGGGCGCGCGACGCGCAAGCGCCTCGTGCCGTACTGGCTGCTGCTCCCCGGCATCCTCTGGCTGGTCGTCTTCTTCGCCGCACCGCTGGTCTACCAGGCGTCCACGTCCGTACAGACCGGCTCCCTCGAAGAGGGCTTCAAGCTCACCTGGCACTTCGCCACCTACTGGGACGCGCTGGGGGAGTACTGGCCCCAGTTCCTGCGCTCGGTCGGCTACGCGGCCACCGCGACGGCGCTCTGCCTGGTGCTGGGCTACCCGCTCGCGTACCTCATCGCCTTCAAGGCGGGCCGCTGGCGCAACGTCGTGATGATCCTGGTCGTCGCCCCGTTCTTCACCAGCTTCCTGATCCGCACGCTGGCCTGGAAGACGATCCTGGCGGACGGCGGCCCGGTGGTCGGCGTACTGAACTCGCTGCACGTCCTGGACGTGACGAGCTGGCTGGGGCTGACCGAGGGGCAGCGGCTGCTGGCCACGCCGCTGGCAGTGGTGTGCGGCCTGACGTACAACTTCCTGCCGTTCATGGTGCTGCCGCTGTACACCTCGCTGGAGCGCATCGACCCGCGGCTGCACGAGGCCGCCGGCGACCTGTACGCCCGCCCCGTCACCACCTTCCGCCGGGTGACGTTTCCGCTGTCCATGCCGGGCGTGGTGGCCGGCACGCTGCTGACCTTCATTCCGGCCGCCGGTGACTACATCAACGCCGAACTGCTCGGCTCCACCGACCAGAAGATGATCGGCAACGTCATCCAGTCGCAGTTCCTGCGCGTCCTGGACTACCCGACGGCCGCCGCGCTCTCCTTCATCCTCATGGCGGCCATCCTCGCCATGGTCACCATCTACATCCGCAAGTCCGGGACGGAGGGCCTGGTGTGAGGGCCGTACTCCGGTGGCTGCGCCGCCACCTAGTCGTGCTCGCGGGCCTGGCCACGCTCGCGTACCTGCTGCTGCCCAACCTCGTCGTGCTGGTCTTCTCGTTCAACAAGCCCAACGGGCGCTTCAACTACGAGTGGCAGCGCTTCGCCACGGACGCCTGGACCGACCCGTGCGGCGTCGCCGACCTGTGCGGCTCGCTGGGCCTGAGCCTGCAGATCGCCGTCTGGTCGACGGTCGGCGCGACCGTCCTCGGCACCATGATCGCGTTCGCCCTGGCCCGCTACCGCTTCCGCGCCCGGCCCGCCGTCAACACCCTGATCTTCCTGCCGATGGCGATGCCCGAGGTGGTGATGGCCGCCTCGCTGGCCACCCTGTTCCTCAACATGGGCATCCGGTTCGGCTTCTGGACGATCCTGATCGCGCACGTCATGTTCTGCCTGAGCTTTGTCGTCACGGCGGTCAAGGCCCGCGTCATGAGCATGGACCCGCGCCTGGAACAGGCGGCCCAGGACCTCTACGCCTCGCCCGCGCAGACGTTCCTGCGCGTGACCCTGCCGATCGCCGCGCCCGGCATCGCGGCCGGCGCGCTGCTCTCCTTCGCGCTGTCCTTCGACGACTTCATCATCACCAACTTCAACGCCGGCTCGACTGTGACGTTCCCCATGTTCGTCTGGGGATCGGCGCAGCGTGGCACACCCGTTCAGATCAATGTCATCGGAACGGCGATGTTCCTGATCGCCGTGCTCTGCGTCCTGGGGGCACAGCTGCTCTCCGGACGCCGGAAGAGGAGCTGAGAACCATGGCACGAGCTGCCATGACCACCCCCGTCCACGCCCTCGCGGACGCCGCCCCGATCTCCTTCTGGCTGGACGACGAGAACCGTCCGGCCGCCCTCCCCGCCCTCGTCGGCGACGAGCACACCGACCTGCTCGTCGTCGGCGGCGGCTACTCGGGCCTGTGGACCGCCCTGATCGCCAAGGAACGCGACCCCGCACGCGACGTCGTCCTCGTCGAGGGCCAGGAGGTCGGCTGGGCCGCCTCCGGCCGCAACGGCGGCTTCTGCGCCGCCTCCCTGACCCACGGCCTCGGCAACGGCCTGGACCGCTGGCCGGGCGAGCTGAGGAAACTCGAAGAACTCGGCGCCCGCAACCTCGACGCCATCGAGGACACCATCGCCCGCCACGGCATCGACTGCGCCTTCGAGCGCACCGGCGAGATCGACGTCGCCACCGAACCCCACCAGGTCGCCGAGCTGAAGGAGAGCGCCCAACAGGCCGAACGGCTGGGCCTGACCGGCATCGAGTACCTCGACCGCGAGGCGCTGCGCGCGCAGGTCGACTCGCCGACCTTCCTGGCCGGCCTCTGGAACCGTACGGGCGTCGCCATGCTCCACCCCGCGCGGCTGGCCTGGGGCCTGAAGAAGGCGTGCCAGGACCTCGGCGTACGGATCTACGAGCACACCCCCGCCACCGCCCTGGCCGCCGACGGCCTCGGCATGGCGGCCCGCACGCCGTACGGCCGGGTCTTCGCCCGCCGGGTCGCGCTGGGTACCAACGTCTTCCCGTCCCTGGTGCGCCGCGTGCGCCCCTACGTCGTCCCGGTCTACGACCACGCGCTGATGACCGAGCCGCTGTCGGACGGGCAGCTGGCCGCCATCGGGTGGCGGGGCCGCCAGGGCCTGTCGGACAGCAACCACCACTTCCACTACTTCCGCCTGACCACCGACCACTGCATCCTGTGGGGCGGCTACGACGCCGTCTACCGCTTCGGCGCGTCGGTCCGCGCCGAGTACGACCACCGCCCGGCCACGTACGAGAAGCTGGCCCGGCACTTCTTCCAGTGCTTCCCGCAGCTGGCGGGGCTGCGCTTCACCCACGCATGGGGCGGCGCCATCGATACCTGCTCGCGCTTCTCGGCCTTCTTCGGCACCGCGCACGCCGGACGGGTCGCCTACGCGGCCGGCTACACGGGGCTGGGCGTGGGCGCCACCCGCTTCGGCGCGGAGGTCATGCTCGACTTCCTGGCGGGCGAGCGCACGGAGCGCACCGAGCTGGAGATGGTCCGTACGAAGCCGCTGCCGTTCCCGCCGGAGCCGCTGCGCTGGGCCGGGATCGGCCTCACGCAGTGGTCCATGACGAGGGCCGACACCCACGGCGGGCGCCGCAACCTGTGGCTGCGGGCGATGGACAGGGCCGGGCTCGGCTTCGACAGCTGACCGCACCGGCCGTACGGCGGGCGCGATTCCCCGGCGCGTCGGTCCCCTCGCGGGCGCGCTCGTACCTCCTCGGGCGCGCCCGCCGTCCAAAGCCCCCGTACGCGCCACTCCACGCCCCCCGCTGCTTCCGTCCACCGCGAAAAACCCCGGCAAACCCGTGTAAGGATGCCGCCGCCGCGGTCTCTCACCGGGCGGACAGCGGTCCGAGCGGACCGCGGAAGCGAGGGGACATGGACGCCGCGGGGGCTAAAAACGCAGTGGAGTGGCTGGTGACGGCGGCAGCGGACCCCGACGCCTGCCGGTGGGAGTGGGAGCGCAACCCCCTCGGGGTCGCGCTCCTCCCGGCCGGCCGGCTCTGGGACGTACTGATCGTGCCCGGCGCGCTGGGACGCCCGACGCTGGACGTGCTGACGCGGGTGACGGAGCGGCCGGGGCCGGTGCTCGGGGACTTCGGGGACGCCCGTACGGGCTTCTTCGTGCCGCCGGGCACGGCCGCGCGCTGGCTGGGCACCGGGGTGCGCGGCGCGGGGAGCGGCAGCTGGATCGTGGTTCCCTATCCGGGCCGGGCGACGGGCGGCGTGCGCTGGCTCGTCATCCCCGACGGCACGGGGCGGCTCACCGAACCGGCGGTGCTCGAACTGGCGATGCACGAGGCCGCCGCCTCACTCGCGACCGGGCCGTGAGAGGGACACGAACCGGCCATTCACGGCGCCGCGCTGAGTCGTGCGGGTCCGGCATCCGTGATTCCGGACGGGGGCCGTTCGCAGGGGCTCCCCGATTGGGCCGGGCGCAGGGGGCGCCCGGTGCCCGCATCAGGTGCCGCATTTCCAGGGGGGAAGAGTTGTGCGCACGTCGGAACACGTTCTCGGGAGGCTCGGCGTCGAGCCGGAGACGGAAACGGTCTACCGGGCCCTGCTGGCCCGGCCGTACGCCACGCCGGCCACTTTGGCGGACCATACGGGAATGACCGGGCGGGAAGTCGAACGGGCCTTGGGCCGCCTGGCCGAACTGGCGCTGGTACGCCCTTCGGCGGAGCACTCCGGCCGGCTGTACGCGGTTAGCCCGCGGCTGGGCATGGATATCCTGCTCGCCCGGCAGCAGGCCGAACTCGCCGCGCAACAGCAGCGTGTGGAGGAAAGCCGGGCCGCCGCCGCCCGGCTCGTCTCCGAATTCGCCGTGCCCCAGCAATCCGCCGCCGACCACGGCGTGCTCCGGCTGGCCGGCGCCGACCGGATATCCGACCACCTGGCGGAAATGGGCGCGGCCGCCGAAGAGGAATTGCAGGTGTTCGCGGGCGGGCCGCCCGGCACGTTGCCCGAACTGCCGCCGCTGCGGCCGCTGTACGAGAAGCTGCTGGCCCGTGGAATGCGTGTGCGCACCGTCTGCCTGGACAGCGCCCGGCACGATCCGGCGGCCGTGGCCCACGCCGAGTGGCTGGCGTCGGCGGGGGCGGAAGTCCGTACGGCCGCCGTGCTGCCCACCCGTATGGTCGTCGTGGACCGCCGCTCCGCGCTCGTCTGCGCCTCCGCCGAGGACACCGCGCAGACTGCCGTCTCCGTACGGGTGCACGGCGTGGTCACCGCGCTGAGCACGCTGTTCGACGCTGTGTGGGCAGCGGCCGAGCGGCTGGGGCCGCCGCCGTCCCGGCGCGCGGCGGACGGCTTCACCCGGCAGCATCTGGCCGCGCTGCAACTGCTCGCCGAGGGGCACACGGACGCCACCGTCGCCCGGCGGCTGGGTGTCTCGGCCCGTACGGCCCGCCGGATCGCGACCGACGCGATGGCGGGCATGAAGGCGCGCAGTCGGTTCCAGGCAGGCGTGCTCGCCGCCCAGTTGGGGTATCTCCCGGCATCCTCCGCCTGACGCGCCGCACCGCACGAGCAGGGAATGTCCGGCCGGTCCACCACGACCGGCCGGAATTCCGCGCGCCTTTCACTGGCGGCCGGCGTGTGGACCGAAAGGGACATGGCCGGTTCGGTCCACCGGCAGCCCCTTCTTTCGTACGGCGGGCGCGCCGACACTCCTTTGGCATGAAGGCTCTGGTGCTGTCCGGCGGAACGGGAACCCGACTCCGCCCTTTCACGTATGCGATGCCCAAGCAACTGATCCCCGTCGCGGGCAAGCCGGTACTGCGGCATGTCCTGGAAAACCTGCGGGAGCTGGGCGTCACGGATATCGGCATTGTCGTCGACGCACGGGACCGGCGCATCGCGGCGGCTCTCGGAGACGGCGCGGACCTCGGCGTACGGCTCACCTTTCTCCACCAGGAGCAGCCGCTGGGGCTGGCGCATTGCGTGGTCCTCGGCCGGGATTTCCTGGGCGCCGAGAATTTCGTGCTCCACCTCGGTGACAATGTGCTGCCCGAGGGGATCGGCGCGCTCGCCGCGCGATTCGCCGCCCGCCGCCCCGCCGCACAGCTGGTCGTCCAGAAGGTGCCCGACCCGCGCCGCTTCGGCGTCGCGGAGCTGGACGCGGACGGCGCCGTGCTGCGGGTGACGGAGAAGCCGGACCGGCCGCGCAGTGATCTCGCGCTGGTCGGCGTCTACTTCTTCACCGCCGAGGTGCACCGTGCGGTGGCCGCCATCGCGCCGGGCCGCCGCGGCGAACTGGAGATCACCGACGCCGTGCAGTGGCTGATCGACGCGGGCGCGGAGGTCCGGGCGGGGGAGTACGGCGGCTACTGGCGCGACATCGGGTGCGCCGAGGACGTGCTCGCCTGCAACCGCAGGCTCCTGGAGGGCATCCGGCCCGCGCTGGCGGGCGGCGTGGACGCCGCGAGTCGGCTCACCGGGCCCGTCGTGATCGAGGCCGGTGCCCGGGTGACCGGATCGGTGATCGAGGGACCGGTCCTGATCGGCGCGGGCACCGTCGTCGAGGACAGCCACGTCGGCCCGTACACCGCCCTGGGGCGCGACTGCGTTCTGCGCCATGCCGGGATCGCGGACTCCGTCACCCTCGACGGCGTGACGATCGACCGGGTCGGCGGCCTGACCGGCTCGCTGATCGGCCGTGCCGCCCGCATCGGCCGGGCCCGCCCCGGCGACGGGCGGCACCGGCTGCTGGTGGGCGACGACACCCGGATCGAGGTGGCGGCGTGAGGCTCCTGGTCACCGGCGGCGCCGGGTTCATCGGCTCGCACTACGTCCGTACGCTCCTGGACGGCGGCTTCGGGGAGCGGCCCGACGCGGACACCCGCGTCACCGTCCTGGACCTGCTCACCTACGCGGGCAACCGCGCCAACCTGCCCGCGCACCACCCCCGCATGGAGTTCGTACGCGGCGACATCGGCGACCTGTCGCTGCTGCTGGCGCTGCTGCCCGGCCACGACGCCGTGGTGCACTTCGCGGCCGAGACGCATGTCGACCGCTCGCTCGCCCCGGACGCCGCGCCCGAGTTCGTACGGACCAACGTCCTCGGCACCCAGACGCTCCTCGACGCCTGCTTGCGCACCGGTGTCGGCCGCATGGTGCAGATTTCCACCGACGAGGTCTACGGCTCGATCGCGCACGGCGCGTGGACCGAGGCGCAGCCGCCCGCGCCGCGCTCGCCGTACGCGGCGTCCAAGGCGGGCGCCGACCTGCTCGTGCTGGCCTGCCACCACACCCACGGGCTGAACGTGTCGATCACCCGCTGCTGCAACAACTACGGCCCGTACCAGCACCCCGAAAAGCTCATCCCGCGCTTCGTGACCCGCCTCCTGGAGGGCCGCGAACTGCCCCTATACGGCGACGGGCGCCACGTCCGCGAATGGCTGCACGTGGACGACCACTGCCGCGCCGTGCACCGGGTCCTCCACCGCGGCAGGGCCGGCGAGATCTACCACGTCGGCGGCGGCAGCCCGCGCACCAACCTCGCGCTGACGGGGCAGCTGCTGCGGCTGTGCGGCGCCGAGTGGTCCAGCGTCCGCCGCGTGCCCGACCGCAAGGGCCACGACCGGCGCTACGCGCTCGACGCCACCAAGATCCGTACGGAGCTGGGCCACGCGCCGCGCACCGGCTTCGACCGCGGCCTGGCCGACACCGTGGCCTGGTACCGCGACCACCCCGACTGGTGGAAGGAGACGGCACACCGATGACCATCCGTGTGTGGGACTACCTGGCCGAGTACGCGGCGGAGCGGGCGGACCTGCTCGACGCCGTGGACACGGTCTTCCGCTCCGGGCAGCTGGTGCTCGGCGCGAGCGTCCGCGGCTTCGAGGCCGAGTACGCCGCGTGGCACGACGCCGCCCACTGCGTCGGCGTCGACAACGGAACCAACGCCGTCACCCTCGCCCTCCAGGCCCTCGGCATCCGCCCCGGCGACGAGGTCGTCACGGTCTCCAACACCGCGGCGCCCACCGTGCTCGCCATCGACGCGGCCGGCGCCGTCCCCGTCTTCGTGGACGTGCGCCCCGATACGTACCTGATGGACACCGGGCAGCTCGCGGCGGCCGTGACGGGCCGCACCCGGGCCCTGCTCCCGGTGCACCTGTACGGGCAGTGCGTGGACATGGCGCCGCTCCGCGCCGTCGCCGACGCGCACGGGCTGGCCGTCCTGGAGGACTGCGCGCAGGCCCATGGCGCGCGGCACCACGGCCGCCTGGCGGGAACCCTGGGCGACGCCGCGGCCTTCTCCTTCTACCCGACCAAGGTCCTCGGCACCTACGGCGATGGCGGCGCGGTGCTCACTTCGGATGCCGAGGTCGACGCGGCGCTGCGGCAGCTGCGGTACTACGGCATGCGCGAGCGCTACTACGTCGTCCGCACGCCGGGCCACAACAGCCGCCTGGACGAGCTGCACGCCGAGATCCTGCGCCGCAAACTCCGCCGCCTGAACCGCTACATCGCCGCCCGCCGCGCGGTGGCCCGGCGCTACGAACAGGCACTCGCGGGCAGCGGCCTGGTGCTGCCCGCCACGGCCCCGGGCAACGACCACGTGTACTACGTCTACGTCGTCCGCCACCCCGAACGGGACCGCATCCTGCGACTCCTGGAGGAGCGGTACGACATCGCGCTCAACATCAGTTATCCGTGGCCGGTGCACACCATGTCCGGCTTCGCGCACCTCGGATACGGCAGCGGAGCGCTGCCCATCACCGAGGCACTGGCCGGTGAGATCTTCTCGCTGCCCATGTACCCGTCGCTGCCACGGGGCGTGCAGGACAAGGTGATCGGTGCGCTGCTCGACGTGCTGGGAGGGCTGTGATGGCCGCATCCGTGTCAACGGCGGTGCCCGCGCCCGTCGCCGGCCGCGTGGTCGACGGTGCGCTCGGCCGCTGGTTCGCCGAGGCCGGCGAGCGCACGTACACCCGTGCCCGGCGCATCCCGCTGGACGCCCTGGAGGGCTGGCACACCGACGCGCACACGGGCGATCTCGTCCATGACCGGGGCAGCTTCTTCAGCGTCGGGGGCCTGGACGTGACGGCGCCGGACGGCCCCGTGCCGCGCTGGGCGCAGCCCGTCCTGCACCAGCCGGAGACCGGCATCCTCGGGCTGCTGGTCAAGGACTTCGGCGGGGTGCCGCACTATCTGATGCAGGCCAAACCCGAACCGGGCAACGCGGGGGGCCTCCAGCTCGCCCCCACCGTGCAGGCCACCCGCTCCAATTTCACCCGTGCGCACGGCGGGCTGTCCGTGCCCTACCTGCGTCACTTCCGCAGCCCGTCGCCGCGTGCGTTGATCGCGGACGTACGCCAGTCGGAACAGGGGGCGTGGTTCTACCGCAAGCGCAACCGCAACATGATCGTGCGCACGACGGAGGACGTGCCGGTGCTGCCGGGGCACCGGTGGATGACGCTGCCGCAGATCCACGGGCTGCTCGCGGCCGGTGACGTGGTGAACATGGACGCCCGGAGCGTGCTCGCCTGCCTGCCCCCGCGGCGCGGCCCGGCGGGCCGCCCCCGCCACACGGGGCGGGAGATCTTGCGCTGGCTCACCGACGTCCGCAGCCGGCCCGGCCTGCGCACCCGCACCGTACCGCTGCGCGGGCTGCCGGGCTGGCACCGCACGGGGCACGCGATCCGCCATGACGACGGCCGCTTCTTCGAGATCATCGCGGTCGAGGTACGGGCGGGCGGCCGCGAGGTACGGCGCTGGACGCAGCCCATGCTGCGCCCGTGCGGCACCGGCGTCATCGCTTTCCTCCACACCCGCATCGACGGCGTGCCCCACGTCCTCGTGCATGCCGCCGCCGAGCCGGGCAGCGTGGACGCCGCCGAGCTGACCGCGACGGTGTGCTGCACCCCGCAGAACTACGCGGGGCTGCCGCCCGCGGCCCGCCCGCGCTTCCTGGACGAGGTACAGCACGCGCCACCGGACCGAGTGCTCTTCGACGCGCTCCTCTCGGAGGAGGGCGGCCGCTTCCACCACGCGCTCAACCGCTACCGGATCGTGGCAGTCGACGGGCCCCGTGCGTACGAGGCGGCGGGAGACTACCGCTGGGTGACGGAGCGTCAGCTCTACGCGCTGCTGTGCCACAGCCACTACGTCACCGTCCAGGCACGCACTCTGCTCACCTGCCTGCGCAGTCTGTCCGGATCGGAGGCAGCCTGATGACCGGAACGGCGTGCCGGGTCTGCGCGGCGCCGCTGCGTACCTTCCTCGACCTCGGGGACCACCCGCTGTCCTCGGCCTTCCTGACGCCCGCCGAGGCCCTGGACGGGGCGGGGGACACGGTCCGCTACCGCCTCGCTGCCGGACAGTGTGAGCGCTGCGCCTTGGTCCAGCTCACGGGCGACGTGCCGTACGAACGCCGCCCGCACCAGGGGTACCCGTACCACTCGTCCGGCTCCGCCGTGATACGCGAGCATTTCCGTGCGGCCGGGCTGCACCTCCTGCGTACCGAACTGCGCGGCGCACGGGGCGCCCTGGCCGTCGAGATCGGCCGTACGGACGGCGTGGTGCTCCGGACCCTGGCGGACGCCGGGGTGCGCCCGCTGGCCTTCGAGCCGTCCGGACGGTGCGGATACGGGGCGGCGCGGGTGCGCCCCGACTTCCTGACCGCCGCGTCCGCGCGTGAGGCCGTCGCCGCCGAGGGCCGTGCCCGGGTCGTGTACGCCGCCAACACCGTGTGCGATATCGCCGACCTGCCGGGCCTGTTCGCGGGTCTGGACGAACTCCTCACTGCCGACGGCGCTTTCGTCTTCGAGGACCCGTACCTCGGCGAGATCGTCCGGCGCACCGCCTTCGACCAGTTCTACGACGAGCACCGCTGGTACTTCACCGCGACCTCCGTGCGCGCCCTGGCCGAGCGGTACGGATTCCGGCTCACCGGCGTCGAACGGCTGCCCGTGCACGGCGGCCAGCTCCGCTACGTCCTCACCCGGGCCGGACGCCGCAGGCCCGCCCCGGAGGTGGCCGAGGTCCTGGCGGAGGAGGAAGCCCGCGGGCTGACGGCCCCCGCGACCCTGGACGCCTTCGCAGGCCGGGTGGAGCGCGTACGCGGCGACTTGGTGGCGCTGCTCGAAGCGCTGCGCGCCGCGGGCCGTACGGTGGCGGGCTACGGGGCCACGGCGAAGAGCTGCACCGTGGCCACGTACTGCGGCCTGGGCCCGTACCTGGTCCCCTACGTCTGCGACAGCACCCCGGCCAAACAGGGCAGGGTGACTCCCGGCGCCCATATCCCCGTCCGCCCGCCCGCGGCCTTCGCCGCCCCCTATCCGGACTACGCGCTGCTGTTCGCGTGGAACCACGCCGACGAGATCATGGCCAAAGAGCAGGCGTTCCGGGCCGCGGGCGGGCGGTGGATCCTGTACGTACCGGAGGTACGCGTGGTGTGAGGGCCGGGCACGGCGGCCGTCAGCCCGCCAGCTTCTCCAGTCGCGGCACGATCGCCGCCGGGGAGGGCAGGGCCGCCGTCTCGTCCCGTACTTCGGCCGCCGCGGCCAGCAGGGCGTCGTCCGTCAGCAGGTGGCGCAGCAGGTCCGCGTCCACCGCCTCCGGAGAACTGACCATGGCGACGCCCCGTGCGCGCAGAATGCGGGCCACCTCGTAGTCGTCGGCGCCGCCCGGCAGCACCAGATGCCGTACGCCCGCGCCGAGACCGGCCAGCGTGGTGCCGTTGCCGCCGTGGTGGATCATCGCGGTGCAGGTCGCCAGCAGCGCGGTGAGCGGCAGCCAGCCCTCGGCCCGTACGTTGGCGGGCAGGGGCCCCAGCTCGGCGGGGCCGGCGTCGCCGAGCGCCAGGACGAACTCGGCGTCCACCGCGCCGGCCGCGCGCACCACCGTACGCAGCTCGCCGACGCCGCTCAGCTGCGGGCGCAGCGTGCCGAGCGTGACCGCGACGCGGGGCCGGGCCGGGCGCTCCAGCAGCCAGGGCGGCAGCATGGCGCCAGTGGTGTAGGGCAGCGCCCGCATGGGCCAGCCGCCCAGATCGTACGTGGCGATGCTGGGCGGGCGGGTGTCGATCGTCGCCGCGGGCGGGGGCGGTGGCCCGTCCAGGCCGTACTGCCGGTACACGGCGGCCAGCCACGGCCCGAAGCGGCTGCTGATCTGCCGGAAGTGGTGGCAGCTGATGGTGTGCTCGACGGCCGGTACGCCGAGCAGCGCGGCCACGAGAGGCCCGGCGCCCTGGAGTTCGGTGTACAGGACGAGATCGGGCCGCCAGGCCGTGGCGACCTCGACGGTCCGCTCGACGGTGGCCTCGGAAGTCCTGGCGAACAGTTCGGCGGCCAGCGTGACGGCTTCGGGCGAGTCCGTACGGAACCGGTCGAAGGTCATGCCGCGTTCGGCCAGCAGCCGCCCGAAGATCTCCTCGGTGTCGGCGGTGGGGGAGGAGTCGAAGGCGTGCAGTCCGGCGCGCGCCACGTGTGCGCATGAGGCGCCGGGGACGGCGAACAGCACGTCGTGCCCCGCGGCGCGCAGCGCGTGCGCCAGCGCGATCGGCGGGAAGACGTGCCCCGCTCCATGGGACGTGGTCACCAGGACGCGCATGGCTTAGCCCTCCCTCGTGAGTACCGGCCGCCCCTCGGCGGCGACGGCCCCGCGCAGCGCGGCGGCCACCCTGCGGACGTCGCGGTCGCCGAGCCCCGGATGCAGCGGCAGGCACAGCGTCTCCGCGGCGGCCCGCTCCGCGCCCGGCAGGGCGGGGCCGCCGGTCCCGAACGCGGGCACCTTGTGCAGCGGCGCGTAACGGAAGGTCGTGTAGATGCCGTCCCGGAGCAGCGCGGCGGCCACCCGGTCGCGCAGACCGGCCGCCATCTGCACCCAGTAGAAGAAGTACGAGGACGTGTGCCCGGCGGGCAGCGGGGGCGGCAGGCGCAGCGCGTCGCAGCCGGCCAGCTCCCGGTCGTACAGTTCGACGATCTCGCTGCGGCGGGCCAGGAACGCGGGCAGCCGGTCCAGCTGTACCGTGCCGATCGCCGCGGTCAGGTCGTTGCCGAGCTCCCGGCGCCCCGGCTCCGGAACGTCCAGCTCCCACCAGCGGGACGACACCCGCGCATGCCCCAGGCCGGATGGCTGGACCAGGCCGTGGTACGCCAACCGGCGCGCCCGTACGGCCAGTTCGGCGTCGCGTACGTACAGCATGCCGCCGTCGCCGGTGGTCAGCACCTTGGCCGCGTCGAAGCTCCACATCGCCAGATCGCCGAAAGTGCCGACCGCCCGGCCGTCCGCGCGTGAGGCCACCGAGCAGGCGCAGTCCTCGATCAGGGTGCGGCCCGCCGCGCGGCAGCGGGCGGCGATGCGCGCGATGTCGCCGGGGTAGCCGCCGTAGTGCAGCACCACCACCGCCTTGGTACGGGGCGTGACGGCGGCCTCGATGTCCTCCGCGCTCGGGTTCAGGGTGCGGGCGTCCACGTCGCAGAAGACGGGGCGGCCGCCGGCCCGTACGACCGCGTTGGCGGCGGCCACGAAGCTGGGCGAGGGCAGTATCACCTCGTCGCCGGGCCGCAGGCCGAGAAGTTCGGTGGCGAGGAAGAGGCCCGCCGTGCCCGAGTTGAGGAACAGTACATGCTCCGGGCGCACTCCGACGTGCGCGGCGAAGGCGGCCTCGAAGGCGGCGCTGCGCGGCCCGTGGCCGAGCCAGCGGTCCGCGAACACCGCCGCCACGGCGGCCAGTTCCGCGTCCCCGGCCTGCGGCTGGAAGAGGTCGATCATGTCGTGGTCCTCACATCCTCGAAGGGGCGGGTGCCTGGGGCGAGTCTGGGGCGGTGCCTGGGGCCCGGGAAGCGGGCGGCGCGGGACCGAAGCGGCCATGGACGGTTCGGTCCGGCGGCGGTGTCTTCCGCGCACGGGGCGGCGGCGGAAGGGTCACATCTGTCAGCGAGATGTCACTCGAAGATGGAAAGCTCTTGAAACCTCAAGTACTGTCGCTGTCCCGTGCCCGGCCGACCGGCCCGGCACACCGCTGTCCCGGAGAGGAACCATGACGTCCCAAGCCGTCCCCGCGTCCGGCCCGGCCACCGCCGCCGCCTTAGACGACACCCGGTCCTGGACCCTGGCCGAACCCGGCCCCTTCGGCGTCCTGATCACCCCGGCCGAGCCCGGCACCCCGGTCACCGCCGTCCCCGTGCCGTGGCTGCGCGACCTGGCCCGCCGCCACCATCTCGTCGCCCTGCGGGGCTTCACCCCGCCCGCCGACGCCACGGCCCTCGACGCCTACGCGCGCACCTGGGGCGAGGTGATGGAATGGCCGTTCGGCACGGTTTTCGACGTACGCGCCCACCAGGACCCCGAGGACCACGTCTTCGACACCGGCTTCATGCCGCTGCACTGGGACGGAATGTACGTCGAGCACGTACCCGAGTTCCAGATCTTCCACTGCGTCGCGGCCCCCGAGGCGGCCGAGGGCGGCGGCACGCTCTTCTGCGACACCACCCGTGTCCTCGCCGACGCCGACCCGGAGACCCTGGAGCGCTGGCGCGGACTCACCCTGAGCTACCGCAACGCCAAGGTCTCGCACTACGGCGGACTCGTCGTCTCGCCGCTGATCGAGCCGCACCCCGACGCCGGGTTCCCGGTGATGCGGTTCCTGGAACCGGTGCCGGACGGCGAGCACATCATCAACGAGCCGGACGTGGGCATCAACGGCCTGACGGGCGAGGCGGAGGCCGCCGAACTGGCCGCCATCCGCGACGCCGCGTACGACCCCCGGCATGTGTACGTGCACGCCTGGCAGCAGGACGACATCGTCATCGCCGACAACTACACCCTGCTGCACACTCGTGTGCCCTACCGCCGCGGACTGCCCCGCCACCTGCGCCGTGTCCACGTCCTGGGCGATCCCCCGCTGCGCAGCTACGTCCACGACCAGCAGAGCGCCACCGGGACCGACACCCAGCGGGGGACGGCATGACCGTGACGTACGAGCAGCACGCCGAGCGCCCGGCGCAGGGGGAGGACGAGGGTGACGCCGCGTACGAAGCCGCCACGCGGCAGTACTGCGCACAGATCCTGGAACTGCTGCTGCCGCACCGCCGCCCCGTCGGTGCCCCGGACGAGGCGGCGGCCGGGGACGGCGGCCCGCACGACGGCCACCGGCCGGAGGAGTGCTTCGCCGAACAGCTCGCCCAGCTGCGCGACTTCGTCGCCCGCCGCGAGCCGGTGCTGCTGACCCTGCCGGCGTTCCCCTGCAAGTCGCCCAACCCCGCCAAGGTCGCCGGCCACCTGCCGGACCTCGGAGAACTGCTCTCGCTGCGCTTCCTGGACGACCTGTGCGTCGCGATCGGCGCCGTCTACCCGCCCGGCGCCCGGCTGCTGATCTGCTCGGACGGCCATGTCTTCGGCGACCTCATACGCGTCCCGGACGCGCACATCGACGCGTACGGCAAGGCGCTGCGCGACATGATCGAGGCGACCGGCCTGAAGCACATCGACACCTTCGGGCTGGACCAGGTCTACGAGGACCGCACCTACGACGAAAAACGCGCTCTCCTGGAGCGGGACCACGCGCAGAGCCTGGAGGAACTGCGGGACGAGGTACGGGGCGGCGGCCCGGCGCTCAGCCACTACCGGGGCACCATCCGCTTCCTCGTCGAGGACACCGCAAACTGGACCGGCTCGAAGGCGCAGTTGCAGCGCGAATGCCGCGGGCGCGCGTACGGCGTGCTGCGGCGCAGCCGGGCATGGGGCGAGCTGATCGCCCACCACTACCCGCGCAACGTGCGGCTGTCCATCCACCCCCAGCCCTGCGGCGCGGCGAAGTTCGGGATCGCGCTGCTGGAGGCGGCGGACAACTGGCTCACGCCCTGGCACGCCGTCGTCGTGCAGACCGGCACGGACCGCTTCCGGCTGATGAAGCGGCACGAGGCGGAGCGGGTGGGGATACCGGCGGGCCCGAGCTGGCGGCCGAGCCACTACATCGCGTCGGAGCTGTTCGACGTGGCTAGCTGACTGTCCGGCTGGTGCGGGTGGGCGGCCCACCGCCCGCATACCGCCGTGCAGACCGTGAGCAGCACCCCGGCCAGGCACCAACTGGCCAGCACATCCAGCGGCCAGTGATAGCCGCGGCGCACCAGGCCGATGCCGACCGCCAGATTGAGCAGCCCCACGCCGATGACTGCGACAGCGGCCGGCATCGGACTGCGCGGGTGTTCGCGCAGCGCGGTGAGCAGCAGGGCGACCGATCCGTACGCGACCGCCGCCGTCGCCGCGTGCCCCGAAGGGAAGAAGCCGGTGTGCGCGCCGCCGGCCATCTCGGGCGGCCCCGGGCGGGCCAGCCAGACCTTCAACGGGACCACCAGCGCGGGCACCACCGCCATGGTCAGTACGGCGGCCAGCGGCGCCAACCACCAGCGCGGCGCGGCTGCCCGCCTGCCGCGCCAGGCCGCATGCAGCGCCGCGAGCGCGAGCACCGGCAGCGCGACGACCGTGTTGCCGAGGTCGGCGAAAAACTCCGCGAGCGAGGCGGGCATGGCGCTGTGGACCAGTGTGCGGCCGAGGCGTTCGTCCAGCGCGCACAGCGGACCGCCGGAGGCCACCTGCCAGGCGAGGACCGTGAAGAGCACGGCGCACAGAACGGCGGGGAGAAGGCCGCGCCGGAGGAAGAAGGCCGGCCGCCTCGGAACAGGGGGGGTGGTTCCGAGGCGGCCGCGCTGACCGGAGCGCCGCGCGCCCCGGGGGGTTTGGGGCGGGCGGCCGTCCGATCGGTGAGGATGCCCGGGGCGCGGGGCCCCGGATGTGTGCGCGAAGGCACGGCCTGGCCGAAGCCGGGGAAGCCCCGGCCGGGCGTCGCTCACGGCTTCCCGTGAGCGGGGTGTATCTCTCATCTGCAGAAACCGTACGGCAGGGAGGCGGGGCCGGACAGCCGGATCACCCGGCCACCATCGGCCCCGCACACATTCTTCACGTCCTGCCGCCGATCACGGTGGGTCACACCGTCGCGAGCGCACTCTCGATGATGTTCAGGCCCTCGTTCAGCAGGTCCTCGCCGATGACCAGCGGCGGCAGGAAGCGCAGCACGTTGCCGTACGTGCCGGTGGTCAGCACCAGCAGACCCTCCTGGTGGCAGGCCGCGGCCAGCGCCGCGGTCGCCTTCGGGTTCGGCTCCTTGGAACCGGACTCCACGATCTCGATGGCGATCATCGCGCCCCGGCCGCGGACCTCGCCGATAATGTCGTGCTTGTCCGCCATCGCCTGCAGACGCGGCTTCATGATCTCGCCGATCCGGCGGGCCTTCGCGTTCAGGTCCAGCTCGCGCATCGTCTCGATGGCGCCGAGCGCCGCCGCACAGGCCACCGGGTTACCGCCGTAGGTGCCGCCCAGGCCGCCCGCGTGCGCCGCATCCATGATCTCGGCGCGGCCGGTGACGGCCGCCAGCGGCAGACCGCCCGCGATGCCCTTCGCGGTCGTGATCAGGTCCGGGACGATGTTCTCGTCCTCGCACGCGAACCACTGGCCGGTACGGCAGAAGCCGGACTGGATCTCGTCCGCGACGAAGACGATGCCGTTCTCCTTCGCGAAGTCCGCGATGGCGGGCAGGAAGCCCTTGGCCGGCTCGATGAAGCCGCCCTCGCCGAGCACCGGCTCGATGATGATCGCGGCCACGTTCTCCGCGCCGATCTGCTTGGTGATCTGCGAGATGGCCTGGTCGGCGGCCTCCTTGGCGCAGTTCTCCGGGCCGGTCAGCCAGCGGTAGGGGTAGGCCAGCGGCACCCGGTAGACCTCCGGGGCGAACGGGCCGAAGCCGTGCTTGTACGGCATGTTCTTCGCGGTCAGCGCCATCGTCAGGTTCGTCCGGCCGTGGTAGCCGTGGTCGAAGACGACGACCGCCTGGCGCTTGGTGTACGCACGGGCGATCTTGACGGCGTTCTCCACGGCCTCGGCGCCCGAGTTGAACAGCGCCGACTTCTTGGCGTGGTCGCCCGGGGTCAGCTCGGCCAGCTGCTCACAGACCTCCACGTACGGCTCGTACGGCGTGACCATCACACAGGTGTGGGTGAAGTCCGCGAGCTGCGCGGTGGCGCGGCGCACCACGGCCTCGGCGCTGTTGCCGACCGAGGTGACGGCGATGCCCGAACCGAAGTCGATGAAGGAGTTGCCGTCGACGTCCTCCAGGATGCCGCCGCCCGCGCGCTTGGCGAAGACGGGCAGCACCGCCCCGACGCCGCCGGCCACGGTGGCCTGCTTGCGCGCCCACAGCTCCTGGGACTTCGGGCCGGGGATCGCGGTGACGACGCGACGCTCCTGGGGGAGGGCGGGGCCTCCGGACAGTTCGGTCATGGCAGTCTCCTGGGGTGGAACGGGACGTTCTGAAGGGTTGTGCTCGCAGGCTAGGGGGCGGAGCGGGACGTCGGCATGTTCCGTTCGGGAGAAGTACGCGTGTTGCGTTGTCCGCACCGGACATAGCGGCGGGGTGCGGCCAGTAGATTGAGCGGCGGCGTACGCAGCGAACAGCAGGGTGCGCGGGCGGGGCACTCCGCCCCGCGCCCGCACGTCTCAAGGGGGACGAGGGGCACCGGATGGACACCGAGGGCACGCAGCACGACGCACCGCACACCCGCACCGACCACCACGTACCCCGCCCCGCGGCGCCACCGGTCCCGCCCGCCCCGCCGTCGGCCCCGTCCGCCCGGCCGTCCCCCGGCATCCCGCCGGTGCCGTCGGCCCCGCCCGCCTTCGAGGACGGCGCGTTCCTGCGCTGGCTGCGCGCGCCGCGCCGGGCCGCCGCGCCCGGCATCTGGACGTACGGGCACGTCCCCCGGCCCGCCGAGAACCCCGACCGGGTGCCCACCCGGCAGCTCGTCACCGGCGCGCTGATCTCGTTCCTGTGCGGCTGGCTGCTGTGGTCCCTGCTGTGGAACGGCTACCTCGGCCCGTACTGGCTCTACCCGCTGCTGCTCCTGACGCCGGACTCCTGGCGCTCGGCCGGCGGCGACAAGATGATCTTCGTTACGCTGACGTACCTCTACTACGCGCTCGTCCTGGCCGTCCTCGTGCTGGTCTTCGGACGGCTCGGACGCTGGCGGGAGCTGGGGCGGCGCCTGCTGGGGCCCGTACTGCGCCGCGCCAGGGAACAGCGGCCCGACGCCGTACCGGAGCCGGAGGCGGACCGCGCGCAATGGCCCGCCCTGCGCGCGGGCGGCGCACCGGACGCCGCCGACAAGCTCGCCGCCGAGGCCCTGGCCGGCCGCATGAACGACGTGGACGTGTCCCGCATCGAACGCGCCTGGCACTCCGTGCGCTCCGGCAAGAACTCCCTCGCCTCCTTCACCGACACCGTCCTGCGGCACGGCGCCGCCGCCTGCGCCCACCCCTCAGGCCTGCGCGACCTGCCCGCCCGCGCCGCCCACCACGACCTGCTCGCCCAGCAGGTGCGCATCGGCACCGCCACCGACCACCCGCGCAACCCGCACGCCCACCGTGGCGCCGGCTGCGCCCTCGACCCGGCGCTGCTGGGCACCTCGCTGCTCGCCGTCGGCCCGCCCGGCTGCGGCAAGACCACCCGCGTGGTGCGCCCCGTCGTGGAGGCCATGTGCCTCCAGGCGCTGGCCGGGCGCGGCGCGGTGGTCGCCGTCGGCGCGGCCGGCTCCGCCCTCGGCCCGGACGACGCGTTCGACGCGGTCGTACGGATCGGCGCCCCCGAACCGGACTGCGACATCGACCTGTACGGCGGCACCACCGACCCCGACGAGGCGGCCGGCATCCTCGCCGAAGCGCTCGTGGGCGACCTGGCCGCCACCCTGCCCGGCGGCGACAGCCGGCGCGCCGCGACCGCGCTGGGCCAGCTCCTCGGCCCGTACCGCGCCGCGCACGGCCGCTTCCCGTCCGTACCCGAACTGCGCGAACTCCTCGACGGCTCGGCGACGGCGCTGGACGCGCTGCGCGACGCGCTGGAGGCCGCCGGGGCGCAGCCGCTGCTGCGCGAACTCGACGCCCGCGCGCGGCAGTCCGGCCGCCCCGGCGACATCGGCGACCTCCTCGCCGACCGCGTCGCCCTCCTCGACCGCCCCGCCTTCGCGCCGTACTTCGACCCCGAAGGCGGCGACCGCCAGATCTCCCTGCGTGCGCTCGACCACCCGCTCCGGGTCCGTATCGACCTGCCCGAACGCGGCCACGCGGAGGCGTCGCGCATCCTGGCCCGGCTGGTGCTGGCCCAGTTCACCGAGTGCGCGGCGGCCCGTACCGACCGCTCGCTCTTCGCCTGCCTGGTCCTCGACGACGCGGCGCACACCGTCACCGCCGAGTCGCTGCGCGGCCTCCAGCGGCTGCGCGCCGCCAACGCGGGCGTCCTGCTGACCCTGCGCTCCCTCGACGACGTACCCGAGTCGCTGCGCAGCGCGCTGCTCGGCGCGGTGGGCTGCCGGATGGCGTTCGCGGGCGTGACGACGTGGGACGGGGCGCGGTTCGCCGAGGTATGGGGCAAGGAGTGGGTCGAGACGCGCGATGTGACGGACCGGCAGATCATCGCTGAGGGCGCCGCGATGAAGGCGTTCCACATCTTCCGGCACTTGGTCACCGGCAAGGCCGCCACCGCCAAGGCCGTCACCGTCCGCACCGTCGAACGCGAACGCTGGTCCGCCTCCGACCTGGCCAACTCGGTGCCGCCGGGGCACGCGGTGCTGTCGGTGACGTCGGTGCGGGGGGAGCACGCGCCGCCGGTGCTGGTGGATCTGCGGGGGTGAGGAGGGTCTTCGGGGCCGGTATCCGGTGTCCGGCGTCCGGCGGAGGTCGACCGGCAGGCGCGCCGGGTCAGGCGCGATCCGTCGCCTTGGACTTCGATGCCGGACGGTGGGCTTCCGCGGTGCGCTGCCGTACGGTGCGCCGCCGCACGGTGCGTTCCCGTACGGTGCGCCGCCTTGCCGCCGGTGAACGGATCGAAGTCGCCGCGGTCGGCCGTCTCGCCGAGCCGCGTCAGAGCCCGCCCCGTTCCTCCCGCCGTGCGGCCCCATGCGGCGCGGAATCGACCGGGTCCTCCCGCACCACGCCCGTCGCCGTGATCTCCACCAGCTGCCCCGGATAACCGAGCACGGTGACGCCCACGAGCGTGGACGTATGCGGGCCCGTGGAGAGGGCCGAGGCGCGGACCTCTTCCCAGGCGGTGGAGAGCGCCTCGGTGGTGGTGGCGGCCACGTACACCGTGCTGGCGATCACCCGGTCCAGGCCGCTGCCGGCCGCCTCCAGCTGGGTGGCGAGGTTGCCGAGTACCTGGCGGGTCTGGGTGGCGACGTCGCCGGGGCCGACGAGGTTGCCGTCCGCGTCGAGCGGCACCGCGCCCGCGGTGAAGACCAGGCGCTCACCTGCCTCGACGACGGCGGCGTGCGAGTAGCGCGGGGGCGGGAACAGGCCGGGCACGGTCGTGAAGCGGGCCATCGGGGCTCCTTCGGACGGCGTCTGCGTGGTGCCGGATCGGTCGGTGCCGATCAGCTCACGGCGGGGCCGGGTGCGTCCACCGGTTTTCCCCGGCCGGGACCGGCCCGGCCACCGTCTGTACGGGGCCGCCCCGCCCGCCACCCGCACGGGGCCGTCGGCGCGGTGGGCGACGGCGCGCACGCCGACCGCGTCCGCCCGCCACCCGTACGGGGCCGCCCCGCCCCGTACGGCCCTATCCCCGAACGAACCCACCCCCGCACCCTTCCGCTGAGGCAGAATCGGGAGCGACCGTTCATACGGGACGGCGAAGATCACCGACCGTCACCGCACCGCCCGCCCCGCCGACGCCCCCGAAGGTCCCATGCCGCACACGCTCGCCTCCCTGGTCCACCACTCCGCGCTCAAGCTGACGGTGCTCGCGGGCGCGGACCGGCTGGCCACCCCCGTGCGCTGGGCGCACGCCAGCGAGTTGATCGACCCGGTGCCGTACATGGAAGGCGGTGAGCTGCTGCTCATCACCGCCCTCAAGCTGGACGCCGAGGACCCGGAGACCGCCCGCAGGTATGTGCGGCGGGTCGCGGGCGCCGGTGTCGTCGGGCTCGGCTTCGCGGTCGGCGTCAACTACGAGGACGTGCCCCAGGCGCTGGTCACCGCCGCCGAGGAGGAGGCGCTGCCGCTGCTGGGCGTGCCCCGCAGCACCCCGTTCATCGCCATCAGCAAGGCCGTTTCCGCCGCGGTCGCCGCCGACCAGTACCGCGCGGTGACCGAGGGCTTCGAGGCGCAGCGCGAGCTGACCCGGGCGGCGCTCGGTGCCGAGGGCCCGGCCGAGCTGCTGGCCCGGCTCGCCGCGCACCTCAAGGGCTGGGCCGCGCTGTACGACGCGTCCGGCGCGGTGGTCGCGGCGGCCCCCGACTGGGCGGCCCGCCGTGCCGCCCGGCTCGGCGACGACGTGGGGCGGCTGCGCGAGCGCCCCGCCCCCGCCAGCTCCGTGGTCAGCGAGGCGGCCGGTGACGACCGGGTGGAGCTGCAGTCGCTGGGCACCGGCCGCCGCGCCCGCGGCGTGCTCGCGGTCGGCACGGGCGCGCCCCTGGGCACCGCCGAGCGCTTCGCCGTGCACTCCGCCGTCGCCCTGCTGACCCTGACCACCGAGCGCTCCCGCGCCCTTCAGGAGGCGGAGCAGCGGCTCGGCGCCGCGGTGCTGCGCATGCTGCTGGCGGGCGAGCCGGACCACGCGCGGGCGGTCGCGGGCCGGCTGTACGGCGGGCTTCTGGATGCCCCGTTCCGGGTGGTGGTGGCCGAATCGGTCGCTGCGGACGGCGCGGACGGCGCGGAGTCCGCGGGCGGCCCGCCCGCCCTGGACGCACTCGCCGACGCCATGGAGTCGGCGGCGGCCCGCACCGGCGAGGCGGTGCTGGCCGTGCCGGAGGGCGGCAGGCTGGTCGTCCTGGCCGCCGACGGCGGGGCCGCCGCCGAGGCGTGCGCTGAGCATGCCGCGACGGCCGAGGCCCGGTTCGGCGGGCAGCCGCTGCCCCGTGGGCGCGCGGCGCGCGCGGAGGCGGGGCGCTCCGGCGAGGGCCTGGCCATCGGCCTGTCCGCGCCCTCCGGGCCGCGGGACGCCGCGCACGCCTACCGCCAGGCGGAACAGGCCCTCTCCGTCGCCCGCCGCCGAGGCCGGGTGCTCGTCGAGCACGAGGACGTGGCGGCCGGGTCGGTCCTGCCGCTGCTCGCCGACGACGCCGTACGGGCCTTCGCGGACGGCCTGCTGCGCGCCCTGCACGAGCATGACGCCACCGGCCGCGGCGACCTCGTCGCCTCCCTGCGGGCCTGGCTGTCCCGGCACGGCCAGTGGGACGCGGCAGCCGCCGACCTGGGCGTGCACCGGCACACGCTGCGTTACCGGATGCGGCGGGTGGAGGAGATCCTGGGGCGCTCGCTGGACGACCCGGACGTGCGCATGGAGCTGTGGCTGGCGCTGAAGACGACGGCGGCGGTCACGGAACCGTACGGGGGCGGCACCACGTAGCGCGGGGCGGCGGCCCATGCGGCGCGGGGCGGTGGCTCGTATGGCGCGGGGCGGCCTGTGTGGTGCGGAGCGGTGGCCCGTGTGGCGCGGGGCGGCCTGCGTGGCGCGGAGCGGTGGCCTGTGTGGCGCGGGGCGGTGGCTCGCGTGGCGCAGGGGTGGCCCGCATGGCGCGGGGCGGCCCATGTAGCGCCGGGCGGCGCCCCGTACGCCAATGCGGCAAGCCGCGCCGTACGACTACTACGTGCCGGACAAACGCTCCGGCCGTACCCCGCCCCTACGGTGGACCCAGGCCCCCGCGGGGCCGTCCGTACCACCCCCACTTCGGAAGGGCCGGGACCCACTGTGACTTCTCCCACCGCCTTTTGGCTCGCCGGTCGCCAGGCCACCGGCGAGGACACCTTCGCCGTCACCTCCCCCTGGGACGGCCGTCTCGTCGGCACGGTGAGCGTTCCCACCGAGGCGCAGGTCGAGGAGGCCGTCGCGGCCTCCGTCGCCGTACAGGCCGAGCTGTCCGCAACCCCCGCGCACGTACGCGCGGCGGCCCTGGACCATGTGCAGCGGCGCCTGGTGGAGCGCACGGAGGAGATCGCCCGGCTGATCTCCGCCGAGAACGGCAAGCCCATGAAGTGGGCCCGCGGCGAAGTGGGCCGGGCCGTGTCCGTCTTCCGGTTCGCGGCCGAGGAGGCCCGCCGCTTCAACGGCGGCGAGGCGCAGCGTCTGGACACCGACGCGGGCGGCGCCGGCCGGCTCGCGCTGACCCGCCGCTTCCCGCGCGGCACGGTGCTGGGCATCGCGCCCTTCAACTTCCCGCTCAACCTCTGCGCCCACAAGATCGCCCCGGCGATCGCGGCGGGCGTGCCGATCATCCTCAAGCCCGCCCCGGCCACCCCGCTGTCCGGCCTGATCCTCGGCGAGCTGCTGGCCGAGACCGACCTGCCGGCCGGCTCCTGGTCGATCCTGCCGGTGTCCAACGACCGGATGCCCGCGCTGGTCCAGGACGAGCGGCTGCCGGTGATCTCCTTCACCGGGTCCGAGAAGGTCGGCTACGCGATCATGGACTCGGTGCCGCGCAAGCACTGCACCCTCGAACTGGGCGGCAACGGGGCGGCCGTGGTGCTGGCCGACTTCGCCTCCGAGGCCGACCTGGACTGGGCGGCGCAGCGCATCGCCACCTTCTCCAACTACCAGGGCGGCCAGTCCTGCATCTCGGTGCAGCGGGTGATCGCCGACGCGTCCGTCTACGACCGGCTGGTGCCGAAGATCGTGGCCGCCGTCAACGCGCAGGTCACCGGCGACCCGTCGGACGACGAGACCGAGGTCGGCCCGCTGGTCAGCGAGGACGCCGCCAAGCGCGTCGAGGCGTGGGTGGACGAGGCCGTCGGCGCGGGCGCGAAGCTGCTCGCGGGCGGCAAGCGGGACGGCGCCTCCTACGCCCCGACCGTCCTGGAGGGCGTGCCGGCCGGTGTGACGCTGGCCTGCGAGGAGGTCTTCGGACCGGTCCTCAGCCTGACGAAGGTGGACGGCGAGGAAGCGGCGTTCGCCGCCGTCAACGACTCCAAGTACGGCCTCCAGGCGGGCGTGTTCACGCACGACGTGCAGGCCGCCTTCCGGGCGCACCGGGAGCTGGAGGTCGGCGGCGTGATCATCGGCGATGTGCCCTCCTACCGCGCGGACCAGATGCCGTACGGCGGCGCCAAGCAGTCCGGCGTGGGGCGCGAGGGCGTGCGCTTCGCGATGGAGGACTACACGTACGAGCGGGTGCTGGTCCTCACGGGGCTGGACCTTTAGAAGCCGGCCTCGGGAAGACGAGCAGCGCGCTCCGGGACCGCGTCCCGGAGCGCGCTGCCTCCCCCGTTCCCCCGTGGCGGCGCCGTGGTGCGGTGTCGCTCTGCGACCGTACGCGCGCCCCGTGCGCCGGGGCGTCCCGTCACGGGTGGAAAAGCGCGCGTGACTTCCGTGGTAGCTCCCGGCCGGACGTACAACTTCCGCGGTAGCCGGACCGCCTCCTCCGGTTCGATGCCCCGCCGTGCCGCCCGGGTTACGCTGCGGCCGTGCGCAGGGGCGGGGTGGCCGGGGTGGTGCGACGGTGGGTGCGGAAACCCTCGCCGTTCGCTCTGGACACGGCCGTCGCCGCGGCCTTCGCGACCGTGTCGCTGCTGCTCGGCCACGACAACGCGCCCGCCGGCTGGCACCGTCTGGACGGCCTCGGCTCCGTACTGACCTGCCTGATCAACCTGCTGCTCGTGGCCCGCAGGCGGGCCCCCGTCGCGGTGTGCCTGAGTGTCTTCCTCCTGTGGTTCGCCTACATCGCGCTGGACTACTGGCCCGTCGTCAACAGCCTCGCGGGCCTGATGGCGCTCTACACCGTCGCCTCCCACCGCCCCCCGCGCGTCGCCGCGGGCTGCTCCGTGCTGCTGGCCGCGCTGTGGAACTTCGCCGGTACGACGGGCAACGAGAGCGCCTGGCCGACCACGCTCGGGCAGAGCGTGCTGTACACGGTCATCCTGTGCTGGTTCGGCAACGTCGCCCGCACCTCCGCCGAACGCAACGTCCGGCTCACCGAGATGGCCGGGCAACTGCGTCGCGAGAAGGAGGAGAACGCCCGGCGCGCCGTCGCCGACGAACGGGTGCGCATCGCCCGCGAACTGCACGACGTGGTCGCCCACCACATGTCCGTGATCTCCGTACAGGCCGGGCTGGCCGGGTACGTCTTCGCCTCCGACCCGGACACCGCCCGGCGCGCACTCGGCACCATCGCCGGGACCAGCGGCGAGGCGCTGGAGGAGATGCGGCGGCTGCTGGCCGTCCTGCGCGTGGACCCGCGGGAGATGGCGGGCGGCCCGGCCGCCGTGGACCGCTCGGAAACGGGCGAAGGCGAGGACGCCGCGGCCTACGAACCGGCGCCGGGCCTCGACCGGATCGGCGGGGTCGTCGAGCGGGTACGGGCCGCGGGGCTGCCGGCCGAGCTGCGGACGACGGGGGAGCGGCGGCCGTACGCGCCGGGGCTGGAACAGTGCGCCTACCGCGTCGTGCAGGAAGCGCTGACCAACGCCCTCAAGCACGCACGGGGCGCCCGCGTCGTGGTGCTCGTCCACCACGGCGCCGAACGCCTCACGGTCGAGGTGCGCGACGACGGCGGCCCGCCCGCGGAAGCCGCCGCTCCACCGGCGACTTCCGGCCATGTATCGACCGGACACGGGTTGATAGGGATGCGCGAGCGGGCCAGGATTTACGGCGGCAGTCTGCGGGCCGGGCCTCTCCCGGGCGGCGGCTTCCAGGTGCGGCTCACCCTGCCCGTCCACCCCGGGGCGGGGCCGGCACCGCCTCGGAAAGGGACGACAGAGCATGATCAGGGTGCTGGTGGCCGATGACCAGGTCCTCATCCGGGCCGGCGTCGCCGCCCTGCTGCGGGCCGCGCCCGACGTCGAGGTGGTGGCCGAGGCGTCGGACGGCGAGGAGGCGGTCCGGCTGGCCGCCGAACACCGCCCCGATGTGATCCTGATGGACATCCGGATGCCCGGCGTCAGCGGCATCACCGCCACCGAGCGCATCCTGCGCGGCGCGGCCGAGGCGGGCGAGCCGGCCCCGCGCGTCGTGGTGCTGACCACCTTCGACCTGGACGAGTACGTCTACGCGGCGCTGCGCGCCGGAGCCAGCGGCTTCCTGCTGAAGGACACCCCGCCGCAGCGGCTGCTCTCGGCCCTCGCCACCGTCGCGGGCGGCGACATGCTCTTCGCGCCGAGCGTCACCCGCAGGCTGGTCGAGGCGTACGCGCGCCAGCGCGACGAACCGGGCCGGGAGGCGGCGGACGGGCCCGAGACCCTCCAGGCGCTCACCGCCCGCGAGCTGGAGGTGCTGCGGCACACCGCCAAGGGCCTGTCCAACCCCGAGATCGCGGCCCGGCTGGTGATCAGCGAGGCCACGGTCAAGACGCATCTGAACCGGACGATGGCCAAGCTGGGGCTGTGCAGCCGCGCCCAGGCCGTGGTGCTGGCGTACGAGACGGGGCTGGTCACGCCGGGCGCCCGCTGAGGCGGGCGGGGCGGGAGGGGCGCCGTCCGCCCCGTTCCGTGCCGCGGAGTCTGGTGCAAGTCGAACGGAACGGGTACAGACTCACAAGTAGCACTGACCGGTAGCCGGACGGCGGCGGGAGCGCCGTACGCACACCGGCCCGGCGCCGACCGGTACGGAACGCCGGATTCCGTGACCGCGGGGCGCCCGGTCCCCACCGACCCACTCCGTGACCCGACTCCGCGGCGAGGTGAGCCCCTCATGACCGCTCCATCCACCCGCAATGTGTCCGAGCGCGAGGCCCGGCAGGTCGCCGAGGCCGCCCGGGAGCAGGACTGGCGCAAGCCCAGCTTCGCCAAGGAACTGTTCCTGGGCCGCTTCCGGCTCGACCTCATCCATCCGCACCCCACCCCCGCCACCGAGGACGCCCAGCGCGGTGAGGAGTTCCTCGCCAAGCTCCGCGACTTCTGCGAGACGAAGATCGACGGCGCCCGCATCGAACGCGAGGCGCAGATCCCCGACGAGACCATCGACGGTCTCAAGGAGATCGGCGCGCTCGGTATGAAGATCGACACCAAGTACGGCGGCCTCGGCCTCACGCAGGTCTACTACAACAAGGCGCTCGCCCTCGTCGGCTCCGCCAACCCCGCCATCGGCGCGCTGCTCTCCGCGCATCAGTCGATCGGCGTACCGCAGCCGCTGAAACTGTTCGGCACCCAGGAGCAGAAGGACACCTTCCTGCCGCGCTGCGCCCGGACGGACATCTCGGCGTTCCTGCTCACCGAGCCGGACGTGGGCTCCGACCCGGCCCGGCTGGCGACCATGGCGGTGCCCGACGGCGAGGACTACGTCCTGGACGGCGTCAAGCTGTGGACCACCAACGGGGTCGTCGCCGACCTCCTCGTGGTCATGGCGCGCGTCCCGAAGAGCGAGGGCCACAAGGGCGGCATCACAGCGTTCGTCGTGGAGGCCGCCGCCGAGGGCGTCACCGTCGAGAACCGCAACGCCTTCATGGGCCTGCGCGGCATCGAGAACGGCGTCACCCGCTTCCACCGCGTACGGGTGCCCGCCGCGAACCGCATCGGACCCGAGGGCGCCGGCCTGAAGATCGCGCTGACCACGCTCAACACCGGCCGCCTCTCGCTGCCCGCCATGTGCGTCGGCGCCGGCAAGTGGTGTCTGAAGATCGCCCGTGAGTGGTCCGCGGCCCGTGAGCAGTGGGGCAAGCCGATCGCCGAGCACGAGGCGGTCGGTTCCAAGATCTCCTTCATCGCGGCCACCACCTTCGCGCTGGAGGCCGTGGTCGACCTGTCCTCCCAGATGGCGGACGAGGACCGCAACGACATCCGCATCGAGGCGGCACTGGCCAAGCTGTACGGCTCCGAGATGGGCTGGCTGATGGCCGACGAACTCGTACAGATCCGCGGCGGCCGGGGCTTCGAGACCGCGGCCTCCCTCGCGGCCCGCGGCGAGCGCGCCGTGCCCGCCGAGCAGATCCTGCGCGATCTGCGCATCAACCGGATCTTCGAGGGCTCCTCGGAGATCATGCACCTGCTCATCGCCCGCGAGGCGGTGGACGCGCACCTGTCCGTGGCCGGTGACCTCATCGACCCCGAGAAGTCGCTCGGCGACAAGGGCAGGGCCGCCGCCAAGGCCGGTACGTTCTACGCCCGCTGGCTGCCCAAGCTGGTCGCCGGGCCCGGTCAACTACCGCGTACGTACACGGAGTTCGGGGAACTCGCCGGGCACCTGCGGTACGTGGAGCGGGCAGCGCGCAAGCTGGCCCGGTCCACCTTCTACGCCATGTCCCGCTGGCAGGGCCGGATGGAGACCAAACAGGGCTTCCTCGGCCGGATCGTGGACATCGGCGCCGAACTGTTCGCCATGAGCGCGGCCGTCGTACGGGCCGAGCACCTGCGCGCCACCGACGACCACGGCCGCGAGGCGCACCAGCTCGCCGACGTGTTCTGCCGGCAGGCCCGCATCCGCGTGGACGAGCTCTTCGGGCGGCTGTGGACCAACACCGACGACCTGGACCGCAAGGTCGTCTCGGGCGTGCTGACCGGTACGTACGCCTGGCTGGAGGAGGGCGTCGTGGACCCGAGCGGCGACGGCCCCTGGATCGCCGACGCGACACCCGGACCGTCGGCCAAGGAGAACGTCCACCGGCCGATCCGCTGAGCCGGACGGGGCGCGCTTCAGCGGAGGGTTCTAGAGGAACTGCCAGGTGAAGCGCGCTCCCGCGAAGTTGCGCGCGGCCAGGTCCGCCCGGGATATCAGCCAGTACAGGGTGCCCTGGTGGACCCACTCCATCCGGGCCCGGTCGTCGCTGTCGATCTGGGCGAGCAGCACCCAGTCGTCCGGGTCCTCGTCCGCACCGAGGAAGTCGCAGTCCAAGCCGCCCTGTATGGGTATGGGGTAGCCGCCCACGCGGTGCCATATCTTGGGTGAGAGGTCGATCAAGGCGTCGTCGAAGGCGTCCACCCACTCCGGAAGCTCGTCACCGGGTGAGGCACCCACCAGATCCCCCAGCCAGAACTCCTCGCGGTCGGGCCACGTCATCTCCGGCTCGGCCGACAGCGGGACACGGCGGTACGGCTCTTCGAGGCCCCCGGGAACCCGGCGCTCGGCGACGGGCGTGCCCTCGGGTACGTACACGACGCGGGCGCCCCGCTGCCCCTCCGGGCCGAGGCCGGGCACGCCGTCGCCCTGCCCGGGGCCGTAGGACACGAAGAACAGCAGCGTGCCGTCCTCGGGCAGGGGTATGTCCAGGTCCGCGCCGGCCAGTGCGGACAGCGACAGCGAAGCGACGAACGTGAGCGGTCCGTTCCCCTCCCACACCGGCCACGGCACGTCGTCCGGCAGCTCGGGACGGCCGCCCAGATACCCCACGGGCGGCCCGGCGAGCGGGGCGCGGCGGTCGTCCGGGCGGGTCAGGCGCACCGCCGGACGCAGCAGCGCCGTCCAGCGCTCCGCCGCGCCGGCGGGCATGAGCTCGGCGGCCAGCCGCGCGGGCGGGGACATCGTTCGTTCCATGGCCGTACGGTCCCACGACCCACTGACAATCCCCTGCGGCTCACGGCCCCGTCCGGACCGGCAACAATGGTCCCCATGACGGACACCCTCGCTGACCCGCATCTGCGCTTCGTCCCCGCCCCGCTCACCGGCGACGGCGACGGGCCGCGCGACATCGTGATCCTCGGCTCGACCGGCTCCATCGGCACCCAGGCCATCGACCTGGTGCTGCGCAACCCCGACCGCTTCCGGGTGACCGCGCTGTCCGCGGCCGGCGGCCGGGTGGAGCTGCTGGCCGAGCAGGCGCACCAGCTGCGGGTCCGTACGGTGGCGGTGGCCCGCGAGGACGCGGTGCCGGCGCTGCGCGAGGCGCTGTCCGCGCGGTACGGGGCGGGGGAGCGGCTGCCGGAGATCCTCGCCGGGCCCGACGCGGCCACCGAGGTCGCCGCCCTGGACTGCCACACCGTCCTCAACGGCATCACCGGCTCCATCGGCCTCGCGCCCACCCTCGCCGCCCTGAAGGCGGGCCGCTCGCTGGCGCTCGCCAACAAGGAGTCGCTGATCGTCGGCGGGCCGCTGGTGAAGGCCCAGGCGCGCCCCGGCCAGATCGTGCCCGTCGACTCCGAGCACTCCGCGCTCTTCCAGGGCCTGCTGGGCGGCCCCCGCAGCGAGGTGCGCAAGCTCGTCGTCACCGCCTCCGGCGGGCCGTTCCGCGGCCGTACGAAGGCGGAGCTGGCGTCCGTCACGCCGGAGCAGGCGCTCGCCCACCCCACCTGGGCGATGGGCCCGGTCATCACCGTCAACTCCGCGACCCTGGTCAACAAGGGCCTGGAGGTCATCGAGGCGCACCTGCTGTACGACGTGCCCTTCGACCGCATCGAGGTCGTCGTCCATCCGCAGTCCTACATCCACTCGATGGTGGAGTTCACCGACGGATCCACCCTGGCCCAGGCCAGCCCGCCCGACATGCGCATGCCGATCGCGCTCGGAATCGGCTGGCCGGACCGGGTCCCGGACGCCGCCCCGGGCATCGACTGGACCAGGGCCCACCAGTGGGACTTCTTGCCCCTGGACACCGAGGCGTTCCCGTCCGTGCCGCTGGCCTGCCACGTCGGCGATCTGGGCGGCACCGCGCCGGCCGTCTTCAACGCGGCCAACGAGGAATGCGTCGATGCTTTCCTCAAGGGCGGGCTGCCGTTCACAGGGATTGTCGATACGGTCGCCGAAGTGGTCGCGAGGCACGGCACGCCCGACAGGGGAACCTCCCTGACGGTCGCGGACGTCTTGCAGGCGGAAACCTGGGCGCGCGCCCGCGCCCGTGAGCTGGCCGCCCGAGCGGCCCGTACGACATCGGAGGCTCGCGCATGACGACCTGGATGACCGTTTTGGGCATAGTCGTCTTCGTCGTCGGCCTGCTCTTCTCGATCGCCTGGCACGAGCTGGGCCATCTGTCCACGGCCAAGATGTTCGGCATCCGGGTGCCGCAGTACATGGTCGGCTTCGGGCCGACGCTGTTCTCCCGGCGCAAGGGCGACACCGAGTACGGCATCAAGGCCATACCGCTCGGCGGCTACATCCGCATGATCGGGATGTTCCCGCCGGGGGAGGACGGCGCCATCACCGCCCGCTCCACCTCCCCCTGGCGCGGCATGATCGAGGACGCCCGTTCGGCGGCCTTCGAAGAGCTGCAGCCGGGTGACGAGAAGCGCCTGTTCTACACGCGCAAGCCCTGGAAGCGCGTCATCGTGATGTTCGCCGGGCCGTTCATGAACCTGATCCTCGCGGTCGTGATCTTCATGGGCGTGCTGATGGGCTTCGGCATCAACACCCAGACCACCCAGGTCGGCTCGGTCTCGGACTGCGTGATAGCGGCTTCCGCCAAGACCGACAAGTGCACCAAGGGTGCCAAGGACTCCCCGGCCAAGGCCGCGGGGCTGCGGGCCGGCGACAAGATCGTCGACTTCAACGGCAAGCCCGTACCGGACTGGGGCAGCCTCCAGCAGAGCATCCGGGACACCACGGGCCCCGCGACGATCACCGTCGAGCGGGACGGCAAGCGGCAGCAGCTGCACGCGAACCTGATCGAGAACAAGGTCGCCAAGACCGACGGGCACGGCTCCTACGTGCCGGGCGAGTACGTCACCGCCGGCTTCCTCGGCTTCACCCCGGCCACCGGCATCGTCCAGCAGTCCTTCGGGCAGTCCGTGGACCGCATGGGCAACATGGTCGAACAGGGTGTCCAGTCCCTGGTCAACCTGCCCGCCAAGGTCCCCGACCTGTGGGACGCCGCCTTCAACGGCGGCGAGCGCAAGCAGGACTCCCCGATGGGCGTGGTCGGCGCGGCCCGGGTCGGCGGCGAGGTCTTCTCGCTGAACATCCCGCCGGAGCAGCGGGTGGCGACCATGCTCTTCCTGGTCGCCGGGTTCAACCTGTCCCTCTTCCTGTTCAACATGCTCCCGCTGCTGCCGCTGGACGGCGGCCACATCGCGGGCGCCCTGTGGGAGTCGGTCCGCCGCGCGTTCGCCCGGGTCTTCCGCCGCCCCGACCCCGGCCCCTTCGACGTGGCCAAGCTCATGCCGGTCGCCTACGTGGTCGCCGGGATCTTCATCTGCTTCACGCTGCTGGTCCTGGTGGCCGATGTGGTGAATCCGGTGAAGCTGACATAGGTACCGGGGCGGTATCCCCGCCCCGGCCGTTTCAAACCGCGCACACGGGTGCTCCGCCGCCTCCCAACGGGGGGCGGGAGGGGTTCGATGTGCCCACGGCAACGGCCGTGCCGTAATCTCGAAGACCGGAGCCCGCCGATCTCGGGACCTAGATCCACACCTTGGGGTTGCTCGCCAGATGACTGCCATTTCACTGGGAATGCCGGACGTACCGACCAAGCTGGCCGACCGCCGGGTCAGCCGCCAGATCCAGGTCGGTCCGGTCGCCGTGGGCGGGGACGCACCGGTCTCGGTGCAGTCGATGACGACCACGCGTACGTCCGACATCGGTGCCACGCTGCAGCAGATCGCCGAGCTGACGGCCTCCGGCTGCCAGATCGTCCGGGTCGCCTGCCCGACCCAGGACGACGCGGACGCGCTGCCGGTCATCGCCCGCAAGTCGCAGATCCCGGTCATCGCCGACATCCACTTCCAGCCGAAGTACGTCTTCGCCGCGATCGACGCCGGCTGCGCCGCGGTCCGGGTCAACCCCGGCAACATCAAGCAGTTCGACGACAAGGTCAAGGAGATCGCCAAGGCGGCCTCCGACGCGGGCACCCCCATCCGGATCGGCGTGAACGCCGGCTCCCTCGACCGCCGTCTGCTCCAGAAGTACGGCAAGGCCACCCCCGAGGCGCTGGTGGAGTCGGCGCTGTGGGAGTGCTCGCTGTTCGAGGAGCACGGTTTCCGGGACATCAAGATCTCGGTCAAGCACAACGACCCGGTCGTCATGGTCAACGCCTACCGCCAGCTCGCCGCGCAGTGCGACTACCCGCTGCACCTCGGTGTGACCGAGGCCGGTCCGGCCTTCCAGGGCACGATCAAGTCGGCCGTCGCCTTCGGCGCCCTGCTCAGCGAGGGCATCGGCGACACCATCCGCGTCTCCCTGTCGGCCCCGCCGGCCGAGGAGGTCAAGGTGGGCCTGCAGATCCTGGAGTCGCTGAACCTGCGCCCGCGCCGCCTGGAGATCGTCTCCTGCCCGTCCTGCGGCCGCGCCCAGGTGGACGTGTACAAGCTCGCCGACGAGGTCACCGCGGGCCTGGAGGGCATGGAGGTGCCGCTGCGCGTCGCGGTCATGGGCTGCGTCGTCAACGGCCCCGGCGAGGCCCGTGAGGCTGACCTCGGTGTAGCCTCCGGCAACGGCAAGGGCCAGATCTTCGTGAAGGGCGAGGTCATCAAGACCGTGCCGGAATCGAAGATCGTCGAGACCCTCATCGAAGAGGCCATGAAGATCGCCGAGCAGATGGAGAAGGACGGCGTGACGTCCGGCGAGCCCACCATCTCCGTCGCCGGCTGACGCCCGCACCGCCTCCGGCGCCCCGCGCGCCCCACGAGCCCCGCCACCGGCCCACACCGGTGGCGGGGCTCCGTGCGTAAATCGTGCCGGGAGCGGTACCCGGAACGGATCCGCTGCCCGCGCCGCCGGGGAGGTAAAGTTCCAGGACCCGCAGTTGCCTGGCCTCCCAGGCCCGTAAAGGTGAGGCTTTCCGACACGTGCTGACCACCACGACCACCAAGGTTCTGGAGCCCGGGGAGCTCGACGACGCGCTCGCGGTGCTGGACCGCGACCCCGTCGCCAACGCGTTCGTCGCCGCGCGCGTGCAGGTCGCCGGGCTCGACCCGTGGCGGCTCGGCGGCGAGATGTGGGGCTGGTACGCCGACGGCCGCCTGGAATCGCTGTGCTACGCGGGCGCCAACCTCGTCCCCGTCTGCGCCACCCCCGAGGCGGTGCGCGGCTTCGCCGAGCGGGCCCGCCGCCAGGGCCGCCGCTGCTCCTCCATCGTCGGCCCGGCCGGACCCACCGCCGAACTGTGGTCCCTCCTGGAGCCGGCCTGGGGCCCGGCCCGCGAGGTGCGCGCCCAGCAGCCGCTGATGGTCACGTCCTCCTTCGCCAGCGAGGTCGAGCCGGACCCGTACGTCCGGCGCATCGGCAAGCACGAGATGGATCTGATCATGCCCGCGTGCGTGGCGATGTTCACCGAGGAGGTCGGCATCTCGCCGCTGGCCGGCGACGGCGGACTGCTCTACCAGGCGCGCGTCGCCGAGCTGGTCGGCGCCGGGCGGTCGTTCGCCCGGGTCGACGACGGCAAGGTCGTCTTCAAGGCCGAGATCGGCGCCGCCACGCCACGGGCCTGCCAGATCCAGGGCGTCTGGGTCGCGCCCGAGTACCGCGGCAAGGGCCTCTCCGAGACGGGCATGGCCGCGGTGCTGCGCTACGCCCTCACCGAGGTCGCGCCGGTCGCCTCGCTGTACGTGAACGACTTCAACACGGCGGCGCGCGCCGCGTACCGGCGGGTCGGCTTCCAGGAGACCGGCGCCTTCATGAGCGTGCTCTTCTGACCCGCCCGCGCCCCGTGCGGCCGGATGCCGCCGCACTCCGGCCGTCCTGCCGATCGTCTTACGCCCCGGCGCCTTGTACGCTCCCGACCATGGATGACGTCGCGGTCGGCCCCCTGGATCTCGCTGTCCGCGTGGACGACGCGCTCGCCGTACAGGCGCTCGCGTTCGGCCTCACCGACGACGAGATCGGCGTCCGCCGCCACATCGTCCTGCGCCATCTGACCAGCCCCGGCGCCCGCGCCCTCGGCGCCACGACGCCCGGCGGGCGGCTGGTCGGCTTCGTCTACGGCATGCCCAACAGCCGTACGCACTGGTGGTCCACGGTCGTCGAGCCGTATCTGCGCGCCCGCGGCCTGGACCACTGGCTCGACGACTCCTTCGTGATCACCGAACTGCATGTGCTGCCCGCCTTCCAGAACCGGCGCATCGGCCGCGAACTGATCACCCGCATCACCGACGGGGCCACCGAACCGCGCAGCATCCTGTCCGCCATCGACACCGACAGCCCGGCCCGCGGCCTCTACCGCGCCCTCGGCTACCAGGACCTGGCCCGCCGCGTGCTGTTCCCGAGCGCCCCGCTCCCGTACGCGGTCATGGGCGCGCCGCTGCCGCTCAAGCGTTGACGGGGCCGGTCGTACGGAACCCGCGGCGCGGATCCCATTTCCATGGGGCGTGCCCCTCCGGATAACCTCGCGGAAGTCACCTTTCTTACGCAGGAGAATCACCATGGCCCAGGTCCAGCGCATGTCCCGATTGATGATCAAGACGCTGCGCGACGACCCGGCCGACGCCGAGACCGCCAGCCACAAGCTGCTCGTGCGCGCCGGCTACGTCCGCCGCACCGCCGCCGGCATCTGGACCTGGCTGCCGCTGGGCAAGAAGGTGCTGGAGAACGTCTCGCGGATCGTGCGCGAGGAGATGGACGCCATCGGCGCCCAGGAGGTCCTGCTCCCCGCGCTGCTGCCCAAGGAGCCCTACGAGACCTCCCAGCGCTGGGAGGAGTACGGCGACCTGCTGTTCCGCCTCAAGGACCGCAAGGGCGCCGAGTACCTGCTCGGGCCCACCCACGAGGAGATCTTCACCCTCACGGTCAAGGACCAGTGCACGTCCTACAAGGACCTGCCGGTGATGCTGTACCAGATCCAGACCAAGTACCGGGACGAGGCGCGCCCCCGCTCCGGCGTGCTGCGCGGCCGCGAGTTCCAGATGAAGGACTCGTACAGCTTCGACACCAGCGACGAGGGCCTGGCGGAGTCCTACCGCCTGCACCGCGAGGCGTACCAGAAGATCTTCCAGCGCCTCGGTCTGGACTACCGCATCGTCTCCGCCGTCTCCGGCGCCATGGGCGGCTCGGCCTCCGAGGAGTTCCTGGCCCCCGCCGCGGCCGGCGAGGACACCTTCGTGGACTGCCCGGCCTGCGACTACGCGGCCAACACCGAGGCCGTCACGGTCAAGGTCGAGCCCTCGGACGCCTCCGGCGCCGGCGCCATGGAGGAGCTGGACACCCCGGACACCCCGACCATCGAGACGCTGGCCGAGCACCTGGGCATCCCCGCCTCCGCCACCCTGAAGAACCTCCTCGTCAAGGTGGACGGCGAGATCGTCGCGGTGGGCGTCCCCGGCGACCGCGAGGTGGACCTCGGCAAGCTGGGCGAGCACCTGGCCCCGGCCACGGTCGAGCTGGTCACCGCCGAAGACTTCACCGACCGCCCGGACCTGGTCCGCGGCTACGTCGGTCCGCAGGGCCTGGCGGGCAAGTCCTTCAAGTACCTCGCCGACCCGCGCGTCGCCCCCGGCACCGTCTGGGTGACCGGCGCCAACAAGGACGGCAAGCACACCCGCAACGTCGTCGCGGGCCGGGACTTCGAGGTCGACGAGTACCTGGACGTCGTCGTGGTCGAGCCGGGCGACCCCTGCCCCCAGTGCGGCGCCGGCCTGCGCATCGACCGGGCGATCGAAATCGGCCACATCTTCCAGCTGGGCCGCAAGTACGCGGACGCCTTCGAGCTGGACGTGCTCGGCCAGAACGGCAAGCCGGTGCGGGTCACGATGGGCTCGTACGGCATCGGCGTCTCCCGCGCCGTCGCCGCCCTCGCCGAGCAGACCCACGACGAGTCCGGCCTGTGCTGGCCGCGCGAGGTGGCCCCGGCCGACGTGCACGTGGTCGCCGCGGGCAAGGCCAAGCAGACCGAGCTGGCCCTGGAGGTCGGCGACAAGCTGGGCGCCGCGGGGCTGCGCGTCCTGGTGGACGACCGGGCCGGCGTCTCGCCGGGCGTGAAGTTCACCGACGCCGAGCTGCTGGGCGTCCCGACGATCCTGGTCGCGGGCCGCCGCGCCGCCGAGGGCGTCGTCGAGCTGAAGGACCGCCGTACGGGCGAGCGCGAGGAGCTGACGGTCGAGGAGGCCGTGGCCCGGCTGAGCGCCTGACGGACGAAGCGCGGTCACGGGGCCGGGCGGGGCCGGGAAACCGGAGCCGCCCGGCCCCGGTCGTTTTCCGGACGGCGGCCGTGCCGCTCCTGGACGGCCGCGGTGCCGCTCCCAGGGGCAGCGGTGCCGCTCCCGGATGGCAGCCGTGCTGCCCCAGGCAGCAGCTGCGTTGCCCCCAGAGGGCAGTCCTGCCGCCCCTACAGCCAGGTGGCGAACTCCAGCAGTAGCTCACCGCGCTGCCCGTCCCCGCCCGGCGCCGTCAGTTCGCGCACCCCCGCGTCCACCGCGCGGTACAGCGTCCAACTGCGCAGCCGGTCCCGGTCCACGTCCAGGGAGTCCGCCAGTTTGGCCACCCGGCGGCGGGCCGCTGACGCGGCCCCCGAACCGGCCGCCAGATCCTCGAAGCGGTCCAGCACCAGCCAGGCCAGGTCGTACGCCCGCTCGCCCACCACCGGCGACGGGCCGACCGCCAGCCACGGCGCCCGCTCCCCGGCCAGCACCTTGCCCTGCCGGAACGCGCCGTGCAGCAGCACCTCCTCGGACGCGTCGGCGGGCAGCGCCCGGCGCAGCTCCAGGCACTCGTCCAGCAGCGGCCCCGCGGCCTGCGTCGTGGCCCCACGGGTCCGCAGTTCCTCGACGGCCTCCTCCGTACGGCCCGCCAGCGACGCGAAGGGATGGCCCTCGGCCGGTGCCACCCACAGCCGCCGCACCGTGCCCGCCGCCTCCAGCAGGGCCTTCGCCTCCGGGAGCGAGCGCAGGGTGACCGAGCCCCCCAGCCGCTCCAGGAGCAGCGCACCGCTGTCCGCATCGGCGCACAGCAGCCGTGCCGCGCCCCAGCCGTCCCACTGCTCCAGCGCCGCGCCCTCGTGCGCCGCCCTGCATGGTGCCGGGAGTTTCAGCGCCGCCGGGGTGCCGTCGGCCTGCCGTACGTACGCGAGCAGGCTGCTGCGCCCGCCCGGCTCGTGCACCCGCTCCAGCGTCAGCTCCCAGGCGTCCAGCCGCTGCTGTACGAGGCCGGGCAGCGCGTCGAGCCAGGCACCGGCCGGGCCGTCCGGATCGCCGCCGAGCGCGCTCACCAGCCGTTGCGGCGGTTCGATGGGTGCCGTAGCCATGCCTGTGCTGTCCCTTTCGGTGGAGGTGCTGAACGCGGTGGGCCCGGGGCCTCCTGTCCGCCCGAAGGACGGGAAGCCGACGACAGGTCCCGGGCGCGGGCGGTGCGTCAGTGCCCGGCCGCAGCGGCGCCGGACGGGGCACCGGTGCCCCGGGCCCGCTCCGGGAGCCCAGGGAAGGCTACGCCGCTGCCGCGCCAGCGCACCGCCCGCACCGCGGCCTCGCGCAGCGCCCCGGCCGCGTCCCGGCGCCGCGCCGCGCCACCGGCCCGTACGAGATCGGCGTACACGGCCGCCACCCGGTCCTCCAGCTCCGCCGCCAGCCGCACGGCGGCCGCCGCGTCCGGCACCGGGAAGGGCAGCTCGTACGCGGCCGCCGCGGCCTGCGGCGTGCCGCCCAGATCCCGTACGCCGCGCCGGAGCTCGTCACGGCGCGCGCGGTGGGCGTCGTACCCCTCCCGTGCTTCCTTGCGCCGGTCGGCGCCGATCCGGCCGCCGACCACGCCGTAGCCGTAGACGGCGGCGTGCTCGGCCGCCAGCGCCGCCTGGAGCGCCTTCAACTCGGCCCCGTGCGCGCCGTCGGCCGTCGCCTCCGAGCGCGCCGCCCTGGATGTCAGCATCGCCGTACCCCTTCCGCGGCCGGGCCCGGACCCGGCCTGTCGCCCGTGATGAGTGCCACCGCCGCCGCGGCGCGCCTCACGCGCCGTCCTCCGTGAGCAGGTACGCGTGCGCCGCGCCCGCCGCCGCCACCGACGCCAGCAGCCTGGCCAGCTCCGGCGGCGCGCTCACCAGGGCCGCGGCCCGGGCGTCGGCGGTACGCCGCTCCGCCGCCGCGAGGTCCGCGCGCGCCTGCTTCTCGTCCGGCGGCACGGCGGGGGAGGCGGGAGCGGAGGCCGTGGCCGAAGCGGACGGTGCGGCCGAGGCGCCCGCACGGGGCGCCGTGGACGGGGCGGACGGGGCGGGGGAGGCCCCGCCGAACGCCGCCGCGTGGCGGGCCACTTCGGCGCGCAGCGGCCGCAGGCGCTCGCCCAGCCCGGGGTGCGCGGCGAGCGTCGCGTCGTAGTGGGCGAGCAGCGCGGCGCTGTCCCGCGCGGCCTGCCCGCGCAGCCGGGCCTCCGCCGCCGCGTCCGCCTCCTGCCTGCTCCCGCCGGGCCCGGAATCCTCCGAGCAGCCGGTGAGCAGCAGTGCCGCCCCGCCGAGCACGGAGCCGGCCAGCAAGGTCCTCCTGCGCGTGAGCGCGACGTTGTGCACGTGTGACTTCCCGGGGTCTTCGGTGGGGGCGTCCGTAGTGATCACCGCAGGCGAGCGTATCCGTGCTCCGCCACCGAATCGTCAGTACCCCGCCGGAACAGCTAGGCTTTGACCCGACACGCGACCTTCCCACAACAGCACACGCGGCCGAGGAGTCACCCGGATGAGCACCACCCAGAGCGAGAGGCTGCGCGGACTGCTTGAACCGCTGGTCGCCGCGCGAGACCTGGATCTGGAAGAGATCGAGGTGACACCGGCCGGAAAGCGTCGTGTGCTGAGGATCGTGGTCGACTCCGACGACGGCGTGCAGCTCGACGAGTGCGCCGAGCTCAGCCGCGAGGCGTCGCAGGTGCTGGACGACACCGACGCCATGGGCGGCGCCCCGTACACGCTGGAGGTCACCTCCCCCGGAGCCGACCGCCCGCTGACCGAGCCGCGGCACTACCGCCGCGCCGTCGGCCGCCTCGTCAAGGCTCAACTCCACGAGGGCGGCGAGCTGGTGGCCCGCATCATCGCCGTGGACGACGAGGGCCTGGACCTGGAGGTTCCGGGCGTCAAGGGGCGCAAGCCCACCGCCCGCCGGGTCGCCTTCGCCGAGATCGCCAAGGCGCGCGTGGAGATCGAGTTCAACCGCAAGCAGGACAAGGGGCGCGACGACAGCGCCGAGCAGAACGACGAGAGCCAGGAGGAGGCGTAGCCGTGGACATCGACATGAGTGCCCTGCGGGGTCTGGTACGGGAGAAGGAGATCTCGTTCGACCTGCTGGTCGCCGCGATCGAGTCGGCCCTCCTCATCGCGTACCACCGCACCGAGGGAAGCCGCCGCCACGCGCGGGTGGAGCTCGACCGCGACACCGGCCATGTGACGGTGTGGGCCAAGGAGGACCCGGCCGACCTCGAAGAGGGCGCCGAGCCCCGTGAGTTCGACGACACCCCGTCGGGTTTCGGCCGGATCGCGGCGACCACCGCCAAGCAGGTCATCCTGCAGCGGCTGCGGGACGCCGAGGAGGAGATCACCTTCGGCGAGTACGCCGGACGGGAGGGCGACGTCGTGATGGGCGTCGTCCAGCAGGGCCGGGACCCGAAGAACGTCCTGGTCGACATCGGCAAGCTGGAGGCCATCCTGCCGGTGCAGGAGCAGGTCCCCGGCGAGGAGTACACGCACGGCACGCGCCTGCGCTCGTACGTGGTCCGGGTCGTCAAGGGCGTGCGCGGCCCGTCCGTGACGCTCTCGCGCACCCACCCCAATCTGGTGAAGAAGCTCTTCGCCATGGAGGTGCCGGAGATCGCCGACGGTTCGGTGGAGATCGCGGCCATCGCCCGTGAGGCGGGTCACCGCACCAAGATCGCCGTCCGGTCCACCCGCTCCGGGCTGAACGCCAAGGGCGCCTGCATCGGCCCGATGGGCGGCCGGGTGCGCGCGGTCATGGCCGAGCTGCACGGCGAGAAGATCGACATCGTCGACTGGTCGGACGACCCGGCCGAGCTGGTGGCGCACGCTCTGTCGCCCGCCCGGGTCAGCAAGGTCGAGGTGGTCGACCTGGCGGCGCGCTCCGCCCGGGTGACCGTCCCCGACTACCAGCTGTCGTTGGCCATCGGCAAGGAAGGGCAGAACGCCCGCCTCGCCGCCCGGCTCACCGGCTGGCGGATCGACATCCGCCCGGACACCGACCAGGGCGGCGACCAGGGGTGATCCCGAGCCGTCGGCGGGCACGGGGCATCACCCGCGCCCACCGGCGGTCCGGAGCACGTCAGGATGCGGCCGCAGCCGAAAATCGGTGGCGGTCCGCCGGAATTTTGAGCGACCGTTCGGGCATTACCCCGTAGGGGTGAGTCCGTCACGGGGAGGTAGACTTAAGCAGTGTCTGGCCGGACGCATGCCCGCGCATGCCCTGAGCGCACCTGTGTGGGGTGCCGGGAGCGAGCGGCCAAGGGCGATCTGCTGCGCATCGTGGCGATCGAGGGCGAGTGTGTCCCCGATCCTCGCGGTACGCTGCCCGGCCGGGGTGCTTATGTGCACCCGACACGGGTCTGTCTCGACCTGGCGGTCCGCCGCCGGGTCTTCCCCCGGGCCTTCCGGGGCCGGGGACCGTTCGATGCGACGGCCTTGCGCCGCTTCGTCGAACGGGCGCATGTTGATCAAGCCGCACCGGTTGATCAGGCAACACCGTAAGAAAGCACAGCGCACGGAAAACCGTGCGGTCAGGTACCTCGCGAGTCGGAAGTAGGTCGAGATTGCGATGAGCACTCGATGAGTACGCGATGAGTACGCCCATGAAGTAGCGACGGTCCGGTGGACACCCGGACCTAGAAGGAGCGAAGTGGCTAAGGTCCGGGTATACGAACTCGCCAAGGAGTTCGGAGTGGAGAGCAAGGTCGTCATGGCCAAGCTCCAAGAACTTGGTGAATTCGTCCGTTCGGCGTCCTCGACGATCGAGGCGCCGGTTGTTCGTAAGCTGACCGACGCTTTCCAGGCGGGCAACGGCAACGGCCGTGCCGCCGGCAAGCCCGCGGCGCCGCGCAAGGCCGCCGCGAAGCCGGCCGCGCCGTCTCCGGCGCAGGCCGCACGTCCCGCCGCCCCGAAGCCGGGTGGCGCACCCAAGCCGGGCCCTGCGGCTCCGGCGCCGGCCGCCCCCGAGGCGCCCAAGACCCAGGCCCCGGCGGCTCCCGCCGAGGCCCCGAAGTCGGCCCCGGGTCCGCGCCCCACGCCGGGCCCCAAGGCCCCGGCGCCCAAGCCTGCGCCGGCCGCGCCCGCGCAGCCCGAGTTCCAGGCCCCGCCGTCGGCTCCGGCCCCGAAGCCCGGCACCCCCGGTCCGCGTCCGGCCCGTCCGCAGGGCGGCCAGGGCGGCCAGGGCCGTGGCAACGCGCCGCGTCCCGGCGGCGAGCGTCCGGGCCCGCGCCCCGGCGGCAACCGTCCGTCCGGTCCGCGTCCGGGCAACAACCCCTTCACCTCCGGCGGCTCGACCGGCATGGCCCGCCCGCAGGCCCCCCGCCCCGGCGGCGCGCCGCGCCCCGGCGGCCAGGGTGCCCCCGGCGGCCCGCGCCCGCAGGGCGGCCAGGGTGGCCAGGGCGGTCCCCGTCCGCAGGCTCCGGGCGGCGCCCGTCCGACCCCGGGCGGCATGCCCCGTCCGCAGGGTGCGGGCCAGGGCGGCCCGCGTCCCGGCGGCGGTAACCGCCCCAACCCGGGCATGATGCCGAAGAGCCCTGCTGCCGGCCCGCGTCCGGGCCCCGGCGGCGGTCGTCCCGGCGGTGCCGGTCGTCCCGGTGGCGGCGGTCGCCCGGGTGGCGGCGGCGGCTTCGCCGGTCGTCCCGGTGGCGGCGGTGGCCGTCCGGGCGGTGGCGGCGGCTTCGCCGGCCGTCCCGGTGGCGGCGGTCCCGGTGGTGGCGGCGGCTTCGGCGGTCGTCCCGGCTTCGGCGGCCGTCCGGGTGGTCCCGGTGGCCGTGGCGGCACGCAGGGTGCCTTCGGCCGTCCCGGCGGCCCCGCGCGCCGCGGTCGCAAGTCGAAGCGGCAGCGCCGTCAGGAGTACGAGGCCATGCAGGCCCCGTCGGTGGGCGGCGTCATGCTGCCCCGCGGCAACGGTGCGACGGTCCGCCTGTCGCGCGGTGCCTCGCTGACCGACTTCGCCGAGAAGATCAACGCCAACCCGGCGTCGCTCGTCCAGGTCATGCTGAACCTGGGTGAGATGGTCACCGCGACGCAGTCCGTCTCCGACGAGACGCTGCACCTCCTCGGCGAGGAGATGAACTACGTCGTCGAGATCGTCAGCCCGGAGGAGGAGGACCGCGAGCTGCTCGAGTCCTTCGACATCGAGTTCGGCGAGAACGAGGGCGGCGAGGAGATGCTCGTCTCCCGTCCGCCGGTGGTGACCGTCATGGGTCACGTCGACCACGGTAAGACCCGGCTGCTCGACGCGATCCGCAAGACGAACGTCATCGCGGGCGAGGCCGGCGGCATCACCCAGCACATCGGTGCCTACCAGGTCGCGACCGAGGTCAACGACGAAGAGCGGCGCATCACCTTCATCGACACCCCGGGTCACGAGGCGTTCACCGCCATGCGTGCCCGCGGTGCCAAGTCGACCGACATCGCGATCCTCGTGGTGGCGGCCAACGACGGTGTGATGCCGCAGACGATCGAGGCCCTGAACCACGCCAAGGCGGCCGACGTGCCGATCGTGGTCGCGGTCAACAAGATCGACGTCGAGGGCGCCGACCCGACCAAGGTGCGCGGTCAGCTGACCGAGTACGGCCTGGTGGCCGAGGAGTACGGCGGCGACACGATGTTCGTCGACATCTCCGCCCGCCAGGGCCAGAACATCGACCAGCTGCTGGAGGCCGTGGTCCTGACCGCGGACGCCGCTCTGGACCTGCGCGCCAACCCGGAGCAGGACGCCCAGGGCATCGCGATCGAGGCCCACCTCGACCGCGGCCGCGGCGCCGTGGCGACCGTCCTGGTCCAGCGCGGCACGCTGCGCGTCGGTGACACGATGGTGGCCGGCGACGCGTACGGCCGTGTCCGGGCGATGCTCGACGACAAGGGCAACAACGTCGAGGAAGCGGGTCCGTCGACCCCCGTCCTGGTCCTGGGTCTGACCAACGTCCCGGGCGCCGGCGACAACTTCCTGGTCGTCGACGAGGACCGTACGGCCCGCCAGATCGCCGAGAAGCGCGCCGCCCGTGAGCGCAACGCCGCGTTCGCCAAGCGCACCCGCCGGGTGTCGCTGGAGGACCTGGACAAGGTGCTCAAGGCCGGCGAGGTCCAGCAGCTCAACCTCATCATCAAGGGCGACGCGTCCGGTTCGGTCGAGGCCCTGGAGTCCTCGCTGCTCCAGCTCGACGTCGGCGAAGAGGTCGACATCCGGGTCCTGCACCGCGGCGTCGGTGCGGTCACGGAGTCCGACATCAACCTGGCGTCCGGCTCCGACGCGATCGTGATCGGCTTCAACGTCCGGGCCGAGGGCCGCGCGACGCAGATGGCCGAGCGCGAGGGCGTGGACGTGCGCTACTACTCGGTCATCTACCAGGCGATCGAGGAGATCGAGGCGGCCCTCAAGGGCATGCTCAAGCCGGAGTACGAAGAGGTCGAGCTCGGTACGGCGGAGATCCGCGAGGTCTTCAAGTCGTCCAAGCTGGGCAACATCGCGGGTGTTCTCATCCGCTCCGGCGAGGTCAAGCGCAACACCAAGGCCCGCCTGGTCCGCGACGGCAAGGTCATCGCGGAGAACCTCAACATCGAGGGTCTGCGCCGCTTCAAGGACGACGTCACCGAGATCCGCGAAGGCTTCGAGGGCGGTATCAACCTCGGCAACTTCAACGACATCAAGGTCGACGACGTCATCGCGACGTACGAGATGCGCGAGAAGCCGCGCGGCTGATCGCAGGCATCACTGCCCGCGAAGCCCGGTCCGCCAGTGGTGGGCCGGGTGGCGGGCGGGCCGGGGCCGGTCGGCGGATATTTCCGTCGATCGGCCCCGGCCGTTGCGTGTACGGTTCGAATGGCTCGTACATCTGGCATCTAGTGCCCCACGGGTGGCCTTACCCGCACCGCATGTACGTAGGGACGCTGTCCTTCGACCTCCTCCTCGGCGACGTACGGTCGCTGAAGGAGAAGCGCTCCGTCGTCCGCCCGATCGTCGCCGAACTGCACCGCAAGTACGCGGTCAGCGTGGCGGAGGTCGGCGACCAGGACCTCCACCGCCGGGCCCGGATCGGGCTGGCGATGGTGTCCGGGGACCCGGGGCACCTCACAGACGTACTGGACCGCTGCGAGCGCATGGTCGCCGCACGGCCCGAAGTGGAGCTGCTGTCGGTACGACGGCGGCTCCACGGCGACGATGACGACTGAGCGGGTCGTCGGCGCCACGAGCACCATGGTGAAAGACACAGAAGGAGACGGACCAGTGGCCGACAATGCGCGGGCGAAGAAGCTGGCGGACCTCATCCGGGAGGTGGTCGCCCAGAAGCTGCAGCGCGGCATCAAGGACCCGCGCCTGGGTTCGCACGTGACCATCACGGACACCCGGGTCACCGGCGACCTGCGGGAGGCGACGGTCTTCTACACGGTCTACGGCGACGACGAGGACCGGGCCAGCGCGGCGGCCGGACTGGAGAGCGCCAAGGGCATCCTGCGCTCCGAGGTCGGCCGGGCGGCGGGCGTGAAGTTCACGCCGACCCTGACGTTCGTCGCGGACGCGCTGCCGGAGAACGCCAAGACGATCGAGGACCTGCTCGACAAGGCGCGGGCCTCGGACGCCAAGGTGCGCGAGGCGTCCTCGGGCGCCGCGTACGCCGGCGAGGCGGACCCGTACCGCAAGCCGGGCGACGAGGACGAGGACACCACGGCGTAATGAAGCGGGAGAACACCGGCGCGCGGCGCGTGGAGCGCACCCGCGCCAAGCAGGGGGCGCCGGACGGCCTGGTCATCGTCGACAAGCCGGCCGGCTTCACCTCGCACGACGTGGTGGCCAAGATGCGGGGCATGGCCCGCACCCGCCGCGTGGGGCACGCCGGCACGCTCGACCCGATGGCGACCGGCGTGCTCGTCCTGGGCATCGAGCGCGCCACGAAGCTGCTCGGCCACCTCGCGCTGACCGAGAAGGAGTACGTCGGCACCATCCGCCTGGGGCAGACCTCGGTCACCGATGACGCCGAGGGTGAGATCACCGCGTCCAAGGCGGCGCACGGCCTGGACCGGGCGGCGATCGACGCGGGTGTGGCCACGCTGACCGGCGAGATCATGCAGGTCCCGTCCAAGGTCAGCGCCATCAAGATCGACGGGAAGCGGTCCTACGCGCGGGTGCGCAAGGGCGAGGACGTGGAGATACCGGCCCGGCCGGTGACGGTCTCCTCGTTCGTGGTGTACTCCGCCGAGGAGACCGAGGCCGAGGACGGCACGCCGGTCACCGACCTGCTGGTCTCGGTGGAGTGCTCCTCCGGTACGTACATCCGGGCGCTGGCCCGCGACCTGGGGGACGCGCTCGGCGTCGGCGGCCACCTGACCGCGCTGCGGCGCACCCGGGTCGGCCCGTACAAGCTCGACCGGGCCCGCACCCTGGAGCAGCTGCAGGAATCCGTGGACGACGAGGCGGGCGGCGGGCTGCCGGTCATGCCGATCGGCGAGGCGGCGGCCGCGGCCTTCCCGCGCTGGGACGTCACGGTGGACCAGGCGCGGCTGCTCACCAACGGGGTGCGCATCCCGATGCCGCGGTTCGACGGGGCGGCGGGCCGGCCCGCCGCGGCGTTCGCGCCGGACGGGACGTTCCTGGCGCTGCTGGAGAACCAGGGCGGCCGGGCGAAGAGCCTGGCGGTCTTCGCGCCGTAACGGGGGCACGGGGCAGTACGACGGGCGGCGCCATGCCCGCATGGCGCCGCCCGTCGCCGTACCACCGCGGCGGGGCCCCTGGGGCGCGTGCGGTGCGCCGTGCTCCGGCGCGCGGGTGAATCGGCGGCCGTGGCGGCCGGACGGGCGCCGCCGGGTGCCGCACTCCACAGAAGCGAGGCGACCCTTCCCGCGAACCGGTGCACGGGGCATGGCAGTCTTAGACCTGCGTAAGGCCGAGGGTGCCCGGATCCGACCGGGTTCTTCCGGCGCAGTGACGGACGAGAGTTCTGGCGAGGAGCGGGCACAGTGCAGCGCTGGCGTGGCTTGGAGGACATCCCCGAGGGCTGGGGACGCAGCGTCGTCACCATCGGCTCCTACGACGGCGTGCACCGCGGGCACCAGCTGATCATCGGGAAGACGGTGGCACGCGCCCGGGAGCTGGGCGTACCGGCCGTGGTGGTCACCTTCGACCCGCACCCCAGCGAGGTGGTGCGGCCGGGCACCCACCCGCCGCTGCTGGCCCCGCACGAGCGGCGCGCTGAGCTGATGGCGGGCCTCGGCGTGGACGCCGTGCTGATCCTGCCGTTCACCAAGGAGTTCTCGAAGCTGGCCCCGGCCGACTTCGTGGTCAAGGTCCTGGTCGACAAGCTGCACGCGAAGCTGGTCGTCGAGGGGCCGAACTTCCGCTTCGGGCACAAGGCGGCGGGCACCGTGGACACGCTCGCCGAGCTGGGCGGCACCTATGACTACGAGGTCGAGGTGGTGGACCTGTTCGAGCGGGGCACGGCGGGCGGCGGCGAGCCGTTCTCCTCGACCCTGACCCGCCGGCTGGTCGCCGAGGGCGACGTCGCGGGCGCGGCGGAGGTCCTGGGGCGGCCGCACCGCGTCGAGGGCGTGGTCGTACGCGGCGCCCAGCGCGGCCGGGAGCTCGGCTACCCGACGGCGAACGTGGAGACCCTGCCGCACACCGCCATCCCGGCGGACGGCGTGTACGCGGGCTATCTGCACGCGGCCGGCGAGAAGATGCCCGCCGCCATCTCCGTCGGCACCAACCCGCAGTTCGACGGCACCGCCCGCACCGTCGAGGCGTACGCCATCGACCGCGTCGGGCTGGACCTGTACGGCCTGCACGTCGCGGTCGACTTCACCGCGTACATCCGCGGCCAGGAGAAGTTCGAGACGCTCGACGGGCTGCTGGAGCGGATGGCGGTGGACGTGAAGGAAGCGCGCGAGCTGATCGCTTCGGCGGAGGACTGACGGGCGGCAGGCTGCGGCGTCCGCTCGCGCGGGCGCCTGGACATACTGGATGAGGCCCGGCACTTGGGTAAGTGCCGGGCCTCGTCGCGTGCGCCGCGGGGCCCCGGTCGTCCGGGGCCCCGCGGCAGGCGCTGCTACTGGGGCGGAGGCTGCTGCGTCCAGCCCGGCTGGAGGCCGGGCTGACCGGGTGTCTGCGGCGCGTCCGGAGGCGGCTGCTGCCAGCCGGCCGGCGGCTGCTGGGCCTGGGGTTGCTGGGGCTGCTGCTGAGGCTGCTGGGTCCATCCGCCCTGCTGCGGCGGGTACCCGACAGGCGGCTGGCCCTGCGCTTCCTGGCCCGGCTGCGCGTAACCCTGCTGGCCGTACTGCTGGTGCCCGTACTGCTGGGCGTTCGGGTCGCCCGGCATCTGCTGCTGGGCGGCGGGGTCGTTCCATACGCCCTGCGCCTGCTGGGCCCGGGAGAAGTCCTCGGCGACCAGCGCGGCCAGGTTGAAGTACGCCTCGCGGGTCTTCGGGCGCATCATGTCCAGGTCGACCTCGGCACCGGCGGCCAGATGCTCGTCGAAGGGGACCACGACCACACCGCGGCACCGGGTCTCGAAGTGCGACACGATGTCGTCGATCTTGATCATCTTGCCGGTCTCGCGGACCCCGGAGATCACCGTGATGCCGCGCTGGACCAGGTCGGCGTAGCCGTGCGCGGACAGCCAGTCCAGCGTGGTGCTGGCGCTGCTCGCGCCGTCCACCGACGGCGTGGAGATGATGATCAGCTGGTCGGCGAGGTCCAGCACCCCGCGCATGGCGCTGTAGAGCAGGCCCGTACCCGAGTCGGTGAGGATGATCGGGTACTGCTTGCCGAGGACGTCGATCGCCCGCCGGTAGTCGTCGTCGTTGAACGTCGTCGAGACGGCCGGGTCCACGTCGTTGGCCAGGATCTCCAGGCCGGACGGCGCCTGCGAGGTGAACCGGCGGATGTCCATGTAGCTGTGCAGCTGCGGGATCGCCTGTACCAGGTCACGGATGGTCGCGCCGGTCTCGCGGCGGACCCGGCGGCCGAGCGTGCCGGCGTCCGGGTTCGCGTCGATGGCCAGGATCTTGTCCTGGCGTTCGGCGGCGAGCGTGGCGCCCAGCGAGGTCGTCGTCGTGGTCTTGCCGACGCCGCCCTTGAGGCTGATGACCGCGATCCGGTAGCAGGAGAGCACCGGCGTACGGATCAGCTCCAGCTTGCGCTGGCGCTCCTGCTCCTCCTTCTTCGCACCCAGCTTGAAGCGCGAGGGCTGCGCCTTGGCGCTCGACTTCTTCTTGGGCTGGTTGCGCAGCAGCCGGTCAGAGGTCAGCTCGACGGCCGCGCTGTAGCCCAGGGGCGCGCCGGGAGCGGCCCGCTGCTGCGGCTGCTGCTGGCCCGGCTGCGAGTACTGGGCGTAGTTGGCAGCGGCGTTGGGGTCGGCGCCCTGGACGGGGGTGGGGGTTTGCGGCTGCTGCGGCTGCTGCTGCGGGGCCAGGGGCTGGGCCTGCTGAGGCTGTGGGGCCTGCGGCGGTTGTGCCTGCGGCTGTTGGGGCTGCTGGACCTGCTGGGGCTGTGCCTGCTGCTGGGGGTAGCCGGGGTACTGCTGTTGCTGCTGCTGGGCGGGAGCGCCCTGCTGCGGGTAGCCCTGGGCGGCCTGCGGGTAGCCGTAACCACCCTGCTGCTGCGGATAGCCGTACGCAGGCTGCGGCTGAGCCTGCTGCGGTGCCTGCTGCTGAGGCTGGGCCTGCGGGTAGCCGTAACCGCCTTGCGCGGCAGCGGAATTGGGGTCGGCCTGCTGCGGCACCGGGGCGCCCTGCTGGGGCTGCTGCGGATACCCGTACGCGGGCTGCGGGTAGCCGTAAGCGGCCTGCTGGGCCTGATGCGGCGCCTGCTGCTGCGGCTGGGGCTGTTGGGCCTGCGGCTGCTGCTGCGGGTAGCCGGCCTGCTGCTGGTACTGCTGCTGGGGCTGTGCTTGCGCATACCCCTGCTGCTGGGTCTGCGGAGCCTGTTGCTGGTACGGCTGCTGCTGGGCCTGAGCCGTATGCGGATCCGCAGGCTGGTACTCCGGAGGCAGCGGCGGCAGGTTCGCAGGCGCACCTGCCTGCTGCCCGGCGGCAGCGCCCCAAGGCGCACCCTGCTGCGGCTGTGCCTGCTGTGCGTACGGGGGCTGCTGGGGGGCGTCCTGCTGGGGCGCGGCCTCAGGCTGCGGCTGGGCTTCCTGCTGCGGCTGGACTTCCGGCCGCTGAGGGGCCGGCGGCTGCCCATCCGGCGCGGACTGCTGCTGTACAGGTACCTGCTGCGCAGGTGCCGGCTGTACGGGCGCCTGCTGTACGGGCATCTGCTGTGCGGCGACCGGCGCTTCGGGCTCCGGAGCGGGCTGAGGTGTGAACTCCGCAGGGGGCGCTTCGGCTTCGGCGGGGGCGCCGGACTGCGCCGCGGCATCCGCCTGCAGCCCGTCGGCGGCCGGTGCTTCCTCGACCAGGGCGGCCTCCACCGGGGCGGGCGCGGGGGCCGGTTCGGGCTCCGGGTCGTCGTCCCACAGCGACGCCGACGGGTCGACGCCGACGCCGGACCGTACGTTCCCAGAGGAAGGCGCGTCGGACGACGGCGCCTCCGCGGGCTCCGGGGACTCGGCGGGCGCCTCCGGCGCCGCTTCGGCCACGGGCGCGGGCGGCACCGGGGGAGCCACCGGAGCCGTCGGCTCGGGCGCGGGCGCTACGGGCGCGGACGCGACCGGCGGCGTGGTGGGCGCGGGCGCCGCGGGGCCTTCGGCGGCGCCGTCGGGCCGCAGCGTCGGGAACCCGGGCGGCGCGGCAGGCGGCGCCGAGGCGTCCTGCTGGGGCTGCTGCGGGGCGGCCTGGGCGGGCCCCGCCTGGGGCGGCCCGGTCAGCGGCGCGCCGGTGGGCGGCGGGGCAGGCGTGGCGGCAGGAGGTGTCGAAGCGGCGGGCGCCGTCGTGGCGCCGCCGCTGCTGTCGTTGCTCGAGTACCAGGCCGGAGCCGCAAAATCGATCTTGAATTCACCCGTCAGATCGAACTCGGACTGGTCGTCGTCAGGATCGTTCCCGTCCGGACGGAAAGCCTCCTGCTCCCTCACTGTGCCTCCTGGTGTACTGAAACGCACCTGAACGGCAGGACCGGATACAGGCGGATCAATCGGATGTAGCGGACGTCGGAACACACCACCCCGGGTTGCGCCAACACTAACTGTCTCCATCCCCGTATCGGCAGCCGTCGGTGTGCCCCTGCGGCTCTCCAATACAGCCTAATCAACAGTCGGCCTCGAACGGCAGTCGATGTCATCTCGTCTTGGCAACCCACCGGCGCACCGATGGGCGCATCCGCCGGCCCGTCATTCGCCGCCGGTCCGAACCGGCTCGGTCACGCGGCCGTACGTACGACAACGCACGGGGCGCGGGCCCGCGGCCGCCCCATGCGGGGCCCGCGGACGCCCGCGCCGTGCGTGCGTCGTGCCGGGCCGTCAGTCCATCCGCCGCGGTTGGCCGAGCAGCTGCGTCTCCGCTTCGGTGGGCTGCGTCATCACGAACTCGTGGCTGTCCCGCGTGCACCAGAGCATCGCGTTGTCGCTGAGCGTCGGCAGCACCTGTCCTATCTGCGCGGGCAGCCGCATGGTGCGCGTCACCACCTCGGCCTCCTCCGGCGACAGCCGCTGCAGGCACACCAGGTCGGCGCGGGCCAGCATCTGCGGAGATCGCGGCCCCAGGAACGGCAGCACGGTCAGGACGGTCTGCCAGGGGCTCGGCGCCAGCTGGTTGCGCGGCGGGCGCGCGCCCATGTCCCGTACGACCAGGACGGGGCTGGAGACCGACGGCCCCTGCGGCGCGATCTGCCGTACCTCGTGGACCGAGACGCACTGCTGCCCGCCACCCGCGGCCTGCGCCATCTGCCCCCAGGCGGGCGGCCGCGCGGTCTCGACGGCGACCCGCGCGCCGGTGGCGACCGTACGCAGCGCCAGCACCTGCGCCAGCCACATGCTGCCCACCAGCGCCACCTCGAGCGGGTTGGGCCGCAGCAGGCTCAGCACCGCGGGCTGGTTCTGCGGGTCGATGCCGACGATGACGCCGTCCTCGGCGACCGGCAGGGTCAGCGACCCCAGCGACTCGGCGGTGAGCACGTGCGGACTGCGCCGTGGGCCGCGCAGGCCGAAACCGGGCTGCGGGCGCGGCCCCGTGGGCGCCGCCTGCCGCTCGTCGGGACGGGGCTCGTGCGAGAGCCGCGGCCCGCCCCCCGCGGGCGCGCCGCCGATGGGGGGATTGCGCCAGCCGTCGCTGCTCGGGGTGGCGCGGGGCTGGTAGGTGGGCGTCGCCATCAGCGGGTACCTCCGAGGGGGAGCGTGGCCAGCAGGCCGGGGAGCTGCTCACGGTCCAGCCGTACGAGACCGACCTTCACGGAGCCGGAACGGCGCTCCAACTCGCTCTGCGCGGCGGTCAACTCGTTCTCGCTGCGGGTCGAGAGGCGGACGTAGCCCGAGATGGCGGGCGCCCGGCCGCTGCCGTGCGAGGCGGTCAGCGCGAAGGTGCTCGCCATCGCCGGGGTGCTGTTGAGCAGCTGGACGATGCCCGCCAGCGGCGTGCCGCCCTGGCCGAGCTGGGGCCAGCGGCCGATCCAGTACGTGGTGTGCCAGCGGTCGTCGCAGCGCATGGCGCGCACCGTCTCCTGGGTGCGCCGTGCGGCGCGGCCGTCGCGGCCCATGGCGCCGTTCGCGGCCCGCGGGCTGACGCACACCGCGGTGCCGACCGCCGCGACCACCTCGCGCTCGGCGAGCACCTTGGCCCGTACACCGTGCGCGGAGAGCCGGCTGACGAGCTGGTCGGCGGCGCGCAGCAGCGACCGCTGCGCCCCGTCGATGCCGCCGCCGCGCGCCTCGATGGCCTCCGCGCACAGCTCCGGGTCCAGCTTGAGCGCGATCCAGGTCAGCTGCAGGGCCGGGGTCTTCGTCTGCGCCTGGAGCGGCGCGTAGGAGCGGGCGGCGACGGCCTGCTCGGGCAGGTGCGGGGCGGGCGCGGGCTGGGTGTACTGCACGAACTGCACCGATTCGAGGTGAATGTCCTCCACGTCCAGCGCGGTGTGCAGCACGTCCATCGGCAGCGGACGGCTGCCGCTCTGCGGGCGCAGCGGCTCGTCGCGGCCCTCCACCTGGACGATGGCGGTCAGGAACGTACCGTCACCGACAAAGCCGATCGCCCGCTGCTCCGCGTCGGTGTACTCGTACGTACGCAGCGCGGGGTCGCACTCCACGAGCGGCGCGAACGCCGGGTCGACACCGACGGTGCCGCCGGCCGAACCACCCTGCTTGGCGCGGCGCTTCATCGCCCGCACCGTCGTGATCCACTCCGGCAGCGGAATGCGCCGGCGCCGTCCGAGGGCGAAGACGACGAGGACCGCCGCCACCACCGCGGCGACGGTCAGGGCGACGGGATGGATCGCCCACCCCACCAGCACCAGCGCCGCGGCGATCTCGATGATCGCGAGCTGCTGCACACGGACGCCGCCGATGCTGCCGGCCTGCGCGCGCAACCGGGGCACCACCGGGCCGGCCGGCCGGTCCGCGCCACCACCCCGGCTCCCATTTCCTCCATTGCCCGGAGCTATACCGTTTTGGCCCGCATTTCCCGCGTATTGCGGCGCGGCGGAAGGCTGTTGCTGCTGTTGCCGTCCATTGCGGCGTCGAGCCCTGGTGGCGCTGGACATCCCCCGGCCTGCTCCTCTACTGATGATGTGGCTCCGAGCATTGTGCCTCTGAGCGGTATGTCTTCCCGGCCTCAGTACCGTTGTCGAGACTGGTGCGCCGGAAGGTGGCACCCGTACCGTACGGGTCGATCGACACACGGCATAGTAGAGGGCGCTGCGGCCTCAGTGCCGGGGGCGGTCCACGGTGGATCCGACAGGCGGGGAGAGAAAGCAACAATGGCATCACGTCGGGACGAGCTGAATGCGTATTCGTTCGCTCGAAAGCGGACGACTGCGGCATTTCTGAAGCCGCTGCCGAACGGCTCGATCGAGAGTGCGCCGCGACCGCTCAAGGCCGTGCTCCCGAGCATCCTGCTCGGCCTGGTCGTCACCGTGGGCTTCGGCGCCTGCGGCATCCTCAAGCCGGTCGCCCCGAAGGGCTGGGACACGCCCGCACAAAACGTCATCGTCGGCGACAAGTCCACCACCCGGTATGTCGTCCTGAACAGCAAGGGCGAAAACGGCAGCACCCAGAAACTCCTGCACCCGATCCTCAACCTGGCCTCCGCCAAACTCCTTCTGGACCCGAAGAAGTTTCAGGTCGTAAAGGTGAAGGAAGAGGAACTCGACGGAAAAATCCCGCACGGCCCCGCGATCGGAATCCCGTACGCCCCCGACCGCCTCCCCACCGAGAAGGAGGCCGGCACCCCGAAGGTCTGGGCGGTCTGCGACCGCCCGGGCAGCGGCGAGAACAGCAAGTCGCAGCAGGCGGTGTTCGTCCTGGGCGGCAAGGACAAGGCGCGGGTGGAGAACCAGGGGAAGCTGGATCTGCACCAGGCGCTGTACGTGGAGAACCCCGAGGGCGAGAAGTTCCTGGTCGACAACAACGGCGTGGCCTTCGCCTTCGACGCGACCAAGGGCCAGCCGGGCGTCACACCGGCGCTGAAGGAACAGGCGAACGCCAAGCTGCGCCAGGTCATCTTCGGGGACGCGCAGCCGCAGAAGGTGTCGTCCGAATGGATGAACACCCTCATCAAGAGCCCGGTGCCGCTCGTTATGCCCCGCATTCCCGGCGCCGGCCGCCCCGCGCCCGTCAAGGGCGTGCCCGCCAAGTACAGCGTCATCGGCAACATCCTCCAGACCAACGCCGGCGACAAGTACGTCGTCCTGCCCGACGGCCTGGTGAAGGTGTCGAACTTCATGGCCAAGCTCCTGCTGGAGGGGCCGAACGCCACGGACGTCAACAAGGACGGCTCGAAGCTGACGCCGCACACGGTCTCCACGTCCGCCATCGACCCCAAGCGTGACGAGAACGGACAGGTCGTCCAGTACCTGTCCGATCAGCCGGGCACCGACCTGTGGCCCTCCGAGGCGGTGACCATGGCGAACGCGGCCGCCACCAAGCAGAACTCCGGCCTCGGCGACCAGAAGTCCGGCGCCGACGTCGCCTGCAGCGTCTACCACGGCAGCAACGTCGAGTACGCCAACGGCGCGGGCAAGCGCCTGGGCTTCGAAGGCGGCGTGCCCAAGATGTCGACCTGGGTCGGCAAGGACTACCCGGCCAACATCGCCGCGGGTTCGTCCTCATATGTCACCCCCGGCAGCGGTCTGCTCTACCAGCAGGTGTCCGGCACCGCGAAGACCGGCTCGCTGTTCCTGGTGACCGACACCGGCCTGCGCTACTCGATTCCCCGGAACAACGACAGCGCCAACAAGGCGGGCAACGCCGAGAAGGAACAGGACCAGGCGCAGGTCCACCTCGGGTACGAAAGCGTCCACCCGCCGACGGTCGACAAGGCGTGGTCGCAACTGCTCTCCGAAGGCCCCGAGCTGAACACACAGAGCGCGAAGAAGCCGCAGAGCTCCTGATCGGGACGAAAGCGGCCCCCGGCGCTTATGCCGCCCGCTGCCTGACGCCGGTCACCACGGATCGGCGTCAGGCCCTCGCCCCTCCACGGCTCTCTCCCCAGATCTCCGCACCATCTCCCCTTCGCTTCCTCCCACCCCTTGCTCTCTTCTTGATCTCATCCCCCTTCCCTCCTCCCTCTGACCGAAAGAAATACTTCTGTCCGTTTCCATCGAATCGGCATTCCGTACCGGTCAGTTGGCATTGTTGTGATCCCGTCACAACCTCCCACCCGCTGTTGGGAACAGGCGTATGGAGTGGTTAAAGTGGCGGAAGGCGTCAGCAGGAGATGCCGACCGGGGGGCCTCTTCAGCGACGGACCCCGGCACGACGTACGAGTCTCATGGGGGACGTTGACTTATGGCAGGTCAGCAGTTCACAACCACTGAGGAGGAGATGGTCGCATTCAGCGGCCGTATCGCCTCCGTCAACCAGTCGATCCAGGGCGAGATCACTCGTCTGAACGGGGTCGTCGAGGGCATCACGTCTGGGTGGAAGGGTGCTGCGGCCTCCTCGTACCACCAGCTGCAGTCTCAGGTCAACGATGACGCCAAGCGCCTGAACCAGCTGCTGAACGAGATCAAGGAAGCGATCGACGCCACCACGAAGAACTACGTGGCCTCGGAAGAGGAGCAGGCCCAGTCGATGTCCCACGTCTCCGCGCAGGCCTCGCCCTTCGGATGACGGGACCGCGCCGCCCGCCGCGGCGCGCCCACTTCGCCGCAGCGCACCCCGGCCCACCGCCTCGGCGGCTCTGGGCCGGCCGTTCTGCCGCGGCGTGTGAATCGACCAGATCAACTCCCTGAGGAGACCCAATGTCCGGCCAGATCCTCGTCAATTTCGCGACGATCTCCCAGGCCGCCTCCGACGTGCGCGGAACGGCCAACAACATCCGTACCCAGCTCGACGACCTCGAGTCGGGCGTCAAGAAGATCGCCGCCAGCTGGGAAGGTTCCGCGCAGGAGGGCTACCAGGCCCGGCAGCGCGAGTGGGACCAGCGCGCCGCTTCCCTGCACTCGACCTTGGAAGCCATCGCCAAGGCCCTGGACCAGGCCGCTCAGAACTACCAGAGCACCGAGTCCAAGAACGCTCAGATCTGGAGCTGACCCGTCGCTGTCCACAGACAGCCACGGCACAACGGCTGAGCAGCCACGAAGGCTCGCACAGTGGTGAATGAGGGCGGGCGCGCTGCACCAGTGCGCCCGCCCTTACGCGGTCCGGCCGACCTCGCCCGTTCCCACGCGCCTTCTCGTACGCCCCCCCCCGCGCGTCCCCCATTCCTTCACCCTCCCCTCGACTCCTCCTCCGCACCTCCACCGAATCCGCCACACATGGAGAGCAGACAACCCGTGGGACCTCGTGCCAATGGCCACCGAGCCGCCCACCGCCGTCGAGCGGCGGTGGCCCTGGCCGGTGCGGTCTGCGCCGTCGGCCTGACCGCGACCACCGCCGCCCCGGCTCTCGCGGACACGAACGTGCCGCTGAACAACGGGCAGTGCAACTTCGGTGCCGACAACATCAAAGAAACCCCGTGGTCGCTCCAGCGCCTGCTCACCAAGCAGATGTGGGCGTACGGAAAGGGCGAAGGGGTCAAGGTCGCCGTCATCGACACGGGCGTCGACGCCGGCAACAAGCAGGTGAAACCGGCACTGGCCTCCGCCGGCCAGAGCTTCACCGGCGGCAAGGCCACCGAGGACCAGGTCGGCCACGGGACCAAGGTCGCCGGCATCATCGCCGCCCAGCAGGTCCCCGACTCGGGCTTCTACGGCATCGCACCCGGCGCGAAGATCCTCCCGCTCCAGCAGACGGACAAGGAAAAGGGCGGCACCGCCGAAAACCTCGCCAAGGCCATAGACGCCGCCGTCAAGGCGGGCGTCGACATCATCAACATCTCCCAGGGCACGGCGGCGGACCCGAGGTTCCTCCCCACCCTCCGGCAGGCGGTCGACAAGGCCGAGCAGGCCGGCGTCCTGATCGTCGCCTCGGCGGGCAACGGCGGCGCGGACGGCGGCGAGAAGGAGATGTACCCCGCCGCGTTCCCCAACAGCAACGTCATGGCCGTCGCGGCATCCGACCGCAACAACGAGCGCGCGCCCTTCTCACAGGCCGGCTCCTTCGTCGACATCGCCGCTCCCGGCGTGGACATGGTCTCCACCGTTCCCAAGGGCGGCAACTGCGTCGACCAGGGCACCAGCTTCGCCGCCCCCTACGCCGCCGGCGCCGCGGCCCTCCTCATCGGCCGCAACAAGGCCCAACACCAGGAGTGGAAGCCGAGCGAGGTCATCTGGCACCTGGAGAAGACCGCCGAACGCGTACGCAAGAACCGCGACCACAACATCGGCTGGGGCGTCGTCGACCCGGTAGCGGCCCTGAACGACAACACCAAGCCCACCGCCGAACCCAAGCCGGACACCAACTCCAACCCGGCCGGCACCGGCGCCAACATCCAGCCTGCCGTCCTCACCATCGGCGAAAGCCCCGAGGAACGGCAGACCCGCATCGCCATCTACATCATCGGCGGCGGCGCACTGGCCGTCGCCGCGGTCGTCGGCACCTCGATCGCACTGCGCGACTGGCGCCGCAAGACCGGAATCAGAACACACGGGGAGGCCTGAGCATGGGCAGGAATCAAGAGTATGGCGTCGATCTGGACGCGTTGGATCAGGTGGTGAAGGAGCTGAACCATGTCCTGAAGGAGATGGGTACCGCTCAGAACCACTCGAAGAACAGCACGTACTTGCCGCAGGGCGCGTTGGGCGAAAATTTCAAAGAGGCGCCGGAGCTTTACCACGCTCACGACAAGATGAAAACGCAAATCGAGGGCCTGGTCGACCTGATCGAGAAGTTGGTCAACCAGTTCGGCGAGAAGTCGCACAAGACTCGGGGTGCCTACCAGGACGCCGAGGCCGAGAACAAGGTCACGATGGGCTGACGACGCCTCGCGGTAATGACACACATAGAACTTTCCGAGCGGGAATGGGGGACGGCAAATGGCCTCAGACGGATCTGGTTTCAAGCCGGCGGAGATCAAGGTGCCGAAGGGGTACGACACGGACGGCAAGACGGCGTCGTCCGGTGACAACAGGGAAACGCCGCACGAAATCGGGCAGAGCCGTCCTCAGTTCACCCAGCAGCGACTCAACGCGCTGAAGCAGATGGTGCAAAACGCCAGCCCGGATACGGTCGCAGACGTCGCTAACGGCTGGAAGAAGGTCCGGGTCTCGCTGGTTGGCGAGGACTGGAGCAGCGGAATCAAGAAGCAGTTCGACGATGCCGTGACCAAGGTTCTCCAGTCCTGGCACGGTGCGAGTGCCGACGCGTTCGCCAGGGCCGCACAAAAGATCAGCAACAACTTCGCAGCCTGCGCTCCGTACCCCCACAACACGGGGCACATCATGGAGCAGATCAGTGAGCGCCTCAGCACTGTCAAGAAGCTGGTGGAGGGCGTTGAAGAACCAACATGGTGGGAGCGGAAAGCCGACCGGATTGGCGACTTCGCCCAGTCCGGCACCGGGAAAGCGGCTGCCATCGGCGGCGTTGTCCCCGGTGGGCAGATTGCGGCCGGAATTGGCGCGAAGATCTTCGGAGCGGGCGACGGCCGTGACGATTCCGGCCTGAATGCTGCTCTTGCCAACCCCAAGACCAGCATCTACGACGCCATGAATGCGAACCGCACCAACCTGTCGGTTGACAGGGAGCGAGAGCTCGAAGCTGCGCATTACATGGAGCAGCTGGCGACCGTCTACCGTGTTGGCAGCGCGTCGCTTAAAAAGTCCGGGGCCATCGTCGACAAGGACGACAACATCACACCACACGACCCAGGCCCAGGTGGTAGTGGTCCCTTGCCTGGAATCGGTGGATTCGGGCCGACGCCTTCCGCGCCAAAGCCGGGAACCGGCGGAGCCAAGGTTCCGGGGCTCAAGGGCGGCGGTTATCAAACGCCTACTCCCCTGGAACCGCCGCGTCCGAAGGGCATCAACGGCGGTATCGGAACTTCGCCGACGCCTGGGCCGAAGCCGCCGAATATCGGCACAGGGCTCGATGGCCTTGGCGGTGGCGGCAAGAATGGCCTGGGTCCGGGGGGCGGAACTGGCCTCGGCGGTGGCGGATTGGGAGGCGGTGGTCTTCCCGGTGGAGGCGGAAGCCTGGGTTCCATCGGTGGAGGCGGGCCCTCTGGCGGTGCGCCCGGAATGATCGGCGGCATCGGCGGGACCGGTGGTGGCGCGGCCAAGGGCGGCGGCGCAGCCAAGGGGGCCGGAACCGGAGCCGGAGCGCGTGGCACCGGTCGAGCCGGTGGCACGCCGGGCATGGGCGGTGCGGCTGGTGCCGCAGGCCGCGGCGCCGGCGGTAAGGGTGCGGCCGGTCGCGGTGGCCCTCTCGCCCGTCAGAAGGGCGGGGTCGTGGGCGGCGCCGGCAAGAAGTCCGGAGCCGGAGCCCAGGGTGGTTCGGGTTTGCACCGAAGCCGGGGCGGCACGCAGCAGGGCGCCAAGGAAGGGCGGCGCCCGATGGGTGGAGCGCCGGGTGCACATGGCGCGAAGGGCAAGGACAAGGACCAGAACAACGGGCAGCGTCCTGACTACCTCGTGGAGGACGAGGAGACCTGGACGACGCAGCGTAACGTGGCTCCGAGGGTCATCGAGTAGAAGTCGATGACCGCGGTCGAGTAACCGGTAGTGAAGCGTGATGGGGCCCGCAGTCCCCGCAAGCGGGCCCCATCTTGTCAGGAAAGGGTGTTTCGAGATGAGACTTGCGCGAACGCTCCGCACGGTGGGAGGTGCCGTGCTGGCGGGAGCGATGCTCTTCGGCACCGCGCCGGTTGCTGCTGCGGATGAGACCAGGGACGCGCAGTGGCCGCTGACCTCGTTTCTGTCCGATCAAGTGTGGCAGAAGTCGACAGGCAAGGGCGTCACGGTTGCGGTAATCGACAGCGCTATCAACGGCCAGCACCCTGACTTGCAAGGGAACGTTCTTCAGGGCAAGAGCTTCATCGAAGGCCAGCGCGCTGATCAAGAAAGCACCGTGGACCATGGCACGAGCATGGCTTCGATCATCGCGGGCCACGGACATGGCCCGGGGAATTCAGCCGGAGTGAAGGGGCTGGCTCCTGACGCCAAGATCCTTCCTGTTGCTCTTCCTGTGACCGGGGAGACTGTAGACAGCACTGACCTGGGGCCGGCGATTCGCTATGCCGTTGACGCCGGGGCATCCGTCATCAACATGTCGATTGTGCCCAGTAGTATTTCGTCGTCGGAGGAAGAAGCGATTGCGTATGCCTTCAAGAAGAACGTCCTGCTGGTAGCAGGTTCCGGCAATGAGGGTATGCGGCTTGGCTCTTTGGCTTCCTCACCCGGTGTCGTCGCAGTGGGCGCTGTGGGAGAAAACGGGCGAGTGTGGGAGGATTCCAACCACGGCTCGGCGTTGATGCTGACTGCTCCCGGTATTCATATCAGGTCAGCAGCTGCCTCGAGGCAATACCGGCAGGCAACGGGCACTTCGGACTCGACCGCCTACGTTTCGGCTGCCGCAGCTCTGCTGCGCTCCAAGTTTCCTGACCTCACCGCTGGTCAGATCGCCAACAGGTTGGTGAAGACCGCAGGCATGCCTCCGGGCATGGAAAGCAAGAACCTGCCCGACCCCTACTACGGTTATGGATTCATTCGTCCCCTTCGGGCTCTGACGCAAGACATCCCAGCCGGGTCGAAGAACGGTCCGTTGAAGGCTCCCGAAGTGCAACCGTCCACCGGAACGGGCGGCGCGAATGCCGCGAGTGGCGGCAGCCAGCAGGCTGGTGACAAGAAGGACGACGGTCTGAGCATCGGTGTTGTTGTCGGTATTGCCGCGGGTGTCCTGATCGTCGTCGTGATCATCGTTGTGGTGGTCGTCAGCCGTCAGAAGAACCGTCGCAACGGGCCGCCGCCTGGTGGTCCTGGTGGCTGGGGCGGTCCAGGTGGCTCTGGAGGGGCTCCCTACCCCCCGAACGCCTATCAGCAGCAGGCGGGCCCTCCCGGCGCGTACCCGTCGTACCCGCCGCAGCAGCCCCCGCCGCCGCAGTAGACGCTCAGCGCTCGCGTTAGGCGGGCGGAGTGATGTACGCAGTGGCTCAAGGCCCGTAGTCCGTGTGACTGCGGGCTTTGTGTTTTCGGAACGCCGGTTGTGCGTTAGCCCTCACAAGAGAGGTTTCAAGAGGTGAGCGTTAAGCAGGTGCTGCGTGCGGTGAGCGGCGCAGTTTTGGTGGGAGCGCTGGTCATCGGCACCGCGCCGGCTGCTTCGGCGGATTACATTCGGGACGGGCAGTGGTCGCTCGGGGCCTTCGGCGCCGACAAGATCCGCCAGCAGTCCACAGGTAAGAACGTCACCGTGGCGGTCATCGACAGCGGAGTCAACGGGGACCACCCCGACCTCAAGGGGAATGTACTTCCTGGAAAAAGTTTCGCCCCTGGGGGCGGTACTGCTGACCACGAGGATTCCGACGACCACGGGACGGCGATGGCAGCACTGATCGCCGGGCACGGACATGGGCCCAGCCAGGCTGACGGAATTATGGGCTTGGCGCCGGATGCGAAAATCCTGCCGGTCAAGACACAGACTTCCGAGGACACTCTGTCCGGACAAGGCTTTGCGGCTCCGCTCCGCTACGCGGTAGACTAAGGAGCCAAGGTTGTCAATATGTCGTTCGGGCAGGGGCAGATCGGCGACGACGAGAAAAACGCAATCAATTATGCCCTGCAAAAGGATGTATTGCTAGTCGCTGGTACGGGAAATGACGGGGAATCGACGCCCCAGTATCCCGCTGCTGCGCCAGGGGTCCTGGCGGTCGGCGCAGTGACGAAGAACAATCAAGTGTGGGAGAACTCGAACTACGGTCCGCATATCCGCCTCCTCGCCCCCGGCGAAGGTATCTACTCCGCCGGTCTCGGGTCCAAGTACCGTCAGGCCGACGGGACGTCCGACGCCACGGCCTACGTGTCGGCTGCGGCCGCGCTCGTGCGCTCCAAGTTTCCGGACCTTACTGCCGGCCAGGTGGCCAACCGTCTGACGAAGACGGCGATTACTCCTGACGGCAAGTCCGGTATCAGCACGCCGAGTCCCAAGTACGGCTACGGCACCATCCGCCCGTATCGCGCGCTGACCGAGAACATTCCGGCCGGCTCCAAGTACGGGCCGCTCAAGGCTCCTGAGGTGCAGGATCCGACGTCGGCGGGTCATGACGGGGCCGCTGCCGGCGAAGCCGGTGAGCAGAAGGCGAGTGGGAGTGGCGGTATCGGGATTCCGCCTATCGTGATCATCGGTCTTGTACTGGTCGTGATCGTGGTGCTGCTCGTGGTCGTCATCGTTGTGGTTCGGCGGAAGAAGAACAACGGTGGTCCGCCGTCCGGTGGTCCTGGTGGTTACGGCGGTCCCGGTGGCAGCGTCGGCTACCCGCCGCACCAGCCCGGCCCGTACCAGCAGCAGCCGAGCCCGTACGGTTCGTACCCGTCGGCTCCGCCCGCTCAGCCTCCCGGGCAGTAGCCGCGGCAAGAGAAGTCGGCGAGAAGCCAACGAGCAGTCAGCGAGAAGGGGCCCGCAGCCTGATGCGGGCCCCTTCGGCATGTTTGGGCGGGGCGGAGCGGCACAGCGGTGTGTTTTGTCAGTGGTGTGATAGTCGTTCGCTCGGATGAGTGGTGGTGGATTTTTGGCGGTGTTGGTTCTGTTGTTGTCGGTTTTTGCTGGGGTGGGGATCAGTTGGTGGGTGGGGTGGGGTCGGGAGTGCTCGGTTTGTGGTGGGGGTGGGCGCGGGGTCTGTCTCGGTGGCGCGTGAGTGTGGGCGATAAAGGTTTCTTCGGGGTGTGTGGTTGAAGTGGCGGGGGTGGTGAGGGGCGCGATTGCTGCGGGGGTGGGGGCCTGGAAGGCTCGCGGCATCTTGAGCCGCTGGCGAGTGTGATGTCTGTTGATGCGGCGAGGCTGATCGCGAGTGGGGGTTTTGGTGAGTGGTGCGTTCGATGTCGATTCGGATGGGCTTCGGTGTCAGGGGCGAGAGTTCGCTGAGATCGGGGTGGAGTTCGGGGTTGCCTCTAAACGGTTGCAGGCGACGTTGAAGGGGCTGGGGGAGCCGTGGCGTGGGGCAGAATTCGCCGAGACCTTCGCGATGATTTACGAGCCGGTTCGGGACGGCATGTTCAAGTCCATGGACTCGCTCGGGAAACGGATGGAGGGGGTGGGGGAGAAGCTGCAGGAAATGGCGAGGGGGTATGAGGCGGCGGAGCGGGGTGGGGTGCATTGCGTCGGGCAGGTGTCGCGTTCGTACTCTTCGCCTTGGGGGTAGTGGTGGCGGGGCGCGTCCCGAGGGGCGGTGACCGTGGCGCTGACGTTGCCCGGTGAGGTCGTGTGGGTGCTCGATCTGCTCGGGTACTCCTGGCCCGAGGCTGACGAGGACAAGCTCATGGAGTGCGGGCGGGCCTGGCTGGAGTTCGCGGCTCAGGTCGGACGGACCGATGGGCGGGGCGGATCAGTCGTACGAGAGGTTGTGTCCGCCAACTCGGGTGAGGCGGTGAGCCGCTTTTCGGAGACTTGGGAAGACTTTTCCGGCGGGGTGGGCGCTTACCTTCCTGATGCGCAGATCGCGGCCGATGTAATCGGGATGGCTTTCGAAGTGGCGGCCGCTGCGGTTTTCGCGGCCAAGGTCGAGGTGATCGTGCAGCTTGTCGTGCTGGCTGTTGAGCTCATCTCGGCGCAGGCTGCCGCTCCGTTCACGCTTGGGCTTTCCGAGGTGGGCGCACTAGGGGTGACTCAGGCCACCCGGCTCGTGGTGAGACGGCTCTTGGACACGCTGAAGCGGGAGGTTGTCGAGGCGATTACCAAGGCGATGGCGGAAGCCGCCGAGAAGGGTGTGAAGGAGATCGCCTCGGACTTCGTGAGGAAGCAGGTCAAGGACTTCGCGACGGATTATGCGAAGAAGATCGTCAGGGATGTCGTTGTCGATCCCGTCAAGGAGAAGGCGACGGACATCGTGACCGGGGCCGGGCAGGACATCGTCCAGCAAGGTGTCGAGAGCCACTTCGGTGCTCGTGATGGCGTCGATCTGGGGGACACGCTGGACGGCGCCAAGGAGGAATTCGGGAAGCAGTTCGGTGCGGTCGAAGGTGGGGCGTTCAAGCCCGGTGAGTATGTCGTCGGAGCGCCGAGTGGTGGCGGGGAGAGGGAGGGCGGCTTGGCCGGCCTTCTCGACCCTGCAACTCATCGGGATCGGCTGGTCGACGGGGCTACGGACGCGGGCAACGACGCGCTGGCGACGAAGGCGAGGGAGGGCCTTCGGCGCGGGAGGGCAGAGGCGGATGAGGGAGGGCCGGATGAGGGAGTGGGAGATGCTGAGGGGGTGGGGGAGGGGAGAGGGGTGCAAAGGGGCGGAGGCGCGGGAGGTCGTGGTGCTGAGGACGTGCGCGCTGTCTTTGGCTGATGGTGCGGCATTGGCGTCGGCATGGCGGATGGGGTGACGGCGCGCGGCGCTCGTACTTCGGTCACTCAGGCCGATTCGAGTGCGAATGGCGGGCATCTGGGGCGGGGCTCGTAGAGGGTGCGCAGCAACGCCCGCAGGGGCGGCTGCTCAAACCCGACTCTCGTACGGGCGGCGGCATGAGGGGACACGCGCGGGGCGAAGAGCGAAAGGCGAGGGGATGGGTGCGGGGTGCGGACCGGCGAGCGAGGGGATGGGTACGGGGCGGCGGGCGCGGGGCGTGCCGCGGTACTCGCGGCTCCGGCCACCCCCTCCGCGTCCTCGATTCGAGTTCCCGATCGGCTGATGACTGAGGGGGTGCGGCTGGTGCGGCCGGTGCGGCGACACCGGCCACGTGGTCGCGGGTTGGGCGCCAGTTCCACGGACAACGACCGCCCCATGCAAACAGCTGGCACCGGCCGTTCCGGATCCCCGCGGCGGCGCCCCGCAGCCGACTGCCCCCGCTCAAACCCCCATCCCAGCCCCCTCACCCAAACACAGCCCGCACAGAATCCTTCGCACCGTCCGTTACGTCCTGATGGCGCGTGGCGGCGCCGCCGGTTCGGTTGTCGACGTGTTTCTGGGCCGAGTCGAGGCCGCGGTTGGTGAGGTCTTCCTTGGCATGGTCGACGTAGGTCTGGGGGTCGGCCAGGCTCTGGGCGCCTTCCTTGAGGCCGTCGACGTATTCGCCGGCCTTTTCCTTGCCGATGTCGGCGGTTTCGCCCCAGTCCATGCCGTCGCGGGCGCCGAAATGGTTCTCGATGCCCTGCTGGGCGACGTTCTGCCCCATCTCCGTGGCGGCTTCGGTGGCCTTTGCTTTGCCCTCTTCGACGACCTTGTCCTTGACGGTCTCCTTGACCGTGTCCTTGACCGTCTTCTTGGCGTAGTCCAGCGCCAGCTGGCGGGCTTCCTTGGACACGGCCTTCTTCGCCATCTTCTTGATGGCGTCCATCGTCGCGTGTTCCATGGCCTTGGTGGCGGCCTGGACGACCTCTTGTTTGATCTTGTTCAGGATTTCGCGGACGGCGATGCGGGTGAGCTGTGTGGCGCCCGCCGCGCCGGCTTCGGAAAGGCCGAACGTGAACGGGGCGGCGGCCTGTGCGGCGATGAGTTCCACAGCGAGCACGACGAGCTGGGCGATGATCGCGATCTTGCCGGTGAGTACGGCGATGGCCGCCGTGTCGAAGGCCAGGGCGATGACTTCGGCGGCCAGTTGGGCATCGCGCAGGTAATGGTCGGATCCGGAGCTGCCGGAGAAAGCGCCCCATTCCTTGGTGAATCCTTCGACCGCTTCGCCCGTATTGGCCGCGACCACCTCATTTGCTGCCGACCCGCCCTGCGAGGCCGCCTGCTCGACCTGGGTGGCGAAGGTGCGCCAGGTTTCGGCGCATTTGAAGAGCGCGTCCTCGTCGGCCTCCGGCCAGTCGTATCCGAGGAGTCCGAGGACCCAGGCGACCTCGCTCGGCAGTGTCAGTGACACAGTGATCGTCCCCCGTGCGGTAGCAGCCGTGCGCGGCTGGAGTGTCGTTCTTGAGCTTGGCGTTGGTGCGGATCAGGGCGTGGCGAGGGGCGGGCGCGGGCAGCGGGCCCCAGGCGGGGGCGGGAGCGGCTGGCCGGGTGGGCCGTGCGGGGCGGCCTCGTGCGGCCCGTACGGTGCGGGCTGCCCGTCAGTCGGGTGCCTCAAATGGCGGGACGCTGGACCGAGCTGACGACGTGCACGCCCTGTTCGTCGGACGCTGCGTACGTTCGGGCCATGCCCTGGAGTTTGTCGCCGATGTCTTCGAGGCGTTCGCCCAGGGAATCCATTGACTCGAACATGCCGTCGCGGATCGGTGTGTAGATGGTGTCGAAGACGGCGCCGAAGTCCGCGTCCTCCCAGGGCTTTCCGAGGCCCTCCAGGTCGTCCTTCAGTTTCTTGGCCGCCTTGGCGAACTCCGTGCCGATGTTCACGAACGCGTGACCCTGTGTGCGCAGCACGTCGGGATCTACGTCGAATGCCTTGTCCGCCATCACAGCCCCCGTCATTGCCCTGTCATTCGTGCTTGGCGCGTTTCACTCTCGACACGTCCAGCGTGGCCACTTTATGCGCTCTTAACGCAGGCATGTCAAGGCGGCCCATGGGGGCGGCCGCCGGGTTGACGGCGGCGCTCAGCGAGGGGACAGCGGTGGTGAAAGTGGGGACAACGGGGCGTTGATGAAGGGTGGTTGGAGGGCGAGGGGTTCGGTGAATCCGCTCGAATGCGGATCGAAATTTGGGGGATTGCCCGGGGTGGGTGTTGATGGCCGTCGGAATGCGGGGCGGGAGGGGAGTGGTGCGGACGGGGAAAGAGGTGGTTAAGTTTCGGTACCTGCCCGGTCAAGCGGTGGTGCGCCTCGGAGTACGCGGCGCACAGGCCGCATGGGGCGGCCACCGTGCGCCCTGCCCGGTCGTACGGATGGCGCGGATCACCGGCCCACCCGGCCTCGCGTTCCGTCCGGTCGCCCCGGCTTCGCGGTCGATCCTGCCACCCCGGCCATGCAACCGTCCGGTGGTCCGGCCCCTGTCCCCGGCTCACCGTCCGGTCCGCGGCTCCGGCCGTACCAGCACCGAGCAGCCGCCCCAACTGCCCCGCACTCATGAACTGTCCTCCACAGCAACACGGTGCCTCCATGCCAACGCAGCCCTTCACACGTCCGCGCTCCCCGGCCCGATGGCGCTCTTCCGCGGGCAGGGTCGTCGGTGCCGGTCTCGTCCTTGCCGGGGTGTTCTTCGGCGGGGTGACTGCCGCGGACATGGGTTACCCCAACGGCCACAAGGGCGACGCCGGCACGCTGACCGTCCGGGAGTGCCGTACGCAGTTCGAGCACGTCGGGTCGTCCCGGCACCGGCACGCGCGGCCCGTCGACACCTGTACGGGCACCTTCCGCGCCGACCGGGGCGGCGCAGTCGTGGAGGACGCGACGGTCGAGACCCCGGCCAAATTCGAGCCGGGCACGGAACTGGGGATCCAGAAGACGGACTACAGGTTCGTCATGATCGACGAGCAGTGGATCTGGCGGAGCCTGGCGATCGTCTGTGTCGCGGTGTGTGCGGTCGTGGCGGGTCTGTTCTGCCTGCTGACCGGATTCGGCGGTCGCCGCGGCCCGGGGTTCCGGGAGGCATGGCGCCGTGTGCCTGGGGGAGTGGTGGTCCGTTACGTCCTGGTCGGGGTCGGCGGGCTGGCCGCTCTCGGTGCCGGAGCCGCGCTGCTGGTGGACGGGATCGTCCGATGAGGTCTGCGACAGATCGCCGCGGGCTGCCGGCCTCGCTCGGGGTGCTGCGCCGGGGGCTGGCGGCGGTGACCAGCCGCCGTAACGCCGCCCGCTACGTGCTGGGGTGCGCCGTCGGGCTCGTCCTGCTGGTGCTGGGGGTGATGGTCGGTGTGATCTCGGCCAAGCAGGCGGCTCTCGCCGCCGGGGTCGCGGGTACCCACGGCACGTACACGGTCGAGGAGTGTCACGAGCGCTACCCGGCCGCCGGCAGCCGCCATGCGGGCAGAACGATCAGCTGCACCGGCGCCTTCCACCCCGCTCGGAACGGCGACAGCGATGACCGCGGCAGCGCCTCCGGTACCGGCGGTGTCAATCCATTCGGTACCTTCCACCCCGACGCGGTGTACCCGCCGGGTACCCGGGTCCCCGTCCAGGCCGGGGACGGAGGAACGTACGTGGCCGCCGGGTGGAAGTATGCCTGGGGCAACCTCGCCGGGGTGGCGGTCGCGCTGCCGATGCTCGCGGCAGGCGCGTTCTGCCTGCTGACCGGCTTCGGCGCGCGCTGGGGGCGTTCGTTCGCGGACAGCTGGGAGGGGCTGCCCGGCGGGTTCGTGCTGCGCCCGCTGCTGCTGTCCGTCGCCGGGATGGGCATCCTTGGTGCAGCCGTCTTTCTCTTTTTGCAGCATTACGGGTGACACTGCGGGCCGCCTGGCCGACCGGGCGGGTGCGTACGGGCCGTAGGCTCGGGCACGTCGCAGAAGCCCGTACACCCGGCACGCGTCGGCATGTTCCGCATGCCGCTGCGCGCTTCGCTCGTCCCGCTCCTCCGCACGCCCCTGGAAAGGATCGCTGACCATGGCAGCACAGTCGGAACACACCAGGTCAGGCGCGTCCCATGCGTCCAGTGGGAACAACGTGCCGGGTGTGCGGGACGGGGTGAACCGTGGTCTGGGGCGGCTGATCGGTGTCGGTGTTTCCCTGGCCGGGCTCCTGCTGATCGCGGTCGGCGTCTACGTGGGCCCGTATTCGGTGTGGGTGGACGGCAGCCCCGGCAAGATCACGGTGGAGGCGTGCGCCACCGACTACCACTACGCGAACAAGCAGCACTCCGGGAACCGTACGCGCGACATCCAGTGCTACGGCACGTTCCGTTCGGACGACGGCCGGACCAAGGACCTGAACGCCAGCGTCGACTCCTGGCACAAGTTCAAGGAGGGCGACCTGATCGAGGTCCGCCAGGTCGGCCGCTCCAGCTATGTGCAGCACAGCTGGAACCGGCTCGCCAACGGGGTGCTGTGCCTCTGCGGCGGCCTGGTCGTCCTGGTCCTCGGCGTGCTCTGCACCGTGACCGGCTACCGGTTCCGGGGCGCCCCGTCCTTCGACGACGCCTGGCGGTCGGTCGGTGCCGGGGTGCTGCGGACGCTGATGGTGGGCGTGATGGCCGCGGGGCTGATCGGCGCGGTGCTGTCCGGGGCGGTGCTCTTCTTCACGTAGCGGAGCGAACGCCTCCGGACCCAAGTGAACTGTTCCGGAACGAAGTGAACTGTCCCGAAGCGGTACGGGGTGTTCCGTAGTGGTCGGGGAAGTTCCGTACGGTGCCACGTGCGCCGCCCGGGAGCCCCTACGAACCCGAACAGCCGTCCCGTACCATTCCCGCTCATGGACGCACCCGCCGATGAACAGCCCCTGCCCGGCCGCCTCGGGAAGCTGACGCCCCGTCAGGCCCGCCGGGTGCGCATCGTCCTGGCCTCCGTGCTCATGGCGGCGATGGCCGTGGTGCTCGTGGTGCGTCTCGCGAGCCGCACGTCGGTCCTGGTCGTGGGGGTGTACGGGGCCGCGCTGATCCTGTGCGGGATCGTGATCGAGCTGAGCCGGAACGGGCGTACGCGGCTGGGCAGCTGGCTGCTGGGTGTCGGGCTGGCGGCGGCCCTCGCCGCAGACTGGCTGCTGTTGCCCTGAGCGGACGGCCGCCGACCGGAACGCATGCGTGGTGTTCCGGTCGGCGGTGACGAAAGCGGCCAGGGCAAGCCGTGAACGGTCAGAACAGGCCGTGCCACATCTGCTCGACGATCAGAGACCACCAGTTCTTGTCGCTGTCCAGGGACCACGCGTCGATCGCGACCAACTGCTCCTGGAAGGCGGCGACCGCCGCCCCCGCCGCGCGCGGGTCCATGCCCCGCATCTGCTGCCGGGTGGTCGTCAGCAGGACCAGCGACCGCAGGAACGCGGCGAGGGAGGCGTTGACGAGCCGGCCGCCGCCCGTGGACGGCTGGACCGCCCACACGGCGCCGATCAGGGCCTGGCTGTCCTCCGGTGCCGTGCACTGGACGGTGATCACATAGCTGCCGTCCGTGCCGATACGGACATGGCCCGCCAGGTTGCCGAGCGTCTCCTCGGTGGCCTCGGTGCCGATCGCGCGCAGATGCGTCGCCGCGTCCGTGAACAGGCCGCCGGCCGGCGCCCGGTCCGGCTGGTCGGCGGTGAAGAAGTACGGCACCTCCACGGGCAGCCCGGCCCAGGTCAGCGTCTTCTTGGCGGCCTCGGGCAGCCGGGTGTTCGCGATGTCGTCGGCGTCCGGACGCAGCACGCCCTGCGGGCCGAAGACCTCGGCGAGCTGCTTGCCGAGCGCCACGTCCCGAACGGGCTCGGCGCGCGGCACGCTGTCGGGCGACGGGACCGGCAGGCGGTGCGGGCGCGGCGGCGGCTGCTGTCCGGCGAGCTGGTGCATCATCTCGACGTGCCGCAGCAGCCCGGCGACGCCCTCGGCGCGCTGCTCGGGCGCCATGCCGTAGCCCTCGGTGCAGGAGAACCGGGCGTTCGGGAAGGCGCGGAAGACGAAGTCGCCCGTATAGCCGCCGGGGAGCAGCGCCGGGCGGAGGTCGGTGTGGACGGCGCTCACGTCCTCGCCGCGTACGCCGATGCGCCGCAGCTCGTCCGCGAGTTGGTACTCGGCGGGCGGCAGGCCGGGGCCGGAGACCCGCACGAGGTTGGTCTCCTCACCGCTCGCCGGGTCGCGGTAGGTGGCGACGGCGGTGTTGCCGGGGCCGGTGACCGGCGGCTCGGCGGGGGCCGGGGCGCCGCCCGCGCCGTGCTTCTGCTGGTACATCCGTACGACCTCGTCGACCGGTACGGACGGCCAGACCGTCAGCTCACCGCTGGCCCGGTCGACGACGCCGCAGGCGGCCCCCACCTCGGCCGGCGGCCGGCGCTGACCGGTCACCGGATCGACCTCGGGCGGCGGCGGAACGGCCCACACCACCCAGCCGAGGTCGAACTCCTGCATGCCGACCTGGCGCGGCGGGCCCTGGTGCCCCTCGGGGTTGAGCCAGCGGTCGGCGGTGGCCTGGGCCTGCGCCTGGGTGATCACGAACGGTCTCCTTCGCGGCCGTGCGGGCCGGCGGGGGTGTCGGCTGGGTGGACGGGGTCGGAGGGCGCGGCGGGAGCCGGTACGGAGACGCCGGGCGCGGCGGTGTCCGTGGCGGCGGCGCCCCCTGCCGGTTCCGGCAGGGATACCGGCTCCGGCAGCGGTATCCGCAACGCCTTCACGCCGCGCGCCGTGGCGACGACGAGCACGCCGTCGGGCGACAGGTCGGCTCCCGTGAAGGGAGTGTCGCTGATCAGGGCGGCCACCACCGTCCGACGTCGCCGGTCCCACACCCGGACGTAGTCGGCACCGCGGCTCAGCGCGAGCGGTGCGGCAGCCCGTATGTCCTCCGACGGGCGCAGGATCAGCGCCGGGTCGGCGTCCACGTATCCCGGGCTCAGCAGCGGGTGGACGAGTACGGCGGTGCCGCCCGTCCCCGCGTCGCCGGCCGGGACCGTACGCGAGCCAGGGGTGCCCTCGGGGACGAGGACGACGGCGACCGGCAGCGCGGGGGAGGCCGGGGCACCCGCATCGCTCTCCTGGCCGCCGTCCGCGGGACCCGCGGTCCCCGCCCCGTCGGCCGGAGCCTGCGGCAGGCTGCCGACCGTGACGTCGGTGGCGCCGGGCAATGGCTCGCTCCACAGGGTGCGCCACGGCAGGTCCAGGTCGAGCGCGTGCAGAGCGTCGGCGTATGGACCGAGGCCGTCCTCGACGAAGGCCGTCTCCAGGAGCGCGGCGCGCATGCCGACCGGCGCCTGGGAGCGGGTGAGGAGCGGGGCCGTGCGCAGGTACGTACGGGCCGGAGCGCCCAGGGCGTCGTAAGGGACGGCCTCGACGGCCGCCCGCAGCGTCACCGGGTCGGCGTGCGCGAACAGGGCGGGGTCGGTGAGCAGTTGTGGCAGCAGACCGGCGGCCAGGGTGTGCGCGGCGAGGTGGTCGCGGACGTACGGGTCGGCCCGGGACCAGTCCTGCTGCGGTACGGCTTCCAGCAGCGCCATGGCGATACGGGTCTGCGCGTCCCGCACGTCGGCCAGACCCGCCCGTATGGCGTCGGCGACACCGGGGTGGACGAGACGCAGCAGCGTACGACTGCCGACGGCCTCACCGTCCTGCTCCGCAGGCGCGCCCTGCGCCGGCATCTCCACCGGCTCCACGAACGGGCCTGCGAGCAGCATCCCGTCCGCGATCTCACGGCTCATGTCGCGCCCGGCGACGGCGTTCGCCAGGGCGCCCCACAGCTCGATGGGCAGTCCGTCCCCCTCGGCGAGGGCCGGCGGGGTCAGCATCAGTCGCAGCGTCTGCGGGTCGGCGCCGAGCCGCCGAGCGTGCCAGTCCAGGGCCTCGCCTGCGTTTCCCGGCAGCAGCGAGGTGTCGGCCGGGTCGAAGCCCTCGGGCCGCATGAGGATGCACTGCACGGCGAGCTGCGCGGTCAGCCGGCTGCCGTTGGCGCGCTCCGCGATGGCCTCGGCGAGCGCCCGGCGCGCGCTTGGATCTTCGGTGTACGGCAGTGCCGGGGCCCCGAACCTCGGGTCGAGCGACGTTTCGACCTGGAGGACCAGCCCCGCCGGGTCGGCCCAGCGTGGCTCGTCCAGATCGATGACCTGGCCCTGCCCGGCAGGCAGCGACTCGATCACCTCCGCGGCCAGCTCCCGCGGCACGTCGGCGAGCAGATGGACGGTCCCGGTCGCCGCGAGCGGCTTCAGTACGTCCCGCACCAGACGGGCGGGTTCATCGGCGGCACGCACCGGCCCGGCCCGGTCGACGTCCGGAACGACGACCATGACCGGGTCACCGGCGGCGAGTTCGGGGACGATGTCGGCGGTGCGGGTGGCGTCCAGGCCGTAGTGGTCGGCGAGGGTCCACAGGAGCTGGTCCGAGGTGAGCCCCCGGGGATCCGGCACGGCGGGCGCGGGCAGGTCCGGCGGCACGATCGTCGGGTCCAGGTCGTCCAGCGGCAGCCGCTTGCGGTACTCCGGGTCGCACAGCATGAGGAAGCCGGTCATCAGGCGCGAACGGCCGCTGCCGGGGCTCCCGGTGAGCACGACGACGCGCGGCGCGCCGGGCCACTGCATGCGCCACGCGGCGAGCGCGCGCAGCACGGCGGTACGGCCGCCGATGTGCGGGTGGGGCGCATATCCCACCGCACCGCCGCGCTCCTCGTCCGAGGCGTTCATGAATTCCTCGTCCCCCATGAATTCTTCGCCCTTTACCGTCGTGGATCGGCGTATGTGCCGACCGGCCGTCCTGCTGTGCCGATCTTCGCCGATCGTGTTGCTCCCGTTGTCCGCGCCGCGTCCGCCGCCCGCGCGATTCCTGCTTCCCGCGCCGCTTCGGACGCCTGCGCGTTCCGTGCTTCCCTTGCCCCGCTGCTCCCCGTGCCCCCGTCCTCGGTTCTCCGACTCGGGCCGATCCTACGATCCGGCACTGACACCGCCGCCGTCGCCCGCGGAGCCCCAGGTCAGCCGGTGGGCGGCGGACCGAAACCGCCCTGCGGCGGCGGGTAACCACCGGGTGCCGGAGGGCCTGCGGGCGGAGGTCCTGCGGGCCCCGGATAGCCGCCCGGCGCCGGGCCGACCGGAGGCTGCTGGTACCCGCCGTATCCGCCAGGCATCGGCGCACCGGGCACCGGCCCGCCGGGCATTGGTGCGCCAGGCCCCGCCGCACCAGGCACCGGCCCGCCCGGCTTCCCGTACGCGGGAGCGCCCGCGAACCCCGGTGCCCCGGGAACCGCGTAGCCCGGCAGACCCGGCCCCGGCATCCCGGGCATTCCCGGCCGGGTCGGCTCCCCGCGCCGCCCCATCAGTGCGAGCACCGCGATCGAACCGACCAGATGCACCAGCATCTGCGCCCGGCTCAGCAGCGCCCCGAAGGGCGCGAAGTCACCCAGGGCGAAGAGCGTTCCCGTACGGAGGTAGGCGCACATGTCCAGGAAGCTGACCGGCAGCACCACCAGCGCCGTGCCGATGGCGAAGCCGCGCGCGGAGACCCGGCGGGTGGCGGCCAGCAGTGCGCCGACCGCGGCCAGCGGCAGGAAGGTCGCCCAGACCCAGCCGGGCGCCAGTCCCAGCAGGCTGACGAGCAGGCCACGGCCGGTGAAGATGACGTCCAGCGGGACTCCGTCCCCGCTGCCGAGGGACTGCGCCATGACGTAGCAGATCCAGATCACCCAGAGCAGCGCGGACGCGCCCAGCGCGATGGCGGACACCGGGCCCGCCGGCGCGGCGGGGCGCGTCGGGGGCGGACCGGCGTCTGCCCCAGGCCGCGGCCAGGTGCGCATGCCGGCCAGCAGTACGACGGCCGCGATGAGCGTCAGCGGCACCAGCGCACCCGACGAGAGGAAGACTGCCCCGAAGGTCGAGTCGCTGCTGTAGCCGCCCTCCAGGCCGACGAACCAGCGGTTGGTCGAGGTGTGGCTGCCGGTGCTGACGATGGCCTGTACGCGCAGGGAGAGCGTCAGCACCGTCGCCACCGCCAGCAGGCCGCCGGCCACCCGCCTCCCGGCGAACGCGGTGACCACGGCGGCTCCCTGCACCAGGGCGAGACCCACCTCGTACGGAGTCGAGACCGGATAGCCGTCGTCCGTGACGCCACCGGAGCCCGGACCACGGCCGCCGCTCACCGAAGTGCCGCCGGTCCACAAATCCCACAGCGGGCCGGGACCGGTCGATACAAGATCGTGTCCCAGCCAGTACAGGGTGTGCAGAAGGAAAAGCAGGCACAAGGCGCCCGCCGTGATCCGCGCGCCCTTACTGAGCACCCGAATTTGTGGCATTTTGCTCCGCTCTCTCCCGCGTGCGCTTCTCCGGCACGCGACCGCGCACGATAGCAATGCCGGTCGAGAACTCGATGCGAACCGGCAAGTGCCGTTCGGAGTCGATCGGATACCGGCGTACGCGATCATTCGTCGGCCGTGCGGCGGACGAGCGGGAATACAAGGTGTGAATCGGGGCCGAAGCCGTCGAAGGTGTCGCAAGCCCGTACCCGAGAGGAATCCCGTGCACGGCGTACGGGCCGCCGTGCACGGGAGCAAAAGGCGCGCGCCCGGCTTGGAACAGCCGGGATCGCGGCTCAGTTGCGGTGGCTGGCGCCGCCCCGGCCGCCCCGCCGTCCGGTCACGATGGCGCCCGAGGGGCCGTCGCGCTCGGCGCGTTCCTGGGCCTCCTGCTCCTCCTGCTCCTTCTGCCACTTCGCGAACTGCTCGCGGGACGCCTCCCGCTCGGCCTGGGTCTGGTTCTCGGCCGCCCGCCGCATTTCGTTCATGCGGTCGCCGATCGCGCCCATGTACTCCTCGGACTGGATGGCGTCCTTCATGCCGATCCGCCCGGAGAGCACCTCCTGGGCCATCTCCTGGAGCTTTCCGCCGACATTGGGGTTGGTGGCCAGCGTCTGCAGGGCCTTGCGCAGCCGGTGCGCCTGTTCGCGATCCTGGGCCACGTCCATCAGATCCTCTTCCTGGATCTGCCGCTCATTGCCCGCGCCGCTCATACCGCTCATGTCTTCTGCCCCCGGTGAACTCGGTGGTACAGCAACCGCGTGTGCTGCACCGGCGTCAAGAGTCTAATGACGGATCCGAACGGCTCGTCAAGGAGGGTTGTTGGCATTGCGGGATATTGGTCCCTTTTTCCTTCCGCCGTACTGCCGTCCCGCCGCTTCGGCCGCGGCGGTCGGCCGCTATCGGGTGTGCTAGACCTGGGGCCTTGTCCGGCAGGTCGCCGCGCCATTCGAGCCGCGTCATTCGAGCTGCGCCAAACAATTCGGGGAGAAATGATGTCAGACGAGGTCCGGATCAGTACCGAGGAGCTGCACAAGCTCGGTACGCAGTTCGAGATATCCGCGGACGACCTGGGCCGGCAGCTGACCGCTTTCAGACGGCGCACCGACGCCGAGGCGCTGAGCGACGGGTTCGGCTCGCGGGCGGCGGCCGGTCCGTACCTGGAGCTGTACGAACAGGCCGAGCGCGCCCTCGAACAGCTGCGAGAGCGGCTGGCGGAGGTGGCCGGCGGCATCAGGGAGACCGCCGTGGCCACCGACGCGGCCGAGGCGGAGCTGGTCGAGACGATCCGGGAGGTCCGGTGACCGAGCGGCGCAATCCCCAGGCCCTGCACGAGGCGGCGGCCGGCTGGCGGGACATGGGCAAGCACCTGGACGGCCTCGTACGGGGCCTGGACCGGCACGTGGGCGAGGCCGCCGCGGCCAACTGGCAGGGGCCGGCGGGCGAGGCGTTCGCGGCGGAGTGGCACCGCCTCAAGCGGTCCGTCGACGAGACGCTGCCGGTCTTCGAACTGGCCGCCGCCGACCTGGAGAACGCCGCCGCCCAGGACAAGGAGGCGCACGCGGGCGCGGGCTCCGGCGCTCACGACTCCGCACCGGCTCCCTCCCAGGACGACGGTGCCCAGTCGTCCGGTACGCAGACCGCGTACGGCTTCATGGCCCTGGGCCAGCTCGCCACGTCGCTCGGCGGCGCCTTCCGCGGCAAGGGTGGCAAGGGCGGCGGCCAGGGGCAGCGGCCCCCGCTCACGGCCCGGTGGGAGACCTCCCACGCGCCCGCGGGGCCCGACCCCTTCGGCCCGCCACGGGACGGTGACGCGAAGAGCGCGCGGGGCGGCGCGGGCGTGGCCAAGGGCGTACGTACGGGAGAGCCCGCGGCAGACGGGGGCGCCTCCGGCGCCACGCCGGGGACGGCGGCCAAGCCGTCCGGGTCCGCGGCCCCCGCCGATCCGGCGGCTCCGGGCGCCAAGCCCACCAAGGCTCCCGGCGAGAAGCCCAGCGGAACCGGAGCGGCGGGCAAGGCCACGGACGCCCCGCAGCCCGCCCCCGGAGGCGACGCCGGCAAGCAGCCCGACAACGCGGCCAAGGAACCCGACGTCCGCCGCCACGGCGCCTTCGGCTGAGCCCGTCGCGCCGCCACACGGCCCCGTAGCGACCCTCCAACGCCGGTGGGGCGCCCCTCCCGAAGGAGAGGCGCCCCACCATGCTTTGTGCGTGGAGCGGCCCGTCCAGCCGCTCCTCGCCTCCGTCAGCCATCCGGTCTGCGCCGCCACGCGGCCCCGTAGCGGCCCCGCAACGCCGATGGGGCGCCCTCCCGAGGAGAGTTGCCCCACCGGCCTTTGCGTGGGGCGGCCCGTCCAGCCGCCCCACGCCTCCGTCAGCCGCTGTGCGCCGGCAGCCACCCGGTCTGTACCAGCTGCGCCCCGCGCTTGCGCGTGATGAACTGCGCACGGCCCGGCGTCAGGCTGGTCGCCTTGATGTTGCCCATCAGCGGACCCTCGCCCGGGTCGCCCGAAAGGATCAGACCCTGGGCGCCCAGCTCCTTCGTACGCTGCATCACCGGCTCGAACGAGGACCGCCCCGCACCCGACGAGCTGCGCGCCAGGATCAGGCGCAGGCCCAGGTCGCGGGCGAACGGCAGGTACTCCAGCAGCGGCTGCAGCGGGTTGCCGCTGCTGGTCGCCACCAGGTCGTAGTCGTCCACGATCACGAACGCGTCCGGCAGGTCGTACCAGCTGCGGTTGCGCAGCTGCTCCGGCGTGACGTCCGGCCCCGGCATCCGGCGGCCCAGGGAACCGGCGAGCCCGGTGATGACCTCCTGGAGCTGCGGTCCCGCGGCGCAGTACTTGTACATGTGGCTCTCGGGGATCTCCCCGAGCAGCGCGCGCCGGTAGTCGGAGACCACCATGAGCGCCTTGTCGGAGGAGTAGCGCTCCGAGATCTGCTTGGCGATCAGACGCAGCAGCGAGGACTTGCCGGACTCGCTCTCGCCGTAGATGACCAGCAGCGGGTCGGTCTCGAAGTCGATGAACGCCGGGGACAGCGTCGTCTCGTCGACACCGATCGCGATGCCGTGCTCCGGGTAGTCGCCGCCCTTGGGCAGGTCGCTCGCCGGGAGCAGCGTCGGCAGCATCCGCACCTTCGGGGCGGGCTCGCCCTGCCAGTGCTCCTTGACGGTGGCCACCAGGTGCGCCATGCCGTCGCTGAGGCTCTCCGCCTCCTGGACGCCGTCGATACGGGGCAGCGCCGCCAGGTAGTCCAGCTTCTCGGGGGACAAACCGCGGCCGGGGCGGCCCATCGGCACGTTCTCCGCGCGCTTGCGGTCGAACTCCGACTCCATCGGGTCGCCGAGCCGCAGTTCCACGCGGTTGAGCAGCTGGTCGCGCAGCGCCGGCCGCACCTCGGTGTACCGGGAGGCGCCGAGGATCAGGTGGATGCCGAAGCCCAGACCGCGGCTGGCGATGTCCAGGATGACCGGGTCGAGCTGCTCGTAGTCGGTCTTGAACGTGCCCCAGCCGTCGATGATGAGGAAGACGTCGCCCCACTTCTGGTCCGGGTAGGAACCGGCGGCGCGCCGCTGGCGGTACGTCCCCATGGAGTCGATGCTGTTGGCGCGGAAGAACTCCTCGCGCTCGTTGAGGATGCCGACGACCTCGGCGACCGTACGGCGCACCTTCTCGGCGTCCAGGCGGGAGGCGACTCCGCCGACGTGCGGCAGCTCCTCCATGGCCAGCATGCCGCCGCCACCGAAGTCGAGGCAGTAGAACTGCACCTCGGCCGGGGTGTGGGTGAGCGCGAAGCCCGCCATGGCGGACCGGATCAGCGTCGACTTGCCGGACTGCGGACCACCGACGACCAGGCCGTGACCGGCGCCCGCGGAGAAGTCCAGGTACATCACGTCACGCCGCTGCTCGAACGGCTTGTCCACGAGCGCGACCGGCACGACCAGCTTGCCGAGCGCCGTGTACTCCGGGGCGTGCACGCCCCGCTCGGGCGTGACCGCGAGCGCCGGGAGCAGCTGGTTGACGGTGGGGGACTCGTCCAGCGGCGGCAGCCACACCTGGTGCGCCGGCGGACCCTGGCCCTGCATCCGCTGGACGATCACGTCCAGGACGGTGTCGGCGAGCGCGTCGTCCTGCTGGTCGGCGAGCGACGGCTCCTCGGCGACGATCTCCTCGACGATCGGCGCCAGCACCGGCGACGCGGTGAACGGCACCGGCATCCGGTTCGTCCGGCCGCCCCCGCCGCCTCCGGTGGCCCCGGGCCCGCGGTACGGGCCGGAGACGTACGCGGCCTTGAACTGCACCATCGTTTCGGTGTCGTACTTCAGGATGCCGGAACCCGGGACGTTGGGCAGGTGGTAGGCGTCCGGGACGCCGATCGCCGTACGGGACTCGGCCGCGGAGAACGTCCGCAGACCCAGCCGGTACGACAGGAACGTGTCCAGGCCGCGCAGCTTGCCCTCTTCCAGGCGCTGCGAGGCGAGCAGCATGTGCACACCCATCGAACGGCCGATCCGGCCGATCTGGATGAACATGTCGATGAAGTCCGGCTTGGCGGTCAGCAGCTCGGAGAACTCGTCGAGCACCATCACCAGCGAGGGCAGCGGGTCCAGCGGGGCGCCGGCCGCGCGGGCCTTCTCGTAGTCGGTGATGTTGGCGTAGTTGCCCGCCGAGCGCAGCAGTTCCTGACGGCGCTGCAGCTCACCGGTGATCGAGTCGCGCATGCGGTCGATCAGGCTGACGTCGTCGGCCAGGTTGGTGATGACCGCCGCCACGTGCGGCATGTCGGACATACCGGTGAAGGTGGCGCCGCCCTTGAAGTCCGCGAGGATGAAGTTGAGCGTCTCCGAGGAGTGGGTGACGGCCAGCGCGAGCACCAGGGTGCGCAGCACCTCGGACTTGCCGGAACCGGTCGCGCCGACGCACAGGCCGTGCGGGCCCATGCCCTCCTGCGACGCCTCCTTGATGTCCAGCATGACGGGCTGGCCGTCCCGGTCGACACCGATCGGCACGCGCAGCCGCTCGTGCAGCGTGCGCGGGCGCCAGGTGCGCGAGACGTCCACCGCACCGGCGTCGCCGATGTTCATCAGGTCCGTGAAGTCCAAGTTGGACAGCAGCGGCTCCTCGCCGTCGGCGCCCGAACCGGCCCGCAGCGGCGCGAGCTGGCGCGCCAGCGCCTCCGCCTCGGCGACCGACAGGGTGTCCACGGTGCCGTTGTAGACCGCGCCGCTCGCCGACTCCAGCACCAGCTTGCCCGGCCACACCTGTACGGCCAGGCCGCCGCGGATCTCGTCCAGCTCGCCCGGCACGATCTCCAGGATCGTCACGCCCTGGAGGCCCTCGGCCCCGGCGATCACCGAGTCCACCGGCACGTCGCCGGCGTCCAGCACGACCACGACGTGCGGGGTGTCGGTGACCGGCGTGCCCTGCGGGTTGAACCGGCCGCGGCCCTCCAGCTCGTCGGCCAGCAGTTCCTCGATCTCGCCGAGGTCACCGACCACCAGCCGCCGGGTGCCGGCGCCGTCGGTGGTCTTGTCCTGGACGTGCGGCAGCCACTTGGTCCACTCCCACTCGGCCTGCGCGCCCGGCGCGGCCACCACGGCCACCACCAGGTCCTCCGGCGAGTGCAGCGTGCACAGCTGCGCGAGGATGGCGCGCGCCGACCCGTACACGGTGTCCGGTTCGCCCGAGATCGTCAGGTGGTAGAAGGCGCGCAGCGAGACCGCGAGCGGCAGCGAGTCCAAATGCCCGTGCTTGTCGAGGAATTCCTTCATCGCGTGCGCGGTGAGCGGTTCCAGCTCGTCGACCGGCGCGGTCTCCGGGGCCTTCAGGGGCGTCGCCAGCTGCTGCGGGCCGAGTCCCATCCGTACCTGTGCGAAGTCGGCATCCGAAGCCCGGCGTTCCCAAACGCGTTTGCCCTCGGCCACGATCGACCACAATTGGCCCGGATCGGGATGGACGAAAAGCTGTGCGTCACGCTGTTTGCGTGCGGTGCGCCGTACTTCCTTTCGCTTCTGCGCCAGGTATTTGAGGTAATCCTGACGCTCCTGGAGCATTTGCCCGGAAGGCCCTTGCCGGGCCTTGACGATCTGGACAATAGCCATCGCGAGGGTGGAAACCACCATCACGCCGCCCATGATCTTCATGAACGGCTGGGTGCCCATGAACAAGAATCCCGCCGAACCCGCCATGCCCATCATCGGCATGAGGTTCATCAGCATGTTGTCCTCGCCCTCGCGAGGCAGCTCCGGGGGAGCTTCGAGCGTCAACTCCTCACTGGGGATTTCGGGTGGAAGCGCGCGGGGCGGGCGCTTGACGATGACAACGCTCACCGAGGCATCAGTCCTTCATGCATCTCGCAGTCTCGGACCGCCCCCGTTGGTTCGACGGTCCCCCGGACCAAGTCCATGGCCCGACGCAGGCGTTGATCCTACTGTTAACGGTCAAGTGCCGGGGCGGGTGGGGCGGCGGCCTAATTGGGGGGTACGCTGACGCCTCGCGAGCGCGCCCAAGGCCCCGTAACGACGTCCCGATATATAAGGCACGGTGGCGGCGCCCCTATATATAAGGCACGCACGCGACAAACTGCCCAACGGATAGGGGGAACCGCCAGGTGAGCACGACTACAGGCACCGGCTTCTGCCGGGTCACAGTCGCCGCGCCGGACGCACGGATCGACGTGGCACTGCCCGAGGATGTCGCACTCGTCGATATTTATCCGGAGATCCTGCGGCTCTCCGGCCAGTCCCAGGCGGAGGGCGCCCCCACCGGTTACCACCTGGTGCGCCGGGACGGCACGGTCCTGGACGCCGGCCAGTCCCTCGCGCAGCAGCGCATCCTCGACGGTGACCTGCTCCTGCTGCGGCCGTTCGCCGAGTCGCTGCCGCTGCCCGTCTTCGACGACGTCTCGGACGCCGTCGCCTCCGCGGTCAAGCGCAACCGCAACCGCTGGAGCGACGACCTGATGAACATCGTCGGCCTCACCGCCGGCGTGCTGCTGCTCGTCATGATGGCGTTCGCGCTGTGGTTCTCGAACCCGGTCGACCGCGACATGCACCGCCTGCCCGGCATCATCGCGGGCGTCACCGGCATCGTCCTGGTCGCCCTGTCCGGCGTACGGGCCCGGGTCTACGACGACCACGCCTCCTCCATCGCGCTGGGCCTGGCCTCGCTGCCGCACCTGCTGCTCGCCGGTTCCGGCATCATGCCGGTGGCCGACGGCGAGGGCCCGGGGCGCCTGCAGTTCCTGGTCGGCTGTGTGACCGTACTGATCGCGTCGGTGCTGCTCGTGGTGCTGCTGCCGCGCGGCGACGCGCCCTTCGTGGCCGCCGCCTTCCTGGCCAGCATCGGCACCCTCGCGGTCTTCGCGTCCATCCTCACCGAGGCCGAGCCGCGCGAGGTCGCCGCGGTCACCGCCGTCGTCGCCATCGCCGTCGTCGCCTGGCTCCCCAGCCTGTCCTCGCGCTTCGCCCGGCTGCCCATCGGCTACAAGTCCCCGGACCAGATCGCCAAGGGTCCGCACGACGGGGACCAGGACGCGATGACCGAGTCGGTCGACTTCATCAAGATCGGCAATCAGGCCAAGCGCGGCCACGAACTGCTGCTCGGCCTGGTCGCGGGCTGCTCCGCCCTGGTCGTCGGCGCGGCCGGCGTCGTCCTCGGCTTCTCCGACAACGTCTGGGCGCAGTTGCTCGCGCTGGCCGCGGGCATCACGATCATGCTGCGCGCCCGGCTCTTCGACTACACCGCGCAGGTCGCCTGCCTGACGGTGGCCGGCATCCTGACGGTCGTGCTGCTCATCCTGGGCATCTCGCTGCACCCGCCGGTCGACATCCTCGCCGACCTCGCGCGCTTCGGTGACTCCGGGCCGCTCAACATCCGTACGGTCTGGTTCTCCGCCAGCATCGCGGCGGGCGCCGCCGTCCTGGTCGGCGTGGGCCTGGTCGTCCCGAAGAAGGGCGTCACCCCCTTCTGGGGCCGCGTCTTCGACATCTTCGACGGCGTCGTCCTGCTGTCGCTGGTACCGCTGTGCCTGGCGGTGCTGGACGTGTACGGCACCGTGCGCGGCCTGACCAGCTCCTCGTAGCCCCGTACTCTCGTAGGAGCCCGGAAAGCTCCTCGTACGGGTGACATCCGCACCACGCGGGGTCACCCGTCCGCACGGCCCCCTGACCGAACGGTCAGGGGGCCGCCGTGCAGCTGGTACTCTGTGTGATGGCCTAGACCGAGTAATCAAAGATTCCCTGTGAAGACGATCCAGGGGCGCTCGCAGGCCCGGAACACCCCAAGGAGTACGCGTGTCGCTCGACGCCGCTACGAAGAAGCAGATCATGGCCGAGTTCGCCACGAAGGAAGGCGACACCGGCTCCCCCGAGGTCCAGGTCGCGATGCTTTCCCGCCGCATCTCGGACCTGACCGAGCACCTCAAGGTCCACAAGCACGACCACCACTCCCGCCGTGGTCTGCTGCTGCTCGTCGGCCAGCGCCGCCGCCTGCTGCAGTACCTGGCGAAGAAGGACATCACGCGCTTCCGCGCGCTGGTCGAGCGCCTGGGCATCCGCCGCGGCGCGGCGGGCGCCAAGTAGGACGACGTGAAGGGAGCGGTTCCCACACCCGGGGGCCGCTCCCTTTGCCGTACGCACCGGACGTCCGGTCCACTGCCTGGTGGACCCGGACTTTGTAGTCTGGTCCCATAACGCCATAGCGAACGAGGTGGGGCGCCCTTCAGCCGCCGGTCCTCGGTAGTGGCCCCCGGATGGCACGCGGACGACCGCGCGGCCCCGTATCCGGGTGCTTCGATCGAAGACCGGCCCGCAATTCCGGCGCTCCACCGACGAAGGTCCGCAGCCACACGGGCGGCGGACGCAGACGAGGAGATATCCCTGGTGGAGAACGAGACCCACTACGCCGAGGCCGTCATCGACAACGGCTCCTTCGGCACCCGCACCATCCGCTTCGAGACGGGCCGCCTGGCCAAGCAGGCCGCCGGCTCCGCCGTCGCGTACCTGGACGACGACACCATGGTGCTGTCGGCCACCACCGCTTCGAAGAACCCCAAGGACCAGCTGGACTTCTTCCCGCTGACCGTGGACGTCGAGGAGCGGATGTACGCTGCCGGGAAGATCCCCGGCTCCTTCTTCCGCCGTGAGGGCCGGCCGTCCGAGGACGCGATCCTCACCTGCCGCCTGATCGACCGGCCGCTGCGCCCCTCCTTCAAGAAGGGCCTGCGCAACGAGATCCAGATCGTCGAGACGATCATGGCGCTCAACCCCGACCACCTCTACGATGTGGTCGCCATCAACGCCGCCTCCTGCTCCACGCAGCTGGCCGGCCTGCCCTTCTCCGGCCCGATCGGCGGCACCCGCGTCGCCCTGATCAACGGCCAGTGGGTCGCCTTCCCGACCCACACCGAGCTGGAGAACGCGGTCTTCGACATGGTCGTGGCCGGCCGTGTCCTCCCGGACGGCGACGTCGCGATCATGATGGTCGAGGCCGAGGCCACCGAGAAGACCATCCAGCTGGTCAAGGACGGCGCCGAGGCCCCCACCGAGGAGGTCGTCGCCGCCGGTCTGGAGGCCGCCAAGCCCTTCATCAAGGTGCTGTGCCGGGCCCAGTCGGACCTGGCCGCCAAGGCCGCTAAGCCGGTCGGCGAGTTCCCGATCTTCCTCGACTTCCAGGACGACGTCCTGGAGGCGCTGACCAAGGCCGTCAAGGGCGAGCTGGCCCAGGCCCTGACCATCGCCGGCAAGCAGGAGCGCGAGGCCGAGCTGGACCGCGTCAAGGCGCTGGCCGCCGAGAAGCTGCTGCCGGAGTTCGAGGGCCGCGAGAAGGAGATCTCCGCCGCCTACCGCGCGCTGACCAAGAGCCTGGTGCGCGAGCGCGTCATCAAGGAGAAGGTCCGCATCGACGGCCGTGGCGTGACGGACATCCGTACGCTCGCCGCCGAGGTCGAGGCCATCCCGCGGGTGCACGGCTCGGCCCTGTTCGAGCGTGGCGAGACCCAGATCCTGGGCGTCACCACCCTGAACATGCTCCGCATGGAGCAGCAGCTGGACACCCTCTCCCCGGTGACCCGCAAGCGCTACATGCACAACTACAACTTCCCGCCGTACTCGGTCGGCGAGACCGGCCGCGTGGGCTCGCCCAAGCGCCGCGAGATCGGCCACGGCGCGCTCGCCGAGCGCGCCATCGTGCCGGTGCTGCCGACGCGCGAGGAGTTCCCGTACGCCATCCGCCAGGTCTCCGAGGCGCTGGGCTCCAACGGCTCGACCTCGATGGGCTCGGTCTGCGCCTCGACGATGTCGCTGCTGAACGCCGGTGTGCCGCTCAAGGCCCCGGTCGCCGGCATCGCCATGGGCCTGATCTCCGAGGAGATCGACGGCAAGACGCACTACGTCGCCCTCACCGACATCCTCGGTGCGGAGGACGCGTTCGGCGACATGGACTTCAAGGTCGCCGGTACGAAGCAGTTCGTCACCGCCCTGCAGCTGGACACCAAGCTGGACGGCATCCCGGCGTCCGTGCTGGCCGCGGCCCTCAAGCAGGCCCGCGACGCCCGTCTGCACATCCTGGACGTGATGAACGAGGCGATCGACGTTCCGGACGAGATGTCCCCGAACGCGCCGCGCATCATCACCGTCAAGATCCCGGTGGACAAGATCGGTGAGGTCATCGGCCCCAAGGGCAAGATGATCAACCAGATCCAGGAGGACACCGGCGCCGACATCACGATCGAGGACGACGGCACCATCTACATCGGTGCCGCCGACGGCCCGGCCGCCGAGGCCGCCCGCGCCACGATCAACGGCATCGCCAACCCGACCATGCCGGAGGTCGGCGAGCGCTACCTGGGCACGGTCGTCAAGACCACCACCTTCGGTGCGTTCGTCTCCCTGCTCCCGGGCAAGGACGGTCTGCTGCACATCTCGCAGATCCGCAAGCTGGCCGGCGGCAAGCGCGTCGAGAACGTCGAGGACGTGCTCGCCGTGGGCGCCAAGGTCCAGGTGGAGATCGCCGAGATCGACCAGCGCGGCAAGCTGTCGCTGGCTCCGGTCATCGAGGGCGAGGACGAGGCGAAGGACGACGCCGCCAAGTGACGTCCCGTAGCTCACGGACGACGGCCCGCACCTCTTCGGAGGGGCGGGCCGTCGCCCGTACCCAAACGCTTCTCAAGGGCACCGCCGGCGCCGGTACGGTCCGCAAGACGGTCCTGCCCGGCGGCCTGCGCGTGGTCACCGAGACCCTGCCCTCCGTACGCTCCGTGACCTTCGGCATCTGGGCGCACGTCGGCTCCCGCGACGAGACCCCTTCGCTGAACGGCGCCACCCACTACCTGGAGCACCTGCTCTTCAAGGGCACCAGGAAGCGCAGCGCGCTGGACATCTCCGCCGCCATCGACGAGGTCGGCGGCGAGATGAACGCCTTCACGGCGAAGGAGTACACCTGCTACTACGCGCGGGTGCTGGACACCGACCTGCCGCTCGCCATCGACGTGGTCTGCGACATGCTGACCGGCTCGCTCATCGAGCCGGAGGACGTCGAGGCCGAGCGCGGCGTGATCCTCGAAGAGATCGCCATGACCGAGGACGACCCGGGCGACTGCGTGCACGACCTGTTCGCGCACACCATGCTCGGCGACACCCCCCTCGGCCGCCCCGTGCTCGGCTCCGTGGACACGGTCAACGCCCTCACCCCCGAGCGCATCCGCCGCTTCTACAAGAAGCACTACGACCCGACCCGCCTGGTCGTCGCCGCCGCCGGCAACGTCGACCACGCCAAGGTCGTCCGCATGGTGCGCGCCGCCTTCGAGAAGGCCGGCGCCCTCGACCGTACGGACGCCACCCCGACGGCCCCGCGCGACGGCTCCCGCAGGATCCGTACGGCCGGCCGCGTGGAACTGCTCAACCGCAAGTCCGAGCAGGCCCATGTGATCCTCGGCGTGCCGGGCCTGGCCCGCACCGACGAGCGCCGCTGGGCGATGGGCGTGCTGAACACGGCCCTCGGCGGCGGCATGAGCTCCCGCCTCTTCCAGGAGGTACGGGAGAAGCGCGGCCTGGCCTACAGCGTGTACTCGTACACCTCCGGCTACGCCGACTGCGGCCTGTTCGGCGTGTACGCGGGCTGCCGCCCCAGCCAGGTCGACGACGTACTGAAGATCTGCCGCGACCAGCTCGACCAGGTCGCGTCCGAGGGCCTGACCGACGACGAGATCCGCCGCGCGATAGGACAGCTGCGCGGTTCGACGGTCCTGGGCCTGGAGGACACCGGCGCGCTGATGAACCGCATCGGCAAGAGCGAGCTGTGCTGGGGCGCCCAGATGTCCGTCGACGACATGCTGGCGCGGATAGCGGCGGTCACCCCGGACGAGGTCCGGGAGCTGGCACGCGATGTACTGGGGCAGCGTCCCTCGCTGTCCGTGATCGGCCCGCTGAAGGACCGGCAGGCGCAGCGGCTGCACGACGCGGTCGCCTGACCTGACTGTTAGACGTACCAGGGCTAAGAGGAAGAGAGCGGGAAACGATGAGCAAGCTGCGCGTGGCGGTCATCGGCGCCAAGGGGCGCATCGGCTCCGAAGCCGTACGGGCGGTCGAGGCCGCCGAGGACATGGAGCTGGTCGCCGCCCTCGGGCGGGGCGACACGCTGGAGACCCTGACCGAGGCCGGGGCGCAGGTGGCGGTCGAGCTGACCCACCCCGACGCGGTCATGGACAACCTGGAGTTCTGCGTCCGCAACGGCATCCACGGCGTCGTCGGCACCACCGGCTGGACCGACGAGCGCCTGGCGCGGCTGCGTGGGTGGCTCGACGCGTCGCCCCGTACGGGCGTGCTCATCGCCCCGAACTTCTCCATCGGCGCGGTGCTGACCATGCGGTTCGCCCAGCAGGCGGCCCGGTTCTTCGAGTCGGCCGAGGTCATCGAGCTGCACCACCCGAACAAGGCCGACGCGCCCTCGGGCACCGCGGCCCGTACGGCCAAGCTGATCGCCGAGGCCCGCGCCGCCGCGGACTGCCCGCCGCAGCCGGACGCCACGAGCAGCGCGCTGGACGGCGCACGGGGCGCGGACGTGGACGGCGTCCCCGTGCACTCCGTACGGCTGCGCGGCCTCCTGGCCCACCAGGAGGTGCTGCTCGGCGGGGTGGGGGAGACCCTCACCATCCGCCACGACTCGCTCCACCACAGCAGCTTCATGCCGGGCATCCTGCTCGGCGCGCGCCGCGTGGTGGCCACTCCCGGCCTGACCGTGGGCCTGGAGAACTTCCTCGACCTGGACTGACGGGGCCCGACGGTGCGAGCAAAGATCACCTACTGCGTCCTCGCGGCGGTCCTGGTCGTCTACTTCGTCCTCGTCGGCAGCCGCGGCGTCCTGCTCATCGAGCAGGGCACCGCGCTGACCGTCGCGTTCGGCGTGGCCGTCCTGATCCTGCCGTTCATCGGGCTGTGGTTCCTCTGGCACACCACCCAGTTCGCGCGCAAGGCCGGCCGCCTGGCGCGCGAACTGGAGGCCGAGGGCGGGCTGCCGGTCGACGAGCTGAAGCGCACCCCGGGCGGCCGTATCGACCGGGACTCCGCCGACGAGGTCTTCGACCGGCGGCGCGCCGAGACCGAGCGGGCGCCGGAGGACTGGCGCACCTGGTTCCGGCTGGCGGTCGCCTACCACGACGCCCGGGACACACCGCGGGCCCGCAAGGCGATGCAGCGGGCCATCGCGCTGCACGACGGCAAGCCGGTACGGGCCTGAGGCGTACGGGCGCGACCCGCGACGTACGGGCGGGTCGCCGACCGGGGCCGGTTCCGCACCAGGGACCGGCCCCGGCGCGCGTCTACCGGCGGTACTCCGCCGCCCACGCCTCCAGCACGTCGGCGGCCCGCTCGAACGCCTCGGGCCGCCCCATGAAGTCCCCGTTGTGGTCCGTGACGAGCGTACGCAGCGTGGCGCCGCCCCGCCGCTCGACGACCAGCGCCTGGCCCTGCACCGTCCGCGGCAGCCCCAGCCAGCGCACCGGGCGCTGGACGGTACGGACGGCGGCCACCTCGCTCCAGCGCAGCGTCGTCGTGCGCAGCAGCTCCACCTGCCGCAGGCCGTGGGCGCTGACCCACACGCCCACCCGCAGGAAGCGCACCGACAGCGCGATGATCACAAGCGCGACACCGGTGCAGACCGCGGCGGCGGGCAGCGCGCCCGCGGCGACGATGATCACGGCGGACAGCAGGACGAACGAGGCCAGCAGCAGAAACAGGGCCGCCGTCCCCACCCGCCCGGGGCCCGGACGGTAGGGACGGCGCCAGTGGTCGGGCCCGGCATGGGGCAGCGGGGCCGCATCGACGGCCTGGTCGTCGAGGTCGCGGTCGGCCGTCAGGAAGGTCAGGGGCACGGCGGGTCCTCACTCCAGGGCACGCGGACGAAGGCTGTGACCGGTGAGGTTATCGGGACTTACGTGCCGGAACCACTTCGTGCCGGGCGGCACGCGCGACGCGCACGCGTGGACCGCCCGGCCGGATCAGCGGCCGTGCGCCGCCTCGGACTGGTGGGTGCCGACACCGGCGGTCTCCTGCTGGAGGGCCGGAACGCCGAACAGCAGGGCGCCGGCGAGACCGCCGACGACCGTCAGGCCGATCAGTGAGCGGCCCGCGAGCTGGGCACGACTGACGCGTTCTCGGGGCGGGGGCGCGACATTGCTGCGGAACCGATCGGCCTCGGCGACGAAGGCGAACGGCACGGGCTCTCGCCGGCGGAACATGAGCGGGCTCTCCTTGGAACCTCGAAGTGGGCACTGTCACAGGGTTAGACGACTGTCGCGTCCGTTTGGTGCCCGTTTTCCGCAACTTCTGTGAAAAATATCGCGCAGAGTTCGAGCCGGACGAAACAGTGTCCGTTTTTGTACGGTACGCGGTATCCCGCCGCAATCCCTGGACTGTCGGTGGCGGGCCGTAGGCTGGGGCGCGCCACGTGGAATGAACGGAAGGAACCGCTGGTGTCCCCTACCCCCGCCGAGAGCGTCGAAAGCTCCGAAGGCACGGCCCCGAGCTTCCGGAGCGAGGTGACGGTCGAGCTGGTCAAGCACAGCGCCGCGGACAGCGACGTGCTGTGGGCGGCCCGCGTCTCCACCGCCGGCGAGCAGTCGCTGGAGGAGCTGCAGAAGGACCCCGAGCGCTCCAAGGGCCTGATCAACTTCCTGATGCGGGACCGGCACGGCAGCCCCTTCGAGCACAACTCGATGACCTTCTTCATCAGCGCGCCGATCTTCGTCTTCCGCGAGTTCATGCGGCACCGCGTCGGCTGGTCGTACAACGAGGAGTCGGGCCGCTACCGCCGGCTGGAGCCGACGTTCTACGTCCCCTCCGAGTCGCGCAAGCTGGTCCAGCAGGGCCGCCCCGGCAAGTACGAGTTCGTCGAGGGCACCCCCGAGCAGCACGCGCTGACCACCAAGACCATGGAGGACTCCTACCGCCAGGCGTACGCCGCCTATCAGGAGATGCTGGCCGCCGGTGTGGCCCGCGAGGTCGCCCGCTCGGTCCTGCCCGTGGGCCTGTTCTCCTCCATGTACGCGACCTGCAACGCCCGTTCGCTCATGCACTTCCTGGGGCTGCGCACGCAGCACGAGCTGGCTGCCGTGCCGTCCTTCCCGCAGCGCGAGATCGAGATGGTCGGCGAGCGGATGGAGGCCCACTGGGCGCGCCTGATGCCGCTCACTTACGCCGCGTTCAACGCCAACGGCCGTATCGCCCCGTAAGGCACCGGTCCCCGCGGCGGCCCGCCGGACCGCTCTGCGGGGCGGCCGCCGTCCGCCGGAGCCGTACCGGACCGCACAGACGTGCCAGGTGTCCGTATTGCGGCATTTTGAGAAGTTCATCTACGCTGAAGAAACGGACCCGGCACTGCTTGAACCCCCGAGCAAGCAGTGCCGGAGTCCACATCCCGGCTCCCCAGGGGCGCGACCCGAGGTGCGCTACGAGTAGCGTGGGACCCATGGCTCCGACTTCCACACCGCAGACCCCCTTCGGGCGGGTGCTGACCGCCATGGTCACGCCGTTCACGGCGGATGGCGCTCTCGATCTCGACGGCGCGCAGCAGCTCGCCGCGCACCTGGTGGACTCCGGCAATGACGGTCTCATCGTCAACGGCACCACCGGCGAGTCCCCGACCACCAGCGATGCGGAAAAAGCCCAGCTGGTCCGGGCCGTCGTGGACGCGGTCGGAGACCGGGCCTTCGTCGTTGCCGGAGCCGGCACCAACGACACCGACCACAGCCTGGAGCTGGCCCGCGCCGCGCGCGACGCCGGCGCGCACGGCCTGCTCGCCGTGACGCCGTACTACAGCAAGCCCCCGCAGGAAGGTCTCTTCCGGCATTTCACCGCCATCGCGGACGCCACCGACCTGCCGGTCATGCTCTACGACATCCCCGGCCGCAGCGGCGTCCCGATCAACACCGAGACGATGGTGCGCCTGGCCGAGCACCCGCGCATCGTCGCCAACAAGGACGCCAAGGGCGACCTCGGCCGTGCCAGCTGGGCCATCGCCCGCTCCGGCCTCGCCTGGTACAGCGGCGACGACATGCTCAACCTCCCGCTGCTGTCCGTGGGCGCCGTCGGCTTCGTCTCGGTCGTGGGCCATGTCGTCACCCCGGAGCTGCGCGCGCTGCTCGACGCCCACCTGCACGGTGACGTCACCAAGGCCACCGAGATCCACCAGAAGCTGCTGCCGGTCTTCACCGGCATGTTCCGCACCCAGGGCGTGATCACGACCAAGGCCGCGCTCGGACTCCAGGGCCTGCCGGCCGGTCCGCTGCGCCTGCCGCTCGTGGAGCTCTCCCCGGACGAGACGGAGCAGCTCAAGCGCGATCTCGCCGCCGGCGGGGTACATCTGTAGCCACAGACTTCACAACTGAATACGGAAAACAACCGCCAAACCGCAAGTGCACGAATGTCATGCGCGCCACGTGTGCCCCAGGGCGACGTGGCGCGTGTGGTGAGGAGAGTCTTTTGAGTCATCCGCATCCTGAGCTCGGCGCGCCGCCGAAGCTTCCCAAGGGCGGCCTGCGCGTCACCCCGCTCGGCGGCCTGGGCGAGATCGGCCGCAACATGACCGTCTTCGAATACGGCGGCCGGCTGCTGATCGTCGACTGCGGAGTGCTTTTCCCGGAGGAGGAGCAGCCCGGAATCGACCTGATCCTGCCGGACTTCTCGTCCATCAGGGACCGCCTCGACGACATCGACGGCATCGTGCTCACGCACGGCCACGAGGACCACATCGGCGGCGTCCCCTACCTGCTGCGCGAGAAGCCGGACATCCCGCTGATCGGCTCCAAGCTGACCCTCGCCCTCATCGAGGCCAAGCTCCAGGAGCATCGCATCCGGCCGTACACGCTGGAGGTCAAGGAAGGCGACCGGGAGGCCCTCGGCCCCTTCGACTGCGAATTCGTCGCGGTCAACCACTCCATCCCGGACGCCCTCGCGGTCGCGATCCGCACCCCCGCGGGCATGGTCGTGCACACCGGCGACTTCAAGATGGACCAGCTCCCGCTGGACCGCCGCCTGACCGACCTGCCGACATTCGCGAAGCTCGGCGAGGAGGGCATCGACCTCCTGCTGTCGGACTCCACGAACGCCGAGGTCCCGGGCTTCGTACCGCCCGAGCGCGACATCTCCAACGTGCTGCGCACGGTCTTCGCGAGCGCGCAGAAGCGCATCATCGTGGCCAGCTTCGCCAGCCATGTGCACCGCATCCAGCAGATCCTGGACGCGGCCCACGAGTACGGCCGCCGGGTCGCCTTCGTCGGCCGCTCGATGGTCCGCAACATGGGCATCGCCCGCGACCTGGGCTATCTGAAGGTTCCGGGGGGACTCGTCGTCGACGTCAAGACCCTCGACGACCTGCCGGACGACGAGATCGTGCTGGTCTGCACGGGCTCCCAGGGCGAGCCGATGGCGGCCCTGTCCCGGATGGCCAACCGCGACCACCAGATTCGCATCGTCCCCGGCGACACGGTGATCCTGGCGTCGTCGCTCATCCCCGGCAACGAGAACGCGGTCTACCGCGTCATCAACGGCCTGACCCGGTGGGGCGCCAACGTCGTCCACAAGGGCAACGCCAAGGTGCACGTCTCGGGCCACGCCTCGGCGGGCGAGCTGCTGTACTTCTACAACATCTGCAAGCCGAAGAACCTCATGCCGGTGCACGGCGAATGGCGCCATCTGCGCGCCAACGCCGAGCTGGGCGCGCTGACCGGCGTGCCCAAGGACCGGATCGTCATCGCCGAGGACGGCGTGGTCGTCGACCTGGTCGGCGGCGTCGCCAAGATCGTCGGCAAGGTCCAGGCGGGTTACGTGTACGTCGACGGCCTCTCGGTCGGCGATGTCACCGAGTCCTCTCTCAAGGACCGCCGCATCCTGGGTGACGAGGGCATCATCTCGGTGTTCCTGGTCGTGGACTCCAGTACGGGCAAAATCGTCGGCGGTCCGCACATCCAGGCCCGCGGCTCCGGCATCGACGACTCGGACTTCGCCGCCGTGATCCCCAAGATCGACGAGTCCCTGGCGAAGGCCGCCCAGGACGGCGTGGCGGAGCCCCACCAGCTCCAGCAGCTGGTCCGCCGCGCGGTCGGCAAGTGGGTCTCCGACAACTTCCGCCGGCGCCCGATGATCCTTCCGGTCGTCGTCGAGGTCTGATCCTCACCGGCGCGCGTACACCCGTACGGGGAGCGGGGCAACCGGATTTGCATCCGGGCGCCCCGCTCCAGTACGTTTACGGCTCCGCTCGAAGGGGAACCCCGGTACGTCAAGGCGTCCGGCGGGCGTCCCCGACCGGTGCGGAATTCCGGCCCGGAGTAATCTGATAAAGTCGGAATCAGCCGAAAGGTAAAACCCCGCCGACGGGGAATCGGAAACGAAATCGGTTCGGAAACGGACTGCGAATCGGATCTGATAGAGTCGGAAAGGCCGGAAAGCGAAAGCCGGACGGCCATCCCGCTCCAGCAGGGAGCCGGAAACGGAAAGCGGAAACGCCGAACGGATCTGGTAAGGTTGGAACCGCGCAGAAGCCGACAGGCCGAAACGCACCGGCGGAAATCAGAACCGCGAGGATCTGATAGAGTCGGAAACGCAAGACCGAAGGGAAGCGCCCGGAGGGCCCGGTGAAACGGGACCAAAGGAAGCGTCCGTTCCTTGAGAACTCAACAGCGTGCCAAAAGTCAACGCCAGATATGTTGATACCCCGTCCACCGGCATCACGCCGGAGGATGAGGTTCCTTTGAAAAGCCCACCGGCACCCTAGCGGTGCGGGTGGCACACACAGCGAGGACGCTGTGAACGGGAAGCCTATTCCGCTTCCTGTTCCGCTCCCGTGTGTGTGACCGGGATAGCCCGGAAACATTCACGGAGAGTTTGATCCTGGCTCAGGACGAACGCTGGCGGCGTGCTTAACACATGCAAGTCGAACGATGAAGCCCTTCGGGGTGGATTAGTGGCGAACGGGTGAGTAACACGTGGGCAATCTGCCCTGCACTCTGGGACAAGCCCTGGAAACGGGGTCTAATACCGGATATGACACACGACTGCATGGTCTGTGTGTGGAAAGCTCCGGCGGTGCAGGATGAGCCCGCGGCCTATCAGCTTGTTGGTGGGGTAATGGCCTACCAAGGCGACGACGGGTAGCCGGCCTGAGAGGGCGACCGGCCACACTGGGACTGAGACACGGCCCAGACTCCTACGGGAGGCAGCAGTGGGGAATATTGCACAATGGGCGCAAGCCTGATGCAGCGACGCCGCGTGAGGGATGACGGCCTTCGGGTTGTAAACCTCTTTCAGCAGGGAAGAAGCGCAAGTGACGGTACCTGCAGAAGAAGCGCCGGCTAACTACGTGCCAGCAGCCGCGGTAATACGTAGGGCGCAAGCGTTGTCCGGAATTATTGGGCGTAAAGAGCTCGTAGGCGGCTTGTCGCGTCGGATGTGAAAGCCCGGGGCTTAACCCCGGGTCTGCATTCGATACGGGCAGGCTAGAGTTCGGTAGGGGAGATCGGAATTCCTGGTGTAGCGGTGAAATGCGCAGATATCAGGAGGAACACCGGTGGCGAAGGCGGATCTCTGGGCCGATACTGACGCTGAGGAGCGAAAGCGTGGGGAGCGAACAGGATTAGATACCCTGGTAGTCCACGCCGTAAACGTTGGGAACTAGGTGTGGGCGACATTCCACGTCGTCCGTGCCGCAGCTAACGCATTAAGTTCCCCGCCTGGGGAGTACGGCCGCAAGGCTAAAACTCAAAGGAATTGACGGGGGCCCGCACAAGCGGCGGAGCATGTGGCTTAATTCGACGCAACGCGAAGAACCTTACCAAGGCTTGACATACACCGGAAACCTCTGGAGACAGGGGCCCCCTTGTGGTCGGTGTACAGGTGGTGCATGGCTGTCGTCAGCTCGTGTCGTGAGATGTTGGGTTAAGTCCCGCAACGAGCGCAACCCTTGTTCTGTGTTGCCAGCATGCCTTTCGGGGTGATGGGGACTCACAGGAGACTGCCGGGGTCAACTCGGAGGAAGGTGGGGACGACGTCAAGTCATCATGCCCCTTATGTCTTGGGCTGCACACGTGCTACAATGGCCGGTACAATGAGCTGCGATACCGCGAGGTGGAGCGAATCTCAAAAAGCCGGTCTCAGTTCGGATTGGGGTCTGCAACTCGACCCCATGAAGTCGGAGTCGCTAGTAATCGCAGATCAGCATTGCTGCGGTGAATACGTTCCCGGGCCTTGTACACACCGCCCGTCACGTCACGAAAGTCGGTAACACCCGAAGCCGGTGGCCCAACCCCTTGTGGGAGGGAATCGTCGAAGGTGGGACTGGCGATTGGGACGAAGTCGTAACAAGGTAGCCGTACCGGAAGGTGCGGCTGGATCACCTCCTTTCTAAGGAGCTTCTAGGCAGCCGCAAGGTTGTCCAGAGCCACTACGTCGGCGAATGTTCGACGGTGGTTTGCTCATGGGTGGAACGTTGACTACTCGGCAAGTTCAGTTTCTTCTCTGTCAGTACTGCTTCGGCGTGGAACGCAGTGGGGTGAGGGACTTGTCGGGCACGCTGTTGGGTGTCTGAGGGCACGGGCTTGAGCCTGTTCCTTCAAACGCCGGCCCCGGTAAAGGCCTGCTTCGGCGGGTTGTGACGGGTGGCTGGTCGTTGCTTGAGAACTGCACAGTGGACGCGAGCATCTGTGGCCAAGTTTTTAAGGGCGCACGGTGGATGCCTTGGCACCAGGAACCGATGAAGGACGTGGGAGGCCGCGATAGGCCCCGGGGAGCTGTCAACCGAGCTTTGATCCGGGGGTGTCCGAATGGGGAAACCCGGCAGTCGTCATGGGCTGTCACCCGTACCTGAACTCATAGGGTATGTGGAGGGAACGCGGGGAAGTGAAACATCTCAGTACCCGCAGGAAGAGAAAACAACCGTGATTCCGGGAGTAGTGGTGAGCGAAACCGGATGAGGCCAAACCAGTCACGTGTGATACCCGGCAGGGGTTGCGTGGTTGGGGTTGTGGGAGTTCTCTTGATCGGTCTGCCGGCCGGTCGGTGAGTCAGAAACCGTTGATGTAGGCGAAGGACATGCGAAAGGTCCGGCGTAGAGGGTAAGACCCCCGTAGCTGAAACATTAGCGGCTCGCTTGAGAACCACCCAAGTAGCACGGGGCCCGTGAAATCCCGTGTGAATCTGGCGGGACCACCCGTTAAGCCTAAATATTCCCTGGTGACCGATAGCGGATAGTACCGTGAGGGAATGGTGAAAAGTACCGCGGGAGCGGAGTGAAATAGTACCTGAAACCGTGTGCCTACAAGCCGTGGGAGCGTCGCGCAGAGAACTTGTTCTTTGCGTCGTGACTGCGTGCCTTTTGAAGAATGAGCCTGCGAGTTTGCGGTATGTTGCGAGGTTAACCCGTGTGGGGAAGCCGTAGCGAAAGCGAGTCCGAAGAGGGCGATACAGTAGCGTGCCCAAGACCCGAAGCGGAGTGATCTAGCCATGGGCAGGTTGAAGCGGAGGTAAGACTTCGTGGAGGACCGAACCCACCAGGGTTGAAAACCTGGGGGATGACCTGTGGTTAGGGGTGAAAGGCCAATCAAACTCCGTGATAGCTGGTTCTCCCCGAAATGCATTTAGGTGCAGCGTCGTGTGTTTCTTGCCGGAGGTAGAGCACTGGATAGGCGATGGGCCCTACCGGGTTACTGACCTTAGCCAAACTCCGAATGCCGGTAAGTGAGAGCGCGGCAGTGAGACTGTGGGGGATAAGCTCCATGGTCGAGAGGGAAACAGCCCAGAGCATCGACTAAGGCCCCTAAGCGTGTGCTAAGTGGGAAAGGATGTGGAGTCGCAGAGACAACCAGGAGGTTGGCTTAGAAGCAGCCATCCTTGAAAGAGTGCGTAATAGCTCACTGGTCAAGTGATTCCGCGCCGACAATGTAGCGGGGCTCAAGCACACCGCCGAAGTCATGTCAATCCAGCATGTGGATTAACGTCCGTTGGGTTGGGTAGGGGAGCGTCGTGTGCCGGGTGAAGCAGCGCCGGAAGGTAGTTGTGGACGGTTCACGAGTGAGAATGCAGGCATGAGTAGCGATACACACGTGGGAAACGTGTGCGCCGATTGACTAAGGGTTCCTGGGTCAAGCTGATCTGCCCAGGGTAAGTCGGGACCTAAGGCGAGGCCGACAGGCGTAGTCGATGGACAACCGGTTGATATTCCGGTACCCGCTTTGAAGCGCCAAACATCGAATCCTCTGATGCTAAGGCCGTGAAGCCGCCCTGGAGTCTTCGGACAAAGGGGAGTGGTGGAGCCGCTGATCCAAGGTGGTAGTAGGTGAGTGATGGGGTGACGCAGGAAGGTAGTCCAGCCCGGGCGGTGGTTGTCCCGGGGTAAGGGTGTAGGACGCACGGTAGGCAAATCCGTCGTGCATGAAGTCTGAGACCTGATGCCGAGCCGATTGTGGTGAAGTGGATGATCCTATGCTGTCGAGAAAAGCCTCTAGCGAGTTTCATGGCGGCCCGTACCCTAAACCGACTCAGGTGGTCAGGTAGAGAATACCGAGGCGTTCGGGTGAACTATGGTTAAGGAACTCGGCAAAATGCCCCCGTAACTTCGGGAGAAGGGGGGCCACGGCTGGTGATCACCCTTGCGGTGTGAGCTGGTGGTGGCCGCAGAGACCAGCGAGAAGCGACTGTTTACTAAAAACACAGGTCCGTGCGAAGCCGTAAGGCGATGTATACGGACTGACGCCTGCCCGGTGCTGGAACGTTAAGGGGACCGGTTAGCTCCATTTCGGTGGGGCGAAGCTGAGAACTTAAGCGCCAGTAAACGGCGGTGGTAACTATAACCATCCTAAGGTAGCGAAATTCCTTGTCGGGTAAGTTCCGACCTGCACGAATGGCGTAACGACTTCTCGACTGTCTCAACCATAGGCCCGGTGAAATTGCACTACGAGTAAAGATGCTCGTTTCGCGCAGCAGGACGGAAAGACCCCGGGACCTTTACTATAGCTTGATATTGGTGTTTGGTTCGGCTTGTGTAGGATAGGTGGGAGACTGTGAAGCCGTGACGCCAGTCATGGTGGAGTCGTTGTTGAAATACCACTCTGGTCGTGCTGGATGTCTAACCTGGGTCCGTGATCCGGATCAGGGACAGTGTCTGGTGGGTAGTTTAACTGGGGCGGTTGCCTCCTAAAGGGTAACGGAGGCGCCCAAAGGTTCCCTCAGCCTGGTTGGCAATCAGGTGTTGAGTGTAAGTGCACAAGGGAGCTTGACTGTGAGACTGACGGGTCGAGCAGGTACGAAAGTAGGGACTAGTGATCCGGCGGTGGCTTGTGGAAGCGCCGTCGCTCAACGGATAAAAGGTACCCCGGGGATAACAGGCTGATCTTCCCCAAGAGTCCATATCGACGGGATGGTTTGGCACCTCGATGTCGGCTCGTCGCATCCTGGGGCTGGAGTCGGTCCCAAGGGTTGGGCTGTTCGCCCATTAAAGCGGTACGCGAGCTGGGTTTAGAACGTCGTGAGACAGTTCGGTCCCTATCCGCTGTGCGCGTAGGAGTCTTGAGAAGGGCTGTCCCTAGTACGAGAGGACCGGGACGGACGAACCTCTGGTGTGCCAGTTGTTCTGCCAAGGGCATGGCTGGTTGGCTACGTTCGGAAAGGATAACCGCTGAAAGCATCTAAGCGGGAAGCCTGCTTTGAGATGAGGGCTCCCTCCCACTTGATGGGGTAAGGCTCCCAGTAGACGACTGGGTTGATAGGCCAGATATGGAAGACCGGTAACGGTTGGAGTTGACTGGTACTAATAGGCCGAGGGCTTGTCCTCAGTTGCTCGCGTCCACTGTGTTTGTTCTGAAGTAACGAACTCGCCTTGCTGGCTGGAGTTCATCTTCATAGTGTTTCGGTGGTCATAGCGTTAGGGAAACGCCCGGTTACATTTCGAACCCGGAAGCTAAGCCTTTCAGCGCCGATGGTACTGCAGGGGGGACCCTGTGGGAGAGTAGGACGCCGCCGAACAATTATTCAGCTCCGGTCCCTGAACCTCTGGTTCAGGGACCGGAGCTTTTTTGTTCTCATCGCGCAGTCCATCGTGTTACTTCATGTTCACTTCATGTGGTAAGGATCCGCGGCATGGGGACAGTGGGAACGCTCAGGTCGGCCGGTGTCCGCGAGGGCGACGAGGTGGTGGTGCCGGCGTACGGGAACCCGGAGGTCGCCGAGGCGGTGGTGGAACTGGGCGCGCTGCCGGTCTATGCCGACGTCGACGCCGACAGTTACTGCCTCGACCCGGCCGCGGTGGCCGACGCGGTCACCCCGCGCACGGCGGCCGTCGTCGCCGTACACCGCTTCGGGCGACCGGCGGACATGGGCTGGATCCGGAAGACGGGGCAGCGGCACGGGCTGCTGGTCGTCGCCGAGGACGAGCCCGGCGCCGGGCACACGGACCGCGACGAGGTGCGGCGACGGCGGGAGCGCGCCGCCTACCTCGACGGACGGCTCACCGGCGTGGCGACGCCGCCGGCCGTCGCGGGGCACACGTACGAGCAGTACGTGGTGCGCGTGCCGGGAAACGGGCGCCCCGACCGGGACGCGTTCGCCCGGGCGCTGCGCTCGCGCGGCGTCGCCTGCCGCGTGCCCGTACAGACGCCCGTCTACCGCCTGCCGCGGCTGCGCCGGGACGTGTACCTGCCGCAGACCGAGCGCGCCGTGGACGAGACGCTGGCGCTGCCGGTGCGTACCGCACTCTCGCGACGGGAGTTGCAGCGGCTGGCCACAGCCTGCAACGCGCTGGGCGGACTGCTGCAACCGGCGTTCTGAAAATCCCTTTTGCCGGACAATGGGGCGCGTGCTCCGGGACTCGCGGTACGTGATTCGGGTTATCGGAGAAGTTCGGGTATGCTCTATTCCGTTGCCGCGCCCCAATAGCTCAGTCGGCAGAGCGTCTCCATGGTAAGGAGAAGGTCTACGGTTCGATTCCGTATTGGGGCTCAGAAGAAAAGGCCCCCGCCTGATGGCGGGGGCCTTTTTCGTATTCGCGGAAGGAGTACCGGGAAGGGGTGGCCCGGCGGGCCCCCGGGTCACGCTTCGCGCGACACCTCGGGGACCCGCATGGCGAGAATGGCCATGTCGTCGGACGCGGGCTCGGCGGCGAACCGCTCCACCGCGCGCAGAATACGGGCGGCCACCGCGCCAGCGGTCAGCCCCGTACAGGTCGTCAGCACATCCGTCAGACCGTCGTCGCCCAGCATGCGGGTGCCCTCGCGGCGCTCGGTGACGCCGTCGGTGACGCACAGCAGCACGTCGCCGGGGTCGAGGGTGATGGTCTGCTCGTACAGCTCCAGGTCGTCCATGACGCCGAGCAGCGGCTGCGGCTCGGCGGCCGGCTCGACCGTGCCGTCCTGGCGCAGGCGCAGCGGCAGCGGATGGCCCGCACAGACGACCTTCAGGACGGCGCTGCCGTCGCGCTGCGGCCACAGCTCGCCGTACAGCAGCGTCAGGAAGCGGCTGCGGGCGCCCTCGTCGAGGATCGCGGCGTTCAGCCGCTCCAGGACGGCGGGGCCGCCGAAGCCCTCGCGGGCGAGCAGGCGCAGCGCGTGCCGGGCCAGGCCGGTGACGGCCGCGGCCTCCGGGCCCGTACCGCAGACGTCGCCGATGGCGAAGCCGTACGCGCCGTCCCGGATGGGGAACACGTCGTAGAAGTCGCCGCCGACCTCGTTGCCCTCGCCGGCCGCGCGGTAGATGACCTCGACCTCGACGCCCGGCACCTCGGGCAGCTCCGGGGGCAGCAGGCTGCGCTGGAGCGACTGGCTGATGGCCGTGCGCTCCGAATACAGGCGCGCGTTGTCCAGTGCGAGCGCGGCGCGCCGGGAGAGGTCCTCGGCGAGCTCCAGGATCTCCTGGCGGAAGTGCTCCTCGCTGGGCTTGCCGAGGGTGAGCATGCCGATGACGCGGTTCCGCGCGACCAGGGGCAGCACGACGGTCTCGCCGCCGACCGCCGAGGCGGTGGCCAGGCTGGCGCCGGGCCCCTTGGAGGGGCGGGCGGAGTCGCCGAGCCCCAGGCTGCGCAGGGAGGTGCGCAGGGCCGCGTCGTGGGCGGCGTCGGTGGGCGCGTTCCACAGGCGCGCGCCGGGCGTGGGCACCGGCTCGGGCGGGTCCACCTTCATCAGGAGCGACTTGAGGCCGTCGATGCGGTCCTCGTCCTCGTGCAGCACGTAGGACAGCTCCGGCTCGGACGCCTGGTCCGCGACGGTGTAGACCGCGCACCACGTGGCGAGGGTGGGGACCGTCATCTGGGCCATCAGGGCCAGCGTCTGGTCCCGGTCCAGGGTGCCGGCGAGCAGGTCGGACGCCTCGACGAGGAAGGAGAGGGAGCCGCGGCGCAGCCGTTCCAGCTCGGTCAGGCGGGCCCGCTCGACGGCCAGCGCGATGCGGTCGGCGGCGAACTGGAGGCGCAGGGCCTCCTCGTTCGTGTAGCGGCCCGGGGCCTCCGCGGCGACGCCCAGGGAGCCGGTCAGCCGGCCCTCGACCTTCAGCGGGACGGTGACGACCGAGCGCATGCCCGTACCGGAGAGCAGGGGCACGGCGCCCGGGACGGCCGTCAGGTCTTCGTGGACCGCCGGCATACGGGCGGAGCCGTACCGCCCGGAGCCCGCCTCGACCGGGACGCGGGCGAAGCGCTGGCGGGCCGAGGGCAGGCCGGTGGAGGCGCGTACCTCCAGCTCGGTCTCGTCGTCGGTGGCCAGCAGGAGGTACGCGGCGTCGCCGTCGAGCATGTCGCGGGCCCGCTCGACGGTGCGCTGGAGCAGGCCGTCCAGGTCGTCGGGGGCGGGCGAGCCGATGAAGACCTCGAACGGGTCGGCGGGGCCGCGGCCCTCGGCCGACTGGGCCGCCTGGTCGGGGGCGGGGGTGCGCGGCGGGCTCTGCAGGACGGCGCGCTCGTGGTCGCGCACCAGCAGGCAGACCGTGTACGGCTCCCCGTCGGCGTCGCGGACGCGCAGGTGGGAGGCGTACACCGGGACGACCCGGCCGTCCGCGCCCCGTATGCCGTACGAGCCCTCCCACCAAGACAGCAGCAGCGCCTCGGCGATGCCGGTGCCGGTGCCGGGGGTGTGCGGCCAGGCCGCGAAGTCGGTGAGCGGCTTGCCGACGACCTGCTCGGGTTCGTATGCGAACAGGTCGCGCGCGTCCTCGTTCCAGAAGCTGATGCAGCCGCCGCGGTCGACCTGGACGACCGCGACGCGGACGCGGCTGTCGGCGAGGGGCAGGACGTCCACGGGCAGCGCGGGGCCCGCCGAGCGGGTGCCCGCGGGGCGCTCGGGCAGGTCGAGCTGGAACCAGACGTGCTTTTGCGAGGCGGTGTACTCCACGCCCCAGCGGCTGGCCAGTGCGCCGCACAGCAGCAGCCCGCGGCCGCCCTCGCGGTCCGGATGGGCGAACGCGCGGCCGGTGTTCTGCAGGGGGATCTCCCGCTCCGGATAGCGGTCCGCGACCTCGATGCGCACGCCGTCGTCGCTGCGCAGGCACAGTACGTCGGCGGCGGTGCCCGCGTGGACGACGGCGTTGGTGACCAGTTCGCTGGTCAGGACGACGGCGTCGTCGACGATGTCGCCGTAGCCCCAGCCCTGGAGGGTGTCCCGCACAAAGGCGCGGGCGGTGGCGACCGAGCGGCCGACCGGCTCGAACGTGGCAGCGGCCCGCGCGGTGATCACTGGTCTCCTCATGCGTGTGTCGGTGATCTGCTCTCCCACCATGGCGGCGCCCCTCCGAAAAGCCTGGTGTGCTCGCCCACTGCCCGTGCTGGACGGCCAGGGCGGGTGGACAGCCGGATGCCAGGTTACTTACCTTCGCCGCGCGTGCGGATGCCGGTCACGTGTGTTTCCGCCCCGATCGTGCCCGGGACGATATGCGATGCTGCCGAACTGTTATGGCCTGGTTGGGCCATGGTGAAACACTGGGCAAGCTCAAAGAGAAGGCCCGGGTAGAACGGTCGACCCTGCGGGAGGGACACGGTGGAGTCTGGCGCAGCGGCGCGGGGCACGAGCACGCGCGCGAAAGGCGGACGTTCCCGGAGCAACGGGACGACTGAGGTGGATACGGCTGCGCTGAACCGGCTGCTGGCTGCTCTCGTCTCGATGCGCGACGGGAATTTCCGTAAGCGGCTGACGGTCTCCGGCGACGGAGCGATGGCGGAGATCGCCGCTGTTTTCAACGAGGTGGCGGACCGCAATCTGCACCTCACGGGAGAGCTGGCGCGGGTGCGCCGGGTCGTGGGACGTGAGGGAAAACTCACGGAACGCCTGGAGGCCGGCGCCTGCGAGGGCTCCTGGGCCGCGGCCATCGACGCCTCGAACGCCCTGGTCGACGATCTCGTACGGCCGGTGTCCGAGGTGGGCCGGGTGCTCTCCGCGGTGTCCGAGGGCGACCTGGAACAGCGGATGGACCTGCGCTCGCGCGGTTCGGACGACAGTTCGGCGCATCCGCTGCGCGGTGAGTTCCTGAAGGTGGGCCGTACGGTCAACGGCCTGGTGGACCAGCTGTCGGCCTTCACCGACGAGGTGACGCGGGTCGCCAGCGAGGTCGGTACGGAGGGCAAGCTCGGCGGGCAGGCGCGGGTGCGCGGCATGTCCGGGTCCTGGAAGGACCTGACCGAGTCGGTCAACACGATGGCGTCCCGGCTGACCGCGCAGGTACGTGACATCGCTCTCGTCACCACCGCCGTCGCCAAGGGCGATCTGTCACGCAAGGTGACCGTCCATGTCGCCGGCGAGATGCTGGAGCTGAAGAACACCGTCAACACGATGGTGGACCAGCTCTCGTCGTTCGCCTCCGAGGTGACGCGCGTCGCCCGCGAGGTCGGTACGGAAGGCGAGCTGGGCGGCCAGGCGCAGGTGCCGGGCGTCGCGGGCGTCTGGAAGGACCTCACCGACTCCGTCAACCTGATGGCCGGGAATCTCACGGCGCAGGTGCGCGGAATCGCCCAGGTGACCACGGCGGTGGCCAACGGCGATCTGTCCCAGAAGGTGACGGTCAGCGCGCGCGGCGAGGTCGCGCAGCTCGCCGACACGATCAACACGATGACCGAGACGCTGCGTACCTTCGCGGACGAGGTCACCCGGGTCGCCAACGAGGTCGGCGCCGAGGGCCAGCTCGGCGGGCAGGCCCAGGTGCCGGGCGCGGCGGGCACCTGGAAGGACCTCACCGACTCGGTGAACAACGCCTTCCGCAACCTGACCGGGCAGGTCCGCGACATCGCCCAGGTGACGACGGCGGTGGCCAACGGTGACCTGTCGCAGAAGGTCACGGTCGACGTCGCGGGCGAGATGCTCGAACTGAAGAACACCGTGAACACGATGGTGGACCAGCTGTCGTCGTTCGGCGCCGAGGTGACGCGCGTCGCGCGGGAGATCGGCGTCGAGGGTGAGCTGGGCGGCCAGGCGGCGGTTCCGGGCGCTGCCGGTACGTGGAAGGACCTGACCGACTCCGTCAACACGGCCTTCCGCAACCTGACCGGACAGGTGCGCAACATCGCGCAGGTGACGACGGCGGTGGCCAACGGTGACCTGTCGCAGAAGGTCACGGTCGACGTCTCCGGCGAGATGCTCCAGCTGAAGAACACCGTGAACACGATGGTCGACCAGCTGTCCTCGTTCGCGGACCAGGTCACCCGGATGGCGCGGGACGTGGGCACGGAGGGCCGGCTCGGCGGTCAGGCCCGGGTGGACGGCGTCAGCGGTACGTGGAAGGAACTGACCGACTCCGTCAACTTCATGGCGGGCAACCTCACGTCCCAGGTGCGGCAGATCGCCCAGGTGACGACGGCGGTGGCGCGCGGCGACCTGTCGCAGAAGATCGACGTGGACGCGCGGGGCGAGATCCTGGAGCTGAAGAACACCATCAACACGATGGTCGACCAGCTCTCGGCCTTCGCGGAGCAGGTCACCCGGGTGGCCCGCGAGGTGGGTACGGACGGCAGGCTCGGCGGCCAGGCCCAGGTGCCGGGCGTCGCGGGCGTCTGGCGCGACCTGACCGACTCGGTGAACGGCATGGCCGGCAACCTGACCGCGCAGGTCCGCAACATCGCGCAGGTCGCGACGGCGGTCGCGCGCGGCGACCTGTCGCAGAAGATCGACGTGGATGCCCGGGGCGAGATCCTGGAGCTGAAGAACACCCTGAACACCATGGTGGACCAGCTCTCGAACTTCGCCGAGCAGGTCACCCGGGTGGCGCGCGAGGTGGGCACCGAGGGCATCCTCGGGGGCCAGGCCGAGGTCCAGGGCGTCAGCGGTACATGGAAGGACCTCACCCAGTCCGTCAACTTCATGGCGAACAACCTCACCTCTCAGGTGCGCAGCATCGGCGAGGTGACCACCGCGGTCGCGCGCGGCGACCTCTCGAAGAAGATCACCGTCGACGCCAAGGGCGAGATCCTCGAACTGGTCACGACCGTGAACACGATGGTCGACCAGCTGTCGCTGTTCGCCGAGCAGGTGACGCGCGTCGCCCGTGAGGTCGGTACGGAAGGCCAGCTGGGCGGCCAGGCCCGGGTCCCGGGCGTCACCGGCATCTGGAAGGACCTCAGCGACAACGTCAACCTGATGGCCAACAACCTGACCATCCAGGTGCGCAACATCTCCCAGGTCTCGGCGGCGGTCGCCAACGGCGACCTGACCAAGAAGGTCACGGTCGAGGCGCGCGGCGAGGTCGCGCAGCTCGCCGACACCGTCAACACGATGGTCACGACCCTGTCGTCGTTCGCCGACGAGGTCACCCGGGTGGCCCGTGAGGTGGGCACCGACGGCATCCTGGGCGGCCAGGCCCGCGTACCCGGCGTCGCCGGTACGTGGAAGGACCTCACCGAGTCCGTGAACTCGATGGCCAACAACCTGACCGGCCAGGTCCGCAACATCGCCATGGTCACCACCGCCATCGCCAAGGGTGACCTCACCAAGAAGATCGACATCGACGCGCGGGGCGAGATCCTGGCCCTGAAGACGACCATCAACACGATGGTCGACCAGCTCTCCTCCTTCGCCGAGCAGGTCACCAGGGTGGCCCGTGAGGTGGGTACGGACGGCCAGCTCGGCGGCCAGGCGCAGGTGCGCGGCGTGGCCGGCACCTGGAAGGACCTGACGGAGTCGGTGAACGAGATGGCGGGCAACCTGACCCGCCAGGTGCGGGCGATCGCCGCCGTCGCCGCCGCGGTGACCCTCGGCGACCACAACGTGCGGATCGACGTGGACGCGGCGGGCGAGATCCTGGAGCTCCAGGACAACGTCAACACGATGATCGCCACGCTCCGCGAAACCACCCTCGCCAACGAGGAGCAGGACTGGCTCAAGGGCAACCTGGCCCGTATCTCCGGCCTGATGCAGGGGCGCCGCGACCTGAAGGACGTGGCCACGCTCATCATGAGCGAGCTGTCCCCGGCGGTCTCGGCCCAGCACGGCGCGTTCTTCCTCGCCGCGTCCCCCGGCGACGGCCGGGAGATCGGGGCGGACGGCGGCGAGCCGGGCGCCTACGAGCTGCGGCTGATGGGCTCGTACGGCTACTCCATGGGCGCCATGCCGACGACGTTCCGGCCGGGGGAGACCCTGATCGGCACGGCGGCGGCCGAGAAGCGCACGATCCTGGTGGAGAACGTGCCCTCCGGCTATCTGAAGATCGCCTCCGGGCTCGGCGAGGCCCCGCCGGCCAATGTGATCGTGCTGCCGGTGCTCTTCGAGGACAAGGTGCTCGGCGTGATCGAGCTGGCCTCCTTCCAGCCGTTCACCCAGATCCAGAAGGACTTCCTCAGCCAGATCGCGGAGATGATCGCGACCAGCGTCAACACCATCTCCGTCAACACCAAGACCGAGATGCTGCTCAAGCAGTCGCAGGAGCTGACCGAGCAACTCAAGGAGCGCTCGGGCGAATTGGAGAGCCGCCAGAAGGCGCTGGAGCTGTCCAACTCCGAGCTGGAGGAGAAGGCCGAGCAACTGCGCGCGCAGAACCGCGACATCGAGGTGAAGAACACCGAGATCGAGGAGGCGCGGCAGGTCCTGGAGGAGCGCGCCGAACAGCTGGCCGTCTCGATGCGCTACAAGTCGGAATTCCTGGCGAACATGTCGCACGAGCTGCGCACCCCGCTCAACTCGCTGCTGATCCTCGCCAAGTTGCTCGCCGACAACGCCGAGGGCAACCTCTCCCCGAAGCAGGTCGAGTTCGCCGAGACCATCCACGGCGCCGGTTCCGACCTGCTCCAGCTGATCAACGACATCCTGGACCTGTCGAAGGTCGAGGCCGGCAAGATGGACGTCAGCCCGACGCGTATCGCGCTGGTCCAGCTCGTCGACTACGTGGAGGCCACCTTCCGGCCGCTGACCGCGGAGAAGGGCCTGGACTTCTCCGTACGGGTCTCCCCCGAGCTGCCCGCCACGCTGCACACCGACGAGCAGCGGCTGCTCCAGGTGCTGCGCAATCTGCTGGCCAACGCGGTGAAGTTCACCGACAGCGGCGCCGTGGAGCTGGTCATCCGGCCGGCCGGCGACGACGTGCCGACGGACATCCGCGAACATCTGCTGGAGCACGGCGCGCTGCGCGAGGCGGACGCCGGCATGATCGCGTTCTCGGTGACCGACACCGGCATCGGCATCGCCTCCAGCAAGATGCGGGTGATCTTCGAGGCGTTCAAGCAGGCGGACGGCACGACCAGCCGCAAGTACGGCGGCACCGGCCTCGGCCTGTCCATCAGCCGGGAGATCGCGCGGCTGCTCGGCGGCGAGATCCACGCCGCCAGTGAGCCGGGCCGCGGCTCCACCTTCACGCTCTACCTGCCGCACAACCCCGGCGGGCTGCCGCCGCAGGGGTACCCGCAGCTGGTCGCGGGCGGGCTCGCGATGGACGCCGAGGCGCGGGACGCGGAGCTCGGCCGGGACGCCGCCGAGGAGGCCGCGCAGACGGGCGTCGCGCCCTCCCGGGGCAGCGGACCGGAGCCCCGGCGGCGCCGGCGCCCGGCGGCCGGTGCGGGGCCGCGGCCGGAGCTGCCGTCCGCGCCCACGCCGCCGGCGGCACCGCAGCCGGTCGAGGAGTCCCCGCAGACGCCCGCCGAGGAGCCCTGGATCGGCAACGGCCAGGACCTGGTGTCGTCCGGCTTCGACGGCGGCTTCCACGGCGAGAAGGTGCTGATCGTCGACGACGACATCCGCAACGTCTTCGCGCTCACCAGCGTGCTGGAGCAGAACGGCCTGTCCGTGCTGTACGCGGAGAACGGGCGGGAGGGCATCGAGGTCCTGGAGCAGCACGACGACGTGGTGCTGGTCCTGATGGACATCATGATGCCGGAGATGGACGGCTACGCGACCACGGCCGCCATCCGGCGCATGCCGCAGTTCGCCGGGCTGCCGATCATCGCGCTGACCGCGAAGGCGATGAAGGGCGACCGGGAGAAGAGCATCGAGTCCGGCGCGTCCGACTACGTGACCAAGCCGGTGGACACCGACCACCTGCTGACGGTGATGGAGCAATGGATGCGCACGCGGTGACACGTTCGTCAAATGAGACTCGTAAGGTTCCCCGCATGTTGACTCAGTGTGGCCGACCACGTGTGGGAGAGCGGTATTCGGGGAACCTTCTGGTCTCTCACTGCGTTTGTGCTACGTGCACAGTGACATCGCGGTGACAGGGTGTGGCGACAGGCGGGGTGCGGCTACGATGACCGGCACAAGGACGGGCGGCATGACAGAGCCGTCCCCTGGGGCGGCGTCCGGTTCATTGCCGGGGCGAGGAGGACGGGCCATGGTGCAGAAGGCCAAGATCCTCCTGGTCGATGACCGGCCGGAGAATCTGCTGGCGCTGGAGGCGATCCTCTCCGCGCTCGATCAGACACTGGTGCGGGCATCGTCCGGGGAGGAAGCGCTCAAGGCACTGCTCACCGACGATTTCGCGGTGATTCTGCTCGATGTGCAGATGCCGGGGATGGACGGGTTCGAGACGGCCGCGCACATCAAGCGGCGCGAGCGTACCCGCGACATCCCGATCATCTTCCTCACCGCCATCAACCACGGCCCGCACCACACCTTCCGTGGTTACGCGGCGGGCGCGGTCGACTACATCTCCAAGCCGTTCGACCCGTGGGTGCTGCGCGCCAAGGTCTCGGTCTTCGTCGAGCTGTACATGAAGAACTGTCAACTGCGGGAGCAGGCGACGCTGCTGCGGCTCCAGCTGGAGAGCGGCCGGGCGGCCGCTGACGAGTCGGCCAAGGAGCCGGCGGGACTGCTCGCCGAACTCTCCGCCCGGCTCGCGGCCGTGGAGGAGCAGGCCGAGGCGCTGTCCAAGCAGCTCGACGAGTCGGCGGACGCGGCGGCCATCGCGACCGCGGCGCATCTGGAGCGCAAGCTCACCGGACTGCGGCGGGCGCTGGACGCCTTGGAGCCCGGCACGGGCAACGGAGCCGCCTGAGCGGCGCCCTGCGGCGCCGCTGACGGCCCGCGGGCTCCCGGGCCGCGGTGGAGCCTGACGCGCCATCACCAGCCCTGTGTACGGCCCGCTTCGCCGTTCACCGGCGCGAAGTGCCCGGCCCCGGGCCACGACACGAATGGGTGAAGGCCCGAGCGCTCGTGTCACTGTGGCCCTCGCCTGTAATCTCGTCACCATGGCCTCACGTACGTCCGGCAAGGGTTCCCAGAGCACGGCGGGCCCCTCGAAGCAGCGCGCCGGACAGCCCGGAGGCGCCGCCAAGAAGGCCGCCGCGAAGAAAGCACCGGTGAAGAAGGCGCCGGCTCCGGCCAAGAGGGCGCCCGCCAAGAAGACCGCTCCGGCCAAGCGCGCGCCGGCGAAGAAGGCCGCCGCCAAGAAGGCGCCGCCCAAGCCGGCCCCGTCGCCCACCGGCGGCGTCTACCGCCTGGCGCGGGCCTGCTGGCTCGGGCTGGCGCACGCCGTCGGCGCGCTGTTCCGCGGCGTCGGGCGTGGCGCGAAGAACCTCGACCCCGCGCACCGCAAGGACGGGCTGTCACTGCTGCTCCTCGCGCTCGCGCTGGTCATCGCGGCCGGCACCTGGTCCAACCTCGACGGCCCGGTCGGCGACCTCGTCCAGCTGCTGATCACCGGCGCCTTCGGCCGCCTCGACCTGGTCGTGCCGATCCTGCTCGGCGGCATCGCGCTGCGCCTGATCCGGCACCCGGAGAAGCCGGAGGCCAACGGACGCATCGTGATCGGCCTGTCCGCGCTGGTCATCGGCATCCTCGGACAGGTCGCCATGGCCTGCGGATCACCCGGCCGGGGCGACGGCATAGCGGCCATACAGGACGCCGGCGGCTATGTGGGCTGGGTCGCGTCCAAACCGCTGATCTTCACCGTCGGCCAGACCCTGGCGGTGGCGCTGCTGGTGCTGCTCACCGTCTTCGGACTGCTGGTCGTCACCGCCACGCCCGTCAACGCCATCCCGCAGCGCCTGCGCCAGCTCGGCGCCCGGCTGGGCCTGGTCGAGGTGTACGAGCCCGAGCCGGTCGCCGAGGAGCCGTACGCCGACGACTGGCGCGAGCAGCCGCGGCGCGGCGCCCGGCGCGCGGCGCCCGAGCCGGACCTCGCCGACGACCCGGACGCCATAGAGGAGGCGGCACTGGCCAAGCGCCGCCGCAGCCGCCGTACGCCGCTCCAGCCCGCCGACCGGCCCATGGACGCCGTGGACGTGGCCGCCGCTGCCGCCGCCTCGCTGGACGGCGCCGTGCTGCACGGCGTGCAGCCCTCGCCCCTGGTCGCCGACCTCAGCAGCGGCATCTCCGGCGAGCGCGACGAGGCGCAGGACACGTCCGGGCGGCCGTCCGACAGCGGCTCGGTGCCGCCCGCCCGCGGCGCCGGACAGAGCGGCGCCGGACAGAGCGGTGCGGAACGGTCCTCCTCGGGGCCGGTGCCGGACTTCACGAAGGCCGCCCCGGAACCGTCCGGCGAGCTGCCCGCACGGGCCGAGCAGCTGCTGCTGTCCAACGACATCACCTACTCCCTGCCGTCGCTCGACCTGCTCACCCGCGGCGGCCCCGGCAAGACCCGCAGCGCCGCCAACGACGCCGTCGTGGAGTCGCTGACCACCGTCTTCCAGGAGTTCAAGGTCGACGCGGCGGTCACCGGCTTCACCCGCGGCCCGACGGTCACCCGGTACGAGATCGAGCTGGGCCCCGCGGTCAAGGTCGAGAAGATCACCGCGCTGGCCAAGAACATTGCGTACGCCGTCGCCAGCCCGGACGTGCGCATCATCAGCCCGATCCCCGGCAAGTCCGCGGTCGGCATCGAGATCCCCAACAGCGACCGGGAGATGGTCAACCTCGGCGACGTGCTGCGCTCGGCCGAGTCGGTGGGCGAGGACCACCCGCTGCTGGTCGGCCTCGGCAAGGACGTCGAGGGCGGGTACGTCTCCGCCAACCTGGCGCGGATGCCGCACATCCTCGTCGCGGGCGCCACCGGCTCCGGCAAGTCGTCCTGCATCAACTGCCTGATCACCTCGGTGATGGCGCGCGCCACCCCCGACGAGGTGCGGATGGTGCTGGTGGACCCCAAGCGCGTGGAGCTGACCGCGTACGAGGGCATCCCGCACCTGATCACCCCGATCATCACCAACCCCAAGAAGGCCGCCGAGGCCCTTCAGTGGGTCGTGCGCGAGATGGACCTGCGCTACGACGACCTGGCGGCGTACGGCTACCGCCACATCGACGACTTCAACGCCGCCGTGCGCAGCGGCAAGCTCAAGCCGCCGGAGGGCAGCGAGCGCGAGCTGTCGCCGTATCCGTACCTGCTCGTGATCGTGGACGAGCTGGCGGACCTGATGATGGTCGCGCCGCGGGACGTGGAGGACTCCATCGTCCGCATCACCCAGCTCGCCCGCGCCGCCGGCATCCACCTGGTGCTCGCCACCCAGCGTCCGTCGGTGGACGTGGTCACCGGCCTGATCAAGGCCAATGTGCCGTCCCGGCTGGCGTTCGCGACCTCCTCGCTGGCCGACAGCCGGGTCATCCTCGACCAGCCCGGCGCGGAGAAGCTGATCGGCAAGGGCGACAGCCTGTTCCTGCCGATGGGCGCGACCAAGCCGGTGCGCATGCAGGGCGCGTTCGTCCAGGAGGACGAGGTCCAGCAGGTCGTCCAGCACTGCAAGGACCAGATGGCGCCGGTCTTCCGGGACGACGTGACGGTCGGCACGGCCAAGAAGAAGGAGATCGACGAGGACATCGGCGACGACCTGGACCTGCTGTGCCAGGCCGCGGAGCTGGTGGTCTCCACCCAGTTCGGGTCCACGTCCATGCTCCAGCGCAAGCTGCGCGTCGGCTTCGCCAAGGCCGGGCGGCTGATGGACCTGATGGAGTCGCGCAACATCGTCGGGCCGAGCGAGGGGTCCAAGGCGCGCGACGTCCTGGTGAAGCCGGACGAACTGGAAGGCGTACTGGCCGTGATCCGGGGGGAGACGCCTTCGTAGAAGCCGCCGGGCCGACGGCGGGTGGCGACGGCGGAAGTCCGGGGGCCACGCTCCCGGACCACTCGTACGAGGGATTCGGTTCACTCGCCGGAGATCGTAAGCAACCGTTTCTCCCGTCGCTACGTCAAGTTGAGGGAGGTGGTGGGAGGATGCTGCACCATCGGGACCCGGACCGGGCGTCCGGCGGCCTCACGTGGCCTTCTGATGGCGTACAAAGTCCGCTCTTCCGCTTGCCCGACCCTTTCGGTACACCCCTAGACTGAACCTCCAGCAGGTGGCTCACGCTCGAAAGGCGCCCCCGTGTCCATCGGCAACTCCCCCGAAGACGACCGGCCCTCCATCGGCCGCGCCCTCCAGCAGGCCCGTATCGGCGCAGGACTGACCGTCGACGAGGTCAGCGCCACGACGCGGGTGCGTGTGCCCATCGTCAACGGCATCGAGCAGGACGACTTCTCGCGCTGCGGCGGCGACGTCTACGCACGGGGGCATATCCGCACGCTCGCCCGCGCCGTCGGCCTCGACCCGGAACCGTTGATCGCCCGGTTCGACGGGGACCGCGGCGGCCGGCCCGAGCCGACGCCCGCCGCGCCGCTCTTCGAGGCCGAGCGCATCCGGCCCGAGCGGGGCCGCCCGAACTGGACCGCCGCGATGGTCGCGGCCATCGTCGCGGTCGTCGGATTCGTGGGCTTCACCCTCTTCAGCGGCGGCGGCAAGGGCAGCGCGGTCGCCGAGGGCGACAACACCGCGGCGCCGGTGCAGCCGACCAAGCCCGCCGCCGGCAAGTCCGGCAAGAAGCCCAAGCCGACCACCGTGCCCGGTCCGGGCGCCTCGGAGAGCGCCGTCGCGGGCGTGCCGAAGGACCGGGTCACCGTCAAGATCACCGCGAAGGACGGGCAGAGCTGGATCTCCGCCAAGGACGCCAACGGCCGCCTGCTGGAAGACGGCCTGCTCAAGAAGGGCGAGTCCAAGACCTTCACGGACAAGAAGCGCATCGACCTGGTCGTCGGCAACGCCGGAGTCGTACAGCTGTTCGTCAACGGCAAGGAGATCGAGAAGGTCGGCGACAAGGGAGCGGTCGAGCGGCTGAGCTACTCGGCGGGGCCGCAGGCGGGCTGAGCAGGGCTCTCACCGGGCCGGACGGCCCGGCCCCGGGTGGCGGACGGAGCGGGGCAACCCTGGCAGCGATAGGGGCTGCCGGGACAAAGTAGGCTGACTCCATGCCCGAACGCCGTACCGTCGCCCTTGTCACTCTTGGCTGCGCCCGTAACGAGGTGGACTCGGAGGAGCTCGCAGGCCGCCTGGCAGCGGACGGCTGGGAGCTCGTCGAGGAAGCCGCCGATGCCGATGTCGCCGTCGTCAACACCTGCGGATTCGTCGAGGCCGCCAAGAAGGACTCCGTCGATGCCCTGCTGGAGGCCAACGATCTGAAGGACCACGGCCGCACCCAGGCCGTGGTGGCCGTCGGCTGCATGGCCGAGCGGTACGGCAAGGAGCTGGCCGAGGCCCTGCCGGAGGCCGACGGCGTGCTCGGCTTCGACGATTACACCGACATCTCCGACCGGCTGCGAACGATCCTGAGCGGCGGCAGCGTCGAGGCCCACGCCCCGCGCGACCGCCGCAAGCTGCTGCCGATCAGCCCGGCCGAGCGGCAGGACGCCGCCGGTGTGGCGCTGCCCGGCCACGGCGACACCGCGCCGGCCCCGGCCCCCGCTGACCTGCCCGAGGGCGTGGCGCCCGCCTCCGGCCCCCGTGCGCCGCTCCGGCGCCGCCTGGGCACCAGCCCCGTGGCCTCCGTGAAGCTGGCCTCCGGCTGCGACCGCCGCTGCTCCTTCTGCGCCATCCCGTCCTTCCGCGGCTCCTTCATCTCGCGCCGCCCCTCCGACGTGCTCGGCGAGACGCGCTGGCTGGCGGAGCAGGGTGTGAAGGAGATCATGCTGGTCTCCGAGAACAACACCTCCTACGGCAAGGACCTGGGCGACATCCGCCTGCTGGAGACGCTGCTGCCGGAGCTGGCGGCCGTCGACGGCCTGGAGCGGATCCGGGTCAGCTACCTCCAGCCCGCCGAGATGCGGCCGGGCCTGATCGACGTGCTGACGCAGACCGAGAAGGTCGCCCCGTACTTCGATCTGTCCTTCCAGCACTCGGCCCCGGACGTGCTGCGCGCCATGCGGCGCTTCGGCGACACCGACCGATTCCTCGGCCTGCTGGAGCAGATCCGTGCGAAGGCCCCGCAGGCCGGCGCCCGCTCGAACTTCATCGTCGGCTTCCCCGGCGAGACCGAGGAGGACGTGGCCGAGCTGGAGCGCTTCCTGACCGGGGCGCGACTGGACGCGATCGGTGTGTTCGGTTACTCGGACGAGGACGGCACCGAGGCGGCCACGTACGACGGCAAGGTGGACCCGGACGAGGTCGCCGAGCGCCTCGCGCACATCTCGCGGCTGGCCGAGGAGCTGACCGCGCAGCGCGCCGAGGAGCGGCTCGGGGAGACCCTGACCGTCCTGGTGGACAGCGTCGACGAGGAGGACGGCATCGTGGGGCGGGCCGCGCACCAGGCGCCCGAGACCGACGGTGTGACCCTGCTGCGGACCTCACTCGACCTTGCGCCGGGTCGTATGGTCGAAGCAAAGGCCGTGGCGAGTGAAGGCGTCGACCTGGTGGCCGAGGTGCTGTCGGTGGACGGCGTGCCGTGTACTGAGGAGGCGGGCAGATGAGCGGAGTCCCGGCTTCCGCGGCCGGTGGGCACCACCGCCCGGCGCCGGCCGTCCGGACGGCCGGGCTGTGGAACATCGCCAACGTCCTGACCATGGTGCGGCTGGTCCTCATACCGGCCTTCGTGCTGCTGCTGATGCACGGCGACGGCTACGACCCGGCCTGGCGCTCGTTCGCCTGGGCGGCCTTCGCGATCGCCATGATCACCGACCTGTTCGACGGGCATCTGGCGCGTCAGTACAACCTGGTCACGGACTTCGGGAAGATCGCCGACCCGATCGCGGACAAAGCGATCATGGGAGCGGCGCTGATCTGCCTGTCCGTGCTGGACGACCTCTCGTGGTGGGTGACCGGCGTCATCCTCTTCCGCGAGCTGGGCATCACGCTGATGCGCTTCTGGGTGATCAGACACGGGGTCATCCCCGCCAGCCGCGGCGGCAAGCTCAAGACGCTCGCGCAGGGCACCGCCGTGGGCATGTACGTCCTCGTGCTGTCCGGGCCGCTGGCGACGTTCCGGTGGTGGGTGATGGCGGTGGCCGTGGCGCTGACCGTCGTGACCGGGCTGGACTACGTACGTCAGGCGGTCGTCCTGCGGCGTGCCGGGCTGGCTGAGGCGCGCGCGGTGCAGGCGCAGGAGCGGGCCAGGGCGGCCGCGGAGGCGCACGCGGTACGCGGCGGGGAGCCGGCCGGGAGTACTGCCGAGGTGCGCGGCGGGGAGCCGGCCGGGAGCACGGTGCGGGCCGAGCGGCGGCCCGGGGCCGCGGCGGAGGCCCGGGACGACGGGGACTCCGTACGGTGAGGCCGGTGGCTTCTCGTACGGTGGTGCCCGGCGCGGGCCCGGCGCGCGCGTCGCTGACGGCCCCTGGGGCGACCTTCCGAAGTGGCTGTGGAAATGCCCGCTGATCCCGCGCAGGAGGCGGCCCCCGGGGACTTTCCGGGCGCGGCCGCCGAGGTGACGGCCGTGGCCGCGCGGGCACTCGATGTGCTCGCGGCGCGCGGGGCGAGCCTGGCGGTGGCCGAATCGCTGACGGGCGGCCTGGTAGCCGGGGCCCTCACCGGGGTACCCGGAGCCTCCCGGGTCTTCCGGGGCTCGGTGACCGCGTACGCCACCGCGCTCAAGCGGGACATCCTGGGCGTGGACGGCGCGCTGCTGGACGCCCGCGGGGCCGTGGACGCGGAGGTTGCCCGTCAGATGGCCCGTGGTGTAAGGCGTGTGCTGGGCGCCCACTGGGGTATCGCCACTACAGGGGTTGCCGGCCCCGACCCCCAGGACGGACAGCCCGTGGGCACGGTCTTCGTCGCGGTCGCCGGACCGGGCGGCGCGGGCGGTGTGCGACGGCTCACGCTGGACGGCGATCGGGAGCGGATCCGCCGGGACACCGTGGCGGCGGCACTGGCGCTGCTGGTGAGCGAACTGACAGAGAATGCGGCGGCACAGGATACGGAACAACGGGGGGAATTTTGATGTTTACAGCCCTGAGTGAACACGAACTCGCGCCCCGCACGGCCGAGGCCCGAGGCGGTACGGTGGGGCGAGAAGGATCCGGATCCGAGGTCCGAGGAGGGAGCCAGCGATGATTCTGCTTCGTCGCCTGCTGGGTGACGTGCTGCGCCGACAGCGTCAGCGCCAGGGCCGCACCCTGCGCGAGGTCTCCTCCTCCGCCCGGGTGTCGCTCGGTTACTTGTCCGAGGTCGAGCGGGGACAGAAGGAAGCCTCTTCCGAGCTGCTCTCGGCGATCTGTGACGCGCTGGATGTGCGCATGTCCGAGCTGATGCGCGAGGTCAGCGACGAGCTGGCGCTCGCCGAGCTGGCCCGCTCCGCGGCCGCGAGCGAGCCGGTGCCGGCACCGGTCCGCCCCAAGCTGAACTCGGTGTCCGTGGCCTCGCTGGCCGGTGTCCCCGAGGACCGCGTGACGATCAAGGCCCCCGCGGAGGCGGTCGACGTCGTCGCGGCCTGAGCCGTCACCTCCTCCGGATCCGCCCGGTCACCTCGGGCCACCCGGCCGAGGTGGTCGCCGTACTCCCCCTCTTCAGGCGCCGACCACGCGCCCCACACGACTTCCCTGAGCCCCGTCCGGCAGCCGCCGGGCGGGGCTCAGGGCTTTCCCGGCATCTTCCGGCGGGACGGGCGGGGCCGGCCGGCGGGACTTAGGTCCTCACTTGGGGGTGGCCAGGCATTACCACGGCGCGGCGGGGTACCCGATCAGCACAGACAGGATTAATTAGCTGGACAATGGGCGAAGGGAATAAATCGCCCGCAAAGGAGTCATGGATGTCTGTCGTCAAGAGCACGCTGTCCGACGACGCCCGCAAGGTGGTCGGGGACGCACTGCAGGGAGCCCTCGTCGACCTGGTGGATCTCTCGCTCGTGGCGAAGCAGGTCCACTGGAACATCATCGGCCCGCGTTTCCGGTCCGTACATCTGCAGCTCGACGATGTCGTGGACACGGCGCGCTCGTACGCCGACACCGTTGCCGAGCGCGCCTCGGCGATCGGCGTGTCGCCGGACGGCCGGGCCGAGACGGTCTCGAAGACCAGCGGCATCGACACGGTGCAGGACAGCTGGATCAAGGACGCCGAGGTCGTCCGCGTCATGATCGACGCACTCGGCGCCGTCATCGCCCGGATGCGGCAGCGCATCAAGGAGACGGACGAGCCCGACCCGGTGACCCAGGACATCCTGATCGGCCTGACCGCCGACCTTGAGAAGCACCACTGGATGTTCCAGGCCGAGTCCGCCTGAGCGGTCCCGCCGTACGGCTGAATCAACGCCCCCTGGCGAGGTCAGGGGGCGCTCGGCTGTTCAGGGGGTGATCGGCGGCCCTGGACCTGAACCCGGTGTCCTTCGGCGGTGACGGTGAGGCCGTGGCCGGCGACGCGGGGCTCGCCCGCGCGTACCCACTGCCGGTGGGCCGCGGCCACCTCGTCCCAGAGGCGGCGCGGCCCGTGCTGCCGTACGGGGAAGCGGGCGGTCTGCCGACCGTCGTAGTCCACGGACGCCCACGAGGCCGCGGCGTCGTCGGCCAGCCACAGGCGGGTGTGCGCCTGATCCGTCGCGGTGTCCCAGGAGTGCCACACATCGGGCACCCGAAGTCCGACGGCGAACTGCGCGTCGAGGTCCTCGCCGGCCACGGCCCACGGGGACAGCGCCGTTTCGGACCGGCAGGGCCGCTGCCCGTCGCGCAGGAGGTCGCGGTCGAGGTCGCTCTCCGCCCGCTGACCGCGCATCGTCATGTACGAGCCGTAGCCCGCGAAGCGGCCGTCGGCGGTGCCGTCCGCGCGGCGGGTGAGGACGAGCGTGCCGTACGTGATCCAACTGGTGCTCCACGGCACGATGAGGCGGGCACCGGGCAGCGTCTGCGCGAGCCAGGCCGCGGGCACGGCGCGCACGGAACAGGTGGCGATGATCCGGTCGTACGGGGCCGCAGCGGCGTGCCCCAGCGCTCCGTCGCCAGTGACGACGGTGGGCGTGCGCCCCGCGCCCTTCAGGTTGGCGCGGGCGGTATCGGCGAGCACGGGATCGACCTCGACGCTCACCACGAGACCGTCCCCGAGCCGGTGCGCGAGCAGCGCGGCGTGGTACCCGGTCCCGGTCCCGATCTCCAGCACCCGCTGCCCGTCGGCGATCCCCGCCTCCTCCAGCATGCGCAGCACCGTGCCGGGCGCGGAGGCGGACGAGGTCGGTTCCCGGAACCCGTCGGCGTCCTCCCTGATCTGCGTCACCAGCGGCACGTCGCTGAACGCCGCCTCGCCCCAGCGCTCCGGATCCACGGCGCGGTCGCAGGGCGCGTAGCCCCCGGCGCCGTCCCGGAGCCAGATCCGGTCCGGCAGAAACCGATCGCGGGGCACGGCGCGTACGGCGTCGGCCCAAGGCGGCGCGACGGGGTGACCGAGAGCGGTGGCCACTTGGGAGAGGAGGGTTTCGGGGGAGGGGTGTGGGGCGGGGGGCGTGGTCACTCCTGGCCGGCTTGGGCGCGGATGGCGGGGTCTCGACGCTAGTGGAGCGTGCGGCTCCGGTGCGAGGGCGCATGCCCCGCGCGCCGGGGCGTGTGATCGTTACGGGAGCGGCCGACGTGCGCCGCCACCGCACCGTGCGGAGCGCCCGGGGCCGGGTACCCGGGTGACCGGGGTGCCGCCGTCCGCCCCGTGCGGCAGGCGCGTCGCGATGGCGTGTCTGTGCTCCGGGAAGGCGGGGGCGGACGATCATGTTGGGGGAAACGAACGCCGCATCAGCAACGTATGGAGGAGTGTCCGCTATGTCGAAACCCCCGCTGCCGCGCGAGGCGGTCGCGATGCTGGAGAAGGCCAACCCGTCGGTCATCACGACCCTGCGGTCGGACGGGCAGCCCGTCTCCACGGCGACCTGGTACCTCTGGGACGACGGCCGCGTGCTGGTCAACATGGACGAGGGCCGCAGGCGCCTGCAGCACCTGCGCAACGACCCCCGGGTGACGCTCACCGTCCTCGACGAGGACAACTGGTACACCCACATCAGCATCATCGGCCGCGTCACCGAGTTCCGTGACGACAAGGACCTGTCCGACATCGACCGGCTGGCCCGCCACTACCTCGGCAACCCCTACCCGCAGCGCGACCGCGGCCGGGTCAGCGCCTGGATCGAGATCGACCGCTGGCACGGCTGGGGCAACCACAAGGACAGCAGCCAGGCCGGCTGACCGGTGGCGTACGGCAGAACCGACGTAGGGACGTCCTCTTCCCGGGGTGCCGGGGAGAGGACGTTCGTCGGTTCGGCATTCACCTGTGAACTCGGGAACTCATCCGTTCAGGCCGCGAGTTCGTACGCCTCCAGCCGTTTGATCATACGGCGCACCACCAGCAGCGGAATGACGCCGAAGACACCGAACGACATGTCGATCAGCTGCCAGTAGAAGGGAATTCCGCGTATCGGGCCGCAGATGAGGGCCAGCGGAATGATTCCCGCGCACGCGATCATGCCGAAGTCGATGACCCAGATATTGCGCACCGGGTCCCGGAACGGTCCGTAGAACGCCACCGCGATGACCAGATGCGCGAACGCCAGCCAGTCGGTTCCGTACAGCACGAACGGATACTTCGCGTCGGTGGCCTCCAGCCCCTCCCTGGCCCTGCCGATCCACTCCACCAGCCCCGGCAGCCGGTCGGCGACTGGCGACGCGCCGGACCGCAGCAGTTCATCGGCCCACCGGAGTTCGGTGACGAGCGGAAAAGCCGTCAGTCCGCTCAGCACGAGACCGACGATGAAAACAACCAACCAGATACGAATGCGGCGCCGAAGCGCTTCTCGCCCCTCCATGATCGGGAGCGTACGCCTGTGGGTGGAGCACCTTGGCGCCGGGGTCGGGTTGGTGTCCTGAGGCCGGCTCGGCCGTCATTTGCCGGTGATTCCGCGGTGGTTGACGATTGCGCCGTCGCCGGGAAATGCGCGGGAATTGCGTGCGGCGTACGAAAGGCGCGGGGGCACGGAAGGCGCGCGCGTCAAAGAGGAGCCCCGGTGTCGATCAGCGCTCGGGCGCCCTGGCTGAGGAGTTCGGTCGCGGCGTGCGCGCCCAGCGCGGCCGGATCGTGCGGTGCGTCGCTGCGCAGGTGCGCCTGCGCGAACGCGGTGCCGTCCGGGGAGAAGACCATGCCGCGCAAGGAGAGGTGCCCGTCGGGCCCGGTGACGCAGTACCCCGCGATGGGACTGTTGCAGTGGCCGCGCAGCCCCTGGAGCATGACCCGCTCGGCGGTCGCCTCCGTGAGCGTCCGTTCGTGGTTGAGCTGTTCCAACAGCGCGGCGAGGGCGGTGTCGTGGCGGCGGCACTCCAGGGACAGGACGCCGGCGCCGACGGCCGGCAGCAGCTCGTCCGTCTCGAAGACCTGCCGTGCCCGGTGCGTCAGGCCCAGCCTGGCCAGCCCGGCACTGGCCAGGACCAGCGCGTCCAGCTCGACGTGCGCCTCCCGCCCGCCGTCCAGGAGGTCCAGGCGGGTGCCGACGGCGCCGCGTACGGGCACGATCCGCAGGTCCGGGCGGAGCCGCAGGAGCTGGGCCCGGCGGCGTACGGACGCGGTGCCGACCCGGGCGCCATGCGGGAGGTCGTCGAGGCGGCGCACCCCGGAGTGTTCGGGCACGACCAGCGCGTCCCGGACGTCGGCGCGCTCCAGATGCGCGACGACGACCAGCCCCTCGCGGAGCGGCACGTCGCCGGGTACGTCCTTGAGGCAGTGCAGCGCGAGGTCGATGTCGCCGCTCTGCAACCGTGCGTCCAGGGCCTTGACGAACAGGCCCTTCCCGCCGGTGCCGGACAGATCGCCGTGCCACAGGCCGGCCTCGCTCTGGACCGGGACGGTCACGATGCGCAGCCGTGGGTCGAGTGCGTGCAGCAGCCGGGTGACGTGGGTGGTCTGGGCGAGCGCCATGGGGCTCGTACGGGTCCCGATGCGCAGCTCGCGGGCGGGGGGATCGGCGCTCACGGAGGTCTCCGTTCGGTGCGTCTGGGGCGGTGGCCGCCGACGGGCGGTGACCACTCAGTGCAGCGTAGGAGACGCGGGGCGACGGGCCGGGGAGCCGCGGGGGCGAGCTGGTGTACGAGTGGCGCGCGGTGCTCGGTCGGGGCCGGTCCGGCACGTGGGCGGTGGGCGGCCGGGCATGGGGCGGTCGCGGGTTCGTCTGGATGCGGGGCGGACGGCGCCGCGCGAAAATACCGGGAAGACCGGGATCGGTGGAGAAGACCGAGGCCGGTCGGTACGGGGCCGGACGTACGGCTCCGTCGATCCGTTCGCGCCGGTTGTGCCCCGGTGCGCCCTCCCACTGGACGGCCGCGCCCGTCTAGCGTCGACCGGAGGAGGCAGCCATGGCCAGGCACGACGTCTTCGCCCGGTTCGGCATATCTCCGGTCCGGCTGGTGACCGGGGCCGCGGCCGGGGGGCTGTGGTGCTGGGCCGTGCTGAGGCTGACGCTGTGGCCGGGCACGGCGGGGATCGTCGAAGGGGCGGTGGCGGCGGGGGGCTGGGGGCTGAGCCTGTTGCCGGTGCACTGCGTGCCATGGACGGACCCGGGGCGGCGCGGTGGCGGCAAGGAGGGCCGGGGCGGTCGGGAAGCCGGACGCATTCGGGGCCTGCTGCGGGAGTCGGCCGCCGGGGTCGGGCGGCGGGCCGGGCTCGGACGGCTCTGGCGTAGGTGACGGTGGGGCGGGGTCACCCGGTTGGCTCAGGGGATGACGGCGCGTCCACGTCCTCCGGCTGGCACGTGGGGCACCAGTAGGTGACGCGTTCCTGGGTGGCCGGGCCTTGTTCTCCCGTACGGATCGGTGTGCCGCAGCGGAAACACGGGCGGCCCCCGCGCCCGTAGACCCACTGGCGGCGGTCCGGGCGGGCACTCGGTGTCGTGACGCGGGCGAGCCGGTCCTTGTTGGCCTCCAGGAGCTTCTTCGCGAGGGTGGTCGCACGCTCCGGAGCGGGCAGCCGGCCGATGGGCAGCCAAGGGGACGCCCGCAGCAGGAAGCAGAGCTCGCACTTGAAGACGTTGCCGATACCGGCCAGGTTCCGCTGGTCGAGCAGCGCCTCGCCGAGCGGACGGGCGGGGTCGGCGAGCAGGCGCCGCAGCGCCTCGTCCGCGTCCCAGTCGGGGCCCAGCAGGTCCGGGCCCAGGTGCCCCACGGCGTCGCCCTCGTCGGCGGTGCGCAGGAGTTCCAGTACGGGCAGGCGGTAGCCGACGGCGGTGCGGTCGGCGGTGGCGAGGACCGCGCGGATCTGGTGGCCGGGGCCGCCGCGCCAGCGCTCGGCCGGGGCGTAGATCTTCCAGGCGCCGTCCATGCGCAGGTGCGAGTGGAGGGTCAGGCCGCCCTCGACGCGGGTGAGGAGGTGCTTGCCGCGCGGGATCACCTCCAGGACCGTACGGCCGGACAGATCGGTGGTGGCGAGCTTCGGCACGCGCAGGTCGGATCGGGTCAGCTGCTTGCCGGCCAGCGCCTCGTGCAGGCGGCGGGCGGTGCGCCAAACGGTGTCGCCTTCGGGCATGGGGCCATTGTGCCGGGGGCGGGACGGGGCCCGCCGGTCGGCCGCACCTCAAGGACGCAGACGGAACCCCCTCGGAGTGGGATGGAACCCGGCCGCCTCCAGAGCGGGGGCGAAGGGGGAGGTGAGGGCCGCGGCGCCGTTGACGCGCTCCACGGTGATCGTGCCGAGGGCGCCCGCCCGCGCGGCGTCGCCGAGAGCTTCGAGGGCGAGCCGCAGGCGCGTACCGGCGGGGGAGCCGGTGTCGGGCGCGCCCGCTTCGCCGGACTGCGCCCAGGCCAGCAGGGTCTTGCCGCCGCGCTCCATGTACAGCGTCAGTTCGCCGTCGACGAGGACGACGAGGGAGCCCGCCTTGCGGCCCGGCTTGTGCGTCGAGCCGTCCGGCGGCTCGGGCCAGGACAGGGCGGCTCCGTACGCGTTCGCCGGGTCGGCGGCGGCCAGCACCAGCGCCCGCTGCGGCCCGGTGGAGCGGCGGTCCCCGGGGCCGTCCTGGGCGTACTCGTCGGCGACGCGCTCGCGGCTGGTGTTGACGGCGCGCAGCCGGTCGACCGCGCCGTCCATGGCGAACTGCGCGGCGCCCAGCCCCTCGACCACATAGCCGCGCCGGGCCTGGCCGGTCTCCTCGAAGGCGGCCAGGACACGGTACGCGGCCGAGAAGCCGCCCTCGACGCCCTCGGCGGCGACGGCGCCGCGGGTGACGACGCCGTGCCGGTCCAGGAGCGTGCGCGCCAGGGCGTGGGCGCGGTGGGTGGGCTCCGGTTCGGAGGCGGGCAGCAGGGACCAGCGGCCGGCGACGGTCGGCGGCCCGGAGCGGGAGGCGGTGGGTCGGCCGGTGCGGCCGGTGGCCGCGGTCAGGGTGCCGTACCGGCCGCGGGGGACCGCGCGCTTGGCCCGGTGGGCGGTGGAACCGGACGTACGGCCCGAGCCGAGGAGGGAACGGAGCGGGGCGAGGGTGTCGTTGGTGAGGCGGCCGGACCAGGCCAGGTCCCACAGGGCGTCGGCGAGTTGGGGGTCCGTGCACTCGGGGTGGGTGGTGGCGCGGACCTGGTCGGCCAGCTGGCGGAAGAAGAGGCCGTAACCGGGGGCGAGGGCCTGGAGGACGGACTGGTGCAGGGGGGACAGCTCCAGCGGGTGCGGTGGCGGCAGGAGCAGCGGGGCGGTGTCGGCGAGGTAGAGGGAGATCCAGCCGTCCTTGCCGGGGAGCGCGCCCGCGCCCGCCCACAGCACTTCGCCGGTGGAGGTCAGCTCGTCCAGGAGCGCCGGGGCGTAGTCGCCGACGCGGGAGGGCAGCACCAGCTTTTCGAGGGCGGAGGCGGGCACGGCAGCGCCCTGCAACTGCTCGACGGCGCGGACCAGGCCGTCGATGCCGCGCAGGCCGTACGACCCGCCGCGCTTCGCCCCCGCTCCGTACGGCGTCTTGGTGACGAGGGGCCCGACCTGCTGCCACTGCGGGAGGAAGGACGCCAGGGCGGCGGGCGGCACCGGCTCCAGCTCGTGCCGGAGCGCGGCCAGGGAGCGGCGGCGCAGGCGGCGCAGCACTTGGGCGTCGCACCATTCCTGGCCGATCCCGGAAGGGTGAAACTCGCCTTGTACGACACGTCCCGCAGCGGCCAGCCGCTGGAGGGCGCCGTCCGTGACGGCCGTGCCGAGGCCGAAGCGGGCGGCGGCCTGGTCGGAGGCGAACGGGCCGTGCGTACGGGCGTAGCGGGACAGGAGGTCGCCGAGGGGGTCCTTGACGGGCTCGGTGAAGGACTCGGGGACGCCGACCGGCAGGGCCGTACCGAGGGCGTCGCGCAGCCGGCCCGCGTCCTCGATGGCGGCCCAGTGGTCCTGGCCCGCGATGCGGACGGTGATGGCCCGGCGGGCGGCCGCCAGCTCCCGTACCCATGCGGGATCGGCGCCCCGCTCGGACAGTTCGGCGTCGGTGAGCGGGCCGAGCATCCGCAGCAGGTCGGCCACGCCCTCGGCGTCCTTGACCCGGCGGTCCTCGGTCAGCCACTGGAGCTCGCTCTCCAGCTCGGCCAGGACGTCGGCGTCGAGCAGTTCGCGCAGTTCGGCCTGGCCGAGCAGCTCGGCCAGCAGCCGGGAGTCCAGGGACAGGGCGGCGGCCCGGCGCTCGGCGAGGGGGGAGTCGCCCTCGTAGAGGAACTGGGCCACGTAACCGAACAGCAGGGAGCGGGCGAAGGGGGACGGCTCGGGGGTGGTGACCTCGACGAGGCGGACCCGGCGGGCCTCGATGTCGCCCATCAGCTCCGTCAGGCCCGGTACGTCGAACACGTCCTGGAGGCATTCGCGGACGGCCTCCAGCACGATCGGGAACGACCCGAACTCGCCCGCCACCTGGAGGAGCTGGGAGGCGCGCTGGCGCTGCTGCCACAGGGGTGTGCGCTTGCCGGGGGTGCGGCGGGGCAGCAGCAGGGCGCGGGCCGCGCATTCGCGGAACCGGGAGGCGAACAGGGCCGAGCCGCCCACCTGGTCCGTGACGACCTGGTCGACCTCGCCCTTGTCGAAGACCACGTCGGCGGCGCCCACCGGGGACTGCTCGGGGTCGTACTCCATGCCGCGGGCCGCCGGGTCGAAGTCGCCGGTGTCGCTGTCGAGCAGGTCCAGGCCCATCAGGTCGGCGTCCGGCAGGCGCAGCACGATGCCGTCGTCGGCGTGCATGACCTGCGCGTCCATGCCGTAGCGCTCGGCGAGGCGGGCGCCGAGGGCCAGCGCCCAGGGGGCGTGCACCTGCGCGCCGAACGGGGAGTGCACCACCACCCGCCAGTCGCCCAGCTCGTCACGGAAACGCTCGACCACGATCGTGCGGTCGTCCGGCACATGGCCGCAGCTCTGCCGCTGCTCGGCGAGATACGCGAGGACGTTGCCCGTCGCCCAGTCGTCGAGGCCGGCGGCGGACAGCCGCGCGCGGGCGGCCTCTTGGTCGACCGAGCCGATCTCGCGGAGGAACGCGCCCAGCGCACGGCCCAGTTCGAGAGGGCGGCCCAGCTGGTCGCCCTTCCAGAAGGGCAGGCGGCCGGGCACGCCGGGGGCGGGGGACACCAGCACCCGGTCGCGGGTGATGTCCTCGATGCGCCAGGACGTCGTACCGAGCGTGAAGACATCGCCGACGCGGGACTCGTAGACCATTTCCTCGTCCAGCTCCCCGACCCGGCCACCGCCCTTCTTGGGGTCCGCACCGGCCAGGAAGACCCCGAAGAGGCCGCGGTCGGGGATCGTGCCGCCGGAGGTGACGGCCAGCCGCTGCGCGCCGGGGCGGCCGGTGACCGTCTGCGCCACCCGGTCCCACACGACGCGCGGGCGCAGCTCGGCGAAGGCGTCGGAGGGGTAGCGGCCCGCGAGCATGTCCAGGACGCCGTTGAACGCGGACTCGGGCAGGGACGCGAAGGAGGCGGAGCGGCGGACCAGGGCCAGCAGCTCCGTCACGTCCCAGGTGTCCATCGACGCCATCGCGACCAGCTGCTGGGCCAGTACGTCCAGGGGGTTGGCCGGGACGCGCAGCGACTCGATGGAGCCGGCCCGCATCCGCTCCGTGACGACCGCGGCCTGCACGAGGTCGCCGCGGTACTTGGGGAAGACCACGCCCCGGGACACCGCGCCGACCTGGTGGCCCGCGCGGCCGACCCGCTGGAGGCCGGAGGCGACCGACGGCGGGGACTCGACCTGCACGACCAGGTCGACCGCGCCCATGTCGATACCCAGCTCCAGGCTGGACGTGGCGACCACGGCCGGCAGCCGGCCCGCCTTCAGGTCCTCCTCCACCTGGGCGCGCTGCTCCTTGGACACCGAGCCGTGGTGGGCGCGGGCCAGCAGCGCGGGCGCCCCCTTGGCGGCGCCGGACTCGGCCATCAGCTCGGCGGGGGAGTGGTCCTCGGGCAGCGCCTCGCCGGTGGCGCGTTCGTACGCGATCTCGTTCAGCCGGTTGCACAGGCGCTCGGCGAGGCGGCGGGAGTTGGCGAACACGATCGTCGAACGGTGCGCCTGCACCAGGTCGGCGATCTTCTCCTCGACATGCGGCCAGATGGAGGGCTTCTCGCCGGTGTCGCCCTCCTGGACGGGAGAGCCGCCCAGCTCGCCCAGGTCCTCCACGGGGACCACGACCGACAGGTCGAACTCCTTGCCGGACGGCGGCTGGACGATCTCCACCCGGCGCTGCGGCGACAGGTACCGGGCGACCTCCTCCACCGGGCGCACCGTCGCCGACAGCCCGATACGCCGGGCCGGGCGCTCCAGCAGGTGGTCCAGCCGCTCCAGGGAGAGCGCGAGATGGGCGCCGCGCTTCGTGCCGGCGACGGCGTGCACCTCGTCCACGATCACCGTCTCGACGCCTTCGAGGGCCTCCCGGGCCGAGGAGGTCAGCATGAGGAACAGCGACTCGGGAGTGGTGATGAGGATGTCCGGCGGCCGGGTGGCGATCGCGCGGCGCTCGGCGGCCGGGGTGTCGCCGGAGCGGATGCCCACCCGGATGTCCGGCTCGGGCAGCCCTTGGCGGACGGATTCCTGGCGGATGCCGGTGAGCGGGCTGCGCAGGTTGCGCTCGACGTCGACGGCGAGGGCCTTCAGGGGGGAGACGTACAGCACCCGGCAGCGCTTCTTCGGCTCGGCGGGCGGCGGGACGCTCGCGAGCCGGTCCAGTGAGGCGAGGAAGGCGGCCAGGGTCTTGCCGGAGCCGGTCGGCGCGACCACCAGCACGTCCGACCCCGCGCCGATGGCCCGCCAGGCGCCCTCTTGCGCGGCGGTGGGCGCGCGGAACGCCCCCGTGAACCAGTCGCGGGTCGCGGGGGAGAACGAGTCGAGCGCTGCCTTGGCCATGTCCCCCATCGTGCAACGGACCACTGACAATCGACGGTGACCCGCCGTTCACCTGCGGTGATGTCGCTGCCCCGCGCCGTCCACGACCCGGACACCCGGGCGGCGGCGGGCCGCGACGGAGCACAATGACGCCATGATCGGCGGCGGGACGGGGGACGCGGGCGGCCCGGGCGGCGCGACGGCGCCGGACGCGGAGGCCCGGGCTGACGTGGCCCCGGCGGCGGCCCCCTCGGCCCGGAGGAGCGGCGAGTGGGCCCGGCACTGGCAGTACGCCGGGCTGCCTGGCCTGGACCTGCTGCGCGCCCGCTACGTACGGCACACCTTCCCCCGCCACTCCCACGAGGGCTACGTCCTGGGCGCCGTCACCGGAGGGATCGAGCGGATCGGACTGCCGGACGGCGCCGTGGACGCCGGGGGCGGCGGCATCGTCATGATCAACCCCGAGGTGCCGCACACCGCGCAGGCCGGGGCGCCGGAGGGGTGGGCGTACTCGACGCTCTACCCCTCCGCGCAGCTCGTCGCCGACATCGCCGCCGAGACAACCGGCCTGACCGGCACCGCCGGGTTCACCGACGCCTTCGCGGCCGACCCGGAGGCCGTACGCCTCGTCAACGGCGTGCACCGCGCGGCCGAGGAGGGCAACGCGCTGGCCGCCGACAGCCTGCTGCGCGTCGTGATCGCCCGGCTGCTGCGGCGCCACGGAGGCCCGCTCCCGGCCCGCACACCCGCCGCGGCCGGGGCACGCACCGCCGAACGCGCCAGGGCCCTCCTGGAAACCCGCCTCACGTCGCCGCCGTCACTGGAACAGCTGGCACAGGAACTGGGCACCAGCCCATTCGCCCTGCTGCGCGCCTTCAAGAACGCGTACGGAATGCCGCCGCACGCCTGGCTCACCGACGCGCGCGTACGCCGTGCCCGTCGGCTGCTGGAAGCCGGTACGGCGCCCGCCGAGGCCGCCGTCGCCGTCGGCTTCACCGACCAGCCGCATCTGAACCGGCACTTCACCCGCATCGTGGGCGTACCGCCGGGCGCGTACCGGCGCGAGCGGGCGGGCAGCGCAAGAACGTACAAGACCGCGGGGAAGGGGCCTTCCTAAGGTCCCGAACGTGGCACAGCAAACGGAACAGCCGGAAGCGATCCGGCCATCAGACCAGCCGGAGACGACCCGGCCATCAGGACAGACAGAACGCGATCAGCTGATACCGCCGGCGGAGCCGACCCGGCGCGGGGCGGACATACCGAGCCCTGCGCCGCCGGTGCACCCCGCCAAAACCCCGCCCCGTTCCGCGGTCGTCCGGGACGCGCTCGGCGTCGGTGTCGCCGTCGGGCTCTCCGGCTTCGCGTTCGGGGTGACCGCGTCCGGCGCGGGGCTCACGGTGCTCCAGGCGTGTGCGCTGAGCCTGCTGGTCTTCACCGGCGCCTCGCAGTTCGCGCTGGTCGGCGCGCTGGCCGCGGGCGGCAACCCGTTCACCGCGGCGGCCGGGGCGTTATTCCTCGGCACCCGCAACGCCTTCTACGGGCTGCGCCTTTCCGGCCTCCTCGGATACCGGGCGGCGGTCAAACCGTTCGCCGCCCACTGGGTCATCGACGAAACCTCGGCCGTCACCCTGGCCCAGCCCGACCGGCGCAGCGCGCGCCTCGGCTTCACGGTCACCGGACTCAGCCTGTATGCCCTGTGGAACCTCACCACGCTCGCCGGAGTCTTGGGGGCCGAGGCTCTGGGGGACACGGAGGCGTGGGGGCTGGACGCGGCGGGCCCCGCGGTCTTCGTGGCGCTGCTCGGCCCCATGCTCAAGACGACGGCGGAACGGGCCACGGCGGGACTCGGAGCCGTCCTCCTGCTGGTCACGCTGCCGCTGCTGCCCGCGGGCGCACCGGTACTCGTGGCGTCGCTGGCTGCGCCCGCCGTCCTCTGGGCGGACGGCCGCCGGGCCCGTACACGTACCGGCGACGCACCGAGCACCACGGAGACGGAGAACGGCACACGAGAGGCGGGCGCACGATGAACGTCTGGATCGCGATCGGCGTCACCGCCGTCGGCTGCTACCTGGTGAAGTACCTCGGCCTCCTGGTGCCCGCGGGCGCCCTGGAACGGCCGCTCGTCCAGCGCCTCGCGGCCCTGCTGCCGGTGGCCCTGCTCGCCGCGCTCACCGCGCAGGAGACCTTCAGCGACGGACACCACCTGCTCCTGGACGCCAGGGTGGCGGGCGTCGGCGCGGCGGTGGTCGCCCTGCTGCTGCGCGCGCCGTTCCTGCTGGTCGTGGCGGTCGCGGTGGCGGTGACAGCGGGTGTACGGGCGCTGGGCGGGTGAGGGCGGAAAACGTAGTCAGGTATCTGACCGCCGTCACTGCCGGGCGGCGAGGCGCCCGTAGGCGCGCAGCGTCAGCAGCGCCTTGACCGTCACCATCGGCCGGCCCTCCAGAGCGGTGCCCGGGGCCCACGCACGCCAGTTCACGGGCCAGCCGCCGTCCTCCCGCTGGAGGGCGGCGAGGTGGTCCAGCGCCCGGTCCGTCTCGGCGTCCGTGAACCAGCGGCGGGCGAGCGAGCCCGGCGCGGCCGCGTAGTCGTACGCGAAGTGGTGCTCCCCGGGCGCGTAACCGGCCGGTGCCGGTGTACGGGACGCCTGCTCCGGCTCCAGGAGGACCAGCCGCTGCGCGCGCACCAGAGAACCCAGGCGCTGCGCGGCGGCCTCGGCGCGCGGCCGGTCACGCGCGCCCTCCAGGAACGCGAGCGCCGCCTCGACCTCGTACGGATGGGTTCTTTCCAGGGACTCCACCGCCTGCCAGCAGAAATCCGTGGCCCGGAACAGCCAGGCGTGCCACACCTCGTTACGGTGCAGCAGTCCCACGACGGGCCCGGTGGCCAGGAGAGCGCTCGGCGGGTCGTCGAGCACCGGCAGCCAGGGGGCGGCCGGATAGCCGCGCACCGAGGGGTGCAGGGCGGGCAGCGCGCCCTGCATGGTGGACACCTCGGTCAGATAGCGGCAGATCCGCTCGGCCCGCTGTCCGCAGCAGCGCCCGATGCGGTCGAGGACGTACAGGGCGTGCGCGGTGTGCAGCGGCTGGCTGACCGGCCCGCGCAGATCGGGCTCCAGGGCGTGCCCGTAACCACCGTCCGGATTGGCGTACGCGGCGAGCGCGGCCTCCACGCCGTCCGCGCTCCCGCCCAGGAAGTGGTACGCGAAGCGGCGCTGTTCGAGCACCCGGGCAGTGAGCCAGATGAAGCGCTCGGCACGCGCCAGTGAGGTCGGCTGTGGTGCTCCGTTTTCCGCCATGGCCCGACGGTAGGGCCGAACCGGCGGCCCGGCACCGGCGTGGACACGGCTGCACTCTCAGGGGCGGGATACTGGAGGTATGCGGTTGACGGTCTTCTGGCAGCGGATGGCGGAGCACTTCGGTGCGTCCTACGCCGAATCCTTCGCACGTGATCATGTGATGTCCGGGCTCGGCGGGCGGACCGTCCACGAGGCGCTGGCCGCGGGCTGGGAGGCGAAGGACGTCTGGCGGGTGGTCTGCGCGACGATGGACGTCCCGTACGACAAGCGCTGACCCGGACGGGGCCGACGGGGCCGGAAGGGGGCCGCGCGGAGGGCACGGGCGGGGGCGAACAGCCGTGCCGCGCGGGGCAGGGCGGGAGTTGTCAGATCCGTGCGCGACACTTGGGCCGTGCCAGCGACCGAGAACCCCACCAGCCACGACGACCCACGACCCGACGGCCCGGCCGCGCGGATGCCGCGGTGGCTGCCCCGCGCCATGGTGCTGGCGCTCGCCCTCGTGGCCTGTTTCCAGCTCGCCAGCTGGGCGTTCCACCAGCTCATCTCGCTGCTGCTGAACGTGCTCATCGCCTTCTTCCTCGCCCTGGCCGTCGAGCCGGCCGTGGACTGGATGGCGGCCCGGGGCATGCGGCGCGGGGGCGCGACCGCCCTGGTCTTCCTCGGCATACTCGTCGGGACCGCGGGGTTCTTCGCGCTCCTCGGGTCGATGCTCGCGGGCCAGATCGCCACCATGGTGCAGGAGTTCCCGCAGTATCTGGACTCGGTGATCAGCTGGATCAACAGCACCTTCCACAGCCACCTCTCGCGGGTCGAGGTGCAGAACAACCTGCTGAAATCGGACTGGCTGCAGAAGTACGTCCAGGACAGCGCCAACAATGTGCTCGCCGTCTCCGCGACCGTCCTGGGCAGCCTGTTCAACCTGCTGACGGTGGCGCTGTTCTCCTTCTACTTCGCCGCCGACGGCCCCCGGCTGCGCCGCGCCCTGTGCTCGGTCCTGCCGCCGTCCCGGCAGGCCGAGGTGCTGCGCGCCTGGGAGATCGCGGTCGCCAAGACCGGCGGCTATCTGTACTCGCGCGGCCTGATGGCGCTCATCTCGGGCATCGCGCACTACGTCCTGCTGGAGATCCTGGGCGTGCCGTACGCCCCCGCGCTCGGCATGTGGGTGGGGCTGGTCTCCCAGTTCATCCCGACCATCGGCACCTACCTCGCGGGCGCGCTGCCGATCCTGCTCGCCTTTACCGTCAACCCCTGGTACGCACTGTGGGTCTTCGGTTTCGTCGTGATCTACCAGCAGTTCGAGAACTACCTGCTCCAGCCGCGCATCACGGCCAAGACCGTGGACATCCACCCGGCCGTCGCCTTCGGCTCGGTGATCGCCGGCACGGCGCTGATGGGCGCGGTCGGCGCGCTGATCGCCATCCCGGCGACCGCGACGCTCCAGGCGTTCCTCGGCGCGTACGTGAAGCGGTACGAGGTCACGGACGACGTACGGGTACGGGGCGGCGGCCGGCGCCGGCGCGCCTCCTCGGCCCTGCACCGGCTGCGCCGCTCCCTGCACGACGACCCGCCGGCCGCGCCGCTGGAAGGACGCGGGGGCGGCGGTGGCCGGGGCGAGGACGGTACGGACGGGGGCGAGCGGGGCACGGGCGGCAAGGGCGAGTGAGGCAGCGGGGCGGAGCCGGACCGCCCGGCCGACGGCCCCACCCTCGGCCGCGCCCGGCCTGCCCGCCCCTGCCGTGCCCTATTGCCCCCATTGCCCCTATCGCCCCTCCAGCGTCACCTTCGGCAGCAGCCGGGCCAGCGGGGCCGGGAGCCACCACGCACGGCGGCCCAGCAGCCGCAGCACCGCGGGCACGATCAGACAGCGGATCACCACGGCGTCCAGCAGGATCGCCACTGCCAGGCCGAGCCCGAACTGCTGCAGCATCCGGTCCGGGCTGAGCACGAAGGCCGCGAAGACCACGATCATGATGGCCGCGGCGGCCGTGATGACCTTGCCGGTGGCGGCCAGACCGGCGCGTACGGATGCCGTGGGGTCGCCGGTGCGTATCCACTCCTCGTGCACCCGGGAGAGCAGGAACACCTCGTAGTCCATCGAGAGCCCGAAGACGATCGCGAAGATCATGACCGGGATGAACGCCTCGACGGGCCCCGGCCGCACACCGAACCAGCCGTACTGGAAGACCAGGGTGACCGCGCCGAGCGCCGCCCCGATGCTCACGAGGTTGAGCAGGGCCGCCTTCACCGGGATCAGCACGGAGCGGAAGACGGCCAGCAGGAGCAGCGCGGACAGCCCCACGACGATGGCGACGAACAGCGGCATCCGGGCGGCGACGGTGTCCGCGAAGTCCTCGGTGGCGGCCGTCGGCCCGCCCACCAGATAGCGGCCGCCGGTGGTCTCCGCCAGGGGCGGCAGTACGTCGGTACGGAGGCGTTTCACCAGGTCGGAGGTGGCGCGGTCCTGCGGCGCGCTCGTCGGGAAGGCCAGCACGGTCGAGACCGCCGCGCCTCCGGACGACGGGGCGGACGGGCCCGCCGGTATCGGCGCGGTCGTCGCGGCGATGCCCGGAGTGGCGTCCAGGGCGCGCCGGAGAGCGGCCGCGGCGTCGGCGCCGCCCTCCGAGACGACGGCCAGCGGACCGTTGAAGCCGGGACCGAAACCCTCCGCCAGGAGGTCGTACGCCCGGCGGCTGTGCTGCGTCGGAGCGTCGTTCCCGGCGTCCGCGAAGCCGAGCCGGAGGCCCATCGCCGGCGCGGCCAGCGCCCCGAGCGCGACGCCCGCGACCAACAGCGCGGCCCACGGACGCCGCTGCACGCCGTCGGCCCAGCGGCCCCACCGGGCCCCTTCCGGCGGCCGGTTGCGCGCGGTGCGCCGGGCCGCCCGTGCCGTGACATGGCGCCGGATGCGCGCGCCGAAGATCCCGAGCAGCGCGGGCAGCAGTGTGAGCGAGGCCGGCATCGTCACCAGGACCGGCGGGTCGTGCGTGGTGCGCTTGACACCAAAATCGAACGTCTATTCTTATGAGACGTCCGACCCGTGTTTCTGCCCGAGTTCCCGGGAGTTATCCACAGGCCGGAGTCGGGTCCGGGCGCATTGTCAGTGGCAGGCGTTAGCGTCATGGACGTGAAGCGATCGACTCAAGCAAACCGGGTGGAAGCCATGGCAGGCACTGACCGCGAGAAGGCGCTGGACGCCGCGCTCGCACAGATTGAACGGCAATTCGGCAAGGGTGCCGTGATGAGGATGGGAGAGCGCTCGAAGGAGCCCATCGAGGTCATCCCCACCGGGTCGACCGCACTGGACGTCGCGCTCGGCGTCGGCGGTATCCCCCGCGGCCGCGTGGTGGAGATCTACGGCCCGGAGTCCTCCGGCAAGACGACCCTGACCCTGCACGCGGTGGCGAACGCGCAGAAGGCCGGCGGCTCCGTCGCCTTCATCGACGCCGAGCACGCGCTCGACCCCGAGTACGCCAAGAAGCTGGGCGTGGACACGGACGCGCTGATCCTGTCCCAGCCGGACAACGGCGAGCAGGCCCTGGAGATCGTGGACATGCTGGTCCGCTCCGGCGCGCTCGACCTCATCGTGATCGACTCGGTCGCCGCGCTGGTGCCCCGGGCCGAGATCGAGGGTGAGATGGGCGACTCCCACGTGGGTCTCCAGGCCCGTCTGATGAGCCAGGCGCTGCGGAAGATCACCAGCGCGCTCAACCAGTCCAAGACCACCGCGATCTTCATCAACCAGCTCCGCGAGAAGATCGGCGTGATGTTCGGCTCGCCGGAGACCACGACCGGTGGCCGCGCCCTGAAGTTCTACGCCTCGGTGCGCATCGACATCCGCCGTATCGAGACCCTCAAGGACGGCACCGAAGCGGTCGGCAACCGCACCCGCTGCAAGGTCGTCAAGAACAAGGTCGCCCCGCCCTTCAAGCAGGCCGAGTTCGACATCCTGTACGGCCAGGGCATCAGCCGTGAGGGCGGCCTGATCGACATGGGCGTCGAGCACGGCTTCATCCGCAAGTCGGGCGCCTGGTACACCTACGAGGGCGACCAGCTCGGCCAGGGCAAGGAGAACGCCCGCAACTTCCTCAAGGACAACCCCGACCTCGCCAACGAGGTGGAGAAGAAGATCAAGGAGAAGCTGGGCGTCGGCGTGAAGCCGGAAGACCTGACGGCGGAGCCCGGCGCGGACGCGGCGGGTGCGGCGGCCGACGCGGAGGCCCCGGCCAAGTCCGTACCGGCACCGGCCGCCAAGAGTGCCAAGGGCTCCAAGGCCGCAGCGGCCAAGAGCTAGTCCATCGTGACGCGGCGAACGGAATGGCCCGAGGACCGCGGCTACGGCCATGGTGACGGCGTCGTTCACGACGGGGGACGTGACGACGCCGGCCGGGACGGCGGCATGGCCGCCGGAGCCGAGAACCGTGGGAAACGCAAGGACGGCGGTGGTCCCTCCTCGTCGAGGGCCGAGGCGGGGCCGCCGCGCACGCCCGAGGAGCAGGCGCGGGCCATCTGCCTGCGCCTGCTCACCGGGTCCGCGCGCACACGCAAGCAGCTGGAGGACGCCCTGCGCCGGCGGGGCATCCCCGAGGAGGCGGCGCAGGAGGTGCTGTCCCGCTTTGAGGAGGTGGGGCTGATCGACGACGCGAAGTTCGCCGACGCCTGGGTGGAGTCCCGGCACCACAGCCGCGGCCTGGCCCGCCGCGCGCTCGCCCGTGAACTCCGCACGAAGGGCGTCGACGCGTCGACGGTCGACGAGGCCCTCGGCCAGCTGGACCCCGAGCAGGAAGAACGCACGGCCCGCGAACTGGTCGACCGCAAGCTCCGGACGACCCGCGGCCTGGACCGGGAGAAGCGCATACGCCGCCTCGCGGGCATGCTGGCCCGCAAGGGCTACGCCGAAGGACTGGCTCTGCGCGTGGTCCGACAGGCACTGGAGGAGGAGGGCGAGGATCCGGAGCTGATGGAGTATCAGCTGCCGGAGGTGTGAGGGGAGCGAGACGTGAGGGGGTAGAGGTGTAGCGGGCGTGCGGGCGTGCGGGCGTGCGGGCGTGCGGGCGTGCGGGCGTGCGGGCGTGCGGGCGTGCAGGCGTGCAGGCATGCAGGTGTGGAGGTGGCGGTGGGTGGGATGGGGGGGAAGGGAGAGGGCCGCTCCGGGCGGGGCAGGGGCTCGTCGGGCGCCGCGAGCGCAGGGTGTTGCGCGCATGTGGTGACGCGCGGAGGGGCGGGGCGTCCGTAGTCGGGTGGTGCGTGCGGCCTTCCAGGCGGCGAGGTGGCTGGTGACGGTTGCGTGGTCGAGAGGTGCGGGCGGCGCAGCGGCTGGTGATGGTTGCTTGGCCGGGGGTACGTAAAGATGCGGCAGTCCGGGCCCGAGCGAGCGTTGCCCGGCTGTCTGCGCCTGAGGGGAGCGTTGCGGCCGTCCACGCTTGAGGGGAGCGTTGCGGCTGCCCGTACCTGGGAGAAACGTTGCGGCTGCCCGTACCGGGAGGAGCGAGGAGCCACCCGTACCGGGAGGAGCGTTTCGGCTGTCCCTACGGGACGAAGCCGCCCGCACCGGGAGGAGCGAGGAGCCGCCCGTACCGGGAGGGGCATCGCGGCTGCCCTTACGGGACGAAGCCGCCCGCACTGGGAGAAGCGAGAGCCCGCCCGTACCGGGAGAAGCGACGAAGCCGCCTGTGCGAGAGACGAAGCCGCCCGTGCCGGGATAGACAAAGGAGCCCCCCGCACCGGCAGATGCAATGCCTCGCCCGCACCCGGAAACAAGCGACGTTCCCACCCGGCCAACAAGCGGATCCCCCCCGGAGAAGAACCGGACCCTCACCCTGGGGAAATCCCCCCACCAACACGGTGGTTGACCGCAATGTGCCGCACCTGCCGCGCACGGCAGAGTGCGGAGCATGATCTTTGACCGATTCTCCGGCCGGTCCGTCCTGCCGGGCACCACCGCCCTCGCATTGGGCTGTGCCGCGGCCGTTCTGGCTACAGCAGCGGCTCCGGCGACGGCGGCCACGACGGCGCGGGCAGCGGAGGCCGGGGCCGTGTCCGGTACCTGGTCTGCTGCCTCCCATTCCTCCCCGGCCAAGCCCGAGCGGTCCTCGGGCACCGGTTCGATCGTTTCGGCCACCCTCGTCGTCGATCTTGACGCGAAGGAGGTCGCGGCCCGTCTGGAGAAGGCCGGTATCGAGGCGGCCCAGGTCCGTTACGGCGTACGGGCCCACCGGATCGTCTACCGCACCCGTGGCGCGGACGGCCGACCCACCACGGCCAGCCAGCTGGTCGTCATACCCAAGAACGGCAAGCGTGATCTCCAAACCGTGTCCTGGCTGCACGGTACGACCGTGTACCGGGGCGACGTGGCCTCGGTGAACGACGCGTCCACCGACCGGGCCGCGGCGTTGCTGTTCGCCTCGACCGGACGGGCCGTGTCCGCGCCGGACTACCTCGGCCTGGGCGTGGGGCCCGGCACTCATCCGTACGGAGATCCGCGGACGACCGTCACCGCCTCGGTTGACGCGCTGCGGGCGGCTCGCGCGTTCGCCCGGCAGGACCGCCGCAGCCTCGGCAGACACGTCCTGGTCAGCGGTTTCTCGCAGGGTGGGCCCGCCACCATGATGGTCGGGCGGGCCCTTCAGGAGGGCGTCGACCCGTATTTCCGTCTAGGGGCGCTCGCCCCGGTCGCCGGGCCCTTCGACCTGAGTGCCTTCGAGGCTGCCGCGGCCGATGACAAGGTGGTCCGGTCGTCGCTCTACCTGGCGTACTTCGCGACCGCGTGGAACCGGCTGTACGGCCTGTACGACACACCGGGGCAGGCGTTTCGCGCCCCGTACGACAAGATGGTGGAATCCCTCTTCGACGGTGACCACAAGGCGTCCGAGATAGCCGCCGCCCTGCCGGCGACCTCGAAGGACCTGTTCACCCCGGAGTTCCTCGACAAGGTCCGCCACCCCACGGGGAAGCTGCGGCAGCGGATGAACGCGCTGGACACCACCTGCGACTGGCACCCGGACGTACCGGTGCACCTGTACCACGCCACGGGCGACAAGGACGTGGCCTTCGAGAACGCCCGGTACTGCCAGCGCCAGTTGACCGCCAACGGGGCCGTGAACCGGCTCACGGACGTCGGGGACCTCGATCACAACGGGACGGTGCGCGCCGCACTGCCCCTGGTGGTGCGGCAGTTCGACGCCATACGCCGATGAGCGGGACCGGCGGGCCCGCCCCAGGCAGACCCGCCGTGCCGTCACCCCGTACCGGTAGCCCGCCTCACCCCCGTACCGGCAGCCCGGCCGCGCGCCACGCCTGGAAGCCGCCCACCAGGTCGGTGGCCCGGTACAGACCTAGCTGGCGCAGGGAGACGGCCGCGAGGCTCGACGCGTAGCCCTCGTTGCAGACAACCACGACCGGCAGATCGTGGCCGGTGGCCTGCGGGGCGCGGTGAGCGCCCGTGGGGTCCAGGCGCCATTCCAGTTCGTTGCGCTCGACGATCAGCGCGCCCGGGATGGTGCCGTCGCGTTCGCGCAGCTCCGCATAACGGATGTCCACCAGCAGCCCGCCGTCCCGCTGGATCTCCGCGGCCTGGTGCGGCGCCACCCGGTCGAGCCCGGCGCGCGCCGCCTCCAGGAGCGCGTCGACGGCGCTCACCGCCAGTCCTCCGGGCGCTCGACCTCTTCGAGGCGCAGGACCGGGCCGGTGCGGCTGTAGCGGCGCATCAGCGGCAGCGGCGGGTAGTAGGCGTGCACCGACACGGCGTGGGCGTCGGGGGAGAGGTTGAGCACCTGGTGAACGTGGTGCGGGCCGAAGGCGCGGCCGCGGCCGTCGGCCAGCGTCCGCTGCCGGTCCACGCCGTCCGCCAGTTCCAGCGTCTTCCAGCCCTCGGTGGGCAGTTGGGCGGCGAGCGACTGCTCGGTCAGCGTGCCCGCGGCGGTGGCGAACGCGCCGTGCGAGCCGCCGTGGTCGTGCCAGCCGGTGCCCGTACCGGGCGGCCAGCCGATCAGCCACGCCTCGCTGCCGCCGGGCCCCTCCAGGCGGATCCAGGTACGGCCTTCGGGGTCGAGGGGCAGGGAGGCGACGAGCGGGGCGTCGGCGGCGGTACGGCGGACGAAGTCGAGGAGTTCGGCGGCGCCGGGGCCGGGGCCGCCGGTGGCGGCAGGGCGCGGGCGCGCAGGGGTACGTACATCGGGCACAGGAACCGTCCTGAGTGATCGCGAAGAGACGCGCGCGGGCAGCGGTGAACGCGGCGGCGCGCGGGGGCATGGATGCGGATCAGCAGGACGGACGACACACGCAGCCCGCGTAGCGGACCAGGTCCAGATGGACCCTCCGCCAGAATCGCGAACCGCTTTCCGTCACGTTCCGGAGTCAAGCACGGGGCTTCCCGCAGGGTCAACCGCCGGCCGACCGTACCTGCGCCTCGGACATGCCCTCCGGTACGTCCCGCGACACGCTGCCCGGTGCGCCCCCCGGCGCCTCCCCGCCCGCCTGCGGGAATGCCCCGTCGACGGGGAGCGGCCCGCCGGACGGGCGGCTCTCCGGACGCCGGTCCGCGGCCGGTTCCCCGTGCGGTTCCGAGTGCGCTTCCGGGTGCGGCTTCGAGTGCGGTGCCGAGTGCGACTCCGATCGCGTGTCCGGATACGGTGCCGACCGTGTGTCCGGATACGACCCCGCCTGCGTCTCCGGATACGGCTCCGATCGAGCACCCGAATGAGCCCTCTCGCCGGCCGTGCGGGACGGCTTCCCGGTACGGCCTCCAGCCCCATCCGATCCCGCTGCACCGGCACCCGTACCCGCCTCATCCGAACCGCCCCCGGTCCCCCCACCCCGCACCGCGTCCGCGCACGCGTAGAGCTCCGCCGGGCGTACGCCGCCCATGGCCGCGACCAGGTGCCCGTCGGGGCGTACGACCAGGACGGTGTGCGCCACCGCGCCGGGGTATGCCTCGGCGACCAGCACCTCGGCGCGCATCGGCAGGGCCTCCACCGCCTTCGTCAGCCGCGGCATCAGGCCCGCCGACTTCCAGTGCCGCCGCTCCCACACGCCCGTGCCCGGCGCGACCAGCACCACCAGCAGCCCGTGGCCCAGCCGTGAGCGCAGCGGTACCTGGGACCCGTCCGGCGCCGTCACCGGTACGTCCGCGACCGGCGCGCCGACCGGAGTGCCCACCGGCAGCGTCCCCGCCGGGTCGGTGGCCGGCGCCAGGGGAGAGCGGGCGTACGCGGGGGGCGCGCCGAGCGGGCCGCGCCCCAAGTGGCCGTCGGTGAGCATCGCCGTGTGGCCGCGGGCCGCGCCCGGGAGCACCGCGCGCCACCGGCCGCCCCGCTCGCCGTCGCGCAGCAGCGGCAGCGCCCGGTCGGCCGCGCGCAGCCGGGCCGTCACCGCGCCCCGGCGCTCCGCCTGGTAGCTGTCCAGCAGGGCTTCCGAAGCGCCCTGGTGCCAGGCCAGCGCCAGCTTCCACGCGAGGTTCTCGGCGTCCCGCAGCCCCTCGTCCAGGCCCTGGGTGCCGAGCGCGCCGAGCAAGTGCGCGGCGTCCCCGGCGAGGAAGGCCCGCCCGCGCCGCCAGCGCCGCGCCAGGCGGTGGTGCACCGTGTGCACGCCGGTGTCGAGGAGCTCGTACGGCGGTACGGCCGGAAGGCGCGGGTCACCGGCGCCCGCGGGGGCGCGCGATCCGGCGCCCGCAGCACCGTACGCACCCGCCTGCGGCCCGCTCCCGGCACCAGAACCGCCCCTGCCCCCGAAGTCCGCCCCGGCCCCCGACCCGCTCCCCGACGCCGCTTCGGCGGTCCACACCGCCAGTGAGTCGCGGATCCGGGCCACCAGCGCGTCCGGGGTGACCAGGTCCCGGCCGGGCGGCAGCAGCCAGTCCAGCCGCCACAGGCCGCCGGGCAGCGGCCGGGCCGTCACCTCGCCGCCGGACCCGCCGCCGCCCTGCCGCGCGGGCGAGCGGTGCAGCAACGCTTCCCCGGGCCAGGGAAGTTCCGTACGCAGCGCGGCCACCGCGTGCCGCTCGACCGCCGTACGGCCGGGGAAGCGCACCTCCAGCAGCTTGCGGACCGTCGAGCGCGGGCCGTCGCAGCCGACCAGATAACTGGCTCGCCACCAGGCGCCGTTGGAGCCGCGGGTGTGGGCGCTGACGCCGTACGCGTCCTGCTTGAGTTCGTCGAGCCGGCTGTCCGCGACGATCCGGGCCAGTGGCTCGCCCGCGAGCGCGGTGCGCAGCGCGCGGGTCAGCGCATGCTGCGGCACGTGCAGGGGGGAGGGCGCCTCCGGGCCGAACTCGACCCGCTCCAGCAGGCGCCGTCGGCGCACCGCGCGCCAGGCCGTCCAGCGCGTGCCCGTCGACTCCAGAGCCGGGCCGCAGCCCAGCCGGGTCAGGAACGCGGTGGTGTCGGGGCGCAGCACGACCGTGCGGGCGGGACGCGGATCGATCGCGCCGGGGGCTTCGTCCAGGACGACGCTCGGAACGTCGAGGCGGGCGAGGGAGAGGGAGAGCGCGAGGCCGACCGGGCCGGCCCCGACGACGATCACCGGGTCCACGGCGTGGCCACCCCGGTGCGCGGATACTTACGGGACGTACGGGAACTGGCAGTTGGAGCCCGGTGCGCGATCACACAGCGTATGCAACCCACTGCGGGCGCCCGCGTCAAGTGACGGGGCAGCGGCGCGCGCGGCACTGCCCCCGTCCAAGGTGTCACACCGTCAGGTACCGGCGCCGCCCCCGCCGTGGATGTCCGGCGGCCGCCGGGTGTCGACCGGGCCGCCGGGGGTGCCGTCGGCCCCCTCCAGCGCGTCGGAGGCGGTGACCGGCTCGGCGGCCCCGGCCATCACGATGCCGGTCTTGGCCCGCCGGCCGCGGCGCTCGATCCAGTTGGCCAGCCCGGACAGCGCCAGACACATCGCCACGTAGATCGCGCCGGCGACGATGATCATCGGCACGTACGGGTTCTCGTCGTTGACGACGATGGTGGCGGCCATCTGCTGGATCGTGAACAGCAGCTCCTCGAAGGTGATGACGTAGCCGAGCGAGGTGTCCTTGAGGGTCACCACCAGCTGGCTGATGATCGTCGGCAGCATCGCGCGGATGGCCTGGGGCATCAGCACCGTCGTCATGACCTGTGTCTTGCTCATGCCGAGCGCGTACGCCGCCTCGCGCTGGCCACGGGGCACCGCGTTGATGCCGGCGCGCAGCACCTCCGCCTGCACCGCGCCGTTGTAGACGGTCAGCCCGACGACCAGCGCCCAGAACTGCGGGGTGTCACCGGTCAGCCCCAGCTCCTCCTTGTAGGAGAGCAGGATCACCCACAGGGCGTAGATCGTGATCAGCAGCGGGACGGCCCGGAAGACCTCGATGAAGCCGGTCGCCAGCCAGCGCACCGGCTTGTGGTCGGAGAGCCGGGCGACCGCGAGCAGCACGCCGAGCGCGACGGAGAGCACCGCGGCCACCGCGAAGACCTGGAGGGTCGTCAGGACGCCGTTGCGGATGTTGGTCCGTACGCCCGCGTTGTTGAAGATGTTCCACATCTCGGGCGCGAACTGGCCCTGGGAGGCCAGCCGTACCACGACGAAGACGAGCAGGCCGACGACGGCGAGCACGCCCACGACGGTGTAGACGCGGTTGCGTACCTTGGCCTTGGGCCCCGGGGCGTCGTAGAGGACGCTGGTCATCGGGCCACCTCCAGGCGGCGCTCCAGCAGCCGGAAGAGGCCGCTGATGGCGAACGTGATGATCAAGTAGGCGAGGGCGATCCAGAGGAAGATCCAGCCGATCGGCCGGCCCTGGTCGTTGAGCAGCTTGGAGACGCTGAACAGCTCGGTGTTGCTGAAGGCGCCCGCGATGGCCGAGTTCTTGGTGAGCGCGATCAGGATGCTGCTCAGCGGCGGCAGCACGGTGCGGGTGGCCTGGGGCAGGATGATCAGGCGCAGCGTCTGGGTGAAGGTCATGCCGATGCTGCGCGCCGCCTCCGCCTGTCCCAGCGGCACGGTGTTGATGCCCGAGCGCACGGCCTCGCAGACGAACGAGGACGTGTAGAAGCCGAGCGCCAGGGTGGCCAGGACGAACGGGCTGGTGCCCGGGAAGAGGACCTGCGGGACGACGAAGAAGGCGACCAGGAACAGCAGGGTGAGCGGGGTGTTGCGCAGCAGCGTCACCCAGGCCGTCCCGAAGGCGCGCAGCGGGGGCACGGGCGAGACCCGGAAACCGGCTATGAGGAGGCCCAGCAGGATGGCGAGCGCCGAGCTGGCCGCGGTCAGCGACACGGTTCCGAGGAACCCCTTGCGGAACTCGGGTAGGAAGTCGAGGAGTACGTTCATGGGTTCTCCGCGGTAGCGGTCAGGGGCAGCGGCGGACGGGTGGACGGCCCGGCTCGGGGTGTGCGCGGCGCGCGGGTACGGGAGCGGTCCGGCCTGCGGACGCTTCCGTACGCGGTGCACGGGTGGATGCCCGGGAGCGCGGGAAGGGCCCGCGCCCGCGTACGCGCGGGCGTCCCGGCGCGCGGTTCCTCAGGCACCCACGCCCCGTACGCCCGCCGAGGCGGCGTACGGGGCGTGCGGCAGCGGGCAGGGGCGGTGCGACCCGGATCAGGTGCGCGGCAGCGGCGTCTGCGGCGCGACGAAGCTGGTCCCGGACTTGCCGAGGGTGCCTTCGTACGCCTTCTTGTAGTCGCCGTTCTTGATGTGCTTCTCCAGCGCGTCGGTGATCGCGTCCCGCAGCGCCTTGTCGCCCTTCTGCAGGCCGACGCCGTACGGCTCCTTGGTGAACGGCTTGCCGACGACCCGCAGCTTCTTGGGCCGCTCGGCCGCGTACCCCTTGAGGATCGCGTCGTCCGTGGTGACCGCGTCCACCTGGCCGTCGAGGAGCTGCTTGACGCACAGCGAGTACTTGGCCAGTTCGGTGGTGGTCGCCCCGTACTTCGGCTTCTTGATCTCCTGGAGCGGGGTGGAGCCGACGATCGAGCAGACCTTCTTGCCCTTGACGGTGTCCGGCCCGGTGATGGACTTGTCGTCCCGGCGCACCAGGAGGTCCGCGCCCGCGGTGTAGTACGGGCCCGCGAAGTCGATCTGCTTCTTGCGCTCGTCGTTGATCGTGTACGTGCCGACGTAGTAGTCGACCTGGCCCTTGGAGATCGCGGTCTCGCGGACGTTGGAGTCGACCGTCTTGAACTCGATCTGCTTCTCGGAGAAGCCCAGATCGGCGGCGATCATCTTGGCGATCTCGATGTCGAAGCCGGTCCGCTTGCCGGTGGTGTCCTGGAAGCCGAGGTAGGGCTGGTCGGCCTTGGCGCCGATGGTGATCTTCCCGGCCTTCTTGGCTTCCTTCCAGGCCGGCGAGTTCACGTTCGCCTTGTCGTTGACCGGGTACGTCCCGCTGTAGACATCGCCGCCGGACGCCTTGTCGCCGGCCGTGCCCGACTCGCCGCCGCATGCGGTCGCCGTCGCCGCCAGCGCGAGCACCACCGCACCCGCCGCGGCCGTCTTACGAATCCTCATGGTGAACATCCTTCGGTTCAGCGGAAGTTGGCAATCATGATGACCGGCCGAGTGGTCAGTGGTGGAGGATCTTCGAAAGGAAGTCCTTGGCCCGGTCGCTGCGCGGGTTGCTGAAGAACTGGTTCGGCTCGGCCTCTTCGACGATCCGGCCGTCCGCCATGAAGACGACGCGGTTCGCGGCCGAGCGGGCGAAGCCCATCTCGTGGGTGACCACGACCATCGTCATGCCGTCCCGGGCGAGCTGCTGCATGACCTCCAGCACCTCGTTGATCATCTCCGGGTCGAGGGCGGAGGTCGGCTCATCGAAAAGCATGACCTTGGGGTCCATCGCCAGGGCCCGGGCGATCGCCACCCGCTGCTGCTGTCCACCGGACAGCTGGGCGGGGTACTTGTCCGCCTGGGTGCCGACCCCCACCCGGTCCAGCAGGGCCCGGGCCTTCTCCTCGGCCGCCTTCTTCTCCGTGCGGCGGACCTTGGTCTGGCCCAGCATCACGTTCTCCAGCACCGTCTTGTGCGCGAAGAGGTTGAAGGACTGGAACACCATGCCCACGTCGGCGCGGAGCCGGGCCAGCTCGCGCCCTTCCTGCGGCAGCGGCTTGCCGTCGATCGCTATGGAACCGGAGTCGACGGTCTCCAGCCGGTTGATCGTGCGGCACAGGGTCGACTTGCCGGACCCGGAGGGCCCGATCACCACGACCACCTCACCGCGCCGGATGGTCAGATCGATGTCCTGGAGTACGTGCAGCGCGCCGAAGTGCTTGTTCACGTTGTCCAGCACGACCAGCGGGTCACCCGCCGGCGCGGGACCCTTGTCGTTCTTGGTCACCGATACTTCGCTCATCGGCGTACAGCTCCGTCCTCCTCGATTGGGGAGGACCCTAATGACGCCCCGCGACCAGCGTCATCACATCTGAGCGGGATTTGAGCATAACGATACGGCCGCGGAGCGACACGCGGCGTGCACGGGGCGCACGGCCCCGGCGCCCGGTGTACCGGGTGCATAACGGAACCGCCCCTTCGGGAATACCCCCTTGACGTGCGTGCCGTCCATCGCCGTAGATGCCTTTTGGCCGCCCCGCGGGCGGCCGACCCCGTACGCGCCCGCGTGCGGACGTACACCTATGCACCCGCGCGTCCAGATATGCGCGGCCGGGCGGACAGCGTGAGGAGGGGGCCGGTGCGGCTGCTGCTCGTGGAGGACGACGACCATGTCGCCGCCGCCCTGTCCGCCGTGCTGTCCCGGCACGGCTTCGACGTCACCCATGCGCGCAGCGGCGAGGAGGCGCTGCAGTCCCTGCTCCCCGGCGACCGGGAGCCCTTCGGGGTGGTCCTGCTCGACCTCGGCCTGCCCGACCAGGACGGCTTCGAGGTCTGTGGCCGGATCCGGCGGCTCGGCAGCACCCCGGTGATCATGGTGACCGCGCGCGCCGACGTACGGTCGCGCATCCACGGTTTGAACCTCGGCGCCGACGACTACGTGGTCAAGCCGTACGACACCGGTGAACTGCTCGCCCGTATTCACGCCGTCAGCCGGCGCCGCCCCTCCGCGCCGCCCCCGGGCGGTGAGCCGCCCGCCGAGGAGGACGCGCCGCGCGAGGCGCTGCGGCTGGGCGCCGTCACCATCGAACTGCCCACCCGCCAGGTGGCCGTGGGCGGCGCCGCCGTGCCGCTCACCCGTAAGGAGTTCGACCTGCTCGCCCTGCTCGCGCAGCGGCCCGGCGTGGTCTTCCGGCGGGAGCAGATCATCAGCGAGGTGTGGCGCACCAGCTGGGAGGGGACCGGCCGGACGCTGGAGGTGCACGTCGCCTCGCTGCGAGCGAAGCTGGGCATGCCCGCGCTGATCGAGACGGTGCGCGGCGTCGGCTACCGGCTCGTTACGCCGCCCGCCGCCGTGGCACCGGCCGGCCCGGCCTCCTGACGACCCCGGCACCGCACCGTGCGCACCCGACTCCTCCCGCTCCTGATCATCCTGCTGGCCGGCGTGCTGCTCGCGCTCGGCTTCCCGCTCGCCGGCATCACCGCCACCGTCGAACAGCAGCGGGTGGTCGTCGACCGGATCGACGACGCCGCGCGCTTCGCCTCCCTGGCGCAGTACGTCACCACCCGGCCCGGCACCGGCCGCGAGACCCCCGACGAGGATGAGCGGCAGTCCACCCTCGGCGCCGAGCTGCGGCGCTACCACGAGCTGTACGGCATCCGCGCGGGCGTCTTCTTCCGCGACGGGACGCCCATGGCGGCGGCGCCCGCCGACTGGCGCGTACCGGCAGAGGGGGAGGGCGCGCGGGCCTTCAGCGAGGCGCTGGCGGGCCGCCGCAGCCACGACCCCCGCCAGATCTGGCCCTGGGACGACGGCGGTCGCATCCCCGTCGCCTCGCCCGTCATCCGGGACGGCGACGTGGTGGCCGTGGTCGTCACCGACTCGCCCACCGGGCAGATGCGCTCCCGCATCCTGCACGGGTGGCTGCTGATCGTGGCCGGAGAGTTCCTGGCCATGCTCGTCGCGGTGGCCGCCGCCTTCCGGCTCACCGGCTGGGTGCTGCGCCCCGTGCGCATCCTGGACGCGGTGAGCCACGACATCGCGACCGGCCGGATGAACTCCCGGGTCGCCCCCGCCTCCGGGCCGCCGGAACTGCGCCGCCTGGCCCGTTCGTTCAACGAGATGGCCGACAACGTCGAAGTCGTGCTGGAACAGCAGCGCGCCTTCGTCGCCGACGCCTCCCACCAGCTGCGCAACCCGCTCTCCGCGCTGCTGCTGCGCATCGAGCTGCTCGCCCTGGAACTCCCCGAGGGCAACGAGGAGATCGCCTCGGTCCGTACGGAGGGCAGGCGCCTGGCCCGGGTCCTGGACGACCTGCTGGACCTGGCGCTCGCCGAACACGCCGCCGCCGACCTCCAGCTCACCGACGTCGCCGCGCTCGCCGCCGAACGCGTCGACTCCTGGCGCCCGCTGGCCGACGACAAGGGGGTGCTGCTGTCCTACGAGGGGCAGCGGGCCGTCACGGGCTGGGCGGACCCGGTCGCCCTCTCCAGCGCCCTGGACGCGCTGGTCGACAACGCCCTGAAGTTCACGCCCGCCGGGGAGCGGGTCACCGTCGGCGCGGCGCCGGACGGCGAACGCGTACGGATCACCGTCCGCGACCACGGGCCCGGCCTCACCGAGGACGAACTGGCCCGTATCGGCGACCGCTTCTGGCGCAGCGGACGCCACCAGAACGTCTCCGGGTCCGGCCTGGGCCTGTCGATCACCCGCGCGCTGCTGGCCGCCGGGGGCGCCACCCTCTCCTTCGCGCCCCACCGGCCGCACGGGCTGCGGGTGACCGTGGAGGTGCCGCGCACCGCTCCCTGACCGCCCGCACCGGGCGCCGTCCCCGCGCCACCGGCCGCCGGTGTGGACCTGTGTTACCGTTGACGGCGTTGCAGTTGTGGTACCCATGAACTTTGTGCGCGCCCGGTGGCTGAAGCCCCGGGCGTTCCTTGTTTTCCGGACCTTCCTCCGGTGTGTGGCGATCATCTCGGCGACAGGGAGGCCGCGCAGTGCGGTCTCCGGTTTGCAGAAGGAGAAAAACATGGCCACCGGCACCGTGAAGTGGTTCAACGCGGAAAAGGGCTTCGGCTTCATCGAGCAGGACGGCGGCGGCCCCGACGTCTTCGCCCACTACTCGAACATCCAGGCCCAGGGCTTCCGTGAGCTCCTGGAAGGCCAGAAGGTCAACTTCGACGTGACCCAGGGCCCGAAGGGCCCGCAGGCGGAGAACATCATCCCCGCCTGACGCGCGCGTCCGCGGACGGGGCCCGCACCGGCCGGTGCGGGCCCCGTCCGTATGCGTACGCGTCCGTACGCGCCGCCGGCCTGCGACCCGCGGGCGCAACTCCCATACCCGCGGTCCGAGGACCGCACGGCACCCTCCCCGCCACAGAAGGGCTTTCAGTGACCCGAGCGACCGCACCGCGACAGAGCGCCGCACCCAGGACGTCCGCGCAGACGTCACCCCAGCCGCCCGCCGTCTCCTTCGACGAGCTGCCGCTGGCACCGGCCCTCCAGACCGCGCTGCGCGCGCAGGGCGTCACCGAGCCGTTCCCCATCCAGGCCGCGACGCTGCCCGCCACCCTCGCGGGCCAGGACGTCCTCGGCCGCGGCCGGACCGGCTCCGGCAAGACCCTCGCCTTCGGGCTGGCCATGCTCAGCCGTACGGCCGGGCGCCGCGCCGAGAGCAAGAGCCCGCTGGCGCTGGTGCTCGTGCCCACCCGCGAACTGGCCACCCAGGTCACCGACGCGCTCGCCCCGTACGCGGCGGCGGTGGGCCTGCGCACCACCACGGTCGTCGGCGGCACCTCGATCAACCGCCAGATCGCGGCCCTGCGCAAGGGCGCCGAGATCCTGGTCGCCACCCCGGGCCGGCTCGCCGACCTGCTGGACCGCCGCGCCTGCACCCTCGGTCAGGTCGCCATCACGGTCCTGGACGAGGCCGACCAGATGACCGACATGGGCTTTTTGCCGCAGGTCACCCGCCTGATGGAGAAGGTCGACCCGGACGGCCAGCGGATGCTGTTCTCCGCGACGCTGGACCGCAATGTCGACAAGCTCGTCCGCCGGTTCCTGACCGACCCCGTCACCCACTCCGTGGACCCGTCCGCCGCGACGGTCACCACCATGGAGCACCACGTCCTGTACGTGGACGACACCGACAAGCGGGCCACCGCGACCGAGATCGCCGCCCGCGACGGCCGCGTGATCATGTTCGTGGACACCAAGCGCGGCGCCGACCGGCTGACCAAGCACCTGCTGGCCCAGGGCGTACGGGCCGCGGCGCTGCACGGCGGCAAGTCCCAGCCGCAGCGCACCCGCACCCTGGAGCAGTTCCGCACCGGCCGGGCCACCGCGCTGATCGCCACCAACGTCGCCGCCCGCGGCATCCACATCGACGGCCTCGACCTCGTGGTCAACGTCGACCCGCCGACCGAGGCCAAGGACTACCTGCACCGCGGCGGCCGCACCGCGCGGGCCGGCGAGTCCGGCACCGTGGTCACCCTGGTCACGCCCGGCCAGCGCCGGGACATGAGCCGGCTGATGGCGCGCGCGAAGATCAGTCCCGGTACGGCGCGGGTCCGGCCGGGCGACGGCGAACTGATACGCATCACGGGCGCGCAGGCGCCGTCCGGGCAGCCGGTGGTCCTCGACGTGCCCGCGCAGCAGGAGCGGCCGAAGCCCGCGGGTGGCAGTGGCGGCGGTGGCCGGCGACGGCGTCCGCGCCGGAGCGGCTCCGGGGGTGCGGCGGGCGGCGCCACGGGCACCGCGAACGGCGCCCGCCCGGCCCGGCGCCCCGCCCGCTCCCCGAAGGGCCCGCGCACGCCGCGGTCGCCCCAGGCGTGACGGGCGCCGGGGCGCACACGGTCGTCCGTGTGCGCCCCGCGCCGTACGGCTACTCCGGTGCCTGTACGCGCTTGGCGCGGGGCCTCTTCCGTGTCCGTATGCGCCTGGCGCGGGGCCTCTCCCGTGTCCCGTACGCGCCCGGCGCCGTCCACGGGCTCTGCGGCGTCCGTATGCGCCCGCTGTCGGACCTCCACGGGCTCTGCGGCGTCCGTATGCGCCCGCCGTCGGACCTCCACGGGCTCTGCGGAGTCCGTACACGCCCGCCGCCGGGCCTCCCCAGCCTCTGCGGCGTCCCTACGCACCCCGCACCGCCCCCCTACGGCTTCTCCGACACGTAGTACCTCCGCGCCCCCTCGTGCAGCGGCAGCGGATCGGTGAACACCGCGGTGCGCAGGTCCACCTTCTGTGCGGCGTGCACCTCGGTGCCGATCCGGTCCCGGCTCCGTATGACGGTGCGGGTGATCGCCTCGACCATGACCGGATCCTCGCGGTCCGTGGTCACCAGCAGGTTCGCGACCGCGACCGTCCTGATCGCCTGGCCGTTCTGCACCTGCGGGTAGGCGTCGGCCGGCATCACGGCCGCCCGGTAGTGGCGGGATGCCTCGCCCTGCCGGTGCAGCGCCGGGACGAGGTCGCCGAGCTGGACGAGCCGTACCGGCATCCGCCGGGCCACCTGCTGCACGGCCGAGGTCGGCAGCCCGCCCGACCAGAAGAAGGCGTCCAGTTCCTTCTCCTCCAGAAGCTTCGGCATCCGGTCGATGCCGACCCGCACCGCCTCGATGTCATGGTCGAAATCCAGCCCGGCCGCCTTCAGCAGATGCCGGGTGACCAGCTGGACGCCGGAGCCGTCCCCGCCCACACCGACCCGCAGTCCTTCGAGGTCCCTGGCGGAGCCGACGGGGGAGCCGGCCGGGACCACCAGCGCGATGTAGTCGTCGTACAGCCGCGCGCAGGCCCGCAGCCGGGCCGCCGCGCGCGGATCGCGGCGCTGCTGCTCGGCCACCGCGTCCGCGGTGGCGATCGTGAACTGGGCGTGGCCTTTCGCCAGTTGGTTCAGATTGTCCAGTGACCCCGCGCTGTTCATCAGCCGTACGTCGACCTGCGGCAGGTCCCGGCCCAGATCCTGCTTGAGCAACTCGCCGTACCGCGCGTACACCCCGGACCGCACGCCGGTGGACAGCGTCACCTGCCCGGACGGCGCGGGCGGGCCGCCCAGCGGCAGCAGCCACCACAGCAGCAGGCCGAGCGCGGCCAGCGCGGCGGCGGCCGCGAGCAGCGCCCGGCGGCCGCCGGAACGGGGGAGTACGGAAACCATGGCGGGATCCTGCCAGTCCCGTACCCGGAACGGGAGGGGCGAGGTGCCGGTGGGAACACGTACCCTGGTCGATTGAGATGAGTGCGAAGACATACGAGGTGCGCACCTACGGGTGCCAGATGAACGTCCACGACTCCGAGCGGCTGTCGGGCCTGCTGGAGGACGCCGGATACGTCCCTGCGCCCAAGGACGCCGAAGGGGCCGATGTCGTCGTCTTCAACACCTGCGCGGTGCGGGAGAACGCCGACAACCGGCTCTACGGCAACCTCGGCCAGCTCGCGCCCAAGAAGGCCGCGCGGCCGGGCATGCAGATCGCCGTCGGCGGCTGCCTGGCCCAGAAGGACCGCGACACCATCGTCAAGAAGGCCCCCTGGGTCGACGTGGTCTTCGGGACGCACAACATCGGCAAGCTGCCGGTCCTCCTGGAGCGCGCCCGCGTCCAGGAAGAGGCCCAGGTCGAGATCGCCGAGTCGCTGGAGGCGTTCCCCTCCACCCTGCCCACCCGCCGCGAGAGCGCCTACGCGGCGTGGGTCTCCATCTCGGTCGGCTGCAACAACACCTGCACCTTCTGCATCGTGCCCGCCCTGCGCGGCAAGGAGAAGGACCGCCGCCCCGGCGACATCCTCGCCGAGATCGAGGCGCTGGTCGACGAGGGCGTCTCCGAGATCACCCTGCTCGGCCAGAACGTCAACGCCTACGGCTCCGACATCGGCGACCGCGAGGCGTTCAGCAAGCTGCTGCGCGCCTGCGGGAAGATCGAGGGCCTGGAGCGGGTCCGCTTCACCTCGCCGCACCCCCGCGACTTCACCGACGACGTGATCGCCGCCATGGCCGAGACGCCGAACGTGATGCCGCAGCTGCACATGCCGCTGCAGTCCGGCTCGGACACCGTCCTGAAGGCGATGCGCCGCTCGTACCGCCAGGAGCGCTTCCTCGGCATCATCGAGAAGGTGCGCGCCGCGATGCCGGACGCCGCCATCTCCACGGACATCATCGTCGGCTTCCCCGGCGAGACCGAGGAGGACTTCGAGCAGACCCTGCACACGGTCCGCGAGTCCCGCTTCGCGCAGGCGTTCACCTTCCAGTACTCCAAGCGCCCGGGCACCCCGGCCGCCGAGATGGAAGGACAGATCCCCAAGGAGGTCGTCCAGGCGCGCTACGAGCGGCTGGTCGCCCTCCAGGAGGAGATCTCCTGGGAGGAGAACAAGAAGCAGGTCGGCCGCACCCTGGAGGTCATGGTCGCCGAGGGCGAGGGCCGCAAGGACGACGCCACCCGCCGCCTGTCCGGCCGCGCGCCCGACAACCGCCTGGTGCACTTCACCCGCCCCGAGGAGCCGGTGCGCCCCGGCGACATGGTGACCGTCGAGATCACCTACGCCGCCCCGCACCACCTGCTCGCCGAGGGCCCCGTGCAGGCCGTCCGCCGTACGCGCGCGGGCGACGCCTGGGAGAAGCGCAACGCCGCCCCGGCCGCCAAGCCGGCGGGCGTCATGCTGGGCCTGCCGACGATCGGCGCCCCCGCACCGAGCCCGGCTCCGGCCGCGGGCTGCGGCTGCGACTGACGGACCGGGGCGGGGCGGCGACTGCCGACTGACGCACCGGGCAGGGCGGCGACTGCGGCGCTACGGGGCTGACCGGACGGCGGCCCCGTGCGCGCGTGCCCGGCGCGAGCTGCCGGGCCCCGTACGGCCGCCTTGCTAGGGTTCCAGCCATGCTTGTCGCCGCCGCCGTCTGCCCGTGCCCGCCGGTCCTCGTCCCGGAAGTCGCCTCCGGAGCCGCACCCGAGCTGGACGGCCTGCGGGCCGCCGCGCTCGACGCGGTCGGTGTGCTCGCCGCGGCCCGGCCGGACCGGCTGGTCGTCGTCGGCCCCGCCGAACAGGCGGGCCGCGGGCCGCACGGGCAGGGCGCGGTGGGCTCCTTCCGCGGCTTCGGCGTGGACCTGGACGTGAGCCTGGGCGCCTCCGAGACGCCCCCGGAGCGGCCGCTGCCGCCGTCGCTGTCGGTCGGCGCCTGGCTGCTGGCCCGTACGGACTGGGCGGACGCGCCGGTCGAGGGACTGGGCGTCGGCGAGCCGCTGGCGGCCGACCGCTGCGCGCAGGTCGGCCGGGAGATCGCGGCGTCGGCGAAGCGGGTCGCCCTGCTGGTCATGGGCGACGGCAGCGCTTGCCGGACGGTGAAGGCTCCGGGCTACTACGACGAACGGGCCGAGGACTTCGACGCGGCCGTGGCGCGCGCTCTGGGGGCTGCGGACACCGAGGCCCTGGCCGGGCTGGACGCGGAGCTGGCGAGCGAGCTGAAGGCGTCCGGACGGGTCTGCTGGCAGGTCCTGGCCGGCGCAGCGGAGGGCGCCGGGCTGCGCGGCGAGCTGCTGCGCGAGGAGGCTCCGTACGGCGTGGGGTATTTCGTGGCGGCCTGGTCGTAGTCGTAGAGGCGGCTCGGTCGGGGTGCGAGGGCGGCTCGGCTGGATCGTAGGAACGGCTCGGCCGCAGGGCGTACAGGAGCGTCGTGGGGCGCGGCTGCGAGCGCGGGCGCCCGGTGACACGTCGACGGCCGCGGAGCGCGTCGCTCCGCGGCCGTCGTGCGCCGTGCGGGCCGTCCGGCCCAGGTTCCCCCGGTCGCCTCAGGAGATCTGGCCCCGCGGGCCGGGGCCGCCGCTGCCGTCGGACCGGCGGGATTCCTCGGCCAGCCGGCCGAGGGCGTCCTTCGCCTTGCCGGCGCCGGTCCCGATCTGACGGCTGTACTTGCCCTTGGTCCTCTCGTCGACCGCCCGTGCGGCCTTGTCGAGGCCCTGCTCGATCCGGTCCCCGTGCTGCTGCGCGAGATCACCGGCCCGGTCCTTGAGCGGACCGAGCTTGGCCTTGAGGTTGTCCAGCAGACCCATGGGCCACCTTCCTTGCGTACCGCGTCCTACTTGCGGGCGCCTTCCCCGGCCTCGCTGTCGGCGGCCGCCTCGGCCGACTGCTGCTTGGGGATCTCGACACCCTCGGCGGCAGCGGCCTCACCGGCCTCCTCGGCGGAAGGCGTCGCGTCCGCGCCCGCCCCGTCCTGCTCCGCCTGCGCGGCGGCCTCGGCGGAGCGGTCCGCCGACTCGTCACCCTCCGGTGCCTCCGCCGTCACTGTCGCGGCGGCGGCCTCCTCCGTCGACGCTTCGTCCTTACGGCGACGAAACCGTGAAAACACGCCCATATCCTCACTCCATACGTTACTCGTGCGGGCGAAATCCCGGGGCGCCCGGAGCGTCCCATTGCGCCGCCCGCGGGCTCCGGTCCGTGAACCGGCGGCCGGAACCTCGCATCAGGCAACGAACACGGAGGCGAGCCGTCACGTCGCTCGTTCGAGATCAGGCCCACGGGTTTGCGAGACTGGGCCGGTGAACACCGCAGTTCCCGCACCCCGGGTCATCGCCGTCGTCGGTCCCACCGCGGCCGGAAAGTCCGATCTGGGCGTAGCCCTCGCCCGGCACCTCGGCGGCGAGGTCGTCAACGCCGACTCCATGCAGCTCTACCGCGGAATGGACATCGGCACCGCCAAGCTGACGGTGCCCGAGCGCCAGGGCGTCCCGCACCACCTCCTGGACATCTGGGACGTCACCCGCGCCGCGAACGTCGCCGAGTACCAGCGGCTGGCCCGCGCCGAGATCGACCGGCTGCTCGCCGAGGGCCGTACGCCCGTCCTCGTCGGCGGCTCCGGTCTGTACGTACGCGGCGCCATCGACGCCCTCGACTTCCCCGGCACCGACCCCGAGGTGCGCGCCCGCCTGGAGGCCGAGCTCGCCGAGCAGGGCAGCGGCGCCCTGCACGCCCGGCTCGCCGCCGCGGACCCCGAGGCCGCCCGCGCCATCCTGGCGAGCAACGGGCGCCGCATCGTGCGCGCCCTGGAGGTCATCGAGATCACCGGCCGCCCCTTCACCGCCAACCTCCCGGGGCACGAGGCGGTCTACGACACCGTCCAGATCGGCGTCGACGTGGCCCGCCCCGAGCTGGACGAGCGCATCGCCCGCCGGGTGGACCGGATGTGGGACGAGGGTCTGGTGGACGAGGTGCGGCGGCTGGAGGGCGAGGGGCTGCGCGAGGGCCGTACCGCCTCCCGCGCCCTCGGCTACCAGCAGGTGCTCGCCCAGCTCGCGGGGGAGTGCACGGAGCAGGAAGCGCGGAACGAGACGGTCCGGGCCACCAAGCGCTTCGCACGCCGCCAGGACTCCTGGTTCCGCCGGGACCCCCGGGTCCACTGGCTCAGCGGTGCCGCCGCGGACCGCGCGGAACTCCCGGAACGGGCGCTGGCGTTGGTCGCGCCCCCGGTCACAGCCTGATCACGTCATGGCATCGGGACGCTCCGCCCGTCATCCGGGCCCCCGGGAGCGTGTCATCATCGACCTTCGATCGAGGCGTGCAGTCAGCAGTGGGGAGGGCGCGTGGCGATGGAGGCCGGCCCTCGCAACAGACCGCAGCAACCGGACGGTCGGGGCGACGGACAGCGGGACGCGACAAAGTCGCCGACCCACGATGGACCCGTGCCCTTCGGCCCCGACGGGGCCGCCCCGGAGCCGCTGGGCGAACCGGCGGGGCCGGCGTCCCTGGACGGCTCGGACGGCCCCGAGCAGGCCGTGGAGGGCGGCGAGTCCTTCCGTGAACTGCGCCCGCCGCGCCGGCTGCGCATCTGGCAGCTCGCGCCCATCGTGGGCCTCGCCATCCTCGGCTCGCTGATGTTCGCCTTCCCGCTCGCCTTCGAGTTCGGCGGCGACGGCGGCGCGGTGATCTCCATGCTCGGCCTGCTGCTGTTCGGCTGCGCCGCCGGCTGGGGCATGATGGCCGCCCGCCGGGTCGGCCACACCTGGCCCGGCCTGCCCGCGCGCGGCTCCGGCCGCCGCCCGGACTGGCGGGTCGTCCTGGCGTACGCCGCGGTCGTCGCGGTCCTCGCCCTGCTGGCCGTATGGCGGGTCGCCCGGCTGCACTGACCCGGTGCCCGTGCCCGGCCGGGGCCGGGAAGCCGGCTGTCACTGCCGCGCCGTACGATGCAGACATGACCAACGCACAGGCAACCGCCCAGGCCACGGGGACCGCAGTGGACACCGCGCCGCCCGCCGCGGGCGGTCCCGGCCGCGGCATCGCCTTCCTCAAGGGCCACGGCACGGAGAACGACTTCGTGATCGTCCCCGACCCGGACGGCGTCCTGGAGCTGTCCGCCGACGCGGTGGCGCGGATCTGCGACCGCCGGGCCGGCGTCGGCGGCGACGGCCTGCTGCGCGTGGTGCGCTCCGCCGCCGACCCCGCGGCCCGCGCCCAGGCCGCCGAGGCCGAGTGGTTCATGGACTACCGCAACGGCGACGGCTCCGTGGCCGAGATGTGCGGCAACGGCATCCGCGTCTTCGCCCGCTACCTCCAGCACGCCGGTCTCGTCGGCGCGGGCGAGTTCGCCATCGCCACCCGGGCCGGCGTGAAGCGGGTCCGGCTGGCCGAGGACGGCGACGTCACGGTCTCCATGGGCCGCGCCGCCCTGCTCCCGGACGGCGTGACGGTCACGGTCGGCGACCGCAGCTGGCCCGCCCGCAACGTGAACATGGGCAATCCCCACGCCGTCGCCTTCGTCGAGGACCTCGACCACGCCGGGGACCTGTACGGCGTCCCGCCGTTCAGCCCAGCAGCCGTCTACCCCGACGGCGTGAACATCGAGTTCGTCGCCGACCGCGGCCCGCGCCACGTCGCGATGCGGGTCCACGAGCGCGGCGCCGGCGAGACCCGCTCCTGCGGCACCGGTGCCTGCGCCGTCGCGGTCGCCGCCGCCCGCCGGGACGGCATCGACCCCGCGGCCACCGGCAGCCCCGTCACGTACCGGGTCGACCTGCCCGGCGGCAGCCTGTCCATCACCGAGCTGCCGGACGGCACGGTCGAGATGACCGGCCCCGCGGTGATCGTCGCGCACGGCACGCTGGATCCTGCGTGGCTGGTCACGGCCCTCGACTGAGACTTCGCTCGAATGGGTGATCCGGTTCACGCTGGGCGAGAGCGGGACAGCGCTGCGTGATGGGCTCGGTAGCATCAAGCACCGGCCCGGGGCGACCGACTGCGGGCGCCCGACCGCCGGTCGACGCCGCCGGAGGTGCCCATGAGCGCAGAGGCCACGAATCCTGGTAATCCCGTCGCGCCGGTCCAGGCCGGTCCGCCCGACCTGGGCGAGGTCTCGCACCGCAAACGCGGCCGCCCCCGTCTGGAGCTGCGCGGCCTGCGCCGTATCGGCCGGGCCGCGCTCCTGGGACCGGCCCCCCGCGACGGCCTGCCGGACGCCCTGGAGCACGTCGCCAAGGTGCACCGGACCCACCACCCTGACGCCGACCTGGACACCCTCAGCAGGGCCTACGCACTCGCCGAGTCCTCGCACCGCGGCCAGTTGCGCAAGAGCGGGGAGCCGTACATCACCCACCCGCTCGCGGTGACCCTGATCCTGGCCGAACTGGGCGCCGAGACCACGACCTTGACCGCCTCCCTGCTCCACGACACCGTCGAGGACACGGATGTGACGCTCGATCAGGTCGGCGCGGAGTTCGGCAAGGAGGTCTGCTATCTGGTCGACGGCGTGACCAAGCTGGAGAAGGTCGACTACGGCGCCGCCGCCGAGCCCGAGACCTTCCGCAAGATGCTGGTCGCCACCGGCAACGACGTGCGCGTGATGTCCATCAAACTGGCCGACCGGCTGCACAACATGCGCACCCTCGGCGTGATGCGCCCCGAGAAGCAGGTCAGGATCGCCAAGGTCACCCGCGATGTGCTCATCCCGCTGGCCGAACGGCTGGGCGTGCAGGCGCTCAAGAGCGAGCTGGAGGACTTGGTCTTCGCGATCCTGCATCCGGAGGAGTACGCCACCACCCGCGCCCTCGTGCACGCCCACGCGGCCCGCCCGGACCCCCTCGCCGCGATCGCCGAGCGGGTGCGCGCCCTCCTGGACGAGGCCGACATCGACGCCGAAGTGCTCGTGCGCCCCCGGCACTTGGTCTCCGTGCACCGCGTGCGCCTGGCGCGCGGCACGGTCACCGGCACCGACCTCGGCCGCCTGCTGGTGCTGGTCGCCGAGGACGCCGACTGCTACGCGGTCCTCGGCGAGCTCCACACCTGCTTCACGCCGGTGATCTCGGAGTTCAAGGACTTCATCGCCGCGCCGAAGTTCAACCTCTACCAGTCGCTGCACACGGCCGTCACCGACGAGGACGGCGCCATTGCGGAAACGCTCATCCGTACGCACCGCATGCACCGCGTCGCCGAGGCCGGGGTGGTCGCGCTGGGCAACCCGTACGCCCCCGCTGACGGCTCCGAGCCCGCTGCCGAGCGTCCGGCCGCGGACGCCGACGGCGACGGGGGGGACGGGGAGGACGGTGAGCGGGTGGACCCGACCCAGCCCGGCTGGCTGTGCCGCCTCCTGGAGTGGCAGCGCGCCACCCCCGACCCGGACACGTTCTGGACCTCGCTGCGCGCCGACCTCGCCCAGGACCGGGAGATCACGGTCTTCTGTGCGGAAGGGGGCTTCGGCGACGGCGGCCCGTCGGGCCGGGCTGCCTCCCGTACGGGCGCGGACGGCACCGCCACCGTCGGCCTGCCCGCCGGCGCGAGCTGTGTGGACGCCGCGTACGCGCTCTACGGCGAAGGGGCGCACAGTTGCATCGGCGCGCGCGTCAACGGCCGCCTCGCAACCCTCTCCACGGTCCTGTGCGACGGCGACAGCCTGCACCTGCTCATGGCCCCGGACTCCGCCGCCGGCCCCTCGCCCGACTGGCTCGACCACACCCGTACGCCGGCCGCCCGGCTCGCCATCTCCCGCTGGCTGGCCGCCCACCCGGGGGCGGAATCGGGGGCGGGCGAGAGCGCGGTAGGGGCGGGCGCGCCGAGTGGCGCCGGTTGCGCGCGGGGCACCGGCGCGGCCGAGACGCCCGACCGCCCCGGGGGGACGGACACCGCCGGACTGTCCACCGACCTCCCCGGCGCGAACGTACGGCTGGCGGGCTGCTGCACCCCCGTGCCGCCCGACCACGTCACCGGCTTCGCCGTACGGGGCGGCATCGTGACCGTGCACCGCGTGCTGTGCCCCGTGGTGGCCCGGATGGCCGCCTCCGGGCGGAAGCCGGTCGGCGCCCGCTGGCGCGGCGCGGGCAACCGCGCGCAGGGCTGCCGGGTCACCCTCCTCGCCGAGGCGTTCACCCGGCCGCACCTGCTCGCCGACCTCACGGAGGCCATCGCCGCCGAGGGGGCCGCCGTGGTGGCCGCGGCCGTGGAGCCGCCCCGCGAACAGCGGGTGCGCCACACGTACACCCTCCACCTGCCGGACGCGGCCAAGCTGCCGTCCCTGATGCGGGCGATGCGGCAGGTGCCGGGCGTCTTCGACGTGCTGCGGGCGGGCCGCGCGCGGGCGACGATGACGGCGCGTTCCTGAGGGCGCCCGCTCCGGCGCGCGGGCGACGATGACGGCGCGTTTCCGAGGCACCCACCTGCGCGCGGGCCCGGCACACCCGTTCCCCTCCGGCCTCGACGGACGTACGGCCCACCCTCGTTCGGGTGCCGTACTGCCGCGTCGGCCACGGGCCGGAGCCCCGCGCTGATAGCGGTGGGTCATGCCGCTTTCCTCGTACCACCCCGCCCCCGGCCCCGGCGGACCCGCCTCCGCCCCCGGCCAGGGTCCCGGAGGCGCCCCGACCCGCCCCCACCCGGGGGCCGCCCGCCGCCGGGCAGCGCTCGGCCTGCTCGCCGCGGCCTCCCTGGTCGCCGCGGGACTCCCGGACGCCGCGCCGCTCGGCGTCGGCGACCGGCTCTACCCGCACCTCGGCAACCCCGGCTACGACGTGCGCGCGTACGACATCGCCCTGACCTACCCCGGCCGCAACGACCGGCCGCTGGACGCCGTCACGAAGATCACCGCCCGCGCCACCGCCCGCCTGGAGCGCGTCAACCTCGACTTCGCGCACGGCACCGTCCGCTCGGTCGAGGTCAACGGCCGGCGCGCGGCCCATGTCACGCGCGGCGAGGACCTGATCGTCACGCCCCGCCAGGCCGTACGCCGCGGCACCCCGCTGCGCATCGTCGTGCGGCACACCAGCGACCCGCGCCCCCGCGAGGGCGGCAAGGGCGGCCGCGAGGACGGCTGGCTGCGGACGAAGGACGGGCTGGTCATGGCCAACCAGGTCGACGCCGCGCACCGGATCTTCCCGAGCAACGACCACCCGTCGGACAAGGCCCTCTACACCTTCCGCGTCACCGCGCCCAAGGGCCTGACGGTCGTCGCCGGCGGGCTGCCGGTGGGGCGCTATCCGGCCACCGTACGGACCGTGCCGGACGCGGGCGGGAAGCGGGCCGGACACGGCGCCGGGCAGGCCCGGGCGGTCCCCGCCACCACCTGGGTCTACCGCTCCGCGCACCCCGTGGCCACCGAGGTCGCGCAGGTGTCCATCGGGCGTTCCGCGGTCGTCCGCCGCACCGGTCCGCACGGCCTGCCGCTGCGCGACGTCGTACCGGCCGCGGACCGCAAGCGCCTGGAACCGTGGCTGGCCAAGACACCCGGCCAGCTCTCCTGGATGGAGAAGAAGGTCGGCCGCTACCCCTTCGAGGCGTACGGCGTGCTGCTCGCGCAGGCCGAGACCGGCTTCGAGCTGGAGACCCAGACCCTGTCCCTCTTCGAGGAGCGGCTGTTCACGGGCGGCCGGTACCCCCGCTGGTACATCGAAGCGATCATGGTGCACGAGCTGGCGCACCAGTGGTTCGGCGACAGCGTCTCCCCGCGCACCTGGTCGGACGCCTGGCTCAACGAGTCGCACGCCACCTGGTACGAGGAGCTGTACGCGCACGAACACGCCAAGAGGTCCATGGACGAGCGCACGCGCCGCGCCTACAGCGTCTCGGACCGGCTGCGGCGCGAGGGCGGCCCGCCCGGCGCGCCCAAGCCGCCGGCCCCCGGCAACAAGACCGGCATCTTCCGGCCCGTGATGTACGACGGCAGCGCGCTCGTCCTGTACGCGCTGCGCGCCAAGATCGGGCACGCCGCGTTCGACCGGCTGGAACGCGCCTGGGTGACCCGGCACCGGGACGGCGTCGCGGGCACCGCCGACTTCGTCGCGCTGGCCTCCCGTACCTCGGGCCAGGACCTCACCGGCTTCTTCCACAGCTGGCTGTACGACACCAAGACCCCGCCCATGCCGGGCCACCCGGACTGGAAGAGCACCTACCAGACCCCGCACCCGCCCGCGCGGCAGCCCGCCGCCAAGCCCGCGAAGACGCGGCCCGCGGCCGCGCACGGAAAACCCGCGTGACGGCTTCCACCGGCCATGCGACCATCGTCTGGCCGACGACGGGGCGGCCGGGAATCTTCCCGGGCCCTCCGGACGTTGTCACGAACGCAGGTTCCGGGGCCGCGCGGCCCCGGGACGTTCCAACGATGCAAAGGATCAAATGACCTCCTCTTCTTCCCTTCCACAGGACCGGCAGCGCCTCTCCGAGAGCCTCCGGGCCGACGCCCTGATGGAAGAGGACGTCGCCTGGAGTTACGAGATCGACGGGGAGCGTGACGGCGAGCAGTACGACCGTACGGAGCGCGCCGCGCTGCGCCGCGTCGCCGGACTGTCCACCGAGCTCGAGGACGTCACCGAGGTCGAGTACCGCCAGCTCCGCCTGGAGCGCGTGGTGCTGGTCGGTGTCTGGACCTCCGGCACGGTGCAGGACGCCGAGAACAGCCTCGCCGAGCTGGCCGCGCTGGCCGAGACGGCGGGCGCGCTGGTGCTCGACGGCGTCGTCCAGCGCCGCGACAAGCCCGACCCGGCCACCTACATCGGTTCCGGCAAGGCCCTGGAGCTGCGCGACATCGTCCTGGAGTCCGGCGCGGACACGGTGGTCTGCGACGGTGAGCTGAGCCCCGGCCAGCTGATCCACCTCGAAGACGTCGTCAAGGTCAAGGTCGTCGACCGTACGGCCCTGATCCTGGACATCTTCGCCCAGCACGCCAAGTCCCGGGAGGGCAAGGCGCAGGTCTCGCTGGCGCAGATGCAGTACATGCTGCCCAGGCTGCGCGGCTGGGGCCAGTCGCTGTCCCGGCAGATGGGTGGCGGTGGCTCCGGCTCTGCGGGCGGCGGCATGGCCACCCGTGGTCCCGGTGAGACCAAGATCGAGACGGACCGGCGACGGATCCGCGAGAAGATGGCGAAGATGCGCCGGGAGATCGCGGAGATGAAGACCGGCCGGGACATCAAGCGGCAGGAACGCCGCCGCCACAAGGTCCCCTCGGTCGCCATCGCGGGCTACACCAACGCGGGCAAGTCCTCCCTGCTCAACCGCCTGACCGGGGCCGGAGTCCTGGTGGAGAACGCGCTGTTCGCCACCCTGGACCCGACCGTGCGCCGGGCCGAGACGCCCAGCGGCCGGCTCTACACCCTCGCCGACACCGTCGGCTTCGTCCGCCACCTGCCCCACCACCTCGTCGAGGCGTTCCGCTCCACGATGGAGGAGGTCGGCGACTCCGACCTCATCCTCCACGTGGTCGACGGCTCGCACCCGGTGCCCGAGGAGCAGCTCGCCGCCGTGCGCGAGGTGATCCGCGACGTCGGCGCCACCGACGTCCCGGAGATCGTGGTCGTCAACAAGGCGGACGCCGCCGACCCGCTGGTCCTCCAGCGGCTGCTGCGCAACGAGAAGCACGCCATCGCGGTCTCGGCCCGTACGGGCCAGGGCATCGACGAGCTGCTCGCCCTGATCGACGAGGAACTGCCCCGTCCGCAGGTCGAGATCGAGGCGCTGGTGCCCTACACCCAGGGCGCGCTGGTCTCGCGGGCGCACGCCGAGGGCGAGGTGATCTCCGAGGAACACGTCGCGGAGGGCACCGTCCTCAAGGCGCGCGTCCACGAGGAACTGGCCGCCGAGTTCCAGCCGTACGTACCGGCTGCGTGACGCGGCGGGCGTAGGCGGCGTGCCGTACGACGGGACGCCGTAGGCCCAGCGCCGTAAGCACGATGCCGTAGGCACTACGAAGGCCCGCCCCTGTGATGGGGGCGGGCCTTCGTACGTGCGGGAAGCGGCTGCGCAAGAGAGAGCCGCGCGTACGGCCATAGGGCGAGGGCCCGCCCCCGGAAACCGGGAGCGGGCCCTCGTCCGTCGCGACTACTGCGACGCGAACTTCTTGCTCATCGCGCCGTACATGCTCTTGGCCTCGGGGCCGAGGTGCGGGCCCGCCAGCCAGCCGGCCGGGCGCGGGCCGATCGAGGTGTTGGACACCAGGACCGGCTTGCCGTCCGAGCCCTTGGCGAACCAGGGGCCACCGGAGGAACCGGCGGTCATCAGGCAGCCGATGCGGTACATGGTCGGCTTCTGGGCGGCCAGCGACAGCCGGCCCGGCTTGTCGGTGCACTGCTGCAGCGACGAGCCGTCGAACGGCGCCTCGGCCGGGTAGCCCTGCGCGGTGATGCTGGAGATGTCCGGGATCGCGGAGGCGTTGAAGTCCACCGAGTACGCACCGCCGGCGACCTCTTCGAGGGACTTGTTGCCCGCGCCCTTCTCCGGCGTCACGTGCATGATCGCGAAGTCGTACGGCGCCATCGGCACGCTGTTGCCCTGCGGACCGCCCTGGCTGATCCACTGGTTGGAGGTCGACGCGCCGTCCGCCCACCACACACCCTTGGGGAACATCTCCTCACGCGTGGCGCGCTCCAACTGGGCCGCGGGCTTGCCGCTGTCGTTGAACGACGGGGCGAAGATCATGTTGCGGTACCAGCCGCCGCTCTTGCCGGCGTGCACACAGTGGCCCGCGGTCCACACCAGGTTCGACTTGCCCGGGTGCGCGGGGTCCTTGACGACCGCGCCGGAACAGACCGCGTGGCCCTCGGGCGTGTCGAAGAAGATCTTGCCGAGGCCGGGCGCGTTCCGGCCGAACGGCGGCTTGACCGCCTTGGCCTGCACCGGCCGCGGCTCCGGGTCGGTCCGCCCCTGGTCACCGGAGATGTCCTTGGGCGTCGGCTCCTTCGGCGGCTTGGCCTTGCTCGCCCGGTCCGGGTCCCACAGACCCTTGATGATCGGGTTGATGAACTCACTGGCCTCGCGGAGCCACTTGTCCTTGTCCCAGTTCTTCCACTCGCCGTTCTTCCACTTGTCCAGGTCGACGCCGTGTTCCTTCAGCTTGTCCTGGATGTCCTTGGGGATCGTGAAGCCACCCCCGCCCGCGCTGCCCTGATCCGCGGACTGGCTGGGCTTGCCGTCCGCCTGGTTGCCCTCCGGGCCGCAGCCGGTGGCGGTCAGCGCCACCACCGCGGTGAGAGCGGCCGCGGCCAGGACCGGCCGACGTATGGATCGCATGGGTTGAACTCCCCCTGGTGTGTTCAGGCGTGCCTGATGGACCTGTCCGGCCCCGTGCGGCCCTGCCGCGCCTCGGCCGGTTGTGCCGGTCTTGCTCCGGACGTGCCTGGATCTGCTGTTTTGTCATGCACCGGAAAGCCGGGGCAGGTCCCCACTATGCCGGTGACGTTGGGGACGGCGGCGGGCGGGTCCCCGGTTCCGGATCGGGGGATCTTCGGCGGATCTCCGGGAAATCTCCGGGGGATCTTCGGGCGAGGGGCGGGTGTGCGGTCCTTCCCGTACGGCCTTACGGGAGCTTCCGCGCCGGGTTCGTGCGCCGCGCCGGGGCCGTCCGCGCCGGGTCCGAACGCCGCCACGGAGCCGTCCGCGAAGGATCTTCGGGCAGGCCGTTATCTCCCGCCCGGCGCGTCGTTGAGACGTACGGGGGACGGCTGAGCCGTGGCCGGACGCAGGCGGCAGCGGTCCGCCAGGAGGCCCCGGCCCGGCGGCACCCGCCGACGACGGACCAGGCCCGGTGCGCGAGATGACGGCCCAGTGGGGGCGTCGGCGTGCGGCGGGCCCACCCGCAGTTCAACAGAAGATTCAGCAGCAGGAGGACCGAACCGCCGTGGCCTTGACCCAGCCTCTGCCGACGTCACCCCCTCCCGCCCACGAGGGCATCCTGCGGCGGCAGTCGCTCCGCGAGTCCGCCGCCCGTACCTACGCGCGCTCGCTGCCCATCGTCCCGGTGCGCGCCCGCGGGCTGACCATCGAAGGCGCCGACGGCCGCCGCTACCTGGACTGCCTCTCCGGGGCGGGCACCCTGGCGCTCGGGCACAACCACCCCGTCGTCCTGGAGGCCATCCGCGCCGTCCTCGACTCCGGCGCCCCGCTGCACGTCCTCGACCTGGCGACCCCGGTCAAGGACGCCTTCGTCACCGAGCTGTTCGCCACCCTGCCCGCCGAACTGGCCGAGCACGGCCGCATCCAGTTCTGCGGCCCGGCCGGCACGGACGCCGTCGAGGCCGCCTTCACACTCGTACGCACCGCCACCGGCCGCGACGGGCTCGCCGCCTTCACCGGCGCCTACCACGGCATGACGGCGGGGGCGCTCGCGGCGTCAGGGGGCGCGCGGGACACCTCCGTGACCCGCCTCCCGTATCCGTACGACTACCGCTGCCCCTTCGGCACGGGCGGCGAGCGCGGCGCCGAACTGGCCGCGCGCTGGACGGAGAACGTACTCGACGACGACAAGAGCGGCATCGCCCGGCCGGCCGGAATGATCCTCGAACCGGTCCAGGGCGAGGGCGGGGTGATCCCCGCGCCCGACGGCTGGCTGCGCCGGATGCGCGAGATCACGGCCGCACGGGACATTCCCCTCATCGTGGACGAGGTGCAGACCGGCGTCGGTCGCACCGGCGCCTTCTGGGCCATCGAACACAGTGGCGTGGTGCCCGACGTGCTCGTGCTGTCCAAAGCCATCGGCGGCAGCCTGCCGCTCGCGGTCATCGTCTACCGCGAGGAACTGGATGCCTGGCGCCCCGGCGCGCACGCCGGCACCTTCCGCGGCAATCAGCTTGCGATGGCGGCGGGCGCCGCCACCCTGGCGTACGTCCGGGAGAACGACCTGGCGCGGCGCGCCGCCGACCTGGGCGCCCGCATGCTGTCCCGGCTGGGCGGACTCGCCGCGGAGCACGGCTGCGTCGGCGACGTACGCGGCCGCGGCCTGATGCTCGGCCTGGAACTGGTCGACCCGGACGCCGCCCCCGACCCGGCGGGCGCCCGCCCGGCCGCCCCCGCGCTGGCCGCGGCCGTCCAGCAGGAGTGCCTGGCCCGGGGCCTGATCGTCGAACTCGGCGGCCGCCACGACGCGGTGATCCGCCTGCTGCCCCCGCTCACCCTCACCGACGAACAGGCGGACGCAGTCCTCGACCGCCTCGCCGACGCGCTGAGTACGGCGGTGCGGGCGGGGACGGGCGGAGCGGGGGAGGGCGGAGCGCGGCGTGCAGGGGGCGCGGATGTGGCGTCCGCGACGGTGGGCAGTCAGGCGCCGCCCTTTGAGGGGGCCTCATGAGGGGGGCACGGCTTTGCTTCGGGTGTGTGGGTGGTGGTCATGCGGCGTTGCGCTTCGGGGGTGTGAGTGCTTGCTGCTCGGCATTCTGCTCCGGGTGTGCGGGTGGTTGCTGCTCGGCGTTGCGTTCCGGGTGTGCGAGTGATGGCCGTCTGCCGTTCTGCTCCGGGTGTACGAGTGTCGGGTATCCGGCGTTGCGCTCCGGGTGTACGAGTGCGTGCCACCCGCCGTTGCGCTCCGGGCGTTCGAGTGTCGGGCGTCCGGCGTTGCGCTCCGGGCGTACGAGTGACGGGCGTCCGCCGCTCCGCCCCGGGCGCACGAGTGACGGCCATCCGGCGTTCCGCTGCGGGCGTACGAGTGCGTGCCACCCGCCGTTCCGTTCCAGGCGTACGACTGACCGCCACCCGCCGCTCCGCCCCACGGCGCTCCGCCACCCCGTACGCCGCCACCGGCCCACGGCTCTCCGCCGCCCCACGGCGCTCCGCCACCCCGTACGCCGCCACCGGCCCACGGCTCTCCGCCGCCCCACGACCCCCTGCCGCCCCACCACCGTCCAGACCGCGCCGACCGCGCCGACCCTGCGAGGCACACCCCGATGAACGAACGCCCCGGCCCCGACGGGACACCGGCCGACGAGCGACGTCTGCCCCGTGAACCCCTGGCCCGGCTGCGGGAGCCGGCCGTGCCGCGCCAGAACCGGCGTGCCGGGACCCACGACACCGCGGAGAACGGCGAGCACGGCGGCCACACCGGCTGCGCGGTGCGGCTCGGACACCACGAACGGCACGGTCACGAGGACTGCCACGCGCTCGGCGCGACCCGGGTCGTCACCGTCCACTCCGACGAGGAGACCGACACCGCGGCCGGCCCCGCCGCCGGACACGAAACCGCCCCGCAGGAAACCGCCCCGCAGGAAACCGCCCTCCAGGAGACCGTCCTGCAGTTCCCCGCGCACGTCCACGTGCCCGTGCCCGACCGCCTGGAGCACGCGGACCCGGCTGTCGCCGCCGACGCCGCCGGCACGGAGAACCTGCTGCGCTGCTGGATCCGCGAGAGCGACACGCCCCGCCCGGCCGGCGACCGGTTGCGCATCCCGCTCGCCGCCGGCGCGACGGCCCTGCACGTCCCGGTCCTGTACTGGTCGGACACCGGCTGGCACCGCCTCGGCGCCCCCGTACTGGAAGGCGCCCCCGCCGACGCCGCACCCCTGGACGCGGTGACCCTCGCCGCCCTGCTGCGCCGCGAGGCCGTACACGGCGGCGCGGGCGGGGACCCCGGCGGCGCGCCCGGTGGTACGGACAGCGAGAGCGCCGACCTTGTCGGCCGCGTCGCCGACTCCGTACGGCACACCGCCGCCTTCCTCGCGGACCGGCGCGCCACCCCGGCCGACGACCCCGGCGGCTCCCGCTTCCTCGCCGCCGAACAGTCCCTGCTCTTCGGCCACCCCATGCACCCCACCCCCAAGAGCCGGGAGGGCCTGACCGAGGCCGAGACGCGCGCCTACTCGCCCGAGCTGCGCGGCGCGTTCCGCCTGCACTGGATGGCCGTCCACCGGGACGTGTTCACCGCCGACTCGGCCTGGACCGAACGCGGCCGTACCGTATCCGCCGAACGTCTGGCCGCCCGGCTCGCCGACGGCGCGCCCCCGGCCCCCGCCGGCACCCTGCCGCTGCCCATGCACCCCTGGCAGGCCCACCAGCTCGGCCACCGCCCGGACATCGCAGCTCTGTACGCCTCGGGCCATCTCCGCGACCTGGGCCCCGGCGGCCCCGCCTGGCACCCGACCTCCTCCGTCCGCACCGTCTTCCGACCCGGCCACGACGCCATGCTCAAGCTCTCCCTGGGCGTGCGCATCACCAACTCCCGCCGCGACAACCTCCGCAAGGAACTGCTGCGCGGCGTCGAAGTGCACCGGCTGCTCCGTACCGGCCTCGCCGCCCGGTGGCGGGCCGCCTTCCCCGGCACGCCGGGCTTCGACATCGTCCGCGACCCCGCGTGGCTCGGCGTCACCGGCGCCGACGGCGAGCCGGTGCACGGACTGGACGTGGTCGTCCGGCACAACCCGTTCGCCGACTCCGACGACGCGGTCTGCATCGCGGCCCTCACCTCGCCGCGCCCCTGGGCCGGCCGCACCGGTCTGCGCTCCCGGCTCGCCGACGTCATCGGCGGTCTCACCGCCCGCACCGGCCGGCCGGCGGGCGCCGTCGCCACCGAGTGGTTCTTGCGCTACCTCGAAGCGGTGGTACGCCCCGTGCTCTGGCTCGACGGCACCGCCGGCGTCGCCCTCGAAGCCCACCAGCAGAACACCCTCGTCCTGCTGGACCGCTACGGCTGGCCCGCCGGCGGCCGCTACCGCGACAACCAGGGCTACTACTTCCGCGAATCGCGCCGCAGCGACCTGGAGCGGCAGCTGCCCGGCATCGGCACCGCCAGCGACACCTTCGTCTCCGACGAGGTCACCGACGAGCGCTTCGCCTACTACCTCGGCATCAACAACGTCCTCGGCCTCATCGGCGCCTTCGGCTCCCAGCGCCTGGCCGCCGAGAACGTTCTCCTCGCCGCCTTCCGGCGCTTCCTCGCCGACGCCGCCACCGGGCCCGCGGCACACCGCTCACCCCTGCCCGGCCGGCTCCTGGAAGCCCGCACCCTGCGCTGCAAGGCCAACCTGCTGACCCGGCTGCGCGGCCTGGACGAACTCGTCGGCCCCGTCGACACCCAGTCCGTCTACGTCACCATCCCCAATCCCCTTCACCCCTGACCCCGCCACCCGCCCACCCCACACCTCCCGATTCCTGCCCGCCCGCCCCGTGACCTCGTGAGGAGGCCCGGAAAGGAGAGAGCGCCGCCGTGCCCCCCACCGAATCCGGCATCGATCCCGAGTCCGAGAAAGCCTTCGACCACCCTCCCGAAGGCCCTCCGGACGACGCGCTCGACGACACCCTCGACCTGCACCTGCCCCCCGACATCACCGCGCTGTTCAGCGACGCGCCGCTGTCCGCCGACCCGGCCGACGGCTCGCGTGGCGGCCTGCTGCTCGACCACATCGCCGACTGGGGCCCGGCCTCCACCGCCGCGGGGCCGTTCCAGCTCGTGCCCGTACGCATCGAGCGCGATCTGCCGCTGATCTCCGCCTGGATGAACGACCCGGCCGTCGCGGCCTTCTGGGAACTGGCCGGGCCCGAGGAGATCACCGCCGCCCACCTGCGCGCCCAGCTCGACGGCGACGGGCGCAGCGTGCCCTGCCTGGGCGTACTGGGCGGCGTGCCCATGAGTTACTGGGAGATCTACCGCGCCGACCTGGACCCGCTCGCCCGCTACTACCCGGCGCGGCCGCACGACACGGGCCTGCACCTGCTGATCGGCGGTGTCGCCGACCGGGGCCGCGGCATCGGCACCGCGCTGCTGCGTGCCACCGCCGACCTCGTCCTGGACCACCGCCCGCAGTGCGGCCGGGTCATCGCCGAACCCGACCTGCGCAACGTCCCGTCCGTCGCCGCCTTCCTCGGTGCCGGGTTCCGCTACGCCGACGAGCTCGACCTGCCCGCCAAACGCGCCGCCCTCATGGTCCGCGACCGCGCCCACCGCCACCTCCTGTGACCACGCCCCTCGCCCGCGCCCGCCGCCGTCGCCCACGCGCCGGTGGCTCCGGCCTGCCCGTCACTCCCACCGGCCCGCGCCGTCCCACCGACCGCCCCGCACACTCCTCCCGCGCCTTCGCACCTGGTCCCCCTTCCCAAGGCACTGTCCATGTAGCTCAGGTCTCGTCCCCAGGAGTCCCGCCTTGCGACCTTCCTCCGAACCTCTCCATAGCCCCGCGTCCGGCCCCGGCGACGCCGCGCCGCACGCCAACGGCATCGCCACCCCCAACCACGCCTTCCCGGCCACCGGCGCCCCCACCGACGACACGAGCGACAGCGGCCGGGCCTGGCAGCGGGCCGCCCGTCGGCTGCTAGCCAAGACCCTGGCGGAATTCGCATACGAAGAGATCATCACCCCCGAACCGGACCCCGGCCCCGAACCGGACCCCGAGCCGGAGCCGGACCCCGAGCCGGAACCCGAGCCGGAACTCAAACCCGAGGCCGTTCCCCGCACCCCGGCCGTCCCCGGTGCCCGGGACGGTCATGAGCCGGGAGGCGCTCCCGGCCCCCGCGACGGCCACGAGCCCGGGGCCGTCCCCGGTCCACGTGACGGCCAGGAACCCGGAGCCGCCAGCGGCCCCCGCGACGGCCACAATCCCGAAGCCGCCCCCGGCGTACGTCGCGACCAGGAACCCGGAGCGGCCCCCGGCCCCCGCGACGGTCACAACCCCGAAGCCGCTCCCGGCCCCCGGGATGGCCACGAGCCAGAAGCCGCCTCCAGCCCCCACGAGGGCAGCAACCCCACCGCGACCACCGGCACCAACCGTTTCCGCGACGACCACCCGACCACGGCCTCTCGCCCCGGTGCCGAGGCCCACTCCGGCACCACCACCCCCGGAACCCCGGCCGACACCCACGAACGCCCCGCCCCCGAAGCCGCCCCCAGCCCCCACGACGGCACCAACCCCGCCCAGCCCACCACCCCCAGCCGCACCCACAACGACCCCCCGGCCACGACCCCCCACCCCGGCGCCGACGCCCGCCCCGCCACCGCCATCCCCGCAACCCCAAGCGCCCCGCGCCCCCCGCACGCCCGCACCACCGACGGTTCCCGCGCCTACCGCCTGCGTCTGACCGACGACGTCACCTACCGCTTCCGGGCCTGGCGCGGTGCGTATGGGCACTGGCGCGTCGATCCCGACTCCATCACCCCCACTGGCGACCCCCTTCACTTCCTCTTCCATGCCCACGACACCGTCCTGGGCCTGTCCGGCGACACCACCGGTCACCTCATCCGCGAGCTGACCGCCACTCTTGCCGCTGACACCCGCCTCGACGCCACGGCCCTGAGCGCCGCGCAGCTCGCCGACCTCGACTACGCCGCTCTCGAAGGCCACCAGACCGGCCACCCCTGGCTCGTCGCCAACAAGGGGCGGCTGGGTTTCTCGGCGGCCGATGCCGCCCTCTGGTCACCCGAGGCCCGCACCCCGCAGCGGCTGCCCTGGATCGCCGCACACCGCCGGCTGGCCGTCTACCGGGGCGTCCCCGCCCTGGCCACGCCCGATCGTCTCTACGCCGATGAACTCACCCCCGAAATCCGCGCCGCCTTCGCCGGCACCCTCTCCGCCCAGGGCCTCGACCCCGTCGACTACCTCTACCTCCCCGTCCACCCCTGGCAGTGGGACGAGACCATCGCGCCCCTCTTCGCCCCCCAACTCGCCGACAAATCCATCGTCCCACTCACCACTGACAACGACCTGCGCCTGCCGCAGCAGTCCATCCGCACCTTCCTCAACACCAGCCGCCCCCGGGCCCGCACGGTCAAACTGCCGCTCTCCGTCCTCAACACCCTGGTCTGGCGCGGCCTGCCGACCGAGCGCACCATCGCGGCCCCCGCCGTCACCGCCTGGGTCCAGGGACTGCGCGACGCCGACCCGTACCTGCGCGACGAGACCCGGGTGATCCTGCTCGGCGAGACCGCGTCCGTCACCGTCGAACACCCCCTGTACGACCGGCTGCCCGGCGTCCCGTACCAGTACAAGGAACTGCTGGGCTGCATCTGGCGCGAGCCGGTCAGCCGCCACCTGGACCCGGGGGAGCGGGCCCGCACCCTGGCCGCGCTCCTGCAGACCGACCCGCACGGGCGCGCCTTAACGGCGGAGCTGGTGCGCCGCTCCGGCCTGGCCCCCCGCGTCTGGCTGCGCCATCTCTTCGCCGCCCTGCTGCCGCCGCTGCTGCACTTCCTCTACCAGTACGGCACGGTCTTCTCCCCGCACGGCGAGAACGCCATCGTCGTCTTCGACCAGCACGACATCCCCACCCGCCTCGCGGTCAAGGACTTCGTGGACGACGTCAACACCAGCGCCGAAGCGCTGCCCGAACACGCCACCATGCCCGCGGACGTGCGCGCGGTGCTGCTCACCGAACCGCCCGACTTCCTCACCCAGTTCATCCATTCCGGGCTCTTCGTGGGGGTCTTCCGCTACCTGGCGCCCCTGTGCGAGCAGCAACTCGCGGTACCGGAGGCCGAGTTCTGGTCCCTCGTACGGGCGGAGATCCTGCGCCACCAGGGACGCTTCCCGCACCTGAAGAAACGCCACGAGACCTTCGATCTCCTCACCCCCCGCATCGCCCGGCTGTGCCTGAACCGCAACCGCCTCCACCTCGACGGATACCGCGACCGTGCGCAGCGCCCGCACGCCGCTGTCCACGGCACGGTGCCGAACCCCCTGCACCACCCGTGACCGAGCAGATTGTCAGTGGGCCCGCGTAGGGTGGCAGCGCTATGACGAAGCCCTCCCTCCCCGATCTGCTGCACGCCGCCGTCACCGCTGTCGGCGGCACCGAGCGCCCCGGCCAGGTCGCCATGGCCGAAGCGGTTGCCGAAGCGGTCGAAGACAGCTCCCACCTGCTCGTACAGGCCGGCACCGGCACCGGAAAGTCGCTCGGCTATCTGGTGCCGGCGCTGGCCCACGGCGACCGCGTGGTGGTGGCCACGGCCACCCTCGCGCTCCAGCGCCAGCTGGTCGAGCGAGATCTTCCGCGCACGGTCGAGGCCCTGCATCCGCAGCTGCGCCGCCGTCCGCAGTTCGCCATGCTCAAGGGCCGCTCCAATTACGTCTGCCTCCACCGCCTGCACGAGGGGGTGCCGCAGGAAGAGGAGGAGGGCCTCTTCGACCCCTTCGAGCACGCGACGCCCACCAGCAAGCTGGGCAAGGACCTGCTGCGCCTGCGCGACTGGGCGGACGAGACGGAGACCGGGGACCGCGACGATCTGACGCCCGGCGTCTCGGACCGCGCCTGGGGCCAGGTCTCGGTCTCCTCCCGGGAGTGCCTGGGCGCCTCGAAGTGCGCGTACGGCGCGGAGTGCTTCGCCGAGGCCGCCCGCGAGCGCGCCAAGCTCGCCGATGTGATCGTCACCAATCACGCCCTGCTGGCCATCGACGCCATCGAGGGCGCCCCGGTGCTGCCCCAGCACGACGTACTGATCGTCGACGAGGCCCACGAGCTGGTCTCCCGCGTCACCGGCGTGGCCACCGGTGAGCTCACTCCCGGCCAGGTCAACCGGGCCGTCAAGCGCGCGGCCAAGCTGGTCAACGAGAAGGCCGCCGACCAGCTCCAGACTGCCTCGGAGACCTTCGAGCGGCTGATGGAGCTGGCCCTGCCCGGCCGCCTCGAAGAGATCCCCGAGGACCTCGGCTACTGCCTGATGGCGCTGCGTGACGCCGCGCGTACGGTGATCTCCGCCCTCGGCACGACGCGCGACAAGTCCGTCCAGGACGAGGACGCCGTCCGCAAGCAGGCCCTCGCCTCCGTGGAGAGCGTCCACGCGGTCGCCGAGCGCATCGCCAACGGCTCCGAGTACGACGTCGTCTGGTACGAGCGCCACGACCGCTTCGGCGCCTCCCTGCGCGTCGCGCCGCTGTCCGTCTCCGGCCTGTTGCGCGAGAAGCTTTTCGCGGACCGCTCCGTCGTCCTCACGTCCGCCACCCTCAAGCTGGGCGGGGACTTCAACGGCGTCGGCGCCTCCCTGGGCCTCGCCCCGGAGGGCACGGAGGGCGAGGACGTCCCGCGGTGGAAGGGCCTGGACGTCGGCTCCCCGTTCGACTACGGCAAGCAGGGCATCCTGTACGTGGCCAAGCACCTCGCCCAGCCCGGCCGCGAGGGCAGCCGTACGGACATGCTCGACGAGCTGGCCGAACTGATCGAGGCCGCGGGCGGCCGCACCCTCGGCCTGTTCTCCTCCATGCGCGCGGCCCAGGCCGCCGCCGAGAACCTGCGGGGGCGCCTGGACATGCCGATCCTCCTCCAGGGCGAGGAGACCCTCGGCGAGCTGATCCGCACCTTCGCGGCGGACGCCCGTACGTGCCTGTTCGGAACGCTGTCCCTGTGGCAGGGCGTCGATGTGCCGGGCCCGAACTGCCAGCTGGTGGTCATGGACCGGGTGCCGTTCCCGCGCCCCGACGACCCCCTGATGAGCGCCCGCCAGAAGGCCGTGGAGGAAGCCGGCGGCAACGGCTTCATGGCGGTCGCGGCGACCCACGCCGCCCTGCTGATGGCCCAGGGAGCGGGCCGCCTCGTACGGGCCACGGGCGACCGCGGTGTCGTCGCCGTCCTGGATCCCCGGGTGGAGCGCGCCCGCTACGGCTCGTTCCTGCGCAAGTCCATGCCCGAGTTCTGGTACACCACCGACCGCAACCAGGTCCGCCGCTCCCTGGCCGCCATCGACGCGGCCGCCAAGGCGGCGGAAGGGGCGTAACGACCCCGGAACACCCCAAACCCCGGGACCGGCGCAGTGGTCCCGGGGTTCGGTCGTGGGGTGGGTCAGACGCGCCGCAGCACCGCCACCACCTTGCCGAGGATGGTGGCCTCGTCACCGGGGATGGGCTGGTACGCGGCGTTGTGCGGTAGCAGCCAGACGTGGCCGTCCTCGCGCTTGAAGCGCTTGACCGTCGCCTCGCCGTCCAGCATGGCGGCCACGATGTCGCCGTTCTCCGCGACCGGCTGGCGACGCACCGTGACCCAGTCGCCGTCGCAGATCGCGGCCTCCACCATGGAGTCACCGACGACCTTCAGCACGAAGAGCTCGCCGTCGCCGACCAGCTGCCGGGGCAGCGGGAAGACGTCCTCGACGGACTCCTCGGCGAGGATGGGACCGCCGGCGGCGATCCGGCCGACGAGCGGGACGTAGGACGCCGCGGGCTTGCCCGTGGTGTCGGTGGGGGCGTTGCTGGGCTGGTCGGAGCCGCGGACCTCGTACGCCCTGGGGCGGTGCGGGTCGCGGCGCAGGAAGCCCTTGCGCTCCAGCGCCATGAGCTGATGGGCGACGGACGAGGTGCTGGACAGCCCGACCGCCTGACCGATCTCGCGCATGGACGGCGGATAGCCGCGGCGCTGGACGGAATCCCGGATGACTTCGATGACCCTGCGCTGTCGGTCGGTGAGTCCCGAACTGTCGGCGCGGATGCCTGGAGGACGGCCGGGCAGTGAGCGGGCCGGCTTCTGCCCCTCGGGGTTCATTGCGTCGTCCATCGGCGGTTTCCGGGTCGGCTCGAATCGGCTCTGGGAGTGACTCTGGGCGGTGATGGTGGCGCTGTCTGCGGTGGTGGTCACGTCGGCCCCTCTCGGAATGTGCTCCCTAGTTAGCCAACGGTAGTTGCTTTCGAAAGGTTGCGCCAAACACACGTTCGAGTGAAAATTTCAGGATTAGCTGACCTGATCACGGGCTTAGGTGTATAGCCGAAAGGCAATTCGGGTCATTCCGGTAGCCTTCGCCCCGAGCGTGTAGCCGGGCGCGCGTACCGGCCCGCGGGGTGCGGGCGGGCGCCGCGACCTGCCCGATTCTGTCATCCCCGCCCCGCCCCGGCTGCCCCCGGGTCGCGTCCCGTACGCTCGACGGCGGTCCCGCGAGCGGCCGCCGAGTCTCCGCCCCACCGCGACACGCCTGGGGTGTCGATGACCTCCGGACACCACATCTAGTGCTTTGATGACTACAACCGCCTACAAGTTGTGGTGCCGGTGTCTGTCGGGGCTCCGGGGATCGCCTATGCTTGGGGCTGCTCCGAGGGGCCCGTGAGGGCCACCGGAGGTCATCAGCCGTACGCCGGGACCATGGGCGTACGACCGTAATTTTCGAGGGTGAGGAGGGTGAATTCATGCATTGCCCCTTCTGCAGGCACCCCGACAGCCGAGTGGTCGACAGCCGCACCACCGACGACGGCACCTCGATCCGCCGACGCCGCCAGTGCCCGGACTGCTCCCGCCGCTTCACGACCATCGAGACCGCGTCACTGATGGTGATCAAGCGGAGCGGGGTCACCGAACCCTTCAGCCGCAACAAGGTCATCGCCGGTGTGCGCAAGGCGTGCCAGGGCCGGCCGGTCACCGAGGACGCCCTCGCCAAGCTGGGACAGCGGGTCGAGGAGGCGGTGCGCGCCACCGGCAGCGCCGAGCTGTCCACCCACGACGTGGGGCTGGCCATACTGGGCCCGCTGCAGGAGCTCGACCTCGTCGCGTATCTGCGCTTCGCGAGCGTCTACCGGGCCTTCGACTCGCTGGAGGACTTCGAGGCGGCCATCGCCGAGCTGCGGGAGCAGCGCGAGCAGCAGCCGCCCGCGCGGGAGCGCGGGTGCGAAGGGGGCGCCGGGCAGCCGGCGGTCCCGGTGCCCGCCACCGCCGCCGACTGAGATCGGCGCACCACAGACCTGACCAGGGCAACGTGCAGACGCCCTGGTTCCAGACAGAACACACCGTGCCACGGGAAGAAAGTGCGCACATATGGGCGTTTGCCCGTACAGGGAGGCGGAATGACAGAGACGACGAGCGGCCCGGCACGAGGCTCCCGCGCCAAGGGCAGCAAGGCGAGCAAGGGTCTGCGCATCGAGCGCATCCACACCACCCCCGGCGTGCATCCGTACGACGAGGTGACGTGGGAGCGCCGTGACGTCGTCATGACCAACTGGCGCGACGGCTCGATCAACTTCGAGCAGCGTGGCGTCGAGTTCCCCGAGTTCTGGTCGGTGAACGCGGTCAACATCGTCACGAGCAAGTATTTCCGCGGCGCGGTGGGCTCCGACACCCGGGAGTCGAGCCTGAAGCAGCTCATCGACCGGGTCGTCAAGACGTACACGAAGGCCGGCGAGGAGAACGGCTACTTCGCCTCCCCCGCGGACGCCGAGATCTTCGAGCACGAGCTGGCGTACGCGCTGCTCCACCAGGTCTTCAGCTTCAACTCCCCGGTGTGGTTCAACGTCGGCACGAAGCAGCCGCAGCAGGTCAGCGCGTGCTTCATCCTCTCCGTCGACGACTCCATGGACTCGATCCTGGACTGGTACAAGGAAGAGGGGATGATCTTCAAGGGCGGCTCCGGTGCCGGCCTGAACCTCTCCCGCATCCGCTCCTCCAAGGAACTGCTGTCCTCCGGCGGCAACGCCTCGGGTCCGGTCTCCTTCATGCGCGGCGCCGACGCGTCCGCCGGAACGATCAAGTCGGGCGGCGCCACCCGCCGCGCCGCCAAGATGGTCGTCCTGGACGTGGACCACCCGGACGTCGAGGCCTTCATCGACACCAAGGTGAAGGAGGAGGAGAAGGTCCGCGCGCTGCGCGACGCGGGCTTCGACATGGACCTGGGCGGCGACGACATCACGTCCGTCCAGTACCAGAACGCCAACAACTCGGTCCGCGTCAACGACGAGTTCATGAAGGCCGTCGAGACCGGCTCCAAGTTCGGCCTGCGCGGCCGGCTGAACGGCGAGGTCATCGAGGAGGTCGACGCCAAGGGCCTGTTCCGCAAGATGGCGGAGGCCGCCTGGGCGTGCGCCGACCCCGGCATCCAGTACGACGACACCATCAACCACTGGCACACCTCGCCGGAGTCGGGCCGGATCACCGCCTCGAACCCGTGCAGCGAGTACATGCACCTGGACAACTCCTCGTGCAACCTGGCGTCGCTGAACCTGATGAAGTTCCTGCGCGACGACGACAAGGGCAACCAGTCGTTCGACGCCGAGCGCTTCGCGAAGGTCGTCGAGCTGGTCATCACCGCGATGGACATCTCCATCTGCTTCGCGGACTTCCCGACCGAGAAGATCGGTGAGACCACCCGCGCCTTCCGCCAGCTGGGCATCGGCTACGCCAACCTCGGCGCCCTGCTGATGGCCACCGGCCACGCGTACGACTCGGACGGCGGCCGCGCCCTCGCCGGTGCCATCACCTCCCTGATGACCGGCACCTCCTACCGGCGCTCCGCCGAGCTGGCCGCGGTCGTCGGCCCGTACGACGGCTACGCCCGCAACGCCGACGCCCACAAGCGCGTCATGAAGCAGCACTCGGACGCCAACGGCGCCGCCAAGCGCATGGACGACCTGGACACCCCGGTCTGGGCTGCGGCCACCGAGGCGTGGCAGGACGTCATCCGCCTCGGCGAGAAGAACGGCTTCCGCAACGCGCAGGCGTCGGTGCTCGCGCCGACCGGCACCATCGGCCTGATGATGGACTGCGACACCACGGGCGTCGAGCCGGACCTGGCCCTGGTCAAGTTCAAGAAGCTGGTCGGCGGCGGCTCCATGCAGATCGTGAACAACACGGTCCCCAAGGCGCTCAAGCGGCTCGGCTACCAGCCGGAGCAGGTCGAGGCGATCGTCGCCCACATCGCCGAGCACGGCAACGTGATCGACGCCCCCGGTCTGGACCCCGCCCACTACGAGGTCTTCGACTGCGCCATGGGCGAGCGCTCCATCTCGGCCATGGGCCACGTGCGGATGATGGCGGCGGCCCAGCCGTTCCTGTCCGGCGCGATCTCCAAGACCGTCAACCTCCCCGAGTCGGCCACCGTCGAGGAGGTCGAGGAGGTCTACTTCGAGGGCTGGAAGCTCGGCCTGAAGGCCCTGGCGATCTACCGCGACAACTGCAAGGTCGGCCAGCCGCTCTCCGCCAAGAAGAAGGAGGAGGAGAAGAAGGCCGAGGAGAAGCCGACCGAGAAGGTCGTCGAGTACCGCCCGGTCCGCAAGCGCCTGCCCAAGGGCCGTCCCGGCATCACCACCTCCTTCACGGTGGGCGGCGCCGAGGGCTACATGACCGCCAACTCCTACCCGGACGACGGTCTGGGCGAGGTCTTCCTGAAGATGTCCAAGCAGGGTTCGACCCTCGCGGGCATGATGGACGCCTTCTCCATCGCCGTCTCGGTGGGCCTCCAGTACGGCGTGCCGCTGGAGACGTACGTCTCGAAGTTCACCAACATGCGCTTCGAGCCGGCCGGCATGACGGACGACCCGGACGTGCGGATGGCGCAGTCGATCGTCGACTACATCTTCCGCCGCCTGGCGCTGGACTTCCTGCCCTTCGAGACCCGCTCGGCACTGGGCATCCACTCCGTCGAGGAGCGCCAGCGTCACCTGGAGACCGGTTCGTACGAGCCCACCGACGACGAGCTGGACGTCGAGGGCCTGGCCCAGTCGGCCCCGCGCCAGGAGTCGGTGAAGGAGGCCCCCGCCTCGACGGCCGAGATCGTCAAGGAGACCGCGGCCCCGGCCCCCAAGCAGGCGCACACCAACGCGGAACTGGTGGAGATGCAGCTCGGCATCAACGCCGACGCTCCGCTGTGCTTCTCCTGCGGTACGAAGATGCAGCGCGCGGGCAGCTGCTACCTGTGCGAGGGCTGCGGTTCGACCAGCGGTTGCAGCTGATCTCCGGCGCTGAATAGGCGCGGAACGAAAAGCTGAAAGGAGGCGGGGCCGACATGTCGGCCCCGCCTCATCCGTTCGTGGGGGGCGGGAAAATACCGCACCGGGAATGCTCTTACGGCATTTCCCCCGCCCTGTTGCACCGTCAGTTGCCCATGACGGTCACGAAGGTTTCCGGGTCGGCGTCGAAGCCCCGTACGTTCGGGTGGAACCGCCATTCTCCCGACGCGTCGCGGTCGAATTCCGCTATCACCGCCGCGGTCGCGCCGGCGACCGCCGAGAAGTCGTCCACGGCCAATTCGTCGTATCCCTCGTTGACGCGAACCGTGGTATTCGCGATGTCGCCGAACGTCTTGCGTCCGCCGCGCTGCTGAATGGCCACCCCGACCACGACCCGGCCGTACCGCTCGGCCAGCCGGTTCAGTTCCAGCACCATCGCCTCGTCGGTGCCGAGACCCAGTCCGGTCCGGCTGTCCCTGCTGAGGGTGATGGTGCCGTCGGGGGAACGGCTGTCGAAGTGCACCAGGTAGTCCGGTGCGCCGTGCGGGGCGTCCTTCGTGTAGGTCGCGGCGATGAGGTCCAGGTCATGCGCTGAAGTGCCCGCGGGGCTGGGGTCCCACTTGAGGGTCACTTCGACTTTGCCGATCCCTTTGTTGAGGCTGCTCACAGAGATCCCTTCCGGTGTTGCAACTCACGGGCTGTGCAAGGCGGACCACCATCGTGTCACGCTCCGCAAGCCCTGCCCCGGGGGTCGGGGCGACGCCGTCCCGGTCGGCAGGACTGGTACGCGTACTGCCACTCCGACGTAATCAGTACGACTGGAGTTCCACCAACGTCCCGTCGGGGGCACGCAGATGGGCGGTACGGAGATTCGGCCCCCAGTCGGGGCGGTCCTGTGGGGCCGCCACGATGTCGGCGCCATGGGCGGCGAGCCGCCGGGCCGCGTCGTCCACCACGGGAACGCGCAGCACCAGCATGGACGTGTCCTGGGCCGCGGGGCGGGGCGGCAGCGCGTCCGTACCGACCGCCCGTGCCATGGCCGCACGCGAGAAGAGGACCAGAACGGCCTGCCCGTCGAGGTCCCAATTGGCGTACCCGGCCTGCGGGAGGACCTTGACGGGCTCGATGCCCAGGAGGTCGCGCAGGGCGCCTTCCCAGAAGCGGGCGGCGGTTTCGAAGTCCTCCACCAGGAGGCGCGGATAGAGAGCGTCCATGATCCGCAGATTAACCCCGGGGCGGGCCGGCGGTCAGGCGGCCTCGTCGCCCCAAAGGCGCGTCAGGTGGCTGTCCAGGGTGTCCAGCGCCGTGTCGGGGGAGAGGTGGCCGATCAGGACGTGGGTCGTCAGGCCGTCGGTGAGGGCGAGCAGGGTACGCGCCTCACGCTCCGCGTGCGGGCTCCCGGTGGCCTCGGTGATCAGGCGCGTGAACAGGCCGTGCAGGTCGGCGTAGTTGCCCCGCAGGATCTCGGCGAGCGGCGGGCTGACCGCGGCCTGTGCGACGAAGGCGAGCCAGACGCGCGCCTCGGCGCGGTGCTCGGGGCGCAGCAGGGAGATCTCGGTGGTCGCGTGCCCCAGCGCGCTACGGGCCGACTGCGCCGGTGACTCGGTGAGCCGCGCCGCCACCCGCGCCGAGATCCGCGCCCCGATGTGGCCGAGCGCGAAGACCAGCATCTCCTCCTTGGTGCGGAAGCAGCGCTGGACCGCCCCCATGGACACCTCGGCACGCGCCGCCACGTCCCGCAGGGTGACGCCTTCCAGGCCGTGTTCGTCGGCGAGGTGACAGACGGCGTCGGCGATCTGGCGGCGGCGGCTCTCGTGGTCCACCTGCTTGGGCATGGGGCGCTCCCGGTATGGCGATGCGTGCGTATCGTGACAAGGGTACGATGCGATGCGCTTGCATCGGAACGGGTGTGGGGCGACGCTGCGTGTGCGCGCTCGTCCATCGGGGACGGGGTGTCCGGATACCCGGGTGCAGCGAAGGCGAAGGGGAACGAGGGTGAAGGAGCAGGTGGTGGAAGCGGAGCAGGCACTGTGGAAGATGTCCGCCGGAGCGCAGGCGGCGGCCGTACGGAGCGGCGAGGTGACCGCCGTGGAACTGGTGGAACGCCACCTGGAGCGCATCGCCGAGGTCAATCCGGTCGTCAACGCCGTCACCCAGCTCTTCGCCGACCGGGCGCGCGCGGACGCGGCCGAGGTGGACCGGCGGCGCGCCGCGGGCCAGGACCCGGGGCCGCTCGCCGGGGTGCCCTTCACGGTCAAGGAGACCACCGCCGTGGAGGGCGTGCCGACCACGTTCGGCGCCGAGCGCTTCCGTCACAACATCGCGCACTCCGATGCGCCCCCGGTGGCGCGGTTGCGTGCCGCCGGTGCCGTCCCGATCGGGCACAGCAACATGCCCACCCTCGTTCTCGCGGGCGTCCACACCCGCAGTGAGCTGTACGGCGACACCCGCAACCCCTGGTCGCCGGAGGTGACGCCGGGCGGCACCAGTGGGGGCGACGGCGCCGCGGTGGCCGGCGGGATGGCCGCGATCGGGCTCGGCAACGACTCCGGCGGGTCGGTGCGCATCCCCGCGTCCTTCTGCGGCGTGGCGGGCCTGAAGCCCACGTACGGGCGCTTCCCCGCCGACCACCGTCTCGGCGCGGAGGATCCGGCGCTGGCCGGTCAGGTACTGGTGGTCGACGGACCGCTGGCCCGTACGGTCGGCGACCTCCGTCTCGTGTACGAGGCGCTGGCGGGCACCGACCCCCGTGACCCGCGGGCCGTACCGGCCCCTCTGTATGGCGAGCCGGTACCGCGGCCCCTGAAGATCGCGATGGTCATCGACCCGGGCGGCAAGGGAGTGCACCCCCTGGTGCGCCAGGCCGTCGAGGACGCGGCGGACGCGCTGCGCGACGCGGGCCACAAGGTGTGCGAGGTTCCGGACGTACCGCGCCTGGACGAAGCGCTGGAGGTGTACGGCCGTATGACCATGGCCGAATTCGCCCCCACCTGGCCGGTGATGCGGACCCTCCTGGGCGAGGGCGGACATCGCTACATCGAGATGTCGATGGAGGGTCAGGGCGCCGTACCCCCGGACGTGCCCGCGTACCTGCGGCTGACGAGCGCGCGACTCGGCATCCAAAGGGCATGGGCCGAATTCCTGGACACCTACCCGTTGTTGCTGGCCCCGGTCTTCACCGAGCCGCCCTTCGAGCCGGACCTGGAGATCCGGGACCGGGAGTCGCACGCGCGCGTCCAGCGGGCGATGCGCCTGTGTACGGCCACCAGCTTCGTGGGCGTACCGGCGGTGGCCGTACCGACCGGGGTCGTACGGGGCCTCCCGTACGGCGTGCAGCTCATCGGGCGCGCCTATCGGGAGGACCTGTGCCTGGAGGCGGCCGAAGCGATCGAACGGCGGTGCGGAGTGTTCACCCCGATCGACCCGCGACCGTAGGGAAGTTCGGTGTGGCGGGTGCGTGACGCGCGGTGATGCCGGGCCTGCCCGGGCCGTACGATGGCGCGGTGCTGGTCAAGTGGATTAGATGCACGGTCGTGGACCGCCGGGGGTTCGAACGGGGGCAGCGGAAATGGGCGGGGCTGCTCGGTGAACCGGGTTTCCGGGGCCAGGGCGGCGGATGGAGTCGAACACGTCCGTCGGTCGCGCATCTGGTCGCCTTCTGGGAGAGCCGGGCGTTCTACGACTCCTTCATGGCGCGCTCGCACGACCGGCTGGCGGCGGCGCAGGTGGGCACGTTCAAGGACTCCCGGGTGCGCCTGTTCGAGTACGAACTCGATGTGAAGGTGGGCTTCCGGCCCGTCTTCACGGACGCCGACGTCCTGCGCATAGCGCACTGCCAGGTGCGGGCCGACCGGGTCGAGCACTTCATGCTGATGCAGGAGAAGGTGTGGAATCCGGCCATGGCCGGCTCCCCGGGCATGCTGCGCGGCCTGATGGGGCGCGCGCCGGGGGAGGAGTTCCTGATCCTGTCGATGTGGGAGTCGGCGGCCGAACGGGGAAAGTACCGCCCGGAGCGCGTCGAGCGGCTGGGGTTCCGGGCGCAGACGGAGGCCGATGTGCGGGCTGTGACGGGCGACGTGGCGGATCTTGAGCCTGCTTGGACGGTGTGAGGGCGCCGCGGGTGCCTTGTTGTGGTGAGTGGGGGAGATCAGGCGGGAGCGGCTGTGGGGCGGGGGCGTCCGTGGCACCGCCCGCCGGTTGAGGGCCGCGCCAGGCGGTGAGGGGTCGGGGCGGGTGTGCCGTGTGGGTGGACGGCGCCGGCCCCTGTGCCGCTGGCTCCTGCGCCGTTACTTGGGAGGGGTGGGCGCGCCGGTTCCGGTTCCCGACCCGGCGCCCGCTGGGGTGAACACTCCGGCCTGTGCGGCTGCGAGGGCCGCTGCGGCGCTCTGGTCGGCGGTGTGCGTGTCCACCGGCTCGCGCGTGATGAAGAGCCGCAGGAAGAGCGGGGCGCACGCGGCCCGCGCGAGCGCTCCGGCGTCGATGCCGTCCTCTTGGGCCAGTAGCTCGCCGCGCTCGACGGCACGCTGGACCATGGGCTCGCAGCGCCGGAAACGTTCCGCGTAGTAGGCGTGCAGCGCGTCCGCGGCCCGCTGCGACTGGAAAGCGGCCGCGATGATCGCGGATCCGGAGGCCGCCGTGACCGGATCGGTGAACGCATCCACGACCTCGCGGGCGAGCGCGCGCAGATCGCCCGCGAGGGAGCCGGTGTCGGGCGGCGTCCAGGTGTCCTCGCCGGCCAGGTCGAGAGTGTCGGCCAGCAGCCCTTCGAGGTCGCCCCACCGGCGATAGAGCGTGGTCTTGTGCACGCCCGAGTGCTCCGCGACGTATTCGACGGTCAGGCCGGGATAGCCGTGTTCGGTCAGGCCCGCCAGCACGGCGTCGCGCACGGCGGCGCGAGTGCGGGCGGTGCGCCCGCCCGGACGGCGGGTGCCGGGGCTCGGTGCGGGGGCCTCCGGTGCGTTTCCCTCGGACAAGTGCTACTCCCGTTGCGTTAGTGCGGCGGCGTGTGTCATCATCGGCGTAACGCAACAAGCGTAGCGTTTGAGTCCGCGGTGTGGTGCCGCGGCGCCGGGGGTGCTCATGACCACGCAGATTTCGCTCCACGAGGTGTCCAAGTCCTACGGTGACCGGCTCCTGCTGGACGGCGTCTCCCTCTCGATACGCCCCGGCGACCGGGTTGGGATCGTGGGGGAGAACGGCGCGGGCAAGTCGACGCTGCTGCGCGTCGTCGCGGGGCTGGAGCGGCCGGACGAAGGCCGAGTCGTCCTCACCGCCGACGGAGGCGTCGGCCACCTTGGCCAGGTCCCCGACCTGCCGGGCGACCGCACGGTCCGGCAAGCGGTGGACGCCGCCCTCGCGGAGCTGCGCGAGATGGAGCGCCGACTGCGTGCGCTGGAGGCGCGGCTCGGCGACGGGAGACCGGGCGACCTGGAGGAATACGGTCGACTGCTCGGCGTCTACGAACTCCGCGGCGGGTACGAAGCGGACGTCCGCGTCGACAAGGCGCTGTACGGCGTGGGACTGGGGCACGTGGAGCGGGACCGCCCGTTCGGCAGCCTGTCCGGCGGGGAGCAGGCAAGGCTGGGCATCGCCTGCCTGATAGCCGCGTCACCCGAGGTGATGCTGCTCGACGAACCGACCAACCACCTCGACGCGGAGGCACTGGACTGGCTGGAGTCCGCGCTGATGGCCCACCGTGGCACGGTCCTCGCGGTGTCGCACGACCGTCTCTTCCTGCAGCGCGTGGCCGAGACGATCGTAGAGGTGGACGCCGACCGCAGGACCGCCGTCCGGTACGGCGGCGGGTACGGCACCTTCGTCGCCGCCAAGGCCGCGGCCCGCCGGCGCTGGGAGCAGGAGTACGAGCACTGGTGCGCCGAGACCCGGCGGCTCACCGAGTTCGCAGATGGTGCCGCCCGCAGCGTCGCCCAAGGGCGGCCCATCAAGGACAACAACAAGATGGCGTACGACCGCGCCGGAGGGCGGGTCCAGGCGTCGGTGGCCGGCCGGGTGCGCAACGCGCAGGAGCGATTGCGGCGGCTCCACGCCACCCCGGTCCCTCGACCGCCGGAGCCGCTCCGCTTCCAGGCCGGTCCGACCGCCGGTGACACCGAGGGCACGCTGATCGAGCTGACCGGTGTACGGGTGGGGGACCGCTTGGCCGTGGACGCGCTCTCCGTCGCCGCGGGGGAGCGGCTGCTGATCCACGGCGCCAACGGAGCAGGCAAGAGCACGCTGCTGCGGCTCATGGCAGGCGTGCAGCAGCCCGACGCGGGCACGGTCGTACGCCGTGGACGCATCGGCTACCTGGCCCAGGAGATACCGGTGTCCCGCCCGCAGGAACGGCTGCTGTCGGCCTTCGGCCGGGGCCTGTCCGGAGATCCGGAGGAGCTGGCCGAACTTCTGCTCTCGTTCGGCCTGTTCCGGGAGAGTGATCTCCAGGTACCGGTGGGCTCCCTCTCGGCGGGCCAGCGACGCCGACTGGCCCTGGCCCGCCTGCTGGCCCGCCCCGCCGACCTCCTGCTCCTGGACGAGCCGGCCAATCACCTCTCGCTCCCTCTCGTCGAAGAACTGGACACCGCACTCGCCGCCTGGCCCGGCGCTCTGGTCGTCGTCTCACACGACCGACTGCTCGACCGCCGTTTCGACGGCCGACGCTGCGAGGTGCGGTCTGGGCGGGTGACGGAGGGCAGGGGGTGACGGAGCTGGAGCGATAGGTGATCACTGGGGCGTGCCCACGTGCCCACGCGCCGACGGCAGCTCGGGCCGGGGCATGAGGCATGTACAGGGCAACCGTTTTAGGGTGGCGGCATGGCACGGCCCCGACGCATCATCCTCATCCGCCACGGAGAATCGGAGGGGAACACCGACGACACCGTCTACGAGCGGGAGCCCGATCATGCGCTGAGCCTGACGAAGAACGGGCTGCGGCAGGCCGAACAGGCCGGGGAATCGTTGCGGGCGATGTTCGGTGACGAGCGGATCTCCGCGTATGTGTCGCCGTACCGCCGCACGCACCAGACCTTCCAGGCGCTCGGGCTCGACATGGACCGGGTCCGGGTCCGCGAGGAGCCGCGGCTGCGCGAGCAGGACTGGGGGAACTGGCAGGACCGCGAGGACGTACGCCTGCAGAAGGTGTACCGCGACGCCTATGGCCACTTCTTCTACCGCTTCGCGCAGGGCGAGTCCGGCGCCGATGTGTACGACCGCGTCGGCGCGTTCCTGGAGAGCCTGTGGCGCAGCTTCGAGGACCCGGACCACCCGCCGAACGTTCTGATCGTCACGCACGGTCTGACCATGCGGCTCTTCTGTATGCGGTGGTTCCACTGGACCGTGGCGGAGTTCGAGTCCCTGACCAATCCGGGGAACGCCGAGTGGCGCTCGCTCCTCCTGGGCCCGGACGGCCGATACGCACTGGACCGGCCGTTCGAGCGCTGGTGTGAACCGGAGTCGTACGGCATCACCGGTTAGAGTGCACACCGATGAGCGCCGACCACCGTGACGCAGACCGCTTCGAGCGGGCCCTGATGAGCCTGCGCGGACTTTCCCTGGGCGATGCCCTCGGCTCCCAGTTCTTCGTTCCCGCCAACTACCCCCACCTCAAGCACCGTGAGCTGCCACCGTCACCGTGGCAGTGGACCGACGACACGGAGATGGCCTGCTCGGTCGTGGCCGTGCTCTTGGCCCACGGGCGCATCGACCAGGACGCGCTGGCCCGCTCCTTCGCCGATCACCACGACTTCGACCGCGGCTACGGTCCGGCGGTCAACCGCATGCTCCAGCTGATCCGGGAGGGCGGCGACTGGCGCGAGCTGGCCTCGGCGCTCTTCAACGGGCAGGGCTCCTGGGGCAACGGCGCGGCCATGCGTATCGCGCCCCTCGGCGCCTGGTACGCGGACGACCCCGAGCAGGCGACGCACCAGGCCGAGATCTCGGCCTACACCACCCACCAGCACCGGGAAGCGGTGGTCGGAGCGATGGCGGTGGCTGCCGCGGCCGCCCTGGCCGCCGCCCCCGACCGTACGACCGGCCCCGAAGCGCTGCTGGACGGCGTACTGGAGCTGATCCCGCGCAGCGCCGTGCAGGCGGGCCTGCGGCGTGCCCGGGACATGCTCGACTACGCCGACGCGGGCACGGTCGCCGCGGTGCTGGGCTGCGGGCGCCGGACCAGCGCCCACGACACCGTCCCCTTCACGCTGTGGGCCGCCGCCCGCCACCTCGGCGACTTCGAGCAGGCTTTCTGGGCCACCGCTCAGGCGGGCGGTGACGTGGACACCACCTGCGCCATCGTCGGCGGAATCGTTGCAGCAGGCGGCGCCACCCCGCCTCAGGACTGGCTGGACCGTACGGAAGCGCTTCCGGGCTGGATGCCGGACCTGTCCGGCTGAGGAACCGCGGGCGGCAGCAGCCGGGCAACCGGAAGAGTCGAGGCCGGGGCGCTTATGGTGCGGAACGGCCCGTACCCGCCCGGGCGAGGTGGCCAAGCGGGCTCTCCGCGCCTCTAGTTGATCTAGCGCGGAGGGCCGGCGCGCACGAGCGCCGCGATGAGTCCCGGGTGCCGGTGACACGCCTGAAAGTGCGCCGGTGCCCTCAGGAGCCGGAGACCTCCCCAGCCCTCTCGCCGTCGCACCCCGCACACGCAAAAGCACAGTCCGCGACCCCGCCCGTGGTCGGCCGCCCCGCCCCCATCCGTAACCGCGGGCCCTCCGGATCGCCGCCCACGATCCCTGAGGCACCCCCATCCCCCACAGCGCCGCATTCAGGCGGTACCCGGTGCGCACGCCCGCCGCGATTAGGCGTACGCTTGCTGGCGCCATGCCGTACGAGCCCCCAACCCACACCGTCGAGCGATCGCTTCGCGCCACCACGGGTGCAAAGATCATCGCTGGAGTGGACGAAGTCGGGCGCGGCGCCTGGGCCGGTCCGGTCAGCGTCTGCGCAGCCGTCACCGGACTGCGCCGCCCGCCGGCCGGACTCACCGATTCCAAGCTGCTGACACCCAAGCGACGTGTCGAACTCGCCGAGGTGCTCGACGGCTGGGTCACGGCGCACGCCCTGGGGCACGCCTCTCCGGAGGAGATCGACGCCCTGGGTATGACCGCGGCGCTGCGGCTCGCGGCCGTCCGTGCCCTGGAGGCGCTGCCGGTCCGTCCGGACGCGGTGATCCTCGACGGCAAGCACGACTACCTGGGCGGCCCCTGGAAGGTCCGTACGGTCATCAAGGGCGACCAGTCCTGCATCGCGGTGGCCGCGGCCTCCGTGCTCGCCAAGGTCCGTCGCGACGCGATGATGGGCGAACTGGCCGACGTACACGCCGACTTCGCGTTCGCGGAGAACGCCGGCTACCCGTCGCCCGCGCACCGTGCGGCCCTGGAGGAGTACGGGCCCACGTGCCACCACCGGGTGTCGTGGTCCTACATGGACGCCCTGCCCCGCTGGCGGCACCTGAAGAAGGTACGCAGCACCCCCGAAGCAGCCGCTCTGGAGGCCGGTGGCCAACTCGGCTTCGACTTCTGAGCGGTGCGGGCATGAATTCGGTACCCGATGACGTGTTCCGCACCTACGTTTGATAGACATCCTTTTATGCCTCTCATCCCCGAGGAGCCTCAGATTCACGAGAGTGTCCCGGGTCCCCGCGCAACTCCGGCCGCCGGCCGCACCGCGTCGACCCCCCGTCCTGTTCCTGGCCCCGGTCCCCGCCCCGCGCCTCCGCGCGGCGCCCCCGCGGCCAGCGCCCGCCCCGGCAAGCCCGGACCCGCCGCGCCGTCCCGTGGACCGGCCGGCGCTCCTCCGGCGCAGCGCACGGGGCCCAAGCAGCCCGCCGCGACCGCAGGTCCCGCCGACGCCGCTTCCGGAACGCAGCTCCAGCTGATCCCGGCCCCGCAGTCCGGCTCGCTCGACGCCGCCGAGGAGGCCGTCGACCTGCTGCTGGACTCCGGGCGTGCGCCGGGCGAGATCCTGGTGCTCACCACCGGCGAGATGCACCCCTGGGCCGCGCACGAACTGTCCTTCGGCGAGGCGTCCTACTGGGCGCAGCACGACGCCGCGGACGACGTGTTCTACGCGGACGCCGCCGCCGAGCGCGCGACCGGGCGCCCCGTCGTGATCGTCGCGGTGAACGGCGGCACGGAGGAGACCATCGCCCGTGCCCTGCCCGCCGCGATGGCCCGGGCCGGTGCGCTCCTGGTCGTCTGCGGCGACCCGCAGCGCATCAACGCCCTCCTGGGCGTCAGCGCCTGAGCGACACCGACGGGGGGAGCCCGGCGGCCCTGGGCCGGCCGGGCATCTCGCGCCGCGTGCGCACGGTCAGCGGGCCGCGGTGCGCCGCCGGGACTCCGCCGCGCCGCCCGCGCCACGGTGTGGTGCCGGTCGGCCGTCGCCGCACGGCTGCTCCGAAAGGGGCCGCGACTGCGGGGGATACGGCTGCGGCGCGGCCGTACGCGTCCGTTCCACGGCGGGGGACCGCTCCACCGGAGCGCACCGTTCCGGTGACCCGGACGGTGGCGGCGGCACGGGCCGCCGCGATCTGCCGACGAGTTCGGACGCCTCCGGTTGCCCGGTGCTCTCGGCCCGCCCGTACGCGTCTCCCTGAGCCGGTACGGATCCGTCCCCCCGGCCAGGCTCCGACGCGCCCCGTCGAAACGGTGCGGACTCGGCCTGCCGGACCGGTCCCGAGGCTTCTCGCCGCTCGACCGGACCGGGCTGTTCCGGTACGTGCCGGTGCGGCGGGTGTCCCGTATCCCCAAGGCGCCCGGTATGCGCGGCCGAGCGCGGGCGCCGGCCTCCGCGCCCTTCGCCCAGCACCTGCCAGCCGCTGCGCGTCAGCGTGATGTACGCGCCGCAGCGCAGGCCGTGCAGGGTGCACGCGTCGCGCAGCCCCCACATCCAGGCGCCGTCCGTCTCCGTCCAACAGGGCTCGCCCTCACGGCAGTAGAGCAGTACGGCCGTACGGACGGGCACCCGCAGCCGCAGGTCGTGCGGGACGACCCGGCGCAGCTGGGCCAGGAGCGCGTTGCGGAACTCCCAGCCGTCCGGGGCCGAGGCGCTCTGGACGAACGACGCGCTGGCGGTGACCCGTTCCTCGGGACCGAGCACCGCGACGACAGCCGTCGAGAGCCCCGGTAAGTGGCGGTCGTGCAGGCCGGTGACGATCTCGCGCGGGTTGCGCAGCAGGGGAATCCCGGCCGACGCCCACTCGGACGGCTCCAGCATGCGGCTGAGCCGGGCGGCGGAATCGGCTGAGGTGGGCAGGGACACGTCCGGGGGCTGGGCGAAGCCGAAGGTCACGGTCCTCCCTTCGTCTACGCGTCCACGCGCCGGACGGCGGCCGGCCGCGCGGGCACGGCTCGGTACCGCCGTACCCGGCCGCGGACGGCCGGTACGGGGAAGCGGGGCCAATTCTCGCGTTCGTACAGGCATGCGGCAATGAAGCGGACGCGCGCACAGCCGGAATCGGGCACCGCGCTTGTGGTATTCCTGCCCGCCGCACCGGTCCCTGACGCCCGACCACCCCCATCACCTCACCCTTGCACGGCAAGGACCAGCGGAAACACTCCGGCGGCACCCGCCTTGCGCAGCAGCCGCGCGGCCACGGCCAAGGTCCAGCCGGTGTCCGCGTAGTCGTCCACCAGCAGCACCGGCCCGGCGGCCGAGGCCAGGGCCTGCGCCAATTCCGGCGGCACGCTCAACGAGCCGTGCAGGGCCCGCAGTCGCTGGGCGCTGTTGCTGCGCGGAATCCGGGGATCCGCATCGTGGTCCGCGTACGTCACCGTCCCCAGGAACGGCATCCGCCCGACGGCGGCGATGCGCTCTCCCAGGGAACGGACCAGCTCAGGGCGGGTACGGGAGTCGAGGGCCACCACACCCACGGGGCGCGCCGGGGCGTCCGGCGCCCCCGACGCCCAGCCGCCGGGGCCCTTCGCCCAGTCCGCGAGGACCGTGACGACCGCGGACGCGACATCGTCCGGAATCGATCCGTCCGGAGCCTGCGCGGCGAGCATCGGACGCAGCCGGTTGCCCCAGCCGATGTCGGAGAGCCTGCCCAGCGCACGTCCGGTGGACGCCTGCTCGCCCGCCGGAATGCGCCCCTTGAGGTCGACGCCGATGGCGGGCAGGCCCGTCGGCCACATGCGCCGTGGCTCCACCTCCACGCCCGGCCGCCCCAGCTCGCCGCGCGCCGCGTCCAGCGACGCGGTGGACACCTCGGTGGTGAAGCGCGCGCCCGCGCAGTTGTCGCAGCGGCCGCACGGCGTCGCCGCCTCGTCGTCCAGCTGCCGCCGCAGGAATTCCATCCGGCAGCCGGTCGTCGTGGCGTAGTCCCGCATGGCCTGCTGTTCGGCCTCGCGCTGCCGCGCCACCCAGGCGTAACGCTCGGCGTCGTACGTCCACGGGCGGCCGGTGGCGGTCCAGCCGCCCTTGACCCGGTGCACCGCGCCGTCCACGTCGAGCACCTTCAGCATGGTCTCCAGGCGCGAGCGGCGCAGCTCGACCAGCGGCTCCAGCGCCGGCAGCGACAGCGGCCGGTCCGCGCCCGCCAGGACGTCCAGGGTCCGGCGCACTTGCTCCTCGGGCGGGAAGGCGAGGGACGCGAAGTACTTCCAGATCGCCTCGTCCTCACGGCCGGGGAGCAGCAGCACCTCGGCGTGCTCGACACCGCGGCCGGCACGCCCGACCTGCTGGTAGTACGCGATGGGCGAGGACGGCGAGCCGAGGTGCACCACGAACCCGAGGTCGGGCTTGTCGAAGCCCATGCCCAGCGCGGAGGTGGCGACCAGCGCCTTGACGCGGTTGCCGAGCAGATCGTCCTCGGCCTGCTGACGGTCCGCGTTCTCGGTCTTGCCGGTGTACGAGGAGACCGTGTGGCCGCGCTGCCGCAGGAAGGCGGTGACCTCCTCTGCCGCGGCGACCGTGAGCGTGTAGATGATCCCCGAGCCCGGCAGCTCGTGCAGATGGTCGGCCAGCCAGGCCAGCCGGTGCGCGGCGTCCGGCAGCGGGAGCACGCCCAGGCTCAGGCTCTCCCGGTCCAGCGGGCCGCGCAGGACGAGCGCCTCGGCCGCGCCCTCGCCCGTACCGAGCTGCTCGGCCACGTCGGCCGTGACCCGCGCGTTGGCCGTCGCCGTCGTGGCGAGCACGGGCACGCCGGGCGGGAGGTCGGCGAGCATCGTGCGCAGCCGCCGGTAGTCGGGCCGGAAGTCGTGGCCCCAGTCGGAGATGCAGTGCGCCTCGTCGACCACGAGCAGACCGGTGGCCGCGGCCAGCTTGGGGAGCACCTGGTCGCGGAAGTCGGGGTTGTTCAGCCGCTCGGGGCTGACGAGCAGCACATCGACCTCGCCCGCCGCCACCTCGGCCTGGATCGAGTCCCAGTCCTCGGTGTTGGACGAGTTGATCGTGCGCGCGTGGATTCCGGCGCGGGCGGCCGCATCGACCTGGTTGCGCATCAGCGCGAGGAGCGGGGAGACGATCACGGTCGGTCCCGCGCCACGCTGACGCAGCAGCGCGGTCGCGACGAAGTAGACCGCCGACTTGCCCCAGCCCGTGCGCTGCACCACCAGCGCGCGGCGGTGCTCGGCGACCAGCGCTTCGATCGCCCGCCACTGGTCCTCGCGCAGCCGCGCCGTGCCGCCGGGGTCGCCGACGAGGCGGGAGAGGACGGCATCGGCCGCGGCACGCAGGTCTTCGTTGCTCATGCCCCCATGCAACCCGATGCCACTGACAACGCGCGAACCGCCGCCCGATCCTGTGGACAACTTCCGTCACCCGGAGTTATCCACAGGGGTCGCGGCGGTGCGGTGGTTCGCGGGATCTTCGAGCCATGAACCAGCACAGCGAACAGCCCAGTCAGCCCGAACCGACCCGCCGATCCGACGGGTCCGCCCGCCGGTCCGGCCGGAGCACCGGCCCATCCGGCCGGCTCGACCGGCCCGCCCCTTCCCGCCGACCCGTACCGATCACCCCGGCCGCCTCATCCCGTCCGGCCGCCGGGTCCCGCCCGCCCACGCCGCCCGCTCCCCCTTCGCCACCGGCGCCCGAGTGCGAAGCCGCAGGGGCGGTGGGGGAGGCCGACGGTACCGAAGAGGCCAGGGTCACCCTGCGCGGGTCGGCCGAGCTGGCCGATGCGCTGCCATATCTTCTGGGCTTCTTCCCGGACGACAGCATCGTGCTCGTCGGCCTGCACGGCGAGCGGGGACGCTTCGGCAGCCGCGCCCGGCTCGGCATCCCGACCGACCGGTCGCAGTGGCCGTACGTCTCCGACCAGCTGGCCGGCGCGCTCGTCAGCCTCGGCGCGGAGCGGGGCTCCCGCCCCGAGGGGATCATCGCCTACCTCTGCCGGGAGCCGGCACAGGGCGAGAACGGCCGGGACGTCATGGAACGCCTCCGCCCGCTCGCGCAGCGGCTGCGGATCGCATGCGGTGCCCTGGACGTACCGGTGCTCGACGCGCTGTGCATCTCCAACGGCCGGTTCTGGTCCTACTGCTGTCCCGACGACCGCTGTTGCCCCGCCACCGGCACACCGTTGACCCCGCCGGGTACGTCGGTGATGGCCGCAGCCGCTGCTTACGCGGGTATCCAAGTCCGCGGCTCGCTGCGGGAAATGGAGTCACGGCTCACCGCGCGTACGGGTCCCCGCGCGGTGGCGCAGACGTCCGCGCTGGACGCCGTGGCGCACCGGCTCGTCCCGCGCATGCTCCAGGAGGGGACGGCGGCGTGCGTACGGGCGGAGACCTTGGTGCACGCTCAGGAGTTGATCCGCCGGTTCCGGGAGGACCCGCCCACGGGCAGTCGGCGGGCCAGGGACGCCTGTGACGACGCGCTCCTGACCGACGGCGAGGCGGCACGTCTCATCGTCGGACTTCAGGACCGCATCGCCCGTGACCGTGCGGCGGAGTGGATGGAGGGGCTCGACGCCGAACCCGCACTGCGTCTGTGGCAGGCACTGTCCCGCCGCTGCGTGGGCGGCTACACCGAGTACGCCGTGGCGCCCCTGTCCCTGGCGGGCTGGGTCGCCTGGGCCACGGGTGATCAGCCGTCCGCCCGCGTGGCGCTCGGCAGGGCGCTGACTTTCGACCCCGAGTGCCTCTTCGCCCAGTTGCTGCACAGCGGTATCAACCAGGGGCTGGACCCGGAGACGCTGCGACGCTGCCTTCGGGAGGAGCAGGCGGAGCGCGCTGCCCGAGCGGACACGGCGCCCGTGGGGAAGGTCGCACTGGCGTCCGACAGTAACTCCGTACCGGTGGTTGTGGACGGTCCCGCCCAGGCATCCGAGGCCCGGCCCGGGGTGGCCCGGTCGGGTGAGGCCGGCCGCGATGTCGGACCGGAGCGCCCCGCGGTGACGGACGGCTTCGGTGGGAGCGGTCGCCCCGGAGGGAGCGGCCGTTGTGGCGGCGCCGACCGCCCTGGTGGACCGCACGGCGGTACGCGTCCGCCGTCCCGTACGCGCACCGGCCGGACCGGGCGCCGTACGAGCCGCAACGGTGACCGGAGCCGGCCGTGAGCCCGCCGGTGCCGCGGTGCCGGCGTGACCTGGGCGCCGGCCGCGCCGTTCCCCTCTGTGGCGCAGTCCGTTTGGAGCCCAGACCCCAGCAGGGAGCGCAGAGAGTGTCAGGCATGGTCCCCACCACTCAGCCGGCCCGCCGGGCATCCGGAGATCACCGGTCCAAGGTGCCGCCCCGGCCCCCGGAACCGCAGCCCGTCCACGGGACCCTGATCTGCGTCGCCCTGCCGGCCCTGGCCATCTCCTCCGAGCGGGGCCAGCTCACCGGCCGGGGCACGGACGGCTTCTACCGCGTCGGGCGCCGCGTCCTGTCCCGGTGCGAGCTGAGCGCGGGCGGCGCCGAACCCGTCGTGGTACAGGGGAGGTTGGTGGCCGCGGACCGCGCACGGTTCGTCGGTACGGTCCGTACGGCCGTCGACCGCGGCCCGGACCCGGAGGTCCGTTTCGAACGGCTGCGGAGTGCCGACGGCGTCGAGCGGATCACGTTCCACAGCAGCGCACCACGCCGGGTGCGGCTGCCCGTGGAGCTGCGGCTGGGCACGGACCTCGCCGAGCTGGGCGCGATCGCCGTCGGTGTCGCGGGTCCCGAACTGCCCGCCAGCGTTTTCGGCTCGGGGCTGCGGTGGTCCGCCGCGGGGGCACACGCGGTGGTCGCCGCCACCCCGGCGCCCTCCGATGTCATGGCCTCGGCCGGGCTCCTGTGCTGGGAACTGGACCTGCCGCCCGGCGGTCACCACACCATCGAGGTACGCGTCCGGCTGGAGCACGCGACCGCGGGCACTCCCGCAGGCAGTCCGGTCCCGCTGCTCCCGGCCACGCGCGGTGGTGAGCAGCCGCCTCGCCCCTGGTCGGCGGCGCGGCTCCAGTGCGACGACCCACGGGCCGACGCACTGCTGGCCACGAGCCTCGACGATCTGCACGGGCTGCTGATGCGCGGCCCCAGCGCCCCCACGGACATGTACCTCGCGGGCGGGGTCCCATGGCGCTGCGGTCTCTCGCCGGCCGAGGCGCTCTGGGCAGCCCGCATGTTGCTGCCCTTGGGAACTCGGCTCGCGGGGCACACCCTGCGTACGCTCGCACGCCTCCAACTCGACGGGCCAGGGGCGGATTCCGGCCGAATTCCAGGCGGCCTGCGGGACGCGGGACCGTACGCACCACCCAGCTGTACGGGCGTCGAGGCGACGCTGCTGTTCCCCACGGTGCTCGCCGAAGCCCGCCGCTGGGGATTGCCCGAGCGGGAGACCGAGCAGTTGCTCCCGGCGGCGGAGCGCTGCCTGAGATGGCTGCACGCCACCGTCGGCGACGGGGACGTGTCGGGTGACGGAGCCCTGAGCGGAGGCAGCGGCTACGTCCCCGACCCCGCTCCCGGAGGGCCGTACCGCTGCGCCACACAGGCACACGCGCACCGGGCCGCGCTCCTCGGAGCCGACCTCCTCGAAAGTTACGGGAGACCCGGCGCTTCGGAGCTGCGCGAGTGGGCGGCGGGCCTGCGGGCGAGGTTCCGGGAGGAGTTCTGGGTGGAGAGCCGCAGCGGCGGCAGCCCGGCCGCGCTGCGCACATCCGGCGGGCGCCTGCTGCCGCACCTCGGTTCCACCGCGGCCCACCTCCTGGACACCGGCCTGCTCGGCGGCGGCCGGTCGGCCGTGGGCCTGCTCGATCCGGTGCGTACGGAACGGCTCGCCCGGCTGTTGGGCAGCCCGGCCATGGACTCGGGCTGGGGGCTGCGGGGGCTCGGGGCCAAGGAGAGCGGCTACAACCCGTTCGGCCACCGCAGCGGTGCCGTGCGGATCCACGAGACGGCCGTCGCCGCCGTCGGCCTGGCCACCGCCGGTCATGAGAAGGAGGCCGGCTCCCTGGTCCGCGGGCTCCTCGACGCGGCGCAGAGCTTCGACTACCGGCTCCCGGAGATGTACGCGGGCGAACAGCGCACCCGCGACGGAGCCCCCGTACCGCACCCGGCCGCCTGCCACCCGGCGGCCGTGGCCGCCGCGGGCGCGGTGCACGCGCTGACCGCTCTGGCCGGAGTGCGCCCCGACGTGCCCGCGGGGACCGTGGCGGTCCGGCCGGTGGGCGGCGCGCCGCTCGGCGCCATGCAGTTCACCGGGCTCAGCGTCGCCGGGCAGCCGTTCGCCGTACGGATCAGCAGGCTCGGCCTGGGGCTGGTGGAGGAGGCCGCGAATGGCTTGCAACTGGGGGCGTGAGGTGCGCCGGGGCCTGATTATCGTCAGGCGGACGACTATGATCGCGCCATGCCTCCCTACGATCCGTCGGCCTTCCCCCCGTTCGCCGTCACCGTCGATCTGGTGGTGCTCACCGTGCGCAGGCACGCGCTGTGCGCGTTGGCCGTGCGCAGGGGTGAGCCGCCGTTTCAGGGGCGCTGGGCACTGCCGGGCGGGTTCGTACGGGCCGACGAGGACCTGGAGGCGGCCGCGGCCCGGGAGCTTGCCGAGGAGACCGGACTGCACGCGCACTGCCCGGCGGGTCCGCCGCCGCCCTACGGGGCCCATCTGGAACAGCTCGCCACGTACGGCGACCCCAAGCGCGACCCCCGTATGCGCGTGGTCAGCGTCGCCCACCTGGTGCTCGCTCCCGACCTCCCCGCCCCGACGGCGGGCGGCGACGCCCACAGCGCGCGCTGGGCCCCGGTGGAGACACTGCTGGAGCAGGACGGCGGCCTCGGCCGCGAGGGCGAGCAGTCCGCCCCGCTCGCCTTCGACCACGCGCGCATCCTCGCGGACGGCGTGGAGCGGGCCCGCTCGAAGATCGAGTACTCCTCGCTCGCCACCGCCTTCTGCCCGCAGGAGTTCACCGTCGGGGAACTGCGCCGGGTCTACGAAGCGGTGTGGGGCGTGGCGCTGGATCCCCGTAACTTCCACCGCAAGGTGACCGGCACACCGGGCTTCCTGGTCCCCACGGGCGGGACGACGACCCGTCAGGGGGGCCGCCCCGCCCAGCTGTTCAGAGCGGGCGGCGCGACTCTGCTCAACCCGCCGATGTTGCGGCCGGAGGTCTGAGCGGGGGAGGGCGGGCGAGGGGGGAGACCCCGTGGAGTGGGGGCGAGGGGCGGAGTACGGCTGAGCGCCGGGTGGCGGTCGAGGGAGGGCCCATCGCGGTCGAATGCCGGGCCACGGCTGAATGCCGGGCCGAGCCCGAACGGCGGGGGCGGGACAGTGGGCCATGGCCGGACGGCGGCCACTGGTCGAACGGCGTCGTGCGTGCTCTGGGGCGGCGAGCTCCGGTGGGCTGACCCGCCGAGAGCGAGTGAGTGAGACTCTGCAGCCGAGCCGAGCCGAGCCGAGCCGAGCCGAGCCGAGCCGAGCCGAGCCGAGCCGAGGGGAGGGGAGGGAGGGGCGGGGGGGGGGAAGCCCCCCGTAGCGGAGCCGCGAACCGCGGCGCCCCTGCGGAACGACTGAGCCCCCCAGCCGCCCATGACACGCAAGACACCCAACCGAAGAGCATTACCGGCAAATCGGACACTCGGCGTTACCGTGGCCGGGTGAGTCCCCACCTCCTGCTTCTCGCCGTTTCCGTAAGGTCCCGCACTCCCTGGGGGCCGAGATGATTCAGGCCATCGGGCTGACCGGCGGCTCCCGCAAAGGGGGGCGTCCTGCCGTCGACGATCTGAGCTTCGAGGCTCCCGCCGGCCGGATCACCGTCCTGCTCGGTGCCGAAGGGGCCGGCAAGACCACCGCCCTGCGGCTCATGCTCCAGTTGGAGGGCGGTCGTGGTGTCGCGCTCTTCCGTGGGCGTCCGCTGCACCGCGTACCGAATCCGGCACGCGAGATCGGCGTGGTCCTGGGTGACGTGCCCGGCCATCCGGCCCGTACGGCGCGCGGGCATCTTCGCATGCTCACCGCCGCGGCCGGGGTACCGGCATCGCGCGCCGATGACGTGCTGGACGTCGTCGGCCTCAGCGGTCTGGCCGACGAGAAACTCGGCGCGTTCTCGCGGGGTATGGACCGCAGGCTCGGCCTGGCCACGGCTCTGCTCGGCGACCCGCACACCCTCCTCCTCGACGAGCCCTCCCGCGACGTGTCCCCGCGTGAGGCGGCGTGGCTGCACGGCCTGCTGCAGGGGTACGCGGCGCAGGGCGGAGCCGTACTGGTCACCTCCAGTGACGCGCGGGCGGCCGCCCGGCTCGGCCACCGGGTCGTCACCATCGAGGAGGGCAGGCTGGCGGCGGACCAGAGTGCGGCCGACTTCGCCCGTACCCGGCTGCGCCCCCGCGTCGTCGTCCGCTCGCCGCACGCCGACCGGCTCGCGTCGCTGCTCGTCGACGAGTCGCAGCGGGCCCGTCCGGGCGCGGACCCGAACGCCGGGCGCGCGGTCGAAGTCGTACGGGAGAGCGGCAGCCGTATCGCCGTCTACGGGAGTACCTGCGCGGCCGTGGGGGACACGGCGTTCCGGCACGGCATCCTCGTACACCGGCTCGCCGACGAGGTGGGGGACACCGGGCCGATCACCCCGCTCACCCGTGCCGACGGCCGCGCCCGGATCGCCGCCCGCGCGGAGCGGAGCAGCCCGGACCTCGGCACCACCCCGAGCGACGCGACCGTCGTGCCCGTGTTCTCGGAGCCCGCGACCGCCACCCCGCACGCGGCCGTTGCCCTCAGCGGAGGCTTGGGCGGGACCTCCGTACTTCCCCCGGCAGCGGACCCCGACGCCATCGCGTCCCCGCCTCACCTCGTCAACCCCGCTCCACCACTCGACTCCACCCAATCGCCCGTCCAAACCCCCACCGACCTCCCCACCCCCACGCCCCCCACTCACGCCTCCACCTTCAAGCCTTTGAACATCCAGAGCCCCCACAAGCCCCTGAAGCCCCTTCGCACCTCCCTTTCCCCCGGCGCCCCCGGCCCCGCCCCCGCTTCCCCCGAAGTCGCCGCCCGGCAGCTCGTGAGTCTGCGGCTTGCCGGTCGTGGTCCGGAGTGGCCGCTGCGGTACGAGCTGCGCCGTGCGACGACCGACCCCGCGGGCCTGGTCGTGGCCGTCCTCTCCCTGGCCGTCGCCCTGGTCTTCGCACTGGTTCTGGCCCGCGCCGGTGACACTTCCCGGGTGCATGTCCTCACCGGCTGGCCGCGTCAACTTCCGTTCCCCCCGGCAGCGCTCGCGGCCGGGGGGATCGGGGCGCTCTCCTTCGGCCAGGAGTTCCGCTATCCGGCCCTCGCCCCCGAGCAGGGCACCGTGCCCCGCCGCCTCGGCCTGCTCGCCGCCAAGCTGCTGATCAGCGGTGCGGCAGCGGCGCTGCTCGCGGTCGGGACGCTGCTGCTCGACGGCGCGCTGGTGCGCGGCCTGTTCGGCTCCGCCGGGCTGCCGCAGGGTGGCGACTGGAAGGTTCTGGCCGTCAGTTGGACGGCACTCATGATCGGCTGTGCGTGGGCGGGTGTCCTGGCGGCCGGTGTCTTCCGGTCCACCGCGATGGGGCTGGCGGCGGTGCTCGCCGTACCGGTGCTCGTTCTGCCGCTCGTACAGCAGGCGTTGGAGACGCCGGCCGGCCGGTCACTGGTCGGGGTTCCCGCGCGGCTGCGGTCGGCGGCGCTCGTGCAGTGGCCGTCCGGCTTCGACCAGGCGGTCGGTACGGTGCTGCGGCTGGCGGCCCAACCGGTGAGCGGGGCGCTCACGTTGTCGCTCACCGCACTGGTCTTCGCCTACGCCCTGACCGCCCTGCGGAAGCGGGCCCGCTGACCGCGTCCGGTACTGCTCGTGCGGCCACGGCCGATGCCCTCCCGAGGGGAGCACCTTTCTTTCCGATAAAGCGTCAATTGCGGAAGGATGGGCGATCACCCTTTCGTGTGCTTTTCACCAAAGACCTCAAGGGGTCCCGGGGCGTCGCCGACAAATGATGCGTGAGTACCCTTGCGCACACCATGATGACCGCGGCTCGCCCCGCCGACTCCGGCCTCGCCGGTCCGGGCGAGCTTGACCGCTACTCCTACGCCAACGCCGTGGGCGCACCCGGCGCCGGCGGGGTCGCCCACGCGCCGGGCGCCGAGCGGGCCGACCGCGTGCCGCCCGTCTGGGACGGGACCGATGCGGACATGGCCCGGGCCGGCCGCCGCGCGGCGGGCAACCGCGGCCGTGGACTGCACGGCCAACTCGTCCAGCAGCTCGGCCAGATGATCGTCTCCGGCGATCTCGGCGCCGACCGTCCGCTCGTGCCGGAGGAGATCGGCCAGCGCTTCGAGGTCTCCCGCACCGTCGTCCGCGAGTCCCTGCGCGTCCTGGAGGCCAAGGGCCTGGTCAGCGCCCGCCCGAACGTGGGCACCCGAGTACGCCCGGTCAGCGACTGGAACCTGCTCGATCCCGACATCATCGAGTGGCGGGCGTACGGTCCGCAGCGCGACGACCAGCGCCGGGAACTGTCCGAGCTGCGCTGGACGATCGAGCCCCTCGCCGCCCGGCTCGCCGCCGGCCACGGCCGCGACGACATCCAGCAGCGCCTCGCCGACATGGTCGAGATCATGGGGCACGCGGCGGCCCAGGGCGACGGGCTGACCTTCGCCCGCGCCGACTCCGAGTTCCACACCCTGCTGCTCCAGCTGGCCGGAAACCGCATGCTGGAGCACCTCTCCGGCATCGTCACCTCCGCCCTGCACGTCTCGGGCGGCCCCTCCGGCGGCTGCGAGCGCCCCGCGGAGAAGAACGTCGGCCAGCACATGCGGATCGTCGACGCGATCGGCGCCGGTGACGCCCCGGGCGCCGAGGCCGCGATGCGGACCCTGCTGACCGCCCACTGCGAGACCGGCGGCCAGGGGGCCGGCGGCGCCGGGGACCACACCGTGCCGCCGCCCCGCGAGCACTGAAGGCCCGGTGCCGCTGAGGACCGGTGCCCGGTGGAGGGCCCGTAGCGGCCGGGGAGGGCCGGCCGGGAAGCGCGCACCCGTACAGGACGGGAGGCGCGTCCGCGCGGGACGGAACGTCTGAAAACGTGCGGTCCACCCTGGATGCGGGGAGCGGCCGCCAGGCGCGCGGAGTGCATGGGGGCGCACAGGGCGTGCGGAGGCCGCCGGAGCGCACCGGCGCGGGTACGGCCCGCGACAGTGCGCCGCCGTGAGCGAGCTGCGCCGCGTGAGCCGATGTACGCCAGGCCGCCGGGCCCGGAAGCGCGATCCGGGCCCGGCGTTTGCTTGGGAGGATTGCGCCCCGTAGAGGGGGGAATGTTCCGTTATGCGGTGTGACTCGGGCCACGCAGATTGGGCGTAACGCTCGCCGGGGAGGCGCGATGACTTAAGAGGTGATAGCCGAGGAGGGAATGCGAGCGGCGCTTTCGGCGCTGTTCAACTCCCCGGCTTCCCCTGCGCCGTCGGTCCATTCCCGCCGGCGGTCGTCGGCTCCGATCCACCGTGGACGGGGTCGGAAGCCGTTCCCATCGTTCCGAGAGGTTGTTCGTGTCGGCCAGCACATCCCGTACGCTCCCGCCGGAGATCGCCGAGTCCGAGTCAGTGATGGCGCTCATCGAGCGGGGAAAGGCTGATGGGCAGATCGCCGGCGATGACGTGCGTCGGGCCTTCGAGGCTGACCAGATTCCGCCAACCCAGTGGAAGAACGTTCTGCGCAGCCTCAACCAGATCCTCGACGAGGAGGGTGTGACGCTGATGGTCAGTGCCGCAGAGGCGCCCAAGCGCACCCGCAAGAGCGTCGCAGCGAAGAGTCCGGCGAAGCGCACCGCCACCAAGACCGTCGCGGCCAAGACCGCCACGGTGAAGAAGGCCACCACCACCGCGGCCGCCCCGCTGGGCGACACGTCGTACGGCGACGCCGAGGGCGGGCCCGAGAAGAAGACGGTCGCCAAGAAGGCCGCCGCCAAGAAGACGGTCGCGAAGAAGACCGCCGCCAAGAAGACCGTGGCGAAGAAGACCGCCTCCAAGAAGGACGTCGACGACCTCCTCGAGGACGAGCCGATCGAGGAAGCGGCGCCCGCCGGCAAGGGCGAGGCCGCCGAGGTGCCCGAGGGCGCCGAGAACGCCGGCTTCGTGCTGTCCGACGACGACGAGGACGACGCCCCCGCGCAGCAGGTCGCCGCGGCCGGCGCCACCGCCGACCCGGTCAAGGACTACCTCAAGCAGATCGGCAAGGTCCCGCTGCTCAACGCCGAGCAGGAGGTCGAACTCGCCAAGCGCATCGAGGCCGGCCTGTTCGCCGAGGACAAGCTGGCCAACTCCGACAAGCTGGCGCCGAAGCTCAAGCGCGAGCTGGAGATCATCGCCGAGGACGGCCGCCGCGCCAAGAACCACCTGCTGGAGGCCAACCTCCGTCTGGTCGTCTCGCTGGCCAAGCGCTACACCGGCCGCGGCATGCTCTTCCTGGACCTGATCCAGGAGGGCAACCTCGGTCTGATCCGTGCGGTCGAGAAGTTCGACTACACCAAGGGTTACAAGTTCTCCACGTACGCGACGTGGTGGATCCGCCAGGCCATCACCCGCGCCATGGCCGACCAGGCCCGGACGATCCGTATCCCCGTCCACATGGTCGAGGTCATCAACAAGCTGGCCCGTGTGCAGCGCCAGATGCTCCAGGACCTGGGCCGCGAGCCCACCCCGGAGGAGCTGGCCAAGGAACTGGACATGACCCCCGAGAAGGTCATCGAGGTCCAGAAGTACGGCCGCGAGCCGATCTCGCTGCACACCCCGCTGGGCGAGGACGGCGACAGCGAGTTCGGTGACCTGATCGAGGACTCCGAGGCGGTCGTGCCGGCCGACGCGGTCAGCTTCACGCTGCTGCAGGAGCAGCTGCACTCGGTTCTGGACACGCTCAGCGAGCGCGAGGCCGGTGTGGTCTCCATGCGCTTCGGCCTCACCGACGGCCAGCCCAAGACGCTGGACGAGATCGGCAAGGTCTACGGCGTCACGCGTGAGCGCATCCGCCAGATCGAGTCCAAGACGATGTCGAAGCTGCGCCACCCGTCGCGCTCGCAGGTCCTGCGCGACTACCTGGACTGATCCGCACTCTCGCCCCGGACGGCCGTCCGGGTGCATCGCGGGCCCGGCCCTCCCTCGGGAGGGCCGGGCCCGCGGTGTGTCCGGGTGCGCGATGCGCCTGGCTGGCTCACCCTGGGTGTGCGAACACTTCCGCACAGTCAGGAGCGTGTATGCGTGCTTTCGTCCGGGCCGCCCTCGGGGCGCTCGCCCTCGTCCTCGCCGTGCCGGTCACCGTCGCGCGGGCGGACGAGTCGGTGGTGGGAGGCCGGCCGGTGAAGGTCTCCGACCACCCCTGGATGGTCGCGATCAGCTCGCGCTCGCGCTTCGGGACCGACCGGTCGGGCCAGTACTGCGGCGGTGTGCTGGTCGGCCGCGCGACGGTGGTGACGGCGGCGCACTGCCTGAGCCGCGCGGTGCTGGGCGTGGAGTGGCAGCAGGTCAGGGACCTGCGGATCATCGTGGGTCGCGAGGACATGCGGGGCCGCGGCGGGCAGGAACTCGTACCGCGGCGGGTCTGGGTGAATCCGACGTACGACAGTTACAGCAACGCCGGTGACATCGCCGTGCTCACGCTCGGCACGCAGCAGCCGAAGGGCCGGGCGCTGCCGATGGCCAAGGCCGGCGACGCCGCCTACCGGGCCGGTACGCGGGCGAACGTGTACGGCTGGGGCGACACGACCGGTAGCGGTACGTACGCGGCCACGCTCCGGTCGGCGCAGGTGCAGGTGTATTCGAATGCGGCCTGTAGCAGGGCGTACCCGGGCAACGCGGACGGCAAGTATTTGGCCGATTCCATGCTGTGCGCGGGGACGCCGCAGGGCGGCCGGGACGCCTGCCAGGGTGACAGCGGCGGGCCGCTGGTGGCGCGGGGGCGGCTGATCGGGCTGGTGTCCTGGGGTACCGGATGCGGAAAGGCGGCGAAGCCGGGCGTCTATACGCGCATCTCGGCGATGATGAAGCATGTGACCGCCCATGGTGCCGGCTGAGCGCCATGACACGGGCGGGCGGCCCGGAGGACCGGGACGGGCGACCGCAGGGCCTCAGGACGGCACAGGAGGCGCTTGAGGGCACCCTCGTCACGTCAAGCGCCGGGGCATACGAGTGCGGGCGGCTTCCCGGTGGTTCCGGGAAGCCGCCCGCCACACGGCCCTAGGCCGCTGCTCGCTCGTCGTCGGATGCGATGTGTCAGCGTTCCTCATCGGAAGCAGACGCGGGAGAGGCGGTCAGCCGCTCCGTCTCGTCCTGTATTTCCGCGGCGATCTTCTTGAGTTCTGGCTCGAACTTGCGGCCGTGGTGGGCGCAGAAGAGCAGTTCGCCGCCGGACATCAGGACGACGCGCAGGTATGCCTGGGCGCCGCAGCGGTCGCAGCGGTCAGCGGCCGTCAGCGGGCTCGCGGGGGTCAGAACAGTAGTCACGTCGCCTCTTCTCTAGCTCGACGAGCTGTCGTACCAGGGTCAACATCCAACCAGGCCGAAAACGTTCCCGCTCGTGCCTATTCCCTGAAAAAATTTTTCCAAGGACGCCGGGTGTTGCCGGGTGGCGGCGAATGAGCCGTATTGCGTGGTGGTCTGATTCACGTTGGTTGCTGGGCTTTGTCCTCCCGGCTGGCTTGCCGGTTGTTCAAGAGGACGTGCCCGGAGCCTAAATGGTTCATGCCTCGAAGGGAACGTGATGTGCGCGTCACCGCACTCTCACCCCAACGAGGGATCGAACACGTGAGCGAAAGTCTACTACCATGGACATCGTCACGGGTGGCGTCACTTCGGCTCTACCGGGCCTCGGTACGCTCTGACCGGCGACACCGCCACGACCGGGTCCGCGGAATGCGGACCACCAGTAATTCAGCGAGGAGCGAACCGCGTGACCGCCGAGATGTCCGTGCCGTCCACCGCAGTGCTGACCGGGGCAGACCGGGACGGTTCCAACTACACCGCGCGGCATCTGCTCGTCCTGGAGGGACTGGAGGCCGTCCGCAAGCGCCCGGGCATGTACATCGGCTCGACGGACAGCCGCGGTCTGATGCACTGCCTGTGGGAGATCATCGACAACTCCGTCGACGAGGCCCTGGGCGGCTACTGCGACCGTATCGAGGTGATCCTCCACGACGACGGTTCGGTGGAGGTCCGCGACAACGGCCGCGGCATCCCGGTGGACGTGGAGCCCAAGACCGGCCTGTCCGGCGTCGAGGTCGTGATGACCAAGCTGCACGCCGGCGGCAAGTTCGGCGGCGGCTCGTACGCGGCCTCCGGCGGTCTGCACGGCGTCGGCGCCTCCGTGGTCAACGCCCTGTCCGCCCGGCTGGACGTCGAGGTCGACCGCAACAGCAAGACCCACTCGATCAGCTTCCGCCGCGGCGTGCCCGGCATCTTCACCGAATCCGGCCCCGACGCCCCCTTCGATCCGGCCAACGGCCTGCTCAAGGGCAAGCGCATCCCCAAGACCCGCACCGGCACGCGCGTGCGGTACTGGGCGGACCGGCAGATCTTCCTCAAGGACGCCAAGCTCTCCCTGGAGACGCTGCACGCCCGCGCCCGCCAGACCGCCTTCCTGGTGCCCGGCCTGACCCTGGTCGTGCGCGACGAGCGCGGCCTGGAAGGCGAGGGCGTGCTCGAGGAGACCTTCCGCTACGACGGCGGCATCAGCGAGTTCTGCGAATACCTCGCCCAGGACAAGGCCGTGTGCGACGTCCTGCGCCTGTCCGGCCAGGGCACCTTCAAAGAGACCGTGCCGGTCCTGGACGAGCGCGGCCACATGACGCCCACCGAGGTCACCCGGGAGCTGGGCGTGGACGTGGCGCTGCGCTGGGGCACCGGCTACGACACCACCGTGCGCTCCTTCGTCAACATCATCGCCACCCCCAAGGGCGGCACCCATGTGACCGGCTTCGAGCGGGCGGTGACCAAGACGGTCAACGAGGCGCTGCGCGCGGCCAAGCTGCTGCGGGTGGCCGAGGACGACGTCGTCAAGGACGACGCCATGGAGGGCCTGACCGCGGTCGTCACCGTGCGCCTGGCGGAGCCGCAGTTCGAGGGGCAGACCAAGGAGGTGCTGGGCACCTCGGCCGCCTCCCGCATCGTCGCCCAGGTCATCGCCAAGGAACTCAAGGCGTTCTTGACCTCCACCAAGCGTGACGCCAAGCAGCAGGCCCGCGCGGTGCTGGACAAGGTCGTCGCGGCGGCCCGCACCCGTATCGCGGCCCGCCAGCACAAGGAGGCCCAGCGCCGCAAGACCGCCCTGGAATCGTCCTCGCTGCCGGCGAAGCTGGCCGACTGCCGCAGCGACGATGTCGAGCGCAGCGAGCTGTTCATCGTGGAGGGCGACTCCGCGCTGGGCACCGCGAAGCTGGCGCGCAACTCGGAGTTCCAGGCGCTGCTGCCGATCCGCGGCAAGATCTTGAACGTGCAGAAGGCGTCCGTCTCGGACATGCTCAAGAACGCCGAGTGCGGCGCGATCATCCAGGTGATAGGGGCCGGCTCGGGCCGTACCTTCGACATCGACGCGGCCCGCTACGGCAAGGTCATCTTCCTGGCCGACGCCGACGTCGACGGCGCCCACATCCGCACCCTGCTGCTGACCCTCTTCCAGCGCTACATGCGCCCCATGGTCGAACAGGGCCGGGTCTTCTCCGCCGTGCCGCCGCTGCACCGCGTCGAGCTGATCCAGCCCAAGAAGGGCCAGGACAAGTACCTGTACACCTACTCGGACAACGAGCTGCGCCAGACCCTGCTGGAGCTGCAGCGCAAGAACATCCGCTACAAGGACAGCATCCAGCGCTACAAGGGCCTGGGCGAGATGGACGCCGACCAGCTGGCCGAGACCACCATGGACCCCCGCCACCGCACCCTGCGCCGGATCAACATCGGCGAGCTGGAAGCCGCCGAGAAGGTCTTCGACCTGCTCATGGGCAATGAGGTCGCGCCCCGCCGCGAATTCATCACCAGCTCCGCCGCCACGCTCGACCGCTCCCGCATCGACACCTGACGGGGTCCGCGCGGGCGCGTGAAGCGTGGCGCGCGCCGGTACGGGCGCCTGTCCACCCACGGGTGGAGGGGCGCCCGCCGCTTTTTCCACCCGGGGCCCACCCGTACGCCGATCCGGGAGGCGGGCCGCGCTCCGTAGCGTCGGGGACGTTGTTGTTCCCACGCCTCGGAGGCCCAGGTCATGAGCGGTTCGCTCAACGTTCTCGTCATCGTCGCGGTCATCGCGGTGGTGGTCGTACGGCAGCTGAAACCGCAGCGGCTGGAGACGGACGGCCGGCGCTGGTGGCTGCTGCCCGGCATCCTCGCGATCATGGCGGTGCGCGAGCCGGGCCTGCTCGACAAGGCGCACCCCGCCGGGTCCGTCGTCCTGCTGGCCGTCGGGGTCGTCCTCGGGCTGCTGACCGGCGCGGCCTGGGCGTGGACGATGCGCATCTGGACCGACGACGACGGTGCGGTCTGGTCGGCGGGCCGCCCGGTGACCGCCGTGGCCTGGGTGCTCGGCGCGGCACTGCGGTTCGGCCTGTACGGAGTCGCGGTCCTGGCCGGGATCCATCTGGGCAGCCAGTCCACGATGCTGACCGTGGCCGCCACGTTGCTGGCCCGGACGGGCACCATGTACTGGCGGGCCCAGACGCTGCGGCCGACGTACCGTGTTGCTGCCGGTGGCTGAAGCCGCGTGTTCGCGCCCCGGGAGCCGTACGCCGGAAGGATCGTTGGTGGCGCTGAGTATCTGGACGAGCTGGCCCTTGCGGGAGGCACTGTCCCGGGCCGGGTTCAGCACGACCCGGCTGTGGATCGGGCGCGGCATCCGCGTCCTGGTGATGGGAGCCCTGCTGTGGAGCGCCCTGGCGAACCGGGAGTTCCGGGGCGCAGGTGTGGTCCTGGGGCTGGCCACGGTCGCGCTGTGCGGCGTGGCCCTGTGGGGCTTCTTCCATACGACGCTCCAGCACCGGCTGTGGCCCGCGCTCGGACTGCTGGCACTCCTGGAGATCGGCGCGCTCTGGTTCCACCTGGAGGGCGCGAGGGTGCCGGCCGCCGTGGTGTGGGGAGCCACCGCCGTCATCTCGATGGAGCGGCTGCCGCTGGCGGCGGCGCTGCCGGCCATGGCCGTGTCCCTGGGGGCGTACACCCTGCGCAGTCCCGACGACTGGCTGTCGACCGCGACGACCGTCATCGGGCTCGGACTGGCCGGGTACGTCCTGCGGCTGGACTCGGAGGCGCGGGGCAACGCCCAGCGGCTGCTGACCCAGGAACGGGCCGCCCGCAAGGCCGAGGCCGAGACGGCGGCGCTGGCCGAGCGGAGCCGTATCGCCCGCGAGATCCACGACGTACTGGCACACAGTCTGAGTGCGCAATTGGTGCACTTGGAAGCGGCGCGGCTGCTGATCCAGCGCAGCGAGGACCTGGAGGCGGACCGGCAGCAGGTCCTTGAACGGGTGGTGGCGGCGCGTGGCATGGCGCGGGAAGGGCTGGACGGCACGCGGCAGGCCCTGTCGGCGCTGCGCGGCGAGATGGCCCCGGTGGAGGACTTCCTGCACCATCTGACGGCCGCCGAGGGCGCCCGCCTGGAGGTGACGGGGGAGCGCCGCACGCTCTCTCCCGAGGCCGCTCTGGCGTTGCGCAGGGTGGCGCAGGAGGCGCTCACGAACGTACGGAAGCACGCGCCGGGCGCGCGGGTGACCGTACGCCTCGACTACGCGGAGAGCGAAGTCGAGCTGGAGGTACGGGACTCCGGCGCGCGCAGGAAGCCGCGCGGCGGCGGACCGGGTGCCCTGGACGATCTCGGCTCGTCCGGTTCCGGGTACGGTCTGCTGGGGATGCGGGAGCGCGCCGAACTCCTCGGCGGAACGCTGGACTCCGGCCCCGACGAGGAGGGTTTCGTGGTGCGGTTGCGGGTGCCGGCATGACGGCGCGGGTGGTGGTCGCCGACGACCAGACCGTGGTGCGCGAGGGAATCGTGATGCTGCTGGGGCTGCTGCCGGGCATCGAGGTCGTCGGTTCGGCCGGGGACGGCGAGGAAGCCGTACGGCTCGCCGCCGAACTGGCCCCGGACGTCGTGCTGATGGACCTCAGGATGCCCCGCTGCGACGGCGTCGAGGCCACCCGGCGCATCCGTACGGAACACCCGGGCACCGAGGTCGTGGTGCTGACGACCTACGCCGACGACGACCATCTCTTCCCCGCGCTGGAGGCCGGTGCGCGCGGCTACCTGACCAAGGACGCGGACGGCGACGAGATCGTACGGGCCATCGAGGACGTCCTGTCGGGCGAGGCGGGACTGTCGCCGAAGGTGCAGCGGCGGCTGCTGGAGCGGTTCGCCGAGCCCGCACGGCCCGCCGCCTCGGCGGCACCGGCCGGGCCCCCGGACGGGCTGACCGCACGCGAGGTGGAGGTGCTGCGGCTGGTCGCCGAGGGGCTGTCCAACCCGGAGATCGCCCGGTCGCTGCACGTCTCGAACGCGACCGTGAAGACCCACATCAACAACCTCTTCGCCAAGGCCGGGCTGCGGAACCGGGCCCAGGCGATCCACTACGCCTACCGCCACGGTCTCGCACAACCGCCCGAGTCGTCCATCACCTGATCGGGTCGGATGCGTCAGACCCAGAGGTAGCGGTGCTCGGGGCGGCCGGTCTCGCCGTACTTGAGGCTGAGACGGACCCGCCCGGCGTGTTCGAGGAGCTTGAGGTAGCGCTGCGCGGTCTGCCGGCTGAGCCCCGCCTGCCGGGCCACGTCCTGGGCGGACAGCGCTTCGTCGGCCGTGCGCAGGACGGACCGTACGCGATCGGCGGTCGCCGTCGAATGCCCCTTGGGCAGCTCGGCGGGCCCGGCCCCGGCGGACCCCAGGGCGCCGAAGATCCGGTCGACCTCGGACTGTTCGGCCTGGCCGCCGCCCTCGAAGGCGCGGTGGAGCGCCGCGTAACCCTCCAGTTTGTGCCGAAGCCCCGCGAACGTGAACGGCTTGACCAGGTACTGCAGCGCGCCCTGGCGCATGGCCGCCTGGACGGTCGCGATGTCGCGGGCCGCGGTCACCATGATCACGTCGGTCTGGACGCCGCGCTGCCGCAGCCGGGACACGAGCTGGAGGCCGGTCTCGTCGGGGAGGTAGTGGTCCAGCAGGACGAGATCGACGGGGGCCGTCTCCAGGGCGGCCAGTGCCTCCGCGGCGGAGTGGGCGAGGCGGCTGACGCGGAAGCCCGGGACCTTCGCGACGTAGGCGGCGTTGATCTCGGCGACCCGGGTGTCGTCGTCCACGACCAGTACGTCGATCATCGAGGGGCTCCTGTGTCGTCTGTGACTCCGGTGGCTTGGGTGGCATCGGCGGCTTCCGGCCCGGTGGACAGCGCGTCGGACAGCGCGTCCGGGAGGGTGACGGTGAATTCCGCGCCACCTCCGGGGCGGTCGCCCACCTCGGCGGCACCTCCGTACCGTTCGGCGAGACGGCGCACGAGCGCGAGGCCGATGCCGCGCTGTCCGTGGGCCGGAGGTTCCTTGGTCGTCCAGCCCTCGGTGAAGATCTCCGCGCGCCGGGGTACGGGCACTCCCGGGCCGTTGTCACGGACGCGGACCACGGCGGTGCGGCCCTCGGCGCGAAGCTCCACCTCGACGCGCGCTCCGGGGCGGCCGGCCGTGGCGTCCAGGGCGTTGTCGACCAGGTTGCCCAGGACCGTGACCAGGCCACGCGGGTCCACCACGCGATCCGGCAGGCGGCTGTCGGGCGCGATGCCCAGCGAGACGCCGCGCTCGGTGGCCACGGTCGCCTTGCCGACCAGCAGGGACGCCAGCAGCGGATCGTGCACCCGCTCGGTGACCTGCTCGGCGGTCGCCCGATGCACGCCCACGGCCTGGGTCACGAACTCCACGGCCTCCTCGTGCAGCCCCAGCTCCAGGAGGCCGAGCAGCGTGTGGAGGCGGTTGGCGTGCTCATGGTCCTGGGCGCGGAGCGCGTCGATGAGGCCCCGGGTGCCGTCCAGCTCGCGGCCCAGCCGCTCCAACTCGGTGCGGTCGCGCAGCGTTACCACAGCCCCGCCGTCGTCGGTCGGCATCCGGTTGGCCACCAGGACCCGCTGCCCGCTGACGGTGAGCAGGTCGGCGCCGCGCACCCGCCCGGACAGGACCTCGGCGGTACGGCCGGGCGGCAGCGCTTCCTCCAGCGGCCGGCCGGTGTCCTCGGCGCGCAGGTCGAGCAGGCGCTGCGCCTCGTCGTTCAGCAGCCGGATACGGCCGTGCCGGTCGAGCGCCACGAACCCCTCCCGGATGCCGTGCAGCATCGCCTCGCGCTCGGCGAGCAGGGCGGAGATGTCGGAGAAGGCCAGGTCATGGGTACGGCGCTGGAGCCGCCGGGCGACCAGGTAGGCGGCCAGCGCGCCGACCGCGAGCGCCCCGCCCGCGTACGCGAGCAACTGCGGCACGGTGGCCAGCAGCAGTTGCTGCACGTTCTCGTAGGCGATGCCGACCGAGACGGCGCCGACGATCTTCCCCTGCTCGTCCCGCAGCGGAACCTTGCCGCGCGCGGAACGGCCGAGGGTGCCCTCGTCGATCTCCCTGACCTCGTGGCCCGCCAGGACGTCGCCGGGGTCGGTCGACACATGCCGCCCGATCTGGTCCGGGTCGGTGTGGGACCAGCGCACTCCGTGTACGTCCATGATCACGACGTACTCCGCCCCGGTCGCCCGGCGGATCCGCTCCGCCTCGTGCTGCACGGGCCCCGTGCGCCCAGGCCGGGAGCTCTCCAGCGCGTCGTCCAGGCGGGACTCGGCGGCGGTGGTCTGGGCGATGGCCAGAGCGCGGCGCATCGCCTGGTCGTCGAGCTGCGCGCCGAGCGGGGCGAGGAAGAGGCCGGTGGCGAGCGCGGTGACGCCGGTGGCGATGGCCAACTGCATCAGCAGCACCTGCGCGAAGACGCGGCGCGGCCAGCCCAGGCGGGCACGCAGGCGCGACAGCGCGGCGCGGAACCCGCCACCGGCGGCCTGTCCCGCGCCCGGCTGCGCGTTGATCTGGTCCTTTGCGCCCATACGAACGAACAGTAAGCGAAGGCGGGGAGCGGCAGGTGGTCAGCAGGCGGTCAGCCCGGTCCGGGGGCTGGAGGGGCAGCACGGTGGCCGTGTGACCACTCGCGATACCTGGCGGATCGTCTCCGGAGTCCTCGCTGGCCACGGCGTTTGTGTTCACCGCAGTTGGTGAGACCTGTTCACGATAGTTGGCGGATCTGAGGCCCGAGCCGGCGTCTCCACCAGCGAAGGCGCAGCTCAGGCAATCGTCTCGGCGCCTCCGCCACCTATCGCGAGCAGTCGCCGACTACCGCGAACGGTCACAGGCCAGCGCTTGGCAAGCCCTGTGGATAAGGGATGCGGTGGTTGTCCACAGGGGTTTCGGGGGCCGTGTGTGACTGCTTAATCTCGCAGTGTGACGACGGGGGTTGCGGCGGTGGTCTCCGCGGACGTACGTGGACTTCTCTTCAGGGGGTGGATCGATGAGGTGGTGTGAGGGGATCTGTGACCGGACCGCTGATCCGGGGCTCGGCGGACCGTACCTAGGCTGTGATCATGCTGCTGATCTACGGCGGGGAAGCCGCGGCCGACGAACCCGTACTGCGCACCGGTGGAGTGCCGCTCGTCCCGGAGGGATTCGTCTGGCCGGTGTGCCGCGAGTGCGAAGGGGCCATGCAATTCCTGGCCCACCTACCTGTCGAAGATGGGGCGATCGCGGTGTTCCAGTGCCAGAACGACCCCGGGATGTGCGGCGACTGGGACGCCACTGGCGGCGCCAACCGGGCCTTCCTGTTCACCGGTCGGCTCACGGCGGCGAAGGTCCCGTCCGAGGGCGAGACCCTGCTCGGTGCCGTCACCGCGCTGCGCGCCCACCCTGAGGACACCCCCACCGACGAACCGGCCTTGGGGCGGCTGGGCGGCGAACCCGACTGGATCCAGCACGACGAGACACCTGACTGCCCCTCCTGTAGCGCCCGCATGACTTTCACGGCCGAGCTCGAAGAGGGGTACGACCACAGGACCGCGGCCAACTTCGGTGGGATGGGGCGGGGTTATGTGTTCCGGTGCCGGGGGTGTGGCGAGGCTGCGTTTCTCTGGCAGTGCTGAAGGTCCGCTTTCGGCGAGGCGGTCAAGGGGCCGGGTTCGCGTGCTCGGACGGGCGAGCGGGCGGTGGTCAGGGGAGTGGGGTCAGTCGCCCCGGTGCGTGATTCCGCCTGGCTGCTCCCGCGCTGGGCGGGTGCGCTCCGCGATCCAGCCGGCCATCGCCCGTACGCCGACGCCGATGGCGCGCTCGTCCGGGGAGAAGTCGGGGTAGTGCGGGTAGCTCGTGGTGATCGGTGTGCCAGGGGCGCGGACGCCGAGGAACGTGTACGTGCCGGGTATCCGGTTCAAGTAGAGGGCGAAGTCCTCGCCGCTGAAGGGAGGGAAGGCAGCGCGAAGCTCGATGACCGTGTTCCGGCCGACCGTGCGGCGCAGGTGACGGGCGAGCAGGCGGGCGTCGTGGGCCGGGCAGACCATGGCCGGGAACGGCTCGGCGGGGAAGCGCACCCCGGCCCCCGCGTACGGCCTGGCCGCACGGCGGATGGCCTCGCGGACCTCCACGTACCGCTCCTGCGGCCAGCAGCGGTAGGACACGCTCACCCGCGCCTTCTCGGCCGTGGCCCGGACGGCCACGAAGCGGGCCAGTGGTCCGTCGGGTATCAGGGCGTCGGCGACCAGGCGTTCCAGGTCCGCCGGGGACCGCGGTAGGGCCACCGTTGCGAGGGCGCCGATGTCGGCGGCCAGGCGTCGCGCGGCCTCGAACGCGTCCGGTCCGGAGAGTGTCACCTCCGCCTTGTCCTGGCCCGGCATCCCGTGGCCCGGCAGCACGGCGAACCGGCCGACAGGGAACGGCCCGCAGTGCAGCGCGTGGATCTCCTCGATGCTCAAACGCTCCAGCACGCCCGCGTCGATCAGTGCGCGGGCGCCGGACAGAGTCTCCTCGGCGGGCTGGAACAGGAAGACCGCTGTTCCGCTCAGCCGATGCCGCAGCCGTGCCAGGACCCGGGCCACGCCGATGCCCACCGCCGTGTGGACGTCGTGGCCGCAGACGTGGGCCGGCGCGGGGCCCGTACCGACGATGTCCCTGGGTGGCACCGCGTCCATGTCCGCCCGGTAGGCAACGGTCCGGCCGGGTCGCGAGCCCCGCAGGACACCGACGACTCCATGGCCGCCCACTCCGGTGGTGACGGCCAGCCCGGCCGCGCGCAACTCACGGGCCACCACAGCGGCCGTGCGCTTCTCCTGTCCCGGGGCCTCGGGGTGCCGATGGACGTCGCGTCGCAGCTCGATCAGCGCGCGCTCCAAGCGGGCGGTCTCGGCGGCCACGGCCGACTGTTCCACCGGCCCCTTCCACCCACCGGCGACGGCCTCCCCCGCGCCCGCCCACGCCGTTGCCGCGCCGGCCGCCGCCGCGCCGGCCAGCAACGTACGGCGCGCGACGGCGTGTTCCATGAAACGACTCACCGTTCCCCCTTCGGCTCAAGTGATCTCCGGATCCACGATCGCCGCCCATCGGTGCTGCTGCCCATCCGGTGAGCCACCGCTTGGTGGTGGGGGTAACCGCACCTTGATCAGGACGGGGCAGGGGAGGAGGCGGGGCCGGGGAGGGCCCGTACGGACAGTACGGCCATACGGGCCGGCCGTCCGAGCGGGAGCCCGCAACTGGCCGGGGCGGGTGCGCCATCGGTGCGCTGCTCCACCGTGACCCGCCAGGACCGGCCGTCCCGGTGCGCGACCGTGACGGCCCACGCCGGGGTGACGGGCGCTTCGCCGGCGCCGGGCGGTGATACGGCCTCCGTGCGTACGGCATCGAGCGCGTCCGCCCGGTCTTCGCGTATCAGCTCGCGAACGGCGAGGTCGGCGGCCTGGGCCGGGCGTTCCCAGGCGGAGCGGCCCCGGCAGTGGTCCAGCAGGACGCGGCCCGAGCGCGCCGACTCCACGGCGTCCTTGACCAGCGGGGCGGAGGCCCGCCCGTAGGCGTAGCCGTAAGGGAGCACGAAGAGGGTGGGGGAGAAGCGGTGGCCGCCGATGTGGGTTATCTCCCACGCCTCGGTTCCGCTGACGGTCAGTTCGGCGGCCAGCGGGCGGCCGAGGAGGGCGCAGCAGCGGTCACGCTTGCCGTTGGTGCAGACGAAGACCAGCGGATCGCCGGTGTACGGGGCCCAGAGCCCGTCGTGTTCGCCCGCCCCCAGCCGTGCGAAGTCGAGGGACAGCAGCGCTCCGGGGTCGGTGATGGTCGCGGTGCGCATCCAGGAGCGGCCCGGTGCGGTGTGTGCGAGGAAGACGCGGCGGGCGGTGGAACCGTGGCAGTCGGCGTGGCGGCCTGGCCGGCGGATGAGGGCGACGCGTACGCCCGTGCCGTCCGCGGCCGCTTCCAGGGCCCGCCCGATGCGGGGATCGAGATGGCTTTCGATCAGTGCCTCGGTGCCCCAGGGGCCGGTCTGCTCGACGAGCAGCCAGGTCCGGGCGGTTGCCGAGGTGCCTGCGACGGGCTCGGCGGCATCGCGGGAAGCGGTTGCGCACGTGCTCACACAGGTAACCCTAACCTGTCGCGGAGCGGCCGGAATCCAGCACCGGGATCATCGAAATCCGGGCTCACCCGGTCGGGGAGGGGCGGGGTGCAGATGCTCAACGCCCCAGGGGTTGCACTCGACTTGGCGCCCCAAGCCCCGCCCCCGCCTCGGCCCGCCCTGTTCACGGCATCGGCTGAGGCGGCCGCGGCCCTTGATAGTGGCCGCTCGGGCGGATACGGAGCGGGCGTTCCGCGTACTCCTCCAGTGCGTGGGCGATCCAGCCAGCCGTGCGGGCCACCGCGAAGACCGTTTCGCCGGCTTCGGGGGTCATGCCGGCCGAGACGGTCAGGGTGGCCAGCGCGAGATCGACGTTGGCGTGCAGGGCGGTGTGCCGGGCGGTGGTGGCGGCGACTTCGCGGGCCGCCGCCAGTGCCGGTCCGGCCTGCGGTACGTCCTCCAGGAGGCGGAACAGGGTGCGGGCGCGCGGGTCTTCGCCCTGGTAGACGCGATGGCCGAGGCCGGGCACCCGGCGGCCGGCGCGCAGGTGGTCCGCGACCACGGCCGCCGCGCTGCCCCGTTCCAGCACCTCCAGCAGCATGCGGTGCGCGAGCCCGCTCGCGGCGCCGTGCAGGGGCCCGTCCAGCGCGCCGAATCCGGCCGACACGACGGCGTACGGATGCGCCCGCGCGGAGGCGGCCACCCGGGCGGCCAGGGTGGAAGCGGCGAGGTCGTGGTCGATCAGGAGGGTAAGTGCCGCGTCCAGCGCGCGAAGTGACGGCTCGTCGGGCCGTTCCGGGGTGAGGCGCGACCACAGGCGCCGGGGGAGCGGGGCCGAAGTGTGGCCGCCCGGGCTGCCCAGGTGCGGTAGGGCGTCCACGAGGACGGGGATCAGCGCGCGCGCCGTACCCAGGACGGCGTCCTCGGACAGGTCGAAGCGCAGCGGATCGGCGGAGGCTGCCGCCACCACCGCGACGCGCAGCCGGTCCATCGGGCTGCTGTGCGCGGGCAGCGCGCCGACGGCCCGGCGCGCGGCGGCGAGCGCGTCCTCCGGGGCCGTGAAGCGGACGCCGGGGCGCAGCACGCCCGTCCAGAGCCAGTCGGCGACCTCTTCGTAGCCGTAACGGGAGGTCAGCTCGGAGGAGTCCACGCCGCGGAAGTAGCAGCGGTCCTGGTCGATGAGGGTGATGCCGGTACGGATCGCCAGGTCGCCGCCCTGGGCGGCCGGTTCGCGGCGGGCGCCGCGCCGGACGAGCGCGTCCACCTCAGCGGCGTCGAAGGTGCTGCCGCGTCCGCCGGGGTTCCGCCGGCTGGTCAGCTGGCCGCGGCTGACGTACGCGTACACCGTTTCCGGTTTCACGCCGAGCCGCTCGGCCGCCTCCCGGGTGCTCAGCCGCCGCTCCGCCCCGTCGCCGTCGTTCGCGCGGTGCCCCGTCTCATGGTCCGCTCCGTGATCCGCCATGACGCCCATCGTATCGATGCGTCCCGATGATTATGTTGATCCAATCAATATTGACATCGACAGAGTCAACCATGGACAGTCAAGTTCACACCGACCGAGGCGCCGGTGATCAGGGAAAGAGCAGAGAGAGGCAGTGAGCGCCATGTCGATCGCCGAACCGGGCATGACCGTCGACGTACCCCGCGGCCTCGCGGGCGTGATCGTCACCGAGACCGAACTGGGGGACGTACGGGGCGGGGAGGGCTTCTACCACTACCGCCAGTACTCCGCCGTGGAGCTCGCGCAAAGCCGTACCTTCGAGGACGTCTGGCACCTGATGCTCCGCGGCTCCCTGCCGGACGCGGAGCGGCGCGCCGCCTTCACGGCGGAGACCGCGCCCCTGCGCCACCTGCCCGACGCCGTACGGGACGCGCTGCCCGGCATCGCCCGCGCGAGCGCCCGCAGCGGCCCGCTCGCCGGCCTGCGCACCGCGCTCTCCCTGCTCGGCGCCGCCGCGGGCTTCCGGCCCCTGTACGACATCGACGCCGGGCAGCGCGGCGCGGACGCCCTCACCGCGAGCGCCGCCGTGCCCACCATCCTCACCGCGCTGCACCGCCTCGGCCGGGGCCTGACGCCGGTCGAGCCGCGGGACGACCTCCCCTACGCCGCCAACTACCTCTACATGCTCACCGGGGAGGAACCGGACCCCGAGCGTGCGAGCGCCATCGAACGCTACCTGATCTCCACCGTCGACCACGGCTTCAACGCCTCGACCTTCACCGCCCGCGTCATCGCCTCCACCGGCGCCGACCTCGCGGCCTGCCTGGCCGGCGCGGTCGGCGCACTCTCCGGACCACTGCACGGCGGCGCGCCCAGCCGGGCCCTGGACGCCCTCGACGCCATCGGCACCCCGGACCGCATCGACCCCTGGATCCGCGAACGCGTCCGCTCGGGCGAGCGGATCATGGGCTTCGGGCACCCCGTGTACCGCACCGAGGACCCCCGCTCGCGGATGCTGCGGGACATCGCACGGGGCTTCGGCGGGCCGCTCGTGGACTTCGCGCTCCAGGTGGAGGAGCGGGTCGAGGCGCTCCTCGCCGAGCTGAAGCCCGGCCGGGAACTGCACACCAACGTCGAGTTCTACGCGGGCGTGGTGATGGAGCTGTGCGGCCTGCCGCGGGAGATGTTCACCCCGACGTTCTGTGCCGCGCGGGTGATCGGGTGGAGCGCCAATATCCTGGAGCAGGCGGACGACTCGAAGATCATCCGTCCGGCGGCCCGCTATGTGGGGCCGCCCCCGCCGCAGCCGGTGCCCGCCGCGCTGAACTAACGGCGCACCGGACCGACGGCGCGCCGCCGCACCGACGTACGACGATGGAGGCGCCCCCTTGGCCCCGCAGGCCCCGCGACAGATCCCGGTCATCGTGCTCGCCGGATTCCTCGGCTCCGGCAAGACGACCCTGCTCAACCACCTGCTGGGCCGCAGCGGCGGCACCCGCGTCGGCGCGGTCGTCAACGACTTCGGCAGCATCGAGATCGACGCCATGACGGTGGCGGGACAGGTCGACTCGATGGTCTCGCTGGGCAACGGCTGCCTGTGCTGCGCGGTGGACACCAGCGAACTGGACGAGTACCTGGAGCGCCTGGCCCGTCCGGCGGCCCGTATCGACGTGATCGTCATCGAGGCCAGCGGGCTGGCCGAACCCCAGGAACTCATCCGCATGATCCTGGCCAGCGAGAACGACCGGATCGTCTACGGCGGGCTCACCGAGGTCGTCGACGCGGCCGAGTTCGCGGCCACCCGGGCCCGGCACCCGGAGATCGACCGGCATGTGGCCGTCGCCGACCTCGTGGTCCTGAACAAGGCCGACCGGATCGGGGCGGAGGAACGGCGCTCCCTCCTGGCCACGCTCGCCGAGCTGAGCCCGGGAACGCCGGTCGTGCCGGCCGCGTACGGGCGGATCGACCCGGAGCTGTTCTTCGACCGCAAGCCGCGCGACGAGGCGGACGAGGCGGTGCGCCAGCTGTCCTTCGAGGACCTGATCCGGGCGGAGGCGGACGCGCAGGCCGCGGCGGGCGGGGAGGCGTCCGGGGAGCATGCCTGCGACGGGCCGGAGTGCTGCGGGCACGGGCCGCACCTCCACGCCGCCTACGAGAGCGTGGAATTCGTCTCGGACGCGCCGATGAACCCGCGCCGGCTGATGGCCTTCCTCGACAGCAGGCCCGCCGGGCTCTACCGGATCAAGGGCTTCGTCCACTTCGACGTACCGGAGAACCGGCAGAAGTTCGCCGTGCACGCGGTCGGCGACTTCCTGCGCTTCTACCCCTCGGCGTGGCAGCCGGACGAGGAGCGGCGCACTCAGCTCGTCCTGATCGGCAGCGGCGTCGACGCGGCGGCGCTGCGCGAGGAGCTGGCGGACTGCCGGGAGACGGGGCCGGAGCGCGCCGAGCCGGACAGCATGTGGGGGGTGCTGCGGTACGTACTGTCCGGGGACGAGCCCGGGGACCCCGATGGGTCCGCGGGCCTCGCACCGGCAGAGCCCGCCGACCTCGCACCTGTAGAGCCCGGGGATTTCGCCGATCCGGAGCCGCAGGCCGGACGGTAGAGCGGACACCCCGTAGACCGGACGGCAGAGCAACAGGGCGACGACCCCACGCAAGAACGGGCCCCGGGCCGGCCGCAGCCGCCCGGGCCCCCGTCCTCACATCAACCAGCTTTCACATCACCCCGCCGGCTACACCGGCCCCGCCAGCGCCGCGACCGGCTTCTGCAGCGGTACGCCCGAGCCGTCGCGCCGCGGGTCCGGGTCCGGCAGGGGGACCGGGGAGCCCTTGGCGTCCGCGGCCCGTACCGGTGTGGCGCCGGCCCAGGCCAGCGACAGGCAGTCCTCGCCCTTCAGGAACCGCTGGCAGCGCACGCCGCCGGTCGCCCGGCCCTTGCGCGGGTACTGGTCGAAGGGGGTGAGCTTGGCCGTCGAGACCGAGTCGTCGAGCGTGCCGTGCGAGCCGGAGACCGTGAAGACCATGGCGTCGGCGGCCGGGTCGACGGCCGAGAAGAAGATCACCTTCGCGTCCGGGCCCAGCTTGATGCCCGTCATGCCGCCGGCCGGCCGGCCCTGCGGCCGCACCTGCCCCGCCGGATAGCGCAGCAGCTGCGCCTCGTTGGTGATGAAGACCAGGTCCTCCTCGCCCGTGCGCAGCTCCGCGGCGCCCACGATGCGGTCGCCGTCCTTGAGGGTGATGACCTCCAACTCCTCCTTGTGGGAGGGATAGTCCGGCACCACGCGCTTGACGATGCCCTGCTGGGTGCCGAGCGCCAGGCCCGGCGAGGACTCGTCGAGCGTCATCAGGCAGATCAGCTCCTCGCCCTCCTGGAGGGAGAGGAATTCCGCGACCGGCGCGCCGCCGGAGAGGTTCGGCGCCGCGACGGTGTCCGGCAGCTGCGGCAGGTCGACCACCTGGAGGCGCAGCAGCCGGCCGGCGGACGTCACCGCGCCCACCTCGCCGCGGGTGGTGGCCGGCACCGCCGAGACGATCACGTCGTGCTTGACGCGCCTGGCCTCCGCGTCGAAGCTCACCTCGCCGTTGGCCGTACGGGCCAGCAGCCCCGTCGAGGACAGCAGCACCCGGCACGGGTCGTCGGCGACCTCCAGCGGCACCGCCGCCACCGGGGCGCCCGCCGACTCCAGCAGGACCGTGCGCCGGTCCGTGCCGTACTTCTTGGCCACCGAGGCCAGCTCGTTCGAGACCAGCTTGCGCAGCTCGGCGTCCGAGTCGAGGATCTTCGTCAGCTTCTCGATGTCGGCCTTGAGGGTGTCGCGCTCGGACTCCAGCTCGATGCGGTCGAACTTGGTCAGCCGGCGCAGCGGGGTGTCGAGGATGTACTGCGTCTGGACGTCGCTGAGGCCGAAGCGGTCGATCAGCCGCTCCTTGGCCTGCGCGCTGTTCTCGCTGGAGCGGATCAGGCGGATGACCTCGTCGATGTCGACCAGGGCCGTCAGCAGGCCCTCGACCAGGTGGAGGCGGTCGCGCTTCTTGCCGCGCCGGAACTCGCTGCGGCGGCGCACCACGTCGAAGCGGTGGTCGACGTAGACCTCCAGCAGCTCCTTCAGGCCCAGCGTCAGCGGCTGGCCGTCGACCAGCGCGACGTTGTTGATGCCGAAGGACTCCTCCATGGCCGTGAGCTTGTACAGCTGCTCCAGGACGGCTTCCGGGTTGAAGCCGTTCTTGATCTCGATGACCAGGCGCAGGCCGTGCTCGCGGTCGGTGAGGTCCTTCACGTCCGCGATGCCCTGGAGCTTCTTCGCGCCCACCAGGTCCTTGATCTTGGAGATGACCTTCTCGGGGCCCACTGCGAACGGCAGTTCGGTGACGACCAGGCCCTTGCGGCGGGCGGTGACGTTCTCGATCGAGACGGTGGCGCGGATCTTGAAGGTGCCGCGGCCGGTCTCGTACGCGTCCCGGATGCCGCCCAGGCCCACGATCCGGCCGCCGGTCGGCAGGTCGGGGCCCGGCACGAACCGCATCAGCGTTTCGAGGTCCGCGTTCGGGTGCTTGATCAGGTGGCGGGCGGCGGCGATCACCTCGCCGAGGTTGTGCGGCGGCATGTTCGTCGCCATGCCGACGGCGATTCCGGACGCGCCGTTGACCAGCAGGTTCGGGTAGGCCGCCGGGAGGGCGACGGGCTCCTGCTCCTGGCCGTCGTAGTTCGGCGCGAAGTCGACCGTGTCCTCGTCGATGGACTCCGTCATCAGGGAGGTGGCCGAGGCCATCTTGCACTCGGTGTACCGCATGGCGGCGGGCGGGTCGTCGTTGCCGAGCGAGCCGAAGTTGCCGTGGCCGTCGACCAGGGGCAGCCGCATGGAGAAGGGCTGCGCCATCCGCACCAGGGCGTCGTAGATGGAGGCGTCGCCGTGCGGGTGGAGCTTACCCATCACCTCGCCGACGACGCGGGCGCACTTGACGTAGCTGCGTTCGGGGCGCAGCCCCATCTCGTTCATCTGGTAGAGGATGCGGCGGTGCACGGGCTTGAGGCCGTCGCGGGCGTCCGGGAGGGCGCGGGAGTAGATGACCGAGTACGCGTACTCAAGGAAGGAGCCCTGCATCTCGTCGACGACGTCGATGTCGAGGATCCTCTCCTCGAAGTCGTCCGGCGGCGGGGTCTTCGTGCTACGGCGGGCCATCGCGGCTGCGGCTCCTTCGCTTGCGTCCTGCTGCTTGCCGATGCTGGATCACGTTCGGGTCTTGTGCGGACCATTGTGGCCCGCCCCACTGACAACGCCGACCGCGACCCTCCCCGGGCCGCCGGACGGGTCGGCGGCGAAGTCCGCTCGTACGAGGCAGCCCGGACGGGAACTTCGCCATAGCCCGACGCGCTTGCATACAGTGACAGAACTTCCTCGCAAGCGGATCGAAGGGACGTACATGCCCATGGGTCACACGGCCACAGAACAAGCCGGCTCCGGCGGCCTGACAGCGACCGAGCACCGGCTGGCCAACGGCCTGCGCGTGGTGCTCTCCGAAGATCATTTGACCCCGGTCGCCGCGGTCTGCCTCTGGTACGACGTCGGCTCCCGCCACGAGGTCAAGGGCCGCACCGGTCTGGCCCACCTCTTCGAGCACCTGATGTTCCAGGGATCCGCCCAGGTCACCGGCAACGGCCACTTCGAACTGGTCCAGGGCGCCGGCGGCTCCCTGAACGGCACGACCAGCTTCGAGCGCACCAACTACTTCGAGACCATGCCCGCCCACCAGCTGGAGCTCGCGCTGTGGCTGGAGGCCGACCGCATGGGCTCCCTGCTGACGGCGCTGGACGAGGAGTCCCTGGAGAACCAGCGCGACGTCGTCAAGAACGAGCGCCGCCAGCGCTACGACAACGTCCCCTACGGCACGGCCTTCGAGAAGCTGACGGCCATGGCGTACCCGGAGGGCCACCCGTACCACCACACGCCCATCGGTTCGATGGCCGACCTGGACGCCGCCTCCCTGGAGGACGCGCGGGCCTTCTTCCGTACGTACTACGCGCCCAACAACGCGGTCCTCTCGGTCGTCGGCGACATCGACCCCGAGCAGACCCTCGCCTGGGTGGAGAAGTACTTCGGCTCCATCCCCGGCCACGAGGGCAAGCAGCCGCCCCGCGACGGCTCCCTCCCGGACGTCATCGGCGAGGAGCTGCGCGAGGTCGTCGAGGAGGACGTCCCCTCCCGCGCCCTGATGGCCGCCTACCGCCTCCCACAGGACGGCACCCGCGAGGCCGACGCCGCCGATCTGGCGCTGACGGTGCTCGGCGGCGGCGAGTCCTCGCGCCTGTACAACCGGCTGGTGCGCCGCGACCGTACGGCCGTGGCCGCGGGCTTCGGCCTGCTGCGGCTGGCCGGCGCCCCCTCGCTCGGCTGGCTGGACGTGAAGACCTCCGGCGGCGTCGAGGTGCCGGAGATCGAGAGCGCCGTGGACGAGGAGCTGGCCCGCTTCGCCGAGGAGGGCCCGAGCCCCGAGGAGATGGAGCGCGCGCAGGCCCAGTTGGAGCGGGAGTGGCTGGACCGGCTCGCCACGGCCGCCGGGCGCGCCGACGAACTGTGCCGTTACGCGGTCCTGTTCGGCGACCCGCAGCTCGCCCTGACCGCCGTACGGCGCGTCCTGGACATCACCCCGCAGGAGGTGCAGGAGGTCGCCAAGGCCCGGCTGCGCCCCGACAACCGCGCGGTGCTCGTGTACGAGCCGACCGAGCCGACCGCCGCCGAGGACAACGACGAGGAGGCGGCCCAGTGAGCGACGCCGTCAGCAGCACGATGACCTTCCATCCGCAGCCGGCCGGCGGCGAGCCCAAGCCGTGGGCGTTCCCCGCCCCCGAGCGGGCGCAGCTGCCCAACGGCCTGACGGTCCTGCGCAGCCACCGCCCCGGCCAGCAGGTCGTCGCCGTCGAGATCGACATCGTCGCGCCCCTGGAGGCCGAGCCCGAGGGCCTGGACGGCGTCGCCACGATCATGGCGCGGGCCCTGTCCGAGGGCACCGACAAGCACGACGCCGAGCAGTTCGCCGCCGAGCTGGAGCGCTGCGGCGCCACCCTGGACTCGCACGCCGACCACCCCGGCGTCCGTGTCTCCCTGGAGGTCCCGGCCTCCCGGCTGGACAAGGCGCTCGGCCTGCTCGCCGACGCCCTGCGCGCCCCGGCCTTCCCGGACAGCGAGGTCGAGCGCCTGGTGCGCAACCGCCTCGACGAGATCCCGCACGAGCTGGCCAACCCGGCCCGGCGCGCCGCGATGGCCCTGTCCAAGGAGCTGTTCCCGGCCGACTCGCGGATGTCCCGGCCGCGCCAGGGCACCGAGGAGACCGTCTCCCGTATCGACGCGGCGGCCGTCCGCGCCTTCTACGAGGCCCACGTCCGCCCCGCCACGGCCACCGCCGTCATCGTCGGCGACTTCACAGGCGTCGACGTGGACGCGGCCCTGGCGGAGAGCCTCGGCACGTGGACGGGTTCGCCCGCCGAGCCGGTCAAGGCCAGCCCGATCTCGGCCGACGACACCGGCCGCGTGGTGATCGTCGACCGCCCCGGCGCCGTACAGACCCAGCTGCTCATCGGCCGCATCGGCCCGGACCGGCACGACCGCGTCTGGCCCGCGCAGGTCCTCGGAACGTACTGCCTCGGCGGCACCCTCACCTCCCGCCTGGACCGGGTGCTGCGCGAGGAGAAGGGCTACACCTACGGGGTGCGCGCCTTCGGCCAGGTGCTGCGCTCCTCGGCCGACGGCGACGGCGCCGCGATGCTCGCCATCAGCGGCTCGGTGGACACCGCCTCCACCGGTCCGGCGCTGGAGGACCTGTGGAAGGTGCTGCGCACCCTCGCGGCGGAGGGCCTGACGGACGAGGAGCGGGACGTGGCCGTCCAGAACCTGGTCGGTGTCGCGCCCCTGAAGTACGAGACCGCCGCGGCGGTCGCCGGCACCCTCGCCGACCAGGTCGAGCAGCAGCTCCCGGACGACTACCAGGCGCAGCTGTACGTCCGGCTGGCGCGGACCGGCACGGTCGAGGCGACCGCCGCGGCCGTCAACGCCTTCCCGGTGGACCGGCTGGTGACCGTCCTGGTGGGCGACGCGGCCGAGATCGAGGAGCCCGTCAAGGCGCTCGGCATCGGCGAGGTGACGGTGGTCAAGGGCTGACGGCCCGTCACGGGCGTCGCCCGGCCCCGGCGGGTCATGACCCGCCGGGGTGACGCGATGTCATGAAGCGGATCCAGTGGTGCGCCCGTGCCACTGGATCTTCTTTATGTCCCAATTGCGGGGGGTGGTTGCGTGATGACCGTGTGGCGTACGGCACAAAATCGGGGTTCTGTTTGCCGTTCGAAAGTGGCCCCGTTTAGCGTCGATCCGGCTGTCCGCGGGATCACCGCCGCAACCGCGGCACGGACAGTCATCGCCGAGTCCCCGTACGGCGCGAGCCAGGGGAGCCGGGGACCCACGTCCCCTGGGGTGAATCGGGCGCCTTCCCGGAGGGGCCCGTAGGAGACCTTCCTGCTCCGAACCCGTCAGCTAACCCGGTAGGCGAGAGGGAAGGAAAGGACACAGCCACCCCATGGCGTTCACCCGTGGCACCGGGAAGCACCGTGGTCCGAGCCGCAGCGCTCGGGCGACCCGCAATCTGGCCGGCATAGCCACGCTCGCCGCCTCCGGCGTCGTCGCCACCGTCGCCTCCCCGGCACTGGCGGCGGGCAACCCGGACGAGGCGAACACCCACGACACCGGCTTCCACCAGGCCGTCGTCCTCGGTGACGAGCTCGCCGAGCAGATCGAGGCGCAGGCCGACGCGCAGCAGGAGGCCGCCGACGCGGCCGCCGCGCAGGCCAAGGCCGAGGCGGAGGCGCGCCAGCAGGCCGCGGAGGCCAAGCGCAAGGCCGAGGCCGAGGCCAAGAAGCAGCGGGAGGCCGAGGAGCGCGCCGCCCGCGAGGCCGAGCGCAAGCGCCTGCTGACGTACGTCGCCCCCGTCGACGGCTCCTACGTCTCCACCAGCTACAAGGCGTCCAGCGGCCTGTGGTCCTCCGGCAGCCACACCGGCATCGACTTCCACGCCGACTCCGGGACCACCGTCCACGCCGTGGGCTCCGGCACCGTCGTCGAGGCCGGCTGGGGCGGCGCGTACGGGAACAACGTCGTCATCAAGATGAACGACGGCACCTACACCCAGTACGGCCACCTGTCGTCCATCAGCGTCTCGGTCGGCCAGACCGTCACGCCGGGCCAGCAGATCGCCCTGTCGGGCAACACCGGCAACACCACCGGGCCGCACCTGCACTTCGAGGCCCGCACCTCGGCCGAGTATGGCTCCGACATGGACCCGGTCGCCTACCTGCGCTCGCACGGCGTCAACGTCTGACGTACACCCGTCCCCACCCGGTGCCCCGGCCCTCGCGGCCGGGGCACCGGCGTTTGCGGAACCGCGGCCCGTCGGTGCCGGGTTTTCCGGCTGGCCAAAAAATATCCATGAATGCGCCGTGGCCGTCGGAAATCCCGTCCCCGTCGAATAGAGTCACGACGAATGCCGCCGCCCGGCGGCAATAGGCGGACGTTTCCCGGGAATGACGGCGGAGGCACGGACGATGCGAGGCCATATTTCCGCGCACGCGGTGTGCACGGCGATCCGGGACGACATCGTATCCGGCGTCCTCCCGCCGGGCAGCCGGCTGATCGAGGAACTGCTGGCCGGCCGGTACGGCGTCTCCCGCGTCCCCGTGCGCGAGGCGCTGCGCACGCTGGAGTCCGAGGGTTTCGTCACCATCCGGCACCACGCGGGCGCCTGCGTGGCCGCGCTCACGGAGCGCGAGGCGGCCGACCTCCTGGACATCCGCGGCCTGCTGGAGCCGCTGGGCGCGGCCCGCGCCGCCGCCCGCCGCACCGCCGCGCACCTGAAGGTGCTGCGCGGCATCGTCCGGCTGGGCCGGGAGCGCGCCCGGCACGGCCAGCGCGCCGAGCTGCGCCAACTGGACGGCTGGTTCCACGAGACGCTCGCCCAGGCGTCCGGCAGCGCGAGCCTGGCGGCGCTCCTCACCCAGCTCCGGCGCAAGATCGAGTGGATGTACGCGGTCGAGCCCCCGGCCCGCGAGGAGCGCTCCTGGGAGGAGTACGGCGCGGTGCTGGACGCGGTGGGCCGGGGCGACGCGGAGCGGGCGCGCGCCCTGATGGCGGCGCATGTCGAGCGGTCGCGCGGGGCGTACACGCTGCGGGCCGACGTGCCGGGCCCGGCCGTGAGGAACCCGAAACAGCCCGTCAACACGGTGAGCGAACGGAATTAACACATCCGCCGTATACAAGAGCGGGACACGGATTCTTCGGCAGGGCAGCAGTAACGCGGGTGGGGAGCGCTCGGGAAATCGTGCGCCCCGGAAATCGCGAGCTGCGGTGAATTGCCGTACGTAATTCTTTGGCCGGGCCTGCCCGATTCCGGCGCGCGGCAGTCGATAAGGCCGCACGCCGTATCGAGGTAAAACCCCACCCGGTATCGCGGTACGGCCCTCAGGGCCGTATCGAACGCGCGAGAAGGCAAAAGCAACGGCCCCGCCCGGCGCCGGTCCACCCGGTCACCGCGGCGGGGCCGCGCGCACCTCGATCCGCGAAGCGGTTCAGACGGTCTCCGGGAGCTCCTCGAGGCCCTCGGCGACCAGCTTGGCGAGACGGTCGAGCGCGGCGTCGGCGCCCTCGGCGTCGGAGGCCAGCACGATCTCCTCGCCGCCCTGGGCGCCCAGGCCCAGCACGGCCAGCATGGAGGCCGCGTTGACCGGGTTGCCGTCGGCCTTGGCGATCGTCACCGGAACCCCGGAGGCGGTGGCAGCACGAACGAAGATCGAGGCGGGGCGGGCGTGCAGACCCTCGGCCCAACCGACATTGACGCGGCGCTCAGCCATGGTGTTGCCCTTCAAGTCGTCGAAGTTGTCTAGACCAGTGTCTCATGATGCCGGGAGTGCTCCGGCAGGCCGTGGCGGGGTGCGCCACCGGCCGTCGGCACGGTACCGGCCGGCCACGGATGTACGGCCGGAACGTCCGCCATCCGGAACCGCCTGCCGCGTCCCGGCCCGCCCGGACCCCCGCGCCGGACCCCCGCGGCGGCGCGCGCCGAGCCGGTTGTCGGTGGCGGGTCGTACGCTGTGCCCCATGCACAGCACGTCGGACAGCGCCAGCGTCTACCCGGCCCACTGGGAAGCCGATGTCGTGCTGCGCGACGGCGGCACCGCCCGTATCCGCCCCATCGCCCCCGACGACGCCGAGCGCCTGGTCTCCTTCTACGAACAGGTCTCGGACGAGTCGAAGTACTACCGCTTCTTCGCGCCCTACCCGCGCCTGTCCGACCGCGACGTGCACCGCTTCACCCACCACGACTACGTGGACCGGGTCGGCCTGGCCGCCACCGTCGGCGGCGAGTTCATCGCCACCGTCCGCTACGACCGCATCGACGAGCGTGGCCGCCCCGCCAAGGAGCCCGGCGACGACCAGGCCGAGGTCGCCTTCCTGGTGCAGGACGCCCACCAGGGCCGCGGCGTGGCCTCCGCGCTCCTGGAGCACATCGCCGCGGTCGCCCGCGAGCGCGGCATCCGCCGGTTCGCCGCCGAGGTGCTGCCCGCCAACACCAAAATGATCAAGGTTTTCACGGACGCCGGGTACACCCAGCAGCGCACCTTCGAAGACGGTGTGGTGCGCCTGGAGTTCGACCTGGAGCCCACCGAGCAGTCCATGGCCGTCATGCGCGGCCGCGAGCAGCGCGCCGAGGCCCGCTCCGTACAGCGCCTCCTCGCGCCCGGCTCGGTCGCCGTCGTCGGCACCGGCCGCGCCCCCGGCGGCGTCGGCCGCTCCGTCCTGCGCAACCTCCGCGACTCCGGCTTCACGGGCCGGGTCTACGCGGTCAACCACGCCTTCCCCGAGGGCGGCACCCGCCTCGACCCCGAGGGCGTGCCCGGCCACCGCTCGGTGGCCGAGATCCCCGAGCCCGTCGATCTCGCGGTGCTCGCGGTGCCCGCCGCCCAGGTCCCCGGCGTGGTCCGGGACTGCGGCGAGCACGGCGTGCGCGGCCTGGTGATCCTCTCCTCCGGGTACGCCGAGTCCGGGCCCGAGGGCCGCGAGCGGCAGCGCGCCCTGCTGCGCCAGGCCCGCTCGTACGGCATGCGCCTGATCGGCCCGAACGCCTTCGGCCTGATCAACACCGCCCCCGAGGTCCGGCTGAACGCCTCGCTCGCCCCGCAGATGCCCGGCGCCGGGCGCATCGGCCTGTTCACCCAGTCCGGCGCCATCGGCATCGCCCTCCTCAGCGGCCTGCACCGGCGCGGCCCCGGCGACGGCTCGATCGCCGGCATCTCCACCTTCCTGTCCGCCGGCAACCGCGCCGACCTCTCCGGCAACGACCTGCTCCAGTACTGGTACGACGACCCGGCCACCGACGTCGCGATCCTCTACCTGGAGTCGATCGGCGACCCCCGCAAGTTCATGCGCCTGGCCCGCCGGACCTCCGCCGTCAAGCCCGTCGTCGTCGCCAAGGGCGCCCGCCACACCGGCACCGCCCCGCTCGGCCACACCGTCCCCACGGTCCGCATCCCCGACAGCACGGTCTCCGCCCTGATGCGCCAGGCCGGCGTGATCCGCGTGGACACCGTCACGGAGATGGCCGACGCCGGGCTGCTGCTGGCCTCCCAGCCGCTGCCGGGCGGCCCCCGCGTCGCCATCCTCGGCAACTCCGAAGCGCTCGCCCTGCTGACGTACGACGCCTGCCTCACCGAAGGTCTGCGCCCGCTGCGCCCCCACGTCCTCGCCCCCGCGGCCACCCCGGCGGACTTCTGCACGGCCCTGTCCGCCGCCCTGGCCAACGGCCTCTGCGACGCCGTCGTCGTCACGGCCATCCCCTGGGTGGGGGAGGAAGGCGTCGCCTCCCCGGGCGAGGGCGCCGACCTCGCCGCCGCGCTCCGCGAGGCCACCGCGTCGGCGGTGCCCGCCAAGCCGGTCACCGTCGTCCACCTGGCCATGGACGCCCTCGCCGACGCGCTCGCCGCCCCGCCACCGGCCGCCGCCCCGACGGCCCCCGCGGAAGCCCAGCAGCCCCCGTCCGGCACGCCCGACGGCCCCCCGCCCGCCCCGCTCATACCGGTCTATCCGGCCGCCGAGCGCGCCGTCCGCTCGCTCGCCCAGGCCGTGCGGTACGCCAAGTGGCGCCGGGACTCTGCCGACCCGGGCCGCGTCCCGGAGTACGAGGACATCGAGGAGACCGCCGCGGGCGAAGACATCGACCGGCTCCTCGACGAGCTCGCGCGGCACGCCGACATCACCCGCTCCGTCCCGCTCCCCGCCGACGACGCCCACGCCCTCCTGGCCCGCTACGGCATCCACGTACGCCCCGCCCACCCGGCCCCCGACCCCGACACCGCCGTACGCGCCGCCGCCCGCCTGGGCTACCCCGTCGCCCTGAAGACCACCGCACCCCATCTGCGCCACCGCCCCGACCTCGGCGGCGTCCGCCTCGACCTGCCCGGCGAGGCCGAGCTGCGCCGCGCCTACGCGGAGCTGACCGACTTCCTCGGCAAACCGGCGGAGCTGCGCCCGGTCGTCCAGTCGATGGTGCCGCGCGGCGTCGACACGGTCATCCGCGCCGCCATCGACCCGGCCGCCGGCGCCGTCCTCTCCTTCGGCCTGGCCGGCGCCCCCTCGCAGCTCCTCGGCGACACCGCGCACCGCCTCATCCCGGCCACCGACCGCGACGTCGCCGAGCAGATACGCTCCATCCGCACCGCGCCCCTGCTGTTCGGCTGGCGTGGCAGCCAGCCGGTGGACACCGCGGCGCTGGAGGACCTGCTGCTGCGGGTCTCCCGGCTGGTCGACGACCACCCCGAGGTCGTCGGCGTCGACCTGGAGCCGGTCGTCGTCGCACCCCACGGCCTCGCCGTCCTGGACGCCACGGTCCGCCTGGCCCGCCCGCCGGCCACCACCGACCTGGGCCCCCGCCGCATGCCCGCCTACTGACCACCGCGGCCCGGACCCGCGGCCGGTTCCCGAACACCGGGCCGGGCCCCGGACACCGGCGCTCGGACCCGCCCCGGCCGGTACGCCCCGTAAGATGGCCGCATGGCTAAGACCGGTACGACGACCCAAGGGCTGCGCGCGGCGATCGAGCGCAGCGGCTATTACCCGGCCCTGGTGGCCGAGGCGGTGCAGGCCGCGGTCGGCGGCGAGCCGGTGGTGTCGTACTTGGTCCACCAGGAGACGACCTTCGACGCCAACGAGGTCCGCCGCCACGTCACGGTCCTGGTCCTGACGGGCACCCGCTTCATCGTCAGCCACACCGACGAGCAGTCCGCCGACGACACCTCTCCCTCGCCGTACGCCACCACCTCGACCGAGTCGGTCAAGCTGGGCCGGATCTCGTCCGTCGTGCTCAGCCGGGTGGTCGCCAACCCCGAGTCGTACACCCCGGGCCGGCTGCCCCGCGAGGTCGTGCTGACCATCGGCTGGGGCGCCGTCGCCCGTCTGGACCTGGAGCCCGCCACCTGCGGCGACCCCAACTGCGAGGCGGACCACGGCTACACCGGCTCCTCGACCGCCGACGACCTGTCGCTGCGGGTCAGCGAGGCGGGCGACGGCCCGGACACCGTCCGGCAGACCCTCGCGTTCGCCCAGGCCCTGTCCGAGGCCACCGCGGCCACCACCCGCTGATGGCACACGCCGTCCCCGCCTGGCCGGAACCCGAACCCCTCGACCTGGCCGGCGCGCCGGTGCCCGCGTACGGCACCGGCTCGCTCGCCGATCTGCTGCCCGCCGTCACCGCCGGTCAGGGCCTCGCCCTGCCCGGCACCGGGCAGCCGGGCATGGACCTGGACCCCGCCGACCGCGTCTGCGTCTTCCTCGTCGACGGCCTCGGCTGGCAGCTGCTGCGCGACCATCCGGACGAGGCACCGTTCCTGACGTCCCTTCTGGACAGCTCGTTCAACCGCACCGGCCGCCCGATCACCGCGGGCTTCCCGGCCACCACCGCCGCCTCGCTGGCCTCGGTCGGCACGGGTCAGCCGCCGGGCGCCCACGGGCTGGTGGGCTACACCTGCCTGAACCCGGACACCGGCGAGCTGATGAACCAGCTGCGCTGGTACCCGTGGACCGACCCGTACGCCTGGCAGCCGTACCCGACCGTCTTCCAGCAGGCGCACGCCGCGGGCATCCACACCTGCCAGGTCTCCTCGCCGAACTTCGAGCGCACTCCGCTCACCGAGATCGCGCTCAGCGGCGGCACGTTCCACGGCCGGCTGGCCGGCGAGGAGCGCATGGACCTGGCGGCCGAGCAGCTCGCCGCCGGCGGCCGCTCGCTGGTCTACACCTATTACGCCGAGGTGGACGGCGCCGGGCACCGCTACGGCGTCGACTCCGACGCCTGGCGCGGCCAGCTGATGTACGTCGACCGCCTCGCCCAGCGCCTCGCCGAGCAACTGCCGCCGCGCTCCGCCCTGTACATCACCGCCGACCACGGCATGATCGACATCCCGTTCGGCCCGGAGTCCCGTATCGACTTCGACGAGGACTGGGAACTGCGTGCCGGAGTGCGCCTGCTGGGCGGCGAGGGGCGGGCGCGGCATCTGTACGCCCATCCCGGCGCGGCCGGTGACGTGCTCGCGGTATGGCGCGAAGTGGTCGGGGAACACATGTGGGTGGCGGGCCGTGACGAGGCCATCGCCGCCGGGTGGTTCGGCCCCCGGGTCGACGACCGGGTCCGGGCCCGCATCGGTGACGTCGTCGCCGCCGCGCACGCCGACATGGTGATCGTGGCGAGCCGGACCGAGCCGCGCGAGTCCGCGATGGTCGGCATGCACGGCTCGATGACCCCCGCCGAACAACTCGTCCCGCTCCTCGAAGTCCGCACCTGACCCCACGGGCCCCGCGCCCCGCCCCGACCCCGCCGCACGGCGGGCGCGCCGCCGCGTGCCCGCCCGCCCCACTCGATACGAGCCCGAAAGGCCCGCGTTCTCCCATGCCCGAGCTGGTGTTCTTCTCCGGAACGATGGACTGCGGAAAGAGCACCCTCGCTCTGCAGATCGAGCACAACCGCTCGGCCCGCGGCCTGCAAGGGATGATCTACGCACGGGACGACCGGGCCGGCCGCGGCAAGCTCTCCTCCCGCCTCGGCCTGGTCACCGAGGCCGTCGAGGTCACCGACGACACCGACTTCTACGCCCACATCGTCGGCACGCTCAGCTCCGGCGGCCGGGTCGACTACGTCATCGCCGACGAGGCGCAATTTCTCGCCCCGGACCAGATCGACCAGCTCGCGCGCGTCGTGGACGACCTGGAGCTGGACGTCTTCGCCTTCGGTATCAGCACCGACTTCCGCAGCAAGCTCTTCCCCGGCTCGCAGCGCCTGGTGGAACTGGCCGACCGGATAGAGGTGCTCCAGGTCGAGGCCCTGTGCTGGTGCGGCGCGCGCGCCACGCACAACGCCCGTACCCTCGACGGCCAGATGGTCGTGGAGGGCGCGCAGGTCGTCATCGGCGACGTGCACAGCGCCCCCGCCGAGGTCGGCTACGAGGTGCTGTGCCGCCGTCATCACCGGCGCCGCCAGACCGCCGCCTCGGCCCATGCGGCGGCGCTCTCCCCGGACGTCCTTCCGGTGGACACGGTCAAGTAGCGCGGCGGGTACGGGGCGCGCCGAGGCCGCCCCGTACCCGGCCGCTCACTCGTTCTGCTGGAGCAGGGCGAACTCCGCCCCCTCCGGGTCGGCCACCATCGCCACCCGCCCGTACGGGGTGTCCCTGGCCGCCCGGACCTCCTGGCCGCCCAGCTCCACCACCCGCCGTACCGCGGCATCGGTGTCCGCGGTGGCGAAATACGTCACCCAGTGCGGCCCCGGCTCGCGCGGCAGGGCGTCGCCCGCGCCGTGGACGCCCGCCACCGGCCGGCCCTTCAGATGCAGCGTCAGGTAGTCGTCACCGGCCGCGGGCTCCAGGTGGGTCTCGTAGCCGAACACCGACCGGTAGAAGGCGGCGACGTCCGTGCCGCGGGTCACCAGCTCGTTCCACACCGGCGTGCCGGGCACCCCGACCAGCGCCGCGCCCACCATCTCCTTGCCCTGCCACAGCCCGAAGACGGCGCCCTGCGGGTCGGAGGCGATCGCCATCCGTCCGGCCTCGTCGTCCGCGTCCAGCGGCCCGACCGCGACCGTGCCGCCGCAGCCGCGGATCTGCTCAGCCGCCGCGTCCGCGTCGTCACTCGCGAGATACGTGGTCCAGGCGACGCGAAGCTGACGTTCGGGTGCCAGTTCCCCGATCCCGGCCACCTCCCGCCCCTGCAGATACGCCCGGACGTACGGACCGAAGTGCTGCGGTCCCGGTTTGAACTCCCAGCCGAACAGCGCGCCGTAGAACTGCTCGGTCGCGGCCAGGTCGTGCACCATGAGACTCACCCAGCAAGGCGCGCCGGGCGTCCGCCGAGTCGTTGCCTCGGTCGTCATCGTCACTCTCTCCTCGGACCATCGGGGTGGTGGCCGTGCGGGGACCGGGCGCGAGTGCGCCGTCCCGTGCAGATGCTCGCACCCCTCATCCGGTGCGTGCCCCGGCCGCGCCGTCTTCGGCGCGTTCCCGTGGGAACATGCCCGATTTGATGTTTCGCATCCGTTTCGGTGACGTTGCCGTTCGGGGACGCGCTGTTCCGGCGGCGCCGGGCCCGGAGACCGCCTTCAGGGCGGGCCCGCCCTTGCGCGAGGATGACCCCCATGAATCCCCTTATCACCGCAGCCGAGCTGGCGGAGGAGCTGGCGTCCGGGACGCCGCCGGTCCTGCTTGACGTCCGCTACCGGCTCGGCGGCCCGCCCGGCCGTCCCGAGTACGAGGCCGGGCACGTACCCGGCGCGGTCTACGTGGACATGGACGCCGAACTCGCCGGGCCCGCGGGCCCGGCCGGCCGTCACCCGCTCCCAGACCTCGACGCCTTCGCCGAGACCATGCGCCGCGCCGGGGTCCGCGCGGACCGTCCGGTCGTCGTCTACGACGGCGCCCAAGGGTGGTCGGCGGCCCGCGCCTGGTGGATGCTGCGCTACACCGGGCACGCCTCGGTACGCGTCCTGGACGGCGGCTTGGCCGCCTGGACCGCGTCCGGCGGCGCGCTGAGCACCGACGTACCGTCCCCGGAGGTCGGCGACTTCGCCGCGGCGCCCGGCGCGCTGCCACTGCTGACGGCGGACGAGGCGGCGGCCCTGGCCCGGCGGGGCGTCCTCCTGGACGCGCGGGCCGGTGAGCGCTACCGCGGCGAGGTGGAGCCCATCGACCGCGTCGCCGGGCACATCCCCGGCGCGCTGTCCGCGCCGACGACCGAGAACCTCACCGCCGACGGTACGTTCCTGCCGCCCGCCGAGCTGGCCGGCCGTTTCTCGGCCCTCGGGGCCACCCCGGACACCGAGGTCGGGGTCTACTGCGGTTCGGGCGTCTCCGCCGCGCAGGAGGTACTGGCGCTGGCCGTGGCGGGGGTGCCGGCGGCGCTGTACGTGGGCTCCTGGAGCGAGTGGTCGGCGGACCCGACCCGCCCGGTGGCCACCGGGGCCCAGCCGGGCTGACGCCTGGGGAAGGCTTTCCGGCCGGGCTTCGCCGCCCGGCCGGAGGGTCTCATTCCGGTTTCTTGCGCCGCGTCCCGAAGACGATCTCGTCCCAGCTCGGCACGGCGGCCCGGCGCCCCGGCCGGACGCCGTCGGCCTCGGCCTGGCGGTCGGTGGTGCCCGTCAGACGGTCGCGGTGACCGGCCACCGCCCGCGGCATGAGCACATCGGCGTAGGCCGAGCCCGCGCCCGCGCTCGCCGCCGGAGCGGCCGGCTCCTCCAGCTCCTCCTCCTCGGCCGCCTCCTCCTGCTGCGGCACCTTCGGGGCCTCCGGCACGACCATGTCGCCCCGGAAGCTGGGCACCGCCTCCAGGAGGCTGGTGAGCGAGTCGCGCTCGCCCGAACCGTCCGCCGCCCGCACCTGCTCGTCGTCCTCGCCGCCCGTACGGTCGCGATCGCGGTCGCGGTCCTGGGACTGGCGGTCCAGGGCGCGATCCAGCGGACGGTCGCGCGGCAGCCGCGCGATGCGCGGCACGAAGGGGAAGCTGGGCTCCGGGGTGTCGTCGGTCTCGCCGATCAGCGCCCGCGCCTCGTCGTCGACGGCCTGGACGAGCCGCCGGGGCGGGTCGTAGGTCCAGCTCGCCGAGTGCGGCTCGGTCGCGACCCGGTAGACCAGCAGCACTTCCCAGGTGCCGTCGTCGCGCCGCCAGGAGTCCCACTGTACGGAGTCCTTGTCGGCGCCGCGCAGCAGCAGCCGCTCCGCGACGGCCTCACCGAGCTGCGGGCCGGTGTTCTCCCCGGGGCGGCGTACGGGTGTCTTACGGGCGCGCTCGGCCATGAACGCGCGCTCGGCGAGCACCGGGCCCTCGAACCGGCGTACCCGGTCGACCGGGATGCCGGCGAGCTGGGCGACCTCCTCGGCGGACGCACCGGCCCTTATACGGGCCTGGATGTCCCGTGGGCGCAGGTGGCTCTCGACCTCGATCTCGATCTGGCCGAGCCGCGCGCGGTCGTTGCGGACCGCGGCGCGCAGCCGTTCGTCGATCGGAAGCGTGTACTCGGTGCTGTCCGCAGCTTTGAGCACCAGCCGTGTGCCGTCGTTGGAGACGGCCACGACACGCAGTTCGGGCATGGGGACCTCCCGGGTGGTGCCTGCCGACGTCACGTGCGTCGCTGCTTCCGCTAGTCGAGTGTGGCCTGCCCGGGTGCAGCCTGCCACAACATTGCCGAGTTACCCGGCGTGTCGAGGCTTGGCCCAGAAACGCCGTTATGACACGGTTACCTGTTCGCAACGCTCAGTGACCATGTCCTGTTCCTGCTCCCAGTCACCCGTGCCCGGTGGCGGCACCCGGGGGTGAGTGCCACCTGCCGGCCCCTTCCCCCGTATTCGGGCAGCCGGACGGGATTCCGGGGCCAGGGCTCGCCACAGTACTCCATTCGGGCCACTGAGGTGGACCGCCGCGCCGCCGAAGTTCACCAGCGCCAAGGGAGTTGGTCGCCTTGTCGATCTCTCTACACCGCGTGACGGGTGGCGAGGTTCACAGAATCCGCAGAATCGGAACTACCGGCTTCGCTCATAGGTCACTTGTCCGTGCAAGATGGATCGAAGGGGCGATCAAAGGCTGGAGATGGACGACAAAAGCGATACCGACACAAAAAGCAAGGAGAAACGGCTCGACCTGAGCGTCGCTCAGGTCGCGGGCAGTGCCCTCGCGGCCGCCGTCGCCGCGTTTCTCGCCGGACAGCTCGGCGTGTACGGGACCATCATCGGCGCGGGTGTGGTGAGTGTCGTGGCCACCACCGGTGGCTCGCTCTTCCAGCACCTCTTCCGGCGCACCGGCGAGCAGCTCAAGGAGGTCGCGACGGTCGGCACCCGGCCGAAACCGCGGCGCTCCTCGGTCAAACGCAGACCGACGGAGCCCGGGGCGGGGACCGGCGCCGGTCTGGTGCTGCCCACCTTCGACCGCTCGGGGGCGGAGGACGAGATCACCTCCGTCGCCGCCAAGGACCCGCGCGCGGCCGACGGTGCGGACCGTACGCAGCTGCTGCCGCAGGCCGACGCGCCGGACGCGGACGCCACGCGGCTCCTCGGGCAGGCCGGAACGGGAGGCCGGCCCACCGACCGGACGCAGATGGTGCCGCGGCTCGACGACCGGACCGTGGCGCTGGGGCAGGTACGCCCCGGCGACCGCCCGGCCGGGGCCACCGCGGTGCCGCGGCCCGACGAGGTCAGCACCGCCACGTACGGCACCCGGCTGCGCGGCTGGAAGCGCCCGGCCCTGGCCGCGCTGGCCATCTTCGTGCTGTCGATGGGCGCGGTCACCTGCGTAGAGCTGGTGACCGGTCAGGACGCTTCCGGCGGCAAGGGAACCTCCGTGGGCAACGTCCTGACGGGCGGCGGCGGGCACAAGTCGGAGGACAAGACGCCGCCCGCCACCGAGTCGCCGTCGCCCGGCACCTCGCACGGTGACGGCACGACGGGCGGCACCCCGTCGCCCGGCCCCAGTGGTTCCACCGGCACCGGCCGCGACAAGGACGGCACCACCGGCGGTACGGGGCAGTCGTCCTCGCCGAGCCCGGACCCGGGCAAGAGCGGCAAGCCCACCCCGCCGCCGAGCCCGCAGCCGTCCAAGTCCGCCGGCGGCGACACCGGCAAGGGCGGTGACGACTCCAAGGACGGTTCCCAGGGCGATTCGAGCGACCGGAACAAGCAGCAGCCCGGCGGACAGCAGGCGCCGGACCCGAAATCCTCGTGAACGCGGTACGGAAATCCGCGCCCGCGCGGGACTAAATGCCGCCTCGCGCAAGGACCCAATCCCCTTCGGTACGGGGACGGAATTCCGTGGCGCAACGGGACCGAATCCCTTTGGCCCCGAGAACGCGGCCGGCCGCCCCGCGCGGGCGGCGGCCGACCGGCCCGGACCCGGCAGCACGCCGGTCCGGGCCGTCGTGCTGCCGGGCCCGTGGAGCGGCCGGCCCGTTCATCCGTCCAGGACGTTAGGCCGGCTGAGCGATTCAGCCGTCCGGGGGGCATGCGGAACGGCCGTCGGCGTCACGAACCCAGAACCCGTCGCAGGTAGGCGTTGGTGAACAGGCGCCCGGGGTCCAGCCGGTCGCGCAGCGCGGTGAACTCCGCGAATTGCGGGTAGACGCCGGAGAGGTACGCGGCGTCGCGGCTGTGCAGCTTCCCCCAGTGCGGCCGGCCGCCGTGCGCCGTCATGATCCGCTCGGCCGCGCTGAAGAACGCCCGGTACGGCGTGCCCCGGTACATGTGCACGGCGAGATAGGCGGTGTCCCGCGCGGAGGCGGTCGACAGCGGGATGTCGTCGGCCGGCGCGGTGCGCACCTCCACCGGGAAGCTCACCCGGAAGCCCGAGCGCTCCACCAGCGTCCGCACCTCGCGCAGTGCCGCCACGGCGGCCTCCCGCGGCAGTGCGTACTCCATCTCCATGAAGCGCACCCGGCGCGGGCTGGTGAAGACCTTGTACGGGATGTCGGTGTACGCACGGGCGGACAGCGCCCGGCTGGAGAGGCGGGCGATGCCCGGAACGGTTGCGGGCACCGCCCGGCCGACGGCGCACGCGGCGCGGAAGACCCCGTTGGAGAGCAGTTCGTCGTCGATCCAGCCGCTGATCCGGCCGAGCGGGGCGGCGGGGCCCAGGCTGCGGTTGTTGCGCTTGGTGTTGCAGTTGCCTGTGTGGGGGAACCAGTAGAACTCGAAGTGCTCGTTCTCGGCGACGAGCCGGTCGAATTCGGCCGTCACCTGCTCGAACGGCATCGGCTCCTCGCGGGCCGCCAGCCAGAACTGGGGCTCCACCGTGAAGGTGACCGAGCTGATCACGCCCAGCGCGCCCAGCCCCACCCGGGCCGCCGCGAAGACTTCCGGGTTCTCGGTGGCGGAGCAGGTGAGCACCGAGCCGTCCGCCGTGACCAGTTCGAGCCCGGTGAGCTGCGCGGCGACGGACGCCGAGTCGCGGCCGGTGCCGTGCGTGCCGGTACTGACCGCGCCGGAGACCGTCTGCTCCATGATGTCGCCCATGTTGGCCAGCGACAGGCCGTGCGAGGCGAGTGCCTGATTGAGGTGCTTGAGCGTGGTGCCCGCCGCCACGGTCACGGTGCCGGCGGCGGGGTCCACCTTCCGTATGCCGGTCAGGCGCTCGGGCCGTATGAGAAGCCCGTCGGTGGCGGCGGCCGCGGTGAAGGAGTGGCCGGTACCGGCCGCCTTGACCGTCAGCCCGTCGGCCGCCGCTCCGCGGATCGCGGCGGCCAGTTCCTCGGTGGAGGCCGGTGCGACGCTCCGCGCCGGCCGTACGGTGACGTTGCCCGCCCAGTTACGCCAGGCGGGCCGGGGCGCCTTCCCCCGTGCCGTCCGCGTCCGTACCGTCCGGGCCGCGCCCGTCCGCGTGCCCGTGTCCGTCCTGCCGGTCGTCCTCTGTGCCTCGGCCATCTGCGCCCGTCCCCTCACGCTGCGGCGCCGGCCGCAGCCGGCGGTATCCGAGGAACGCCACCGCCGCCGCGAGCGCCCCCGCCACGGCCGGCACCAGGTAGCCGCGCCCGGCCCCGGCCGCGTCCACCACCCAGCCGGCGGCCGACGAGCCGAGCGCCACACCGACCGCGAGCCCGGTGCTGGTCCAGGTCATGCCCTCGGTCAGGTTCGCGCGCGGTACGTGCTGCTCGACGAGGGCCATGGTGGTCACCATCGTCGGCGCGATGGCCAGGCCCGCGAAGAAGAGCGCCACGGCCAGGAGCGGCAGGTTCCCGACCAGTTGGAGCGGGATCATACTCACGGCCATCGCACATACACCCACCAGCCACCGCCGGGCGGCCGGGCCCTTGAAGTGCAGCATGCCGAAGACGACGCCGGCGGTGCACGAGCCGAGCGCGTAGGTCGCCAGCACCAGGCTGGCGGCCCCCTGGTGGCCCTGCTCCTCGGCGAACGCCAGCGTCACCACGTCGATCGCCCCGAAGATCGCGCCGGTCGCCGTGAACGTGAGCACCAGCACCTGCAGGCCGCGCGAGCGCAACGCCGAGCCCTTGCCGTGGTGTTCGCGCGGATGCGTCGGCGGTTCGGTCGCGCGCTGCGCGGTGAGCCAGAAGACCCCGGCCACCAGGAAGACCGTCGCCAGCAGCGGGCCCGCCTCGGGGAACCAGGAGGTGCACAGGCCGATGGAGAGGATCGGCCCGATGATGAAGCACACCTCGTCGACGATCGACTCCCAGGAGTACGCGGTGTGCAGCAGCCGCGGCGCGTCCTGGTGGACCGTCGCCCAGCGGGCCCGGACCATCGCGCCGACGCTCGGCACGCAGCCCGAGCACGCGGTGAAGACGAACAGCGTCCAGTCCGGCCAGCCCTGCTGCGCGCTCACCAGCAGACCCGCCATGGCCGCGGCCGAGATCAGGGTGACCGGGCGCAGCACCCGGCGCTGGCCGTGCCGGTCCACCAGCCGGGAGACCTGGGGGCTGAGCACGGCCGAGGCCAGCGCCACGGTCGCCGCCAGCGCGCCCGCCAGGCCGTACCGGCCGGTGAGCAGGGAGACCATCGTGACGATGCCGATGCTCGCCATGGAGAGCGTCATCCGGCCCAGGAAGCCGGCCGCCGTGAAGGACCTGGTTCCGGGGGTGACGAAGAGGGCGCGGTAGGGGCTGGGCAAGGAGGACTCCGCCGGTGAGGGCCGGCCACCGGGGGCCCGGCGGTCGGTAAGGCATGTCGGGGGCCGACACAGCTTACGCGCGGTGCCCGCGTGGGCGCCTCCGGTTTTCCGCCTGTCAGTGGCTGGTGGCAGGATCGAAGTCATGCCCGAACAGTGCGATCCGCCCCTCTCGACCGCCGGGGGGACCCCCGGTCCCTACGACGCCCTGCTGCTGCTGTCCTTCGGCGGCCCCGAAGGTCCGGACGACGTCGTCCCCTTCCTGGAGAACGTCACCCGCGGCCGTGGCATCCCCCGCGAGCGCCTGAAAGAGGTGGGTCAGCACTACTTCCTGTTCGGCGGCGTCAGCCCGATCAACGCGCAGAACCGCGAGCTGCTGGACGCCCTGCGCAAGGACTTCGCCGAAAACGGCCTGGATCTGCCCGTCTACTGGGGCAACCGCAACTGGGCGCCCTACCTGGTCGACACGCTGCGCGAGATGGTCCGCGACGGCCGCCGCCGCATCGCCGTCCTCGCCACCAGCGCCTACGCCTCGTACTCCGGCTGCCGCCAGTACCGCGAGAACCTGGCCGACGCGCTGGCCACCCTCCAGGCCGACGGCCTGCCCGTGCCCCAGGTCGACAAGCTGCGGCACTACTTCAACCACCCCGGCTTCGTGCGCCCCATGGTCGACGGCGTGCTCGCCTCGCTCGCCGAACTCCCCACGGACGTCCGCGACCGCGCGCACATCGCCTTCACCACCCACTCCATCCCGACCGCCGCCGCCGACACCTCCGGCACCCCGGCGGACCACACCGAGGACGGCGAGGGCGGCGCGTACGTCGCCCAGCACCTGGACGTGGCCCGGGTGATCGCCGACGCGGTCCGCGAGGAGACCGGCGTGGACCACCCGTGGCGGCTGGTCTACCAGTCCCGCAGCGGCGCCCCGCACATCCCCTGGCTGGAGCCGGACATCTGCGACCACCTCGAAGAGGTGCACCGCGCCGGCGTCCCCGCCGTGGTCATGGCCCCCATCGGCTTCGTCTCGGACCACATGGAGGTCAAGTACGACCTCGACACCGAAGCCACCGCCAAGGCCGCCGAACTGGGCCTGCCGGTCGCCCGCTCCGCCACCGTCGGCGCCGACCCGCGCTTCGCCGCGGCCGTCCGCGACCTGGTGCTGGAGCGCGCCGCCGCCGAGCAGGGCGGCGCCCCGGCGCGCTGCGCCCTCGGCGCGCTGGGCCCCAGCCACGACCTGTGCCCGATCGGCTGCTGCCCGGCCCGCATGCCGCGCCCGGCCGCCGCGGGCGCGGACTGGACGGGGCCGGTGACGGAGGCCCAGGGATAGGCACCCGTACCGAGCCCGCTGACGGCGGCCCCGCGCCGCCCCGCACGGCCGTCCCGAGCGGCCGCCCGCAGAGCCAAGGAGCACCGTGACCGACCCGCTGTACGCCGAACTTCTCGACCTGGCCCTGGAGGCCGCCCGCCGCGCGGGTGAGCTGCTGCGCGACGGCCGCCCCGCCGACCTGGGCGTGGCCGCCACCAAGACCAGCCCCATCGACGTCGTCACCGAGATGGACCTCGCCAGCGAGAAGCTGATCACCGGCTTCCTCGCCGAGCGGCGCCCCGCCGACGGCTTCCTGGGGGAGGAGGGCGCCAGCGTCGTGGGCAGCAGCGGGGTGCGCTGGGTCATCGACCCGGTCGACGGCACGGTCAACTACCTGTACGGGCTGCCGTCCTGGGCGGTGTCCATCGCCGCCGAGAAGGACGGCGAGACCGTCGCCGGTGTGGTGGCGGCGCCGATGCGCGGCGAGACGTACCACGCGGTCCTGGGCGGCGGCGCGTACCGCAACGGCGAGCCGGTCCACTGCCGCCCCGCCCCGCCGCTCTCCCAGGCCCTGATCGGCACGGGCTTCGCCTACCTGAGCGAGCGCCGTGCCGCCCAGGCCGAGGTGCTGCGCACCCTGCTGCCGCGGGTCCGCGACATCCGGCGGGGCGGCTCGGCCGCGATCGATCTGTGCGACGTGGCCTGCGGCCGCCTCGACGGCTACTACGAGCGCGGGCTGAACGCGTGGGACATGGCGGCCGGCGACCTGATCGCCCGCGAGGCCGGCGCGCTGACCGGCGGCCGCCCCGGCGAGCCGGTCTCGAACGACCTGGCCGTGGCCGCCTCGCCGGACGTGTTCGCGACCCTCCAGCCGCTGCTGGAGGAGCTGGGCGCCTGGCACGACTGAGCGGCCCCATCCCCGCACACGACAGCGCCCCGGTCCCTTCGCGGGGCCGGGGCGCTGCCGTCGTCAAACGGGGCCGGGAGGTGCTCAGGCGGTGGCTGCGGTGACCTGTACGCCGTGCTCGCTGGCAAGGCGCTGCAGATCCTCCAGCTCGGCCTGCTCCACCTCGACGAGGAAGTCGTCGCCCGCCTCGCGGGCCCGGTCCAGGTCGGCTTCGGTGTTCCGTATGCGCTGCAGAATGCCTGCGGTGAACGCGTCCATGGTGCGCCCCCTCGTCGTGGGTCGGTGGCACGGGGGTGTGCCGACGGGTGGGACGATCACGGCGTGGTCCCTGCGATGGATCAGAGCGCGAAATGGCGCCGTACAGGGCGTGATCGCGGGTGTGCAGTCGTCCTCCCCAGCGGCAACCTCACGGAAACCTCAAGCGGCCCGACAATTCGGGAAGGGGCCGAAGGACGGCGTTCCGGTGGCCCGCCGTGGGGACCCCGGGTCCCGGGCCGATGGTCCCGTACACCACCGGCCACCCCCCTTACTGCCGGTTTACAGCTGTTCGGGGCAGGATGGAGGGGCTCCGATTTTGCCGTGCCCCGGTACGTCCAGGGCTGTGAGGAAGGACTAGCGACGTGCGTGTTCTCGTCGTCGAGGACGAGCAGCTGCTCGCCGATGCGGTGGCCACCGGGCTGCGCCGGGAGGCCATGGCCGTCGACGTGGTGTACGACGGCGCGGCCGCCCAGGAACGCATCGAAATCAATGACTACGACGTGGTCGTGCTGGACCGGGACCTTCCACTGGTGCACGGCGACGACGTCTGCCGCCGGATCGTCGAGCTGGGCCTGCCCACCCGGGTGCTGATGCTCACCGCCTCCGGCGACGTCAGCGACCGCGTCGAGGGCCTGGAGATCGGTGCGGACGACTACCTCCCCAAGCCGTTCGCCTTCACCGAGCTGACCGCCCGCGTACGGGCCCTGGGCCGCCGTACGACGGTCGCCCTGCCGCCCGTACTGGAGCGGGCCGGCATCAAGCTGGACCCGAACCGCCGCGAGGTCTTCCGCGACGGCAAGGAGGTCCAGCTCGCGCCGAAGGAGTTCGCGGTGCTGGAGGTGCTGATGCGCAGCGAGGGCACGGTCGTCTCGGCCGAGCAGCTGCTGGAGAAGGCCTGGGACGAGAACACCGATCCGTTCACGAACGTCGTACGGGTCACGGTCATGACCCTGCGCCGCAAGCTGGGCGAGCCGGCGGTCATCGTCACGGTGCCGGGCTCGGGGTACCGGATCTGATCGGCGATGCCCACCTCGTCCAGGACGCCCACCCCGCCCACCACCCCGCCCAAGCCCACCTGGGACCCCAAGCCGGTCAACGTCCGGCCCTTCCCCTGGCTGCGCCCGACCATCCGGATACGGCTCACGCTGCTGTACGGCGGCATGTTCCTGATGGCCGGCATCGTGCTGCTCACGATCATCTACATGCTGGCAGCCAACGCGCTCCAGGAAGGCAGCGAGCTGCCCGTCAAGATCCTGCGCGGCAACTTCGCGGCCACCAGCAACGTCTGCAACCTGCCCAATGAGAGCTCGGGTGAGATCTTCACCCAGGCGATCCAGAGCTGCCTCCAGCACCAGCGGGCGCAGGCCCTGAACACCCTGCTCAACCGCTCCCTGCTGGCGCTGCTGGGCCTGACCGTCGTCGCGTTCGCCTTCGGGTACGCGATGGCCGGCCGTGTCCTGTCGCCGCTGGGCCGGATCACCCGGACCGCGCAGCGCGTGGCGGGCTCGGATCTGCACCGCCGTATCGAGCTGGGCGGTCCGGACGACGAGCTCAAGGAGCTGGCCGACACCTTCGACGAGATGCTCGACCGCCTGGACCGGGCATTCGAGTCCCAGCGCCGTTTCGTCGCCAACGCCTCGCACGAGCTGCGCACCCCGTTGGCGATCAACCGCACGCTGCTGGAGGTGCAGCTCGCCGATCCGGACGCGTCGCCGGAGCTGGCGCAGCTCGGCAAGACACTGCTGGCGACCAACGAGCGCAGCGAGCAGCTGGTCGAGGGCCTGCTGCTGCTCGCCCGCAGCGAGAACAAGATCGTCGACAAGAAACCGGTCGATCTGGCCGAGGTCGCCTCCCAGGCCCTCGACCAGGCCCGCGCCGAGGCCCAGGCCAAGGGCGTGGAGATCCGCGGTGTACGGCAGCAGGCGTTCGTCCAGGGCAACGGCGTCCTCCTGGAGCGCATCGCGCTCAACCTCGTACAGAACGCGGTGCGCTACAACATCAAGGACGAGGGCTGGGTGGAAGTGACCACGGAGCCGCAGCAGGGCTGCGCGGTGCTGGTCGTCTCCAATACCGGCCCGGCGGTCCCGGCGTACGAGGTGGAGAACCTCTTCGAGCCGTTCCGCCGCCTCCGTACCGAGCGCACCGGCAGCGACAAGGGCGTCGGCCTGGGCCTGTCCATCGTGCGGTCCGTGGTGCGCGCCCACGACGGCACCATCACGGCGACGCCCCGCGAGGGCGGCGGCCTGGAGATGCGCGTCGTCCTGCCCGTGTGAGGGGGGCTGGGGGAGCCGCCGTGACGGCGGGGTGCCGAGGGCCGGGGTGTCCGTTTTGACCCGGGACCCGGTCTCTTGGCACCCTTGGTCGCCCTCCGCACAGCGGCTACCCCGGCTTGACGGGACGGTGGGCGGCCATGGATCCTTCGCCGAGTTCGCTTTGCGCTGAATTCCTACGGTCCGCCCGACGGCCCGTTCGTGTGTGATCCCTCACAGGCGCGGGGTTCGAGCCATCCACTCTCCGTGATCGGCGCGGTCGGCGGAAGGCCGGGAAAATCCGGGTTTCCCAGGCCCTTGATCACGGGAAGTACACGTGATGGCGTGCGCGAGGTGCGACATTCGGACCGTGTACGGTCCTGATCGCCATCCAAACCGATCACCTCTTCAGGGGTGCGGTTGGGTGTCGATTGAGTAACAGACCTTGATGTGAGGCAAAATCTCCGCCTCAGGTCGGGCACAAGTCCGGCCTCTCACGCGTTACGTGCGCTGGAGACACCGCAGACACCCAGAGGGGGAGAGCGACATGGCTACGGATTACGACACCCCACGCAAGACAGATGACGACCTCAACGAGGACAGCATCGAAGAACTGAAGTCGCGGCGGAACGACAAGTCCGCCTCGGCCGTCGACGTCGACGAGTTCGAGCAGGCCGAGGGCCTGGAACTGCCCGGCGCCGACCTTTCCAACGAGGAACTCGCCGTCCGGGTGCTGCCCAAGCAGCAGGACGAGTTCACCTGCATGAGCTGCTTCCTGGTCCACCACCGCAGCCAGCTGGCCGCGGAGGACAAGAACGGCCAGCCGATCTGCCGCGACTGCGCGGCCTGAGGACCGGACTACGCCGTGGCAGGCGTGAACCCGTTCCGCAAGGGACGCAAGGGCGAGGAAGGCCCGGCGGCCGGCGCACGCTCACGTGACGAAACCGCGCCCGTGCCCGCCGACCCGACCGCCCTCCCCGCGGAGCGGACGACCGGTGCAGTGGAGGAGCGAGGCCGTGCGGCCTCGCTCGCGGCGGCTGTGGGCCGCGGTGCCAGAAAGGGCCGCGCGGGCTTCCGCAAGGGCCTGTCGGCGGTCGCCGAGCGCATCATCGACAACGCCCCGCGGATCCCGGTCCGCGACCTGGCGACGCTGCGCCGCCAGTTTCCCGGCCTGACCCCCGAGGAACTGGCCGACAAGCTCGTCGCCGGAGCCACCCGGGGCACGGCCACCGTCGGCGCGGGGGTGGGTGCGGCGGCGATGCTGCCGGTGCCGCCCGCCATGCCGGCCGAGCTGGCCGCCGAGATCGTCGGTGTGGCCTCCGTGGAGATCAAGCTCATCGCCGAGCTCCACGAGGTCTACGGCCTGCGTCCGCACGGCAGCCTCGCCCAGCGCAGCACCGCCTACCTGGCCGCGTGGACCGAGGAGCGCGGCATCGACGTCACGAAACCCACGACGGTCAACGCGGCGCTCGGCGGACAGATGAAGCGCGAACTGCGCCAGCAGATCATGAAGCGCACGCTGCGCAATCTGCCGAACCTCACCCCGTTCATGGTCGGCGCCGCGGTCGGCGCGTTCATGAACCGGCGGGACACCAAGAAGCTCGCGGACAAGGTCCGCGCGGACCTGCGCACGAAGCAGGTGCCGTGGGAAGCCCTGCCGGAGCCCGCGACGACGGCCCTGCCGCCGCGCGCCGCCCGCTGAGAGCCGCCCCGGCCGCCCACCGAGGGCCCGCTACGCCTCTCCCGTCACCCCGGGGTCTTTCCCCCGCACCCCCGAAAAGGCCGCTGTGCGCACCGTGGCGCCCCGGCCGCCCGCGCCGCCTGGTCCGGGGGCGGTTCAGGCCCGTACGGCCGCCAGCGCGGCCACCAGGCGCTCCGGCTCGCGGGTCGAGAGGTAGGCGTACGGAGTCGGGTCCTCCGGGTCGGTGATCTCGACCCGTACCGCGGTCCGTACGTAGCTGCGCAGCAGCATGAAGGCGCGGGTGTCGGCCTTGTGCGTACGCCAGGCCACCGCCTCCTCCGGATCCAGCACCCGGGCCTCGCCCAGCGCCGAGACCGGGATCCGGGCGTCGCCCGCGATCAGCGCGTCGCCCACCACACGGATCCGCACCGAGCCGTACGAGCTGACCGCCACCGCGGCCAGCGCCGCGCCGCCGATCAGGCCGCCGAGCATGGGCAGCGTCCCCAGCGGGAGCAGCATCAGGGCGCAGGCCACACCGATCAGGCCGGCGATCACCCACCAGGAGCGGGGCGCGGTGAGGCGTTCTTCGTACGACTGCATGACTCCAGCTTGGCACGGCGGCGCGGGCCGGTTGGCCGCGCGGGTAGGGTCTGCACTCGTGAGTGGAACCGACAAGGCCCCGACGCGGCTGACGCCACCGGCCGACGCCGTCGCCCCGGTGCGGCATCCCGACGCCCCCGCGCCCGGGGAACTCCTCGGCGCGCACTACGACCACTGCTTCGGCTGCGGCGCGGCGCAGGCCCACGGCCTGCAGCTGCAGGCCCGCGCCGAGGAGGGCGTGCGGGTGACCGCCGAGTTCACGGTCAAGGAGGCCCATCAGGGCGCGCCGGGCCTGGCGCACGGCGGCGTGCTGGCCACCGCCCTGGACGAGACGCTGGGCGCGCTGAACTGGCTGCTGCGGGTGATCGCGGTGACCGGCCGCCTGGAGACCGACTTCCGACGGCCCGTACCGGTCGGTACGGTCCTGCACCTGGACGCGGAGATAACCGCCGTCCACGGCCGGAAGATCTACTCGACGGCGGTGGGCCGCATCGGCGGGCCCGAAGGACCGGTCGCGGTACGCGCGGACGCGGTGTTCATCGAGGTGAAGATCGACCACTTCATCGACAACGGACGGCCGGCCGAGATCCAGGCCGCGATGGCCGATCCGGACCAGGTCAGGCGAGCTCGTGCTTTTGAGGTGAACCCGTGAGTCAGGTACGCAACCCGGTGGATGTGCTGATCCGGCGTCTGGACCCGGACGTTCCGCTGCCCGCCTACGGCCACCCCGGTGACGCCGGCGCCGACCTGGTGACCACCGAGGCGGCGGAACTCGCCCCGGGGGAGCGGGCGGTGCTGCCGACCGGGGTCTCGATCGCACTGCCCGACGGGTACGCGGCGTTCGTGCACCCCCGCTCGGGCCTGGCCGCCCGCTGCGGAGTGGCGCTCGTGAATGCCCCCGGGACGGTGGATGCCGGGTACCGTGGGGAAATCAAGGTGATCGTGGTCAATCTGGACCCGCGCGAACGTGTGCGGTTCGAGAGGTTCGACCGGATCGCCCAACTGGTCGTCCAGCAGGTCGAGAAGGTGCGCTTCCACGAGGTGGCGGAACTTCCCGGCTCGGCGCGGGCCGAGGGGGGATTCGGTTCCACCGGCGGTCATGCGGCGGTGGACGGCTCCACGGGTGGGAATGGATACGCATCGGTCGGTGCCGACCGGGAAGGACAGTGACGTGTTCGGACGTCGCAAGAAGAACGAGGCTCCCGCAGAGCCGGCCCGCGCGGCGGAAGCCGACGCGACGGCCTCGGACTCCGTGGACGAGGCAGCCGGGCCCGCCGAGGAGGAGCGGCGCGTGAACCTGCCGCCCGCCCCGCGGCCCGACGGCCCCTGGGACCTCTCCGAGGTCTCGGACCCCGCCGAGGGACGGGTCGACCTGGGCGGCCTGTTCGTGCCCGGCGTGGAAGGCATGGAGCTGCGCGTGGAGGTCGCGGGCGACGCGATCGTCGCCGCGACCGTGGTCCTCCAGGACAGCGCCGTACAGCTCCAGGCGTTCGCCGCCCCCAAGAAGGAGGGCATCTGGGGCGAGGTCCGCGAGGAGATCGGCGCGGGCATCACCCAGCAGGGCGGCGTCATCGACGAGGTCGAGGGCCCGCTCGGCTGGGAACTGCGCGCCCAGGTCCCGGTCCAGCTCCCGGACGGCACCAACGGCGTCCAGGTCGTGCGCTTCGTCGGCGTCGACGGCCCCCGCTGGTTCCTGCGCGGCGTCATCTCCGGCCAGGGCGCGGTCCAGCCCGAGGCCGCCGGCATCCTGGAGCACATCTTCCGGGACACCGTGGTCGTCCGCGGCGAGGCCCCCATGGCCCCCCGCGACCCCATCGTCCTCAAGCTCCCCGACGACGCCCAGATGGTCCCCGACGGCGTCCAACAGGAATCCGCCGAAACCTCCCGCTTCGGCGGCGGCGTGGAGCGCCTGGAACGGGGCCCGGAAATCACCGAGATCCGCTGACGCGCGGCGCCCGCGCAAGGCCCCTCCACGGCCGAAACAGCACGCCCCCGATGGGCCGCACTCCCTCCCAAGGAGTGCGGCCCATCCGCGTTTGTGCAGGTCAGAGCGGGAAGCGTATGAGAATCGTCAATGCGGCGCTAATGGCCGTAAGGGAGGCGTCAACGGCGGTCGGAAACGGTCGGGTTGGGGGTTTGCTCTAGGGGTCAGATTCACCGATCCCACTAGGAGCACACGATGGCCGACGTGGCCTTCGTCGTCGCCACGCTCGCGGTCTTCGCGCTGGTGGCGCTCGTCGCCAAGGGGGTGACGAAGCTGTGACCATCGAGAACGTCGTCGGTCTGATCGTCGCCGTCGCCCTGCTCGGCTACCTGGTCCTCGCCCTCGTCTTCCCGGAGAGGTTCTGAGCGTCCCTATGAGCCCCATCCTGGCCGGCGTGCTCCAGCTCATCGCGCTCGTGGCCGCGCTCGCCCTGGCGTACCGCCCCCTCGGCGACTACATGGCCGCCACGTACAGCTCCCGCAAGCACCTGCGCGTCGAAAAGATCATCTACCGCTGCATCGGCGCCAATCCGGACACCGAGATGCGCTGGCCCGCGTACCTGCGAGGCGTCCTCGCGTTCTCCCTTGCCGGAGTGCTCTTCCTCTACCTGCTCCAGCGGCTGCAGGGCAGCCTGCCGCTGTCGTTCGGCTTCGCCTCTATCAGTCCGGACCAGGCGTTCAACACCGCCGCGTCCTTTGTGGCCAACACCAACTGGCAGTCGTACAGCGGCGAACAGGCCATGGGCCACGTCGTGCAGACGGCCGGTCTGGCGGTGCAGAACTTCGTCTCGGCCGCGACCGGCATGGCCGTCGCGATCGCCCTCGTACGCGGCTTCTCCCGCGCCCGTACCGGGGACCTCGGCAACTTCTGGGCCGACCTGGTACGCGGCACCGTGCGGGTGCTGATACCGATCGCCGTGATCGGGGCGCTCGTCCTCGTCGCGTGCGGCGCCATCCAGAACTTCTCCGGTATCCACGAGGTCGGGCAGTTCATGGGCGGCACCCAGCAGACCAACGGCGGCGCGGTCGCCTCCCAGGAGGTCATCAAGGAGCTGGGCACCAACGGGGGCGGTTACTTCAACGCCAACTCGGCCCACCCCTTCGAGAACCCCAACGGGTTCACCAACCTCTTCGAGGTCTTCCTCATCCTGGTCATCCCGTTCTCGCTGACCCGTACCTTCGGCAAGCTGGTCGGCAACGTACGGCAGGGCTACGCGGTCCTGGCCACCATGGGCGTCATCTGGCTCGGCTTCACCGCCCTGATGATGTGGACCGAGTTCGCGCACGGCGGCCCGGCGCTCCAGGCGGCCGGCGGCGCGCTGGAGGGCAAGGAGACGCGCTTCGGGATCGGCGGCTCGTCGATCTTCTCGGTGGCCACCACCCTCACCTCGACCGGCGCCGTGGACTCCTTCCACGACTCCTTCACCGCCTTCGGCGGCGGCATCCAGCTGCTGGGCATGATGCTCGGCGAGATCGCGCCCGGCGGCGTCGGCTCCGGCCTGTACGGCATGCTCGTGATGGCCGTCATCGCGGTGTTCATCGCGGGCCTGATGGTGGGCCGTACCCCCGAGTACCTGGGCAAGAAGATCGGCACCCGCGAGATCAAGCTCGCGGCCTGCTACATCCTCATCACCCCGACGCTGGTGCTCGGCTTCACCGCCGCCTCGATGGTGCTGCCGGACGCGCTCGGCTCGATCCTCAACACCAAGGCGCTGGGCGCCGGACCGCACGGCTTCTCCGAGGTGCTGTACGCCTTCACCTCCGGCGCCAACAACAACGGCTCGGCCTTCGGCGGCCTGAACGCCAACACCCCCTGGTACAACACCACGATCGGGCTGGCGATGCTGCTCGGCCGCTTCCTGCCGATGGTGTTCGTCCTGGCGCTGGCCGGCTCGCTCGCCGGGCAGAAGCCGGTCCCGGAGACCGCCGGCACGCTCCGTACCGAGAAGCCGCTCTTCGCGGGGCTGCTGGTCGGCACGATCCTGATCATCACCGGTCTGACGTACTTCCCGGCACTGGCGCTCGGCCCGATCGCGGAGGGGCTGTCGTGACCACCGACGTAAACGACGCACAGCAAGAGGAGCGCCGCTCCATGTCCACCGCAACACCGACCCGCGCGCCCCACCAGGACGTGCCCGCAGGGCACCAGCCGGACGGCGACGGCCGCGTCGGCGGGGGGCTCTTCGACCCCAAGCAGCTGGTCAAGTCGCTGCCGGACGCGATGCGCAAGCTGGACCCCCGGGTGATGGTCAAGTCCCCGGTGATGTTCGTGGTCGAGGTCGGCTCGGTGCTGACCACGGTCTTCGCGCTGATGTCGCCGGGGGACTGGTTCGGCTGGGCCATCGCCGTCTGGCTCTGGCTCACGGTGATCTTCGCCAACCTGGCGGAGGCGGTGGCCGAGGGCCGCGGCAAGGCGCAGGCGGACACGCTGCGCAAGGCCAAGACGGACACCGTGGCCCGCCGGCTGAGCGGCGACACCGAGGAGCAGGTGCCCGGCACCGACCTGCGCATCGGCGACCTCGTCGTCTGCGAGGCGGGCGACATCATCCCCGGTGACGGCGATGTCGTCGAGGGCGTCGCGTCGGTCGACGAGTCGGCCATCACGGGCGAGTCGGCGCCGGTCATCCGCGAGTCCGGCGGGGACCGGTCCGCGGTCACCGGCGGTACGAAGGTGCTCTCCGACCGTATCGTCATCAAGATCACCACCAAGCCCGGCGAGACCTTCATCGACCGGATGATCAACCTGGTCGAGGGCGCCGCCCGGCAGAAGACGCCGAACGAGATCGCGCTGAACATCCTGCTCGCCTCGCTCACCGTCGTCTTCCTGCTGGCCGTCGTCACGCTCCAGCCGTTCGCGGTCTACGCGGGCGCCGAACAGCCCATGATCGTGCTGCTGGCGCTGCTGGTCTGCCTGATCCCCACGACGATCGGCGCGCTGCTGTCGGCCATCGGCATCGCGGGCATGGACCGGCTGGTCCAGCGCAACGTCCTGGCGATGTCCGGGCGCGCGGTCGAGGCCGCCGGCGACGTCTCGACGCTGCTGCTCGACAAGACCGGCACCATCACCCTCGGCAACCGCCAGGCCGCCGAGTTCGTACCGGTCAAGGGCGTCACGGAGGCCGAGGTCGCGGACGCGGCCCAGCTGTCCTCACTCGCCGACGAGACCCCCGAGGGCCGCTCCATCGTCGTCCTCGCCAAGGAGAAGTACGGGCTGCGCGAGCGCCACCAGGGCGAACTGGTCGACGCGACGTGGGTGCCCTTCACCGCCCAGACCCGCATGTCGGGCGTGGACGTGACCGAGCACGGCACCGTACGCCGGGTCCGCAAGGGCGCGACCGGCTCCGTCATCGCCTGGGTGCGCGAGAGCGGCGGCACGGTCCCCGACGACGCCGACCGGCTGGCCAACGGCATCTCCGAGGCGGGCGGTACGCCGCTGCTGGTCGCCCTGGAGGACGAGCGGGGCGCTCGCGTCCTGGGCGTCATCCACCTCAAGGACGTCGTCAAGGACGGCATGCGCGAACGCTTCGTCGAGTTGCGCAAGATGGGCATCAAGACCGTCATGATCACGGGCGACAACCCGCTGACGGCCAAGGCCATCGCCGACGAGGCGGGCGTGGACGACTTCCTCGCGGAGGCCACGCCCGAGGACAAGATGGCGCTGATCAAGCGCGAACAGGCCGGCGGCAAGCTGGTCGCCATGACCGGCGACGGCACCAACGACGCGCCGGCGCTGGCCCAGGCGGACGTCGGCGTGGCCATGAACACCGGCACCTCGGCCGCCAAGGAGGCCGGGAACATGGTGGACCTGGACTCCAACCCGACCAAGCTCATCGAGATCGTCGAGATCGGCAAACAGCTCCTGATCACCCGGGGCGCCCTGACCACCTTCTCGATCGCCAACGACGTCGCGAAGTACTTCGCGATCATCCCGGCGATGTTCGCGGTGGCCTACCCGGGCCTGGACACGCTCAACATCATGCGGCTGCACAGCTCGCAGTCCGCGATCCTGTCCGCGATCATCTTCAACGCGCTGATCATCGTGGCGCTGGTCCCGCTGGCCCTCAAGGGCGTGCGCTACCGCCCGGTGAGCGCGGACCGGATGCTCCGCCGCAACCTCGGCATCTACGGACTGGGCGGCCTGATCGCCCCGTTCATCGGCATCAAACTCATCGACCTGCTCATCTCGCTGATCCCCGGGATCGGGTGATTCCCCATGAACAACGCGGTACGCAACAGTGCCCGCCTCTTCGGCGCCGGGCTGCGCGCCCTGCTCGTCCTGACCGTGGTCTGCGGCGTGATCTATCCGCTCGTCGTCACCGGCATCGCCCAGGCCGCCTTCAACGGCAAGGCCAACGGCTCCGAGGTGACACAGAACGGCAAGGCCGTCGGCTCCGAACTCCTCGGCCAACGCTACGACAAGGGCAAGGACAGCAAGGGCAACCCCATCCCGGACCTGCGCTACTTCCAGCCCCGCCCGTCCGCGGGACTCGGCAGCAACAAGACCAACGACGTCAACACCCAGTACGACCTCCAGGTCTCCGGTGCCACCAACCAGGGCGCCACCAACACCGACCTGATCGCCGCCGTCAAGGAACGCAAGCAGTGGGTCGCCGACACCTACGGCGTCCCCCAGTCCCAGGTCCCCGCCGACGCCGTCACCTCCTCCGGCTCCGGCCTCGACCCGGACATCTCCCCGGCGTACGCGAAACTCCAGGTCAACCGCGTAGCCAAGGAAAACCACCTGGACCGCGCAAAGGTCGAACGCCTGGTGGAGGACACGACCGAGGGCCGCGTCCTGGGCTTCATGGGGGAGCCCAGGGTCAATGTCCTGAAGCTGAACATGGGGCTGCGGGAACTGACCAAGTAGGCAGGTGCTTTACGGCGGGCCGGTGGTGCACACCACCGGCCCGCCCCCGTTCCCGTACGCGCGCTACCGGCCGCCTGCTACCAGACGTCCCCACTCCGCCAATCACAAGCCAAGTCCCCCGTCAGATCCAGCGGCACAGCCCCCGGCAGCACATAGATCCCGCCGTCCTCCTCCTCGGTACGCTCCAGCCCGCCCGGGGCCAGCGTGTACGAGGGGCCGCGCCACAGCTGCCAGCCCCGCGCCGCGTAGAAGTCGGCGGCCCCGTCGGACGCACTGAGGGCGCCCAGGTCGTAGGCGTCGCGTACGACCCGCTCCAGAGCCGTCATCATGGCCGCCCCATGCCCCCGCCCACGCCGGTCCGCGCGGACGCCGACCCCCTCCACGTAACCGCACCGCAGAGGCCGTCCGGCATGCACCATCTGACGCTGCACCACCGAAGCGTGCCCGATCAGCTCCTCGCCCTCCCACACCAGGGCATGCACACCACCCAGGGCATGGTCCCAGTCCTCGTCGGTCATGTCGCCTTCGAAGACGTCGTGGAGGAGGGCTTTGGCCGCGGCGCGGGTGCGGGCGTCGAGTTCGGCGGTGTGGGCGAGGAGGGGGTGTGCGTCGGTCATGGGGGGATGATCCCGGAACGGGTGGGGGAGAGCCAGTTGTTTCGTGGCGTGAAAGAGCGCACCGGCCGTGCGCAGCGCCTGCTGGGTGCGAGCCGCCGTGCTATGACGACCGGGTTTGCGCGAGGCGGGCGTTGGCCGCCGCGCGCGGTGTTCCTTGAGGAAAGAGAACGTTCGTGGACAAGCACGCAGGCTCGGCGATCTACCACCACCACGAGGACGGGGCGGCGGCCCCCAGCCGGTCCAGGGGAGACGCCGGGGCACGGCATTCCCCCTGGGCAGTGCGCCTCAACAGCGTGACCAAGTCGCACGGCAGCGGCAGAGCCGCCGTCACGGCGCTCGACGATGTCACGGCGGAGTTACCCTACGGATCGTTCACCGCCGTCATGGGCCCCTCCGGATCGGGCAAGAGCACGTTCCTGCACTGCGCTTCCGGCCTGGAACGCCCGGACCGGGGGACGGTGGAGATCGCCGGCCGGGACCTGGCCCCGCTGAACGAGCGACAACTGACCCAATTACGGCGCGAACGCGTCGGATTCGTCTTCCAGGGATTCAATCTTCTCCCGGCGCTGACGGCGGAACAGAACATCACCCTCCCGGTACGGCTGGCCGGCCGCCGCCTGCGCCTCGACACCGGCTGGCTGGAGCAACTGCTCGCCTACGTCGGCCTCACCGACCGCCGCAAGCACCGGCCCGGCGAACTGTCCGGCGGCCAGCAGCAGCGTGTGGCCATCGCCCGAGCCCTGATCACCCGTCCCGAAGTGGTATTCGCCGACGAGCCCACCGGAGCCCTGGACACCACCTCGGCACGCAACGTACTGGAACTCCTGCGCCAACTCGTGGACGAGGTCGGGCAGACGGTCCTGATGGTGACCCACGATCCGGTGGCCGCCTCGTACGCCGACGCCGTGCTGCTGTTGGCGGACGGACGCGTCACCGATGTCCTGCACCGGACGTCGGCGGAGGCCATCGCCGAGCGCATGACCCGTCTGGGAGTGTGAGCCGTGCTCCTCCCACTGGCGTGGTGGACCATCCGGTCCCGCAAAGTGTCCTTCGCCGGTTCGTTCGTCACCATGCTCTGCGCACTGGTCCTGACCACCTCCTGCGCGGTGCTGCTCGACGCCGGGGCCGGAGCGTCCCCGGCGCAGGGCGGCGCGGATGTGGTGTCCTTCGTCGTTCCGTTCGGCTTCGTCTGCCTGTTCGTCATGGCCTTCGCGGTGGCGGGCACCTTCTCCCTGTCGGTCCAGCAGCGGACGCGGGAGATCGCCCTGCTGCGCGCCATCGCCGCGACCCCCGGCCAGGTCCGCCGGCTGATCGCCTACGAAGTGCTCGTCATCACCGCTGTCGCCGCCGTCCCGGGCTGCGGACTCGGCGTGCTCCTGGCGGACGGGCTGCGGGCCTGGCTGGTGGCCCGGGGCATGATCCCGTCCGCCTTCCCGCTCGGCTTCGGCCCGGTCAGTGTGCTGACCGCCGTGCTGATCTGCTGGGTGACCGCCGAAGCGGCCGTGTGGAGCAGTGGCAGACGGGCCTCCCGGGTCCGCGCGTTGCCGGCGCTGGGCGAAGCGTCGGTGCCCCGCCGGCGCGTCGGGGCGATCCGCACCTGCCTCGGCCTGGCGGTCCTGGCGGCGGGGATCTGGGGGCTCGTGGCGATCGGCAGTTCGGGCGGCTCGGATGCCGCGAACACGGCCGTGAGCATGGTCATGGTCCTGATGGTCGCCGTCGCCCTGCTCAGCCCGTGGGTGGGCAAGCTGGCGGGAGGCGTCTTCGGAGTGCTGTGCCGGGCCCTGTTCCCCTCCATCGGGCTGCTGGTGAAGAGCAACCTCGGCAGCGGCTATCGGCGGCTGGGCGCCGCCGCGGGGCCACTGTCCCTCACGGTCGCTTTCGCGGCCGTCGCCCTGCTCGTCCCGCAGATGAAGTGGGACGAGCAGTGGCATCAGGAGCGTCAGCGGCTGGTCGCCGACGAGTTGGTACGCAGTGACGGGCCGGGCTTGCCGGTCTCTGCCGCGCACACGGCCGGTACGGTGCCGGGGGCCGGGGCCGCGGTGGGCGCCACGGGGACGTACATCACCGTGCTCACCGACAAGGACGCGCTCAAGGGCCCGTCCGGCATGGCGCAGGCCGTCACCGACGGGCCGCTGGACAAGGTCCTCGACCTGGGGGTCAGCGCTGGGAGCGTCGGCCGTCTCGGCCCGCGGGACATCGCCCTGAGTACGGACCTGGCGCAGCGCGCACACGTACGCGTCGGCGATACGGCGACGGTCTCCATGGAGGACGACCGGACGGAGAAGCTGCACGTCACGGCGGTCTACACCCGCTCCAGGGGCTTCGGCGAAGCCGTCCTCCCGCAGCGGCTGGCCGCACGGCACCTGGACGGCGAGCGGCCGCTCCTGGACGTGGTGTACGTACGTGCCGCCCCCGGCGCCCAGCGGCAGCTGGCCGACAGCCTGGCGTCCCTGCACAGGAACCAGCCGTCCTGGCAGGTGCTCGACCACGCCACGCACCGCGCCGAGGCCCTGCGCGACCGGGACGCCTCCATGACCGCCACCTATCTGCTCCTGCTGGTGGTGACGGCCTTCACCTCGATCTCGGTCGTGAACACCCTGGTGATGACCACGATGGAACGTTCCGGCGAGTTCGCGCTCCTGCGCCTGGTGGGCGCGACCCGCGGCCAGGTCGCCCGCATGATGCGCCTGGAGAACGCCGTGGTCGTCATCGCCGCGCTCCTCGTCGGGGCGGCGGTGGCCGGAGCGGTGCTCGCGGTGTTCAGCCAGGCCCTGACCGGCTCGCCGACCCCACACCTCGCGCCCGGCACCGTCGCCCTCATCCTGGGCGGCGCGGGCCTCCTCGCCCTCACAACAGGGATCGTGACCACCCGCATCGCCCTACGGCACCGCCCGGCGGCGGCCTTGCGGGGGACCGGGTAGGCCCCCACCACCCCCGCACACCCCCACCCGTATCAGAGTCCCGTAAAGACCCGCCCCCCAGCCGCCACCTGCACCTTTTGTGCCGGTGTGTGGTCGGTAGGGTCGCAGGAGGCCCAGCCCGGTGGGGGCGGGTCGGACGTAAGACAATGGGGCCATGGCACGCGGGAAGCTACGGATCTATCTCGGCGCTGCGCCGGGCGTCGGAAAGACGTACTCGATGCTGTCCGAGGCGCACCGGCGGGTGGAGCGCGGGACGGACGTCGTGGTGGCGTTCGTGGAGCATCATGACCGGCCCCGTACGGAGGTCATGCTGCACGGGCTGGAGCAGATCGAGCGGGTGGAGCTGGAGTACCGCGGCTCCGTGTTCACCGAGATGGACGTGGACGCGGTGCTGCGGCGCGACCCGGCCGTGGCGCTCGTCGACGAGCTCGCGCACACGAATGTGCCCGGCTCCCGTAACGCCAAGCGCTGGCAGGACGTCGAGGAGCTGCTGGAGGCCGGGATCGATGTGATCTCCACGGTCAACGTCCAGCACCTCGAATCGCTGGGCGACGTGGTCGAGTCGATAACGGGCGTGCGGCAGCGCGAGACGGTGCCGGACGAGATCGTCCGCCGGGCCGACCAGATCGAGCTGGTCGACATGTCGCCCGAGGCGATCCGGCGCCGGATGGCGCACGGCAACATCTACAAGCCCGACAAGGTGGACGCCGCCCTGTCGAACTACTTCCGGCCGGGCAATCTGACCGCTCTGCGGGAGCTGGCGCTGCTGTGGGTGGCCGACCGGGTGGACGAATACCTCCAGCAGTACCGCGCCGAGCACAGCGTTTCCAAGATCTGGGCGGGCCGCGAGCGCATCGTCGTCGGCCTCACCGGCGGCCCCGAGGGGCGTACGCTCATCCGCCGCGCCTCCCGTATGGCGGCCAAGGGCTCGGGCAGCGAGGTGCTCGCCGTCTACATAGCGCGCAGCGACGGGCTGACCTCGGCCTCGCCCAAGGAGCTCGCCGTACAGCGCACCCTCGTCGAGGACCTCGGCGGGACGTTCCACCACGTCATAGGCGACGACATACCGAACGCGCTGCTGGAGTTCGCGCGCGGCGTCAACGCCACCCAGATCGTGCTGGGCTCCAGCCGCCGCAAGGCGTGGCAGTACGTCTTCGGGCCGGGCGTCGGTGCCACCGTGGCCCGCGATTCCGGGCCCGACCTGGACGTGCACATCGTCACCCACGACGAGGTCGCCAAGGGGCGCGGTCTGCCCGTCGCGCGCGGGGCCCGGCTGGGCCGGGCCCGGATCATCGCCGGCTGGCTGCTGGGCGTGGCAGGGCCGGTCCTGCTGTCGCTGTTGCTCGCCGCCCTCGACAACGGCCCGGGCCTGGCCAACGACGTCCTGCTCTTCCTCTTCCTGACCGTCGCCGCCGCGCTGATCGGCGGGCTTCTGCCGGCGCTGGCCGCCGCGGCGGTCGGCTCGCTGCTGCTGAACTTCTACTTCACCCCGCCCACTCACTCGATCACCATCGCCGATCCCAAGAACATCGTCGCGATCGTGATCTTCTTCGCGGTCGCCGTCTCGGTCGCCTCCGTGGTCGACCTGGCCGCCCGCCGGACCCACCAGGCGGCGCGGCTGCGCGCCGAGTCGGAGATCCTCTCCTTCCTGGCGGGCAGCGTGCTGCGCGGCGAGACGACGCTGGACGCGCTGCTGGAGCGGGTACGGGAGACCTTCGGCATGGAGTCGGTCGCGCTGCTGGAGCGCACCGGCGACGTGGCCCCGTGGACCTGCGCGGGCCGCGTCGGCGGCACCGCGGAGGGCGACCCGAAGGCCAAGCCGCTCATGCGGCCCGAGGACGCGGACGTGGACATGCCGGTCGGCGACCATATGGCGCTGGCCCTGACCGGCCGGGTACTGCCCGCCGAGGACCGCCGCGTGCTGGCCGCCTTCGCCGCGCAGGCCGCCGTCGTACTGGACCGCCAGCGGCTGGTCGGCGAGGCGGAGCGGGCCCGCGAGCTGGCCGAGGGCAACCGCATCCGTACGGCGCTGCTGGCCGCGGTCAGCCACGATCTGCGGACGCCGCTGGCGAGCATCAAGGCATCGGTGACCTCGCTGCGCTCCGACGACGTGGCCTGGTCCGAGGACGACGAGGCGGAGCTGCTGGCGGGCATCGAGGCCGGCGCGGACCGGCTGGACCACCTGGTGGGCAACCTGCTGGACATGTCCCGTCTGCAGACCGGCACGGTCACCCCGCTGATCCGCGACATCGACCTGGACGAGGTGGTGCCGATGGCGCTCGGCGGCGTCCCCGAGGGCAGCGTCACCCTGGACATCCCCGAGGAGCTGCCGATCGTCGCCGTCGACCCGGGGCTGCTGGAGCGCTGCGTGGCGAACCTCGTGGAGAACGGCGTCAAGTACAGCCCGGACGGCGAACGCGTCCTGGTCTCCGCGAGCGCTCTCGGCGACCGCGTCGAGCTGCGCATCGCCGACCGCGGCCCCGGCGTGCCGGACAGCGCCAAGGACCGTATCTTCGAGCCGTTCCAGCGCTACGGGGACGCGCCCCGCGGCGCGGGCGTGGGCCTGGGGCTGGCCGTCGCCCGCGGCTTCGCGGAGGCGATGGGCGGCACGCTCGCCGCCGAGGACACCCCCGGCGGCGGTATGACCATGGTCCTCACGCTGCGTGCCGCGGCCGGCCGCCCGCCGGTACGGCCCGACCTCCCGGCCCAGGCGACGACGTGAGCGCGCGCCCCGCCGACCCCGGAGCGGCCCCGCACGGGCCGCTCCCCGGCCCCCTGGAGCCGCCCTCCAGCCGACACCGCGCGGGCACGGCCCGGCGGGTTTCCCCACCACGAGGAGAACGACAGTGAACCGGGTGCTTGTGGTCGATGACGAGCCGCAGATCGTACGGGCCCTCGTGATCAACCTGAAGGCGCGCAAGTACGAGGTCGACGCGGCCCCCGACGGGGCCACCGCCCTCAAGCTGGCCGCCGCCCGCCACCCCGACGTCATCGTCCTGGACCTGGGCCTGCCCGACATGGACGGCGTCGAGGTGATCAAGGGCCTGCGGGGCTGGACCCGGGTGCCGATCCTGGTGCTCTCCGCCCGGCAGACCTCGGACGAGAAGGTCGAGGCGCTGGACGCCGGGGCGGACGACTACGTCACCAAGCCCTTCGGGATGGACGAGCTGCTGGCCCGGCTGCGGGCCGCGGTGCGCCGGGCCGAGCCGACCGGGCCCGCCGACGACGCGGTGGTCGTGGAGACCGAGGGGTTCACCGTCGACCTGGCCGCCAAGAAGGTCAACCGCGGCGGCCGGGACGTACGCCTTACGCCGACCGAGTGGCATCTCCTGGAGGTCCTGGTCCGCAATACGGGACGTCTCGTCAGCCAGAAACAGCTCCTCCAGGAGGTTTGGGGACCGTCGTACGGCACCGAGACCAACTACCTGCGCGTCTACATGGCCCAGCTGCGCCGCAAGCTGGAGAGCGACCCCTCGCACCCCCGGCACTTCGTCACCGAGCCCGGCATGGGCTATCGCTTCGAGCAGTGACCGCTGCCGCGCGCCGGACGGGCCGTACGGCGCGCTCCGCGGCCGTGATCCCGGGCCCCGTACACCGGTACGCTGGGCCCATGAGTGCTGGGACCCGATCCGAGAAGCCGGCAGGCCGGTTCCGCCGGATGCTCGACAGGCTGTCCTCCTCCGAGGAGGAGCTGGAGTCGGCCGAGCTGCGGCAGGACGCCGAGGACACCGGCTGTACCCGCATCTGCGACTGTGACGACCGGCAGATAGTCAAGGTCACCGGCACCCTGCGGCATGTGACGCTGCGGCCGCGCGCCGGTGTGCCCGCCCTGGAGGCGGAGCTGTTCGACGGCTCCGCCGCGCTGGACGTGGTGTGGCTGGGCCGGCGCGCGATCACCGGCATTGAGCCGGGCCGCAAGCTCATCGCCTCGGGCCGGATCTCCATGAGCCACGGACGCCGGGTGCTGTTCAATCCGAAATACGAACTCCGACCACTCGGACAGGAGTAGCCGGTGACGTCTGACGACCGATCCACGCGAACCACCGGACCGGCCGACGGGCCGGTCCAGGAGCAGGACGGCGCCGCCGACGGCAGAGCCGTCACCGAGGCGGCCCTCTTCGAGGCGTTCGGCGGCGTACGCGGCATGGTGGAAACCGTGGTGCCGGGTCTGCTGTTCGTCACGATCTTCACGGTCAACAAGGACCTGCACATCTCCGCGATCGCCGCGCTGGCGGTCTCGCTGGTGCTGGCCGCCGCCCGCCTGGTCCGCAAGGACACCGTCAAGCACGCCTTCAGCGGCGTCTTCGGGGTGGCCTTCGGCGTGGTCTTCGCGATGATGACCAACAACGCCAAGGACTTCTACCTGCCCGGCATGCTCTACACGCTGGGCCTGGGCGTCGCCTACATCGTCACCACGCTGGCCGGCGCGCCGCTGATCGGCCTGATCCTGGGGCCGGTGTTCAAGGAGAACCTCTCCTGGCGCACCCGCAACCCGGGCCGCAAGAAGGCCTACGCCAAGGCCAGCTGGGCCTGGGGCCTGATCCTGCTGGCCAAGTGCGCGATCCTCTTCCCGCTGTACTGGTGGGCGGACACCACCCACCTCGGCTGGGTGCTGATCGCGCTGAAGATCCCGCCGTTCCTGCTGGCGGTCTGGCTCACCTGGGTCTTCCTGGCCAAGGCGCCGGCGCCGATCGATGTCTTCGCGGAGATGGAGGCCAAGGAGAAGGCCGAGGAGGAGGCGAAGGCGGAGCGGGAGCGCGCGGCGCGGGAGAACGACGTCCTGGACGGGGTGGCCGCGGACCTCGCCAAGGACATCACGCCGCAGGCGCTGGCCGCCGAGCCGCCGGGCCGGACGGCGCCCCGGCACCGCCGCTGAGCACCGGGCCGTACATACGGCGGAGGGCCGGGAACCACACGGTTCCCGGCCCTCCGCCGTGTCCACGGCCCGCCGTCACGCCTCGCGGCGCACCGACAGCAGGTCCTCCAGCTGCTCCTCACGCGACTGGGCCGCGACGAACAGCAGCTCGTCGCCCGCCTCCAGCGCGTCCTCCTTGTTCGGCGTGAGCACCCGGTTGCCGCGGATGATCGTGACCAGCGAGGTGTCCTCGGGCCACTGGACATCACCGACCCGGGTACCGGCCAGCGCCGCCTCCGGCGGCAGCGTCAGCTCCACCAGGTTGGCGTCGCCGTGGCTGAAGCGCAGCAGCCGTACGAGATCGCCGACGCTCACCGCCTCCTCGACCAGCGCCGACATCAGGCGCGGCGTGGAGACCGCGACGTCCACGCCCCACGCCTCGTTGAACAGCCACTCGTTCTTGGGGTTGTTCACCCGGGCCACCACCCGCGGCACGCCGTACTCGGTCTTGGCGAGCAGCGAGACGACCAGGTTGACCTTGTCGTCGCCGGTCGCCGCGATGACGACGTTGCAGCGCTGCAGCGCGGCCTCGTCCAGCGAGGTGATCTCGCAGGCGTCGGCCAGCAGCCACTCCGCCAGCGGCACCCGCTCGACCGAGATCGCCGTCGGCGCCTTGTCGATGAGCAGGATCTCGTGGCCATTCTCCAGCAGCTCGCCCGCGATGGACCGCCCCACCGCGCCCGCGCCCGCGATCGCGACCCTCATGCGTGCGCCTCCTCGGGCCCTTCGGCGAACACCGCTTCCACCTTCTCGACCTCGTCGGTGCGCATCATCACGTGCACCAGGTCGCCTTCTTGCAACACGGTCTGCGAGGTCGGCAGCATCGCCTCGCCCAGGCGGGTGAGGAAGGCGACACGGACGCCGGTCTCCTCCTGCAGCCTGCTGATCTTGTGGCCCACCCAGGCCGGCGAGGTGTGCACCTCGGCCAGCTGGACGCCGCCGCTCGGGTCGCGCCACAGCGGTTCGGCCTCCGAGGGCAGCAGCCGGCGCAGCATCTGATCGGCGGTCCAGCGCACGGTGGCCACCGTCGGGATGCCGAGGCGCTGGTAGACCTCGGCGCGGCGCGGGTCGTAGATGCGCGCCGCCACGTTCTCCACGCCGAACATCTCGCGGGCCACCCGGGCCGCGATGATGTTGGAGTTGTCGCCGCTGCTGACGGCGGCGAAGGCACCCGCCTCCTCGATCCCGGCCTCGCGCAGCGTGTCCTGGTCGAAGCCGACCCCGGTCACGCGGCGGCCGCCGAAGGCGGAGCCCAGCCGGCGGAAGGCGGTGGGGTCCTGGTCGACCACCGCGATCGTATGACCCTGGCTCTCCAGGGTCTGTGCGAGCGCGGAACCCACCCGCCCGCACCCCATGATGACGATGTGCATCGGCCCCTACCTCGCACCTTTCCCTGTGCTGTGACGCCGGCTGCTTTCGTACCTGGCGTGTTCGGCGACCACGCTACCTGCCATGGGAGCCGGTGCGGCCACGCGGTTCGCCCGCACGGCCGTCTTGGGCGTTAAGAACGCGACAAGAGAGCATAAGCTTCGGGTAAGTTTCCTTGCGGTACGCAGGGGAATCTGCTCGGCGATCATGGCCACGGAGGTCCCGCACGGTGCCCGGCGTGTCCGGGGCCGGCCCCCTTCGCCCAGATCAGAGGCCCGCGGCCGGTCGCGATCAGGTGCGTACGGGCCGCTCCGTACGGCACGCTGAGCCTCGTGTCCACCGCGTCTCAGCAGCCCCGACCCAGCGAAGCCGCCCCCCATATGGTCGTCTGCGGCGACGACGCCCTCGCGCGCCGCCTCGCCGCCGAACTCAAGGACGTGTACCGGGAGCGGGTCACCCTCGTGGTCCCCTCCGCCAGGGAACCGCACCGGCCCCGCATCCCGCCGCCGCCCGGACCCCTGGGCCGGGCCCAGGCGCTGCTCGGCCGGGTCTCCACCGTCATGGTCCGTACGCCGGCCGGCCCGCCCGGCGAACCCGGGGGCGCCGAGGAGCCGCCCGACGAGCCCATACGGGTCCTGGAGGCGCCGGAGGCCGACGACGCCACGCTGGCCGAGGCGGGCATCGCCACCGCGAACGCGCTCGCGCTGGTCTACGACGATGACGAGACCAACATCCACGCCGCGCTGCGCGCCCGGCGCCTGAATCCGCGGTTGCGGCTGGTGATCCGGCTCTACAACCGCAAACTCGGCCAGTACCTGGAGCAGTTGCTCGACCAGGCCGCGGCCGTCGGCGCCCTGGACACCGAGGGCGCCGACGCGTCCACCACGGTGCTGTCCGACGCCGACACCGTGGCGCCCGCCCTGGCGGCCACCGCCGTGGCAGGCACCAGCAAGGTCATCGAGGCAGACGGCCTGCTGCTGCGTGCCGTGGAGCGCGGCCCCGCCCAGGCCGCCGTCCCCGGACTGTGCCCGCTCGCCGTCCTGTCCGCGACAGCGGACCTGCCTTCCGACACCGACCCCGGCCGTACGGACGAGGGCCCCGCCGCCGACGAAGGCCCCGAGCTTCTTCCGGACGAGGCCACTGCCATGGCGGCCACCGGGCGCGGCTCCGTCGTCCTGGAAACCGTCACCTACCCGGGCCGCCAGCAGCGCCCCGGCGGCCGGGGCGACCGTGAGCGCCAGGCACGACATGGCGGCGTGGGTGCCCTATGGCGCAGGGTCAGCCTGCGCGGCCGGGGCGTGCCGCTGGGCTCCTTCTTCTCGCGCAGGCTGCGCTGGTCGCTGGCCGGCGTCGTCGGCGCGGTCCTCGCGCTGGCCGTCGCCTCCTCCGTAACCACCGGCGACTCCCCGGTGCACGCCGCCTACCTTTCGCTCCTCGACCTCTTCGCCATCAACGAACCGGCCCTCGGCGAGCCGGTCTCCCGCAAGGTGCTGCAACTCCTGTCCGGGCTCACCGGGTTGCTGCTGCTGCCGGTCCTGGTGGCCGCCGCACTGGAAGGTCTCGGCACCTTCCGCAACGCCTCCGCGCTGCGCCGGCCGCCGCGCGGACTGTCCGGGCACGTGGTGCTGCTGGGGCTCGGCAAGGTCGGTACGCGGGTGCTGGCCCAGCTGCATGAGCTGGGCATCCCCGTGGTGTGTGTGGAAGCCGACCCGGAGGCACGCGGCATTGCGCTGGCGCGCCGGCTGCGGGTGCCGACGGTGGTGGGGGACGTCACGCACGAAGGCGTACTGGAGGCCGCGAAAATCCAGCGTGCCCACGCCCTCCTCGCCCTCACCAGCGAGGACACCACCAATCTGGAGGCGGCGCTGTACGCCCGCTCGGTCAAGCCCCGGCTCCGGGTGACGCTGCGCCTGTTCGACGACCGCTTCGCCACCGCCGTCTACCGCACGCTGCGCGCCGCGTACCCCCAGGCGCGTACCCGCAGCCGCAGCGTCAGCTTCCTGGCCGCGCCCGCCTTCGCCGGCGCGATGATGGGGCGGCAGATCCTCGGCGCCATCCCCGTCGAGCGGCGGGTCCTGCTCGTCGCCCGGGTGGAGGCGCGCGGCCACGCCGCCCTGGAGGGGCGCCGGATCGCCGACGTCTTCCGGCCCGGCATGCTGCGTGTCCTGGCCGTGGACACCTCGGTGCCCGACGACGCGCCGGACTCCGCGCCCGCCGCCCCGGAAGCGCCGGAGCGCGGCCGGGCCCAGCTGGTACGGGAACTGGGCGACGCGTACACACTGCGCCCCCAGGACCGCGTCCTGCTGGTGGCGACCCGCCAGGGGCTCGGCGAGCTGATCTCGAGGCGCCCGTGTACGGCCGGTGCGGCGCTGCAGGACGCATAGCGATACGGGCAGGATCGTGCGGAACATACCGCTATGGGGCGCCGCTCCTGCACCGTACCGATTCCGGCCGCCCCCGCCCCGTCCGGCAGGATGGACCCGCCCCGAAGGCCGGGGCCGGTGAAGGCGCGGCGGCGAGGAGAGCGGACGGTGCAGCACGGCGGGATGTCCCCGGAGTTCCTGGAGGGGTACACCACGCTCCTCGCCGAGGTCTCGGACACCGGGCGGCTGCCCCGGCGCGCGGAGCTGGACGCGCTGCGCGAAGTGGGGGAGCGGGCCGCCGAGTCGGGGCACGGGCTGCGCGAGGCGGTCGGGCTCTTCCTCGGGGAGACGCGGCGGGTGTGGGGCACGCTGCCGGGGGTCGCGCGGGCCGCGGGCGCCGCGGAGCGGGTCCGTACCGGCGACGCCGTGCTGGGGGCGGTGGACGCCGCGATCGCCGCGTTCGGCGAGGGCCACGAACGCGCGCAGCGGCTCGCCGTACGCCAGGAGGAGGCCGAGCGACGGGAGTTCGTCGACGACCTGCTGTACGGGCGCAGCGACCTGGGCCGGCTGGCCGAGCGCGCCGAACGGTTCGGGCTGCGGCTGGCCCACGAGCACGCGGTCGCGGTGGCCGAGGGGGACGAGCCCTTCGACGACATCCATCCGGTCGCCCGCCGGGTCGAACGCGAACTGCTCGGCCGGTTCGGCGACCGCGATGTGCTGATCACCACCAAGGAGGGTCGGCTGATCTGCGTCGGCGCGAGCCGCGAACGCACCGTGCTGGACGCCTTCGCCACCTACGCGCGCTGGCCCGACGTGGGCCGTCCCGGCGCCCGGCGGGTGGCCCTCGGGCGGCCGCACTCCGGCGCCGGCGGCGTGGTCCGCTCGTACGAGGAGGCCCTCGGCGCGCTGGAGCTGGCCGAGCAGCTGGACCTGGACGAACCGGTGCTGCGCGCCGCCGACCTGCTGGTCTTCCCGGTGCTGCTGCGCGACCGGGCGGCCATGGCCGACCTCGTCCGTACGGTCCTCGGCCCGCTGACGCAGTCGCGCGGCGGCGCCGGGCCGCTGCTGGAGACGATCGGGGCGCTCGCGGCCTCCGGATACGTCAACGCCGAGGCCGCCCGCCGCCTGAAGGTGAGCGTGCGCACCCTGTCGTACCGCCTGGAGCGCATCAAGTTCCTGACCGGCTACGACCCGTCCGACGGCCTCCAGCGCTTCACCCTGGAAACGGCGGCGATGGGCGCGCGGCTGCTCGGCTGGCCGGACAAGCCGCTGTAGAGCGCCGGGGAGCGGGCCGCAACGGCCCGCCCAGGGCGGAATCCGGTCGCGACCACCTACCCTCCGGCCGCCCCGGACGGCAAGACCGCTGCCCGTTAACAGGACATCAGGAACGCGTAAAGATTGCCGGAATCCGGCAATGTGCCGCACCCCCTCCCCTTGCCACCATCAAGGAACCGGCAGGAACACACGAACGGGGGACGGACGGCCATGGGCGACTTCGGGGCATTCACACGGGCCGCGCTCGCCTTCCCGGCCGTCCTGTTCACCTTCGCGCTGCTGGTGGTGGCCGCCTACTGGCTGCTGGTGCTGGCCGGCGGGGCAGGCGTCGACATCCTCGACGGGGGTGAGGGTGTCGACGGCGGCTCCGCCGGCGCCGCCGGACTGCCCGTGACGGTCACCCTCTCGCTCGGCGTCCTGATCGCCTGGACCATCACCCTGACCGGCGCCGCGCTGACCGAGAGCCCCCGGCTGCGCGCCGCCGCACTGGGCCTCGCGCTGTGCGCCGCCTGGATCGGCGCCCGCGCCGCGGCGCGCCTCGCCCGCCGCCTGCTGCCCCCTGAACGGGTCGCCTCCCGCGACGACTTCGTCGGCCGGGTGTGCGTGATCCGCACCGGCCGGGTCACCGCCGACTTCGGCCAGGCCGAGGTGCGCGCCGACGACGGATCGACGGCCGTGGTCCAGGTCCGTACGCAGGAGAGCGGCCTCACCGCCGGCAGCAGCGCGCTGATCTTCGATTACGACGCCGACGGCGAATTCTTCCGGGTCGCGCCTTTCGACGCCGCCCTGGACCCGCACGGCGCGGGCGCCTGAGCGCCGACCGGGAACCCGTACGGCCCGGCCGTACGGACGCCGACCGACCACCGACCGGAGCGCGCCGCGGCTCCGACCGCGCCGCCGCGCCCGTCGAACTCCCCGACACCATGCAGGGATTGATTCACCGATGGATGCCATCACCGTAGGAATCGGCGTGACCGTCGCCGTGGCCGTGCTCATCGTGTTCGTCACGGTGCTCGCGCTGACCCGGCTCTACCGCAAGGTCCACCAGGGCCAGGCCCTGATCGTCTCCAAGTACCGCAAGGTCGATGTGACCTTCACCGGCTCGGTGGTGCTGCCGGTGCTGCACAAGGCCGAGGTGATGGACATCTCGGTGAAGACCATCGAGATCGGCCGCACCGGCCACGAGGGCCTGATCTGCCGGGACAACATCCGCGCCGACATCCGCATCGCGTTCTTCGTCCGCGTCAACAAGACCCGCGAGGACGTGGTCAAGGTCGCCCAGGCCATCGGCACCGAACGGGCCAGCGATGTGAGCACGCTGCAGGAGCTGTTCAACGCCAAGTTCTCCGAGGCCCTCAAGACGGTCGGCAAGCAGCTCGACTTCCAGGACCTCTACACCAAGCGGGACGAGTTCCGGGACCGGATCATCGCCGTCATCGGCACCGACCTCAACGGCTACAGCCTGGAGGACGCGGCCATCGACTACCTGGAGCAAACCCCGCTGGACCAGCTCGACACCGCCAATATTCTCGACGCGCAGGGCATCCGCAAGATCACCGAGCTGACCGCGATCGAGCATGTGCGCACCAACGAGTACCGGCGCAACGAGGAGAAGGAGATCACCCGGCAGAACGTCGACGCCCGGGAGGCCGTACTGGAGCTGGAGCGCCGGCAGGCCGACGCGGAGATCCGCCAGCAGCGCGAGATCGCCACCGTACGCGCCAAGGAGGAGGCAGAGACGGCCCGTGTGCAGGCCGAGGAGCGGCTGCGCTCGCACTCCGCGCACCTCAGGACGGAAGAGGCACTGGGCATCCAGAACGAGAACCGCGAACGGGAGATCGCGGTGGCCCGGAAGAACCGCGAGCGGGTCATCGCCATCGAGAACGAGCGCATCGAGAAGGACCGCCTCCTGGAGGTCATCGCCCGCGAGCGGGAGACCCAGCTGACCCGGATCGCCGCCGACAAGGAGGTCGAGGCCGAGAAGCGGGAGATCGCGGACGTCGTACGGGAGCGGATCGCGGTCGAGAAGACCGTCGCCGCGCAGGAGGAGGAGATCAAGAAGCTCCGTACGGTCGAGGAGGCCGAGCGGGAGCGCCAGGCGATGATCATCCGCGCCGAGGCCGAGGCGCAGCAGCGGCTGGTCAAGGACATCAAGGCGGCCGAGGCCGCCGAGCAGGCGGCCACGCACCGCGCGGCGGAGGAACTGGCCCTGGCCGAGGGCCGCCGCAAGGCCGCCGACCTGGACGCCCAGGCCAAGATCCGGCTCGCCGAGGGCACCCAGGCCAAGATCCGGCTCGCCGAGGGCACCCAGGCCGAGGCGGCCGCCGCCGGACTGGCCGAGGTGAAGGTACGCGAGATGAACGCGGCCGCCGTCGAGAAGGCCGGCCGGGCCGAGGCGGAGGCGGCCGAGGCGCTGCTCAGGGCCGAGGCGGCCGGCCTCACCGAGAAGGCCGCGGCGATGGCCGCGCTGGACGCGGCGAGCCGGGAGCACGAGGAGTACCGGCTGCGGGTGGCCGCCGACAAGGAGGTCCGCCTCGCGGGCCTGGACGCCCAGCGGCAGATCGCCGAGGTCCAGGCGAAGGTGCTGGCCACCGGCCTGGAGAACGCGAAGATCGACATCGTCGGCGGGGACAGCGTTTTCTTCGACCGGCTGGTCGGCTCGATCGGCGCCGCCAAGGGACTGGACGCGCTGGTCGAACGCTCCGAGACGGTCCGCACGGCCGCCGGACCGTGGCTGGACAAGAACAACTCCACCTTCACCAAGGACCTGACCACCATGCTCGGCGGACTCGGCGCGGCCGGCCTGCGCGACCTGACGCTGGCAGGAGCCCTGACCAAGCTCATCGACCGCGGCGGCCCGCAGTCCGGCCGGCTCCAGAACCTGCTGGACGCCGCCCATGCCAACGGGCTGGCGGACACCCGGATCGGCGAGGTGGCGGCGGAGTCGTCGGTCAATGGTGCGGTGGTGGCGGGGGCGTAGCGGGGGGCCGCGTGCGGGGCGGGGTGGCGCCCCATGCGCGGTGTCGACAGGTGGTGCCGGTACGGGGGGTGGCGTGCGCGTGCGGAATGTGGCGGGCCGCGGGGGTTGAAGGTCAGCCCGTATCCAGGGGCAGGACCTCGTACTGGACGCCGCCCACGCCAACGGCCTCGCGGGCACCCGGATCGCCGAGGCCGCCGCGGCGAAGTGGTCGGGGGCGGCCGTGTGCGGGGCGGGTTGGCGCCCCGTACACGGTGTCAACAGAGTGCGGTGGCGCACGAGTTGGCGTACGCGTGCGGACCGCGGGCGTTGAAGACCAGCCCGTATCCAGGGACAGGAGAAAGATCTCGTGCAGGACCTCGTACAGGACGCCGGGCGGGACACCGCGCAGAACCCCGTGGCGGAGACGGACGCCGGTGCGCCGGACCAGGCTCCCGGCCACGGCGGCGGCCTCGCCGACGGTACGTACGAGGTGCTGCGCGACCGTCTCGCGCGCGCCGCCGCCGACCTCGCCGGGCGGGCCCGTGACCTCAACGCCCGCCGCGTTGCGACCTTCGGCGGTACGGACCTCGCCCTGCTCGGCACCGGCCGTGTGCACACCGCCGACCCGGTCGTCCTCCGCGACGCGGTGGCGGTCGGCGGTCTGCTGCTGACCGGCCGCAACGGGCTGCCGGAGCCCGGCGCGCCCGCGACCACCGTCCCGGACGTCTTCGCCCTGCACCGCATTCATGTCGGCGAGGACGACGTACGCCTTGAACCGGCGGACACCGACGCACTGCCCGGACTCCTGGACGACCCGCGCTTCCAGCGGGACTTCGAGGAGCTGTACCGCTACTACCGACAGGCCCGACTGCTCCGGCTCCGCCGTACGGGCACCCTGCTGCTCGCCGTCTTCCAGACCGGCGAACGCCTCGATGACCTGCGCGTCCTGCGCTGGAAGCTCCCCACGGCCGGGGACGCGGCGCCCGTCTACCTCGACGCCAAGGGCGACCGCGACCACACCGCCCCGCCCGCCCACGACTTCCCGTGGACGCCCGCCACCCGCGAGAACCAGATACCGGGCCGCTTTCCGCAGCTGTCCATAGAGGACGAGGTGTTCCTCTCGACCGCGGGCGGCGCGCTCACCCTGAAGGCCGAGCCCGACACGGAGACGGCCGACGGCCTCTACTCCGAGCCGGTGGACGAACCCCTCCAGTCCCTCGCCGACGCCGAGGTCGCGCACGCGCGCGTCGGGCCGCTGATCCTGGTGCGGGTCCGGCCGTACAAGGAATCCGGACACCGCCACCTCGTCTTCAACACCCGCACCCGGGACGTACGCCGCATCGACGCCATCGGGCAGGCGTGCCGCGCGCTGCCCGAGGACCAGGGCATCGTCTTCCCCGGCGGCCACTACCTCACCACCGGCACCACCCGGATCTTCGACACCGACACCACCGGCCTCGCCTTCGACCGGGAACAGCGCTCCCCGAACGGCGAGGACGTCCTCTACGCCTTCCACGACCGCGCCGACGGCCGCACCCTGCTCCTCCCGTACAACCTCGTCCGCGAGGAGGCCGCCACCCCGCTGACCGCGTACGGCCACGCGCTTCTCGACGACGGCACCCTGGCCGTCCTGCGCGGCGCCGGGGAGCCCGGCCGCGTCCACCCGGTCCAGATCTGGCGCACCCCGTTCACCTCCGACGCGCACGCCGCGGCGCAGCCGTCCGGCGGCGGCCCGCTGGCCCGCGTCGGCAACGCCGAGCTGGTACGCGGTGTGTCCGACGCGCTCTCGGTCGCCCGGATGGCCACCGACATGGCCCCGGCGGGACCGGTGTTCGAGGCCATCGCCGCGGCGGCCGCCCGGGTCGCCGACCGCCACCACTGGCTGGACGAGGCGGACCTCGGCGCGCTGGGCGAGCCGCTGGAAGCCGTACGGGCCGCCGCCCACCAGGTCGTCGAGGAGTTCGCACGCGTCACCGAACTGCGGCACCGGGCCGCGACCGCGCTGGCGGAGGCCACCGAACGCACCACCGCGCTGGTCCGGCGCATCCGCGGCGAGCAGCCCACGACCGCCGACGCGTGGGTCAATGGCCTCACCGAACTGCGCCACGCCCAGGGCCACCTGGAAACCCTGCGCGAGACCCGCCACATCGACCTGGACCGGCTCGCGGAACTCTCCGCCGGCCTCGCCGACGACCTGGCCGACGCCGGACGCCGCGCCGTCGCCTTCTTCAGCGGCGAGGACGCCTTCGCCGCCACCCACCGCGCCGTCGCCGAGCTGACCGCCGAAGCCGCCGCGGTCGCCACCGCCGCCGACGCCGAACCGCTGGCCGCGCGCATCGACGCCCAGGCCGAAGGACTGCGCGTGGTCACCGAGGTCGTCGGCACCCTCGACATCGCCGACACCACCGTACGGACCGCCGTCCTGACCCGCGCGGGCGACGTGCTCGGCGCCGTCAACCGGGCCCGCGCCACCCTGGAGGCCCGGCGCCGGGAACTGCTCGACGCGGAGGGCCGCGAGGAGTTCGCGGCCCGGCTCGCGCTGCTCGGACAGGCCGTGGCGGGCGCACTGGCCGCGGCCGGCACACCCGAGGCGTGCGACGACGAACTCGGCCGTCTGCTCCTGCAACTGGAGAACCTCGAAGCGCGCTTCGGCGCGTCCGACGCGCACCTGGAACGGATCGCCGCGCAGCGCGAGGAGATCCACGAGGCGTTCGCCGCCCGCAAACAGGCCCAGCTCGACGCCCGCGCCCGGCACACCGACCGGCTCGCCGGATCGGCCGCCCGCGTCCTGGCCACCGTCACCCGCCGCGCCGCCGCCCTCACCTCCCTCGACGACGTCCACGCCTTCTTCGCCGCCGACCCGCTCGCCGCGAAGGTCCGGGCCACCGCCGGCGAACTGCGCGACCTCGGCGACGGCGTCCGCGCCGACGAACTGGACGGGCGTCTGGCCGCCGCGCGCCAGGAAGCGGTCCGCGCGCTGCGCGACCGCACCGACCTCTACGACGCCACCGGCACCATCCGGCTCGGCCGCCACCGCTTCGCCGTCAACACTCAGCCCGTCGACCTGACGCTGGTCCCGCACCGGGACGGCCTCGCCTACGCCGTCACCGGCACCGACTACCGCGCGCCCGTGCACGACGCGCGCCTGTCCGCCCACCGCGCCTTCTGGGACCAGCCGCTGGTCTCCGAATCCCCGCAGGTCTACCGGGCCGAGCACCTGGCCGCACTGATCTTCGCGGGAGACGGGGCGGAGACGGTCCCGGACCTCGCCGCGCTCCAGGAGGCGGCGGCTGCCGACGCGCTGCTGCCGCTGGTACGCAAGGTGGCCGAGGCCCGGTACGACGAGGGGTACGACCGGGGCGTCCACGACCACGACGCCACCGCGATCCTCGCCACCCTGCTCCGTCTGCACACGGACGCCGGGCCCCTGCGCTACCCGCCGCACCTGCGCGCCGCGGCCCAGCTCTTCTGGGCGTACGGCACCGACGACCGAGCCCGCGCGCTGTGGACCACCCGCGCCCGCTCCCTCGCGCGCGCCCGGTCCGTATTCGGGCCGGCGCCCGGGTGGGGAGCGCTGGCCGAGGAGATCGAGGCGGCAGCGGTCGGGTTCATGGGGGAGACGGGGCTGTACGGTCCGGCGGGTGCCCCGGGCGCGTGCACCACGGATGACGCATCTGTGTCCGTACCCGACCCGGCCCTCCTCTCCGGCCTCGGCGACTACCTCATGCGCGAGCTGGCCGAACCGGCCGACGCGGACCCGTCCGCCGCCGCCCGCCCCCGCTTCGCCACCAGCGCCGCCGCCCGCGACCTGCTCGCCGGATTCCGGCAGGCCCTCGGCGGGCCGGACGCGCCCGCCCTCCAGGAGTTCGCCGCGGACCTGCGCGCCCTCGACGGGGACCTGGCCGCCCGCCACCAGCTCGTCACCGCCTGGCTCGGCGCGTACACCGAGGCGCGCGGCACCGCGCCGGACGCGCTGCCCGAGGCCACCGCGATCGAGGTCTGCGGCCCGGCCCTGGACCGGCGCGACCTTTCCGCGGCCACCGCCGCCGACGTACCCGGCCTGCTCGGCAGCCACCCGCGGATCACCGCCGGGGGCACCCTTCCCGTACGACTGGACGAGCTGCTGACCCGGACCGAAACGTTCCGCCGAATCCGCGTCCCGGCGCACCGCGCCTACACCCGCCGCCGCGCCGAACTGCTCGCCGCCGAACGCGACCGGCTCCGCCTGGACACCTACCGGCCCGAGGTCATGTCCGGTTTCGTCCGCAACCGCCTGATCGACGAGGTCTACCTGCCACTGATCGGCGACAACTTCGCCAAACAACTGGGCACCACCGCGGGGGAGGGGCGCCGTACCGACAGTCAGGGCCTGCTCCTGCTGCTGTCGCCGCCCGGCTACGGCAAGACGACGCTCATGGAATACGTGGCGGCCCGCCTCGGCCTCCTCCTGGTCACGGTGGACGGCCCGGCCCTCGGCCACCGCACCACCTCCCTCGACCCGGCCGCGGCCCCCGACGCCGCCGCCCGCCGCGAGGTCGAGAAGATCTCGTTCGCGCTGGAGGCGGGCAGCAACGTCCTCCTCTATCTGGACGACATCCAGCACACCTCGCCGGAACTGCTCCAGAAGTTCATCCCGCTGTGCGACGCGCAGCGGCGGATGGACGGGGTCCGGGACGGCCAGGCCCGTACGTACGACCTGCGCGGCAAGCGCTTCGCCGTGTGCATGGCGGGCAACCCGTACACCGAGTCGGGCCGGCGCTTCCGCCTGCCGGACATGCTCGCCAACCGCGCGGACGTGTGGAACCTCGGCGACGTGCTCAGCGGCAAGGAAGCGCTCTTCGCCCACTCGCACATCGAGAACGCCCTGACCGCCAACCCGGTCCTCGCCCCGCTCGCCGCCCGCGACCGCGCCGACCTCGACCTGCTGGTCCGGATGGCCGAGGGCGACGACTCCGTACGCGCCGACCGGCTCGCCCACCCCTACGGCACGGCCGAGCTGCGCGAGACCGTCTCCGTACTGCGCGGTCTCCTCCATGTCCGCGCGGTCGCCCTCGACGTCAACCGCGCCTACATCGCCTCCGCCGCCCAGGCGGACGCCACCCGCACCGAGCCGCCGTTCCTCCTCCAGGGGTCGTACCGCAACACCAACAAGATGGCGGCGCGCCTGGTCCCCGTGATGAACGACACGGAGCTCGCGTCGCTCGTCGACGACCACTACCGGGGCGAGGCACAGACCCTCACCACCGGCGCCGAGGCGAATCTGCTGAAGCTGGCCGAACTGCGCGGGCGCCTCGGCCCCGGGCAGGCGCGGCGCTGGGCCGAGGTGAAAGAGATGTGGAGATCCCGAGTGATCGAGAAGGTGTGAGCGGCCCGGCCCGTTAAGAAAGCGTAGAAATCCCGCGGCTCCGGACGGCGGTCTTCACGGAGGCATGGAAAACGCCCGGCGTTAAGAAGCCGTAGAGAAGGAGAAGGGGACCGGCGGCGTCGGCCCGCGCTGTGCAGGGACGATGAAAGCGCTGGTGGCCGTCGAGGCCGCGGATCGCGGTGCTGGCATACGGGCTCATCGCCGCCGCCCACACGGGTGGCGGGTGGGCGACCACCTTGACGAAGGCTTAGCATCCTCTGCGTGTCCAAACTGACCGACGTGCCCAAACGGATCCTTATCGGGCGCGCACTGCGCAGCGACAAGCTCGGAGAGACCCTTCTCCCCAAGCGCATCGCGCTCCCCGTGTTCGCCTCCGACCCGCTCTCGTCCGTGGCCTACGCCCCGGGCGAGGTGCTGCTCGTCCTGTCCGTCGCGGGTGTGTCGGCGTACCACTTCAGCCCCTGGATCGCGGTCGCGGTCGTGGTGCTGATGTTCACGGTCGTGGCGTCCTACCGGCAGAACGTGCACGCCTACCCGAGCGGCGGCGGTGACTACGAGGTCGCCAACACCAACCTCGGGCCCAAGGCCGGACTGACCGTCGCCAGCGCCCTGCTGGTCGACTACGTCCTGACCGTCGCCGTCTCCATCTCCTCCGGGGTGGAGAACCTGGGCTCGGCGATCCCGTTCGTCACCGAGCACAAGTCACTGTGCGCGATCGCCATGATCGTGCTGCTGACACTGATGAACCTGCGCGGCGTCAAGGAGTCGGGCAAGCTCTTCGCGATCCCGACGTACATCTTCGTCGCCGGCGTCTTCATCATGATCATCTGGGGCGTGGTGCGCGGCGTGATCATGGGCGACACCATGAAGGCGCCCACCGCCGACTTCACCATCCACGCCGAACAGGGCGGCCTCGCCGGCTTCGCCCTGGTCTTCCTCCTGCTGCGCGCCTTCTCCTCCGGCTGCGCCGCGCTCACCGGCGTCGAGGCGATCTCCAACGGCGTCCCGGCCTTCCGCAAGCCCAAGTCCAAGAACGCCGCCACCACCCTGGCCCTCATGGGCGGCCTGGCCGTCACCATGTTCTGCGGCATCATCGGCCTGGCCATGGCCACCAACGTGAAGATGGCGGAGACCCCGGCCACGGACCTGCTGCACAACGGCGTCCCGGTCGGCCCCGGCTACACCCAGAACCCGGTCATCTCGCAGGTCGCCGCCGCGGTCTTCGGCGACGGCACGTTCTTCTTCGTCGTGCTCGCCGCCGCCACCGCCCTGGTGCTCTTCCTGGCCGCGAACACCGCGTACAACGGCTTCCCGCTGCTCGGCTCGATCCTCGCCCAGGACCGCTACCTGCCGCGCCAGCTGCACACCCGCGGCGACCGCCTCGCCTTCTCCAACGGCATCGTGCTGCTGGCCGGCGCGGCCATCGTCCTCGTCTACCTCTACGGCGCGGACTCCACCCGCCTGATCCAGCTCTACATCGTCGGCGTCTTCGTCTCCTTCACGCTCAGCCAGGTCGGCATGGTCCGCCACTGGAACCGCCACCTGAGCGCCGAGAAGGACCAGGCCAAGCGCCGCCGGATGCACCGCTCCCGCGCGATCAACGCCTTCGGCGCCAGCCTCACCGGCCTGGTGCTGGTCGTCGTGCTGCTGACGAAGTTCACCCACGGCGCCTGGGTCGCCGTCCTCGGCATGGTCATCTTCTACGCCACCATGACCGCGATCCGCCGCCACTACGACCGGGTCGCCGAGGAGATCGCCGCCGAGGACGTCCCCGGTGACGAAGCGGTACGCCCGTCCCGCGTCCACTCGATCGTCCTGGTCTCCAAGGTCCACAAGCCCACCCTGCGCGCCCTCAGCTACGCCAAGCTGATGCGCTCGGACACCCTGGAGGCGGTCAGCGTCGACGTGGACGCCGCCGAGACCAAGGCCCTCAAGGCCGAGTGGGAACGCCGCAACCTCGACGTCCCCCTGAAGGTCCTCGCGTCCCCCTACCGCGAGATCACCCGCCCCATCATCGACTACGTGAAGTCCCTGCGCCGCGAGAGCCCGCGCGACGCCGTCTCCGTCTACATCCCCGAGTACGTCGTCGGCCACTGGTACGAACACCTCCTCCACAACCAGAGCGCCCTCCGCCTCAAGGGCCGCCTCCTGTTCACCCCCGGCGTGATGGTGACCTCCGTCCCCTGGCAGCTCGACTCCTCCGAAGCCGCCAAACGCCGCGCCCGCAAGCGCGCGGAGTGGAACGCGCCGGGAGCCGTCCGGCGGGGCCCGGTGTCACAGCCCAAGAAGGAGAAGGCGGCTACGCGGAAGTAACCGCGCGCCGCACTGCCCGGGGCCCGGGCCTGCCAACCGGTGGGTCCGGGCCCTTGCGCTTCCGCTCCCCCCGTCCGGTTCGGACTCCGCCCACTCGCCCCGTAGACTTGCAGGTCGGCATCGGCCGCCCCGTACCCCTTCCTCCACCCACCCAGGAGCTCCCCCACCATGCAGACCGAACCCAAGAAGTCGCTGGTAGGCGAGGAGTACGAGGTCGAGGTCGGCCCCGTCGCGCACGGCGGCCACTGCATCGCCCGTACGGACGAAGGCCAGGTCCTCTTCGTACGGCACGCCCTCCCCGGCGAACGCGTCGTGGCCCGCGTCACCGACGGCGAGGAAGGCGCCCGCTTCCTGCGCGCCGACGCGGTCGAGATCCTCACCCCGTCCAAGGACCGCATCGAAGCCCCCTGCCCCTTCTCGGGCCCCGGCAAGTGTGGCGGCTGCGACTGGCAGCACGCCGCCCCCGGCGCCCAGCGCCGCCTGAAGGCCGACGTGATCACCGAGCAGCTGTCCCGCCTGGCCGGCCTCACCCCCGAGGAGGCCCGCTGGGACGGAACCGTCGAACCGGCCCCGGGCGACAAGGTCCCCAAGGGCGAGGTCCCGGCCTGGCGCACCCGCGTCCAGTACGCCATTGACGCCGAAGGCCGCGTGGGCCTGCGCAAGCACCGCTCCCACGAAGTCCAGCCCATCGACCACTGCCTGATCGCGGCGCCGGGCGTCTCGGAACTCGGCATCGAAAAGCGCGACTGGCCTCAGATCGCGACGGTCGAGGCCATCGCCGCCACCGGCTCGAACGACCGCCAGGTCGTCCTGACCCCCCGCCCCGGCGGCCGCCTCCCCATCGTCGAACTCGACAAGCCCGTCTCCGTCCTCCGCGTGGGCGAAAAGGACGGCGGCATCCACCGCGTCCACGGTCGCCCCTTCGTCCGCGAACGCGCCGCCGACCGCACCTGGCGCGTGGCCAACAGCGGCTTCTGGCAGGTCCACCCCAAGGCCGCCGACCTCCTGGTGGAAGCCGTCATGCAGGGCCTGATGCCGAAGAAGGGCGACATGGCCCTCGACCTGTACTGCGGCGTCGGCCTTTTCACGGGCGCACTGGCCGACCGCGTCGGCGAAAAGGGCGCCGTCCTCGGCATCGAGAGCAGCAAGCGGGCAGTGGAGGACGCCCGCCACAATCTGCAGGACCTGGACCGCGTGCGCATCGAGCACGGAAAGGTCGAGCAGGTGCTTCCGCGTACGGGCATCTCGGACGTGGACCTGATTGTTCTGGACCCGCCGCGGGCGGGGGCCGGGCGACAGACGGTTGCGCATCTGGCGTCGTTGGGGGCGAGGCGTATCGCGTACGTGGCTTGCGATCCGGCTGCGCTGGCGCGGGATTTGAAGTACTTCGCGGGGGAGGGGTATGTGCCGCGGAGGATGCGGGCGTTTGATTTGTTTCCCGTGACGCATCATGTGGAGTGTGTGGTGATTTTGGAGAGGGCCGCGAAGGGGGTCTGACTGGATCTCGCCTGTACTTCTGTGCGTTGTGCGAGCGGAGGCGTCGGCGGTTCCGGCTGAATGAACAGTTGGCTCCGTCGGCTCCGTCGCCGAGGCAGACTCGACCGGTCATGTCTGACCGGTCGGTGTGGTGCGATTCTTCCGGGGAACCTTCAACGGATGAGCGGCGCCAACAGGTTCTCCGCATTCCACAAGTCGTCCACACTTCTGCGGAGAAAAAGCAGCGCGTCCTCTACGGTGACGTTCTGGCAATGCTGCTCACGGAGGGCTCCGGGTCCGGCAGGCAGGCTGTTGAGTGCGCTGAGAAGGTGGTATTCGACTGCGACTCGGGCGTCGCAGTGCGAGGGATGGGTGATGAGGCTCGCCACCACTTTGATGACATCCTGCGTTATCCAATCCGGCGCTGTTTCGTACTCGTATGCATGCACGAGGGAAATGACTTCCGCGTCGCCCTGATGGCTTATGGCTGATGGCGACATCGTGCTTCAGTGTGAAGCCTTCGCCGAGAGAAGGTCGTAAACGTCTTGCCGGGGCCTGTCTTCGAGGTGGTGAGTCATCTTTAAGTGCATGCGTCATCCGGCACAGTTCCTCCACGCCATCTTTGAGGAAAGTGAGGGCCTCTTCGAGAGGTACGCCGTCGAGCCGTCTCTCGTGCAGGATGCTCTCCCCTTCCGCGACGCTGCCCATTGCCGCGTCGAGATGGACGTCGACGGCGACCCGTGCCGCACAATCGGAGCGTGTCACTTATAGGCGCGTAAGCAGATGGCTGAGAAGAGCGTGCAGGGTCTGGCCGCTCTCGTCCTTTTCGATGCGAAATTGATGGCCCGCACCGGCTTCACGTCCGAAATCGTGACGCGCCAAGAGGTCGGTGGAGAATCCAGTGAGTCGATCGTGGATTTCCCGCATCGGCAAGGGAAGTGCGGATGTCCTGGTAGCGCATCTGTGTGTTGTTGTCTTCTTTCCTGGTGGCGGGGTGGCCGGCGGCGCCCTCAAGGGAAGGGGCGTGCGTGTGGCGTTCCGCGCTTATGGCCGCTTCCGTTCGAGCGGGCCGAAGACGGCCGGTCATTGGCCCGGCACGCCAGTCGGCACAACACTGCCGTCGCCGACCCCGGGCACCCGGTGCGTATCGTGTGCCTCGCGCCCGCCATGCCTCGGTCCGGCCCGTGGGGCGGCGGAGACGCGACTGGCGACGCTACCCTACGCACGCGAAGCGGATCTTCGCTATCGGTAGATGCCTAAGTAACAAGTAAGAAAAGACACAAAGGGTGTTTGGTGTGATTCATCGCCTAATGCCCGACTTGTTGCCCGGGTGACAGGTGTGACCATGTGCTTGGATCTGGCATCTCCGAGATTGAACTGCCCAACTGTCCAACTGCCTTTGCGCGCCTGAACACCGCCTCATCTCAGGGTGGCGCACGGCGCGGTCGATCCACGCTTCCCACGGGGGGATTTCGCATGAAGCTCGCACGGCGGATCACTGCCACCGCTGTGGCTGTCGCGGCTGGTTCCGCGACGGTGGCCGACACGTCACGCTTGCCGAGCGCTCCTCCGTCGTCGGGCTGCCCCCAAGGGGGAGTGGACGCCGGTCGGGGAGCCCACTGACCGAGGCAAGCGAGCGAGTAAGCAGGCAAGAACCGTACGACTCGGGCAAGACCGGCGCGGGCGTGCCTCCGTTGCCTGTCTTCCTCCCCGCTCCGTCATTGCTGTCATGGGCCTGTGCGGTCACGGGCCAAGCAACCTGAGCCCACCTGCCTGGGCGGACGGATTTCTTCCGGCAGGTCCGGCGCCGAAAGTGCCAGGCCCGGCCAGCAGGATCACCGCTCTCCTGCCCGCCACATCGGAGCGGCGTATCACCTACGTACCCGCGGGGCTTGTGCAGCCCGTGGATCCTTCGGACCAGGAGCGTTCCTGACCAGAGCGCTGGGGGGAGCAACATGAGCGAGCGTCGCTCGGGAAACAGACTTGCCGCACTGGACGGACTGCGGCTGCTGGCCGCGCTGATGGTGGTCTTCTACCACTACGTGGCCCTCGCCCGGCCCTGGGGCCATTCCACGGAGACGATCTTCCCGACCGCTCACTACGCGGCTCAGTACGGGTGGCTCGGGGTGGAGGTCTTCTTCCTGATCAGCGGCTTCGTGATCTGTATGAGCGTGTGGGGCCGTACGGTGGGCGAATTCGCCGTGTCCCGGCTCACCCGGCTGTTCCCCGCCTACTGGGCCGCCATCCTGCTCACCGCGGTAGTGGTGAAGCTGTGGCCGGAGGTCACGTCCCTACGGGGCTGGGGCCACGTGATCACCAACCTGACGATGCTCCAGGCCGGCAACAACACGCCCAACATCGACCCGGTGTACTGGACGCTCTTCGTGGAGCTCAAGTTCTACCTGATCGTGTTCGTGGTCATGCTGTGCGGCGTCACCTACCGCAACTGCCTGATTCTGTGCGGGGTGTGGACAGCGGCTGCGGCCCTCGCACCGGTCATGGACACGCCGTTGCTCACCGCGTTCGCGATGCCGCAGTACGCGCCGTTCTTCATCGCCGGCGTCGCCTTCTACCTGATGCGCCGGCACCGGCCCAACGCGATCCTGTGGGCGATCGTGGTGCTGCAACTGCTGCTCGCCCAGCGCTACATCGACTACCGGCTGGCCACGAGCCTCGGCAAGGCCGTCGCCCAGACGCTGCCCACCTGGCCCGCGCGCCTCGTCATCATCGCCGGCTTCGCGCTCGTCGGTGCCATCGCGCTCGGGCGCTTCGACCGGATCCAGTGGAAGTGGCTCACCACCGCGGGGGCGCTCACGTACCCGCTCTACCTGATCCACATGAACATCGGCATGACCCTGATACACCACTTCCGCAACCGGGTCCCCGCTCCGGTTCTGGTGGCTTCGGTGACCGTCCTCATGCTGATTGCCGCCTGGCTCCTCCACCGCCTGGTCGAACGGCCCGTCGGGAAGTGGCTCCGTACCACCATGCGGCGCGGCATCGATGACGTGCGCCGGCAAGTCGTACCCCGTCGCCGCCACGCCCGACGCCTCGGGCCACAGGCGCCCGTCGCATCTCACATACCAGAGGTGCCCGTCATGCCTCACGCATCACAGATGGCCGCCGTGTCGCACGCGGCGCAGGAGGACCTGGCGTTCTCCCGGGCCCGGATCACCGACTGAGCGCAATCGGCCGCGTGCCGGACCCGGGGACGATCACCCCGCCGGGCGGACGTTCCCGGGACGGGGGAACGGCGCGTCGAGGTGGGGGATCGCGGTGAGGGACGTGGTGAGGCGGGTGTGTAGGCAGGCTGCGGTCTCGGGTGTGAACGTGTCTGCCGAGTAGATCAGTTGGCCTGTGATGCCGGCCGGGGCGTTGTCGGGGGTGCGTTGTTCGTGGAGTTCCAGGAGAAGGTCGAGTTCGGTGTGGGGGCGGTGGCCCGGGGCCAGGTGGACGGTCAGGGGTTCAGGCCAGTGAGGGGTGCTGGTGCTGGGGGGATGGTGCAGGTAGGTCATCGCCACCTGGAACAGGGGGTGGTGGGTTTCGGAACGGGGTGGGTTGAGGAGGGTCACCAGGTGGTCGAAGGGGAGGGATTGGTGTTCGTGGGCGGCCAGTAGGCGGTCGCGTACCTGGGTGATCAGGGTTCGGGGGGTGGGGGTGCCGGTGGTGCGGGTGCGCAGGACGACGGTGTTGATCAGGCACCCGATGAGGTTGTCGAGGTCGGGGGTGTCGCGGCCGCTGAGCGGGACGCCTACGGGGATGTCGTCGCCTGCGCCTGCTGCGGTGAGGGCGGCTGCGAAGGCTGCGTGTACGGCCATGTAGGTGGTGGCTGAGCACTGTCGGGCCGCGGTTTCCAGGGCGGTGTGGAGGTGGGGGGTGATGGTGAAGGGGAGGGTGGCGGCTTTCCCGGTGCGTGCGGGGTGGGAGGGGCGGTGGGTTCGGGGGAGGGGGAGTGGGGTGGGGAGGTTGGTGAGTTCTTGGGTCCAGTAGCGGGCTGCTGGGCTGTCGGGGTGGACCTCGTCCGCGGTGTGGTGGTGCCGGGTGAGGGTGTAGTCGGCGTATTGGGGGGCGGGGGCGGGCCAGGTGGGGGGCTGGCCTGCGGCTCGGGCCGTGTAGGCGGTGGCCAGGTCGCGGTGGAGAGGGGCGGCCGAGTGGCCGTCGAAGGCGATGTGGTGGATGGCCAGGAGGAGGGTGTGCCGCTTGGCGTCGTGGTCATGGAGGTATAGGCGGGCGCGGAGGGGGAGGTGGTGCTGGAGGTTGAAGGGGGTGGCCAGTTCGGTGGAGATGGCGGCGTTTAGGGCTGTGGTTAGGTCTGGGTCTTGGGTCGCGGTGAGGTCTGGGTTCAGGGCTGCGGTCAGGTCCGGGTCTTGGGCCGCGGTCAGGTTTGGGTTTAGGGCTGCGCTCAGGGCCGGGTCTGGGGTTGGAGCCCGGTCCGAGTCCAGGGGGACAGCCAGGTCTGAGCCCAGGGCTGCGTTCAGGGCCGCTTCCTTGTTGAGAGTGGTGGTGCGGAAGTCCAGGGGGGCGGTGTCGGCGGGGAGGATGCGTTGTTCCGGGCCGGTTTCGCCGTACGGGAAGACGGTGCGGAGGACTTCGTGGCGGGTGGTGAGGTCGGTGAGGGCCGCCTGTAGGGCGTCGGTGTCCAGGGGGCCTTCGAAGGTGAAGAGGAGGGCGCTGATGTAGTCGGGGCGTCCGTCGCCGAGGTAATTGATGGTCCAGAGGCGGGCTTGGGCCGGGGAGAGGGGGAGGGGGGTGGGAGTGGAGCGGGGGGACGGTGGGGTGGCTGGCAGGGGCTCGTCGGGGGTGAGAGCGGGCGCGTTGGGTGTGGCATTGGTGAGGCGGGATTCCAGGGCCAGGACTGTGGGGGCCTCGAAGAGGTCGCGTACGGAGATCGGGTGGTGCAGGGCTGCGCGGACCCGGCCGATCAGCCGGATGGCGGAGAGTGAATTGCCGCCGAGGGCGAAGAAGTTGTCCGTGGTGCCGACCGCTGTGTCCCGGTCCAGGGCTTCGCGGAAGATGGTGGCGAGGATTTCCTGGCGGGGGGTGCGGGGTTCGGTGGGCAGGGTGGTGCGGGGGGTGGGGAGGGCGGTCAGGTCGATCTTGCCGTTGGTGCCGAGGGGTAGGGCGTCGAGGGGGACGATGTCCGCGGGTACGAGGTGGCTGGGGAGGCGGGCGGTGAGGCGGGTACGCAGGGCGGTGATGTCCAGGCTCGCGGTTCCCGGGCCCGAGTTGTCCGGGCCCGGGCTGTCCGGACCCGAACCGTCGGGGCCGTTGGTTCCCGGGCCCGCGCTGTCCGGACCCGCTCCGTTGAGGTCGTCGGTTTCCGGACTCGCGCTGTCCGGGCCCGAACCGTCGGGGCCGTTGGTTCCTGGGCCCGTGCTGTCCGGGCCCGCTCCGTTGAGGTCGTCGGTTTCCGGACTCGCGCTGTCCGGGCCCGCCCCGTCCGGACCGTTGGTTCCCGGGTCCTCGCTGTCCGGGCCCGCTCCGTCGGGAGCTTTGGTTCCCGCGCGCCCGGTGTGTGTCACGTAGGCGATCAGGGCGCGGCCCGTCGCGCCGGTGCCGCGGACGGTCACGACGGCACCGGTCACCTCGGGATCGCGGCGCAGGGCGGCCTCGACCTCGCCGGGTTCGATCCGGAAGCCGTTGATCTTGACCTGGCGGTCCTGGCGGCCCAGGAAGCGCAGCCGGCCCTCGGTGTCCCACCGTCCCAGGTCGCCGGTGCGGTACATACGGCTGCCGGGCGGGCCGTACGGGTCGGCGACGAAGCGGGCCGCGGTGCGCGCGGGGGCGCGGTGGTAGCCGTTGGCGAGGCCCGCGCCGGCCAGGTAGATCTCGCCCGGTACGTCCCTGGGCACGGGGCGCAGGGCGGAATCGAGCAGGCGGACGCGGGTTCCCGTCAGGGGGTGGCCGATGGGGAGGGAAGGTTCAGCCGCTGCGAGCGGGCGTCCGTCAGCGGCGATGTCGTGGCCGAGGGAGAAGGTGGTGTTTTCCACGGGGCCGTAGAGGTTGGCCACGTGGAGGTGGGGGACGGCCCGGCGGGCGCGGCTGACGGCGGCCGGTGGGACGACGTCGCCGCCGGTGGAGATCCGGCGCAGGCCGTGCAGTGCGCCGGGGTCCTGGTCGGTGAGGACGTCGAAGAGGCCCGCGGTCAGCCATGCCGCGGTGACGCCGCCCGTCGTGATGATCCGCCGGTAGTCCCCGGGCTCGAGGTCGCCCGGTGGTGCCACCACCACGCGGCGCCCGGTGAGCAGCGGCATCCACAGCTCGTAGACGGTGGTGTCCCAGGAGTACGGGGAGTGGAAGAGCATCCGGTCGTGGTCGGGGCCGCGCCAGGCCGGGTCGCCCGCGCGCGCCAGGATGTTGCGGTGGGTGACCTCGACGCCCTTGGGTTCGCCGGAGGAGCCCGAGGTGAACATGACGCAGGCGACCGCGTCGGGGAGGAGCGGGGCCCGGAGGTCGGCGGGGCTTTCCGTACGCGTTGCCCGGGCTTCGAGGGTGGCGAGGGTCTCGTCGTCGAGGACGAGTGTGGTGCCGGTGTGGTCGAGGATCCAGCGGACACGTTCGGCGGGGAAGCTGCTGTGCAGCGGGACGCAGATGGCGCCCAGCTTGGCCAGGGCGAGGAAGACGACCGCCACCTCGGGTGAGCGGCGGAGGGCGACACCCACGGGTGTGCCAGCACCGACGCCAATCGATGAGCCAGGGCCGACGCCCACCGGTGTGCCGAGCCCGGTGCCCACCGGTGCGTCAGGCCGGACTCCGGAATCGGTGCTCACCGGTGTGTCAGGCCCGGTGCCGGAGCCGGTGCCCACCGGTGTGTCAGGCCCGGCGCCGAGCCCGGTGCCCACCGGTGCGTCAGGCCGGACTCCGGAATCGGTGCCCACCGGCGCGTCAGGCCCGACGCCGGAATCGGTGCTCACCGGCGCGTCCAACCTCACGCCCCCGCGGGCCAGATGCCGCGCCAGCCGATTGGCCCGGCGGTTGAGCGTGCCGTAGCTGACCTGCTTGCCCTCGTACCAGAGCGCCACACGCCCCGGGTGGGCGGCCGCCACGGCTTCAAAGGCGGAGGCGAGGGACACCCCGCCCGGTGCCGGGTCGGCACTCTCGCCCACCGGGGCGACACCCTCGCCCACCGGGTCGGCACTCTCGCCCACCGGGGCAGCACCCTCGCCCACCGAGATGACCCCTTCCCCATACCGAGGCCGCCGTGCAGGCCCCCCGACCCCCAGGCCAAGAACTTCCGACTCCCGCTCCGCGGGCAGCAGTCGGACACGGCCCGCGAGGCGGTCCTCGCCCTGGTCGGCGAGCGCCGCGCAGGCGGCCAGCAGCCGTTCGCGGAGAACATCGGCTCCGCCGCACCAGGCGAGTGCGGCCGGGCGGACGGTGAGCCGGAAGGTGAGGCGGCCGTCGCGGGGGAGCACCACGAGGGCCACGGGGTAGTGCGTACCGTCGTGTACGTCGATGCTGCCGACCCGGATTCCGGCGGCCGGCGCTGCCAACTCGTCCGCGTCGAGCGGATAGTTCTCGAAGACCACGGCCGTGTCGAAGAGGGAGCCGGTGCCCGCCTCCTCCTCGATGGCCGCGAGGCCCAGGTGGTCGTGGTCCCACAGGCCCGCGCGGTCCTGCTGGATCTGCCGGGCGAGGCCGGACAGCGGGGTGCCGGGGCGTAGCCGTACGCGTAGGGGGACGGTGGTGAGGAGCAGGCCGACCAGGCGTTCCGCGTCCGGGAGGGTGGCCGGGCGGTCGGCGACGGTGATGCCGAAGACGATGTCGTCCTGCCCGGTGAGGTGGGCGAGCAGCAGGGACCAGGCGGTCTGGACGACGGTGTTGAGGGTGACGCCCCACTCGGCAGCCCGCGCCGCCAGCCCCTCCGCGACCGCGTCGGGCAGCGTGAACGTATGACACCGGGCACTTTCCTCAAAGGGCTCCCGTGCGTCCCCCGAGTCCCCTGCGTCCCGCCCCGAGTCCCCTGCGTCCCGGCCACCCTGCCCGTCCCGCCCCTCCCGACCGATCCGGGTCGGCACGCAGTCCGTCAGCGCCGCGCGCCAGGCGGCACGGGCGGCTCCGGCGTCCCGCTGGGTCAGCAGGCGCAGGTAGGCGCTGTACGGGGGAGCCGGCGCGAGCGGGGTGCCCTCGTACAGGGCGAAGAGTTCCTTCAGGACGCGCGGCACCGACCAGCCGTCGAGCAGCACGTGGTGGTGCGTGAAGACCAGCTGCCAGCGGTCCTCGGACAGTCGCAGGAGGCTGAAGCGAAGGAGCGGTGGTACGTCGGGGGTGAAGGGGCGGTGGTCCTCCTGCGCGAGCTCCGCCGCCCGCACCTCTCGCACCGGTTCGGGCAGGTCGGTGATGTCGGTGAGGTCGACTGTGCGCCATGGCACCTCGACGGCGGACGGTACGGCCAGCATGGGCCGGTGCGCGCCGTCGTCGGCCAGGAAGGCGCCGCCGAGGTGCGGGTATCGCCGCAGCAGGGCCTCGGCGGCGGTACGGAGTCGGTCGGCGGCGAGGGGGCCGGTGAGGTCGAGGGTGAGTTGGACGAGGTAGGGGTCGGGGTGGGCGGCGGACGCTTCGGCCCCACCCGTCCCCTCAGACCCGCTCGCCGCGCCTACTCCACTCGCCGCCCCCACCCCGTACAACGTATGGAAGAGCAGCCCCGTCTGGAGCGGGGAGAGCGGGAGCAGGTCGGCGAGTTCGCCGTGGGTGGCTTCCAGGGCGGCCAGCCGGGCGGGCTCCACGCGGACCAGCGGGAAGTCCGACGGCGTCCGCCGGGACAGTTCCGCCGGTGCGTCACGGTGTCGTACGTAAGAGGTCAGTACGGTGTGCCAGGAGTCGGCCAGCGCGCGGACCGATTCGGCGTCCAGAACCCCGTCCGGCCAGGTCCACACCGTGCGCATGCAGGGGCCGTCCGGGCCCTGTTCCACGAAGATGTCGACGGAGAGTGCGTGGGCGACCGGCAGTGCGGGGTCCGCCTCGCCGCGGAAGCTGCCCGGTTCCAGTTCCCAGTCGCCCGGCTCCTGGGTGTCGAAACGGCCCAGGTAGTTGAAGGCGATTCCGGCGCCGGGAAGGTTCTCCAGCCGTCCTCCGGGGCGGCGGAGCAGGCCGTGGCCCGCGCCGCGGTGGGGGATGGTGCGCAGGTGGTCGGCGATGTGCCGGGCGGCGCGGGCCAGCCCGGCGCCCGTCGTCCGCATGGCGTCCCAGTTCTCGGCGCGGGCGTCCAGCAGTACCGGATGCAGCACGGTGAACCAGCCGACGGTTCGTGAGACGTCCAGGTCAGGGGCCTGGCCATCTTCGTACGGCCGGTCCTGTCCGGCCAGTTCGCCCAGGTCGATGTCCCGCCCGTGGCCCTCGATGTCCACGAGCACCGGCCCGCCCGAGGCGTTGCCCGGCCACCGGTGCAGCGCCATGGACAGGGCGGCCAGCAGCACGTCGCGGGTCGCCGTGCGGAAGGCGTCCGGGACCTCGGCGAGCAGGGGCGCGGTGTCGTCGGTGCCGAGCACCGTGCTGAGCGATTCGGTGGTGGCGACGGTGTCCCGCGCCGGGTCGAGCGGGCGGCTGCCGACCGGACCGCCGGCGCGGGCGGCCAGGGCCCGCCACCACTCCGCCTCCGCCTGGAGGCGCGGGGACTCGGCTGCCGATCGCAGGGCCAAGGCCCAGGACCGCAACGGTACGGGTACGGGCGGTAGTTCGGCCCGCCCTCCGCGTACGGCCGCGGTGTGCGCCGCCGCCAGGTCGGGCAGCAGGATGCGCCAGGAAACGCCGTCCACCGCGAAGTGGTGTACGACCAGCAGCAGTCGGCCTTCGTCCGGGGCGTCGAGCCAGACGGCCTGGAGCAGCACGCCGGACGCCGGGTCCAGCCGCCTGCGTGCCTCGCGGCGCTGTTCGTCGATCAGCCGGTCCAGCCCGGCCCGGTCGGTGATGCCCTCGCGGGCGGGGGAGACGCGGTGCAGCAGGGCGTCCGCGCGTACGGCGCCCGGCGGCCGGACCTCGAAGCGCCACGGCGTCTCCGCAGGGCCGCTCCACCGCAGCCGCAACGCGTCGTGGTGGTCGAGCAGTTGTTGCAGGGCCGCTCGCAGGGTGCCGATCGTAGCCGTACGGGGCAGCCGGCACACCACGGACTGCGCGAAGCCGTCCACCGGGCCGCCGAGCGAGGCGAGCCAGTCCATGATCGGGGTGCCGGGCAGCTCGCCGAGGGCCTGGTGCCCGGTGCCTTCCGGAGCGGCGGCGGGGACGGCCCGGTCGGCCGCCGTGGCGAGGGCGCGCACGCTCTGGTGGGTGAAGACGTCCTTGGGGCTGATCAGTACGCCGCCGGCGCGGGCCCGGGTGACCAACTGGACGGCGAGGATGCTGTCGCCGCCGAGCTGGAAGAAGCTGATGTCGGGGTCGATCTGGGCTCGGCCCAGGAGGGAGCGGAAGAGGGCAGAGAGGAGTTCTTCGGTGGCGGAGGCGGAGGGGGCCTCCCAGGCGGTCGATGCGGATGGGATCGGGGCCGACGGAGTGGTGGGGGCTGGAGCCTCCGGAGCGGCGGGGACCGGTGCCGACGGAGCGGCAGGGACCGGTGCCGACGGAGTGGCGGGGGCCGGTGCCGATCCCGGCACACGCAGCGTCCCCACCTCCTCCGCCTCCACCACCATGATCGTCCCGTACGGCCGTTCCGGCTCCTCCAGCACGCCCCGCACCAGCCGTTCCAGCGCGCGCACCAGCAGCGCGGCCGTCTCCTGGCGGAAGGCGTCGGCGGCGTATTCGAGGGTGCCCTCGATGCGGCCGTCACCGCACTCCGTGAACTCGAAGAGCAGCGTGAACTTGGCCATCGCCCGGTCCAGGGGGAGCGGGGCGCAGTCGAGGCCGGGCAGTCGCAGCGTGGTCCGCTGCCGTCCATGCATGGTGATCATGGTCTGGAAGAGTGGGTGGCGGCCCAGTGCGCGGGGCGGGTTGACCGCCTCCACCACCCGGTCGAACGGTGCCTCGTGCGCGAACGCCCGGATATCGGCCGCGCGGACACGGTCGAGGACGGCGGCGAAGCCGGGGCCGCCGGACAGATCGGTGCGCAGGACGAGGGTCTGGGCGAAGAAGCCGACCAGGTTGTCGAGCGACGGGTCGGCGCGGCCCGCCGTGACCGTGCCCACCGCGATGTCCGTCCCCGCGCCCAGCCTGCTGAGCAGGCACGCCACGGCGGCGTGCAGGGCCATGAAGGTCGTCGCCCCGCGCGCCGCGGCGAGCTGGGTGAGGCGGGTGCCGAGGGTGGCGTCGAGCGCGAAGGTCACCGTGCCGCCGGGGTGGGCGGGTACTTCGGGCAGGCGGTGATCCGTCGGGAGGGGGAGCTCCGCCGGTGCGCCGCGCAACGCCTCGCGCCAGTGCGCGAGTTCGGCCGACAGGGGGCTGTCCGGATCGTCCTCGCTGCCCAGCGTGCCGCGCTGCCACAGCGTGAAGTCGGCGTACTGCAAGGGCAGGCGCGGCAGCGCCGGGGCGTGCCCGGCCGACCGCGCCCCGTACGCGGCGGCCAGATCGCCGAGCAGGGGGCGCAGCGCGTGCTCGTCGGCGGCGATGTGGTGGACGACGAGCAGCAGGACGTGGGTGTCGGGGGCCAGGGTGAAGAGCACCACGCGCCACGGGACTTCGGCCAGCAGGTCGAAGGGCGCGCGGGCGTGGGCGGACAGCGCGGCGGGCAGCTCGTCCTCGTCCGTCGGCAGGACGGTGAAGGGTGCGTCGGGGGCTTCCAGAATGTGCTGGCAGGGCTCGCCGTCGGTGTCGGGGAAGACGGTACGCAGGCTCTCGTGGCGGTTCTGTACGTCGGCGACCGCGGCCCGCAGCGCCTCGATGTCCAGCGGCCCGGAGAGCCGGGCGGCGAGCGGGATGTGGTACGTCGACTCCTGGCCGCCGAGCCGGTGCAGGAACCACAGGCTGCGCTGGGCGTACGAGGCGGGAATGCGCGCCGGGCGCGGACCGGCGGCCGGACGGAGCGGGGCCGCCTCCCGGGTCCCGGCAGCCCCGGATTCCGTGCCGTCGATCAGCGCCGCCATCCCGGCGACCGTCGGATGCTGGAAGAGGTCGCGTACCGAGACCGTCGCGGGGATCTCCGCGCACAGCCGCATGACGAGCCGGTTGGCCAGCAGTGAATCGCCGCCCAGGGCGAAGAAGTTCGCGTCTGCGCCGAAGGACTGCGTGTGCGGCAGATCGGTACCTGCCCCCGGCACCTCCCCGGCCGCCGCCCCCAGCACCTCCCCGAACAGCCGGTGTACGGCCGTCTCCAGCTCCCCCGATGGCGCGCGCCCGGCACCCGGGCCCGTCACCGGCCCTTCCGTGGCGAGGCGGCGCAGCGCCCGCTCGTCCAGCTTGCCGTTCACGGACAGCGGGAACGCGTCCACCACGACGAACGCGGACGGCACCATGTGGCCGGGCAGGACCCGCGCCGCCCGGCGCGCCACGTCGCCCGGTTCCGTCGGGGCGCCGTCCGGCACCAGATAGGCGACGAGGCGGCGGTCGCCCGGTCCGTACGTCGTGGCGAGGACGGCGGCGTCCGCGATGCCGGGCAGCTCCGCCAGCCGGGCCTCGATCTCGCCGGGCTCGATCCGGAACCCGCGGATCTTCACCTGCCGGTCGGCGCGCCCGAGGTACTCCAGGCTTCCGTCGGCCCGCCGCCGCGCCAGGTCACCGCTGCGGTACAGGCGGCTGCCGGGCGGGCCGTACGGGTCGGCGACGAACCGCTGGGCGGTCAGCCCCGGGCGGTGGAGGTAGCCGAGGGTCACGCCGGGCCCGCCGACGTACATCTCCGCCGGTACGCCCGGCGGCACCGGGCGCAGCGCGGCGTCCAGCAGGTGTACCCGCAGGTCGGGCAGCGGCCTGCCGATGCCGGCGACGGCGCCGGCGGCCGTTGAGGAGTCCAGCGGCCCGTCGGTGACGTGCACGGTGGTCTCGGTGATGCCGTACATGTTGACCAGGTGGGGCGCGTCGTCCGCGTGCCGGGTGTACCAGCCGGCCAGCCGCCAGGGCTCCAGCGCCTCGCCGCCGAAGACGACATGGCGCAACCGCAGTCGGGCGCCCACCTCCGGGCGTGCCGCGTCGGCCTCGGCGAGCTGGGTGAACGCCGACGGCGTCTGGTTGAGTACGGTCACCCGCTCGGCCACCAGCAGGTCCAGGAACTCGGCGGGGGAGCGGGTGATGTCCTCGGGCACCACCACCAGCCGGGCGCCGTGCGCGAGGGCGCCCCAGATCTCCCAGACCGAGAAGTCGAAGGCGTAGGAGTGGAAGAGCGTCCAGGTGTCCGTGTGGTCGAAGCCGAAGCGGGCGGTGCTGTGGGTGAGCAGGCGGGCCACGTTGTGGTGGGTGACCATCACGCCCTTGGGGCGGCCGGTCGAGCCTGAGGTGTAGATGACGTAGGCGGGGTCGGCGGGGCGGGGCGTATGGCGCAGGCCGTCCACGCTGCCCGCCGGGGCTTCGGCGTCCGGCCGGATCAGCGGGAGGTCGCGCGCCTCCGGGGCCCCTGGCGCGCCTGGACCGCCCGGCGCACCCGGCCCGCCCGGCCGCCGGTCCGCGATCACCAGCGCCGGAGCCGCGTCGGCCAGTATCGAGGTCAGCCGGTCCGGCGGGGACGCGGGGTCGAGCGGGAGGTACGCGGCACCGGTCCGCAGTACGGCGAGGAGGGCCACCACCAGGTCCGTCGACCGGGGCAGCGCCACCGCCACCAGCCGGCCGGGCCCCGCGCCCGCGGCGCGCAAGGCGCGGGCCAGCCGTTCCGCGCGGGCGTCGAGCGCGGCGTAGGACAGTCGGTCCTCGCCGCAGACCACCGCTGTCGCGTCGGGCCTGGCGGCGATCTGCCGCGCTACGAGGCTGACGAGGGTGTCGGAGGAGGCCGCAGGAGTGCTGCCAGGGGGCGCGGGCGTTTCTGCCGATCCCGACGAGCCGGTACGCAACGCACCGACCCGGGTCCCCTCCGGGCACTCCGCCACGGCCGTCACCAGCTCCAGCAATCGCCCCAACTGCCCTGCCGCGTCGGCCGGCCCGTAGCGGCGTCCGCCCGCGTCCACGTCGACGCGCAGGTCCGGTTCGCCGTTGTGGTAGACGCCGAGGGTGAAGCCGTCGGTCAGGCCGGGGGAGATCTCGTGGACGGTGGCCGCGATGCCGCCGAAGTCCAGGTCGCGGTCCATCGACATCATGTTGAGCCGCGGGCCGACGATCCGGTGCTCGTCGAGGAGGGCGGAGGCGTCGCGGAGCATGTCCTCCAGGCGGTAGCGCTGGTGGCGCAGGATGTCCCGGGTCTCCGTCGCCACGGCCCGTACCAGGCTCTCGACGGACGCCGCCGGGTCGACGCGCACCCGTAGCGGCAGCACGTTGGAGACCGTGCCCAACGCCTCCCGGCGCAGGCGGCCGTTGCGTGCCGGTACCGCCAGGCCGAGCACGATGTCGCGCTGCCCGGTGTCGGCGTGCAGTGCCAGGGCGGCCGCCGCCGAGAAGACGGACGGCCAGCGCTCGCCCCACGCCTCGGCCCGTTCCCGTACCCGCGCCCAGTGTCCGCGCTCCAGCCGCGCGCTGTGCCGCAGATGCTCCGCCGCGTCCGGCGCGACCGGACCGGCGGAGAAGTGGGGCGCCTCCCCGGCACCGGTCAGCCGCTCCGCCCAGAAGGCGGCGTCGCTCCGGAAGCGGTCCGAGCGGCGGTACGCGCGGTCCTCGGCGACCAGGGTGTCCAGCGAGTCGAACCGGCCCCCGGGCAGCGGTTCGCCCGCGCACAGCGCCGTGTACGCGGCGGCGACGCGGCGGATGAGGGCCGCCATGGCCACGCCGTCCACCAGCAGATGGTGCATTTTGATGCACCACAGGTACTCCGTCGCGCCGGTCCTGATCAGGTGGTGGTCGAAGGGCGGCGCGGCGGTGAGGTCGTACGGGACGTCGTACAGCGCGGCGATGTGCCGCTGCGCCGCGGCGGACGGGTCGGGGTGGCTGCTGAGGTCTACCCGGTGCGGCGGGCGGCCGGCGGCGTCCGGGTCGAGGATCTGGATGATGCCCTCCGACGTCCGCGCGAAGCGCACCAGCAGCGATTCGCTGTCGGCCATGGCCGCGCGCAACGCCTTCTCGAAGCACCCTTCGTCCAGGGCCCCGTGCAGCTGGACGTACTGCCCGACGTTGTAGCGCCGCCCGGTGGTGTCGAGTTCGTGGCCGAACCAGATGCCGGACTGGGCGGCGGTCAGCGGCCACCGCCGCTCCGCCGTGCCCCTCCCGCGCTGGGCCGCACGGTCCGTCCCCTCCGTCATGGCGTCCGGTTCCTCTCGTGCGTGGCGTGCGGTTCGCGGGTGCGCAGCTCGGTGGTCAGGATGCGGCCGATCTCGGCGAGCGCGGCGGGGCTGCCCAGGTCGGGGTGGGCGAAGTCGCTGTGGTGCACCGTGACGCGGCCCTCGGTGACGTACGGGGTCCACAGCTCGGGGGTGAGCGCGGGGACCGGGTCCGGCACGTCCCGGCGGGCGGCGACGAAGAGCAGGTCGCCGGCGAACTTCGCGGGGCGGAAGTCCGCGGCCAGGGCGACGTTGTTGCGGTAGACCCTGCCCATGGCGAGCAGCTGCTCGGCGCGGATGCCGGAGAGCGGGTTGTCGGCGGTCCGGACGATCTCCAGGAACCGTTCCGGGGTGAGTTCGTCGGTGGTCGTCCAGGCGCCGGGACCCTGCGTACCGGCGGGCAGCCCGGCGTAGTCCAGGAGCGCGCCGTACAGCGCGCGCTCGCTGCCGAAGGCGTCGGCCGGCGGCAGCCCGGGGGCATCGGCCATGACGTACGCGTCGAGCAGCGCCAGCAGGCGAACCGTTTCGCCCTGCTCCTGGAGGGCGGTCGCCATGGCGTGCGCGACCATTCCGCCGTACGACCAGCCGAGCAGGTCGTACGGTCCGGTGGGGGCCACCGTACGGATCTCGGCGAGATAGTCGGCGGCCATCTCCTGGACCGAGCGCGGCAGTTGACCGTTGCCGTCCAGGCCGCGGCACTGCAACGCGTACAAGGGGCGCTCGCTGCCCAGGTGCCGCATCAGGGCGGCGTACATCCAGCCGATCCCGCCCGCCGGGTGTACGCAGAACAGCGGCGGCGGGCCGTCCGGGGCGCGGACGGGGCGGAGCGGGAGCAGGACATCGAAGGCCAACGGGCGCTGATCGTCCGTGCCGAGGTGTCCGGCGAGCGTGGCGACGGTCGGCGCGGCGTACACCACCGAGGTGTCCACCCGCCCGGCCCCCGCCGTCTCCAGCCGCCGGGCCAGCCGGGTGGCGAGCAGCGAGTGACCGCCCAGGTCGAAGAAGTTGTCGTCGATGCCGACCGACGGCAGGCCGAGGACTTCGGCGAACACCGCGCACAGGCGGCGCTCCTGCGCGGTGCGCGGCTCCCGCCCGGCGGTGCCCGTGGAAAGCTCCGGGTCGGGCAGCGCGGCGTGGTCGGTCTTGCCGTTGGGGGTACGGGGCAGCGCGGGCAGTACGACGACGGTGGCGGGCACGGCGTACTCCGGCAGCGTGCCGCGCAGGGCGTCCAGCAGGGTGCCGGGCAGCCGGGCGAGTCCGGCCGCGACGGCGGGGTCGTGCACGGCCTCCGGACCGGCGTCCCGGTCTGCGGGACGGTGGACGTCCCGGAATCGTTCGGCGCAGTCCCCCGGGGCCCCGGGCACCAGCACCGCGTCGAACTCGCCCTCGGCGGCGGACGGCGTCGCCAGCACCCGGTAGCCGAGCCCCGAGCCCAGGTCGGCCAGGTCCTCCGGGTGGACGCCCGGTCCGGCCGGCGGGGCGGCGAGCGCACCCACCCGGGTGCCGGGCGGCGCGGACACCAGGGCGTCGAGCAGCGCCGTGTCGGTGGCGAGCCGGGCGTCCGGAATGCCGGACACCCGTACGGGCATCGGGGCCGCCGCCGCGCGCAGCAGCGCCGCCAGTTCCTCCGGCGTGCGCACGTCGGTGCCCCACCGCAGCTCGATGGCGTCGCCGACGGGCACCACCCGGGCGTCGGAGCCCTTGTGGAGCACCACGTCGTAGCGGTACCGGGTGAGTTCGTTGTCGCGACGGCCCCGCTTGAGGCGGACATCGGCCCCGGCCCACCCGTCCAGGGTGCCGAAGAACTCCGGTGCCACGGCCAGCTCTTCATCGAGGAGCGTGCGCCGCCCGGCGGCGAGCAGGACGGCGGACACCGGGGCGGTGGGGGCCGCCGCGGCGCGTTCCGCCGCGGTGAACAGCCGGTCGCGCAGCCGGGCGTCGCGGACATCGCCGAGGAACAGCGCGCCGCCCGGCGCCAGCAGCTCCCGCGCGCCCTCGATGACGCGCAGCAGATAGGCCCGCGACGGGAAGTACTGGATCACCGAGTTCAGCACGACCACGTCGAACGCGCCGGGCTCCAGGCCGCAGAAGTCGTGTGCCGCCTGGTGCCGCACCTCGGTCCGGGCCGCCAGTTCCGGACTGCGGGCGAGGTCGGCCCGCAGCCCCTCGACGGCGGGCAGCGAGAAGTCGGTGGCCACGTAGCGGTCGCAGTGCGGCGCGACCCCGGACAGGATCAGGCCGTTTCCGGCGCCGATCTCCAGTACGCGGGACGGCCGCAGTTCGCGGATCCGCCGTACGGTGGCCGTCCGCCACTCCCGCATCTCCTCGGTGGGGATGGGCGCGCCGTCGTACGTGCTCTGCCAGCCCGAGAAGTCCGCCGCGAAGGGCTCGCGCGGCGCGGGCGGGGCCTCCTGGGTGCGCAGGTCCGCGTAGACGGATTCCCACTCCCGGATCAGCTCCGCCTCGGTGGCGGCCCCGGTTGCCGCGGCCTCCAGGCGCTGCCGCTCCGGTACGACGTACGCCACGAGCCGGATGTCGTCCGGCGCCGCGGCCCACGGCCGTACCGCCGCGCCCGCCACGGCGGGGTGCCGCGCCAGCGCAGCCTCGATCTCGCCCGGCTCCACGCGGAAGCCGCGTACCTTGACCTGCCGGTCGGTGCGGCCGAGGAACTCCAGCTGCCCGTCGGCGTTCCACCGGGCCGTGTCCCCGGTGCGGTACATCCGGCCGCCGTCGGACGCGAACGGGTCGGCCACGAAGCGCTCGGCGGTCAGCGCCGCCTGCCCGAGGTAGCCCCGGGCCAGGGCGGCTCCGCCGAGGTACACCTCGCCCGGACGGCCGGGGCCGACGGGGCGCAGCGCGGTGTCGAGCAGGTGGACCACCGTCCCGTCGACCGGGCGGCCGACGGGCGCCCCGGCGCCGGGCGGAAGGGCCTCGGTGGTCGTCGCCGCGACCGTGGCCTCGGTCGGACCGTACGCGTTGACCAGGGGGTGGTGTTCCGCCCACCGCGCGGCCAGCCCGGCGGGCAGTACCTCGCCGCCGCACCGGATCAGCGTGCCCGGAGGCAGGCTCTCGCCGGGGGTCAGGACGGCGAGGACGGAGGGCGACAGGCAGACGCCGGTGATCCGTTCCCGGTGGACCAGGTCCGTCAGCGCACGGCCGGGCCGCAGCCGGTCCCTGGGCGCCAGCACCAGGGTCGCGCCGCTGGTCAGCGTCTCGAAGAAGTCGATCAGGCCCGCGTCGAACCCGGGCGAGGCGAACTGCAGGACGCGGCTCCCCGGCCCGGCGCCGATCGCCGGGACCGTACTGCGCAGCACCCCGGGCAGCCCGCCGTGCGGCACCACGACTCCCTTGGGACGGCCACTGCTGCCCGAGGTGTGGATCAGATAGGCGGGGTGGTCCGGGAGCAGCGGGGCGGTCCGGGCGCCGTCGTCCAGCGGACCGGCGGGCCGGGCGGCGATGGCCGCCGCCGTCACGGCGTCGTCGAGGACGAGGGTCGCGATGCCGTCGAGCGGGGCCGCCGCGGCGTGATCCCGGTCGGTGATCACGAGGATCGGGCGCGCGTCGTCCAGCAGCAGCCGCAGCCGCTCGTCGGGGTGGTCCGGATCGAGGGGTACGACGGCGGCGCCCGCCTTGAGCACCGCCGGCAGGGCCACGGCCAGTTCGGGCGACCGCGGCAGCAGCAGCCCGACGTAGCTCTCGGGACCGGCGCCGCGGGCGACCAGCTCGCGGGCGGTGCGGTTGGCGCGGGCGTGCAGGTCGGCGTAGCTCAGCTCGGTGCCGGGATCGTTGCCGTCCGGATCGCCGGCCCACCGTACGGCCGGAGCGTCCGGTGTACGGGCGGCCTGTGCTTCCAGCAGCGCGGTGACGGTGGTCCGGGGCGTGGTGCGGGCGGCGCCCCGGTAGGCGGCCACCGCGGCGTGCTCGTCCGCGTCGAGCAGGTCGAGTGAGGCGAGCGGGGTGTCCGGTGCCGTGACGAGGGTGGTGAGCAGCCGCAGCAGCCGGGCCAGCATGCGGTCGACGCTCTCGCGGGTGAACACGTCCGGCCGGTAGAGGAAGTTGAACTCCAGCCGCCCGTCGCGGGGGATCGCCATCAGCGACAGCGGGTAGTGCCCGGCGGTCTCGCTCGTGGCGCCGGTGATCTCGACCCCCGGCAGGGCCGCGCGCTGGTCCCCGGAGGTCGGGAAGTTCTCGTACACGAGGGCGGTGTCGAACAGTTCGTCGGCGCCGACCGCCCGCTGGATGTCGGTGAGGCTCACATGATGGTGGGCCAGCAGCCGCGACTGCTCCTGCTGGACGCGCCGCAGCAGGGCGCCCAGCGTCTCGTCCGGCACGGTCCGTATCCGTACCGGCAGGGCGTTGATGAGGAAGCCGACCATCGACTCCACGCCGGGCACGTCGGGCGACCGCCCGGAGACGATCGTCCCGAAGAGCACGTCCGGGCGTCCGGTCCACTCCGCGAGCAGCAGGCCCCAGCAGCACTGGAGCAGCGTGTTGACGGTGACGCCGTGCCGGGCCGCGAACTCCGTCACGGCCTCGGACCGCTCCCGCGTCAGGATGTGTTCGAGACGGGTGGGCCACATCGACGTACGGTGCAGTCCCGACGGGGCCAGCAGCGTCGGCCGCGGCACGCCGCCGTCCCCGGCGCCCAGCGCCTCGCACCACACACGGAGCGAGGATTGCCGGTCCTGGCTGTGCAGCCAGTCGAGGTAGTCGCGGTACGGGGTGGGCGCGGGGACCTCTTGCGGCGCGCGGTAGAGGGCGAACAGCTCCGGCAGGAACAGCTGGTTGGACCAGCCGTCGAGCAGGATGTGGTGGGCGGTGACGTGCAGCCGGTAGCGGTCCGCGCCCAGCCGCAGCAGGGTGAAGCGGATCAGCGGCGGGTCGGCCGGGTCGAAGCGGGTGCGCCGCCCCTCCTCGTTGATCCGGTCGGCCTCGGCCCGCTGCCGCGCCTCGGGCAGCCCGGAGAGGTCCACCTCCGTGAAGTCCGCGCCGCGCTCCGGAACGACCTGGACGGCGCGGCCGGACGGCAGCTGCACGAAGCCGGACCGCAGGTTGGGGTGGCGGTGGCACAGCAGGTCGCAGGCACGGCGCAGGGCGGCGGCGTCGAGGTCACCGGTCATGTCCAGCGTCATCTGCATGACATAGGCGTCCTCGCCGTCCCGGTCGTACCGGCCGTGGAATAGCAGCCCCTCCTGGAGCGGGGTGAGCGGCAGGACCTCGGAGAGGGTGGGGTAGCGCCGCGCCAGCCAGTCGCGCTCCTGGGCGTCGAGGGTGACCAGCGGCTCCCGCGGCGGGTCCGGGACCGGCGCTTCGGGTGCCTCTGCGGCTACGGAGGTGTGCCGTGGGCCGGGCGTGTGCGGGACGGCGACCCCGGCCAGCCCCGCCGGGGTCTTGTGCTCGAAGACGTCCTCGGGCTGGATCACCCAGCCCGCCTCGCGCGCCCGCCGGACGAGCTTGATCGACCGGATGCTGTCGCCGCCGACCGCGAAGAAGCTGTCGTGCGGGCCGACTTCGGCCCGGCCCAGCACCTGGGCGAAGACCTGCCGCAGGGTGTCCACGGCGGAGGCCGGTTCCCCGGGGCCGTCGGTGCCGCCGGTGGCGGGCAGCGCCGCCGCCCGCGCCTGGAGGGCCGGCCGGTCGGTCTTGCCGTTCGGGTTGAGCGGCAGCGCGTCGACGAAGACGACCGCGTCCGGGACCAGGGGAGCGGGCAGGTCGGCGGCCAGCCGTTCGCGGACCGCCGCCGGATCGGGCCGGTGCCCCTCGGCCGCGACCGCGAACGCGGTCAGCCGCCGGTCGCCCTCGCCGTCGTCGGTCGCCACCACCGCGGCGGCGGCCGCCTCGGGCAGCGCGGCCAGCCGGGCCTCGACCTCGCCCAGCTCGACGCGGTGGCCGTGCACCTTGACCTGGTGGTCGGTGCGGCCGATGAATTCCAGCTGCCCGTCGTCGCTCCACCGGGCCAGGTCGCCCGTACGGTACATACGGCCGCCCGGCGGCCCGAAGGGGTCCGCGAGGAACCGCTCCGCGGTCAGCCCCGGCCGGCCCGCGTAACCGCGCGCCAGATGGTCACCGGCCAGGTACAGCTCACCGGTGTGCCCCACCGGCACCGGCCGCAGCGCCGCGTCCAGCACATGGCAGCGGACGTTGGTGACGGGCCTGCCGATGGGCGGCGGCGTGGGGTCGTCCGGCCGCTGGGGCGGGCAGCTCCAGGACGTGGCGTAGACGGTGACCTCGGTCGGCCCGTAGATGTTGTGGACCGTCGCCCCGGGGGAGCGCCGCCGCACCTCGCGGACCAGCTCGGCGGAGAGCGGCTCGCCGCAGAAGACATAGTGGTCGGCGCGTTCGCGCACCCACTCGGCGGCGATCACCTTCCGGTACACCGACGGCACGGTGTTGATCAGAGTGCCGGACCAGTCCGGGACGGTGAGCAGGGACAGCAGGTTGCCGACCAGCTCCACGCTGCCGCCGGTCATCAGCGGGACGAGGATCTCGAAGACCGACATGTCGAAGCTGAGCGAGGTCGCGCCGAGCACCCGCGCGAACGCCTCCGGCCCCAGCGTGTCGGCCGACCAGCGGGCGAAGTTGTGCACGGCGCGGTGGGTGACGACGACGCCCTTGGGCCGCCCGGTCGAGCCGGACGTGTAGATGACGTAGGCGGCGTTGCCGGGCCGTACGGAGAGAGCCGGCGGCGGACTGCCGGTGGCGGGCGCGTCGAGGAGCACGGCGGGCGGGGCGCCGTCGGGCAGGTGCCGCGCCTGCTCCGTGGTGGTCAGGACGGCCCGGGGCCGCGCGTCGTCGAGCAGGAAGGCGATGCGGCCCGCCGGGTACGCGGGATCGACGGGCAGGTACGCCGCACCGGCCAGCAGCACCCCCAGCACGGCGGTGACCATGTCCGGCGTACGGGGCAGCAGGACGGCCACCAGGTCCTCGGGGCCGATGCCCTGCTGACGGAGCCGGCCGGCGAGCCGGGTGGCGCGCTCGTTCAGCTCGGCGTAGGTGAGCGTGCCGTCCCGGCCGTGTACCGCCACCGCGTCGGGAGTGCGGCGGACGACCGCCGCGAACTCCGCGGTCACCGTCGAGTCCGGCACGTCCCGTGCGGTGGCGTTGAACTCGGCCTCCACACGCCGCAGTTCTTCCGGAGCGGCGAGGTCGAACCGGCCCACCGGGACGTCCGGCGCGGCCACCAGCCGTGCCAGCAGCCGGGGCAGCCGGTGCCCGGCCCCGCGATCGTCGGGCGAGGCGCCCTCCCGTACCTCCAGGCGCCAGTCCCCGTCGGCCGTCTCCCGGGCCCGCACCGAAAGCCCCTCGCCGGGCGCGCCCCAGGTGCGGACGACGGTGCCGGTGCTCCCGGTGGCCGGTTCGAAGGCGGCGACCGCGCCGTAGCCGGCCGGTGCGCTCCACGGCAGGTCGGCGTCGGCGAGGAACCGGTGCCGCCGGGCGCGGCGCAGGGCGGCCCCGGCCCGCCGGGTGACCTGCGCGAAGGTCAGGTCCGGGGTGACGGTGATCCGTACCGGGACCAGGGTCGCGCCGCCGGGGCCCGCCGGCGTCGTCCAGTGGCCGAGCACCAGGTCGCGGGAGCCCGTACGGCGGTGGGTGTGGACGGCGAGCGCGGCGAGCAGCACGGCCGCCGGGCCGCCGCCGCTGCGCCGCGCGGCCCGCGCGAGGTCGGCGGGGGCGGCTCCGAGCGAGGCGAGGTGACCGGCGCTTCCTGCCGCAGGGGCGGGTGCGCCGTGCGGGGCGGGCAGCACCGCCGGTGCCGGGCCGGGGACGTCCGCCAGCAGCTCGCGCCAGTACCGGTGGTCGGCCGCGCGGCCGGGCGAGCGCCGGTACGCGTCCTCCTCGGTGAGCCGGTCGGCAGGCGCGGCCAGGGGGAGTGGCGGCGCCGATTCCCCGGCGGCCACCGCGGCACAGTGCTCACCCACCCGCGCGGTGAACGCGGCCATGCCCGCCTCGTCGAGAACCAGCCGGTGGAAGCGCTGGAACCAGCCGAGCCGCCCGCCGGGCAGCAGGAACAGGGCCACGCGGTGGGCCGGGCCGGTGAACGGGTCGAGAGGGCGCGCGAGTTCGGCGTCGATCCACGTCGTGACCGCGGGTTCCCCGGCATCCGGGCCGGTACGGACATCGACCTCGATGACGCCGGGCGCCGTGCCCGGGTCCGGCAGGGGGCTTTGCGCCGGCCCGTCCGCCTCCCACCGGAACACCACGCGCAGAGCCGCGCACTCGTCCACGGCGCGGCGCAGAGCCTCGCGCAGGACCTCCGGACGTACCGACTCCGCGACGTGGAGGTACTGCGCCAGGCAGTCGGCCGCCCGGTCCCGGCCGTCCAGCAGAACGGCGTGCTGCGCCGCGGTCAGCGGCAGCGGAACAGAAGTGGTCATGGGGTCCTCGTTCCGGTGGCCGGGGCGTCGGATGGTGGGGCGCCGGTGGCCGGGTCCTCGTCCAGACAGTCGGGTGCCACGTCGTGGACCGGCAGGTCCGGCGCGGCCAGCAGGCCGGCGAGCAGCCGCCGGAGGCCGGCGGCCAGCCCGGCGGCGGTGGCGGGATCGAACAGCTCGGGCGCGTAGGCCAGCGCCAGGACCGGGCCGGTGGCGCTGTTGTCGGTGCCGCTGTCGTCGGTGCGCCAGGAGAGGGCCAGTTCGGCCGCGTCGACCTCGGTGCGGGGGGTGTCGCCGGGCGGCTGGGGGCCGTCGCAGCGCACCCGTAGGCCCGGCGTTCGTTCGTCACCGGTCAGGGCCGACAGCGCCTCTCCCACCTCGGCGAGCAGTGAGCCGAACCCCGGCTCGTCACCCAGATCGACCGTCAGCGGACCGGCGGGCGTCCCCAGCGACACTTCGTCCTGCCCGCACACCCAGGCCAGCAGCACGGTCCAGCCGGTGATCAGCGCGAGGTGCAGGGGGTCGTGGTGCGGTGGCGCGCCGTCGGGCCCGCGGCGGGACGCGAAGGCGGCCAGTTCGCCGGCCAGTTCCGCGCCGAGCGGTGCCTCGACCGTGGCGCTCGGCACGGGCAGTGGGCCGTCGGGGCGACGGGGCCGGTCCGTGGGCACCAGCAGCTCGTCGGCGGGTGCCGGTACGGCCTCCGGGGCCGGGGCCAGCAGCGCGGACAACCGGCACCCGCCCGACCCCGGCGCCGCCAGCCGGCGCAGCAGCGCCATGTACTCCTCGACCAGCCCGGCCGCCGTCCCTGCCGTGAACAGCTGGGTGCTGAACTCCAGGCAGGCGTCCATCGCCGCGTCGCCCGCGCGGTCCGAGGTGACCAGCGTCAGGTCGAACTTCGCGGTGCCCTCCGGCATCCCGCCGAAGCGGTTGACGGGCGAGCTGTCCACGTCGAAGTACCCGACCGAGGCGCCGTCCATCTGCTGGATCGGCGGGAGGTCCTGGTGCACGTAGAACACGTCGAACAGCGGGGCGCGGCCGAGGTCGCGCTCCCCGCCCAGCGCGTGCACCACCCGGTCGAACGGGATCTCCTGGTGTTCCATGGCCTCCGCGACGACGGCCCGTACGCCGTGCAGCACCTCCCGCAGCTCCGGGTCGCCGGACAGATCGGCGCGCAGGGCGACCGTACTGTTGAAGAAGCCGATCAGATCCCGTAGCTCGCCGCGGTTGCGGCCGGTGGTCGGGGTGCCGACGATCAGGTCGCGCTGTCCGCTGCGGCGGGCCAGCAGCAGGTACAGGGCGGCCAGCAGCACCACGAACAGGGTGACCGACTCGCGGGCCGCCAGGTCCCGCAGCGCCCGCATGTCCGCGGCGGGCACGGAGAACGTGTGGAGCGCGCCCGCGAAGTCCTTGCGCGCCGGGCGCGGGTGGTCGGTCGGCAGCTCCAGCACGGGGGCGTTGTCCAACTGCCGCTTCCAATAATCCAGTTCGTCGTCGAGCGCGGCGGACCGCAGCAGGTCGCGCTGCCAGCGCGCGTAGTCGCGGTACTGGACGGGCAGCGGCGCGAGGCGCGGCGGGCGGCCCTCGCGGTGCGCCGCGTACAGCTCCGGCAGTTCACGCGCGAAGACCGCCGGGGAACCGCCGTCGTTGACGGCGTGGTGCATGGTCACCTGGATGACGTGCTCCTCCGGGGCCAGCCGTACGACCAGCACCCGTACCAGCGGGTCGGCGGCCAGGTCGAAGCGGTGCTCCGCCGCCTCGCGCACCAGCTCGCGGGCCGCGGCGGCCGGGTCGGGAGCGGTCCGCACATCGGCGTACCGGAAGAAGTCGCCGAGCTCCGGGCGTATCCGGAGCTCGGGCGCCCCGTCCACCTCCACGAAGTTGGAGCGCAGCACTTCGTGGCGGGCGGCCAGGCCCTCCCACATGCCGCGCACCGCGGCCACGTCGACCGGGCCGCGGACGTGGCTGACCATCGGCAGGTTGTAGAGCGTGGTGTCCTTGTCGAGCTGGTGGTGGAACCACATCCGCTCCTGGCCGAAGGACATCACCGGATCGGACCGGGGCACCACCGGGGGCAGCGGCGCGGCGGTGGGCCCCGCCGTTCCGGCGGTCGCGCCGGTGAGCAGGCCGGCGAACGCGGCGACCGTGGGGTGCTCGTACACGTCCAGCAGCTTCGGCCGGAAGCCGTAGCGCGCCTCGACCCGTTCGATGAGCTGAAGGGCGATGATCGAGTTCCCGCCGAGCGCGAAGTAGTCGGTGTCGGCGGTGATCTCGCCCTCGGTGCCGAGCAGTTCGGTGAAGACGGTACGGAGCCAGTCGGCCGCGTCACCGGGCTGCGCGGCGGGCTCGGCGCGCTCCGGGGCACGGCGGGTCGGCACCACGGGCGCCGCTTCCGCGACCGGCGGCGGACTCGTCCAGCACTGGGCCGGGATCATCGGATGCCCCGGCAGCCGCAACCGGCGCGCGGGCCGGTCCGCTGCCCCGTCCGCGCGCGCGGAGAGCGCGTTCACCGCGGACCATTCGAGATCCAGCCCGCGCTCGTAGAGCCTGCCGAGCACCCCCGGCAGGCCGCCGTCCGCGTCGGCCACCAGCACCTCGGCGCCTTCCCGCCCGGACAGGTGCGGCGTGAGCAGGGCGCCGAGTTCGCCGTCGGGCGCGGGCTCCACGAAGACCACCGCGCCGTCCGCCGACAGTCGGTCCGCCACCGCGCGCAGCTTCCCGGCATCCACCGGCTGTACGGCGGTATCGGCGTCCGGCGGCAACTGCTCCGGCCCGGTCAGCTCGCCGCGCAACTGTCGCGCCAGGTAGTGCGACGCGCCGCCGCTGAGTACGGCGTCGAACCGCACCCCGCAGCGGGTCAGCGCACGGTGCGCTGCCAACTGACCGGCGAGGTAGCCATGGCGCGCCGCCAGCGGTTCCAGCGCGGCGGGCAGCGGCTCGGGCTCCACTCCCGTGGGCCGGGCCCCGGGCGACAGCAGCAGGACGACCTTGGGTGCCGCGGGCCCGGCGACGCCTGCGGCCCGGTCAGCGGCGTACGGCATCGCGGCCTGACGCTCCGCCCGTTCGGCGAGCCGCCGGGCCAGCTCCTCGGTGTCCCGGGCCGGTACGGCGATGCGGTGCTCGTAGTGGTCGCGTCCGCTGTTGAGGGTGAGGGCCACGTCGGCCAGGCGCGGGCGGCCGTCGCGTAGAGCCCCCACCATGCGGTCGCACAGCGTGGCCAGCGCGTCCCGGCTCCGGGCCGACACCGCGACCAGCGTCGCCGCCCCACGGCCGCCTGCCATCGGCTCGTCCCCGACTGCCACCCGATCGCCTTCGGCCGCCACCGGCTCCGGCCCGTCCGTGTCCCGCTCGCCCCACTCCGGCGGCTGCTGCACCACACAGTGCGCGTTGACGCCGACGAGGCTGAACGAGCTGACCCCGGCGAGCCTGTGCCCGTCCTGCCCGTCCCGACTCCGGTCCGGCCACGGGCGCGCCCCGGTGACCACCTCCAGACCGGCGGCTTGGAGATCGACGCCGCCGGTGGCCCGGGTGAAGTGCAGCGACGGGTACAGCTCGCCGTATCGGACGCTGAGCACCGCCTTCACCAGGCCCGCGATACCGGCGGCGTGGTCGAGATGACCGATGTTCGTCTTCACCGAGCCGATCGGGAGGCGCGGGGGCCGGGTGGCGGCGTCGTCGCCCCCGTCCGCGCGGCGGGAGGCGAACGCGGTGGTCAGCCCCTCCAGTTCGACCGCGTCGCCGAGCCGGGTGCCCGAACCGTGCGCCTCCAGGTATCCGGCGTCGGCCGGATCGGCACCGGCCGAGCGCCAGGCCCGCGCGATCACCCGCGCCTGCGCCGCGGCGCTCGGTGTGCTGAGGGTGGCGGCGGCCCGCCCGTTGTGCAGTACGGCACTGCCCCGCAGCACCGCGTGTACGGGTGCGCCGTCCGCGCGGGCCCGCCCCAGCGTGGTCAGCAGCAGCACCGCCCCGCCCTCGCCGGACACCGTGCCGTCCGCGTCGGCGTCGAAGGCCCGGCAGCGCCCGGAGGGGGACACCAGCTCGTCCAGCCCCGCGGCCTCTCGCGCGGGCAGCGCGCCGCAGCGGACGCTGACGCCGCCCGCGAGGGCGTACTCGGCGTCACCGGCCGCCAGTTCGCGGCTCGCGTGGTGGACGGCGATCAGCGAACTGTTGCAGCCGGTGTCGATCGCGTAGCACGGTCCGGCCAGCCCCAGGACGTGGGCGATGCGCGCGGGCAGGCCGAAGGAGACGTTGCCCAGCGAGCTGAGCGCCCCCGGCTCGGCGGCGGGCGCGCCGTAACTGGAGACGGCGGAGCTCAGGACGACGGCCACCGCGTGGTCCCGCAGGCCCGCCGTCGCGTATCCGGCGTCCTCCACCGCCTCCTGCGCGAGCACCAGGGCGAGCCGCTGCTGCGGGTCCATGAGGGACGCCTCACGGCGCGAGAAGCCGAAGAAGGCGTGGTCGAAGCCGGTGATGTCGGCGAGGTGCCCCATGGGCAGGTAGTCGGCGGCGGGGTCCAGCCCGGTCGCCGCCGCGCGGGCCGGAGGGAGCGGGCCCACGGAGTCCCGCCCCGCGCGGAGGTTGGCGCGGAACCGCGCCAGGTCGTCCGCGTCGGGCAGGCGCAGGCCGATGCCGACCACGGCGATGTCGTCGGCCCGCGCAGGACGGCTCGTCATGTGCTTTCCCCCTGTAGTGCCGATGTGAATTCCTGGCTGTGCCGAGGTGCTTCGTACGGGCTGCGCGAAGACACGTGCCGTCCGGGGCGGTCACCCGCGCGGGGACGGGGCGCTCACACTTCGAACGCCGCCGGCGCGCCGGCCGGTCCGTCGCTCCCGGCGAGCGCCCGGCCGACGGCCTCCGCCTGGTCCCGTACGGTGACCAGGTCGAAGAGCTGCCCCACCCGGACCGCGCCCGGCCACCGCCGCTCCAGGCCCATGTGCAGCTCCACGACCCGGCGCGAGTTGCCGCCCGCCGCGAAGAAGCCGTCGTCGGGCCCGAAGCCGTCGTGCCGCAGTACGTCGGCCCACAGCGCGGCGACCTGCCGTTCCAGCTCGGTGCCGAACCCGTTCGCGGCGCCGCCGTCCGATCCGCAGGGCTCCGCCTCCGTGAGCAGCGCGCGCAGGGCGTCCTCGTCGGTCTTGCCCTGGGGCGTCAGCGGAACGTCCGCGACCTTCACGAAGCGCTCGGGAACGGCGTGCGCGGCCAGCCGCGACGCGCAGTGCGCCAGCAGTTCGCGGACCGCCGGCCCCTCCGCCCCGGGCCCGGCGGTCCAGAACGCCACGAGGGTCATGTCCATGCGCTCGTCGGGCACGGCCAGGACGCAGGCCCTCCCCACCCCGGGGTGGCTCTCCACCACGGCCTCCACGGCGTGCCGTTCGATCCGCGCCCCGCGCACCTTCACCTGGCCGTCCTCCCGCCCCGCGAAGCTGATCACGCCCGACGCGGCGGTCCGCGCCAGGTCGCCGGTGCGGTACATCCGGGCGCCGGGGGCACCGGCGTACGGGTCCGCCACGAAGCGGCCCGCGGTCTCGGCCGGGCGGCCCGCGTAGCCCAGGGCGACCTGCGGGCCGCCGAGGTACAGCTCGCCCAGCGTCCCCTCGGGCACGGGCCGGAGGTCGCGCCCGAGGACGTAGGCCCGGGTGGCCGGTCCGATGGGGCGGCCGATCGGCAGGCCGGAGTCCGCGTCGGGGGACTCCGGGGTGTCCGGTACGTCGTACGCGATGACGCCGACGGTGGCCTCCGTCGGGCCGTACTCGTTCCGCAGCCGGGTGCCGGGCAGTGTCCTGCGGTGCGCGTCGACCAGCGTGGCGGGGACCGGTTCGCCGCCGAGGATCACCCTGCGCAGGTGGCGGTCGGCCCCGGCCAGGTGCGGCAGCAGCAGCCGGTAGAAGGACGGCGGCGCGGCGATCTGCCGGGCCTGCCAGGTGGTGACGAGCGCCGCGCTCCGCGCCGCGTCGGGCAGTTCCCGCGCGTCCGGCAGCACGGCCGTACCGCCGGTGCACAGCGCGTGGAAGAGCAGCAGCAGCGACCCGTCCCAGGCCAGCCGGCACGGCGAGAAGGTGGTCACGCCCGGTTCCTCGGGGCGTACGGCCATCAGCTGGGCGAGGGCGTCGCGGCCGACCACGACGGCCTTGGGGGCGCCGGTCGAACCGGCGGTGCCGATGACGTACGCCGGTGCGCTGCCCGGCACCCGCGCCCGGGGCGCGCTCCCGGCGGCCGTCGCCCGGGACACCGCCGTCCCGTCCGGTCCGGACAGGTCGATCCGGCGCGTACGGGGTGCCGCCGCGGCCACCGCTTCCGGGGCGGTCGCGGGGTCGGTGCCGTCGAAGACGACGGCCGCGCAGTCGGTGTCGGCGAGTGCCGCGCGGAGCCGTTCGGCGGCCGGTCCTGTGGCGTGCGGGCCCGGCTCGACCACGTACCAGGCCAGCCCCAGGCGCAGGGCCGCCAGCATGCCGACGACCGTCCGGGCGCTCTGCCGCAGATGCAGCGCCACGACCTGGCCGGAGCCCGGCCCGACGCCCCCGCCGTCAGCTATGCGCCGTGCCAACTCGTCGGACGCCGAGTGCAGTTGTCCGTACGTGAAAGTGTGTCCGCCGATGGCCAGTGCGGTGCGCTCCGGCGCCGTACGTACCTGCTGCTCGAACAGCTCCAGCACGTCCACCGCGGCGCGCCTTTCCCCCGTGCCCGGCTTCACCGCACCGGCTCCGCCCCTATTTCCACCAGCAGCACGCTCCACGCGGCCACCGGACTCACGTTGATCAGCACCGCGCGGTCCCCCTCGCCCAGTTCCTTGCGTTCCAGCGCCGTGTACAGGTTGAAGAACACGTCGTTCGGGCCCAGGTGCCCGTACTCCCGGAGGTTGTCGCGGCAGGCCGGCAGCACGGTGATGCCGAGGGATTCCTCGGTGAATCCGAAGCTGCCGACGGAGAGGTTCTGCGTGAGATAACCGGCGACGTCCGTACGGGTCATGCCGTGCCGGGCGAGGAGCTTGTCCAGCAGCGTCGTCAGCCGGTTGCGGGTCTGCACCGCCAGCTGGAAGGAATAGACGGCGGGCTCCTGGCAGCGCTCCCGCCACTGCGCGCTGGGCACGTCGCGGAAGGCGACCTCGAAGAGATTCCAGTAGCGGCCGTCGGTCTCCTGGACGGAGTCCAGCAACCGCACCGGGCCGGTCCGGGAGAGCAGCAGCGCGCCGCCGCCGTCCCCGTTGACGGTCACCGGGTGGCGGTAGCGGCCCGGCGTCGCGGGGGTGCTGCCGTGCGCGACCAGTACGTGGCCGAGGTCCGGGTCGGCGGCGAGCAGGCCACGGGCGGTGAGCAGGGCGGGGGCGATGGAGACGCAGCCCAGTCCGCCCACCGAGAAGGTCACCGCGTCCCGGGCGCCGAGCAGTTCCTGTATGCGGGTCGCCTCGGAGCTGAGCAAGGTCTGCGGGGCGCGGGACTCGACGACGACCAGGGCCCGGACTTCCGCCACGGTCAGCCCCGCTGTCGCCAGCGCGCGCTTCGCGGCGCCGGTGGCCAGAGCGGCCGCGTCCGGTTCGTCGTCCGCCCGGATGTGCTCGATGCCCAGCCCCGCGAGGACGCCGCGCTCGGCCGGTGTCAGGTCCGATAACTCCGGTAACCGGGCGGTGTCCCGTACGGTCTCCGGGAACTGCCAGCCCGCGGCCCGTACGGCCAGCGGAGCCGGGCCTTCAGGAACGCGTGACACGGTCACCTGCCTTCATCACCCGGAACCCCCCTCGGCACGGTGCGGAGCACACGCTCGTGGCGTTCGTCCGCACCGTGACACCTCGCCTCGTGAGCGATTGCTCCGGGGCGGTTTCGCCCGGAAGGAGTATTGATCAGTACGCCCGGCCGGGTCAACGATCTACGGATTGGTCCGTATCCGCGCACCCGAAGCGGTCTGCCGCGGTCAGCCGCGCAGCATCTCCGCGGCCCGGAAGGCCAGGTCGATGGACTGGCCGTGGTTGAGCCGGGGGTCGCAGGCGCTCTCGTAGCGCAGCGGCAGGTCCGCCATGTCCACCGTGCTGCCGCCGCCCACGCACTCGGTCACATCGCTGCCGGTCAGCTCCACGTGCAGGCCGCCGGCGTGGGTGCCCAGCGCCCGGTGCACCTCGAAGAAGCCCTGCACCTCGTCCAGGATCACGTCGAAGCGCCGGGTCTTGTGGCCGGTCGGGGTCACGAAGGTGTTGCCGTGCATCGGGTCGCACACCCACGCCACCCGGGCGCCGTCCGCCACCGCCTTCTCCACCAGCCGCGGCAGCCGGTCGCGCACCCGCTCCGCGCCCATCCGCACCACGAACGTCAGCCGGCCCGGCTCCCGGTCCGGGTCCAGCCGGTCCACGTAGCGCAGCAGTTCGTCCGGGTGCGCGTCCGGGCCGATCTTCACCGCGACCGGGTTGCGGATCCGGCGGAGGAAGTCCAGGTGCGCGCCGTCCGGGTGCCGGGTGCGCTCGCCCACCCAGATCAGGTGCCCGCTGGAGGCGTACGGGGTCCCGGTCCGGTCGTCGGTGCGCACCAGCGCGTTCTCGTAGTCCAGCAGCAGCCCCTCGTGGCTGACGAAGAACTCGGCGGCGTGCACCTCGCCGGGGGCCACCCCGCACGCGTGCATGAACAGCAGCGACCGCTCGATCTCGTCGGCCAGTTCCTCGTAGCGCCGGCCGGCGGGGGAGTCGGTGACGAAGCCCCGGTTCCAGGCGTGCACCTGGTGCAGGTCCGCGAAACCGCCCTGGGTCAGGGCCCGTACGAGGTTGAGCGTGGTCGTGGAGGCGTCGTACACCCGCCGCATCCGGCGCGGGTCGGGCCGCCGGGCCGCCGCGTCGAACTCCGGCCCGTTGACCGCGTCGCCCCGGTAGACGGGCAGGGTGACGCCGTCACGGGTCTCGGCCGGCGCCGAGCGCGGCTTGGCGTACTGCCCGGCCATCCGGCCGACCTTGACCACCGGCACGGACGCCGCGTACGTGAGCACCACGGCCATCTGGAGCAGGGTGCGCAGCGTCGCGCCGACCGATTCGGCGGAGGTCTGCCGGAAGGTCTCCGCGCAGTCCCCGCCCTGGAGCAGGAACGCCTCGCCGCGGGCCACCGCCGCCAGCCGGTCCCGCAGCCGGTCGCACTCCTCGGCGAACACCAGCGGCGCGGCGGCGCGCAGTTCGGCGACCACCGCGTCCCGGGCCGCCTCATCGGGCCACTGCGGCTGCTGCCCCGGCGCCGGCGGGATCGCCGGTGCGGTACGGCTCTTCGGTGCGGATACGTCCATCACGGCCCCCAGAACGGGATCGAATGCGGCGGGATACGGCGCCTGGTGACCCCGGATACAACCGGCAGGCGGAAGCCGGGTCAAGAAAGGCGCGAGTGGCCCGTACCGGCGCCCGCCAATTGGTCTGGAACGCCTTGCGGCGCGGCTGTTTTCCTTACCGTGCCCCTTCACCCAGCACCTGGGGAAATCCTGAGAAAACGAGGAATCATATGCCCGGCATGACACCGGTGGCGCCGGCCGAAAAGGCGCCGGAATCCGCACCGGAAGCCCGCACGCAAAGAGCGGTCCCCCGATTTTCCGTACGCGTCGCGACGGTGCCGCTGCCTGGTCACGACCCGCTCGTGCTTCACCGAGCGCTGACCGCGGCCGCGGGGCACGGCGAGACGTTCCTGACCGAGAGCCTCGCCGGTCCGCGGGCCGACCGCCGGCCCGCCGTGGTCGGGCACGGCCGGCTCGCCGAGATCCGGCTGTTCGCCGGGCATGTCGAGATCGACGGCTCCGGGCCGCTGCGCCATGCCCTGGGCGCCGCCGCCGAGCAGGCCGGGCTCGTCCCCGACGCCACCGGCCACGGCCCGTACGACCGCTACCGCCTGGCCCGCTCCGGTCAGGCATGGCGTCTGCTGCGCGCGGCCCAGGAGATGTTCCGGGTCGAGCGCGACACCCCGGGCGGCTACGCCTTCGGCTTCCTGGCCACCCTCGGGTACGAGGCCGCCTGGCACATGGAACCGCTGCCCGCGCGGACCGCCTCGCGGGGCGGCCCCGACCTCACGGTCACGCTCTTCCGGGAGACCGTCTGGTACGACCACGAGGCGGGCACCGCCCGGCTGCTGAGCGCCGAGTGCGCGGACTTCCCGCCCGCCGGGGCCGTGGACGTGGCCGCCCTGGCCCGCCGCGCCGCCGAAACCCCGTCGGACGCCGACGCCTGCCCCGAGGCGCCCGCGCCGCTGTCCGTACGCGACAGTGTGGCGCGCGCCGACTTCCTGCGGTGGGCCGAACAGTGCCTGGAGCACATCCGGGTCGGGGACATCTACCAGATCCAGATCGGCCACCGGATCGACGTCCGCAGCACGCTGCGCCCCGATCAGGTCTACCAGCGGCTGCGCGCCCGCAACCCCTCGCCGTACATGTACCTGTGCCCGCGCGGCACCGGCACCCTCATCGGCGCCAGCCCCGAACTGCACTTCCGTATCGAGCCGGAGGCCGAAGGACCGGACGGGCCCGGACCGGGCGCCGCGGGCGGCGCGCGGATCGTGATGCGCCCGATCGCCGGCACCACCCGCCGCACCCCCGACCCCGAGGAGAACGAGCGCCGTATCGAGGAGATGGTCACCAGCTCCAAGGAGCGGGCCGAGCACGTGATGCTGGTGGACCTGTGCCGCAACGACATCGGCCGGGTGGCCCGCGCCGGGTCGCTCGACGAGAGCGGCCTGATGACGGTGGAGACCTTCTCGCACGTCTTCCACATGGTCTCGACTGTCAGCGGACGGCTGGCGCCCGGCGCCGGGGTGTGGGACGCGATGGCCGCCACCTTCCCCGCCGGCACCATGACCGGCGCGCCCAAGCTGCGCGCCATGGAGATCATCGACGGGATCGAGGAGGAGCCCCGCGGCAGCTACGCCGGGGCGGTCGGCCTGGTCGACGTGGCGGGCTGGGCCGAGTTCGCGCTGTGCATCCGCACCGTCGTGCACGACGGCGAGGTCTACTCCACGCAGAGCTCGGCCGGGATCGTCGCCGAGTCGGCGCCGGAGGCCGAGTGGAACGAGACGCTGGCCAAGATGGCCGCCGCCCACTGGGCGCTGACCGGGAGCGAACTGCTGTGAAGATCCTGCTGGTGGACGCCTACGACAGCTTCGTCCACATCATCGACCAGTACCTGCGCACCCTCGGCGCCGACACCGAGGTCGTGCGGGCCGGCACCCGCACCGCCGACCAGCTGGCCGCCACCGCGCCGGACGCCGTGGTGCTCGGCCCCGGCCCCGGACACCCCCTCGACTCGGGCCACGTCGCACTGGTGCGGCGCTTCGCCGGGCACACGCCGCTGCTCGGCGTGTGCCTCGGCCACCAGGCCATAGCGCTGTCCTACGGCGGCCGCATCGAGGTGGCCGACCACCTGATGCACGGCCGGACCAGCACCGTCGAGCACGACGGGCAGGGCGTCTTCCGCGGCCTGCCGGACCGTACGGTGGCCACCCGCTACCACTCGCTGGTCGTCGCCCGGCCGCTGCCGGACGAGCTCCAGGAGACCGCGACCGCCACCGACGACGGCTATGTGATGGGGCTGCGGCACCGGACGCTGCCCGTCGAGGGCGTGCAGTTCCACCCGGAGAGCATCATGACCGGCAGCGGTCTGCGGTTCTTCGAGAACTTCCTGGCCGCCGCCGTGGGGTGAGGCCGCCGTCACGCGCAGCGGGCGGGGCTGCGGGCCCCGCCGGTCAGTTCCGCGTACGCGGCCCCGATCTCGCCCAGCGCCTCGGTCAGCCCCGAGCGCGGCACCGCCGCGTACCCCAGCACGAGGGCGGGCCGCGCCTGCCACGGCCGGTCGTGGCAGTAGCGGCCGCCGCGCACCAGCACCGACCGCTGTGACGCGAGCGCGGTCAGCGCCGCCTCGTCGGTGCGGTGGGGGAGCAGGACGTAGGCGTGCAGCCCGGCGGCGGACCCGGTGATCCGGCCGTCCGGGAGGAAGGTGCGCAGGGCCCGCTCCAGGGTGTCCCGGCGGGCCCGGAGCCGGGCCCGCTGGCGCCGCAGATGGCGGTCGAACACCCCGGTGCTCAGCAGCTCCGCGTAGGCGAGCTGGGTGAACACCTCGCAGCCCAGGTCCCGTTGCGAGCGGACCCGGGCCAGCAGGCCGCGCAGTGGCGCGGGCAGCGCCAGCCAGCCCAGGCGCAGGCCGGGCGCCAGCGACTTGCTGGCGGTGCCCGCGTACAGCACCCGGTCGGGCGCCTGCCGCTGGAGCGCCGCCGGGCGGGCGCCGTGCGCCAGCCACAGGTCGCCGTCGTAGTCGTCCTCGACGATCCACCCGTCCACGTCCTGCGCCCAGCGCACCAGCGCCTCCCTGCGCTGCGGGCTCAGGGTGACACCGGTGGGGAACTGGTGGGCCGGGGTGACCAGGACGGCCCGTACGCCGGTACGGGACAGCGCGTCCACGTCGATGCCGTGCGCGTCCACCGGCACCGGCCGCGGCACGATCCCGGCCTCCGCCACGAACTGCCGCTGCTGCGGATGGCACGGCTCCTCCACGCCCAGCTCGCCGATGCCCAGCCGCGGCAGCGCCGCGCACACCAGGCCGAGCGCCTGGGCGAAGCCGGAGACCACCATGACCGCCCCGGCCGTGGTGTGCACCCCGCGCACCCGCCCCAGATAGCGGGCCAGTTCACCGCGCAGCGCCGGGACCCCGGAGGCCGGCGGATAGCCCACGTCGTGCCGGTCCGTGCGCTGTACGACCCGCTGGTACGCGGCCAGCCACTCCCGCTGCGGGAAGCCGCCCGAGACCGACCCGGCGCGCAGGTCCCAGCGGACCGACGGGGCGCGGCCCGCGCCGTCCAGCAGGGTGGGGCCCTCGGACCCGGCGCCCGGCAGACCCGCCGCGACCCGCGTGCCGGAGCCCTGCAGCGCCTCCAGATAGCCCTCCGCGATCAGCTGCCCGTACGCCTCCACCACCACGCTCCGCGACACGCCCAGGTCCTCGGCGAGCTGCCGGCTGGAGGGCAGCCGGGTGCCGGGGTGCAGCGCGCCGCCGGTGATCTCCTGCTTGAGGCTTTCCTGGATCTGGGCGGTCAGCGGGAGTCCGGAATCCCGGGACACATCGATCAGCGTATTCCAGGTCACCTTTCCGGTTCCCCTTCGCTCCGGGTGCGCTCCGCGGGAAATGGTCCGCCGACGGGCACCACAACTGGTCTGGTTACACAATTCCGGCGCGCCCACAATGGGGAGCGGCCGTCGTACGGCCCGGATATTCCGGCAATTCACGGCGGGCGGGCCGTTCCGCATGGCGTTCGCCCGGTATCGCGTGGTGCGCCGCGCCCTTTTCCACTCGTCCCGAGGAGAATTCCGTGACCGAGCCGCAGACGGCCCCCACCTGGCCCGGCGTTCTCGGCGCGCTGCTGGCGCGCCGCGACCTGCCGGCCGACAGCACGGCCTGGGCCCTGGACCAGGTCATGAGCGGCCGGGCCTCGTCCGCCCAACTGGCGGCTTTCCTGGTCGCGTTGCGCGCCAAGGGCGAGACCGCGGGCGAGATCACCGGCCTGGTGCGCGCCATGTACGCCCACGCGGTGCCGCTCGACGTGCCCGGCCCCACGCTCGACATCGTCGGCACCGGCGGGGACGGCAGCGACAGCGTCAACGTCTCGACCATGTCGGCCGTCGTGGCGGCGGCGGCCGGCGCCCGGGTCGTCAAGCACGGCAACCGCTCGGCGTCCTCCGCCTGCGGCTCCGCCGATGTACTGGAGGAACTGGGCGTGGTCCTCGAACTGGCCCCGGAGCACGTCGCGCAGACCGCCGTGGAGGCGGGCATCACCTTCTGCTTCGCGCCCGCGTTCCACCCCGCCGCCCGCCACGCGGGACCCACCCGGCGGGAACTGGGCGTGCCGACGGTGTTCAACTGCCTCGGCCCGCTGACCAATCCGGCCCGGCCCACCGCCCAGGCGGTCGGGGTGGCCGACCGCCGGCTGGCCCCGCTGCTCGCCGAGGTGCTGGCGCGGCGCGGCGGCTCGGCGCTGGTGTTCCGGGGTGACGACGGCATGGACGAACTGACGGTCTCCGCCACCTCGTCGGTCTGGTCGGTGGCCGCCGGTACCGTACGGGCCGAGACCTTCGACCCGCGCGACATCGGCATGGCCCGCTCGCCGCGGGAGGCGCTGCGCGGCGGCGACGCGGCGCACAACGCGCAGGTGGCCAGGGACCTGTTCGCCGGGGCGCGGGGGCCGGTGCGCGACGCCGTACTGCTCTCGGCGGCGGCCGGACTCGCCGCCCTGGACCCCACTGACGAACCGGTCACCGCGCGGCTCGCCGCCGGGGTACGGCGAGCCGGACACGCCCTGGACTCGGGAGCGGCCCGGGGCGTGCTCCAGCGCTGGACGGAACTCACCGCGAAACTCGCCGCGGAACGCTGAGCGGCGCGGGGCGGGCGGCGAGCAGCGAGGCCACCGCGTCCGCGGGGCTCCCGTGGGTGACCAGGTGCTCGCCGACCAGCACCGCGTCCGCGCCGTGCGCCGCGTGACCGAGCACGTCGTCGGGGCCCCGTACGCCCGACTCGGCGACCTTGACCACATCGTCCGGGATGTGCGGCGCGAGCCGTTCGAAGACCGACCGGTCGATGCGCAGGGTGCGCAGGTCACGGGCGTTGACGCCGATGACCCGCGCCCCGGCGGACAGCGCCAGGTCCAGTTCGCGCCGGTCGTGCACCTCGACCAGCGGCGTCAGCCCGATACGCCCGGCCAGGCCGATCAGGTCCACCAGCTCGCCGCGGGACAGCGCCGCCACGATCAGCAGCGCCAGATCAGCGCCGCAGGTCCGCGCCTCCCACAGCTGGTACGGCGTGACGAGGAAGTCCTTGCACAGCACCGGCACGCCGACCCGGTCGCGTACGGCCCGCAGGTCCGCCTGCGTACCACCGAAGCGGCGCCCCTCGGTGAGCACGCTGACGGCCGCCGCCCCGCCGCTCTCGTACGCCGCGGCGAGGTCGGCCGGGTCGGGTACGTCCGCCAGCGCGCCCTTCGACGGGCTGCGGCGCTTGACCTCCGCGATGACCTGAACGCCCGGCCGGAGCAGGGCCGCCACCGCGTCCCGGGTGGGCGGCATCGACCGCACCCGGTGGATCAGCACCTCCAGGCCGGTTTCCCGCTCCCGCCGCCGCATGTCGGCGCGGGCTCCGGCCACGATCTCGTCGAGCACGCTCATCTGCCGTTCCTTCCGGTACGCGGCGGGCGCCGCCGGGTGGGGGCCGGGAGCGGCGCGCCGGCCCCCGGCCGTCGGGGCGTCCTCACCGGACGCCGTCCTCGTCGTCCCCGGCCAGCGCGCGGCGCACGGCGGCACCGGCGGCGCGGGCGGCGCGGGCGGCCGCGGCGTCCTCGGTGTCCGCGATGCCCACGCCCCAGTACGAGCGCGAGTCGGCCACCAGCTCGCAGAACGCCGTCATCGCGGAGAGCGGCGCACCGGCGCGCGTCACGTCGAGGCTGTGCACGTAGCCGTCGAGCCCGGCCGCCTCCAGCGCCCGCTGCCCCACTGCCTCCCAGCCGCCGGTGTCCGCCACGGACGGGCCGGGCTCGGACTCCTGGCCGGGGCGTACGTAGCGCTCCTCGAAGTGGCGCCACAGCTCGTCCCCGGTGACCTCGCCGCCCGCGTCCTCGCAGACCCGCTGCATCACCGCGGCGAAGTCGATCTGGAGCCGGCGCGGCAGCTCGATGCCGTACCCGGACCGCAGGAGATGGGCGATCCCGCCCTTGCCGGACTGGGTGTTGATCCGGATCAGCGCCTGGTAGCCGCGGCCGATGTCGCGCGGATCGATGGGCAGGTACGGCACGTCCCAGACCCGCTCGCCCGACTCCTCGCGGGCGCGCAGGCCCTTGGCGATGGCGTCCTGGTGCGTACCGGCGAACGAGGTGTAGACGAAGTCCCCGGCCCACGGGTGGCGGGCGCCCACCGGCAGCTGGGTGCAGTGCTCGGCCGCCCGCCGGATGCCGTCGATGTCGGAGAGGTCCAGCATCGGGTCGATGCCCTGCGAGAAGAGGTTCATGGCCAGCGTGACCAGGCAGACGTTGCCCGAGCGCTCGCCGTTGCCGAACAGGGTGCCCTCGACCCGGTCGGCACCGGCCAGCACCGCCAGCTCCGCCGCCGCCACCCCGCTGCCCCGGTCGTTGTGCGGGTGCACGCCGAGGATGGTGCGCTCGCGGTGCGCCAGGTTGCGGTGGGTGTACTCGATCCGGTCCGCGAACTCCTGCGGCGGGAAGCACTCCACCGTGGCGGGCAGGTTGACCCGCAGGGTGTGCCGGGCCCGCGGCGCCCAGAAGTCCAGGACGGAGTTGAGGATCTCCAGCGCGAAGTCCGGCTCGGTGTGGGTGTAGGACTCCGGCGCGTACTGGAGGAAGATGTCCGTGCCCGGTATCGACTCCTGGAGCTTGAGGGCCTGTTCGGCGCCCTCCAGGGCCAGGCCGAGGGTCTGCCGGCGGTCCGTGCGGAACACCACCCGGCGCTGGATCGCCGAGGTGGGGTTGAAGACCTGGAGCACCGCCCGCCGGGCCCCCTCCAGCGCCTTGACGGTCCGCTCGATGAAGTCGCCGCGGATCGGCGTCATCACCTGGATGACCACGTCCTCGGGAATGGCGTCGGTCTCGATGAGCCGGCGCAGGAAGTCGTGGTCGTCGCGGGAGGCGGTCGGGTAGCCCACCTCGATCTCCTTGAACCCCATCGCCACCAGCAGGCGGAACATCCGCATCTTGCGGTCGGGGTCCATCGGGTCGGTCAGCGCCTGGTTGCCGTCGCGCAGGTCCACGCTGCACCACAGCGGCGCCCGCTCGGCGCGGCGCCCCGGCCAGGTCCGGTCGGGCAGCCCGACCGCCTCGTACGGCGGGTACTTGTCCACCGGCATCCCGCCGGGGCGCTGGATTCCGCGGTCGGCGGTGCCCGGGGCTCGGTCCGCGCCGGTCAGGATCGTCGTCATCTCTCCTCCACTGCGGTTCTCGGGGCGGGTACGGGGCGGAAGGTCAGCGCGGACCGCGCAGTTCGAGCGTGCAGCACTTGACGCTGCCGCCGCCCTTGAGCAGTTCGGTCAGGCCCGCCCCGATCGGGTGGAAGCCCCGGGCGCGCAGCTGCCCGGCCAGCCCGGTGGCCGCCTCGGGCAGCACCACGTGGTAGCCGTCGCTGACCGCGTTGAGGCCGAACACGGCGGCGTCGCGCGGCGTGGCGAGCACGGCGCCGGGGAAGAGCCGCTCCAGCACCGCGCGGCTGCCCGGGGCGAACGCGGCCGGGTTGTACATGACTTCGTCGTCGTCCAGGACGGCGAGCGCGGTGTCCAGGTGGTAGTACGCGGGGTCGGTCAGCTCCAGGCCGATGACCGGACGGCCGAAGAACTCCTGCGCCTCGGCGTGCCCGTCGCGGGAGCTGCGGAAGCCGTGGCCGGCCAGGACGTACCGCCCGGTGACGAGGAAGTCGCCCTCGCCCTCGTTGATGTGCGCCGGGTCGTGCACCTCGAAGCCCCGGTCACGGAACCAGTCCAGGTAGGCGGGGCCTTCCGCGGCGCGCTCGGCGTTGCGGAAGCGGGCGCCGAGGACCTTGCCGTCGACGACGGTCGCGCCGTTCGCGGCGTAGACCATGTCGGGCAGGCCGGGCACCGGCTCGATGAACTCCACGGTGTGGCCGAGGGAGAGGTAGAGGTCGCGCAGGCTCTCCCACTGGGCCACCGCCAGCCCGGTGTCGACCGGCTTGGCCGGGTCCATCCACGGGTTGATGGCGTAGGTGACGTCGAAGTGGGTGGGGCGGCACATCAGGTAGTGACGTGGTCCGGGGGTGCGGGTGCGCGTGGTTGCGCTCATGAGGGAGGTGTCTCCTGTTGCTGGAGGGCCGCGCGGGGGGGCGCGGAGGGGGTCAGCCGGCCGGCCAGACGCCGAACCGGCGGTTTCCGTACAGCAGCGGGGGCTCGTCGGTGGGCCCGCTGATCCGCAGGACCTCGCCGAAGACCATCCGCTGTCCGCCGACGCGCACGGACTGGCGGACCCGGCAGTCGGCCACCGCGTGGGCGTCGCGGGACAGATGCGGTCCCGCGGCCTCCTCGGGGGTGTGCCACGGCGTGGTCTCGAAGCGGTCCGGCGCGCCGGAGGCGAACAGCTCGGCCGTCGCCTGCCCCTTGTGGTGCAGCAGGTTCACGGCGAAGGAGCCGCTGAGCATGACCGCGCGCAGGGTGGGGCTCTCCAGGCGCATGCCGACCAGCAGCGTGGGCGGGTCCAGGGTGACGCTGCACAGGGAGGAGCAGGTCATGCCCCAGGGCCTGCCCTGGGCGTCGGTGGCCGTGACGACGGCGACCCCGCTGGGGAAGCCCGCCATGAAGTCGCGGAATCCGGTGGGGGTGCTGACCTGGCTGATGGGGGTGACGAGTTCCACGTGACTCACCGCTCGACTGGGTGGAGGGAGTGGTCCGCGGCCTCCGGGGTGCGCCCCGGGGCACCGCGGCCGACGGCCCACAGAAGCGGGCCGGCCAGCGCCGTCGTGACGAGTGCCATGACGACGAGTGCGAGGTAGAGGGCGGGCGTCAGGATGCCCGCCTGGTAGCCGATCTGGAGGAAGGTGATCTCCGTCAGGCCGCGGGTGTTGAGCAGCGCCGCGAGCCGCATGCTGGTCCGGGTGTCCTGGCCGCCGGCCCGGGCGCCGAGGTAGGAGCCGACGAGCTTGCCGGCCAGGGCCAGGGCGACGGCCAGGATCGTCGCCTGCCAGGAGAAGATCCCGGCAGGGCCGCCGCCGAGGCCCGCGCCGGTCAGCACGAACAGCAGCGGCAGTACGGTCCGGCCCCACTGCCCGACGGTACGGGCGGCCCGCGTCCAGGGGCCGGTGCCGCCGTCGGCGGGCAGGGCCAGCGCGACCAGGACGGCGCCCAGCACATCGGTCAGGCCCAGACCGGCGGTGAGCAGCGCCGCCGCCACCGTCGTCAGCGCCACCAGCGCGGTGGGGAGCGCGGGCCGCGCCCGGTGCGCCAGGGCGCGGGCGGCGGGCAGCTCACCGAGCCGGCGCAGGCCCCGGGCCAGCAGCAGCCCGGCCGTGAACACCAGGGCCGGGGTGGCCTGTCCGCCGCCGGTGGCCAGGCCGACGGCCACCGCCAGCAGGGCCCAGTTGACCGCGTCCATGGTCACCGCGGCGGCCATCGCCAGCCGTCCGGTACGGGTGTGCAGCATCCCGCGGTCCTGGAGGACCCCCGCGAGCACCGGAACCGCCGTGACCGACAGCGCGCCCGCCAGCATCAGCACGAACGCGGTGGTGGGAGCCGTACCGCGCAGCGCGGGATCGCCCCCGAGGAGGATCCAGACGGCCAGCAGCGTGCCGCAGGCCATCGGCAGCAGCGCGGAACCGGCCGCCGTCCAGGCCACCACGCGGCCGCCGAGCTTGCCGGCGCCGGCGCGGATCTCCTGCACGGCGCCGACCACGAAGAGCGCGAGGGCCAGGTGCCCGGCCTTCTCCAGCACCGGCAAGCCGTCGGTGGCTTCCCCGCCCCAGCCGAACCGACCGGCCAGCACGGCCCCGAGGAGCAGACAGGCCATGATCTCCCCGACGATGGCGGGCTGGCCGAGCAGGCGGGCGGCCCGCCTGCCGAGCCACACGGCCGGGGCCACGGACGCCACCAGCACCACGGCGGGGACGTACGTCAGCGCCTCCACGGCTCCTCCTTCCAGGACGCGACGGTTCGGCTCGTGGTCAATGCATCTGGGCCAGGTACTCGTACTGGCTCGGCAGGCGCTTGGCGAGCTCCTGCGACTGGGCGCGCAGCAGCTTGAACTCCGCCTGCGCCGCCGAGTCGTCCATCAGGGCCAGCGCGGGCGGGGCCTTGAGGTCGACACCGCCGAGACCGAGCAGCATCGAGTGGTACGAATACGGCTCGAAGCCGTGGTAATTCGGGAAGATGGTTTCGGTGGTGGGGAGCTTGGAGCGCCACATGTCCAGGCGCTCGGCGAGTCCGTCCGGCAGGGCGCGCGTCTTGGCGTCCTTCCAGTACTGGTTGTCGTTGCGGCCGGCCCCCCGGTAGTGCATCACCAGGAATTCCCGTACACCGTCGATCGTGTTCCCGATGGCGCGGTTGTAGGAATCGCGGAGCTGCGGGTTCCAGTCCGCGCCCGGGAAATGCTTGACGAGCTGTTCGATGCCCTGCTGGATGAAGAAGATGCCGGTCGACTCCAGCGGCTCCACGAATCCGCTGGAGAGCCCGACGGCCACGCAGTTGTTGACCCAGGCGTTCCGGCTGCGGCCGATGCGCATGCGGATGTGGTTGGCCTCCACGTCCTTGGCGTCCGGGCCGACGAACTCGCGCAGGGTGCGCTCGGCCTCTTCCGGTGTGGTGTAGTCGCTCGCGTACACATAACCGGTGCCGATGCGCCCGAAGAGCGGAATGGTCCAGATCCACCCGGCGTCCTGCGCGGTGGCCGTGGTGCACGGGCGCAGCCCGCGCTTCTCCATGTCGACCGGCACCCGCAGGGCCACCGCCCGGTCGTTGGGCAGCGTGTCCTGGAAGGAGATGACGGGCTCCTCCAGCGCCTCGTTCAGCAGCAGGCCCTTGAAGCCGGTGCAGTCGATGAAGAGGTCCGCGGTGACCTCCCCGTGCTCACGGGTCCGCAGGTGGCCGATCCAGCCGCGGTCGTCCCTGGCGACCTCCACGACGTCGTCCTCGATGTGCCGCACCCCGCGTTCGGTGGAGTACGCGCAGAGGTAGTCGGCCAGCAGGCTGGCGTCGAACTGGTAGGCGTACGGGAACTGGGTGTCCTGCTCGGTGAGGGTGCTGCGCTCCGGCTTCCGGTCCTTCGGGTCAGTCTGCTCCTTGAAGTCCTGCTCGAAGAGGGTGCCGTCCATGTAGCGGGGGGAGCGCTCGGCGTCGCAGATCGCCGACATCAGGAACACGTCCTGGTCGAACCGCTCGCTGTTGCCCGGCTTGCGGTGCAGCCACCAGTCGGTGAGCGGGAACCCGTCGACGACCCGCAGCCGCTCGAAGGGGTGGTAGAAGTAGCTGCCCTTGCGGTGCCAGTTCTCGAAGCGGATACCGAGCTTGTACGTGGCGTTGCACTTCGGCATCCACACGTGCTCGGGCAGCCCCAGGTAGTCGAAGAAATGGCGCACCGTGCTGAAGGTGGCCTCGCCGACCCCGATCGTCTTGATCCGCTTGGATTCCAGCACCGTGACCGAAAGGCGGTCGCCGAACGCGGCCTTCAAATACGATGCGCTCATCCAGCCGGAGGTGCCTCCACCGACGATGACGACGTTTGTGAGCACTGAGGCCCTCCCGTGTGAAGTCGTGTACCCCGGCGATGGATTCGGTCGCCGGCACCGTCGGAATCCTTCAGCAGACCGCGAGATCAGGACAAGCTTTTAAGGCTCGGTGGAAACCTGCACTCCAGGTGCCCGAAAGGGCGGTGCGCGGCGGCGGATTACGGGAAACGGCAGCACTCCGGGCGGCGCCGCATTTCGCTCGGTGCGGTGCCGCCCGGAGTGCGTCATTAAGTTCTCGCGCAATGCGCCGGCATTTCGCTGCCGGTTGTGCTGTAGGGCTCAGCCGTACGGCTGTGCCGTACGGCTGTTCTCAGGCCCCGGTGCGCAGGTACTGGTGCAGCACGGTGATGACCTGAGCGCGCTGCTCGGCCAGGAAGAAGTGCCCGCCGGGGAAGGTGTGCAGGTGGAACTCCTTGCCGGCCACACCCTCCCATCGCCGCACCCGCGCCACGCTGACGCTGGTGTCCCGGTCGCCGGCGAGCGCGATGACCGAGGCGTCGACCGGGGGCGTCGCGCGCGGGCTGTAGGAGTCGATCAGCAGGTAGTCGTTGCGCAGGATCGGCAGCACCATCTCCCGGATCTCCGGGTCGTCGAAGACGCTCATCTGTGTGCCGCCGTGCGTCTCGACCTCGTGCAGGATGGCGTCGTCGGACAGCGCCGTGGCGGGCTCCCGGCCGATCCGCTCGTCCGGGGCCGCCTGGCCGGAGACGAACAGCCGGCCCACGCGCAGGCCGCGCGCCGCCAGGGTGCGGACCGTCTCGTACCCGATCAGCGCTCCCATGCTGTGGCCGAACAGGACCGTCTCCACGTCCGGCCGCGCGGTCTCCAGCACCGCGCCGGCGACGGCCTCCACCAGCGCCTCCGGATCGGTGAGGAACGGCTCGTCGACCCGTTCCTCCCGGCCGGGGTACTGGACGATCTGCAACTCGACGTCGCAGTCCAGGTGCTGGGCCCAGCGCCGGTAGAAGCTGGCGCTGCCGCCGGCGTGCGGCAGGCAGACCAGCCGGGTTCCCGCGGCGGGACGTCTGGCCGGAGTCACCAGCCACGGGTGGGGAGTCGTCATGAGGTGTCTTCCTGTCGTCGGGAGGAGCCGATCGTGTGAAGGGGCCCGGAGCGGGTCAGGCGCATGAGCGCACCAGCTCCCTCAGGCCGTCGGCCACCGTCCGCAGCAGACCGGCGACCACCGCCGCGTCGTGCCGGGCGGGGGAGTAGGCGCAGCTCAGGTCGAGCCGGCCGTGCTCGACCGCGGCGGCGATCTCCAGCTCGTACAGCCGCCGTTCGGCCGGTTCGTGGTCCTGGCCGCCGTGGTCGAGATGGCGGGCCACCAGGGCGTCGCCGTCGGGGAGCTGCCCGTCCCACTGGCCGAGGTAGTTGAAGGCGATCCGGGCGTGGGCGGGCGGCAGGGCCGGTTCGGCCGGACCCGTACCGGACGTCAGGTGGCGCAGGGCGCCGTACCCGATGCCGTGCCGGGGCAGGGTGCGCAGCTGCCGCTTGACGGCCCGTACGGCGTCCTTGGGGGCCGCGTCCTTGGGCACGTCGAGCGCGACGGGGTGGATGGTGGTGAACCAGCCCACGGTGCCGCTGAGATCGACGCCGTCGAGGATGTCCTCCCGGCCGTGTCCCTCCAGGTCCACGAGGGCCGGTACGGTGCCGTCCCAGCCGCTGAGCGCCTGGCCGAGCATGGCCAGCAGTACCTCGTCCACCTTGGCCCGCAGCACGCCCGGAACCCGGCGCAGCAGCACCTCGGTGTCGGCCGCGTCGAGGCCGTCGTGCACGGTACGGCGCTCGGCGAAGGTTCCGGTGTCCGCCGGCTCGTCGGCGGCCGGCAGGCCGCGCCAGTAGGCCAGTTCGTCGTCGAACCCGCCGGTGGCGGTGTGCTCGCGCAGCCGGTGCGCCCACTGCCCGAAGGAGGTGCTGCGCGGGCCCAGGTCCGCGTCCTGCCCGGCGGCGAGCCGGGTGTACGCCCGGCGCAGGTCGTCCAGCAGGACGCGCCAGGACACCCCGTCCACGACCAAGTGGTGCACGGTGAGGAAGAGCTGTCGGGCGTGCCCGGGGCCGCGGTCGAACAGGACGGCCCGTACCAGCGGCCCGTCGGTCAGATGCAGCCCGCGCTGCGCGGCGACGGTCTCCTCCTCGGTCCGCGCGGCCACGTCCGCCTCGTCCAACCCGGCCAGATCCACCCGCCGGAAGTGCCACCGGCCGTCCGCCTCGGCGCCGATCTCCTGCCGCCAGGCCCCGTCCTCGTACGAGAAGCGGGTACGCAGAGCGTCGTGCCGCTCCATGAGCAGCCCCAGCGCGTGGCGCAGCGCCTCGATGTCGGCCCCGGGGACCAGCTCCAGCAGCACCGACTGGTTGAAGTGGTGCGGATTGACGGTGTGGTGGGCGAAGAACCAGTGCTGCACCGGGGTGAGCGGCACCGGCCCGGTCCGGTGGGCGTCGTCGTCCGCGCCGCCCCCGGCGTCCTCGGCCCGCGCCACCCGGGCGAGCCCGGCGACGGTCTTGAACTGGAAGAGCTCCTTCGTGGTGATCCGCAGCCCGGCCTGCCGGGCGCGCGCGACGACCTGGGTGGAGAGGATCGAGTCACCGCCCAGCGCGAAGAAGTCGTCGTCCGCGCCGACCTCCCCGACGCCCAGCACGGACGCGAAGACCTCGGCCAGCGCGGTCTCCACCGGCCCGCTGGGCCGCGTCACCGGCCGCCCGTCGCCCGGCTGTTCCTCCGGCAGCGCGGCCCGGTCCACCTTCCCGTTGGTGGTCAGCGGCAGCTCCGGCAGTACGGTCAGGGTGCTCGGCACCATGAAGGCGGGCAGCTCGCCGGACAGCAGCTCGTGCACCTCAGCCGCCAGCGACGTGCCCTCCCCGGACGCCGGGACCACATAGCCCGCCAGCCGTTTGCCGCGCGGGCCCGGACGGACCACGACCGCCGCCTGCGCCACCCGCGGGTGGCGCGCCATCGCGGCCTCGATCTCGCCCGGCTCGATCCGGAAGCCGCGGATCTTGACCTGGTCGTCCACCCGGCCGCGGAAGTCCAGCTTCCCGTCGGGCAGCCAGGCGGCCAGGTCCCCGGTCCGGTAGAGCCGGGCCTCGGGATCGTCGCTGAAGGGGTGCGCGACGAAGCGCCGCGCGGTGAGGTCGGGGCGCCCCAGGTAGCCCGCGGCGACCTGGGCGCCGCCGAGGTGGATCTCGCCGGTCACCCCGGCGGGCACCGGGTTACCGAAGCCGTCCAGGACGTGCACCTCGACGTTGGGCAGCGGGCGCCCGATCGGCAGGCGATCCGCCGCGTCGGCGCGCTCGGTCCCGTCGCCCTCGTACATGGTGGCGCCGACGCTGTTCTCGGTCGGCCCGTAGCCGTTGATGAAGCGGTGGCTGCGCGACCACGTACGGGCCAGGTCGGCGGGGCAGCGGTCGCCCACCGCGAGGATCACCGACCCGCCGGGCAGCGCCCGCGGCTCCACCGCGGCCAGCGCCGCCGGGGGCAGGCTGAGCACCGTGGGCCGCCCGTCGGCGAGCCGGGTGATCTGCGCGGAGCCGAGCGCCTCCGCCGGGTCGTCCGGCAGCGCCAGCACGGCGCCCGAGGCGAGGCCGGTGAAGGTCTCCCAGACCGCTCCGTCGAAGCTCGGCGCGGACAGCTGGCACACCGTCATGTCCGGCCCCACGTCCAGCTTCCGCCGGGACGCGTCGATCATGTTGGCCAGGCCCCCGTGCCGCAGCAGCACGCCCTTGGGAGTGCCGGTGGAGCCCGAGGTGTAGATGATGTACGCCAGGTCCTTCGGGTCCGTACGGGCGGTGTCCGGCTCGGTGGCGTCGTACGCGGCGAGCCGGGGCCGCTCGGCGTCGACGGCGAGGGTCCGTACCCCGGCGTCGGTGAGCCCGTCGAGCAGCGCGGTCCCGGTCAGTACCAGCGACGCGCCGGTCTCCGAGAGCATCAGGGCCCGGCGGGCGGCCGGGAACGCCGGGTGCAGCGGCAGGAACGCGGCACCGGCCTTCAGTACGGCGAGCGTGGCCAGCACCTGGTCGGGGCCGCGCTCGCAGCACACGCCCACCACGTCACCGGGCCGTACGCCCTCGTCGCCCAGGCGGCGGGCCAGCCGGTTGGCTCCGGCGTCCAGCTCCCCGTACGTCACCCGCCGGTCCCCACAGCGCACCGCGACCGCGTCGGGGCGCTCGGTGGCGCGCCGGGCCACCATGGCGTGCACGGGCCCGGCCTCGGTGGGCGGCAGCGGGTTGCGGGCCCAGTCGCGGGTCAGCCGCTCGTGCTCGGCCGGGTCGAGCAGGCCGAGCCGGCCCATACGGGAGTCCGGCGCCGCGGCCACCGACCGGAGGAGGTTCACCAGGTGGCCGGACATCCGGCGCACCGTCTCCGCGTCGAAGAGGTCCGCGCTGTACTCGGCCGCCGCCCACAGGGTGCCGTCGGGCCGCTCCTCGAAGGCCCACACGAGGTCGAAACCGGTGCTGGCCTGCGGGAGTTGCAGCACCTCGACCGTCACCCCGGACAGTTCGAGCGTCGCCTCGGGCATGTTCTGGAGGACGACGAGGACCTGGGCCAGCGGCATCCGGCTCGGGTCGCGGTCCGGCTGGACCGCGTCCACGATCTGCTCGAAGGGCACCTCCTCATGGCTGAAGGCGGTGAGCACCGTCTCCCGGGTTCGCAGCAGGAACTCCCGGAAGGACTGCTCCAGTTCGACCCGGCCGCGCAGTACCAGCGTGTTGAGGAAGCAGCCGATCAGCTCGTCCAGTTCCCCGCTGCCGCCGCGGCCGGCCACCGGGGTGCCGACGGCGATGTCCTCCTGGCGGGAGTAACGGGCCAGCAGCAGTTGGGCCGCGGCGGTCAGCGTCATGAAGAGGGTGGCGCCGGTCTGCGCGGTGAGCGTGCGCAGGCCCGCGACCACGCCGGCGGGCACCTCGAAGATATGCGCGCCGCCCGCCCCCGACAGCACCGCCGGACGCGTCCGGTCGGTGGGCAGCTGGAGCGGGGCGACCCCGTCCAGCTGCTGTTTCCAGTACGCGAGCGAGTCGTCCAGGGCGCCGCCCGACATCCGCTCCCGCTGCCGTACGGCGAAGTCCGCGTACTGCACCGGGGCGGGCGCGATGTGCGGGTCACCGCCGGACAGCGCGGTGTCGTACGCCTCGCCGAGCTGCCGCGTGAACAGCCCCAGCGACCAGCCGTCGTGAATGATGTGGTGAAGGCTCAGCACCAGGACGTGGTCCCGCTCGCCCGTCCGGACCAGCAGCGTCCGCAGCAGCGGGCCGGTCCGCAGGTCGAACGGCCGGGCGTTCTCCCGCTCCACCGCTGTCCGCAGCTCCTGCTCCCGTTCGAGGGGATCGGCGCAGGTCAGGTCCACCACCGGCAGGTCGATGGCAACCAGCGCGTGCGGGATCTGCACGGGTGCGCCGTCGATGGAGTCGAAGGTGGTGCGCAGCGACTCGTGGCGGGCCACCACCGCGTTCACCGCCCGGTGCAGCGCGGCGGTGTCCAGCGTGCCGCGCAGCCGGAGCGCGAAGCTGGAGTTGTAGCCGACCGCCAGCGGATCGAACTCCTGGAGGAACCACATGCGTTGCTGGGCGAAGGACATGGGCAGGGGGCCGCCGCGCGGCACCGGGCGGACCGCGTCGGCCTCGGGGGCCTCGTCGGTCCCGGCGGCGCCGGAGAGCCTGCTGCGCAGCAGCGCTCGCAGATGCTCGGGCAGCGCCGCTATGCGTTCCTCACGCGAGGGGGACATCAGGGTGACACTCCTTCCTTTGACTGCGGCACCGCCGCTACTCCGCCGCCGGTACGGCGTCGCCCGCGGCCTCGGCGGCCTCTTTCTCCAGCTGCTCCAGCAGGCTGTCCTCGATCATCTGCGCCACCCCGGAGACGGTGGGCGTGTCCAGCAGGCTGCGGAACGCCAGCCGCACCCCGAAGGTCTTACGGATGCGGGTGAGCGCCTTGACGCTGGTCAGGGACTGCCCGCCCAGCTCGAAGAAGCTGTCGTGGGCCCCGACGTCCGCGACGCCCAGGGTTTCCGCCCAGATCTGGGCGACCAGCCGCTCGGTCTCGTTGCGCGGCGCGACACGGCCGGCGTCGTCCGCCCGCCCGGCCTCCGGCTCGGGCAGCGCGTCCCGGTCGACCTTGCCGTGCCGGGTGAGCGGAAAGGCGTCCAGCGCCACGAACGCGGCCGGGACCAGATACGCGGGCAGCCGTTCGGCGAGGAAACCGGCCAGCTCCGGCGCGGTCGGCACCGCGTCACCGGCACCCCGGTGCGTGAAGTACGCGACCAGCTGCCGCCGGTCGCCCTCACCCCGGACCACGACCACCGACTCGGCCACCGCCGGGTGCCCGTCCAGCGTCGCGCAGATCTCGCCCGGCTCGATGCGGTGGCCGCGCAGCTTGACCTGGTCGTCGACGCGGCCCAGGAACTCGATGCGGCCGTCGGACAGGCGCCGTACCCGGTCGCCGGTCCGGTAGAGCCGCTCGGCGGGGTCGAACGGCGCGGGGAAGAAGGCCCGCTCGGTCAGCTCGGGGCGGTTCAGATAGCCACGGGCCAGGCCGTCACCGGCCAGGTGGAGTTCACCGGGGGCGCCGACGGGCGCCAGGTGCCCCGCCGCGTCCAGCACATAGGCGCGGGTGTTCTGCACGGGGCGGCCGAGCACCGGTACGGGGCTGTCCGAGACCCGGGTGATCAGCGCGTCCACGGTGGCCTCGGTGGGACCGTAGAAGTTGAAGCTGATCAGGTCCTTCCGGGATCGCAGCGACTCCCACAGGCCCTCGGAGATCGCCTCGCCGCCCAGGGCCACGCCGCGCAGCGGGTGGTCCCCGTCCGCCAGCAGGCCGGTCTCCGCCAGCTGCTGGAAGTACGACGGGGTGGTCTGGAGGAAGTCGATCCGCTCCGCCGCGCGGTACGCGGTCAGGGCGTGCGCGTCCCGGCGGACCGCGTCCGGTACGAGGTGCAGTTCATGCCCGGCGACCAGCCACAGCACCGGGTTCCACGAGGCGTCGAACGAGGCTGGGGCCAGGTGGGCGACGCGCAGCGGCGCACCGCCGTTGGTCTCCTGGAGCGGCCCGAAGACCGTACGCCGGTGGCTGTCCAGCAGGTTGGCCAGGCCGCGGTGTTCGACCACCACGCCCTTGGGCCGCCCGGTGGAGCCGGAGGTGTGGATGACGTACGCGGCGTCGCCGGGCGCCACGCTCACCTCCGGCGCGGTGTCCGGGCGGGCCGCCACGGCCTGCCGGTCGGCGTCCGGACGGACCACCGTCGTGGTGTCGGGCACGGCGGGCAGCGCCGCCGCCACCGGCCCGCCGGTCACCAGCAGCCGCGGCCGGATGTCCTCCAGCAGGTACGCGGTGCGCCGTTCGGGTGCGGCCGGGTCCAGCGGCGCGTACACCGCGCCCGCCTTGAGGACCGCGAGCAGCGACACGATCAGGTCGGCGCCGCGGTCGAGGCAGACGGCGACCGTCTCCTCGGGACCGGCGCCGAGGGACACCAGGTGGTGCGCCAGCCGGTTGGCCCGGCGGTCCAGCTCGCCGAAGGACAGCCGGCCGCCCTCGTGGACCAGCGCGGTCGCCTCCGGCGTGCGGGCCGCCTGCGCGGCGAACTGCCGGGCCACCGGCAGCTCGCTCAGCAACTCGGTGCCGGTCGCGTTGTGGCGGGTCAGCAGCTCGGCGCGGTGCCCCTCGCTCAGCGCGTCGAACTCGCGCGGCGTACGGTGCGGATCGCGCGCGATGTCCTCCAGCAGCGCCCGCAGGTCGGCGGTGACCCGGGCGGCGGTGCGCTCCTCGAAGAGGGCGGGGTCGTAGGCGAGCCGGAAGGACAGCCGGTCGCCGGCGAACACCGCGAGCACCATGGCGTAGCTGGTGGGCTCGTGGGAGCGCACGTCGCGGATGCGCAGGCCGCCCTCGGCGCCCATCTCGCCGTCGTACGGGTAGTTCTCGAAGACCACATAGCTGTCGAACAGGTCCACCCCGGCGGGCAGGTCGGCCCAGCCGCGGATCTGGGCGAGCGAGACGTACTCGTGCTGCCGGGCGGCGACCTGGCCGCGCTGGAGGTCGGCGAGCCAATCCAGCAGGGGCCGGTCGTCCTGGACGGTGGCCCGTACCGGCAGATTGCTGATGAACAGCCCGATCATCGACTCGGCGCCGGGCAGGTCGGCCGGGCGGCCGGAGACGGCGGAGCCGAAGCAGACCTCCTGCTCGCCCGCGTACCGGGACAGCAGCAGCGCCCAGGCGCCCTGCGCGAGGGTGTTGGTGGTCAGCCGGTGCTGCCGGGCGAGCGCGTCGAGCCGCGCCGTCGTCTCCGCGTCGAGCTGGAAGCGCGCTGCGGCCTCGGTGCCCGCCCGCACGGTGTCCTGCGACCGGTGGTCGACCGGCAGCGGGGTGGGCGCGGTGAAGCCGTCGAGCAGCTGCTTCCAGTACCGCTCGGCCTCGGCGAGGTCCTGGCGGCCCAGCCATTCCACGTAGTCGCGGAACGGCGGGCGGGCGGCCGGCTCGGGCCGCTCGTGCCCGGTCAGCAGCAGGTAGTGGTCCAGTACGTCGGAGATCAGCTCGGCCGTGCTCCAGCCGTCCAGCAGCAGATGGTGCGAGGTCCACACCACCCGCAGCCCGCCGTCCGGCTCGGAGATCAGCGTCAGCCGCATCAGCGGGGCGGCGGTCAGGTCGATGCCCCGGGCGCGGTCCTCGGCGAGGAAGGATTCCAGCGCCTGGGCGGCGTCCCCCTCGGACAGCGCGCTGTGATCGCGCCGCTCCACCGGCACCTGCACCCGCTCCCGTACGACCTGGAGCGGTTCGGCGGTCTCCTCCCAGGTCACCGCGGTGCGCAGCATCGGCGTGCGCTCGGCCGCACGCTGCCAGGCCGCCGCGAACGCGTCGGTGTCCACCCCGCCCTCCAGAACGAAGGAGAGCTGTCCCACGTAAACGCTGTCGCCCTCCTCGGTCAGGCTGTGGAACAGCAGGCCGTGCTGCATCGGCGTGACCGGGTAGAGGTCCGCCGGCGGGCCGCCGTCGGCGGCGAGCTTGTCGAGCAGCTGCTGCTCGACCCGGGCCAGCGGGAAGTCGGACGGCGTGGCACCGGCCGCCGCGCCGCTCACGTCCCGGCAGTGCGCCACGAGCCCGCGGAGCGCCGTCAGCAGTGCGTCGCCCAGCCGCTCGACGGTCGAGGCGTGGTGCACCTCGGTGGAGTGGAACAGCTCGAACTCCAGCTGCCCGTCACGCACCCAGGCCACGATGTCCAGCCCGTATTCCAGCTTCTCGGCGGGCGAGAGTTCGGTGCCGAAGCCCAGCCGGACATCGCGCAGCAGGGCGCCGTCGCGGCCCGGAGCGCCGGTCAGCTGACCGAGGTAGTTGAAGCTGACCTGCGCCTGCGGGCCTTCGGCCAGCACCTCGGCCGGGGCGCCGGCGGGGCTGAGGTGGCGCAGCGCGCCGTAGCCGATGCCGCGCCCCGGCACCGCCCGCAGCTGCTCCTTGACGGACCGCAGCAGCGCGCCCCAGTCGTCCCCGGCCGAGGTGTCCAGGGCCACCGGGAAGCTGCTGGTGAACCAGCCGACCGTAGCGCCGACCTCCAGGCCGTCGAACAACTCCTCGCGGCCGTGGCCTTCCAGATCGACCAGGACCGAGTCGCGGCCGGTCCAGTCCGCCAGCACCCGGCCGAGTGCGGACAGCAGCACGTCGTTGACCTGCGTGCGGTAGACGGACGGGACCTCCCGCAGCAGCGCCTCGGTGTCCGCGGCGCCCAGGCTCACCCGTACGCTCGCCGCCGACGCGACGGACGGCGTACCGGCGGCGTCGGCCGGGATTCCGGCCTCGGCACGCTGCGCCACACCCGCCCAGTGGTCCAGCTCCGCGTCGAAGCCGCCCGCGGCGGTATGCTCCGACAGCCGCCGCGACCACTGGAGGAACGATGTGCCCTTCGGGCCCAGGTCGACCGGCCCGCCGTCGGCCGCCTGCCGGTAGCCGCGCTCCAGGTCGGCGAGGAGCACCTGCCAGGACACCGCGTCCACGACCAGGTGGTGGGCGGTCAGGAAGAGCAGCGGGGGCCGCTCGCCCCGGTCGAACAGCAGGGCCCGTACCAACGGCCCCTCTGCCAGGTCGAGTCCGCCCTGCGCGGCGGCGGCCGCCTTCTCCACGGCCTCGTCACCGGCGTCGCCCAGCGCGATCCGCTCCAGCGGCCACCGGTCGCCCGGAGCCGGGATCTCCTGCTGCCGGCGGCCGTACAGCGAGGTGAAGCGGGTGCGCAGGGCGTCGTGGTGGTCCAGCAGGGCGTCCAGGGCGGCCCGCAGCGCGTCCTCCGACGGCGGTTCCGTCAGCTCGGCCAGTACGGACATCGTGGAGTGGTGGGGGGCGATGGTGTGCCGGCGGAAGAACGCGCGCTGAATGGGGGTCAGCGGCACCTTTCCGACGACCGGCTCCGTACTCACGTCTGCCTTCTCCTCCGGGGTGCGGGCGGCCACCGCCGAGGCGAGTTCGGCGACCGTCTGGTGACTGAAGATGTCCTGGGACGAGACCTTCAGGCCCGCCTCGCGGGCCCGGGAGACGACCTGGATGCTGAGGATCGAATCGCCGCCCAGGTCGAAGAAGTTGTCCTCGACGCCCACCGCCGGCACCCGGAACACCTCGGCCCACACCGCGGCGAGGGTTTCCTCCGCGGGGGTACGGGGCGCGGTGCGCGCGGCGGGGCGTTCGGCGGGTGCGGGCGGGGCGGGCAGGGCGCGGCGGTCCACCTTGCCGTTGGCGTTCAGCGGCAGCCGCTCCAGCGGGACGAACACCTGCGGCACCATGTGCCGGGGCAGCAGGCCGCCCAACTGCTCGCGGAGCGATGCCAGGTCGGGTTCGGCCCCGGCTACGGGGACCACGTAGCAGGTCAGCCCGCTGCCGCCGGCCTCCGCGCGTATCGCGGCCGCGGCGTCGGCGATACCCGGGAAGCGCTGGACGGCGCTCTCGATCTCGGCCAGCTCGACCCGGAAGCCGCGGATCTTGACCTGGTCGTCGGACCGGCCGAGGAACTCGATGTCCCCGCCGGGCAGGAACCGGGCCCGGTCGCCGGTCCGGTAGAGCCGGGCGCTCTCGGCATCCAGCGCGAACGGGTCGCGCAGGAAGCGCTCCTCGGTCAGGTCGGGGCGGTTCAGGTAGCCCCTGGCCACTCCGGGCCCGCCGATGAACAGCTCGCCGACGACCCCGGCGGGCACCGGCCGCAGACCGGCGTCCAGGACGTACATCCGGGCGCCGGGGATCGGCCGGCCGATCGGCACCGAGGCGGTGGCGGGCAGCGTCTCCCGCTCCGCGCGGAAGACCGAGGACTCGACGGTCGCCTCGGTCACGCCGTAGCTGTTGAGCACGGTGGTGCCGGGGGAGACCCGGTCCAGCAGCCGGCGGCAGTCCTCCGTACGCCAGTTGTCCGAGCCGACGACGAGGCAGCGCAGCGGCGGGAAGGCGCGGCCGGTCCGCTCGGCCTCCTCCAGCAGTGCGCCGATCAACGACGGCACGGTCTCCAGGTGGGTGATCCCGGCCCGCTCCATCAGCTCGAACAGCCGGGGCGGGTCGGTGGTGACCGCCGAGGGGGAGATCACCAGCGTCCCGCCGTGGGCGAGCGCGTGCCCCAGGTCGGACACGAACACGTCGAAGGCCATGCTCGCGAGGTTGAGCTGACGCGCCGGGCGGTCCTCGACGCCGTAGACCCGGCCCCAGGCGGCCACTGCCTGGCTCAGGCTGCGGTGTTCGACCATGACGCCCTTGGGGCGTCCGGTGGAGCCCGAGGTGTAGATGACGTACGCGAGGCTGTCCGGCGCGACCTCGACGGCCGGCGCGTGGGTGGGCCACTGCCCGATGGCGTCCCACTCGCCGTCCAGGCGCAGCACCGTCGCGTCGCACAGCGGCAGCCGGTCCGCCACGGCGTTCTGCGTGAGCAGCAGGGCGGCGGCGCTGTCCCGCAGCACCTGGCGGTGCCGCTCGGCGGGGTGCCCGGGGTCCAGCGGCAGGAAGGCACCGCCCGCCTTGAGGACGGCGAGGGCCGCGGTGACCATGTCCGGGCCGCGCTCCACACAGATGCCGACCACGGTCTCGGGGCCGACGCCGCGGTCCATCAGGTGGTGGGCCAGCTGGTTGGCGCGCGCCTCCAGCGCGGCGTAGCCGATCACCTGGCCCTCGAAGACGACCGCGTCGGCGTCCGGTGTGCGCCGGGCGTGCTCGGCGACCAGCTCGTGCAGGCACAGTTCCTGCCACGGCACCGTGACGCGGTTCCACTCGTGGACGACGCGGTCCCGCTCGCCCAGCGACAGCATCGGCACGTCGCCCACCTGCTGTCCGGGGTCGGCGGCGAGGCCGTTCAGCAGGGTGAGCAGCTGGTCGGCCAGGCTCTCCGCCTGGGCCTGTCCGTAGAGCGCGGGGTCGTAGGAGAGCTGGACGACGAGTTCACCGTCGTCGGTGAAGGCGGTCAGGTCCAGCGGGAAGCTGGTGGTGTCCACCGCGGACAGCTCGCGCAGCCACAGGCCGTTGCGCTCGGCGGCCGTGTCGTTGCCCGGGTAGTTCTCGAAGACCACCACGGTGTGGAACAGCGCGGTGGCGCGCGGCACATCGCTCCAGCCCTGGATCTGGCCGAGCGCGGCGTACTCGAAGTCGCGCGCCGCGACCTGTGCTTCCTGGAGGCCGCGCAGCCAGTCGGCCAGCCGGTCGGAGGCGGTGACCCGGGTACGCACCGGCAGCGTGTTGAGGAAGTTGCCGACCACCGCGTCGGAGCCCGCCAGGCCCGTGGGGCGGCCGGCGACGGTGGATCCGAAGCACACGTCCTCGGTGCCCGCGTGGCGCGCGAGCAGCATCGCCCAGGCGCCCTGCACGGCGGTGTTCAGGGTCAGCCGCTCGGCGCGGACCGTCGCGGTCAGCGCCTCGGTCTCGGCGCGGGTCAGCTCGACCCGGACCTGGGCCGAGGACTCCGACTGGTAGCCGGGCGGCAGACTCTGCCCGTACGGGAGCGGAGTCGGCGCGTACAGGCCCGCCAGCGCCGCGCGCCAGTGCTTCTCGGCCGCCGCGGGGTCCTGCTGCCCGAGCCACGCCACGTAGTCCCGGAAGGGCGGGCGCCGCTGCTCCGGGGCCGCCGGGGCGGTGCCGCCGTCGGCCAGCGCGCGGTAGCGGGCGAACACATCACCGAACAGGTGGGACGTGCTCCAGCCGTCGAGAACGACATGGTGGAAGCTCCACACGACCCGCACCGCGCCCGCCCGTTCCCGTGCGAGCACCACCCGCATCAGCGGCGCCCGGGTCAGGTCGATGCCGGCCCGCTGCTCGGCGTCCGTCAGCTCCTCCAGCCGCCGCTTCCGCCCGGCCGCGTCGGTGTCCGTCCAGTCCAGGTAGCGGACCTCCAGGGTCGCTTCGCGGTCGACGATCTGCACGGGCTGCGGGACGCCCTCCCACCGTAGCCGCGTGCGCAGCGCCGGGTTGCGGTCCACCGCGTGCTGCCAGGCCGCGCCGAGCGCCCGGATGTCGTCCACGCCTTCCAGCAGAAAGCTGACCTGGTCGAAGTAGGCGCCGCCGGTGGGCTGGTTGAGGGCGTGGTAGAGCATGCCGGACTGCATCGGCGTCAGCGGGTAGATGTCCTCGACGGCCGAGCCCGGCGGCACCAGCGCGTCCACGGCGGCCTGGTCGAGCCGTACGAGCGGGAAGTCACCGGGCACCGCGCCGCCCGCACCGGGGCGCAGGCAGTGCTCGACCAGCTCGTCCAGCGCGGCGGCCAGCCCGTCGGCCAGCGCCTGGGCGGTCGCCCGCGCGTGGCGCTCGGACGAGTAGTACACGGTGAACGTCAGCCGCCCGCCGCGCACTTCGCCGGTGATGTCGATCAGATGCGGGCGCTCCTCCTCCGGGCTGTGCTCCTGCCCGTAGTCGAAGACCTGCTCGCGGTAGAGCGCGCTGCCGACGGTGCCGTCCGACCACTGGCCGAGGTAGTTGAAGCTGACCTGCGGCCGCGGCCCGGCGGCCAGGGCCTCGCGCTGCGCGGGGTCCGCGGCGAGGTGGCGGAGCGGCCCGTAACCGAAGCCGCGGTGCGGTACGGCCCGCAGCCGCTCCTTGGTGCCCAGTACCAGGTCGCGCCACGGCCGGTCCGCCGGGGATTCCAGGACGAGCGGGAAGAGGGAGGTGAACCAGCCGACGGTGCGGGAGATGTCGGTGCCCGGCAGGATCTCCTCGCGGCCGTGCCCCTCCAGGGTGATGAGGGTGCGGTCCTGCCCGGTGTGCCGGGACAGGGCGCGGCCGAGCGCGGTGAGCAGGATGTCGTTGACCTGGGTGCGGTAGACCTTGGGCACGTCCTGGAGCAGCTGTTGGGTACGCCGCTCGTCCAGCCCCGCGCGCACCTCACGGGTGAGCCCGAAGGTGTTGCGGCCGGTGCGGTCGCTGGGAAGGCCCGCCGTGGTGACGGCCGCGACCTCCGCCCAGTAGTCGAACTCCGCCTGGAAACCGCCCTGTTCGGCGTGCTCCGTCAGCCTCCGCGCCCATGTGAGGTACGGCGTGGACGCGCCCCCGAGGTCGATCGCCGCGCCGCTCACCGCCTGCCGGTACGCGTTCTCCAGGTCGTCCAGCAGGATGCGCCACGAGACGCCGTCCACCGCGAGGTGGTGCACGGTCAGCAGGAGCCGCGGCCGGTCCTGGGCGTCGCGGTCGAACAGCAGGCAGCGCAGCAGCTCGCCCCGCTCGGGGGCGAGGCCGGCCTGCGCCGCCTCGGACAGCTGTCGCAGGACCGCTTCGCGTTCCTCGGGCGCGGCCTCGCCCAGCGTGATCCGCTCGATGTCCGGCTCCGGGGCGTCCTGGCCGGGGCCCTGCTGGACCAGCCGGCCGTCCACCGCCGTGAAGCGGGTGCGCAGCGCGTCGTGCCGCCGTACGACATGCCGGAACGCCTTCGACAGCGCCCGCTCGTCCACGTCCGCGGGCAGCGTGAGCAGCACCGACTGGTTGAAGTGCGCGGGGCGGACGGTGTGGTGGTCGAAGAACCAGCGCTGTACGGGGGTGAGCGGCGCGGGGCCGTGGTCCTGCGCCTGCTCTTCGGTGCCGGTCTCCGCCACGGGGGTGGCCGCGCGCGCCAGGTCGGCCAGCGTCTGGCGCGAGAAGATGTCCCGGGAGCTGATGACGAGCCCGGCCTGCCGGGCCCTGGCCACCACCTGGATGCTCAGGATCGAGTCCCCGCCCAGCTCGAAGAAGTTGTCCGTGGCGCCCACCCGGCCCACGCCAAGGACCTGCGACCACACCCGCGCGAGGGTCGCCTCGGTGGCGTCGGCCGGAGCCCGGTGGTCCGCGCGCCCCTCGGTCCGCTCCTCGGGCGCGGGCAGTGCCCGCTGGTCCACTTTCCCGTTGGAGGTCAGCGGGAACTCGTTCAGCGTGACCAGCGCGGAGGGCACGGTGTAGCCGGGCAGCCGGGCCTCGGCGAACGTGCGCAGCTCCGCCGTGTCCAGGGCCGCGCCGGGCTGCGGGCGTACGTAGCCCACCAGGCGCTTGTGCTCCCCGTCCGTACGGGCGACGACCAGCGCGGCGGCGACCGCCGGGTGGGCTTCGAGGACGGCTTCGACCTCGCCCGGCTCGATGCGGTAGCCGCGCACCTTGACCTGGGTGTCCACCCGGCCCAGGAAGTCCAGCGTGCCGTCCGGCAGCCAGCGGACCCGGTCGCCGGTGCGGTACACGCGCTCGCCGGGGACCGAGGAGAACGGCGCCGGGAGGAAGCGCTCCTCGGTCAGCTCGGGGCGGCCCAGGTAGCCGCGGGCGACGCCGGGACCGCCGATGTACAGCTCGCCGGGGGAGCCGGGCGGCACCGGCCGCCGCCGCTCGTCGAGCACGTAGGCGGTGGTGTTGCGGATGGGGCGGCCGATGGGCAGCGCCCGTACGCCGTCCGTGCTGTGGATCTCCTGGAACGTGGCGAACGTCGTCGTCTCGGTCGGTCCGTAGATGTTGACGAAGCGGTCCGGCCGCTCCCCGGCGAGCAGCTGCGCGACCCGCCGCGGGCTCTGCGCCTCGCCGCCCACCAGCAGATGGCGCAGGCCGCCGAAGGCTCCCGGCGCGACCTCGACCACCTGGTTGAACAGCGCGGTGGTCAGGAAAAGCGTGGTCACGCCGTGCTCTTCCAGCGTGCGGGCGAAGGACCGCGGCTCCAGCAGTACGTCCTTCGGGATCACGGCGATCCGCGCGCCCACCGCCAGCGGCCCCCAGATCTCGAACGTCGCCGCGTCGAAGGTGGCGTCGGCGGCCTGGGCCACCACGTCGTCCGCGGCCAGCGGCGCGTAGTCGGGATCACTGATCAGCCGCACGATCGACCGGTGCTCGACCACCACGCCCTTGGGGCGCCCGGTGGAGCCGGAGGTGTAGATGACGTACGCGGCGGTATCCGCGCCCACCGTGACCTGCGGGCCGCCGGCCGGGAGCGCGGCGAGAGCGGCGGCCTCCTCGTCCAGGCACAGGTACTTGGCGCTGCCGTCCGGGAGCCGGTCGCGCAGCGGCCGTTCGGTCAGGCACAGCGGCGCCGCGGTGTCCTCCAGGAGGAACGCGATGCGGTCGGCCGGGTAGTCCGCCGCGATCGGCACATACGCGCAGCCCGCCTTGAGCACGGCCAGCATGGCGACGACCACTTCCGAGCCGCGCGGCAGGCAGACGGCGACGTGGTCACCGGGCGCGGCGCCCCGGTCCAGGAGCAGCCGCGCCAGGCGGTCGGAGCGCTCGTCCAGCTCGCGGTAGGTCAGTCCGCCGCCCGCGCCGGTCACCGCGATCCGGTCGGGGGCGGCGGCGGCCTGCGCGGAGACCAGGGTGTGGACGGGGGTGTCGGCGGGGTAGTCGGCGCGGTTCTCGGTCCAGCCCGTGGTCAGCGCCGTGTGCTCGGCGTCGGTCAGCAGCGGCAGGTCGCCGACGGCGCGTCCGGCGTCCGCGGCGATCCCGGCGAGCAGCACCAGCAGCCGGGCACACAGCGCCTCGATGGTCGAGGCGTCGAACAGGTCGGTGTTGTACTCGACCGACCCGGCCAGCCCGCCGTCCGCGTCCGGCGCGAACTCCACCGTCAGGTCGAAGATCGAGGAGACCGACGGCGGCCGGAAGTCCGTCACCCGCAGCCCCGGGAAGACGGGCGCGCCGCCGGGGGCGTTCTGGAGCACGAGGGCCGCCTGCACCAGTGGCGTACGGCTCGGGTCGCGCTCGGTGCCCAGCGCGTCCACCAGCCGGTGGAACGGCACGTCCTGGTTGCCCAGCGCGTCCCAGATCCGGTCGGTGGTCCGCTCCACCAGTTCGTCGAAGGGCAGGTCCGGCTCGATCCGGCCGCGCAGCACCAGGGTGTTGACGAAGAAGCCGACCAGCGGCTCCAGTTCGGTGCGGTCCCGGCCCACCGAGACGGTGCCCAGCGCCACGTCCCGCTGACCGCTGTGCCGCGCCAGCAACACCTGGGTCGCGGCGGTCAGCACCGCGAACAGGGTGCCGCCGCACCGCGCGGCCACCGCGTCCAGCCCCTCGGCCACGCCCCGGGGCACCGCGAACGTGTGCAGAGCGCCCACCGTCGTCCGCACCATCGGCCGGGGCCGGTCGGTGGGCATCTCCAGCGCCGGCACGCCGTCCAGCTCGGTCTTCCAGTACTCCAGCTGGGCGTCCAGTTCGGCTTCGGTGCAGTGCTCGCGCTGCCAGACCGCGTAGTCGCGGTAGCTCACCGGCAGCGGGGCGAGGTCCGCTTCCCGCTCCTCCAGAGCGGCGGCGTACAGCTCGCCCAGCTCCGCCAGCAGCACGCCCTTCGACCAGCCGTCCGCCGCGATGTGGTGCATGTTCAGGAACAGCACATGCTCCTGGGCGCCGTCCGGTCCCGAGCCGAGCGCGACGAGCAGGACCCGCAGGACCGGGCCCGCCGCGAGGTCGAAGGGGGTGCCGAGTTCGGCGCGCAGCAGCCGGTCCAGCTCCGCTTCGCGTTCCCCGGCGGGCAGCCCGCCCAGGTCGGCGCGCTGGATCTCCGGAACGGCGGCGGGGCGTACGACCTGGTGCGCCCGCCCGTCCGTCGTCGCGAACGTGGTACGCAGCGGCTCGTGCCGGGCGACCAGGCCGCCGAGCGCGCCGCGCAGCGCGTCCACGCGCAGCGGACCGGTCATCCGCAGGGCGATCGACGAGGTGTACTCGACGCTGCCGGGCTGGAACTCGTGCAGGAACCACAGCCGTTCCTGCCCGAAGGACAGCGGCGCGTCGGGAAGATCACCCAGCGCGCGCAGGTCACCCGGAGCGCCCGCAGCCGCGTCCGCGCGTCCGGCGAGCCGCCGCTCCAGCAGTTCATCAGGGCTCAGCGGCTGCCCGCCGTTCATCTGCTCACCCATCGTTCACTCCCCCCGCGCGCTGCCGCGCGCCGTGGTGTCGGCCGGCACGCGGCGCGAGTCGTCGAGTACTTTGCGGCGGACGTCCTCCGCCAGTGCGGCTACGGTGCGCGCGGTGAAGATCTCCCGCACGGAGACCCGGATGCCGAACCGCTCCCGGATGCGGGAGGTGATCTGCAGGGTCAGGACGGAATTGGCGCCGAGGTCGAACAGGTCGTCCTCGACCCCCACCACCGGCTCCCCGAGGACCTCGGCCCACATCCGGGCGAGCGCCTCCTCGGTGGGGTCGCGCGGCGCGGTGGTCTCCGCGACGGCAGCGGCCCGCTCCTCGGGCAGCGGCAGCGCACGCCGGTCGATCTTGCCGGTGGTGGTCATCGGGAACGCGTCGAGCACGACGAGCACCGACGGCACCATGTAATCGGGCAGTCCGGCCGCGAGCCGGGCGCGCACGGCCTCGGGATCGATGGCCCCGTCGCCCTGGCCCGTCACATACCCGACCAGGTCGTGGTGGCCGCTGCGCTGCTGCCGGGCCAGGACCACCGCCTGCGCGACGCTCTCCTCCCGCAGCAGCGCCGTCTCCACCTCGCCCAGCTCCACGCGGTAGCCGCGGATCTTGACCTGGTTGTCGATCCGGCCCAGGAAGTCCAGCGTGCCGTCCGGCAGCCACCGGACCAGGTCGCCGGTGCGGTAGAGCCGCCCGTCCGGGTCCGGCCCCAGATGGTCGGGGACGAACCGCTCCTTGGTCAGCTCCGGGCGCCCGAGATAGCCGCGCGCCACCCCGATGCCGCCGATGTACAGCTCGCCGGGCACCCCGACCGGCACCGGGTCGCGGTGCTCGTCGAGCACGTACGTACGGGTGTTGGTGACCGGCGCCCCGATCGAGGGCAGCCGTCCGGCCGCGGCCTCGTCCTCCGGCTCGAGGAAGACGGCGGTGGCCAGCACCGTGATCTCCGTCGGCCCGTACTGGTTGACCAGCGTGAACGGGGCATCCGCCGGCAGCCTGCGCCGCACCACGTCCGCGCCGGTCAGCACGTACCGCAGCGCGCTGTGCCACAGCGCGCGCTGATCCAGTACGGAGTCCAGCCGCGGCGCCGGCACCAGCGTCACGGTGATGCCCTCCGCGACCAGCCAGTCCGCGAACTCGTGCGGATCGTCCAGCGCGGACTGAGGCGCGAAGTGCACCGAGGCCCCGCAGGCGAGGTTCGCCCACACTTCGAGAATCGTCGGGTCGAAGCCGGGACCGACGATCTGCGACGCCCGGTCGCCGGGGCCGATCCGGTAGTAGTCCCGGTACCAGTCGCAGAGGTTGATCACCCCACGGTGCTCGATGAGCACGCCCTTGGCGCGCCCGGTGGACCCGGAGGTGTAGATCACGTAGGCCAGGTCACCGGCCGACACCGGCACCCGGACGGGCCCGGCCGGAGGCGCTTCACCGTCGGATTCGTCCTCGACGCGGAGCACCGTCACGCCCTCCGGCACCGGCAGGTCCGCCGGCCCGCCCCGTACCAGCAGCAGCCGTACGGAGGCGTCCCGGAGCATGTACGTGGTGCGGTCGTCCGGCAGCGCGGGGTCCAGCGGCAGATAGGCCGCCCCGGCCTTGAGCACCGCGAGCTGGGCGATGACCATCTCGGCACCGCGCCCGGTGCGTACGGCCACCACCTCGCCAGGCCGCACGCCGTGCGCCAGCAGCCGGTGCGCCAGCCGTCCGGCGGCGTCCTCCAGCTCGGCGAAGGTCAGCCGGGTGTCCGGGGTGACGACGGCCGTGGCGTCCGGGGTGCGGGCCGCCTGCTCGGCGACCAGCTGGTGCACGGTCGTACGGTGCGCGCGGCCCGCCGCGTCGGTGGCGTTCCAGCCGCTGGTGACCTGGCGCCGCTCCGCTTCGTCCATCATCGGCAGCTGCCCCAGCGACCGTTGCGGACCGGCGGCCATGTTCTCCAGCAGCACCACCAGGTGCCGCGCGAGCCGGGCGACCGTCTCCTCGTCGAAGAGCGCCGTGCTGTACTCGATCAGCCCGGCCAGCTCCCCGTCCCGCTCCTCGAACTCGAAGCCGAGGTCGAACAGCGCGTTGAGCCGGGGCAGTCCGAACTCCGCCATCCGCAGCCCGTCGGGCCCCGGCACCGGCCCCTGCGGGCGCTTGAGGAGCATCGCCGCCTGGATCAGCGGGGTACGGCTGGGGTCGCGGTCCGGCCGCAGCTCCTCGATGAGCCGGTCGTACGGCACGTTCTGGTGCGTGAAGGCGTCCAGCACGGTGCCGCGGACCTCCGCCAGGAACTCCGCGACCGTCAGCTCGGGCCGCACCCGCGCGCGCAGCACCAGCGTGTTGACGAAGAAGCCGAGCACGTTCTCCAGCTCGCTGTGGTCGCGGCCGGAGACGATGGTGCCGAGCGCGATGTCCTGCTGCCGGCCGTAGCGCGACAGGAGCAGCTGCACCCCGGCGGCCAGCGTCGCGAAGAGGGTGACGCCCTCCCGCCAGCACAGCGCGGTCAGCTCGGTGACCAGGCCGGGGCGGAGCGTGTAGCGGTGTGCCGCGCCCCGGGTGCTGCGGGTGGCCGGGCGGGGCCGGTCGGTGGGCATTTCCAGCGGTACGACGCCATCCAGCTGCCGCTTCCAGTAGTCCAGGTCGGCGGCGTAGGCGTCCGCGCGCGGGGCGCGCTGCCAGACGGCGAAGTCGGGATACTGGACGGGCAGCGGCGGCAGCTCCGCGGTCCGGCCGCTGTGCGCCGCCTCGTAGAGCACGCCCAGCTCGCGGGCCATCACGTCCTTCGACCAGCCGTCGGTGACGATGTGGTGCATGTCCAGGACGAGGACGTGGTCCTCCTCGGCGACCCGGACCAGCAGCGGCCGCAGCACCGGACCCGCACGCAGGTCGAACGGCTCGCTGAGCGCGGTGCGCAGCACCCGCGTCAGCGCGGCCTCGCGGTCCTCTCCGTCCGCCCCGGGACCGGCGTCCGCGCCGGCAAGACCGATCACCCGAACTGGCACCTCGCCCGGCTCGTGCACGATCTGCACGCCCTGCCCGCCGCGCGAACCGAACGTGGTGCGCAGCGCCTCGTGCCGGGCCACGAGCGCACTGATCGCCGACCGCAGCGCGGGCACGTCGAGCGGCCCGGTCAGCCGCAGACCGAACGCCGAGTTGTACTCGCTGCCCTGGGACTCGTAGTCGTAGAGGAACCACAGCCGCTGCTGACCGTACGAGAGCGGCAGGTCACCGTCCCGGCCCACCGGCTTCAGCCCGGTCTCTCGGGCCCGTGCCCCGTCCAGCCGCCCGGCCAGCCCCGCCACCGTCGGCGTCTCGAACAGCGCCCGGATGGACACCTCCACGCCCAGCACGGCACGGATACGGCCGATCAGCCGGGTGGCCAGCAGCGAGTGCCCGCCCAGGTCGAAGAAGCTGTCGTCCACGCCGACCGCGCTCAGGCCCAGCACCTCGCTGAAGAGGTCGCACAGCTGCTCCTCGCGGGCGATCCGCGGGCCGCGCCCGCGCGGGGCCGCGTCGGCGCCCGGTGCCGGGAGCGCGGCGCGGTCGGTCTTGCCGTTCGGCGTCAGCGGGATCTCGTCCAGCGCCACCACGGTAGCGGGGACCATGTACGCGGGCAGCTGGGTGCCCGCGAAGGCGCGCAGCTCGGCGGCGTCGGCGCCGCCCGGGGCCACGTACGCCACGAGCCGGGTGTCCCCGGGCCCGTACGCATGGGCCACCGCGACCGCCTTGCCGACGCCCGGGTGCCGCTCCAGCACCGCCTCGATCTCGCCGAGTTCGATACGGAACCCGCGGATCTTGACCTGGAAGTCGGAGCGGCCCAGGAACTCCAGATTGCCGTCGGCGGCCCAGCGCGCCAGGTCGCCGGTGCGGTACATCCTCCCCCAGCCTTCGGCCGGGGGGACCCCCATGCCGGGCGCGAACGGATCCGGGACGAAGCGCTCGCGGGTCAGCTCCTCCTGGTGGAGGTAGCCGATCGCCACCCCGGCGCCCGCGATGTACAGATCGCCCGTGACACCCACCGGTACGGGCTGCCGGTCCGCGTCGAGCACGTAGACCCGGGTGTTGCCGATGGGACGGCCGATGGTGGGCGGCCCCGGACGGTCGTCGAGCCGGGCGGCGGTCGACCAGATGGTGGTCTCGGTGGGCCCGTAGAGATTGGTGACCTCCGAGCCGAGCGCGCGCATCCGCTCCGCCAGCGCGGACGGCAGCGCTTCACCGCCCACCAGCATCCGCAGCCCCCGCAGCGCCTCCGGCTCCGCCTCGCACAGCGCCTGCCACAGGCTCGGGGTGGCCTGCATGATGGTGGCCCCGGAGGCGGTCAGCAGCCGGGCCAGCGCGCCGGGATCGGTGGTCGTCTCCCGGTCGGCGAGCACCACGGCCGCGCCGCTGATCAGCGGCAGATACAGCTCCAGGGCCGCGATGTCGAAGGCGATGGTGGTGACCGACAGCCATACGTCGTCGCCGGTCAGCGGGAACAGGTCGCCCATGGACACCAGGAAGTTGGTCAGCGCGCGGCGGCCGACGGCCACGCCCTTGGGGCGCCCGGTGGAGCCGGAGGTGTAGATGACGTACGCGGGGTCGGCGCCGGTGGCGGTGGCCGGGAGCTCGTCCGGGGCCAGGGCCGTGCCGGGCAGCGCCGCGAGCCGGTCCCGCAGCGCGGGGTCGTCCAGGACGAACACCCGGTCCGGCGCCCCGGACAACCGCCGCGCCGTGGCGTCGTCGGTGATCAGTGCGGACGGGGCGGCGTGGCCGAGGATGTAGCCGATCCGGTCGGCCGGGTACTCCGGGTCGAGCGGAATGTACGCCGCCCCCGCCTTCGCCGTCGCGAGCAGCGCGACCACCAGCTCCGGGCCGCGCGGCAGCGCCAGCGCCACCAGCGTGCCGGGCCGCGCGCCGCCGTCCACCAGGGCGCGGGCCAGCCGGTTGGCGCGCGCGTCGAGCTGCGCGTACGTCAGCCGGGTCGCGCCGCAGACCAGGGCGGTGCGGTCGCCGTGGTGGCGCACCCGCTCCTCGAACAGGCGGCTCACCCCGGCGCCCGGCACCGGCCGCGCGGTGGCGTTCCAGTCGCTGAGCAGCCGCTGCCGCTCCTCGGGGCCGAGCACGTCGTACGCGGTGTACGCCTCATCGGGCGCGTCGGCGGCCGCCCGCAGCAGCCGCAGCAGCCCGTCGGTCATCCGGCGCACGGTGGCGGGCATGAACAGCTCGGTGCCGAAGTCGACGATCAGGTCGATGCCGTGCGTACCGTCCGGCGTGGTGGTGCCGGCTCGCATACGGAAGCCGAAGCGCAGGTCGAACCGGCAGTGCTGGGCAGGCAGTTGGGTGATCCGTGCGGTGAGCGGGCCGAACGGCCGCCGTGCTGTCTCCGCTTCCCGCACCTCGACGGCTACCTGCGCCAACGGGTGCCGGTTCAGCGCGCGTTCAGGTCGCAGCGCGTCCACCACCTGCTCGAACGGCACCGCGCTGTGCCGCCGCGCCGCGGCGTTGGCCGTGGCGCAGTCCCGTACCAGGGCGCGGAAGCCGTGGCCGGGCGCCGGGCTCGTCCGTACGACGGCGGTGTTCGCCAGCGGCCCGATGACCGTGGCCGACCCCGCGTCCGCCCGTCCCGGCAGGGAGACGGCCAGCGGAATGTCCGTACCGGCGCCGAAGCGGTGCAGCAGCGCCGAGACGCCGGCCAGCAGCACCGCGTCGAGCGGCACTCCCGCGTCCCGCGCCAGCCCGTCCAGCTTCCGGTGCAGGGCGGCGTCCAGGAAGCCGTGGTACGTGGTGCTCCGGTAGTCGGTGGCGGCCGGGCGGGGCCGGTCCAGCGGCAGCTGGAGCTGTTCCGGTGCGCCGTCCAACGTGTCACGCCAGTAGGCGAGTTGTTCGGCGGCGCGGCTGTCCGGTACCTGCGGATCGCCGAGTGCGGTCCCCGCTGCGGCGGCGACCTCCGCGTACTGCGGTCCGGGCTCGGTACGCGGCGTGCCGCCGGTCCGTACGGCCTCCGCGTACGCCCCCGCCAGCTCCTCGGCCAGCAGCGTCAGCGACCGCTCGTCCGCCGCGATCTCGTGCACGACCAGGACCAGGACGTGGTCGTCCGGCGCCAGGCCCAGCAGCCGGACGCGCAGGGGGCACTCCGCGGTGAGGTCCATGCCCTCGCCCGCCGCCTGCGCCAGGACGCGGTTCAGGCGGGCCGGGGACACCGGCTCGGCGCGCAGCGCGGTGAACGTCCGCTCCGGCGGCCGGAACTCCGGACGGCAGCGCCCCTCCACCTCGCGGTGCACCGTGCCCAGGACCCGGTGCCGCTGGACGATCGCGCCGAGCGCGGCCCGCAGCGCGGACAGGTCCAGGGCGCCGCCCAGCCGTACGGACAGCGTGCGGGTCTGCCCCGGCCGCCCCTCCTGGAACCGGTTGAGGAACCACAGCCGCTGCTGCACGGGGGAGAGTCCGGCCGTGCCGTCCGCGATGCCCACGGACTCCCGCACACCGTCGCGAGGAAAACCGTCACTTGTTGCTGTCACGTCTGCTCTCCAAAGGATTGCGGGACGCCCGGCCGGTGAAATGCCCGGCCGGGCCGCGGTGCGCCGGTCCGGATCAGGCGGCGCGTCGCATCAAGCGGCCGGCGAATTGCATGAGGGTGGCCCGCCCGGATTCCGGGTCGGTAAGAAAACGCCCCAGGTGTTCCGTGTCCGGCTTTTCGGCGGGCCGGGCGGAGAACACCCGGACGCCGTGACCGGAGAGGTGGTACTCGGTTCCGTCGTCGTCCTCCAGCACCGCGGTGCCGGAAGCGGTACGGGAAATCCGGTAGACCGTTTCGCCGTTGACCCACCGGCCGGTGCAGTCGGGCAGCGCACGGTCGCCGCCGGTCGCCGTGCTCGGGGCCGCCGCCCCGGCCGGCGGCATGCCGACCGCCGGCCCCTCGCCGCGCAGCAGCGTCACCAGGTCGCCCCACGCCGCGGCACCGGCGGCGGAATCGGCCTGGAAGGCAAGCACGGTGCCGCTCGCCGGATGCACCCGTACGTGACAGGCGGTGCCCGCACCGGCCGCGTCCAGCCCCAGCCACCGGCCGGGCCCCGCCCCGTACAGGGCCCAGCCCAGGCCCCAGGCGTCGGCCAGTCCGAACGGCGCGGCGTCGAACGGCGGCTGCCGCATGGCGGCCACGGCCTCGTCGTCCAGCAGGGCGCGCGAGGCGCCGTCGCGGTCGTCCAGGAAAAGACCGCCGAAGGCGGCCAGGTCCTCGACCCGGCCGGCCAGCGCGGCGGCGGGCTCCGCCGCCCGGGGCACGGCCGGCGCGATCGGCACCGTCCCGTTCCGCGTGACGACGTGGCCGCCGCGGACGGCGCCGCCGAGGAACGCGGGCGCGATGTCCAGCGGCCCCAGCAGGAAGTCGGTCACGGCCTGCCGCCAGGACATCCCGGTCGCCGTCTCGATCAGGCGGCCCACCACGGTGAACCCGGCGTTGGAGTAAGAGAAGGCGCTGCCGGGCGGGAAGAGCAGCCCGGCGGCGGCGGTGGCCGTCGCGGCCCGCGCGGCCGAACCGGGCTCGCCCGGCGCGTCGCAGACCAGCCCGGAGCAGTGGCTCAGCAGATGCCGCAACGTCACGCCGGAGGCCGCGTCGGCCCAGGAAGACAGGCGGTCGCGCACCGGCTCGTCGAGATCGAGGTCGCCGTCGGTCACCAGCTGCATGGCGACGGTGGCGGTGAACAGCTTGGTGACCGAGGCGAAGGGCAGCGTTACGGATTCCGCCGTACTGCCTTCGCCCGCGAAGAATTCACCGGCCCGCGCCACGGAAGTACCACCAGGTCCCCGTAATGCGCACTGCACCGCGGATATCCGATGGCGGTGCGCCAGTTCACCGAGCATTTCGCCCAGCCGTCGTGCATCCACGGCACATCCCCCAGAAGGCAGTAGGCAGTGAGCCCGGAATCCGGAAAGGCGCGGCAGACGGTCCGCGGCTTCGAAAGTCCCGGGAAAGTGAAGGCTCTTCGATACGAGCTCGTTGGTGAAAGCAGGCTAACACCGGGGAGTTGGGCCAGGTAGGGACGTTAAGCGGCAGGCAAATAACGCAGGTTGCCGAACCGGGCGGGCCCGGGCCCCGGCAAACGGACCGGCCAGAGGTGAGTCCGAGGCCCACGGTCACCAGCGGTACGGCCGTGCCGACCGCACGGCGATCGGGATGACCATCAGGGTCTCCGTGCCCGACCGGGTGGGTTCGGGCCCTGACAATCGGGCCGGCCGGCGGCCTCGTCGGGACCGCCGGCCGTCGTGCGCACGGGCGTGGGCTATTCGCGCAGTGGCGGCATGTAGGGGACGGGGGAGGAGGCCAGGCCGGCGCTTACCGTTATCAGCGGCAGCAGCGGTACGGCCGTGCCGACCGCACGGCGATCGGGATGACCATCAGGGCCTCCGCACCCGACCGGGCGGGTCCGGGCCCCGGGCAAACGGGCCGGCCGACAGCCCCGTTGGGGACCGCCGGCCGGAATGCGCACGGGCGGTGGGCTATTCGCGCATCCCGATGGCGTCGGCGGGGCGCGAGCGCAGGGCGAGCTTGGTCGGCAGCAGGACTGCCGCTGCGGCCAGGGCCGCCGTGGCTGCGACGATGCCCAGGTACAGCAGCGGCGGGATGTAGGGCACGGGGGAGGAGGTCAGGCCGACGCTTACCGTTATCAGCGGCAGCAGCGGGACGACCGTGCCGACCACTACGGCGATCAGGATGACCATCAGGGTCTCCGTGCGCATCATCCGCATCACCTGGTCCGGCGTCGCGCCGACCAGCCGCAGCAGTGCGAACTCCCTGATGCGGCTCAGCGTCGTCATCACCAGGGTGTTGGCCACCGCCACCGCGATGTAGCCGAAGACCAGTACCAGCGGCAGCGCGCTGCCGACCAGCCCCGCCATCGCGCTCTTCTCCTGCGCCACGCCCTCGTCGTCGGCGACCTTCAGTCCCGGATAGCGCGCGGCCAGCTTGGACAGCCCGTCGGCGACCTTGTCCCGGTCCGCGTCCGGTGCCAGCCGTGCCAGGACCGAGTCGTCCAGCCGCTTGGAACTGTGCTTGATCACCGTGTCGTGCGGCAGCGTCACGTCCCCGAAGCCCAGCCCCCGCCGGTAGACGGCGACGACCTTGGACTCCTGCTGCGCGCCGTCCGGCAGGTGCAGCCGCACCCGGTCGCCCACACCGGCCCCGAGGGTGCTCGCAGCGCCGCTGCTCAGGGCGACCGTGTCCGGCGACGCGCCCAGGCCGTTCAGGTCGCCCTTGTCCACCTTCAGGTCGAAGAGCTGGTCCAGCTTCCCGGGCGTCACGCCCTGCGCCTCGTAGTCGAAGACTTCGGGTGAGTCCAGCAGCTTCCGGGACGCGAACAGCTTGGTGCGCACCACCCCGGCCGCCGCCGAGACTCCGGGCAGCCGCGCGATGTCCCCGGCGGCGGTCACGGGCACCCCGCCGAGATCGCTGCCGAGCGTGTAGTCGGCCACCACGCCCGCCGCGGCCTGGTCCTTGGCGGCCTCGTTGGTCGTGGTGGGGATGAACAGCTGGACGGAGGCGAAGCCGATCGCCAGGATCAGCGGGCCGATGCCGGCCGCCAGCCGCCGGGCGTTGGCACGGGTGTTGGCCACCGCCAGATAGCCCAGCGTGCCGAACCGCCGTTGGAAGGGCCGGGCCAGCAGCCGGGTCGCCCGTCCGACCACCGGCGGCGCCAGCATCAGGATCGCGATGACCATGATGAGGCCGCCGCTGCCCGCCCCCGCCACGGCGAAGATGCTGCCGAAGAACAGCGGGAGCATCGAGGCCGCGAGCCCCAGCACGAGCAGGATGACACCGAAGGTGACCCGCGCCCTGCCGAGCGTCGGCTCCTCCGTACGGGACTGGCTCAGCGCCTCCACCGGGCGGATGGCCACCACCTTGCGGGCCACCGCGAACCCCGCGATCTGCGCGGTCGCCACCCCGATGGCCACCGCCGCGATCATCGGCACCGGCCCGTAGGAGAACGCGAAGTCGTCCGGCACCACGCCGATCACCGACAGCGCCCCGCGCAGCACCCCGGCCGCCAGTGCCCCCGGCAGACAGCCGATGACCGACGCCAGCAGGGAGATCACCAGCGCCTCACCGGCGATCATCTTGTGGATCTGCTTGGGCGTCGCCCCCACCGCGCGCAGCAGCGCCAGTTCGCGCCGCCGCTGGTGGACGCCGAGCGCGAGCGTACTGCTCACCACCATCAGGGTGATCAGGATGACCGTGCCGCCCAGCGAACCGGCCAGCTCCTTCAGACTGCCCCGCGCCGAGGCCACGTCCGGGTTCTCCACGCTGCTCAGCGCGTCCCCGGTGTAGAGGTCCGCCGGGGTGCCGCCGAGCTTGCCCTCGATCCGCTCCGCCAGCTCCTCCGGATCGGTGCCGTCCTTGGCGAGCACGCCGATCGCCGAGACCTGGTCGTCCCGGCCGTACAACTGCCGTGCCTGCGCCTCGGAGAAGAACACCGGCGGGGTGCGCAGGCCGTCACCGGGGCCGCGGTACTCCACCACACCGGCCACCGTGTAGTGCGCGGCGGCCTGCGTGGTCGCCAGCCGTACGGTGCCGCCGGCCTTGACCCCGGCCCGCTCGGCGAGCGACTTCTCCAGCACCACTTCGCCGGGCCGCTCCGCGCCCCGCCCGCCCACCAGGTGGAACGGACCGAGGACGGAGCCGGGCCAGGATGTGCCCAGCGCCCCCTCGCCGTCCTCGCCCTTGAGCACACCGCCGTCCCTGTCCACCAGCTGGGTGGGAAAGCGCAGATCGGCCACGGCCTGCCGGACCCCCGGCACCGCCGCGACCTTGGCCACCAGCGAGCGCGGCACCCCGACGGCGTCGTCCAGCGCCTTCGTCTTGGTGCTCTTGCCCTCGGTGACCGAGAACTCCTGCTTGCCCGCCACCACCACCGCGGCGTCGCTGTAGCGCTGCGCCGGGACACCGGAGTCGATGCCCGACTGGAGGATGATGCCGAAGGCGGTGATCAGCATGGACGCCCCGAGGAGCGCGACGAACGCGCCCACGAAGCCGCTCTTGCGCTCCTTGACCGTCTTCAGCACGAGGGCGAACACGGGATCACCACTCTCCCAGCCGGGTCATCCGCTCGGCGATCAGCTCCGGCGTCGCCCGCGTCATCTCCTCCGCGTACCGGCCGTCCGCGAGGAAGACCACGCGGTGCGCGTAGGACGCGGCGACCGGGTCGTGGGTCACCATGACCACCGTCTGCCCGGTCGAGTCGACCACGTCGCGCAGGAGTTGCAGCACCTGCTTGGCGGTACGGGTGTCCAGCGCGCCCGTGGGCTCGTCGGCGAAGACCACCTCGGGGCGGGGCGCCAGGGCGCGGGCGATGGCCACCCGCTGCTGCTGGCCGCCGGACAGCTCCGACGGCCGGTGTCCGAGCCGGTCGCTCAGCCCCACCTGCGCCACCACGCGGTCCAGCCAGGCGGGGTCGGGCCGGCGGTCCGCCAGCATCAGCGGCAGCGTGATGTTGTCCGCCACGGTCAGCGCCGACATCAGGTTGTACGCCTGGAAGACGAAGCCGACGCGCTCCCGGCGCAGCATGGTCAGCTCGACCTCGTTCAGGCTCGCGAGGTCCGTGCCGCCCAGTACCACCGTCCCGGCGTCCGGCCGGTCCAGGCCCGCCGCGCAGTGCAGGAAGGTGCTCTTGCCCGCGCCCGAGGGGCCCATCACCGCGGTGAAGGAGCCCCGGGTGAAGTCGAGGGACAGATCGCGCAGCGCGTGCACCGCGCCGGCGCCCCTGCCGTAGGTCTTGCGGACGCCGCTGAGGCTGACCACCGGTCCTTCGCCCGCCCGCCGGCCGTCTCCGTTGCCCAAGGGCGTGGCCTCGTCCGGCCGCGGAGGCGGCGCCGCCTCCGTCGCGCCCCGTGCCGCCCGGTCCCTTCTGCTCACGTCCGACCCCTCGCTGCGCAGTCCGTCTTCGGTCTTTCCGCTCCAGCACGCTAGATCTCCGGCCACCCGGGGGACCACCACGTGAACTGGAGCTTCAAAGGTGCAGATAAGTGCCCCTGCGGCCTGTGGCAGGCCCCCGGACCGGCGCTCCGGGAGGGCCCCGAGGCCCGGTTCGGGCGTCACCGCCGGTGGTACCGTGATCGCGCCGTTGCGTCGGGGGGTTCACTCGGTCATGTCCTTACCGCTGTTCACGACACTGCGACGGATGCCCGCGCGGGAGCTCTCGCGCCGGCTGTTCGGCCGCTTCCCGCAAGCCATCGGCTACGTCGTGCTCTGTCTGGGCACCGGCCTGGCCGGCCTCGGCCTCTTCTACCTGCTCCTCGTGACCCTCGCCCTGTGCCTGGTGGGCACCGGCTTCCTGCTGCTGCCGATCGTCCTGCGGCTGCTGCGCCGGGTGGCCGAATTCCACCGCCGCCGGGTCTCCCGCGTCCTGGGCGCCGACGTCGTCACGTACTACCGCGGGGTGGACGGCGAAACCCGCCGCCCGAAGCTGTCGCTGCGCGATCCGGCCGTGCGCAAGGACATCGTCTGGCTGCTCGCCCACAGCATCCTGGGCACCACCCTGTGCGTCACCGCCATCAGCGCCTGCGGGGGCGCCGTCAACTGGCTCTCCGCGCCGCTGTGGTGGCGCCTCGCGCCGCGCGAGCGGGACGCCGTCATCGTCATCACCGTCGACTCCTGGCCGAAGGCGATCGGCGCCATGTTCGTCGGGGTGGTCTACGCGGCGGTGGCCGCCGCGATCGTCGTGGCGCTGGCCCGGGTGCACGCGCTGGGCTCCCGTAAGGTCCTGGTCACCCGGGCGCGGGTCCCGCTGGAGCAGCGGGTGCAGGAGCTGTCCGTCACCCGCGCCGAGGCGCTGGACGCGCACGACGCGGAGCTGCGCCGTATCGAACGGGACCTGCACGACGGGGCGCAGGCCGGGATCGTCGCGGTGTCGCTGCGCCTGGGCATGATCAAAAGGGCCCTCAAGGCACGGCCCGAACAGGTCCCCGAGATGGTCGACGCCACCCAGCAACTCGCCCAGCAGGCCCTGGAGTCGCTGCGCCAGCTGGTCCGCGGCATCTACCCGCCGGTCCTGATCGACCGCGGCCTGATCGACGCCGTACGGGCGCTGACCGCGCTGAACGAGGTGCCCACCTCGATCGACATCGAGGACGACGCGGCGACCGCGCCCCGCGCCCCCGCCGCCGTGGAGGCTGCCGCGTACTTCGTCGTCTCCGAAGCGCTGACCAACGTCGCCAAGCACAGCGGCGCGGACAGCGCCCTGGTACGGCTGCGGATCAGCGACCGCAGCATCTCCATCCACGTGGAGGACAACGGCCGCGGCGGCGCCTCGGAGCACGCGGGCAGCGGAATCATGGGCGTACGCCGCCGGGTCGCGGCCTTCGACGGCACGACAGAACTGGTCAGCCCGCCCGGGGGCCCGACCGTACTCAGAGTGGAGATTCCATGCGGATCCTGATCGCCGAAGACAACGCGCTGCTCCGGGAGGGGCTGGTCCTGTTGCTGGCGGACGAGGGCCACGAGATCTGCGCCACCGTCGACAACGGCACCGACCTGCTGCCCGCCCTGCTCGAACACCGCCCCGACGCCGCCGTGGTGGACGTCCGGCTGCCCCCGTCCTTCCGTGACGAGGGCCTGCGCGCGGTGGTGGAGGCCCGCCGCCAGATCCCCGAACTCCCCGTCCTGGTCCTGTCGCAGTACGTGGAACGGGCGTACGCGGGCGAACTGCTCGCCCAGAGCGCCTCGGGCGTCGGCTACCTGCTCAAGGACCGGGTGGGCAACACCGAGGAGTTCCTGGAGGCGCTGGACCGGATCGCGGCCGGCGGCACCGCCATGGACCCGGAGGTGATCTCCCAGCTGATGATCCGCCGGGCCGGCGACGACCCCCTGAGCACCCTCACCCAGCGCGAGCGCGAGGTGCTGGCGCTGATGGCCGAGGGACAGAGCAACCCGGTGATCGCGAAGTCCCTGTTCATCGCCGAGAGTTCGGTCAACAAGCACATCGGCAGCATCTTCACCAAGCTCGACCTGCCCACCTCCGCCAGCGGCCACCGGCGCGTGCTGGCGGTCCTGACGTACCTGCGGGCATGAACGCCTGCGGGGGCCGGTCCGCAACGGACCGGTCCCCGCCGCACACCGGGCCTACTCGGCCGCCTCCAGCTCCTTCGGCCGCGGGAAGGTCCGTACGGCCGGCGCGCAGGACACCACCAGCGCGAGGACCCCGAACACCGCCGTGCACACCAGGACGGTGGCCGTGCCGCCCGCCGTCTCCAGCAGCACACCGCCGATCAGCGGCCCCAGCGCGGAGGCCGCGCTCATGGAGATGCCGATCACCCCGGCCAGCCGCCCGCGCATCCGGTCGGGCGTGACGAGCATCTGGTACGTCGTCACGATCGCGCTCGCGGTGGGCGCCAGCAGGGCGACACCCGCCAGCACCAGCCCGCTCGCGTACCCCAGCGGCACCACCGCCAGCAGCGGCACCAGCGCCGCCGCGCCCCACGTCAGCAGCATCAGGGCGGCGTACGGCGTGAGCAGGTGCCGCAGCCGGGGCGCCAGGACCGCGCCCACCACCCCGCCGGCCCCGAGCAGCGCGCCGATCGCGCCGATCTCACCGGCCGGGCGCCCGGCCTGCTGCGCCATCACCACGACCACCAGCAGCATCCCGCTGAAGGCCAGGTTGAAGACCGTGGCGACCAGCACCGTGGTGCGCACCGGCCGGTTGGCGGCCAGCCACCGCAGCCCCGAGCGCATCGCGCCCGCCATTCCCTCGCGCGCCTCCGGCTCGCCGGACGGCCGCGGCGGCACCCGCAGGAACAGCAGCGTCACGAAGGACAGCAGCGAGGCCACCGACTGGGCCACGAACGGCAGCAGCCGCTGCACCCCGTACAGGACGCCGCCGAGGCCCGGACCGACCACCGTGGCGAGGTGGTAGCGGGCGGTGTTGCGGGCCACCGCCGTGCCCAGCTGCGAGCGCGGCACCACACCGGGCAGCAGTGCCTGGTCGGTGGTGGTGAACAGCGCCGTACACACTCCCTCGACCACCGCCACGGCCAGGATCGCCCCGAAGCCGCCCGACCCGAACGCGACCGTCAGGGCGAGCAGCCCGAGGGCCACCGCCCGGCCCAGCTCGGCGGCCAGCAGCACCGTCTTACGGTTCCAGCGGTCCGCAAGGGCCCCGGCCGGCACCGCGGCCAGCGCTCGCGAAGTACCGATGGCGAACTCCACCAGCGACGCCTGGAGGGCCGAGCCGCCCAGCGCCAGGACCAGCATCGGGTAGGCGATCAACGTGCCCTGGGCGCCCAGCTGGGAGACCATGTTGGCGCTCCACAGCAGGTTGTACTCCCGGTTGCGGGAGAGCGGGCGGGGCGGCGGGGCCGGACGCGCGGCGGCCAGGTCCGCGCCGGTGCTCATCCGGCCGGCGCCGCGACCCCGCCCGCGGGGGCGGAGGTCCGCTCCACCGGACGCAGCGCCGACCACGGCAGCGCGTCCGACATGCTCACGAACAGCTCACGGGGCGGTACGAACGGCAGCCTGCCGTGCGCCACCGCGAGGTTGTCCACGATCAGCACCTCGCCGGTACGGGCGGTCACCTCGATCGCGTGGTCCCGGTACGCCTGCTGGAGACCGGCCACCACCTCGTCGGGGATCTGCGAACCGTCCGCGTGGAAGGTGTTGGTCGGCATGCCCCAGGGGCCGTACTCCTCCAGCAGGAACTCGCCCACCTCGGGGCGCAGCGTGCGCGCGTGGAAGAACGTCATGTGGTTGAACCACGAGCGCCGGCCGGTCACCGGGTGCGTGGCCACCGCCCAGCGCCGCTGCCGGGTGCGCAGATGGTCCTCGTCGACCCACTCGGCCTCGATGGCGTTGGCGTCGCAGTACGCCTGCACCTCCGCACGGTCCTTCGTACCGAACGCGTCCTGCCAGGACAGGCCGAGCCCCGGGAGGAAGTTGCGCACCAGCAGGTAGCCCTCCTCGTCGAAGCGGTCGGCGATGGTGCGCGGCAGCGCGTCGTACAGGGCCCGGCAGTCGGCGAGCGTGTTGGCCCCGCCCTCGGGCGCCCCCCGGCGGCAGAAGAAGAACAGATGGCGCGGGACGTTGAGGTTGTAGGACTGCTCGGTGTGGAGGAAGATCTCCTCGGTCGGCGGGTGGTCGGTGGCGGTGAACACCCCGGGGTGCAGCTCCGTACGCGGTGACGAGCGCTCGGTGTAGTCCAGCGGTCTGCCGACGACGCTGTTGACGAAGGCGTCCAGCTCCGGCCAGTCGGCCCAGGAGAACCCGCTGAGCAGGGCGGCGCCGTGCTCGATCACACCCTCGCGGATGCGCTCGCCGTGCCGCGCCCCCACCTCGGTCAGCGCGGCCCCCGGGGAGCCGGCCTCGATACCGAGCACCAGGCCGCCGTGCCGGGGCCCGGTCACCAGATCCATCGTGCTTGTCACGTTCGTTCACCTTCCTGAATGCGGTGCGGGAGGCCGGCGCGCGTACGGGCGAGCAGGCGCCGCCGGGCGGTGTCGAGGGTCTCGGCCGGCCGGTTGAACGCCACCCGTACCTGCCGCTCACCGCGCCGCGGGTCGGCGAAGAACGAGGTGGCGGGGGCCAGCAGCACCCCGGCCTCCTGGAGCAGGGTGCGGACGAAGGCCGGGCTCGGCTCGTCGGTCAGGCCGTCGATGCCCGCCAGGACGTAACAGCCGCCGGCGGGTGCGGCGCAGTGGAAACCGGCGTCGCGCAGCAGCGCCACCGCGCTGTCGCGCCGTGCGGCCATGGCCGCCGACCGCTGCTGCCGGCCGGGGCCGTGCAGGTCGACGGCGGCCGCGGCGTGCTGGAAGGCGGCGGGGGCGCCGGCCGTCGTGGCGACGTGGATCTGGCGCAGCAGCTCCGTCCACCGCGCCGGGGCCCGCAGGAAGCCCAGCCGCCAGCCGCTGATCGCATGGCTCTTGGAGAAGCTGCCCACGACGATGGAGCGCTCGGCCAGACCCGGCACCTCGGCCGCCGAGCAGTGCTGCCGCCCGTCGTAGACGTAGTCGGCGTACACCTCGTCGGAGACGACCGTGACGTCCCACCGTTCGCACAACTCGGCGATCACCGCGAGGTCCTGGTGGCCGAGCAACTGCCCGGTGGGGTTGCTGGGGCTGTTGAGGATGATCGCCCGGGTCCGCGGGCCCATCGCGGCGGCCAGCTCCGCCGGGTCCAGGCTCCAGTCCGGTGCCCGCAGCGGTACGGGGCGCACCCGGCCGCCCGCCAGCGCCACCGCGCTGAGGAAGTTCTCGTAGCACGGCTCCAGCACGATCACCTCGTCACCGGGATCGACGGCCGCCAGCAGGGCCACGCACAGGCCCTCGCTGCCGCCCACCGTCACGGTGATCTCGGTGTCCGGGTCGGGGGCCGCCGGCAGCCCGGCGGCGATCCGCTCGCGCAGGGCCGGGACACCGGCCGGGTCCTGGTACTGGTGCACGCCCGCGCGCAGCGCCGCACAGGCCGCGTCCACCAGCTCCGGGGGCGTGTCGGGGAAGGCGGGCGTGCCCACCGCGAGGTTCACCGTGCCGGGCGGTACGCCGTCGCGCAGCAGCCCGGCCAGGCCGCCGCCGGGCAACTGCCGCACCCGCGCGGCCCCGAGCACCTCGCGCGCGCCCTGGACGGCGGCGGCCATCACGGGGCCACCGTCGCGGACGCGGCGTCGAACGCGCCCCGCGGCACGGCCGGCATCCAGGGCGCGCGGCGCGCCTCGTACGCGGCGATGGCGTCCTGCCGCAGCAGGGTCTGCTCGATGGCGTCCTTGCCCTCCAGCAGCATCCGGCGCGCCCGGTCGTCGACCACGAAGTCCGCTCTGCCATCCGCCCAGCGCAGCCGGCAGGCCCGCAGGTCCACGGTGATCCGGAAGCCGGGATCGTCCTCCACCCGGTCCATCAGCTCCTCGACCACCGGCGCCGGCAGATCGACCGGGATCAGCCCGTTGTTCAGCGCGTTGCGCCGGAAGATGTCGCCGAAGCCGGTGGCCACCACGGCCAGGAAGCCGCCGTCGCGCAGGGCCCAGACGGCGTGCTCGCGGGAGCTGCCGATGCCGAAGTCCTTGCCGGCCAGCAGGATCGTCGCGCCACGGTGTTCGGGCCGGTCGATGACGCAGTCGCCCCGCTCCCGCCAGCGCTTGAACAGCGCGTCCGCGTAACCGGACTTGACCACCCGCTTGCAGAACTCCGCGGGCAGGATCTGGTCGGTGTCGATGTCGTCGCGGCGCACGGCCACCGCCGTGCCGGTGTGCTCGGTGAAGGGTTCCACGGGCTCGGTACCTCTCATGCCAGGTCGGCGGGGGCGGCGAGCCGGCCGGTGACCGCCGTGGCGGCGGCCACCTCCGGCGAGACCAGATGGGTGCGCGCGGTGGCGCCCTGCCGGCCCTCGTAGTTGCGGTTGGACGTGGACGCGCTGCGCACCGTGCCGACGAGCCGGTCGGTGTTCATGCCCAGGCACATCGAGCAGCCGGGGGAGCGCCACTCGGCGCCGGACGCCAGGAAGACCTCGTGCAGCCCCTCCGCCTCGGCCTCCGCGCGGACCTCCATGGAGCCCGGGACGACGAGCAGACGGGTGCTGTCGGCGACGCTGCGGCCCTTGAGCACGGAGGCCGCGGCCCGCAGGTCCTCCAGCCGCCCGTTGGTGCACGAGCCGAGGAAGACGACGTCGATGGGGATGTCGCGGAGCGGAGTGCCCGGGGCCAGGTCCATGTAGCGCAGGGCGCGTTGGGCCGAGGCGCGCTCCAGCGGATCGGCGAAGGCGTCCGGGGCGGGCACCTCGGAGGCCAGGGGCGCCGCCTGCGCCGGGTTGGTGCCCCACGTCACCCACGGGGTGAGCGCGGAGACATCGATCCGTACGGAGCGGTCGAAGCGCGCGCCGGGGTCACTGTGCAGCGTCGACCAGTGCGCGGCGGCCGCGTCCCAGTGGGCGGCACCCGGCGCGTACGGCCGGCCCCTGAGGTACGCGAGCGTCGTCGCGTCCGGCGCGACCAGACCGGCCCGCGCGCCCGCCTCGATGCTCATGTTGCACAGCGTCATCCGGGACTCCATGGACAGGCCCCGTACGGCCGCGCCGCGGTACTCGACCATGTGCCCCTGCGCGCCGTTCGGCCCGATCTCCGCGATCAGGGCCAGCACCAGGTCCTTGGCGCCCACCCCACGGGGCAGCTCACCGTCGAAGTCCACCGCCATCGTCTTCGGGCGCGGCAGCTCCAGGCACTGCGTGGCGAGCACATGCTCGACGTCGCTGGTGCCGATGCCGAAGGCCAGCGCACCGAAGGCGCCGTGCGTCGAGGTGTGGCTGTCACCGCACACCACGGTCATACCGGGGTGCACCAGACCGAGTTCGGGCCCGACGACGTGGACGATGCCCTGCCGGCGGTGCCCGAGGGAGTACAGCTCGATGCCGTGCGTCTCACAGTTGCGGCGCAGCGTCTCCAGCTGCGTACGGCTGACCGGGTCGGCGACGGCCAGCGGGCTGGTCGGCACGTTGTGGTCCTCCAGGGCCAGCGTCAGCTCCGGCCGCCGTACGGACCGCCCGGCCAGCCGCAGACCGTCGAACGCCTGCGGCGAGGTCGCCTCGTGGGTCAGGTGCAGATCGATGTACAGGAGGTCCGGTCCACCGGGCGGCGAGCTGACGACGTGGCTTTCCCACAATTTCGCCGCCAGAGTCATCGGTGAACCCATGGGACCTCTCCTCCGTCACCTCACCGGCCGCGTATTCGCGGCCGGCCCCCAGCCTGCGGCCTGGAACCCGGGATCACCATGTCTTTAAGCCGACGCGAAATACGCCTGGCCGTGCGCACTTCGGGCCCGGCGCCCGCCCCCGGACCGGCGGTACGCACGGCCGCCCTGGTGCAGTTCTCTGCACCTCGATTGGGGAGCCTGTCCCACTGCGCGGCGGCGCCCGGCGGCGCAGCATGGAGACATCGCAGAAAGGTCCGCCAACCGCGCTGGACCACGACAGGGAGGCCGGCAGGTGATACCGAAGGAACCGAGCGCCGGGGGCGGCGGCCGACGCCGTACCCGGACGGGCGCCGTGGCGGCCGCGGTCCTCGCCGCGGCGGCACTGACCGTGGGCGCCGGCGGCTGCCAGGATGTCAGCACGAAGACCGCCAACCGCGTGGAGTTGTGCGCGCGGATCGTGGGCAAGACCTTCACCAATCCGTTCCCGGACGACGTGGAGAAGACGAAGAAGGAAATCCGGGAACGCGCCGACGAACTGGACTCCATGGCCGGCCAGGCGTCGGACGAGAAGCTCCGTACGGCCATCAAGGAAACCGCCCGGAAAATGCGCGGCGCGGAAGTCAAGGGGAAGGGTTCGAGCCGGACCGTGATCGGATACATCGCCGATCAGAACGCACTGCTCGAAGACCTCCGGAAAACCTGTCTGAACCGCGACGACTACAAGTAGTCCCCCGAAAAGCAGCCCCCCTGAACCGGGCTCGGCGGCGGCACCCCGGGTGCCTGTGCCACCAGAGCCTCACCGCCGGGCCCCTTGGGTGTCCCCCGTCGCCCGAGGGGCCCGGACCCCTCATCACCGTACGAACCAGCGTCAGGAGCAGTCATGCCGGAGTCCACCGGTTGGAAGCCGTCCCAGGAGCGCCCCATGTGGCCCTGGGTGGTGGCCGCCATCGTCGCCGTGGCCGTGGTCATCAACGTCATCATCACCATCTGAGGGCGGCCCCACCAGGTGCCACCCGCGCACTGCCACGCGATCCGGGGCCGGCCGGCCCACCCCCGTACCGTGAGACGGGAGTGGCGCCGCCGGGCCCTGCGGCACGCCCGGGAACGGTTCCGGATGGTGCAGAGAACTGCACCAGCGAACGGGCATGAGCTCTACTGCTGCCCACCGGGCCGCCGCGTACCGTCGTCCCTGTTGAAGTTGAACACTTCAGGATTTCGACGCACCGGCAGCACAGCATCGGACCCGGTCCCCGGACACCCCTCACCCTCCCCCCGCGGGACCGCGGCGCCGACGCTGACTGAGTTCATGGGGGACCCGTGCCGCACCTTCATTTCACCACCGACAGCCTCCGCAGAACCCGCATCCTGCCCGAGGCCGACCGCATCCGGGAAACCCTCTTCGCCCTGGAGCTGCTGGCCTCCGGCGGCGGGGGACCGGACGTCGAGCGCTGGCGCCGGGCGGTCGGCCACCGGCCGCCGGCCAGGCGTCTGACCGAACTGGCCAAGGTCATCCGCCCGTTCCCCGACATCGACCGCATGGTGCAGCGCGACCACTGGGGCGGGGCGGCACCGGCCGGCGCCCGCCCGAACCGCGTGACCGAGGCGCTGCGGCACTTCTACCACGCCTGTGTGGCGCCCTACTGGGACCAGATCGCCCGGAGCCTGGAGCGCGACCGCGCGGCCCGGCTGACCGTGCTGCGCGAGCACGGCGCCGACGGGCTGCTGGGCAGCCTCCACCCGAAGGTCCACTGGTCCGCCGCCGGCCTCGAAGTACCGGGCCAGGGCGGCAATCTGAGCCTGGACCGGGTGGGCCTGACGATCGCCCCGTCCTTCTTCCTCTCGCCCGGGATCACCGTGCTCATCCGGCAGACCCCGCTGCGCCCCGGCCCGATGCTCTTCTACCCGATCCGCTCCGACCGCGAGCCGGCACCGGCGCATTCGGCTCTGGCGGGCGCGCTCGGCGGCTGACCGCTTCCGTACGCCCCGTTCCCGTACGTGCTGCCGCGGGCGCCGTGCCCGCGGCGGGGCAGGGACTCCGCCGTCCGCGCCTCAGCGCTCGCCGAGGAACTGCAGACAGTCGGTGATCTCCTCGACCGACGCCTTCGCCACCGCGTCCACCAGGCGGCCGTCCCGCAGGAAGACGACACTGTCCGCGCGGGAGGCGGCGAGCGGATCGTCCGTCGCCATCACCGCCGTGACCTCCAGGGTCCGTACGGCCCGGCGCACGATGTCCCCGAGCACCCGCGAATGCTCCTCACCGGCCGTACAGGGCGGTTCGTCCACCAGCAGCAAACGAGGGGAGTCGGCGAGCGCGCGGGCCAGGGTGGCCTTCTTCAGCTGGACCGGGGTCAGTTCCCGTACGTCACGGCGCCGCGGCCACAGCCGGGCGAGCCGGCAGGCGTTGCGCACCTCGCGGTCGCTGCGCTCCGGGCCCTCCGGCCGCGCGGAGACGAAGTCGCGGACACTGGCGCCGGGGTGCGGAAGGTCGTCGGTGCGCACGACACCGATCGAATCCGCTTCGGCGTGGCCCCACCGGACCGTTCCGGAGGACGGGCGCACAAGGCCGGCCATGCAGTGCAACAGGGTGGTCTTCCCGGACTTCGGGGGCCCCATCACGGCGCAGAACCGCCCCTTCCGCACGCCCAGCGAAAGATCGTCCAAAGCGCGGCGGCCCGGTTCCGCTTCCGGGTATCTCTTCGAGACGTTGTCGAGCGTGACCGCGTATTCCTGAGATTCAAAAGGAGGTGGCGAACCCTCGAATCCCCCCATCACTGATTCACCCGCACAATCCGGCCCCCGGCCTTCGTCGGCGTGGGGCCCTGCCAGGCCCACGGACCAAAACTACAATGCGGCGGTCGGTAAGCACCATGATGCTGGCAGCAGGGGGAGGGTGCAGTAACCTTCACCCCCGATATGGGCCCGGAATGCTAGCCTCCGGGCCCTTTTCCGCCAGCCGCGGATCAGGTCATTTCGCCCCGCAGCAGCGCCCCGCCGAGGGGGGTGAGGGTGTGCTGCACCTTGTTGAGGGTGCGCAGGGTGCTGATCAGCCCGGCGGCGCGCAGCACGGCGGTGTGCTGGCTGGCGGCGGCGGTGGAGATCCCCACCCGCTCGCCGACCTGCGTCGTGGTGCAGGTCAGGGTCAGCGTCTGGAGCACCGCCGCCCGGGTCCGGCCGACGAGCGCGCGCAGCGCCTGATCGCTGCCGGCGCCCGCGCCCTGCGGCTCGTCACTCCAGTCCTGCTTGACCGGAACCGGATACGACAGCAGGGGCGGCAGACCGGCGCGCTGCTCGATGAGCACGGGTGCGCGGGAGAAGAGGAAGAAGGCCGGCGCGAGAAGCAGTCCGGAATCCTCCAATTTGATGTCCTCGCCCTCGCCGGGCACTTCGAGGACCGGCGGGTCCCAGCGGATGGCCGGGTGCAGGGTGCCGAGCAATTGGTCGATGCCGCCGCTCAGCGTGATCTGGCCGCGGACATTGCGGTCCGCCTCCAGATGACTGGCTATCCGGGACCAGTAGGGCGCCACCGCGACCCGGTGAAAAGCCTCCAGGTCCTTCAGCAGCCGCGGTTTGAACGCGGCGGGTACCGTCGCGGTGGCGGTCCGGGCGGAGGTGTCCTCGGCGGAGGCTTTTTCGGCGACGCGGTAAAGGTCGGGGAAGGTGCGTACCGTACGGGCCAGTCCGACGATGCCGCCCGCGCCGGCCCATGCCCCCACCCGTCTTCGCCAGGCGTTGAACGGTGCGCCGCCGCTGCCGGTGCTCAGCATGCCCAGGGCGAACAGGGTCTCCCGGAACTGCTCGGGGCGGGGCGCCAGCCGTAACTTCGCAAGGCTTTCCGGCGTGAAAACGATCCGCTGCACAATCATCCCCCTTGATGTACATGGTGGAGCTGCTTCGTCGGGCCGAGCGTGCTGGAATGCCGTGGAAAGCGAGCTGGCCAATACCGGGCAGCATGCGGAAGAGTAGCACAGGAATCACCCGTTCGGGCGACCCGGAAAGATCACGTAAAGGGCATTCGACGGGGCGTCAATAATGCGGCAGCGGTGGTTTTCCGTTTTCGGTCGTACGTGTGTAAGAGGGGCCGCCCCGCAGCGACCGCAATGCCGTGCGGGATGCTGTGGAATACCTCCTTCCGGGCGCCGTTCATGTTGCGTTCCGATGGCGGGCGGATGAATATGCGTAAGGCCAAGTCGCCCATTCTCGGACGCCGTGCGACGGGAATCGGGGCGCGCGCCCGGCCCGTATGGCCCGGTAGGTCATGGCCGGTCTGCGGGAGCCTCGGCAGTGTCGGCCGCAGGGGAGCCGGTCAACTGCCGTGGGTGGGGGTGCTGCCGCAACAGGTACAGACGACAGGCGACCCGCAACCACGCGCCTTCTGCGGCGAGTTGGGCGAGCCGGCGCTGTTCAGCATCATCGCCACCGTCGGGACACCGGCTCCGCCCGGCGGTTCCGCCGGCCTCCCGGCGGACCCGTCCCGCCCAACGGGCCGATGAGGCACGCCCCTTTGTGATGCACGGGCGCGCCCGGGGGTCGACCGGTCCCAGGGCGCGGAACTCCATGGTCGTCGCTCTTCCTTTCGCCCGCTGCTGACAGATCGGCTCCGGTGCAAGGGGTGGCGCAGTGTCCGCGGCCCTCGGCGGGACGCGTCGTCCTGAAAGGGTGCCGGTGGGGGGCCTCGGCCGGGGCGTCCGGCGGTCGTGCGGGGGCTCGTACCGCCGATGTCAACTCTGCGCTGACGTCCGGCGGTTCGGGTGTGCGGCACGGTTGAGGCACGGCGTAGGAACCCTAGCCCGGTGAGTGGCGTGTTTCAACTGGGGTGAAGGAAACTTGTGGTGCTGTCCATCTGTGCGTACGCGAGGTTCACCGTGGCGGCGAACGGGTCGGGAAACGCGCCCGAGTCGCCGGGGTTCCTGGCGTTATGTCCGTAACTCTCCGCTTATGGTATTGGTGCTGGTCAGCGGCGCCTGAGTGGATGGCGGTCCGATGAAGCGGCCGCGCGGCGCGGGATCTGGTCGACTCGTGACCGTGCGACTGCTTCCGGTTCGTCCCGGAGAGCCGTTATGAGGAATTAGTTATCTTAATTCTGATTCGCCCGTATGCCGCAGTCACCCCCCTCGACGCCTGTTCGTTGACGACGTATGACCGAGACGAGCGTTTCCCCCACCCGTCAGCTCGGCGCCTGGCAACTGCGCGCGACCGTGCCGCGCGCCACCCCCGGCGTCCGGCCCGACGTCCACCTGCTGCGCGCCGGACAGCGCGTCCGGCTGGAGTACACCGGCGACCTGCTGGAACAGCTGCTGGCCACCCTCGACGGCAGCGACGACGACCGGTAACGGCACCCCCGGCGCCCGCCGCCCCCGAGGGCGGCGCGTCGGCCGGCCCCTGTCCACCGGCCACCACCGATTCCAGTGAGAGCTGCAGTGAACGACATCCCGCGGGTCCCCGTGCCTCCCGGTACCGGCCGGCACCGGCTGCCACGTCAGAGCACGGAGGAGGCCGTCTCCTTCCCCGGCGGCGCGGGCGTGCCGTTCGCGCACGACCTGCCCCTGGTGCGGGAGATCATCGACGACGGGTGGGACGCCGCCGTCGTACAAGAACTCGGTCCCGAGATGGCGGAGTTGTGGGACACGGCCGAGCAGCCCGCCGTGCCCGACGGCCCGGATCCCCTGTTCCCGCCCGGCGGGGCCGTGTACTGGCCCGGCGAACCCGCGTACCTGCACGCCGAGGCCGTCCACCCGCCTGCCGAACCCGCGTACCCGCACGCGGAGGCCGGCTACCCGCACGCGGAGGCCGGCTACCCGTACGCCGAGACGGCCTACCCGCACGCCGAGTCCGCCCACCGGCCCGCCGCGCCCACCGTGCCCGCCGCCCCCGGCCCGCAGGCCGCCGAAGCGCGCGCGATGCCCGGCGCCGGACGCGTCGCCTGGACCTGGCGGCGGCTGCTCAGCGCGTCGTCCGTGCTGCTGACAGCGGTGATCGGGATCGCCGTCTCCGCGCTGGGCGCGGTGGCGTCCTACCCGCCGCTGCGCGCCATCGCGGACGGCGTGGCCCCGTCGGACGTAGCGGCGCTGTGGCCGCTGCTGATCTACGGCCCCTGGGTGGTGGCCACCCTGTCCATCCTCCGCGCCCGCGTCCACCGGCGCCGCACCCTGCACTCCTGGGCCGTCGTCATCTTCTTCGCCGCCGTCGCCATGATGCTGTGCATCGCCCGCGTCCACCCCTCGCCGTCCGGCATCGCCGTGGCGGGCCTGCCGCCGCTGACCGTCCTGCTCTGCTTCCACCAGTTCGTACGCCAACTCGACCTCGCCGGCGCCCCCCAGCCCGCGGCCCGGCACGCGCAGAGCAGCCGGGGGCAGCACCGGCACCGGTCCGGCGGATGAGGCGGCCGGCGATCGCCGGGCGGTGAAATCCACCGGACCGGCCGCGGAAGACCGGTGTCCGCACGCTTTTCCCGGCGTGCGGGCACTTCTGTCTTTTTCGCCCGCCGACGTACGCCCCGAAAGACCGCAGAATTCCTGTCGGTGCAGGTCAGCGGCGTCCGCATTTCGCGGTGCCGGAGAAATACCAGCGCCAAACGATTCTTCTGAATATCGTACGTGAGTACATTCATGTGGTGTATGCACATGCCCCACAGAGCCATTCCGCCCGGACTATGCTTCCTGCCGCGCAGCGAGTTGTGACGGCTGCGACAAGCCGCCGACGGCTGTCGCCAAGCCGCCGCCGCACGAGGGCACGGGCGTCCTGGGACCCGGCTTCGCGCGCGGCACGTCGCCTTTTGTCTTCCCGCTGCCTTTCCACCCGAGAACGCCGCGTATGACGCCCTGTCCCTTCCATTAGCGCTCTGAGGATGCCGATGGCTCGTGCTGATTCGCCACCCGGGAGGCCGGGGCCGGCCGCCACCGCACCGTGGCTGCTGCCACCCGCCCTGCTGGCCATATGTACGGCCGTGGCCGTGTCGTTGCTGCCGCCGGTGGCCCGCGCCCACGCCGCCTGGATCGGCGTCCTGGCGACCGCGGCCGTCGCCGTCGCGGCCGCCGAGGCGGCCCGCCGGGGCCGCGCGATCGACGCGCTGCGCAAGCAGTACGCCGAACGAGAGGCATTCCTGCAACGGCTGCTCGCCGAGCAGGAGACCGAGACGGTCCGGCTGGCCAAGGAGACCCTGCCCGAGGCCCTGGCCAGGCTCCAGCAGGGCACGTCCATCGAGGACGTGCTGCGCACCACCGGACCGGTGTCCCGGGTCAGCCCCCGGTTCGAGACCGCGCACCACGCGGTGGTGCGCTACATCCTCCAGACCGTCGACGCGGAGGAGGACCTGCGCGACTCCGCCCGCCGGGCCTTCGTCAACATCGCCCGGCGCGTGCAGGCCATCGTGCACCAACAGGCCCTGGAACTGCGCGAGCTGGAGGACAAGCACGGGCAGGACCCGGACGTCTTCCACGACCTGCTGCACCTGGACCACCGGACCGCGCTGATCGGCCGGCTGGCGGACAGCATCGCCGTCCTCGGCGGCGCCCGCCCGGGGCGGCAGTGGCAGAAGGACATCCCGCTGTTCAACGTGTTGCGCGGGGCCATGTCCCGGATCACCGACTACCAGCGCGTCGATCTGCACTCGGTGGCCGACGTCGGCATCCTCGGCCGCGCGGCCGAACCGCTGATCCACGCCGTGGCCGAGCTCCTGGACAACGCCACGCGCTACTCACCACCGCAGACCCGGGTCCACCTGACCGCCACCGAGGTCCAGACCGGGGTGGCCGTCGAGATCGAGGACGCCGGACTCGGCCTGACCGACGAGGCCCGGATCCGCGCCGAACGGTCCCTGGCGCAGCACGCCACCAGCGGACTCGACCTGGACGACCTGGGCGAGTCGCCACGGCTCGGCCTGGCGGTGGTCGGCCGGCTGTCCCACACCAACCACTTCACCGTGTCGCTGCGCGTGTCCGCGTACGGCGGCGTGCGCGTCGTCCTGGTCGTACCGCCCGAACTGATCACCGTGACCCCGGCACCCGGCGGGGCCATCGCCAAGGCGCCCAGCCTGCCGCCGCCCCGCTACCCCGGCGGCCCCAGGCACCGCGCCACGGCGGCCGCCGACGAGTCGGTGCCCGCCCACGCCCCGCGCACCACCAACGGGCTCCCGCAGCGCAGGCGGCGCACCACCCGCCCCCTGTTCCCGTCGGCGGGGCCGCGGCAGGCCGCCCCCTCCGCCACCGAACCCCGCACCCCGGCCCCGCCGGCCGGGCTGTGGATGTCCGCCTTCCTCGACGGTGCCTCCGGAGCGACCCCGGACGAGCCCCCGGCACACGGTCCCGAGGGCCAGGGCGACACGGAGCGCGAACAGTGACTGAGCCAGCAGATAAGGATGAGTGAGCAAGTGGCCACACAGCAGCGGCTCAACATGGACTGGATGCTGGAGGAGTTGGCGTCCAGCGTCCCGCAGACCCGCAACGTCGTGGTGCTGTCCTCGGACGGCCTGTGCATGGCGCAGTGCGGTACGGACACCGACACCGCCGACCGCCTCGCCGCCGCGTGCGCCGGGCTGCAGAGCCTGTCGGCGGCCATCGCCGCCGAGTTCCCGCACCGCGACGGCCGGATGAAACTCGTCGTCGTCGAGGTCGACGGCGGCTTCTTCTACCTGATGGCGGCCGGCGCCGGAGCGTATCTGGCGGTGCTGGCCGACGACGACGTGGACGCCGGCCTGATGGGGCAGCGGATGCGCGACCTGGTCGCCCGGATCGGCCAGCATCTCTCCAGTCCGCCGCGGTCCGACCGGCAGATCCCATGAGCGACCCGGAGCAGAAGAAGGGACGGGCCTGGGAAGAGGGCGGGCCCGAACGGCTCTACGTCCTCACGTCCGGCCGCAAACCGGCCGGACGGCAGACCCCCCTCGACATGGTCACGTTGATCGTTAGCCGCGGCGAGGCCGGTCCCGGCATGCAGCCGGAGCTTGCCGCCATCGTCCGCATCTGCGACTACCCGCTGTCCGTCGCCGAGGTCTCCGCGTACCTCCACCTGCCGGTCAGCGTGGTCACCGTACTGCTGACGGAACTTCTGGCGAGCGGCCACGTCGAGGCCCGGGCGTCGGTGCCGGCCAAGTCGCTGCCCGACATCGAACTCTTGGAGGCGGTGATGCATGGACTACAGAATCTCTGAACCCGTCGTGGGCCCGCGGGGCGAGGACGTCCTGCCGGCGTCGGTCAGCACGGCGGTGAAGGTGGTGATCGTCGGCGGCTTCGGCGTCGGCAAGACCACCCTGGTCGGCTCGGTCAGCGAGATCAGACCGCTCACCACCGAGGAGATCATGACGCAGGCCGGGGCCGGCGTGGACGACATCGCCGGTGTCGAGCGCAAGAGCGAGACCACCGTGGCGATGGACTTCGGCCGGATCACCCTCAACGACCGGCTGGTCCTGTACGTCTTCGGCACCCCGGGCCAGCAGCGCTTCTGGTTCCTGTGGAACGGGCTCTTCGAAGGCGCGCTGGGCGCCGTGGTCCTCGTCGACACCCGGCGGCTGGAGGACAGCTTCGATGTGATGGGCCGCCTGGAGGAGCGCGGCGTGCCCTTCATCGTCGCCGTCAACGCCTTCCCGGACGCCCCCTCGTACCCGGTCTCCGAGCTCCGGCAGGCCCTGGACATCCCCACCGAGGTGCCGGTGATCGACTGCGACGCCCGCGAACGCGGCTCCAGCCGCGACGGTCTGCTGACCCTCATGCGCTATCTGCACACCCTCACCACCACGACTCCGGAGCCACGGTGACTTTCCCTTTTCCCGAACAGCCCGGCACCACGTGGGCCGCCACGCCGCCTCCGGAGTGCCCGGCACACGCCCGGCCCGGCGCCGCCGACGGGCTGGCGCGGCTCTTCGGCCCCGAGGCGGCCGCCGACCCCATGGGCCTGTACGAGCGCCTGCGCGCCCGGCACGGGGCCGTCGCGCCCGTCCTGCTGGACGGCGACCTGCCCGCCTGGCTCGTCCTCGGCTACCGAGAGATCCTGGAGGTCGCCGGTACGCCCGCCCGTTTCAGCCGCGATTCGCGCAACTGGCGCTGGTTCAGGGAGGGGCGGGTCCCGCCGGACTCGCCGCTGCTCCCGATGATCGCCTGGCAGCCGGTGTGCCTGTTCCTGGACGGGGAGGAGCGCAACCGGCTGCGCCTGGCCGTCACCGACAGCCTGGACCGCTTCAACCGCCGGGGCATCCGGCGGCACATCACCCGCTTCACCCACCAGCTGGTGGACGGCTTCATCGAGCGCGGGGAGGCGGACCTGGCCGAGGAGTTCTGCGAACACCTGCCCATGCTCGTGCTGACCCAGCTCCTGGGCATGCCGGACGAGTACGGGCCCCGGCTGGTCGCGGCCAGCCGGGACATGGTGGCGGGCACCGCGACCTCGGTGGCCAGCAACGCGTTCATCGTGGACACCCTCATGGAGCTGGTACGGAGCAAGCACACCACCCGCGGGCACGACATCACGTCCTGGCTGATCGACCACTCCTCCCGGCTGACCGACGAGGAGGTGTGGAACCACCTGCGGGTCGTCCTGATCGCCGCGAACGAGACCACCGTCAACCTCCTCAAGAGCACGCTGCGGATGGTGCTGACCGACCCCCGGTGCCACGCGTCGCTGGCCGGCGGGCAGATGACGCTGCCCGACGTGGTGGAGCAGGTGCTGTGGAGCGAACCGCCGCTGATGACCATCCCCGGCCGCTGGGCCGCGGTGGACACGGAGGTCGGCGGCCAGAAGATCGAGGCGGGGGACATGCTGCTGCTCAGCCTGGCCGCCGGGAACCACGATCCGGCCGTCCGGCCGGACCCGTCGATCCCGCTGCACGGCAACCGCTCGCACCTCGCCTTCAGCAGCGGCCCGCAGGAGTGCCCCGGCCAGAACATCGGCCGCGCCATCGCCGACACCGGCATCGACACGCTGATGGCACGGCTGCCCGACGTACGGCTGCGCATCCCCGAGGAGGAGCTGCGCTGGACGTCGGGCTGGATGACGCGCCATCTGACCAGCCTTCCGGTGACGTTCAGCGCCTCCCGGCCCGCGCACTCCGGCGCGACCGCCGGTACGGCCTTCGAACGCCCGCCGGGCACCACCCCGCACGACGGCTCCCTGCCCGCGGCCGAGCCCCCGGCCACGCCCCCGCCCGGCCCGCCTCCGGCGGCTCCCGTGCCCAGGGGGCGTACGTCCTGGTGGGCCGCGTTGAAGGCTTGGCTGCGCGGCTGATGCCCGGACGAGGCCGGTACGCCGGTCACGCCCGCTGCGGCGCCCCGGTGGCCTGGAGCCCGGCCGGGCCACCGGGTACGAGTTCTGCGACGGCGCCCGCTATGCGGTGCAGCGCCTCTTCCAGCACGGCCCGCGACGTGGCGTAACTGATACGGATATTGCCCTCGGCGGCCGGGCCGAACCACTCGGCCGTGCCGGGCACCACGGCCACCCGCGCTTTCGCCAGCAGGAATTCGCCCATCGCCCGGCTGCTCAGCCCGAGCGCCGACACATCGGGGAACAGGACGTACGTACCGTCCGGGCGACCGCAGGAGAAGCCCGGTATCGCATTCAGCCGTTCCACACAGTAATCCCGCATGTCCCGCAGGTGTTCCAGGAATGCGTCGCGCCAGGGCCAGCCGTGGCGCAGGGCGGCCAGGGCACCGGCCTGGGTGCAGGGCGTCATGCTGTACGCGGCGCCCAGACGCTGGAAGGCGAGCCGCAAAGCGTCCGCGGCCCCCGGGGTCGGGGCGATGACAAAGCCCATGCGCAGCCCTGGGAGCGCGAACGTCTTGGAAAGACCGGTCACCGTGTAGATGCGCCGGCTGTTCCCGGTGTCCAGGCGCGCCATGCTGATGTGCTTCCCGGGCGGGTACACGATTTCGTTCCACACCTCGTCGGAAAGTATCGGGACACGGTGGGCGGCGGCTATCTCCTCCACCGCCCGGAGCGTCGCCTCGTCGAAGACCGTGCCCAAGGGATTGTGCGGATTGCACAGGCAGATCAGCGCGGTGCGCGCATTCACCAGTGAGGCGAGCCGGTCCGTGTCCAGTTGCCCGGTGTTCTTGTCCACCGGGCAGTAGACGCGCCGGGCCCCCACGGCATCGACAGCCTGGCCGAACAGCAGGTCCACCGGGTCCAGCACGATGCATTCGTCACCCTCTCCGCAGAGCAGGCGGACCACGCCCCACAATGCCGCCGCCGTGCCGGGGGCCGGCACCACGCGATCGGGGTGATTTCCGATTCCGTGGCGGGCCTCGGCCACTTCCGCGAAGGTTTCCCGGAGTTCCTCGGACCCCTCGGGTGCCGCATAGGGGAAATAGCCGTCGGCGACCGCCTCGACCACCGCGTCCCGGACCACTCGGGGCCCCGGGAAATCCGGCTCGGCCGCCGTCAGCGGAATGACGTCGGACGGGACCGCGCCCCAGCGGACGGGCGAGCGTCGCCGCAGCAGATCCGGGCGGACCCGCGCGTCGTCGAACAGCGAACGGAGCACGTCGTGTCGCGGCACGGCGGTCACCCCCGCTGGTAACGGGCGGGCGGATACCGGTCGTAGAGTTCCGGGGACCAGTACGTGGTCATACGAGGGCGGCCGTGCTGCATCCGCGCCGACGCGTACGTGTGGATGCCGCGGCCACCTGCCAGCGGGCGCCGCGCCACCTGGCTCAGCAGCGCCCGGTAACGGCCGGCGGGCAGGCCCATACGGGCCATGACGGAGCTGATGCGGTCCCGTATGGTCCGGTCGCTCTCCGCGTGCACCCACAGCGGGACGTACAGCGTGGCGGACACCGGTGTGTGCTCGCCGACCGCCGTGAAGGTCAGGTTGCTGACGAGCGGCTGGGGCCGCGCCTCGCCGCCGTTTCCGGTCAGCGCCTGGCAGAAGTCCTCCAGGAAACCGGGCTCGTGCTGGAGCGATATCCGCATGCGGGCGTCCAGTTCGGCCGGGGGAATGTCGTAATGGCGGAAGTACACCTTCACGCGCGACTGGGGGCCGTCCACCAGATCGAGGCCCAGGTAGACGATCCTGTCGAGGTCGAATCCCCGGCGGGCGTATTCGCTGATCGCGTTCCACGCCTTGCCGAATCCCAGGCGGTCCAGTGCCTCGCGGGTCCGTTCGACGGCGGTCATGCGCCGGTCGGCGTCCGGGTTCAGATAGACCTTGAACTCGGGGTCGCCGTCCGGCGAGAAGACGACGGCGTGCATCATCGCGAATCCGGCCGGGCCGCCGTCCGGCAGGAACAGGTCGTGGACCGCCGCGAGACGGTCGTCGACGGCGCCGAATTCCTCGGTCAGCCCGCGGGTGAGGCCGAGTGCCGATTTCTGTGCGGCCGATGTGCTCAGCCGGTCCGGTACGGCCTCCACGAGCACCCGTATCTGGGTGCGCTCGCGCGAAAAGGCGGCGGAGAACTCGATCGGCGAACCGTCGGCGCAGACATCGGAACGCCAGTTGGGCCGTGTCCCTATCCGCCGCTCTCCCCACGGTGAGAGCATCCTGCGCAAAACCCTCGCGCCCTGCTCGACGTTCAGGCCCGAGCTGCCGAGCAGCCGCCTGAGGGTGGAAACTCCGTAGTCCATGAACGTCACGCCGCCGCATACTGGTGGAACCGTGCCTGGAGACGACATGGAACCCCTTTCCCTGTCCCGGGTACGTGGTTTCGCCGTACTGCGCGCGTTCCTCGCCGGCCGGTCGGCCAGTACCAATAGGGCAGGACGCTTCTGACCATGCGTCCACAAGGGAATCGACGAAAGGAGGAGTCGTTCCCGCGCTCCCGGCCCCCGTAAGCGTCATGCAACAGGCCGCCCAAATACTGTCCCTTATCCTCGCGAGCTGCGGCCGTTTCTCAGAACCGGGTTGCTTTCACCATCAACGAAGCTTGCCCCGGCCGCCACCGGCGCACAAGGGGCGTGCGCGGCGTTCACCGTGAGAGTGCGCGCGCCACCGTCTGACAGACGTGCGCGCGGGCGCCCGGACCGGTCCCGTACCGGACTCCGGTCGGGCCCCGCGGCCCGGGCGCGGAGCCCGGGGCGCGGGGCCCGGTGTCGGAAGGAGCGGCCGGATCAGGTTCCCGGCTTCTTGATGTAGCCCTTGCGCACCAGCGCGTCGCAGGTCGCCTTCGGGTCCTTCTTGCCCTTGTACTGCCTCTTCACTTCCTTGACGCAGTCGGCGTACGGGAACGGCGGACCGCTCGCCTGCGCCTGCGGGCGGGCGGTGGCGGCGGCCTCGGCGGCCGCTCCCGTGAACAGCACGCCGCTCAGCGCGACGGCCGCGGCCAGGGCGTAGCTCATCTTTCGCACAGGTCGTCCTCTCTCTGGCGCCGGAGCCCAGCGCCCCGGACGCGAGAGCCTTCCCGCGGCCCGGCGGAGGCCGGTGTGCAGGACAAGGCTCGTCCACGCCCAACGAGCCGATACGTCCCGGGAAACGCCGTTCCGTACGCCGATCAGCCGCGTGCGGCGAAAGGTTCACGCGTACCGGTCGGGTCGGGGGAGTGCAGTACGGGCCGGATCAGCGAACCGTTCCCGCCTCCGGCCCGCCGGTCATCATCCCGGCCGCCACCAGGCTGACCACCGTCAGCGCCACGGCGGCCCAGAACGCGAGCTGCACGGCGTGCAGCGAGGCCGCGGCGCCGCCGGGCCCGGCGGCGTGGAGGTAGACACTGCCGAGAACCGCCACGCCTAGGGTCGCGCCCAGCTGCTGGACCGCGTTCAGCAGCCCGGCGGCCGAGCCGATTTCCTGCGGCCGCAACGGCCGTAGCGCGACGGTGAAGAACGCCGGGGTGAAGAGGCCGACTCCCAGGCCGACGACCGCGAGTGCAGGAAGCAGTGGTGCGGGGTAGGCCGTCGGGTCCGCGGTGCGGTACACGGCGATGGCGGCCAGCGCGCCGGCCAGGAGCACGGCGAGCCCGAGCGGCATCGTCCGGTGCCCGAAGCGCGGGACGAGGCGGGCACCGGCCGCCCAGGACGCCAAGGCCAGACCGGCCGACCACGGTGCCAGTGTGAGCCCTGCCGCCAATACGCCCACGTGCAAGCCCAGTTGGAGCTGGAGCACGATCACCATCATCAGGCCGTTGGTCACCGCGAAGAACGAGGCCGAGGCCACCAGCGCGGCCGGGAAACCGCGGTGTGCAAATAGGCTCGGCTCCACCAGCGGGCTGCGCCCGGCGGCGACGGCGCCGCGCTGGTGACGTACGAAGACGGCCATCAGCATCAGCCCGGCCCCGATGGAGGCCCAGTTCCACCCGGACAGTGCGGCGAGGTCGGCCCCGATCAGCGGATGGACGATGAGCCCGACGCCCGCCATGGCCGGCAGGGTGCCCGTCAGATCGAGGGTGGGGCGCCGCGGGGCGCGGTGGTCCACCAGCTTGGGTGCCAGGGCGAGGACGAGCAGCGACAGGGGGACGTTCACCAGGAACGCCGCCCGCCAGGACGAGCCGAACAGGTCGGCGTGGGTGAGGAAGCCGCCGAGCACCGGCCCGCAGACGGCGGCGAGCCCCATCACCGGGCCGATGGCGCCCAGGGCGCGGGCCAGTTCCGCACCGGCGAACATCGCTTTGATCAGGCCGATGGTCTGCGGAATGACCAGGGCCGCCGCGGCCCCCTGCGCCACACGGAAGGCGATCAGCGCGCTGGTGCCGGGCGCCAGGGCGCAGGCGACGGACGCAAACAGGAAGCCGGTGACGCCGCCGACGAACACCCGACGCCGCCCGGCGATGTCGCCCAGGCGCCCACCGGTGATCAGCAGCACCGCGAACGGCAGGGTGTAGGCCGTCGTGAACCACTGGACGTCGGACACCGGGCCGGCCCAGATCGGCGTGTACGGCCGGCGCCGCGACCTGCACGATGGTCGCGTCCAGCAGGTTCATCGCCTCGGCGAGCAGCAGGGCGGCGAGCGCCCACCACCGCCATCGGTACGCCGCCCCGGGCGGCGCGAGCACACGCTCAGCGGTCATCGGAAATCCCCTCCACCGTCGTCGACGCCTCGGCCCCGGGCGGAGGGCCCGGGGCCGGTCGCGGACCAGCGTGGAAGGCGGCACCCGCGGGTCGCAGTCACCGCCGGGCAAGTGGCGTTATCCGCCTCCGAGGGCGGTCGCGGCGGCGATTTCCCACGCGGGGGCGCGCGTTCCGTACACCCCGGCCCTTCGCCCCCGTTCGGCGGCGAAACCCCCAATACCCTGAATTTACGGTGACCTTGACCACATTGACGTACCTTTCGCCGCTGGGCTTCACTTTGCCCTGACGAAAAGCGGAAAGCCGGATTCAGTGGCGGAGCAGTGTTTTTCCGTGTCCCGGTCCGCCGGAGTCGGTGTTCGGTTCAGTCGGTTCGCCTGTCCCGGAGGTGCTGTCATGAAGCTCATCAACTCCCTCAAGAAGAAGATGAAGGCGGAGAAGAGCCTGAAGGCCTACGCCTGGTACATCTGGTACTGATCGGCACGTGACCCGGTAGTTCCCTCATCCAGGCTCTCGGAGGCCGCCGATGCGTACGTACGGTACGGAACGGAGCGACCGGGTCACGGTCTTCACGCCGCGGCTCGGCCGGCTCCTCAGTGAGCACCGCGGCGCGGACGTCTTCCGGCTGGAGGCCGACACGGTCGGCGTCGCCGGACCCGGGCTGATCGACGCCGTGCTGCGCAGCAGACCGGCCAACGCGGCCGAACGGCCCACTTTCAAACCCCTACAGGGCCGGCCCATCAGCCGCCCCGAATCCTCCGCGGTCATGCGGGCCGTTTCCCTGGACGTGCGCGCGGCACTGGAAAAGCCCGACGGGAAAGGCGGCCCGGCGGCCGATCTGTCGGGGGAATGGCCGCGGGTGGCACACCTTTATCTGCGGGACCTGGTTTTCGGGTCCGATCCGATGCGGCTGCGCGTACTCGTGGACCGCAAGCTGGAATGGACGCCCAAACTGACGTGGACCGTGATCGCGGCGGGCGCGGCGCTGCCGGGCTGCCCGGGGGCCGGTGCGCCGGTGTCCCGGCTGGCGGGTCTCGCCGCCGCCGCGGCCGGTTACGGGGACCGGCGGTACGCGATGGGCCTGTACCGGCGGGCGGCGGCACCGGTGTGCTTCACCGTGTCCACGCTGGTCGCCAACGCCCTCTGGCTCGGGTCGCCCTTCGAGGACCACATACCGAACCGTCACATCCTGTACGAGTCGATGCGGCTGCTGCCGCCTTCGTGGAACCTCCTGCGCGTGGCGTCACCGGAGTTCGCGGCCCTCGACGACCGGATCGGCGCGGGCGACGACGTCCTGCTGCTGCCGCTGCTCAGCCACCGCGATCCGCGGCTGTGGGACGCGCCGGACGCGTTCCGGCCCGAGCGCTGGGCGGCCCTCGACGCCGACGACCAGCCCGGCTACCTGCCCTTCGGGCACGCGAACGAGCGGTGCTGGGGGCGGCACATGGTCATGCCGCTGGCCGAACGGCTGCTGGACCTGGTGCGGGAACAGGGCCTGGCGGTGAGCCCGGAGCAGAAGTCCGCCGAGGTGCCGCTGGCCGGGCTGCTCGGGGTGTCGCGGGTGTCGGTCGTACGGCGCTGAGCCGCCGGACAGCCCGACAGGGGAGCGGCCCCGTGCGGGCTCCGCGAGCCCGCACGCACCCGGCCGTGCGCCGTCAGGCCGCCGCCGTGTCCACGAGGTCGGCGACGAACTTGCGCACCCGGCCGCGGAGCACCGGCGTCACCCCGTGGATGACCTGGGCGCCGTACGCGACGGCCACTCCCGGACCGGCGTCGGTCAGCCACCGGCTCTTGCGCGGCGCGCTCAGCCATTGCGGCGTCTGCTCGTGGGCCGCGGGGCCGTGCGGCAGGCTGCGGCTCATCGGGGTGCCCGGCTCGTACCCGTCGGCCGCGCCCAGCAGTGTGTCGGTCCAGGGCGCGCTGTCCGACGTGGTCTCGATGTAGAAGCGGCCGCCTTCGGCCGCGTCCGCGATCGTCACGCCGATCCGGCCGATGCGCCGGGGCGGGGTCCGCGGGCTGCTGATCCCGTCGAGATGGGTCGGTACGCCCTGGCCCACGGCCAGTTCGGTGTAGCCCCAGTGCCCGGACCCGGCGATGGACGGCATGCTGCGCCGGATGGCGGGCAGTGCCCGCAGCGTGGCCTCGCCCAGCACCTCTTGTGCGGTCGCCGGGGCCGGGAGCACCTCGGCCTGGTGGCGGGGCCGCCACCAGGCCGCCTCGCTGTCCATGATCTTGACCAGCCGGGAGATCTCCTCCTCCGTCAGGAACTCCTCGACCGTCTGCAGCATGAGCGTCTCACTGATGTGGATCACTTCGCTCTCCTCGTCCGCGGGCCGGTGTACCGGTCTCGGACACCACCGTCCCGCCGGGGCGAGGGGGCGGACAGGCGCAGACGGGGGCGCACACGCGCGGTGACTCGCACGTGTGTGCGCCCTGCGGGTGCCGGGCGTCACCGGCCGGTGAACGAGGCGCCCTTCTCCATGTTCAGCGGCCGGGCGAGCGTCTCCACGGTGTCCAGGGCCAGTTCGACGTTGCGCTCGCTCAACGGGATGCGCAGCAGCCGCACGGCCTTGGAGTCGGTGAGGGAGGAGACCACCGGGCTCGATCCCGAGGAGGCGGCGGCGGGCTGCGGGACCAGGGCGGCGGCACCGGCAGCGGCGACCGCGGTGATGACGGCGGAGCGAATACGCATCAGAACGTGACTTCCACGGAGGTCGGGGGCGGGGGAGGGCACGCGGGGTGCCCCCCAGTCAATGCGGACGGACGCGCCGGCGAAGCGCCCCGGCCCGCGTGACCACCCTTACGGGGGCCGGGGATCACCCGGGCGGCCGAGAAGGCGGCGAACGTGTTCGAGGGCGGCGCGCGCCCGCCGTACGACTACTCCCGCCGATCATGGGTACCCAGCGCGCCGGACCACCGGGCACCGCCCGGCCCTGACCAGCGTGGGAGCGGCCCGGGAGGCGGAGTTGGCGAAGGTGCGGGCCATGACCGCGTGGCGGCGGCTGTGGTGGGAGGCGACGGCGGTCGGCCGTACGGTGCGGACCGCGGTACGGCACTCAGGCCCTGAGCGGGACACCGTCGTCCAGTCGCTGAAGGCGGCCGGCGCGGCGACCATCGCGTGGGCGCTGACGGGCTGGTGGCTGAACGCGCCGCTGGCCCTGATGGCGCCCTGGACGGCGCTGGCGCTGGTCGACGCCACCGTCTACCGCTCGCTGCGCTCCGGACTCCAGCAGCTCGTGGTGATCGTGCTCGGCGCGCTGCTCGCGTCCGCCGCGATGGCCGCGACCGACGGCAGCACGCTGGGCGCCATGCTTCTGGTGCTGCCGGTGATGACGCTGGTCGGCACCCACCGCAGACTGGGTGCCCAGGGCATCTACGGGGCGACCACCGCCCTGTTCGTCATCACCTACGGCGCCTACTCCCTGACCGAGGTCGGCCACCGGCTCGTCGAGACCGCGATCGGCGCGGTCATCGGCGTCGCCGTCAACGCCCTCGTCCTGCCGCCGGTGCACCTGCGCAACGTGCACGACCAGCTCCGGCGGCTGCCCCGGGAGTCCGCCGAACTGCTGCGGACGATGGCCGGGGGACTGCGCGACGAGGAGTGGAGCGCGAGGGACGCGGCCGGCTGGCACGACCGCGCGCGCCGCCTCGGCCAGGTGCTGCAAGCGCTGGCCAGCGCCCGGCAGTGGACCGCCGAGAGCTCCCGCTTCAACCCCGGCTTCCGGCTGCGCCGTACCGGGCCGCCCCCACCGCCGCCCGAGAAGGCCGACGCCGTGTGGGAACGCGCCGCCGACCACCTCGCGGCCATCACCCGCACCCTGTCCGGCACTTCCGGGGACCGGGCCCGCCTGACCACGCCCGGCGCCGGGTTCCTGCGGCGCTACGCCGATCTCGCGGACGAGGCGGCGACGCTCTGCGAGGCCGAGGCGGACCTGCTGGCCGACCACGAGCGGGCGGAAGCGGAAGAGCGCTACCGCGCGGCCCGCCGCCGGTCCCAGGAGCTGTACGACGAGCTGGCGGACGAGTTCCGGCAGCTGGGCGACCCCTCGGCCGCCGCTGCCGGTGGCGAACTGCTCGTGGAGATGAAGCAGCTGCTGTACGAGCTGACCAACTTCGCCCGCTCGGACCTGACCGGCGAACCGGAGGAGGAAGAGCGGCGGGCCGGGTGACCCCGGCAGGGCGTACGGGCAGGGCACCCGCCGTGCGTACGGACGGGCCGCCCGCGTTTTCCCCGGCACGCCCGGGGCACCCGTGAGCCACACGGCACACCATGCCCCGGTCGGGTGAAGGGAAGGACCGCGACGTGCGACGCCCCCCGGCACGCGGAGACCTGTCGGCGGCGGTCGTCTCCGCGCTGGAGCGGCCGCCCGGCACCGTACGGCTGCCGGACGCCCGTACGGTGGCCGCCGCCGACCCGTACGGCGACGACCTCCACCTCGCCCTGGCCCTCTGCTACGAACTGCACTACCGCGGCTTCGACGCCGTGCCCGACACCTGGGAGTGGGACCCGGAGCTGCTGCGCTTCCGGGCGTCGCTGGAGAAGGGCTTCCTCGACGCGCTGCGCGCGGACCTCCCACGGCCGGGCGAGGTGACCGAGCTGCTCGACGGCCTGCTGGTGGAGCCCGCCGACGGCACCGGCGTGTCGTACTTCCTGCGCGACGAGGGCGAACTGTGGCACCTGCGCGAGTACGCGGCCCAGCGGTCCCTGTACCACCTCAAGGAGGCCGACCCCCACCTGTGGGTGGTGCCGCGCCTGTGGGGCCAGGCCAAGGCCGGGATGATGGCGGTGGAGTACGACGAGTTCGGGGCGGGGCGCGCGGAGCGGGTGCACGCGCGGCTCTTCGCCGACCTCCTGGCCGATCTCGGCCTGGACCCCGACTACGGCCACTACCTGGGCGTCTGCCCACGGCAGATGCTCGCCGTCAACAACCTCATGTCGCTCTTCGGATTGCACCGCGCGCACCGGGGCGCCCTGGTCGGCCACTTCGCCTGGGTGGAGGTCACCTCGTCACCCGGCTCGCGCCGCCTCGCGCAGGCGCTGGAGCGGCTGGACGCCGGACCGGCCGCCGTGCACTTCTACGCCGAGCACGTCGAGGCCGACGCCGTGCACGAACAGCTGGTGCGCCACCAGGTCGTACGGGGACTGCTGCGCGAGGAACCGGCCCTCGCGCCGGATGTGGCCTTCGGCATCGCCGCAACCGATCTGCTGGAGGAGCGGCTGGGCGGGCACCTGCTCGACGCGTGGCAGGCGGGGCGGACTTCGCTGTTCGCCCCGCTCTGAGGCCCCGACCGCTGTCTCACGAGTCCCCGGCGGCCCGGGCGCGCGGTGCCGGAGGCCGCTTGCGCCCGCGGTGGCTGGTGTCGCACCAGGGGTAGGACCGGCTGCGGCGGCACATGCACAGCGCCACGAAAGGGCGGTCCGAACGCGCCGTCGTACCGTCGTCGAGCTGCACCTCGACGGGGCCCTCGATCAGCACCGGGCCCCCGGGGTCCTGGACGACCCGGCGCGCGTCCTCGCGCCCGCCGTGCGCACGCTCAGCCACCGGCTCCTGCTCCTCACGCGGGGCGCTGGGCACGGACCACCACCAGCTCTTCCTTGTCCTGGCCCGGAGCCGTCAGCCCCTGGGCCTCCAGCCAGGGCGCGCGCCGCCGCAGCACGGGCCCGAACGGGATGGACCGCCGGTCGGTGACGGCGGCCTTCAGCCCGGCCCCGGCCAGCAGTTCCACGGTCCGGACGGGATCGCAGAGCCCCGAATGCACCAACAGCAGCACGCCGTCCGGGGCGAGGAGCGTGGGCGCCTGGGCACACAGCCGGTCCAGTACGGCCCGGCCGTCCGGCCCGGCGTCCCACGCCCGCGCCCGGCCACCGCGCGGCGGCACCGGTGCGGCGCAGGGTACGTACGGCGGATTCGCCATGATCAGGTCGAAGCGGTGCCCGGCCACCGGGCGCAGCAGGTCGCCCCGGTACGCGCGCACCTGACCCCGGTGCCCGGCGAACCAGGCGTTCAACCGGGTGGTGAGCACGGCGGCGAGCGCGGCGTCCACGGCGGTGACCCGCCCGGCACCGTGCCGGGCCGCGGCGACCGCCAGGGCCCCGCTGCCCGTCCCCACGTCCAGTACCTCCGCGCCCGGCCGCAGGGTCTCCTGCCGGAGCGCCGCGGCCAGCATCCCGGTGTCTTCCTGGGGCGCGTACACGCCCGGCGGTCTGATGAAGAACACCCGCCACGGGTACCCCGGTCGCACCATTTCTTGCAGCCCGGGGCGGAGCCGCGGCTATGCGGCGGTGAGCGTGGTCACCAGTACGTCGCGGTAGGCGGGCGCCGTGATGTCCATCGGCCGGATGGGGGAGACGCAGTGCAGCGAGTCCCGGTCGTCCGACATCAGCAGGCTGCCCGGACGGTGCAGGGTGGTGCACAGCAGCTCCCGCCCGTCGAGGGTGTAGACGCAGCTCTGGCCGCCGACCGCGTTCTCCCGGTTGACGAGCAGTGAGGACACCAGGGTCACCCCGTCCCTGTGCCGTCCCTCCGGGGTCGGGTTGCCCTCGTCGCCGGCCGTCGCGACGACCCGGAACGGGTGCACCTTGACGATCCAGCGCCCGGCGTCGTCCAGCGCGGCCGCCGCCTGCGCCAGCAGGTCGAACAGCGGGCGCAGCAGCGGGTCGGCGGCGAACGTGTCGGTCAGCGGCTCGAAGTCGCGGTCCACCGCCTCGTACAGGGGGTTGGTGTCCTCCGGCTGGACGAACGGCGTGTGGGGCAGCCGCTCCAGCTCCCCGGTGGCCGGGGTGAGGGCGAACTGTCCGTAGCGGCGCAGCCTGCGGGTTCCGCGTTCGGCCGCGTACCGGTCCTCGCCCAGCTCGTCCCAGTGCGCGGCGAAGCGCGCCCAGGCTTCGTCGTCCGCGCCCAGGTGCTCCCGTACCGAGGCCGGGGACATCAGGCAGACGGAGGAGCGGGTCAGGCACGAGCGGGCGGCCTCGACCGGGGATGCGGCCCCGGCCTCTCCACCGGTTCCGGACGGCGCCGAGCGCTCTTCGATGTGCTCCACGTCGGGTGTCCGCCTTCCTGCCGGCCGTGCGCCGCGGCGCCTGCGTGGTCCCATCGTGTGGCGCCCCGCCGCTGATCGCATCTTGCGGGGGGCGGAGCGTGCGGAACCCGCTCCGGATCACGCCGCGGCCCCGGATCCGGAATGCCTTTGCCCACACTCACCTCCCCTTGACAAGCCCTTTCCCCTGGGAATGACTCAATGTCGCCGAATACCGTCACCCGTCTTTGACACGTGTTTTCGCGGCTTTCTACGGTGATCGAACCTCCCACCGGCCCAGAATTGAGGAACACCATGCGCGTCCTGTGCACCGCCACCGGCTCCCCCTCGCACGGCCGAGCCCTGCTGCCGCTGGCCCGCGCGCTGGCCGGCGCCGGACACGAGGTCACGGTCGTCACGACGGCCGACGTGGCACCCGTATTCGCCGCCGACCCCGTGACGGTCGAGCCCACCCTGCCGCGCATCGACTTCAGCGCGATGGGGCGCGCCTCGGCCGAGGCGGCCGAGGCAGCCGAGGCGGCGGGGGCCGACACGGCGGACGACGACCACGAAGCGCACCTGAAGGTCCTGGTCGACCGCCTCACCGGCGACATGGCCCTCGAAGGCCACCGCGTCCTTGCGGAGCTGGCCCGGGACTTCCGCCCCGACGCGATCATCCGCGACGGCATGGACATCGGCGCCTGCCTGCTCGCCGAACAGCTCGGCATCCCGCAGCTGCCCATCCCCGCGGGCACCGTCAACATCCTCGACCCGGCGGCGCTGCTCCCGGCGCTGAACCGGCTGCGGGAGCAGCTGGGGCTGCCCGTGCAGGAGGAGCCCGGGTCGCTCTACCCGCACGGCCGTTTCGACTACCTGCCCGCCGAGTACTCCTTCGCGCGGTTCCCGGCCACCGTACTGGCCTACCGCCAGACCACCGTGGTGGACCGCACCGCCGGACTGCCGGACTGGGTCGCCGAACTCCCCACCGACCGGCCGCTGGTGTTCGCCGCGGTGGGCACCGCGCTGCCGATGTTCCGCGAGGTGCTGCCCCCGGGCACCCCGCTGCCGGTGGGCATGACCGACCCGGCGGAGCAGCTGGCGACCATCATCGCGGGCCTGTCCCGGCTGGAGTGCACGGCCGTGGTGGCGACCGGCGGCATCGAAGCGGCCGGCGGCGTCGAGCCCGCGCCGCACGTCCACCTGACGGACCGCCTCGCGCAGCCGCTGCTGCTGGAGTGCGCCGACCTGTTCGTCACCCACGGCGGCTACAACAGCATCCGCGAAGCGGTGCGCACGGGCACGCCCATGGCGGTGCTGCCGAACTTCGGCGACCAGCTGCCCAACGCCGCGCGCGTACAGGAACTGGGCCTCGGCCGGCACCTCACGGACACCGACCCGGACGCCGTGGCCGCCGTGTGCCGGGAGCTGCTGGCCGACCGTGAGACGGCCGCGCGCTGCCGGCGGGCGCAGCTCGCCAGCCTCGCCCTGCCGGACATCGGGCAGGTCGTCGCCGACCTGGAAAAGCTGGTTGCCTGAGGCACTTTTTGGCCACACCCACGGACGGGCCCGTCGTACGGCGGGCCCGTCCGCGTGTCCGTGACCGCGGCGGCCGTCAGGACCGTACGGGTTCCGCCGCGCGGGCCGTCGGTACGACCACCGGGGAGCCGTCGGAGGGCGCGGCGAGGATCTCCGCGTCCACGCCGTACAGCTCCTTCACGAGCGCGGCGTCGATGATCTCGCGCGGCGGGCCGGCGGCGACCACCCGGCCCGAGCGCATCGCGACGACCGTGTCGGCGTAGCGGGCCGCCGCCGCGAGGTCGTGGACGACCATGACGATGGTGCGCCCGCCCGCCGCGACCTCGCGCACCAGGTCCAGCACCTCCACGGCGTGCCCGATGTCGAGGGCGCTGGTCGGCTCGTCGAGCAGCACGACGGGGGTCTCCTGGGCGAGCGCCATGGCCAGCCAGCAGCGCTGGCGCTGGCCGCCGGAGAGCTGGTCGAGGCGCCGGCCGGCCAGGGCGCTGGTGCCGGTCTGCTCCAGGGCGCGGGTCACGGCCCGTTCGTCCTCGCGCGACCACTGGCGGAACAGGCCCTGGTGCGGGTGGCGTCCGTACCGTACGAGCCCGGCGACGGTGACCGCCTCGGGTGCCTGGGGGGACTGGGGGAGCAGCGCGATGCGGTGGGCCGCCTCCCGCTGCTTGAGCCGCCACACGTCCGCGTCGCCCGCGAACACCCGCCCCGATTCCGGTTCGTGGAGGCGGGCCAGGCAGCGCAGCAGGGTGGATTTGCCGCAGCCGTTGGGGCCGACCACCGCCACCACCGTGCCCGACTCGACCGTCAGGTCCACGCGGTCGACGACCGGGTGCCCGGCGTATCCGGCGGTGAGCTGCTCGACGCGGAGTTCCACGGGGGCCGGCCTTTCTCCGGGGCAAGGGTGGTCACAGGCGTGTCACACCTCTTGCCATTTTGTCATAAGGTAAGGCTAACCTTAACGCGAATCGGCCACGTTGTGGCTGCTTCCGGCGGCCACCCGTATGCCGTCCGCACCTCGTGTCCCATTGAACCCGGAGTCCTCGATGACCGTGTCCCGCCGCTCACTTCTGACCACCCGGCGCCGTGCCGCCGCGGCCGTCGCCGCCCTCGGGGCCGCGACGCTGCTGCTCACCGGCTGCGGATCGGACGCCGGCGCGGACTCCAAGGACAAGGGCGGCAAGGACGCGGCGTCCGGCGAGACCCGTACGGTCAAGGACGCCACCGGCAAGGTCGTCCAGGTGCCCGCCCACCCGCAGCGGATCGTCACGCTGACCCAGGAAGACCTGGACGCGGTGCTGGCGCTGAAGATCAAGCCGGTCGGCATCACCAACGGGCAGGGCCTGGACAAGCCGCCCGCCTACCTGGCCGACAAGGTCAAGGGCATCGACGTCGTCGGCGGCCTGCTCAAGCCGGTCATGGACAAGGTCATCGCGGCCAAGCCCGACCTGATCCTCGCCGGTGACATGCAGGACGAGCAGGTACTCAAGCAGCTGCGCGAGATCACCCCCGCCACCCTGGTCACCATGGCGCCCACCGACGACTGGAAGATCTCCTTCCGCGGTATCGGAAACGCCGTCAACAAGCTGAACGACGCCAACAAGGTCATCGCCGACCACGAGGCGGCCGCCAAGGCGGCGGGTGAGAAGCTGGGCGCCAACAAGGGCGCCGCCGTCTCCATCGTCCGCTGGAACCAGGACGGGCCGAGCTGGATGGAGCGCAAGCAGTTCGCCAGCGGCGTCGCCCTGGAGATGGGTCTGAAGCGGCCCGCCAACCAGAACAAGGACGGCAACGCGCACACCCCGTCGCTCAGCCTGGAGAAGATCAACGAGATCGACGGCGACTGGCTGTTCCTGTCCACGCTGACCTCCGACGGCGAGAAGGCCCTGAAGGACGTGCAGACCAAGCCCGCCTACAAGGAGCTGGGCGCGGTCCGGAAGAACCACGTGGCGACCGTCGACGGTTCCGTCTGGTCCACCCGCGGCGGCCCGCTCGCCAGCGATGTCGTCATGAACGACATCAGCAAGGCGCTGTCCAAGTCCTGAGCCGCGGCGGCCCGTACGGCCGTCCGGACGCCGGTGGCACCCCCGGGTGCCACCGGCGCTCCGTCACGCCCCGGCCGCGCCGCCGCTTCCGCCGTTCCTGCCGTACGCGAAGTCCGCGGCCGTCCAGGCCAGGCCCACCGCGCCGTCCAGCAGTGCCTGTTCGGCCGCCGGCGACACCGCCGCCTCGGCGAACTCCGGCTCGTGCGGCCCGCAGGCGCCCCCGCTGATGTCCAGTACGGGATGGATCGAGGGGACCGCGTGCGACACGTTGCCCATGTCCGTACAGGCGAAGGGCCCGCGCACGACCGGCTCCGGCCGGCCCAGGGCGCGCGCGTTCGCCTCCCACAGGGCGATCAGCCCGGGGTCGCCGCGGAAGTCCAGGTAGTCGGGCTCCGGGCGCTCCAGCGTCACCTCGCAGCCGGTCGCCAGCGCCCCGGCCCGGAAGCACGCCTCCACCCGCTCCCGCAGCTCGCGCAGGTCCTCGGCGGCCTCGGCGCGGATCTCGTACTCGGCCGTCGCGCGGTCCGGTATCGCGTTGGGCGCCGAGCCCGCCGACGTCGTGACGCCGTGCACCCGCCACTGCGGCGGCAACTGCTGGCGCAGCAGGCCCAGGGCGACCTGCGCGACCGTCAGAGCGTCGGCCGCGTTGCGGCCCTCGTGCGGGTTGAGGCTGGGGTGGGCGGTGCGGCCGGTGTACGTGACGGACAGCGTGCCCAGCGCGAACGACCGGAAGTCGGACATCTCGAACGGACACGGGTGCACCATCATCGCCGCGTCCACCCCGTCGAACGCCCCGGCCTCCAGAAGCAGCGCCTTGCCCGCGCCGCGCTCCTCGGCAGGCGTGCCCACGACCCGCACGGTCAGGCCCAGTTCCGCCGCGAACGGGGCCAGGCCCAGCGCCGCGCCGACACCGGCCGCCGCGATCAGGTTGTGGCCGCAGGCGTGGCCGAGGTCCGGCAGCGCGTCGTACTCGCAGGCGATCGCCACCGTGACCGGGCCGGTCCCGGCGGTGGCCACGAACGCGGTGTCCAGGCCGTGGGCGGGCGCGGTCACGGCGAAACCGTGCTCGCGCAGCAGCTCCGCGCACCAGGCCGCGGCGCGGTGCTCGGTGAAGGCCGTCTCCGGACAGCCGTGGATACGGCGGCTGAGGTCCAGCAGGGTGCCGCGCCGGTCCGCGATGTGCTGCCGCACGGCGTCCTTGACGGCGGCGGGCAGTACGGCGGACCCGGGGGCGGGGGTGGTGGTGGACGTCATCGTCTCCTCTTCGGGCTCGGTGGCCGGTGCCCGCAGCGGTCGGCGGCACCACGGAAGAGTAAAAAATAACTTAGGCTTCCCTAAGTTTGCGCGCGGGCTGTCCCGGCCGGTGCGCGAAGGTCGGATTTCTCCCCGGGAGTTGTCACACACATGCATCAGCGTCCGCTCGACCAGGCAGCCCCCGCGGCGACGCCGCGCCCCGGCACCCCCTCGCCGGGCGTTCCCGGGTCCGCGGGGCCCGAGGACTTCCCCCTGCTCACCGCGCAGGCCGGCATTCATTACGCGAGTCAAATCGATCCCAAGAGCCCGGCCCTGAACACCGCGGACGTGGTGGAGATCCAGGGACCGCTGGACGAGGCGCTGTTCGAGCGCGCCCTGCTGCGCACCGTCACCGAGGCCGAGACGCTGCGCGTATGCGTACGCGAGACGGACGGCATCCCCGCGCAGCACCTCGCGCCGCCCGCCCCGGACCGGCTGCTGCACCGCGCCGACCTGCGCGGCGGGCACCGGCCCGCCGAGGAAGCGGCACGCGACTGGATGCACGCCGACCTCACCCGCGCCGCCGACCCGGGCGAGGCCGGACAGCTCATGACGCAGGCGCTGTTCCGCGTCGCCGACGACCGGTACTGGTGGTACCAGCGCGTCCACCACATCGCGGTCGACGCGTACGCCCTCCAGCTCGTCGGGCAGCGGCTCGCCGAGGTCTACACCGCCCTCGCCGCCGGACTGGAGCCCGCGGCCACCCGGTTCGCGCCGCTGCGCGACCTGGTCGAGGACGAGCGGCGGTACCTGGACAGCGAGCAGTACACGATCGACCGGGAGTTCTGGGCCGGGCGGATGGCGGGGCGGCCGGAGCCGGTGACGCTCGCGGGAGGGGGCGCCGGGGGTGCCACTGGCGCCGGGTCCGCCGAGGGTGGGGCAGGTCCGCGGGGAGCCGGTGCCGGCACCGGCGCGGCCTCGCTCGCCGACGCCATCGGCGCGGGCGACGTACTGCGCGCCCGTACCGGCCTGCCCGCCGCGGCCCTGGACCGGCTCACCCGGGCCGCCGAAGCGGCCAAGGCCACCTGGGCGGAACTCGTCGTCGCCGCGACCGCGGGCCACCTGCACCGCGTCACCGGCGCCGAGGACATCGTGCTCGGCCTGCCGCTGACCAACCGGCGCGGCCCCGCCGCGCTGCGCACCCCGGCCATGACCGTCAACGTACTGCCGCTGCGCATCGCCGTACGCCCCCAGGACACCGGCGCCGCACTGCTGCGCCGCGTCGTCCTCGAAATCCGCGCCGTCCGCCGCCACCAGCGCTACCCGCAGGCCGACATCCGCCGCGACCTCGCACTCTCCTCCGCCGGTACACCGCTGACCGGACCCATGGTCAACATCAAGCCGTTCGACGCCGGCCTGGACTTCGCGGGGCTGCCCGGCACCGTCCACAACCTCGCCGCCGGGCCGGTCGAGGACCTCGCCGTCACCGCGGCGCCGGACGCCGACGGCGGACTGCGCATCAGCCTAGACGCCCACACGGGCCGGTACGCGCCCGCCGAACTCGCCGGACACCAGGAATCGTTCCTGCGCTACCTCGACGGGCTCACCGAACTGCTGCTGACCGACCCGGACCGCCCCGTCGGCACCGTCGACCTGCTGGACCCGGCCGCGATACGCCGCGTCACGGACGGGCGCACCGAGGCGCCCGCTGCCCGCACCCTCCCCGAGTACTTCGCCGAACAGGCCGCCCGCACCCCGCGGGCGGTGGCCGTCCGCACCGGTGACACCGCGCTGACCTTCGCCGAACTGGACGCCGCCGCCAACCGGCTGGCCCACCTGCTGACCGGGCTGGGCGCCGGACCGGAACGGCCCGTCGCCCTCGCGCTGCCGCGCGGCACCGACATGATGGCGGCGCTGCTCGCGGTCCTGAAGGCGGGCGGCGTCTGCCAGCCGCTCGACCTCGGGCACCCGGCGGCCCGGACGCTGGCCGTGCTCGAAGACGCCCGCCCCGTCTGTGTGATCGGTACGGCCGCGACGCTCGCCGGACTCCCGGCACACGGCCTGCCCGTCGTCGCGCTGGACGACCCCGGCACCGCCGCCTCGCTCGCCGCGCAGCCCGCCGACGCGCCCGCCACACCGCCCGCGCCCGGCCAGGCCGCGTACGTCATCCACACCTCCGGTTCGACCGGCCGCCCCAAGGGCGTCGTGGTCGGCCACGCCTCGCTCGCCAACCTGTACGCCGGGCACGGCCGCGACCACATCGCGCCCGCCGTCGCCCGCACCGGCCGGGAACGGCTGCGCGTCGCACACAGCGCGTCGTTCGCCTTCGACGCGTCCTGGGACCCGGTGCTGTGGATGGTGCACGGGCACGAACTGCACCTGCTGGACGACGTGTCGTACCGCGACCCCGCAGCCCTCGCCCGGTACGTGGCCGAGCACCGCATCGACTACCTCGACGTCACTCCCTCCTACGCCGAAGCCCTGCTGGCCGAAGGACTGCTGGACGACGGCCGGCACCACCCGGCCGTACTCGTCGTCGGCGGCGAGGCCGTACCCGCACCGCTGTGGGAGCGGCTGACCGCGACCGAGGCACTGCACGCGGTCAACCTCTACGGGCCTACGGAGACGACGGTCGACGCGTATTACTGGACGGCGCCTGAGATCGGGTCCGGGGCTGGGGCCGAGGCCGGGGCCGGGATCGGGATCGGGGCCGAGACCGGGTCCGGGGCCGTGGGCGGCAGCATCGGGCAGGCCCCCGAGGGGCGGCCGGTGCGCGGCTCCCGGGTCTACGTCCTCGACTCCTGCCTGCGCCCCACGCCGGACGGCGTCACCGGCGAACTGTACGTGGCGGGCGCCTGCCTGGCCCGCGGCTACCTCGGGCGGCCGGACCTGAGCGCCGAACGCTTCGTGGCGGACCCGTACGGCGCGCTGCACGGCGAGCCGGGCGGCCGGATGTACCGCACCGGGGACCTGGTGCGGCGCCGGACGGACGGCACCGTCGAATTCCTGGGCCGCACCGACGACCAGGTCAAGATCCGCGGCTTCCGCATCGAACTCGGCGAGATCCAAGCCGTCCTGGCCCGCCACCCGTCCGTGGCCCAGGCCGCGGTAATCGCCCGCGACACCCCTCAGGGCAAGCGACTGCAGGCTTATGCGGTGCTGCGGGGGGCTGGTGAGGGCTCGGCTGGGCCACGCGGCTCGGTTGGGCCTGACAGCTCGGCCGGGGGCGGCGATGCCTCCGCTGTTCCTTCCCCCGGGGCCCCCACCCCCACCCCCGCCCCACCCCTCCCCACCTCCGCCACTCTGCGCGCGCACCTCGCCGCCGCGCTTCCCGCGCACATGGTCCCGGCCACGGTGACGCTGCTCGCCGAACTGCCCCGTACCGCCAACGACAAGCTGGACCACCGCGCCCTGCCGGACCCCGCGCCGGGCGTCCCCGGCGCCGGTGACGGCGGAACCGGCGGCGCCGGTTCAGGCTCCGACGCTACGGGCACCGTCCCCGGCGACCCGCACACCGACATCATCCGCGGCCTCCTGGCCGACCTCCTCTCGCTGGACACGAGCCCCCCGGCGGACGCCGGGTTCTTCGACCTGGGCGGTCACTCGCTGCTGGCCGCCCGGCTGGCCGCGCGTATGCGGGAGGTGTTCCACGCGCCCTTGAGCACCGCGGACGTCTTCCGCCATCCCACGGCCGCCGCGCTCGCCGCGCTCGTCCACTCCGCCCCGTCGGCGGACGGCGACGGCGCACCGTCCGCGCCCCCGTCCACGCCTGTCGTCCCTCGCACCGGACACCTCCCCCTCTCGCCCGCTCAGCAGCGGCTCTGGTTCCTCCACCGGCTCGAAGGCCCCAGCCCCACCTACAACATCCCGCTCGTGCTGCGCATCGACGGACCCGTCGACCGCGGCGCTCTGCGGCTCGCCCTGGGCGACCTGACGGCTCGCCACGAGACACTGAGAACGGTATATCCGACCACTGACAACGGGGGTGAGGAGCGCCCCTACCAGCGGATTCTCCCCGTGGACCACCCACTGGCCCAGCCGGAGCTGCACTTCGCCGAGCCCGGTGACGAGCCCGGCGCAAAGCCCGGCGACGAGCCCGACGCCAAGCCCGGCGACGAGCCCGACGCCAAGCCCGGCGACGAGCCCGACGCCAAGCCCGGCGCCGGTCTCGCCGCCGCCGTACGCCACTGCTTCGACCTGGCCACCGAACCCCCGCTGCGCGCCACGCTGTTCAGCGACGGCCCGGACCGCCACACCCTGCTCCTCCTCCTGCATCACATAGCCGGCGACGGCGCGTCCACCACGCCCCTCGCCCGCGACCTCGCCGCCGCCTACAGTGCCCGGCACGCGGGCCGGGCACCGGAGTTCGCGCCGCTGCCCTTCCAGTACGCCGACCACGCGGCCCACCAGCAGCAGCTCCTCGGCACGCCCGCCGACCCCACCCCGCTCGCCGCCGCCCAGCTCGCGCACTGGAAGCAGGCCCTCGCCGGGCTGCCCGACCAGCTCGACCTGCCCACCGACCGGCCGCGCCCCGCGGTCGCCTCGCACGCCGGCGACACCGTCCCCTTCACCCTCGACGCGGCGGCGCACGCCGCGCTCCAGCGTCTCGCCCGGTCCACCGGCACCAGCGTCTTCATGACCGTGCAGGCCGGCCTCGCCGCCCTGCTCACCCGGCACGGCTGCGGCACCGACATCCCCCTCGGCACCCCCGTCGCCGGCCGCGCCGACGACAGCACCGCCGCCCTCGTCGGCTTCTTCACCAACACGGTCGTGCTGCGCACCGACACCTCGGGCGACCCCGCCTTCCGTACGCTCCTGGAGCGGGTGCGGTCCGCCACCCTCGCCGCGTATGAGCACGACACGCTGCCCTTCGACCACCTCGTAGAGGAGCTGAACCCGCGGCGCTCGCTCGCCCGGCACCCCTTGTTCCAGGTGATGCTGGCCTGGCAGTCCGTGCCGGACGCCGCGTTCGCGCTGGGCCCGCAGACCACCGCCCGGATGACCGCGGTGCCCTCCGGTACGGCCAAGTTCGACCTCACCCTGAACGCGGGCGAGCAGCCCGGCGGCGGCATCGGCGGCTTCTTCGAGTTCCGTACCGACCTCTTCGACCGCGCCACCGTGCAGGCCCTCGCCGACCGGCTGACCCGGCTGCTCACGGCCGCCGCCGACACCCCGGACACGCCCCTCGGACTGCTGCCGCTGCTCGGTGACGAGGAGCGGCGCCGCGCCCTCGTCGAGTGGAACACGCCCGCCGAGCCTCTCGCCGTACGCCCCGCCACCGCCCTCCCCGACGTCTACGAGGCCGTCGCCCGCAGCCACCCCGGCCGCACCGCCGTCAGCTGCGCCGGGCAGTCCCTCACCTACGCGGAACTCTCCGCCCGCGCCCAGCGCCTGGCCCGGCTGCTCGCCGCCCGCGGCATCGGCCCCGGTTCGATCGTCGCGCTCGCGCTGCCGCGCTCCGTCGACCTGGTCACCGGCCTGCTCGCGGTCTCCCTCGCCGGAGCCGCCTATCTGCCGCTCGACCCGGACTACCCGGCCGACCGCCTCGCCTACATGCTGGACGACGCCCGCCCGGCCGCCCTGATCACCGACACCGCGACCGCGCCCCGCCTGCCCGGCCACACCCTGCCGCTGATCACCGTGGACGGCGACGCGGCGGCGCCGTACCCGGAGGGCCCGCTCACCGACGCCGACCGCACCAGGCCGCTGCGCCCCGACGACGCCGCGTACGTCATCTACACCTCCGGCTCCACCGGCCGCCCCAAGGGCGTCGTCGTCACCCACCACAACGTCACCCGGCTGTTCGCCGCCACCGACCACTGGTTCGGCTTCGGCCCCGACGACGTCTGGACGCTCTTCCACTCCTACGCCTTCGACTTCTCCGTGTGGGAACTGTGGGGCGCGCTCCTGTACGGCGGCAAGCTCGTCGTCGTACCCCACCTGACCAGCCGCGACCCGCACGCCTTCCGGCAACTGCTCGCCGCCGAACAGGTCACCGTCCTCAACCAGACCCCGTCCGCCTTTTACCAGCTGGCCGCCGCCGACCGGGAGAGCGACGGCGCCGAACTGGCGCTGCGGTACGTGGTATTCGGCGGTGAGGCGCTGGAGCTCGGGCGGCTGGACGACTGGTACGCGCGGCACGCCGACGACGCGCCGGTTCTGGTGAACATGTACGGCATCACCGAGACCACCGTGCACGTCTCCTACTTCCCGCTCGACCGCGCCACCGCCGCGGGCGCCACGTCCAGCACCATCGGCGTCAACATCCCCGACCTGCGCGTCTACGTCCTGGACGACCGGCTCCAGCCCGTACCGCCGGGCGTCACCGGCGAGATGTACGTCGCGGGCGAGGGCCTGGCCCGCGGCTACCTGGGCCGCGAGGACCTGACCGCCACCCGCTTCGTCGCCGACCCGTACGCCCACCTCTTCGGCGAGCACGGCAGCCGTATGTACCGCTCCGGCGACCTCGCCCGGCGCCGTACCGACGGCGCCCTGGAGTACTTCGGCCGCGCCGACCAGCAGGTCAAGCTGCGCGGCTTCCGCATCGAGCCGGGCGAGATCGAGGCGGTGCTCGCCGCGCACCCCGCCGTCGCCGACACGGCCGTCGTCGTACGGGAGGACACCCCCGGTGACAAGCGGCTCGTCGGCTACGCCGTCCCCGCCGCGGGCCAGGCCCCCGACCCCGCCGCGCTGCGCGACCACGCCGCCGCCGAACTCCCCGCCCACATGGTCCCGTCCGCCGTCGTCCTGCTCGACCGGCTGCCGCTCACCAACAACGGCAAGCTCGACCGTAAGGCGCTGCCCGCCCCCGACCGGCCCGCCGCCACCGGGCGCCCGCCCCGCACCCCGCGCGAGGAACAGCTCTGCTCGGTCTTCGCCGAGGTGCTGGGCCTGGACCGGGTCGGCGTCGAGGACAACTTCTTCGACCTCGGCGGCCACTCGCTGCTCGCGGTGCGGCTCGCCGACCGGGTCAAGGCCGTGCTGGGCACGGAGGTGTCGATCGGTACGGTCTTCCAGTCGCCGACCGTCGCGGCCCTCGACGCGGCCCTGGACGCCGTACGCCATGACGACCCGCTCGACGTACTGTTGCCGCTGCGTCCCGTCGGCCAAAGCGCGGAGGGCGGGCGCGCCCCCGTCCACTGCGTCCACCCGGCCGGCGGCCTGAGCTGGTGCTACGCCGGGCTCATCCGCCACCTGCCGCCCGACGTGCCGATCTACGGCCTCCAGGCGCAGGGTGTCGGCGACGCCACCGCGGACGAACCGCTGCCCGCGACCCTGGAGGAGCTGGCTGCCCATTACGCCGCGCGCATCCGCGAGGTGCAGCCCGAGGGCCCGTACCGGCTGCTCGGCTGGTCCACCGGCGGCATCATCGCGCACGCCATGGCCACCCACCTCCAGGAGGAGGGCCACGAGGTCGAACTCCTCGCCATCCTCGACGCCTACCCGGCCGAGGGCTTCCGCGACCTGCCCGTACCGGACGAGGCCGAAGCGCTCGAATCGCTGCTCACCATGGGCGGTTACGGGCCGGACAGCCTGGAGGGCAAGCCGCTGACCACCGCCAACGTGGTGGACGTACTGCAACGCGAGGGCAGTCCGCTGTCCGCGTTGTCCACGGACACGATCAAGGCGCTCGGAGACATCTACCTCAACACCAACCACCTCGTACGGGCCTACGACCACCGTGTCTTCCGCGGCGACGTGCTCTTCTTCCGGGCCACTGTCGACACCATCGACGACACCCTCACCCCCGAGACGTGGACCCCGTACGTCACCGGCCGCATCGACAACACCGACATCGCCTGCTCGCACAAGGACATGACCCTGCCCGAGCCGATCGCGCACATCGCGCGCGTGGTCGCCGACCGCCTCACCGAGCTGGAGGGGTGACCCGGTGACCACCGCACCGACCCGGACCCGGCCGTCCCGGCTGTCCCCGAAGACCGCCGTCGTCCTCGTCTACACGGCCGCCATGTGCATGAACGGCCTCGACTCGACCATCGTCAACCCCGCCCTCTACACCATCGCGGGCGACTTCGGCCGCCCGGTCCCGGCGGCCAACACCGTCGAGACCGCCTTCCTCGTCGCCCTCGCGCTGGCCCTGCCAGTGGCCGGCTGGCTCGGCGACCGCTATGGCACCAAGCGGGTCTTCCTCGGCGGGCTCGCCGTCTTCACCACCGCCTCGGCCGCCTGCGGCCTGGCCCCCGACCTGCCCGCGCTCGTCGTGGCGCGGGCGGTGCAGGGCCTGGCGGGCGGGCTGCTCACCCCGGTCGGCATGACCCTGCTGTTCCGCGCGTTCCCGCCGCACGAACGGGCCAAGCTGTCCAAGGTCCTGATCGTCCCGACCGCCCTGATGCCCGCCCTCGGGCCGCCGCTGGGCGGCTTCCTGACGCAGCACCTGTCCTGGCACTGGCTGTTCTTCGTGAACGTGCCGATCGGTGCCGCCGCCGTCCTGCTGGGCGTCATCGGGCTGCGCGAGCACGTCGAGGGCGCGCCGGGGCCGTTCGACCGGGCCGGGTTCTGGCTCGCCACCCCGGGGCTCGGACTGCTCACGTACGCGCTCGGGTTCGGCCCCTCGCAGGGCTGGACGCAGCCCGCCGTCGCGGTCAGCGCAGTCCTCGGCGTGCTGCTGCCGGCCGCCGCCGTCGTCCACCAGCTCCGTACGCCAGAGCCCCTGCTGAAGCTGCGGCTGCTCGCCGGACGGGCGTACGGTACGGCCTCCACACTCGCCGTGCTCACCGCCGCCGGCCTGATGGGCGTACTGTTCGTCTTCCCGCTGCTCTACCAGGCCGCGCTGGGCGCCTCGGCCCTCGACGCGGGACTGAGCGTCTTCCCGGAGGCGGTCGGCCTGATGCTCGCCTCCCAGGTCGTCGACCGGCTGCTGCCGCGCATCGGACCACGGCGGCTCGCGGCGCCCGCCCTGCTGCTCGCCGCCGCGGTCTTCGCGGCCCTCGCCGTACCGGGCGCGGCGGGCAACGCCTGGCTCGTACGGGGCCTGATGTTCGCCATCGGCCTGGTGCTCGGCACGGCGGTGCTCACCGTCCAGCTCGCCGGGTTCGAGGACATCGCCCCGCCCGACATGGGCCGGGCGATGGGCCTCTTCCAAATCCTGCGCACCCTCGGCGGCGCGCTGGGCATCGCCGTCTGCGCCGGGGTGATCGGCGGCCACGGCACGGCCGCCACCGGCCCCGGCCCGTACCGGGCCGCGGTGTGGGTGACGGCCGCACTGGTCGCCGTCGGCGCACTGGCCGCCCTGCGGCTGCCGAAGGCCCCACCGCAGCCGCCGCCGTTCGAGGACGAGGAAGCGGGGGAGGGGGCGGAGGCTCCGGCCGCCGGCTGACCCCGTCGTGGGAGAAACGACGGCGCCCCGGACCCGACTCGGGTCCGGGGCGCCGTTCTGCGCTCAGCGGCTGGACAGCAACGCCCCCAGCCCCGTAGCCAGCCCCCCACGCCAGCACGCGTAATCGTGCCCGCCGTTGAACTCCTCATACGCCACGTCGTAACCGCGTGCCCGCAGCACATTGCGCAGGCGGCGGTTCTCCGCGAGGAGCATCCACTCCTGGAGGCCGACCTCCAGGCGCAGGCGGACCGGGCGGCGTTCGGCCGTGGCGTACTGGCGGGTCAGCCACTCGGCGCCGCGTTCCGCGTCGTCCGGCCACCAGAAGGAGCCGGACTGCGAGAGGACCAGCCCGAACCGGTCCGGCCGCCGGAAGGCCGCGTATGCCGCGGTCAGGCCGCCCGCGCTCTGCCCCGCGATGACGGTGCGTTCCGGGCGCAGCCCCGCCCCGTACGCTTCGGCCGCCCACGGCAGCAGCGTGTCCGCCAGCCAGTCGACGAACGCACCGTTGCAGCTGAGGTCCTCCATCCGCCGCCCCATCGTGTCCACGAGCAGCGCGACGGTCGGCGGCACGGCGGAATCGGCGTGGAGGTTGTCCAGCAGGTCACCGGCGCCCAGGACCGGGCCCCACATCTCGCCGTCCAGCAGCACCGCGACCGCGTACGGGCCGCCGTCGGCGCGGTGGCCGGGCGGCAGGTGGACGGTGACGTGCCGGCCGTCCACCTCGGCGCGTACGGAGGTGCCGCGTGCCGCGCCGGGCCTGCGCCCGGTGCACGGCTGCGCGGGCGCGCCCGGCAGCGCCACGACCGAGGCGGGGTTGCGGCCGTCCCGCGACGGCAGAACGGGCGCGGTGTTCAGCGGGTCGGGTACGGCACTGTCCAGCACCTTCAGCCACGCCTGCCGGTCCGTGCGCAGGATCTCCTCGCGCGCTCCCGTGCCGGGGCGGAACTGGTACGAGGCGCGGTGGTCGGACCGCAGCCGGTGGCTGATGGCCCACACCGAGGTACCGTCGACACGGGTCATCAGATGCGGCGTCAGGTCGCCCGCGTGCCGGTCGCGGTCGGTGACGGTGTGCAGGAGCGCCAGTACGTCGGTGGCCGGGCGGGCCGGATCGTCCCGCCACACGAACGTGACCAGGACGTGGTCCAGATCGCCGTCCGGGTCCGGCTCCACCAGCGGCGTCCCGGCCGCCTCGGCGCGGCGCCAGAATTCCTCCTCGGCGCCGGGCCGCCCGGCCCGTACGTCCTCGGCGAGGCCGCGCAGCAGCGGACTCCGGACAGCGGTCACTTCCGTACCCCTCTCATCGGGTGCGTCAGGAGAAGACATCGCGTCAGACACGCGTCGCCGCCGAGCGGCCCAGCAGCACCCACAGCAGGAAGGGCCCGCCGAGCACCGTCGTCACCACGCCCACCGGCACCTCCGTACCGGAGAACGCGATCCGCCCGACCGTGTCGGCCGCCACCACCAGGACCGCGCCCGTCAGCATCGTGCCGACCAGCGGCACCCGCAGCGGCCCCGCCATCCGCGACGCGATGACCGGCGAGGCCAGCGCCACGAAGCCGACCGGCCCGCAGATGCCGACGGCCAGGCCCGCCAGGGCCACCGCCAGCAGCAGGCACACGGCGCGGGTACGGGCCGGCGCGGCGCCCAGTGACGAGGCCGTGGCGTCGTCGAAGCGCAGCACGCCCAGGTGCCGGGCGACCGCCAGACTCAGCGGCACCAGGACGGCCAGGCCGATCAGGACGGGTACGGCGACGGCGTAGCTGCGCCCGTTGAGGCTGCCCGAGGTCCACACGTACAGCGAACTCGCCGAGCTGAGCGAGCGCCGGGAGAGGGCGACCTGCGTGGCGGCGGAGGCCAGCGCGGACATCGCCAGGCCCACCACCAGGACGCGGTAGCCGCGCTGCCCGAGGCCGCCGGAGACGAGCGTGACCACGACGGCCGCGGCCAGCGCGCCCAGCGGACCGGCCCACCAGGCGCCGAAGGTGCCGGTCGCGCTGAGCGTGACGGACAGCAGGACGGCGGCGGTGGCACCGTCGTTGACGCCGAGGAGTTCGGGGGTGGCGAGGCGGTTGCGGGCCAGCGTCTGCGTCAGGCAGCCGGCCAGGCCCAGCGCGGCGCCCGCGGCCAGCCCGGCCACGATCCGGCCGAGCCGGAACTTCTGCACCAGCAGCACGTCGAACCGGTCGCCCTGACCGAAGATCGCCTGGAAGGTGCGGGTCACGCCCATGTCGCTCTGCCCGGCGTACGCGGACAGCACCACCGCCACCAAAAGCGCCGCCGCCAGCAGCACCGCCGCGAGCGTGGCGCGCCGGGCGACGAGGAAGGAGAGCGGGCCGCGGCGCAGCACGAACGTGTCGGCGGGGCGCACCCGGCCGGACTTCGGCGTCCGACGGGGCAGACGTCCGCGCAGTGTGCGCAGCACGCCCGGCCCCGCCTTGCCGGACGCGCGCTCCTCGGCGGCCGGTTCGGTCATGCCCATCGAGGCGAGCTGCCGCGAGCGGACGATCCCGATGAGGACGGGCGCGCCGATCAGCGCCACGATCACGGAGACGGGCGCCTCGAACGGGCGGGAGACCACCCGGGCCACCACGTCCGCCAGCATCAGGACGGCCGCGCCGATCAGCCCGGCCAGCAGCAGCCGGGCGGCGAGCCGGGTCCCGGCGACGGCCCGCGCCAGGAAGCCCGCGAGCAGCCCGAGGAAGGAGATCGGACCGGCCAGCGCCACCGCCGCCGCGGTCAGCAGCGTCACGCCGACCGCGACGACGGTACGGATGACCGGCGGCCGGTGGCCCAGGCTGCGGGCCAGGTCGTCGCCGAGCGCGAGGGCGGACAGCGGCCGGGCGACCAGCAGCGCCACCAGGAAACCGACGCCCAGTACGGGCGCGAGCCGCCCGAGTTCGCCGAAGCCCTCGACCCCGGCCAGCGACCCGAGCACCCAGAACCGGAACCGGTCGTAGGTCTCCGCCGAATTGACCACGATCACACTGGTGAGCCCGCCGAACGTGGCGCCCAGCGCGGACCCGGCCAGCACCAGCCGCATCGGCGACCCGCCGCCCCGTCGGCCCGCGATGAGCAGCACCAGGCCGCTGGCGACCACCGCGCCCGCGAACGCGCACACCAGGTACGCGTAGCCGGAGTCCAGGCCCAGCAGCGCGATGCCCGCGACGACACCGAGCGAGGCCCCGGCGTTGACGCCGAGCAGGCCGGTCTCGGCGAGCGGATTGCGGGTGACGGCCTGGAGGAGGCACCCGGCGACGCCGAGCGCGCCGCCGACGAGCAGCGCGGTGAGCGTACGGGGCAGCCGCAGGTCGCCGACGACCAGGGCCAGCCGCGGGTCGCTGCGCGCGCCGCCGCGGTCCAGCAGGTAGTTCAGCACGCCGCTCGCGCCGACCTCGCCGGCGCCGACGCACAGGGACACGGCGGCCAGGGCGAGGACGGCGGCGGCGAAGCCCGCCACGGCGAGCACCACGGTCCGGCGCGCGGTGCCCCCGCTGTGCCCCTGGGGACCGGCCGCGGGTGCCGCGAGGGCAAAGTCCGGGTCATCCGCGGATACGGGAGTGCCCTTTTGCGCCACCGCCACCGGCAACGCGCCGCCCGCGGCCTCGTGTTCGGGGGGCGGTGCGGCTATACCCGTGCGCTGCTTTTGCATAAGGTGAGGCTAGCCTAACCGTTTCTCCTGCGTGCGTGCGGAATGGGGGAGTGGCTGGGCGCCTGTCCTATATTAGGTTAGGCTTGCCTAACAAAAGGGGAGGTTGCTCATGCCTGAGCACATACCGGACGGCCGCGCCGAGTTCACCGGGCGCATCGCGCTGGTGACCGGCGCCGGGCAGGGCATCGGTGCCGCGGTCGCCGCGGCGCTGGCGCAGCACGGCGCCCACGTCGTGGCCACCGACCGCACCGCACCCGCGGCCCCGTCGCCCGGAAGCGGCACCGCGGGGGCCGTCACCGCCGAGGCTATGGACGTCACCGACCGCGCCGCGGTCGACGCCACCGTCCAGCGCGTCGAACGCGAACTCGGCCCGATCGCCGTCCTGGTGAACGTCGCCGGCATCCTGCGCCCCGGCCCCGCCGCCGAACTCTCGGAAACCGACTGGGCCGACACCTTCGCCGTGAACACCACCGGCGTCTTCCACACGGCCTCCGCCGTCGCCCCGCACATGGTCGAACGCGGCTCCGGGAGCATCGTGACCGTCGGCTCCAACGCCGCCGGCGTGCCCCGTACCGGAATGGCCGCCTATGCTGCCTCCAAGGCCGCCGCGGCCATGTACACCAAGTGCCTGGGGCTCGAACTCGCCCGCAGCGGCGTGCGCTGCAACATCGTCGCGCCCGGCTCCACCGACACCGCCATGCAACGCGCGCTGTGGACCGACGACGACGCGCCCCGCCGCGTGATCGCCGGGGACCCGCAGACGTACCGCACCGGCATCCCGCTCGGCCGGATCGCCGACCCGTCCGACATCGCCGACGCGGTCGTCTTCCTCGCCTCCGACCGGGCCCGGCACATCACCATGCAGGAGCTGTACGTCGACGGCGGCGCCACCCTCCGGTGACCCGCGCCGCACCCCGGCACCACCGCCCGCCGGGAGCGGCCCGCCACCCCGGCAACCGCACCGCGCACCCTCCGCGTCCCCACCCGTACCAGCCACCCCGGAAATCCCCGCGACCTTCCGAGAATTGGAGCCCCCGTGCCGACGGCACCCGAAGTCGCCACGCACGTCCCCCTTGCCGAGCCGGCCCACCCGGCCGTCGGAGCCGCCACCGCTCTCCTGGACGCCTACACCCCCGGCGCCCGCTTCCTCGGCACGCCCACCCGCACCCTCCTCGGGCAGGGCACCCACAGCGAGGTCCCGCACGACGAACGCCCCCTGCCGCAGCGGGTCGCCGCCACCCTCGACGCCGCACGGGCCGACGGCCACGGCGCGCCGTTCGTCGTCGGCGCGGTGCCCTTCGACCAGAGCGCGCCCGCGGCGCTCACCGTGCCCGGCAGCGTACGGACCGCGCCGCCGCTCACCGCCGACCCGCTGATCGCGCTGCCCGCCGACCCGCCCGCCGCGGCCGCGTGGGACATCAGACCCGTACCGGAGCCCGAGGTGTACGGCGCCGGCGTGGCCGCCGCGGTGGAACGCATGTGGCGCGGCGAGTTCAGCAAGGTCGTCCTGGCCCGCACCCTCGAACTCACCACCCCCGACCCGCTCGACATCCCCGCCATGCTCCAGCGCCTGGCCCGCCGCGACCCCTCCGGCTACACCTTCGCGCTGCCCACCGCCCCCGGCCGCACCCTCCTCGGCGCCAGCCCCGAACTGCTGGTCTCGCGCCGCGGCGACCGCGTCGTCGCCAACCCCCTGGCCGGCTCCACCCCGCGCAGCGACGACCTGGCCGAGGACGTGCGCCGCGCCGCGGCGCTCCTGGAATCCGCCAAGGACCTGCACGAACACGCCGTCGTCGTGGACGCGGTGCACCGCGCCCTCGCCCCGTACTGCACCGACCTGACCGTCCCCGCCCGGCCCACCCTGCTGCGCACCGCCACCATGTGGCACCTGTCCACCACCGTCACCGGCACCCTCGCCGCCCCGGACACCTCCGCGCTGGAACTGGCCTGCGCCCTGCACCCCACCCCCGCCGTCTGCGGCACCCCCACCGACACCGCCCGCCAGGTGATCACCGACACCGAACCGTTCGACCGCGGCTTCTTCACCGGCATGGTGGGCTGGGGCGACGCGTCCGGCGACGGCGAATGGGTGGTGACCATCCGCTGCGCCGAGGCCGAGGAGCGCTCCCTTCGCCTGTACGCGGGCGCGGGCGTCGTCGCCGCCTCCGAGCCGGCCGCCGAGACCGCCGAGACCGGCGCCAAGTTCCGTACCTTCCTCAGCGCCGTCGGAGCCGAGCTGTGACCGATCAGTACGCCTACGCCCGTTCGCACGCCCCCACCTGGCCCGAGGAGTTCGCCGAGCGCTACCGCGCCGCGGGCTGGTGGCGCGGCGAGACGTTCTCCGGGATGCTGCGCGAGCGGGCCGCCGCCCACCCCGACCGTATCGCCGTCGTCGACCCGGCCGGCGAGGGCCGCCGCTGGACGTACGGCGAACTGGACCGCCGTGCCACCCGGCTGGCCGCCGGACTCCACGCGCGCGGCATCGTGCGCGGCGACCGGGTCGTCGTCCAGCTCCCCAACGTCGCCGAGTTCTTCGAGGTCGTCTTCGCCCTCTTCCGCCTCGGTGCCCTGCCGGTCTTCGCGCTGCCCGCCCACCGCGAGACCGAGATCCGCTACTTCTGCGAGTTCACCGGCGCCGCCGCCTACGTCATCGCCGCCGAACACGGCGGCTTCGACTACCGCGAACTGGCCGCGACCGTACGGGACCAGGTCCCCGGCCTGCGGCACGTCCTCGTCACCGGCGGCGACGCGGGCCCCTTCGAAGCCCTCGCCGACGTACCGGCCGACCCGCCCGCCGACGGCCCGGCATGGGCCGAACCGGCACCCCACGACCTGGCGTTCCTCCAGCTCTCCGGCGGCAGCACCGGCGTCCCCAAGCTCATCCCGCGCACCCACGACGACTACATCTACTCGCTGTGGGGCTCCAACGAACTGTGCGGCGTCGACGAGAACAGCGTCTACCTGTGCGTGCTGCCCGCCGCCCACAACTTCCCGCTGTCCTCGCCCGGCACCCTCGGCGCACTGTACGCGGGGGCCCGCGTCGTGCTGTGCCCGCAGCCCACCCCCGACGTGGCGTTCCCGCTCATCGAGCGCGAACGCGTCACCCTCACCGGACTCGTTCCGCCGCTGGCCCTGGTCTGGACGGAGGCCGCGCCCGGCACGCCGTACGACCTGAGCAGCCTCGACGTCCTGCTCGTCGGCGGCGCCAAGTTCAGCGAGGAAGCCGCCCGGCGGGTACGGCCCACCCTCGGCTGCACCCTCCAGCAGGTCTTCGGCATGGCCGAGGGCCTGGTGAACTACACCCGGCTGGACGACCCCGAGGAGACCATCGTCACCACCCAGGGCCGCCCCATCTCCCCGGACGACGAGATCCGCGTCGTGGACGACGAGGACAACGACCTGCCCGTCGGCGAGACCGGCCATCTGCTCACCCGCGGCCCGTACACCATCCGCGGCTACTGGAAGGCGCCCGAGCACAACGCCCGCTCCTTCACCGCCGACGGCTTCTACCGCACCGGCGACGTCGTCCGGCTCACCCCCACCGGGCACCTGGTCGTCGAGGGCCGCGCCAAGGACCAGATCAACCGCGGAGGCGAGAAGGTCGCCGCCGAGGAGGTCGAGAACCACCTGCTCGCCCACCCCGCCGTGCACGACGCCAACGTGGTCGCCGAGCCCGACCCGTACCTGGGCGAACGCACCTGCGCGTATGTGATCCTGCGGGACGGCGCCGCACCGGTGAAGCCGGTCGAGATCAAGAAGTTCGTCCGCACCCGCGGCCTGGCCGCCTACAAGGTGCCCGACCGCGTCGTGTTCGTGGACGCCTTCCCGCAGACCGGCGTCGGCAAGATCTCCAAGAAGGACCTCCGGTCCGCCGCCACCCGCACCGCCGAACCGTCCTGACCGCCCCGCACCCGCACCGACCGTCCTGAAGGGACCGCACCGCATCATGGCCCTGCCCGCCATCGCCCCCTACCCCATGCCGTCCGCCGGCGACCTGCCCGCGAACCGCGTGGACTGGAAAGCCGACCCGTCGCGCGCCGTCCTGCTCGTCCACGACCTGCAGAACTACTTCCTGTCGGCGTACCGGACCGAGGAGTCGCCGGTCACGGACCTGCTGCGCAACGTCGCCGCCCTCAAGGAGCAGGCCGCCCGGCTCGGCATCCCCGTCCTCTACACCGCGCAGCCCGGCGGCCAGACCCCCGCCGAACGCGGCCTCCAACAGGACTTCTGGGGCCCGGGCCTGCCCGCCGACGAGCACGCGGCGGCCATCGCCGACGCGGTCGCCCCCGGCCCGGACGACACCGTGCTGACCAAGTGGAAGTACAGCGGCTTCGTCCGCACCGACCTGGCGGAGCGGATGCGCGGCCTCGGCCGCGACCAGCTCGTGATCACCGGTGTCTACGCCCACATCGGCGTCATGATGACCGCCTGCGACGCCTGGATGCGCGACCTCCAGGCGTTCCTGGTGGCCGACGCGGTGGCCGACTTCTCGGCCGAGGACCACGCGATGGCGCTGCGCTGGGCGGCCGGCAAGTGCGCCGTGGTCACCACCACCGCCACCGTCTTCGAAGGAAAGTGACCCCATGGCACTGACGCTGGAACAGCTGCGCAAGGACGTCGCCGACGTCCTCGGCGAGGACCCCGCCGACATCCCCGACGACGAGAACCTCGTCGACTACGGCCTCGACTCGGTACGCCTGATGGCCCTGGCCGGCCGCTGGAACCGCGACCACGGCATCGAGGTCGCCGTCGCCGACCTGTCGGAGGAACCCGCCCTGGAGAAGTGGGCGGTGCTGCTCGGCACCACCGGCTGAGCGCGGGCCGCTTCGTACGGCAGCGGGGCGGTGCGCGGACCCTTTCCGCGCACCGCCCCGCTCAGCATGTCCGGACCGTCGTCAGACGCCCGGCGGCACCCTCGACGGGCGGCCGGAGCCCCGCGTCACCGAGTACCCGAAGATCCCGGCGAGCGCCGCCAGCAGGGCGCCCACCGCCGTCCACACCCACCGGTCGGACCACCGGCCCGAGGACCAGCCGCCCTCCGGCTCCAGCGCGCCCGCGGACCGCTTGCCCGCCGCCGGAGCCGGTGACGCGCTCGACCCGTCTTCCGGGTCCGCGGTGGCGACGCCCGGCACGAGCGGCTTGGACAGCTTGCCGTCCACGGCGTACGCGCCGCCCGCCTCGTCCACGGAGGGCTCGAACTCGGCCTTGACGGGCAGGCCCAGGTCGTCCTGAGGCAGGCCGGTGACCGTCAGGCGTACGTAATAGCTGCCCGGCAGCGGATCGTTGGACGACTGCTCCGCCCACGAGCGGACCGTACGCAGCGTGCAGGACACCTCCACCGAGGCCGCGTCCGCTGCCGCCGCCCTGGTCTGCGCGCCGTAGACGCACGCCTGGCGCCGCCGCAGCCCGTCGTACACGTCGATCTGCCAGGTCGAGGCGCCGTGCCGGGCCGCCTTGGGCAGCGTCACCTTCGCCTTCATCGTCGCGCGCTGCCCGGTGTCCACGGGCACCACCCAGTACAGGTAGTCGCCGGTCGACGCCCCGGCCGTCGCACGCTGCCCCGGCTGGACCGGCGTCGCGGTACGGAACGAAGTCCCCGCCTCGGTCGGCCCGGCACCGCTGCCGCTGCTGCTGGGGGACGGCGACGGGCTGTCCGCCACTGCCGTACCCGCCGTACCCAAGAGTGCGACACCCGCCAGCAGTGCGGCGGTCATGAACCTACGCGTACGCATCAGTTGGTCCTCCAGACGGCGACACGCCAGCGCGACAGCCAGCCCCACAGCAGACCGGCCACCAGGCCGAACAGCACCAGCGCGCCCAGGAACCACCAGCCGCGGCCCAGACCGAAGGAGGCGGCGTCCGAGGCGTCGGACGGACCGTCCACCACGTCGATGGCCAGCTCCACCGGCATACCCGGCTCGGTCTTCACCGAGGCGGGCGCCGCGAAGGAGTTGCTGAGCTGGAGGCACACCGTCTCCGGCGCGTTCTTTGCGGCACCCTCCGCGTTCTTCAGCGGCGCCTTCGGGTAGCGCAGCCCCGACGAGATCACGTCGGTGCGCCCGTCGCCCGCCTCCGAGCCGCGCACGATCTCCCGGCCGTGCACGGTCGAGGCGCGCAGCAGGATGCCGTAGTCGTTGTTGACGGCGCGGTCGGCGCCGATGCTCGCGGACGCCCGCAGCTCCTGGCCGGGCCGCAGGTCCACCCGGTACCAGCGGTGCTCGGCGAACTTCTCCCGGTCGCTGTACAGGCCCGGCTTGAGCACCGGGGCCTTGGCGCACTGGTCGGCGCCCTGGACCGCCACCGGGTTCACCACCGGATCGGCCGCCCGGTCCACCAACTGGTGCACCCGGTCCCGCAGTTCACTGGTGTGCTGGACGGAGGTGTAGGTGCCGCCGGTGGCCTCCGCGATGCAGCTGAGCTGGTTGCGGGTCTTGGCGTCCGGCAGCAGCCCGAGCGTGTCCACGGTCAGGTGGATGCCCTTGGCGGCGATCTCCCGCGCCACCTCGCACGGGTCGAGCGGGGCGCAGGTGTCCTCGCCGTCCGTGATCAGCACGATCCGGCGGGTCGCGTCACCGCCCTTGAGGTCGTCGGCCGCGCCCAGCAGCGCGGGGCCGATCGGCGTCCACCCGGTGGGCGCGAGCGTCGCCACCGCCGTCTTCGCCTCGGTCCGGTCGAGCGGCCCGACCGGGTAGAGCTGCTTGGTGTCCTTGCACCCGGTCTGCCGGTCGGGCCCCGGGTAGTTCGCGCCGAGGGTGCGGATACCGAGCTGGACCTCGCCCGGCACCGCGTCCAGCACCTCGTTGAACGCCTGCTTTGCCGCCGCCATCCGGGTCTGCCCGTCGATGTCGCGGGCCCGCATCGACCCGCTGACATCGAGCACCAGCTCGACCTTGGGGGAGGGCTTCTTCGTGTCCGGTTCGTCGGCCGCCGCGGCGGAGGTGGGGAGCAGCCCCACGGCCAAGGTGGCGAGCAGCCCGCACACCCCGGCCGCCAGCCGTTTTCTTGTGATCATCGCCGGATCGTATTGATGATCGGGCACCGGTATCAAAACGGGCGATGACCACTGACGGCGGATCAGCGGCCGGAGCACGCGCGGCCGCCCCGGCGGGTCGTTCGCTCACCGGGGCGGCGGGGGCGTGCCGGGGGCGCTACGGCTGCACGTGCAGTCGGGCGTGGGCCGCGTCAAGGTTCTTGTACGCGTCCGTGCTGGTCTCGTTCGTCGACCTCAGCCCGAAGGTGATGTTCCTCCAGTGGCGATCCTGCGCGACCTTGGCGAGCGACGTGACGTCGAAGGTCAGGGTGCGGTTCCGGCAAGGGGACGTCCTGGGGGTGGTCCAGGTGAACAGGCGGCCCCTCGGCTGCGTGTTCCAGGTCGTGTTGCCGGTGATCCCATACGTGTCCCAGAGCTCGACATTGTAGGGGGCGCAGCTCTGGGACCAGGTGTTCGTGACGGTGAGCCAGGCCCTGCTGACCTTCGGGTGCCGGTGCAGGTTATGGGTGTTCACCCTGATGTACGTGCGCCACTTGCCGGTCGGCGCGGGCGAGTCCTTCGTCTGGTAGCCCTTGTTGCCGACGCGCCCGATGTCCTTGTAGGTCCTGTTCGGAATCTTCTCGTTGACGCTGACCCACTGTTCCACGTCGTAGGTGGCGCGGGGAGCGGACGGCTGCTGCTTCGTGACGGACGCGCCGGCCCCTGCGGCCTGCGTGGCGAAGGCGGCCGGGGCGGCGAGCCCGCCGACGAGACCGCAGGCCAGCAGGGGGTACAGCGACCGGGATCGCCTCCGGCCGGTGAGTGAACGGGGTGTGGGCATGGGGTGCCTCCAGTGCCGGGAATGGCTGAACGATGTCCAGCTTTTCCCCGCCGTCCGCACACCGCTCTCCCACTGCGTCCGACCGTGACAGCGAAAGCCGTGTATTCACTCATACGACCGAAGATCGTGGACGCAGGGTAATGGCGGCCGGGCGGGCCCGCCGGGTGGCCTCACCGCCCCACCGCGGTCGCCCGGCCGCCCCGCTCCCGCGCCGCCGCCGCGATGTTGCGCGCCATCCCGCCGAACACCACCGCGTGGAACGGCGCGACGCTCCACCAGTACGCGTGCCCCGCCAGCCCGTGCGGGTGGAACAGTGCCCGCTGCCGGTAGACCGTACGGCCCGCCGCGTCCTGCCCGCACCGCAGCTCCAGCCAGGCGAGCCCCGGCAGCCGCATCTCCGCGCGCAGCCGCAGCAGCCGCCCCCGCTCGATCTCCTCGACCCGCCAGAAGTCCAGCGAGTCACCGGCGCGCAGGCGCTCGGCGTCCCGCCGCCCCCGGCGCAGCCCCACGCCGCCCGACAGCCGGTCCAGCCGGCCGCGCAGCGCCCAGGCGAGCGGGAAGGAGTACCAGCCGTTCTCGCCGCCGATGCCCTCGATGACCTCCCACAGGGCCTCGGGCGGCGCGTCCACCGTGCGCTGCCTGCGGTCGGTGTAGAGGCTGCCGCCCGCCCAGTCCGGGTCGGTCGGCAGCGGATCGCTGGGGGCGCCGGGCACCGAGGCCGACGACCAGCGGGTGGCGACCCGGGCTTCCCGTACGCGCCGCAGCGCCAGCTCCACCGCCCGGTCGAAGCCGGTCCGCCCGTCCGGCGGGTCCGGTACGAACCGCGCGATGTCGTGCTCCTTCACGACGGCCTCGTGGCGCAGCGACTCCGCCAGCGGGCGGGCGATGGCCGCCGGTACCGGCGTCACCAGCCCCACCCAATGGCTGGACAGGCCCGGCGTCAGCACCGGCACCGACAGGATCAGGCGGCGGGGGAGCGCGGCGACGCGCGCGTAGCGCTGCATCATCTGCCGGTACGTCAGGACGTCCGGGCCGCCGATGTCGAAGCCCCGGTTCACCCCCTCCGGCAGCTCGGCGCAGCCCACCAGGTAGTGCAGGACGTCCCGTACGGCGATCGGCTGGATGCGGGTGCGCACCCAGCTCGGCGTGACCATCACCGGCAGCCGCTCGGTCAGGTACCGCAGCATCTCGAAGGACGCCGAACCCGACCCCATGATGACCGCGGCCCGCAGCACCGCGGTCGGCACGCCCGACTCCAGCAGGATCCGGCCCACCTCGCTGCGGGACCGCAGATGCGGCGACAGGGTCCGCTCGTCGGCGCCCTCCGGCACCGGGCCGCCCAGGTAGACGATCCGCCGCACGCCCGCCTCGCGCGCGCACGCGGCGAAGGTGCGGGCCGCGCGGCGGTCGGTCTCCTCGAAGTCCTTGCCGGTGCCCAGCGCGTGCACGAGGTAGTACGCGACCGTGACCCCTTCCAGTGCCTCGCCGAGCGACCGCGCGTCCGTGACATCGCCCTTCACCGTCTCCACCCGGCCGGCCCACGGGTGGTCCCGCAGCTTGCCCGGCGTACGGGCCAGACACCGCACCGTGTACCCCGCGGCCAGCAGCTCCGGCACCAGCCGTCCGCCGATGTACCCGGTGGCCCCGGTCACCAGAACCCGTTCCATGCCGCGCCTCCCTGTCGCCGTACCGGTCCGTGGCGGCCCCTACCCTGCGTCGGTACGCAGCGGCCCGTGCCGGTCCCCGTCGCCCCGTACCGGTACCCGTACCTGTACCGGCGATCCGTGCCGTCCGCCGACTGCGGTTCACCCCACCACCGGAACGGGGGCCAGCCGGATGGCCCAAGCCCGCCGCACCGCGCGACCATCGCCGCATGAGACGCCACTTCCGCCGCGCACGCAGCACCGGCATCGCCGCACTGGCCGCCCTCGGCACGCTGCTCGCCGTGCTGCCGGGCCCGGCCACCGCCGCCGGGCACGCGCGTGCCGACCCGCTCCAGCGGGACGCCGACGCCCTGCGCGACGCCGGCGTCACCGGTGTCGCCGTGCGCCTGCGCACCCCGGACGGCGTCCGCGAGGTCACCAGCGGCACCGGCGACCTCGCGACCGGCCGGCCCGTGCCCCGCGGGGGATTTCTCCGTATTGGCAGTACGACCAAGTCCTTCGTCGCCACCGTCCTCCTCCAGCTCGTCGGCGAGGGCCGGCTCCGGCTCGACGACACGGTGGAGCGGTGGCTGCCCGGCACGGTCACCGGCAACGGCAACGACGGCCGCACCGTCACCGTGCGCCAGTTGCTCGGCCACACCAGCGGCCTGCCCGACTACGCCGCCGACGTGGTCCCGCGCGACCGCCGCGAGTACGAGGCCGAGCGCGACCACTTCTACTCGCCGGAGCGGCTGGTCGCCCTGGCCATGAAGCACCGCCCCGCGTTCCGCCCCGGCACCCGCCACGGCTACTCGAACACCAACTACGTCCTGGCGGGCATGATCGTGCGGGCCGTCACCGGCCACACGTGGCAGGACGAGGTCGCACAGCGCATCCTGCGGCCGCTCCACCTGAAGGACACCCGCGCACCCGAGGGCCGTCCGCGCTTCCCGCACCCGCACGCCACCGAGTACCAGCAGTTCACGCCGGGCGGGCCGTACGCCGACACCACCGCGCCGTACCTGCCCTACGACTCCGGCGCCGACGGCGCCATGATCAGCAAGGCCGCCGACCTCGACGCGTTCTTCGCCGCCCTGAACAGCGGAAGCCTGCTGGAGCCCGCCGAGCAGGCCGAGATGCGCCGTACCGTGGCGGTGCCGGACGCGCCCGACCAGGTCCCGGGCACCCGCGCGGGCCTCGGCCTCTTCAACGTCCCGCTGTCCTGCGGCGGCACGTACTGGGGCCACGGCGGCAGCGGCATCGGCTACGTCGTCCAGCCGGCCGCCACTCCCGACGGCCGCCGCTCCGTCACCGTCTCCCTGCACAGCCGCCCGGCCGACCAGGACACCGCCGTACGCCAGCTCCGGGCCATGAACGCCCTCGTCGACCACGCCCTGTGCGGCATATCGAGGTGAACCGCCCGGCCCCGGCCGCGCGGGGCCACTACTCCTCCCCGTACTCCCGCCCCCACTCCCGGGCGAGCTCCGAGAAGGCGTCGGCCGCGGCACTGCGGTAGGCGCTCTCGCGGCGCAGCAGGGTCACGGTGCGGGCGGGCAGTGCGGGGGAGAGGGCGACGGGGTGCAGCGCCGGCTGTTCGCGGGTGATGGCGTCCGGGAGGACGGTCGCCAAGGAGGTGCGCCGGACGAGTTCGGTCAGGGTGGTGAGGGAGTTCGCCTCCACGGCGATGTCGGGCCGCACCCGGTGCTCGCCGAAGTATGCGTCGATGTGCAGCCGGGTGGCGAAGTCCGCGCTCAGCAGCGCGAGTTGATGGTCGCGCAGCGAGCGCACGGGCAGCGGTGCGGTGCGGTCCGCGTACGGATGGGCCGGGCCGACGACCAGCCCGAGCGCCTCGGTGAACAGCGCGGTGCCGGTGATGCCCGGCAGGTGCGGTCCGCTGAAGGCGATGCCCAGATCCAGCTCGTCGGCCAGCAGCGCCGCCTCCATGCGCTCCTGCGGCAGTTCCCGCAGCGTGAGCGAGATGCCGGGGTGGCGGGTGTGGAACGCGCCGGCCAGCGGGCCGACGAGATAGGCGGTGAAGGTCGGGGTGGTGGCCAGGCGCAGCGTCCCGCGCGACAGGTCCCGTACGTCCAGCACGGCGCGCTCGGCCGCCTCCAGGTCACGCAGCGCACCGCGCGCGTAGTGGGCGTACGCCTGCCCGGCGTCGGTCAGCCGCACGGTGCGGCCCGTACGGTCCAGCAACTGCGCCTTCAGGGCCCGCTCCAGCTGCCGGACCTGCTGGGAGAGCGTCGGCTGCGAGACGTGCAGGGCTTCGGCCGCCCGGGTGAAGTTTCCGTGCTCGGCCACGGCGAGCAGATAGCGCAGATGACGCAATTCCAAGGCCATGCCTGCCACGATAAGCAGTCATGGCGAGCAGGTATAGGCGACAGCGATAGTTGCCATGAGTTGTACGTCTTGGACGCTATAGCCCCAGCTCACGCATGGTGGATTCAGCGGCTTCCCGGCCGAGGTCCCCCAGCAAGGAGTGTCCGTGCATTCTCAGCTCACCGCCGGCGTCCTGCGCTTCCAGCGCGAGGTCCACCCCGCCCGGGCGGTCCTGTTCGAGCGGCTCGCCACCACCCACCGGCCGGGCGCCCTGTTCATCGGCTGCTCCGACGCCCGGGTGATCCCCGAACTGCTCACCCAGTCCGAGCCGGGCGAACTGTTCGTGATCCGTACGGCCGGCAACCTCGTCCCCGCATACGGCCCGCGGCCCGACGCGGTGACCGCCAGCATCGAGTACGCGCTCACCGCGCTCGGCGTCACCGACGTGATCGTGTGCGGCCACTCCGGCTGCGGCGCGATGACGGCCCTGGCCACCGGCGAGGACCTGACCGGGCTGCCCGCCCTGGCCGGCTGGCTGGACGCGGCCGGACCTCCCACGGACCCCGCCCGCCCGGCCGCCGGCACCGAGGCCCGGATCGAGGCCCTGGTCCGCGACAACGTCGCCACCCAGCTCGCCCGCCTCGCCACCCATCCGTCCGTGGCCCGCGCCCTCGCGCGGGACGCGGTCACGCTGCACGGCTGGACCCACGACATCCGTACCGGAGCCGTCGACGTCCTCGACCCGCGCGGCGCCACCTTCACCCCGCTCTCCTGAGCTCCGTCCCGAAAGGACTCCTCCCGTGTCCCCCACCCACGCCCAGCTCGACCCGCAGGCCCGCCAGGACCTGGCGCGGACCGTCGTCGAAGCCAAGATCCGCAAGGACCTCACCTGGGAGCAGCTGGCCGACGGCACCGGCCTGTCCACCGTCTTCGTCACCGCCGCGCTCCTCGGGCAGCACGCCCTGCCCGCCGACGCCGCCCGCACCGTCGCCGCCCGGCTGGACCTGGACGAGGCGGCGGAGCGGCTGCTGCGCACGATCCCGCTGCGCGGCAGCATCCCGGAGGGCGTCCCCACCGACCCGACCCTCTACCGCTTCCACGAGATGCTCCAGGTCTACGGCACGACCCTCAAGGCCCTGATCCACGAGCAGTTCGGCGACGGCATCATCAGCGCCGTCAACTTCCGGCTGGACATACGGAAGGTCGAGGACCCGGAGGGCGGCTCCCGCGCGGTGATCACCCTGGACGGCAAGTACCTCCCGGCCACGCCGTTCTGATCCCGTATCCCGGCCGCGCGGGCAGGGCGCCCCGCGCGGCCGGACGGACGGGCCCGCGGCCCCGGGGCGCCGCGCCCCGGCCGCTCACGCCTCGCGCGGCGACAGCTCACCCATGGGCGCCCAGCCCTCGGCGTCGATCTCGCTGCTGATGATCTGCGGGGTGCTCTCGATGGCCCCGGCCATGGTCTCCAGGCCCGCCTTGAAGTGCGCGGAGTTCACGTGCTCGTCCCCGGCCTTGCGGTCGGCGAAGCCCTCGACCAGCACGAACTCGCGCGGGTTGTCGACGCTGGTCGACCACTCGAAGAACAGGTTGCCCGGCTCCTGCCGGGTGGCCTGCGTGAAGTCGTCCACCAGCGACAGCCACGAGTCCTGGTACTCGGGCCGGACGGTGAACTTGACGACGATGAAGATCATGCTGGCTCCTGCGGTGGTACGGACCGGCTCGCGCCTGCGCGGCCGGGCGGGCTGCCGCCCGCGTCGTCCCCCATGGTGGGCGCACCCGCCCGCCCGCCGAAGAAGGATCGCCGCGCTTTCCGGCCCTCCCGGAAAATCCGCCGCCCGGCGCCGTCAGGTACGCGGGGACGGCTCCGGCAGCCCCGGCCCCTCGCAGTGCACATCCCGCGCCGGGACGGTGCCGCCCACGAGATACGCGCCGACCGTGGTATCCACGCAGCGGTTGCCGCGGCTCGCGAAGACGCCGTGCGAGTAGTCGTCGTGCAGGGTGACCAGCCGCGAACCGGGCAGGACGCGGCCGAGGGCCCGCGCGCCGGCGAGCGTCGTCACGGGGTCGTGCGCGGAGGCCACCAGCAGCGCCGGCGGCGCCGCGGGGCTGCCGAGCCGGGTGCGCTCCGCCGGGCGGACGTGCCAGTACGCGCAGGCGGCAGCCTCCAGGCCGGTCAGTACGGGCTGCGGGTCGGCGCCGCGCAGCCGCCGGATGTCGGCGAGCACCCGCCCCGGCGCGGGCCCCGGCCCGTCGGCGCACTTCACGACCCGGTTGGCGGCCTCGTACGTACGTGACTCGGCCCCGTCGAAGGGCGCGGCGGGCCGCAGCCGGTCGACGCTCCCCTCGTCCAGATAGGCGCGCAGCCCGTCACCGAGGGCGGTCCACCGTTCCGTACGCCCCAGCGCCCGGTAGACGGCCCGGTCGAAGGCCGCGGCACCGAACCCGGCGACCGGCCGCGCCGCCAGTCCGTCCCGCACCCGCCGGTACGCGGCGCCGACCTCGCCCGCCGTACCGCCGAGCCCGAACCGGGAAGCGTGCCGCGCCAGCCAGTCGAAGAGCACCTCGCGCTGGCGCAGCAACGCGAACGCCTGCCGCACGTCGAAGTCGTGCCAGTCCTGCGGCCCGACCACACTGTCCAGCACCAAACGGTCGACCCGGCGCGGGAATCGGGCCGCGTAGGCGGCGCCCAGGTACGTGCCGTACGAGACGCCCAGATAGCTGATGCGCCGCTCGCCGAGCGCGGCGCGGACGGCGTCCATGTCCCGAGCGGTCTCGCTGGTGGAGAGGTGCGGGAGAGCGTCGCCCGTGCCCGCCGCGCAGTCGGCGGCCAGCCGTCGCTGGGAGTCCAGGTAGGCGCGCTCGCCGGGCCGGTCGCGCGGTACGGGATCGAGCGGCGCGGCGCCGGTGCCGGGTGCGTCGAAGAGCCCGCCCATCGCTCCGCAGTCGGCGGGCGCGCTGTGCCCGGTGCCGCGCGGATCGAAGCCGATGACGTCATAGGCGCGGCGCACCGCGTCCGGCAGCTTGGCGCGCTTGGTGACCGCGTACGGAAGCCCGGAGCCGCCAGGCCCGCCGGGATTGACCAGCAGGACCCCGCGCCGCTCGGCGGGCGTCCCCGAGGCGCGGACGCGGGAGACGGCTATCCGTATGCGCGTGCCGTCCGGCCGCGAGTGATCCAGCGGCACGCTCACCGTGCCGCACTCGACGCGTTCCGGCGGGGGAGGGGCGGGGACGGACGCCGGGCAGGCGCCGAAGCGCAGGGACGGGGCGGGAGCGCCGTCGCGGGGTTCGGCGGCCGTGGCGGTGGACAGCGGTACGACGCTCGTCAGGAGCGCGCAGAGCAGGGCGGTGCGCCGCGGGGCGTGAGGCATGGGGCTCGCAGTTCGGGACAGCGCGGAGGGCGCGGGCGGGCGTCGCGGGCGAGGAGAGGGGACGGAACGGCAAGAAAGATGCGCCCACGAGATGACAATGAAAATCATTAGCGTTAGCATCGCGTTCGGTCAACACCGCACCACGGCCGCCGAGGCCTCCCCGTGGCGTGCCCGGAAGCGAAACCACCTGCGCAGAAGGAGAGTTGTGGCGCATCTGCTGATGGTCGAGAGCTGGGTCGGGTCGATGGGCAGGCTGCTGCCCCGCGCCCTCCGCGAGGCCGGACACGACTTCACCTTCCTCACCCGCGACCTCCACCACTACCTGCGGTCCGCCCCCGAGGGCACCGCCCACCCGCTGCTCGCGGCCCGCAACGTGATCACCGCCGACACCAACGACACCGACGCCCTGCTGCCGTACGCCGAACGCCTGCACGCGGCGATGGGCTTCGACGGCGTCCTCAGCTCGTGCGACTACTACCTGCCCGCCGTGGCGCGCATCGCGGCCCGCCTGGGACTGCCCGGTCCCGCGCCGGACGCCGTGGAGGCCGCCTGCCGCAAGGACGCCACCCGGCGCGCGCTGGACGCGGCCGGCGTGCCGGGCCCCAGGTTCGCGGTCTGCGGCGACTGGGCCCGGACCGCCGAGGCGGCGCGGGAGATCGGCTTCCCGCTGGTGCTCAAGCCGGTGGACCTGTGCGCCGGGATGTACGTACGGCGGGTGGACGACGAGAGCGAACTGGCGCGCGCGCACCGCGAGCTGGCCGCCTTCCCCGTCAACGCGCGCGGGCAGCTCCGCGCCCCCGTCGTCCTGCTGGAAGAGCTGCTCGACGGGCCCGAGGTCAGCGTCGAGACCGTGTCGTACGGCGGCGCCGTACGCGTCGTCGGGGTGACCGACAAGAGCGTGGGCGGCGCCCCGGCGTTCGTGGAGACGGGGCACATGTTCCCCGCCGCACTGACCACCGCCGACGCGGAAGCGGCCGCGGACACCGCCCGCGCCGCACTCAAGGCGCTCGGCCTGGACCAGGTCGTCGCGCACACCGAGATCAAGCTCACCGCGGCCGGGCCGCGCGTGGTCGAGGTCAACCCGCGGCCCGCCGGCAACCGCATCACCGAGCTGGTCCGCCACGTCACCGGCATCGACCTGGCCGCCGCCTTCGTGGAGGTGGCGCTCGGCCGCGAGCCGGACCTCGTACCGCGCGAGACCGGGCTGCGCAGCGCCGCCATCGGCTTCCTCGTCCCCGAACGCACCGGAGTGCTCCGGGAGATAACCGGCGCCGACGGGCTCGACGGGCGGCCCGGCGTGCTGGAGGTCCAGCTCGCCGCGCCCGGCAAGGCCGTGAAGGAGACCGGCAGCAACAACGGGTACCTCGGCCACGTCATGGCCGCAGACAGCGAAGGGGCGGGCGCGCGTGCCCGCGTCGAAGAGCTGCTGGCCGGCCTGTGTCCGCGGGTGGTGGACGAGCGATGAGCCCGGTGGGACAGGCGGCGGTGACCGTGCGGCCCGCCGCGGCCGATCATTCGGACCTGGTACTCCGCGTACGGGCCGGCGAGCTGGGGCCCGACCCCCGTACGCAGAAGATCGCGGTGGCCTTCACCACCAGCCAGGCCGTACGCCACGAAGGGCGCAGCGGCGGCTACCGCAACGAAGTGCTCAGCCTGCGCCTCGGCAGCGCGGTGGGCTCCTGCGCCGTGGAGCCCGGCGCGCTGCCCGCCGCCGCGATCGACGACTGCGTGGGCGCCGACATCGCGGCACTCCTCGACCATCCGCTGGCGCCGGTACGGGTCGCGGCCCTGGACGCGTACCTGATGCACGCCCTGCCGCACACGCCTGCCAACGGCGCGCAGCCCTGGCAACTGCCCGCCGGCGACTCGCTCGCCAAGTCCCGGGCCCGCGCCCGCGGTGTCGCCGGGCTGCTCCCCGTCGCGCCCGGCCGCACCGTCCTGGTCGTCGGCGTCGTCAACTCGCTGCTGGAGGCGCTGCGCGCCCGCGGACTGGTCTGCGTACCGTGCGACCTCAAGGGCGGCCGTACGGAATGGGGCGAGCCGATCCGCACCGACGCGCTCGCCGAACTCGACCGCTGCGACGCCGTACTGGCCTCCGGCATGACCCTCGGCAACGGCACCTTCGAGCCGCTGCGCGCCCACTGCGCGCGGCACGCCAAGCCGCTGGTGATGTTCGCGCAGACCGGCAGCGCCGTACTGCCCCGCCTCCTGGGCGCCGGGGTGAGCGCCGTGTGCGCCGAGCCGTACCCGTTCTTCTGGCTCGACGGCGGGCCCGGCGTCGTCCACCGCTACACCGGCTACGCCCTGTCGGCACAGGGAGGCACCCGATGACCGCCGCCGTGCTGGGCGCGCCCGCCGCCAACCGGGAACTCCTCGCCCTCGTCGGCCGTACGCCCCTGGCCCGTATCACCGGCGACCTGCCCTGCCCGCACCCCGGCTTCTGGGCCAAGCTCGAAGGGCTCGGCGCGGGCGGCATGAAGGCGCGCGCCGCGGTCTCCATGCTGCTCGGCGCCCGCGAACGGGGCGAACTGCGACCCGGCGCGCCGGTCGTGGAATCCACCTCCGGCACCCTCGGCATCGGCCTGGCCTTCGCCGGCCAGGCCCTCGGCCACGACGTGATCCTGGTCTGCGACAGCGAACTGGAACCGTCCATGCGGCAGTTGCTGCGGGCCTACGGCGCGCGGCTGGAGATCGTCGACCGGCCCGCGCCGGAAGGCGGCTGGCAGGCGGCCCGCCTCGCCCGGCTGCGCGAACTGCGCGCCCTGCTGCCCCACGCGTACTGGCCCGACCAGTACAACAACCCCGACAACGCGGCGGGCTACGCCTCCCTCGCCGCCGAGATGGCCGCCTCCCTCGACCACCTCGACGTCCTGGTGTGCAGCGTCGGCACCGGCGGCCACAGCTCCGGGATCATCGGCCCGCTGCGCCGCCACTGGCCCGCGCTGCGCCTGATCGGCGTGGACGCCACCGGCTCGACCATCTTCGGCCAGCCCGCCCGGCCCCGCCTGATGCGCGGCCTCGGCAGCAGCATCCACCCGCGCAACGTCGCCTACGGGGCCTTCGACGAGGTGCACTGGGTGGGGCCCGCCGAAGCCGCCGACGCCTGCCGGCGGCTGGCCCGCGGCAGCTTCGTCAGCGGCGGCTGGAGCACCGGCGCGGTCGCGCTGGTCGCCGCCTGGGCGGCGCGCGTGCACCCCGGCGCCGTCGTCGCCACCGTCTTCCCCGACGGCCTGCACCGCTATCTCGGCACCGTCTACGACGAGGACTTCGCCGCGGCCCACGGCCTGGACGGGCAGGCCGTCGCCACCCGCCCGGTGGAACTGCCGCACCCCACGGCGGCCGAAGCCACCGGCTGGGCACGGTGCACCACCGTCGTCGACCCGAAGGCAGCCGTCATAGGGGAGGGCGTCGCATGAAGGGCACCCTGCGCGTCGTACGACTGCGGCTCGCCGAACCGCTGCGCATCTCGCGGTCGGTGACGGCCGAACGGGACGCCGTCTGGCTGTCCGTGGAACACCACGGACTGCGCGGCCACGGCGAAGCCGTCACCAGCGTGTACTACGGCCTCGACACCGACACCCTGAGCCGCCTGCTGGCCGGCGCCGCCGTCGAACTCGGCCGCTTCCCCGACCCCGAAAGCGCCCTGGACGCCCTGCGCGAAGGCGGCCTGCCCGCGCCGGACACACCGCCCGCCGTCACCGCCGCCGTCGAATCGGCCCTGCTCGACCTCGTCGGCAAGCGCGCCGGAAAGCCGGTCCACCAACTGCTCGGCACCGAGCGGCGGCCCGTCGCCGCCACCGCCCGCACCATCGGCATCGTGCCCACGGAACGGGCCCGCACCCAGGCCCGCTGCCTGGCCGAGAGCGGCTTCACCGTCCTCAAGATCAAGGCCGGTACGGCGGACCCCGAGGACGACCTCGCCCGCGTACGCGCCGTACGGGACGCCGCCCCCACGGCCACGCTGCTGCTCGACCCCAACGGCGCCTGGACGCCGCAGCTGGCCGGACGGCTGCTGCCGCGCTTCGCCGAACTCGGCGTCGAGGCCGTCGAGCAGCCGACGGAGCCCGGCGACCCCGAAGCGCTCGCCCGCCTCGCCGCGCGCTCCCCGCTGCCCGTCATCGCCGACGAGGACGCCGTGTCCTTCGCCGACGTCGAGCGGCTGGCCGGACGGGTCCAGGGCGTCAACGTCAAGCTCGCCAAGTGCGGCGGCGTCCACGCGGCCCTGCGCATCGAGGAACTGATCGCGGGCAGCGGCACCCGCCTCATGCTCGGCTGCCTGACCGCCGGCACCCTCGGCATCGCCCCCGCCGTCCACCTCGCCGACCGGGCCCGCTGGACCGACCTCGACGGGCATCTCCTGCTCGCGCACGACCCGTGGACCGGCATCGGCGGCACCGACGGGACCGTACGCGCCGGAACGGGCGCCGGGCTGGGCGTACGGCCGGTGCCCCCGCGCGCGGAACGGACCGCGGCAGCGCCGCCCCCAGCCCGGCTCGCAGCACAGCTCGCAGTACAGAAGGAAAGGCACCACCGTGAAGACGTGGAGTGAGATGCGGGCCTTCCCGCTCGCCATCCGGCTCCTGCTGGTCAACCAGCTCGGCGTGAACATCGGCTTCTACCTGCTCATCCCCTACCTCGCCACCCACCTCGGCGAGGACCTGGGAATGTCCGCCGCCGTGGTCGGCATCGTGCTGGGCGTACGCAACCTCAGCCAGCAGGGCCTGTTCATCCTGGGCGGCTCGGCCGCCGACCGGCTCGGCGCCCGCGGCGTGATCATCGCGGGCTGCGCGCTGCGCACCGTCGGCTTCGCCCTGTTCGCGCTCGGCGACGGACTGCCCGTCCTGCTGGCCGCCTCCATACTCAGCGGGCTCGCCGGGGCCCTGTTCAACCCGGCCGTACGGGCCTACCTCGCGGCCGAGGCGGGCGACCGCAAGGCCGAGGCGTTCGCCCTGTTCAGCATCTTCGCGACGACCGGCGCCCTGGTCGGACCGCTGATCGGCAGCGCACTGCTGCTCGTCGACTTCCGCGCCTCCGCCCTCACCGCCGCCGCGATCTTCGCCCTGCTCACCGCCGCCCAGGCCGCCGTCCTGCCCGCCCGCGAGGTGCCCGCCTCCAAGAGCAGCGTGCTCGGCGACTGGCGCGAAGTCCTCGCCAACCGGGCCTTCCTGGCCTTCTCCCTCGCCATGGTCGGCATGTTCACCATGGAGAACCAGCTCTACCTGCTGCTCCCGGACGGCGCCCGGCGGGCCACCGGCTGGGACGGCGCGGCCGGCATCGTCTTCCTCGCCGGCACGCTGGCCAACCTCACCCTTCAGATGCGCATCACCCGCTCCCTCAAGGAGCGCGGCACGCGGGCGCGCTGGGTCGCCATCGGGCTGGCGCTGATGGGCGCGGCATTCGTCCCGCCGATGGCCGTCGCCGGGGCGTCCGGAACGGGCGGTGGCGCCGGCCGGGCCGCGCTCGCCCTCGTACCCGTCCTCGCCGGGGCACTGCTCCTGTACGTCGGCGTCATGATCGCCCAGCCGTTCGTCATGGAGCTGATACCGGAGTTCGGCCGCGCCGAACTCACCGGCACCTACTTCGGGATCTTCTACGTCGTCTCCGGCATCGCCGCCGCCGTCGGCAACACCGTCGTCGGCTGGGCCATGGACGCGGGCACCCACGGCGCCCCATGGCTGCCCTGGGCGTGCTGCCTCGCCTTCGGCCTCGCCTCCGCGGCAGGCGTCGGCTGGCTGCACCGGCTGCGCGCCCTGCCCGTACGGGCCGTGGCGGTGACGGCATGAGCGAGCACGCCACCGCCCGGAACCTGCTGACCGACAACCCCGCCCTGTATGAGGCCCGCTTTCCCGACCCGGACCGGCTCGCCGCCCGCTGGACCGAGGAGGTGCTGCGCACGCACGGCGCCGGACCGCACGTCCTCGACCTCGGCTGCGGTACGGGGCGCGACGCCGCCCACCTGCACGCCACGGGCCGTACGGTCGTCGGCGCCGACCTGTCGGACGCGATGCTCGCCCACGCCCGTACCCACCACCCCGGACCCCGCTACGTAAGGGCCGACCTGCGCCGGTTCCGTCTTACGGATCTCGCGGCGCAGCCCTTCGACGCGATCGTCTGCCTGGACAGCGCGCTGCTGTACTGCCACACCAACGACGAACTGGACGGCTTTCTGGACTCCTGCAGGCGCGCGCTGACACCGGGCGGACTGCTGGTGGCAGAGATGCGTAACGGCGCGTTCTTCCTCGGCCGTACAGAACTCCTGGATGCGCCGCAGATCCGCGGCTTCGCCTGGGAGGGCACCGTCTACCGGTCCGTCACCACGCTCACCGTCGACCGGGCGGCCCAGCTCCTGCGCCGACGGCGGGTGTGGAGCACTGAGGACGGCTCACCGCCCGTCGAACAGCACTCCGCGTGGCGGCTGCTGTTTCCCCAGGAACTGCGGTACGCACTCGCCGCGCACGGCTTCACCGTGCTGGACCTGCACGACGGGCCGGGGCCGCGTACAGAGCCGCCCTGGCGGGCTGGTTCAGCCGTGCTTCCAGGGGGTTCTGCCGATGGTGACCGGCTGCATCTCGTGGCCCGCTTGGGCGACGGCTGAACTCCTCTTTTCGACCCACTCTCTGTGAGGCGTGACCCACCATGACCGAACTCCCCTCCTCCCGGCCGACCCGCCGGGAACCCGGCGACCTCCCCGGCCTGCGACGGCGCGGCTTCCTCGCCGCGTCCGCCGGTGTCACGGCCGCCGCCGGACTCGTCCTGGCCGGCTGCGGAACCGCCCCCGGCCCGTCGGACACCGGCGGCAGCCCCCGGCGCGGCGGCCGGCTGCGCGCCGCCTTCGCCGGGGGCGGCGCCTCCGAAACCCTCGACCCGCACCTGGGCAACCTCTTCGCCGACGCCGCCCGCGCCAAGGCCCTCTACGACAAGCTGGCCGACTGCGGCACCGACATGGCCGCCCGCCCCCGCCTGGCCGCCAAGTGGGAACCCAACGACACCCTCGACCGCTGGCGGATCACTCTGCGCAAGGCGGCCTTCCACGACGGCAGGCCGGTCACCGCCGAGGACGTCCTCTACAGCTACCGCCGCATAACCGACCCCAAGAAGGCGTACCGCGCCAAGGCGTCCCTGGAGCCCATCGACCTCGCCGCCAGCCGGGCGGTCTCGCCGGACACCGTCGAGTTCCGGCTGAAGCGCCCCACCGCCGAATTCCCCAACGTCCTCGCCGCCTTCGGCGCGTACATCATCCCCAAGGGCACGACCACCGCCGACTTCGCCAGGCCCGTCGGCTCCGGCCCCTTCCGCTTCGTCTCCTTCGCCCCCGGCCGCTCCTGCGTCGTCAAACGCAACGACGCCTACTGGGACGGTGCCCCGCACCTCGACGAGCTCGAATTCGTCGTCGCCAACGAGGAATCGGCACGCGTCAACGCCCTGCTCGGCGGCCAGGTCGAGTACGCACACGAACTCAACCCCACCACCGCGCGCGCCCACGAGGGCAAGGGCCAGATCGAGATCGTCCGGCTGCGCAACAGCGCCATGCAGTCCTTCGCCATGAAGACCGACCGCGCCCCGTTCGACGACAAGCGGGTCCGCGAGGCGTTCTTCCTCATCGCCGACCGCAAGGAGCTCCTCGACGGCGCGCTCTCCGGAGCGGGCGAGATCGGCAACGACCTGTTCGGCAAGGGCTACGAGTACTACGCGGGCGACCTGCCGCAGCGCCACCAGGACCTCGACCGCGCCCGCCACCTCCTCAAGCAGGCGGGCGCCGAGGACCTGCGGATCACCCTCGACACCTCACCCGTCGCTGCCGGGTTCACCGAGGCGGCCGGCATCTTCCGCGACCAGGCCGCCAAGGCGGGCGTCACCGTCCAGGTCAGGTCCGGCAGCAAGGACAGCTACTGGAGCGACATCCTCGACCACGGCACCCTGTGCTGCTACCGCTCCGGCGCCATGCCCATCGAATCGCACATCTCCCAACGGCTGCTCAGCGACTCGACGACCAACGCCACCAAGTGGCACCACAAGGACTTCGACGCCCTGTACCAGCAGGCCCAGTCCACCAAGGACAAGAAGGAACGCGCGGCCGTCTACGGGCGGATGCAGCGCCGCCTGCACGCCGAGGGCGGCTTCCTGGTATGGGGCTTCGCGGACTGGATCGTCGGCACGTCCCGCCGGGTGCGCGGCGTGGCGCACGACGCGCCCGCCAACACCCTGGACTGGGCGCGGTTCGACAAGGTGTGGCTGGCGTGACGGCGGTGGCTGCGCCCCCACGGGCGCGGGCGGGCGCCGTGGAGGCGGCGCTGCGCTCCTGGCTCGCGCGCCGGCTGCTGCTCGGTGTCGCGCAGACCGCCGCCGTCGTGCTGCTGGTCTTCGCGCTGACCGAGGCGCTGCCGGGCGACGCCGCTGTAGCCCTGGCCGGGGACCAGCCCGACCCGGCCCGCATCGCGGCCATCCGTACGGAACTGGGCCTGGACCGCCCGGCCGCCGAACGGTTCGCCGACTGGCTCCTCGGGCTGCTGCACGGCGACCTCGGCACCTCGCTGGCCTCCGGCCGCCCCGTCGCCACCTACCTCGCCGACGGCTTCGGCCCCACCCTGCTGCTCGCCGCGATCACCGTGGTGCTGCTCGTACCGGCCGGCGTCGGGCTCGGCGTACTGGCGGCGCGCCGCGCGGGCTCGCTCGCCGACCGGCTGGTCAGCTCCGCCACCCTCGCCGTCTACGCCGTACCGGAGTTCGCCCTCGGCGTGCTCCTGGCCACCCTCTTCGCGCTACGGCTGGGCTGGCTCCCACCGACCGCCGTCGGTTTCGGCGGCGACCTGCTCGCCCACCCGGCCGTCCTGGTCCTGCCCGTGCTCGTCCTGCTCTCCCGGCCGGTGTGCTCGATCAGCCGCCTGGTACGGGCCGGAATGATCGACGCGCTGCGGTCCCCGTACGTCCGCCAGGCGACCCGGTACGGCCTGTCCACCGCGCGCGTTCGCTACCTGCACGCCCTCCCGAACGCCCTCGCGCCCGCCGCGCAGCAACTCGCCCGCACCGTCGACTGGCTGCTGTGCGGAGTGATCGTCGTGGAGGCGCTGTTCGTGATCCCCGGCCTGGGCACCGTCCTGATGAACGCGGTCGCCGAGCGCGATGTGCCGGTGGTCCAGGGCCTGGCCGTGGTCTTCGGCGTCATCGCGGTCGTCCTCAACCTCGGCGCCGACCTGGTGGCCCGACGGTTGGCGCCGCGGGCGGGGGTGGCGGCGTGATGACGGAACGGCTGAAGAGGACGGGGCGCGGCGAAGCGACGACGTGGACGAAGCGGGCGACGCGGTGGCCCGGCCGGACCGGGCTGCTGATCGCCGCGGTGCCCCTCCTGCTCGCCCTCCTGGGGCCGCTGTTCGCGGGCGACGCCGGGCCGCGCACCGCGTCCTTCACCCTCGGCGGCGGCCACTGGCTCGGCACCGACTTCGTCGGCCGCGACGTATGGCGGCAGATCCTGCTCGGCGGGCAGTCCGTGGTGCTCGTCGCGCTGGCCGCGACCGCCCTCGCCTACGCGGTCGCCGTACCGCTGGGCCTGGCCGCCGCCCTCACCCACCGCGCCTGGCTCGAAGAACTGCTGATGCGCCCGCTGGACGTGCTGCTCGCCGTGCCGTCGCTGCTGCTGATCCTGCTGGTCGCGGCCGTCTTCTCCCCGGGCGCCGCGGGCCTCGCGCTGCTCGTCGCCCTGGTCAACATCCCGGACGCGGCCCGCATCGTACGCGCCGCCGCCTCAGAAGCGGCCGCCCGCCCCGCCGTCGAGGCGCTGCGCATGCAGGGCGAGACCTGGTGGCGTACGGCGGTCGGCTACGTCGGCCGGTCCGCGCTGCGCACCTTCGCCGCCGACGCGGGGGTACGGCTGACCGGCGTGCTCTACCTCGTCGCCACCGCCGCGTTCCTGGGCGTCGGCGTGGAACCGGACGCGGCGGACTGGGCGGTCATGGTCGACCGCAACCGCACCGGGCTGTTCGTACAGCCGTGGGCCGTGGTCGTGCCCGCACTGCTGATCGTGGCCCTGTCGATGGGCGGCAACCTGCTCTTCGACGGGCTGCTGGAGGGGGAGGGGCGCGAACGTCCGCTGAAAGGGGAGAGCGGGGAGGGCCGGAAGCGTCCATGGCCTCACCCGGGGGCGTCCCTTCTCGGACCGTCCCTTCGATTCTTCCCACGACACACCAAGGAGGGCCGCCGGTGAGTGCGGCAGCGAACGTCGTCGCCGAGGTCGACGGCCTGCGGGTCGAGGTCGGCGGCCGGGCCGTCGTCGACGGAGTGAGCCTGCGGGTCCGCGCGGGCGCGGTCACCGCCCTGGTCGGCGCGTCCGGCAGCGGCAAGACCACCACGGGTCTGGCCCTGCTCGGCGCGTACCCGCCGGACGCCCTGGTCACGGGCACGGTGACCGTCACCGGCGGCCTGGTCGGCCACGTACCGCAGCACCCGGCGGCCGTCCTCAACCCCGCCCGCCGGGCCGGCGCCCTCCTCGCCGACATCGCCCGTACCCAGGTACGCCACCTCCCGCGCCGCGAGCGCGCCAAGGCAGCCCGCCACCGCATCACCGAGGCCCTTACCCGAGCCCAACTCCCGGACGCCGCCGATCTTTTGCGCCGCTACCCCCACCAGCTGTCCGGCGGCCAGCAACAGCGCGTCGTACTCGCCCAGGCCCTTCTCCTCGGCGCCCGCGTCGTGGTCGCCGACGAGCCGACGACCGGCCAGGACGCCCTCACCAAGCGCCGCATCGTGGCGGAGCTGATGTCGGTCGTCCAGCAGGGCATCGGCGTCCTGCTGCTGAGCCATGACCTGGACGTGGTACGGGAACTCGCCGACGAAATCGTGGTCCTCAGAGACGGCCGGGTGGTTGAGGCGGGGCCGGCGGAGCAGGTGGCGTCGGCGCCTCGGGACGCCTGGACGCGCCAGCTGTTCGCGCCCCGGGACGCCTGGACGCGCCAGTGGTTCGCGTCCCGGGAAGAGCAGACCGACGCCGGGACCCGTAGCGCACCGGAGCCCGAACCCCGCCCCGTACTGGAAGTGCGCGACCTGACTGCACACCACCGCGGCAGCAGGCCCCGCCGCACCGTCGACGTGCTGCGCAACGTCTCCCTCCGCCTGCCACCCGGCGCGCGAGTGGCGGTCGTCGGCCGCTCCGGCAGCGGCAAGACGACGCTCGGCAGGTGCCTGGCGGGCCTCCACCGTACGTACGAAGGCGAGATCCTCCTCGACTGCGTACGACTGCCGCGCAGCCTCCGCGACCGTACGCCCGCGCACCTGGCGGCCGTCCAGTACGTCTTCCAGGACGCACAGGCGTCCTTCGACGAACACCGCACGGTCCTGGCGCAGGTCGCCCGCACCGCGATCCGTCTGCGCGGAGCCGCCCCCGCGGACGCCACACGGGAGGCCGGGGAACTCCTCGCCGAGGTCGGGCTCGGCGAGCAGCACATCCACAGCCGCCCCGGCCGGCTCTCCGGCGGCGAACTCCAGCGCGCGGCCCTCGCCCGCGCCCTCCTGGCCCGCCCCCGCGTCCTGATCTGCGACGAGATCACCTCGGGCCTGGACACGGTCACCCGGCACGGCATCCTCACCGTCCTCGACCGCCACCTCCGCGAACAGCCGGACCTGGCACTGGTGTGGATCACCCACGACCTCGGCACGGCCACCACCGCCAACCAGATCCTCGTCCTGGACGCAGGCAACCCGGTCGAACAGGGCCCCACCGGCCAAGTCCTCGCGGCGCCCGGCCATCCCTTCACGGCCGCCTTGGTGGAGGCGTCATCGGGGGCGCGGGTGGGAGTGCCCGGGGCGTAGGGGAGGGGCTGGAAGGCGCCCCCCTGACACGGTGCCCTTTCACCCCGCCTGGTGGGCGGTGCGGGCCGCTTCGATGAAGTCCTCCAGCGCCGCCCAGAAGGGCGAGAAAGCGGTACGGAACTCCTCCCGGGCGTCGGCATCGCCCTCCATCGCCGCTTTGACGCACCGGTAGAACGTGCCGGTCGTCCGCTGGAGGGCGAGCGCGGCGGCCGCGGCCTCGGGCGGCCCCTCCAACTCGACGACCCGCGCACAGCGACGGATCTTCGCGTACTCCGCGATCTCCCGATCGTGCAGCTCCTTCAGAGCCTCCGCGATGTCACCCGCCCTATCGGGACCGTCGGCGCCACCGGAGCTTCCGGCACCACCGGAGCTTCCGGCACCATTGCGCAGCACCGCCAAGATCTCCCAGTACAGCTCACCCATGCGGTGCGTCTGCTCGATCAGGTCCAGGTACGCGGCCCGGCGGCTCTCCCGCAGCCGCTCGGCCCGCTGCGCCCGCGCGGCGATCTCCGCCTGAACCCGAGCGGCTCGCGTACTGCCCCGCCCGGCCACCCAACTCGCAAGAACCGCCGTACCGCCCGTCACGGCCGCGATGGCCAACGTCCACACTGTGCTGTCACCCACGCGACGCAACCCTACCCAGCCACCAACACCATCAGGTCCCTCAGAAGAACTCGTCCAACAGCCGGTAAAACGCCAGCTTTTCCTCCGATACCGCCCCATCCCACCCGCGCCCGTACTCCCGCAGGAACGCCGCGGAACACTCCGGCCCGAACCACGGGTCCTCCTCGTGGGCCAGCTCGCGCAGCACCAGCGCGAGATCGGAGTGCCGGTCCGCACGGCCGACCCGCCCCACGTCGATCAGCCCGGTCACCTCGCAGGTACGAGGGTCGAGCAGCACGTTGTCCGGGCACAGGTCACCGTGGCAAACCGCCAGATCCTCGTCCGCAGGCCGAGTCCGCTCCAGCTCGGCGAGAAGCCGCTCCCCCGACCACCCCTTCCGCTCCTCGTCCAGATCCTCCAAGTCGACGCTCCCTTCAGCGACAGCACGGGCCGCCTGCGGCACCGTCACCGCGAGACTGCGATCGAACGGACACCGCTCCCAGTCCAGCGCGTGCAGCGAACGAGCGAGCCCCGCGAGCGCCACCGCCACGTCCAGCCGCTGCTCCCGCGGCCACCGCGCACTGGCCGGACGCCCCGGAACCGCTTCGGTGACCAACCAGGCGACCCTCTCGTCCCCACCACCCTCCACAACACGAGGTACGGGAATCCCCACCTCCGCCAACCACACCAGCCGCTCAGCCTCACCCAACAAGCCCACCCCGGCCCCCAGAGCTGCCACCTTGACAAACAACTCCCGCCCACCACCCCGAAGCCGATAAACACCAGCCCCCGAGGCCCCATCCTCCACAACAACCCACTCACAACCGGGATACCGACCCCGCAGTGCACGCAACGCATCGTCCATGCTTCGAAATTCTTCAGCACCGGGGATCGTGGTGCATCCGACTTTGGGTGGACGGATGAGGGAAGAGCCACCGCACTTGCAAAGCCTGACATTACGGGCGGCACCCACTGGCCTTGCTGATCACGCCGGGACAGACCGGAGCCCCACGGCCGGACCACTTGAGCGGCGGCAAAGCGTACAGCTCCCGCCAAGACCGCCGTCCCCTGCGGCACAGGCAGCTCAAGCACACCAGACACCTCCCCGCGTGACCTCGCCCACGCCGTCCGCACCGTCGCCGAAGGCAGCGCCATGCTCACCCCCAAGGTCATCAAGCGGCTGCTCGACACCTTCGCCGGTCTGGAGCCCGAAGGGGCCGCCGAGGCGCGCCTGCGCCTGTCGGTTCTCACCGGCCGTGAGGGCGAGGTGGTGGGGGCCGTGGCCAGGGGACTGTCCAACGCGGAGATCGGGCGCGAGCTGGCGATGGGCGAGGGCACGGTCAAGGCCCACGTCAGCCGGGCCCTGGCCAAACTGGGGCTGTCGAACCGGGTGCAGATGGCCCTGCTCGTACGGGACGCGGGCAAGAGATAGGGCGCGTACGGGACGCGGGCAAGAGATAGGGCGCGTCGGCGGGGTTGTCCTCGCCGGTCGTTCCGCTGTCCGTCTCGCACGGCCCCGGCCCGATCGGTGTGGGGCCCCGGCCTCGGCTCGCCCGAAATGGGGCCCCGGGCCCCACCGGGCTCCTGTGTGCGGTCCCGGGCATTAGGCTGGTCTTGTGTTCGGTACCGTTCAGAAGTCGTTCGCCGCTTTCGACGTGGTCTGCATGGCCGCGTCGCTCGGCGGCGTGAGCGCGTACCGCCACATCCTGGCGGCACTGCCCGACACGTTTCCCGCCGCCCTGGTGCTGGTGCAGCACCGGCCGGTCCGGGAGCGGGACGGGCTGGTCGGGGTGTTGCGGTACCGCTCCGCGCTGCCCGTACGGCTGCTGGAGGACGGCGATCAGCTGGCGCCCGGCGTCGCGCACGTCGTACCGGCGGGCCAGTGGGCGGCCTTCACCTCCGAGGGCAAAGTGTCGCTGCACGCCGCGAACGGCCATCGCTCGGCGGACCCGATGTTCGCCTCCGCCGCGGCCGCCTTCGGGCCCCGGGCCCTGGCGGCGGTGCTCACCGGGCGCCTGGAGGACGGGGCCCTGGGCGTACGGCACATCAGAGGCGCGGGGGGACGGGTGCTCGCCCAGGACATCACCACCTCGGAAGCCTTCGGCATGCCGAGCGCCGCGATGGCCACCGGCTGCATAGACTTCGTGCTGCCCCTGCCGGTGCTGGCTCACGCGCTGGTCAGCTTGGTGATGGTGCCGGGCGCCGCGGGGCTGATGCGGGTGTCGCTGCCGTCCTGGGCCGCGGTGATCCCACCCGAGGCCACCGCCTGACCACGGGACGAAAGGCGGGTACGCATGACGAACGGCGCCACCGGTCCGTACGACCCCAGGGGCAACCGTCTCCTCGCCGCCCTTCCGGAGGCCGAGCGCCGCAGGCTGGAGCCGCACCTGGAGCCGGTCGAGCTGAACTCCGGTGATGTGCTGTACCGCCCCGGGGAACCGATCGACGCCGTGTGGTTTCCCGTACTGGGCGTGATCTCGATCGTCGCCGAGCTGGACGGTCCCGCCGTCGAGGTCGCCACCGTCGGTGACGAGGGCATGGTCGGGCTTTCGGTCTTCCTGGGCGCCGGCAGCCCCACCGAACGGGCGGTGTGCCAGGTCCCCGGCCGGGGGCTGCGGATGGAAGCCGACCGGTTCCGCCACGAGATCGCCGTCCTGGACGGGCGGCTGCAGCAGATTCTGCAACGTTTCACCCAGACGATGTTCACCCAGCTGGCGCGGAACGCGGCCTGCAACCGCAGTCATCGCACCCGTCAGCGGTGCGCCCGCTGGCTCCTGATGACCGGCGACCGGATGCACAGCGACCGGTTCCCGCTCACCCAGCGGTTCCTCGCCCAGATGCTCGCGGTGCGCAGATCGTCGGTCAGCGAGGTCGCGGGCGCCCTGGCCGAGGACGGCTGCATCAGCTACAGCCGCGGCATCATCACGCTCCTGGACCGCGAGCGCCTCGAAGCGAACGCCTGCGGCTGCTACCGCGTCATCCGCGAGACCATCGACGCGCCGTTCCCTTCGGTCACCGATCCGGGCCGGTGACACAGTCGCCCTGAGTACGGTGCGGTTTCGGGCCCGGCTCAGGGACCCGGCGGGAGCAGCCGGGTCTCGGCCGCCGGAAGACCCTTGGCCCACCAGTGGTCGTAACGGCGGTACGCCCCAGGGTCGCGGTCGGCGAGGAGCCGCGCGAGCGAACGGGCCTTGGCGGCCAGCCCGTCCCAGACGTGACGGGGGAGCGGGTGGAAGGTCCCGGCCTCGATCCCCCCGCCGACCGGGCGCCAGACACCGGCGACGTACCCGTCGACCAGCAGAGTGGGCAGCACGTCGCCGTTCCTGCGGATCACATGCTTGCGGTACGCGGGCGGAATGACGCGTCCGCGATCGGCGTAGGCGAGCAGGACGCTGTCCCACATCGCCATCAGGCGGGGCGGCGCGGGAGTGTCTTCGTCCGGCCGGGGCGCGCCCGGTATGTCGTACAGCACCACCCCGTCGGGGCCCTTCAGAGATACGAGCTCCTCGGCGAGCGCCTGTACAGCGGCGCGTACCCGCGACTGCTGTACCAGCGCGAACTGCGCCACGTCCGCCACCGACGCCGGCCCGAACCCCGCCAGATAGCGGCGGACCAGAGCCTGCAATCCTGCGGCGGCCGCGTCGGGGTCCGCGAGGACCGGCCGTGTGCTCGCCGCGACGTGCGTCTGACGGGTGTCGAACAGCCAGGGCGCGTCAACAGGCGCGTGCCATAGCGGAACGTATTGCCGCAGCATGCGCCAGGCCGACGGCTCCAGCGGCGCACCCAGACGCTCTTCGAGCCACCCCTGCATGTCGCTGGTGGTGCGCGGTCGGTCGGCGAACTCCAGCAACTCCGGTACGAGCGCGCCGGCGTCGGCGGCAGTCAGCCCGGACGCCGTGAAACGGGCGTCGCCGAGCCTGGCGCCGCGGAGCGTCGGTTCCACGGCCTCACGGAAAGCGCGGTAGTCCGTGGCGTGGACCATGTGCAACGTCACCCGCATCAGCGTTGCCTTGACCGCCCGGAAGCCGCACACGGCGGCGTCGAGATCGGCAGGGGAGAAGCCGCTGAGCCGGTTCCACAGAGCGACGTACGGCGACGCGGGCTGCTGCGCCTGTAGGGCGACCACCTGCTTCAGCCCGTCGGCCACATCGAGCGGCGCGCGGGCGAGCAGCAACTGCCGGGCCAGCGTGGAACGGTTGAGGACACGTGCGGTGATCACCATGCGGTGATTCTGCCGCCCCGCCGGGGGTGCGGCCCATACCCCACGGCCTCTTCGGCGCAGGTTACGCCCCGGCCTCACCGTTTGATCTACGTGGCCGAACAGCACGTGCGGGCCGCTCCTCATGGACGCGGCCCGCCCATGGGCCACCTCTCCGGCCCGGTCAAGCGTCAGGATGCCCGCATCCAGCCGGGCGACTCGACACCCCAGAACTCGTTGAGCGCCAGGCAGGCCGCCCGGGACCCGGTCCCGAGATCGCCCCACACCGTCCGAAGGTCGAACCCCCGGTCCGCGGCCATGAGCAGCGCTTCGAGGAAACCCGTGACCACGGCCGTACGGTCCTCCTGCGAACCGGTCGCCTGGACGCTCTCCAGGACGTCTAGGGCTTTGCGACGCGTCTGGGCCCGGCTCACCATGTCGCGCTCGACGAACGCGGTGCCCGAGGGGAACTGGTTGCGGTGCGCGATCGGCTCCCTAAGTCTGCGGGCGGCGACAGCCTCAAGCCGATGCCTCTGGTGCGTGCTGCCCCACCCATCCGGTCTCGCCGCGAACCGCGGACCGCGGCGCCGACAACCGGTCAAACCGCACGCCGACAAGAGTTACGACGACGACCGCGCGCGAACGCCCCTTCGCCGGCCCGGCACCCGCCACCGCACCGCCCGCAAAGGCATCGCGTCATGCCACCGGCTCGGTCGGCACCGCCGAATGGTCGGGCGCACCGTTTCGTGGTCGGGCGGCACCCGCCGTCTGCTTCGCCGCTGTGAACGCGACGCGGACCACTTTCCTGCCGTCATCGCCATGGCCGCAGCCCTCATCGGCTGTCGCAGGTCGGCCAACTGAGACCACGTCTAAGTGGCTCGCCCGCTCGCTGGCCTGGTCCTGGCGCAGGATGCGTCCGAAGGTCGCCGCGTACGGGTGGGGATTGTTGCGGGGGTAGGCATAGGTGAGGACGGCGGGTGGGGCGCCTGTGAGTGGCAGGTACAGGATGTCCGGGTCGGGGTACTGCGCGGCCACCGATACCGGGAGCACCCCGACTCCGCGTCTGGCGGCGACGGCGTGGAGGTATTCCTCGATGTTGGAGGTTTCCACGCCGACCTCGGGGGTGGCGTCGGCCGGCCAGTCCTGCGGGGTGAACGTGCCGCTCACGGTGTTGACGATGAGGCAGCGACGCCCGAGGTCGCGCCAGGTGACACGGTCACGTACGGCCAGAGTGGAGCTGCGGGAGATCGCCGCGATGTGCGGCTCCCGCAGGATCTCGGTGGTGACCAGGCGCGGATCGCTGATGGTCCCCCAGAGCAGGGCCGCGTCGACCGCACCGTCGCGCAGTCCGGCGGTGCGGTCGTCCTGGCGCACGGTGTGCACGATGACGCGGTGCTGCTCCTCCAGCGTGGCCGTCGCTCGGCGGCCACGCTGGAGGGGGAAGCCCCAGGCATAGCCGAGGCGCAGTGAGGACTGCGCCTCGGGGGGCTGGAGAGCCATTTCCAGCTGGGGCAGAAGGGCTTGGAGATCGGCTTGCAGTCGGCTCCCGTCCGCGGTGAGGCGGGGGTGGCGGGTGCTGCGGTCCAGCAGGGTCCGGCCCAGGGTCCCTTCCAGACGCTGGATGTGCCGGCTGAGGGTGGGCTGGGAGATACCGAGACGATCAGCGGCCCAGGTGAAGTGCTGCTCCTCGGCCAGGACGAGGAAACATCGCAAGTGATGCAAACCGATTTCCATGGGGTACAAACTAGCCAGTTGTGGCTGTCGTCCCAGCTCAGGGTGTCGTAACGGCATCTCCCCCGCGCCGCACGGCACCACGCACCACGGTCAGGTGCACCATCAGGGCGACCAGGGTGAGTGCGGCCGTGTAGTACGGCAGGGAGCCCGGAGCCACGCCGAGGCCCAGCACCACGCCGCCGAGCGCGGACCCGAGGCCGCTGCCGAGGTAGACGGCGGAGCTGTTGAGCGAGACGGCGACCGTGGCCTGTTCCGGCTGGGCCGCGATGAGCTGGTGCTGCTGCGGCACCTGGATGGCCCATCCCGCCGCGCCCCAGATCACGAGCGGGACGGCTGCCAGAGCCACGGCAGTGTGCGCGGCGACGGGCAGGACGAGCTGGCTGACCACGACGAGGACCAGGATCCAGGCGACCGCGGCGAAGGGCCGGCCGGTGCGGTCCACGATGCGGCCGATCAGAAGACTGCCGATGATGCCGCCCGCGCCCCAGGCCCACATGGCCCAGACCGTCTGGTCGGTGTGCGCGGCGTCGACGACGAACTCGGCGAGATAGGTGTACAGACCAAGGCTGGCGATACCGCCGAGCAGCGAGACGGAGACGATGCCGGCGACCCGGCCACTGGCAAGGGCGCGCACGCGCTGACCCAGCGGCGGCGGCGGGCTCACCGCGACCTGCGGCAGCCGCGTGATCCCGATCAGAGCGACCACGCCCAGCGCGGTGATCAGCCACAGCGTGCCGCGCCACCCCATGTGCGAGGCGAGCAGCATGCCGACCGGGACACCGATGACGGTGCCGATGCTCAGGCCGCCCATGACGGTGGCGAGCGCGCGGCCACGCCGTTCCGGAGCGGTCAGGCCCGCTGCCGTGGCGGCGGCGATGGGGGAGTACACGCCCGCACCGATGCCGGCGACCGCGCGGGCGATCAGGAGGACCCACAGGCTGGGGGCGACGGCGGTCAGGGCATTGCCGATGGTGAAGACCACCAGCGCCACGCCGAGCACCACCTTCGCCGGCCGGGCGGCCAGGAGGGTGGCGAAGACCGGCCCGCCCAGCGCGTAGCAGAGCGTGAAGACGGTGACCATCTGGCCGGCCGACGACGCCGAGATGTGCAGATCCGCCGACACCAGGGGCAGCAGTCCGGCCATCACGTAGGCGTCCACGCCCAGCGCGAACGTGCCCAGCGCCAGCAACGGGATGAACCTACTGCGAGTGTCGTCCTTCTTGGGGGTGGATATTGTCTCTGTGGCGCTCATCCGAGGCGCTCCAAGTCCGTTTCGGCGATGATCTGGCGACCGTTGGGGAAGTAGCGGGCAGGTTCGGTCACCGCGGCCTTCCGTTCGATCTCGTTGAGCAGGCGCTGCAGCCGTACGGACTCCTCGAGGCCGGCGAACGGTACGGCAGGCTGCTGCCGGTTGTGCGCGAACCGCACGGCGTCCGTGACGACGCGGCGCAGCGAGACGATGGTGCTGTGCCCTTCGGGAACCGGGTCGTGGCGGGTGTCCACCTCGCACAGCAGCTCTTCCCGGCCGTCGGCCTCGCGCCAGATCCGCAGGTGGTCCGCGTCCCACGTGGGGTTGGAGTACTCCACGGTGGCGTAGACCAGGCCGCCTTCCCGGTCCCGGAAGACGCAGTCGATCGTGCGCTGCCGGGTGACGTTGACGAAGCTGCTGTAGACGCTCACCACGGCGTCGCCCAGCTGAGCTGTCAGGGCCACGCTGTCCAGGACGTCGGGCCCGGAGACGGAGTAGTCGGAGCAGACGGCGACGGCGTCACGGAGCCGCAGCTGCCGCCCGTCGAGGTCGAGCCCCTGGACCAGGTCCAGGGAATGGACGACCTCACTGGCGACTCCGACCGTGGGCCGGTGGTCGTTGATGCGGTTCTTGCCCCAGGTGGCGTGGGCCCGCACCAGGGTCAGGCGGTGACGGTGCACATGGTCCCGAAGGGCCACGCTCGCCTCCGAGTACCGGCCGACCAGGTCCATGGCGAAGCCGGAGACATCGCTCAGGGCCGAGGTCACGGCGTCCAGGTCGTCATGCGCGGAGGTGAGGGGCTTTTCCGCCAGGACGAAACCCCGGTAGCCCTTGAGGCGCGTCAGGATCTCGGCGTGCGCGGAGTCGGTCACCGCGACGATGACGAGATCGGGCTCGAATTCCCTGAGGGCGCCTTCGACCGTGGGGAAGTAGGGGATGTCCTCGACCGTACGGTGCCGGGCGTGGTACGCGATCTCGATGTCGAGACCGAGTTCCCGCGGGCCGGCGAGGCTGCGCAGCGCGCTGCGGAAGCGCGTACCGGCGTAGCCCATTCCCGCGATCAGTACTTTCACGGTGTCCATGGGGATCAGCCCTCCCGGCTCGCGGTGACGGGGCGGTGGTAGAGGCCCTCTTCGGAGAGCTGCCAGCCGGCCCGGCGGTGGAACTCCACGGCACCGCTGCTGCTCTGCATCATGGCGACGTCGGCGCCGCGCGTGACCGCCCACTCGAAGAGCCGGTCGATCACCGCGGTGGCCAGCCCCTGGCCCCGGTCACGCGGATCGGTGACGAGGGTCTGCATCCAGGCCACCCGGCCGTTGGGCTGAGCAGGCGAGGGGGGACGCTGGTCGATGACGGAGATGGCGCACGCACGGAGCCGGTCGGGGCCGGCGGCCACCGAGACGAACACGTCCTCATGGGAGACCTTCTCCGTCAGCCAGGCCCGGTAGCCGGCCCGCCACGCCCTGCGCGCCTCGGGGGTCGTCGCGATGTACGGGAGCGATGCCTGCTCCTCGTCGCCGTCGAGCAGGAAGGCGCGCAGACGGATGAGTTCGTCGATGTCCCCCGGCTCCGCACGCCGCACCACGGTGTCGGTCGCTGTCGTCACGCTGTCCTCCTGTGAAGGCCGAAGTGGGTGAAGACCTCGTCCAGGGCGCGGACCAGGTGGGCGATGTCCTCGTCGGAGTGATTCGGCGTGACGTTGACGCGGAATCGCTCGGTGCCGACCGGGACGGTGGGCGAGTTGATGGGCTGCAGGTAGATGCCGTGCAGGTCCAGCAGCCGTGCGGCCGACTGCTTGCACAGCTCGGCGTCCCCGACCAGGACCGGCAGAACGTGCGTCGTGCTGCACGGCATCACCTCGATCCCGGCGCCCTCCAGGGCCGTACGCAGATGAGCGGTCTTGCTTTGCAGCGCGTCCCGTTCGGCGGTGGAGGTCTTCAGATGTTCCACGCTGGCGTGGCAGGCCGCCACGACCGCGGGCGGCAGTGAAGTGGTGAAGATGAAGCCCGAGGCGAAGCTGCGGACCGCGTCGATCAGGGTGGTCGAGCCGGTGATGTATCCGCCGATGACGCCGATCGCCTTGGCCATGGTGCCCTGGATGATGTCGACGAGGTGATCGACATTCAGGTCTGCGGCGATCCCCGCGCCCCGGGGCCCGTACATGCCGATCGCGTGCACTTCGTCGAGGTAGGTGAGCGCGTTGAACTCGTGCGCGAGCTTGACGATCTCTTCGATGGGGGCGACGTCACCATCCATCGAGTAGACGGACTCGAAGACGACGATCTTCGGACGGTCCAGAGGCTGGCCGGCGAGCAGCTCTTCCAGGTGGGCCACATCGTTGTGGCGGAACGTCTTGCGCTCCGCTTTGGTGCTGCATATCCCGTTGATGATCGAAGCGTGGTTCAGCTCGTCGGACAGGACGATGGGATCGGGCAGCAGGCGTAGCAGGCACCGCAGAGTCGCATCGTTGGAGCTGTATCCCGTGGGAAAGACCAGGGCGGCTTCTTTGTGGTGCCATTCGGCGAGCGAAGCCTCCAGCGCGGAATAGTGGGCGTGAGTTCCGCCGATGTTCCGCGACCCCCCGGAACCGGCTCCGTACTCATCGATCGCCCGGTGCATGACCTCGACCACCTTGGGGTGCTGCGACATCCCAGGTAGTCGTTGCTGCACCATACGGTCACCTGCTGACTGCGCCCGTCGGCCGCGCGACGCGTCGCCTTCGGGTACGCATTCGCGTGACGATTGATTTCTGTGAACGTTCGGTACTGGCCATCTCGTCTGAGCTTGTCAAGCTTTTCCGCCAGATAGCTTTCGTACATTCCCCCGCCTTGCAACTAACATGCGCACTCGAGCGCACGTGTCATGTAAACGCCGGAATTACATACAGCGGGAACCTGCCCCGCAAGTCGGCCGCCTGCATCTGTGATGCACCTTCTGTATGACGGCTGGTCAACGGAGCTGACGGCGGCACGTGAGACGCTGATCACAGCACCGAGGGCGGGTTCGCGGAGGTGCGGCGTGCTCGCGTCGGCGGGCCGTACGCGGCAGGCGTCGGGGGCTGCGCCTTGCCAAGGTTGCACGTCAGGCGGTCGGGTGGGCGTAAACGAGCGTCGATGGCCGGCAGGAGGGGCGCGTTCGGGGGGCGGGGTGTCGGGCCGGCGGGAGGGGGATGTCGGTGAGGTGCCCCAGGATCTTCACCGGGTCTCCTTCCGGCAGGTAATCGCGGCTTCTTCGTTCCGCGCGCTGGTTCAGGGCGCCGACACCTGCACCTGCACCTGCACGGTGAAGTCCACCTGGTGAAGCATCGGCGAATGCGGCACTCGTGGCCGAGCAGGGATGCCTGAAAAGGGATTCGCCAGGGGTGCCGGACGTTGGCCTCGCGTTGCCCCAGGTCGGCGCCTACTTCCTAGGCGGAGGCCCGCGTTCCCGTGTGGCGCGATGTCGCCGTGATCAGCGCCACAGGGGGTGATGCCTCATAGCGGAAAGTGATCAAACTCCCCTTGCGTCGTGGAGGAGTTGTACGCAGAGTCACGCGTCGAGGTGGCTAAAACGGTTATTTCTGACTTCGGCTCACTAAAAGTCACGTAGTGCGCCATACACTCTGATGTGGCTCAAAAACTCCCGGACATCGGACATGATGGCTTGGAGTCTTCAACGGACTGTTGTTAGGTTCCCTTCCGTCGCTGAGAAGCGACAGTGTTCAAACGGGGGACGAACCAAATGAATCTTCGGCATGCTGACCACTCGACTGGTCTCGCCATTCACTTCTGCTGCCTCACCTGACGGCACATCACCACCGCAGGCAAGAGCCGAACTTCTGCTTCCGCGCACCGCCCGCAGTCGATTCTTCCCGGCCCCGCGGGGCCGTATCACCATGAGTTGAATCGGCCGGCTGCTCCCTTACCTTTCCTCGTGTTTCCGCGTATTCGCACATTCGACCCGCCATGGGAGCGCGAACCCGATGCCCGATTCCGCCGGCCGGTCCTTGCCGAGAGGTTCCCAATGACCGGCCATGAACTCCACCTTGCCGCATTTCCGTTGGGAGGCAGGAGTGCCGCCAGCGGCTCCTGCCAGGGCATCGTCCGGGCCGACGCGCTGCGGCCAGCGCCCCCGGCACCGCTAACCCGGTGCCTCCCGGCGCGCTCGATACCGGGCGGACCGACCCGCGACGCGAGCAGTTCGGCCACTTCGTCCCGCTGACCCCACTGGGCCGGGGCGCCCGCCGGACGCCACGTCAACCATGGGCTCACCGACCCGTAACCGGGGCGAGCCCGTACGACCGTACCCATGTCCCGGCGGCTCCATGGCAGCCCACAACGGCATCCGCACCGCCTTCATATCCACTCAGCACGGGGGAATCATGAGAGAAGTCAGCGTCAGCACGGCCGCGGCCGTGCACCGATGGGCGCAGGTCGCCGGTGACGCGCCGGCCATCATCTACGAGGGCACCGAGACCACGTACGCCCAACTGAGCGCCCGCGTACGCGAGATGGCCGGCGCCCTGTCCCAGGGTGGACTGCGGGCCGGGGACCGCGTCGCCTACCTCGGACACAACAGCGCGCTGCTGCTGGAGACGGCGCTCGCCGCCGCCCACCTCGGAGCGATCTTCCTCCCGGCCAACTTCCGGCTCGCCGCCGAGGAAGTGTCCTACCTGCTCCACGACTCCGGCACCCACACCGTGGTCGCCGAGGACGGGCACCGGCCGGTCGTCGACCGTATCGCCGACGGCTCGCCGGTCCGCCGCTTCCTGCTCGGCGACCGTGACCCGCTCGTCCCGGCCGCCACCTCGGCCCATCCGCGCTGGGAGCCGCTGTCCGAGGCGGGCGGGAGCGCTCCGCGCGGCGAAGCCGTCAAGGTCGGTCCGGACGACACCGCCGTACTGATGTACACCTCGGGGACGACGGGCCGTCCGAAGGGCGTGATGCTGACCCACGGCAACCTGTGGTGGAACCACCTCAACGTGACCGGTTCCCTCGACGTACGCCCCCGCCACACCACACTCGCGGTGGCGCCCATGTTCCACATCGGCGGCCTCAACGCTTTCACCCTGGGCGCCCTGGCCCGCGGCGGCACCGTGGTCGTCAGGCGGGCTTTCGAACCCGCCCAGTGTCTTGACGACTTGGCGCGGTATCGGGTGAACAGCGTGTTCGCGGTGCCGGTGATGTTCGCCGCGCTGGCCTGCACCTCCGGATTCGCCGAAGCCGACCTGACCGCGCTGACGGCCGCGGTCGTGGCCGGGGCCCCGGTGCCGGGGCAGCTGGTACGCGACTACGCGGCCCGTGGCGTCCGGTTGCAGCAGGCATGGGGGCTGACCGAGACCGCGCCGTTCGCGACGTACCTGCCTGGACACCTGGTCGGCGACCACCCCGACTCGGCCGGCTTCCCCATGCCGTACACCGAGATACGGCTGACGAACCCCGAGACGGGAGCCACCGTCACCGAAGCGCGGGTGCCGGGGGAGGTCTGCGTCAGGGGGCCGCACGTCACCCCGGGCTACTGGAACAACCCCGAAGCGACCGCGGCGGCGTTCGACTGCTCCGGCTGGTTCCACTCCGGGGACATCGGCTACCTCGACGAGGGGGGACTGCTGCACATCGTCGACCGCCTCAAGGACATGATCATCAGCGGCGGGGAGAACGTCTACCCCGCCGAGATCGAGCGGGTACTCGCCGCGCACCCCGACGTCCATGACGTGGCGGTGGTGGGTGTGCCGCACCCCAAGTGGGGCGAGACCCCGATCGCGGTGCTGCGCCAGGACGGCGCGGCGCCCCGGCTCACCATCGAGGAAGTCCGCGCGTACGCCGGTCAGCGGCTGGCCCGCTACAAGCTGCCGACCGCCGTCAGCCATGTGGAAGCCCTGCCCCGCAACCCCAGCGGAAAGCTCGACAAGGTGGCTCTGCGGGCCTGGGCGCTGAGTGAGTACGAGACCGCCGGACCGCTCAACCACTGAACCATCGCCCCGGCGCATTGCTGGGCCAACTACGTACTCCTTATCGCGGGTTCGACCACATACCGGCCCATCGCGCCTACCGAACCCGCGTCACCACTGCGTCACGGAAGAGAAATGCACACCATGGACACTGCCCTGGCAGCCAACGACAAGGCCGAGCTCCTCATCGACGGCCATACGCTGACGGTGGCCGATGTCGTCAGCGGCGCCCGCCCCGCCGACACCACTCGCGTCCGCGCCCGGCTCGCCGAAGGCGCGGTCCAGCGCATCGAGCAGTCCCTCGCGCTCAAGAACAAGGTCATCGAGGCCGGTCTGCCCGTCTACGGCGTCACCTCGGGCTTCGGCGACAGCAACACCCGGCAGATATCCGGCCTCAAGTCGGAGGCCCTGCAGACCAACCTCATCCGGTTCCTGTCCTGCGGCATCGGCCCCGTCGCCACCCCGGACGTCATCCGCGCCACCATGATCGTACGGGCGAACTGCCTGGCCCGGGGCGCCTCCGGGATCCGTACCGAGATCCTCGAACTGCTTCTGGACTGCCTCAACAACGATGTGCTGCCGCCCATCCCCGAGCGCGGCTCGGTCGGTGCGAGCGGCGACCTGGTACCGCTGAGCTACGTGGCCGCGCTGCTGACCGGACAGGGCAAGGCGCTGCACCAGGGTGAGGAGAAGGACGCCAGCGCGGCACTGGCCGACGCCGGTCTCGGTGCGGTGGTGCTCGGGGCCAAGGAGGGCCTCGCGCTGGTCAACGGCACCTCGTTCATGTCGGGTTTCGCCACCCTCGCCGTCCACGACGCCACCGAACTGGCCTTCGCCGCCGACCTGAGCACCGCGCTGGCCTCCCAGGTGCTCCAGGGCAACCCCGGCCACTTCGTCCCGTTCATTTTCGACCAGAAGCCGCACACCGGAACCCGCACCAGCGCCCGGACCATCCGCGAACTGCTCGGCAACCCCGAGGACTGCGACCCGTCCGTGGACCCCGAGGGCGCTGCCCTGACGGAGTCCGGTTTCCGGCAGCTGGAGGAGCCCATCCAGGACCGGTACTCGGTGCGCTGCGCGCCGCATGTGACCGGTGTGCTGCGTGACACCCTGGACTGGGCGAAGAACTGGGTCGAGGTCGAGATCAACTCCACCAATGACAACCCGCTGTTCGATGTGGAAGCGGGCATGGTCCGCAACGGCGGCAACTTCTACGGAGGCCACGTCGGTCAGGCCATGGACGCGCTCAAGACCGCGGTGGCCAGTGTCGGCGACCTGCTGGACCGTCAGCTCGAACTGATCGTCGACGAGAAGTTCAACAACGGGCTCACTCCGAACCTGATCCCGCGGTTCGACGCCGACAGCTGGGAGGCCGGGCTGCACCACGGCTTCAAGGGCATGCAGATCGCCGCCTCCGGCCTCACCGCCGAGGCGCTGAAGAACACCATGCCGGCGACATCGTTCTCCCGGTCGACCGAGGCCCACAACCAGGACAAGGTCAGCATGGCCACCATCGCCGCGCGGGACGCCCGTACGGTCGTGGAACTGGTCCGCCAGGTCGCCGCCATCCACCTCCTGGCCCTGTGCCAGGCGGCGGACCTGCGCGGTCAGGAGTGCCTGAGCGCTCCGACGCGCGCCGCGTACGAGCTGATCCGCTCCGTCTCCGCCACGATGGACGGTGACCGGCCGCTGGCCCGGGACATCGAGCTCGTGGTCGGCCTCATCGCGTCCGGCGAGCTCCGCCGGGCCGTCGAGGACGCCGGGCGGGACTGATCCGTCACTTCGCGAGGGCCCGCTGAGAGTGATGGACCTGCGAATGCCTTCGGTGATGACCATGCGCTGACAAGGGCGGCTACAGCATTTGCTGCAGCCGCCCTTTCCCGGCTGGGCTCGTTCTCCCCGCATTCTGCCCAGCGGCTTGAAGAAGGTGCGCCGTGCGCCCTTCCCGCGGAGTCCGACCCGCAACGTACTCGCGCCGAACCCGATGACTCAGAGCCAGTCCCGCCGCTTGAAGATGACGTACAGGCTGGTGCAGACCACCGCCACCAGCACGATCGCGAAGGGATAGCCGAACGCCCAGTGCAGCTCCGGCATACGGTCGAAGTTCATGCCGTGAATCGTGCCGACGAGGGTGGGGGCGAAGAGGATGGCGGCCCAGGAGGAGATCTTCTAGAGGTGACGAGGCTGACCAGGACTCAGGCCGGGCGCGCGGGGGTGACAGGGCGCGAGCGCCCAGGGCCCATGCCGCGGCTGACGGCCGGTCGCAGGACGCCCACCGTCCGGCAGCGGTCACCAGGTGGGGTGGTGGCGGGCGATCAGTTCGGGGAACCCTCTGGTCAGGCCCTTCATGACGTTATCGCCGTAGCAGGCGAACAGGGGGTTGTCCGGGTCCACCGTCACGCCGCCGGCGGCGCTGACGTACCGGCTCGGCAGGGGCCGGACCGACGCCTCCAGACGAGGGCTGTAGAAGAACGGCATGGAGTACCGGTCGACCCCCGGGGCCGGGCGGACGACCCGGTGAACGGTGGCCTTGAGGTATCCGCGCGTGGCGACCTCCAGCAGTTCACCGAGGTTGACCACGAACGCGTCCGGCAGGACCGGGACGTCGACGAAGTGACCGTCCTCGACGGCGACCTGCAGCCCGCCTTTGTCGTCCTGCACCAGCAGGGTGAGCAGTCCGTAGTCCTTGTGGGTGCCCGCGCCGTCGCCCTTCGGGACGCTGCCCGCCGTGGCGTCCGGCCCCGGGTAGTGCAGCAGCTTGAAATGGATCTGCGGCTCCGGGGTGACCACATCATCCAGGAAGCCCTCGGGAGTCTCCAGGGACTCCAGGATGAGCCTGAGCATCCGGTGCGAGAGGCTCGTCAACCGGTCCATCCATGCCAGTACGGCCGGCCGCAGCTCCGGCAGGGCGGCCGGCCACTGGTTGGGGCCGACCAGCCACTGGTAAGCGGGCTCTCCCGGGCCGGGGCTCCGCGCCGGGCGCTCGGGACCGATGTCCAGCTGCCGGCGCTGGTCCGGGATGCCCCGGGTGCGCTCCCGCCCCATCGCGGAGTAGCCGCGGAAGTGCGGGGAGTTGAGGACGTCGAGAGCCGCGTGCTCCGACTCCGGCAGGGAGAACAGCCGACGCGTCAGGTCGAGCAGCTCGGCGGCGCCGGTGACGCCGTGGCCGGTGAGCTGGAAGAACCCGATGTCGTGGACGGCGGCCCGCAGCCGGTTCAGGAACCCGGCGCGCGCTTTCGGGCCGTGTTCGCTGTCCCGGAGATCGATCACGGGAATCGCTTCTGGCATGGAGTGCTCCTGGTTTCTCGATACGGTGGTGAACCTCACCACTGCGTTACGGTTCCGGACCGGCCCGCACGGAGGCGGCACGCCGGGACGGGGAGAAGAGAGAGAAGGCGGGGCAGTTGCAGGGGCGTGGGAACAGCCCGCGTCGACCAGGTGTCCGGCCGACGCCGTTGTCGATGCCCCGTCAGGACAGCGGAGTGCCGTGCAGGGTCACCGCGTCGGCCGCCCGCTCCAGTGCCGCCGCGCAGTCCCGCTCCGTCCCGGCGACGGCGACGAGGAGGGCATACCGGGAGCGGGAGTCGCCCGGCGGGTACAGCCGCAGCTCCCGGCCCGGGGCCGTCAGCACCCGTACTTCCCGGATCTCGGGCGGCAGCCGGTCCTCCGCGATCTCGACGGACTCCACCCGTACCTCCCTTTCGGGATACAGGAAGCGGACCGCGGCCGTTGCGGAGGCCCCGGACGTCCGGAAGTCCGGCGTGGCGCCGACCGCCAGATCGGCCGCCAGCAGGCCGATCTCCAATCCGGTGACCAGGCCGCCGAGGTACGGGACACGGCCGCCGCCGATCCGTGCGTTGATCTCCACGACCTTCGGGCCGGAGGAGGTCAGGCGCAGCTCGGTGTGGGTCACCGTGTCGGTCAGGCCGACGGCGGTGTGGGCTTTCTGGACCACTTCGAGCAGAACGTCGTCGGACAGCAGCGGGTCGTCCGCCCGGACCGTGTGGCCCACCTCCTGGAACCCGGGGGCGTAGCCGAGCTGCTTGTGCGCCACGAACAGCGCCGTGACCTGCCCGTCGCGGCAGACCGCCTCCACACTGATCTCGGGTCCGTCGAGGAACTCCTCCACCAGGGTGGGCCGTGCGTACCGGGGCACCTCGTCGAACCAGATCCTGCCCGCCTCCTGGTAGGCCCGTGCCAACTGCCGCTCGCCGCCCACGTAGGTCACTCCGCAACTCGCCGAAAGCGCCCGGGGTTTGACCACCACCGGATAGCCGATCCGGGCTGCCGCCTCGCTCGCCTCGGCCAGACTCGCGACGGCTGCCGACCGGGCCTGCGGGACGCCGGCCCGGTCGAGCGCCTTCCGGCCGGCGTACTTGTCCCGGCACGCCCTCACGGCCTCGCGCGGGCTGGTACGCAGCCCTAGCGCGGTCGCCAGCTCGGCGACGGCCTCCACGCGCGTCTCCTCGTAGGTGAGCACACCCGCGAATCGCTCGGGGTGGGCCCGGACGGCGGCGGTCATCGCCGCGACGTCCAGGGTGTCCACCACACCGAACGAATCGATGTAGGGCTTTTCCCAGGAGGGAGGCGCGGGGCACAGCAAATGCAACCGGTATCCGGACGCCATGGACCGCAGTACGTAAGCGCGCCAGTGCTCGCTGCCGCTGCCTACCAGCAGCAGGAGCGGCCGCCCCGAGGAACCGGCCGAAGAACAAGCCGCATCAGTGGTGTCGGTGTTCGCTGTCGGCATGTGGGCCGGTTCCTCCGTCGTGTCATGCGTGGGGCGGCAGGCGGGGCGAGTGGTGAGGGACGGGGGCTCCTGACGCTGTCCACCCGTCGGTGGTGGACGCATCGGCCGGTGACGGGCCGGCCGTGGGCGCCTTGGCCCCGGCCCCATCGTGAGCGCTGTGGGCCCTTGTCCCAGGGCACTCACATCATCACGTGACCGGCGGGCGTTATCCACCCCCGCGTTTTACGCCGAATGGGCGCCCACTCTATTTGGTTCGGGTTCTCTTCCCGGCAGAGTTGACGGGTGAACCGAGGAAGCGCGCCGCCCTTCGCCGGAGAAACGCATCTGCGCCCACCGTTGGGGGCAGGCGGCAGCAGCACACCCCGCACGGAACGCGCAAGGCGAATTCGACCGTCACTTCTTCGGTGTAAAAGATGCACGTGGACAACGCTGCCCGGACCGAGTGAAGATGACGAACGGACAGGGGCCGATACTTCAATGCCCGCCAGGCGCACCATTACTGCTTCGACAACTGTTCTTCCTCCGGCAACCGTCACACCACACCCGCCGCATCAACGCCGCGGTGCCGCTCGCCGTCGCACCACCGAAGCCGCGCCGTACGGGTCGACAGGTGCTCACTCAAGTCCACCAAGCCAGGTACCGCGTGTTCCGATATCGAGGCCGAGCGGCAGCGCTCCGGGGCTGTTCCCACTCTTGCGCGTCGGCTCTTCTTCTCTTCCGGGGTCCGACGGGGGCGCCTTGACAGGGCGGATGCCCGGCTGGTGCCCCCACTCCGTGCACGTCGTGAGCGAAGGAGTACCCATGCTCTCAGCGGACAAGAACCGCATTCTTTCCCAGGTTCAACGCGGTACGCGAATGGGTGAACTGCTGCGCAGATATTGGCATCCGGTGGCGCCGGTCCTGGAGCTGACCCAGCGTCGCGTCAAACCCGTACGGCTGCTGGGAGAGGACCTCGTCCTGTTCCGCAAGCCGGACGGCAGCCACGGCCTGATTTCCCGGCGCTGCCCGCACCGGGGCACCGACCTCGGTATCGGCTGGGTGGACGGTGACGTGATGCGGTGCGCATACCACGGGTGGGGATTCGATTCCGAAGGCCGTTGCACGAGCCAGCCGTTCGAGGAGACGGGCCCGTCCGGCGGATTCCGCGGCAAAGTCGGCGTCACCGCGTACCCCACCACCACGCTCGGCGGGCTGATCTGGGCCTATCTCGGCCCCGCCCCCGCGCCGCTGCTGCCCGACTTCGAGCCGTTCACCTGGGAGCACGGCTTCGTCGAGATCATCATGACGGAACTCCCGTGCAACTGGTTCCAGTGCCACGAGAACAGCATGGACCCCGTCCATTTCGAGTGGCTGCACCAGAACGGGAACGCCGTACGCAGCGACCCGGAATCCCCCACGTATGTACCCCGGCACCTGTCGATCGACTTCCTGGAATTCGAGCACGGTTTCGTCAACGGGCGGGTGGTGGAAGTCCCCGAAGTCCGCCCGACAGGTTCCTTCTCGAGCACGAACGACGTGACCGACGGCGGGATCCTCAGCCTGTGGCCCTACACCCTCGCCTCCGGGAACACCATCGAGTTCCGGGTGCCGGTGGACGAACGACGCACCCTCAATTTCACCTGGCAGTACTCCGTGCTCCCCGACGACGTACCGCCCGGCCGGCAGGATCCCGGCGCGATTCCGTACTGGTACGGCCCGCTCACCGACCCGGCGACCGGTGACATCATCACGTCGCACACCGGGAACCAGGATTTCGCCGCGTGGATCGGACAGGGAACGTTCGCGGACCGGACCGTCGAGCAGCTGGGGCGCGGCGACAAAGGCATCACCCTGCTACGGCGGAGGTACTTCGAAGCGATGCGGAAGGTGGCGCAGGGGGAGGACCCGCCGGGCACGGTGCGCGACCCCGCGGCCAATGTCAGCATTCAACTGCCCCTCCTCGGCAAGGCCCGCTACACACAAGGGGTACCGCGCGAGGTTTTCGAGAAGAAACTCGCTGCCCGCAAGAAGAACGGGCTCCTCGGGATCGGCGGATTCTGGGCGGTGCAGGCCGGGCGGCCGAGCCACCTCCAGAAGGAGTACGACGAGATCGCGGGCGTCGTACGGAAGGCACCTGCCGGCAGCGTGTGACGCCTTTCGCGCAGGCGTCACCCATACGGACCATTCAGCTGCCCGAGTCACTCACCCGGATCATTCACCACAGTGACTCGGCCGGCGAAAGGGCACCCTCACTACCCGGGCTGAGCGGCCGTCGGAGGAGATGATGACAGCGAGGATCCCCACAGGCGGGTGCATGGCTGTATCGCCGTGGTCTCTCCGCCGGCACGACTCATGGGGGGTTCGAACGACACGCCCCATCGGGGAGTCGAATGATGTGAGTTCATCGGGCTGTCCGGAACCACTGACGCCGCTTCGAGGTCGCTCCGCGTCACGTGTCTCCGGAGAGCGGCATCACGAGAGGACGGAGATGAATGCGGAGGCACTGCGGTTGCTCCTCACGGAGCGGCGAGCCTCAGTAGCGCCGGAATCCCATGGCCTCACGCGGCCCAGGGGAAAGGGCCGACGTGCCCCCGGTCTCGCCCAGCACCAGGTCGATCTCCTGCTCAACCGGGGCTGGGGGACCTATCAGCGTCTGGAGTCCGGCAAGTACCGGAATCCGCCCGTGGACTTTCTGCGGGACCTCGCCCTGCTGCTGCGGCTTTCCGAGGTGGAATGGGTGGCCCTGTGCCGCTACGCCGGCATCGGCGACCCGCCCAGGCCCCTCACGCCGCAGTCCGGGCAGGAGGTGCCCCAGGTGTGGCAGGAGGCTGTCGCCGGAATGACCCACGCCGCCTGTGTCATTGACGCGTCATGGAACATTCTTGCCCATAATCAGCCCTTCACCGATATTTTTCCGTACGGGAAACGCCCCACCAATACGATGCAGTGGATGCTCTTCGACGGTCGGCCCCTGCTCACCGACTGGGCCACCACCTGGGCACCGCACCTCCTACCCCTCCTGCGGGCCGATCTGGCCGCCCGCCCCGACGACAGCACGCTGCGCCGGTTCGAGGCGGCCGTACTGACGGATCCCTGCGCGGCACCCCTCTACGAGACCGCCGGTGTGGCCGTCCACCCGGACGAGGACAGGCGTCCGCTGCAGCATGCGCGGAGCGGTCCGGGCTGGGTCAAGATGTGCATGGCGCAGCCCACCACCTCACCCGGCACCCGCCTCATCATCCTGATCTTCACACCCTGCGCGGGAGGTCCGGCCCGTCCGGCGAGTGGCGTCTGCGACTCGGCCACGTCGGTGGCCGGACGGATGGCCAGGCCGCCGTGTGGCGACAGCCGGCCCCCGCGTGACGCGCCGGCCCGAGCCGCGGAGGATCTCCGCGCGATACTCTCCGCCCACCGCTGAACCGTCGTTGCGGGCCACCGCTCCCGAACGTGGTGGCTGTCCGTCTCCCCTCCGTACCAGGGATCGAGCCGATGTCTGCTGCCCCGGAAGTGTCCGCCGCCCCGGACGGCCGTGCCCCACGGCGTCTGCTCTCCAGTTACCGGGACCTGATGGCGGTCCCGGGCTTCTGGAGGAACGCGCTCGTCGGAATGATCTCCAAACTCCCGCCCAGCATGGTCACGTTGAGCCTGCTGCTGTTGGTCGGCCGGGACTACTCGTACGGCACCGCGGGCCTGATGGTGAGCGGTTCGGCGATCGGGCAGGGGGTGACGGCACCGCTGCGCGGACGGCTGATCGACCGGTACGCGCCACGTCCGGTCCTGCTGGGCTGCCTGACCGCCTATCTGACGGTGACCGCGCTGCTGCTGTTCATGGTGCGGACCGGGGGGCCCGTGCCGGTGCTCCTGATCACCGCGGTCGGTCTGGGGGCCACCGCCCCGCCGGTCGCGGTCATGATGCGCTCGGTGTGGTGTTCGGCGGGCGAGGGGGCGACGCTGACGACGGCCATGGCCCTGGATTCGTCCATGATGGGTGCCGCGCTGATCACCGGCCCGGTGCTGGCCGGCTGGCTGAGCCTGTCGGTGTCGCCCGTCGCCCCGTTCTTCGTCACCGCGACGCTGACGGCGCTTTCGGTCCTCCTCCTGCTGGTGGACGCCACGGCCGCGCCGCGCTCCGCCGCCGGCGCCGGGAGGCACTGGCTGGGGCCGCTGGCCTCACCCCCTTTGCGGCGGCTGCTGGCCGCGAGCGGACTGTTCGTGACCGCCGTGACCGCCGTCGACGTGCTCCTGCCGCTGTATGCCAAGGAGCACGGCGCCGGCGCGTACACCGGTCTCTACCTCGGCGCACTGTCCGTCGGCAGCGTGGTGGGGAGCTTCGGTCTGGGGGCCGTACCCGACCTGCTGGCCCATGGACCGAAGGCATTCGTCCTCCTGATCGTCTTCGTCCTCGGTACGGGAGCGCTGTGCCTGGGCACGCGGCTGTCCCCGGAGATGGTGCTGCTGCTCTGCCCGGTGGCCGGGCTGGCCATCGGTTCCACGTTCGGGACGCTGCGGACGATCGGCGGCGATCTCGCGCCGCCCGGCCGGATGACCGAGACGATGTCCTGGCTCAGCAGCCTCGATCTGGCCGGGGGTGCGGTCGGCGCCGCGGTCTTCGCGCATTTCGCAGCCGTCCGGGGAAGCGGGACGGCACTGCTCGTGGTGCCCGCGGTGGCTCTGCTGGCCGCGGTGTTCGGCTGGGGTGCGCGGACGCGTGCGGAGCCGCTGACGGCCGACGCGAACGGCTCCGGTGCCACGCGCGGCTGATGGCGCAGCTCCGGTGTCCGCGGGGTGGGCCACGAGGCGCCGGCGGTGTGTTCGTGCGTGCGCGCCGCGAACTCCCCGACCTCATGAACGGCTGCAGAAAAACCGTCCTCCACTGACCCGATAAATGGGACTAATAAGGTGGAGAAAGGCGGGGAACGATAAATACAGAGGATTCTGTTTTATCGCTCTCCAGGAAACCTGTGCGCGGGCGCGGTAGGTGCGTCGGTAACAGCGCGGACCCGTTCGCACCGTCGGACGGCATCAGCGGCATTCCGTCCTCGCCTCCCACACTTGCCACCCGGAAGAAACCGCGTGCGGTGCGCCTCGGCCCGAAGCGGCTCGCCACCTGCTGCCTCACAGCCCGCTGCGCACGCCCGCCCGGGCGCGGCGACCGCCGGATGACGTAACGAGCGTCCCCCTGCCCCGCGGAGCTTGCACGCCCGGGGGCCCGGTGTCTTGTCATCGCTGTTCGAAACGACGGAGGTTGACTCCCCATGTCCAGCATCGTCGTCCTCAACCCGGTGAAGTTCGGCCTCCATTACAAACGGGCGGTCCAGGCCAGAGGACACCGGCTCATTTCGCTCTACTCCTTCAGTGAGGAGTTGCTGGAAGAACGCTGGCCCCGCCATGCCGATGGTGACGATGTCTCCCTCTACAGCCGGGACTTCGATGGGATGCTGAATGAACTGGAGCCGTATCGGGACGACATCCGCGCGGTGCTCTCCGGCAGCGATGCGTCCGTCGACCTCGCCGACCGTCTGGCCCACACGCTCCGCCTCCCCGGCAACTGCGTGGAACTGGCCCATGCCAGGAACCACAAGGACGCGATGCGCCGGGTGGCCGGACAGGCGGGGCTGCGCATCCCCCGGTACCGGTTGGTCACATCGATCGCGGACATCCCCGCCGCCGCGCACGAGGTCGGCTTCCCCGCCATCGTGAAACACACCTACGGGGGCGGGTCCCACGGCGCCGTGCTGCTTGCCGACGATGCGGCGCTGGCCGGCCTGGACCGCCTGGTGAAGTTCGACCACTTCCGTGAGCCGGTCCGCAAGTGGCTGGTGGAACAGTACATCCGCGGCCGGGAGATCGCCGTGAACACCATGAGTTACGACGGGCAGCACCAGATCATCGACATGTGGTTCTACTCCCAGCCCGACGACTCGGACTACGACTTCCCCTACTGGAACAACGTCCAGATCAACCGCGAGGACCCGGACTGGGACCGGGTGGCCGCCTTTACGCACGAGGTTCTGGATGTCTTCGGCGTACGTATCGGCCCCGGGCACACCGAGGTGAAGTGCAACGCGGACGGCGTATACCTGATCGAGGTCGCCGCACGCCTGGCCGGCGGTCCCGTCACGGAAATGTGGCTGGCACACAGCGACTTCAACCCCTACTACGCCGATATCGACTGCCGTACCGCCCGGCGCCCGGAAGCGCTGGGGCAGCACATCGCGTTCGACGCGGCCTTCGGCGCGATCGCCGTTCGCAACGAGGGCGCCCCGGGAGTCCTGCGGGAGATCAAGGGGCTGGACGCGTTCTCCGCGGGCCCGGGTGTCGAAAAGATACTGGTCGCCTATGCCCCCGGTGACTGGGTCCCCACCACGGACAGTACGACCAATATCCCGCTGGGCGCGTGGGTGTCCGGTGACACCGTGGCCCAAGTCCGTGAGCGAATGTACCACTTGCGCGATCTCGTACAACTCGATATCGACCGGGAAGCGGGCGGGCCTTCTGATGCTTGACTTCCGCAGCGACATCCTCACCAGGCCCCGCCCCGGGGTGGCCGCGAGCAACCAGATTGCTCCGCGGCGGTGCGCCCTGCCCACGCTGCTCGGCCTGCGGAAGACACCCCCGCGGGAAAGAGCGACGTACGGACACGAACGGAAAAGGAAAGGCCGATGACGTCGGCCAAGACGCTGGTCGTCCTGTCCGGCGGCATCGACTCCGTCGTGCTCGCCCACGCCTGCAAGGCCGAGGGAAGAGAAATATCCGCCATCGCGATCGACTACGGCCAGCGCCACCGCAAGGAACTGGAGTACGCGGGGCGGGCCGCCGGAAAGCTGAACATCGACCTGACCGTCGCCGATCTCGGCGGCTATTCCCGGCTGATGCGTGGCTTCTCCCTGACGGACGCCGATGTCACGGTTCCCGACGAGCATTACACCCGTACCGGAAGCGTCAATGTCGTCCCGAACCGCAACCCGGTCTTCATGACGGTCGCCTACGCCCATGCCGTACTGGCCGGAGCGCAGGAAATGTGTCTCGGGTTCCTCGCCGAGGACGCGGCCACCGCGCCGGACACCTCGCCCGCGTTTCTGACGGCGTTCAACGCGATGGAAGCCCGAGCCCTGGAAGGGCTCGCTGATCCACCACCCCGTGTGACCGCCCCGCTGATCACCCTGCGCAAGGCCGACGTTCTGCTCCTGGGCACGGAGCTCGGCGTCGACTGGCGCGAGACTTGGACGTGCTTCAAGGGCGAGCGGTTCCACTGCGGAAGCTGCGCGTCCTGCCACGACCGCCGCAACGCGTTCGCCGAAGCGGACCTACCCGACCCGACCCGATATCAGAGGTGAACTCCGCTTCCGGCGAACCGGGAAGACCAGGAGAAGCCGAGCCCATGCCGGCCGAAACGGCCTGACGAGTATCGAGAGACCAGAACGGACGGAGTTGCACCCATGTATGCGATCACCAAGGAATTTCACTTCTCCGCAAGCCACCAGCTCGGCGCCCTGCCGGCAGGACACCAGTGCGCCAGAACGCACGGCCACAACTACCTGGTGGTTCTCGAACTCCGCTGCGACGACACGGAACTCACCGAGCCCGGTTTCGTACGCGACTACGGGGAACTCGACGAGTTCAAGCACTGGCTCGACGCGACCTTCGACCATCGACACCTCAACGACGCCGTCCCCGGAATGAACCCGTCCGCAGAGAATCTGGCCTGGTGGGTCTATCACCAGTGGGTCGAGCGGCTGCCGGAACTGAGCTGTGTACGGGTATCGGAAACGCCCCGGACCTGGGCCACCTACCGTGGGAAGTAAGAACGGTGCGATGAGCCGGCAGGAGACGACACGCGGCCGGAAGATCGTCGTCAATGAAATCTTCGGCCCGACGATTCAGGGCGAGGGCCCCTCCATGGGACGCATCTGTTCCTTCGTCCGGCTCGGCGGCTGCAATCTGACCTGTACCTGGTGCGATACGCCGTACACCTGGGACTGGACCGGGCAGAGCAACGAGGGCACGGCGTACGATCCGAAGGCCGAATTGCACGCCATGCACGTCGTCGATGTGGCGGACCGGCTCAGGGCCATGGATGTCCGGCTGGTCGTCATCTCCGGTGGTGAACCACTCCAGCAGCAGCAGACCGTGACGCTCCTGTGCCACATGCTGAAGGAGAGCGGGGTATCCGTCGAGATCGAAACCAACGGGACCATCGCGCCATCGCCCGCATTGACGGCGACGCAAGCCCGCTTCAACGTCTCGCCCAAATTGCGGCACAGCGGTATGGGGCCGGAACGGACGGTGGTACCGGTCGCGTTGCGGGCCCTGAACGCCACCGGTGGCGCGGCTTTCAAGTTCGTCTGCCGTGGCCCGGCTGATCTCGAAGAGGTCGACGCCATTGTCGCGCGCCACGGCCTGGAATCCGTCTGGATCATGCCGGAGGGGCAGGACCAGGAGACGCTGACCCGCCATATGTCGTCGCTCGCCGACGCCGTCGTCGCCCGGCGGTGGAACATGTCGACCCGTATCCATGTGCAGGCGTGGGGGAACCGCAGGGGTGTGTGATGGTGAAAGCCGCCTGGGAAAGGCAGGAAGCGGTCGACGTATCCGTCGACGCCGTCCGGCTCGAAGAGCTGGCCCGGCAGATTCTGATCGAAATCGGGGAGGACCCCACCCGCGAAGGACTCCGCGAGACTCCGCGACGTTATGCCAAATGGTGGAAGGAGTTCGTGGAGTACGACGCCGGAAAGGTGGATACCCTGTTCGAGAGCAGTACCCTGGGCCAGACGGTCATGGTCTCGGGCATGACCGTCTGGTCGTTGTGCGAACACCACTTGCTTCCGTTCAGCTGTGACCTGACTGTGGCCTACAAGTCCGGCGGGGTACTGCTCGGACTCTCGAAGTTCGCCCGTATCGCGCACAAGCACGCACACAAATTGCAGGTACAGGAACGACTCGTGGTCGACATCGCAGACGAGATCTCCGACATCACCGGGACGAATGACTTGGCCGTGATGGGGCGGGGTGAACATCTCTGCATGACCATGCGCGGTATCCGTACGCCTTCGACGATGTCGTCATCCATTTTCCGTGGGGTGTTCGACCAGTCGGAGCGTGCCCGGGCGGAACTCTTCGCCCAGCTCGGGGTGAAGTGACCGCGGTCGGCCGCGGGGCGATGGCCGGGGACGCGGTCCCCGCGCGTACGGGGCGGCCTCCTGTGGCCGCCGACGCCTGGCCGGCTCGGGGGCGGGCGACCCAGCGCGGCCGGTACTCCGTCGGGCAGGTGGCTGTTCATGCCCCGGCAGCTGGGCCCAACCGCCTCGGTGAGGCCCTCTGCGCCGGCCTCGGGCCAACCGTCAGCGACCAGTTCGACAATGAGGTTCCCGGACGAGAGAAACACGTGACATCCCGTGCGGTCGGCGGCCTCCGAGCCGAGGGCTACCGCTCCGCCGAAGGCCGGGGCGCTCAGCGCGGGCCTTCGGCGGAGCGGGTTCGGCGGGGCGCGGGTGGGTGCGTGAGTTGCCGCGTTGCACGGACGCCGAGGGGTCTCCACCCTGTTCGGGTTCCGTCGGTGCCCGTTCCGGGGACCCGACGCCGTGTTTCGAGGTGACAACTTACCTCCCAGGCCGAGTAGTCGTCCGCGATCCCCCACGTCCTGATCGTTTGTATGTGTCCGGGGCGGACGGCGCACCGGCCTGAGTTGCGTCACCCATCCCCGCATTCCCTGTCATTTCCCAGGTGCAGCTCTGCTGACTGCCCCGGGCTTCGTGTCTTGCGGCCCTGGCGCGGCTGATGGGTACTTCACCTTGCCCAAGGGCGGCAAGACCCGGATTGCGGATATGCCTCAGTCGGTTGCTTCCGAGCCGGCCGAGCACTTCGCAGAGCATCCTGTCCCTTCGAAATCGAGTTGCCCTGGGGAGGGCCCCGAGCCCGAGCGGGAGGCGAAGACGTTCCCCCTGATGTTGACCACGACTTACGGTAACGCTGTACGCGCCGACATCTTCAACGTCGAGGTCTGGAAGCCAACTCTGGCTGCGGCCGGTGTCATCCCCGTGCGGGAAAAGGGCGGACGGTGGCGGGTTTCCCGGAAGGACGGCTTCCACGTCCTTCGGCATACCTATGCCTCGATTGTTCTCGAAGCCGGCGGGTCCATGGTCACGCTGGCACGTTGGCTCGGTCATTCGAGCCCTACCATGCTGTCCTTTCGGTTCGGTCATCACTCTTGGTGACGTAGGGCGTTCGTCGCCGGGCTGGATGTGATCTGGTGAGTGGCGATCCACGGCTGTCTCGGCCGGAGACCGGCCGAGCTCATTCTCCCCGGATTCTCCCCAGCGGCCTGAAGGGGGCGCGCCGCGCGCACCCCGCTGCGGTGTTCGACCCGCAGCGCGCTTGTGCTGACGCCGATTACTCAGAGCCAATCCCGGCGCTTGAAGATGACGTACAAACCAGTACATACGATCGCCATCAGGACGATGGCGAAGGGGTAGCCGAGTGCCCAGTGCAACTCCGGCATGTGATCGAAGTTCATGCCGTAGATGGTGCCGACCAGGGTGGGGGCGAAGAGGATGGCCGCCCACGAGGAGATCTTCTTGATCTCCTCGTTCTGTTCGAAGCCGGCTTCCGCCAGGGCTCGCATCTCGGCGTTCTGTTGCTGGTTCACCAGGGTGGCGTTGACGGTGAGGATGTCCTGGAGGGCCTGGCGGAAGCCGTCGACGCGTTCGGTGGTGTGGGTGGCGTGGTCGGCGACGTCGCGGAGGTAGCGGCGGAGTTCTTCGTCGATGCCGTATTTCTCGAAGCCGGCGGTGAGGCTTTCCAGCATGCCGTTCAGCGGGCGGGTGGCGCGCTGGAATTCCACGACCTCGCGGGAGAGCTCGTAGATACGGCGGGAGACCCGCGGATCGCCGCCGAAGACCTCCGTCTCGATCTCGTCGATGTCGTTCTGGACACCGGCGACCACCGGCGCGAAATCGTCGACGACCGCGTCGAGGATCGCGTACAGGACCGCCTCGGGGCCGCGCTTGAGCAGTTCCGGGGTGGCCTCCATGCGGCGGCGCACGGAAGGCAGGTCGGGGGCGCCGCCGTGGCGTACGGTGATGACGAAATCGGGGCCCACGAAGACGTGCAGCTCACCGAAGTCGACCTCTTCGGGATCGTCGAGGTAACGGGCGGCACGCAGGACGACGAAGAGCGTCTCGCCGTAACGCTCCAGTTTCGGCCGTTGATGGGCCTCCAGCGCGTCTTCGACCGCCAGCGGGTGAAGGTCGAATTCCGAGGCGAGGGTGACCAATTCGGAGGACGACGGCCGGTGCAGGCCGATCCAGGCCATGGAACCGGCAGTGGTGCGCAGGTTACGGAAGGTGTCGGCGAGAGTTTCGTGGGTACTGAGGCGATAGCCGTCGCGGTAAAGCGTGGCGTTGATGACACTGCCGACGGATGCGGAACCGGTATCCGGAGCCGGAGCGTCCGGCGCGGCGTCCGCCGGCGGGGTGGTGGACGCGGTCCGCTTCTTCGCGGGCTTGCGCAGACCGCGCAAGGCGCGCAGCCCGCGGCCGGGAGGATCAGTGCTCATGGCGGAACCGACCTCCGTGACAGATGGGGTGAACAGGAACACGGGAACTCGACGCAGGATATATGCCCAGGGTGACGCCACTGCTCAGTGGCCATGGTGCAGGATGGAGGGAGCAAGTGACGCCATCCGTGTGTCGCACCCGAAGACGTATATGCGGGTATCCCTACAATTGCGCGATGCAGATACCGAAGTTGTTCAGTGCCCCTCCGGGAGAGGTGATTCGGTGAACCGGCCCGACGCCACCGACGAACAGTGGGAAGGGCTCGCCGAGGTCGTTCCCCTTCGCAGCGGCAGTGAATGGCCTTCATGGCCCGACCACCGTGCCCTGCCCGAGGAGGAACCGGGCGAGGAGATGCGGCGGTTCGTCGTCATCCGGGTGCAGACCTTCGCCGACGCGCGCGAGGTCGCCGAGTACCTGATGGCGCAGATCCCGGTGCTGCTCGACCTCAGCAGCGCCGACGCCGACGTGGCCAAACGCATCCTGGACTTCTCCAGCGGAGTCGTCTTCGGGCTCGCCAGCGGCATGCACCGGGTCGACACCAACGTCTTCCTGCTGACGCCCGTCGGTACCGAGGTGGCCGAGCCGCCGGCCGGTGCCGTACCCCGATCGTAGGAAGGCTTCCCAGCCGTAACGGTTTTGCGTGCGCCGGTTGCCTAGCGTCCTCGTATGGACACGGAAAGTGTGCGTCCGGCGGTCACCGAATTACGTCTGTCCGCCTTCAAGTCGCATCGCGGTGCGACCGTCCCGCTGGGCCCGCTGACGCTGCTGACCGGCCCCAGCGGCAGCGGCAAGTCCAGCGTGCTCCAGGCGTACGAGATCCTCGCGCGGCTCGGCAGCGGCGCCCGGCTCGGCTGGGCCGTGGGGGTGGCCCCCGGCGGCGCGGCCGGCTGCGTACCGGCGTGGGCGCGCCCCGATGAGCAGGGGAGACGCGGGTTCCGTATCGGCTGCACGGTCGACGGGCCGGTCGGCCCCGTCCGGCTCGATGTCGCCGTACAGGCCGAGCCGGAGCTGCGCATCGTCGGCGAGCGGCTGACCGGTGGCGGCGAGACCCTCCTGTCCACGGCGTTGACGGACCCTGCCCGGCGTGCGGTCCAGGCCGCCTGGTACACGGCCGGGTCGACGCCGGTGACGCGCGCGCCGCTGCCCGACGACCGGCTCGGTACGGCACTGCTGCCGTTGCGCGTCGCGGGCAAGACGGCGGGGCAGCGGCTGGTGCTGGCGGCGGCGGAGCAGATGGTGGTGGCGCTCCGGTCGGTGTTCGCGTGCGATCCACGACCGGAGGTGATGCGCGGGGCCGGGCCTGGGGGAGGCGCGGGTGCGGGGGGTGGTGCGGAGGCGGGTGGTTCCGGGAACGGGGGTGGTTCCGGGGGAGGGGCTGGAAATGGTGGTGGAGGTGGCTCCGGGGGCGGTGGTCGTGGGGGTGGTTCTCGTGCGGCCGGTGGTCGCGGGGGTGGTCGTACGGGGGGCGGTGGCACCGGGGGGACTGGTGAGGCCGGGGGTGGTACGGGGGCTGGTGTGCGAGTTGAGGGGGCTCTGTCGGGAGGGTTCGCAGTTGCGGCCGGTGGCGACGGGATGGCGGATGACGGGGGTACCTCGCAGGGGAGCTGGGGGTGGTCCGCCGGCGACGGGCGACTGCGTACGGCGTGCGACAACCTCCCCGCCGTGCTGGGGCGGACGAGCCGGGAGTGCGCACGGCGGCATGCCGTACTGGTCGAGGCGGTGCGCGACGGTTGTGCCGGGCCGGTCGAGGGGCTGCGGGCCGAACCGGTGGAGCTCGCGGGGAAGGTCGGCATGCGGGCGCTGGTCGAGCGCGGCGCTCTGCCGGCGATGCCGCTGGAACAGCTCGGGGACGGGGAACTGCGTTACGTCGCGCTCGCGCTGGTGCTCCTGACGGGGCCGGAGGTGCTGGCGATGGATCCGGTGGGCGAGGTGCTGTCCGCCCGCCAGGTGCTGGGGCTGATGGCGGACGGAATGGACCGGAGCCTTGATGACCGGCAGACGCGCGCGTTGCTGGAGCTCGCCGTGCGGATGGTGGGGCGGGGGCACGTCCGGCTGCTGGCGACGGTACGGGACGCGGCGGTCGCCGACGGGCTGCCCGGGGTGCAGGTGCTACACCTAGGAGTATGAGTGAAGATCTTCATGCGTTGCAGCGGCGGCTGGCGGACTTCGCGGCCGCCCGGGACTGGGGCCAGTACCACACCCCGAAGAACCTGGCGGCGGCGCTCAGCGTCGAAGCCTCCGAACTTGTCGAGATTTTCCAGTGGTTGACGCCGGAGGAGTCGGCGAAGGTCATGACCGACGCGACGACGGCCGGCCGGGTCGAGGACGAGGTCGCCGATGTGCTGGCCTACCTGCTGCAGTTCTGCGACGTCCTGGACATCGATGTGCTGCGGGCGCTGGCCGCGAAGATCGAGCGCAACGAGACACGCTTCCCGGTGAAGGGGACCGAACGAGCCAATCGTCACTCTATGGAGTGAAGGATCTTTCCACATCGTCTTGGTTGTCCACAGATTTGCGAATTCCTCTGGCCTTTTGGGCCTTTGAAGTTCACGCTGGGTAGTGGCAGGTAGATGCGGCGAAGCTGACGTGGTCTGAGGGAGGGGGCGCGGATGGACGCGGTGCGCATCATCGCGGCCAGTCGGCGCGGACTGGCGCAGGCGCGGACGGTCGAGGAGATCGTCGTCGAAGCGTGGCAGGCGCAGGTCCTGGCCGAGGCAGTGGGCAGCCATCTCGCGATATCCGGGCCGCACGAAGTGCGGTCCCGGGCGCGGGGATTGGGTGATGCGGGAGGGAGGACGAGCGCGGCCCTGCTGATCCCGGCACCGCGGACCGGCGGGCCGCGGGCGGCCCAGCTGTCCGAGGTACGGGACACCCAGGCGGCGCTGCGGGGCCTGTCCTGGCTGCTCGGCGAGGTGTGCGAGGCGTTGGTGGGAGTGGTCTGCGCGGCGGACGAGGAAGGGATGTACTGGACCTGCGTGGAAGCCATGGACGTCGCCGACGAGTCCCGGGACCGGGTGACCGGGATACTGAATTACCTCGCCGTACGGAAGCGCGACATGGGCTGACGGAGCACGCGCCGGTGCTGGCGCCTCGGGGGCGCCGGCTGTGCGCCGGGTGGGGGTGAGCGGGGGTTGGGTGGGTTTTTGGGTGGGTGGTGGGTCGGGTTCGGGTGTGTGGTGGGTGGGTGTCGGGTGGGGCTGGGTGGGGTGGGTGTGCGCTAGGCGGGTTTTGGATGTGCGTCGGGTGGGGGTGTGGGGGCTTCAGGGAGTGCCCGCCATTGTCCGCGCCCGATCGGCCGGCCGGAACCTATCTCCGGTGGCCGCGTTGAGCGCGTTGTCTGGTCGGGAGAGGTGGGTGGCGAGACACCCGGGGTGATGGTTTTCAGGTACGCCGGGGCAGGGGCGACGAACGCGGTGTAGGCGGTGGTGGGCATGAGCCCGGGGGTACGGGGTGCCGTTTCTTCCGGATGCCGGGTTGCCGATGTGGGCGGGGAGATTCCCCGTGGGAAGCACGATGCCCGTGCCGGATCGGGTTCGCCCTCCGAGCTGGGTGATGTACCTGTTCGTCTTCTTCGCGGTGAGCCGGTGACGCCAGTCAATAACCCGGCCTCACCCGGCCTCACCCGGCTTCGCCCCCTGCTTCGAAGCCTCGATGCGAGTGCCTGCGATGGCTGAGCGAGGAGCAGAGCAGCGCTTCAGTGGTGCCGTCACCCTCCCAACGGAAGCTCTTTGCGCGTGCTGATGTCCGGATGATGAGGTGGCACGATGACTGACCACGACGAGGTGGGGGACGTTCGGCCGTTGGCGTTGGCTTGGGTGAGTCGGCACCTGGAGGTTGGTGAACGGGTCGTCAGGGCCGAGGCTCTGTATGGCGGAATTACCGCCGAAATGCGGAGGCTGACCATTGGCACGCGAGACGGGGGCACCCGTGAACTGGTGCTTCGGACCTTTGTCGACCCGTTCTACGTGGGGTACGCCGAGGACTGGTTGAGTAGGGAGACCGGCGCCCTGAACCTGCTTGCGGGGACCGGTGTGCCGGCTCCTGGGCTCGTCGCGGTTGATCCGGCCGCCGCGCATTGCGAGTATCCGTCGCTTCTGATGACGCATCTGGAGGGCCGGACGGTCCTCGACGACGAGGGCTTGGAGACGCGCCTTTCCCTGCTGGCCCGTCAGCTCGTCGCCATCCATGCGGTGCGGCCCATCGAGCGGCCCCGGGAGTATGTGGCGTTGACGACCCCCGAGAGTGTCGTGGTTCCGGAGGGGGCCGACGAGGGGGTATGGGCCGCGGCGATCGACGTGATCCGCAGGCCCGCGCCACCCTATGAAGGGCGATTTCTGCACCGGGACTTCCAGCCCGGAAATGTGCTGTTCGACGTGCCGCCCACGGGGGCGGCGGATGCCCGGATCTCCGGCGTTGTTGACTGGGCGGCGACTTCTTGGGGCCCGGCGGATCTCGATGTGGCGCACTGCGCGACCACTCTCGCGCTGCTGCACGGACCGGCGTGGGGGCTGCGGTTCGCCGACGCGTACGAGGAGGCCGGTGGAGCGCTGGCCGCGGACGCGAGCGAGCGGAAGTACTGGCTGGTGCGGGATGGGCTGGCCGCCTCGGAAGAGGTGGGGGAGGTGGCGCAGGTATGGCGGAAGGCAGGCAGAACAGAGCTGACGACGCGGGTCGTGGAGGAGCGGCTGGACGCCTATGTCACCGCCCTGATGGAGACGCCGGGCTGAGCCATATCGGCGGGGAATTCCGTACCCGCATCTGAGCATCCAGGACCTGAGCATCCAGGACCTGAGCATCCAGGACCTGAGCATCCAGGATCTGAGCACCCAGGAGTACGGCCGACAGCTCTGCGCCCTGCAAAACGAACGGCTATATCCCTCGACGTAGCTGGGCGGTGCGCCCCGATAGGAGAAGCCCCCGAGATTCGCTCTCGGGGGCTGCGTTCGTTCGGGGGAGAGGAGAAGAGAGCGAAATTCCGCGACGGTGGCCCGGGAGGCTGGGGGCTGGGTGGGGAATTGGGGCGCGCGGGGGCAGGAGGGGCGGGTGAGAGGGTGCGGTTTGGGAGTTGAGGCGGCGGGCCTCAGGGGGCAATGAGGCCGATGGTGTTGTGGGTGGTGGTGGGGGCGTAGTGGGGCGTGTCATGAGTGGTGGCGTCGTAGCCGGTGGTGAGGAGTTTTACGGCGGAAGCCGGGAGGGGCGGGAGGGCGGGGGTTTTGCACTCGGCGTAGCCGCTGGTGTCGGTGGCGGCCTCGCACAGGAGGGTTTTTTCTCCGGAGACGGTGAACTTGACGGGCAGGCCCGCCACCGGGGTGCCGTCGCGTTCGGTGAACTTCGCCTTCAGGCCGGTGGTCTGCCGGGTCAGGACGTCGAAGAAGCCGGAGTGGGCGGAGGCGTTGAGGCGCTTGGGGGCGGCGTGGCGGTCCTGGTGTTCCAGGGCGGAGGCGGCGGTGACGGTGAGGGCGCTGGCCAGGGTCAGCGCCGTGGTGGAGATGGCGGCTGTGCGGGTGGCGGGATATTGCACGTCATACCTCTTTCGGTAAGTCGTAACTCCGACTTACCGATCAACGTGCGGAGGGTGTCGAGGGTGTGCGATACGGGCCGGTTGAGCCGAAAGAGTGAGACGCGGTGTTGGGGCGATGTGGGCCCGAAGTGCGTTTATGGGACCGGAGGCGGGCCCCAGGGGGTTTCGAGGGTTTTGCGGAGAGTGTTGACCGCTTCGTGGCCGATGCGTTCGGCGAGTTGGCGTTCCAGACCTTGAAGAAAGCATTCGGCTCGCCGGTGGGCGCTTTCGCCTTTCGCGGTACGGCGGATCAGCCGTTGCCGGGCCGAAGCGGGGTCGGGAATCTGTTCCAGCAGGCCCGCGGCGACGAGGCCGTGCACGGCCTGATGCGCGGTCTGCCGGGCCACGCCCATCCGCCGGGCCAGCGTGGCGACGGTGGTGCCTTCTGCGTCCAGTACGGCGAAGAGCTGGACCTGGGTGGAGGTCACCGGCGGGCCGCCGGCCGCGTTCATGGCCGCCAGAAGCGCCTCCTCGAACCAGCGTCGCGCGTCACCGAGCAACTGGGGGAGGTTGCGGCGGGGCGGGGGCGGCACAACCAGGTCTGTAGCCGGGTCCGTAACTGGGTCCATGGCTGGGTCCTCGCGGCAGAGTGGTGGATGGATGGGGAGGGCGGACCTCGCGACAGCGGACCGGAGGGCTTGCCCGGAGGGAGTGGCGCGTGTCAGGGTACCTGACACGTCGATCGTCAGGCTGCCTGACGATCGGTGGCCGGATTCCCCCTGGGAGGTTTTGTGACCATCGAGTACGCCACGCGGTACCGCCGGGCCTCGCGCATACCCGCCGAGCCGGGCAAGCCGTACTTCATCGAGAAGGGCGAGGGGGACCGCGCCCACCTGTTCGGCGACCTGGTCACCGTCTACGCGGGCGGGGAGCAGACCGGGAACATGTTCAACTTCTTCACCTGCGAGGGGCCGAAAGGCGACTTGATCCCGGCCCACCTGCACTCCGACACGTATGAGGTCTTCTACGTCACCCAGGGCGCGGTCCGGCTGTTCGCCGAGGACACCGAGGGGCAGCAGCAGGAGAAGCTGCTGACGCCCGGCGACTTCGGCTTCGTGCCCGCGAACTGCCCGCACGCCTACCGCATGGAGCGCCACCACAGTCAGATCGTCGGCGTCGCGGCGGGACCCGGCGGCACCTTCGAGCGGTTCTTCGAGAGCCTCGGCGCGCCGACGGAGCAGCTCGGGCTGCCGCGTGAGCCCCTCGTACCGGAAGAGGAGAAGTTCGGGACCGTACCCCGGCGGTACGACGTGCGCTTCCTGCCCGGCCACCGGTGGCGAACCCGGCAGCCGTAACGGACACTCGCCGTCCCGGCAGCCGTAACGGACACCCGCCGTGATCCTCCGACCGGCGACCCCGCAGGCGCGGTGCGAGACTGCCGGAGGAGGTGAGCGCCATGGCCGGGGAAGCCTTTGCGGACGCCTACCCGGGCGCCGAGGGCTACGGAAGGCTCGAAGCGCTGCTGGAGCACGCCCAGCGCGCGGCGCCGACGGACATGCCCGACCTGGTGAACCAGCATGCCGCGGCCCTCGGCCTGCGGCACGTGAGCCTCTATCTGGTCGACATCCAGCAGCGGCAGCTGTGCCCGCTGGGCAGCGGGCAGCCGTCACTCGCCGTGGACGGCTCGCACGCCGGATGGACGTACCGCACCCTGGCCATGCGCGTGGAGGACGTGGAAGGCCCCGAGGGCGGCATCCGGGTGTGGCTGCCGCTGGTGGACGGGGTGGAGCGGCTGGGCGTCATGGAGGCGCACACCGAACTGCTGGACAGTGAGCGCCTGCGCCGCTGCCGTTCGCTGGCGGCGCTGCTGGCCCCCATCATCACCTCGAAGCGGGCCTACAGCGACACGTTCGTACGCCAGGCCCGTACGCAGCCGATGCGGCTGCCCGCCGAGATGGTACGGGCCTTCCTGCCGCCCCGCACGATCGGCAACGAGCAGGCGGTGTCCACCGCGGTGCTGGAGCCCGCGTACGAGCTGGGCGGCGACGCGTTCGACCACTCCATGACGCAGAACACGCTGCACGCCGCCATCATCGACTCGATGGGCCACGACCTGGCCGCCGGTCTGGCCACCTCGGTCGCCCTGGCGGGCTGCCGCAGCGGCCGGCGCGCCGGGGAGGACCTGCGCGAGACGGTGGACACCGTCGACCAGGCGCTGTTCGAGTGGCTGCCCGACCGGTTCGCCACCGGTATCTTCCTCCAGCTGGACCTGGACGACGGGCGGCTGCGCTGGATCAACTGCGGCCACCCGCCGCCGCTGCTCATCCGCCGGCACACCGTCCTCGACCACGCGCTGGAGCGCCCCGGCCAGCTGCCGCTGGGCCTGCCCGGGGCGCTGTCCCCGGACCCCCGGACCGTCCATGTGGCGGATCTGGAGCCCGGCGACCGGGTGCTGCTGTACACCGACGGCGTAACCGAGGCGCGCGACTCGCAGGGCAGGCTCTTCGGCCTGGAACGCTTCACGGACATGATCATCCGGGCGACGGCGGGCGGCGAGCTGGCCTTCGAGACGCTGCGCCGCCTGATCCACTACATCGTCGGCGACGAGGGCAACGAGCTGCGCGACGATGCAACCCTGCTGCTCGTGGAGTGGCTCCCGGGCCCCTGGGGACCGGGCGGGGACGTACCCGCCGGGTGAGGTCCCCGAAAGCCCGGAAGCCCGGAAGCCCAGGGAGCCCCCGGGCCCCAGACCCGGAACCAGCCCCGGAACCAGACCCCAAAAAATGTCATGCCACCTGCGGCATAACCTCGGAAGCAATCAGCTCCAGCTGATCGAGATCGGTCAGATCCAGCATCTGGAGATACACCCGCTGCGAGCCCACGGCCCGGAAGCGGCCGAGGCGTTCGACGACCTCGGCGGGGGAGCCGGCCAGGCCGTTGGCCTTCAGTTCCTCGACCTCGCGGCCGATGGCGTCCGCGCGGCGCTTGACCTCCGCGTCGTTCCTGCCGACGCAGGCGACCAGGGCGTTGGAGTAGACGAGGTCGTCGGCGTCGCGGCCGCGCTGCTCGGCGGCCGCCCGTACCCGCTTGAACTGCTGCTCGGTGTCGTCCAACGAGGCGAAGGGGATGTTGAATTCGTCCGCGTACTCGGCGGCGAGCGCGGGGGTGCGCTTGACGCCGTGCCCGCCGATGAGCACCGGCACCTTGGGCTGGGCCGGCTTCGGCAGCGCGGGCGAGTCGGTCAGCTGGTAGAACTTCCCGTCGAAGCTGAAGCGTTCGCCGGTGGGCGTCTTCCACAGCCCGGTGATGATCGCGAGCTGCTCCTCCAGGCGGCCGAACTTTTCCTTGGGGAAGGGGATGCCGTACGCCTTGTGCTCGTCCTCGTACCAGCCGGAGCCCAGGCCGAAGTCGATCCGGCCGCCCGACATCTGGTCGACCTGGGCGACCTGGATGGCGAGTACGCCGGGGAGGCGGAAGGTGCCGGCCGTCATCAGGGTGCCCAGCCGGATGCGGGTGGTCTCCCGGGCCAGGCCGGCCAGGGTGATCCAGGCGTCCGTCGGGCCGGGCAGCCCGTCGGTGCTGCCCATGTGCAGGTAGTGGTCGGAACGGAAGAAGGCGCCGTAGTTGAGGTCCTCGGCGGCCCGGGCGACGCGGAGAAGGGTGTCGTAGGTGGCCCCCTGCTGGGGCTCGGTGAAGATCCGGAGTTCCATGCCGCCCATCTTGCCCTGCACGTGCCGGGCGGCGGGAACAGGCACGGCACCGGGGCCACCGGCGGCCGTCGCCCCGGGCGGCCCCGGTCCGCCACCCTCGCTCACCGGTGCTGCCGCAGCTGCCGCCCGGCGAACGCCGGACCGCACCCTCGCCCTCCACCCTCACCCCCACCCACTCTCCCCCTGTCCTCAACCGCCCCCACCCGTCCCCACCTGCGAAATGACTTTGTCGGAAACGTCCGCACCGGGCGATACTCGTACGCGTGTTCCTGACGATAACGACCACCGGCAGCGACGGGCGCCCCGCGACCGACCTCGGGTTTCTGCTGCACAAGCACCCCGGCAAGGCGCAGGCGTTCTCGACGGCGTACGGCACGGCCCATGTGTTCTACCCGGAAGCGGACGACGGCCGGTGCACGGCCGCGCTGCTCCTGGAGGTGGATCCGGTCGCGCTGGTGCGGCGCGGCCGGGGGAAGGGCCGGGGCGGCGCGCCCGACTCGGCGCTCGCGCAGTACGTCAACGACCGCCCGTACGCGGCCTCTTCGCTGCTGGCCGTGGCCCTGAGCACGGTCTTCGCGAGCGCGCTCAAGGGGCAGTGCAAGGCGCGCCCCGAACTGCCCGCGCAGCCGCGGCCGCTGCGCCTCGATCTGCCCGCGGTGCCCGCGCGCGGCGGCGCCGAGCTGGTGCGCCGGCTGTTCGAGCCGCTGGGGTGGACGGTACGGGCCGAGCCGGTGCCGCTGGACGCGACGTTCCCGGAGTGGGGCGACTCGCGGTACGTACGGCTCGGCCTGGAGGGCGAGCACACGGTCGCGGAGGCGCTGCGGCACCTGTATGTGCTGCTGCCGGTGCTGGACGACGCCAAGCACTACTGGGTCGCGCCCGACGAGGTCGACAAGCTGCTGCGGGCCGGCGAGGGCTGGCTGGCGGACCATCCGGAACAGAAGCTGATCACCGGCCGCTACCTCGCCCGCCGCTGGTCGCTGACGCGCGACGCGCTGGAGCGGCTGGAGCTGGCCCGGCTCGCCGAGGCGGACGACACGGCCGCCGAGGAGATCGACAACGCGGTCGAGGAGTCGTTGGAAACCGAGGCCGGGGAGCCGGCCGGTACGGAAGCGGCGGAGCCGGCCGAGGCCACGGAGCAGGCGGGCGGAACCGGGGAGCGGCCCGTCCCCCTGGCCGTGCAGCGGCGGGCCGCGATCCTCGGTGTGCTGCGCGAGGTGAAGGCGGCGCGGGTGCTCGACCTGGGCTGCGGGCAGGGCCAGTTGCTGGGTGACCTGCTCAAGGAGCCGCGGTTCACCGACATCGTCGGCCTGGACGTGTCGATGCGCGCGCTCCAGGAGACGCGGCGCCGGCTGCGGCTGGACCGGATGCCCGAGCGGCAGTCCGAGCGGCTGCGCCTGGTGCAGGGCTCGCTCGCGTATACCGACGCCCGGCTGAAGGGGTACGACGCGGCCGTGCTCAGCGAGGTCGTCGAGCACGTCGACCCGCCACGGCTGTCCGCGCTGGAGTACGCGGTCTTCGGCGCGGCCCGGCCCCGTTCGGTCGTGGTGACGACGCCGAACGTCGAGTACAACGTGCGCTGGGAGTCGCTGCCCGCCGGGCACGTACGCCACCGCGACCACCGCTTCGAGTGGACGCGGGAGGAGTTCCGGGCGTGGTCCGGGGAGGTGGCGGAGCGGCACGGGTACGAGGTGGAGTTCCGGCCCGTGGGCCCGGACGACCCCGAGGTGGGGCCGCCGACCCAGCTGGCGCACTTCCGTCTGGCGGCGGACCGCGTGTCCGTACCCGCGCCCGCCCGGCCCGCTTCCGTACCCACGACCGCCCTCACCCCCGCAAAGGAGGCCCAGGCATGACCGACGCTTCTTCCGTCCGCCGCCCGCTGGGCGTCCCCGACCTGTGCCTGGTGGCGCTCATCGGCGCCACCGGCTCCGGCAAGTCCACGTTCGCCGCCCGGCACTTCAAGCCCACCGAGGTTCTCTCCTCGGACTTCTGCCGCGGGCTGGTCAGCGACGACGAGAACGACCAGAGCGCCAGCGGCGACGCCTTCGACGTGCTGCACTACATCGCGGGCAAGCGGCTCGCGGCCGGCCGGCGGACCGTCGTCGACGCCACGAACGTGCAGCGCGAGGCGCGCGCCCAGCTGGTGAAGCTGGCCCGCGAGCACGACGTGCTGCCGGTGGCCATCGTCCTGGACCTGCCCGAGGAGGTGTGTGCCGAGCGCAACGCGGCCCGCGCGGACCGTGCCGGGCTGCCGCTCCGCGTCATCCAGCGCCACCAGCGCGAACTGCGGCGCTCGCTGCGCCACTTGGAGCGCGAGGGCTTCCGTAAGGTGCATGTGCTCAAGGGCGTGGAGCAGGTCGAGGCGGCGGAGCTCGTCACCGAGCGGCGCTTCAACGACCTGCGGCACCTGACCGGCCCGTTCGACATCGTCGGCGACATCCACGGCTGCCGCTCCGAGCTGGAGACGCTGCTCGGGCGCCTGGGGTACGACATCGAGCGGGACGCGCTCGGCCGCCCCGTGGACGCCCGGCACCCGCAGGGCCGTACCGCGGTCTTCGTCGGCGACCTGGTCGACCGCGGCCCGGACAGCCCCGGTGTGCTGCGCCTGGTGATGGGCATGGTCGCCGCCGGGCACGCGCTGTGCGTACCGGGCAACCACGAGAACAAGCTCGGCCGCTACCTCAAGGGCCGCAAGGTGCAGCACAGCCACGGGCTCGCCGAGACCGTCGCCCAGCTGGAGCGGGAGGACGAGGCGTTCCGCGGCGAGGTCGCGGCCTTCATCGACGGCCTGGTCAGCCACTACGTGCTCGACGGCGGGTCGCTGGTGGTCAGCCACGCCGGGCTGCCGGAGAAGTACCACGGGCGCACGTCCGGGCGGGTACGGTCCTTCGCGCTGTACGGCGACACGACCGGCGAGACCGACGAGTTCGGGCTGCCGGTGCGCTACCCGTGGGCCGAGGAGTACCGGGGCCGCGCCGCCGTGGTCTACGGGCACACCCCCGCCCCGCGCGCGAGCTGGCTGAACAACACCATCTGCCTGGACACCGGCTGCGTCTTCGGCGGCCGGATGACGGCGCTGCGCTGGCCGGAGCGCGAACTGGTCGACGTACCGGCCGAGCGGGTCTGGTACGAGCCGTCCAAGCCGCTGGCCACCGAGGCGCCGGGCGGCGCTGACGGGCGGCCGCTGGACCTGGCCGACGTCGCCGGGCGGCGGGTCGTGGAGACGCGCCACATGGGCCGGGTCGCGGTCAAGGAGGAGAACGCGGCGGCGGCCCTGGAGGTGATGAGCCGGTTCGCGGCCGACCCGCGGCTGCTGCCGTACCTCCCGCCGACGATGGCGCCCTGCGCGACCTCCAGGGAGGACGGCTACCTGGAGCACCCGGCCGAGGCGTTCGCGGCCTACCGGGCGGACGGGGTGCGGGAGGTCGTGTGCGAGGAGAAGCACATGGGCTCGCGGGCCGTGGTCCTGGTGTGCCGCGACGAGGCGACGGCGCGGGAGCGGTTCGGCGCGGCGGCGGGCGTGAGCGGCGCCGTCTACACCCGTACCGGGCGCCCGTTCTTCGACGACCCGGCTCTGACCGAGCAGGTGCTGAAGTCCGTACGGGAAGCCGCGGAGGGCGCGGGCCTGTGGGAGGAGCTGGCCGACCCCACGGCGTCCGGCTCCGGGCACTGGCTGCTGCTCGACGCCGAACTGCTGCCGTGGTCGCTGAAGGCGGCGGGGCTGCTGCGCGGGCAGTACGCGGCGGTCGGCGCGGCGTCCGGCGCGGCCTTCCCCGGGGCGCTGGACGCGCTGGAGGCCGCCGCGGCCCGCGGCGTGGAGGTACCGGACCTGCTGGCGCGCCAGCGGGAACGGGCCGCGGACGCCGCCGCGTTCACCGAGGCGTACCGGCGTTACTGCTGGCCGGTGGACGGCCTGGAGGGCGCACGGCTCGCACCGTTCCAGATCCTGGCCGCGCCGGGCCGCAGCCTGGCTGCCGTACCGCACGACGAGCAGCTGGCCTGGCTGGACCGCCTCGTCGAACACGACGGTACGGGCCTGCTGCGGCGCACCGGCCGCCTGGTCGTCGACACGGAGGACGAGGCGTCGGTCGCGGCGGGCGTCCAGTGGTGGCTGGACCTGACCGCCGACGGCGGCGAGGGCATGGTCGTCAAGCCGCTGGGCGCGCTGGTGCGCAAGGGCGACGGACGGCTGGTGCAGCCCGGCGTCAAGTGCCGCGGCCGGGAGTACCTGCGCATCATCTACGGCCCGGAGTACACCCGCCCGGAGAACCTGGAGCGGCTGCGTGTCCGCCACCTCGGCCACAAGCGCTCCCTCGCCCTGCGCGAGTACGCCCTCGGCCTGGAGGCACTGGACCGGCTGGCCGACGGCGAGCCCCTGTGGCGAGTGCACGAGGCGGTCTTCGCCGTGCTGGCGCTGGAGTCGGAGCCGGTGGATCCGCGGTTGTAGGGCGGGGCCGGGCCCGGTCGAGTACGGCCGGGCCCGGCCGTGGCCGGTATGGAGCCCTCGCCCGGCCGGTTGCCGGATGCTGGGGTTCGAAGATCGACACGGACGGCGGGGGCCGCCGGGCGAGGAGTTGTTGATGCACCCGTTCTCGTACGTCTCCGCCGAGGACGCGCTCTTCGGCGCGGTCGGTATCGAACTCGACCACGAGGCCGGGACGCTGGCCGTGGGCGGCGACGGCGTGCCGCGGACTGAGATACGGCGGGCCGCCGGTACGCCCCTGGAGAGCCATGTGCCGATCGGCACGCGTGATCCGGAACGGCTGGCCATGAGCGTCGACGGGGTTGCTGTCGACCTCCGCCCGGCCAAGGGCTTCCTGACGCGCAAGTCCTACCGGGTGGACGTGGCCCGGAAAGGCCCGGGAGCCGCGGCCACCGCGGGCTACGGCCACCGTCTGGTCCCGGTATCGCTCGGCACCAGCCGCCTGCTGCGCGAAGGCACGCTCCTGGGCGTCCTGACGTCGACCGGGGACGGGCGCGTGACGGCCGAGTGGGAGAAGGGCGCCGCCCCGGTGCCGTACGACGCGTCCGTGGGCTACGCGCTCGCCGCCGCCTTCGGTACCGGAGCGGAACCGATGTGGAAGCTGGCCTGGGACGCGGTCCTCGGCACCTTCTTCTGACTCAGCGCTCCACCGGCGGCAGCACCCGGGAGCACGTCGAGCGGGCGACGAACGCGATGCCGTCGTAGTCCTCGGCCGGTACCAGCGGCGCCACGTTGAACCGGTAGGCGAACCGGGGCACGTTGGCGCCGAAGCTGCGCTGGGCCTGCGCCGACCGCAGCCACCGCGCGTCCTCGGGTGGTGATCCGTCCGCGGTCAGGTCGATGTAGAAGTCACCGGGCACGGCGTGGGCGAACCGCGCCTCGACCGACCGGGTGCCGGTGCCGATCCGGTGCCGGAGCGGCGGGCCGTGGACGTCGGTGCCGCGGCGGGCGAGGAAGGAGCCCTTGCCGAAGAGGAGGGCCAGCGCGTAGTAGGCGTCGCCGTAGCGGGTGCGGAGTCTGCTGCCGAGCGCGGGCACTCCCGCGCCGTACGTGCTCTTCGCTATGTGCCCGTTGTGCGCCCAGACCATGACGCGCGCCTGCGGGTTGGTGTCGACCAGGCGCGCCACGGCGTCGGCCATGTAGCGGTCGCGTACGGCGAACACGCTGTCCTCCCCCGACGGCTGGTCGGGGGAGCGGGTCACCAGGTCGGCGGCGCGGACGAGGATGCGCGCGTGCTCCAGGACGTCGTCGACCGCCGCCGCCGGTGTCCGGGTGCCGTCCTCGCCGTCCGCCGCGAGCCGCTCGGTGAACGTCTGCCGGTGGCCGGCGATGAGGTCGGCGAGTGCCTCGGCGCGGTGCACGAGGGTGCCCCGCAGGTCGGGCCGGGAGGCGGGGCGGGCCTGCGCCAGCACCTCCAGGTCGCGTACCTCCGCCGCCCGCTCGGGCGCCGTCCGGCCCAGGAACGCGCTGACCGCCGCGACCGAATCGGCGCAGCGCTGCGGGTCCGTACCGACGAAACGCACCCGCCGCTCCTCGGGCAGGCCCTCGTTGTGGGCCCGCAGCCACTCGACCAGATCGAGCATCTCCGCGGTGCGCCAGGTCCAGAACCCCAGCCGGCTGATCAGGCGGCGGGGGTCCCCGGTGCCGTGGCGTACGTAGGCGTCCAGGGCGCGGGCGGCGGACGCGCTGGCTTCCATGGCGAGGACGGTGAAGCCCTCCTCACGCACCAGGAACTCCACCAGCCGGTGCTTGAGCCGGAAGAACTCGTGCGTGCCGTGGGTGGATTCGCCGAGGCCCACGATGCGTACGCCGCGCAGGGCGTCGCCCAGCGGTCCGAGATCCCGGTGGGGCGTGCCCGGTTCCAGCGCGTCGAGGGGCCTGGCGTGCTCGGTGAGCCAGCGCGCGATGTCGTCGGGCACCGTCGTGCTTCTCCTGTCTGCGGGCGATCGGGCGGAACCCCGGCGGGACCGTGGACCGTCAGGGAACGGGTGCCGGCTGCTGCTCCCGGCACGCCGCGAGGATGTCCTGGAGGTCGCGTACGGCGTCCGGATGACCATGCTCGGAATACACGCCGGCGGTATTGACGACAACTTCGTCCACGCCCGCCCGACCGTATTCGGCCAACTGTGCCGCGATGTCCTGGGGCGATCCGTACACAAAAGTGCCGGAGTCGACCAGGGCGCGGGCGCCCAGATTCGGCTGGCTGTGGTGCACCCGCAGGCCGGCGCGGCGCAGCATGTCGGTGTAGTGCGGCCCGGCGAGGTGGGCGTGCGCGGCGGTGTACGCGAGCCGGTACGGGATGCGGTGCGGACGGTCGACCGCGGCGTGCACCACGGTCACCATGCGGGGCCGGGCCCGGTCCGCCGCGGCCGCGCCCCGGGCCATGGCGGGCAGCAGGGTGTCCCGTACGTATCCGGGCGGCGTCATCCAGCTGATCGCCACGTCGGCCGCCCGCCCCGCCGCGTGCGCGAGCACCGGCCGCAGGACGCCGAGTCCCACCTCCACGCCCGGGTGTGGCATGCCCGGCAGGCCGACGGTGCCCGCACCGCCCGGTGTCTCCGCGTCGAGCAGGCGCCGTACCTCCGTGAGGTAGGAGAGGCAGGCGTCACGCGGACTGTCGTACGGCTTGCCGTGCAGGCCGGTGACGAAGTCGGGCGTCGCGGGGCCGAGGCCGAGGACCATCGGCTGCCCCGTGAGCCGGGCGAGCGAGCGGGCCTGGACCGCGGCGTCCACCGGGTGCCGCAGCGGCATCAGGACGACGCCGGTGCCGACCGGAACGCGGTAGCCCCGGCCGGCCAGGTAGGCGAACACCTGGTGGGTGTCCGCGCTCAGGGACTGGCCCTGCCACAGGCGGGCGGCCTGCCCGGAGCGCACCAATGAGGCGAAAGGGACCACGGCTTCGGGGTCGGTGGGCATGACGGGGAACAGGACGGAGACGCGCATACCTGGGCCTCTAACGGGACGCGGCTTCGGTCAGGTACCCCGATGCCTGGAGATGGAAGAGCCGGGCGTAGACGCCGTCGGCCCGGACGAGTTCCTCGTGCACACCGGTCTCGATCACCTTGCCGTTCTCCATGACGACGATCTGGTCCGCCATCCGGACCGTGGAGAAGCGGTGGGCGATGACGAGGGAGGTCGCGCCGCGGGCGATGTCGCGGAGCCGGGTGAAGATCTCCGCCTCGGCCTCCGCATCGATGGCGGCCGTCGGCTCGTCCAGGACGACGACGGGCGCCCGCCGCATGAAGGCCCGGCTGAGGGCGATCTTCTGCCACTGGCCGCCGGAGAGCTGGTGGCCGTCCTCGAAGTGGCGGCCGAGCATGGTGTCGTACGTGCGCGGCAGTGACGCCACGATCCCGGCGGCGCCGGCGGCCTCGGCGGCCTCGGCGACGCGCGCGGTGTCGTCGCGGGCCTCGATGCGGCCGAAGCCGATGTTGTCGCGCACCGGCAGCTCGTACCGGATGAAGTCCTGGAAGATGACGCCCATCTGGCGTTGCAGGTCGTCGAGGTCGTACTCCTCGATCGGCACGTCGTCCACGAGGATCTGGCCGCTGGTCGGCTCGTAGAGGCGGGTGAGCAGCTTGACGAGGGTGGTCTTGCCCGCGCCGTTCTGCCCCACCAGGGCGACGCACCGGCCCGCGGGGATGGTGAAGCTGACGCCGTCCAGGACGACCCGGTCGGTGCCGGGGTAGACGAAGCGCACGTCGCGGAACTCGATGCCCTTGGTGATCTTGGCCGGAAAGGGCCGGGTGCCTCCCTTGAGCTGCCGCTCGGGCAGCGCGAAGAAGTCGAAGAGGTTCCCGAGGAAGAGACTGTCCTTGTAGAGGGCCGCGATACCGAGCAGCAGACCGTGCGCGGACACCTGGACCGAGCCGACCGCCTGGAGGTACCCGGCGAGCTGCCCGACCTGGCCGAGGCTGGTCGTGGAGTGGACGGCCCACAGGACGGCGCCGGACGAGGCGGCGACGCTGAGGAAGCCGAGCGCGCCGCCGAGCAGCGACTGACGGCGCGCCAGCCGCCGGTCTACGTCGAAGAAGGTGCGCACGAGGCGGGTGTAGAGGTTCAGGAGGTGCGGGCCGAGCTGGAAGAGCCGGATCTCCTTGTACGAATGGTCGGTGGTCGCCAGGTGCTGGTAGTAGTACAGGCGGCGCCGGTCGGCGGCCCGGTCGTACTCGATCTCGTACGCCTGGTGGCTGAAGAACATGTACGAGATCACCGACGGGACCGGAGAGAGCAGGATGACCAGCGCGATCCAGGGGTTCCACGAGAACAGCACGGCGCTGACGGTCGCCAGGGTGAGCAGTTCCCTGACGGACTCCAGGAGCTGGGTGAAGACCTGGTAGACGCGGCCTCCGTTGCTCTCCTGGAAGGCGCGCTGCATCTTGTCGTAGATCTCGGCGTCCTCGTACTGCTGGAGGTCGAGCAGGGTGCCCTTGCGCATCACCCACTCGCCCACCCGCGCGGTGAGTTCGAGCCGCAGCAGCGTGTCGAGGTACTGCTGGCACGTCCCCAGCAGATGGTTGGCGAAGCCGGCCGCCATCAGGCCGCCGCCCGCGAGCAGCGCCGCCCGGCCGGCCCCCGGGTCACCGGCGACGGCGTCGGCCACGCCCTGCACGGTCGCGGCCACGAGCCCGATCTGTACGGCCGGGACGAGGGCGACCAGCACGGACACGGCCGTGAAGGCGGACACCCGCAGCGGGCTGAGCCGCCAGAACAGCCCGATGACACGCAGCCAGATCATCGTTCCTCCTCGACGGTGGCGGCCATCCGGCCACGGATCGCGTGCAGCACCTGGCCCCACAGCGCGTGGACGCGCGCCTCGCGGTCCAGGTCGATCGGCAGCAGCCGGTTAACCTGCATGTGCGCCAGGCTCGCGAGGATCTGGTCCGCCGAGCCGACCAGGGCGCCTTCGCGGTCCGCCGCGCGCACGGCCTCGGCCGCCCGCGCCACGGCGGGCGCCTGGGCCGCGAGGACACCGGCGAGCAGTTCCCGGTGGGCCCTGCCCTCCTCGTGGGGGGCGCGGTCCCAGGGACTGAGGAGTTCGCACAGGTAGGCCCGGTTGCCCCGGAACAGGCCCCGGGTCTCGCGTACGCGCGACTCGTCCTGGCCGCTCTGACCGGCGCGCCGGGACGGCTCGACGCCCCACTGCGCGTACAGGGTGTCCAGCGCGGCCATGGCCAGGAACTCCGGCTCCATGCCGAGGCGCAGCGACAGGAGTTCGGCGGTGGCCTCGCTGTTGGCCTGGAACAGCCGCTCGACCGCGTCGAAGGTCTCCGGGCCGCCGTAGCGGGCGATCTCCGGCGCGTAGCCGGCGATCTCGATGTCCCGGGCGAGCCCCTGGCCCACCAGGTCCCGGCCCCACGCCGTGACGCGGGTGAGCACCTGGTCCGCGTCCGTGCCGCGTACGCGCAGCCGCAGGTGGGGGAACGGGTCGGCGTAGCGGAGGTAGAACCAGCGGTCCAGCACGTCCTGGCCGCGCAGTTCGGCGACGAGGTCGCGCAGGGGGCCGGTGACGATCTCGTCCTGCCGCTCGGGGGCCGCGTAGACCTTGAGGAAGGTCCATGCGCCGCCCGGCACATGGCGCTCCACGGGAACCTCCCGCCGCTGCCGCGGCACGGGGCGGCGGGTGGTCCGTACGGCGTCGCGGGTCACGACCGGTACGACGATCTCGGTGGCGTAGCGCTCGCCGTCGCCGTCCTGGAGCCACATGCCGTCGAAGTCCGGCAGCATCTCGTGGAGGACGAGCGCGCGCTGCTTGCGCAGTTCCTGTTCGAGTTCGGCGCGGTACAGGGGGTGGTCGAGGTCGAGCAGCAGCCGCTGGTCGGCGTCGACGAGGTAGACGTGGCGCGGCACGCGCCAGCGTGTGCGCCAGCCGTCGAGGTCGTCGGCCGAGCCCGCCGTGAGCCGCCACTGCGCCGGCCGCAGAACCATCCGGCCACGCACCACCCGCGGCAGGAACGGCGCCACCTCCGCCGGGCCCCAGTGGAACCCGGTCGGCAGCACGCAGCCGTCGTGCGACACCTCGATCAGGAAGCGCGCCACGTTCGGCGCCAGGCTGGGGCTGAGCATGTGGTGCTGGGCGACGACGATCTCCCGGTCCAGCCGCCGCGACCACAGGTGGAACCGGTCGTCGCTGACGCCGACGAGGATGTCGTCCAGCGCGATGACCTGGTCAGGGGCGACCGACGGAGTCGTGTTGACGGCGATCTCGTACGGCCGGATGGCGGGGCGCAGCGTGACGTTGGCGGCGCGTCCGTAGGGCGGCAGGAACGCCAGCTCCGCGTAGGCGACATCGGGGAAGAGGGCTTCCTCGCGCCGGGCGTAGGCGCGCAGCCGGTCCACGGCCGCCTCGCCGAGCACGTCGCTGAAGCGCCCGTAGGTGCGCCCGCCGTAGGTGAGGCTGTCCGAGCGCAGCACGCCGCGCCACTCCCCGCGGTCGACGGCCTCCCGGTCGGCGGCGTGGACCTGGAGGTACGCCTCCATGACCGGGGGCGGGTCCGGTACGGGCCCGGCCGGGGCGAGCCGGTCCAGCCAGGCATCGGTCAGCTCGACCTCGGTGGCACGGTCCCACCACGCCTGCTGGGCGAACTCGACGAGCAGGCCGTCCAGGTGGGAGGTGTCGTCGGGAGGGGTGGGCGGCAGGGCGATGCTGCGGGGCGGGTTGGTGTACGTGGGCGGGGCGTCCAGTCCGGTGTCGGGGCTGAGCAGGCTGAGGACCGGCACGCGTGTCCCGGCGCCGTAGCGCTCGCTGAACTCCTCGCGGTAGCGGGTGAGGTGGCTGTGTGTGTTGTGGGCCGCGCTGAGCCGGATCAGTACACCCACCGCGTCGGCGGCCGCTTCCCCGATCGAGGCGTTCAGGACGGGGTCGCGCAGCTCCACGGCAGTGTCGGCCTGGTAGGTCCGCCCCTTGAAGTCCTGGACCAGCTCGCGCTGAGCGGCTTCGAGGCGGCGCAGCGACTCGGTGGTGTGCGTACGGTCGGCCAGGTCGGCGACCTCGCGCAGCCGCTCGGCAGTGTGCGCGGCGGCCGGGACACCCGTGAGCTTCTTCAGGACGTGCAGCTCGGGCCGCTCCGCGGTCTGCGGGGGCCGCAGGTCCCCGGTAAGGAAGCCGAGGTCCCACATCTGCTGTACGAGGCTGTCCACGCGTTCGGCCGGCACCTCGGGGAAGGCGGCCGACAGTTCGGCGGTGAGCCGCTCGTACGGAACGGGCACGGCCGCGCTCCGTACGACCAGGTCCACGGCGGGCGTGGCCCGGATGCGCACGGCGCGCTCGTCGTGCCGGCCGTACTTGTCGGCCTGCGGCAGGACGAAGCGGTCGCCCGCGCGGTGCGCCATGGGGTTGAGGACCAGGTGCAGCTGCCGGAGAACAGCCGGGTCGTCCTCCAGGCGCTCGATCAGGGCGAGCAGCCAGCCCATGTCGGCGCGCACCCGGACGCGGTGCTCCCCGGGCCCGCCGAGCCGGGCCGAGGTCTTGTCACCGAACTCGCCCATGGCCACACCCGAGAACGCGCCGAACGGCGTGGGCCTGGTCGCCATCCGCGTCACATAGCGCAGCAGCCCGGAGTGCAGGCGCCGGGTGCGTTTCTCGCCGAGGCTGTCCAGACGGTCGAGGCCGGCGGACAGGTCCTCGCTCGCGATCAGCAGGGCGCGTTCGACATCGGGACGCCGGGCGAGCGCGAGCAGCGCCTCCGGGGTGCGGGCGGGGTCCTCGGTGACATCGAGGCAGGTGCGGGCCGGCAGGACCGGGGACCGCAGGAGGAAGAAGCCGGCAGGCTCGTACAGGGGCATCGGCATCACCGGGCGAGGAAGGCGCGGAACCAGTGCGGCCGCTGGTCACCGACGGCGGCGAGCAGGGTGAGGGCGACGCCGGCGGCGCCGGTGAGCAGCCCCGGGTCGTCGACGGGACGGCCGGGCTCCTCCACGTCGGCGAAGCCGAGCGGCCGGTCCGGGGCGTACGCGTCGAGCAACTGCCCGACCAGCCGCGGCAGCCGGTCGCGGGCGGCCGGGCTCCAGGGCGCGAAGTCCAGGGTGAGCATGACCAGTCCGGCGAGGCCGTGGCACAGCGTGGGCGACAGCGGCCGGATGTGCTCGGCACGGGCCAGCACTCCGTCGAAGGCCCGGACGGCGGCGGTGCGTAGCTCGTCGTCGTCGATGGCCGAGGCGACGGTCAGGAGCGCGCCGGCCACGCCCGCGGCGCCGTAGCACCAGGCGATCCGGTCGTGCCCGCACCCGGCCGTCCCCTCCCGGCCGTGTTCGTCGACGGGCGTACCGTCGCTCCAGGTGGGGCCGTATGCGTCGAAGCCCGCCTGGTCACGGACCCAGCGGGTGAGCGTGTCCAGGGCCTCCAGGTGGCCGGGACGGCGGTGCCCCGCCTCCCAGGCGGCGGCGAGCGCCGCGGCCACGCCCGGCACGCCGTGCGACAGGCCCAGGTTCAGATAGCCGTGCGGATACTTCGCGTGGTAGTCGCCGACCGGCGGGTAGTACGCGGGGGTGATGAGCCAGCGGCGCGGAGTGCCGTCGGTCTCCGCGGGCCCCGCGAGCCAGATCAGGTAGTCGGCGAGCGCGGCGGCGGCCTCGGCGACCCGCTCGCCGGGGGCGGCGACGGAGCTGAGGTGGACGAGGGTTCCGGACGCCCCGGTGACGAGGTCGTAGTCCAGGTCGCTGACGGCCCGTTCGGTGCGGTGCGGGGGAGCGGCGAGGACCTGGTCGGCGAGGCGCTCGTGCATCCGGTCCAGGCTGGGGCCGAAACGGGGTTCGTCGCGGGTGACGTCCGCGAGCGCGAAGGCCAGGCCGCTGGTGCCGGCGAACAGGGCATGGAACTCCAGGGGTTCGACCTGGGTGGACAGCACCGCCTCGCGGATGTGGCCGCAGGCGGTGTCGAGAGCGCCCAGCCCGGCCCGCGCGGCGTACAGGTGGAGCAGCGCCAGGCCGGCCTGGCCCTGGGCGAGGCCCGGCGGGTACCAGCCGCCCCAAGTACCGCTCTGCTCGGCGGCGCGCACCACGAGGTCGTCGACCTGCGCGGTGGTCGTGGTCGCGGCCACGACGTGCCGGACGGCGGCATGCGCGCGCCGCACGAGTCCGGCGTCTGCCGTGCGAACCCAGGTGCCGCTATCGTGAGGAGCGAGTTGCATGGTCGGTTCCTGTCTGTTCGGCGTGCTGCGCGCACTCCGCGAGGACGGGGTGCTGCCGTGACTGCACCACGGCAGCACCCGTCATGCGTTCAGCCTGCGATTACTTGGGGGCCACGCAGAAGATCGTGCACATCGAGGTGCAGGCGCAGGTCTTGGTGACCTTGCAGCCGACCTTGGTGCAGACCGTGCGGGTGGCGATCGAGGAGATGGACGGCGTGGGCGCCTGCTCCCCGGTGGGGCCGGCGGGGGTGGAGATCTGCGCGTCCAGGTCGAATGCGTCCGACATCTTCATTCCTTTCACATGCCTTTCCCCGGCGGGAATGCGCCGGGTGCGCCGGTTCTTTCCCGGTGCGAAAGAAATTCTGTCGGGCCGCCCCGGCCGCCTCCATTGGCCGCGGCGACAGTATTCGGCGGTATCAGGAATGCGATGCGGCCAGCATCCCCGGACACCTGCCGGTACAGCTGTGTACGGCGAAGGCGTACGACGCCAGGCAGGCGGCCAGCCGCGAATCGAGTTCGAGCTTGGCCATGACCGCGGCGACATGGGCGCGTACGGTCCTTTCGGTGACGTAGAGCCGTCGCGCCATCGACTCGTTGGACAGTCCCTCGGCGAGCAGGAGAAAGGTCTCCCGTTCGCGCGGGGTGAGCCGTCCGACCTTTCCCAGAGACGGTTTCCAGTGCGGTTCGCCCGCCGCGCGCGCGGGGCCGGGCATGGGTGTGCCGAAGTCGCTCACGGTGCTGCAACGCTCCTGTCTGCCGGACGGGGCATGCGAAAGGTGCTGGTGGTCGGGCGGCGCGGAAGAGAGCGGACGCGGGAGGGCCGCGGGACGGCTGCGCGTCGGCGGGCGACGGCGCGAAGGGCGCGGGCGGACGGCCGGGCGGTCGCGTGCGCCGGGGCCGTCCGGACCGGCTTACGCGGCGGTGTGCGCCGGCCGGTCGCCGGTGCGGCGAAGACAGCTTGCGCTTCCCCAGCAGCGCGAGTTGCCCTTCACCGTGTTTCGCCCTGTTTCCGCCCCGCCATAATCCTCGTTTCCCGACGCGCCGGTCCCGCCGGAAAGGCGTTCCGTTCCGGGAATCGCGGGCCGCTGCGGAAAATCGTCGCCAATGGTCAAGGAACGATCAAGTCTCCACCGGGCCCCAACACGGTGTGTCGCCGCGCCCGACAGATCGTCGCGCAGCGTCCGGCAGGGGCTGTCACCAGCGGGTACGGGGGGTGGAACCGGTACCTCCGGTGAGGTCGATCGGTGTGGCTTTCCTGGTTTCTTGCTCACGCTCCGCAGAGGCTTCCGTGGCACCATCGGCGGTCGGCGCGCATTCCGCGGAATTCCCCTTTCCGATTAGTCATGTACAGGACGACATTCATCACGTCAGCCGTTGCGGCGGCCGTGTGGTCAGCGGCCCGCGCTGGGTACGCACGTTCCGCGCCGTGACCCGCGGCATCCGCTCGATGGAGGAGATCACGGCGGACCGCGAAATTCCGGAGGCGTCCGCCAGGTTGACCACCCGCTGCAACTGCGCGCAGATGTCGTCGATATGCACCGGGCTGAAGGAGTGCAGCACCACCGCGCCGCGCCCCCGGCCGAAGTCGATGACCCCCTCGCTGCGCAGCATGCGCAGGGCCCGCAGGATCGTGTTCTTGTTGGCCCCGTATTTCCTGGCCAGCTGCTCCGCCGGGGGAAGCTGATCGCCTTGGGCGTAGTGGCCCGAGGCGATGTCCATTCTGAGTTTCGCCCTGATCCGGGCGTAGAGCGGTAAGGCCGTCTCGCCGTTCGGCGGGCGGACGGCGGCCGGGTCGGGAGCCAGTGACATGTCCGGTGATCTCCGTTCTGGGTGCGGGTCGCCGCCCGGCCGGTGCCGGTCCCCGGGTCGGGTATAGACCTGTGTCGATCCCTCGAAGAGACGGGCTTTCACCTCAGTCGAGGCCGGGGTAGGCCGTACCGTAGCCCGGGGCTTGACGCTCTTCAACCAGTTCCGACAAAGTTGCCCAGCGCCATTTCACCTCAGTGGAAACGGCGGCCCAGGCCGAAGGGTGGACCCCATGCCCGAGGACGCGGAGCGCAGTCTCTCCGCGAAGCTGAACCGGCTCTTCGCGAGCGTGCGGCCGGACCCCGCCCACGAGTACAGCAACGAGAGCGTGGCCGCGGCGATCCGCGGCACCGGGGTGTCGATCTCGCAGAGCTACATCTGGCAGCTGCGCAAGGGCAAGAAGACCAACCCGACGCTGCGCCACCTCCAGGCGCTGGCCCGCTTCTTCGGCGTGCCGACGGCGTACTTCGTCGACGACACCGCCGGCGCGGCCCTCGACGAGCGGCTGACGGCCCTGGCGGCCGAACAGGCCCGGATCGGCGAGGCGCTCCAGGGGAGCGAGGCGCGCCTGCTGGTCCTCCGGGCGGGACAGCTGTCGCAGGCCCGCCGCAAGCAGGTGATGGATCTGCTCGACGTGGTGTACCGGCTGGAGCAGGCGGAGCGCGGGGGCCGGCAGGACGGCTGACCGAATGGCCGCCAGATTCCGGTAAATGCGCCTATTCGAGCGGTAGTTCGTCGTTCGCGCGTCACAACTGGCGGCACATGTACGTAAGTTGGTGCGCCAATGAACCCTCACCGTAACCGTTGCCGCACGCGCGGTATGTGCCGCGGCGATGTCGCCGGGCGCGTCGAGGTACACATGTTCGGTGAGGTCAACGGCCTTGTGAGGGTACTGAGTTGAGTGGCGGAAGAGCGTTGACGGGGGCTGGTCGGGTCCCTACTGTTCTGTAACTCAACCGAGCACAGCTCGATCAATTCACGCAAGAACCTCGCCTGTAACGAAAGAAATCAGAGACGAGCCCATTTCTCCGCCACGCTGAGGAACCGGGCCGGGCCCTCAGGGCGACCACAAGCATGGGTCCCGGGTGTCCGGGGACGAGGTGAGCGCAATATCGGGGGAGGGGACGGATGAGTCTCTTCGAGGACGGCAGACCCTTTTTGCGGGCGCTGCCGGCGCAGGACCGGCGGGCGCTGCTCGCGCTCGGCCGGGCCCGTGGATACGCGCCGGGCGAGGTCGTCCTCAGGGAGAACGACACCACCACCTTCGTCGTGGCGATCGTCAGCGGCTGGGCGAGCGTCTCCCTGGAGACCGAGCGGGGCGTGCGGCTGATCCTCGCGCTGCGCGGCAGCGGCGAGGTCGTCGGCGACCAGGCCGCCGTCGACCACCGCCCGCGCAGCGCCACCGTCACCGCGCTCGGCCCGCTGGACGGGGTGGTCGTGCCCGGCGACCGGTTCCGCGGCTACCTCGCCACCCGGCCCGTCGCGACCGTACTGATCATGCGCCAGTTCAGCTCCCGGCTGCGCAGCTCGGACGGCGAACGGCGGTCGCTGGCCTCGGAGAAGGTGCTGCAGCGGCTCGCCGCGCGCCTGGTGGAACTGGCCGAGCGCACCGGGCACCCCGGGGAGGGCGGTGTCGACGTCGATCTGCCGCTGCCCCAGCACGACCTCGCGGCGGCCGTCGGCTCCACCCGCGAAGCGGTGGCCAAGGCGCTGCGGCTGCTGCGCGAGCAGGGCGTCGTACGGACCGGGCCGCGGCGGCTGGCCGTGCTCGACCTCGCGCTGCTGCGGCTGCTCGCCGAGGGACGCGCGGTCCGCGGCCGGGCGGCGGGCGGGCCCGCTCCCCTGCGTCCCGAGGAATCTCCGCCGGCTGTGTAAACGGCTACAGCCACCCTCTCCCGCCCCGGCCATGCTGCTGCACGTCGGCACCCATCAGGAGGTCCAGTGAGCACGGAAGCCTTGCACCGACTCGTCGTCAGCGGAGACGTCTGCGGATCCGGACGGCTGGGGCTGCGTGCCAAGCTGCGGATGCGCGAGGCGATGTACGACGTCTTCGAGGCGGGGTTCGCCGCCGTGGGCGTCACCGAGGAGTCCTTCCACCTGGAGGACCGCGGGGACGGCGTCCTCGTCGCGCTCGACCCGCACGTACCCTCCGCCCAGTTGGTCGGGCCCTGGCTGGAAGGCGTCTACCAGCGGCTGCGGCAGGTCAACGAAGGGCGCGCGGAGCCGCTGCGGCTGCGCGTCGCCATGCACGCCGGGCCGGTCGTCCGGGACGAGAAGGGCCTGGCGGGCCGCGCGGTGGACCTCGCCTGCCGGCTGTGCGACAGCGGCACGGCCAGGAGCGTCATGCGATTGGCGGACCGGGCGCCGCTGCTGTTCGTGGTCTCCGACTCGCTGTACCGCGACGTGGTGGCCGAAGGCGGCACCTGCATCGAGCCCGAGCACTACCGCAGGGCGCGGGTGTCGGAGAAGGAGACGGACGAGGAGGCGTGGTTCCACGTCCCCCGGCTGCCGCAGCCGCCACTGCCGGACGCGGCATCACAGGAGGCACCGCCGGACGCGGCGGTGCGGGCGCGGGAGCGGCCGTGCGCGACGGGGGTGCGCGCGGCCCGGGGCCCGGCGCCGGAGCAGGGCGGCGGGACGGGGCATGGGGGTACGGTCCCGCCGCCCGCTTCCGGGCCCGGACCGGCCGCCGGTCCGGCCCCGGCCCCCGCGCCCCAGCCCCCCGCGTACGCCGCCAAGTACCGCTTCGACCACATCGGCGGCAGCAACCAGATCTACGACGGCAACACCTTCAACGGGGACTTCACGGGCGTACGGCAGGGCGATGCCGCGGCGGCGCGGGGCGACGCCGCACCGCGACGGCCCGCGACGGACGCCGCCGACGACGGCACCGGAGCCGAAGGCGGTGCCCGATGACCGACGTCGACGATGGAGCCGCACCCGCCGGCGAACAGCCCCCGCCGCAGCCCGAGGGCAGGCCCGCCAAGGACGACGACGCCGCGAAGGCCGCCAAGGACGGCCGGGCCGAAAGCCCCGAACAGCCCGAGGAGAAGCCGCGGCTGGACGCTCCCAAAGGCAGCCCGCTGGGCGGCGCGGGGGAGGCGGGCGGCGCCCGCACCGCCCGCGAGGCCCGCACCAACCTGCACGTCGAGGGCGACAGCCAGATCTACGACGGCAACACCTTCTACCAGACCCAGGTCCGCGTCGGAGTCGGCGCCGACACCGTCTTCGTCGACGGCCCGGTGCCGGACGAGGAACTGGAGCACCTGGCCCGGATCTACTGCCCGGCGCCCGGCTACGACGCGATGCGCACCCGGCTGGAGCGCACGCACCTGCTGGCGCTCTGCGGCGAGCACGGCACCGGCCGTACGACCACCGGCCTCGCCCTCCTCAGGGACATCGCCTCCGGAGTGTCCCGCCTGGACCCGTCCACCGCGCTCGGCAGCGTCGACCAGGACAAGTTCGAGGCCGGCCGGGGCTATCTGCTCGAACTGCCCGCCGACGACACCTCCGTGGCCGGCGCCGACCAGGGCGACGGCACCGGCCACCGGCCCTCCGAACTGCACCTGGACCGGCTCAGCGCCCTGCTCGCCGGGCGCGGCGCGTACGGCGTCCTGGTCGTGGGCAGCGGCGACTTCGCCGACCGGCTGGTGCGCGGCCGCTACGGCGCGCTGTGCGTGCCGCCGCCCGCCGACGACGTCCTCGGACGCCATGTGGCCGACCTGCTCGCCGACGCGCCGCTGGAGCTGCGGCACCTGGCCCTCACCAACGCCCGGCGCCCCGACGTACGGCAGGCGCTGGGCCTGGACGAGCTGCGGCCGGGCGAGGCGGCCCGGCTCGCCACCCATCTCGCCGCGCACGCCAAGGGCGACACCGACGACGCCCAACTCCTGCGCGAATGCGCCTGGTTCGCGCCCCATCAGGCGCAGGAGTGGTTCGCCGGGGCCGACCGGCCCGGCACCCTCCCCGAGGCGCTGCCCGCCCTGCGCGCCGCGGCCCTGCGGCTGTCGCTCGCGGTCTTCAACGGCTCGGCGGAGAGCCTGGTCACCGAGGCCGGCGAACTCCTCGCCTGGGAGCTGGCGGTCACCCTCGACCCCCAGTACGCGCCGGGCCGCTCGCTGTTCACCGCGCAGACCGCCGCCCGGCTGGCCGCGGCCCGCGCCGTACCGGGCCGCGGCGTCGAGGATCTGGGCGACGCGGCCATCCCCGTACGGGTGGCGCGATTCCAGGGGCGCAGGCTGGCCACCGCCGTCCTCTTCGAGGCGTGGGACGGCTACCACAACGCCCGCGGCCCGCTGACCCGCTGGCTGCGGTCCCTGTGCGACGACCAGCGCCCCCAGATGTGGGTGCGCGCCGCGATCACCGCGGGCGCGCTGTGCGCCCGCGACTACCTCTACGGATTCTCCGAACTGCTGCTGCCGCTCGCCCGCGCCGACAGCCCGGTGCAGCAGATGGCCGCGGCCACCGCGCTCGCCGAGGCGTCCCGCGCTCCCGAGGTGCAGCCCGCCGTACGCGGCCTGCTGCGCGACTGGGCGCGCGGCGAGGACCGGACCGCCCGCGAGACGGCCGCCTTCGCCCACGGATACGGCCTCGCCGCCGGCTCGGTCGCCGCCTCCCTCGACGAACTGGGCCGGATCGGCTCGCGGGAGGACGACGGCAAGTCCGTCGACGCCGCCTCGTACAGCGTCGTACGGCTGCTGGCGGGCCCCGAACCGGACGTCGTGCTCAGGCGGCTGGCCCGCTGGCTCGGCGACCGGCGGCAGACCCGCCAGAACCTCGCGCTGATGGTGGTGCTGCGCGCGCTGTCCACCCGCACCTCCCACCTGTGGGGGCTCAAGGACCGGCCCGCGCTGGAACCGTACGGCTCCTGGCCGCTGGCGGCGGCGCTGCTGGCCGCCCACCCGGAACGGGCGCCCTGGCTGGCGGACCTGGTGCACACCGCGCTCGGCACGGCGCGCTCGGGCGCCGCGGCGCAGCAGGAGACGGGCCGCTGGATGCGGCGGGCCGCCAAGGACCAGCGGCAGCTCGACGTGCTGTGCGCATTCCTGCCACGGCTGGTGGAGGGGCGGCGCGACCGGGACCGGTTGCTGCTGCTCGTCGCCCGGCTGGAGCGGGACAGTGACGAACCGCTCGCCCCCCGGGCGGCCGCCCGGATGCGGGCGGTGCTGGAAGGAGAGGGACGACGATGACGCAAGACGGCCGACACGGCGCGCAGCACGGCCAGGGGCCGGGGCCGGGCGCGCCCGCGGGGCAGGGGCCGGGAGGCGGAGCTGCGGTGCGGGGGCCGCTGGTCCGGGAGTACGAGTCGTCCGGACGGTTCCGGCGGCCCAGCATGCAGGTGGCCGCGGTGCTCCGGTACGAGAACGGCGGCTACAGCGTGATGTGGCCGGACCGCCGCGAGGACGTCAACAAGCCGCTCTTCCGCGGCCCGTTCCGGGTCATGGAGGTGCGGATGGGCTGGCATGTGACCGAGTTCCGCACCGAACTGCCCGCGGCGGGCGACGCGGAGTCCTTCCGCGCGTCCGTGGAGGTGCGCTGGCGCGTCGTGGACGCCTACGCGACGGTCTGCGCCAACGTCTGGGACCTCGCCGGGTACTTCTCGCCCGTGCTGCTCAAGGCGCTGCGCGGGGTGACCAGGCGCTACCGCATCAGCGAGGCCGAACGGGCCGACCGGGCGGTGGAGGCCGAGCTGGCCGACCTGCGCCTGGGCGAGGAACTGGGCCTGGAAACGGATGTGTTCGTACGGATCGACCTGAGCGAACGCGGCATCAGCGCGGAGCGGCAGCGCACCGAGATCGACCACGAGGGCGACCTCGCGCGGCGGCAGCACGCGGAAGAACTGAAGAAGGAACGGCGGGAACAGGAATTGACCCGGATGCGGGCCACCGAGCTCCAGGAGATGCTCAGCGGCAGTGACGACAGCCGGATCGCGTGGTTCATGGCCCGGGACAAGGCCCGTGCCTGGGACATCCACCAGGCGATCCTCCAGGAACGCCGCGAGGAGCGGGCCCTGTCCATCGAGACGGTGTTCCGTTTCGTGGACGGCGGCCTGATCGAACGGCACGACCTCAACGACCAGACCCTGGCCGCCATCGACTTCCTGCGCTCGACGACGAGCGGGGTGGTCGGGCGGGCGGCCGACTCCTTCCTGGAGCAGCCGCGGCGGCGCGAGCTGGAGGACGGCTCGCACGGCGCCGAGCGCGACCGGGTCCGCGAGCGGCAGCGGATGGACTGGGCGCACGAACCCGATCCGGACGCCGCGCCGGCGCCCGGACGGGAGCCCGTGGACGGGGATCCGGCGTACGACGACGACCGGTACGGCAGCGACGACCGGTACGGCGACGACGGCGGATACGCCACCGAGCGCGGCGACACCCCGTACGAGCAGAACGACCGCGGCCGGGTCTACGAGCCCGACCGCGTCCAGCCCGCCGCCGAACGCGACGACCACCGTGACAAGCCCGCGCCGCGCCGCGGCCGGGGCCTGGACTGGGGGGACGAATGACCACCTGCGCTCCGCCCGCGCCCGTGTCCGCACCGGCCCCCGCCCATGGGGCCTGTCACTGCACCGCCTCCGCATCAGGCCCCGACTTCGTGGCCGAGCGCCTGCTGAAGGCCGTACGCGAAGAGATCAGCCGGGCCGACACCAAGGCGTCCGTCATGATGACCGGCGCCACGGCGGCGCTCGTGCTGCTCTTCGGCCGGGACGGGCAGCTCCTGGCGATGCCCGCCGTCCGCGCCGCCCTGCTGATCACCGGCACGGTGCTCTGGACCCTGGGCATAGCCATGTTCGTCGCGGCGGTGCTGCCCCGCACCCGTACCGCGGCGGACGGCTGTCTGACCTTCTTCCCGCAGCTGACCCGGGGCGCGTCCGCCGAGACCCTGCTGCCGCGGGTCGCCCTCGCGGGCCTCGACACCGGGCAGTGGGCCGTCGAGCAGGCGTGCGCCCTCGGGCGCATCCTCGGCACCAAATACCGCTGGCTGCGCTGGGGTGTCGGCTGCCTGGCCGCCGGGGGCTCCTGCGCGCTGGCCGGAGGACTGTGGTGAGCGCGGCGCACCGGACCCGGCGCAGAGCGCGCCGCGCCGTCGTCGCGGCCCTGACCGTGCTCTGCGCGACCGTACCGCTCGGCCCGCCGCCCGCCTGGGCCGCGCCCACGCCCACCGCCCCGACGGCGGGCCCGGCACCCGTCGACTTCTCCGTCGTCGTGGACGCCTCGGCCAGCATCGACAAGGACGCGCTGGCCCGCGAGGCCGAGGCCGCCGCGCTGATCGGCCAGGGCGAGATCTCCGAGCGCTCCCGCGCCGGCGTCATCGGCTTCGGCAGCGCGGAGAAGGAGGGCCAGCAGCCCGTACGGGAAGTCTGCCCGCCCACCGTCGTGGACGCGGCGGGCCGCCAGCGCATCAGCGACTGCGCCCGTCGCCTGACCGACCGCGCGGACGCCGGCCTCGGCCCCGGCACGGACTTCCCCGCCGCCCTCACCCAGGCCCTGACCCGGCTGCGCGAGAACGGCACCGAAGGCGCCGCCAAGGTCGTCTTCCTGCTCACCGACGGCAAGCTGAACGTCGAGGACAGCCCCGCCTACGGCGCCGACCCCGCCGCCCGGCGGCAGGAGGGCGAGAAGCGGCTGCGCGAGGTGCTCGACCGGGCGCGCCGCGAGCACGTGCAGATCTGGCCGTTGGGCTTCGGCAAGGGCATCGACAAGAAGGCCCTCCAGCAGATGGCCGACGGCGGCTACCGCAACGGCTGCGCCGACCTGCCCGGCGCCCGCCCGCGGCCGGAGGTCGTGGACGGCGCGGCGGACGTGGACCGGGCGCTCCAGGGCGCGTTCGCCGCCGCCCGCTGTGCCCGTGTCGAGCAGGGCACCAGCGGCAAACCGCCGGGCGAGCTGGAGGTGACCATCCCGCCGATCGCCACCGACGGATCGATCACCGTCACCAAGCGCGACCCGCGGGTGACCGCCACCTACTACGACCCCAAGGGCCGCAAGGTGCCCCTGCAAGGGGAGTTCGACGGCTCCCGCTTCGAGGTCAGCGGCCAGGACGGGCCGGTCGAAGCACTGCGGGTCAAGGACCCGCTGCCGGGGAAGTGGCGGGTGAAGCTGTCCGCACCCGAGGGGCACCGGGACCAGCCCGCGACCGTACGGGCCATCTGGCAGGGCGTGCTGCGCTCGTCGGTCACCCTGGAGCCGTCCGCGCCCCGGCCCGGCGAGAACGTCGTCGTACGGATGCGGCTGCAGACCCGGCGCGGCGTGGTGATCACCGACCCCGGGCAGCTCGCCGGGGTGCAGGCCGCCGCCCAGCTGTCCGGCGACGGCTTCGAGCCGGTGGACGTGCCGCTGCGCGACGACGGCAAGGGGCCCGATGACAAGGCCGGTGACGTGCTGTTCGGCGCCTCGGTCACGGTCCCGAAGACGGCCGCCGGGGCGCTGCGGCTGACCGGCGCGATCGCCGCGCCCGGTATCACCGGCGACCGGCGGCCGTACGACACCCGCGTCTCCTCGGGGCCCGCGCCGGTGGTGGCCGGTGTGACACTGGAGAGCCACGAGGTGCACCCCGGCGGTACGGTCGGCGGCAAGCTCGTCGCCCGCAACAACGACAGCCGCCCGCACACCCTGCGGCTGGGACTGGCCGACCAGTCCACGGCGGCGGCCCTGCGCATCGGCCCGGCCACCGTCACCGTCGCACCCGGCGCGCAGCAGCCGGTGCCCTTCACCGTCTCCTTCGGTGCCGGCACCCCGCCGGGCGACGCCGGCGGCCGGATCACCGTCACCGACCGGACCGACGGCGGCCGGGAGGTCGGCTCCGCCTTCCTGACCGTCACCGTCACCCCCGCGCCCACCTGGTGGGACCGCTGGTGGTGGGCGGTCGTCGGCGGCGCCGGACTCCTGCTCGCGGCCGCCGCGGTCATCGGCATCCGCGCCACCGCCGCGCGCAGGCAGGAATCACTGCAAGGGCTCGTCCTCGAACTGCGCCGCGACGGCACCACGCTGGGCGAGCTGAAGGTACGGGGCGCCCGGACGCGCACGTTCTGCTTCGCGGTGGACAACCCGTCCTCGCCGCGCCCCGGCCTGCGCCGCCGGGACGCGGGCTCGGCGCAGGCGTACCGGCTCCAGCGCAGGGGCGACGGGCTGCGGCTGCGCGCCCCCAGGGGCGGCGAACAGCCGGTTCCGCGCGGCGCGCCCGTCTCCCTCGACCACGACCTGGAACTGCTCGTGCGCGGCGGGCGCGGACCGGGCCGGGAGCGCACGGGCCAGGGGCGCCGGCCGGGCACGCCGGCCGGCAGCCGGAACACGGCCGGCCGGTTCACCGGGCGGTTCGGCCGGGGCGCCGCGCCCGGCGGACGCGGCCCCTCGGCCAACGGCAATGGCCGGCAGCCCGGCCCGGCCGGAGCCGGCGGTCCGGGCGGGGCGAGCGGATCGGCCGACTATGACGGCGCGTTCTGAGGCGTCCGCGCCACCGGGCGGCGGCCCGCGCACCCCGCCGCCCGGACCCCCGGCAGCACCACGACTCGCAGCACAGGCCGCCCCCGACGGGCGGACGAGGGGAGCGACACCATGAAGATCTACCAGCCCATGCTGTTCCTGGGGCTGGGCGGCACCGGCGCCCGGATCGGGGCCGAGCTGGAGCGGAACCTGCGCCGCGAGCTGTGCGGACCGGACGGCACCGACCTGGTCGGCCGCGGCACGCAGCGGGCCCCCTTCCAGCTGCCGGACTGCCTGCAGTTCGTCTACGCGGACTTCAGCGAGAGCGAGCTCGACCGGGTGCCGCACCTGAGCGCGCGCGGCCCCGAGGCGGCGGCCTTCGCCCGTACCTCCCGGGCCGTGCACAACCTGCTGCCCACCTACGACAACTCGCCCGAGATGACCCGCATGCTGCGCATCGCGAAGCATGACGAGACCGTCGGCTGGCTGCCGCCACGGATCGACGAACCCCGCGTCTCCCCGCTGCACACCGGCGCCGGACAGTTGCCCACCGTCGGCAGGGCCGCGCTGTTCGCCACCATGCGCAACGGCCCCGACCAGGTGCTCGGCCCGCTGCGCGACGCGATCGACGCGCTCAGCAATTCGGCGGGCGACCTCCAGGAACTGGGCGGCGGGCAGATCCGCGGCTACGACGTGTTCGTGGCCTTCTCCGTCGCGGGCGGGACCGGCGCGGGGATCTTCTACGACTTCCTCCACCTGCTCGGGCACGCCTTCCACTCGGTGAACCTGCCGGGTGCCAAGATCTATCCGCTGGTCGTGATGCCGTCGGCGTTCCCGCCGGAGTCCGGCGGCGGCCGGGAGGCCGAACTGAACGCGGCCCGCGCCCTGGTGGACCTCTCGCACCTGGTCGACGACCAGAACGCGGCGGACGCCTCCGACGTCCTCGGCCACGGGGAACAGCGCGGCTCGCTGAGCGTGGACTACCCGGAGCTGGGGACGGTCAGCCTGCGCTCCTCCACCGTCCAGACGGCGTTCCTCTTCAGCCGTACCGCCGGGATGCGCCCCGACGACCTGCGCCGCTCCATCACCGCCATGGTCACCTCCCTGATCGGCACCGACCTGGGCGAGGAGAACGTCCGGGGCCGGGCCGACGACGCGTACCAGTCCTTCGCCGCCAGCTTCGTCAACCGCGGCACCAGCCGGTCGGCCGCCGCAGCCACCGGCATCGGCCTCCAGGGCATGTCCACCGCGCTGGCCGCCTCCATGACCGTGCCCGTCGACGAACTCGCCGAGATCGTCGCCGCCCGCATGCTCGCCTGCGCCGTGCGCGGCCTGGTGGAGCGGGCCCGCCAGGGCGGCAGCGACCAACGGGCGCTGGTCGCCGAGGCGTTCAAGGAGTCCGGCATCGAGGACATCTGGACCCGGGAAGCGCTGAAGGTGGAGGCGCCCGACCCGCTGCCCAGGGGCGCCAGGAACATCACCACGGCGCTGCGCGACCGGCTCGGCGACATGGAGGACCAGCTCGCCCAGCTCGACCGGCAGCTGGACCGCCGCTCCGTGGAGCTTGCGGAGCGCTTCAACCCGCGCCGCGGTCTGCTCTCCCTGCTCAAGAAGCACGACCCGTTCCGCCTGGAGCGGGTGTTCACCGGCAACCCGGGCGACCGCGACCGGGTCGCGCAGGCCGGTTTCTCCGGGATGCTCGACAACCGGCGCAACCGCCCGCAGCGCCCCGAGGGCGTCGACACCAGCCCGCCGCAGGTGCCGCGCATCGGCCGCCGGATGGCCGGTGTGGTGCCCGCGCGCTGGGGCGACCCCGAGGTGGACGCCGCCCTCCAGGAGCAGGACGCCTGGTACCGCTGGGCGGCCTGCCGGGTCTGGCATACCCGGTGGAAGGAGCAGGAGCCCCGCTGGCGCCCGCTCGCCGACCGGGCCATGAAGGACCTGACCGCGCTGGTACGGGCCTTCCGCGACCACGAGGAGGAGGAGAACGACCTGTTCCGCGAGCGGCGCCGCGAGCTGTACCGCGAGGACCGCACGGGCGTGTCCTACCTCCTCCCGCCGCAGAACACCCTGGACGCCTTCTACGACGACGTGCTGACCCGCCTCCTCCAGCGGGAGGGCATCCCGGACAGCCAGGACGAGGCCGCGCTGCTCGTCCGCATCATCGAACCGCAGCACTGGGAACACGCCCTGGAAGCCGTACAGCGCTCGCCGCGCGCCGTCGTCAAGGAGGTCAAGCAGGTCCTGGAGGCCCGTATCAAGAAGCTGTTCGGGGAGGCCGGCGTCCACCAGGAGCGGCCGCTGCTGCCCTCCCTGGGCGACCTGCTCGCGGCGGCGTCCGGTGACGAGGAGTCCGTCGAGGCGGTGGACGAGAAGTGGCTCGACCAGTTCCGCTCCCAGCTCGCGGGCCTGCTGCCGGCCGGGTTCACGCCGGACGGCACCGGGAAGCTCAAGACGCTCATCGTGCGCCCGCAGACCAAGGCCAAGGGCAGCGTGGACCGCTTCCTGGAGCAGTCGCTGCTGCTGCCGCGTGACGAGAACCGGCTGCCGGCCGAATTCCGCGCGGTGCCCACCGAATCCATCACCGTCGTGCTGTTCCGCAGCGAGATGAGCCTGACCGACATCTCCGAGGTGCGGCAGGTGCTGCGTCTGTGGGGCCGGGCCAGGGAGCGGGAGGGGCGCGAGGACCACCTCCAGTGGCGCCAGCGCACCGGCTACCGCGACTCCTGGCTGGCCAGCACGGAGAGCGACCGGCAGCGGGTGCTCCAGCGCATGCTGTGCGCGATGTGGAACGGCCGGGTCGAGGTCAACGGCGACCCGCTCTCCCCGGACAGCGTCTGCTTCCGGCTGCGCAGCGGCGACTCGGCCACCATGACACTGGCCCTGGAGCCGTACGACCAGGACGTCTCCAGCTGGTCCGACCTGCTGCGGGCGTACGAGCGCTGGGCACTGCTGGACGCCGGGTCGGCGGTCAAGGACTTCTGCTCGGTGCTGATGGAGGCCCTGCCGGACGGGCTGAGCACCACACCGAGGGACCCGGACCCGCTGTTCTGGACCTTCCTGCGCAAGGTGGCGCCGCAGCAGGCCGCCCGGCTGCGGCAGCGCGCCCGTGACCTGGACGCGGACGACCAGGAGTGGATCGAGCCGCTGCTCCACTTCTGGACCACGACCCTGGAGGGCGCGCTGAAACTGCGCTTTCCCCGGGGCCTGCGGGCCAACCGGCCCTCGCTGCACGCCCTGGCGCAGGCCCGGTCGCCGAAGGACGGCGGCACCCCGCCCCGGCTGCACCAGGTCAACGGGCACGAGCCGGCCGGTGAGGACCGGGCACGCGAGACCCGGCCGTACGGGACCGATCCCTACGGGGCCGACCCGTACGAGACCGATCCGTCCGAGAACGGACGGTACGGGCCCGAACGGCACACGAAGGAACGGCACGCGAACGAGCGGCACACGAACGAGCGGCACACGCCCGACCCGTACGAGCCGCCGCCCCGCCGGAAGACCGGACCGCACGAGCGGCGCCCGGAGGCCGAGGGGACGGCGCGCCCGGCGGGCCGTGACGACGACGACCTGTGGGCCGACCCGTGGGACGAGGAGCCGAGGGAGGAGGACCTGCTGTGAGCTCCCGGACCACCGCTCCGGTCGTCACCCTCGACCTGCGGGACGGCCCCGGCGACCTGGCCGGCGCGGACGGGCTGCACCGCGCCGTCCGCGCCGCGCTCGACGGCACCGCCGGGCAACAGGCCGAACGCTTCCTGCTCGTGGACACCGCCGACGGCCTCGCCCGCCACCAGCGGACCTACGAACAGGTCCTCTCCTACGGATCCGGGCACGCGCTGTGCGTCGCGGTCGGCGCCCCGCCCGCCGAACCGGGCGACGGCATCGCCGTACCGCCCGCGCCGACGCCCTGGGCCCTGAACCGGCCCTCGCCGCTGCGCCCGCCCGCCGTCGGCGTGCTGTGGGTCCTGGACCCGCACGGCGGCACGGCCACCGACCCCGCGCCGGGGGAGGACGCGGGCGCGCTCCGCCCGCTCCTCGAACTCCTCGCGGCACCCGCCGTGTTCGACGCCGTCCTGCACGCCGTCTCGGAGGTCCCCGACGGTGTTGCCGTGCCCGCCCTGCGCGTCCTGGAGCACGACCTCTCGCCCACCGCCCGCGCCCGCGTCTGGCGGCAGGCGCTGGCCGACCTGGTCGGCCAGGACGACCCCGGCGGCCGCATCTCGGTCGCCGACCCGGAGGCGGGCGGCGTGCCCGCCGTCCTGGCGCCGCTGGTCGGCGCGGGCATGCCGCGGAGCGTGGAGCGCGCGGAGTGGCGGCGCGCGGGCGGCGAGGCCGACGAGCGGTTCCGGGCCTGCGAGGCGGCGCTGGACGAGGCCGAGGAGGTGTACGAACGGCAGCGCGGCGCGGGCGGCCTGCTGCGCGGCCCGGTCGGGGACGCCGACCTCGCCGAGAGCCTGGACGCCGCCGCCGGCGAACTGGCCGCCTACCGCGAGACCGTCGCCGAGACCCTGCGTGACGGCGACGGCGTGGGACTGCCCCCGGAACAGCGCCGCCGGCTGTACGAGCACGGCATCGACCTGCCGCGGGTGCCGGAGGCCGCCCGCGACCGGATCGGCCCCGGTCTGCGCGGCTTCGCCCAGAACCTGCTGGCGCGCCGGCTGCCGCTGCGTTCGACGGCGGCCCGGCTCAGTGCGCTGTCCGACCTGGCCACGCCCACCGGCAGCGCGGCCCGCCTCGGCAGGCTCGACGAGCTGTGCCCGCCGGACCTGCCGCGGCAGCTGGCCGGGCCGCGGCCGTTCGAGGTGCGCGGCGCGGCGTACGGGGAGCTGGCCGGCGGCTGTGCCTTCGCCGCGGCGGCGGGGCTGTGGCCGGGGCCCGGCTGGGCGCTGGGCCCGCTGGCGGCGCTGGCCGCCGCCGGGCTGACCGCGCTCGCCCTGGCCCGCCGCCCCGGCCGCGCCGGGGACGGGCACCTGGACGGCGGCGGACAGTCGGGCGCCCTGGCGCAGTTGTGCGCCGGGCTGGCCGGCGCGGCCATCGGCATCACCCTCGGCCACGCCCTCGCGGTCCCCGCCTGGCTCGGGCTGAGCATGCTGCTGGTGGCGCTGATCGCGCTGCCGCTGCTGGCCGTACGCCGGTGGACCGGGGCCCTGGACTCCTGGTGGGCGGCGGGCGGCGGCCCGGAGGGGCGGGACGTGCTGCACTCCCTCGACGGGCTGCTGGCGGACGCCGTCGTACACGACTGGCTGCTGGCGGACGCCCGGCTGTACTGCGCCGACGGGGCGCGGGCGGTGGCCGGGATGATCCGCCGCGCGGCGGCCGCCGCCGAGGGCCGCGAACCGGTGCCCGCGGCGGGCCACGACGGCGGTGGGCGGGCGGGCGCGCAGGCACCGTCGGACGGCCTCCTGGACGACGACTGGTTCGGCCCGTCGTACGACCGGCGGGCCGCGCCACAGCCGTCGTACGACTCCTTCGAGACCCCCGGCCCCCGGTACGACGACACCGCGCAGAGCTGGGACGACTGGGACAACTGGGACCGCGGACCGGAGCCCGGGGGACGGGACGGCGCCGGTGCCGCTGACGCGGACACCGCGCACGGCACCCCCTGGCAGGACCCGCTCGCCGACACCGACCCGCCGCCCCGGCAGGCCGCGGACGGCCCCGCGCCCGCACCGGCCGCCGTCCCGCCCGACGACGTGCCCGTCCCCTGGCTGGAGCGCGAAGCGGGTGACGGCGGGCCGGAACTGGTCGCCACCCTGGTCGGCGACCTCGCCGACGGCATCGCCGGAATCCTCGACCCGTACTGGGGCGCCATCGAGCGCGACCCCGGCGCGGCCGCCGCGCTCCCCGTCGACCGGGAGGTACGGGCCCTGATCGACGGCGAGAGCGCCCGGCTGGCCAGGGACGGCGTCGCCGCGGCCCCCGCCTTCGCCCGGGACCCCGCGTCCCGGCCGGACCCGGCCGTCCTGCTCGGCCTGGCCCCCGACCGGGTCACCCGCGTCCTCCAGGCGCACGGCGACGGCACCGGCACCGTCCCGCTCTGCGCCGCCGAACACCGCCGGCTGCTCTCCCGCGACCGGCACGCCGCCCGCGGGGTGCGCTTCGCGCCGGACGTGACCCGGCACGGCGGCGGCCCGCCGCCCGCCGACGACATGGTGTGGACGCCGGCCGGCCGGTACGCCGGGGTCTTCCGGCTGCTGCCGCTGCGTACCGGATCGGTGCGGACGGTCCGGCTGCGCGGGGACGTCGGCACCCTGAATGAGGGGGCGTCATGAACGAGTGGGGGGAGCGGCCGGAGGCGGTACGGACCTCCGGCCACGCGCCGCAGGACGGTGCGGCGCGAAACGGCGGCCGCCCGGCGCGGGACCGCGTGGAGCTGGCCTTCTTCACGGACGAGGGCACGCCGGCCCGGTTGCCGGCGGTCTGCTGGGACGAGCTGCCCGCCGGGCAGCAGCGGCACCCGCTGCGCGCCCGGCCCATGACGCTGGGGGAGGACTGGCGGGTGATGCAGTACCGCCTCGCGCACACCGCGCGCGGCGACCACCGGGCCCGCGACCGGCTGGAGGCGGAGGTGGGCGTCGGCCTCGCCGTGCGCCGGGCGTTCGGTGACGCCCCGTACCACCAGCTGTTCGCCCGGTTCGGCGGCTACCACCTGGACGTACGGGAGCCGTTCGTCTTCTACGAGCCCGCCCGCGGACGCCCGCTGGCGGCGCTCGCGGGCCGGGCCACGGTCAAGGAACAGGAGCGCATCCGCAGTGAACTCGTCCTGGCGGTACGGCTGTTGGAGGCGGTCGACGTGGTGCACCGCGGGCTGACGCCGCACACCGTACGGTGGGACGGCCGCCATGTCCGGCTGCCCGAACCGTGCCTCGCCACCCGCGCGGGACACCCCCGCGAGGCGCTCGGCGAGGCGCCCTGGGCCGCGCCGGAACAGCGCGCCGGACACGGCACCGCCGACCCGCGCGACGACCTGTGGAGCGTGGCCCAGGTGATGTACCACCTGGTCACCGGCCGCGAAGGGGATCCGGACGGGCCGCCGCGCGACCTCGCACGGCTGCCCGCGCTCGGCGTGCTGTCCGGCGCGTTCGCGCCCACGGCACGCGAGCGCGACCACCCCGCCGAGGTGCTGCGGATGCTCAACAGGCAGGACCCGCTCCAGGGGCGTCCGCTCCCGGCCGACCCCCTGGATCCGGGGCGCCGTGCCTTCGACGATGAACTGGCCCGCAAGCGCGCCGCGTTGGGGCTGGACGGCGATCCGGTGGCGGAGACCGGGCCCGGCCGGACGCCGGGCCGCGGACTGCGCGCGCTCTTCGGCGCCGGCCGTACGGGCATGGGAGGACGCCGGTGAGCACGTACCCGATGGGCCTCGGCCCCCGCCCCGTGGTGTGCCCGTACTGCCTCGACCCGATCGCCTTCGACGAGGACCGGCTGTACGTACGCGACGAGACCAGCACCTTCGTCCGCCTCGACCTGACCGGCGAGCACAACCCGCTGCGCCGCCAGGACGCGCTGCGCGAGGCGTTCCAGATCTGCGGCAACACGGCCGGGATGCCCGAGCACTACCTCCCCGCGCCCTATCTCACCAACGGCGAACCGCTGACGGTGGCCATGGTCGGCAGCTCCCGCGCGGGCAAGACCCACCTGCTCGCCTCGATGATCGGCGAGGTGGAGCGCGGAGCGCTGGACGCGCACGGGCTCAAGGCCGTCCCGCTGCACACCGACTCGCACCGCTCCTACCTCGACGACCGGGTGCTCAGGCTGCGCGCAGGCGAGACGCTGGCGCACACCGAGCAGACCGACTTCGCCGAGTTCGCCGACGGGCTGCTGGTCAGCCGGGGCGGCACCACCCGGCCCGTGGTCTTCTTCGACCTGTCCGGCGAGGACCTGGAGCGCACCGGCCGGGTCACCCGGTTCCTGGCCGCCGTCAGCGCGTTCATCTTCGTCGTCGACCCGCTGCGCGCGCTGCCGCTGCCGTATCTGGACGCGGTGCGCGACCGCACCAAGCAGCGCACCGACGACCTCGGCGACCGCTCGTTCGGTACCGTGCTGGACCGGGTGGGGCGCGACGGCCCGTACGTGGACGCGGCGGCCGCGATCGTGGTGGGCAAGAGCGACCTGATCCGCTTCGAGCCGGCGGTGGCGCGCTGGCTGACCGCCCCCGAGAACGCCCGGCCGTCGGCGCGGGCCCTGCGCGCCGAGAGCCGCGACGTCTACGCCTTCCTGCGGCACCACGGCGGGCCCGCCTGGCTCAAGCCGTTCGCCGACTGCGCGCGGTGCACCCTGCACTTCGCGTCCGCCACCGGCGGCCAGGAGGACGCCGGCGGCTTCCCGCAAGGCGTCCGTCCGCGGCGGGTGCTCACCCCGCTGCTGTCGGTCTTCGCGATGTGCGGGCTCCTGCCGGGAGCCGACCCCCAGGAGGTGGGACTGTGAACGCGACCGAAGCGGTGCACCAGATCGTCTTCCGCTGGGACGCGGACCACGCCGTCGGCGGCGCGGGAGTGGGGCCGGTCGCCTGGTCGGGCAACCGGGACGGGCTCAAGCCCCTCTACCGCAGGATCGCCCCGCTGCTGCGCGTCCCCGACGAAACGGCACGCGAGAGCCTGGCCCGGGTGGAACTGCCCGCCGAGGCGGGCGCCGAGCGGTCGGTCCTGCTGCTCCGGCGAATTCCCGACCGGGACCGCGGCGGCCGCCCCAGCACCTGTTCGCACGCCCTGCTGGGCAGCGCGTCGGTGCTCACGCCCGGCCGCTGCCTGGGCCTGCACGACTGGCGCTGGGAAGGCAGCGGCATCAACCTGCGGGAGGCCGAGGGACGCACCCTGGAGTGCGTACCGGCCCGGACGCTGTGGGCGGCGGCCGACCGTACGGCACCGGCGCTCACCGAGCGGACCGGGCGGTTCCCCGAGGAGCTGACCGCGGTGCTCGCCGAGCGCCTGCGCCGCCCCCGCCGGCGCCTGTCCGTCCTGGACCACACGGGCGGCGAAGGGCCGGTCCCCGTCCTGTGGGGGCTGCGGCAGCTGGTGGGGCCCGCACTGCCCGACTCCTGGTCCTTCGCCACCCACGACACCCGGGACGGCGGACCGTTCCGCTACGTCTTCGTGCCGCGCTGGCCCAAGACGGCCACCCAGGACCAGCAGCTGACCCGACTGGACCCGGCACGGGCGGGGCGCGGCACGTCCGGCGGCGACGGCCCTGACGACGGCCCGCCCGACCACGGCGACCAGGCCAGGGACGCCGCACAGCGGCTGGTCGAGCACTACCTGGAGTACCGCTACGACCCCGAAGCCCTGCGCGAGACGCGCCGCGCGCTGGCCGAACGCCACGTCTTCGAACAGGAGCGCCTCGACGAACGCGTCCGCCTGGTGCACGAGGCGCTGAAGTGGCTCAGCCACGCCGTGGACCACCGCCGCTCCCGTACGGACCCGCCTCGTGAGGCGGTGTACGACCGGCCCGCGGAGGTGCCGTACGACGACCGGGTCTTCGACCACATGCGGCAGGACCAGGAACAGCAGACGTACCGGCGGACGTACGAGAGCCCGGACCGGCCCGCGTACGACCGGGAGACGTACGACCGGCCCCGCGAGGACCGGACCCCGCCGTACGACCCGCCGTACGAGGAGCGCGCCGGGCAGTCCTACGACCCGCGCCAGGCCGTCCGGGCCGACAGCGGCTTCCCGCGCGACGTGACCGCGGACGTCCTGCGCAGGGCGCTCCACCAGAACGGCGACGACGCCGCGCGCTACCTGCACAACAGCACCGACGACGTGCTCCTGGAAGTGCTGGAGGACGGCCTCCCCGCGGCACAGGCCGACCGCGCGGCCCGCGTCCTCATCGACCGCGCCCCGCACCGGCCCGCCAGCGGCATCCGCGTCGTCTGCGAACGCCTCCTGCTGGCCCACCTCTTCCTCGGGCCGGGCGGCGGGCACCGCGACGAGGACCCGGTCACCGGCCCGGACGGCCGGATGCGGGTCCGCACCGCCGTGCTCCTCTACGACGAGCTGGTGCGCCCGTACACCGAACAGGGCAGCGCCCCCGGCCTGTTGCCGCGCTTCCTGCCGGAACTGTGGCACGGCCACGGCGGACGGGGCCGCGCGGTGCTGCGGCAGCTGCTCGACGACGGCCGGCCCACCGGCTTCGGCGACAAGGGCTGGAAGGCGCTGTTCGACACCGCCACCCGGACGGCGGCACAGCCCGAGCGGGAAGAGACACGCCCCGCCCGGCCGCCCGCCCGGGGCACCGGCCGCGGCTTCCGCCTCCCCGCCCGCCGCTCCCGCGACACCCGCCCCCCGGACGACCCCTACGGCGGCACGGACGACACGGCCGGCCGGCTGTGGCTCATGGCGCTGCTCATCCTGATCGTCGTCCCGGTGATCCTGATCGGGGTCATCGCGCTGGCGGGGTCGTAGAGCACCGGCGTCACACGCCGCGGCCACGGCCCTGCCCGTTCGAGGGGCCGCCGCGGCCCCCCAACCGCGAAGATGGCCCCATGGGATTCCACGTCGACTCCGAGGCCGGGCGGCTGCGCCGCGTCATCCTGCACCGCCCCGATCTGGAGCTGAAACGACTCACCCCGACCAACAAGGACGCGCTGCTCTTCGACGACGTGCTGTGGGTGCGCCAGGCGCGCGCCGAGCACGACGCCTTCGCGGACATCCTCCGGGACCGGGGGGTCGCGGTGCACCTGTTCGGTGACCTGCTGGCCGAGACCCTCCAGGTTCCCCAGGCGCGCGAGCTGGTACTGGACCGGGTCTTCCACGAGAAGGAGTACGGGCCGCTGGCGACCGACCGGCTGCGGGCCGTCTTCGACGCGCTGCCCGTCCCGGAGCTGGTGGAGGCCCTGGTCGGCGGGATGACCAAGCGGGAGTACCTGGCGGCGCACCCGGAGCCGACCTCGGTGCGCTTCCACGTGATGGACCTCGACGACTTCGTGCTGCGCCCGCTGCCCAACCATCTGTTCACCCGCGACACCTCGGCGTGGGTGTACGACGGGGTGTCGATCAACGCCATGCGCTGGCCGGCCCGGCAGCGCGAGACGGTGCACTACGAGGCGATCTACCGGCACCACAAGCTGTTCCGGGGCGGCGGCTTCAACGTCTGGTCGGAGGGGCAGGCGGCCTATCCGTCGACCATCGAGGGCGGCGACGTGCTGGTGCTCGGCAATGGCGCCGTACTGATCGGGATGAGCGAGCGGACCACCCCGCAGGCGGTCGAGATGCTGGCGCGCGGCCTGTTCGCGGCCGGGTCGGCGCGCACCATCGTGGCGCTGGACATGCCCAAGCGGCGGGCGTTCATGCACCTGGACACGGTGATGACGATGGTCGACGGCGGGACCTTCACCCAGTACGAGGGGCTGGGCATGCTGCGCTCGTACACGATCGAGCCGGGCGCGGGCGACCAGGAGCTGAAGGTCACCGACCATCCGCCGGAGCACATGCACCGCGCCATGGCGGCGGCGCTCGGCCTGGACGACATCCGGGTGCTGACCGCGACGCAGGACGTGCACTCGGCCGAGCGCGAGCAGTGGGACGACGGGTGCAACGTACTGGCCGTCGAGCCGGGTGTGGTGGTCGCCTACGAGCGCAACGTCACCACCAACACCTTCCTGCGCAAGCGCGGCATCGAGGTCATCACGATTCCGGGCAGTGAGCTGGGACGGGGGCGGGGCGGCCCGCGCTGCATGAGCTGCCCGGTGGAGCGCGATCCCGTATAGGCCCCGGGAGGGGACCGGCCGGGTGCCCGGGGAAGGATGGGGGAGTGGGCCGCCGGGACGGCCTGCATAGAGATGCGAGTGGTCGTATACACTTCCAATCGTATCGATTGCCGCGACCTAGGAGCCACCATGGCGACGGACCTCAAGGGCCGCCACTTCCTCAAGGAGCTGGATTTCACCGCCGCGGAATTCGGCCGGCTCGTCGACCTGGCGGCCGAGCTGAAGGCCGCCAAGCGCGCGGGCGAGGAGGTCGTGCATCTGCGGGGCCGCAACATCGCCCTGATCTTCGAGAAGACCTCCACCCGCACGCGCTGCGCCTTCGAGGTCGCCGCCGCCGACCAGGGCGCCTCGACCACCTACCTCGACCCGGCCGCCTCCCAGATCGGGCACAAGGAGTCGGTCAAGGACACCGCCCGGGTGCTCGGCCGGATGTACGACGCGATCGAGTACCGCGGCAGCTCCCAGGAGGTCGTCGAGGAACTGGCGCGGTACGCCGGTGTGCCGGTCCTCAACGGCCTGACCGACCGCTGGCACCCGACCCAGATGCTCGCCGACGTGCTGACCATGCGCGAGCACGTGCCCGGCCGCCCGCTGCCGGAGATCGCCTTCGCCTACCTCGGCGACGCCCGCTACAACATGGGCAACTCCTATCTGATCACCGGCGCCCTGCTCGGCATGGACGTACGGATCGTCGCGCCCGAGGGCCTGTGGCCGGACGAGGAGGTCGTCACCCGGGCCAAGGAGCTGGCCGCGCGCAGCGGCGCCCGCGTCACGATCACCGCGGACGTGGCGCAGGGGGTGCGCGGCGCGGACTTCGTCGCCACCGACGTCTGGGTCTCCATGGGCGAGCCCAAGGAGGTCTGGGACGAGCGGATCGCGCTGCTCGGCGGGTACGCCGTCACGATGGACGTGCTGCGCGCCACCGGCAACCCGGACGTGAAGTTCCTGCACTGCCTGCCCGCCTTCCACGACCTCGGCACCGCCGTCGGCCGCGAGATCCACGAGCGGCACGGCCTGACCTCCCTGGAGGTCACCGACGAGGTCTTCGAGTCGCCGCACTCGGTCGTCTTCGACGAGGCGGAGAACCGGCTGCACACGATCAAGGCGGTCCTCGTCGCCACGATGGCGGGCCAGTAGGCCGCCGCCGGACCCGCGCGGCCGGGCGCCGCGCGGGTCCCGTACGGCCCGTATTGCATGGCTATACGCCCCAATGAGCGATCATGCAGCCATAACGGCTACCATCGAACCGGCGTACGGGGTCCGGGCCACCGCCCGGACCCCGCCCCGTGCCCGGCCCACCCGCCGCGCGCACCGCACCACCGCACCATCAGAGATGAGAACCACCCCATGCGTCCGTCAGGTTCTGGACTGCGCGTCAAGTCCCCCGACCTCCTCGTCGCCGAATCCGGCACGGACCTCGAAGGCCACGGCCTCAAGCGCACCATGGGGCTCTTCCAGCTCGTGTGCTTCGGCATCGGCGCCATCGTCGGCACCGGCATCTTCGTCGGCCTGTCCGACACCGTCGCCCGGTCCGGCCCCGCCGTCGTCGTCTCCTTCGTGCTCGCCGCCGTGACCTGCGTCTTCACCGCCTTCTCCTTCGCGGAGCTGGGCGGCGCCATCCCGGTCTCCGGCAGCTCGTACTCCTACGCGTACGCCACCCTCGGCGAGCGCGCCGCCTTCCTCGTCGGCTGGTGCCTGCTGCTGGAGTACGGCGTCTCGGTCTCCGCGGTCGCGGTCGGCTGGGGGCAGTATCTGAACGAGCTGCTGAACAGCCTGACCGGCTGGCAGCTGCCCGCTGCGCTGTCGAACCCGCCCGGTGACGGCGGCGTCGTCAACCTCCCGGCCGTCGTCGTGATGCTGCTCGCCGCGGTGCTGCTGGTGCGCGGCATCCGCGAGAGCGCCCGCGCGACCGCCGCGATGGCCGTGCTCAAGCTGGCGGTCCTCGTCCTGTTCTGCGCCATCGCCTTCACCGCCTTCGAGGACGGCAACCTCACGCCGTTCGCCCCCGAGGGCATCGCCGGCATCACCTCCGGCGCCTCGGTCGCCTTCTTCTCGTACATCGGCTTCGACGCGATCACCACGGCGGGCGAAGAGGTGAAGAACCCGCGCCGGAACGTGCCCGTCGCGATCATGATCTGCATCGGTGTGGTCACCGTGCTGTACGGCGTGGTCGCGCTGTCCGCCATCGGCGCGCTCTCCGCCGACCAGGTGGGCGACCGGCCCGCCGCGCTGTCCCTCGTCGTCAACCAGGTCACCCACTCCGCGGTCGGCGGCGGCGTGATCGCCTTCGGCGCGGTCGTCGCCATCGCCTCCGTCGTGCTCGCGGTCATGTACGGGCAGACCCGCATCCTGATGTCGATGTCCCGCGACGGCCTGGTCCCGCGCGTCTTCGAGCGGATCTCGCCGAAGACCGCCACCCCGGTGGCGGGCACCTGGATCGTGGCGGTGGTCTTCGCGGTCCCCGCCGCGGTGGTCCCGCTGGATGTCGTGATGAACCTGACGACCATCGGCACGCTCGCCGTGATGGCCGTCGTCAACGTCAGCGTCATGGTGCTGCGCCGCACCCGCCCGGACCTGCCGCGCCGCTTCCGGGTGCCGCTCTTCCCGCTCTGCCCGCTGCTCGGCATCGCCTTCTGCGGCTATCTGATCTACGGCACGGGCCCGGCGACCTGGCTGCAGTTCGCCGCGTTCCTCGCGGCCGGCGCGGTCGTCTACGCGCTGTACGGGCGGCGGAACTCGCGGCTGGGGCAGGGCGGTATGGAACCGGGCGGCGAAGCCGCGGAGCGCGCCGAGGTGCCCGCGGCCGTGTGAACCCCTCCCGGTCGGGCGCGGCCTCCGGCGGCAACGTGCCGCCGGAGGCCGCGGTGCGTTGCGCGCCATGCGGTATCGCGTACTCGTGACGACAGTCACGCAACGGTGATAACTTCGAAGCGCGATCGCGTTCCGGCACCAGCCCGTCCGGCTGAAGGGGGCAGTGGCCCGATGAGCCCGTTCACAGGTTCCGCCCGCACCACCGACGCATGGCAGCACATCCGCGTGAGCAGGCGGGACGGCATCGCCACCGTCACCCTCGCGCGCCCCGACCGGCTCAACGCGCTGACCTTCGAGGCGTACGCCGACCTGCGCGACCTGCTCGCCGAACTGTCCAGGGAGCGGTCCGTACGCGCCCTCGTCCTCGGCGGCGAGGGCCGCGGCTTCTGCTCCGGCGGCGACGTCGAGGAGATCATCGGCGCCACCCTCGCCATGGACACCGGCCGGCTCCTGGACTTCAACCGGATGACCGGCCAGGTCGTGCGGGCCATCCGGGAGTGCCCGTTCCCGGTGATCGCCGCCGTCCACGGCGTCGCGGCGGGCGCCGGCGCGGTGCTCGCGCTGGCCGCCGACTTCCGCATCGCCGACCCCTCGGCCCGCTTCGCCTTCCTCTTCACCAAGGTCGGCCTCTCCGGCGGCGACATGGGCGCCGCCTATCTGCTGCCGCGCGTCGTCGGCCTCGGCCACGCCACCCGGCTGCTGATGCTCGGCGAACCGGTCCGCGCCCCCGAGGCCGAACGCATCGGCCTGCTCAGCGAGCTGGCCGAGGAAGGCCGCGCGGACACCGCGGCACACGTCCTCGCCCAGCGGCTCGCCACCGGGCCCGCGCTCGCCCTCGCCCAGACCAAGGCGCTGCTCACCGCTGAACTGGACATGCCGCTGGGCGCCGCCGTCGAGATGGACGCCGCCACCCAGGCCCTGCTGATGAACAGCGCCGACTACGCCGAATTCCACGCCGCCTTCACCGAGAAGCGGTCCCCGAAGTGGCAGGGGAAGTAAGGGTGGGCGCCCGGAAGGTGGCCGTCATCGGGGGCGGCCCCGGCGGCCTGTACGCGGCCGTCCTCCTCAAACGCCTCGACCCGGCCCGCGACATCACCGTCTGGGAGCGCAACGCTCCCGACGACACCTTCGGTTTCGGCGTGGTCCTCTCCGACGAGACCCTCGGCGGCATCGAGCACGCCGACCCCGAGGTCCACCGCGCGCTCCGGCGGGAGTTCGTGCGCTGGGACGACATCGACGTCGTGCACCGCGGGCACACCCTGACCTCCGGCGGCCACGGCTTCGCCGCCCTCGGCCGCCGTACGCTGCTGCGCATCCTGCACGAGCGCTGCCGCTCCCTCGGCGTACGGCTGAACTTCCGTACCGAGGCCCCGCCCGCCGCCGTACTCGCCGCGAGCCACGACCTGGTCATCGCCGCCGACGGGGTGCACAGTCCCACCCGTACCGCACACGCCGCCGTCTTCGGCCCGAGCCTGACCAGCCACCGCTGCCGCTACATCTGGCTCGCCGCCGACTTCGCCTTCGACGCGTTCCGCTTCGAGATCGCCGAGACGGAGCACGGCGTCGTCCAGCTGCACGGCTACCCGTACGCCGGTGCCGGGCCCGAGCACCCGGAGGGCGCCAGTACCGTCATCGTGGAAATGCGCGAAGAGGTCTGGCGCCGGGCCGGACTGGACCGCTGTGACGAGCGCGAGTCCGCCGAGTGGTGCGCCAAGGTCTTCTCCGACGCGCTGAGCGGCCGTCCGCTGCGCTCCAACAACTCCGCCTGGACCGCGTTCCGCACCGTCGTCAACGACCGCTGGTCGCATGGCAATACGGTCCTGCTCGGCGACGCCGCGCACACCGCCCACTTCTCCATCGGCTCCGGCACCAAACTCGCCGTCGAGGACGCCCTCGCGCTCGCCGCGTGCCTGGAGGAGAACCCCGCCCTCCCGGACGCGCTGGCCGCGTACGAGGCCGAACGGCGGCCCGTCGTCGCCTCCACCCAGCGGGCCGCCCGCGCCAGCCTCGCCTGGTTCGAGGACCTGGCGGAGTACGCGGACCAGCCGCCCCGCCGCTTCGCCTTCAACCTGCTCACCCGCAGCCGCCGGGTCACCCACGACAACCTGCGGCTGCGCGATCCGGGCTTCGTCGCGGCGGTCGAGGAGGAAGCCGGTGTCCCGCCGGGCACCCCGCCCATGTTCACCCCCTTCCGCCTCGGCGGCCTGACCCTGCGCAACCGGGTCGTGGTCTCCCCGATGGATATGTACAGCGCCGACGGCGACGGCACCCCGGGCGACTTCCACCTCGTCCACCTCGGCGCCCGCGCCCTTGGCGGCGCCGGGCTGGTGATGACCGAGATGGTCTGCGTCAGCCCCGAGGGCCGTATCACCCCCGGCTGCACGGGCCTGTACGCGCCGGAGCACGAGACGGCCTGGCGCCGCGTCACCGACTTCGTGCACGCCCGGTCGCCCGGTACCGCCATCGGCGTCCAGCTCGGGCACTCCGGCCGCAAGGGCTCCACCCGCCTCATGTGGGAAGGCATCGACCAGCCGCTGCCGGAGGGCAACTGGCCGGTCGTGGCACCCTCCGCCCTCCCGTACCGCCCCGGCGTCAACCAGATCCCCCACGCCCTCACCGAACCCGAACTCGGCCTGATACGCGAGCAGTTCGTACGCTCTGCCCGCTCCGCCGCCCGCGCCGGCTTCGACCTCCTCGAACTGCACTGCGCCCACGGCTACCTGCTCTCCGGCTTCCTCTCCCCGCTCACCAACCGCCGAACCGACGCGTACGGCGGCGACCTCGCCGCGCGGCTCCGCTTCCCGCTGGAGGTCTTCGACGCGGTACGCGCCGTCTGGCCGGACGACCGGCCCATGACCGTACGGATATCCGCCACCGACTGGGCCGAAGGCGGCACCACCGCCGAGGACTCGGTCGAGATCGCCCGCGCCTTCGCCGCCCACGGCGCCGCCGCCATCGACGTCTCGACCGGCCAGGTCGTCCCCCACGAGCAGCCCGAATACGGCCGCTCCTACCAGACCCCGTTCGCCGACCGCATCCGCAACCGCCTGGGCGTCCCGGTGATCGCGGTGGGCGCCGTCTCGTCCTGGGACGACGTCAACTCCCTTGTCCTCGCAGGCCGCGCCGACCTGTGCGCCCTGGCCCGGCCCCACCTGTACGACCCGCACTGGACCCTCCACGCGGCCGCCGAGCAGAACTACACCGGCCCTGGCGCCCCCTGGCCCCTCCCGTACCAATCAGGCAACCGCACTCCGCCCACCGGCCGCACGGATGCGCCCAAGCCGCGGTTGCGGTTGGGGTGATGGAGGCCCCGCGCGCCGACACGATCCGCGCGCAAGGACGCGCCTGGGCAGACGACCCCAGGCGCGTCCATGCTCCACATCAATCGCTCGTCACCAGGCGGAGCGACGGTTCCCGTTCCGGTCCCTGAAGGGGAAGTGAGGCACGGACGGCAGACGTCACACGGCCTCCGGTGGGGAGCTCCTGAGTGAAGGGGCGGAACCCGGGGTGTCCCGGGCGTCGGTTCAGCGGATGGACTGGCTTGCCGTGCGCGCGGTGAAAACGGACCGGCCGTTCTGGTGGATGTCGATGTCCAGGAGGATGCGGTCCCGGGCGTCACGGCCCTTCGGGGTCACCTCGACCCAGCACGGCGCGTCCAGTTCGCCGTAGCGGTGGAAGGAGCAGTCCAGCTCGGCGGGGAGCGAGAAACCGGGGCCCGCGGCGGCGTGCGCGGCCTGCCGGGCGGCCTCGACCATGAGCATGCCGGGCGCGTGGTCCACGGGGTGGTCGAAGAGTACCGGGTGGGCGGTGTTCACCCGCAGCTGCCAGCGGTTGGCGCGTGCGGTGGGGGAGAGGACCACGTCGCCGGTGCGGTCGCGGGCCACCAGGGGCGGCGCCACCGGCTCGGCCGGCTCCAGCTTGCGGTCGTTGGCACGCTGCAGGTCGCTGTATTCACCGCGCAGCCGGCGGTAGACGGCGGGGCTGTGGCAGGAAAAAGTCAGCTCGGCGGCGGCCAGCTCGGTGCCGTCGCGCAGTACGCGGTACGACTGCCGGGCACTGGCCAGCCGCTTGCCGCGGTACACCAAGTCGTGGTCGATGATGTGCAGTTCTATCTCGGCAGGCGTACCGGCAACGCGCAGGGCCTCGGGAACGAGAGAGTAATGGAGGTCCTGCCAGATGATCGGGTGGTCCAGGGGTACGCCGTGCGCCACGTGGCTGAGCAGGATGCTGGCCTGCCGCATCGTCTCGACCAGCAGCATCGGGTCGTGCAGACCGTCCACCGGACTGTAAAAACTGTGGGCGCGCGGCCATTGGGCGCTCACCACCCAGGCGTCGGTCCCCGCACGGCGCCAGTCGGTCAGGAACACCTCGGAAATCGCGGTCCGGTGTACATACTGCCGGGGCACGGTCGTCGTCAGCGGCGGCAGGTCGGACAGGCTGATGTGCTCCCGTCCGGCGAACGGACGACGGTCTGCTGCGGTGGACGGCGCGGTGAGCGTGGCGCTGACCATGCGAGTTCCCTCCCATATGGCGGCTCACTCCGCTCGGACGGCGTGAGCCTCGGCGGCGGACCAACGCGGACTAAGATACAAACCGGATGGTTTGTTTTCCAGTGCTTCCACGGGATTTCTTACGCGGAGGTCTCGAAGCGGGGAACCGGTGGTGCGCGGCGGTACGCGGACGGGGCGCCGGCCGCCCGGAGAGGGTGCGCGGCAAGCATGGCGGCGCGCCGGACGCACGTCAACGTGCGGCCGGGCGCGGAGCGTTGGGGTCAGGCCGCGGTCCGCACCGAGCGGCCGTGCGGATCGAGGTGGCTCATCGCGCCCGGCGAGGCCAGCCCGGGAAGGATGTGCTTCCACAGGGCCGTGACGCGTTCGGGCAGGTCGTGCCGGTTGCTGGCGGCGTGCGAGAAGAGCTGGATGCCCATGTAGGCCGAGACGAAGAACTCCGCCGCCCGCTCCGGCGCGATGGCCGGAAGCAGTTCCCCGTTCTCCCGGGCGTCGGCGAACATCTTCGTGATGATGTCGATCCACGCCTGGTACGGGACCAGCGGATCGTCGCTGAACGTCGTCTCGACGGCGATACGGGTGCCGGCCTGGAGCAGCGGATCGTCCCGCAGGGCCACCGCCACCTGGTGGGTGAAGTCGATGGCGTCCTGTAGCCGGGAGTCGCTGACCTGCGGAATGAACGGGTCGGTCTGTTCCGAGATGACGGCCCGGGCGAGGGCGTCCTTGGAGGCGAAGTGAAAGTACAGGGCGCCCTTCGTCACGCCGGCCCGCTGGATGATCTCCGCCATCGTGGCCGCTTCGTACCCGCGTGTGCCGATGACCTGGGCCGCCGCTTCGAGGACGGCACGTCGAGTGCGCACTGCGCGTTCCTGCTTGACCACCGATCGTCCTCCGTATGCTCTCGGGGGGAGTTGTGCCTGGGGCAACCTTACGAGCCCGGTCTTGTCAGTCTATTTTCGAAACCTTAAAAAAGCCAACCATGCGGTATTGAAAAGCGGTTGGTGGTAGTGCGCCGCGCGGGCCCGCGGCCGGACCGCCGAGCGGCTGGGCGCCGCCCGGCTACGGCGGGGTGGTGCTCCGCTGGTTTTCTCTCTCCACGGGCATTCGGACCTGCCGCGGGGATGGATGGGGGAGTTCGGGCGCGGACTACCGGACGGCCTCTTCGGCCGGCGCGGATGTGGCCGCATCGGGCAGCAACTGCGCCCAGATGTCCGTGACCACGTCCTTGTCCCACCACGTCCGGTCCTCCTGGCCGAGGTGCAGCAGGCCCACGACCAGCGCGGCCAGCAGTTGCGCCGAGCGCCGGGGATCGTCGCCGGGCGGCAGCTTCCCGGCCGCCCGGTCGGCGGTGGCCTTCTCCAGGAACAGTTCGTACCACCGCTGTTGGAGTTCCGGCCGGGCGATCCCCGGCGCGGTCTCCGGACGCAGCTGGAGCCCGGCCCGTACGACGACATCCGTGTCCACCCGGCCCAGCAGCCCGATCGCGAAGTCCCGTACGGCGGTGGGTGCCGGATGCGGTGCGCGGGCCAGTTCGTCCTCCAGGTCGCGCACGGCGTCCAGGGCTTCGTCCCGGACCGCGAGGGTGAGGTCGTCCTTGGAGGCGAAGTGGAAGTAGAGGGCGCCCTTGCTCAGCCGGGCACGGCGGCTGATGTCGACCATGCCCGAGGCGGGCACGCCCTTCTCGATGAACGCCTGGGCGGCCGACCGGATGAGGGTCTGGCGGCTTTGTATCGCTCGATGCTGCGTCGGCACAGTGTCCGTCCTGTCTGTAGTCCGGCTGTGGACGCGCCGCAGTCTACATACAAAACCAACCATGCGGTTCGAAAACTGAATCGAGGTGTGGCGTGTGGGGTATGTGTGATCCCGTGGTGCAGAAGAGGTCAGGGAGTTTGTTGATCGTGCTACGCCTCGTCAGTTCCCGTGCTCCGGCGCCGACATGGAACGTTGCACGGCGCCGGGTGCGGACCTGCGGAACGCATTGACAAACAGCGCAGGCGGTTTTTAAATCTGCGAAGGCGAACCATGGAACGTGCTTCTTCCGGCAGGCGTCACTCCGGTGCGAGCACGTCACTTCCGGACACCGGTGTGCCACGGCCCGAACCCCGCCGTCCGCGCGGGCGCGGCCGGCACGTCTTCCCGCGTCCGGCGGCGTCACGGACGCCGGCCGGACCCACAGCTGCACAGGACCCATCAGGAAATCGGAAGGTGTCGAGCAATGCGTGATTCAGCGGGAGCCGTGCCACGTCCCGGGGGCGCCGCGCGGGCCGCGGTCGGCGAGACCATCAAGGCCGCCGTCTTCGACCTCGACGGAACCCTCGCCAACACGCTCCCCGCCATCAGCCGGCTGCTGGTCAAGGTCGCCTCCGAACAGGGCCGCCCGGTCACCGCCCGGCAGGCCGCCGCCGCCATCGGCAAGCCGCCGGGACCGGCCTTCGGCAAGCTGCTCGGCATGCCGGAGGACCACGACGCCGTGGTGGCCGCGATCGGCCGCTACCGCGAGCTGTTCGCGTACGAGGTGCTGCGCGAGGGCCCCCGCCTGCTCTTCCCCGGTGTGGCCGCCGGGCTCTCCGCGCTGCGCGCGCACGGCATCGAGCTGGCCGTGGCCACCTCGAAGGGCACCCGCGGCGCCGAGGCCCTGCTCGACGTGCTGGGCATCCGCGACCTGCTCGGCCCGGTCATCACCCAGGACATGGTCCGGCGCGGCAAGCCGCACCCGGAGATGGTGCTGCGGGCCGCCGCCGACCTGGGTGTGGCGCCCTGGGAGAGCGCGTACGTCGGTGACACGGTCGGCGACATGCGGATGGCGGTCACCGCCCGGATGGAGCCGGTCGCGGTCACGTACGGGGTGGGCAGCTTCGGCGAGCTGGCGGCGGTGGCCGGTACCCGTATGTGCGGCTCCTTCAAGGACGTCGTCTCCACCATCGCCGCTGCCCGGCCCCGCCCGATGGCCGCCGCGGCGGCCCACCCGAGGAAGCGCTGAGCACCGGCGTCAGGCGGTGGCCACCGTCCGGCCCCCGTTCACCGCCGCCTGCACGAACTGCCGCCCGGGCGCGCGCAGTTCGGCGTGCAGCCGGCCGAAGACATCCGCCGCGCGGCCGCCCGGCCAGTCCTCGGGCAGGAGGGGAGAGGGCAGACCGGGGTCCGCGTAGGGGAGCCGGCGCCAGGCGTCCAGCGCCAGCAGATAGTCGCGGTACGCCGCCTCGGGGGGTACGGGGCGGCGGCTCGACCAGTGGCGCAGCACCGGTTCGTGGTCGTCGAGGAAGGCGCGGTGCCGCGCGGCGATCGCGTCCAGGTCCCACCAGCGGGCCACCGCGTCGGCGGTCGGCTCGAAGCCCGCGTGCGCGCCGGTGAACAGGTCGACGTACGCCGAGAGGTGCAGCCGGTCCAGGGTGTGCCGGGTCTCGTCGTACAGATGGGACGGGGCGATCCACACACCCGGCGCGGCGGTGCCGAAGCCCAGCCGGGCCAGCCGGGAGCGCAGCAGGTGCCGCTTGTGGCGCTCCTGCTCGGGCACCGAGAAGACGGCCAGGACCCAGCCGTCCGAAGGTCCGGGCTCCGGGCGACCGTAGATCCGCCGGTCGCCGTCGTCCAGCAGCTGGTGCGCCGCCTCCGAGAGCCCGTACGCGGCGGCCCCGGCCTCCGTACGGGCGGGGACGAGCAGGCCGCGCCGCTTGAGCCGGGAGACCGCGGAGCGCACGGACGGCGGATCGACGCCGAGCACCCCGAGCAGCCGGATCAGCGCGGCGACCGGCACCGGGCCCGGCGCCTCGCCGGGGCCGTCCCCGGCGCCGCGCCCGTACGCACCGTAGAAGGTGACGATCAGGGACCGCGGCGTGCGCTGCGCGTACTGGTCGCTCACGTGGTCGTTTCCCGCCTTGTCATGCTCCGGCCCCCGGCCACGGGGGCGCGCACGGACGGCTGCCGGGCCGTGGCCGCTCCGGGCGCGATCGTAGCCGCAGCCGCCGGGGCGCGGTACGGCGGGACCTCGGACCGCTGTCACCGGCCCGGCCGGTCACGGCGTACGGTCCGGGCCGCCCGTGCCACCCGCGCGTAGCCGGAAGCGCTGGAGCTTGCCGGTCGCCGTACGGGGCAGCGCGTCATGGAAGACGATCTCGCGCGGGCACTTGTACGGCGCGATGGCCGCCTTGGTGAACTCGCGCAGCACCGCGACCGTTTCCGGATCGCGCGGCACGCCCTGCCGCAGTACGAGATGGGCCACCACGACCTGGCCGCGCTCCGCGTCGGGCCGCCCGACCACCGCCGCCTCGGCGACATCGGGATGGCGCAGCAGCGCGTCCTCCACCTCGGGACCGGCGACGTTGTACCCGGCCGAGATGATCATGTCGTCCGCCCGTGCCACATAGCTGAAGTAGCCGTCCGCGTCCCGGACGTAGGTGTCGCCGGTCAGGTTCCAGCCGTCGCGCACGTACTCCCGCTGCCGCTCGTCCGCCAGGTAGCGGCAGCCCGTCGGGCCGCGCACCGCGAGCAGCCCCGGCGTCCCGTCCGGCACCGGCCGCCCGTCCGCGTCGACCACCCGCGCCTCGAATCCGGGCACCGGCAGCCCCGTCGTCCCCGGCCGGACCCGCTCGTCGGCGGCCGATATGAAGATGTGCAGCAGCTCCGTGGCGCCGATGCCGTTGATGATGCGCAGCCCGGTGGCCTTCTCCCACTCCCGCCAGGTCGCCGCGGGCAGGTTCTCGCCCGCCGACACACAGCGCCGCAGCGAGGACACGTCGTGCGCGGCCAGCTTCGGCAGCATCACCCGGTAGGCGGTCGGCGCGGTGAACAGCACGGAGACCCGGTGCCGCGCGATGTCGCGCAGCAGCTGTCCGGGCCCGCCCCAGTCGGCCAGGTACGCCGAGGCCCCGGCCCGCAGCGGGAAGATCACCAGGCCGCCGAGCCCGAAGGTGAAACCGAGCGGCGGGCTCCCGGCGAACACGTCGTCCGGCGTGGGGCGCAGCACCCGCGCGGAGAAGGTGTCGGCGATGGCCAGCACATCGCGGTGGAAGTGCATACAGCCCTTGGGCCGCCCGGTGGTCCCCGAGGTGAAGGCGATCAGCGCCACGTCGTCGGACGCGGTCGCCACCGCCTCGTACGCGGCCGGTTTGCCCTCGGCACGCCGCACCAGGTCCTCCGGCCCGTCCCCGCCGTACGGGGTGATGCGCAGCCCCGGCACCCCGGCGGCCACCAGATCGTCCAGCACCCGTGCGTCGCACAGCGCGTGCCCCACCCGGGCCAGGCCGCAGATGGTGGCCAGCTCCTTCGGGCGCTGCGTGGCCAGCACGGTCACGGCCACCGCGCCCGCCTTCATGACGGCCAGCCAGCAGGCGGCCAGCAGGGGAGTGGTGGGGCCGCGCAGCAGGACCCGGTGGCCGGGGAGCACGCCCAGGTCGTCGGTGAGGACGTGCGCGATGCGGTTGACCCGTTCCCGCAGCTCCCCGTACGTCCAGACGGCACCGGCCGCGTCCCGGAAGGCCGGGCGGCCGGGGCCCCACCGCTCGGCGGAGGCGTCCAGCAGTTCGGCACCGCAGTTGAGCCGGTCCGGGTAGCCGAGGTCCGTGAGGTGCGGCCACCGGTCGGCCGGGGGGAGGTGATCGCGGGCGAAGGTGTCGGCGTGTGCCGACGGCGTCAGTTCCATGCCGGTGTGCCCCCTTGCGGACGACGGTGGGGACGAGCAGAACCGGTCGCCGGACAAGAAGAGCCGGTCAAGTGCGGGTGATTCCTCCGGGTTCTGCCCGGGTACTGCCGTGCCGGTCCGCCGTCAGCGTAACGTGTTCGTGACGGCAGTCAACAGAGCGCGATACGCTCCGGCGGCGCGGCCGGTACGTGCCACGGTGGCCGGCGGCGCCGTACGCACCCGAGCGAACCGCCCGGCAGCCCCGGGCCCGAGACGAGGGAGCCGCCCGTGACCGCATTCGCGCTGGGCCCGCAGGAACAGAAGTGGTGCGCCGAACTGCGCGCGCTGACCGCCGAACGGCTGCGCCCCCTGGCGGACCGGGGCGAGCCGGGCCGCGTGAACCGCCCGCTGGTCGCGGCCCTCGGCGAACTGGGCCTGCTGCGCCGCCTGTTCCCCGCCGAAGGCCCGGTGCGCGCCCTCGACCTGTGCCTGCTGCGGGAGTCCCTGGCCCAGGAATCCACCGAAGCCGAAACCGCGCTCGCGCTCCAGGGCCTGGGCACATACCCCGTCGTCCAGTCCGGTACGGAGCAGCAGCGGGCGCGCTGGCTGCCGGAGGTCGTCGCGGGCCGCGCGGTGTCCGCCTTCGCGCTGAGCGAGCCGGACGCGGGCTCGGACGCCGGCGCGCTCGCCCTGGCCGCCGAGCCGGACGGCCCGCCGGACGCCGGCCGCTGGCGGCTGACCGGCGAGAAGTGCTGGATCTCCAACGCGCCGGAGGCCGACTTCGCCACCGTCTTCGCCCGCACGGGCGGCGGCGCCGGGTCCCGCGGCATCACCGCCTTCCTGGTCCCCGCCGACCGCCCCGGCCTGTCCGGCGCCCCGCTGGACATGCTCAGTCCGCACCCGATCGGCACCCTGGTCTTCGACGGCGTACCGGTGACCCGCGACGACATGGTGGGCGAGCCGGACCGCGGCTTCGGCGTCGCGATGCGCACGCTCAACCTCTTCCGGCCGAGCGTCGGCGCGTTCGCCGTCGGCATGGCCCAGGCGGCCCTGGACGCCGCCCTGGCCCACGCCGCCGACCGCACCGCCTTCGGCGGCCCCCTCAAGGACCTCCAGGCCGTCTCCCACCAACTGGCCGAGACCGCCACCCGTATCGAGGCCGCCCGCCTCCTCGTCTACGCCGCGGCCACCGCGTACGACAACGGCGCCCCCGACATCGCCAAACGCTCCGCCATGGCCAAACTCCTCGCCACCGAAACCGCCCAGCAAGCCGTGGACACCGCCGTCCAGATCCACGGCGCCCGCGCCCTGCACCGCGGCCACCTCCTCGAACACCTCTACCGCGAGGTCCGCGCGCCGCGCATTTACGAGGGGGCTACGGAGGTGCAGCGGTCGATCATCGCTAGGGAGCTGTATCGGGGGCGGTGAGCGGGCCTCGCCCACTCCCGCCCCCTGCGGGGGTCACAGACTCTGCTGCCGGAACCATTCCAGCGTCTCGGCGAAGATGACGAGCCCCTCACCGCGCAGCGCCCCCAGCGGGAAACTCGGCCGCCGCCGGGTCAGTTCCTCGTCGGGAACGGCCAGCTCCACGCCGGGGATCGACCGCAGCCGGTCGCGCAGCTCGGCGAGGAGTCCGAGCCGGGTGAAGGGTTCCCGGCCGGCGAGGTATTCGAAGACGACTTCCACGGTTCCCGAGCGCGGGTACACACTCACCGGCCAGATGCTGCCCTGCGGACCCTTTCCCTCCCGCAGCACGGGTGCACAGCTGGTCTCCGCGGCGGCACCGTACTGGAGCCGGCCGCCCTCCGCTTCCCACTTGCCCAGCCAGGCCAGCAGCTCGTCCGCGACATCCGGCTGGTGGGCACGCAGCAGCGCGGCGAAGTTCTCCGCCCGGTCGGCAGGGGCCTCGGGATGCCGCACTGCCGTGTCCTCGGCGCTCCCTCCCGGGGCGTCGAGCCCGGCGAGAGCGGCGAGCTCGGACAGGAGCAGCCGCTGCTCCGCGTCGGCCACCGTTCCGTCGAACCGGACGCCTTCTCGTTCCAGCGCCTCCTGCTGCGATTCCGTACGGCCGTCGAACCAGGCGAATCCGGGGGAGGACGTGCCGTCGGCCGTCAGGACGCGGTGTGCGTTCGGCACATCGGCGTGCTTGGCCAGGTAGCTGCCGACGGTCTGCGGCGAACCCGCTCCGGTGACCGTGGACAGGTCCTTGTACGTCGTCCACTTCCCGGCCGGAACGGCTGCCAGCACCTTCCGCAGCCGCAGCCACTCCGACCGCTCGTCGGCGCGCGGATCGTCGGCGGCCAGCGGACCCGGCCAGATCCGCACCGCCCGGTCGGCGAGGCGCTCGGCGCGGTCCAGGATCTCGCGGCGCCCCCAGCGGCCGGCGGCGGCTATCTCCCGGTTCATGCGCAGCGCGCTCTGGTCGAGGATCTGCTGCTTGCGCTCGTACGGATGGTTGGACAGCCGTGCGTTCTCGCCGGAGAGCGTCAGGTTGCCCAAGGTGTGCACCAGCGCCGCGTGCAGCTCCTCGGCCCGCTCCCCCTCTTCGGCGTCCTCGGCCAGCATGGCCAGCCACTCCTGTCCCGCCCGCTGCGGCAGGACATGCTCGATCGACGCCCAGGCGCGGGAGAAGTCCACGGGTTCCGGAGAGGCGTAGTCCTCCTCGAACCGCCGCAGCACGTAAGAACGATGGCGGCCGCTGCCCTGCCAGTAGAACGGCTGCGTACGGATCGCCTCGCGCAGCTCCTCGTCGCGTGGCCACCCCCGTCGCGGCCCGGACAGGAAGCGGCGTATCGCTTCGGGCAAGGGCCGGTCCCGTTCCAGACCCGACGGAACGGTGGCCAGCAGCTGCCGGACACTGTGCGAGGGCTCGCGGCAGATCATGCGCCGGACCAGGAAACTCTCCACGCAGGTCAGCGCCTCGACAGCCTGCGCGGTCCCGGTCACGCCCCGGTCCACCTGGTCCAGCACGTGCAGTGCGGGCGGGTAGTGCGCCTCGCCTCCCCACTGTGCGAGCCGCGTTAGAGCCGCCCCGAGCTCCGCGCACGGTTCCCGGTCGGGTTCGAAGACCCGCAGCAGGAGACGACCGAGACGGCGCAGCCGGACGAGGTCCTCCCGCAGCCCCTCTTCGCCCTCCGCGGCCACGATCCGGCCCATCCGGCGCCGCTGTCCTTCGTAGACCTCACTGCTGGTGAGCCGGGGCTGGCCCTGCAGCACCAGGTCGAGCCAGGCGAGTGTGGTGAGCCGGTCCGGGCCGAGTTCCGTCTGGAGAGGCAGCCATACGCGGTCGTACACCTGCTCGCCGAGGGTCGGCAGCTGCATGAACACGTAGTTGCGCAGCAGGTCGGCCTGGCTGAGCGACTTGCCGGTGTTGTTGAGCGACTCGAAGATCCGGAAGGCGTTGTCCCGTGGCCCGGCCGTGATCGTCACCAGGGTCAGCCGGTGGCGCAGCGCCTGGTCGATGTGGCGCACGGCCTCCCACTCGCCGACGGGGTCGTACTCGGCGAGAGTGGCCCGGAAGAACCGGTAGGCGGCACCGATACTGTCCTCCCCGCCCGCTGTGGGATCGCTGTTGAGGCAGGCGAGGTACGACGGCCGGTCGGCCTGGGTCGGCAGCAGCTTGTAGGAGTCGAGCCCGGTGTAGTCCTCCTCGTTGACCAGGTACCGGCGGTGGACGAGGTCCGCCTTCCCGGCGTCGAAGACCCGTACGTGATCGCGCATCGCGCAGGCCAGCAGCATCAGCGTCGTCAGCCGCTGCTGCCCGTCGATGACCACCCACCGCTGGACCGTGTCCGGCAGGGGCGCGCGGGGGTCGAGCACCAGCGACCCGAGGAAGTGCCCGGTCGGCGCATCGTCGCCGCCCACGACGGTCTGCTGTAACAGGTCGTCCCACAGTCGCTGGTGGTCCTTGGCGTCCCAGCTGTAGGTGCGCTGATACAGGGGGATCTGGAACTGGTTGTCCCCCTGGATCAGCCGCTCGAACGTCGTTTCCCGTGCTTCCATCGTCCCCTCGCCCTGTACTCAACTAAAGCCCTGCTTACGGGTGTTCAAGGCGATCACCCTAGCCGGACCGAGCCCGGGGCGAGGCACTCCGGGGCGGGCGGCGGCTGCCGGCCGTGCGCCTAACGGTGCCGGAATTCCGCCCCCCGCTTCTCCACGAACGCCGCCATGCCCTCCTTCTGGTCCTCCGTGGCGAACACCGCGTGGAACAGGCGGCGCTCGAAGCGGACGCCCTCGGCGAGGGTGGTTTCGAAGGCGCGGTTCACGGCCTCCTTGGCCATCATCGCCACCGGCGCGGACATCGCGGCCACCTTCTCCGCCACGGCGCGGGCCTCGGTCAGCAGGTCGGCGGCGGGCACGATCCGGGAGACCAGGCCGGCCCGTTCGGCCTCCGTCGCGTCCATGGTGCGGCCGGTCAGGCACAGGTCCATCGCCTTGGCCTTGCCCACGGCGCGGGTCAGCCGCTGTGAGCCGCCGATGCCGGGGATGACGCCGAGCTTGATCTCCGGCTGGCCGAAGACCGCGGTGTCGGCGGCGAGCAGGATGTCGCAGAGCATGGCCAGCTCACAGCCGCCGCCCAGGGCGTGTCCGGCCACCGCCGCGACGGTCGGTGTGCGCAGGTCGCCCAGCCGGTCCCAGGCGGTGAACCAGTCGCTGAGATACATGTCCATGTACGACTGGGGACGCATCTCCTTGATGTCGGCCCCGGCCGCGAACGCCTTCGGCGAGCCGGTGATGACGATGCAGCCGATGTCCGGGTCGCGGTCCAGCTCGGCGGTCGCCGCCACGACCTCGTTCATCACCTGGAGGTTGAGGGCGTTGAGGGCCTTGGGGCGGTTGAGGGTGAGGACCGCGGTGCGGCCGGTGCGTTCGACGAGGATCGTCTCGTACGGCTGCGCCTTGATGGCGGCCGGGACGGTGTCGGTCATGCGGGCGTTCCGTTCTGCTCGGTCTGCTGTGGTGTCGGTGCGCCGCCGGACTGCTGCCTGATCGTTCGGATGATTCCGGAGAAGTCCTGTTCCGCTCCCTCGTTCCCGGCGAACGCTGCGTACAACTCGGCGGCGCGCAGGCCGAGTTCGGCCTGTACGCCGCTCGCGCGGACCGCGTCCGCGGCCAGGCCCAGGTCCTTGGCCATCAGCGGAGCCGCGAAGCCGGGGCGGTAGTCGCGGTTGGCGGGGCTGGCCGGTACCGGGCCCGGCACCGGGCAGTTGACGCTGAGCGCCCAGCACTGCCCGCTCGCCGTGGACGCCACGTCGTACAGGGCCTGATGGGACAGGCCCAGGCTCTCGCCGAGGACGAACGCCTCGCTGACCCCGATCATCGAGATACCGAGGATCATGTTGTTGCAGATCTTCGCGGCCTGTCCGGCGCCCGCCGCGCCGCAGTGCACCGCCTTCCGGCCCATCGCCGCGAGCAGCGGTTCGGCCCGCGCGAACTCGGCCGCGCCGCCGCCCGCCATGAACGTCAGCGTGCCCGCTCCGGCCCCGACCACGCCGCCCGAGACCGGTGCGTCCAGTGCCTGGTGACCTGCGCGTACGGCGGCCTCGTGGGCGGCGCGTGCGTCGGCCACGTCGATGGTCGAGCAGTCCACGAACAGGGTGCCGGGGCGGGCCGCGGCGAGCAGGCCGCCGTCCTCGTAGAGCGCCAGGACGTGGCGTCCGGCGGGCAGCATGGTGATCACCACGTCCGCGTCCGCTGCGGCCGCGGTCGCCGAGGCGGCGGGCTCCACGCCTGCCTCGGCGGCCGCCGCCAGCGCCTCCGGTACGAGGTCGAAACCGGTCACCCGGTGACCGGCCTTGACCAGGTTGGCCGCCATCGGCCCGCCCATGTTGCCGAGCCCGATGAAGCCGACCGTGCCGGTCCCGTTGTCCGCCGACGCGCTCACCACGGCACCTCCTGCGTACCGGCACCGTCGGCGAGCCCCAGCTCGTCGTCGCCGAGCGGCGCGAAGAACCGGGCCACGTCCTCGTCCGTGACCTCGGCGAGGGTGGCGGGGGACCAGCGCGGCGCACGGTCCTTGTCGATCACCTGGGCGCGGATGCCCTCGACCAGGTCCGGCGCGGACAGCGCCGCGCACGAGACGCGGTACTCCTGGTCCAGGACGCGTTCCAGCGGCCCCAGATCGCGGGCCCGGCGCAGCGCGGCCAGGGTCACCTTCAGCGAGGTGGGGGACTTGGCGAGGATCGTCTCGGCGGCCTCCTTGGCCTCCGGGACGCCGCTGCCGAGCAGCCGGTCCACGATCTCCTCGACGGTGCCGGCCGTGTAGCAGTGGTCGATCCACTCCCGGTGGGCCGCCAGTTCGCCGCCCGGCGCGTCCCGTACGTAGCGGGGCAGCACCTCGGGCACCGGGGCGGTGGCGAGGTCCGCCACCAGCCGTCCCACCCCCTCCGACGGGACGAAGTGGTCGGCGAGCCCGCACAGCAGCGCGTCACCGGCCCCGACCGGCGCGCCGGTCAGCGCCAGATGGGTGCCCAGTTCGCCGGGCGCGAGCGCCAGCAGGTACGTACCGCCGACGTCCGGTACGAAGCCGATGCCGGTCTCGGGCATGGCGACCTTGGACCGCTCGGTGACGATCCGCACGCTGCCGTGCGCCGAGACGCCGACGCCGCCGCCCATCACGATGCCGTCCATGACGGCGACGTACGGCTTGGGGTAGCGGGCGATACGGGCGTTGAGCCGGTACTCGTCGCGCCAGAACGCGGCGGACGCCGCGCCGCCGCCGGACCGCGCGTCCTCGTGGATGGCGCGGATGTCGCCGCCCGCGCACAGCCCGCGCTCACCCGCGCCGTCGATCACCACGGTCTCCACCGCCGGGTCGTGCTCCCACCCGGCCAGCGCCGCGCCGATCCGGCGCACCATGGTGTGGTCGAGGGCGTTGAGGGCCTTGGGGCGGTTGAGGGTGAGGTACGCCGCGCGCCCCTCCGTCCGCAGCAGTACGGAGCCGTCGCTCATCGGCCGGCCCCCGTCCCGGCCTTGGTGCGGCTGCTGCCGCCGGCCCCCGCTCCGGTCAGCCCGCGGGCCACGATCAGGCGCATGATCTCGTTCGTCCCTTCCAGGATCTGATGGACACGAAGATCGCGGACGATCTTCTCCATGCCGTATTCACTCAGGTAGCCGTAGCCGCCGTGCAGCTGCAGCCCGCGGTCGGCGACGGAGTAGCCCGTGTCGGTGGCGAACCGCTTGGCCATCGCGCACAGCTGCGGTGCCTGCGGATCGCCCCGGTCCAGCGCCTCGGCCGCCTGCCGTACCAGCGCGCGGGCGGCGGCCAGCTCCGTCGCCATGTCGGCGAGACGGAACTGCAGCGCCTGCGCGTCCAGCAGCCGTCCGCCGAACGCCTCCCGGTCCGCGAGGTACGCCTGCGCCGCGTGCAGGGCGCTCTGCCCGCCGCCGAGGGAGCAGGCGGCGATGCCGAGCCGGCCGCCGTTCAGGCCGCTCATCGCGATGCGGAAACCGTCGCCCTCCGCGCCGAGCCGCCGATCGGCGGGTACGCGCACTTCATCGAGGATCACCTGCCGGGTGGGCTGCGCGTTCCAGCCCATCTTCTTCTCGTTCGGGCCGAACGACAGTCCCGGATCGTCCCGCTCGACGATGAACGCGGAGATGCCGCCGGGACCGTCCTCGCCGGTACGGGCCATCACCACGTACACCCGCGAGGTCCCGGCACCGGAGATGAACTGCTTGACGCCGGTGAGCACGTAGTCGTCGCCGTCGCGCACCGCGCGGGTGCGCAGCGCCGCCGCGTCGGACCCGGCGCCCGGCTCGGTCAGGCAGTAGCTGCCCAGATCCGCCATCGAGCACAGGCCGGGCAGCCAACGGGCGCGCTGCGCCTCGTCGCCGTACCGGTCGATCATCCAGGCGACCATGTTGTGGATGGACAGGTAGCCCGCGATGGACGGGCAGGCGGTGGCCAGCACCTCGAAGACCAGCACGCCGTCCGCCCGGCTCAGCGCGGAGCCGCCGGACCGCTCCCGTACGTAGATCCCGCCGAGCCCCAGCGCGGCGGCCCTGCGCAGCACGTCCACGGGAAAGTGCTTGTCCTGGTCCCAGGCCACGGCGTGCGGCGCGATGTGCTCCTGCGCGAAGTCCAGCGTCGTCTCCACGATGGCGAGCTGGTCCGGGGTGAGGGAGGCGGCCGTGGTGGCGGTGGTCATGACGCTCATCGCGCTCAGCCCATCGTCGGGATGGTGAAGCTCGCGCCTTCCTTGACCCCGGAGGGCCAGCGCGAGGTGACGGTCTTGGTGCGGGTGTAGAAGCGGATCGCGTCCGGGCCGTGCTGGTTCAGGTCGCCGAAGCCGGACCGCTTCCAGCCGCCGAAGGTGTGGTACGCGACCGGCACCGGGATCGGCACGTTGACGCCGACCATGCCGGTGTTCACCCGCCGGCTGAAGTCCCGTGCGGTGTCCCCGTCCCGGGTGAAGATCGCCACGCCGTTGCCGTACGGGTGCTCCGTGGGCAGCCGCAGCGCCTCCTCGTAGTCCGCCGCCCGTACCACCGACAGCACCGGGCCGAAGATCTCCTCCTGGTAGATGCGCATGTCCGGGGTGACCCGGTCGAAGAGCGAGGCGCCCGCGAAGAAGCCGTCCTCATGGCCGGGCAGCGTGAAGTCCCGCCCGTCCACGACCAGTTCGGCGCCCTCCGTGACGCCCAGATCGACATACGCGCGCACCCGGTCCAGCGCGTCCCGGCCGACCAGCGGCCCGAAGTCGGCGTGCGGGTCGTCGCTGCGGCCGATGCGCAGCGCGCCGATCCGCTCCTTGAGCCGCGCCACCAGCGCCTCGGCCGTCTCCTCGCCCACCGGTACGGCGACCGAGACCGCCATGCAGCGCTCGCCCGCCGACCCGTACCCGGCGCCGACCAGCGCGTCCACCGCCTGGTCGAGGTCGGCGTCCGGCATCACGATCAGGTGGTTCTTGGCGCCGCCGAAGCACTGGGCGCGTTTGCCGTGCGCCGCGGCGGTCGCGTAGATGCGCGCGGCGACGGGCGTCGAGCCGACGAAGCCCAGCGCCTCGACGCGCGGGTCCTCCAGCAGCGTGTCCACCGGTTCCTTGCCACCGTGCACGACGTTCAGGACGCCCGGCGGCAGCCCCGCCTCCAGGAACAGTTCGGCGAGCCGCAGCGGCACCGACGGCGCCCGCTCGGACGGCTTGAGCACGAACGCGTTGCCGCAGGCGAGGGCCGGGGCAGCCTTCCACAGCGGGATCATCGCGGGGAAGTTGAACGGGGTGATCCCGGCGACCACGCCGATGGGGCGGCGCAGCGAGTGCACGTCGATGCCGGTCCCGGCGTTGTCGGTGAACTCGCCCTTGAGCAGGTGCGGAATGCCCGCGGCGAACTCCACCACCTCCAGCCCGCGCTGGAGGTCACCGTGCGCGTCCGGAATCGTCTTGCCGTGCTCGCTCGACAGCAGCCGGGCCAGCGACTCCCGCTCGCCCTCGACCAGGCGCAGGAAATCGAGCAGCACCCGGGCGCGCCGTTGCGGGTTCCACTCGCCCCACTCCGGCTGGGCCGCCGCCGCGTCGGCGATCGCGGCCGTCGTTTCGGCCCGGTCCGCGAGCGGGACGCGGGCCTGCACGGTGCCGGTGTTGGGGTCGTACACATCGCCGAAAGCACCCGATGTTCCCGGTGTGTGCTTGCCGCCGATGAAATGGGTCAGTTCTCGGACCATGGGAGCCTGCTCTCGTCAGGTGAGACCCGGGGATGGCACGGCCGGGCGCGCGGGCGGCGCGGATGGCGCGCGGCACGCGGCGGGGCCGTGGGACGCGAAAGGCGTGGAACCGTCAGTCCGCGGGCGGCGCCGCGGGCCGGGCCGGATCACCTGGGCCGTGGGTACGCACCGGTGCCATGCGTGTCTGCTCCATCCTCGTGGACAACACGGAACAACACCCGCGGCCGGTATCCTGGCTTCCGGATCACCGCGCGCCGCCCGCCTTCCCGACGCGTTCGCGTCAGTGGCGTCCTGCTCGGCAGCGCACTCCCCGGTCACAGTGGCGGGACCGCGCCGGTTTCGCACCGGCTTCCCTGCACCGCGGGCCGTGCTCACGAACATATAGTTGGACGTCCTAGTAAGTCCAGAGCGACCGGCCGCCGGCCTCACTCCTCCCGCACCGGATACGGCACGAACGTGCTGCGGTTCTCGTCGATGGCCAGCGCCCGGCCGAGCGGCGGCACGGACCGCTGCGGGCACTCCAGCCGTTCGCAGACCCGGCAGCCCATGCCGATCGGCGTGGCCGCCGCGGCGTTGTCCAGGTCCAGCCCGTCGGAGTAGACGAGCCGCGACGCGTGCCGGATCTCGCAGCCCAGGCCGATGGCGAAGGTCTTGCCCGGATCGCCCCAGCCGCCGCGATGCCGGGTGACCGTACGCGCCGTCCACAGGTAGCGGCGGCCGTCCGGCATCGCCGCGATCTGCACATGGATGCGGCTGGGCGCGGTGAACGCCTCGTAGACGTTCCACAGCGGGCATGTACCGCCCGCCCGCGAGAAGTGGAAGCCGGTCGCGGACTGCCGCTTGGACATGTTGCCCGCCCGGTCGACCCGCACGAACGAGAACGGCACCCCGCGCCGGCGCGGCCGCTGCAAGGTGCTCAGCCGGTGGCACACCGTCTCGTAGCCGAGGCCGAAGCGGTCGGTCAGCCGCTCGATGTCGTACCGCAGCTCCTCGGCCGCGGCGTGGAACGGCCCGTACGGCAGCACCAGCGCCGCCGCGAAGTAGTTGGCCACGCCGATCCGGGCCAGTGACCAGGTCGCCGAGCCCTCCTCGAAGTCCTCCGAGGCGGGCCGCGACAGCTCGTCACCGGCCTCCAGCAGCGCCAGCTGGGTGGCCATGCGGAAGGCCCGCTGGCCGGGGCGCAGCCCCGCCGACAGGCGCAGCACCCGGGCGGTCGGGTCGTAGTGGTGCAGCGGCCCGTCGGGGGTGTCGACGAGGCGTACGCCGTGCCGTTCGGTGAGCCGGGCGGCCAGCGCGCGTCCCACCTCGCCGGGTCGGATGCCCAGTTCGGCCGCGAGCGCCTCGGCTGCGGTGTCCGCCTCGTGGAGATAGTTCTGCCGCCGGTAGAAGAACTCGCGAATCTCCTCGTGCGGCGACAGCGGCGCGGCCGGGTCGGCACCCCCGTCCCGCCCCTCCGCCACCTCCGCCAGCCGTTCGGTCAGCGCCCGGTTGCGCCGCCCCAGACCCAGCAGGACGGAGGCCACGGCGGGCTGCCGCGAGGCGAGTTCGGACAGCTCGGCGGGGGAGACCCGGGCGGCGGCCAGCTCGTCGGCCAGCGCCTCGCGCAGGTCCGCCAGCACCCGGCTGGCGTCCCGCTCGGCGAAGAACCCCGGGTCCACCCCGAACGCCTCGGTCAGCCGCAGCAGTACGGGCACGGTCAGCGGCCGCGAGTCGTGCTCCATCTGGTTCAGATAGCTGGGCGAGATGGCCAGTACGCGGGCCAGCGCGGCCTGGCTGAGCCCGCGCTCCTCCCGCAGCCGGCGCAGCCGCGCCCCGGCGTAGATCTTGCTCACGGTGCCCCCTCCGTCGCTGCCGCGCGGCACACCTTAGTGGCCGTACGGGGTGGCGGGGCTTCGCAACCTTGGCAGAAGGGAGGAGAGAGGGGCGGAACTCTGCTGCGGGGGCTGGTTGGCGACACCAGGCGCTCAGGGGGCGGAGATTTGCAGCGTTCACCGGCCGAGCGCCCCGCGCAAGTGCGGCGTTACCGCTCCGCCTCGTCCCACGCCGTGCCGAGAAGGCCGGCGTGGCTGGTCAGCAGGGCGACGAGGGCGGCGGTCACCCGGGGGTCCCACCCCTCGGCCGGTACGTCCAGCTCGAAGTCCTCCACGCCGCTCGCCCAGTCCAGGACCGGGGTCCGCCGCCCGCCGGCGTACCACCGGATACGGCGCGGCATCCGGGCACCGTCACCACTGCCGGACACCAGGCTGCCGACCGCGATGAGCACCTGCACGGGCAGGATCAGCCACCACACCCACCACCAGAAGAGCCGCCCCTTGAGGCCGACGGCGGGTACCCGGCCGGTCTGCTGCACCGTCCAGCGGGTCCGGCCCGCGCCGTCGCTCCGGGCGGGTGTCCGCGTGACGACCGCCAGGGACGCGCCGTCCGCGTCCTGCACCTCGTAGGACGTGGGCTGCCCCTTGGCGGCGGCCCGCGTGACCACGCGTGCCAGCAGCCGCTCCCGATACGGCGACTCCCACAGGGCGAAAGAGCGCACACCGTCCTTGCGCGCCGTGCGGTAGGCGTCATGGCCTCCGGACGGCAGCTGCCGCTCGACGTACGCGACGGTCCGCGCGGCCTTGCGGTCGTACGGCGCTGCCTGGCCGACCGTCGTCCGGATCTCGCGGAACACCCGCCCGTCCGGCGGCGCTTCCCAGCGCCCGCCCCGCAGGCTCGGGTCGTACAGCCACACCGTGCTCATCTCGCGTCCCCCTGGTGGATCTTTCGCGGCAGGGGCGGACTCTACCCATACGCTTTCGGCCACTCGTATGGGGGCCGGGCACGGGGGCGGCTGAGTACGCGCCCACCGCCCCTCTGAGTACCCGCACCGATGCCGCCCCCTCCCGCCGCGGGAAGACTGGCGATCATGAGCACACCAGCCCCTTCGACCTCACCCGCACCAGCCTCCGCCCCCACCGGTCTGCCGGAGAGCGACCCGTTCGCGCCCTCCAAGGCGGCCCTGCGGGTGTTCGCCGTCCTCGGCTTCCCGCTGCTCGCCGTCGCGTGGGTGCTGTTCGCGATCATCGTCCTCCACCAGGCGTACAGCGGCGACGGGGCGAGCGGGCCGCTGGCGGGCGCGGCTCAGGTGGCGCTGATGCTCTCCCCGGTCGCGGGCCTGGCCTCGTTCTGCATCCCCGACGCCCCGGGCCACCGCGCCCGGCGCACCACCATCTGGATCCAGTACGGACTCCTCGTCGCCGGCCCGGTGCTGGCAGCCGTCGACTTCTCCTGACGGCCCGCCGGCCGGGAACGCCGCGACGGCCCTTCCGGCCGGCAGGTGTTCCACCGGCCGAAAGGGCCGCGCACCGCGGTCACTCCGGTACGAGCACCACCTTGAGCGCCGAGTACGGGGACCCGGGCGCCGCGGCGAGGGCCGCGAACGCCTCCTCGTGCCGCTCCAGCGGGAAGCGGTGGGTCACCAGCCGCTCCAACGGCAGCCACCGGGCCAGCTCGATCGCCCGGGGGAACAGCCGGCTGTTGTAGTCCCCGGCCCCGATGATCTGCAGCCCCCGCTGAAGGATCTCCAGCGGCCGCACGGTCGCCGACGCCTTGCTGTTGTAGCCCATGACGACCACGCGGCCGCGCGTCGCCGCGTACGCCATGCTCTGTTCCAGCAGGTTGCCGACGGTGTCGATGACCACGTCACCGCGCCCGGCGAGGTCCGGATCGTCCGGCGGACGCACGGTGACCCGACCGCCGAAGTCCCCGGCGAACACCTCGCGGCACAGCTCCTGCCGGTACGGGTCCGGCTCGGTCAGCAGGACCCGGGCGCCGTAGTAGTGGGCCGCCATCGCGCAGACCACGCCGACCGGGCCGCCGCCGACGATCACCGCGGTCTCACCGGCCCGCAGACGGCCCGCCTCGACGTTGTTCAGCGCGCAGGCCAGCGGCTCCACGCCCACCGCCCGGTCGAAGTCCATGCCCTCGGGCACGGCGTGCACGAACCGTTCGGGCAGCCGGATGAACTCGGCGAACGCGCCGTCCAGGTCGAGCCCGACCTCCGTACCGGCCTTGTTGGCGCAGAAGTCCCAGTGCCCGCGCAGACAGGGCGGGCAACTGCCGCAGTACAGCGTGGGGTTGATGACGACCCGGTCGCCCGGCTTGTGCGCGGTGACCGCGGCCCCCGCCTCCTCGACGGTACCGACCGCCTCGTGCCCCATCACCACGCCCGGCTCGGCGGGGAACTTGCCCACCAGCACGCTGCGGTCGGTGCCGCAGATGCCGGTCTGCACGACCCGCACCACCACGTCGTCGGGCGCCGTGGCCGCCGGCTTCGGGTGGTCGACCAGTGACACCGTGCGCCGCTCGGTCAGGACCAGGGCCTTCATCGCGTACCTCCTGAGGTCGTGGGGGCGGCGCCCGGAATGTCCCACCGGATGGCGCCGAGCAGTTCCTTGTGCAGCTGTGGCGTGGCCGCCGCGACGCACGACTTCTGGTTCATCGGGTCCAGGTCGAGCAGCGCGGTGGTGCCCAGGTCGCCGCCGTACGCGTCGGTGATGGTCACCCCGCTGCGCTTGGCGAGGTACACCGCGGCGGCGATGTCGTACGGGAACAGGTGCAGGATCGAGCCGCGCCCGGCCGCCAGGAACGCCGCCTCGGTCCCGGGGTGGTCGCGCAGGACGCGGTTGCCGATGTCCACGTACGCGTCGAGCTGGCCGGTGATGATGCGCGAGATCGAGAACGTCGCGCTGTTGAAGACGAAGACGCCGCCGGTGTTCGCGGACCGGTCCACCAGGTGTCCGTAGGCTGCCGTCATCAGGTGCATCGGATGGCCGTTGAACTCGATCGACCAGAACATCTTCGCCGGGTCGGTGGTACGGCTCAGCCTGGGCAGCGCGTGCGGGAACCCGCCGTACGACAGCCCTTCGTCGTCACCGTGGATCCAGGCGCCGGACTTGATCTCCAGCAGGTGTGCCGCGGTGACATCGTCCAGCGTGGGCGCGGACGACGTCAGCGGCGCCGCCGCGATCGAGACCATGCCCATCTCCAGGCCCGCCGAGGTCGGCCGGGTGCCGTCGATGGGGTCCACGACCAGCACGTACTCCGGATCGGGCGCCAGCTCGACCAGCGAGCCGTCCTCGGTGTAGACCGCGAGCGGTACGTGGGCGTGCGCGCGCAGATAATCGAGTACGGCGCGCTCGGCGACCTCGTCCACGTCGAACTGGGCGTCGCCGCCCGGCGAGTCACCGTGCACCTGCCGGACCGGACCCCGGTCGGCGTACGCCATCAGCTCGGCCCTGACATACCGGCCGAGACCGGTCAGCAGGTCCTTCATGGTCGTCTTACCGGTCGGCTCGGTCATGCGGACAGCTCCGCGCGGAACAGGCTCTCCAGGCGGTCGCACAGCAGCTCCGCCTGGTCGAGGGTGAGGATCAGCGGCGGCCGGATCTTGAGCACATTGCCGTAGCCGTACCGCGAGGTGCGCAGGATCAGGCCGTGCTGCCCGGCCGCGCCCGCCAGGTGGTTGGTCAGCTTGACGGCGGGCTTGCCGTCGGGGTGCGCGATCTCGAAGCCGATCATGAGGCCGACCCCGCGTACGTCCACGATGGCCGGGTAGCGGGTCCGCATGTCCGCGAGCCGGCCGAGGATGTAGTTGCCGGTGGCCCGTACGTTGGCCAGGAACTCCGGCTGCCGGACGATGTCGAGGGTGACATTGGCGGCCGCGGCCGCCAGCAGGTTGGCGCCGTAGGTGAAGGAGTGGTGGTTGGCCGGCAGACCCGCCAGCCGCTCGTTCGTCAGGATCGCCGCCACCTGGGCGCCCGAGCCGCCCAGGCCCTTGGCGGTGGTGATCGCGTCCGGCTCCACGTCGAAGTGCTGCGCCGCGAACATCCGCCCCGTACGGCCGATGCCGGTCTGGATCTCGTCGAAGATCAGCACGATGTCGTGCTCGTCGCAGAAGGCCCGTAACTTCGGGAAATAGCCGTCCGGCGGAACGATGTTGCCGCCGTTGCCGGAGATCGGCTCGACGATGACGGCGGCGACCTGCCCGGTGCTGGCGTATTCCAGGAAATCCTCGATGCGGTCGACGCACATCATTCCGCAGGTGTCCGGCCGCTGCCCGTAGAAGCAACGGAAGCAGTACGGGTCCGGCACCTGGAGGGTGCGCGGAAAGAGCGAGGGGAACGGCTCCTTGCGGAACGCGTTGCCCGACATCGAGGTCATCATCATGGTCTGCCCGAGGTGGCTGCGGAACAGGGAGATGACCTCCGAACGTCCCGTGGCTTGCTGCGCCATCTTGATGACGCCCTCATTGGCGGTCGAGCCGCCGGAAACCTTCGGATGCACCTTGGTCAGGTTCCCGGGGGAGACCTCCACGAGCCGGCGCACCAGCCCGTTGACCGGCTCGCTCTGCACGGACGAGGTGAGATGGGCGAAGACGTCCAGCTGCTCCTTCATCGCCGCGATCACGGCCGGATGGGAGTAGCCCAAACTCAGATTGAAGGTGGCGGAGGCGCAGTCGAGGTATTCGTTGCCGTCCTCGTCGTACAGGAAGATCCCCTCGCCACGGACCATCTTCCGGGCGCTGACCGGGTAGTAGAGCAGATCGCGGACGTTCGTGGTGTCCATGAACGGTTCTCCTTGTGAAGGCATGGTGGTGCCGTGCCGTGGTGCGCGTGGGCTGCCGGGCGTGCCGAATCGCCGCGTGGCCGGTTGTGGCGTCGTGGAGGCGGGCGGCTCCGGCTGTCGACAGGCGGACGCACGCCCGCGCGGCCGGACCTCGCCGGCAGCGGTGTGGGATTGATACGTGCTGTCCGGTGCACGGCGTGGGCTCGGTGAGAGCGACGCGCGGGCCGGACGCTTCAAGCTTTGACGAGACCGACCCTAACAGGGGGTGTGTTCATTTCGGCTGATCGATTGCCAATCGGCTGGAATACATCAGGCAGGTGTGCGGGCCACGCTGTCCGGGGGGATCAGGGGAGCGCTCCTGGCCTGCGCGGAGGCGGAGTTGTGCGGCGGATCGGACGCCTAAGTGGACGTTGGCGCAGTTCCGTCGCCGATGCGGACCGGGCCTTCGACAACACTCCAAGAAGCGGCATACGGAACGGAGCACCGTTCGTTTCGATGCCTTACGCAAAATTCAAACAGCGTTGATGGGACTTTGAACGGAGTTTGCGTGGACGTAGAGGAGTGGGGCGGGAGGGAGGGGCGGGGCCGGGAGACATGGCCGTTTCAACGGCAAGGCGCCGGGGCGGGGGTGTCAGGTCCCCCGCCCCGGCGCCGGCATGAGGGGCGCGTGCCGATCTACGGCGCGTACCCGCCGCACTCACTCCAACACCGGCCGCAACTCCCGCAGCGAGGTGAACACATGGCCCCGCATGCCCAGCGCTTCCGCAGCCCGGACGTTGGCGTCCCGGTCGTCGACGAACAGGATGCGCTCGGGCGGCAGGCCGAAGGCGGTACTGCACCACGTGTACGCGCCGGACTCCGGCTTGGCGTGGCCGATGCGGCAGGAGAAGGCCAGGACCGAGAAGCGCTTCAGCCACTCCTGGTGTTGCTCGTAATGCGCCGCCAATTCCGCCGGAATGTTGGACAGAAGGCCGATGGTGGTACCGCGGTCCGCCAGCCGTCCGACGTACTCCACCATTTCCTCGTCGACCCGGCTCCAGCTCGCCACGTCCGCGGCGATGAGTTCCGCGATCCGCTCCTCGTCGAAAGGTGTACCGAGCGCGTCGGCGACCTTCCGCCAATATTGCGTACCGTTCTGGTCGCCCCGGTCATAAGGCTGCCGCAGATTCCAGTAACTCTCCCAGAAGGCGTCACCGGACACCCCGGCCGTGTTCTCCAGCCGGTCGCAGGCGGCCGGTGACTGGTGCCGGGCGAGCACGCCGAACATGTCGAAGAGCACCGCGGTCATGACATCACCCCTACGAATCCGCTCCCGGCGGCGGGACGCACACGGTCCGCCCGGCCGGCCTTGCTCTCACAAGGTGCGTGCGAGTACACACGTGCCATGGGTGCATGTCAACCGTCACCCTCTCCACAGACCTCCACACCCAACGGGCGGACCGGCGAAAACTCGCACCCGATGTGTTGATGTGCTACATCAGCGACATGAATGTCTCCGAACGCCACCGGTTCATCCTGGCCCTGCTGGCCGAACGCAACCGGGCCTCCGTGGCCGAACTCGCCCGCTCCACCAAGACGTCGGAGATGACCATCCGCCGGGACCTCGAACTCCTGGAGTCCCGGGGCGCCCTGCGCCGGGTGCACGGCGGCGCGGTCAGCACGCTGCTCAGCGGGGTGGAACCGCCGTACGCGGTACGGGCCATGGTCGGCGGCGAGACCAAGGCGAAGCTGGCCGACGTGGTGGTGCGGATGCTCAACGACGGGGAGACCGTCGCCCTGGACACCGGCACCACCGCCGTCGCCGTCGCGCACGCCATGGCGGGCCGCCGGCTGACCGTCACCCCGCTGTCCCTGCACGCGACGATGCCGCTCGCCGAACACGAGGGCATCCGCCTGCTGCTCCCCGGCGGCCAGGTCCGGCCCGGCGAGCTGTCCTTCTACGGGGAGACGGCGCTGCGCACCTTCGAGGACCTGCGGTACGACACCTTCATCCTCGGGTGCTGCGGCGTGGACGCGGCCAACGGCGCGACCGCCTACAACCTGGACGACGTACACGTGAAGCGGGTGGCCGCGCGGGCGGCGCGGCGCATCATCCTGGTGGCCACCGCCGAGAAGCTGGGGCGGGTGGCGCTCGGCCGCATCTGCTCGGTCGAGCAGCTCGACGTGGTGGTGACCGACGCGCCCCAGGGCACGCCGGTGGTGGAGGAAATGCGCGCGGCGGGCGTGAACATCGTCCACGTGTGACGCTCCGTTCCCCACCGCCGGGAGGGTGTCGAAAACCCACTCACCGCCTTCCCGAACAAACGTGGTGTGCGTTACGGTCACCGGTGATGAGCGAATCGACTGCCCCAGCCGCTGGATCGCCCGACCGATCGCCCGACGGATCGCCGGGCGGGGGACCCGCCGGGTCCCCCCTCGCGCCTTCCCTCTCCTCTTCCCCCGGGACATCGCCGTCCCGGCGCCTGCGCATCGCACGCGCCTGCACCTTCACGGCCTTCGCCCTCAACGGTTTCGTGATGGGGATGTGGATCGTGCACATCCCCGCGATCGAGCACCAGGTCGGCATCACCCATGCCGTACTGGGCTGGCTGCTGCTCTTCCTGGGCGGCGGCGCCTTCGTGGGCATGCAGGTCTGCGGGCCGCTGGCCGACCGTTTCGGCAGCCGCGCCATCGTGCTGGCCGGCGGCGCCCTGTGCAGCGCCATGGTCGTCCTTCCGGGCCTGGCGAACTCGCCCTGGACCCTGGCGGCGGCCCTCCTCGCCCTCGGCTTCGGCAACGGCTGCCTGGACGTCAGCATGAACACCCAGGCTGTTCAGGTCGAGCGCGGTTACGGCCGTCCGGTGATGTCGGCCTTCCACGCGGTGTTCTCGGTCGGCGGCGTCATCGCGTCGCTCATCGGCGCCCGCACCATCAGCTGGGACTGGAGCCCCTCCGCCACCCTCGCCGCCGTCGCGGTGACCGGCGTACTGATCACCTTCGCCCTGGTCCCCGGCATGCTGCCCCCCGAGCGATCCTCACCAGCCACGAATCCCTCGCGGACCGGCGCCCCCACCAAACGCCGCACACCCTCCCAGGTCTGGGCACTGGGCATACTCGCCCTGCTGCTCATGCTGTGCGAAGGCGTGGCGAACGACTGGAGTGTGCTCCACCTCAAGGACGTCCTGGACGCGCCCGCCGCCACGGCCGCCCTGGCATACGGCGGTTTCGCCACCGCCATGACCGTCGGCCGTTTCCTCACCGACCGCGCGGTGGGACGTTTCGGCCGGGTCTTCATCGTCCGGTACGGAGCGGGCCTGGCGGCCCTCGGCCTCGCCGCCGCCGCCCTGTCCCCCTGGGTACCCCTGGCCCTCCTCGGCTGGACCCTCTTCGGAATCGGCCTCTCCGGCTGCATTCCGCAGTTCTTCACCGCGGCCGGCAACGTGGACCCGGAATCGTCGGGCGCGAACGTCTCCAGAGTGGCCGGCCTGGGCTACATAGGAATGCTGGCCGGCCCCGCCATCATCGGCCCACTCACCCACCTCGTCCCCCTGAACCTCGCCTTCTTCCTCCCCGTGGCATTCTGCGCCGCCGCGGCCTTTTCTGCGGGGATCCTCCGGCCGGCCCACAGGAAGAGCACCGCTGAAGAACCCGCGAGGGCCGAGGCATGACGAGCCCTCGAACCCTCGCCGACTACTTACCCAAACAACAAATTCACCCCCACGCCCAGGCAATCACCGCCAACGAACTCTTGGAGACCCTGACTCACGACCTCCACGCCGCAGGAACCATCTCTGACCCCCACACCTTCACCCGCGCACTACACACCTGCCTGACCCACGGCACGCACGGCTTCCACGGCATCGCCCTGCTGACCACCCGCAACCGCACCGTCAACACCCCGGCGGCAGCCTTCGCCCGCATATCACCGGACCTCGCCTGGCACGGCGCCGACAACCACCAGATCCGCGACGTCTTCCTCCTAACAGCCCCCCACAAACCAAAGCACCACTCCGGCTGCCTCCAGACATACTCCACCCTCGCCCGCCACACTGCCCACGCCGGCTTCCGCCGCATGCTGGCCGGGGCCTGTACGGCGGAGGAGCTGTATGAACTGTTCTGCCTTATCCGGTGATTGAGGGCCCCTGAGTCGTTGTGTGCCCTGCCGTTCCGGTAGCGGGGCGCCCTATGATCGCTTCACCGCGTACGAGGGGGGCTCGCAATGGCGGCAGGCGGATCGGCGTCGCGGAGGGCGCAAGAGGCGCGGCGACAGGAGCGGCTGCTGCGGGAGCAGTGGCAGTCCGCTCGCCGGCAGGCTCAGCAGTGGGAAGCGGCGAGCGAGGGTGAACGGCGGATCGCGGCGCAGCTGCTGGTGCTGACGGAGCGCGGGTGGCGCCTGCTCGTGGACCGTCGATGGCCGGGCACCCGCACCGCCAATGTGGACATGTTGCTGGTGGGCCCCGGCGGCGTCTTCGTCATCGATGTGAAGAACTGGCGCTCTGCGCCCGAGGTTTCGGACGGAAGGCTCTGTGCCGGAGGCGAGCGGCGGGACGAGCACGCGGCGAAGCTGCTCGCGGTGACGAAAGCCGCCGAAAGCGCGGTCGCGTCGCTGGGTATGTCTCCCGTGGCGGTCCAGCCACTCATGGTGTTCGCGGGGCACCGGGTCGACACCGCCCTCGGCCGTATCCGACTCCTGGGGGAACACGAGATCGGCCCTGCGCTGCTGTCGGAGTGCCGCAGACTGCGGACGGAGTCGGTCCGTGCGATGGCCGACCTCCTGGAAAGGGTCTTCCCCGACTACGAGGGATCGGCCGTCGCGCATGAGGCGCCACCGACACCCGTGACACAGCAACAGGTCATGCCAGACGGCCTGCTGGACCTCGAAAGCCTGCGCGATGCGGCGCTGGAAGGGGCGCTGCGGGCCCCGATCGAGCAGTGGATGACCTTCCTGCACCCCGATCAGGTCGCACTGGTGCGCCGCAACTGGTCGGGCCCGGCGCGCATCAGCGGCCCGGCGGGCACGGGCAAGACGGTGGTCGGGCTGCACCGAGCGGTCCACCTGGCCAAGCGCACCGGCGGCCGGATCCTCTATGTCACGTTCGCCAACAACCTGCCGCGCGTGCAGGGCACCTTCCTCAAGACCATGTCCCCGGCTGTCGCGGACCGGGTGGATTTCCGCAGCCTGCACTCCTGGGCGCAGGAGTTCCTGCATGCGCGCGGCGTCCCCGTACGGCTCCACGGGGACAAGGCCGAGACCGCCTTCAGCCTCGCCTGGAAGCACGTCGGGCGCGGCAGCCGCCTGGCCGAGATCGATCCGCGGCCGGGCTACTGGCGTGAGGAGATCGACCACGTCATCAAGGGCCGGGGCATCACCACGTTCGAGGAGTACGCGAGCGTGCCCCGGCGCCGACGCCGGACGGTCCTGCGCAGGGCGCACCGACAGGCGGTGTGGGAGCTGTACGAGGCGTACGAGTCGCGGCGCACCGAGCGTGGTGTGCACGACTTCAACGACGTGCTCTCCCTCGCGCTGGCGGAAGCGAGGCGCCACGCGGACCGGTCCCCGTACACGTCCGTCATCGTGGACGAGGTCCAGGACCTCACCCTTGTCGGCGTCCGCCTCCTGCACGCGCTCGTCGGCGACACCCCCAACGGGCTGCTTCTGGTCGGTGACGGCCAGCAGGCCGTATATCCGGGCGGATTCCGCCTCGCCGAGGCCGGCGTCGATATCCGCGGTGACCGCGGGCAGGTACTGAAGACCAATTACCGCAACAGCAAACAGGTTCTGGACGCCGCGCTCACGGTCGTGGCCGACGACGCTTTCGAGGACATCGACGGCCTGCGTACACCCGGCCGCCGCGAGGTCGACCTCACTTACCACGACGGGCGGGTCGTCCGCGTGACGAAGCCGACCGCGGACGCACACGACCAGGCGCTCCTGGACGCTCTGCGTGCCCTGCGGGACGGGGCACGAGCCGATGCCGCCGTGCTGTGCCCGTCCATGCGGGCCATCGGCCACTACCAGCGGCTGCTGAGTCAGGGGGGCATCCCGGTATGCCTGCTGGAACACTACGACGGCCGCGCCGTCGACTCGGTGAAGCTCGGCACCTACCGCAGGGCCAAGGGCCTTGAGTTCAAGTACGTCTACCTGCCCCAGCACGACGCTGCCCTGGCGAACGAAGCGGCTACCGGCGGCTCCGGTGCGACGGAGGTCCCCGAAACCGCGAGGGAACGGGAAGAACTGCTCCGCAGCCAGCTCTTCGTGGCCATGACACGTGCCCGGGACCTGCTGTGGCTGGGGAGCGTCAGCCCGTAGGAGCGGCGGGGGGCTCAGTCCGTGATGTCCACGCCGTACCCGCGTGCCAGGGTGTCGAGGCCGTGGTCGTACCCCTGGCCGACCGCGCGCAGACGCCACAGGGGGCCTCTGCGGTAGACCTCGGCGAGCAGCATGGTGCGTTCCGTCGTCGCGGCGTCCAGCGTGGCCCTGGCGAGTGGCGCCCCGCTGCTGCCGGGGGCGGCGCCGATCTGGATCGCGCCGACATCGCCGAAGGTGGCGGTGCCGTCGATGGCCGCGGCGACGACGATCTTGCGGGTGGCAGGCGGCAGCGAGCCCAGGTCGATGGCGATGCTCTGTTCGGCCGGGCCACCGGTGAGCAGGCGCACCGTCCCGGCCGGGCTCTCCGGAGCACCGTAGAAGACGAAGTCCTCGTCACAGGTCACCTGTTCCTGCTCGTCGAGGAGGAAGGCGACGACATCGATCTCGCAGCCGGCCTGTGGTGCCCAGGTCGCGGTGACGTGCCACTCGGCTGCGAGAGCTCCGGTCCTCACGGGCAGGTCGATGACGCCGCCCCTCGGCAGGACCTGCGGCTCGTGTGGCCGGGGAGCCGACGGGGCCGGCGCGGTGATCGCCGGTGCGACGAGCCAGCGTTGGTCGCGTACCGGCAGCTCAAGAGCGGTGATGCGACGCATGCGGCGGTCCTCTTCCCCGCCGGGAAGCAGTAGGACATCCGTGACGCTGGCCGAGAGATTGACCGCCGCCGACCCGCCCAGATCGACGACGCGCGTACGGGCCGCCACGGCGACGGCATGCGTACCACCGAGGACCAGGACCCGCCGCCCCGCCAGCGGCTTGCCCGGCGTAGCGGCAGGACGTGCGGGGCGGCGCGGGGCGGGAACGGGCGCGTCGGAGGGAGGCGCAGGAAGGGAAGGCGCTTCCGGGGCGGGTGCGGCGGCGGCAGCCGCTCCCTCATGGGGCGTTCCGGGCCGTACGTCGGCCAGCAGACGAAGGAACGTCCGCTCGTCGATGACCGGCACCCCTTCGGCGACCGCACGCCGGGCCTTCGCCGATGCGGACGCGGGCTCGTTGCTGACGAGAGCGCTGGTGTGCCCGCTGACGGACCTCATCATGTTCAGCCCGGCGGATACGCCCCGTGCGACCAGTTCGGCGCGGGAGACAGCCGTCGGACCGGTGATCGCGATCTTCATTCCCTGCCGGAGCGGCCCGCCGGGGGCCAGGCGCCCCGGGTTGCTGTACGCGCAGGGCGTCTTGGGCGGCTGCGGCATGAACGCCGGGTCCTGCCGTGGCGGACAGGGGACGAGCGGCAACGGCAGGCCGAGCCGGGCCGCATCGCGCAGCGAAGCCCGCAGGATCCCGGCCAGCACACGGGTGTCGTCCAGCGCATCGTGCGCGCGTTGCTGCGGCACGCCGTAGTGGGCGGCGAGGGTGCCCAGCTTCATGTCGTCCGTCGGCGGATCCACCTGACGGCTGAGGGCCAGCGTGCAGAGGCGCTGCGACACCGGCAGCCACATCCGCGCGCGGGCGAATTCATGGGCCAGGAAGTCGTAGTCGAACTGGGCGTTGTGCGCCACGAAGACACGGCCCTGGAGCATCTCGGCGATCTTCCCGGCGACCTGGTCGAAGGTCGGCGCTCCCCGCAGCCGCTCGGAGGGCAGCCCGTGCACGTCCACCGGCCCCGGATCGCACCCGGGGTTCAGCAGCGTCGAGAACTCCCCGGTCCGCTCGCCGTCCCGGCCGACGGTCACCACCGCAACGGACAGCACCCGGTCCCGCCTGGCGATGAGACCGGAGGTCTCGACGTCGACCAAGGCCCAGTCGTGGACGTAACCGCCCGTGGCGGACAGGTCGAAACCGCTGGTGGAGAGGCTCATAAAACCTAGGATGATCCGGTATGCGCCCCTGCTTCAACCTTCATGCACGGTGCTTTGGCCTTCATGCACGTTGCTCTGGTTCGAGCAGGCCATTCGGCAGCCGGTAACAGCCCGGGCCTCCGGGGCCGGTCGCCGAGAGGCCCGGGAGGCATCAGCGCCGCCTCCGCACTGTCCGGTCAGATATCCCGAAAGATCTCAATCTGCGCCCCCACAGAATTCAACCGCTCCGCCAAATCCTCATACCCCCGATTGATCACATACACATTGCGCAGCACCGACGTCCCCTCCGCCGCCATCATCGCCAGCAGGATGACGACCGCGGGGCGCAGGGCCGGGGGGCACATCATTTCCGCTGCGCGCCAGCGGGTGGGGCCGTCGATGAGGACGCGGTGCGGGTCGAGGAGTTTGACCTGGGCGCCGAGGCGGTTGAGGTCGGTGAGGTAGATGGCGCGGTTGTCGTAGACCCAGTCGTGGATGAGGGTCTGGCCCTGGGCGCTGGCCGCGATGGCCGCGAAGAACGGGACGTTGTCGATGTTCAGGCCGGGGAACGGCATGGGGTGGATCTTGTCCAGGGGGGCCTGGAGCTTGGAGGGGCGCACCGTCAGGTCGATGAGGCGGGTGCGGCCGTTGTCGGCGGCGTACTCCGTGCTGCGCTCGTGGTTGAGGCCCATCTCCTCCAGGACGGCGAGTTCGATCTCCAGGAACTCCACCGGGACGCGGCGGATGGTCAGTTCGGACTCGGTGACGACGGCGGCCGCCAGCAGGCTCATCGCCTCGACGGGGTCCTCGGACGGGGCGTAGTCCACGTCGCGGTCGATGTGCGCGACGCCGTGCACGGTCAGCGTGGTGGTGCCGACGCCCTCGACCCGTACGCCCAGTTCCTCCAGGAAGAAGCACAGGTCCTGGACCATGTAGTTGGAGGAGGCGTTGCGGATGACGGTGATGCCGTCGTGGCGGGCCGCGGCCAGCAGCGCGTTCTCGGTGACGGTGTCGCCGCGCTCGGTCAGTACGATCGCGCGCTTGGGGGCGACGGAGCGGTCCACGACGGCGTGGTAGGTGCCCTCCGTCGCGGTGACCTCCAGGCCGAAGTGGCGCAGCGCCGTCATGTGCGGCGTGACCGTACGCGTACCAAGGTCGCAGCCGCCCGCGTACGGGATCTTGAAGTGGTCCATGCGGTGCAGCAGCGGACCGAGGAACATGATGACGCTGCGGGTGCGGCGGGCCGCCTCCGTGTCCATGGCGTCCAGGTCCAGCTCGGCCGGCGGCACGATCTCCAGGTCGTTGCCGTCGTTGATCCAGCGGGTGCGGACGCCGATGCTGCCCAGCACCTCCAGGATCCGGTAGACCTCCTCGATGCGGGCCACTCGGCGCAGCGTGGTGCGGCCCGCGTTGAGGAGCGTGGCGCACAGCAGGGCCACGCACGCGTTCTTGCTCGTCTTGACGTCGATGCTGCCGGAGAGGCGGCGGCCGCCGACGACGCGCAGATGCATGGGACCCGCGTACCCGAGCGAGACGATTTCACTGTCCAGCGCCTCGCCGATCCGCGCGATCATCTCAAGGCTGATGTTCTGATTGCCGCGTTCGATGCGGTTGACTGCGCTCTGGCTGGTGCCGAGAGCCTCCGCGAGCTGCGTCTGTGTCCAGCCCCGGTGCTGCCGCGCGTCGCGGATGAGCCTGCCGATGCGTACGAGGTAGTCGTCTGCCATGAGGTAGACGGTATCTCAGATATGAGATCGATGAGTAATCGGGTGGTGGAGGGTGGGTGTTGACTGGTTGGCCGGGTTGTTCTACTACTATGCAAATAAAGGGGGAGTGTCGATGAACTTCTTGAACACCACGCAAGCCCGCCCCGCCGCCGGACCACCCGTGCTCCGTCCCTGGCGGGCGCTGATCGCCGTACTGCCGTTCCTGGCCGCCGTCGTGGCCGTCACCGCGGTCTTCTGGTCCGTACGGGACCGGATTCCCGAGCCGCTGGCCATGCACTTCACTTCCGACGGCACGAGCGACGACTTCACCACCGCCTCCCACTTCCTCACGGTCATGCTGGGCCTGCCGGCCGTCCTCGGCGTCTCCATCGGCGTACTGGTGCTGCGCGACGCGGCCGCGGGCGCCCTGCGCGGGGCCATCGCCACCGGCTACGCCATGGCGGGGCTGTTCGGCTGTTTGGGTGTATCGCTGCTGCTGCAGAACGTGGACGCGGGCGACGCGGCCGCGGTCCGGTTCCCGCCGTCGTACCTGGGCCTGGCCCTCGGCGTGGCGGCCCTCGCCGCGGTGGTGGGCGGGCTGTGCGCGGGCCGCGACCGGGTACGGGCGGACGAGGTGGCCGGGCCGGCGCGCCCGACACCGCCGCTCGGCCTCGCGGACGGCGAGACCGCCGGCTGGTCGCGGACCGTCGGCTCGCCCACCCTGGTCGTGCTCGGCCCCGGGCTCCTCGCCATCGGTGTGCTCATCGGCCTCGCGATGAACTGGGTCGGTGCCGTGGGCTTCGCCGTCGCCGCCCTGTCCTGCCTGGTGTTCGCGGGCGTACAGGTGACCGCCGACCGCCGGGGCCTGACCGTCGCCTCGCCCCTCGTACCGCGCCCCCGCCTGCGCATCCCGCTCGCGCGCATGGAGGAGGCCGGTGTCCAGCAGATCAGCCCGCTGGGCGACTTCGGCGGCTGGGGCTACCGCCTGCGGGGCGGGCGCAGCGGCATCGTGCTGCGCCGCGGCGAGGCGCTGGCGCTGCGGCTGACCAACGGCCGGGTCTTCGTGGTGACCGTCGACGACGCGGCCACCGCCGCGGCGCTCCTGAACGCCCTGCTCACCCGGGAGCGCGAGAAGCGCGCCACCGGCCCCGGTCAGGAGGACTGACGTGCTCTTCCGTGTCGACCACGCCTCCCCGGTCCCGCTCGGCGACCAGATCGCCGCCTCGGTACGCGGCGCCCTCGCCGACGGCTCCGTACAACCCGGCGAGCGCCTGCCCGCGGCCCGTACGGTCGCCGAGTCCCTGGGCGTCAACGTCCACACCGTGCTGCGCGGCTACCAGCGCCTGAAGGACGAGGGCCTCATCGACCTCCGCCGCGGCCGCGGCGCCGTCGTCACCGGCCACGCCTCCCCGGCCCGCGCCCGCCTCACCGAACACGTGGGCCGGCTGGTGAACGAAGCCCGCACCCTCGGCCTCAACGACGAGGAGGTCGTGGCGTTGGTCCGGAGCGGGTTGGCGACGGGGTGAGGGGGACGGGCCGGCGGACCGTCTCCGACCGGGCCCGCCCCCTCGGCCCCCACGCGAAGGCCAGCACGGCTCCCACCACCCCGACCCCCGCGGCAGCGGCCAGCACCCGGGCCGGGCCCCTCCTCCTCCCCTGAACCCCCACCCTCACTTCCGCAAGAACGCCAGCACCTCATCCGTCTGCCCGAAGATCGCGTGCCCGACGCCCGGCAGCAGCCGTACGGTCGCGTTCGGGACGTTGTCCTGTATGCGCCGGGCCGTGCCTGCCGAGTCGAAGAGGGCGTCGTCGGTTCCGGCGATCAGCAGCAGCGGGATGTTCAGGCCGCGCAGCTCGTCGTCGGAGAACACCGGGAGTTGCTCCGTGCGTGGCTTGAACTGCTGGAAGGTCAGGACCACTTGGTCGAGGACGGGGGACGCCTGCGGTGTGTTCAGGCCGGTGGCGCTTCGTGCGGAACGGAGCATGCCCCGGCGTCCGAACGGGCGCAGGAGCAGGGCCTTGAAGAGCAGGCCCATCCGTTGTTTTCCGACGCCGCCGGGGCACAGCAGGGCCAGGCGTGTCACCCGGCCGGGGCGGCGGGTGGCGTGGTCGAGGGCCATCCAGCCGCCGAGTGAGGTGGCGACGACCGCGGTGGTCGCGATCTCCAGGCCGTCCAGTACGTCGTCGAGCCACTGCGCGTACGCGTCGGAGGCCAGGGGTGGGCGGGACGGCGCGCTCAGGCCCGGTTCGCCGATGAGGTCGACCGCGTACGTACGGAAGTGCCGCGACCAGGTGGCGATGTCGCCCAGCCACATGCTCGTGTTGGCGCCCGCGCCGTGCAGCAGGACCAGCGGCGGAGCCTCCTTCGGGCCGGAGGCGACGACGAACGTTTCGCCTTCGCGGGTCGGTATCCGCAGGTGTTCGGCGGGGACGGGCCAGGCGGCCAGTGCTTCCTGGTAACGCTGCCGCAACTGTTGTTCTCCGGCCGCGGACTTGTAGATCGTGCTCACGAGTCGAGCACCCCCTCGATGTAGTCGAACAGCCGGGCCGTGTCGGCCAGGCCGCCAAGGATGATGACCTTCATCCGGGCCCGCTCCGGGTCGTACGCCGTCTCGATCCGCAGGGGCCGCTCGCCGTGGCCGCGGTGGGCTACCGAGGCGGTCAGCAGGGTGGCCACCCGGTCGGCGGTACGGGCGTCGACCGCTTCGATCTCCACGATGCTCGACACCTCGCTGTGCCGCGGCCCGCCGGCCGGGTCCCCGGGCGCGGCGGGGGCCGGGCGGCCGGTGAAGGCTTCCAGGTCCTCGTGCGCGATCCGGTACTGCTTGCCGATGCGGACGGCGGCGAGGCGTCCGTCGCGCACGTAGTTGCGGACGGTGCGTACGTGCAGGCCCAGGCGCTCGGCGACTTGTTCCACGGAGTAGAGGCGGTCGGTCATGAAAGTACCCTAACCTTCCCTATCGAGGGAGTGATAGGGAAGGTTAGGGTATTCGGTGGGGAATGTTGAGGAAGCTTGGCGGCCTCGCGTGCGGGCGGCGTGGCCGGTGCAGCCGCTCTACCGGCCTCCGCCCCGCGTCCGCACCAGCAGCCACAGGAAGTACGGCGTCCCGATGACCGCTGTGAGGAGTCCCGCTCCCAGCTGCGCCGGTGCGATCACCGTCCGGCCCACCACGTCCGCCGTACCCACCAGTGCCGCGCCCAGCAGCACTGCCACCGGCACCACCCGTACATGCCTGCGGCCCACCAGGGCGCGGGCGGCGTGCGGGGCGACCAGGCCGACGAAGGCGATGGTTCCGGACGCGGCGACGGCCGCCGCGCTCAGCAGGACGCCCAGCGTCAGGAGGCCGAGGCGCGCCCGGGGTACTCCGAGGCCCAGGAGTCTCGGGGTGTCCTCGTCCAGGGAGATCAGGTCGAGTTCGGTGCGCCGGGCGACCGCCACGGCCAGTCCTGCCGCGAGGACGACGGCCAGCGGCAGCAGGTCGGGCAGCGTCCGCCCGTACGTCGAACCGGACAGCCAGGTCAGCGCCTTGGTGGCGTTGAACGGATCGGTCAGGACGATGAACAGGCTGATCAGGGCGGCGCTCGCGGTGGCGACGCCCATACCGACCAGCACCAGGCGGTTCTGCCGGAAGCCGCCGCGCGCGGACAGCCCGAAGACGAGCGCCGCGGCGAGGGCGGCGCCCGCGAACGCGGCGGCGGCCAGACCCGCCGGCCCGGCCCCGGGCGCGCTGGTCACGAGGATCACCGCGCCCAGCGCCGCGCCGCCGGAGACGCCCATGACGCCCGGTTCGGCGAGCGGGTTGCGGGTCACGGCCTGGACCAGGGTGCCCGCGAGGGCGAGGGCCGCGCCCGCGAGGAGGGCGGCGAGCACCCGTGGCACCCGGGTGTCCAGGACGAAGGAGACGGCCCGTCCGGCCCTGCCCTGCGCCCAGTTGACGACGTCGCCGAGCAGCAGCTTGGAATCGCCGAGCAGTACGGAGGCGATGATCACGGCGATCAGTACCGCCACCAGCGTCCCGGTCACCGTCAGGAAGACGGTCCGGCTGCGGATGCGCAGCCGGTCGGGCGGGGCGGCGGCGCCGGTGTCCCGGCCCCGGGTCGCCAGCACCACCAGGAACACGGCGCCGACCAGGCTCGTCACCACGCCGGTCGGCACGGCCACCGCCACGTCGGCCGGTACCACCGCCCGCAGCGCGACATCCGAGCCGAGCACCAGCGCCGCGCCGGTCAGCGCGGACCGCGTCACGCTCGCGCGCGTCCGGGAGAAGCCGCCGTAGCGGCGCGCCAGCAGGCGGACGAGAGCCGGGGCGCTCAGCCCGACGAAGCCGATCGGCCCGGCGAGGGTGACGGCCGTGGCGGACAGCAGCGCCGCCAGCACGACGGTGATCACCCGGGTGGCCCGTACGGGTACGCCCAGCCCCCGCGCGGCGTCGTCGCCGAGGGCCAGGGTGTCGACCCGGCGGGCGACCAGCAGCAGCCCCGCCAGTCCGGCGACGGCGAGCGGCAGCAGCCACAGCACTCCGCCGAAACCGTTCTGCGCGATGCTGCCCTGGTTCCAGGCGTACAGCCCTTCCGTCCGCTCGGGGAACAGCAGCAGCAGTCCTTCGGTGACGGAGGTGAGGCCGAGGGTCAGCGCGCTGCCCGCCAGGACCAGCCGGACGGTTCCGCCGCCCAGCCCGGACACCCCGAGGACGACGGCCGCGGCCGCCAGTCCGCCGACGAAGGCGACGCCGGAGGAAGCGAGCAGCGGCAGCGAGACACCGGTCGCGGCGGCCAGGCCGAGCGCGAGGTACGAACCGGCGTTGACCGCGAGGGTGTCGGGCGCGGCGATGACGTTGCGGCTGACGGCCTGGAGCGCGGCACCCGCCATGCCGAGCGCCGCGCCGACCAGGATTCCGGCGGTCATGCGCGGCAGCCGGGAGGCGACGACGACGGAGGCGTCCGCCGCGTCGGCCTGCCCGGTGAGCGCCTTCCACACCTCCGCGGCGCCGACGCCGGAGGTGCCCTGCGCGATGTCGGCGAGCGCGAGGGCGGCGATCAGCAGGACGAGCACGGCCGTCACCGCGACCGCGCCGCCTCTCCGGGACGCCGCCGCGGCGGTGGGGGCAGGGGGAGCGGTGGTGGTGACGGCCATGATCTTCGGTGCGGGCCCCGTCGTCACTTCGTCAGCGCGGCGACGACGGAATCGACGTACGACTCCATCGACCCGGTGCCGCCGAACATCCACACACCGTCGGGCAGCCGGTGCACCGTGCCCGCCTTCACGAACGGCAGCGACTTCCACACCGCGTTGTCGGCGAGCACACCGGTGAACGGCGTGGCGCTCTTGTCGTCGTCGCTGCCGATGTACGCGAACTCCACGTCACCGAGCTTGGTCAGCCCCTCGACGTCGGTCTTGCCGAGCCCGTAGGCCGGGTCGCCCTTCACCGTCCAGGGGTTCTCCAGCCCGAGCTTCTCGTTCACCGCGCCGAGCAGCGAACCGGCGGTGTACGGCCGGATCGTCACCTGGCTGCCCTGCACATAGCCGTCCGCGAAGGCGAACTTCGTGCCCTTGCGCCCGGCCTGCTCCAGCTTCCGCCGGCCCTCCGCGAGCTTCGCCTCGAAGCCCTTCTTGAGCGTGCCGGCCCGCTCCGTGGTGCCCGTGGCCTTGGCGATCAGGTCCAGGTCCCTGGTCATCTGCCCGATCGGATCGGCCGAGTCGGCGGACTTCAGCACCAGCACCGGGGCGATCTTCCGCAGCTGCGTGACGGCGGCCTGGGGCAGGTCGCTGGTGGCGACGATGAGATCGGGCGCGAGCGCGGCGACGGTGTCCATGCTCGGCTCGCCGCGAGTGCCGATGTCCTTCGGCTCGTTCTTCAGCGGTACGGCCTTGTCCCAGGACTTGTACCCCTTGACGTCGGCGACACCGGCCGGCGCGACGCCCAGCGCGGCCAGGTGCTCGACGACGTTCCACTCGGTGCCGACGACCTTCTTGGCGGGCCCGTCCAGCTCCACCTTCGTACCGGACGCGTCCGTGAGGGTGAGGTGCCCGGAGGACTTCTTCGCCTCGTCGGCGGCGGGCTGGGTGGTACCGCACGCGCCCAGGGTGAGGGCGGCGGCGGTGGCCGCCGCGACGGTGAGCAGGAGTCGTCTCATGAGGTGGCACCGAGCCTTTCGCTGTGCGCGTCGCGCGCGTTGTGCTTGTCGTTCCGGGGGGTGTGGCCGGCCCGCGGTGTGTCTCCGTCCGGCGTCCGCCGGGTGTGGTGCCGGCCGATCGCGCGGGTGCGCAGCCGTCCTGTCGACGGGTCGGTGGAGACCTCGATCCGGATGCCGTACGTGTCCGACAGCCGCTCCGGGGTGAGGACGTCCTCCGGCTCCCCGTCCGCGATCACCCGGCCCGACCGGAGCAGTACGATCCGGTCGGCGACGGCCGCCGCCTGGTCCAGGTCGTGCAGCACCACCCCGACGGCGATGCCGTGGTCGTCCGCCAAGTCCCGTATCAGGTCCAGGAGTTCCACCTGGTAGCGCAGGTCGAGGTAGGTCGTCGGCTCGTCCAGCAGCAGTACGCCGGTGTCCTGCGCCAGGCAGCCCGCGAGCCACACCCGTTGCAGCTGGCCGCCGGAGAGGTGCTCGGCACCCCGCTCGGCCAGGTCGGCGACCCCGGTCATCCGCAGCGCCCGCTCCACCGCCTCATGGCCGCCCGGGTCGGCCCGGCCCCAGCGCCCCCGGTACGGATACCGCCCGAACTCCACGACATCGCGCACGGTCAGGCCGCTGGGCGTGGGCCGCCCCTGCGGCAGCAGCGCGACCCGCCGCGAGAACTCGCGGGGCGTGAGCGCGAAGCCGTCCGTCTCCTCGCCGAGAGTCAGCGCGGCACTCCGGGCCCGCTGCAGCCGCGCCACGGTACGCAGCAGCGTCGACTTCCCGCTGCCGTTCGGGCCGACCAGTACGGTCACCTGCCCGGGCGAGAGCTGGAGGGACGCCTCGTGGACCACGTCGACACCGTCGTACGCCACGGTGACATCCGTGGCGGAAAGGGTGTGGCCGCGGGGCTGCGCGGACTGGGGGAGTTCTTCACCGGCCTTCACGCGGCAAAGGTTAGCCTAACCTAACTTATGGCCGAAGCCTGGCCCTTCGCGGAGCGGTGGTCAAGGGAGAGGGCCGGTCCGGGATGCTCAACGGCGCCGCCATACGAGCGTGTAGCGCCAGAACAACCGGCGGCGCAGTCGCGCGCCGGGCAGGACCGAGCGGGCCTGGCGGGCGATGTCGGGGAAGGTCATGTCCGCCGGGCGGGTCATGGCCGTCATCGAGACCGGCCGGGGCGCTGTGCGGCCCCTGTTCTTGAGCCAGCCTGTGGCGGCGTTGAGTGGGGCGGCCGCGGTTCCGAGCAGGTAGTCAACTGGCGTCGCCGGGCGGGACAGTCCGAGGATCACGAGGGTTCCGCCGGGCGCCAGGTGCCGCCGGAAGGCGGCGAGGGCGTCGGTGAGCGGCAGATGGTGGAGTACGGCGACACATGTGATGACGTCGTAGGAGCCCGCGGGGATTCCGGTCAGCGCGTCCGCGGTCGTGAAGGTGACGGGGGTCGACGCGGGGGTCAGCTCCCGTGCCCGGGCGGTGATCTCCGGATCGGAGTCGATGCCGTGCACCGTGCCGGCGCGCGCGGCCAGAAGTCTGGCCAGGTCACCACTGCCGCAGCCGACATCCAGAGCGCTGCCGAAACGCCGGGGGAGCTGCCGGAGGATCCACGGGTGGTAGTGGGCGTTGTGGTCCCACGGGCGAGCGGCGTTGAACTGCTCAAGGGCTCGCAGGGCGCGGTGCGCGAGTGCGGTCATGTTGTCACTCCATCAAGCCCGCCGCGCCTGCGTCACTTGTATGGGCATCCGTCTCGATCGGGGCAGTCGGCGGCCGGGCACGCATGACCTCGCCGCGCCGATGTACTAGAGTTATCTCGACATCGAGATATCTGCCGGGAGGCGTACCGCTGCCGCGCTAGTAAGGCTTGCCTAACTTAGCCTTACCTTAGCTGATCGGCAAGGATCTGTGACGGCAGGATTGCGGTGGTACGCGCGAATCATGCATTGAAGGAGACTGTCGTGTCGGCGAACAGCTTCGACGCCCGCAGCACGCTGCAGGTGGGCGACGAGTCGTACGAGATCTTCAGGCTGGACAAGGTCGAGGGCTCCGCCCGCCTTCCCTACAGCCTGAAGGTGCTGCTGGAGAACCTGCTCCGTACCGAGGACGGCGCGAACATCACCGCCGACCACATCCGTGCGCTGGGCGGCTGGGACTCCCAGGCGCAGCCGAGCCAGGAGATCCAGTTCACGCCGGCCCGCGTGATCATGCAGGATTTCACCGGCGTGCCCTGCGTCGTGGACCTCGCCACCATGCGTGAGGCCGTCAAGGAGCTGGGCGGCGACCCGGCGAAGATCAACCCGCTGGCCCCGGCCGAGCTGGTCATCGACCACTCCGTCATCGCCGACAAGTTCGGCACCGCCAACGCCTTCCAGCAGAACGTGGAGCTGGAGTACGGCCGCAACAAGGAGCGCTACCAGTTCCTGCGCTGGGGCCAGACCGCCTTCGACGAGTTCAAGGTCGTCCCGCCCGGCACCGGCATCGTCCACCAGGTCAACATCGAGCACCTGGCCCGTACGGTCATGACCCGCAACGGTCAGGCCTACCCCGACACCCTGGTCGGCACCGACTCGCACACCACGATGGTCAACGGCCTGGGCGTCCTGGGCTGGGGCGTCGGCGGCATCGAGGCCGAGGCCGCGATGCTGGGCCAGCCGGTCTCCATGCTCATCCCGCGCGTCGTCGGCTTCAAGCTGACCGGTGAGCTCAAGCCCGGCACCACCGCCACCGACCTGGTGCTGACCATCACCGAGATGCTGCGCAAGCACGGCGTCGTCGGCAAGTTCGTCGAGTTCTACGGCGAGGGCGTCGCCGCCACCTCGCTGGCCAACCGCGCCACCATCGGCAACATGTCGCCGGAGTTCGGCTCCACCGCCGCGATCTTCCCGATCGACGACGAGACCCTGAACTACCTGAAGCTGACCGGCCGCTCCGAGCAGCAGGTCGCCCTGGTCGAGGCGTACGCCAAGGAGCAGGGCCTGTGGCTGGACCCGGCCGCCGAGCCGGACTTCTCCGAGAAGCTGGAGCTGGACCTCTCCACGGTCGTCCCGTCGATCGCCGGTCCGAAGCGCCCGCAGGACCGCATCGTCCTGGCCGAGGCCGCCCAGCAGTTCACCCACGACGTACGCAACTACGTCAGCGAGGCGGACCTGGACGAGGCGGGCAAGGAGTCCTTCCCGGCCTCCGACGCCCCCGCGGTCTCCAACGGCACGCCGAGCAAGCCGACCCAGGTCGTGGCCGCCGACGGTTCGGTGTTCGAGATCGACCACGGCGCCGTCACGGTCGCCGCGATCACCTCCTGCACCAACACCTCGAACCCCTACGTCATGGTCGCCGCCGCCCTGGTGGCCAAGAAGGCGGTCGAGAAGGGCCTGTCCCGCAAGCCCTGGGTCAAGACCACCCTCGCCCCCGGCTCGAAGGTCGTCACCGACTACTTCGACAAGGCGAACCTGACGCCCTACCTGGACAAGCTGGGCTTCAACCTGGTCGGCTACGGCTGCACCACCTGCATCGGCAACTCCGGTCCGCTGGACGAGGAGATCTCGAAGGCGATCAACGAGAACGACCTCGCGGTCACCTCGGTGCTCTCCGGCAACCGCAACTTCGAGGGCCGGATCAACCCCGACGTCAAGATGAACTACCTGGCGTCCCCGCCGCTGGTCGTCGCGTACGCCATCGCCGGCTCCATGAAGGTGGACATCACCACCGAGGCGCTGGGCACCGACCAGGACGGCAACCCGGTCTACCTCAAGGACATCTGGCCCTCCGAGGCCGAGGTCAACGACGTTGTGGCCAACGCCATCGGCGAGGACATGTTCTCCAAGTCGTACGAGGACGTCTTCGCGGGCGACGCCCAGTGGCAGGCGCTGCCGATCCCGACCGGCGACACCTTCGAGTGGGACCCGCAGTCCACCTACGTGCGCAAGCCCCCGTACTTCGAGGGCATGACGATGGAGACCAGCCCGGTCTCCGACGTCCAGGGCGCCCGCGTGCTGGCCAAGCTGGGCGACTCGGTCACCACCGACCACATCTCCCCGGCCGGTGCGATCAAGGCCGACACCCCGGCCGGCCAGTACCTCACGGAGCACGGCGTCGAGCGCCGCGACTTCAACAGCTACGGCTCGCGCCGCGGCAACCACGAGGTCATGATCCGCGGTACGTTCGCCAACATCCGCCTGCGCAACCAGATCGCGCCGGGCACCGAGGGCGGCTTCACGCGTGACTTCACGCAGGAGGGCGGCCCGGTCTCCTTCATCTACGACGCGTCGCAGAACTACCAGGCGGCCGGCATCCCGCTGGTCATCCTGGCCGGCAAGGAGTACGGCTCCGGCTCGTCCCGCGACTGGGCCGCCAAGGGCACCGCGCTGCTCGGCGTCAAGGCCGTCATCGCCGAGTCCTACGAGCGCATCCACCGCTCGAACCTGATCGGCATGGGTGTCCTGCCGCTCCAGTTCCCCGAGGGCGCCTCCGCGCAGTCCCTGGGCCTGACCGGCGAGGAGACCTTCGACATCACCGGCGTCACCGCCCTGAACGACGGTGGCATCCCGGAGACCGTCAAGGTCAAGGCGGGCGACGTCGAGTTCGACGCCAAGGTGCGCATCGACACCCCTGGCGAGGCCGACTACTACCGCAACGGCGGCATCATGCAGTACGTGCTGCGGTCGCTGATCCGGAAGTAACCGGCGATCCCGCTCCGTTGAGCGGGTGAAACGCGAGGGCCGCACCCCGGCTGGGGGGCGGCCCTCGCTGTGTTGCTGTCCCGCTGCTCATAAACCGGTGCGGCGCGTCTCGTGGAGACGCGCCGCACCATCACCTCACCGGCACACGGCCGACCGGAGTCCCCCGGCTACCGGTGTTCTGGAGGACTAGAACATCCAGCTGTAGATGTTGTAGCCGAAACCGATCTGCTTGCGGGACTCGAAGGGGTCCTGGTTGCCGCCGTCGCCCTTGTAGAGCCACAGCTTGCCGTCGGTGTCGCGTGCCAGCAGGTCCGCGCGGCCGTCGAGGTCCACATCGCCGACCGAGACGAGGGCGTTGTACGCGTTCCAGCCCGCGCCGATCTTGACGCGCGGGGCGAACGGCGCCTTGTAGTCGCCGGTGCCCTTGTAGAGCCACAGGACGCCGGAGGAGTCCCGGGCCACGATGTCGGCCTTGCCGTCGCCGGTCAGGTCGCCCTTGCCGGAGATCTCGGTGTAGGCGTTCCAGCCGCCGCCAACCTTGACGCGCGAGGTGACCTGGCCGTTGTCGTAGCCGAGGTAGATCCACAGCACGCCCGACTTGTCGCGCGCGATGATGTCGTAGGCGGTACCGCCGCCGAGGTTGCCCGGGGACAGGACCTTGTCGTAGATGTTCCAGCCGCCGCCGACCGTACGGCTCTCGGAGTCCGAGTTGAAGTACAGGTTGCCGGCCTTGTCCCAGGCCCACATGCCGTCGCCCACGCCGTCACCGCTGTGGTCGACCGTGGCCGCGGCCTTGAGCAGGTCCCAGTCGCTGGTGACGAACGTGCGCTCGTCCAGGCCACCGGTGCCGTCCGGCAGGTACTGGTAAAGGAAGCCGTCGGAGCGCTGGATGCCGAACAGGCCGAACACGGGGGCCTCGGCGGTCGCCGCCGCACGGGCCGTGGCGCGGGACTTGGCCCCGGCGCCGGCCTTCGGCGCCGCCTGCGCCAGCTTGCTGATGTCGACGTTCTTCACGGGGGCGGGGACCGGCGCGTCCGCCACCGCGGCTGAGGCACTGGTGCCGACCAGGGCGGCGGCGATCGCCGCGACAGCCAGGCGCGATACGGCGCGCCCGCGCTTACGGCCGGGAAGTTTGGCCACGTAATTCTCCATTTGCCATGTGATGAGGCGCGACGCACCCTCATGGGGGTGCGTCGTGTGATCGTCAGGATCTTTGCACAACCTTTTTACATGTCAACTGGTTTACGGGTGGTCTGATCAGTCGGTCCTGAAAACCGCCCGTTTCGGACCGATCAGCTCGAACTCCGCCAAGGAGGCAGGGTTTGCCGGTGTCAGTCGGTAACGCTGGTAGCTCCCAGGTGATTTCACCGTGAATATCCGGGTTTGCCGGTCCCAGCTGAAGGTCTCGTGCGTCCGCCGGTCCAGCGTCCGCCACTTCCCGTGGCGGTCCAGGCCCTCCAGCACCCAGGCGCCGGGCGCGTCACCCTTCGCTGCCGAGGTGAGGGTGTACGAGGTCACCCGCGCCGCCGACGGGAGCGTGACCGGGACGGACTCGAAGGATGCCGAGGTGGCCGACGTGTCGTCCAGCAGCGGGCTGCCGCCCGGCGTCGTCAGGTCGCCGTCGGGCACGGGCACCCGGTCGTCGTGCGTGATGGACGACGGCGCCGCGTGCTCGCCCGTGCCCCAGGAGGACGGGCGCGGCCCCATCGCGAATTCCAGGGTGCCGCCGCGGGCGAGCAGGGCATGGGGCAGCGCCGTCGAATTCCACGGCTTTCCGTTGACCCGCAGCCCTTGGACGTACACATTGCGCGCGCTGTTGCGCGGCGCCTTGACGACGAGATCGCGGCCGTTCTCCAGGTGGACGGTGGCCTCGGTGAACAGCGGGGAGCCGATGGCGTATTCGGGCGAGCCCATCACCAGCGGATAGAACCCGAGCGCGCTGAACACGTACCACGCGGACATCTCGCCGTTGTCCTCGTCGCCCGGATATCCCTGGCCGATCTCGCTGCCCAGATAGAGGCGGGAGAGCACCTCACGCACCTTCTCCTGGGTCTTCCACGGCTGCCCGGCCGCGTCATAGGCGTACGCGATGTGGTGCGACGGCTGGTTGCTGTGCCCGTACATGCCCATCCGGGTGTCCCGGGCCTCGGTCATCTCGTGGATGACGTTGTTGTACGAGCCGGCGAATTCCTTCGCCGCGGTTTCCGGGGTGGCGAAGTACGCGTCCAGCTTCTTCGCCAGACCCGCCCGGCCGCCGTACAGGTTGGCCAGGCCGCGGGTGTCCTGCGGCGCGGTGAAGGCGAAGGTCCAGGCGTTGGTCTCGGTGTAGTCGTGGCCCCAGACGCGCGGGTCGAAACGGTCCGGGGGCAGCCGCCAGTTCCCGGCCGCGTCCTTGCCCTGGAAGAAGCCGACCTTGTCGTCGAAGTGCTTGACGTAATCGCGGGCGCGGTTGAGGAAGTACGCGGACTCCTCCTTGTAACGCGGGTTCTTCGTCTTCGCGTACAGCGCCTGTCCCATACGGGCGATGCCGTAGTCGTTGAGGTAGCCCTCCAGCGCCCAGGACATGCCTTCCTTGGTGTCCGTGCTCGTATAGCCGCGGAAGGGCGAGGTGGCCATGCCCTTACGGCCGACTCCGGGGCTGGGCGGGGCGACGGTGGCGTTCTTCACCGCCGCCTCATAGGCCGCGGCGGCATCGAACTTCACGCCCTTCGCATAGGCGTCGGCGAAGGCCACGTCCGAACTCGTACCGGTCATCAGGTCCGCGTAACCGGGGGAGGACCAGCGGGAGATCCAGCCGCCGTCCTTGTACTGCTGGACGAAACCGTCCACCATTTTCCCCGCCTGGCGCGGAGTGAGCAGGGAATAGGCGGGCCACGTGGTGCGGTAGGTGTCCCAGAAGCCGTTGTTGACGTAGACCTCACCGTCGACGATCTTCGCTCCGGTGCGGTCCGGGGTGTCCGGGCCGGTCCGCGGCGAGAAGGGGCTCGCGTAGCGGGCGCGCGAACCGACCTGCTCATGGCCGGAGTTGGGGTAGAGGTAGAGCCGGTAGAGGTTGGAATAGAGGGTGACGAGGCGGTCCCGGCTCGCGCCCTCGACCTCGATACGGCCGAGGATGCCGTCCCACTGGGCACGCGCGCGGTCCCGGACCCGCTCGAAGGAGTCGCCCGCCGGGACCTCGCGCTCCAGGTTCGCGCGCGCCTGGTCGACGCCGATCAGCGAGGTGGCGATGCGCAGCGTGACCGTACGGTCCGCGCCGGGCCGCAGTTTCAGGTAGCCCGTGACGTCCGGGCCACCGCCGCCGCTCAGCTTGCCGCCCGCGGTGACCGGCGCGTCGAGCACGCCGTACACGAACAGTCGGGTGGCGCCGGTCGACAGGTTGCTCCGGACGTCGGAGAAGCCGGTGACGACGCCCCGCGCGGTGTCCAGGGTGAGCCCGCCGTTGTTGTTGACGTTGTCGAAGATCAGGTTCGCGTCGTCGCCGGGGAAGGTGAAGCGCATCAGCGCCGCGTGGTCCGCAGGGGCGATGTCCGCCCGGAGGCCGTTGTCGAAGGTGACGCCGTAGTGGTGCGGTTTCGCGGTCTCGTTGGTGTGGTGGAAGGGCAGGGCGCGGGCGGTCCGGCCGGCGTCCGGGGTGCCGGCCGCGGTGGACGGCATGACCTGGAAGGTCTGCCGGTCGCCCATCCAGGGGCTCGGCTCGTGGCTGGCGGCGAACGCCTGGAGGGTGGGCAGGTTGGCGGCGTTGTTCTTCCGCGCGTACTCGTACAGCCAGTCGGTGGAGCCCGCGTTGGTCACCGGCGTCCAGAAGTTGAAGCCGTGCGGCACGGCGGTGGCCGGGAAGGTGTTGCCGCGCGAGAAGCTGCCGCTGGAGTTCGTGCCGCGGGTGGTCGCCACGTGGTCGGCGAAGTGGGTGGGCGGCTTCTCCCGGGCCGCGGGGCCCAGGGTGATGTCGTCGACCCAGCCGCGGAAGACCGGTGTGGCCTTCGGCGCGGCCGGGGAGTCGTACGCGATCAGGATGCGATCGACGGTCTTGCCCGCCGCGACGGCGCCGATGCGCGACTGGCGGTGGTTCCACTGGTTGACGTAGAGCGTCTTGGCGGCGGCCTGGCCGCGCGGGGTGAGCGGCGCGCCGTTCTGGTCGGCGGCGCCCAGCTCGCTGAGGTACGTGCCGTCGGTGAAGGCCAGGTCGAGCGCGACGTGGGTGGCGGGGTAGCCCAGGTCGGTGGCGGCCATCTCGGGGAAGATCTTGTACGACAGCGAGGTGGCGGCCGTGACCGGCAGGTCGACGTCGAAGACCTTGTTGTACGAGTAGCCGCGGCCGGACGCGGTGTGGGTGCCCGCGTACCGCAGCGCCCGCAGCCCGCTGAAGCCGGCGTTCGTCCTCGCGGTGGGGGAGGCGGTGGGGCCGGAGTCGGGGTGGCTGCTCATGCCGGCGCCCGGACCGCTCTCGGGGCCCACTCCGGAGGTCTTCCCAGTGCCGTCCGGGCCGGTTTCGACCGTGTCCAGCCAGGCGGGCTGCGGATCGCCGGTCTCGAAGGAGGAGCTGAACTGCCGCTCGCCCGGGGGCTTTCCGGGCGGGGCCGCGACGGCCGGGGCGTACGCCGTCAGGACGAGCAGGGCCGCCACCGCGAGTGCGACGGGGCGGGCCGTGCCGGGCAGGGATCTGTGCCGGTGTCTGAGCCGCACGCGTACCTCTCAACGAAGCGACAATTCCCCAACGGTGACATCGTTGTCAGCTGCGTAATGCAGAGATAAGTAAGGTGCGTGGGGCCTTTGTTGTCAAGGGTGACCCGACGAACGGCGGTCAGAAGTTTCCGGCGCAAGCGACGCATACCGTCGAGGTCTCAACTCGGGAAAGATGGCGGCCCGAACTTGCTTACGATCTTGCCGAGTTGACCTGAAGTGGACTATACCTGTCGGCGTCCGAGCGGCTGTGCGAACGACGCCGCGGACCCGGGGGGACCTGCGGAGCAGCACAAGAAGTCGGCCCCGCACATCTCTAGCGTGCCCGGTGCACATCCCGTACAACTCAGCTTCATCTGACCCGCGGTGCCGGGGTGGCTCCGGTACACCGCCTGAGTCCTGAAGAAGGCGAGGACTTGCGCATGGGATCCACCTCAGATTTCAGCCGCCGTGCCCTGATCAAGCGGGCCGCGGCGCTCGGAATCGTCACCGTGCCGGCCATGAGCGCCCTGTCGGCGTGTGCCAGCAGTGGTGGCGACGGCGGTGAGAAGGCCGAGAAGGGGCAGAAGTCCGCCAAGAATCCGCTCGCGGTCAATGAGAGCGCCGCCCTCGACGTCGTCATCTTCGACGGCGGATTCGGCGACAAATACGCGAAGGACGCCCAGGCCGAATACGTCGCCGCCTTCCCCAAGACCAAGGGCAAGGTCAAGCTCGCCTCCACCCAGAAGATCCAGTCCACCCTCCAGCCGCGGTTCAACGGCGGCAACCCGCCGGACCTGGTGGACAACTCCGGCGCGGAACAGATGGACTTCGGCACACTGGTGTCGAAGAACCAGCTCGCCGACCTCACCCCGCTGCTCGACGCCCCGTCGATCGACGACCCGAACAAGAAGGTGCGCGACACGCTGCGCCCCGGTGTCGTCGAGATGGGCCAGTTCGGCGGCAAGGAAACCTGGATCATGTACTACGCGTACACGGTCTACGGCGTCTGGTACTCCAAGACGAACCTCCAGAAGGTCGCCGACGCGGAATACCCGAAGACCTGGGACGAGATGCTCGCGGTGTGCGAGAAGGCGAAGAAGAAGGGCGTCGCCGGGTGGACCTACCCCGGCAAGTACCCGTACTACCTCCCCTTCAGCCTCTACCCGTTCATCGCCAAGATCGGCGGCGCGGAAGTACTCCGGAAGATCGACAACCTGGAGCCGAACGCCTGGAAGGACCCGGCCGTCAAGGCGGCCTTCGACGCGTACTACGAGCTGTACAAGAAGGGGTATGTCCTCAAGGGCTCGCCGGGCCTGGACCACCTCCAGTCGCAGAAGGCGTGGGCCGAGGGCAAGGCGCTGTTCATACCCAACGGGTCGTGGGTCGAGAACGAGTCGGCCAAGCAGATCGAGAAGAACCCGGACTTCCAGCTCTCGGTCGGCGCGCCGTCCAGCCTCTCGTCCTCCGACAAGATGCCGTTCGGCACGATCTGGGCCTCCGGCGGCGAGCCGTACATCGTGCCCCGGGAAGCCAAGAACGCACCCGGCGGCATGGAAATGCTGCGCATCATGCTCAGCAAGAAGTCCTCGCAGAACTTCATCAAGCAGGTCTCCTCGCTCACCTCGCTCAACGGCGGTACGGAGGGCCTGAAGCTGCCCCCGGGCCTGGACTCGGCGCAGCAGGCGCTGCGGACGGCGGGTCAGAACATCGTCAACCCGCGGTTGCAGGACTGGTACGTGGCGCTGCAGAAGGAGAAGATCGGCGTCGGCGCGCTGGGCGAGATGATGGCGGGCCGCATGACTCCCGACGAGGCGATCACCAAGATCCAGAAGTACGCGGACGAGACGCGCGAGGACAGCAGCGTCAAGAAGTACAAGCGCTGACCGTGCGTCGGACGCGTCACCAGCGGTGGCGGTCACGCGAAACCGCGGGGAAAGAACGGGATCGGTAGTCATGCAGCACGGTAAATACCGCTTCATAGTGGGGTTCCTGGTCATCCCGCTGGCGATATACGCGATCTTCGTGATATCGCCGTTCGTGCAGGCGATCTACTACTCCTTCACGGACTGGACCGGCCTGAGCTCGGACATGAAAATGGTCGGGTTCGACAACTACGCGCGCCTCTTCAAGGACAGCGTTTTCTGGGCCGCGGTGGGAAACAGTGTGACGCTGTTGCTGCTGCTGCCGGTGGTGACGCTCTCGCTCGGGCTCTTCTTCGCCTTCATGCTCAACGTCGGTGGCCGCCGCAGAAAGAAGGCGGTCATCGGCGGGGTGCGCGGATCGGGCACGTACAAGATTCTCTACTTCTTCCCGCAGGTGCTGTCGATCCCGATCGTCGCCCTGCTCTTCCAGTTCGCGTACAACCCGGAGAGCGGCGCGCTGAACGCGTTCTTCCAGGCGATCGGACTGGACAGCGTGCAGCCCGACTGGCTGGGCGATCCGCAGATCGCGCTCTGGTGCATCATGGGCGCGATGATCTGGGCCAATGTCGGCTTCTACGTCGTGCTCTTCTCGGCCGGCATGAGTTCCATACCGAAGGACTTCTACGAGGCCGCGCTGCTGGACGGAGCCAACCGGTTCAACACGTTCTTCCGGATCACCCTGCCGCTGCTCTGGGACACGGTGCAGACCGGCTGGATCTATATGGGCATTCTGGCGCTGGACGTGTCGGCCTTCGCGTTCGTGCAGATCATGAGCGTCGGGCCGGGCGGCCCCGACTACTCCACCGAGGTCCTGCCGCTGTACGTCTATCAGAAGACCTTCCGCGACGGTCAGGCCGGTTACGCCACCTCGATCGGCGTTTCCCTGCTGATAGTGACCCTGATCTTCTCGGCCATCGTCATGCGGCTGGGCCGGCGCGAGCGACTGGAGTTCTGATGAGCGTGCAGACCACCGAGACCCCGGCCGCGACGGGCCGGGACGGCGCGGGCGGCAAGGGCCGCAAGGGCGGCGGAAGCGGTGAGGGCCGCGTCCTGAACGTCTTCTCGCACGGCGTCCTGATCATCTGGGGCCTGCTGGTCACCATGCCGCTGCTGTGGGCGGTGATCAGCTCCTTCAAGGACGACGGGGAGATCTTCGGCTCGCCCTGGGGCCTGCCGTCGGCGCTGCACTTCGACAACTGGGCGCGCGCCTGGGACAAGGCCAACATGGGCCAGTACTTCTTCAACTCGCTGATCGTGGTGGGTGGTTCACTGATCGGCACGATGCTGCTGGGCTCGATGGCGGCGTACGTACTGGCCCGGTTCGACTTTCCGGGCAACCGCTTCATCTACTTCCTGTTCGTGGGCGGGATGGGCTTCCCGATCATCCTGGCGCTGGTCCCGCTGTTCTTCGTCATGAAGAACATGGCCCTGCTGGACACCTACCACGGCCTGATCCTGGTCTACATCGGGTACTCCCTGCCGTTCACCGTCTTCTTCCTCAGCGGGTTCTTCAGAACGCTGCCGACGTCGGTGGCGGAGGCCGCGCTCATCGACGGCGCCTCCCACACGCGTACGTTCTTCCAGGTCATGCTGCCGATGGCCAAGCCGGGCCTGATCAGCGTCGGCATCTTCAACTTCCTGGGGCAGTGGAACCAGTACCTGCTGCCGACGGTGCTCAACGTCGGCGACCCGGACAAGAAGGTGCTGACGCAGGGCCTGGTCGCGCTGGCGGTCAGCCAGGGGTACAAGGGCGACTGGTCCGGCCTGTTCGCGGGCCTGACCATCGCGATGCTGCCGGTGCTCGGCGCGTACATCATCTTCCAGCGGCAGGTGGTGGCGGGCCTGACGGCGGGGGCGCTGAAGTAGCTCCGCGCGCCGTGCCGGCCGGCAGTACGCCGTACGCCACAGCGGCCCCCGCCGATCCGCGGGGGCCACTGGGCTGCTTGGAGAACAGCCGGGTTTTGGCCACAGGCCCGGTGCACCCGGTCGAGGACTTGACGTAACCGGACCCTGGCACGTCAGCTTAGATTCACATGTTGGAGACAAGCCGGGTCCCGTCGGTGTGACCCGGCCGGCGGCCGGTCGTCGTGCCGGGCGCTACAGGCGGGAGTGGATGAGTCGATGGAGACTCCGGGTTCGCAGTCCTCGCTGCACCGGGCCAATCTGGAGCGGGTCGTACGCGCGGTGCGCATGGCGGGATCGCTCACCCAGGCGGAGATCGCCCGGACCACGGGTCTGTCGGCGGCCACGGTCTCCAACATCGTGCGGGAACTGAAGGACGCCGGGACCGTCGAGGTCACGCCGACCTCGGCGGGCGGCCGCCGGGCCCGCAGCGTCTCGCTCTCCGGTGACGCCGGGATCGTCGTCGGGGTCGACTTCGGCCACTCCCACCTGCGCGTCGCGGTCGGCAACCTCGCCCACCAGGTGCTGGCCGAGGAGACCGAGCCGATCGATGTGGACGCCTCCGCCGCGGAGGGCTTCGACCGGGCCGAGCGCCTGGTCAACCGGCTGATCGAGACGACCGGCGTGGGCGCGGGCAAGGTCATCGGGGTGGGCCTCGGCGTCCCCGGGCCCATTGATGTCGAGTCCGGCACGCTCGGCTCGACCGCGATCCTGCCCGGCTGGAGCGGCACGAACCCGAGCGAGGAGCTGGCCGGGCGGCTCGGCGTCGGGGTGTACGTGGACAACGACGCCAACCTCGGCGCGCTCGGCGAGCTGGTGTGGGGCAGCGGACGCGGCGCCGCCGACCTCGCGTACATCAAGGTCGCCAGCGGCGTCGGCGCCGGTCTGGTCATCAGCGGCCAGATCTACCGGGGCCCCGGCGGCACGGCCGGCGAGATCGGGCACATCACGCTGGACGAGTCCGGGCCGGTGTGCCGCTGCGGCAACCGCGGCTGCCTGGAGACCTTCACCGCCGCGCGGTACGTGCTCCCCCTGCTCCAGCCCAGCCACGGGCCTGACCTGACCATGGCGGAGGTGGTCCGGCTGGCCCGGGAGGGCGACCCCGGGTGCCGGCGGGTGATCGGGGACGTGGGGCGGCACATCGGCAGCGGCGTGGCCAACCTGTGCAACCTGCTCAACCCGAGCCGGGTGGTGCTCGGCGGCGACCTGGCGGAGGCCGGGGAGCTGGTGCTCGGGCCGATCAGGGAATCGGTGTCGCGGTACGCGATCCCCAGCGCCGCGCGGCAGTTGAGCATCGTGCCCGGGACGCTGGGCGGGCGCGCGGAGGTGCTGGGCGCGCTCGCGCTCGTCCTGAGCGAGATGGGGGACTCGACGCTGCTGGACGGCACGCTGCCCGCCGACGCAGCGGTGCCGTCGGGTACGCGTACGGCTCCCGGAGTGCCCGCCGTGGCCGGTGCCCGGCCGGCCGGTGGCACCGGTACCTCGGCCATTGCCTGACGTATACGAGGCACGCTGAGTTCACACAGCTAACGCATGGCACCGTTGTCATCTCGTTAAGTATTTACTCCTTGACGGTCTGCGAGCGGCCGAGTTGACTTCCAGCCACCTCGGCCGCAACGACGCGGCCTCGTCAGGGAGGTTTCACCGTGAACACGCATCTGCGTCGTGCCGCCGTGGCCACTGCCGCCGTCTCCATGGCCCTCGGTCTCGCCGCCTGCGGCTCCGCCAAGGAAGCCGGCGGCGACTCGGACACCAAGAAGGACAAGAAGGGGCCGCTGACCATCGGCCTCCTGCTGCCCGAGAACCAGACCGCGCGCTACGAGCGGTTCGACAAGCCGCTGATCGAGAAGAAGATCCGCGAGCTGGCGGGCAAGGACACCGAGATCCTCTACGACAACGCCAAGCAGGACCCTTCCGTCCAGCAGCAGCAGGTCGACACGATGATCACCAAGAAGGTCGACGCGCTGATCCTGGACGCGGTGGACGCCAAGTCCATCGCCGCCTCCGTCAAGAAGGCGAACGACAAGGGCATACCCGTGGTGGCCTACGACCGGCTGGCCGAGGGCCCGATCAAGGCGTACACCTCCGTCGACAACGAGCGCGTCGGGCGGATCCAGGGCGAGTCGCTCCTGAAGGAGCTGGGCGACAAGGCGGGCCAGGGCGAGATCGTCATGATGAACGGGTCCATCACCGACCCGAACGCCAAGATGTACAAGGACGGCGCGCACTCCGTACTCGACGGCAAGGTCAAGATCGGCAAGGAGTACGACACCAAGGAGTGGAAGCCGGAGAACGCCAACGAGAACATGAAGGGCGCCATCTCCTCGCTCGGCAAGGACAAGATCATCGGCGTCTACTCCGCCAACGACGGTATGGCGGGCGGCATCATCACCGCCCTCAAGAGCGCCGGATTCACCAAGCTGCCGCCGGTCACCGGCCAGGACGCGGAGCTCTCCGCCGTCCAGCGCATCCTCACCGGCGAGCAGTTCATGAGCGTCTACAAGCCCTACCAGCCGGAGGCCGACGCCGCCGCGTCGATGGCCGTCGCGCTCGCCCAGGGCAAGAAGCTCGACGGGATCGCCAAGTCCACCGTCGACAGCGCCACCGAGAAGAAGGTGCCGTCCGTCATCGTGACGCCCTTCGCGCTCACCAAGGCGGATATTTCCAAGTATGTCGGCCAGGAAGGTTTCTTCACCAAGGCCGAGATCTGCACCGCCAAGTTCCAGTCCGCCTGCGCCGAGGCCGGCCTGAAGTAGGCCCGGCCGTCCGCCCGGCCCCGCCAGCCAGGGGCCGGACGGCGCGTTCCCGCCGGTCAGGCGGCGAAGGAGATGATTCACGTGTCCGCTACGCCCGTGCTGGCGTTGCGCGGGATCTCCAAGCGGTTCGGCGCCGTACAGGCGCTCACCGATGTCGAACTGGAGATCCACCCCGGTGAGGTCGTCGCCCTGGTCGGCGACAACGGCGCCGGCAAATCCACCCTCGTCAAGGCGATCGCCGGCGTGGGCCCCGCCGACGACGGCGTCATCGAATGGGAAGGCCGGCCGGTCACCGTGGACCGGCCGCACACCGCCCAGGAACTCGGCATCGCGACCGTCTACCAGGACCTCGCGCTGTGCGACAACCTCGACGTCGTCGGCAACCTCTTCCTCGGCCGCGAGATCGTCCGCGCCGGGGTGCTCGACGAGGTCGAGATGGAACGCCGCTCCCGCGAGCTGCTCGGCACGCTCGCCATCCGCATCCCGAGCGTGCGCATCCCCATCGCCTCGCTCTCCGGCGGCCAGCGGCAGACCGTCGCCATCGCCCGCTCACTGCTCGGCGAGCCCAAGGTCGTCATCCTCGACGAGCCCACCGCCGCGCTCGGCGTCGAACAGACCGCCCAGGTCCTCGACCTGGTCGAACGGCTGCGGGAACGCGGCCTCGGCGTCATCCTCATCAGTCACAACATGGCCGACGTCAAGGCCGTCGCCGACCGGGTCGCGGTACTGCGCCTCGGCCGCAACAACGGCACGTTCGAGGTACGCAGCACCACCCAGGAAGAGATCATCTCCGCCATCACCGGCGCCACGGACAACGCCGTGACCCGGCGCAAGGCGCGTACGGATACCGCGGAGGGCCGGAAGTGACCACCAACCTTTCCAAGGCCGACGGCGCCGAGGGCGCCGGAGGCGCCGCCGAGGGTGCCGTTATCGCCGTGGACCCGCGGCTGCTCGTACGGCAGCAGGGGTTCAAGGGCTACCTCGACGAATTCCGCCGCAAGATGCGCAGCGGCGAACTGGGTTCCCTCCCGGTCATCGTCGGCCTCATCATCATCGGCCTCGTCTTCCAGCTCCAGGACTCCGCGTTCCTCGGCGCCGAGAACCTCTCGAACCTCTTCGTGACGGCCGCCGGCACCGGACTGATCGCCGTCGGCATCGTCTTCGTCCTCATCCTCGGCGAGATCGACCTGTCCGTCGGCTCGGTCAGCGGCCTGGCCGCCGCGGTCTTCGCCGTCCTCAACATCAACAACGGCATGCCGGAGTGGGCGGCCCTGATCCTCGCCCTCCTCACCGGCACCGTGGCCGGAGTCCTGCACGGCTTCTTCTTCGCCCGCATCGGCGTCCCCGCCTTCGTCGTCACACTCGCCGGACTGCTCGGCTGGAACGGTCTGATGCTCCAGATCCTCGGATCGAACGGCACCATCAACCTCGACGACAGCGGCCTCGTCGCCCAGCTCACCAACTACTACTTCACGGATGTGGCCGCCGCGTACGGTCTGGCGACGGTTGCCGTCCTGGCCTTCCTCGGCCTCTCCCTCCTCGACTCCCGCCGCCGCGAGGCCGCGGGCGTCCCGAGCAGGCCGCTCAGCGAAACCGTGCTGCGCACGGTGGTTCTCGCCGTGCCCGCCTATCTGGTGGCCTGGCTCCTGAACCAGTACAAGGGGCTGCCGCTCGCCGTGGTCATTTTCCTGGGCGTCGTCGTCGCCCTCGACTTCGTGCTGCGGCGCACCACGTACGGACGCCAGGTCTTCGCCCTCGGCGGCAGCGTCGAGGCGGCCCGCCGTGCGGGCATCAACGTCGCGTTCGTCCGCATCTCCGTCTTCTCCCTCGCCGGCACGATGGCCGCCGTCGGCGGCATGTTCCTGGCCTCCCAGATCAACGCCGCGAACCAGTCTTCCGGGGCGGGCAGCCTCCTCATGAACGCGATTGCTGCCGCGGTCATCGGAGGTACGAGCCTGTTCGGCGGGCGCGGCAAGACGTGGTCCGCGCTCCTGGGCGTCCTGGTCATCCAGTCCATCGCCTCGGGCATGGCGCTGCTGGGTATCGCGTCGGCCGTCCAGTACATGATCACCGGTGCGGTGCTGTTGGCGGCGGTTGTCATCGACTCGGTGTCGCGGAGGACGCAGCGGACGGCGGGCCGAGCGTAAGCTCGGGGTTTGTGGGGGTCTGGCCCGCGCTTCGCGCGGATACGCATTGCCTGGTCTGTGGGGCGGGGGTGCCCAGGGGGCCATCTCCTCGGCGCCTGGAGCGGCCGTCATGTCTGGACGCAACCATGTAACGGTCGCCTGCGGGGAGTGTCCCCCTGCACACCCCCTCCCGTCGGTTCGGCGAGTGCGGGCCGGTGGGGGGAGGGGGAAAGAAGCCTGGTGCGCGCCCCCCATGAGGAGAAGCTCGCGTATGCGCATGCGCAGGGCCCGGGGCGGCTCCGCGTCATGCGGAGGGGGCCGCATGGGTCCGGCCGCCAGGGGTCTGTAAAAGACCCCCGCCACGGCGGCGGGAAAGCCGCCCACGGCGCGGGCTCGGGGACACGTAGGGGTCTCCCCGCAGGCGACCGAAGCCCCGGTTGCGTCCAAACTATTCGGCCGCTCCAGGCGCCGAGGAGTGACCCCTGCGGGGCCCCGAGCCCCCACCCACCGAACCCCCGGCGCCAAGGCGCACCCCCACCGGGGCAACCGCCCCCCACCGGGCAGAACCGCGCACCAGACGCCCCCCACCCACAGCCCATATTTCGCCAGCCCCCAAACACCGCCCCGCGAGGCGCGGAACCACGCGCACCCCCACCACGCAGCACGGATGTCGACGTCCGCCACCCCACGTCGCTTCCGCGGCCGGAGGCCGCGTCCGCAAACCGGCCATCCGCGTGACATACATCGCACGGCCCGTTATCCGTCGCCGCAGGCGGAACATTAGACTCGGCAGATCGACAAGGTCGACCAGCCAGAGCCAGCTACAACCAGGCGAATCTGTACGAATCGCCCGAACCAGCTCGACAGCAAGGAGGCACGGGTGGCGCTGCTGACCCGTATCAAGGGACCGCGCGATCTGGACCGGCTGGGGCCGGAGCAGCTGGAGCAGCTGGCGGGGGAGATCCGTACGTTCCTCGTCGACGCCGTCTCCAAGACCGGCGGTCACCTCGGCCCCAACCTCGGCGTGGTCGAGCTGACCATCGCCCTGCACCGGGTCTTCGACTCGCCGCGGGACAAGGTGCTCTTCGACACCGGCCACCAGTCCTACGTCCACAAGCTGCTCACCGGCCGCCAGGACTTCTCCAGGCTGCGCAGCAAGGGGGGCCTGTCCGGCTACCCCTCGCGCGCCGAGTCGGCGCACGACGTGATCGAGAACAGTCACGCGTCGACGGTGCTGGGCTGGGCGGACGGCCTGGCCAAGGCCAATCAGGTGCTGCGCAAAAACGATCATGTCGTGGCGGTGATCGGGGACGGCGCGCTGACCGGCGGCATGGCCTGGGAGGCGCTGAACAACATCGCCGACGCCCAGGACCGCCCGCTGGTGATCGTCGTCAACGACAACGAGCGGTCGTACGCGCCGACCATCGGCGGCCTGGCGAACCACCTGGCCACCCTGCGCACGACGGACGGCTACGAGCGCTTCCTGGCGCGCGGCAAGGACCTCCTGGAGCGCACGCCGGTCGTCGGCAAGCCGCTGTACGAGACGCTGCACGGCGCCAAGAAGGGCCTGAAGGACTTCATCGCGCCGCAGGGCATGTTCGAGGACCTGGGGCTGAAGTACGTCGGGCCGATCGACGGGCACGACATCGAGGCCCTGGAGTCCGCGCTCCAGCGCGCCAAGCGCTTCGGCGGCCCGGTCATCGTGCACTGCCTGACCGAGAAGGGGCGCGGCTACAAGCCCGCCGAGCAGGACGAGGCGGACCGTTTCCACGGTATCGGCGTGATCCACCCGGACACCGGCCTGCCGGTGGCTTCCGGCGGCGCGAGCTGGACCTCCGTCTTCGGTGACGAGATGGTCAAGCTGGGCCAGGAGCGCGAGGACATCGTGGCGATCACCGCCGCGATGCTCCAGCCGGTGGGCCTGCAGAAGTTCGCGAAGGCGTTCCCGGAGCGGGTCTACGACGTGGGCATCGCCGAGCAGCACGCGGCGGTCTCGGCGGCCGGCCTGGCGACGGGCGGCCTGCACCCGGTCTTCGCGGTGTACGCGACGTTCCTCAACCGCGCCTTCGACCAGGTCCTCATGGACGTGGCGCTGCACAAGTGCGGGGTCACCTTCGTCCTGGACCGCGCCGGTGTCACCGGTGACGACGGCGCCTCGCACAACGGCATGTGGGACATGTCGCTGCTCCAGGTCGTGCCGGGCCTGCGGATCGCCGCCCCGCGCGACGCCGAGCAGGTACGGGCCCAGCTGCGCGAGGCCGTCGAGGTGGACGACGCGCCGACCGTGGTGCGCTACTCGAAGGGCAAGGTCGGCCCGGCGGTGGAGGCCGTGGGCCGGGTCGGCGGCATGGACGTGCTGCGGGAGCCCGGGAAGGGTGTGGAGCGCCCCGACGTGCTGCTGGTGTCGGTGGGTGCGCTGGCGCCGATGTGCCTGGAGATCGCCGATCTGCTCGACAAGCAGGGCATCTCCACGACGGTGGTGGACCCGCGCTGGGTCAAGCCGGTCGACGCGGCGCTGCCGGGCCTGGCCGACGCGCACCGCGTCGTGGTCACGGTCGAGGACAACAGCCGCTCGGGCGGTGTGGGCTCCGCCGTCGCGCAGGCGCTGCGCGACGCGGGCGTGGACGTACCGCTGCGTGACTTCGGTATTCCGGAGCGCTTCCTCGACCACGCCTCCCGCGCGGAGATCCTGGCCGAGATCGGGCTCACCGCGCCGGACATCGCCCGGCAGGTCACCGGTCTGGTCTCGAAGATCGACGGTCGGTACGAGGGCACGGACCGGTCGGTGGACGCCGCGGAGTCGGTGGGTTCCGTGGACGACGCCGAGCGCGCCGAGGCCGCCCGCGACTGACGGAGGATGCGGCTGGTGTACGTACGCGGACGTACGTACACCAGCCGGTCAACGGCTTCATCGGCCGTCCACCGGTCACTCCGGCGCCGCTCAAGGCCGCACAAATCCGACGCGCAACACTGCACAAACATCGCTGAACGGTCATACGATGGGCTGGTGGGCCACCCGAACGGGTGCTTTCACCGGCCCTTCGGCATATCCACCCGTCCGTACCATCGGGTGAATCCCCGCCGCGCACAGGCCCGCCGCACCGTACTCGTTCCGACCATTGCGCAGACTCGGTCAGTTCACGAGTCGCGACGGTCGTCCAGGCGGAGGTTGGCCCATGAGCAGGACACAGCGGGGCACGGCACACGGACCGGAACGCGGCGGCGGGGAGCACGCGCGAGTGCGCCGCAGCGGCCTGTTCCGGACCAAGACGGTCGAGGAGTCGATCCGGGACACCGAGGAGCCGGAACACGCGCTCAAGAAATCCCTCTCCGCCCTCGACCTGACTGTCTTCGGTGTCGGCGTCGTCATCGGCACCGGCATCTTCGTCCTCACCGGCAAGATCGCCAAGGAGACCGCCGGCCCGGCCGTCGCGCTCTCCTTCGTCACCGCGGGCCTGGTCTGCGCGCTGGCCGCGCTCTGCTACGCGGAGTTCGCCTCGACCGTGCCGGTGGCCGGTTCGGCGTACACCTTCTCGTACGCCTCGCTGGGCGAGCTGCCCGCCTGGATCATCGGCTGGGACCTCATCCTGGAGCTCGCGCTGGGCTGCGCGGTGGTCGCCGTCGGCTGGTCCGGCTACGTCCGCTCGCTGCTGGACACGGCCGGGGTCCATCTGCCACAGGGGCTGTCCGGCACCCATGAGGGCACCTTCGGGTTCGACCTGCTCGCGTGCGTGCTCGTGCTGGTGCTGACGGCCGTCCTCGTCGTCGGCGTGAAGCTGTCGTCCCGTGTGACCTCGGTGATCGTCGCCGTCAAGGTCACCGTCGTACTGCTCGTGATCGTCGCGGGCGCGTTCTTCATCAGCGGCGCCAACTACCAGCCGTTCATCCCGCCGAGCAAGGCCACCGAGGGCAGCGACGGCCTGGCGGCACCGCTGTCCCAGCTGATCTTCGGCTTCACCCCGGCCAATTTCGGCATCATGGGCATCTTCGCCGCCGCCGCGGTCGTCTTCTTCGCCTTCATCGGCTTCGACATCGTCGCCACCGCGGCCGAGGAGACCCGTCTGCCGCAGCGGGACGTGCCGCGCGGCATCCTCGGCTCGCTCGCCATCTGCACGGTGCTCTACGTCGCCGTCTCGATCGTCGTCACCGGTATGCAGAAGTACAGCGAGCTGTCGACGGACGCCCCGCTCGCCGACGCGTTCAAGTCCGTCGGGCACCCGTTCTGGGCCGGGCTGATCAGCTTCGGCGCGGCCGTCGGCCTGACCTCGGTCTGCATGATCCTGCTGCTCGGCCAGAGCCGGGTCTTCTTCGCGATGAGCCGCGACGGCCTGCTGCCGAAGATCTTCTCGCAGGTCCACCCGCGCTTCGGCACCCCGTACCGCTCGACCATCGCCCTGGGCGCCGTGGTCGCCGTCGTCGCCGGGTTCACCTCGATCGACGAGCTCGCCGAACTGGTCAACATCGGCACCCTGTTCGCGTTCGTCGTGGTCGCGATCGGCGTGGTCATCCTGCGCCGCACTCGCCCCGACCTGCCCCGCTCCTTCCGCACCCCGCTGGTCCCGTTCGTGCCCGCGCTGTCGGTGCTGGCCTCGCTGTGGCTGATGCTGAACCTGCCGGCGGAGACCTGGCTGCGGTTCGGCATCTGGATGCTCGTGGGCTTCGTCGTCTACTTCACGTACGGGCGGTCGCGGAGCCGGATGAACAGGCCCGGGGGCAGGAACGCGGCCACCGGTCCCGTGGGTGGTGGTCCGGGGCAGGGCAGCTGAGCCGTACGGGCGTGGCGGTCAGCCGCTCCGCCCGCGCCGTACGGCCCGGGGCCCGGCCACCCGGGCCCCCAGCGCCGTCACGCGCGCCCGCAGCCCGCGGTCGGCGGTGACGACCACGGTGTCCGGGCCCCGGTCCGCGTCCCGTACCAGTTCCACGATGCGGTCGTCGCCGCTGCCCGGCGCCTCGACGACCTCCACCCCGGGCAGCGGCGCCACACCGCGCGCCGCGCCCTCCACGACGAGGACCAGCCGGACGGGCGGCCCGTCGGGCGCGAGCCCGGGGAGCCCGTCGGCCGCCTGTTCCGCCAGTGCGTCCCGCAGCCGTTCGGCCGCCGCGCGGCGGTCCCGCCACCAGCCGTCGGGCACCGAGCCGATGACATTGGCCGCGTCCACGACCACCAGAGTGCTCATGGCCCCAGCGTGGCACGCGGAAAACTCCTGTCGTACGACGCGGCCGCGGCCGTACGCTGCCGGGATGCCCACCACCGAGAACGCACCCGGCCTGGTTCGCCGTTCCGCCCGCGTCCTGCTGCTCGGCACGGACGACCGCTTGCTGCTCTTCCGCGGCCATCTGGACCCCGCCCGCCCCGGGGCCGGGCACTGCTGGTTCACGCCCGGCGGCAGCGTCCAGGAAGGCGAGACGCCGCCCGAGGCGGCGGCGCGGGAGCTGGCCGAGGAGACCGGGCTGCGGGTGCCGCCCGGCGCGCTCGGGCCGCTGGTCGCCCGTACCTCCGGATACGCCGAACTGCCGTGGGCGAGCGGCGAGTTCGAGGACGTGTTCTTCCTGCGCCGCGTCGCCCCGTACGAGGTCGACACCGGCGGGTTCCGGGAACACGAGCGCGCTTCCGTCACCGGGCACCGCTGGTGGCCGGTGGACGAACTGGCGACGACGGCGGAGACGGTGTTCCCGTACGGGCTGCCGCCGCTGCTCGCGGACATACGCGGCGGCCGGACACCGGCCGAACCCGTGCGACTGCCCTGGCACCACTGAGCACAGCGGTACCAGGGCAGTCGGCGCGGATGCCGTCCCCGTTACGCGGGCACGCTCGCCACACCCGGGGCGAGGAACTTCTTGCCGTTGACGCGCTCGGAGACGCCCTCGCGGTCCAGGTACGGCGTGATGCCGCCCAGGTGGAAGGGCCAGCCGGCGCCGGTGATCAGGCACAGGTCGATGTCCTGCGCCTCGGCCACGACGCCCTCGTCCAGCATCAGGCCGATCTCCTGGGCCACCGCGTCCAGGACACGGTCGCGGACCTGCTCCTCGGTCAGGACGGAGTCGCCCTGCTTGAGGAGCGCCTTGACCTCCGGGTCCAGCTCCGGCTTGCCGGAGTCGTACACGTAGAAGCCGCGCTTGCCGGCCTTGACCACGGCGGCCAGGTTCGGCGAGACGGTGAAGCGGTCCGGGAAGGCGCCGTGCAGCGTCTCGGAGACGTGCAGGCCGATGGCCGGGCCGACCAGCTCCAGCAGCACCAGCGGCGACATCGGCAGACCGAGCGGCTCGACGGCCTTCTCGGCGGTCTCGACGGGGGTGCCCTCGTCGATGACGTTCTGGATCTCGCCCATGAAGCGGGTCAGGATGCGGTTGACCACGAACGCCGGGGCGTCCTTGACCAGCACAGCCGTCTTCTTCAGCGACTTGGCGACGGAGAAGGCGGTGGCCAGCGACGCGTCGTCGGTCTTCTCCGCGCGCACGATCTCCAGCAGCGGCAGGATCGCGACCGGGTTGAAGAAGTGGAAGCCCACGACCCGCTCGGGGTGCTTGAGCTTGGACGCCATCTCGGTGACCGAGAGGGACGAGGTGTTCGTGGCGAGGATGGCGTGCTCCGGCACGACCGCCTCGACCTCGGCGAACACCTGCTGCTTGACGCCCATCTCCTCGAAGACGGCCTCGATGACGAAGTCCGCGTCGCCGAAGGCGGCGGCCTTGTCCAGGTGGCCGGTCACCAGGCCCTTGAGGCGGTTGGCCTTGTCCTGGTTGACGCGGCCCTTCAGGAGCAGCTTGTCGATCTCGCCGTGGACGTACTCCACGCCCTTGTCGATCCGGGCCTGGTCGATGTCGGTCAGCACGACCGGCACCTCCAGGCGGCGCGCGAAGAGCAGCGCCAGCTGGGAGGCCATCAGGCCCGCGCCGACCACGCCCACCTTGGTGACCGGGCGCGCGAGCGACTTGTCCGGGGCGCCGGCGGGGCGCTTGGCGCGCTTCTGCACCAGGTTGAAGGAGTAGATGCCGCTGCGCAGCTCGCCGCCCATGATCAGGTCGGCGAGGGCCTGGTCTTCCGCGTCGAAGCCCTGGCGCAGGTCGCCGTTCTTGGCGGCGGCGATGATGTCCAGCGCGCGGTACGCGGCCGGGGCGGCGCCGTGCACCTTGCCGTCCGCGATGGCCTTGCCGCGCTGTACGGCCTGGTCCCACGCCTCGCCGCGGTCGACATCGGCCCGTACGACCTCGGTGTCGCCCTTGAGGACCGAGGCGGTCCACAGCAGCGACTGCTCCAGGAAGTCCGCGCCCTCGAAGATCGCGTCGGCGATGCCGAGGTCGTAGACCTGCTGCCCCTTGAGCTGCTTGTTCTGGTTGAGCGAGTTCTCGATGATCACCGAGACCGCGCGGTCGGCGCCGATCAGGTTCGGCAGCAGGACGCAGCCGCCCCAGCCGGGCACCAGGCCGAGGAAGACCTCGGGCAGCGAGAAGGCGGGCAGCGCCTTCGAGACGGTGCGGTACGTGCAGTGCAGACCGACCTCGACGCCGCCGCCCATCGCGGCGCCGTTGTAGTACGCGAAGGTCGGCACGGCCAGGCCCGACAGGCGCTTGAAGACGTCGTGGCCGCCCTTGCCGATGGCCAGCGCGTCCTCGTGCCGCTTGAGCAGCTCGACGCCCTTGAGGTCGGCGCCGACGGCGAAGATGAACGGCTTGCCGGTGATGCCGACGCCGGAGATCTTCCCGTCCTTGGCCTCCGCCTCGACCTGGTCGATCGCGGCGTTCAGGTTCGCCAGCGACTGCGGGCCGAAGGTGGTCGGCTTGGTGTGGTCCAGGCCGTTGTCCAGCGTGATCAGCGCGAAGGTGCCGGCGCCGGGCAGCTCCAGGTGCCGTACGTGCGCCTGGGTGACGACCTCGTCCGGGAACAGCTCGGCCGCGCCCTTCAGCAGCTCGGTGGTGGTGGTCACTTGCCTGCTCCCTCGAAGTGCGGGTTCTCCCAGATGACCGTGCCGCCCATGCCGAAGCCGACGCACATGGTCGTGATGCCGTAACGCACCTGCGGCTGCTCCTCGAACTGCCGGGCCAGCTGCGTCATCAGACGCACGCCGGAGGAGGCGAGGGGGTGGCCGAAGGCGATCGCGCCGCCGTACTGGTTGACGCGCGGGTCGTCGTCCGCGATGCCGTAGTGGTCGAGCAGCGACAGCACCTGGACGGCGAACGCCTCGTTGATCTCGAAGAGGCCGATGTCGTCGATCGTCAGACCCGCCTTGGCCAGGGCCTTCTCGGTCGCCGGGACCGGGCCGATGCCCATGACCTCCGGCTCGACGCCCGCGAAGGCGTAGTCCACCAGGCGCATCTTGACCGGCAGGCCCAGCTCGCGGGCCACGTCCTCGGCGGCGATCAGCGAGGCGGTGGCGCCGTCGTTCAGGCCCGCGGCGTTGCCGGCGGTGACGCGGCCGTGCGGGCGGAACGGCGTCTTGAGGTTCGCCAGGTTCTCCAGGGTGGTGCCCGGGCGCATCGGCTCGTCGGCGGTCGCCAGGCCCCAGCCGGTCTCGCCGCCCTCCGGGTTGGTGCGGCGCACCGAGATCGGCACCAGGTCGGCCTGGATCTTGCCGTCGGCGTACGCCTTGGCGGCCTTCTCCTGGCTGCGTACCGCGTACTCGTCGGCGCGCTGCTTGGTGAGGTGGGGGAGGCGGTCGTGGAGGTTCTCCGCCGTCATGCCCATGAAGAGGGCCGACTGGTCGACGAGCTTCTCGCTGACGAAGCGGGGGTTGGGGTCGACGCCCTCGCCCATGGGGTGGCGGCCCATGTGCTCCACGCCGCCCGCGACGGCGATGTCGTACGCGCCGAAGGAGACGCCGCCGGCGATGCTCGTCACGGCGGTCATGGCGCCGGCGCACATCCGGTCGATGGAGAAGCCGGGCACGGACTGCGGGAGGCCGGCGAGGATGCCGGCGGTACGGCCCAGGGTCAGGCCCTGGTCGCCGATCTGGGTCGTGGCGGCGAGGGCGACCTCGTCGATACGGGCCGGGTCGAGGTCCGGGTTGCGGCGCAGCAGCTCCCGGATGCACTTGACGACCAGGTCGTCGGCGCGGGTCTCGTGGTAGATGCCCTTGGGGCCCGCCTTGCCGAACGGGGTGCGGACGCCGTCGACGAAGACGACGTCCCTAGCGGTACGAGGCACGTTGGCTCTCCTCCAGGTGCGGGATGGCACTGCTGCGGGCGCGCCCGGGGGCGCGTCCCGGTCCTCATGCTACTTGTGGGTAACCATGGTGCCCAGTCCTCTTGGGGTCTGCGGTGAAGGTCACAGGGGGGCTTGTTTCGGCTGGTGGGATATGCGGTGCCTCTGCGGTTCACCCTGGCGCGTTGGGTTCGGTGGGTGGGGGCTCGGGGCCCCGCAGGGGTCACTCCTCGGCGCCTGGAGCGGCCGAAGTGTATGGACGCAACCGGGGCTTCGGTCGCCTGCGGGGAGACCCCTACGTGTCCCCGAGCCCGGTTCGTGCGCGGCTTTCCCGCTCGTTGTGGCTGGGAATGCGCTCCCTGTGCGCATTGGTGCCATTGCGGTCTTATGGTGCAGGTATGCGTACAGATGGGAGCGAAGTCGTGACCAAGCGTGTTCGAGTTGGTGGGGCTGTGTGTGCTGTCGCATTGGCCGGGGGGTTTTTGGCCGGGTGTGGGGGCGATGACAGCGGGGGTGGGGGGTCGTCCGCCTCGCCTTCGGCCTCGGCCCCCTCGCAGTCTGCTGGGGGTGGGGAGTCGTCGGGGGCCTCCTCCGGTGGGATGACCGAGGATCAGCGGTCGCGCAAGGCGCTCGTTCCGGAGGCCAAGATCTCGTATGACCAGGCGCTCAAGGCTGCTACGGGGGCGGTGTCGGGCTCCAAGGGGGTGTCGGTGGAGCTCAAGCGGGGGAGTGGCGGCAAGCCTGAGTGGGTTACGGAGGTGGCCGGTGAGGATGGGAAGGCCGGCACCGTGCGGGTTGACGCGGTTTCCGGGAAGGCGGGGGCGCCGGAGGCCAAGAAGAACGATGACGATGACATGAGGGAGCTGGCGGACCGGCTCAAGCGGGCCACGGTGACGCCGCAGCAGGCCGCTGCCACGGCCACGGGGCGCAAGAGCGGGACGGTTACCGCTGTGGAGCTGGACACCAATGACCAGAAGAAGGAGATCTGGTCGGTGGATGTGGTGACCAAGAACGACTGGAACAAGACCACGTTCGATGTGGACGCGGCCAGCCGGAAGATTCTGCGCGAGCACGTCGACCGGGACTGAGCCTCCGGGGGCGGGCCGGGATCGCCGGGCCGCCCCCGGGGAATCAGGCGCCGGTCGAGGTCAGGGCCTCGGTGAGGATCGGGGTGACCTGTTCGATCTGCCAGGGGCGGGCGCCGTGGCCGGCCAGGACGGCCGCGACGGCTTCCTTGGTCGGCTCGGCGGGGGGCTCCCAGCACAGGCGGCGCACCGTGTCGGGGGTGATCAGGTTCTCCTGGGGGAGGTTCAGGTCCTCGGCCAGGGCGGTCACCGCCGTACGGGCGGCGGCCAGGCGGGCCGCCGCCGCCGGGTCCTTGTCGGCCCAGGAGCGGGGCGGCGGGGGGCCGTTCAGCGGCTGGCCGGGCTGCGGCAGCTCGCTTTCCGGCAGGGCGCGGGCGCGGTCCACGGCGGCCTGCCACTGTTCGAGCTGGCGGCGGCCCATGCGGTGGCCGAAGCCGGCGAGGGCGGCGAGGGCGTGGGTGTTGGGGGGCAGGTTCAGGGCCGCTTCGATGATGGCGGCGTCGCCGAGCACCTTGCCGGGTGAGATGTCGCGGCGCTGGGCGACCTCGTCACGGGTGGTCCACAGTTCCCGTACGACGGCCATCTGCCGGCGGCGGCGGACCTTGTGCATGCCGGACGTGCGGCGCCAGGGGTCCTTGCGGGGCGGCGCCGGGGGCGCGGCGGCGATGGCCGCGAACTCCTGGTGCGCCCATTCGAGCTTGCCCTGCCGCGACAGCTCGTCCTCCAGGGCGTCGCGCAGGTCGACCAGCAGCTCGACGTCGAGTGCGGCGTAGCGCAGCCAGGGTTCCGGCAGCGGGCGGGTGGACCAGTCGACCGCGGAGTGGCCCTTCTCCAGGGCGTAGCCGAGGACGTTCTCCACCATGGCGCCGAGGCCGACGCGGGCGAAGCCGGCGAGGCGGCCGGCCAGCTCGGTGTCGAAGAGCCGGGACGGGACCATGCCTATGTCGCGCAGGCAGGGGAGGTCCTGGGTGGCGGCGTGCAGCACCCACTCGGCGTCGGTGATCGCCTCGCCCAGCGCCGAGAGGTCGGGGCAGCCGACCGGGTCGATCAGGACGCTGCCGGCGCCTTCGCGGCGCAGCTGCACCAGGTAGGCGCGCTGGCCGTAGCGGTAGCCGGAGGCCCGTTCGGCGTCCACCGCCACCGGACCGGTACCGGCCGCGAAGGCCGTCACGACTTCGGCAAGTTCCTCGGCCGTGGCCGTCACGGGCGGGGTGCCCTCGCGCGGTTCCAGCAGGGGGACCGGCGCCGGGCGGGTGTCCGGAGGCGAGTCTCCGGGTGTTCGCAGTGTCGAGTCTTCTGCGGTCTTTTGGGCGTCGGTCACCAGTCAAGGGTATCTGTGTATGCACTGCGCCCGTCGAGGGAACGTTCCCTCGACGGGCGGGACGGTGGTGTTCCGGGGGCGGAGGTCAGTGGATGATGCCGGTGCGCAGGGCCACGGCGACCATGCCGGCCCGGTCGCCGGTGCCCAGCTTGCGGGCGATACGGGCCAGGTGGCTCTTGACGGTGAGCGCCGACAGGCCCATCGAGACGCCGATGGCCTTGTTGGACTGGCCCTCCGCAACCAGCCGCAGCACCTCGACCTCGCGTCCGGACAGCTCGCGGTAGCCGCCCGGGTGGCCGGGGGCGCCCGGGGGGCGGCGGTGCATACGGGCGGCGTTGGCGCCGATGGGCGCGGCGCCGGGGCGGCCCGGGAGGCCGAGGTTGGTGCGGGTGCCGGTGACGACGTAGCCCTTGACGCCGCCGGCCAGGGCGTTGCGTACGGCGCCGATGTCGTCGGCGGCGGACAGGGCGAGGCCGTTGGGCCAGCCGGCCGCCCGGGTCTCGGACAGCAGGGTCAGGCCGGAGCCGTCGGGAAGGTGGACGTCGGCCACGCAGATGTCGCGCGGGCTGCCGACGCGGGGACGGGCCTCCGCGATGGACGACGCCTCGATCACGTCCCGTACGCCGAGCGCCCATAGGTGGCGGGTGACGGTGGAGCGGACGCGAGGGTCGGCCACGACGACCATGGCCGTCGGCTTGTTCGGGCGGTAGGCGACCAGGCTCGAAGGTTGCTCGAGGAGAACTGACACCGGGCCTCCTGGGGGGAGTGGCGGGACGGGAGCCGACATTTGGGGCGAGTCGGAATGCTCCGTCTTTGAAGGGTCACTGACCTCTTCGGCATCAAACGGGCTCGACTTTAGAGTTTGATCTCAACTTAGTTAGGTTCATTTCGGGCAAATCGGTCGCTTGATCGACTGGAGGGTGATCCGGCGGTGGAAGGTTGCCGGGAAGGCGTTCGAGGGGTGTGGGGGAGGAGGGTGTCCGCCTGCCCGTCAGGCGGTGCGCCGGTGGGTGCGCGGTGGCGCCGGGCGGTGCGTCCGTACGCTGCCCGCCACTGCTGTACGCCGGCGGGTGCGTCACCGCGCCGGAGGGCGTACGGGGACGCGCGCCCCCCGGTGCGCCAGTGCGCGGAGCGCGTTCAGCGTGCCTGGGGTCCCCGGCGCTGCGGCAGGGGCACCACACCGCCCCGCGGCGACGGCTCGGGAGCGGCCGGCGGCAGGCCCGCCACCTGGCACAGCAGGTCGCACCACGCCGACAGGTGGGCCGCGGTGTCCGGCACCCCGCCCTGCCCCTCCTCCGGGGTCCACGAGGCGCGCATCTCCAGCTGGGTGGCCGGCTCCCGCTCCGCGAGGCTGCCGAAGGAATGCGAACTGGCCCGCGTGACCGTGCCGCCGATCTCCCCGTACCGCACGCCGCGCGCGTCCAGCGCCCCCGTCAGCCAGGACCAGGACACCTCCGGCAGCAGCGGGTCGGCGCCCATCTCCGGCTCCAGCTCGGCACGCGCCAGCGTCACCACCCGGAAGGTGCCCTGCCATGTGTCGTGCCCGGCCGGGTCGTGCAGCAGCACCAGTCTCCCGTCGGCCAGATCCGCGTCCTCCCCCTCCGGCCCGGCGCCCGGTTCGACGACCGCCGCCTCCAGCGCGTACGCGAAGGGCGCGAGGCGCTTGGGCGCGGGCGTCGGCTCGATCTCGATCTCGGGGCGCAGCCGTGCCGTGCGGAGCGCCTCGATCGCCTGACGGAAGGGGATCGGTACGTTGTCCGCGCTGTCCGCGAGGTGTTCGTGAGCCGCAGCCATGCCCGGAAGATTAGGCGGAAGGAGCCGCTGGGTGAGGGAGGACACCCGCTGCGCGCGTCGCCCATTCGGAGGCGCCCTCGCGCGCGTGCGAAGATTCGGTGTGTGAGCGCCAACGACCGCCCCACGGGCCAGCAGCAGACCGGTACGTACGACTCGGCCTTCCTCAAGGCATGCCGCCGGGAACCGGTGCCGCACACGCCCGTGTGGTTCATGCGCCAGGCCGGGCGCTCGCTGCCGGAATACCGCAAGGTCCGCGAGGGCATCGCGATGCTCGACTCCTGCATGATGCCCGAGCTGATCACCGAGATCACCCTGCAGCCGGTGCGCCGGCACGGCGTCGACGCGGCGATCTACTTCAGCGACATCGTCGTGCCTCTGAAGGCCATCGGCATCGACCTGGACATCAAGCCGGGCGTTGGCCCGGTCGTCGAGAAGCCGATCCGTACCCGCGCCGACCTGGAGCAGCTGCGCGCGCTGGAGCCGGGCGACGTGTCGTATGTGACCGAGGCCGTGCGGATGCTCGTCGGCGAGCTGGGCAGCACGCCGCTGATCGGCTTCGCGGGCGCGCCGTTCACCCTCGCCAGCTACCTGATCGAGGGCGGCCCCTCGCGCAACCACGAGCACACCAAGGCGATGATGTACGGCGACCCGCAGCTGTGGGCCGACCTGCTGGACCGCCTGGCGGACATCACCACCGCCTTCCTCAAGGTGCAGATCGAGGCGGGCGCGAGCGCCGTGCAGCTCTTCGACTCCTGGGCGGGCGCGCTGGCCCCCGCGGACTACCGCCGCTCCGTCATGCCGGCCTCCGCCAAGGTCTTCGAGGCGGTGTCCGGATACGGCGTACCGCGTATCCACTTCGGTGTCGGCACCGGCGAGCTGCTGGGCCCGATGGGCGAGGCGGGCGCGGACGTCGTGGGTGTCGACTGGCGCGTCCCGCTGGACGAGGCGGTCCGCCGGGTCGGCCCCGGCAAGGCGCTCCAGGGCAACCTCGACCCGGCGGTGCTGTTCGCGCCGCGGGAGGCCGTCGAGGGCAAGGCCGACGAGGTGCTGGACGCCGCCGCCGGCCTGGAGGGCCACATCTTCAACCTGGGTCACGGCGTGCTGCCGAACACCGACCCGGGCGCGCTGACCCGCCTCGTCGAGTACGTCCACGAGCGCTCGGCCCGCTGACCGCGCGGGCGGGCCGCCGGTGCTCCGGCGGCCCGCCGTCCGCTCAGCCGCCCGCTTCCCGCACCGCGGCCGCCGCCTTGCGCGCCGCGACCAGGACCGGGTCCCACACGGGGGAGAACGGCGGTGCGTAACCGAGGTCGAGGGCGGTCATCTGCTCGACCGTCATCCGCGCCGTGAGCGCCACCGCCGCCACGTCCACGCGCTTGCCTGCGCCTTCCCGGCCGACGATCTGGACGCCGAGGAGGCGTCCGGTGCGCCGCTCGGCCATCATCTTCACGCGCATCGGGCGGGCGCCCGGGTAGTAGCCGGCGCGGCTGGTCGATTCGATCGTGACGGTCACGTACTTCAGGCCGACCGCTTTCGCCTGCTCCTCCAGGAGGCCGGTGCGGGCGATCTCCAGGTCGCAGACCTTGGAGACGGCGGTGCCGACGACGCCGGGGAAGGTCGCGTAGTCGCCGGCCACGTTCGAGCCGATGACCTGGCCGTGCTTGTTGGCGTGGGTGCCCAGCGCGATGTGCCGGGTCCGGCCCAGTACCAGGTCCAGCACCTCCACGCAGTCCCCGCCGGCCCAGACGTTCTCGTATCCGCGCACCCGCATCGACAGGTCGGTGAGCAGCCCGCCGGTGTCACCGAGCGGCAGACCGGCCCGTTCGGCGAGGGTGGTCTCGGGCCGTACGCCCAGGCCCAGCACGATCACGTCGGCCGGATACTCGCCGTCGTCCTCGGTGGTCACCGCGCAGGCCCGCCCGGAGTCGTCGGTGCGGACGCCGGTGACCACCGCGCCGCGCACCGTCTCGATGCCCATCCCGCACATCGCCTCGTGGACGAGCGCTCCCATGTCCGGGTCGAGCGTGGACATCGGCTGCTCGCCGCGGTCCAGGACCGTCACGTCGTAACCGCGGGTGACCAGCGCCTCGGCCATCTCGACGCCGATGTACCCGGCGCCCACCACGACCGCCTTGGTGCCCTCGGTGGCCTGGAGGGTGTCCAGCAGCGCCTGCCCGTCGTCCAGCGTCTGCACGCCGTGCACGCCGGGCGCGTCGATGCCCGGCAGCGGCGGGCGCAGCGGCCGCGCGCCGGTGGCGATCACCAGCTTGTCGTAGCCGGTCCAGGACTCGGTGCCGCCGCCGTCCAGGTCGCGGGTGCGGACCCGGCCGCGGTCCGGGTCCAGCTCGACGACCTCGGTGCGCATCCGTACGTCGATGTCGCGCTCGCGGTGCTTCTCCGGCGACCGGGCGATCAGGTCGTCCGGGCCGTCCACCGAGCCGCCGACCCAGTACGGGATGCCGCAGGCGGAGTAGGAGGTGAAGTGACCGCGCTCGAACGCGACGATCTCCAGGTCCCCGGGCTTCCTCAGCCGCCGGGCCTGGGACGCGGCGGACATGCCCGTCGCGTCGCCGCCGATGATCACCAGTCGCTCCGCCATCGCGGGGTGCTCCCTTCTCGTGTACGGCCCTGTTTCGTGTACGGCCCTGCGCGGACCGTCTGTCCCGTACGGCGCAGATTACGGGTCAGAGCGGATAACCGGCCGGGGTGGCCCGGACCGTGGTCCAGCGGGTCTCGGTGAACGCGTCCAGGTTGGCCGTGCCGCCGAAGTGCGCGCCGGTGCCGGAGGCGGCGAGGCCGCCCATCGGCGCGACCGGCTCGTCGTTGACCGTCTGGTCGTTGATGTGCAGCAGCCCGGTCGGTATGCGCTCGGCCAGCTCCAGCGCGCGGGCGGTGTCCCGGGTGACGACGCCGAGCGCCAGCCCGTATGCGGTGTCGTTGGCCAGTGCCACGGCCTCGTCGGTGGTGTGGAACTTGCGTACGGGAGCGACCGGCCCGAAGACCTCCTCGGCGTAGGCGGGGGAGCGGTCGTCCACGTCGGCCAGGACGGTGGGCCGGTAGAACAGCTCGCGGTGGCTGCCGCCGGCCGCGAGCCGGGCGCCCGCCGCGGTGCTCGCCTCCACCAGGCCGTGGACGCGGTCCCGCTGCCCGCGGTCGATCACCGGCCCGAGCTGGACGTCCTCGCGGTACGGATCGCCGACGGCGAGCGAGTCCGCCTTGGCCGCCAGCCGTTCGATGTACTCCTCGTACAGGGAAGCGTGCACGAGGTGGCGGCCCGAGGACATGCAGATCTGGCCCTGGTGGAAGAAGGAGGCCCAGGCAGCGGCGGACATGGCGGCGTCCAGGTCCGCGTCCTCCAGGACGAGGAAGGCGCTGTTGCCGCCCAGTTCCAGATGGGCCCGCTTCAGATGGCGCGCGGCGAGCGCGCCGACATCGCGGCCCGCGTTCGTCGAGCCGGTGAAGGAGATCACCCGGACGTGCCGGTCGCCGACCAGGGCCTGCCCGGCCTCCGCGCCGCCCGGCAGCACGTGCAGCAGCCCCTCGGGCAGCCCGGCCGCCGCGAAGACCGCCGCCACGGCGTGGCCGCCGCACACCGCGGTGCGCGGATCGGGCTTGAGGACGACCGCGTTGCCGAGCGCCAGGGCCGGGGCTACGGAGCGCATGGCGAGGACGAGCGGGACGTTGAACGGCGCGATGACGCCGACCACGCCGGCCGGCACCCGGGTCGCGTACGACAGGCGCGGCGCCGCGGAGGGCAGCACCTGGCCCAGCGGATGGTGGGCGAGGGCCGCGGCCTCGTAGCACTCCTCGGCGGCGGTCCGGATCTCGAACTCGGCCTTGCCGGGCACGCTCCCGGCCTCCCGGATGATCCACTCGGACAGTTCGGCGGCGTGCTCGGTGATCAGGTCCCCGGCCCGGCGCAGCACCGCGGCGCGCTCCGTGTACGGGGTACGCGCCCAGGAGCGCTGGGCGGCCGCGGCCTCGGCGGCGGCGCTCTCCACGTCGGCGGGGGCGGCCAGGGTGAACGAGGCCAGCGGTTCGCCGGTGGCCGGTTCGACCGCCGTGGCCCCGCCGCCGTGCAGTGTGGGCCGGTGTGCCGGGTCGAGCAGGGGCATCGCGCAACCTCCGGTCGAGGGGAACGGTTGAGGAATGAACCAGTTCGGTTCATCCTCTCGCACCGGTGATCGACGAGGACGGCGGGGTGCGGGCCTTGCGGGCGCCGCTCCAGGGAGGCAGCGTCACTGAGGACGGCGGGCGGGAGGGGGGGACCGTGTCCAAGGAGGACCTGTGGACGCGTACGGCGGTGACCGTGGCGGCGCTGGTCGGCCTCGCCCTCAAACTCCTCGTCCCGGAGCGGGTGGACGCGACGGCCGTGGCGCTGCTCGTCCTCGCGCTGATCCCCTGGATGTCGACGATCCTCCAGCGGATCGACACGGTCGCGGGCGGCGTGGTGCTGCGCGAGATCAAGAAGACCCAGGCCGGTCAGCAACAGGAGATGGAACGGATGAAGTTCCTCTTCGAGCACCTGGTGCCGCGCGAGGAACTGCGGCACCTCCAGGCGCTCGCCGACGGGACACCGCTCCCGTACGACAGCGGTTACACCCGCCCGCTCCTCGACGCCGAACTGCGCCGCCTCACCGGCACGGGCCTGATCGAACGTCTGCCGGGGCGCACGTTCGCGCAGATGGGCGAGGTCGGGGACGTGCGGGAGCACTTCGCCCTCACGGACGCGGGCAGGGCGTATCTGGAGATACTGAACGGCTACCGGGCCCGCGAATGAGCGCTCCGTCCGGTCAGCGTTCGAGGGTGAGGGCGAGGCCCTGGCCGACGCCGATGCACAGGGCGGCCAGGCCGGTACCGCGGCCGCGGGCGGCCAGCTGATGGGCCACCGCCCCGGCCAGCCGGGCCCCGGAGGCCCCCAGCGGATGCCCCAGCGCGATCGCACCGCCACGCGGATTGACCACCTCCGAATCCAGACCGGGCCACTGCGCCAGACAGCCCAGCGCCTGCGCCGCGAACGCCTCGTTCAGCTCCACCACCGCCAGATCCCCCAAACCCCGCCCGGCCTTGTGCAGGGCGCGGCGCACCGCCTCGACCGGGCCCAGGCCGAACAGCTGCGGCTCGATGCCGGTCACCGCGCTCACACCGATGCGGGCCAGCGGGTCACGGCCGGTGGCCCGCAGCCCCCGCTCATCGGCCAGCAGCAGGGCGGCGGCGCCGTCGCTCAGCGGAGAGGCATTGCCCGCGGTGACCGTCCCGCCCTCCGGGCGAAAGGCCGGCCGCAGCCTGCCCAGCGCCTCCGCCGTGGTGGTGGCCCGGATCGACTCATCACGGGCCAGATCCACCCCCGGCACCGGCACCACCTCAGCCTCGTACGCCCCCGCCTCCCAGGCACGCGCCGCCTTGCGGTGACTGGCCAGCGCAAACGCATCCTGCGCCGCCCGGTCGATGCCGTACTTGTCGGCGATCAGCTCCGCGCCCTCGCCCAGCGCCACCGTCCACTCCGGCGCCATACCAGGGTTGGTCATGCGCCAGCCCAGCGTGGAGGAGAACAGCTCCTGGTGCCCGGCCGGAAAGGCCCGCTCGGGCTTGGGCAGCACGTAGGGGGCGCGGCTCATCGACTCCACCCCGCCGGCCAGCACCACCTGCGCATCGCCCAGGGCAATACTGCGGGCAGCCTGGATCACCGCCTCCAGGCCGGAGCCGCACAGCCGGTTGACCGTCACCCCCGGCACCGTCACCGGCAGCCCGGCCAGCAGCACCGCCATCCGCGCCACATTGCGGTTGTCCTCCCCCGCCCCGTTCGCATCCCCGAACACCACATCATCGATCCGCGCCGGATCCAGCCGCGGCGTGCGCTCCACCAGCGCCCGCACCACATGCGCCGCCAGATCATCGGGCCGCACACCACTGAGCGCACCGCCATACCGGCCGACCGGCGTCCGCACCGCATCCACCACATACACATCACGGGCGCCCCCAGCGCCTCGTGCACCCTGCTCGGTCATCAGCCCGCCCGCCCTGTCCGCTCGAAGATCGGCGCTACCGCCCCGAGTCTTTGCCCGCCGCGTACGGCTGTCAACGGGCCCCCGGGGCGTCACCCTCCCGTGTGGTGTCCGTGCCCTCCGGCGCGGCTTCCGCGGGGTACTGCCGCGGCGGTGCCGGGGGGACGTCGAACGTCCGCGTACGCCTCGGCAGCCGGCCCCGCAGCACCCGCCACAGCCCGTACACCAGCGCTCCGGCCGCGAGGAACGGCAGCGCCGCGCCGACCGCCACCAGCAGCCACCGCACCCCCGCCGTGAAGGCGTCCCAGCCGCTGCTGAGCGCGTCACCGAAGGTGGTCTCCCCGTCGTCGTCCGCCGCGTCCGGCTCGCGCAGCACCAGCGTGACCGTGGCCATGCCGGTCTGCTCCTTCAGGGACTTCAAGCGCGCCTGTAGGGACTCCAGTTCCGACTGGCGGCGGCTGAGTTCGGACTCCAGCGTGACGATGTCGCCGATCGACGTGGCCTTGTCCATCAGCGCCCGCACCCGCGCCACGCTGGCCTGCTGCGACCTGATGCGGCTGTCGGTATCCACGACCTGGTCGGTCACGTCCTTCGCCGAGACCTGGCGCTCCTTGAGCGTGCCCAGGCGGGAGAGCCGGTCCAGCAGCCCGTCGTACGCCTCGGGCGGCACCCGCAGGACGACCCGGGAGCGCTCCCGGCCCTCGCCGTCCCGGTCGGTGGACTCGTCCTCGACGTAGCCGCCGGTGCCCTTCGCCGCCGTACGGGCCTTGGCCAGCGCTCCCGGTACGTCCGCGGCCTCGACGGTGATCGTCGCCGTACGGATGATCTGCGCCGTCGAGACCTGCGTGGGCTTCCCGGTCCCGCTGCCCGCCCCGGACCCCGCCTTGCCGTCGGCCGACGCCGCGCCGCCAGGCGCCTTCGGACCGACCATGCCCTGCTCGCCCCGCGCGGAGCCCTTGTCAGCCTGCGGCGCGCTCGCCGGCCCGGAGTCGCCCTGCCCGGCGGCCCCGCACCCCGCGACCGCGAGGGACGCCGCGAGCAGCGTTCCCGCGGCCGCCCGCCGCGCCCCGTACGCCCGGCTCGCTGTGCCCATGATCCGTACCCCCCCGAAGTGGTGTGCTGTCGTTGCCACTTCGACGGGGCGGGGGAGCCGTGGGTTGCCGTTCGTGGGTCGCGATGCGGTCACGGACCGGACTCCGGAGGAGGCGGCTTCTGAGAGAGTGGGGGCATGAGCACAGCGCACACCAGTACGGGCCGCGCGCCCGGAAGTCACGTCGTCGTCATCGGTGGGGGCATCTCGGGCCTGGCGGCGGCCCACCGATTGCTCGGTGGCGGTGCGCGGGTGACCGTACTGGAAGCGTCCGGGCGGTTGGGCGGCAAGCTGCGCGCCGGGGAGATCGCGGGTGTACCGGTCGATCTCGGTGCCGAGTCGATGCTGGCCAGGCGGCCGGAGGCGGTGGACCTGGCGCGTGCCGTGGGCCTCGGGGACCGGCTGCAGCCGCCCACCACCGCGACCGCCGCCCTGTGGACGCGCGGCGCGCTGCGGCCGATGCCCAAGGGCCATGTGATGGGCGTGCCCGGTGACCTGGGCCTGCTGGCCGCCTCCGGCGTGATCTCTGCCGAGGGCATGGCGCGGATCGCCGAGGACGAGACGCTGGCGCGTACGGAGGTCGGCGCGGACGTGGCGGTCGGCGCGTATGTCGCCGAACGGCTCGGCCGCGAGGTCGTGGACCGGCTCGTCGAGCCGCTGCTCGGCGGCGTCTACGCGGGCGACGCCTACCAGATCTCGATGCGCGCCGCCGTACCGCAGCTCTTCGAGGCCGCGCGCGCCGAGCGCTCGCTGATCGAGGGCGTACGGGGCATCCAAGCGCGCGCGGCGGCGCGCGCCGACGGGCCCGGCCAGGCGCCGGCGCCGGTGTTCATGGGCATCGACGGCGGTGTGGGCACGCTGCCGGGCGCCGTCGCCGACGCGGTAAGGGCCGCGGGCGGCACCATTCGTACAGAAAGCCCCGTACGGGAGCTGCGCCGCACCGCCGGCGGCTGGCGCGTCGTCCTGGACGGCGGGGACGGCCCGGCGGCGCTGGAAGCGGACGCCGTGGTCCTGGCGACGCCGGCGCCCGCGGCCGCCCGGCTGCTGGCCGCCGAGGCGCCCGTCGCCGCCACCGAGCTGTCCGCCGTCGAGTACGCCTCCATGGCCCTGGTGACCATGGCCTTCCGCCGTGCGGACGTGGAGGCGGCGCTGTCCGGCAGCGGCTTCCTCGTCCCGCCGGTCGACGGCCGCAAGATCAAGGCGTCCACCTTCGCGAGCAACAAGTGGGGCTGGCTCGCGGACGCCGACCGGGACCTGTTCGTGCTGCGCACCTCCGTGGGGCGCTACGGCGACGTGGCCGACCTGGAGCGCGACGACGCCGACCTGGTGGACCTGTCGCTGCGCGACCTCGGCGAGGCGGTGGGACTGGCCGCCCGGCCCGTGGCCCAGCAGGTCACCCGCTGGGACGGCGGGCTGCCGCAGTACCCGGTCGGCCACCTGGACCGGGTGGCCCGCATCCGGGCCGAGGCCGGAAAGCTGCCCGGCCTGCGGGTATGCGGGGCGCTCTACGAGGGCGTGGGCATTCCGGCCTGCATCGCGTCGGCCCGCGCGGCCGCGGACGACATCTTGGACACCCTGCCGCAAGCCGCCGCACCGGCCGAGTGAGAATGGACCCATGACTGACGCTTCCGCCCCCGCTCCCGAGAAGACCCCGAACGCCGGCAAGAAGGCGAAGGACCTGAACGAGGTCATCCGCTACACGCTCTGGTCGGTGTTCAAGCTGCGCGACGTGCTGCCCGAGGACCGCACCGGCTACGCCGACGAGGTCGAGACGCTGTTCGCGCAGCTCGCCGCCAAGGATGTCGTGGTGCGCGGCACGTACGACGTCTCCGGTCTGCGCGCCGACGCCGACGTGATGATCTGGTGGCACTCGGAGAGCTCCGACGCGCTCCAGGAGGCGTACAACCTCTTCCGCCGCACCAGGCTCGGCCGCGCGCTGGAGCCGGTGTGGTCGAACATGGCGCTGCACCGCCCGGCCGAGTTCAACAAGTCGCACATCCCGGCGTTCCTGGCCGACGAGGTCGCCCGCGAGTACGTGAGCGTCTACCCCTTCGTGCGGTCCTACGACTGGTACCTGCTCCCCGACGAGGACCGCCGCCGGATGCTCGCCGACCACGGCAAGATGGCCCGCGGCTTCCCGGACGTGCGCGCCAACACGGTGCCGTCCTTCTCGCTGGGCGACTACGAGTGGATCCTCGCCTTCGAGGCCGACGAGCTGTACCGCATCGTCGACCTCATGCGCCACCTGCGCGGCTCCGAGGCGCGGATGCACGTCCGCGAGGAGGTGCCGTTCTACACCGGCCGCCGCAAGCCGGTCGCCGAGCTGGTCGCCGGGCTGGCCTGAGCCGGCGGGGCCGTACCGGTCCCGGACAGCGGGACAGGCCGGGTGCGCCACCCGGCCTGTCGCTCACTGAGCGGTCCGCCGCGCTACTTGCTCCCGCGCTTCCCGGCCGTCGGCAGCACCGGCTTGGGCTCCGCGCGCGGCCCGCAGTACGTGTCCCGCGCCGGGGTCCGCCCGGTCAGCAGATACCGCTCCACATACTGGTTGGCGCAGGTGTTCGTGCCGAACGAGACACCGTGCGTACCCGCGCCGCGCTCGGTCACCAGCGCCGAGCCGGGCAGCCGGCGCCGCAGCTCGATCGCGCCGGCGTGCGGTGTGGCGGCGTCCCGCTCGGCCGACAGCAGCAGCACCGGCGGCAGCGCGCCCGGCGCCGTACGCACGTCCACCGGACGGTGCGGCGCACCGGCCGGCGGCATGGCCGCCTCGCCCACGTCCGCCGCGTAGCCCATCGGGTCCTGTACGGCGGCGGCGCCCCTGGGCGAGAAGCGGGGCCAGAAGGCGCACGGCATGTTCATCCAGGCGTTGTCCCAGGTCTCGAAGGGTGCCACCCGCGCGCTCGCGGTGTTGTCCCGGTCCCAGACCCGCAGGTCACGCGGCCACAGCCCGTCGTTGCACTCCACCGCCGTATAGACCGCGTTGCCGTTCTCGTCCGACTTCGCGCCGTCCGGCAGCGGGGTGGCCTGCTTGAGGAGCGGTTTCGGGTCGCCCTTGACGTACGCGGCGAGCGCCGCCGCGCGCACCGGCCAGTACGCGTCGTTGTAGCCCGTCTTGAGGAACGCCGCCTGGAGCTGCGCCGACCCGACCTTTCCGCCCAGCGGCTTGCGGTCCAGCCGCGCCCGCACGGTGTCGTACGTGCGCAGCACCGCCCGCGGTGTCGTACCCAGGTGGTAGACCTTGTGGTGCTTGGCCACCCAGCGGGCCCAGTCCTGCCAGCGGCGCTCGAAGCCGATGTTCTGGGCGAGATTGTTGCGGTACCAGACGTGCCGGGGGTCTGGATTGACGACGCTGTCGAAGACCATGCGGCGGACGTGGCCGGGGAAGAGCGTCGCGTACACGGCCCCGAAGTAGGTGCCGTAGGACGCGCCCATGAAGGTGAGCTTCTTCTCGCCGAGCCCGGCGCGCAGCATGTCCAGGTCGCGGGCGTTGTTGGCGGACGTGAAGTGGCGAAGGGCCGGGCCCGCGTTGCGCGCGCAGCCCTGCGCGTACGCCTTCGCCTCGGCGAACTTCTTCCGCTTGAACGCCTCCGGGGGAAGCTTCGGGCTCCGGCTCGGGATCTTGGTGAACTCCGCCGGGTCCTGGCAGGACAGCGGCGCCGAGCGCCCGACGCCGCGCGGCGCGTACCCGACGAGGTCGTAGGCCCGCGCCGTCTTGCGCCACCGGTCCAGCTGCCCGTACAGCGGGAAGTTCATGCTGGACGCCCCGGGTCCGCCCGGGTTGAAGACGAGCGAGCCCTGGCGTTCCCTGGGGGAGCCGGTGGCGCGGGCCCGGCTCACGGTGAGGGAGATCTTCTTGCCCTTGGGGTGGGCGTAGTCCAGCGGGACGGCGAGGCGGCCGCACTCCACGCCGGCCGGCAGGTGCTCCTCGGGTGCGCAGTGGCCGAAGGTGATCCGGTGCGGCGCGGGGGCCGGGGTCCTGACCGGGGCCTCCGCGGGCCGGGTGGTGCCGCCGGCCGGGACGGCGACGAGGGCGGACAGGACCAGCGACCCGAGGGTGCCGTAGAGCGCTACTGCTTTCACAAAGCCGTCCCTTCGTATGGAGGCGCCGTGGAGACGCCCGGTGCGCATACAAAAGGGATAGTTGGGGCGAGGGTTGGGCTTGTAAAGCACCGCCCTCCGGTGTCGGGAGCTATGCCCCCAACGAGTGGAGCGCGGTGCGGGGGCCACGGCCGTTCGGCTCGTACAGCCTTGCGTGCGTACGGTCCCGTGTTCCTCAGCGGCAGCGGCGGCCGGAGTTGATGCACGCCACCGCGCGCGCCATCAGGTCGCGCGGCATGAAGTTGGCGAAGTCGGCGTGATCGGTCACCGGCTTGCGCAGTTGCTCGGGGAAGCTGTCCAGGGCGAAGGCGCGCGGCCGGGGGGTGACGGCGTAGGTCAGCCGCATCTGGAGCTGGGGCACGGCCTTCGTGCCGCCGGGGCAGCGGCCGGAGGCCCGGTCGGGGAAGACGAGGTGGGTGCGGTGGTTGGCGCTGTCCTTGTTCGTCCCGTCCCAGCAGCTGGGGAAGTCCAGGACGCGTACGGCCCGGCTGCCGCCGGGACACAGCGGGTACTTGTCCGCCAGCCGCCGGTCCTCGAAGCCGGTGCAGGTCCACTGCGCCCGCGCGTTGGCGGTGCCGTTGGTGAACGCCTTGGCGTCGCCGGTGATGGCGCGCAGGCCCTCGGGCATGGCGGCGACCTTGCCCGCCGGGCTGCCGCGGAAGGTCAGCGAGACCGAGGACGGCGTCAGCACCCGCCCCACGTTCCCGTCCGCCGGGTCCTGCCCGTTGCCGCTGCTCGGGCCGTCCCCGCCACTGAGGCGGCGCAGTACGGGCCAGAAGTACGCCGACTTGTCGCCGCCGGCGCAGGTGGTGCCGGCCGCGCGCAGCGAGCCGTCGGTGGAGAAGGCGTCCGTGGAGCGGTTGCCGACGTAGTCGTGCAGGTGGTGGGCGCCGTTGCGGACACCGGGAGTGACGATGAAGTTGTCGGGGTTGTTGTGCCGCTCCTCGTTGCGGCCGCAGTCGCTGGTGAAGGTGCCGGTGGACGCGCCGGGTCCGTCGCGCGGAGGGCGGGGGCCGGGGCGTACGGAGCGGATGTCGGCGAAGTCCCCTGCGGCCGGGACGCTTTGGCCCGGACCGGTGGAGCCGCTGGGGGAGCCGGAGCCGGCCGGGCCCGCGGGATCGTCGGGGGCGTCCGCCGGGGTGCGCGAGGATCCGGCGGAAGCGCTGGTGGAAGCGTCGGCGGGGGCGTTGTCAGTGGGGTCTGTCACGCTGGGTGACGAGGGTGAAGGTGACGGATCGACGGGCGGGGACCCGGACGGGGGAGTGGCGTTGTGAGCCGAGGCGTTACCGGTGACGGAGACGAAGGTGCCGGCCGAGCCGAGCACGGCGAGCAGGGCGATCAGCACGAGGTGCTTGGTGCCGAGCCGGCGCCGGTGCCGTGGGAGCTGCGGGGGCTTGTGGGGCGGTGGCGCTGGTCGTGGGGGAGGCGAAGGGCGAGGGCTCTGCGGGGGCTTTGGGCTCGCGGAGTGCCGGGGGTCGTGCATGGGCGATCACTTCTTCCCGTTCTCTCGGGGGTGTTGAGGCCGGCCGTCGGGTACCGGGCGGATTCCGGGGCCCCGGTGGCGGTGGCGGGTGGCGTGGCGGGCGGAGGCAGTGAATACGTCGCCGACGGAGTGACGGGCGTCGGTGTGGCGGCCGGCGCGTCCAGGGACGGCGGCGGGGCCGAGGGGCTCGGCGACGGGGAGGAGGTGGCCGCGTCCTCGGCGATCGCGTCGAAGTCGACGAAGCCGGTGTGCTCCAGGACGGAGATGTGGTCCAGGACGGTGCGGTTGGCGTCGTCGGCCAGGCTCCGCACGAGCGCGTTGCGGGTGGTGGCGCGCACCTGCGCGACGACGGTGAAGACCTTGCCGTGCGCGAGCCGCAGGATGTTCGCGAACTTCCGGTCGTACGCGGCCCCGCGCGCCGCGCTCAGCTCGGCCAGCCAGTGCCGCTGCTGGGCGTTGGGCCGGTCGGGCAGCGCGAGACCGAGCTGCGCCGCCACCTCGCGTACGTGCCGGTCGAGCGAGGTGTGCCCCTCGACGAGGTGGGTGCCCGCCTCCCGTACGGACGGCACGGTGCCGCGCTGCTGGGCCTGCTGGCCCGCGGGCAGCTCCCACAGGCCCGCCAGGCGTACGCGGTTGACGAAGTCACGGTCGAGCGCGGACAGCGGGCCGAACGAGGTCGCGACGGTCTGGGTGTCGGCGCCCCCGTCCTGGCCCGGCCGGCCGGCGAACGACCAGATCGGGAAGAGCAGCGCGGCCAGGGTCGCGGCGAGCGCGGTGACGACGAGGCCGGTGCCGGTTACGGATCGCATGGTGCCTCCTGATGCGGCACCGCACGCTAGTGCGCCCTGTGTCGGCCCTGTCGCCCGTTCGGGGAAGCCCCGCCAACGGCCGCCCGGCGTTGGTACGTTGACCGGTTGCCCGGGGGCCGCGGGGGCTACGGACGCCGCGGGGGATCAGCTGCCCCCGCAGCCACCGCCGCCGCAGGAAGAGGAACTGCTGCTGCAGCTGGACCCGGAACTGCCGCACGACGAGCCACCGCCGCACGACGACCCGCCACCGCACGACGAACTGCCGCACCCCGACCCCGACCCCGACCCGCCGCACGACGACCCGCACCAGGCCGTGTCCGAGCTGTCGTCCGGCACGTTCCAGCCGCAGCTCGCGTTCGACGAGCCGGTCGACGTGGTGGACGACGACCCGGAGTACGGCGCCGCCGAGGCACCCGCACCCGCCATCGAGTGCTGCACCTCGGTGAGGTGGTCGCGCAGTACGTCGTCCACGAGCAGCGCGGTGCTGCCGAGCGCCACGAGCAGCGCGGCGGACTGGGTCGCGTCGCTCACCAGGTCCGCCTTGTGCGCCGTACGGAACGTCCGTACCGCCGAGACACCGGCCCGCGTCACCCGCCTGCTGAGGACCTTCCGGCACACCGCGCCGGTCACGATGCCGAGGAGGGCCGCAGGCAGGACCTGGACGACGAAGGGTGTCTCTCCGTTCGCGCCGGTGATGGCGCCCGTCAAGGTGAAGAGCAGGACGAGCACGAAGCCCGCCGCACAGATCCCCGACTGCCAGGCGGCGTACCGCCGCCAGGGGCGCCCGGCGCGCGGATTCCGCATCAGACCGCGCTTCGCCAGCCGGTCACCGACCGCCTGGACGGCCGGGGCCCGCATGACGTGGCGGCGCAGGGTGTCCAGCGCGCCGTCCGGAGTCCGCGCCAGCGAGTCCAGGACGGCCGTCTCGACCGGGTCGTACGCCACCGCCTGCCGCACGGACACCACACCGGGCCCGCCCACGGCGAGCCGGCCGTCCTGGTGCATACCGGCGATCGCGGCGTCCGCGACCCGGGCGGGGCCGCCGGCGAGGAAGGCGATCTCCCAGAGTTCGTATGCGGTCGCCTTGCGGCGCTTGGGGCGGGGCGTCGCACGGACGACATGGACGGTACGGGCGACGAGCAGCAGCGAGGAGGCGGCGATCACCAGGGTCACCAGAGGCGCGAGCATGTTCATCACCCCCGGCCCAGGGCGAGCCGTGCGGCGCGGACGAGCCGGTTCGCGGGCCTGCCCGGCGGTTTCGGCCCGGAGCGGTCCCGCCACCACTGCGTCAGCTGACGGCGCGCGTCCGGGTCGGCGGGCCGGTTCTCGGCCAGCAGATGCACGGCGAAGTCCATGGCGTCCTGGCGGTAACCGCCCTTCATGGGCCGGTGCCGCGCGTAACCGAGGAAGCTGGGCCGGTAGTCCGTGCCGAGGATGCCCGGCAGCTCGGGCGCGACCTTGGCGACCACGGAGGCCCGCTTGTCGGCCAGCGCCCGGCTCTGCACGAGCAGCCGCCGCCGGTCGAAGCCCTCCGGCGCCGGCGTCCCGGCCACCAGCGCGGAGAGCAGCGCGGCCTGCGCGACGGCCAGGCGCTGCCGGGCGGGGGTGGTCGTGGCCGGACCGGTGGTCGTGGCCGGGCCGGTGGTCGGAGCCGGGCCGGTGGTGGGGCTGCCTTCCGTCGCGGGCTCCTGTGCGGTCCCGGGCCCCCGGCGTACCGGGACCGCCGGCGCCTCCGTCATCACCGTGCGGATCATGTCCAGCTCCTTGGCGAGTTCATCGGTCGCCGGGAAGTTCTCGTCGCGCTCCAGGAGGATGCCGGGAGGCGTGGTGCGGGCGCAGAGTTCCGCCAGTACGTCCAGGACGGGGCGGGTCACCGGGTGGGCGTGGGTGTCGTGCCAGACCCCGTCCCGCTCGATCCCGCCCGCCACGTGCACATACGCGATGGCCTCGACCGGCAGCTCGTCCAGTGCCGTGGCCGGGTCCTCGTTCCGGTTCACATGATTGGTGTGGAGGTTGGCGACATCGATGAGCAGCCGTACGCCGGTGCGCTCGACCAGTTCGGCGAGGAACCGTCCCTCGGTCATCTCCTCGTCGGGCCAGGCGACCAGCGCCGCGATGTTCTCCACGGCGAGCGGTACGGGCAGCGCGTCCTGCGCGATGCGGATGTTCTCGCAGAGCACGTCCAGAGCGTCGCGGGTGCGGGGCACGGGCAGCAGGTGCCCCGCCTCCATCGCGGGGGAGGCGGTCAGCGGGCCCCCGGCCCGTACGAACGCGATGTGCTCGGTGACCAGCGGCGCGCCCAGTGCCTCGGCGCGTTCCGCGAGGGCGGCGAGCCGGGCCGGGTCCGGGCGTTCGGCGCCGCCGAGCCCGAGCGAGACGCCGTGCGGCACCACCGTCGTGCCCCGCTCGCGCAGCGCCTGCAAGGCGGGTGGGAGATGACCGGGACAGAGGTTCTCGGCGACGACCTCCACCCAGTCCACGCCGGGCAGCTCCGCCACCCCGTCGGCGATCTCGGGCCGCCAGCCGATGCCCGTACCGAGATGTTCCATGGTTCCCCCCACTCGTGCACCCCCGTGGTGTTGGGTAGTCATCGCCCCGCCGGTCGGGAACCAATCCCGGGGGAGGCGGGTTCAGAGGATGATTTGAGCTTGCGACGGCGCGTGCCACCGAGTGGGCGGCTCGGCTCCTGTCCCGCGCCGCGTGCGGGACGACGCGACGCCGTACGCCCCGCGTTCCGTATCGCTCAGCGCGCCGTCTCGACCCCGACCGCGGCACCCAGCGCGAGCAGGACCCCGCCGGTTGCCTGGTCCAGGCGGCGGCGGACGCGGGGGCGCTGGAAGAGGGCGCGCGCCCGGTGCACCGCCAGGGCGATGCCGCCGAGCCAGAACAAGCCCAGCAGGACGTGGACGGCGACCAGCAGCAGCGTCGTGGCCACGACCGGCGCGCCGTGCGGGATGAACTGCGGCAGCAGCGACATGTACACGACCCCGACCTTCGGGTTCAGGACATTCGTCAGCAGGCCGGTACGGAACGCCCGCAGCGGCGACTGCCGGCCGACGTCGGTGATGCCGGATTCCGGACCGGCGCCTTCCGGTCCGGCGCCTTCCGGCAGGTCGCCCCCCGGCGTGCGGCGGCGCGCGCTGCGCAGCGCCTGGAATCCCAGCCACATCAGATACAGCGCCCCGGCGACGCGCAGCGCGTCGTACGCCGTCCGCGACGCGGACAGCATGGCGGTCAGCCCGACCGCGCCCGCCAGCCCCCAGACGACACAGCCCGCGGCGATGCCCAGCGCGGAACACAGCGCCGCCCGCCGCCCCGAGCCGAGGGAGGTCCGCAGCACCACGGCGAAGTCCGGCCCCGGCGAGACGGTCAGCAGGACGGCCACCGCGGTGAAACCCATGAGAGAGGAGAACACGGGAGATAACCGTACGTTGTCCGCTGACCTCGGCTTTCCCGGGGCCTGACGGTCGTACCCCTTGCCCGGGGGCCGGGTGCCTGCTCCCATGGCCATCGGGGGGTGAGGGGACATGAGCGACATCCGTCATCAGCCCGGCGCGGAGGACGGGTCAGCGGACCAGCTGTCCGCCGACGCCGTCGCGGACCTCGGTGCCGAGGGGAGCGGGGAGGGGAAGCGGGAGGCGCGGTACGCGAGCGACCCGGACCGGCTGTTCCTGCCGCCGGACGACGATCTCGCCCCGAACCGCCCGGGAGAGGCCCTGCGGGTCCGCCTCGCGGAGGAGCCGCGCGCGAGGGCCGCGCTGTGGTGGGCCCGCCTGCTCGGCCGGCGCCCGCCCCAGGACGACTGGCACCGGCAGCTCCTCGGCGAACAGGCCGTCGGCACGGCCCTCGACCTGCTGACGGCGGGCGGCTGGTACGTGATCCACTCCGTGCCGATGCCGCCCGCGGCGGTCATCGGCCACCTGCTCATCGGTCCCGGCGGCGTGCTGTGCGTCGGCACCCATTACGTGCGCGGCGCCCGGGTGCGGGTCGCCGAGGACGCCGTCCGCGTCAGCCGCGGCCACCAGGCGTTCCCGTACGTCCGGGACATCCGGCAGGAGGCCCGGCGCGCCTCCTACGTGCTGACCCGCAGCTGCCGCTTCCGCGTCGAGACCCGGCCGGTGCTGGCGTTCGTCGGCGCGGCGGAGGTGACCCTGGACCCGGCCCTGCGCGGCGTACGGGTCCTGCGGGACGAACGCGAGGCGCCCTCGCTCGGGCAGCTCGGCGGGGTACTGGCCCCCGCGCGTGTGGAGCGTGTCTACACGGTCGCCAGGAACCGCCGTACATGGCTGGCGGCCTGAACGGGCCCGCGCCTCACACTGCCGTCACGCCCCCGGGTCCCCCGACAGTCCGGCGCACCGCGTCGCGCAACCAGTGGTGCGCCCCGTCGGCCGCGTGGCGCGGATGCCAGGCCATGCCGATGGTCACGGGCGGCAGCGGCAGGGGGACATCGAGGAGGTGCAGGCCCAGGGCGGTGGCGGCGTCCGTGAACGGCGAGGGGGCGGCGCCCGGGAGGGCGATGGGGAGGAGGCAGACGACATCGCTGCGGGCGGCGAGGGCTATCGCGGCCAGGTGACTGGGGAGGACGGCGGTGACCCGCCGCTGGAGGCCGTGCTCGGCCAGGGCGGTGTCCAGCGGGCCGGTGAACCGGCCGCGTCGGCTGACCGCGACGTGCTCGGCGGCGGCGAGCCGTTCCGGGGTCAGGGGTTTTTCGGTGAGGGGGTGGCCGGGCCGGACGGCCGCCACCATCCGGAGGGTGACCAGTTCCTCGACCTGGGTCTCGGGGTCGACATGGTCGATGGCGCCGATCTCCAGGTCGATCCGGCCGTCGCGCAGGGCCGGCTGCGCTTCCAGCTCCTCGGCCCGCAGGCGCAGCGAGACCCCCGGCGCCTCCTGCCGGGCCAGTTCCAGCAGGCCGGGGACCAGGGCCGCGCCGACGATGTCGGCGGCTTGGACCGTGAAGGTGCTGCGCAGTGCGGCGGGGTCGACGCCGGTGCCGGGCGAGAGCAGTTCTCCCAGGCGGCGCACCACCGTGGCGGCTTCGTCGCGCAGGGCCTGGGCGCGCGGGGTGGGGACCATGGTCTGTCCGGCCCGGACCAGAAGAGGGTCCTGGAGGATGCGCCGCAGCCGGGCGAGCGTGCGGCTCATGGCGGCGGGTGAGGTGTGCAGGCGCGCGGCGGCGCGGGTGACGCTGTGCTCGGCCAGCAGCGCGTCCAGCGCCACGGCGAGGTTGGCGTCGATGACCGGCTCGGGTCTCGCTGGACCGTTCACGCCGTTCCCCCTGTTCGGACCGTTCAGCGGCGTCATTCCATTTCGGGCAATGATCCCTTGCCGATGTTCCCATTGTGGCAATACCGGGCGCCTCGCAGGATGAAGACGTACCGGTCCGGTACGTCCCACACGGTCTTCACGACCGCTTCCACCTGCCCTTTCGGAGGCAATGCACCATGTCCGCAGAGGAAACCGCGCCGCCCGTCACCGCCTTCCTGCTCATCAAGACCATGCCCGAGTGGCTCGCCATGACCCCCGAGGAGCGCGTGCACGCCTTCGGCACCGAGGTCATGTCCGTGGTCAAGGCCAGGACGACCGGCGTGCGGTCGCGCTTCTACGACACGGAGTTCTACTCCACCCGCGTCACCGACGTCTGGGTCTGGGAGGCCGACGACCACGAGGCCTACCAGCTCCTCATCGACGCGCTGCGCGAAACCCCGTTCTGGGACCGCTACTTCGAGGTCGTCGACCTCCTCGTCGGCACCGAGAACGGCTACGCCCGTACGTACAACGTCGACCCCGTCGCCACCGTCAGCACCTGATACACCGCCCGCACCACCGAACCGCCCGGACCGGGCGACTCCCGATGCCCTCCCGCCCCCCACATGGCCGGAGGGCTTCGGCCGTGTCAGCAGCCTCCGGCAGACGGTTCGAGCCGCGCCCGCAGCGCCGGATGGTCGGCGACGACCGTGCACGAACCGGGCGCGATCTCCGTGAACCCCGCATCCCGGACCATCGGCAGCCCGTCGTGGACCAGCCGCTCCCACTGGTGCGGTGCGGCGGACCGTACGGAGAGGGGGAAGCCGGCCTCCCGCCAGGACGTGCGCTCGGCCGGGGTCAGCTCCCACCACGCGAGCTGGGCGCCGTGGCCCGCCTGGGCCATCGCCTTGCCCGCCGACATGTCCAGCTCGGGGTTGAGCCACAGCACCACGCCGCCGGGGGCGGGCGCTTCGGCCTCCTGCGGGTCGTCCAGGTGCGTCCCGGAGACCTGGAGCCGGGCCAGGTCCTTGGGCCAGCCGTCCAGCGGGACCGGCGGGAAGACCCGTACCTGCGCGTCCGTGCCGTGCACCGTGATCCCCGGCAGCGCCTCGGCCCGGCGCCACTCCGCGCCGCGCGCCCGGCGCACGACCTTGCGGATACGGGCGTCCTGCCAGTCGCGTACGGCTGCCGCCCACTCGCCGTCGCCGGTCGCGCGCTCGTCCGCGAGCAGCACCAGGACGGCCCGCGCCGCGGTCTCCAGCGCGTCCGTGCGGGCGGGGGGCGCGTCCCGCTCGATCCGTACGACGAGGGGGAGGACGTACTGCGGGGCGGCGTCCCGGTCGGACTCCGCGGGGCGCGGCGCGTCGGCCGGGGTGTCGGCCGGATCGCCGGGGCCGGTGAGGTCGGTGCTGGTCACACGGACAAGTGTGCCAGCAGCCCGGCCGGGCCCGCGGCGGGCCGTCGCCTTGGCGGAGCGGATCGTTCCGGGTGATTATCCTCCCTATGCACAGCGACCTCTTCGCCTCCGAAAACGTGGTCACCCAGGCCTCCGCGCCCGGTATGACCCTGCAGAACGCCAAGTCGATCAAGTACGCCGTGGACGGCGAGTGCTTCGCCCGCCAGGGCTCGATGGTCGCCTACCGCGGTGACCTGCAGTTCGAGAAGAAGGGGCAGGGCGTCGGCAAGTTCATCAAGCGGGCCGTGACCGGCGAGGGCCTGGCCCTGATGGCGGTGCGCGGCCGGGGCGAGGTCTGGTTCGCCCACGAGGCCGCCAACTGCTTCATCGTCGAGCTCGCCCCCGGCGACGGCATCACGATCAACGGCCGCAACGTGCTGTGCTTCGACCCGTCCCTGTCGTACGAGATCTCCACGGTCAAGGGCGCGGGGATGACCGGCGGCGGCCTGTTCAACTCGGTCTTCACCGGCCAGGGCAAGCTCGGCGTGGTGTGCGAGGGCAACCCCATCGTCATCCCCGTCTCCCCGCAGGCCCCGGTGTTCGTCGACACGGACGCGGTGGTCGGGTGGAGCGCGTCGCTGAAGACCTCGCTGCACCGCTCGCAGAGCCTCGGCTCGATGCTGCGCGGCGGCTCCGGCGAGGCCGTCCAGCTGCGGCTGGACGGCGAGGGCTTCGTGATCGTACGGCCCAGCGAGCTGCGTCCCGAGCGGGCGAGCGGGAACTGACGGTGACGGCCGGGGGCGCAAGCGACCAGGGGGCGGCGGGGTGCCGATGAGGCTGGACGGGGTCGGGCGGCGCTACGGAGTGCGCGGCCCATGGGTGCTGCGGAACGTGAGTCTCGACCTGCCGCGGCGCTCCCTGGTGCGCGTGGAGGGGCACAACGGCAGCGGCAAGTCCACGCTGCTGCGGCTGCTGGCCGGGATCGACGCGCCCAGTACGGGCCGTATCACCGGCCGCCCGCGCACCGCGTACGTCCCCGAACGCTTCCCGGCCGCCCTGCCGTTCACCGCCGTCGGCTACCTCACCCACCTCGGCCGGGTGCACGGTCTGCGCGGCCGTACGGCGGCCCGCCGCGCCACGGAATGGCTCGACCGCTTCGGCGCCGCCGGCCACGCCCGTACGCCGCTCGCCGAGCTGTCCAAGGGCACCAGCCAGAAGGTCGCGGTGACGCAGGCCCTGCTCGCCGAGCCGGACCTGCTCGTCCTGGACGAGGCGTGGACGGGCCTGGACCCGGCGGCGCGCGAGACCCTCGACCGGGCCGTGGCGGAGCGCGTCGCGGCGGGCGGCACGGTCGTCTTCGTCGACCACGACCCGCGCCGCCTGGAGGGCGCGGCCGACGCGCGGTACCGGGTCACGGGCGACCGGCTGGACCGGCTGCCGGACGGGGCGGAACCGGGCCCGGCGGAAACCGGCGGCCTCCACAGCCCCCGGGTGATCATCGAGGCGGTGGCACCCCCCGGTGCCACCGCTGCCGACCTCCCGGGCCGCCCCTCCGCCACCCCCGGCCCGGACGGCACGACGGTCCGGCTGACCGTCGCCGCCGCCCACTCCGACGCGCTGCTGCGCGCCCTGCTCGCGGCACATCCGCCCTGGCACATCCGCACCGTCACCCCGGCCCCGCCTCCCGACGAAAACCGGTAACCGTGATTCCGCTCCTGCGCTACCACTCGGCCCTGCTCCTGAGGTCGCACCGCTGGCTGCCGCCGGTCCTGCTGTACGCCGCCTTCCTCGCCGTCGGTGTGCAGCCCGGCGGGCCGGTCCTCGACTCGTACGGGTTCGCCGCGATCGGCCCGCTGCCCCTCGCCGCCTGGCTGTGCCGGCTCTGCGTCACCGGCGAGCCGCCCGCCGCCCGTGCCTGCGCCGCCGCGGCCACCGGCCCCGGCCGGGCCCACCTCGCCAGGGTCCTGACCGGGGCGCTGTCCGCGACGGTCCTGGCCTTGGTCGGCACGGTGTACGTCGCGCTCGGGTCCGACCCGCACGCCTCCGACCACCACACCGCCGTCCCCGTGGCGCCCGCGTTCTGCGCCGGGCTGCTGGCCGCGCTCGTCTCCGTCCTGCTCGGCACCGCCGTCGGGGCCCTGTGCAACTGGCCGGTGCTGCGCAGCACCGGCTGGTCGGTCCTGTCCGGCCTGTCGGCCGCGCTCCTGCTGCTGGTCGGGAGCGCCTCGCCCGCCAACGCCGCGGTATCCGGCCTGGTCACCGGCTCCGCCCACGGGACGGTCGCCCTGCCCTGGCTGCCGCTGCTCGGCACGGTCGTCATCGCGGCCGTGGCCACCGCCGTGGCCTGCCGCCTCGGTTCGCGCCGCAACTGAGGACGCGCCTCAGTCCTCCCAGGGCCCGGTCACCGCGAACGTCGTCCCCGGCGTATAGCAGTTGACGTACATCGTCCGCTGATCCGGGGAGAACGTGACACCCGCGAACTCACCCCACTCGGGCTTCTCCGGGGTGCCGATGTTCTGCCGCCCGCGCGCCACCGGGTACACCGTGCCGCGCCGGGTGAGGCCGAACACGTACTGGGCCCCGTCCCCGTCCTCGCACACCATGAGGCCGCCGCCGGGGGCCAGGCAGATGTTGTCGGGGGACTCGCCGGGCAGCTGTACGTCGGTGTCCGGACCGAAGACGACCACGAGGGTCAGGCGGCGCGCGTCCGGGTCGTAGCGCCACACCTGCCCGTAGTGGTCGGCGGCCGAACCGTCCGCGCTCCGCGCGAAGCTGGACACGAAGTAGACGCAGGAGCCGCCCCAGTAGCAGCCCTCCAGCTTCTGCGCGTGGGTGATGCCGCGCGGCCCGAAGTCCTGGAAGCGGACGGGTGTCTGCCGGGCGAGCGGGTCGGGGACGTCCACCCACTCCACGTGATCGAAGCGGGTACCCGTTTCCTGGACGGCGGACAGGTCCTTCACGTCCGGTACGCGCAGCGCCTGGAGCCGTCCGCCGGCCCGCAGCGAGCCCCGCCCGCCGAGCGGCCGGGCGGGCCGGAAGCGGTAGAAGAGGCCGAACGGCTTGTCGAAAGCGTCCTCGGTCTCGTAGACCGTGCCGTTGCGGGGATCGATCGCGACGGCCTCGTGCTGGAAGCGGCCCAGGGCGGTCAGCGGCACGGCGCCGGTGCGGCGCGGATCGTACGGATCGACCTCGAAGACGAAGCCGTGGTCCTTGGTGTACCCGTCCTGGCCCGCCCGCAGCTCGGTCTCCTCGCAGGTGAGCCAGGTGTGCCAAGGGGTGGGTCCGCCCGCGCAGTTGGTGGAGGTGCCCGCGATGGCGACGCGCTCGGAGAGCACGCGCTGGTGCCGGTCCAGCTCCAGCGCCGTACAGCCGCCTTCGCCCGCCGGGTCGTAGGTCAGACCGTCGACGGCGGGGACGGGGACCCGGGACTTGCGCCGGTTCTCGTGGTTGCGTACGAGGTGCACGCGGCCGTGCCGTCCGGGGAAGGCCGCCATGCCGTCGTGGTTGCCCGGTGTCCGCCCCTCGCCCGAGGGCAGCGGGGCGCCCTCGCGGGACAGCACCCGGTACCGGAAGCCCTTGGGCAGATCGAGCAGCCCGGCCGGGTCCGGGACCAGGGGGCCGTAGCCGTGGCGGCCCGCGCCGTGCGCGGCGGCGGTGCCGGTGAAGAGTTCCGTGACGCTGCCGGCGAAGGCGATCGAGACGCCCACTGCACCGGTTCTCGCGAGGACCTGACGACGTGTCGCGGACATGGGCAACTCCCTGCTGGCGGACAGGTGGTGTCGACCCGCATGTGTGTACCACGCACGTCGGCCGCCGGGAACCGGCCGCGCGCGGACCGGAATCCGGCCCGCCGCCGCTGTGCCGCCCTGAGGGCGCGCCCTACGCCTCCGTCAGCGGCTTGGCGTCCCGGGCCAGCGCCGTGAGCCGGGAGATGGCGCGGAAGTACTTCTTCCGGTAGCCGCCCTTGAGCATGTCGTCACTGAACAGCGCGTCGAACGGCTTGCCCGCGGCCACCACCGGCACCTCGCGGTCGTAGAGCCGGTCCGCGAGGACGACCAGCCGCAGCGCGGTGGACTGGTCCGGCACCGCCTGTACGTCGGTCAGGCAGACGGCCGTGATGTCGTCGCACATCGCCCCGTACCGGCTCGGGTGCACCTTCGACAGGTGCTCCAGCAGGGCGGGGAAGTCGTCGAGCGAGGCGCCGGGCGTCCGGTGGGCGACCCGGGTGACGGTCGCCTCGTCGAACGGCGGCGGGGCCTCGGGCAGGCCGCGGTGCCGGTAGTCCTCGCCGTCGATGCGCAGCGGCCGGAAGTGGGCGCTCAGGCCCTGGATCTCGCGCAGGAAGTCCGCCGCGGCGAAGCGGCCCTCACCGAGCTTGCCGGGCAGCGTGTTGGAGGTGGCGGCGAGCGCCACGCCCGCCTCGACGAGCCTGCTCAGCAGGCTGGAGACGAGGACGGTGTCACCGGGGTCGTCCAGTTCGAACTCGTCGATGCACAGCAGGCGGTGGCCGCTGAGCGTCTGCACGGTCTGCTGGAAACCGAGCGCACCGACCAGGTTCGTCAGCTCCACGAAGGTGCCGAACGCCTTGCGCGCGGGGTCGGCCGGGGTCGCGTGCCAGAGGGAGGCCAGCAGGTGCGTCTTGCCGACGCCGTAGCCGCCGTCCAGGTAGACGCCGCGCGGACCCGAGGGGGCCGCGGCCTTCTTGGGGCTCCGGCCGAACCAGCGCCGCTTGCCGCCGGACGCGGCCGTAGCGCCGCCGATGCCCGCGGCGAAGTCGCTCAGGGTCTGTACGGCCGCGGCCTGGCTGGGCTGGTTCGGGTCCGGGATGTAGGTCTCGAAGCGCGCGCTCTGGAACCGCGGCGGCGGCACCATCTCCGCCACCAGGCGGTCGGCCGGGACCTGCGGCGCGCGCTCGGTGAGCGCGACAGGGGCGGTTCCGGCCCCCTCGGCCGGCTGCCCGGCTATGGGGGAGGACTGGGGGGGCGAGGGCTGCGAAGACGACACAGCCGTCCAGCCTAGCCGCTGTGCGGGAGGACTCGGCCGGGTGAGCGAGGCATGTCACACTGCCGCCTATGCGACGCCTGTTTCCCATTCCCTCCCCGTACGTACGGTCCGCCGTTTTCCCGGACACCGCCGGCACCGAGAATTCTGCCGCGTCCGCCCCGGGAACATCACCGGAAGGCAATACCGGAACCGTACTGGGGACCGGGGAGGTTTCCGGGGCCGCCGTTTCCGGTACGGCGGATTCCGGCGCCGCCGATTTCACCGACCGCCGGTGGAGCCTGGACGAACTGGCCGACCTCTACGCGTATCCCCGCACCGACGACGGCGCGGGCTGGCTGCGCGCGAACATGGTCTCCTCGCTGGACGGCGCGGCCCACCACGAAGGCCGCTCGCAGCCGCTCTCCAGCGACGCGGACATGCGGATCTTCGGCGTGCTGCGCGGGCTGGCGGACGCGGTGGTCGTCGGCGCCGAGACGGTGCGCAAGGAGGGGTACCGCCCCGCGCGCGCCCGCGAGGCGTTCGCCGCGCGCCGCGCCGCGGCCGGGCAGGCCCCCGCCCCCGCCATCGCCGTGGTCACGGCGAGCCTGGACCTGGACTTCTCCCAGCCGCTGTTCACCGAGCCGCTGGTGCCGACGGTGATCGTGACCGGTTCCGGGGCCGACGAGGCCCGGGTACGGGCCGCGCGCGACGCCGGGGCCGAGGTGCTTTTCGCAGGTGAAGGCGCTGCGGTCGATCCGTCGCGGGTGGTCGGCGCGCTCGCCGCGCGGGGGCTGTCCCGGCTGCTGACGGAGGGCGGGCCGCGTCTGCTGGGTCAGTTCGCCGGAAGCGGGGCACTCGACGAGTTGTGCCTCTCCCTGGCACCACTGGTGGTCGCCGGTGACGCGTCGCGCATCATGAACGCGCCGGTGACGACCGTTCCGGAAACGTTCGTACTCGCGTCCGTACTGGAGGAGGCCGGTTTCCTGTTCACCCGTTACCGTCGGTCCTGAACAAAGAGCGGAATTGCTCGTTCCGCTTAGCTTCCGCTGGGCACACTAAAGGCCAAGGCCCCGTGTGGCGACGGGGCAGGATGGTTTCTGTCGGTTTCGCTCCGCGGACCGCGAGAGAAGAGAAGAAGGGCGCCCGCCGTGTTCACGAGTGTATTGATGATCGAGAAGTCGCTGACGCCCGCCGACGTGGAGTTCGTCACCACGCTGCACGGCGACGACCAGGTCTCCTTCGTCGTCCTCATGCAGCCGCGCGGCAAGCAGGACCGCCTGCTCAGGGCCATCGACGACGTGGCGCTGGGCGAATTCGAGGACGCCGTGCGCGAAGGCGACGAGCCGGAGGGCGCCCAGGCGGAGCCGCCCGCCGAGCGCGCCCTGTCCCACACCCTCTCGGCCCTGCGGGCGGCGGGCACGGAGGCCATCGGGCAGGTGGTCGAGGACCACCCCCTGGACCTGCTGCGGTCGGTCGTCGACGAGACCGGCGCCGACGAGGTGATCGTGCTGACCGCCCCGCACTACGTCGAGGAGTTCTTCCACCGCGACTGGGCCTCGCGCGCCCGCCACAAGGTCGGCGTGCCCGTACTCAAACTGTTCTCGCACGCGGCCGACGACCCCGCCCAGGACGTGGCGCAGAACCCGTCCCGGGGCCCCGTCACCGGCGGGGGAGCGGACTCCGCCGGGAGCTGAGCCGCCCGTCCCGCACGTCCGCGACCGCGTCCACCGCCTCCAGGTGGGCGCGGTCGTGCGTGACCAGCACCGTCGCGGTGCCGCGCCGGTGGGTCAGCGTGGTGATCAGGTCCAGGACCGCGGCGCCGCGCTCGTGGTCCAAGGCGCTGGTCGGCTCGTCCACCAGCAGCACGGCCGGCTCGTTCATCAGCGCACGGGCGATGTTGACCCGCTGCCGCTGCCCGCCGGAGAGCTGGTGCGGGCGGCGCCCCGCCTGGTCAGCCAGCCCCACCGCGTCGAGCAGTTCCAGCGCCCGCTCCCGCGCCGCCCGCACGGGTTTGCCGTCCAGGTGCGCCATGACCTGCACCTGCTCCACGGCGGTGAGGGACGGCAGCAGGTTGGGCTGCTGGAAGACCATGCCGACCCGGGTACGGCGCAGCGCGGTGAGCTCGGCCCGGCCCATCCCCGCCGTGTCCGTACCGTCGATCACCACCCGGCCGCGGTCCGGGGCGATCAGGGTCGCGGCCACCGCGAGCAGGCTGGACTTGCCGGACCCCGAGGGGCCGACCACGGCGGTCACGCTCCCGGCCGGCACCGTCAGGCTCACGTCGTCCAGGGCGGTCAGGCGGGCGGCGCCGTCCGGGTAGGTGAGGGTGACACCGGTCAGGGCGAGGCCGGCGGACGGCCGGGTTCCGGCCGGGGGGACAGATGCGTTCATGGTGTCCGTCGCTGGGTCGTCGGGGCCGGGCGGAGGTCCGTCCGGCCATTCGATGGGGGGTGTTCCGGCCCGCCGGGCGGAACGGAACGGGAGTTTCCGGGAGCGGAATCCGCAATACGGAGCGGTGTACCGCCCGTCGGGGAATTGCTGCCGGAACAGACCGGCGGGATGTGCCGAAAGGCGGAGATGGTCTCACTGCGGCCGGGCTTACCGAAGGCGGTCCCGCGGATATCGGCCGTGCCGGAATTCGCCGGGTCCGCCCGGGGAATGTCCGGGCACTCCGCCCGGGAAAGCACCGCGCGTGCCGGCCGGAAAGGCGGCGGGCTCATCGGGCGCTGCCCAGCGCGGTCAGCGGGTCGACGGCGGTGATGCGGCGGATCGACAGTGCGGCGCCGACGGCCCCCAGCGCGATCATGATCAGGGCCGGGACCAGCACGGTGGCCGGGTCCAGCACGAACGGTACGGCGCCGCCGACCGCCGCGCCGACCCCCGCCGCGACCGCGGTGCCCACGCCCGTACCGGCGACCAGCAGCACCACCGCCTGCCCCAGCGCGTCGCGCAACAGATACCGGGTGGAGGCGCCGAGCGCCTTGAGCACGGCCACGTCGCCGCTGCGCTGGATCGTCCAGACCGTGAAGAACGCGCCGATCACCAGCGCCGAGATGGCGAAGAGGAAACCGCGCATCAACTGGAGCGAGCCGTTCTCGGCGGTGTACGAGCCGATGGCGCGCAGCGCGTCGCCGGTGGTGACCGTACGGGTGCCCAGCCGCCGGTCGGCGTCGCCCAGGCCGGCGTCCGAGGAGGTGGAGAGGGCGACCACGGTGGCCGAGGCGGCCCCGCCGCCGGAGGCCCGGGAAGCGCCGCCGTGCCCGGAACCCCCGGCCGCCCCCGCCCAGTCGTCCAGCGACGTCCAGACCACCGGCGTATGGCTGAACATCGCCTCGCCCGCCACCGCCGCGACCGTCAGCGCGCGCCCGTTCAGCGCGAGCCGGTCCCCGGCCCGTACGCCCAGCTTGTCCGCGGCCTTCGCGGACAGTACGGCCGCACCGTCCGCGACCCGTCCGGCGCCGGGCGCCAGGTGCGAGCCGGGGCGTACCCCGAAGGCGGACAGGGCCGCGGTCCGCTGCCCGTCACCGTCGCCCGCCGCCGCCTTGACCGTGCCGATCCCCAGCGGCTCCGCCGACGTGACGCCCGGCACCCGCGCCCACGCCTCCCAGGTCCGCCGCTCGACGCGGGAGTCCGCGAAGGACACGTCGCGGCCGTCCGCCGGGGCGGCGAAGGCGAGACGGTCGGCGGGCAGCGAGGTGATCGCCGAGGTGTTCTCCCGCCCCAGGCCCGCCGTCAGGCCGGACAGCAGCCCCACCAGCACCGTGATCAGCACGATGACGGTGCCCATCAGGGCGAACCGGCCCTTGGCGAATCTCAGGTCTCTCCAGGCGACGAACACGGGGCCCGGCCATCCTTCCGTCCGGCGCCGGGCCCGCTGCCCGGCGGCTCGCCCCCACCGTCGCCGCTGCCGGGGGCGCCGGGCATCGCGCCGCGGAGTGGTTCCCCGTCATCAAAAGGCGAGGTCGGCGCTCCACCTTTTGATTGATGCCGGTACGGGTTCCGGCGCCTAGCCTGGAGGGGCCGTGACTCCGCACTCCCTGACCCCAGCCCTGCGGGTGCTGCGCAGCTGCCTGCACCTGATGGTGGCCGCACTGCTGGCGCTCGCCGCCGTACGGGCCGTGGCCGACCACAGCGCGAACGCCCCGGCCGTCGTCGGCGCGGCCGTCCTGCTGCTCGCCGTGTACGCCGTCGGCCCCACACTGCCCCCGGTCCGTACCTCCACGGCCGCCGCCGCCCTCTGGCTCGCCGCCGTCATGGCGGTGTGGGCCGTCCTGCTCGTCCTCACACCGCTCGGCGTCTGGCTGGCCTTCCCGCTCTTCTTCGTGCAGCTCCACCTGCTGCCACTGCGCTGGGCGCTCCCTGCGGTCCTGGTCACCACCCTCGTCGCGATCGCTGGATTCGGCTGGCACACCCACACGCTCACCGTCGGTACGGTCATCGGCCCCGTACTGGGCGCGGCGGTCGCCGTCGCCGTCGTCCTCGGCTACCAGGCCCTGTACCGGGAGAGCGAACAGCGCCGACGCCTCATTGAGGAGCTGACCGCGGCCCGCAGTGACCTGGCGGCCGCCGAGCACGCCGCCGGGGTGCTCGCCGAGCGAGAGCGGCTGGCCCGCGAGATCCACGACACCCTCGCGCAGGGCCTGTCCAGCATCCAGCTGCTGCTGCGCGCCGCGGAACGGGCCGTTCCGTCCGGGCCGGACACCGCCGCCGCGCTCGGCCACATCCAGCAGGCCCGGCAGGCCGCCGTCGACAACCTGGCCGAGGCCCGCCGTTTCGTACGGGCCCTGAGCCCGCCCGACCTGGAGGCCGGGTCGCTGCCCGCCGCACTGGAGCGGCTGTGCGCCACCACCGCCCGCTCCTCCGGCCTGGCCGTGCACTGCCAGGTCTCCGGGGCCCCCGTCGAACTGCCCACCCCGCACGAAGTCGCCCTGCTGCGCATCGCGCAGTCCGCGCTGGCCAACACCGTCCAGCACGCGGGCGCCGCCCGTGCCGAGCTGACCCTCTCCTACATGGACACCGAAGTCGCCCTCGACGTGGTGGACGACGGTACGGGCTTCGTACCCGGCCAGGTGCCGGGGCCGGGCTCCGGCCCCGCCACGGGCACCGGCTTCGGGCTCGCCGCGATGCGCGCCCGCGCCCGCGCGCTGCGCGGCACGCTGGCCGTGGAGTCCGCACCGGGCGAGGGGACGGCGGTCGCCGTCACCCTGCCGTATCCGGAGCCGGCCGCGGCGGAGGCGACGGCCGCGGCCGGCCCCGTAACCCGTCACCATGAACCCGACCCCGACCCCGACCCCGACCCCGCCCCCGATACCGATTCCCCTCCTGGACAGGCCACCGCGTGAGCCACCTCCCCGACCCCGCCGGCCGCCCCGGCCCCGCCCCCATCCGTCTCCTCCTCGCCGACGACCACCCGGTGGTACGGGCCGGTCTGCGCGCCGTCCTGGAGACCGAGCCGGGCTTCGAGGTCGTCGCCGACGTGCCCACGGCCGAGGAGGCCGTCGAGCGGGCCGCCCGGCCGGGCGTCGACGTGGTCCTGATGGACCTCCAGTTCGGCGGCCGGATGCTGGGCTCGCAGGCCACCGCCGCCATCACCGCCCGCGAGGGTGCCCCGCACGTCCTGGTCCTGACCACGTTCGACACCGACGCGGACATCCTCGCCGCCATCGAGGCCGGCGCCACCGGCTACCTCCTCAAGGACGCGCCGCCCGAGGAACTGGCCGCCGCCGTCCGCGCCGCGGCGGCCGGCAAGTCCGCCCTCGCACCGACCATCGCGCTGCGCCTGATGGACCGGATGCGGGCGCCCGCCGCGGCCCTGTCCCGCCGGGAGACCGAGGTGCTCCAGCTCGTCGCCGACGGGCTGTCCAACGCCGCGATCAGCAAACGGCTCTTCCTCAGCCAGGCCACGGTCAAGTCCCACCTGGTGCACATCTACGCCAAGCTGGGCGTCGACTCCCGTACGGCGGCGGTCGCCGCGGCCACCGCGCGCGGGCTGATCCGGCGCTGACCCCGCGCTCCGGCCCGCCCGGCACCGGCTGTCGGTGCCGGGTGCGAGAATCGTGCGCGTACGGACCGCAGAGATCACGGATCACAGAGACCGACGAGCAGGAGACTGACGCATGGCACCGTCCCCGGGCATCCCCGACGCGATGGACCGACCGCACTTCATCGGCATCGGCGGCGCCGGGATGTCCGGCATTGCGAAGATCCTCACCCAGCGCGGCGCCCGGGTCGCGGGCAGTGACGCCAAGGAGTCGGCGACCGCCCGCGCCCTGCGCGACCTCGGCGCCACGGTGCACATCGGCCACGCCGCCGCCCACCTCGCCGAGGACGCCACCAGCGTCGTCGTCTCCTCCGCCATCCGCGACGACAACCCGGAGCTGGCCGCGGCCCGCGAGCGCGGCATCCCCGTCGTGCACCGCTCCGACGCGCTCGCCTCCCTCATGGACGGCCTGCGCCCGATCGCCGTGGCCGGCACCCACGGCAAGACGACCACCACCTCCATGCTGGCCGTCTCCCTCGCCTCGCTGGGCCTGTCCCCGTCGTACGCGATCGGCGGCGACCTGGACGCCCCCGGCTCCAACGCCGAGCACGGCAGCGGCGAGATCTTCGTCGCCGAGGCGGACGAGAGCGACCGCAGCTTCCACAAGTACGCGCCCGAGGTCGCCATCGTCCTCAACGTGGAGCTGGACCACCACGCCAACTACGCCTCCATGGACGAGATCTACGAGTCCTTCGAGACGTTCGCCGCCCGCATCCGCCCCGGCGGCACCCTCGTGATCTCCGCCGACCACCCCGGCGCCCGGGAGCTGACCTCCCGCCTGGCCGGCCGCCTCGACATCGAGATCGTCACGTACGGCGAGGCCGAGGACGCCGACGTACGCGTCCTCAAGATCAACCAGCGCGGGCTGACCAGCGAGGTCACCGTCGCCCTCGCCAACGGCAAGATCCTCACCTTCACCGTCTCGGTCCCCGGCCGGCACTACGCGCTCAACGCCGTCGCCGCCCTCGCTGCCGGCACCGCGCTCGGCCTCCCGCCGCACAACCTGGCCTCCGCGCTCGGCACGTACAAGGGCGTCAAGCGCCGCCTCCAGCTCCAGGGCGAGGCCGCCGGCGTCCAGGTCATCGACTCCTACGCCCACCACCCCACCGAGATGACCGCCGACCTGGAGGCCATCCGCGGCGCCGCCGCCGGCTCCCGCGTCCTGGTCGTCTTCCAGCCGCACCTCTTCTCCCGCACCCAGGAGCTGGGCAAGGAGATGGGCGAGGCGCTCGCCCTCGCCGACGCCTCCGTGGTCCTGGACATCTACCCGGCCCGGGAGGACCCGATTCCCGGCATCACCAGCGCCCTGATCATCGACGCGGCCCAGGCCGCCGGCGCCCGGGTGACCGCCGAGCCGGACAAGACCGCCGTCCCCGAGGTCGTCGCAGGAATGGCGCGGCCGGGCGACCTTGTTCTCACCATGGGCGCGGGCGACGTGACCGAACTGGGCCCGCAGATCCTCGCGCGCCTGCAGAACTGACCCGAGGGAGAGGGACCGTATGCCGTACGAGATCGACAAGCCGGACGAGCAGTGGCGCGCCGAGCTGACCCCGCAGGAGTACCAGGTCCTGCGCCAGGGCGGCACGGAGCCCGCCTTCGTCGGCGAGTACACCGACACCAAGACCGCGGGCGTCTACTCCTGCCGCGCCTGCGGCGCCGAACTGTTCCGCTCGGAAACCAAGTTCGAGAGCCACTGCGGCTGGCCGTCCTTCTACGACCCCAAGGACACCGACGCCGTCGAACTCCTGGAGGACCGCTCCCACGGCATGGTCCGCACAGAGGTCCGCTGCGCCCGCTGCGGCTCCCACCTCGGCCACGTCTTCGAGGGCGAGGGCTACCCGACCCCGACCGGCCAGCGGTACTGCATCAACTCGATCTCGGTGCGGCTGAGGGCGGACGGGGACTGAGGGCGGGGCCGCCGGGTCCGGCGCCGAGCCGGTCCGGCGGCCGTACGCCGCGTGGCGCCCCGCGGCCCCGTCAGAACTGCGGCGCCCGAGCCACCGCCGGCAGAATCTGCACCTGTTGCCCCGGGGCCGCCTTGCGGCGGCGCCACTCGCGCGGGTAGCCGAGGGAGACCTCGATGTGCGGGACGCCGTCGACCTCGATGGTGCGCGGGATGTGCAGGTGGCCGTAGACGACGGAGGCGGCGCGGAAGCGGCGGGGCCAGTTGGCGGTGGCTTTGGTGCCGCACCACAGGGCGAATTCCGGGTGCCACAGGGGCTCGGTGGGCTCGCGGACGATCGGCCAGTGGTTGACCAGGACGGTGGGCAGGTCTTCGGGGATCTCGGCGAGCCGGGCCTCGGTGGCCGCGATGCGGGCCCGGCACCATGCCTCCCTGGTCGGGTACGGGTCCGGGTGGAGGAAGAACTCGTCCGTGCAGACCACCCCGGCCTGCTCGGCGACGGCCAGTGCCGCTTCCTTGGTGTGGGTGCCGGGCGGGCGGAAGCTGTAGTCGTACAGTGCGAAGAGCGGGGCGATCACGGCGGGGCCGCCCTCGCCCTCCCAGACCGGGTAAGGGTCCTCGGGCGTCAGCACGCCCAGCTCCCGGCATATGGCCACCAGGTGCTCGTAGCGCTGGACGCCGCGCAGCTGTACGGGGTCGTTGGACGGCGTCCACAACTCGTGGTTGCCGGGCACCCAGATCACCTTGGCGAAGCGCCGGCTGAGCACGGTCAGTGCCCAGCGGATGTCCTCGACGTACTCACCGACGTCCCCGGCCACCAGCAGCCAGTCGGCGTCCGAGGCGGGCCGCAGCCGGTCGACGATGGCGCGGTTCTCCTCGTAGCGGATGTGCAGGTCACTGATGGCCATCAGCCGGCCGGGCGCCGCCCCGTCCCGGTCGGCCTCGGCGGTGCGGTCTCCTTCGGAGCATGGGGTCTGCATCCCCTGACGGTAGGACAGGAGAGGGGGGTGGGGACATGCAGGGGGGTGGGCTGTTGGACACATCGGGGTGCGGAGGCGGTGGTCAGGGCAGGCCGCCGGGGTGCGAAGGCGGTTGTCAGGGTGGGCCGTCGGGGCGCGGTGGTAGGGCTCAGGACCGTCCGGGGCCGCCGGCCCTGAGGTCGCCGCCGCTTCGGATGCGGGTGGCCAGCCACAGGTCGAAGCGGTCGTCGGGGTCGTCGAGCCGGCGGCCCGTCAAGTCCATGGCCTTGTCGAGGCGGTTGCGTACGGTGTGCCGGTGCACGCCGAGGCGGCGGCTGGTGGCGTCCCACGCGCCGCCGGTCTCCAGCCAGGCGGCGAGCGTCGTCAGCAACTCCTCGCCGTGGTCGGCGAGATCGAGCGGGCCGAGGACGGCGTCGGCGTAACCGTGCAACGTACGGCGGTCGCCGAGGTCCAGCAGCAGTCGGCTGGCCGCGCTCTGCCGGGCCTCCTCCGGCACCCCGCTCGCCCGGCTGACGCCCAGCAGCCCAGCCGCCTGCCGCAGGGAGACCCGTACGGTGTCCGGCGGGGCGAGTGGGCCGATGCCCGCGGGGCAGTGCGGCGCGAACCGGCCGAGTACGTCGCGTACGTCCAGGCCCGCGCCCACCACGGCCTCGATGAGCCCGCTCTCCGCGACGCGGACCAGGCCGCCGGGGACGGCCAGGGCCAGGTCGGCGGCGATGTCGTGCGGACCGCTGTCCGCCGGGCCCGCGGCCGGGGGTTCGATGACGACGCCGCGCACCCGGTCGTCGTGCAGGCCGGCGGCGGCGAGGATGCCGTGGGCGCGCCCCGCCGGGCCTTCTTCGTCGGACAGCAGCTCCGCCAGTAGCGCCGACCTGCGGCGGCGCTCCGGCTCGTCCATGAGGTGGCGGCGCTCCAGTTCCAGAGAGAGCAGCGAGACCAGGCCGGGCACCACAGCGCGCGCTGCCGCGTCCGGGGAGCCTACGAGCAGCAGCAGGCCGCGCAGCCGCCGGGCGCCGAGCGGCTGCACCTCAAGCTGGCGGCCACCGGCCGTACTGGACGCGCTGCCGCGCAGGCCGCGGGCGGCGACCCGTTCCACGAGGTCCCGTGCGGCCGGTGGCGGGGCCGACTGCCCGCCGCCCGTGGCGAGCAGCCGCCCGAGCGGGTCGAGCACCGTGGCGCCGACTCCGGTGGCGGCGGTCCACTCCTCCAGCATCGGTTGCAGGCCGCTGTCCGTCGCCGCCGCGGTGAGCCGCCGCTGCGTGGCGAACGCGCGCTGGAGCACCGCGCGCTGCTCGTCGGCGCGCGCGTCGAACACCGCCTTGGTGACGGCGATGAACGGCACCTCGTCGGGCACCGTCAGCAGCGGCAGACCCGCTTCGCGCGCGGCGTCGACCAGCGGTGCGGGGGCTTTCTGGTACGGGAGTCCGCGGCCCAGCCCGAGCGCCAGGCAGGCCGCCCCGCCTTCGGTCACGTCCTGTACGTACGTCCGGCAGGCCGCCGGTTCCATCGGCAGTACCAGGCCGATGGTCATCAGCAGCTCGCCGCCCTGCAGCCACTTGCCCGGATGCAGCAGGTCGGAGACGGTCGCGGCCTCGACCGTACGGTCCAGCTGCCCGGCCGGGACGTCGTAGGTGAGGGACAGGTTCAGCTCCGGCCGGGCGAGGAGGTCGGCGATACGCAGGGGCATGGACACAGTGTCCATCAGATGAAGCCGCGATGGACAGCTGGGATATAGGGCTGACTGCCCTGTTTGCGGGGTGACGCATCCCGGTACCCGCTGCCCCAGGACGTATCACCTCCCATTTGGCACGTTTTTGCCCGGTTGCGACCGGGGATGCGAAAAGAAGACCGCAGAGGGAACATCCCTTCCTACGCAAGACGAACGCAAAGGATGAACGGCCATGCAGGTGGCGTTTCTCGTAGCACCCGAAGGCATCGAGCAGGTCGAGCTGACCGAACCGTGGCAGGCGGTGATCGACGCGGGCGGTACCCCGAAGCTCGTCTCCACCGAGTCCGGCCGTGTGCAGGCGTTCAACCACCTGGACAAGGCGGACACCTTCCCCGTCGACCGGACCGTGGACCAGGCACAGGTCGGCGACTTCGACGGGCTGGTGCTGCCCGGCGGCGTCGCCAACCCGGACGCGCTGCGGATGGACGAGAAGGCCGTCGCGTTCGTCCGCGGCTTCTTCGACGCGGGCAAGCCGGTCGCGGCCATCTGCCACGCGCCGTGGACGCTGATCGAGGCGGACGTGGTCCGCGACCGTACGCTGACGTCCTGGCCGAGCCTGCGGACGGACATCCGCAACGCCGGCGGCAACTGGGTGGACGAGCAGGTCAAGGTCTGCACGGGCGGTCCGAACACGCTGATCACCAGCCGTAAGCCGGACGATCTGAAGGCGTTCTGCGAGACCTTCGTCGCGGAGTTCCAGCGCTGATTCCCCGTCCGGGGCGCGTCACTCCTCCTTCAGCACCGCGGCCGACTCGGGCGGCAGCCTCAGGGCGCCGTCCGGGTCGGCCGCAACCGCGTCCGCGTCCGGCCACGCCGCCAGCACCCGCGCCCGCCCGCCGGCCCCGGGCACCCCGGCCGTGCCCTCCCCGGCCAGTCGCACCACCACCCGCACCGCCCCGCGCCGTACGCACAGCCAGCGGGCCTCCTCGTCGTACGTGACCTCGGTCCGTGTCATGTCCGGGTCGGTCAGCTCGGGGTGGGCGGCGCGTACCGCCAGCAGGGTGCGGTACCAGGCCAGCAGGGCGGCGTGCGGCTCGCGCTCCGGCTCCGACCAGTCCAGGCAGGAACGGTCCCGCGTTGCCGGGTCCTGCGGGTCCGGGATCTCAGACGCCCGCCAGCCGTGCGCGGCGAACTCGCGGCGGCGCCCGTCGCGTACCGCCTCGGCCAGCTCCGGGTCCGTGTGGTCGGTGAAGAACTGCCACGGCGTCCGGGCCGCCCACTCCTCGCCCATGAACAGCATCGGCGTGAACGGGGAGCACAGCACCAGCGCGGCGCCGCAGGCGACCAGGCCGGGGGAGAGGCCGGCGGCCTGCCGGTCGCCGAGCGCCCGGTTGCCGATCTGATCGTGCGTCTGGGCGTAGGCCAGCAGGCGGTGGGCGTCGGTGGCGCGCCGGTCCAGCGGGCTGCCGTGCCGCCGGCCGCGGAAGCTGGAGTACGTACCGTCGTGGAAGAAGCCGCCGGTCAGCGTCTTGGCGAGGGCGGCGAGCGGCGCACGCGCGAAGTCGGCGTAATAGCCCTGGGACTCGCCGGTCAGTGCCGTGTGCAGGCTGTGGTGGAAGTCGTCGTTCCACTGCGCGTGCAGACCGTAACCGCCGCCGGAGCGCGGCGCGAGGACGCGCGGGTCGTTGAGGTCCGACTCGGCGATCAGGAAGAGCGGGCGGCGCAGGTGTGTGGCGAGCGCGTCGACCGCGCCGGACAGGTCGGCGAGGAAATGGCGGGCCCGGGTGTCGTGCAGGGCGTGTACGGCATCGAGCCGCAGCCCGTCGAGCCGGTAGTCCCGCAGCCAGGCGAGCGCGCTCCCGATGAAGTACGTGCGCACCTCGTCCGACCCGGGTGCGTCAAGGTTGACCGCGGCGCCCCACGGGGTGTGGTGGGTCTCCGTGAAGTACGGCCCGAAAGCGGGCAGATGATTGCCGGACGGGCCCAGGTGATTGTGGACGACATCCAGGACGACGCCCAGACCGTGCCCGTGCGCGGCGTCCACGAGGCGCTTGAGGCCGTCCGGGCCGCCGTACGGTTCGTGGACCGCCCAGGGCGCGACACCCTCGTACCCCCAGCCGTGCGTCCCGGGGAACGGGCACACCGGCATCAGCGCCAGGTGGGTGATGCCCAGGCCGGCGAGGTGGGGCAGGTGCTCGACGGCCGCGTCGAAGGTGCCGGCGCCGGTGAACGTGCCCACGTGCATCTCGTACAGCACCGCTCCCGGCAGGGGCCGCCCGGCCCACGGGTGCTGCCAGACGAACCGGTCGTGCTCGACGACCGCGCTCGGCCCGTCCGGCCCTTCGGGCTGCCGGGCCGAGCGCGGGTCGGGCAGGAGCGGCCCGTCGTCGAGGCGGAAGCCGTAGCGGTCGCCGTGGCGGGCCGGTACGTCGGCCCGCCACCAGCCCGGGCGCCCGGGGGCGCGCTCCATGGGGACGTGTTCGGCGGACACGGCCCCGGTGGGGGCGTATCCGGTCGCCACGGCGTGTCCCGTGGTCAGCGCGCCGTTCGCGGCGCGGTCGCCCGCCGTGCCGCTGGCGTCTGCCCCTTCCGTCGCGCCGTCCGCGCGCCCGTGGGGCGCCACGAAATGCAGCGCGACCCGTTCGGCGTCCGGTGCCCACACCTCGAAGAGCACGGCTGTCCTCCTTCGTCCGGCGCGCGGACGAAGAAAGCCCCGTCCGGCCTCAGATGAAGAATGCCCGCTCCTGCGTCATCGGGTAGCCCGCCCTGGCGAAAGCCGCCGCCATCGGGACGTTCGGCTGGTCCGTTTCGCCGAGGATCGTCTCCGCTCCCTCGGCCGCGAGGTGGCGGGTGCAGTCGACGAGCAGGTCGTAGCCGTACCCCCGGCCGCGGTGCTCCGGCACGAGGCCGATGAACCCGATGACCGGCACCTGGTGGTTACGGGCCGGTATGTGCAGCCCGACGACCTCGCCTCCCCGCCCCGGATCGGCGGTCCAGGCGACCCGCCACCAGTCGCGGGGCGACGGGCACCAGTTGAAGAAGTCCAGCTCCTCCCGCGCGGCCTGCTCCACACCGCCCTCGGCGATCGCCTTCCGGGCGTGGGCGTCCAGCGAGCCGTTCTCGACGCGCCGCAGAATGTCCAGGATCACACCGTCGTCCGGCTCCGGCCGGAACACCAGCCGGCCCGGCGGCTCGGGCAGACCGCAGGCGGGCGTCCAGGTGTAGCGGAACCGCTCGACGAGCGGTGTGAGCCCGGCCGCGGCGGCCGCGTCCATCCGGGCGCGCGCGGCGTCCCGTACGGCCTCCTGCTCGCGCCAGCCCGGCGGCAGCAGCAGTATGTACTCGGAGTGCAGGGGCGCGGTGCGCAGCAGACGGGCCGCGGCGTCCGACTCGCCCGGCGCGAAGTCGAACCAGTCCAGGGCGGCCGGGCGGGTGTCGCCCGGCCCGGCCCACCAGGCGGCGCGCGCCACGACGACGCCGTCGCGCAGCGCAACCCAGGTCCACTCGGGGCGGTACAGGCCGCCCTGAGCGAGGGTCGCGTAGTGACGTCCGAAGAGCGTGTGGCCGACGAGGCCGGCGGTGGGGTCGTCCAGTGTGTGGAAGAGATGCGCGTCGCTCTCGCTGAGCGCGCGGAAGACCAACCCGGTCATGATGTCCTCTCGGAAGGCAGGGATCGCGCTCCCGGTCGGCTGAGATCAGCCCAGGACAGCCCGGTGGACGGGGCGGGAGCGCGCATACAGGTACGTCGACACGGCTCTCGCCTCCTCTCCTTCTCGCGGGCCGACGGTGAGCGTAGCCGGAGGACGGGCGGGGCACCAGGGACTTCCGGCGGGGCCGCTGCCGCCCCGCGCACCGGCCTCCGTGGCTGGACACCGGCCCGTGGGCGCCGGACAATCACCCGCATGACATCGCTGGAGTTCCCGGCCCGACCGGCGCGCCCGTCGGAAGCCGACCGGGAACGCGCCTTGGAACTGCTGCGCGAGGGCGCGGCGCAAGGCAGGCTGTCCCAGGACACCTTCCTGCGGCGGCTGGAGCTGGTGCTCGGCGCCCGCCAGCACGCCGAACTCGCCGCCGCCACCGCCGATCTGGCCTCCCGCGGCCGGGTCGAGGGCGCCGTGCTGCGCGCGGTGGGCAAGGCGTCGGCGTTCAACATCATGGTCCGCCGCGCCTGGCGCCGCGAGCGCCTGCCGAAACTCCTCCTGCCCGCCCCCGGCCCGTTCCCCCTCCTCATAGGCCGGGCCCCCGGCTCCGGCCTGCGCCTCAACCACGACACGGTCTCCCGCTCCCACGCCGAACTGCGCAACGCCAACGGCGCCTGGCTCCTGCGCGACCTCGGCTCCACCAACGGCACCTGCGTCAACGGGCGCCGGGTGGTGGGGGAGGTGGGGGTGCAGCCGGGGGACCACGTCGCCTTCGGGAGCGTGGGGTACGTCCTTACGCAGGGATAGGCGGCCAGGACCCGGGAGGGGTCAGGACACCGGTGCGACGGACTTCTTGGCCATCTCGTACGCCGGGAGCATTTCCTTGTGCTCGGTGTTGTCGAACCCGCCGAGATGGACGACGGTCGCGCCCTTCGGCGTCACCACCGCGAACGCCCGTTCCTGCTGGGGCTCGTCCTTCAGGGGGCTCTTCGTCGTGTAGGAGACTTCCGCCGCGGGCAGTTCGCCGGCCTTGGTGTCGCTGAATTCCTTCTTGACGACCCTCGGCTGCTCGCCGGTGAATTCCTCCAGCACCTCGCGCGGCGACTTCTTCGTCGGGTCCGTGGTCCACACACGGATGAATCCGATATTGCCCGCCGGTTTGGCGTCGATCTCGCAGGCGCCCCTGGCCGACTTGTGGCCCATGAACTCGCCGAGCAGCTTCCCGTCTTCGGGCTTGAGGCCCTTGGGCTGCCACATCTTCGCCACGTCGAACGACACCGGCAGTTCGCAGAGGCTGCCGGCGGCCCCGACCCGGGTGCCCTTCTTCCACGCGTCGGGCGAACCGGCCGCAGCCTTGTCGTCCTTCTTCGCCGCATTCGCCGAGGCCGCGGCCGAAGCGGAGGGTGAAGCGTTCTTGGCGGTGTCGCCGCCCTTTTCGGGGGTGGCCGAGCAGCCGGCGAGCACACCGATCGAGAGCACGGCGGACACCGCGCCCCACTTGTACTTACCCATACCGTCTTTCCGTCATAAAAAGGTCTACAGGCGCAGTAACTTAACCCGGCGGACGCGGGGTGCCAAACCGTTATTCATGCCCGGAAGTTTCCGCCCTACTGGTGATCCACTACGGGCCCGCCCGGCGCGTCCCCGAGGCGGACCGGGGGCGCGTTTCGTCCGGCCGGACGACGGACCGGCGGCGGACGGGCCGGATGCTGGTGACGGCCGTTCGCGCAACGCGTCCCAAGGCCCCATACGCCACTGAGCCGTGAGGAAAGGTCCGTCATGAGTACGCGCGCCCCGCGCCCCGCCACCGTCCCCGCCGACCGCCTGGCCCGCCCCCGCATCCGGCAGGCGCTGCGCACCGTGCGACTGCTCGTCGGCTGCTACGCGGCCCTCAGCGTCCTCACCCTGGGCGCCGTCGTGCTGCTGCGGGACCACCCCGGTACGGTGACCGACGCCGTGTGGGTCCGCACGGTCATCGTCGTCGTCACGTCCCTGCTCATGGTCTCCTTCGCCGCCCGTACGGCCCGTGGCCACGGCCGGTCCTACCTCCGGCTGCGGGTGGCCTCGGCCGTCATGGTCGCGGTGATCGCGGCCGTCGTCGTGCTGCCCGGAGCGTTTCCGGCGTGGCTGAAGATCGAACAGGGGGCGTGCGGGGTGCTGCTGGCCGGCGTGGTCCTGTTCGCCAACGGCGCGCGGGTACGGGCGGTGTTCGCCGGTCGCTGAGGCAGGCTCGTACGCCCGCCCCGTACACCCGTCCCTCAATGTTGATGCAGCCCCCTCCCCGCCAGCGTCAGGAACGCCTCCCCGACCGCTTCCGACAGCGTGGGATGCGCGTGGATGTGCTGTGCCACATCGGACGGTTCGGCGTCCCAGGCGACGATCAGCTGGCTCTCGGCGATCATCTCCGAGACGTGCGGGCCCACCAGGTGCACGCCGAGTACGGCCCCGGTGGCCTCACCGCCCGCACCGTCCGCCGCCGCGACGACCTTCACGATGCCGCCCTGTCCGTGCACCATGCCCTTGGCGACCGCCGTCAGCGGCATGGTGTTGACCCGCACCTCCAGGCCGCGGGCGCGTGCCTCCGCCTCGGTCAGGCCGACCGAGGCGGTCTGCGGCGAGGAGTACGTCACGCGCGGCACGGTCGCGTGGTCCACCGGCCGGGACGGCACGCCGGCCAGCGTTTCGGCGACCAGCAGGCCCTCCGCGAACGAGGCGTGCGCCAGGCCGGGAGAGGGCGGCGGCAGCAGGTCGCCCACCACATGGATACCGGGTACGGCGGTCTCCAGGCGGGACCAGTCGGCGGGCGGCACGAAACCGCGCGCGTCGGTGGCGAGTCCGGCAGCGGCGAGGCCCAGGCCGTCGGTCACCGGCACCCGGCCGACCGCGACCAGCAGGCGTTCGGCCTCGACCGTCTCCTCGCCGCCGCGGGTGCGTACGGTGGCCCGTACACCGGACCCCGTCACCTCGGCCCCGGTCAGCGTCGAGTCCGTACGGACCGTGATCCCGCGCTTCTTCAGGCCGCGCGCCAAGTGGCGGCTCACGTCCTCGTCCTCCAGGGGCAGCAGTCGCCCGGCGGCCTCGACGAGGGTGACCCGGGCGCCCATCGACCGGTGGAAGGACGCGTACTCGACGCCGATCGCGCCGCCGCCCAGCACCAGGACCGAGTCCGGCAGGCCGGGCGCGAACAGGGCGTCGTCGCTGGTGACGACGGTACGGCCGTCCGGTGCGAGGCCGGGCAGCAGGCGCGGGCGGGAGCCGGTGGCGAGCACGATGCCGCGCCGCGCGGTGAACTCCCCGCCGTCCGGCGCCTCGACGTACACGGAGCGCGGGCCGGTCAGGCGCGCGCTCCCGCGCACCACACGCACCCCGGCACGCTCCAAGTGCCCCTCCACGCCCCGGTGGTTGCGCGTCACGATGTCGTCCCGGGTGGCGGTCAGCGCGCCCCAGTCGACGCTGTCGAGCGTGGCCTTCACACCCCAGCGCTCGCGCGCCTCGGCGATGCCGTCCATCAGTTCCGCCGCGTGCAGCATCGCCTTGCTCGGGATGCAGCCGCGGTGCAGACAGGTCCCGCCGACGAGGTCCCGCTCGGCGAGGACCACCCGCAGTCCGAGGGAGGCGGCCCGCAGGGCCGTGCTGTAGCCGCCCGTGCCGCCGCCGATGACGATCACGTCGGTCCCGCCGCCGCGCGCGGCCCCCGTTCTCGTACCACCGCTGTTCATGTCGCTCATGCGGCCAGCCTCCGCCCCCGCCCGCCCATGAGTCCAAGGCAATGTTTCCATGGGGGCGATGAACATCGTTCATGGGGAGAACGGAGGGCCGTATGAGTCTGCGGCAGATGGAGTACCTGGTCACCGTGGTCGCGGAGGGCTCCTTCACGCGCGCGGCCGAGCTGCTGCACGTGACCCAGTCGGCGCTGTCCCACCAGATCAAGGCCCTCGAACGGGAGGTCGGCGGGCCGCTGCTGGAGCGGATGACGCGCGGCGTCCGGCTGACGCCCATGGGCCGCGCCTACCTCCCGCACGCCGAACTCGCCGTACGCAGCGCCGAACAGGCCCGCCGCGCCGCGCTGGCGTCGGGCGCGGCGCGGAGCGGCGAGCTGCACATCGCGACGGTGCACGCGCACGCCATCGGCGTGCTCCCGGAGGTCTGTGTGCGCTGGGGGCGTGAGTACGGCGGCGTGCGCCTGGTTCTGCACGAATACGCCACCACCGACGAGCTGTACGAGCACATGGAACGCGGCGTCGCCGACGTGGCGGTCGGGCCGCGGCCACCGACGTGGCCGGGGCCGGTCACGGTCGTGGGGGAGGAGCGGATGGTGCTGGTCCTGCCGCCCGGCGACCCGCTCGGCGGCCGTACCGCCGTACGCATCGAGGAGGTGGCCGACCGCCCCTGGGTGCGCTGCGCGCTGGAACCGGTCGTGGCGGGCCGGCGGTGGCTGGACGTGGAGTGCGAACGGGCCGGCTTCACGCCCCGTACGGCCGTCCGCACCCAGCACACCTCGACGGCGGTCCGCATGGCGGCGGCCGGCGTCGGTGTCCTCCTGACCGCCGCCCACGAGCTGACCGGTCTGGACTGCACCGCGGTCCCCACCGACCCGCCGTGGCGCCGGGAGATCACCGTCTTCTCCCGGGTGCCGCCCACCGGCGCGGCCGAGCACTTCGTGGACCTCCTCCGGGAGGCTCAGCAGTACGGCTGCTGATGCGTGAGCGAAGCCGCCACGCGCATCCATACGCCGAAGAGCCGGTACAGGTCGGTCAGCGCCCCGCGCGCCCGTACGGTCCGGCCGTCCACCGAGGTCACGCCCGGTATCCCCAGCAGCGTCGCGGCCACCGACGCCGACTGCCAGCGGACGGTCAGGGCGCACGGGTCCGGCGGCGGACCGGGGGCCCGCGGCGGCGTGGAGAGGGCGGCGGCGACCGTCTCCTCGATGGCCCGGCGGGCTTCCGCGTCGGGGAGCAGCTCGGCGGCGAAACGGTCGTGCGCCTGCTTCACGGCGACGGTGGCGATCGTGTCGTCCCACTCCTTCGTCTCCGCGCAGGCACCGTCGTCACCGGTCAGGGCCACCACGGGCACCCCGAGGGCCGCGGCGGTGGCCTGCGCCAGGCCGATTTCGCCCACGGGGCGGCCGTCCAGCCAGATGTCCTCGATCTCGTGGCCCATGAAGCTGTGGCTCAGCACGCCGAGCGTGCCCGCCCGCGCGTGGTAGCCGACGCAGACCACGGCGTCGTGCCCCGGCGTGAGCCCTTCGAGCATGCCCATCTGCTTGGGCTTGCCGCGGATGAGCCGGGCCGCCGGGTGCAGGGCCTCGGGCAGCAGGTTGCGCATGGGCCCGTGCGCGTCGTTGACGACGATGTCCGTGGCACCGGCCGCGACGGCACCACGCACGGCGGCGTTGACGTCCTCCGCCATCATCAGCCGCCCGCGCTCGTAGTCCCGCCCGCCCGGCTGGACGTCGTCGGCGTCGACGAGGCCCGTGACGCCCTCCATGTCCGCGCTGATGTAGATACGCACCGTACGTACTCCTCAGACTCGACCACTGGGCAGACGACGGCCGTTCCCCCTCCGGTTCCGCACCGGGCAGCCGTCCCGCGGTCGTGTCCGTACGCCCCTTCCGTCAGTCCTCTCCCACCAGCAACGCCACCGGATACCGCGCCAACAGCTCGCGCAGGCAGACCACCGGTTCGGGACACTCCCGGCCGGTGAGCAGATCCCGCCACGGGCCCGGACCCGGAAGGTGCAGCTCCGTGTCGCGCCAGCCGCCGTCCTCGGCCAGCCGGAGGGAAAGGCGCGTGGCCACCGTCACGGCACGTCCGGCGCGGGCGAAGGCCAGGCAGTGCCCGGCGGCCGAGCCGTCCGCGTGCAGAGGGGTGTACGTGCCGTCCACGCCGAACCAGTCGGGATGGTCCCGGCGGAGGCGCAGCGCTCTGGCCGTCAGCAGCAGCTTCTCCGCGGAGAGGTCCTGCGGGTCGGCACCGCCGTCCAGTTCGGTGAGCAGGTCGGCGCGCAGCCGCGGCGGGCGGCGGTTGTCCGGGTCCACCAGCGCGGTGTACTCGGTCTCGGTGCCCTGGTAGAGGTCGGGCACGCCGGGCATCGTCAGGTGGAGCAGCGCCGCGCTCAACACGTTGGCGCGGATGTACGGCGCGAGATCGGCGGCCAGTTCGGTGAGCGAGGACGCCGCCGGTCCGCACGGCCCCGCGCGCAGGAATTCGCCGACCGCCTCCTCGTACCCGGCGTCCTGCTCCGTCCAGGACGTGTGCAGACCGGCCTCCCGTACGGCCTTGAGCACCGAGGGGATCAGCCGTTCGGCGGACGGTTTGCCCAAGCCGAAGGCGGTCTGCCAGGCCGTCCACGCCAGATGCTGGTCCGGCGGCTGCGGACCCTCGCCAGGCCCGGCGGACACCCGGCGCAGCAGGTCCCGCCACCGCTCCGGGCACTCGGTCAGGACCGCGATCCGCGCCCGTACGTCGGCGCTGCGCTTGGTGTCGTGCGTCGAGAGCACCGTCGAGGTCAGCGGCCAGTCCCGCTGGATACGGGCGCAGTACGCGTGGAAGGTGTCCACGCCCACCGTGGGCGCCCCCGGGTCGGCGCCGACCTCGCAGGCCGACAGCAGCGGCACATAACGGTAGAAGGCGGTGTCCTCCACGGACTTGGCGCGCAGCGCGGAGGAGGTCTGGGCGAAGCGGGCGCAGAAGTCCTCGCAGTCCGGGCCGTCCCCGAGCAGGCCGAGCGCCAGATCGCGCACCAGGTCCACGGCCAGCGCCTCCTGCGGCGAGCGGAAGACCGCACGCGCCCGCGCGGCGGCCTCGGCCAGCATCGCCGCGTCCTGCTCGCCGCGCCGCGGGTCGCGCGCTCCGGCGCGGTCGGTGGCGTACGGGCGGTAGACGGGCAGCCGGACCAGCAGCTCCCGGACGGCGGTGCGCAGGGCCCAGGGCGCGTGGTCGCCCTGGTGGGACGCCTGGTCGCTGATCCGCCCCGCGGTCCGCACCAGCCGTTCGACCTCGGCGGCGAGATCGTGGGTGACGACCTCGTAGGCGGCGCGGCGTACCGTTTCCTCCCAGTCGCCGCCCGCGTCCGCCAGCGGGGCCACGAAGTCCCGGTAGACGGTGAACAGGCGGCCGGAGCCGAGCGGGCAGACGAACAGGCCGTCGAGGTGCCGCAGCGCGTCGTAGCCGGTGGTGCCCGCGCACGCCCAGCCGTCCGGCAGGCGCTCCCGGCCGGTCAGGATCTTCTCGACCACCGTCCAGCGCCCGCCGGTGGCGGCGTGCAGGCGGGCGAGGTAGTTGCCCGGGGCGGCCAGGCCGTCCGGGTGGTCGATGCGCAGCCCGTCGACGACGCCCTCGCGCAGCAGCCGCAGGATCGTCGCGTGGGTCGCCGCGAAGACCGCCTCGTCCTCGACCCGTACGCCGATCAGCTCCGAAATGGTGAAGAACCGGCGGTAGTTGATCTCACTGCGGGCCAGCCGCCACCAAGCGAGGCGGTACCACTGCGCGTCCAGGAGGCGCGGCAGCGGAAGCCGTTCGGTGCCGGGGCGGATGGGGAAGGCGTGGTCGTGGTAGCGCAGTATGTCGCCGTCGACCCGGATGTTCCCCAGCTCGTCGCCCAGCCGCCCGCCCAGCACCGGCAGCAGCACCCGCCCGCCGTGCCCGCCGTCCCAGTCGATGTCGAACCAGCGGGCGTACGGACTTGCGGGGCCGTCCCTCAGCACCGCCCAGAGCGCGGCGTTCAGCGACTCCGGCGCGGGCACGGCCATGTGGTTGGGAACGGTGTCCACCACCAGCCGCAGTCCATGCGCCGCGGCCCTCGCGGCCAGCGCGCGCAGCCCCTCCTCGCCGCCCAGCTCGGCCCGCACCCGCGCGTGGTCCACCACGTCGTAGCCGTGTGTGGAACCGGGCACCGCCTCCAGGACAGGGGAGAGGTGGAGGTGCGAGACGCCCAGCGCGGCAAGGTACGGCACGGCTTTCTCGGCCGCGGCGAAGGGCAGGTCCGGCTGGAGCTGGAGCCGGTACGTGGCGGTGGGTGGCGCACTGGATTCGGCCGTCATGGGAACACCCGTACCCGCCGGACGGCTTGTTGTTTCATCCGGCCCGGGCCGCCCCGGCACCGAAGCGCTGTGTACGCACGATCCGGACGGCCCGGATGTACGCGCAGGACGGCGCCGGGCGGCGACCCCCGCCGGTTCCCCGACCGCCGGCCCCCGCCCATAGGCCCTGCACACTGCCGGGGCCGGGCACCCCGACTACGCCGAACGGACCTCTCGCCCGGGCCGTACGACAGCATCGGGAACCACCGCAATGGCGGAGCCGGCCGTACGGCCCACGGCGTACCCCGGCCGGCGCCATGGACCAGTGTCACGGACCGGCAGCCCGGACCCTATGCAGGCCGTTGCAGCACCAGCATGCTGCGGCCCGGCAGCGCGAGGCGGTCGCCGGCCTGAGCCTTGATGCCGCCGCCGTCGGCGACCGCCTCCGGGTGGGCGGTGTCCACCACCGCCTGCCACTGGCGGCCGTGGTCGACCGGCACGGTGAACTCCCGCTCGTCCGCGTGCGCGTTGAACATCAGCAGGAAGGAGTCGTCGGTGATCCGCTCGCCGCGCGGGCCCGGCTCGGTGATCGCGCTGCCGTTGAGGAAGACCGTCAGCGACTTGGCGTGCGCCGCCTGCCAGTCCCGCTGCCGCATCTCCTCGCCCTCCGCCGTGAACCAGGCGATGTCGGACAGCTCGTCGTGGGTGCCCTCCATGGGGCGGCCGTGGAAGAAGCGCCGCCGCCGGAATACCGGGTGATCGCGCCGCAGCCACACCATCTGCCGGACGAAGGTGAGGAACTCCTGGTCCTCCTTGCGGACGGCCGCGAGCTCCGGGTCGTCCTCGGCTTCGGTCCCGGACTCGCCCTCGCCCTCGCCCCCTTCCCCGGCCTCCGTACCGGCGGCGCCCCCGTCGGTGTCCGGCCACCGCACCCACGTCAGCTCGTTGTCCTGGCAGTACGCGTTGTTGTTGCCGCGCTGGGTGCGCCCGAACTCGTCGCCGTGGCTGAGCATCGGCACGCCCTGCGACAGCATCAGGGTGGCCATGAAGTTGCGCATCTGGCGGGCCCGCAGCTCCTGTACGGCGGGGTCGTCCGTCGGCCCCTCGGCGCCGCAGTTCCAGGACCGGTTGAAGCTCTCGCCGTCCTTGTTGTCCTCGCCGTTGGCCTCGTTGTGCTTGCCGTCGTAGCTGACCAGGTCGCGCAGGGTGAAGCCGTCGTGGCAGGTCACGAAGTTGATGGAGGCGAGCGGGCGCCGGCCGTCACCCTGGTAGAGGTCGGAGGAGCCGGTCAGCCGGGAGCCGAACTCGGCGAGGGTGCGCGGCTCGCCGCGCCACAGGTCCCGTACGGTGTCGCGGAACTTGCCGTTCCACTCGGTCCACAGCGGCGGGAAGTTCCCCACCTGATAGCCGCCCTCGCCCACGTCCCACGGCTCGGCGATCAGCTTGACCTGGCTGACCACCGGGTCCTGCTGCACCAGGTCGAAGAACGACGACAGCCGGTCCACCTCGTGGAACTGCCGGGCCAGCGTCGCCGCCAGGTCGAAGCGGAACCCGTCCACCCGCATCTCCGTCACCCAGTAGCGCAGCGAGTCCATGATGAGCTGGAGGACGTGCGGGCTGCGCATCAGCAGCGAGTTGCCGGTGCCGGTGGTGTCCATGTAGTAGCGCGGGTCGTCGGCGACCAGCCGGTAGTACGAGGCGTTGTCCAGGCCGCGGAAGGACAGCGTGGGGCCGAGGTGGTTGCCCTCCGCCGTGTGGTTGTAGACCACGTCGAGGATGACCTCGATACCGGCCTCGTGCAGCGCCCGTACCGCCGACTTGAATTCCAGCACCTGCTGCCCGCGGTCGCCCCAGGACGCGTACGCGTTGTGCGGGGCGAAGAAGCCGATGGTGTTGTAGCCCCAGTAGTTCGCCAGCCCCGCGTCGACGAGCCGGTGGTCGTGCACGAACTGGTGGACCGGCATCAGCTCCAGGGCCGTGACCCCCAGCCCGGTCAGGTGGTCGATGACCGCGGGGTGCGCCAGCGCCGCGTAGCTGCCGCGCAGGTCGTCCGGCAGGTCCGGGTGGAGCATGGTCAGGCCCTTGACGTGCGCCTCGTAGAGCACCGTCTCGTGGTAGTCGGTGCGCGGGGGGCGGTCGTCGCCCCAGTCGAAGTACGGGTTGATCACGACCGACGTCATCGTGTGCGGCGCCGAGTCGAGGTCGTTGCGGCTGTCCGGCCTGCCGAAGTGGTAGCCGTACACCGCCTCGTCCCAGTCGATGCTGCCGCTGACCGCCTTCGCGTACGGGTCCAGCAGCAGTTTGGCGGAGTTGTGCCGGTGACCGCGTTCCGGCTTGTACGGGCCGTGCACCCGGAAGCCGTACCGCTGCCCCGGCATGATGCCGGGGAGGTAGGCGTGCCGTACGAACGCGTCGGTCTCCCGCAGTTCGACGGCGGTCTCCGAGCCGTCGTCGTGCAGCAGTGACAGCTCGATGCGTTCCGCCGTCTCGGAGTACACCGCGAAGTTGGTGCCCGCACCGTCGTACGTGGCACCCAGGGGATACGTCTGTCCGGGCCAGACCTGCATGCGTCGACTCTTCCACTTCCTCGATGGGCGTCGCGACGCCTGGAGGCATCACGTCGGTCGTGCGTCGCCGTGTTCGATTGCTGCGTACGGTGCTGCGCTCGTCTCCTGTTTCAACCTGCCCAATTCGGCTGGTTTTTCGCGCGATCTGCGCCGAAAGGCGGGCAACCCGCGGTGAAGTCGGATCGTCGTACAGGACGACCGATGTGTGCCGAGCACCATGAGGCAGCAGGGGGGAACAGTGCGCAACATGATGCGCCGTCACCTGGGCAAGGTGGTGGCGGGCGCGGCCGTGGCGCTGGCGGGTACCGCCGCGCTGGCCGCGGTGACCCTGCCCGGGGACGCGGGGGCGGCCGGCGGGGGGAGCCGGGCCGCCGCGGCGGCGGGCCCCGGGTCGCCAACGGGCCAGGTGCGGCCGGGGGCCGTCGAGCGCGCCCCCGCCGAGGGACGCGAGGGAGTCGGCCGGGATCCGCTCACGGACGACGAGATCGCGCGGGCGCAGGCCCTGGCGGCGCCTCCGGCGTTCCGCGGCGCGGCCGAGGACGTACGGGGCAGACGCGGGCCCGAGCGGCTGACCACCGATCTGGCCGAGCTGGGCCCGGAGGAGACCGGCCGCGCCGACGCGCCGCGCCGGGCGAACGTGTCGTTCTACGACTACCGGTCCGAGGCGTATGTGACCAAGACCGTCAACCTCACCACCGGGAAGGTCGAGAAGACCGACAGCCGGCACGGTGTGCAGCCGCCGCCCGACCGGGCGGAGAGCGAGGAGGCGGCCGGCCTGCTGATCGCCGCGCCCGAGGGGGAGGGTCTGCGGAAGGACTACAAGCACGCCACCGGAAAGGACCTCACCGGCCCCGGCCAGCTGGCCGTGACCGGCTTCGTCTACCGCGGAGCGGCGGAAGGACCGGCTCCGGAAAAGCTGCGCGCCTGTGGGCAGCACCGCTGCGTGCGGCTCTTCACCAAGGTGCGCAACGGCCAGTGGATCGACACCCGGCGCTACGTGATCGACCTGAGCGCGCGCACGGTCGGCCGGCTGGACTGAGCCGACCGGGAGAGCGCCGGCCCGGCGCCCCCGCCCGGCCCGGCCGTGCGGCCGCCCGGCAGCAACCGTGCAGCATCCCGCACCCGCGTACTCGCAAGCCTCCGCGGCTTCCGTCTCACCGTCGTACAGGAGCGTTTCCATGCACGAAAGATCCTTCCGCCGTGCCCGCGTCCACCACGGACCCGCCCGTGTCCCTGTCCGTACCCCGGCCCCGGCCCGCCGGGCCCGCGCCCGGCGCACCGCGCTGCTCGCCGCGCCGCTGCTGCTCGGCACGGCGGCACTGACGGCCGGACCGGCCGCCGCCCAGGCCGCGCCGGCGGCCCCCGCCCCCACCGCCGCAGGGTGCAGTACCCCGTACAGCATCACGCAGACCCTCGAAGGCGGCACCACTTGGCGCATGTGCTGGCACTACGAGGCCAACGCCGGGCTGGTCCTGGACAACGTCTCGTACCAGCCCAAGGGCGAGCCCCGGCCCATCCAGGTGCTGACCACCGCGAAGCTGGCCCAGATCCACGTCCCGTACGACGACGGCGGCAACGAGTACGACGACCTCACCGGTCAGAGCTTCGCGCAGGGCCTGCAGACGCTGGACCCGGGCGAGTGTCCGGGCGGCACCATCAAGGCGGTCAAGGTGCCGGGCGCCTGGGACCCGCAGCACCCCTACGTCAACGGCCTGTGCGTCACCACCCGCGCCCGCGGCCACGCCTACCGCCTGGGCCGCTACCCCGGCGAGACCACCAAGATCCAGCAGGTCCAGGGCAAGGACCTGCTCGTCTACACGGTCAACAAGACCGGCTGGTACGAATACATCGTCGAGTGGCGCTTCTCCGCCGACGGCACGATGAACATGCAGGTCGGCGCCACCGGCACGCTCTCGCCCGCCGACTACGACGCGGGCGACGGCCGCGGCTGGCCGATCGGCAAGGGCGCCAAGGACTACGCCACCAGCCACAGCCACAACGTCTTCTGGCGCCTGAACTTCGGCCTGGACGGCTCGTCGGCCAACCGCGTCGAGCAGTTCGACTCGACGACCACCCCGGGCGGCGCCGGGCAGGCTCCCAGGACGAAGACGGTCCGCACCCCGGTGGCCAAGGAGCTGGCGGGCGACGCCGGGCCGACCCGCTGGTGGCGGGTGGTCAGCAACGTCGGCAAGAACAAGGACGGCCACCCCCGGTCGTACGAGATCGTCCCCGGCCGCTCCAGCAAGTACACCGGGCGTGCCTTCACCCGGCACGACGTGTACTTCACCGAGTACAACAAATGCGAACAGTTCGCCAGCAACAACCTGGCGAACTGCGGCACCGGCGCGGGCAGCAGCGTCGACCGATGGGTCAACGGCCAGCCGCTCCGCCACCCCATCGCGTGGGTCAACATCGGCTACCACCACATCGCCCGGGACGAGGACCAGGAGCCCATGCCCGTCCACTGGCAGGGCTTCCAGCTCGCCCCGCGCGACGTGACCGCTATGAATCCGCTCACTCCGCCCGAGCTTTCCGGACACAACGGTCACGTCGAATAAGGGGAGTTGACGCCGGACTCGATCCATCCTGCTGCACCGCCTCCCGGACCCGCAGTAGTCTGCCTTGATCGTTGGCACGGGGGTTCGGAAGGCGGTGTGCGGGTGAGCTCGGGCGGGCTGGAGTTGCCCCCTGGTGACGATGGCCATGACGGCCAGGACGGTCATGAGGGACCCGACGGCGGCTCCGCCGACGTCCCGCCCGGGGCGGTGTCCCTGGCCCGGCCGATGGAGATCGGCGCGGAGCTGGACTGGGGCGCCGAGGCGTGGAGCGAGGTGCGCACGCGCGCGCGGCGGGCCGGGCGCGCCTACATCTGGCTGAACATCGTCGAACAGCGGCTGCGGGCCGTCGTGGCGGCGGTGCTGTGCCCCGTCTACGAGCCGGTGCACGGCGACGAGTGGGTCATCGCCGCCGCCGGGCCCACCGGCCAGGAGTGGGTCCAGCGCGCCGTGGCGGTCCGCGAGGTCAGCCGCCGCAAGGGCTACCTGCTCGACCCCGCCGACGACAACATCCTCAGCTTCCTGACGCTCCCGCAGCTGCGCGAGCTGATGGTGCAGCACTGGCCCTGCTTCGAGCCGTATTTCGACGACCGCAGGGAGGTGGAGCTGGCCCTCGACGAACTGGAGGTGGCCCGCAACATCGTCTCCCGCAACCGCGCCCTGACCGGCACCGTCCTCGCCCAGGCGGAGAGAGCCTCCGCCCGGCTGCTGGACATCCTCGGCTCCGGCATCGGCACCCGCACCGCCGGACGGCTGCCCATCGACGCCGTGGAGGACCTGGTCGGCGACCGGTACGCGGACGTCGTCGGCGTCCACACCGACCGGGTACGCCTCCAGCGGCAGCTGCCCGCCGAAGACCTCTTCGGCGGCGCCCGCCGCCTGGACGCCATCGGCATCGGCCTCAACCTCCTCGTACAGAACTACTCCGGCCGCCGCATGGTCCGCCTCGCCGAGTCCGGCTGCCGCGTCCGCCTGCTCTTCCTCAACCCCGCCAGCAGCGCGGTCCGCCGCCGCGAACGGGAACTGGGCCTGAAGAAGGGCGAAATGAGCCGTTCCATCGAAATGAACATCCTGCACATGCGGCGCGTACGGGCCCGGCTCCGCGACCCCGGCGCCTTCGAGATCCAGGTCTTCGACGAGACCCCCCGCTTCACCGCCTACCTGGTCGACGGCGACGGCCCGGACGGCGTGGCCGTCGTCCAGTCCTACCTGCGCCGCAGCCGCGGCATGGAGTCACCGGTCTTCGTCCTGCGCGGCGGCGGGCGCGAGGTGCTGCGCCAGGGGGCGGACCGGGAGGAGGATCACGGTCTTTTCGAGACGTATCGGGAGGAGTTCGAGAACGTTTGGGCGGATAGTCGGCCGGTTTCTTGAGGGGGTCAGGCTGTGGCTTTGGCGGCGGCCTGTACGGCTGTTCCTCGGTGGCGCAGGACTTCCCACTCCTCGGCCACCGGCCTGCTGAAACGCTCCTCCAGTACGTCCAGGACGTGGGCGCGGCCGTAGCGCCGCCCGGAAGCGACGGGCAGGAGACGTGCTTCCGTTGCGGGAGGGGTTTCGGAGTCGTCCATGGCACAGGCGTAGCAGACCGGGCCGGCACCCCACCACTGCCACAGCCCCGCAGGTGGCGGCCGGTGCGGGTGAGGGGCCGGGTACCGTTGCGGCATGCGATTCGGCGTGCTCGGGCCGGTGGAAGTGTGGGCGGCGGACGGACGGCCCGTACGGGTACCCGAACGGAAAGTACGGGCCCTTCTGGCCGCGCTGCTCGCCCACCAGGGGCGGCCCGTCGGCGCCGCCCGGCTCATCGACGCCCTGTGGGACGAGCGGCTGCCGGCCAACCCCACCGGCGCCCTTCAGGCCAAGGTTTCACAGCTGCGCCGCGCTCTGGAGGCGGCCGGGCCGGGCGGCCGTGCGCTGGTCGCCGCCCGTCCGCCCGGCTACCAGCTGGACGCCGCCGACGACGCGGTGGACGCGGGCCGGTTCGCCGCGCTGACGGCCCGCGCGTACGAGAACCAGGACCCGGGGGAGCGCGCCGCGCTGCTCACCGAGGCGCTGGGCCTGTGGCGTGGCCCGGCCTTCGCCGGGTTCGAGGACGAACCCTTCGCGCGGGCCGCGGCCGACCGCCTGGAGGAGCAGCGGCTGACGGCCCTGGAGGCACAGGCCGCGGCCCGGCTGGAGCTGGGCGAGCACGGCCCGCTGGCCGGCGAACTGGCCGAGCTGGTGGCCCGCCACCCGCTGCGCGAACGATTGTGCGCGCTGCACCTGCGCGCCCTGTACGGCGCGGGGCGGCAGAGCGAGGCCCTGGCGGCGTACGCCGCCCTGCGCGAGCGGCTGGCGGAGGAACTGGGCGTCGATCCCGGGCCCGAGCTGACGGCCCTCCACCAGGCGATATTGGAACAGGACCCTCGGCTGGCGGGCGTGAGCCGCGGGGAGGGTGAGGCGGAACACCGCCCTCCGGCCCGCTCCGCCGCTCCGCCCCGCACCAACCTCCCCGCCTCCCTCACCGAACTCGTCGGGCGGGACGCCGCGGTGCGTGACGTCCGCGCGCTCCTGGAGGCGGGCCGGTTGGTGACGCTGACCGGGCCCGGCGGGGTCGGCAAGACGCGGCTGGCGCTGGAGGCCGCGCAGCGGCTCGTGGACGACTCCACCCGGTTCCCGGACGGCGTTCTGCTGGTGGAGCTGGCGGCGCTGGGGCGGCCGGGCGGCGCGGACGGGCACCGTACGGTGTCGTGCACGGCCGCCGAAGTGGCCGAAGCGGTGCTCGCGGTGCTGGGCGTACGCGAAGGCGCGGCCTCCGCCCCGGTGGGCGAGCGTCTGGCGGGCGCGGTGCGCGACAAGCGGCTGCTCCTGCTGCTCGACAACTGTGAGCACGTCGTCGACGCGGTCGCCGAGGTCACGGCGGCCCTGCTGGCAGTCGCTCCCGGCCTGCGGGTGCTGGCGACCAGCCAAGAACTGCTCGGGCTGGCCGGTGAGCGGGTCCTGCCGGTGCCGCCCCTGGAACAGGCCGACGCCGTCGCCCTCTTCGTGGCGCGCGCGGCAGCCACTGCGCCTGGCTTCGCGCTGGAAGGGGTGGACGGGCTGAACGGGTTGGGCGGGCCGGACTCGCCGAACTTCTCGGACGGGCTGGACTCGCCGGTGGAGAGCAGCGCGGCGGCCGTCGCGGACATCTGCCGTCGCCTCGACGGCATCCCCCTGGCGCTGGAACTGGCCGCGACCCGCGTACGGGCCCTCGGCGTGCGGGAGCTGAGCGCGCGGCTGGACGACCGGTTCCGGCTGCTGGGCGCGGGCCGCCGCGGCGCGCCGCCGCGCCAGCAGACCCTGCGCGCGATGATCGACTGGAGCTGGGAGTTGCTGACCGCCGACGAGCGGACCGTACTGCGGCGGCTCGCCGCGCACGCCGACGGCTGCACGCTCCGGGCGGCCGAGGAGGTGTGCGCGGGCGGCGGCGTACGGTCAGGGGAGGTGGCGGCCGTGCTGGCGCGGCTGGTGGACCGCTCCCTGGTGGTGGTTGCGGAGGGCCCGTACGGCCCGCGCTACCGCCTGCTGGAGTCGGTGGCCGCGTACTGCCTGGAACGGCTCCGCGAGGCGGGCGAGTGGGAGACGGTACGGCGGCGCCACAGCGTCCACCACACCTCACTGGCCGAACGCGCGGAACCCTTCCTGTACGGGGAGAGACAACGCGAATGGCTGGCGCGGCTCGACGCGGAGACCGCCAACCTGCGTACGGCCCTGGACAGCGCGGTCCAGGAGGGCGCGGCGGAGCGCGCGCTGCGCCTGGTCAACGCCCTGTCCTGGTACTGGTTCCTGCGCGGCCGCCTCGGCGAGGCGGGTCGCGCGCTGGCGATGGCGCTGGACGCGGCCGCCTCCTCCTGCGTGCCCGACGGGCTGCGGCTGCGGGCCATGGTCTGGCAGGTCGGTATGGCCTCGCTGGCAGGCGGCGACACCGATCCGGTGGCGCGGGCCGATGCCGTACTGAAGCAGTACGGGGACGAGCCGGACCCCGGTGCGGGGGACAGGACACCGGCGGACCACGCCTGGGCCCTGTGGTTCCTGACCTACGCCCAGGTCGGACTGGGCGACCCGGCAGTGGCCCGCGAACGGCTGTCGCGCGCGCTGGCGGCCTTCCGGGCGCTCGGCGACCGCTGGGGTACGGCAGCCGTTCTCAGCAGCCGCGCCCAGGGGCAGTACGCGGCCCCCGATGCCGTACGCGAGGGGACTGCGACGCGTCAGCGGGACGCCGAGGAGAGCGCGGACCTCTTCCGGGAACTGGGCGACCGGTGGGGCCAATTGCAGGCGGCGGAAGCGCTCGGGACGCTGGCGGAGATCAGCGGCGACTACGAGCGCGCCGCCCGCCTGCACCGGGACGGCCTGTGCGGCGCCGAGGAACTGGGCCTGTGGATCCAGGCGTCGTACAAACACTCCGGCCTCGGCCGTATCGCCCTCCTGACCGGCGACCTGGAGGCGGCGCGCGAACACCACGAACGGGGGCTGCGGCTGGCCGCCGAGCAGTCGCACCGGCGCGGCGAGATGTTCGCCGAGACCGGCCTCGGCATCGGCGCCCGGCGCGCGGGCCGCCTCGACGATGCCGAACGGCACCACGCGCGCTGGCTGGAGTGGTGCCGCAGCCGGGACGGCGACCCCGGTACGGCCCTGATCCTGGCGGAACTGGGCTTCACCGCCGAACTGCGCGGCGACGCCGATACGGCCCGCCGCCTCCACCTCGACGGCTACGAGGCGGCCAGCGCCACCGGCGACCCACGCGCGCTCGCCCTCGCCCTGGAGGGCCTGGCCGGCGCCCGTTCCCTGGCCGGCCACCCCACCCACGCCGCCCGCCTCCTGGGTCACGCCACCGCCACCCGCGCAGCCGTCGGCACCCCACTGCCACCCGCCGAACGCTGGGACGTGGACCGCATAACGGCCCGCACACGAGAGGCCCTGGGAAGCGCCACCGCTTTCACCACGGCCTTTGAAGAAGGCACCGCGATGACAGCCGAGGAGCTGGTGCGTGAGGCGGTGGGCGGCGGTGCGTGAGGTGCCGTTACCCGGCGGCTCGGTGCACGCGGTCGTACGGGTGGGACGCACGGTACGCCGCCCGGCGACACCGCGCAGCGGGTTCGTCCGCGACCTGCTGCGACACTTCGAACGACACGGCTGGCCGGGCGCCCCGCGCCACCTCGGGTCGGACGAGGCCGGACGTGACGTACTGGATTACGTGAACGGGCACGCGGCCTGGGAACCCGTGCAGCCTTTCTGGGCTGGGATCTGGCGGTGCCGGGGCGCGGGTGGGCGTCACGGATGTGACCGGCGCGGCCCGGCGCATGCGGCTGATTTGTGACGGTTACGGGATGGCCGACCGCGATGCCCTCGTGGCCACCGTCCTGTGGTGGCAGGACCGCTGTGCCTCCGGCATCGAAGCGGCGGCGGACGCGGGGGACCCGGCGGTGGTCCGGCTGCGGGCGGGCGGGGGCGGGGCGTTGTCAGTGTCGCGTGGGAGAGTAGGGGAACACGGGGGAAGCAACACCGAAGGAGGCCGTCATGGGCTGGCATCAAGGGCTGCTCGTCAGCTTCGACTTGGAGACCACCGGCACGGACGTCGAGCACGACCGCATCGTCACCGCCGCGCTCATCAGGCTGGAGGCGGACGGCCGGGAGGCCCTGCGGGAGACCTGGCTGCTCGACCCCGGCGTACCGGTCCCCGAGGAGGCCGCGGCCATACACGGCATGACGACCGCTCACGTCCGGGAGCACGGCCGGGCCGCGGCGGACGGCATAGAGGAGATCACCCAGTCCCTCGCCGGTGCGCTGGAGGCGGGCATACCGCTCGTGGTGATGAACGCGCGGTACGACCTCTCGCTGCTGGACCGCGAGTGCCGCCGGTACGGCCTGCGGACGCTCGCCGAGCGGCTCGGCCGCCGGCCCGCGCCGGTCATCGACCCGCTGGTGCTGGACAAGCACGTCGACCCCTACCGCAAGGGCAAGCGAACGCTCCAGGCCCTCTGCCTGCATTACGGCGTGCCGCTGGAGGCCGCGCACGAAGCGGGCGCTGACGCGGTGGCCGCGGCCGGTGTGGCACGGCGGATCGGCGAGCGTCACCCGGCGGTGGCCGGGACGGCCCCGGCGGCGCTGCACGCCCTTCAGGAGAAGGCGGCGGCCGAGCAGGCCGCTTCGTTCCAGCGGTATCTGCGCCGCTCCGGTGACCCGGCGGCGATAGTCGAGGCGGCCTGGCCGCTGATCCCGTACCAGCAGTCGCGCGAGCGCGCCGAGGACCTCCCGGTTCAGGCGTCGTCCTCGGGCGGCGCGAGCTGAGGCCGGGGACCGGCGCCGGGCCGCCGGGGCGTCAGAAGGGGTACCACCGCACGGTCGTGTCGCCCTCGCGCAGCGAGGCGATCCGGCGGCGGAATTCGTCGAGGGCGGCGGGGTTGCCGGGGGCGTGCTGGGAGACCCAGGCGCAGCTGGCCGTCTCCCGGGAGCCGCGCAGCACCGCACAGCCCTCCCAGTCGCGCACGTCCCAGCCGTAGACCCGCACGAACGTGTCGTACGCCGCGGCGGGCAGGCCGTAGCGGTCGCGGCTGAGGGCCATCACGACGAGATCGTGTTCCCGCAGATCAGAGGAGAACGTTTCGAGATCGACGAGCACCGGGCCGTCGGGGCCCACATGGACGTTGCGGGTCAGCGCGTCACCGTGGACGGGGCCGCGCGGCAGATGCGGTTCCAGCGCGGTGGCGGCAGCGGCGAACGCGTCGCGGCGGCCCCGCAGATACTCGGCGTCCCGCGCCGAGACCGCGTCGCCGGCCAGCCGCAGCCAGCGCTCCACACCGCCCAGCAGATCACGCCGTGGGAGGGTGAACGGCGGCTCGGGCAGCGCGTGCACCAGGCGCAGCAGAGCGGCCAGGTCGGCCGGTTCGGCGGGGCGTACCGGCTCCGGCAGCCGCTCCCAGAACGTGACCGGGTGGCCGTCGACCAGCCGGGCCGTCGGCTCGGCCGCGCGCACGGCCGGCACGCCCTGCTCCGCCAGCCACACGGCGACGCGCAGCTCCCGCTCGGCGCGCTCCAGGAGTTCGGCGCTGCGTCCGACCCGTACGACCGGACCGTTGCCGCCCAGGGCGAAGACCGCGTTCTCGCCGAGTGACAGCAGCCGGGCGTCGGCGGCGGCGTCGGGCCGCCCGGCCGCTGCCAGGACGCCCCGGGCGTGCGCCTCCGTGAACGGGGTGGTGCTCGGTGCGGTCATGCGGGCGGCCTCCTGCGGTGCGTGATCGGCACCAGTGTCGCAGGTACCGGCCCCGGGCAGCCGGGTGGTGCCCGGTGCTTGACTGCGGCGGGTGCCGTCATGACGATGACGGCGGCCACCTGCCCGTTCCGCCCGGGCGGGCGTGGTCCGTTCGTGGTGGTCGGTGGCGTCCTGGGCGGAATCGTTCGCGGTCGGCGGTGCCGTCCGGGTGAGCAGACGGGGGAGTCGCGTTGGGTCCACAGGGTCCGGAGGGTCCCGGACGGAGGCGAGGGCGTACGGAAGCAAAGGGGGTGAAGGGGGCGAAAGGGGTGAAGGGGGTTCAGGCGGCAGTGGCCGTCCGCGGCCCGGCGCACCGTTCTGCCCGCCGTTCCGCCCACCTGTCCGCGCGCGGTACCTGGTTCCTGGTGGCGCCCGCGCTGATCCCCATCCTGGTGCTGAGCGTGGGCCCGCTGCTGTACGGTATCGGGCTGGCGTTCACCGACGCGCAGTCGGGGCGTACGGAGGCCACCCGGTGGGTCGGCCTGCTGAACTTCTCCGACCTGCTCCAGGACACCTTGTTCTGGGACTCGTTCCGGGTCGGCCTGGTGTGGGCGGTGGGCGTCACGGTCCCGCAGTTCTTCCTCGCCCTCGGGCTGGCGCTGCTGCTCGGCCAGGACCTGCGCATGCGCTGGCTGGCCCGCGCCCTCGCGATCATCCCCTGGGCGATGCCCGAGGTGGTGGTGGGCATCATGTGGCGGCTGGTCTACCACCCGGACGCGGGCGTCCTGAACGAGACGCTGCGCAGCCTCGGGCTCGGCCCCGACGAAGGGGTGGACTGGCTGAGCGGTACGGCCACCGCCCTGCTCGCCGTGGTCGTCGTCGGCATCTGGGCGGGCATGCCGCAGACCACCGTCACGCTTCTCGCCGGGCTCCAGAACGTGCCGCGCGAACTGCACGAGGCCGCCGCGATGGACGGTGCCGGGGCCTGGCGGCGCTTCCGTACGGTCACCTGGCCCGCGATCAAGCCGGTGGCCCTGGCCATCTCGGCGCTCAATTTCATCTGGAACTTCAATTCCTTCGCGCTGGTCTTCGTGCTGACCGACGGCGGTCCCGGGGGCCGCACCCGGCTGCCGATGCTGTTCGCGTACGAGGAGGCGTTCCGGTACGGACAGTTCGGTTACGCGGCCGCGATGGGGCTGGCCATGGTCGCGGTCATCGCCATCCTGCTGGCCGTCTATCTCTCGCGACGGCTGAGGGGAGAGGGGGAGGAGGACCGATGACCCACGATTCCCCGCCCGGTAAGCGCCCGTCCCCCGATTCGCCGGCCGGTGAGCGCCCGTCCCCCGATTCCTCGCCGCGTGAGGACGCGTCCCCCGATTCGCCGTCCCGTAAGGCCCCGTCTTCCGATTCCCCACCCCGCAAGGACCAGTCCTCCGATTCCCTGCCCCGTAAGGCCCCGCCCACCGATTCCCTACCCCCTGAGAACCCGCCCCCCGGACGCCGTCCGGTCACCCGCCGTACCGTCGGCCGGGCCGGGCAGTATCTGGCCCTGCTCTGCTACCTCGTCTTTCTCGCCTTCCCTTTCCTCTGGCTGGTCTCAACCGCCTTCAAGCCGCCGCGCGAGCTGGGCAGTCTGCATCCCACCTGGATTCCCCGGGCGCCGACCCTGGACAACTTCCGTACGGCCTTCGACGAGCAGCCGCTGCTCCAAGCCGCCGCCAACAGCCTGCTCGCCGCCGCCGTCTCGGCGCTGGTCGCGATCGTCCTGGCGACCCCGATGGCGTATGTCCTCGCCCGTCTCCGCACCCGCTTCGCGCGGGCGGCGACCGGGTGGGTCGTGGTCAGCCAGGCGTTCCCGCTGGTCCTGGTGATCATCCCGCTCTTCCTGGTCCTGAAGACCCTCCACCTGGTGGACGCCCGGACCGGGCTGATCCTGGTGTACGTGGTGTGGTCGCTGCCGTTCGCGCTGTGGATGCTGACCGGCTACGTACGGGCCGTACCGCCGGAGCTGGAGGAGGCCGCGGCGGTGGACGGCGCGGGACGGCTGCGCACCCTGGTGTCCGTCACCGGGCCGCTGCTGGCGCCGGGGATCGTCGCGACGGGCCTGTTCGCGTTCATCACCGCATGGAACGAGTTCTTCTTCGCGCTCGTCCTGCTCAAGTCGCCGGAGAAGCAGACGATGCCGGTCGTGCTGACCCACTTCCTCGGGGCGGAGGGCGTCGCCGACCTCGGCCCGCTCGCGGCGGCGGCCCTGCTCGCCACGCTGCCCAGCCTGCTGCTGTTCGCCGTCATCCAGCGCCGGATCACCGGCGGCATGCTGGCCGGGGCGGTGAAGAACTGATGCGCGCGCCCCGCAACGGCCCCGGGCCCCGTACCGAACCCGGCGGCAACGGCTTCCGCAACGGCGGCCCCCGCCGCCGTACCCTGCTCGCCGCCGCGGCGGCCGTGCCCACCGCGGCCCTGCTGCCCGGCTGCTCGGGCGGTGACGGCCGGCGCGGTGGCAGAGGCCGGAGCGTGCTCCGCTTCCAGTCGCTGGCCTGGCAGAAGGAGTCCGTGGACGCCAACAAGCAGCTGGTCGCGGAGTGGAACCGGCTGCACCCGGACATTCCCGTCCAGTACGTGCAGGGAGCCTGGCCCACCGTCCACGACCAGCTGCTCACCTCCTTCGAGGGCGGCGAGGCGCCGGACATCATCCACGACGCCTCCGACGACCTCGCGGACTTCGCCTACGGCGGCTACCTCGCCGACCTGACCGGGCTCCTCCCGCGGCGCCTCAAGGACGACATCCCGGCGCGCGGCTGGGAGTCGGGGACGTTCGGCGGCCGGGTGTACGGCATCCCCTTCCTCCAGGAGCCGCGCGTCCTGATCGCCGACGGGGTGAAACTGCGGCGCTCCGGGGTGCGCGTGCCGACCGCCGACGCGCCCTGGACGTGGGAGGAGTTCGGGGAGGTGGCGAAGGAGCTGACGGGCGGTGGTGGCTACGGCGTCGCCTGGCCGCTGAAGGAACCGGTCTCCGTCACGCTCAACCTCGCCCTGTCCACCGGCGGCCGGATCTTCCGGCGCCGCCCGGACGGGCGGGCGGAGGTCCGCTTCGACGCCGCCGACCAAGTGGTGCCGCGCACCATCCACGACCAGGTCAACGTGGTCCGCAGCGCGGCCCGTACGACCCTGGGCATGGGCGGCGCCGACACGCTGCCCGGCTTCTTCGCCGGCCGGTACGCGATCCTGCCGCTCGGCTTCTCCTACCGGCAGCAGATCGCGCAGCAGGCGCCGAAGGACTTCGAGTGGACGGTGCTGCCCGCGCCCCGGGGGGCCGGCGGCGCGGACCAGGGTGTCAGCCCGCAGACCCTGTCGATCGCGGCGGACTGCCCGCGCAAGGAGGAGGCGATGGCCTTTGTCGACTTCCTGCTCAGGCCGCCCAACATGGCCCGGCTCGCCCTGGGGGACTGGATGCTGCCGACCGGGCGGGAGGCACTGAAGGCGCCGGAGCTGCACGAGGACCGGCACGACTGGGCGACGGGCACGGCGCTCGCGGACACGCTGCGGGCCGCCCCCGCGCAGTCGGTGCGCGGCTACCCGGAGTGGAAGGACAAGATCGCGACGCCGGGGTTCCAGGAGTACTACAGCGGCGCGATCGACCTGGACGAGCTGCGCCAACGCCTCGTCCACGACGGGAACCTGGTCCTGGCCCGGTACCAGCGCTGACGGCTCAGCGCCATGCCGGCGGCATGTACGGGGGTGGCTGCCCTTGGTGCGCGTCTCCGTACCGTGCTGGTGCGGCTGTCCCTGGTGCGCGCCCTGTACGTACCGGTGCGGCTGCCCCTGGTACGCGCCGCGTACGTACCCGTGCGACCGCCCCTCGTACGCGCCCCGTACGTACCGCTGCCGCCGCCCCGAAACGCGCCCCGTACCGAACCGGCCCCGCTGTCCCACACCCCACCGCCCCCGCTGCCCCGCCCCAAACCGGCGGCTCCGTCCATCGATTGCGCGAGACGCGCCGTCTCGCTTACGGTTCCGGACATGAGTCCTTTATCGACCACCCGTGCCCACCGGCCCGCCCACATCGCGATGTTCAGCATCCCCGCCCACGGGCACGTCAATCCGAGCCTGGAGGTCATCCGGGAGCTCGTCGCCCGGGGGCACCGCGTCACCTACGCCATCCCGCCGTCCTTCGCCGAGATCGTCGCCGCGACCGGGGCCGAGCCGAAGTTCTGGAACTCGACGCTGCCCACCGACGAGGACCCGGCGCTGTGGGGCACGCAGCTGCTCGACGCCATGGACCTGTTCCTCGACGACGCCATCCAGGCCCTGCCGCAGCTCGCCGCGGCCTACGAGGGCGACGAGCCGGACCTCGTCCTCCACGACACCACCGCCTATCCCGCGCAGGTCCTCGCCCACCGCTGGGGCGTGCCCGCCGTGCAGCTCGCCCCGCACATGGTCGTCTGGGACGGCTTCCAGGCCGACATGGGCGAGCAGATGAGCGTCGACATGCAGGGCACCGAGCGCGGCCGGGCGTATTACGAGCGCTTCCGCGACTGGCTCGACGAACAGGGCATGTCCGAGGTCACCGACCCCGAACGGATCGCGACCGAGCCGGCCAGCGGCCTCGCCCTGATCCCGCGCGCCATGCAGCCGCACGCCGACCGCGCAGATCACGCCAGGTTCACCTTCGTCGGCGCCTGTCAGGGCGACCGCGGGCACCAGGGCGACTGGCGGCGGCCTGACGGCCTCGCCGCGGACGCGAAGGTGCTCCTCGTCTCGCTCGGCTCCTCCTACACCAACGAGCCCGGCTTCTACCGGGAGTGCATCGAGGCGTTCGGGGGCCTGCCGGGCTGGCATGTGGTGCTCCAGGTCGGCAAGCACATCGAGATGTCCGAACTCGGTACGATCCCGGACAATTTCGAGGTGCATCACTGGGTGCCGCAGCTCGCCGTGCTGCGGCAGGCGGACGCCTTCATCACCCACGCGGGGATGGGCGGCAGTCAGGAGGGGCTGGCCAACGGGGTGCCGATGGTGTGCGTACCGCAGGCCGTGGACCAGTTCATGAACGCGGACATCCTCCAGGGGCTCGGGGTCGCCCGGCACGTCCCGAAGGCGGAGGCCACGGCGGACGTCCTGCGGGAAGCGGTGCTGGGCCTGGTGAACGATCCGCAGGTGGCGGCCGTTTCGGAACGGATCCGGCGGGAAATGGCGGCGGAGGGCGGCGCGAAGCGGGCGGCGGATCTCATCGAGGAGAAGCTGCCCCAGGGGTGAAGTGGGCGTTCTGTAATGGAATATCGGCGCATTCCCAATAAGTAGGACGCACAGTACGCGGTATCCGTCGCATGGCGTGCCGAAGGAAATGCGGTGCGTGAATGGCGGATTGGGCCGGGGGTGGCGCAAAGTGAGTGGCGTCACCCCCGGACGGGGGCGTGCCGATGATTGAGGCGCGCGTGAACCGGGGATTGTTGACCCGTAAAGAAACCGGCGGCGACCCGTTGCCCGGCTTCGCGCCGCAACGCCGGGCGGGGCCTGCGGCATTCGGTCCGCAGCTCTCCGTACCGCGGGTAACCGAGTGGTCGGCACCACCGTTGACCTGCGCCATATTACCGCAATGTAAACGGAGTTGACCCGCCGTCCGGCGGCGCGGGGGCGCATTTGACCCCTTCTGCGGTCCTTTGCAATTACGCAACGTTGTTGTCTATCTCACAACGCCCGGTCGGCCTTGAATTGGCCGCGTCAATCCGACAGGGTTTCGAGCCAGCCCGGCGGAGATCTTGTTCTCCGTCCGGGCTGTTGCGCAACGTTTTCCCCCCACACCCCGAACGAGGAGAACCCTCGAATGGCTCACGCTCACAAGCGTTCCAGCAAGAAGCGGCTCGTCACCGCGATATCCGCGGTGGTCGCGGCCGGCGGCATCGCCACCGTCACCGCGGTCACCGCGGGCGCGTCGCCCGCCGAGGGCACGGTGTACGGCGCCGAGGCCAAGGGCGCCGTCAGCGGCAGCTACATCGTCATGCTCAAGAACTCGGTCCGCGGCGCCGCGGTGCAGGCCGAGCAGAACAAGGACCTGGCCGGCAAGTACGGCGGCGAGGTCAAGCGGTCGTACTCCGCTGCGCTGAACGGCTTCTCCGCCACCGGCCTCAGCGCCGAGGAGGCCCGCCGGCTGGCCGCCGACCCGGCCGTCGACAAGGTCGTGCAGAACAAGAAGTTCCACGTCAACGCCACCCAGGACAACCCGCCGTCGTGGGGCCTGGACCGCATCGACCAGGCCGACACCCAGGGCGACAAGAAGTACACCTACCCCGACAGCGCGGGTGAGGGCGTCACCGCGTACGTCATCGACACCGGTGTGCGCACCTCGCACAAGGACTTCGAGGGCCGCGCGTCCTCCGGCTTCGACGCGGTGGACGGCGACAACGACGCCACCGACGGCAACGGCCACGGCACCCACGTCGCGGGCACCATCGCCGGCAAGGCGCACGGCGTCGCCAAGAAGGCCAAGATCGTGGCGGTGCGCGTGCTGGACGACCAGGGCTCCGGCTCCACCGAGCAGGTCGTCGCCGGCATCGACTGGGTCACCAAGAACCACAAGGGCCCGTCGGTCGCCAACATGTCGCTGGGCGGCGGCGCCGACGAGGCGCTGGACGCGGCGGTCCAGAAGGCGGTCGCCTCCGGTGTCACCTTCGCCGTGGCGGCGGGCAACGAGTCCACCGACGCGGGCCAGGGCTCCCCGGCGCGGGTCAAGGAGGCCATCACGGTCGCCTCCAGCACCAACACCGACGAGCAGTCCGACTTCTCCAACTACGGCAGCGCCGTGGACCTGTACGCGCCGGGTTCGGACATCACCTCGGACTGGAACGACAGCGACCAGGGCACCAAGACCATCTCCGGTACGTCCATGGCCACCCCGCACGTCGCGGGCGCCGCCGCGGTCTACCTGGGCGCCCACAAGGACGCCAAGCCGGACGCGGTCGCCAAGGCGCTGACCGACGGCGCCACGGCCGACAAGATCAAGAACGCGAGCCAGGGCACGCCCAACAAGCTGCTGAAGGTCGGCGAGAAGTAACCTCCCCGTCCGTTCGGCTCCGGTCGCCGGCCGTCGCGCTCGCCCCCACGGGGCGCGACGGCCGGCGTCGTGCCGTCCGCGGCCCAAAAGGCTTCAGCCGCAGTACCGCCGCGCCGTCGACTCCCGCTGCGGTGCCTCCAGCAGCCGCAGCCGGCCCTCCACCTCCCGCGGCACGGGGCGCCGTTCGCGCAGCACCCACGGCAGGCCGCCGACCGCCTCGGCGAACGCCCGCACCGACACCGCGTCGCGGGGCACCGTCGAGACGAGCGTCCGCGTGCGGCGCACGGCGGCCGGCAGCGGTCTGCGCAGCCAGGTGAACCACAGCGTGTTGCGGATGCCCTGGCGCCGGCGCAGCGTCGCGTCGCGGTGCGGCGACGCCCGGTGGTGGACGGTGAGCCGGTCGGCGTACGCGAGCCACCAGCCGTCGGCCGCGAGGTCGGCCGCGAGCAGCTCCTCCTCGCCGCCCAGGACCAGCCGGGGCGAGAAACCGCCCGCTGCCCGGAAGGCGTCGGCCCGCAGCACGGTCGCCGCCGCGAGGAAGGAACCGAGCGCGGGCCCGGGCAGCCAGGAGGGCGCGGGCAGCGGCGAGTGCCGCAGCTCCTGGACGATCGGATCCTCGACCGGTTCGCCGGGACCGGCGTCCGCCTCCGGGGCGTCCGGATGCGAGTGAACCATGATGCGCGCGGTCACCGCGCCCAGCCGCCCGTACGTGTCCAGCAGATCGGCGGCCCCGGCCAGCGCGCCGGGCTCCCACCACGAATCGTCGTCGCAGAACGCCAGATACGGCGTGGTCGCCACCCGCGCGGCCAGATTGCGCCCCACCGCCCCGGCGTTGTGCGCCAGCGGAATGAGCCGCGGCGCGAGGGGATGGCGGCGGACGGCGGACGCGCTGCCGTCCGTGGAACCGTTGTCCACCACGATGACCGGCGGCTTCTCGGGCAACTCGGCGAGCCGGTCCAGGGTGTGCAGCAGGTCGTCGCTGCGGTTGTGGGTGATGAGGATGAGGGTGGTGCGGGGGTCGGTCATGGGGGGTCCTTGGGACGGTGGGTGGGTTTGGCTTGGTGGGCGGGGCGGGGGCCGTATGGCGGCGGGGTGCCCGATGGTGGGCCGCTCGGTGGCAGACCCCCCGACGCCGCCCCCTCACCCCACCCCCTCCAACACCCGCACCCGGGCCTCCACCAGCGCGGGCAGCGCTCGGCGCCGTGCGAGGGCGGCCGGGAGGCGTTGTACGGCTTCGGTCAGTGCCAGTCGGGCCGTCGGGTCCGTGCGGCCGTCCAGCGCCAGTCGTACGGTGTGTGCCACGGCGTGTCGCAGTGGGCGGCGCAGCCACGCGGTGAGCAGGACGTTGCGGCGTACCTGGGCGGCGCGGCCGGGGCGCGGCGCGCCGCCCGCGCCGTCGGGCTGGTGCCGGGCGATGAGTGCGGGGCAGTAGGCGACGCCCCAGCCGGCCGCCTCCAGGTCCAGGGCCAGCAGCGATTCCTCGGCGCCGAAGTGGAGTACGGGGTGGTAGCCGCCGACCTCCAGGAACGCGTCGCGGCGGGCGACGGCGGCGCAGCCGAGGAAGCCGAGCACGGACGGTCCCGGCAGGTCGGGTTCGCGGCCCAGCGGGGAGGCGGCGAGCACGTCGTTGAGCGGGTCGGGGCCGGCGTCCGGCCCGACCAGGGTCGCGGCGGCGGCCAGCCCCAGGCGTGGGTGCGCCGCGAACACCTCGGCGGCCCGCGCCAGGGCGCCCGGTTCCCACCAGGAGTCGTCGTCGCTGAACGCCACGAGCGGTGTGTCGAGCGCGGCGGCCCCGTACGTGCGGCCGACCGCGCCGAGGTTGTGGCCGGGCGTCAGGACCCGTACGGCGGGGAAGTGCTCGTACACGGCGGCCGCGGTGCCGTCCGACGAGCCGTTGTCCACGACCACCACGGGCGGCTCCTCGGGCAGCCGGGTGATCCGCTCCAGCGTCCCGAGCAGGCGCTCGCGCCGGTCCCGGGTGATCATGACGATGCCCACCCGCGGGGCGTCCGGCGCGGCCACCGTGCCGGGCGGCCCAGCCGTGGCCGCGGTCATGAGCGGACCTCAGGCCCCGGCGCGGCGGCGCGGGCCGCGCGCCGGGCCAGCGCGGTCGTGGACCTGCCGTCCAGGTACGGCAGGACGAGCGCCTGGCCGCCCCACTCCCGCAGCGTGGCCGCCTCCGGAAGCGCGTCCACCGAGTAGTCGCCGCCCTTGACCCATACGTCGGGCCGCAGCCGCCGCAGCAGTTCGACGGGCGAGTCCTCCTCGAACACCGCGACGGCGTCGACGCTGCCCAGCCCGGCCAGCACGCGGGTGCGGTCCGCCGCGCGGGTCAGCGGCCGTCCCGGGCCCTTGAGGCGGGTGACGGACGCGTCGGAGTTGACGCACACGATGAGGCAGTCACCGATCCGCCGGGCACTCTCCAGCAGGCCGACGTGCCCGGCGTGCAGCAGGTCGAAGCAGCCGCCGGTGGCGACCACCGTGCCGCCCCTGGCCCGCACGGACCGGGCCAGTTCGAACGGGTCGGCGGGCCGCGCCGCCACCGGCCGTTCCACCGGTGGCGCGGTGCGCCACAGCGCGCGGTTGCCCGCGCCGCCCGCCGCGACGAAGGCGGCTGCCTCGGCGACTGCCCGCTGTACGGCCTCCTCGGGCAGCGCGCCGTCGGCCAGCGCGGCGGCCGCCGTGGCGGCGAAGCAGTCGCCCGCCCCGCACGGGTCGCCTTCGGCCCGGTACGGCGCGGGTACCAGCATCGGCGAGTCACTGCCCGCCCTCGCCAGCAGCGCGCCGCGCGCGCCGAGCGTCACCGCGACGGCCGCGGCCTGCCATTCGGCGGCCAGTTGAGCACCCCGTACGGCACAGGCGTGCAGCGACCGGTCCTCGCCGGAGGTCAGCGCGCGCGCCTCGGACGCGTTGGGCGTGACCAGCCGCGCGCCCGGCACGGGCGGGTCGCCCTTCGGGTGCGGGTCCCACAGCAGCGGCACCCGGTGCGCCACGTCGGCGAGCAGGTCGCGCACCGCCGCCGCAGTGCCCCGACCGTAGTCGGCGGCGAGGACGGCGCGCGCTCCCGCGAGCGCCTCGCGCACCTCGGGCCCTGGCTCACCCGGCCGCCCGCCACCGCAGTCGAACCGCACCAGGGGGCGCCCGGAGGCCATCACCCGCGTCTTCTGCGGCAGTTGGCCGTCCAGAGGAATCTCCGCCAGGCGTACGCTGCCGCGCAGCGCGCGCCGTACCGCCTCGCTCGCCGGGTCCTGACCCAGCGCGGCAATCAGGACCACCTCGCGTCCCGAGCGCGCGGCGAGCGCGGCGGCGAGTCCCGCACCGCCCGGCCGACTGCGGTCGTCGGCCACGTCCACCACCGGGGCGGGCGCGTCGGGAGCCAGCCGCGAGGACTCCCCGTCGATGTCCCGGTCCAGCAGTACGTCCCCCACGACGACCAGGGGCTGACGGGCGCTCATGGCCACCTCCGGGAACGGGGGACAGGCCGGGTGGCGTTCACAGCGCACCGTCCCGCTCCACCACCGCGGCCTCCAGCGGAACGTCCGCGGCGGCCGGCGCGGACGGCGGCGCCGCGCTGACCGCGTCGAAGTGCTCGCACAGAATGTGCACCGCGATCAGGTGCGCTTCCTGCACCGTCGCACTGCTGGGGGAATCCACGCACACCGCCTCGTCCACGGCGTCCGCCAGCGGATTGGGCCGGGGCCCGGTCAGCGCCCACACGCGCAGTTCGGCGTCCCGGGCGGTCTCGGCGGCAGCCAGCAGGTTGCCGCTGCGGCCGGAGGTGGACAGCAGCAGGAGTACGTCGCCGGGGCGGCCATGGGCGGCCACCTGACGGGCGTAGACCTGCTCGAAGCCGTAGTCGTTGCCGATGGCGGTGAGGCTGGAGGTCTCGGCGTGCAGCGAGATCGCCGAGTAGGCGGGGCGGTCGTGGTGGTAGCGGCCGACGAGTTCGGCCGTCAGATGCTGGGCCTGGGCGGCGCTGCCGCCGTTGCCCGCGGCGAGCAGCCGGCCGCCCACCGGCAGCACGGCGCCGAGGTGGTTCCCCCACTCGGCTATCCGGCGCAGATGGCGGCGGCGCAGGTGCTGCACCGCGTCCTGGAGCGACTGGCAGTGGTGGTGTGCGGCGTCGAGAGGATGGTTCATGGTCGTCGGGCTCCCGGGATGCTCCGGGGCCCGCACCTCCTTCACACGTCTGCGGCGGGGACAGGGCGTAGGACGGTTGGCCGGGGCGGGGCCGCGGGGCGGCGGTCAGGCCACCTCGGTGACGGCGGGCCGCGGGCTCAGCACGCCGCGGTAGACGACTTCGGTGCCGGCCGCAACCTGGTCCCAGCCGTACCGGGCCAGTACGCGGCGGCGGCCCGCGGCACCGCAGGCGGCCCGCAGTTCGCCGTCCATGAGCAGTTCGCCGACCGCGTGGGCCAGTGCGGCCGGGTCGCGCGGCGGCACCAGCCGCCCGCAGTCCGGGTCGGCCACGGTGTCCAGCTGCCCGCCGACGGCGGTGGCCACCACCGGCGTGCCGCAGGCCATGGCCTCCAGCGGCACGATGCCGAACGGCTCGTAGTCCGCCGGGCACAGCACCACGTCGGCGGCGCGCAGCAGCGGCGGTACGTCCTCGCAGGGCACACCGCCGATGAAGCTCACCCGGTCGGCCACCCCGGCGGCGCGGGCCAGTTCGCGCAGCCGCCGTACCTCCGGGTCCGCGTCGATCAGATCGGCGGGCGGCCCGCCGGCGATGATGAGCCGGGCCTCGGGCAGCCGGGCCAGCGCGGCGACGGACACCTCGGCGCCCTTGCGCGGGACGAGCCGGCCGAGCTGGAGCAGCAGCGGGTGGTGCGCGCTGTGGTCGGCGACCGGCCCGTCCGGTGTGAAGCGCGCGGTGTCCACCCCGCACGGCACCACGCTGACCTTGCCGTCGCCGATGCCCATCCGGCCCAGCTCGGTGACCTCGTCCCGGCAGGTGGCGATCACCCGGGCACAGCCCTCGCCCACCTCGGCCTCGCTGGTGACGCGGGTGCGCGGGCTGGTGTCGGCGTCGCCCTGGTGGCGCCGCTTGACGGTGCCCAGCGCGTGGTACGTGTGGGCCAGCGGCAGCCCCAGTTCGCGGGTCGCCCGGAGCGCGGCCAGGCCGGACATCCAGAAGTGCGAGTGGACCAGGTCCGGCGCCCGTACCCGCCATTCGGCGGCCAGGTGGTCGCCGAACGCCGTCATGTACGGCAGCAGGGAGTCCTTGGGCACGTGCCGGGGCGGTCCGGCGGGGACGTGCCGGACCCGGACGCCGGGCCGCAGCACCGTCTCGTCCGGCAGGTCGGCGGCGTCCCGCCGGGTGTACACCGTCACCCGGTGCCCCCGGTCGGCCAGCGCGCCGGCCAGGCGCGCGACATGGACGTTCTGCCCGCCCGCGTCGACGCCGCCGAGCACCGCCAGCGGACTGGCGTGCTCGGACACGAGCGCGACGGACAGGCGCGGGGTGTCGCGGAGCGGGGTGGTCATCTCTGCACCTCCGTGATCAGACGCTCCCAGTCGTGCAGGAAGCGCTTGAGCCCGTAGCGCTCCAGGGCCGCCTGGCGGGCCCGCGCGCCGTCCTCGGCCGCCGCGTCGGGGTCCTCCAGATACGTGCGGGCGGCGCGGGCCAGGACCTCGGGCCGGTTGGAGAGGGTGCCGGTGCCGGGCCGCACCGCTTCGGCGGCCTCGGTGGTGGCCAGGGCCACCACCGGCATGCCCAGGTGCATGGCCTCCAGCAGCGACAGGCCGAGCGAGGTCCAGCGCACCGGGTGCAGGTAGAGCCGCCGTTCGGCCATCGCCGCATGCAGTTCGGCCTGGGGGAGGTCGGCCGTGCGGCAGCGGTCCGGTGGCAGCCCCAGGTGCTCGGCGAGCCCGTCGGTGCGCATGCCGAAGACGTCCAGCGGGACGGCGGCCGACAGCGCGGGCAGCAGGTCGGTGCCGACCGTACGGCCGCGCCGCACCGGCTCGTTGACCACGACGGCGGCGCGCTCGACGGCGCCGGTGTACAGATGGCCGGGGTCCACGATGCCGTGCTCGATCACTTCCGTACGGGTGCCGCCGCTGTCCCAGAACAGCCGGTTGAAGTGGGTGACGTGCACCAGCACCAGGTCGTCCCGGTCGGCGCATGGGTGGCGGGTGTGGGGTACGTCGCCGTCCGGCGCGTTGTGCTCCAGGTAGACGGCGGGCACGTCCCGGCCGGGGCGGCGCCCGCCCAGCCAGCGTTCGGCCAGCTCCGCCTCGTGCGGCCGTTGCAGCACGACCAGGTCGACCGGGGCGTGCCGCAGCTCCGCCGGGGTCTTCTCCACCACCGATTCGGGCCATGGGAAGGTACGGGCGCGGCCCAGCCCGTCGGGCCCCCGGTCCGGGGTGACCGGCACCAGATAGGTGTGCGGCCCCTGGACGAACGCGGTCGTCCACGATCCGTGGACATGCCAGAGCAGGATGTTCATACAGTCGCACCTCGTTCGGTGTCGTCGGGAGCCGCTACGGAACGGTCCGTACGGCCGGGCGCGGACGGCACCGACGGCCGTCCGGGGCCGGTCAGCCGGGACACGGCGGCGAGCAGCGCGGTGTCGCTGACCGTGTCGAGACAGGGGTGTCCCGGCACCGGACAGCGCCGTGCGCGGCTGCCCGCGCACGGCGCGTCCTGGTCGCCCAGCAGGACGTGCGGCACGCCGTACGGCGCCCACAGCCGCGCGGGCACCACCGGCGCGAACAGGCAGACGACCGGCGTGCGCACGGCGGCGGCCAGGTGCGCGGGGCCGGTGTTGCCGACGACCACGGCCCGCGCGCCCGCCAGCACCCCGGCGAGCTGGTGCACGTCGGTGCGCCCGCCGAGGTCCAGCGCGTGGCGGCCCGCGACGGCGGCGGTCAGCTCCCGTTCGCCGGGCCCGCCGGTGACGACGACGCGGTGCCCCGCCGCGCTCAGCGCGCTCGCCGCCCGCGCCGCCCGCGCGGCACTCCAGGCGCGGGCCGGTACCGCCGCGCCCGGGTGCAGCACCACGTACGGGTCGGAGCCGGTCAGGGGAGAAGTGTCGGGCGGCGGCAGGACGCCGAGGGCGCCGTCGTCGCCGGGCGGCAGGGCGAACCCGGCGTCCCGCGCGAGGTCCAGCGCCGCTTCGGCCTCGTGCCGGTACGGCTTGCGGTGGTGCCGCAGGTCCAGCAATGCGCCGGGGTAGTCCACGCTGTCCGCCGCGACCCAGCCGACCCCGGCGAGCTTGAGCAGCAGCGCGGCCGGAAGTGGGCTCTGGTGGTACGAGACGAGCACCAGCGCCCGGTCGAACCGGCCCGCCGCCAGGGTGTCCACCAGATCCCTCGTGACCTGCCGGTCCACCGGCGCGGGCCGCAGGCCCACCCACGGCGCATCGTGGACGATCACCTCGTCCACACCGGGCAGCAGCCGCGCCGCGCGCTCGCCCAGCGGGCCGCACAGCAGCGCGGTGTACGACGAGCCCGCCGCCACGGCACGTACCGCCGGACCGGCCAGCAGCACATCACCCGCGCTGTCCAGCCGGACCACGAGCGTCCGTGGGGCCGAGGTCATGCCGCGCCCTCTCCGGGACCCGGGCCGCCCAGCAACAGCCGTACGGCACCCGGCAGATCGCGCGCGTACTCGCGTGCCGCGACGACCTCCTCCGACCGCGTCATCGGCGTCGGGACGAGCACCCCGCGCGCCCCGGCGGCCCGCGCCGCGCCCACGTCCGCGCCGATGTCGCCGACCACGGCGGTACGCGCGGGGCAGACGCCGAGGTACGCGCAGGCGGCGAGGACCAGGCCGGGCGCGGGTTTGCGGCAGCCGCAGCGGTCCCCGGGCCCGTGCGGGCACACCGCCCACACGTCGAACGGCCCGAACCGCGCGTCGACTTCCTGCCGTACGGCCGCGACCTGATGCCCCGTCAGCAACCCGCGCGCGACGCCGGACTGGTTGCTCACGACGCCCACCATCAGGCCGTGGGCCCGCAAGGCGGCCACGGCCTCCAGCGCGCCGGGCATCGGCTCCACCAGCGACGGGTCGCCGTTGTACGGCACATCGGCCACCAGCGTCCCGTCCCGGTCGAACAGCACCGCCTCCAGGGGGCCCGTGTCGTCGCCGGACGGCGGCCGGGTGGGGACCGGTATCCGCTCAGGGGCCTGCCGCCCCGGCGCGTACAGCCACAGGCGCCCGGCCTCCTCGCGCTCCGCCGCCGGGTCCACGACCGCCGTCGCCCCACGGGCGGCCGGCGCGGCATTCTGATACCTGTTCACCGGCTACACCCGCTCCGGCACCGGCTCCGGCAGAGCCTCCGGCACCGCGGGCGCCGGGCGCACGCTCAGCGGCGCCACCCGGCGGTGCCGCACCAGACCGCGCAGCCAGTGCCCGGCGGCCGACGGCGGAATCAGCACGCTGGTCACCGCCATCGTCACCACCTCGTCCCGGGTCCGCGGCCCCGGCGCGATCCGCGCCCACGCGAACTCCGCCGTACCGCCCAGCCACAGCCCGGCCAGCACCGCCGCCGTCCGCCGCCGCCCGGCCGCCGCACAGAGCAGCGAGGCGCCCGCCGCGGCCGTCACCGCCAGATGCCACGGCAGCCGGCCGCGCGGCGCGTCCGCGTGGTGCCACCAGTCCCGGCCGTGCCGACGGGTCATCAGCACATCGTCGGCATTGCCCGCCTGGAGCCGTACGGAGACCCAGCGGTCGGCCGGGCGCACCGGGTGCGTGGTGCGGCGGGTGCCGGACGCCAGCGCCCAGCCGGCCGCCAGCACCCGCAGCGCCAGATCGGCGTCCTCCCGGAAAGCGCGCCGGAACCGTTCGTCGAAGCCGTCCACGGACTCCAGCGCGTCCCGCCGGTACGCCATGTCCGCGGTGATCCACTTGGCGGTGGCCAGCCCCGCGGTATTGCGCTCCCAGTCCGTCGACCGGCGGTCGGCGGGCACCGGGACGGCGATTCGCGCGGTGATCCCGGCCGTACGCGGCGACGCGGCGGCGAGGTCGGCGGCCAGGTCCGTACCCCAGGTGGGGCCCGGCACCACGTCGTCGTCCAGGAAGACCACCCACGGCGTGGCGTCCGCCGCCCGCCACCCGGTGTTACGGGCCGCCGCCGGGCCGCGCGCGCAGCCCGGGACGACCTTCGTCCGGTCGCGCAGTGCCGCCGGGATCGCGGCGGGCAGCGGGGTGCAGTCGTCCAGCGCCCGGTCGTCCACCAGCACGACCTGGAGCGGCGGCGGCCCCTCGGCCGCGGCCAGCGCCTCCAGGCACGCCGTCAGGCTGGGCCGCCCGAGCGTCGGGATCACCACCACGTAGTCGGTGGACGGCGAGGTCATCGGACCACCTCCTCACCGCTGCCCGCGACCGGCCCGGTGACCGGCAGGGACGCGGTCTCCGCCAGCCGGTCGTACGAGGCGGGCGCCAGCGTCTCCTCATGGCCGGACGGGAACGACAGCACCTCGGCCGGGCGCCGCGCCGAGCGGTTCCCGGCGGCGAAGAACTCCTCCCGCCGCACCGCGAACGGGCCGATCGCCAGCAGGTCCACCGGCGTGGAGCCGAAGCACTCCAGCGCGTCCCGCGGGTCGTCGACCATCGGCCGCCCCGCGGTGTTCAGGCTGGTGTTGACGACCACGGGCAGCCCCGTACGCTGCTCGAACTCGGCCAGCATCCGGGCCACCAGCGGCTCGTCGGCCGGGTCCACGGTCTGGATGCGGGCGGTGCCGTCCACGTGCACCACGGCCGGGATCCGCTCCCGCCACTCCTTCGCCACGTCGTGCACGAAGAGCATGTACGGGCTGGGCAGCTGCCCGTCGAAGATCCGGCCCGCCCGGTCGGCCAGCACCATCGGCGCCACCGGCCGGAACTGCTCGCGCCCCTTGACGTCGTTGAGCCGCTCCAGGTTCGCGGAGTGGCCCGGGTGCGCCATCAGGGAACGGTGGCCGAGCGCCCGCGGCCCGTACTCCGAACGCCCCTGGAACCACGCCACGATGGCGTTCTCGGCCAGCGCCTCCGCGACGGTCGCGGCGATGTCCTGGGGCCGCTCGAACGGCACGGCGGCGGTCCGCAGCCACGCCTCCAGCTCCGCGTCGGACCAGCCGCGGCCCAGGTCGGCACCGGGCATCGGCGCGGGCTCCTCGCCGCCGTCGGCGCTCAGCAGCAGCGCGCCGCCGAGCGCGGTGCCCGCGTCACCGGCCGCGGGCTGCACCCACACCCGGTCGAACGGCCCCTCGCGCGCGATCCGCGCGTTGGCCACACAGTTCAGCGCCACCCCGCCGGCCAGCGTCAGCACACTGTCGTGCGTGCGGCCGTGCAGCCAGCGCGCCAGGTCCAACAGCGTCTCCTCGAGGACCAGCTGGGCACTGGCCGCGAGATCGGCGTGCGCCTGGCTCCACGGCTCCTCCGGGCTGCGCGGCACACACAGGTCGCTCCACGGCACATGCGCGGCGTGGAACCCGCCGTCGCCCGTCGGATACACGTGGCGGCGCAGCTCGGGCAGCATCCGCGGGGTGCCGTACGAGGCCAGCGCCATCACCTTGAACTCGTCCGAGGAGCGCAGGAATCCGAGGTGCGCGGTCAGCTCCTCGTAGACCAGGCCGAGCGAGTGCGGCAGCTCCTGCCCGTACAGCGGCTCCAGCTTGCCCTGCACGCGCTGCGCCGCCAGGTGCGAGGTCGCCTCGCCGCGCCCGTCGAGGACGAGTACCGAGCAGTTGTCGGCGTCCGGCGCGGCGAACGCGGCGGACGCGGCGTGCGCCATGTGGTGCGGGACGTAGCGCACCCGCTGCGGGTCGAGCCCCGGCAGCGCGGTCTTGAGGAAGCCGGGGGCCTCGCGCGCGTACGTCAGGCGGAGGTGGTCCCAGGGGTCGTCCAGCCCCATCTGCTCGGCGGGCCGGGCGAGGCGGGGGTCGAAGGAGTACGCCACCGCGTCCAGCTCCTCGGGGCGCAGCCCGGCCGTGGCCAGGCACCAGGCGGCGGCCTGGTCGGGCGTCTCCCAGGCGGAGAAGGGCACCGGCCGCTTGCCGTGTTTGCGCCGCGAGAAGCGTTCCTCCTCGGCGGCGGCGACGGTCTGCCCGTCGACGACGAGGGCGGCGGCGGGGTCGTGGAAGAGCGCGTTGATGCCGAGAATGCGCATGGAAGTTCGCTGGCCTTTCGTCGGGATGGGCGGCGGCCGGCCGGTCGGGACGGCCCGTACGCCGGGGCTCCGGCCGGAACCGGGCCGGTGTCAGGCCCCCGGCCGCTTGCGGAACCAGTCGACGGTGCGCGCCAGACCGTCCCGGGCCGCCACTTCGGGCTCCCACTGGAGCTTGCCGCGGGCCAGGGTGATGTCGGGGCAGCGGACCGCGGGGTCGTCCGTGGGCCGTTCGATGAACCGGATCTCCGAGCGGGAGCCGGTGAGTTCGGTGATCAGCCGGGCCAGGCCGAGCATGGTGATCTCGACCGGGTTGCCGAGGTTGACCGGGCCGCGCAGATCGGAGGCGGCCACCGCGAGGACGCCCCGTACGGTGTCGTCCACGTGGCACAGGGAGCGGGTCTGCCGCCCGTCCCCGGTGACCGTGAGCGCTTCGCCCGCCAGGGCCTGCCGGATGAACGTCGGCACCGCGCGGCCGTCGTGGCCCCGCATCCGTGGCCCATAGGTGTTGAACAGCCGCACGATGCCGGTGTCGGTGCCGTGGGTGCCCGCCTCGGCGGTCGTCAGCGCCTCGCCGAAACGTTTCGCCTCGTCGTACACGCTCCGCGGGCCGATCGGGTTGACGTTGCCCCAGTACGACTCGCTCTGCGGGTGCTGCTGCGGGTCCCCGTACACCTCGGACGTCGAGGCCAGGACGAAACGCGCCCCGTGCGCGCGGGCCACCGCGAGCGCGTTGCGGGTGCCCAGACTGCCGGTGTCCAGCGTGTGCAGGGGCAGCCGCAGATAGTCGGCCGGGGAGGCCGGAGAGGCGAAATGCAGGACGAGATCCACCTCGCGCCCGATCCGGAACGGCTCGGTGACATCGGCCTCGACGAACGCGAACCCGGGCCGTCCCTTGAGGTGGGCTATGTTCTCGCGCGCCCCCGTACTCAAGTCGTCGATGCAGGTCACGGAGGCCCCCTGGGCCAGCAGCGCGGTACACAGATGCGAACCGACGAAACCCGCGCCGCCGGTCACCACGGCGTGTTTCCAGTTCCGGGACAAGGCGGCGTTCATGGGATCTCCCTCGACTAGGGGGCTACCGGGCATCGGGTGCCTCTACAGCCCCGGAGAAAACGTCACGCTGGGCGACACTGCGTACGCCCCTCGCATCGCTTAAGCTGAAAAATCGCCGTGTGGCGGCCTGTCCCGCCCGATGCCGCCCGATGGCCGTGCGTGGCCAGTCAATTCCCGTACGCGGTGGGGCGGTGGGCCCCGGTCTTCCGGCCCGGCAACCGCCGCACAGTCACCCGTCCGACCGAGCCAGCCACCGCAGCAGCCCGCCGAGCAGCCCGTCCCCGTCCGGCGGCAGCGTGTGCGGCCCCGTCTGCGCCCGCCCCTGAGGCGACAGACACCAGGCGAACAGCCGGTCCAACTCCCTCTTACCGGCCTGCTCGCAGCGCAGAACGGCCGGCCAGCCCAGCGCCGCCGCCTGCGCGCTGACCTTCGCGCCGCCCTCGACGGGATCGACGGCCAGCGCCGGAGTACCCGCGCGCAACGCCAGGACCATGCCGTGCAGCCGGGTGGTCACCACCACGTCCAGCCGGGCCAGCACCGCGTGCAGGTGGTCCGGCGTCGCGGGCAGCCGCCAGTCGCGTGAATCCAGCCGGGTGTCCAACGGCACGCGCGCCGCGTCCACGGTCCCCAGCCAGTCCGTCAGCCGCTCCGTGACCTCCTCGTGCCGCCGCCGGGCGCCGTACTCGTGCTGCCCGCCGGTCAGCACCACACCGACGAGCGGCACGTCGCCGGGCGCCGGGGCCCGCAGGCTCAGATCCTGCGCCCCGGTCCGCCGCCCGGCCAGGTCACGGGGCAGCACCTCGTCGAACCGGGTCACCGCCGGATCGTCCGGATCGGGTACGGACACGCCGACCGCGACCCGGCGGCACCCGGCGAACCGGTCGTGCAACGCCAGCAGCGGACTCGGCCCGCCGTCCGGCGTCGGCCACGAGTGCACCGGCCCGCAGGCGAACACCACATCCGTGAAGGCCGCGGGGTCGGCGTCGTCCAGGTGCAGCGCGTCCGGCCGGAACACCGGCGACCAGGCCGTGTCGTACGGAATCCCCGCCCCGTGCAGCGCGCTCTGCACGGCCTCGGCAGCGAGCATGTCCCCGGCCGTCACCTCGCCGTGCAGAAAGCTGAACCAGCCGGTGAGGAGGGTGCGGCGGGTTGGCGCGAGGCCCTGCCCCCGGGTCGGCGCCGTCACGAAACCGGTACCGGCACCGACCCGGGCGCGGCGGCCGGCCGAGCCCCCAGCCGTACGTCTTCGGGCCTCCGTACCGGCTCCGGCAGCCGTGCCACCGCTGTCAGCACCTCCGCCGCGGTGATCCGCAGCAGTCGCTCGTCCGGCTGTCCGCCGTGCGCGTCGCCCGGGCGGGCCCGGTCCAGGTGGCCCGGATGCCACAACGCCCGGTGGCGGGGCACCCGGGGCGGGCCCCACAGCCGGGGTGCTACGGGCCCGAAGAGCACCACGGACGGCGTGCCCAGCGCGCTGGCCAGATGCGCGAGCCCGGTGTCTCCCACGATCACCGCACGGGCCCGCGCGACCAGCGCCGCCAGCTCCCCGAACGGCAGATCCGCCGAACCGCCGAGAACCGCCGACGGCGGCAGCCCGGCCTGAACGGCGACCTGCCGCGCGAGCGGCCCCTCACCGGCCCCTGCGGTCAGCACCACACGGTGCCCCGCACGGTGCAGCGCGTGCGCCACCGCGGCGAAACGCTCCGGCGGCCAGCGGCGCGCCGCGGCGTCCGCACCGGGGTGCACCACCACCGCGCCCGGCGCGGGCGACGGGCCGGGCGGCGCGTCGATCCGCAGATCATCCGGGTCCGCCGGAATCCCGTACCAGGTCAGCAGTCGGCACCAGCGGTTGCGCTCATGTTCGTCCTCACGCCAGACCGGCCCCAGAATGCGGGGCATGGCCGGATGCGCATACGCGAACAGCCGCACCGGGCGCAGCGCCAGCAGTGGCAGATGGCTGGCAGGCCCGTTCCCGTGCAGATCCACGGCGACAGCCGGGGGCGGCCCGGCCCAGTCGATCCGCCGCGGCACGCCACGGCCGGGCGCCGACGCGGGCAGCACCCGGTCGACCACCCCCGTCGCCACCGCGGCCTCCGCCAGCCGGCCGGGCGCCGCCAGCACCAGCTCATGCTGCGGATACGCCGTACGCAACGCCCGCAACGCAGGCACCGCCGTCAACAGATCCCCGAGCCCCAACGCCCGAAGAACAAGAATGCGCGGCCGGTCGGCGCGGGGGTGGGGGCTTGGGCGGGGCGGGGTCATGCGGGTGCCTCCTTGGTGTTCCGGGTGGGGCGGGTCCCGGGCTGCGTGGTGGGGCCGTTGCCCTCCAATGTGCGTGTGCGGTTGTCGCTTCGCGACCGCTGGTGGGGGGGACTGGTCCGCGCTGTCGCGCGGGTGCGCATTGGCTTTGTTGTGGGGCGGGGGTGCCCAGGGGGCCATCTCCTCGGCGCCTGGAGCGGCCGTCATGTTTGGACGCAACCATGTAACGGTCGCCTGCGGGGAGTGTCCCCCTGCACACCCCCTCCCGTCGGTTCGGCGAGTGCGGGCCGGTGGGGGGAGGGGGAAAAGAAGCCTGGTGCGCGCCCCCCATGAGGTGACGCTCGCCATGTGCATGCGCAAAGTCCCGGGCCCCGGGCCGAGCCGTGCACGCGTCCCTATGGGCCGCAGCGCCCGGCAGTCCGCCGAGCTGCGCCGTCAGACGCAGTGCGCCGTCTGCGGTATCTCCTTGACCGCGGCGTTGAGGTCGGCCAGGCCGTCACCTGCCGGGGCTGAGGCTTGCGCCACGGTTACCTCGACGGCGGGGGCGCGTCCGTACGTGATGAGAACCCGCTCCCCGTTGTCCGACGCCCCTTCCCGTAGCACCCAGTCCACGCCGTTCACGTTGAAGCAGGGGTCGGTGGTCGGTTTGGGGGGAGCCGTACCGCACCGTAGAACGACGGCCCCGTCTCCCCAGATGGCCACTCCCTCTGCTGACGTGCTGGACCGTTCCTTTCCCAGGAGCTGGGACGGATAGTGGGCGGCAGCCCGGCCGCAGGCAGGGTGCCCCGCGTTTGGCGCGCTCTCCCTGCCGGGCGGCGACGCGGCCGAAAGGGCGATCATCCCTCCCGCGGCGAGGGCCGCGCCGGTGGCCGTCACGGCGATGACGAGTGTCCTGCGGGACCGTCGAGCCATAGTGAGCCGCGCCTTCTCCGCTCCGGGTGATCTTGCTGATTCCGCAAGGTTATCGACCGCGTGCGGGCCGCCCTCGCTCGTGTCCAGGGGGCTGGGCCGGGTTACCAGCACGTGCCCGTATGCGTTGATCAGAGCCAGGGAGAGGAGCACGACGATGCCCGACACCACTGTCCGGATTCCGCGCGAAGCCAAGGAGCGCCTGGCCGCGATCGCGGCCGGTGAAGGGTTGTCGCTGCGGGCCTATCTGGTCCGTCTCGCCGACACCCTGTTGACGCCGCGGGAGCGGGACGAGCAGGCCGAGCAGGTCTGTGCGGCACTGCGCCACTGGGAGGGGTGGGAGGGGTACGCCCCGAGCCCTGCCGAACAGCAACGCCTGGATGAAGAACTCGACCGACGCCTGGCCCGGGCGGTCGGCCGGTGAGCGGACGGAGGTTTCTCTACGCCTCGGCCTGAGCATGCGGCGAAGCGGGCCGGGGCCGCCCCAGGCCGACCACCCGCCCCTGTGAGCAACCCCACCCCACCCCCGCACCCCTTGCGCCCCAAGGGATCCGGGGGCTTTCGGCGCGTTCGGGCCGAGGCCTCACTTCCCCTGCCCCCGAAGTGTCTGTGAACATGTGGGATTGCTGTGCCTGGAGGGTTCGCTGATGGGCGGACCGGAGTGAGGCCGGCATGTCTACCGAATCGGCGCCCGCGGTGTGCACGCAGTCGTGCTCCGTGCCCGTCGAGCCGCTCTCCGAGCCTGCTGGGCTCTTCACGAAGTTCTCGCCGCTGTGTCTTTTCCTGTTCGATCCGCTGCCCGTGTGCCGGCGCAAGCGGAGTCCCACGAGACGATTCCCGCCCCGGAAACCCCTGAAACGGTGCAAACCGAGAAAAATGTACGCCGACGCTTCGGCGGCTTCCGGTATCTGCTGGGCCGCAAGCGGGCCGGCGGCGCCGATCACGCGCCGTGGCGGTCGCTGCGCTACCGCAGCATGCGCTGGTGGTCGGTGGCCAATCTGGTGTCCAACGCCGGCACCTGGATGCAGCTGACCGTGCAGAACCTGCTGGTGCTCCAGCTCACGGGTTCCGCGGCGGCCACCGGTCTGTCGCTGTCCGTACAGGCGGGCCCCGGTCTGATCATGGGGCTGTTCGGTGGTGCCGCCGTCGACCGGTGGCCCCGCAAGCTCACGGCCGGGCTGAGCCAGGCCGTGCTGGGGTTGGTCGCCTTCACCACCGCGGCCCTGGTCGCCACCGGTCAGCTGAACTACGGGATGCTGATGGCGCTCGCCGCCGTCACCGGTCTGGTCGCCACGGTGGACGGCCCGGCCACCGCCCTGCTCGGCAACGATCTCGTACGCCGGGAGGACGTGCCCTCCGCGATCGCCGTCGGCTCGCTGGTGCACAGCGTGGGGCGGCTCGGCGGTACGGCTCTGGCCGGTATCGCCGTCGGCTTTCTGGGCACCGGCGCCGCGTATGCGGCCAACGGGGTGTCCTTCCTGTTCGTCGCGGCCGTCATCCCGTTCCTGAAGCCGGTGAGCGAGGCGCTGCGCGCGCCCGCGAAGAGCCGGGAAGGTACGGAGGAAACCGTCGCGTCCGTGGGGGCGGCGGAGCCGGAGATCGGTGACCGGGCCCGGGACGGTCTGGCGTTCTTCATGCGCCGGCCGCGGCTGGTCGCGCTGGCCGCCATCACGGGGCTCAGCGCGATCTTCGGCCGGAACTACCAGCTGACCCTGGCCGTCCTGGTCACCGGGCCGCTCGCGGCGGGCGCCGGCGCGTTCGGCACCGTCTCGTCCGTACTGGCGGCGGGCGGCATCGTCGGCGCGATCCTCGCCGCCCGGCTGCGCAACCCGTCGGTCAAGCTGGTCGGCGCGCTGGCCGCCGCCGGTGCGCTGCTCCAGGTCTTCGCCGGGCTGTCCCCGTCGCTGATCGTCCTGCTCGTGCTGGTGCTGCCGATGTCGGTGGTGGAGTCGGTTTCCGACACCGCCGGTACGACGGTGCTCCAGACGGACCCGCCGCCGAACATGCGCGGCCGGGTGCTGGGCGTGTGGCGCAGCGCGAGCACGGTGTGGGGTCTGGTGGCCCCGCCGCTGCTGGGCCTGCTGATGGAGGTGGTCGGTGCCCGCGGCGCCCTGGTGGCGGGCGGTCTGATCATCGCGGTGGCGATCGGCGCGGGCGCGCTGCTGCGCTCCCGTGAGCGGATCTCCTGGCTGGTGCCGGCGCCCGCGCCCGCCATGGCGGCGGACTACCGGTCCGTGGCCTGACGCACGGGCGGGGCCGGTGGGACGCGCGTTCCACCGGCCCCGGCGCCGTGCGGTGCGGCTACTGCTTCTTGAACACGGCTTTCTCCACCTCGGCCGGGTTCTCGTAGCTCTTGCTGGGGATGCTGGAGATCTTGTCCCGCATGCCGCTGTCCGCGTGGTTGCCCTCGGCACACGAGACCAAATCGTCCTTGCTCGCAGGGTAGTGGGCGCCCTTGAGGGCCTTCTGCAGCTCGATCGGGTTGGTGTCGCTCATGGGGTCCTCCGGTTGGGGGAGTGGGGTGCCGTCCGGCGGCCTGCCGGTGGCCGCCCCTCCAGTACCCGACCATTACGGGATTAATCGGACGATAGTTCCGCCCTGGAGCGATGTTCCGGGCCTCCGGCCCCTGGCCGCGCCGACCCGCGAATGGTCGGCATCCCCAGGGGTACCCGCGTCCTCCCGCAGCGCGTGAGCCCGAGGAGGACCGGTGAGCGGGAAGAACATCTTCGTACTGGGCCTGGAGGAGGCCAACCTCCCCGCCCTGCACGACGTGCCGGACGCGGAGCGGTACCGCTTCCACCCCGTGCTCACACTCGGTGAGCTCCAGGGGGGCGAGGTCTCCGTACCCGACCTCCTGAAGAAGGCCCAGGGCATCCTGGACTCCTTCGACGGCACCATCGACGCGATCGTCGGCTACTACGACTTCCCCGTCAGCACCCTCGTACCGATCCTCAGCGAGCGCTACGGCACCCGCAGCACCGGTCTGGAGTCGGTCGTCAAGTGCGAGCACAAGTACTGGAGCCGCCTGGAGCAGGAGAAGGCCGTCGACACCCATCCGCGCTTCGGCCGCGTCGATCTCGACACGCCCGACCCGCGCCCGCCCGAGGGCGTCCGCTTCCCCATGTGGCTCAAGCCCGCCCTCGCGTACTCCTCGGGACTGGCCTTCGGCGTGCACGACGAGGCGGAGTTCCGCGCGGCGGTCGCCCGGATCCGCGAAGGCATCGGCCGCGTCGGCCGCCCTTTCGAGGACATCCTCGGCCGCCTCGACCTGCCGCCCGAGATGGCGGGCATCGGCGGTCAGGTCTGCCTCGCGGAGGAGGCGCTGTCCGGCATCCAGGTCGCGGTCGAGGGCTACGTCCACGACGGCGAGGTCACGGTCTACGGCGTACTGGACTCCATCGACTACCCCGGCTGCTCGTCCTTCCTGCGCCACCAGTACCCCTCGACGCTCCCCGAACCCGTCCTGCACCGGCTGCGCGACGCCACCGCCCGCGTCATGCGGCAGATCGGCATGCAGGAGGCGACCTTCAGCATCGAGTACTTCTACGACCCGCACACCGACGCGATCAACGTGCTGGAGGTCAACCCCCGGCACTCCCAGTCGCACGCCGAACTGTTCCAGTACGTCGACGGCGCGCCCAACCACCACGCCATGCTGCGCCTCGCCCTCGGCGAGGACCCGGCCATGCCGCACCGCGCGGGCCGCTACCGGACCGCCGCCAAGTGGTACTACCGGTGGTTCGCCGACGGCGTCGCGCGCGAGGTGCCCACCCACGAGGAGATCGCGCGCATCGAGAGACGGATACCGGGCACGCGGATCCATGTGATCCCCGAGCCGGGCCAGCAGCTGGCCGACATGGCGGAGCAGGACAGCTACAGCTTCGAACTGGCCCATGTCTTCACCGGGGGCGACAGTGAAGAGGAGCTGCGCGAGAAGTACGACCACTGCGTGGCGGCTCTGGACCTGGCCTGCGAGCGGACCCGGCCCGGCGGCCGGGACGGCTGAGCCGGGCGGCCGGTCCGCGGGGCGGCGCCGGCGGGCACGACAGTGAGGAGAAGGTCGCCGCATGCGTTACGTGAGCAATCTGCCCTGCGCCACGGCGGAGGAGGACCACGTCACCATCCCCGTCTCCGACGGCACCCGCCTGTCGGCGCGCATCTGGCGCCCCACGGCCTCGGACGAGGAGCCGGTGCCGGCGGTGCTGGAGTACATCCCGTACCGCAAGGGGGACCTGACCGCCGTACGCGACTCCATCCACCACCCCTACATCGCCGGCCACGGCTACGCCTGTGTCCGCGTCGACCTGCGCGGCACCGGCGAGTCGGAGGGAGTGCTCCGGGACGAGTACCTGGAGCAGGAGCAGGCCGACGCCGAGGACGTGCTCGCCTGGCTGGCCGCACAGCCCTGGTGCGACGGCACCACCGGCATGATGGGCCTGTCCTGGGGCGCCTTCGCCGCCCTCCAGGTCGCCGCCCGGCAGCCGCCGAGCCTGCGCGCCATCGTCATCGCGTCGTTCACCGACGACCGGTACGCCGACGACATGCACTACATGGGCGGCCAGCTGCTCTCCGACAACCTGGCCGAGGCGGGCACCATGTTCGCCTACGGCACCTGCCCGCCCGACCCGGCCGTGGTGGGCGGGCGGTGGCGCGGGATGTGGCGGGAACGGCTGGAGAACACCAGGCCGTGGGCGCTGGAGTGGCTGAGCCACCAGCGCCGCGACGCCTACTGGCGGCACGCCTCGGTCTGCGAGGACTACAGCTCCGTACGCTGCCCGGTCCTCGCCTCCAGCGGCTGGGCCGACGGCTACTCCAACGCCGTGACGCGGCTGCTGGGCGGCCTCGACGTGCCACGCAAGGGCCTGATCGGCCCCTGGTCGCACAAGTTCCCCCACCTGGGCGAACCGGGCCCCGCGATCGGCTACCTCCAAGAGGTCGTGCGCTGGTTCGACCACTGGCTCAAGGGCGCCGACAACGGCGTCATGGACGGGCCGATGCTCAGCGCGTGGATGCAGGACAGCGTGCCGCCGTCCACGTCTTACGAGACCCGCCCCGGCCGCTGGGTCGGCGAGCCCGACTGGCCCTCCCCGCACATCCGGTCCGTGGCCCGCCCGCTGTTCCGGCACCGGATCGGCGCCGACGGCGAGGAGTGCGGCGACCGGGGCTGCGGCGTGCTGACCGTGCAGTCGCCGCTGTCCGTCGGCCAGTTCGCCGGCAAGTGGGCCTCCTACAACGCGCCGCCCGACCTGCCGTACGACCAGCGCGAGGAGGACGGCGGCTCGCTCGTCTTCGACAGCGACCGGCTCACCGAACGGGTCGAGATCCTCGGCTCGCCCACCGTCGAACTGGACCTGTCGGTCAGCGAACCGGTCGCCATGGTCGCCGCCCGGATCTCCGACGTGGCCCCCGACGGCCGGGCCACCCGCGTCACCTACGGCGTGCTCAACCTCGCCCACCACGAGACGATCGGCGAACCGGAGCCCCTGGAGCCCGGCCGCCGCTACCGCGCCACCGTCCAGCTCAACGGCGTCGCCCAGGCGTTCCCGCCCGGCCACCGCATCCGCCTGTCGCTGTCCACCTCGTACTGGCCGCTGGCCTGGCCGCCGCCCCGGCCCGCCATGCTCACCGTGCACGAGGGGACCAGCACCCTGACGCTGCCGGTACGCCCCACCACCGAACCCGACCGGCTGCCGCCGCGCCCGTTCGGCGAGCCGGAGGGCACCCGGCCGCTGACCGTCAGCCAGCTGACCGCGCCGGAGGAGCGCTGGGAGGTCAAGCGCGACCTGATCGGCTACAACTCCGAGCTGGAGATCGTCAAGGACCGCGGTCTGGCCCGCCTGGACGACACCGGCATGGAGGTCGGCCGGCGCGCGTACGAGCGGTATGCGACCGTCGCCGACGACTTCACCTCCGCCACCGGCGAAACCCTGTGGACCATGCGCTTCCGGCGCGGCGACTGGGACGTACGGGTGGTCACCCACCAGGAAGTACGGTGCGACGAGAAGCAGTTCATCGTGGACGCCACCCTGGACGGCTACGAGAACGACCGCCGCGTCTTCTCCCGCACCTGGAACGAGACGATCCCGCGCGACTGCCTGTGAGAGGTACGGTCGGCCCGTGCGCCTGCTGCTGATGTCCGACACCCACCTGCCCAAACGCGCCAAGGCCCTGCCGCCGGAGCTGCTGGACGAGGTGGCCCGCGCCGATGTGGTCGTGCACGCCGGCGACTGGGTGGACACCGCCACGCTGGACCTCCTGGAGGACCGCTCCCGCCGGCTCATCGGTGTGTACGGCAACAACGACGGCCCGGAACTGCGTGCCCGCCTGCCCGAGGTCGCCTACGCGGAACTCGGCGGCCTGCGCTGGGGTGTGGTCCACGAGACCGGCCAGAAACAGGGCCGCGAACGCCGGTGCGCCGAACGGTACCCGGACCTGGACGTCCTGGTCTTCGGCCACAGCCACATTCCGTGGGACACCACCACGGAGGACGGCCGCCTGCGCCTGCTCAACCCCGGCTCACCGACCGATCGCAGGCGGCAGCCGTACTGTACGTACATGACGGTGGAGGCGGGGGAGGGGCGGCTCAGCGAAGTCGAACTGCATCGGCTGCCGTTGCGCGGCGGGGCGTGAGCGGCACCCAGCGCGCCATGGCGTCCCAGGACGCCAGCAGGCGTTCCAGCTCTTCCGCCGTGACCGGACTGTCCGGCCCGAAAGCGCTGGTCATGACGAGCAGCAGACCACCGCTTTGGTGCACGAGCCGGATCAGCTCCCCGGTGGCGGGAGCGGACCAGATCTCGGTGAGAGCCGCCACCGCCACCACGCCGTCACCGATGAGCGCCCGGGCGAGGGAATCGGAGCGCCGGGGCGGGAATCCGTCCCGCAGCGGCCGGAGACGCAGCGCCGCGCTCCCCGCCGACCGGGGCCCGTACGCGCCGGCCGCTGTCCAGACCTGATCGTCCAGGACCAACTGCGCCGATTCGAACGAGGGATTCACGACCAGCGCCGGAATCAGCTGCCCGCCCGCGGTCACCCCGCCGCTGAACGCCCTCCACGTGACCCCGGCGTCTTTGGCGAAGGTGACCGGGGCGGAGGTGTTCCACCGCGGGAATCGGCACATGCCGAAATGAAACAGCCGGGCCTCCGCCGTCGTGCGATGGTCGTCCACATACAGCGCGGGCACCCCGTCCTGAAGGGGATAACCGCAATCCTGGCAGTCCGCGGCCCACAGCAGCCGCATGAGACGGCGGACTCCCTTGTCGCCGAGCTTGTCCAATGCCTCCGAACTGACGGCCAGATGTCGCAGGCCGGGAAAACCCTCCGGGGATTCCACGACGTGCCAGTCCACCGCGCATCCCTTATCGCGTGCCCGTTGCCACCACTCCTCACCGGCCCGGACATCACCGAGGGAATACGCGGTCACCCCAGCCATCAGACAACCGGCCGGCTCACCCAGCCGGCCTTGCCGCACCGCCGCGTCATACGCCTTTGCCACATAGGCGTTTGCCGTTTCGTGGTCCTCCTTGCGCAGAAGGACACCGGCGTACGACAATGCCGCATAGGGAAGCGCGCCGTCGGCCGCGATGCGCAGGGCCGCCACCGCCTCCTCCGACTGCCATTGCGAGGACAGCCAGTCGGAATACTGCAAAGCGCTTCCGGGGTCTCCGGCTTCGGTGCCGCGTTTCCAGAGACGTGTCGCTTCCGCTCGGTTCCCCAGCTTTTCGTGGACCAGGCCCAGGGCGCCGATCGACGCCGACTCACCGCGCTCGACCGCCAGCGTGTACCAGTCGCGCGCACCCTCCAGATCGTCCCGTACGACACACAGCGAGCCCATGTTGTGCGTACCCGTCGGGTCGCCGAGGTCCGAGGCGCGGCGGAAGCAGTCGGCGGCCCCGTCGTGGTCGTGCTCCGCGGCCAGGAGCGCACCGAAGTGGACCAGCGCGTCCGGGGCGTCGGCCGCCACGAGCGGCCGGAGCACGTCCTTCGCGACGTCCGGCCGCCCGGCGACCCGGGCCACCGTGGACACCAGCACGCGCCGCGCGTCGTCCACCACACGCAGCGCCTCTCCCCACACCTCCTCCGGCAGTTCGTCCGGCCGGGACCGGCGCGCCACATCGGACACCAGGTAATCGCACGGCTTCCACGTCCCGCCCCGCCCCGGAACCAGCGGGCTGGTCACCCCCAGGACGATCCGCGCCGCCCAGTCCCACGCCTCGTCCAGCCCTTCCGGCCGCAGCGCGGGGCCACCCGCCCGGTCGAGGTAGTGCTCGTGCAGGCGCTCCACCGCCTCCGGCGGCAGCGCGGAGCCCACTCCGGTACGTACGAGGTCGATCGCGGCGGCGACGAGCGCGGCTCCCCGCGGATTGCCTTTCACCCGGGAAGCGGATCGCCACATCTTGAGCACCTGCGGGCCCGCCGCGAGATATTCGGCCAGTCCATAGGCCCGGTCGGACCTCAATGCCTCGGCGATACGCGGATCCGCGCTGCGGGACGCATTCCGCCGTTCACCGTCGGTCCAGATGCGCTCAAGGGTGAGGTGCTGTGCCCTGCGGAGGATTCGGCCCGGAGAAGAGGGCAGCCGGGGGTCGGTGCCCCGGGTCAGGGACGGGGCGTCCTGGTCGTCGGTGTAGTGCTCGTAGAACTCCGTACGCAGTGTGGCGAGCACCGTGACCCGCCGGCTGATCAGCCCGTCGAGCAGCGAAAGTGTCAGCCCGTCGGAGCGCAGATAGTCGTGCAGATCGTCGAGCCATACGACTCTCCTCTCCTCGCCGGTGCAGGAGAGGAGCGCGGACAATTCCGCGTCCGGGTCGGGGGCGCAGACCAGCCGGTCACCCAGCTTCCGGCGCATGCTCTCGAAAAGGGCCCGGGTCTTTCCCGCCGCCGAGTCGCCCGTCAGCAGAAGCATCCCGCCGGAGTCGGCCAGTGCGTCGAGGTGTTCGTCCAACTGGGCGTCGACGGCGCGGGGTACGTACTCGACCACCTGCCCATGGCCCGGGGCCGCCGGCGCGCGGTGGATTCCGAAACCCGCCGGGTCGGCTTCCCGTACCGGCTGCCAGACGAATGCGGGGGAATCCGGCGGGGGTTGAACGGCCGGTTCCACCGGCCTGACGACCTCCGTCAGTTCCGGCCGCACCCCGGCCGCTTCCCACATCGCCCGCTCGAATGCGGGATCGCCGACCAGGACGGAAACCGGGACCGCCTCGACACGGGCGTGCCCCCAGCGCACCGGGTCGCCGCACACCACACCGATCAGGTATTCGCCGGCGAAAAGGGCGGCTCCCGACATTCCTTGCCACGGTGACGCGGACGGGCCGTCCGCGTGGGGCGGCGGGGAATGGGCGCTGTCCAGGACGTAACGGCCGCGCAGGAGCGAGGAACCGGGCTTCAGGGTGCCGACGATCTGCTCGGTGTCCGGCCGTTTCCCCTCCTGCAGGGATATCCGGGGATAGCCGATCGCCTCGCAGTTCTCCCAGGCGGCCAGGCCCGCGATCCTGCCCCACGCGATATCCGCTATCCGGCACTTCGCCGGGTCGGCCACCAGGTCTCCGGCGGCCTCGACCAGCGCGGCGTCACTTATCTCGTCGTGACGGCGCCACAGAAGCCGGCCGCGCTGGACGCCCGTACCGCCGGGAACGGCGACGCGGACGTCCTCGGCCCCGTCGAACAGATGGGCCGAGGTCAGGACCAGCCGTGAGGTGAGGAGGAATCCGCTGCCCTGCCGGGCCGCCTGTACCAGGGCGATGCGTTCGGCGGACCGGGCGCTCATTCACGGTGCCCGTCGAGCGGGGCGCCGAAGACCTCCATGCTCACGTCGTCCTGATTCCCGATCTCCACCGGGCCGCCGTCGCGGGAGTTCTTCGGCCGCAGTTTCACCGACACCTTGTGAGCGGCGGTACGGGCCGCTCCCGCCTGGCTGTCGCCGGATACGACCCAGGCTTTGAACCCGGCCTTGATCTGCGCGTCGCGACGCAGTTCGACGGCGAATTCCAGGTTGATCTCCTCGACCTCGAACCTGATGGGCCGACCGTCCGACGCGTCCACGGCGGCCATCAGCTGATCCCTCAGCCCCTGTACGGCCGCGGTGAGTTCCACGTTCTCCAGAGGGTCCTGCGTGCCCATGCCTTCCCCCGCTCCGACAGCCCTGGCCGGCCGTCGCCGTCCCGAATCCGTGGCAGCGAACGTAGCATTCGGAGCCGGACCGTACGGAAAGTCAGGCCGCCAGCGCCCGCACCGCGCGCCCCGCCGCTTGCTCGTACCGCCGCACCAGCAGCCGCGCCACTTCCGGCGCCGATCCGAGAACATCCGCGAGGACCTCGGCCCCCGCCTCCTCGGCGCCGCGGGCGATGCGGTCCGGGAGGAAGCCGGGGGCGATGACGTACGGGGCCACGGCCACGCGTGCGGCGCCGTCGGCGCGCAGCGCCCGTACGGCGTCCGCGGTGCGGGGCAGCGAGGCGGAGGCGAACGCAGGCCGCACGGCGCACCAACCGGTGGTGCGCCGCCACTCCCGCGCGATTTCAGCGATCACTGCGATCGCCTCCGGGTCGGAGGAGCCCGCCGAGGCCAGCACGACCCCGGTCGAGCGCCGGTCGCCGGGCCGCAGCCCGGCTTCGTACAGCCGCCGCTCCAGGGCGGCCGTCAGCAGCGGCGACGGTCCGAGCACGTCGGCCTGGCGGACGGTGAGTCCGGGGAGCCGCGCACCGGCCTCCCGCAGGACGGCCGGGATGTCCGTCTTGGCGTGGAAGGCGCGGGTCAGCAGCAGCGGCAGGGCCACCACCTCCCGTACGCCGTCCGCCGCCAGCCGCTCCAGCGCCCGGGGCACATCCGGCGCGTTGAAGTCGAGGAAGGCGACCTCGACGCGCAGGCCGGGGCGCAGTGCCCGGGCCCGCGCGCACAGCGCGGTGACGGTCGCCGCGTGCCGCGGGTCGCGGCTGCCGTGCGCGATGACGAGGAGGGCCGGTGGTACGTACATGGGTCAGCTCTTCACCAGGAGTCCGCGGCTGCGCAGCACCCGCCGCTCGATCGGCGCGAAGATCAGCAGCTCGATGCCGATGCCGACGATGAGGATGAGGAGGATGGCGGACAGCACCCAGGACATGTCCTGGAGCTCACGGCCCTGTTCCAGGAGCTGGCCGAGGCCGGTGCCCAGGTCGGCGGCGTTGACGATGAGTTCGGCGGCCATCAGGGAGCGCCAGGAGAACGCCCAGCCCTGCTTGAGGCCGGCGAGGTAGCCGGGCAGCGCGGCGGGCAGCAGGACGTGCCGGACGCCGGTCAGGCCGCGGGCGCCGATCGTGCGGCCGGCGCGCAGGTAGAGCGGCGATATCTGGTCGACGCCGGAGACCAGGCCGTTGGCGATGGAGGGGACCGCGCCGAGCAGCACCACCGCGTAGATGGTGGCGTCGCTCAGGCCGAACCAGATGATGGCGGCGGGCACCCACGCCACCGAGGGCAGCGACTGGAGGCCGCTGAGGATGGGCCCGATCGCGGCCCGTACCGGCTTGACCCGGGCGACGATCAGGCCGAGCGGCGTACCGATCACCACCGAGGCCAGGAAGCCGAGCGCGCCGCGCGACACGCTGGTCCACACGTAGTCGAGCAGGGTGCCTTCGAGCCACTTGTCCTGGAGCGACCGGGCGACATCGACCGGGCTGGGCAGCAGGTAGTGGTCCTTGAGCTCGAAGTGGTAGGCGAGCTGCCACAGGCCCAGGACGAGGACGATGGCGACGACCGGCGGCGCCGCCTTGGCGCCGAGCCTGCGCAGCCAGGGCCGGCGGTCGGTGACGGTGGTGTCGAGGGCGTCCAGACCGGCTTCCAGCCCGGCCAGGTCGGCGGCGCCGTCGGGCCGCGCCCCGGCGGCCCCGGTCACCGCCGTCCCGGAGGCCGTGTCGGTGGTGCCGGTCTCAGTGCTGGCCATGGCGGCGGATCTCCCCACGGAGCTGTTCGGTGATCTCTACGGAAAGGTCGGCGACGGCCGCGTCCTCGATGCGCCGCGGATGCGGGATGTCCACGCTCCACTCGCGGGCGATCCGGCCGGGCCGGGAGGACAGCAGCACCACCCGCTCGGCGAGCCGCACCGCCTCCCGGACGTTGTGGGTGACGAACAGGACGGACAGGCCGCCGCTGCTGGCGGTGCCGTCGTTGGACTCCTGCCAGATGCGGGTCAGTTCGTCGTGCAGGACGTCGCGGGTGATCGCGTCGAGGGCCGCGAACGGCTCGTCCATCAGGAGCAGCCGGCTGTCCTGCGCCAGCGCGCGGGCCATCGCCACGCGCTGCCGCATGCCGCCGGACAGCTCGTGCACCCGCTTGCCGTACGCGCCCTTGAGCCGTACGAGTTCGAGCAGCCGCTCCGCCTCGCCGCGCCGCTCCGCGCGCGGCACCCCGCGCAGCCGCAGCGCCAGTTCGATGTTGCGGCCCGCGGTGAGCCACGGGAACAGCGCGTGCTCCTGGAACATCAGGGCCGGGCGGCCGCCGGGCGTCTCGATGCTCCCCGCGGACGGGCCGTCCAGCCCGGCGACGAGGTTGAGCAGCGTCGACTTGCCGCAGCCCGACGCCCCCAGCAGACAGACGAACTCGCCCGGCGCGACATCGATGCTGATGTCGTCCAGCACATGCTGCTGCGCGCCGGGGCGGCCGAAGGACTTCGAGACATGGTCGATGCGAGCGGCGTACGAAGCGGCCGCGCCGCCCGTGTCCGCCGGGGCGGACGTCCGGCTGCCGGGCTTGCCGAGCGTGGGGGTCGTCATCGGGGTCACCTCCTGGGATGCGTGCGGCGGACTACTCGGCGCCGAGACCGGCGTCGTCGACCGCCGGCTTGCCCTCGGCCTTGAGCACCTTGTTGAGCAGCGTCAGGTCGTAGATGCCCTTCAGGGCGGGCTTCTTCAGCAGACCGGCCCGGACCGCGTGGTCGGCCTCCTGCTGGAGGGTGGCGGCCAGCGGGTCGTCGGTGACGTCGGTGTTGCGGAACGCCGGGTCGATGACGTCGGGCGGCAGTGCCTTGCCGGACGCGGTGGCCAGCTTGTCGTTGAGTGCCCGCTTGGCCTCGGCGGGGTGGGTCCTGATGTACGTGTTGGTCTTGACCGAAGCGCGCAGCACCGCCTCGACGGCCTTCGGGTGCTCCTTGAGGAACTTCTGCGAGACGATCACGTTCGTGATGACGAACTTGCCGTCCTTCCACAGCTTCTTCTCGTCCAGCAGCACCTTGCCGCCCTCGGCGACCAGCTTGGAGGCGGTCGGCTCGGGCACCCACGCGGCGTCGATGCTGCCCTGCCGGAAGGCGACGGGGGTGACCTTGTTCTCGGTGCGCTGCACGGTCACGTCGCCCTTGCCGGTGGTGGCGTCGACCTTGTAACCCTTCTCGGCCAGGTAGTTGAGCAGCGCCACGTCCTGGGTGTTGCCCAGCTGCGGGGTGGCGATGGTCCTGCCCTTGAGGTCGTCCAGGCTCTTGATCTTCTTGGGATTCACCACCAGCGACACGCCGCCGGACGCCGAACCGGAGATGATCTTCAGGCTCTTGCCCTTGGAGGTGGTCCAGCCGTTGATCGCGGGGGACGGGCCGATCCAGCCGATGTCGATGGCGCCGGAGTTCAGCGCCTCGATCTCGGCCGGGCCCGCGTTGAAGACCGACGGCGCGAACTTCGTACCGCCCAGCTCCTTCTGGAAGAACCCCTTCTGGTCGCCGACCAGCGCGGTGGCGTGCGTGGTGTTGGCGAAGTAGCCGACCTTCACCTGGTCGAGCCCGTCGGTCTTCGGGCCCTTCGCCGCGACCGTCCCCTGGCTGTCCTGTTTGGCGCGGGACCCGTAGCCGCACGCTCCGAGCGCGCCCAGCAGGAGGGGGACGGTGGCGGCGGCCGCGAGGAGGCGGCGGCGTCGTACGGCAGGCACGGAGGGGGTCCTCTCGGAGGGCCGGGCGGCGAGCGCCTACGGCGGGCCCGGCAGAGCGGTGGGATGTCGGAAGGGGGGCGTGGGGGGCATATGGCGGTACGTCATCGGCGCACACATCGCCCGACGCCGCCCTGGCCGCTGCCCAGGGCGCCGCTGCCGATCCGGCCGCCCTCCTTCGCGAACGTCGAGAAGGCGTCCAGGGCCAGGGAACCGGTCATGTCAGAAGTCCCATTCCGCGTCGTCGTCGGCGTGTGCCGCAGCGGCCTCGGCCGCCTCGGCGAACGCGGACCCGGCCATGCCCGCGGTCAGCGTGGTGCCGTCCGCCGGGTCGATGAGCAGGAACGATCCGGTGCGCCGGGAGTCGGCGTACGGGTCCAGGGCCAGCGGCTCGGCGGTGCGCAGCACGACCCGGCCGATGTCGTTGGCGGCCAGCTCGCCGGGCGCCGGGTGCTGGGAGAGGTCGTCGAGCGTCAGCCGGGACGGGATGTCCTTGACGATCGCCTTGACCGTACGGGTGGTGTGCTTGAGCAGCACCCGCTGGCCCGTCTTCAGCGGCCGGTCGGCGACGTGGCAGACGGTCGCCTCGACGTCCTGCGTGGTGGCGGGCGGCGCGGCGGCCGGGGCGATCAGGTCGCCGCGCGAGATGTCCAGGTCGTCGGCGAGCCGTACGGTCACCGACTGCGGCGCCCAGGCCACGTCCACCGCCTGGCCCAGCACGTCCAGCGCCTCGATGGTGCTCGTACGGCCCGACGGCAGCACCGTCACCGCGTCGCCGACGCGCAGCACGCCGGAGGCGATCTGGCCCGCGTATCCGCGGTAGTCGGGCAGTTCGGGGGTCTGCGGGCGGATGACGTACTGCACCGGGAAGCGCGCCGGGTCCTCGGAGGGGTCGGCCACGACGGGCACGGTCTCCAGGTGCTCCAGCACCGTCGGGCCGCCGTACCAGTCCATGTTCGTTGACGGGGTCACCACGTTGTCGCCCGCCAGCGCGGAAATCGGGATGGCGGTGATCTCCGGGACGCCCAGCGAGGCGGCGTACGCGGTGAACTCCTCGGCGATCGCCGCGAAGACCGGCTCGGCGTAGTCCACCAGGTCCATCTTGTTGACGGCCAGGACGACGTGCGGGACGCGCAGCAGCGCGGCGACGGCGGCGTGCCGGCGGGTCTGCTCGACGACGCCGTTGCGGGCGTCGACCAGCACCACGGCCAGCTCGGCGGTGGACGCGCCGGTCACCATGTTGCGCGTGTACTGCACATGGCCGGGCGTGTCGGCCAGGATGAACCGCCGCCGGGGCGTGGCGAAGTAGCGGTAGGCGACATCGATGGTGATGCCCTGCTCCCGCTCGGCCCGCAGCCCGTCCGTCAGCAGCGCCAGGTCCGGGGCTTCCTGGCCGCGGCCCAGCGAGGCCCGCTCGACCGCTTCGAGCTGATCGGCCAGTACCGACTTCGAGTCGTGCAGCAGCCGTCCGACCAGGGTGGACTTGCCGTCGTCCACCGAGCCGGCGGTGGCGAAGCGCAGCAGTGAGGTGGCCGTGGCGGCCACGTCGACCGGGTCGACAATCGTGCTCATGGTTAGAAGTACCCCTCGCGCTTACGGTCCTCCATGGCGGCCTCGGACAGCTTGTCGTCGGCCCGCGTCGCGCCCCGCTCGGTGAGCCGGGAGGCGGCGATCTCCGCGATGACGGCCTCGATGGTGGCCGCGTCGGAGTCGACGGCGCCGGTGCAGGACATGTCACCGACGGTGCGGTAGCGCACCAGGCGCGTCTCGACGCTCTCGCCGTCCTTGGGGCCGCCCCACTCACCGGGCGCCAGCCACATGCCGCCCCGGGCGAACACCTCGCGTTCGTGGGCGTAGTAGATGGCGGGCAGCTCGATCTTCTCGCGGGCGATGTACTGCCACACGTCCAGCTCGGTCCAGTTCGACAGCGGGAAGACGCGGACGTGCTCGCCGGGGGAGTGCCGGCCGTTGTAGAGCTGCCACAGCTCGGGGCGCTGGCGGCGCGGGTCCCAGCCGCCGAACTCGTCGCGCAGCGAGAACACCCGCTCCTTGGCGCGTGCCTTCTCCTCGTCCCGGCGCCCGCCGCCGAACACCGCGTCGAAACGGTTCGACTCGATGGCGTGCAGCAGCGGCACCGTCTGGAGGGGGTTGCGGGTGCCGTCCGGGCGCTCGCGCAGCTCGCCGCGGTCGATGAAGTCCTGTACGGAGGCGACGTGCAGCCGCAGCCCGTGCCGGGCCACCGTGCGGTCGCGGTAGTCCAGCACCTCGGGGAAGTTGTGCCCGGTGTCCACGTGCAGCAGCGCGAACGGCACCGGCGCGGGCGCGAACGCCTTCAGCGCCAGGTGCAGCATCAGGATCGAGTCCTTGCCGCCGGAGAAGAGGATCACCGGTCGCTCGAACTCGCCCGCCACCTCGCGGAAGATGTGCACCGCCTCGGACTCCAGCGCGTCCAGGTGGCTGAGCGCGTACGGGTTGTCGGCGTCCCCGGTGCCCTGGCTCACGGCAGCGGCGGTCGTCATGCCAGTCCCCTCTCGGTGAGCAGCGCGTGCAGCGCCGCCGCGGACTCCTGCACGGTCCGGTCGTGCGTCACGAGCCGCAGATCGGGCGACTCGGGCTCCTCGTACGGGTCGTCGACGCCGGTCAGCCCGGAGATCTCGCCGGCCGCCTGCTTCGCGTACAGGCCCTTCACGTCCCGCTCGGAGCACACCTCGACGGGCGTGGCCACGTGGATCTCCAGGTACGGCGTGCCCTCGCGCTGGTGGCGCTTGCGCACCGCCTCCCGCGAGTCCGCGTACGGCGCGATCACCGGCACCAGTGCCTTGACGCCGTTGCTCGCCAGGAGTTCGGCGACGAAGCCGATGCGCTGCACGTTGGTGTGCCGGTCCTCCCGGTCGAAGCCCAGCCCCGCCGAGAGGAACTCGCGGATCTCGTCGCCGTCCAGCACCTCGACGCGGTGGCCCTCGCCCCGCAGCCGCTCCGCCAGCGCGTACGCGATCGTGGTCTTGCCGGCACTGGGCAGTCCGGTCAGCCACACCGTGGCGCCCGTCATCTTTCGCTCCCGAAGGTCCTGTATGTCCTCGTGGTCCGGCGCGCCATGGCCGGACACCCCGGGGCCGCTCATCCGTGCAGCCCGCATTCGGTCTTGTCGCGGCCGGCCCAGCGGCCGGCCCGCGCGTCCTCGCCCGCCAGTACCCGGCGGGTGCAGGGCGCGCAGCCGACCGAGGCGTAGCCGTCGGTCAGCAGCGGATTGACCAGCACGCCGTGCTCGGCCACATACGCGTCCACGTCGTCCTGCGTCCAGCGCGCGATCGGCGCGATCTTCACCTTGCGGCGCCGCGCGTCCCAGCCCACCACGGGGGTGTTCGCGCGGGTCGGCGACTCGTCGCGGCGCAGCCCGGTCGCCCAGGCGTCGTACCCGGCCAGGCCCTCTTCCAGCGGCTTGACCTTGCGCAGCGCGCAGCACAGGTCCGGGTCCCGGTCGTGCAGCTTCGGCCCGTACTCGGCGTCCTGCTCGGCCACCGTCTGCCGCGGGGTGAGCGTGATGACGTTGACGTCCATCACCGCCTCCACCGCGTCGCGGGTGCCGATGGTCTCCGGGAAGTGGTAGCCGGTGTCGAGGAAGACCACGTCCACGCCGGGGAAGGCGCGCGAGGCCAGGTGGGCCACCACCGCGTCCTCCATGGAGGAGGTGACGCAGAAGCGCTTGCCGAACGTCTCCGCGGCCCAGGTGAGGATCTCCAGCGGGGAGGCGTCCTCCAGGTCGCGTCCGGCCCGCTCGGCGAGCGCGGCCAATTCGTCATCCGTACGGTGCTGAATCACCGTCATATCTCGCTGCCCCCTTGGCGGTTGACGGCCTGACCGGCCGGGGCGGCGACGCCCTTGGCCAGCAGCCCGAGGAACGAGAGCCGGAACGCGCGGTTGCACGCCCCGCATTCCCAGGAACCGTGTCCTTCCTCGGAAGGGCGCAGGTCCTCGTCGCCGCAGTACGGGCAGTAGAACGGCGCGGCCCGCTCGCTCACTTCAGCGCTCCCTCGTCCGCGCGGGCGGCCCAGGTGGCGAACCGCTCGCCCACCTCGCGCTGCTCCTGGAAGTTGGTCAGCACCCGCTCCACGTAGTCCGGCAGCTCCGCCGCGGTGACCTTCAGACCGCGGACCTTGCGGCCGAAGCCCGCCTGGAGGCCGAGCGCACCGCCCAGGTGCACCTGGTAGCCCTCCACCTGGTTGCCGTCCTCGTCCAGCACCAGCTGGCCCTTGAGGCCGATGTCCGCGGTCTGGATGCGGGCGCAGGCGTTCGGGCAGCCGTTGAGGTTGATGGTGATCGGCTCCTCGAAGTCCGGCATCCGGCGCTCCAGCTCGTCGATGAGCGCGGCGCCGCGGCCCTTCGTCTCGACGATGGCCAGCTTGCAGAACTCGATGCCGGTGCAGGCCATCGTGCCGCGCCGGAAGGGCGACGGGCGGACCTGGAAGTCCAGCGCCTCCAACCCCGCGACCAGCGGCTCGACCTGCTCCTCCGCCACGTCGAGGATGATCATCTTCTGCTCGACGGTGGTGTTCAAACGGTCCGAGCCGTGTGCCGCGGCCAGTTCGGCGACCTTGACGAGGGTGGCACCGTCCACCCGGCCGACGCGCGGCGCGAAGCCCACGTAGAACCGGCCGTCCTTCTGGCGGTGCACCCCGATGTGGTCGCGCCAGCGGCTGCTGGGCTCGGCCGGCGCCGGGCCGTCGATCAGCTTCCGCTTGAGGTACTCGTCCTCCAGTACCTGCCGGAACTTCTCCGGGCCCCAGTCCGCCATCAGGAACTTCAGGCGGGCGCGGTTGCGCAGCCGCCGGTAGCCGTAGTCGCGGAAGATCCCCACCACACCGGCCCACGCGTCGGGTACCTCCGCCAACGGCACCCACGCGCCCAGGCGTTCGCCGAGCCGCGGGTTGGTGGACAGGCCGCCGCCCACCCACAGGTCGAAGCCGGGGCCGTGCTCGGGGTGCTCGACGCCCACGAACGCGACGTCGTTGATCTCGTGCACCACGTCCTGCACCGGCGACCCGGAGATCGCCGTCTTGAACTTGCGCGGCAGGTTGGAGAACTCCTTGCTGCCGATGAAGCGCCGCTCGATCTCCGCGATCGCGGGCGAACCGTCGATGATCTCGTCCGCCGCGATGCCCGCGACCGGCGAACCGATGATGACGCGGGGGCAGTCGCCGCACGCCTCGGTCGTTGACAGACCCACCGACTCCAGCTTCCGCCAGATCGCCGGGACGTCCTCGATGCGCACCCAGTGCAGCTGGATGTTCTGCCGGTCGGTGATGTCCGCGGTGCCGCGCGCGTACTCCTGGGAGACCTCGCCGATGGCCCGCAGCTGCGCGACGCTCAGCCGCCCGCCGTCGACGCGCACCCGCAGCATGAAGTACTCGTCCTCCAGCTCCTCGGGCTCCAGGACCGCGGTCTTGCCGCCGTCGATCCCGGGCTTGCGCTGGGTGTACAGGCCCCACCAGCGCATCCGGCCGCGCAGGTCGTTGGGGTCGATGGAGGCGAACCCGGTCTTCGCGTAGACCGTCTCAATGCGTGTCCGCACATTGAGACCGTCGTCGTCCTTCTTGAACTGCTCGTTGCCGTTCAGCGGCGTGAAGTGACCTACGGCCCACTGCCCCTCCCCGCGGTGGCGTCCGGCCTTGCGGCGGGTCGTGGCGGGGCTGGGTCGATCGGAGGTGGCGGCCATGGCGGTACGTCCTTCTGGGCGGCTCGGTAAGGGCGGGAGCGGGCAGCGGCAGCCCTGCGATGACCTGCGAAGACGTGCCTCGTCACGGAGCGGTGCGAGGTGTTGGTGAGAGGGTGTCCGGGGCAGGTCGGATCAGGGTGCCCGCGCGTCCGCGGCGATGGGGACGGCGAAAAGGAATGACGTTGCTGAGACTGTCAGCCCGCCGGACAGATGGCGCTGGACATGCGGCCGAGGTCGACGTGCCGCCGACTCACCAAGGCAATTCCAGCTGTAGACATGACGGAAGCGTGTCACGGCGCTCTTGAGCCAGTCCACCGCCGTCCGGAGTGTGGACAAGAGTGTCCCGCAAGGCGAGACGGTGTGACGCCGGTCACGCCGCGGCGGGACGGGCCGCGGGGCCCTGGTCCTCCCCTTCCCGGCGGGAGCCCCCGCCTCCGCTCAGACGCCCGGCCACGGACCCGGAGCGGGTGCCTCCGGCTCCTCCGTCACCTCGGTCGCGAACACCCGGAAGCCCCGCCGACGGTAGTTGTCCAGCGCGTACGGCCCGTCCTGGCTGCACGTGTGCACCCACACCCGTCGCGTCTTCGCCCGCCCCGGCCACCGCCCGGCCAGGTCCCAGGCGCGCGCGGTCCCGTACGTCAGCAGATGCCCCCCTATGCGGCGGCCGCGGAACGCCGGCAGGAGGCCGAAGTAGCTGATTTCCACGACCCCTTCGGGCTGCGCGTCCAGCTCGATGTACCCGGCCGGCGTCCCCCGCTCGTACGCCACCCAGGTCTCCACCCCCGGCCGCCCCAGGAACTCCCGCCACCGCGCGGGCGACCACCCCAGCCGGTCCGTCCACGCGATGTCCCCACCGACGGACGCGTACAGGAACCGGCTGAATTCAGGCGACGCCACTTCCGCACGGACGATCTCCACCCGCTGCTCCGCCGGGGGAGCGGTGGCCGGGGCGAGGTCGTCGGGGGCGGTCTGTTCGAGGTGCCAGGTGGTCACGGTGATGGTCATGGGGGCAGGAGATCACAGGGGGCCGCCTGCACGCTTCTGGCCCCGGTGCGTTCTATGATCAGCGCCCGCGGGCCCGTGGCGGGCATGCCGAATGGGCGAGGGGTGGGTCATGGGACTGGTCGAGGAGCTGTGGGACGCAGGGAAGATGCCGTTCCGCGACGGGCTGTACCGCTCGGATGACACCGGATCGGAGGTGTACGTCGAGGGTCCGGGGGCGTACCACCCGGACGCCGGGCAGCCGATTCCGTTCCGTACCGGGGGACCGTTCCATGTCGCTCAGGACATTGAGGAACACGGCACCGCCGAGGCCGACACCTACTTCGAGAGCCCGCTGCCGGACGGGACGGGGTGGCTCACCGGAGGTGGGAGCGGGATGGGCAACATCGGCCACCTCGCCCGTCTCGACGCCAGCCGCTCGTTGCGGTGGGTCGCCGTCATGGTCCGCTCCAACCCGTTCGTCGGGGTGAGGTACGAGGGCATGCACGCCGTGTTCACCAACGACTGGGGAAACCGGCTGACGCTGGACCTTGCGAACCCTGCTCTCGGCTGACCGGGCCCGGGCCGCACGGAATCCCCCCGTGCGGCCCGGCCGGATCACAGCACCGCGTCCGCGATGCGGTCCACCTGGTCCGGGTCGGTGGCCCAGCAGTAGAGCATGACCTCGTCGGCGCCGATGGCGCGGAAGGCGGTCACCGTGTCGAGGAGCTGCCGTTCCGTGGTGAGCAGGCCGTTGACGACGTGGTCGGTGTACTCGGACGGGCCGTAGTACGCGCGGGCCTCGCGCCGGGCCTCGTCGAGGACGGCCTCCGGGCCGAGCGCCACGTTCACCTGGGCCACCAGCCGCGGACGGCCGGGCCGCCCCGCCTCGTCCCAGGCCGCCTCCACCTTGCGGAACAGCCCGTCCATCAGCGGGGCGGGCAGCGCCGCGCCGAGGAAGCCGTCGCCCCAGCGGGCCACCCGCCGGATCACGGCCGGCACGAAGCCGCCGAACAGGATCTCCGGGCCGCCGGGACGGGCCGGGGCCGGGCCGATCGGGCCGACGTCCGCGCCGTACGGCTCACCGGCCCATACGGACCGCAGCCGGGCCATCTGGCCGTCCAGCCGCCGGCCGCGGGTGCGCTTGTCGACGCCCACGGCCGCGTAGTCGTCCGCGCGCCCGCCCAGCCCGATGCCGAGCGTGAAGCGGGCGCCGGACAGCAGGTCGAGGGTGGCGGCCTGCTTGGCGAGCAGCGCGGTGCGGTGCAGCGGCGCGAGCAGCACCTCGGTCTGCAGCCGGACACGGGAGGTGGCGCCGGCGAGGGCGGCCAGGGTGATCAGCGGTTCGGGGTTGCCGTACGCCAGCCGGTCGAGCAGCGCGATGCTGCGGAACGGGGCGGCGTCGGCGCGCCGGGCCCAGGTCAGCAGGGTCGCGGGGTCGCCGATGGGCAGGCCGAGGCCGACAGACATGACAGGTCCTCCAGGAGGGCAGGGTCGATCGCGAGATGTCGTGTCGCCCGCTCACTTGGCCGCACGCGCGCCGTGGCGTGGGTCGCTCCCGTTCTGCGACGTCCTCCTGGGGAGCTGATGTTCGAAGCGAGGTGAGGATACCCGAGGGGTGCGCGGGGCCGCATCGTATTTATGGGGCGGACGGTGCGTGGGCCGGACCCCCCGCGATCCGGCCGCCGCACCACGGTCACCCGCTCCGCGCCGCCACCACCGCCGGTGCCGTCGAGTGCGGCAGCAGGTCCACCGGGCGCGGCGGCAGGCGCAGCTCCACGTCCACCCCGTCGGCGAAGCGGTACGGGCGGTGCGCCAGCACACTCGCGAGGTGGCGGCGCAGCCGCGACAGTTCGGCCCGTACCGTCACCGTACGGCCGCGGTCCCCGAACAGATCCTGCGCCAGGTCGGCGGCGCTGCGCCCCTGCGGCCGGTGCGCCAGCACGAACAGCACCTCGGCGTGGCGCGGGCTCAGCTCGTGCGACCAGCTGCCCGCCGGGCCGGTGACCGTGACCGCGGGCCGGGCGCGGCTGCTGAGGTCCAGCAGCACCCGGCTGGGCCGGGGCTCGTCGCCCGGTGGCGCGCCGACGCGGATCAGCCAGCCGCCGGGCAGCGGCTCCAGCGTGCACATGCCGTAGCGCGGCAGCCACAGCGGCCCGGCCTCGGGGGACTTGGGGAGCGCGACCCGGTCCGGCGGGGCCAGCCCGGTCACCGCGGCCGTCCAGCCGTCCTTGTCGACGGCCAGTGCCTGCCCGCCGAGCCGGGCCAGTACGGGGGCGGCGCTCGCCCGCAGCCGGTCCAGCGCGCCGTGGTGCCGCTCGCGCAGCTCGCCCTCCGCGAGCCGGGCCACCGCGGTGACCAGCGACAGGACCGTGGGGTGGAAGGTGTGCGCCGGGCCGCTGACGTCCACGATGCCCAGCAGCCGCCCGTCGCGCGGGTCGTGGAGCGGCGCGGCGGCGCACGTCCACTGGTGGTGGGTGCGTACGAAGTGCTCGGTGGTGTGCACCAGGACGGGGCGGCGGGCCACCAGCGCGGTCCCGATGGCGTTGGTGCCGACGACGTCCTCGGTCCAGTCCGCGCCCTTGTCGAAGCCGTGCCGGTCGGCCATCCGCCGTACCGCGGCGCAGCCCTCCCGCCACAGCACCCGACCCTCGCCGTCCGCGACGACCATGATCTGCTGGGCGGCGTCGACGGCCGGCAGCAGACCGCTGTTGAACAGCGGCAGCAGCGACGCGAGCTGCGAACTGTGCCGCCGGTGCTCCAGCTCCTCCACGGTCAGCGGGCGCTCCCTGCGGTCCCGGTCGGGATCGACGCCGGAGCCGAGCGCCCGGCGCCACGACTCGCAGATCACCGCGCGGGGCGCGGTGGCCGTCCGCTCACCGCACAGCGCGGCCTCGCGGACCGAGGCGAGCCGGCGCGTCGTCGCGCGTATCTCCTGGGCCGACCAGATACCCATGTCGATCGGTCTGTCGCTCACGCTGTCTCTCCGTAGTGCACTGTCCGCGGTTGCGCCCATGGTGCCGTCACCGGGCCGGTCCGAACGGGGGATTGCGCCAATTGGTTGCAACGGGCTGCAACTGTTGTGGCGTATGACGGGGGCGAGGAAGGTGACCGGCAGTACGGAGAGGGGGCAGCGCCATGGTGAACAGCACTCCTCACATTGTCGTGGCCGATGCGGCACACGGCGCCCGTACGGCCCGCGCCGCGCACCCCGCGCGGCCCCGCGGCGTCCCGCTCCGCCGCCGGCGCCCCGGCGCCGGCCGCCGGATGCCGTCACCTTCCGGCGGCCGCGGCCGCGGACCTCGCCGTGGCGGCCGGGACGCCGCACGCAGGGGCGGGAACAGGCCCTGAGGGCCGGCTCCGAGAGCCGGTCCGAGTCCGGGAAGCGGTGCCGGGTCGGCGCGGCACCGCTTCCCGCAAACGCGGTGGCGGACCTCGGACCCCACCCCCCTCTTCAGGGAACGAGGTCCGCCACCGCACTTTCCGGCTTTTCCGGGCTGCCCGGGCTTGCGGCGGCGAGGACACCCCGCCCGTCCTTCCTCCTCCTCAGCCGTCCACCACCGGCCGCGCCCGTTCCACGATGGCGCGCAGGCCGAGCGTGGGCGGCAGGGTGCCGAACGAGGCGCCGTGGTCGGTGCCCAGGCGTGAGGCGCAGAACGCGTCGGCGACCTCGGGCGGTGCGTACCGGACCAGCAGCGAACCCTGCAGCACCAGCGCCATCCGCTCCGCCAGCCGCCGGGCGCGGGCCTCGATGCCCTCCAGGTCGGCCAGTTCGGTGAGCATCTCCTTGATCGCGGCGTCCAGGCGGTGGTCGGCGCCCCGTGCCGTACCGATCTCCGTCAGGAACGCGTGCAGCGCCGCCGGTTCGCGGCGCAGCGCCCGCAGCACATCCAGGGCCTGGATATTGCCCGACCCCTCCCAGACGGAGTTCAGCGGCGACTCGCGCAGCAGCCGCGGCATGCCGGACTCCTCCACGTAACCGTTGCCGCCCAGGCACTCCAGCGCCTCGGCGGCCACCGGGGTGCAGCGCTTGGTGACCCAGTACTTGGCCGCCGGGACCGCCATCCGCAGGAAGGCGCGCTCCTGCTCGGTGTCCGCGTCGTACGCCGCCGCCAGCCGCAGCGCCAGCGCCGTCGCCGCCTCGGACTCCAGCGCCAGGTCCGCCAGGACGTTGCGCATCAGCGGCTGGTCCGCCAGCGGCCTGCCGAACGCCTGCCGGTACGCGGTGTGGTGCAGCGCCTGCGCCACCGCCTGCCGCATCACCGCCGCCGACCCCGTCACACAGTCCAGCCGGGTCGCCGCGACCATCTCGATGATCGTCGCCACCCCGCGCCCCTCCTCGCCGACCCGCCGCGCCCAGGTGGTGCCGTCGAACTCGACCTCGGCCGACGCGTTCGAGCGGTTGCCGAGCTTGTCCTTCAGCCGCTGGATGCGGAAGGAGTTGCGGCTGCCGTCCGGCAGCACCCGCGGCAGCAGAAAACACGAGAGCTCGCCCTCGTCCCCGGACGTCCGCGCCAGCACCAGGAACGCGTCCGACATCGGCGCCGAACAGAACCACTTGTGCCCCGTCAGCACATACTCGCCGTCGGAGGACAGGGACTCGGCGACGGTCGTGGTCGCCCGTACGTCACTCCCGCCCTGTTTCTCCGTCATCGCCATCCCGGCCAGCGCGCCCGGTTTCTCCGCCACCGGCCGCAGCCCCGGCTCGTACACCCGCGAGGTCAGCAGCGGCTCCCACTCCGCCGCCAGCGCCGGGTCGGCACGCAGCGCCGGCACCGCCGCGTGCGTCATCGACAGCGGACAGCCGTGGCCCGCCTCGGCCTGCGTCCACACCAGGAACCCGGCCGTACGCCGTACGTGTCCGGCCGGCCGCGACCAGGCGTCGGTCAGCCCGGCGGAGACGGCGTGCCCCAGCAGCCGGTGCCACGCCGGGTGGAACTCCACCTCGTCCACCCGGTGCCCGTAGCGGTCGTGGGTACGCAGGACGGGTGGCTGCTCGTTGGCCAGCGCGCCCCAGCGCTGCGCGTGCGCGGAGCCCGCCGCGCGGCCCAGCTCGCCCAGCTCACCTCGTACCTCCTCCAGCAGAGCGGGCGGGACGTGCCGCCCGACGCCCTCGGCGAGCGCCGCGTCGGCGGCGAAGACGTCGTACCCGACCAGCGGCGGAGGCTGGTTCGTGACCGTATGAGTGGTGGCTGCCATGACAGATACGGTAAGGAGGTGCAGCCAGTGAAAGAAGCAGCGCAGCGGCCGTCCGGCCGTCTGCACAGGGCCCGGGTCCTGTACCGGAACGTCTCCAAACGCCGCCTCGCCTGGCTGCTGCTGAAGGACACCGTCAACTCCTGCATGGAGTACCGCGTCACCGGACTCGCCGCCGAGGCCGCGTTCTTCTGCCTGCTGTCGCTGCCGCCGCTGCTCCTCGGCTTCATCGGCCTGCTCGGCTACATGGAGCCGTGGATCGGCCAGGAGACCATCGACCACATCCGCGAGAACATCCTCAGCGCGTCCGACACGCTGCTGTCCAGCAAGGGCGTCAACGAGATCGCCCGGCCGCTGCTCGACGACATCTTCACCGGCCGCCGCCCGGACGTCATCTCCCTCGGCTTCGCCATCGCCCTGTGGTCCGGCTCCCGCGCCGTCAACGTCTTCGTCGACACCATCACGATCATGTACGGGCTGGACGGGCGGCGCGGCATCGTCCGGACCCGGCTGCTGGCCTTCGTGCTCTACCTGGCCGCGCTGGTCGTCGGCGCGGTGGCGCTGCCGCTGATGGTGGTCGGCCCGGACACCGTCGTCAGCTGGATGCCGGCGAGCGAGACCGCCATCCGCATCCTGTACTGGCCCGTCGTCCTGATCCTCTCCGTCGCCTTCCTCACCACCCTCTACCACGTGTCCGTCCCCGTACGCTCACCCTGGCGCGAGGATATCCCCGGCGCGGTCGTCGCCCTCGCCATGTGGGTACTGGGCAGCCTGCTGCTGCGCGTCTACCTCACCCAGACCGTCGAGGGCCCCACCATCTACGGCTCTCTCGCCGCACCGGTTGCCGTCCTCCTGTGGATCGGCGTCTCCGCCTTCGCGGTCCTGGTGGGCGCCGCCATGAACGCCGCTTTGGACCGCGTATGGCCCTCGGTGGCCACCGCTGCCGGCCGAGCCGAAAAAGAACACCGCGCCCGCGAGGTGGCCGCCGCCCAGCGCGCCGCCCTCACCGCCGTCGGCCTGGGCAGCACCGCGGCGGACGACCCCCCGACCCCGGACGACGAAGAAGACGACGACACCGAAGACGACGACACCCCGCCCCCAGCCGAGTACCCCGAACGCTGGGCCGAGTTCCTGCCGCCGGTCGATATCAAGGCCCGGTTGTACGCGTATGCGAAGAGGCGGGGGCGGCACTGAGGGGAGCCCCGCGCCGGTTGCCGCTTCGGACGGGCGGCTACTCGCTCCGGGGCACCCCTGCGTGGTCGGAGACCACACGCCGGAACAGGTCGTGGCCGGTCGGCGGCGGTGCAGACGGTCTCGTACGGTTCGCCGAGCACGCCGAGGAGTTGTGGGGGCGGGGAAGCCGCCTGCCCGAGTAGGGAAAGGGACTCGGTCACCAGCCGGCGACGACCTCCCGCCCCTGCGGGATGGCGAGGTCGAGCAGGCCGGGGAAGCGGGCGTCGAGGTCGTCCCGGCGTAGTTGGTTCAGCCGCCGGGTGCCCTCGTCGCGTTGGCGGATGACGCCGGCTTCCCGCAGGACTTTGAAGTGGCCGCTTTGCGTGGACTTGCTGACCGGTAGCGCGAAGGTCGTGCACGCCAGTTCCCCGTCGGGTCCGGCGTCGGCAAGGCGGGCGACGATGGCCAGCCGGACCGGGTCGCTCAGGGCGGCCAGCACGGTGGTGAACCGCAGGTGGTCGCGGGCGGGGTGGACGAGTTCGGTCGCGGTGCGGCTGGCCATGCTTCCAGGATACCCAAGCATGTTCGGGGGGTCCGAACATCTGCTATGTTCGGCGGCTCCGAACATGATGCTTGGGGAGGAACGATGTCGATCGATCGCCTTGGAGCGCGGGCCGGCAGTCGGCCGCCACGCGGTGCCCGCGTTTCCGGCTCGCCGGACACGATCTCGGGCGGGCGGCCCTCGTCCGTCGGGCGATGGCGGTTCTGGGGCGCCGCGTACACGCTGCTGATCCTGCTGACCGGCACGAATCTGCCGACGCCGCTGTACCGGGGCTACGAGGCGCGCTTCGGGTTCTCACCGCTGGTCGTCACGCTGATCTTCGCCGCATACGTGGCCGTGCTGATCCCCTGTCTGCTGCTCGCCGGCCCGCTCTCGGACGCGGTCGGCCATCGCAGGGTGCTGCTGCCGGCGGTGGCCGTGGCCGTACTGGGATCGCTGGTCTTCGCCCTCGCCGACGGTACGGGGTGGCTGTTCGCCGCCCGTATGCTCCAGGGCCTCGCCATCGGAGCGGCCTCGGGATCGCTCACCGCGGCGCTGACGGAGCTCGAACCGTCCGGCAACCGCCGCAAGGCGGCGCTGGTCTCCACCGTGGCCTCCGTGGGCGGGCTGGGACTCGGCCCCGTGCTGGCCGGTCTGCTCGCCCAGTACGCCCCGGCGCCGTACGTCCTGCCCTACGCGATCGAGATCGCCCTGCTGATACCCGCGGCGGCAGCCGTCCTCGCGCTGCCCGCGACGCGCTCCGGCAAGCGGTGGCGCCCCCGCCGGCCGGGAATCCCGCACGCCATGCGGGCGGTGTTCGCGACCAGCGGGACGGCCGGGTTCCTCGCGTTCGCCGTGATCGGGCTGTTCCTGACCCTCGTGCCCACCTACGTCGCCACGCTCTCGGGCAGCGGCAACCTGCTCCTGGGCGGTGCGGCCGTGGCCCTGATGCTGGCCTGCTCCGCCCTCGCCCAGCTGATCGGCTACGGCAGGCCGGCGCGGGCCCTGGAGCTGGCGGGGCTCCCGCTGCTGGCCGCCGGGCTGGTGCTGCTCGCCCTCGCGGGTGGCGTCGCCTCGCTGCCCCTGCTGCTCGCCGCCACCGTGATCGCCGGCATCGGCCAGGGCCTGGTCTTCCTGGGCGGCCTGACCGCGGTCAACCAGGCGGCCCCCGCCGAACGCCGGGCCGACGTGATCTCCAGCTTCTACGTGATCATGTACCTCGGTGTCGGCCTGCCCGTCATCGGTGTCGGCCTCCTCGCCGCGGCGGTCGGCCTGCTCGCTGCTGTGCAGTACTTCGCCTGCGTTGTCGCCGCGCTGTGCCTGATGGTGCTGCTCGCTCTGGCCATCGCCCTCGTCCGGGCGCCCGCCCGCCGGTGACCAGCGGCGCCGCGCGGGCGGAACGCGGCCGCCGCTCCGGCCGGGTCCCTACGGCCGTGTCGGCCAGATCAGTGCCTGGGCGACGATGACGCGTTCGCCGTCGAAGGTGACGGCGGGGCCTTCGTGCAATGCGTAACCGAGTTCCAGCATTTCGCTCACGCGGCGGCAGAACGTGGCATCGTCCGGTCCGGTCAAGACGCGATAGGCGGGTAATCCGTCCGGTGGTGTGGTCATGAGGAGAAGGATTCCAGACGCGCTCGCCCATCGAGCGAGCGGGCGGGGCCGTGCGCATCCCGCGTGCGGCCGCCGGCCGGCCACTGCCTTGTGCTGAATACGGGTGATCGGGGCGGCGGCGGGCCGCGAGCGACGGCGCGCGACCGGTGGCTTTGCTGCACAGTGCTGGCAGCGAACCGGATATCACCGCCCGTCAGGAGAGCGCCGTGCACGCATTTTCCTACTGTGCGACGCGGGGGGCGCGGGGTCCGCGCCCCGGCCGGCTTGTCGCGTCGCTGTTCGTTGTGCTGCTGGTTCTGGCGGGCGGTTCTTCCGGGGGTGGGTACGCGGTCGCGTCCGTATCGACCGGTGATCCGGTGGCGCCGTACGACGGGAGGGACGGGGCGGTCCGGTGTTCCACTCCTGGGGACTGTCTTCCGGAGCGGGTGGTTCTGACGCCTGGGGCCGGTTCCCGTACGGAGGGTGGGCCTGCCTCCCCGTCGACGGGGCGCCCCGCTCTGCCCGCCACCGGCGGGGGCCCGCTGATCCCGGTGGCCGCGTTCGGAGCGGTGCTGATCATTGTGGGGGCCGTGGCCGCCGCGGTGGGGCGGGACCGGTGGAACCGTCGGCGGCGGAGGGCGAGGGAGGGGCCCGCGGGGCATTGACAGGGGTTCGGGGTGGCGTGATGATCCGCGGCACCCACCACGTGAACGTAAGTTCACTACGCATGCTGGTCGCCGGGCGCACCGCCGACCGCTTCGGCCCGGTCCGCGTCTCGGCCGTCTGGTTCCTGCTCACCGCCGCCGGAGCGCTGCTGGCTGGGTCACCGGCATCGGCCGTACGGGCGCGGTCGCCGGACCCTGGCTCGGCGGCACGCTGGCCGCGAGCGGCGACGACCGCCTCGGTTTCCTCGCGTTCGCGCCGGCGGGGCTGGTCGGTGCGGTGCGTGTCGCGCTGGTTCCGGTGACCCGCCGGGGTGCCGGGCGAGGCGTGGGGCGGGTCCGGGTGGAGGCGGCCGTGACCCGGTGACGGGGCAGTGATGATCATGGATCAGGTTCCGTGGGGCAGGAGGTGATCAATGCAGTCGTACGCGTCCCGCGGAAGTGAAGGAGCTCCTGCCTGTGGCCGCACCCTGGAGAGTTGACGGTGTGTCACCCGGTTCCGGTGTCCGGTCCGGTGCCCGCGCTTACCCGATGCGGCGGACGATGTTCGTCCTGGCCGTGCTCGGCGCCCTGATCTGCGGCGGCTACCTCGCCGTACGGGAAGCGGTCCGGTGGGCGGTGGCGCACCCGGGCCCGGCCCTCGGCGTGGGCGCCGTCGTCCTCCCGCTGCTCGTGGTCGTGGCCGTGGTGGCGGTCCGCGGTATGCCGCGGCTGCGTGAGCTGCGGCGGGCGGCGCGGGCGGGAAAGGCGGAGGCCGAGGCGGAGGTGGCGGCGATGGCGGCGACCGCTCCGGTCGCGCAGGCCGCTCCGGTGGTCGAGGTCGAGGCGGCCGACGCGGCGCCGTGGCGTGTCGAGGACTTCCTCGCCCTCGACGCGGACGGCTTCGAGCAGGCGATAGCCCGCCTCTGCGAACGGGACGGCTGCCGGGACGTCCAGGTGGTCGGCGGCGCGGGGGACCTGGGCGCGGACGTACTGGCCACCGCGTCCGACGGCCGTCGGCTCATCATCCAGTGCAAGCGGTACGGCGAGACGAACAAGGTCGGCTCCCAGGACGTACAGCGCTTCGGCGGCACCTGCTTCACGGTGCACGAGGCCGAGGTCGCCGCCGTCGTCACCACGAGCACCTTCACCGAACCGGCCGCCGACTACGCCGCCACCTGCGGCATCCGCTGCTTCGACGGCGAACGGCTGGTCGCCTGGGCGAACGGGGACGGGGCGACGCCCTGGGGATGATGGCACGCACCTGAGCTCTCGGTGTTCACTCGGGGAGTATCACTTCGGCCTTCCGACGCTCTTCGAGAAGGCGTTGACGGACTCTTCCATGAGCTTCACGAACTTCGTGTGGCCCTTCTCGCCCGCGTGGGCACGAATCCACGCGTTCACCTGCATGGGATTGTCCCAACAGGAGGAACGGGCGCCGCACAGCGCGCCATCGTCCTGTTCGGTGATGCACTCGACGGAGTGCTTCCGGATGCCGGTGATCTGGACTTCCATGCAGGTCGGCGCGGGAGCGGGGGTTGCCATGGTCGTACCTTCGGGTCGGGGGAGGTCGGGGGCGGTCTCACTGTCGCCACTGGTGCGCATGAGGAGCATGCCGTCGTGACCGCTTGCGCGCATGAGCCGGGTGAGGGTTACCCGGCTGGGGCTGGGGCTGGGGTTGGGGCTGAGGCGGGAACTCGGGGTGGGGTTCGAGTTGGTCACTTTGGTCACCGTTCCTGGGGACATCGGAAGATGTGACGGCAGGCGCGTACTGGGCCGTGTCTTCGGCGGTCTTCGGACGTTTGGCAGAGAGGGTGTACGGCCGAACCAGTAGGCCGTTCAGCTACGGCAGTTCCAGCGGTCGGGTCACGTGTTGAGCGTCGCGTGCTGGTCAGCGTCATGTCGGAGCGGCGGGGGCGGATGTGGGTGGTCCTGGGGCAGGTTCGCCCCTCTTCGTAGCGGTTGCACTACCGGGCAGCATCAGCGTGGCCCAGTGTCGAGCACCCTTCAACCTGTCAATTCGGCATGGAAGGTCGGTGATCGCCCTTGAATCGCAAGGAGCTGCAGCCGGACAGTAGCCCTCAAGCCGCCTTTGGGGCGCGACTTCGCGGTATGCGAGAGGGACGGGGCTGGACACAGGACAGCCTGGCCGAGCGCATGGGGTACTCCAGCGTGCATATTTCGGCGGTGGAAACTGGTCGCAAACCTTCGACCCTGCGTTTTTCGCGCAGTGCGGACAGGGCCTTCGGACTCGAAGGCAAGGCGGACACGTTCGAAAGCGAGTTCCGCGAGGTGAGGCACGGGAGCCTGTTGGAAGGGTTCCCGGAGTACGTCGCGCACGAGGGGAGGGCGATTGAGGTACGGCTCTACGAGGTGGGTGTCATCCCGGGTTTGCTTCAGACGGTGGAGTACGCAGCAACGCTGGAGGCGGATGCCGTACGGCGCGAGATGACTACGGCTGAACAGGCCCAGGAACGGGTGGCACTTGTGCCTCGCAGGCAAGCCGCGTTGGTCCGCAACCCATCCCCTCTGCTCCATGCGGTCCTCGACGAGAGCTGCGTTCGTCGGCCGATGGGGGACGCCGCGGTCATGGATGACCAGTTGGCCCGTCTGCTGAAGTTCGCGGAGATGCCGAACACGGTCCTCCAGGTCGCCCCCTTCAGCATGGGTGCGCGACGGCCGTTCAGCCTGCCCGTAACCGTGTTGACCATGGCCGACCGCTCGATCATGTCCTATGCCGAGTCAGCGCAGCGGGGGCATCTGGAACGCGATAGCGCGTCAGTCACGCTCATACTGAAGGCATACCATCAGTTGCAGGCCGAAGCGCTCTCCCAGGCGGCGTCCACGGCCATGATCGAAGAGCTTCGAAAGGGCTTCCAGTGACGACCGAATCCCCCCGATGGTTCAAGTCTTCGTACAGCGGCAACGGCGGCCAGTGCATAGAGGTCGCCACCAACCTCGTCGCCTCTCGCGGCCTGGTCCCCGTTCGTGACAGCAAGGACCCGAACGGCCCGGTCCTGACGCTGCACCCCACCTCCTTCGCCGGACTGGTTGAGTTCGCCCGGCAGGCAGCCGTCTGATTCAACCGCCTGAACGGCCCACAAGCCCCGCCACCCCTGCACCACCGGAGCGGCGGGGCTTCCTCATGCTCTGGGCCTCATGCCCTAAGCGGGGGGCACCCGCAGAAACCGCCCCGCCGTACGCAGATCCGCCTCGATGCGCGCCGCGGCCGCCCGCAGCGGGGGCAGGAAGGCGTCGCGGTCCTCGGCGGGGGAGCGGCGGCCCGCGTGGGTGGAGATGTTGACGGCGGCGACGACGTGGGCGTCGCGGTCGCGGACGGGCACGGCGATCGAGCGCAGGCCCTCCTCCAGCTCCTCGTCCACCAGGGCGTAGCCGTCCTCGCCGACCTGTTCCAGGAGGGCCGTGAGGCGTTCGGGGGAGGTGACCGTGTGCTGGGTGAGCGGGGTGAGGGTGGTGCGGGAGAGATGGGCGGTGCGTTCTGCCGGGGGGAGGTCCGCGAGCAGGACCCGGCCCATGGAGGTCGGGTAGGCCGGGAAGCGGGTGCCCACGGTGATGTTGACGCTCATGATCCGTACGGTGGGGACCCGCGCCACGTACTGGATGTCCGTACCGGACAGCACCGCCATCGACGCGGAGTCGTGCACCTGCTCCACCAGCGTCACCAGATGGGGCTGGGCGATCTCCGGCAGCGTCAGGCCCGACAGCGCGGCGAAGCCCAGGTCGAGCACCTTCGGGGTGGGGCGGAAGAGGCGGCCGTCCGAGGCGAGGTAGCCGAGGTGTTCCAGGGTGATCAGGGCGCGCCGGGCGGTGGCCCGGGCGAGGCCGGTGGCCTCGGCGACGGCGGTCAGCGGGAGTGCGGCGCGGCCGGTGCCGAACGCGGTGAGCGTGAGCAGGCCGCGGGCCAGTGACTCGACGAACTCCGGGCCCAGCTCCTGTTTGGAGGCCCGCATCCAGGAGGCGTGCCGGGTGGCGGGAGGCTCGGAGTCGGGGCGGGGCGGGGCGGGGTCGGCCAGGGTGCGTTCCATCTCGGCGACGGTCTCGCGCAGGCGGGGGAGTACGGCGGTGGGCAGGTCGGCGGCGGCCAGCCGGCTGGTGTGGCTGACGACGCTCACCGCGCACACCGGGCGGCCGTGGGGGTCGCGTACGGGCACGGCGATGGCGACCAGGCCCGGTTCGATCAGCTGGTCGTCCAGGGACCAGCCCGCGGTACGGGCCGCCTCGACCCGGGACGCGAAGTCCTCGCCGGGGTCCGTCGAACGCGTACCGCCGTTGCCGTCCCGGTACGCGAGGTCCGCGCCGAAGTTCTCCGGACCGCCCGTACCGCTGTTCCCGTCCCGGCGCGGCGGTACGGCAGGGAAGCCCGCGTCCGTGGGGTCCGCCGCGCGCCGCTCGCGCCAGCGCCGCCAGGCGTCCTCGTCCCAGTCGGCGGCGAACAGGGCCCCGGGGGCGCCCCGTTCGGCGGGCAGCAGGTCGCCGATGCGGAACGCGAGCGACATCGCGCGCCGCCGTGTCGCCTGGTGGACGAAGCGCACCCCGTCACCGTCCGGTACGGCGAGCGAGACCGACTCGTCCAGCGCGTCGGCGAGCCGTTCGGCGGCCGGGCCGAGCCGGTCGGGCAGTTCGGAGGCGGCCAGGTAGGCGTTGCCCAGTTCCAGCAGGCCGGGCGCGAGCACCGCGTCCCGGCCCTCGACGCGTACGTACCCGAGGCGGGCCAGGGTGCTCAGGACGCGGTCGACGGTGGAGCGCGCCAGGCCGGTCGCGCGGACGAGGTCGCCGACGGCCTGCCGCCTGCCGCCCGTGGAAAGCGCGCGCAGCACGGACAGGCTGCGCATCAGCGGGCCCACCGCCTCCTGGGGCGGCGGCGGAGCGTCGGTGGCGGGGTGCGTCATGGGCTCTCCACGGTGCGGAAATCTCGTCGGAACCGTACCCGGTGACCCGTTGACAGGGCTGGGAGAGGGGGACAGACTCAGGGCACGCCGAAAAAGTGAACTTCAGTTCACCTGGCGAACGAGAGGGGCGCAGGGGCCCGTACGGCTGCGGGCGCCGGCACCGCGGATCGACGCGAGGGTGAGGACATGGCCGACATCCGTTCCCTGCACGACGCCGTCGGGGACCTGATCCACGACGGGGACACCGTCGCGCTGGAGGGCTTCACCCACCTGATCCCGTTCGCCGCGGCGCACGAGATCATCCGGCAGGGCATCACCGGCCTGACGCTGGTCCGTATGACGCCGGACGTGGTCTACGACCAGCTCATCGGCGCGGGCGCGGCCCGCAAACTGGTCTTCTCCTGGGGCGGCAACCCCGGCGTCGGCTCCCTGCACCGCTTCCGCGACGCGGTCGAGAACGGCTGGCCCCGCCCGCTGGAGCTGGACGAACACAGCCACGCCGGAATGGCCAACCGCTATGTCGCCGGCGCCTCGCGGCTGCCGTTCGCGGTGCTGCGCGGCTACCGCGGCAGCGGCATCCCCGGCCGTACGGACACCGTCGCCACCGTCACCTGCCCCTTCACCGGCGAGGAGCTGGCCGCCGTCGCCGCCCTCAACCCGGACGTCACGGTCATCCACGCCCAGCAGGCCGACCGCGGCGGCAACGTACAGCTGTGGGGCCTGACCGGGGTGCAGAAGGAAGCGGTGCTGGCCGCCCGGCGGGTGCTGGTCACCGTCGAGGAGATCGTCGACGGGGCGCTGGAGCCCCGGCCCGGCTCGGTGGTGCTGCCGGGCTGGGTGATCGACGCCGTCGCGGAGGTGCCCGGCGGCGCCCACCCCTCGTACGCGGCCGGGTATTCGGTCCGGGACAACGACTTCTACCAGGAGTGGGACGCCGTCTCCCGCGACCGGGACACGTTCGCGCGCTGGCTGGACGACAACGTACGGAAGGCGACTCGATGAGCGGCACGGTCGGTGATACGGGCAGGGGTACGGCCAGTGATACGGGCGACGGCGCGGACGCCGGTACAGGCGACGACGCGCGCTGGGGGCGCGACGAGCTGATGGAGATCAACGCGGCCCGGGCGCTGACCGGCGCGCACAGCTGCTTCGTCGGCATCGGACTCCCCAGTACGGCCGCCAACCTCGCGCGCCGCACCGTCAACCCCGACCTGGTCCTGGTCTACGAATCCGGCACCATCGGCTCCCGTCCGACCCGGCTGCCCCTGTCCATCGGCGACGGCGAACTGGCCGACACCGCCGACGCGGTGGTGTCCGTGCCCGAGATGTTCAACTACTGGCTCCAGGGCGGCCGGATCGACGTGGGCTTCCTCGGCGCCGCCCAGCTCGACCGGTTCGCCAACATCAACACCACCGTCGTGGACCGCGGCCCGGACCGGCCCGAGGGCCGCCTGCCCGGCGCGGGGGGCGCCCCCGAGATCGCCGCCAACTGCGGCGAGGTCCTCATCGTGCTGCGGCACACCCGCCGCAACCTCGTGCCCGCGCTCGACTTCGTCACCACCCTCGGCCACGGCACCGGGCCGGGCGACCGCGCCGCCCTCGGCATGCGCGGCGCCGGACCCACCGCCGTCATCACCGACCTCGGCATCCTGCGCCCGCACCCGGACACCGCCGAACTGGAGCTGACCACGCTGCACCCCGGCGCCACGGTGGAACAGGCCCGGGAGGCGACCGGATGGGACCTGCGCGTGGCAGAGGGCCTGACGGTCACCGAAGCGCCCACCGAGGCCGAACTGTCCGCTCTGCGCGCGCTCAAGGGAGCCGGAAGGAGGGCAGCATGAGCTCCATGGATGTCCGTGATGTGTATGTGGTGGATGCGGTGCGGACGCCGGTCGGCCGGTATGGCGGTGCGCTCAGTGGTGTGCGGCCCGATGATCTGGCGGCGCATGTGGTGCGGGCGCTGGTGGAGCGCACGCCGCGGCTGGATCCGGCGCGGATCGATGATGTGGTGTTCGGGGATGCGAACGGGGCGGGGGAGGACAACCGCAATGTGGCGCGGATGGCGGTGCTGCTGGCCGGGCTGCCGGTGACGGTGCCGGGGGTGACGGTCAACCGGCTGTGCGGCTCCGGCCTGGAGGCGGTGATCCAGGCTGCCCGCAGTATTGCCCTGGGCGATGCGCAGGTGGTGCTGGCCGGCGGGGTGGAGTCGATGAGCCGCGCCCCCTACGTGCTGCCCAAGCCCGAGCGGGCCTTCCCGGCCGGGCACCAGGAGCTGTTCTCCTCCACGCTGGGCTGGCGCATGACCAACCCTGGTATGGCGCCGGAGTGGACGGTGGCGCTGGGCGAGGGCGCGGAGCTGATCGCCGACAAGTACGGCATCGACCGGGCGGCGCAGGATGCGTTTGCGCTGGCCAGTCACCGCAAGGCGGCGCGCGCCTGGGACGAGGGGGCCTATGCCGCTGAGGTGGTGCCGGTGCCGGGGGTGGATCTGGCCCGTGATGAGTCGATCCGGGCCACCACCACGGCGGAGGCGCTGGGCAGGCTGCGGCCGGCCTTTCGCCCGGAGGGCGGGACGGTCACCGCGGGCAATGCCTCTCCGCTGAGCGACGGCGCCGCCGCCCTGCTGCTGGCCGATGAGCGGGGGCTGCGGGCCACCGGCCGTGACCCGCTGGCCCGCATCGGTGCGAGCGCGGTGACCGGCATCGAGCCGCAGCTGTTCGGCCTGGGCCCGGTCGAGGCGGTGCGCCGCGCCCTGCACAAGGCCGGGCGGGGTTTGGGGGATCTGGCGGTGGTGGAGCTGAACGAGGCGTTCGCGGCGCAGGCGCTGGGCTGTCTGGCGCAGTGGCCCGGTCTGGATTCGGAGGTGGTCAATCCGCGCGGCGGGGCGATTGCGCTGGGGCATCCGCTGGGGGCGTCCGGGGCGCGGCTGGCCGGGGCGGTGGCCCATCAGCTGGCCGCCCGCGGCCGCGGTACCGGCCTGGCCGCCCTGTGCATCGGCGTCGGCCAGGGCCTCGCCCTCACCCTCGAACACTGACCGGCCCGCCCATCCGGAGCCCGCACCCCCGCCCCGTACGCACCGGGCGGGACAACCCCACCGGCCCTACGTCTGGAGAAGCCCGATGACTCCACGGAGCGCATCCGCCGCCCCGGCACCCCCGGCCGCCACCGCTCCGGCCCCGGCTCCGCCGCCTCCGGCCCCGGCTCCGCCGCCTCCGGCCCCCGAACCGCAGTCCGTCATCGACCGCGAGATCGCCGCGCTGCACAGCGCCGCCGCCGACGCCCGTGCGGCGGGCGGCCCCGTACCGGCGCACCCCGGCCGCGACTTCGCCCCGTACCGCAGCACCCGCCTGCGCCACCCGCGGCAGCCGCTCGCGGCGATCGACGCGCTGCGCGACCCGGAGGCCGTCGAACTGTCCGGGCCCGCCTTCGGTGTCACCGACGTGACCGCCCTGGACGCCGATCTGACCCGGCAGCACGCCGGTGAACCGCTCGGCGAGCGGATCACCGTCACCGGCCGGGTACGGGACCGCGCGGGCCGCCCGGTGCGCGGGCAGCTCGTGGAGATCTGGCAGGCCAACGCCGCGGGCCGGTACGCCCATCAGCGCGATCAGCATCCGGCGCCGCTCGACCCCCACTTCACCGGTGTCGGCCGCTGTCTGACGGACGACGAGGGGCGGTACGCGTTCACCACCGTGCGGCCCGGCGCCTACCCGTGGCGCAACCACCACAACGCCTGGCGCCCGGCGCACATCCACTTCTCGCTCTTCGGCACCGCCTTCACCCAGCGGCTCGTCACCCAGATGTACTTCCCCGGCGACCCGCTGTTCCCGTACGACCCGATCCTGGCCTCGTGCACCGACCCGCAGGCCCGCGCCCGGCTGGTCTGCGCCTACGACCCGGAACTGGCCCGCGCGGAGTGGTCCCTCGGCTACCGCTGGGACATCGTGCTGGACGGACCGTCCGCCACCTGGACCGAGGAGGAACGCTGATGTCCACCCCCTCCACATCGCACGAGCACCCGGGCGTACCGCACCAGCCGGCCCCGGCGCAGGAGACGCCCGGAACCCTCGCCCCCACCCCCTCCCAGACCATCGGCCCCTTCTACGGCTACGCGCTGCCGTTCCCCGGCGGCGGGGAGATGGCCCCCACCGGCCACCCCGACACCATCACCCTGCACGGCCGCGTCCTCGACGGAGCGGGCGAGCCGGTGCCGGACGCGCTGCTGGAGTTCTGGCAGGCGGGACCGGACGGGAGTCTGCGCGGCGCGCCCGGCTCGCTGCGCCGCGACCCGGCGACCGGCGCGGTCATCGGGCGCGACGGTGTGGAGTTCACCGGCTTCGGCCGGGTGCCGACCGACGCCGACGGCCGTTATGCGCTGCGTACGCTGCCCGCCACCGCACCGGCGGACCGGCCGGCCGCGGCGCCGTACATCGCGGTGTGCGTCTTCGCCCGCGGCCTGCTGCACCATCTGTTCACCCGGGTGTACTTCCCGGAGCACACGGCGGCCCACGCGGCGGACCCGCTGCTGTCACAGCTTCCCGCGCACCGGGCACGCACCCTGGTCGCACGGGCCGACGGCGAACGGCGGTACCGCTTCGACATCCGCCTCCAGGGCCGTGCTGCGGAGGACGGCGACGAGGCGAGCGAGGAGACGGTCTTCCTTGAGTTCCGCTGATGACGGTCTGCTGCCCGCGGACGATGGCCTGTTGGCCTCGGACCACGGCCTGTTGGCCTCGGACGACGGCCTGCTGGCCCCGGGCCGGGTGGACTCCGCCGTGGAGGCCGCCACCGGTGACGCCGCGTACGTACGTGCCCTGCTGGACGCGGAAGCGGCCCTGACGCGGGCCCAGGCGGCCGTCGGCCTGGCGCCGTCCGCGGCGGCCGAGGCCGTCACCGCGGCCGCGCGCGACACCGGCCGGTACGACGCCCGCGACCTGGCGGTACGGGCCCGTTCCGGCGGCAACCCGGTCATCCCGCTGGTCGGCGCCCTCACCTCCGCCGTGGCCGAACGGGCCCCGGACGCCGCCGCCTACGTCCACCGCGGCGCCACCAGCCAGGACATCCTCGATACCGCCACCATGCTCGTCTGTTCGCGCGCCCTGGCCGCCGTGCTCGGCGACCTGGACGACACCGCGGCCGCCCTGGCCCGGCTGGCGGTCGAGCACCGCGACACGCCGATGGCGGGCCGCACGCTCACCCAGCACGCGGTGCCGACCACGTTCGGTCTCAAGGCCGCGGGGTGGCGCGGGCTGGTGCTGGACGCCCGGGACCGGCTCGCCGCCGTACGGGCCGCGCTGCCCGCGCAGTTGGGCGGCGCGGCGGGCACCCTCGCGGCGTTCCACGCGTTCGCGGAGGCGGACGGCCGGGGGCCGGTGCCCGACCTCGGGCCGCAGCTGCTCGCCGCGTACGCGGCCGAGACCGGCCTCGCCGAGCCCGTGCTGCCCTGGCACACGCTGCGCACCCCCGTCGCCGACCTGGCGGGCGCGCTGGCGCACACCGCCGGGGCCCTCGGCAAGGTCGCCGCCGATGTGCTGGCCCTGTCCCGTACGGAGATCGGCGAGTTGGCCGAGGGCAGCGGCGGCGGCTCCTCCGCGATGCCGCACAAGGCCAACCCCGTACGGGCCACGCTGATCGCCGCCACGGCCCGGCAGGTCCCCGCGCTGGCCGGGGTGCTGTACGGGTCCCTGGCCGCCGAGGACGAACGGCCGGCCGGGGCCTGGCACGCGGAGTGGCAGCCGCTGCGCGACGCCCTCCGGCTGGTGGGCGGCGCGGCCCGGGACGCCGCCGAACTGGCCGCCGGACTGCGGGTACGTACGGAGCGGATGCGCGCCAACCTCGCCGCGACCGGCGGCGGGATCGTCGCCGAACGCCTCGCGGCCGTGCTCGGCGCCCACCTTGGACGTGATGCGGCCAAACGGCTGCTCACCGATGTGTCGCGTCGGGCCGCAGAGGACGGCACCGGCCTGGCCGAGGCGCTGGACCGCGCCTTGCGCGCCCGGCACCCCGCCGTCGCCTACGCCTTCCCCGCCGCCCGGCTGCGGGAACTGGCCGATCCGGCCGCGTACACCGGCTCGGCCGGAGCGCTCGTGGACCGCGCCCTGCGCCGCCCCGGCGCGCAGCCCGCCGCCCCGACCCCGCAGGAGAACGCATGACCGGCACCACCGCCCACCCGCTCCCGCACCACCGCGAAGACGGCCCCGCCGACGCGCCTCCGCTCATCCTGGGCCCGTCCCTGGGGACGTCGCTCGCGGTGTGGGAGCCCCAAATGGCGGCACTGGCGCGACAGTTCCGCGTCGTCCGCTGGGACCTTCCCGGGCACGGCGGGACTCCGTACGACGTACTTCTGGGCCGTACGGACGGAACTGCCGGTACGGACGGAACTGCCCGTGCGGACGGAACTGCCCGTGCGGACGGGACTGCCCCCACGGAAGGCACCGCCCACACCGTCGCCGACCTGGCCGCACTCGTCCTCGCCCTCGCCGACTCCCTCGGCATCGACCGGTTCGCGTACGCCGGGATCTCCCTGGGCGGCGCGGTCGGCGCCTGGCTCGCGGTCCACCACCCCGAGCGGATCGCGTCCCTCGCGCTGGTCTGCTCCTCGGCCCGCTTCGGCGAACCGGAAGGGTGGCACGAACGGGCCGCGCTCGTACGGGAGCAGGGCATGGCGGCGATCGCCGAGACCACTCCCGGCCGCTGGTTCACCCCGGCGTTCGTCGGTACGCCGGAGGCGCGCGACCTTCTGGACGGGCTGCGGACCGTGGCGCCCGAGGGGTACGCGGCGTGCTGTGACGCGCTCGCCACCTACGATCTGCGCGGTGACCTGGGCCGGATCGGCGCGCCCACGCTCGTCGTCGCCGGTCGCGACGACCCCGCGACCCCGCCCGCGCACGCCCGTGAACTCGCCGACGGCATCCCGGGCGCGAGCCTCACCGAACTGGCCGGTGCCGCCCACCTGGCCAACGCCGAACGGCCCGCGCAGGTGCTCGCCGCGCTCCTCGGCCATCTCACGGCGTACCCGGCGGACGGCGGCGCCACCGACGACCGCACGCGGCATGCCGCCGGTACCACCGTCCGCCGCGCCGTCCTCGGTGACGCCCACGTCGACCGCGCGACCGCCCGCACCACCGCCTTCACCGCCGTCTTCCAGGACTTCATCACCCGCTACGCCTGGGGCGAGATCTGGACCCGGCCCGGACTGTCCCGGCACACCCGCAGTTGCGTCACCATCACCGCGCTGGTCGCGCGCGGGCACCACGAAGAGCTGGAGCTGCACCTGCGCGCCGCCCTGCGCAACGGCCTGACCGCCGAGGACATCCAGGAAGTCCTGCTCCAGTCGGCCGTCTACTGCGGCGTGCCCGCCGCGAACTCCGCGTTCGTGCTGGCAGACCGTGTCATCGCCGAACACCGGGAAGGAAAGTGACCCCGATGCGTCCCGCGTCCTCCGCGCCCCCGGCCCCCGCCACCACGACGGTCGGCATCGTCGGCGGTGGCCCGGCGGGGCTGCTGCTGGCCCGGCTGCTGCACCGCTCCGGCATCGACTGCGTCGTCCTGGAGAGCCGCGACCGCGCCTACGTCGAACAGCGCCAGCGCGCCGGAATCCTGGAGCAGGGCACCGCCGACACGCTGCGCGCCTGCGGTGCGGGGGAGCGCCTGGACCGGGAGGGCATCGTCCACCACGGCATCCGGCTGCGCTTCGACCGGCGTTCGCACCGCATCGACTTCCCGCCCCTGACCGGCGGCCGCAGCGTGCTCGTCTACGCGCAGACCGAGGTGGTCAAGGACCTCATCGCCCTCCAGCTCGCGGAAGGGCCGCCGCTGGTGTTCGGGGCGCGGGCGCTCGCGGTGGAGCGCGCGGACACCGAACGGCCCGTGATCCGCTACGCGCACCAGGGCCGGGAACACGCCCTCACCTGCGACTACGTCGTCGGCTGCGACGGGTTCCACGGCATCGTCCGGGACGCGGTGCCGGCCGCCGCCCGCCGAACGTACGAGCGCGGCTACCCGTACTCCTGGCTCGGTGTCCTCGCCGATGTGCCGCCGTCCTGCGACGAACTGGTCTACGCCCACTCGGAGCGTGGCTTCGCGCTGTTCAGCATGCGCTCGCCCACCATCAGCCGGCTCTACCTCCAGGTCCCCAACGGCACCGACCCCGCCGACTGGCCGGACGAGCGGATCTGGGACGAGCTGGACGCCCGCTCGGCCACCGACGGGCCGTGGACCCTCGCACGCGGCCCGATCACCGCGAAGTCCGTCCTGCCGATGCGCAGCGTGGTCACCGAGCCGATGCGGTACGGGCGGGTGCTGCTCGCCGGGGACGCGGCGCACATCGTCCCGCCGACCGGCGCCAAGGGGCTCAACCTCGCCGCCTCCGACGTCACCGAACTGGCCCATGCCTTCGCCCACCTGAAGGAAACCGGCTCCACGGAGCTGCTGGACGGCTGGTCCGACACCTGTCTGCGCCGCGTCTGGCGCGCCGAGCAGTTCTCGTACTCCATGACGACGACCCTGCACACCGACCCCGGCCAGAGCGCGTTCGACACCCGGTTGCAGCTGGCCCAGCTCGACCGGATCGCGTCCTCCGGACATGCGGCGGCCGAACTGGCCGAGAACTACACGGGGTTGCCGTTCGCCCGCGCTGCCGTGCCTACCTCGGCACGGTGAGGATCTCGGCCCCGTCGTCGGTGATGGCGATCGTGTGCTCGGTGTGAGCGGTCCGGCAGCCGGTCGCGCTCCGCAGCGTCCAGCCGTCGGCGTCGGTGACGAGTTCGGCGGTGTCCGCCATGACCCACGGCTCCAGTGCGAGCAGCAGCCCGGGGCGGAGCTTGTAGCCACGGCCGGGCCGGCCGGTGTTCGGGACGTGCGGGTCCTGGTGCATCGTCGAGCCGATGCCGTGGCCTCCGAACTCGGTGTTGATCGGGTACCCGGCCTCGCTGAGGACCGTACCGATGGCATGGGAGAGGTCGCCGATACGGGCCCCGGGCCCGGCGGCGGCGATGCCCGCGGCCAGTGCGCGTTCGGTGGCGTCGATCATCGCGATGCTCTCCGGGGGCTGTGTGTCGCCCACGATGAAGCTGATGGCGGCGTCCGCGGCGACTCCGCCCTTGGAGACGGCGAGGTCGAGCGTGAGCAGGTCGCCGTCGGCGAGCGGATAGTCGTACGGCCGTCCGTGGAGCACGGCGTCGTTGACGGCCGTGCAGATGTAGTGGCCGAACGGGCCGCGTCCGAAGGACGGCGCGTAGTCGACGTAGCAGGACTGCGCTCCGGCCTCGACGATCATCTCCTTGGCCCACCGGTCGATGTCCAGGAGGTTCGTGCCGGCCGTGCTGCGGCCCTTCAGTGTCTGCAGGATGTGGCCGACCAGGGCGCCGCTGTCTCTGGCCCGGGTCAGCAGGGTGGGGTTCAGGATCTCGATCATGCGGCGCCCTTCTCATGCTTCCAATAACTATACCGGCAATACTATACCGGTACTAGAATCGGTCCCATGGTCAGGTTGCCGCTCACTCCCGAAGAGGTCGAACGCGGTCAGCGTCTCGGCGCCCTCCTCCGCCGGGCCAGGGGGGAGCGCTCGATGCTCGAAGTCGCGCTCGACGCCCATGTCTCACCGGAGACCCTTCGCAAGATCGAGTCGGGCCGGGTGGCCACCCCCTCCTTCCCGACCATCGCGGCGATCGCCGATGTCCTCGGCCTCTCCCTCGACGCGGTGTGGGCCGACATCAGCCGGCCCGAAGGTGAGATCGCACCGGTCCGTGCCGGTCACCGCGCACGGGAGCCGCTGACCGCGTAAGCCCCCGGGCAGGGCGTTCACTTGCGCCCCTTGCCCCCGCCCCGCTTCCCCTGGTTCTTCTTTCCGCTCCCGCCGGCGTCCTGCGCCGTGCCGGTCTCCGCCGCCACGTCCTCGGCCACCTGCTTGAGCGTGTGCCCGCTCAGCACCGAGCGGGCCCGCCGCGGGTCCGGGGTGCCCTGGCCGCCCGCGTGCTCGTCGTCGGCCTTCACCAGCAGCCAGGATTCCCGCTCGTCGCTGTCGGGCCCGCCGCGGAAACGGGTGAGGGCATAGCCGCCCCGCAGTTTCTTTCCCTCCATCCAGAACGTCACATGGCCCTTTTCCAGAGCTTCGGTGAACGGAACCGGACGGCCTTTCTTGTCGTGTGCGGTCGGGCGGTAATGGCCCTGGTCCCATACGATCACCGTGCCGCCACCGTACTCGCCCTGCGGAATGACGCCCTCGAAATCCCGGTAGTCCAGCGGGTGGTCCTCGGTGGGCATGGCCAGTCTTTTGTCCTTCGGGTCCGTGGACGGGCCCTTCGGCACGGACCACGATTTCAGGACGCCGTCGGCCTCCAGCCGGAAGTCGAAGTGCATGGTGCTCGCGTCATGGATCTGCACCACGAACCGCGGCTTCTCGGAGGAGGCCGACGCATCGTCGCCCCGCGGTTCCGACGTCCGGTCGAAATGCCGTTTCGACAGGTACGTCCGCAGCGGTCCCTCGTTCATCCCGGCCGCCGGATCAGCGGCCGAGGGCCTTGGCCAGCTGGTCCTTGTTCATGTTCGACCGGCCTTCCACGCCGCGCTTCTTGGCCTCGTTGTAGAGCTGGTCACGCGTGGGGCCCTTGGAGCCGGTGCGGTTGCCGGAGCGCTGGCCGCCGCGCTCGGGCGCCGACTTGCGGTCCTGGGTCGAGGACTTGCTGGCCGTCTTCGACTCCCCGGAACGGGCGCGCTCCTTGTTCACCGTACGGGCCGCGATCTCCTTCGCCCGGCCCTTGGACGTACCGCGCTTCTCGGCGCCTTCCTTGATGTGCTCGTACTGGCGCTCACGCTTGGCGTTCGATCCTGCGGGCATGGTATTTCTCCTCGGTTCTCGCTGTCTCGCACACGCCCTGGACGCGTACCGGCGTACCTGCCCCGGGCCTGCCGTGCACCATTTCTCGGACTACGGTTACCCGTGAATTCCGGCCTGTAACGATTGGCCCCGGCGACTGCCCCGACGGGCCGAACGCGCGACGCCGGACCGATCCGTTCCTCAGGCCCCGGACTTCCGGGCGCGCACGCACCGGATGAATTCCTCCGCGTACGGCAGGGCGACGAAAGCGCCCACCCCGGCCGCGATCCCCGCCAGGTATTTCCCGGGCAGCGGCCGCTCCTTCGGCAGCAGCTTCCAGGCGTCCGGCTGCTTGCCGCCGTGCGCGAGATCCCGTACGGACTCCCAGTGCAGGCACGACGTGATGACCACGGCGGCCAGCGGCAGCACCTCCAGGAAGCTGTGGATGTGCTGCTCCACCGGACGCACCTCGCGGTCCTCGGTGGCCACCGTCACGTCCCAGATGGCGGTCGCGCTGTGCACGGCGGCGGCCCCGCCCATCATCGTCAGCACCAGCGGGTTGATCCGCGCGACCAGCCCGGCCAGCACCGGCACCCCGGCCTCCGCCATCATCAGCGCGTGGATCGCCGACTCCTTGACGCCGGTGGTCTTCTCGATGTCCGTACGCCGGTGCATCACCCAGTCGGCGACGGCCGGCACGAACCACATGGGCAGGACGCCGTACATCAGGACGCGCTGCGTCGCGTTCTCCACGTCGTCGGCGCCGGGGGCGGGACGCAGCTCCCGCCCCCGCCGCCAGTTCCGCCAGTCCTTCAGTGCCGTCAGCCTGGCCACGGGCCCTCCTTGGAAGTCGTGGAAGTGGTGGGAAGTGGAAGTCGGCCGGTCGGGTGCCGGACGCGGGCCGGGCCGCCCGGGGCCCGGCCCGCCGGTCACTTCGGAGCGTCCCCGTGGCCCTTGCCCGGCAGGAACTCCTGGATCTTCGCCTTGACGCCCTGCTTGAGCACCCCGGCCGTCTCCGGGTCGCCCTTGAGGATCGCGGTCGCCGCCGCCTCGATCTGGTCGAGTGTGGCGTGCGGCGGGATGGGCGGCACGTTGGGGTCGGTACGGAAGTCGATGACGAACGGCCGGTCGGCGGCGAGCGCCTGCCGCCACGCGCTCTCCACCTCGTCGGGCCGCTCGACCCGTACGCCGCCCAGGCCGATGGAGCGCGCGAAGTCGGCGTACGGCACGTCCGGGATGCGCTGCGACTCCTCGAACTGCGGCGCGCCCGACATGGCCCGCATCTCCCATGTCACCTGGTTGAGGTCCTCGTTGTTCAGCACCGCGACGATCATGCGCGGGTCGCTCCACTCCCGCCAGTACTTCGCCGCGGTGACCAGCTCGGCCATGCCGTTCATCTGCATCGCCCCGTCACCGACGATCGCCAGCGCCGGCCGCTCCGGATGCGCGAACTTCGCGCCGATCACATACGGCACGCCGGGACCCATGGTGGCCAGCGTCCCGGACAGCGAACCGCGCATATGGCCGCGCATCCGCAGATGGCGCGCGTACCAGTTGGCCGCCGAGCCGGAGTCCGCGGCCAGGATCACGTTGTCGGGCAGCAGCGCGTCGAGCGCGTGCACCACATACTCGGGGTTCACGGGATCGGCCTCGACGGCGGCGCGCCGCTCCATGACCTGCCACCAGCGCTCGACGTTCGACTCGATCTTCTCGCGCCACTTGCGCGCCTTCTTGTGCTTGAGCAGCGGCAGCAGCCGCTCCAGCGTCCTGGACGCGTCACCGACGAGGTTGACCTCGAAGGGGTAGCGCAGCCCGACCATGAACGGGTCGATGTCGATCTGCACGGCGCGGGCCTGCCCGTACTCCGGCAGGAACTGCGAGTACGGGAAACTGGAGCCGATCACCAGCAGCGTGTCGCACTCCTGCATCAGCTCGTAGCTGGGCCGGGTGCCCAGCAGCCCGACGGCGCCGGTCACATACGGCAGCTCGTCGGACAGCACGTCCTTGCCGAGCAGCGCCTTGGCCACCCCGGCGCCGAGCAGTTCGGCGGCCTCCTCGACCCGCTCGCGGGCCCCGCGGGCGCCCTGCCCGACCAGGATCGCCACCTTCTCGCCCGCGTTGAGCACCTCGGCGGCGCGCCGCAGGTCCTCGTCGGCCGGTACCGGCGCGTACTGCGACACGCCGAGACTGGACGGCACCATCTTGAACTCGTGGGTGGGCGCGCTGTACTCCAGCTCCTGCACGTCGCCCGGGACGATGATCGCGGTGACGGTGCGCTTGGCGTACGCGGTGCGGATCGCCCGGTCGAGGACGTTCGGCAGCTGCTCGGGGACCGTCACCATCTCGCAGAACTCCGAGGCGACGTCCTTGTAGAGCGCCATCAGGTCGACTTCCTGCTGGTAGGAGCCGCCCATGGCGCTGCGCGCCGTCTGCCCGACGATGGCCACCACCGGTACGTGGTCCAGCTTCGCGTCGTAGAGCCCGTTCAGCAGGTGGATGGCGCCGGGACCGGAGGTCGCCGCGCACACCCCCACCTTGCCGGAGAACTTGGCGTACCCGACGGCCTGGAACGCGGCCATCTCCTCGTGCCGCGCCTGCACGAACTTCGGCCGGTTGTCCGCCCGTCCCCAGGCGGCCAGCAGTCCGTTGATGCCGTCCCCGGCGTACGAGAAGACGTGGTCGACGTCCCAGTCGCGCAGGCGCTGGAGGATGTGGTCGGAGACTTTGGTGGACATGCGGTTCGTTTCCTCTCACGATCGCGGCGGGTGCCGGGCCGGCTTTCCGTGTGCCCGTCCGGGCCCGGACGGATGCACGGCCGTCCGGACGGTTTTCGTCCGGATGTCCGGTTACCGGCGGTATCCGGGTGTGCGGCCGCCGGCCGTCACCGCTCACCCGGTGCCGCGAGGAGGCTGCTGTCCAGGCGCTCGGCCAGATCGGCCGGGCCGTCGTAGACCTCGTACGCACCGGCCTCCCGCAGGTCGTGCTCCGGATAGCCGCCGCTGAGCACCGCCAGACACGGCACGCCCGCCCGGTGACTGGCCCGCACGTCCCAGACCGTGTCGCCGATGAACACCGCCGCGTCGGCGTCCACGCCGCTGTGCTCCAGGGCGCTCTTCACCAGATCGGGCGCGGGCTTGCTCGCCGACACATCGTCCGAGCTGGTCACCGCGGTGATCGCGTCCTCGGCGTCCAGCGCGCGGCGCATCGCGGCCAGCTCGGGACCGTGCGCCGAACTGGCCAGCACCACCGTCCAGCCGCGCTTCGCGCAGGCCCGCAGCAGGTCGGCCGCGCCGTCGAGCGGGGCCAGCCGCTCCCAGTACTGGGCGAAGAGCGTGCCGTGCGCCGCACGGATCGTCTCGTCCTGGTCGCGGTCCCGGTCCCCGCTGAGCAGATGGTCCAGCAGATGGTCGGACCCCATGCCGATGGCCCGGTGGATGTCCGCCATCGGCACCCGGTGCCCGGCCTGGCGAAACGCCTCCCACCAGGTGACGGCGTGCAGATAGGTGCTGTCGACCAGCGTTCCGTCGACGTCGAAGAGTGCCGCTCCGCGTGGGCTCACCCGTCGTTTCTCCTTCCGTGGGGGCCGAGCGGTGCCGCCCGGCCGCACTGGTTGAAGCGCCCCGCCGCCCGGTCGTTGAGGGCGCCGAGCAGCTTGCGCAGCCGCGGGGCCGGTGCCGTACGCCCGCCGCTCTCCACCGCCGCCCCCTCGGTGACGCCCGGTGCGCCGACCGCGTCGCGCGGCAGCACCCGGGCCAGGGCCGAGGACAGGCGGGTGGTGGTCACCGGGGCCAGGCCGTGCGCCGTGGCGGCCAGCCTGGCCGCCGGGGTCAGCACGACGCGGGGTCGGCGGCGCTGCACCCCGGAGACGATGCGCCCGGCGGCGCGTTCGGCGTTCATCGACAGGACGGGCGTGCCCGCCAGCGCCGAGAACCAGGCGTACTCCCGCGCGGCGTCCCCGCCGAACTGCGCGTGCAGATGGGAGCCCGTACGCATCAGCCCCGGATGCACCGCCGTCACCGACACCCCGTATCCGCTCTCCTCCGCGTGCAGCCCCTCGGCCAGCGCGGCGACGGCGAACTTGGCGCAGGAGTACGGCAGCAGATGCGGTACGGCCAGCAGCCCGCCGACCGACCCGATCAGCGCCAGCCGCCCGCCCGCCGGGCTGCGCCGCAGGTGGGGGAGGACCGCCAGGGACGTGTTCAGCGCCCCGTCGAAGATCGACGCCATGGCGTCGTGGAACGCCTGGTGCCCCAGCGAGGCGGCCGGGCCCACCTGGATGACCCCGGCGTTGCCGATGACGATGTCCAGCCCGCCCTCGCGCGCCGCGATCTCCTCGACGGTCCCGTCGACCGCCGCGCGGTCGCGTACGTCGCACACGGCGGTGGCCACAGGCGGGCCGCCGGGGCGGCGCAGCGACCGGGCGGCCTCGGCCAGCTCCTGCCCGTCCCGGGCCAGGATCGTCACACGGGCTCCCCGCGCGAGGAGCTGACGGGCCATCAGCAGACCCAATCCGCGCGAACCACCCGTCACCAGGGCCGACAGCCCCGCGATCGGCGGTGCGGAAGCGAAATACGGCATGCCCGGTCCCTTCACCTCGGCCTGAACGCCCTGCGGTGCGCCCCGTGCCGTGCGGTCACGGCGTGAACAGCACCTTGATCGCGCCGTCCGCCTTCTTCTGGAACATGTCGTACGCCTCGGGTGCCTTCTCCAGCGGCAACCGGTGCGTGGCGAAGTCGTCCACGCCCAGCGGGTCGTCGTCCGTCAGCAGCGGGATGATGTCGTCCGCCCAGCGCCGTACGTTCGCCTGGCCCATCCGGAACGTGAGCTGCTTGTCGAACATCACCAGCATCGGCATCGGGTCCGTCATCCCGCCGTACACCCCGCTGATGGAGATCGTGCCGCCGCGGCGCGCCAGGGAGATGGCCAGGTGCAGGGCGCTCAGCCGGTCCACGCCCGCCTTGCTCATCAGCTTCTCGGCCCAGCGCGACGGCATCAGCCCGGCGGCCTGCTGCGCCAGCTTCCCGGCCGGGCTGCCGTGCGCCTCGGTGCCCACCGCGTCGATCACGGCGTCCGGGCCGCGGCCGTCGGTGACGTCCTTGACGGCCTCGATCAGCCCGTCCTCGTCGTCGAAGGCGTCCAGGTCGAAGACGGTCGCCCCGTCGCGCCGGGCCCGCGCCAGCCGCTCCGGCACATGGTCGATGCCGATCACCTGCTCGGCGCCCAGATGCCGGGCGATCCGGCAGGACATCGCGCCGATCGGCCCCAGGCCCAGGACGGCGACGCTGCTGCCCTTGGTGACGCCCGCGTACTGCACGGCCTGCCAGGCGGTGGGCAGCACGTCCGAGAGATAGACGAAGCGGTCGTCGGCCGGTCCGTGCGGCACCTTGATCGGCCCGTACTGCGCCTGCGGTACGCGCAGGTACTCGGCCTGCGCGCCGGGCACCGAACCGTAGAGCTTGGTGTAGCCGAAGAGCGCGGCGCCGGAGCCGTGCTCGCGCACCTGCGTGGTCTCGCACTGTGTCTGGAGGCCGTCGTCGCACATCCGGCAGGAGCCGCAGGCGATCTGGAACGGGATCACCACCCGGTCGCCGGGGCTGAGGTTCGGCACGTCGGGGCCGACCTCCTCGACGATCCCCATCGGCTCGTGCCCCAGGATGTCGCCGGGCGTCATGAACGGCGTCAGGACCTCGTACAGGTGCAGGTCGGAGCCGCACAGCCCGCTGGACGTGATCTTGATGACCGCGTCGGTCGGCTTCTTGATCTGCGGATCGGGAACGTGCTCCACGCGGACGTCCCGCTTGCCGTGCCAGACGGTGGCTCGCATTGCGGATCTCCTTGTCCTGGCGGCCGGCCCACCGGACGGAACCGGCCGGAGAGCGCCGATCGCCCGGTGACCCAAAAGCCGCTTTTGAGTCTAAAGCGGTGTTCTTCGCCGTGGCAGCTCCAGTACCCGCATCGCCCGGGCCGAATCGTTTCCGTACGGCGTCGGTACGGACCCCGGCCGCCCACCACACGGGTTTCCGCGGCCGGGAAAACGGTTACCCGGCGCCTCACCCAAGGGGGCGACCCACTTACCCACCCACCCGGCCCGCGCGGGCCGTCGAGAGCGCACGGAGCCCCGATGACCGAGTACGGATACTTCCTCGCCTGCGAGGAGCACGGCCCCGCTGAGCTGGTCGAACAGGCCCGCATGGCGGAGCAGGCCGGCTTCACCAAACTGTGGATCTCCGACCACTTCCACCCGTGGAACGACGCCCAGGGCCAGAGCCCGTTCGTCTGGTCGGTGATCGGCGCGCTGTCCCAGGTCACCTCGCTGCCGGTGGAGACCGCGGTGACCTGCCCGACCATGCGGCTGCACCCGGTGGTGACGGCGCAGGCCGCGGCCACCAGCGCGGTGCTCCTCGACGGCCGCTTCCGGCTCGGCGTGGGCAGCGGCGAGGCGCTGAACGAGCACATCCTCGGGGACCACTGGCCGCAGGCGTCGGTGCGCCTGGAGATGCTGGAGGAAGCCGTTCAGGTGATGCGGCAGCTCTTCGAGGGCGGCGAGGTCAGCCACCACGGCAAGCACTACACCGTGGAGAACGCCCGCCTGTACACGGTCCCCGACGAGCCGGTGCCCATCGACGTCTCTGCGTTCGGCCCCAGCGCCACCGAACTGGCCGCCCGCGTCGGCGACGGCTTCGTGACCATGGCGCCGGACGCGGACGCCGTCGAACGCTTCCGCCGGGGCGGCGGCGGCAACAAGCCCGTACAGGCCGGACTGAAGGTCTGCTACGGCCCCGACCGGGACGAGTGCGTGCGCACCGCCCACCGCCTGTGGCCCAGCGAACTGCTGCCCGGCGAACTGGCCCAGATCCTCCCCACCCCGCGCCACTTCGAGCAGGCGTCCCAACTGGTCACGCCGGAGCACGCGGCGAAGGGTTTCCCCTGCGGCGACGATGTCGACATGCACGTGTCCGCGCTGCGGGACTTCGTGGACGCGGGCTTCGACACCGTCTACGTCGGTCAGATCGGCCCGGACCAGCGCGGGTTCTTCGACTTCTACCGGACGAAGGTGCTGCCGCAGGTCATGGACTAGGACGACGAGGAGCGGCCGACTGCTGACGGGCCGTCAGGAGGCTTTCCGCCGGGCGGCCCGGTGCTGCCGCACCGCCTCCCGCAGATGCGTACGCACCGGCCCCGGCGGGACGGTCCCGGTCGGGTCGGCGACCACCTCGCCGGCGACCTCGCGCACCTTGAGGTTCGCGTGCTGGGAGGTCTGCCGGAGGATGTCCCAGGCCCGTTCGGCCGTGCACCCCTCGGTGGCCATCAGGATGCCGCGGGCCTGGTCGATCACCGGCCGCCCGGCCAGCGCCCGCCGCAACCGCGCGTTCTCCGCGCGCAGGCGCTCGACCGCGGCCCCCGAAGCGTCGGGAGCCGCGGTATCCGCCGTCCCGTCACGGAGGGCGTCGGCCGCGGCTCTCGGCACCTTCCGCGGCGCACGCAGGGCGGAGGCGACACGCAGGACGGAGGTGAGCCGCAGGGCCGCGAGCGAGCGCCGCCTCACTGCGGCTCCCGGGCCGTCGGCACACCGGCCGGCGCCGCCCGTCCGAAGAACTTCTCCGCCCGTGGCGTGCCGGGCCACATACGGGCCAGCTCCAGCACACGGCGGGGCTGGCGGCGCAGGTTGAGGGCCCGGACCGGGATCTGGCACTGCCGGCCGTACGCGTCCAGTCGCCGCAGGAAGTGCAGCCCGGCCGCGTCCATGAAGGTGACCCCGGTCATTTCGAGGACCACGCTCCCCAGGCCGGACGGTAACGCCGCGACGGCCGCGTCCAGTACGGGCACGGTGCCGTAATCGATCTCGCCCCGCACGGTCAGCACGGCCGAGGAGCCGAACAGCCGGGTGCGGACCCCCAGGGCATCCGGACCGGCCTGGGAAGACCGGTCTGTCTGTAGGGACATGACCCCATCGTGTCAGGAGTCAAACCGGTCTGTCCACGCCTACACTGGGTGCCACCATGACGACCGAGTGCGCGCCGGCCACGTCGCACGCCGGGGGTCGGCCCGGCGCCCGCGAGCGGGTACTGAGCGCCGCCTATGACCTGTTCTCGCGCCGTGGTATCCGCGATGTCGGCGTCAACGAGGTCATCCACCGCTCCCGGGTGGCCAAGGCGACCTTCTACCGCCACTTCCCCTCCAAGGACGACCTGGTCCTCGCCTTCCTCGACCGCCGCGAACAGCAGTGGACCCGCGGCCTGATCGAGGCCGGCGCCCGCCGCCGCGGCCGCACCCCCGAGGAACGCCTGCTGGCCGTCTTCGACGTGTTCGACGACTGGTTCCGCCACCCCGACTTCGACGCCTGCACCTTCATCAACGTCCTGCTGGAGATGGGCTGGCGGCACCCGCTGGGCCGGGCCAGCATCCGCTACCTGGAAAACGTCCGGATTCTCGTCCGTACGCTGGCCGAAGAGGCCCACCTGCGCGACTGCGACGGCTTCTCCCGCTCCTGGCACATCCTCATGAAGGGCTCCATCATCGCCGCCGCCGAGGGCGACCCGCACGCCGCGCGCCGTGCGCAGACGATGGCCCGCTGCCTGATCGAACAGCATCGGTGAGCCGGCCGTGGCCGTACGGGCGCGAAGGCGGGCCCCGGCCGTTTGAGACCATGCCCGGATGATCGAAATCGGCCACCGGCCGGCCGCACGGCAAGGCCGTACGCCCGGCTCCCCGCCCTCCGGACCCCCGTCCTTCCACGGCGCGTTCGAAACGCACCTGACCGTACGGGACGAGACCCCCGCGGACCCGGACGCCCCGGACCGGATGGCCGCCGGCCTCGAACTCCACGCCGCGGCACGCGGGCTGAAATGGGTCCACATCCTGCTGGAGCGCGGCAGCACACCGTCCCAGCCGATGCTGACCCTGCACGGCAGCGGATCGGCCGGGCGGATGCGGGAGCGGGCGGCGGCCGAGGCGGCGGAGCTGCGCGCCGCGGGTTTCGAGGTGGTGCGTACGAAGATCGAGACGACGCCGTGGGCCGACGGCGTACCGGTCACCGACGCGGCGGCAGCGGCCCTCGGCCCGGCCTATTACTTCGAACACCACATCAAGCTCCTCCTGGACCGCACCGCACCCGGCGCCCCCTCCGCGCTCACCGGCCTCGCGGACCTCGCCGGTCCGCACGCGGCCCACCTCTCCCGCAACGCCCGACGCGTACGGGCCGACGGGCGCGAGGAGCGCTTCGTGACCCAGCGCTGCCGCGCCGTCGGCCGGGACACCGCGGAACGGCGCCTGGCCGCCCTGCTGGCCGCACTGCGCGCGGCGGAGCACGACACAGCCTCCGTCGAGCGGGAGTTCGTCGTCCACGACAGCGACGAGACGCTGGACGACGGCTGGATCGACGAGACACCGGCATACGGGGCGGGAGCGGCCACATGACCGAGCAGGAGCACACGCGGCCGGAACGGCCGCCGCACTGGCGCGACTTCGGGTACGGTCCCTGGCCCGCGACCGCCGTCGTCCCCACCACACCCCCGGACGAGGCGACGCGCACCGCCATGGATCTCCCGGCGACCCTGCTGCCGGTACGGGGCGACGGTGTCGTCCAGCCGCCCGTGTTCGACCCGTCGGTCCGCCACCACCTGCACGCCATGCGACTGGGCGAGCCGCGGTTCGCCGACGCGGCGGCCGGCGCCCGCTGGTACGCCGCCCGCCGCCACGCCCTGCACCACGCGCTGACCGCCGTCGCCACCTCCGCATGGGCCGGCCACCTCGTCCTGCGCGGCAGCGTGCTCCTGCGGGCCTGGTTCGGCGCCGGGGCCCGGGAACCCGGCGACCTGGACTTCGTCGTCGTACCGCCGACCTGGAACGAGCGGGACAGCCGTACGGAACGCATGATCCACGGCATCGCCCGCTCCGCCGAGGAACTGTCCCTGCGCGACGGCCCGGTACGCCTGCACGCGGACGGCGCGGTCGGCGACGACATCTGGACATACGACCGGGTCCCCGGCCGGCGGCTGGTCATCCCGTGGACGGCACACGACGACGCCGTACCGCCGGGCACCGTCCAACTCGACTTCGTCTTCAACGAACACCTCCCGGCACCCCCGGCCCCCGCCGAAGTCCCCGGCCCCGACGGCACGCAGCCCGCCCGGGTCCCGGCCGCCACCCCCGCGCTCTCCCTCGCCTGGAAGATCTTGTGGCTGGTCACCGACCGCTACCCGGAAGGCAAGGACCTGTATGACGCGGTCCTGCTCGCCGAATCGACCGAGCTGCCGTTCCCGCTGCTCCGGTCCGTCTTCCGCGGCGTGGAGGACGGTTACTACGACCGCAACCCGGTCCTCCTCAAGAACCTCACCTGGACCGAGCAGGACTGGGACGAGTTCCGCAAGGATCACCCCGAACACGACGCCCCCGCCGAATACACCTACGTCAACCGCCTCGTCACCGCCCTCGCCCCCACCTACGCCTTCGACGACGGCAGCGGCGCGTCCCCCGCCTACCAGCAGCGGGCCGCCTGGCTGACACCGCTGATAGAGGAGTGCCGGGAGGTGCTTGCGCGTCAGGGCATGGACGCGGTCCAGCAACTCCTGCTCAAGCCCTACGCCGGCATCGACAACGCACTGGTCGTCACGGCGGAACTGCTGGAGGGCCCGCTTGAGGACCGGCTTACGGAGGCGGGTGTGGCGGTGGCGTCGTACCGGGTGGCGAATGCGGATGAAGGGGAGGCGCGGCGGGTGGTGGGGGCTTTGGGGGAGGCGGTGCGGGTGTTGGTGCTGGGGGAAGAAGACGACTGAGACGGATGGGTGGGTAAAGGGGGTGCAGCCCGTGACACTGGTGCTCTCGTGTGCCGGAACGGTCGGCGGGTTACCGGTAGGGGCGGCCAGAACCTGTACGGGCGGCGAGGATTCTTCTCGGACACACGGGCGGTACCGCCACGCCAGCGCTCGGACCACGTGAGAGCCCTTCGAGGCCTGCGGACACCGACGTCGCGGCTTCTCGACCCGGACGGTTCCGGGTCGTCCTACAGGGATCTGGGCTGGTCGAGTCACTCGCGCACGGGTACGGCTGCGACGAGGCGGCCGTTCCGATCAGGTCAACCTCTGGGCTGTCGGCGGACCCGAAAACGTGGATGTACGGTGAGCCACTTCCTTGTTTCCTGTTTCCAGTCGCATTGGAAACAGGAAACACCTAACGCTCGGGCCGAGTTTGAGGGATGCTGCTCCCATGCACTGGGGCGACCCTCGGTTCTGTGCGGCTGGGGTCCTCCTTTCAGCAAGTACCAGGAGCATCCATGCAATGTCCCGGGCGCACTGCCTCGCTGACTTACGGTATGTTCGGCGCAGTAACCCGTATCGGTGCCTTTGTTGGTGGCGAACCAGACCGCGAAGGTAGTTGAGGTCATGAACGATATCACTCGTGATTTTGGTGAAGAGCTTCGCCGGAGGCGTGAGGCGCGAGGGATCGGCCTGATTGCCTTCTCTTTTCAGATAGGCTTCAGTAAGGGCCACCTGAGCAAAGTGGAGAGGGGGCTCGCAAAGCCGACCCGCGAGTTCGCGGAGTCCTGCGATGACGCTTTGGCGGCACATGGTGAACTGATGGATCTCCTCAGTATCGAAGAATCATGGGAAACGGGATTCGGTGAAATGAAAACTTTCGTTGGACTTCCTGCTTCGCCCTCCCGGTTTGTCGGGCGATCCGGGGAACTCGCGCGCATTGCCGAATATTTGACCGCTGAAACCGGAGACGCCGTATGCGTGCTCAGCGGTATGGCGGGATCAGGGAAGACTGCATTGGCGCTCAAGGGGGCTTGGAACGCAGTTGCGTCTTTCTCCGATGGGTGCTTCTTCTTCGACTTCGGAGAAGAGGGGGCCGGCGGCGCCCGCGATGTCCTTGAATCGTTGCTCAGGCTGCTCGGCGTACCCAAGGAACACTTACCGTTACGGCAGGACGCACTGTCCAACTTCTGGCGAAGCCGTCTCGGCGGCAGGCGCCTGCTGATCATCCTCGACAACGTCCGCAGCGCCGCGGACGTCACGCCGCTACTTTCGGCCGAGCCGGGGTGCAAGATCCTTGTCACCAGCCGGAGCCGCCTGAGTGCTCTTGACGACGCGGCGCATCTGTCCGTCGACGTCTTGGGCGGCGTAGAGGCCGACGCATTGTTCCGTGCAGTCGGAGGGGAGCGAGCAGCGAGTGCTGCGGACCAAACCGTCCGTGCGGTGGTCGAGCACTGCGGCCGACTGCCGTTGGCGGTACGTATCGTTGCCGCTCGTTTGCACAGCAGGCCGATGCGAACTGTGGCAGAGCTCGAAAGGATGTTGTCGCACGAGGCTTGCCGGCTTGAGTTGCTCGATGACGGAGAGCGCAGTGTCACCGCCGCCTTGATGGTGTCCTGCACCGAACTGCCCCCGGAACAGCGCCGCCTGCTCGCACTGTTGGCACTGCATCCCGGGCCGGGCGCTGATCTCGGTAGCGTTGCGGCCCTGGCAGGCATCGATCTGCCTCGCGCTACCATGCTGACGGACGGTCTTGCGGATGTGCATCTCGTGGTCTACGAATCGTCCGACCGCATCGCGATACACGATCTAGTGCGGCAGTTCGCCCGCAATCTGCTCCTTCCGTACGTGCCGGTTGAAGAGCAGTACAGTGCTGTCCGGCGATTGCTCGAACACGGGCTCCGCCTTGCCGTGACTGCGGACAAGTTGCTCACCCCCCAGCGTTATCGGCCGCCCGCCATCCTGGACGACTTTCCTACGCGGCCAATGCCGTTCAATGACCGTGCGGCGGCGGTTGCATGGCTCGAAGCGGAATGGCGTTGCCTCGTGGCACTGTGCCGAACGGCCGCCGAACGCGGGCTGCATTCTCTGTGCTGGCAGTTGGCGTTCGCGTTGCGGGAATTCTTCTACCTCGCGAAACTTTGGGGTCCGTGGATTGAGACCCATCAGTTGGCGGTCGAATCCGCCAGAGCAGCGGGTGTCCGTATGTGGCTGGCCATCAGCCTGGGCAACCTCGGTGTCGCCTATGCGGACCGAGGTGATCTCACCAAGGCCGTTGATCATTTTCAGCAGTCTCTGGTTCTGTATCAGCAGCTGGGCGATGAGCATGGGATTGTCAATACCATCTCCAACCTGGCCTGGGCTGAACTCTATCTGGGTGAGTACGGAAAATCTCTCGACGGTTTGCGTACGGCCCTGAAGCACTACCGACGGTTGGGGAACAGGCGCAACGCGGCCATCGCGCTTCGTGGAATCGCGTTACTGGAAGCAGAACTGGAGTTCTGTCCTGCCGCCGTTCAGCACGCACAGCAGGCCCGTAAGGAATTCAGTACCCTGGGACTCGAACTGGACGTCGTGATGTCGGTGAACTGCTCGGCTTGGGCCCATTTCCGGTTGGGTGACCATCAGGCGGCCGGTGCCGACTACGAGGAGGCTCTGGCCTTGGCCGAGGGCTGTGGAAGCCGTTACGAAATGGCACGCGCCGTGACGGGTCTCGGCAACATATATCAGGCGTCGGGAGACCGCGAGAAGGCGGCGAAGCTATGGGCGCGGGCTGACACCCTGTACGGCGGGCTCGAACCGGTCATGCTCGGAGAAGCTCGTGTCCGCCTGGCGTCCTGACATGGCACGGCCTTGTTCCCGGGCGAACCCCGGGCCGACCTCGACCGAGGTGCTCACGGGTCTCAAAAACCTCCGCAAGGGTTTCGGCATCGAGGACCCTGATGCCCTGAACCGCGCCGGCCACGCTCTGCGCCGTATCGCCGGGATCGTCCAGGACGACGGTTCGGCAGTTCAGCGCGCCAAGCTCAGGACGTGCTTGCTGAAGCTGATCGGCGCACTGCCCTCGGACATGGGCACACTCGGCAGGCGGGCGCTCGCCCTGGATGGTTCTGGTCCCGAACGGTTCGGACAACGGCTGAAGAGCATCGCAGTACAGCTCGACCGAGACCCCCGCACCGCCCGCCGACGTGTGGACGCTGCGCTACAACGCCTGGCGGAGGAGGCGGTGGCGGCAGGTCCAAGGGATGCGCGCAGGTCGGACGGGCGCGCCAAGGCTGCGATGGGCACCAGCGTCTCCATGGGCTTTGACGGGTCTTCGCCCCCTCGGCATGCCATTCACCGACGGGCCAGGCTTCCTCGCGGATCCTGGCCCACGGTCCGCCAGAAGTCAGTGGTCCGAAGGGGGGAGCGGATTGCGGAAAGCGTCTTCATCGGCTTCTTCCTGCGCGACAGCCGCGGCCTCCTGCACCACGCGCCGTCGCTCGGAGTGACCACCGACACAGTCGAGCAGCAGCTCGGCATCGGCCGCGAGGATATGCCCGGGCGAGGTCAGCCCAGCCCGGGCCAGACCGAGATACACAGGTCGGGGGAGCGGGACTTCGGCGTGCCAGGCGATGGACACCAGGTCCTCGACGATGCCCAGTTCGAGCTGGGCGGGCAAGACGTCGGGCAGGTTGCCCAGGCCGGCAGTCGGGTGCACATGGAACGCAATTTCGATGACGGTCGCGATCACGTCGGCGGCTCGCTGTACCGCCTGCTGAACCGGACCGGGAGTTTCCGGCCTCGTGGTCTTCGTACGATCGCTGATCGCGCGCTCGATGTCCGCGAGCTTGACCCCCTCGGTCCACATCAGGCAAGCCATGCTCCGACGGGCACGGCCGATGCCGATGCCGCTCTTGGGCGGAGCACCCATGAGCCTCGAAAGCACCGGTTCGGCAGCCCCACGATCCCGCAGTATTCCGGCGAGACGGGCATGCTCGCGGTGCGGGGTCCGACCGACCCGATTGAATCGGATATCGTCCAACTCGGTAGTCAGCTGAGCGGCACAAATCAGCGTGGCGCGGTTGATCCGGTCTGCCGGGACGTCTGCCAGCGCCTCCGCCACTGCCGTGACGGAATCGACGCCGAGGCCGCTACGGACAGCGAGCCTACCCAGGTCTGTCAGTGCGAGCCCCTTCGGCAACTCCTCCGTTCCGCTCGGTGTTCCCTTGAGGAACCCAGTGGCGACAAGCTCGCTCACCATGGGCCGGATGACCGTGCTCGGGAAGGGGGCCCCGGATCCGTTAGCCCTGCATTGGTGCGCGGCGAATGTGGCGGCCATGAACCGTTCTACATCCGGTCCGGAGCAGCGGCCGGCGAGGACGGCGGGTTCGGAGAGGGCGGCAAGGATCACGGCGCGCACGTCCACGGAGGGTTCCAGCAGCGCCGACCGTACGTCCTCGGGGTCCCCTTGGACGTACCGCCGCCACTTCTGGTCGGCGTCCGCGGTACCGCGGGCCAGGATGATGGCGCGGCCCTGCTCCACCAGGCCGACACGCCCCGCTCGGCCGGCCATGTTCTTGTACTCGGAGACGGAATACGGTCGGCCGTCCGACGAAGGGTGCTCCAGTTCGCAGACGACCACGGAATCCGCCGGGAGATTGACTCCTTGAGCCAGCGTTGTCGTGGCCACGAGTACGCGAACCTCGCTGTCCGCGCTCGCGAAAGCCAATTCCAGCAGCCGCCGTTCTTCGGTCGTCAGGTCCGCAATGTGGAAGGCCACCCCCTTCTCCAAGCACATGCGCAGCAGGTCCGTCGTGCGCCCTCCATCCCCGCTGGAGAGGGATTCGAGGGCGGTGTCGGCGGGGGGCAGTCCGAGGTTGCGGGCGAGGCTGCGGGCGAGTGTGCGGGCCTGTCCACGTGTGGCTCGAAAGACGATGACCTGTTGCCCGTCCACTACCAGTCTGCTCACCAGGCGCGTCACCAGCCGGTCGTCCGTGGCGGTTTCCACGGTGTCCGCCGGCTCCAGCAGCTGCTCGGTCGACTCGTTGCCCTGCTGGTCCCGGTATCGATAACAGCCGTCCGGCCCCATGACACCTTCGAGAAGGGGGGCTTCCCGGCGAGCGGCCGTCACGAGATTCGCACGGAGCCACCGGGCAAGTTCGTCCGGTTTCCCGAGCACTGCGGAAAGGCCGACGATCTGCGGTGTGTCGGTGGAGCCGTCACGCACTCGCAGGCAGGTGAGCAGAGTCTCCAGCAGCGGGCCGCGCTCGGGCAGCATAAGGGACTGGATCTCGTCGATGACCAGGACTCCCACACTCAGCAGGTCCGGGCGCTTGGGCAGCAGACCGATGAACTTCTCGTAGGTGAAGACAGCGAGTTCAAACTGGCCGTTGAGCAGTTCCGTCATGTGATCCCGCAGTTCGCCCGTGGCGCGAATCGTCCTGATCCCGAGAGAGCCGTAGAGAAACCGGAACTTCTCGTACTGTTCGTTGACCAGAGCACGGGTGGGGAGCAGGAATACTGCCTTCTTCCCCTCGGTCACGGCGCGAATGGCGCTCAACTCGCCCACCATGGTTTTGCCTGTCGAGGTCGGAGCGCTGACCAGGACATTCATACCTTCCAGCAGTGCGCCTTCATTGATGGCGCAAACCTGCAGATTGTTGAGCTTGCCGATGCGGCCCCGCCATGCGTCCAGTACGGCGGGCAAAATATTGTATTCCGCGAGTGACGACAGATCCGCAGTCGCGGATTGTGGCCTGGTGGCGTCGGCGGTCGCGAGATAGCGCGGGCCCGGTGTAAAAACTTTCAAAGAAATGTTCGAGATGGCGCCACTCAGGATGGGCTCCTGGGCTTTTCGGAACAGGTCGCTCCTGTGGGCGCTGACGTTCTTGGAGACGTAATGAGCCAACTTGAGGATGTACACCTTGCCGTTTTCGGCGACTTCCGGGTCGCCTCGCAATCCCCGGATCAGATAATAGCTGAGCAGGCCGTGCCGGAAGTTCTGTTCCTCGAATGCTTCCTGATCTCTGCCGGACGCAGCGATGACGACGTATCCGGCTTCACGGAGCCCATCGATCTCTTTTGACGCCGAGACGGAACCATCACGGCTCGTATAACTGTCCTGCGGGACACGCAGAACCTTGTCCGCAGCATGCCCTGAGAAGCAGCAGTCCAGTACCAAGAGCAGGGCGCGAGCCCGGATGTCGCGGGTCAGTTCGGCGAAATCTCCCAGTGACAAAGAGGTCTCGGCCAGCTTGTCGGGCAGAGTGTCGTACGTCGCCAGGGCGCCCCCCGGGATGCCGTGGCCCGAAAAGGTGATCACGGTAAAGTCCTCGGCCGTACTGACCTCGGCGAGGCGCCGCATTTCTGTCACCAATCTTTCCTTGGTGGCATCGCCATCGAGGAGTAAGGTTGTTTGTCCGTCGAGGTTGTCGCCGAACAAGGCGCAGAGCACGGTGGCGTCTCGCTGTGCGTACCGCAAGCGATTGAACTGCGACTCGTAGGTATCGATACCGACGAAAAGTCCATGAAAGGTCATCTGCTCCCCAAGATCCATCGATGCCGACGTAACCCCGCGAGTCCCGACAGGGCGCTGGGAGAAGGGTACGGTACGGCAGCCTGATTGGGGAGGGTAGTGCGATTTCAGGAAATCCGTTACGCGTTCCTGGGCGCTCAGGAGGGAAATGCAGGTGAGTATTCCGAGCATGCCTGATCAGGCGTACGTGGGGGGCGGCCTCGTGCGAATCCGTCCGACTGATGTTCGGCAGAGTGACAAGCGGTGTCCGCAGCAGCTCGCGACGAAAATTCGCCCCGGGTCACCTCGTGCACACCGGCCTTCTGCGTCCGGCCGTGTCCTGACAGAATGGGCGTTGGGCCCGCTGCACGACGTACTGGATCTCATCGAGTTCGAGCAGAAGTCGGTGGAAGACGCCTTGGCGAGCTGGCGAGCCAGGCCCAAACGCCCCTTCCACCCTGCACTCGCTCAATGGACCGAGTTTGCGGTCCGCAGTTACATCACCGCGGTCGCGGCGATTCCGGCGGCGGCCGGAGTGCCGTACACAGAACCGCTCGAACCCGTGTCGCGCCTGTGGGCCCGGCAGCGGCGGGGCCCGCTCAAGCCAGGCGACCCCGACGTGTACGAGGAGATGGTGACCGACCGGCGATATGCCGGCCACGGCGTCCGTGAACTGCGTGTCATTCGGACGGGATCGGTATCTGACCGCCCCCGGGACGAAACAGAGATCGCGGTAGCCGTGGGCGTCCTGGCCGGTGGGAGCCCGGTTCTGAGTTCCAGATGGCGCGCGGATCCACTCACACTCGGAAAGTCCGAACCGCCCCGTCTGGTGCGCCTCGTGGAGATCGGCTGCGTCGACGCCTCTCACCGGGTCCTCTTCGAGGGGACTCCTCAGGCGGCGTACGACTGTTACAACTGCAGCGTCGAGGCACACATCGACAAGGTGATCACAGGCGGCTCGTACCGACCCGGGGAGCGCTGCGGAGGGTGCGAGGCCGTCGCCACCTGCCCCGAGGTCCCATCCCGCCCAGGCATCCTCGGGGTCAGCCGCTCCGATCTGCCACGCCGCTCCTGGTCCGTGACGACAGGCCGCTCGTATCGCAAGTGCCCGGCCCGTGCTCACTTGGAGGACTTGTTCCTGCCGAGAGAGGGGACGACTGAGAACAGCGAGGCGGTCGTACGTGGGCAAGCCGTACACGCGTGGATCGAAAATCGGCATCGCCGCACACCCCAGCAGCCCTGTACCCCGGACGACATCCCCGCCTTGCAGGGCGCGTGGCAGTGCGACGGGTGGGCGGTGACCGGGCTTCAGGCCCGGCTCGGCATTCAGATGATCGGTGACCACGCCCTCGTCTGCCCCTTGCAAGACCGGCTCGATGATACGGAGGCCCATCCGGAGCGGCGGGTCGTCGTGTTCGACCCCGACGCTGATGTCGTCGTCATCGCCAAGACGGACCTGCTCTACCGTGCGGCCGACCGGTGGACCCTGCGCGAGACCAAGACCTCCAAGGTGCTGGGCGAGGGAGACCTGCTCGAGAGGTATCCGCAACTGGCTCTGGCTGTAGTGCTCGCCCGTGCGGGAGTGCTGCCTGGGGCCGAACACTGCCGGGTGGAGCTGGAGCGGCTGACCGGGAGCGGTCCGGTCGTGACCGAACTCGACGTGGCCGCTCCGGACGTGGTCGCTCAGGCGCAACTCGTTGTTAAGACGTACGTCGCCCCGTGGCACGCCGACGCCCGTTATCCGGCCAAGCCGGGCAAGGCATGCGAGGACTGTCCGTTCACCCGGTGGTGCCCCGATGCGGCGGAAAGGGGCGGTGCATGACCCAGTGGCTGGCCGGGATACGGGACGATCCGGCCGAACGCGCCCACCGCGTGGTGGCCGCTGCCCTGCGCGCCGCTTACGCGTGGACGGTCCGGCACCGACGGTCCGGCGCCATGCGGGAGGTCGCGAGGATGACCGGCGTTGTCATGGAGGCCCATGGCCCTGGCCGCGGGCCGACGACCCCGCTCGACCTCGTCGGCTGTCTACGGCGGCGCCTAGGACTGTTGCCGGCCCTCGCCGAGGGCACGGACGAGGAGATCGCGCAGGTCGTGCTCCTCGGCAACGATGATCGGCTCACCTCGGACGCGCATGACCTGGCCTGCGAGTACGCATTGCCGGTCGGCGGCCCGTCCGACTCCGCGCAGTGGATGCCGACCTGGACCCGGATGCACACCGACCAGATCCGCAGCATGACCTTCAACGCGCTGATCCAGGGCAATGGCCAGGAGAGCTACGTCGCTTCCCGGCGCTTCCTTATCGAGCACCCCGCAGGCTCTCTCGCAGAATTGCGCGACCTGGTCAGCGAGACCGGCGTACGCCTTCCGCCGAGGGGATACACCGACATTCCCGCCGGTCACGTTCATCACTCAGCAGGCGGCGATGCGTGGTGGTGGCCCTGCCCCACCTGCCGCTGGCCGATGGAGGTGGCTGGTACGACCGTGCGTTGCCAGTACCGCCCGCATGCCGCCGTCTACCAGCTGACCGAGGGCAGGTCGGGGGGCTCGCGGCCCCTACTTAGCAGGATCGATGAAGGCCGGCCGCGCGTGGCGAAACCCGTGGCCCGTCCCGCGGCCGGCTCCCGCTGCGTGGATCCCGGTGTGTGGCGGTTCGTCGTGGTGCCCGGGGCGAGCGAGATAAGGCTCAAGCAGTGCCTCGAGAGGCTTGGAGCAACCGTCCAGCTTTGGCCCGAGCTTGACCGGTACGACCTGCACGTGCGGGCGGGCGGCGAAGAGTTCAGGGTCGATCTCAAGGAATACCGCTCGGTGCACCGGCTGATCGCGGATCTGCGAGCGAAGCCGCCCAGCGCTCGTGTTCTCCTCCCGAAGACACATGAACATCAACTGGGAACCCTGCAGACCGTTCTACCCTCCCTGCTGATCACCACCGAGACGAAGTTCTGCACCGAGGTACGACGAGCACTGAGGACGGTATGAGTAATCCTGCACGCGGTTTCGAAAGGATATTCCCTCGCATAATGGGGGCTGCTATCGGGCTGGCGGCCAGTTTCTTCCATACTGAGGACGGCGGTGGGTTCAGGCGTACGACCACCCGTGAGGACGTTCTCTATGTGCTGGACGGCCACATCGCGGACTGGATCGGCTGGCGCGACCTTTCCGAGAACGACGCGCGCCGGTTCACCAAGCTGCTGCGTCGGCGTCCGAACCAGATGGCCAACGCAGAAGCGGCCGGTAGCCTTCTTGACAGCCTGCTTCGCAGCGGCGAAATTCCCGGCTGCAGCGCGGTTGATGACGAAGAGGGCAAGGCCGGCCAGATCGTGGTCGATCCCGGAATGCCTCTGCCGGACTTCGTCGATAGCTTCCTGCATGACCTCGACATGCTGCACGCGGCGAGGAACCGTGTTCTTCCGCCCGCCGAAGCCGGTCGTCACACAACCACGACAAGGGTGCCGGGGCGAGATGGCCGCCAGCAAACGTTCGTCGACTTCCACTATGAGATCCGTCCCCACCATCTCGCCCCCGGGCACTCGGTACCGGCAGTCCGAGACGCCCCCGCCCTCCTCGATCGCTGGGTGCCCTTCAGTGAATTGAGAGAGGTTGCGGTGCAGATCGACCAGGGCGAGCTGGAGCAGGGCAGAAGTGCCTACCGTGAGAGGGCGGTGGAGCGATTCGTCAAGCAGATCCGATCCCGCAGGAACGAGCCCGTCAAGGGCCTTGACCTGACCGCGGGCGTCCTCAACGAACTCCTCGCCTACACCGGCTTCGGGAAGTCCGTCGTCCTCATCGAGACTTTCGCCTGCTGGGCTGTCCGCCGCCGTATTCCTGTGGCTTTCGTTCTGCCGACCAACGCAGATGTGGTCCGCGCCGTGCACGGAATCGAACGCGCACTGGGGCTGTGCGGGGTGGAGGCCCAGAGCGGCGTCGTGCCGTTGGTCTCTCCCCGGGCGCTGATCAAGGTAGCCGAGACCGCCGCAGCTCGGGTCACCGAGGACGGCCCGGACGCGGACTGGATCTGGCGCCGGTTCGGTTACGGTTGTGCGCTTGCCGCGGTGGCCGGTTCCGATGATGCCGTCGACCGATGGCAGCCGGGCGGTGAGCCGTGCGCGAAACTGCGCAAGCCGCCGTCTCGGGGGCGCAAGAAGAACACCACGGTCTCCTGCCCCTGGCGGACCACTTGCGGGCGCTACAGGGCGGCGCGTCAGGCATGCACGGCAGACGTCATCGTGACCTCGCACGCGAACCTGTTACTCGGCGTCCTCCAGACACCGGTGGACGACGGTTACGGTGGGGACGATCGGTTGACCGTCGAGGAACTGCTCCTGCGCCGCTGTCAGATCGTCGTCATCGACGAGGTGGACGTCTTCCAGAGCACTGCGATCGAACATGCGGGACGTAACCTCGTCCTCGATCATGCGGGGCGGACCAACACCCCCTTGCGCAAGTTCGACCAGGATTTCGCCGCAGCGTTCGGCCGCCTTCAGGACGAAGTCGATGCCAGCGTCCGCGACGCCTATTTCTCCCTTCGCTACCTGTCCGAGAACTACGTGAGCCACTTGACTTACGAACGGCTCGGCGCCACGACCCCCGCCAAGGGACGACGTCCACGCGGGCCCGGGCGCTACTGGATGGTTCCCCGACGCTGGGACAACTGGCTGACCGCCAGGCTGTTCGGCCTGGACACCGAAGAGGTCAGTCCCAAACAGCTGGCGATGTTCCGTTCGCTCTTCCTGGACGAGATGCCGCCCCACGGTGACGAGCCCGAAACCTTCGCGGAAGCACGGCGACACCTCGCCTCGGTGGTCACCGGCGGGTCCGGTGGCCTGTCCTTGCCCGTGGCACGCGGCGCCCTCGAAGGTCTTGTCAAAGATGTACCCGAGGAACTCCGGACCAGAGTCGTCAACCGCATTCTGCGCCGAGCCATCCTCGAACGTATCAGGCTGTTCCTGCACCGGCTGATGGCCAACAACGCCCAACTGGTCGACATCGGTGTCGAATCCGCTCAGGAAATCGCAGATGCACTGGGCACCTACGGCCGTTGGCGCGTCACACCGACGGGTCCTCTGGGACGCCTCGTTTTCGCGTTCACCGAGTACTACGACGATACGGGAGGCGAACCTGCGCGACTGTCAACAGCGGCGTTCGGCGGCGATCCGCACACCTACACCGTGGGTCTGGGAGACACGACAGCCCTGGCGCATGCCGGAGTCCGCCGCATCGTGCTCGGGATGTCGGCCACCTCGTACTTCCCGGGCGCGCCACACCACCATATCCACATCATGCCGAAGTGGTCGGTAGCGGACGACAATCCCAACACCGTGCGCATCCTGCCTGCGCCGGTTGACGACGGGCAGGACCGGCCGCATCGTATCTCCGGACTGGAAGGGATCGAGCGGGCCGTGGCGACCCAGCGGATCGCCACGGTCATGTGGGGTAAGTACCTACGGCCCGAACTCGAACGGTTGAAGACCGAGGAGCGCGGCCGGGCCCGCGTACTTCTCGCGACAACCTCCTATGAGGCGGCGCGGCACGTGGCGGAGGGGCTGTCCACGGCCGGGGTCGACTCCACCCGCATCTGTCTGGCGGTACGGCCGGGTACCTACGCGGACGACCAGGAATCGGCCGTCGACACCGGCCGCTGGCGGGAGCTGCCGGCCGACCGCCTGGAAGAGTTTCCCGCCGTCGACGGTGCCGACATCCTGATCGCTCCGCTGGCCCGGGTGCAGCGAGGAGTGAACATCATCGGCGAGGACGACAAGTCCGCGCTGGGGTCGGTGTGGCTGATCGTCCGGCCGATCCCGCTGATCGACGAGCCAGCGGAACTCGTCGCGCACATTCAGGCAAGGGCGCTTGCCGAGCACCGCGGTCCCTCCAGCGACCCACAGGCTCTGCTGGCGGAACGCCGGAAGGTAGCCGGCCAGTATCTCGAGGAGATCGTCCGCCGGCCGCCCTATTTCCAGGCCCAGCCCCTCGAGGTCAAGCTGGGCGTGGTTGCCGAGATCATGAATGGAGCCGTCCAGCTCATCGGCCGGGCCCGCCGCGGTGGCACAAAAGCGACCTTGCATCTGGTCGACGGCGCCCTGCTCGACCCCGACGGTGGCACCGATCTCGCCACCCTCATCATCAAGCTCAAAGAAAAATGGCAGCGCGATGGAGTTCTGCCCGCCATGCACAGGTACTACGGTACGACACTCGGAGCATTCCTCGATTACGCGGAGCACCGCACCAAAGGAGGCGTCCTGTGCTGATCACACTTGCCTACCGTGTCCAGCGGCAGGACCTGGACGCCCTACTGGGCACCATCACGGCCTACCCGCTGACCGAGGAGTTCGAGGCAGCCTGGGAGGGGCTGCCGAAACGCGAGGGCCAACAACGCCCGCGCTATTCCGCGCTGGCCACGGGACTTGTAGCCGCCACTGGCCGCCCCGTCAAACTGTTCGGAGAATACGATCTCGCCGAGGAGGAACAGCGCACGGGTAGCCGGATGCTGCTCCTCACCAGTGATGGGGCCTTCGACGACCGGCTGAGGATCGCTGTACGAGCCTGGGAAGGCCACATTCGTGGCGGGAAGGGAACTGCTGTCCTCGCTGGGCTGCTGCCCACTCCGGAACAGGCGCGCTCCTTCGCAGACTTCGTGACATACCGCGCGGGACAGGTACCCGTGATGCCGGGTTGGGTGTTTCGCACGGCGGAGTGGCAAGTGATGCGGAAACTGGCCGCGAAACCGCTACGGGTGGACGGTCGTGCGCCCGTAGTCCTGTCGATGGGCACCGACGGATCGCTGCTTTCCTGGGACCCGGACGACCTCATCGTCAACCGTGCAGGTACAGCCTTCAGCATGCACAGGGTGACCGCACGGCTGACCACCCGGGCCGGCATCGAGGACCCGGTCCTCTGCTTCGATGCCCACTTGTCCAGAATCTCTCCACAAGGGAACTGGGCCAAAAACGTTTGGATCGACAGGGGCGAGGAAGGCGCACCGATTCTGAGACTCCCGATCCGGCGCCGCCCGGACAAAGAGACCGGCGAGTGGTGCAGCTACCTCGACCCTGCCATCGCAAAAATCCTCGAAGCATGCCAGCTCTCGCCACTGGATATCCCCGACGAACTACCGAACGTGCCCGAGGCGATCCGGCCGCAGATGGCGGGCGCCAGGTTCCACGCTCTGGGAAGTGGCCCCGGGCCCAGGTTCATGCTGCGGCTCCACGAACACATTGTGCGCACTTTGCCTTCGCTCGTACCTTTGTCCTACGAGGTCGACAAACGAATCCGCCTTGCGCGACGTGTAACGAGCTATGCGGTGGATGGCCTTCCGCCCGCCGCGGTCGGCCCGAGTGGGTACCAGCGGGTTACTCTTGCCTGTGTATACGGCACACCCCAAGGGCGCGAGCGCATGCTCGCCGAACTTGCGGAGCTTACGGGGCGCTCGGTCGAGCCGTTGGCAGGGGAGCCCGCCACCCCCGTCAACGCCCGCCTGGATGTCATAGCGCGCTACTGCCCGGACCTGCTCGCCCACGACACCGTGAACCGTGCCTCCTTTCTCGATTCGTTGGAGCTGCCTCCTGGCGAAAACCGCCTGGTCGCCGCTTGGCTGGAGACCGAGTACCACCCTGACGCCCCGGGCCCCGAACTTGATGCGAAGCCGCACCTGAGGCGGCTGCTGGGGCATCTCGGCATACCGACCCAGTTCCTCGCCACTGAACCCACTATTCTTCCGCCGAAGGTCACGCGGAACAGCCCCGAGACCAAGAAACATGCCGCCCGCGCTGCGCTGCGGGACCTGCTGAGGGCCGCCGGAGTTCTGGACAGCCGTTTGCTGGAGGCTGTGGTCGCAGGTGGGCGGCCGAACGGACTCACCCGAAAATCCCTGCTGGTAGGTATTCACGCCCGCAGGCAGCAGACTGGAGCGGACGGTACGCCCCTGGTCCTGACCATGGTGGCGCTGTATGTCGACCCTGACTCCCTCGCGAACTGCCAGATGCTGGTGTACAGCGATCGCCGGCTTGCATGGGTTCGTGGCGGTCAGGGGGTGGCGGACTTCCATGCCGATGTCATCGGTACGACCCGCTTCGGCCGTACCGGAAAGAAGGCGGAACTGACGCGCGACGTGGTCGAAGCCAGGCTTGGTGATCTGCTTGCTCTGCAGCCCGAGGGCACGCCGATGGTTGTCTTCGTCGACACGCAAGAGACCCGGACCATTTGGCCCGGGCTGCAGAACGCGCAACTGGGCGTCGGCCCTCTTCCGGCAGATACGCTGCGCGACAAAGGTGCGGATGTCGCGATCGTCCGCCTGAACACTGAGATCAGCGAGATCGGACGCCCTGTCACCCGCCGGGAAAAGGCGAACATGCCCAGTGACCCGGGCAAGCCAGCGGCACCGGACCGGAAGGTGTATCAGCTCGCGGACGGCGACCGGCACTGCTGGCTCTTCGCCGGCCGATCCGCATCGATAAAGGCCAAGGGCGGCGATCGGGGCGCGCTCTCCACGCGATGGACCTTGCCGGCCGGGCTCACCTCCCAACTCGCTGTGCCGTGGCACTCGTACACGGGGAAGGAGATCGTGGTGGTGAGCCCGGGTTCATGGGCCCCCGAGCAGTTGGCGAGCCTCACGGCGAGCCTTTGCGAGCAGGCTCTTTCCTGGGACGACCGCACGCAGATGCCCGTCCCGCTGCACATCGCGACCGTTGTTGACGAGGACCACCCCGACTACCGGGTCTCAGGGGAAGAGGAGTCCTGACGGCCCTGCGTCGCCGGTCAGGATTCGGTGCCGCTCAGCGGTTTCAATACGCTGGGTGGCATCTTCCCGAGCGGGGGCCGGGTGTGCCGGGGGACTCCGGTCATCGCTCGCAGGAGGTCGTCGATTCCCTCGGGGGTCAGTCGCCTGACGTCGTAGTGATCTGATGTCCACGGCTGCAGCACCTTGGGGACGTTGTCCACCAACTCGTGGGGCAGGACGACAGGCAGTACTTTGGCCGTCCACTCGTCGCGAAGCGTATGAAGCATTTCCTTGATGAGCAGTGCCTCGCTCCGAATGCCCGGATTGTCGGGGCCGCTGAGTTCTCCGTCGAACGCCTTGCGGCAAATGGGGGAGGCAAGCACGGTGACAAAATCAACCTTGTTGATGAGCTCGTGTGCCCAAATGGCCCAGTCTTTGCGGTTCGTGACGTACCACTGGTCCATGTGTGCATCGACACCGTTTCTGACGAGCAGGTTGCCGAATTTTCGAGCGTATTCCTTGTGTGCGGGCGAGTCGTGCGCGTAGCAAATGAAGACCGAGGGGTGACGTTCCGGGGCCTGGTCCTCGACCGTGGCGGAGAACGCGGGGGTGACGACTCCCGGGGTGTCCGAGGGGGCGGCGAGGCTCAGTCGGAAGCAGGCCGGCGACTGCGTGGGCCGGTACTCGACGTCGCGGGCTACCGCTAGGTCGTACCGAGCGGAGAATTCAACGGGTTGTTCGACCTGCCCGGCGGGGACGAGCAGAACCACCCAGGCGGCGTACGAGCCGGGCAGCACTCCGCTTTCGCCGAGTGAGACATGCCGCCACCGCACGCCCTGACCGCCGATGCCGAAAGTGTCGACCCTGTCGGCTCCTGCCGGGAGATGGACATGTGCGGATGCACTGTTCTCACACGGCACGAAGTTCAGGAACTGGTTGAGTACGTAGGACTCGGGCGCGCCGGTGAAGGTTCCAAAACGCGGGAGCGCGTCGACGACGGTGACTTGACTTGCTTCCCCGCCGGAGGCGAAATCGAAGGAGACTTCGACCCAGGACATCCGGGGACAGTCCAGCTCGAGCTCAAGCTCGTAGTTGATTTTGATGAAGTAGGCATCGTGCTCGTCGAACATGCCCGCGGGAGCGTCGATGCGGTCTATCTGCCAGTTCTTCAGGCACACTGCGCCGACGCTGACACCGTTCGGCGTCGAATCCATCCTCCGGCCGCCCTCATCGACGGCGGTGAGATCGATGCGGACGTTGTTCTGCAAATCCACTGCCTGACCTTTCGATGCCTTGCTGGGATGGCGCCACACTAGACCCGACTTCGTCGCCCCGTCGGCCGTCACCGATCAACTGTCCGGCATCTGTCAACTTGGCAGGGTCGTACAGGCGTTGATGCGGGACACTTCATGGCCCCTTCAGTGTGTCAAGAGTGGGGTGCGGTCAGGCGCAGGAGGCCGGGGAGGCCGGGTGTCGCCGTTCCGGCGTGCCGTTCAGGCGACGATCCGGCGGAGCTGAGAGCCGGAGGTGCCGAAACCTTCCGATGGCGACCGACGAGGAACACTTGAAAGCTGCAAGGAGAGAGTGTGGCAGACCGATGGCGTTGAGGCCCGTGGGGCGTCGGCGACCTCCGAGGCGCGAAAAATACGATGGCGCCCGAATCCGGAGCCGGGCTATGGTGAGCCCGTTCCCCGCGGTGGCCGTCCGGCCGCCGCGTCCGGCCGTGAAGATTCAGGAGGTGTGACCGATGGCTGTCATTGCGATGGGCGCTGCCCGCGATCAGAAGACCATCCATTCCACTTCCGTGGTCTCCGGCTGACTCGACCTCACTTTTCGCCACGCGTCGGACGCGTGGGGCCGGGGCCACCCTTGTGAAGGGTTTCCCTTGCAATCGTCTTCCTTCTTCTCCGCTTCGTCGCGCCCGCTGACCGCCTACGGCTGGGACGACGGCTTCGCGGAGAGTTTCGCCGCTTACGCCGGACAGGACTCCGTGCCCGGCCGTGTCGTCCGCGTGGACCGCGGGCGGGTGGACGCCGTGGTGCCCGACGGGGACGGTGTCCGGACCGTGCTGGCGGACACCGCGCTGGTGGCCACCAGTGATCCGATGCGGGTGCCGTGCACCGGGGACTGGGCCGTGATCGACCTCGGCGAGGTCGGTGCGGGCCGGGACGGTGTGGTGCGGGCGCTGCTGCCGCGGCGTACCGCGTTCGTGCGCTCGGCGTCCTCCAAGCGGTCCGACGGGCAGGTGCTGGCGGCCAACGTGGACCACGCCGTGATCGCGGTCTCGCTCGCCGTGGACCTGGACCTCGGGCGCATCGAGCGCTTCGTCTCCCTGGCCTGGGAGAGCGGGGCGCAGCCGCTGCTCGTGCTGACCAAGGCCGACCTGGCCGGTGATCCGGACGTGCTGGCGCACCTGGTCGCGGACGCGGAGACCGCCGCGCCGGGGGTGCGGGTGCTGGCCGTCAGCGCGACCGACGGTGACGGGCTGGACGTCCTCACCGCGGTACTGGGCGGCGGCACGTCCGTACTGCTCGGGCAGTCCGGTGCGGGCAAGTCGACGCTCGCCAACGTGCTGGTGGGCGAGGACGTGCAGGACGTACGGGCCGCCCGCGACCGGGACGGCAAGGGCCGGCACACCACGACCACCCGGGACCTGCTGGTGCTGCCCGGCGGCGGGGTGCTGATCGACACCCCCGGCCTGCGGGGCGTCGGCATGTGGGACGCCGACACCGGGCTCGCGCGGGCCTTCTCGGACGTGGCGGAACTGGCCGAGGAGTGCCGCTTCCACGACTGCGCGCACGCCACCGAGCCCGGGTGCGCGGTGCTGGCGGCCATCGAGAGCGGCGCGCTGCCGCAGCGGCGGCTGGAGAGCTACCGCAAGCTGCTGCGCGAGAACGAGCGCATCGTCGCCAAGACGGACGCCCGGCTGCGGGCGGAGATCCGCAGGGACTGGAAGCAGAAGCAGGCCCTGGGCCGCCACATGGTGGAGCGGAAGAGGGGGGCTCGGGGGTAAGGGCAGGGCGGGTGCCTCCGGGCGCCCGCCCCGCTTCGGGGCCCCGTCCCCGCCCCAGCGCGATGTCCGATTCCCGCCAGGGAATCTCCCGCGCGTCGCGCACACTGGATCGTGTGATGGACGACGAGACCAGGTACGAGGCGGTGTCGAGCCGGGACGCCCGGTTCGACGGCGAGTTCTTCTTCGCCGTCGTGACCACCGGGATCTACTGCCGCCCGAGTTGCCCGGCGGTCACCCCGAAGCGTCCGAACGTACGGTTCTACGCGTCCGCCGCGGCCGCGCAGGGCGCCGGGTTCCGGGCCTGCCGCCGCTGCCGTCCGGACGCCGTGCCGGGCTCGGCGGAGTGGAACGTCCGGGCCGACCTGGTCGGCCGCGCCATGCGGTTCATCGACGACGGCGTGGTCGACCGGGAGGGCGTCGGCGGCCTCGCGCGGCGGCTGGGGTACAGCGCGCGGCAGGTGCAGCGGCAGCTCACGGCCGAGCTGGGCGCCGGGCCCGTGGCCCTGGCGCGGGCCCGGCGCGCGCACACCGCGCGGCTGCTCCTCCAGACCACCGGCCTGCCGGTCACCGATGTGGCCTTCGCCGCCGGATTCGCCAGCATCCGGCAGTTCAACGACACGATGCGGGAGATCTACGCCAGTACGCCGAGTGAGCTGCGCGCGGCGGCGGGAACCCGCGCGGGGGCGGGTACGGGCCCGTCCGGCGCCGCGCGGCACGGCGCGCCCGCCGGTGTCCCGCTGCGGCTGGCCTACCGGGGCCCGTACGCCGCCGCCGAGATCTTCGACTTCCTCCAGGCGCGCGCGGTGCCGGGCGTGGAGGAGGTGCGCGGCACGCGGGGCTCCCGTACGTACCGCCGCACGCTGCGGCTCACCCACGGCAGCGGCATCGCCGAGGTCGACGAGCACGCAGGCTCCCGGCAGCCGCGCCGGCCGCGCGCCGGACTGGTGTGCCCGGCCGCCCGGGGTGCGGACGGCGGCTGGCTGGAGTGCCGGCTGCACCTGACCGACCTGCGCGACCTGTCCACCGCCGTCCAGCGGATGCGCCGCCTGTTCGACCTGGACGCCGACCCGTACGCCGTCGCCGAGCGGCTGGGCACCGACCCGCTGCTCGGCCCGCTGGTCGCGGCCCGCCCCGGCCTGCGGTCGCCGGGCGCCGCCGACCCCGAGGAACTGGCCGTACGGACCGTCCTCGGCGGGCCGCCGGAACACGCCGCCGAGCTGGTACGGACGTACGGCAAGCCGCTGGACGCGGCGGACGGCGCGCTGACCCACCTCTTCCCCGAGCCCGCCGCGCTGACCGGCGCCGAGGTGCCGGAACCGGTGCGCGTGCTGTGCGGCGCGCTCGCCGACGGGGCGGTCCGGCTGGACGCGGGCGCGGACCGGGACGCCGCCGAGCGCGCGCTGCGCGCCCTGCCCGGGGTGGGCCCGGCGGCAGCCGCGTCCATACGGATGCGGGCGCTCGGCGACCCGGACGTGGGGCCGGTGGACGGCGGTGGGGCGTCGCCGGAGGCGTGGCGGCCCTGGCGCTCGTACGCCCTGCATCATCTCTGGCAGGCCGCGGGCGCCCGGGAGGGTCAGCCCGCGATGACGGCGCCGGTCCAGGCGCCGACCGCCAGCAGACAGGCGTACAGCTCGACCAGCACGGCGAACCCGATGGCCCGCATGGCCGTGCGGGTGGCGGCCCACGCGTCCCCGTGACTGCCCAGACGCGCCCGTTCCATCAGGTAGAGCGCGCCGACCGAGCCCAGCGCGGCTCCCACCACGGGCACCACGAAGAAGCCGATGATGCCCGCGGCGCCGCTGACGTACAGGGTCCGGTACGGGGCACCGGCGGCCCGGGGGTCGCGGGGCGGCAGCAGCCAGGCGAGGACCTGGGCGAGCAGCAGGACGGCGCTCGTGCCGATCAGGACGCACCAGGCCAGGGTGGAGCGCTCGGCCATCGCCCACCACAGCACGCCCGCCCACACGATCGGCGGCCCCGGGACCCCCGGGGCCAGCACGCCCAGCAGCCCGAGCAGCAGGACGAGGCCGACCGTGAGCAACTGCCATCCGCCCATGGCCCCAGCGTGCCGGAACCGGGGCCGGCGCGCCCCTTGGCGCGTACCGGCCGGGCGGCGCGGTGACGCCCTGCCGCGCCCTGTCTCCGCGGCCCCGGCCGGTGGACAATGCGGCCCATGGACCGACAGGGGGACCGGCGCCGGCACGAGGACGCGTGGTGGCGGGAGTTGTACGAGGACGACGGTGACGCCGCCGCCCGGGACACCGGCCCCGCGGGGGCGGCCCGGGACTCGCTCGACGACCGGGTGGACTCCGCTTTCCGTGCGGTGGGGCAGGCGACGGATGCCGAGTCCGTACCGCCGACCGAAGCCGGTACGGATACGCGCGCACCGGCGGGGCCCGGGCCCCGCCCCGAACCGATGGCCCTGCCCGCCGCCGACCCGGCCGCGCTGGACGATCTCGTACCGGACACGGAGCTGGACGGCGCCGGATACGGAACGTTCACCCTGCGCGCCGCCTCGCTGCGCGGCGAAGCCGCCCGCCACCGGGGTGAGCCGCGCGGCGACGCCCTGCTCACCGCCCGCTTCGGTGCCGGACAGCACGCGCTGGTCCTGGTCGCCGTGGCCACCACGGCCCCCGGCGGAGATTCGTATGCGTACGGAGGCACCCACCGCGCGGCCCGCGACGCCTGCCGCTGGATCGGCGGGGCCGTCGGCCGCAGCTACACCCGGCTGGCGGAGGACGTCCGTACGGGCGACCGCGACGCCCTGAAGTCGGGCCTGCACCGCCTGGCCGACCGGACCTACGGCAAGCTCCGTGCGTACGCCGTCGAGCACGGCATGGAGCCCGAGCAGTACACGGCTGCGCTGCGCTGCCTGCTGCTGCCCGCCGACCCGGCCTGCCGGACCCGGGTCTTCTTCGGCGCCGGAGCGGGCGGGTTCTTCCGGCTGGGCAACGGCGTCTGGCAGGACCTGGAGCCACCGCCCCAGGAGGACGCGACGGGCGGCCCGGTGCCCGCGGGCGGTGCGAGCGGGGCGGAGGAGACGCCCGTGGACATACCCGCAGACACGCTTCCGTGGCCGGTCCCCGGCGCGCCCGGCCCCGACGCGCTGATACCGGACGTACCGGACGCGCCCGATCAGGGTGCCCTCCTCCCCGACCTCGGCGGCGCCGTTCCCGGCCTGCCCCGCGCGCCGTCGGGGCAGCCCTGGCAGCCGCCGTACGAGCCCGCGCCGCGTACCGCGCCGGAGCCGTTCCGCTTCCGGGCCGTGGCCGCGCGGCCCGGCGATCTCCTGCTGGTGTGCAGTGCCGGGTTCGCGGGCCCGCTGACCGAGGCGGCCGGGTTCGGCAGCCACCTGGCCGCGCGGTGGACGGCCGCCGGGCCGCCGGGGCTCGCGGCGTTCCTGGCCGATGTCCGGCTGCACGCGGAGGGGTACGGACAGGACCGTACGGCTGTGGCGGTGTGGGAGGGGGCGGAGGCGGGGGAGGCGGTACGGCCCAGGTGACGCGGCAGGCGTAGTCCGGACGGACACCGGCCCGGGGGAGTGGTAGAACCAGGAAGGAATGCCGCGAAACGGGCCATTGCCGGCTGATGGTGCCCGCCCGCGGTCCCCCCTCCGGAGGAGCGACAGCGACATGGCGAAACAGACCGTGGCCGGGCAGTTCGTCGACATCCTGGTGCGCGCCGGTGTCCAGCGGCTCTACGGGGTCGTCGGCGACAGCCTCAACCCCGTCGTCGACGCGGTCCGCCGCACCGCCGGGATCGACTGGATCCAGGTCCGCCACGAAGAGGTCGCCGCCTTCGCGGCGGGCGCCGAGGCCCAGATCGCCGGGCGGCTGGCGGCCTGCGCGGGCTCCTGCGGCCCCGGCAACCTGCACCTGATCAACGGCCTCTTCGACGCCCACCGCTCGATGGCCCCGGTGCTCGCGCTCGCCTCGCACATCCCGTCCAGCGAGATCGGCACCGGCTTCTTCCAGGAGACCCACCCGGACCGGCTGTTCACCGAATGCAGCCACTACAGCGAGATGATCTCCAGCCGCGACCAGATGCCGCGGGTACTGCAGACGGCCGTGCAGAACGCCATCGGGCTCAGCGGCGTCTCCGTCGTCTCGCTGCCCGGCGACATCGCCGACCAGGAGGCGCCCGAGCGCTCCATCGAGCACGCACTGGTCACCTCGCGCCCCACCGTGCGCCCCGGCGACGCGGAGATCGACCAGCTGGTCCGGATGATCGAGGACGCCGGCAAGGTCACGCTGTTCTGCGGCAGCGGCACCGCGGGGGCGCACGCCGAGGTGATGGAGTTCGCCGAGCGCCTCAAGGCCCCGGTGGGCCACGCGCTGCGCGGCAAGGAGTGGATCCAGTACGACAACCCGTACGACGTCGGCATGAGCGGCCTGCTCGGGTACGGCGCCGCCTACGAGGCCACGCACGAGTGCGACCTGCTGATCCTGCTGGGCACGGACTTCCCGTACAACGCCTTCCTGCCGGACGACGTCAAGATCGTCCAGGTGGACGTGCGCCCCGAACGGCTCGGCCGCCGCTCCAAGCTGGACCTCGCGGTCTGGGGCGACGTACGCGAGACGCTGCGCTGCCTGAACCCGCGCATCACGCCCAAGAAGAGCCGCAAGTTCCTCGACCGGATGCTGAAGAAGCACGCCGACGCCCTGGAAGGCGTCGTCAAGGCCTATACGCGCAAGGTCGAGAAGCACACGCCGATCCACCCCGAATTCGTCGCGTCCGTCCTGGACGAGGAGGCCGAGGCAAACGCGATCTTCACAGTTGATACTGGGATGTGCAACGTTTGGGCGGCGCGCTACATCAGCCCCAACGGCCGCCGCCGCGTGATCGGTTCCTTCACCCACGGGTCGATGGCCAACGCGCTGCCGCAGGCGATCGGCGCCCAGTTCACCGACCGCCGCCGCCAGGTCGTCTCGATGTCCGGCGACGGCGGCTTCTCGATGCTGATGGGCGACTTCCTCACCCTCGTCCAGTACGACCTGCCGGTGAAGGTGGTCCTCTTCAACAACTCCTCGCTGGGCATGGTCGAGCTGGAGATGATGGTTGCCGGGCTGCCCGCGTACGGGACCGATAACCACAATCCGGACTTCGCCGCCATCGCGCGGGCGGCCGGGGCGCACGGCGTACGCGTGGAGAAGCCCAAGGAACTGCGCGGCGCGCTGCGCGACGCCTTCAAGCACAAGGGCCCGGCCCTGGTCGACGTGGTCACCGACCCCAACGCGCTGTCCATGCCGCCGAAGATCAGCCGGGACATGGTCCAGGGCTTCGCCCTCTCCGCCGGCAAGATCGTGCTGGAGGGCGGGGTCGGCCGCATGGTCCAGATGGCCCGCTCCAACCTCCGCAACATCCCCCGCCCCTGACCGGGCAGGACGGGCGTCGCGCCGCAGGCACATGCCTGCGGCCTGGCGTTCACCGGTCTCGTGGGCCGAAGCATGGCACCGGGTCCGATGGGCATGCATGACCGTGAAACTGTTCGAGGGAGAGGGACCTGAAGCGTACGGGGCGGGGAGGATGAAGCGTCAGTCTGTGCGGCGCGAGGACAGAGCCGGACCGGTGGCCGCACGCGTCGGCGTCCACAACGGCACCCGGCTGCCGGGGAAGATGGAACGCACACTGCGGCACGCGGACCTGACGGCGGTGGCCGGGGTACGCGCGGAGCTGCGCCAGCTGTTGCGCCAATGGGGTGGGGCCGGGGACAGCGACATCGCGGAACTGCTCGTCAGCGAGCTGGTCACCAACGCCCTCGTCCACACGAACGGGGGCGCCGTCGTGACCGCCACGGTCACCGACCGGCTGCGTGTGGAGGTACGGGACTTCGCCGGGCGGCGGCCCAGGCTGCGCCCGCCGACGACGGACGGCACCTCGGGGAGGGGGCTGATGCTGGTGCACTCCCTCGCGGACGCGTGGGGAGTACGTGCCCACGCGGTGGGCAAGTGCGTGTGGTTCGAGCTGGGCGGGCCGACCTGACGGCTGAGCTGGGCGGCGGACCGGCCTGACAAAAGGCCGGGGGTGCGGGCTCGGTCCGCCGCGGGTCAGCCGAACTGCTTCTCGATCTGCGCCAGCTTCTCCTCCAGGGAGTCCAGCCGGGGCAGTGCCTGGGTGTCGTCCTCGGCGGTCAGATCCACCGTCCGCGGATACGCGTCAGGGGTCTCGGCGCCGTGTACGGCCTTCAGCGCCGGGCGGGAACCGGCCGGGGACACAGGGTCGGCCCCCGCGGACAGCGGTCCGGGCGGCAGGGCTTCCGGGTCGCCGGCTATCGCAGGTTCCGCGCCGGCGGCCTGCTGCGCGGCGGGGGAGCCGTGCGCCGCCGGGGCGCCCGCCGCCAGCGGCACCTGCCGCCCGCCGCGCCCGCGGGTCCAGTTCCGGTGCTGGCGGTTGATCGCCTTGATCCGGGCCCGGTCCAGCTTGTCCTGCTCGCGCCTGCGGTGGCGGTTGCGCTCGTTCTGGCGGCGGTCCTCGCGGACCTCCTCGACGGCCTCGTCCAGGGTCCGTACGCCTTCCAGCAGCATCAGCGACCAGGCGCCGAACGTCTCCCGGGGGGCCCGCAGCCACCGTACGACCCTGATCTGCGGCAACGGGCGGGGCACCAGGCCCTGTTCGCGCAGTGCGGCCCGGCGGGTCTGCTTCAGCGCCCGGTCGAAGAGGACCGCCGCCGACAGCGACATGCCGGCGAAGAACTGCGGCGCGCCGTCGTGACCGAACCCGCGGGGCGCGTGCACCCAGTTGAACCAGGCCGCGGCGCCCGCGAACAGCCAGACCAGCAGGCGCGAACCGAGCGCCGCGTCGCCGTGGCTGGCCTCGCGCACCGCGAGCACGGAGCAGAACATCGCCGCGCCGTCGAGCCCGAACGGCACCAGGTACTCCCAGCCTCCGGAGAGGTTGAGGTTGGACACGCCGAAGCCGACCAGCCCGTGGAAGGAGAGCGCCGCCGCGACCGCGGCGCAGCAGAACAGCAGCACGTATGAGGCGGTGCCGTACACGGCCTCCTTGCGGCGCCGCCGCTCCTGGGTGCGCTCCCAGGAGTCGTCGCCCGGCGCCGCGTCGGCCGCGCGCCTGCCGCGCAGGACCACGACCACGGCCGCGGCGACCCCGACGAGCAGCAGGACCCCCGGAGCCAGCCAATTAAGCGATATATCGGTCATTCTCATCCTGGGGCCCCTTGCCTCGTCGTACGCGGTTTCGCGCGACATCCTGGCGGAATCCGTCCGTCCCGCCGGGGCTTTCGGCAAACGAGAACGCGAAGGGGGTGCGGGGGCGCGCGGAAGAGCGCATTCGAATCGAACTGCCGCTGTGACGTGCTGGGTTGGGTTCGATTCCGACGACCCGATCGGGTGGTGTGGGGGTCAGGTGGTTGCGGTGAGACGCTTGATGCGATCCGCGTCGCACGTACGGGGGCAGGTCACACAGGTGTCCTCGGGGCGCAGCGTGTAGAACATGCAGCAGCTCGCCCGGTCCCGGGTGGACAGCGCCGCGCCGTCCGGACCGGCCAGCTCGCGGAAGGCGGCGCCCCCGGCGTACGGGGCCGTGCCGCCCGGCAGCAGCCGCGCCGCCTCGGCCACCGCGCGCGGCTCCTCGCCCAGCAGGTGCCCCAGGTACCACAGGCCCTCGACGATCTCGTCCGAGGCCATGCCCCACAGGGCGCGCGGCCCGCGGCGCAGCCGGGGCCGGAAGCCGTCCAGTACGGGCCCGAGATGCTCGGCGACCGCCTCCCGCACCTCGGCGCGCAGCGCCTCCTCATCCGGCACGACCCGCGCGCCGGGCAGGTCCGCCGCCGGGTCGCCGGGCAGACAGGCGAACGAGCGGACCCGTACGGCCATCCGCCCCTCCTCGCGGTGGTACGCCACGTCCTCGACGGGCAGCCGCGGTACCCGGCGGTGCAGGAACCAGGGGATGGTGATCAACAGGCAGGCGGGCCAGGCGTAGCGGTGCAGGGCGAACGCGGCGACGACGTCGGGGCGGGCCCGCTGCCCGTAATCCCGTACGACCTGCGCGTCGTCCCAGGCCAGGAAGGTGTCCAGGGCCGTGGGATCGGTGGCCAGCGCGGCGGCGGTCACCCAGCCCTCGCCCTGTGGCGGCGTCGTCTCCCACTCGGACACCCGCAGTCCGGGGAACACCTCGGTGAGCCGGGCATACGCCCCGGTCAGGGGCTCGATGCGCGGTTGGGCGGAGAGCTGGGGGCGCATGCGGGACACCACCGATATCACGTTCGTTGGCAGGTAAGCCTTACCTTACCCGATCTTCGGGGGTTTTGAGCCGGGTTTGCACTGTCACAGGGGGCGCTTATGGTGCTGGAGGACGTGAGGAGGAACCCGCATGGAGCAGGGCAGAGCGGAACCGGCGCCGCGGCTGCGCGCCCAGGTGCCGGTACAGGGCGGCTCGCAGCCCGTGCGGGGCGGGCACACCGGCCACGAAGGCCCCGGGGAACACCCGGCGGAGCGCCCCGGGCACGGCACCGCGCCGCTCCCGGCCGGGCCGGACACCCCGCCGGACGCCGCGTACGAACACCGCCCCGGCGTCCCGGACCCCGCCACGGCATACATACCGGCGCCCGCAGCCCCCGCCCCCCGCAAACAGCCCCAGCGGCACTCCGTGCGCGGCCAGGTGCTCGCCGCGCTGCGCGAAGCCCTGACGGCCGGCGAACTGGTCCCCGGCGAGGTCTACTCGGCCCCCGCGCTCGCCGTCCGCTACGGCGTCTCCGCCACCCCCGTACGCGAAGCCATGCAGCTGCTCGCCTGCGAGGGCGCGGTCGAGGTCGCCCCGAACCGCGGTTTCCGCGTCGCCGAGCGCACCCACCGCGACCTCGCGGAGCTGGCCGAGGTGCGCAGGATGCTCGAAATACCGGCGCTGCTGCGGCTGGCACGGACGCTGCCGGCCGAGCGGTGGGAGGAGCTGCGCCCGCTGGCCGCCGCGGGCGTCGCCGCCGCGGCCCACGGCGACCGCACCGGATACGCCGACGCGGACCACGCCTTCCACCACGCCCTGCTCGCCCTCACCGGCAACCGCCAGCTCGTCCAGGTCGCCGACGACCTCCACCGCCGCACCCGCACCCCGGTCCACGGCAGCCCTCCGCCCCGCACGGCCGACCTCCTCGCCGCCGCCTCCGAACACACGGCCCTGCTGGACGCCCTGATGGCCCGCGAGTACGCCATCGTCGAACGCATCGCGCGCGAGCACCTTTCGCCGGGGCGGCGGGGGCACTGAGGGCCCGGGTCCCCGCAGCGGTCACCCGGTCAGGGGCACCAGCCTCTCCACCGTCACGTCCGCCACGTCCGCCGCCGGCCGGGACAGATACAGGTCCGCGTGGTAGAAACCGTCCGATTCCTTGCCGGTGGTGTCCAGGCCGCGGGCCTGTAGCGCGGTGAAGGCGGCGCGGCGTTCGGCCAGGTCGGCGAAGCGGCGCTGGCGGAAGGTGCGCACGGGCAGGCGTTCGGTCACCAGGCCGTGCGCGGCGAGGAGTTCCGCCACCGGGCCGTACGACACGGTCCGCAGGACGAACGCGGCGACCCACGGCGGCTCGGGCGTGCAGGCGAGCAGCCGCCCGAAGGTGGTGGCGGAGATGTACCCCACGCCGCCCGTCACGGTGATCAGGTCGGTGCCCGCCAGGGTGCGCCGCAGGCGTGCGCTCGGCTCGGCGGCCTCCAGATTCTCGGCGAACCCGGCGTCCAGCAGGCCGACGCGCTCGGCGTAGCCGACGGCGCGCTTGGCCGCGTCGATGCCGATGGTCCGCACGGCCTCCGGGCGGCGCAGCTCGTCGAAGAACGTCCGGTCCTCGTCGGCCAGCAGGACCGCCGACAGACCGCCGGTCTCCCGGGCGTCGGTGTACCGGTCGTACAGGTCCGCGAGGCTCAGCTTGTGGTTGAGCAGCGCCGCGTTGACGCCGTAGGAACAGCACAGGTCGACGACCTGGAGCGGCGTGCGGCCGGGCCGGCGCCGTTGCAGGTGCTCGGCCAGGGCGCGGAACACCCCCTGGCCGTGGTGCGGGATCTGGTAGTCGAGCGGGCGCAGCGTCCGGAAGTACGTACGGGGATCCGGGCAGTCGTAGATGGCCTCGAAATCCGCCTTTCCCCAGTCCGAGCCGGCCGATGGTTGCGGTGCTCCTGCTGCCAAGGTGTGGCCTCCTGAAAGGCGCTGCCGTAGGTCGGGAGTCGAACCGCACCAGCATCCAGTGCCAAGTCACTCACGGACAGTGCGACTTGAGGCCAAATTCGGGGTGGGTGGGGCCCGCGGAGTGAAATATGCCCGTGGCGCGGGCCCGGGAACCGGCGGGCGTGGCGGCCGGGAACGGAGCGAGCGACAGGGCCTACTGTGCCGCCCGGCCCGCGGGGGCCTCGGGCACGCCCTCCAGGTGCTCCGCGAGCCAGGTCGGTACGCCGCCCATGAGCCGGAAGAGCCGGGCGGCCTCGATGCGCAGCCCCTCCGCCTCCTCGGGCGGCGCCGCGTCGGCGAGGGCGACCAGGGCCGGCGCCGTACCGACCAGGAACCCCAGTTCCTCGCGGATGCGCAGGGACTCGGCGAAACCGTGCCGGGCCTCGGCGAGTTCGCCGTCGCGCAGGGCGAGCCCGGCGAGATGGCGCCAGGTGAAGGAGAGCAGCAGGGTGTCGCCGTGCGCGGTGGCACCCGCGTGGGCGCGGCGGTAGGCGGCGCGCGCGGACTCCGGGCTGTTGGCGACGTGTTCGGCCATCAGGCCGCGCCGGTAGTCCAGCAGCGCGCGGCCGGGCGCCGCGGGGGCCAGCAGGGCCGCGGCCCTGCCGAGCGCGGAGCGGGCCTCGTCGGCGCGGTCCCGTACGCCCAGGACCGTGGCGGCGTACGCCAGGTGGCCGCGCTCGCAGGCCGCGGCGCCCCGCTCGTCGTTGTCGCCCGCCACCGCCTCGGCGGCGCGCAGCGCGTCCTCGGCCGCGGCCCATCCGGCGGCGGTGAACAGACAGCGCTCCACGAGGAGGGCGGCGCGGCGGATCGCGTATCGGGGATGCCCGGCCGCGTGGGGTTCCAGCAGGGCCGCCGCGTCGTCCCAGCACCCCCGTGACCGCAGCCGCCACACGGCCCCGTCCAGGGCGTCCGCCCCGGTCGCCGACCTGGCCGCGGGAAGCACCGGCACCGGTTCCCCGGGCTGTGTGGTTCCCGCGGTTCCCGCGGCTCCTGACATGGCGGTGTCCGCCACATTGCCCTCCCCGAGCGCACCGTTGAGCTGGAACTGAGAAGCAGTGGGCGCATCTCAGCACGAATCCCGCCGCCCGGCCAAGAGGGAAGGTGAATGATTTCACAATCGCTCCGCCGCCTCTTTGGGACGCCGTGACGGCCCAAAACCGGCAGTACAAGGCGCCCTGAGGGGTGGGGCGGGGGAGGTGCGGCGGTGCGCGGCGCCGTCGGGATACGTCCGATCGGGTGACGCGTGATCAGGGATTACCGGTGCCGCGGGGGCAGTTGCTGACGTTCGGTCAACCAAGCGCGGAGTGGCGGGCGTTGTGCACCGGCCCGGCCGGGGGCGCATATCCGCCATTCATACGTGACCGAATGTGGGCCGTGGTTCAGCCCGTTCGCCGCTCGGTGAACGCGCCTCTCAGCTCATCCGCAGCGCCAGGAAGAAGTCCAGCTTGTCCTCCAGGCGCGCCAGGTCGCGGCCGGTCAGCTGCTCGATGCGGCCGACCCGGTAGCGCAGGGTGTTGACGTGCAGGTGGAGGCGGGTGGCGCAGCGGGTCCAGGAGCCGTCGCAGTCGAGGAACGCCTCCAGGGTGGGTATCAGCTCGGCGCGGTGGCGGCGGTCGTAGCCGCGCAGCGGGTCCAGGAGCCGGGCGGTGAAGGCGCGGCGTACGTCGTCGGGGACGAAGGGCAGCAGCAGGACGTGCGAGGCCAGCTCCTCGTGGCCCGCCGCGCAGACCCGCCCGGGGCGGGCCGCGGCGACCCGGCGGGCGTGCCGGGCCTCCTCCAGGGCGCCGCGCAGGCCCTCCGCCGAGTGGACGGAGGCGCTGACGCCGATGGTCAGGCGGCCGTCGTCGCCCAGGCCGCGGGTCAGCGGCTCCTGTACGGCTGCGAGCAGGGCGTCGGCCTGGAGCCCGGCGGTGGACTGGCCGTCGCGCCCGTCGTCGTCCGGTACGGCCGGCAGCGGCACCAGGGCCACCGCCTCGTCCCCGGTGTGCGCGACGGCGATCCGGTCGGACGGGTCGGGCCCGAACGTACCGGGGTCGACCAGCACCTCTTCCAGCAGTGTCTGCGCGACCGGCCCGCCGGGCACGTCCCCGCCCGCCCACTCGACGCGGGCCACGACGACCTGCCAGTGCGGCGCCGTGCCCAGCCCGGGCAGCAGTACGGGCGCGGCCACCCGGAGCCGGGCCGCGATCTCGGCGGGCGCGGCGCCCGTCTGCACCAGCTCCAGGACCTCCTGGGCGAGGCGTCTGCGGACCGTACGGGCCGCGTCGCGGCGGTCGCGTTCGACGGCGATCAGCTGGGTGACGCCGTGCAGCAGGTCCAGGCGCTCCTCGGCCCAGTCGCCGGCGTCCGCCTCGACGGCCAGCAGCCAGTCGGACAGGACCGTCTCGCGCAGGTCGCGGCCGTTGCCGCGGATGGGGAAGAGGGAGTACGTGGTGCTGCCGAGCGGGAGCCGGTAGGGGCCGCGGCGGCCGGTGCGGGAGGCGGCCAGGTGCTCGCCGGCCAGCCGGGCGCCGGTCTCGGCGGGCAGCTCGGGCCCCGATCCGGCCAGGGTGGACCCGGCTATCTGCCGGCCGGTGGGGGACAGTACCCAGGCGCGCAGGTCCAGGTCGGAGCCGAGCAGTTCCAGTACGGCCTCCGGGCCGCCGCCGGCGGGCCCCGAGGTCATCAGGCGGCGGTGCCGGTCCACCACGGCGGCCAGGTCGCCCGCGCGCTCGCCGGAGACCTGGCGTACGACGTACTCCGTGATCGAGGCGAAGGAGACGTCCTCCACGACGGAGAACAGCGGCAGGCGGTGCCGGGCGCAGGCCACCACCAGGTCCTCGGGCACCGCGCCGAGCTCGGCCTCGCCCGCGGCCAGCCCGGCGACCCCGGCCGCGGCCAGGATGCGCACGAACCGCTCGGAGTCCTGCGGCTCGCGGCGCCAGGCCAGGCCCGTGAGCACCAGCTCGCCGCCGGACAGGTAGCGGCTGGGGTCGCGCAGGTCGGTGGTCATGACCCCGCGCACGGTACGGTCCAGTTCCTCCTCGCCGCCCAGCAGCCGCAGGCCGAGAGTGCCGGTGTCCAGGAGTGCGCGGAGCCGCATGGTCTCTCGCCCGCCGTTCTGTTCTGACTGATGTTGCCGGTGGAATGCCGCGAGGTTTCTGCGCCTCGCCTTTCGTTCGAATCTACAAGACATGCGCCGTGGCCAGCCAACCGCTTCATGGTTTCGGTGACTGCACCCGGCGGGTGCGGGGCGCGTTCACTGGGCCCAACCGCGTTAACAGGACATGAACGGCCCCCTTGAGTCGAGGGCCGCAGGTCCCCGTCGCGGGCAGCGGACGACCCGATTTCGCGAACGGTGCCGGCGCCGGTGGACCCGGCGCCAGGACGCACCGAAGATTTCGTAGAAGAGAGCCTCGTATGGACTTCCTTCGCCCCGGCAGCTGGGAGGAGGCGCTCGCCGCCAAGGCCGAGCACCCCACGGCTGTGCCGATCGCGGGCGGCACCGACGTCATGGTCGAGATCAACTTCGACCACCGCCGCCCGGAGTACCTGCTCGACCTGAACCGCGTCGATGACCTGCGGGAGTGGGAGGTGGGCGAGGAGACCGTACGGCTCGGCGCGTCCGTGCCGTACACGCAGATCATGGAGAACCTGCGGACCGAGCTGCCCGGCCTGGCGCTCGCCTCGCACACCGTCGCCTCCCCGCAGATCCGCAACCGCGGCGGCGTCGGCGGCAACCTGGGCACCGCCTCCCCGGCCGGCGACGCGCACCCGGCGCTGCTCGCCTCCGGCGGCGAGGTCGAGGCCGAGTCGGTGCGCGGCCGCCGCATGATCCCGATCGACGACTTCTACCTGGGCGTCAAGCGCAACGCCCTGGAGCCGGACGAGCTGATCCGCGCCGTGCACCTGCCCAAGGCGGACGGGCCGCAGCAGTTCTCCAAGGTCGGCACCCGCAACGCCATGGTCATCGCGGTGTGCGCCTTCGGCCTCGCGCTGCACCCGGACACCCGCACGGTACGGACCGGCATCGGCTCGGCCGCCCCCACGCCCGTACGGGCCAGGGCCGCCGAGGAGTTTCTGACGGCGGCCCTGGAGGAGGGCGGTTTCTGGGAGTCGGGGCGGCCCATTCCGCCGTCCGTGGCCAAACAGTTCGCCGAGCTTGCGGCCGGCGCCTGCAACCCGATCGACGACGTGCGCGGCAGCGCGAAGTACCGGCGGCACGCGGTGGGAATCATGGCGCGCCGCACCCTCGGCTGGACCTGGGAGTCCTACCGCGGCAACGAAAGGAGCGCCCAGTGCGCGTGAAGTTCACCGTCAACGGCCGCGAGCAGCAGGCCGACGACGTATGGGAGGGCGAGAGCCTGCTGTACGTGCTGCGCGAGCGGATGGGCCTTCCGGGTTCGAAGAACGCCTGTGAGCAGGGCGAATGCGGCTCCTGCACGGTCCGTCTGGACGGTGTGCCGGTGTGCTCGTGCCTGGTCGCGGCCGGCCAGGCCGAGGGCCGGGAGATCGTCACCGTCGAGGGCCTGGCGGACTACGCCGAGCAGCGCGCGCAGCACGGCGGCTGCGCCACCGGCGCATGCGGCGCCGGTACGAGCGTGGACGCCGCGCAGCGCTGGCAGGCCAAGCCGGCCGGCGCCGACGGGCAGACCGGCGAGCAGGTCAAACTCTCGCCGATCCAGCGGGCGTTCATCGACGCGGGCGCCGTCCAGTGCGGCTTCTGCACACCCGGCCTCCTGGTCGCCGCCGACGAACTGCTGGAGCGCAACGCCCAGCCGTCCGACGCGGACATCCGCGAGGCGCTGTCCGGCAACCTGTGCCGCTGCACGGGCTACGAGAAGATCCTCGACGCGGTACGCCTCGCCGCCGCCCGCGGGGACGCGCAGACCACCGGAACGGGGGCCTGACCATGAGCGGAGTCACCCGCACACCCACCCACCTGACCCAGGGCGGCACCACCGACGCGGGCATCGGCGCCTCGACGCTGCGCCCGGACGGCACCCTGAAGGTGACCGGCGAGTTCGCGTACTCCTCCGATCTGTGGCACGAGGACATGCTGTGGGGCTTCACGCTGCGCTCCACCGTCGCGCACGCCGAGATCGTCTCCATCGACACCTCCGAGGCGCTCGCCCAGTCCGGCGTCTACGCGGTCCTCACCTATGACGACCTGCCCACCGAGGTGAAGAACTACGGCCTGGAGATCCAGGACACGCCCGTCCTGGCGCACGGCAAGGTCCGCCACCACGGCGAGCCGGTCGCGCTGGTCGCCGCCGACCACCCGGAGACCGCCCGCCGCGCCGCCGCCAAGATCAAGGTCGAGTACGCCGAGCTGCCGGTGGTCACCGACGAGGAGTCCGCGACCCGCGAGGGCGCCCCGCTGGTCCACGAGAACCGCACCGACGACCATGCCGGGCACGTACCGCACCCGAACATCGTGCACCGCCAGCCCATCGTGCGCGGCGACGCCGAGGCGGCAGCCCGCCGCGCCGACGTGATCGTGACCGGCGAGTACGTCTTCGGCATGCAGGACCAGGCGTTCCTCGGTCCGGAGTCCGGCCTCGCGGTGCCCGCCGAGGACGGCGGCGTCGACCTGTACGTGGCCACCCAGTGGCTGCACTCCGACCTGCGCCAGATCGCCCCCGTCCTGGGCCTGCCCGAGGACAAGGTCCGCATGACGCTCTCCGGCGTCGGCGGCGCCTTCGGCGGCCGCGAGGACCTGTCGATGCAGATCCACGGCTGTCTGCTCGCGCTGCGCACCGGCAAGCCCGTCAAGATCGTCTACAACCGGTTCGAGTCGTTCTTCGGCCACGTCCACCGGCACCCCGCCAGGCTCTGGTACGAGCACGGCGCCACCAAGGACGGCAAGCTCACCCACATGAAGTGCCGGATCGTGCTGGACGGCGGCGCCTACGCGTCCGCCTCCCCGGCCGTCGTCGGCAACGCCTCCTCCCTGTCCGTCGGCCCGTACGTGGTCGAGGACGTGGACATCGAGGCCATCGCCCTCTACACGAACAACCCGCCCTGCGGCGCCATGCGCGGCTTCGGCGCCGTCCAGGCGTGCTTCGCGTACGAGGCGCAGATGGACAAGCTCGCCAAGAAGCTGGGCATGGACCCGGTCGAGTTCCGGCAGCTGAACGCCATGGAGCAGGGCACCCTGCTGCCGACGGGCCAGGTCGTGGACTCCCCGGCGCCGGTCGCCGAACTGCTGCGCCGCGTCAAGGCGATGCCGCTGCCGCCCGAGAACCAGTGGGAGACCACCGAGGGCGCCGACGTCCGCGCGCTGCCCGGCGGGCTGTCCAACACCACGCACGGTGAGGACGTCGTACGGGGCATCGGCTACGCGGTCGGCATCAAGAACGTCGGCTTCTCCGAGGGCTTCGACGACTACTCGACCGCCCGGGTCCGCATGGAGGTCGTCGGCGGCGTGCCGGTCGCGACCGTGCACACGGCCATGGCGGAGGTCGGCCAGGGCGGCGTCACCGTCCACGCGCAGATCGCCCGTACGGAACTGGGCGTCGACCAGGTCACCATCCATCCGGCGGACACCCGGGTCGGCTCGGCCGGCTCCACCTCCGCCTCCCGGCAGACCTATGTCACCGGCGGCGCGGTGAAGAACGCCTGCGAGCACGTCCGCGAACAGGTCCTGGAACTGGGCCGGCGCAAGTTCGGCACGTACCACCCGGCGTGGGCCACCGCCGAACTCCTGCTGGAGGGCGGCAAGGTCGTCACCGACGGCGGCGAGGTGCTGGCCGATGTGGCGGACGTGCTGGAGGACGAGGCGATCGACCTCGAACTCGAATGGCGGCACCGCCCCACCGAACCGTTCGACCTGCGCACCGGCCAGGGCAACGGCCACGTCCAGTACTCCTTCGCGGCACACCGCGCGGTGGTCGAGGTGGACACCGCCCTCGGCCTGGTCAAGGTCGTGGAACTGGCCTGCGCCCAGGACGTCGGCAAGGCCCTGAACCCGCTGTCCGTCATCGGGCAGATCCAGGGCGGTACGACACAGGGCCTCGGCGTCGCGGTGATGGAGGAGATCATCGTGGACCCGAAGACCGCGAAGGTGCGCAACCCGTCCTTCACGGACTATCTGATCCCCACCATCCTCGACACGCCGACCATCCCGGTCGACGTGCTCGAACTCGCCGACGAGCACGCCCCGTACGGGCTGCGCGGCATCGGCGAGGCCCCCACCCTGTCGTCCACCCCGGCCGTCCTCGCGGCGATCCGGAACGCGACCGGGCTGGAACTGAACCGGACCCCGGTCCGGCCGGAGCACCTCACCGGCACATAGCCGCGCGGGCGGGGCAGCCGTACGACGGTGCCGGTCACCGCCGTACGGCCGCCCCGCAGCAGGCGCCTGGGCCGTCCCCCGGGTCGTGCAGCCGATGTTCCATCCCAAATCTCGCGCCGCGGTGCGTGCGTGACGCGAGGGCCCCTATGAACCTTGGGAGTAAGGCACCATGACCCAGCAGTTCCTGGAGCCGAAGACCACGGCGGACGACGCGGGCGCGGGCACGCGCCAGCCCGCCGGCCGGTCCTGGCTCGACCGGTACTTCCACATCTCCGACAGAGGATCGACGGTCGCGCGCGAGGTGCGCGGCGGCATCACCACCTTCATGGCGATGTGCTACATCCTTCTGCTCAACCCCCTCATCCTGTCGACGCCGGACGCCGAGAAGCACACCCTGGCGAGCGCCGGGGTGGTGACCGCCACGGCGTTCGGCGCGGCGGTCTGCACGCTGCTCATGGGGTTCATCGGCAAGGTGCCGCTGGCCCTCGCCGCCGGACTGAACGTCTCGGCGGCCCTGACCTCGCAGGTCGTGCCGTACATGACATGGCCGCAGGCGATGGGCATGTGCGTGCTCTACGGCGTGGTGATCATGCTCCTGGTGGTCACCGGGCTGCGCGAGATGATCATGAATGCCATCCCGCTGGCCCTCAAGCACGCCATCACCATGGGCATCGGCATGTTCGTCGCCCTGCTCGGCCTGGTGAAGGCGGGCTTCGTCGGCAAGGGCGCCGGCGGCCCCGTCCAGCTCGGCCCGGCCGGCGAACTCGCCGGCTGGCCGGTCCTCTTCTTCGCCGTCACCCTGGTGCTGATCTTCATGCTCCAGGCCCGCAACGTGCCCGGCGCCATCCTCATCGGCATCGTCGTCGGCACGGTCCTTTCCGTGCTCGCCACCACCCTCGGCGGCCTCACCGACAAGGACTGGGGCGGCACCTCGCCCGAGCTGCACGGCAGCGCCGTCACCATGCCGGACTTCGGCCTCTTCGGGCATGTGGAGTTCGGCGGCTGGGACCAGATCGGCGCGATCACTGTCGGCATGATCGTCTTCACCCTCGTCCTCGCCGGCTTCTTCGACGCGATGGCCACCATCATCGGCGTCGGTACGGAAGCCAAGCTCGCCGACGACAAGGGGCGGATGCCGGGCCTGTCCAAGGCGCTGTTCGTCGACGGCGCGGGCGGCGCGATCGGCGGCGTCGCCGGCGCGTCGGGCCAGACCGTGTTCATCGAGTCGGCCAGCGGTGTCGGCGAAGGCGCCCGTACCGGCCTGTCCTCGGTCGTCACCGGCCTGTTCTTCGCCGCCTGCCTCTTCTTCACCCCGCTCACCCAGCTCGTGCCCGCCCAGGTCGCGGCGGCCGCCCTCGTCGTGATCGGCTCGATGATGATGAGTGCCGCCAAGCACGTGGACTGGAGCGACCGATCGGTGTCCATCCCGGTGTTCCTCACCGTGGCGCTGATGCCCTTCACGTACAACATCACCGCGGGCGTCGGCGCGGGCGTCATCGCCTACACCGCCATCAAGACCGCGCAGGGCAAGTGGCGGGAGGTCGGCGCCTTCATGTGGGTACTCGCTCTGATCTTCCTCGTCTACTTCTCGCTGCACCCCATCGAGAACTGGCTGGGCGTCAAGTAACGCCCGCCCTCGCCATCACCGTAAGGAGACCGACATGCTGGACATCGCCGACGAGCTGCACCGGTGGGCCCGGCAGGGACGCCCCTTCGCGGTGGCCACGGTCGTGGCCACCAGCGGCAGCGCCCCCCGCCAGCCCGGCGCCGCCCTGGCCGTGGACGGCGACGGCACCGCGGTCGGGTCGGTCTCCGGCGGCTGCGTGGAGGGCGCGGTCTACGAGCTGTGCCAGGAGGCGCTGCGCACCGGGGAAACGGTTCTGGAGCGCTTCGGCTACAGCGACGAGGACGCCTTCGCGGTCGGCCTGACCTGCGGAGGCGTCATCGACATCCTGATCACTCCGGTACGACCGTACGGTGCGGAGGAACCGGGGCGCGATGCCGCCGCCGAGTCCGAGGCGCCCGCCGCCGTCATCACCACGGCCCTGGCCGCCGCCGCCTCGGGTGAGGCGGCGGCGGTGGCCCGGGTCGTCCGCGGCCCGGCGCACCTCCTGGGCCACGCCCTGTTCGTACGCCCGGACGGCACCGCCACCGGCACCCTCGGCGGCCACCCGGACCTGGACCGCACCGCCCTCCACGAGACCCGCGCCCTCCTGGACGCGGGCCGCACCGCCACCGTCGAGGTCGGCGCCGACGGCTCGCGCTGCGGCGAACCCGTCACCCTCCTCGTCGAATCCTCCGTCCCCGCACCCCGCATGATCGTCTTTGGCGCCATCGACTTCGCCGCCGCCCTGGTGCGCGCCGGCAAGTTCCTCGGCCACCACGTCACCGTCTGCGACGCCCGCCCCGTCTTCGCCACCCGCGCCCGCTTCCCCGACGCGGACGAGATCGTCGTCGACTGGCCGCACCGCTACCTCGAAACCCAGGACCTCGACGCCCGCACGGTGCTGTGCGTCCTGACCCACGACGCCAAATTCGACGTCCCCCTCCTGGAACGCGCCCTGCGCCTACCGGTCGCCTACGTCGGCGCCATGGGCTCCCGCCGCACCCACCTCGACCGCCTGGACCGCCTCCGCGCCGCGGGCCTGACCGAACTCGAACTCAACCGCCTGCGCTCACCGATCGGCCTCGACCTGGGCGCCCGCACCCCCGAAGAAACCGCCCTCTCCATCGCCGCCGAAATCATCGCCAACCGCCGCGGCGGCACGGGCACGCCGCTCACCGGCGCGCATACGCCGATTCATCATGATGCGCCGACGGCGTTGGAGAGGATGGGGCCGGTTTCGGCGGCGTGAGGGACGGCGCCGCGTCACGGGCCGGACAGGAGGCGGTCCACATGGTCGAGCACCTGGACCTCTGAGGCGCCGGGCCGCTCGTCCTGTCCAGGCCGGGCCGGCGGCATGGATTCGTCGTCCAGGTGCGTCGTATGCGGTACGTGGATCAGCGCCGCCGAGTAGACGCGGCAATGCGTGCACCACGTCAGTCCGACGCAGCGCTCGTACCGGGGAGATGCGGGCGGGTGAATCCGGTAGCGATAGGAGCACGCTTCGGCGCCGCAGCGCGTGCAGGACCAGCGGCCGGTGGCGGCTGGAGAGACCCACGCGGACAGGTCGAGCTTGCGCCAGGGGCGTGTCATCCGTTGTTCGTTCCTTCCCGCGCCAGGGGCTGCTGCGGTGCGTGGTCGCTTGAGGCTACGGGTCGGGACGAGTGGGGTGCTTGCACGGGGGCAGCGCGGCCCCGCGGGCTGACGACGACGGCGAGTACGGCGGACAGGACGGGGACCAGGAGCGCGGTGCGGTAGGCGGTTAGGGGGTCGGGGCCGCCGAGGGACATGGCGGCTGTTGTCGCCGACAGGCCGAGGGCCGCGCCGAACTGGAAGGACGTGTGGAGCAGGCCGCCGGCCAGGCCCTGTTCGCCGGGGTCGATGCCGTCCGTGGCGACGATGGTCAGGGGGCCGTAGGCCAGTGCGAAGGCGATGCCGATCAGCAGGAGGCTGGGGAACATCGCCGCGTACGCGCGGTCCGTGCCGAGCGGCAGGAACGCGGCGTAGGCGAGGACCGCCAGCAGCAGGCCGCCGAGGATCACCCGCGCGTTGCCGAACCGCCGCACGAGGCGGGGCGTCAGGACGGGGGCGAGCACCGCGTCGGCGCCCAAGGCCAGCATCGCGAGGCCCGTCTCCGGCGCCGACCAGCCGCGCAGCTCGCGCAGGTAGAGCACGACGACGAACTGGAACCCGAAGAACCCGCAGGTGAACAGCGCTCCGGTGAGGTTGGCGCGGACCAGCGAGTGCGTACGGAAGATGCCGGGCCGCACCAGCGGGGCGGGGGAGCGCCGCTCGATCCGTATGAACGCGAGGAGAAGGATCAGGGAAGCGGCGAGGGCGGCCGCGGTCTGTACCGGCGGGGCGTGGGTGGCGCGTTCGACGGCCAGGACGAACAGGAGGATCGAGCCGGTCACGGTGAGTGCGCCGGGCAGGTCCAGGTGCGTGCGGGGCGGGCGGCCACACCCCGGGCGCGCTCCGGCCGGTTCAGTCGGAGGCGTCCTCGCCGTGCGCGGCCTCATCGCACGCGGCCTCGCCGTACGCGGCCTCACCGCACGGGCATCCTCCGTACGGGCTTCCTCCGTACGCGGAAGCAGCGGCAGCCCCGCGGCGAGGATCAGGGCCGCCAGGACGACCGGGGCGAAGAACACCCACCGCCAGTCGGCCGCCGTCAGCAGGCCGCCGACGACCAGGCCGACCGAGAAGCCGGCGCCCCCGGTGCCCGAGTAGACCAGCAGCGCCTTGGTGCGGTGCGGGCCGGCGGGGAAGCCGGTGGTGATGACCGACAGCCCGGCGGGGGTCATGAACGCGGCGCACGCGCCCGTCACGAACCGGGCGAGGACGAGTGTCCACCCGTTGCCCGCGAGGCCGCCCAGGCCGGAGAAGGCGAGGAAGACGGCGAGCGGCAGCAGGAACATCCGCCGCCGTCCGAACAGGTCGGCGGCCCGCCCGCCGAGCAGCATGAAGCCGCCGTAGCCGAGCACGTACGCGCTCATCACCCACTGCAACTCGCCGGTGCTCAGCCCGAGTTCGGCCCGGATCGACGGAAGCGCCGCGTTCAGCATGGCGATGTCGATCCCCTCCAGGAAGATCGCGCCGCACAGGACGAGCAGCACGCCCCAGGTGCGGCCGCTCATGCGGGTGCCGTCCCCGGGCGGCGGGGCCGTGGTGGTGGGCCTCATGGCCGGTTCCTTCCGCGTAGGTCGGTTACCTCTTGTTACCGACCGCATCCTCCGGCACCGTGTACGACCATGGAAGAAGGCACTTCGAAGTCACCCGGGCACACCGGAGTAACCCACCCGGCCCAGGCGTGCGGCGACGGCACGCACGGCCACGCTCCCGGCGAGGGATGCGACTACGACGCCCGGCAGTGGGACGTACGGGAGGGCTGCGAGGTCCGGCAGATCCTCGACCGGGTCGCCGACAAGTGGTCGCTGCTCGTCATCGCGCTCCTGGACCGCCGCACGCTGCGCTTCACCGAACTGCGGCGCGAGGTGGACGGCATCAGCCAGCGGATGCTGACGGTCACCCTGCGCCAGCTCGAACGCGACGGCCTCGTCCGCCGTACGGTGCACCCCGTCGTGCCGCCCCGGGTGGACTACGAACTGACGCCGCTGGGCGCGACCCTGCACGACACCATCCAGGCGCTGGTCACCTGGACCGAGGTGCACCAGAGCGAGATCGCCGAGGCGCGCGCCGCGTACGACCGCCGCGAACGGGAGTAGGGGGCCTCACCGGGCGGAGTACAGGTCCAGGTCGACCAGCAGCGCCCGGTGATCCGTGTCCGGCAGGTCGAGGAAGCGTGCCGCGCGGGGGCGCAGCGCGTCGCTGATCAGTACGTGGTCGATCTGGACGCCCAGTACGGGAGCCGTCCAGGAGGGCCAGGACGGGGCGCGGGGGTGGCCTGCCAGGCGGGCGCTGTCGCGCAGGCCGGTGTCGAGGAGGGCGCGGAAGGCGGCGTGGTCCTGGGAGGAGTTGAAGTCGCCCGCGACGATGAGGGGTTCGTGGCCGCGGGAGGCGGCCAGGGCGCGGAGGCGGCCGAGTTCGGTGCGCCAGGTGTCCAGGGAGGCGGGCAGCGGCGGCATCGGATGGGCGACCTGGAAGCGCAGGCGCTGCCCTGCGACGGTGACGGCCGCGCGCGGCATGGCCAGTTCGCCCGCGACCGCGCCGTCCCGGGCGAGCGGGAACCGGCTCAGCATGGCGGAGCCCTCGGCCGCTCCGTATCCCGCGAGCAGGCGGTACGGGTAGGCCGCGCGGACGGGCGCGGAGTCCAGGGCGGCGGCGCAGCGGTCCGGGTCGCACTCCTGGACCGCGACCAGGTCGGGCCGCTCCCGGCGCAGCGTGGCGAGCAGCCCGTCCGTGGCCCGGCCGAATTCGAGGTTCGCGGTCAGTACGCGCAGGCGGGCGACGGCCGGGCCGTGCGGCGCGGGGGCCTCGGCACCGTACGGCCGGACGAACGCGGCCGTGACGAGCAGCGCGGCGGCGGCCCAGAACAGGCCGCGCCGCCAGCGGGCCGCGAACGCCAGTGCCAGGCCGAGCCCGGCGGGCACCGGCAGCCAGGGCAGGAACGCGAGCAGCTGGGGGACGGGCGTCGGGCCGTCCGAGCCGGCGGCGCGGAACGCCAGGGGCACGGTGACGACGAGCAGGAGCAGGGCCGCGCCGGCCCGGGCCGCCCGCCGCCGTGGTGCCCCGCCCGTATCCGTACCCGTACCGGTGCGCGCGGCCGTGGCATTTCCCGTCACCATGCAGACGATGGTGCCGTACCGGCGGCCGGGTGCGAGCCGTATCACACCGGTGCTTGGGGAATTCTTGGCCGAAAGGGGGAGGGAACGGCCGGGGTCGTATGGCATTATTCGGTGGTGTGGGTGCCGGAACGCACGGCACCCGGTTTGTGTCCGCGCGAGCAAGGAGGTGATCGGGATGAGTCCCGAAGGAAGTCCTTGCCGCAGCGTTGCAGTGGCCGGCTGACCTGTATCGGCCGACCGGCTGACCGGTGAATTCGCCGTGGGTGACCGACGGGGGCGATGCGCCTCGTCATCGCGTACGGTCCTGCCCGGTCGTCGTGCCCTGCGTTTCTCTCTTCTCCGTACGGAATACCCGTACGTCCACGCCTGCCGGCATGCGCGAAATGCGCACCGCCGCGCCACGGCGTATTCCGGCGTGCCCGCATTTCCGTGCCTGCGGTAATTCAGTAACCCCGTAATTCACGATCGCCGAATTCCCCGTTCCGGCGCCGCGCGCCACCGGGGCATGCCGTCATGCCGATATGCCGCCATGCCCCGGCGCCGCCGCGCGCCCGTACGGAGGGAGGTTTCGTCATGACCAACCTGCTCACCCCCGAGAAGCTCGCGCCGCCGGGCCGCCGCCGGGAGCGCCGGGCCGCCGAACTCGAAGCCCGTACCCGCGCCGTCGCCGCGCACCTGGCCGGCGTCAGCGCCCGTCCGGTCTCCCGCGTCCTTCAGGACCTGCGGACCGTCCGCGACGGGCTGCTCCACGACAACGCCGTGGCGCGCCTGGAGCACGACGGGCCCAACGTCGTCGCGCACGAGCGCGCCCCGCGCTGGTACGTCCAGCTGGCCAAGGCGTTCTGGAACCCGTTCATCCTCGTCCTCGCCGCCCTGGCCGTCGTCATGTACGCGCAGTGGCTCCAGGCCGCGGACACCGAGCCCTTCGACCCGAAGATCCCGATCCTCGGCGCGATGGTGCTGATCAGCGGGCTGCTGCGGTTCTGGCAGGAGTACCGCTCGAACAGCTCGGCCGCCGCGCTGCGCGCCCTGGTCACCACGACCACCGCCGTGCAGCGCCGGCCCGGCCGGACGCAGCCGCCGGCCACCATGGAGATCCCGGTGGCGGACGTGGTGCGCGGCGATGTCGTCAAGCTGGCGGCCGGTGACCTCGTACCCGCCGACCTGCGGCTGCTGTCCGCCAAGGACCTCATGGTCGCGCAGGGCGCGCTGACCGGCGAGTCGCTGCCCGTCGCCAAGGCCGACACCCCGGCGCGGGACCACGGCGGGAGCGCCGACCCGGTGGAGGCGGACAACCTGGTGCTGGCCGGCACGTCGGTCACCTCCGGCACCGCTACCGGCGTGGTCGTGGCCACCGGGGCGGACACCTACTTCGGGTCGATGGCCGGTTCGCTGGCCGGTGAGCGGCCGGAGACCGGCTTCGACGCGGGGGTGCGCAAGGTCAGCTTCCTGCTGATCCGCTTCATGCTGGTCATGGTGCCGCTGGTGTTCGCCATCAACGGGCTGACCAAGGGCGACTGGGCCGAGGCGGTGACCTTCTCGCTGGCCGTCGCGGTGGGCCTGACCCCCGAGATGCTGCCGATGGTGGTCACCACCAACCTGGCGCGCGGCGCGGTCGCCATGGCCCGGCGCAAGGTCGTCGTCAAGCACCTGAACGCCATCCAGAACCTCGGCGCGATGGACGTGCTGTGCACCGACAAGACCGGCACGCTGACCGAGGACCGCGTGGTGCTGCACCGCTGCCTCGACGCGTACGGCAGGCAGGACGGCGACGGGGACGGGAGCGGAGAGGTTCTGGAGTACGCCTACCTCAACAGCCACTTCCAGACCGGTCTGCGCAACCCCATGGACCAGGCCGTCGTCGCCCGGATGCACGAGGCCGAGGAGGTGGTCGTCGACGCCCGCTTCACGCTCGTCGACGAGGTCCCCTTCGACTTCGCGCGGCGCCGGATGTCCGTGGTGCTCCGGCGCAACGGGCTCGACGGCCCGGCCGACGAGCACCTCATGGTCACCAAGGGCGCGGTCGAGGAAGTCCTCGCGCTGTGCACCCACCTCGCCGACGGCGGGCAGTGTGTGCCGCTGACCGACGCGCTGCGCCGTCAGGTCGCCGGGGCCGCCGAGGACCACAACCGGCAGGGCATGCGGGTCCTGGCGGTGGCGACCCGTACGTTCCCGGAGGGCGGCGACGGCGTGTACAGCGTCGCGGACGAGGCGGAGCTGACCCTGCGCGGCTTCCTGGGCTTCCTCGACCCGCCGAAGGCGGACGCCGCCGAGGCGCTGCGGACCCTGGCCGACAGTGGCATCGCCGTCAAGGTCGTCACCGGCGACAGCGAGGCGGTCGCGGCGCGGGTCTGCGCCGAGGTCGGCATCGAGGCGGGCACCGTCGTCACGGGCCCGTACCTGGACCTGCTCGACGAGCCGGACCTGGCCGAACTGGTCCGGACGACCACCGTGTTCGCCAAGGTCAACCCCGTACAGAAGGCCCGGATCGTGCGCGCCCTGCAGAAGGCGGGGCACACGGTCGGCTTCCTCGGCGACGGCATCAACGACGCCGCGGCGCTGCGCGAGGCGGACGTCGGTGTCTCCGTCGACACCGCCGTGGACATCGCCAAGGAGTCCGCCGACATCATCCTGCTGGAGAAGGACCTGACCGTCCTCGGACAGGGTGTCCTCCAGGGCCGCCGGACCTTCGGCAACACTATCAAGTACATCAAGATGACGGCCTCCTCGAACTTCGGGAACGTCTTCTCGGTGCTGGCCGCCTCCGCGTTCATCCCCTTCCAGCCGATGCTGGCGACCCAGCTGCTCGTACAGAACCTCTGCTACGACATCTCGCAGCTCGCCACGCCCTGGGACCGGATGGACGAGGAGTACCTGCGCAAGCCGCGCGCCTGGGACGCACGGGGCATCGGCCGCTTCATGCTCGTCCTGGGACCGACCAGCTCGGTCTTCGACATCACCACGTTCCTGCTGATGTGGCATGTCTTCGGGGCGGACAGCGAGGCGCACCAGGCGCTGTTCCAGTCCGGCTGGTTCGTCGAGGGGCTGCTGACGCAGACGCTCGTGGTGCACATGCTGCGCACCCGCCGTATCCCCTTCGTGCAGTCCCGGGCCACCTGGCCGGTGCTGCTGATGACCGCCCTGGTCATGGCGTTCGGCATCGCCCTGCCGTTCTCGCCGCTGGCCACGGCGCTCGGCATGCAGGCGCTGCCGCTCGGCTACTTCCCGTGGCTGGCCGGGACGCTGCTGGCGTACTGCCTGCTCACCCAGGGCGTGAAGACCTGGTACATCCGCCGGTTCAACACCTGGCTGTGAACCGCCGATGAGAAAGGGGGCCGCCCCGGGCGGCCCCGCACCGGCGCACGAGGAGGAGCGCGGATCATGGTGAACGAATGGCAGCTCGCCGCGAACATCGCGGCCGGCCTGGGATTCGGGGCGGTCATCGGCCTGGAGCGGCAGTGGCGCGCCCGAATGGCGGGTCTGCGCACGAACGCGCTGGTCGCCGCCGGTGCCGCGCTCTTCGTCCTGCTCTCGCAGTACGGCTTCGCGGCGGCGACCAGCACCACGGGCTACGACGGATCGCGGGTCGCCGCGCAGATCGTCTCCGGCATCGGCTTCCTCGGCGCCGGCGTCATCATGCGCGACGGGCTGAACGTACGCGGCCTGAACACCGCGGCCACGCTGTGGTGCTCGGCCGCGGTCGGCGCCCTGGCGGGGACCGGGCTGTACGTGGTCGCGGCGCTCGGCACGGCCGGGGTGGTCGGCGCGAACCTGGTGCTGCGCCCGCTGGGCCGCCGGCTCGACCGGGGGCCCGGCGGCGGCGCCGAGGTCGCCACCGACTACTACTTCGAGGCGGTGTGCACCGAGCCCGAGGAAGCGCACATCCGGGCACTGGTCGTACAGGCCGTCAGCCGTCCCGGCTTCCGGCTGAGGGCGGTGCACAGCCGGGACGACGGCACCGTACGGGCGGACGACGGTACGCCGGCGAAGGTCACCGTCGCCGCCGAGCTGACCACCGAGCGGCGCGACGACAGCCTGCTCGAAGAGGCCGTCAGCAGGCTCTCGCTGGAGCCCGCGGTGTCGGCGGTGAGCTGGACCGTGCTGAACCACCCGGACGGCGACGAGGAGGAATTCGACGGGGACTACGACCGGAGGCAGGGCGGGAATCCCGGCTCCGGCTACCGGGACCGGCCGCCCCGGAAAACCGGGTGACGGCGGGCGGGGCCCGGGTTAGCGTCGCGGAGTGACCACGGACATCCGGGACATCCCCGAAGCGCACATCGACCGGGCTCTCGAACTCGCCGACCTCGCCTTCCACTCCAAGACCGGTGACGCCACCCGCAAGCGTCAGCGCGACATGCTGCTGGACTGCGCGCGGGTGGGCGCGTACGACGGCGAGGAGATCGTCGGCTTCACCGCGGCGCACCGCCTCGGCCTTTCCGTACAGGGCGGAGAACTGCCCGCCGCCGCGCTGGACTTCGTATCGGTCGCACCCACCCACCGGCGGCGCGGCGTGCTCACCGCCATGATGGACGGGCTGTGGCGCCGCTGCGCCGCCGACCGCCGCCCGCTGGCCTGCCTGTGGGCGTCGGAGGACGCGATCTACGGGCGCTTCGGCTTCGGCCCGGCCACCGAGGCGTACAGCGTCGAGATCGACTCCAGCCGCCCCCTGGACCTGCGCATCACCCCCGACCGGCGCCCGCTGCGGCTGCTCGACCCGAAGGACGCGGTACCGGTGATCGCGCCGCTGTACGAGGCGAGCCGGGCGCGGCACGCCGGGCGGCTCGCCCGCGACGAGGCGTGGTGGCGGCGCTCGGTGCTCGCCCAGGACGATGACGACGATGACGACGACGGCCCGTCGCGCATCGTCGTCCTCGGTGACAAGGACGCGCCCGCCGTCGGATACGCCATCTACCGGGCGGGGGAGAAGGGCACGGTCACCGTCGAGGAGATGGCGGCGGCCGACGCGCCCGCCGCCGCGGCGCTCTGGACGTACCTCGCCTCCATCGACCTGACGCGCAAGGTGCGCGCCTGGGCGGTGGCCGCCGACGATCCGCTGCTGCTCTTCGCCGCCGACCGCGACCAGGTGCGCGTCACCGGCCAGTGGCCCGCGCTGTGGCTGCGGCTGGTGGACGTCGCCGAGGCGCTGAAGGCCCGCTCGTGGGCCGCGCCCGTCGACCTGGTGCTGGAGGTCCGCGATGCCACACTGCCCGCCAACGCCGGCCGCTTCCGCCTGACCGCGGACCCGTCCGGCGCCACGTACGAGCCCGCCGACGCCCCCGCAGACCTGGCCCTGGACGTACGGGACCTGGCGTCCTGCTACCTCGGCGGCACCCCGGTACGGCGGCTGGCGCGGGCCGGACTGGTGGAGGAACGTACACCCGGCGCGGCCCGCCTGCTGGACGCCGCGCTGGAAACGGAGTACCTGCCGTTCACGGGCGAGGACTACTGAGAGGGCCGTCCGGAGGAAGCGCCGAACCGCTGGGGGACCACCGAGGGGCGACCGGCCCCCGGCCCCCGCGCTCCGCGACAATGGCCCCGTACGGACGGACGGGGGAGGGCGGCGTGGAGCTGCGGCAGGTGCGGTATTTCGTCGCGGTCGCGCAGGAGCTGCACTTCGGGCGGGCCGCCGAGCGGCTGCACATCGTGCAGTCGGCGGTCAGCCAGCAGGTGCGGCGGCTGGAGCGGGAGGTGGGCGCCGACCTGTTCGACCGGTCGGCGCGGCAGGTACGGCTCACGGCCGCCGGAGAACGGTTCCTGCCCGAGGCGCGGGCCCTGCTCGCCGCGGAGGAACGCGCGCTCGCCGTCGTCGCCGACCTCGTCGGCACCCGGCGCAGCACCCTGCGGCTCGGGACGAGCGCGGGCCTGGGCGACCACCTGGACCGGGTACTGGACGCCCTGGCCCGTCTCGCCCCCGGCCTCCGCGTCCAGCTGGTCTCCGCGCCGACGCGCGAACGCCTGGACCGGGTGGCCAAGGGCGAACTGGACGCCGCGTTCGTACGGGACGCGGGCAGCGATGGCGCGGACGGCCTGGATGCGGACAATGCCGGCACTGACGGCGCGCTCCGCCACGTACCGCTCTGGCCGGACCCGCTCGTGGCCGTCCTGCCCGCCGCGCACCCTCTCGCGGCCACCGGGCCGGAGGAGGCCGAGGGTGTGGATCTGGCCGCTCTGGCCGCCGTACCGCTGCGGCTGACCGCCCGCCGTACCAATCCGGCCCTCGTGGACCGCGTGCTGACCGCCTGCCACGACGCGGGCTTCGAGCCCGTACCCGTACCGGGCCCGCCGGCCGGCTCGCTCCAGGACAACCTGGCCGCGATCGGCGCCGCCGGGCCGGCCGACCCGTCCTGGACCGTGGTGTACGCCGCGCACGCCCGCCAACTGCGCACCTCGCGCGTCGCCTTCCGCCCCTTCCGTACGCCCCTCACGCTGACCACCGCGCTGGCCGTGCACCGCACCGCGCCGCCCGCGTGCCTGGACGCGCTGCTCACGGCGTGCGCGGCCGCCGCGCACGATCTCGATCCGTGATCGCAGCGAGCGCGGACTGCTTCTTGGTCACCGGGCCCGCTCCGGATGGACTGGAGGCATGCGGAAGAGGCGCCCGGAACGGCCGGGCGAACGCCGCCGTGAGGGGAGTCCCGTCATGCCCGTCGTCACCGTTCAGCAGGGCCCGCGCAGCACCGAGCTCAAGCGCGAGCTGGTCCGGCAGATCACCGACGCGTTCGTGGACGCGCTGCACGTACCCGCCGAGAGCGTGCAGGTGTGGATCCACGAGGTGCCCACCGACAGCTGGGGCTCGGCCGGGAAGCTGACCGCCGACAAGTAGGCGCGGGGCGGCCGGAAGCGGCGGCGCGGCGCGGTGGCCGGAAGTCACGGCACCGCGCCGCGCCGCCGTTTGGCCGCCGTGCCCCCGGGCACCCGGCGCCGTGTTGCGACTCCCGATCGTGCGAAGGAGCTCTCCATGACCGACATCTGGGGCTACCCCGCCTCCGCCGGGCACACGGCGGGCACGGACCTCGTCGGGTACAAGGTCGAGGCCACCGACGGCCATATCGGCAAGGTCGACAAGCACTCCGACGAAGTGGGCTCCGCCTGGATCGTGGTGGACACCGGCGTCTGGATCTTCGGCAAGAGCGTCCTGCTGCCGGCCGGTGTCATCGCGTCGGTGGACACCGCCGAACGCAAGATCTTCGTCTCCCGCACCAAGGAAGAGATCAAGAACTCCCCGGAGTTCGACAAGGAGAAGCACCTCGGCAACCCCGACTACCACGAGCAGCTGGGGCGGTATTACCAGCCGCACCACAAGTGACACCACGCACCACACACGGGTCCGGCCGGCCACCCCGGCCGGACCCGCCGTCACGTTCCACGGGCTACGGCAGCACCCCCGCCCGCCGCGCCGCCACCACCGCCTGAAGGCGGGAGTGCACGCCCAGTTTGCGCATGGCGGAGCGCAGGTAGCTCTTGACGGTCTCCGGGCGCAGGCCCAGGCGCTCCGCCGCCACCGCGTTGGTCGCGCCGGTGGCCACGCAGGCCAGGACGTCCACCTCGCGCGGCGCCAGCGGGACCGGGTCCTCCGTGCCGCGTTCGGGGGAGGAGGCCGCCGCCAGCCGTCCGCAGGCCGCCAGCAGTTCCCGGCGCAGGGCCGGGTCCGCGATGCGCTGGGCGAGCGCGCGCAGCTCGCCGTGTGCCTCGCGTACCTCCTCCCACATCGACGGGTCGGCGGAGGCCGGCTGCCGGGTGACCGACAGGAGCCGCTGTGCCTCGTCCTGGAGCAGCAGGGCCTGTTCCAGTTCGCGGGCGGCGGCCATCGCGGCGGACAGTGAGCGGTCGCCGAGCTGTACGGGGTGCCGCAGCGCCCCGTACAGGACGCCGCGCACCCGGCGGCGCACCACGACCGGCACCGCGAGCACGGAGTACAGGCCCTCGGCCGCCACCGCCGCGTCGTACTCGTGGCTGATCACGGGGGAGGAGTGGTAGTCGGTCACCGCGAAGGGCCGGGTCAGGACCGCGGCCTTGCCGCCGAGGCCGTTGCCGTGCCGGATGGCCAGCCCGTGCAGCGCGGCGGATCTGGTGCCCGCCAGTTCGCTGATGCGGTAGCGGCCGGTGCCGGACCGCAGCCCCCCGAACGCCACCGGCAGCCCGCTCGCCCGCCGCAGCCGCGACAGCGCCGCCCGTACGTCCACGGACCCGCCGGACTCTGACTCGACCCGCACGCCGAAACCTCCGCTTCCCCCCGTTCGGGGGTGGTGAGACCTGCGTCACTGATTACACGATGGCGGTAGGCGGTGCGGCAATGAGGAGGACACATGGCGGACACCGAAGAGACAGGTGTGACGGGCGGTACGGGCGATAGGGGTGGTGTTGCGCCGGTTACGGGGGTGACGGGAGCGGCGGACGATCAGCGGCCCACGGGCACCGGCCCGACCGCCGCGTTCCGCGCGGCCCGGGATTTCCTCCTGCGCCATCGCGAGGACTACGACGGCGCGCGCAAGGGCTTCACCTGGCCCCGGCCCGCGTACTTCAACTGGGCGCTGGACTGGTTCGACCGCATCGCCGACGGCAACGACCGCACCGCCCTGCACATCGTCGAGGAGGACGGCACCCACACCCGCCACACCTTCGACGCACTGCGCCGCCGCTCGAACCAGGCCGCCAACTGGCTGGCCGCGCAGGGCGTACGGGCCGACGACCGGATCGTGGTCATGCTCGGCAACCAGAGCGAGCTGTGGGAGACCGCCCTCGCCGCGATGAAGCTGCGCGCGGTGGTCATCCCCGCCACGCCGCTGCTCGGCCCGCTCGACCTCGCCGACCGGGTGCGGCGCGGCCGGGCCCGGCATGTGCTCGTACGGGGCGACGACATCGGCAAGTTCGCGGACGTACCCGGCGACTACACGCGGATCGCGGTCGGCGGTGGCGAGGAAGCAGCGGCGGCGGGCTGGCTCGCCTACGAGGACGCGTACTCCGCCCCCGAGACGTACGAGCCCACGGGCCCCACCCACGCCGACGACACCCTGATGCTCTACTTCACCTCCGGCACCACGGCCCGCCCCAAACTGGTCGAGCACACCCACACCTCGTACCCCGTGGGCCACTTGGCGACCATGTACTGGATCGGCCTGAAACCCGGCGACGTCCACCTGAACATCTCCTCGCCGGGCTGGGCCAAGCACGCCTGGTCCAACCTCTTCGCCCCCTGGAACGCCGAGGCCACCGTCTTCATCCACAACTACACCCGCTTCGACGCGGCCCGGCTCATGGCCGAGATGGACCGGGCGGGCGTCACCAGCTTCTGCGCGCCGCCCACCGTCTGGCGGATGCTCATCCAGGCCGATCTGACGGCGCTGAAGAACCCGCCGCGCGAGATCGTCGCGGCCGGCGAACCGCTCAACCCGGAGATCATCGAGCGGGTGCGGGAGGCGTGGGGCGTCACCATCCGGGACGGCTTCGGGCAGACCGAGACCGCCGTCCAGGTCGCCAACACCCCCGGGCAGCCCCTCAAACCGGGCTCCATGGGCCGCCCCCTGCCCGGCTTCGAGGTCGTGCTGCTGGACCCGGTCACCGGCGAGCCCGCCGACGAGGGCGAGATCGCCCTCGACCTGTCGGCCCGCCCGGTCGGCCTGACCACCGGCTACCACGGCGACCCGGACCGCACCGCCGAGGCGATGGCCGGCGGCTACTACCGCACCGGCGACATCGGCTCGCGCGACGCCGACGGCTACCTCACGTACGTGGGACGGGCCGACGACGTGTTCAAGGCATCTGATTACAAGATTTCACCCTTCGAGCTGGAGAGCGCACTCCTGGAGCACGAAGCGGTGGCCGAGGCCGCCGTGGTGCCCGCGCCCGACCCCCTCCGGCTGGCCGTGCCCAAGGCGTACGTGGTGCTGGCGGCCGGCTGGGAACCTGGTCCCGAGACCGCGGCGGCACTCTTCGCCCACTCCCGGGCGGTGCTCGCCCCGTACAAGCGCGTGCGGCGGCTGGAGTTCGCGGACCTGCCCAAGACGGTCTCGGGCAAGATCCGTCGCGTGGAGCTGCGCGAGCGCACCGCCGAGCAGGGCGGGGGCGCCGCCGAGTACCGAGAGGAAGACCACCGATGACCGACATGAGCAGGCCGCCGGGCCACCCGCCGGGACCCCGGGAGAGCGCCGCGGCAGGTCACCACCTGGCGTATGCCCGGGGCGAGACCGGCCGGCCGCTGCTCGACCGCACCATCGGCGCCGACCTGGAGCGCGCGATCAGTCGCTTCGGCGACCGCGAGGCGCTGGTGGACGTGGCGGGCGGGCGCCGCTGGACGTACGCGGAGCTGGGGCGGGCGGTGGACGAGGTGGCGCTCGGCCTGCTGGCCAAGGGCGTGCGCAAGGGCGACCGGGTCGGCATCTGGGCGCCCAACTGCCCGGAATGGGTGCTGGTGCAGTACGCCACCGCCCGCATCGGCGCCATCATGGTCAACATCAATCCGGCCTACCGTGTGCACGAATTGGCGTATGTGCTCAAGCAGGCCGGGATGAGCGTGCTGGTCTCCGCCGTCGCCCACAAGTCCAGCGACTACCGGCGGATGATCGAGCAGGTGCGGGCCGAGAGCCGGGCGCTGCGCGACGTGATCTACATCGACGACCCGACCTGGGACGGGCTGCTGGCGGCGGGCGCGACGGTGCCGTACGAGCGGCTGGCCGCCTGCGCGAAGGAGCTGTCGCCGCACGACCCGGTCAACATCCAGTACACCTCCGGCACCACCGGCTTCCCGAAGGGCGCCACCCTCTCCCACCACAACATCCTCAACAACGGCTTCTGGGTGGGCGAGACCGTCGGCTACACGGAGCACGACCGGGTCTGTCTGCCGGTGCCCTTCTACCACTGCTTCGGCATGGTGATGGGCAACCTGGGGGCCACCTCGCACGGCGCCTGCATCGTCATCCCGGCGCCCGCCTTCGACGCGGCGGCCACCCTGCGCGCCGTCGAGCAGGAGCGCTGCACGTCCCTGTACGGCGTGCCGACCATGTTCATCGCCGAACTGGACCATCCGGACTTCGCCACGTTCGACCTGTCGTCGCTGCGCACCGGGATCATGGCGGGCTCGCCGTGCCCGGAGGAGGTGATGCGGCGGGTCGTCTCCGAGATGCACATGGCCGAGGTCTCCATCTGCTACGGCATGACCGAGACCTCGCCGGTCTCCACGCAGACGCGGCGCGACGACGACCTGGCGCACCGCACCGGCACGGTGGGCCGGGTGCTGCCGCACATCGAGGTCAAGGTGGTGGACCCGGCGACCGGCGCGACCGTGCCACGTGGCGAGCCCGGCGAGCTGTGCACCCGCGGCTACAGCGTGATGCTGGGCTACTGGGAGGAGCCGGAGCGCACCGACGAGGCGATCGACGCGGAGCGCTGGATGCACACCGGTGACCTGGCGGTGATGAACGACGACGGCTATCTGCGCATCGTCGGCCGCATCAAGGACATGATCATCCGGGGTGGGGAGAACGTCTACCCGCGCGAGATCGAGGAGTTCCTCTACACCCACCCGAAGATCGCGGATGTGCAGGTGGTCGGCGTCCCGGACGCCAAGTACGGCGAAGAGATCGCTGCCTGCGTCATCCTGCGCGACCCCGCGGCCGGCCTCACCCGCGACGAACTGGCCCGCTTCTGCCGCTCGCGGCTGGCGCACTACAAGGTCCCGCGCTACGTACACGTCCTCGACGCCTTCCCGATGACCGTCAGCGGCAAGGTCCGCAAGATCGAGCTGCGGGAGCGGCTGGCGGCGCGGCTGGCGGCGGAGGCGGAGCCGACGGCGGCCCCGGTACGGCCGACGGAAGCGGGCGCCGCGGGGCCCGTCGAGGCCGCCCAGGCGTAAGAACCACACGTACGAACCAGACGTAAGAAGCCGTCTGCAACGGTACGGCCGGGCCGCGCGCCATGGGATCAGGCGCGGCCCGGCCAGTCCAGCGCCAGCTGCTGGGCGCGCGGCAGCCGCGCCACGATCAGGTCGTACGAATCCTCGATCATGTCCAGGACGAGCCGGTCGTCCAGCGCCCCCGCCAGCGAGACGGTGTTCCAGTGCCGCTTGTTGAGGTGGTAGCCCGGCACGATCTCGGGGTGCGCGGCGCGCAGCCGCTCGGCCAGCTCCGGGTCGCACTTCAGGCTCACGGCCAGCGGCACGGCGTCCAGAGTGGCCAGCGCGAAGATCTTTCCGCCGACCTTGAACGTGGACACCTCCGGGTGCCGGGGAAAGGGGAACTCCTCGACCGCCCCGTTGAAGTCCAGACAGACGGCCCGCAGCCGCTTGGCATCGAACATGCAGGCATTATGGCGCGCCGCCGGTCCCGGCCCCCGGGCCCCCGTGCGGTGCCGGGGCACGCTAGAGCGGCGCGGGCGGCAGCGGTACGGCCGTCAGAACGGCGGAAACCAGCACCACCGCCGCCAGCGCCACCAGCTCCGCACGGGCCGGCCGGGTGGCCGCGCCCGGCACGGCCGCTTCCCGCCGCAGCCGCCCGCGCGCGACCAGCGCCAGCCCGCTCACGATCAGGACGAGCACCAGCTTGGCCAGCAGCACACGCCCGTACCCCGAGGTGAACACCTCCGCGAGCGGCAGCCGGCGCAGCGTGCTGCACACGCCGGTCGCGGTGATCGCGGCGAACAGCAGCGCCGCAGGACGCGCGTACCGCGTCAGCACCTCGCGCCCGGCCGCCGCGTCGTGCCGCCACCGCCACCGGGTCCGCAGCACGTGCAGCAGCCCGCCGGTCCACAGCGTGGTCGCCGTCAGGTGCACGAGGGTGAGGGCCGTACCGATCTCCGGGGTGTACGGCTCGGGGTGGGCCCGCAGCGCCTCGCCGAACACGATGGCCGCCAGCGGCACGACCGCCCACCCCGGGCGTCTGGAGGTGGCGCACAGGGCGGCCAGCAGGAAGGCGTTGGCCTCCAGGAGCGCGAGCAGGCCCGGCCGGGTCGCGTACGCCTCGACGAGGGCGGGCCCGGACAGCCCCGCCACCGGCGATCCGCTCCCCGCCACCAGCAGCAACTGCCCCACGGCCGCCGCCACCCCCGCCCACGCGGCCCGCACCGCCCACGACCGCGGCAGCCCCGCCGACGCCCCGGCCACCCGCCGCGCCAGCCGCACCCCCGCCAACTCCCCGACGTGCACGCACAGCGCGGCCAGCAGCACCGCCCGCAGCAGCGCGATGGCCCCGTCACCGGGTAACCGGATCTCGTACGACTCGTCGACCACGAGCCCCGTACCGAGCAGGGGCACGAGGACGGCGACGGTGACGGACGCGGCCACGGCGAGGACGCGCCGCGCGGGGGAGAGGCGGGCCGCCGCCGCGTCCGTGGCGGACTGCTCGCCGAGATCCCCGGAACCGGGGCGGGAAGGGGGCCGGGACGCCGGTCGGGGTGGCTTCATCCGGCGATCGTCCCCGGCGGCCGGAACACCGGCAAGCCGGGCGCCCGCGCAGGTCACACAACCAGGCCACCGGCCCGTGAGCCGTATGTGACGCCGGTCGCCGGCCCTCAGCCGTCCCGGCGCATGCACACCCGCTGCCACCGGTCCAGGCCCAGTTCGCCCTCCCGGCGGCGGATCTCCCGCAGGCCGGGCGTCAGTTCGGCCTCGGCGAGGACACGGAAGCCGATACGGGCGTAGTACGGGGCGTTCCACGGAACGCCCGCGAACGTCGTCAGGGTCAGCGCCGGAAGCCCGCTGTCCTGCCACGCCCGCTCGATGAGCGCCCGGCCGAGGCCGCGGCGGGCGGCGTCCGGGTGGACCGAGACCTGCTCGATGTGGGCGCAGCCGTCGACCGGCTCCCACAGCAGATACGCGAGCGGCGCGCCGTCCGCCGCTCCGTCATCGGCGACCAGGGCCCGTCCCGCCTGCTGACAGCGGGTCAGTTCCGCGGGCGACGGAGGTTCGTCGTCCGCGATCACATCCATGCCCACGGCGCGGAAAGCCTCCCCGGCCGCGCGCTCGATGGCGCGCAGCGCGGGGAGGTCGCCGGGGGCGGCCGGACGGATGACGGGGTCGGGGCGGGTGCCGGATGCCTTCATGGCAGCACCGTCGCAGGTCGCGGGGCGTACGGCAGCCGATTTTCCCGGGTACGGGTGCCGGGTCGGGCGGTACGGCCCTCCACGGCGTCCGCGTACGTACGGGCCAGTTCGGCGGCCGGGGTGCCCGCGGACGGGTCCATGCCCAGCCGCTCCGGGGTCTCGCCGACCCAGCCGGGGCTGACGGCGGTCAGCCGCAGCCCGCGGGGCATCTCGGGTGCCGCGGCCTGTGCGAAGGCGTCCAGCCCCGTGTTCACCAGCGCGGCGAACGCGCTGCCCGGGGTGGGTTCGTCGAACCGGCCGCTGGTGAGCACGACCGCCCCGCCGTCCTGTAGGTGGTGCAGCGCGCGCCGGGTCAGCTGCACCTGCCCGAGCAGCTTGCCGTGCAGACCACGGGTGAATTCGGCGTCGGACGGCTCGTCCAGCGGCGTCAGCCGCCCGCTCGCCGCGCAGCAGACCACGGCGTCCGCGCCGCGCACGGCCGGGTCCTCGAACAGCGCGTCCGCGGACGCCGGATCTTCCATGTCCACCCGTACCGGCCCGCGCCGCGAGGCCCGTACGACCGTGTGCCCGCGCCCCGCCGGCTCGTCGGCGACCGCGCTGCCGATGACCCCGCTCGCTCCGATGACGATCACCTTCATACGGGCCTCGGCTCCTCGTCCCTGTGGTCGGCCGTCACGGCCGGACACAACCGCCGGAGCGGCCGTTTCCTTCCCGGCCGGACGGCTCAGTGCCGTACGAGCCGGCTCGCCGACCGCCCGGCGAAGAACAGCAGACCGGCCGTCAGCACCAGCGCCATGACGCCCGCCTGGAGCACCGACCGCGCATCCGGCCCGTGGGCCAGGGCCGGGTTCAGGACGAGGGTCAGGCCGGTGACCGACACCAGCGGACCGGCGGCGTACCAGGCGGCGAACAGGAACGGGCCGGGGCCGCCCATCGGTGTGGCGCCGCCGACGAACAGCAGGTCCGTGCGGGCCGGGCCGCGGCAGGCGCCGAAGACCGCCGCCGCGGCGAACGGCGCCGCGCACAGCGGCATCAGCAGCAGCGCCCACCCGGCACCGGCGAGCGCGTACGGTACGGCCGCCAGCAGGCCCAGCAGCGCGCCGAGCGCCGCCGGCACGATGGCGTGGTGCAGCATCAGCGTCCGCAGCCGGAACGGCGACCAAGCGGCGCGTCGCGCGTCGTCCGTCTCCAGGCGCGCCGGTTCGGCCAGGGCACCGACCGCGGCGTACCCGCACAGCAGCCCTACGGCCAGGCCGAGCACGCGCCGCTCGGCGACCGGCCCGGCGCCGAGGCCCACCGCCGCGGCCGCGGCGGCCGTCCAGGCGACCGCCCGCCCCAGCCGCCCCGGCATGCGCAGCAGGGCCAGCAGGTCGCGCCACACCACGATCAGATACCGGTGCGGCGGCGCCGGCAGCCGCACCCGGCGCTTGGGCGCGTCGCCGCCCGCCTCCAGGACGGCCAGTTTCGCGGCCCGCAGTTCCAGGGCGAACACTCCGGACGTGACGGCCGAGGCCGTCGCCGCACGGCCCCGCAGCTGGGCGTTGGGCACGTGCGCGGCGTCCCGGTGCGCGTACCCGGCCGCGGCGGCGGTGACGGCCGCGAGGAGTACGAGCGCGACGGGCCAGCCCGGGGCCTGCCCGCCGGTGACCGCCACCACCGGCTGTGCCGCCCAGCCCCACGGGCCGGACCACAGTTCGGCCCACTCCACAGGCGCCCAGCGGTGGCCGCCGAAGGCCAGCGCCGTCTGCCCGGCCGCCAGCGCCAGGAGAAGGGCGGCAGGCGCGGTGAGCCGCCGTACGAGGCGTGCCGACTGTGACCTGCGCTCGACCGCCATGCCCAGCGATACGGCCAGCAGCGGCAGGCAGACCCCGGCCGGGAACAGCGCGGCCAGCGCGCCGCCGAAGGAGGCCAGGCCGGTGACGTGCAGGACGACGGCCGCGGCCGTCGCGGCGAGCGCACCCGCGGCCATCGCCAGTACGGCGGACATCCGGAAGGCGGGCCGCAGCACCGCGCCGCGCCGTACGGGCTGTGCCAGCAGCCAGCCGGCGGACGGCCCGGACACGACCACCGGTCCGCGCCACAGCGCGTCGCGGGCGGCGAGCACGGCCAGTGCGAGGGCGACGACGACGAAGGCGCCCGGCAGGGTGCGCTGGAGGTCCGCGCCGAGGCTGCCGTGGTCCGCGCCGATCTTCAGCGACCGCAGGAAGCGGAAGGCGTAGCCGCCGCCGTAGCCGAGGACGGCGAGCACCACGCAGTACGCGAGGACGGCACGGTCGCGGCGGCGCTGCCGCTGGTGCGCCCGGCGTTTGTCGCGCAGCCAGCGCAGCGTCTCGACGGTGCGGTCGTCCTCCTGCTCGTTCCAGACGGCCGGATCGCTGGTCTCCTCCTCCGCCGCGCGCGAATCCGTCTCCGTACCCCGCGCCGTCATGAGCGCACACCCAGCTTCCGCAGCACCTCCGCCGGAGTGCCCTGCTCGATCACCCGGCCGTCCTCCAGCGCGATCATGTGGTCGGCGACCTCCTCGGCCAGCTCGGCCTGGTGCGTGGCGAGCAGGACGGCCACGCCGTCCTCCTTCTCCGCGACCAGGAGGGCGGCCAGGCGCGCGCGGGCGCCGGGGTCGAGCCGCTGTTCCGGTTCGTCCAGGACAAGCAGGTCGCGCGGCCGTACCAGCGCGGCGGCCAGCAGCAGCGACTGCAGCTGACCGGAAGAAAGCGCATTGGGCAGCGCGTCGGCGTGGTCGGCCAGCCGCCGGTCGGCGAGCACCTGGTCGATCCAGGCAGGGGCGTCGTCCACCGCGTGCGCGACCGTGACGAGTTCGAGGTGTTCGCGGACGGTGAGATCCGGATAGCAGGCCACGCTGTCGCCGACCACCGCCACCCGCGCCCGTACCTCCGGGTCGTCCTCGGCGACCGTACGGCCCGCGAACAGCGCCCGGCCGCCGGTCGGCGCGTCCCGGCCGCACGCGATCCGCAGCAGCGTGGACTTGCCGGACCCGTTGTGCCCGAACAGCGCGGTGCAGCGGCCCGCGGCCAGGTCGTGGTCGATCGGGTGCAGGGCCTGCCGGTCGCCGTAGCGACGGCTGACACCGCGCAGTTGCAGCAGCGCGTCCGCGCCGTTCCTGGCCGTCATCGAGCCTCTCCGTACGCTGGTCGGGGACCCACCGACCCTAACCAGCACCGCCGCGGTGGCCGGCCGCCGCCCCTACCGGCTCGTGGCGCCGTCCCTGATCAGCTCATCGGCCGGATCGTTGACCGGCTGCGGGGTGCCGGTCAGGTCCATGACGAACAGCGGGAGGTGCAGTTCGTCGGCGCGGGCGCGGGCGTCGCGGGAGTAGCCCGCCAGGGAGAAGCAGACCGCGATCGCGGAGTCGTTGAGACCATTGAGCCACAGGCACTCGATCTCCCGCAGCTTGGTCGCCCGGGTCGTCGGGTCCACCTGGGCCACCACGCCGGTGCCGCGCAGGTCCACCCCGGACGCGCTGCGTTCCTGCGCCGCCAGGACATCGGTGAAGCCGAGCCACTTCAGGTACTGGGCGGCGGCGGTGACACAGTCCCGGGCCGTACGGATGGTGACCGGGCGGAAGGCGGGCCGCAGCACCGGCGGCGGGCCGGGCGGCCCGGCCGAGGACGCGAGGGAACTGCCGGGCGCCGGCGGGTTCGGCGGGGGCGGGGTCGGTACGGGGACGACGGGAACGCGCACCACCGTTCCGCACACACAGCCCGACTCAGGCGCCGGCCACTCGTCCAGCCGCCCGCAGGTATCACAGCGCACCTCCACCCAGGAGCTCTGCCACGTACGGTGCACGATCTCCACCGGCACACCACCGCGCAGCACCGGCAGAGTCAGCGGCGCCCCGCAGGCGCACGGGAACGTGGGCGGGGTGAAGGCGTTCTCGCGGCGGCACGTCGGGCAGCGCACCGGCACGCTGTCGGCCATGATCGGCTCCCGGCAGGTAGGTCGGCAGACAGATTCCGTTGCCGTCCATGGTCCCCCAGCGGGCGTTGGGGGGAGGCTCACGGTGGGAGGCCGACCATACCGCAGGGATATGCGCGGGGGTCCGGCTTTCACCCAAATCGTACGGACACCGTGCGCGGTTCCGCCCGCACCGGCGCCGTGGTGGTGCCGCCCGGCGGCACGGGAGTCGGGCGCGACAGGACGATCGCGCCGCCGGGCGGGGTTCGGGGGAGTGCCGTGCCGGCCGGCCACCCCTCAGCGGACCGGCCGGCACGGGCGCGCGATGGGCCGGACCTCCCGTCGGGCCCTCGCGCTGACCGGGGGCTCAGTCCTCGCGCAGCTCGTGGACCTTCGCCTCGACGCGCTTGCCGTACTCCGGGTCGGCGGCGTGGAAGTGGGCGAGGTTCTTCTCGACCACGTCGTCCCGCGAGACCTGTGCCAGGCCGCCGGCGATGTTCGCCACCAGGCGGTTCTTCTCGTCCTCGGACATCAGCCGGTACAGCTCGCCGGCCTGGAAGAAGTCGTCGTCCTTGGTGTGTGCCGGGGCCGCGTGGGTGCCGGTGTGGCCGGTGAGCGCGAACGGCGCGGCCAGCGGCTGGTCCGACTGCACGGGACCGTCGTAGGAGTTGGGCTCGTAGTTCTTGGCGTGCCGGCCGTAGGCGTTGGACGCCATCAGGCCGTCCCGGCCGTAGTTGTTCGCCACGGTCGCCTTCGGCGCGTTGACCGGCAGCTGGGTGTGGTTGACGCCCAGGCGGTAGCGGTGCGCGTCGGCGTAGGCGAACAGCCGGCCCTGGAGCATCTTGTCCGGGGACGGACCGATGCCGGGCACGAAGTTGTTCGGCGAGAACGCGGCCTGCTCGACCTCGGCGAAGACGTTGTCCGGGTTGCGGTCGAGCACCATCCGGCCGACGCGCTGGAGCGGGTAGTCGGCGTGCGGCCACACCTTCGTCAGGTCGAACGGGTTGAAGCGGTAGTCCGCCGCCTCGGCCGCGGGCATGATCTGCACATACAGCGTCCAGGACGGGTACACGCCGCGCTCGATGGACTGCAGCAGGTCGGTCTGGTGGCTGTTGGGGTCCTTGCCCGCGAGCTCCGCGGCCTGGTCGCTGCTCAGGCAGCGGACGCCCTGGTTGGTCTTGAAGTGGTACTTGACGAAGAAGCCCTCGCCGTCGGCGTTCGTCCACTGGTACGTGTGCGAGCCGTAGCCGTTCATGTGCCGGTACGAGGCCGGGATGCCGCGGTCGCCCATCAGCCAGGTGACCTGGTGGGTGGCCTCGGGGGAGTGGGCCCAGAAGTCCCAGACGTTGTCCGGCTCCTGCTTGCCGGTGAACGGGTCGCGCTTTTGCGAGTGGATGAAGTCCGGGAACTTCAGCGGGTCCTTGATGAAGAAGACCGGGGTGTTGTTGCCGACGAGGTCGTAATTGCCCTCCTCGGTGTAGAACTTGACCGCGAAGCCGCGCGGGTCACGGGCGGCGTCCGGGCCGCCGAGGCTGTCGGCGACGGTCGAGAAGCGGATGAACAGGTCGGTGCGGCGGCCGACCGCGCTCAGGAAGTCCGCGCGGGTGAAGGCGGTGACGTCGTCGGTCACCTCGAAGTACCCGTACGCGCCCGAGCCGCGGGCGTGCACCACCCGCTCCGGGATGCGCTCGCGGTTGAAGCGGGCCAGCTTCTCCAAGAGGTGCTGGTCCTGGAGGAGCAGCGGGCCACCGACGCCGGCGGTGGCGGAGTTCTGGTTGTCGGCGATCGGGGCGCCGGCTTCCGTGGTGAGACGGCGCGTCGTCGTGGGCTTCGGCATGGTGACCTTCCGTACGAGAGCGCGGAAGTCGGCTTCCGCATGTTGGAGCGTAGGGAGCACCCCCATCACCGTCAACACTTTGTTGAAAAGTTGCGGGGTGGTGCTCGGACGGGGCAGAGAGCGGCATTTCGGGCGCGCTCGGAGGGGTTTCCCGGCGGCGGCGCCTGGGCGCGACAGGACAGGTGTCGGCGCCGCCGCCGGGAAGTCTTCGGGGCCCGGGCTCTTACGCCTCGGGCGAGGGGTGCGCGGTGGCCAGCAGCAGGACCGGCCGGGCTGTGGTCACGGCCTCCTTACGGGCCCAAGTGGCCGCTGAGCGCAGGGCGTCGGGGTCGCCCACCCGGTGCGCCGAGCAGCCGTACGCCCGCATCAGCTCCAGCGACCGCCTGCCGCTGGGGGGCATCGGGCCCGACCGCGACCAGCACGAACGGCACCTCGTGCAGCGCCGCGAACGCCAACGCATCGGTGGCACGCGGCAGTTCGCGTACGGGGACGAGGGTGACGACCGTGGTGTCCCGGCGGCCCAGGGCGTTCAGGGCCACGCGTACGCCGATCGTGACCGGTGCTTGGCGGCCGGGCGGCCCGTTCCCGCCGCACACCACGTACCGCGCCGCGTGGCGCGACGACGACCGGTGCGGGTCGCCACAGAGCCGGCGGAGACCGGCGTCGGTGACGATGTACGCGTCCGGGCCGACGGCTTCGTCGATGACCCGGCAGGCCGTCAAACGGTGGTGGGGCTGGAGAGGCGTTCGACGCCGCGTAGGAGGGCGGAGTGGTCGAGGCCGCCGTCGCCCTGTGCGCGCAGGGCGGCGACCAGGGAGGCGACCAGGGTGCCGACGGGCAGGGCGGCGCCGACCGTGCGGGCGGCGTCGGTGACGATGCCCATGTCTTTGTGGTGCAGATCGATGCGGAAGCCGGGTGTGAAGTCGCGGGTGAGGAAGTTGGTCTTCTTGCGGGTCAGGACGGTGGAGCCGGCCAGTCCGCCGCCCAGGACTTCCAGGGCGGCGGTCAGGTCGACGCCGGACTTCTCCAGGAAGACGACGGCTTCGGCGCAGGCCTGGAGGTTGACGGCGACGATGAGCTGGTTGGCGGCCTTGACGGTCTGCCCCGCTCCGTGCGGGCCGCAGCGCACGATGGTCGTGCCGAGGGCTTCGAACAGGGGGCGGGCGGCGTCGAAGTCTTCCTGGGGGCCGCCGACCATGATGGACAGGACGGCCTCGATGGCGCCGGCCTCGCCGCCGGAGACCGGGGCGTCCAGCACCCGCAGGCCCCGCTCTGCTGCGGCGGCGGCCAGGTCGATGGACGTTTGCGGGGTGATCGAGGACATGTCGATCAGCAGTGCCCCGCGCCGGGCGTTGGCCAGGATGCCGTCGGGGCCGTAGGCGATGGCCTCGACCTGGGGGGAGGCGGGCACCATGGTGATGATGACGTCGGCCTCGCGTACGGCTTCGGCGATGGAGGTGGCGGGGGTGCCGCCGGCGGCGGCCAGCCGGTCGAGCTTGTCCGGTTCGAGGGTGTGGCCGGTGACCGGGTAGCCGGCCTTGAGCAGGTTCTCGGCCATGGGCGCGCCCATGATGCCCAGCCCGATCCACGCGATCTTCGGAAGAGTGCTCATGTACGGGGTGCCTTTCGTGCGGCGGGTCAGGGGGCGGTGGTGGCGCGCTGGGGGCGGGGCAGCCAGGCGAACGCGTCCGCGCTGGGGGTGTTGCCGGGCTGGTATTCCAGGCCGGTCCAGCCGGTGTAGCCGTTGGTGTGCAGCCGGTCCAGGAGGTCTTCGAGGGGGAGGGTGCCGGTGCCGGGGGCGCCGCGGCCGGGGTTGTCGGCGATCTGGACGTGGCCGGTCAGCGGGGTGTAGCGGTCGATGACCGCTTCCAGGTCCTCGCCGTTCCTCGCCAGGTGGTACAGGTCCATCAGGAAGCGGGCGTTGTCCAGGCCGGTGGCGGCGTTGACCGCGTCCACCACCTCGATGGCCTTGGGGGCGGAGACGATCGGGCAGTCGGGCGACTCCGGCGCGTTGAGTGCCTCGATCAGCAGCGTGGCGCCCACCCGGTGCGCGGCGCGGGCGGCCAGGGTGAGGTTTTCCAGTGCCAGGGCGTCCTGGGCGGCCGGGTCGACGCCCTGGACGCGGTTGCCGTACAGGGCGTTGAGCGCGGTGCAGTCCAGCGACTGCGCGAAGTCCGCGGCCACCTCCACGTTGGCGCGGAAGCGCTCGGACTCCTCCCCGGGGACGGACAGGGCGCCGCGGTCGGGGCCGGGCAGCTGCCCGGCGTAGAAGTTCAGGCCGACCAGGTGGGTGCCCGCGTCGCGCAGCGCGTTGCGCAGGGCGTCCAGCTGCCGTTGTGCGGGGACGGGGGCGTCGGTCCAGGGCCACCACAGCTCGACCGCGGTGAATCCGGCCGCGGCGGCCGCCGCCGGGCGTTCCAGCAGCGGCAGCTCGGTGAACAGGATCGAGAGGTTGACATCGAAACGCGCGTCGGAGAAGCCCATGAGGGGTGAGCGACCTTCCGTATTGTGGAACTGTGTTTCTGCTGGTTGGAACATTGCCTGCGGATCTCGCGACCTGTCAAGAGGTGGACCGGTGGCCCGCCGGGCGCTCGTGAGGCGGTTCCCCGGGCCCGGGGAACCGCGCGGCCCGGCGGCGATACTTTGGTGGCATGGTGCGATTGCGAGTGGAATTCACGACGGAACCGTTCGATCTGGACGAAGCGCCCGCCCACGCGGTCGTGGGGCGCGAGATCATCACCGGTGCCGGGCTGGACGCCGTCGACGTCGGCCCCTTCGGCAACACCGCCGAAGGGGAGGGCGAGAAGGTGCTGTCGGCGGTGGACGTGCTGCTGCGCAAATCCCTGGAGGCCGGCGCCACCCGGGTCTCCCTCCAGGTCAACGTGATCGCGCCGGGCGAGGGGGACGCGACGTGACCGAGCCCGCCGATCACCCGTTCGTCCAGGCGGTCAAGCCGCTGGTGGACGCCATGGGTGCGGAGATGATCGCGCCGGAGCAGGCGCAGGGTGACGATGTCGTCCTGGCCTGGGAGGGGCAGGACCGGGTGGCCGTACGGCTGCCGCACCTGTCCGACTCGCTGGATCACCTCCTCGCCGAGCTCCAGCGCCGGCACGGCATGCCGCTGTCGGACCTGGACCGCCGGACCAAGCAGTCGGTGGTGCGGGTCCTGGAGGCGCGCGGTGCTTTTTCCGTACGGCACGGCGTCGAGACGGTGGCCGGTGCGCTCGGCGTCAGCCGCTTCACCGTTTACAACTACCTGAACAGGGACAACGCCACGAAGGGTGCCGACTGACCCGTAAGTGGGGCCGGTTGGGCGAACCCGCGCATGCCGCCGTCCGGGCGAACCGGACGGCGGCTTTCTTGTTGCCGAGTTTTCAACAAAGTGTTGACGTGATGTTGCCGGAGGTCTTAGCTGTTTCCAGCCAAGCAGAGCCCGCACCGCACCAGGCCACGGAGGCTACCCGTGTCTTCGAATCCGACGCCGGGCCTCGCCCGGTTCAACGCCGCTTCCGACCGTGCGGCACGAGCCGCACTGCACGAGGCGTGCGCCAGCGAAGCGTGGGGCAACCACCTCCTCGCCCACCGCCCGTACGCCACCACCGAAGCCCTGTACGCCGCCAGCGACGCCGCCATGGCCGAGCTGACCGCGGCGGACCTGGCCGAGGCGATGGCCGGGCACCCGCCCATCGGCCGGCCCACGCCGGGCGACGCGACCTCCTCGCGCGAACAGCGCGGGATGTCCGACGCCGACGCGGACCTCAAGGCGGAGATGCTCGAACTGAACCTGGCGTACCAGGAGAAGTTCGGGCACGTCTTCCTCATCTGCGCCACCGGACTGACCGGCGAGCAGCTGCGGGACGCCGCCCGTAACCGCGTGGACAACACGCCGGAACAAGAACGCGAGATCGTGCGTACCGAACTGGGCAAGATCAACCGCATCCGGCTGGGCCGCCTCGTCGAGGACGCGGCGGACCCGGCAGACGCCGCAGAAGGAGCCACACCATGAGCAGCGAGACGGCCGCGCACGACACGTCGGTGTCCACGCACATCCTGGACACCAGCGTGGGCCGCCCCGCGCAGGGCATCGCCCTGACGCTCTCGGTACGGTCCGGACACGACGCGGACTGGAAGGCACACGGCGCCTCCCGGACCGACGCGGACGGGCGCTGCAAGGACCTGCCGGCCCTGCCGGCGGGCACCACCCACGTACGCCTGGACTTCGCGACCGAGGCGTATCTCGCCAGCAAGGCCGAAACGGCCGACCAGCAAGCCGAGGAACAGCAGGACGCCCCCCGCGCAAGGGACAGCGGAGCTTTCTTCCCGGAGGTGGCGATCACCTTCGCCGTCACGCCGGGCGAGCACTACCACGTACCGCTGCTGCTCAACCCGTTCGGCTACTCCGTATACCGAGGGAGCTAGCACCGAAATGCCCACGATTCTCGGCCAGAACCAGTACGGCAAAGCGGAAAACCGAGTCGTCAAAATCACCCGGGACGGCGACACCCATCACATCAAGGACCTGAACGTTTCGGTAGCGCTCTCCGGCGATCTCGAAGACGTCCACCTCTCCGGCTCCAACGCCCACTGCCTGCCCACCGACACGACCAAGAACACCGTGTACGCCTTCGCCAAGGAACACGGCATCGAGTCGGCCGAGCAGTTCGGCATCCACCTGGCCCGGCACTTCGTCACCAGTCAGGAGCCGATCCGGCGGGCCCGGATCCGCATCGAGGAATACGCCTGGGAGCGCATCGAGACCTCCGAGGCCGCCGCGCAGTTCATCGGCGCCGACGAGGTCAAGCACTCCTTCGTCCGCAAGGGCCAGGAGACCCGGCTGACCCAGATCACCTACGACGGTGAGAAGTGGCAGGTCATTTCCGGCCTGAAGGACCTCGTCGTGATGAATTCGACGAATTCCGAGTTCTGGGGCTACATCAAGGACAAGTACACGACGCTGAAGGAGGCGTACGACCGCATCCTGGCCACCGAGGTGTCCGGCCGCTGGCGGTTCAACTGGACCGACGACGACCAGCGGATGCCCAACTGGGAACGCTCCTACGCCCAGGTCAAGAAGCATCTGATGCACGCCTTCGCGGAAACCTACAGCCTCTCGCTCCAGCAGACCCTCTACCAGATGGGTTCGCGGATCATCAATAACCGCGCGGAGATCGACGAGGTGCGGTTCTCGCTGCCGAACAAGCACCACTTCCTGGTGGACCTGGAGCCGTTCGGCCTGAAGAACGATACCGCCGAGGGAGCCGTCTACTACGCGGCGGACCGCCCGTACGGCCTGATAGAAGCCACTGTCCTGCGCGACGGTGTCGAAGCCGAGATCCCGACGGATCTGACCAACCTCTGACGGCTCCCGACGCAGCGCCGTGCCGCGCCGCCCCTTCCCGTCCCGCAGCGGGGAGGGGCCCCGCGAATCCTGAGGGGAAACGCCCCATGGCCGCACACCCACCGCACGTTGAGAAACACCCCGTCCCGCCGGTCCACCCGGTGGACGAGAAGCCGGCACCCAAGCGGCTCGTCCCCGCCGCGCTCCAGCACATCGCCGCCATGTACGCCGGCGTCGTCACCCCTCCGCTCATCATCGGCCAGGCCACCGGCCTGGACACCGCGGGCCGCACCCGGCTGATCGCCGCCAGCCTGCTGATCGCCGGTCTCGCGACCCTGCTGCAGACCCTCGGCGCCGGACGGTTCGCCGGCAACCGGCTGCCGTTCGTCAACGCCGCCTCCTCGGCCGGCATCACCCCGATGCTCGCCATCGCCGAGACCACCGCCAAAGGCCACCAACTCCCCGCGATATACGGGGCGGTGATGGTCGCCGGCGCCTTCTGCCTGACCGTCGGCCCGTTCTTCGGCAGGCTGCTGCGCTACTTCCCGCCGCTGGTCACCGGCGTCGTCATCACCCTCATCGGCGTCACCCTGATGCCGGTACCGGTCGGCTGGGCGCAGGGCGGCGACAAGGAGGCCGCCGACTTCGGCTCCATGAAGCACCTGGCGCTGGCCGCCTTCACCCTCGTGGTGATCCTGCTGATCCAGCGCTTCACCCGGGGCTTCGTCAAGCAGATCGCGCTCCTGCTGGGGCTGGTCGCGGGCACCCTCGCCGCGGTCCCGTTCGGCATGGCGAGCTTCGACGCGCTGCGGGAGGCGCCCGTCGTCGCGCTGCCCACCCCCTTCGCCTTCGGCGCGCCGGAGTTCCAGCCCGCCGCCATGCTGTCCCTGTGCATCGTCATGCTGGTCCTGATGACCGAGTCCGCCGCCGGGATGCTCGCCCTCGGTGAGATCTGCGAACGGCGTACGACCGGTCGGACCATCACCCGCGGGCTGCGTACCGACGGCATCGCCACCCTTCTCGGACCGGTCTTCGGCGGCTTCCCGACCAGCGCCTTCGCGCAGAACGTCGGGGTCGTCTCGCTGACCCGGGTACGCAGCCGGTACGTCGTCGCCGTCGCGGGCGCCACCCTCCTGGTCCTCGGCGCCTTCCCGGTCCTCGGCGCGGTGGTCAACCTCGTGCCGATGCCCGTCCTCGGCGGCGCCGGCATCGTCCTGTTCGGCTCGATCGCGGTCAGCGGCATCCGTACGCTCTCCGAGGCCGGCCTCGACGACAGCTCCAACATCATCCTCGTGGCCGTGTCGCTGGGCGCGGGCATCATCCCGCTCGCCGCCCCGCGGTTCTACGAGGACTTCCCCGCCTGGGCACAGACCGTGCTCGGCTCCGGCATCAGCGCCGGCGCGCTCGTCGCGGTCCTGCTCAACCTGTTCTTCCACCATCTCGGCACCCGGAGCACCAAGGGGGCAGCGGTACTGTCAGCCGCCTCGCCCGGTTCCGGCACTCAAATCCCGTAGGGCCCTGCCGTGCCCGAACCCCAGAGGAAAGCAAGAGGAAGCACCATGGCAGCACCGGCAGCCTCTGACAGCAGGGCGACGCGGCGCATCGTCATCGAGAACTGCGCCATCGCGACCGTCGACGCAGACGGCACCGAGTACGCCTCGGGCCACCTCGTTGTCGCCGGCAACCTCATCGAATCGGTGGGCGCGGGCAAGGCCCCCGAGGGCCTGGAGAACGTCGTCCGCCGTATCGACGGCACGGGCCACCTCGTCACCCCCGGCCTGGTCAACACCCATCACCACTTCTACCAGTGGATCACCCGCGGGCTGGCCACCGACCACAACCTCTTCAACTGGCTGGTGGCCCTGTACCCGACCTGGGCCCGCATCGACGCGCCGATGCTCGCCGCGGCCACCCAGGGCTCGCTGGCCATGATGGTCAAGGGCGGCGTCACCACCGCCTCCGACCACCACTACGTCTTCCCGCGGGGCTCCGGCGACCTGGTCGGCGCCGAGCTGGCCGCGGCCCGCGAGATCGGTGCCCGGATCACCCTGGCCCGCGGGTCGATGGACCGCAGCGTCAAGGACGGCGGGCTGCCGCCGGACTTCGCGGTCGAGACCACCGAGGGCGCGCTGAAGGCCACGGAAGAAGCCATCGACACCCACCACGACGCGTCCTTCGGGTCGATGGTGCACATCGCCGTGGCCCCCTGCTCCCCGTTCTCGATATCCACCGAACTCCTGCGTCAGGGAGCCGAGTTGGCCCGCCGCAAGGGCGTGCGGATGCACACCCACGGCTCGGAGACGGTCGAGGAGGAGAAGTTCTGCCACGAGCTGTTCGGCATGGGCCCGACCGACTACTTCGAGTCCACCGGCTGGCTCGGCGAGGACGTGTGGATGGCGCACTGCGTCCACATGAACGACTCCGACATCGACGCCTTCGCCCGGACGAGGACCGGCGTCGCGCACTGCCCGTCCTCCAACGCGCGGCTCGCGGCCGGCATCGCCCGGGTACCCGACATGCTCGCCGCGGGCGTACCGGTCGGCCTCGGCGTGGACGGCACCGCCTCCAACGAGAGCGGCGAACTGCACACCGAACTGCGCAACGCGCTGCTGATCAACCGGCTCGGCGCGCACCGGGAAGCCGCCCTCGACGCCCGCAAGGTGCTGCGCCTGGGCACTTACGGCGGCGCCCAGGTGCTCGGCCGGACCGCGGAGATCGGCTCCCTGGAGGCCGGGAAGCTGGCCGACCTGGTGCTGTGGAAGCTGGACGGCCTGGCCCACTCCACCATCGCCGACCCGGTCACGGCCCTGGTGTTCGGGGCCGCGGCACCGGTCACCCTCTCGCTGGTCAACGGAGAGCCGGTGGTCGAGGACGGCCGGCTGACCACTGCCGACGAGGAGGCCATCGCCCGTACCGCCCGGGCGGAGGCCCAGCGCCTGGCCCGGATCGCCGCCGAGGGCTGATCCCCGCCCGGCGGCACCCCGAGAACTCGGCCGGGGGGACGGCCCCGGCCGGGAGCTTGTGGATCCGAGCGGGGTCCACAAGCGCCGGAACCCGGGGGCACGGAGGTCGCTCCGTGCCCCCGGCCCGGTCATGCCGCACCTCATCACCCCCCATCACGTGACGACCCGCCACCCCCATTACGTGACGACCCGTCACGCCCCTTTCACGCGCCACGAGCGCGGACCGCTGCTCCACCGCACCCGACGCACGACCTCCGTGACAGCCTCGCGCCGCCGCCCCCTCGCGGCGCAGAAATCGAAGGAGGCCCGCAGTGGCCGCAACCCCAGGGCGGACGGCGCAGGGCGACCGCAAGCACCCGGTCGACGCAACCCTGCCGCCCTTCAAGATGTTCACCAGCGGCCTGCAGCACGTGGCCGCGATGTACGCGGGCGTGGTGGCCCCGCCGATGATCGTCGGTCCGGCCTGCGGACTCGGCCCCACCGAGACCGCCTTCCTGGTGGGCGCCGGCCTCTTCACCGCCGGAATCGCCACCCTGCTGCAGACCCTCGGCTTCTGGAAGATCGGCGCCAAACTGCCCTTCGTCAACGGCGTCTCGTTCGCCGGGGTCACCCCGATGGTCGCCATCGGCAAGGCCCAGAGCCCCGGTGACGCGCTGCCCGTCATCTTCGGCGCGGTGATCGTCGCGGGGGTGCTCGGCTTCCTGCTCGCGCCCTACTTCTCCAGGCTGGTGCGGTTCTTCCCGCCGGTGGTCACCGGCACCGTCATCACCCTGATCGGCGTGTCGCTGCTGCCCGTCGCCTTCAACTGGTCCCAGGGCGGCAACGCCACCGCGCACGACTACGGTTCGCCGGTCAACATCGGCATGGCGGCGCTCACCTTCGTCATCGTGCTCGTCCTGCGCAGGGTGCTGCGCGGCTTCCTCCAGCAGATCTCGATCCTGCTGGGCCTGGTCGCCGGCACGCTGATCGCGATACCCGTGGGCATCACCGACTTCGGGGCGATCACCGAGGCGGCCCCGGTCGGCTTCCCGACGCCGTTCCACTTCGGCGCCCCGCAGTTCGACGCGGCCGCCATCGTCAGCATGTGCATCGTCATGCTGGTCTGCATGACCGAGTCCACCGCCGACATGCTGGCCCTCGGCAAGATCGTGGACCGGCCGGCCGACGAGCGCACCATCGAGGGCGGCCTGCGCGCCGACACCCTCGGTACCGCGATCAGCCCGCTCTTCAACGGCTTCGCCAACAGCGCCTTCGCGCAGAACATCGGCCTGGTCGCGATGACCAAGGTGCGCAGCCGGTTCGTCGTCGCCACCGGCGGCCTGATCCTGGTCCTGCTGGGCCTGTGCCCGGTCGCCGCCTCAGTGATCTCGCTGGTGCCGCTGCCGGTCCTGGGCGGCGCGGGCATCGTGCTGTTCGGGTCGGTTGCCGCCAGCGGCATCCAGACCCTGGCCACCGCGGCGATGGACAAGGGCGAGAACGCGCTGATCGTCGCGGCGTCGGTGGGCATCGGCCTGATACCCATCGCGGCGCCGCGGTTCTACCACGACTTCCCCAAGGACATGCTGGTCGTCCTGGACTCCGGCATCAGCACCGGCTGCATCGTCGCCATCGTGCTCAACCTGGCCTTCAACCACTTCGGCAAGCGGCGCGGCGAGCCCCCGCTGGAGGTGATCCCGCAGCAGCCGGAGCGCGGGGCTCCGGACGCGCGGCCGGCCGGGGCGCACTGAGCCGTATCCGGCCCGGACACACCGACGGCCCGTACCGCGCCGGACTCCCGGCACGGTACGGGCCGCCGTGCGGCTCAGCCGATGTGGTACGAGTCCCCGTACACCTTCCAGTCCAGCGGCGGGTCCAGGTTCAGGTTGCCCTTCTTGAGGAAGACGCGCTGCGCGGTGTCGACGCGGCTGGTGTCGCTGTGCGCCTCCTCCTGCTTCATCGCCCACACCCGCGCGTCCAGGAAGGCGTCGAGGTACGCCTTCTCGTCGCCGCCCTGGGCGGGCGTCCTGGCCTTGGCCATGGCGCGCTTGCGGATGTTGGAGAAGCTGGTCTTGTCGCTGCCGTCACCGTGCATGACGAGCGCGTCGTAGTACGCGAACTGGCCCAGCACACCGATCTTGTCGGCCTTGCCCTGCTTGACCGCCGGGTTGAAGTACACCCGGTCCCGCTCGTCGTTCTGCGCCTGCTGGAAGTCCTTGTCCTGGGCGGCCTTCTTCCAGTCCTTCTCGAAGGCGGAGCCCAGACCCGCGTGCGAGTCGCTGCCGTTGACCTTGCGCAGCGCGGGCAGGTACTTCGCCAGGACGTTGCCGGGCTTGCGCTTGGTGTACAGCTCGACGAGGTCGAGCATGTCGCCCGTACCGGAACAGAAGCCGATGATGCCGGCGGTGTAGCCGCGGCCGTCCTTGATGTCCTCGATGTAGGCGTACTGCTTCTTCCAGTCCAGCGAGGAGTTCTCGGCGCTGGAGACCAGCTGCATGGCGATCTCCTTCTTCGCCGGGTCGTCCAGTCCGGCCGCGGCCTTGGCGGCGGGGGCCGCGACCGGCGTCCGGCCGGTGGCGGCGACCGCGGTACCGGCGACGGCGGTCGCCGGTACGGCGAACAGGACCAGACCGACGGTCAGGCCGGTGGCGGGCTTGCGGATCGCCTTGGCTATGGATCGGGCACGCATGGTTGTCCTCCAGGGGAGCGGGCCGGGTGGCCGGGGTGCGGTGAGGGATCCCAATCGTTAGGAACCTTTCCTATCAGACCCGGGGGAGGACCGGAACCCGCCAGATCGCGCCAACCTCTGGCGCATCACGCAGGGTTGACCGCGCCGTCGCCTCGGTCATCGGCCGCCGGCTGCCACACGTACGGCACGGTCGTGGCGGCGATGACCAGGCCCAGCCGGTTGAGGATGGGGCGGCTGGTCTCCAGGGCATCGACCTGTACGTAGCGGAACCCGCGCGCCAGGGCGAGCGCCGCCCGATGCGCGACCAGGGCGCGGTAGACGCCCTTGCCGCGCCAGTTGGGCAGCGTCGAGCCACCCCACAGGGAGGCGAAGTCGGTGCCCTGGTGGAAGCGCGCCCACGCCGCCGAGACCACCTCGCCCGCCAGCGACTCCGCCACCGTCACCACGCAGGCGTCGCCGTCCCGGCCCGTCGCCATCTCCTCCAGGGCGGGCGCCAGCCAGCCGCGGTCGTCGGCCCAGACGGCCTCGGCCAGTTCCCCGATGCGGTCGAAGTCCGCCCGGTCGGTGACATCCCGCAGCCGTACGCCTTCGGGCAGCGGCGGGCCCCCGGGCGGCCCGGCGACGTCCGCCGCCTCGCCGATGACGACCGTCTCCCGCTCGCCCGGCGTGAACCCGGCGGCGGTGAGCCGGTCCGGCAGATCGGCGGGCAGGTCATGGCCGTGGTACTTCCACTCGACCGGCAGGCCGCGGGCCGCGAAGTACTCGCGCTGGGCGGCGATAAAGGCGTCCAGTGCCTCCCCGTCGAGCCCGCCGAGGTCGCGGTAGAGGATCAGTCCGCCCTGGCGGGGGAGGGTTCTGCGCAGTACGGGCCCGACCCGCTCGGTGCCCGGTGCGCCGGGCGCGAAGCCGCGGTCCCGGAGCTGTGCGTCGTACGCCGCGCGGTAGCCGGCGGCCCGTTCTCGGTCGGTGTCTGATGTCGTCACCGGCGTCACTCCACCACAGGCCGGTGGCCGGGGCCATCGAATACGGCCGTGGCGTGGCGCGGCGGCGTCACGGCGCGGCGGGCGGCTCCGCGGTTGCGAGCAGTCCGTTGAGGAGTTCCGCGATGCCCGGGCCGGGGTCGAAATCTTCCGCAGGAAAGGCAAGTTGGTGGAAGGCGACGCCGTCCAGGTAGTCGAGGAGGATCTCGCAGTGCCGCCGGGGCGCCGGTGAGCCGAAGCGCCGCAGCCACTCCGTGGCCCACCCGACGACGGCCTCGCGCCCCCGGACGAGGGGCGGGCGCAGCTCGGGGCGGGACGAGGCTTCCAGGAAGAGGGCGTAGCGGGCGGCGGTCCTGGCGCGCCCGGGGCCGGTCGCGTGCCGGACGAACCGGGTCACGGCGGCTGCCAGCTCCGGTACGCCGGCGGGCGCGGCCTGCCGCGCGAACTCCTCCCAGTCGCGCCGCTCCAGCGCTTCCAGATGGGTCACGATGCCGTCGATCAGCGCGGCGCGGTTGCGGAAGTAGTTGGACGTGGTGCCGGCCGGCACGCCCGCGGCGGCGTCCACCGCCTGGTACGTCAGCCGCCGCGACCCCGCGGCGCCCAGCACCTCGATCGCCGCGTCCAGGACCTCGTCCCGCCGTCGTGCCACCCTGCGCACCTCTCGATACTAAATTTGTAGTGCCGATCTACTATGAACATAGTAGCGTGCGGGCATGGAGCTGACACCACGCACGGCGGCCGTCGTCGGCGGCGGCATCGGCGGGCTCGCCACCGCCCTCCACCTGCGCTCCGGCGGCTGGTCCGTCGATGTCTTCGAACGTGCCTGCGCCCTCCCCGCGACCGGCACCGCCCTGGGCCTGTGGCCCGCCGCCCTCGCCGCCCTGGACACGCTCGGCGTCGGCGCGCGCATACGGGACCTGAGCCGGCCGCAGACCTCCGGCGCCTTCCTGCGCCCCGACGGCAGCCGGATCGCGGCCCTCGACGTCGCCGCCCTCCAGCGGCGTACCGGCGACACGGTCCGCCTGATCTCCCGCCCCGAACTGCTCACCGTCCTGTACGAGGCGAACGGCGGCGCGGTCGCCTTCGGGCGGCCGGTCGACGACATCCGGCAACTGGAGGACGCGTACGACGTGGTGATCGCCGCCGACGGCCTCAACAGTGCCGCGCGCCGCACCCTGTTCGGCCCGCGCCACCGTGCCCGGTATGCCGGCGCGTCGTCCTGGCGCGGCACGGTGGGCGGCGACACCGGCGCCGTCACCGAGACCTGGGGCGAAGGGCTGCGGTTCGGCATCACGCCCACCACGGGCGGCCGCACCAACTGGTTCGCCTGCGCCGTCGCCCCCGATGGGCAGCGCGAGCCGGGCCGCGAAGTCGCCGCCCTGCGCGCCCGATTCGGTCACTGGCACGCCGGTGTGCGCCGCGTACTGGAGCAGCTGACCGAGCCCGAGGTGCTGCGCCGGGACCTCTACTACCTCGACCCGCCGCTGCCCTCGTACGTCAGGGGCCGGACCGCGCTCATCGGCGACGCGGCCCACGCCATGACCCCCGACCTCGGGCGCGGGGCCTGCGAAGCGCTCGTGGACGCGGTGGTGTTGGCGCGGGCCCTGCGCGCGTCGTCCGAGGTGGCGGCGGCCCTGCGGACGTACGACGCGGAGCGGCGGGCCGTGACCCGGCGCCTGGTGCGCACGGCGCGGCTGATGAACCGGATGGCGCATGCCCAACGGTTGACGGGCTTGCGGAACGCCGCGATGCGGGCGGCGGTGACGCTGGGCGGCCCGCCGTCCTGAGGAGGCGGTCTGTACCAGGATGCTGGAGTTTGGGCCGATATGCTGCGTCGGCACCTGAACATCAGTCAAGTGAGCGCCCGGCGCCACGGAGAGGGGTTCCGCGGTGGACCCGAACGCCCAGCAGCCACCCGCCCGGAAACCGGACAACGGACCACCGCCCGACGACGACCCGCGCCCCGTCGAGCCTCCACCGCCCGACGCGGACGCGCCTGCCGAAGGAACCGCGCCCGCCGACGGCGCCCCGGCGGGCCCCCGGCGCCGGTTCACCTTCCCCAGCGCCCTGACCGTCCTGGTCGTCGTCACCCTCGCCGTCTGGGCCCTGGCCTTCGTCATCCCGTCCGGCAGCTACGACCGTAACGCGTCCGGTACCCCGCTCCAGGGCACCTACCACCGCACGTCCTCCGGCCAGTCCCTCACCGAACGGCTCGGCGACCTCTTCCTCTCGCCGGTCAACGGCCTGTACGGCGTGCAGGACGCGAAGACCGGGAAGGTCGGCCCGACGATGGCGGGCGAACTGTACGGCAGCGCGGGCGTGTTCCTCTTCGTCCTGGCCATCGGCGCGTTCATCACGGTCGTCTTCGCCACCGGCGCGCTGGACCGCGGCATCGGCCGGCTCGCCCACCGCCTCCGGCACCGCGGCGCGCTGCTGATCGCCGGAGTGATGGCCGTCTTCTCGCTGCTCGGCACGGTCGAGGGGTTCGCCGAGGAGACCCTCGGCTTCTACGGCCTGGTCGTGCCCCTGATGCTCGCGCTCGGCTACGACCGGATGGTGGCCACCGCGACCATCATCCTCGGCGCCGGCATCGGCGTCCTGTGCTCGACCGTCAACCCCTTCGCCACCGGCGTCGCCTCCTCCGCCGCCGACATCTCGCTGGGCGACGGCATCGTGCTGCGGGTGGCGATGTGGCTGGTGCTCACCGGCGTCACCATCGGCTACGTGATCCGCTACGCGCGCCGCGTACGGGCCGACCCGGACCGCTCGCTCGTCGGCTTCCGGCCCGGCGACCGGGACCGCGCGAAGGCCGCCGAGGACGCGACGGAGCCGCCGCCGCTGACCCGGCTGGACCGGACCGTGCTGGTCACCGTGGCCCTGGTCTTCGCCTTCATGATCTTCTCGGTCATCCCGTGGTCCGGGGTGCTCACCGGGGACGCCGACGCCGCGCCCTACGCCTTCGAACTGGGCTGGTCCTTCCCGCAGTTGGCCGCCCTGTTCCTCGCGTCCTCGATCCTCGTCGGCCTGCTGGCACGGATGGGCGAACAGCGGCTCAGCGCGACCTTCGTCCAGGGCGTCGCCGAGTTCGTCTCCCCGGCGCTGGTGATCGTGCTGGCGCGGGGGGTGACCACGATCATGAACAACGCGCAGATCACCGACACGGTGCTGCACGCGGTCGAGAGCACCGTCTCCGGTGTCCCGTCGGCCCTGTTCGGCATCATGGTCTACGTCGTCAACCTGCCGCTGGCCTTCCTCATCCCGTCCACGTCCGGCCACGCCACGCTCGCCATGCCGATCCTGGCGCCGCTGGCCGACTTCGCGCACGTCTCGCGCGCGGTGGTCGTCACGGCGTGGCAGGCGGCCAGCGGCTGGATGAACCTGTGGGTGCCCACCACCGCCGTCATCATGGGCGGCGTCTCGCTGGCCAAGGTCGGCTACGACCGGTACCTGCGCTTCGTCTGGCCCCTGCTGGCCCTCCTCGCCGTCCTGATCTGCGGCTTCGTCGGGCTGGGAGCGGTGATGACGTGATCCGGTCCGCCGGGCGGCCTACGCGTCGTCCACCCCGCGTACCCGCAGCCCGGCGATTTCGGTACGGGGCGGCCGGTCGCCCGCCAGCAGCAGAGTGGTGATGCGGTCGGCCGGTCCGGCGGTGAAGTGCGCAGCGCCGCCGTCGAGCGGTACGCGGGTGCCGCTCGTATCCACCGGAACCCCGGTGAGCGCGCCGAGCCAGGCGGCGGCGCCGCGCGGATCGGGCGTCTCGACCAGGAACCCCGCGAGGTCGAAGGCCCCGCGGTCGATCCGGCCGGAGGCTTCGTGCTCCCGGCGGAGCGCGGGATCCATGCGGACGGTGATGAAGAACGGGGCCCAGGGCGGCGTGCCGTCGCCCGTCAGCATCGCTTCCTGAAAGGTCACCCGCCCTTCCTGGAAGGAGAAGTCGTGCAGGTCCACGTCGTGCCCGGCGCGGCGCAGCCGCTCGGTGGTGGCCCCGGTGTCCGCGACGTGCACCGCGAAGTTCAGCGGACCGCCGCCCGCCGCCGTCAGGGCGTCGATACGGGGCTGCCACCCGGCCGTCGCCCGCCCGAACGGCGACGGCGCGTACACCGCACGATCGACGACGGTCAGGATCTCGACGTACCGATCGTCCAGCCGCCAGGCGCCGTTCTGGAACCCCTCGTGCACCGGATTCGTGTGCGCGGGCAGCCCGGCCGCCGTGTACTCCCGTACAGCTGCGGCGACATCCGGCACGCAGTGCAGGAGGTGGTCGAAGCGGGGGGCTTCCGTCGGACGGAGATCGGGCGTGCGGATCGGCTGTGTGGTGGTCATGGTCACCCTCCCCGAGTTGGTTAGGTGAGCCTAACCCAGAGGGCGGCGAGGGTCCGTGCGCTGTGGCACGGACCCCTCGGACCGGGGAGCGGTCGTTCAGTCCAACAGCTCGTAAGCCGGCAGCGTCAAGAACGCCGCGTAGTCAGTGTCGAGGGAGACCTTCAGGAGGAGGTCGTGGGCCTGCTGCCAGGCGCCGGCGGTGAAGGCCGCGTCGCCGAGGTCGGCGCGGATGGCGGCCAGTTCCTCATCGGCGATCTTGCGGACCAGGTCCGCTGTGGCCTTCTCGCCGTTCTCGAACACGACGCCCGCGTCCACCCACTGCCAGATCTGCGAGCGGGAGATCTCGGCGGTGGCCGCGTCCTCCATGAGGCCGAAGATGGCGACCGCGCCGAGGCCCCGCAGCCACGCCTCGATGTAGCGGGTACCGACCCGGACCGCGTCCACCAGGCCCTGGTAGGTGGGCCGGGCGTCGAGGGAGTCGATGGCGATGAGGTCGGCGGCCGTGACCGAGACGTCCTCGCGCAGCCGGTCCTTCTGGTGCGGCTTGTCGCCGAGCACCGCGTCGAAGCAGGCGCGGGCGACCGGGACCAGGTCGGGGTGGGCGACCCAGGAGCCGTCGAAGCCGTCCCCGGCCTCGCGGTCCTTGTCGGCGCGGACCTTGGCCAGCGCCTTCTCGTTGGCCTCCGGGTCACGGCGGTTGGGGATGAACGCCGCCATGCCGCCGATCGCGTGCGCGCCGCGCTTGTGGCACGTACGGACGAGGAGTTCGGTGTACGCGCGCATGAAGGGCGCCGTCATGGTGACCGCGTTGCGGTCCGGCAGCACGAACTTCTCGCCGCCGTCGCGGAAGTTCTTCACGATGGAGAACAGATAGTCCCAGCGGCCCGCGTTCAGCCCCGAGGCGTGGTCGCGCAGTTCGTAGAGGATCTCCTCCATCTCGTACGCGGCGGTGATGGTCTCGATGAGGACGGTGGCGCGGATGGTGCCCTGCGCGATGCCCACGTAGTCCTGCGCGAAGACGAAGATCTCGTTCCAGAGGCGGGCCTCCAGGTGCGACTCGGTCTTCGGCAGGTAGAAGTACGGGCCCTTGCCGAGGTCCAGCAGGCGCCGGGCGTTGTGGAAGAAGTACAGGCCGAAGTCGACCAGGGCGCCGGGCACCGGCGTGCCGTCGAGCTGGAGGTGGCGCTCGTCGAGGTGCCAGCCGCGCGGGCGCACGACGACCGTCGCCAGTTCCTCGGCGGGCTTCAGCGCGTAGGACTTGCCGCTGTTGGGGTCGGTGAAGTCGATCCGGCGCTCGTAGGCGTCGATCAGGTTCACCTGGCCGCCGATGACGTTCTGCCAGGTGGGCGCGGAGGCGTCCTCGAAGTCGGCGAGCCAGACCTTGGCGCCGGAGTTCAGCGCGTTGACGGTCATCTTGCGGTCGGTGGGACCGGTGATCTCCACCCGGCGGTCGTCGAGCGGGGCGGGCGCGGGGGCCACCCGCCAGCTGTCGTCGGCGCGGATGTGCGCGGTCTCCGGCAGGAAGTCCAGGGTGGAGGTCCGGGCGATCTCGGCACGGCGCGCGTCGCGGCGGGCGAGCAGTTCGTCGCGGCGCGGGGTGAACCGGCGGTGGAGTTCGGCGACGAAGGCCAGCGCGGCCTCCGTGAGGATCTCGTCCTGGCGGGCCGGGGCCTTGCCGGGGTCGACGTCGACGATGGCCAGCGGGGACGGCGCTGGTGTGGACATGAGCTGTCACTCCATTCAGCGGCGGTGCCCGGGCGGCCGTCGGGACGCGGACGCGGCACGGGGTGCCACGGGCCGTGGGCGGCGGTCGCGGGCGCCGGTGGGTTCAGGGCGCTTCTGACCAGTGGAGAGTAGTTTCCTTATCGCGGAACTTCAATGGTTTGTTGACGTCGAGATTCTCTCCGTCGACACAAGCGGCGCCCGGATGGCTCCCCGTGCCACCCCGGTCACCGCCCTTCGCCTGCCCGCGGCGCGCCCGGCGACGCCAGCCGGAACAGATCCCGCGGGGTGTCGATGTCGTACGGCTCGGCCACATCGGCGCATTCGACGAGCGTGAGCGCGTCCTCGTGCTCCTTCAGGTACGCGCGGGCCCCGCGGTCCCCGGTCGCCCCGGCCGCCACTGCCGCCCACCGCCCGGCCCCGAACAGCACCGGATGCCCGCGCTTCCCGTCGTACGCGGCGGCCACCAGGTCCGCCCCGCCCTCGTACGCGGCGATCACCCGCGCCACCGCCGCCGCGCCGATGCCCGGCTGGTCCACCAGCGAGACCAGTGCCGCGCCCGCCCCGGAGTCCGCCAGGGCAGCCAGCCCGACGCGCAGCGAGGAGCCCATGCCGTGCGCCCAGTCGGGGTTCTCGGCCGTCGCGTAGGCCGAGAGGTCCGTCCGTTCCCGTACGGTTTCGACCGCCGCACCCAGCACGACGAGCACCCGATCGCAGCCGCCCTCCCGCAGCACCCGGGCCGCGTGCTCGACCAGCGGCCGGCCGCGGAAATCCAGCAGGGCCTTCGGGCGGCCGCCCAGTCGCCGCCCGCCACCCGCGGCGAGCAGCAGCCCGGCGACCGGGCGGTGGGCGGGGGATGGGGTCGAGGCGGGGACTGCGGTGTGCGTCATGGGGTCTGCTTACCCCATGACCTGGTGCGGCGGAGCGGTGGTGCAGGGTCGGGTGTGGCGGCGGGAGCGGCGACAGACCGAAAACGCTATCGCACGGCAGCGCCGCGCGCGCGTAGGAATTCGGTGATCCTGATTTCGCTCTCCGTATGGCGCTCACCGCGCAGGGTGGCGTTAACTGGCCCGCATCGCGGAGCGGGGTGAACGGCCTTGGAGGGTGCCGTCGTTGTGGAGCAGAGGCAGAAGCACAGGCGAATAGAAGGAGCCGGGGACGATCCACGGGGCGTCGCCCTGTGCGGCGCGGTGGCCCGGCTGCGCCGGGAACTGGCCCTCCTCCCGGCGGAGTTGCCCGACCGTACGGCAGCCGACGACGAACTGGCCGCGCTGCACGCCATGGTGAGCGCGGGAAACCCCGACGTGGGCCGGCTGCGCCGCTCGCTGCTGCTGATCACGGGCGCTGTCGGCTCGGTCAGCGCGCTGGCGCCGGCCCTGACGGACGTACGGGAGCTGATCGGCCTCTACGCCGGCCTGCCGCGCCGCTACTGAGCCCCGGCCGTACGGCGGTCGGGGCGGGCCGGAATCCGGGCGCCGTGCCCGGTGCCTACGCCGGGTTCTGGTTGGCCAGGGCCACCGAGAGTTCGGCGGCGATCTCCTGGAGCACCGGGACGATCTTGTCGATGGACGCCTCGGTGACCCGGCCGGTCGGACCGGAGATGGAGATGGCCGCCGCGGTAGGGGAGTCCGGCACCGGCACCGCGAGGCAGCGGACGCCGATCTCCTGCTCGTTGTCGTCCATCGCGTACCCGGTGCGGCGGACCTCTTCGAGCGCGTCCAGGAAGGTGTCCGGGTCGGTGATCGTCTTCTCGGTGGCAGCGGGCATGCCGGTACGCCCGAGCAGCGCCCGGACCTCCTCCGGCGGGTGGCCCGCCAGCAGCGCCTTGCCCACGCCCGTCGAGTGCGGCAGCACCCGCCGGCCGACCTCGGTGAACATCCGTACCGCGTGCCGGGACGGCACCTGTGCCACGTACACGATCTCGTCGCCGTCGAGCAGCGCCATGTTGGCGGTCTCGCCGGTCTCCTCGACCGCGCGCGCCAGGTAGGGCCGGGCCCAGGTGCCGAGCAGGCGCGAGGCGCTCTCGCCGAGCCGGATCAGCCGGGGGCCGAGGGCGTACCGGCGGTTCGGCTGCTGGCGGACGTAGCCGCAGGCGACGAGCGTGCGCATCAGCCGGTGGATGGTCGGCAGCGGCAGTCCGCTGCTGGTGGACAGCTCGCTCAGGCCGACCTCGCCGCCGGCGTCGGCCATCCGCTCCAGCAGGTCGAAGGCGCGCTCAAGGGACTGGACGCCACCGCCGGCGGCTGCGGGCCTGGCTGCGGCGGCGGAAGTGCTGGCGCTGGACGGCGGCACGACGCGTTCCTTTCGGGGCAGGTGGTGGCGGGCTCGGCGCGGGCTGTGGTCGTACGGGTGCCGGGACCGACCCGGAGCAGCCTACCGGTCCCCCCGGGCGGACACACGGCCCCTCGCACACTCGTTCCCGCCGGTCAGCGCCCGTACTCCGGCCCGGCCCCGGCGCTACCCGCGATCACCGGGTACGGCCACTGGGCGGAGCTACGTTCTGCTGGGCGAAACTCCGTATCCATTCTGTGGAATCCTCCAAGCGTTGGCCTGAGGCACGGATTCCCGTCAGGGAGCCGCTCGCGCGCTCCGGCCGACCGGCGCGATCCGGTGCCACCGCGCCGCCGTGGGAGGGGTCTTGACGGGGTGCGGTCCCGAGTGAAGACTCCGTTCAACAGAAAGTTGAATTCCGTGGTGCGGAAGCCCATCGGAAGCGCACGAGGAGGAGACCGGGTGTCCGAGATCGATCTGGTGCTGCGCTCCACGCGCGTCGTCACTCCGCGGGGGACGCGCCCGGCGACCGTCACCGTACGGGACGGGAAGATCGCGGCGATCCTCCCGCACGACGCGCCCGCACCGGCCGGGGCCCGGGTCGAGGACTTCGGCGACGACGCGCTGCTGCCCGGCCTCGTCGACACCCACGTCCACGTCAACGACCCGGGCCGCACCGAGTGGGAGGGCTTTTGGACCGCCACCCGCGCGGCGGCGGCCGGCGGCATCACCACCCTCGTCGACATGCCCCTCAACAGCCTGCCGCCGACCACCACCGAGGCCGATCTGCGCACCAAGCGCGAGGTCGCGCGCAGCAAGGCGCACATCGACGTCGGCTTCTGGGGCGGCGCCGTGCCCGGCAACGTCAAGGACCTGCGCCCGCTGCACGACGCCGGGGTGTTCGGCTTCAAGTGCTTCCTGTCCCCGTCCGGCGTGGACGAGTTCCCGCAGCTGGACCAGGAGCAGCTGGCCGCCGCGCTCGGTGAGATCGCCGGCTTCGGCGGGCTGCTGATCGTGCACGCCGAGGACCCGGACCACCTGGCCGCCGCGCCGCAGCCGCACGGCCCCAAGTACGCCGACTTCCTCGCCTCCCGGCCCCGCGCGTCCGAGAACGACGCGATAGCGGGCCTGATCGCGCTCGCCCGGCGGCTCGGCGCGCGGGTGCACGTCCTGCACCTGTCCTCCTCCGACGCGCTGCCGCTGATCGCCGCCGCCCGGGCCGAGGGCGTCCGGATCACCGTCGAGACCTGCCCGCACTTCCTCACCCTGACCGCCGAGGAGATCCCGGACGGCGCCACCGAGTTCAAGTGCTGCCCGCCCATCCGCGAGGCGGCCAACCAGGACGCCCTCTGGCAGGGCCTGGCCGACGGCACGATCGACTGCGTCGTCTCCGACCACTCGCCGTCCACCGCCGACCTGAAGACCCCCGACTTCGGCGACGCCTGGGGCGGCATCTCCTCCCTCCAGCTCGGCCTGCCCGCCATCTGGACCGCTGCCCGCGAGCGCGGCCACACCCTCCAGGACGTGGCCCGCTGGATGGCCACCGCCCCGGCCGCGCTCGTCGGCCTGCACGGCAAGGGCGCCATCGAGCCGGGCCGGGACGCGGACTTCGCGGTGCTCGACCCGGAGGCCACGTTCACCGTCGACCCGGCCGGGCTCCAGCACCGCAACAAGATCACCGCGTACGCGGGCCGTACGCTGCACGGCGTCGTCCGGTCCACCTGGCTGCGCGGCCGGCGGATCAACGACGGCGGGACGCTGGCGGAGCCGTCGGGGGAGCTGCTGGACCGGCAGCCGTAAGACACCGTGGCGCCCCTCAGGGGCGCCACCCCGTCTCCTTGGCCCAGCCCTCTGCAACCTCCGCCACCAGGTCCACGACCGGGTCCTTGACCTCCGCGTAGCTGCCGCTGTCCGCCGTACGGTGGGCGAGTTCGCGCTTGAAACGGGCGTACGCCGGCACCGCCTCCGGGTGGGCGCGGAACCAGTCGCGGAAGAGCAGCGCCAGCCGCTCGTTGGGCGAACCGGCGCACCGTACATGGAGGTTGACGTCCGGGCCGGGGCCGCCGCGCCGCGTCCACAGCCGCTTGACCCACCGGTCCTGACCGTCGTCCCGGCCCGCCGGTACGTGATCGGTCTCGTGCCGCGAGCGGACGAAGCCCCGGGCCGCCAGCGGCGCGTCGAACGCGTCCGACGCCGCCGCCAGGTCCGCGACGCTCACCTGGAGATCGAAGACCGGCTTGGCCGCCATGCCGGGCACGGACGTACTCCCGATGTGCTCGACCCGGCGTGCCTCCGGCGCGAGCGCGGCCTGCAACTCCGCGGAGAGCGCCGCGCCCTCGGCCGCCCAGCCCGGATGGGCGTCGACCAGGACCGCACGCGTGCTGCCCTTCTGTACGGCCTCCGCCACGACGTCCAGGAACGCGTCGTGCAGGCGCCCGTTCGTGACCAGCACCGAACCGTCGCCTTCCAGGACCGGCGCCCCCGTGAGGTCGGTGATCCGGCCGCCGCCCTCCGCGACGATCACGGGCAGCGGGGCGAGGTCCTCGTACCCCAGCGCGGGGCCCGCGATCACCAGGGCGTCGGCCCGCCCCGCGAGCACGTCCAGCGCCCCGCCGCCGGTCGGCACCAGCCACACCCGCCGGTGCAGCGCGGTCAGCAGCGACTCCGGCCACCCCGCGATGTTGTGCGCCTGCGTACGGGCGCCGGTCAGCTCCGTACGGCCGTCGGCGCGCAGCCGCCCGCGTCCCGAGCGCAGCGCTTCCAGCGGATCCGGGTCCGTACCGAGCAGCAGCCAGCAGCCGAGGCCGCGCCCGGCCGCCACCAGTTGGCGGCTCATCGGGAGGTTGACCACCCCGATCGCGGGTCCGTGCTCGTCCTCGAAGGCGAGGTCGGTGGAGAAGGCGGGCATCCGGTCACCGAACTGCCGGGTGCCGTTGACGGGATCGACCACCCAGCGCCGCCCGGACGTCCCGGCCCGCGGCCCGGACGTCCCGGCCCGCGGCCCGGCCTCCTCCCCGAGCACCGCGTCCGCCGGGAACGCCGCGGCCAGCTCCTTCCGTACGAACTCCTCGACCGCGAGGTCCACCGCGGTCACCTCGGTGCCGTCCGGCTTGCGTTCGGACGACGGCCGCTCGCCGTGGAACGCCTCGGCGCACATCCGCCCGGCGCGCGCGGCGAGACGGACGGCGAAGGCGAACAACTCCTCCGAAACGGGCGGGGTACCGGTGCTGTGAATCATGGCGTGAGCCTGCCACAGGGCTGGCGCGCCGGGGCGGCGGCATCGGAAGGTAGGTCCGGGTGGCCGTCCGGGACCACCCGGGGAGGAGTGCGGCATGGAACACGACGAGCTGCGACGGCGGTTCGCCGCGCTGACCACGGCACACCTGGCGGACGCGTGCCTGCGTGCCCGGACCCCGGTGCGCTGCGCGCCGCCGTCACTGCGCGCCCTGGTCCCGGGCAGTCGGCTCGCCGGACGAGTGGCGCCCGCCCGGCACGTCGGCAGCGTCGACGTCTTCCTCGAAGCGCTGGAGAGCGCCGCGCCCGGCGACGTGCTGGTGGCCGACAACGGCGGCCGGACCGACGAGAGCTGCGTCGGCGACCTCATGGCGCTGGAGGCCCAGGCCGCCGGGCTGGGCGGTCTCGTCGTCTGGGGCCTGCACCGCGACACGGCCGAGCTGCGGGAGATCGGACTGCCGGTCTTCAGCCTGGGCGCGACACCGACCGGCCCGCTGAGTCTGAACGCCCGCCCGGACGGAGCGCTGGACAGCGCCGCGGTGGGGCAGTGGACGGTCGGCCGCGCGGACCTGGTCCTGGGCGACGACGACGGCGTCCTCTTCCTGCCCGCCGACGGCGCCGAAGACCTCTTCTCCCACGCGGAATCGATCCGCGACACCGAACGCCGCCAGGCCGACCGCATCCGGGCCGGGGTCCCGCTGCGCCGGCAGGTGGGGTTCGCCGGCTATCTCGCCGCGCGCCGACAGGACCCCGCCCTGACGTTCCGCGACCATCTGCGGTCCGTGGGCGGGGCCATTGAGGAATGACGGTTCCGCTTACGGTTCCACGGAACGTGTACGGCGGGAAAGGCCCGACCCGGTCAATTCTTCGGGCACAGGTGGGTGTGCACGGCCTCCAGAATCTTCTCCGCCTGCGCGGCGTTGAATTGCGTGGCGCCCGAGAATCGCTGCCGGGTCTGCTCCACCTGCTTGGCGTGGTCCTTCGGGAAGGAGTGGATCGTACCGCAGGTACTTCTGCCGCGGCTCACCGCGCGTTCCGGCTTGCCGTTCACGATGTCCCGGGAAATCGCGTCGAGCGCGGCCACGTAGCGGGCCTGCGTCGCGGCGTCCGGCTTCGGGGGAATTCCCAGCCGCGCCTCCGCGTCGGCTATCGCCTTGGACGGCTCCTGCTCCGCCGACGGGGAGCCGGCCCCGGCCGGCGCGGCGGGCCGGCTCTCGCTCTTGGCGCTGCCGCCGCACGCGGTCAGACCCGCGGCGGCGACGAGGGCGGCGGACAAGGCAATGGCGGTGCGGTGGTTCACGTTTCTCCCCTGACCGGTGGACATGAGCGGTCATTCTGACAGGGAAAGCGCCGGGTGCTAAGGGGAATTGGGAAAAATATAAAGGTCCCTGTTTTTGCGGGTGCCGTGGGGCGTCACGGCCGGTGTCCTTTGCACGGGCCACGCGGGCTGCCATTGTCCGCCGCACGAGGGGGCGGTCATTCCGCGAGGGCCGCCCAGAACATCAGCTCGTACGCCTGGAGCAGGCGCCCGTAACGGTGCGCGAGGCGGGGCGTGACCCGCGACGTGGCGAGGCCGTGGCGCACCGCGTCGCGGGCCAGCCCGTCGAGTTCCGCGGCGGGCCCGGCGAAGAAGTCGAAGAAGGCGCACGCGGTGTCGGGAAAGCCGTAGCGGGTCCGCAGGGCGTGCGCGACGGTGGCGCAGTAGCCGCCCCACGCCGCGAAGTTGGCGGTCACGGCGATCACCACGTCCGCGGGCTCCGCGCCCAGGGCCAGCCGGGCCACGTACGACGGGTACGCCTGGCACCCGGCCCGCGGCTCGTGGTCCCGTACGGCGTCCGCGTCCAGCCCGCAGGCGTCCGCGAGCCCCTGCAGCGCGTCCAGCGCCAGCGACTCGCCGTCGGCCAGCGCCCCGAAGAACGCCGCCACCGGCGGATCCCCGTCGGCGCGGTGCGCCAGATGGCGGAAGCTGCGCCGGTCGGCGGCGATGATCTGGTGCTGTTCTAGGGCGAGCGCGGCGAACACCTCGCGCGGCGCCTCACCCGCGGCGATCCGGGCCACCAGGGGATTGTCCCCGGCGCCGGGCGCCAGTTCCCGCGCCGCGGCCTCCAGGATGCCGTCGGCGGTGGGCGTCCCCGGCCGGTCCGCCGCGGTCGCGTCGTTCTCACGGGCCATGCTGATGCCTCCCCGCGTGCGGGCTGGTGGTGGACCGGCCGGGGTGGGTGCGTACCGGCGATTCTAGGACCGGCCGCGCTTCCCGTCGTGTTCGGCGATGGCGTCCGTCACGAAGGTGTCCACCACCCCGTTCGCGACGAGGACCGGGACGCGTTTGCCGTTCATGTCGACATAGACGTACGACTTCGCCGTCTCCACCAGGGCCGGGAGCCGGTCCCGCAGGCGCTGCGCGGTCGCCTCGTCGCCCGCGCGGGACGCCTGGAGCATGCGCAGGGCCGTGCCGGCGGCGCGGCCCCACGCTGCGGTCGCGTCCAGCCACGGCGCGCTGTCGTCGAGGAAGCCGCGGTCGGGGAGGCCGGCACGCAGCACTCCCGGCGCGTCCTGGAGGGCGCGCAGCGCGGCGGTCAGGCGTGCCGCGCTGCCGGTGTCCCGGAAGTCCCGGATCGCGGCCGCGAGTTCGGGTGACTGCTGCGGGTTGAGGGCGGAGCCGTAGTGGGCGTCGGCGAAGGCGCGCAGCGCGCGTTCGGTGCGCGGGGAGCCGCCGGACAGCTCCTTGAGGGCCGCGGTCCAGGAGGCGCGGGCGTCGTAGGCCCGGTCGTTCCAGGCGTAGTCCGCGACCGTGAACAACGCGATCTTGGAGGCGGCGGGCTGGATCATGGGGTTGGCCGTGATGCCGGCCAGCCGGGCGGGCAGCCCCCGCTCGCGCCCGCTGAACGGGCCGAGCAGCAGCCGGTTGGTGACGTAGTCGTTGACCGGATAATTGTCCCAGGTCAGGATCGGGTGCCCGAAGACCTGCCGGGCCGCGTCGGCCTGGGCGACGGTCATGACCGGCGCGATCACCCCGACGCCGGTCCACTCCACCAGCACATCCGGGTCGAGCCGCGCCTTCAGCGCCGCCTTGTAGGGCGTCGCCCGCACGTCGTAGTACTCGGTCGGCACCATCTGGAGCGGCTGCGCGCCCTCCGCCCGGTGCCCGGCCAGGAACTCGCGGTTGACCCGGTTGAGGAGGTGCGCCTGCGCGGCACCGGCGGCGCCTCCGCCGCTGCCGAACCGCTGCTTGTCCGCCGCGCAGTTCCAGTCCGTGTAGCTGATGTCGTCCAGCGGCACCGCGAAGGTCCGTACGCCGATGTCCCACAGCGCCTGGAACTTGCCGGTCAGCGCCTTCAGGTCGGCGTCCGAGCTGTAGCAGACGGACAGGCCGGGCGAGAGCGCGTAGCTGAACTCCACGTGCCGGGCCCGCGCCCGGTCCACCAGCTCCTTGAGCTGCGCGAGCCGGTCCGCCGGATAGGGCGAGCGCCACTTCTCGCGCAGGTACGGGTCGTCCTTGGGCGAGTAGACGTACGTGTTCATCTTGTGCGCGCCGTAGAAGTCGAGCTGGTCCAGGCGCGCGGTGTGCGACCAGGGGGTGCCGTAGAAGCCCTCGATGACGCCGCGCAGCGGGGTGGCGGGCCAGTCGCGTATGGCGGTGGCGCGGATCCGGGCGCCGGGGCGGTCGCGGTGCGGGAGCAGCTGGCGCAGCGACTGGGCGGCGTAGTACGTGCCGGTGGCGTCCGCGCCGGCCAGGGCGATCCGGCCGCCGCCGACGGCCAGCGCGTACCCCTCGGCGGGCAGTCCGCCGGTGCCGCGCGCGCCGAGGTCCGCCAGGGTCCGCGCGGCGCCCGCGCCGTCCACGTAGACGGTCAGGCCCCGGCCTGCCTTGGCGTCCCGTACGACCCGGTCGGCGCCCGCCCGCAGCAGGGAGCGCTCGACGACTTCGAGGGCCGGGCCGTCGGCCCGGGGTCCGGCGACGACCGTGACGGTGGGAGTGATCGTGACCCGGCCGTCGAGGGCGCGTACGGACTGGGGTGCCGGGCTGATGGCGGGGCCGGCGGGCGGGCCTTCCCCGGCGTCGCCGGAGCCGGTGGCCCCGGCGGGCGGGACGGTGAGCGGGATGACGGCCAGGGCCAGGGCGAGGGCGGCCGCCGCCGTGCGCGTACGGTGCATCCTTCGGTCCTCCTCGGTACGACGAGGTGCGCGGAACCTGCGTGGTGCGTGCGTGACGAGCGACAGCAGGTTTCACCCGGTACGGGCGGAGGACAATGGATTTTCGCGTCGGGTGGATGGACGTTCCGGCCGCGCGGGAGCCTCAGCGGTTCTTGGCGATGATGAAGATGAGGCTCATGAAGGCCAGCAGGGCGTGGGTGGCCACGACGTAGATGAAGACGCGTACGTAGACGCCGCGCGGCGGCTTGTTCTCCACGTACTTGCGGGCGGCGGGCGCGGCCTGGGGAGTGGTGGGGTCGTCGGACATGGCGGGGGTTCCTTCCTCGGTCACAGGCCGCGGCGCGGTGCGGCGTCGCCGAGGCACAGCTCGGCCGCGCCGCTCTGCAGCAGCGTGTGGACGAACAGCAGCTCCGTGCCGCCGCGGGTGGCGGCGGCGATGCGGTGCGGGGTCAGCGAGTCGAAGTGGGCCGCGTCACCGGGGTCGAGCAGATGGACCGTCTCGCCCAGCGTGAGGCGCAGCCGCCCCTTGAGGACGTACAGCCACTCCTCGCCCGGATGCACCCGTACGAGATCGCCCTGCGCGCGCTGCGGTACGTGCACCCGCAGTGCCTGCATGGCCCGTCCGGCGCCGCCCACGGTCCAGTACGTCCAGCCGCCCGCGGCGGACGGTTCGGCGCGGGCGGCCCGGATGACCGGGTCCCGCTCCGGCACGGCCTCGCCCAGCAGATCGGATACCGTTGTTCCGTACATCCGTGCCAGGGCGAGCAGCATCGGCAGCGACGGCTGGCGCTGGTTGGTCTCCAGCCGGGACAGGTGCGCGGGCGACAGTCCCACCCGCCGGGCGGCCGTCTCCAGCGTGAGGCCGGTACGGCGCCGCAGTTCGCGCAGCCGGGGCGCGACGGAGGGCAGCTCGTCGGCCGACTCGCCCGTGGGCTGCTCGGCAGCGGTGTCGCTCATGTACCCGGTATAGCCAGGTTTCGCCTCTCGGGCAAAAGTTTTGCCTCTCAGGCAAGCGGACCTTTCATGCCATTCCCATCGTTCAGCCGGGCGTCGTCCTGTGAACTCCCGGGAAACATCCGTGTTTTGTTATTGACAGGTACCTGTCTACGCGCGTCATGCTGGATCCATGAAGATCCCCCCACGCATCACCCGGTTCGGCGCCGCGGGCGCCCTCGCGTCGGCCCTGCTCGTCGGCGGGCCCGCCGTCGCCGCCACACCCACCACGGCCACCGCCCCCGTGGCGCACTCGGCCACCGTCCGCCCCGCCCTGCACGTCAAGGCGGTCGGCGACATCTGTTACTCGAAGCTGCCCTCGCAGGCCCACGACACCCTGAACCTGATCGCCAAGGGCGGCCCCTACCCGTACCCGAAGGACGGCACGGTCTTCAGCAACCGGGAGGGCGTCCTCCCCCAGCAGAAGAGCGGCTACTACCACGAGTACACCGTCAAGACGCCGGGCTCCCCGGACCGCGGGGCCCGGCGCATCGTGACCGGTGAGAAGAAGGACGAGGACTACTACACCGCCGACCACTACAAGTCGTTCGACCTGGTCGACCGGGGCTGCTGAAACGGTCGGCCGGTCGGGGCGGCGGAGGCCGGGGAGGATTCCCCCGGCCTCCGCCGCCGTATGTCCGGCCGCCGCGGGCGGGCCGTACGGCATCACGCCCGTTTCCGGCGTACGGCGGGCATCTGGACGTACCCCCGCGAGAGGATTGTCAGTGGTCCCCGGTAGCGTTTCGGTGGAAACGACGAATGGGCGGGCAACGGTGGCAAAGGGACCGGGAGGCGGTTACCTGCGGCGCGGCGCGGCCCAGGAGGCGCCGCGTGCCCGGCCGTTCCGCGGGGACGGGGCGCGTGGTTCTGGCGTTTGAGACAAGGAAGGCGGCGAGCTGCCGTGTACCGCTGGGAGATCACCCGGGCCGCTCTGGCGCAGCGTGTTTTCGCCGTCGTCCGCAGCGAGACGTACGACGAGGCCAGCGCCACCGCCGACACGCTGCTGTCCGCCGGGATCACCAGCCTGGAGATATCCCTGACCACGCCGTTCGCGCTGGAGGCCGTCACCACCCTCAGCCGTGAGCTGGGCGATGACGCCGTCATCGGCGCCGGCACGGTCCTGGACGCCGTCTCGGCCCGGATGGCGGTGGACGCCGGGGCCCGCTTCCTGGTCTCCCCGAGCCTGGACGCCGAGGTCATCCGCACCGGCCACCGCTACGGCGTCCCGGTCTTCCCGGGCGTGGCCACGCCCACCGAGATGGTCCGCGCCCTGGAGCTGGGCGCCGACGCGCTCAAGCTCTTCCCCGCCTCCGCCCACCGCCCCGACTGGCTGCGTGACGTCCGCGCCGCCCTGCCGCAGGCCCCGGTGCTGCCCACCGGCGGGGTGACGGTCGACAGCGCCCCCGAGTGGATAGCCGCCGGCGCGGTGGCCGTCGGCATGGGCTCGGCCCTTTCGGAAGGCGACCGGGAGACCGTGGCCAAGCGCGCCACGGACCTGCTCGCCCGTCTCGCGGACGCCGCGCCCCAGCCGCCGGCCGGCCCCGGGACCTCCGGCCTCTACGACATCTGAGGCCGCGCCGCCCCGCGGTACCGCAGGTGAAGCACTCCCCATGGAGGAGGCGGGACCGCCCGGCTCCTCCGCGGGGCCGATGACCCCCGCCCTCCGGCGTACGTACGGTGACCGAAAAGCCTACGAGGGGCGGACAGGACATGCCGGAAATCATCGACCTGGGCGCGTACGGCCCGGACTTCGTCGCCGACCCGCATCCGTACTACGCCAAGCTGCGCGCCCAGGGCCCGGTCCACCGGGTCCGCGCCCCGGAGATGGAGCCGGAGTTCCCGCAGGCCTGGCTGATCGTCGGATACGACGAAGCGCGGGCCGTGCTGGCCGACAACCGCTTCGCCAAGGACTGGTCCCGGGCGAACGGCTCCCTCGCCGACAGCGAGGTCCTGGCCGAGTGGCAGCTGATGAACATGCTCGACGCCGACCCGCCGCAGCACACCCGGCTGCGCAAGCTGGTGGCCCGGGAGTTCACCACCCGCCGCGTCGAGGCGCTGCGCCCGCGCGTCCAGCAGATCACCGACGAGCTGCTGGACGCCATGCTGGCCGCCCCGGACGGCCGCGCCGACCTCGTGGAGGCGCTCGCCTTCCCGCTCCCGATGACCGTCATCTGCGAACTCCTCGGCGTGCCCGACATCGAGCGGGACACCTTCCGCGCCTGGTCCAACGAACTGGTCTCGCCGACCGACAACGAGGCGACGATGACCGCCGCCCGCGAGATGGCCGCCTATCTGGACGGCCTGATCGAAAGCAAGCGGAGCTCGCCGGGCGAGGACCTGCTGAGCGCGCTGGTGCGCACGAGCGATGAGGACGGCGACCAGCTCTCCCGGCAGGAACTGCTCGGCATGGCCTTCCTCCTGCTCGTGGCCGGCCACGAAACCACCGTCAACCTGATCTCCAACGGCGTACGGGCCCTGCTCCAGCACCCCGCGCAACTGGCCGCACTGCGCGCCGATCCCTCGCTTCTCGACAACGCCGTCGAGGAGATGCTGCGCTACGACGGCCCCGTGGAGACCGCCACCTGGCGCTTCACCGCCGAGCCCGTCGGGATCGGCGGCGTGGAGATCCCGGCCGGTGAGATCGTCCTCGTCGGCCTGGCCGGGGCGGACCGCGACCCGGAGCGCTTCGAGGCCCCCGACACCTTCGACATCACCCGCGAGACCCGCGGCCACGTCGCCTTCGGCCACGGCATTCACTTCTGCCTCGGCGCCCCACTGGCCCGCGTCGAGGGCCGTATCGCGGTGCGCACTCTCCTGGACCGCTGCCCGGACCTGGCCCTGGACACCGCTCCCGAGGCGCTGACCTGGCGCGCGGGCATGACGATACGAGGGCCCCAGCACCTGCCGGTGCGGTGGCGGTAGACCCGTAGGGCCAGGCAACCCCCGGGCATACGGGACGGGACGGCCGCCAAGCCGCCCATCCCATATGCCCGGTCGCGCCCGTCTCTCCCGTCCCACCCACCGATCACGCCCTTCTCTCCCGCCCCACGCTCTGCCACGCTGACGGCGCGTTCCGCCCACCGCTCACGCCCTCGCCGCGTACAGGAGCCGCCCATGCGCCGCGCCGCCGTCCTCTCCGTCCTGACCTGCGCGCTCGCCCTCACCGCCACCGCACCGACGACCGCCACGGACCCGGCCGTCCACCCGGACCGGCCGTCCGCCGCCACGCACACCACGGTGCGTCCCGCCACCCTCCTCGACACCATCCCCCGCCGCGGCGTCCTGCGCGTCTGCACCACCGGCGACTACCGCCCCTTCACCCACCGCGACCCCGCGTCCGGGACGTACAGCGGTGTGGACATCTCCATGGCCCGCGACCTCGCCGCGAGCCTGGACGCCACACCCAAGTACGTGGCCACGACCTGGGCAAAGCTCGTGGACGACCTGGCCGCGGGGCGCTGCGACATCGCCATGGGCGGCGTGTCGGTCACCCTCCCGCGCGCCCGCAAGGCGGCCTTCGGCGAGCCCACCCGTACGGACGGGAAGACGCCCATCGTCCGCTGCGGGGACCAGGACAAGTACGGGACGCTGGAGCAGATCGACCGTCCCGGCACCACGGTGATCGTCAACCCCGGTGGCACCAACGAGCAGTTCGCCCGCTCCGTCATCAAGCACGCGACCCTCAAGCGGCACCCCGACAACACCACGATCTTCGACGAGATCATCGCCGGCCGCGCGGACGTGATGATGACCGACGCGAGCGAGACCCGCTACCAGTCCAAGATCCACCCCGAACTGTGCGCCGTACACCCCGACCGGCCCTTCACCTTCTCCGAGAAGGCATACGCCGTACCGCGCGCCGACTTCCCGTTCAAGCAGTACGTCGACCAGTGGGTCCACCTGGCGAAGCACGACGGCACGTACAAGAAGTACGAGGACGCGTGGATGGGGGAGTGAGGGAAGAGCACCCGGGGCCGTCGCCGGGGCGGCGGGCCCTGAGCTGGCCGTCAGCGGGCCGCGCGGCTCGGGAGGTAGTCGCTGTAGCCCTCCGCGCCGTGCGTGTAGAGGAGCGCGGGGTCGTGGCCGGCGAGCGGAGTGCCGGTGGCGAAGCGGTGCGGGAGGTCGGGGTTGGCGAGGAAGGCCCGGCCGTACGAGACCAGGTCGGCGCGGCGGGAGTCCAGGAGGGCCTGGCCCGCCTCCCGCGTCGTCGGTGCCCCGTTCTCGCCCACGTTGGCGATGAGGGTGCCGGGCCAGTGGGGCCGCAGGTCGGCCAGCGCCCGGTAGGCCGGGGTGCTCTCGGTGAGGTGGAGGTAGGCCAGGCCCAGGGGAGCGAGGCGGTCCACAAGGGCGCGGTACACGGGCGCGGGGTCCGCCTCCGCCATGCCGAACTGCGGATTGCCGGGGGACAGGCGCAGTGCGGTGCGGCGGGCGCCGACCGCGTCGGCCACGGCGCGCACGACCTCGACGGGGAAGCGGATACGGCCGGTGACGTCGCCGCCGTACGCGTCCTGGCGGAGGTTGGTGTTGTCGGCGAGGAACTGGTGGAGCAGATAGCTGTTCGCGCCGTGGATCTCGACGCCGTCGAACCCGGCGCGGATCGCGTTGCGGGCACCGTCGGCGAAGTCCCGTACCGCCGTGCGGATGTCGTCGTGCGTCATGACACGGGGGACCACGGGGTCCTGCTTCCCGGCGGGAGTGTGCTGGGCCTGCGGTACGGGCACCGCGGACGGTCCGGCCGGGTGACCGCCGTCGATGCGCCCCAGCGGGTGGCCGATGCGCCCGGCGTGCATGAGCTGGGCGAAGATGCGGCCGCCCGCGGCGTGCACGGCGTCGGTGACCCGTCGCCAGCTGGCGACCTGCCGGCCGGTCGCCAGGCCAGGTACGCGCCAGCCGCTCTGACCGGGGAAGGAGGGCCAGATGCCCTCGGTGACGATGAGGCCTGCCGAGGCGCGCTGTGCGTAGTAGTCGGCGACGAAGGGGAGCGGGACGCTGTCCTCGTCGGCGCGGAAGCGGGTCATCGGGGCCATGACGATGCGGTTGGGCGTGTTGAGGATGGCGGAGGCGTAGGGGGTGAGGAGGGACGGCGGGGTGTCGGCGGACGGTGCGGAAGGGGCCTGCGGGGCGAGCGTGGTGTGCGTCATGGCAGGACGGTAGAAGGTGACACTAATGTCAGGTTCAAGCTCGGCAGCCGGATCCGGCGGTGGCCGGGGACGAGGGGAATGGGGGAAGAGCCGGTGCGCATAGGAGAGTTGGCGCGGCGTACGGGAGTCAGCGAGCGGTCGCTGCGCTACTACGAGAAGCAGGGTCTGCTGGCGGCGGAGCGGACGGCCGGTGGCCACCGCGAGTTCCCCGAAGCCTGTGTGGACCGAGTGATTCGTATCCAGGAGCTGTTCGCGGCCGGGCTGTGCAGCGCGAAGATCGCGCAACTGCTGCCCTGTATGCGGGAGTATGGCGGCTCGGCGACCGCCACCGCCGCGCTGGCCGAGGATCTGGCGGTGGAACGGAAGCGTATCGACGCGATGATTGGTGATCTGCTGCGTTCGCGGGAGGTGCTGGACGAGGTGATCGCGGAGGCGCGCACGGACGGGGAACGGGAGATGGCGTGACGGGCGTCGCGCCGGGTCCCGGCGTACGCGATGAGCTGCGCCGGTGGAACGGTTTCCCGTACGGGTGTGCACGCCCGCGCGGCCGACGGCAAGATCACCTCCGCCGCCACCATGATCCCGCCCACCCCGACGTGATTGTCCGGACAATGTGACCTCTGGACTTCCCGTCATCTGCCGGGCCGGATACCCTCCCAGCCGTGGGGAAACGCGAAACAGACTCCAAGGGCGACGAGAGCCCCGTCCGGTTCAGCGTGGACCGGAGCAGCCCGGTCCCGCTGTACTTCCAGCTGTCGCAGCAGCTGGAGACGGCCATCGAGACGGGCAAGCTGGCGCCGGGCAGCCTGCTCGGCAACGAGATCGAGCTGGCCGGGCGCCTCGGGCTGTCCCGGCCGACCGTCCGCCAGGCCATCCAGTCGCTGGTCGACAAGGGGCTGCTGGTGCGGCGCCGCGGCATCGGTACGCAGGTCGTGCACAGTCAGGTCAAGCGCCCGCTGGAGCTGAGCAGCCTTTACGACGACCTGGAGGCCGCCGGGCAGAAGCCCGCCACCCGTGTGCTGCTGAACACCACCACCGAGGCCACGGCCGAGGTCGCCGCCGCGCTCGGGATCGCGGAGGGTGCCGAGGTGGCGCTCGTCGAGCGGCTGCGGTTCACGCACGGTGAGCCCGTCGCCCACCTGCGCAATCACCTCCCCGCCGGGCTGATCGACCTCAGCACCGAGCGGCTGGAGGAGACCGGTCTGTACCGCCTGATGCGGGGTGCCGGGATCACGCTGCACAGCGCCCGCCAGGCCGTCGGCGCGCGTGCCGCCACGGCCGAGGAGGGTGAGCGGCTCGGCGAGCCCGAGGGCGCTCCGCTGCTGACGATGCAGCGTACGACCTTCGACGACACCGGCCGCGCGGTCGAGTTCGGCTCGCACGTCTACCGCGCCTCGCGGTACGCCTTCGAGTTCCAGCTGCTCGTACGGCCCTGAGTCCGCCGCGCCCACCGGATGACCCCCCGGGTAAGAATGTTCTGACAAACCATTGACGGGGCTCGGCGCGCGCCGCTAGAACTCCTCCAGCCGCCATTGGGCGGCGCGGGAGAGAGGGCGGTTCCATGAGGTGTACCGTGCGCAAGTCCCGTACCACCATCAAGCCCCGGACCATCAAGCCCCGGACCGTCCGGCCCCGCAAGGCCGGGCTCCCGGCGGCCGTCGCCGCCCTCGCGCTCGTCGCCGGGTGCAGCGGCTCCGGCGGCAAGGGCGCCGAGGACAAGCCGAGCGGCGGGGCCGGTGTCCGGCCGGTCGACACGCCCCGTATGACGATCGGCATGGTCAGCCACGCCGGCGAGGGCGACACCTTCTGGGACATCGTGCAGAACGGCGCGGAGCAGGCCGCCCGCAAGGACAACGTGAAGTTCCTGTACGCCAACGACAAGGAGGGCGGCAAGCAGGCCGAGCTGGTGCAGTCCTACCTCGACCAGAAGGTGGACGGGCTGATCGTCACGCTCGCCAAGCCGCAGGCGCTGGCGGCCGTGGTCCGCAAGGCCGTCGCGCAGGGCGTCCCGGTGATCACGATCAACTCCGGCGGGCAGTCCTCGGCCCGCTACGGCGCCCTCACCCACATCGGCCAGGACGAGACCGTGGCGGGCCGCGCCGTCGGCGAGGAGCTGAACCGGCGGGGCCGGAAGAAGGCGCTGTGCGTCGTCCATGAGCAGGGCAACGTCTCCCTGGAGGACCGCTGCGCCGGGGTGCGCGCGACCTTCTCCGGCCGGGTGGAGAACCTGAACGTGGACGGCACCAACGCGCCCGCCTCCCAGTCCTCCGTACAGGCCAGGCTCCAGTCGGACCGGGACATCGACGCCGTCGTCACACTCGGCGCGCCGATGGCCGCGATCGCCGGGAAGGCCCGCGACGAGGCCGGCAGCAAGGCCCGGATCGGCACCTTCGACCTGAACCCGTCCGTGGTCGGGCTCCTGAAGAAGAAGGACATCGACTTCGCCGTGGACCAGCAGCCCTACCTCCAGGGCTACGAGTCGGTGGACCTGCTGTGGCTGCACAAGGCCAACGGCAACGTCCTGGGCGGCGGCAAACCGGTGCTGACCGGCCCGGCCGTCGTCACCGGCAAGGACGTACCGAAGCTGGAGGAGTACACCGGGCGCGGGACCCGATGACCTCACGTGGAACAGGTGTAACGGATACTTGGGCGGCCGGGACCGATCATTTTCGGCCCAAACCCGGCACAGCGCCCCCGGCGCACAGACAGAAACGACAGCAACGAGAAGGGCACGACCTCGTGGCAAGGGTTCGGAGAGGGGCACGCGCGGTGACCGCGCTGCTGGCAGCGGTGCTCACCGCGTCCCTGGCGGGATGCAGCAGCACCGGCGGCAAGCGCGCCGAGGAAGCGCGCGCCGCCCAGACCGCCGGCGGCAAGGCGGCCGTCAACACCCCCAGGTGGACCTTCGCGATGGTCACCCACTCGGGCGATGGCGACACGTTCTGGGACATCGTGCAGAACGGCGCCCGGCAGGCCGCCGACAAGGACAACATCAAGTTCGTCTACGGGCACGACAAGGAGGCCCAGCGGCAGAGCCAGCTCGTCCAGTCCTACATCGACCAGAAGGTGGACGGGCTGATCGTCACCCTCGCCAAGCCGGACGCCATGAAGGACGTGGTCGCCCGGGCCGAGAAGGCCGGCATCCCGGTGATCACCGTGAACTCCGGTGCCGAGGTCTCCAAGGCGTACGGTGCCCTGACCCACGTCGGCCAGGACGAGACCATGGCCGGCGAGGCGGTCGGCGAGGAGCTGAACAAACGGGGCCGCAAGAAGGCCCTGTGCGTCTTGCACGAACAGGGCAACGTCGGCCACGAGCAGCGCTGCGACGGCACGAAGAAGACCTTCAAGGGCGAGCTGCAGAAGCTGTACGTGGAAGGCACCAACATGCCCGACGTGCAGTCCACCATCGAGGCCAAGCTCCAGTCGGACCGGGACATCGACTCCGTCGTCACCCTCGGAGCGCCGTTCGCGCCGACCGCCGTCAAGGCCAGGGAGCAGGCCGGCAGCGACGCCGAGATCGACACCTTCGACCTGAACGCGAAGGTCGCCGACGGCCTGGAGGACGGCTCCCTCGGCTTCGCCGTCGACCAGCAGCCGTACCTTCAGGGCTACCAGGCCGTGGACCTGCTGTGGCTCTACAAGTACAACGCCGATGTGCTCGGCGGCGGCAAGCCGGTCTTCACCGGCCCGCAGGTGATCACCAAGAAGGACGCCGCGGCGCTGCGGGAGTACACGAAGCGGGGGACCCGATGAGCACCGCGGACACACCCGTGAAGGACAGCGGACCGCGCGGCGGCGCGGGTCCCGACGAGCGGCTGGTGCACCGGTCGCTGGCGCGCCGCCTGATGAGCCGCCCCGAGCTGGGCGCCGTGGTCGGCGCCGCGGCGGTCTTCCTCTTCTTCTCCTTCGCCGCCGACACCTTCCTGCGCGCGTCCAGCCTCTCGACCGTGCTGTACGCGTCGTCCACCATCGGGATCATGGCGGTGCCGGTGGCGCTGCTGATGATCGGCGGCGAGTTCGATCTGTCGGCCGGTGTCATGGTCGTCAGCTCGGCGCTCGTCTCGTCCATGTTCAGCTACCAGATGACGGCCAACGTCTGGGTCGGCGTCGGGGTGTCCCTGCTGGTCACCCTGGCCATCGGGGTCTTCAACGGCTTTCTGCTGACCCGTACGAAACTGCCCAGCTTCATCATCACGCTCGGTACGTTCTTCATGCTGACCGGCCTCAACCTCGGCTTCACCAAGCTGATCAGCGGCACCGTCTCCACGAAGTCCATCGCCGACATGGAGGGCTTCGACTCGGCCCGGGCGCTCTTCGCGTCCCACCTGAGCGTCGGCGGCGTGGACATCCAGGTCACGATCCTGTGGTGGATCGGCCTGGTCGCGCTGGCCACCTGGATCCTGCTGCGCACCCGCGCCGGCAACTGGATCTTCGCGGTGGGCGGCGGCGCGGACGCCGCGCGGGCGGTCGGCGTCCCGGTCACCAGGACCAGGATCGGTCTGTACATGGGCGTGGCGCTGGCGGCCTGGATCTCCGGGCAGCACCTGCTGTTCTCCTACGACGCGATCCAGTCCGGCGACGGCGTCGGCAACGAGTTCCTCTACATCATCGCGGCCGCGGTCGGCGGCTGCCTGATGACCGGCGGCTACGGCTCGGCGATCGGCGCCGCCGTCGGCGCCTTCATCTTCGGCATGGCCAGCAAGGGCATCGTGTACGCGCAGTGGAACCCGGACTGGTACAAGTTCTTCCTCGGGGCGATGCTGCTGCTGGCCACGCTCCTGAACGCATGGGTCCGCAAGCGGGCGGAGGCGACGAAATGAGCACCCCGGAGAGCACCCCGGACGGGGCGGCGGACGCGGCGGCCCCGGCGGCGGCCGAGGGCACCCCGCCCCTCGTGGAGCTGGCGGACGTCAGCAAGTTCTACGGCAACATCAAGGCCCTGGAAGGCGTCTCGCTGGAGGTGCACGCCGGGGAGATCACCTGCGTACTCGGTGACAACGGCGCGGGCAAGTCCACCCTCATCAAGATCATCGCGGGGCTGCACCAGCACGACGGGGGCCGCTTCGCGATCGAGGGCGAAGAGGCCCGGCTGTCCTCCCCGCGCGAGGCGCTGGACCGCGGCATCGCCACCGTGTACCAGGACCTGGCGGTCGTCCCCCTGATGCCGGTCTGGCGCAACTTCTTCCTCGGCTCCGAGCCCACCAAGGGCGCCGGCCCCTTCAAACGGCTCGACGTGCAGCTGATGCGCGAGACGACCCGCGCCGAGCTGCTGCGCATGGGCATCGACCTGCGCGACGTGGACCAGCCCATCGGCACCCTCTCCGGCGGCGAGCGACAGTGCGTGGCCATCGCCCGCGCCGTCTACTTCGGCGCGAAGGTCCTGGTCCTGGACGAGCCGACGGCGGCGCTCGGCGTCAAGCAGTCCGGCGTGGTGCTGAAGTACGTGGCGGCCGCCCGGGACGCCGGACTGGGCGTGGTGTTGATCACCCACAACCCGCACCACGCCTACCTGGTCGGCGACCGCTTCGTCCTCCTGAAGCGCGGCACGATGGCCGGGCGCCACACCAAGCAGGAGATCGCCCTGGACGAGCTGACGCGCCAGATGGCGGGCGGCAGCGAGCTGGAACAGCTCAGCCACGAACTGGCGCGGGCGCCCGAGCCCAGCCACCTCGGCGGCCACCCCACCCACTGAGCGGCCCGGCGGCGCGGGCCGGGCCGGGCCTGCGCCGCCATGCGCGCCGTGGCGCGGGTAGGGCACAATCGCAGCGGACCGTGCACGTCACCGCCGCCGGCACGGCACCGCGCGCCCCGGGCACGCCCCGGCGGCGCCCGGACACGTACGAGACCGAACGAGCACCACCGGACCACGCACGCCCGAGGCCCCGGCCTCCCGACACCCGCAGGGACGAGACGACTCTTGCGAGCACGCAGCCGCCGCCACCGCAACGGCGAAGAGGTGGGTCGATGAGCACGTACCGGGACCGGGTGCACCGAGGATCGGCCAGAGCGACCGTGCTGCGCACGGTGGGCACCCGCGAGCGGCGTTCCCACCTGAGCGCGCCCCGCGTGCCGACCGTCGGCATCGACATCGGCGGGACCAAGGTGATGGCCGGCGTCGTCGACGCGGACGGCATGATCCTGGAGAAGGTCCGCACCGAGACGCCCGACAAGTCCAAGAGCCCCAAGGTCGTCGAGGACGTCATCACCGAACTGGTGCTGGACCTCTCCGACCGGCACGATGTGCACGCGGTGGGCATCGGCGCGGCCGGCTGGGTCGACGCCGACCGCAGCACCGTCCTGTTCGCACCCCACCTGAACTGGCGCAACGAGCCGCTGCGCGACCGTCTCGCGGGCCGCCTGGCGGTCCCCGTCATGGTCGACAACGACGCCAACACGGCCGCCTGGGCCGAGTGGCGCTTCGGCGCGGGCCGAGGCGAGGACCACCTCGTGATGATCACGCTCGGTACCGGTATCGGCGGCGCGATCCTGGAGAACGGCGCGGTCAAGCGAGGGAAGTACGGAGTGGCCGGCGAGTTCGGCCATATGCAGGTGGTGCCGGCCGGGCACCGCTGCCCGTGCGGCAACCGCGGCTGCTGGGAGCAGTACAGCTCCGGCAACGCGCTGGTCCGCGAGGCGCGCGAGCTGGCCGCCGCCGACTCTCCCGTCGCGTACAACATCATTGACCGGGTCGGCGGCCGCGTCACCGACATCACCGGCCCGCTGATCACCGAGCTGGCCCGCGAGGGCGACGCGATGTGCGTCGAGCTGCTCCAGGACATCGGCCAGTGGCTGGGCGTCGGCATCGCCAATCTGGCCGCCGCGCTGGATCCTTCCTGCTTCGTGATCGGCGGCGGCGTCAGCGCCGCCGACGACCTGCTCATCGGCCCGGCCCGGGACGCCTTCCGGCGCACCCTGACCGGCCGCGGCTACCGCCCCGAGGCCCGGATCGCCAAGGCCCAGCTGGGTCCCGAGGCCGGGATGGTCGGCGCCGCCGACCTGGCGCGCCTGGTGGCCCGCCGCTTCCGGCGCGCCAACCGCCGTCGCGTGGAACGCTATGAGCGGTACGAACGATCGGGCCGGCGATGACGGAGCTGGACACCCCACCCATGACCGACGAACACGATCCGGCGGGACAGGAGCCGGGGCAGGCCGTGCGCGAGGCGCCCGAGCGGCCGGAGCCGCCGGCCGGGCCCCCGGGCGGCGCGTCCGCGGCACCCCGGCCGAGCCGGCGCCGCCGCTGGCTCACCGCCCTGGTGATCTTCCTGCTGATCGCCGTCCCCGCGGGCTACATCGTCATCTCCGCCGAGCAGAGCCGCGACAGCGGCCAGAGCAAGGAGGAGGAGGCCGCGGCCACCGGCCTCTACAACGACTTCCCCTCCAAGGTGCAGCAGCGCATCTACAACGTCCCGGTCCCCGCAGGCTCCACACCGGTCTACTACTACGAGTCCAACGCCTGGCACCGCAGCTCTCTCTACGTCCAGTTCCGCACCAACGAATGGGGCCTGGACCACTACCTGAAGTGGGCCGGCACCAGCCGCGCAGCCCTCAAGGACGGCGAGATCACCATCACCGGCGCGCAAGCGGCCAAGGTCGGCTGGGACCTGGCCGGCGGCGGCCAGTGGGCCGGCACGTCCATCAAGGCCGAGGGCCCGGGCCCCAGCCAGCGCATCGCCGTGAATTTCGACGATCCGGACCATCCGGTCGTCTATGTCGTCTCGACGGTCGCTTTCAAGCGCTGAGGGGGGTACGGGCGGCGGCTGCGGCACGCCCCCGTATCAGGAGATTCTGTGTCCAGAGGCCGATCGCCAGGTAGGCGTAGACCGACGCGGTCCCCAGCAGTCCGGCCCCGGCCGCATGGTCGATCCACAGCCCGAGCCCGATGTGCGCGCCCACCGAGGCGAGCCACAGCCCGGCCGTGGCCGCGGTCCCCTTGCGCAGCACCGCACCCTGCGGCTCGCGCCAGACCCGTACGGTACGGGACCTGGCCGCGCCGAACACCGCGGCGACGGGCAGGCTCACGGCCAGCAGGACGACCGGCAGCAGGGGCAGCGGGTGGTACTTGAGGACCGAGGCGATGCCGAAGGCGATTCCCGCCGCGCCCAGGACACCGAGGACCGCCGGGCCGATCAGCGAGCCGTTGCGCCGCACCGGACGGGTTGCCAGCTGCCGGCGCACCACCAGCCCTACGACTCCCACGAGTACGGCGAGTGCCCCGCCATGGATGTCCGCCATGTTGTTCCCCCTTGTGGCACTGCGCGTCCACGAGCACGTCGGCTGATCATTATGCCGGTCCACGACCGTGTCGCAGCCGTACCGGATCGCTCCGCCTCAAGGCCGCCGCCGTGTCCAGGCGCCAGCCGGTGTCGTAGACCCGGGTGAAGGGCTCCTGGCCGAGTGCGGCGTGGCCGCGGGTGGTCAGTGTGCGGACCGTCAGGTCGGTGGGGTCGTGTGTGCCGCGCAGGCGGGCCGCCGCGCCGATGGCGGGTGCCGCACTCAGTCCCCGCCCGGCGCCTCCTGGCTGACGGTCGCCAACAGGTGCCCTATCAGCGGGTTCTCGTCGTTCCTGCGCCAGGCGACAGCGACGCGCGTACGGGCGGTATCCGGTGCGATGGTGCGGAAGGCGACGCCTTCGAGCCGGATGCGCCGGATGCTTGCCGGGGCCAGTGAGACGCCGAGTCCGGTTTTCACCAGCGCGCACACGGTCTGCCACTCCACCGCGTGCTGGGCGATCCGCGGCGTGAAGCCCGCGCCGACGCACAGACCGGTGATCTGGTCGTACAGCTGCGGGCCGACCGCCCGGGGCAGCAGTACGAACGGCAGGTCCGCCAAGTCCGCGAGTTTCACGGTGCGCTGGGCGGCCAGTGGGTGAGCGGCGGGCAGCACGGCCACGAAGGGCTCGCGGAGCACCGTCTTGAAACCGAGGTCCGCTTCGGGGGAGGGCTCGCGTACCAGGCCGATGTCGATGGTCTTGTCGCGCAGGGCGGTGATCTGCGGCGCCGTGGTCATCTCCTGGATGTCGAGGTGCACGTCGGGGAACCGCTGCCGGAAGGTGTGCAGCAGACCGGGCAGGACGGTCAGGGCCAGGGAGGCGGCGAAGCCGATCCGCAGGCGTCCGGCCCGGCCGCTGCCGATGGCGCGGGCCGCGGCCAGGCCGGACGCGAGGTCGGCGAGGGCCCGCCGCGCGGCGGGCAGCAGTTCGCGCCCGGCCGGGGTGAGGGCGACCTGTCCCGGCCGGCGGCTGAACAGCGCGTGACCGACCTTGTCCTCCAGGCGGCGGATCTGCTGGCTCAGCGGCGGCTGGGCGATGCCCAGGCGGGCGGCCGCGTGACCGAAGTGGAGCTCCTCGGCGAGCACGACGAAGGCGTGCAGCTGCGGGAGGGGAAGTTCGGGCCGTTCCATACCCTCAGAGATACCAGATCGGATATCTGATCATAGCCAGGGCTGTATTAGACGTATCGCTGCTGGTCGCTTAGCGTTCGCCGCATGACAGAGCGACGTGCGATCCTCAGCGGCTCGACCTTCGAGGAGCAGATCGGCTATGCCCGCGCCGTGGTGGACGGCGACTGGGTGCATGTGTCCGGGACGACCGGGTTCGACTACACCGCCATGACGATCTCCGACGACGTGGTGGAGCAGGCCGAGCAGTGCCTGCGCAACATCGAGGCCGCGCTGGCCGAGGCGAAGTGCACCTTCGCCGACGTGGTGCGGGTGCGCTACCTGCTGCCGGACCGCGCGGACTTCGAGCCCTGCTGGCCGGCCCTGCGCCGCTGCTTCGGCGACGTCCGGCCGGCCGCCACGATGCTCGTCTGCGGACTCGCCGACCCCCGGATGAAGATCGAGATAGAGGTGTACGCGCGGCGCGGCGCCGTGTGACGGCGGGCCGTGGTCAGGGGGCGGGGGCACCTGACCGAGAGCAAAGGCATCTCGTCGTCCAGCGGGCCGCCCACGCCTGGGACCTCCTGGCGTTAGAGTCGTTGTCCGCTGCCCGAAGCAGGCGCATCCGCGCAGGTGAACGGGGAGCGAAGGCAAAGCTGCGTCTCTTCGCCCAGTAAGGCTCACGGACAGGTCTTCCGGAAGATCCGTCGCCCGTGGCTGCCGCGAGGGGCAGTCAGGTACGACGAAGGTCAGGTAGTGGGCAGTTCGGTATCGACGGATGTGACGGAGGCGGGCGAGTCCGCCATAGCGGACCGGGGGCCGGTCTTCCGGCCGCGTGGCGTGGTGGATCTGCGGGGCGTGGAGGACGTTCCGGCGGTGCTGACGTATCCCGCGCAGGCGTTGGTGGTGGTCTCCGGCTTGCCTGGCAGCGGTAAAAGCACCCTCTTGCGGCGTCTGTCCCAGGCTGCGCCCGTCATCGATCCGCGAGTGGTCCATGTCGCCTGCGAAGCGGTGATGCCGGACTGGCTGCCGTACGCGGTGTACCGGCCCTGGGCGCGGTGGACGTACTTCCGGTGGCTGCGCAGGGAGGTACGCAGCGGCGGCCCCCTGTTCGTCCACGACTGCGGCGGCCGGCCGTGGATGCGCCGATGGCTCGCCCGGAGCGCCGTACGCCAAGGCCGCGAACTGCATCTGGTGATGCTGGACGTAGGGGTCGCCGAGGCGCTGTCCGGCCAGGAAGCCCGGGGCCGGTGGGCACCACGACGCGCCTTCGCCCGACATCGCAGAGGCTTGGACCGGTTGCTGCGGGCAATGCCCACACCGGACGCAACACCGCGGACCGCAGTCCCACCGACCGCCAGGCTCGCGGAACAGCCCGCCCCGGTGAGCGAGGCGGCATCCGTGGTGCTGCTGGACCGCCGTTCGCGGGAGCGGGTGGCGGGGGTGGAGTTCGGTGGCGTGCCGGTGGTGGGGAAGGTTCCTCAGTGAGGTCAGGTCCCGATCAAACTCGGCGATCGCGGGAAAGGAGCTCTTCCAGTCGTCGCCATGCTGGTGAGGCGGCGGTGGCATTGGCGTCCATGAGGGCGAGCGTCCCGGGGCCGGGCAGTTCGTGCGGTGGTTGCCGCGCCTTCCAGGCCGCCATGGCGGCGGCGAGGCCGGGCAGCCGCGGGTCGTCGGCTTCCCAGTCCATCGCCTCGTCGCAGGTCAGGTAAAGACGCCGGAAATCCGGGTCGGCAAGTGCCTTCTCCTTTGCGGCGACCCACTCCGGGACCGATTCCGGCGCCAGGGCCACCAGCATGATCCAGGAGTCGCGTTCGATACGTACCATGCGCTCACTGACACCGAAGGCGCGCTGCCGGTCGAGGATGCCGATGACCTCGGAGGGCAGGAAGAGGCGGTCTCCCGCGGCCAGGCGCGCGATGCTGCGGCGCCGGCGGGTGAGTTCACGAATCCTGCGCGACAGATCCTGCTCGACCTCGGTGACGGCCCGGGCGAACTCCTCGGGCCGGGCGGCGAGGAGTTCGTCGATGCGGGCCAGGGGCACGCCGGCATCGGCCAGGGTCTTGATGCGGATCAGGTCCACCACGGCCTGGGCGCCGTAGCGCCGGTAGCCGGAGCGGTCGCGTTCGGGCTCGGCCAGCAGACCGCGTTGGTGGTAATGGCGTACGGCTCGTACCGTGACCCCGACGTGGGCCGCGAGCCGGCCGATGGTGAGCACCGGCGCTCCTTTCAGCACACCCGCTGCCACAGGTCGCGGACGGCCTGGGCGACGGCCTCCGGGCAGTCCGTGGTGATCGTACTGTGCCTGGCCCCGCCCAGTACGCGGTGTTCCCCGTGCGGTACCGACGCGGCGAGGGCGTCGTAGAGCCGCCGCTTGCCCGTGCGCAGCTGCCGCAGCTTCTTCGGTGACATGAGCACGCGCATGGCGGGGTCGATGCCCAGGGCGGTCATCGCGATCAGCGGTGTATCGGGCACGGTCCCCGCCGCCTTGAGCTCGTGGAGCCATTCCGGCTGGTTGCTGCGCTCCAGCGCACCCGTCCGCTGCGCCGCCACGGTGAGATGGTGTGCGACCAGGAGATCGCGTATGCCGGGTGGCCATGAGGCGAACATCTTCCGGTAGACGCCCCGGGACAGCAGGCTCACCAGTCGCAGCGCCGCTGTGCCCGGTACCTTCTGCGAACGCAGCGGCGGCATACAGGTCTCCCAGTCCTCCACGACACCGTCGAGATAGACCACGCCCGCCACATCCGCAGGAAACAACTGCACAAAGCGGCGAGCGTAGGCACACCCGAGGGAGTGCCCGACCAGTACGTAAGGGGCCGGAACTTCCGCGGCGCGCAGCAGTTCCCTCAGTTCGACGGCGACCTCGGCCAAGGAGCGCGGAAGACCGGCCGGGCCGCTCCACCCCGTACCGCCACGGTCGTAAAGCACGGAGGTGGTGTACCGGCTGACGCTCTGGTGGATGTTGAGGTAATGCAGGCCGATCGCGCCGGCACCGGGCAGAAAGACCACGGCCGGTCCGCCGTCGCCCGACCGGTGCAGGAACAGGCTTCGTCCATCGATGTCATAGAAGTGTCCCAGCGGGACCTGACGCGCAGGGCGTGTGGTGGTGTCCATGGACCGATGGTCCGACCCTGACGCTGGGGCAAGGTCAAGCGATCGGCTCGGTTCCCGAGCCGGACGGAAGACCGGCATGCCGGCAGGCGAGAGGATGCGGTGGTGTGCGATCCCGCAGAATGCCCTGTCCGATCCGGACATCAACACCCAATTCGTCTGCCGAGCCCTAGAGTTGAGCGGTGACCTTTCCGCAGAAAGACCCGTCAGCACTGCTCAGCGACGACGAGCGCGAGGCGGCTGTACAGCGCCTTCAAGAGGTATACGCCGAGGAGCGCATCTCGTACGAGGAGATGGACCAGCGTCTCGGCCACGTGCTCACCGCCAAGACCCACGGCGAGCTCGCGTCGGCTCTGGCCTCGCTACCCGAGGAGGTTTCGGCCCCCGCCTCAACGATCGCCGCGGCCGGCGGTCGGATCCGGCGGCGCGGTGCGTGGCGAGTGCCCCGGGTCCTCAAGGTCGGCTCCGCATACGGAAGGGTGCGGCTTGACCTGTCCAGGGCGGTCATCGAGCATCCGGTCGTCGACATCGAGCTGCAACTCGGCACCGGTGGAGCCAGGATCACGGTGCCCCGGGACGCGATCGTGGACGTCGAGGGCCTGAGTACCGGATGGAAGGACCTGCGCTACAAGGCCCGGCCGAGTCCCCGCCCCGGCGGGCCGAAGATCCGGATCTTCGGCACGATGGGGTACGGGCGGTTGAGGATCCGGCACGCGCGGCGTTAGTGGCTCACGTGGTACCAGAGAGCATCGGCAACCTGGGGGTGGGGCGTCGGCCTTGGTACACGTGCCGCGGAAGGCCCCACCCGTCGAGGGAGCTCCCGCCCCGTTTCCGCCACCCCGGCACAACGACGCGGACCGCGCACGAGGGACAGAGTTGCGTCAACGTTTTCGAACTCCTTCGCGGTTCTTGACGGTGCGCGGTGACGATGTCCTCAGGAACCTCGCACGCCGACCGGTGCCATGCCGTGAACTCTCCTTCGCCATGCCGCCCGGCGTGCCGCTTTCCGGAAGTGGGGTACGTGGAGGAGTACGTGATGGAGCGGGGCGGCGATGTGACCTGCGGGGCAGGGCGGCGGGTCGGCCGGCTCAAGGTTTTTCTCGGGGCGGCTCCCGGGGTGGGCAAGACCTACCGGATGCTGGACGAGGGGCGACGCCGGGCCGCGCGCGGTACGCGGGTGGTGGCCTTCGCGGAGTGCCACGGCCGTGCGTCCACCGAGGCGATGCTCGACGGGCTGGACGTACTGCCGCGGCCGACGCGCGGCGACGGCGGTGCGGAATTCACCGCGGCCGATCTGGACCGGGTGCTGGAGCTGCGGCCGCACGTGGTGCTCATCGACGAGCTCGCGCACACCAACGCGCCGGGCAGCCGGCACGCCAAACGGTGGCAGGACGTCGAGGAACTGCTGGCGGCCGGCATCGATGTCGTGGCCACGCTCAACATCCAGCACCTCGACTCGCTCAGCGATGTGGTCGAGAAGATCACCGGTGTGCCGCAGGACGAGACCGTGCCCGACGCGTTCGTCCGCCGTGCGGACCAGATCGAGCTGGTCGACCTGCCGGCCGAGGGGCTGCGGCGCCGTATGGCGCACGGCAACATCTACCCGCCGGAGAAGGTCGACGCGGCGCTCTCGCACTACTTCCGGCTCGGAAACCTCACCGCTCTACGGGAGCTGGCGCTGCTGTGGGTGGCCGGGCGGGTGGACGAGGCGCTGCGCAAGTACCGGGACGAGCACCGTATCGGCCGGGTGTGGGAGACCCGTGAACGGGTGGTGGTGGCGCTCACCGGTGGCGCGGAGGGCGCCACCCTGATCCGCCGGGCCGCCCGGATCGTGAGCCGTTCGTCCGGTGATCTGCTGGCCGTCCACATCACCCGCAGCCACGATCTGGTGGGCTCCTCGCCCGCCGCGCTGGCGGGACAGCGGCAGCTGACGGAAAGCCTGGGCGGCAGCTACCACTCGGTGGTGGGGGACGACGTACCCACCGCCCTGCTCGACTTCGCCCGGTCCCAGAACGCCACCCAGCTGGTCATCGGTGCCAGCCGCCGGGGCCGGTTGCGGCGCCTGCTGACGCGGCGCGGTGTCGGCGAGACCGTGGTCGAGCGCTCCGGCGACATCGACGTCCATACGGTGACGCACGAACACGCAGGCCAGGGGCGCAGATGGGCCGCGCCGGGAAGCGGTCTGCCACGTTCGCGGCGGGTGGCCGGTCCGGTGGCCGGCCTGGTGCTTCCGCTGCTGCTCACCCTGGTACTACGGGCCGTCTCCGGGCCGTTGGCGCTCAACCTCACCAGCGAGGCGCTGCTGTTCCTGCTCACGGTGCTGGGCGTGGCCTGCATCGGCGGGGTGGTCTCCGCGCTGCTCGCCTCCGTGACGACCTCGCTGCTGCTGAACCTCTACTTCATCCCGCCCATCGGCCACTTCACGTACGCCGAGGCCAATATCGTCGTCGCCCAGGCGGCCTTGACGACGGTCGCGGTTACCGTCGCCGCCATCGTCGACCGCTCGTTGCGGCTGAACCGGCGGGCCGCCCGGGCCACCGCGGAAGCGGAGAGCCTCATTTCGCTGGCGGGCGGCATTCTGCGCGGGGACCGGGCGGTGCCCGTCCTCCTGGAGCGCACCCGCGAGACCTTCGGCATGGACAGCATCGCGCTGCGGCCACGCGACGGGGAGGCGGATTCCGGCGCCGCGGGCGGCCTGCCGTCCGAGGGTGGTGACGACCGGGAGACCAGGGTGGCGATAGGGGAGGACAGCGTCCTGGTGCTGAAGGGACGCCGGCTGCCCGCCTCGGAGCACCGCGTCCTGACGGCCTTCGCGGCGCATCTGACCGCGGCCGTCGAACGCGCCCGGCTCGCCGAGGCCGCCGCCGAGGTCGAGCCGGTCAAGGCGGCCGACCGGATGCGTACCGCACTGCTCGCCGCGGTCGGCCACGACCTGCGCACGCCACTGTCCGGCTGCTGGGCCGCGATCAGCTCACTGCGCAGCCGTGATGTCGACTTCTCCGCCGAGGACCGCGAAGAACTGCTGGCCACCGCCGAGGAGTCGCTGGCCAAGCTCAGCCGCCTGGTCGACAACCTCCTCGACATGAGCCGGCTGCAGGCCGGTGCGCTGACCCTGCGCCTGGAGCCCGTAGCACTCACCGAAGTGCTCCCCGCGGCACTGGACACCCTGCCCGGCTCGCCCCCGGCAGCCGTCGCCCACGTGGCGACCCTGGGTCTGGAGACCGCCCCCGACGTACTCGCGGACCCGCCGCTGCTGGAACGCGTCCTCGCCAACCTGGTGTCCAACGCGGTACGCCATTCGCCTGCCGGGCGCCCGGTGACGATCGGCGCCAGCGCGCTGGCCGGGCGGGTGGAGCTCAGGATCACCGACCGGGGCCCGGGCATCCGGCCGCCCGACCGCGAGCGGGCGTTCGAGCCGTTCCAGCGGCTCGGCGACACCGACAACACCACCGGCCTCGGCCTCGGCCTGGCACTCTCCCGGGGACTCACCGAGGCGATGGGCGGCACGCTGACCCCCGAGGACACCCCCGGCGGCGGCCTGACGATGGTCGTCTCCCTGCCTGCTGCCCCGGTTCCGGAGGCGGTTCCGGGGGCGGCGGTGTCCGCCCGTACGCCGTAGAGGCGCACCACCCGGGCGATGGCCGTTCCTCCCGTGAGGAGGCGGCCGACGTGCTCGGTGGTGTGTCGGCGAGTGGCGTGGGCTGTTCAGGGGTATGGCGGGAAACAGCGATGACGGGGGAGCGGGTCTCCTTCGGGGGTACGAGGGGCCGTAGGGGTGCTTCGTGCGTCTGCCTGTCACGCACCTGACGGGGGGCGCGTCCGAGTGGCGCGTCGAAGAGAGAGGCGCCGAACGCCATGCAGACAACCTCCTTCCGTGGCTTCTTCCGTATCGGTCTCGTGGCGTCGGCCGCCGCGGTGGCATCGGCCGTGCTGGGTAACGCGGCGAGTGCGGCCGTGCGGGCGGACGTGTCGTACGGCGTTCCGGCCGGGGCGCGGACACCTTCGGCGCGCGGCTGTGCCGTCGTCTACTTCGATCTGGGCGAGACTCTGGTGCACACGGCCGCGGACTCCGGCATCAGCTACCTGCCGGGTGCGGCCGCGTACCTGCGTACGCTGCGGGAGCGGCACATCAAGGTCGGGCTGATTACCAACGTGCCGTCCTCGTGGGGCAAGACGGACGCCGAGCGCGCCGCCGCCCTGAAGAAGGAGGTCGACGGCGCGTGGAAGGGGCCCGCCCCGTTCGCCTGGGCGGACTTCGGCGACCGGATTCTCACTCCGCGTACCGAGGCGGAGCGTAAGCCGGCGCCTGTCCTCTGGAAGCGCGCCCAGGCCGCGGCGCACGGCTGCCGCCTCGTCTACGAGGGGGAGACCGCCAAGGAGACGTACGTGGCGGCTTCGCTCGGTTACGTGGCTTATCAGGTCGGACGGCCGTACCGTCCCGCCTACTTCCCGGCCCGGGTGGTCGAGTGGCTGGCGTACGGCTCGCGCGGGCGCGCCTGAACAGGTGCGGGTGCGCCTGCGTCCGTGCGGGCGTCCGGCTCCTCTGCCGCCTCGGAATCCGGCCGCTCCGCCGCATCCCCCTCCGCACCGCGCCGCGTCCGCATGCTCCGCACGACCAGTTGGAAGGCGCCGAGCAGCACCGCGGTCGCCAGGGCGCTGTGCCAGAGCAGGGCGTCCAGGTGGCCTGCGGAGAGGTAGGCGCCCACGGCGACGGCCGCCAGCGCGCACACCGCGCGGTCCACGATCGACTCGACCGACAGCAGCGTTGCCCGTGGGGCGCCGGCAGGTACGGCATCGTTGACCAGCTTGCGCTGGATCGGGTAGGCGAAGCCGGCCGCGGCGGCGAACACGCAGAGCAGGGCGACGGTCGTCCAGGGCCCGCCGAGAGTGATGCCCGCCAGGGTGCCCGCGAGGACGAGGCTGAGGACGGAGACCCAGGCCACCGGTGTCAGGCGGCGGCCCAGCCACTGGGGGCGTGCCGAGCCCACGGCCTCCGCCACCGTCATGGCGGCGAGTACCCCGCCGTGCGCGGACTCGCCGATGCCGTGGTCGAGCAGGATCGGCTGGAAGAGGTTGACCTGGCAGATCCTGGACAGCGTGAACACGGCCACGCCCTGGACCATGACCAGCGCCAGCCACGGCGAGGAGACCACGCAGCGCAGCGCTGCCTTCGCGTCGCCCAGCGAGGTGCCGCGCCCGCCCCGTGGCGCCCGGGGCTTTCCGGCCCGGCCCGACGAGGCCGTACCGCGAGCCTGCGTTGCCGTCCGGGGCAGGGCGATGACGCAGATCAGCGAACCCGCCGCGCTCAGGGCGCTCAGGAGGTACGGGGCCGGGTGGACGAGCACCATCAACGGCCCGACCAGGGGCCAGCACAGGATCTTGGCCGCGAGTCCGAGTGCCCGGGCGGTCCCCTCCGCCTTGAGGTAGTGCTCCTCGCACCGCTCGGCGCGCAGCCCGTCGTACAGGTAGGCGCTGGCCGCGCCCGAGGTGAGCGAGCGGCCGGCGGCGATGGCGAGGAAGTGGACGAGGAAGCCGGAGTACGAGGAGCTGACCACCGGGGCGAGGTTCGCGGCCGTCATCACGACGGCGCCGGCCCGCAGGCAGTTGCGGGTACCGATCCGGTCGGCGATCAGCCCGGTCGGGATCTCGAAGAGGCAGAAGGCCACGTAGTAGATGCTCTGGATACCGAAGATCTGCCCGTCGGAGAGGCCGGCGTCCTTCTGGTAGGCGTAGAACACCGGCATCCACCACAGCAGGTTGAACAGCAGCTGGAAGCCGTAGTTGAGCCGGATGATACGGCGGGCGGTGCCGGTCAGGGGCGTGGCCGCGGGCCGCGCCGCGGAGCGCGGGAGGCGGGGGCTCACAGCGCGTAGGGGCGGATCTGGACCAGGCGGAAGTCGCCCTGGTCGGTCAGCAGCCACTCGATGTCCAGGGGGTCGTCCACCTCGGGGGCGCTGAAGTGGGACTGCAGCAGCCGGCCGGTCAGGGACAGGTCGGCGAGCCGGGCCCGGGTGGCGGCGGGCAGGCCCTCGCTCCAGGAACCGAGGGCGACGGTGCGCCCGCCGCCCTCGACGGTGTTGTAGAGGTACTGCTGCGGAAGTACCTCGCCCTCGACGACCTGTTCGGGTGAGCCCGGCGAACAGTTGAGGTAGACGTTGCGGAAGTCCTCGCGCCGGGTGGGGTCGCAGGTCACCAGGACGCCGCCGAGCGCGGCGGGGACGTACTCCTGGATGATCACGCCCATGTAGGTGTCGTCCAGGGATATGCCCACCTGGTGGCGCAGCCGCACACTGCGCGGCGAGAGCAGGGAGGCCCACACCTGCCGTACGGCGTCGAGGAGTTCGCCGGTGCCGTGGACGGTGGTGACGGAGTCGTAGACCCCCGCCGCGGAGAAGCCCGGCAGGTCCTCGGCGTTGGAGGAGGAGCGCACCACGAGACGGCCGCCCGCGGCGAGCGCGGCGGGGAAGGCCCGGGTGATCTCCCCGGCCACGGAGTCGGGCATCGCGGTGTGCCGGATCAGGTGCTGGAGCTGGAGGCAGAGCGGGTCGAGTACGTCGGTGGCGTCGAGTTCGAGCGCCATCTTCAGCTTGCCGATGCCCTGCTGGAGCGCGGGGGAGGAGGTGAGGAAGCGGTGCAGGAGCGAGAACGGCAGGGCCACACCCTCGGGGGCCGCGACGGTGCCGGCCACGAAGGAGGCCGCGGCCGCGCGGAGTTCGGTTGCGGAGGGCGAGTCCAGGCCGAGCCGGGCCGCGAGGTGCCCGTACAGGTTCTTACGGGGCGGGCGGGGGCGGCCGTAGAACGCGGTGAGGTCGGCCGTGCGGCTGTCGAGCACGTGGTGCAGCTCTCCGAGATTGGCCGCCTTGGTGCCGTAGCGGTCCCGGTCGGCGCTGCGCAGCCGGTGCAGGGAGAGTACGGGCGCGTCCTCCAGGAGCGGTGGCTCCAGGCGGATGCGCTGCTGGTGCCAGGCCGGGGCCCGCAGTTCGGGGGCCTGCTCCAGCCGCTCCAGGGTGATCTCGTCCTCGCTGACCCGGTAGCGGACCCAGGCCCCGTCCAAACCGTCCTTCTGGACGAGCTGTTCCAGGTCGCGGACGATCGCGTTGGGGATGCCCCATCCGGAGGCGAGGACGTTGGTGTGGGACAGCGGGGTGATGGGCGCGGTGTTGATGAACCCGGCCACCCGCTGCACGCCGTCCGGCAGGCAGGGCATCGCGACGATGTCCGACCAGCCGAGCCCGTCGGCCGCCGCCTCGTACTCCGCCAGGGTCGTGAAGCAGCGCAGCCGGCCGGTGGCTTCCCCGGCGTTGAGCGGCACGCGGACCCGGGAGCCGAAGAGCTCGTGGCCGAGGACGCGCGGCACGCGCTGTTCGCTGACCGAGGCCAGTGCCTCTTCCTGGACGTGGTTGGCGGGCTTGAGCAGGAGCGGCAGCCTGCCGTCGACGCGCTCCCGTACGAAGGTGTAGAAGAACTCCAGCAACTCCCCGTGCATGGTGTCGGCCTCGGTCGTCTCCAGCACGAGGAAGGTGCGCTCGTGGCCCTCGCGGTCCTCATCGGTGTGCAGGGACAGCACACCGAGCAGGAAGCGGCGCTCGGGGTCCATGTAGACGGATGCGTTGAACTCGTCCAGCTGAGCATCGAGTTCGGCCAGATCCATGCCGAGGACACGGGTGGCGATGTAGTTCACGTGGAAGGGGTGGGCGGCCGTGTCGAGCAGGTGCCAGGTGGCCTCGGCGCGGTCGACGACGACCTTCAGGTACGGGTGGCCTGCCAGGACTCCGGACAGCGTGCGGAACAGCGGCAGTGAGAGGTTCTCACCGACGACCGTGCGGTCGGTCGCGGGATCCGCGACGCTGACGGGGAGCGGTGTGGTGGTCATACGGCGACTCCCTCGGACGGTACGGCCGGCTGGACGCGCGGGCGGGCGGGGGATGCGGAGGCTGACGGTGCGGTCGTGTTCCGGGACCGGCCGGCCGGGGGCCCGGGCCGCGGCGCGGCGGGTACGGCGGGCGGCAGTACGTCGGGCAGCGCGTCCACCAGAGCCGTGAAGTCGCGCAGCACGGTGCGCGCGTCGGCGGCGGAGAGCAGGCACAGGGCCGCCATCGTGTTGGCACCGCCGGCGGGGTCATAGACCGGCACGATGCTGCCGTCGGGCAGGGAACTCTCCGGTACCACCGAGAGCGTGCTGCCCTCGCTCAGCGCGACGGCCTCCCGCACCACGCGGAAGTCCCACCGCCTGCGGTCCCGCCAGGCCGCGCCGCGGCCGTCCACCGCGAGGACGACGAGGGAACCCGCGGCGCCCCGTGCCTGCTCCGGGCCGAGGACCCGGTCGGGCCAGGCGACCGGACGGCCCAGAAGATGGTCCACGAGCATGCCGACGACGTCGAGCCCGAACACCTCCTCGATCTGCGGGACGGTCATCGCGCCGCCGAACCGGGCGGCCGTCTCGATCAGCCACATGCGCCCGTCGGCGCCGAGCTTGATCTCGGTGTGAGTGCCGCAGTCGCGCAGGCCGAGGGCATCGACGGCCTTCCGGGCAAGGTCGACCACGCGGTCCTGAAGGTCCACGGGAAGCGACGCGGGGGTGATGCCGGCGCGCTCGGTGAACGGCTCCACCGTCGGCATCCGGCCGCTGACGCAGACCGGCCGGAAGACGCCGCCGGTCACCACGCCCTCGACGCTGACGTAGTCGCCCCAGCCGGGCTCGTCGAACCAGCCCGCGGTGTCGCCGGTCACGATCTCCTCGACCACGAAGTGCCCCGCCGCCTCGGCCACATGGAGTTCGGCGAAGCCCAGCCGGGCGGACTGGTCCATGGTTTCGCGCGAGCGCTGCCAGGCGGCGTCGGCCTCCTGCGGGGAGGCGATGATCTGGTGGGCGGTGGAGCCCGCGCTCCAGGCCGCCTTCAGCAGCAGGGGAGCGGTCAGGGCGGCGACGGCCTCGTGGAGGTCCGCCTGGGTGGCGACGGGGCGGAACGCGGGCTGCGGCAGGCCGTGCCGATGCCAGGTGTGCCGCATCATCCGCTTGTCGCGGGCGAGCGCGGCGGCGTCTCCCGCACCGGCGAGACCGAGCGCCTCACACGCTTCGGCGACGGCCACGACCGCGTACTCGGAGAAGGTGAGAACCGCGTCCGCGCCGACGGCTTGGGCCCGCGCCACGATCAGCGAGACCAGGTCGGACCGCTCCGCGTCGGTGGGCAGCACGACCGAGGCGCACAGCCGCTCCGCGGACGCGGCGACCGACGGCGGAAGCGCGCTGAGCGCCAGCAGGTGCACGTCCGCCCGCGCGGCTGTCCGGGACAGGACATGGCCGAGCGGCGGACCGCCCTTGGCGTGCACCAACAGCACCGTGCTCACGGAAATTCGTCTCCTATCGCTTGTCACTTGTCTGTTCGCTCGTCCGTCCGGGGCGTCGGGCCGTGGCCCGGCCCCGCTGCCCGTCAACCGTGACCGGGGCACCGTGACGCAACCCGCGTAGAACACGGCGGGTAACCGGCGACATACACAAGGGAAACAGAAGGCGGGTGCCGGAAGTGCCGCCGGAGGCGGGCGCCAATCAGGCAAATGCCAAAGTCGTGGACATCGTTGGAGTGCGGACGAAGGTGGTGGATCACCTATGGCGAGCCGCCCCGGCGACGCGCTCACGTACCGCAGTCGGCTGATAACGGAGCATGGCCGGACTCCGCACGGGATAGGCATCGCCATGTCACTTCCCGCCGCCCGGCGGGTACATGGACGGAAAGGCCGTCGTGGACGATCCCGGTCTCAGAGCACTGCTGGAGCGCCTCCCCGTGTCCTGGTGGGAGGCGGATGAGCAGGGGCGCGTCAAGGAGCGGGGCGGCGGGGCCTTCGCCGACCTGCCCACCGCGCAGCGCTTCCTGGACCACGCGCGCCAAGAACTGTCCGCTCAGGGAGACGCCCCCCAAGGCGGCCACCCCCTGGTCCAGTTCGACGGCCGGACCTTCCACGTGCGATGGCCCCAGGACGGGTGCCGGGGCTGGACGCGCGGGATCGCGATGGAGACCGGTGCGCAGCCCGCCGGTGGCCGGCCGTACGCCGCTTTCGCGGACTTCGCCGACTTCGCGCCGGCCGCGGCCTTCCTCCGCGACCGCGACGGCCGCTACTTATGGGCCAACCACGCCTACGCGCATCTCTACGGCACCACACCGGAGCGGGTCGTCGGCAGCCGTATCGAAGACCTCGACACCCCCTCCGACGCTGCCCAGTTCCGGGCCCTGGACCAGGAGATCCTCCGCCGCGGCAAGCCGGTCCGCCACCACCTGCGCTACCACCGTTCGGACGGCAGCACCGGGCAGGCGGCCGGCCACCGCTTCCCGGTCCAGGAGAACGGCCGGACCTGTGTGGCCGGGATCTACGTCGACATCACCGACCACGTCCGCGCGACGAGCCAGCGCCAGGAGGCCGAGGAGAATCTGCGCGCGCTGCGGGACTACAGCGGTCTGCCCTGCGCGCTGCTCTCGGTCGGCGGCCGCATAGAACAGGCGGGTACGGCCGCCGCCGAACTGTTCCGGACACGCCTGTCCGACCTCGTCGGCCGCCGTGCGCACACCCTGCTCGCCGCCACGCCCGACCTCCGCCCCCTGCGCCGCGCCTGGGAAGGGCTGATCACCCGCCGCATCAGGCGGGCGGAGACCTCCGCCGTCCTCCTGGACACCGAGGGGCGCCAGCGCCGTGCGCAGCTCCACCTGTCCACGGTGAGCGGGCCCGTCGGCCGCGTCGCACACGTGTGGGCCGTCGTCACCGACCAGAGCATCGCCCACGAGGCCCACCCGTCGCTCACCGCCGCGCAGATCCGCATACTGTCCCTCCTCGCCGGCGGCAGCACCAACGGCGAAATCGCCACCTCGCTGAAGCTCTCCCGCCAAGCAGTCGACTACCACCTCAGCCGGCTCCGGGACCTGCTGGGCGCCGAGACCAGACCCGCCCTCGTCGCCCGTGCCTACGTCCTGGGCATCCTCGCTCCCCGGGCCTGGCCGCCACGGCCGGCCACCGGGAGGCAGTGAGGCCGGCGGCTCGGCATCGCGTCAGGTCTGCTACGCGCCGGGGCACGGGGCCGGTGGCGGCGGCTTCGTCGGCGGCCCGTTCGGTGGCCGGCCGGGTACCCGGACGAGCGAGGCGGTAACGACGCATGCGGTGCGGACGATAGCCGCACGCTGAAATGGCGGTCGCGATGCTCATTCGACGCTCGTCCTGATGGGGCATCACCTGACGTCCACGAGTAGGCCGCCTGCTACCCGAACGCACCCGCGGGCCGGCTCGTCCGCCCGAGGCGCAGGCTTTGGCCGTAACTGTTTGCCGACGCTAAGGTATGCCGCCGTACTCGGCGGATCGCTCCCTTGACGAAGGTGGGATGGGCTCATGGACGCGGGCCATGTGGAGCTGGTTGTCGCGGCGCAGGCCGGTGACGACCGGGCGCGCGAGAAGCTGATCGCCGCGTACCTGCCGTTGCTCTACAACATCGTCGGGCGGGCGCTGAGCGGACATGCCGACGTGGACGACGTCGTCCAGGAGACCCTGCTGCGCGTGGTGCGCGACCTGCCCGACCTGCGGGCCCCGGAAAGTTTCCGGTCCTGGCTGGTGTCGATCGCGCTCCGCCAGGTCAATACCCACTGGCACCGGCAACGCACTCTCGCCGACCGGACCACGGTCATCGACGAGGCACTCCGGACACCGCATGTCGGCACCGCGCCCGAAGACATGACGATCCTGCGGCTGCACATGTCGGACGAGCGCCGTCAGGTGGTCGAAGCCGCCCGGTGGCTCGACCCGGACCACCGGGTGCTGCTGTCGCTGTGGTGGCAGGAATGCGCCGGTTTGCTGAGCCGTCAGGACATCGCCGACGCGATGGGGCTCAGCGCCGCCCACGCCGGAGTTCGTTTGCAGCGCATGCGCGAGCAACTGGAACTGAGCCGGACGATTGTCGCCGCGCTGGAGGCGGACCCGCGCTGTCCGCAGCTGAACGAGACCGTCGCCGGCTGGGACGGTCTCCGTACATCGGTGTGGCGCAAGCGGATCGCGCGGCACACCCGTGACTGCCCGGTCTGCACGACGACAGAACGGGTTCCGGCCGAACTGCTGCTTCTCAACATCGCGCCGCTGGCCGTCCCGGCCGCACTCCTCGCCGCGCTGGCCGCCAAGGGCCTGCTGTCGGGTACGGCTGCCGCGGGCGCCGCCGGGCTGGCCGCGGCACACGTCAGCGTCGGCACGGCGACGGGGGGAAGCAGTCTGCACGGCTCGCTGCTCGGCAAACTGCACGTGGTGACCGCTCATCCGGTGGTGAGCCTCGCCACCGGCGCGGTGCTCGTCGCCGGGGCCGCCACCTACGCGGCCTGGCCCGAACCGGCGCCCCGGACGCCCGCCGTCATCGCCGCGCCCGAGGTCGGCACCCCCACGCCGCTCCCGTCGCGCGCCCCCACGCCGACCCCGTCGCGCACCACCGCGTCGCCCAAACCGTCCCCGGCGAGTCCGTCCGCCGTCGCGGGAACGGTTCCGCTGGGCGCGCGGTCGCTGGAGTCCGTGGACCAGCCCGGCCTGTTCGTCACGTACGCCGGCGACTTCGCGACGCTCGGCGGCCGAGTCTCCGCGCCCGGCGGCGCGCAGGCACCGCAACGGATCACCTTCACGGTCGTCGGGGGACTGGCCGACACACGGTGCGTCACCCTCCGCGCCGCGGACGGCCGGTATCTTCGCCATCAGTACCTGCGGCTACGGCTGAGCACCAACGACGGCAGCCAACTGTTCCGTGAAGACGCCACCTTCTGTCCGCGCCCCGGGGCGGTCGCCGGGTCGGTGACCCTGCACGCGCACAACTATCCCGGATCGGTCCTCCGCCACCGCGACGGTGGCATCTGGCTCGATGGCTCCGACGGCACTCGGGCCTTCGCCGGCCAGGCTTCCTTCATCACGCGCGAGGCCCGGGCCTGAGAACCGCTCTACGAGAATCCTGGGCCGGGTCGTTCAGTGACAGCCGGCGATTCCCAGCACGAGCCCACACCACGCCCCCACCCCGCGGTGAGCCGAGCGCTGCGCCGAATCCAGGTTCGGCCCGCATTTCATCGTCGGCTGCCTCGCCGTGACAGTTCTGCATCCCTCCCCACGGGGACGACCGGACCACAGGGCTCGGCATAACGCTTTTTGCCTGCGAGATGCATCACTGAGCAATCCTCCGTGCGGCGCGACTTTTCCGTTACGGGACCGCGAGTGAGAAAGCCTCCACTTCAGGGGTGACCTTCCCGCCGCTCGCCATGGCGTGCCGGCGTGGCAGGTCTCCCATATCCCGTTGACGTATCCCCTGAAGAAAGCGGCTCCCATGACGCGACACACCCACGAATGCCGGGTGACCGGTGGGCAGGAACGGCCCCACGTCCTGCACCGCACCCACCCCGCGACAGATCAGGTGACCCGCGACCCCCGAGGAGAATCGTGAAGGGCCTGCACCGGCTCCGCCGGAGCCGCCGGACAGTGACGGTAGGACTGTCGACCGCGGCGGTGATCGCCGGAGTCGTGACACTTCTCCCCAGCTCCGCCGGAGCCGCCGCCTTGAGTACGCAGGCGGCCCCCTCGGGCAGGTACTTCGGTACGGCCGTGGCTGCCGGAAGGCTCGGCGACCCGACGTACTCCACGATTCTCGACCGGGAATTCAACATGATCACCCCGGAGAACGAGATGAAGTGGGACGCCACCGAACCCTCCCGCGGCACCTTCACCTTCGGCCAGGCCGACCGGATCGTCGGCCACGCCACCGCGCACAGGCAGCGGGTACGTGGCCACGCCCTGGTCTGGTACCAACAGCTGCCCGGCTGGGTGAAGTCCATCACCGACGCCAACACCCTGCGCAGCGCGATGAAGAACCACATCACCACCGAGATGAACCACTTCAAGGGCAAGATCTACGCCTGGGACGTGGTCAACGAGGCCTTCGCCGACGGCTCCTCCCAGCACCGCAGTTCGAAGTTCCAGGACCTGCTGGGCGACGGCCACATCGAGGAAGCGTTCCGCATCGCCCGTGCGGCCGACTCCTCGGTCAAGCTCTGCTACAACGACTACAACATCGAGAACTGGTCGGACGCCAAGACCCAGGGCGTCTACCGCATGGTCAAGGACTTCAAGTCCCGCGGCGTGCCCATCGACTGCGTCGGGTTCCAGAGCCACTTCCAGGCGGGCGGCCCGCCGGCGAGCTTCAGGACCACCTTGGCCGCCTTCGCCGCCCTGGGCGTCGACGTCCAGATCACCGAGCTGGACATCGCCCAGGCACCACCCGTCCACTACGCGAACACGGTGAAAGCCTGCCTGGCCGTGGCCCGGTGTACCGGCATCACGGTGTGGGGCATCCGGGACAGCGACTCCTGGCGCCGCGACGAGCGCCCGCTGCTGTTCGACGACAACGGCAGGCCGAAGCCCGCGTACAGAGCCGTCATGGACGCTCTCCATTCCGGCTCCGGTACGCCCCCGGCCAAGCCGGCCGGCGGTACGGGCGACATCAAGGGCGTGGCCTCCGGCCGCTGTATCGACATCCCCGACTCCGTCACCGCCAACGGCACCCCGGCGCAACTGTGGGACTGCAGCGGACGGGCCAACCAGCGCTGGACCTACACCGCCGCGAAGCAGCTGAAGGTCCACGACAACAAGTGCCTGGACGCCAAGAACAAGGGCACCACCAACGGCACCTCCTTGGTCGTCTGGGACTGCAACGGCGGCGCCAACCAGCAGTGGAACATCAACACCAACGGCACGATCACCGGCGTGCAGTCCGGCCTGTGCCTCGACGCCGTCGGCGCGGCCACCGCGAACGGCACCAAGATCCAGTTGTACGCCTGCGCGTCCGTCGACAACCAGAAGTGGAGCGCCCCGTCCGGGACGACGGCGGGCAGCCGCGCATGTGCTCTTCCCTCGACGTACAAGTGGAAGTCGACGGGTGCCCTCGCACAGCCCTCGAACGGGTGGCTCGCGGTGAAGGATTTCACCAGCGTGGTGCACAACGGCAAGCACCTGGTCTACGCGTCGAGCGCGTCCGGAAACTCGTACGGCTCGATGGCCTTCCGCCCCTTCACGAACTGGTCGGACATGGCGTCGGCCGGCCAGACCGGCATGCGAGAGGGCGCGGTGGCGCCCACCCTGTTCTACTTCGCCCCCAAGAAGGTCTGGGTGCTGGCGTCCCAGTGGGGTGCGTGGCCCTTCAGCTACCGCACGTCGAGCGACCCCACCAACCCGAACGGCTGGTCCGCCCCCCGTCCGCTGTTCACCGGCAGCATCCCGCGCACCGATTCCCCCACCGGCCCGATCGACCAGACCCTGATCGCCGACGGCCAGAACATGTATCTGTTCTTCGCCGGTGACAACGGCAAGATCTACCGGGCGAGCATGCCGATCGGGAACTTCCCGGGCAACTTCGGCTCCTCGTACACGACGGTCATGAGCGACACGCCGGACAAGCTGTTCGAGGCGCCGCAGGTCTACAAGGTCCAGGGCCACAACGAGTACCTCATGATCGTCGAGGCGAGGGGCGCGCACCAGAAGCGCTACTTCCGCTCGTTCACGGCTTCCAGCCTCAGCGGTACGTGGACCCCGCAGGCCACCGGCGAAAACAACCCCTTCGCGGGCAAGGCCAACAGCGGTGCCACCTGGACCGACGACATCAGCCACGGTGACCTGGTCCGCAACAACCCCGACCAGACCATGACCATCGACCCCTGCAATCTGCAGTTCCTCTACCAGGGCAAGTCCCCCACAGCGGGCGGCGACTACGACCGGCTCCCGTACCGGCCGGGTGTCCTCACCCTGCAGCGCTGACCTGCCCGATCCACGGTGATATGCAAGGAGAACACCTCCCCATGAAGAACCACACGGACGGACGGCGCCGCGGGCGTCACCGCCGTCGCAGAGCCGCGACCGGCCTGCTGCTCGGCGTGCCGGCCGCCGTCGTGCCGTACCTCCTGTTCACCCAAGAGGACTCCCTGGCCGCCACGATCGACGCCGGTGCCTACTACAAGCTTGTCTCCGTGCGCAGCGGCAAGGTGCTGGACGTCAACGCCTTCTCCACCGCCGACGGCACCCGCATCCAGCAGTGGACCGACCAGAACACCGCCAACCAGCAGTGGAAGCTGAGGCCCACCGAGGACGGCCACTACGAGCTCGTGAACCGCAACAGCGGCAAGGTGCTCGGCATAGCGGGCGGCTCGACCGCCCGGTCGGCTGCCGCCGAGCAGCAGACCGACAGCTCCGCCGCCTCCCAGGAGTGGCGGATCGATGACGTGAGCGGCTCCGGCGCCGTCACCTTCACCTCCCGCAAGAGCGGCCAGGTCCTGGACGTCTCCGGAGGGGCCACGGCCCAGGGCGCGGCGGTCGTCCAGTATCCCGGCAGGGGCAGCATCAACCAGCAGTGGAAGCTGGTGAAGGTGACCGGCAGCCAGGCGGCCGCGGCCGGGCCGTACAAGTGGAGGAACGCCCAGGTGGTCGGCGGCGGTTACGTCACCGGCCTGGTGTTCAACCCACGGGAGAAGGGTCTGCTGTACGCGCGCACCGACATGGGCGGTGCCTACCGGTGGGACACCGCGGCCGAGCAGTGGATACCGCTCACGGACTGGCTCGGGGAGAAGGACTGGAACCTGCTGGGCATCGACGCGCTGGCCACCGACCCCGTCGACCCCAGCCGGCTCTACCTCGCGACGGGCACCTACACCAACAACTGGGCCGGCAACGGCGCGATCCTGCGCTCCACCGACCGGGGCCGCACCTTCCAGCGCACCGATCTGCCGTTCAAGCTGGGCGGCAACGAGGACGGCCGCGGGGCGGGCGAACGGCTCGCGATCGACCCCTCGGACCACCGCACCCTGCTGCTGGGGACCCGTAAGAACGGCCTGTGGCGCAGCACCGACCACGGGGTGACATGGCGGCAGGTCTCGACGTTCCCGGTCAAGGACGGGGCGGGCAGTGGCGCGGGCATCTCCTTCGTGACGTACGGGCCGGCCGGCAGCAACACGGTCTACGTCGGCGTCGCGGACAAGTCGACCTCCCTCTACCGCTCCACCGACGGCGGCAGCACCTGGAAGGCCGTCCCCGGGCAGCCCACCGGCCAACTGCCCCAGCATGGCGTGGTCTCCGGTGACGGTTCGCTGTACCTGACGTACACCGACAACCTCGGACCCAACGGCGTGACGGCGGGCTCGGTGTGGAAGTACACCCCGGCAGGCGGAGCGTGGAAGAACGTTTCCCCGTCCCAGGGCGGCTACGGCTTCTCCGGCCTGGCCGTCGACCCGCGCAAGCCGTCCACGGTGATGGTCACCACCCTCGACCGCTGGTGGCCCGAGGACGAGATCTACCGCAGCACCGACGGCGGCACGACATGGAAGGCGCTGGCCGGGAAATCGGTACGGAACGCCTCCGCCGCTCCGTACATCGGCACCCACACCGGGCACTGGATGACCGCCCTGGCCATGGACCCCTTCGACTCCGGGCACGTGCTGTACGGCACCGGCAACGGCATCTGGCGCAGCAAGGACGCCGACGCCACCGACAGCGGCGGCACCAGCCACTGGACCGTGGGCGCGCGCGGCCTGGAGGAGACCGCGCTGATGGACGCGATCGCCCCGCCCGGCGGTGCGACCGTCATCACCGCCATGGGCGACCAGGGCGGCTTCCGCCACGACGACCTGACCAAGGTGCCCGCCGGGCGGATGAACAACCCGTTGATGAGCAACAGCACCGACATCGACTTCGCCGAGGCAAACCCCTCGGTGATGGTCCGTGTCGGCAGTGGCGGCGCGCAGGACGGCGCCTACTCCACCGACGGCGGCAACAGCTGGACCGGCTTCCGGTCGGAGCCGGTGGTCGGCGCCGACAGCGGCCAGGTCGCGCTCGCGGCGGACGGTGCGAGCATCGTGTGGACCGAGGCCGGCCAGGTCCCGTACCGCTCGACCGACAAGGGGGCGAGCTGGTCGAAGGTCGGTGGCCTGGGCGCCGGCGCCGTGGTCGTCGCCGACCGCTCCTCGGCCGGCACGTTCTACTCGCTGGCCGGCGGCACGCTCTACGCCAGCACCGACGGCGGAGCGACCTTCACGGCCCGGGCCACCGGCCTTCCCGCCGGCGGCCGGCTCAAGGCCGTACCCGGCGTTGCGGGAGACCTGTGGATCGCCGGCGGTGACCGGGGGCTGCTGCACTCCACCGACGGCGGCCGCACCTTCGCCAGGCTCACCACGGTGAAGTCCGCCGCCGCCCTCGGCTTCGGCAAGGCCGCACCGGGCGCCTCCTACCAGGCCCTGTACATGATCGGCACCGTCAACGACGTCAGCGGGGTCTTCCGCTCCACCGACAAGGGCGCCACCTGGCTCCGCGTCAACGACGACGACCACCAGTGGGGCAACATCAGTGGCGTCGGCGTCATCACCGGTGACCCCGACACCTTCGGCCGCGTCTACATCGGCACCAACGGACGCGGCCTCCAGTACGGCGACCCGTCCTGACCCCGACGCCAGAGCGGATGCCCGTACGGCGCGTGAGCTGACGCGCTGACCGCAAGGGACAGCCGCCCCTCCTGACCGATGCGACAGCTCGGTTGGAGGGGCGGCTTTCTGCTGTGGAGGGGGACCGATGACGGTGGGCTCCAAGGCCCTGTCCGGCGGTACTGGAGGGGGCGAGGTCACCCGAGTGGACGAACGGGAGGGCGGCTGACGTGCGGATACACCGGTCGGCTTCCAAGGTGGGGTAAGGCCCGTACACCGGCAGCCCCTGATGCCGCCGAGCAGCGTGTGTTCCCTGTCCGCGGGGCCTTTCCCATCGACAACGCACGCGGGCCGGTCGCCCGCCGGATCGGATGACGGCTGTGACGACTTCGCCCTTCGGGTCCGGTGACCCGTTCTCGGACCTGTTCAACCGCTTCTTCGGCACCAGTCCGGCGGCCTCACCGCCGGCGGTCCAGCGGGTGCCCATCGGGCGCCTGCTCAGCGATGCCGCGCAGGAGCTTCTGGCGACGGCCGGCGGGCGTGCCGCCGAGGACGGGGCCGATCTGGACACCGTGCACCTTCTGTGGGCCGCCGCCCAGGCCGACCCGGGCCGCCGTCTGCTGGCGCAAGCAGGTGCCGATCCCGACGCGCTGGTGGCGCAGGTGGAGCAGTCGCTGCCGGCCGGTGACGGGGTGGAGGAACCGCGGCTGACTCCGGCGGCGAAGCGGGCCCTGCTCAGGGCCCACGCCAAGTCCCAGGAGGCGGGTGCGTCCTACATCGGGCCTGAGCACATCCTGGCGGCGGTCGTGGAGGACCCCTCGTCCGGTGCGGCCGGGATGCTGGGCCCGGAGGGTGCCGGAGCCCGCCGCGACCGCGGGGGCCCGGGCGGGGCCGGTGGCGGTTCGGCGGGCGGCGGGTCCAGTGCGACGCCCACGCTGGACGAGTACGGCCGCGACCTTACGGAAGAGGCCCGCGCGGGACGGTTGGACCCGGTGGTGGGGCGGGCCCAGGAGATCGAGCAGACGGTGGAGATCCTCTCCCGGCGTTCGAAGAACAACCCGGTGCTGCTGGGGGACCCGGGGGTCGGCAAGACCGCCATCGTGGAGGGCCTGGCGCAGCGCGTGGTGTCCGGCGATGTGCCCAAGACCCTGCGGGACCGGCGGGTGGTCGCCTTGGACCTGCCGGGACTGGTGGCCGGTTCGAAGTACCGCGGAGAGTTCGAGGAGCGCCTGAAAAAGGTCATCGACGAAGTCACCGAGGCGCAGGAAAGCATCATCCTGTTCATCGACGAGATCCACACGGTCGTCGGCGCCGGTGGCGGCGGCGAGGGGGCCATGGACGCGGGCAACATCCTCAAACCCGCCCTGGCGCGCGGCGATCTCAGTCTGGTCGGCGCCACGACGCTGGAGGAGTACCGCAAGAACATCGAGAAGGACGCCGCGCTCGAACGCCGTTTCCAGCCCGTGATCGTGCCGGAGCCCACGGTCGACGAGACCGTGGAGATTCTTCAGGGCCTGCGCGACGCCTACGAGGCCCATCACGGCGTGCGCTTCACCGACGCGGCGCTGGAGAGCGCGGCGGTCCTCTCCGACCGCTACATCACCGACCGGTTCCTGCCCGACAAGGCCATCGACCTGCTGGACCAGGCAGGGGCCCGGGTGGCGCTGCGCGGCGGCGGTGACAGCCCCGAGGCGGACGAGGTCCAGGACGAACTGACCCGGCTGAACCGGGAGAAGGACGAGGCCGTCCACAACGAGGACTACGACCGGGCCGCCGGGCTCAAGAGACAGATCGACGAGACGCAGGAGAGGCTTTCGGGCCTGGACGGTGAGCGGGCACCGGTGGCAGAGGTCACCGAGGAGGACATCGCCGAAGTCGTCTCCCGGCGCACCGGAATCCCGGTCGCCCAGCTGACGGCCACCGAGCGCGAACGCCTGATCCGGCTGGAGGAGACCCTGCACGCGCGGGTGGTCGGCCAGGACGAGGCGGTCACCGCGGTGGCGCAGGCCGTGCGGCGGGGCCGTGCGGGGATGGGCGACCCCGACCGTCCCACCGGCAGCTTCCTCTTCCTCGGGCCCACCGGCGTCGGCAAGACCGAACTCGCCAAGGCCATCGCCGAGATCCTCTTCGGCCAGGAGGACCGGCTGATCCGCTTCGACATGAGCGAGTTCCAGGAGCGCCACACCGTCTCCCGCCTCGTCGGCTCGCCTCCCGGGTACGTGGGCTACGACGAAGCCGGGCAGCTCACCGAGGCGGTCCGTCGCAAGCCGTACAGCGTGCTGCTGTTCGACGAGGTGGAGAAGGCGCACCCGGACGTCTTCAACCTGCTGCTCCAGGTCCTCGACGACGGCCGGCTGACCGACGCGCAGGGCCGTACGGTCGACTTCCGCCACACGGTCGTCATCATGACCAGCAACCTCGCCTCACAGCTCATCCTGAACCACCACGGCGCCGTGGACGAGATCCGCGACGACCTGATGGCCGAGCTGCGCAGCCATTTCCGCCCCGAATTCCTCAACCGCATCGACGAGGTGGTCGTCTTCCACGCGCTCACCCGGGAAAACCTCGTGCGGATCGTCGACCTGCTGCTGGAGCGCAGTCGCCGCAGGCTGCACGCGCAGCAGGTCGGTCTCCAGGTGACCGAGCGCGCCAAGGAATGGCTCGCGGAGCAGGGCTATCAACCGGAGTTCGGTGCCAGGCCGTTGCGCCGCACCATTCAGACGGAGCTCGACAACCGGCTGTCCAACATGCTGCTGGACGGCCAGGTGGGCCCCGGCGACACCGTTACCTGCGACGTGCGGGACGGCCGGCTGGAGTGCAAGGTCACCCCCGGCAGCCGGGAGGAGAGCGCCGAACCGGCCACAACGGGCTGACCACGGCCGGCCCGTGCCGGCCGCTACGTCAGGGCGCCAACGCGCTCCGCGCCAAATCGCGTAGCCAGATGTGTGCGGGGTCGGTGTCGTAGCGCTGATGCCATGACAGGTACACCGCGGCCGACGGCAGTTCGAACGGCAGGGGGAGCACGGTCAGACCGAGGGCCGTGGCCGTTGCGCGCGTCGTCGATTCCGGGGCTGTGACGAGGAGATCGGAGTCGCGGACGAACTCCAAGGCGGTGCTTTCGGTGGGCGCGGTCGCCACTACCCGGCGGGTGAGACCGAGCCGCGCGAGAGCGTCGTCGAGGGCGTTGCCGAGCCTGCCGCGCCGCGAGACGGTGATGTGCTCGGCCGCGGCGTACTGCGCGGCGGTGACGGCCCTGACCCGGGTGAGCGGGTGGCCCTGCCGCACGACGATGACGTGCTGGCTCTCGGCCACCCGGTCGGCGCGGATGTCGGGTGCGGTCGGGCGGTCCGCGTTCGCCTCCAGGTCGACCTCGCCGCGACGCAGCTCGGGGGTGTCGACGCTCGATTCCGCGAGGAAACGCAGACGCACGCCCGGCGCCTGCTCGCGTACGGCCGCGAGAAGCGCGGGGCCACCGAGTGCGACGAGTGAATCGTGCCAGCGGAGGGTGAAGGTGCGCTCCAGCGTCGTGAGGTCGAGTTCGCGGCTCGGTGCCAGCACGCCCTGGACCTGCTGCAGCAGCTCGTGCACCTGTTCCCGGACGGCGATCGCGTACGGCGTCGGGGTCATCGTGCGCCCGGTACGCACCAGGATCTGATCCCCTGTCGTGCGCCGGATCCGGCCGAGGCTTCGGCTCATCGCGGGGGCGGTGACGTGCAGGCGCTCAGCGGCGCCGGCCACGCTGCCCTCCTCCAACAGCGCATCGAGCGCGGCGAGCAGGTTCAGATCCAATTGCATGAGAGTCATGCTAGCCGTGCTTTACATGCACTTGTAGTTAATGGTCGCCCCTCCTACCTTCGAGATGCGGGCGCGAAAGGAACACAGTCCTCGCCCGGTCCGCCTCATCCCCCTTCTCAACTGGGAGCACCGCCATGCCCGAATCGACGCAGAGCACCCCAAGCGCCGCACCCGCCGGTTCCGCGTCCGACGCCGACCTGCTCGCGCAGACCGCGATCGCCGTGCGCGCGGCGGCTTCGGTGCTACGGGAGCGGTTCGGCGACGTGGTCCGCCACCGGACCCGCGAAGAGCTGATGCGCGCGCTCGCCGCCAACGACGACGCGGCCCTCGGCGTCCTGCGCCCCCGCCTCACCCTCCTGCGCCCGGACGCCCGCTTCGTGGAGGACGAGCTGGCGGGCGGTGCCCTGCCCCCCGGCGAATGGTGGGTTCTGGATCCGGCCGAAGGCAACGTCAACCACCTGCACGCGCTGCCGGAATGGGCGGTCACCGCCACGCTCGTACGCGACAACCAGCCGGTACTCACCGCGGTGCACCTGCCGTTGACCGGGGAGACCTACACCGCGCTCGCCGGCGCCGGCGCCCGGCTCGACGGCCGCCCGCTGCACGTGTCCCGGACCACGGACCTCGGCTTGAGCCTCGTGGCCACGAGCCAGGCCAGGCCGGACGAGGACGAGAAGGTCGTGCGGCGCATCGGCTCCTCGATCACGGCGATGCTCTTCGACGCGCTCGTGGTGCGGACCTCCGTGCCCGCCACCCTGCACCTGCTGAACGTGGCCGCCGGCCGGATCGACGCCTTCTGGCAGTTCGCCGGGGCCCGCGCCGACCTGCTTCCCGGAGCGCTGCTCGTCGCCGAGGCCGGCGGACGGATATCCGACGCCGAGGGCCGCCCCTGGACCCCGCTGAGCGAGAGCTTCCTGGCCGCCGCGCCCGGCGTGCACACCGAAGCCGTCACCACGCTCTCCCGCTGACTCCCACGAGAACCACAGACACCGGAAGGACCACATCGGCATGACCACGATCGCTGTTCTCGGAAACGGCCGCGTCGGCGGCAGCCTCGCCCGAGCCCTCACCGGGGCCGGACACGAGGTGACCGTGGCGGACCGCTCACCGGGCTCTGCCGCCGACGCCGCCCGCACAGCGCGGATCGTCATCAACGCCACCCCGGGCGCCGGATCGCTGGAGCGGCTCGTCGCACTGCGCGAGGAACTGCGCGGCAAGATTCTCGTGGACGTCTCCAACGCCACCGTCGACGGACCGGACGGCCTGCCGGCCGCCCTGCTCCACCCCGGCTCAAGCCTCGCGGAGCACCTCCAAGAAGCCCTCCCCGGCACACGCGTCGTCAAGACGCTCAACACGATGCTCTACCCGGTGATGACCGCACCCGCCGCGCTCACGCAGCCACCGACCGCCTTCCTCTCCGGCGAGGACCCGAAGGCCAAGCAGGTCGTACGCGGGCTTCTCGCCGACCTCGGCTGGCAGCAGGAGTGGATCACGGACCTCGGCGGAATCGAGACCGCGCGGGCCACCGAGGCCGCCGTCCTGTTCGTGCCGCATGTGATCCGATCGGGCGGATTCGCGCCCTTCGCCATCTCGATCACCCGCTGAAAGTCCGAGGCAACACCTGCGCACGCCTCAGCCGGTATCGGTCCCGGCACGGCCGTCGCCGGCAGGCCCCGCCGCGAACCCGTCCGTTGCCTCGAACGCCATGCGGCCCGAAAGGACTTGCACCCGGTCGAACACCCACCGCCAGGCCCCCGCTACAGGCCCCCTCAAGACATGTGGGAGCGTGAGCAGGTGAGTGAGACGACGGTGAAGACCCTGCAATACCGCTCTGACGGGCCGGAAGACGCACCTTGTCTGGTTTTGGGTGCGGCGCTCGGGACGACCTGGCACATGTGGGATCGGCAGGTACCCGAGCTGACCCGGCACTGGCGCGTCGTCCGGTTCGATCTGCCGGGGCATGGCGGCTCGCCCGCGTATCCGGCGTCCTCTGTTGCCGAGCTGGCCGACCGGCTGGTGGCCACGCTCGATGTGCTGGGGGTGGAACGTTTCGGGTATGTGGGGTGTTCCATCGGTGGTGCCATCGGTGCGCAGCTGGCGCTCACCCGGCCGCAGCGGGTCACCTCGCTCGCGCTCGTGTCCTCCTCGCCGCGGTACGGGACCGCGGACGCCTGGCGGCAGCGGGGTGTGGTGATCCGTACGAACGGGCTGGACCCGATCGCCCGCACCTCGCCCGAGCGCTGGTTCACCCCGGGCTTCGCGGGGGCCCAGCCCGCCATCGTGGAGTGGGCCGTCCAGATGGTGCGCACCACCGACCCGGGCTGCTACATCGCGGCCTGTGAGGCGATGGCCGCCTTCGACGTCCGCTCCTCGCTCCAGCGGATCGGCGTGCCCACCCTCGTCGTCGTCGGCTCCGAGGACCAGGTCACCCCGACCACCGATGCCCGCACCCTGGTGGCGGGCATTCCGGACGCGAGTCTCGCGCTGGTTCCCGGTACGTCCCACCTGGCGCCGGTCGAGCAGCCTGCCGCCGTGACCGAGCTGCTCATCCGGCATTTCACGGCCGCCTGGCACGACAAGCTGGGTGCCACCGGTCAGACGGCGATCGGCGCTGCCGCCCCCAAGCCGGTGCCGGCGGCCGCGCCGCCGCCTCCGGCCATGACGCCCGCGGCGATCGAGTCCGGCCTCAGGCAGCCGGAGGCGGTGCGGGGCGGTGCGTACGAGCAGGGGATCAAGGTCAGGCGCGAAGTGCTCGGCGACGCGCATGTGGACCGGGTGGAGGAGACGACGGATGACTTCACCGGGGACTTTCAGGAGTTCATCACCCGGTACGGGTGGGGGGAGGTGTGGACGCGCCCCGGGCTGGACCGGCGTACGCGCAGCATCATCACGCTCACGGCGCTGGTCGCCGGCGGTCATCGGGACGAGCTGGCGCTGCACACCCGCGCCGCGCTGCGCAACGGGCTGACGCCCACGGAGATCAAGGAAGTGCTGCTGCACACGGCGGTGTACTGCGGTGTGCCCGCCGCGAACGCGGCTTTCGGCGTGGCGCAGCGTGTCATACGGGAGGAGACCACCCCGCAGGGGTGACGGCCGGCGCCCGCCTCCCGCTGCGGCCCTCCAAGGGCTCCGCGCGGCAAGATGGGAAGCATGGAACTCACGAAGAAGACCCATGCCTGCGTCCGGCTGGAGAAGGACGGGCAGGTGCTCGTCATCGATCCCGGTGTCTTCAGCGAGCGGGACGCGGCGGTCGGCGCCGACGCCATCCTGATCACCCACGAGCACATGGACCACTTCGACGAGGAGCGGCTGCGCGCGGGCATGGAGGCCCACCGCGGCGCCGAGATCTGGACCCTGGCCAGCGTCGCCGAGCAGATCTCCGCGGCCTTTCCGGGGCGGGTGCACACGGTCGGTGAGGGGGACACATTCACGGCGGCCGGTTTCGACGTGGAGGTGCACGGACAGATGCACGCCGTCATTCACCCGGACATTCCGCGCATCACGAATGTCGGTTACTTGATTACCACTGAGGATGATGGCGGCACCGTCTTCCACCCGGGCGACGCGCTCACCGTTCCCCAGGGGCGTACGGTCGATACGCTGCTGCTGCCGGTGCACGCGCCCTGGAACAAGGTCGCCGAGGTCATCGACTACGTCCGCGAGGTCCGGCCGCGCCGCGCCATCGACGTGCACGACAGCCTGCTCCAGGACCATGCCCGCCCGGTCTACGACGGCATGATCGACAAGCTGGGCGGCACCGACCACGGCCGCCTCGCACCCGGTGAGTGCACCGCGCTGAACTGAGATACAGTGCCCGGCCCCGGCCGGGCCGGGCACGGACCCCGACTGTCACACCCCCGCTGTAGGTTTACGGACATGCGCATCGCGACCTGGAACGTCAATTCGATCACCGCCCGCCTCCCGAGGCTGCTGGCCTGGCTGGAGAACACCGGCACGGACGTGCTGTGCGTCCAGGAGACCAAGTGCTCGGACGAGCAGTTCCCGTACGACCAGCTGCGCGAGCTGGGCTACGAGGCCGCCGTGAACGCCACCGGCCGGTGGAACGGCGTCGCGCTGCTGTCCAAGGTGGGCCTGGAGGACGTCACCCCCGGTCTGGCCGGCGGCCCGGACTACGAAGGGGTGCAGGAGCCCCGCGCCGTCTCCGCGACCTGCGGCCCGGTCCGCGTCTGGTCGGTGTACGTGCCCAACGGCCGCGAGATCGACCACGCCCACTTCGCCTACAAGCTCCAGTGGTTCGAGGCGCTGAAGGCGGCCGTCGCCGAGGACGCGGCCGGTTCCCGGCCCTTCGCGGTCCTCGGCGACTTCAATGTTGCGCCGACCGATGACGACGTGTGGGACACCTCCGTCTTCGAGGGCATGACGCATGTGACGCCCGCCGAGCGGGCCGCCCTGGCCGCTCTGCGCGAGGCCGGTCTGTCGGACGTGGTGCCGCGCCCCCTGAAGTACGACAAGCCGTTCACCTACTGGGACTACCGCCAGCTCTGCTTCCCGAAGAACAAGGGCATGCGCATCGACCTGGTCTACGGAAACGAGCCGTTCTCCAAGGCCGTCTCGGACGCCTATGTGGACCGCGAGGAGCGCAAGGGCAAGGGCGCCTCGGACCACGCGCCGGTGGTGGTGGATCTGGACGTCTGAGCCGACGGAAGGGCCCGCCCCGTCAACGCCCGCCCGGCACCAGCGCCCGCAGGTGCACCGACTCCCCGAGCGCCCGCATGCCCGCGTCGCCGGGGTGCAGATGGTCGCCGCTGTCGTACGCGGGCAGCAGCCGCTGCGGGTGCCGCGGGTCGCGGAGCACCGCGTCGAAGTCCAGTACGGCGTCGAAAACCGCGCCGCGCGCCCGGAGGGCGGCGTTCACGGCGGTGCGCCGTTCCTCGACGGCCGCCGTGCAGTCCGGGAAGCCGCCGCACGGCGCGATGGTCGCGGCCACCACCCGTAGCCCGCGCTCGTGCGCGCGCCGGGCGAGGGACCGCAGTCCCGCCACGACCTCGTGCGCCGGGGTGCCGGTCCGTACGTCGTTGACGCCCTCGAAGAGCACGACCGTACGGACCGAGGGCCGCGCCAGCACATCCCGCTCCAGCCGGTGCTGTGCGCTGACCCCGCTGACGTCGGCGCTCACGCCGTCACCCGGATAGCGGTCGGTGACGACCCGGTTCCCCGCGATGCCGCTGTTGACCACGCCGTAGCGGGGGAGTGCGTGCTGGGCCTGGAAACGGCGGGCCAGTACGTCCGGCCAGCGCCGGTTGGCGCCCGCCGTCGAGCCCTGGCCGTCGGTGATGGAGTCCCCGAGTGCCACGACCGTTCCCGGGCCGTCCGCGACCTCCACCCCGGTCAGGAACGGCCAGGCGGTCAGCGTTCCGGGGTACGCCGCGGCACCGGTGTCACCCGTACGGTCGCCGCTGCCCGGTGCGCTCACGTACGAGACCTGCTCGGACCGCCCGTGCATCGGCGCTGTCGTCACCGTGCCCGGCAGATACAGGCTGACCAGCAGGTTCCGGCCCGCAGGTACGCGCAGGCGGAGCGGATCGCTGTACGTTTCGGCGCCGGCCGGGACCCGGGTGCCGCGCTGTCCGCCGAACGTCAGCGGTACGGGTGTGCGGGCGGCTCCCGCGCCGCCGCCCGCGCCCTGCACGGCCACGCTCGCCGCCCCGAAGTCCACCGGCGCCGCCGCGAAGGTGTTCGCCAGCCGGACCCGCACCCGCGGCCCGCCCGCGCCGCTGTGCACGACCAGGCGCAGTGTTCGGCCGCCCCACGGCCCGGCCTTCGCGTACCCTCCCGTGCTCGCGCCCCAACTGCCGGTCCAACCGGCGCCGTTGTCGCGTACCGCCACCGCGAACACGTGCAGATCGGCGCCCGGCCCCGGGTCCCGGGGCAGTACGACGGCGGCCACCTCGCGCCCGCGCACCACCGGCACGCTCACCGCGTACAGCCGTGCCCGCTCCGCCCGTTGGCCGCCCGGCGTGTTGATGTGCGGCAGCGCGACCGCCTTGGTGCTCAGCGGGCCCGTACGCCAGTCCGGCGCGGTCAGCCGGTACGTGCTGCGCGACCCGTCCCGATAGCGGACCGTGCCGGTGCCGCTCACCGTGCCGCCCGTGGCCGCGACCAGCAACGACACCGCGTCACCGCGCCCGCTCAGCCGTACGGTCTGGCCGTCGGCCCGTAGGTTGTCCGGCCGGCCCGCGGCGGTGCGCGGCCACCGCAGCCGGGCCGCGTCGAGGGTCAGGACCCGGCCCGGCGTCCAGCCCGCCGCGTCGAGGTCCCGCGTGGACAGGGAGTTGCCCGCGCCGTCGAAGTCCGCCGACGCCGGGTCGCTCGGCTGGCTGATGGCCCGGTTGTCGAAGAGGCGCTCCAACGGCACCGGTTCAGCGAGCCGTTGTGGCGGCGTCGCCAGGGCGGCCGTGGTGCACAGGGCGAGCGAGAGGGCCGGGGCGAGTATCGCGCCCCATAGTCGTACGCGCATACGGGCAGTCCTTCCACGGGTGCCGGGAACGGGTACGGGACCGGCCGGAACCGGTGGCCGGGCGCGGTGATCCGGCCACCGGCCTGCCGCGCGCCTGTGGCGGGCGCCCCGGCCCGGGTGGGACGCTACGCCCATGAACATGTCTTTCCTGGACAAGTGGCGCAAGCGGCCGGAAGCGAGCCCCGCTGTGGTGGACGACCCCGAAGGCGCGGCCCAGCTCCTGGCGGAGTGCGAGCTGCTGCGTGCCCAGGCCCAGACCGAAGGCGTGGAACTGGACGATTCGGTGCACTCGTTGGAGGCGCTGGACCAGCTGCGCCCCGCCTGGCGCGACGACCCCGAGGTGGTGACCTGGCTCGGCAACGACGCGGGCTTCTACCTGGGCACGGTGCTGGTGCGGACGGTGCCCGGCGCCAGCTGGAAGGTGTGGCCGAGCGGCGAGCCGGTGGTCCGGCTGGCGTCCGGCCGGGAGGTGGACGTGGTGACCGCGGGCCGGGACTGGGCGGCCACCGGAGCGCCCGAACTGTGCCAGCTCTACGCGGAGGCCGCCGAGAGCTGACGGCCCGTGCCCGGTCCGCCGGAACACGGACGCCGGCCCCGGCGCGACCGTCCGGAGCCCGCCTGCCCGAAGCCCGACCGCCCGACCCCGGCTACACGAACCCGATGTCGTACGCGAGCCGCCACCGGTCGGCCCGTACGACGATGTCCGAGGTCTCCACGGCCCGCCCGTCCGCGTCGAAGTGGGTGCGCTCCACGACCGTGACGCACTGCCCGGGGGAGCAGCCCAGCGTCTCCGCCTCGGCGCTGGAAGCGGGCCGCGAGCCCACCCGCTCCTCGGCGCGCACCACCCGGATGCCGATGGCCGCCATGCGCCCCCTTACGCCCCGACGCGCGTAGGGCCCGCACTCCGGGAAGACCACGTCCGTGCCCTCGGTGATGGCGAGCGGCTCCCAGCTCGTGGCGAGTTGCACCGGCTGCCGGTTGGCGAGGTACTCGTACACCGACCGGATGACGCCGGTGCCCGGCACGATGCACAGCCGCCGCGCGACCCGGTCGGACGCCGCGGCCGCCGTCGAGGACGCCTCCCAGGTCAGTGGCGCGCCGTCGGGCGAGCCCTCCAGCGCGATGCGGGCGGCGAACGGGGAGTCCACGGCGCCCGTGGAGCGCAGCAAGGTGCCTATCGGCGCCCGGTCGGTCACGAAGACCCCGCGCCCGAACTGGCCCTCGGCGTAGCCGGCGGCCTTCAGGACGCGGACCGCCCGGTCCACCGTCTGGTCGCTGGCCTCGTACGTCCGCTTCAGCTCGGAGCGGGACGGGATGCGCGCACCGACGGGCAGCGCGCCCTCGTCGATCTGGCGGCGCAGGTCGTCGGCGATGCGCTGGAAGACAGGCCGGTTGTCACCCATGCCCCACAGGCTAGGTACGCAGGCAGGCTCTGTGTACCTAGGGAAGCGCGGTGCGCCAGGGTCCCGCCCGGCCGCTCCGTACCCGGCGCTCCCGGGATTCCGTACCCGGCACGCGTGGGCATTTTCTCCGGTAATCGGGGATTGTCGTGGCATCTGTGCGTGTCAGCGGAGAAGGCCCGGTTTCGTGCGGGTAGGTTGCGGTGTCCTGGCTGGACGGATGAGAGTGAGCAGGGCTGCACATGGCCGGTGATGCGCTGATCGAGCTGCGCGGGGTCAACAAGCACTACGGGAAACTGCATGTCCTCCAGGACATCGATCTCACCGTCGGCCGCGGCGAGGTGGTGGTCGTCATCGGGCCCTCCGGCTCCGGCAAGTCCACCCTGTGCCGCACCATCAACCGCCTCGAACCGATCGGGTCCGGCACCATCACCCTGGACGGCCACCCGCTCCCCGAGGAGGGGCGGGAACTGGCCAGGCTGCGCGCCGAAGTCGGCATGGTCTTCCAGTCCTTCAACCTGTTCGCGCACAAGAGCGTGCTGGCCAATGTGATGCTCGCGCCGGTCAAGGTCCGGGGGCGCAAGAAGGAGGACGCCGAGCGGCGGGCCCGCCAACTCCTGGAGCGGGTGGGCCTCGCGGCGCACGCCGACAAGTACCCGGCGCAGCTCTCCGGCGGCCAGCAGCAGCGGGTGGCCATCGCCCGCGCGCTCGCCATGGAGCCGCAGGCGCTGCTCTTCGACGAGCCGACCTCCGCCCTCGACCCGGAGATGATCAACGAGGTGCTGGAGGTCATGCAGCAGCTCGCGCAGGAGGGCATGACGATGGTCGTCGTCACCCATGAGATGGGTTTCGCGCGCTCGGCCGCCAACCGGGTCGTCTTCATGGCCGACGGCCGGATCGTCGAGGACCGCACGCCGGAGGAGTTCTTCACCGCGCCCGAGAGCGACCGCGCCAAGGACTTCCTCTCCAAGATCCTCAAGCACTGACCGGGGGCGCCGCCATGCACCAGACCCGAACCGCCCTCGCGGCGCTCGTGCTGACCGCCGTCGCGCTGCTGGCCGCCGCCTGCGGCAAGTCCGGCAGCCCGCCCGTCAAAGGCCCCAAGGGCAGCCAGCTGCCCCGCTACACGACCGCCACGGGCTTCCGGCTGCCCGGCTCCGCGACCTGGGAGAAGGCCAGGAGCCGCGGTCGGCTGGTGGTCGGCGCGAAGGAGGACCAGCCCTACATGGGCGAGCGTGACCCGGCCTCCGGCACGTACACCGGCTTCGACATCGAGATCGCCAGGATGCTGTCCGCCTCCCTCGGCTTCGACCCGAAGACCATCCAGTTCAAGACGATCTCCTCCGCCAACCGCGAGACCGCCCTGCAGAACGGACAGATCGACTACTACGTCGGCACCTACACCATCAACGCCAAGCGCAAGCAGCAGGTGGGTTTCGCCGGGCCGTACTACATGGCGGGGCAGGGCCTGCTCGTGCGCAAGGACCAGAAGGGCATCGACGGCCCCGGTGACCTGGCGGGCAGGAAGGTCTGCTCGGCGGCAGGTTCCACGCCGTACCAGCGCATCCAGTCCGACTACCCGAAGGCCGACCTGGTCGCCTACGACACGTACTCGGTGTGCGTCGACAACCTGCTCACCTATCAGGTCGATGCCGTCACGACCGACGACGCGATCCTCATGGGCTACGCCGCGAAGGTGCCCGACGAGCTGAAGCTGGCCGGCAGGCCGTTCTCCCAGGAGCCGTACGGCATCGGCGTGCCGCGCGGGGACACCGCGCTGCGCTTCGCGCTGGACGACGCGCTCGCCGCGCACGAGAAGAACGGCGACTGGAAGAAGGCGTACGACGCGACGCTGGGCCTGTCCGGTGTCCCCGCTCCGAAGCCGCCCGCCATCGACCGCTACCCGGCGAGCTGAGGACGGACCGCCCATGAACGTGCTCCTGGACAACTTCTCCCGCTACGGGGAGGGCCTGCTCGGCACCGTCGAACTGACCGTCTTCGCCTCGCTCCTGGCGCTCGCCGTTGGCGTGGTGATGGCAGCCTTCCGGGTGGCGCCGGTCGGCTCGCTGCGGGTGTTCGGCACCGTGTGGGTGATGGTGCTGCGCAACACCCCGCTGACGCTGCTGTTCTTCGCGGTGCTGCTCGGCCTGCCGCGCTTCGGCGTCGTGCTGCCCTTCAAGGTCTTCGCCGTACTGGCGCTGGGCTGCTACACCTCCGCCTTCATCTGCGAGGCGGTGCGCTCGGGCATCAACACCGTTCCGGTGGGGCAGGGCGAGGCGGCGCGCAGCCTGGGCATGACCTTCTCGCAGACGCTGGGCGGCGTGGTGCTGCCGCAGGCGTTCCGTACCGTCATCCCGCCCGTCGGCTCCACGCTCATCGCGCTCGCCAAGAACTCCGCGATCGCCGGCTCCTTCAGCGTCGTCGAACTCCTCGGCACCTACAAGACGCTCAACGAACTGGGCTACAGCATCGTCTGGACCTTCGTCTGGATCGCCGTCGGCTATCTGATCGTGACCCTGACCATCAGCGCGCTGTTCAACGTGCTGGAAAAGCGCTGGGGGGTTCCCCGATGACCACCACCGCCCTCTACGACGTCCCCGGACCGCAGACCCGGCGCCGGCACCGGATCTACGGGGTGGCGGCGACCGTGGTGATCCTCGCCATCCTCGCCTGGGCCGTGTACCTGCTCATCGACACCGGCCAGTTCAGCGCGCGCAAGTGGACACCGTTCGCGTACAAGGGCATCCAGGAACTGCTGCTCGAAGGGCTGGGCAACACGCTCAAGGCGTTCGCGATCGCGGCGGTGCTCTCCCTCGTCCTGGGCGCGGTGCTCGCCGCCGGACGGCTCTCGGACCACGCGCCGGTCCGCTGGGTGAGCACGCTGCTGGTGGAGTTCTTCCGGGCGATGCCCGTACTGGTCATGATCTTCTTCATCTACGTGGCGCTCAAGGCCGAGCCGCTGTACGCGCTGGTCGCCGGGTTGACGCTGTACAACGGCTCGGTGCTGGCCGAGGTGTTCCGGGCCGGCGTCCACTCGGTAGACCGCGGGCAGCGGGAGGCCGCGTACGCGCTGGGCATGCGCAAGACGCAGGTCATGACGTACGTCCTGGTGCCGCAGGCGGTCCGCGCCATGCTGCCCACGATCATCAGCCAGCTGGTGGTCGCCCTGAAGGACACCTCGCTCGGCTTCCTGATCACCTACGAGGAGTTCCTGCACGCCGGCAAGCTGATCGCCTCCAACCTGGACTACGACCTGCCGTTCATCCCGGTCGTCCTGATCATCTCGCCGATCTACATCGGCATGTGCATGCTGCTGTCGTGGTGCGCGTACCGGGTCGCCCAGCGGCAGCGCAGGAGCCCGAAGACGGAGGCGGTGGACGTGAACGCGCCGGAGCCGGGGACGCTGCTGCCGGGGGCGGGGCAACAGCACTGACGCCCCCGGCCACCGGCGCTCAGTCGCGTACCGGCACCGACAGCCACGACGGATCGTCCGCCGGGGAGGAGAAGGTCAGCTTCGCGCCGGACGGGTTGTGCTCGATGTAGAGCGGGTCCACGGAGTCCACGACCACCGCCAGCCGGTGGCCCGCCGGAACGTCGTACGCCGTCGAGAACAGCTCCAGGTCCACGCCGAACGGCTTGTCCGGGGCCTTGCCGTGGAACGTGAACGGCGCGTGCGAGACCAGCTTGCCGACGCCCAGCGGCCCGACGTCGTACAGGTAGGCGATGCCGGTGCCGCTCTCGGCGGTGCTGGTCACGGTGGTGTGCAGCTTCGCCGTACCGCGTACGTGCTGGGCGGAGGTGTAGCGCTCCGACTGCCACACGGCCGCGGCCGAGCGCGGCAGCAGCGGGATCGAGGCCATCGGCGGCAGCCGGAAGAACTGGTCCAGCAGGCTGGAGAGGAAGACCGTGCCGCCGTTGGCGCCGGAATCGCGGTCGGTACGGATCTGCTGCGTGCCGTTCAGCGCGATCCTCCGGTTCGCCGAGGGCACGTCCTTCCAGCTCTTGTAGCCCTCGTAGGCGCCGGTGGAGCGGGACTTCAGCTGTACGGGTGCCTCCCGGTCCACGCCGTTGTCGGCGCCCTTCAGATAGTGGTCGAACCAGCGCTTCGTGTGGTCCCAGGTGTCGTTGGGCAGGCCGAGCAGGCCCAGGCCCTCGGCGGTGGCGTGGTCACCGGGCCGGAACTCCAGCCGCTTGGGCCCCTTGAGCTTCTCGTAGAAGTCGGCGTACTGGTTGGGCGGGAAGAGCGAGTCGCCCCAGGCGTTGCCCAGCATGATGGCCGCGCCGTTGGCGTTGATCCGGTCGAGGTAGGTGACCGGCGACCGCTTGGCGCCCCACTTGAGCATGTCGCCTTCCTTGGCCAGATTGGAGGCCAGGAAGTCCTTGAGGATGGTCTTCAACTCCGGGCTGGGGCGCCCGGTGAGCGCACCGGCACCGCCCAGCAGGACGGCCGCCTGCTGATGCTGGGTGCGCCCGCTGTAGATCGAGTCGATCAGGTCGGCCCAGCCGCTCAGCGCCGCGACCGCCTTGATCCGCTTGTCGAAGGCCGAGGCCAGCAGGCTGATCCCGGCCCCGTACGACACCCCGCCCATGCCCACCTTGCCCGGGTCGGCCGGGGTATGGGCGAGCGCCCAGTCGATGACCTTGGAGGCGTCGGCGATGTCCGGGGGGCCGGCCGTCTCGATCTGCCCGCCGGACTGCCAGAAGCCGCGGGAGTTGTAGCCGACCACCACATACCCGGCGTCGGCGAGCTTCTTGGCCTGCACGACGTACTCGATCTGCGGCATGCCCCAGCTGGTGGGCAGCACGATCAGCGGGTAGCGGCGGCCGGGCGCGGCGTCGCCCGGCGTGAAGACGTTGGCCTTCAGGGTGATGCCGCCGTCGCCCTGGATGTCGACGAACTTCACGTCGGGGAACCGCGCCGCGACGTCCCGTGGTGCCGTGGCGCCGCTCCGCGCGCCGCTTGCGGGTGCGGACGCCGCGGAGTTCGCGGCGGGGGCGCCCGCGAGGGTGGAGGTGGCGAGCACGGCCGCGGAGACGGTGCCGACGGCGGTGCGCAGCGTGGGACGTGAGGGCGACATCTACTGCTCCAGGTGCTTCAGGAGGGGGGCTGAAGTGACTGGAGAGTAAGGTGCCGTGCTTACCGGAGGTAACCCATCGGTAGGTTACGGATGGGTAACGCGGAGATGTCCGGGTGCGGGGCGGTGCGCCCGGCCGGCGGGCCGGGCGCATGCCGTCCTCACAGGCCCAGGTCCGGCCCGAACACCTCGTAGTGGATGTCCGCCGCCGCTACGCCCGCCTCCAGGAGCTGGGCGCGGGCGGCCTTCATGAAGGGCACCGGGCCGCAGAGGTAGGCGATGGTGCCGGCCGGGACCTCGACCCGGCTCAGGTCGATCAGGCCCTCGTGGAAGGTGATCGCCTCGCCGGTGCCCTCGCGGTCCCCGCCGTCCTCCGGCCGCTCGTACCAGACCTCCGCCGTGGCGTTGTCCAGCTTCTCCGTCAGCTGCCGCAGTTCGGCGCGGAAGGCGTGGGTGTACGGGGAACGGTCGGCGTGCACCGAGACGACGCGCCGGGCGGAGCCGTCGGCGGCGAGCCGGGACAGCATGCCGATCATGGGCGTGCAGCCGATGCCCGCCGACGCGAACAGCAGCGGGCGGTCGCCCTCGTCCAGCACCACGTCACCGAACGGCGCGCTCACCCGCAGGACTTCGCCGCCCTGCACGTGGTCGTGCAGGTGGTTGGAGACCTCACCGGCGGGTGAGCCCGCCGCGTCGCCGGTGACCCGCTTCACGGAGAACTGCAGGCCGGCGTCCGGCTGGCCCGACAGGCTGTACTGCCGTATCTGGCGGGCCCCGTCGGGGAGTTCGACCTGTACGGAGACGTACTGGCCGGGCCGGGACGCCGGGAGCGGGCGCCCGTCCACCGGCTGTACGACGAAGGTGGCCACGTCGTCGGTCTCCTGGAACCGGCCGGTCACGCGGTACTCGCGCCACACGTCACCGCCCGGCGTCCCCGCCGCCGTGTACAGCCGCTCCTCCAGCGTGATGAGGGCGTTCGCCATCAGCCAGTACACCTCGTCCCAGGCCGCCGCCACCTCTTCGGTGACCGCGTCGCCGAGCACCTCGGCGATGGCCGCGAACAGGTGCTCGCGCACGATCGGGTACTGGTCGGCGCGCACGCCGAGCGAGGCGTGCTTGTGCGCGATGCGCTCCAGCATCGCGTCGGGGCGCTCGTCCGGGTGCTCCACGAGGTACGTCGCGAAGGTGGCGATGGAGCCCGCGAGCGCCTGGCGCTGGCTGCCGTTGGCCTGGTTGCCGCGGTTGAACAGGTCGCGCAGCAGCTCGGGGTGGGCGGCGAACATCTTGTCGTAGAAGAGCGGGGTGATCTCGCCGATGGCCGACCCGACGGCGGGGAGGGTGGCGCGGACGGTCTCGGCGGACTTGGTCGACAGCATCGGGTGCTCCGGTTCGTGTTCTCGATATGTGCTGGTCTTGCGTTGTGCCGGCCCGGTGGCCGGGCGGTGCGACGCCGCGGTGAAAACTGGCATCTCAGATTCGTATTTCACTGCGAGCGTACGAGCGGGGGTGGCGGCACAATAGGGCCGTTCAGCCCTCCGGCCGGGGCGACAGGCTCAGCAGCAGCGGGCCGGTCGGGGTATCCACCAGGTCCTCGATGGACAGCGGGTCGAGCGCGGCGAAGAACGCCTCCTGAGCGGTGCGCAGCGCACCGCGCAGCCGGCAGGCCGCGCGCAGCGGACAGGGCGGATCGTCCTCGCAGCCCACCACGTCACCGACCCCCTCCAGCTCGCGGACCAGGCGCCCGAGGGAGCCGGTACGGCCCGCCTCGGTCAGCGACAGCCCGCCGTTGCGGCCCCGCCGGGCCTCCACGACGCCGAGGTGCTGGAGTCTGCTCACCACCTTGGCGGCATGGGTGTACGGCACCTGGACCGCACCGGCCACCTCCCGGGTGGTCGGCGCGTCCTCCCGGTGGTCGAGGACCGCCAGCCGCATGGCGATGCGGAGCGCGATGTCGGTGCTCTTCGTCAGGCGCACAAGCACACCGTACTGAATTGGAGTATGTGATGCCAATTTGGATGGGGCGGGCGGGGACGGGCGTACCGGACACGGCGGACGGGTCGGGCGGTCAGGAGGAACCGCCCGCGCGGCTGCGTGCGCCACGGGGTACGCGTGGACACATGGTGACCGACGTCGAATGGGCCGCGTTCTTCCCGGCGGCCGTACTCCTGGCCGCCACCCCCGGGGCCAACCAACTCCTGGCACTCCGCAACGGCCTGCGGCACGGCCCACGGGCGGCCGTCGGCGCCTCACTGGGCCGGTTCGGCGCGTTCGCGCTGATGGTGGCGGCGGTGGCGGCCGGACTGGGAGCACTGCTGACCGCGTCAGAGGTGGCGTTCAGCGTCGTCAAATGGGGCGGAGTGGCGTACTTGGCCTGGCTGGGGGTGCGGACGGTGGCCACGGCGGGTCGGGGGGTCGGCGAGGAGCGGCGCGGAAGCCGGGCCGAGGGAGCGGTCGCACAGGACAGGAGCGGGGCCGGTGGCGCGGCTCCGCAGGGCAAGGATCGGTCCAGTGGCGCGGCCCCTGCCCTGCGGGGTCGACAACCCGTATCCGCGCGCCGCTTGGCCCGCCAGGAGTTCATCGTCGCCGCGGCCAACCCGAAAGCGCTGATCCTCTTCACCGTCTTCCTCCCGCAATTCCTCTCCCGCGACGCCGCCCATGTCGTCCTCCCGCTGTGCGCCCTGGGAGCGGCCTACATCGCCGTCGAATTCTGCTGCGCCTGCGGCTACGCCGCCCTGGGCGGACGGCTGAAGGCCCTCGGCATCACCCGGCGGGTACGACGGCGGCTGGACGCGGCGACGGGGGCCGGGATGCTGGGGCTGGCGGGGTGGTTGGCTACGGAGGAGCGGTGAAGGCGGGGCGTACTGGCCAAAGTTGTCCCGGATCTCCGCTGCGACCAGCGGAGATGTGATCTGGTTAAATCCGCCGTTGCTAGGGTTTGCCCGATCACCAGCGGGGGGCACACGGTTTCCGTCGGTTCGGGGGAAACAGTGTCCCCTGGGCGCTCTCCGGCTGGTCGGTGTGTTGCCAGGAGGGCACATGACTCTTTCCCCGATACCGAGACGGTCCGGACGGCTGCTGAGCACGGCGGTGGCGGTCGGCCTGGCGGTCACCGCAGGCCCGCTCGCCGTCCCCGCCTCCGCGGCCGCGCCGGCGGCCCCCGCGGCCTTCGCCGCCCCCGCCTCCGCCGCCTCGGTGGGCAAGCTCGCGCCGGGCTCCCGGATCGTGAGCGCGGGCACCACCGGGTACCTCTCCGCGGACCCGCAGGGCAAGGTGGTGTGGACGCGTTACGCGGACGGCAGCACCACACAGCTGGCCCAGGACAAGGCCGATTACGGATTCGGGACGGAGCACGGCACGGCGTCCGACGTCGTCGCGCTCGGCGACGACCCGGTCATGGGCGCCTCCAAGAAGATCACCCTGCGCGACATGGCCACGGGGAAGTCCACGTTCATCGACCTCACCACGTACGGCTACCACTACATGGGCACCGTGGGCTCCTCGGTGTTCGCGTACAAGCGGGTCGGCAAGGACGAGAAGGACGAGGAGGTGCACCTGCTCGCCGCCGAGGGCGAGCAGGTGACCGACCGGGTGGTCACCGGCTTGCCCGGTCACTCGAACGACTTCCACCTGGAAGCGGGAGGCTCCGGTAAGGCCGTGGTCCGCTGCGGGCGGGGATACGGTGAGTTCTTCGACTACGTCGTGGTCGACCTGGCCACGGCCAAGGTTGTCACCGGCCGTAGCCTGGCGAGCGGTTACACCGCCGGTGCCGCCGTGTCCGCCAAGCACCTCGCGGTGAGCGGCTCGGTGCTCGACCCGCGCGCCGAACTGGAAACGGTGGAGCTGGCCGGCGACGGCAAGCGGTGGAGCACCGCGCTCCAGGGCATGGTGACCCCGGACGTCGGTCTGGTCGGCGACTGGGCGGTCTACGGGGAGAAGCGTAAGACCGCCGAGTACTCCCGGGACCCCTCCGTACGCGCTATGCCGGTCGGCGGCGGCACCGACCGCAAGGTGCTCGACCATTTCGAAAGCCTCACTCCCACGCCGGACGGCGCCCTGCTGATGACGGGCGGCACCGCGGAACAGGGCGAGGGCCTGTACCGGATCTCCGCGGGGGCCGACGGCGCGCCGGTAGCGCAGCTGGTCGCGAGCACCGGTGAGCCGACGAAGGTCACGCTCACCGACGCGCAGGTACCGGCGGTGGCCGACCTGTCCAAGGGCCACTGGAAGCCGCGCTGGCAGCTGTCCCGCCGCAACGTCGAGGTCACCATCACCCTGCGGCACCAGGCGTCCGGCGCCGAGCGCGAGTTCACCGTGCGCCCCGGCGACGCGGGCCCGAGCCACAGCGGCCCCGGCTGGGTCGACTTCGACTGGGACGGCGTGTTCGGCGACTGGTTGGACAAGCCGGCCGCGCCCAACGGCGACTACACCTGGAAGTTCAGCGCCAAGCCGCTCAACAACCTGGGTCCGGTCCTGGAGAAGAGCGGCACGTTCAAGGTGACGCGCAAGCCCGCCCCGCACGACTACACCGACAACGGCACGCCGGACCTGCTGCTCCGCGGATCGAGCACGCTCTCGCTCATGGACACCTTCCGTGACGGCGGGAAGCTCAAGGGCACGCAGAGCAAGGAGGTCGGTACCGGCTGGGGCGACTACAACCAGGTCACCGCCGTCGGTGATGTGGCCGGCGCGTCGGGCGGCGACATCGTGGCGCGGGACAAGGACGGGGTGCTGTGGCTGTACCTGGGCAAGGGTGACGGCACCTTCAGCGACCGCGCGAAGATCGGCGCGGGCTGGGAGATGTACGACCGGATCACGGGCGGCGGGGACATCGACGGCGACGGCCGCGGCGACCTGCTGGCCCGCGACTCCGCCGGTGTGCTCTGGTTCTACAAGGGCACGGGCGACTGGCGGGTGCCGTTCGCGCCGCGGGTCAAGGCCGGTACCGGCTGGAACATGTACAACGAGATCACCTCGGTCGGCGATGTGGCCGGCGGCCCCGGCGGCGACCTGGTGGCCCGCGATCCGGACGGTGTCCTGTGGCTGTACCTGGGGTACGGCAACGGTACGTTCGCGGACCGGGTGAAGATCGGCGCGGGCTGGGACGCCTACCCCCAGATGGTCGGCATCGGTGACGCGAACGCCGACGGCAAGGCCGATCTCTTCGTCACCACGAAGGACCGTATGACGTACGTCTACCACGGCACCGGTGACTGGCGGGCGCCGTTCGCCCCGCGTGAGACCACCGGCATCGAGCTGTGGAGCTGGGACACGCTGTCCTGAAATCCGGGGGTGGGACCGGCGCGGACCGGTCCCACCCCCGGCCTCCGGCCCGGGCGGCCTACTTCTTCCGCCGCTCCCGCCACTCGCTCACCACGCGCTCCACATCGAACGGCTCCACCCCCAACGGCGGCCCCGGCGGCGGCTGCCGGACCGCTTCCTCGATCTTCGCGTTGATCTCGCCGATGATGCGCCGGACCGCGCGCTCCGACGGTGCCCGCGCCGCGGCTTCCAGGGCGTCTTCGGCCTCTTTGCGGAGGGCGAGGGTGGGTGGGAGGAAGCTCAGGTTTTCGCGGTTCATCTTTTCCTTGACCCACCACATGGCGTCGTACGGCTTGTCGAGGCCGGTCAGGGGCTTGCCGAAGCCGGGCAGGGCGGTGAAGTCGCCGCGTTCGGTGGCCTCGCGGATCTGGCGGTCGGTCCAGGTCTCGAAGTCGACACCGGGGGGCTTGCGTTCGGTCATCACGTGCTCCCTGGGGCGTGGGGTCGGCCGGTCGCCCGGGCCCCGGCACGCCGGAGCCGTTGGTCACAGGATTACCACACGGGGGTAACGGCGGGGCTTTGCGGTGGGGAGGTGTACGGATGCGGCGGGGCGTCGCGTAGAACGGGTGCTGCTGCACGGGGGCCGGACCGGACGAAGGGGCTGAACGATGGCCGCAGGACGCGCGTGGTGGCGGACCGTGGAGACCGAGCGGGGGCGGGTGTGCGGCGAACCGGCGCCGGTGGCGGAGGGGGATGTGGACGCGCCGCCGGTGGCCGCCTTCCGCGGCATCCCGTACGCGGCCTCGCCGGTCGGCGCGCTGCGTTTCGCGCCGCCGCGCCCGCACGAGGGCTGGTCCGGTGTCCGTGACGCGGCGCGCCCGGGGCCTGCCGTACCGCAGGGGCCGTCCCGCCTGGAGTGCGTCATGGGGCGCCGGGCCGTCGACTGGAGCGAGGACGACTGTCTGACGCTGAATGTCTGGAGCCCGGCCGGGGCGGCCGGTGCGGGGCGGCCCGTGCTGGTGTGGTTCCACGGCGGCGGCTTCTCCAGTGGCTCCGGCGGCTGGGACTGGTACGACGGAACACGGCTCGCCGCGCTCGGTGATGTGGTCGTGGTCACCGCCAACTACCGGCTGGGGCCGCTCGGTTACCTGTACCTGCCGGAGTCCGGTGTGGGTAATCTCGGTCTACGGGACCAGGCCGCGGTGTTGCGCTGGGTGCGCGACAACATCGCGGCGTTCGGGGGCGATCCCGCTGGTGTCACCGTCGGCGGGCAGTCGGCGGGCGCGTATGCGGCTCTGGCCCTCGCGGTCGCGCCGGAGACTCGTGGAATGGTGCGCCGGGTCATCGCGCAGAGCGGGCCGTGGGGGCTGCCGCCCCAGGAACCGGACGCGGCGGCCGGGAGCGCGGCCGCCTTCCTGGACCTCCTCGGGCTGCCGGGGAAGGCGGTGGGCGGCGCCCGGGAGGCGGAGGTGCTGCGGGAGCTGCGTGCGCTGCCGGCGGAACGGCTGCTCGCCGCGTACGCCCGGCTGTCGGCGGACCGCGCGCGGCCGGGCCGGATCGCGCCGCCCATGTATCCGGTGCTCGGCGGCGCGCTGCTGCCCACGCCGCCCCGGCAGGCCGTGGCCGAGGGCGCCTTGGGCGGCGCCGGGCTGCTGATCGGTACGGTACGGGACGAGATGACCGCGTTCGTCGCCTTCGACGAGCGGGCCCGCGCGTTCACCCGGGACGACGTCCTGCGGATCATGCGCGAGGACGCCCGCGACACCTTTCGCGGCGGCGACCGCGACGCGGCGGCCTGCGCTTACGACGACCTGGCGCGCCTGCGCCCGGATGCCTCGCACGCCGAACTCCTCACCGAGGCGGCCACCGGCTGGCTGTTCCGGGACGGCGTGACCCGGATCGCCGAGCAGCGCGCCGCGCAGGGCACGCCCGCGTACGTCTACCGCTTCGACCGCGGCCCGGACGGCGACGACGGCACGCTGGGCGCCACCCACTGCGCGGAGCTGCCCTTCCTCTTCGGGACGTTCGACGCCTACCCCGACAGCCCGATGCTCGGCCGGCCCGGCACGGACGCCCGCCGCCTGGCGCGGGCCTTCGGCGGCGCGTTCGCGGCCTTCACCGCCACCGGCACGCCGAACGGGCCGGGGCTCGCGGACTGGCGGCCCTACTGCGGCGGGCCGGCGCCCGAGGTCATGTACTTCGGCTGAAAGCCCTTGGGGCGAACCCGGCCGCCGCGCGGGGCCTACACGCTCGCGCGGTGGCCCTTCGGCTCCGGCGGCGCCAGTGCGGCCTTGGTCACGTCCGCGACCAGCTCCACCACGTCCGGCCCGTACGCCTGCGAGTTGACGACCTTCAGCAGCAGGCAGAACTGCCCGTCGGCCCCGTATTTGCGGGCCAGCCGCGCCCGGTTGCGCACCAGGTGCCGCACCGCGGCGCGGTGGGTGACCGGGCGCTGGCCGGCCGCGAGGAACACCGGACGGCCGCTCTCCACGGCGGTCAGCCGGGCCAGCAGAACGTGCTCCGTCGCGCCGGGCTCCAGCCGGTACGTCGAACCGCCGACCGCGAACGTCCCGCGCCCGATGCCGTGTTCGTCCCCGGGATGCACGGCGACCCCCGGCAGCAGGTTCGCCATGTGGGCCGCCAGGCGCCGGTGCGCGGTCGGGTCGCCGACGCAGAATTCCGTACGGGCGCCGAAGCCCTGCAGCCCCGTGTCGTGCGGCGCCACCTCCGCGTGCGCCCCGCAGTTCTCCACCACCGAGGCCAGCCCGAGCAGCGCCAGCGCGTCGTGCCGCGGGATGCTCCAGTGGGCCGAGGTGCTGTCCCGGTGGGTGACCAGCACGCATTCCGACCCGTCGGGCAGCCCGAAGAAGCTCTGCTCGCGGGTCAGCCTGCGGCGCACCACGGCGGCCTGCGCGGCCCAGCCGCCCGCCGTGCCGACGACGAGGGCGGCCACCGCCACGGTCAGAAGGAGCAGGGAGTCGTCCATGGCGGGGGAGCGTAGCGGCAGGCCAGAGGGGTGGTCGGACGCGGGGCGGGTGGCTGGGCCGCCTTGCCCGCATCCGTACGGGCATGGGAACGTCACCCGCTATGCGCCGCCGTGCACCCCTTGCGCACCGCGCGCCTCACGTCCGTGCAGGCTCCTCGCGCACCACGCCACGGATGCCCGTGCACGCCCCTTGCGCACCGTGTGTCGCACCCCCGAGCGCGCCCCTTTCGCGCCCCGCCCTCGCGCCCCCTGTCGCCCCCGTGATCTCGCAGGTAGGCTCCGGCCCCTGCCGCCCGCTCAGGCCAGGAGGGAACGCCGTATGACACCGGTCCGCCGACTTTCCGTACTGGGGGTGGTGGCCGCCCTCGCCGGTTCGCTGACCACCGTCCCGGCCGCCGCCCAGTCCCCGGCCGCCGCCCCGCCGTCCCCGTCCCGGGCGCCCGCGAAGACCCCGCCGAAGGCGCCGGTCGCGGTCGGCTACGGCGGCGCGGTCTCCAGCGTGGACGCCGACGCCTCGGCCGCCGGCATCGAGGTGCTGCGCAAGGGCGGCAACGCCGTGGACGCGGCCGTCGCCACCGCGGCGGCCCTCGGCGTCACCGAGCCCTACTCGGCCGGCGTCGGGGGCGGCGGCTACTTCGTCTCGTACGACGCCAAGTCCCGCACCGTGCGCACCCTCGACGGGCGCGAGACCGCGCCGCGCAGCGCCGGCAGCGGTCTGTTCCTGGAGAACGGCAAGCCGATCCCGTTCGACGAGGCGGTCACCAGCGGACTGTCCGTCGGCACCCCCGGCACGCCCGCGACCTGGGACACCGCGCTGGACCGGTGGGGCACCCGCTCGCTGCGCGACGTCCTGAAGCCCGCGGAGAAGCTGGCCCGCGACGGCTTCACGGTCGATGCGACCTTCCGCTCGCAGACCGCCGCCAACGAGGCCCGCTTCCGCGACTTCCCCGCCACCGCCCGCCTGTTCCTGCCCGGCGGAAAGCTCCCGGTCGTCGGCTCCACCTTCAAGAACCCCGACCTCGCCCGTACGTACAAGGAGCTGCGCGACCAGGGCGTCGATGCCATGTACCACGGGCGGCTCGGCAAGGACGTCGTACGGACCGTACGGAAGCCGCCGGTGCGGCCCGGCGCGGACCGCAAGGTGCGGGCCGGTGATCTGACGGCCCGCGATCTGGGCTCGTACGAGGTGCGCTCCCAGGCGCCGACCCGGTCCCGGTACCGGGGGCTGGACGTGTACGGCATGGCGCCGTCCTCGTCCGGCGGCACCAGCATCGCCGAGGCGCTGAACATCCTGGAGCACAGCGACCTGTCGAAGCTGAGCGAGAAGGACTACCTGCACCGTTACATCGAGGCGAGCCGTATCGCCTTCGCCGACCGGGGGCGCTGGGTGGGCGACCCCCGGTTCGAGGACGTGCCGACCCGGGGCCTGACCTCGCAGCGGTTCGCCGACTCCCGGGCCTGCCTGATCAAGGACGACGCGGTGCTCACCAGCCCGCTGGCGCCCGGCGACCCGCGCCACCCGAAGCCCTGCAAGGCCGGTGGCCGGGCCACGCCGACCACGTACGAGGGCGAGAACACCACCCACCTGACCGTCGCCGACAAATGGGGCAACGTCGTCGCCTACACCCTCACCATCGAGCAGACCGGCGGCAGCGGCATCGTCGTGCCGGGCCGCGGCTTCCTGCTCAACAACGAGCTGACGGACTTCTCCTTCGCCCCGGCGAACCCGGCCGTGCACGACCCGAACCTGCCCGGCCCCGGCAAGCGCCCGCGCTCCTCGATGTCCCCGACGATCGTGCTGCGGGACGGCCGGCCCGTGGTGGCGCTCGGCTCGCCCGGCGGCGCGACGATCATCACGACCGTGCTGCAGAGCCTGCTGAACCACCTGGACCGCGGAATGCCGCTGGTCGACGCCATCGCGGCGCCCCGCGCCAGCCAGCGCAACGCGGCCGCCACCGAGCTGGAACCCGGCCTGTGGGACAGCCCGGTCCGTGCGCAACTGGAGGCGATCGGGCACCGGTTCACCCGCAACCCGGAGATCGGCGCCGCGACCGGCGTCCAGCGGCTGCCCGGCGGACGCTGGCTGGCGGCGGCCGAGAAGGTGCGGCGCGGCGGCGGGTCGGCGATGGTCGTACGGCCGCAGGACTGACCGCGGCGCGGCGTCCGGCCGGGCGGGCCGGGGCGGAACACAAGGGGCGAAGGTAAAAAATTCGATAGGTTTTTCGGTGTGCACGACGAACCGAACCCCGCCCCGGCCCGCGACCTGGACGTGGACGCCTTCGCCACCGCGATCGAGACCTTCAGCCGCTTCTACGCCCGGCTCCCCGTCCCGGAGAAGCTCTCGTTCACGGCGCTGTCGGTGCTCGACACCCTCACCTGCCACGACGGCCCGCTGCGGCTGACCGACCTGACCAGGTCCGAACAGGTCAGCCAGCCCGGCATCACCCAGCTCGTCGCCCGGCTGGAGCGCGACGGGCTGGTGGAGCGCCGCCCCGATCCGAGTGACGGGCGCGCCGTCCTCGTCCGTATCACCGAGGCCGGACGGCGCGCCGGCCGCACCCGCCACGAAGCCCGCACCCGCCATCTGACGCCCCTGGTGGATCGCCTGTCCGGCGCGCAGCGCCGGGCGCTCGCCGACGCGCTGCCGGCCCTGACCCGCCTCGCGGAACTCGGACGCGAGCACCGTTGAAGCCGCCGCCCGGCCCGGTTACCGTCGAAGTCGTTCGTTCGAACGAACAGTCCGGCAAGGGGGTTTCATGGGCCTGCGGGACAACGGCGGCAGGAGCGCGGACAACGGCGCCACCACCCGGAGCGGCGCCGTCCGGGAGTACGAAGGACTGGCCGAGCAGGCGGCGGCGCTGGCGGACGGCCGGGCGGGGTCGGTGGAGCTGGTACGGCGCTCGCTGGAGCGCATCGACGCCACCCAGGGCACGGTCAACGCCTTCCGGCGGGTCCGCGCCGGGGCCGCGCTCGCGGAGGCCGCCGCGGCCGACCGGCGCCTGGCGGCGGGGGAGCGGCTGCCGCTGCTCGGCGTGCCGGTCGCCGTCAAGGACGACACCGACGTGGCGGGCGAGCCCACCGCCTTCGGCTGCGCGGGCGAGTTCCCGCCCAAGGCCGCGGACTCCGAGGCCGTACGGCGGCTGCGCGCGGCCGGCGCGGTCATCGTTGGCAAGACCAACTCCTGCGAACTGGGGCAGTGGCCGTTCACAGAGGGCCCCGCGTTCGGCGACACCCGCAACCCCTGGAACCCGGGCCACACACCGGGCGGTTCGTCGGGCGGCTCGGCCGCGGCGGTCGCCGCCGGACTCGTACCGGCCGCCCTCGGCACGGACGGCGCGGGCTCGGTCCGCATCCCCGCCGCCTGGACCCACCTCGTCGGCATCAAGCCGCAGCGCGGCCGCATCTCGACCTGGCCCGACCCGGAATCCTTCCAGGGCATCACGGTGCTCGGCCCGCTGGCCCGTACGGTCCGGGACGCGGCGCTGCTGCTCGACGCCGCCGCCGGGAGCCACGACGGCGACCTGCACCGGCCGCGCCCCGTCGCGGCCCGCGCGGCGGCGGACCGCGATCCGGGGCGGCTGCGCATCGCGCTCTCCTGGAAGCCGGCCTTCACCGGTACGCCCAAACCGCTGCACCCCGAGGTGCGTTCCGCCGTCACCGCGCTCGCCCGTACGCTCGCGGCCCTCGGCCACCAGGTCGAGGAGGCCGAGCCGGACTACGGGCTGATCGGGCTCGCGTTCGTGCCGCGGGCGACGACGGGCGTACGGGAATGGGTGGCGCGGGCGCCCGACCGCACGCTGCTGGACCGCCGTACCCGCGAAGCGGCCCGGCTGGGGCGCCTGCTGGGCGGCCCCGTGCTGCGCCGGGCGCGGGCGGCGGAACGGCGCCAGCACCAGCGGGTGGGCGCGCTGTTCGGCCCGTACGACCTCATGCTGACGCCGACCACGGCCGCGCCGCCGCCGCGTATCGGCACGCTCGCGAAGATGAGCGGCTGGCAGACCGACCGGGCGATGATCGCCGCGTGCCCGTACGCCTGGCCGTGGAACGTCCTCGGCTGGCCCGGCATCAGCGTGCCCGCCGGATTCACCGCGGGCGGCCTCCCCTTGGGCGCCCAGCTGCTCGGCCCGTCCCACTCGGAACCGCTGCTGATCTCGCTCGCGGCCCAGTTGGAGGCGGAGCTGCGGTGGTACGAGCGGTGGCCCGAGGCAGAGCTGGTGGGCGAACGGCCGGAGGCGGCCGAGCGGCCTCGGGTGGTGGGCACGGGGCGGTCGCAGCCGCGCTCCCTCAGGGCCGACGGTCTCGGCGGCTCGGCGGACGCCGTGGGCCTATGACGGCGGCGGAGCCCGGGGCCGCCCAGCCCGGCGACACCCGGCGCTGCATCATCGGTGCCGTGCTGCGCATCATCGGGCGGGACGGTGTCGCCGCCGTCACCAACCGGCGCATCGCGAAGGAGGCCGGTGTGTCGCTGGGCTCGGTGACGTACCACTTCGCGACGCAGCACGATCTGCTGCGGGAGAGCCTGCTGCGGTTCGTCGACGAGGAGACCCGGCGGTTCACGGCGCTGGCCGACGACAGCCGGCTCGACCGGATCGGCCTGGCGGAGGCCGCGGCGCTGGTCGGACAGGTCGCGGGCGGCACGGAGTTCGACAGCGAGCACATCGCGCCGTTCGAACTGTACGTGCAGGCCGGGCGCGACGAGCGGCTGCGGGCCGCGGCGGCCGAGTGCTTCGCCGCGTACGACCGGCTGGCGGCCCGCATCCTGACGGCGCTGGGCGTCGCGGACGCCGAGCGGCTGGCCGGCACCGTGGTGGCCCTGGTGGCGGGGCAGCAGCTGCGGCGCCTGGCCACCGGCTCGTCCGCGGCCGACCTGGTCGACGCGCTGCTGCTCCTGGCCAAGGGCGCGGCCCCGACGGCCGCCGCCCCGCCCGTGCCGCCTCCCGGTCCGGTCAGCCCAGCAGGCCGATGACCGCCTCCGTCGAGCCGGTCTCGCCCAGCCGGGGGAAGATCTTCTCCAGGCTGCGGCGGTGCGCCTCCTCGTCCATGTCGGTCACCGCGTCCGTCGCGACGGTGACGTGGTAACCGTGCTCGTGCGCGGCGCGCGCGGTGGACTCCACACCGATGCTCGTCGCGATGCCCGCCAGGACGATCTGCGTGACGCCCCGGCTGCGCAGCTCCGCGTCGAGGCCGGTGCCGTGGAAGGCGCCCCAGGTCTGCTTGGTGACGGTGATGTCGGTGGGCTGCCGGTCGAGTTCCGGCACCAGCTCGGCCCAGTCGGCCGGCGGCGTGCCCCCGGGCCGCCCGGCTTCCGTACGCCCCGGCGCGCCGCCCGTGACGTTGACGAGCACCACGGGCAGGTCCCGCTCCCGGAAGGCCGCGGCGAGCCGCGCGGAACGCTCGACGATCTCGGCGGCGGGGTGGGCGGTCGGCAGTGCGGTGATGCCCTTCTGAAGGTCGATCAGGACGAGGGCGGTGGTGGGGTCGAGGGTGGTGACGGGCATGGGGCGCTCCTAGGGACGGGGGGACGAGTCTTCGGTGCGGTGGCGGTCGGAGGACGTACGGGTGCGGGACGGTGCGGCCGTACGGGCGGGTGACGACGGGACGGTCCGGGGCCGCAACGTGCGGTCCGCGGCCGTCAGTACGAGCAGCAGCCCGCCGAGGACGAGTCCGACGACGGCGATCTCGTGCAGCCCCGCGTCCGTGGCCCGCTGCCCGTACAGCAGCCCGATCAGGCTCGAAGCGGTGATCGCGCCGAGGTACTGCGCGGTGCGCTGGAACCCGGCCGCCGCGCCGATGCCGTCGGCCGGTGCCTGCGCGTAGACCGCGGCCTGGTTGCCCGTGGAGGCGAGGCCCTGGGGGATGCCGAAGAGGACTCCGGCCAGCAGCAGGAGAGCCAGCGGCGTACCGCCGCCCAGCAGCAGACAGACACCGCTGCCCACGGCGAGGCACGCCGCGGCGGCCGTGAGCGGGGCCCGGATGCCCTTCGTACGGGCACCGGCGAGGGAACAGAGAGCGGCAGCCCCGGACATCGGCAGCATGATCAGCCCGGCGTGGAAGGCGCTGTAGCCGTGCCCCTCCTCCAGCCACTGGCTGTAGCCGTACAGCACGCAGTAGATGACGAGGTACGTCAGCCCGTGTCGGAGGTAGGTCAGCAGCAGCGCGCCGTTGCGGGCGAGCATCCGCAGGTCCAGGAAGGGTTCGGGGTGGCGCAGCTGCCACCACGTCAGGACGGCGGCGAGCGCGGCGGCCGGTGCCAGCAGCGGCCAGCGGGGGTGCGCGAGGTCCAGCAGGAAGAACATCGCGACGGTGAGCGTGGCCGCGAACAGCGCGATGCCGAGCGGGTCGAGGGAGCCTGGGCGGTCCGCTGCACGAGCCGCTGTACCGGCCGTCGCGCGGTGTGCCGTACGGTCCGCAGCGGTACGCCCGTCCGCGGGCAGCCAGGCCAGTGCGCAGGCGAGGGCGACCAGGGCGAGGGGGACGTTCACCGCGAAGACCGCGCGCCAGCCCGCGGTCGCCGCCAGCAGGCCGCCGAGCGCCGGGCCCACGGCGGCGCTGCCCAGGGCGGCGAGGGACAGCCGCCCCAGGACGGCGCGCGGCGTGCCGCGGCCCACCCGTTCCGCCTCGGTACGCAGCATCGCCATCGCGGCCGGGTACGCCGCCGAGGTGCCGACGCCCAGGACGACGCGGGAGACGATCAGCAGCGTGAAGGTGGGCGCGAGCGCGCCGAGCAGACCGGCGCCGAGCACCGTCACCAGGCCCGCGACGAAGACCCGGCGCGGGCCGAGCCGGTCGGCCAGCCGGCCCATGGAAGGCTGGGCGACCGCGCTGGCCAGGTACATCGCGGAGATGAGCCAGGCGGTGTCGGCGGCGCCGACGCGGAAGTCCCGGGCGATGGCCACCAGCGCGGTGGCGATCATCGTCGAGTTGACCGGGTTGAGCACCGAGCCGAGCAGCAGCGGCGTCATCAGCCGCGCCCCGAACCCCCGCTCACCGCCTCCGGGCGCCGCCCCTGCGGCGCTTGCCGCGTCCGCCGCCGCTCCCTCGGCCCTCATTCCTGTATCAGCCGCTTCAGCAGCTCGGTGGCTTCGGCCAGCGTGTGCTGTTCGGCCGGGCCGAGGCGTTCGGCGATGGCGACGGCGAGCCAGTTCTGCTTGGCCTGCCGGGCCTCGGCGAGCACCCGCCGCCCCTCCTCGGTGAAGGAGAAGACGACCTGCCGGCCGTCGGTCGGATGCGGGCTCCGCCGCAGGATGCCCTGCTCCTCCAGGGCTCCGATCGTCATCCGCATCGACTGCGGCCGTACGTATTCCGCGCGGGCCAGTGCCGCGATGGTGGTGGGCCCCTCGGCGTCGATACGGGCGAGTGCCGCGCGCTGCGAGGCGGTGAGTCCGCCGGCGTGCGAGACGGCGCGCAGCTGGCGCATGAGGAGGCTCACGGTGGCGCCCAGGTCGGTCGCCAGGCGTTCCTGATCCTTGTCGGGCATGGCGGCAGCCTAGGATGACGACAGATGAACTTGCAAGTTAGCCTGTCGAAAATGTGTATCCCGCGAGTGTCCTCGTGATCCGCCCCGGAAAACGCCGAAGCCTGTGAGGCGCCATGATGCGGCGCCTCACAGGCTTCTTCTCCCTGGGTGGGTGAGCGCCTGACCCCCGTCCAAGCGCTCACCCAACCGCCCCGTACGGGGGTGGGTGTCTTCGCCCACGCCCCCGGGAGTGAGGGCGTGGGAGGTGTGGAGTGGTGCGGGCCGGCAGGGTCAGTGACCCATGCCCGCGCCGCCGTCGACCGGGATGACGGCCCCGGTGATGTACGACGCTTCCTCGCCGGCGAGGAAGCGCACCGCCGCGGCGATGTCCTCGGGGCGGGCGGCCTTGCGCAGCGGGATTTCCTCCAGCATGGCGTCCAGGCGTTCCTGCGGGAGCGCCGCGGTCATGTCGGTCTCGGTGAGGCCGGGGGTGACCACGTTGGCGGTGATGCCGCGCGAGCCCAGTTCGCGGGCGATGGAGCGGGCGAGGCCGACCAGACCGGCCTTGGCCGCCGCGTAGTTCGCCTGGCCCGCCTCGCCGCGCAGCCCGACGGTGGAGCCGATGAAGATCATGCGGCCCTTGCGGGCGCGCAGCATGCCGCGGGTGGCGCGCTTGGCCACCCGGTAGGCGGCGGTGAGGTTGGTGCCCACCACGTCGCCGAAGTCGTCCTCGGACATGCGCATCAGCAGCGCGTCGCGGGTGATGCCCGCGTTCGCCACCAGGACCTCGACCGGGCCGTGCGCCTCCTCGATCCGCTGGAACGCCGCCTCGACCTGCTCCGGGTCGGTGATGTCGCACTTGACGCCCAGGACGCCGGCGGGCGGCTCGCCCGACCGGTAGGTGACGGCGACCTTGTCGCCGTCGGCGGCCATGGCCTGCGCGATCGCCAGCCCGATGCCTCGGTTGCCACCGGTGATGAAGACGCTGCGGCTCATGGGTCCCTCTCGATTGCTGCGGGTGTGCCCGGCTCGGCCGGTGGCACGGCGGCGGGGCGTCGGCGGGGGCGCCGTGCGGGCCCTGCCGCGGTCAGTCACTCTGGCACAAACCGATCCGGCGTTCTCGTTCGCCGGGGGTCACACACGGTGACCGGTACTGGGAGTTCCGGTAGGCGGGGTGCCGCTCCGGCCCGGAAAATGCGGAGGATGTGGGCTTTCGGGTGATTCGTGGGGTGGCGGGTGGTCCGCGGTGGGCCCGGGGGCTCGTTCGGTCCGTAGTGGAGTGGCGATAAAGTCGGCCGTAACTTTTCGATCCTTTTACCGAACCGAAGGGGGCTTTGTGCCGAATGTCCCGTAAGCAGCGCCTCGGCGACTTCCTGCGCGACTGGCGCGCCCCGCGGGACCCCAACCAGGTGCCGGGTTTCACCGCGAAATTCGGCCACCGGGACCGGCTCGGTATCACGCAGGCCGAGATGGCGGTGCTCACCGGCGTCACCGAGGGCTGGTACCGCAGGCTGGAGTCCGGCCGGATCGAGCGGCCGAAGACCGAGTGGCTGGAGCGCATCGTGCGCATCCTCGACCTCGACGAGGCGCAGCGGCACACCCTCTTCGTGTACGCGCGGGGCCAGGTGCCGCCGCCGCTCTACCGCCCCACCGGCGCGGTCGACCCGTCGACGTCCGCGCTCATCCAGGTCCAGCCCTGGCCCGCGTACCTGTCCGACTCGGCGTGGGACGTGCTCCTGTACAACGCGGCCTGCGAGAAGGACTGGCCGTGGATGAAGCACGGCATCAACGTCATGATCTGGGCGCTGACGTACCCGGAGGCCCGCCTCCAGCTGATCAACTGGGAGGAGGACTGGGCCAAGCCGATGGCGTCCCAGCTGCGCCTGGCCGCCGCCGAACAGCCGGAGAACCGCCGGCTGACGGAGGTCGTCGCGGAGATCAAGGAGCGCGACCGGGTCGCCGCCCGGCTGCTCACCGACGATCTGACGACGGTCACCCACCCGGACGGCGACCGGCGCTGGCTGTACCTGCCCGGCCACGGCGACGAGGAGTTCGAGGTCACCTTCCGCTGCTTCGCGCCGCTCAGCGACCGTACGCAGCGGCTCATGCTGGTGGTGCCGTCCGACTACCCGGTGGCCACGGAGCCCGCCGCGTCCGGCTACGCGGCGGCCGCCAGCCGGGCCATGCCCTCGACCAGCTCGAACGTGGTGGACGGTACGTCCGGCACGCCCGCCTCCTGGTAGGCCCCCGCGACCGCGGTGAACAGCCGCTCCGGGTGCGCCAGGTCGCCGGCGTGCGCGGCCTTGACCAGGCGGGCCGCCTCGTCCAGCTCCCGGCCCTCGCGGGCGTACGCGGTGGCCGTCTCGAAGATCCGGGACAGCTCGTCGCGGAAGTGCGTCAGCCCCGCCCGGTCCGTCAGCTCCCCGTGGCCCGGTACGAAGGTCGTGGCGCCGGTGGCCAGCAGGGTGTCGCAGGCCGTGACGCACGAGGAGAGCGAGCCCGACCAGACGATCATGTGGCCGCCGCGGAACAGGGCGTCGCCGGTGAACACCACGCCGTCCTCGGGCACGTGCAGCGCGACATCGCCCGCGCTGTGCCCGGCGCCGAGATCCAGCAGGCGCACCGCCGTACGGCCGACGGTCAGCTCCAGGCTGCCGGTGAAGGTCCGGGTCGGCCCGGTGAGGGTGATGCCGCCGAAGTCGAAACCGCCGAAGTGCTCGACGGCGTAGGCCGCGACCGCGGTGGCCGGCTCGCCGCGGCTCAGGGCCGACAGCATGTCCGGCGTCATCTCATGGCACCGGTGCGCGGCGGACGCCTCGGACGTGATGATCTCCGCGTCCCCGACCAGTTCGTTGCCCCAGGTGTGGTCGCCGTTCTGGTGGCTGTTGACCACGGTGGTGATCGTCGCGTCCGGTACGGCGCCGGCGATCGCGGCCAGCAGTTCCCGGGTGCCCTCCAGGGTGAACTGGGTGTCCATCAGGAGCGCTTCGCCGTCGGACGCGACCAGGCCGCAGTTGCTGTAACCCCAGGCGGTGCTGTCGTGCGTCCACGCCCAGGTGGTCGGGGAGAGCGGGACGAGGCGGGGCGTGGTCAAGGAAGAGGTCCATTCTCTCGGGCGGCGCCGCTGCCGCCGGATGGCACGGCGTACGGACCCGGCGGTGAACCCCACGGGAACGGTCGCCCGGTTCCGCAAGAAGCCAATGTAATCACCAACGGTCTGGACCACTCACACCGGATCACCCGCACCGGGACCGCCCGCACGGGGATCACCGCACCAGGACCTCCGGCACGGGGATCACCGCACGGGGGCCTCCGGCACCGGGATCTCCCGCACCGGGACCGCCGCACCCGGACCGCCCCCACCCGCCGGGTGGCCCGGCCCGGACCCGCTACTCCACCTCCCGCCGCTCCAGCGGCTCCGTGGCCGGGCCCTGGAGCACCGAGCCGTCCGGTGCGAAGCGGGAGCCGTGGCACGGGCACTCCCACGCCTTCTCGGTCGCGTTGAACGCGACCAGACAGCCCAGGTGGGTGCAGCGCGCCGACACCGCCAGGGTGGTCCCGTCCTCGTCCCGGTGGACCGCGCAGCGCCTGCCGCGCACCCGGACGATCGCGCCGGAGCCGGGCGCGATCTCCGCCACCGAGTCGGCGTGCGTCGTCCGCAGCCGGTCGCCGATGAAGTGCCGCCCGACCTCGGCCTGGTGCTTGAGGAAGGCGGGCGCCTCGCGGACGGCGCTCCACAGCCGGCGGGGGTCGTACAGGCCCGCCCACGGCGGCGGGTCCCCGGTGATCAGGCCGGTCAGCAGGCGCCCGGCGGCCACGCCGCCGCTCAGGCCCCAGCCGCCGAACCCGGTGGCGACATAGGTGTGGCGGGCGGCCGGGTGGAACGGCCCGATCAGCGGAACGGTGTCGGTGGAGTCGTTGTCCTGGGTCGCCCAGCGGTACGCCACCTCCGTACCGGGGAAGTGCCGGTGCATCCAGGCGGTCAGCCGCGCGAACTTCTCGCCGGCGTCCGCCGTGCCCGGCTTGAACGTCTCGCCCGTGACGATCAGCAGCCGGCGCCCGTCGTCGTACGGGGCGGTGCGCACCGACCGCTTGCCCTCCTCCTCCGTGATGTACATCCCGCCAGGGTCACGGCCCGCGTCCACGGGGGCGGCCACCACGACCTCCCGGCGCGGCGACAGCCGGGTGAACAGCAGGGCGCGGTCGAAGACCGGGTAGTGGGTGGCGACCACGACGTCCCGCGAGGTGACGGTGGCGCCCGACTCGGTCGTCACGCGGCAGGGCGAGCCCTCGTGCAGGCCGGTCGCGCGGGTGCGCTCGTGGATGACGCCGCCGCGGGAGCGGAAATCCTCCGCCAGCGCGAGCAGATACCTGCGCGGGTGGAACTGGGCCTGCTCCTCCACCCGCACCGCGCCGGCCACGGGGAACGGCAGCCCGGTTGCGGTCACGAAGGAAGCCGGCAGCCCGGCCTCGCGCGCCGCCTCCGCCTCCGCGCGCAGCTGCCCGGCACCCGCCGGGTCCCGTACGTAGGTGAACGCCGGGCCGCGTTCGAGGTCGCAGTCGACGCCCAGCAGATCCGCGATCTCGACGACGCGCTCGACGGCGGCCTGCTGGGACTCGGCGTACCGGCGGGCTCCCTCGGCGCCGCGGGTACGGCGCAGCCGGTCGTAGATCAGGGTGTGCAGGGACGAGAGCTTGGCGGTCGTGCAGCCGGTGACCCCGGCGGCGATCCGGTCCGCCTCCAGCACGACGACCCGGCGCCCGGCCCGGACCAGCTCCCAGGCGGTACTCAACCCGGCGATCCCGCCGCCGATCACCGTCACATCGGCCTCGGCGTCCTCGGCGAGCGGCGGATAGGACGTGCCGGGCGTCGTCGCGATCCAATACGACTCGTACGACTCGTCGGGGCCGGACGCTCCATCGTTGTCGGTCATGCGACACCGGGTGCCCCGCGCGGCCGCCCCGAAGCCCGTCCGTGCCCCGGCTCCCCCGGACGGACCCGCGGCCGGGCGGGGCTCCACCGGTCGATGACCGGCTCCAGGTCCGTCCCGTCGCCGCGCGGCGTCAGAACGTGCGTCATCCGGCAGGGCGCCCCGGCGTGACCGAAGTGTCTCAGTCATGTCCGCAGACTAGGGCCCACCACTGACAACGGCGGATGGCCGCTGCTCCGCCCATCCCGGGAGCCCCGGCGAACCGCGCGTAGACCGGTGCAATCGAGGCCGAAACCCGGCTGGTGCCGCATGCGGGTCGGGCGTGGGGTGGGAACGGGCGGGCGCACGGGGGGTGGGGGAGGGGAGAGGGGAACGTGGCAACGGACCAACTCGAAGCGCCGGTGGCGGAGTTCGCGCGGTTCCTGCGCGGGCTGACGCGGCTGCTCGACGAGACGGCCGGATGGTACGCCGTCTTCACGCTCCGCGACCCCGAGGGCATGCGGGCCTGTCTGGACGGTACGGACGTGCCGCCCTGGGACGTGGTGGAGTCGCTGCTGCACGACCTCGCCGGCTGGCGCGGCGAGTACGCCGTGCGCACCGCCGGGCCGCGGGCACGTCGGCTCCACGAGGAGGCGGTCGCGGCGTACGACGCCCGGCCGGGCGCCCCCGCGCGCCTCGGGGACCGGCTGGACATGATGCTGCGCGAGCGGCAGTACGCGGCGCTGCGCGAACGGGAGTTACGGGCCGCCCTGCTGGCGGCGGCGGGCGGCCCCGGCGCGGCACGGCTGGCGGACGAACTGGCCTGGGCCCGCGACGATCACGTACGGTCCGGTGCCAGGGCGCGCGAACTTCAGGGGCGCCTCGACGCACTGGCGAGCGCGGCGGTGAGCCGCCGCTTCCCGGGCGGCGGCACCGGTCCGTACGAGCGCGAGCCGGACGCCGGCAGTGCTCCCCGCACCTCCGGAACGCCCGTCGCCCCCGCCCCTCCACCCCCTCCCGCCAACGCCACCCGCCTGGCCCGGCTCCGTGCCACCGGGCGCGGTGGCGAGGCGCACGCCCTGCTGTGCGCCGCCGCCCACGCGCACCCTTCGGAACTTCCGCGCCTCATGGACGAGTTGGAAAGCGTGGGCCTGGCGGCCGAAGTGCCGACGCTGCTCTGGGAGGTGGCCTGTCTGCCACCGCCCCGGCTCGCCGCTGCCGCCGACGCGCTGACCGCCGCCGGCCGCACCGCGGAGAGCGTGCGGCTGCTGCGCCAGGGCGTTGCCCGGCCCGTCGGGGAAGTGGCGCACACGGCGCTGGCGCTGCTCGGCGCGGGCCGCCCGGCCGAGGCCCGCGAACTGTTCGCGGCGCTCGTCCGGGCCCGTACGCCCGAGGAGGCGGTCGAGGCGACAGCGAGCGCGCCGGGCGAGCTGGTCCCGCTGCTCCTGGAGGCCGCCGCCGACGTCTCGCCGTACCGCCATCGCGACATCTCGCACGCCCTGCGCGCGGGCGGCGCGGGCTTCTGACCGTGCGCCGGGCGCGCGCCCCTCCGGCCCGCTTCCGGTGCCGCCCGCCGCCGTACGGGAGATGGTCTTGCCTCGCCGCTGCACGGGGCCTACGGTCGCTCCACACGCGTAGATCCGCATGGCCCGCTGGCCGACGGCTCGACGAAGGAGCAGCTCATGGCCGATGTTGTCCGTAACGTCGTACGCGCCGCACTGGTTCAGGCGTCCTGGACCGGCGACACCGAATCGATGATCGCGAAGCACGAGGAACACGCCAGGGCGGCGGCCGCGCAGGGCGCGCAGGTGATCGGCTTCCAAGAGGTCTTCAACGCCCCGTACTTCTGCCAGGTCCAGGAGCCGGAGCACTACCGCTGGGCCGAGCCGGTACCGGACGGCCCCACCACCCGCCGGATGCAGGAACTGGCCCGGGAGACCGGCATGGTGATCGTGGTGCCGGTCTTCGAGGTCGAGCAGTCCGGCTTCTACTACAACACCGCGGCCGTCATCGACGCCGACGGCACCGTGCTCGGCACCTACCGCAAGCACCACATCCCGCAGGTCAAGGGCTTCTGGGAGAAGTACTACTTCAAGCCGGGCAACCTGGGCTGGCCGGTCTTCGAGACCGCCGTGGGCCGGATCGGCGTCTACATCTGCTACGACCGCCACTTCCCCGAGGGCTGGCGCCAGCTGGGCCTGAACGGCGCCCAGCTCGTCTACAACCCGTCCGCCACCTCCCGCGGCCTGTCCGCCTACCTGTGGCAGCTGGAACAGCCCGCCGCCGCGGTCGCCAACGAGTACTTCGTCGCCGCGATCAACCGCGTCGGCGTCGAGGAGTACGGCGACAACGACTTCTACGGGACGAGCTACTTCGTCGATCCGCGCGGGCAGTTCGTCGGCGAGGTCGCCAGCGACACCAAGGAGGAGCTGGTCGTCCGCGACCTGGACTTCGGCCTCATCGACGAGGTGCGGCAGCAGTGGGCCTTCTACCGGGACCGCCGGCCCGACGCGTACGAGGGGCTGGTCCGGCCGTGAGGGCCCCGGAGGCCGGACCGGGCGCTCAACCGGACACCGGGCCGGCCCCCACCGGCCTGCACGCCCGGCACCGCGCCGTGCTGCCCGACTGGCTCACGCTGCTGTACGAGCGGCCCATCGAGCTGACGCACGGCGAGGGACGCCACGTCTGGGACGCGGACGGCAACCGCTACCTGGACTTCTTCGGCGGCATCCTCACCACCATGACCGCCCACGCGCTGCCCGAGGTCGCCAAGGCGGTCGCCGAGCAGGCGGGCCGCATCCTGCACACCTCGACGCTCTACCTGTCCCGCCCGATGGTGGACCTGGCGGAGCGGATCGCCGCGCTCTCCGGCATCCCGGACGCCCGGGTCTTCTTCACCACGTCCGGTACGGAGGCCAACGACACCGCGCTCCTGCTGGCGACGGTGTACCGGCGCTCCAACCAGATCCTGGCGATGCGCAACAGCTACCACGGCCGGTCCTTCTCGGCCATCGGCGTCACGGGCAACGCCGGCTGGTCGCCGACCGGCCTGTCCCCGCTCCAGACGCTGTACGTACACGGAGGTGTGCGCACCCGCGGCCCGTACGCGGGGCTGTCCGACGCCGCGTACATCGACGCCTGCGTCGCCGACCTGGAGGACCTGCTCGGCCAGACGGCGGGCGTCGCGGCGCTGATCGCCGAGCCGGTGCAGGGCGTCGGCGGCTTCACCTCACCGCCCGACGGGCTGTACGCGGCCTTCCGCGAGGTGCTCGACCGGCACGGCATCCTGTGGATCGCGGACGAGGTGCAGACCGGCTGGGGCCGGACCGGCGACCACTTCTGGGGCTGGCAGGCGCACGCCGGCAACGGGCCGCCGGACCTGCTCACCTTCGCCAAGGGGATCGGCAACGGCATGTCCGTCGGCGGCGTCGTCGCCCGCGCCGAGGTGATGAACTGCCTGGGCGCCAACTCCATCTCCACCTTCGGCGGCAGCCCGGTCACCATGGCGGCGGCCCTGGCCAACCTCGACCACCTCCTGGCCCACGACCTCCAGGGCAACGCCCGGCGCGTCGGCGGCCTGCTCATCGAGCGGCTGCGGGCGGCCTGCGCGGGGCTGCGGGTCGTACGGGAAGTGCGCGGACGCGGCCTGATGATCGGCGTCGAGCTGGTCGCGCCCGGCACGGACGAGCCGTCGCCGCGGGCGGCGGGCCTCGTCGTGGAGGCCGCCCGCGAGCGCGGCCTGCTGATCGGCAAGGGCGGCCTGTCGGGCTCCGCCCTGCGCATCGCGCCACCGCTGTCGCTGACGGTCGAGGAGGCGGAGACGGGAGCGCGCATCCTCGCGGAGGCGCTGCGGGAGGCGGAGCGGGGAATGACGGCGGGATAAGCGGCGGCATCGGGCATGTCCGGCCCCGAACCGGCACGAGCCGGAACGCCACCCGTTCGGGCGTTCCGGCTCGTGCCGTGTTGTCGCTCCGCCGTCCGAAGCCGGGCGGCTCAGGCGAGGACGATGTTCTCCGCCTGCGGGCCCTTGTGGCCCTGCGTGACATCGAAGCTGACCTTCTGGCCTTCCTGCAGCTCACGGAAGCCCTGGGCCTGGATGTTGGAGTAGTGCGCGAAGACGTCGGCGCCGCCGCCGTCCTGCTCGATGAAGCCGAAGCCCTTTTCGGAGTTGAACCACTTCACGGTGCCGGTTGCCATGTCCCTATCCTTCGATCGAGGCAGTTGAGGATTCCGCACGGCGCGGTCTCCAGGGTCGCCGCAATTGAGCCCATCCGGATGTGACCGGCAGAAACAGAAGGCGCCCGACGGACACATCCCGTCAGGCGCACATGACGTTCATGGGTACCAAAACTGCAACTGGAGCGACCGTAGCACGCGATCGGTGATCGTACCGGTACCGACCGTGACCCCCGGGTGTCGGCCGTGTGGCGGCACCCGGGGCGCGGGCCCGGCCGTCAGATCGTCGCGGTGTCGATCACGAAGCGGTAGCGGACGTCGCTGGCGAGCACCCGCTCGTACGCCTCGTTGATCCGGTCGGCGGAGATCACCTCGATCTCCGAGGTCAGCCCGTGCTCACCGCAGAAGTCCAGCATCTCCTGGGTCTCCTGGAGGCCGCCGATCAGCGAACCGGCCAGCGAGCGGCGGTTGCCGATCAGGGCGAACGGGGCGATCGGCAGCGGGTGCTCCGGCGCGCCGAGCTGGACGAGGGTGCCGTCGGTGCGCAGCAGGCCCAGGTAGGCGTTCAGGTCGAGCTGCGCGGAGACGGTGTTGACGATCAGGTCGAAGCTGCTCGCCAGCTCCTCGAAGGTCGCCGGGTCGGACGTGGCGTAGTAGTGGTCGGCGCCGAGCCGCAGGCCGTCGTCCTTCTTGCGCAGCGACTGGCTCAGTACGGTGACCTCCGCGCCCATCGCGTGCGCGATCTTGACGCCCATGTGGCCGAGGCCGCCGATGCCCACGACGGCGACCTTCTTGCCGGGGCCGGCCTTCCAGTGCGCCAGCGGCGAGTAGAGGGTGATGCCGGCGCACAGCAGCGGCGCGGCGGCGTCGAGCGGCAGGCTGTCCGGGATGCGCAGGGCGTAGTTCTCGTCGATGACGAGGTGGGTGGAGTAGCCGCCCTGGGTGGCCAGGCCGTCCCGGCCGATGGCGTTGTACGTGCCGACCTGGCCCAGCTCGCCGGTGCAGTACTGCTGGAGGCCGGCCCGGCAGTTCTCGCACTCGCGGCAGGAGTCGACGAAGCAGCCGACGCCGACCCGGTCGCCGACCGCGTACCGGGTGACCTCGGGGCCGACCTCGCTGACCACGCCGGCGATCTCGTGGCCGGGGACGATGGGGAAGTTCCCGCCGTCGCCCCACTCCGCCCGCACGGTGTGGATGTCGGAGTGGCAGATGCCCGCGAACTTGATGTCGATGAGGATGTCGTGCGCGCCCAGCTCCCGGCGCTCGATGGTGGTGCGCTCCAGCGGAGCCTTCGGGGCGGGTGCTGCGTATGCGGGTACAGAGGTGCGGTTCATGCTCTCCAGGGTGGGGTTGCGTGCCCGGGGCAACCAGTGCCCTGCTGAACCTACGCTCGCCGGTCGTACCACTGCGAGAACCACCCTGGCCGTACCGCGGACGGCGCCCGTCATAATTCAGGGATGGACCAGCGCACCGAACTGAGCGAATTCCTCCGCTCCCGCCGCGCCAGGCTCCAGCCCGAGGATGTCGGTCTCGCCCCTCACGGCGGGCGGCGCAGGGTACCCGGCCTGCGGCGGGAGGAACTGGCGCAGCTGGCGGGGGTCAGCGTGGCGTATTACATACGGCTCGAACAGGGGCGGGGGCAGAACGTCTCCGCGGCCGTGCTGGACTCGATCTCGGACGTGCTGCGGCTGACCCGGGCCGAGCGCTCCCACCTGAGCCATCTGGCCAGGCCGGTCTCCCGGCGGCGCCGCCCGGCGCCCCGGCCGCAGCGGATGCGTCCGGCCTTGCAGGACCTGATCGACGCGATGGACGGTGTCCCCGCGTACGTGATCGGCCGGCGGCTGGACATCCTCGGCTGGAACCGGCTGGCCCGCGCGCTCCTCGGCGACTTCGCCGCGATGCCCGCCGAGGAGCGCAACATGGCCTGGCAGCTCTTCCTCGCTCCGGCGACGCGCGAGCTGTACGCCGACTGGGAGGGCAAGGCGGCGCACGTCGTGGCCCAGCTGCGCGGCGACGTCGGCCGGTTCCCGGACGACCCGAAGCTGTGCGCGCTGGTCGATGAGCTGTCCGCGAAGAGCGCGGACTTCCGGCGGATCTGGGCGGCCCACGACGTCCAGGACAAGGGGTTCGGCCGCAAGCGGCTGACGCACCCGCTGGTGGGAAGCCTGTCGCTGGCGTACGAGACGCTCGCCCTGCCGGCCGATCCGGACCAGCAGCTGGTCACCTACCACGCCGAGCCCGGGTCCGCTTCGGCGCTGGCGCTGCGGCGGCTGGCGCAGTGGTCGGCGGAGCCTCAGGCGCGCCGGGCGGAGGGGCCGGCGGAGCGGGTGGCCTGATACCGGGAAAGCCGCCGACGCGGTCTGTTGTGCGCGCGCCCGGCTGGGTACCGTACGACTGGGCCCCGCTGTGAGTATTCCGGCGGGGCCCGCCAAGTGTCCGGTCGGGCGGCGTCCGTCCGGTTTCCACCCCGCGGCCCTGCTTCTTTACTTCGTCATTACCTCTACAGTGCTGTAGATTTGCGATTCCCGGCCGGTGGCGGCGGCCGCCGCTCTGCCCGGGGCATGCCATCCCGACGCAGGAGTGACAGCACATGACCGTGAACCTGGACAAGGGTCAGAAGATCAGTCTGAGCAAGTCCGGCGGGGGCGAACTCAGCGTGGTCCGCATGGGCCTGGGCTGGCAGGCCGCCGCCCGCAAGGGCTTCCTCGCCAAGCTGATGGCCCGCGAGATCGACCTGGACGCCTCCGCCGTGCTGTTCGCCGGTCAGGAGCCCGTCGACGTCGTCTTCTTCCAGCACCTGATCAGCGACGACGGCTCCGTGCGGCACACCGGGGACAACCTGGTGGGCGGCGCGGGACAGGGCGGCGACGACGAGGTGATCTACGTCGATCTCCAGCGGGTGCCCGCCCATATCGACCAGATCGTCTTCACGGTGAACTCCTTCACCGGGCAGACCTTCGCCGAGGTGCAGAACGCGTTCTGCCGCCTGGTCGACGAGAGCACCGGCCAGGAGCTGGCCCGCTACACCCTCACCGGCGGCGGCCAGTACACCGCGCAGATCATGGCGAAGGTACGCCGGGCCGGCGGCGGCTGGGAGATGGCCGCCATCGGCGAGCCCGCGGCCGGCCGCACCTTCCAGGACCTGATGCCGGCCATCGCCTCGCACCTGTAGGCGGGGCCCCGGGGGCGCGCCCTTCCCGGGCGCGCCCTTTCGCGTACCGGTATCAGCCGACGTTGACGCCGTAGTCGGTGGCGATACCGGCCAGCCCGGTCGCGTAACCCTGGCCGATGGCGCGGAACTTCCACTCGCCGCCGCGCCGGTAGAGCGCCCCGAAGACCATCGCCGTCTCGCCGGCGGCGTCGTACGACAGCTCGTAGCGGCACATCTCACGGCCCGTCAGGTTGTCCACGACGCGGATGTACGCGTCCTCGACCTGGCCGAAATTCTGCCCGCGCGCCTCGGCATCGTGGATGGAGACGGTGAAGACGACCTGGCCGGTCTGCTCGCCGAGGCGGTCCAGGTCGACCAGGATCTGCTCGTCGTCGCCGTCGCCCTCGCCGGTGAGGTTGTCGCCGGTGTGCCGGACCGCGCCGTCCGGGCTGGTCAGGTTGTTGTAGAAGACGAAGTGCGCGTCGGACAGGACACGCTGGTCGGGGCCGCAGACGACCGCCGAGGCGTCCAGGTCGAAGTCCGCGCCGCCGGCGGGCCGGGCGTCCCAGCCCAGGCCGACGGTGACGTCCGCGAGGGGAGTGCCGTCCTGGTTGAGGACGACGTTCTGGCCCTTGCTGAGGCTGACGCCCATGGTGCTGTGTCTCCTGTTGCGTATGCGGTTGGGTCCGGTGTGTCGGGTTTTCCCACCGGGGCAACGCGGCGGCCCGCACCAAGGTTCCCGGATTGCGCAATCGATGAAGTTTTACGGGCGGCAACCGGGCACGTCCCACCGGTTCCCGCTGAACCGCGGTCATGGTGTTGCCACGGTGGGTGACATGCTTCTACGGTCAGCTGCACGGCCGCGTTCTACGGGTGTAGACCGGCCGTGACGCGGCGTCACCCGGGACGCGCCGCCCGGCCGGCCGACCACGCCGGGCCGTGTCCCTTCCGGCGCCGCCGAGCACCTGTGCTGTGTGTGGAAGGGAGAGCCGGAAGCATGAGCCGAACAGTCGTCCGCGGCGGTCTGGTCGTCACCGCCGCCGATGAGATCCATGCCGATGTCCTGGTCGAGGACGGCAGGATCGCCGCCCTCGCCGCGCACGGCACGACCACCGCCGAGAGCTGGGCCGAGGGCGCCGACCGCACCATCGACGCCACCGGCAAGTACGTCATCCCGGGCGGCGTGGACGCCCACACCCACATGGACTTCCCGTTCGGCGGGACGTCCTCCTCCGACACCTTCGAGACCGGCACCCGGGCAGCGGCCTGGGGCGGCACGACCACCATCGTCGACTTCGCAGTCCAGACGCGCGGCCGGGCACTGCGCGAGGGCCTGGACGCCTGGCACGCCAAGGCCGATGCCCAGTGCGCCGTCGACTACGCCTTCCACATGATCCTCTCCGATGTGAACGAGCACGCGCTCAAGGAGCTGGACCTGCTGGTCGAGGAAGGCGTCACCTCCTTCAAGCTGTTCACCGCCTACCCGGGCGTCTTCTACAGCGACGACGGCCAGATCCTGCGCGCCATGCAGCGTTCGGCGGCCAACGGCGGGCTGGTCATGATGCACGCCGAGAACGGCATCGCGATCGACGTCCTGGTCGAACAGGCCCTGGCGGAAGGGCGCACCGACCCCCGCTACCACGGCGAGGTGCGCAGAGAGCTGCTGGAGGCCGAGGCCACCCACCGTACGATCCAGCTCGCCCGGGTCGCCGGCGCGCCGCTGTACGTCGTGCACGTCTCGGCCGAGGAAGCCGTCGCCGAACTGGCGCAGGCCCGCGACAAGGGGCTGAACGTCTTCGGCGAGACCTGCCCGCAGTATCTGTTCCTGTCCACCGACAACCTGGCCGAGCCGGACTTCGAGGGCGCCAAGTACGTGTGCAGCACACCGCTGCGGCCGCGGGAGCACCAGGCGGCACTGTGGCGCGGGCTGCGCACCAACGACCTCCAGGTGGTCTCCACCGACCACTGCCCGTTCTGCTTCAAGGGCCAGAAGGAGCTGGGCCGCGGCGACTTCTCCAAGATCCCCAACGGGCTGCCGGGCGTCGAGCACCGGATGGACCTGCTCCACCAGGGCGTGGTGGACGGGCACATCAGCCGCCGCCACTGGATCGAGATCGCCTGTGCCACACCGGCCCGGATGTTCGGCCTCTACCCCAAGAAGGGCACCATCGCGCCCGGTTCGGACGCCGACCTCGTCATCTACGACCCGGCCGCCGAACAGGTCCTCTCGGCCGCCACCCACCACATGAACGTCGACTACTCCGCGTACGAGGGGCGCACCGTCACCGGCCGCGTGGAGACCGTCCTCTCGCGCGGCGAGACCGTGATCGACGAGCGGCGCTACACCGGGCGCGCGGGGCACGGCCAGTACACCCCGCGCGGCACCTGCCAGTACCTGAACTGAAGGAGGCCGAGATGGACTTCGGAGTCGTCCTGCAGACCGACCCGCCCGCATCCGACGTCGTCACCACCATGCGCCGCGCCGAGCGCCAAGGCTTCCGCTACGGCTGGACCTTCGACTCCTCCGTCCTGTGGCAGGAGCCGTTCGTCATCTACAGCCGCATCCTGGAGCACACCGAACGCCTCATCGTCGGCCCGATGGTCACCAATCCCTCCACCCGCACCCCCGAGGTCACCGCCTCCACCTTCGCCACCCTCAACGACATGTACGGCAACCGCACCGTCTGCGGCATCGGACGCGGCGACTCGGCGATGCGGGTGGCGGGCCGCGCCCCCAACACGCTGGCCCGCCTCGGCGAGTCGATCCGTGTCATCCGCGACCTCGCGGAGGGCCGGGAGGCGGACGTGGGCGGCCACACCCTGCGCATCCCGTGGGTGCGCGACGGGCGGCTGCCGGTGTGGATGGCCGCGTACGGGCCGAAAGCCCTGAAGATGACCGGGGAGCTGGCGGACGGCTTCATCCTCCAGCTGGCCGACCCGTTCCTGACGGAGTGGATGGTCAAGGCGGTCCGCGACGCCGCGACGGCGGCCGGCCGCGACCCGTCCGACGTGACGATCTGCGTCGCCGCGCCCGCCTACGTGGGCGACGACCTCGCGCACGCCCGCGAGCAGTGCCGGTGGTTCGGCGGCATGGTCGGCAACCACGTCGCGGACCTGGTCAAACGGTACGGCGAGCACTCCGGCATGGTGCCCGAGGCGCTCACCTCGTACATCAAGGAACGCGCGGGCTACGACTACGCCCACCACGGCCGCTCCGGCAACCCCGACACCGCGTTCGTGCCGGACGAGATCGTGGACCGCTTCTGCCTGCTCGGGCCGCCCGCGGCCCAGCTGGAGAAGCTGCACCGGCTGCGGGAGCTGGGCGTCGACCAGTTCGCGCTGTACGCGATGCACGACGCGCGGGACGCCACCATCGACGCGTACGGCGAACGGATCATTCCGGAGTTCGCGGGCTGAGAGCCCGTCAGGGGAGGGGAGACGGACATGCGCGTCGCCGTGGTGGGTGCGGGCATCGTGGGCGCGAGCACCGCCTGGCACGCGGCCGGGCTGGGCGCGGACGTCGTGCTGGCGGGCCGGGCCCAGCCCGGCGAGGCGACCGCGGCCGGCGCGGGCATCGTCTGCCCCTGGGCCTCCGAGAACGACGACCCGGACTGGTTCCGCGCCGCCGCGGAAGGGGCGCGGTACTACCCGGGCCTGGTCGCCGAACTGACCGAGGCGGGCGAGCGCAGCCTCGGCCACCGCACCGTCGGCGCGCTCGCCCTGGCCGCCGACGACGCGGACCTGTACCGCATCCGGCAGCTCGTGCTGGAACGGCGGCGCGACGCCGCGGACACCGGCGAGGTGGATCTGCTCGACACGTCCGCGGCCCGCTCGCTGTTCCCACCGCTGGCGCCCGGCCTGCATGCCGTACGGATAGCCGCCGGCGCCCGCGTCGACGGCGGCCGGCTGCGCGACGCGCTGCTGCGGCAGGCGCGGTGGCGGGGCGCGGACGTACGCTCCGGGCGCGCGGCACTGCTCCGTACGGGCGACCGCGTCACCGGCGTCGAGGTGGACGGCGAGCGCATCGCAGCGGACGCGGTCGTCGTCGCGGCCGGGGCCTGGGCGCCGGAGCTGCTGGCGCCGGTGGGCATCACCGTACGGATCGCGCCGCAGCGCGGGCAGATCGCGCACCTGTCGCTGCCCGGCGCCGGCACCGGGCGCTGGCCCGTCGTCATGCCCCGCGCCACCGGGCACTACCTCGTCCCGTTCGACGGCTCGCGGGTCGTGGCGGGCGCCACGCGCGAGTCCGGCACCGGCTTCGACCACCGGGTGACGGCCGGGGGACTGGCCGAGGTGCTGGCCGAGGCCCTGGCGGTCGCGCCCGGCCTGGCGGACGCCACCCACCTGGAGACGCGCGTCGGCTTCCGCCCCGTCGGCCCGGACTTCCGCCCGCTGCTCGGCCGGGTCCCGGGCCTGGACGGTCTGATCGTCGCCGACGGCCTCGGCCCGACCGGGCTGACCGTCGGCCCCTGGGCGGGCCGGGTGGCCGCGCTGCTGGCCACGGGCGCGGACCCGGGGCTCGACCTGGGGGCGTACGACCCGGTGCGCTGACCGGCGCACGGTTCCGGCGGGGGCGCGCAGGACGCGCGAAGGCGCTCGGGGGCGCGCACCAACTCACCCGCCTCTCCCAACTCTTTGCCCACTCCTGATGCTCCCCATACGAGGCGGCCTTGGAGCCCGGCGGCCGATACGGGGACCATGGAGGTATGAGGCGCCCCCCATTGGAGACACATCTCGGAACCGGTATCCGTACGACGTCGGCTTCGGCCGGCCGGCTCTCCCACGTGCGGTGGATCGCCGGCGGCACCGGAGCGGGCAAGAGCACCCTGGCGATAATCCTGGCGCGGCGGCACGGCGCCGTCATCTACCGCGGTGACCTGGCCCAGCACACCTGGCTGCCGCGCTGCTCACCCCGGCAGCACCCGCACTTCCACGCCGCCCGCGACGAGCCGCCCGGCTCCCTGTGGGACAGCCGCGACCCCGACGAGGCGTGCGGGTTCGCTCAGCGCGTGGTTGCCGAAACCTTTGCCTTCGAGGTCGAGGACCTGCTCGCGATGCCCACCGACCGGCCCGTCCTGGTGGACTGGTTCGGCAACCTGCCGAGCCAGATCGCGCCCCTGCTCACCCGCCCCGACCAGGCGGTCTTCCTGCTCCCCACCCCGGAGTTCCGCCTGGCCGCACTGCGCTCCCGGCGCAGCGTCCCGGTGCGCTCCCTGGTCAGCTGGGGCAGCGGGACCCCGGAAGCCACGCTGGCCCAGCGGCTGGCCCGGGACGAGCTGTGGGATGCGGAGGTCCGCCGTCAGGCGGCCGCCCACGGGAACACGGTCATCACCATGGACGGCGGCCGGCCGGCCACCGACCTCGCGGACGAGGTGGCGGAGCGGTTCCGGCTGGGGACGGCGGCTTAGGCCGGCGCCGCGCCGGCTCTTTCTGCTCTGCTTGGGCGACGGCGACCGTGCCGTCCAGTCCGCCGGCGCGCTCAGCAGGACCACCGCGGGCACCCACGCCAGCGCCGTCCGGCTCCCCTCGGCGGCGGCGAGATGGGCGAAGACCGCCGCGCCGACCGCGCCGCCCGCCATGTCGAGGCTGGTGAGCCAGGACATCGTCCCGGTGACCTCGCCCTCCTGCGCGAGGTCGCTGCCCACCGTACGCAGCGTGCCGAAAACCGAACCGAGGACCAGACCGGCCACCGGGCCGAGGACGAGGACGGCGACCGGGGAGAGCCCGGCGCCCAGGGCGAGCGCGCCGCCCCCGGCCGCGAAGACGAGGAGCAGAACGGAGAGTTTGGGCCCGCGGGCCAAGAAGCCGGGCATGGTGCCCAGGACGAGGCTGCCCAGCACGCTGCCGATGGACAGGGCGCTCGGACAGGCGCCGGTGGACACCGCCGCGTCGTGTTCCTTCGCGTAGACCGGCAGCAGTACGTCGGTGGCGGTCACCGCCAGGACGAAGAGGCCGTCCGCGATCAGCAGGCGCCGCAGGGGCGCGGAGGTGAGCGGCCCGAGCCGGTGCCGCCGCCCGGCCGGCCGAGCCGGGACCTCGGTGTCGAGCAGCAGGCACACGACGAAGGCGGTCAGGGGCAGCCGCCCCCCTGCCACCTGCTACGGCACCCGCGCAGTCCACTCCGGCGAGCTGAACTTGCCGCCCGCCAGTTCCTGCGCCCGCTCCATCTCCTCCGGGGTGACCGCCCCGTCGCTGCCGCCGTACCGCGCGCGGAACGAACCGATCATCCGCTCGATGACCTCGGCACGCGGCAGTCCGGTCTGCCGGCGCAGCGGGTCCACCCGCTTCTTCGCGCTGCGGGTGCCCTTGTCCGACAGCTTCTCCTTGCCGATCCGCAGGACCTCGACCATCTTGTCCGCGTCGATGTCGTACGACATGGTCACGTGGTGCAGCACCGCCCCGTCACCGGCCACCATGCGTTTCTGCGCGGCGCCGGCGATCTTCCCGGCGTCCGTCGCGATGTCGTTGAGCGGCTTGTACCAGGCGTTGATGCCCATGTCGCCGAGGGCGGTCAGCACCCAGTCGTCCAGATAGGCGTAGCTCTCGGCGAAGGTCAGCCCCTGCACGAGGGAGGCGGGTACGCACAGGGAGTAGGTGATGGTGTTGCCGGGCTCGACGAACATCGCGCCCCCGCCGCTGATCCGCCGCACCACCGTCACGCCGTGCCGCGCGGCGCCCTCCGGGTCCACCTCGTTGGCCAGGGACTGGAAGCTGCCGATGATGACCGCCGGGCGGTCCCACTCCCACACCCGCAGCGTCGGCGGCCGACGCCCGGCGGCCACCTCGGCGGTCAGTACCTCGTCCAACGCCATGTGCAGCGCGGGCGGTTGGGGCGCCTCGTGGATGATCTGCCAGTCGAAGTCCGTCCAGTCGGTGGCCTGCGCGACCGCGCGGCGCACCGCGATGCCGACCGCCTCCGAGGTGAACCCGAACAGCACCGCCCCGGGCGGCAGCGCCGCGTCGATCCGGGCCGCCAGCCCGCGCGCGTCGGTGTCCGCCGGGGCGCCCTCCAGCGCCGCGTCGATGGCGCCCAGCGCCTCGTCCGGCTCCAGGAAGAAGTCCCCCGCGACATGGACGTCGCGCAGCGCCCCGCCCGTCACGTCGAGATCGACGACCACCAGCTTGCCGCCCGGCACCTTGTACTCACCGTGGTGCTTGCCCTGCACGGCGCATCCTCCCGCTGTCCTGTTCCCGGCGCACGGCCCGGCGGCCGGCAGCCGGGTCAACCGTAGCGTTGCCGGTTTCATTTCCGGCAAAGGGGGCGGTCCGGTCAGGGGGCCAGCGTGGCGAGCAGCTCCGGGAGGGCGGTGCCGATGGGGGTGCGGATGGTCTCGGCGGCGAGTTCGTCGTACGGGGTGGGCTCGGCGTTCACGATGATCAGCCGGGCGCCGTGCTCGGCGGCCAGGCCCGCGAGCGAGGCGGCGGGCTGCACCTGGAGGCTGGTCCCCACCGCGATGAAGACATCGGCGGCCTGGGCGACGCTGACGGCCGTACCGAGCACCTCCGGGTCGAGGCGTTCGCCGAACATGACGGTGGCCGACTTCAGGATGCCGCCGCAGCCGGTGCACGCCGGGTCGGGGTCGCCCGCGGCCACCCGCTCCAGGGCCTCGGACATCGGCGACCGGGCGCCGCAGCCGGTGCAGAGCACGGTGCGCGCGGTGCCGTGCAGTTCGAGCACCTTGCGGTCGGGTACGCCCGCGAGCTGGTGCAGCCCGTCGACGTTCTGCGTGATGACGCGGACCGGAACGCCGGAGCGCTCCAGCCGGGCGATCGCCTCATGGGCGGCGTTCGGCCGGGCCCGCAGGGCGGGACCGTCCTGCCGCATCCGCCAGGAACGGCGCCGGATCTCCGGATCGTTCATGTAGTACTCGTACGTCACCAGCTTCTCGGCCTCCGGGTCCTGCCGCCACAGGCCGTTCGGGCCGCGGTAGTCCGGGATGCCGGAGTCGGTGGAGATGCCGGCGCCGCTGAGGATCGCCACCAAGGGGCGTCGCGGGGCGTTGTGGGGCGCGGGGCTGGTGGGGGCCGTACCGGTCATGGTGCGAGCGTAGGCGGAGGGCGGCCGGGGCGGCGAACGGATTTGCGACGGACCCGCGGGCCGGCCGATGTGACCAGGACGCGGCCCGCTCACGGGCATGGCCGGCGCTTCCATGGGGGAGAGGGCGGACAGAAGACCCCCGACCGCGCCCGTACGCACGTGAGGAGCCCCGTGTTCACCACCCGCCCCACCCTTCAGGGAACCTTCGGTATGGCCGCGACCACGCACTGGCTGGCCTCGCAGTCCGCGATGGGCGTGCTGGAGGACGGTGGCAACGCCTTCGACGCGGCGGTGGCCGCCGGGTTCGTGCTGCATGTCGTCGAGCCGCATCTGAACGGGCCGGCGGGTGAGGTGCCCGTGATCATCGCGCCTGTGGACGGGGCGGTGCGGGTGCTGTGCGGGCAGGGGCCGGCGCCGGCCGGGGCGAGCGTGGCGCACTACACCTCGCTGGGGCTCGGGCTGGTGCCCGGCACCGGGCCGCTCGCCGCCGCCGTCCCCGGCGCGTTCGACGCATGGATGCTGCTGCTCCGTGATTACGGTACGAGGACGCTGGGGGAGGTGCTGAAGTACGCCATCGGGTACGCGGAGCACGGGCACCCGGCGGTCGAGCGGGTGGGCCGGACGGTGGCGACGGTCCGGGAGCTGTTCGAGACGGAGTGGATATCGTCCGCCGAGATCTATCTGCCGGACGGGCGGCCGGTGGCGCCCGGCGGGCTGCTCAGGAACCGGCCGCTGGCGGCCACCTGGCGCCGTCTGATCAGCGAGTCCGAGGCCGCGGCGGCGGGCCGGGAGGCGCAGATCGACGCCGCCCGGCGGATCTGGCGCGAGGGCTTCATCGGCGAGGCGCTGGCCGCGTTCGCCGCCCGTCCCGCCATGGACACCTCCGGTGAGCGGCACGCGGGCACGTTGACGGGCGATGACCTGGCGGCCTTCTCCGCTACGTACGAGGACCCGGTGACGTACGACTGGAACGGGTGGACGGTGGCGAAGGCGGGGGGCTGGTCGCAGGGGCCCGCTCTGCTCCAGCAGCTCGCTCTGCTGCCGCCGGAGCTGCCCGCGTACGGGAGTCCCGAATATGTGCACCTGCTGGTCGAGGGGTGCAAGCTCGCCATGGCCGACCGTGAGGCGTGGTACGGCGACGCGGCCGAGGTGCCGGTCGCGGCGCTGCTGAGCGATGACTACAACGCGGCGCGGCGGGCGCTGATCGGCGAGCACGCCTCGTACGAGCTGCGGCCCGGCAGCCCGGACGGCCGTACGCCGCGGCTGAGCAAGCACGCCCTGGCCGTCGCGGCGGGCGAGGACGCCGGCGAGGCGCCGGGCGCCGCCGGTGCGGGCGAGCCGACGGTGGCGACGGCCGACCGTCCCGGCGCGGCTCCCGCCATCGCGCCCGAGGTCGACCGGAGCGGCGCCACGCGCGGCGACACCTGCCACATCGACATCGTGGACCGCTGGGGCAACATGGTCTCCGCGACGCCCTCCGGCGGCTGGCTCCAGTCCAACCCGGTGGTCCCGGCGCTCGGGTTCCCGCTCGGCACGCGCCTCCAGATGGCCTGGCTGGAGGAGGGGCTGCCCAACTCGCTCACCCCGGGGCGCCGTCCGCGCACCACGCTCACGCCCTCGCTGGCGCTGCGCGACGGGGTTGCGGTGATGGCGTTCGGTACGCCCGGCGGTGACCAGCAGGACCAGTGGCAGATGCACTTTCTCCTCGCCGCGACGCTGCGCGCGCCGGTACGCGGCGGCCTCGACCTCCAGGGCGCCATCGACGCGCCGAACTGGCACAACGACTCCTTCCCCGGCTCGTTCTTCCCGCGCGCCATGGTGCCGGGCAGCGTCACGGTCGAGTCCCGTATCGGTCCGGACGTGATCGGGGAGCTGCGGCGGCGCGGGCACCGGGTGACGGTGGGCGACGCCTGGTCGGAGGGGCGGCTGTCGGCGGTGGCGCGGGACCCGGAGACGGGGGTGCTGTCGGCGGCGGCGAACCCGCGCGGGATGCAGGGGTACGCGGTCGGGCGGTAGACGGGGCGCGCCCCTCGGTCCCGGACGCCCGGCATCCGGAGTTCACCTCCTGTCCAGGCGCCGTGTCAGTGGGGCGTGGTTCGATGGAGTCATGATCGAAGCAATTCGTACGGACACGGGAGACACGACGGACGAGACGGGCGGCGCCTCCATACACACGGCGGACGAGGTGCTGCGCGCGCTGGACGCGGCCGCCGTCGAGGACGCCGTCCGCAAGGCGGCGGCGGCCGAGATCATGCCGCGGTTCCGGCAGCTCGCCGCCCACGAGGTGGTGGAGAAGAACGGCCCGCACGACCTCGTCACGGTCGCCGACCGGCTCGCCGAGGAGCAGCTGACCGCCGCCCTGACGAGCCTGCTGCCCGGCTCGCTGGTCGTCGGCGAGGAGGCGGTGCACGCCGACCCGGCCGTGCTCGGCGCGCTGCGCGGCGACGCGCCGGTGTGGATCGTCGACCCGGTCGACGGCACCCGCCAGTTCGTGCACGGCGACCCGGGCTTCGCCACGCTCGTCACCCTGGCGCTGCGCGGCGAACTGCTCGCCTCCTGGACGTACGCCCCCGCCCTGGACCTGATGGCGGTCGCCCGCCGCGGCGCGGGCGCCGAGCTGAACGGGCAGCCGCTGCGCCCCGGCTCCCCGGCGCCCGGCGCGGTGCTGGAGGTGGCGATATCGCACTACGACTTCACCGACGACGAGCAGAAGCGGGTCCTGGCCCTGCTGGAGACCGACGGCGTCGCCCCGCGCCCCTGCGGCTCGGCGGGCCTGGAGTATCTGCACATCGCGCGCGGCGAGCTGGACGCGGTGGCCTTCAGCTGGGAGAACGCCTGGGACCATGCGGCCGGGCTGCTGCTCGTCCACGAGACGGGCGGTGCGAGCGGCACGGTCGCCGGCGAGCCGTTCCGTATAGCCGGCGGCAACGCGCTGCCGTTCACCGCGGCCCGGGACGCGGCGACGGCCCGGCGTATCCTCGGACTGCTGGCGGCCGCCGACTGATCCTCAAGGGCGAGGGTCGCAGACGAGGGGAGTGGCGCAGGTGCCGACGATGCTCGATGCCGTGGTGATCGGGGCGGGCCCCAACGGGCTGACCGCGGCCGTCGAACTGGCCCGCCGCGGCATGGCCGTCGAGGTCTTCGAGGCGCACGCCACCATCGGGGGCGGCGCCCGTACCGAAGAGCTGACGCTGCCCGGCTTCCGGCACGACCCCTGTTCGGCGGTGCACCCGCTCGCCGCGGGCTCGCCCGCCTTCACCGCCATGGGCCTGGAGCGGTTCGGCCTGCAATGGCTGCACCCCGACATCCCGATGGCGCACCCCTTTCCCGACGGCACGGCCGCGGTGCTCGCCCGTTCCGTCGGCGAGACGGCGATGTCCCTCGGCGCGCACGACGCCGGCACGTACCGCAGACTCCTCGCGCCGTTCCTCGGCAAGTGGGACTCCCTGGCCGCGGACTTCCTGCGGACGCAGTGGCTCGGCCTGCCGCGCGACCCGGTGACGTACGCCAGGTTCGGCCTGGCCGCGGCCCAGCCGGTCGCGCTCCTCGACCGGCGCTTTCGGGATCAGAAGGCGCGCGGCCTGTTCGCCGGGCTCGCCGCCCATGTCATCGCCCCGCTCACCAGCCCCGGCACGGCCGGTGCCGCCATCATGTTCGCCCTCGCCGCGCACGCGGGCGGCTGGCCGGTCCCGCGCGGCGGCTCGCAGGCCGTCCCCGACGCCCTGGCCGCGCTGCTGCGCCTGCACGGCGGTGTCGTGCACACGGACTTCGAGGTCAAGCGGCTGGACGACCTGCCCCCGGCCCGTGCGTACATCTTCGACACCTCGCCGACCGCCCTCGCCCGGATCGCCGGGCTCGGCAACGCCTATCGCGGCGTACGGTACGGCCCCGGCGTCTTCAAGATCGACTACGCGCTGTCCGGCCCGGTGCCGTGGACCTCCGCCGAGGCCCGCCGGGCGGGCACCGTGCACCTCGGCCCCACCAGCGGCGAGATCGGCACCGCGCTGCGCGCCGCCGCCGACGGCCGCGCCCCGTCCGTACCGTTCCTGATCACCTCGCAGCCGAGCCTGATCGATCCCACCCGCGCCCCCGAGGGCAAACACACCTTCTGGGTGTACGGCCATGTCCCGCACGGCTGGGAGGGCGACGCCACGGAAGCGGTGGAACGCCAACTGGAGCGCTTCGCGCCCGGGTTCCGCGACCTGGTGCTGGCCCGCGCCGTCGCCGGACCGCCCCAGCTGGCCGCCCGCAACGCGAACTACGTCGGCGGCGACATCTGCGCCGGCTCCGCCGCGGGCCTCGGCCTGGTCATCCGCCCCAAGCTCGCCCGCAACCCGTACACCACCGCCCATCCGGCGGTCTTCCTGTGCTCCCAGTCCGCCCCGCCCGGCCCCGGCGTGCACGGCATGGCGGGGCACCACGCCGCCAGGGCGGTCTGGCGGCGCCTGCGACCCGTCCGCTGACCGGGCCGGCTCTCCCACCTGCTGAAACACCTCGTTTGCCACTCCCGGCTTGACGTGCAACCAAACGGTTGCCAATCTGAAGGTGAGGGGGTTGGCAATGGACGAGGTGTTCAAGGCGCTCGCCGACGCGAGCCGCAGGCGGCTGCTGGACCGGCTGAACGAGCGGAACGGGCAGAGCCTGCGCGAGCTGTGCGCGGGACTGGAGATGAGCAGGCAGGCGGTGTCCAAGCACCTGGCGGTGCTGGAGGGCGCGGGTCTGGTCACCACGGTCCGGCACGGCCGGGAGAGGCTGCACTACCTCAATCCCGTACCCATCCACGATCTTGCCGACCGCTGGATCGGCCGGTACGAGCGGGGCCGGATGGCCGCGCTCGGCAATCTGAAACACGCCCTGGAAGGAACGGCGATGAGCAAGCCCGAGTTCGTCTACACGATCTACATCCACACCACGCCCGAGAAGCTCTGGGAGGGCCTGACCAGCCCGGAGTTCCTGAAGCAGTACCACGGCGGCTGGGCGCCCTCCTCCGACTGGAAGGCCGGCTCGAAGGTGCTGTGGCCCATCGAGGACGGCGGCGAGCCGCAGGACCTCGGCCAGGTCGTCACCGAGTCGGAGCCCGGCAAGCGGCTCGCCTACACCTGGCACACGCTGCAGCCGATGCACCAGGAGATGTTCGGCATGAGCGACGCGGAGTTCGCCGAGGCGGTCAAGGAGCGCTCGAAGGTCGCCTTCGACATCGAGCCGGCCGAGGAGCCGGAGCTGGGCGTGAAGCTGACCATCACCCACGACGGCTTCGACTCGGCCGACTCCAAGATGCTGGAGGGCGTCAGCGGCGGCTGGATCATGATGCTGTCGGAGCTGAAGACGATCCTCGAAAGGGGCTGACCCGCCGCTCAGAGGTCCAGCACCAGCCGCGGCCCCAGCGCCCGCGACACGCAGGCGTACATCCGGCCCTCGGGGGCGCCTATGTCGTCCCGGTGCTCGGGCTCCCCGTCCAGGACGCGGAGTTCGCAACTGCCGCAGACGCCCTCGCGGCAGCCGGACGGCACCGGGAACCCGGCGTGGTTCAGGGCGTCCAGCAGCGATTCGTCGGCCGGCACCGGGACGGTACGCGCCGATCGCGCGCACACCGCGTCGAACGCCGTGTTGGGCGCGAACACCCTGGGCAGCGGCTGGAACCGCTCGGCGTGCAGCCGCCCGGCGGGGAAGGCGGCCTCCGCCGCCGCGAGCATGGAGGCCGGGCCGCAGCAGTAGACCAGGGTGCCGGGTTCCAGACCCGCCGCCAGTGCGTCGAAGTCCGGCCTGCCGTGCTCGCGGGTGGCGACGATACGTACGGCATCCCCGTAGGCGGCGCGCAGTTCACCGGCGAAGGGCATGGCGTCGACCGAAGGCCCCGCGTACACGAGCGAGGCCGGTATGCCCGCCGCGGTCGCCGCGCGCAGCATCGGCAGGACGGGCGTGATGCCGATCCCGCCCGCGAGGAAGAGGTAGCGCGGCGCGGGCACGAGGGGGAAGTGGTTGCGCGGCAGGGACACGTCCAGCGTGCGGCCCGGGCGCAGGAAGCGGTGGATGTATTCGGAGCCGCCCCGGCTGAGCGGGTCGTACCGTACGGCGACGCGGTAGGTCCCGCGGTCCGCGGGGTCGCCGCACAGGGAGTACTGCCGGGTCAGCCAGTTCGGCAGGGCCACGTCGACATGGGCGCCCGGCTCCCAGGGAGCCAGCGGGCCGTCGGCGCCGCGCAGCACGAGCGAGACGACGTCGTCGGTGACCGGGTCGAGGCGTTCGAGGAGGGTCCGCTGCATCGGTGAATTCCCTTTCCGGCAGGGTCAGAAGAGCTTCCGGTACGACTCTTCGAGGACGGCTTCGAAGTGCTGCGGGTCGATGTCGCCCCCGAACTGCGCGGCGGCGATCTCACCGACCGACGGCAGCTCGTCGGCGAGGGCCTGGCTCGCCGGGTCCCACAGCCGGGACCGCAGCAGCGCGCGGCCGCAGTGGAAGAATGCCTCGGTCACCTCCACGACGATCGCCAGCACCGGCGCCTTGGCCTCGGTGCGCATCCGGGCCAGCACATCGGGCTCGTCGGTGGGGTAGGCCCGGCCGTTGACCCGCAGCGTCTCCGACATCCCGGGCACCAGGAAGAGCAGCCCCACCTCGGGGTTCTCCGCGATGTTGCGGAACGAGTCGGCGATCCGGTTGCCCGGCCGGTCGGGTATCGCGAGCGTGTGCTCGTCGAGGACCTTCACGAACCCCGGGTAGTCGCCGCGCGGCGAGCAGTCGGCGCGTCCGGCCGCGTCCGCCGTGGCCAGCGACGCGAAGGGCGAGTGCGCGATGAAGCGGCGGGCGAACGCGTCGATGTGGTCGATCTTCTTGTTCTCCAGCATGGGCTCGGGCTCACCGAGCAGGGCGCGGACCTCGTCCGGGGGCAGCCGGCGGGGGCGGGTGGCTACCTGCGTCATGAAGGCTCCTTCCAGGAGGGGCGGCACGGCGGGGGCGCGGCGCGCCCGTACGCTCGACCGGCAGCGGCAACGGCCGCTCCGCCGCAGCTCATGACACTATTGTGAGTAATTGCTCAGGTCTCTGCCACTCGCATTCGAGAGGCTGCTCAGGAGGTGTCATGGCGCCGGACCACCGGGGACTAACGCCACGTAAACAGCCACGCCAGGCCCGCGCCGAAGCCACCCGGCAGCGCATCCTCACCGCGGCTGCTCACGTTTTCGCCGAGTACGGCTACGCCGCGGGGACCACCAACCGCATCGCAGCACGGGCGCGGGTCTCGATCGGATCGCTGTACCAGTACTACCCGAACAAGGACGCGATCCTGGCGGAGCTGCTGATCCGGCACCTCGACGCCGGGGCCGCCGCCGTCGGGGAGCGGCTGGACGGGCAGCTGCCCGACTCCCTCGAAGAGACCATCCGGCTCTTCGTCCGCACCTCGATCGACAACCACCTGGACGATCCCCAACTGCTGCGCGTCATGGCCGAACAGGGCCCCCGGACCCCGGAACTCCTGGACAAGGTCGCCCGGCACCACCGGGCGCGAGTCGCCTCCGTCCAGGCGCTGTTCGAGCGCCATCCGCAGGTCCGGGTGGCGGACACCCACGTCGCCGCCCGGCTCGCCGTGGCCACGATCGAACTCCTCGCCCACCAGCTCCTGGCGGCACCCGACCCCGTGGACGTCACCCGGTTCGAGAACGAGCTGGTGGCGATGCTCACCGGCTACCTCACGACGGAACGCTGACGGTACGGGCGCCCGCGGCACCGGCGGGCGCCGCGGCAGGAAATCCCGGTGCGGTCCGTCCGCCGCGCGTGGTAATCCCCTTGCCATGAGCGATCTTCAGACGGCACGGCTGGTGCTCCACCCGCTCACCGTCGCCGAGGCGGAGCGGCTGGCGGCGCGTACCCCGGCCGCCGGGGACCGGTGGGCGCCCGGCTATCCGGCGGACGGCGACGTCGAGTCCGCCACCGACTTCCTGCGGCGCTGCGCGGCCACCGGCAACCCGCGGCCCTTCGGCGACTACGAGATACGCCGCCGGGCGGACGGGCTGGTCATCGGCAGCCTGGGCTTCAACCGGCCGCCCGCCGCGGACGGCAGTGTGACCGTCGGCTACGGCCTGGTCCCCGCGGCACGCGGCCACGGATACGCCACGGAGGCCCTGCGCGAGCTGCTGCGCCTCGCCAGGGAACGCGGCGTCACCTGCGTCAAGGGCGACGCCGACCACGACAACGTCGCCTCCCAGCGCGTCATGGCCGCCGCCGGAATGCGGCCGGCGGGCGAGGACGAGCGGGTGAAGTACTTCGAGATCGCCTGGCCCGCCCCGGCGGCGAGTCCGGCCGGGCCCCCGGACCCGTCCGCCGCCGGCGACCGGGACACCGGGCCATGATGGACGTATGACCGCATCCGCACCCGCCCTCACCCTCGTCGCCGGCGACATCACCGAGCAGCCGGTCGACGCCGTCGTGAACGCCGCCAACTCCTCGCTGCTGGGCGGCGGGGGAGTGGACGGCGCGATCCACCGGCGCGGCGGCCCGGACATCCTGGCCGAGTGCCGCGCGCTCCGCGCCTCCCACTACGGCAAGGGCCTGCCCACCGGACAGGCCGTGGCGACCACGGCGGGCCGCCTGCCGGCCCGCTGGGTGATCCACACCGTCGGCCCGGTCTGGGCGAAGTCCGAGGACCGCTCGGACCTGCTCGCCTCCTGCTACCGCGAGTCGCTGCGGGTCGCCGACGAGCTGGGCGCCCGCACCGTCGCCTTCCCGGCGATCTCCGCCGGGATCTACCGCTGGCCGCTGGACGACGCGGCCCGTATCGCGGTCGGGACGGTACGGGCCGCGAAGACGTCCGTGGCGGAGGTGCGCTTCGTCCTGTTCGACGAGCGGGCCTACCAGGCGTTCGCCGCGCAGGTGGGCTGACCGGCCGCGAAGCGGGCCCGCCGGGCGCGGCTCAGTGCCAGGCGAACCGCGCCGACACGCACGGGTCCTCGTTGCGGTACCCGAGCCGGTCGTAGAGCCGCTCGGCGGGCGCGTTGTCGGCCAGCTGCCACAGCGTGCAGAAGCCGTGCCGCCGTACGGTGTGCCGGGTCAGCCACGAGGTCAGCGCGGCCCCGAGGCCCTGGCCGCGCTGGGCGGCGTCGGTCGCGACCGACGCCATCAGCGGCGCGCCGCTGTCCCGCAGGCTGCTCATCGCGCCGCACGCCACCAGCCGCCCGTCCGCGTCGCGGATACCGGCCCACAGGCTCACGTCCGCCGAACCGGGGCCCGTCGAATGGGCCGGACTGTGCTCGTTGAGGAAGGCGAGCAGCTCCCCGTGATGGCTCTCGTCGAGCGCGACCACGCGGTCCTCCGCCGGGTGGACGGCCGGTTCCTCCAGCGTCCAGCGGAAGACCCACTCGACCACGTCCGTCACCGCGAGATGGCGGCCGACCAGCGTCTCGGTGCCGCGCGGCCCGGTGAACTCCCGTACGCCGTCGGGAAAGCCCTGCGCCGCACGCAGCACGAGACCGGCGGCGGCGTCCGCCTCGCCGACGCTCCATACGTGCCCGCGGACGGCGTCGAGCCAGGCGACGGCGCCGGTGTTGCACCAACTGGTCCGGTCGGCGGGCCGCTGCCGCGCGGCGCCGAAACGCAGGAGGGCGGCGCCCTCCTGGAGCTGAAGGCCCTGGGTGAACAGGTCCTCGGTCCGGGGGAGAAGAGTCGTTGCCTGCATCACTCTCTGAGAAGGACGTAGCGGAGGGAACGACTCCGGACACGCTGGAGGCGCGGCCGGAACCGTTCGTCTGAAGTAGGGGGTCCCGGCAGCGGCAGCGCACGCGTGCGCGCCCGGCCAACCGGGTCGCCCACTCTCGCACACCGCCCCCGGACCGGCGCAAATTCGCGGCGAGTGCCGTATGCCACGTCGGGTTGGACCGCCATTTCCGCCCTCTTATCTCCGGACCGCCGCAGGTCACCGAACACTGATGTCGGAAAACCGCCAGCCCGGCGCCCGCGGCTGCCCGATCCTGGACCCATGCACACCGACTTCGAGCGCTGTCTGCGCGCCGTCCGGTCCAAGGACGCCCGGTTCGACGGGTGGTTCTACACGGCGGTACGCACCACGCGCATCTACTGCCGCCCCAGCTGCCCGGTCGTGCCGCCCAAACCCGAGAACATGACCTTCTACCCGAGCGCCGCCGCCGCGCAGCAGGCCGGCTACCGCGCCTGCAAACGGTGCCGCCCGGACGCCAGCCCCGGATCGCCGCAGTGGGACGAGCGCGCCGACTGCGTCGCGCGCGCCATGCGGCTGATCGCCGACGGCGTCGTGGACCGCGAGGGCGTGCCGGGGCTGGCCGCCCGCCTCGGCTACAGCACCCGCCAGGTCGAGCGGCAGCTGCTCGCCGAGCTCGGCGCCGGGCCGCTCGCGCTGGCCCGCGCGCAGCGCGCCCAGACCGCGCGGCTGCTCATCGAGACCACCGAACTGCCCATGGCCGACGTGGCGTTCGCCGCCGGCTTCGCCAGCATCCGCACCTTCAACGACACGGTGCGGGAGGTGTTCGCGCTCGCGCCCACCGAACTGCGGCGGCGCGCCCGGCCGGGCACCGGCGCGGCGGCCCTGCCCGGCACACTCGCCCTGCGGCTGCCCTTCCGGCAGCCGCTGTGCCCGGACAACCTCTTCGGACACCTGGCCGCGACCGCCGTGCCGGGCGTGGAGGAGTGGCGGGACGGCGCGTACCGGCGCACGCTCGCCCTCCCGTACGGACACGGCATCGTCGCCCTCACCCCGCGCGCCGACCACATCGAATGCCGGCTCTCCCTGACCGACCTGCGCGATCTGGCGGGGGCCATCGCCCGCTGCCGCCGGATGCTCGACCTGGACGCCGACCCGGAGGCGGTGGACGGGCTGCTGGGCGAGGACCCCGTACTGGCCCCGCTGGTCCGCAAGGCACCGGGGCGGCGGGTGCCGCGCACGGTGGACGCGGACGAGTTCGCGGTACGGGCCGTCCTGGGCCAGCAGGTGTCCACCGCCGCGGCGCGTACGCACGCGGGCCGGCTGGTCACCGCGTACGGCCGGAAGATCGACGACCCGGCGGGCGGCCTCACCCACCTCTTCCCGGCCCCCGCCGAGCTGGCCGCACTGGACCCCGAGACGCTCGCCATGCCGCGCACCCGGCGCGCCACCCTCACCACGATGATCACCGCTCTCGCCGACGGTACCGTCCAGCTCGGCGTCGGCAGCGACCGCGACCGGGCCCGCGCCCAGCTGGCGGCGCTGCCCGGCGTGGGCCCCTGGACCGTCGAATGCATCGCCATGCGGGCCCTCGGCGACCCCGACGCGTTCACACCGACCGACCTGGGCCTGCGCCGCGCCGCCGCCGGCCTCGGACTGCCGGCCACCCCGGCGGCGCTGATACGGCACTCGGCACGCTGGCGCCCGTGGCGCGCGTACGCCGTCCAGTACCTCTGGGCCACCGACGACCACCCCATCAACCACCTCCCCACCGACTGAGGCCACCATGCCCACACCCGGTTCCGCACCCTCTTGCGCACCCGCTCCCGACGGCGGCACACGCCGCCACGCCCTGCTGCCCGACACGCCGTACGGCCCGCTGACCCTCGTGGCCGAGGGCGACGCGCTCGTCGGCCTCTACATGACCGACCAGCGCCACCGCCCGCCCCAGGAGTCCTTCGGTCTGCCGGAGGACATCACGGAGCCGCCCTTCGCGGCGGTCGTCCAGCAACTGCGCGCCTACTTCGACAGCACGCTCACCGACTTCGACCTGCCCCTCGCCCCACGGGGCACGCCCTTCCAGCGCCGCGTCTGGGACGCCCTGCGCGAGATCCCGTACGGCGCGACACTCTCGTACGGACAGCTCGCCGAACGCCTCGGCAAGCCCTCCGCCGCCCGCGCGGTCGGCCTGGCCAACGGCAAGAACCCGATCGGCATCATCATCCCCTGCCACCGCGTCATCGGGGCGAGCGGCAGCCTCACGGGCTACGGCGGTGGGCTGGACCGCAAGCGCCGGCTGCTGTCCTTCGAGCGGGGCGGCGCCGAGCGGGGAGACGGCGTGCGGGGGCAGGAGCCGCTGTTCGAGTGAGGCGAGGGGCCATCCGCACCCTCAGCCCGCGCTCTCCACCACCGCCCGTACGTCCGCCACCAGCTCCTCCGCCGCCTTCAGCGAACGCGCCAACTCCGGCCCCGTACGCCCCAGCCCGCCCAGCAGCGCGCTCGCCCGCTCCTCGAAGCCGGGCGGCGCGTCGGGCAGGGCAGCGGCGGCGGCGAGCGCGCCCTTCTCGTTGATCAGCCAGGTCCGGTGGTGGGCGTGCAGGGCCTGGGTCAGATCGCCCACCGCCCGCGCCAGGCACAGCGCCGCGTGCAACGTGTCCGCCGCCGCCTGCGACTTGCCCGCCATGGCTACGGAAAACCCGGCGTCCCAGACCGCCGTCCCGGTCAACGCGCCCCGCAGCGGCTCCGGATACTCCCGCATCTCCGCCTTCAACCGCCCCAGTTCACCGGACGGATCGGCCAGGACACGCGCCAACGCCAGCTCACCCGCGTACGCCGGAGACCAGAACCCCATCGGATGCCCCACCTGAGCCCCGATCTCGAACCGCCCCGCCCGGCACTCCCGCCACACCTTCCCCACCCGGTCCACATCCCGCAACAACCAGTCCACCTGCCGCCCATCCGGCATCACCAGCCAAGCCCCACCATTCACCCAGTCACCCCAGGCCCCCGGCCCGTGAATCTCCACCGGCACACCCGTGACCTCGGCGGCCAGCTCCGCGAGAGCGGCGAGATCGGGCTCACCGCGGTAGTAGAGGCCGAGATCCCAGTCGGAGTCGGGCCGGTGAGTGCCCCGGGCCCGGCTGCCGCCCAGGGTTACGCCGATGATGCCGGGGACTTCGGTGAGGGCGGGGGCTCCGTGGTCGGTCCAGTAGTTCTCGTGCGGCTCTTCGCGGCGGTCCGTGCTCTCCCTCATGCCGGGCAGCCTACGGCGCGGCGCTCACCGCAACAGCTCCCGCACCTCCGCCAGCAACTCCACCTGATCGCGCCAGTCCCCGCCCGCGACCGTCATCAGCACGCGGGAGACGCCCGCGCCGCAGTAGTTGTGCAGATGCTCGGCGGCTTCCCGGGTGCTGCCGGTCACGGGGACCTCCGCGTAGCGTTCGGAAGTGGTGCCGTTGGCCTTGGCCAGGTCCCGTGCGAGGTCGGGGCGGGTGGGGAGGTCCGGGGACGTGCCGAGGGCGCCGATGGTGCCGACTATGACGGTTGGGGCCGGGCGGGCGAGGGCGGCGGCTAGTTCGGCCAGGTGGACGGTGCTTGCGGCCACTTCGGCGGGTGGGGCCAGGGTGGGGTACCAGCCGTCGCCGAGGCGGGCGGCGCGGCGTATCGCGCTGCGGGTGTTGCCGCTGATCCAGATGGGCGGCATTGGTGCGGCGGGGAGCAACTCGGGTGTGACAGTAGGGTGTTCGGGCGGCAGTGGGTCCCGATTGCCTGCGAGGAGGCGTGGCAGCAGCCGTAGTGTCGCGTCGGTGCGGCGGCCCCGTTCCTCGTACGGAACGCCCGCAGCCGTCCAGCGCGCGCGTCCGCCGCCCGTGCCCACGCCGAGCACCAGGCGGCCGTCCGCGACGTACTGGAGGCTCGCGATCTGCTCGGCGGCCCGGGGCGGCGACTGGAGTGCCGGTGCGTAGGCCGTGCTGACGACGGTGATGTGGTCGGTCGCCGCGGACACCGCCGCCACGGCCACCGCGGGGTCCAGTGACGGTTCACCGGCCGGGGCATCCCGGTGGGCGACGAGGTCGAGTCCGGCCCGTTCCGCGTGCCGGGCCGCCTCGGTGAGGGGGAGTTTCTGCTCGCGCCGCACGGCGGGCGACGGCAGTACCACGCCCACCGCCAGGCGGCCCGGCGGGATCGCCGCATCCGGGAAGAACGTCATGCGGTGACGATGCAACCTCAAGGGGACTTGAAGTCAAGGGGAGGTGGGTGCCGGCCGGGCGTCAGGAGGCGGCCGGTGCGATGCCGTCCTCCAGCTCGACCGGTCCGCGTCCGTCCGCCAGCGCGTCCAGCGCGGCCCGCATGCGCAGGGCCATCGGGGCGGACAGCCGGGGGTGCGCCTCTTCCCAGGTCAGCAGGGACCAGGACAGCAGCTCGGTCTCCTGGAGGCGGATGGCCGCCAGTTGGTCCGCGTTCAGCACGCCGCCGTCGTACAGGTACGACACCAGCGGCGGGCGGCCGGGGCCGCGTACCCAGTCGATGGCCAGCAGCCGGCCCGGCTCGACGTCCAGGCCGATCTCTTCGGCGGTCTCCCGCCGCGCGGCCTGGCGGGGCGACTCGCCCGTGTCCGACTCGACGGTGCCGCCGGGCAGGATCCAGGTGTCGCGGTAGTTCGGCTCGACGTACAGCACCCGGTCGTCGGCGTCGCGGAAGATGACACCGGCGCCCGCGAGCACACGGGGGAGACCGGCGATATAGGTGGCGTAGTCCGTGGTCATACGGTGAGCGTAGTGGGGACGGACGGGGCGCTTGCTGGGGCGGGCGGCCGCTCAAGTGTCGTAGCGGTAGAAGCGGGTGTGGTCCAGGAGGTCGGCGGGGGTCATGGTGTGCCAGGGGGCCAGTGGTGTGTGGAGGCCGGGGACGCCGTCGGCGGGCTCCAGGGGGAGATAGTGGGGGACGTCGGGGTGCCGGCGCTGCCAGTCGGCCCAGATCTTGTCCACGAAGCAGTGGTGGAGGTAGAAGACCGGGTCGTTGGGCGAGGCGAGGAAAACCATGTGGCCGCCGACGAAGACGTGGGCGGAGCCGTGCAGCTTGCCCCAGGTCCGCTCCCACGGGAACTTCGCATAGCCCTCCAGATGGTTGCGGAAGCTGCGGTACGGAGGGGTCGCACCGCTGCGGTGGTTCCACGGCGGGCAGTCGTAAACCGGGAGTGCGAGGGCCGCCTCCAGTTGCCGGGCCGTCGAGAGGGTGCCGGGCGGGCGCAGCTCGCGGGTCAGGAAGTCCCGGTCGTCCTGGGTGTAGTAGCCGTTGGCCCACACCACGTCATGGCCGGTGGGCCGGATGTTGACGCCCAGCCGCCAGCCGTTGCGCCGGGCGAAGGGCCCCGTCGTCACCTGCCGGTCGCCGGGCCGCCCGTCACCGCCCAGGAAGTCGTCGGCCCACAGCGGCGAGTGCGGGTCGCGGTCGCTGGTCCAGTCCCAGTACGGCAGCGTGACGCCGGGGTCGACCGCGCGCAGGGCCTGCTCGAAGTAGAGGAGGAACTGCCGGTGCCAGGGGAGCAGGGAGGGCGTCAGGTGCGCGGTGCGCCGCCCGTGGTCCCGGTGGATGTAGTCGTGGGAGTTCACCATGACGTGGACGGCGACCATCGCGTCGTACAGGCCCCGCCGCTTGGTCTCCAGGACGGCGTGGACGAAGCGCCGCCGCTCCTGGGCGGTCATCGCCAGGTGGTTCTTGCGGATGTACGGGCGGGCGGGCGGCGTGAGGCCGGGCGGGACCACGGGGCCTTTCCACGTGCGGACGGGCGGGGTCGGCAGCAGCCGGGCGCCGTGCAGCCGTCGTACGGCGCGGCGCGCGGCCTCCAGCGGGGTGCGGTCGAAGCCGTAATGGCACAGGGGGGACAGGTAGGCGTTCTGCCCCATGCACATCAGCTGGAGTTCCCGGTCGTCGATCGTGACGCGGGGGACGCCGTGGGCGGCGCCGGCGCCGATGCGGATGGTCCGGCCGAGGTAGCGCTCGGTGTACGGGCGCGGGCCGTACGAGCCGGCCGCCGCGGGCAGCAGGGCCGCGGCACCGGCTGCCGTGGCGCCCAGGAACACGTCGCGTCGTCGCACCAGGCACTCCCTCGTCCGGCGGTGGCCGCCCGGCCGTCGGCGGCCGGTCCTGTCCGGAGCCTCACCCGTCCCGGGGGCCCGGATGCCTGGTCCTCCCGAATGCATTCGAACAGGGGATGGGCTGAACACAGGCCCGCCCCGGCTCACCGGCCTTCGAGGAGCAGCGCCGCCAGCCGCAGATACGCCCGGTACGTCTCCGGGGCCAGCCAGGACAGCTCCACCACGCTGCCGGTGGCCAGGTGGCTGTCGCGCGGCACCATGACCACGTCCCGGCAGCGCGAGGCGAGCGCGTGCACGGAGGCCGGGTCCAGCGTCCAGCCGGCCTCCGGGCGGCTGTGGTTGAGCACCACAACCGCGTCCGCCGCCAGATGCGGCAGGCCCGCCGTCAACAGCCGGTCCATGGCCTGCTGGGCGTGCGTCAGCCCGGCCGGGTCGGCCCGGGACACGATCACCACCCGGTCGGTGCGGTACAGCACCGCCTGCGGGAACCGGTCGGTGTCGGCGAGGACGACGGGACAGTACCGCTCCGCCGGCGCGGCCACTTGCGCATAGTCCCAGTCGGTGAACTGATCGGGCGGGCCGAACCGGTGGACGGGGTCGTTGGCCAGCACCAACAGGCCCGACCGGTGCTGCGAGACGAACAGCCTGAAGACGTCGAAGCTGTGCACCTCGCCCGCGGAGTGCGCCAGCTCCGTCAGCCGGGCCGCGGTGTTGCGGTAGACGCGCCGCGCGAGCGCGATGTTGACCACGTGGGCGCAGGTCAGCAGAGACCGGGCGGCGAGCTGGACGCCCGCGCCCGCCGTCCGGGCCGTGTCGTCGTGCACCACTTTGACCAGCGCCCCGCGGGCGTCCGCCGAGGGCGCGTCCGCGGGCACCGTGAACCAGCCCATGGCGTCAGTCCCGCACCGGGAACTGCCAGCTCGCCGAGACGGTCATGCTCGCCTGCTCGCCGGTGCCCACCACGCCCAGCTTCAGGTCCTGGCCGATCTGCACGCCGAAGGTGACGGCCAGCTCCTGGGGCGGGTCGGGCGTGGCCAGCACGGCGTCGCGCACCTGCTGGAGCACCGGCCCCAGCGGACTGAGCACGGCCCGCAGCGCGTCGGACGCCAGGGTGGTGACCCGGTCGCCCCTGCCCACCGGCGTGACACCGCCGATCCCGCCGGGCAGATCCGGCCCGTCCGCGCCCCCGGCCGGTTCGCCGACGGGTGCCAGCGCAACCCGGACCATGGCCTCGCCGAGCGGAAACTCCACGTAGTCGTAATGCGGCACAGCCTCATTGTGCTGATCAAGCCGCCCTGGGAGAAGGTGCGTTCACCGGTCGGTTCGGTTCCGGTACGCGGTGGCGGCGCCGTCCGGCGGGACGCGCCCCAGGAGCGCTCACGGACCCGGCGTGCCCTGCCCCGGCGTCTCCGGGTCGTCGCCCGACCGCTTCGCGTCGGCCGCGCGGCGCAGGCGTGGGTGGCGGGTGCGGCCGCGGTCGGTGATCTCCTCGCCGACGATGGTGCGTACGGCGTCCCGCAGGCCGTGCATCGCGGGGTGCCGGGCGGGGCCGGCACCCGGGTCCTCGCGCAGTTCCTTCAGCAGCGCCCAGCACAGCGCCAGCATCACGAACACGAACGGCAGCGCGACCAGGATCGTCGCCGTCTGGAGCGCGCCGAGCCCGCCCGCCACCAGCAGCACCGCGGCGACCGCGGCCATCAGGATGCCCCAGGTCACCACCAGCCAGGTACGCGGATGCAGCGCGCCGCGGCTGGTCAGCGAGCCCATCACCAGGGAAGCGGAGTCGGCGCTGGTGATGAAGTACGTCATCACCAGGATCATCGCCACCCACGAGGTCACCGCCCCGGCCGGCAGCGCGTCCAGCATGCCGAACAGCGACGCCTCCGCGTCCTTGGCGTTCTTCGCCAGGTCCGCCACGCCGCCGGCGTCCAGCCGGATCGCGCTGCCGCCCAGCACGCAGAACCAGATCATGGTCGCGCCGCTGGGCACCAGCAGGACGCCGATCAGGAACTCCCGTACGGTCCGCCCGTGCGAGATCCGGGCGATGAACGTGCCGACGAACGGGGTCCAGGACAGCCACCACGCCCAGTAGAAGATCGTCCAGACGCCCAGCCAGTCCGCGTCGGTGAACGCGCCGGTCCGCGAGGCCATCGGCAGCAGGTCGGCGAGGTAGCCGCCGACGCTCGCCGGGATGCTGTCCAGGACGTACACGGTCGGGCCGAGCAGGAAGACGAACAGCATCAGCAGCGCCGCCAGCACGATGTTCAGGGTGGACAGCCACTTGACGCCCTTGTGCAGGCCGGAGAACGCCGAGGCCACGAACGCGGCGGACAGCGCCACGATGATCACCAGCTGGACGGTTGTGCTGTCCGCCGTGCCCGTGGTGATGTTGAGCCCCTTGCTGACCTGGAGGGCGCCCAGGCCCAGGCTGGTGGCCGTGCCGAAGACGGTCGCGAAGACGGCCAGCAGGTCGATCAGGTGCCCCAGTCGTCCGCCGGCCCGCCGCTCGCCGATCAGCGGGACGAAGGCGGAGCTGAGCCGGTTGCTGCGGCCCTTGCGGAAGCCCGCGTACGCCAGGGCCAGGCCCGCGATGCCGTAGATGGCCCACGGCGTCAGGGTCCAGTGGAAGAACGAGTACTCCAGCGCGGTACGGGCCGCGGCGCCGGTGTGCGGTGTGACGCCGCTGGCGGGCGGCGGGGAGACGTAGTGCTGCAGCGGCTCGCCCACGCCGTAGAACATCAGGCCGATTCCCATTCCGGCGCTGAACATCATCGCGATCCACGCCAGATTGCTGAATTCCGGCTCCGCGTCGTCCGTGCCGAGCCGGACCCGGCCGAATCGGCTGAAGGCGATGAGGACGCACAGCACGAGAAAGACATCCGCCGCTACCACGAACAGCCAGCCGAAATTCCCCAGAACCCAGTTCAGCGCGGAATCGGTGACCGATTCGAAATTCTTTTTGCCCAGCGCCGCCCAGGCGACCACCGCGAGTACCGCGGCCACTCCGACGCCGACCAGAACGAGGTCGGGCGGCGGATCGTGCTCCGCGCTGCCGGGCCCGGAATGCGGCGTCGGTTCCTCGGACGTCTGCACGCTCATGACGTCCCACTATGACCGGAAAAACGGTTGTTCCGTCGGATTGGCGCGCCGCCGCTCCCTGTTCGCCGGCCCCCGCGCCGGATAAGGTTGCAGCGGCGCGACTGCCAGTTCGAAAGCAAGGGGAAACAGTGGCGGACGCAGCAAGGACACCGGCGGCAGACCGGGACCGGGCACCGCGGGTGCTGGTCGCCGCGGACAAATTCAAGGGTTCGCTCACCGCCGTCGAGGTCGCCGAGCACGTCACGGCCGGGCTCCGCCGGGCGGTACCCGGCCTGGCGGTGGAGTCCGTCCCGGTCGCGGACGGCGGCGACGGCACGGTCGCGGCCGCCCTGGCGGCGGGCTTCGCACGGCACGAGGTCCGGGTCACCGGCCCCGTCGGCGACCCGGTGACGGCCACCTTCGCGCTCCACGAGGACGGCACGGCGGTGGTCGAGATGGCGGAGGCGTCCGGCCTCCAGCACCTGCCCGAGGGGCGCTTCGCACCGCTCACGGCCACCACGTACGGCACCGGCGAGCTGCTGCGCGCGGCGCTGGACGCGGGCGCCGGCCGGATCGTCTTCGGCGTCGGCGGCAGCGCCACGACCGACGGCGGCGCGGGCATGCTCGCAGCCCTCGGCGCCCGCTTCCTGGACGCCGCGGGCGACCCGCTCCCACCGGGCGGCGGCCCGCTGCGCGATCTGGCCACCGCCGATCTGACGGGTCTGGATCCCCGGCTCGCCGGTACGGACGTGGTCCTCGCCAGTGACGTGGACAACCCGCTCACCGGGCCGAAGGGCGCGCCCGCCGTCTACGGGCCGCAGAAGGGCGCGAGCGAGCAGGACGTCGCGGCGCTGGACGCGGCCCTCTCCCATTACGCCAAGGTGCTGGAGACCGCGGTGGGGCCGCGCGCCGCGGAATGCGCCCTCGCGCCCGGCGCGGGCGCGGCGGGCGGCATCGGCTACGGCGCCCTGGTCGGCCTGGGCGCCACCTTCCGTCCTGGCATCGACGTGATGCTGGAGGTGCTGGGCTTCGGCCCGGCCCTGGCCCGCGCCACCTTCGTCGTCACCGGGGAGGGTTCGCTGGACGAGCAGACCCTGCACGGCAAGGCCCCGGCCGGCGTCGCGGCGGCGGCCCGTGCCGCGGGCCTGGACGTGGTGGCGGTCTGCGGGCGCCTGGCCCTGCCGCCCGAGGCGCTGGGCCGGGCCGGCATCCGCCGCGCCTACCCGCTGACCGACCTGGAGCCGGACCCGGCGCGCTGCATGGCCGAGGCGGGGCCGCTCCTGGAGCGCGCCGCGGAGGCCCTGGCCCGGGATTTCCTGCGGTGACGGCGGGACGGTGTGGTGACCGTACGGCGCTGACCCGAATGCCAGGGGGCGCGGCAGGCGCCTGAGCGCGCCCTGTGCACCTCCCGCGCTTCCGGATACGACAAAAGGCCCCCGCCGAGCTGCTGCGCCCGGCGGGGGCCTCTGTCGTCCGAAGGCCGGTGGCCGCTACTGGATCTGCTGTACCTGCGCGCTGCGCGCCTCGCGGCGGTTGTCGCGGAAGGTGTTGACCCGGCGGGCCGTCGCGAAGACCGGGATCATCGCGCCCAGCACGATCTGCAGGGCACAGCCGGTCTGCAGGAGGGTCTGGCCGCCGGGGGCGTCCAGCGCCCAGGCCGCCAGCATGCCCATGCTCAGCACGATCCAGCTGAGCATCGCCACCGCGAGCCGTCCCCGCGGCTTCGGGTACTCGACCCGGCTCACCATCAGCCAGGCCACGCCGATGATCGCCAGCAGCGTCGGTACGAAGGGCAGCTCCAGCAGCACGATCGCGACGACGGTCAGGGCGCCGAACGGGCTCGGCATGCCCTGGAAGATGCCGTCGCGCAGCGTCACGCAGGAGAACCGGGCCAGCCGCAGCACCACCGCCAGCAGCACCACCACCGCCGCGACCACCGAGACCCGCTGGTGCGAGTCCGGGGCGACCATGCCCCAGGTGACGACGAAGTACGCCGGCGCCAGCCCGAAGCTGATCAGGTCGGAGAGGTTGTCGAGCTCGGCCCCCATCGCCGAGGCGCGCAGCTTGCGCGCGACGAGCCCGTCGAACAGGTCGAAGATGGAGGCCAGCAGCATCAGGATCACCGCCATGGCGGCGCTGTGCCGTGCCATCCCGCCGTCGTCGTGGCCCGTCAGGTGCGGGATCAGCACGCCGGTGGTGGTGAAGTAGACGGCCATGAAGCCGCAGATGGCGTTGCCCAGGGTGAGGGTGTCCGCGATCGACAGCCGCGTGGACAGCGGCATGTCGTCGGCCACGTCCTCCTCGTCGACGTCCGCGACCCAGCCGGGCTGTGTGTCGGAATCAATCACGGTCAAGGCGTGTCACCCCCGCGGTGGTGGCCTGGCCGACCTCGACCGCGGCCTCGACACCCGCCGGGAGGTAGACGTCGACGCGCGACCCGAAGCGGATCAGGCCGATGCGCTCGCCCTGCTCCACCTTGGTGCCCTGGGGCACGTACGGGACGATGCGGCGGGCCACGGCACCGGCGATCTGCACCATCTCGATGTCGCCGAGCTCGGTGTCGAAGTGCCAGACGACCCGCTCGTTGTTCTCGCTCTCCTTGTTGAACGCCGGGACGAACCCGCCGGGGATGTGCTCCACGGACGTCACCGTGCCGGCCAGCGGCGCGCGGTTGACGTGGACGTTCAGCGGGCTCATGAAGATCGCGACGCGAGTGCGTCCGTCCTTCCACGGCATGATGCTCTGCACCACGCCGTCGGCCGGGGAGATGACCCGGCCCTGAGCGATCTCGCGCTCAGGGTCGCGGAAAAACCACAGCATGCCCGCCGCCAGGGCGGTGGCGGGCACGGCGGCGGCAGCCCAGCGTCCCGAGCGACGGGAACGGGCCAGGCTGACCGCTGCCGTCGCGACGGTCGGCAGAAGCCACGGCGACGCTCCGCGCGCGAGGCGGACGCGACCGCGTTGTGCAGAGGATTGGCTGTGGGGCATGGATGACCTTCGTAGCGGAGGATGCCGCATATGCAATGGGGGACGGCGGCTTTCCCGGGATGGTATCGGTTGCGGGCGGCAACTGGCCAAGAGCCAGAGCCAATCCGTGGCCGAACAACGATGACCGGGTGTGATCTTCGTCCTGAAGAAATCACCCCAAATCGGGCATTCACCCCTGGATTCGGTACTCCTCCAGTAGCCGCCGGCCGATGATCATTTTCTGGATCTCGGCGGTTCCCTCACCGATGAGGAGCATCGGTGCCTCCCGGTAGAGGCGCTCGATCTCGTACTCCTTGGAGAAGCCGTAGCCGCCGTGAATGCGGAACGCGTCCTCCACCACCTCCTTGCAGTACTCGGAGGCCAGGTACTTGGCCATGCCCGCTTCCAGGTCGTTTCGCTGCCCGGAGTCCTTTTTGCGCGCGGCGTTGACCATCATCGCATGGGCGGCTTCCACCTTTGTCGCCATTTCGGCAAGTTTGAACTGAATCGCCTGGTGCTGCGCGATCGGCTTGCCGAAGGTGTGCCGCTGCTGTGCGTACGAAACGCCCAGCTCGAAGGCGCGCTGCGCGACACCGCAGCCCCGCGCGGCCACGTTCACCCGGCCGACCTCGACGCCGTCCATCATGTGATAGAAGCCACGTCCGGTCGCGCCGCCGAGGACCCGGTCGGCGGGGACGCGCAGCCCGTCCATGATCAGCTCGGTGGTGTCGACCCCCTTGTAGCCCATCTTGTCGATCTTGCCGGGGATGGTCAGGCCCGGCCGCACCTCACCGAAACCGGCCTCCTTCTCGACGAGGAAGGTGGTCATCGACTTGTGCGGCGGGGTGCCCTCGGGATGGCCCTCGTCCGTACGGCACAGCACCGCGACCAGAGTTGACGAACCGCCGTTGGTCAGCCACATCTTCTGACCGGTCAGTACATAATCCCCGCCGTCCGCCACGCCCTTGGACGTGATGGCGGAGACGTCCGAACCGAGCGCCGGCTCCGACATCGAGAAGGCACCCCGGATCTCCCCGGCCGCCATCTTCGGCAGGAAGTACTCCTTCTGCTCCTGCGTGCCGTGCTGCTTGAGCATGTACGCCACGATGAAGTGGGTGTTGATGATGCCCGACACGCTCATCCAGCCGCGGGCGATCTCCTCCACCGTCAGCGCGTACGTCAGCAGCGACTCGCCGAGCCCGCCGTACTCCTCCGGAATCATCAGCCCGAAGACGCCGAGTTCCTTCAGCCCCTCGACTATCTGCGTCGGGTACTCGTCGCGGTGCTCCAGTTCGGTGGCGACCGGCAGGATCTCTTTGTCGACGAAGTCACGGACCGTCGAGAGGATTTCCCGCTGGATGTCCGTCAGGCCCTCGGTCTGCGCGAGGCGTCCGCTCATCTCACTTCTCCTTACGGGCCGGTTCCCGCAGCTCCGGGCGGCCCGGCTGCTCCCCGCCGCGCTCCTTGACGTAGGTGGCCGTGGGCACCATGACCTTGCGCCGGAAGACGCACACCAGGGTGCCGTCCTGCTTGTAGCCCTTGGTCTCCACGTACACGATCCCGCGGTCGCTCTTGGACTTCGACGGCGTCTTGTCCAGTACCGTCGTCTCGCCGTACAGCGTGTCCCCGTGGAAAGTCGGCGCCACATGCTTCAGCGACTCGATTTCGAGATTCGCGATCGCCTTGCCCGACACATCCGGAACCGACATCCCCAGCAGCAGCGAGTAGATGTAGTTCCCGACGACGACATTCTTTCCGAAGTCGGTGGTCCGCTCCGCATAGTTGCTGTCCATGTGCAGCGGATGGTGATTCATGGTCAGCAGACAGAAGAGGTGGTCGTCGTATTCCGTGACCGTCTTTCCCGGCCAGTGCTTGTAGACGTCCCCGACGGTGAATTCCTCATAAGTACGGCCGAACTGCATCGCGCTCACGCCTCCGGGGCTTCGAACTTCGAGGTACGGGTCATGCCGGCGGCGCGGCCCTTTCCGGCGATGACCAGCGCCATCTTGCGGCTGGCCTCGTCGATCATCTCGTCACCGAGCATCGCGGAGCCCTTCTTCCCGCCGGCCTCGGAGGTGTGCCACGCGTACGCGTCCAGGATCAGCTCCGCGTGGTCGTAGTCCTCCTGCGTGGGCGAGAACACCTCGTTGGCGGCCTCGACCTGGCCCGGGTGCAGCACCCACTTGCCGTCGAAGCCCAGCGCCGCGGCCCGCCCGGCGACCTCCTTGTAGCCCTCCACGTTCTTGATCTGGAGGTAGGGCCCGTCGATCGCCTGGAGATCGTGGGCGCGCGCCGCCATCAGGATGCGCATGAGGATGTAGTGGTACGCGTCGGCGCCGTACCCGGGCGGCTGCTCGCCCACCACCAGCGACTTCATGTTGATGGAGGCCATGAAGTCGGCCGGGCCGAAGATGATGGTCTCCAGGCGCGGCGACGCGGCGGCGATGTCGTCCACGTTCACCAGGCCCTTGGCGTTCTCGATCTGCGCCTCGATGCCGATCCGGCCCACCTCGAAGCCCATGGTCTTCTCGATCTGGCTCAGCAGCAGGTCCAGCGCGACGACCTGCTGGGCGTCCTGCACCTTCGGCAGCATGATGCAGTCCAGGTTCTGGCCCGCGCCCTCGACGACGGTGATGACGTCCCGGTAGGTCCACTCCGTGGTCCAGTCGTTGACCCGCACGACGCGCGTCTTGCCGGTCCAGTCGCCGGTGTTCAGCGCGTCGACGATGTTGTGCCGCGCGCCCGGCTTCGCCAGCGGCGCGCAGGCGTCCTCCAGGTCCAGGAAGACCTGGTCGGCGGGCAGGCCCTGGGCCTTCTCCAGGAAGCGCGGGTTGCTGCCGGGCACGGCGAGGCAGGAGCGGCGCGGGCGCAGGCGGTTGCCTTCGGAAGGGGCGGTGGCGGGGGACGGGCGGGTCATGCGGGGACCTCCAGAGGGTCGAGCTTGTTCGCGGTACGGATCTCGTCGACGATACGGCCGATGATCTCCGTGATACCGAAATCCTTCGGGGTGAAGACGGCCGCCACTCCGGCTTCCCGGAGGGCCGCCGCGTCGGCGGCGGGGATGATGCCGCCCACGATGACGGGAATGTCCGGAGCGCCGCTGCGGCGCATCCGCTCCAGCACGTCCGGCACCAGCTCGGCGTGCGAGCCGGACAGGATCGACAGGCCCACGCAGTGCACGTCCTCGGCGACGGCCGCCGTGACGATCTGCTCGGGGGTCAGCCGGATGCCCTGGTAGACCACCTCGAAGCCGGCGTCCCTGGCCCGTACGGCGATCTGCTCGGCGCCGTTGCTGTGCCCGTCCAGGCCGGGCTTGCCGACCAGCAGGCGCAGCCGGCCGCCGCCCAGGTCGGCGGCGGTGCGCTCGACCTTGGCGCGGACCTCGGCGAGCGGGGTGCCCGCCTCGGCGGTGACCGCGAGCGGCGCGCCGGAGACGCCGGTCGGAGCCCGGAACTCGCCGAAGACGTCGCGCAGGGCCCAGGCCCACTCGCCGGTCGTGACCCCCGCGCGGGCGCATTCGAGGGTCGCGGCGAACAGGTTGGTGTCGCCCGCCGCGGCCTTCTTCAGCTCCGAGAGCGCCTCCTGCGCGCGGCCCTCGTCGCGGTTGTCCCGCCAGGCGTGCAGCGCCCGCACCACGTTCGCCTCGTTGTCCGGGTCGACGGTCATGATGGCGGTGTCCAGGTCGGCGGTGAGCGGGTTCGGCTCGGTCGACTCGTAGCAGTTGACGCCGACGATCTTCTCCTCGCCCGACTCGATCCGGGCCCGCCGCTCCGCGTGCGAGGAGACCAGCTGCGACTTCAGGTAGCCGGACTCGACGGCCGCCATCACCCCGCCCATCTCCGCGATCCGGTCCATCTCCGCCAGGCTGCCCTGTACCAGCTCCTCGACCTTGGCCTCGACGACGTGCGACCCGGCGAAGATGTCCTCATATTCCAGCAGGTCCGACTCGTGGGCCAGCACCTGCTGGATGCGCAGCGACCACTGCTGGTCCCACGGCCGCGGCAGCCCCAGCGCCTCGTTCCAGGCCGGGAGCTGTACGGCGCGGGCGCGGGCGTCCTTGGACAGGGTGACGGCCAGCATCTCCAGCACGATCCGCTGGACGTTGTTCTCCGGCTGCGCCTCGGTCAGGCCGAGCGAGTTGACCTGGACGCCGTACCGGAAGCGGCGCTGCTTGGGGTTCTCGACGCCGTACCGCTCCCGGGTGACCTGCTCCCAGATGCGGCCGAAGGCGCGCATCTTGCACATCTCCTCGATGAACCGGACCCCGGCGTTGACGAAGAACGAGATCCGCGCGACCACGTCGCCGAACTTCTCCGACGGCACCTGCCCCGAGTCCCGTACCGCGTCGAGCACGGCGATCGCGGTGCTCATCGCGTACGCGATCTCCTGTACCGGCGTGGCCCCGGCCTCCTGCAAGTGGTAGCTGCAGATGTTGATCGGGTTCCACTTGGGGATGTGCGCCACCGTGTACGCGATCATGTCGGTGGTCAGCCGCAGGCTCGGCCCCGGCGGGAAGACGTGCGTCCCGCGCGAGAGGTACTCCTTGACGATGTCGTTCTGCGTGGTGCCCGACAGCTTGCCGATGTCGGCGCCCTGCTCCTCGGCGACGACCTCGTACAGCGCCAGCAGCCACATGGCCGTGGCGTTGATGGTCATCGAGGTGTTCATCTGCTCCAGGGGGATGTCCTGGAACAGGCGCCGCATGTCACCGAGGTGGGAGACGGGGACCCCGACCCGGCCGACCTCGCCGCGGGCGAGGACGTGGTCCGGGTCGTAACCGGTCTGCGTCGGCAGGTCGAAGGCGACCGACAGGCCCGTCTGGCCCTTGGCGAGGTTGCGCCGGTAGAGCGCGTTGGACGCCTCGGCGGTGGAGTGCCCGGCGTACGTCCGCATCAGCCACGGACGATCCTTGTGACGTTCGGTCATGTGGGGTCCCGTACTCTCGCGTCCGTCCGGGTCAGACGTTCCGGAAGCGGTTGATGGCGTCGATGTGCTTGGCCCGCATCTCCGCGTCGCGCACGCCCATGCCCTCCTCGGGGGCCAGCGCGAGCACGCCGACCTTGCCCTGGTGGAGGTTGCGGTGCACGTCGTACGCCGCCTGCCCGGTCTCCTCCAGGGAGTACGTCTTCGACAGCGTCGGGTGGATCTTGCCCTTGGCGATCAGGCGGTTGGCCTCCCACGCCTCGCGGTAGTTGGCGAAGTGCGAGCCCACGATGCGCTTCAGCGACATCCACAGGTAGCGGTTGTCGTACTCGTGGGTGTACCCGGAGGTGGAGGCGCAGGTGACGATCGTGCCGCCCTTGCGCGTGACGTACACGCTCGCGCCGAACGTCTCGCGCCCCGGGTGCTCGAAGACGATGTCGACATCCTCGCCGCCGGTCAGCTCGCGGATGCGCTTGCCGAACCGCTTCCACTCGCGCGGGTCCTGGCTGTGCTCGTCCTTCCAGAACTTGTACCCCTCGGCGTTCCGGTCGATGATCGCCTCGGCGCCCATCTTCCGGCAGATCTCCGCCTTCTGGTCGCTGGAGACCACGCAGATCGGGTTGGCGCCGCCGGCCAGCGCGAACTGCGTGGCGTACGAGCCGAGTCCGCCGCTGGCACCCCAGATCAGCACGTTGTCGCCCTGCTTCATGCCGGCGCCGTTGCGCGAGACCAGCTGGCGGTACGCGGTGGAGTTGACCAGCCCGGGCGCCGCCGCCTCCTCCCAGCTCAGGTGATCCGGCTTGGGCATCAGCTGGTTGGACTTGACGAGCGCGATCTCGGCCAGGCCGCCGAAGTTGGTCTCGAAGCCCCAGATGCGCTGCTCGGGGTCGAGCATCGTGTCGTTGTGCCCGTCGGCGGACTCCAGCTCGACGGACAGACAGTGCGCGACGACCTCGTCGCCGGGCTTCCAGGAGTTCACGCCGGGCCCGGTGCGCAGCACGACGCCCGCCAGGTCGGAGCCGATGACGTGGTACGGCAGGTCGTGGCGCTTGGTCAGCGGCGACAGCTTTCCGTAGCGCTCCAGGAAGCCGAAGGTGGACATCGGCTCGAAGATCGAGGTCCAGACGCTGTTGTAGTTCACCGAGGAGGCCATGACGGCCACCAGGGCCTCGCCGGGGCCCAGTTCGGGCACCGGCACCTCCTCCACGTGCAGCGACTTGCGGGGGTCCTTCTCCTTGGTGGGCAGGCCGTCGAACATGTCGGCCTCGTCCTTGTGCACGGTCACCGCGCGGTAGGAGTCGGGCAGGGGCAGAGCGGCGAAGTCTTCGCGGGTGCTCTCTGGCGCGAGGATCGCGTCAAGTATCTGGTTCACGGTGTGCCTCCGGCGAAGCCAGTCGAAAGCGGCTTGAGGGTACGTCGGGGGTGGTGCGGAAGGGGCCGTCGGTCCGGCTGAGGGGTGTTCCGGCTGCGCGGGTGAGCGCGGTGCGGGTGCCTGTGACGCAGGCGTCCGGGCGGGCAGGCGCGAAGGGCTTGCTGGGACAGCCGGCGCGCGGGGGTTTTCCGCGTGCCGGCCGCCCGGACAACATCAACGTATGACACCGCGTGCCAGCCGACAAGACACTGAGTGCCAACAATTTCTCTCAGATGTCATCTGGGGGGCACGCATGAGCGGCCTGGTGGCCAGCTGAAATGGTGAAATGTCGCCCTTTGTGGGACGTAATGGTTGGCAGGACGCCCGCCCGGGGGTGGTGCACGCCACCCCCGGTGCCAGGGCGTTGCGTAGCTCAGGAGCGCTGCTTCAGCGCCTTCTCGATCGTGCGCATGACCTCGTCCAGCGGGGCGTCCGTACGGGCCACGGTCACCAGGACCTCGCCCTGCCGCGCCGCCCGCGCCGGGGGCTCCTGGCGCGCCTCGCCGCCCCGGCCGCGGCCCGCGCCGATGCCCGTGCCGAAGGTCGCGCGGACGATCGCGAAGGCGTGGTCGAGCTGCGCCTCCACGTCCCCCTCCGCGCCCGCCCGCAGCCAGCGCCGCAGCACGTGGTTGTGCGCGGTGACGACGGCGGACGCGGCGACCTCCGCGAGCAGCGGGTCGTCGTCGCCCTCGTGGTGGGCGCCCTCGTCGAAGTGGCCGAGGAGGTAGCGGGTGAAGAGCCGCTCGTAGCGGGCCACCGAGGCGATCTCGGCCTCGCGGAGGGTGGGCACCTCGCGGGTCAGCCGGTAGCGGGCCACGGAGACGGCGGGGGAGGCCGCGTACATCCGCATGACCTCCTTGATGCCGCGGCAGACCGTGTCGAGCGGGTGCTCGTGCGGCGGCGCCGCGTCCAGGACGGCCTCGGCCCGTACGAGGGTGTCGTCGTGGTCGGGAAAGATCGCCTCTTCCTTGGAGCGGAAGTGGCGGAAGAACGTGCGGCGGGCGACACCGGCCGCGGCAGCGATCTCGTCGACCGTCGTCGCCTCGTAGCCCTTGGCAGCGAACAGTTCCATCGCGGCGGCCGCCAGTTCGCGGCGCATCTTCAGGCGTTGGGCGGCGGCCCGGCGGGTGCCGGGGGTGGTCGGTTCGGTTCCGTCGGACGGCTGCGTACGGGCGGGCTGGGACATGTGGGGACGGTACTGCATATTCCCGCTGCCTGCGGCATCAGCCGTCGCTCGGGCCCCTCCCGGGCGCGGGCCGCCGGAAGGATCCAGCAGCCCGCCCCATCCGCCGCCGGCCGGCGGCCGGGCCGTCCGCCACGCGTCAGCGCCGGGCGTACTCACGGAAGCCGCGGCCGGTCTTGCGGCCCAGGCAGCCCGCGGCGACGAGGTGTTCCAGCAGCGGGGCCGGTGCCAGGCCCGGGTCGCGGAACTCGGCGTGCAGCACCTTCTCGATGGCCAGCGACACGTCCAGGCCCACCACGTCGAGCAGTTCGAACGGGCCCATCGGGTAGCCGCCGCCGAGCTTCATCGCGGCGTCGATGTCGTCCGGCGTCGCGTAGTGCTCCTGCACCATCTTGACCGCGTTGTTCAGGTACGGGAACAGCAGGGCGTTGACGATGAACCCGGCCCGGTCGCCGCAGTCCACCGGGTGCTTGCGGACCCGGGCGCACACCGCGCGCACGGTCGCGTGCACATCGTCCGCGGTCAGCACCGTCCGCACGACCTCGACCAGCTTCATGGCCGGCGCCGGGTTGAAGAAGTGCATCCCGATCACGTCCTGCGGGCGCGAGGTGGCCCGCGCGCAGGCCACCACGGGCAGCGAGGAGGTCGTGGTGGCCAGGACGGCGCCCGGCTTGCACACCTTGTCCAGCGTGGCGAACAGCTGCCGCTTGACCTCCAGGTCCTCGGCGACCGCCTCGATCGCCAGGTCCACGTCGGCCAGCGCGTCCAGCGTCCCGGCGGGGGTGATCGCGTCGAGGGCGGCCTGCCGCGCCTCGGCGGTCAGCCGCCCCTTCTTCACCGAGCGGTCCAGCGACTTGGCGACGCGCGCCTTGGCCGCCTCGGCCTTCTCCAGGCTGCGGGCCGCCAGCACCACCGGGAAGCCGGCCTTGGCGAAGACCTCGGCGATCCCGCTCGCCATCGTCCCCGACCCGGCCACGCCGACGCCGCGCACCGTGCGCCCGGCGGTCGGTTCGTGGGTCCCGGCGGGCGAGTGGACGTCCGGCACGACGGCCGCGCTGCCCGGCGCCTCGTACGTGTAGAAGCCGCGGCCCGCCTTGCGGCCGGTCAGCCCCGCCTCGGCGAGCTGGCCGAGGATCGGCGCGGGCGCGTGCAGCCGGTCGTGGGAGGCGGCGTACATGGCCTCCAGGACCGTACGGGCGGTGTCCACGCCGATCAGGTCGAGCAGCGCCAGCGGGCCCATCGGCAGGCCGCAGCCCAGCTTCATCGCGGCGTCGATGTCCTCGCGGGTCGCGTACCGGGACTCGTACATCGCGGCGGCCTGGTTCAGGTAGCCGAACAGCAGCCCGTCGGCGACGAAGCCGGGCCGGTCGCCGACCGCGATCGGGTCCTTGCCCAGCTCGCGCGCCAGCTCGGTGACGGCCGTGACGGCGGTCGGCGCGGTCAGCACGCAGGAGACCACCTCGACCAGCTTCATGGCCGGCGCCGGGTTGAAGAAGTGCAGGCCCAGGACGCGTTCCGGGTGGCGGGAGTCGGCCGCCAGGCGGGTCACGGACAGCGCGTTGGTGCCGGTGGCGAGGATGGCGTCGGGCCGCACGATGCCGTCCAGCTCGGCGAAGACCTGCCGCTTGAGCTCGTAGTCCTCCGGCACGACCTCGATGACGAGGTCCGCTTCGGCGGCGGCCTGGAGATCGCGGAACGTACGGAAGCGGGCCAGGGCGTCCTGCCGCTCGCGCTCGGTGACGCGCTCCCGGCGCACCGCCCGCGCGGTGGACGCCTCCAGGGTCGCGACGGCGCGGCGGGCGGCGGTGTCGTCGATGTCGATGCCGATCACCTCGCGGCCGGCGCGGGTGAGCACCTCGGCTATGCCGGTGCCCATCGTGCCGAGGCCGACGACGGCCACGGTGGCGGGCGTTCGGGGCGCGGCGGGGGGTGAAGAGGTGGGGGAGACCTGGGAAACGGTGGCGGCGTCGGCCGTGCGGCCAGGTGTGGACTGAGGGTCCATCGCGAGACTCCAGGGAGTGGATCCCGTGCGGACAGAGGTTCCCGAGGCAGGAGGGCCCATGTGCGCAGGGGTGAGTGACGACTGAGGAGGGGCCGGGCACATGCAGAACATGCATGACCCTAGCGGATGTTGATCGACAGGGCCCTGTCCCCGGGTCCCGTCGTGAAGACGTGCTGAACGCCGAACCGACTGCACGTTGTGGCGGCTGCGTCACCAGGCCGCCGGGGCAGGGGTACTGCCCGTGCTCAGCACCTTAACTCGTCGGTAACCAGCAGCGCCAGGGGTTGGCACGGGATTTGGGCTGTGGCTCTGGCCACGTCGCACGTACCGTGGGAATTCCGCGGGAGGGAGCGGCAAATGGAAGATGAATTCCACGAGTTGACGGACCGGGTGCGCGCCGAACTCCGCTCCCCGCAGGATCTCGTCGCCTACGAGCGGCTCCTCGGGCTGGCGCGCAAGAACACCCCGGCGGGGCGCGAGGAACTGGCCCGGGTGCTCACCGCGGTCGAGCGCCCGCTGTGGGCGCGGGAGATCGCGGCGTTCATCCTGGGGAGTGCGGGCGACCGCCGGGCCTTCGAAACCCTGATCCTGCTCCTCAACTACCGCGACCCGGTGCGCTGCGCCACCGCCGCGCACGCCCTCGGCCGCCTCGGCGACCCGCGCACCGCCCGCGCCGCCGCCGCCCTCGCCACCAACCCCCTGCGCACCGCCTACGCCCTGCACCCGGTCCGTCTCCTGGCCGAACTCCGCGCCCCCGAATCCGTCCCCGCCCTGATAGCGACTCTGGAACGTCTCCTCACCCCGCACAACCCGTACTGGCGCGTCGCCCTGGCCTGCGTGGAGGGCCTGGGCGCCCTGGGCGACCGACGCGCGGTCCCGGTCCTCACCGCGGCCCGCGATCACCCACGGCTGGCCGCGGCGGCAGCGGCCTCGCTGGCGCGGCTGGGGGTGCAGGAGGAGCCGGGGGAGAGGGCGGGGTCCTGAGGGTGGGGGTGCCGTCCACCTCGGGGAACCCCTGCTGCGCGGCCCGCAGCAGACAGGCGTCCATCAGCGCGTGGCCGATTCCCGTTCCGATGTGCTCCGGAGACAGGTAGAGGGCGTACAGCTCGCCCCCGGGCGGTCTCCGCGGGCCTTCGTCCTGCCCGCGGGCCGGTCCGAAAGCGGCCCAGCCGACGAGGCCGCCGTCCCGCTCCGCCACGAGATCGACCACCTCGGGCGGTGCCGCGGCGAAGAGCGCGCGCCGTCGTTCCGCATCCTCGGCCGGGTTCAGCCCGTCCAGGTACGCCTGCGGTATCAGCCCCGCGTAGGCGGCCTGCCAGCCGCGTGTCCGGATGACCGCCACCGCGTCCACGTCGTCCGCTGTCATGTCCCGTATGCGTAAGCGCTCCACCACCATGAGCGCGACGCTATGCGTTTGACCTTGTCACTGGCGGCAACGTTTCAGGCTGTGGCCCATGAGGACGCAACAGCCGCGTGGGCGGCAGCAGGAGCGGGGCCGTGTCGTTGTGGTGACGGGCGCGGGGACCGGGATCGGGCGGGCCACGGCGCGGCGGTTCGCGGCAGGAGGGGACCGGGTGGTCGCGGTGGGGCGGCGGTCCGGGCCGCTGGCCGAGGCTGCTGAAGGGTACGGGGCGATCGAGCCGTACGTCGCCGACATCACCGCCGACGGGGCCGCCGAGGAGATCGTCGGGCACGCGGTACGGCGCCACGGGCGGGTGGACGTGCTGGTCAACAACGCCGGGATCGTGGGGAGCGGGGGCCTCGGGACGCTGACCCGGGAGCGGATCGAGCCGCAGCTCGCGACGAACCTGGTGGCGCCGGTGCTGCTGACGCAGGCGGCGCTGCCGCACCTGGAGGAGACCGGCGGCGTGGTGGTGAACATCAGCACCTCGGTCGGGCAGCGGGCCTGGCCCGGGAACGCGGTCTACGGCGCCACCAAGGCCGGGCTCGAACTGCTCACCCGCAGCTGGGCGGTGGAACTGGCGCCGCGCGGCATCCGGGTCGTGGGCGTCGCTCCCGGCGCGGTCGACACCCCCATCGGGGAGCACCAGGGGCTGACCGCCGAGCAGCGGGCGGCGGTGCGGGAGTGGCAGGTCGGGCACACGCCGCTGGGACGGGTCGGGCGGCCGGAGGAGGTCGCGTGGGCCGTGGTGCAGCTCGCCTCGGCGGAGGCGTCGTTCGTGACCGGAGTGATCCTTCCGGTGGACGGCGGGGCGGTGGTGGCCTGACGCCGGCCCGGCTCCGCGGCCCGGTCGCTTACCAGGGGATTCCCTGGGATCCGCCCTCCGGCGCCCTTGTCAGTGCCTCCTGCTACAACAATGGCGGGAGGTGGGGCCGGTGCGGATCGGCGAGCTGGCCGCGGTGACGGGGGTGTCCTCGCGGGCCTTGCGGCATTACGAAGGGGCGGGACTGATCACATCGGTCCGCGCGGACAACGGCTATCGGGTGTACGACGCGGGCGCCGCCGTCCGCGTGCGCAACATCCGCCATCTGCTGGACGCGGGACTGACCCTGACCGACGTGAGCTGCTTCACGGCCTGTCTGGACGGGGACATGACGACGGCGCCGCCGTCGGCGGAGGGGCTGCGCATAGCCCGTGAGCGGCTCGCCGTCATCGACGAGCGGATAGCCGCCCAGACCCGGGCCCGGGACCGGCTCGCCCAGGCCCTCGCCACGGCGGAGGCGTAGGCCACGGCAGCGATCACAGCAGCGCGAGCTGCGTGTGCTCGGGGGCGGGGCCGGGAGCCGGCCGGTCGATGCGCCGGGCCTCCCCGGCGCGGGCCGGGCCGATGCCGTACTCGTCCGCCAGCTCGTGCACCTGGCGGGTGATCCGGCGCTGGTACCACTTGGGGGCGTATGCGCCGTCCGCGTACATCCGCTCGTAGCGGCGCACGAGATGCGGGTGGTGCCGGGCCAGCCAGGCCATGAACCACTCGCGGGCGCCGGGGCGCAGGTGCAGGACGAGCGGGGTCACGGAGGTGGCGCCGGCGGCGGCGACGGCCCGCACGGTCGCGCGCAGTTGGCCGGGGGAGTCGCCGAGGAAGGGGATCACCGGTGCCATCAGCACGCCGGCCGGGATGCCGTGGTGGGCCAGGGTGCGCACGACGTCCAGGCGGCGTTCCGGCGCGGGTGTGCCGGGCTCGACGGTGCGCCACAGTTCCCGGTCGACGAAGCCGACCGAGACCGAGACGCCGACGTCGGTGACCGCTGCGGCCTGCCGCAGCAGGTCGAGGTCGCGCAGGATCAGCGTGCCCTTGGTGAGGATGGAGAAGGGGTTGGCGCGATCGCGCAGGGCCGTGAGGATGCCGGGCATGAGCTGGTAGCGGCCCTCGGCGCGCTGATAGCAGTCGACGTTGGTGCCCATGGCTATGTGCTCGCCGCGCCAGCGGGGCGCGGCCAGCTCGCGCCGCAGCAGCTCGGGCGCGTTGACCTTCACCACGATCTGCGAGTCGAAGCCCAGCCCGGTGTCGAGGTCGAGATAGCTGTGGGTCTTGCGCGCGAAACAGTAGACACAGGCATGGGAGCAGCCCCGGTACGGGTTCACCGTCCGTTCGAACGGCATGCGGGAGGCGCCGGGCACCTGGTTGATGATCGAGCGGGCGCGCACCTCGTGGAAGGTGATCCCCCGGAATTCGGGGGTGTCGACCGTACGGCTGACGACATCCGTGCCGAAGAGGGCGGCGGACTGCTCGCCCAGATTCTCCCAGTGCATCGCGCTTCCTCCTGAGTCCCTCGGCCCCCCGGCGGTGTTCCCTCGGCTGTGTCCCGGCGCTCCGGCTCCCCGCTCGGGCGCTGTCCCCGGGGCTCTCGGCGGCCCCGCTGTTCGAGATAATAGAACAACTGTTCCCATGGAGTCTGTCAAACCCTGCCCGGGCGCGTCGCGGAGCCGCGCCCGTCCGTACGGCGGCCGGGCGCCCGCGGGTCCGGGCCACGCCTAAGGTGGTGTTCCCGCGGCGCGGCACGGCGCCGGTACGGCCCGCGGGCCGCGGGAACAGCAGACGAGCACCGGAGGAAGAGACACATGGGCCAGGTCGAGGCCACCACGCAGCGCGAGATCGCGGCGGACCCGGAGGACGTGTTCGACGCGCTCGCCGACTACAGCGGCACGCGCGGCAAGCTGCTGCCCGAGCACTTCAGCGAGTACGAGGTGCGCGAGGGCGGCGACGGCAAGGGCACCCTCGTCCACTGGAAGCTCCAGGCGACGAGCAAGCGGGTGCGCGACTGCCTGCTGGAGGTCGACGAGCCGACCGACGGGCAGCTGGTGGAGAAGGACCGCAACTCCTCCATGGTGACGACCTGGGTGGTCACCCCGGCGGGCGAGGGCCGCGCCAAGGTGGTCGTCACCACGACCTGGCAGGGTGCGAGCGGCATCGGCGGCTTCTTCGAGCGGACGTTCGCGCCGAAGGGGCTGGGCCGCATCTACGACACGGTGCTCGCCAACCTCGCCGCGGAGACGGAGAAGAAGTAGCCGGCACTCCCGGGTGACCGGCACCCCGCGTAGCCGGCACCCCCGCGTAGCCGGTGTCCTCGTGCGGCCGGTCGTTCCGGCTGTCGCCCCGTCGGCCGGCCCGACGCCGCCGCGGCTCCTCCGGGGGCCGCGGCATGCTCACCGGTTCGAGTGGTTTCCGTAGACCTGCCGTCCGTGCCGGAACGTACCGCCACCTCCGGGAAACCCCTGATGGGCGCCCGACGGACGCGCCCGGAACCGTAGTTGGGGCCGGTGTCGCCCCCTGCGGCCCCGTCTGCCGCGCTTGAACGCCCTCGTCGCCCGGTGCAAGAAAAGGAGCGGCGGCGCAGGCGTGACGAGGGGAGCAGTACGTGGGCGGTACCACCCTGATCGAACAGGGGCGGCGGGAGGGAGCACCGGGCCCGCGTCCGGTCTGGCCGGGCGGTGACGGCCCGCCCCCGGACACCCGCCGGACGCCGGGGCTCCCCGTCGCCCTGCCGCTGGCCCTGCTGCCCGCGGCCCTCGGCCCGACGGTCGCCGTCACCGCGCTCCCGGAGATCGCCGGCGAGCTGCGCGGCCCGGAGCCCGTGTCCTGGCTGCTGACCGCGTTCCTCTTCGCCGCCGCGGCCGGCCTGCCCCTGCACGGCAAGCTCGGCGACGTCATCGGCCGCCGGGCCGCCCTCGTCCTCGCGGCTCTCCTGTTCACCGCGGGCTCGGTACTGGCCGGCCGCGCGCACACGATGGGCGAACTGACGGCCTTCCGCGCCCTTCAGGGCGCCGGGGCCGGGGGACTGGTGGTCGGCGTCCAGGCGGTTCTCGAGGGGCTGGTTCCGCCGGGAGTACGGGGCCGGGCCCTGGGGGTGACGGGCGCCGTCTGCGGACTCGTCGGCGCGGCGGGGCCGTTGCTCGGCGGCTACCTCACCGATCACGCCTCCTGGCGCTGGTGCTTCTTCTCCGGCGTGCCGTTCGGCGTCCTCGCGCTGCTGGTGACCGCGTTCGTACCGAGGCTGCCGCGGCCCGCCGTGCGGCGCACGGCGGACCTGACGGGTGTGCTGCTGCTGGCCGGGTGCGCCACCTGCCTCGTGCTGCTGGTCAGCTGGGGCGGTACGGAACACGCCTGGACCTCGCGGACGGTCCTCGGGCTCGGGCTGGGCGCGCTCGGCACCGCCCTGCTCTTCGTCGCCGTCGAGTACTTCGCCGCCGACCCGCTGCTGCCGCTGCACCTCTTCCGGGACGCGGTGTTCGCCGTCACGGGGCTGGTCGGCGCGGCCCTGGGCGCCGCGCTCTACGGGATCGCGGGCTATCTGCCGACCTTCCTGCCGGTGACCGAAGGCGCGTCGCCCACCCGGTCCGGGCTGCTGATGCTGCCGCTGACGGCGGGGCTGGTGCTCGGCGCGGCCCTGAGCGGACTCCTTGCCCGCCGTACCGGCAGCCACCGCCTGTTCCCCGTCCTGGGCTGCGCGCTGGCGGGCGGGGCGATGTGGCTGCTGTGCCGGGTGCCGCAGCACGCCGGACGGCCGGTGCACAGCCTCGGGACGGGCGTGCTGGGCCTGGGCGTCGGCTGCGTGCTGCCGGTGCTCGTGCTGGCCGTACGCAGCTCCGTACGGCGTGCCGGGCCCGCCCCCGCCCCGGGCGCCACGCCGCGGCGCCTCGGCGGCAGTGTCGCCGCGGGCCTGTTCGTCACTTTCCTCGCCGACCGGCTGGCCGCGCACCTCGCCCACCACCCGGCCGGGACCGGCCGGCACGCCGAGCCGGAGGCGCTGGTTCCGGGGCTGATGAGCGCGGTGCCCGCGGCGCTGCACGGCAGCCCGGCCGCGGCCTACGCGCACACCGTGCCGCGGGTCTTCCTCTACCTCCTGCCGGTGCTCCTCCTGGGCCTGCTGCTCGCCGTCTTCCGGAAAGAGAACCCCCTGGTGTCCCACACCTCGCACGTCCCACCCGCCCCGCACGCCCCGCTTCCGCCACCCGCCGGGCCGCGGGAGGTGGCCCCGGTCCCGCAGGCACGTACGGAGACGGCCGTCCCCCGCGCGCCGGAGCGTCCGGACCCGGCCCCAGCGCCGTACACACCGGCCGCCGCCCCGTCCGTCCCCGACGACCCGTCCGTCCCCGGCGTCCCGGTGAGCGGCACGGTCCGGCACCGCGACGGCAGCACGGTGCCCAGCGCCGCCCTCACGCTCATCGACACCGGCGGACGCCAGGTGGGGCGCGGCGCGACCGGCGACGACGGCCGGTACGCGCTCAGCACGCCGGGCTCCGGCTCGTACGTACTGATCGCGTCGGCGGGCGGGCACCGGCCGCAGGCGGTCGCGGTCACGGTCGGCGAGCGGCCGGTCGGCCTGGACGTGGTGCTCGGCGGGGCCGGGCGGCTGGCCGGCGCGGTCACCACCGCCGACGGCATTCCCGTACGCGATGCCACGGTCACACTGACGGACGTGCGCGGCGAGGTCGTCGCCACCGCCCGCAGCGGACGCGAGGGCGGCTACGTCCTGACGGAACTGGTGGCCGGCGACTACACGCTGGCCGCCGGCGCCCCCGGCTACCGCCCCGTCGCCCTGCCGGTCACCGCCCAGGCGGCCCGAGAGACCCGGCAGGACATCGAGCTGTCGGGCGGCGCGGTGCTGCGCGGCACCGTACGGGCCGGTGACGGGCGCCCCGTCGGGGACGCCCGGGTCACGCTGCTGGACGCGGCCGGCAACGTGGTGGACACCGCGACCACAGGACCGGACGGGCTGTTCCGCTTCGTCGACCTGTCGGCGGGCGAGTACACCGTCATCGCGGCGGGTTATCCGCCGGTGGCGACCGTACTCCAGGTCACGGGCGGCGGCCGTACCGAGCGCGATCTCCAGCTCGGCCACGGGGACTGACCGCGCGCCCGCGCGGCCGGTGCCGGTCACGCGAAACCGGCACCGGCCCGACCGGTCCCGGTTCGCGGACCGGTCACCGGACGTCCCGGCTCAGGTGCGGCGCCACAGCGCCGGGACGGCCGGCGGCTCCCACCCGTCGCGCGCGGTGTGCGGCTGCAGACACGTGTACGCGGCGCCGCCGTACGTGACCTGGTCACCGGTGCGGTAGTCGGTCCCGGAGGCCCAGGTGCCGCCGGGCGCGGTCGGCTGATCCGTGGGGGACGGGCCGGACCCGCCCCGCACCCGCAGGACGAAGTCGAACGACGCTTCCTTGGCCGGCCCGTTCTGCCGCACGTTCATCAGCAGCGCGGGGTTGAAGAGCGGGTCGGTGTTGTTGCGCGGCTCGCCGGGGAAGTAGAGCTGCGTGGTGAGGATCGGCTGGTTCGGTGCCTGCACCTTGACGTGCAGGTGGCGGGTGCGGCCCGGGTAGAGGCCCGGCACGATCGTGGTGAGCTTGAACGCGCCGCGCTGGTCGGTGAACTGGTGCCCGCGGAAGCGGAAACCGACGTTGTCGTAGTTGCCGTTGGCGTCCGCCTGCCACCAGTCCAGCAGGACGTGCGACAGCGGCTGGCAGGTCAGCCCGAAGACGAAGCCGCTCACGGTGAGCCGGGTGCCCTGCGTGCCGGGCTGGACCAGCGAGTCGCGCAGCGGCGAGTTCGGCTTGAAGTACGGGCCCTCGATCTGCGGCGGCGTCGGGTCGTCGCCGTCGTCGCAGTACGGGGTGGGGGTGAGCGGACCGCCGGAGGACTTGCTGTCCCGGGCCAGTGCGACACCGCCGAGCAACAGGGGTATCGGCACCGCCGCGACGGCGGCCTTGAGCACGTTCTTGCGGGTGATGCCTCTGCGCGCGCCGTCTTCCTGCGCGGTCTCCGTGTGGTCCGTGTGTCCGTCTTCCATCGCAGTCGCTCCTGTGTACAGGGGGGAGGGGGACAGGGCAGGGCGGAACCCGGGTGCGGGGGTGGGCAGGAGCCGGGCGTCCGCGCCGCCGGTGCTGGCTGAGCGGCCGCGACAGACGCTATTCGGGCCGCGCGGGCCCTTCGATGGACTCGGCGCGGAGTTCATGGTGAATTCCTCCGGCGCCGCCCGCCGCGCGGCGGAAGTCGCCGGGGCTCAGTCCCGTCTCCCGGCGGAAGAAGCGGCAGAAGTACGCGGGGTCGGCGAACCCCACCCTGCGGGCCACCTGAGCGACCGTCAGCCGGGAACCGGACAGCAGCCGCTTGGCCTCCACGGTCTGCGCGTGCCGGATCAGACGGCCCGGAGTACGGCCGGTGCTGCGCTTGACCAACTCGGTCAGATGCCCTACCGATACGCCGAGTTCGTCGGCGTAGGACCGGACGGAACGGCCCACGGAACCCGGTTGGGCCAGTAACCGGGTGAATTCCCGGGATACCAGGGCGGCCCGGCCCGGCACGGGCTCCGTACGCCGTACGCCGGGCCGGCCCGCCGCGCCGTCGGAACCGCCCGCGCCGTACGGGCCCGGCGCGCCGTACGGGGCGGACAGCCGCAGCGCGCGGGCGATCAGGATGTGCAACTGCGCCTGGAGCACCGACCGGAACGACGGGGCCCGCTCGCCGTACTCCCACAGCATCTCCCGCACCAGGCCGGCCATCCGCGCCGCGTCCTTTGGTCCCGGCCGCATCCACGGGCGCTCGCCCAGCTCCGTCAGCGCGTCCCGGTCGCCGGGGTGTGCCAGCAGGAAGTCGTCGGTGAACAGGATCACCCAGCCGCGCAGGCCGGCGACGCGGTCCCAGTAGTGCACCTGGCCAGGGGCGATGAAGCACAGGTGGGGCGGGCGCAACGGCCACCGGTCCTCGTCGAGGACGTGGCTGCCGGTGCCGCCCGTCACGTACACGATCTCGTGGAAGGAGTGCCGGTGCGGGAAACCGGCCCGCGACAGGGGCCCGATGGTGTCGAACGAGCCGATGGCGAAGGGCAGGAGATGCGGTGCGGGGACGTCCAGGCGGTGCAGCGGCACCGGCCCTTCGGCCTGGTCGTTGCCGCCGCGCGGGGCGAAGACGTCCGGTGCGGGGCCGGCCTGCCGCCCGGCCCGGGGGGCGGCGGCCCGGCGGGCCCCCGCGGTCACCTGTTCGGTCCGTCTGGGCACGCCCTCACCATACGGGCGCCCGCAAGACCCCAACCGGGGCCGCCCGTTCCGCTTCCGGCGGGACGGCGCCGTGGTGCCGGCGGGGCGGTGGCGCCGCGCGGGACGACCGATCGGCTTGCGCCATGGTCGTTCGCGCGGGGCGCACCACCTATTCGGTGAATGCGGCCCCCGCTGTCACCAAGCGGTCGTACCGTGGTAGCGGTGGTGCAAGATCGGTGTACGAAGGAGCAACCGCCCATGGAGCGTGGCCCGTCGCACGGCGACGACAGGGTGGGCGCGGTGCCTCGGGTGCCGGCGCCACGGGACCCCGTGCCCGGCCGGATACCGCTCGCCGTCGTGGTGGTGGACGCCGACGGACTGGTCTCCCACTGGAGCACGGGCGCACGCAGGCTCTTCGGACCCGCCCGGGAGGAAGCGGTGGGCACGCCCGCCGTCGATCTGATGCCGGTCTCCGGCGCGCTCGGGCAGGAGTGGTCGGCGCGCGACTGGGACGAGGAGGAGGGCGAGCGGCTCGACGGGCCCGACCTGGAGGCATCGCTCGGCGGCCGGGCCGCCTACCCCACCGCGGGCCGCGCCCGCATGGCGGACGTGCAGCGCGGCACGGTCGACCTCCTGTGGTGGGCGTATCCCCTGGTGGGCCCCGGCGCGGAACGGCTGCTGGTGCTCGCGGCGGACGCCGACCAACTGCACCACCACGGCGGCACGGACGACACCACCGAGGAGAGCGAGCGCTTCGCGCCGGGATTCGCCCTGCACACCGACTTCCCCGGCTCGGAGGTGCTGGCCGCCCAACTGCCCCAGATACTGCCGAGCATGAGCCCGCAGGAAAGCGCCCGGATCGTCTCCCAGGTCCTGGAACTGGGCTACCCGGTGCTGGAGATCAGCCAGCAGGAGCGCTTCCCGGTCACCCCCGACTGGGGCGTGCCGCGCCGGGTGGAGCGCCGCGCCCGGCTGCTGCGCGCCGCGGACACCGCCACGGACGCGCAGTCCGCCGCCGAGGCCGCGGCGGAGCTGGAATCCGACCTCGAATACGCCGCCGTCCGCGAGCGGTTGGAGTTCCTGAACGAGGTCAGCGGCCGGATCGGCTCCTCCCTGGACCTGGCCCACACGATCCAGGAGGTCAGCGAGGCCGTCGTACCGCGCTTCACCGACGTCGCCGGCACCTATCTGCGCGAACAGGTCGTCGCGGGCGAGGGCTTCCCCGACGGCCCGCCGGACGCCACGACGATGTGGCACCGCGTCGCGGTGGAGCACAACGACGAGCCGGGCCGGTGGGACGACGTGGTGCCGGTCGGCGAGTCGATGCCGTTCCCCGTGCACACCCCGTTCTTCCAGTGCATGACCACCGGCGAGCCGGTGCTGATCCCGCGCATCAGCGAGGAGCTGGGCAACGCCATCGCCGCGCAGTTCGAGAAGCGGGACATCAGCCCGCTGATCAACCGCCGCTCGCTGCTGGTGGTGCCGCTCAAGGCGCGCAACGTGGTCCTGGGCTTCATGATCCTGCTGCGCCACCCGGAGCGCATGGAGTTCAACGACATGGACCGGGTCACCGGCGCCGAACTGGCCGCCCGCGCCGGACTCGTCCTGGACAACGCCCGCATGTACACCTACCAGGAGAACGTCGCCGAGACGCTCCAGGACAGCATGCTGCCGCACATCGAGCCCCGCATGGCGGGCTGCGACACGGCCACCCGCTATCTGCCCGGCACCCGCCTCGGCCGGGTCGGCGGCGACTGGTTCGACACCATCAAGCTGCCCGGCTCCCGCACTGCCCTCGTCGTCGGCGACGTGATGGGCCACGGCCTGAACTCCGCCGCGATGATGGGCCAGCTGCGTACCGCCGTGCAGACCATGGCCGCCATCGACATGCACCCGGCGCAGCTGCTGCGCAGCCTGGACGACCTCGCGCAGCGCCTCGGCGACAACTACCTCGCCACCTGCCTGTACGCGGTCTACGACCCGATCGGCCAGCAGGTGATGATCGCCAACGCCGGGCACATCCCGCCCGTCCTGGTGCGGGCCGTGGACGGCCGCAGCGAGCTGCTGGACCTGCCGACCGGCGCGCCCATCGGCGTCGGCGGGGTGCCGTTCGAGGCGGTCACGCTCCCGGTCGCGGCCGGGGACCGGCTGGTGCTGTGCACGGACGGCCTGGTGGAGGTGCGCGGCGAGGACATAGGCGTCGGCCTGGCGGCACTCGCCGAGTCCGCCGCCCACCCGGCCGCCTCCATGGACGACGCCTGCGACGCCATCATCCGCGCGCTGAACGTCCGCGGCGGCCGCAAGGACGACGTGGCCCTGCTGATGGCGCGGCTCAACGGCATCGCCCAGGAGGACGTGGCCGAATGGCGCCTGGCCATCGACGCGCGCGAGGCGGGCCGCGCCCGCCGCCTGGTCCGCGCCCAGTTGGCGCGATGGGGACTGCGGGCGGCGTCGGAGACCGCCGAGCTGCTGGTCAGCGAGGTCGTCACCAACGCGGTACGCCACGCCCACACCCAGCACGTACTGCTGCGCCTGGTCCGTACGGAAGCCCTGCTGTGCGAGGTGTCCGACGACGACCACGCCCTGCCGCAGATGCTCAGCGCGGCGGACGACGACGAGTTCGGGCGCGGGCTGCGGGTGGTCAGCAGGCTCGCGCGGGAGTGGGGTACGAGCCGGACGGCGACCGGCAAGACGGTGTGGTTCGAGCAGAACCTGCCCCGTCGGGACACCACCTGGTCGCGCGACGGACAGGAATCGGACTCGAACATCGCGTGAAACAACGGTCGGCGGCCTTGCGGGGGACCGGGTACGGCAGTAGCAATTGGCCATGAGCGGTTCGAGCCAGTATCTGCGCGCATGGGAAGGCTTCTGGCGCGACGCGCCGGCGGGCGAGGGCGAGGTGTTCTGGGACTCCGACCCGTCCCTGACGGCCGAGCTGCACCTGCCGCTGTTCGCCGGCCACTTCGACGCCGCGCTGCCCGTCGTCGACCTGGGCTGCGGCAACGGCACCCAGACCCGCTTCCTGGCCGGCCGCTATCCGCGTGCGATCGGCGTCGACCTCTCGGCCGCCGCCGTCGCGCACGCCCGCGCCGACGATCCCTCCGGGGTGGCCGAATACCGGTGCCTGGACGCGTCCGACCCGGCGTCCGTACGGGCGCTGCACGGCGAACTGGGCGAGGCGAACGTGTATCTGCGCGGCGTTCTGCACCAGTGCGCGTCCGAGGACCGGCCCCGGATCGTGGCGAACATCGCGACGCTGCTGGGCCGGCGCGGCCGGATCTTCGCCGTCGAACCGGCCGAGGCGTCCCGGGACGTCTTCGCTTCGCTGGCGCAGGGCCCCGGGGGCCCGCCCGGCAAGCTGCGGGCCGTCCTCGCGCACGGCATCGCGCCCGGCGAGATGGCCGACTCGGTCGTCCCCGAGCTGCTGACGGCCTACGGGCTGCGGGTGCTCGGCACCGGCCGGCTGCCGCTGCTGACGACCGAGTACCGCCCGGACGGCTCCCGTATCGAGATCCCGACGAACTGGCTGGTCGCGGGGGTGGCGGGCTGACCGCCGCGGGCACGCGCCCCGGGGCCGCGCGCATCGGCCCCGGGTACCGCCGCGCTTCCCCCGTACGGCGGAGGCGCCCCGGCCTGAAGGGCGATGCGGGGCACGGGCGGCGGACGGCACGGTGGTGCACGGCCGGGGCAACCGGCCGCCGGTGGGGAGCCACCGGGCACCACGTCCTCAGGAGGAAACATGCCGCGCGTCCGCCGTCCTTCCGCCGCCGTCGCCACGGCCCTCGCCCTCTGCGCCGGAAGTGTGCTGACACTCGGCGCGGCGGCCCCGAGCGGGGCGGCCACGGCCGGTGCCCGGGCTGCCGGGGGTACGGCCGAGCCCTCGCTCACCGGCGCGGGAAAGCTCCAGCGGCGCCCGGGCGACGACGTGCACTTCGCCTTCAACGCACACGGTTTCGCCGACAAGGCGAGCGGCACGTTCTACGTCAGCCACCACATGGACAAGAAGTGGGGCGGGCACTTCAAGGGCCGTATCGACTGCCTGCTGACCGGCGGTCCGGTCGCGGTGGCCACCGGCGTGGTCACCGAGGTGGACTTCACCGGCGCTCCCGGCTATCCCGATCTCGGCGACATCAAGGGCAAGCGCTTCGGCTTCACCGTGCTGGACGACGGCAGGAAAGACCGGCTCGGCTACAGCTGGGCCATGGACGGCCTGCCCCGGAACAGCGTCGGGAAGTGCCAGAGCAGCGCGCCCTTCGAGACCTTGGAGAAGGGCGATTTCCGGGTCCGGCACTGGATGCCGCCCCGCCCGGCGGCCCGGGGCTGACCCGCGGCAGGGTGCCGGGCCGTCACGGGGGTGTGGCCCGGCACCCGGCAGGACACCCCGGCCGCCCCCGCCCGGACACGCCCCGGCCGCCTGGCGTCGCCCCTGGTTATGGTGGGAATCCTGCCCGGTGACGCGCGCGACGGCGCGGCCCCGGGCCGGTGCCGGAGCGGTCCGCCTCCTAGCTGCGATGGGACGGGTGCATGGTGAAGATCCTCATTTCCGCCGACATGGAGGGCGCCACCGGAGTGACCTGGCCGGACGACGTCCTGCCGGGCCACGCCCAGTGGCAGCGGTTCCGGCCGGTGTTCACCGGCGACGTCAACGCGGCGGTCGCCGGGTTCTTCGCCGGCGGCGCCGACGAGGTCCTGGTCAACGAGGCCCACTGGTCGATGCGCAACCGGCTGCTGGAGGAGCTGGACGAGCGCGCGCAGCTGCTCACCGGCAAGCACAAGGCGCTGAGCATGGTGGAGGGCGTCCAGTACGGCGACGTGGACGGCGTCGCGTTCATCGGCTACCACGCGGGCGCCGGTACGGAAGGCGTGCTGGCCCACACCTACCTGGCCAACTCCCTGACCGGCGTGTGGGTGAACGGCACGCGGGCCAGCGAGGGCTACCTCAACTCCCTGGTGGTGGCCGAATACGGTGTGCCGGTGGTGCTGGTGACCGGCGACGACCGGACCTGTGACGACGCCGCCGGGTACGCGCCCGACGCGCGGGCCGTGGCCGTCAAGGACTATGTCTCGCGCTACGCCGCCGTATGCCGCCCGCCGGCCCGTACCGCGGCCGACATCAGGGCGGCCGCGCGGGAGGCCGCGGCGCTCGCGGTGCGCACCGAGCCGGTACGCGGCGGCCCGTACACGGTGGAGATGGAGTTCGACGCCGAGCACCTGGTGGGCCAGGCGACCTGCGTGCCGGGTGTCGAGCGGACCGGCGAGCGGCGCGTCGCGTATACCAGCGAGAACATGTACGAAGCGATCCGCTGCTTCAAGACGGTCACCACCGTCGTGTCGTCGGCGGTGGAGGAGCAGTATGGCTGACAGCGCCGACGACATGGCGGACCGCGCCGGCGACGCGGTGGACGGACAGGCCCTCGACGAGGTCGTACGGTTCACCTCCGACCTGATCCGTATCGACACCACCAACCGCGGCGGCGGCGACTGCCGGGAGCGCCCGGCCGCCGAGTACGTCGCGGAGCGGCTCGCGGAAGCCGGCCTGGAGCCGGTGCTGCTGGAGCGCACCCCGGGCCGTACGAACGTGGTCGCACGCGTCGAGGGCACCGACCCGGACGCCGCGGCCCTGCTGGTGCACGGGCACCTGGACGTGGTGCCCGCCGAGCCCGCCGACTGGACCCGGCACCCGTTCTCCGGCGAGGTCGCGGACGGCGTCGTATGGGGCCGGGGTGCCGTGGACATGAAGAACATGGACGCGATGGTGCTCGCGGCCGTACGGCAGTGGGCGCGCAGCGGCGTCCGGCCCCGGCGCGACCTGGTGCTGGCCTTCACGGCCGACGAGGAGGCCAGCGCCATCGACGGCGCGGGCTTCCTCGCCGACCACCACCCCGGCCTGTTCGAGGGCTGCACGGAGGGCATCAGCGAGTCCGGCGCCTTCACCTTCCACGCGGGCGGCGGGATGCGGGTCTATCCGGTCGCTGCGGGCGAGCGCGGCACGGCCTGGCTGAAGCTGACCGCCGAGGGCCGGGCCGGGCACGGCTCCAAGGTCAACCGTGCCAACGCGGTCAGCCGGCTCGCCGCGGCCGTGGCCCGCATCGGCGAGCACCGCTGGCCGGTGCGGCTCACCGACACCGTGCGCGCCGCGCTCACCGAACTGGCCGCCCTGCACGGCATCGAGGCCCGCCTGGACGCCCCGGACTTCGACGTGGACACGCTGCTCAGCAAGCTCGGCCCGTCGGCCGCGCTCGTCGAGCCGACGGTCCGCAACAGCGCCAATCCGACGATGCTGGAGGCCGGTTACAAGGTCAACGTCATCCCGGGCAACGCCGTCGCCCACGTGGACGGGCGGGTGGTCCCCGGCGGCGAGGCGGAGTTCCGCACCACCATGGACCGCCTCACCGGGCCCGACGTCACCTGGGCGTACGACCACGGCGAGGTGGCCCTCCAGGCCCCGGTCGACTCGCCCGCGTACGCGGCGATGAAGGCCGCCCTCCAGCACTTCGACCCGGGCGGCCACGTGGTCCCGTACTGCATGTCGGGCGGCACGGACGCCAAACAGTTCTCCCGCCTGGGCATCACCGGATACGGCTTCTCGCCGCTCAAGCTGCCGGAAGGTTTCGACTACCAGGCGCTCTTCCACGGGGTGGACGAATGCGTTCCGGTGGAGGCGCTGCACTTCGGCGTCCGGGTTCTCGATCACTTCCTCAGGTCGGTCGAAGGGTGATACGTACGGGTTGATGCCCGGCCGCGCGTACGACAGGCTTGGCGGCTCCAGCGACTGAGGAGGAACGCCACGATGGTGACCACGGCCCCCTACGGAGCCTGGCCGTCCCCGATCGACGCCCGGCTGGTCGCCGAGCACGACGGCCGCCCCGAGTACGTCGGCGTGGTAGGGGCCGAAGTGTGGTGGACCGAGGCCCGCCCCGCGGAGGGCGGCCGCCGCGCGCTGGTGCGCAGGGGGCTCGACGGCACGGAGGAGACCGTGCTGCCCGCGCCGTGGAACGTGCGCAGCCGGGTCATCGAGTACGGCGGCCAGCCCTGGGCCGGCGCGGTGGACGCCGACGGCCGCACGGTCGTGGTCTTCTGCGACTTCGCCGACCAGCGGCTGTACGCGTACACGCCGGACGACGGCGCCGCGCCCCGCCCGCTGACCCCGGTCTCGGCCGTCGGCGGCGGACTGCGCTGGGCCGACCCGGTGCTGCGCCTGGACCGCGGCGAGGTCTGGTGCGTCCTGGAGGAGTTCACCGGGCCCCGGCCGACCGATGTGCGCCGGGTGATCGCCGCGGTGCCGCTGGACGGCTCGGCGGCCGAGGACCGTACGGTGGTGCGCGAACTGAGCGACGACCGGCACCGCTTCGTGACGGGCCCGCGGATCTCGCCGGACGGGCGGCACGCGGCGTGGATCGCCTGGGACCATCCGCGGATGCCGTGGGACGGCACGGTCGTGCTGCTCGCCGGCATCACCGGCGGCGGCGCGTTCACCGGCGTACGGGAGTTCGCCGGCGGCCCCGAGGAGTCGGTGGCGCAGGTCGAGTGGGACGCGGACGGCACGCTGCTCTACGTCTCCGACGCCGACGGCTGGTGGGAGCTGCGCCGCGCCGACCCGGCGGAGCCGGACGGCACGCCCGGCAGGCGCCTGTGCCCGCCCCGGCAGGAGGAGTTCGGCGGTCCGCTGTGGAAGATCGGGATGCGCTGGTTCCTGCCGCTGGACGGCGGCACGATCGCCGTCGTGCACGGCCGCGGTGCCACCTCGCTCGGCATCCTCGACCCGGTCAGCGGCGACCTGGTGGACGCGGCCGGGCCGTGGACGCAGTGGGCGCCGTCGCTGGCCGTGCACGGCAGCCGGGTGATCGGCATCGCCGCCGGCCCACGCAGCGCCCACGAGATCGTGGAGCTGGACACCTGCACCGGCCGGGCCCGGGTGATCGCGGCGCGGCACACCGACGCCGTGGACCCGGCGTACTACCCCGAGCCGCAAAGCCGCACCTTCACCGGCCCGGACGGCCGCGACATCCACGCCCACATCTACCCGCCGCACAACCCCGGCCACCGCGCCCCCGACGGCGAACTGCCGCCCTACGTGGTGTGGGCGCACGGCGGCCCCACCGGCCACGCGCCGCTCGTCCTGGACCTGGAGGCGGCCTACTTCACCTCCCGCGGCATCGGCGTCGCCGTGGTCAACTACGGCGGTTCGACAGGCTACGGACGGGCCTACCGCGAGCGGCTGCGGGGGCAGTGGGGCGTGGTGGACGTCGAGGACTGCGCGGCCGTCGCCGAGGCGCTGGCCGACGAGGGCACCGCCGACCGCCGCCGGCTGGCCGTGCGCGGCGGCAGCGCGGGTGGCTGGACCGCGGCGGCCTCGCTGGTGACGACCGGTCTGTACGCCTGCGCCACCATCAGCTACCCGGTCCTCGACCTGGTGGGCTGGTCCGAGGACGGCACCCACGACTTCGAGTCGCAGTACCTGGAGAGCCTGATCGGCCCGCACGACCAGGTGCCGGACCGCTACCGCGAGCGGTCCCCGCTGCACCACGCGGACCGGATCTCGGCGCCCTTCCTGCTCCTCCAGGGCCTCGACGACGCGGTCTGCCCGCCCGCCCAGTGCGACCGCTTCCTGCGCGCGGTCGCCGGCCGCGGCACCCCGCACGCCTATCTGGCCTTCGAGGGCGAGGGCCACGGCTTCCGGCGCGCGGAGACCATCGTCCGCGCCGTGGAGGCGGAACTGTCGCTGTACGCGCAGACCTTCGGCATCGCCCGTACGGACGTCCCGCCGCTGGAGCTGACGAAGTGACAGGTGCCGGTTCCGCCGTCGCCGGGGACCGCCCCCGGCGGCTGGTCCCCGGCGACCGGGTGCGTATCGTCGCGCCGAGCGGTCCGGTCGCGCCGGAGCGGCTGGACGCCGGGGCCGACCTGCTGCGCGGCTGGGACCTCGATCCGGTCGAGGCGCCCCACGTACGCGGCCGGCACGCCACCTTGCCGTACCTGGCGGGCACGGACGAGGAGCGCGCCCGCGATCTCCAGGAGGCGCTGTGCGACCCGGGCGTCGCGGCGGTGTTCGCGGCGCGCGGGGGGTACGGCGCGCAGCGCGTGGCCGACCTGCTGGACTGGGCGGCGGTGCGGGCCGCCTTCCGCGCGCACGGACCCAAAGCGCTGGTGGGCTTCAGCGATGTGACGGCCCTTCACGAGGCGTTCGCGGTGCGCGCCGGGGTGGCGACGCTGCACGGCCCGGCCGTCGCGGGCGAGGTGTTCCTCAAGGACGAGCCGACCCGCGAGCACCTGCGGCGCACCCTCTTCGCGCCCGGCTCGGTCCGGGTCGTCACCTCGCCGGCCGCCCGGCCGCTGGTGCCGGGCCGGGCGCGCGGCGTCACGCTGGGCGGCTGCCTGTCCCTGCTCGCCGCCGACCTCGGCACGCCGCACGCCCGCGCGGTCGCCGCCGGGGGCCTGCTCCTGCTGGAGGACGTGGGCGAGCCCCCGTACCGCGTGGACCGTGCGCTGACCCAGCTGCTGCGCGCCGGGTGGCTGGACGGCGTCGCGGGCGTCGTGCTCGGTTCGTGGGCCCGCTGCGGCCCGTACGAGGACCTCCGCGCGGTGCTGCTGGACCGCCTCGGGCCGCTCGGCGTGCCGGTGGTGGAGGAGTTCGGCTTCGGGCACGGCGACTCGGCGCTGACGATGCCGCTGGGGATACGGGCGGAGCTGGACGCGGCGGCCGGGACGCTGACGTACGACGTACCGGCGCTGCGCGAGGGCCCCTGAGGGCGGGCGCCTCTGAGAGGGGGCGCGCCACCCGGACGAGCGACCCGGTCCTGCGCGACAGGTCCCGTACCGCTCTCGAACGGGTGGTCCGGCGGGCCGGGATCCGGCTGTTCGTGCAGCCCATCGAGTGGTTCGGGCGGAGCCTTCCGGACGGACCCGGCACGGCCGGGAGACAATCCGCGTTGACACCTCTGTTACCCGTGTCACACCATGAGCCGGCCGTTACCGACCGCTTGGTACGGCGTGCCGTTGTGGAGGTCTGCGTGCCCAGCGTGTCCAGTGCCCTGCCCGGGGCCGCGTCCCGGCCCGTCCGGCGCGCGGCGCGCACCCGTTCCGCGCGGCTGCCCGTCACCGCCTCCGTGTGCCTCGCCGCGTGCGCCGCCCTCCTCGGGCCGGTCACGGCCGCCGGTCCGGCCGGCGCGGCGGGCCCCCGGCAGCCCGGTTACGCCGTCACCCCCCTGAAGCTGCCGGTACGGGCCGGCGGCCGTGACTGCAATCTGGACGCCGACCTGTACCGCCCCACCGGGGTGGACGCCTTGCACCCGGCACCCGCCGTCGTGACCACCAACGGCTTCGGCGGCAGCAAGTCGGACGGCTCCACCGACGCCATCGCCCGCGCCTTCGCCTCCCGCGGCTATGTCGCGCTGGCCTACTCCGGCCTCGGCTTCGGCCGGACCGGCTGCCCGATCTCCCTGGACGACCCGCGGATCGACGGACGGGCGGCGAGCCAGATCCTGGACTTCCTCGCCGGGCAGCGGGCGGCCAAGAACGGCGTCCGCGTCGACTTCGTCACCAAGGACGGCCCGCGCGACCCGCGGGTGGGGATGTTCGGCGGCTCGTACGGCGGCGCGATCCAGCTGGCCACCGCGTCGGCGGACGAGCGCCTGGACGCCCTGGTCCCGCTGATCACCTGGCACGACCTCACGTACGCGCTGGCGCCGAACAATGCCGATCGCACTTCCGGCGTCGCGGGGCCGGCCCCGGGGGCGTACAAGCACCAGTGGACCAACGGCTTCTACCTCATCGGCGAGGCCCAGGGCCTGCTGCACCCGCGTCTGGACCCGTCCCGGGGCGGCGGCGCGGGCTGTGTGCACTTCGTCGCGCCGGCGTGCGAGCTGAAGAAGCGGCTGAACTCCAACCGCTATCCGTCCGCCCCCACGGAAGCCGCGCTCGACTATGCGCGCAGCGTCTCCCCGACCTCCTACCTCGCCACGGTCCGCACGCCCACCCTGCTCGTCCAGGGGCAGGCGGACACCCTCTTCAACCTCAACGAGGCCGCCGCGACGTTCGAGACCCTGCGGGCCCAGGGCACCGACACCGCGATGATCTGGCAGTCCTGGGGCCACAGCGGCGGCATGACCGACCCGGCGCCCGGAGAACTCGACCTGGGCAAGGGGAACTTCGACACCAGTTACGTGGGCCGGCGCACCCTCGCCTGGTTCGGCCGCTATCTGCGCCGGGAGTGGGACACCGACACCGGCCCGGCCTTCGCCTACTACCGCGACTGGGCGGCCCATGGCCCTGCCTACGCCGCCTCGGAGGTCTACCCCGTCGGCATCCCGCGGCGGCTGTACCTGTCCGGCGACGGCAAGCTGGTGGACAACCCGGCGGACGTGGCCACCGGCAGCCGCCACTACCGCAACTGGCGGGTCGCGTCGAGCCATTCGGAAAGCTCGCTGGCCGCCCTGATGAAGCTGCCGAACCCCAAGCCGTACGACACCCGGGGCACCTACCTGGACTGGGCGTCCGAGCCGGTGCGCGGGCGGCCCGTGGACGTGGTCGGCTCGCCCCGCGCCACCCTCCGCGTCCATTCCCCCGACGCCGAACGCACCCAGCACTCCGACGACGCGGCCGACCGGCTGCTGCTCTTCCTCAAGCTCTACGACGTCGCACCGAACGGTGGCAAAACCCTCGTGCACCGCCTGGTGGCCCCCGTCCGGGTGCCCGACGTCACCAGGGAGTTCACCGTCAACCTGCCCGCAATCGTCCACCGCTTCGCGCCGGGCCACCGGCTGCGGCTGGTCATGGCCGCCGGCGACACCGCGTACTTCGGCAACCGGGGCAGCAAACAGGTGACCGTAAGCAGCACGCGCGCACGGACGGGCACGCTGGATCTGCCGGTGGTGGGGGAGGGGGTGGAGGGGCTGGACGACGACCTGCCGTAGTGCGGGCCCGGCTTGGCGCGCCGGGCCCGGGTGCGGTGACCGTCAGTCGTCCGTGACCGCGATCGCCTGAACCGGACAAGCGCGGGCGGCCTCGCGTACGAGCGGGTCGCCCGTGCCGTCCTCGCGGCCGGGCAGCAGGGTGCTGAAACCGTCGTCGTCCTGGGTGAACACCCCCGGCGCGGTCAGCACGCACTGGCCCGAGCCGATGCACACGGACGTATCGATGTCGATCTTCATGGTGGCTCTCCTCCGTTGACGGGTACAGGGTGTGGGCGGCGGTCCGCCGCTACCAGGTGACGGGCAGTTCGACCAGGCCCTGGAGGGCGTGGGCGGGTTTGACGGGTATCTCGGCGGCGGGCACCGCCAGGCGCAGACCGGGGAAGCGGGCGAAGAGCGCCCCGAAGGCGATCTCCATCTCCGCGCGGGCCAGGTTCTGGCCCAGGCACTGGTGGACGCCGAAGCCGAAGGCGACGTGGTGGCGGGCGGAGCGCTCCCAGTCCAGGGTGTCCGGCGAGGCGTAGGCGGCGCCGTCCCGGTTGACGACCGAGGTGGAGAAGATCACGCCGTCGTCCGCCCGGATCGTCACGCCGCCGATCTCGATGTCCTCGGTCGCCACCCGCACCATGCCGTCGGCGATGGACAGGAACCTCAGCAGCTCCTCGACCGCGGCCGGGAGCAGCGACGGGTCGGCGCGCAGGGCGGCGAACTGCTCGGGGTGTTCCAGCAGCGTGAAGGTGCCCAGGGACAGCATGTTGGAGGTGGTCTCGTGGCCGGCCACCAGCAGCAGCATGGCCATCCGGACCAGTTCGCGGTGGCCCAGCTCGCCGGAGTCCAGCCGCTCGGCGATCAGCTCGTCCAGCAGGCCGTCGCCCGGCTCCTTCCGTTTGCGCTCCACCAGGGCGGTGAAGTAGTCCTCCAGCTTGTCGCGGGCCTCGGTGACCTCCTGCGGGTCGGCGCTCTGCAGGAGCGTCCGGGACAGGCCCTCGAACAGCTCGTGGTCGGCGTACGGGACGCCGAGGAGCGCGCAGATCACCATGGACGGCACCGGCAGCGCGAAGGCGGACACCAGCTCGGCGGGCGGGCCCTGCTGCTCCATGGCGTCCAGCAGCCGGTCCACGATCTCCTGGATGCGGGGGCGCAGCGCGGCGGCGCGCTTGACGCTGAAGCTCGGTATCAGCATCCGGCGCTGGGTGTTGTGTTCGGGGTCGTCGACGCCCAGCAGCGGGGTCCGCACCTTGCGCAGCGTCTCGAAGCGCGGGGCGGGGGAGGGGAACGCCGGATTCTGCCGGTCGGCGGACAGGCGCGGGTCGGTGAGCAGCGCCCGCGATTCGGCGTGCCCGGTCACCACCCAGGCGGGGCGCCCGTCGTAGAGCGTCACGCGGGACAGGGGGCGGCTGTCGCGCAGGGGCTGGTAGCCGGCGGGCGGGTCGTAGGGACAGGTCCGGTCCTGCGGGAAGGGCAGCGCCTCGGTCATGGGACCTCCAGGTGGGAAGGTGCGTGGCGGTGCGGCCGTCGGACTCCTTCGACAAGGCTGGCGGACGGTGGGTCGGGAGGAGATAAGGGCTGGGGGAGGAGAGGCGGGAGTGAGGGGTGGGAGTGGGGGGTGGGGCGGGTGGTCCGCTCCGGACCACTCCACTTCATGCCCCATGCACGTAATACGTCTACGCGCAGACCGGCCAATTCCGGCCGCGCGACGGCGTGCCGCGGGGCATCGGACCGCGGCGGGCGGAGAGCATCGTTCCACCGCCGGCGGACACCGGATCAGTCCTGGTGGAGCAGGGTGTCGAGCACCGAGTCCAGGTAGCCGTCGCGGTCGGGCCCCTGAGGGAGACTTCCCGGGACGGCGTGGCTCAGCTGGGTGTGGCCGAGATACGCCGTATACGCGAGCAGGCCCCGGCGGCGGGCCTCGGCCTCCGGGAAGCCCAACGCGGCGAACAGTTCGGCCAGATGGCCGACGCGGCGGTCCGTCACCCGCCGCAGGGCCGCCGCCACGCGCGGGTCCGCGGCCGTGGCCAGCAGCGCGACCTCCAGCGGGTCGTCGGCCGACGCCGCGGTCGCGTACGCGAACAGGGCGCGCAGCCGCCGCTCCGGGTCGGGTTCGGCCGCCAGCTCCGTGATGACCGCTTCGGTGTGCGACTGCTCCCAGAGCTCCAGCGCGGCGTCGACCAGCGCCTCCCGGTTGGCGAAGTGCCAGTAGAAGCTGCCCTTCGTGGTGCCGAGGCGGGCGGCGATCGGCTCCACGGCCACCGCGGCCAGGCCGCCTTCGCCGATGGCCGCGAGGGCGGCTTCGGCCCAGTCCCGCGCGGTCAGCCGGCGGCGGGTGCCCTTCGGCTTCGTACGGTCCCCGGTTCGCTGTGGCGCCATGACCATACGCTACCGTACGGTCAACATACGCAACCGTATGGAGGTGCCCGATGCGCACGGTCCGCGATGTCCACGCACGCACCATCGACGCTCCGGCCGGGAAGGTCGGCGCCCTGCTCGACCGGCTGGCGGGCGACGACGACCCGCTCTTCCCGGTGCCGGTGTGGCCCGCCATGCGTTTCGACCGCCCGTTGGGCACCGGCGCGACCGGCGGCCACGGCTTCGTCCGCTATCGCGTCACGGCCTATGAGCCGGGGCGCCGCGTCCGCTTCGGCTTCCCCGACGGCGGCCACCACGCCTTCGAGGTCACCCCGCTCGACGCCAAGAGCTGCCGGGTGACGCACGTCCTGGAGCACGGGCACCGGGGCGCCCGCCGTCTGGCTTGGCCGCTGGCCGTCCGGTGGCTGCACACCACCGTCGTCGAAGAGGTCCTCGACAACGTCGAGCGCGCGGCCACCGGCACGGTCAGCGCCCCGGTCCGCCGGTCCCCGTATGTCCAACTGCTCAATCGCCTCCTGTGGGACCGCCCCACCGCCGTCGGCCTCCCCGCCGGCGCCCGGCTGGCCCGTACCGCCTTCGCGCGCACGGACTTCGAGGACGCCTGGCAGCTGCCGCTGCCGCCCGGGATGCCGCGCGACCCGGCGGCCTGGAAGGGCGTGCTGCGCGGCGCGTTCCCCGAGCAGGGCCGCGCCACGACCGCGGACGGCGGCGAACTCCTGCTCGGCAAGGACGCCCGCCACCTGGACTTCCGGGCGTCGATCCTGGTCGAGAGCCCCGCCGCGGGGGTGGACGGGCGCACGGTGGGCCACGGCGGCCGGGTGACGCTGAGCACCGTCGTGCGGACCCATCACGCGGGCGGGCGGCTCTACTTCGCGCTGGTCCGGCGTGTGCACCCGGTCCTCGCGCGTGCGATGCTCCGCCGTACGCACCGCCGGCTGGCGCTGGCCGCACCGAGCGCGGGGGAGCGCGAGTGGGCCGCGCGCGCCCCTCGGGCCGGGTACGGTCACCGGACACGGCCGTAACGGTGCCGGGCGGACGGGCGACATGAGAACGAGGGAGTACGACCGATGACCACGGGCGATACCTGGGCCCCGAGTGACGAGTGCGGCGCCGCGCGGCCCGCCCTGATACCCGAGGTGTACGACTCGGCCGCGCTGCCGGGGCCGCTGCCGGCGGACGGCCCGCCGGCGGTGTCGCTGTGGCTGGTGCGCACCGTGCCCGAGGCCGGGCTGCACGACACCGCGGTGCTGGACGCGGGCGAGCGCAAGCGCACCGCCGCGTTCGTCCGGCCCGGCGACCGCGACACCTACGCCACCTCGCACAGCGCGCTGCGCCGCCTGCTCGGCGCGTACCTGGACCGCGACCCGGCCGCGCTCCGTTTCGTACGCGAACCCTGCCCCTGCTGCGACGAGCCGCACGGACGGCCCGCGCTCGCCGGTGCCGGGATGCCGCTGCACTTCTCGCTCTCGCACACCGGCGACATGGCGCTGATCGGCTTCGCGCGCACGCCCGTGGGCGTGGACATCGAGAAGCCGGCGTCGCCCCGGACCGTGGCCGAGGTGTCGGGCATGCTGCACCCGCAGGAGCGCGCGACGCTCGACGCGCTGCCGGAGGCCGGCCGCCCGGCCGCCTTCGCGCGCTGCTGGACCCGCAAGGAGGCGTGCCTGAAAGGCAAGGGCAGCGGCCTGGCGGGCGACCTGATGACCACGACGCTGGTCGGCGCGGGGCCGGTACCGATCCCGGTGCCCGGGTGGGAGATGGCGGACGTGACGGTACCGGACGGGTACGCGGCGGCCTGCGCGGTCCGTACGGGGGGCGTCGGGGGCTGACCGGGGGCGGCGGGATCGGCGGGATCGGTGGGTCCCGTCGGCCCGCCGTGTAGTTGGGCCGTTTTGGCGGCCTGCGGTGGTGGTGCGTAGGGCGAGCGGCGGGGCTGACCGGGGACGGCAGATCTGTGGGTCCCGTCGGCCCGCCGTGTAGTTGGGCCGTTTTCGGTGGCCTGCGTGGTGGTGCGTGTGGCGAGCGGCGGGGCTGACCGGGGACGGCGGATCTGTGGGTCCCGTCGGCCGGCCGCGCAGTCGGTCCGTTTTCGGCAGCGCACGCGGTGGTGCGTATGGCGGGCGGCGGGACCGACCGGGATGCCGGGGATCACCGGGACCCGTCGGCCCGCCGCGTAGTTGGGCTGTTTTTGACCGACGCCGTACCGCACCGGATGCCACACTTTCGTGCATGACGCACATACATCCGGGCGGTACGGCGGACGGCGCGGAAACCGGCGTTCCGGACCAGGTCGCCCGTGGCGGTGCCGCCGCCACGGGCCTGGTCTGGGCGGCGCTCGGCGGAGACCCCGCCCTGCCGGAACGCGTCACCTACGGCGGCCCGTCCGACGCGGCCGAGGACCTGCTCGCCGCCCGGCTCCCCGTCCTTCCGGCGGCCCGCTCGGCCGTCGCCGTCTGCGCGCTCGCCGCCGCCGAGCTGACCGCCCGCCGCACCGGGCGCGCCGTGCCGCACGTACACGTGGACGACGGCGCCGTCACCACCGCCTTCCGCAGCGAACGCCACCTGCGGATCGACGGCCGCGCCCCCTCGGCCTTCGCGCCGCTCTCGCGCTTCTGGCGGACCGCCGACGGCTGGGTCCGCACCCACGCCAACTACCCGCACCACCGCGCCCGGTTGCTCGCCGCACTCGGACTGCCCGGGACGGCGGACGCGGCGGACGTGGCGGCCGAACTCGCGGAGCGGCGCGCGGCGGAGGCCGAGGAGACCGTGTACGCGGCGGGCGGGCTGGCCGTCGCCGTCCGTACGCCGGGCGCGTGGGCCGCCCACGCGCAGGGCGCCGCGATGGCCGCCCGGCCCCTGCTGACCCTGGAGAGCATCGGCGCTGGGGCCCCACCGCGCCGCCTCACCGCGCTCGACGGCGACCCGGACCCGCTGCTCCCGGCCGCCGGACTGCGGGTGCTGGACCTGACCCGGGTGATCGCCGGGCCGGTCGCCACCCGCACCCTCGCGCTCCTCGGCGCCGATGTCCTGCGCCTCGACGCGCCCCATCTGCCGGAGAGCCCGGACGCCCACGCCGACACCGGCTTCGGCAAACGCTCGGCCACGCTCGACCTCGGTTCCCGTGCCGGACGCGCGGCTCTCGACGCCCTCCTCGCCACCGCCGACGTGGTCGTCACCGGCTACCGGCCGGGCGCCCTGGACCGGTTCGGCCTGGCGCCCGAGGTCCTGGCGGAACGCCGGCCGGGCCTGGTCGTCGCCCGGCTGTCCGCCTGGGGCGGCCACGGGCCGTGGGGCGGACGGCGCGGCTTCGACAGCCTGGTGCAGGCGGCCACCGGTATCGCCGTCATCGAGGGGGACACGGACGGCACCCCGGGCGCGCTGCCCGCCCAGGCCCTGGATCACGGTACGGGCTATCTGCTGGCCGCGGCGGTGCTGCGCGCCCTGACCGAACAGTCCCGTACGGGCGGTACGCGGCTGGCCACCCTCGCCCTGGCCCGGACCGCCACCTGGCTGCTCGACGAGGTCCCCCGGCCGGACCCCGCCCCGCGGCCGACCGCCACCCGGCCGTACGACCCCGCCCGCTGCCTCACCGATTCGCCCAGCCCCCTCGGCCCCCTCCGCCACGCCCTCCCGCCCGTCGCCTTCGAGGGCGGCCCGCGCAACTGGCACCGCCCGCCGGGACGCTTGGGGGCCGACGCTCCGGCCTGGGAGGACCGCTGACCCGGCGGGCCCGGAAGCACGCCCCGCGGCTCGCGCGCCCCGCCGGAATGCCTGGCGCGGCGGCTCGTCACTTCGTACGATCGGACGATGGGTGACGATCATTACCTCGCCACCGGTCCGCGGGTCGGCATCCGGCACTTCACCGCGGCGGACCGGACGGAGTTCACGGCGCGGGCGCGCGAGAGCGTGCCGCTGCACCGGCCGTGGCTGTCGCCACCGGTCACCGACGCGGCGTACGACGGCTACTTCGCCAAGCTCCAGGAGCCGACGCGCGAAGGGTTCCTCATCTGCGAGCTGGAGACCGGCGGCATCGCGGGATTCCTGACGGTCAACAACATCGTGTACGCCGCCTTCCGCAACGGCGCGGTCGGATACGGCGCGTTCGCGCACGCCGCCGGGCGCGGCCTGATGAGCGAAGGGCTGCGGCTGGCCATGCGGTACGCCTTCGACGAGCTGGGGCTGCACCGCCTGGAGATCAACGTCCAGCCGGACAACGAACGCTCCGTGGCCCTCGCCCGGCGCGCGGGCTGCCGTCTTGAGGGATACTCACCGGACTTCCTGTTCATCGACGGCGCCTGGCGGGACCACGAACGCTGGGCGATCACGAGCGACATGTTCGAGGCGGCCTGATGTCCGAGATCACCTTCCGGCACCCCGTCCCGGTGCTGCGCGTCTTCGACGTGCCCAAGGCGCACGAGTTCTACCTCGGCTACCTGGGCTGCGCCGTCGACTGGGAGCACCGCTTCGCGCCGGAGCTGCCGCTGTACACGCAGGTGTCCCGCGGCGGCCTGGTCCTGCACCTGTCCGAGCACCACGGCGACGGGACGCCCGGCTCGGTGGTGTACACGGAGCTGTCCGGCGTGCGCGCGCTGCACGCCGAACTGTCGGCCAAGGACTATCCGTTCCTCAGCCCCGGCCTGGAGGAGGACGGCGAGATCGGGCTGACGCTGACCCTCACCGACCCGTTCGGGAACCAACTGCGGTTCAACGAGCCGCCCGCGCGGTGAGCGGGCTCCCGGCCCCGAAGGCCGGCCGGACTCAGCGGCCCTTCCGGTTGATCTTCATGGTGTCCATGTCGGTGGCCGAGGAGCGCAGGTCCCGGTAGCCGTACCCGGCCGCGGTGAGCGCCGCCTCCGCCTTCTCCTCGGCGAGGGCGGCCGCCAGCTCCTCGCCGTCCGCCGCGTCCGAGACGATCACGTACCGGTAGGTGAACGAGCGCAGCGTGGCGTCGTAGACGAGCGAGCCCTCGGGTGTGAACCGGTGCTGCGCCAGGCCGTGCTGGTCCGCCTCGGCCAGCAGCTTCGCCCTGGCCCCGTCGGTCAGGCCGTCCCACCGTCCGCGCACGATCACCCGGTAGGTGTGCTGCGTCGCCATCGCCGTGTCCCTCATTCCGTTGCCTTCGTATCGATGCGCCCGCAACGGTACGACACGGCGCCCGGCCGCGCGCCTCCTTTTCCGGCGCCACCGACCCCCGCCACTCCGGAAAACCGTTGCCTCACGGCTCCCGGTGCGATGAGATGGCCGGATGCGCCGCATCGTGCTCCTCGACGCCCCCTCCAACCTGGGCCTCCGCCCGCCCGCGCCGGGCACCGTCCCCGGCTGCTACAAGCTGGCGGGCGCGCTGCGCGAACAGGGCCTGCTGCGGCGGCTCGGCGCCCTCGAAGGCGGCGTCGTCGTACCGCCCCGCTACGACCTGAACGGCTGGAAGGAGGGCGACGGCGACTTCAACGCCGCCGCCATCGCGGACTACACCCGCCGGCTCGCCGCCCGCGTCGAGACGCACGTACGCGCGGGCGAGTTCCCCGTCCTGCTCGGCGGCGACTGCTCCATCCTCCTCGGTGCCGTCCTCGGCCTGCGGCGCACCGGCCGCTACGGCGTCGCCTACCTCGACGGGCACGCCGACTTCCGGCACCCCGGCAACACCGGCCGCAACGGCCCCGTGGGCGCCGCGGCGGGCGAGGGCACCGCCCAGATCACCGGCCGCGGCCAGGCCGACCTCACCGGCATCGACGGCCTCGCACCGTACGTACGCGACACCGACCTGCACCTTCTCGGCATCCGCGACAACGACGAGGACCGCCCGGAACTGACCGGCCTGGGCATCTCCCACCGCACGGCCTCCGAGATCAGGGAACAGGGACCGGCCACCGTCGCCCGCAAGGTCCTGCGCGATCTCCAGGACACCGCCCCGGACGGATTCTGGATCCACCTGGACGCGGACGTGCTCGACCCGAGCGTCATGCCCGCAGTGGACAGTCCCGACCCCGGCGGGCTGCTCACCCCCGAACTGCACGACCTGCTCGCGCCGTTGGCCGCCTCCCCGCGCTGTGTGGGACTCGACCTCGCCATCTACGACCCGGACCTCGACCCCGAAGGCACCGGCGCCGCGCTCCTCGCCGGTCTGCTCGAAAGCGTCCTCGCGCAGCCCTGACCGTACCTGGCTTCAATAGGCCCTGTTCAGGGGCGCGCCGACAGGGTTCCATGGTCAACAGGCGGCCACCGCACCCGAGGTGGCCCGGTACAACCATGCGAGGCAGCAGTGGCCACGAGTGTGCGACGCACGACCCTGACCCTTCCCGCGGCGCCCGTCGGCCCGGTCAGTCCGCTGCCCGCCGTACGGACCCCCGGCGACGTGCACCGCGTCGAGCTGTCCGAGGATCTGGACCTGCCGCCCGACATGGCCCGCCAGCTCCGCTACGCGCCGCTGGACTCGCTGCTGCCCGAGAGCGTCCGCGACGGGTACGGAAGGACCCGAGCCGACACCGCCCTCGACGCGCTGGTCATCGAGAACGACCGGCTGCGCGCCACTGTCCTGCCCGGCCTCGGCGGCCGCGTCCACTCCCTCCACCACAAGCCCACCGGCCGCGAACTGCTCTACCGCAACCCCGTCCTGCAGCCCGCCAACTTCGCGCTCAACGGCGCCTGGTTCTCCGGCGGCATCGAGTGGAACATCGGCGCCACCGGCCACACCGCCCTGTCCTGCGCCCCGGTGCACGCCGCGACCGTACCGGCGCCCGACGGCGGTGAGATGCTGCGCCTGTGGGAGTGGGAGCGGCTGCGCGACCTCCCCTTCCAGGTGGACCTCTGGCTCCCGGAGGGCTCCGACTTCCTGTACGTCGGCGTACGCATCCGCAACCCCCACCTGAACGCGGTCCCCGCCTACTGGTGGTCCAACATCGCCGTACCCGAGGACGAGCACACCCGCGTCCTCGCCCCGGCGGACGCCGCATGGCACTTCGGCTACGAACACCGCCTGCGCCGCATCCCCGTCCCCGAGTCGGACGGCGCCGACCGCACCTACCCGCTGCGCAGCGAATTCCCCGCCGACCACTTCTACGACATCCCGGACGGCGAGCGGCGCTGGATCACCTCGCTCGACGGCTCTGGACACGGCCTGGTCCACACCTCCACCGACACACTGCGCGGCCGCAAACTGTTCCTGTGGGGCGCCGGCCGCGCCGGACGCCGCTGGCAGCAGTGGCTCACCGAACCCGGCACCGGCGGCTACGCGGAGATCCAGGCGGGCCTGGTCCGTACGCAGCTGGAGCACGTACGGCTCGACGGCGGCGCGGAGTTCGCCTGGCTGGAGGCGTACGGACCGCTCGCCGCCGACCCGGCCGCCGTGCACGGTACGGACTGGGCGGCGGCCCGGCGCGAGGTCGGCGACCGGCTCGAAGCGGCCCTGCCGCGCGCAGAGGTCGACGCGGCCTTCGCCGCCTGGCGGCCGCACGCCGACCTCGAACCGAAGGAAACACTGGCCACCGGCTCCGGCTGGGGCGCGCTGGAACGCGCGCGCACCGGCCACGACCTGCCCGGCACCCCCTTCGCCGAATCCACCATCGGCCCCGAACAGCGTCCCTGGCTGGCGCTGCTGCACACCGGCGACTTCCCGCGCGATGCCGGCGTGCCCACCGCACCCCTCGTCTCCGCGCCCTGGCGCGACCTGCTGGAGTCCGCGCCGCCCGGACCGGCCACCGACTACCACCTCGGCATCGCCCAGTGGCACGCGGGCGACCGGGCCCAGGCCGTCCGCAGCTGGGAACGGGCCCTCGCACACGGCACGGACTGCCGGCCGCTGTACTGCCTCGCCGTCGCCGAGGAGACCGAGGGGGAGACGGCGCGGGCGGCCCAGCGCTACGCCGAGGCGCTGGCCTGCGTAACCGACGACGAGACGGGGCCGGAGCACACCGCGCCGCTGCTCCCGGCCCTGGTCCGGGCCGCGGTTCCCGCACTGCTCGCCGCCGGACGGACCGACGAGGCCGCCGCCGCCCTTGACCGCATCCCGGCAGCCGCCCGTACGAACGGCCGCTTCGCCCTGCTCACCGCCCAAGTCGCCCTGGCCCGGGGCGACGCCCCGGCCGCCCGGGCCGTCTTCGACCGCGGCTTCGAGGTCCCCGACCTCCGCGAGGGCGACGAAACCCTCAGCGACACCTGGTACGCCATCGCCGACCGCCTCACCGCGGGCACCGGCCCGGTGACCCCCGCCGTCCACGCCAAGGCCCGTGCGGAACACCCGCTTCCGGAGCGCTACGAATTCCGGATGCGGGAGGTGTGAGACGCGTCGCCGACGGCCCGGCACGCCATTGATCCTTTAGGGTGAGACGGCCGCGGCGGTGATCACCGCTCCGCTTCGCGGCGAACGTCAACCAAACGGAAATGTACGGAGTACGGGGGTTTCCATGTCTCCTCTCAAGACCCTGGTCCGCTCCACGGGCGTGCTGGCCGCCGCGGGCTGTCTCGGCTTCACGGTCATGTCCGCGCCCGCGCAGGCCGCGAGCGGCGCGTGCGAGCAGAACCACGTCTGCCTCTGGTCGGGGAAGAACTTCACCGGCACGTCCGGCAAGATCGCCGCGCAGCCCGGCAAGTGCTACAACAGCCGTTCCGTGCCGGCGCAGTCGATGAACAACAACACGCGGTACTTCCTGCGCACGTTCCCCAAGGCCAACTGCAAGGGCCACGGCTGGACGATGAACTGGGGCACGAAGTCCAACGACCTTCCCCAGGGCGTCATGAGCTTTATGCCCGTCAAGTGAGCTGACCGCCAGCCGTCAGCCACCACTCAGCGGCGCGCCGGAAATCGCGTGCCGCTGGGCGGGCGGTGTCCGACACTGACGCGATGGATCAACTCGCGCAGACCGCCGGACTCGTCAGCGACGTCCTCGGTCCGGACCTCCTCGGCACCTACCTCCACGGCTCCGCCGTGCTCGGCGGCCTCGCTCCGGCCAGCGACCTGGACGTACTGGCCGTCACGCGGCGGAGCCTGGACGACCGGCAGCGTCGCGCGCTCCTCGCGGGCCTGCTGGAGATCTCCGGCCTCACGGCCGCCGTCCGGCCGGTCGAACTCACCGTCGTCGTACAGTCCGAGGTCCGCCCCTGGCGGTTTCCGCCGACCGGGGACTTCCTGTACGGCGAGTGGCTGCGCGACACACTCCGGGCGAGCGGACCCCCGATGCCCGAGCCGATGCCCGATCTGGCCCTGGTGCTCACGATGGTCCTGGCGGGCGACCACCCCCTCACCGGTCCACCGCCCGCCGAACTCCTCGACCCCGTCCCGCACCCCGACCTCGTCCGGGCGAGCGTCGAAAGCATCCCCGGACTCCTCGCCGACCTGGCCGACGACACCCGCAACGTCCTCCTGACCCTGGCCCGCATCTGGACCACCCTCGCCACAGGCCACGTCGTGCCCAAACACACCGCCGCCGACTGGGCCCTCACCCACCTCCCCGCCCAACACCGCCCCGCCCTCCAGCACGCCCGTGACCTGTACCTCACCACCCTTTACGAGGACGAGGTCTGGCCCCGAGAGCTGATGGAGCAGGTGCGTCCGCACGTGGACGAGGTGCTGGCCCGCACGCTGGCGCTTCGCCGGCACCCCCTGGACACTGTTCCTGTCGGATCCGCCTGGGCGAAGGGGGCTGTGATGGGGCATCGGCAGGAGCAGAACGGGCAGGTCGGCGGGGATTTCGCGAGTCCTGGGGAGCCGGGGAGTCCGATGCCACAGGACGATACGCCGGCGGAGGACGAGGACGACGAGTAGCGCGGTCCGGTACCGGCATGGTGGACGCGGTGGCGCTGCGGCGGGGGTGCGTGGCGGCGATCGACGGGTACGGCGGTGGGTACTTCCACGAGCGTGACTGGCTGCGGGCGGCGTTCCTGGAGGTGCCGCGCGAGCACTTCGTACCGGACCGGGTGTGGTGGCCCACCCGGCGGGACGGGCGCTTCCCGCTGCTGGACCGGAACGAGCGGCCGGGGCAGTGGCTCAAGGCCGTCTACCGGCCCCTCGCCGCGCTGATCACGCAGATCGACGACGGGCGGGTGCGCCCCGAGGACGGGCCGGCCGCAGAGGGGTGTTTCACCAGTTCCGTCTCCTGCAGCGCGGTCATCGTCGACATGCTGCACCACCTGGACCCGCAGCCGCACGAGCGGGTGCTGGAGATAGGCACGGGCAGCGGCTACACCACCGCCCTGCTGGCCCGCCGCGTCGGCGCCGCCAACATCGTCACCGTGGAGATCGACCCCGACCTGGCCCGGCGGGCCGCCGGCAATCTCGACGCCCTCGGCCTGGCCCCGCACGCCGTGGTCGGCGACGGCGAGGGCGGCTACGCGGCTGCCGCGCCGTACGACCGGATTCTGTCCACGGCCGCCGTCCGTCACATACCGGCCGCCTGGCCTCGTCAGGTACGCCCCGGTGGGGTGATCATCACGCCGATCGACACCCCGTACAACACCGACGCCCTGCTCAGACTCGTCTGCGACGGGCAGGGCAACGCCACCGGCCGTCTCATCAAACCCGTCACGTTCATGAAGACGCGCGCCCAGCGGCCCCGCCGCTCCTACGGAGAGCTGGGCTGGCCCGGGTGGAGCGAGCACCGCGTCACCGTCGGGGCGGACGGGCAGCGCATCGACATGGGCAGGCCGTGAGCTGACGGGGACACGCCCCGTATGGCCCGGTGTGGCTGGGCGGGCAGGGCGGCGGCACCCGCATAGGGTGCGGTGCGGGCGTGCTCGGCGTGATCACGCCTGCGCGTGCCGCCCGGCCGCGTCCGCCACACCGCGCCGCGGAAGAGCGAAGAGCACCGTCATGGCGAGCCGTACCCGTATCGATACGCCTGGTCGTAACGAGCACCGGCTGCACACCGTCCCCCTGCGCCATGTCCTCGGCGGCCTGCGGGCGGGTGGTCCGCTGGGGCTGATGGAACGTACCGGGCGCCGGTCGCAGGGCGCGCTGACCCGGCTGGAGCTGGGCGCCTTCCGGCCCTTCCTGGTCACCCACCCCGATCATCTGCGGCACGTCCTGCGCGACCACGGTGCGAACTACCGCCGGGGCACCGCGATGTGGAAGGCGATGGGGCGGCTGACGGGGATGGGGATCGCGGGCGAGGGGCCGCAGTGGCGGGCCAGCCGTGAGCTGTGGTGCCGGGGACTGTCGGGCGGTGCGCACGTCTTCGCCGACGGGACGGCCGACGCGGTCGCCGGGGCGGTGGCGGACCTGGAGCGGCGGGTGGCGGCGGGCGCGACGGTGGACGCGCTGACGGAGATGACCCGTGTCGTGCTCCGGGTCGTGAATCCGGCGTTCTTCGGCTCGCGCATTCCGCAGGGGGAGTGCGACCGGCTCGCCGCGGCGGTCGCCGTCGCGTTCGACTCGCTGCTGTGGCGCATGGCGCTGCCTTTCGTACCGCTCGCCGTGCCGTTGCCGGGCGATCGCGCCTTCACCCGCGCCACCCGTACGGTCAACGGCATCCTGCTGCCGCTGATCCGCCGGGCACGGCACGCGCACCACCGCGGCCCGGACCTGATGAGCACGCTGCTCGACGGGGCGGACGCGGACGGCCGGGCGCTGGGCGACGCGCATGTGGCCCAGGACATCGTGGCCATGTTCGTGGCGGGTTCGGAGTCCAGCGCCCTGACGCTGACGTGGGCCTGGGTCGCCCTCGCCGGGCATGCCGACATCGCGGCGGAGGTGCGCCGGGAGGCCGACGCGGTGCTCGGCGGCGGGCCGCCCCGGCCCGAGCACGCCCGCCGGCTGGTGTTCACCCGGAGGGTGCTGGCCGAGGTCTGCCGCCTGTACGCGATGGCGTGGGCGGTGCCGCGGACGGCCGTCGCCGAGGACGTCATCGGCGGGGTGACCGTTCCGGCCGGCGCCACGCTGGTGCTGTCCCCGTACCTGACCCACCGGCTGCCCGCCTTCTGGGAGCGGCCGCTGCGCTTCGACCCCGGCCGTTTCACCGACGAGCGCGTACGGGGCCGGCACCCGCTGGCGTACCTGCCGTTCGGCGACGGACCCCACCAGTGCGTCGGCCAGTCGTTCTTCTTCCAGCAGGCGGCCCTCGTCGTGGCCACGATGATGAGCCGTTTCCGTATCGCCGTGCCGACGCCGGCCGAGCCCAGGGCCGCGGTCGCGCTGCGCCCGCGGAGCCGTGTCGATCTGGCGCTCACCCCGCGCGGCTGACGGCGGGCGGCCTCAGAACCGGTCCCACCACCAGGCGATGGACGGGATCGGCGGCGGCGCGTCGGCGCGCGGCGCGGCCGGGGTGAAGGAGCCGGTGGTACGGACGGCGCCGGGGTGGCGGCCGTCGGGGTTGGTGTAACGTCCGGCGCGCAGGCCCCATTCGAGGTTGCCGCGGATCAGGTGGGAGAGGTGGCCGAGGTAGCGCCGCAGCGGCTCCTGCGCTCCGGGCAGCACCTGATCCCGCAGCCGTACGAAGCGCAGGGTGAGCCGGTTGCACAGGTCGACGGCCGCGGCCGTCGCCGCTTCGAGGCCCAGGCCGTGTTCGGCGGCGAGGATGTCGACGATGTTCAGCCGGCAGCGTGCGGGCCTCGGGTCACGGGCGGCCAGCCAGCGTTCCTTGCCGTAGGAGAACAGGTCGTCGTCGAAGGCCGCAGTGGTGAAGGCCAGTTCACTGAGCGCGCGCACCACGGGCGCGTCCATCACCGCGCCGGGTATCTCCGCGCCGTCGACAATCTCCGTCCAACTGGTGGTCGCCGTACCGGCCGCGGTGTGCTGGCGCAGGTGGGCGTAGTCGTCCAGGGACGGCGTACGGTCGCCCAGACGGCAGCCGAACTCCCACAGAACGCCGAGAAACCAGGCGCGGTGCCCGTCCACCATGCGCCTGACCTGCACCGGTGTGCCTTCGGCACGACAGCGCGCCGCCAGGTCGCCGGCCGCTGCCAGGAACGGGTCCCGGTCGTCGCCCGGTACCGTCCCCGGCGCCTCCAGCACCCGCAGCAGGCGCGTGGCGAAGCCCGCGAAGTCCCCGGCGCGCAGGCTGGCCGGGCCCTCGTCGCAGTGCTGGTCGTCGAAGGCGAACATCAGCGCGCACCAGTCCACCGCCAGCTGGAGGCGGTCGCCCGGCGCCCGGGGCATGATGCGGCCGTAGAAGCCCCCGACGTCGTTGCCGGTCATCCGCACCCGCTGCGCGCCGTCCCGGCACAGGCCGTACCCGTTCAGCCAGTGCGCCGCGCGCGCGTTCAGCCGGCCGGCGTCCGGGTGGACGGCGCTGGGCAGCGGGCAGTAGCGCGGGGGGAGTACGACACGGACCTGCTCGGCGCCACCGTGCTCCTGTACGCCGACGGCGGCCCGGCCGAGGACACCGTCCCGCGTGCCCGTCACGGCAGGAGGGCGCGGGAAAGCGCCCGTGCCGCCTGGGCCACGTCACCACCGGCGGTGGCGTCGAACACCGTGCCCTGGCTGGGCAGCGGGCTGGTGCCGAAGGCGTCCTGGAGCGCGTTGTGCCCGGCGGTGCCCAGGCTCAGGGCGGCGGCGCCCTCGGCGGCGCCCTTGGCGAGATCGACCTTGGTCTTGCCCACGTCGAAGGCGAAGGAGAACAGCTCCACCGACTGCCGCGGCGCCCGGCCCGCCTTGGCGCCGTCGGCGGCGGCCGTACCGTTGGCCCGGTGGGAGCCGAAGTCGAACACCACGTCCGTGAAGGACACGCTCCGGCCCCCGGCCTTACGGAAGACGATCCCGCCGTCGGCGGGCACCGAGCCCTTGCTCAGGTCGAGGGCGAACTCGCCCTTGCTGATCGGCAGCCGCACACACCGGCGCCCGTCCGAATCGACGACGATGCCCGGGCTCTTCGCCTCCAGTGTGACTCCCTGGTCGGCCAGCGCCTGGGTGACGGCGGCCGTCGGACACAGGTCCGTCTGCGCCTTGCCGACCTTCACCTGGGGAGCGGGCAGCACGCTCGGCGTCACCCCGGCCGCCGCGCCCGCCCAGGACAGGACGCAGCCCCCGGCGGCCAGCGCACAGGCGGGCACGGCGATACGGATCCAGCGGGGCACAGACATGACCGACTCCCGTCGACGGCGGCGACCGGCGGTACGCCGCTGCGCTGACCGGCCTCCGTCCCGCACGGGCCGGCCTCCCTCCACGCGAACACACCGCCCGTCCCCCGCACTACCGGGCGCGGGCCACTCGGGTGACACGGCGCGGTGCGGGTACATGTGCGGGACCTGCGCGGATACCCGTGCGGGACCGGCGCGGACCCCTGCGGGGAACCACTTGGGAGGCACGACCATGAAGGCAGTCATCGCGCACAGCTACGGCGACCCCGACACGCTCACCTGGACCGATCAGCCCGACCCCAAGGTGGGGCCGGACTCGGTGCTGGTGCGGGTGAAGGCGGCCGGGGTGAATCCGGTGGACTGGAAGGTGCTGGCGGGATATCTCGATCCGATGATGGACGTGCACTTCCCGCTGATCCCCGGCTGGGACGTGGCCGGTGTCGTGGAGGCGGTCGGCCAGGACGCGACCGAGTTCGACGTCGGTGACGAGGTCGTCGGGTACGTACGCAAGGACGAGGTCCAGCACGGCACGTTCGCCGAGCTGGTCGCCGCGCCCGTACGGACCCTGGCACGCAAACCCGCGGCCCTCGACTGGCAGCAGGCCGCCGGGCTGCCGCTCGCCGGGCTCACCGCCCTCCAGTCCCTGGACCGGGTCGGCCTGGCCAAGGGGGAGACGGTGCTGGTACACGCCGCGGCGGGCGGCGTCGGATCGTTCGCCGTGCAGATCGCGGTGGCCCGCGGCGCCCGCGTCATCGGTACGGCCAGCGAGCGCAACCACGACTTCCTGCGCTCCCTGGGCGCCGAGCCCGTGACGTACGGCGACGGCCTGGCCGACCGGGTGCGGGAGGTGGCCCCCGACGGGGTGGACGCGGCCGTGGACTTCGTCGGCAACGGCGTCATCGATGTCTCGCAGGAACTGCTGCGGGACACCTCCCGCGTCGCCTCCATCGCCGACAGCGAGGTGAAGCAGAAGGGCGGGCACATGGTGTGGGTGCGGCCGGACCACGCTGGTCTGACGGCGCTGGGCGACCTGGCCGACGCCGGGAAGCTCACCGTGCACGTCGATACGGTGCTGCCGCTGTCCGAGGCGGCCGAGGCGTTCCGCCGCAGCCAGGAGGGCCGGACGCGCGGGAAGATCGTGCTGGAGGCATCCTGACGCCGGGCACGGCGCCGCCTCCGGGCGTCAGGCCGCCTTGCGGTCGACGTACTCGAAGACCGAGCCGTCGGGATGACGGGCGACGACGTTGCGGCCGATCGGCGTCGGCAGCGGGCCCGCGATGATCTGCGCGCCGACCGCCGTCAGGTCGGCCACCGCGTCGTCCACGTCCTCGACGGCGAGCGTCGCGGTGATCTTGCGGAGGACCGACAGCTGCGCCTCCGGACCGCTCATCAGGAAGAAGCAGCCGACGGCCGCGACCGAGACGCCACCGTGGTGGAAGCGCATCGCCTCGGCGCCGGTCAGTCGTTCGTAGACGCCGACCGCGGCGTCGAGGTCGGTCACGCACACCCGCAGCGAGGTCCCCAGAATGTCCATGGGGAAAGCGTAGTTGGGGTGCCGCGCCGAACGCGATCAGTTGCGGGATTCGCCCCCGGCCGACGCCCCGGCCCCCGGTCGGCAGGTCGGCAGGTCGGCAGGTCAGCCGGTCAACCGTTCAACCGGTCATCGTCAGGCCGTCGTCGGCGGCGCCCCGCGACAGGACCACGTCGCGGATGGCGTCGCGGGCGCGCGCGTAGGCGGAGCCGCGGGGCGCCGCCTCGGTCAGCGGGAGGACACGGAAGTCGCGGTCCACGTCCGTGAATTGCGGGATGAACTCCGCCTTGGTGACGTTCCAGCGGCCGCCCGCCGCGTGCGGCGGGGCGAAGGTGAAGCGGGCCATCGAGCTCTGGTTGCCGCGGGAGTCCACCGCGCCCTGCGGGTTGTACATGTAGCCCGCCAGCTGGTCGCCCATCCCGTAGACGACCCAGGTGCCGTTGACCTTCTCGTACGCCTGCGGGACGTGCGCGTGGGTGCCGATGATCAAGTCGATGTCGGGGCGGTCGCCGGTGCGGGCGGCGGTGAGGTCACGGGCGAGGGCGCGCTGTTGCCCGTCGGGTTCCTGCTGCCATTCGGTGCCCCAGTGGAGGCTGACCACGACCACGTCGGCGCCCGCCCGGCGGGCGGCCCGCGCATCGGTGAGGATCGTGTCCCGGTCGATCAGACCGACCGTCCAGGGCTGTCCTTCGGGTACGGCGATGCCGTTGGTGCCGTACGTGTACGCGAGCTGGGCGACCGTCGCCCGCCCGGCCTTGAGCAGAGCGGGACGGGCCGCCTCGTCGGCGGAACGGGCCGAACCGGCGTGCCGTACGCCCGCCGCGTCCAGGGCTCCCAGCGTGCGGCGCACCCCGTCGGCACCGGCGTCCAGGGTGTGGTTGGAGGCGGTGGAGCAGGAGTCGTAGCCGGTGGCCTTGAGGGCGGCGGCTACTTGCGGCGGGGACGTGAACGCGGGGTAGCCGGTGAAGGGTCCGCCGTCCGCGCCGTACACCGTCTCCATGTGGCAGATCGCCAGGTCGGCGCCGGACACCTGCGGGCGTACCCCGGCGAGCATGGGCCCGAAGTCGTAGCCGCGGCCGTGCGCGTCCTTGCGGGCCTGCTCGATGATCTCGGTGTGCGGGAGGACGTCGCCGGTGGCGAGGAGGGTGAAGCCGCCGGGCTCCGCGGCCCCGGCGGGCTGCCCCGGGGTGGCGCCGTGCCGTCCGGTGGCGGGCTGCTGGGGGCCGCATCCCGCCGCCAGGAGCGTCAGCGCCGCCAGGGCGGCCAGAGCGGCGGGAGCGGCCCGCCCGTGCGTGGGTCTCACGGATCTTTCCTACCGCCGCGAGGGCGATGCGGCGCGTCGGCCGTGGCGGTCGGGTCAGGGGGCCGCCGTACGGGCCCGTACGGACCCGGGCGCGGCCCCACCGTGCGGGCCCGGCCGCCATCAGGGCGCGACTGTCCGGGCGCGGACTCTCACACCCGGCACAGCACCTCCCCGTGCAGGACCCCGAACCAGCCGTCCTCCCGCGCGCCCCACTCCCGCCAGGCGGCGGCGATCCGGTGCAGCTCGTCCTCGGTGGCGTGGCCGCCGTCCACCGCCAGCCGGGCGTAGGAGGAGGCGACCGTGCGGTCCGCCCACAGGCCGCTCCACCAGGCGCGTTCCTCGGGGGCCGCATAGCACCAGGCGGTGGCGGTCGAGGTGATCGAGGCGTCGGCGAAGCCGGCCTCCCGCGCCCAGGCGCGCAGGCGCCGGCCCGCGTCCGGCTCGCCGCCGTTGGCGCGGGCCACCCGGTGGTAGAGGTCCAGCCAGCCGTCCAGCCCCTCGACCGCCGGGTACCAGGTCATGGCCGCGTAGTCGGCGTCCCGTACGGCCACCATGCCGCCCGGCTTCGTCACGCGGCGCATCTCGCGCAGCGCCTGTACCGGGTCGCCCACATGCTGGAGGACCTGGTGGGCGTGGGTGACGCAGAAGGAGGCGTCCGGGAAGTCCAGTGCGTGGACATCGCCGGTCACGAAGCGGACGTTGGCCAGGCCGCGCTCCTCGACCGTGGCCCGCGCCCGCTCCAGCACCTCAGGTGCCCGCTCCAGCCCGGTCACCCGGCCCTGCGGCACCAGCGCGGCCAGATCGGCCGTGATGGTGCCCGGGCCGCAGCCGATGTCCAGGATCTCCATGTGCGGCTTCAGCGCGCCCACCAGGTACGCGGCCGAGTTGGCCGCGGTGCGCCAGGTGTGCGAGCGCAGGACGGACTCGTGGTGGCCGTGGGTGTAGACGGCGGACTCGTGCGGCATGGCGGACGGCTCCTTCGCGCTCCCGGTCGGTGGGCCTCCTCACCGTACGCCGGGTGACCGCATCATGAGAATGCCATCTCGCTATTCGGGCAGCAGGCGGTAGACGGTCAACGCCTCGTTCTCCTTGCAGATCGTCAACTCGCGCGGGGCGTCCGCCACTTCACCGTCGTACGCCAGCACGCTGCCCTCCGTGAGCCCGCCGATCCGCAGCGAGCGCACCCGGGACTCGCTCAGTACGGGGGAGTGCCGCAGCGCGCCCGTCAGGGCCGCGGTCAGCAGCCGCGTACGGGCCAGCCGCCCGCCGTGCACCACCCGCACGTCCAGCACGCCGTCCGCCAGGTCGTGCCGCCGCACCGGCGCCAGGCCCAGCCCGCGGTACGCGCAGTTGCCCGCGAACAGCAACCAGACCTCCCGCCGCTTCCCGTTGACCTCCACCGTCACCGGGTCGGCCGTGCGCAGCACCTTCCAGGCCGCCAGCACCCCGGCCGGCCAGGCCCCGATCCGGCCCGCCCACTCCTCGCGCACCCGCACCAGCTCCGGGTACGCGCCGACGGAGAAGGTGTTGAGGAAGTACGTCGGGTCCCCGCCCCGCGCGGTACGGAAACCGGCCAGGTCCACCGCGACCGCCTCACCGCTGGTCACCGCGCGGGCGGCGTCCCCCAGGGTCTCGATGCCCAGGTCGTACGCGAAGTGGTTGCGGGTGCCGCCGGGCAGCACCGCCAGCGGCACGCCGTGCCGTACGGCGGCCGTCGCCGCGGCGCAGACCGTGCCGTCGCCGCCCAGCACCCCCAGCGCGCCGCCCGCCCGCTTGGCCTGCCCGGCGGCCTCCTCCAGCGCCTTGTCCATCGGCGGGCACTCCGGATCGCCGCACAGCACCACCTCGGCCTCCGGCAGCACGCTGCGCACCTCCTGCTCCCGGTCGGGGCGCGGCCCGGTGCGCTGCCCGGACGCGTGGTTGGCCACCACGAACAGCCCGCGGCCCCCGGGCAGCGCGGGCGCGTCGGCCGCCGGGCGCGCCGGGGGCGCCAGCTGTGCCCGGGTCGGCGCGAGCCCCCGTACGGCCAGCGCCGCGCCCACCCCGAGCGCGGCGCCCGCCAGCACGTCGCCCGGATAGTGCACACCGGTGTACACGCGGGAGAACGCGACGGAGGCGGCGACCGGCGCCAGGGCCAGCCCCCACCACTTGTTCTCGAACGCGACACCGGTGGCGAACGCCGCCGCCGAGGCCGCGTGGCCGGACGGGAAGGAGGTGGTGAACGGCTGGCGGCTCAGCTGCCGTATCACCGGCACGGCGTCCAGCAGCGGCCGGTCGCGGCGGACGGAGCGCTTGCCCAGGGTGTTGACCGTCGCCGACGCCGTCGCCAGCGAGGCCACACCGCGCAGCGCGGCCCGCCGCATCGGCCGTCCGCCCAGGACGGCGGCGCCCGCCGCGATGCCCATCCACAGGACGCCGTGGTCGGCGGTGCGCGTCAGCCGGGGCAGCACCCGCTGCGCGCCCGGCCAGTGCCGTGACGCCACGCTGTCGAAGATCCGGCGGTCCCATGTGCTCAGCAGCTTTCGCATGCGCCACCTGTACCCCAAAGGGCGGGGCGCAGACAGTAACGCCGACGTGCCCGGCATCATCCGCTTCATCCGCAACCGGCTCCTATCAGATCAATTCGGTCGAACAGGGGCGTGATTCCGGTACGGCCCCGGCCGTCAGACGCGGCCGGGGCCCATCGTGCCGCCGTCCGGGGCGGCCCGGCTGATGTCCGCGAGCGCCGAGTCCGGGTCCTGCGCGCGGGCCAGGTCGCCGATGCTGACCACGCCCACCGGCGTCCCGTTCTCCACCACCGGCAGCCGCCGCACCGCGTTGGCGCGCATCAGCGTCACCGCCTCGCTGATGTCGTCGTCGGGGGCCACGCAGACCGGCTCGGGCGTGCACACCGAGCGGCAGGACACGGCGAGCGGGTCGACGCCGTCGGCCACCGCCCGCAGCGTGATGTCGCGGTCGGTGACCACGCCCAGCAGTACGCCGTCCTGTGTCACCAGCACGTCGCCGATGTCCTGCGCGCGCATCAGCTGCGCCGCCTCCACGAGCGAGGCGTCCGGCTGGACCGCCGCGACGCCCGACGTCATGACGTCCCTCACGAACTGTGCCATGGCTGACCGCCTTGTCTCGGGTTCCGGTCGCCGCGCCGAGCGGAGGCCGGGCTCGTACGATCGAAGGAGGCGACCGGGCGGACCGGATGGCCACAGGTGCCAAAACGGCCCGCGGAGCCGGGGCCCGTCCTGGTAGTGAGTGGGGTGAGGAAGCCGAGTTCCATGTCCGCCTCCGGGGCTCGGGCCGGGCCTGCCGCCGGACGTGTCCGGGTGGTTGAGCCGCCGGGTACCCGAACGGAGGCACCCGACACGGAGGGAGAAGCCCCGATGCCGTCCCACGACACGCCCGCGGACGTTGTGCGGCCCGCGCAGGACCTGACCGCCACGCCCGGAGTCCCGCCCGCGCGCCTCGACGAACAGCAGCTGCTGCGCGAGCTGGAGACCATCCACCGCACCCGGCACGACACGCTGCTGCACGGCTCCAGCGACGCGCTCGCCACCCACAACGCACGCATGGCCGAACTGGAAGGCGAGTACCTGCGCCGCCATCCGCGCCGCTGGGTCGCCTCCGGGCGTACCCGCTCCGGCGCCCGCGCCCGTACCGGCGCCTGACCCGGGGATGTTTGACCGCGCGCGGCCCTTGGTACCCGGGCCCCGGCCGAGCGGTCACGGAGAAGGCCGCGGAGCACAGCGGGGCACGGGAAAAGGGATGGTGGGGAGAGTCCGGGCGCGGGATGTGGGGTCCCGCGCCCGGTTCCCCGTTCGCCCGCCGCCCGCCCCTCACAGCACCCGGTACGGCGTCGCCTCCTCGTGGCGGAACCGGAGGCCGTGGCCCGGGAGGCGGTTCGCGCCGGGCCGTACGGTGCCGCCCGACGGGTCGAGGCCGCCGTCGAAGAACATCGACTCGATGCGCACATGGTCGTGGAACCACTCGATGTGCCGGAAGTTCGGCACGCACGCGGCCGGGTGGGCGTGCGCGTGCGGGGCGCAGTGCGCGGAGACCTCCAGGCCGTGGGCCTCGGCGAGGGCCGCGGCACGCAGCCAGACCGTCAGTCCGCCGCAGCGGGTCGCGTCGATCTGGAGGCAGTCCACGACCGGCGCCATGCGGGCGAAGTACGGCAGGTCGTAGCCGTACTCACCGGCCGCCACATCGCACACCACCAGGTCCCGGACCACCCGCAGCCCCTCCAGGTCGTCGGAGGACACCGGCTCCTCGAACCAGCCCACGCCCTGGTCGGCGAGGACCTGGCCGATCCGGACGGCCTGCTTGCGCGTGTAGGCGCCGTTGGCGTCCACGTACAGTTCGGCGTGCGGGCCGATGGCCGTACGGGCGTGCCGCACGCGGGTCAGGTCGCGTTCGACGGCCCGGCCCCACTCCTCACCGATCTTGATCTTGACCCGTTCGATGCCCTGGCCGTGCACCCAGCCGTTCAGCTGGGTCGCCAGATGGGTGTCGTGGTACGTGGTGAACCCGCCCGACCCGTAGACCGGCACCGCGGCGCGCACCGCGCCGATCAGATGCAGCAGCGGCAGCTCCAGCAGCCGCGCCTTGAGGTCCCACAGCGCGATGTCCACGGCCGACAGCGCGCACGCCACCAGGCCGGGCCGGCCCGCGTTGCGCACCGTCCGGCTCATCGCCTCGTACGTGCCCTGCACGTCCAGCGCGCTGCGGCCGAGGACCGGCCGGGTGAGCAGGTCGCGGACGACCGAGCCGGTGTCGGCGGCGGCATAGGTCCAGCCGAGGCCGGTGGTCGTGCCGGAGCGGGCCTCGACGACGATGACAGTGGTGGTGTCCCACGCGAGGGTGCCGTCGGCTTCGGGCGCGTCGGTGGGGACGGTGTAGGCGGTGACGTCCAGCCGCTCGACGTTCATGGCGGGGGTGGCTCCTTCCGTCTCGGTACGGGCCCGGGTCCGGCGCTCACGCCTGCCGCTCCTGCCGTCCCGGCGCTGCGGGCCGGACCATGACCCGGTGTCAGCGGCCGTCCCGCACGGGTTACCGGGCCCCGGGGCCGGAAACCTCCGGACCGGGCGCCCGGCCCGGTGGATTCGGCGCCCCGGGCGTTTACCGGCACCGGCTCCGGGCACGCGATCGGTGTGCTTCGGACCGGAGGCACGCCCGTGGGAGCGAATTCGCCCTGCGAGCGTGCACTCCGGCTGCGCTCCCACGGAGGACCCCCGTCCACCGATCAGGGAGCCGAGACCATGCCCTCTGTACGCACACCCCTACGCCAGGGCGCCTCGCGCGGCCGGCACACCGAGTGCCCGGGCGGCGCGCGCCGCACCCCCCAGAACAAGCACCCGCACGACGACGCGCCGGACACCGGCGCCGACTTCCGCAGGCTGATGGCGCTGCCCGACGGGCCGGAGCGCGACGCGCTGCGCCAGAGCATCGTCTGCGCCTGGATCCCGATGGCCGAACGCCTCGCGCGGCAGTTCCGCAACCGCGGGGAGACCACCGAGGACCTGACGCAGGTCGCGGCGCTCGGCCTGGTCAAGGCCGTCGACCGGTACGACCCGGACCGCGGCTGCGCCTTCGAGAGCTTCGCCGTGCCGACCATCGTCGGCGAGGTCAAGCGGCACTTCCGCGACCACATGTGGGGCCTGCACGTGCCCCGCCGCGTCCAGGAACTGCGCAACCGCGTCCGTGCGGCCACCATCGAACTCACCCACGCGCCCGACGACCACCGCCCCCCGGCCCGGGACATCGCCCGGCACACCGGCATGACGCTGGAGGAGGTGCTGATCGGCATGGAGGCCCTGGAGAGCTACTCGACGCTCTCCCTGGACGCCGAACTGCCGGGCGCCGACGACGGATACGCGCTCGTCGACACCCTCGGCGGCCCGGAGCCCGGCTTCGACCTCGTCGTCGACCGCGAGGCGATCCGCCCCAAGCTGCGGATGCTCCCCGAACGCGAGCGGCAGATCCTCTACCTGCGGTTCTTCTGCGACATGACGCAGAGCCGGATCGCCGACCGGCTCGGCATCTCCCAGATGCACGTCTCCCGCCTCATCAACCGCACCTGCACCCGCCTGTGCGACCAGGTGGCGGGCCGGGCGGCGTAGCCGTTCCGCTGCCGGGGCCCTCCGGAAGGGCCCCGGCCTCCTCCGCGGGCCGCTCCTCGTGAGCGGCCCGCGGCGTACGGGTGAATCCGCGCGCGGACCGTTGCGGAAGCCGCCGGGGCGTTCAACCTCCTTGCAGTACCCCGCGGCGCTCACGTGCAAGGAGACGGTGATGGGCAACACCCCGGACAAGACACTCGACGGCAAGGTCGCCTTCGTCGGAGGCGCGTCCCGCAACCTCGGCGCTCTCATCAGCACCACGCTCGGTGCCGAGGGCGCCAGGGTGGCGGTGCACTACAACAGCGACTCCTCCCGGGCGCAGGCCGAGGAGGTCGTCGAGCGGATCAACGCGGGCCCCGGCGAGGCGTTCGCGCTGCAGGCCGACCTGACCCGTGTGGCGGAGGTGGAGCGGGCCTTCGACGAGGTCGGCAGCCGGTTCGGCAAGATCGACCACAGTGTCAACACCGCGGGCATGGTGCTGAAGAAGCCGGTCACGGAGATCACGGAGGAGGAGTACGACCGGATGTTCGCGGTCAACTCCAAGGCCGCGTTCTTCGTCATGCGCGAGGCGGCCCGCCGCGTCGAGGACGGCGGCAAGATCATCACGATCGTCACCTCGCTGCTCGCCGCCTACACCGGTCTGTACTCCGTCTACGCGGGCAGCAAGGCGCCGGTCGAGCACTTCACCCGCGCCCTGTCCAAGGAGCTGTTCGGCCGCAACATCTCCGTCAACACCCTCGCGCCGGGGCCGATGGACACCCCGTTCTTCTATCCGGCGGAGGACGAGGACTCCATCGCGTTCCACAAGTCCTCGGCGATGAACGGCGACCTCACCAAGATCGAGGACATCGTGCCGTGGGTGCGGCACCTGCTGACCGACGGCTGGTGGGCGAACGGCCAGACGATCTTCCTCAACGGCGGCTACACCACCCGCTGAACCGCCCCTCAGGGGCGCAGCGACCGGCCCGTCGCTCAGGGGCGCAGCGCCCGCCCCAGATGACGGGCCATCCGGTCGACGGTGCCCGCCTCGGCCATGCTGAACGCCCGCCGCCCGCCCGTGCGCAGCAGCGTCAGCACACCGCGCACCGGCCCCGACCGCGCCCGCAGCGGCACGCACAGCAGCGAGGTCACCCCGGCGCGGGCGAGGATCGGCACCCCGTCCGCGTCGTGGCCGAACGCGCCCAGGTCCTCCGGGCGCACCTGGAGATGGGCGTTGCCCGCGCGGGCCGCCTCGACCACGACCGGGCAGTCCCCGGGCAGCTGGGAGGCCAGGGTGGCCCGCAAGGTGTCCGTGCCGTCCGGGGCCCGGGCGGCGCGCGCGGCCGGCCGGCCGGACGGGGCCGTGGCGCCGCGCCGGTCCGCAGGGGCGTCCGGTGCCGCGCCCTCACCGGCGGCGTCCTTGTCGTCGTACGCGTCGTCCCCGTCGTACGGAGCGGCCGGGCCGGCGCCCCCGTACACAGCCACCCGCACCAACGGGCCGCCGCCGCGGGTGACCAGATCGGCCGTCACCCAGTCGGCGAACCGGCCGCGCAGCACCCGGCACGCCTGGTCCAGTATCGCGATGGGGTCCCGCGGCGCCTCCAGGAGCGTCATGGTCATGTCGTCCAGGAGGTCCATCAGCTCCGTGGTGCGGGTCAGCTCGGCCAGGCCGGGCGGCATCGTCGCGCGGCCGGCGCCGCGCCCGCTCCGGCCGCCCCGGTCCGCCGCCAGCGCCTCCGGACCGGTGAGGAAGACCGTGAGCACGGACGTGCCGGTCTCGCCGCGGGGCCGCAGCGCCGTCATCGTCGCGCGCAGCGACTCGCCCTCCCGCCGCGCCCCGTCCGGCGGCGGCAGCAGCCGCACCACCAGGCTGCGGTCGCCCTCGTTGCGGGAGACCGCCGCCACCTGCGAGCGGAAGGCGGCCCGCTCCTCGGGGGCGAGCGAGGCGGTCAGCGGACGGCCCGCCGCATAGCCGGCGCGCATGCCGAACAGCCGGGTCCCCGCGAAGTTCAGCCGCCGTATCACCGTGTCCGGGCCCAGCAGCGCGACCGCGTACGGCATCCGCTGGAACAGCGCCCGCAGCAGCTGCTGTTCGTCGGCGGCGCGCCGGGCGCCGTTGTCGCGCTCCCCGGGCAGCCCCCGCTCCAGGCGCGGCAGGATCACATCGACCACGTGCTGGAGCTCCAGCAGAGCGGCGTCCAGGACGGACAGCCGCTCGGTGGAGGGCAGGGCGCGGGCGGCGCGCAGCTCGTCCACCCGTCTGCGGAAATCGGTGAGTTCCGCCGTCACACGCTCGCCCTCGGCCATGCCCTCACGCTAGCCGGTGCGCCCCCGGACCGTACCCCGCGCGGACCAAGCCGTCCGGACACCGCGGCTCCGCCACCGCAACTCGACGGGATTTTGGTGTTTTCGCCCGCCCGCACCGGGCAGCCGACCCGTTGCGGCCCACGCACCCGAAGGGACTGAGCCACAGTGGACGCAACGACGCCTATGCGCACGCTCTTCGAGGCCGGGGCGTCCGACCTCGACGAGGGCGCGCCCGCCCGTAGCCTGGCGCATCTCGCCGAGCAGGCCGCCTGGTGCACCCCCGACAGCTGCGGTGCCGCCGCCACGGTGAGCACCGGCGAGGACACCGCCGAGGCACCCACCGCGGTGACCCACCCCGATCTGTCCGCCCTCGTCAGTGTCCAGTGGGAGTCCGGCGAAGGGCCCATCCCCACGGCTCTGGACAGTGGCCGGGCCACCGGCGCCGACGACCTGCTGCACGAGCGCCGCTGGCCGGAGTACCGGGCCGAGGCACTCCAGGCGGGCGTACGCTCCAGCGCCACCCTCCCGTACCGCCGGGACGGCATCACCCTCACCATCACCGTCTACGGTTTCCGCCCCGGCCTGAAGGTCGAGAAGGGCTGTACGGCCACCGACGTGCTCGGCGAGCTGGCCGCCACCGGACTGGCCCGGGAGCGCCGCTACCGCGATGCCCTCGCCGAGGTGGACCAGCTCGACACCGCCCTGCGCACCCGGCCGGTGGTCGACCAGGCATGCGGCATCCTCATGTACGTGCTGGGGTGCGACCCGGACACCGCCTTCGACACGCTGCGCCGCCTGTCGCAGCGCACCAACCGCAAACTGTCCGACCTCGCCGGCGCCCTGGTCCGTACCCGCGGACACGGACTGGAGTCGGAGCTGCGGTGCCTGGGCGACCGGCCACGGGACCCCGGCCGCGCCGCGGCGCGCAACGGAGCGGAGCCCGGCCGTACGCCCGCACCGGGCCTTGGCCACGGCCGGTGAGTCCGCGGCCGCACGGCTCCCCGCCGCAGCCGCCTGCGCACCGGCTCTCAGCCGACCGGTGACGTGTCACCTCGCCTCCCGGCCCCTGCGACCGGCCGCGGGACACCGATCGCGCCGCGGCGGCGCAACGGGGCGGAGCCCGGCCGTGCCGCCGCCCCGGGCCTCGGCCACGGCCGGTAGGTCCGCGGCCGCACGGCTCCCCGCCGCAGCCGCCCGCGCACCGGCTTCCAGCCGACCGGTGACGTGTCGCCCCGCCTCCCGGCCCTCGCGATCTGCAAAGGTGGTCGGGGCCCGCACTCATGTGATGGGCCCACGATCGACCTGCCGTGGAGTGTGGAGGTACGGATGCAGCGGACGGCCCTGGATCCGGATCCGGCCCCGGAGCCGGATCCCCCGGCGGGGCTGCCGGTCCTCCCGGAACTCGCCGCGCACCTCACCGCCGCGGCGGACCGTACGGAACCCGAGCCGCCCGGCGGGTCCCGGCCGCTGCGCGCCGCCGCCTGCGACTACTGGGGCCGCCGGGGTCTGGCGACCGTGCCGGAGCGGGTGCTCGCCGCGCCGGGCGCGCCCGCCCTGCTCCTCGCCCTGCTCGCCGCGGCCGGCGGCGACGTGCTGCTGCCGCGCCCCTGCGCCGAGTGGTACGCGCCGGGCGCCGGGCTGCTCGGCAGACAGGTGCACCGCATCCCCGTACCGGCCGAATCCGGTGGCGTGCCGGACGCGTTCGCGCTGCTGGAGGCCGTACGCCGGGCCCGGGCGGCCGGCGAGGAACCGCGGGTCCTGCTGGTGTCCGTCGCCGACGACCCCAGCGGCACCTGCCCGCCACCCGAACTGGTGCACGAGGTGTGCGAGGCGGCCGCGGCGGAGGGGCTGTGGATCGTCAGCGACGAGACCGGCCGCGACCTGCTGCACGACCCGCACGACACGGTCGTCCTGAGCCCGGCCGAGATGCTGCCGGACGATGTCGTCGTCCTGACCGACCTGCGGGCCACCCTGGCGCCGGCCTCCTGGCCCGCCGCGCTGGCCCGGTTCCCGGACACCGGGCGCGCCGCCCGGCTGCGCGCCGCGACGCTGGACCGGCTGGCTGCGCTGCGCACCCCGGTGGCCGGCCCGGTCGCCTCCGCCGTCACCCGGGCACTCGCCGAACCGGAGGCCGTACGCGCCCGCACCGCCGCCGCGGCTCGCACCCACGGCACGCTCGCCGGAGCCTTGCACCACGCCCTCACCGCGTGCGGCGCCGTCTGCCGTCCCCCGCACGCGGGCAGCCATCTGTACGCCGACTTCGACCCGCTGCGCCCCGTACTGGCCGGCAAGGGCATCACCGGCCCGGCCGAGCTGGAGGGCGCGCTCGCGCCCTGGGCGGCGCGCGGCGGGCACCGCTTCGGTGACGACCACCGGGCGCTGCGCGTACGGCTGAGCACCGACGCGCTGCTCGGGCCCGACGCCGGACGGCGGCAGCAGCTCCTCGACGCCACCGACCCGCTGCGACTGCCGCATGTCGCCGAGGCGTTGAGCGCGCTGTCCGCCACGCTCGCGTCGCTCACGGACACCGGCCCCTCGTAGCGCCGGGACCGCCGCGTACCGCCCGTACGCCTCTCCCGGCCCTGCCGCGTACCGCCCGTACGCCCTCTCCGGCCCCGCCTTCCCGGCCGCCCCGGCTCTCGCCCGCGACCGGCACCACGACCGGTCACGCCCACCGAATGGAGCCTCTCGATGACCGAACAGACCGAACGTTCCCTCACCGAGCCTCTCCCGACCGCCGACGCCCCGCACCCGGCCGGCCCGCACCCCGAATCCCCGGCGCTCCGCCCGCTCCGCGAGGTCCGCCGGTGGCCCCGCGACTTCACCGACCGTCTCACCGCACCGCTGCCCGGCGTCCGCGCGCTCGCCCGCATCGCCCGCGAGGGCAAGCTGCGGCCCTCCGCCCAGGCACTCCTGGACATCCCAGAACTCCCCTTCGAACCGGGCCCACTGCCGGAGCCCGGCCCCCGGGAGATCGCCGTCACCTGGGTGGGACACGCCAGCTGGGTGCTGCGCGTCGGCGGCCTGACCGTGCTCACCGACCCCGTGTGGTCCCGCAAGATCCTCGGCACCCCGCCCCGCGTCACCCCGGTCGGCGTCCGCTGGCAGGACCTGCCGCCCGTCGACGCGGTGGTCATCAGCCACAACCACTACGACCACCTCGACCTGCCCACCCTCAAGCAACTGCCGCCGCACACCCCCCTACTGCTGCCCGCCGGACTCGCCCGCTGGGCCCGCCGGCGCCGCTTCACCCACGTCACCGACCTGGACTGGTGGGAGGCCGTCGAACTGCCCGGCCCCGAGGGCCCGGTCCGCTTCGACTTCGTGCCAGCCCACCACTGGAGCAAGCGCACCCTGACCGACACCTGCCGCTCCCTGTGGGGCGGCTGGGTCCTGACCGCGCCGGACGGGCGGCGGGTGTACTTCGCGGGCGACACCGGCTACGGCCACTGGTTCGAAGAGATCGGCAGCCGATACCCGGACATCGACCTCGCACTGCTCCCGATCGGCGCCTACGACCCGCGCTGGATGCTGCGCCCAGTACACACCGACCCCGAGGAGGCAGTCCGCGCCTGCCACGACCTGGGCGCCCGCGCGATGGCACCCATGCACTGGTCGACGTTCTTGCTGTCCGCCGAGGCCCCCTTGGAACCGCTGCGCCGCGTACGCGCGGCCTGGGAGGCCACCGGGCGCCCACGCGAGGATTTGTGGGATCTGGCGGTTGGGGGGTCGCGGGTGTTGGGGGAGGGGGAGGGACGGGAGGTGGGGTGAGGCGGGATCGCGAACACCCCCTCACCCACCCCTCCCACCCCGCACCCGCCGCCACACCGCAGGTGCCCCGCTGATCAGCAGTGCCAGTCCGACCGCCGTGGCCACGCCCTGCCACGGTTTGGGGAACAGGGAGCCGCCGAGTACGCCGATGAGCTGGTACGTGAGTGCCCAGGCCAGGCAGGCCGGCAGGTCGCCGTGGGCGAAGCGGCGTAGGGGGACTCGTGCCAGCAGGCATGCCAGCATCACCGGGATCCGTCCGGCCGGCACCAGGCGGGACAGCACGAGCACCAGCACCCCGTGGGCGCGCAGCCCGGCCTGGGCCTGTGCCAGCCGTTCCGGCGCGGCGCGGTCGCGCAGGCGGTCCAGCCAGCGGGAACCGTTGCGTGAGCGCACGCCGCGTCCGCCCAGCCAGTACAGCCCCAGGTCGCCGAGGAACGCGGCGAGGGCGCTCACCCCGAAGACCGACAGCAGCGCCCACGGCGAGCCCTGGTGGAAGGCCACCACCGCGGCCGAGCTGACCACCGCGCCGGTCGGCACCACTGGTACCAGCGAGCCCAGCACCACCAGCAGGAACAGTGACGGATAGCCCACCGCCTGCTGTGCCGGTTCGGCGGGCAGGCTGCCCGCCAGCCCGCCGATCACCGCGCGCCCGTCAGCCGTACGGACTCGCCGTGCGCCAGCCGGTGCACCGCCACCTCCGGCGCCAGCAGCCCGGCCTGCCGCGCGAACTCGTCGCCGGGGGAGTGGAACTCGTGGGGGCGCACCGCGTCCATGCCGATCGGCCAGTACGTGCCGTAGTGCACCGGGACCGCGCTGACCGGCCCGAGCCGGGCCGCCGCCTCGGCCGCACGCCGCGCGTCGAGATGCCCGTGCCCCAGGAACGGGCCCCAGCCGCCCACCGGCAGCAGCGCCACATCACAGGCGCCGACCTCCTCGGCCATCGTGTCGAAGAGCCCGGTGTCGCCCGCGAAGTACGTCGTCGCCGCGCCGTGCACCACATAGCCGAGCGCGGGCACCCGGTGCGGCCCGTACGGCAGCCGGCGCCCGTCGTGTGCCGCGTGCACCGCGCGGACGGTCACCTCGGCGGGGCCGTGGCCGTTCCGGGACGCGCGTACGGACACCGTGTCACCGGGTCGCACCTCGGTGACCGGCAGGCCGCGGGCCGCCGCCACCCGCCGCAGCCCGGGCACCGCGGCGGCCGCCCCGTACGGCACCACCAGCCGCGTGCCCGGCGCGAGGCGCGCCAGGGAGGCGGGGTGCAGATGGTCGGCGTGCAGGTGGGAGACGAGCACGGCGTCGGCGCGGGCCGCGGCGGGCGGCGGGAGCGCGCCCCGGCGGCGGCGCAGGTGCGCGAGGCGCCGGACGAACAGCGGGTCGGTCAGGACCCGTACGCCCGAGTCGGTGACCGTGACGGTGGCGTGCCCCCACCAGGTGACCTCCACCGCCACACCGACCTCCCGACCGGAACGGAACCGTCGCGCGGGGCGCCCGGCGCCGTACCTCCTCCTCCGTACGCCCTTCTTCGATCCTGCCTCATCACGCGTCGGCCCGGGTGCCCCGGTGCGGCGGCTCCCCGGCGCGCCGGACGAAGATCGCGTGCAGATCCCGGGCCGCCCGGGGCACCGAGCCGGCGCGGCGCCGCTGGATCACCATGCGCACCTCGGTGGCGTCGTCCGCCAGCGGACGGCAGGTGATCGCCCCGCTGCGCTCCAGCGGATCGCCGAGCACGCTGTAGTCGGGCAGTACGGTGGCGCCGAGCCCTTCGGCCACCATCAGCTTGCCCATCTCCGCGCCGTCGGTCGAGTACGAGAAGGACGGTGTACGGCCCCGGAGCAGCCGGTGGACGTAACGGTGCATGACGTACCCCGAGCGCATCACGATCAGCGGCTCGGCCAGCAGGTCCGCGACGGTGACCGACTCCAGCGCCGCCAGCGGGCTGTCCGGGCGCACGCACACGACCGGGCGCCCGCGCAGCAGCTCGGTGGTGTGCAGGCCGGGCGGCAGGTCGTCGCCCCGCAGGTAGTTGACCAGCCCGAGGTCGAACCCGCCCTCCATCAGGCCCTGCTGGATGGCGTCCTGCTGGGCGGTGACCACCTCCACCTGGGTCAGCGGATGCGCGGCGCGGAACTCCCGGACGGCCGGGACGAGCAGCGGGACCGTGGCCGCGTTGACCGTGCCCAGCCGCACCATCCGGCTGACCTGGTGCTGGTCGTCGGCCGCACGGCGCAGCCGGTCGACCGCGTCCAGCACCCCGGCGATGTGCGGCAGCAGCTCCCGCCCCTCGTCGCTGATCTTCGCCCCGGACCGCTTGCGGTCCAGCAGCCCCACGCCCAGCTCCCGTTCCAGGTTGCGGACGGTCTCGCTCAGCGCCGGCTGCGACAGATGCAGCTCCTCGGCGGCCCGGCGCAGCGACCCGAGCCGGGTGACCGCCGCCAGATATTCCAGTTGTTCTATTCGCACGGCAAGCCGCCTCCAAGCATGGCCGGACGCCGGTGAATTCCCCGGTCGGGGGCCGGTGATATTCCCCGCTCGGGGCCCGGTGGAAGGGGGACCCTATCACCACCTCGCGGATGCCTTGTCGACCTGCGGCGGCAGCCTGGGTAAACTCCCGGAAGTGGCGGGAAACGGCTGGCCGGACCGTGGCCCTACCGCCGAATTGTTGCGAGGAGGTGACGCGTTGATGAAGAAGCTCGGGCAGCTCACACAACGCCGTCATGTGGACCTCGTACGGGTCTCCAGCGCCCTGTGTCGGCGCGCCGGCCGGTAAGGACGCCACCGTTCCGGATACTCCGACGGTTTTCCGGCGAGCCGGTTGATCTTTTTCCGGAACCTTCCGGATTTCCCGTCATGCCATCTGTAACGGCCGGTTCGCCACGTCTCCTGTTCGCCATGTCCGTGCGCTGATTTCCGCATTCCGAAACGCATGGAATGCACGTCCCGGCCGATGCCGCAATTCCCCCTGCCCGCCCAGACCCACCGGGAGTACCTGATGCCCGTCCCGCCCGCCTTCGACCCGCTGCGCTTCGCCTACTGGGTGCCCAACGTCAGCGGCGGCCTCGTCACCAGCACCATCGAGCAGCGCACCGACTGGGGCTACGAATACAACCGCGAACTGGCCGTCCTGGCCGAGCGCAACGGCTTCGACTACGCGCTCACCCAGGTCCGCTACATGGCCAGTTACGGCGCCGAGTACCAGCACGAGTCCACCTCCTTCAGCCTCGCGCTGCTGCTCGCCACCGAGCGTCTGAAGGTCATCGCCGCCGTCCACCCCGGGCTCTGGCACCCCGGCGTCCTGGCCAAACTCGGCGCCACCGCGGACCAGCTGTCCGGCGGCCGGTTCGCGGTCAACGTCGTCAGCGGCTGGTTCAAGGGCGAGTTCACCGCGCTCGGCGAGCCCTGGCTGGAGCACGACGAACGCTACCGGCGGGCCGAGGAGTTCATCACCGCGCTGCGCGGCATCTGGACCGAGGACCGCGCGCGGCTGGCCGGCGACTTCTACCGGATCCGCGACTTCTCGCTCAAGCCCAAGCCGGTCACCTCCCCGCTGCGCCCGCACCCGGAGATCTTCCAGGGCGGCAACTCCACCGCCGCCCGCGCCATGGCGGGCCGGGTCTCCGACTGGTACTTCAGCAACGGCAAGGACTTCGCGGGCGTCACCGAACAGCTCAACGACGTGCATGCCTCGGCCGCCGCGGCCGGACGGCCCGCGCCCCGCTTCGGACTGAACGGCTTCCTGATCGCCCGCGACACCGAGGTGGAGGCCCGCGAGGTGCTGCGGGAGATCGTCGCCAAGGCGGACACCGAGGCCGTACACGGCTTCTCGGACGCCGTGCGGCAGGCGGGCCGCTCCACCGCCGACGGCAAGGGCATGTGGCAGGACTCGTCGTTCGAGGACCTCGTGCAGTACAACGACGGGTTCCGTACGGGGCTGATCGGCACCCCGGAACAGATCGCCGAACGCATCGTCGCCTACAAGCGCCTCGGCGTGGACCTCTTCCTGCTCGGCTTCCTGCACTACCTGGAGGAGGTCGAGTACTTCGGCAAGCGCGTCCTGCCGCTCGTACGCGAGCTGGAGGCCCAGGAGCCGGACGCGCGGCCGCGGCCCCCGGCTGCCGTCGTCGCCTGACCGCCCCCCCGTACCCGCCCGCAACCACCGACATACGAAGGAGAGCCTTATGAGCGCCGTGGCCCCCACCACCTGGCAGTCCCGGCCCGCCCCCACCGACGCGGACGCATGGATAGCCCGCGCCACCGAGGTCGCCGCGATCCTCGCCACCGACGCCGCCGCCCGCGACCGGGCCGGCGCCACCCCGTACGCCGAGGTGCAACTCCTGAAGGACTCCGGCCTGGTCACCCTGCTCGGCCCGGCCGCACACGGAGGCGGCGGACAGCGCTGGACCACCGCCTACCAGGTCGTACGCGAAGTCGCCAAGGCCGACGGCTCGATCGCGCAGCTGCTCGGCTACCACTACCTGTGGAACTGGGCGGCCCGCCTGGTCGGCACCCGCGAGCAGTGGGAGCACGTCGAGGCCGAGGCGGCGCGCAACCGGTGGTTCTTCGGCGGCGCCGTCAACCCGCGCGACGCCGACGTGGTCGTACGGGACGAGGGCGACACGCTGGCCTTCAGCGGCCGCAAGTCCTTCTCCACCGGGAGCAAGGTCTCCGACGTCACCGTGCTCGAAGGCGTCCTGGAGGGCACCGACGATCATGTCTTCGCCATCGTGCCCTCCGACAGCGAGGGGCTGGCCTTCCACGACGACTGGGACAACATCGGCCAGCGGCTCACCGAGAGCGGCGGCGTGACCCTCGACAACGTCCGCGTGGGCTGGGGGAGCGCGGCGGGCTATGTCGACAAGACGTTCCGGCCGCGCGTCTACAACACCCTCAACGTGCCCACCATCCAGCTGGTGTTCGTCAACTTCTACCTGGGGATCGCCGCGGGCGCCCTGGAGACGGCGGCGGGCTACACCCGCAACACCACCCGCCCCTGGCTGCACGGCGGCCACGACCGGGCCGTGGACGAGCCGTACATCATCGACATCTACGGCGACCTGACCACCCGCCTGTGGGCGGCCCAGGCGTTCGCCGACCGGGTCGCCGAGGAGGGCCAGCGGCTGCACGACGACCCCGACGCGGTGACCGAGCGGGACCGCGGCGAGTTCGAGGTACGCGTCGCCGCGGCCAAGGCGCACGCCACCGACGTGGCCCTGGAGGTCACCAGCCGGATCTTCGAGGCTACCGGCGCCCGCTCCACCGCCACGGCCGAGGGCCTGGACCGCTTCTGGCGCAATGTGCGCACGCACACCCTTCATGACCCGGTGGCGTACAAGAGGCGGGAAGTCGGCCGCCATGTCCTCATCGGCGAACTGCCCACCCCCACTTGGTACTCCTGACCGCCCTTCCCGCTCTCACCGACCCCCGAGGTGACCGCCATGCCCACCGTCCTGTCCGTCTCCGGAAGCCCCTCCGCCACCTCCCGCACCGCCCGCCTGCTGCGCCACCTGGACGCCCGGCTCACCGCCGAAGGCCACCGCGTCGTCGAACTCGACGTCCGTACGCTGTCCGCCGACGCGCTGCTCGGCGCCGACTTCCAGCACCCCGACATCGTCGCCGCCACCGAGCTGTTCGCGCGGGCCGACGGCGTGGTCATCGGCACTCCCGTCTACAAGGCCGCCTACTCGGGGATCCTCAAGTCGCTGCTCGATCTGCTGCCCCAGTACGCGCTGGCGGGCAAGACCGTGCTGCCGCTGGCCACCGGCGGTACCACGGCGCACGTCCTGGCCATCGACTACGCGCTGCGGCCGGTGCTCTCCTCCATGGGCGCCGCGCACATCGTCCAGGGCTGGTTCGTCCTGGACCGGCAGCTCGACGTGCGCGAAGACGGCACGCTCGGCATCGAGCAGGGCACCGCCGAAGCCCTTCACCAGGTCCTCGACCAGTTCTCCGGCGCCCTCGGCCGAGCCCCGCTGCTCGCTGCCGCGAGCTGAGACGGCAGGGGTACGCACATGACCACCACCACCGGACCCGCCACGCCCCGGACCGATACGGCCCACGTCATCGCCGACGACGCCGAAGCACGCGCCGTCGCGGCCGAACTGGCCGACGCCTTCCGCCCCGGCGCGGCGGAACGCGACGCGCGGCGGCGGCTGCCGCGCCGCGAACTCGACCGGCTCTCGGCCAGCGGCCTGCTCGGGATCACCGTGCCGCGCGCCCACGGCGGCGCCGAGGTCTCGGCTGCGACCCTGGCCGAGGTCTTCCGGCTGCTCGCCACAGCCGACCCGAGCCTCGCGCAGATCCCGCAGAGCCACTTCGTGTACATCAACGTGCTGCGTGCCCAGGGAAGTTCCCGGCAGCGGGAGTTCTTCTTCCGCGAGGTGCTGGCCGGGCGCCGCTTCGGCAACGCGCAGTCTGAGGCCGGCACCCGGCACGTCCAGGACATCCGCACCCGCCTGGAGCCCACCGAGGACGGCTACGTCCTGACCGGAACCAAGCACTACTCCACGGGCGCCCTGTTCGCCGACTGGATTCCGGTGCTGGCCCGCGGCGCCGGGGACAAACTGCACGTCGCGTACGTACCGCGCGACGCGCCCGGCGTCACCGTCGTCGACGACTGGGACGGCATGGGGCAGCGCACCACCGCCAGCGGCACCGTCCGGCTGGAAGCGGTCACCGTACCGGCCGACCGCGTCGTCCCGCACCACCTCACCTTCGAGGGCCCGCAACTGCACGGTGCAATCGCCCAGTTGCTGCACACCGCCATCGACACCGGCATCGCCCGCGGAGCGCTGACCGAAGCGGCGGAGTTCGTCCGTACGCAGAGCCGGCCGTGGTTCGAGAGCGGCTTCGCGACGGCGGCCGAGGACCCGCTGCTCGTGCAGCGCTTCGGCGAACTGGAACTGCGGGTCCGGGCCGCGCAGGCCCTCCTGGAGGCCGCGGCCCGCGCCGTGGACGCCGCCACCGGCCGCCTCACCGACGACACCGCCGCCGAGGCGTCGATCGCGGTCGCCGCGGCGAAGGCGTACGCGGGGGAGACGGCGGTGGAGACGGGCAGCGCCCTGTTCGAAGTGGCCGGCACCCGGGCCGCGCTGGACGGGCTCAACCTGCACCGGCACTGGCGCGACGCGCGGACCCACACGCTGCACGACCCGGCGCGCTGGAAGGTGCAGCACCTCGGCCGGTACGTCCTCAACGGCACCCGGCCACCCCGGCACGGCCTCCTCTGACACCCCTTTTCACTGTTCCCCTTCCTCCTTTGCTTCCGGAGACCTCGTGAGCCTCACGTTCCACTGGTTCCTGCCGACCTACGGCGACAGCCGGCACGTCGTCGGCGGCGGCCACGGCCTGCCCGCCGGCGCGGCGGGCGGCCAGCGCCCCGCCACCCTCGGCTACCTCACCCAGATCGCCCGCGCCGCCGAACAACTCGGCTTCGAGGGCGCGCTGACCCCGACCGGCGCCTGGTGCGAGGACGCCTGGCTCACCACGGCGATGCTCGCCCGGGAGACCGAGCGCCTGAAATTCCTGGTCGCCTTCCGGCCCGGCGTCATCGCGCCCACCCTCGCCGCCCAGATGGCGGCCACCTTCCAGCGGCACGCTCCGGGGCGGCTGCTTCTGAACGTCGTCACCGGAGGCGAGAGCCACGAGCAGCGTGCGTACGGCGACTTCCTCGACAAGGACGCGCGCTACGCCCGTACCGGCGAATTCCTGAGCATCGTGCGGGACCTGTGGCAGGGGAGGACGGTCGACTTCGACGGGGAGCACCTGCGCGTCGAACAGGCACGGCTGGCCCGTGTCCCCGACCCCGTACCGCCGGTCTACTTCGGCGGGTCCTCGGCGGCGGCGGGCGAGGTCGCCGCCCGCTTCAGCGATGTGTACCTGACCTGGGGAGAGCCGCCCGAGCAGGTGGCCGAGAAGATCACCTGGATACGGAAGCTGGCCGCCGACGCCGGGCGCACGGTGCGCTTCGGCATCCGGCTGCACGTGATCACCCGGGACACCGCCGACGACGCGTGGGCCGAGGCACGCCGCCTGCTGGCGGGATTCTCGCCGGAGACGGTGCGCGCCGTACAGGAGGGGCTGGCGCGCAGCGAGTCCGAGGGGCAGCGGCGGATGCTGGCGCTGCACGGCGGCAGCACGGACGGGCTGGAGGTCGCGCCCAACCTCTGGGCGGGCATCGGCCTGGTACGGGGCGGCGCGGGCACCGCCCTGGTCGGCAGCCACGCCGAGGTGGCCGAGCGGATTGCCGAGTACCACCGCCTCGGCATCGAGGAATTCGTCCTCTCCGGGCATCCGCACGTCGAGGAGGCGTACTGGTTCGGGGAGGGCGTGCTGCCGCGGCTGGCGGAGGCGGGGCTGTGGCGGTGGCCGGGGGAGGGGGAACCGGCGGAGGCGGCCGAGGCGCAGGTGCCGTTCGCGGGGCGCGGCTGACCGGGCCGGAAGCCGCGGGACACGGGCGCCCCGCCCGGTCGCCCGGCCGGACCCGCCGCCCGGCCGGACTGTCAGTGGGCTGTGACACGCTGTAGGCGTGATGCCCGGTGCGGGTGTCCGAGCGTGACGGGCGGCGGGAGCGAGGTGAGCGCGGATGCGACGGCCCCGGTGGCGGACGGCGGGTGGCGCCCTGCTGCGGGTGACCGCGGTCTGGGCGGTGTCCTCGCTGACGCTGCTCCTGCTCGCCGCCGTGCTCCCCGACTTCCGCCTCCAGTCCGCGAGCGGTGAGAGCATCACCCGGACCTTCCTCACCGCCGCGCTCGGCGCCGGCGCCTTCGGCCTGCTCGGCGCCCTGGTGTGGCCGCTGCTCGTCCGGGCCCTGCTGCTGGTGCCGGCCCTCGTCCTCGGGCTGCTGGTCTTCTTCCTGAACGGCTCCCTGCTGCTGGTCGCCCTCGGCCTGATCCCCGAGGGCGGCCAGGCAGCGCCCGAGACCGCGGTGATCGTGGCCGCCGTGATGTCCGCGACCTCCTCCGCCACCTCCACCTTCCTCGCGGTGCGCGACGACGACGCGTACCGAAGACGCCTGGTGCGGCTGGCCGGACGCCGGCACGGCCGCCGCCGCGGCGCCCCCGGCGATGTGGGCCCCGTCGCGCCCGGCACGGTCTTCCTCCAGCTCGACGGCCTGGGCCACGACGTACTGCGCGAGGCGACGGCCGGCGAGCGGCCCCTGATGGGCACGGTCGCGGGTTGGCTCCGCAGCACCCACCGGCTGACCCCGTGGCGTACGGACTGGTCCAGCCAGACCGGCGCCAGCCAGCTCGCCCTGCTGCACGGCACCAACCACGACCTGCCCGCCTTCCGGTGGTACGAAAAGGAGACCGGCCGGCTGATCGTCAGCAACCGGCCCAGCAGCGCGGCCGAGCTCCAGCGCCGCGCCGTGGCCCGCACGGGCGACGCCGGGCTGCTGAGCTACGACGGCGCCAGTCGCGGCAACCTCTTCAGCGGCGGCGCCGACCAGCTCGCGCTCGTGATGTCGGTGGCCGCCCGCCGCGGCCGGCACAACCGCTCCCGCGCCGGCTATTTCGCGTACTTCTCCGACCCGGCCAACGCGACCCGCACGGCCGTCTCCTTCGCCGCCGAGGTCGTCCGGGAGACGGGCCAGTCCCTGCGCTCCCGCATCCGAGGGGAGCGCCCGCGGGTGAAGCGCGGCGGCCTCTACCCCTTCATCCGGGCCTTCGCGACCGTCGTCGAGCGTGACGTCGTGGTCGCCGCCGTGATCGGCGACCTGCTCGCGGGCCGCACGGCCGTCTACGCCGACCTCGTCGCGTACGACGAGGTCGCGCACCACTCCGGCCCCCGGCACCGGGACACCCACCAGGTCCTGCGCCGCCTGGACCGTGCCGTCGGCCTGATCGCCGACGCCGCGCAGTACGCCCCCCGCCGCTACCGGATCGTGCTGCTCTCCGACCACGGCCAGAGCCCGGGACCGACCTTCCTGGAGACCTACGGACTCGGGCTGGAGGACCTGGTGCGCGCGGGCTGCGGTCTGCCGGTGTCCCGGCGCGCCGGGCGGTCCGCGAGCGGCGCGGAGGCGCGCGAGGCGGCCCGCGCCGCACTGCACCGCCCGGAGGGCAGGGACGGCTGCGGCACCTCCGACCCCGTCGTGCTCGCCTCCGGGAATCTCGGCCTGGTGTCCTTCCCCGACCTGCCCGGACGGGTGACGCGCGAGGAGATCGACCGCCGCCACCCGGCGCTGCTGCCCACCCTCGCCAACCACCCGGGCATCGGCTTCCTGCTCGTACGCTCCGCCGCGCACGGCGCCGTGGTGCTCGGGCCGGACGGCGCCGAACACCACCTCGACAGCGGCCGGATCGTGGGCCGCGACCCCCTCGCCGGGTTCGGTGCGGGCGCGGCGGAGGCCGTGCGGCGCACGGACGGCTTCCCGCACGCCGCCGACATCATGGTCAACTCCGCCTGCGACCCGCGGACGGGCGCGGTGCACGCCTTCGAGGAGCAGATCGGCTCGCACGGCGGACTGGGCGGCGAGCAGAGCCGCCCCTTCCTGCTGTGGCCCGCCGAACTGTCCCCGCCGGCCGCCGACGGGCGGGAGCCGGCCGGGGCGGAGCAGGTCCACGCGGTCCTGCGGCGCTGGCTGCGCGAGGTGGACGGGCCGCAGATACCCCTCGGGGGCCCGGCGGACGAACTGCGGCCGGAAGGCCCCCGGCCCGAAGTATTTCCGCCCGCCGACGGCACCGTGCGGGACAAAACCCGCTGATTTTGTGCAACGTCGCAGGTCGAAGACCATATGCAGTCGCCCGGCAACTCCGGGCCCGCACAGCACGACGAGAGGCCCACCCTGCCATGCACGACCGGCACACCCGCCGTTTCGGTCTGGGGACCGCAACCTGCCTAGTGATGGGCAACATCATCGGCGGCGGTATCTTCCTGCTGCCCGCCTCGGTGGCCCCGTTCGGCACCGTGAGCCTGGTCGCCTTCGGTGTCCTGACCGTCGGCGCCATCGCGCTGGCCCTGGTCTTCGGGCGGCTGGCCGAGCGCCACCCGGACACCGGCGGCCCGTACGTCTACGCCCGCGAGGCGTTCGGCGACTTCGCCGGCTTCCTGTCGGCCTGGTCGTACTGGACCATGACCTGGGTGAGCAACGCGGCCCTCGCGGTCGCCGCCGTCGGCTATGTCCATGTGCTCTTCCCCGGCCATGACTCCAAGGGCACCGACCTGCTGGTGGCACTGGTCGCGCTCTGGCTCCCGGCGCTCTCCAACTTCGCCGGGACGCGCTATGTGGGCGCCGTCCAGCTGGTCTCCACGGTCCTGAAGTTCGTCCCGCTGCTGTTCATCGCGGTCGTCGGACTGTTCTTCTTCGACCCGGACAAGCTCGGCTCGTTCCACGAGGGCGGCGGCAGCGCGATCGGCGGCATGTCGGCCGCGGCGGCCATCCTGCTCTACAGCTACGTCGGCGTGGAATCCGCGGCGATGAGCGCGGGCGAGGTGCGCGACCCGGAGCGCAACGTGGGCCGCGCCACCGTCCTCGGCACCATCGGCGCCGCCGTCGTCTACCTGCTCGGCACGGTCTCGGTCTTCGGCACGGTCGCCCACGACAAGCTGGTGGACTCCAAGGCGCCGTTCTCCGACGCGGTCAACGCCATGTTCGGCGGCCAGTGGGGCGGCACCGTCATCGCGGTCGCCGCGGTCATCTCCATCGTCGGCGCGCTGAACGGCTGGACGCTGATGAGCGCCCAGTCGCCGTACGCCGCCGCCAAGGACGGCCTGTTCCCGGCCGCCTTCCTGAAGAAGCAGCGCGGTGTGCCGACCTTCGGCGTGCTGGCCGCCTCGGTGCTGGCCACCGCCCTGACCGTGATCAACTACCTGATCGGCGCGGGCGGCGTCTTCGAGATCCTCGTACTGATCACGACGTTCTCCGCGACCGTGCCGTATCTGCTCGCCGCCGGCGCCCAGATCTACTTCCTGCTCACCGGACGCCGCGACCAGGTCCGCCCGGCCCGCTTCGCCCGCGACATGGTGCTCGCCGTGGTCGCCTTCGGCTTCACCTTCTGGCTGGTCGCCGGCGCCGGATACGCGGCCATCTACCAGGGCGTGCTGTTCCTGTTCGCCGGCATCCTCGTCTACGCCTGGATGGCCGCCCGCCGCACGGTCCGCGGCCGGGCGGCCGGGGAGGATCAGGCGGTGACCCCGCCGTCCACCACCAGCTCGGCGCCCACGGTGAACGCCGCCTCGTCGGACGACAGGTAGAGCACCGCCGCCGCGATCTCGGCGGTCGCGGCCGAGCGCCCTACGGGCACCTCGCGCCGCATCCGCTCGGCCTTCAGCTCCGCGGTCTCGCCCGGCAGCGTCGACATGGACGTGTCGACCTTGCCGGGCGAGACCGCGTTGATGCGTACGCCGTCCTTGATGTGGTCGAGCGCGGCGTTCCGGGTCAGGGCGCTCACCGCGGCCTTGGCCGCGACGTACGCGCTGATCCCGGGGCGGCGCAGCGAGGCGCCCAGATTGGACGCGATGTTCACGATCGCGCCGCCGCCGTGCGCCCGCATATGGGCGATCTCGTGCTTCATCGACAGGAACGTGCCGGTGAGGTTGGTGTCCAGGGCACGCCGCCAGTCCTCCTCGGGGATGTCGGCGGTGGGCGCCGGGGGCACGAACACCCCGACGTTGTTGACCGCCACATGCAGCCCGCCGAAGCGGCGCACCGTCTCCTCGACCAGCGCGGCCACGTCAGCGCCCCGGGTCACGTCGGCGGTGACGGCCGCCGCCCGGCCGCCCGCGGCCTCCACCAGGGCGACCGTCTCCTTCAGCGTCTCCTCGGTACGCCCGGCGACCACGACGTTCGCGCCTTCGCCGGCGAACGCGAGGGCGACCGCCCGGCCGATACCGGTGCCGCCGCCGGTGACCAGGACCGACTTTCCGGCGAAGCGTGCGGGGGTGGGGGCGGTGGTCATGGGGGGTGGTCCCTTCTCGGGTCGTGCTCGTGGTGATGTCGTGGTCGTACTCGTGCGGTGATCGTGTTTGTGGTGCGTGGTGCGTGGTGCGTGCTGTGCTCGCGGGCGCCTTCTATCGAGAACGATCAGTCTCGAATCGAGGCGTGCGGAGGCGCGGAGGAGGCCCCGGAGTCCGGCCCCCGGTCAACCCACCCGCGCCCTCAGTCCAGCAGCGCCAGCGCCTGTTCCGCCGCGTCGCGGAGCCGCCCCGGTTCCTGGCCCGACTTGCCCATCAGGCGCAGCCCCTGCATCAGGACGAGCAGCATCCGGGCCAGCGCCCGCGGGTCGCGGTCGGCGGGCAGCTCGCCCTGGGCCCGTGCCCGCGTCAGCGCCGAGGTCAGCGCCGTTTCCAGTACGGTCCAGCTCGCCTCGACCTGCCGGGCGGCGTGCCGGTCGTGCGCGGCCAGCTCCGCGGCCGTGTTCGTCACGAAGCAGCCGCGCCCCAGGTCGTCGCAGGCGGCCTCCTCCGCGAACCGGTGTACCAGCGCCCGTACGGCGGGCAGGGCGGGCCCCGGCTGTGACAGTTCCTCGATGAGTCCCGGGTCCGAGAGCCGGCTGTAGCGCTCCAGGGCCTTGAGGTAGAGGTCGTGCTTGCTGCCGAAGGTCGCGTAGATGCTGGCGCGGGCGATGCCGAGATGGTCGACGAGGTCGGCCATCGAGGTCGCTTCGTAGCCGCGCCGCCAGAACAGTTCGAGGGCTGCCTGGAGGGCGGCGTCCGGATCGAATGCCTTGGTCCGTGCCATGAGGGAACCCTAGGCTTTCGAGACCGACCGGTCAATAATCAGTGGGGATCCATGACCCCCCGTCACCGCCCCAGCGCCTCCGTCACATTCCGGTCCAGTTCCGCGCGCAGGTGGGTGCACTCCCGTACCGGATCGTTCTTCGGGCAGGTCAGCAGGTGGGCGAGGCGCCGCTGGGCGGCCTGGAGGTCCGCCATGCGCGCTTCGATCCGCTGGATGGTGCCGGTCAGCACCGCCCGCCCCGGCGGGCGCAGCACCCCGTCCGGGCCGCGCTCGCCGAGCGCGGCGGCGGTGTCCGCGAGGCTCAGCATGCCGCCGTGGTGGAGGTGCTGGATCAGCGCGAGCCGCCGCAGTTCGCGCCGGCCGTAGTGCCGTACGTTCCCGCGGCGTCCGGCGGGCGGCAGCAGCCCCAGCTGGTCGTAGTACCGCAGCGTGGCCACCGACAGGCCGAAGCAGCGGGCCACTTCGCTGATCGGATACAGCTGGTCGTCCTCGTCGCCGGGCAGCACGGAACCATCTTGCGCTCAAGCCGACTTGAGCGTCCAGGCTGGGCGGATCGGGCCCGGCGACGGACCGGGCCGGGGGAAGGACGGTGTGCTGTGCGCATACGGGAAACGACGGGGGAGCGGCCGCTCCCCCGCAGGGTGCCGGTGCTGGTGGCCGGGGGCGGCCCGGTCGGCCTGGTCACCGCGATGTTCCTGGCACGGTGGGGCGTGCCCGCGCTCGTCGTCGACAAGCGGGACCCGCTCACCGGCCCGCCCAGGGCGATGAGCAGCATCCGCACGCTGGAACTGCTCCGGTCGGCGGGCCTCGGGGACGCCGTCGAACGGACGGGCTGGTACGGGGCCGAGCCCTTCCAGGCGGTGTTCAAGGACAGCGCGCTGGGCACCGTACGGCAGCGGGTGGCGCCGCCCGAGCCGTATGTCCGCTGGCTGCGGGCCTGCAGCCCGGTCGACAGCCGGCTGGTGCTCAACCATCTCCAGGTGCAGCGGCTGGCGCTGGACGAACTGCTGCGGCGCGGCGGTGACGCGCGGTCCGGCCTCGGCGTGACCGCCCTCGAACAGGGCGCGGACGGCGTACGGGTGCGGCTCGCCGACAGCGGCAGCGGCGAGGAGTACGACATCGCCGCGGACTACGTGATCGGCGCCGACGGCGCGCACAGCACCGTACGCCGCCTGCTCGGCATCACCATGCCCGACCGCGAGGTGGTCGCCCGGCTGCACACCGCCTTCTACCGCGCCGTCCTCCCGGCCGGGGCGGACGGCCGGCGCGACCTCATATGCTTCATACGCACCGCGGACCTCTACGCGACGGTCTTCTCCATGAACGGCCGCGACCAGTGGGTTTCCCACCTCATGGACTACCCGGACCGCCCCGACGACACGGACGGCATCGCGCCCCTGCCCGCCGACCGCGCCCTGGCCCTGCTGCGGACCGCCATCTGCGACCCGGACCTGCCCATCGACCTGGTGACGGTGAACGCCTGGGAAGCGGCCGTCGGCGCGGCCTCGTCCTTCCGGGACGGCCGGGTCTTCCTCGCCGGGGACTCCGCGCACGTACAGAGTTCGGCCGGCGGCCTCGGGATGAACACCGGTATCCAGGACGGCCACAACCTCGCCTGGAAACTCGCCGCGGTCCTGCGCGGACAGGCCGGGGAACGGCTGCTGGACACGTACGAGCCGGAGCGTCGCGCCGCGGTACGGGCCTCCCTCGCCCTCTCCCGCGGCATGCACCTGGGGTACCGGACCCTCGGCGGGGCCGACCCGAACGAGCTGTACGCGCGGGCGGCGCGGGACTACGTACGGGCGATGATGCGCTACGCGTACCCGTCCGGGGCTATCGTCCCGCCCGACGGCGACTCCGGGCCCGCCCCGGGCACCCTCTCCGACCACGTACACCCGGGCCACCGGCTCCCGCACCGCACGCTGGAGCACCCGGGCCACCCGGAGCACGCCAACGACGGCCGGACCTCCACCCACGACCTCGTCGCCGCGGACTGGGCCCTGATGGCCGGGCCGCAGGGTGAGCCCTGGCTCCCCGCCGCCACGGAGGCGGCCGCCGCCTTCGGCATCACCCTGACCGCACACCGGGTCCCGGCCGGCACCCTGCCGGGGCTCGCCCCCGAAGGCGCCGTACTCGTCCGCCCCGACCACTTCGTGGCCTGGCGCGCGGACGCTCTCCCGGCCGATCCGGACACTGCCGTCAAGCGGACGCTGGCGGCGCTGCTCGGCCGGTGACGCTCATGCGGCCCGCAGCCGGAAGACCATGTCCGTCGCGTCGTCCGCGGCGGCGCGGCCGTCCGCGTCCGTGACCGACACCGTGGCCAGCCCGGCCGCCGCGGCCAGCTCCTCGAACACCGGGCGGGGGTACCAGTGCAGCAGCCACGGACGCTCCACGACCGTGGGCTCACCGGCGCCGTGCCGCTCGTAGCGCAGCACGGCGGTCTGGGTCCGCGCGGTCTCGTCGCGCTCCTCGGAGACGATGGAGAAGCGCATCTCGGCGCCGTCGTCGGCGACGGCCGTGCGGACCCGGCCCACCTTCCCGGCGGGGGTGGGGGAGGGGACGTGCAGCGGGATCAGCGCGGAACCGCCGTCGGTCAGATGGCGGCGGATGCCGTGGAGCGCGGCGGCCGCGGCCGCGTCGTCCGGCAGCAGGTTGAAGGTCGGCCCGGCCAGAAAGACCGCCCGGAACCGGCGCGGCAGGCTGAGCGCTTCCATCCGCTGGTGGTGGACGGTGACGGAGACGCCCGCAGCGTCGGCCCGGCGACGGCAGCGCTCCAGCATGTCCGCGGAGGAGTCGACGCCTTCGACGTCCAGACCGTCCCGGCGCAGGGCGAGCAGCGGGTCACCGTCTCCGCAGCCCAGTTCCAGCGCCGGGCCGCCCGCCTCACGTACGAAGGCCGCGTAGATCTCCGGATCGTAGGAGAAGGTCTTCAACGGGGCGTAGGACTCCGCGACGATACCGGTGTAGAAATCCGCCGGATCCGTGTGCTGCCGCTCCAACAACCGCTTCCTCGTCTCTCGTTACCGGCCACCGCGTGACCGGCGCAGCGTAGGCCGCGGTTGACCGCCACCACCAGCGAATATCCGGTGGTCGTCAGGCGCCCCATTACCCCGCACGTAATCGCGCCTTTCCCCGCGCCCCGGCATCTTTGGGGCATCGGCCGGCGGGCCGGCGCACTCCGGCCCGCCGACCGGCCCGAACGCGGGCCCGCGACGCACCGCGGACCCGCACCATTTGACGAGATTCGAGGAGTCGGCCATGGCACAGACCAAGACGCGGCAGACCGGCACGGAGCGCTACGCGGACGCGGTCGCGCGGTACCTCGCGGCATGGAACGCGAGCGGGGACGGTGCGGCCGGGGCCGTCGCCGCGGCGTTCACCGAGGACGCCACGTACACCGACCCGTTCTCCGACGTCGCCGGGCACGAGCAGCTCGCCGCCGTCATCGCCGCGACCCACGCGCAGTTCCCCGGCTTCGTGTTCCGGCCGCTGGGCGAGCCGGACGGGCACCACGACCTGGTCCGGTTCGGCTGGGAGCTGGTGGCGCCGGACGGCTCGGCCCCGGTCGCCGGGTTCGATGTCGCGACGCTCGCCGCGGACGGCCGGATCCGCTCCGTATCCGGCTTCCTGGACCGCGTACCCACCGCCTGAACCGGCGCCGGCGTGGCCGCTACGGCAGCCACGTCCGCAGATGGTCGGCCGTCTCCTGATCCGCCGGAAGGAAGGTCTCCAGGGCGAGTTCGGAGACGGTCACGTCCATCGGGGTGTTGAAGGTGGCGATGGTGGAGATGAACGACAGCACCCGGCCGTCGTGTTCGATCACCATCGGCAGGGCGTACGGCGCGTGGCCGCCGTCCGCGGCGGTCTCCCGGCCGCCCGCGGGCAGCGGATAGCCGCTCACCTCCTCGAACAGCGCGCGCAGCGGCGCCGAGCGCACCACGGCCAACTGCCGCTGCATCTGCGTGAGCAGGTGCTCCCGCCACTCCAGGAAGTTGCGGATACGGGGAGCGAGGCCGGCCGGGTGCAGGGTGATGCGCATGGCGTTCAGCGGCGGCTCCAGCAGCTCCGCCCCGACGCCCGCGATCAGCGCCTGGATGCCGCGGTTCGCGGCGACGACGTGGTACGTACCGTCCACGACCAGCGCCGGGAACGGCTCGTAGACGGCCAGCAGCCGTTCCACGCCGCCGCGCAGCGCGTCCATCGACGGGTCGTTCAGCGGTGTCTCGGGGAAGCCGGGCGCGTAACCGGCGGCGACCAGCAGGACGTTGCGGTCCCGTACGGGTACGTCCAGGTGCTCGGCCAGGCGCAGCACCATCTCCCGGCTGGGCCGGGAGCGGCCGGTCTCGACGAAGCTGATGTGCCGGGCGGAGGAGTCGGCGCGCAGGGCCAGATCGAGCTGGCTGACCCGGCGCCGCAGCCGCCACTCGCGCAGCAGAGCGCCCACACCCGCCGCCTCGGACGCCGTCTTCGGAGAGACCACAGCAGTCGTCATGGGCCGAACGGTAGCCGATTCCGTACGCCTGTACGGATAAGGTGCGGTGTCGCCGGACGCCGGTGCGGCGCCGCCGGAAAAATTCTCCGAAGAAAATCCGGCGGACCTGTCGATCCGGCGGTCTCCCGATCGACGCACGGGTGAGAGGCGGGGAAAGCCCGCCGTACGACCGAGGAGTGACCATGCCGCGCTTCCTGACGCTGATCCGTATCGACGAGAAGAACGTCCCCGAGGGCGGCCCCAGCCCCGAACTCCAGAAGCGGATGGGCGAGCTGCTGGAGGAGATCACCAAGGCCGGGGTCATGCTGGACAACGGCGGGCTCGCCGCCACCTCCGAGGGCACCCGGGTCACCTGGTCCGGCGGGAAGCTCAGCTCGACCGACGGGCCCTTCACCGAGACCAAGGAGGTCGTCGGCGGCTACTCCATCGTCCAGGCCAAGGACAAGGCCGAGGCGCTGGAGTGGGCCAGCCGGTTCCTGCGGGTCCACGAGGACCACTGGACCGTCACCGCCGAGGTGCGGGAGATCATCGAGGGCTGCTGACCCGGCCCCGCCGGGGACCGCCGTGCCGAACGCGCTTGCCGCTCCCGCGTCCGGCTGCTCTGATGGGTGGCCGTGACGGCAGGACGTACGACGGCAGGCACGGCCGAAGCGGTCGAGACGGTGTTCAGGATCGAGTCCGCGCGGATCATCGCCGGTGTCACCCGCGTCGTGCGGGACGTGGGCATCGCCGAGGAGATCGCGCAGGACGCCCTGGTCGCCGCGCTGGAGCGGTGGCCGGAGTCGGGCGTGCCGGACAACCCGGGCGCCTGGCTCATGGCCACCGCCAAGCACCGCGCCATCGACCTCGTACGCCGCAAGGAGACCTACGCGCGCAAACTGGCCGAGGTCGGGCGGACGTTGGAGGACGCGCCGCCACCGCCCGAACCGGCGGGCCCGGAGGACATCGACGACGACCTGCTGCGGCTGATCTTCACGGCCTGCCACCCCGTGCTGGCCGCACCCGCCCGTATCGCGCTCACCCTGCGGCTGCTGGGCGGGCTGACCACCTCGGAGATCGCCCGCGCATTCCTGGTGCCGGAGGCGACTGTTGCGCAGCGGATCGTCCGCGCCAGGCGGGCGCTCGCCAAGGCTCAGGTCCCCTTCGAGGTCCCGTACGGCAGCGACCGGGCGGACCGCCTCTCCTCCGTCCTGGAGGTCATCTACCTCGTCTTCAACGAGGGGTACTCCGCGACGGCCGGCGACGACCTGGTGCGCCCGGCCCTGTGCGAGGACGCGCTGCGCCTGGCCCGAGTCCTGGCGAACCTGATGCCCGGCGAGCCCGAAGTGCACGGCCTCGCCGCGCTGCTGGAGTTCCAGGCGTCGCGCATCCCCGCCCGTACGGGGCCGGACGGCGAGCCGGTGTTGCTCGCCGACCAGAACCGCGCCAGGTGGAACCGCATGCTCATCCGCCGGGGCGTGGACGCCCTGCACCGCGCGGGCCGCGGCCCGTACTCCCTCCAGGCCGCGATCGCCGCGTGCCACGCCATGGCCGCCCGTTACGAGGACACCGACTGGGCCGCCATCGCCGCCCTCTACGACCAGTTGCTGGCCCTGTGCCCCTCCCCGGTGGTGGAGCTGAACCGGGCGGTCGCCGTCTCGATGTCCGAAGGCCCCGCCGCCGCCCTGAAACTGGTGGACGCGCTCACCGGCGAACCCGCCCTGAAGAGCTACCACTTGCTGCCGAGCGTCCGCGGCGAGCTGCTGGACCGCCTGGGGCGGGCCGCCGAGGCGCGCGAGGAGTTCGAGCGGGCAGCGGCCCTGGCACACAACGTACGCGAGCGGGAACTGCTCCTGGGGAAGGCGGCCCGCGCCGGCTCCGGGTAGGACCTCGCTCTCACCCCAGGTCGAACGCGTTGGGCAGCCCGAGCCGGTAGCGGGTCTCGTCGTGCCGCTTCAGCGCCGCGAACTCCGGGGCGCGGTACAGGGGCGTGACCGTGCACCGCCCGGCGCCGGAACCGGACGCGTCCAGCAGCGCGTTCACGGCCTGGCGGGCGGACGCGTTGGCGCCCTCCATGGTCGCCAGGTCGATGTCGACGGCCACGTAGTCACCGGCGAGGAAGAGGTTGGGAATCGCCGTACGGGACGCGGGCCGGTTGAACCAGGTGCCGGTGGGGTGGATGAGCAGCTGCTCGTCGTTGGTGGGGTGCGGGGTGCCGAGCCCGCCGACGGCCGGGTCCAGGAACCAGGAGTGCAGCTTCGCGTCGAGCAGCACATGCTCACCGGTGTCGTTGAGGCCGCCCTTCATCTGCGCCCAGACTTCCTGCGCGATCTCCTCGCGGGTGCACTGCTTGGCCGTCTTCCCGTACAGGATGCCCGGCTTGTCCCACTCCGAGATGTCCACGGACAGGCAGTCGGCGACCGTCCCGTCCCCGTAGTCGGCCGGGACATCGCGGCTCTTCCAGTACTGCGCCTGACCGACCGAGGTCAGCGACCACGGCGAGTCGATGTGGTTGATGTGCCCGTGGATGATGGGCGTCGGCTCGGTCAGGTAGAACTGGATGCCCGTCATCCAGTCGGTCGCCAGCTTGTCGCAGCGCGCCAGCTGGGGATCGGCTGCGCGGACGGCGACGTTCCAGGTCCTGCGGGCGTGCTCGACCGGCATCGCCTGGACGAAGTGGTCGGCGACGACCGACTGCCGCGCCCCCTGCGGGTCGGTGACGACCGCCTCCGCGATCCGGCCGCCCGCGAGCCGCAGATCCCGTACGGACCACCCGACGCGGAACGCCACGCCCAGCGACCGCAGATGCGCCACCCACGGGTCGATCCACGCCTCGTTGGTGGGCAGGTTCAGCACCCGGTCGGGCTGCCCGTCGGCGCCCCGGCCCAGCACGTTGAAGACGAACGCCTCGGCGCAGGTCGCCACGGTCCGGGTGGACGCGATCTCCGCCTTGGTCGCCACGATGTTGCGGGTCAGGCCGATGGCCAGCAGCCGCTGGTAGTCCGGCGACATCGACGCGGCCCGTACGAACCGCCACCACGGCGTGTGCTCCCACACCTCCAGCCGGCGCCGGTCGCAGCTGGTCAGGAACACCAGCAGCCGGTTGGCGAAGTACGCGATCTCGTGGGCGGGCAGATGCGTGGCGGTCTGCAACAGCCCGGTCAGCATGCGCAGGAACGCGTCGGGGGTCAGGACGGGCGGGGGAGTGCCGATCATGGAGAACGGGAGGCGGATGTCCTCCCGGCCGCCGGTACGGGCGAACATCACCTCGGTGGAGGCGACGAGGTTGTCGTGGCAGCCGTTGGCGTTGCCGGGGAACGGGATGCGGCGCAGGGTGTCCGGCAGGTTGTGGTAGATGCCCGGAATGAAACGGAAGCCGTGCTCGCCGGGCAGCGGCTTGCGCCCGCCGCGCGCGCTGCCCGGTACGTCCATGCTGCGGGCCTTGCCGCCCAGCCCGCCCGGCTTGCGCTCGTAGACGGTGACCTGGAAGCCGCGTTCGGCCAGTTCGTGGGCGGCGGTCAGCCCGGCCACACCGCCGCCGAGCACGGCCACGGTCCGGCCCGCCCTGCGGCGACGGGCCCCGGCCGGCGCGGGCGCGGCGACGGCCGTCCCCCCGGCCCCCAGGGCGAGCGCGCCGCCCACCGCGGCGGCCCGGCCGAGGAACGCTCGCCGCGGACTCCCCTTACCGTCTGTGCACTGGTGCTCCATACGGTTCACGCTGCCCACGGTCACTCCCCACTACGCCGCGTAACGGCCGACTCGTCAGGCGCAGGAGCATAGGAGCGGCCCCCGTGTCCCGGAAGCCCGTCGCGTGGCCGTGCGCACATTGGCGCGAAAGCGTCCTCGGCGTGCCACGCTGGAACTGCTGGAATCAATGCCATCAACACGACGCGGACGGCCCGGTGATGCGGACGGTGCGCCGGGACGTATGCGGTGGACGGAGAGGCGGAGCGAGATGGACGCATCGGTGGACCCGCTGACGGACAAGGAGATCGAGGACCGCCTCGCGGAGCTGCCCGGCTGGTCGGTGGCGGACGGCAGGCTGACCCGCACGTACAGCTTCGAACGGCACCTGCCGGCCGCCGCGATGGTGGTGCACGTCGCCCAGATCCAGGAGGAGCTGGGCCACCACTCCCAGCTGACCCTCGGCTACAACACCCTCACCCTCGCCGTGAACACCCACAGCGCCGGCAACGCGATCACCGGACTCGACTTCACACTGGCGCGGCGGGTCGAGGAGATCGCCACCGGCCACGGGGCGAGCTGAGCGGGCGCGCCCGGCCGTCCGTACGGCTGCGGGCGGGTGCGCTCAGCCGTCCGCGGCCTTGCCGGTTTTGTCCTCCGGGGCGCTGTCCGCGTTCTCCATACGGGCCAGCTCGGCGTTGAACTGGGCGCCGCTCAGCAGGGACAGGTGGGAGAACCACAGCCATATCAGGAAGACCACGGGCCCGGCGAGCGACCCGTAGAGGCGGTTGAAGGTGCCCACGTACGACGCGTAGAACGTGAACCCCGCCGAGGACACCAGCCACAGCAGCACCGCGACCACCCCGCCGGGCACCGCCCGCCGCCCGCGCGTGCGGGAGGGGCCCGTACGGAAGAGCACCATCACCAGCACGATCGCCAGCAGCAACAGCAGCGGCCACTGCAACAGGTCCCACACCGCCCCGCTGCCTTCGCCCAGGCCCAGCCCCCGCGCGGCCGCGTGCGCCAGCGGGCCGCTGACCACCAGGGCCCCGGCGCTGCTGATCAGCAGCGCCATCAGCAGCAGCGCCGTCGCCAGGATGCGCGGCGCCTTGTGCCACGGCGGCCGGTCGTCGCGCACCCGGTGCATGGCGTGCAGGGCCCGCCGGAACACCGCCAGATAGCTGCACGAGGACCACAGGGCGCTCACGGTCCCGCCGCCCACCAGCATCCACGCGGCGGTCCGCTGGTGGGCCATGGTCACCAGCGCCCGGCGGACGGTCGCGCCGGACCCGGCCGGGGCGAGCGAACTGACGTGGTTGATCAGCTCCTCGGTGGCCTCCGGAGCGGCGATGCCGATCAGCGAGATGGTGACGATCACGGACGGCAGCAGGGCCAGCACCGAGTAGTACGTCAGGCTGGCCGCCCAGTCGGACACGTCGTCGTTCCAGATCGAGACCGGGGTACGGCGGGCCGCGGTCCGGATCCGGGGCCAGCTCGGCAGCGCCGCGCTCCGCGCGCGCGTACGGCCGGCTCCGGTGGTCAGCAGCGCCCGCTGCGGCCCGCGGCCGTTACCGCTCCCGCTCATCGTCTGTCCGTCCTCTCCCCGATGCGGCCGGGCTGCTCGCCCGGCCTGGTCCGTCTGCCCGTTCGCGCAGCGTACAAGCGTGTACGGCGCACCAGAACGCCCGGTACGCGGCGGAACGGCCGCGCAGCGGTGCCGGGCCGCCGGGCGGATGCCGGTGTCCGCGTGACGTTCGGCGCCGGCAGGTGTCCAACGGGGCGTACGGGGCTATGACCTAGGGCGTGTCTTTTGGATCAGCCTGGAGCAGCCCGCGGCGTCTGGTGATGGGGGCACCTCCCGCGCCCGTCCAGGGCTGCGGGGGAGCCTCGCAAGGCGGAGCATTGCCCTCGGACTGGGTGTCCGTGGGTGATGCGACAACGCCGCGTGGGGGCACCTCCCAGCGGTAGCTGGGGGAGTGCCGTGCCAGGCGTCGCGGGCCCAGGATGATCCGAAAGACACGCCCTAGGCGTGGCGGCGCGGCCCCGTGCGCACGGCAACAGCGAGGAAGGAGCCGGTGAGTGCCCGAACCCAGCGATGCCCTGCTGGCCGTACGTGCCGGGGAGGGGGACGAGGGGGCCTTCGAGGTGCTCGTACGCCGGCACAGCGCTCAGCTCCTGCGCCTGGCGACCCGGCTGCTCGGCAGCCGCACCGACGCGGAGGACGCCGTACAGGACGCCTTCGTGAGCGCCTGGCGCAGAATCCCGGAATTCCGCGGCGACGCCGCCTTCGCGACCTGGATGTACCGCATCGTCACCAACCGCTGCCTGAATCTGCTGCGGACCCGCAAACCCCTCACCCAGGACCTCGGCTCCGTCCCGGAGCCGACCGCGCCCGAGCACGCGTCGTCACCGGTGCGGGCGGCCGAGTCGACCGCCGCCGTCGAGGCGCTGACGCGGGCCATGGACGGGCTCACCCCGGAGCAGCGCGCCTGCTGGGTGCTGCGCGAACTGCACGGCCTGCCGTACGAGGAGATCGCCGACGTGGTGGGCATCAGCCACCAGGCGGTCCGTGGCAGGGTCTTCCGAGCACGCCGCTATCTGACGGAGGCGATGGGCGCATGGCGCTAGGCGAGCACGACGACCCGACCCTGCCGTGCGGCCGCACGCTGTCATCCGTGTGGGCGGAGCGGGATGGCGACCCGGGCGGGGACGCGGGCACGGCCCCGCTCACCGGCCCGCACGCCGAGGAGTGCCCGTACTGCCAGGAGGCCCTGGACGGACTCGGCGTGCTGGACAGCTACGTACGCGAGGCCCGGGAGGCTGCCGGAGAGGCCGGGCGCGACACCGAGGACCAGGACACCGAACGCTTCACGGCCCGGGTGATGGACCTGGTCAGGACCGAACTCCGCCCGGGGCGGACGCTGCCGCTGGGTGAGCCCGAGGACGACGCGTGGATCACCGAAGCCGCGGCCGCCAAGGTCATCCGCGCGGCGGCCGAGATGCTGCCGGACGTACAGGCGGGCAGCTGCCGTGTCACCCTGCTGGCGCCGCGGGGGCCCATGAAGGTGGCGCTGGAACTGGTCGCCGGGTACGCGTGGCCGCTGCCCGCCCTCGCCGACCGGGTACGCGAACGGGTCCGCGCGGCGGCGCGGGACGGCGTCGGCCTGGCCGTCGAGCACATCGACGTCAGGGTGGTCGACCTCATGGAGAGCGACACCGGCGACGGCCCGGACACGGGGGAGAGGAGCACCTCATGAACGGTGACGCGCAACTGCGCGGGGCGGTCCTGCGGGCCGCGGCCGGTGCCGCCAAGGACACGCCCGGTGTCGCCTTCCTCCGGCCCGGGTTCGGCGAACTGCTGCGGGGGACGGTGGCCGGGCGAGCGTCGCGTACGGGCTCCGCGGCGGCCCCTTCGGCGGTACGGAACGGCCGCGTCGCGGGCGTACGTGCCGAGCACGGGCCCGGCCCCGGCGAGTGGCGACTCCGCGTCCACCTGGCGGTCCGGCGCGGCCACCGCGCCCTGGACGTGACCCGCGCGGTCCGGCCGCGCGTCGTGGCGGCGGTGCGCGAGGTGCTCGGGGAGGCGTCGGGGGAGGAGGGCGGAGGCGCTCCGACGGTCACCGTGACGGTGACGGTCACGGACATCACCTGACGGCGGTACGGTCGCCCGCGTACGTGCCCCTCAGGCCAGCGGCAGGCCCACCCACGGCGAGGCCGGGTCCTGGGTGAGGACACGGTGAATGTGCACGGCCTCCTGGTACGCCGCGCCGAACCAGCCGTTGTCGAAGGCCAGCGCCCGGCCCAGCGCGTACCCGGCCGAGAACTCCTGCCACGAGCCGTACGCCGCCCGCGCCAGCTCCCCGGCGCGCAGCACCGCCTGCTCGGCCTCCGGCGGCGCGCAGAGGCGGGCGCCCAGTCCCCAGCGGACGAGGGCGACGGCGTGCGCGTAATCCAGGGCGACGAGCGACTTCACCCGCCCGTCGGCGGGCAGTACCCCGTCCGCGCGGAACCGCTCCTCGTACTTCTCCACCAGCTCCGGCACCTCGCCGGAACCCGCCCCGGCCTTCTCCTCTTCCCGCTCCCCGCCGCTCCGGGCCCGCAGCGCGGCCTCCGTCCCGGCAGGCACGAACTGCGCGTCGAGCAGCTGGCCGAGGCGCTGCTGCCAGGACGGCGGATCGACCACCGACCACTGCTCGCGCAGCAGCTCGGCGTCGGCCGAGTAGTCGAGGAAAGCGGTGCCCAGCTCGTTCCACGGCACGCTGTGGTGCACCGCGACAGGCGCGCCGCAGGCGAGCCCCTGGGCGAGCGGGCCGTGCAACGGCCCGCCGAAGTGGGTGCTCAGCAGCCCGCCGGGCCGTACGCCGTACTGGGCCCTGATCCGCGTCCAGGCGGCGCGGTGCGCGGCGGTGGCCGGCAGGTACGCGGCGCACGGCGTGCCCGGGTTGACCGCCAGCTTCCACTTGTCGTTCGGCCAGTCCATCGCCAGTTCCTCGATCGTCACCCGGTCGAAGAACTGCTGCGGGTGCCAGGGCGGCAGCATGCCGCGGGTCGTCACCGGGATACAGGTGCCGCCCACGGCCGGGTCCTCGTAGACCGGCAGCGGGTCCTGGCCCTGCTGGGGCACCACCAAATACAGGTCCTCGCCCGCCACCGCCGCGATCTGGCCTTCCCAGTCGCCCCGCGCGCCCGCCTCACACAGCCGCCGTTCCGTTTCGGTCGGCGGTATCCATCCTGGAGTTCCCACGGCCCAAGACCTTACGGTGGCCGGCTCACCGGGCCGGACGCGGGGTGTCTTGCCGGACCGGCAACAAAGGTTGCCCTTGGGTGCGCCCTGCCGGACCCTCGGTCCATGACCGACCACAGCCACGGCACCACCACCCCGGCACCCGGCGTACCCGGCCACGACCACGGCCCGGCCGACCACCGGCACCAGCATCACCACGACCACACCACCGTCGACTGGGAAGCGCTCGCCGCCCACCTCGAAGGCGAGGCGGAATTCCAGACGTCGATGCTCGACCAGGCCACGGCCTGGCTGCGCGACCTGCTGACCGAGCCGTCCGGGCCGGGCCGCGACGCGGTACGCCGGGTACTCGACGTCGGCAGCGGCCCCGGAGTCACCAGCTGCCTGCTCGCCCGCGCCTTCCCGCAGGCCGAAGTCGTGGCGGTGGACCCGACCGAGGCGCTCCTCGAACGCGCCTGGGACCGCGCCGCCCGCCTCGGCCTCGGCGACCGCTTCCGTACCCACGTCGGTGAACTGCCCGACGGCCTCGGCGGCCTCGGCGACGCCGACCTCATCTGGTCCAGCAAGGCCCTGCACCACGTCGGCGACCAGGCCGCCGCGGTGGCCGCCCTGGCCGGCCGGCTGCGCCCGGGCGGCCTGCTCGTCGCGTCCGAGGGCGGCCTGTCGTCGCGCATGCTGCCCCGCGACTTCGGCTTCGGCCGCCCCGGCTTCGAAGCCCGTCTGGAGGCGGTGCGCGAGGACTGGTTCGCCCGGATGCGCGCGGCGCTGCCCGGCGCCCGCGGCGTCGTGGAGGACTGGCCCGCCCTGCTGACCGGCGCGGGCCTGGTGTCCCCGCGCAGCCGCAGCTTCCTGCTGGACGTGCCCGCCCCGCTGGACGCGGCCCAGCGTCGGCACATCACCCGGCAACTGGACCGCGCCACCGAGGTCTTCGCCGAGTTCCTGGACGAGGACGACCGCGCCACCCTCGCCCGCCTCCTCGACCCGGACGACCCGCTCGGGGCCACCCGGCGCCCGGACCTCTTCTGGCTCTCCGCCCAGACGTTCCACACGGCGCGGGCGGCTTAGGCGGGGCTGTGTGCGGGGCGGGTGGCGCAAGCGGGCTGCGTGCGGGGCGGGGCGCCGTCCGGGGAATGAACCGGTGCCCGCCTCCGGTTGATCTTCACGCCACGACGACCGGACGATCGCCCGCCCCCGAGCGGGACGACCGCCTTGCCGAAGGGACCCGTACAGCATGAGCGCCACCCCGCCCCCGCACGCCCCACTCGCCGAACGCACCGTGGTGATCATCGGCGGCTCCTCCGGCATCGGCCTGGAAGTGGCCCGCCGCTCCGTCGCCGCCGGAGCCTGCGTCGTCCTCGGCGGCCGCAACGAGGACCGCCTCGCCGAGGCCGCCCGCGAACTCGGCCCGGCGGCCCGGTGGCACCCCGTCGACAACACCGACAAGCAGTCCCTCGCCGCCTTCTTCGCCACCATCGACCACCTGGACCACCTGTTCACCCCCGCCGCCTCCTACCGGACCGGCCCCCTGCGTGAGTTGTCCGACGAGGATGCGGAGAGCCCGTTCGTGTCCAAGTTCTGGGGCCAGTACCACGCCGTCCGCCACGCCGCGCCCCGGCTCTCCCAGGACGGCTCCATAGTCCTGATGTCCGGCGCCGCGAGCGTCCGCCCGGCCGGTCCGGCACCCGCCTACGTCGCCTGCAACGCGGCGATCGAGGGCCTGGGACGCGGCCTGGCCGTCGAACTCGCGCCCATCCGCGTCAACGTCGTCTCACCCGGCATGATCGACGGCAACCTCTGGTCCGGCCGCCCCGCCGGCATCCGCGAACAGGCCGCCGCGCACTACCGCGACGCCGCCCTCCTCAACCGCCTCGGCACCGAACCCGAAGTAGCCGAAACGGTCCTCTTCCTCTTCACCAACGGCTATATGACGGGCTCGACGCTGTATCCGGACGGGGGGTATGCGTTGCGGTGAGGGGCGGGGAGGCAGGCGTCTGGGGCTGGTCCGGGCTGTACAAGGCCGCCTGGTTGTGCGCTGAGACCCTTGACGCATGACCGACGCACCCCGCGATCGTGCTGAGCTTCCACGGCCGGTGCCTCGTTCAGATCGCCCATGACCCGGACTGGTACATGGGCGGTCTGAGCGACGACGGCAGTGTCCACTGCTGGTCGGTTTACGGCGACTTCTCCGAGGCGCTGCGCGGGCTGTGACGCGGAATCGATTCGCCGGATGCCCTACCCCTCCTCGGGCTCCGGATGCCGCACCTTCCCCTTCAGGGCCTTCTCGACCTCGTACCTGCTCTCGCCGGCGGCCTCGGCGTGTGCGCTGATCGCGGCCTGGACGGCTTCCGAGGCCGTGCGCCAGGCGTCCCACTGCTGTTGCCAGGCCGTGTGCTGGTCGTCGGTCCAGCCGTCGCCGTCGGCGGGGCGACCGTACTCGGCCTGCATGGCCCGGACCTTCGCGTGCTCCGCGAGGGCAGCTTCTTCCAGCTTGATCAAATCGTCTGTGAGTTCGATAGCCACTGGCTGATATTACGCCGTCCTGGCCTGAACTCCACGCAACGCCACAAAGGCGTGAGCCGCGCCGGTATCGGGTCCGCCCTGGGAGAGGGCGGTCCCGATACCGGCGCCGGCCGGGCGCCGTCCCCCGGTCGACCACGTGCGCCGCGCGCCCCCGTCGGCGTGCTCGCGTGCGGTGTAGCGGTCGTGGCCGCGGCGGCCGGCCGGTGCCGGGCGGGGTGGTGGCCCTCCCGGGCCGGGAAGACCCTCCACCACCCCGCCGTGTGTTCGGCCCGCCGGCCCGTGGCGCGGGTGTGGCCGGGCCGGCGAGCCGGGTTTCAGCAGTCCAGGTAGGCGACGTGGATCCACACCCCGGTGCGGCCGCCCCAGAGGTCGCCCATGACCCAGGAGCCTTCGCGGCCCTTCGCGTTCATCTTCTGGCCCTTGTTCACCTGGCCCAGGACCGGATAGTTGGTGCCCGGGCCGCCGCGGTAGTTGACGCCGTTGTCGTTGACGGTGCAGACGATGTCCTGGACCGCGGGCGAGGCGGTCTGCCGGACGGGGGCCGAGGTGCCGGCGGCGGTGGCCACCGTGCTGCCGGCGAGCGTGAACACGGCCGCGGTGGCCGCGAGTGCGGCGGCGGCACGAGGGATGCGGAACATGTGGATCTCCTCCGTTGTGGTTCTCACGGTGCCGGGGCCGCTGACTGCCCGGACCCGGCACTCAGGACATTCGCCCTGTTCAGCGCCGCGGCCAAGGGGTTTCCCAACCCCCTGGGCAGCGCGGGAAACCGGGAAACCGCGCTCCAGCTGGGGCGCGGTGGGGAGGAGAGCGGGCATACGCGACGGCGCCGCCGGCCCGGGAGCGGGCCGGCGGCGCCTGAGAGAAGTGCGTACGGCCGGGCCGTACGCCGAGATCGCGGAACCGCGGTCTCAGCCGTTGAACGCGTCCGGGTCCGGACCCAGCCGCGTACCCGAGTCGAGGGCCGCGATCGCCGCCATGTCGGCGTCGTCCAGCTCGAAGCCGAAGACGTCGATGTTCTCCTTGATCCGGGACGGGGTCACGGACTTCGGGATGACGACGTTGCCGAGCTGGAGGTGCCAGCGGAGCACGATCTGCGCGGGGGTGCGCCCGTGCTTCTCGGCGAGCCGGGTGACGGTCGCGTCCGTCAGGAGGTCCTTGCCCTGGCCCAGCGGCGACCAGGCTTCGGTCGCGATGCCGTGCCGGGCGTGGAAGGCGCGGGCCTCGGACTGCTGGAGCCGGGGGTGCAGCTCGATCTGGTTGACCGCGGGCACGACCGAGGTCTCGCCCAGCAGGCGCTCCAGGTGGGCGGGCTGGAAGTTGGAGACGCCGATCGCCTTGGCGCGGCCCTCCTCGTAGATCTTCTCGAACGCCCGGTAGGTGTCCACGAACGTGCCCTGGGCGGGCAGCGGCCAGTGGATCAGGTACAGGTCGACGTACTCCAGCCCGAGCTTGTTCAGGGACTCGTCGAAGGCGCGCAGCGTGGAGTCGTAGCCCTGGGCGTCGTTCCACAGCTTCGTCGTCACGAACAGCTCGTCACGAGCGATGCCGGAGGCGGCGAGCGCCTTCCCCGTGCCCTCCTCGTTGCCGTAGATCGCGGCGGTGTCGATGCTGCGGTACCCGGCTTCCAGGGCGTTGCCGACGGCCGTGAAGGCCTCGTCGTCCGGCACCTGCCAGACGCCGTAGCCGAGCTGCGGCATGGCGACGCCGTTGTTGAGGGTGATGTGGGGGACCTTGCTCACGAGAGATTCGATCCTTAGGTCGACGTACATGTTCTCCAACGTCAACGATCATCCGGCACGGTGCATTCCCGCGCACCTCAGGTGAAGGGCGAAAAGTTACGGTGTGTGCGCCACCGGGCGCTCCGGACGTTCCGGGCGCACCGCGCGGTCCTGCGCCGTCTCCGCCGCCAGGGCGAGCGTGCCGAGGCAGAGCACCACCAGGCCGGCGATCAGCTCCAGCGCCCCCACCAGCCCGGGCAGACCGCGGACCGGGGACGTGCTCCCGCCGGTCAGGGCGTCGGCCGCGGTCCACGAGAGCCACAGCGTGCCGCCCCACGCGAACACCGTCGCCGAGCCCAGCCAGGCCAGCGCGAGCGGCACCCGCGTACGCAGCTGTCGCCAGGGGCCCCGGCCGGGGAAGAGAAGGGCACCCAGCCCGGCCGCACCGGCCAGCGCCAGCAGTCCCTGGACGACATCGGACGTGGCCGTGACGGCGGTCCGCGCGGGCAGGGCCCCGGCTCCGGCGCCCGTCGGCATGCCGAGGCCCCACAGCACGTCGACAACGCCGAGTACGGCGAGCAGCAGCGCCGCGGGGACGCCGAGCAGCCGTCGCGCGGCCCGTACACCAGGGGCCGGAGCGGGTACGGACCCCAGCCGCCGGCGCAGCAGCGCGCCCCAGCGGCGGTGCGCGTACACCGAGAACGCCCCCATCAGGGTGATGCCCTCGACGATGAAGGCTCCGTAGACCAGGACGTAGACCCAGGGCTGGAGGAAGTCGCCGGACGCCATCGGATTCGCCGCCCCGGCGAGGGCGGCGACGGCCGAGCCGGTGGGCACGGTGATCATCAAGGGCGTGAGCAGCCCGGCCGCCATCCACACGGGCAGCGCGAGCAGCCAGGCGGGGGCCCGCAGGCCGGACGGGCGGGTGAGCGTGTACGCGACGGCGGCGGCGACGGCGTCCATGAGGAAGGTGACGGCGTTGGCCGCGATCCAGGTGCCCCGGCCGGCCCTGCCCAGGTCCACGATGCCGATGCCGTGGCCCATGATCCACAGCAGTTTCAGGAGGAGGTACGGGGCGCAGGCCGCGACGGCGACGCGGCCCAGGAGGACCTGGCGGTCCGTGCGCTGATCGGTGTTCATGGAACACGAGCCTCCCGGCGGCCCGCGGACGGCACCTCGGGCCGGGGAATGAACCGCTTCCGCCGTACGGGGGAGGCGGCATCCGCGCAGGTACGAGCGCCACGGGCCCGTACGGGGGAGGCGCCCCGGGCCCGCCCCTCACGTCCGGTACAGCGCGTCCACCTCCGTCGCGTACGCCACCTCGATGGCCTTGCGCTTCAGCTTGAGCGAGGGCGTCAGCAGACCCTGCTCCTCGCTGAACTGGTGCGCCAGTATCCGGAACGTACGGATCGACTCGGCCTGCGAGACCAGCGTGTTGGCGGCGACGACGGCCCGGCGGATCTCGGTCTCCAGGTCCGGGTCGTGCACCAGGTCCGTCGGCGGCAGCTCCGGCTTGCCGCGCATGGCGAGCCAGTGCGCGACCGCCTCGGGGTCCAGCGTCACCAGCGCGGCCACGTACGGGCGGTCGTTGCCGACGACGATGCACTGGGCGACCAGGGGGTGGGCCCGTACCCGCTCCTCCAGGACGACCGGGGAGAGCGTCTTGCCCCCGGAGGTGACCAGGACCTCCTTCTTCCGGCCGGTGATCGTCAGATAGCCGTCCTCGTCGAGGGCGCCGAGGTCGCCGGTGGCCAGCCAGCCGTCGTGCAGCACGGCGTCGGTGGCCCGGGGGTTGTTGAGATAGCCCTGGAAGATCTGGCCGCCGTGCAGCCAGATCTCGCCGTCCTCGGCGATGTGCACGGTCGTGCCGGGCACGGGCGAGCCGACCGTGCCGAAGCGGGTGCGCTCGGGCGGGTTGGCGGTGGCGGCGGCGGTGGACTCCGTCAGGCCGTACCCCTCGTAGATCGTCACGCCGGCGCCCGCGAAGAACAGCCCGAGCCGGCGCTCCATCGCCGAGCCGCCCGACATGGCGTGCCGCACCCGGCCGCCCAGCGCCTCCCGCACCTTGCCGTAGACCAGCTTGTCGAACAGCTGGTGCTGCATGCGCAGCGGGGCGCCGGGCCCGGACGCGGTGCCGAACGCCTTGTGCTCCAGCGCCTCCGCGTAGCGCACCGCCACCTCGACGGCCTTCTCGAACGGGCCGAGCCTGCCCTCCGCCTCGGCCTTGCGCCGGGCCGCCGCGAAGACCTTCTCGAAGATGTACGGCACGGCGAGGACGAAGCTGGGCCGGAACGACTGGAGGTCCGGGAGCAGGGCGGCGGCGGACAGCTCCGGCTGGTGGCCGAGCTTGACCCGGCCGCGGATCGCCGCGACCTGCACCATCCGCCCGAAGACATGGGCGAGCGGCAGGAACAGCAGGGTGGACGCATCGTCACCGGGCTTGGAGTGGAAGACCGTCTCGTAGCGCCGGACGACGTTGTCGGCCTCGGCCATGAAGTTGGCGTGGCTGATCACGCAGCCTTTGGGGCGGCCGGTGGTGCCGGAGGTGTAGATGACCGTCGCGGTCGCGTCCGGGGTGACGGCCATCCGGTGGCGGTGCACCACATCGTCCTCCAGGTGCGCGCCCGCCGCCGTCAGCTCGGCCACCGGGTCGGCGTCCAGCTGCCACAGCCGGCGCAGCTGCGGCAGCCGGTCGATGACCGAGCCGATGGTCATCGCATGGTCCTCGTGCTCGACCATGCAGGCCGTGACCCCCGCGTCGTGCAGCATCCAGTAGACCTGCTCGGCGGACGAGGTCGGGTACAGCGGTACGGGCTGGGCGCCCACGGACCACAGGGCGAAGTCGAACAGCGTCCACTCGTAGCGGGTACGGGACATGATCCCCACCCGGTCGCCGAAGCGGACGCCCTGCGCGAGCAGCCCCTTGGCCAGGGCCAGCACCTCGTCGCAGAACGCGGCCGAGGTCACGTCCCGCCACTGCCCGGCGGCGTCCTTGCGGGCCAGCGCCACGCGGCCGGGGTCCGAGTCGGCATGGTCGAAGACGGCGTCCGCCAACCCGCCGACGCGGGGCGCCGTCGCCAAAGGCGGGACGGTGAACTCGCGCAATGACCCAGCTCCTCGTGGTGCTTCACACAGGGCCGAGACCGTACCCCAACAGGACGGTCCGCGGGAGGGGCGTCCTGCCCGGCGGGCGGATGGCATAGTCGCTGGTCATGCGCCGAAAACGGGCTACTCCGGAGAAGCCCGGACATCGGCGGGGGCGGCGGGAGCCGAACGATCACGGCGCCGGGACCGGATCTGCACCAAATCTCTCCCAAACGGATCCCGCAAGCCCCCGGGCGGGGCGGCGACCGGCCGCAAACAGGGGTGAACGCGTCCGCCTCCGGCTCCGTATCCCAGGCATCACCAGCCCACGGGGGGAGAAGGAGCCATGACCCAGCCATCGGCGCAGCGACGTCCGGTCCGGGCGCGCGCCGCGTACGCAACCTGGCGCGCCCGCCCTGCGCATCGGGGCCACCGCACGCCGCCGCGCGGCCGTATCCCGTCCGCCACCCGCTTCCCGGCCACGGCCGCCTGAGCCGGGAGGGCTGCCACCGATGCGCACCATCCGAGAGCGGTACGCGGCGGACGCCGCCGGCCACGCCCGCTGGACCGAGTCCAACCGCGCCCTGTGGGACAGCTGGACCGAGGCCCACGTCCGCAGCGACCACTACGACGTGCGGGGCTTCCTCGCCGGGCGCGAGAGCCTCCAGTCCTTCGAGCCCGGGGAACTGGGCCCGGTGGCGGGCCGTTCGCTGCTCCACCTCCAGTGCCACTTCGGGCTCGACACGCTGAGCTGGGCGCGCCGCGGCGCGCACGTCACCGGCGTCGACTTCTCGCCGGCCGCCGTCGGGCAGGCCAACGCCATCGCCGCCAAGGCCGGCCTCCCCGCCGAGTTCGTCTGCGCGCAGCTCTACGACCTGCCGCCCCGCTTCGACCACGCCTTCGACATCGTCTACGTCTCGTTCGGCTCCCTCGTCTGGCTGCCGGACATCGGCCGGTGGGCGCGCGCCGCGGCCCGCTACCTGGCGCCGGGCGGGGTGCTCTACGTCGCCGAGTACCACCCGATGGTGCACGTACTCGACTTCGACGAGGACGCGGACGGGCCCCGGCTGCGCTATCCGTACTTCCACCGCACCGAACCCCTCACCCACGACCTCGACGGCCCGTACGCCGGGCCCGGGTCCGGGGCGATCGCCGGATACACCTGGGCGCACTCCCTCGGCGAGATCCTGACCAGCGTGATCAGGGCGGGGCTGCGGCCGGAGTTCCTGCACGAGTACCCGTCCGCCTGGTTCCCGATGCTGCCGTACCTGGAGCGGCGGGCGGACGGCAGGTACTGGCTGCCCGCCCGTATCGAGGGGGAGTGCCCGCTGCTGTTCACGCTGCGTGCCACCGCGCCGGGCGCGCCCGCCTGACCGCCGACGGTCCGATCACCGATGGAGCCGACGATGACCAGCCACCGCCACCGCACCGACCACCATCCCGATCAGCGCCACCAGCACCGGACCGACGACCGCCCGCGGATCGACGACCCCGCCCACCCCGGCCTGAGCGCCCTGCTGCGCCGGGTGGGCCCGGCCCGCGACCACGTCGCGAAACACCGCGTGCACAGCGAACTGACCAGCCTCGGCCGCGTCACGGCCTTCCAGGAACACCATGTCTTCGCGGTATGGGGCTTCATGGCGCTGCTCAAGAGTTTGCAGCGCGAGCTCACCTGCACCGAGGTGCCGTGGGTGCCGCGAGGGCCCGCCGTCGGCCGCCGGCTGATCAACGAGATCGTCCTGTCCGAGGAGAGCGACACGGTCGGTGCCGGCTACCGGAGCCGCTTCGAGCTGTACGTGGACGGCATGCGCCGGACCGGGGCCGACACGGTCCCGGTCGAGTCGTTCATGGCGCTGCTGCTCGACGGCAACACCGTCGCCAAGGCGCTGAAGTACGCCGACGTGCCCCCGGGCGCCGCCGACTTCACCGCCGCCACCTGGGACGTCATAGCCCACGCGCCGCTGCACAGCCGGGCCGCGGTGTTCGCGTTCGGCCGCGCGGACCTGATGCCCGGCACGGTCCGGCGGGTCGCCGCAATCGAGGGCGTCCAGGAACGGCTCGCGACGTTCAAGGAGTACCTGGCCCGGCACCTCGGCGGTGAGGGGGACCCGCAGGCGCCGATGGCCCTGCGGATGCTCGTCGAGATCTGCGGCGACGACCGGGAGAAGTGGGCACAGGCCGCGGAGGCCGTGATCGAGTCGCTGCGCGCCCGGCAGGCGCTGTGGGACGCGGCGTCCTGCTCGTTGGCGTGGAGGTGAGGGGCGGGGTTCCGCGTGTGGAGGGGAGGGTTCCGCTTCTGGTGCGGAGGTGACGGGCCCGGTCCTGGACCCACTGCGCCGCCCTACGGCAGTTGCAACCGGTCCCCGCCCGCCAGTATCGCTTCGGCCAGCGCATCCGCCGGGCCCCTGGCCGCGCCCTCCCGCTCGTCGCCGTACAGCAGGACGAAGTCCACCCCGCCGAGGTCCGGCAGCCCGGCCCGGGACGGCATCCGGACCAGGCCGGGCGGGATCATGCCGAGGCTGTGCGCCATCACGCCGAGCCCGGCCCGGGTGGCCGCGATCAGGCCGTTCAGGCTGCCGCTCGTACAGGCGATGCGCCAGTCGCGGCCCTGCCGCTCCAGAGCCTCCAGCGCGCGGGCCCGGGTCACCGCGGGCGGCGGGAACACCACCAGCGGGACCGGTCGCCGCGCGTCCAGCCGCAGCCGGTCGGTGCCGACCCACACGAGGCGGTCGCGCCAGACGAGCCGACCGGTCGGCGCCTCCGGGCGGCCGCGCGCGGGGCCGGGGCGGCGCTTGGCGAGGACGAGGTCGAGGCGGCCGGCGGCCAGGAGTTCGTGCAGCGTCCCGGACAGCTCGACCGTCAGCTCCAGATCCACTTCGGGGTGGTCGCGCCGGAACTCCTCCAGCACCTCCGGCATCCGGGTCAGGACGAAGTCCTCCGAGGCCCCGAACCGCAGCCGGCCGCGCAGTCGCGTCCCGGTGAAGAAACCCGCGGCCCGCTCGTTGGCCTCCAGGATCGTGCGCGCGAAGCCGAGCATGGCCTCGCCGTCCTCGGTGAGGTCCACGGCGTGGGTGTCCCGGGAGAACAGCCGCCGCCCGGCCGCGGCCTCCAGCTTGCGCACGTGCTGGCTGACGGTGGACTGCCGCAGGCCGAGACGGTGCGCGGCCTGCGTGAAGCTCAGCGTCTGGGCCACCGCGAGGAACGTACGCAACTGCACCGGGTCGAACATCGTCCCAGCCTACCGGCGGCCATCGCGATCCGTGATAGCAGTCACCACGGTAAGAGGGGTTCCCGATGGCCATGGCGCCAGGCAGGCTGGAGAGGACACCGTCCACACCACGCTTCCCGACCACCTCACCTGCACCGATCACCCCACCCGCACCAACCGTCGAAGAGAGACCATGCGCCGCCCTCAGCTCAAAATCCCCTCCTGGCTCCCCGTGGACGGATTCATCCTGGCCCTCGTCGCCACCGTCGGCCTCGCGGCGCTGCTGCCCGCCCGCGGCACGGCCGCCACCGTCGCCGACAACGCGTCCACCGGCGCGGTCGCGCTGCTCTTCTTCCTCTACGGTGCCCGGCTCTCCACCCGCGAGGCGCTCGCCGGGATGCGCAGCTGGCGGCTGCACCTGACGGTCCTGGCCTGTACGTTCATGGTCTTCCCGCTGCTGGGCCTGGCCGCCCGCGGCCTCGTCCCGTACGTCCTGACGCAGCCCCTCTACACCGGCCTGCTCTTCTTGTGCCTGGTCCCCTCCACCGTCCAGTCCTCGATCGCCTTCACCTCCATAGCGCGCGGCAACGTCGCGGCGGCGATCTGCGCGGGCTCCTTCTCCAGCCTGGTCGGCATCGTGCTGACCCCGCTGCTGGCGGCCCTCCTCCTGGGCGGCGGCGGCGGCTTCTCGGCCCGCTCCCTGGTCTCGATCGTCTTCCAGCTGCTGGTGCCCTTCCTCGCCGGACAGCTGCTGCGCCGCTGGATCGGCGGCTTCCTCACCCGTCACAAGAAGATCCTCGGCTTCGTCGACCGCGGCTCCATCCTCTTCGTCGTCTACAGCGCCTTCAGCACCGGCATGGTCGAGGGCATCTGGCACCAGGTCTCCCCGTGGCAACTGCTGAGCCTGCTGGGCGTCGAGGCCGTCCTGCTGGCCCTGATGCTGACCATCACCTCGTACGGCTCGAAGAAGGCCGGCTTCCCCCGCGGCGACCGCATAGCCATCACCTTCGCCGGCTCGAAGAAGAGCCTGGCCGCCGGGCTCCCCATGGCCACCGTCCTGTTCGGCGGCGGAGCCGGCCTGGCCGTCCTGCCCCTGATGCTCTTCCACCAGATGCAGCTGATGGTGTGCGCGGTGCTGGCGAAGCGGTACGCGGCACGGGTGCCGGAGGAGGCGGGGGCCGCAGCGGTGGCCGATACGGGGCAGACACGGCGCGGGGAGAAAGCCGAGGCGGTGGGGGCGTCGGGGCGGTGAGGCCGCCCGGACGCCGTACGCACGGAGATCGCCGGACGCACCCGGCGCACGCGAGAATGCGCCGATGAGTGCCCTGCGGAAGCCGTTCCTGATGCCCGTCGAAGATGTCTTCAGCCTGTGGGCATGAACGTCGGTCTGCTGCTGCATGGCGCCGAGGCGGGAGAGGCCGAGCGTGGCCAGGTTCTCGCGGCGCCCGGGTCGATTGCCGCGCACGCCGTCTTCGCGGCCGACATCGCTCTGCTGTCGGAAGACGAGGGCGCCGCCGAGGTGCGCACCGGCGGAAGTCTTGCCTTTTATGTGCGCGCTGCCGCGGTACGGGGCGTGGTGACGCTGCCCCACGGGATGGACGTACTTCGCCCGCTGCACACGGCCACGGTGACTGTCGCCCTCGAACGGCCCGTAGCCCTTGAGGAATCCCAGGCTTTCGCCTTCCGCCACCAAGGACGCGCCGCGGGCTCCGGAACGGTGACCCGGCTTTTGCGGCAATTTCCCGGGGTGTCTCGATAGGTGCGCTACGCCGTTTCCGGAGTCGCGCATCAACCCCAAATAATGGTAAAGAGAATTATTAGGGCTGGCCAATGACCAGCAAAGAGCGGTCGGCAACCCCTCGCCCCGCGCCGCCTCTTGACCCCACAAATCTGCACAACGGACCCCAACACCCCCGTCCTGCCCGCCGTCGGTGACGCCGTACTGTGGTCCGGGTCTTTGCGGCGCCCCGGCGCGCCTGACCGCACCATGACAACGGATCGGGGGAGATCTGTGCCCGAGCAATTCACCGCTGCTCAAGAAGCCCTGCACAAGTTCGCCAAAAGTTCTGACCAGCGGGCGGAAAAGCTGCGGGCGATACGCAGCAAGCTCGCCTCGCACTCGCTGAACCAGCAGGCATTCGGGAAGCTCCCGGAGGCCGACGAACTGTACAGCGCCTACTCGGAGCAGAGCGAGGACTGCCTGGACATCCTCGAGAAGGCGGCGACGCTGGAGGAGAAGGTCGGCGAGGGCGTCACCGAGACGGCACGGGCGTACCAGTCCGACGAGGACGAGACCGTGCGCACGATGCAGCACGTCCAGGGCGGTTCCGGGAGCGCCCGATGAGCGGCGTGGCGACGGGTGCGGTGAGCGCCTACAACAAGGTCAACGACTGGATGAGCGGGTTCGACTCGGCGGTGGACGCCATCATGCGCCCGCTCGTCGAACCGCTCGCCGAGCACCTGGAAGCCGTCACCGGTGACGACGAGGGCCTTCAGGAGGCCGCCAAGCTGTGGCGCGAACAGGCCCGCGATCTACGTGATCTGATCGCCGATCAGCGCCGGGACCGCGCGGACCTCGCCCACGAGTGGACCGGTGAGGCGGCCGACGCGTTCCAGGGGCACCTGGCCGAGATGGAAGCGGCCCTGGAGCAGGAAGCCGCCGACATGGACGCGGTCGCGGACGTCCTGGAACAGGCCGGTTCCCGGGCCAAGCTGGCCGAGCAGGTCGTGGAGACGCTGATCCGCGAGCTGATCGAGTGGGCGATCATCGAGCTGGCCGTGGCGCTCGCCACCTCGATCATCACGGTCGGTGCCTCGGCCGCGGCGGCCGCCGCCACCGCCGTGGCCCAGGCCGGGATCGTCTCGACCCGTATCGCCCGGGTGCTGGAGGAACTGGCCACCGAACTGCGGGCCTTCGTCAACATCATCAAGTTGCTGAAGAAGGCCAAGAAGATGTCGAAGGTCAAGAAGCTCAAGCCCTGGACCTGGAAGCACATCAAGGACCCGGTCGAGGCCGAGAAGTTCCTGAAGGGCATTGCCGCGAAGAAGGCCCTGAAGGCGATCAAGGTGCCGATGAAGGGCGCCGTCGGCCTCGGCATGGGGGGCCTGGGCTTCTCGGGCGATCCGACGCAGGCCCTTTCGCCCATCGTCCAGGCAGGAGCCGAAAAACTCGACCACATGCTCGATGGCAGTGACGACGGGGGCGCCAAGGCCGGTGGCGCGCAGCGGCACGGCGACGTCCACCTGCCGCCGGCGTCGGACTTCGACCCGTCGCCCTCCGGGGGAGGTACGGCCGGCGGGCCCGCCGTCAGCGGACCGCTGAGCCCGCCGTCGAAGACCGGGGTCCCCACCGCCCCGGCCCCCGCCAACCCGGACCCGCTCGGCCGCTACCAGAAGCCGGCCGTCGACCAGGACATCCGCCTGATGTTCCGCCCGACGGCGGCCCAGCAGCCGCGCGACCCGGACAATCCCTTCGGCTGAGGCAAGGAGAATGGCCGCGTGATCGACCACGAGACTCCGTGCCGGCAGTTCCTCCGGCCCGGCGAGGTGCTGCTGCAGAGCGAGCAGTACGAGGTGTACCCGTCCCTGCCGCTGGTCCCCGCCCATCTGCGGCTGCCGCCCAAGCAGTCGGCGCTGGAGAAGCGGATCCGGGGCGTGCTGGGCAATGTCCTGGGCAAGGCGTCGCGGCCCATCGGCGCGGTCACCGACAACCGGTTCACCGACAGCCGGCTGACCCGCGCCGTGGGCAACGTCGCGGAGGGGATCAGCGAGGCCCCGGAGAACATCGAGGACGCCATCGACGACGCGGCCGAGCGCATGATGTACGGCAAGCCCATGGAAGGCAGCTGGACCAGCATGGCCGGGCGCTTCCTCGTGCAGGTCACCAACGCGGGCGGCGTGCCCCGGCACCAGGCGGTCACCGACCGCCGGCTGTTCGTGGTCACCGACCACGCCACTGGGTGGCGGGCCCGTGACCCCGAACCGGCCCTCGCCGTGGAAGTCCCGCGCCAGGACATCGCCGAACTGCGGCCCCGGCCGCGCACGACGCTGCCCCGCGGCCGCTTCGACCTGGTCTTCGTGGACGGCTCGTGGATCGCGCTCTGCTGCTCCTTCCAGAAGAGCATGGAGTCGCTGGTCGACGCCTTCTACGGAAGGCGTTGACCAGTGGCCCCGTGCCTACTCGCCGTCCACGTCGTCCAAGGGCAGGTCCAGCACGACGGGCCCCCTGACGCGCCCGTTCTCCTCGCGGACCCGGGCCAGTTCGCCGTCGCTCAGTGCCCGCCCGTAGACGCGTACTTCGTCCAGGTCACCGGCCAGGTGAGCGCGGCTGTCCACCTTCTGGCCCGCGTGCACGCCGAAGACGGAGTTGCGGCTCACGGAGCCGGGGACGTCGGGGACCGTACGGGTCTCGGCGCCGTCGACGGCGAGGGACAGCCGGCCACCGGTGCGCCGCAGGGACAGGTGGTGCCACCGGCCGTCGTTGTACGCGGCGGTGGTGGCGGCCTCGGCGGTGGCGGCGGGCCGGGCGCCGTCGAGCGCGGTGATGGAGGCGCTGATCCGGCCGCGGGCCGGGTCGCCGCGCAGGGCCACCTGCGGGCTGCGGCTGCCCACCCCGCCCATCCACAGGAACGGCTGCTCGCCGGACGTGGCGCGGTAGCGGAACCAGAGGCTGCACGTGAAGTCCCCGCTGCCCAGGGGGAGCGAGCGGCGGAAGGGCAGCCGTACGGCGTCGTCCCGGCCGTCGAAGGAGAGCGCGTCCCCGAAGCGGCCCGGTACCGGGCGGGCACCGCCCAGCACGAGCGCGGGCCGGGCGTGCCGCCCGTGGTCCGGGGTCGTCGGATCGGGGCCCCGGCGGGGGCCGAGCCAGGCGTCGGTGAAGCGGGCGAAGCGGATCTCGTCGCGGGCGTCGGCCGCTCCGCCCTCGTACAGCAGCCCGGTCAGGCCGGGGGAGACGGCCACCAGGTCCGAGTAGCCGGACCAGTCGGTGGTGATCCGGGCGCCCCGGTCCACGCCTTCCCAGGTGCGGCCCTCGTCGTACGAGGAGCGGATGGTCATCGTGCGGCGGCGGTCGGGGTCGGCGGGCGCGGCGATCAGGGTGCGGGTGGGCAGCCGCAGTACGGAGCCCTGCACCATCGGCGTGTACAGGTCGGGCAGGGTGCGGAAGGGGTGGGCGAAGGAGGCGCCGCCGTCGCGGCTGACGGCCGCCGTGCGGTGGCCGAGATCGGTACCGTCCTGCTCGCGCCCGTTGACGTACACCGAGCCGTCGGAGCGTTCCAGCAGGCTCATCTCGGACGGCTTCTGACGGAACGTGCCGTCGGCGGCGGTGGGATAGCTGTCCACGGCGCCCACCCGCCAGGTGTCGCCGCCGTCGTCGCTGAGCATCAGCGCCGCGTGGTTGGCCGTTATGCGGCCGCCCGCGTAGCTCTCGGCGTTGACGGTGAAGACGAGCCGTCCGGCGTGCCGTCCGCGGGTGAGCTGGATGCCGTGCACGGGGCCGGTCGCGTACCAGGAGTTCCATCCGGCGGGCCGGAGTTCGGCGGTCAGGTCGCGCGGCGCCGACCAGGTGGCGCCGTCGTCGTCGCTGTACTGGAGGTGCGGGGTGCGGTCGCAGGGGACGTCGCAGTTCCCGGCGTCGGTGCGGCCCTTGTTGTAGGTCTCGGCGAGCAGGATGCGGCCGGTCTCGCGGTCGACGACGGGGGCCGGGTTGCCGTGCGTGTCGCCGCCGCCTTCGTTGACGACCTGGAGGGGGCCCCACGTACGGCCGCCGTCGGTGGACCTTTTCAGTACGAGGTCTATGTCGGCCGCGTCGCCACAGTTGCGTACCCGGCCCTCGGCGAACGCCAGCAGGGTGCCGTGGGTCGACCGGACGATGGCCGGGATGCGGAAGCACGCGTAGCCGTGCTCCTGGGCCGCCTTGAACAGCACCTGCTGGTCGAAGCCGGTGGACGGAGCCGCGGTGGTGGTGGGGCCGGCCTGGGCGGTGGCCGCCGGGACGAGAACGGTGGCCACGGCGGCGAGCGCGGCCAGCGCGCGGCGCCGCGGCCGAGATCCGCTGGCGGGTCTGCCGCGGTGGTTGTCATGGAGACGGAACGGTGGCGTCATGATCCGACCTGCCCTTCGAGGCGTAGGCGGGGCATCGGCGGGGCGTCGGAGGAGGGAGGGGAGGGCGGGGCGGGCGGGATACCGGGATCGCGGGTGAGGCACCCGGAATTCCGGTATTCCGCCCGCCCGTATGGACGTTGTACGTAGGACGTCCTACCTCCTCGCGGTGCGCAGGAAGCTACTGGGCTCCCGGCACCGCCACAAGCCACGCGCGGCGGTTCTTCGCACCCGGCGGGATTTCCCCCCGTCCGGAGGACGCGGGGGATGCCTGTACGGGTCGCGGGCAGGCCGCTGCCGGCGCCCCGGCCCGCCGGTCAGGGGATCAGCATGACCTTCCCCAGATTGCCGCGGCCCTCGATGATCTCGTGCGCCCGGCCGGCCTCCGCCAGCGGAACGCGGGCGTGCACGGCGGCCCGCAGCCGCCCCGCGAGGAAGTGCTCCCACAGTTCGGCGCCGTGCCGCTCGTACAGCTCCGGGCGGGTGGCGGCGAAGCGCGCCATGGTCAGCCCGGTGATCGTCTTCGAGCCCGCGAGGAGGTCGTACGCCGGGACCGTGCCGCCGCCCGAGTTGAAGAACACCAATCGGCCGCCGGGCGCGAGGGCCGCCACCGCACGCGGCAGCAGGTCCCCGCCGACACCGTCGAGCACGATGTCGACGGGCTCGCCCCAGGACGCGTCCTCGTACACCACGACCTCGTCGGCGCCGAGCCCGTACAGGAAGTCCGCCTTGGCGGCGGAGCCGACGGCCGCCACCACCCGCGGTACCCCCCGCAGCTTGGCGAGCTGCACCGCGAGGTGGCCGGTGGCGCTGGCCGCGCCCGTGACCAGCACCGATTCCGTACCGGCCGGGGCGGCGGTGGCCAGCGCGGCGAGGGCGACCTGGCCGCCGCGGACCAGCGCGACGGCGTCCTCGCTCGTCGCGCCGTCCGGAATCCGGGAAGCCAGCGCGGCCGGCACGGTGGCCACGTCGGTGTACGAGCCGGTGAAGGAGAGCCCGGTGACCCGCTCGCCGACCGCGAAGCCGGTGACGTCCGGGCCCAGCCCGATCACCTCGCCGGCCACCTCGCCGCCGAGGACGGCTGGCAGCGGTACGCCGCCGCCGTTGCCGTCCCCGCGTGTGCGGCGTACGGACGGCAGGCTCACCCCGATGGCTTCGGTACGGACGAGCAGCTCACCGGGGCCCGGCTCGGGGACCTCGGCCTCCTCCACCCGCAGGACCTCCGGACCGCCGTAGGAATGGAAGCGGACTCGCCGCATGGGCACCTCCGGGGAGTGGGCGCGGCGCAACGCGCGCAGGGGCGGTCGCCCGGACGCACCGGGAAACCGTTGGATGCCCCAACGATAACATCAGTCATTGGGGCACCCAATGGTTTTCCGGATAGGCTGGCGCCATGGCAGAGACCCCGTACGCGCCCGCCCGTATCCGCGCCCTCCCCAGCTGGCTGCTCGGCCGGGCCGCCGCCCGCGGCCACCGGCTCGTCGCCGAAGCGCTGGCCGAGGAGGGGATGCGGATGATGCACCACGCGGTGCTGTCGGCCGTCGGCGAACTGGGCCCGGTCTCCCAGGCGGAACTGGGCCGCAGTGTCGGCATCGACCCCAAGGACATGGTCGCGGTCGTCAACGACCTCCAGGCCGACGGGCTGGTGACCCGCACCCCCGACCCCAGGGACCGGCGCAAGAACGCCATCGAGATCTCCGCCGCGGGGGAGCGCACCCTGCGCCGTACGGAAAAGCTGGGCGACCGCGCCAACGACGAACTGACCGCGGGTCTGACGCCCGCCGAACGCGAGCAGCTGATGGCGCTGCTGGCGCGGGTCGTGAACCCCGGGGAGAAGCCGGGGCCGGACGCGGGCTGACGGGCCCGCGCCGGCCGGTGCGCTCAGGCCCTGCTGCCCGCCCCCGCGCCCAGCGCCAGCCGCTCCGCGCCCGCGTAGACATTCATCGACGACCCCCGCAGGAAGCCCACCAGTGTCAGCCCGCTCTCAGCGGCCAGGTCCACGGCGAGGGAGGACGGCGCGGAGACCGCGGCGAGGGTGGGGATGCCCGCCATGACCGCCTTCTGGACGAGTTCGAACGAGGCCCGGCCCGAAACCATCAGGATGGTGTCGCGCAGGGGCAGCCGCCCGTCCTGGAGGGCGCGGCCGACGACCTTGTCGACGGCGTTGTGGCGGCCCACGTCCTCGCGTACGTCGAGGAGTTCACCGTCCGCGTCGAAGAGCGCGGCGGCGTGCAGCCCGCCGGTCCGGTCGAACACGCGCTGCGCGGCCCGCAGCCGGCCGGGCAGCGCGGACAGCGTCGCGGGCGCGATGCGGCCGGGGGCGTCGGCGGGCGGGTCCAGGGGCCAGCGGGCGGAGGTGCGGACCGCGTCCAGACTGGCCTTGCCGCACAGGCCGCAGGACGACGTCGTGTAGACGTTGCGCTCCAGCGTGATGTCCGGGACGGGGATACCGGGCGCGAGCTGTACGTCCACCACGTTGTACGTGTTCGACCCGTCCTCGGTGGCCCCCGCGCAGTACACGATGTTCGCCAGCTCCCCGGCGCCGCCGAGCACGCCCTCGCTCACGAGGAAGCCCGCGGCCAGCGCGAAGTCGTCGCCCGGCGTGCGCATCGTGATGGCGAGCGGCCGGCCGCCGAGCCGGATCTCCAGCGGCTCCTCGCCGACGAGGGTGTCCGGGCGCGTGCTCACCGCTCCGTCGCGGATGCGGATGACGCGGCGTCGCTCGGTGACCCGTCCCATGTCTGATCAGTCCTGTCCGTCCCTGGTGCGCCGACCCGCGGTGGCGGTCCGGCCTCGGCCGTTCCATTGTCCGGTACGCGTACGGGCGGGTGCCCGGCGCCCGGGTGGCGCGTGGCCGCGCCCGTCGTACCGGTACCCCCTGACCGGCCGCCGACAGGCCGTCACCCTTTTACGGTCCCCCGCACCCCCGGCAAGGGCCGCCCGCCGAACGCCCTCGCGTCCGCCCCCGCCCACAGCGCGTCCAGGTCCGTCTGGCCCGCCGTCCGCCAGTCGGGGCCGCGCAGGACGAGTGCGTCGCCGAGGCGGCGGCCGAGTTCCATCATCGAGGTGCCGACGGGGCCGCGGGACGCGTCGTACGCGGCGGCCACCTCGGACCAGGTGTCCGCGGCGGTGCAGGCGGCCTCCAGGGCGGTGGCGTCCTGGAGGGCTTTCACCGCGCCGCTGCCGGTGTGCGGGCGGGCGACCGTGGCCGCGTCGCCGGTGAGCAGCAGGCGGCCCGCGGCGTAACGGGGCGCGGTGAAGTCGTACATCGGCTGGATGAACAGCTCCTCCGGCCGGGTCAGCTGGAGCAGGCCGCCCCAGTACGGCGGCAGGAGTTCCCCGGTGACCTGCGCGAAGTGCGCGTGCAGCGCCTCGCCGAGGGTGCCGGGCGGGAGGCTGGTGGGGGTGTCCAGGCCGAGGTCGAGCTCCGGGGGAGGGGCGGTGTAGAGCACCCAGTTGGCGCGGTGGCCGCCGGAGCCGTCCGGGATGCGGTAGATGACGGCGTGGCCGCCGGGGAAGACGGCGAAGACGCAGTCCTCGACCGGCCACGCGCCGGCCGGGCCGCCGAGCGCGGTCAGCCGCTCGGCGGGGAACGCGCCGCGCAAGGCCAGATAACCGGCGTACGCGGGCCGTACGTCGGGGAAGGCGGCACCCCGGACCGCCGAGCGGTAGCCGTCCGCGCCCACGACCAGGTCGGCGTGGTGCGCGCTGCCGTCCTCCAGGCGCACCGTGGCGCCGTCGGCCGCGATCTCGACCGTACGGACCGGGCTGTCCCCGCGGAACACGGCGCTCGCGGGCATCCGGTCGCGCAGCTCGCGCCAGAGCGGGCCCCAGTTGTAGGTGCGGAACGGGAAGGGCAGTTCGCCCACCGGCCGGCCGAGCGGGTGGTGGCCGTCGCGGGTGTACCAGCGGCGCCGGGACAGCTGGAGCCAGGGCATGTCCGCGTCCATGTACCCGGCCGATGCCAGTTCCGCGTAGCGGGCGTTGTGTACGGCCAGGCCGGCGCCGCGGTCCGCCAGGCGGCCGGCGGCGCGTTCGTAGACCGTGATGTCCGTTGCGCCGCCCCGGTGTACGGCGAGTGCGGCGGCGCATCCGGCGATGCTCCCGCCCACGACGGCGACCGTTCCTGCGCGCATGGGTGCCCTGCCCTCCCCGCGGCCTCGTGACGGTCCGCGGTGGTCCACGGTGCTGCAAGCGAACGTATTCTCGCAGGAGTTGCCGCTGTCCGGGGGGACGGCAGGGCGCGGCGCGGCCGGTGGGCGGCCTGCGCGCGGACGGCGCCGATCGGTAGACTGTAGACGATAACCAATCGGTCGCCCGGGCCGCCGCGCGCACCCGCGCCGCCCCCGGTCGCGTCCACGGAGGGGTATCTCGATGCTGTCCACAGGGCTGCCGCAGGGCACCGTGCCGAAGCTGGAACGCCCCGGCCCGCTGCGCGAGCGCGTCTACGAAGCGCTCCTCGAACTGATCACGACCCGCGCGCTGCGCCCCGGCCAGCACCTCGTCGAGAGCGAGCTGGCGGGCCACCTCGGTGTCTCCCGGCAGCCGGTCCGCGAGGCGCTGCAGCGGCTCAACACGGAGGGCTGGGTCGATCTGCGCCCGGCGCAGGGCGCGTTCGTGCACGAGCCCACCGAGGAGGAGGCCGACCAACTGCTCACCGTACGCACCCTGCTGGAGGCGGAGGCCGCCCGGCTCGCCGCCGCCAACGCCGGATCGGCGGGCATCGCGGAGCTGGAAGCGCTGTGCGACAAGGGCGAACAGGCGGTACGGGACGACGACGTGGAGACCGCGGTCGCCACCAACGCGGAGTTCCACGCCAAGGTGATGGCCCTGGCGGGCAACGCGGTGCTGGCCGATCTGGCGGCGCAGGTCGGGCGGCGGGTGCGCTGGTACCACACGCCCGTCGCCCGGCAGCGCGGCAAGGGGTCCTGGGCCGAACACCGCGAGCTGATCGCGGCGATCACCGACCGGGACGAGGCCCGGGCGACCGCGGTCATGCGGGCCCACACGGAGCACACCCGGCGGATGTATCACGAGCGGGCCGAGGGCTGAGCAGTAAATTAGGTTAGGCTAACCATGGTTAATGGGGGCAAGGGAGAACTCCACGCACACGATCGAGGAGTGACCATGGGAAACCTCGGCGGCAAGGTCGCACTGGTCACCGGCGGCAGCCGGGGCATCGGGCGGGGCATCGCCGAACGCCTGGCCCGGGACGGCGCTCTGGTGGCCGTGCACTACGGCAGCAACGAGGCGGCGGCCAAGGAGACCGCCGCGGCCATCGCCGAGGCCGGCGGCCGGGCCTTCGTCGTGGGCGCCGAACTGGGCGTTCCCGGCGATGTGGACACGCTCGTGGCCGGCCTGGAGGCCGGACTGCACGCACACGGGGAACCGGCGATCGACATCCTGGTGCACAACGCGGGGCTCAACCTCATGGGACGGCCGATCGAGGTGCTCACCCCCGAGGAGTTCGACCGGATGGTCGCGGTCAACGTCAAGGCGCCGTTCTTCCTCACGCAGCGGCTGCTGCCCCGGCTGCGCGACGGCGGCCGGATCATCAACATCTCCTCCGTCTCGACCCGTGTCGCCTCAGCCCACGGCATCGGTTACCCGCTCACCAAGGGCGCGCTCGAAGTGTTCAGCCACACCCTGGCCAAGCACCTCGGCCCCCGCGGGATCACCGTCAACGCCGTCTCGGTCGGCTACACCCGCACCGACATGACCTCCGAGGTGCTGGCCGACCCGGCGAACGTGGAGCGCAACATCGGCCTGACCGCGCTCGGCCGGATCGGCCGGGTCCCGGACATCGCCGACGCGGTCGCCTTCCTGGCTTCCGACGACGCCCGCTGGATCACCGGGACCAAGATCGACGTCACCGGGGGCGTCAACCTGTAGCGAGGCCGGCGCGACGGCAGGGCGGCCATCGCGCCGGCCACCGCGCCGGCCTGACGCTCAGTCGGCCGACATCGCGTTGATCGGGTCCATCGCCACATCGTTCTGCCGCGCGGGGGCCGAGTCGGCCGCTGGGCGGGACGAGGTGTCGGGCGACTGTCCGGCCGGCTGCTGCGCGGTACCGGCCGACGGGCGCTGCGCGGCACCCGCCGACGGCTTCTGCGCCGACCCGGGCGTCTGCCGGGCCGGGGTGGCCGGGGCGGGGGTCACCTGCTTCTGGGCGGTGCCGGTCCCGGGCGACGCGCTGCCGGCCTGCTGGAGGGTGAACTTCGCCGCGCCGTCCCCGTCGAACACGCGCTGTCCCGCGCCGATCGGCGACTGCCCCCGGAACGCGCCGCGGAAGGCGCCGACGCCGCGCTCGGTGAGGGTGAAGCTCATCTTGGCCTGTGCCTGTCCGCCGCCGACCTTGACCCGGTTCGGGTCGACGTGGAACGCCAGGAAGTCGGTCCGGCGTCCCTTGGAGCCGCCGACGGTGCCGGTGACGCGCGAGGTGGCGAGTTCGCCCCGCAGCGCGCTGACCCTCAGGTGGCGGTGGTCCTTGCGTACGAAGTCGAAGCCGCCCCCGAAGTCGAGGTGTCCGGAGGTGAAGCGGGTGTTGAGCGTGCCGCCGGAGATCGGGGTGGTCACGCAGCGGCGCGCGGCCGGTCCGGTGAGCTTCGCCGGGGCGATCGGGGCCAGGCGGATACCGGCCTTGTCGAGCGCGCGGGTGGCGTCGGGGGTGAGGCAGAAGTGGGCGGTGCCGGTCCCCACCCGCACCGTCGCCTCCCGCGGGTCCTGGGGCGCGGCGGCGCGCGCGGGCCCGGAGGCGGTGGCGGGCGAGGCGACGAGGGCGGCCCCGGCGCCCAGAGTGGCGGCGAGGGCCAGGGCGCTCGCGGAGGCGATGGGCAGCAGTCGGCAACGGTCCGTGGGCATGGTGGTGTGTTCCGTTCTCGTGCGGGACCCTACGCGGCCGGTGGCACCGGACGCTTCCTGTCAGCAGACGTATTGACGGCGGGGCCCCCGTAGTGACGGCCTCGGGGGCGAATCACCCGGATAGCTCGGGGAGGGGCGGCGGCGACCGCCCGCACGCGTGCCGCGCGTGCAGGTGCGCTGTAGGTGCCGTGTAGGCAGCGGCTGCGATGGTCGTCCCACTGCCCCGTACGGCGCGCCGGAGGTCCCACGCGCTGTACCGTCCGCGCGCCACGGCCCGTCGCCGGCCGATGGCCCTGCCCACGGAGACGCCATGCAACAGCCCCCTTCCCAGCCCGCCACCCTGCCGGTCCGCTACCTCCGGGTCACCGCGGTCCGGCGCCTCTCACCGCGCATGGTGCGCGTCACCTTCGGCGGTCCCGACCTCGCCGGCTTCCGTCTCGACGCGCCTGACCAGCAGGTGAAGCTGTACTTCCCCAAGCCCGGCCAGGCCGTCCCGCGGCTCCCGGAGCCGCCCGCCGACGGCGACCCGATGCGCTGGTACGCGGCGTACCACGCGATCCCCGAGGACGAACGGCCGTGGATGCGCAGCTACACCGTCCGCGCGCACCACCCCGAGGACGCGACGATCGACATCGACTTCGTGCTGCACGGCGCGGGGGCGGCGCGCGGCCCGGCGACCGAGTGGGCGGGCCGTGCCGCGCCCGGCGACACGCTCGGCATGTTCGGCCCGTCGGCGTACTTCGCCCGGCCCGTCCCTCTCGGCACGGCCGACTGGACGCTGCTCGCCGGGGACGAGACCGCGCTGCCCGCCATCGGCACCCTCGCCGAGTGGCTGCCCGAAGGGGCCCGCGCGGTGGCGTACATCGAGGTGGCGGACGCGGCGGAGGAGCAGACCTTCGCCACCCGCGGCGACCTGACCGTGCACTGGCTGCACCGGGACCGTCGCGCGGCCGGGCCCGGTGAGCTGCTGGTCGAAGCAGTACGCGGGGCCGACTTCCCCGCCGGTTCGGTCTTCGCCTGGCTCGCCGGGGAGGCGGGCGCGGTACGCGCTCTGCGGAGGCATCTGGTCGAGGACCGGGGCCTGGACAAGCGGTCCGTCGACTTCACCGGCTACTGGCGCCGGGCGCTGTCCCAGGACGACGCGCCTACGGAAGAGGACCTGGCCGAGGCACAGGAGCGGCTGGCGGACGCCCAGTAGGCGCGCGGGGACCGGCGTTCGCGCTGGTCAGATGAGGGCGGCGGCCTCCTTCACGGAGAGGCCGCCGCCTTCGCGGTAAGCGCTCTCGTACGCGTCCGCCGCCAGCGCCGCGCGCACCGCCGCCCCGGCCCGCTCCCGTACCCGGGCCTCCACCGCGGGCGGCAGCGGCTGAAAACCGAAGCCCTCGGCCTCGGACGCGTGGCGGTCGTACGCACCCAGCAGGCGCGCCCCTTCCTCGGCAGCCCCTGTCCCGGCCGCGTCCAGCTCCGCCATCGCCCACGCGGCGCAGAGGAACTGATGGGTGACCAGGTACGGAGCCACCAGGTGCGCGAGTGCGGCGAGCTGCCGCACGGCCCGGCGCACATGCTCACGGGCCCGGACGAAATCCCCGTCGAGGCAGTCCAGCCAGCCGTGCAACCCGCTCACCATGCCCGTGAAGATCGGCGGGGTGCCGCTGGTGAACGCCTGCTCCGCCTCGTTCAGCTGCTCCCGGGCGAGGCCGGTGCGGCCGGTCCGGCCGTAGTGCCGCGCCAGCAGCAGCCGCGCCGTGCTCAGCGTCTCCCCGGCGGCGGGCCGGGATTCGGCCACGGCCTCCAGCAGCAGTCGCTCGGCCTGCTGGACGCGGGGTGACCGCACCGCGGCGCCTTCCTCCGTCCCGTACGTCCCCTCCAGTCGTACGGACGCCAGCCGCGCCTTGAACTCCGGCACTTGAGCGTGGGCGCCGATCCGCTCGGAAGCCTCCATGGCCCGCGAGAAGTCCGCGTCCGCCAGTGCGTACTGCCCACGCCGCTCGTACGTGTCGCCGCGCGCGGACAAGGACTCGGCGATGCCCCACAGGTCCCCGGCCTCCTCGAAGAGGGCCAGCGCCTCCTCGGCGTCGCGCGCCGACCGGTCCAGTTCGGCGGGCCGGTTGTCGAGCAGCTTGGTCCGCAGCAGCAGCGCCAGACCCAGTTCCCAGCCGTCGCCCAGCTCACGGCAGTGGCGTACGACGGCGTCGACGGTCTCGTCCAGCCCGGCGAACCCGCCGGTCATCAACCGGGCGAAGAACCACATGACGCCCGGCTGCCGACCGGTCTGTGGCAGCCCGGGACGGTACGCGGCCACGACCGACTCCGCACGCACCGGCCCGGACGGCCCGGCCCCCTCACCGCTGCCGGCCAGCACCAGCAGCCGCACCCCGCGCCGGGCCTCCCACAGCCGCTCCCCGGACCACGGCGGCGCAACCGCCGTACACCGGTCCGCCAGCGGCTCCGCGGGCCGTACCGGATCGGCGAACGGGTCGGGGCCCAGGTCCGCGACGGCGGCGGCCCAGTGCCGCGCGTCCGCCTGGTGGTTGCGCAGCTGCCAGAACCAGCTCATCGACAGCGCCAGGCACAGCCCCTCCTGCTCCTCGCCCCGGCCGACCGCCGTGCGCAGCGCGGCCCGCACGTTGTCGTGCTCGGTCTCCAGGCGCGCCAGCCACTCCGCCTGGCGCGGCCCGCGCAGTCCGGGCTCGCCGGTACGGGCCAGCTCCCGGTACGCCGTCAGGTGCCGCAGTTCCACGGCCGCCCGCTCACCGGACTCCGTCAGCCGCTCCCCGGCGTACTCGGCGACCGTTTCGAGCAGCCGGTAGCGCATGCCGCGCGGGCTCTCCGGGGCGGCGGTGACCAGCGACTTGTCGACAAGCGAGGTGAGCGCGTCCAGGACATCGGCGGGGGAGCGAGGGCCGTCGGCCAGGCCAGGGGCGGCACACACCTGCTCCGCCTCCGCCACCTCACAACCCCCCGCGAAGACGGCCAGGCGGCGCAGCACCGCCCGTTCGTCGGACGTGAGCAGGTCCCACGACCAGTCCACCACCGCCCGCAGTGTCTGCTGCCGGGGCAGCGCCGTCCGGCTGCCGCCGCTCAGCAGCCGGAACCGGTCGTCCAGCCGATCCGCGATCTGCCGTGGCGTCAGCGCCCGCAGCCGCGCCGCCGCCAGCTCGATGGCGAGCGGCAGCCCGTCGAGCCTGCGGCAGATCTCCGCGCACGCGGCCGGGTCGTCCTCCGTACGGAATCCGGTGCGCGCGGCGGCGCCCCGCTCGGCCAGCAGCCGGAGCGCGGCCGACGGCGGCAGCGGCTCGACGGGGCGCACCGACTCGCCCGGTACGCCGAGCGGTTCACGGCTGGTGGCCAGCACCGTCACACCGGGGCAGCCGGCCAGGACGGCGTGCGCCAGCCCGGCCGCCGCACCGATCACGTGCTCGCAGTTGTCCAGGACGAGCAGCAGCCGCCGCTGCCCGCAGTGCTCCACCACCTGGGCGAGCGGCGTCGTGGGGCCGCCGGGCGCGCGCAGATCGTCGGCCCCGGGGGCGCGTACCTGCGTCGGATGCCCGCCGAGCGCGGTCAGCACGGCCTCGGGCACGTTCTCCGCGTCCCGTACGGAGGCCAGCTCGGCGACCCGGACGCCGTCGGGCCACCGCGCGCCGTCCGCGACCGCCGCATCGGCGGCTTCCAGGGCCAGCCGGGTCTTGCCGACACCGCCCGCGCCGAGCAGAGTGACCAGTCGACTGCTCCCCAACTCCTCCCTCAGCCAAGCGATTTCGGTGTCCCGGCCGACGAACGAACTGAGGCGGGAACGGAGCCGTACGGATGGTGCGGGCGTGCGGGGTGCCGGGGCCGGACCCGGCACCCCGGCCAGCAACTCCGCATACAGGGAGCGCAGTTCGGTGCCGGGATCCGTGCCCAGCCGCTCGGCGAGCCCGGCCCGTACCTCCTCGTACGCCTGCAACGCCTCCGCCTGCCGTCCCGCCGCCGACAGCGCCCGGATGTACAGCGCTTGCAAAGGCTCGTCCAGCGGCTCCGCCGCGGCCAGCGCCGCCAGCTCGGCCAGCGCGTCGGCCGCCCGGCCGCACGCCACCTCGGCCGCCAGCCGGGCGCGCCGCGCCTCGCCGTGCCGCCGTTCGGCCCGTACGGCGAGCGGGTCGCCGTCCCGGTCCGGCAGATCCGCCAGCGCGGGACCGTGCCACAGCGCCAGCGCCTCGTCCAGCAGACCGGCGGCGCCGGCAGGGTCACCGGCACGCAGCGCGGCGACCCCCTCCGCCGTCAGCCGCTCGAAGCGGAACAGGTCGACGGCGTCCGCCTCGGCCGCCAGCGCGTACCCACCGGGCGACGAGGTCACCGCCGCCCCGCCGAGCGCCCGCCGCAAGCGCCCCACCAGAGCCTGAAGCGCCGCCGGAGCATCCGCAGGCGGCTCCGCCTCCTCCCCCCACACCTGCGCAATCAGCCGCGCCACCGCCACCGGCCGCCCGCCACCCGCCGCCAGCGCCACCAGCAGCGCCCGAAGCCGCGCACCCTTCAGAGGCACCTCGGTGCCGTCGGGGCGGCGGGCCTGCGCGGTGCCGAGGATGCGGTAGTGGTAGATCACTGGGTCATTGTCCCTGGGCGGCCGTGTGCCGCCGAACCCTCGGACACGAGCCGGCCACCGCCGGTTTTCTCCGTGCCCGCGCGGCGCGGAGCGCGACCGCCGGGCTCCTGCGCCGCCTCGGCCACCCCGAGATCGACCCGGGCGCACCCGTCGGCTCGCTCTCCGCCGCCGGCCAGCAGATCGCCTCCATGGCCCGCGCCCTCTCCCACGACGTACGTCTGATCGTCATGGACGAGCCGTCCGCCGCCCTCGACCCGGACGAGGTCGCGAACCTCTTCCGTATCGTCGCCGACCTGACCGGCGCGGGCGTCGCGGTCGTGTACATCTCGCACCGGCTGGAGGAGGTACGGCGCGCCGGCGACCGTGCCACCGCCCTCAAGGACGGCCGCGCCGTGGCCCGCGACCTGGACGCGGCATCAGGGTGACGAGGTCCCGGGTGGATGTCGCCGCCGAGACCGACTGGCGGCGCCTGCTGGAGCGCGACGACGTGCACCTTGTCGACATCTGCACGCCGGGCGACAGCCATGCCGAGATCGCCGTCGCCGCCCTGCGGGCCGGCAAGCACGTCCTGTGCGAAAAACCGCTGGCCAACTCGGTGGCGGAGGCGGAGGCGATGGTGGCGGCGGCCGAGACCGCCCGTGCCCGCGGCAGACTCGCCATGGTCGGGTTCCACTACCGCCGTACCCCGGCCGTCGCGCTCGCCCGCCGTATGATCCGCGACGGCCGGATCGGCACCCTGCGGCATGTACGCGCCGGCTACCTCCAGGACTGGCCGGTCGACCCCGAGGCGCCGCTGACCTGACGGCTGCGCCGCGAACAGGCGGACTCCGGCGCGCTCGGCGACCTCGGCGCGCACCTGGTCGACCTGGCCCGGTACCTGGCGGGCGAGCGGCTGGCGGGCGGCTCGGCGGTCACCGGCGCCTTCGTACGGGAACGGCCGCGGCCGTCGGGCGGCCGTGGCCGACGGGCGGCCGTGGCATCGTCACCGTGGACGACGCCGCCCTGTTCACCGGTCGCTTCCCCTCCGGCGCACTCGTCTCCTTCGAGGCCGGCCGGGTCGCCGCGGGCCGCAAGAACGCGCTGCGCATCGCATTCAACGGCGCGCACGGCTCGCTCGCCTTCGACCTGGAACGGCTCAACGAACTGGCCTTCCACGACCGGACCGAACCGGCCGACGCCGCCGGGTTCCGCCGCATCCTGGACACCGAGCCCGGCCACCCGTACCTGGAGGCGTGGTGGCCGCCGGGCCACGGCCTCGGCTACGAGCACGCCTTCGTCCACCAGGCCCGCGACCTCGTGCACGCCATCGCGGCGGGCGCCGAGCCCGCACCGGCCTTCGCGGACGGGCTCCAAGTGCAGCGCGTTCTGGTGGCCGTCGAGGACAGCGCCGCCAAGGACTGCACGTACACACCCGTACCTTGCTCCTGATGCCCTGTCGGGTTCGGGTGGCCGGACTGTCCCACCTGACGCCCCGCCCCCTCTTGTCAGTCACGGCTCCGCACCCGATCGTGTCCCTTCGGCTCATCGCCCCGCCCGACGCCCCGTCCGTCCCGAGGAGGCCCGTATGGCCAGACCGTTCACGCTCTTCACCGGACAGTGGGCGGACCTGCCCCTGGAGGAGGTCTGCCGGCTCGCCCGCGACTTCGGTTACGACGGGCTCGAACTCGCCTGCTGGGGCGATCACTTCGAAGTCGACCGGGCGCTGACCGAGCCCGGCTATCTGGCCACCCGGGGCCAGCTGCTCGACAAGTACGGACTCAAGTGCTGGGCCATCTCCAACCACCTGGTGGGGCAGGCCGTCTGCGACGCGATCATCGACGAGCGGCACCGCGCCATCCTGCCCGCCCGCGTCTGGGGCGACGGCGAGCCCGAGGGCGTACGGCGACGGGCCGCCGCCGAGATGGCGGACACCGCGCGCGCCGCCGCGGCCTTCGGCGTACGGACCGTCGTCGGCTTCACCGGCTCCGCCATCTGGCACCTGGTCGCGATGTTCCCGCCCGTACCGCCCTCCATGATCGAAGCCGGGTACGCGGACTTCGCGGACCGCTGGGGTCCGGTCCTGGACGTCTTCGACGCGGAGGGCGTGCGGTTCGCCCACGAGGTGCACCCCGGCGAGATCGCGTACGACTACTGGACGACCCGCCGCGCCCTGCAGGCCGTCGGCCACCGCCCCGCCTTCGGCCTCAACTTCGACCCGAGCCACTTCGTCTGGCAGGACCTCGACCCGGCCGGCTTCCTCTACGACTTCCGGGACCGGATCTACCACGTGGACTGCAAGGAGGCGCGGTGCCGGCTGGACGGCCGCAACGGCCGCCTCGGCTCCCACCTGCCCTGGGGCGATCCGCGCCGCGGCTGGGACTTCGTCTCGGCCGGGCGCGGCGAGGTGCGCTGGGAGGACGTCTTCCGGATGCTGCGCGCGATCGGCTACGAGGGCCCGGTGTCGGTCGAGTGGGAGGACCCGGGCATGGACCGCCTCCAGGGCGCGCCCGAGGCACTGGCCCACCTCAAGACGTACGACCACGAGCCGCCCGCCGCCGCGTTCGACGCGGCCTTCGGGGCGGGCCCGACCGGGGTGTGAGGACCTGACGGCCCCATCGGCCGGGGGAGCACCGAGAAGCCCGCGCGCCCACCACCCGCAAGGGAGGCAACCGTGCACGCCTCCGCCGACCCCACCGCGTACACCTTCGCCACCAACCTGACCAAGGTCCTCGGCCATGCGGAGGCCCTCGGCCTGCCATACATCGGCACCCCCTCCGTCCCCGACCGCTACGGCAACACCATCGACGCCTGGAAACGCGCCGCCGCGGAATTCAACGCGTACGGCGCCGCCGCCAAAACCCGCGGCATGCGTTTCTAGCACCACAACCACGCGGAGGAATTCGCTTTCGCCACCGACAACCCGCGCGTCCGCCTTTACGAAGTCCTGCTCGCGGAAACCGACCCGCGGCTCGTCTTCTTCGAGATGGACATTTTCTGGGCCTAGATCGCCCAGTACCCGTTCTCCCGTCGGCCGGACGGCACCCCACCCCCTTCGAACCCCTCGACTACGTCCCGAAGTCGCCCGGCCGCTACCCCCTTCCCACTGGATCGTCGAACGCGACGCCGCCGTGGACCCGGCCGCCAACCCGGCGGGCTCCCTGTCCACCGCCCGCCGCTCGGCCCGCCATCTGCGGAGCCTGCGCGCGCCGTGCGGTTAAGCCGTACGCCCGTGGCCGGGTAGTGTGCACAGGATCAGCACTGCCCGACCGGGGCGGCCGGTACGACCAGATTGGCGAGACGTACATGAGCGAGGGGACCGCACCACTGGCGGGCGACGCGACCTCCGTCGCCGACGAGGAGGCGCGTGAGCGCCTGATCTACCTGCGCGGCAGCATCGACAACCTGGACGCCGCGCTGGTGCACCTGCTCGCCGAGCGGTTCAAGTGCACCCAGCAGGTCGGTGAGCTCAAGGCCCGCCACCATCTGCCGCCCGCCGACCCGGCCCGCGAGGCCACCCAGATCGCCCGTCTGCGCAAATTGGCGGAGGACGCCAAACTGGATCCGGCTTTCGCCGAGAAATTCCTGAATTTCATCATCGGCGAGGTCGTGCGGCACCACAAAGCCATCGCGCAGCAGGGCACACCCGTGACGGACGAGGCTCCCGAGGCGTCGGTCCCGGCCGCCGAACACTGACCGGGACGGCGGCGGCCGAACAAGAATTCCCGCCCCGCCCCGTACAACCCTCGGGGGGTATCGGCGGTCTCCCTGTCCGTCACGGTCCGTTACGGCATCATCGCCGTACCGGCGCCGTACTCGGACGACGCCATTCCCGCACTGGGGGAGCCATGCACCGCACCACCGTCACCGTCGCCGCCGTCGCGGCCCTCTGCCTCGGGCTCGCCGCCTGCCAGCCGTCGGGGAGCGCCGACGGCAACGGCGGTTCGCCCTCGAAGGCGGCGCCGGAGCCGAGCGTGGCCGGGGAGACCACGCCGGGACCCGCTCCGGCCCGTACGGTCACGCTGCCCGACCTGGTGGGCAAGGGACTGCAGAGCGCGCAGGACGCCGCCCAGGCGGCCGGTTTCCGGGCGCTGCGCAGCCATGACGCGCTCGGGCGCGGGCGTATGCAGGCGTTCGACCGGAACTGGAAGGTCTGTACGCAGACCCCCGGGCCCGGTGCGGTCGACACGCGTAAGACGGTGGATTTCGGGGCGGTGAAATTGTCGGAGACCTGCCCCGAAAAGGATGCCGGGGCCGAGGCCTCCGCCGCTCCCGCCTCGACCATGCCCGACCTCCGGAACAAGTCGGTGAAGGTGGCCCGGCGCGCTTTCGACACCAGTACCAGTATCAGCGTGAAGGACGCGTCGGGCCGCAACCGGATGGTTCTCGTGGAATCCCATTGGAAGGTGTGCCGCCAGAATCCCGCGGCGGGCACGAAACTGGACGGTCAGCCGGTGACGCTGGAAGCGGTGAAATTCCAGGAGGAGTGCTGAGAGGAGGGCGCGTACGGGGAATCCGTTACCCCGCCACGGCCGCCCCTTTTCCCGCCGGCCGCCGCAACAACAGCGACAGTCCCGCCGCCAGCAGCCCCACGCACCCCGCCACCGCGTACGCGCCCTCGTACCCCCACGCCGCGACCACCGACGCGCCGAGACCGCCGCCCAGGAGGCCGGAGACGAGTTTCGAGCTGTAGACGAGGCCGTAGTTCGACGCGTTGTTGTTCTCGCCGAAATAGTCGGGGACCAGGGCCGCGAAAAGCGGGAAGAAAGCGCCGCCGCCGAAGCCGGATATGAAGGCGAAGAAGAGGAACAGCGGCTGGTTGGCGCTTTCGCCCGCCCACAGGACGCCGAACTGGGCCAGCCCGAGGACCAGGCACACATACGTCAGGGTCGGCCGCCGTCCCAGCCGGTCCGAGAGCCAGCCGACCACGCCCCGGCCCGTGCCGTTGACCACCGACATGATGCCCATGGAGGACGCGGCCACCAGCGGCCCGAACCCGGCCTCCCTGGCGAACGGCACCTGGAAGGAGATCCCGAAGATCGAGACGCCGGCGGTGCACAGCAGGCAGACCCACATCAGCGGCAGCATGCCCGTACGGACGGCCTCGCGCGGCGTGAACTGCGCTGCCGCGGGCGGGTTCCTGCGCAGTGCCGTGGAGGTACGGGCGTCGCGCGGCACGGCCAGCGGGTCGACGTGCGCGGGCCACCAGTTCTTCGGCGGGTCCTTGAAGAACAGGCCCGCCACAGCGGTCAGCAACAGCACATACAGGCCGACCAGGTCGAGAACGGCCTGGTAGTCGCCGGAGTCGAAGCCGTAGGAGAACAGGAAGATGAACGGCACGGCGCCGTACGCGAAGCCGCCGTTGACGAAGCCGGTCTTGCCGCCGCGCCGCTCCGGATACCACTTGCCGACCGTGTTGATGCAGGTCGCGTAGACCAGGCCGGCGCCGGTGCCGCCCAGCATGCCGAAGCCGGCGACCGCCCACCGGATGTCCGTGGCGTGGCTCAGACTGAGGAAGCCCAGCAGTGACAGCACCGACCCGCACAGCATCGCGGCCCGGCTGCTGAGCAGGCCCTTCTCCCGCAGCCTGCCCGCGGGGAAGGCCACCGCCGCCTGGCAGAAGATCCAGACGCTGAGCACCCAGAAGGTGCCGGTGTGCGTCCAGTGGTGGGCCGTGGCGAGGGTCGATTCGGCGGCCCCGTAGGCGTACTCGAAGATGCTGATGCCGAGCATCGCGATCCAGGGCAGCAGCACCATGGTCCACCGCGGGCGGCCGAGCAGCTGCCGGTCTGTCTCGCCCAGCCGGTAGATCCGGCCCTGCGCGTCCCGGACCTCGGTGAACGCGGCCCGGCCCGGGTGCCGTACGTCCTGCGTCGTCACCGCGCACCGCCTCCCGGCAGCAGGCCGGCGGCGCGCGCCCACCGGTACTTCGCCCCCAGTACCGCCACCGGCAGCTCCGTCGTGTACGGGTACGCCACCACGCCTCGCTCGAAGAGGTACGCGCTGGCCTCCTCCACCTCGGTGTCCCCGGCCAGCGACACCACCACCGGCTTCTCGATGCCCGCCGCCCGGAACTCGGCCACCACTCGGGCGGTCAGTTCCGCGAACACCATGGGCGGGGTGACGAGGGTGTGCCAGTAGCCGAGCACCAGGGCGTGGACGCGCGGGTCCGTCATACCGAGCCGGATGGTGGCCTCATACGTGGCGGGCGGTTCGCCGCCGGTGATGTCCACCGGATTGCCGGCCGACCCGAACGGCGGGATGAAGCGCCGGAATGCGGCGTCCAGGTCGTCGGGGACCGTCATGAGGCGCAGCCCGTGGTCGACGGCCGCGTCCGAGAGCAGGACGCCGGACCCGCCCGCCCCGGTGATGATGATGACGTTCTCGCCCTTGGGCGCCGGCAGTACGGGCAGCGCCCGCGCGTACTCCAGCATCTCGTGGAGCCCCGGCGCCCGGATGACGCCCGCCTGCCGGAGTACGGCGTCGTAGACCGCGTCGTCACCGGCCAGCGCGCCGGTGTGCGATCCGGCCGCCTTCGCGCCCGCGCCGGTCCGCCCGGCCTTCAGGACCACGACCGGCTTCTCGCGCACGGTCTCCCGCGCGGCTTCCACGAACGCCCGGCCGTCCTTCAGGTCCTCCAGGTGCATCGCGATACTCCTGGTGCGCGGGTCAGCGCCGAAGTACGTGAGCAGGTCGTCCTCGTCCACATCGGCCTTGTTGCCGAGCCCGACGATCGCCGAGACGCCCGTACGGGTGGCGCGCGCGAAGCCCAGGACGGCCATGCCGATGCCGCCGGACTGCGAGGTCAGCGCGACCGGACCGGTGACGTCGTACGGGGTGCAGAACGTGGCGCACAGCCGCTGCCAGGGGGAGTAGTAGCCGTAGATGTTCGGGCCGAGCAGCCGGGTCCCGTACTTCTCGGCGACGGCCACCAGGCGTTCCTGGAGGGCGTGTTCGCCGGTCTCGGCGAAGCCGGAAGGGATCAGTACGGCGTTCGGTATGCCCTTGCGCCCCACCTCCTCCAGAGCCGCGGGCAACAGCGGCGCGGGGATGGCGAAGACCGCCACATCGGCCCCGTCCGGCACATCCGCCACGGAGCGGTACGCCGTACGGCCGAGAATGTCGCCGCCCTTCGGGTTCACCGGATGGACCGCGCCGTCGAAACCGCCGTCGAGCAGGTTGCGCAGCACCGCGTGGCCGATCTTCCCCGGCTCGTTCGAGGCGCCGATGACAACGAGGGAGCACGGGCGCATCAGCCGCTCCATAGAGGCGAGGATCTCCTCTTTGGCGTACCGGCGGCGCCGTGGAGGCGGCCCGTCACCGAGCACGATCCGTACGTCGGCGGCGAGCACCCCCTCGGGCGCGGCGAACACCGGGTTCAGATCGACCTCGGCGATCTCGGGGAAGTCGGCGGCCAGCCGGGACACCCGGACGATCAGGTCGGCCAGCGCCGTACGGTCCACGGCGGGCCCGCCGCGTACGCCGCGCAGCACCTCGGCCGCGCGGATGTCGTCCAGCATGGATTCCGCGTCCGTCATCGAGGCCGGCGCGAGGCGGAACGTGACGTCCTTGAGTATTTCCACCAGCACCCCGCCGAGCCCGAACGCCACGACCTTCCCGAAGGTCGGATCGGTGACCGCCCCGACCAGCACCTCCAGCCCCTCCGGCACCATCTGCTGTACCTGTACGCCCTCGACGCGGGCCTCCGGGGCGTACGCGGCGGCGTTCCGTACCACCTCCGTGTACGCGTCCCGTACCTCGGCCGCCGAGGACAGGCCCACCCGTACGCCGCCCGCGTCCGTCTTGTGCGGGATGTCCGGCGAGACGATCTTCAGCGCGACCGGACCGCCGATCTGTCCGGCGAGCTCCACCGCCTCGTCCGCCGACTCCGCCAGGCCCTCCGCCGGGGTGGGAATGCCGTACGCCGCCGCGAGGAGCCGCCCCTCGGGCGCCGTCAGCGTCGTCCGTCCGGCCGCCCGCGCGGCCCGCAGTACAGCCGCCGGGTCCGCGTGCCGTAACCGATCGCCCACCAGACGCTCCTGTCCACCCGTCAACCGGTCCATCAGATGACCCCGTCCTCCCTGAGCAGCCGCAATTCCTCCGCGCCGAGCCCCAGTTCGCCCCCGTACACCTCCTCGTTGTGCTCGCCGAGCAGCGGCGAGCGGTCGATCTCGACGGGGGAGTCGGACAGCTTCAGCGGCGATCCGACGGTGGTGAACGTGCCGCGCTGCGGATGCCGGACCCGCACGACCATGCCGTCCGCGGCCAGCGACGCGTCCTCGACGAGCTCCTTGGTGGACAGCACCGGGCCGCACGGGATGGCGTGCGCGGTCAGCCGGTCCAGCACCTCCCACTTGGGCAGCGTGCTGCTCCACTCCTCGATGAGCTGGAACATCTTCGCCAGCTTCGGCAGCCGCGCGGCCGGCGTCGCCCACTCGGGGTCCTCGGCCAGCTCGGGCCGCCCGATCAGCTCCGCGAGCGGCCGCCAGCCCGCCGGCTGCACGATCACATATACGTAGTCGTTGGGGCCGCCGGGCGCGCACCGCACCGCCCAGCCGGGCTGCCCGCCGCCGCTCGCGTTGCCGCTGCGCGGCACCGTGTCCCCGAAGCCGTCGTTGGGGTACTCCGGCAGCGGACCGCGCTCCAGGCGCTGCTGGTCGCGCAGTTTGACGCGGCACAGATTCAGCACCGCGTGCTGCATCGCGACCTGGACGCGCTGCCCGCGCCCGGTGCGTTCGCGCTGGTAGAGGGCGGCGAGGATGCCGGCGACGCAGTGCACGCCGGTCCCCGAATCGCCGATCTGCGCACCGGTCGCCAGCGGCGGCCCGTCCGCGAACCCGGTGGTCGACATCGCCCCGCCCATGGCCTGCGCGACGACCTCGTACGCCTTGAACCGCGTGTACGGGCCCTCGCCGAAGCCCTTGATCGACGCGTACACCAGGCGCGGATTGATCTCCCGGACGCGCTCCCACGGGAAGCCCATCCGGTCCACGGCGCCCGGCCCGAAGTTCTCCACCAGGACGTCCGAGCGCCGGATCAGCTCGCTCAGCAGCTCCTTGCCCCGCTCGGTCTTCGTGTTCAGGGTGATGCTGCGCTTGTTGCAGTTGAGCATCGTGAAGTAGAGCGAGTCCACGTCCGGGATGTCGCGCAGCTGACCGCGGGTGACATCGCCGGTGACCGCCTCCAGCTTGACCACGTCCGCGCCGAGCCAGGCGAGCAGCTGGGTGGCGGACGGGCCGGACTGCACATGTGTCATGTCCAGCACCCGGACCCCGGTCAGGGCCTTGGCGCCGGGACCGTCCTCGTGAGCGGTGCCCATCAGCGACTCCTCACTTGTACATGGTCTGGTTGACGGTTCCGGGGGCGTACGCGTCCGGGTCCACCCAGACGTTGATCAGCGAGGGCAGGCCGGAGCGCCGGGCGCGCTCCAGCGCCGGCCGGATCTGCGCGGGGTCGCGGACCTCCTCGCCGTACCCGCCGAGCATCCGCGCGAAGGCGTCGTACGGCACATCGCCCAGCGTGTTGCCGATCCGCTCCCGCGCCTCGCCGTACTTCGCGCGCTGCCCGTACCGGATCTGGTTCATCGAGGAGTTGTTGCCGACGATCCCCACGAACGGCAGGCCGAAGCGGACCAGCGTCTCGAAGTCCCACCCCGTCAGCGAGAACGCGCCGTCCCCGAAGAGCGCCACGACCTCCTTGTCCGGCTGGGCCCGCTTCGCCGCCAGCACGAACGGCACACCGACGCCGAGCGTGCCCAGTGGCCCCGGGTCCATCCAGTGCCCCGGCGCCTTCGGCCGCACCACCTGCCCCGAGAAGGTGACGATGTCGCCGCCGTCCCCGATGAAGACCGAGTCCTCGGTCAGGAAGTCGTCGATCTCGGCGACCAGGCGGTACGGGTGGATGGGCGCCGCGTCCGAGCGCAGCAGCGGCAGCCGCTTCGCCACCGCGGCCTCCTCGACGGCCCGCAGCTCCTCGATCCACTCCTTGCGCCGGGCCGCCCCGGTGTCCAGCCGCCCCGACGCGGCCTGCGCGGCGGCGGCCAGCACCAGCCCCGCGTCGCCCACGATCCCCAGGTCGACATCCCGGTTCCGGCCGACCGTGCGGTAGTCCAGATCGATCTGCACCACGGTCGCGGCCGGCGAAAGCCGCTTCCCGTACCCCATCCGGAAGTCGAACGGCGTCCCGACGACCACGATCAGATCGGCGTGCGTGAAGGCGTGCCGGCGGGACAGCTGGAAGTGGTGCGGATCACCGGGCGGCAGCGAGCCGCGGCCCGCGCCGTTCATGTAGGCGGGCAGGTTCAGGTCCCGTACGAGAGCGGCCGCCGCGTCCGTACCGCGCGTCGTCCACACCTGTCCGCCGAGCAGAACGGCCGGCTTCTCGGACCGTACGAGCAGCTCGGCCAGCCGCTCGACGGCGTCCGGATCACCCGCCGAACGCGTCGAGGCGCGGTAGTGCCCCGCCCGGGGAACCCGCGCCGTACCGCGCGGCACCTTCGCGTCCAGCACGTCCCGGGGGATCTCCAGGAAGGACGGCCCGGGAGCCCCGTGGAAGCACTCCCGGAACGCCATCGAGACCATGTCGGCGACGCGCGCGGTGTCCGGCACGGTCGCCGCGAACTTCGTGACCGGCGTCATCATCTCGACATGCGGCAGGTCCTGAAGAGACCCCATCTTGTGCTGACCGAGCGCCCCCTGCCCGCCGATCAGCAGCATCGGCGACTCGGCCCGTAAGGCATTGGCCACCCCGGTCACGGCGTCCGTCGTCCCGGGCCCCGCGGTGACCACCGCACACCCCGGCCGCCCGGTGATCCGCGCATGGGCATCCGCGGCATGCGCGGCAACCTGCTCGTGCCGCACGTCCACCACGTCGATGCCCTCGTCGACGCAGCCGTCGTAGATGTCGATGATGTGACCGCCGCAGAGGGTGTAGATCACGTCCACGCCCTCCGCTTTGAGGGCTTTGGCGACGAGGTGGCCGCCGGAGATGGGGGTGTCGGGGTTCGGGGTGTCGTCGGGCATGGGGCATCGCGTCCCTTCGTGGGGGTGACTGCTCGTGGAGGCCCGGTGCTGCCGTGGCACGGCACGGTGATCGCAAATCGCATACAGTCGACGAATACTGTATGGAGCGTTATCCCGCATCGGACCGAAGCTGTCCAGGGCGTACCGCATCGTTCAAGCCACGGTCCGACGCGGCGGGCCGGCCGCTCCCGTGGCCCTCCGCTTGGCCCGGAGCCCATCCGCCCCACCGCCGACCAGGGCATAAGTCGCCCTTATGTCCCGCCCGGATACGCAGGTGAAACCCACTCCGAAACCTTGGTATTGTTGTCCATGTCGCCGCGGGGAACGCCCCGCGAAGACCACACCTAGTCCGGGTGGCGGAATGGCAGACGCGCTAGCTTGAGGTGCTAGTGCCCTTTATCGGGCGTGGGGGTTCAAGTCCCCCCTCGGACACCAGCTGAGACCCCTGTTCATCAGGGGTTTTTTGCTTTTTGGCGCGAGCGTACGGAAGGGCCCGCCGGAGATCCACCTTGTCCCCTCCGCGCTACGGCGAACCCACACGTCCGGCAGTAAGGGCACGGCCAGTCTCGTATCCCAGCTCCCACCGCGTCCGCGCCGGGTGCCTCGACGCACGTGCGCTTGAGTTCCCTCCACTCCGGCATGGTCACCTCCTGCTGTGCGGGACGCCCTCGGTGCGGCAGGGGTGAGCCGGGACCGTCGATGCTCGCGGGGGCTGAGGTGGCGTGGTGAGTGGTGGAGTGTGGGGGATTGGGGTGTTGCTGTGGGGTGCGTTTGGGGCTCTGGATGGTGATTATGGTTACGCGCCGTAAGGGTGATGGGGGAGGTTGTGCGGTGGGTGGCCAAGGGAATGGTGGACTCCTCAAATTGTTTCACTGCTGGGGGTGGTGGCGGGGTAATGTTGGTGGAATAAGGGACGTGTTAGGGCGGGGCGGGTCGTCGCCGGGTGCGGACGCGGGGGATGACTGTTCCGGGGCCGGGGAATGACGGCCGGGTGCATTTTCTGTGGCCGTTGGAGCCGAGGGGCCGGTCGCGGCTGGATATCCGTCCTACTGAACAGCGGGAGTCCGGATACGGGGGTGAAGCCGGCTCATGAAGTTGGTGGAACGGGACACGGAGCTCTCCGTCCTGGAGGGCATGCTCGATGCCTGTGCGGCCGGGCGTGGTGGGGCGGCGTTGGTCAGCGGTGCGGTGGGCGGCGGGAAGACGGCGCTGCTGCGCGCGTTCCGGGAGCGGGCGGCGCCGGCCGGTGCGGTGTGGTTGCAGGCCACGGCGACCGCGGCGGACAAGGACGTGCCGCTGCGCGTGGTGGGGCAGCTGCTGCGGACCGCCGGGTCGCCCGGCGCGGACGGGGAGCCGGCGGTGTGGCCGCTGACGTCGCCGGTCGCGGGCGGCGTGCCGGTGCGGGGCGCCGACGGCGCCGTTCCCGCGGAGGTGGTCGCGGACGTGTTTCCGCGGCTGTGCGGAATCCTCTTCGCCCGGGCCAGGAAACGGCCGGTGGTGGTGTGCGTCGATGACGTGCATCTGGCCGACGCCTATTCCGTGGAATGTCTGCTGCATGTCGTGCGACGGCTGGATGTCAGCAGGATTCTGGTGGTTCTCGGGGAAAGCAGCGGTTCGGAGTGGGACGACAGTCGTACGCGGCGGGAATTGCTGCGGCGGCCGGTATGCCGTTTTCTGCATGTCGGTGCGCTGCCGCGGGACGGTATCGCCGCCATGCTGGCCGACGGGCGGAAAGGGCGGCGTTCGGCGCCGCCCGTATCGGAATTCCACCGGCTGAGCGGTGGCAGTCCGCTGCTGATGCGGGCGCTGCTGGACGATTACGCGGACGCGGACCGCGCCGGAGGTGCCGAGTTGGTGCCCGGCGAGGCGTACGAACGCGCCGTCGCGCTGTGCCTGAACCGCAGTGATCGCCTCACCCGCAGCACGGCCTGGGTGCTGGCGGTGCTCGGGCCGCGCGGCGAACGGGCCGAGCCCGCAGAGCTGCTCGGGGTCCCGCGCGCGGCGGGCGAACGCAGCCTGCGCGCCCTGCACGACATGGGGCTGCTGGCCGCCGGCCGGTTCCGTCACGAGGCGGGGCGGACGGCGGTGCTGCGCCGGGTGGAGCCGCCGCGCTCGCCGCGCCTGGAGGCCCGCGTCGCCCGGGTCCTGTACGAGTACGGGGCGTCGTCGACCGTACTGGCCCGCCATCTGGTTGCCGCGGAGAACGTGGACGCCCCCTGGGTGCTGCCCGCCCTCCTGGAGGCGGCCGAGGCGGCACTGGCTCGTAACGAAGTGGGGCGGGCGCTGGACTGCCTGCGCGTGGCCCGGGACAGTTGCGCGGACGAGCGGCAGGTGCTCAGGGTGCGGATCGCGCTGGTACGGGCCGGGTGGCGGGTGGATCCGTCCGCCGCCGTACGGTACCTGCCCGCCCTCACCGACGCCGCGCTGGCCGGGCGCCTGACTCCCCGGGACATGAAGGCGCTGATCGGCCATCTGCTGTGGTTCGGCAGGGCGGATGAGGCGCTGGAGGTGCTTCGGGTGGTGGAGGGGTTGGGGGAGAGGGAGGGGCTGGAGGAGAAGGAGGAGCTGGGGGAGGTTGCGGAGGGGGCTGTGGCCCCTGGGCGGTGGGGAGTTGGTGGGGCGGGGGAGCGGCAGGTGGTGGAGTCGGCCCGGCTCTGGTTCGCCTATGGGTACCCCGGGGTGGCGGCCCGGTGCGGGGCCGCGGTGGCCCCGGGGCCGTACGGAGGCGTGGGGGCCGGTGGCCGGATCGCGGGTCTGGTGGCCGAGTGCGGTACGCAGCAGCGGGCCCTCGCCCTGATGGCTTCCGTACTGGACCAGGGTGCGGCCGGGGACGCGGTCGTCCGTGCGGAACGGATTCTCCAGGAGACCCGGCCGGAGGACCGGACCCCGGCGGCGGGGCTGGCGGCCCTGGTGGCCCTCATCGTCGCCGACGGGCTGCCGGAGGCTTCCCGGTGGTGCGACATCCTGCTGGCGGAGGCGCGTGAGCGGCGGGCGCCGATGTGGCAGTCGCTGTTCGCCACGGCCAAGGCGTACACCGAGATCAGACTCGGCGAGCTGGCCGCGGCGGAGGAGTCGGCGCACACCGCGCTGACCGTCGTCCCGCCCGAAGGGTGGGGAGCGGCCGTCGCGGCTCCGGTTGCCGCGCTCCTGTATGCGAAGGCTGCCATGGGGCGGCTGGACGAGGCCGCGGCGCACCTGAGGATTCCCGTGCCCGACGCGGCGTTCCGGACGCCCGGCGGGCTGCTGTACCTCTGGGCGCGCGGCCATTACCACTTCGCCGCGGGCCGCCCGTACGCCGCGCTGGAGGACTTCCACCGGTGCGGGGACCTGATGGCGCGCTGGCGTCTCGACCTGTCCGCGCTGGTGCCGTGGCGCTCCGACGCCGCGCAGGTGTACGTCTCGCTGGGGGACGACCGCCGCGCCCGGTCCCTCCTGGAGGAGGAACTGACCCGTCCCGGCCCCCGGCCGCCGTGGACGCGCGGGGTCGCGCTGCGGGTGCTGGCGGCGCTGGCCGAGCGCGCGGACCGCCCGCGGCTCCTCGCCGAGGCCCTGGACATCCTCCAGCGCAGCGGCCACCGGCTGGAGCTGGCGTACGCGATGGCGGAACTGTCGTACAGCTACTGGGACAGGAACGAGGACGGCCGGGCCCGGGTGGCGGCGCGCAAGGCGCAGCAGCTGATGCGGGAGTGCGGCATCAAGGCGCCCGTCCTGAAGGCGTCGCCGGTCGGCGCGGCGAGCGCCTGCCCGCCCGAGCGGCCCGAGCGGCCCGGGGCGGGGCGTTCGGCCACCGGGCTGAGCGGCGCGGAACTGCGCGTCGCGGCGCTCGCGGCGCGCGGGTACACCAACCGGCAGATAGCCGGGGCGCTGTTCATCACGATCAGTACGGTGGAGCAGCACCTGACCCGGGCCTACCGGAAGCTGGGCGTGCAGCGCCGTACGGACCTGGCGACCCGGCTGAACCTGGACGCCGAGGAGGGGACCGGGGCTGCCGGGTGCGGCGACGGCTTATCGCGTGACTGTCTGCGGGCCGGTTAGCCGGAAGAGGAGGGCGGGGCCCCTTCTCCGGTTGTTGAGGGCGCGCCCTCGGCCGGTACGGGCCCGCCCTTCGCCCCAGCCGGTACGCACCCACGATCGGCCCGGCCCCGGCGTTGCGCGGTTGGACACCCCGCCCCCCACCTATGGAATGATTGACCGCAATACCACATACCGCGAACTCCCTTGAAAACAGCCGCAGTTGTCGTGCATCGCGGCGGCGCGGCGGGGGTTCGCGCACGGGCGCCGCGGTGCGGCCGGACGGTCCCGGGGAGCTCCAGCAGACGGACCGGCGCACGGCGGTGCGGGCGTGCGCCGGTTTCTCGCAACCACATCCGGCCGGCCGGTGCCGGCCCACTCAACGGGAGGAACCCTCATGGTGGTGGTGATGGCCCCGGGGGCCACGCAGGAGGATGTCGACGCCGTCGTCGGCCTGGTGCGCGCGGCGGGCGGTGATGCCTTCGTCAGCCGGGGGGTGACCCGTACGATCGTCGGGCTCGTCGGGGACGTGGACGAGTTCGAGGCGCTCAACCTGCGCAGCCGCAAGGGGGTCCTGGACGTCGTACGGATCTCCGTGCCGCACAAGCTCGTCAGCCGGGAGCACCACCCCGCCCGGTCGGTCGTCCGGGTCGGCGGTGTGCCGATCGGGCCCGACACCCTGTCCGTGATCGCGGGACCGTGTGCCGTCGAGTCGCCGGAGCAGACGCTCACCGCGGCGCGGATGGCCCGTGCCGCGGGGGCCTCGCTGCTGCGCGGCGGCGCGTACAAGCCGCGGACCTCGCCGTACGCCTACCAGGGGCTGGGCGAGGCAGGGCTGCGCATCCTCGCCGACGTACGCGAGGAGACCGGGCTTCCGGTGGTCACCGAGGTCATCGATCCCGGCAGCGTCGAACTGGTCGCCTCCTACGCGGACATGCTCCAGATCGGCACCCGTAACATGCAGAACTTCGCGCTGCTGCAGGCGGTGGGCTCGGCGGGCCGGCCGGTGCTGCTCAAGCGCGGGTTCGGCGCGACCATCGACGAGTGGCTGATGGCCGCCGAGTACATCGCGCAGCGCGGGAACCTGGACATCGTGCTGTGCGAGCGCGGTATCCGCACGTTCGAGACGCGTACCCGCAACACGCTGGACATCAGCGCGGTGCCGGTGGTCCAGCGGCTGTCGCACCTGCCGGTGATCGTGGACCCGTCGCACTCGGGCGGCCGGCGCGAGCTGGTGCTGCCGCTGATGCGCGCCGCGCTGGCGGTGGGTGCGGACGGCGTGATGATCGATGTGCACCCGGCGCCGGAGGCGGCGCTGTGCGACGGCGACCAGGCGCTGCTCGACGCCGACATGCAGGAGATCGCCAAGACGGCCACCGTCCTGTCGCCGCTGATGGGCCGTTCGCTCACACAGCCGGTGCCGCGGACCCCGGCGGGGATCGCCGCCTCCTGACGCGGCTGCCGTTTCGAGCGCTTCGAGGGTGCGGGGCGCGCGGAGGTGCGGACGGCGCGCTGGGGCTCCGGCGCCGGCCGGGCGTACGCCGTCGGTAGGGGTACCCCGACGGGCGCTCGGACGAAAGCGCACACGACCCACCGTCCGGCCGCTTGGTACAGGCCAATTTCCGCACGTGCGGCCGGACGGGTGGGGCGCCGGGGGACGGGTGTTCCCCGGTGCACCGGGCAGACCGCGATAGGGGTACCGGCGCTGAACCGGTGATGTCGGGCAAGGCTGACGCATCGCGAATCTTGCGGTATGTCGGAGAGATGCGATACGCACAGGGCGGCGGACTGACCGCCGAGCGGCGGGAGTTCCGCGAACGGCTGCGGCTGCAGGCGGTCGAGCGGTTCGCGCGGGGCGAGAGCAACGCGGTGATCGCCAGGGATCTGCGGGTGAGCGTGCGGTCGGTGCAGCGGTGGCGCAAATCCTGGCGGAGCGAGGGGGCGCGGGCCCTGGGCTCGAAGGGGCCGGCGTCCCGGCCGCGGCTGAGCCCGGCCCAGTTCCGCCAGCTGGAGGCGGAACTCGCCAGGGGGCCCGCGGCTTACGGCTGGCCGGACCGGCGGTGGACGCTGGAGCGCATCCAGACGGTGATCGCGCGCCGCTTCCACGTCACGTACACGATCCAGGGGGTGCGCAAGATGATGCGCCGTCACGGGTGGTCGTACGCGGCGCCGGCGTCCAGGGCGGCGGAGCGGGGCGCGGGCGGCTGGGTCCGCACGGAGCGCGGGCGGGAGGGGCGGGTCGCGGGTGCCCCGCGCCCCAAGCGGAGCGAATGACCCAGGTGGCGAATGCACATATCTTTTCGGCGGCGAGGGATCTTCGGGAATGCGCCGTTCCCGATGCCGCGCGGAATGCGACATTGCAGGTTCAGCTACGTCAGGTAGGGGTGCCCCGTAGATAAAGGCACTGTTAGAGTATGTATCTGTATGGGGGAAGATGGTTTGTTTGCATATGTGTTCCGCTTCGCGTCGCGAGTTTCCTGCGATCCTGCGGTGCGGGAACCCTCCTCCCCCGCCGGGAGTTGCAGAAGAAGGAAGAGAAGCGGGGGTGGGTTCTACGCCTGAACGGCCCGGTGATGTCTCTCTCCGGCGGACATCGCCGATGCACGGGCCTGCCGTAAGTCGTTAGGGTGCGCCAGCGCGAGCTTGCGCACGGGGGAATCACAACGCGAGGAGCCTGGAGTGGAACCTGGGCAGGCGCACGTGGATATGCAGACGGTCGTCGAAGTGGAGATCGATTCACTGTCGGTGGCCGGCTCTCCGCGCATATCCGGGGAAGATACGGAGCACGTCGAGATGCTGGCGGTGGCACAGGCGCCGCTGCCGCCCATCATCGCGCACCGCGCGACGATGCGGGTGATCGACGGAGTGCACCGATTACGAGCAGCACAACGCCGCGGTGACGACAAGATCGCGGTGAGATTCTTCGACGGCGACGAGGCCGACGCCTTCGTCCTCGCCGTCGAATCGAACATCACGCACGGCCTTCCGCTGTCCATGGCGGACCGCAAGAGCGCGGCCGAACGCATCATCCGCAGCCACCCGTTGTGGTCGGACCGGATGATCGCCTCGGTCACCGGGATCGCACCGGGCACCGTCGCGGAGATCCGCCGCCGGGTGTCCGGCGCCGCCGCGGCGGGGCGCGGCAGGATCGGCCAGGACGGCCGCTTCCGGCCGCTGAACGGCGCCGAGGGCCGCCGGCTCGCCGGCAACCTCATCGCCGAGAACCCCGGTCTGTCGCTGCGGCAGATCGCGCGGGCGTCCGGGATCTCGCCCGAGACGGCGCGCGATGTACGCAACCGGCTGCGCCGGGGCGAGGAGCCGCTGCTCAAGGGGCGGGGCCGGCCGGCCCGTACGTCCCGGGAGCAGGAGCCCACCGGGCACAGCGGCCCCCGCGACGGCGACGCCGCTGCGGTCCCCGCCCGGCTGCCGGCGCAGGACCGGACGGTGGTGGTACGCCGCCTGAAGGTCGACCCGGCCCTGCGGTTCAGCGAGACGGGGCGCACGCTGCTGCGGCTGCTGAGCATTCACACGATCAGCGCGGAGGAGTGGGACGACATCATGGCAAACATTCCTCCGCACTGCAGCGGCATCATCGCCCAACTGGCCCGTGAGTGTGCGGATATCTGGGCGGATTTCGCCCAGCGGGCCGAGCGGAACGTCGTCGAAACCGTGTGACAGGCGACCGGGCCGTGTCCAAGTGAGGAAAGCGACCGGTTGGACGGACTCCGCACCGTCCAACCGGCCGCGGTGGAAAAGCGCGTACGGTCGGTACCGGCGGGTGCCCGCGAAAGCGGTGCCCGCCGGGCCGCCCGGCCGCCGAACCCGAGCAATTCGCCGGTGAATCGGTGCGGTGCGGGCCGGTGACCTGCCTCGGAATTTCTTGGGTACGCGGGAGAGAAATCCAGTGACGGTGTGAAACCCCGTGCGCCGCCCCGGGCATATCGGCCTGGCTGGTGGGAGACGACATGGGTATCGTCGCAACGGCGCACCCCTTCGGGGAAAAAGACGGCCACCGCAAAGCGGCCGGCCGGTTCTGACGAAAGCTTGCCGACACCACGGAACAGGTGCCCTTGTGGCGCCGCCCTTCGCATGCGGTCGGCCGAATGATCAGGAACCAGGTACCAGGAATCCCGACCCAGGAGGTCTCCGCTGATATGTTTGCCGGTCAAGGCTCGGGCATCATGCTGGCGACGTACGACGACCCGGGCAATTCCACGGCTGCGCAGCGGCTCCGGCCGGGAACGCTCCGCCGCATCCTGTCGTACGCGAAACCGCATTCCCGCGAATCGGTCCTGCTGCTGGTGCTGACGCTGCTCGATTCGCTCATCATCGTCTCGACCCCGCTGCTGCTGAAGGAGATCGTCGACGTCGGCATCCTGCAGAAGGACACCTCGACGCTGACCGTCGTCTCCCTCGTCGTCGCGGGCCTCGCCGTGCTCGACGCGCTGCTCCAGCTCGCCCAGAGCTGGTACTCGGGCCGGATCAGCCAGGGCGTCAGCTACGACCTGCGGGTCCAGGCGTTCGCGCACGTACAGCGCCAGCCGCTGGCCTTCTTCACCCGTACCCAGACCGGGTCCCTGGTCAGCCGCCTCAACACGGACGTGGTGGGCGCGCAGCACGCGCTCGGCACCCTCCTCGGCTCGCTGTCCAGCGTGTTCACGCTGGTCCTGGTGCTGGGCAGCATGTTCTACCTGTCGTGGCTGGTCAGTCTGCTCGCGCTGCTGATCCTGCCGCTGTTCATGATTCCCGGCGCGCTGGTCGGCCGGCGGCTGACCCGCTACTCCCGTGAACAGATGCAGATGAACGCGGAGATGGGCGCCACCATCGGCGAGCGCTTCAACGTGGCGGGCGCGATGCTCTCCAAGCTCTTCGGCCGCCCCCGCGAGGAGGCGGAGCTGTTCGCGAAGCGCGCGGACAAGGTGCGCGAGGTCGGCATCACCTGGACCGTGCTGAGCCGTCTGACGGTCATCATCATGACGCTGCTGGCCGCCGTGATCACCGCGCTGGTCTACGGCCTCGGTGGCGCCCTGGTGGTCAACGGGACCTTCCAGGTCGGCACGCTGGTGGCACTGGCCGCCCTGCTGGCGCGGTTGTACGGGCCGATCACCCAGCTGTCCAGTGTGCAGGGCGACGCGCACACCGCGATGGTCAGCTTCGACCGGATCTTCGAACTGCTCGACCTCAAGCCGCTGATCACCGAGCGCGAAGGCGCCGTCGATCTGCCCGCGCCGGACGGCGCGGCGGCCCCCGAGGTCGCCTTCGAGGGCGTGTCCTTCCGCTACCCGCCGGCCAGCGAGGTCTCCCTGGCGTCCCTGGAGTCGAACGCGCTGCCCGCCGACGAGCGGGCCAAGGAAACGCCCGAGGTGCTGCACGACGTCAGCTTCACGGTGCCGTCCGGCAAGCTGACCGCCCTGGTCGGCCCGTCCGGCGTCGGCAAGACCACCGCCACGCATCTGGTGTCGCGGCTGTACGACCCGACGGCGGGCAGTGTCCGCATCGCCGGGCAGGACCTGCGCGACGTCACCCTCGACTCGCTGCGCAGCACCGTCGGCGTGGTGTCGCAGGACGCCCACCTCTTCCACGACACCATCCGCAACAACCTGACCTACGCCCGCCCCGGCGCCACCGAGGAGGAGCTGATCGAGGCGTGCCGGGCCGCGCAGATCTGGGACACCATCAGCTCGCTGCCCAGCGGCCTCGACACCGTGGCCGGTGACCGCGGCTACCGGCTCTCCGGCGGCGAGAAGCAGCGCCTCGCGCTGGCCCGGCTGCTGCTGAAGGCGCCCTCGATCGTGGTGCTGGACGAGGCCACCGCGCACCTGGACTCGGAGTCCGAGGCGGCCATCCAGCGGGCCCTGAAGACGGCGCTGCGCGGCCGTACGTCCGTCGTCATCGCCCACCGGCTGTCCACCATCCGCGAGGCCGACCAGATCCTGGTCTTCGACGAGGGCCGTATCCGCGAGCGGGGCACGCACGACGAGCTGCTGGCGGCCGGCGGGCTCTACGCGGAGCTATACCACACGCAGTTCGCCCGGCAGGCCGCGGGCGGCGGGCCGGAACCGGCCGTGCCCGAGCGTGTGGCGGAGCGCGAGCCCGCGCCGCAGATGGCGCCGGGGGGCCCGGGACACATGGTCTTCTTCGACGGGGACGGGCCCGACGGCGGAGGCGCCCCGGGCGGCGGCGTGTGGCACACCAACGGTCAGGGCCCCGGCGGCCGCTGACCTCCGGCCGCCCGGCGGCCGCGTACACGGGGAAGACCGCGCCACCGCAGCGGACCACCGCAGCGGTGGCGCGGCAGGCAGAGCGAGCAACGTTTGCCGTCGAAGGGGGAGACATGGAAGGCCAGGCACAGTTCACTGCGCCCCTGACCGATTGCCAGGAGGGGACGTGGCTGGCCCAGCGCGCGGAGAACCCGCCCCGGCCGTACGACATCAGGCAGTACGCCGATGTCCTGGGCCCGCTGGACACCGACGTCTTCCGGCGGGCGCTGCGGCAGGCCGTCGCCGAGACGGAGGCGCTGCGCCTGCGGTTCACGTGGGACGGCGGGGTCCCGGCGCAGGCGATCGGCGAGGCCGTGGGCGACAGCGCCCTGCGGATCGTCGATCTCGGCGCCGAGGGCGAACCGTGGGAAGCGGCGCAGGCGTTGATGCGCGCGGACGGCCGCCACCCGGCCGACCCCGCCGAGGGCGGCCTGGCGGGTCTGTCGTCGTACATCCTCTTCAAGCTGGCCCCCGACCGGTACCTCTGGTACCAGCGCCATCACCAGCTGCTGGTGGACCACTACGGGAGCACGCTGCTGGCCCGCCGCGTCGCCGCGCTCTACACGGCGATCCTGCGCGGCGAGCCGTACAGCCCTCCCGGCCACGCCCCGCTGCGGGAGCTGTGGGAGCAGGAGACGGCCTACCGGGAGTCGCCGCAGTGCGCGGCCGACCGCCGTTACTGGCACGAGCACTTCGCGGACCGCCCGGAGCCGGCCACCGTGCCCGGCCACCGCTCCGCCTCCCGCGACGCCCACCCCCACGCGTCCGGGCGGCTGTCCGGCGCGGGCCGCGAGGCGCTGCGGACGGCCGCCGACCGTACGGGCACGAGCCGGGGCGCGCTCGTCGTCGCGGCGCTGGCCACCTTCGTGTGCCGCACGACCGGGGCGGACGAGGCGCTGCTGAGCTTCCCGGTCGACGGCCGTACGGGCAGCGCGGCCCGGCGCACGCCCTGCGCCACCGCCAACGTGCTGCCGCTGCGACTGCCCGCGGCGCCCGGCGACAGCCTGGCGGAGCTGGCCCGCGCGGCGCAGCGCGAGATCGACGGGCTGCTGGAGCACCGGCGCTACCGGGGCGAGCGCCTGCACGCGGAGCTGGGCAGGCCGGGCGGCGGGCGCAACTTCGGCCCGTCGGTGGCCGTCCCGGCGATCGGTACCGGCCTGCGCTTCGGCGAGGTCCGCGGCACGCTCCACGATCTGCCCGGCGCCCCCGTCGAGGCGTTCTCCGTGGTGGTGCGCGAGCTGCCGGACGACGCCGGGACGAGTGTCGTCCTCGAAGCCGATCCGGCGCTGTACGACCAGGAATGGGCCGGGGCGGGCCAGCGGGCCTTCGTCCGGCTGCTGGAGCAGGCGGCGGCCGAGCCGGAGGCGCCCGTCGGGCGGTTCGGTGTGCTGGGTGCGCCGGAACACGGGCTGGTCGTGGAGGGGTGGAACGCCACGGGCGCCGAGGAGCCGGGCACGTCGGTGCCGGAGCTGGTCGCCCGCCAGGCCGCGCGCCGCCCCGGCGCCATGGCCGTGTCCGACGACGAGATCTCCGTCACCTACGGCCAGTTGGATGCCGAAGCGGGCCGCCTGGCGGGCTACCTCAGCGGCCTCGGGGTGACCCGCGGCAGCCGCGTCGCCGTGCTGATGGAGCGCTCGGCCGGGCTGCCGGCGGTGCTGCTCGGCGTGTGGAAGGCGGGCGCGGCATACGTACCGGTGGACGCGGCGTACCCGGCGGAGCGGGTGGCCGTCATGCTGGCCGACTCCGCGCCGGCGGCCGTGCTGTGCACCCGCGGCACCCGGGCCGCGGTGCCGCCCGGCGTGCCGGGGCCGCTCGTGGTGCTGGACGACCCGCGGGTGCGGGCGGCCGTGGCCGGGTGCCCGGCCGAGGGCCCGGAGGTCCGGATCGGCCCCGAGGACCTGGCGTACGTGATGTACACCTCCGGCTCGACCGGGGTGCCCAAGGGCGTGTCGATGCCGCACGGCAGCGTCGCCGGGCTCGTCGGGCAGCGGGACTGGTCGGTCGGCGCGGGCGACGCGGTGCTGATGCACGCGCCGCACGCCTTCGACGCGTCGCTGTACGAGGTGTGGGTGCCGCTGGTCTCGGGCGCGCGCGTGGTGGTGGACGGGCAGGGCGTGGTGGACGGGCCGCGTATCCGTGCGGCCGTGGCGGCGGGGGTCACGGCGGTGCATCTGACGGCGGGGTCGTTCCGGGTGGTGGCGGAGGAGTCGCCGGAGTGCTTCGCGGGTCTGCGCGAGGTGCTGACCGGCGGCGACGTGGTCCCGGCCGCGGCCGTGGCGCGGGTGCGGGAGGCGTGCCCCGAGGTGGCCGTACGCCACATGTACGGGCCGACCGAGGCCGCGCTGTGCGCCACCTGGCACCGGCTGCGGCCGGGCGACCCGGTACCGGACGTGCTGCCGGTCGGCCGCCCGCTGGACAACCGGCAGGTGTACGTCCTGGACGCGTTCCTCCAGCCGGTGCCACCGGGCGTGACGGGCGAACTGTACGTGGCCGGTACCGGGCTGGCCCGGGGCTACCTGGGCCGCGCGGGGCTGACCGCGGAACGCTTCGTGGCCTGCCCGTTCGCGCCCGGCATGGGGGTCCCCCCGGCCGAAGGCCGGGGGAGGATGTACCGCACCGGCGACATGGCGCGCTGGACCGACGACGGTGAGCTGGTCTTCGTCGGGCGGGCGGACGCGCAGGTCAAGGTGCGCGGCTTCCGTATCGAGCCGGGGGAGATCGAGGCGGCGCTGGCGGCCCACCCGGCGGTCGGCGAGGCCGTGGTGGTGGCCCGCGAGGACCGGCCGGGCGAACGCCGCCTGGTCGCGTACGTCGTCGCGCAGGCGCCGGAACCGGCCCGCGACGGACGCCCGGCGCGTGACGGGCAGCCGTTCCGCGACGAGCCGGGCGGGCGGGAGCCGGCCGGGACGGACAGCGCTCCGGCCCTGCTCACCGGCGCGTCCGGCGGCAGCGCCGGGGCGGCTCGGGACACCGGCGCGCTGCTCGCCGCGCTGCGCGAGTTCGTGGGCGGGCGGCTGCCGGAGTACATGGTGCCGTCGGCGTTCGTACCGCTGGACGGGCTGCCGCTGACCGTGAACGGCAAGGTCGACCACAAGGCGCTGCCCGCCCCGGAATTCGCCGGGCGCGGCAGCGGCCGGGAGCCGCGCGGCGCCGCCGAGGAAGCCCTGTGCGCGCTGTTCGCGCAGGTGCTCGGCCTGGACCGGGTCGGCCCCGAGGACAGCTTCTTCGAGCTGGGCGGCGACTCGATCATGGCGGTGCAGCTCGCCTCGCGGGCCCGCCGCGCCGGGCTGGTGCTCACCACTGAGCAGATCTTCGACGAGCGGACCCCGGAGGGACTGGCGCGGCTGGCCCCCTCGGCGGCCGAACCGCCGCGTACGGACACGGAGACCGGCGAGGTGCCCTGGACGCCGCAGACCGCGGCGCGGGGCGGGCGCTTCGCGCGCTGGGCGGTCCTGGAAGCGCCGGAGGGCCTGCGGCCGGACACGCTGCCGGCCGCCGTCGCCGCCGTACTGGACACCCACGCCGTGCTGCGCGCGCGGACCGTTGCCGGTGACACCGGGGCGTCTCTGCTCGTGCCCGGCCGGGGAACGGTGGACGCGGCCGCGCTGGTCACCCGGGAGACCGTAGCCGTGGCGGACCTCGACCGGGCCGCCGGGCGGGCGGCCCGCGAGGCAGTGGCCCGGCTGGCCCCGGCGGCCGGGGCGAACCTCCAGGTGGTGTGGCTGGACGCGGGCCCCGCGGGGCCCGGCCGCCTGGTGCTCGCGGCCCACCACGCGGTGATGGACCCGGCTTCCTGGGGCATCCTCGTCCCCGACTTCCGGTCCGCGTGCGAGGCCGTGGCGCAGGGGCGGCAGCCGGTGCTCGGCCCGGTGGGCACCTCGTTCAGGGAGTGGGCGGGACGGCTGGCCGCGCAGGCGGCGCAGGAGCAACGCGTTGCCGAACTGGACGACTGGCGTGCGGTGTTGGAGGGCGGGGCCGGGCTCGGCGATCTGCCGGACTTCGAACCGGCAGGCATGCGTCCGCCGGGTGCGGAACGCCGGATGGCCTGGACGGTGCCGCCGCAGCAGGCGGCAGCGCTGCTCGGCCGGGCGCCCGCCGCGTTCCACTGCACCGCCGACGACGTGCTGCTGGCCGCGCTGGCCGCCGCGGTCGCGTACGGGCGTACGGGCGCCGGGGCCGGCGTGCTGCTCGACATCGAAACGGACGGACGGCGCGGCGCCGGAGCGGTCGAAAGCGTGGACCTCTCCCGTACGGTGGGCCGGTTCACCGGCGTGCACCCGGTCCGCCTGGACGTGTCCGGCACGGCCCTGGACGAGGTCCGCGCGGGCGGTCCGGCCGCCGGGGCGCTGCTGAAATCCGTCAAGGAACAGGTGCGGTCGGTGCCCGGCGACGGCTTGGGCTACGGCCTGCTGCGCCACCTCAACCCGCGGACGGACCGCGCCCTGTCGGATCTGCCCGCTGCCCGGATCGCGTTCCGCAGCTCGGGCAGGCCGGCCGAGGGTGTGGAGTCGGGCGCCGTCCCGGCCGGTGGCGAGCCGTCCCCGTACGCCCTGGAGGCCGAGGCCACGATCGGTGAGACAGCCGACGGGCCCACGCTGACCCTCGCGCTCACCTGGCACCACCAGGCGCAGGACGGGCGGACCGACGCCGCGGCGCAGCGGCTCGGCCGCCGGTGGGTGGAGATGCTGGGCGGCCTCGCCGCCCATGTGGAGCGGCCCGGGGCGGGCGGCCACACCCCGTCCGACTTCCCGCTGCTCGACCTCACCCAGGACGGCGTCGCGGAGCTGGAGGCCGCCGTGCCGCGGCCGGCCGACATCTGGCCGCTGTCGACCCTCCAGGAAGGGCTGCTGTTCCAGTCCTCCTTCGACGAGGAGGGGCCGGACGTCTACGAGACCCAGTGGATGCTGGAGCTGACCGGGCCGCTGGACGCCGCCCGCCTGCGCGCCTCGTGGGAAGCGCTGCTGGCCCGGCACGACGCGCTGCGGGCCAGCTTCCACCGGCGGGCGACGGGCGAGGCCGTCCAGGTCGTCTCCCGCGACGTACGGCTGCCCTGGAAGGAGATCGACCTCTCGGGCCTGACCGAGGCCGACGCCCTGTCCGGCATCGAGGAACTGGCCACCCGCGAACAGGAACGCCGCTTCGACACGGCGCGGGCACCGCTGCTGCGGCTGCTGCTGATCCGCCTCGGCGCCGGCCGCCACCGGCTCATCGTCATCAGCCACCACATCCTGATGGACGGCTGGTCGATGCCGGTCCTGCTGTCCGAGCTGGCCGAGGTCTACGCGGCGGGCGGCGACGCCTCCGCTCTCGCCCCGGCCACCTCCTACCGCGGCTACCTCGCCTGGCGGGCCCGCCAGGACAAGGACGCCGCGCGCGCCGCGTGGAGCAACGAGTTCGCCGGTACGGAAGAGCCGACGCTGATCGCCCCGGGCGCGGTGGACCGGGGACCGGTGGACGCCGGGCACCTGATCACCGACCTTCCCGAACGGACCACCCGCGGCCTGTCGGAGCTGGCGCGCCGCCACGGCCTGACCGTCAACACGCTGCTGCAGGGCGCCTGGGCGCTGGTGCTGGCCCGGCTGGCGGGCCGTACGGACGTGGTGTTCGGCGCCACCGTCGCGGGCCGCCCGCCGGAGCTGCCCGGCATGGAGTCGATGGTCGGCCTGCTGATCAACACGGTGCCGGTACGGGTACGCCTGGACGCGGCGCAGCCGGTGCTCGGCCTGCTGCGCGACCTCCAGGAGCGTCAGTCCGCCCTGGTCGCCCACCAGCATCTGGGCCTGCCGGAGATCCAGCGCCTCGCCGGGCCCGGCGCCGTCTTCGACACCCTGGTCGTGCACGAGAACTACCCGCGCGCGGTGGCCGCGCCGGGCGACCCGGACGCGCTGGCCTTCGAGGTCCTGGGCACGCGCGAGGCCACGCACTACCCGCTGACCCTCGGCGTCGTCCCGGGCGAGCGGCTGCGCGTCCATGTGGCGCACCGCCGCGGCCAGGTCGCGACGGACCTCACCGAAAGGCTCGTCGCGCGGCTGGTGCGGGTCTTCGAGCAGCTGATGCGGGACTGCACGGTGCCGGTGGGCCGGGTGGGCGTCCTGGACCCGGACGAACACGCCACCGTCGTGAAGGGTTTCAACCGTACGGACACGCCGGTGGCCGCCACGACGATGCCGGAACTCTTCCGCGCGCAGGCCGCACGGACGCCGGATGCCGTCGCGGTGGAAGACGCCCGACGAAGCCTCACCTACGCGGAGTTGGAGTACGAAGCGGGGCAGCTGGCCCGTCACCTCGTCGAACTCGGTGTGGGACCGGAGTGCCGGGTCGCGGTCGTCGTCGAGCGGTCGGTGGCGATGATCACCGCCGTGCTCGCGGTGGCCATGGCGGGCGGAGTCTACGTACCGGTGGACCCCGAATACCCGGCCGAGCGTGTCGCGTTCGTGCTGCGGGACGCGGAGCCCGCGGTGGTGCTGTGCACCACGCGGACCCGGTCCGCGCTGCCGGACGGCGCGGGCGGCAGCACGGTCGTCCTGGACGACCCGGCGGAGGCCGCGGCCGTGGCGCGCCGCGCGGGCGGCTCCCTGTCCGACGCCGAACGCCCCGCGCCGCTGGGCGTGGACAACGCGGCGTACGTCATCTACACGTCCGGGTCGACCGGTGTGCCCAAGGGCGTTCTCGTCGCCCACCGCGGCCTCGGCAACCTCGTCGCGGACCGTGTCGCGCGCTACCGCATCGGCACCGGCAGCCGCCTGGCCCAGCTCGTCTCGCCCAGCTTCGACGTGTCGATGGGCGACATCTGGCCGGTGCTGTGCGCGGGCGCGCGGCTGGTGCTGGCACCGGCCGGGCAGCAGACGTTCGGCGAGGACCTGGCCGACCTGCTGCGCGAGCGCGGGGCCACCCATGTGGTGCTGCCCGCCGCGTTCCTGCCGCAGCTGCCGTCCGACGGCCTGTCCCGGCTGCGGGTGCTGGTCACCGGCGGCGAGCCGATGACCGACGAGGTGCGCCGCCGCTGGTCCGCCGGGCGGGAGCTGTTCAACGAGTACGGCGTCACGGAGGCCACCGTCACCTCCACGGTGACCGCGCCCCTCCACGGGGACAGCGCACCGGCGATCGGCCGCCCGATCGTCAACACACAGGCGTACGTCCTGGACGCCTTCCTCCAGCCGGTGCCCCCGGGCGTACAGGGCGAGCTGTACGTGGCCGGGGTGAACCTGGCGCGCGGCTACCTGGGGCGCCCGGCGCTGACCGCGGCGCGGTTCGTCGCGAACCCGTTCGCGCCCGGCATGGGGGTCCCCCCGGCCGAAGGCGGGGGGAGGATGTACCGGACCGGGGACCTGGCCCGGTGGACCGCCGACGGCGACCTGGTCTTCGCCGGGCGGGCGGACGCCCAGGTCAAGGTGCGCGGCTTCCGCGTCGAACCGGGCGAGATCGAGGCCGCGCTGACCGCCCACCCGGCGGTCGCGGAGGCGGCGGTGGTGGTCCGCGAGGACCGGCCCGGCGAACGCCGCCTGGTCGGTTACGTCGTGTCCGCCGGGCCGGACCTGGACGAACGGTCCGTCCGCGCCCATGTCGCCGCGACGCTGCCGGACCACATGGTCCCGGCGGCCGTGCTCGTCCTCGGCGAACTGCCGATGTCGCCCAACGGGAAGCTGGACCGCGCGGCACTGCCCGCGCCCGACTTCGCCGGACAGGTCGGCGGACGCGAGCCGCGTACCCCCGCCGAAGCGGTGCTGTGCGCGCTGTTCGCCGAACTGCTGGGCCTGGAGCGGGTCGGCGCGGAGGACAGCTTCTTCGAGCTGGGCGGCGACTCGATCATGTCGCTCCAACTGGTGTCGCGGGCCCGCCGCGCCGGGCTGCTGGTGACCTCCCGGCAGGTCTTCGACGAGCAGACGCCGCAACGGCTCGCCGAGGTGGCGGAGCCGGCCGCGGCCGGGCCCGGCGCGGACCCCGCGGGTTCGGGGGCCGGCGAGGTGCCGTGGACGCCGGTGATGCGGCTGCTGGGCGAGCGGATCGCGGGCGGCCGGTTCGCACAGTGGACGGTTCTGGGCGCCCCGGCCGGATTGGGCCGCGACGTGCTGGCCGCCGGACTGGCCGCCGTCCTGGACACCCACGCCATGCTGCGCGCCCGGGTGGTGGAGCGGCCGGGCGGCCCGGTGCTGACCGTCGGCGGCCGGGGCTCGGTGGACGCCGACCGCCTGGTGACCACGGTGGACGCGACCCGGACCCCCGAGGCCGATCTCGACGGCCTCGCGGAACGGGCCGCCGAGGACGCGGTGACCCGCCTCGACCCGGCCGCCGGCGTCCTGGTCCGAGCGGTGTGGCTGGACGCCGGACCGCACCGGACCGGCCGGCTGGCGCTGGCCGTGCACCACCTCGCGGTGGACGGCGTGTCCTGGCGCATCCTGGTGCCGGACCTGCGGGCCGCCTGCCAAGCCGCGGCGGCCGGGCGCGAGACGGACCTCGACCCCGTGGGCACCTCGTTCCGGCAGTGGGCCGCGTTGCTCGCAGCCGAGGCCACGCAGCCGCACCGGGTCGCGGAACTGCCGTACTGGACCGCCGTACTCGAAGGCCCCGACCCGGTGCTCGGCACCCGCGCCCTCGACCCGGACACGGACACCTCGGCGACCGTGCGCCACCACACCTGGGAGGTGCCCCGGGAGCAGGCGGCGGTCCTGGCCGTACGCACACCCGTGGTCTTCCACTGCGGCGTCCACGAGGTGCTGCTCGCGGCCCTGGCGGGCGCGGTCGCGCGCTGGCGGCCGGACACGGCGGCCGGGGTGCTGGTGAACGTCGAGGGCCACGGACGGCACCCGGTCGCCGGGGCCGACCTGTCCCGTACGGTCGGCTGGTTCACCAGCGTGCATCCCGTACGGCTCGACCTGTCCGGCGTGGACCTCGACCAGGCCCCGGCGGGCGGCCCCGCGGCCGGTGCGCTGCTCAAGGCCGTCAAGGAACAGGTACGCGCGGTGCCCGGAGACGGCCTCGGCCACGGGCTGCTGCGCCACCTCAACCCGCGGACCGGCCCCGTACTGGCGGCTCTGCCGGCCCCGCGGATCGGCTTCAACTACCTCGGCCGGTTCCCCGCGGGCGCGGGCACGGCCGGGCCGTGGGAGGCGGCGGGCAGCACCGCGCTCGGCGGATCGGACGACCCGGACATGCCCGCGCCGCACGCCGTGGAGGCGGGCGCGGTCGTCCGTGACACACCGCACGGACCGGAACTGACGCTCACGGTCGGCGGCCCGGCCGGTGTCCTCGGCGACGAGGCCGCGGCCCGCCTGGGCCGCCTGTGGCGGGACCTGCTCGGCGGCCTGGCCGCCCACACGGCCGCGCCGGAGGCGGGCGGCCACACGCCCTCCGACTTCCCGCTCCTGGACCTCGGCCAGGACGAGGTCGAGGAGTTCGAAGCGATAGCAGCACGGCTCGAAGGGGGACTGTCGCTGTGAAGACCTCACCACCGGCCATGGGACCGGCGTCCGGCAAAGGCTCGGCACTGGCCGAGGTGTGGCCGCTGTCACCGCTGCAAGAGGGCATGCTCTTCCACGCCGGTTTCGACGCGCAGGGGCCCGACGTCTACGTCATCCAGCGCACCCTGACGATCGACGGCCCGCTGGACCCGGCCCGCTGGCGCGCCTCCTGGCAGGCCCTGCTCGCCCGCCACGCGGCGCTCCGCGCCAGCTTCCACCGCCGCAGGTCCGGCGAGGCCGTCCAGCTCATCAGCCGCGAGGCCGCCCTGCCCTGGCGCGAGACCGACCTTTCGCACCTGCCGGAGGCCGCCGCGCTCGCCGAGGTCGGCCGGCTGGCCGCCGAGGAGTGCGCGGAACGCTTCGACCTGGGCGTGGCACCGCTGCTGCGGCTGCTGCTCGTCCGCCTCGGCCCCGACCGGCACTGCATGGTGTTGACGGCGCACCACATCCTGCTGGACGGCTGGTCGATGCCGATCCTCTTCGACGAGGCGACCGCGGTGTACACGGCGGGCGGTGACGCCTCGGGGCTGCCCCGTACCCGCTCCTACCGGGACTACCTCGCCTGGCTGGCCCGGCAGGACAAGGACGCCGCACGGGCCGCGTGGCACGCCGAGCTGGCCGGGGACGGCGAGCCGACGCTCGTCGCCCCCGCGGACCCGGCCCGCGCCCCGGCCCTGCCCGACAAGGCCGAGGCGGACCTGCCCGCCGCGCTCACCCGCGCGATCACCGACCTGGCCCGCCGCCACGGCCTGACGGCCAACACCGTGGTGCAGGGCGCCTGGGCGCTGCTGCTGGCCCGGCTGTCCGGGCGCGACGACGTGGTGTACGGCACGACGGTGGCCGGGCGCCCGCCGGAGCTGCCCGGCGTCGAGTCGATGGTCGGCCTCTTCATCAACACCGTGCCGGTACGCGTACGCCTCGACCCCGCACAGCCCGTACTCCGCCTGCTCAAGGACGTCCAGGCACGCCGGTCCGCGCTGCTGCCGCACCAGCACCTGGGCCTCGCCGAGATCCAGAAGCACGCCGGTCCCGGCGCGGGCTTCGACACGCTGGTGGTGTACGAGAACTACCCGCGCCCTGCCGCCGCCCCGGGCGGGCCCGGCACGCTCTCCTTCACGACCCTGGCCCTGCGCCAGGCCACCCACTACCCGCTGACCCTGGGCATCCTCCCCGGCGACCGCCTCGAAGTGGAGGTCTCCTACCGCCCCGACCTGGTCACCCCCGAACTGGCCCGCGCCCTGACCGGACGGCTGGTGCGGGTGCTGGAACAGGTGGTCGCCGACCCGTCGGCGCCGGTGGGCCGGATCGGCGTCCTGGGGGCGGACGAACGGCGGCTCGTCGTGGAGGAGTGGAACGCGACGGCCGGGGAGGCGGCGGGGCCGTCGGTGCCGGAGCTGATCGCGCGGTGGGTGGCGTCGGCGCCGGATGCCGTAGCGGTGGACGACGGGCAACGGCGGCTGACGTACGCGGAGTTGGGCGCCCGAGCGGGCCGCCTGGCCGCATATTTGGGCCGCCTGGGAGTGGGCCGGGGCGATCGGGTCGCGGTGGTGATGGAACGGTCCGCCGATCTGGTGGTGGCGCTGCTCGGCGTGTGGAAGGCGGGAGCCGCTTACGTACCGGTGGACGCTAGGTACCCGGCGGAGCGGATCGCGTTCATGCTGGGCGACTCGCGGCCGGTGGCCGTGGTGTGCGGCGAGGAAACGCGTGCGGCCGTCCCCGTGGACACGGCGGGTCCGCTGGTGGTGCTGGACGAGGTGGGGGACGGGCCCGGGGTGGACCAAGCGCCCGTATCAGCTGGCGACTTGGCGTACGTCATGTACACCTCCGGCTCCACCGGCACCCCGAAGGGCGTGGCCGTGCCGCACGGCAGTGTGGCCGCGCTCGCCGGGGAGCGGGGCTGGTCCCTCGGCCCGTCCGACGCGGTGCTGATGCACGCGCCGCACGCCTTCGACGCCTCCCTCTTCGAGATATGGGTGCCGCTCGTCTCCGGCGCCCGGGTGGTCGTGGCCGGGAACGGTGTGGTGGACGCGCAGCGGGTGCGGGAGGCGGTGGCGGCGGGCGTCACGGCGGTGCACCTGACCGCCGGTTCGTTCCGGGTGGTCGCGGAGGAGGCGCCGGAGTCCTTCAAGGGGCTGCGCGAGGTGCTGACCGGCGGCGACGTGGTTCCGGCGGCGTCCGTGGCCCGCGTACGGGAGGCGTGCCCCGACCTCGCCGTACGGCATCTGTACGGGCCCACCGAGGCCACGCTGAGCGCCACCTGGCACCGGCTGCGGCCGGACGAGGCCGTGGGGGACGTCCTGCCCATCGGGCGTCCGCTGCCCAACCGCCGGGTGTATGTGCTGGACGCGTTCCTCCAGCCCGTGCCGCCGGATGTGACCGGGGAGCTGTACCTCGCCGGGGCGGGCCTGGCGCGCGGCTACCTCGACCGCTCCGGCGCGACGGCTGAACGCTTTGTCGCCTGCCCCTTCGCGCCCGGCACGGGGGTCCCCCCGGCCGAAGGCTGGGGGAGGATGTACCGGACGGGCGATCTGGCGCGCTGGACCGACGGCGGCGAGCTGGTCTTCGCCGGGCGGGCCGACGCACAGGTCAAGATCCGTGGCTACCGGGTCGAGCCGGGCGAGATCGAGACCGTGCTCGCCGCCGCTCCGGGCGTCGCCCAGGCCACTGTCGTGGCCCGCGAGGACCGGCCCGGGGAACGGCGGCTGGTCGGCTATGTCGTACCGGACGGGCGGGCGGCGGACACCGACGCGGACCGGATCCGCGAGCACGTCGCCAAGGTGCTGCCGGACTACATGGTGCCCGCGGCCGTGCTGGTCCTGCCCGAGCTGCCGGTGACGGCCAACGGCAAGGTGGACCGCAAGGCCCTGCCCGCGCCCGGCTTCGCCGGGAAGGCGGCGGGCCGCGCGCCGCACACGGTGGCGGAGGACATCCTGTGCGCGCTCTTCGCCGAGCTGCTGGGTCTGGACGAAGTGGGCCCGGAGGACAGTTTCTTCGCGCGCGGCGGCGACTCGATCATGTCGATGCAGCTCGCGGCCCGCGCCCGCCGCGAGGGGGTGCTGTTCAGCGCCCAGGACGTGTTCGAGCAGGAGACACCGGGCGCGCTGGCCGCCGTGGCCCGGCTCGCCGACGCGGTGCGCGCGGCCCCGGACGCGGGCGTGGGGGAGGTGGCCTGGACGCCGGGCATGCTGGCGCTCGGGGAGTACGCGCTGAGCCGCGAGTTCGCGCAGTGGATGACCGTCACCACGCCCGCGGATCTGCGCCCGGACGTGCTCACCGCAGGGCTGGCCGCCGTCCTGGACACCCACGACATGCTGCGGGCCCGGGTGGAGCGTGCCGAGGGCGGCCCGCGTCTGGTGGTGTCCGCGCGGGGCGCGGTGGACGCGGCAGGGCTGGTCACCCGTATCGACGCCGCGGACGTACCGGCCGGCGACCTGGACGACCTCGCCGAGCGGGCCGCCCGTGAGGAGACGGCGCGGCTGGACACCGGGGCGGGCGTGCTGGTGCGGGCCGTATGGCTGGACGCCGGGCCGGGGCGGGCCGGGCGGCTCGCCCTGGTGATCCACCACCTCGTCGTGGACGGCGTGTCCTGGCGCATCCTGCTCCCGGACCTGCGGGCCGCCTGCGAAGCGGCGGCGGCCGGGCGCGTACCGGAGCCGGACCCCGTCGGCGTCTCCTTCCGGCAGTGGGCGGGGGCCCTCGCGGCACAGGCGACCGAGGAGCGCCGGGTGGCCGAACTGCCGCAATGGAAGGCCCTGTTCGAGGGCGTCGCCCCGCCGCTGGGCGGACGGTCCCTGGACCCGGACCAGGACACCTTGACCGGCATGCACCGGCACATCTGGGAGCTGCCCGGCGCGACGGCGGCCACGCTGATCGCGGATACCCCCGCGATGTTCCACTGCGGCGTCCACGAAGTGCTGCTGGCGACGCTGGCGGGCGCGGTGGCGTCCGGGCGGCCCGCCGCCGCGCTCGTCGTGGACATCGAGGGACACGGCCGCGAACCGGTCGACGGGGCCGATCCGTCCCGGACGGTGGGCTGGTTCACCGGCGTCCACCCGGTCCGCCTGGACGTCTCCGGCGTGGATCTGGACGGGGCGACGGAAGGCGGCCCGGCAGCCGGTGAGCTGCTGAAACGGGTCAAGGAGCAGGCGCGCGCGATACCCGGCGACGGCCTCGGCCACGCCCTGCTGCGCCACCTGAACCCCGCGACCGCACCGGAGTTGGACACCCTCCCGGACGCCCACATCGGGTTCAATTACCTGGGCAGGTTCGCGGGGGCCGGCCGCGCCGGGGCGACGGGGGACGCCTGGCAGCCGGCCGGCACCACGGTCGTCGGCAGCTCCGCCGACCCGCGCACACCCGCCCCGCACGCCCTGGAGGCGGGGGCCTACGTCCGGGACACCCCGGACGGACCCGAACTGGCCCTCACCCTCGCCGGACCCGCCGGCCTGTGGGCGGACACCGCCGTCGAACGGCTGGGCCGGCGCTGGCTGGACCTGCTGGACGGCCTGGCCGCCCACACCGCCGACCCCGCCGCCGGCGGGCACACCGCCTCCGACTTCCCCCTGCTGGACCTCGGCCAGGACGAGGTCGAGGAGTTCGAAGCAGGTTTCGCCGACGACCACCCGTAGCCGGGGACCATGGCCCGCCGTGGTCAGCACCTCGTAGTCCGCTGAACGCACGTCGTGTTGAGGAGTAAGCGATGACCCGATCTCTTGTCGAGGACGTGTGGCCGCTCTCGCCGCTGCAGGAAGGGCTGCTGTTCCACGCCTCCTTCGACGAGGAGGGCCCGGACGTCTACCAGGGGCAGCGGACGCTGGCGCTGGACGGACCGCTGGACGCCGATCTGCTGCGCGCCTCCTGGGAGGCGCTGGTGGCCCGGCACCCGGTGCTGCGGGCGGGCTTCCGGCGCCGCAGGTCGGGCGACGCGGTGCAGGTCGTCGCGCGCGAGGTGACGCTGCCGTGGCGGGAAGCCGATGTGTCCGGACTCGGCGGGGCCGACGCCCTCGCCGAGGCGGAGCGGCTGGCCGCCGAGGAGCGGGCCGAGCGGTTCGACCCGGCGGTGCCGCCGCTGCTGCGCCTGCTGCTGATCCGCCTGGGCGACGAGCGGCACCGGCTGGTCATCACTTCCCACCACGTCCTGATGGACGGCTGGTCGATGCCGGTGCTGCTGGGCGAGCTGACCACGGTGTACGCGGCGGGCGGCGACGCCCGCGGGCTGCCCCGCGCGGCCCGCTACCGCGACTACCTGGCCTGGCTGAACCGGCAGGACAAGGACGCCGCCCGGCAGGCGTGGCGGGCGGAGCTGGCCGGCAACGACGAGCCGACCCTCGTCGCACCGGCCGACCCGGCCCGGCTGCCCGTCGTCCCCGAGAGCCTGATCAGCGAGATCCCCGAGGAGCTGACACGCGGCCTGGTCGGGCTGGCCCGCGCCCGCGGCCTGACGGTGAACACCGTCCTGCAGGGCGCCTGGGCGCTGGTCCTGGCGCGGCTGGCCGGGCGCGACGACGTGGTGTTCGGCGCGACCGTGGCCGGGCGCCCCGACGAACTGCCCGGCGTCGAGTCGATGGTGGGCCTGTTCATCAACACGCTGCCGGTCCGCGTACCGCTGGACGGCGCGCAGCCGGTGCACCGCCTGCTGTCCGGCATCCAGGAGCGGCAGACCGCCCTCATGTCCCACCAGCACCTGGGCCTGGGCGAGATCCAGAAGCTGGCCGGGCCCGGCGCGGTCTTCGACACGCTGGTGGTGTTCGAGAACTACCCGGCGGCCCCCGCCGGGACGACCGGCCCCGACGCCTTCACCCTGCGCTTCCTCGAAGGCCGCGAGACCTCCCACTACCCCTTCACCCTCGTCGTCGTGCCGGGTGACCGGATGCTCTGCAAGCTCGACTACCGCCCGGACCTCTTCGACCACCCCACCGCCGAGGCCGTCTTCGGGCAACTGGTGCGGGTGCTGGAGCAGATGGTGGCCGACCCGTCGGCGCCGGTGGGCCGGATCGGCGTGCTGGGCGGGGACGAGCGGCACCGGGTCGTGGAGGGCTGGAACGCGACGGCCGGGGAGGTGGCGGGGCCGTCGGTGCCGGAGCTGATCGCGTGGCGGGTGGCGTCGACGCCGGATGCCGTGGCGGTCTCGGACGGCCAACGGCGGCTTATGTACGCGGAGTTGGACGTCGAGGCGGGCCGCTTGGCCGCGTACCTGAGTGGCTTGGGTGTGGGGCGTGGTGATCGGGTCGCGGTGGTGCTGGAGCGGTCCGTCGATCTGGTGGTGGCGCTGCTCGGCGTGTGGAAGGCCGGGGCCGCGTACGTACCGGTGGACGCCGGATATCCGGCGGAGCGGATCGCGTTCATGCTGGACGACTCGCGGCCGTCCGCCGTGGTGTGCGGCGAGGCGACGCGGTCGGCGGTACCGGTGGACACGGCCGCGCCGCTGGTGGTGCTGGACGCGGTGGAGCTGCCGGGCTCGGAGCTTCACGTACCTGTGTCGGCAGGCGACCTGGCGTACGTGATGTACACCTCCGGCTCCACCGGCACCCCGAAGGGCGTCGCGGTGCCGCACGGCAGCGTCGCCGCGCTGACCGGTGAGCGCGGCTGGGCCGCCGGGCCGGACGACGCGGTGCTCCTGCACGCGCCGCACGCCTTCGACGTGTCGCTCTTCGAGATCTGGGTGCCGCTGGTCGCCGGCGGCCGGGTCGAGGTGGCGCGGCCGGGCGCGGTGGACGCGCAGCGGATCCGCGAGGCCGTGGCCGGCGGGGTGTCGGCGGTGCACGTCACGGCCGGGCTGTTCCGGGTGGTGGCGGAGGAGGCGCCGGAGTGCTTCGCGGGGCTGCGGGAGGTGCTGACCGGCGGTGACGTGGTTCCGGCGGCGTCCGTCGCGCGCGTCCGGGAGGCGTGCCCCGGCCTGGCCGTACGGCATCTGTACGGGCCCACCGAGGTGACCCTGTGCGCCACCTGGCACCTGCTGCGCCCCGGCGACGCCGCGGGCCCCGAGCTGCCGGTCGGCCGTCCGCTGGGCAACCGGCAGGTGTACGTCCTGGACGCGTTCCTCCAGCCCGTGCCCCCGGGCGTGACCGGCGAACTGTACGTCGCCGGGACCGGGCTCGCGCAGGGCTACTGGCAGCGCGCCGGGCTCAGCGCCGAGCGGTTCGTGGCGTGCCCGTTCGGTGACGGCGGGAGGATGTACCGGACCGGCGACCTGGTGCGCTGGACGCGCGACGGGGAACTGGTCTTCGTCGGGCGGGCCGACGAGCAGGTCAAGGTGCGCGGCTTCCGCGTCGAGCTGGGCGAGGTGGAAGCCGCGCTGGCCGCCCACCCGGCGGTCGGGCAGGCCGTGGTGGTGGCGCGCGCGGACGGTCCCGGGGAACGGCGGCTGGTCGGCTATGTCGTACCGGACGGGCAGGAGGCGGACGCGGAGCAGATCCGCGAGCATGTCGCCAAGGTGCTGCCGGACTACATGGTGCCCGCGGCCGTCCTGGTCCTGCCGTCGCTGCCGGTGACGGTCAACGGCAAGGTGGACCGCGCGGCGCTGCCCGCCCCCGACTTCGCGGGGCGGGCCTCCGGGCGGGCGCCGCGCACCGGAGCCGAGGAGACGCTGTGCGGCCTGTTCGCCGAGGTGCTCGGGCTCGACCGGGTGGGCATCGACGACGGGTTCTTCGCGCTGGGCGGTGACTCGATCGGCTCGATGCAGCTGGTGTCGCGGGCCCGTCGCGCCGGACTGGTACTGACGCCGCGTCAGGTGTTCGACCACCGGACCGTGGAACGGCTGGCGGCGGTGGCGACCCGTACCGACGCGGCCGCGCGGGCGGCGTCCGACGTGGGCGTCGGCGAGGTGCCCTGGACGCCGGTGATGCGGGCGCTGGGGGAGCGGGCGGCCCGCCCCGGGTTCGCCCAGTGGATGGTCCTCGGCGCACCGGCCGGACTGGGGCCGGACGCGCTGACCGCCGGACTGGCAGCCGTCCTGGACACCCACGACATGCTGCGCGCCCGGGTGCGCGACGGCGCGGCGGGGCCGGTGTTCGACGTGCCCGGCCGCGGCGCGGTGGACGCCGCCGCGCTCGTCACCCGTACCGACGCCGCGGAAGCACCGGACGACGAACTGGACGGCATCGCCGAGCGCGCGGCGAGTGACGCCGCCGCACGGCTGGACCCGGCCGCGGGCGAGATGGTCCGGGCCGTATGGGTGGACGCCGGGCCGGAGCGGACCGGACGGCTGGCCCTCGTCGTCCACCACCTCGTCGTGGACGGCGTGTCCTGGCGCATCCTCGCGCCCGACCTGCGCGCCGCCTGCGAGGCGGTGACGGCGGGACAGGCGCCCGAGCCGGACCCGGTCGGCACGTCCTTCCGCCGGTGGGCGGACCTCCTCGTCACCCAGGCGACCGACGCGTCCCGTACGGCGGAGCTGGCGGACTGGACCGCCCTGCTCGGCGCCGCCGGGCCCCAGCTCGGCACCCGCGCCCCCGACCCGGCCACCGACACCGCGGCGACCCTGCGCCGCAGGTCGTGGACGGTCACCGGCGCGGCGGCGGCCACCGTAGTGAACCGGGCACCGGCCGCCTTCCACTGCGGCGCGCACGACGTGCTGCTGGCCACGCTGGCGGGTGCGGTCGCGCACTGGCGCCCGGAGGCGGGCGCCGGGCTCCTGGTGGACATCGAGGGCCACGGCCGCGAACCGCTCGACGGTACGGACCTGACGCGCACGGTGGGCTGGTTCACCAGCGTCCACCCGGTCCGCCTGGACCTCACCGGCATCGACCTGCCGCAGGCGCTGACCGGCGGACCCGCGGCCGGGGCGCTGCTCAAGACCGTCAAGGAGCAGGCGCGCGCGGTGCCCGGCGACGGCCTCGGGTACGAGCTGCTGCGCCACCTCAACCCGGAGACCGGCCCCGCGCTGGACGCTCTTCCGGCTCCGCAGCTCGGCTTCAACTACCTGGGCCGCTTCACCGGCGGGGCGGACGGCGCCTCCGTGGCCCCGTGGCAGCCGGCCGGTACGGCCGCGGTCGGCGGTACGGCCGCGCCCGACCTGCCCGCCCGGCACGCCCTGGAGGCGAGCGCGGTCGTCCGCGACACCCCGGACGGGCCGGTGCTGGACCTCGCGCTCAGCTGGCCCGCCGCCCTCCTCGACGAGACGTCGGTGGACCGGCTCGGCGACGCCTGGCTGGACCTCCTCGGCGGCCTGGCCACGCACGCCGACGCCCCCGGCGCGGGCGGGCACACCCCCGGCGACTTCCCGCTGCTGGACCTCACCCAGGACAGCGTGACGGCGCTGGAGGCCGCCGTGCCGTCGCTGACGGACATCTGGCCGCTGTCGCCCCTCCAGGAAGGGCTGCTCTTCCACGCCGCCTTCGAAGAGGAGGGCCCGGACGTCTACGAGACCCAGCGGCTGCTGGACCTGAACGGGCCGCTGGACGCCGCCCGCCTGCGCGCCTCCTGGGAAGCGCTGCTGGCCCGGCACGACGCCCTGCGCGCCAGCTTCCACCAGCGGGAATCCGGCGACACCGTGCAGGTCGTCGCGCGGGACGTGACCCTGCCGTGGGCCGAGGCGGACGTATCGGCGCTGCCGCAGGACGAGCGGCAGGCCGCGCTGGACGAGCTGGCCGCGAACGAGCGGGCCCACCGCTTCGACCTCGCGGTGGCACCGCTGCTGCGGCTGCTGCTCGTCCGCCTCGCCGCGGACCGGCACTGCCTGGTGGTGACCAGCCACCACATCCTGCTCGACGGCTGGTCCATGCCGGTCGTCCTGGACGAACTCGGCGCGGCCTACGCGGCGGGCGGCGACGGCGCGGGGCTCCAGCGCACCGCCTCCTACCGCGACTACCTGGCCTGGCTGGAGCGCCAGGACCGGGATGCCGCGCGGGCCGCCTGGCGGGCGGAACTCGCCGGCGCCGAGGAATCGACGCTGGTGGCCCGCACCACGGACCAGGGCCGGGCACCGGCAGCCCCCGAGACGGGCTCCGCCGAATTGTCCGAGGACGGCACCCGGGCCCTCACCGAACTGGCCCGCCGCCACGGCCTGACCGTCAACACCGTGGTGCAGGGCGCCTGGGCGATGGTGCTGGCGCGCCTGGCCGGGCGTACCGACGTGGTGTTCGGCGGCACCGTATCCGGCCGCCCGCCGGAGCTGCCCGATGTCGAGTCGATGGTGGGCCTGTTCATCAACACCCAGCCGGTACGGGTCACTCTCGACGGCGCGCAGCCCGTGCTGCGCCTGCTCGCCGGGCTCCAGGAGCGCCAGTCCGCGCTGATGGCGCACCAGCACCTCGGCCTGTCCGAGGTCCAGGGCCTGGCCGGGCCCGGCGCGGTCTTCGACACGATGCTGATGTTCGAGAACTACCCGCGCACCACCGCCACCCTGTCCGGTGCCATGCGGTCCGGCGACGAGGTGACGATCAGCCAGTCCGACATCGTGGCGGGCACCCACTATCCGCTGGCCGTGGGCGTCGTCCCCGGCGACCGGCTGCGCGTGTACGTCACATACCGCCCGGACCTGTTCGACCGGCGCGAGGCCCGGCGGCTGGGGGAGCGGGTGGTGCGCGTCCTGGAGCAGATCGTGGCGGACCCCGGGGCGCCGGTCGGCCGGATCGGTGTGCTGGGCGCGCCGGAACACGGCCGGGTCGTCGGGGAATGGAACGCCACGGCGGCCGGGCGGCCGGCCGGCGCGACGGTGCCGGAGCTGTTCGCCGCGCAGGTGGCGCGGGCGGGTGACGCGGTGGTCGTGGTGGACGGGCGACGAACTGTCGAATATGCGCAGTTGGACGTCGAGGCACGCCGTATCGCCGCGCATCTGCACGGCCTGGGCGTGGGGCGCGGCGACCGCGTCGCCGTCGTGATGGAGCGGTCGGCCGATCTGATCGCGGCGCTGCTCGGCGTGTGGCAGACCGGGGCCGCGTACGTACCGGTGGACCCGGGCCACCCGGCGGAACGGATCGCGTTCCTGCTGGCGGACTCCGGTCCGGCGGCCGTGCTGTGCACCGGGGCCACACGGACGGTGGTTCCGGCGGACGCGGCCGGGCGGACGGTGGTCCTGGACGAGGTGGGGGCCGCGGGCACAGTGCCACAAGTGCGCGTGGACGCTGACGACTTGGCGTACGTCATGTACACCTCCGGCTCGACGGGCACCCCGAAGGGCGTGGCCGTGCCGCACGGCAGCGTGGCCGCGCTCGCCGGGGAGCGGGGCTGGTCCCTTGGCCCGGACGACGCGGTGCTGATGCACGCGCCGCATGTCTTCGACGCCTCGTTGTACGAGGTCTGGGTGCCGCTGGCCACCGGCGCGCGCGTCGTGGTGGCCGCCCCCGGCACGGTCGACGCCGGGCGCGTCCGCGAGGCGGTGGCGGCGGGGGTGACGGCCGTCCACCTCACGGCGGGCCTGTTCCGGGTGGCCGCCGAGGAGGCCCCCGACTGCTTCGCCGGGCTGCGCGAGGTGCTGACCGGCGGCGATGTGGTCCCGGCGGCGTCCGTCGCCCGCGTACGGGACGCCTGCCCGGACGTGACGGCCCGGCACCTGTACGGGCCGACCGAGACCACGCTGTGCGCCACCTGGCACCGGCTGCGGCCGGACGAGGCCCTGGCGGACGTGCTGCCCATCGGCCGCCCGCTGCCCAACCGCCGGGTGTACGTCCTGGACGCGTTCCTCCAGCCCGTACCGCCCGGCGTGGACGGCGAGCTGTACCTCGCCGGTACGGGCCTGGCGCGCGGCTACCTCGGCCGCTCCGGCGCGACGGCCGAACGCTTTGTCGCCTGCCCCTTCGCGCCCGGCATGGGGGTCCCGCCGGCCGAAGGCGGGGGGAGGATGTACCGCACCGGCGACCTGGCCCACTGGACCGACGACGGCGAACTCGTCTTCGCCGGGCGGGCGGACACCCAGGTCAAGGTGCGCGGCTACCGGGTGGAGCCGGGCGAGGTGGAAGCGGCGCTGACCGGGCACCCGGCGGTCGCCCAGGCCGTGGTGGTGGCCCGCGAGGACCGGCCGGGCGAACGCCGCCTGATCGGGTACGTGGTGCCGGACGGCACGGCGGTGGACGGCGAGGCGGTCCGCGACCACGTCGCCGGGCTGCTGCCGGACTACCTGGTCCCGGCCGCCGTGGTGGTGCTGGACGCGCTCCCGGTGACCGCGAACGGCAAGGTGGACCGGGCCGCGCTGCCCGCCCCCGACTTCGCCGCGCGGGCAGGTGGGCGGGCGCCGCGCAACGCGGCCGAGGAGACGCTGTGCGCCCTGTTCGCCGAGGTGCTGGGCCTGGACCGGGTGGGCGTCGAGGACAGCTTCTTCGAGCTGGGCGGCGACTCGATCATGTCGCTGCAACTGGTCTCGCGCGCCCGGCGCGCCGGAATCGTCGTCACGCCCTGGCAGGTCTTCGAGGAGAAGACCCCCGAGCGGCTGGCCGAGGTCGCCGAGACGGCCGGGGACGGTGAGGGGACCCCGCAGGAAGCGCCGGACGACACGGCGGGCGAGGTCGCCTGGACCCCGGTGGTGCGGGCGCTGGGCGTACCGGCCGCGACACGGCCCGCGTTCGCGCAGTGGGCGGTCCTGGGCGCCCCCACCGGGCTGGGCGAGGACGTACTAGCCGCCGGGCTGGCCGCCGTACTGGACACCCACGCCATGCTGCGGGCCCGGGTGGCGGACGACGGGCCGGAGCCGACGCTGCAGGTGCCCGCGCGCGGTGCGGTGGACGCCGCCGCGCTGGTCAGCCGCGTCGACGCCACCGACGTACCGGACGACGGGCTGGACGTGCTGGCCGACCAGGTCGCTCGGGACGCCGTGGAACGCCTGGCGCCCACCGACGGCGTCCTCGTACAGGCGGTGTGGCTGGACGCCGGTCCCGGACGGACCGGCCGGCTGGTCCTCGCCGTCCACCACCTGGTCGTCGACGGTGTCTCCTGGCGCATCCTCGTACCCGACCTGCAAGCCGCCTGCGAAGCGGTGGCGGTGGACCGGGAACCGGACCTCGACCCGGTCGGCACGTCCTTCCCGCAGTGGTCGGACCTGCTGGCCGCCCAGGCGGCGGACCCCGCGCGCACCGCGGAACTGGAGCGGTGGACCGCCCTGCTGAACGGCCCCGCCCCGCTGATCGGCGAGCGGGCCCTCGACCCGGCGCGGGACACCGCGGGAACCGTACGCCGCCGCACGTGGACCGTGCCGCGCTCCGCGTCCGCCGTCCTCGCCGCCCGGACCCCGGCCGCCTTCCACTGCGGCGTCCACGACGTGCTGCTGGCCGCGCTGGCCGCCGCCGTGACGCGGCAGCAGGACGCGCGCGGCCAGGACACCGGCGCCGGAGTCCTGCTGGACATCGAGGGGCACGGTCGCGAGCCGCTGGCGGACGCTGATCTGTCCCGTACGGTCGGCTGGTTCACCAGCACCCACCCGCTGCGGCTGCGGCTGGCCGGTCTCGACCTGGCGCAGGCCCGCTCCGGCGGACCCGCTGCCGGGGCGCTGCTCAAGAGCGTCAAGGAGCAGGCCCGCGCGGTGCCGGGTGACGGGCTCGGGTACGAGCTGCTGCGTCATCTCAACCCCGAGACGGGCCCGGCACTGGCCGCCCTCCCGGCCCCGCAGATCGCGTTCAACTACCTCGGCCGCTTCACCGCGGGCGCGGAGACGGACGCGGTCACGCCGTGGCAGATGGCCGGGGAAACGGCGCTCGGCGGATCCGTGGACCCGGGCATGCCCGCGCGGCACGCCCTGGAAGCGGGCGCGGTCGTCCAGGACGGGCCCGACGGGCCCGCACTGACCCTGACCCTCAGCTGGCCCGGCGATCTCCTCGACGGGACCGCCGCGGAACGGCTCGGCCAGGACTGGCTGGCGATGCTCGACGGCCTCGCCGCCCACACCGAAGGCCCCGGCGCGGGCGGCCACACCCCCTCCGACTTCTCCCTCCTGGCCCTCACCCAGGACACCGTGGAGGAACTGGAGACGGCCGTGCCGTCCCTGACGGACATCTGGCCGCTGTCGCCCCTCCAGGAAGGGCTGCTGTTCCACGCCGCCTTCGACGAGGACGGCCCGGACATCTACGAGGGCCAGCGGATGATGGAGCTGACCGGACCGCTCGACGTGGCCCGGCTGCGCGCCACCTGGCAGACGCTGCTGGTGCGCCACCCGTCCCTGCGGGCGAGCTTCCACCCGCGCGCGTCGGGCGAGACGGTGCAGGTCATCGCGCGTGACGTGCCGCTGCCGTGGCGCGAGGCGGACCTGTCGGGCCTGGCCGAGGACGCCGTGCCGGACGCCCTCCAGGAACTCGCCGACGGCGACCGCGAGCACCGCTTCGACCTGGCGGTGGCGCCGCTGCTGCGGCTGCTGCTGGTCCGGCTCGGCGAGCGGCGGCACGTACTCGTGCTGACCAGCCACCACATCGTCAAGGACGGCTGGTCCCTGCCGGTGCTGATCAACGAGATGGCGCAGGTGTACGCGGCGGGCGGCCACGACCGCACGCTGCCGCCCGCCACCTCCTATCGCGAGTACCTGGCCTGGCTGGACCGCCAGGACAAGGCGGCCGCACGGGACGCCTGGCGCGCCGAACTGGCCGGGGTGGACGAGCCGACCAGCGTGGTCCCGGCCGAACTGGTCCGCGCCCCCGCCGTACCGGAACGCATCCGCTTCGAGCTGTCCGACGAGCTGACCCGCGGCCTGACGGAGCTGACCCGCGGTCTCGGCCTGACCGCCAACACCGTCCTCCAGGGCATGTGGGCGCTGCTCCTCGCCCGGCTGACCGGGCGCCCCGACGTGGTCTTCGGCACCACCGTCGCCGGCCGCCCGCCGGAGCTGCCCGGCGTCGAGTCGATGATCGGCCTGTTCATCAACACCCTGCCGGTACGGGTCCACCTGGACGGCGCGCAGCCGGTCGCCGAGCTGCTCACCGACATCCAGCGGCGCCGCACCGCGCTCCTCGCCCACCAGCACGTCGGGCTCCCGGAGATCCAGCACCTCGCCGGGCCCGGCGCGACCTTCGACACCCTCGTCGTCTACGAGAACTACCCGCAGCCGCCCGAGCCGCCGGCCGACCCGGACTCCCTCGCCGTACGCCCGGCCGGGGTCCCCGAGGACCGCGGCCACTACCCGCTGACCTGGATCGTCGCGCCAGGCGAGCGCACCCAGGGCGACTTCATCTACCGGCCCGACGTCTTCCCGCGCGAACGCGCCGAACGCATGCAGGCCGCGCTCGTCCGCGCCCTGGAACAGGTGGTGGCGGACCCGGGCACGCCGGTCGGCCGCATCCGGCTGCTCGGCGAGGACGAACGGGAACGGGTCGAGGACCGCTGGAACCGTACGGCGGTGCCCGCCCCGGACGCGCCGCTGCCGGAGCTGTTCGCCGCCCAGGCCGCACGGTCCCGTGACGCGGTGGCGCTGGTGACCGACACCGGGACCCTGACCTATGGCGAACTCGCCCACCAGGCAGGGCAGCTGGCCCGCCACCTGGCCGGGCTCGGCGTCGGGCCCGAGGAGCGCGTCGCGGTGGCCGTGCAGCGGTCGGCGGCCATGGTGACCGCCGTGCTGGCCGTCTCCATGGCGGGCGGGGCATTCGTTCCCGTCGACCCGGACCATCCGGCGGAGCGCGTGGCGTACGTCCTCGCGGACGCCGCGCCGTCGGTGGTGGTGTGCACCACCGCGACCCGGCACGTCGTCCCGGACGGGTTCGGCGGGCGCGTGGTGGTCCTGGACGACACGGCGGTGGCGGCCGAGGTGGCCGCACTGCCGGGCGGCCCCGTGACCGACGCCGAACGGACCGCACCCCTGCGCAGCGCCCACGCCGCCTACGTCACCTACACCTCCGGCTCCACCGGACGGCCCAAGGGCGTCGTCGTGTCGCACGCGGGCCTGGGCAACCTGGCACAGGCCCAGATCGAACGGTTCGCGGTGACACCGCGGTCGCGGGTCCTGCAGATGGCGTCGCTGAGCTTCGACGCGGCCGTCTCCGAACTGTGCATGGCGCTGCTGTCCGGCGCCGCCTCGGTGGTCCCGGGCCCGGAGGGCCTGCCGCCCCGCGTGTCGCTGGGCGCGGCGCTGCGCCGCTGGGACATCACCCACGCGACCGTCCCGCCGAGCGTGCTGGCGGTGGCCGAGGAACTGCCCGCGACGCTGGAGACGCTGACCGTGGCGGGCGAAGCCTGCCCGCCCGGCCTGCCCGCCCGCTGGGCCGCGGGGCGGCGGACGGTCAACGCGTACGGGCCGACCGAGACCACGGTCTGCGCGGCGATGAGCGCGCCGCTGGCACCGGACACCGACCCGGTACCGATCGGGCGGCCGGTCGCCAACTCCCGTACGTATGTGCTCGACGCCTTCCTCCAGCCGGTGCCGCCGGACGTGGCCGGTGAGCTGTACGTCACCGGCGTCAACCTCGCCCGGGGCTACCTGGGCCGCGCGGGGCTGACCGCGGAACGCTTCGTGGCCTGCCCGTTCGCGCCGGGGGAGAGGATGTACCGCACCGGGGACGTGGCGCGCTGGACCGGCGACGGCGAGCTGGTCTTCGTCGGCCGGGCCGACGCCCAGGTCAAGGTACGCGGCTACCGGGTGGAGCCGGGCGAGGTGGAGGCCGCGCTCGCCACCCACCCGGCCGTCGGCCAGGCCGTCGTGGTGGCCCGCGAGGACCGGCCCGGCGACCGCCGCCTGGTCGGCTACGTGGTCGCCGACACGGCCACCGAAGGCCGGGACGAGCGGCTCGAACAGGAGCAGGTCGGCGAATGGCAGGACCTGTACGACACGCTGCACGCCCACCCCGGGTCCGACGTGCTGGGCGAGAACTTCGCCGGATGGAACAGCAGCTACGACGGGCAGCCGATCCCGCTGGAGCAGATGCGCGAGTGGCGGTCCCGGACCGTCGAGCGCATCCGCGCGCTGCGCCCGCGCCGGGTGCTGGAGCTCGGTGTCGGCACCGGCCTCCTCCTCTCCCGGCTCGCGCCCGACTGCGAGACCTACTGGGGCACCGACTTCTCCGCGCCGGCGATCGAGGAGCTGCGGCGGCATGTCAGCCGCGACCCCGGGCTGGCCGGACGGGTCGAACTGCGCACCCAGGCCGCCCATGAGGCGAACGGCCTGCCCGCCGGGTACTTCGACACGATCGTCCTGAACTCGGTCGCGCAGTACTTCCCCAACGCGGACTACCTCCGGGAGGTCGTGGAGCTGGCCGTGCGGCTGCTGGCCCCGGGCGGCGCGCTCTTCGTCGGCGACGTGCGCAACGTACGGCTGCTGCGCGCCCTGACCACCGCCGTGCACGTACACCGCGCCGGGGACGACGGCGACCCGGCCGCGCTGCGGCGGGCCGTGGAGCGCGGCGTCGTCCTGGAGAAGGAACTCCTCGTCGACCCGGAGTTCTTCACGGCGCTGGGCGACCGGCTGCCGGACGCCGCGGGCGTGGACATCCGGCTCAAGCGCGGACAGCACCACAACGAGCTGACCCGGTACCGCTACGACGTGACGCTGCACAAGCGGGGAGCCGCCGTGCTCACCCTCGACGGCGCGCCGGAGCTCGACTGGACGGACCGGGACGGCGGCCTCGCCGCGCTGCGGCGGCACCTGGACGGTGAGCGGCCCGACCGGCTGCGCGTCACCGGTGTGCCCAACACCCGGGTCGCGTACGAGGCGGCGCTCGCCCGTGCCGTCCAGGACGGCGGGGACCTGGCCGGGGTGCCGGTCACGGCCCCCGACGGGCCCGACGTCGAGGCGTTCCACGAGCTGGGGGAGAGCCTGGGCTACTGGGTGGGGGCCACCTGGTCCGCCGGTACGCCGGAGCACCTGGACCTCACGTTCGTCCGCGGCGAACTGGCCGAAGAGGCCGCGCCGGTGGGCACCTACGTACCGGCCGGAGGCACCGCCGATCCGGAGGCGCCGCTGACGGCGTGGACCAACGCGCCGGCCGCGGGCCGCGACACCGGCGCACTGCTGGCCGCCCTGCGCGCACACGTCGCCGAGCGGCTGCCCGAGTACATGGTCCCCGCGGCCCTGGTGCCGCTGGACCGGCTGCCGCTCACCCCGAACGGCAAGGTCGACCGCCGGGCGCTGCCCGCGCCCGACTTCGCCGGGCAGGTCTCCGGGCGCGCCCCGCGCACCCCGGTGGAGGAGACGCTGTGCACCCTGTTCGCCGAGGTGCTCGGTCTCGAACGGGTGGGCATCGACGACGACTTCTTCCAGGTGGGCGGCGACTCCGTGATGTCGATGCAGCTGGCCTCCCGGGCCCGCCGCGCCGGACTGAACCTGACGCCACGCCAGGTGTTCGAGCAGTCGACGCCCGAGCGCCTGGCGGAGGCGGTGGAGTCGGACCGGGCGGCGGACCGCGCACGGGCGGCCGGGAACGTCGGTACGGGCCCGATCGCGGCCACCCCCGCGATGCGGGCGCTGGGCGGGCACGCCTTCGACCGGGGCCTCGCCGAGTGGATCACCGTGACCGCGCCGGCCGGTCTGGAGGCGCACACGCTGACCGCCGGGCTCGCCGCCGTACTGGACACGCACGACATGCTGCGGGCCCGCGTGGCGACGGACGGCGACGCGGGACCGGTGCTGGTGGCCGGTGAACGCGGCACGGTGGACGCCGCCACGGCGCTCACCCGCGTCGACGCCACGGGCATCTCCGACGACGACCTGGACGCTGTCGCGGACCGCGCCGGGCGGGAGGCGGCGGAGCAGCTGGACCCGGCCGCGGGGCCCGTGCTCCGGGCCGTGTGGCTGGACGCCGGACCCGACCGCACCGGACGGCTGGCCCTCGTGGCCCACCACCTGGTCGTGGACGAGGCATCTTGGCGCATCATCGTCACCGACCTCGCGGCGGCCTGCGCGGCCGTGGCGGACGGTGCCGTACCGGAACTCGCGCCTGTAGGCACGTCCTTCCGGCGATGGGCCGAAGAACTGACCGGCGAGAGCCCGGCGGTCGTAACGGACTTGAGCGCCATGGCGCACCGGTCGTGGACCGTACCCCGCGACACCGCCGTCACCCTCCTCCACCGGACCCTGCCCCTCTACCACTGCGAGCCCCACGAGGTGCTGCTCGCCGCCCTGGCAGGCGCGATCGCACGCGACGAGAGCGGCGCGTCCGTCGTGGTGGCGGTCGAGCAGGACGGCCGGGACAGCGGTGAACCGGCCCGCACCGTCGGCCGGTTCACCGCCCTCGGGCCCGTACGGCTGGACCTGTCCGGCACCGATTTGGACGGGGCTTGGGCGGGCGGCCCGGCGGCCGGTACGTTGGTGAAGGCCGTCAAGGAACAGCTGCGCGCCCGCCCCGGAGCCGGTGCGGTCCCGGACGCCCTGCCGGAACCGCGCGTCTCCTACACCCACCGGGACCGGTCCCGCACCGGACCGGCGGACGGACCCTGGCAGCCGGCCGGCGCCGCGGCCGACGGCCCGCCCCGGCCCGGCCTGCCCGCCGGGTACGCGAGCACGGTCCTCCGGGGCACCCAGGACGAGCCGGAACTGACCCTCACGCTCGGCCTGCCCGCGCAACGGGACGCGGCGGCGGCCGAGCGTATCGGCCGGGCCTGGCTGGACCTGCTGTCCGGCCTGGCCGCGCACACCACCGACCCGGCGGCGGGCGGCCACACCCCCTCCGACTTCGGGCTCCTCGATCTCGCCCAGCAGCAGATCGACGAGCTGGAGGCCGGGTTCACCGACGACAAGCGCTAACGACCCACCACGAGGCGTTGTGAGGAGAAAGCGATGACCCGATCCATGGTCGAGGACGTGTGGCCGCTGTCACCACTGCAAGAGGGGCTGCTCTTCCACGCCACCTTCGACGAGGAGGGACCGGACGTCTACACGGTGCAGTCCGCGCACGCCGTCAACGGCCCCTTGGACCCGGGCCGGCTGCGCGCGGCGTGGGAGACCCTGATCGCCCGGCACGCGGCGCTGCGCGCCTGCTTCCGCCGGGTCAGCGGGGCCCGCATGGTGCAGGTCATCGCCCGCGAGGTGGAACTGCCGTGGCAGGAGACCGACCTCTCGCACCTCCCGCCCGACGACGCGGCGGCCGAGGCGGAGCGGCTGGCCGCGGCCGAGCGGGCCCGCCGCTTCGACCTCGCCACCGCGCCGCTGCTGCGCGTCCTGCTGATCCGCCTCGGCGAGGGCCGCCACCGGATGATCGTCACCAGCCACCACATCCTGATGGACGGCTGGTCGATGCCGATCGTGCTCGCCGAACTGTCCGCGGCCTACGCGGACGGCGGCCACGGCGGCGCGCTGCCGCCGACCGCCTCGTACCGCGACTACCTGGCCTGGCTGGGCCGCCAGGACAAGGACGCGGCCCGCGAGGCGTGGCGGGCCGAACTGGCCGGGGCCGAGGAGCCGACGCTGGTCGTCCCGGCGGACCGGACCCGCGCCTCGGTGGTTCCCGAGGACGTCCTGATCGACATCCCCGAAGGCCCCTCCCGCGACCTGGTGGAGCTGGCCCGCCGCCACGGCCTGACGCTCAACACGCTCTTCCAGGGCGCCTGGGCGCTGGTCCTCGCCCGGCTGGCCGGCCGCACCGACGTGGTCTTCGGCGCCACCGTCGCGGGCCGCCCGCACGACCTGCCGCACGTGGAATCCATGGTCGGCCTGTTCATCAACACGCTGCCCGTACGGGTACGGCTCGACGGCGGGCAGCCTGCCATCGACCTCCTCACCGACCTCCAGGAACGCCAGTCGGCGCTGCTCCCGCACCAGCACCTGGGCCTGTCGGAGGTGCAGCAGCTCGCCGGTCCCGGCGCGTCCTTCGACACCCTCGTCGTCTACGAGAGCTTCCCGCGCCCGCCCGCCGCACCGGACGACCCGCAGGCCCTCACCCTGGAGCCCGCCGGACTCTCCCGCAACGCGGCGCACTACCCCATCACCCTCGGCGTGTTCCCCGGCGACCGCATCAGCCTGCGGCTGTCCGCCCGGCCCGACCTGTTCGGCGAGGCGGCGACCCGGCGGATCGGGCAGCGGGTGGTACGCGTGCTGGCGCAACTGGCCGCCGACCCCACGGTGCCGGTGGGCCGCATCGGCGTCCTGGAGGAGCCGGAGCGCGACCTCGTACTCGCCGGATGGAACGCCACCGCGGCCAAGGTCCCGGGCACCACGGTGCCGGAGCTGATCGCCGGACAGGCGGCGCAGGTGCCGGGCGCGGTCGCGGTCAGCGACCCGCGGCGCTCCCTGTCGTACGCCGAACTCACCCGTGAGTCGGACCGGCTGGCCGCCTACCTCGCCGGCCGCGGCGTCAAGCGCGGCAGCCGGGTCGCGGTGCTGATGGACCGCTCGGCGGACCTGCTCGTGACCCTCCTGGCGGTGTGGAAGACCGGCGCCGCCTATGTCCCGGTCGACCCCGGTTACCCGGCCGAGCGGGTCGCGTTCCTGCTGGCCGACTCCGCCCCGTCGGCGGTGGTGTGCACGGCGGCCACCCGCGACGCGGTACCGGTCGACGCCGCCGTGGAGCTGGTCGTGCTGGACGACGCCCGGGTACGGGCCGCCGTCGCGGTGGCCCCGGCCGACGCCCTCGTACCCGTACGCGTGGCAGCGGAGGACCTCGCGTACGTGATGTACACCTCGGGCTCCACCGGGCAGCCCAAGGGCGTGGCGGTGCCGCACGGCAGCGTGGCCGGTCTCGTCGGCGACCTGGGATGGTCGGTGGGCCCGCGCGACGCGGTGCTGATGCACGCGCCGCACGCCTTCGACGCCTCGCTGTTCGAGGTGTGGGTGCCGCTGGCCTCCGGCGGCCGCGTGGTCGTCGCGGCGCCCGGCGCGGTGGACGCGCAGGACATCCGCGCCGCGGTGGCCGCCGGGGTGAGCGCGGTGCACCTGACGGCCGGCACGTTCCGCGTGGTGGCCGAGGAGGCGCCGGAGTGCCTGCGCGGCCTGCGTGAGGTGCTGACCGGCGGCGACGTGGTGCCCGCCGCGGCCGTCGCGCGGGTGCGCGCGGCCTGCCCGGACACCGCCGTACGCCACCTGTACGGGCCCACCGAGACCACGCTGTGCGCGACCTGGCACCTGACCCGGGCGGGCGAGGAGCCGGCCGCGGTGCTGCCGATCGGCCGCCCGCTGTCCAACCGGCAGGTCTATGTCCTGGACGCGTTCCTCCAGCCGGTCCCGGCCGGCACACCGGGGGAGCTGTACGTGGCCGGCACCGGGCTGGCCCGGGGCTACCTGGGCCGCGCGGGGCTGACCGCGGAACGCTTCGTGGCCTGCCCGTTCGCGTCCGGGGAGAGGATGTACCGCACCGGCGACCTGGTGCGCTGGACGGAGGACGGCGCGCTGCTGTTCGTCGGCCGGGCCGACGACCAGGTCAAGATCCGCGGGTTCCGGGTGGAGCTCGGCGAGGTCGAGGCGGCGCTGGCCGCGCACCCCGGCGTCGGCCAGGCCGTGGTCGCCGCCCGCGAGGACCGCCCCGGCGAACGGCTGCTGGTCGGCTATGTCGTACCGGACGGCCAGGAGGTGGACGCCGACGAGGTCCGCGAACACGCCGCCAAGATCCTGCCCGGCTACATGCTGCCGGCCGCGGTGATGGTGATGGGTACGCTGCCCGTCACCGCCAACGGCAAGGTCGACCACAAGGCCCTGCCCGCGCCGGACTTCGCCGAACGGGTCGCCCGGCGGGCCCCGCAGAACGAGACCGAGGAGAAGCTCTGCGGCCTCTTCGCCGACGTGCTCAAGCTCGAACAGGTCGGCGCCGACGACGACTTCTTCGAGCTGGGCGGGGAATCCGGCCTGGCGATGCGGCTGATCGGCCGCATCCGGGAGGAGTTCGACGCGGCGCTGAACCTGCGGCAGTTCTTCAGCGCGCCGACCGCGGCGGGCGTGGCCCGTACGCTCGCCACCAAGGCCCGCCCGGTGCTGGTCCCGGCCGACCACGACGGCGAGGCGCCCGCCACCGTCGCCCAGCTGCGCACCTGGCTGATGACCCGGCTGCACGACAGCGGCGCGGCGTTCCAGTTCTCGGCCGCGCTGCGCCTGACGGGCGACCTGGACCGGGCGGCCCTGGAGGCGGCGCTCGGCGACGTGGCGGCCCGCCACGAGATCCTGCGGACCACCTTCTCCGGCGCCCGCAACGCACTGCGCCAGCACATCATGCCCGCCACCGACGACGCCGCCCGCCCGCGGCTGCCGGTGACGGAGACGACCGAGGAGGAACTGCCGGACCTGCTGGCCGCGCACGCCGCCCACGCCTTCGACCTGACCGGTGAAGTGCCCTGGGCACCGCACCTGTTCGCCCTGTCGGACACCGAGCACGTGCTGATGGTCACCGTGCACCGGATCGCCGCCGACGAGCAGTCGCTCGACCCGCTCTTCCGCGACCTGGCGGCGGCCTACGGCGCCCGCTCCGAAGGCCGGGCGCCCGAACGGGCCCCGCTGGCACTGCAGTTCGCCGACTACGCCCGCTGGGAACAGGAGCTGCTGCGCGGCGCCGACGAACCGGAGAGCCTGGTCAGCGACCAGCTGAACTTCTGGAAGGACACCCTCGCCGACCTGGCCGACGAGCCGGCGCTGCCCGCCGACCGGCCGCGGCCCGCGCTGCCCTCCCGGCGCCTGGCGAGCGTGCCGCTGCGCCTGGACGCCGCGGCGCACGCCAAGCTGGCCGAGGCCGCTGAGCCCCGCGAGGCCAGCATGTTCATGGTCGTACACGCCGCGCTGGCCCTGCTCCTCACCCGGCTCGGCGGGAGCACCGACATCACCGTCGGCACCGTCCAGCCGCGCCGGGACGAGGACGGCCTCGAAGGGCTGGTGGGCCCGTTCGACGGGCCGCTGCCCCTGCGTACCGACACCTCCGGCGACCCCGGCTTCCTTGAACTGCTGCGCCGCGCCCAGCAGGCGGACCGGAGCGCGCGCGACAACCACGACGTGCCGTTCGAGCGCCTGGTGGACGCGCTGCCCCTGCCGCCCTCCGTGGACCGGCACCCGGTCTTCCAGGTAGGCCTGGAGATCGAGGAGGGCAAGGTCGAGCTGTGGGACCCGTGGGAGCTGCCCGGCCTGCGCACCGCACGGCTGGACGTGGGCGCCGCCACCGGCGAACTGGACCTGGCGCTGCACCTGACCGAACGGCAGGGCGCCGACGGCGGCCCGGACGGCCTCGACGGACAGCTGAGGTACGCCACCGACCTGTTCGACCGGGACACCGCCCAGGCCATCGGCGACCGGCTGGTGCGCGTACTGGAACAGCTCGCGGACGACCCGGAGCTGCGCCTGAGCCAGGTGGACATCCTGCTGGGCGAGGACGAGTTCCGCCGCCTGGTGACGGAAGGGAACGGCACGGCGGCCGAGGTGCCGGACCGTACCGTCGTCGAGCTGCTGGCCGAACAGGCGGCCCGCACCCCCGACGCGGTGGCCGCCATGGACGGCAGCGGCACGCTCACCTACGGCGCGCTGGACGCCGCGAGCAGCCTGCTGGCCCGACGGCTCACCGAGCAGGGGGCCGGGCCCGAGAGCGTGGTGGCCGTGGCGGAACCGCTCACCGCGGCCTTCCTCGTCGCCCTGACCGGCGTGCTGAAGGCCGGGGCCGCCTGCCGCGTGGTGGACTCCAACCGGCCGGTGGAGGAGATCGAGATCATCCTGCGCGAGTCCCGGCCCGCCGCCCTGGTCTGCACGACGGCCACGGCCGGGCGGCTCGCCGCCGACGGACCGGTGCCGACCGTGCCGCTGGACGACCCGGTGGCCGCCGCGCCCAACGGGGCCGCCGGCGGTGCGGCCGGGCTCCGGCCGCCGCTGCCCGCCCACCCCGCCCTGGTGCTCGACACCGCGGCACCGGACGGCGCCGCCGCGGTCATCGACCACCGGACACTGGCCCACCACACGGCACACCGCGCCCAGACCGCCCCGGCGGCCGGCGGCACCACGCTGCTGGACACCCGGGCGCCCGTCGCGGCCCTGGTCACACCGCTGCTCGCGGCGCTGTGCAGCGGCGGCGGCGTACGGCTCGGAGCACCGGAGGACGTCCGTACGCCCACCGGGTCCGATGACGCCCAGCTGCTGGTGACCACCCGCGCGCTGCTGCCCTCGCTCGCCGAACCGCCGGACGGGCAGCGGCCGGTGGAAGTCCTCGCGGTGTCGACGGGTACGCCGGCGGCCGACGACGGCCTGCTGAAGTGGCACGCCCTGCACCCGGACGTCACCCTGGTCACCGCCCACGGCACCGCCGAGACAGGCGGCCCCTGGCTCGAACTCCGCACCACCGCCGGAGAGCCCGCACCGGCCGCGCTGCCCACCGGCCGCCCGGTGGCGAACACCCGCGCGTACGTGCTCGACGAGCTGCTGCGGCCGGTGCCGTCCGGAGTCGCGGGCGACCTGTACGTGGCGGGCGCGGCGACGGCCCGCGGCTACACCGGCAGCCCCGCCCGTACCGGCGAACGGTTCGTCGCCGGCCCCTTCGGCCCGCCGGGCGCGCGGATGCTGCGCACCGGCGACCGGGCCCGGCGCACCGGCGACGGCCTGATCGTCCTGGCCGACCCGAGCCGTGAACGCTCGCGCAGGTCCGCGGCGCGCGGCACGGGCCGGGGCGACCTGGACGTCCTGCTGCCGCTGCGGTCGCAGGGCAGCCGGCCGCCGCTGTTCTGCGTCCACCCCAGCCTGGGCCTGAGCTGGGGCTACCGGGGCCTGCTCCCGCACCTGCCCGCCGACCAGCCGGTCTACGGACTCCAGGCGCGCGGCCTGGCCGGGCCCGAGCCGCTGCCGCTCACCATGGAGGAGATGGCGGCCGACTACGTCGAGCAGATCCGCAGCGTCCAGCCGTCCGGGCCATACCACCTGCTGGGCTGGTCCTTCGGCGGCACGGTCGCCTATGCGGTCGCCACCGCGCTGGAGGCCCGCGGGGAGCACGTGGCGCTGCTGGCGCTGCTCGACACCTACCTCGACGGCGACGCCGGCGAGGTTTTCACCGAGACGCCCGCCGCCCGCGAGAGCGAGGACGTGGTGCTCCGCCGCGAACTGGGCGAACAGGGCCCGCAGGGCGGCGAAGGCGGCGGCCTGGACGACCAGTTGCTGGCCAACATCCGGGAGGTGACCATCAACGCGGGCCGGCTCTCGTTCGGCTACACACCGCCCCGGTTCGGCGGCGACCTCGACGTCTTCGTCGCGACCGTCGACCGGCCGGAGAACTCCCAGGCGTGGGACGCCGTCGGCAACTGGCGGCGCTTCATCGCAGGAACCATCGAGACCCACGACATCGCCACCGACCACTACAGCATGCTCCAGCCCGCGCCCTTGGCCCAGATCGGGCGCATTGTCGCGGAAAAGCTCCAGGCCGTGCGGCCGACAGGGGAAAGGAATCCGTCATGACCAATCCGTTCGACAACGAGAACGGCACCTTCCTGGTTCTCGTCAACGACGAAGGACAGCATTCGCTCTGGCCCGCCTTCGCGGAAATTCCCGAAGGCTGGACCTCCGTACACGGCGAGGCCGGCCGGCAGGAATGCCTCGACTACATCGACGAGCACTGGACCGATATGCGTCCGAAGAGTCTCATCGCCGAAATGAGCGGGAGCGACGGCGGGTCCTGACACCCGCGCGGAAAAAGCAGGGAAGAGGGCGGCCGGGACGCCGGCCGCCCTCGCGGGGGAGGTCCAAGTGAATACCGAAACCGTGGTGACCGTCGTCGTCGGCGACGTCGCACTGATCGTCGTGGTGTCCTGGCTGCTGGGGGCCGCGGCCCGCCGGTGCGGCCAGCCGGCCGTCATCGGCCAGATCGTGGCGGGCATCGCCCTGGGGCCGACCCTGCTGGGCCGGCTCCCCGGCAATCCGACCGCCCACCTGTTCCCCAAGGAAGTGCTGCCCTTCCTGTCGGTGCTGTCCCAGGTCGCCATCGTGCTCTTCATGTTCGTGGCGGGCTACGAGATCGACGCGCGGCAGCTGCGCCGGGGCGGCCGGGCGGCGGCCGTGGTCGCGCTGGCCGCGCTGCTGACGCCCGCCGGACTCGGCGCCGGGGCGGTGCAGCTGCTGCCCGGCGCCTTCTCGTCGGTCGACCCGCGGCACGCCGGCGGCCAGTCGTTCCTGATGTTCATGATGGTGGCGGTGGCGATCACCGCCCTGCCGGTACTGGTCGCCATCATCCGTGAGCGCGGTCTCGCGGGCACCCCGGCCGGCACCGTCTCGACCACCGCCGCCGGATTCATGGACGTGGCCGCGTGGCTGGTCCTGGCGGCAGCCCTCGTCGGCACCGGCCATGCGCCGGGCCGCCACTGGGCCCTGACCCTGCTGCTGGTCACCGGGTTCGTGGCCGCCATGTTCCTGGTCGTGCGGCCGGTCCTCGGGTGGTGGCTGCACCGCTCCAGGGCCCTGATGGCCAACCAGGTCACCATCGCGCTGGCCCTCGCCCTGGGCAGCGCCTGGGTCACCTCGTCGCTCGGCCTGCACCCGGTGTTCGGCGGGCTGCTGGCCGGTCTGGCCATGCCGCGCCGCGACGGCGTACCGGACGCCGACGTGCTGCGCCCCATGGAGCAGAGCGCCGGCCTGCTGCTGCCGCTGTTCTTCGTCACCACCGGGCTGTCGTTCAACATCGGGACGCTGAACGGCGACTCCGTCCTGCTGCTCGCGCTGATCGTGGCCGTCGCGACCATCGGCAAGATCGTCCCGGCGTACGCGGCGGCCCGGCTGAGCCGCCTGGACCGGCATCAGTCGGCGCTGGTGGCCGCGCTGGTCAACACCCGCGGCCTGACGGAACTGATCGTCCTGAACGTGGGCCTGGAGGCCGGGATCATCGGCCGCGGAATGTTCACGGTCCTGGTTCTCATGGCCCTGATCACCACCTTCATGACCGGACCGCTGCTGTCGCTGATCGCCCGGCGCACTACACCCGGACCCGCTGTCAAACCGACTGCCTTGACGGGTTCTCAGGGAAAATTAACAATCGAATAGCAGGCGGGCAGATATCTGTGTGCAATGCACAGGTGCATTCCGCCGGGAATGGGGGAGAGGGCCGTGGCGAATTCAGCGAACGCAGGGAACCCGGCGAACCCGGAGACGTACGACGTGGTGATCGTCGGCGGCGGTCCGGCAGGTTCCACGCTCGGCGCGCTCGTGGCACGGCAGGGACACCGCGTCCTGATACTGGAAAAGGAATTCTTCCCCCGCTACCAGATAGGCGAGTCGCTGCTGCCGTCGACCGTGCACGGGGTGTGCCGGCTGACGGGCGTGGCCGACGACCTGGCGGCCGCGGGGTTCACACGCAAACGGGGCGGCACCTTCCGGTGGGGCGCGACACCGGAACCCTGGACCTTCTCGTTCTCGGTCTCCGAGCACATGGCGGGCCCCACGTCGTACGCGTACCAGGTCGAGCGGTCGAAGTTCGACGAGATCCTGCTGCGCCACGCCGGCCGCTGCGGCGCCGAGGTCCGCGAGGGCTGTGCGGCGGCGGACGTGATCGCGGACGAGGAGCGGGTACGGGGCGTGCGCTACACCGACGCCGACGGGGCCGAACGCGAGGCGTACGGCACGTTCGTCATCGACGCTTCGGGCAACAAGAGCCGGCTGTTCCAGCGCGTCGGCGGGCAGCGCACCTACTCCGAATTCTTCCGCAGCCTCGCCCTCTTCGGCTACTTCGAGGGCGGCAAGCGGCTCCCCGAACCCAACTCCGGCAACATCCTCTCGGTCGCCTTCGACAGCGGCTGGTTCTGGTACATCCCCCTCAGCCCCACCCTCACCAGCGTCGGCGCCGTGGTGCGCCGGGAGATGGCGGAGAAGATCCAGGGCGACCAGGAGGAGGCACTGCGGGCACTGATCGCGGAGTGCCCGCTGATCAGCGAATACCTGGCCGACGCACGGCGGGTGACCACCGGGCAGTACGGACAGCTGCGGGTGCGCAAGGACTACTCGTACCACCAGACGACCTTCTCCCGGCCCGGAATGCTGCTGGTGGGCGACGCGGCGTGCTTCGTGGACCCGGTGTTCTCCTCCGGCGTGCACCTGGCCACCTACAGTGGACTGCTCGCGGCGCGTAGCATCAACAGTGTCCTGGCGGGACTCGTGGACGAAGCCGTGGCGCTGCGGGAGTTCGAGGCGCGCTACCGGCGGGAGTACAGCGTCTTCTACGAGTTCCTGCTCTCGTTCTACGAGATGCACCACAGCGAGCAGTCCTACTTCTGGCAGGCCAAGAAGGTCACCCACCACAAGCGTTCCGAGATGGAGGCGTTCGTCGACCTGGTCGGCGGGGTCTCCTCGAGCGAGACGGCGCTGACCGACGCCGACGCGATGGCGGAGCGCCTGCGGGCGGACTCCGCGGAGTTCGCCGGCGCGGTCGACCAGCTGGCGCACAGCGAGGACGGCAGCATGCTGCCGCTGTTCAAGTCCTCGGTGGTCAGCCAGGTGACGCGGGAGGGCTCCCAGGTGCAGATGCGCGCGCTGCTCGGCGCGGACGCCGAGCCCGAGACGCCACTGCTGCCCGGCGGGCTGGTGTCGTCGCCGGACGGCATGTTCTGGCTCCCTGCCAGCAGTGGGTGACCACGGACGACGACGAAGAAGAGGATCAGCGGATGCCCGAGACACCCGAGATTCCCGCGCACTACCGGCGGGACCGCTTCGACCCGGTACCCGAACTCGTCCGGATGGCCAGGGAGACGCCGCTGGTCGAGACCGACGTCACGATCGGTCCCTCCGAGCAGGTGGGCTGGGTGGCCACCGGGCACGCCGAGGTGCGGGCGGTGCTGGCCGACGCGGAGCGGTTCAGCACCCGCCCGCCCGCCGACAGCGAGGAGGACGCCGAGAGCCTGGTCCAGGCCGGGAACCTGCTCCAGTACGACCCGCCCGACCACACCCGGCTGCGCAAGCTGCTCACGCCGGAGTACACGGTGCGCAAGATGCGCCGCCTGGAGCCCCGCATCGAGGAGATCGTCCAGGACTGCCTGGACACCATGGAGCGCGTCGGCCGCCCGGCCGACCTCGTACGCTACTTCGCCTGGCCGATCCCGGGCCTCGCCAGCTGCGAACTGCTCGGCGTCCCCCGCGACGACCAGACGGAACTGGCGCGCTACCTGGACATCACCCGGGACGTGGGCCGCAGCCAGGAACAGCAGCTGGCCGCCGGGAAGGCGTACTGGGCGTACATGGGCCAGCTCGCCGAGCGCCGCCGCCGCAACCCCGGCGACGACATGCTCGGCAGTCTCGTCCGCGAACAGGGCGCGGCCGTCTCCGACGCGGAACTGGCGGGCATCGGCGCGACGGTGATGGCCGCCGGCTTCGAACAGGTCGCCAGCATCCTGGGGCTGGGCACCCTGCTGCTGCTGGAACACCCCGACCAGCTCGCCCTGTGGCGCGAACAGCCCGAACTGACCGACCGCGCGGTCGAGGAAGTGCTGCGCTACCTCACGGTCATCCACACCGCCTCGCCCCGTACGGCACTGGTGGACGTGACGATCGGCGGGCAGACCATCAAGGCCGGGGAGAGCGTGGCCTGTTCGCTGCTGGCCGCCAACCGCGTACCGGCCCCCGGTGAGCCCGCCGACCGCTTCGACATCACCCGTGAGCCGGCCACCCACATGGCCTTCGGCCACGGCATCCACCACTGCCTCGGCGCCCCGCTGGCCCGGATGGAACTGCGCATCGCCTTCCCGGCCCTGCTGCGCCGCTTCCCGGACCTGCGGCTCGCCGTGCCGCACGAGCGGGTCCGGTTCCGGCCCGCCCGGTCCCGCCAGTACGCCCTGGAATCGTTGCCCGTCGCATGGTAGGAGGAGAGGCAGCAATGCCGGACGAGTCCCAGCACCAGTTCGACCACGCCCGCCGGGCGGGCTTCGGCCCGTCGGACGACATCCGCCGGCAGCGCGCCCAGGGCGCCCTCGTCCGGGAAGAGGTGGCCCCGGCGCCCGGCGCCGCACCCGAGCCCATCTGGATGGCCCTGAGCTACGAGGCCGTGCGCCAGGTCATGGGCGACCACGTCCGCTTCAGCAACCAGCGCCGGTTCCGCGCCCAGGCCATCCGCGGCGGGAGCAAGCACCGCCCGCAGGAGATGTCCGGCCACCTCATGGACTACGACCAGCCCGAGCACACCCGGCTGCGCAAGATGCTCACGCCGGAGTTCACGGTCCGCCGCATCCAGCGGCTCAAGCCGGTGACCGAGGCGATCGCGGAACGCTGCCTGGACGCCATGGAGCGCAAGGGGCGGCCCGCCGACCTCGTCGAGCTGTACGCGAGCCCGATCTCCGGCGCGGTGCTGTGCGAACTGCTCGGCGTGCCCCGCGACGACCGGCGCGAGTTCCTGGTCAAGCACCAGTGGCAGCTGGAGCAGGACCGCAGCCGCAAGGAGCGCGCCGCGGCTCAGGCGTACACCTCCAACTACCTGCGCGCGCTGGTCAAACGGCAGCGCAAGGACCCCGACGAGGGCTTCATCGGCCAGCTCATCCGCGACCACGGCGACAACTTCGACGACGAGGAACTGATCGGCATCTGCGGCCTGATGGTGCTGGCCGGCCTGGACAACGTCAACGGCATGATCAGCCTCGGTGTGCTGGCCCTCCTGGAACACCCGGACCAGCTCGCCGTCCTGCTGGCGGACCCCGAGAACACCGTGGACCGGGTGGTGGACGAACTGCTGCGCTTCCTGTCCGTGGCGCACGCGCCGACCCCGCGCACCGCCGTCGAGGACGTGGTCGTGGCCGGGCAGCTGATCAAGGCGGGGGAGGAGGTCGTCTGCTCGATCCCGATGGCCAACCGCGACCCGGTACTCGCCCCCGACGTCGACCGGTTCGACGTCAACCGCGAGCCGCTGCCGCACATCGCCTTCGGGCACGGCATCCACCACTGCATCGGCGCCGCGCTCGGCCGGATGGAACTGCGCACCGCCTACCTGGCGCTGTGGCGCCGGTTCCCGGACCTGCGGCTGGCCGTGCCCGCCGACCAGGTGCCGCACAAGACGAATTCCATCGCGTACGGCCTGGAGCGCCTGCCGGTCGCCTGGTGACGGCGGCCCGGCCACGGCGCGCGGCGCCCGCGGAAGAGGAGGGACGATGGTCGAGGTACGGGTCGACGCGGAGATCTGCGCGGCGTCCGGCATGTGCACGCTGCTGGTGCCCGCGGTCTTCGACCAGTCGGAGGAGGACGGCACGGTGGTGCTCGCCGATCCGGCGCCGCCCGCGGAACTGGCGGCGAAGGTGCGGACGGCGGCGCTGCGGTGCCCGGCCGGCGCGATCTCGGTGCACGAGCGGGAGGCGGACGGCCCGGGTACGTAGCCGCGCGGCAGCTGTCGCCGTCGGCCGCGGACAGGGAAAAGCTCCTGGCGGTTCGGGGTCCGGATGTTCCGGGACCTCGACCACCAGGAGCTTTCGTCGTGCCGGGCGCCTTCGGGGCTACGGCGGGCTACCTCACCACGGCCCGGCGGCGCTCACCGGCCGCGGCCCCGCCCCGTGCCGTACGCAGCCGCCGCGCGTCCGCGACCGTGGCGCAGCCCGCCAGCCCCAGCGCGTCGGCCAGTTCGCCGGCCAGCAGGCCGAGCACCCGGCGTACGCCGTCCTCCCCGGCCACCGCCAGGCCCCACACCGGCGGACGCCCGACCAGCACCCCGGACGCGCCCAGGGCCAGCGCCTTGAGCACGTCCGTACCGGAGCGGACACCGCTGTCCAGCAGCACCCGGCAGTCGCCGCCGACCGCCTCGGCGATCTCGGGCAGCGCCTCGACGCTCGGCAGCGCACTGTCCAACTGACGACCTCCATGGTTGGACACCACGACCGCGTCCACGCCGAACTCCACGGCGCGCACCGCGTCCTCCGGCGCCAGCACCCCTTTGAGCAGCAGCGGCAGCCGGGTGCTCGCGCGCAGTTCCGCCACCTGCGACCAGGACAGCGCCGAGGAGAACTCCCGGCCCGTGTGCACGGCCACCGCCGAGGCACCGGCGGTGCGGCGGTGGGCCGCCGAGGCGCCGCCGCCGTCGAGGTGGGCGGCCCGCACGTGATCGGGCAGCGTGAACTCGTTGCGTACGTCGCGCAGTCGGCGCCCCATCCACGGGACGTCCACGGTCAGCATCAGCGCCGTACAGCCCGCGTCCTCCGCCCGCCGCGCCAGCTCCAGGGCCCGGCCGGGCTCCCGCAGCCAGTACAGCTGGAACCAGACGTCGCCGCCGAGCGCGGTGATCTCCTCCACCGGCACGGTGCTCAGCGTGCTCACCGTGAACGGCACGCCCGCGGCCTTCGCCGCACGCGCCGCCGCCAGTTCGCCCTCGGGATGCACCAGGCGCTGGTAGGCCACCGGGGCGATCGCCACCGGCATCGACACGGGCCGGTCCAGCAGCTCGGCCGCGGTCGAGCACCGCGACACGTCGCGCAGCACCCGCGGCCGCAGGAAGACCCGGTCGAACGCCGCCCGGTTGGCGGCGAGGGTGCGCTCGCGCCCGCTGCCGCCCGCGACGAAGTCCCGCACCCCGGCGGGCAGCGCCGCGGCGGCGGCCCGCTCCACGTCCTCCAGGGTCAGGAGCTCGGCCGCCGCCACGTCACCGCCGGGCGCCGGGTCAGACACGCTGGCCCTTCTTCTCCAGCTCCACGGCCTCGTACAGCGCCTTGATGTTGGAGCTGCCGAACGTCTCCGCGCCCTGCCGCTCGATGATCTCGTAGAAGATCGTGCGGCGCGGGTGGGTGGACGCGGTGAAGATCTGGAACAGCTGGCCGCCGTGGTCCTGGTCCGCCAGCAGGCTGGTGGACCGCAGGTCCTCCAGGCTGTGCTGGCTGAGCTGGATGCGCGCGCCCAGCAGGTCGTAGTAGGCGGCGGGGGAGCTGAGGAACTCCACGCCGCGTCCGGTCAGGGTGCGCACCGCGTGCACGGCGTCGTCACAGGAGAACGCGAGATGCTGGACGCCCGCGCCCTGGTGGCTCTTGAGGAAGTCGTCGATCTGCCCCGGGTCGGCCGTGGTGTCCGGCTCGATGAGCGTCAGGGTCACCCGGCCGGTGGGGCTCTGCACGACCTTGGAGTCCATCGCCTGCGCGCCCACGACGATGTGCTCCTCGAAGATCTCCTGGAACCCGAGGGCGTGCCGGTAGTACGCGACGGTCCCTTCCAGATCGCCGTTGTTCAGGCACACCGCGATGTGGTCCAGTTCGAGCAGCCCCACCTCGCTGGGCACCGGCTGGCGGGACTGGAGCGTCGCCACGAAGCCGACCGGCAGCCCCGGCCCCTCCTCCGGGCCGCGCTGCACGAGCGTGTGCACCACGTCGCCGAAACCGCTGACGGTGGCCGTGACGGCCGCGCCGGGACCGCCGTGCCGGGCCGGCCGGCGCAGCGGCTCGGCGCCGCCCGCGACCGCGTGCGCGAAGGCCCCCTCGACGTCGGCGGTGCGCAGCGCGATGTCCGCGACGCCGTCGCCGTGGTCGACGACATAGACCGACGCCGGGTGCCGGTCGGAGGTCGCCATGGTGAGCACCAGGGTGATCGTGCCGTGCCGCAGGGCGATACTGCGGTGGTCGGCGGAGCCGCCGGTGCCGACGACGGTGAACGCGTACTTGTCGACCCAGGCGAACGCCGCCGCGTCCAGGTCGGCCACGTACATCTCGATGTAGTCGATCGCGAGGTCGCCGACAGCAGCCGTTGCCGCTGTGGAATCTGAAACTGTCATGGAGAGTCCCCGTTTGAAGGATTGATCTGGGCATGGCTCATCGAGCCGGCTCGCCTACCGGAGCGGACGGATTACCTGCCGTAGACCCACACCGACGGGCGGCACCGGCCTAATCCGCGGACCTCTTCAGCGAGTTCGCCACTGCCGCCGGACAGCGGAAGGCGAACAATTACGGTGCTGCCAGACATTACACCGGCGCCAGTGCCGTCGCACCTGTCAAGAATTGACGCTCGCCGGACGGCCGACCCGTAATCATCTTGACCCCTCGTACGCCCCGGACGACCATTGCTGTCGATCCGGCCCTGGGGGATGCTGAGGGCGCGGCACGCGGGCCCGCGGGCCCTGGACACGCGTGCCGTACCCCTTCCTGACTGACAGAAGGCAGCCATGGAAATCATGCAACCGGAAATCGCCGCCGCCGAGCTGAATAGCGCGACCCTGCACGCATCGCTGGCCGACGCCTCGATGGAGTCCATGAATCTTCTGAATCGGATCGCCGACACATATCCGGAAGCGATCTCTTTCGCGGCCGGGCGGCCGTACGAAGGATTTTATGACGCAGCCCAGGTGCATCAATACCTCCAGGTCTTCTGCGACCACCTGGGCACCGAACGGAAGATGACGGAAGCGGAAATCGCGCGGACCCTGTTCCAGTACGGCGAGACCAAAGGGATCATCGCCGGGCTGATCGCACGGAGCCTGGCGGTGGACGAGGGCATCGAGGCCGTGGACGGGTCCGTGGTCGTCACGGTCGGCTGCCAGGAGGCGATGTTCCTCCTGCTGCGCGCGCTGCGCGCCGACAGCCGCGACGCGGTGCTCGCGCCCCGGCCCACCTACGTCGGCCTGACCGGCGCCGCGCTCCTCGCCGACATGCCCGTACTGCCCGTGCACAGCGGGGAGCACGGCATCGACCTGGACGACCTGGTCGCCCAGCTGCGCAGCGCGCGGGCGGCGGGCCGGCGGGTGCGCGCCTGCTACGTGACGCCCGACTTCGCCAACCCGGTGGGCTCCAGCATGGACCTGGCCGACCGGCACCGCCTGCTGGAGATCGCCGAGCGGGAGAACCTGCTGCTGCTGGAGGACAACGCGTACGGCGTCTTCCACACGTCCGCCGAACGGCCGCCGACGCTGAAGTCACTGGACCGCGGCCGCCGCGTGGTCTACCTCGGCTCGTTCGCCAAGACCGGCGTCCCCGGGGCCCGGGTCGGTTACGTGGTCGCCGACCAGCGCGTGACCGGCGGCCCGAACGGCGACGGGCTGCTCGCCGACGAACTCTCGAAGATCAAGAGCATGCTCACCGTCAACACCTCGCCGATCGCCCAGGCGGTCATCGGCGGCAAGCTGCTCAGCCACGGATGCAGCATGGTCGAGGCCAACCGCCGGGAGACGGCCGTCTACCGGCGCAACCTCAACCAGGTCCTGGCGGGCCTGGCCCGGCGCTTCGCCGACTGCCCCGGCATCACCTGGAACGAGCCGACCGGCGGCTTCTTCGTGGTGCTCAGCGTGCCGTTCGTCGTCACCGACGACTTCCTGGAGTACGCGGCCCGCAAGTACGGCGTGCTGTTCACCCCGATGCACCACTTCTACGGCGCGTCCGCGCAGTGCCGCCAGCTGCGGCTGTCCATCAGCACCCTGACCCCGGAGCGGATCGACAAGGGCCTCGACCGGCTCGCCGCGCTCCTGACCGGACGGCTGCGGGCCAACGGCGGCGCGGCGGCCTCCGGGGAAGGCGCGGCGGACGGGTCCGCCACCCCGCCCGGCGCACCGGCCGGGCCGTCTCCGGATGGTGCCCGGTGATCCGCACCCTGGCCGTCGTCGGCACCGGGCTGATCGGCACGTCCCTGGCGCTCGCGGCGGCCCGGCAGGGCGTCACGGTCCACCTCATGGACCGGGACGAGGCCGCCGTACGGACCGCGGCGGCCCTGGGCGCGGGGGTGCCGGGGCCGCCGTCCGAGCCGGTGGACCTCGCCGTGATCGCCGTACCGCCCAGCCAGGTCGCCGCCGTACTCGCCCAGCAGCAGGCGCTCGGGCTGGCCGGCACCTACACCGACGTGGCCAGCGTGAAGGCCGAACCGGAACGGGCGGTCCTGGCCGGGGCGCCCGATCCGACGCGCTACATCGGCGGCCACCCGCTGGCCGGCCGCGAGCGCTCCGGCCCCCTCGCGGCCCGCGTGGACCTCTTCCAGGACCGCGTCTGGGTGCTCACCCCGTCCCGGCTGACCTCGCGGACGGCACTGGACCGCGCGCTCGCCCTGATCGGGCTCTGCGGGGCCGTACCCCTGGTGATGCAGAGCCGGGCACACGACGACGCGGTGGCGCTGACCTCCCACGTACCGCACGTGGTGGCCAGCCTGATGGCGGCCCGGCTGCGCCACGGCACACCGCAGGCGCCGCGGCTGGCCGGCCAGGGGCTGCGCGACGTGACCCGGATCGCGGGCGGCGACTCCCGGCTCTGGAGCGACATCCTCCAGGCCAACGCGGGCGCCGTCGCCGGAGTCCTCACCGACCTCCAGGCCGACCTCGGCGAACTCCTCGTCGCCCTGCGCGACCTGGCCGGACCACCCGGACGGCGCAGCGCCCGCAGCATGGAAACCGTCGTGGACCTCCTCGACCGGGGCATCTCCGGCCTGGACGGGATCGCGACCGGCCATCCGGGCCACCCGCCGCGCTCCGCGTCCGTACGCGTCCGGATCGCCGACCGCCCCGGCGAACTCTCCCGTCTCCTGCGCGCCACCGCGGAGCTGGGCATCGGCCCGGAGGACGCCGAGGTACGCCCCGGCACCGCGCCACACGACGACCTGACGGTCCGCCTCGCGGTACCCGCAGCCGTGGCCGGACCCCTGCTCGCCCGCGTCACCGCCGAAGGCTGGGACGCGGAGAACGACGGACACGCGGCGGGCGTGCCGACGGCGTGAACGACGTTGCGGGCGTAACCGTCCTCACAGCGCGAGCGGCAGCCCCAATGCCGGGAAGAGACCGGGGGCGAACACGGTGATCCCGGCGACGCGGCCGCCCTCGACGCGGAGGACTTCCAGGCCGTGGGCGCGGTACACGCGCCCGTCCGGACCGCGGGCGTAGCGGGCGACGGCGGGCTGGTGGTTCATGCGGGTGGGGAGGCGGCGGCAGTCCGGTGGGTCGGGGCGGCGGGCGGCGCGGACGTCTTCGCGCACCACGGTGGCGAGCGCGTCGGCGTCGCCCCGCTCCAACGCGTCGGTGTAGAGCCGGAGTACGGCGCAGTCGTCGCGCTCCGGGGCCGCGGGTTCCCCGGGGCGCGGCAGGCGCTTCCTGACCGCGGGCCGGGCCCGCTGCAACGCGCTGTTCACGGCCGCGACGCTGGCGCCCAGCGCCGCGGCCGTCTCGCGCGCCGGCCACCCCAGCACCTCCCGCAGGACGAACACGGCCCGCTGCCGCGGCGGCAGCAACTGCAGCGCCACCACGAACGCCAGGCTGATCGTTTCCCTGGCCACCACCTCGTCCGACCCCGTCTTCTGGGCCGGCACCTGCTCCAGCAGCGTGTCGGGACACGGCTGGAGCCAGGGCAGCACGGTCGCGGGAACCGGCCCGCCGGCGCGGACCTCCCGGGGCAGCGGAGTGCGGGGCGTGGCGGCCAGGAAGTCCAGGCACGCATGCGTCGCGACGCGGTACAGCCAGGTACGGAACGACGCGTGCCCGGCGAAGCTCTCCCGCTCGCGCCACGCCCGTAACAGCGTCTCCGTCACCAGCCGCCCGGACTCCTCGAACGATCCCAGCAACCGGTAGCAGTGCACCTGCAACTCCGGCCGGTACCGCGCCACCAGCCGGGAGAACGCCGCCGCGTCGTCGTCACCCGGCCCGCCGACCACCTGCCCGCCACTCATCGCCGCCTCCTGGACCCCATCCGGCCCGCACGTGATCACCTTTCGCCAGCGAGGGTACTGACGATGGTTGACTCCTCACCAATTCGAAGAACTCAATTCCCGTGGAGAGGAGTTCGACAGGAGGGTGCCCCGCCGGGCCGGTACGTGCGCACACACGTCACCCGAGGCGGCTCAGCCCCTCCATGGCCTCGCGCTCGATACGCGACAGCTCACCGAGCACCGTTCCGGCCCGCACGAGCGGCTGCGCGTCACCGGACGTACCGGCTTCCCCGATCAGCGTCGCCGTCTCCGTCCACAGCATGGCCGCCTCGGCGTACAGCCGGTGCCCGGTGCGCAGCCGGCCGTCTTCGAGCAACTCATCGCACTCGGCGAGGAAGTCGCGGTAGAAGGCGCGGAAGAGAGCGCCCCCGGTGCCGCCCCTCTCCATCAGGAGGGCGGCCCGCGGCAGATCCCGCTGCGGGGCCTCGGTGCGCCCCAGCCAGGTGGGTACGAGCTTGGCCGCCTTCGCGATGCCCCGGTGGCCCAGGTTGGCGATGGGCGGGTGGAGGAAGGCGTCGGCGCAGGCGGTGATCGCCGGGATGAGCTGCCGCTCCAGGGCGGGCCGGTTCTCCGGAGCGGTGAGGGTGAAGGACCGGTGCCGGGCGGTCATCGGACCGCGGGCGGCCCGGGCCCTGGCCAGACTGTCCAGGCCGGTGGAGACCGTTCCGCCCTGCTGCTCGGTGTCCACCAGATACGCGTCGCGGTCGTCGTATCCGTAGAGGGCGACGACATGGCCGCCGAAGTGCACCTTCGCCCCGAAGTAGTCCAGGTGGTAGCTGTCCAGCTGGAGCCCGACGGGGCGGCCCGCGCCGATGGGCGCCGTCACGTGCTCCCACGCCTTGCGGGGCGAGGTGGTCTCCCGGACCTGGAGGTCCAGGCCGAGCCGGGCGGCCAGGTTCCCGGTCAGCTCGAAGGGCTTGACCCGGCCGCCGAGGAAGGGGAAGTCCAGGTACTTGGCGTCCCAGTAGATGAAGGACAGGCCGGAGCCGAGGCCGAAGAGCATGGGTTCGGACAGGTCGAGTCCTTCGTGCCGAAGCAGGACTCCCAGGGCCGCGGTCTCGCAGTGCTGAGCACCGCGCGCTTCGACACCACTTACCGTGGGCATGCGGATTCCTCTCGACGGGAGCGGCCCCAGTCTCCCCCGCCGGGGCACCGGCACGGGGGCCTGACCCGTCTCGGTCACGGCCCCGTGCGCGGTCCGTACGTCAGCCCAGTTCCAGGCTCGTCACGGCGTAGCCGTGCTCGGCGCGGGCCGGCGGGACGGGGCCCGTGTACATGCGCATCGTGTGCGAGTCCGGCTCCAGGCCGCGCGAGAGGGCCAGGGACCGTGCGCTGTGGTGCGGGTCGGGGATGTCGATGTGCACTTCGTCCTCGGGGCCGAGATGCGAGGTGAGGGCGTCGAAGACGGCCTCGGCGCCGCGCGAGGTGTCGGCGAACAGGGGGCCGAGACGGTAGCCGTCCTGGGCCGGCCGGAGCACGCCGTACCCGGCCACCCGGCCGTCCCGTATCTGCGCGTACGCGTGATGGCCCGCGGCCGTCAGCCACCGCTCCAGGAACGCGCGGCGCTCGGCCGGGAAGCACTGCCGGTCGAAGTCGGCGATCTCGTCGAGACGGTCGGCGGTGACGGGCACGACCGGCACCGCGGGCGTGCCGGGGCGCACGGGGCGGCCCCGGTAGCGGGTGGTCCGGTACGCGGTGGTGAAACCGGAGCGCCGGTACGTGGCCTCCTGGGCCGGGACCGCGTCCAGGCCGATCGTGCGGTCCCCGGCGTGCGCCACGGCGGCGCGCCACGTGGCCAGCCCCAGTCCGCGGCCGCGGAAGTCCGGGTGCACCAGGTAGTAGCCCAGGAACGCGTACGCGGCGGAGTAGTTGACCACGGAGACCGACGAGACCAGCTGCCCGTCCAGATGGCCGACGAAGAAGCCGTCCGGGTCGGTGGGGTGGAAGCAGTCCACGTCGGCGCGGCCCGGGTTCCAGCTCTCCGCTGCGGCCCACGCGGCCACCTCGCGCCACTCGTCGAGCGTGGCGGGCCGGACGGTGAAGCCGGCGGGGGCGTCCGGGCCCGCTGTGAGCGTCGCGGTCGCGGTGCCGGGAGCGGGGCCGGAGGGGGCGGCGGCCTCGGTGGGGACGGGCTGGCGCGGGATCTCGCCGGGGGAGGTCATACCTGGTGCAGTCCTTGGCTGTCGGGCCCCGCCGCCGTGCGGGACGGCGGGGCGAAGGGGTGGTAGGGCCGGTGGAGCCGTTCGGCCCGTACGGCGGTGGCGGGCCGTCAGATCAGGTCCATGGCCGCCACTTCGTCGGGTCGGCCGTAGCTGACCGGTCCCTGGAAGCGCCGCCGCGCGGTCGCGAACCACCACACCGTAGCGATGATCAGCACCACGCCCAGCGCGATCGGCGCGTAGTTGAACGACCCGGCGGTGATCGGCGACGCCTGCGGCAGCATGAACAGCACGCTGCTGATGAGGATCCACGCCACCGCGACCGCGGCGACCAGCTTGCCGTAGCGCCCCAGGTTCCACGGGCCGGGCTGGAAGGTGTCCAGCCGCAGCCGCAGGAAGATCGGCACCGCGTAGGCGAGGAAGAGCCCCACGACGTTGATGCTGACGACGGCGGTGAACGCGGTGTGCGACCACCAGCCGGGGATGACCAGGACCAGCGAGCAGGCCGCGGCCAGCCAGACCGCCTTGACCGGCGTGCGGGTGCGCGAGGAGACCGAGTGCCACCAGCGGGAGCCGGGCATCGCGCCGTCCCGCGAGAAGGCGAAGATCTGCCGGGTGTTGCTGGTCATGTTGGCCAGGCCGCAGAAGAGCATCGCGCCGATCACGATCAGCAGCAGGAACTTGGCGGTGCCCGTGCCGAGGGCGTCGATGAGGATCTGCACCGGCGGCGCCTCGGCGCTCGCCGCGCCCGCGTAGTCGCGGATCGCGAAGACCAGCGCGAGCATCAGGACCAGGCCGGCGACCGCGGAGTAGCCGATGGCGCGCATGATGCCCCGGGGCGCGTTGACGGTGGCCTGCACCGTCTCCTCGGACATGTGGAAGCTGCCGTCGAACCCGGTGAACGTCCAGCTGGTGACGAGCAGGCCCAGCATGGCGCCGTACAGGCCGTTGTTGAACCCGGTGTTGTTGACGAAGTGGGTCACGAACGACGGGTCCTGGTGGTGCGAGGGCAGCGCGATCAGCGCGACGACGATCACCACCAGGCCGATCAGCAGCCACCAGACGGAGATCCGGTTCAGCACCGCGACCAGCTGCACCGTAAAGGTGTTGGCGAGCGCCTGGACGAGCAGGATCACCGCGGTGATCAGCACCGCCCGCTGCGGGGTGGCCTCGTAGGACGGCCACTGCATGGCGATGAACGCCTGGATGAAGGTGGCCGCGGCGTACCCGGTGGCGGCGGTGCCGCCGACCTGCCCGGCGAAGTTCAGCCAGCCCGTGTACCAGGACCAGGCGCCCCGGTGCCGCTTGGCCAGCTTCCCGGCGGAGAAGTACAGCGCCCCGCTGGTCGGGTAGGCGGAGGCGATCTCGGCCATCGAGGCGCCGACGAACAGCACCATGGCGGCCACGGCTATCCAGCCGAAGACCAGGATCACCGGTCCGCCGGCGTTCATCCCGAACCCGAAGGAGGAGAAGATCCCGGAAATGATGTTGATGATGGTGAAGGAGATCGCGAAATTGTCGAACGCGCGGAACCGCCGGGTCAGTTTCCGCGGATAGCCCATGGCGTGCAGCGTCGCGTCGTCGTCCAGGGTGACGGGTTCCACGGCGCGGCGGGATCTCGTACGGGCGGGGGACACGGGGTCGGACACAACCGCAACCTTTCTGGTGGGGACAGGAAGACATCGGCGCGGAGCGTCGATACGCGGTGTCGGCACCTGTCTTCGGGGGCGGGCCGGGGCGCACGAAGGCCCCTCCGGCGGGCCCGGGGATCGGGGGATCGGGGAGGTGAGCGGCGGACAGCGGTGACCGGCCCCGGTGGCCCGCGGGGCCGGGCCGGCCGGGCGGCAAAGGCTTCGAGCGGTGGCTCAGGCGGCATCGGGCACCGGGAGACCACACGCGCGTCTCGCCTTGTTCAGCTGTTCAGCGGGGTCGCCGAACATGCTCCACGGCATACGGGAGGCGTACGGGCCCATGGCCGTGAAGACCGCCCGGGCCTCGAACGAGCACTGCGCCATGTAGAGCGCGTGCGCCAGGTAGGCCAGGTCCAGCACCGGCGTGAAGCGGTAACCGGCGACGTGCGGCAGCCAGTTGCGGTAGATGCCCAGGGCGCTGGCCTTCCACTGCGGCTGTTCCCAGGTGCGTTCCGCCAGGGGCGAGTCCGGGTTGTAGCCGTCGACCAGGGCCACCAGCGGCAGCAGCCGCAGTGGCGAGGAGACCGGCGCGCGCTGGCTGAGGAACGCGGCGACGTCCCAGGACGCGTTCGCCTCGCCGCCGTACCGCGGGAAGAAGAACGACAGGAAGCGGTGGTGGCCCTCGCGGTTCCAGGGATCGAGCCGCAGGATGTGGGAGAAGAGCTTCCAGGGGCCGGGCGGCGCGGTCAGCAGCCCCTGCGGGGCGGGGTCGCGGGGCTGTTGCAGGCGGGCCAGGGTCAGCCGGGCGGACCAGGGGGTCGGGTCGTCGGGGGCCGCTTCGGCCGCCCGGTCGCAGGCGGCCACCGCGATCCGGCCGAGGGCCTCGGCCCGCTGGTCACCGCTGTCGGCCGCGCGGACCGCGCGCAGCACCGCCACCCGCGCCCACAGCAGGGCCGCTTCGCAGCCGGGTTCCTCGGCCAGCCAGCGTTCCGCCAGGTCGGAGTCGGCCGCTTCCGAGGCCAGCACCAGGGAGCGGTGCGCCCGTACGCCGTGGTCCCCGCGCGCTTCCCGCAGGATTTCGCGCGCGCTGAAGTAGCGGCCCGCCCGTATGTCCACGCATGCCCGCGCGAGCTGGACGTCGTCGGCTGCCGGATGCCACACGTACTGCCCCTCGAATAACCCAGCGGTCATGGTCTCCTGCCGCTCCTGCCGTTTCACCCGGTGAGGTCGGCCACCGGCACATTTTCAGCCATGCCGAAATCAACCGGTACGCACTGTTCCCCCAGTTCCACCGGCAGTGCCACACCCTACTCAGCGGCTGGTCCGTTCGAAACTGGTGATCGGAATTACCTGATTCCGCTTCGGTGCCGTGCACGACATTGGCGGTGAAATCGGGCCATTGGGCGGCGATGGAAATTGGCCACTATGCAATTGGCATATGCCCGCATGCGGAAGCGGGCCATCCGGCAGGGTTTTCGACCGGACACGTCGCCACCTGTCCGGCCGGTGCGGGGTCGGGGCGGTATGGGCGACGGCGGCACGGTATGCCCGGCACCGGCCGGAACGGAGGGCCGCATTCCGCGTGTTCACGTCCTGTCTTGCGACTTTTCACCCCTGTGTCACGACGTCTTCCCACGGCCTCGTTCCTCTTGGAACACTCCAGTCGCGCCCGTTGTCTCCCACCCAAGGGGTCATTTCAGCCATGCCCGAACTCAACCGGCGGCGGTTCCTGCAACTCTCCGGCGGGGCCGCCACGTTCTCCGTGCTGTCCGAGAGCATCGCCCGCGCCGCCGCGATTCCCGCGCACCGCCGCACCGGCAGCATCGAGGACGTCGAGCACATCGTCGTGCTGATGCAGGAGAACCGGTCCTTCGACCACTACTTCGGCACTTTGCGCGGCGTACGGGGCTTCGGCGACCCGCGGCCGGTGACGCTGCCGAGCGGCAAGCCGGTGTGGCACCAGCCGGACGGCAAGGGCAAGGAAGTGCTGCCGTTCCGGCCGCAGGTCAAGGACGACGACCTGGGCCTGGTCTTCATCGAGGACCTCAACCACGACTGGACCGGCAGCCACCGGGCGTTCGCCGACGGCCGCTACGACCAGTGGGTACCCGCCAAGACGGCCACGACGATGGCGCACCTGGCGCGCAAGGACATCCCGTTCCACTTCGCGCTCGCCGACACCTTCACCGTCTGCGACGCCTACCACTGCTCCTTCATCGGCTCCACCGACCCGAACCGCTACTACCTGTGGACCGGGTACACGGGCAACGACGGCAAGGGCGTCGGCGACCCCAGCGGCCCGGTCCTCGGCAACGACGAGAAGGGCTACAGCTGGACGACGTACCCCGAGCGGCTGGAGGCCGCGGGCGTCTCCTGGAAGATCTACCAGGACATCGGCGACGGCCTGGACGCGGCCGGCCACTGGGGCTGGCTCAAGAACGATCCGTACCGCGGCAACTACGGCGACAACTCCCTGCTGTACTTCAACAGCTTCCGCAACGCCAAGCCGGGCGACCCGCTGTACGAGAAGGCCCGGCGGGGCTCGAACGTGAAGGGCGGCGGGCAGCTCCTCGACGACCTGCGCGCGGACGTGAAGAACGGCAAGCTGCCGAAGATCTCCTGGATCGCCTGCCCCGAGGCGTACACCGAGCACCCGAGCTGGCCCGCCAATTACGGCGCCTGGTACATCTCCAAGGTGCTGGACGTGCTGACCTCCGACCCGAAGGTGTGGAGCAGGACCGCGCTGTTCATCACCTACGACGAGAACGACGGCTTCTTCGACCACGTCGTACCGCCGTACCCGCCGGCCGACGCGAACCAGGGCCTGTCCACCGTCGCCACCGAAGCGGACCACTACAAGGGCGGCGGCGGTTACCAGGCCGGGCCGTACGGCCTCGGCCAGCGGGTGCCGATGCTCGTCGTCTCCCCCTGGAGCACCGGCGGCTACGTCTGCTCCGAGACCTTCGACCACACCTCGGTCATCCGCTTCATGGAGCGCCGCTTCGGCGTGACCGAGCCGCACATCTCGCCCTGGCGGCGCACCGTCTGCGGCGATCTGACCTCGGCCTTCGACTTCAGCCGTACGGGGAAGCCGGGCACCCTGCCGGACACCGGCGGCTACGCGCCGACCAAGCCCAAGCCCGCCGACTTCCACCCCGTGCCCCCGGCGCAGGGCACCCTGCCCAAGCAGGAGCGCGGCTCCCGGCCCACCCGCCCGCTGCGGTACGCGCCGTACGTGGACGGGGCCGCCGACATCGCGGCCGGCAAGTACCGGCTGACGTTCAGCGGCGGCCCCGACGCCGGCGCGCAGTTCCTCGTCACGGCGCCGAACCGCGGCGACGGCCCGTGGACGTACACCACCGAGCGCGGCAAGAAGATCGCGGACAGCTGGAACACGGCGTACTCGAAGGGCACCTACGACCTGTCGGTGTTCGGGCCGAACGGCTTTCTGCGCACCTTCAGAGGGCCGGGCAGGACCGCGGGCCCCGAGGTGACCGCGCGCCACGACAAGGCCACCGGGAACCTCGATCTGACGCTGACCAACGCGGGCGACGGCGCCCGCACGCTCACCGTCGCCAACGCCTACGGCGGCGCCTCCCACAAGATCACCGTGCGGCCCGGACAGCGGGTGACGCACACCGTGGACCTGACGGCGGGCAAGCGGTGGTACGACGTGTCCGTGGTCTGTGACGCGGACAAGACCTTCCTGCGCCGGTTCGCCGGTCATGTGGAGACCGGCGCCGAGGGCGTGAGCGATCCGGCGATCCGTACGGCATGACGTGGCCGCCCGCCCCGTTCGCGGGCGGGCGGTCCTCCTCTTCCAAGGGAGTGAGTCCATGACCAGGAACTCGGCACGGCGACTGATGGGTATGGCGGCCGGGGCGCTGTCCGTGGCCGCGCTGCTGGCGGTCGTGCCCGGCAGCGCGGTTTCGGCGGACCGCCCGGGCACCGCGGCGGAACCGGCGGCGCAGGCCAAGGGGAAGCCGCGGCCCGACGCCCGGCACGTTGTCATCGCCGTGCACGGCGGTGCGGGCACCGCGCTGAAGCGCGAGGACACCACACCGGCCCAGGAGAAGGCGTACCGCGACGGACTGGCCGAGGCGCTGCGCGCCGGACAGAAGATTCTGGCCAAGGGCGGCAGCAGCGTCGCGGCGACCGAGGCCGCGGTCCGCAGGCTGGAGGACAACCCGCTGTTCAACGCGGGCAAGGGCGCGGTGTTCAACGAGGACGCGGGCCACGAGCTGGACGCGTCGGTCATGCGCGGCTCGGACCTGGCCGCGGGTGCCGTGGCGGGCGTACGCCATGTCCGCAACCCCGTCTCCGCCGCACGGCTGGTGATGGAGAAGACCAAGCACGTCCTGCTGGCGGGCCAGGGAGCCGACGATTTCGCGGCCCGCAGCGGCCTGCCGACCGTGACCCAGGACTACTACTGGACCGAGAAGCGCTGGCAGGAGCTGATGAAGGCCAAGGGCCGGGTGAAGGGCTCCGGCGAGACGCTGACCCAGGGCACGGTGGGCGCGGTGGCCGTGGACGGGAAGCGGAATCTGGCGGCGGCCACCTCCACCGGCGGTCTGACCAACAAGATGGCGGGCCGGGTCGGCGACTCGCCCGTCGTCGGCGCGGGCACCTACGCCAAGAACGCCACCGTCGCGGCCAGCGCCACCGGGGCGGGCGAGGTGTTCCTCCGGGGCGCCGCCACCGTCACCCTCTCCAACCTGATCGAGTTCGGCGGTCGGGACCTGGCCACCGCCGCGTACGAGGTGCTGGTCGAGCGGCTGCCGAAGCTGGGCGGCACGGGCGGGGTGATCGCGCTGAACGCGCAGGGCGTGTTCGACGCCCCGCACAGCAGCGAGGGCATGCTGCACGGCTATCTGACCGAGGACGGGCGCCTCGTGACCAAGGTGTTCGCCGACGAGACACCGGCGAACCGGTGACCGCGCTCCCCGGTGTGGCGTGATCCCTCGCCTCGGCGCCCCGTACTGACGGTGGCTCAATAGGCCCTCTCCCTCCTGCCCCGGTGCGGCACTACCGTCCCCCGACGCGGGGGGATCACTCTGGGGAGGGGATCAGTTACATGTTCTATTACTTGTTCAAATCCATCGTCCTCGTGCCGCTGCTGCGGTGCCTGTTCCGCCCCCGCGTCGAAGGGCTGGAACACCTGCCGGAGTCGGGCGCGGCCATCATCGCGGGCAACCACCTCTCCTTCTGCGACAGCTTCCTGATGCCGGCGACCGTCAGGCGCCGGATCACGTTCCTGTGCAAGCAGGAGTACTTCACCGGGCGGGGGCTCAAAGGACGGCTGACGGCGGCCTTCTTCCGGGGCTGCGGGCAGATCCCGGTGGACCGCTCGGGGCGCGGCGCCGGACAGGCCGCCGTCGAGGAGGGGGTCAAGGTGCTCGCCCGCGGTGAACTCCTCGGCATCTACCCGGAAGGCACCCGCTCGCACGACGGCCGGATGTACAAGGGCCGGACGGGCGTTGCGGAGATGGCGCTGCGGACCGGCGCGCCGGTGATCCCGTGCGCGATGATCGGGACGTTCGAGGCCCAGCCGGCCGGCCGCCGGCTGCCGCGGGTCGTCCCGATCACCATCCGCTTCGGGGAGCCGCTGGACTTCTCCCGCTACGCCGGGCTGGCCGACCAGCGGCTGGTGCTGCGGGCCGTCACCGACGAGATCATGTACGCCATCCTGAAGCTGTCCGAGCAGGAGTACGTGGACACGTACGCGGCCGAGGCCAAGGCGCGCGCCGGGCACCCGGGCGGCACCGGGGTCCGGCCGGGTGTGCCGGCCGCCCGCGCCAGCTGACCGGGACGCCGGCCTCCGTGCCGCTCACCCGGGGTGAGCGGCACGGCCCGTACATCCGGTCAGCGGCCGAGCGTGCAGGTGGCCCCTACGGACTTGCGCGGATCGCTCTCGGAGCGGGCCTTCAGGACGACCCGGCCGTGCCGGGCGGCACCCGGCTCCGCCGTGACCGCCACCGGAACGCTCACCGTGCTCCCGGACCTGGCGGTGGCCAGGCGGTTCGGCAGCCACGCGGACCAGCCGCGCCCGGCGGCGGTGGCCGTCAGCCGGTACACGTCCGAGTCCAGGTGCGCGCCGCCCTTGCCCGGCCGCCCGGTGTTGGTCAGCGGGAAGGAGCACACGGCCCGGCCCTTGGCGGGCGCGCCGAACGCGGTGCCCTGACGCAGTTTCACGCCGCGGCGCTGCGGGCCCGCGCCGTCCAGGGACCGTACGGCGACGGTGTAGCTGAGGATGCCCTTCTTGTCCCGTTGGATGTCCAGGACGTAGAAGTGCAGCCGGTTGGCCCGGTCGACGTACTCGTACTGGCTGCCGGAGTCCGCGCCCGCGTGGAACAGCGCGTCGCTGAGCTGCCGGTAGTCGCCCATGGTGATCATCTGCGGGGTGCCGTCGGGGCGCCGGAAGTCCACCATGCGGATGTCCTCCGGATGGGCGTCGATCACCCAGGCGAACGGCGCCCGGTCCTCGTTCTTGGTCTTGCTGAGCAGTACCCCGTGGTCCGGCGTGAAGGAGTCCATGCCCATCCGGTCGACGACCTCGACGGTGTAGTTGTCGTAGCCGCCGCCGTCGCACAGCGGGTCCGTCTCGGTGGAGCAGGGCGGCGCCAGGTCCCGGCCCATGGTGATGTTCACGCCGGACAGGCCCTTGTCGCCGGGCGGCGCGGAGCGCGCGGTGACCCGGGCGACGGCGACCCCGGACGTCTTCAGGGCGTCCCGGTCCAGGCGCAGCACGTTCTTCTCGTCCACGATGCCGAGCTTGAGCTTGTCGCGCAGGACGTGCTGCGAGCCCATCGAGGCGCCGTTGGCGGCCGGAATCTGCCAGCGGGTGTGCGGGCCGCCCGGCCCGTTGAAGGAGCCGCGCGAGAGCATGCTCCAGATGCCGGTGTAGGCGCGGCGCAGCGGGGTGCCGTACGGGTTGTTGTAGTTGTCCGCGATGCCCAGGATGTGGCTGAACTCGTGCGCGTACACGGCCATGCCGGAGCTCTCGGCCTGGGTGGAGGAGCCGGTCTCGGCGTTGGGCCAGATGCGGGCGGCGGCCTTCCAGGAGGTCCACGGCACGTAGCGGGTGCGGGCCGCGTTGCCGCCGCCCTGGATGGGGGAGGGCGGCCCGAACGCCGCCGGCACGTCCTGCGGCGAGGCGAACTTCATCTGCCCGAACTCCTGCCAGGCGGCGGACTCGTCCTGGCCCGCCGTCAGGTAGAAGACGAAGTCGTACTTCTTGGTCTCCGCGCTGCCCACGTCGGCGACCCAGGCCGCCTTGCCGTCCGTGCGGATGTTCTTGCCGCAGCTGTCGCCGACGGGGCAGGCGCCGGGGTTCATCGACGGCTCGATGCCGTACTGGTACGACTTGTACGGCATCCGGTAGACGCCGAACGAGGTCAGCTCGACGCCGAGCCGGCCGCCGGAGTCCTCCATCCAGTACTCGTTGATGGTGTGGCCGTGGTTGAGCGCGCCCGGCTTGTTGAGGAAGTCCCGGTAGAACGCGGGGACCTGGGCGCGCGGGATGTCGTGGGCGCTGGGCTGCGGGTTGCCGAAGACGGTCGATCCGGCGGGCCGGGTGACGCTGAAGTCCTCGTCCGGGTAGTCGAGCAGGACGAGCGCGCCCTTGAACATGCGCTTGGTGGGCTTGACGGCCGGATCGGCCCAGTTGGTGCCCGGGACCGCGCGGTGCTCGGCCCAGGTCATGTCGTCGGGATTGCGCCAGTTCTGCGGGTCGACGGGCTGCACGAGCGGGGCCCGTACCGCGGGCGCGGCCTCGGGGAGCGCCCGCGCGGGGCCTGCGGCGACGGTGGCCAGGACACCGAGGAGGAGGGCGAGAACACCCAGCCTGCCGGCCCTGCCGCGGTATGGGCGGGCCGGTCTGTGGGGAAGGAACAAGGCGCACCTCTTGTCTGTGGTTGCAAGTCCAGGACATGACAAGGTGATCGAACAGAATTCCTACCGCTGCCAAGGTAAGGCGGGGGACGGGGTGACGCCAGAGTGTCGCAAGGAGCCGATGATGATGCCGCGAACGGTGAGTGACCGGCACGGTCACGCGATGTCCCGGACCGGCGCGGACGCCGCGTCCCACTACGAGGACGCGATGAGCGCCCTGCTCTTCTTCCGCGGCGAGGTCGCCGACGCCTCGCAGGCCCTCCTGGCGGCCGCGCCGGAATCCGTCATGGGCAACGTCCTCGCCGCCTACCTCGGCCTGCTCGGTACGGAGGAGAAGGACGCCACCGCCGCCAGGGAAGCCTTCACGCGCTTCACGGACGGCGTACACACCGAGGAGCTGACACCCCGCGAACGGATGCACCTCGCCGCCGCCACCTCCTGGCTGGACGGCGACATCCACCGGGCCGGGAGGATTCTCGGCGAGCTGACCGTCGCCCATCCGCGCGACGAACTCGCGCTGGCCACCGGCCACCAGATCGACTTCCTCACCGGCGACGCCGTCCGCCTGCGCGACCGCGTCGGCGGCGCGCTGACCGCCTGGCCCGAGGACGATCCGCACTACGGCCACCTCCTGGGCATGTACGCCTTCGGCCTGGAGGAATCGGGCCACTACGACCGCGCGCGGGAAGCCGGCCTGGCCGCCGTCGGGCACAACCCCCGCGACGTGTGGGGCATCCACGCGGTCGTGCACACCTATGAGATGCAGGGTCGGTTCGCCGAAGGCATCCGCTTCCTGGACGCCCGCACCGATGACTGGGGCTCCGGCAACTACCTCAACGTCCACAACTGGTGGCACTACTGCCTCTACGCCCTCGAAGCAGGCGACACCGCGCGGGCGCTCGGCATCTACGACGCCGTACTGCACCACGACGCGTCGGCGGGGCTCGCGATGGAACTCCTCGACGCCTCGGCCCTGCTGTGGCGGCTCCTGCTGGCCGACCGCGCCACCGGCGACCGCTGGCCGCGCCTCGCCGACGCCTGGGCGGCCCGCCAGGACCCGCCGTACTACGCCTTCAACGACGTGCACGCCGTCATGGCGTACGTCGGCGCAGACCGCATCGCCGACGCCGAACGCCTCGTCGCGGACCGCACGGCGTGGCTCGGCCGCACGCCGCCCGAACTGTCCAACCACGCCATGACCGCCGAAATCGGCCTGCCCGTCTGCCGCGCTCTGATCGCCTACGGACAGGGCCGGTACGGGGACGTGGTCGACCTGCTCGCGCCCATCCGCTACCGCCTGAACACCTACGGCGGCAGCCACGCCCAGCGGGACGCCGTACAGAAGACGCTCCTGGAAGCAGCGCTGTGCGCCGGGCGCGACGAGACGGCCCGCACCCTGCTCAGCGAGCGCATCAACCTGCGCCCGGTGTGCCCGTACAACTGGCTGGCCCAGGCGCGCCTGGCCGACCGGCTCGGTGAGACCGCCAAGGCGGCCGCCGCCCGGACGCGGGCCGCCGAGCAGGCGGCACAGGGGGCCGCGGCGCTCTCCCGGCCTTGATCGAATTCATGCTGGCCGGAAGGGCCCCGGACCGGTCATCCTTGACCTGTCCGCGGACGCCCCGGCACCGCCCGGCGAGCCGTGGACGAGCACGCCCGACCATCGGCCCACCAGCACGGGAGCACATCCACATGACGGGGAAGAGCGCTTGGATACGGGACGTACGCCGGGGGCCGCGGCCCGCCGCCCACCTCATCTTCTTCCCGCACGCCGGGGGATCCGCCTCGTACTACCGGCCGTTCGCCGCCCACCTCGGCGAGCGGCTCGACGTATCGGCGATCCAGTACCCCGGACGCCAGGACCGGTGGAACGACCCCTTCGTCACGTCCGTCGAGGGCCTGGCCGATGAGGTGGTCGGCTGCCTGAGCCCCCACGACCCCACCCCGCTGGTGCTCTTCGGGCACAGCATGGGCGCGTCCGTCGCCTTCGAGGTCGCCCGGCGGCTGGCGGACCTCGGGCGGCCCGCGGACCGCAGGCTGGTGGTGTCCGGGCGCCGCGCCCCCTCGATGTTCCGGGCGGAGCGGGCCCTCCACGAGGGCACCGACGAGGAACTCCTGGCCGAGGTCGCCCGCCTGGACGGCACCGCCGACCAACTGCTGGCCGACCGGGATCTCGTACGGCTGATCCTCCCGGCCATCCGCAACGACTACCGCGTGATCGAGACGTACCGGCCCCCGGCCGACGCCGTGCTCGACATCCCGCTGCTGTGCCTGACCGGCGACGCGGACCCCCGGGTGACCCGCGAGGAGGCGGCCGCCTGGAAGGCCCACACCGTGGCCGAGTACCAGGAGGAGACGTTCTCCGGCGGCCACTTCTACCTCGCCGACCACACGGCCGCGGTGTGCCGCGCGGTGGAGCGGTTCGCGCTGGGGACCGGCGGCTCAGCGCCCCTTGGGGAAGGCGGCGCGCAGTACTGACCCGTTGGCGATGAAGGCCGTCGCGCCGATGGCGAGGGCGCAGACGGCCTGCATCGCGATGAACCACACCGGCAGGGCGCCCGGGATCAGATCGATGGCGATGATCGCCACCGGCATCACGACCGAGAGGAAACGGACGCGCAGGTAGGCCCAGCGGGCGCCCCGTGCGGCGAGCACGGTCAGCCAGTAGGTCACCGCCGCGCTCGCGAGCACTCCCGCCGAGCGGCCCCACATGAACGAGGTCACCTCGTGACCGGTGGCGGCGAGGACGACGACCGTGAGCAGGACGGCGGTGCCGAGCGCGCCGTAGGCCCCGATGAAGATCTTCGCCGTACGGAAGGCCCGCTGGGCGGGTGCCTGGCCGACGGCGGTGGCCTCGGCCGTGGCGGGGATGGTGGTGGCGGTGTTCATGATTCTTCTGCTCCTTCACGGCATGCGTGTCCTGCTGACGTGGTGTCGAAATTAAGGAGCGCCGAAGCCGCGCGGTACGGGCCCAGACCCACGCAAGAGTGGGTCCAGACCCACTTCAGCGCTGGTCGGGCGGGTGCCAGAGTGATCGGAGGCCGGGGTTTTCGAAGCAGAGGGAAAGAGTCATGCAACAGGTGGTGTCGTGGGTGTCCGGCGCCTGCGTGGGGTTCGTACGGGCCTGCGCGGTGACGGTCGTCAGCATGCTGGTCCCGGCGGTATGGGCCGCCGCCGTGGTGTGGGGTATCCAGTGGGGCGCGGCGAACCCGTGGTCGTGGGTGGGGCCGCTGGTGCTGGTGTGCGTGAGCACGCTCGCCCTGTCCCGCCCGGTCTGCCGGTCGATCCGCCACCTCGTCGCGAAGTGGACGGCCACCACCGTCCCCGCCGGATACCGGCAGGCCGCGCCGGTGACGCAGCTGTCCACCGGCCACTGGTGGAACGGCCGCTCCTACGAGCGCACCCGCCGCGACGCCCTCCTGGACCAGCGGTGGCGGAACCGGTGGACGGACCCCGCGACCTGGCGCGACCTGCGGTTCACGGGCATCGTGCCGTTCACCGCCGGAGTGGTCGCGGCCGTGCCGCCGGCCGGGGTCGCGGTGGCGGTTCTCGGGCTCGGCCAGTCGGACCTGGCCCCCCGCCTCGTCGGCGTGCTCGGCCTGGTCGTGGCGATCGGCTCGGCCCCGTACGCCTGGCGGCCCGTCGTGCCGGTGGCCGCCCGCTTCCTGCGTCCCTCGCCCGCGATGCTGCTGGCGGACCGGGTGGACGAGCTGACCGCCCAGCGCGCGGACACGACCATCGCGCAGGCCGCCGAGATCCGGCGGATCGAGCGGGACCTCCACGACGGCGCGCAGGCCCGGCTGGTCGGCCTCGGCCTCTCCCTGGCGACCGCCGAGAAGCTGATGGAGACGGACCCGGAGCAGGCCAGGGCGCTGCTGCGGGAGGCGCGGGCCGGCGCCACCGCTTCCCTGACCGAGCTGCGCGAACTGGTCAGGGGCATCAACCCGCCGGTGCTCAACGAACGCGGGCTGGTCGACGCCGTCTGCGCCTTCGCCCTGGACAGCCCGCTCGAAACGACGGTCGCCGCCGGCATCCGGGGGCCCCTGGACCCGCCGATCGAGTCCGCCCTGTACTTCGGTATCGCCGAACTGGTGACCAACGCGGTCAAGCACGCCCACGCCACCCGGGCCCGGATCTTCCTCGCGCAGGACGACGTCGGCCTGGTCGTCGAAGTCGAGGACGACGGCCGGGGCGGGGCCGAGGTGCGGCCCGGCGGGGGACTGGAGGGGCTGCGCCGCCGCCTCGCGGTCTTCGACGGCACCGTGGAGATCAGCAGCCCGGCCGGCGGCCCGACCCGGGTGAGGATGATGGTGCCATGCGCATCCTTGTAGCCGAAGACCTCTACCTCCTGCGCGACGGGATGGTGCGTCTCATCGAGGCGTACGGACACGAGGTGGTGGCGACGGCGGCCACCGGCCCCGAGACGCTCGACGCGCTGCTGAAGTGGCGGCCGGACGTCTCCGTCGTCGATGTCCGGATGCCGCCGGACCAGTCGGACGAGGGCCTGCGCGCGGCGCTCGCCGCCCGCGCCGAGGTGCCCGGCCTGCCGGTCCTGATCCTCTCCCAGCACGTCGAGCAGCTCTACGCCCGCGAACTGCTGGCCGACGGCGCCGGCGGCATCGGCTACTTCCTCAAGGAGAGCGTCTTCGACGGCGACCAGTTCGTCGACGCACTGGAACGCGTCGCCGGCGGCGGTACGGCCATGGACCCGGCCGTCATCGCCAAACTGCTGGGCGGCGGGGCCGCGACCCGGCGGCTCGGCGGGCTCACCGAACGCGAACACGCCGTACTCGCCCTGATGGCCGAAGGGCTGTCCAATCAGGCCATCGGACAGCGGCTGTTCCTCAGCGACAGCGCCATCAGCAAATACACCACGTCCATGTTCGGCAAGCTCGGCATCACCGACGACGAGGCGGGCAACCGCCGCGTCCTCGCCGTCCTCACCTACCTCAACAATCCGTGACCTGTGCGGACCAGGTGACCGGGAGGTGCGACAGACCGCGCATCAGGCGGGTGTGGCGCCACGGGAGTTCGCCGGGCGGGACGGCCAGCCGCAGGCCGGGGAAGCGGGTGAGCAGCGCTCGGAAGGCGATACGGGCTTCCAGGCGGGCCAGGGGCGCGCCCAGGCAGTGGTGCGGACCGTGGCCGAAGGAGAGATGCCCGGCGGAACGGCCGGGGGTGACCGTGTCCGGGTCGGGGAACCGGGCCGGGTCACGGTTGGCGGCGCCCGGGGAGACCAGGACGACATCGCCCGCCGCGATCTCGGCGCCGCCGAGGGTGAGCGGTTCGGCCGCGTACCGGAACGTGGCCGTGGTGATCGGGGAGTCATAGCGGAGCAGTTCCTCCACGGCGTCCGGGATGAGCGCCGGGTCCTGCCGCAGGCGGGTACGGAGCGCGTCGTCCCGGAGGAGCGCGAGCGCGCCGTTGCCGATCAGGTTGGTGGTCGTCTCGTGCCCGGCGACGACCAGCAGGACGGCCAGCGAGACCAGTTCGAACTCGCTGAGCCGGTCGCCCTCGTCGCGCGCGGCGATCAGCTCGGTGAGCAGATCGGCCCCGGTACCTTCGGCGCGCTTCTTCGCGATCAGCTCCGTCATGTAGTCGCTGATGGCGTGCGAGGCCGCGTCGATGCTGTCCGGCGCGCCGGCCGCGAAGAGGTCGTTGGACCAGCGGCGCAGCGCCGGGCGGTCCTCGCGGGGAACGCCGAGCAGGTCGCCGATGACCTCGATGGGCAGCGGTACGGCGAAGTCCTCGACGAGATCGGCCGAATCGCCGCCGTCGGCCATCCGGTCCAGCAGACCGTCCGCGATCTCCGCCACCCGCGGCTCCAGGCGGGCCACCGCCGCCGGCGTGAACGCCTTGACGGCCAGCCGGCGCAGCCGGGTGTGGTCCGGCGGGTCGGTGGCCAGCATGGTGGCGCTGACGGCGGGCGCCAGGTTGCGCTTGGACGGCTTGTCGGCGAAGTAGCGGGTGGTGTCCTTGGAGAGCCGGGGCTCCGCCAGCGCCGTACGGGCCTCGGCCCAGCCGGTGACGAGCCACGTCGCGCCGTGCGGCCCGGACCGTACCTGCTGGACGGGACCGCGCTCGCGCAGCGCGGCGAGCAGCGGGTACGGGTCGCGGAAGAACTCCGGTGACTCCATGGGGTGGCTCACGTGTGACCTCAGATTCCTGCGGCGGGGCGGGACTCCGGCGCCGGCGCGGGGCCCGCGCCGGACGCCACGAAGGCGTGCGAGACCCTGCGCAGCCAGCGGGCCTCGTCGATCAGATTGGTCAGCTCGGGGCGGGTCAGCGTGGCGTCCTCGACGCTGACCGCGTGCTCGGGCGTACGTCCGCCGCGCCGCGACTCCAGCGCCGCCGCCAGCACCGCCGCCTCGACCCCGGCGTCCAGCTCCCGCGCGTCCGCCCCCTCGGCGCGCAGCCGTTCCTCGGCGGCGCGGCGGACCTCGTCGCTGCGGTGCGGGCGCAGTGCCAGCATGCCGTCACGTATCTCGATCACCCGGCGGTAGAGACGGAACTCGGCGTCGGGCGCCGCGTACAGCCGGTCGGTGGCGGTGAGCTGGATCTCCGGCACCGCCGCCGACAGCGCGGCCCACAGCGGGCGCAGTCCGCGGTGCAGATGCCACAGGTGAATGCGCCGCACGGGCCAGGCCAGTGCCGGGCCGATCGCGGGCAGCAGGACGCCGATGACGAGCAGCAGACTGCAGATCGCGGGCAGGCCGACGCTGAACGTGCAGGTCGCGGGCGTCACCAGCGAGGTGCACAGCTGCTCGGGCGGCAGCCAGCCCGCGTCGGTCCACAGCCCGACCACATGGACGATCTTGTAGCCGATGTAGATCATGCCCAGCGCGCAGCCGAAGGCGATGACGCGCAGCCCGTACCGCAGGCTGGTGCGCGGCGCGTGCCGGGAGTAGCGCAGGGACTGGCGCAGCAGGTCGACGATCGCGGCGCCGAGGTGCGCGGTGAACACCAGCACATAGATGTTCAGCAGCGGCTCGGTGCGCGGCAGTTCGCCGAAGGTGGGCGCGCCCGGGGCGTCGTCCACCGGCGAGGAGAAGAAGAGGACGGCCATCGCGACCAGGACGACGCCCAGCGTGACGAGCCGGTGGCGCGCCTTGCGGTCCGCGTCCGGCGGCTCCTCGTTGAAGCGCAGCAGCAGGATCGAGATGCAGGTGGCGGCGGCCAGCGTGCTGCAGTTGCCCAGCAGCCGGCCGAGCTTCGGGTGGATGACGCTCAGCGCGTCGCCGACCGCGGGCGTCAGGAACACCAGAGAGGCGCCCAGTCCGGTCAGGAAACCGCACAGGGCGCCCAGGCCGCGCGGCCGCGGCCGGCGCAGCAGCGGCCGCGCCTTGTAGGCGGCCGCCAGCAGCAGGACGGCCGCTATGGACAGGAAGAGAACGTTGACCATCTTCAGTTCTACCGTCGCTTCGGGGAGCCGAAGACGTCGTCCATGCGGCTGAGGACCTCGGCCTGCTGGGATGTCGCCGGTCGGCGGGCGGAGGTGCGGTCGGCGCGGCGCAGGATCAGCGAGGCGATCATCTCGGCTTCCTGCTCGTCCTGGTCGCTGTAGTGGCTGCGGCCCAGGACGGATTCCACCGAGCCGGGGTCGAGGCCGGGCACCAGGGCCCGCGCGACCTCTCCGGAGAGCAGGTTGGAGTGGCCGCTGAGCATGTGGCCGACCTCGTGCAGCACGATGTGGTCGCGGTGCAGCGCGGTGGTGGCCGCGTCGTAGAAGACATAGTCGGCCCGGCTGGTGGCGATCCACAGGCCGCAGGGCCCGGCGGGCGGGGTGACCTGGGGTTCCAGATGGATGGGGCGGCCGCGCTGTTCGGCGAGCCGGTCCAGGAAGGCACCCAGCTCGAAGGGGCGCGGAATGTGCAGTCCCCGCAGCCGCTCCGCACAGCCGTCCCGCACACGGTCCGGTCGCCGGGTGAACTTCATGGCGTGCTCTCCTTCGGCCTCGGCCATGAAAGGTACACGTGCCAGTCTCATGCAGTGCGGGATGGCCCCTCCCCGACGGGGTCGTGTGCGGGCCCGCGGGCTGCCGCGGCCCCGGCCGCCCGGTTCCCCGGCCCGGCGGCGGGCGGGGGAGCGGTCGGGGACGGCGCGGGGCGTAAGTCGGTCGGCGTCATGGATCAGCGGGCGGTACGCCAGGTTTCTCCCGGATTGCCGGCCGGATCGGCGCCCTGGGCGCCCGTCGCACCGCCGACGTCCGGCAGCCCTTCCAGCTTCCGCACCCGGTCGATCATCTCCAGTACGGCCGTACGGGACTCGGCGGACATGTCCATGAAGCGCGCGGCCATCGCGATGACGCCCGCGTCCTGCATCGCCTCCAGCAGCTCCGGCGGCTGGTCGGGCCGGTCGGCGGACCCGCCGCCGGGACCCGTGTCCCGCTGGTCGTGGAAGTACGCGGCCGGCACGCCGAAGTACTCCGCCAGCGCCTCGATATGGCGCTTGGTCGGGTTGTCCCGCTTGCCCTTGCGCAGTTGCCAGATGTAGTTGCCGGAGATCACCTGCTCGCCGGCCCTGATGTTGATCTCGGTGGCGACGTCGTTGGCGGACAGCGATTTGCCCCGCTCCCGACTTCGTTCCCGGAACAGCCGGTCCAGCTTTTCGGCCAGGCTGACCGGCCCGCGGTCCTCGTCCCCCATCGCGCCGCGCTCCCTTCAAGGCCAAACGTGAGACTTCCACTGTAGTGGTCCGGTCGGCGGGAAGGATCGGCACTCCCACCCCCGTGGGCTGGCACGCTCCGCCCGTAGCCTCTATTCTTCACACCTGAGTCAAAGACTCTGGTGTGAAGCGGGGCGGACAGTTCGGACCGGCACGGGGGTGTGGTCCGAACACGTCCGCAACCACGGGTGGGGCCCGCCCCGCCTCCGGGGGAGCCCCACCACACGCTCGCACAGTCAGGCGCCGAAGCGCCCGCGCGGCACCGCCGCCGTGACGGTTACTTCACGGCGCTCCGCTGCTGCCACTGCTCCCAGCTCTCCTGCCAGACCTCCAGGCCGTTGCCGACATCGGTCTTCTTCGTGCTGGAGGTGTTCTTCACCTCGACCGTGGAGCCGATCGTCAGGAAGTCGTAGGCACGCTTGGCGTCCGAGGTCGTCATGCCGAAGCAGCCGTGGCTGTTGTTGACCACGCCGATCGACTTGTTCCAGGGCGCCGAGTGCAGGAAGGTGCCGGACGCGGTGAGGTGGGTCACCCACTTCGAGTCGAGCATCCACTCGTTGCCGTGGCCGATGGTGGCGGAGTCCATCGTCTCGGCGGCGTTCTTGCTGCGTACGGTGTGCACGCCGCCGCGCGTCGGGTCCTGCGGCGAGCCCGCGGAGCCCCGGATCGTGTCGACGGCCTTGCCGTTCTCGTACAGGGTCATGCTGTGCGACGGGACGTCGATGACGGCCTTGTGGTCCGGGCCGATGGTGAACCCGAAGTCGTAGTCGCGCGCGAACCAGCCGCCGGACTCACCGGAGTCGATGCCGCCCAGACCGCCCTTGACCGACACCTTGGTGCCGGACGGCCAGTAGGTCTTCGGACGCCAGTCGATGCGGTCCTTGCCGGACCAGTCCTTGACCCAGCCCCAGGCGCCCTCCACCTGCGGCTGCGTGGTGACCTTGAGCGCCTTTTGGATCTCGGCGCGCCGGTCCTTGGCGACCGGGTGGTCGAACAGGATCGAGATCGGCATGCCGGTGCCGACGGTCTGCCCGTTGGACGGCGTGTTGGTGAGCTTGTTGACCTTGTCGGCCTTCTCGGTGGTGAAGCTCGCGTCGGAGGCCGACTCCTTGCCGTCGCCGGACTTCGTCTTGGTGTGCACGGTGTACGTGGTCCCCGGCTTGACCTTGCCCTCCGAGGTCCAGGACGTACCGTCGCCGGACAGCTTGCCCTCGACCTTGTCCCCCTTCTCGTCCTTGGCCTCGACGGCGGTCAGGCTGCCGCCGGAGACCTTCACGGATATCGGCGAGCCGAGCTTGGCCGACTTGCTGCCCGCCGCCGGGGTCACGGTCACCTTCGCGGTCGGCTTGTCCGACGCCTGCGAGCCGCCCTCCGCTCCACACGCGGTCAGCAGCGCGGCCCCCGCCAGGGCGGCGGACAGCAGGACTGTGCGACGGGCTGATCTGACGTGCACGTGGGGTTCCCTCCAAAGCAACACAACTGGCTGTGGCGGGCACCACCCCGGACCCCGGCGCGGTCACGGACCGCCGGGCCGGTTGTCGGCAACCGCCGACCATCCAGACGGCTGGACCGGCATGATCGGTTGCCTGGAGAAACGGATATTTGTGTCACAGATTGGTACAGGTGTGTGCCGGGCTGGCGGAATGTGAAATTCCGTTTACGCATGGGGCGCGACGAAGTCCGCGGGCTCCCTGGGGAGCCCGCGGACCGGGGTGCTGTGCGGCGCGGCCGGACTACGGCGTATGACAGACGGCCTCGATGTTGTTCCCGTCCGGATCCCGGACGAAGGCGCCGTAGTACGACGCGTGGTACTCGGGCCTCAGCCGCGGCGTGTGCAGGGATTCCGCCCCGGCGGCGACGGCGGCGGCATGGAACGCGTCCACGGCATCGCGGTCGGCCGCCGCGAACGCCAGATGGACCTCACGTGCCGGGCCGTCGTCGGTGCAGGGGACGAGCCAGAGACAGTGCCCGGTGGTGCCGTAGCCCACGTTCTCGCCGAAGACCTTCGTCCGCCTGCCGCCGAGCGGGGCGAGGACGGCGTCGTAGAACCGCACGCTCGCCGCGATGTCCCGTACCTGGATCGCTATGTGATCAAGCATGGGACGAGCCTTCCACGGCCGTGGCGGGACCGTCCCCCGCTTTCCCCGGAGGCTTCGCCGGTGCCCGGGACGGGATCAGGACGAAGCCGGAGCGCCCGAACCCTCGGATCTGTCCGGATTCTCCGGTTCCTCCGCCGGGGTCTCCGCCGCGTGGCCAGCCAGGACGCAGGTGCGTTTGCGCTGGATGAACCAGTAGTACGTGAAGCCGCCGACGGCGACGATGCCGACGAAAAGGAAGGCGCCCCAGCGCAGGTACCAGTGCTGGGGGCCGTTCGCGTTGTAGACCTCGGCGCGCGGCCAGGCGAGGTTGGTGGCCATCGCGGTGCCCCAGAGCACGGCGAGGATGTTGACCGGCAGGCCGAAGCGGCCCAGCGAGAACTTGCCCTCGGCCGGTTCCCACTGGCCGCGCAGCCGCCGTACCAGCATCGGCACGGTGACCATCAGATACGCCACGTAGATCATGATGATGGCGATGCTGGTGATCACCGAGAAGATCTGCGGCTGGTTGATGTTGACCAGCAGGATGCAGACCGCGATGCACCCGATGATCACCGCGGGCGCCACCGGCGTCTGGAAGCGCGGGCTGACCCGGGCGAGCAGCGAGGCGGCCGGCAGGTTGGTGTCCCGGGCCATGGCGAACGCCAGCCGGATGCCGGCGGTGTGCACGGCCAGCGCGCACACCGTGATCGCGATGACCACACACCACAGCATGATGTCGCCGATGGTCGTGCCGAGCGCACTCAGCACCACGTACTGGAGGCCGTCCACGGCCAGCCGCTTGTCGTGCAGGTCGGGCGTCGCCAGCAGCGCGAACAGCAGGATCAGGCCGCCGATGAGGAACGAGGCGAACAGGGCGCGCAGGATGGCGCGCGGCGCGTTGCGGCCGGGGTCCTTGGACTCCTCGCCGAGCGAGGACGCCGTGTCGAAGCCGTACATGACGTACGCGGAGGCGAGGGAGGCGGTGAGGAACGCGCCGAGGTAGCCCAGCGACTCGCCCCGGCCCAGCCCGTACGTCTCGGTGACCGCGCCGGGGCCCCGGGTGATGTGCGCGGCCAGCAGCACGATCAGCGCGAGGGCCGCGACCAGCTCGATGGCCACCCCGGCCGAGTTGATCTGCGCCATCAGCTTGACCCCGAAGGCGTTGACCAGGGTGGTGAAGACCACGAGCACGGCGCCGAGCAGCACCGCGTTGGCGGCCTGGTCGGTGCGGCCGCTGCCGTCGCCGACGAACTGGAAGAACGAGGAGATCTGCGGCAGCGTGACCTGGTAGGCGAGCGCCACCGCGGCCAGCGAGACCATGGTCGCGGTCATCATCATCCAGCCGCCGAGCCAGCCCACGTGCGGCCCGCCGAGCTGCTTGGACCAGTTGTAGACCGAGCCGGCCACCGGGTAGCGGGCGGCCATCTCGCAGAAGCACAGGGCCACCATCAGCTGGCCGCAGAAGACCATCGGCCAGGACCACCAGTAGGCGGGCCCGCCGTGGTTGACGCCGAAGTAGAAGAGCTGGAAGGTGCCGGTGAGGATCGAGATGTAGCTGATACCGGCCGCGAAGGTGTGGAAGTTGCCGAGGGTGCGCTTGAGTTCGGGCTTGTAGCCGAGTTCCGCGAGCGAATCGTCGTCGCTGGAGGTATCGGTCTTCTCCCCGGCGGGTGCGGTGTCCGCGCCGTCGCCCTGCCCGCCGCCCGCCGCGGGCCCGGCGCCGCTCACTCGAACCACCGCTGCGGCCGGGGCGCGGTGTTGCGCCAGATGTGCTTGGCCTCCTGGTACTCCGCCAGCCCGGCCGGGCCCAGCTCCCGTCCGACGCCGGACTGCTTCATGCCGCCCCACTCGGCCTGCGGTACGTACGGGTGGAAGTCGTTGATCCACACGGTGCCGGCCCGCAGCCGGGCGGCCACCCGGTGCGAACGCTCCACGCTCTGCGTCCATACGCCCGCCGCCAGCCCGTAGACGGTGTCGTTGGCGAGCGCCACCGCCTCCTCCTCGGTACGGAACCGCTCCACGGTCAGCACCGGGCCGAACGATTCGTCACGGATGACGGACATACCGGGGGAGCACTCGTCCAGCACGGTCGGCAGATAGAAGAAGCCGTCCCGCAGCCGGGGGTCGTCCGGGCGCTCGCCGCCGCAGCGCAGCACCGCGCCCTCGGCCAGCCCCGCCGCCACGTACTTCTCCACCTTGTCGCGGTGCTCGGCGGAGATCAGCGGCCCGCTGCGCGCGTCCTCGTCGAACGGCCCGCCCAGCCGGATGGCCCGCGCCCGGCGCACGATCTCGTCCACGAAGTCGTCGTGCAGCTCGTCGTCCACCAGCAGCCGCGCGCCCGCCGAGCAGACCTGCCCGGAGTGCAGGAACACCGCCATCAGCGCGTAGTCGACGGCGGTGTCGAAGTCGGTGTCGGCGAAGACCAGGTTGGGGTTCTTGCCGCCCAGCTCCAGCGCGATCTTCTTCACGGTGGGCGCGGCGGCGGCCATGATGCGCCGCCCGGTGGCCAGCCCGCCCGTGAAGGACACCAGGTCCACCCGCTCGTCGGTGGTCAGCGGCGCGCCGACCGCGCCGCCGGCGCCGAGCACCAGGTTGGCCACCCCGTCCGGCAGCCCCGCCTCGGTCAGCGTCCGCATCAGCAGGATCGCGGTGTGCGGGGTCAGTTCGCTGGGCTTGAGGACGAACGTGTCGCCCGCGCCGACGGCCGGGGCCACCTTCCAGGCGGTCTGCAGCAGCGGGTAGTTCCACGGGGTGATCAGCGAGCAGACGCCGACCGGCTCGTACACCACCCGGCTGTCGACCTCGGGCTGTCCGGTGTCCACCACCCGCCCGTCGTTGCCGGAGGCCACGAGATCGCCGAAGTAGCGGAAGCAGTTCGCGATGTCGTCCATGTCGTACCGGCTCTCCACGAACCGCTTGCCGGTGTCCAGGGACTCGGCCCGCGCGTACGTGTCCTTGTCGCGCTCCAGCAGGTCGGCGACGCGCAGCAGCAGCCGTCCGCGCTCCGCGGCCGGGGTGCGCGGCCACGGCCCGTCGTCGAACGCCGCGCGGGCCGCGGTGACGGCGGCGGCCGCGTCCGCGGCGCCCGCCTCGTCGACGGTGGCGACCGGTGTGCCGTCCGCCGGGCAGCGGATCTCGCGCACCTCCCCGTCGGCCGCGGCGGTCCACTGACCCCCGATGAACAGCTCCGGCATGGGCGAGCCTCCGTGCCTGTGCTCGTGGACGGGCGGCCCGGCCGGACAGCCCTTGGTGACGGTGACCGTACCGAGCGTAGGCGGGGTGGGGCGGGCCCGCATGGCGCGCTGCTCCGGGTGGCGGTCCGGCCCGTCCGGGCCGGTCCGCCGCGTACGACGGACCGGCCCGCGCCTTGGTGAGGCAGCGGGCCGGTCCGGGCGTGCTCCGTGGCGTCAGGCGGCCGTACGGGTCGCCTGCGCGCGCAGCTGCTTCTTGTCCGGCTTGCCGGCGTCCGTCAGCGGCAGCTGCTCGACGAACTCGATGTGGGCCGGCTCGTACATCGCGCCGCGCGCCTCGCGCACCATCGCGCGGAGCTGGTCCGCGTCGACGTCCGCGCCGTCGGCGAGCACCACGGCCGCGTACACCTGCTCCATCCGGTCCTCGTCCCGCACGCCGAAGACGGCGCTCTGCAGGACGCCGGGGTGCGAGTTGAGCAGGTCCTCCAGCTCGGTGGTGTACACATGGCCGCCCACCACGACGATCATGTCCTTGATCCGGTCGACGATGGTCAGGTAGTCGTCGGCGTCCAGGAAGCCGATGTCGCCGGTGTGCAGCCAGCCGTCGCGCAGCACCTCGGCGGTCAGCTCGGGCTGCTTCCAGTAGCCCTGCATGATGCTCGCCGAGCGGATGCAGATCTCGCCGTGCTCACCGCGCGGCAGGTCGCGGCCGTTCTCGTCGCGCACCGCGACCTCGACGTTGGGCAGGATGCGGCCGGCCGAGCGCAGCCGCTCCAGGTTGTCCGGGTCGTGGTCCTCGGCGGGCAGCACGCTGATGCCGCCGGCCTCGTTCTGCCCGTAGAACTGCACCAGCACCGGGCCGAAGCGGCGGATGGCGTCGGCGATGCGGGCGGGCGAGGACTGGCAGCCGCCGTAGGTCAGGCAGCGCAGGCTGGAGGTGTCGGTGGTGGCCGCGTCCGGGTGGTCGGTGAGCCGGTAGAGCAGCGGCGGCAGCAGGAAGAGGTGAGTGATCTTCTCCCGCTCGATCGTCGCCAGCACCTCGGCCGGGTCGAAGTCCTCCAGGAGCACCACGAGCCCGTGCTCGCGCAGCGTGACGTCGGCCATCATGCCGGCCGCGTGCGCCAGCGTGGTGCACACCAGCAGCCGGTTGCCCTCCTGGTCGGCGGGGCGCTCCCACAGCACCTTGGCGTCGCCCGCGTCCTCGTCGTCGTCCGCGACGAAGGTGCGGACCTGCCCGTAGGTGGTGCAGATGCCCTTGGGGTGACCGGTGGTGCCGCCGGTGTGGCGGATGGTGCAGATGTCCTCGGGCCGGGCGCCGCTGGGCACCGGCTCGTCGCTCTCGGCGGACGCCAGTTCCAGCAGGTCGGTGCCGGTCTTCGCGGGGCCCAGGGTCAGTACGGTCGGCACCGGGGCCAGCGCGGTCAGTTCGGCGGCGCGGTCGTCGAACCGGGGGTCGACGATCAGCGCGGCGGTCTCCACGTCCTTGACGATGGTGGCCTGCACGTCGGCCGAGAGCTTGTTGTAGAGGTGGTTGACCCGGCAGCCGATGAGGTTGGCGGCGTAGCGGGCGGCGACGGTCTCGGGCAGGTTGCCGCTGAGCAGTGTGACGGTCCGGCCGCGGTCGATGCCCTGCTTCCGCATCGCGCGGGCCATGCGGTGGACGAGGGCGCGGAACTCACCCGCGGTGACGCGTCGCCCTTGGTGCACCAGCGCCACGCGCCCGGGGTCGGTCCCCAGCGCGTCGAGGTTCTCCTCCACGTAGGTGCGGAAGTCGTGCGCGGTGTCGGGCATAGGTGATTCCTCCTAGATCCCGGGGCATGACGGGTAGTTAGTTGCCCCGGACAACCATTTCCATGCTAACGGCCGTCGATCAAGGGTTCCAAGTTGGCGCGAACGTGCGTTGGCGGGCCTTTTACCGAGGCGGGGATATCTGGCCAACAATGGCGGGACGACGCGGGCGTTCGCGCGTGCGGCGCCTTCCCGTGCCTGCAATTCGGGTACGGGAAGCGGCAGGTCAGGCCGTTGCCGGGCGGTCCTCGGCGGCTCGCGAGAATGGCCGGTTAACGGGGGACGGGACCGTCGGGAAGGTATACGTGCGGCCGGGGCCGCGTATTGCGGACCGCCGGCCGCGCGCGAAAATTGCACATCGTCCGGAATGACAGGTTCTCAATGGCGAGGAATTGACGGAGTGTTTGCCTGCCTTTTGCCGATGCCGTCTCGCCGGATGTGCTTAAAGCGTGGATTTGCCCGGGTCGCCCATCGGCACCGCGTCCAGCACGGCCACATCCATCGGCGCCGCGAGCAGCCCGCCGACCCCGTTCGCGATCTCCGCGAGCGCCGCACCCCGGGAGTGGGCGTCCAGCGCTGCCCGGTCCGCCCAGTTCTCCACGACGACCACCCGGTCCTCGCCCGCGTGCACCGCGTACAGCAGGCAGCCGTCCTCCTGGTGAACGGCCGGCGCGTGCGAACGGAAGACGTCGAGAGCCGTCTCCAGCTCGCCGGGCTTCGTCCTGATCGTGGCGACGACGATGGGCATACGACAACCTCCTGGGCGAACGGACTGTCGACCGAACCTATCCCACCACCGGGACAGGGCGCTGACCTGCGGAGAGGCGCCGGACGTGGCGTCAGGCCCGGCCTTGGGGCCGGGCGTGGGCGTCCGCTGCCGCACCGCTCGGGATCGGCCGGAACCACCGCCCTCCGGGAGCCGGATGCCGGGGTGGCGCATGGTACGGGTGGAAGTGCCGGTGCGGGAACGGCGGAAACGGGGGAAGAGCCATGGACACCGTGATCGTGCAACTGCCCGAAGGGGAGGGCGAAGGGCGTGGTGGGCCGCGGTTGCTGCGGCTGGGGCCGGGGGACACCGCGGACTTCGGGCGCGGCGCGCCGGGCGCGCCGGTGGCCGTCCCCCTGCCCGACCCGGGCGTCTCACGGCTGGCGGGCCAGCTCACCGCCGCGGAGGACTACTGGCGGCTGTCCAATTTCAGCCGTGCGGTGACCTGTGTCGTGGAGAACATGGAGGGCGCCGGGGAGCACATCAAGGTCGCGCCGGGGCGGCTCGGGGCTCCGGTGCCGTTCGAGTTCTCCCGGGTGCTGCTGCCCGCGACGCGGGGCGAGGCGTCCTTCAAGGTGTTCGCGCCGGAACACGCGTATCTGGACGGCGCACCGTACGACGGCGTGGGCGAGCCGACGATGAGCCCCTTCGCGCTCGACCCGACCTCGAAGTACTTCCTCGTGCTCCTCGCCCTGTGCGAGCCGCGCCTGCGCCACGCCTCCAGCGGCGCGGTGCCGGGCGTCGGCGACGTGCTGGAGCGGCTGCGCCCGCTGGAGGCGTGCCGCGAGCTGACCCGCTCCGCCGTCAACTACCACATCGACTACCTGACCTCGGTGAAGCTGCGGCTGCGCGCCGGCGACCCGGCGGAGCCGGACGCCCGCGGCGGCGGCAAGCGCGACGAACTCGTCGCCTTCGCGCTGCGCTTCGACCTGATCCGCGAGGAGCACCTCGCCCTGCTGACCCCCGGAGGCCGGCGGTGAGGCGCGGGGCGGGCTGAGAGGCGCGGCGATGGACGGAGCGAGTGCCACCCCGCCGCCCGGCGTCCGGCCCGGCTACCGGATCGGCGACTGGCGGCTGGGCGGACCCATCGGGGCGGGCAGCTGGGGCAGCGTGTACGCCGCCGAGCACACCGCCGACGGCCGCCCGGCCGCCGTAAAGATCCTGCGTACCGACCTGCTCGCGCCGGGCCAGCGCGCCTGGATGGACGAACTGGTCCGCCGGGAGGTCCGCTTCAGTCTGGAGGCCGACCACCCGCACCTCGTACGGACCCACGCGGCGCTCACCATCGAGGACCCGGACCACCCGGGGCTGGACGGGCTCACCGCCCTCGTCATGGACCGGGCCGAGCACAGCCTGCGGGACCTGCTCGCCGACGCGGCCGGCCGCCCGCTGCCGGACGGGCCGCGGCTCCTGCGGGAGGTCGCCGACGGGCTGGCCCACCTCCACGGGCGCGGCTGGGTGCACGGGGACCTGAAACCGGCCAACATCCTTCTCGCGCCGGACGGCACGGCGTGGCTCGCCGACTTCGGCCTCGCCGCCGAACTGGAGGGCAGCCACGCGTACGTACCGCCGCTCGGCTCGCTCGACCACGTACCGCCCGAGTGGTGGTCGCAGCGCACCGGGCAGCGCGGCGCGACGGTACGCCCCACGGCCGACATCTGGGCGTATGGCGTGCTGGCCCATCAGGTGCTCACCGGCGGCCGGCATCCCTTCCCCGGCCGTACGGCACGGGCCCGCGCCCTCGCCGCGCAGACGTACGCGCACGGCGGTGCGCCGCTGCGGCTGGACGGCCAACTGCCGCCGGGATGGCGGGAGCTGATCGGTGACTGCCTGCTGCCCGACCACGCGTCGCGGGCCCGGCACACCGCCGCGGAGCTGTCCCGGCGCGTACGGCGGTTGTGCGACGCGCCCGGCGTACGGCACCGTGCCGCACGCCGTCCGGCGCTGCTGGCCGCCGGTGCCGCGCTGCTCCTCGCCCTGGCCGGGAGCGCCGGTGTGCTGCTCACCTCCGACAGCCGGTCGGGCCCGGCGGTCGCCGGGGCGTCATCGCCCGCCTCGGCCTCCGCTTCGTCGTCCGCCGAGGGCATCGCCGGGGCGCTGCCGGAGGACTCCGACGTACCGCGCGCCCTGCGCCCGTACATCACCCGGGCCGCGGAGCGCTGCACGGAGCAGGAGGTGACGCCCGCTCTGATCGCCGCCATGCTCAAGACGGAGAGCGGCTTCGACCCGCACGCGCGGCGCAAGGACGAGTACGGCATCGCGATGTGGACCCCGTGGGTCTTCCACGCCTGGGCCGTGGACGGCGACCACGACGGCCGCGAGGACTACTGGTCGCCGCCCGACGCCATCGCCTCCATGGGCTCGTACCTGTGCTGGCTCGCCCAGCAGTTCAAGGCGGGCGGGCTGCGCGACGGCCTGCCCGAGCTGGTCGCGGCGGGCTACCGCACCAGCAGCCGGGTCGTCCTGGACACCGGCGGCGTGCCCGCCCGCACCCGCGACTACGTGGACCGGGTGGCCCGTCAGCTCGCCCGGTACTCCCGCTGACACCCCCCTGACCTGCGGTGTTGTTCCGGTCCTGACAGACGTCAGGTACCGCGGCGGCCCGTTGCGGCGCACGGTGGATCCCGTAAGGCAGGGAGCTGCACGGCAACGGCAGCGCCCACCGCGCACAACGGGGAAAGCAGCACAGGAAGGACACGCACCATGCGCAGGACCGCAGTCACCAGGACCATCGCCAAGCTGGCCGTCGCGACCGCAGCGGCCGGCAGCCTCCTCGCCACCACCGGGGCCGCCCACGCCACCACGCAGCAGGAGCGCTCCGCCGCACCGTCGCACGCCGCGCAGCAGGCCGCCGCCCAGGTGTGCACCGTCAACGACAACGGGGTCAACTTCCGCGGCGGGCCCGGCGAGAACTTCCCGGTCCTCGGGAAGGTCAACGCCGGCCAGAAGCTGAACGCGCGCGGGCAGCAGGGCAACTGGATCATGGGCGACCTGTGGGGCGGCCGCACCGGGGTCTGGATCCACGTCGCCTACCTGAACTGCTGACACCGTCCGACGGGGGACGACGGCCGACGGGGGAAACCGGCCGGACGGGGGACGCCGCGCCGGGTCCGCGCTGCACAAGCGCGGCCCGGCGCGGCTGCCGTGCGGGTACGGGCAGGCGGGGACGGCCGTACGGCTACTTCCCGGTGTCCGGCTGGATGTCGGTGATCCGCAGCGTGTTCAGATCGCAGGTGACGAGCAGATGGGTGTGGCGCGGGTGCTCGGCGCTGCCGAAGGTGAGGCGGACGCGCGTCCAGGCGCGGCCCATGGCGCTGTCGTTGTACGTGACGCGCCAGGCCCGCGGGGCGTCCTGGGCGCGCAGCACGCCGTCCGCGTGCTCGCGCCGCTCCCAGTTCGCCAGATGCGCCCGCAGCTCGGGGGTCAGGTAGTGGGCGCGCAGCGCTTCCGCCAGCGTGCCGCGGCCCTGGTCGCGCACGGCGTCGAGATAGCTGCCGTAGAAGTTGGCGACCCGGTCGACGGCCGATTCCGTGCTGCCGCTGCGGGCGGGTACCTCGGCCTGGTCGCCGGCCGGTGCGGGGGCGGGCGCGGCGGCGGCGCCGGCTCCGGCGGGCGCGGTGACGGCGAGGGCCGACAGGGCGGCGGCCAGCGCGACGCGGCGGACGCTCCGGTTTCCGGACATGGCGGTGCTCCTTGTTCCCGGTGCCCCACCTCCCGCCGGTGCGCCGTGCGGAGGCCGCGGCCGCTGGTCCGGTGCGCTGCGGGGGAGGGGAGGCGCGTACGTCGGAACGGCCGCCTCCGCGCGGTGCACGGGCCACGGGTAACCGGTACGCACGCCGCCAACCCCTTTCGGGCCGCCCGCCGCGCGGGAACGGCGCGAAGCGGTGCCCCGGCGGCCGGATGTGGCGGGTGAGGAGGCCGGGACGCGCCGGAAGACGGCCCCGGGCGGCGGTCCGGTATGCCGGGCGTGCACCATGCTGGAAGTGGATTTCCGTCATGAGGAGAGTGCCGTGGCCCGAGATGTCAGGTCGCTGCTGGCCGAGCTCGACTTCGCGAGCGTCACGCCCGAGGAGTTCGCGCGGATCGTCAAGGGGCTGTCGACGCGGGAGATCACCGAGCTCGCGCGCGGTGAGCTGCGGGACCGGGTGCTCGGTGAGATCTTCGGGCGGATGGAGCGGCAGTTCCGGCCCGAGGAGGCGGGGGAGCTGCGCGCGGTGATCCGCTGGCGGATCACCGGTGAGCGGGAGGCGGTCTACGAGACCACGCTCGCGGCCGGGGTCTGCACGGTCCGCGAGGGCACCGGCCCGGCCGAGCCCCGGCTGACGCTGCGGATGGGCGACGCGGAGTTCCTGCGGCTGGTCTCGGGCAACGGCAATCCGGTGACGATGGTGATCACCCGCAAGATCAAGGTGTCCGGCGATCTCGGGCTGGCGGCCAACATGAACCGGTATTTCGACATTCCCAAGGTCTGAACGGGGTAGTTCCTTCTGGGGCTCAAGTGACGCCCGGGGTACAAGAAGTTGATGTCCGACCTCTTGACCGGAGCCTGCCAATCGGTAAAGTCTAGACCAATTGGCGCACGGGAATCCGGTCCTTCCCACCCAGTCGGCACCGCACCACCGGGGCGGCCGCGGTCCCCGCGCGTCGTGCACCACACCTTCGCGTCACCCACCCCCACCAGCGAGGTCCCCCGAACCGGACGTACGGCGCGACAGCGCCGGAAGACGCCTGTCCCGGGCCGGGCCTCCACCGTGAAGGAGTCGACATGCACCAGAAGAGAAAGATCGCCACGGCCATCGGCGCCGCGCTGGCCCCGCTGCTCGTCGTCACCCTGCCGGCCGGTTCGGCCATCGCGCACGGCTATGTGAACGCCCCGGCCAGCCGCCAGGCCCAGTGCGCGGCGGGCACCGTCTCCTGTGGAGACATCAAGTGGGAGCCGCAGAGCGTCGAGGGGCCCAAGGGCCTCAAGAGCTGCAGCGGCGGCAACGCCCGGTTCCGGGAGCTCGACGACGACAGCAAGGGCTGGAAGGCCACCTCGGTGGGCGGCTCCCAGGCCTTCACCTGGCGGCTGACGGCCCAGCACCGCACCAGCACGTGGCAGTACTTCATCGGCGGCCGCAAGATCGCCGAGATCGACGACCACGGGGCCAAGCCACCGGCCACGGTCACCCACAACGTGAACTTCCAGGGCATCAAGGGCAAGCAGAAGGTGCTCGCCGTCTGGAACGTCGCGGATACCGCCAACGCCTTCTACGCCTGCATCGACGTCAACATCCGCTGATGCCGGAACGGGGCGGCGGCACCCGCATCCGCCGCCCCGTGCGCGCCAACCGCCGTGCCGCTACAACTCCTTGACGCGGATGTCGCGGTACGAGATCACGTCGGACGCCCCGTGCACCTGGAGGCCGATACAGCCGGACGCGTACCGGCGGCCGTCGGTGCCCGGGTCGTCCGGCCGCGGCGGGGCGCCCCCGCGGCCTCCTGCACAATGATCGGCATGACGCAGACGACGGGCAAGGAACAACGGGGCACGGACGGCGGGCGATTGCTGGAGGGCAAGGTCCTGCTGATCACCGGGGCGGGGCGCGGCATCGGCGCCGCCGCAGCGCGGCTGTTCGCGCGGGAGGGCGCCGCGGTCGTCCTGACCGCACGGACCGAGGCGGAACTGGCCACCGTCACCGAGGAGGTACGGGCGGCGGGCGGCAGCGCCGAGCACGTCGTCGCCGACCTGGCGGACGCGGACGCCGTACAGCGGGCGGTGGACACGGCCGTCGAGCGCCACGGCCGCCTGGACGGCGCGTTCAACAACGCGGGCATGGGCATCGCCCACGCGCCGCTGGCCGAGATCCCCGTGGCGGAGTTCGACCGGATCACCGCCGTCAACCACCGGGGCGTCTGGCTGGCGATGGCCGCCGAGATACGGGCGATCCTCGCCACCGCCGGCACCGGCGCGATCGTCAACAACAGCAGCGTCGGCAGCCTCAAGCCGTCCGCCGGGATGAGTCTGTACGGCGCCTCCAAGCGGGCCGTGAACAGCCTCACCCAGACCGCCGCCGTCGAGTACGGCCCGCAGGGCATCCGCGTCAACGCCGTCGCCCCCGGAACCACCATGACCGCCATGATCGAGGACTGGGCCGCCCGCGAACCCGGCCTCCTCGACCGGCTCACCTCCCGTACCCCGCTGCGCCGCGCGGCCGCCCCCGAAGAGGTGGCGCAGGCCGCGGCGTGGCTGCTCAGCGACCGGGCCTCGTACGTGACGGGCGCGGTCCTGCCCGTCGACGGCGGCCTCACCGTCTGAGCGGGGGCCGGCGTGGACCTGACGGCCCTGCGGACGTTCCGGATGGTGGCCCGGCACGAGCACATCAGCCGGGCGGCGGCCGAACTGCGGGTCGCGCAGCCCGCGGTGAGCCGGACGGTCGCCCGGCTGGAGGCGGAGCTGGGCGTGCCGCTCTTCGACCGGCAGGGGCGGTCGATCCGCCTCAACCGGTACGGCGCCGCCTTTCTGCGCCGTGTCGAGCGGGCGCTCGGCGAGCTGGACGACGCGCGGCGCGAACTGGCGGACGCCGCGGGCCTGGACCAGGGGCGGGTCGTGGTCGCCGCCGAGACGCTGCTGACGCTCACCTCGCTGCTGTCCGCCTTCCGGGCCGCGCACCCCGGTGTCGAGATCCGGCTCCATCAGTCGACGGCCGAGGTGATGGCCCGTCAGCTGGCGGCCCGTGAGGTGGACCTGTGCATCGCCTCGCAGCCCCTGAGCGGCGCCGGGCTGCGGTCGGTGGTGCTCAGGGAGGAGGACGTGCTGCTGGCCGTGCCGGTCGGTCACCCGCTGGCCGGACGCGAGCGCGTCGGTCTGGACGAGGTCGCGGACGAACCGTTCGTCACCACCCGCCGCGGGCACTGGCAGCGCGAGCTGCTGGACCGGCTGTTCGCGGCGGCGGGCCGCAGCCCCGTCATCACCTGCGAGGGCGACGAGCCGGCCGCGACCCAGTTCATGATCGGTGCCGGGCTGGGCATCGGGCTCATCCCGGAGATCGCCCGCAACGAGTCGGCCGAGGCGCCGGTCCGCTGGCTGCGCCTGGACGTACCGGGCTGCCGTCGCGTGCTGTGTCTGGTGCGGCGCGCGGACACCTATGTCTCGGTGGCGGAGCGGAGGTTCGAGGCGGCGGCGGTCGCGCATTTCGGGGCCGGGCGGGGGGCCGGACGTTGACGGAGTGAGTACTCACTCCGTACGGTGGTGCGCCTCAGCGACTCCAGGGGAGGGCCCGTGCCCGTCACGCTCAACCACACCATCGTGCCCGCCGCCGACCACCGCGCGGCGGCCCGGTTCTTCGCCTCGGTCATGGGGCTGGAGGAGCTGCCGCCGGCCGGCCGCGACGGGCACTTCGCGCCGGTCCGCGTCAATGATCAGCTGACCCTCGACTTCATGGCAGTGCCGGAACCGGAGGGCCACCACCTCGCGTTCGACGTGGACCCGGCCACCTTCGACGCGATCCTCGCCCGTATACAGGAAGCCGGAATTCCCTACGGCAGCGAGCCCGCCCACCCGGACAACGGCCGCACCGACCACCCGCTGTGCCCGCGCGGCCTGTTCTTCAAGGACGACACCGGGAACCTGTACGAGGTGATGTCCCCGGCATGAGGAGCCGGCGTCCTACAGCTCGCCGCCCGGCATCCCGAACGCGCCCAGGATGCGCTCCGCCGCGAGCGTCGCCGTCAGCGTGCCCGCCCGTACCTCCCGCTCCACCTCCGGGGCCACGTCCCGTACCCCGGGGTGGTCCCGGAGCCGGTTCAGCAGCTGCTCGCGGACCATCGACCAGGTCCAGTCGACCTGCTGGTCGCGCCGCTTCTCCGCCAGCGCCCCGGTGGACTCCAGCAGTTTGCGGTGCTGCTCGACGCGGTCCCACACCGTGTCCAGACCGGTGCCCTCGCGGGCGCTGCACGTCAGGACCGGCGGGGTCCAGGCCGCGTCCGGCGGCTGGAGCAGGCGCAGCGCGCCGGACAGCTCCCGGGCCGCCGACTTCGCGTCCCGCTCGTGCGGCCCGTCCGCCTTGTTGACCGACACCAGGTCGGCCAGCTCCAGCACACCCTTCTTGATGCCCTGGAGCTGGTCGCCGGTCCGGGCGAGGGTGAGCAGCAGGAACGTGTCGACCATGTTGGCGACGGCCGTCTCCGACTGGCCGACGCCCACCGTCTCGACGAGCACCACGTCGTATCCCGCGGCCTCCATGACGACGATGGACTCCCGGGTCGCCCGCGCCACCCCGCCGAGCGTGCCCGAGGTGGGGGAGGGCCGCACGAACGCCGCCGGGTCGGCGGCCAGCCGCGCCATCCGCGTCTTGTCGCCCAGGATGGAGCCGCCGGTACGGCTGGACGACGGGTCGACGGCCAGCACGGCGACCCGGTGCCCGGCCTCCGTCAGCTGGGAGCCCAGCGCGTCGATGAACGTCGACTTGCCGACCCCGGGCACTCCGCTGATGCCCACCCGCCGGGCCGCGCCGGCGTGCGGCAGCAGCTCGACCAGCAGCCGCTGCGCCAGCGCCCGGTGGTCGGCCCGGGTGGACTCCACGAGCGTGATGGCGCGCGCGATCCAGGCCCGGGAGCCCTCGCGCACGCCCGCCGCGTACTGGTCGATGTCGATCGTCGGTCGCTTGCGGGCCGCTCGGGGCCGGGGTGTCTCAGGCATCGGCGCAGTGGCTCACAGGTCGTGGCCGAGGACCCCGGCGAGGTCCTTGACCAGGTCGTACGCGGCATCGGGGATGACCGTACCGGGCGGGAAGACGGCCGCGGCGCCCGCCTCGTGGAGCGCCGGGATGTCGCCCGGCGGGATCACCCCGCCCACCACGATCATGATGTCCTCCCGGTCCTGCGCCGCCAGCTCCTCGCGCAGCGCGGGCACCAGCGTCAGATGCCCGGCGGCCAGCGAGGAGACGCCGACGATGTGCACGTCCGCCTCCACCGCCTGCCGGGCGACCTCCGCCGGCGTCTGGAACAGCGGGCCGACGTCCACGTCGAAGCCCAGGTCGGCGAAGGCCGTCGCGATCACCTTCTGGCCGCGGTCGTGGCCGTCCTGACCCATCTTGGCGACCAGGATGCGCGGCCGGCGCCCCTCGGCCCGTTCGAACTCGGCCACCAGGTCCCGGGTCCGGTCCACGCCGGAGGACGGGCCCGCTTCGTCTCGGTACACACCGGAGATCGTACGGATCTGCCCGGAGTGGCGCCCGTAGACCTTCTCCAGTGCGTCGGAGATCTCACCGACCGTCGCCATCGCGCGGGCCGCGTCCACGGCCAGCGCCAGCAGATTGCCCTCCAGGCCCTGGCCCGGACCGGCGTCGGCGGCGGCGGTCAGCGCGCGCAGCGCGTCCTGGCAGGCCGCCTCGTCGCGCTCCGCGCGCAGCCGCCGCAGCTTGTCGATCTGCTGGGCGCGTACGGCGGAGTTGTCGACCTTCAGCACGTCGATCTGCTCGTCGGTGTCCACCCGGTACTTGTTGACGCCGATCAGCGCCTGCCGCCCCGAGTCGATCCGCGCCTGCGTACGGGCCGCGGCCTCCTCCACCCGCAGCTTCGGGATGCCCGCGTCGATGGCCTTGGCCATGCCGCCGGCCGCCTCCACCTCCTCGATGTGCTGCCAGGCCCGGTGCGCCAGGTCGTGGGTCAGCTTCTCGACGTACGCGCTGCCGCCCCACGGGTCGATGACCCGGCAGGTGCCCGACTCCTGCTGGAGGAAGAGCTGCGTGTTGCGGGCGATACGGGCGGAGAAGTCGGTGGGCAGCGCGAGGGCCTCGTCCAGCGCGTTGGTGTGCAGCGACTGGGTGTGGCCCTGCGTCGCGGCCATTGCCTCCACGCACGTGCGCGTCACGTTGTTGAACACGTCCTGCGCGGTCAGCGACCAGCCGGAGGTCTGCGAATGGGTGCGCAGGGACAGGGACTTGGGGTTCTTCGGGTCGAAGCGCCGGACCAGCTTGGCCCACAGCAGCCGGGCGGCCCGCAGCTTGGCGATCTCCATGAAGAAGTTCATGCCGATCGCCCAGAAGAACGAGAGCCGCGGCGCGAAGGCGTCCACGTCCATCCCCGCGTCGATGCCCGCCTTCAGGTACTCCACGCCGTCCGCGAGGGTGTACGCCAGCTCCAGGTCGGCCGTCGCACCCGCTTCCTGGATGTGGTAGCCGGAGATGGAGATGGAGTTGTAGCGCGGCATCTTCTGCGAGGTGTACGCGAAGATGTCGGAGATGATCCGCATCGAGGGGCGCGGCGGATAGATGTAGGTGTTGCGGACCATGAACTCCTTGAGGATGTCGTTCTGGATGGTCCCGGCCAGCTTCTCGGGCGGTACGCCCTGCTCCTCGGCGGCCACGATGTACAGCGCGAGGACGGGCAGCACCGCGCCGTTCATCGTCATCGACACGGTCATTCTGTCCAGCGGGATGCCGGAGAAGAGCTGCCGCATGTCGTAGATCGAGTCGATCGCCACGCCCGCCATGCCGACGTCGCCGGTCACCCGCGGGTGGTCACTGTCGTAGCCGCGGTGGGTCGGCAGGTCGAAGGCGACGGACAGGCCCTTCTGGCCGGCCGCCAGGTTGCGCCGGTAGAAGGCGTTGGACTCCTCGGCGGTGGAGAAGCCCGCGTACTGCCGGATGGTCCAGGGCTGGTTGACGTACATGGTCGGGTACGGGCCGCGCAGGTACGGCGTGATGCCCGGGTACGTGCGCAGGAAGTCCAGCCCGGCCAGGTCCTCGCCGGTGTACAGCGGCTTGACCTCGATGCCCTCGGGCGTCTCCCACACCAGGTCGTCGACGCCCTTGCCGGTGGCCTCCTGGACGGCGGCCGCCCACTGCGCCGCGTCGCCCTCCGGGGCCTGCGGCCCGCCCAGCTCGACCGTGCTGAAGTCCGGGATGGCGCCCGCCTGCTCCGTCGCGCGCTTCATCACGCCACCTCCATGACATCCAGGGCCGAGGTCAGCACCTCGACCGCGTCGCAGCCCGCGAACACGAACGCGTCCACTCCGGCTCGTACATATGCTTCCCGCTGCTCGCCCGGTTTCCCGGCCAGCAGCACCTGACGCGCGCCCGCGGCCTTGAGGGCCGCCGCGACCTCGGCCGCCTGCTCGGCGTACAGCGCGTCGCTCGAACACAGACAGGCGATGCCCGCGCCGCCGGCCCGGAACGCCTCCGCCGCCGACTCCGCGTCCACCGACACCGGATCGTGCACCGGCTCGATGCCGCCCGCCTGGAGGAGGTTCGAGGCGAAGGTGGCGCGCGCGGTGTGCACGGCGGCCGGGCCGAGCGCCGCGAGGAACGCCTTCGGGCGGCTGCCGGTGGCCGCCAGGTGCGCGTCCGAGCGGGCGCGCAGCGCCTCGTACGCCTCGTCCCGGCGCACCCGCGGCAGCCCGCCGCCGGCCGGTACGGGCGCGGGCTCGCGCTCGACCGGCGCCTCGGCCAGGAACGGGAACTCGCTGACGCCGGTGACCGGTTCACGGCGGTGCGCCAGGGCCTCGGACCGCTTGCGCCAGGTCGAGGCCAGCCGCTCGCCGACCATCCCGGAGCCGAGCGCCGCGGCCTGCCCGCCCGCGGCCTCGATCTCCTGGAACCAGCCCCATGCGGCGTGGGCCAGCTCGTCGGTCAGCCGCTCCACGTACCAGGAGCCGCCCGCCGGGTCGATCACCTTCGACAGGTGCGACTCCTCCAGCAGGATCGACTGGGTGTTGCGGGCGATACGGCGGGCGAACGCGTCCGGCAGCCCGAGCGCCGCGTCGAACGGCAGGACGGTGACGGCGTCAGCGCCGCCCAGGCCCGCCGAGAGGCCCGCCACGGTGGTGCGCAGCATGTTCACCCACGGGTCCCGACGGGTCATCATGACCGTCGAGGTCACGGCGTGCTGGCGCTGCGCGCGAGCCGCGGGGGAGGCGCCGCACACCTCGGCGACCCGCGACCACAGCCGCCGGGCGGCCCGCAGCTTGGCGATGGTCAGGAACTGGTCGGCGGTGGCCGCGTACCGGAACTCCAGCTGTGCGCAGGCGGCGTCCACGCCCAGACCCGCCGCGGTCAGCTCCCGCAGGTAGGCCACGCCGGTGGCCAGCGAGCAGCCCAGCTCCTCGGCGGTCGAGCCGCCCGCCTCGTGGTACGGCAGCGCGTCCACGGCCAGCGCGCGCGTGCGGGGCGCCTCGTCGGCGCACCGCCGGGCCAGCCCGGCCGCCGCCTCCAGATGCCCGGCCAGGTCGTCCGCGCGGCCGGTACGGGCCAGTACGCCCAGCGGGTCGGCGCCCAGGGTGCCCGCGGTCTCTGAGCGGGCCACGCCCTTGTCGTCGCAGAGCCGGAACCACGCGTCGGCCGCCTCTGCGAAGTCCGCGCCCGCGTCCAGGGCGACGGCCGCGAGGTCCAGGTAGACCCCGTCCAGCGCGGTGGCCAGCTCCGCCACCGGCACGCCGCCGTCACCGACGGCCAGCCACAGCGACGTGACGCCGTTCTCCAGGTCGGCGAGGACCGCCTCGTTGGCGCGCCGCGGATCGGTGTCCGCGTGCCGCTGCCGTACGTCCCAGCCCGCGACGGTGCTGCCGGTGGCGCGGCCGGCCCGTACGAACGGCGGGAAGCCGGGGCGGCCGGTGGCGTCGGCGGCTTCGGGCGCGTCCTCGGCGGTGTACAGCGGACGGACCTGGATGCCGTCCTCAAGGGCGGTGGCCAGCGCGTCTTCGGCGGCGGTACCGGTCGCCTCCGCGGCGCCCGACTTGCGCAGGACGCCTTCGACCAGGCGCTGCCACTGCTCGCGGTCCGCGTCCGGGAACGCGGCGGCCAGAGGAAGTTCGGGGGACTGGGCGGTCATGGCAGCAGGCTAGGCGAACGGTCGTTAGCCGCAGCAGGGCCACGGGCTGTGACCTTGCCCTCGTTGACCTGGGATTGCTCCGTTGGGAAGCTCTACGATCGCCCTTCCGGCGGTGTTGCTACCCGCCAGTAGACATCCGCGGTGGCGGTTCGCCGCATTCTTGGCAGGTCGGGATGGTTCGCGGCCCTCGCCGGGGCGGGTTCTGTACGGTGGGCGGCGCGCCATGGTGACGAGGGAGGGACATGCGCGTGCCGGTGAGGCGGACCGTCGTCGTGGCGGCGGTGCTCGCCCTGATCGCCGGCGTCGCGCTGCTCCTCGCACTCCCCGAGCGACCGGGCCCGGCGTGCACCGCGCGCAAGGTGGCCTCCTGGTCGGCCGCATCCCGCTTCACCCAGGAGTTCATCCGTTACGGCAACGACAACACCCGGGTGGACGACTGGACCGCGGGCGACGGCACCCACTCCGTCCGGCTGCCCGACGGCCGCACCCTGTGGATCTTCTCCGACACCTTCACCGACCGCGTCCAGCCGCCGCCCAACCCCTTCGGACAACCGCACCACTGGCGTTCCTCCGACACCGGCCGCACCCCGGCACTGATCCACAATTCCCTCGTCGTCATGGACCGTTCGGGCCGCCTGGAACGCACCCTGACCGGCGCCGGGGGCTCGGGCCCGTTCTTCCCCGACCTGCCGGACGGCTGGCGCTGGCCGGTGCAGGCGCACGTGGAACCCCGTACACCCGGTTCACCCGAACAGGTCGTCCGGGTCCTGCTGTGGAACCGCGCGCCGGGCCAGAACCCGTGGATCTTCGGCATCCCCCGCACGACCGAGGTCGCCACGCTCTCCCTGCCCGACCTGCGACTGGAAGGCATCACGCCGGTCGTCGACCAGACCTCCGTACCCGACCCCGCGCGCCGCGTCCTCTACGGCACCGCATCCGTACAGGACGGCGCGTGGACGTACGTCTACGGCGGCGACGACGGGCCGTCGCGCCCCACCTCCAACGCCTATCTGGCACGGGTGCCCACCGGCCGGCTCGGGCAGGCCGGGGCCTGGCAGTACTGGGACGGGCGGGACTGGCAGTCGCACCCCGGCCGGGCCGCCCCCGTGATACGCGCGGCCAAGGGGCGCGGCGTGGGCAGCTCCTTCACCGTCGTACGGGACGGCACCACCTGGGTGCTGCTCTCCATGGACACGCCCGGGGAGCCCGGCAACGCCCTGTCGTCCATCACCACCTACTGGTCGTGCTCGGCCCAGGGCCCCTGGCACGGCCCGAGCGGACGCATCACCCCGCCCCGCCCGGCCGACCCCACCGGGCAGCACCGCGTCGCCGCCTACAACCCGCAGGTCCACCCGGAGTTCAGCACCCCCGGCCACCTCCTGCTCAGCTACGACATCAACTGGCTCGGCCCGCCGGGCACCCCCTCCGACGCCCAGGTCAACGGCGATGTCGGGCTCTACCGGCCGCGGTTCCTGCGGCTGCGGCTGGGAGCCGGGTGAGCGGTGCGCGCCGGGCCCGTGTGACCGTCACCGCCAGTATCGCGGGCCGGGTCTCCTGCCGGTCGGAGTGTGCGTGCCGGCCGGCCGAGGCCGGGGAGCTCCGCGGTCGGCGGACGAGTGCCCCGGTGGTGGCCGTCTCGCCCGGTGCCGTAGGACACAGGGAGCGGAGCGGTACGTGCACCCCGCCGGTTCACGGCAGGCGTCCGACACGGACGGGGCCGGTGGATACGGGAGTGATGACGGAGGCCGCGCGCCGCCTTATTGGTCGGGTGGCCCCTCTTCCCCCTTTCTCCGGAGGGCGGGAACAATGGTCCCGCGTGTCGCAAGAGGGGATGGACCCGTACCCGAGCGCGTGAGCGGTGACCGGCCCGGCGCCGGCGTCCGGACCGGCGCCTGTGCGCGGGTCCTCGGGCCGTGCGCGCCGACCGACATACCCTTCCCGGGTTTTCCTGAAGGAGTGGTGCATGGTCGCTCATCGTGACTACCCCGTCATCGACGCGGACAGCCACATCGTGCTGCCCGACTCCGACGACTGGTGGCGGGGGAGACTGCCCGAGAAGTACGCCGCCTGGATGCCCTCCTACCAGGACGGCCGGCTGACCGCCGAGGGCCGGGTCATCGAACAGCCCTCGTCCACCTTCCACGGCCGGCCCACCCAGGCCGCCTGGTTCGGCAGCACCCAGGGCGCCACGTACACCCCCGGCAGCTGGAAGTCCGACGACCCGGCCGCCGTGGACGTGCTCGGAGCGCTGCGGCGCGGCGGCCTGGACCCCAAGGACCGGCTCGCCGCCATGGACCGGGAGGGCATCAGCCGCGCCTACATCTTCCCGTCCAAGGTGCTCGGCCTGCTCCCGGCCCTGCGCAGCTCCGCCTTCGCGTACGAGGTCGCCAAGGCGTACAACGACTGGGCCCTGGCCTACTGCGCCGCGGACCGCGAGCGGCTGTTCCCGGTCGCCGCGCTGCCGCAGCACGACCTCGTGCTGGCCGTGGACGAGGCGCGCCGGGCCCTGGAGCAGGGCGTGCGCACCGTCATCCTGCGGCCCAACACCGTGGCCGGGAGCAACGTCGACGACCCGGTCTACGACCTGCTGTGGGAGTTCTGTCAGGAACACGGCGTGGCGGTGTGCTTCCACGAGGGGTTCGGGGTCGCGCGCATCCCCCGTATCGGGACCGAACGCACCCACGACACCATGCAGGGGCACCTCGTCAGCCACACCTTCGAGCACATGACGGCGGTCATGCTCCTCATCACCGGCGGTGTCCTGGAGCGCTTCCCCGGAGTGCGGTTCGCCTTCATGGAGAGCGGGGCGGGCTGGGCCCCGTTCTGGCTGAACCGGATGGACGACCACGCCGAGCAGTTCGCCAAGGACCGGCCGCCGCTCCCCGAGCGGCCCAGCACCTACTTCAAGCGACAGTGCTACCTGGGGGTGGAGCCGGAGGACCCGCTGCTGCCCGTGCTCATCGACCAGGGGCTGGCCCGGAACCTGCTGTTCGCCAGCGACTTCCCGCACTTTGACGCGAAGTTCCCGGGCGCGGTCACCGCTCTGGCCGACCGGAAGGACATCGACGAGACGGCCAAGCGGCAACTGCTGTGCGACAACGCCCGCCGTTTCTTCGGGATCGACTGATGCGGCGGCTCCTGCCGGAGCCGGACCCCCGGTTCACGGCTGTCCTGACCGAGCTGGAGGAACGATCCCTCAAGGAGCAGCGGGAACTTGAGGCGCTGCGCGCGCAGGGCGGTACCGCCCTGCGCGAACGTGCCGGATCGTTCATGCTCGACGTCGGCCCGGACGTCGGCCAGTTTCTGAACTCCCTGGTCCGGGCGATGGCCGCGCGCACGGTCGTGGAGGTCGGCGGTTCGGTGGGCTACTCCACGCTCTGGCTCGCCGAGGCGGTACGGGCCACCGGCGGCCGTCTGCACTCCATCGAGGTCGATCCCGGGAAGCAGGCCGAGCAGCGGGAGAACGTGACAAGGGCGGGGCTCGCCGACGTCGTCGAACTGACCGCGCTGGAGGCGCCCGCCTTCGTCCCCACTCTGGCCGGACCGGTCGACCTCGTCCTTCTGGACCACTGGAAGGAGCTGTACGTCCGGGACTTCGACGCCTGCTGGCCGGCGCTGCGGCCGGGCGGCCTGGTGGTGGCCGACAACATCCTGGTACCGAAGAAGAACGCCGAGGTCATCGCCGCGTACCGGCGGCACGTCGGCGGTGTGCCGGACGCGCAGAGCCAGGTGCTGGACATCAACGACGGGGTGGAGTTCACCGTAAAGCGTGAAGTGCGGCCAGGCGTTCGGCGGGGGCCCGGTTCCGGGCCCTAGCGTGCCAGCAACGCCCCCTTCCGACGGAGAGCTTGGACAATGAAGATCGGCATCGAGTCAGAACTGCCCGTGGTCGACCGCCGGGGGGCTGCGGCCGGCCGCCCGGCCGTACAAGCCGTTTTCGAACGGCTGGCCACCCGGCCGGACTTCACCCCCTACCGCGACGCCACCACCGGCGCATTGGTGGGCGTCCGGTCGGCGCGCGACCACGGGACCCTGGACGTGGGCAACGACTACGGCTTCTGCACGGTCGAGACGGCCCTGCCGCCCGAAGAGGGGTTCGCCGCCGCAAAGACCGCCTGGCATCGCACGCTCGACGACGTGGTGTTCCCGGCCCTGGCGGCCGGGGAACTGTCCGCCCTCGCCCACGGCTGCCAGCCACTGACCGAAACCCTCGGCGGCCCGTACCTGGCAGACAAGGCACACTACGGCCTGTGGCTGGCACAGGCCGAGCGGTTCCCGGGCCACTACGCCAGTGACGCCTGGCCCGGCTTCGCCGCCGTCCAGTTCAACGTCGACGTCCCGCTGCCGCAGGTGATCGACGCCTGCAACACGCTCATCAAGATGACGCCGCTGATCTTCGCGTGGGGCGCCAACTCAGCGGTGTTCGGCGGCCGGGTGCAGCCCTGGTACTCCTTGCGCCTGCGCGGCTACACGGAACTGTCCGACTCCAATCCGTTCTTCGCCCACCGCCTGCACTATCCGCGCCGCCTGTACGGCAGCCTGGCGGACTACATGCGTGAGGCGTGGGCGCTGCCGATCTTCGAGGTCACGCGGAACGGCACCCTCCACACCCCGCTGGTACCCGAGTTGACGACGTGGCAGTTCGCCGAGGCGGGCCACGCCGAGTTCGTCGACCCGGACGGCACCAAGCGCACCCTGCACTGCACCATCGCCGACCTGGCGTCCGGCCTGGTCTTCTGCTGGCCGGCGGTACGGGTACGGATGCGCCTGGACGAGGCGTGCAGCGTGGCGGAGGCGTTGGAGGCGGTGACGGCAGGCCGGGGCGAGGCGGTGCTCCGGGACGGCGGACGCGGCACCTTCGTCGAGATCCGCCACCTGCCCACGATGAACCGCGAGGAGACCTTCGCGTGGCTGGCCATGCTGCTGGGCTGGCTGGGCGACATCGAAGGCTGCCGCGACCTGTTCGGCGGCTGGTCCCTCCAGGACGCCCGCACCGCCGCCGCCGAGGTCCAGACCCGTGGCTGGGCGGCCGAGGCAGCCGGGACGCCGCTGACGGAGTGGGGCCGGCGCGCCCTGGACCTGGCGGCCAGGTCGCTGCACCGGGAGCCGGTGGCGCCCGCCGAGGAGCTGGAACCGCTGGCCCGGCGCCTGCGGGACCGGACGAGCCCGGCGACGGACGCCGTCGCGCAGGTCCGCGCCGAGGGTGTCGAGGCGTTCGTCGAGGGGCTGCGGATGTGCTGAGGGGCTGACGGGCCCGACGGCCGCACGGCTGACGGCGGGCGCCCGGCACGGTGGAGGGGACGCCGTACGGGCGCCCGCGCCGTGCGCGAGGACGTACGGACGACCGGGAGGAGACACCGGGATGGACCGGCGGCAGGCGGAAGCGGATCGGTGGCGCACGGAGGGCAACCGGCGGGGGGTGTCCGGCACGCCTGAGCTCCGGGGTGCGTACAACTTCTCCGCGGGACCCGCGACGCTGCCCCGGCCGGTGGCCCGGCGGGTGCGCGAGGAGCTCGCGGCGCATGCGGGCGACGGCGCCTCGATCATCGAGATCAGCCACAAGCACCCCCGGTTCAGGGGCGTGCTCGACACCGCCGTGGCGCTGTACCGGGAGGTGACCGGGCTCCCGGAGGAGCACCATGTGCTGTTCGTGCACGGCGGTGCCCGGATGCAGTGCGCCGCCGTGCCGCTCAACCTCATCGGCCGGTCCCCGACCCGCACGGCAGGATACGTCGTGACGGGCCTGTTCGCCCAGCAGGCGCAGCGCGAGGGCGCTCGCTACGGCACCGCCGCGATCGTCGCCGGCAGCCGGGACACCGGCTTCGACCGGATACCCGAGGTGACCGCGCGGCACTGTCCGCCGGACGCCGCCTTCCTCCACCTCACCAGCAACAACACGGTCTACGGCACTCGCTGGAACGATTTCCCGCGCGACTGCCCCGCCCCGCTGGTGGCCGATGCCACCAGCGACATCCTCTCGCGACGACTGGACCACGGCCGGTTCGGCATCGTCTACGCCGGGTTCCAGAAGAACCTGGGCCCCTCCAGCATGGCCCTGGTGACCGTCCGCGACGACCTGCTCGGCCACGCGCTGCCCGAAACCCCGCGGCTGCTGGACTACTCCGTCTACGCGGCCTCCGGGTCCCTCGACAACACCCCGAACACCTTCGCCGTCTTCGTCCTCTCCCTGACGCTGGAGTGGATACGCGACCAGGGCGGCCTCGCCGCGGTCGAACGGACGAATCTGGCGAAGGCGCGGCTGCTGTACGAGGAACTGGACCGCACGGCGTTCTACCGCCCCACCGCCCACCCGGACCATCGCTCCGTCACCAACATCGTCTTCCGGCTTGCCGACGAGTCGCTGACCGGGGAATTCCTCGCCCGCGCGCAGGCGGAAGGATTCCTCGGCCTGGCCGGGCACCGCCTGGTGGGCGGGGTACGGGCGTCCGTTTACAACGGGATGCCCCAGGAGGGCGTACAGGCGCTGGCGGACTTCCTCCGGGAGTTCGCGCGCGAGCGGGGGTGAGGCGGGCCGCCGGTCCGTCCCGCCCTGTCTCCCGCCCCGACCGGACCGGCTCAGCCGCCGGGCTTGACCACGGTGAACGCGTACCGGCCGAGGCTGAAGAAGTAGTTCCCCGCCACGTCCAGCTCGTGCAGCTCCCGGGCCCAGGCCCTGGTCACCTCCGGGTCCGCGCCGGGATGGCCGGCGAGGAACGCCTCGATGAAGCCCACCTGCCAGTAACTGTAGGTGTCGCGATCGCACCGCCGGTTGAGGAAGGTCAGCGTGGTCAGGCTCTCCTCGGTGAACCCGGCCTCCCGGAGCAGCGGGCCGAGCCGCCGGGGCAGCCGGGGGTCGGCCACATGGTCCTCCCACAGTTCGAGGATCCGCCGCATCCGGGGCCGGTCGGCGGAGTGCCACACCAGCGAATCCCAGTCCGTGTCGAGCACCACGGCGCGGCCTCCCGGGCGCAGTACCCGGTACAGCTCGGCCAGGGCCCGTTCGATGTCGCCGACGTACTCGTACACCTGAGAGGAGACGGCGGCGTTGAATGAGGCGTCCGGGAAGGGGATCTCCTCGCAGCGCCCCGCCACCAGGTTCACCCGCGCACCGGCCGACGCGCACCGCGCCCGGGCCAGCTTCAGCATCGACGCGCTGACGTCGATGCCGCACACCCCGCCGTCCGGGCCGACCGGGGCCACCAGCTCCGAGACCAGATAGCCGGGGCCGCAGCCGACATCCAGCACCCGCTCGCCGCGGGACACGGCGAGCTGACGGAGCAGGTGCTGCCGCTGTCCGCGCATCTCGGGGGTGTGCGCCTCGATGTCGGCCTCGCAGGCCCGCTCACCTTCGAAACGCAGCACAGCGGTCATGAGGGCACCCCCTCCTCCGCGCGGGCCGGCCGGACCCGGGCGCGCTCCACCGCCCGGTCGGTCAGGGCACCTGCCTCGCCCACATAGCGGGACGGGTCGAGCAGATCGTCCAGCGCGGCGGCGGATAACCGGGAGGTGATCTCCTGGCACTCGCGCACGCAGGCGCGCAGCGGACGGCCATCGCTCTGTGCCCGCTGGCTCACCTCGTAGACGAGGGTGTGCGCGCTCTGCTTGCCGATGGTTTCGCCGAGGGCCAGCATCAGCGCCTCGGTGCACAGGAACTCCGCCACCGACGCGGCGTTCGCCGCCATCCGCTCGCGGTGCACCCGCAGCCCGGCGAGAACCTCGTTCAGGATGGCCAGCGCCGCCAGCGTGTAGTGCGACACGTCGGCGACCGCGACCCACTCCATCCGCAGGCCCCGCGCGTCGCGCTCATGCTCCTGCACCATGCTCTCGACGCCGAGCGCGGCGGCGGACCGGGCGAGCCGGGCGAGCAGCACGACCTGCTCGGAGCGCTCGGGATTGCGCTTGTGCGGCATGGTGCTGCTGCCCACCCGCCCGTGCTCCCAGCCCTCGGACAGCTCACCGACCTCGGCGCGCGAGAGCACCCGGACCTCCTCGGCGATCCGGCCGAGCGTCGCCGCGACCAGCGCCAGCGTGGTGCCGAACTCGGCCACCCGGTCCCGCGCGACGTGCCAGCCCACGACCGGAACGCCGAGCCCCAGACGGGCGGCGAAGTCGGCGAGCAGTTCCTGCCCGCGCCCCTGGAAGCCGGCCATGGTGCCGACACCGCCGTGCAACTGGGCCACCAGGGCCCGCTCGCGCAGCTGGCCCAGCCGTTCTCCATGCCGCATCAGTTCGTCGAGCCAGCTCGCCACCTTGAGACCGAAGGTGATCGGCAGCGCGGGCTGGCCGTGGGTGCGGCCCACCATCATGGTGTCGCGGTGCATCCCGGCCAGTGCGACCAGGCGTGCCGTCATGGTGGCCAGTTCCCGGTCCGCCTCGTCCAGCACGTCCCGCATCTCCAGGGACTGCGCGGTGTCCTGGATGTCCTGCGTGGTGGCCCCCAGGTGCACCACTTCCCCCGAGCCCGCCTCGCACACCGCCTCAAGACCGCGCAGCAGCGGCACGAGGGAATGGCCCGTACGGCGGAACTCGGGCGCCAGGGAGGCGACATCGATCCGGCCCGGCTCACAGGCCCGCGCCACCCGCGCCGCCGTCCCGGGCGGCACCATGCCGAGCTGCTCCTGACTGGCCGTCAGCGCGGCCTCCACTTCCAGCCACCGTCGCAGCCGACATCGGTCACAGAAGATCCGGCGGCTGGCGGCCGTGGCATACCCCTGCCCGTGGAACAGCGAATCCAGTACGTGCCCCCGCTCATGGCCGCACTCCACCGCCGCGCGGCCGCCGTCGTCCTCCAAGGCCGGCGGCGGGTGAGCGGGTCCGGCGGGGCCGTGGGGGAGGCTGCCCCTGTAGGGGGCGGGGGCCTGCTGGGGCCTGCGAGAAGTATCCATGAATCCTCGCGCTCCATGAGTTGCTTCTAGGTCACTTCGGTCAACCCGGCGGAACTCGCCTCATGGCACCACATAGGGGAGCCGAGGCCAACCCTGTGCGCGGGGGTTGCCCGGAACGACCGCCGGCCCACGCCGGAGACGGGGCGCTACAGGGCAGTGCGCCGTTACGGTGATCTGGTCGCGGCCGTGCCTCACACGCACGCGGAGTGGCCGGCGAACTCCGGCCATGGCCACCTGGCGTTGACCGGCACAGCCCGTTGTCAGTGCCGGGTGCGACGATCGCACGCATGACGGAGACAGCGGGCTCAGACCACGACTGGCAGGCTTTCCTCACGCGGTGGAGCGGGGAGTGGGCGGACTCCGGCGGGCCCGATGACATGGGCGACGCGGACGGCGTGGAGGCCGAGTGCGCCCGTTGGCTGGGCTTCGCGCCCGCGGCGCCCGAGCGCATCGCCGCCCTCGAAGAGCGCCTGGGGCACCGGCTGCCGCCCTCGTACCGCACGTTCCTGGAGGTCACCGACGGCTGGCGGCACGCGGGCGGATTCGTGTGGTTGCTGGCGGGCACGGCGGAAGCCCGTTGGCACGAGGACGACGCGGGGCTCGCCGAGATCTTCCAGGAGAACCTGACCGAGGACGCGACGCGTCAGGAGATCCTGGAGGCCACGGTCTGGACCCGGGCCCTCGAACTGGCCGTGGAATCCGATGCGGTGGACGTCATGCTGGACCCGGAGGACGTGGACGAGCACGGCGAATGGGCGGTGTACACCTGGGCTCCGTGGCGGGCCAGCCCTCCTCACCGGTACGCGTCCTTCTGGGAGTTCATGCAGGACGCCTACCGGGAATTCCACCAGTTGCGGGCGGACCGGCCGGACTTCGTGAACGCCACGACGCGGGAGTGGGACCGGCGGGTGGAAGAGGCCCGGCGGGACGCGCTGCGGGGCGCGTACGAGCGGGCTGAGGCGGTGCTCGCCGAGGCGCAGGAGTTCGGCAGGCCCCGGGCCGGGGCGCTGCGGAACCAGATCACCTGGCTGCTCGGAGACCGGTACCGCCGTGACCCCGGCGGACCGGTCGGGGAATTGGACAACGCCCCCGGACCGTTCGGCGACGCCGTGCGGCGGGCCCGGGAGCAGGCCCGCTGGGGCGATACGGACGCGGCCTGGCGGACGCTGCTCGCCGCGCTGCCCGCATGGCAGCCGCTGGAGCCCGACCACCTCGCACCGGTCGCTCTCGCCGCCGATCCGCTGCTCGGCCCCGTGCTCACGCCGGAGCGGTGCCGGACGCTGCTGGCCACGCCCCGGGGCGAGGAGGCGACCGGGGCCGTCGCGGCAGCGGTCGACGTGGACCCGGGAGGGCTCGCGTGGCTCGCGGAGGCGGACGGCGGGCACCGGGAGTACCGCTTTGTGCTCGTGGAGGGCGCGGAGCCCGCGGCGCTGCCCGCCCTCGTCGGCGCCGAGGAGGGCGCGACGCTGGAAGAGCCGATGACACGGTGGGACGCGCGCCGGGCCCTGAATCCGGGCGGGGTGTCCTCCTCGTACGACGACAAGGCGGTGGCCGGGGTCGGCCGGGCCGGGGACGGCTGGAGCTTCGCGTTCGACGGCGATCCGCAGCCGTTCGACGAGACGCGGTTCGTCTCCCCGGCCGTCGCCGCGTCCCGGCACGGCCGTGCCGGGGTGGTCTGGGCCGCGCCCGACAGATTCGACCGGGGAGCGCTGTTCCACCTGTCCGTCGCGGAGCACGGCACCCAGCGGTATGCGTTCACGGTCTTCGGTGAGCGGTGCGAGCGTTCAGGGGAGATACCGGAAGCACTGCTGCCGGAGCGTCTCTTCCCCGAGGTGCGCGACGGCGGCCGGTACATGGAACGGCGCGGCGAGGCCGGCGCCCTGGCCGCCATCGCCGCGACGTTCGGTGTCACGCTGCCCCGCCTGGCCCTCGACCACGGACGGCTGCACTCCTTCACCACCCGCTCCTGGACCCGCCCGCCGGGCCCGGGCGAGGGGTACGCGGTCATCACCGTGGGCCCGCGTCGGCCGGACGCCGACTGAACGGCGGCGCACGGAGCGTGCGGTGCGGGCTTCAGTCGGTCTTCGGGCCCGACTGGAGCGAGCAGCGCAGCGAGAAGGGGTGCCCGGCCGGGTCGGAGTAGACCCGTACCTCGCGGGGGCCGGTGTCGTCCTTGGTGTCCAGCGGGCGCGCGCCGAGGCTGACCGCCTTGCGCTCCGCCTCGTCCATGTCCGCCTCGTCCACCAGCAGGTCCAGATGGGCCTGGAGCGAGCTGTCGGGGCGCGGCCAGGTCGGCGGCGTCATGTTCAGATCGCGGCGGAAGGACATCTGGGTGCCGTTGGCGACGACCTCCACCCGGTCGGGCAGGTGCTCGGTGCGGATCTCGCCCTCCAGGAAGTCGGCGTAGAAGTCCGCCAGCTTCTCCGGGTCGGCGCAGTCGAGCACGATGACGGCCGCTTTGACCAGTCCCATGGCATCTCCTCGGCCCCGAGGGCCCTCGGCGGAGCACCGTCGCCGGTGCCGTCCGCGCGGCGCGCGGACGGGACGACGAGTACCGCGCTCAGGCCGGTTCACTCCCGCCGGGCGGGCCCGGCGCGGTCATCAGCGGCAGGACGACCGCGGAGGCGCGGCCCGGCTCGTGGAAGACCTCGAACCGTATCGGGCGGCAGGCGACGGCGGTGGCGACCGGCGCACCGGTCCCGTGGTGGCGCGCGTACCGGGGGAACGCGCCGCCCGCCACCTGCACCCGCAGGCTGTGCCCGCGCAGGAACCGGTAGCCCGTCGGGTGCATCTCCACCCGGGCCCTCACCACGCCGTCGGCATCCGCGGGCGGCGCGCCGGGGCGCAGGCGCAGTATCCCGTCGGTGACGTTGCGGGAGACCCCGGCCCGGTCCACGTCACAGAGCCGTACGAACACATCGCCGTGCCCGGAGTCCGTACGGACGTGCACCTCGGCCGACACCGGGCCGATCAGGTCCAGGTCCCGGGGGAGCGGCCGGCCGGTGAAGACCAGCACGTCGGGCCGCTGTTCGACGGCCGTGTTGTCCTGCTGCCGGACCTCGCCCGGCAGCAGCAGCGGGCCGCCGGTCGACGGGGTCGGGTCGGCGCCGTGGTACGTGAAGCGGTCGGGCGTGCTGTCCGGCGGCTCCGGCCAGTCGAGCCCGCCGGACGGCTGGAGGCGCAGCGGCGTCGGTACGGACTGCGGTGGCGGCCACCGGTCGAAGTCGAGCCAGCGGCCCGCCCGTTGGAGGTAGAGGCGGACCGGGGACTGGTGCAGCTGCGTCACATCGCCGGCCAGCTGCGCGCTCAGCCACGACACATGGTCGGTGAGGGTGGCCTTGAGCGCGCTGCGGTCGTGGGCCCACGGCCCGATCGTGATCCGCGAGCGGTGCCCGGCGGCGGTCAGCGCCGCGAAGTCCCGCAGCTGCCACGGCAGGAAGATGTCCCACCAGCCGGTGACCATGCTGGTCGGCGTCGCCATGTCCAGCGCCGCCGCACTGTGGTCGATGGGCGCCCAGTAGGTGTCGTCCGGCTCCGCGTGCGCGCTGACCTCGCGCAGGAAGCGCTCCGGACGCCCGATCGCGGCCAGGTCGGATTCGCCGACGGGCAGCGTCCGCATCGCGCGCTGCACCCGCCGGTCGTGCAGCGGGTTGGGCAGCAGCCCGCCGAGCGGCGCCTCCTCCTGGGTGCCCGTGGCGGAGGACCACACCAGCATGTTGTGCAGCGCCAGCACCCCGCCGGGGTAGAAGGCCGCGGGGAAGGCGGAGGTGGTGATGCCCAGGCACATCGCCTCCAGCGGCGGGTCCAGGTACGGGCCGATCGCCCACTCGGTGTGCCCGAGGTAGCTGGCGCCCGCGGTGGCCAGCCGGCCGTCGCACCACGCCCGCTCGCGCAGCCACGCCGCGGTGGCCAGCCCGTCCTCCTTCTCGTGCACGAAGGCGTGGAACTCGCCGCCGGAGCCGAAGACGCCCCGCACGTTCTGCGCCACGACCTGGAAGCCGCGCCGGGCCAGCACGCCCGCGAACAGTTTGATGTCCGGCTTGTGCTTGCCGTACGGGGTGCGCAGCAGCACCACCGGCAGTGGCCCGGCGCCGCGCGGCCGGTAGCGGTCGGCGAGCAGCACGGTGCCGTCCCGCATGGGGACACGCAGATCACGGACGCACTCGACGTCGAAGGTGACCGGCTCGGGCATGTCCAGGTAGCGGTCCACGAGGCGGCCGAACCCCCGCCGGGTTCGTTCGCGCAGCACGGATTGCGTCATCGGGCCCTCCGTCGTCCGTTCCGTCTTCCCTCCGGAAACCGTTACGTGTGGTACGCGGGCGTCACTCCCTGTGCCGTCCCGGGTGTGCCCCCGGGTGGTCCAGTGTCCGGCTTTCCGGAAGATCGCGCATGTACCCGCCGGGCGGCGGCGCGCGTCAGGCGCGCAGCAGGTCGGCGGCCCGCTCGGCGATCATCACGGTGGGGGCGTGGGTGTGCCCGCGGGTGATGGCCGGCATGACCGAGGCGTCCGCGACGCGCAGGCCGGTGACGCCGCGTACCCGCAGGCGGGGGTCGGTGACGGTGTCGTCGCCGGTGCCCATCCGGCAGGTGCCCACCGGGTGGTAGAGGGTTTCGGCGAGGGCGCGGACGGTCTCCCCGGCCGTCTTGTCGTCCTGTTCGCCCGGCCATGGCTGCAGCGGCTTCGTGACGTGCGGGGCGAGCGCCTTCGTCCCGTACAGCCGCTCGGCGAAGCGGACCCCGGCCAGCAGCCGCCGCAGGTCCGCGTCGGACGTGAGGTAGCCCGGGTCGATGCGGGGCGGCGCGTCCGGGCCGTCGCCCAGGGTGATCCGGCCGCGGCTCTCCGGCCGCAGCAGGATCACGCCGATGGTGACGCCGTGCTCGGCCGGCGGCTCCAGGCCGTGGTTGACGAACGGGACCGGCGCGAAGATCAGCTCCAGGTCCGGTGCGGGCAGGTCCCCGGCGCTGCGCAGGAAGGCGACGGCCTCGCCGATGTTGGAGGTGAGCGGGCCGCGGCGGGACAGCAGGTAGCGCGCGATGTTCGCGGGGGTGTCGGCGCCGGTGAGGGTGCGGGGGAGTGCGGTGCGCATCAGGACCGGTACGGACAGGTGGTCCTGGAGGTGGCGGCCCACCGCGGGCAGTTCGGCCACCGGCGCGATACCGGCCTCCGCCAGCTGGTCGGCGTCGCCCACACCGGAGCGCAGCAGCAGCTGCGGGGAGCCGATCGCGCCCGCGCACAGGACGACCTCGCGGTGGGCCCGCAGCCGCCCGCCGGGCAGCTCGACGCCGTACGCCCGGCCGTCCTCGAAGAGCACCCGGCGGACCTCCTGGCCCGTGACCACCCGCAGGTTCGCGCGGCGCAGCGCCGGGCGCAGATAACCGTCGGCGGCGCTCCACCGGCGTCCGCGCCGCTGGTTGAGCGGGGTGGGCGCGCAGCCGCTGTGGTCGGGACCGTTCAGCTCCGCCAGCCGCGGCAGTCCGGCTTCCGCGCACGCGTCGAGGAAGGCGCCGGTCAGCGGGTGGACGTCGCGCGCCGGGGAGATCCACAGCGGCCCCGTCGTGCCGTGCACCCGGCCGCCGGGCGGTCCGGCCCAGCGCTCCGCGCGCCGGAAGTAGCGGGCCACCCCGTCCCAGGACCACTCCTCGCCGGCCGTTTCGGCCCAGCCGTCGTAGTCGGCGCGGTGGCCGCGCACCCACATCATCGCGTTGAGCGAGGAGGAGCCGCCCAGGGTGCGGCCGCGCGGCCAGTACAGCTCGCGTCCGTGCAGGCCCGCCTGGGGCGTGGTGGTGAAGTTCCAGTCGTAGGGCGTCCGGAAGAGCTTGGGGAAGGCCGCCGGGACGCGGACCTCCTGTCTGCGGTCCGGGCCGCCCGCCTCCACCAGCGCGACGCGCACCGACGGGTCCTCGGACAGCCGGGCCGCGAGCACACAGCCCGCGGAGCCGGCGCCGACGATGACGTAGTCGTACCCCTGGTCGTACGCCCCTGTACCGGCCATCCGCGCCCGCCTCCCGATGTCCCCGGCCCGCCAACGCCCCCGTGTCCGCGGGTGATCGTAGGGGAAACGGGCGGGGCGGCGTCAGCCCGCCGGGGTGGCGGAGGGCGACGGGCCGGCCTGGATGAGCGGGAAGGCGTTGGTGCCGCCGCACACCATCGGGCCGACCTTGACGTTGTCACCGACCAGGGTCACCCGGACTTCCGCGGGGTGCCGGCTGCCGGGCACCGAGGCGTTGGCGGCGGTGCACACCAGCTGGCTCACCGAGGGGGTGTCGAGGCGCTTGGCGTTCATGGGCAGGCGGAGGGTGACCTCGTCGTTGCGTACGTCCGCGGTGATCCGGCCCGGCAGCACCGGCAGGACGTTGGTGAGCCCGCGCTGCCGTTCGGCCTCGTTGGGGCCCTCCAGCAGCAGCCGGATCGCCTCCTCAGGGCCGACCGCCGCCTTCGCGGGGCGGCTGGCGGCGCGCAGGCCGGCCGGGCCGAGGAAGTACAGCTGCACGTCGGGCACCGGCTTGCCGGGCGCCTTGACGCCGTACGCCGGTTCGCCCGCGTCGATCACGCCGGTGGGCGCGATGCCGCAGCCGGTGAGGGTGCTCGCCGCCAGTCCGCCCAGCGCGCCGGCCAGCAGTCCGGCCAGCGCGATCCGCCGGGCGCGTGCGGAGTTCGTCATGTTCACGTCTGGTCCGCCTTCCCGGCCGGCGCGGCCGGCCCTCGTCCGCGCGGCCCGTCCGCCGGGGCCTTCGCCAGGCGGGTGCCGCCGTCGTCCGCGCCGCTCTCCGTACGCTCCGCGGCGTCCACCGGTTCCCCGGCCGCCTCGGAGGCTTCGGGCGGCTCCGTACCGCCGCCCGCGCCCTGCTCGGGCATCGGCAGTTCCACGGTGAACACCGCACCGCCCTCAGGGCAGTTGGCGGCCTCGATGGTCCCGCCGTGCAGCCGTACGTTCTCCATGGCGATGGCCAGGCCCAGCCCGCTGCCCTCGGAACGGGCGCGCGCGGAGTCCGCCTTGTAGAAGCGGTCGAAGACGTGCGGAAGCACCTCGGGGTCGATGCCGGGGCCGCTGTCCACGATCCGGATCACCAGCCGCCCGTCGCCCGGTTCCGGCGCCCGCAGCAGCACCCGTACCGGCTCCCCGCCGTGGTGCAGCGCGTTGCCGACCAGGTTGGCCACCACGACGTCCAGCCGCCGCGGGTCCAGCCGCGCCCGTACGCCGTCCGGCAGTTCGGTACCCACCCGGTCCTGCCAGGCGCGGGCCTGGAGCGTCTTGCGGATCGTCTCGGCGACGTCCACCTCGTCCAGGTGCAGCGCCGCGGCCCCGGCGTCGAAGCGGGAGACCTCCATCAGGTCCTCCACCATCCGCGCCAGCTTGCCGGTCTCCTGGCTGATCAGGCGGACCGCGGAGGCGGTGTCCGGGTCGAGCGCGTCGGCGTCCTCGTCGAGCACGTCGGTGACGGCGCTCATCGCCGCCAGCGGCGTGCGCAGCTCGTGCGAGACATCGGCCGCGAAGCGCCGGGCGTTGGCCTCCATGCGCCGCAGGTCCGCGACGCTCTCCTCCAGCTTGGCGGCCATGTCGTTGAACGTCCTCGACAGGTCGGCCAGCTCGTCGGAGCCCTTGACCTCCAGCCGGGTCTCCAGCTTGCCCTCGGCGATCCGCCCGGCGGCCTGCCGCAGCCCGCGCACCGGCCGCAGCACCCCGCGGGCCGCCAGCAGGGCCGGGACCACGGCCAGCGCGAGCACCGGCAGGGCGCCGTTCTGCGCCGCGCTCACCAGCGCCTCGACGTTGGCCTCCTCGGCGCGGAGCGGGAGCTGGGCGTAGACGGACAGCGGGGACGCCTTGCGGTTGCCTTCCTGCGACTGGAGCACCGGCATGCCGATCAGCAGCCACGGATCGCCGTTGCGGTCCGCCACCCGCTGGAACGCGGTCACATGCCGCTTCTCGACCGACTCCCGCAGTTCCTCGGGGACATCGACCGGGCGGCGCCAGCTGCGCACGTGGTCGGCGACGCCTTCGTACCGTACGTCGACGTCCCAGTCCCGGGCCCGGCCGGAGCGGTCCAGCTGCCGGGCGAACTCCTCCAGGTCCTCCCGGGTGGGCGGCACCGCGAGGTCCGGTGCGAGCGAATTGACCTGACCCCTGAGGTCCTGGATCGCGGTGTCCTGGGAGCGCTGGAGGATGGCGGTGCGGGCCTCGCGGTAGGTCAGCGCCGCGGTGGTCAGCGCGCTGACCGCGGCGACCAGCAGGAACGCGACGACGAGCCGGGCACGCAGGCCGCGCGGCAGCGAACGCGGCAGCAGCGTGCGCCGGGTGCCGCCCGCCGGCCGGGGGCGCTTCACAGGGGGCCGAAGCGGTAGCCGAAGCCGCGCACGGTCTGGACGTACCGGGGGCTGCGCGGGGTGTCCTCGATCTTGTTGCGCAGCCGCATCACACACGCGTCCACCAGGCGCGCGTCGCCGTGGTAGCTGTGCTCCCACACATGCTCCAGCAGCTGCTGGCGGCTGAAGACCTGTCCGGGCGTCGCGGACAGGAACAGCAGGAGCTTCATCTCCGAGGGGGCCAGCGGCAGGTCGGCGCCGCCCTTGGTGACGACCAGCCCGGCGCGGTCCACGGCCAGTTCTCCGTAGGTCTCCACGGGGGCGGGGCCGGGCTCGGCGGGACCGGCGGTGCCGTCGGCGGGCAGCGCGGTGCGCCGCAGCACCGCGCGGATACGGGCCTCCAGCACTTCGCCGCGGGCCGGCTTGACGATGTAGTCGTCGGCGCCGGCCTCCAGCCCGAGTACCACGTCCAGGTCGTCGCCGCGGGCGGTGAGCATGATGATCGGCAGCTGGCGGTCGGCGCGGATGCGCCGGCAGACCTCGAAGCCGTCCTTGCCCGGGAGCATCAGGTCCAGCAGCACGATGTCGGGGCGGAAGGCGGGGAGCAGGTCGAGGCCGTCCTCGCCGCTGGCCGCGGCCGTCACCTCGTGGCCGCGGCGGCGGAGCGCGAGGCTCACGCCGTCGCGCACCGCGGCGTCGTCCTCGATGAGAAGTACTCGGGGCATGGGACCAGTATCAATAAGTTTCATGATGGATCGGTAACAGGCGGATCCAGCCCTTACTTCTTCGCATCTGTCGTAATGCAAGGCAGTAAGCGCGCGAGCGCACCGCAGGGGGAATCGTACGGCGCCGACGGTGGCGCCCGTACACATGTCCGCGGTGGCCCGCGCACGGCAGTAGGGACGGGATACGCAATGGCACGGCACGTCAGGCGGAGCGGGATCATCGGGGGAGCCGCGGTGGCGGCGGCGTCGCTGGGTGTGGCGGGCTATCTGACCTTCGGGCAGTCCGGCGCCACCTCCGAGGCGCACGCCGAGCCCACCCAGCAGGCGCGGGCGGCGGCCCCGGTCGACCCCAGCATCGTGCACGCCTCCGACCGGCCCGGAAAGAGCCTGAACATCACCATCGACGACGGCCCCGACCCGGTCTGGACCCCGAAGGTGCTGTCCGTGCTGAAGCAGCACGACGTCAAGGCCACCTTCTGCATGATCGGTCCGTCGGCGAAGGCACATCCGGACCTCGTGAAGCAGGTGGCGGCGGCCGGGCACAAGCTGTGCGACCACACCATGAGCCACAACACCGGCATGGACCACCGGCCGGAGAGCTACCAGTCGCAGCAGATAGTCCCGGCGCAGCAGATGATCGAGCAGGCGGCGGGCGGCCCGAAGGTGGAGTACTACCGGGCGCCGGGCGGCGCGTTCACCCCGTACAGCAGGAAGGTGGCCGCGGAGCGGGGCATGCGGCCGCTGGGCTGGAACGTGGACAGCAAGGACTTCGAGCGGCCGGGCACCGACGCGATCGTGCGCACGGTGAAGCGGGAGCTGCGCAACGGCCCGACCGTCCTCTTCCACGACGGCGGCGGCGACCGCAGCCAGACGGTCGGGGCGCTCAAGCGGCTGCTGCCGTGGATGAAGCAGCAGGGGTACGGGTTCGGGTTCCCGCAGCGCTGAAGCGGACGGCGAAGCGGTGCCGGGCCCCCGGGAAGCCGGGGCCCGGCACCGCTTTCACGCGTCGCCGAGCAGTTCCGCCAGGCCGCTGTCCACGTCCATGTGCTTCTGCTCGTGGCCCGCGGGCACGGACCGGTACGTACGGTCCAGGAAGCGGCGCAGATCGTCGGTGCGGACCTGGACCATCGCGACGCCGTCCTCGACGTGGAACTCCAGCACTGTGCGCTCCGGGCCCAGCGGCCGCACCCGTACGTCACCGGTGCCGGCCGGGGCCCGCAGCCCCTCGGCGAGCAGTTCGCGCGCGAAGGCCCAGTCGACCTCGGCGCCGTCCAGGGAGATCTCCGGCGGGAAGGAGATCCGCACCGCGAGCGGATCGGCCCGGTGATAGTGGAGGACCGCGGGCACCGTGTGCGAGCCGGGGGCGGTCGCGATGAGACGTACCTGGACGGCTTGGTCGATGACACTGGGCACCGCGGCTGCTCCCTTACGGCTGTCGGAACGGGACGAGGCTTACGCCTAGTAGGACGGTGTGCCCGCCCCCGCCGTGCACGTGACAGGGGTGTGATTTATGTCATGTCCAGGTCGTCAGGGTTCCGGTGCAACGTGTGGGTTGACATGGATTTGCGATGCCGTCCCGGGCCGGAATGCCCGTGGCTGTAGGCCGGGACGGCGTTGCCGTGGCCGCCGCGGTCGCCGTGGTCGAGGAATTCCTCCAGGATGCCGGGCCCCGCGGCCGCCGCCAGGGCCGGCGCGTCGTCCGCCGCGAGATCCCGGACGTGATACCCGTCCTCGCCGGCGGCGACCGCCGCGGTGAGCGTGACCAGGCCGGTCCGCCTGCTGAACGGGGTGGTGGAGAACGTCCAGGCCGCGATGGCCTCGCGCTGGAGCGCGACGGTCTCCCGGCTGAACGTGCCGGAGCGCGTGACGAGGTAGCGTCCCTGGACGGCGTGCCCCAGGTTGCGGTACGCGTCCCCGGCCAGCCACAGCACCACCGGCGCCGACACCAGCGCGAACGCCCAGGCGCAGTGGAGCAGTACGGGCGTCAACAGCAGGCCCAGCAGCGCGAGGATCAGGGTGCCCGGGAGGGTGACGAGCAGCAGCCCGCGCGTACGGCGCCGTCGCAGCGCCGCCTTCGGATGGGCGCGCAGCCCGGCGTCGGGGAACGCGGTGCGGAGCGTGCCGGAGGCCGTGCACACCGCCTCGGTGCGCGGCGCGGGCGGCAGGATGACGCTGCGCTTGCGGTTCTCCTCCTTGTTGCCCAGCCCGCCCGCGACCACGCGGACGGTGGCGCCGCCGCCCGCCCGCAGCAGCAGCGGCTCGCGCAGGACCGCCCCGCGCAGCCGGGCCCGCTCGATGGTCACCGACCGCGTGGTGAACAGGCCGCGGCGTACCCGCAGCGTGTGCGCGTCGGTCCATTCGAGACGAAAGTTCCACCAGCCCTCGACGTAGAGGGCGAGGGCGCCGACCGTGCCGAGGACGAGGACGGCCAGCAGCGCGAGCGGAATCGTGATCCAGAGCGCACTGGCGCCGAACTCGTCGAACGCGCTGCGGACGATGCCCAGTTTCCACGGCTCGATGCCGGCGCCGTCCAGGGCGCGGTAGACACCGCCCGCAGCGGCGAAGACACCGCCGATGACCCAGAAGGTGAGCGGCGCGTAGCGCAGCCAGCGCCAGTTGATGCGGGAGACGACCGGGTCCTCCGCCGCCGCGGCGGCGTCGGCGCGGGCCATCAGCGTGGCCCGCAGCCGCTCCGCGTCGGCCGTCGTCAGCGCTTCCAGGGACAGTTCGGCGCCGCCGCCCGAGGAGCCCGCCGTACCGGCCCGCAGGACGGTGACGCCGAACAGGCGGTGCAGCGGTGAGGCGGTCAGATCGACCGTACGGATGCGGTGCAGCGGTACGGAACGCAGCCGCCGGGTCAGCACCCCGCTGCGCACCTCGAAGGAGTCGTGGGTGACGCGGTAGTCGGTACGGAGCCAGCGGATCAGGCCGATCACGGTGAGGACCGCGAAGCTGCCCGCGATGGCGGTCAGCGTGATCCAGGCGCCGGGCGTGATCCGGCCGCCGGTGGCCAGCGCGGTCAGCGCCCAGGAGCCGAGCGGCGCGGCCAGCCAGCCGCAGTGCACCAGGAGGGTGCGGCGGTCCAGCCGGTGCCACCGGGCCGGTGCGCCGGGCGCGTGCGGTGCGGCGGCGGTCACGCGGCATCACCCGGCACGGCCTGCGCGGCCTCGCCGATGCGGCGCGACAGTTCCTCGGCGTCCGCGTCGGACAGTCCGGCTATCTTCACGTCGCCGGCGGTGGAGGCGGTGGTGACGGTGACCGTCGCCAGCCCGAAGCGTTGCTGGAGCGGGCCGCGCACGGTGTCCACGGTCTGCACCCGCGACAGCGGCGCGATCCGCCGCTTCTGCCAGAACCAGCCGTTCGCCGCGTAGACCGCCCGGCCGCCCAGCTCCCAGGCGTGCACCGCGTACCGCCAGCGCGGCATGACCAGCTGGTAGCCGATCGCGGGCAGCACCAGGACGACGAGCAGGAGCGGCCCGAGCCAGGGCAGGGCGCCCGGGAAGAACAGCGCCGAGCAGACGGCCAGGGCGAGCGCGGTGAGCAGCAGCGGACCGCTGACCGTCAGCAGCGCCTGGACGGTCCACCAGCGGCGGGCGCGCGGGTCGACCCGGTTGCGGGGCGGCCGCAGCAGGGGCGTGGCGGGTGCGGACATGGTGGGCTCCCCGTTCTTGGCAAGTCATGTGTATTGAGTAGTCGTACGTTATAACGGTACGAGCGACTTGTAAAAAAGAAGGCGAGGCCAGGTGCCGAAGAAGGTGGACCACGAGGCGCGGCGGCGGGAGATCTCCGAGGCGCTGTGGCGGATCGCGAGCACCCGGGGACTGGAGGGCGCGAGCCTGCGGGACGTGGCCGCCGAGGCCGGCATGTCCCTGGGGCGGCTCCAGCACTACTTCCGCACCAAGGACGAGATGCTGCTCTTCGCGCTGCGCTACATCGAGAGCCTCGCCCAGCAGCGCATCCGCGAGAGCATCGAAGCCCTGGGCAGGGAACCGACGCCCCGTGACATCGTGCGCGCCTGCCTCGTGGGGATGCTGCCCCTGGACGAGCAGAGCCGTACCGGCTTCCTGGTCGGCGTGGCCCACTTCCACCGGGCCGTGCACGATCCGGCGCTGCGCACCGGCGCCCAGGAGGGCATCCCCGCACTGCGCGGTCTCTTCGCCGACCAGCTGCGGAAGGCGATGGAGCAGGGAGAGGTGCGGGCGGAGCGGGACGCGGACGACGAGGCGATGGTGCTGATCTGCCTGGCCGACGGCCTCTCGACGTACATCCTGCTCGACGTGCACACTCCCGAGAAGGCCGTCCAGCTCCTGGACATGCATCTCTCCCAGCTGTTCGACGGGGCGGGCGCGCGCTGACACGACGGCGCGCGGCCGGTCGGGCACCCAAGGAAAAACGGTTTTCGCAGGTGGGAACGGCCAGGGAGGATGCTGCCCATGGCCCAGGACCCGCACGACCAGGCGGCGGACGCCGGACGCCCGGCCGCCGCCCACGCCGACACCCTGCTCGCCGCCCTCGAACCGCTCCCGTACCCCCGGCGCATGACCGAACTGGCGGCCCGCGCCCGGGAAGCGGCCGGGCGCGGCACGCTCGCCGGGCTCCTCGCCGAGTGGGACACGCGCGGCCCGTACGAACGCCGGCTGGCGGCCTTCGCCGCCCGGGTGGCCGGTGACGGCGCATACCTCGCCGCCCGCCTCACCGACCCCGACGCCATCGTCCGTCCGCGCGCACGCGCTCCATGCCGTACGCACCGGAGCGCTGCCGGACGCGGCCGTCGAGGCGGCGTACGCGGACGCCCCCGCCGACGTGCGGCGGCGGCTGACCGGGGCGGTCGTCGCCGGGGGCCGCCCCGCCCTCGCCGAGCGGCTGATCGGGCCGCTGCGCGAACGGTGGGGCGACGCCGAGGCCGCCGGGCTGCTCCCCGGCTGCGGTCCCGAGGCGGTCGCGCGGCTGCTGCCCGAGCTGTTCCACGCCGCCGCGGCGTCCTCGCGCGCCCTGGCCAAGCGGCATCCGGCGGCCGTACTGGCCGAGGCGGAGCGGCAGTTGACGCCGATGTCGCAGGCGTCGCGCGCCGTCTGGTGGCAGCGGTACGCGGCCTGCGTCACGGTGGCCGCCGACCGCGAACCGCACCGCGTGCTCGGCCTCCTGGAACGGCTGTGCCGCGGCCCGCTCGCCGGCCCCCTGCTGCTGCGGCTGGACGTACTGGTCGCCGCCGACCCCGGCCGTACGCTGCGCCTGCTCCTCGAACCCGGGCGCGACGCCGCGCGGACGGTACGGTTCGGCCCTTCCGCGCTGCGCCGTCTCGTACGGGCCGATCCGCCCGAACTTGTCGAGCTGGGGCGGATGTTGCGCTACGACGGGACGGCGCTGGCCGGGCTGCTGCGGGCGCTGCCGCCCGCCCGGCGCGGTGCGTTCCACGACGCGGTGACGGCCGGCCCGGGTGCCGGTCGCGTCCTGCCGTGCGCGCCCGTCCTCGACGCGCTGCCCCGGGCGCGCCGCGAAGCGGAAGCCCGCCGGGCGGTGGCGCTGCTGCGCGAGGACGGCGCCCACTGGTCCGCCGTCCTGGAGGCCGTCGCGTACCTGCCCGTCGCCGAGGCCCGCGCGGACCTGCTCACCGCCGTCCGCCGCCCCGCCGCCGAGGACCGGGCCGCCGCCTACCCGCTGCTGATCGACAACGCGGCCCGGTCCGGCGACCCGGGCGAGATCACCACCCTGCTCACCGACGGGCTCACCGGGCTGCGCAACGAACAGGACCCGGTCCGCCGGGCCGCGCTCGACGCGCTCGCCGAGGTCCGCCCGGCGCTGTTCACCGACGGCGCCGCGGACGCCCTGGAACGCCTCGCCGTGGACGCCGACGAGGCGCGCGACGCCTCGGCCGCCACCCGCGACGCGCTGAGCCGCCTCGCCGTTTCGCTGCTGCGCGAGCACGCGGTGACCGGACAGCGGGAGCTGACCGGCTGGGCGCTGCGCACCCTCACCCGCCTCGCCGGGAGCACCGGCACCGCCCTCGGCCGCCTCGACCGCACCCTGCGCCACGGCCAGGAACACCAGGTCTTCGCGGCCCTCCGTCCCTGGCTGGAGGCGCGGGCCGAACGCGCCGACTTCTGGCCGGCGTTCACGCTCGCGTACGCGCTCGGCCGCCGCGCCCACGGTGTGCCCGGCCTTCAGGACCTGCTGCGCCGCGCCGTGCGCACGGGCGGCGACGGGGCGGTCCGTACCGCCGTCAACCTGTGGCTGGAGCCGCCTGCCACACGCGACGCACGACTCGCCGAGATCCTGGCCCTGGACGCCTCGGCGGCCGTGCTGCCGCCCGTGCTCGACCTCATCACGCGCCGCCGCACGGACCTGCTGCACCTGGTCCTCGGCACCCCGCCGTACGGCCGGTTCCTGACCCCCGCCACCCACTGGACGCCGCCGGTGGCCGGCCGCGCCCACTGCTGGACGGCCCGCCAGCAGGACGCCGCCGCGCGGCTGTTGGAGCGCGCCGTCGACGACCTGCGGTTGCGCCCGTACGAGCGGACCGCCGCGGTCGCCGACGCCGCCCGCCTCCCCGGCCGCGGCACCGCCCTCGTACGCCGCTGCGTCACGCACCCGGACGTACCACTGGCGGAAGCGGCCCTCGCCGCCCTGGCGCGGACCGACCGGCCGGACGAAGCGCTGCCGGAACTCCTCGCGCACGCGGGCGGCGACCGGGCCCGGGTCGCGGTGTACGCGGCGGGCACCGCGGCGCGGTACACGGCCCCTTCACGCCTGGCGACGGCGCTGCGCGCCATGCTCGTCCCCGCCGGGACCGCACCCGGCCGGTATGCCGCTGGGCCGCAGCCCAAGGTGACCGGCAAGAAGGAGGCCGCCCGGCTGGCCGCGGCCCGGCTGCCGGTGCCGGACGCCGCCGAACTGCTGGTACGGGCCTACCACCAGCCGGAACAGCACCGCGACGTGCGCGCCGCCTGCGCGACGGCCGCGACCGGACTGCTCGCCGACGAGGGTGCCTGGGGCCTGCTGTCGGAAGCGGCGCGCGGCCCGCGCGGTGACCGCCTGGCGGTGCTGCGCGTACGGCCGCTGGACCTGCCGGAGCAGCACCGCGCCCGCTACGCCGGGCTGGTCCGCGCCGTGTGCGAGACGGACGACGCCGAACTGGCGGGGGAGGCGTACCGGGCCGTGGGCGCCTGGTCCCGCTGGGCGCCGGACGCGGCGGGCCTGCTGGTGCTGGTCCTCACCGACCTGGACAACCGCGCCACCTGGCAGGAAGCCGCCGACGCGCTTCTGGTGCTCGCAGCGGAAGGCCCGCTGCCGGGGCACGGCCCCGGCGGACCCGTACCGCACGGGTCCGCCACGGCGGAAGACCCGCTGGCCCGCGCCGCCCGGCTGCTGGCCGCCGCCGACGCCCGGCCCGGCACACCCGACGCGGAATCCCGCCGTGACCGCCCCGCGCGGCAGCGGCTCGGATACCTCACCGGCCGGCTGGACGAGTACCGCCTGCGGGAGCCCGCGCTGCGGACCAGCGCCCTGGCGGTCGGACAACTCCTCGCCGGCCTGCCGGACTTCGTCCCGTACGCCGTCCGCGTCCTGTCCTGCGCCCTGGACCTGAACGCCGACGCCGAGCAGCTGACCGCCCAACTCGCCCGCCTGGCCCGGCTCCACGCGGACCGGCCCGCGCTCGCCCGGCGCACCGCCGATACGCTCCGCCACCGTTTGAACGGCGCCCACGCCCCGGACCGCACCACGGTGGCCGGGGCCGCCGCCCGCGCCCTGGCCGAGGACGGGGGGCACGCGACGGGCCTGTTCGCCGTGGCGCTCACCGCCTTCGGCGGCACCCGCGCCGAGTGGTCGCAGCCCTGGCGCGCCTGCCTGCGGGTCCTGCGCCGCCACCCGGTGCCCGACGTGCGCGACGCGGCGCTGGAACTGACCGCGGCGCGGGAGTGATCCGGGCCCCGGCTCAGTAGCGGGTGCCCGCGGCCGCCGGGAGGGCGTCGAGTTCGGCCAGCGCCTCGGGCGGCAGGACCAGGTCCGCCGCGCCCGCGTTGTCCACCAGGTACTTGGGCGTCTTGGTGCCGGGGATCGGCACGACGAACCGGCCCTGCGCGAGCACCCAGGCCAGCGCCACCTGCGCGGGGGAGGCGCCGTACTGCCCGGCGATGGCGCGGACCTTGGCCACCAGGTCCAGGTTGGCCTTCAGCGCCTCCTGCTGGAAGCGCGGCAGCCGGCGCCGGAAGTCGTCCTCCGCCAGCTCCTCGAACGAGGTGATGCTGCCGGTCAAAAAGCCGCGGCCGAGCGGCGAGAACGGCAGGAAGGCGATGCCCTGCTCCTCGCAGTACGGGAGGACCCCGTCGAGCACGTCCCGGGTCCACAGCGACAGTTCGGACTGCACGGAGGCGACCGGGTGCACCGCCTGGGCCCGCCGTATCTCCTCGACGGTCGGCTCCGACAGGCCGATGTGCCGCGCCTTCCCCGCCCGCACCGCCTCGGCCAGCGCGCCCCAGCTCTCCTCGACCGGCACGTCCGGGTCCACCCGGTGCAGCTGGTAGAGGTCCACGTGGTCGGTGCCCAGGCGGCGCAGGCTCGCGTCGATGGAGCGGCGGATGTGCTCGGGCCGGCCGTTGCGCACCAGCCCGCTGGTGTTCTCCGGCGTGATCTCCCCGGTCTCCAGCCCCACCTTCGTCGCCAGCACCACCCGCTCCCGGTGCCCGCCCGCCAGCGCCCGGCCCACCAGCTCCTCGTTGGTGTACGGGCCGTAGACATCGGCCGTGTCGATCAGCGTCACACCGAGGTCGATCGCCTGCCGGATCACCTCGGCCGAGGTGGCGTCGTCCCGGCCGTCCGGGTCGTAGGCATGGGTCATGCCCATGCAGCCGAGTCCGATGACGCCGACCTCGGGGCCGGTGGTGCCGAGCGTGGTGGTGCGCATGGTGATGCTCCTGGAGAAGAGTGCCGTGGTCGGAACGGGATCAACTCTTCATGTTGGAGAGCACTCGAAGTCAAGCGGCGGCGGAGCGGTACGGAAATCACCCGGTACGAACGCCCGGGCACGTACATGTCGGAAACTTGCCGGTGCCGCGCCCCGACTGCTGCTGGACTGATGGCATGACCCACACGGCAATCCCGTACGAACCCACCGCGAACCCCGCCCTCTTGGCCAAGGCCCGTGCCTTCCGCGCCCTGCACGACAGCGCCCGGCAGCACGGCGCGCCCCTGGTGCTTCCGAACGCCTGGGACACCGCGAGCGCCCGCCTCATCGAGGACGCGGGCGCCCCGGCCGTCGCCACCACCAGCGCGGGCGCCGCCTGGGGCCTGGGCACCGCGGACGGCGACCGGCTCGGCCGGGACCGGGCGCTGGAGCTGATCGCCCGGATCGCCGCCGCCGTCCGGGTCCCGGTCACCGCGGACATCGAGGGCGGGTACGGGGACGGACCCGAGGAGGTCGCCGAGACGGTCCGCGGGGTGCTCGCGGCGGGCGCCGTCGGCGTCAACATCGAGGACGCCACCCATGGCGGGACGGCGCCGCTGCGGCCCGCTCCCGAGCAGGCGGCCCGCCTCGCCGCTGCCCGACGGGCGGCCGACACTGCGGGCGTGCCGCTGTTCCTCAACGCCCGGATCGACACGTACCTGACGGCGGCCGGTCCCGACGAGGAGGCGCGGCTGAAGGACACATTGGAGCGGGCGTCCGTCTACGTGGAGGCGGGAGCCGACGGGATCTTCGTCCCGGGAGCCGTGCGGCCCGGGACGGTACGGGCGCTGGCCGAGGGCATCGCGGCCCCGCTGAACGTGATGGCGGGCCCCGGCGCACCGTCCGTCGCCGAACTGGGCGCGCTGGGCGTCGCACGGGTCAGCGTCGGCGCGGGCATCGCCCAGGCCGCGCACGCCCTGGTACGCGAAGCCGCCCGGGAGATCCTGACCGCCGGCACGTACGCGACGCTGGCCGGCGGACTCGAATACGGGGAGCTGAACAGCCTCTTCGGGCGCGGCTGAGGGGGAGGCGGGGGAGGCAGGACCGCCGCGCCCGGAGGCGGTCCCTACGCCTCGCGGAGCAGGGCGGCGAGGTCGCCCTCGACGTCCAGGTACCGGCCCTCACGGCCGAGGGGCACCACGCCGTACGACCGCATCAGGAACCCGCGCAGGTCGCGGGCCTGGAACTGGACCATGGCCAGGCCGTCGGCGGTGTGGAACTCCAGCATCGTGTACTCCGGGCCGCACGGCCAGATGTGCACATCGCCCCGGCCGGACGGCTCCCGCAGGCCCGCCGCCAGCAGGTCGCGGGCGAACGTCCACACCACCTCGATCCCGTCCAGCGACGCCACCGGCGGGAAGATGACCCGCACGGCGAACGGATCGCCGCTGTCGTAGCGCAGCCGGGCGGGAACCCGGCGCGACCGGGGCGCGGTCGCGATGAGACGGGCGTGGACGGCTTGGTCGATGACATGGGGCATCGCCGGCTCCTCGATGCTGGTGCGGACAGGTCCTTGCCTCTCTATGACCGGTAGGACGCCACGGAGATGACGCGAGGTGCACCGGACGGCCGCGTGAGGTCCGTCACGAACGTCTGGCCGAGCGGATATTTGGTCCTTACGCTCACGAAACCCATGCGAGGCTGCCGGAACCGGAACGTTCCCGTCCGAGCCGGCGGCCCGGGACGGTGGTGACACGTCAGGGGTTGTTGGTACATGTCCGAGACATCCGCGGTGTCCGGGGAGTCGGCGGCGGACGACTACGCCCGGCTCTACGAGCGCGAGCACCCGCGCCTGGTCGGGTACGCGCGGTCGCTGACGACGAGCGCCTGGCTCGCGGAGGACCTGGTCGCCGAGGCGCACTTCCGGGTCTGGCGCCGCATCCGGTCCGGACACCACATCGACAACGTGCCCGCCTACCTGCGCACCACCATCCGGCACCTCGCCGCGACCGTCGGCGCGGCGGCCGCCCGCGAGATACCGCAGGACCCCGAGGACGGCGGGCATGCGTGGCCGGTGACCGGACCGGCGGCCGAGTCCGCCGACCCGGCACAGCGCATCGCCTACGTCGACCTCCTCGCCCGTGTCATGGAGCAGTTGCCCCGGCGCTGGGTGACGGCGCTGTGGCTGGCGGAGGCCGAGGACCAGCCGCTGGAGGCGGTCGGCGAGGCGATCGGAGCGGGCAAGGGCGCCACGGCCATGCTGCTGCACCGGGCCAGGGAGGGGCTGCGGCAGGCGTTCCTCGGCACGGTGCCCGGCACACCGGACGACCCGGCCTGCGAACGGTACTGGGAGCGGCTGCCCGCGTACGTACGGGGCGAGACCACCGCCAAACAGACCGAAGCGATCGCCGGTCACCTCACCGACTGCGCCGACTGCCGGACCCGCCGGGTGCTGCTGACCCGGGCCAACGACCGGCTGCCCGCGCTCACCGGCCCCGCGCTGCTGGTGCTGCTGGCGGGCGGCTCGGCGAAGTTCCTCGTGCCGTTGGCGGCGGCCGGGGCAGGGGCCGCCGCGGCCGGTGGCGGGCACGCGGCGGGCAGCGGTGCGCTCACTTCCGTACGTACGGCCGTACGGCATCTGCTGCGCGGCCAGTTCGGTCAGGCCGGGCCGGTCGGCGCCGCCGTGGCGGGGGTCGGCGTTGTGGTGGTCGCCGGGGTGGCGGTGGCCGCGGGCACCGTGCTGACCAGCGGCGACGCTGGGGCACGGGCCGAACGGGCGGCAGCGGCGACATCGCGGCCCGGCGGAGGCGGCGACGCGCGGCCGAGCGCCGGGCCCGGCCGGGCCGCGCCCGAGGCGGGGGCGGACCGGTCGGCGACCTCCGTACCGACGGCCTTCGGCCCCACGCCGCCCACGGGCGCCGGTCCCGAACCGGCCGGGCGCGGCACGGCGAGCCCGCCGACGGTGCCACCGGCCGCTCCGGAAGGTCCCGCCGTACCCACCGCGACAGAGGGGCCGGAACCGACCCCGGGGCCGACCGGCTCGGCCACGAGCGCCGGGCCGAGCCCACGTCCGACGCCGAGCCCTCGGCCTACGGAGTCCGCGCCGACCGTCGAGCCCACCGGGCCCACGCCGGAACCCACCACCGGCCCCACGGACCGGCCGACGCCCATTCCCACGCCGACCCCGACGCCCACCCCGACCCCCGACCCGTCTCCGCCCGGGCACTGCCACTGGGCCTGGTGGGGCTGGATTCCGGTCTGGGTCTGCCGCGCCGCCTGATCCGCCGGGCTCAGTCCGTGACCCTGCTGCGGTTCTCGTACGCCAGGTCCCGGTACTCGGGATGCCGCTCCATCCAGCCCGCGACGAACGGGCACACGGCCAGCACCCGCAGCCCGTCCGCCCGTGCGGTGTCCAGCGCGTGCCGGGTCAGCGCCGAACCGACGCCGTTTCCCTCGTACACCGGGTCCACCTCGGTGTGCACGAGGGCGAGCAGCCCCTCGGCGCGCAGATACGCGGCCACGCCCGCCAGTTCGCCGCCGAGCCGGGCCTCGAAGCGGTGGGCGGCGCGGTCGTCGGTCACCGCCACCGGGGCCGGCGCGTTCACCCGCGCACTTCCTGCCGGTCCATCGCGACCTCCTCGTACGCCGCTTCCGGGCGTTCCGTACCCCCTGTGCAGCACAGTAGGAGGGCCGGGCGGAGCACGCGAGGCGAGAGTTCGGGCAGCCGTTGCCTGGTGTCCCTGGACGGGGGGTCCGGGCTGGGCTAGCTTCCAGCCTCATGAGGGTCAAGGGGAAGCCGGGACAGTCAGGACAGCCGGGGCGGATGAGACGGAAGCGCATGCTGTGGGCGGTGGCCTGCGCGGTGGCGCTCGGTGCCGCGAGCACCGCTCCGGTGTCCGCTCAGCAGCAGCGCACCGCGGCACGGGCGGCAGCCGCCGCGCAGGCCGCCGCACAACCGGCCGCGGTCGCCGCGCTGCGCGGCGGCTGGGACCTGAAGGACAGCGACAGCGACGCCCGCTTCCGGGGCCTGGCCGCCGTCAGCCGCGACACCGCCTGGGTCGCCGGCACCGGCGGCACCGTGCTGCGCACCCGCGACGGCGGCGACCACTGGCGCGACGTGTCCCCGCCGGGCGCGGGCACGCTGGAGTTCCGCGACATCGAGGCGTTCGACGCGCAGCACGCCGTGGTCCTGGCGGCCGGCGAGGGCGAGGCGTCCCGGGTCTTCCGCACGGACGACGGCGGCGCCACCTGGACCGAGAGCTTCCGCAACACCGATCCGCGGGCCTTCTACGACTGCATGACGTTCTTCGACAGCAGCCACGGCATCGCGCTCGCCGACCCCGTCGACGGGGCATACCGCATCCTGTCCACCGTCGACGGCGGCCGCAACTGGCGGGTGCTGCCCACCCGCGGCATGCCCCCGGCCCAGCCGGGCGAGGCGTCGTTCGCGGCCAGCGGGCAGTGCCTGGTCAGCTCGGGTGACCACGACGCGTGGTTCGCCACCGGCGGCGCGGCCCGCAGCCGCGTGCTGTACTCGCCCGACCGCGGGCGCAGCTGGACCGTGGCGCAGACGCCGGTCCCGGCGGGCGACCCGGCGCGCGGAATCTTCGGGCTGGCCTTCCGCGACCGTACGCACGGCCTCGCGGTCGGCGGCGACCACCGGACCGGCAAGCCCTCGCCCAAGGCCGCCGCGGTGAGCGCGGACGGCGGCGCGACCTGGCAGGCGTCCGTCCGGCCCCCGAAGCGCTACCGGTCCGGCGTGGCCTGGTTCCCCCGCTCAACGCGGGCCGCCCTCGCGGTCGGGCCGACGGGCAGCGACGTGACGTTCGACGGCGGCCGCAACTGGTACGCCATCGACGACGGCTCGTACGACACCGTCGACTGCGCGCCGGACTCCGGCTGCTGGGCGGCGGGGGAGGACGGGCGCATCGCCCGGCTGGAACCGTGACCCCGGCTATCGCGGGGAGGAGTCCCCGGGCACACGCGCGGACACGGCCAGGACGTGCGGCGCCGCCAGGTAGCGCGCGAACAGGGACGCGCTGCCGTCGGCGGCGGTGCGCGGGGACTGCCAGGCGACCTCGGTGAACCCGGCCTCCGTCAGCGCCCGTTCGTGTGCCTCGCGGGACCAGTAGTAGGCGGTCACCTGGAAGCTCTCCCCGTCGGCACGGGCGTGCAGGCCGACGGGGTCGCCGTCGCACAGGTGCGGGTCGGCCACGGTGAGGTCGAAGCCGTAGGGCCGGTAGTAGTGGGGGACCGTCGCGAAGTCCGGGTTGAGCGTGGCGGCCACGAAACGGCCACCGGGGGCGAGGGTGGCGCGGGCGGCGGCGCAGAGGCGGGCGAGCGCGGCCGGGGTGGCCGCGTACGAGAGCGCGTAGACGGACACGGCCAGGTCGAACGCGCCGGTGAGGGTGTCCGTCGTCGCTTCGTCGTGGACCAGGTAGCGCACACCCAGGGGCTCGACCTCCTCGCGGTGCCGGGCGTGCGCGATCAGCCCGGGGGAGCGGTCGACGCCGAGCACACCGGCCGCGCCGTTGCGGGCGAAGAAGCGGGCGTACAGCCCCGAACCGCAGCCGAGGTCCAGGACCCGGCGCCCCTCGACGCCGCCCGCCGCGGCGAGGACGGAGGGCATTTCGATGTGCCGTCTGAAGGGCAGCTCGTCGATGCTGCGCTCGTGCAGAGCGGCCATACCGTCGAATTGGGAAGTCATACGCTGCCTCAGGAAGCGGGTCGCCGGGCGACGGGGCGGGCGGTGGGCGGACGGTACGGACCGTGTCCCGGCGGTCCCCGCCCGGCGGCGGCCGCGAGCCGCGGCCGACCGTCCCTCCTGGGGCACGGCGTGCGCTCGGACACTGCGGCGTTCCTCCCTCGACCGTGTAGGGACCGGCGCCGGCCTGCGGAGCCGTCCACGGAACGCATCATTCCGCAGCCCGCGCGCGTTGCCCGGGAGGCGCCGGGCGAACGGCCGCCGCGCCACTCCGGCGGACCGTCCGCCGCGCCGTATACCTCCCCGCACCCGGGCACCGGGAACGCGGCGTCGCCCGTCCGGCGTACAGCGGCGCACCGCCCGGCCCCGTTCCGCCCCCGGCCGCCGTCAGTCCAGCAGGCTGCCGAGCCGCCCTTCCAGCAGTACCAGCAACTCGCTGAGCCCCTCGGACAGTTCGGCCTGCCGCCGGGCGTCGATGCCCTCCAGCAGACCGGCCTCGTAGCGCAGTTGCTCGGGCAGCAGCCGGTCGATGACCGCGCGGCCCGCGTCGGTGAGCGAGAGGTGCGAGACGCGCCGGTCCCGCTCGTCGGGGCGCCGCGCCAGCAGCCCGCGCGACTCCAACTGCCGTACCCGCTTGGTGACCGCGGCCCCGGACGCGAACGTCTCGCGCGCGATCCGGCCCGGCGTCAGCTCGCGGTCCATCCGCCGCAGCGTCCCGAGGATGTCGAACTCCGGGCGGGTCAGGCCCTCCCGCCGCAGCGGCGCGTCGGTCGCCTGCTGCAACAGCGCGGAACAGCGGTTGAGCCGTCCGATCACCGCCATCGGGCCGGTGTCCAGCCCCGGATGGACCTGCTGCCACTGGCGCAGCACCCCCGCGACGATGTCCTCGGTCACGCGCGCACCTCTTCTTCCCGGGCTCTCCCGGCCCCCGTCGGCATCCTGTGTCGCGCACGGCGGAGCACGGGCCGCCGTCCGGGCCCCGCGCCGCGCCGCGCCCGGCCATTCTGCCTGGCGCCGGGCGCGCGAGCGGTCCGGGGCGGCGCGGGCGGCACCGGCGCGGCCCGGGGTGCGGCTCCCGGCGGACGGCCCGGTCCGGCGGACACGCGCTACGCGGCCGGCGCCGGCGCGGACAGCCGGCGGACGAGCCGGGCCAGCGTCCGGTGTCCCCGCTGCTCGGCCAGGGCGACGCGCTCCTCGGGGACGGCGCGCTGCCACCACTCGCCGGCCGACACCTCCACCGCCTCCCGCAGCTCCATCAGGCTCGCGGCGAGCCGGTCCCGCGCCCAGCCGATCCGGCGGGCCCCGTCGTCCGGTACGCCGTCGCCGTCCCGTACGTCCTCGTTGCCCGGCCCGCCGTAGCCGTCCAGCAGCCGCAGGGCCGCCGCCTCGGCAGCGGCCACCTGGTCGAGCGCGATCTCGATACGGTCCGCCGCGCGGCGGTTGGTCACCAGGACGCAGCAGGCCAGCCCCACGGCGGCGCCCACGACGGTGTCGATCCAGCGGTCGGTGACCAGCGTCCGGGCGGGCAGCTGACGCGCGAACTCGGTCAGCAGCAGCGCCATCGGGGTGACCCAGACCGAGCCGAGCCAGTAGTTGCGGGTGATGCTCGCCTCCGCGCAGAACTGGAAGGTGAGCGCCAGCAGGATCATCGCCAGGTGGCCGGTGTGGATCACCGGCAGCAGCGCGGTGAAGAGCAGCAGGCCGAGCAGGTTGCCGAGGGTGCGCTGCAGGGCCCGCTGCCAGGAGAGGGTGGTGTTGGCCTGGTAGATGGAGGCCGCGGTGACCACCGCCCAGTACGGATGGCCGACGCCGACCGCCATCGAGGCCCAGCCCGCCAGCGCGCAGCCCGCGGCGACCCGCGCGCCGATGGGCAGCAGCGGCGAGCCGGGCGCGAGGCGCCCCAGCACGGCGGGCAGGCCGCGCGGGCGGCCCGGGGCGGGGCCGCGGGGCACGGCGCCTGCCGCCTGTTCGTGGTCCGCGTGCTCCGCGGTGATCCCCGCCAGCTCGCCGGCCTGCGCGCCGGTGAGTGTGATCTCCGGCAGCGGGCGGCCCCGGCGCAGGTCACGGGCCCACGCCGCGTAACGCTCGGCCTCCGCCGTATCGGCTTCCGGGGCCGCGAGGGCCGACTCGGCCCGTACGAGCAGCCGCTCCAGCCCCGCGCGGGCGGCTGCCGCGGCGGGTGTGCGGCCCGGCACCTGGAACAGCGTCTGCCAGGCGGCGTTCACGGCGGCCGCGGTGGCGTGCCGGGCGCGGTCAGGCCCGCCGGGGCCGTCCGCCGCGGCCGGGCCGGAGCGCAGCAGCCCGGCTGCGGCCTCCAGCGCCCGCGCCGTCGCGATCCGCTCGGGGCCGCGCGGCCGGACCAGCGCGGGCGCCATGCACACCAGCCAGGCGAGCCCGCCCGCGCCGAGCGCCAGCGCCATGTGGAAGGGCACCTGCCCGAGCCGCTGCGGAACGAAGAAGGCGGACGCCGAGATGAAGGTGAAGATCAGGTTTCCGGGCGGCCCGACGCGCGTCGCGTCGCAGACCATCTTGTGCACGGCGGCGACCAGCGAGGCGAGGAGGACGAGCAGCGGGACCGACGTGGTCAGGGAGGCCGCCGTGAGGGCGGCGCCGAGGCTCGCGACCATGCCGAGCACCACCCACATCAGGGTGCGGGCCCGTGCGGTGTACGGCAGGCCGTGCGCGTACAGGGCGCACATCGCGCCGGCCGAGGTGTAGAGCACCAGGTCCATGCGCCCCAGCGCGAGCAGCGTGAACTCGGGGATGCCGAGGGCGACGACGGCGCTCAGCGCGGGCTTGTGCCAGATGTCCACGGGGCGGCGCAGCAGCACCGTGCTCCTGATGGGCAGCGGCCGGGTGCGTACGGCGCCGCCGCTCCCGGACGTGGCCGCCGCGCGCTTTCCCGTGAGCCTGGCATGCTTCCCCATGGCGAAAAGCTTAACAGGTATTTTACTCGTGAAACATTTGCGCTGTTACCGGGTAGTCGCGACGGGGGAAGGGAGAACGCGGGCCCGGCACTCCGCGGGCGTGCCCCAGGCGTTTCGCAGGGCCCGTGCCTTGCGTATCCACAGGGAAAGGTCCAGCTCATCGGTATAGCCGAGGGCCCCGTGCAGCTGGAGCGCGGCCCGCGCCGCGGCATATGCCGCCTCGCCCGCCGCCACCTTCGCCATCGCGATCCCGACACCCGCGGCGTCCGCGGCATCCGCCGTTCCCGCCTGTGAAGCTCCCGCGACCTCCACCGCCGCCCCGTACACCAGCGGCTCGGCGAACTCCAGCGCCAGCAGCACGTCCGCCAGCCGGTGCTTCACCGCCTGGAACGAGCCGATGGCGACGCCGAACTGGGTGCGCTGCTTCACGTACGCCACCGTGTCGTCCAGCAGCCGCCGGCCGACACCGAGCGCCTGGGCCGCCGTGAGCAGCCGCGCGATGTCGTCGGCCTGCGCGGCGGCGGCCCGGACGGCCGGTCCGCTCGCCAGGACGGCTCCACCCGGGCACCGGGCCAGCCGCCGTGCCGGATCGACCGAGGGCTGGACCGGCCCACTCCCGTCGGACGCCCGCAGCGTGTCGCCGTCGACGAGGAACGTCACATCGGCGGTCGCCGCGTCGAGGGCGTACGGCCCGCGGGCCAGGTCCGCGTACGACACCATCGCATCCCCGGCCGCGATCGCGGGCCGCCAGATGTCGGCCAGGCCGCCCGTGTCACCGAGCCGCTCCAGCAGTACCGCCGCCACGGCGGTCTCCACCACCGGGCCGGGTACGGCATACCGCCCCAACTCCACGAAGGAGACGATCAGATCGACCGGCAGGAATCCCGCGCCCCCGCACTTCTCCGGTACGGCGAGCCCGAACACCCCGGCCCCGGCGAGCCGCCGCCACACCGCACTCCCTGGGGCGCTGTCACCGGCGCCCCAGGCCCGTACGGCGGCCGGGGTGTCCGCCGCCGCCAGCATGCGGCCGAGCGTCCGGCCGAACTCCGCCTGCTCCGCGTCCAGCAGGAACCGCATTCCCACTCCTCTCACCGGCGCGGCCCGCTCAGCGCCGTCCCTTCGGCAGGCCCAGCAGCCGTTCGGCGATGATGTCGCGCTGGATCTCGTTCGTACCGGCGTAGACCGGACCGGCCAGCGCGAAGATCCAGCCGTCGGCCCAGCCGCCGTGGTCCGGCGCCTCGGGGGCGGCGTCGGCGAGTTCGCCGTGTGGCCCGAGGAGGTCGAGGGCGGTCTCGTGCAGGGCGATGTCGAGTTCGGACCAGAAGATTTTGGTGAGGCTGGCCGCTGCCCCGGGGGTGCCGCCCTCGGTGAGGCGTGCGACGCCTGCGTAGGCGGACAGCTGGTAGGCGCGGGCTCCTATGAGCGCGTCGGCGACCCGGTCGCGCAGCGCCGTGTCCGCCGGGTCGGCGCCGGCCCGCCACAGGGCGGCGAGTCGGTCGGCGGCGGCCGTGAAACGTCCGGGGCTGCGCAGCGTCAGCCCGCGTTCGTTGCCTGCCGTGCTCATGGCGACCCGCCATCCCTGGCCCGGCTCGCCGATCACGTCCGCGTCCGGCACGAACACGTCCTCCAGGAACAGCTCGGCGAAGGCCGGCTTCCCGTCGAGGCGCCCGATGGGCCGCACCGTCACGCCCGGCGCCGCCAGGTCGAACATCAGATACGTCAGGCCGTGGTGCGGCCGGTCCCCGCCGGGGTGGCTGCGGAACAGCCCGAAGGCCCGGTCCGCGAAGGCGGCGCGGGAGGACCACGTCTTGTGCCCGCGCAGCAGCCAGCCGCCGTCGGCCCGTACGGCGGCCGAGCGCAGCGCGGCGAGATCGGAACCGGCGCCGGGCTCCGACCAGGCCTGCGCCCAGACCGTCTCCCCGCGCGCCATCGGCGGCAGCACCCGCGCCACCTGCTCGTCCGTACCGTGCTCGAAGAGGGTGGGGGCGAGCAGGCTGACGCCGTTCTGGGAGACCCGGCCCGGAGCGCGCGCCGCGTGGTACTCCTCCTCGAAGAGCAGCCATTGCAGCACCGACGCGCCGCGCCCGCCGTACTCCTCCGGCCAGGTCACGGCCGACCAGCGGCCACCGTGCAGCTCGCGTTCCCAGGCCCGGTGGGCGGCGAAGCCCTCGGCCGTCTCCAGGGAAGGCAGCGGTTCGGCGGGCACGTGGGCGGCCAGCCAGTCCCGCGCTTCCCGCCGGAACTCCTCGTCTGCCGCGGTGAGTTCGAGATCCATCGAGCGGCCTCCCCGGGGCGGCGGCGGGCTCTTCCACGACCGTTCCCTAACAAGTGTTAGGTAGGTTAGCGTACGGCCATGACGCCCGAGAAGCCTCCGACGGCGCACCCGGCACCCCAGCCACCCCCCTACGTCCCCGGACACGGCCTGCTCGCCGGCCGGACCGCGGTCGTCACCGCCGCGGCGGGCACCGGCATCGGCGGCGCCACCGCCCGCCGGCTCCTGGAGGAGGGCGCGGACGTGGTCCTCTCCGACGCGCACGCCCGGCGCCTGAAGGAGTCCGAGGCGGCGCTCGCCGCCGAGTTCGGCGCCGCGCGGATCGCCGCACTGCCCTGCGACGTCACCGACGAGGCCCAGGTCACCGCCCTCTTCGACGGCGTCGAGCAGCGGCACGGGCGGCTGGACGTGGTCGTCAACAACGCTGGACTCGGCGGCAGCGTCGACCTGGTGGCGATGACCGACGCGCAGTGGACCGCCGTCCTCGACGTCACGCTGAACGGGACCTTCCGCTGCACCCGCGCCGCACTGCGCCGGATGCGGGCCGCGGGCCGGGGCGGCGTGATCGTCAACAACGCCTCCGTCGTCGGCTGGCGGGCCCAGCGCGGCCAGGCGCACTACGCCGCCGCCAAGGCCGGGGTGATGGCGCTGACCCGCTGCGCCGCCGTCGAGGCCGCCGCGTACGGGGTCCGGGTCAACGCCGTCTCGCCCAGCCTGGCCGTCCACCCGCACCTGGCGAAGGTCGCCGACGAGGAACTGCTGGCCGCTCTCGCCGCCCGGGAAGCGTTCGGGCGCTCCGCCGAACCGTGGGAGGTCGCCAACGTCATCGTCTTCCTGGCCAGCGACTACGCCTCGTACATGACCGGCGAGACGGTCCCGGTCAGCAGCCAGCGCGCGTGAGCGGGGAGCGACAATGGCCCGGTGTCCACCGACAGCAAGCCCCGGAAGACCGGCGGCAAGTCCCAGAAGAAGCCCGCCGCGGGGAAGCCCGCCGTGACCCCGTCGCCCGCCCGCCGCCGAGAACTGCTCGCCACCGCGGCCGAGGTGTTCGCCGCGCACGGCTACAGCGCCACGACCGTACGCCGCATCGCGGACGAGGCCGGGCTGCTCGCGGGCAGCCTCTACTACCACTTCGACTCCAAGGAATCGATGCTGGACGAGATCCTCAGCACGTTCCTGGACGAGCTGTGGGCCGGCTACGACGCGGTGCTCGCGGCCGGGCTCGGCCCCCGGGAGACCATCGAGGCCCTGGTCACCGAGTCCTTCCGGGAGATCGACCGGCACCGCGCCGCCGTCGCCATCTACCAGAACGAGTCCCGGCAGCTGGCCGCCCGCCCCCGCTTCGGCTACCTCGCCGACTCCCAGCGCAAGTTCGAGAAGGCGTGGCTCGGCACGCTGGAACGCGGCGTCGCCGAGGGCGTCTTCCGCCCCGAGCTGGATGTCCGGCTCACCTACCGGTTCGTCCGCGACACCGTCTGGGTCGCCGCGAGCTGGTACCGGCCGGGCGGCCACCACGGCCCGGAGGAGATCGCCCGCCAGTACCTGTCGATGGTGCTGGACGGCATCGCCGTACGGGACTGACCACACGGCACCTCCGGGAAGCACCGCGCACGCTCCGCACGCCCCGACGACCGAGGAGCCCGCATGGCCGAGGCTTACATCATCGACGCGCTGCGCACCCCCGTCGGCAGGCGCGGCGGCTCACTCGCCGCCGCGCACCCGGCCGACCTTGGCGCCCATGTGCTCAAAGCGCTGATGGCGCGCACGGGCGTCGACCCGGCCGCCGTGGACGACGTGGTCTTCGGCTGCCTGGACGCGGTCGGCCCGCAGGCCGGTGACATCGCCCGGACCAGCTGGCTGGCGGCCGGGCTGCCCGAGGAGGTGCCGGGCGTCACCGTGGACCGGCAGTGCGGCTCCTCCCAGCAGGCCGTCCACTTCGCCGCGCAGGGCGTGCTCTCCGGCACCCAGGACCTGGTGGTCGCGGGCGGCACCCAGAACATGTCGATGGTCCCCATCGCCTTCGCGAGCCGCCGGGCCGCCGAGCCGCTCGGCCTGACCGAGGGCCCGTTCGCGGGCAGCGCGGGCTGGCGCGCCCGCTACGGCGACCGGCCCGTGAACCAGTTCCACGGCGCCGAGCTGATCGCTGAGCAGTGGGGCATATCCCGTAGGGACATGGAGGAGTACGCGCTGCGCTCGCACCGGCGGGCCGTGCGAGCCCTCGACGAGGGGCGCTTCGCGCGCGAGCTGGTCCCGTACGGGGACGTGACGGCCGACGAGGGACCGCGGCGCGACACCTCCGCGGAGAAGATGGCGGCCCTGCCGCCCGTGGTGCCCGGCGGGCGGCTCACCGCCGCCGTCTCCTCCCAGGTCTCGGACGGCGCGGCGGCCCTCCTGCTGGCGAGCGGGCGTGCCGTACGGGATCACGGTCTGACACCGCGCGCCCGCGTCCACCACCTGTCCGTACGCGGCGAGGACCCGATCCGGATGCTGACCGCGCCGATCCCGGCCACCGCGCACGCCCTGAAGAAGACCGGGCTGCGCATCGACGCCATCGACCTCGTGGAGATCAACGAGGCGTTCGCGCCGGTCGTGCTGGCCTGGCTCGCGGAGACCGGCGCCGACCCCGCCCGGGTCAACGTCAACGGCGGCGCCATCGCGCTCGGCCACCCGCTCGGCGCGACCGGATGCCGGCTGATGACGACGCTGCTGCACGAGCTGGAGCGCACCGGCGGGCGCTACGGCCTCCAGACGATGTGCGAGGGCGGCGGGCAGGCCAATGTGACGGTGATCGAACGGCTGTGAACCCGGGCCGGGGCGGGGCCCCGGCCCGGCGGTGCGTCCGGGTCAGCAGGCCCGGTTCTTCACATACAAGGCGCGCGGGCCGCGGTCCGTGCCGTACCGGACGTCCTTCGTCTGCCCCTTGGCGAGACGGCCGTTCACGGTCGGCCGGGCCGGTACGACGATCGTGTAGCAGGCCGGGCGCTGCTTGCAGAGGTTCTTCAGACGGACGAGCCGCTGGTGGTCCTTGGTGAAGTACTTCATCACCTTGGCGCACTGCGGCGCCCGCGGGGCCGCGGCGGCCTGGGACGCCGAGGCCAGACCGAGCGTCGTGCTGAGCGCCGTCACCGCGACGGCCGTGGCGAGGAACTTGCGCATCTGATCTCCCCCGATGGAAACCTCCGCCCGCGGCGGCACCACGGGCAACCTTTCTGGTCGTCCCCACCGTAGTCCGCCGGAGTCCCGTTCGATATTCGGGGCATGTGTTCGAGCCGGGTGGCGGCGTGTCGGCGCGTACGGTACGGGTCCCGGCGGCGGCCTGCTCAGGCCGGGGGCCCGTCCCTCAGACCGGGCGGCCCGCCCCAGCCGGTCCAGCGTCGCCGCCGCCTCGGCCATCACACGCCCGACCAGTTCCGCGCACGACGGCAGGTCGTCGATGAGCCCCGTCACCTGACCGGACGCCAGCACCCCGGCGTCGGTACGGCCCTCCACCAGACCGGCCCGCAGCATCATCGGCGTGTTCGCGGCCAGCAGCACCTGCCCCCACGTCAGCTCCGCGCCGCGCTTCATGGCCAGCCCGTCGCGCACCATACGGGCCCAGCCCGTGCCCGCTTCCTTCCGGAACGCCGCCGCATGCCGCACGGCCCGCAGCAGGGCCGCCGGACGCCCGGACCGTTCGAGGGCGGCGACCAGGTCCGTCCGCAGCATCCGGTGCGGCAGCCCGTCCACCTTGCGCGTCACCGTCACGTCCCGCACCGAGGCGGCCAGGTAGCGCGCCTTGACCGCGGCCGGGACGGTGCTGTCGGAGGTGAGCAGGAAACGCGTGCCCATGGCCACGCCCGCCGCGCCGAAGGCCAGCGCTGCCACCAGCCCGCGCCCGTCGCAGAAGCCGCCGGCCGCCACCACCGGGATGTCCACCGCGTCCACGACCTGCGGCAGCAGGACGGTGGTGGCCACCTCGCCGGTGTGCCCGCCGCCCTCGGCCCCCTGGACGACCACCGCGTCCGCGCCCCACGCGGCGACCTTCTCCGCGTGCCGCCGCGCCCCCACCGTCGGGATGACGACCACACCCGCGTCCTTCAGCCGGGCGATCAGCTCCCGCGAGGGCGCCAGCGCGAACGAGGCCACCCGCACGCCCTCCTCGATGATGATCCGCACCCGCTCCGCGGCGTCCCCGGCGTCCGCCCGCAGATTGACGCCGAACGGCCGGTCCGTACGGGCCGCCACCTCGCGGACCGCGGCCCGCAGCCGCCCCGTGGACATGGTGGCGGAGGCCAGGATGCCCAGCGCCCCGGCCTCGGCGGTGGCGGAGACCAGGCGCGGCCCGGCGACCCAGCCCATGCCGGTCTGCACGATCGGGTACCGGACGCCGGTCAGCTCGGTGAGCGCGGTGGTCAGGGCCCGCACGGCGGCACCTCCCGGTCGCGCAGCCCGCCCGGATCGAGCACCTCGCGGATCAGCCGCAGCTCGGCGGCGTCCGGCGCCCGGGTCACGGGCACCCCGCCGTCCGGCACGCGCAGCGCGAACCCGGTCGCCTCCCGCACGTCCGCCAGTCGTACGCCGGGGTGCAGCGACCGGACGCGCATCGTGCGGTCCGGCGTGTCGAAGTCGAAGACGCCGAGGTCGCTGACGACCTCCCGGACGTCGTGGAAGCGGGTGGCGGACGGCCCGGCGGCCGCGGCCCGGTCGTACCCGACGCCGCACACCATGTCGACCCGCTCGACGAAGGTGCGGGGCGAATGCCGGGGCACCCAGTAACTGGTCGGGTGGTTGAGCGTGTTGACGGGCGCGCCGCGCACCCCGAGCAGCTGCCGGGACGGGCGCGCCCAGTCCCCGACGCAGGAGATGTTCTGGTTGCCGTACCGGTCGATCTGGCTCGCGCCCATCATGACGTGCCGGCGGCCCGTGGCGACCAGCGCCAGATGGCGGCGGTAGGGGAGCCAGCCCTCCGTCACCGGCGCTCCGTTCCCCGCTTCCGGCGCGTCGCCGACGAGCAGCGCCTCGCCGTCCGTCAGCAGGAGCTCGGGGGAGAAGGTGCGTTTCGCGAGCCGGGCGCCGAGGGCGGGGACGGTGCCCATGGGGGAGGCGAGCACTTCGCCGGCGCCGCGCCAGACTTCGGCGCAGGCCACCACGCAGTACTCGGCTCGGGTGACGGTCATGGGTCCGGCGTCGGCTGTCATGAGCGCTCCCCGGCGGTCTCTTCGGTGAAGGCAGCGACCGCGGCCTGGTAGTCGTCCTCGTCGCCCGACAGGAAGCGCTTGACGAACCCGGCCCAGGCGTCCGGGTCCGCCGCCGCCCGTACGTACGCCCGCTGGAACGCCTCGTCCCGCCCGTAGTCCGGCGCGCACGAGGTGAAGTGCGCGCCGCGCGGCGCCTCGACGACACCGCTGACGAACATCCGGCTGACCAGCAGCGTTTGCGGGCCGCCCGCCCGGTTCAGCTCCGCGCCGTCCACGATCCGCTCGCACGAGACGTACGCCGCGTCCGCGGCCTCGCAGAAGAGGTCGTCGAAGTAGGGATCGGGCCCCAGGTACTGCCCGTTGCCCCGGGCATCCGCCCGGTTGAGGTGCACCAGCGCCGCGTCCAGCCGCAGCGCGGGGACGGCCGCCAGCTCCTCGCCGTCCGCGTACGGCGAGGTCACCGTACGGATGTGGGGGTTGACCCGCAGCACGTCGGAGCCCGGCCCGGCCCGTACCGGCAGGAAGGGCAGCCGCTGGCCGGCCGCCGTCAGCCCCCACATGAACATCGCCTCGTCCAGCTCGGTCAGCGCGAAGGCGCCGCGCTCGCGGGCCGCGCGAAAGTGCGGCTCCAGCGGGATCGAGTCCAGGGTGACGAAGGGCACGACCAGCCGGCGGATCTTCCCGGCGGCGGCCAGCAGGCCCACGTCCGGGCCGCCGCAGGAGACGACGGTGAGGTCCGTCAGCGGGGACCGCAACAGGGCCCGTACGAGCGCCATCGGCTTCCGGCGCGAGCCCCAGCCGCCGATGCCGACCGTCATCCCGCTCGCCAGCCGGGCCACCACGTCGTCGGCGGTCATGACTTTGTCCATCAACTCGACTCCTCCGAGGGTGCGTTGGTGCCCTCCGCGTCGGACCGGCCCTCCGGGCACGGCGCCCCGTTGCCGAACGTGTCCCGGAGCCGCTCCGCCACTCCGCTGAGACTGGCCTCGAAGGTGAAGCCCTGCTCGAAGCGGTAGCTGCGGTGCACATCGACGGGGTCGATGCCGTTGATGGCGGCCTTGGCCAGCCGCAGCAGGTACCCGTCCTTGGCGGCGATCTCCCCGGCCAGCCGCAGCGCCGCCGCCAGCAGCGCGTCGCGCGGCACCACCTCCCACACCGAGCCGTGCCGGTGGAGTTCGGCGGCGGTCACGGTGCGCGAGGTGTAGTAGAGGGTGCGCATCAGGTGCGGCGGGACGAGCCGGGCGAGGTGGGTGGCCGCGCCGAGCGCGCCACGGTCCAGCTCCGGCAGGCCGAACGTCGCGTCGTCGCTCGCCACGATCGCGTCCGCGTTGCCGACCAGCCCGATCCCACCGCCCAGGCAGTGGCCCTGCACGGCGGCGACGACCGGCACCTCACAGTCGTACACGGCCCCGAACGCCGCGTGGCACCCGCGGTTGACGCCGAGCAGCGCCCCGTGCCCCGGCGTCCGCCGCAACTCCTTGATGTCCACCCCCGCGTTGAACCCGCGCCCGGCGGCGGCGAGCACCACGCAGCGGGTTCCGGGGTCGCGGCCGGCCGCCCGTACCGCGTCGGCGAGGTCGAACCACCCCTGTACGGGCAGGGCGTTGACCGGCGGCCGGTCGACGGTGACGAGCGCGATGCCGTCCCCGGGACGGGACAGTGTGACGGCGGTGGAGACACCCATGGGCGGATCAGCTACCTTTCCACCAAACGTTTGTTAGGTGCCGGGTATCCGAGAAGGTAGCAGCGCGGCGCCCGCAACGGGAGGGCGGAGGTGGCCTTTTGGCGATCGGCATCGACCTGTCGGGGCGCGTCGCGGTCGTCACGGGCGGCACACGGGGCGTCGGCGCCGGCATCGCCAGGGCCCTGCTCGCGGCGGGCGCCACGGTCGTCGCCGCCGCGCGCCGACCGCCGGAACGGCCGGTCGAGGGGGCGGACGGCCGCGCCGCCGCCTTCGAGCCGCTGGACGTACGCGACCCGGACGCGGTCACCGCCTGCTTCGCCCGCGTACGGGACCGGTACGGCAGCCTCGACATCCTCGTCAACAACGCGGGCGGCACCCCGTACCGGCTCCTCGCCGACTCCACACCGCAGCAGGCCGCCCGGGTCATCGAGCTGAACCTCGTCGCGCCGCTCACCGCGTCCCTCGCCGCCCGCGCCGTCATGGCGGACCAGCCGACCGGCGGCTCCATCATCATGATCGGCAGCGTCAGCGGCACCCGCCCCTCACCCGGCACCGCCGCCTACGGAGCCGCCAAGGCGGGCCTGGAAAACCTCGCCCGGACCCTGGCCGTCGAATGGGCACCGCGCATCCGCGTCAACACGCTCGTCGTCGGCATGGTGCACACCGAACGCTCCCACCTGCACTACGGCGACGCGGCGGGCGTCGCAGCCGTCGGCCGCACCGTCCCGCTCGGCCGGCTCGCGACCCCCGACGAGATCGGCGAGGTCTGCGCCTTCCTGGCGGGGGACCGGTGCGGGTACGTGACCGGCGCCAGCCTCGCCGTCCACGGCGGAGGCGAACGGCCGGCGTTCCTGGACGCGGCGGCCGGTACACCGAGCGGGCCGCCGCCCATGCCCCGTACGCCCGTAACCACCGACCTGGAGGACGCAGATGACTGAGAACGTGCGGGAGGAAGCGGCCGGGGCGGGGCTGTGCGCCGGACGCGTGGTCGTCGTCACCGGGGCGGGCCGGGGCCTCGGGCGCGCCCACGCGCTGGCGTTCGCGGCCGAAGGCGCGCGGGTCGTCGTCAACGACCTGGGCGTACGGCCGGACGGCAGCGCGGCGGCGGAGGCGGGCGGACCCGCCGAAGAGGTCGCCGCGGAGATCCGCGCGGCGGGCGGCGAGGCGGTCGCCCACGGCGGGGACATCGCCACGCCCGCGGGCGCCGCCTCGCTCGTCGCCGCCGCGCTCGGCGCGTACGGGCGCCTGGACACCCTGGTCAACAACGCCGGTTTCGTCCGCGACCGGATGCTGGTGAACCTGACCGAGGACGAGTGGGACGCCGTCCTGCGCGTCCACCTCAAGGGCCACTTCCTGCCGCTCCGGCACGCGGCCGCGCACTGGCGCGCGGAGGCCAAGGCGGGCCGCACGCCGCGGGCGCGTGTGGTCAACACCAGCTCCGGCGCGGGCCTCGCGGGCAGCGTCGGCCAGGCGAACTACTCCGCCGCCAAGGCCGGCGTCCTCGGCCTCACCCTGGTGGCCGCCGCCGAACTGGACCGGTACGGGGTCCAGGTCAACGCCATCGCCCCGGCCGCCCGCACCCGGATGACCGAGCGGACCTTCGCCGCGACCATGGCCGCGCCGACGGACGGCACCTTCGACGCCATGGCCCCCGAGAACGTCTCCCCGCTCGTCGTCTGGCTCGGCTCCACCGCCTCCGAAGGCGTCACCGGCCGCGTCTTCGCCGCCGAAGGCGGCCGGATCACGGTCATGGAGGGCTGGCGCCCCGGCCCCACCGCCGACAAGGGGGGCCGGTGGACTCCGGGTGAGGCGGGGGAGGTGGCGCGGGAGTTGCTGGCCGAGGCGGGGGAGCCGGAGGGGGTTTATGGGGCGGGGGTGCGGTGAGGTGGTGTGCGGGAGTGCGGGAGTGCGGGAGTGCGGGAGTGCGGGAGTGCGGGAGTGCGGGTGTGCATACGTGCAGGCCGGGGGTGAGGCGGTGTTCGGGGCGTTCGGGTGTCCGGGTATGCACGCGTGCAGGCCAGGGGCGAGGTGGTGTGCGAAGCCTTCGGGGCTCGCGGGTGAGGTGGTGTGCGGGGTGTTCGGGGCCCGCGGGTGAGGCGGTGTGGGGGGCGTTCGGGGCCCGCGGGTGAGGTGGCGTGCGGGATGTTCGGGGCCCGCGGGTGAGGTGGCGTGTGGGATGTTCGGGGCCCGCGGGTATGTTGGCGCGGCCAGCACCGACCGAGGAGCACACCATGCCGTCCCGTACCTATCTCGTGACCGGAGCGGCCTCCGGCATAGGCGAGGCCGCCGCCGCCCGCCTCCGCGCGCAGGGCCACACCGTGATCGGCGCCGACCTCAAGAACGCCGACATCGACGCGGACCTCGCCACCGCCGAAGGCCGTACCGAACTGGCCGTACAGGCGCGGGAACTGACCGGCGGCCGGCTGGACGCGGTGATCGCCTGCGCCGGTACCGCCGCCTTCGACCCCCTGACCGTCAAGGTGAACCACTTCGGCGCGGTGGCCACCCTGGAGGGCCTGCGCCCGTTGCTCGCCGCCGGCACCGACCCGCGCGCGGTCGTCGTCTCCTCGATCGCATCGGTGCACCCGTACGACAGCGCCATCGTCGACGCAGCGCTGGCCGGCGACGAGCCGGCGGCGGTCGCCGCGGCGCAGGCGGCCGTCGACCGCGGCGAGGGCCACCTCGTCTACGGCTCGACCAAGGCCGCCATCGCGCGCTGGGTCCGCCGTACCGCACCCATCGAAGACTGGGCGGGCACCGGCATCCCGCTCAACGCCGTGGCCCCCGGAACCGTCCTCACACCGATGACCGCACCCATGCTCGCCGACCCGGACACCCGCCGGGTGGTAGACGCCAGTGTGCCGATGCCGTTGCACGGCCACGCACGCGCCGAACAGGTCGCGGCCCTCCTGACCTGGCTGACCTCACCGGAGAACACGCACGTCACCGGGCAGGTCGTCTTCCTCGACGGCGGCGCGGACGCGGTGCTGCGCGGGGACAGTACGTGGTGAGAGGACGCGGCGTCACCCGTCGGCCACAGCGTCCCGCTTGCCTTTCCTGCCGCCCGCCCGCTTCGTCATAAAGACGGTGCGCATCGACGGAAGGAAGTTCCTGCCGCGGCTCTTGCGTGCAGCGGCGGGAACACCGAAGTCGTGGTGCGCACCCTCGGCGGCGACGAGCGCGTACGCGCGGGAGAGGGTGTTGAGCGCTTTGCTGGACCGCCCCTTCCGCTTGCCCTTGCGGAGGGAGGTGGCCTCGCCGGCGATCGCCCTGAGGAGTTCCTCGCGGGCGACGGCAACGGGTGACCGCGGGACGGCGGCCCATTCCTTCTTGGCCATGATGGTTCCTTTTCCTGTCGAGTTCCTGTCGAGGCTGTGAGCAGGGCGGAACTGCCACCGGGACAGCATCGGCACCCGTGGCAACGTGAAAGGGGCAGGCGGGCGGTTCCGCACCGCCGAAAAGCGGGGGCGGATTCGCGGACGGAATACCGGCGTACGGCAGAAGCGATGCACGGCGATTCCGTCGGTCACGGTCTCGTCGGCACTCACCGGCCCACCGCCCGGACGCGCTGCCCCGTCCCCGGATTTCCGCCGACCTCACCAGCAGTTTCCCCAACAACGGCAGGACATAAGCCTTTTCGCGCGCTCTGTCCCCGCGGAAAACAGGCTTTGCGGCCCAACACCGCGGGCCCGCCTACCGACCCGGTTCCCACACCGAACAGTCATGGGCGAACAGCACCCGCCGCGGATCGAACTCGTTCAGCCGCTCCAGCCACGGCGGGTGGCCGGGCAGCGGGGCGCCGACACCGTCGAGGGCGGCCTGCCGGGCCAGCTGGTCCGAAGCGAACTCCGAGGCGAAATCACGCGCCTGGCCCGCCAGGACGACGGTGCCGTCCGGCCGGCGTACGACCAACGACTGGTGCCCCGCGGTGTGGCCCGGCGTCGGGATGATGTGCACACCGGGCCACACCTCGGCCTCGCCGTGCAGCTCCTCGTACACGGCACCCGGGAAGTCGACCAGCGCGTCCACCGTGTATCCCTCCTGGCGGGCCAAGGCCAGTTCCGTCGCCTGCACGAGAACGGGTTTGCCGGCCAGCAGGGGATTGCCGCCGCAGTGGTCGAAGTGCAGATGGCAGTTGACCACCAGGGAGACATCCGCGAGCCGGTGCCCTGCCTCGGCCAGCGCCGCTTCCAGGGGCCTGCGCCGCGGCCGGTAGTGCGCCTCGGTCTCCGGGTCGGCCGCGCCGATGCCCGTATCGAACAGCAGCAGCCCGGCATCGTGCCGCACCAGATAGGCGAGCACCGGTTCCACCCGCGGCTCCGATCCCCCGGCCTCCGACGCGGGACGAACGAAGTAGCCGAGGTCCAGGCGGCGCACCGCCCGGGGGAGGTCCATGACGCTCTTGGTGTCCGTGGCGTGCGCGGCGTCCGTGGTCTTTTTGGCGTCCATCCCGCCATCGTGGCAGCGGCCGGACGGGGACTCAGCTCTCTGCGGCGGTACGGGAGACTTAGACGATGCCCTACGTGGTGAGGTGGACGTAGGAGCCGGTATGGGGCGGGGGACGGTTGGACCGTTCCGGGCGGGCTGTGGGAGGTCGCGGAGCCGCTGATCCCACCGGCGTGGGTGCGCCCGCAGGGCGGCGGATCGCCGGGCTGCTGAGCGGGGCCAGGGTCACCGACCGGTCGCCGTCGGCGAGTTGGTCGCCGTCCATGCCCTGGAAGTAGAGCGACACGGCTTTGGAGCGGGTGGTCTTCTCGGCCACGGTGTAATGGGTGACCTTCCGGTGCCCGCGCCGGCCGGACCAGGTGCGCTCGTCCTTGGGCAGCAGCGGGTCGTCGTTGTGTCAGGGGCCGCGTGTCCCGGACCCGCTCACGTATGCCCACGTCGTACCACTCAGCTGACGGGCCCCGGGGGTAGTTGGCGCTGCAGCCCCACCCCTGCGGAAGCGCCTCAAGCAACTCCGGCTGACAAGGCTGCCCGGAGGGTGCGGCGCAGCTGCGCGACACCGAGGTCACGGGGACCGAGCCTCCGGGGAGGCGGGCCGGCCCGACCCCCGCCCTCCTTTCGAGACACCGTGTACCGTTTCCATGCTACCGTTTCGGTGCACGGTGAATCGAAAGTGTCCCGGGGATCATGCGTTGCGACGCCCCCGGGCGGAAATGGATGGTCATCATGCGCGTCTTCGTCACTGGTGCGACGGGCTGGATCGGGTCGGCGGCGGTCGACGAGCTGCTCGCTGCCGGTCACGGTGTCGTCGGTCTGGCCCGGTCGGACACCTCGGCGGCGACTCTTGAGGCGAAGGGCGCGACGCCGCTGCCCGGCGGCCTCGACGACCTCGACGTGCTGCGCCGCGGCGCAGCCGAGGCGGACGCGGTCGTGCACCTCGCCAACAAGCACGACTGGGGCAACCCCGCCGAGTCCGACCGCGCCGAGCGCGCCGCGGTCGAGACCATGGCCGAGGCCCTGACAGGCACCCACAAGCCCTTCGTGGTCGCCAACGGACTCTCCGGCATCGTCGAGGGGCGCGCCGCCCTGGAGACGGATTCCTCGCCGGACGTCGGCCCCGGCGCGTCGCGCGGAGGCAGTGAGAATCTCGCACTCGACTACACCCGCCGGGGCGTGAAGAGCGTCATCGTGCGCTTCGCGCCCTCGGTGCACGGCGCGGGGGACTGGGGCTTCGTGGCCTTCCTCGCCAAGGCCGCCCGCGACAGGGGTGTGTCCGGCTACATCGGCGACGGCTCGGTGGAGTGGTCGGCGGTACACCGCGTGGACGCCGCGCGGTTGATCCGGCTGGGCGTCGAGCGCGCCCCGGCGGGGACGCGGCTGCACGCGGTGGCCGAGGAGTCGGTCACCACCCGTGCCATCGCGGAGGCGCTGGGCGAGGCGCTCGGTCTTCCCGTGGCTTCCATCGCGCCCGAGGACGCGGGCGAGCACTTCGGCTTCGTCGGCGGCTTCTTCGCCACGCCGATGGCGGCCTCCAGCGCTCGCACACGCGAACTGCTGGGCTGGAAGCCGACCGGGCCGACGCTGGTCAAGGACATCCTCGACGGTGCCTACGGCGGCTGAGGCGCCGACCGTCGACGACGGGCCGCTGGTGGGTCGCGACAGTCCGCGGCGTCCACGGCCCGTCAGCCGACGCGGCAGGGCAGGCAGTGCCGACACCCCGGACGCCTGTGCCGTCAGTCGGCGCTGCCGCCGCCCCCGGACGTCCCGGACCGCCGTGCGAGCTGTCGGCCGCAGGTCTCGGCGAGGGCGGCGGTGTCCAAAAGTGCCGGATCGCGGCCGGTGAAGTGCCAGAAGAACACCGGCCCGATGAGGGACGCCGTCGCTTGGTCGAGCGTACGGCGGCAGGTGTCCGCGCCCAGGGCGCGGCTGAGGATGACGCGCGCACTGTCGCCGATGACGTCGTGGTCGGCCAGAAGGGCGGCGACGGCCGGGTCGTGCTGTGCCTCGCCGATCAGCGCGCGGTAGGCCGCCCCCGCGTGTGAACGTGTGAGGAAGACCGTCAACGCGTCGAGGTAGGCGGCGAGTTCGGCCACGAGATCGCCCGTCGGCTCCACTGCGAGCTCCTGGCGGGCGTCGTCGGCACTGGCCTCCAGGAGGATCTCCGCCTTCGTCGACCACCATCGGTACACGGTCTGCCGCCCCACGCCCGCGCGGTCGGCGATGCCCTTCACGGTCATCGCCGCATAACCGACCTCTACGAGGAGATCGTCGGCGGCGTGGAGAACGGCGGCGCGTGCCCGCTCGCTCCGGGGCCGGCCGAGACGGGCGCTCTGCTGCTCCATGCCTCGAAGCGTACCCGCGCAACCACATAGGAGACAAACTGTCTCGTATGTGTGGTGTCGCGCCCCCGGAAACCGCGGGAACCCAAGATGCCCAGGAAGCTCAAGGAAGAAGAATGCTGCGCACCGACATCGCCACCACTCCCGAGGACAGCAGGACGGCCGCGCGCCGCGCCGTCATCGTCCTCGCCTGCGTGAGCGCGTGCACCACGCTCGTGATCGGTTTCGTGGCCGCGATCAACCTCGCGGTCCCCCTGCTCGCGGCCGGCGACCTGCACCCCACCTCGTCCGAACTGCTCTGGATCGTGGACGGCTACGTCGTCGTCTTCGCCTGCCTCGTCATCCCCGGCGGCGCGGCCGGCGACCGTTTCGGACGCAAGGGCGTCCTGCTCACGGGGCTGTTCACGGTCGCCGCCGGAGCGGCGCTGTCGGCCCTGGCGCCGACCGTCGCGATCCTGCTCGCCGGCCGGGTGCTCACCGGGATCGGCGCCGCACTCGTACTGCCGAACTGCGTCGGCATCCTCATCCACGCCACACCGGCCGAGCGCCGCGGCCGCGCACTCGCGGTGTGGGCGGGCGTGAGCGGCATCGGCGGCCTGGTCGGCAACGTCGGGGGAGGAGCGCTCCTGACCGGCGGGTCATGGCGGACACTGTTCCTCGCCGTCGTGCTCGTCGCGCTCGCCTGCGCGCTCTGGGCAGCGACCGCCGTGCCGCGCAGCAGCCGTCATGAGCGTGGGCTCGACCCGGTCGGCACGCTTCTCTTCGTCGCGGCGGCCGTCGCCCTCCTCCTCGGCATCATTGAGGGCCCCGAACTCGGATGGACGAGCGCTTTCGTGGCCACCGCGTTCACTCTCTGCGCCGCCCTGACCGCCGTGTGGCTCGCCGTCGAACTGAGGGTGCGCCACCCCATGCTCGACCCGCGGCTCTTCCGCAATCCCCTCCTGGCCACGGCGAGCATCGGCATGGTGGTCGCGTTCTTCGCCAACTTCGGCCTGTTCTACGTCAACGCCTCGCTGCTGCAGTACGGCCGCGGCTTCAGCGTGCTCGGCGCCGGACTCGGCATCCTGCCGATGACACTGCCCCTGCTGCTCGGCACCCGGTACGTGCGGCACCTCGTGGCCCGCGCCGGGCACGCCGTGACCCTCGCCGCCGCGTTCCTCGCCACCACGGGCGGCCTGTTCGGCCTCTCGACCGCCTCGGAACAGCCCTACGCCGTGTACGCGTGCTGGCTGGTGCTCGTCGGCATCGGCATCACCCTGGCACTGCCCTGCCTCACCCAGGAGATCACGGCGGGGCTGCCGCCCCAGCAGGCGGGCGTCGCCGGCGGACTGCAGTCCGCCACCCGCGAACTCGGCAGCGCACTCGGCGTCGCCGTCGTGGGCACGGTGCTCACCGCCGGATTCACACGGAACCTGCCCGCCGCGGTGACCGGCGCGGACAGTGCACCGCGCACGGTCGCCGAGGCACTGGCCCAGGCGCCGGCCCGGCACACGGACATCGTCGCCGCCTACGTCGACGGCGCGGACGCGGCGCTCCGGGTCGCCGCCGTCAGCGCCTTCTGCGCCGGCGTCCTCGTGGTCGCCGGGGCCACCTGGGCCGCCCGCCGCACACGGCAGCACACCGCGTGAACCGTGCCGGCGCAGCCGCGCCACCGACACGACCGCTCCAGCGAAAGGAAAGCACCATGACGCCAATGCCGGCCTCTGACGACCCGTACCCCAAAGTCCTCGAAGCGGCCAAAAGCTTTCAAGCCTCCCTCGGCCGGAGACAACGCGCCGACCTGCTGCACCCGCACACCTTCGCCAACGCGCGCCGCTGGCACACCTACCCGCAGTGGTCGCTCGGCCGCTCCGGACGGCTCGGCGTGAACCTCGCCTCCCTCTCCGGCATCCAGTGGGAGGCCCTGATGCGCCTCCTGGAAGCCGCGCTCGGCACCGGACCCGACCGGGGCGCCGACAAGGTCAGGCAGCACATCATCGCCGACGAGTATCTCCGCTCGACCGGCATGGGCGATGGCTACGGCCGCACCGGTTTCCGTATCGCCTTCCTCGGCGAGCCGACCGCTGAGGGCCGGTGGCAACTGCAGTGCGGAGGCCACCACCTCGCCGTCGCGAACACCTACGAGGGCGGCCGGCTCACCGGAGCCACCCCGTCGTTCCGCGCCGTCGAACCGTGCCGCCCCTTCTCGTACCAGGGACGCACGTATGACCCGATGGGCCGCAAGCGCCAGGCCCTGCGCGCCCTGCTGGCCTCGCTCGACCCCGCGCAGTGGCGCGCGGCCGAACTGCCGGACCGCCTCGATGACCTGCTGCTCCGCCCCGGCCGTGACTGGACGTTCCCCACCCGCCGGGAGGGCATTGCCGTCGCGGACTTCTCCGCCGGCCAACGCGCCCTCGCACTCGATGCGATCCGTGCCTGGGTGGAGGACGTGGACGACACGAACGCCGCCCGTATCCTCGCTCGCTACGAAGCGGAGCTCGACGAGACGACGGTCGCCTACGCCGGTTCCGCCCGCCTCACCGGCACAGGCGACTTGGTCCGCATCGACGGACCGTCCGTCTGGATCGAACTGCGCATGGACGAGCCGTACTCCACCACCGAGCCCCACCCGCACTCCGTCTGGCGCGACCGTCATACGGACTACGGCGGCCTGCGGCCCTGAGGCCGACTCTGCCGGGGACCCCGGAGTCTCGTGGTGCGGCAGCATGGTCAACGGGCGTGCTCGGGTGGCTCCGGTGACAGGCGCCCCATACCCCTCCGCCCACATTCCGGCGAGCAGGTTGAGGTACCGCCGCCGGTAGGGGCGTGAGGCTCGGACTCAGAACGACCGACACGGGCGACGTCGAGGGGGCCGGCGTTGTCGGGCCGGTGCAGCACGGCCCGGTGCAGGTGGCCCCGGACGCCGGCCCTGGACCAGATCAGGAAGCGGCGGTGTGGGCCGTGCTTCGGCATGCCGAAGCACGGCGGCAAAGCCCGACAGGAGCAGTCGCTGACCATGACGTGGATGATCGCGGCGGACAGCGTCTCATCAGGCGTGTCCGGCGATCCGCCGCCCTGCGGGCGCATCCCCGCCGGTGGGATCAGCGGCTCCGCGACCTCCCACAGCCCGCCCGGAACGGTCCAACCCCATGTTCCCCGCCCCAGACCGGCTTCTCCGTCCACCTCACCACGTAGGACATCGTCTTAGTACTCCAGTGGGACTTCACCATTCCTGCTGGTCAGACGCGGTCTTTCGAGCCTAGCGGGCGGACGGTGCCCCGCGGGCCGGTTCCGGGATGTCGTCGTGGACAGCGGGGCGGAACGCTCAGGCTCGGGGCATGATGGCGGACTTTGTCACGGGACGCTGGAGCGCCGAGCTCGAAGACCTGTTCTTGCGGGTGAGCGGAAGGTTCGGCCGGGTCGAGGTGCGGCGTCGGATGCGGGATTACGTGCGGGGCCTGCTGGGCCCGGTGAGCCGCAAGAACAGCTGGCAGCTGGCCGAGTACGCCGGTCACAACGGCCCCTACGGCCTGCAGCACCTGCTGTCGTGGAGCCGGTGGGACCCCGACGAGCTCCGCGATGACGTGCAGAGTTACGTCGCCGAGAAGCTCGGCGCCCCGGGCGGCGTCCTGATCGTCGACGACACCGGGTTCGTGAAGAAGGGCACCGTCTCGGCCGGGGTGCAGCGGCAGTACTCCGGCACGGCCGGACGGACCGAAAACTGCCAGATCGGCGTCTTCGCCGCCTATGCCTCCAGCCGGGGGCGGGCGCTGGTGGACCGGGAGCTGTATCTGCCCAAGTCGTGGATGAACGATGGGGACCGCTGCCGGGCCGCCCGCATCCCCGCCGAGCGTGGCTTCGCTACCAAGGGGGAACTGGCCCACACCCTGGTCCTGCGGGCGCTGGCCTCGTCGCTGCCGATCGCCTGGGTGACCGCCGACAGTCTTTACGGGCAGGAGTGGCGCTTTCGTCACCTGCTCGAGCAGGCCCAGGTCGGCTACGTGCTCGCGGTGCCCAAGTCCCAGCAGCTGAAGTCGCTGTTCGGGATCTGGCGCATCGACCAGGTCATTGCCGATGCGCCGGACGACGCCTGGCAGATCTTGTCCTGCGGCGACGGTGCCAAGGGACCGCGCGTCTACGACTGGGCCGCGGCGAAGCTGCCCGCCAACCTCGTCTTCGACCCTGATCCGCCCACGCACGAGCGGTGGGTGCTGGCCCGACGCAGCCTCAGGCGTCCCGACGAGATCGCCTATTACCTGGCCTACGCGCCCGTTGGCACTGCCGTTGAAAGGCTGGTCGGTGTCGCCGGCTCCCGCTGGGCGATCGAGGAGTGCTTCCAGGCCGCCAAGGGCCAGTGCGGCCTGGACCAGTACGAAGTGCGCCGCTACCCAGGCTGGTATCGGCACATCACCCTGGCCATGCTCGCGCACGCCTTTCTCGCCGCCATGGCCGCGGCCGCGGTCAAAAAGGGGGCGGCCGAAACGACACAGCCGGCCTGGCCCCGCTCACCGTGGCAGAGGTCCGGCGTCTGCTGGCTGCTGTCCGCCCCTGGCCGGCGCACCGCGGTGGCGGCGCACTGACCTGGTCCCGTTGGCGCAGACGCCACCAGGCCATCGCCCGCGCCTGCCACTACCGCAGACGTGTCCGCGACTGACGCGGTATCCCGGAACCGGCCCGCGGGGCACCGTCCGCCCGCTAAAAGTTGTCCCGTAACTGATGGGGCCGCTGGGACGTTGATCGGGGCATGGGTGGGGTGATGTCAGCAGACGATCCGAAGTGGATCGAGCCGTTCACCGGGCTGAGTCCGGCACAGTTCAACCGCCTGGTCGCGCTGGTGCGTCGTCGTGGCGGTGACGTCCAGCGAGGCCGGCCGTGGCGGTTGCCGCTGGAGGACCGGGTGTTACTGGTTGCCACGTACTGGCGCACGAACCTCACGTTGCGGCAGGTCGCGCCGCTGTTCGGGATCTCCAAGTCGGCCGCGGACCGGATCCTGGACCACCTCGCGCCGCTGCTGGCGATCTCACCGGCCCGCCGCAAGCGCGAGGACACCGTCTACATCGTCGACGGCACCCTGATTCCCACCCGGGACCGCAGCGTCGCCGCTTCCAGCAAGAACTACCGGTACTCGACGAACCTGCAGGTCGTCATCGACGCCAACAGCCGCCTGGTCGTGGCCGTCGGCGCTCCCCTGCCCGGCAGCCGTAACGACTGCCGGGCCTTCACCGAGTCGGGTGTCGACATCGCCTGTCGAGGCGTTCCGGTGCTCGCCGATGGCGGATATCAGGGCACCGGCCTGCTCATTCCTCACCGCCGTCGACGCGGGCAGGAAACCCTGAGCCCGCAGCAGGAAGCCGAGAACAAGGTCCACCGCAAGGCCCGCGCACGCGTCGAGCACGCCCTGTCCCGCCTGAAGAACTGGAAGATCCTGCGGGACTGCCGCCTCAAGGGCAGCGGCGTTCACCAGGCCATCCTGGGCATCGCCCGCCTCCACAACACAGCCCTCACCGGATAATCCCCACCCCATACGGGACAGCCTTTAGGCTCGAAAGACCGCGTCTGACCAGCAGGAATGGTGAAGTCCCACTGGAGTACTTAGACGTCATTTCGTTTGGTGTGATCTTGCGGCAGTCTGGGATGGTGACTGCCCCTCTTGTCGAGCGGATGGTGCCGGACAGTCTGTGGGAGCTGTTCGAGCGCGTGGTGCCGCCGGCGCCGGAACGACCGCAGGGCGGTGGCCGAGGTCGGCGCGGGGACCGCGAGGTGCTGGCCGCGATCATCTTCGTGGCCACCTCTGGATGCACATGGAATCAACTGCCGACAGGGTTCGGACTGTCGGGGGTGACCGCGTTCCGCCGCTTCACCGAGTGGACCGAGGCCCGAGTGTGGGCCAAGTTGCACCGCCTGGTCCTGGACGAGCTCGGCGCCCGCGGCGAGCTGGACTGGTCGCGGTGCGCGATCGACTCCGTCAGCGTCCGGGCCATCAAAAGGGGCCGTTGACGGGACCGAATCCGACCGACCGCGGCAAGAGCGGATCGAAAATCCACCTCATCGTGGACCGCAACGGCCTCCCGGTCTCGATCGGCATCTCCGCGGCCAACCTCCACGACAGCCAGGCACTGATCCCGCTGGTGCGGGGCATCCCGCCGATCCGCTCCCGCCGCGGACCGCGGCGTCGCAAACCCGGCAAGCTCCATGGCGACAAGGGATACGACTACCCGCACCTGCGGCGATGGTTAGCCGGCCGCGGGATTCGCCATCGCTTGGCCCGCAAGAGAACCGAGTCCACGCGACGGCTGGGCCGGCACCGCTGGGTCGTCGAGCGCACGGTGTCCTGGCTGCTGGGCTGCCGACGCCTCCACCGCCGCTACGAACGCAAGCCCGAACACTTCCTCGCCTTCACCGCCATCGCCTCAACCCTCATCTGCCATCGACGACTCCAAATGAAATGACGTCTTAGCCGTCCGCGGCGGTACGGGCGGCCACCACGCGCAGGCCCCGCTCGCCGAACTCCCGCCGGACGGACTCCTTCGCGCCGCTGTCCGTGATCAGGGTGTCGAAGACATCCGCGGCACCGACCCGGGCGAAGCAGCGTGCGCCGATCTTCGAGGAGTCCGCGACGACCACGGCGCGCCGGGCCCGTTCGGCCATCAGCCGGTTCACCCGGGCCTCCGCCTCGTCGTGCACCGTCGCGCCCATCACCGGGTCTATCCCGTTCGCGCCGATGAAGGCGATGTCCACGGAGATCTGCTGCAGGACCAGCTCGCTGAACGGCCCGACCAGTTCGAACGACCGGGAGTGCGCCACGCCGCCGGTCAGCACGATCTTGATCTGCGGGCGTACGGCGAGTTCGTTGGCGATGTTCAGCGAGTTGGTGACGATGGTCAGATGCGGCTGCGGTCCGGCCTCGGCGAACTCCGGCCGGGTGGCCAGCACCCGGGCGATCTCCGTGGTCGTGGTGCCGCCGCTGAGCCCGACCACGTCGCCGCGCTCCACCAGCTTCGCCGCCGCCTGCGCCACCGCCTCCTTCTCGTCGGCACGGTGCGCCCGCTTGTAACGGATGGGCAGGTCGTACGCCACCGAGCTGAGCACCGCGCCGCCCCGGGTACGGGTCAGCAGCTGCTGGTCGGCCAGCGCGTCCATGTCGCGCCGCATCGTCGCGGCCGACACCTCCAGCTGGGCCGCTGCCTCCTCGACCTCCACCCGGCCGCGTTCGCCGAGCAGCTCCAGGAGGGCGTTCATCCGTTCATGGCGGTTCATGGCGCGAGCCTAAGTCCTTCCCGGCGGCCTGCGTGATATCGGGGAGCCCGCCGGACGGCCGGGGGCGCGGGGCGGGCAGGTGCCGCGCCCACCCGTCGTGCGAGGGTACGCAAACGCTTTCGCGTCCTGTGCCGGCGGGGGTACGGCGTCCGCCGTCCCTCCGCTCCCTCCCGCACGACCGGTGTACGCCCCCGCACGCCCGCGTGCTCCTCCACGCCGGTTCGCACTGGTCTGCATTGGGCCATACCGGTCTGTATCGGTAGGTACTGGATCGCACCGGCCCGGACCAACTCGCGGCGGCGGCCCCTCGACAGGGCCCGTGGTCGGTGCCTCTCACCCCTGCACGGGCGCCTCCGCGGCGATCGACTGGCCCGGGACCGCGGCCGGGGCGCCGAGCACGCCCAGCAGCCGCGCGGCTTCCCGGGTGACCGCCTCCCGGGCCGGCTTCACGTACTTCCGCGAGTCGACGAGGGCCGGGTCCCCGTCCAGGGTGTCCCGGATGCTGCGGGTGAAGACGGAGACCAGATGGGTGGAGATGTTGATCTTCGTCATGCCGGCCGCGATGGCCCGGCGCAGCTCGTCGTCCGGCACGCCCGAGGACCCGTGCAGCACCAGCGGCACCGGCAGCTTCCCGGCCAGGGCCGCGATCAGCTCCTTGTCCAGGACGGCGGTGCGCTCGTGCATCGCGTGGGACGAGCCGACGGCGACCGCCAGCGCGTCCACCCCGGTCGCCCGGACGAACGCCAGCGCCTCGTCGGGGTCCGTACGGGCGCCGGGCGCGTGCACGCCGTCCTTGCCGCCGACCTCGCCCAGCTCGGCCTCGACGTAGGCGCCGCGCTCGTGGCACCAGGCGGTCAGCTCCGCCGTGGCGGCGACGTTCTGGTCGTACGGAAGCGCCGAGGCGTCCACCATCACCGACCTCACCCCGGCCTCGACGCCCTCCCGCACCAGCGCCGCATCGGTGATGTGGTCCAGGTGCACGGCGACCCGGGCACTGGACGCCTCGGCGAGCGCGAGCGTGGCGCGGACGATGGGCAGCAGGCTGCCGTGGTAGCGGATGCAGTTCTCGCTGATCCCCAGGATGACCGGGAGCCCGGTGCGCTCGGCAGCCGTGACGAGCGCCTCGGCGGTCTCCAGATGGATGACATTGAACGCCGCCGCCCCGGCCCGCGCCTCACGCGCGGCGGTGACGATGGAAGAGGTGGCAACGAGCGACATGAAACCTGACTCCCTCGCGGGACGGGGTGGTTGGCGGAAGAGGTGAGGAGGGGCCGATCTGTCGGTAAGGGCCGACTGTCGGCGTGTCGGCGTGTCGGCGTGTCGGCGCGGAGGCACACGGAGGCGTGGCGGTCGGGAAGCGCGGCGGCCGAGCGGCCCCGCCTACCCCTACCCACCCGCTCCCTACCCGGCCACCCCCTCCCCGGCAGCCGTGAGCATCACCGACCGCGTCAGACTCCGCGGGTTGTCCGGGTCCAGGCCGCGGGCCCTGGCCCGTTCCAGTGCGATGCGCTGGACCAGGACCAGGTCGGCCAGCGGGTCGCGGTCGTGATGGACGAACCGGGCGCCGGTGCGGGCGACGTCGGCCTCCAGACCCTCCGGGACCTCGCCGAACACCCAGGTGACGCGGCCCGGGGCCGCTATGGAGATCGGGCCGTGGCGGTACTCCATCGCGGGGTAGGACTCCGTCCAGCTCTGCGACGCCTCGCGCATCTTCAGCGCCGCCTCGTTGGCCAGGCCGTATGTCCAGCCCGTACCGAGGAACGAGAACTGCTCGGCGTCCAGCCACTCCTTCTCCACGGGCGCGGTCAGCGCCTCCTCCGCGTCGCGCACCGCGGCGGACAGGTCCGCGCCGAGGTGGGCCCGCAGCAGCGCGAGCGCGGTCGTCGCGAACCGGGTCTGCACCACGGACCGCTCGTCGGCGAAGGGCAGCGGGACCGTGGCGTCCGAGAGTTCGGTGGCGGGGGTGTCGGGGTCGCCGAGCACCGTCACGGTCGGTACCCGCCCCTTGACCTCCTCCAGGACGCGCAGCACCTCCGTCGTGGTCCCGGAGCGGGTGATCGCCAGGACGGTGTCGTACCCGCGGCCGGCGCCGAGGAACGCCTCGGAGGCGGCGAACGCGTCCGTCACGCCGAGCCCGGCGCCCTCGCGCAGGGCCGCGTACGCCTGCGCCATGAACCACGAGGTGCCGCAGCCGACCACGGCGACGCGCCGGCCCGCCCCGGGCAGCGGGCCATCGGCGCCGCCGATCTTGGCGGCCTCCCGCCACGTCCCGGGCTGGCTGCGCAGCTCCTGCTCCATGTACGAGGTCCCGCTCACGACACCCTCCAGCTGCTGTCTGCGTGAATGTGCAACATCATGCTTGGTTACGAACAACTCTACGCACGCCCTGCGGCGTAATCCATCCCTCGTAAGGGTGGGACATCCGGCGGGACGGGAAGGGATGGTCCGTGAACTGGCGCTATTCACGGGGAACTGTGGCGAACACCTGGTCGCCTCAGGTGACTGTTGACACATGCAGGAAAGGAGCCGAATACTCGCAGGATCACTCATGCAGCCGCAGTGGGGCGGCGGCCGTCAGGCAGTGCAGCCAGTGCTGGCACCGGGCGGTGCGTCCGGTCCCGGCCGCCCACCGGTGGCTGTGGCAGTGATCGCCACGCAGCAAGGCCGTTCCGCCGACAGTCGTCACAAAGGACTTCCCATGTCCGTTGCAACGCGCTCCACGAAGTCACCGTCCTCGCCTCCTCCCGGTCCGCCGCCCCGCCGCACCGGCCGCCTCTTCGCCCTCACCGGCGCCGTCGTCGGCGTGATCTACGGCTACGACACGGGCAGCATCTCCGGCGCCCTGGTGTTCCTGAGCGAGGACTTCCACCTCACCGACACCGAAAAGGGCCTGGTCAACAGCATCCTGGTGTGCGGTTCGATCGTGGGCGCGCTGCTCGGCGGCAAACTGGCGGACGCGCTGGGCCGCAAGGCCGCGATGCTGATCGTCGCCGGGTCGTACACCGTCTTCGTGGCGCTGTCCGCCCTCGCGCCGAACGTCGTGGTGCTGGACGTGGTGCGCTTCCTGCTCGGCATCGCCATCGGCATCTCGATCGTGGCGGCCCCGCTGTACATCGCCGAGTCCACACCGGCCCGTACGCGCGGCGCGTCCGTGGCCACCTACCAGGTCGCCACGGTCGCGGGCATCGCCCTGACGTACTTCGTGAACTGGGGGCTGTCCGACGGCGGCCACTGGCGGCTGATGCTCGGCCTGTCCGCCATCCCGGCCGCCCTCGTGCTGATCCCGCTGTTCCGGCTGCCCGACACGCCGCGCTGGTACGTCCTCAAGGGGCGCACCGAAAAGGCCGTCGAGGTCATGGCGCTGACCGACCCCGACGTGGACCCGCGGGCGGAGACCGAGGCGGTGCGTGCCGCGCTCTGCGAGGAGAGCGGCGGTTCGCTGCGCTCGCTGCTGCGCAAGCCGTACGCCCGCGCCACGCTCTTCGTCATCGGCCTCGGCTTCTTCTGCCAGATCACCGGCATCAACGCGGTGACGTACTACAGCCCGCAGATCTTCGAGGAGATGGGCTTCACCGGCGACGGGCAGAACTTCCTGCTGCCGTCCTTCGTCCAGCTGGCCTCCCTGGCCGCGACCGTCCTGGCCATCCTCATCATCGACCGGCTCGGCCGGCGTGTCGTGCTGCTCTCCGGCATCGCCACGATGACGGCCATGCTCGCCGTGCTGACCGCCGTCTTCGGCTTCGGCGACCCGGAAGGCGCCACCCTCTGGATCGGCTTCGGCGCCATCCTGCTGTTCACCGCCGCCTTCAACTTCGGCTTCGGCTCGCTGATCTGGGTGTACGCGGGCGAGGCGTTCCCCGCCCAGCTGCGCTCCACCGGCGCGTCGGCGATGCTCACGGCCGACCTCGTCGCCAACCTCCTCATCGCCCAGTTCTTCCCCTCCCTGATGACCTGGGCAGGCGCCGCCACCACCTTCGCCGGCCTCGGCCTCCTCGCCCTCGCCGCCCTCGTCTTCGCCGCGGCCACCGCCCCGGAAACCAAGGGCCGCCAGCTGGAAGAGATCCAGGGCTACTGGCTCAACGGAGGCCGCTGGCCGACCCCCGCCGCGTAACCGGGGCGCCGCCCCCGTACACAGAAATTCGCTGGCCCACCACCACCCACCCCTGCCACGATCCCCCCATGGGCATCTTCATCTGAGCAGACGGACGTGTTCCGCGACCCGGCCGCCCGGCGTTCTGTCGCCGGGCCGGTTCCGTATGTCCGTAGGCCCGACCGTCTGCTCAGGAGACCCCCATGGCACACATGCGCCACAACCCCGCATCGTCCTGTCCCGCCCTCGACCACCGCATCGCCCGCCTCCGAGAACTGGCCGAGGCCGAACCCCGGCTGGAGGGGGTGCTGCTCTATGGGTCGTGGACCCTGGGGGAGGCCGATGCGTATTCCGACATCGAGGCGTATCTGTATGTGCGCGATGCGCATGCCGACGCCTTCGACGGGGTGGAATTCGTCGGCCGTCTGGCGCCGTTGAAGCTGGCGTACACCAATATGTACGGCATTCTGGCCGTCGTCTTCGATGACCTGATGCGTGGCGAGTTCCACGTGGTGGCCGCCGGGGCGGGGATCGACGAGGTGCCCACCTGGCGTGGCATGGTGCATTTGCCCGACCCCGGCGCCGCCGTACTGCTGGACCGCCGCGGCCCGTCGCCTTGCCGACCCGTGCCCGCCCGAGCCCGGCCCGACCGCTCAGCAGCTCACCGATGAACTCGCCAACTGGACGCTGATGCTCGCCCACGTCTTGAGGCGCGGTGAGACCGCTCGTGCACATGCCCTGCTGCACACGGTCGTCGCCCCGCAGCAGCTCCAGCTGTGCCGACTGCTGCGCGGGGCCACCACACACTGGCTGACGCCCAGCCGCGCTCTGGAACAGGACCTGCCCGCCGCCGACCGCGACCGTTACACCGCGACCACCGCTCCCGCCGTGCTCCCGGCCGTACGTACGGCGGCGCGGGCCAGCTGGCGGTGGAGCCGGGAGCTGGCCGGCGAGGCCGCGTCACGGTGGGGCATCCGGGTGCCCGTCGGGCTGCACGAGGAGATCGGGGTGCTGCTCAGCTGAGGGCTCAGGACGGCAGCTGTTCCTTGAAGCGCTCCAGTTCCGGCGCGGTCGTGGTCGCCACGAACTCGGTGATCCGGTAGTCGCAGACGCCCGCGACCGTGAAGGGGTCCTCCGCGACGATCCGCTCCGCCGTCGCCCGGTCCGGCACGGACGCGAGGATGACGCCGCCGTCGCGCGGCACCTTGCGGCCCGCGGCGAGGAAGTGCCCGGCCGCGTAGTGCCTCTTCAGCCACTCCACGTGATCGGGCAGGGCGGCGTCGACGCGCTCCAGCGGCGCGGTGTAGGTCAGCTCCAGTATGAACATGAGTGCCATCGTATGCGGCGCTGTTCACCATGCCGCCGGGGCTCCGCGGCCCGTGGCGCGGCCGCTGTGCCCCTGCCGGGCGGGAGGTGGGACCCGGCGGGGCACAGCGGCCCGGAATGCCGCCATGTGTGTGGCTTCGCGCGCCGTCAGGACTGGTTCTGGCGGCGGCGCAGGTAGTAGGTGCCGCCGATGGCGGCCGTGGCCAGTACCGCGGCGCCCGCGACGATCTCCGTGGTGTTGGAGTCCTCGCTGGTGCCGCCGGCACCCGTGCGCACCTTGCCCTTGGGCTGCTTGGCGTCGGTCCTGAAGCTGGTCATCCACTGCTTGCCGTCGGGGCAGTTGCCGTTCACGCCCCAGTTGGAGTAGCGGCCGAGGTGGTTGGGGCCGCCGCTGAGCTGGGACGCCACCCGGGCGGTCCCGCGGTAGGTCTTGCCGTGCTTGTGGGTGCGGTACAGCCAGATGGTGCCGCTGCGGAACCCCTGCGAGGAGGCGGCGATACGGCCGGCCTTGCCCGTGTCACAGGTGACGGTGACGGTGACGGCGCCGCCGGGACCGGAGAGCTTCGGCGAGGTCGTGGCCACCGGCTTGGCGAACGCGGCGCCGGTCGACAGGCCCAGTGCGGCGATGGTCAGGCCGGATGCGGCGATGACGCGAGTGGAACGCATGGTGATCCTCCGGCAGCGCGGAGGCGGCGCGGGTGCGCCGCGGCGAGATCGGATGGATCCGCGCTGACGCATTCGAGACAAGCCTCGGCGTGCCGTCCCCGCCCGGTGAGGGCCCGTCAGGTACAGTGCGCCCGCCCGGCGTGTCGGCCCCCGCCGGGAGGCGTTGTGGCAGGTCACTGCCCTGAGGGGCGGTCAGCGATTTGCCCGCGCCCGGCAGGGACAGACGGGTGAGCGGCGGCGGGGCCGGTGTAGGCCGTTCGGGAGGGCCGGTGCCCGGGCCCTCTGGCCGCGCGCGGGCCGGGCACAGGACGGGCACGGCCGGACACGCGACGGGCACAGGTTCCGTACGGCCGCGGCCTGCCCGCACTGACCGTACGCAATCCGGGCCCGCCCTTCCCGTACGGAACCCAAACTCCGCCCCCTACGGAACCCGATCCCCGCCCTTCCCGTACAGCGGCCCCGCCCCACCGAAGCCCTCAGGGCCGCGGCCCCACCACCTTCTCCCCGTCCCGGATCAGGATCGCCATGGCGGGGCAGGAGTCCGCCGCGTCGAGCGCGGCCTCGTCCTCGGGGATCTCCTCCTGGAGCGGTCGGGCGTGCGGGCCGTCCAGGACGAAGAGGTCCGGGGCGATGCCCGCGCACATGCCGGACGCCATGCACTGCTGTCCGTCGATCGCCGCTTTCCACGTCATCCGGCTCACCACCCCACCGGCATCACGCGCGGGCCGCGGACCAGCATCTGGTCCTTCCACACCACGTCCCCGGCCACATGCAGCTTCGGGAACCGGGTGATCAGGGCGATCAGCGCCTCCTGGAGTTCCAGCCGGGCCAGCGGCGCGCCGAGGCAGTGGTGCACGCCGTGTCCGAAGCCGAGGTGCTGGTTGCCGTCGCGGGTGATGTTGAGGGTGCCCGGCTCGTCGAAGCGCAGCGCGTCCCGGTTGGCCGCGCCGACGGCGACCAGTACCGGTTCACCCGCACGGACGAGTGTGCCGCCCACCTCGATGTCCTCGGTGGCGTAGCGCGGGAAGCCCGCGCCGCTGCCGAGCGGTACGAAGCGCAGCAGTTCCTCGACGGCGCTCTTGATCAGCGCGGGTTCGGCGCGCAGCCGCTCCAGCTCGCCCGGGTGGTCCAGCAGCGACAGGACGAAGTTGGGGATCTGGGTGGCCGTTGTCTCGTGTCCGGCGACCAGGATGCCGACGCACAGGTCGATCAGCTCCAGCTCGGAGAGCCGGTCGCCGACGTCCCGGGCCTCGATCAGCCGCGTCATCAGGTCGTCCCGCGGCGTCGTGCGGTGATCCTCGATCAACTTCGCCATGTAGGCGCGCAGTTCCTCGCGGTTGGCCTCGAACTCCTCGGCCGTCAGCGAGCTGGTGGACAGTGCGGCGTCGCTCCACGTACGGAACTTGGGCCGGTCCTCTTCCGGTACGCCGAGCATCCGGCAGATCACCGCGACCGGGATGGGCAGCGCGTAGCGGTCCACGAGGTCCACGGGCGGGCCCGCGGCCTCCAGCTCGTCGATCAGGCCGTGTGTCAACTCGCGCACCCACGGCCGGAGTTTCTCCACCTGGTGCACGGTGAACGCCTTGGCGACCAGGGTGCGCAGCCGGGTGTGGTCGGGCGGGTCCATGCTCAGTATCCCGCTGTCCCGCTGGCCCTCCGACTGCCGCGGCTCGTCGCGTTCGAGCCCTTCCGCGCGGCTGAAGCGCCGGTCGCCGAGGACCAGCCGGGCGTCGGCGTAGCGGGTGGCGAGCCAGGCCGGTTCGCCGTACGCCATCTGTACCCGGAGCAGTCCGGGCCGGTCGCGGACCTGTTCGTAGGTCTCGGACAGAGCCAGTCCGTCGGCGTCGTTGAACGGGTAGGCAAGGGGCATCGTGTCGGCTGTGGTCACCGGGGCCTCCCTCGTGTAAGCAGCTGCTTACAAAGTAGAGCGGGGCTCTTGGTACGGTCAACGGCCCTGCGTGCTCCGCGTGCTGGCGGTGCGTCGGGTCCCCGGGGGCGGCAGAGGGCTGGTGCGCGCGGCGAGAGCGCGTACAGGGCGAGCGGAAGGAGTACGTGAATGACCGGGAACGAGGCGTGGGCCGGGGCGGGAGCCGGTACGGGATACGTACCGGGCGGACCGGACGTACCGCGGGTGCCGGGCGGTACCGAGGCGGGCATGGCGACGCGCCGCCGCGGGGCGCAGGGCACCCGGCTGCTGCTCCTGGAGGCCGCGGAGGCGCTGTTCGCCGAGCGCGGGTACGAGCGGGCGACCGTACGCGACATCGCGGAGCGGGCCGGGGTCAACCAGGCGCTGCTCTTCCGCTACTTCGGCTCCAAGAAGGCGCTGTTCGGCGAGGTGGTGGCGCGCGGCGGCCAGGAACAGCTGCACAGCACCCCGCCCGCCGAGCTGTTCGAGGTGGCCCTGCGCGGCATGCTCGGCCGCCGCGGCGAGGAGGCGGGGGACCGGGCGCTGGAGACGTTCCTGCGCTCGATCGGCGACAGTGACGAGATCGCCACCGCCGTACGGGAGATGGGCGACGACTACGCGCGGGTGCTGGCCACGCTCAGCACGGCCGACGACCGCGGGCTGCGCGCCGACCTCGCCCTCTCGTGGATGCTCGGTATCGGCCTGATGCGGGTGGTCGTCGGCAAGCAGCCGCTCGCCGACGCCGACCCGGACGAGGTGTGCGCGCTGGTCACCGGCGCGCTCGGCACCCTTCTGGAGGACCTGCCGCGGTCGGCGCCGCCGCCGACCGCCTGACCGGTCCCGCCGACACCGTCAGCGCGCGCCCGCCCGCAGCTCCCGCCACTCCGGCGCCAGCACCGACCAGATCTCCACATCGTGGCGTACGCCGCCGCGCGCGTACTTCTCCCGCTGTACCCCGTCGCGCACCAGCCCGAGCCGCTGGGCCACCTTGATGCTCGCGGCGTTGCCGGCGGCCGCGATCCACTCCACGCGGTGGATGCCGCGTTCCTCGACCGCCCAGTCGACGATCACCCGGATCGCCCGGGTCACCAGTCCGCGCCCGACGGCCGCCTCCTCCAGCCAGCAGCCGACCTCGCAGGTCCCGGCCGCGGCGTCGAAGGTACGGAACAGGACGCCGCCGACGAGCGTGCCGTCCGCCGTCCAGATCCCGTACAGCCGCCCGCTGTCGTCCGCCGCCTTCTCCGCGTACGACCGCAGGAACGCCCGCGCGGAGTCGAGGTCGGTGCAGACGTCCGCCAGTCCGATGAAGCGGCCGATGTACTCCCGGCCGCGGTCGATGTGCGCGAGGTACTCCTCGGCGTGGTACGGCTCCAGGGGCCGCAGTTCGGCACCGTCGTCACCCAGCGAGATCGCGAACATCCCCGTTCCCCCTTGCTCCCTGCGCCCGTATGGGGCGACTCCGCGGTGCGCCACACGCGCACCGCGCGCATCATCACACACGGCAGTCACGCCCACCGCACCCCACCCACCAGGCCGTTCGATACCGTGGCCGCACCATGACGAACGACGGCACGATCTCCCTCGAAGACGAACTGGCCCACTGGCCCACCGACGAGACCGAGGCGCTGGCGGTCCAGGACCGGCTGCGCGCCCATGTGCGCCGGGAGCAGTCCGGACCCGAGCCGGGCTTCGCCGGGACGGTCGTCGGCGTGGACGTCGCCTACGACGACGAGCACGACCTGGTGGCCGCGGCGGCCGTCGCCCTGGACGCCGTCAGCCTCGCGGTCGTCGAGGAGGCCACCGCCGTCGGCCGGGTCTCCTTCCCGTACGTACCGGGGCTGCTCGCCTTCCGGGAGATCCCCACCGTCGTGGACGCGCTCGGCCGCCTCGGCCGCACACCGGACCTGGTGGTCTGCGACGGCTACGGGCTCGCGCACCCCCGCCGCTTCGGCCTCGCCAGCCACCTCGGCGTGCTCACCGGGCTCCCCACGATCGGCGTCGCCAAGAACCCGTTCACCTCGCGCTATGAACTCCCCGGCGTGGAGCGCGGCGAGTCCTCGCCGCTGGTCGACGGCTCCGGCGATGAGGGGGACGAGGTGGTCGGGCGGGCCCTGCGTACGCAGAAGGGCGTCAAGCCCGTCTTCGTGTCCGTCGGCCATCGCATCGACCTCGACCGGGCCTGCGCGCACACCCTCCACCTGACGCCCAAATACCGCATCCCGGAGACGACCCGGGCCGCCGACGCGCTGTGCCGGCGCGCCCTCTCCGAGGCGCGCACCGGCTGACGGACCGGCGCCCGGTCAGGCCACCGGGGCCGTACGCTCCGCCCGTGACCTGGATTCGGCCACCACCCGGAACGTGATGCCCGCCCGCCGGAGCCGCCCGGTGAGCGCGTCGCCCATCGCGACCGCCGTGGTCACCTGCCCGGACGTGGCGGGCAGATCGTCGAAGGCCAGGCTCAGCGCCGACTCCGCGAGGATCTTCGCCGTCTCGTCGTAGCCCGGGTCGCCGCCCGAGACCTCCGTCAGGACGCGGCGGCCCCCGCCCTCACCGACGAACCGCAGGCTGAACGTGCTGCGCGCCCGCCGCTCCGCGCTCGGCCCGGTGCCCGGCGCCAGGCGGCCGGAAAGCCACCGGCGCGCGGGCGGCACCTGCGCGAGCGTGCACGCCGCGGAGGCCGCGCCCACCGCGCCCACGGCGACCGGCAGCCACTTGACGGCGGCGAAGTGGCGGTAGCGGAAGTCCGGCCCGTACCGCTCCAGCCGGGCCGCCGAGCGCGCCACCACCTGCGGGTCGAGCGTCGGCAGCGGCAGACCCCAGGCCCGTACCGCGCCGTTGCGGTACGGGCGGCCGAGCGGGGCCCGCACCGTGCGGTCCGCGGGTCGCGGCTCCAGCCGCTGCCGGTCGCGGGCGGCGCGCACCAGGCCCAGGGGGCGCGAGACGGCCGTCAGCGCGGAGGCCAGCGTGCCGCCGGAGATGGTGCCGTTGCTCCGTACGAAGCCGTCGACGCGCAGCGGCACACCGGCCGGCAGTCGGCCGACGGTGAAGTGCGCGCCGAGGTCCGCCGGTACGCAGTCGAAGCCGCAGGCGTGCACGATGCGGGCGCCGGACGCGCGCGCCGCCGCGTCGTAACGCACATACGTCCGGTCGACGAACTCGGCCTCACCGGTGAGGTCGGCGTAGTCCGTACCGGCCTCCGCACAGGCGGCGACCAGCGCGTCCCCGTACGTGAGGTACGGGCCGACGGTCGTGGCGAGCACGCGGGTACCCGCGGCGAGCGCGCGCAGCGAGCCGGGGTCGTCCACGTCCGCGCGCAGCAGGGGCAGTTCCGCGCAGGCCGGGTCGATCGCGGCCAGGTCCTCGCGCAGCCGCGCCAGCTTCGTGCGGTCGCGGCCCGCCAGCGCCCAGCGGCAGCCGGCGGGCGCGTGCCGGGCCAGGTACGCGGCGGTGAGCCGCCCGACGAAGCCGGTGGCGCCGAACAGCACCAGGTCGTGCGGCCGTGCTGCGGTCTCCTGCGGTCCTGTCACGCCTGCCTCCGCCTCGGTTTTCCCGGCCGTTGCGTACCGCGGGCCGGTCGGCGCCACGCTAGGCAGCGGTTGACCTCCCGTCAACGAACGGTCCGGCCGTGCGTATTGACACGCCTGGGCGGCTGGACCACATTCACCCGCACACCCGCCAACATGGGACGTCCGATGTCCGGAATGTGGAGGTCCCTGCCGATGCCGCTTCCCGCCCCCCTCACCGGAGTCGTCCCGCCGCTGTGCACACCGCTGACCCCGGACGGCCGGATCGACACCGGCTCGCTGGCCGCCCTCACCGGACGGCTCATCGCGGCCGGAGTGAGCGGGCTGTTCGTCCTCGGCTCCAGCGGGGAGGCCGCCTATCTGACCGACGCGCAGCGCCGTACCGTCGTCGAAACGGTGGCCGAGGCGGCCGCGGGACGGCTGCCCGTCCTGGCCGGGGTCATCGACATGACCACGCCGCGCGTGCTGGAGCACGCCCGGCAGGCCCGCGGCCTGGGCGCCGACGCGATCGTGGCCACCGCCCCCTACTACACGCGCACCCACCCCGCGGAGATCGCCGACCACTTCCGGCGGGTGCGCGACGGCGCCGGGCTGCCGCTGTTCGCGTACGACATTCCGATGGCCGTGCACACCAAACTGCCGGCCGACACGGTGGTCACGCTCGCGCGGGACGGCGTACTGGCGGGCCTGAAGGACAGCAGCGGCGAGGACGGCGCGCTGCGGCGCCTGCTGGTACGGGTGCGCGCGCAGGCACCGGACTTCGCCGTGCTCACCGGATCGGAGCTGACCGTGGACGGCGCCCTGCTGGCGGGCGCCCACGGTGTCGTGCCCGGCCTCGGCAACGTCGATCCGCACGGCTACGTACGCCTCTACGAGCACGCCGCCGCGGGCCGCTGGCGCGAGGCCGCCGCCGAACAGGACCGGCTCGCCGCGCTCTTCGCGCTCACCGACGCGGGCGACCCGGCGGTGATGGGCCGCAACTCCTCCGCGCTGGGCGCCTTCAAGGCGGCCCTGCACCTCCAGGGCGTCATCGCCTGCCCGGCCACCGCGCCGCCGCAGGTGCCGCTGGACGAGGCTGCCGTCGGCCGCGTCCGGCGGTGCCTGGAGGAGGCCGGGCTGCTGTGAGGGCGCGCTCCCCGGAGAGGGACGGGCCGGTGCCCTGGTACCGGCAGGTGACGCCGCGCCAGTGGAAGTCCCTGTTCGCCGCCTGGGTGGGCTACCTCCTGGACGGCTTCGACTTCGTCCTGATCACCCTCGTGCTGACCGAGATCGCCGACACGTTCGGCCTGAGCACGGCCGAGGCCGCCGCCCTCGTCTCCGGCGCGTTCATCACCCGCTGGCTCGGCGGGGCGCTGCTGGGCGCGCTGGGGGACCGGTACGGACGCAAGGCCGCGATGATCACCAGCATCCTCCTGTACTCGCTGGGCACCTTCGCCTGCGGCTTCGCCTGGGACTACACCAGCCTGTTCACCGCCCGGCTGATCATCGGCACGGGCATGGCCGGGGAGTACAGCGCCAGCGCCACCTACGTCCTGGAGAGCTGGCCCGCCGCCCTGCGCAACCGCGCCTCCGGCTTCCTCATATCCGGTTACGCGGGCGGCACGGTCCTCGCGGCCCAGCTCTACCGGTGGGTCGTGCCGAACTGGGGCTGGCGCTGGATGTTCTGGCTCGGGGTGCTGCCGGTGCTGGTCGCGCTGTGGGTCCGCAGGTCGCTGCCGGAGGCGGGCGACTGGAGCGCCGAGATGGCGGCCGGCGGGCAGCGCCCCAACCCGTTCCGGCCGCTGTTCGCCGGACGCGCCCGCCGATGGTTCAACGGGGTGCTCGCGGCCGTCGCGTCCGTCGCCCTCTTCTGCGTCTTCACCCCGGCCGGTACGGGACAGGTGCCCTGGCTGGCCGCGCTCGCCGCGCTCTGCCTGACCGCGTTCGCCGTCCAGCTCGGCGGGCGGCGCGGCCGGGTGCTGTACGTGTCCCTGACGGTCACCGTGTTCTGCGCCTTCCTCTACAGCTGGCCCGTCCAGGCGCTGCTGCCCACCTACCTCAAGACCGAGCTGGGGTACGCGCCCGCCCAGGTCGCCGACGTGATGTTCTACGCCGGGTTCGGCACGACGGCGGGCTGCTGGCTGGCCGGCTTTACGGGCGACCGGTTCGGCACCCGGCGCGCGTACGCCGGCACGCTGCTGGCCTCCCTGGCCTTCGTCTTCCCGGTGTTCGCGGTACAGGACAACCTGGTCGCCCTGGGAGTCCTGCTCTTCGGGCTGCTCGCCCTGGGCCAGGGCATCTCGGGCATCCTGCCGAAATACATCGCCGGGCACTTCCCGACCCCGGTCCGCGCCGCCTCGCTCGGCTTCGTCTACAACGTCGGCGCGCTCGGCGGCGCGGTCGCCCCGGTGCTCGGCGCCCGGCTCGCCGAGGGCATGTCACTGGGCCGGGCGCTGGCCGTCCTCACCTTCGGGCTGACGCTGGTCGTCATCGTCCTGGTGGGCGGCGACGTACCGGTACGGCTGGCCCGCCTGGTGGACCGGGAGGTGGTGGGCGATCACCTGGTGCCGGGCGACGGGAGCGGTACGGGTGCGGCGGGCGGTACGGGGCCGGCGCCCGGCGCCGGCCCGGCGCCCGGCCCCGGTGGTCAGCGTCCGAAGCGGCTCACGTAACGCCGCTGCCAGGGCGTCTCGACGGCGCGGGGGTCGTAGCCGCGGCGTACGAAATCCACCGCCTGGTCGGCCGGCACCCCGTCCAGGACGGCGAGGCAGGCCAGCGCCGTACCGGTACGGCCGCGACCGCCGCCGCAGGCCAGCTCGACGCGTTCGGTGCCCGCGCGCTCCCACGCCTCGGCGAGCACGTCACGGGCCGCCGCCCGGTCGGACGGAAGCCGGAAGTCCGGCCAGCGCAGCCAGCGGTGCTCCCAGGGGACCTCGGGCGGCTCCTTGCCGAGCAGGTACACGGCGAACTCGGGCTCCGGGCCCGGCGGCAGCGGATGGCGCAGGCCGCGGCCCCGCACCGTACGTCCGGAGGGCAGCCGCAGCACTCCGGGGGCGTCCTCCGGCCAGGCCGCGTTCACGTTCACCATGCCGTGCTCACCGGTTCCCTCTCCGCCCCTGTCACTCCGTACGGTCCGATTCCTGTCCCATGGACACCCCGCGCACCCCGTCCAGTTCCGTCAGCCGCTCCACGAGCGGGTGCGCCGAGCCCCGGCCCTCCAGGCGCAGCAGCACCTCGGCCGGCACCTGGTCGTCCGTACCCGTCTCCACCTGGACGTCGGTCACCTGGAAACCGCTGCTGGTGCACATCTCCAGCATCCGGCCCAGCAGGCCGTGCTGGGCGCGGTAGCTCAGGCGCAGCTCGAAGCGCTCGACATACGGCGCACGCCGGCGGCCCGAGAACAGCTTCGGGAAGCCGCGTACGACGAGGAAGTGGACCAGCGTCGCGCCGACGGCCAGCAGGGGCAGGCCGCCACCGCACGCCATGCCGATGGCGCAGGTCAGCCAGATCGTCGCGGCGGTCGTCAGGCCCCGTACCGCGTCCTTCTTCACGAAGATCAGGCCGCCGCCGATGAAGCCGATGCCGGAGACGATCTGCGCGGCCACCCGGGACGGGTCCAGCGCGACGCCGTCCGTGCCCAGCAGCGCGTAGAAGCCGTGGACCGAGACCTCCATGAACAGCGCGCTGCCCACGCCGACGAGGGTGTGGGTGCGCAGCCCCGCGCTCTTCTGCTGTACCTGCCGCTCCAGCCCGATGAGGGAGGACAGGAGGAGGGCCAGGGCCAGTTCGGCGAACTGGCGGAGGCCCTGACCGTGGCTGATGTCGAACAACGGTGATGCAAGGTGCGTATGAGGCATCCGTCCATTGTCCATCCATGATCGGCGGACGGGCCGTTGTCAGTGGTCGCCGCTAGCGTGGTTTTCACGGTGACCGGCGGACGGCCGGTCGGGAGCGCGAGGTGGTGGGTGCGGTGGGTGCGTCGGTGCGGCGGTCCATATCCGGGCGCGGCTCCATCGCCGGTTTCTCCGGGGGAGCGCGCCGCTGGTGAGGTGACGCGCGAAGGCCCGTGGCGGCGGTGGGAGTTGACCACCGCCGCCACGGCTTTTCCGGTGCCCGCCGGTTGTCCTCGGGGTCTTGTGGAAAGTGGAACACGTTCTTAACATCGCGAGTGTTACATCAGTAGTGTCACAGTCTCGGTAATGGCACAGTCCTGCGGAGCTCAGGGGGCCCGATGGCAGGCACAGGGAACGGCCCGCTGAGCGGGGTGCGCGTGGTGGAGCTGGCCGGTATCGGTCCCGGCCCGTTCGCCGCGATGCTGCTGGCCGACCTCGGCGCCGACGTGGTGCGCGTGGACCGCCCCGGCGGGTCCGGACTCGGCATCGACCCGGCGTACGACATCACCAACCGCAATAAACGCTCGGTGCTCGTGGACCTGAAGTCCGCCGAAGGGCCTGGCCAGGTCCTCGACCTCGCCGAGCGCGCCGACGTGCTGATCGAGGGGTACCGCCCCGGCGTCGCCGAACGGCTCGGCATCGGCCCGGACGCCTGCCTGGAGCGCAACCCGCGCCTGGTGTACGGCCGGATGACCGGCTGGGGCCAGCAGGGCCCGCTGGCCGCGACCGCCGGACACGACATCGGCTACATCGCCGTCACCGGCGCCCTCGGCATGACCGGCCCGCCCGACGGCCCGCCCGCCGCCCCCGCCAACCTCCTCGGCGACTACGCGGGCGGCTCCCTGTACCTCGTCGTCGGCGTCCTGGCCGCGCTCCGGCACGCCCAGACCGAAGACGGCCGCGGCCAGGTCGTGGACGCGGCCATCGTCGACGGCACGGCCCACCTCACCTCGATGATCCACGGCATGCTGGCCGCCGGTGGCTGGCAGGACCGGCGCGGCGCCAACCTCCTGGACGGCGGCGCGCCGTTCTACGGCACCTACGAAACCGCCGACGGCCGCCATATGGCCGTCGGCGCGCTGGAGCCGCGCTTCTACGCCGAGTTCGTCCGGCTGCTCGGCATCGAGGACGATGTGCCCGCGCGCGACGACATCGGCGCCTGGGAGGAGCTGCGGGCCGCCATCGCCGCCCGCTTCAAGACCCGTACCCGCCAGGAGTGGACCGCCGTCTTCGAGGCGTCCGACGCCTGCGTCGCGCCCGTACTGTCGCTGCGCGAGGCACCCGGACATCCGCATCTCGCCGCCCGCGGCACCTTCACCGGCCACGGCGGCATCACCCAGCCCGCACCGGCCCCGCGCTTCTCCGCCACCCCCGGCGCCATCCGCCGCCCGCCGGCCCGGCCCGGCGCCGACACCGTCGAGGTGGCCCGCGACTGGGGCGTCCCGGCCCTCACCGACCGCCGGGAGCCGGCGACCGGCACCGGCCGCCGCACGGCCTGGCCCGATGGCACCCGGGCCGGGGACGGCCGCGCCCGGCCCGAGGGCGGGGCCGGCTGATGGCCGCCGCCCGCCGACCCGCCGCCCGCCCCCGAGGAGGCCCGCAGCGATGACCGCGCAGTTGAAGCGCCAGATCTTCACCGAGGACCACGACGCCTTCCGCCGCACCGTACGGACCTTCCTCGACCGGGAGGTGAAGCCGCACTACGACCAGTGGGAGAAGGACGGCATCGTCAGCCGCGACGCCTGGCGCGCGGCGGGCAAACAGGGCCTGCTGGGCCTGGCCGTTCCCGAGGAGTACGGAGGCGGCGGCAACACCGACTTCCGCTACGCCGCCGTACTGGCCGAGGAGTTCACCCGGGCCGGCGCCGCCGGACTCGCCGTCGGCCTGCACAACGACATCGTCGGCCCGTATCTGACCCAGCTCGCCACCGACGAGCAGAAGCGCCGCTGGCTGCCCGGCTTCTGCAGCGGCGAGACCATCACCGCCATCGCCATGACGGAGCCGGGCGCGGGCTCCGACCTCCAGGCCATCCGCACCACCGCCGAGGACCGCGGCGACCACTGGCTGCTGAACGGCGCCAAGACGTTCATCTCCAACGGCATCCTGGCCGACCTGGTCATCGTCGTCGCCAAGACCACACCCGAAGGCGGCGCGCACGGCCTGAGCCTGCTGGTCGTGGAGCGGGACATGCCGGGGTTCGAACGCGGCCGCAACCTGGACAAGATCGGCCAGAAGGCCCAGGACACCGCCGAGCTGTTCTTCACCGACGTCCGGGTGCCCAAGGAGAACCTGCTCGGCGAGCTGAACGGCGCGTTCGTCCATCTGATGACCAATCTCGCGCAGGAGCGGATGGGCATCGCGGTCGCCGGGATCGCCGCCGCCGAACATCTGCTGGAGATCACCACGCGGTATGTGAAGGAGCGCGAGGCGTTCGGCCGGCCGCTCGCCAAGCTCCAGCACATCCGCTTCGAGATAGCCGAGATGGCGACCGAGTGCGCCGTCACCCGCGAGTTCCTGGACCGCTGCATCGTGGACCACTGCGCGGGGCAGCTCGCCGCCGTGCACGCCTCGATGGCCAAGTGGTGGGCCACCGAGCTGCAAAAACGCGTCGCCGACCGCTGTCTGCAACTGCACGGCGGCTATGGCTACATGAGCGAGTATCCGGTCGCCAGGGCCTTCACCGACGGCCGTATCCAGACCATCTACGGAGGCACCACCGAGATCATGAAGGAGATCATCGGCCGTTCCCTCCTCGGCTGACCGGCCGCCAGGACCGGCGCCCCCGCGTACCCCCGCCGCCCCGACCCACAGCTCGAAAGGCTGCTCACCGTGACTTCCGAAGCGTACGTATACGACGCGATCCGCACCCCGCGCGGGCGCGGCAAGGCCAATGGCGCGCTGCACGGCACCAAACCGATCGACCTCGTCGTCGGCCTCATCCACGAGATCCGCGCCCGCTTCCCCGGCCTCGACCCGGCGGCCATCGACGACATCGTGCTCGGCGTCGTCGGTCCGGTCGGCGACCAGGGCTCGGACATCGCCCGGATCGCGGCGATCGCCGCCGGGCTGCCGGACACCGTCGCGGGCGTCCAGGAGAACCGCTTCTGTGCCTCCGGCCTCGAAGCGGTCAACATGGCCGCCGCCAAGGTCCGCTCCGGCTGGGAGGACCTGGTGCTCGCGGGCGGCGTCGAGTCGATGTCGCGGGTTCCGATGGCCTCCGACGGCGGCGCCTGGTTCGCCGACCCGATGACCAACTTCGACACCGGCTTCGTCCCGCAGGGCATCGGCGCCGACCTCATCGCCACCATTGAGGGCTACTCCCGCCGCGACGTGGACGAATACGCCGCGCTGTCCCAGGAGCGCGCCGCCGCGGCCTGGAAGGACGGCCGCTTCGCGCGCTCCGTCGTGCCCGTCACCGACCGCAACGGCCTGGTCGTCCTCGACCACGACGAGCACCTGCGGCCCGGCACCACCGCCGACTCGCTGGCCGGCCTCAAGCCGTCCTTCGCCACCATCGGCGACATGGGCGGCTTCGACGCGGTGGCCCTGCAGAAGTACCACTGGATCGAGAAGATCGACCACGTCCACCACGCGGGCAACGCCTCCGGCATCGTGGACGGCGCGGCGCTGGTCGCCATCGGCTCCCGCGAGGTCGGCGAGCGCTACGGCCTGACCCCGCGCGCCCGCATCATCTCCGCCGCGGTCTCCGGCTCCGAGCCCACGATCATGCTGACCGGCCCGGCCCCCGCCACCCGCAAGGCGCTGGCCAAGGCCGGACTGACCATCGACGACATCGACCTCGTGGAGATCAACGAGGCGTTCGCCGCGGTCGTGCTGCGCTTCGTGGCGGACATGGGCCTGAGCCTGGACAAGGTCAACGTCAACGGCGGCGCCATCGCCATGGGCCACCCCCTCGGCGCCACCGGCGCGATGATCCTGGGCACCCTCGTCGACGAACTGGAGCGCCAGGACAAGCGGTACGGCCTGGCCACCCTCTGCGTCGGCGGCGGCATGGGCATCGCCACCGTCATCGAGCGCGTCTGACCCCCGTCCGATCCCACCCCGGAGCACCCACCATGACCGAGTCCACCACCATCCGCTGGGAACAGGACGAAACCGGCGTCGTCACCCTCGTCCTGGACGACCCGAACCAGTCGGCCAACACGATGAACGACGCCTTCAAGACCTCCCTGACGGCCGTCGCCGACCGCCTGGAGGCCGAGCGGGACTCCGTACGCGGCATCATCGTCACCTCCGCCAAGAAGACCTTCTTCGCCGGCGGCGATCTGCGCGACCTGATCGCCGTCACCCCCGAGCACGCCCAGCGCGCGTTCGAAAGCGGTCAGGGCATCAAGCGCGACCTGCGCCGCATCGAGACCCTCGGCAAGCCGGTCGTCGCCGCCATCAACGGCGCGGCCCTCGGCGGCGGTTACGAGATCGCGCTCGCCTGCCACCACCGCGTCGCCCTGGACACCTCCGCCACCAAGATCGGCCTGCCCGAGGTCACGCTCGGCCTGCTCCCGGCGGCCGGCGGTGTGGTCCGTACGGTCCGGCTGCTCGGCATCGCCGACGCGCTGCTGAAGGTGCTGCTCCAGGGCACCCAGTACAACGCCGTACGGGCCCGGGACAGCGGCCTGATCCACGACGTGGCGGCCACGCCCGAGGAGCTGATCGAGAAGGCGCGCGCGTTCATCGACGCGCACCCCGAGTCCCAGCAGCCCTGGGACGTCAAGGGCTACAAGATCCCCGGCGGCACCCCGGCGCACCCGAAGTTCGCCGCCAACCTCCCCGCCTTCCCGGCCAACCTCAAGAAGCAGCTGAACGGCGCCCCCTACCCGGCCCCGCGCAACATCCTCGCGGCGGCCGTCGAGGGCTCCCAGGTCGACTTCGAGACCGCGCAGGCCATCGAGGCGCGCTACTTCACCGAGCTGGTCACCGGCCAGACCTCGAAGAACATGATCCAGGCGTTCTTCTTCGACCTCCAGGCCGTCAACTCCGGCGCCAGCCGCCCCAAGGACGTCACGCCGCGCACGGTCGAGAAGGTCGCCGTGCTCGGCGCGGGCATGATGGGCGCCGGCATCGCGTACGCCTGCGCCAAGGCCGGGATCGAGGTGGTCCTCAAGGACGTCACCCCGGAGGCTGCCGAGAAGGGCAAGGCGTACGCGGAGCGCCTGCTCGCCAAGGCGCTGAGCCGCGGCCGGACGACCGAGGCGAAGCGGGACGAACTCCTCGCCCGCATCAGGCCCACCGCCGAGGCGCGGGACCTGGCCGGCTGCGACGCCGTCATCGAGGCGGTCTTCGAGGACACCGCCCTCAAGCACAAGGTGTTCCAGGAGATCCAGCACCTCGTCGCCCCCGACGCGCTGCTGTGCTCCAACACCTCCACCCTGCCCATCACCACCCTCGCGCAGGGCGTCGAGCGGGACACCGACTTCATCGGACTGCACTTCTTCTCGCCCGTCGACAAGATGCCGCTGGTCGAGATCATCAAGGGGGAGCGGACCGGCGACGAGGCGCTGGCCCGCGCCTTCGACCTGGTGCGCCAGATCCGCAAGACGCCCATCGTCGTCAACGACTCGCGCGGCTTCTTCACCTCGCGCGTCATCGGCCACTTCATCAACGAGGGCGTGGCGATGGTCGGCGAGGGCATCGAGCCGGCCTCCGTCGAACAGGCCGCGGCCCAGGCGGGCTACCCGGCCAAGGTGCTCTCCCTGATGGACGAGCTGACCCTCACCCTCCCGCGCAAGATCCGCGACGAGACCCGGCGGGCGGTCGAGGCGGCCGGCGGCACCTGGCAGGAACACCCGGCGGACACCGTCATCGACCGCATGGTGGACGAGTTCGGGCGGCCGGGCCGCAGCGGCGGCGCCGGCTTCTACGAGTACGGCGAGGGCGGCGCCCGGACGGGCCTGTGGCCGGGCCTGCGCGAGCACTTCACCCGGGAGGGCACCGCCATCCCGTTCCGCGACATGCAGGAGCGGATGCTGTTCGCCGAGGCGCTGGACACCGTCCGGTGCTTCGAGGAAGGCGTGCTCACCTCGGTCGCCGACGCCAACATCGGCTCCATCCTGGGCATCGGCTTCCCCGGCTGGACCGGCGGCGTCCTGCAGTACATCAACGGTTACGAGGGCGGCCTCCCCGGCTTCGTGGCCCGCGCCCGCGAGCTCCAGGCGGCGTACGGCGACCGGTTCGCGCCGCCCGCGCTGCTGGTGGAGAAGGCGGAGAAGGGGGAGAAGTTCAGCGACGCGTGACGCACAGGAGGTGCGGGCCGGTCCCGGCCGGTCCGCACCGCCGCACGCCGCCGGTCAGTCCCGCCGGAGCCGCCACGCCGCACGCGACCCCGTCCGCCCCGGCACCGGCTCGATCTGCCCGGCGTCCCGCAGCCGGTGGAAGACCCGCTTCATGCGGGCCTCGGAGGCGATGCCGGTGATCCGGCGCGCGATCCGGTTCGGGATCTCCGGGTTCGACCGCAGGTAGCGGAGCACCAGTTCCTCGGGCCGGGCGAGCGGGGTGTGCTCCAGCACCACCACGAACGCGTTCGCCTCGACGAAGAACCGCGGCTCCTTGAGCCTGGCCGCCTTCATCGTGCTCAGCACCGTGTCCAGCCCTTCCCCGATGTCCTTGTTGGGGGCGTCCGGGTACTTGTTCAGCAGCCGCACGATCGTGGGGTTGCGCGCGAAGCGGTCCGTGAGCAGGTTGTCCGGCGTCATATGGCCGGGCAGCCGCCCCGGACTGCGCACCTCCACCCGGTTGTCGAAGACCGAGATCAGGATGTCGTCGGAGAGGTTGTAGTCCCGGTGGATCACCGCGTTGACGATGATCTCCTTCAGCGCCTCCGGCGGATAGGCCATCGGCGACAGCGAGCCGTCCGGACCGAGCACCGGCACCGACTGGATGATCCGGGTCACCGCCGCCAGCGTCCGCTCGATCAGCGGCCGCACCGGTCCGTCGACCGTCGTCGGCGGCGCCTTCAGATGCCGGCGGTCCGGCAGCTGCTCGGCGGTCTCGTACCGGGCGATCTTCACCGAGCACTTCTTCGGTACGACGGCGGGCGGTTCGGCGGCGAACAGGACGGCGCCGGCGACCGTCGCCAGACAGCCGTCGCGGTCCACCAGGCGCTGCCGGCGCAGGAACCGTTCGGCGGAGGTGCGCGGGCTGTACCGGCCGAGGAAGACATGCAGCTCCTCCTCGTCGCGCAGTTCCTCCAGCCCGTAGTCGCCGAGCGGCTGGTCCTCGTAGGAGCGGGCGCCCTTGGACAGCGACAGATCGGTGATCTGGGTGCCCTTCAACCGCCGCGACTGGGCGCCGCGCCGCTGCGGCACCTCGCCGCGCGCCGTCCGGTGCACGTCCGGACTCTTGTGCACGGTGACCAGGCAGGCCCAGCCCAGCTCCGGGCGGCCCGCGACGCGCAGGAACTCGATGTCGTACGGCACCGGCGGCTCCACCTGGTCGACCATGGCCTGCTGGACGAAGTTGGCGTCCTCCAGCGAGGCGAAGCCGCGCCACCGCGCGAGCCCCTGCCCGGTGCGCGGGTCCTCGATGCCCACCATGAACTCACCGCCCTCGGCGTTGGCCAGGGCGGCGGCGATGACCTGCACGACCGCCCCGCCGCTGCGGGCGCTCTTGAACTCCCAGAAGTGGTCTTCCTGCCGGCCGAGGAGGTCCGCCGCCTCGGCCCGGGAAACGGTGCGCCCCTCCACCCGCGGCCTCGTCTCGCTCGTAGGGCTGTGCCGCCCGGCCGGCCGCGCGCCGGGCCGGTATCCACGCTATGCCCGCCGTGCGCGGGCTCACTCCTCGGCGTACGTCGCCCGCAACTCCTCGCGCATCGACCGCTGGAAGGCCGTCACCAGCGCCTGTACCACCATCGGCTGCATATGCGCGGAGAGCGACTTCATCGTCTCCACCTGCTCCGGGTCCGACTCGCGCTCGCGGTAGGGGCCCCACACCTCGTCGTGGAAGAGCCGGGTCAGCTCGCGCGCCGCCGCGCGGGTGTGGTCCTGGACGACGGCGCGGGCGGCGAGCAGCGTCTCCAGCGATACGGGGACGTCCAGCAGCCGGATGCCGAGGTGGAGGACGGCCGGGTCGACCCGGAACGCGTCGGGCTCCCCGGTGCGCTCCAGGACGTCCATCGCCGCCAGCCGGTCGATGTCGTCCTCGCTCAGCGCCCGGCCCGCGCGGCGCTCCAGCTGGGCCCGGGTGGCCTCCTCGGCCGAGTCCGGCGACCAGGAGGCGACCAGCGCGCGGTGGATGGCCAGGTCGTGTTCGCTGAGGTCGTCGGGCAGCCGGGCGAGGTAGCGCTCGATGGCGGCCAGCGTCATGCCGTGGTGCTGGAGTTCTTCGATCAGCGCGAGCCGGGACAGGTGGGCGGCACCGTACCGGCCGACCCGGCGGGGGCCGATCGCGGGCGGGGGCAGCAGCCCGCGGGTGCTGTAGAAGCGCACGGTCCGCACGGTCACCCCGGCGCGGGCGGCCAACTCGTCGACGGTCAGCGTCGGTTCTTCCCCGGTCCCGGTGGCCATGGCCGCGCCTCACTTCCCTCGCTGCGTCCGCGCGTCTCCGCGCCCCTCGGTCCACCGCGTTGTCGTGGCGCGGTCCGTGTTCAACAGTATTGCTGTCTCACCAGCCCTGTGAAACCTCCGGGAAAGGACGGGGCGCCGGAGGCGCGGTTGTGGTGACGGTGCGCGACGGAGGACGGGGGCGGGCCGAGGCCGTCGAGTGATCACCGGCCGTCGCGGACGAGATCGCCGGAGCGCGGTGCAACTCGGCACACGGAACGGGTGCTCGCCGCTGCCGTCGGACCCGTACGTACGGCCTCCGACGGCACTTTCCAGCCACGCCCGACCGGATCGCTTCCCCCGAGCCACTCCCTTGAGTGAGGAGTGATGACCGGAGGGTGGCGAATTGCTGGGCTCGTGCAGAGGGCTTCCGTGCGGCATTCCGGGCATACCTGGGTGAATTATCGGTGTCTTATACACGCTGTGATCCAGCACACAGACGAGGGGGCGGCCTTGGGGGAAGGTGTGCCGTCGGTTGGACTCCGCGTGACCCGTGGGACAGCCGTCGGCTCCATCGCCTGCCCGAAAGCGAGATGAACCAGCTGTGAGCACGGAAACCGTCCAGGAGAACGCCCACAGGCCACCGGACGGGGGGAAGGCCGAGGCCGCGCAGGACGCGGGCGACGCCGGATACAGCAAGGGCCTCAAGGGCCGGCACATCAACATGATCGCGATCGGTGGGGCGATCGGCACCGGCCTGTTCCTGGGCGCCGGCGGCCGGCTCGCCTCCGCCGGCCCCGCGCTGGCCGTCGCGTACGCGGTCTGCGGCCTGTTCGCGTTCTTCGTCGTACGGGCCCTGGGCGAACTGGTGCTGCACCGCCCGTCGTCGGGCTCGTTCGTCTCGTACGCCCGCGAGTTCCTGGGGGAGAAGGGCGCCTACGTCGCGGGCTGGATGTACGTCGTCAACTGGTCCACGACCGGTATCGCCGACATCACCGCCATCGCGCTCTACACCCACTACTGGAGCCTGTTCACCGCCGTCCCGCAGTGGGTGATGGCGCTGATCGCGCTGGCCGTGGTGCTGTCCATCAACCTCATCTCGGTGAAGATCTTCGGCGAGATGGAGTTCTGGTTCGCGATCATCAAGGTCGCGGCGCTGGTCGTCTTCATGTTCATCGGGATCTTCCTGCTGGCCACCCAGCACCCGGTCGGCGGCAGCACCCCGGGCCTGAGCCTGATCACCGACCACGGCGGCTTCTTCCCGACCGGCCTGCTGCCCGTGGTGATCGTGCTGCAGGGCGTGGTCTTCGCCTACTCCGCCGTCGAGCTGGTCGGTGTCACCGCCGGTGAGACCAGCGAGCCGGAGAAGGTCGTCCCCAAGGCCGTGAACTCGATCATGTGGCGGGTCGGCGTCTTCTACGTCGGCTCGGTCATCCTGCTCGCGCTGCTGCTGCCGTGGAACAAGTACACCGGCTCCGAGAGCCCCTTCGTGACGGTGCTGTCCAACGTCGGCGTGCCGGCCGCGGGCGACGTGATGAACCTCGTGGTGCTCACCGCCGCCATGTCCAGCCTCAACTCGGGCCTGTACTCGACCGGCCGCATCCTGCGCTCGATGTCGATGGCCGGCTCGGCGCCGAAGTTCGCCGGCCTGATGAACCGCAACCAGGTGCCGTACGGCGGCATCATGCTCACCTCCGCGGTGTGCGTGCTGGGCGTCGGGCTGAACTACCTGGTGCCGGGCAAGGCGTTCGAGATCGTGCTGAACATCGCGGCGCTCGGCATCATCAGCACCTGGTGCACGATCATGATCTGTCACATGGTCTTCGTCCGCCGCTCCCGCGCGGGCCTGGTGCAGCGCCCCCGCTTCCAGCTGCCGGGCACGCCCGTCACCGACATCGCGACCATCGTCTTCCTGGTCGGCGTCATCGTGCTGATGGCCTTCGACAGCGAGGGCGTGGGGCGGCAGACCGTGATGCTGGTGCCGGTCATCGGCGCGGCGCTGGTCGTCGGCTGGTTCGCGGTCCGCGGCCGGGTCAGCCGGATCGCGGCCGAGCGCGAGCAGGCCGCGGGCCGGGGCACCCTCGACAAGGGCTGATCACCGAACCGTGCCCACGGGAAAGGGCGGCCGCGTGGACCTCACGCGGCCGCCCTTCGCCGTACGTACGCGAGGCTCAGCCGCCCGCCGCCTTCTCCGCCCGCGCGGCGCGGTCGGCCGCGCGCCGGAGGACGATGGTCAGCACGGTGACCACGCAGGTCAGGGCGACCGAGACCAGGGTGGTCCACATGGCGGCGCGGGCGTGGTCGGCGGTGTCCGGCGAGGGACCGGCCAGGGCGAAGAACGCCGCGCCGATGACCGCCACACCGGCGGCGCCGCCGAACTGCTGGGCGGTGGTGAGCACCCCGGCGCCGGTGCCCGCCCGCCGCGCCGGTACCCGTACCAGGGAGGCGCCGATCAGCTGCGGGAACGTGAGCCCGTTGCCCACCCCGGCCACCGCCATGGTGAGGATCACCCAGGGCAGCGCCCCGTGGTCCGGCCGGAGGGCGAGGACGAGGGTGAGCGCCGCCAGGCCGGTCACCGTGACGACGCTGCCCAGTTGCAGGATGCGCAGGCCGTAGCGCTGCACCAGCGGACGGCTGAGCAGCGAGCTGCCCGCGAAGCAGACGCCGGTCGGCGCGAAGGCGAGCCCCGCCTCGAAGGGCCCCAGCCCGAAACCGCCCTGGAGCAGCAGCGTCAGGGTGAACATCAGGCTCGCCCAGTACGCCATGAAAGCGGCCTGGGCCACCACGCCGGCCAGGTAGGACCCCTCGCGGAACAGGGTCAGGTCGACGACCGGGTCGCCGCCGCGTGCGGTCAGCGTCCGCTGCCAGTACACGGTCGCCGCGCCCACCGGCACGGCGGCGGCCAGGCACAGCCACGTCCAGACCGGCCAGCCGGCGGTCCGGCCCATCGCGAGCGGGACCAGGACCAGCCCGAGCGCCAGCGCCACGCCGCTCGCGCCGAGGAGGTCCAGCCGGGCCCGGCGGGCGGGGCGCACCGCGGGCAGGAACCGCATCGCCAGCACCGCGGCGGCCACGCCGATCGGCACGTTGACCAGGAACAGGATCCGCCAGCCCAGTCCCAGTACGTCGGCGTCCAGCAGCAGCCCGCCCAGCACCTGGCCGGCGACCGACGCCGAGCCGCCGGCGACGCCGTACCAGGCCATCGCCCGGCCCCGGGCGTGTGCCGGGAACGTGGCGGTGATCGTGGCGAGCACCTGCGGCACCATCACCGCCCCGGCGAAGCCCTGCAGCAGCCGGGCGCCCACCAGCTGGCCCGGGCTGACCGCGATGCCGCACAGCAGCGAGGTGACGGCGAAGGCGGCCAGGCCCGCGACGAACGTGCGCCGGTGGCCGAACAGATCGCCCAGCCGGCCACCGGTGATCATGCCGCTGGCGTACGCGAAGGCGTAGCCGCCGACGATCAGCTCCAGCGCGGCGGGTCCGGTGTGCAGGTCGTGTTCGAGCGAGGGGGCGGCGACATTGACCACGAAGAAGTCGAACTGCGCCATGAACCACGCGGACAGCAGGACGGCGAGCATGGCAGCGGGGTGGGAGGGTGTGGGGGCGGGCCGTGCGGCGGCGGCCCGTTGATCAGCGGTTAACTCGGTCACGCCAGCATCCTGGACCCACTGTGTCCAGGAGGCAAACGGCCGCCGGGCCGCAACTCGCGTGCGCACACCGCCCCGTGCCCGGCCGGCCGCTTCCCCAGGGGGTGTACCTGGATACACCCCGGCCCGGCATCCAGACGCAATGGCAGCGGGCCCGCCGGACGGCATCGTCGATGCCATGCCAAGGAAACCTGCTGACAACAAGACGATGGCCTTGTTCCTCACCGTCGCCTTCGTCGCGGCCGGAGCGCTCGGCGCGGTCCAGCCCGCGACCGGGATACCCGCCGAGATCATCCAGCTGACCCAGTTCGGGCCCGCACTCGGAGTGGGGCTGGCCGCGCTGCTGTGGCCGTCACGGGTACGGGAAGTGCTCGCCGGCACCGGGCCGGGCCGCAGCGGCCGCGGAGTGCTCCTGCTCGTCACCGCGCCCCTGGTCATCGCGCTGAGCGTCGGTACGTACGCGGCGCTCACCGGGGACCCCCGGTTCACCCCGCCGCAGGCCCCGTTCGCGCTGATCGCCGTGGCGCAGCTGATCGGCGCGTGCGGCGAGGAGATCGGGTGGCGCTGCTTCCTCCAGCCGCTGCTGCGCACCCGTTTCGGCCCGCTCACGACCTCGGTCGTGGTGGGCGTGGTGTGGGGCGCCTGGCACATCCAGATCTTCGCCAAGCACCCGCTGTACGCGGCGGCGTTCCTCACGATGGCCGTGTCCATGTCGGTCGTACTGGGGTGGGCTCTCGAAGGGGTGCGGGCCGCCAGGCTGCCGCTCGCGGGAGGCTTCCACGCCCTGATCAACCTGGGCCTGCTGTTGTTCATGGACGAGGAGTCCGGCGCGGTGCTGCCCATGGCGCTGTTCGGCGCGTCGTGCGTGGTCGCGGCGGGGCTGTGGACGTGGTGGGGCGTCGGCAGGGCGGCACGGTCGGCGTCGGTACCGGCACCGGCACAGGCACAGGCAAGGACACAGGCCCCGGCGCGCGCACACACGCGGGCCAGGATCTTCCCGATCATGGACGATGTTCGCTAGACCACGTACGTTCGCCTCCCGCGCCGCTGTCGCCGTCGCCCGCTGCCAGTTGGCGAGCCTCGACGCCATCGCCGTGTCGGCGGTGGGCTCCCTGGCGGTCCTCGCCCTGCTGCTGATGCCGGTGGGCGTGGGGTTCCGGCTGCTGCCGCCCGCCGCCCGGGCCCTGCGCGTCCTCTCCGACCGCGCCCGCTCCCGCGCCGAACGGTGGACGGGCGTCCGGATCGCTCCGCCGCCGCCCCTGCCCGCGGACCGCAGCCTCAACGCCCGCAGGAGATCGGGCGCGATCATCGCCGACGAGGGGTTCTGTCGCGACCTGGCCTGGGCCTGGCTGGAGCCGGTGGCCGGCGGGCTGCTCGTCGCCGTCCCGCTCGCGCTGATCGGGTACGGGGCGTTCGGCGCGCTGGTGCAGCCGTTCGTGTGGCGGCTCATCGACGACGGCAACTGGTACGCGTTCGTCCCCGTACGCAGCACTGCGGCCATGCTCGCGGCGCTGGTCCTGGGCCTGGCCTTCATGGCCGCCGGACTGCTCGCCGCCCCCGCCATGCTGCGGCTGCGCACCCGGGTGAGCCGGCCGCTGCTCTCCGTAACGCGCGGCGTCCGGCTGGCCCGGCGGATCGAGCGGCTCACCGACACCCGGGCCCGGGCCCTGGACACCCAGGCCGCCGAACTCCGGCGCATCGAGCGAGATCTGCACGACGGGGCGCAGGCCCGGCTGGTCGCCCTGGGGATGACGCTGAACCGCGCCACGCGTGTGCTGGAGACGGACCCGGCGAGGGCGCGCGAACTCCTGCTGGACGTCCGCCGTACGTCCGAGGGGGCGTTGCAGGACCTGCGCGACCTGGTGCACGGCATCCACCCGCCGGTCCTCGCCGACCGGGGCCTCGGCGACGCCGTCCGGGCACTGGCCTTCGACTGCTTCCTCGACGTGCGCGTCGAGAGCCGGCTCCCGCGCCACCTCCCGGCACCGGTCGCGTCCGCCGCGTACTTCGCGGTGGGCGAGGCGCTGACGAACGCGGCGAAGCACTCCGGGGCCCGTGAGGTCGTCATCGTCCTGACCCATGGGAGCGGCCTGCTGCGGATGACCGTCACGGACGACGGCCGGGGCGGCGCGGACCCCGCACGGGGGACCGGGCTGACCGGTGTGCGACAGCGATTGGATACCTTCGACGGCACACTCGCCCTGCACAGTCCGCAGGGCGGGCCGACCACCGTGACGTTGGAGATTCCGTGCGCGTTGTCCTCGCCGAAGACCTCTTCATACTGAGAGACTGGCTGATACGGACGCTCAAGGAGCACGGCTGCGAGGTCGTCGCGGTGGACAACGGCCCCGCCCTGCTGCGCGAGCTCCTCGACGAGGACGGCCCGGGACCGGATGTCGCCGTGGTCGACGTACGGCTGCCGCCGACCTTCAGCGACGAGGGACTCCAGGCGGCCCTCGAAGCCCGGCGACGGCGGCCCGGCCTGCCGATCCTCGTCCTCTCCCAGTACGTCGAGCAGCTCTACGCGAACGAACTGCTGGCCGGCGGCGAGGGCGCTATCGGCTACCTCCTCAAGGACCGGGTCACCAACACCGAGCAGTTCATCGACGCGGTCCGCCGGGTGGCGGCCGGCGGCACGGTGATGGACCCCCAGGTCATCTCCAAGCTGCTGTCGCGCAGCGACGCCCGCGGCATGATCGGCGAGCTGACCCGGCGCGAGCGGGAGGTGCTGGAGCTGATGGCCGAGGGCCGGTCCAACGCCGCCGTCGCCGTCGGCCTGCACATCAGCGAGAGCGCGGTCGCCAAACACACCGCGAGCATCTTCGGCAAGCTCCAAATCAGCCCGTCGGCGGACGACAACCGCAGAGTGCTGGCCGTTCTGGCCTACCTCAAGCGCTGACCGGGCGGCCCGGTACGCCGCCCGGACGGTCATCCGGCGAAACCCACCACGGGGTAGTGGTCCGAGAGGTTGGTGTAGGTGTAGTCCGTGCCCCAACTCGACACGGTCCAGGGCGCGGACCGCTCCTTGACGACCTCGTTGCGCCAGCCGCTGGGCCGGGCGTGGCCGCGGCGGTGCAGGATATGGTCCAGGTCCTCGCGCGGGTCGTCCGGGTAGCGGTATTTCGCCACGGAATTCTCCCGGGTGTCGAAGGAGTACGGGTGGCCCGTGCGCGCGTCGGCCGCCACCAGGCCGGCGTCGGTGAGCAGGGACGCGAATTCGGCGCTGCGCGAGTCGACGTTCAGGTCCCCGGCGACCATCACCTCTTCGTCGGCCGGAATCCTCTTCGCGTCCAGGAAAGCGCCGATTTCCCTGAACTGCTTCGCCCGTACCGCCGCCGCTTCGCCCGCCTTGCAGCCCGGGTCGGTGGACTGGGCGTGCGTGCCGACCACGTGCACCTTGGCGCCGCGTACATTCAGCACCACATAGGCGAAGCCCTTGTTTGACCATTGATCGGAGCCACACGCGTCCTTGAAGACGTACTGCTCCTTGCGGGTCACCGGCCATTTACTGAGCACGGTGACACCGCCGTCCTCAGGAGTGGCGGCGGAATACGCGCCGCCCGTGGCGTCCCAGCCGTTCTTCGAACGCCCGACGACCGGCGTCTGATACGGATACTGAGCCGCGGCGGCCGACTTGAGCGCGTCGGACGAGGAATTGTCGAAGGCTTCCTGGAGCACGACGACGTCCTGACCGCGGAAGAAGTCCGCGGCGGGTATGGCCTTGGCCCGGTGGTCCTGCCCCCAGTTCGGGTAGAGGTTCTTGCTCATGAGAAAGACGTTGTACGAGAGGACTTTCACCGCGGGCGCGGCGGCCGGGGCCGGAGCGGCCGACGCCGCGGGGACCGTGGCGGCGAGCGTCGTCGCGGCCAGTACGGCGGCCAGCGTCGCGCCGGTCGCGGCTCGGTGACGGCGGCGGGGGCTGCGGTGCGGCATGGAATCTCCCGGTCGAATGGGGTGGAGTGGCGGACCGCCGCACAGTGAATCAGGCGTACTTACTTCTGAGTAGCCTCCGCGTGATGCCGGAATGTACAAGCCGTGACGCGTGAGGTGCGGGTGATGCCGGGAAAGTTCATGTGCCGCCGCCATATTTTCGGTCGCTCTGCACCGGGGCGTTCCGGCCACGGCGGCCATGCGGAAGCCGCCCGTCAGCCGGTCGGTGCCGGCGTGGCCGGAAGGGCGCGGGCCGAAATGCCGCCGCACGGTGCCCGGTACGGGCCGGACGGCATGGACGCGCTCCCCGGCGGCCGGAAGCATGAACACGGTCAGCCGAAGGGACGGGCCGCTGCCGCGGAAGACGGCGCGGCAGGGAAAGGGGGCCGCAATGGCGGTCGACATCACCCCTGAGATCCGCTACCACATGGTGCTCAACGACGGCAGCGACCGGGGCATCAGCCGGGAACCCTATATGAACTGGGACTACTGCCTGCTCGCGAACGACCGCGGCAACAAGGGTTATCCGGTGGTCTTCCACGCCAAGGGCGCGGGCTTCACCATCGAGATGACGTCGAGCAACTGGGGCGGATACAGCTATCTGCAGGCCGTCGGGAATGGTGTGAAGCTGGTCCAGGAAGGCGACGCGCACGTGTGGGTGCCGGAATCCGGCGGCCAGGGCGCCCTGTTCAAGTCGTACGAGAACTATCTGGTGTATGGCACCGGCAGCAAGGGCTGGCTCTATGCCTTCGCCAGCATTCTCCCGAACCTGGGCAAGGAATTCGCCTACTGGAAGCTGGAAAAGGCCGGTTAGGGGGGGCCGAGCACGGACGAAAGGGGCCCGGCGCGGCGCGCCGGGCCCCTCGGGCTCATGGATCAGTGGCCGTGGCCGTGTCCGTGGTCGTGCACGTGGTTCGTCGCCTGGATCGACTTCCAGGACTTCGGCTGGGCGACGGCCTTGGCCGGGGCGGCCGAGCGGGCGCCGAGGGCCTTCTTGGCCGCCGCGGCAGCGGGCTTGGACGGCTGGAACAGCCAGGTGTCGAACAGCCCGGCCAGCGGCTTGCCGGTCTTGTGCTCGGCGTACGTCACGAAGTCGTGCACCGAGGCGTTGCCGTACTTCTTGTCGGTCGGCCAGGACTTCAGGAGGCCGAAGAAGGCCTGGTCGCCGACCTCGTTGCGGAGCGCCTGGAGGGCGAGCGCGCCCCGGTCGTAGACCGCGCCGTGGAACTGGTTCTCCGGGCCCGGGTCGCCCGGCTTGACCGTCCAGAACGGGTCGTCGGCCGGGTGCTGGGCGTACACGTAGTCGGCCAGTTCCTGACCGGTGCCCTCACCCTCCTTCTCCGACCACAGCCACTGGCTGTAGCGGGCGAAGCCCTCGTTGACCCAGATGTCCTTCCAGTCCTTGACGGACACGCTGTCGCCGTACCACTGGTGCGCCAGCTCGTGCACCACCACGGAGACGTTGGTGCCGTTGGCGAACGCCTCCTTGCCGTAGAACGGGCGGGTCTGGGTCTCCAGCGCGTACCCGGCCTTGACGTTCGGGACGTAGCCGCCGACGGAGTTGAACGGATACGGGCCGAAGACCGACTCCAGCCACTCCGTGACCTCGGTGGTGCGCTCGATGCTCGCGCGCGCCGAGCCCTCGTAGGAGCCGAGGTCCTTGCTGACGGCGGTGATCACCGGCAGGCCGTTGGCCGTGGTGTCCTGGGTGACGTCGAACTTGCCGACCGCGAGCGTGGTCAGGTACGTCGCCTGCGGCTTGTCCGAGCGCCAGTTGTAGCGCGTCCAGCCGAGCTTGGAGGTCTTCGACAGCAGGACGCCGTTGCTGAGCGCCTGGTTGCCGTCCGGCACCGAGACGGAGATGTCGTACGTCGCCTTGTCGGTCGGGTGGTCGTTGCTGGGGAACCACCACACGGCGGCGTCCGGCTCCTGGGCGATCACGCCGCCGTCCGGCGTGCGGTGCCAGTTGGAGGCACCGTCGATCTTCAGCTCGGACGGCTTGCCCGCGTAGCGCACGACGACGCTGATCTGCTTGCCCTTCGGCAGCGGCGCGGCCGGGGTGACCTCCAGCTCGTGCTTGCCGGAGGTGGCGAAGGACGCCTTCTTGCCGTTGACGCGTATCTCGCTGACCTTCAGGCCGAAGTCCAGGTTGAAGCGGCTGAGGTCCTGCGTGGTGGTGGCGAGGAGCGTCGCCGTGCCCTCCAGCAGGTCCGTCTTCGGCTGGTACTTCAGGCGCAGGTCGTAGTGGGAGACGTCGTACCCGCCGTTGCCGCTCTCGGGGTAGTAGGTGTCGCCCGCGCCCGGAGCGCCGGGTGTGTAACTGGCCGCGGAAGCCGGGATCGCCAGCAGCAGGCTGAGGGCGGCCGCACCCGGAACGATGAGTCTGTGACGCACGAAATCCTCCAGCGTGTAGGGGAGGTGAGCCCGTTCGGGTCGTCATCTCTTCAGATGCTCAGACTCTATGTACTCGGAAGCCGCCCGTCATGTCCATGGCCGTATCTGACACATGACCGACATCAGCACGTCACAGGCCGGCCGTCACCACCCGGCACGGCCGCCCCCGCGTCCCCTCCCGTCGCCTCGCGCACTCTTACGCACAGGAGTTCCCCCGCGCTACCGTCCGCCCGTGACCAATAGCGCGCGGATCACCCGCATCCCCTGGAAAGCGCTCGTGACGGCGGTCGTGGCCGCCCTGCTGTCCTCGCTCGTCGGCCCGGTGTCCGCCGCACGGGCCGCGCCCGCCGAGTCCAGACCCGTGTACTCCTACGACCGCGCGATACGCGAATCGGTCTGGGTGGACACACGGATCGACGGCGACTCGGACGGGCGGACCGACCGGGTCGCCGTCGACATCGTGCGGCCGCGCGAGCCCGCGCAGCAGGGCCGCCGGATCCCCGTGATCATGGACGCCAGCCCGTACTACTCCTGCTGCGGGCGGGGCAACGAGAGCCAGAAGAAGACCTATGACAGCGCCGGGCGGCCGGTGCAGTTCCCGCTCTTCTACGACAACTACTTCGTGCCGCGCGGCTATGCGACGGTGCTGGTCGACCTGGCCGGCACCAACCGCTCGGACGGCTGCGTGGACGTGGGCGGGCGCTCCGACATCCAGTCGGCGCGCGCCGTGGTCGACTGGCTCAACGGCCGGGGCCGCGCCTACGACTCCCGTACCGGCGGCAAACGCGTCAGCGCCGCCTGGTCCAACGGCGACACCGGAATGATCGGCAAGAGCTGGGACGGCACCATCGCCAACGGAGTCGCCGCCACCGGCGTCGAGGGCCTGAAGACGATCGTTCCCATCGCCGCCATCTCCTCCTGGTACGACTACTACTTCGCCAAGGGCGCCCCGCTGTACGACTCCGGCCCCGACCGGCTCGCCGACCGCGTCGAGAGTCCCGAGGCGCGCCTGCGCTGCGCGGCCATGCAGAAGAAGCTCGCCGAGGGCGCCCCGCGCACCGGCGACTGGACCCCGCTGTGGACCGAGCGCGACTACGTCAAGGACGCGGAGAACGTCACCGCCAGCGTCTTCGCCATCCACGGCATGCAGGACCTCAACGTCCGCACCAAGCACTTCGGTCAGTGGTGGGACGCGCTCGCCGACAACGGCGTGGAGCGCAAGGTCTGGCTCTCCCAGACCGGCCACGTCGATCCCTTCGACTTCCGCCGGTCGGACTGGGTGCCCACGCTGCACCGGTGGTTCGACCACTACCTGATGGGCTACGACAACGGCATCGACGAGGAGCCGATGGCCGACATCGAGCGCGCGCCCGACCGGTGGACCACCGACCGCGTCTGGCCCGCGGCCGGCACGTCGGCCACCACCGTACGGCCGCGCAACGGGACCGCGCCCGGCGTCGGCGAACTCGGCACCCGGCGCGCCCCGCAGGGCGCCACCGAGACCTTCACCGACGACCCGAGCCAGAACGAGCAGGACTGGGCCGCGCAGATCGACACGTCCACCCCCGCCAAGGCCGGATTCACCACCAAACCGCTGGCCAAGCCGCTGCGGCTGTCCGGCTCCGGCAAGGTCACCGTCACCGCCACGCCCAGCACCTCCACCGCCCATCTCTCCGCCGTCCTGGTGGACCTCGGCCCCGACACCATCCGCAACTACGGCGCCGCGGGCGAGGGCATCACCACCCTCGCCGACCGCACGTGCTGGGGCGCGAGCACCGCCGGTGACAGCGCCTGCTACAAGGAGACCAAGGCCGACACGGTCGACGTCGGCCACACCGTCTTCAGCCGCGGCTGGGCCGACCTGGGCAACTGGGCCGACCCGGGCAAGGGCCGCCCGCTGACCCCCGGCAAGCGCTACACGATCACCCTCGACCTGGCCGCCAGTGACCATGTCGTCCCCGCGGGGCACCGGCTCGCGCTCATCATCGCCGGTACGGACGCCGGGCTGATCGACCCGCCGTCCACCACCCCGCGCCTGACCCTCGACCTGGCCCGCACCGCCGCCCGCCTGCCCGTCGTCGGCGGCGGCAAGGCGCTGGCCGCGGCCACCGCCGGTGCCGGCGGACCGGCCCGCGTGGCCCCGGCGCCGCTGACCGGCGTCGAGCCGCCCGTACCGAGCCGCATCCCCGGTACGCGCTGACGGCACGGCGGGGCCGGGACACCGCACCCGGCCCCGCCACCTCGTACCGCGTTCGGCCCCGCCGTACCGCAGCCGCTACGCCCGCACCCTCCTCCACCGTTCGCCCCACCGACCGACACCGGAGGCACCCCCTCGTGAATCCCCTCTCCCGCGGCCTCGCCTGCGCGGCGCTGGCCGCCGCGCTCACCACGACCCTGCTGGCCTCGGCACCCGCCGGGGCGGCCGACCCCGACCTGCCCCGCACCGGCTTCGAGACCAGCGAGGGCGCCCGCTGGACCACCCAGCCCGAAGAGCGGGACTTCCTCGCCGCCGTGGACCGGGCGAGCGACCGGGTCCGTACGGACCGGATAGGCACCACCGCGCAGGGCCGCCCGATCCGGCTCGTACGGATCGGCGCACCGGCACCGCGGAGCGCCGAGGCCGCACGGCACGGCACCACGGTGCTGCTCATCTGCTCGCAGCACGGCGACGAGCCGTCCGGGCGCGAGGCGTGCCTGTCCACCGTCCGCGACCTGGCCTTCGCCGGTGACCGGGCCACCCGGCGCTTCCTGGAGCGCACCAGCGTGCTGGTCGTGCCGACCGCCAACCCGGACGGCCGGGCCGCGGACACCCGCGGCAACTCCGCAGGGGTGGACATCAACCGCGACCACCTCGCCCTGAAGACCGCCGAGGCGCGGGCGATGGCCGCCGTACAGCGCGACTACCGCCCGGACATCGTCTACGACCTGCACGAGTACACGCCCGTCAAGCCCTACTACACCAAGGACCTGCTGTCCCTGTGGCCGCGCAACCTGAACACCGCGCGTGCGGTGCACGGGGAGTCCACCGCCCTGTCCGAGCGGTACGTCCGGCCCGCGGCCGCCGGGGCGGGGTTCAGCACGGGGATCTACGGCATCTGGACCGACCCGGAGACCGGCGAGCCGGTCAAGCAGGTGGCCGGTGACGGCCAGGAGCGCATCCTGCGCAACACCGCCGGGGTGAAGCACTCCGTGGGGCTGCTCGTGGAGACCCGGGTCGACGCGCTGACCGACGCCGAGAAGGCCGACCCGGCGCTGAACAACCGGCGCCGGGTCACCTCGCAACAGGCCGCACTGCGCGGGCTGTTCGATTTCACCACCGAACGCCGGGCCCGGATCGAGTCCGCCACCGCCCGCGCCCGGCTGGCCGGTTACGCCGACCGGGGGCCGGTGTACCTCGGCGGCGCGGACAACGAGCCGCCCGCGGCCGAGAAGATCCTGCGCGATCCGCCGTGCGCCTACCGCCTCGACAAGCAGCAGTACACCCAGGTCAGGGACGAACTGGCGCTGCACGGCGTGGCGTTGCGACGGGACGGCCGGGGCGGCGCCGTGGTCCCGCTGCGCCAGTCGCTGCGCGCGCTCGTGCCGCTGCTGCTGGACGGCCGGGCCGAATATCACCTTACGGCCGCGACTCCGCTCAAGGGCTGCTGAACGCTTCCCGCCGTGTGGTAGGGGGTAACGGGTAGGGAAAATGTGGCCTATTGAAAGGTCGACACGTGTCGGAACCAGACAAGGACACGGGCGGCGGGGGAGGTGCGCCGGTCGTGCCGGACCCTCCCGTCGCACCGCACCGCACCGGCCCTCCACAGACCGACCGCGTGGTCTTCGGCGTCACCGCGCTGCTCACTCTCGCCTTCATCGCCTGGGGCGCCACCTCCACCGAGTCGCTGAAGAGCGCCTCCTCGACGATGCTGGACTGGATCATCAAGAACGGCGGCTGGGCCTTCGTGCTCTCCGCCTCCGGCTTCGTGGTCTTCGCGATCTGGCTGGCCGTCAGCAAGTACGGGCGGATCACCCTGGGCAAGGAGGGGGAGGAGCCGGAGTTCCGTACGGTGTCCTGGGTCGCGATGATGTTCAGCGCGGGCATGGGCATCGGCCTGATGTTCTACGGCGTCAGCGAGCCGCTGGGACACTTCGGCACGCCGCCCCCGGGCACCGACCCCAAGGACGCCGCGCAGGCCATGGACACGGCGATGGCCACCACGCTCTTCCACTGGACCCTCCACCCGTGGGCGATCTACGCGGTCGTGGGCCTGGCCATCGCGTACAGCTGCTTCCGGCGGGGGAGAAGGCAGACGATCAGCGCGGTGTTCACGCCGCTGATCGGCGCGCGGCGGGCCAACGGATGGGGCGGGCAGGTCATCGACATCCTCGCCATCTTCGCCACGCTCTTCGGCTCGGCGGCCTCCCTGGGCCTCGGCGCGCTCCAGATCGGCAGCGGGATCAAGGTGCTGGGCTGGATGGACAGTGTCAGCACCACCCTGCTGGTCGTCGTCATCGCCGTACTGACCGTCGCCTTCGTCCTGTCGGCGGTCTCCGGCATCGCCCGCGGCGTCCAGATGCTGTCCAACATCAACATGGTGCTGGCGCTGATCCTGGCCGTCTTCGTGTTCGTCGTCGGGCCGACCATCCTCATCCTGAACATGCTGCCGACCTCCATCAGCACCTTCATCGGCGAACTGCCGCAGCTCGCCGGCCGTACGGAGGCGAGCAGCGGCGACAAGGTCGGTGACTGGCTGCGCAGCTGGACGGTGTTCTACTGGGCGTGGTGGATCTCCTGGACGCCGTTCGTCGGCATGTTCATCGCCCGGATCAGCCGCGGGCGCACCATCCGGCAGTTCATCGGCGGCGTGATACTGGTGCCGAGCGTGGTCAGCCTGCTGTGGTTCGCGGTGTTCGGCAGCTCGGCGATGCACCTCCAGGACACCAAGAGGCTCTCCGGCGAGACCACGTCGGAGGGGCAGCTCTTCGACGTGCTGCACCAGTACCCGGTGGCCACCGTCACCAGCATCCTGGTCATGATCCTGGTCGGTATCTTCTTCGTCTCCGGCGCGGACGCCGCGTCCATCGTCATGGGCACGCTGTCGCAGAAAGGCTCCTTCGAACCGTCCCGGCCGGTGGTGGTCTTCTGGGGCGTGGTCACCGGCGCGGTCGCCGCGATCATGCTGCTGATCGGCGGCGGGTCGGGCGACGCGCTCACCGGACTGCAGAACCTCACGATCCTGGTCGCGGCGCCCTTCACCCTGGTGATGATCGCGATGTGCTGGGCGCTGATGAAGGACCTGCGCCGCGACCCGCTGATCGTCCGCGGGCAGAAGGGCGAGGAAGTCGTCGAACTGGCCGTCATCGCGGGCCACGAGCGCTACGACGGCGACTTCGAGATCCGCATCGGGCCGGGCAACGGCGCCGGCGCGGGGACGGGCGGTACGGCCGGGGCCGCCGAGGAGGGCAGGCCGTAGCGGCGGCCACGCAGCTGAACCACAGGGGGCCGGCGCACCACCGGCCCCCTTCTCACGCCGTACGGCCCCCGGCCAGGCGCACCACCTCGTCCGCGCAGCCCCACGCCACCGTCACACCGGCCCCGCCGTGCCCGTAGTTGTGCACGCACAGCGCGCCGCCGGGCAGCCGCTCCGTCTCCAGCCGTACGGAGCTACGCGCCGGGCGCAGGCCCACCCGGTGGGCCAGGACGCGGGCGTGCGCCAGCTTCGGGTGGACGCGCGCGCAGCGCTCCACGATCGCGCGGGCGGTCGCCGGGTCCGGCTCCCGCGACCAGGCACCTTCGCGAGCCGTACCGCCGAGCACCACCCCGTACGGCTGCGGCAGGATGTACGTCGTGGTCCCGGCGTGCTCACCGGCCGACCCGAACCACTCCTCGATACCGGGGTTCTCCACGATCACCAGCTGTCCCTGCACCGGCTGGACCGCCACGTCCGGGACCAGCTCGCGGGCGCCCAGCCCGGAGCAGTTGACGACCGTGCCGGCCTCCCGCGCCGCCTCCGCGAGCGAGGTGAGCGGACGCCGCTGCACCGTGCCGCCCGCCGCCGCCAACCGCCGCTCCAGATAGCCCAGGTGGGACGGCATGTCGACCAGCGGCATCCGCGCGCGCCACCCCGAGCCGTAGCCCGGCGGCAGCTCGTCCGGCGTGGCCCGCCGCAGGCCCGGAACGGACGCGTGCCAGCCGTCCGAACCGGATTCCGGCGCCGCGCCGGGCTCGTCGGCCATGGTGCCGGCGACCATCCGCACACCGGTCTCCGCCGGGCGCTCCGCCAGCTCCGCGAGCACGTGGAAGGAGCGTACGGACCAGGCCACCGCCCGTTCCTCGGGCCGCACCCGGTAGGGCCAGCACAGACCGCCCGCGACCGCGGAGGTGGTGTCCCGGGCCGGATCGCGGCTGACGACCCGTACCCGGCGCCCGCCCTCCGCCAGCGCGACGGCGGCCGTCAGGCCGAGCACCCCGCCGCCGATCACGATCACATCGCTCGTCGTCATGCCCAGGACGCTATCCGCTGTGCCGTCCGGGGGCGACGGGTGCGGCGGGGCGGCGGCGGACGGAGGCCCGGAACGGCCGGTGCGTGCCGTCGCGAGGAGAATGCCGGAGCGATACGGAATGGACCCCGCCAAGGGATTTGCCGCAGCCGGGCGCTTGGCGCCCGTTGCGTGGGGATACTCAGGACATGTCTGCGCATCACGCGACCTTCGGACTGGCCCCCGCGACGCGCGCCGGCGCCGTACTGTCCAACGGCGCGTACGAAGTCCACCGCGACTTCTGGGACTTCATCGTGGACGGCAGACCGCTGCTGCTGCGCCTGGCGGACCTCGACGCGGTCTCCCCGCTCGCCGCCGACCTCGGCCCTTCTCTGTTCACCGCGCACGTGCGGCGGCTGCTCCTGGAGGAGGACGCCCCGCTCGCCGGCGGACGCTACGTCCTGTACGGCTGCCCGGAGTGCGAGGGGCTGGAGTGCGGCGCGGTGACCGCCGTCATCGAGCGCGACGGCGCGGACGTCGTGTGGCGGGACTTCGCCTGGCAGACCGGGGAGACCGCGGACCTGGGGCGCGACGGCTACCCGGGCGTCGGCCCGTTCCGCTTCGACGGCGCGCAGTACCGGGCCGCGCTGGAACATCTGCTCTCCGACGGCGGCCCGGCGCACGGCGCGGCGACCGCCCGGCGGGTCCTGCTGGTCGGACAGCGGGTCGCGCTGCCCGCCCGGCTGGCCGCGGCCCTGCGCGGCATCGGCATCGGCGCGGAGATCACCCGGGACGCGGCGGGTGCCTCGCCGGACGAACTGCGCTCCTACGGGGCGGTGGCCTTCGGCAGCGCGGTGGACGGGGCCGAGCGGGCCGCGGTGCGCGCCGCGTTCGCGGCGGCGGGCTCCTCGGCGGTCTTCGTGGACCTGCCGGTGCCGGTCGTCCCGCTGCTCATCGCGCGGATCGAAGAGGCCCTGGACCGCTGTCCGCAGGACCAGCGGCGGCTGCTGCGACTGGCGGCCACGCGCGGCGAGGTCACGGTCGAGACCGCCGTACCGTGCGGGGTCGTCCTCACCGCGTACCGCGTGGACCGTCTCTCGCGCACCCGGACGGCCGAGCTGTTCGCGGGACAAGTGGAAGCGGGCACCCACCGGTTGACGGTGGACGCGCGGGCGACGAAGGGCACGGCGTATGTGGTCGCCCGGACGAGCGGGAGCGTACTGGTGGCGGAGGTGGCGGGGGAGTAGGGCCGGGTGGGGCGGGCAGGCGTGGGCCGGGCGTCCGTTCGGTACGGCTGAATGTGATCTTGACATCCCCGTAACCCGTACGTCCTGATGCGTACAAACAGGACCGTAAGCTGGATGTCGGCACCGTCGGCCGATGACGCCCCTCGGACACCCGCCCCCGATCCGCGTACCGGAACCCGCCCGGCCCTGTACGGGACAGTACGTCCCGCTCCATCCGGGTACGTACCCCTACGTTTCCCGTACACCGTCATCCGCCGCACCAAGGAGGCCCATGCCCCGCGCCCCGCGCGCCGTGCCCACCTGGCTCGCCCACCCCCTGCGCTGGCAGCGGCTGCCCGTCCCCTGGGCCGCCGTGGTCCGCGGCGCGCTGTGCGCGGGCCCGCTGCTCGCCGCCGGCCTGGCCACCGGCCACCCGGCGGCCGGGGTGCTGGCCGGGCTCGGCTCCATGCTCGCGGGCGTCAACGACCGGCCCGGCACCCGGCGCCGCGGCATCGTGCACATCGGCCTGCCCGCCCTCGCCTCGGCGTTCGGCATGCTGATGGGCGCCACGCTGCAGACGGTCGGCGCGGGCTGGTGGGTGGTTCCCGCGCTGTTCGCCGTCGGCTTCGTCTCGGGCGCGGGCAGCGTCGCCGGGCCGGTGCGCTCCAACGCGGGCATGCAGATGCTGGCCAGCACCATCCTCGGCGCGGGCATGCCGCTGTCCGGCGCGCCGTGGCTCAAGGCCCTCTACCTGCTGGCCGGCTGCCTGTGGCTGCTCCTGCTGCGCCTGGTGTTCCACCCGCCCCGCCCGGCCGGCGGGCCGCTCAGCGGCGAGCGGGCGGCCGTTGCCACCGTCTTCGACGCGCTCGCGGACGCCCTCGACGCCGTCGGCGGGCCGGGCGCCGAGGCGGCCCGGCGCCGCCTGACCGCCGCCCTCGACCGCGCCGACGAGGCCCTGCGCCTGCGCCGCCTGCTGCGCCGCCGGCCGAGCCCGGGCGAACGGCTGCTCGCCGAGCGGCTGGCCGCCGCGACCGCGCTGTGCGAGGCCAGCGTCGCGCTGCTGTGGGAGGCCCGGCCGCTGCCGGCCCGGGTCGCCGAGGGCCCGCGCCGCTTCGCCGAAGCACTGCGCACCGGCCGCCCGCCGGGCCGCCTCTCCGCGCCGGATACCAGCTCACCGGCGCGCGGCGCCTTCGACCGCGCGCTGCTGGACGCGGCGGTGGTCTTCGCCCGTACGGAGCCGGTGGACGCCGCCGGGGCCGACGGGGGGCCCGCGGTGATCTCGGGGGCGGTACGGCCGGAGGAGCGCGAGTCCGGGGATCAGCGTGGGTCCGGGGCTCAGCGTGAGCCCGAAGATCAGCGCGTGCCCGGAGAGCGGCGCGAGTCCGAAGATCAGCGCGTGCCCGGAGAGCGGCGTGAATCCGGAGATCAGCTCACGTCCGGAGCGCCGCGCAAGCTCCGGTCCGAGGCGCCGCCCGTCCGGCGCGGCCGGAGCATGTTCGGGCCGGCCGGCCGGGACTACGGTCTGCGGGTCGGCCTGTGCATCGCGGTGAGCGTGGCGGTGGCCCTCGCGCTGCGTGCCGAGCACTGGTACTGGCTGCCCGCCACCGCCACCTTCCTCGTCAAGCCCGACCTGGGCCCGCTGTTCTCCCGTACGGTCAACCGCTTCGCCGGGACCGTCGCCGGTGTGCTGGTCTTCGCGGCGGCCGGAGCGGTGCTGGACGGATGGTGGTGGCCCGCGCTGGTGGCCGGTGCGGGTGGCGCGCTGCTGCCGTTCGCCACCCGCCACTTCGCGCTGCAGACCGTCGCGATCACGCTGATGGTGCTGTCGTTCGTACACGTCAGCGGCGATCCGCAGGCCGCGCTGGAGCGGATCGTGGACACCTCGGCCGCCTGCGCCCTGGTCCTCGTCGTCGGCCATCTGCCGCGGCTGGCCGACCCGCGCCGCCGCGTCGGCCACAAAGTGACGGCCGCGCTGCGCGCCACCGAAACGTACCTGGGAGAAGTGCTGCGGACCGAGCCGGGACACGACCGGGGCGAGCGCCTGGTGCGGCGCCGGGCGGCCTACCGGGCACTGGGGGAGGCCCGCGCGGCGGCCGAGACCGCCGCCGCCGAACTCGTCGCGGCGCGTGGCCGCAACCCGGACTGGCTCACCGTCGTCACCGCCGCCGAGCGCATCGTGGACGCGGCGACGGCCTGCGCGGTACGGCTCGACCACGGCGCCCGCCGCCCCACCCCGCAGGAGGCGCGCCGGCTGTGCGAGGCGCTGACCGCGATGGCGGACGCCCTGGAGGACCCGGGACGCCCGGGCCCGCCCGCGCTCGCCGCGCAGATCCCACCCGTACCGGGCTGCGCGACGCTCACGGACGTGGCCGCCGAACTGGAACACCTGCGGGGCTTCGCGGGGGCGGCCTGAACCGGCCGCCGACGGGTAGGCGTGCCGCCGACGGGCGCCGGGCGGCTGCCGCCGGCCGCCACCCGCTTGGCACGCCGGGCATGCCGACGGAGCCGGGCCGGTGCGGTACTGGAGGAGCCGGGCGGCACCGCCGGGCGCCACCGGACCATCGACCGAAGCGTGAGCAGGGAGCCGGCATGGGTGACATGAGCATGAGTGATGACATGTCGAAGAACCGCCCCGAGCGGGAGCGCAGGGCGCAGCGCGCGGCACGGGAGGACGCCCCCGCCTCCCAGGAGCGCAGCGCCAGGGAAGCCCCCGCGGGGGAGAGCAGCTACGTCTCCGAGGAAAACGGCCGGTGGGTCAGCCACGTGGCGAAGCCGGGCACCGGACGGCAGCGGAAGGGCCCCGGCCCGGTGCCGCGCGAGGACGCGCCGGAGTGATGCGTACGGAGTGACCCGGAGGGGCCGCCCGTTGTGATCCGGCCGGGCTGCCCGTCGTGACCCGGCCGGGCCGCCGGGCCGCGGCCTCCCGAGCCGGGCGCTACCCGGAGTGCGTGCGGCCGGGTACGGCTCGCGATCCGTACGGCGTACGGCTGGGTGTGCCGCGCAACCCGTACGCCAGGGTGCGAACCGGAATTCCTACGGCCGGACGTGGCCTGGAATCCGTACGGCCGGGTACGGCTCGCGCCCCCTACGGCTGGGCGTGGCCCCGCACCCCGTACGCGCCAGGTCGCGCCCCGGACCCCTACGACCCGGCGTGGCCCGAAACCCGTACATCGGACACGGCTCGCAATCCGAGGGGCCGGGCGCGATTCGCCCCCATATGCCAGGCCGTGCCCCGCCCCCCCGACCAAGCGCCCCCGCACCCCCGTACGGCCGGGACCGGCACCCGCCGGCCCCGGCCGCCCCCGGTTCAGCGGCCCCCGTTTTCCTTGCCCAGCAGGCCCGCCCGCCGCAGCGCGTCGGCCATGGCGCCGTTCGCCGGGGCCGCGTCGCGGGAGCCGCCGCGGCGGTCGCCGCTCTGGCGCTGCCGGGGTGTGCTGCCACGCCGCTGGTCGCCGCGGTCGGGCCGGTCGCCGCGGCGGCCCTCGCGCGGGCTGCCCGCGCGCTGTCCGCCGTCGGCCGCGCCGCCGCCCTTGCCCGGCTCGTCGTCCAGGCGCAGCGTCAGTGAGATCCGCTTGCGCGGGATGTCCACGTCCAGCACCTTGACGCGCACGATGTCACCCGGCTTGACCACGTCGCGCGGGTCCTTGACGAAGGTCTTGGACATCGCGGAGACGTGCACCAGACCGTCCTGGTGGACACCGACGTCCACGAACGCCCCGAAGGCGGCGACGTTGGTCACCACGCCCTCCAGGAGCATCCCCGCCTCCAGGTCGCCGATCTTCTCCACGCCTTCCTTGAAGGTGGCCGTCTTGAAGACCGGACGCGGGTCGCGGCCCGGCTTCTCCAGCTCCTGGAGGATGTCGGTGACGGTCGGCAGGCCGAAGGAGTCGTCGACGAAGTCGGCGGGCTTCAGCGAACGCAGCACCGCCGTGTTGCCGATCAGCGAGGACACCTCACCGCCCGCCGTCTTCACCATCCGGCGCACCACCGGGTACGCCTCCGGGTGCACGCTGGAGGCGTCCAGCGGGTCGTCACCGCCTCGGATACGGAGGAAGCCCGCGCACTGCTCGTACGCCTTCGGGCCGAGCCGCGCCACGTCCTTGAGGGCCTTGCGGGTGCGGAAAGGACCGTTGGCGTCGCGGTGCGCGACGATGTTCTCGGCCAGGCCCGAGCCGATGCCGGAGACGCGCGACAGCAGCGGAGCGGACGCGGTGTTCACGTCCACGCCGACGCCGTTCACACAGTCCTCGACCACCGCGTCCAGCGAGCGCGACAGCTTCACCTCGGACAGGTCGTGCTGGTACTGGCCGACCCCGATCGACTTCGGATCGATCTTGACCAGTTCGGCCAGCGGGTCCTGGAGGCGGCGGGCGATCGAGACCGCGCCGCGCAGCGACACGTCCAGGTCCGGCAGCTCCTGCGAGGCGAACGCGGAGGCGGAGTACACCGAAGCGCCCGCCTCGGAGACCATCACCTTCGTCAGCTTCAGCTCGGGCTGCGCCGCGATCAGGTCGGCGGCCAGCTTGTCCGTCTCGCGGGACGCGGTGCCGTTGCCGATGGCGATCAGCTCGACGTCGTGCTCCCGGGCCAGCCGCGCCAGCGTGGCCAGCGACTGGTCCCACTTCTGCTGCGGCACGTGCGGGTAGATCGTCTCCGTCGCGGCCACCTTGCCGGTCGCGTCCACGACGGCGACCTTCACACCCGTACGGAAGCCGGGGTCCAGGCCCATCGTGGCGCGGGTGCCGGCCGGCGCCGCCAGCAGCAGGTCGCGCAGGTTGGCCGCGAAGACCCGCACCGCCTCGTCCTCGGCGGCCTGCCGCAGCCGCAGCCGCAGGTCGATGCCGAGGTGGACCAGGATGCGGGTGCGCCAGGCCCAGCGGACGGTGTCCTTGAGCCACTTGTCGGCCGGCCGACCGCGGTCGGCGATGCCGAACTTGTGCGCGATGGACTGTTCGTACGACGTGGTGCCCTCGACCGGCTCGGTCTCCGGCTCCAGCGCGAGGTCGAGGATCTCCTCCTTCTCGCCGCGCAGCATCGCCAGGACGCGGTGCGAGGGCAGCGCGGTGAAGGGCTCCGCGAAGTCGAAGTAGTCGGCGAACTTCGCGCCCGCCTCCTCCTTGCCCTCGCGCACCTTCGCCGCGACCTGCCCGCGCGTCCACATCCGCTCGCGCAGCTCGCCGATCAGGTCGGCGTCCTCGCTGAACCGCTCGGTCAGGATCGCCCGCGCGCCCTCCAGGGCGGCGGCCGGATCGGCCACGCCCTTGTCCGCGTCCACGAACGCCGCAGCGGCGGCCGTGGGCTCCACCGACGGGTCGCTCAGCAGGCCGTCGGCCAGCGGCTCCAGGCCCGCCTCCCGCGCGATCTGCGCCTTGGTGCGCCGCTTGGGCTTGAAGGGCAGGTAGATGTCCTCCAGCCGGGCCTTGGACTCGGCGCCCCGGATCTGCGCCTCCAGCGCGGCGTCCAGCTTGCCCTGCGACCGTACGGACTCCAGGATCGCGGCCCGCCGCTCCTCCAGCTCCCGCAGGTAGCGCAGCCGCTCCTCCAACGCGCGCAGCTGCGCGTCGTCGAGCATCTCCGTAGCTTCCTTGCGGTAGCGGGCGATGAAGGGCACGGTCGAGCCGCCGTCGAGCAGTTCGACCGCGGCCTTCACCTGCCGCTCCTTGACGCCGAGCTCGTCGGCGATCCTCGCTTCGATGGATCCGATGGTCCCGGACGCCCCGTTGGCCTCGGTGGATGCCGTCACGTTGTTTCCTGCCCCGCCTTCCAGCGTTTGCTTGAGCCTGCATTGTGCAGGTTGCCGGGGCGCACTGTCGCGCCCCCCGCGCCGCTGTCGCCAGGTGTGAGAAGCCGCACGCACCGGTGCCCGGGACCCGGCCGTCCGTACGGGGCCCGCCCTCAGCCGTCGGTGCGGCGCAGCACCAGACTCAGGAATCCCCAGCTGTCCCGGTAGCCGCGCAGCCACTCCGTACGGTGGGCCTCGGCCACGGCGAGCGCCTCGGCGCGGTCGGGGCTATCGGGGTGGTCCAGGGCCCACGCGGCGAGCGATCCGGTCCAGGACCACTCGTAGGCGTCCAGTTCGCGGCGGGTGCTGATGTGCCCGTGGACGGGCGTCCACCCGTCGGCGGTGACGCGTTCCAGGGTGGTGGGCAGGTCGGCGAAGTCGCCCAGCATCTCGACGGCCTCCGGGGACGGCGTGCGGTCCCAGAATCCGTCACCGACCAGGACCCGCCCGCCGGGAGCCAGGTGCTCGCGGGCCGCCGCCAGGGTGGGCAGTAGGCCGCCGAAGGCGTGCGCGGCGCCGACGCTGAGCACCAGGCCGAACGGGTGCGGAGAGCGGAAGTCCGCGGCGTCTTGGTGATGGAGGACGAGACGGTCCGTAACGCCCCGCTCGGCGGCGGCCGTACGGGCGTGCGCCAGGGCCTGCGCGCTGATGTCGACGCCCTCGGCCCGCAGCCGCGGATGACGGGCCAGCGCGCGCAGCAGCCACTCCCCGCCGCCGCAGCCGAGGTCGAGCACCCGCTCGTCACCGCGCGGCAGGCCGTGGTCCAGCAACTGCCGTACCGAGTCGTCGTCGAGCGGTGCCGCGATGGGGTGGCCGGTGTGGGCGATACGGGAGATCTCTTGACGGTTCATCGGGGGCAGCGTGGCAGCGGCGGGCCGTCCCGCGCACCTGATTTCCCGGTGCGCGGGACGTGATACGAGAGGGCCTGCAACTTCCGTGTCACGCCTGGTAGTTCGGTACCCATGGCGCGCCCGGGAGTCGCGGGCCCCGGCTCAGCCCTTGCCGAGGAGCGCCTTCGGGAACGCGCCCGCCGCCACCGCGGTCTGCGTGAAGCCGGTGGCCAGTTCGGTCAGCCGGGCCACGTCCGCGGCGCCCAGGTGCTCGTACGGTGCCAGGTCGAGCCGGTCCGTGGTGTCCTCCAGGTCCTCGCGCAGCTGCTTGCCCGCCTCGGTCAGCGCGCCCTCCGCGTCGAGGAAGCCGCGTCCGCGCAGCCGCTCCTCGGCGGCCTGCCACTCCTCCAGCGACCAGCCGCGGAACTCCAGCACCCAGGAGCGGGCCGCGCCGCGGTCGCTCGCGGTGTGGGTGACCAGCGCCTCCAGCCCGTCCAGTCCGGCGTCCAGCAGCGCCGCCAGATGTCCGTCGCCGCGGTGCTCGCGCAGCAACGTCGCCGCGTGCCAGAGGGCGAGGTGCGGCGCGTCGGGGACCGGCAGGTCGGCGTGCGCGGCGTACAGCGGGCGGGCGTGCCGGGTGCACGCCTCGGCGGCGCGCAGCGCCAGCCGGGCAGCCTCGGCCATCTCCGGCGACTCCACCGTCGCGTCGCCGAGCAGCCGCCGCAGGGTGCGGTCGGCGGCCCGCAGCCGCGCGGCCAGCACCTCTTCGGGCGGGGCCACCTTCCACACCTGCGGTATGTGCCGGGCGACCAGGTCGTGCTTGAAGTTGTAGAAGGTCGCCGTGACGGTGCCGGCGCCGACCGCGCCCAGGGCCGCGGCCCGGCCCGCGAAGTAGGCGGCGCTGCGGTCCTCGATGCCGAGGGCGGCGAATTCGGCGGGGGTGTCGGGCGAGAAGTAGACGGTCGAGTGCAGCGGGTTGACGACGTTGTGACAACGCCGGCCGGCGCGCTCGGGGAGCGAGGTCTTGGTGGTCATGACCGCAGGTTACCGACCCGTTGGTATGGAGGGGAGGGGGGTCAGGGGGCCTTCCGGCGGCTATCGGCCGGGGAGGGTGGTACGGGGGCGGTCGTACGGGGGTGGTGGTACGGGGTTCAGGGTCCGGCGGTGCGTGGCCCCGGATCCGGCGGCGCGGCCCCGTACCCGGCGGCGCGCGGCCGTGGGCCCGGCGGTAGTTGGCCCCCCACCCGGCGGTGCGCGACCGCGCACCCGGCGGTACTCGGTCCCGGACCGGATGGAACACAGCCCCGGACCCGCCGGAACCCAGCCCCGCCCCCCGACGCACCGGTCTCCCCATGGCCGTAAAGGTGGGAAATTCGTCATTGCCGCCATCGTCGGCACCCCCGCAGGATGGTCGCCATGGAACAGCGCGACGTGCTGGTCGTCCTCTTCGACGGCGTGCAGAGCCTCGACGTCACCGGCCCCCTGGAGGTCTTCACCCAGGCGGCCCTGCGGGTGCCCGGCGCCTACCCGGTCCGCACCGCCTCGCTCGACGGCGCCCCGGTCCGTACGGGCAGCGGGCTGACGCTGACCCCCGACCTCGCGCTGTCCGACGCCGGGCCGCCGCACACCCTGCTCGTGCCCGGCGGGCGGGGGACCCGCGAACCCGATGCCCGCCTGGTCGACTGGCTGCGGCTGCACGCGCCCCGGGCCCGCCGCAAGGTGTCGGTGTGCACCGGGGCGTTCCTGCTCGCCGCCACCGGACTGCTCGACGGCCGCCGGGCGACGACCCACTGGACCCGGTGCGCCGAGCTGGCCGCCGGGTTCCCGGCCGTACGGGTCGACCCGGAGCCGATCTACGTACGCGACGGCGACGTGGCCACCTCCGCCGGAGTGACGGCGGGCATCGACCTCGCACTGGCCCTGGTGGAGGAGGACCTCGGCCGCGACCTCGCGCTGGCCGTCGCCCGCCACCTGGTCGTCTTCCTGCGCCGTCCCGGCAACCAGACCCAGTTCAGCGCCCAGCTCGCCGCGCAGACCGCGGACCGGCGCCCGCTGCGCGACGTACAGCAGTGGATCACCGAGAACCCGGCGGCCGACCTGTCCGTGGAAACCCTCGCGGGCCGCGCGGGCCTGTCGCCCCGGCACTTCGCCCGCGCCTTCCGGGCCGAGGTCGGCATGACCCCGGGACGCTACGTCGACCGGGTGCGCCTGGAAGCCGCCCGGCGCCTCCTGGAGGACACCGCCGACGGCGTCGAGGGCATCTCCCGCCGCTGCGGCTACGGCACCCCCGAGGCGATGCGCCGCGCCTTTCTGCGCACGCTGGGCGCCGCACCCGCCGAATACCGCCGCCGCTTCCGTCCCGTGGCCCCACCGCCGTTCCCCTGACCGCCCCGCCTCCTACGCCACACCACCACCGAAAGGCACCCCATGCAGATCGCCATCCTCCTCTACGACGGCATCACCGCCCTGGACGCCATCGGCCCGTACGAGACCCTCAGCCGTATCCCGGGCGCCAGGACCGTCTTCGTCGCCGAGCGCACCGGCGAGCACCGCACCGGCAGCGGCGACCTGGCGCTGACCGCCGACGCCGTACTGTCCGAGGTCACCGCCCCGGACGTGCTCGTGGTGCCCGGCGGCACCGGCCAGGCCGCGCTCATGGACGACGGGCCGCTGCACGACTGGCTGCGCGCCGTGGACACCCGTACCACCTGGACGACCTCCGTCTGCACCGGCTCCCTGCTGCTCGCCGCCGCGGGCCTCCTCAAGGGCCGTCGCGCCACCTCCCACTGGCTCGCGCTGGACCGGCTCCCGGCCCACGGGGTGGAGCCGACCGGTGAGCGCGTCGTCTTCGACGGCAAGTACGTGACCGCCGCGGGCGTGTCCTCCGGCATCGACATGGGCCTCGCGCTGGTGGGCCGGATCGCCGGTGACACCCACGCGCAGACCGTCCAGCTCGGCATCGAGTACGACCCGGAGCCGCCGTACGACGCGGGCTCGCCCGAGAAGGCACCCGCTGCGATCACGGCGGCGATGCGGGAGCGGAGCCGGTTCATTCTGGACGGCTGACCTCCGGCGGGCCGCCGGGGCGGTCGCCCTCACCGGCGCCCGGCCCGCCGTCCTCCGGCCCGCCGCCCTCCAGTTCCTCCTGCCACAGCAGCTCCGTCAGGCGGGCGACCCCGGCGGTCAGATGACGCCGGTACGTCGTCATCGGCAGACGCAGCAACTCCGCGGCGCGCGCCTGGGTGCCGGCCGGGCGCAGATACGTGTGGTGCAGCGCCCGGAAGGCCCGGCGGTCCTGTGGCGACGCCTCCAGTGCCGCTGCCGCCGCGCGTACCGCCTTCCGCAGCGCCGCCGCCCGCTCCTTCGGGCCCGCCTCACCCGCCGCGCACCGCCCCGCGACCAGGCGCGTCCGCAGCAGCGGCGAGTCCCGCAAACCGTCCGCCCGTACGAGCCCGCGCAGCGCGTCCCGCACCGCCTCGGCGAACTCCTCCCGGTCCAGCACCCGCAGCGGGTCCGACGCGGCGGGCGGGGTCACCGTGAACGGGTCCTCGGCCCGCTCCCGCTCGGTCAGCATCGCCAGCCACGCCAGCGCCGGCACCCGCCGCCAGTCGTGCACGAACATCCCGAAGCGGCGACCGGCGGCCGTGAAGTCCGCCGCGGGCAGGCGGGCGAAGTCCACATACGCGCAGCCCGGCTCCCAGAACTCCGGGTCGGCGAACGGCAGCAGCGTCACCGCGGGCTTGTGGCCGGTCAGGTAGTGGTGGGTCAGCCGCAGGGTGATCAGGGTCTGCACGGGCGAGACGGCCTGGTACTCGTCGCGGCTCATCCAGAACCGCACCAGCAGCGCCGTCTCGCCGCCGCGCAGCTCCCCGTGCTCCGCCAGCCAGCCGCGGGCGGCCCGTACCGCCGGATCGTCCGGCACGTCCGGCGCGTCCGCCGGGGGAGCGCCGCCCAGCTTGATCAGCGTGTAGAACCCGGCCGCCACCCCGTCCGGGCCCCGCACGGTGTACGTCTCCGCCTCCGGGCGCCGCGACCAGTCGTGCACCAGCCGCGCCGCCTCGATGCCCTCGTGGATCGCCGCGATCGTGCATGCCTCCACCAGCTCACCGCCACTGACCGGGCCCGGCGAGACGGACAGCCGGTCCAGCCGCGCCGCGCCCGCCGCGCCGCGCGCCACCGGCTCCAGCAGCGGCCCGACGACCGGACTGTCCCGGTGCAGATACGCGAAGTCCGCGAGCACCGCCCGCTGCCGCGCCCGGTCGTCCTCCTGGGTGAACAGCCGCTGGTAGTACGCGCTCGCCCGCCGGTGCAGCGCCGCCCGGCGCTCCGGGTCGCGCCAGCGCAGCTCCGCGTCCAGCGCGTCCCGTACGAGGTCGTGCGGATGCACCCCGCGCAGCCCGCTCTCCACCGCGGACAGCCCGCACAGCCAGTCGAAGTACAGCCGGGCATCGGCCACCTGGAGCAGCGCGGCCAGCAGCGGCTCGGTCGTCGAGAGCACCTGCGAGGACGCCTCCAGCGCGGTCCGGTGCAGCGGTGTGGGCACCGCTTCCAGCAGGCTCGCCAGCAGCGCCCGTACGATCTGCGGCGACGGGTCGGCCCCGGCCGCCTCGCCGCCGTGCGCGGCGACGTCCGCCACCAGCGCGAGGGCCAAGGGGTGCCCGCGGGTGAAGGCCAGGCCCTGGTCCTGGACGGCTGGCGGCACGCCGCGCCGGGTGAGCAGCTCCCGGCTGTCCGCCTCGTCCAGCGGCCCGAGCGGGAGCAGGCGCAACAGTCCCTGCCAGGCCGGATCCAGACGCCAGGACAGCGGCGGCGCCGTCCGTCCGGCCAGCGCGACCAGCGCGTCGGCGGGCAGCCGGGGCAGCAGCTCGCGGTGCACGGTGTCGCGCGCCACCCGCGGATCGTCCAGGCCGTCGATGAGCAGCACCAGATCCGGCCGGTCCGGAATGCGCTCCGTCAGCTCCTCCTCGTAGGAGCGCACCCCGGCCGCCTCCAGCCGTACGGCGGGCCGCCCGGCGCGCCGCGCGAGCTGCGCGAAGTGGTGCAGGAGCGTGGTCTTGCCGATGCCGCCGGGGCCGTGGACGTACACCACCGCGCCGCGCCCGGCGGCCAGCAGCGCGCGGAAGGCCGCGGTCTCCCGGCGGCGGCCGACGAAGCCCTCTTCGCGCGCCGTCACGAGCCGGTCGCCCAACCGGTCGGTCACGCGTCAAGTATGTCGCCGCGGCGGCCACAACGGACCCTCATCGGACGTGAAGCGGACACGTTACGGTCTGCTTTCCGGGCGTTCACCGCGCCTAGCTTCCTGGGTGCCGCACACCAACGACTCAGGGGGCGAAGGAAGATGAACCGCAGGACCACCACCGTCATGGGCGTCGCGTTCGCCGCCGCCTCGGCCGCCGGACTGGCCCTGTCGGCCGCCGGACCGGCCGCCGCCTCGCAGTTCTACGGCGGGACCCTGCACCCGGGCGAGCAGCGCTGCGTGCAGCAGTCCGCCCAGCACACGGTGCGCGCGGACGGCAGGGCGACGGGCCAGGGCGCCAAGTTCAAGCTCCAGTACCAGGGCGCGACCGTGCCCGGCACCGGCTCACCCGGCCTGGTCACCGCGTACGCCGCGGAACTGCGGGACACCTGGGCGGGCTGGCCCGGCGTCGGCGACTACACCGCCTGCGTCACCAACAACGGCGCCGCCGACACCAACGTACGCCTGACCCTCAAGACGGACGGCGAGGTCACCTGACCCACGGGGGTCCGCCCGTCGCACGGCCCGCCGGGAGCCGCTCGATTCACCTCACCGACCAGGTGAAACGCGGCTCCCGGCGTTCCAGGAAAGCGGCGACACCCTCCGCGGTGTCGCCGCTTTCGTGCGCCTGCGCCTCCCAGTGGGCGACCCGCTCCCCGTCCGCGGGACCGTCCGCGAACTCCTTCGCCGCGGCCTGCGTCAGCTGCGACCGGCTCGCCAGTACGGCGGTGAACCGCGCCACCCGCTTGTCCAGCTCCCCTTCCGGCAGCACCTCGTCCAGCAGCCCGGTCCGCAGCGCCCGCGCGCAGCCGATCAACTCGCCCGAGAACAGCAGGTACTTGGCGGTCGACGGGCCGACCAGGCGCACCAGCCGCCGGGTGGACGTGGCCGGGTAGACGATCCCCAGCTTCGCGGGCGGTACCCCGAACTGCGCGCCCTCCTCCGCGAACCGCAGATCGCACGCGGCCGCCAGCTGGCAGCCGCCGCCCACGCAGTAGCCGCGTATCGCCGCCAGCGTCGGCTTGGGAAACGCCGCGAGCGCCTCCTCGGCGGCCGTCGCCAGCCCCTTCTCCGCCTCCGCCGACCCGCGCAGCGACCCGATGTCCGCGCCGGCGCAGAACGTACCGCCCGCGCCGGTCAGCACCAGCACCCGTACGGCACGGTCCGCCGCCAGCCGGTCCAGCAGCGGCGGCAGCTCCCGCCACATCCCCGTCGTCATGGCGTTGCGCTTGGCGGGATGGCTGAGGATGACGGTCGCCGTGCCGTCACTGACGCGTGTGATGATCCCTGGTTCCATGCCCCGGATGGTAAGGCGGGCGCCGGACGGCGCGGTGACGGCCGGGGCCGGGGCGATCGGCTGGGGGCTGGGGGCTGGGGGCTGGGGGCTGGAGGCGCCCACCGGATATTGAGGCGACCGCCCGAAAGCGGGCCGGATACGATCGACGGTCTGATGTCTGCCACTTCCGCCACCCTCGTCGCCAAGTCCCTCGCCGCCGGCCACGGCGAACGCGTCCTGTTCTCCGGTCTCGACCTCGTGGTCGCCCCCGGGGACGTCATCGGCCTGGTCGGCGCCAACGGCGCCGGCAAGTCCACGCTGCTGCGCCTGCTGGCCGGGCTGGACACCCCGGAGGAGGGCCGGCTGAGCCTGAGCCCGCCGACCGCCACCGTCGGCCACCTCCCGCAGGAGCCCGACAGGCGTCTTGGAGAGTCGGTACGGGCCTTCCTCGCCCGCCGCACCGGCGTCACCGCGGCCCAGGCGGCCCTGGACGCCGCCACCCAGGCACTGGTCGACGAGGCGCCGGGCGCCGACGACGCGTATGCCACCGCCCTGGAACGCTGGCTCTCGCTCGGCGCCGCCGACCTCGACGAGCGCGCCGAGGAGACCGCCGCCCAGCTCGGCCTCGCCGTCGGCCTCGACCAGCCCATGACCTCCCTGTCCGGCGGCCAGGCCGCCCGCGCCTCCCTCGCCTCGCTGCTGCTCTCGCGCTACGACGTCTTCCTGCTGGACGAGCCCACCAACGACCTCGACCTGGACGGCCTGGCCCGGCTGGAGGAGTTCGTCACCGGCCTGCGCGCCGGTACGGTCCTGGTCAGCCACGACCGCGAGTTCCTGACCCGTACGGTCACCCGCGTCCTCGAACTGGACCTCGCCCAGCAGCAGGTCAACACCTACGGCGGCGGCTATGCCGCGTACCTGGAGGAGCGCGAACGGGCCCGCCGCCACGCCCGCGAGGAGTACGAGGAGTACGCGGACACCAGGGCGGCCCTCGAAGCGCGCGCCCACACCCAGCGCAACTGGATGGAAAAGGGCGTCAAGAACGCCCGGCGCAAGGCCACCGACAACGACAAGATCGGCCGCAAGTTCCGTACGGAGTCCACCGAGAAGCAGGCCGCCAAGGCCAAGCAGACCCAGCGCATGATCGAGCGCCTGGACGCCGGCGCCGTCGAGGAGCCGCGCAAGGAGTGGGAGCTGCGCATGGAGATCGCCGCGGCGCCGCGCGCGGGCGCGGTGGTGGCCACCCTGCGCGGTGCCGAGGTGCGGCGCGGGGACTTCCGCTTCGGCCCGGTGGACCTCCAGATCGACTGGGCGGACCGGGTCGCCGTCACCGGCCCCAACGGCTCGGGCAAGTCCACCCTGCTCGCCGCCCTGCTGGGCCGGCTGCCGCTGGACGCCGGGCACGCCGCGCTGGGGCCCGGCGTCGTCGTCGGCGAGGTGGACCAGGCGCGTGGCGCGTTCCTCGGGGACGAGCCGCTGGCGGACGCGTTCCGCAACGCCGTTCCGGAGATGTCCCCGGCCGACGTACGGACGCTGCTCGCCAAGTTCGGCCTCAAGGCGGCCCACGTACTGCGGCCCGCCGCCACGCTCTCCCCGGGCGAGCGGACCCGCGCCGCGCTCGCCCTTCTCCAGGGCCGCGGCGTCAACCTCCTGGTCCTCGACGAGCCCACCAACCACCTCGACCTGCCCGCGATCGAACAGCTGGAGTCCGCGCTCGCCTCCTACCAGGGGACGCTGCTGCTGGTCACTCACGACCGGCGGATGCTGGAAGCGGTGCACACCACCCGCCGGATCGAGGTCGGGGCGGGGCGTATCACCGAGCGCGTTCGCTGAGGCCGATCCGGACGGTGGCGCCCGGAGCCAGGCGCCGGTAGCGCGCGGGCACACCGGGGCCGCGTTCGCCCAGGAAGCCGTCGACCATCGCGGTGCCGATGTCATTGAGGGCGCCGTCGTGAATCGCGTAGGCGTCCCGCGGGGCGACCTCGCGGACGTAGTCGATCAGGTGGCCGGTCGTGGACCAGGGGGCGTGCACCGGCAGCAGCAGCGTGTCGACGGGGGTCCCGGGGACGGTCAGGGCGTCCCCGGGGTGGAAGAGGGCGCCGTCGATGAGGAACCCGACGTTGGTGACGCGCGGGACATCGGGGTGGATCACCGCGTGCCAGGTGCCGTGGACCTGCACGTCGAAGCCCTCCGCGGTGAACGTCTCCCCGTCCCCGACGGCGGTGACACGGGTGCCGAGACCGTCCAGCCGCGCGGCGACGGCGGAGTTGGTCCAGACACGCAGGCGCGGGTTGCGCTCGGCCGCCCGGCGCAGCGTCTCCTCCGAGAAGTGGTCGAAGTGCTCGTGCGTGACCAGGACCGCGTCGGCGCCGTCCAGGGCTTCCGGGCCGGTCAGCCCACCCGGGTCGACGACCAGGCGACGGCCGTCCTTCTCGACGCGGACACAGGCGTGGCCGAACTTGGTGAGCTGCATGGGAAGGGCCTTCCGCTCGGGGGCTGTACGAGCGAACTGTACAACTAAGTTGTACAACTGGCTTCTATAAGGCCGGGTAGGATGCGGGGCATGGACGAAGACGTGCCGGTCGAAGATCCGCTGACCGAAGACGCGCTGACCGAAGACGCGCTGGCCGAGGATCTGCGGCAGTCGATCGGCGAGCTGGTGCGGGCGGTACGGGCGGTGGACACCATGCCGCCCGGAGAGGCGGCCGTCCTCGGCTTCCTCGACCGGGGCGGCCCGCTCACCACGGCCGACCTCGCCCAGCGGCGCGGTGTCACGCACCAGTCGGCCGCCAAATCCGTGAAGGACCTCGTCGGCGGCGGCCTGGCGCGTACCGAGCCCCACCCCGGCGACGGTCGCAAGCTCCTGGTGCACATCACGGACGCCGGCCGCGCCCGCCTGCGACGCGAACGCGAGCGGCGGGCCCGTACGCTCAACGCCGCCATCCGCGACACCTGCGGCCCCGAGGAGCGGCGGCAGCTGCGGGAGTGCGTCGCCCTGCTCTCCCGCCTGACCGCACACCTCGTCGGGAAGTGATTGCCCGGCGATTTGGCGTACGGCACCAGCGCCCCGTAGGGTGGGCGGTACCGACGCGGGGTGGAGCAGCTCGGTAGCTCGCTGGGCTCATAACCCAGAGGTCGCAGGTTCAAATCCTGTCCCCGCTACTTCCGCAGCAGGCCCGGTGCTCATGACGAGCACCGGGCCTGCTGGCGTCTGCGCGCTGCCATCCGGTTCCGAAGGGGGTATACCGGGACAAAGGCGTCCGTGAGGAGGCGGTGATGATCGGCACAAGCAGATCCTCGAAGCGCTCGGCGCGTGGCACGTCCCCGGGGACACGGGAGGCGGGAGAGCTGCGGCGCGGCTTCGCCTGGCTGGCGGTGCTCGGCGCGATCCTGGTGCTCGCGGGCCTGGTGGGTCTGGTGTACGTCGGGTTCGCGACCCTCACCTCGATGCTGCTGTTCGGCTGGCTGCTGCTGATCGGCGGCGTGGTGGGGCTGCTGCACGCGATCCAGTCGCGCGGCTCCAGCTTCTTCTGGCTCGGGGTGATCGTGGCGGCCCTGAACATCGCGGCGGGCGTGGTCGTCATCCGGCAGCCGGGGGTCGCCGCCGCCGGCCTGACGATGTTCGCCGCGCTGCTGTTCCTGACCGGCGGCGTCTTCCGGCTGGTCGGCGGCGCGGTCGTCCGGGGGCCGCAGTTCGGCTGGACGCTGGTGCAGGGGGCCTTCGGCATCCTGCTGGGCGTGCTGGTGCTCGGCGACTGGCCGCACAGCAGCCGGTATGTGATCGGCTGCTTCTTCTCCCTCGCCCTGCTCTTCGACGGGCTCGGCCTGATCGCGACGGGGGTCGGCGGCCGGCGGATCGTCGGCATGGTGGCGGGCGGTCGCGGCGCCGCGGGGGACGGCGCACCGGACGCCTCCGGCAGCCCACCGGCCTCATCCGGCCAATCTTTGAACGAGAAACAAAAGGGTCAGGATCGGTCGTAGGGCCGATCGCCGATTGCGTTATCGGTCAGAAGGCGTCGATAGAGGCTGACTTCTGTTCAGCGGGTCGGTCCGGACCAGCACAGAACCAACACTCGAAGCGTGAGGATGTCTTCCGGACCACCGGCCGAACCCCCCGAGGAGCTGACCGCCCCGCTCGCGTACGAAGGTGTCTGGCGCTTCACCGCGCCGGCACTGGAGTCCTCGGTGCCCCAGGCGCGGCACGCGGTCCGGGACCTGCTCGCCCAGCAGCGCGTACCGGTCGCGGAGGAGGTCGTGGACGCCCTGCTGCTGATCGCCTCCGAACTGGTCACCAACGCCGTGCAGCACGCGGCACTGCTCTCCCCGGAGATCGCCGTCGAGGTCACCGTCGGCGCGGGCTGGATCCGGGTCGCCGTCGAGGACGACCATCCGTACCGCCCCAAGGCCGTCGAGGCGGACGAGGGCGACGTCGGCGGGCGCGGCCTGTGGCTGGTCAAGATGCTCACCGCCGAGGCGGGCGGCAAGTGCGACGTCGAGCACACGGCGAGCGGCGGCAAGGCGGTCTGGGCCGAATTGCCGCTCGCCCCGCCGGCGGACGGGCCTACCAGCCCGCCGCCGGCCCCGTGAGCTCCCGTACGGCCGGCCGCGCCGCGTCCAGCACGGTCATGAACCACGCCGAGAACGGCGCCTGCTCGTGCCGCTCGGCCAGCTCCCGCGGCGTCACGAACGCGATCTCGCCGACCTCTTCCGGGTCCGGCCGGGGAGCGGCCCGCACCAGCCCCACGAACAGGTGGTTGTACTCCTGCTCGACCAGCCCGGAGTCCGGGTCCGGGTGGTTGTAGCGGACCGTACCGGCCTCGGCGAGCAGCGCCGGGGCCACGCCCAGCTCCTCGGCGGTGCGCCGCGCCGCGGCGGCGAACGGCGTCTCGCCCGGGTACGGGTGGCCGCAGCAGGTGTTGGACCAGACACCGGGGGAGTGGTACTTGCCCAGCGCCCGGCGCTGGAGCAGCAGCCGCCCCCGGTCGTCGAAGAGGAAGACCGAGAACGCCCGGTGCAGCAGGCCCGGGGGCTGGTGCGCGGTGAGCTTCTCCTCGGTGCCGATCGTCGTGCCGTCCTCGTCGACCAGCTCCAGCAAGATCGGTTCGGCGGCGTCGCCCGGTGGGTTCGCCGCCGCGGTCCCGGCGGTCTGTCCGTTGGCAGGTGTGATCGGCATGCCCATCCTTGTCGTAGGTCTCCTCGCCGCTCAAGTCTGCCCCAGGCGCGCCCGCATCATGGGCACGGCTGCGCCTCATGTGCCGTATGGCCGTCGGGTTCGAGCTGGAAGGTGCAGTGTTCGACGGCGAAGTGGCCGGCCAGACACCCGCGCAGGTCGTGCAGCAGCTTCTCGTGGCCCATCGCGTCCAGCGCCTTGGGGGCGACGACCACGTGGGCCGACAGCACCGGCATCCCGGACGTGATCGTCCAGGCGTGCAGGTCGTGGACGCCCGTCACGCCCGGCAGCGCGAGCAGATGCGCCCGTACCTCCGTCATGTCCACGCCCTTCGGAGCCGTCTCCAGCAGGACGTCCAGGGACTCCCGGAACAGCTTCCAGGTCCGCGGGACGATCATCAGACCGATCACGATGGACGCGATCGGGTCGGCAGCGGACCAGCCCGTCAGGGTGACCAGCAGCGCCGCCACGATGACCGCCACCGACCCGAGCGCGTCCGCCATCACCTCCAGGAACGCGCCGCGCACATTGAGGCTGTCGCGCTGCCCGCGCATCAGCAGGCCCAGCGAGACCAGGTTCGCCAGCAGGCCGACGACACCGAAGACCATGGCCGTACCGCCCTCGACCTCGACCGGCTCGAAGAACCGCGGGACCGCCGCGACCAGCACATATCCGCCCACCCCGAACAGCAGCAGCGCGTTGGCCACCGCCGCGAGGATCTCGGCTCGGGCGAGCCCGAAGGTGCGCTGCGGCGACGGCGGCCGGTTCGCCAGGCGGATCGCCGTCAGCGCCATGACCAGCCCCACCACGTCGGTGGCCATGTGCCCCGCATCGGCCAGCAGCGCCAGCGAGCCGGTGATCGCACTGCCGACGATTTCGGCGACCATGACGCCCGAGGTCAGCGCCAGCGCGCCGCGCAGCCGCCCGCGGTACGCGGCGGCCGCCGTACCGGAACCCGCGCCGCCCCCGGCCCGCCCGCCGGCCCCGTGGTCGTGTCCTGCGCCCATGCCGTACGCCTCCCGGAGAGCCGCGCCCGTGCCGCCCGGCGAACGCCGTCGGCCCTTGCAGTGAACTACGGGTGGGGGGTATACGGCAACGCGACGCTGAACACCGTTGTCATGCGCTGACCTGCGGGGATGTGGGGCGGGGTCGCCCCCATCCGCCCGGGGCGCGCTTCCCGTCCGCGTCCGCTGGGTAGACCCCCGGTGGGGGTATGTGGCACGTGGCCTGTAGGCGCTCCGCCCGGCGTCGAAACCTGCCCCAGCCGCTCGCCCGGCGTCGAAACCTGCCCCAGCTGCTCAGCCGGCGTCGAAACCCGCCCCATCCGCCCGGGGTGTGCTTCCCGTCCGCGTCCGCTGGGTAGACCCCCGGTGGGGGTATGTGGCACGTGGCCTGTAGGCGCTCCGCCCGACGTCGAAACCCGCCCCACCCCGCCCCGCCACACCGCACGCCTCGCCCGACCCCACCCCGTAACCGCCCCTCCCCGTGACCCACCCCACCCACCCGGCATTCCGCCCAAGCATGGCCAGATGTGTCATAACCGGCACGATGTCCGGGGCTCGTGCGGGCGTCAGTTGTTCACGGGCGCTTCGATCCACCATGATGATCGCGGCAGGCGCAGCCGGCGGTCACTCGATCGTGCGGTGAATGCGCGGTGAACGGCCGCATCCGGCGATCCGATAGCCTCTGCCGACGTGCCCACCCACCCCCTCGGGGCCAGGTGTGCCACGCCCGCTGCCCGGGTAGCCCGTATCGAATGCGGACCGACCGGCGCGGCCTCGCCAGCTTCCAAGGAGTGAGTTCGTCTGTCGACCGCCATCCTCACCGGTCCGCCGGTCGCCGGGTCGCCGCTCGAAGCCGCCCTGCGCTCGCTGGGTTTCCACGTCCGTACGGCGGACGGCGCCGCGGCCGTGGCCGACGCGCTCGCCGAGGTCCCGGCCGATGAGCGCGTCGCCGTCGTCGACCCGCGTTTCGTCGGGCATCTGCACAGCCTCCGGCTGGCGCTGACCGACCCGCGCTTCCCGGCCGCCGCCGTGCCGGGCGCCGTCACGGCGCAGCCAGAGGCGCGCGCCGCGCTCAAGCGCGCCGCCACCGCGGTTCCCGCGGGCCCCGGCACCCGCTACCGCGTGGACGTCCTCGCCGACGCCCTCGCCGAGGGCATGGCGGCCGAGGACGCCGCGCCGCAGAGCGTCGAGCTGGGCAGCCTGGTCGCGACCGTGCCGCTGACGCCCGCCGAGCGCGCCGCCGCCGAGGAGGCCGTCGCCGCCGTCGACGACGAGGCCGTACGGCTGCGTACCGCCGTCAAGGCCCGCGACGGGTTCTTCACCACCTTCTTCATCAGCCCGTACTCCCGCTACCTGGCCCGCTGGTGCGCGCGCCGCGGCCTGACGCCCAACCAGGTCACCACCGCGTCGCTGCTCACCGCGCTGATCGCGGCGGGCTGCGCGGCCACCGGCAGCCGCGGCGGCTTCATCGCCGCGGGGCTGCTCCTGATCTTCTCCTTCGTCCTGGACTGCACCGACGGGCAGCTCGCCCGCTACTCGCTGCAGTACTCGACGATGGGCGCCTGGCTCGATGCGACCTTCGACCGCGCGAAGGAGTACGCGTACTACGCGGGCCTGGCGCTCGGCGCGGCGCGCGGTGGCGACGACGTGTGGGCGCTGGCCCTGGGGGCGATGGTGCTCCAGACCTGCCGGCATGTCGTCGACTTCTCCTTCAACGAGGCGAACCACGACGCCACCGGCAACACCAGCCCCACCGCGGCCCTGTCCGACCGGCTCGACAGCGTCGGCTGGACGGTCTGGGTGCGCCGGATGATCGTGCTGCCCATCGGCGAGCGCTGGGCCATGATCGCCGTACTGACCGCCTGCACCACCCCGCGCATCGTCTTCTACGCGCTGCTCGTCGGCTGCGCCCTGGCCGCCTGCTACACCACGGCGGGCCGGGTACTGCGCTCGCTCACGCGGCGCGCCCGCCGTACCGACCGGGCGGCGGCCGCACTCGCCGACCTGGCGGACTCCGGGCCGCTCGCCGAACTGTTCGCCCGCGGCGGCCGCGGCGGTGCCTACACCGCCCCCGTCATGGCTTTCCTGGGCACGGCCTGCCTCCTGACCTGGGTGATCTTCCAGGAAGAGCCCATGACGTGGACGGCCGTGGTGATCGCGGTCATTTACGCCCTGTTCTCCGGCCAGGCCGTCGCCCGCCCCCTGAAGGGCCCCCTCGACTGGCTCGTCCCCCCGCTGTTCCGTGCGGGCGAGTACGTCGCCATCCTGGTCGTGGCGGCCCGTTCCGGCGTCGACCAGGCGCTGCCCGCGGCGTTCGGGCTGGTCGCGGCGGTCGCCTACCATCACTACGACACCGTCTACCGCATCCGCGTGGGCGCCGGAGCCCCGCCGCGCTGGCTGGTGCGGGCCGCCGGCGGGCACGAGGGGCGCACGCTGGTCGTTGTCCTCCTCGCGGCCCTGCTGCACTCCACAGGTTTCACAATCGCGCTGACGGCCCTGGCAGTGGTCCTGGCGCTGCTGGTGCTCGCCGAGAGCATCCGTTTCTGGGTGTCCTCCGGAGCACCCGCCGTACACGATGAAGGAGAACCCGCATGATCGGCCTCGTGCTGGCCGCCGGCGCCGGACGGCGTCTGCGTCCCTACACCGACACCCTGCCCAAGGCGCTGGTGCCGGTCGATGGTGACACCACCATCCTGGACCTGACGCTCGGCAACTTCGCCGAGATCGGCCTGACCGAGGTCGCGATCATCGTCGGCTACCGCAAGGAGGCCGTGTACGAGCGCAAGGCCGCGCTGGAGGAGAAGTACGGCCTCAAGCTCACCCTCATCGACAACGACAAGGCCGAGGAGTGGAACAACGCCTACTCCCTGTGGTGCGGCCGGGACGCGATCAAGCACGACGTGATCCTCGCCAACGGTGACACCGTGCACCCGGTCTCCGTCGAGAAGACCCTGCTCGCCGCCCGTGGCAACGGCCAGAAGATCATCCTCGCGCTGGACACGGTCAAGAACCTGGCCGACGAGGAGATGAAGGTCGTCGTGGACCCCGACAAGGGCGTCCAGAAGATCACCAAGCTGATGGACCCGGCCGAGGCCACCGGCGAGTACATCGGCGTCACCCTCATCGAGGGCTCGGCCGCCGAGGAACTGGCGGACGCGCTGAAGGCCACCTTCGAGCGCGACCCCGACCTGTACTACGAGGACGGCTACCAGGAGCTGGTCAACCGCGGCTTCCAGGTGGACGTGGCGCCGATCGGCGAGGTCGCGTGGGTCGAGATCGACAACCACGACGACCTCGCGAAGGGCCGTGAGATCGCATGCCGGTACTGACCCGCCTGATTCCGTCCCCGGTCGTCGTCGACATCAGCGCCGGCGCACTGGACGACCTGGCGGGCCTGCTGGCCGACCAGCGCATCTCCGCGTCCGGGAAGCTCGCCGTCGCCATCAGCGGCGGCTCCGGCGCCCGGCTGCGCGAGCGGCTGTGCCCGATGCTGCCCGGCGCCGACTGGTACGAGGTCGGCGGCGGCACGCTGGACGAGGCGATCAAGCTCGGCGACGCCATGAAGAAGGGCCGCTACGACGCGGTCGTGGGCCTGGGCGGCGGCAAGATCATCGACTGTGCGAAGTACGCGGCGGCCCGGATCGGCCTGCCGCTGGTCGCCGTCGCGACGAACCTGTCGCACGACGGCCTGTGCTCGCCGGTGGCCACCCTCGACAACGACGCGGGCCGCGGCTCGTACGGCGTGCCCAACCCGATCGCCGTGGTGATCGACCTCGACGTCATCCGGGAGGCCCCGGTCCGCTTCGTACGGTCCGGGATCGGCGACGCCATCTCCAACATCTCCGCGGTCGCCGACTGGGAACTGTCGCACCGCGAGACCGGCGAGGACATCGACGGGCTGGCCGCCGCCATGGCACGCCAGGCCGGCGAGGCCGTGCTGCGCCACCCCGGCGGCGTCGGCGACGACGGCTTCCTCCAGGTGCTGGCCGAGGGCCTGGTCCTGACCGGCATCTCCATGTCGGTGGCCGGCGACAGCCGCCCGGCCTCCGGCGCCTGCCACGAGATCAACCACGCCTTCGACCTCCTGTACCCGAAGCGGGCGGCGAGCCACGGCGAGCAGTGCGGCCTCGGCGCCGCCTTCGCCACGCACCTGCGCGGGGACAAGGAGACCTGCGGGCTGATGATCGAGGTGCTCAGGCGGCACGGCCTGCCGGTGACGCCCGGCGAGATCGGCTTCAGCGACGAGGAGTTCGTCCGGGCCGTCGAGTACGCGCCGCAGACCCGCCCGGGCCGCTACACGATCCTCGAACACCTCGACCTGTCCACCGACCAGATCAGGGACGCCTACGCCGACTATGCACAAGCCGTCAGTAGCTGAACTCCGCCCGGTCGTGCACCCCGCGGGTGTCAAGGACCGGCGCAGCGGTGAGCACTGGGCCGGTCGCCTGTACATGCGGGAGATCTCGCTGCGCTGCGACCGGTACCTGGTGAACACCAGGATCACGCCGAACCAGCTCACCTATGTGATGACCCTCTGCGGCGTCCTCGCCGCCCCGGCCCTGCTGGTGCCGGGCGTCTGGGGGGCCGTGCTCGGGGTGGTGATGGTCCAGCTCTACCTGCTGCTCGACTGTGTCGACGGCGAGGTGGCCCGCTGGAAGAAGCAGTTCTCGCTCGGCGGGGTCTACCTGGACCGGGTAGGCGCCTACCTCACCGACGCCGCCGTACTGGTCGGCTTCGGCCTGCGCGCCGCCGACCTGTGGGGCTCCGGGCGGATCGACTGGCTGTGGGCCTTCCTCGGCACCCTCGCCGCCCTCGGCGCGATCCTGATCAAGGCGGAGACCGACCTGGTCGGCGTGGCCCGCCACCAGGGCGGACTGCCGCCGGTCAAGGAAGCCGCGTCCGAGCCGCGCTCGTCCGGCATGGCGCTGGCCCGCAAGGCGGCCGCGGCGCTGAAGTTCCACCGGCTGATCCTCGGCATCGAGGCGTCGCTGGTGATCCTGCTCCTGGCGGTCGTGGACGCGGTACGGGGCGACCTGTTCTTCTCGCGGCTCGGTGTCGCGGTGATGGCCGGTATCGCGCTCCTGCAGACCGTGCTGCACCTGGTGTCCATCCTCGCCTCCAGCAGGCTCAAGTGACGGGGGCGCGAGAGATGAAGGTCGGCGCTGTCGTCCTGACCATGGGCAACCGCCCCGACGAGCTGCGCGCGCTGCTCGACTCGGTCGCCAAGCAGCACGGCGAGCACATCGAGGTCGTGGTCGTCGGCAACGGCTCGCCGCTGCCGCCGCTGCCCGACGGCGTACGGACCGTGGAGCTGCCGGAGAACGTCGGCATCCCGGCCGGGCGCAACGTCGGCATCGAGGCGTTCGGACCGGGCGGCAGCGAGGTGGACGTGCTGCTGTTCCTGGACGACGACGGGCTGCTGGAGCGGGCGGACACGGCCGAGCTGTGCCGCGAGGCGTTCGCCCGCGACAAGAAGCTGGGCATCATCAGCTTCCGTATCGCGGACCCGGACACGGGGGAGACCCAGCGCCGGCACGTGCCGCGGCTGCGGGCCTCCGACCCGATGCGGTCCTCCCGCGTCACCACCTTCCTCGGCGGCGCGAACGCGGTCCGCACGAAGGTCTTCGAGGAGGTCGGCGGGCTGCCCGACGACTTCTTCTACGCCCATGAGGAGACCGACCTGGCGTGGCGGGCCCTGGACGCGGGCTGGATGATCGACTACCGGTCGGACATGGTGCTGCTGCACCCCACCCACGCCCCCAGCCGGCACGCGGTCTACCACCGCATGGTGGCCCGCAACCGGGTCTGGCTGGCCCGCCGCAATCTCCCGGCCCCGCTGGTTCCGGTCTATCTCGGTGTCTGGTTCCTGCTCACCCTGGCCCGGCGGCCCTCGCGGCCCGCCCTGCGTGCCTGGCTGGGCGGCTTCAAGGAGGGCTGGGCCACGTCCTGTGGTCCCAGGCGTCCCATGAAGTGGCGTACCGTGTGGCGCCTGACCCGGCTGGGCCGCCCTCCCGTCATCTGACAAGCTCGTATCTGAGAGCATCAGGCGCGAACCCGGGGCACGGCCCCGGCAGCGCACCTTGAGGACGAAAGTGTCAACAGTGAGCGAGACTACGCACGACAGTGCGGTCGCCATGAGTGCCCCGCCAACATCCGACGACGGGCTGTCCCGCGCCGAGCTGGCCCGCAAGTACGGGCTGACGCAGAGCGGCGCCCGGCCCAGCCTGCCGGAGTACGTACGGCAGCTGTGGGACCGGCGGCACTTCATCTCCGCCTTCGCCAGCGCGAAGCTGACCGCGCAGTACAGCCAGGCGAAGCTGGGCCAGGTGTGGCAGGTGGTGACGCCCCTGCTGAACGCGCTCGTCTACTACCTCATCTTCGGCCTGCTGATCGGCACCAGCCGCGGGGTCGAGGACTATGTGCCCTTCCTGGTCACCGGCGTCTTCATCTTCACCTTCACGCAGAGCTCGGTGATGGCCGGCACCCGCGCGATCTCCGGGAACCTGGGCCTGGTGCGCGCCCTGCACTTCCCGCGCGCCTGCCTGCCCATCTCGTTCTGCCTGATGCAGCTCCAGCAGCTGCTGTTCTCGATGGGCGTGCTGGTCCTCATCCTGCTGGGCTACGGGCAGGTGCCCACCTGGTCCTGGCTGCTGGCGATCCCGGCACTGGTGCTGCAGTTCGTCTTCAACACCGGGCTCGCGATGGTCATGGCCCGCCTGGGCAGCAAGACCCCCGACCTGGCGCAGCTGATGCCCTTCATCATGCGGACGTGGATGTACGCGTCCGGCGTGATGTTCAGCATCGACCAGATCCTCAAGGAGAAGGCGGTCCCGGCCTTCGTGCACGTCCTGCTGGACTGCAACCCGGCCGTGATCTTCATCGACCTGATGCGGTTCGCGCTGATCGACAGCTTCACCTCCGACAAGCTGCCGCCGCACGTGTGGCCGCTGGCCGTCGGCTGGGCGCTGGTGATGGGCGTCGCCGGCTTCGTGTACTTCTGGAAGGCTGAGGAGCGCTACGGCCGTGGCTGAGCAAGAGGGCGCCGCGCAGACGGCGGACACCACCCGCGTTCCCACCGTGATCGCGGACGACCTGCACATCGTGTACCGGGTGTACGGCACCGGAGCGGGCAAGGGCAGCGCCACCGCGGCCCTGAACCGCATCATCCGCCGCAAGCCGTCCAGCGGGGTGCGCGAGGTGCACGCGGTCAAGGGCGTCAGCTTCACCGCGTACCGCGGCGAGTCGATCGGGCTGATCGGCTCGAACGGCTCGGGCAAGTCGACGCTGCTCAAGGCCGTCGCCGGACTGCTGCCCGCGGAGCGCGGCAAGGTCTACTCGCACGGCCAGCCGTCGCTGCTGGGCGTGAACGCGGCCCTGATGAACGACCTGACCGGCGAGAAGAACGTCATCCTCGGCGGCCTGGCGATGGGCATGTCCCGCGAGCAGGTGCACGAGCGCTACCAGAGCATCGTCGACTTCTCCGGCATCAACGAGAAGGGCGACTTCATCTCGCTGCCGATGCGCACGTACTCCTCCGGCATGGGGGCGCGGCTGCGCTTCTCCATCGCGGCGGCCAAGGACCACGACGTGCTCATGATCGACGAGGCGCTGGCGACGGGTGACCGGGCGTTCCAGAAGCGCTCCGAGGCCCGCATCCGCGAGCTGCGCAAGGAGGCCGGCACGGTCTTCCTGGTCAGTCACAACAACAAGTCGATCAGGGACACCTGCGACCGGGTGCTGTGGCTGGAGAAGGGCGAGCTGATGATGGACGGACCGACCGACGAGGTGATCAAGGCGTACGAGAAGGAGACGGGCAAGTAGCCCGCAGCGCGCCGCACGGCCCCCGCGAGTCCGGCTCGCGGGGGCCGTTGATCGTTGCCGGGACGGAGGCGGAAGGTTGTCCGCAGGTCCAAAGATCGTTAACAGATGGTCAACTGGGCCGGAAACGGGAACAGTTCGGGCCGGTTGGATGTTGACCGGATCGTTGCTTCGCGGTTCGGTACCCCCTCGGACGCCGGAGAGATGTACGGCGTAAGCTGTACGGGTACTGAACAGCACAAGTGGCACAAGTCGGGCAATGCGTACCCGCCCTGGAGACCGGGGGTTCGATCGGGTGGGTCGCGGCATGCGGCGTGTCCGAAATGGGATGCTTTGGCTTTGCGGTGTAGAACGGGAGGCGTGACGGCAATGGCTACTGGAACTCTCCGGCCCCGAAGCGCGCCGGGCAGCCTCCGGTGAGCCGAGGGATGGCACGGGCACGCGACGTCCTCGTCCGGCAGCGGGTGCCGGACGGCGCCCGCGACGACGACGCGCAGTCGCGCACCGTCCTGGACCAGGCCGCGCACGAGAACTTCCCGGTGGCGCCGTTCTTCCTGCCCCGCGCCTGGCGGCAGGATCTGATGGCCGTCTACGGCTTCGCCCGCCTCGTGGACGACATCGGCGACGGCGACCTGGCGCCCGGCGGCGGCGACGCCCGGCGCCTGGGCCTGGACCCGGCGCAGAGCGGAGACACCCTGGCCCTGCTCGACGCGCTGGAGGCGGACCTCCACCGCGTCTTCAGCGACCGGGCCCCCGGCCCGCTGCACCCCCTGATGCGCCGCCTGGGCCCCACCGTGCGCCGCTGCGGCCTGACCCCCGAGCCCTTCCTCGGCCTGATCGAGGCCAACCGGCAGGACCAGCGGGTCGGCCGCTATCCGGCGTACGGCGACCTGCTCGCCTACTGCGAGCTGTCCGCCAACCCCGTCGGCCGGCTCGTCCTGGGCATCACCGGCACCGCCAGCCCCGAGCGCATCCGGGCCTCGGACGCCGTGTGCACCGGCCTGCAGATCGTCGAGCACCTCCAGGACGTCGCCGAGGACCTGCGCCGGGACCGCGTCTACCTGCCGGGCGAGGACATGAAGCGCTTCGGCGTCACCGAGCGGGACCTCGCCGCGCCGACAGGGGGCGCACCGGTGCGCGCGCTCATCGCGTACGAGGCGGAACGCGCCCGCGCGCTGCTGAATGAAGGCACCCCGCTGGTGGGTAGCGTCCACGGCAGGCTCAAGCTGCTGCTCGCCGGTTTCGTCGGCGGCGGACGCGCCGCACTCCGGGCGGTCGCGGCCGCCGACCACGACGTGCTCCCTGGACCGCCCAAGCCGACCAAGCTCAGCCTGCTGCGCGAGGTGCGGGCGACATTGCGAAGAAAGGGGTGAGTCGGACCGTGGAGGACATCGCACACGCGTCCGCGCCGGTGCTCGCTGCGTACCGTTACTGCGAGGCCGTGACCGGGCAGCAGGCACGTAACTTCGCCTACGGCATCCGGCTGTTGCCGACCGACAAGCGGCAGGCCATGTCGGCGCTCTACGCCTTCTCGCGCCGGGTCGACGACATCGGCGACGGCCCGCTGGCGAACGACGCCAAGGAGCGGCGGCTGGAGGACACCCGCGCCCTGCTCGCCCGTATCCAGGACGGCGCGGTCGACGAGGACGACACCGACCCGGTGGCGGTGGCGCTGGCCGACGCGTCCCGGCGCTTCCCCATCCCGCTCGGCGGACTGGACGAGCTGATCGACGGCGTCCTGATGGACGTACGCGGCGAGACCTACGAGACTTGGGACGACCTGAAGGTCTACTGCCGCTGTGTGGCGGGCGCGATCGGCCGCCTCTCGCTGGGGGTGTTCGGCACGGTCCCCGGCGCACCGGACACCGCACGCGCCGCCGAATACGCCGATACGCTCGGGCTGGCCCTCCAACTGACCAATATCCTGAGAGACGTTCGCGAGGACGCGGGAAACGGCCGTACGTACCTGCCTTCCGACGACCTCGCCAAGTTCGGCTGCTCGGTGGGCTTCCACAGTCCGGTCCCGCCGCCCGGCGCCGACTTCACCGGACTGGTCCACTTCGAAGTACGGCGCGCCCGCGCCCTGTTCGACCAGGGATTCAGGCTGCTGCCCATGCTCGACCGGCGCAGCGGAGCCTGTGTGGCCGCCATGGCGGGGATCTACCACCGGCTGCTCGCGCGGATCGCCGCCGATCCGGAGGCGGTGCTGCGCGGCCGGGTCTCGCTGCCCGGCCGGGAGAAGGCGTTCGTGGCCGTGCGCGGGCTCTCGGGTTTCGACGCACGGGCGATCGGCCGCCGGCAGGCGGCGCGGGCGGCGGGCCGGCCGCCCGCGAGGAGGCGCGGATGACGGGGCGGGAGCCGGACGGGGCCGACGAGCCCAGCTCAGGGCCACGGCGGCGGTCCAAGCGGCGGGCAACCCTCCGCCGGGCCGCTGCGTCCCTGACGACAGTAATCAGGGAGGGCGAATGACATCGCAACGGATGCGGCCCGACCGGCACGATGCACATGAGGCAGGCCGTCCCGATGGGGCGGCTGCGGTGGTCATTGGGGGCGGTCTCGCCGGTATCACGGCAGCGCTGGCGCTGGCCGACGCGGGGCTGCGCGTCACCCTCGTCGAGGGCCGGCCCCGGCTCGGCGGCCTGGTCTTCTCCTTCCGCCGCGAGTCCGCGGTGGGCGAGCTGACCGTCGACAACGGCCAGCACGTCTACCTGCGCTGCTGCACGGCGTACGGCTGGTTCCTCGACCGGGTCGGCGCCCGGGACCTGGTGCCCCTCCAGGACCGGATGGACGTCCCGGTGCTGGACGCCGACGGCCTGCGGCTGGGGCGGCTGCGGCGTACCGCCCTGCCCGTACCGCTGCACCTGGCCAGGAGCCTGGCGACCTACCCGCACCTCTCGCTCGCCGAGCGGGCGAACGTCGGCCGCGCGGCACTGGCCCTGAAGAAGCTCGACCCCGAGGACCCGCGGCTGGACGGCGTGGACTTCGCCTCCTGGCTGCGCCGGCACGGCCAGTCGCCGCGCGCCGTCGAGGCGCTGTGGGACCTGGTCGGCGTCGCGACGCTGAACGCACGGGCCGGCGACGCCTCGCTCGGCCTGGCCGCCAAGGTCTTCAAGACCGGCCTGCTGTCCGACAACGGCGCCGCCGACATCGGCTGGGCCCGGGTGCCGCTCGGCGAGGTGCACGACGCGCTCGCCCGCGAGGCCCTGGAGAAGGCGGGCGTCCGCGTCGAGCTGCGCACCCGCGCGAGCGGCCTGGACCGTACCGAGGACGGGTCCTGGCGGGTGACGGTCGACAACGGCCCGCACGGCCGTGAGCAGCTGGCCGCCGACACGGTCGTACTGGCCCTGCCGCAGCGCGAGACGCACGCCCTGCTGCCCGCCGGCAGCCTCGACGGGCAGGACCGGCTGCTGGACATCGGCACGGCGCCGATCCTGAACCTGCATGTCGTCTACGACCGGCCGGTGCTCAAGCTGGGGGCGCCCCCCGGACCGTCAGGTCCGTTGAGGGGGACGTTCTTCGCGGCGCTGGGATCGCCTGTGCAGTGGGTCTTCGACCGTACGGAAGCCTCCGGGCTCGCCGCCCTGCCCGGCGGCGCCGGCAGCCAGTACCTGGCCGTCTCGCAGTCCGCCGCGCAGGACGACATCGACCGGCCGGTGGCCGAACTGCGCGAGCGCTATCTGCCGGAGCTGGCACGCCTGTTGCCCGCCGCGCGCGGGGCCGGCGTCCGCGACTTCTTCGTCACCCGCGAACGCACCGCGACGTTCGCGCCCACCCCGGGCGTCGGCCGGCTGCGCCCCGCCGCCCGCACACAGAACCCCGGCCTGTACCTGGCCGGTGCGTGGACCGCCACCGGGTGGCCCGCGACCATGGAAAGCGCTGTTCGCAGCGGCCTCGGCGCCGTTCGCGAGGCACTCACCGAACTCGGCTTCCCCCAGGGCCAGTTGCCCCAGGAGGTGGCATGACCACGAGCACGAGTACGAGCGCTCGCACGAGCACGAGCACCGGAAACAGAGGAGAAACCGTGCATCCGGCTTCCCCAGCTATCGACACCGAGAGCGTCACCGCGCTGCTGGAGCGCGGGCGGCGGCTCGCCACTCCCGTGCTGCGTGCCGCCGTGGACCGCCTCGCGTCTCCCATGGACACCGTCGCCGCGTACCACTTCGGCTGGATCGACGCCGCCGGACGCCCCTCGGACGGCGACGGCGGCAAGGCCGTGCGCCCCGCGCTCGCGCTGCTGTCCGCGCAGGCCGCCGGACAGCCGCCGGAGGTCGGCGTGCCCGGCGCGGTCGCCGTGGAACTGGTCCACAACTTCTCGCTGCTGCACGACGACCTGATGGACGGCGACGAGCAGCGCCGCCACCGCGACACGGTGTGGAAGGTGCACGGCCCGGCCCAGGCCATCCTCGTCGGCGACGCGCTGTTTGCCCTCGCCAACGAGATCCTGCTGGAGCTCGGCACGGTCGAGGCCGGCCGCGCCACCCGCCGCCTCACCGTCGCCACCCGCAAGCTCATCGACGGCCAGGCCCAGGACATCTCCTACGAGCACCGCGAGCGGGTCACCGTTCAGGAGTGCCTGGAGATGGAGGGCAACAAGACCGGCGCGCTGCTCGCCTGCGCCGTCTCCATCGGCGCCGTCCTCGGCGGCGCCGACGACCGCACCGCCGACACCCTGGAGCGCTACGGCTACCACCTCGGTCTCGCCTTCCAGGCCGTCGACGACCTGCTCGGCATCTGGGGCGACCCGGAGGCCACCGGCAAGCAGACCTGGAGCGACCTGCGGCAGCGCAAGAAGTCGCTGCCCGTCGTCGCCGCCCTGGCCGCCGACAACCCGGCCGCCGAACGCCTCGCCGGCATCCTCGCGGCCGACGCGAAGAAGAGCGAGGACGAGATCGCCGACTTCACCGAGGAGGAGTTCGCCTCGCGCGCGGCCCTCATCGAGGAGGCCGGCGGCCGCGAGTGGACCTCCCAGGAGGCCCGCCGCCAGCACGCCACCGCCATCGCCGCACTGGACGAGGTGGACATGCCCGCACCGGTCCGCGCGCAGCTCGTCGCGCTCGCGGACTTCGTCGTCGTACGAGAGAGATGATCCCTATCGAGCCGAACTAGATCGCAGTCGCCGGGCGGCGCTGCTCCCCGCGGCAGGGGAGCGGGCGCCGGCCGACGGAATCCCTGAGCACGCTTCACAGAGTTCACTGCAGAAGGGGAAGCCATGACAGCGACGACCGACGGAAGCACCGGGGCCCTGCCGCCCCGGGCCCCTTCGGCCGGCGACGCCACCGCCGAGACCACCGAGAACGACCCGGCCGCCCCCACGAGCACGGCGGCCGCCGCCCGCCGCGCCACGGCCCGCGCCACCGACTACCTGCTGTCCGTCCAGGACGCGGCGGGCTGGTGGAAGGGCGATCTGGAAACCAACGTCACCATGGACGCCGAGGACCTGCTGCTCAGACAGTTCCTGGGAATCGGCGACCCGCGCACCACCGAGGCCGCCGCCCGGCACATCCGCGGCGAGCAGCGCGACGACGGCACCTGGGCCACCTTTTACGGCGGGCCGGGCGAGCTGTCCGCCACCATCGAGGCGTACGTCGCCCTGCGGCTGGCCGGCGACGAGCCGGACGCCGCCCACATGGCCAGGGCCGCCGCCTGGATCCGCGAGCACGGCGGCGTCGCCGCCGCCCGGGTCTTCACCCGTATCTGGCTGGCCCTGTTCGGCTGGTGGAAGTGGGAGGACCTGCCCGAACTGCCGCCCGAGCTGATCTGGTTCCCGAAGTGGTTCCCGCTCAACATCTACGACTTCGCGTGCTGGGCGCGGCAGACGATCGTGGCACTGACGATCGTCTGTTCCGTGCGCCCGGTGCGCCCCGCGCCGTTCGCCCTGGACGAGCTGCACGCCGACCCGGCCCGCCCGAACCCGCCGCGGCCGCTCGCCCCGCCGACCACCTGGGACGGCGTCTTCCAGCGGCTGGACAAGGGCCTGCACCTGTACCGGAAGGTGGCCGTCCGCAAGCTGCGCCGCTCCGCCCTGCGGGCCGCGGCGAGCTGGATCGTCGAACGCCAGGAGAACGACGGCTGCTGGGGCGGCATCCAGCCGCCGGCCGTCTACTCGATCATGGCGCTGCACCTGCTCGGGTACGACCTGGGGCACCCCGTGCTGCGGCAGGGCCTGGAGTCGCTGGACCGTTTCGCCGTATGGCGCGAGGACGCGGACGGCGCCCCCGTCCGCATGATCGAGGCATGTCAGTCCCCGGTGTGGGACACCTGCCTGGCCGCCATCGCGCTCGCCGACGCCGGACTGCCCGCCGACCACCCGCAACTGGTCAAGGCGGCCGACTGGATGCTCGCCGAGCAGATCCGCCGGCCCGGCGACTGGAGCGTACGCAGGCCGCGACTGCCCTCCGGGGGCTGGGCGTTCGAGTTCGAGAACGACAACTACCCGGACATCGACGACACCGCCGAGGTCGTCCTCGCGCTGCGCCGCATCCAGCATCCCGACCCGGAGCGCGTCGACGCCGCCGTACAGCGCGCCGTGCGCTGGAACCTGGGCATGCAGTCCAAGAACGGGGCCTGGGGCGCCTTCGACGCCGACAACACCAGCCCGTTCCCCAACCGGCTGCCGTTCTGCGACTTCGGCGAGGTCATCGACCCGCCGTCGGCCGATGTGACCGCCCATGTGGTGGAGATGGCCGCCGACCTCGGCATGACGCACGACGCGCGGGTCCGCCGCGGCATCCGCTGGCTGCTCGCCGAACAGGAGCCGGACGGCTCGTGGTTCGGGCGCTGGGGCACCAACTACATCTACGGCACCGGCTCCGTCCTCCCGGCCCTGGCCGCCGCGGGCATCCCGGCCTCGCACCCCGCGGTGCGCCGCGCCGTGCGCTGGCTGGAGCGCGTACAGAACGAGGACGGCGGCTGGGGCGAGGACCAGCGCTCGTACCACGACAAGGCGTGGGCGGGCCGCGGCGAGTCGACCGCCTCGCAGACCGCGTGGGCGCTGATGGCGCTGCTCGCGGCGGGCGAGCGGGAGAGCGCGGCGGTCGCGCGCGGGGTGCGCTGGCTGGCCGGGACACAGCGCGACGACGGGTCCTGGGACGAGCCGTACTTCACCGGCACGGGCTTCCCCTGGGACTTCTCGATCAACTACCACCTGTACCGGCAGGTCTTCCCGCTGACGGCCCTCGGCCGTTACGTCAACGGCGGACCGGCCGGCGCGTCCCAGGGGGCCTGATGCCCGTCTCGCGCAGCGCGAAGGCCGCCCGGGAGGGCCTGCGGGCCGGGTCCGACGGGCCGCCGCCGCTGCTGCTCGCCTGCGCGCTCGGCATCGAGCGGTTCGCGCTGCGCGGCGGCGACCACGGCGGCGCGCCCGCGCCCGTGGTCACGCTCCGTACGGGCATGGGGCCGCGCGCGGCGACGGACGCCGTCCGGCACGTGCTGGGCGACGGCCCCGCCACCGCGCGGGTCCCGGTCGTCGCCACCGGCTTCTGCGCCGGCCTGGTCCCCGGCATGCGGCCGGGGGACGTGGTCGTCGCCGACGCGGCACGGGGCCATCTGCCGGACGGGCCGGACGTGCCCTGCTCCGGCAACGGTCCGCTGCTGCGCGCCCTGGAGGAACGCGGTATGACCGTGCACACCGGCCTGCTGCGCGGCTCCGACCACGTGGTACGCGGCGCCGAGCGGGCCGGGCTGCGCGCCGCGGGCGCCGTCGCGGTGGACATGGAATCCGCCGCGACGCTGGCGGCCGCGACACGGGACGGCGGACGTCCGGTTGCGGCCGTACGGGTGATCGTGGACGCTCCAGAACATGAACTTGTCCGAATCAGCACTTTGCGCGGTGGAATGTCAGCCTTCCGTGTGCTGCGCTCCATCCTCCCTGTCTTCTTCGAATGGCACCGTTCTTTGCTGCTCCCCAGGAGGTGAGCCAGATGGCCATGCCGCTCCGTCAGTCCATCCGGGTCGGTACGTATCTCTTTGAACAGAAACTGCGCAAGCGGGAGAAGTTCCCGCTGATCGTGGAGCTGGAGCCGCTCTTCGCGTGCAACCTCAAGTGCGAGGGCTGCGGCAAGATCCAGCATCCGGCCGGTGTGCTCAAACAGCGCATGCCGGTCGCCCAGGCGGTCGGCGCGGTCCTGGAGTCCGGCGCGCCGATGGTCTCCATCGCGGGCGGCGAGCCCCTGATGCACCCGCAGATCGACGAAATCGTGCGCCAGTTGGTGGCCAAGCGGAAGTACGTCTTCCTGTGCACCAACGCCGTGCTGCTGCGCAAGAAGATGGACAAGTTCACGCCCTCGCCGTACTTCGCCTTCGCGGTGCACATCGACGGCATGCGCGAGCGGCACGACGAGTCGGTGGCCAAGGAAGGCGTCTTCGACGAGGCGGTCGAGGCGATCAAGGAGGCCAAGCGGCGCGGCTTCCGGGTCACCACCAACTCCACCTTCTTCAACACCGACACCCCGCAGACCATCATCGAGGTGCTCAACTTCCTCAACGACGACCTCAAGGTCGACGAGATGATGCTCTCGCCCGCCTACGCGTACGAGAAGGCCCCCGACCAGGAGCACTTCCTCGGCGTCGAGCAGACCAGGGAACTGTTCAAGAAGGCGTTCGCCGGCGGCAACCGGCGCCGCTGGCGGCTCAACCACAGCCCGCTGTTCCTGGACTTCCTGGAGGGCAAGGCGGACTTCCCCTGCACGGCCTGGGCGATCCCCAACTACTCGCTCTTCGGCTGGCAGCGCCCCTGCTATCTGATGAGCGACGGCTACGTCCCGACGTACCGGCAGCTGATCGAGGAGACCGACTGGGACAAGTACGGCCGCGGCAAGGACCCGCGCTGCGCCAACTGCATGGCGCACTGCGGCTACGAGCCCACCGCCGTCCTCGCCACCATGGGCTCCCTGAAGGAGTCCCTGCGCGCCGCCCGCGAAACCGTCGCGGCGAACCGCGGGTGACGTGATGGGTACCGGTGAACCTCCCGGGGGCGGTCCTTCCGCCGCCGGTGTCGCACTGGGCATGCCGGAGATACCGGCCCGGCCGCTGGCCGAGCGGCGCGTCTCGCGCCGCATCCAGGTCGGGCCGGTGCCGGTGGGCGGCGGCGCGCCGATATCGGTGCAGTCGATGACCACGACCAACACGGCCGACATCGGCGCGACGCTCCAGCAGATCGCCGAGCTGACGGCCTCCGGCTGCCAGATCGTCCGCGTCGCCTGCCCCTCGCAGGACGACGCGGACGCGCTGCCGGTCATCGCGAAGAAGTCGCAGATCCCGGTGATCGCGGACATCCACTTCCAGCCGAAGTACGTGTTCGCCGCGATCGACGCGGGGTGTGCGGCCGTCCGGGTCAACCCCGGCAACATCCGGCAGTTCGACGACCGGGTGAAGGAGATCGCCAAGGCGGCCTCCGACGCCGGGGTGCCGATACGTATCGGCGTCAACGCGGGCTCGCTGGACAAGCGGCTGCTGCGGAAGTACGGCAAGGCCACGCCGGAGGCGCTGGTGGAGTCGGCTTTGTGGGAGTGCTCGCTGTTCGAGGAGCACGGTTTCCGGGACATCAAGATCTCGGTCAAGCACAACGACCCGGTCGTGATGATCAATGCGTACCGGCAGCTGGCCGCGCAGTGCGACTACCCGCTGCACCTGGGGGTGACCGAGGCCGGTCCGGCCTTCCAGGGCACGATCAAGTCGGCCGTGGCCTTCGGCGCGCTGCTGTCCGAGGGCATCGGCGACACCATCCGCGTCTCGCTCTCCGCCCCGCCGGTGGAGGAGATCAAGGTCGGTATCTCCATTCTGGAGTCGCTGAACCTGCGGCAGCGCCGTCTGGAGATCGTCTCCTGTCCGTCGTGCGGACGGGCGCAGGTGGATGTGTACAAGCTCGCCGACGAGGTCACGGCGGGCCTGGAGGGCATGGAGGTGCCGCTGCGCGTCGCGGTCATGGGCTGTGTCGTCAACGGGCCCGGCGAGGCCCGGGAGGCCGATCTCGGTGTCGCGTCCGGCAACGGCAAGGGCCAGATCTTCGTGAAGGGCGAGGTCATCAAGACCGTGCCGGAGTCGAAGATCGTGGAGACGCTCATCGACGAGGCCATGAAGATCGCGGCGGGCATGGAGTCCGAGGGAGTGGTGCCCGGCACCCCTGACGTCGTCGTCGGCTGAACCGTACCGGCTGAACCCGTAGAGCCGTACCGGCTGTACCCGTAGAGGGGGACGAAGCATGTCGATGCTGGAACAGATCCGCGAGCCGCGCGACCTCAAGGCGCTTCCCGGGGAGGCCCTCGGCGCACTCGCCGAGGAGATCAGGCAGTTCCTCGTGCACGCGGTGGCACGGACCGGCGGCCACCTGGGCCCCAACCTGGGCGTGGTGGAACTGACCATGGCCCTGCACCGGGTCTTCGACTCGCCGGCCGACCGCATCCTGTGGGACACCGGCCACCAGTCGTACGTACACAAACTGCTGACGGGGCGTCAGGACTTCTCCAAGCTGCGCGGCAAGGGCGGACTGTCCGGCTACCCCTCCCGCGAGGAGTCCGAGCACGACGTCATCGAGAACTCCCACGCCTCGACCGTGCTCGGCTGGGCCGACGGCCTCGCCAAGGCCAACCAGGTACGCGGCCGCAGCGACCACGTCGTTGCGGTCATCGGGGACGGCGCGCTGACCGGCGGCATGGCGTGGGAAGCGCTCAACAACATCGCCGCCGCCAAGGACCGCCCCCTCATCATCGTCGTCAACGACAACGAGCGCTCCTACGCCCCCACCATCGGCGGTCTCGCCAACCACCTCGCCACCCTGCGCACCACCGACGGCTACGAACGCTTCCTCGCCTGGGGCAAGGAGGTCGTACAGCGCACCCCCGTCGTGGGCCGCCCGCTGTACGAGTCGCTGCACGGCGCCAAGAAGGGGTTCAAGGACGCCTTCGCCCCGCAGGGCATGTTCGAGGACCTGGGCCTGAAGTACGTCGGCCCCATAGACGGCCACGACATCGCCGCCGTCGAGTCCGCGCTGCGCCGCGCCGCCCGCTTCAGCGGGCCCGTACTGGTCCACTGCCTCACCGAGAAGGGCCGCGGCTACCGCCCCGCGCTGGAGGACGAGGCCGACCGGTTCCACACGGTCGGCGCCATGGACCCGCTGACCTGCACGCCCGTCGCACCCCCCGGCCCGCCGTCGTGGACCTCCGTCTTCGGCGACGAGATGGTGAAGATCGGCGCGGAGCGCCCCGACGTGGTCGCGATCACCGCGGCGATGCTCCAGCCCGTCGGCCTCGCGAAGTTCGCGGCGGCCTACCCCGACCGTACGTGGGACGTGGGCATCGCCGAGCAGCACGCGGCGGTCTCCGCGGCCGGCCTGGCCACCGGCGGCCTCCACCCCGTCGTGGCCGTGTACGCCACCTTCCTCAACCGGGCCTTCGACCAGGTCCTGATGGACGTGGCGCTGCACAAGTGCGGCGTCACCTTCGTCCTCGACCGGGCGGGGGTGACCGGCACCGACGGCCCGAGCCACAACGGCATGTGGGACCTGTCCGTCCTCGGCGTCGTCCCGGGCCTGCGGATCGCCGCACCCCGCGACGCCGACCAGCTGCGCGCCGAGCTGCGCGAGGCCGTCGACGTGGACGACGCGCCCACCGTCCTGCGCTTCCCCAAGGAGTCGGTGGGCGCGCCGGTCCCGGCGCTGGAGCGGACCGGCGGCGTGGACATCCTGGCCCGGGGCGAGCGGGCGGACGTCCTGCTGGTCTCCGTGGGCGTGATGGCCCCGGTCTGCCTGGGGGCCGCGGAACTGCTCGCCGAGCGCGGCATCGGCGTCACGGTCGTCGACCCGCGCTGGGTCAAGCCCGTCGATCCCGCGCTCGTCCGGCTGGCCGCCGGCCACACCTCGGTGGCGGTCGTGGAGGACAACAGCCGCAGCGGGGGAGTGGGCGCCGCGGTCGGCCAGGCGCTGCGCGACGCGGGCGTGGACGTACCGCTGCGCACCTTCGGCATCCCCGAACAGTTCCTGGCGCACGCCAAGCGCGGCGAGGTGCTGGCCGACATCGGACTCACCCCCGCCGAGATCGCCGGGCGGATCGGCGCCTTCCTGGCCCGCAAACAGAACGACTAGCGCCTTCCTCGCCCGTAAGCAGAACGACTCGTGACGGAGAACGGCCCGTGACCGGATTCGACCTGACCAAGCTGCTCGCCGAACGCGGCGCCGAGCGCTACGACCTGCACGCCAAGTACATCAACCACCAGCTGCCGCGGATGCTGCACACGATCGGCTTCGACAAGGTCTACGAGCGGGCCGAGGGCGCGTACTTCTGGGACGCCGACGGCCAGGACTACCTCGACATGCTCGCCGGCTTCGGCGTCATGGGCCTCGGCCGCCACCACCCGGTCGTACGCCAGGCCCTGCACGACGTCCTCGACGCCCGGCTCGCCGACCTCACCCGCTTCGACTGCCAGCCCCTGCCCGGCCTGCTGGCCGAGAAACTGCTCACCCACACCCCGCACCTGGACCGCGTCTTCTTCGGCAACAGCGGTACGGAAGCCGTCGAGACCGCCCTGAAGTTCGCCCGCTACGCCACCGGCAGACCACGCGTCCTGTACTGCGCCCACGCCTTCCACGGCCTGACCACCGGGTCCCTCTCGGTCAACGGCGAGAACGGCTTCCGCGACGGCTTCGCGCCGCTCCTGCCGGACACCGCCGTGGAACTGGGCGACCTGGCGGCCCTGGAACACGAGCTGCGCCGCGGCGACGTGGCGGCGCTCATCGTCGAGCCCATCCAGGGCAAGGGCGTCCACCCCACGCCGCCCGGCTATCTGCGCGCCGCCCAGGAACTGCTGCACCGCCACAAGGCACTGCTCATCGCCGACGAGGTGCAGACCGGTCTCGGGCGTACCGGCGACTTCTTCGCCTACCAGCACGAGGACGGCGTCGAGCCGGACCTGGTGTGCGTGGCAAAGGCCCTTTCCGGCGGCTACGTCCCGGTCGGCGCCACCCTGGGCAAGGACTGGATCTTCAAGAAGGTCTACTCCTCCATGGACCGCGTCCTGGTCCACTCCGCCAGCTTCGGCTCCAACGCCCAGGCGATGGCCGCGGGCCTGGCGGTCCTCGCCGTCATGGAGGACGAGGAGATCGTCGCCAACGCCCGCCACACCGGCGACCTGCTCCGCACCCGCCTGGCCGCGCTCACCGACCGCTACGAACTCCTCCACGACGTCCGCGGCCGCGGCCTGATGATCGGCATCGAATTCGGCCGCCCCCGCTCCCTGAAACTCCGCGGCCACTGGACCATGCTCCAAGCGGCCCGCAAGGGCCTTTTCGCGCAAATGGTCGTCGTCCCCCTCCTCCAGCGCCACCGCATCCTCACCCAGGTCTCCGGCGATCACCTGGAGGTCATCAAACTGATTCCGCCCCTGACGATCGGGGAGAAGGAGGTGGACCGCTTCGTGAACGCGTTCACGGAGGTGATGGATGACGCGCACCGGGGCGGGGGACTGATGTGGGATTTCGGGAGGACGTTGGTGAAGCAGGCTTTGCAAGGGGGGTGAGCCGGGGGAAGTTCCTGCCTGCTACGCCGGCGCCGCCGGGCCGCATCGATGAGCGGGAGGGGCCACCGACGCGATGCTCAGCGTCGGTTCCCCCTCCTCGGGGATCGCGAAGCCGAACTGCACCTGGGAATCGACGACACGTATCGTGCGTTGGTCGTCAAAGGTCAGCGGTGCGGATTCCTCCCACCGGCAGCCGGCTGCTTCCAGCGTGTCCACGACCCGTCGGTAGGTGAGACGTTCGGAAAGCGACCGCACATGGCCCCACCCCGGCAGCGGAAGCTCGAATTCGCACTCGGCCCAGCCGGTCTGCAGGTGAATGGACTCGATCCGCCGGCAGAAGAACTGGCAGGTGCCGATTTCCAGATTGCCGTACGCGTACAGGTACGGAAGTCCGTCGTGCCCGAAAGAGGTGCCCGTGGCCCACGGCGGGCCAAGAATCTCCGTCAGGGCGGGCAATTGGTCGCCACAGCGCACCGGCCCGACCGATCCGGTCCGGGCGAAATCGACGAGAACCGGCATGACGGACGTGGGCGGTACGGCAGACATGGGGGAATTGTGTCATTCCCTTTATGGGCGCTCCGACGCCACGAACCGGGCCGCCGCCCCCGCCGCCCCGGTCGTCGCGGCCGCTCAGTCCTCCAGCAACTGGAACCGCAGCCGCTCGCGCGTCGCCGCGGACAGCTTCAGGCCCTCGCTCAGGTACGTCTCCGTCGAGCCCCACGTCGTCTCTATGGCGTCGAACGCCGCGGACAGGTATTCGGCGCGGGCGTCGAAGAGGGGGGCGAGGAGTTCCATGACCTCGGGGGACATGCCGGCCGCCGAGTTGTCGGAGCGGCGCACCTTGTAGCGGCGGTGGGCGGCGTTGGACTCCAGGTAGTCGGCCTCGATGGCCTCGCGCTCGACGCCGACGGCGAGGAGGGTGACGGCGATGGACAGGCCCGCGCGGTCCTTGCCGGCCGCACAGTGCATGAGGGCAGGGACGCTGTCCTCGGCGAGCGCGTGCAGGACACGGCTGTGGTCGGCGGTGCGGGTGGTGATGATGTGGCGGTACGTCTCGGCCATCCGGCCGGCCGCCTTGCCGTCGCCCAGCGCCGTACGCAGATGGCCCAGCTCGCCGTCGCGCACCATGGCCCAGAACTCGGCGCCGTCGGCGGGGTCGGTGAGCGGGATGTTGACGTTCCGTACGCCGGGCAGCGCGACGTCCGGGCCCTCCAGCTTGATGTCGGCGGCGTTGCGGAAGTCGAAGACGGTGTGCAGCCCGAGCCCGGCGAGGAAGGCGGCGTCCGCCTCGGTGGCCGACGCCAGGTGTCCGCTGCGGAACAGCCGGCCCCTGCGCACCCGGCGCCCGTCCGCTGTCGGCAGGCCGCCCACGTCACGGAAGTTGCGTACTTCCGCGAGCTCGGAGTCGGTCGACGGGACCTCCGGGGTCTGCTGCGTCACGGGCGCTCCTCGGGATCGGTCGCCGACGCTGCTCGTCGACGAGGCGGGCCACTTTGACGATACGACATGGGTGCGGTCGGTAACCGGGCCGGTCGCGGGGTGTCCGGGGCGCCGGGGGTGGCCATGTACCGGCCGGTCCCGCCCTGTCGTATCCGCATCCGGACCGGGCACCGTCCCGGCCACCACCCCCACCCCCCGACTGGCCGAAAACCACCGTTTACCCCGGCCATTTCTTATTCCGACTTGAGCAGAATTTGACCGGGTGGCATTAATCACCCCACGTCAACCCCTGGTTACGGTGGCGTAAGTCACTTCCGGGGGTGAAGTATGTCCTGACGTGGCAGACGATTCGAAGAAGATGAGCAGTGGCGCAGATGACGCCATCGGGTCGTACGCAGCCGTCGGGGACAGCTTCACCGAGGGGGTCGGGGACCCCGGCCGTGACGGGGCGTACATCGGCTGGGCGGACCGGCTGGCGGTTCTCCTGTCGGACCGGCGTGCGGAGGGGGATTTCCGGTACGCCAATCTCGCGGTCCGCGGGCGCCTGCTGGACCAGATCATCGCCGAGCAGGTGCCGCGTGCCAGGGAGCTCGCGCCCGATCTGGTGACGTTCTGTGCCGGCGGGAACGACATCCTGCGCCCGGGGTCGGACCCGGACGCCGTCGCCGAGCGGTACGAGGCGGCTGTCGCCGACCTGCGGGAGACGGTCGGCACCGTGCTGCTGTGCACGGGGTTCGACACCCGCGGCGTACCGGTGCTGCGGCATCTGCGCGGCAAGATCGCGACATACACCGCCCACGTACGGGCGATCGCCGACCGTCACGACTGCCCGGTCCTGGACCTGTGGTCGCTGAAGTCCGTGCAGGACCGGCGGGCCTGGAGCGACGACCGGCTGCACCTGTCGGCCGACGGGCACACCCGGGTCGCGCTGCGCGCCGCGCAGGTGCTGGGGCTCGACGTACCGGCCGACCCGGACCAGGCGTGGCCGCCGGAGGCGGAGCGCACCGCCGCCGAGGCGCGCCGGGACAACATCCACTGGGCGCGCGAGCACCTGGTCCCGTGGATCGGCCGCCGCCTGCGCGGCGAGTCCTCCGGCGACCACGTCGAGCCGAAGCGGCCCGATCTGCTGCCCCTGTAGAACGGCGATGCCACACCGCCGCCCGACGCTGACGCGCGGGCGGCGGTTTCAGTGTGCGGTGGGGGAGCCGTACGCCAGGTCGGCCCAGACGGTGCGGCCGCGGCCGGTGGGGTCGGGGCGCACACCCCAGCTCTCGGACAGGGCGCCGACGAGGAACAGGCCCCGGCCGCACTCCTTGTCCACGCTGCCGGGCTGCACGTGCGGCGTGGAGCCGCCGCGGCCCTGATCGGTGACCTCCACGCGCAGGAACGCGCCGAGCACGGTCAGTTCGCAGTCGACCTTTTCACTGTCGGTGTGCCGTACGGCGTTCGTGAACAGCTCCGAGACCACCAACTCGGCGTCATCACGGACCTGTTCTGCCGCGCCCCACTCGTGCAGCACCGCGAGAACACGTCTGCGCGCCTCCGGTACGGAGGTGCGGCGCGCCGGCAAGTGGAACGCGTCCCGGAGACGCTCGGCGACGAAGCCGCCACAGCGCCCTAACGAAGGAGCGTTGTTGGAGGAAGCCACTCCGCAACTATGTGCGATGTTGCTCACCGATGGCAAGGATCAATGTGTAATTTGCAGAATCGCAAGCACAGTCTGTTCGGGTCTGCTGACGACATGACACACTGCTGATCACTCATGTTGGTTGGAGGGGATCAGAAGTGGCGGATGCACGGTCGGGTGGCGCTCCGACCGTCCTGCGGGTGGTGCTCGGCAAGCGACTGCAGGACCTGCGTGAGAAGGCGGGGCTGTCCTACGAGCAGGCGGCCGCCGCCCTCGATGTGACCCACGCCACCGTACGGCGCATGGAGAAGGCCGAGGTCGGCCTGAAGATCCCGTACGTGGAGAAGCTGCTCGCGACCTACGGTGTCACCGACCAGGACGAGATCGACGGCTTCCTGAAGCTGGCCCGCGAGGCCAACCGGCCGGGCTGGTGGCACAACTTCCGGGACGTGCTGCCCGAGTGGTTCAGCGCGTACGTGAGCCTGGAGAGCGAGGCCAACCTCATCCGCGGCTACCAGCCCCACTACGTACCGGGCCTGCTGCAGACCGAGGAGTACGCCCGCGCCGTGCTGCGCGCGGGCCAGCCGCACGCGCCGCGCGAGGAGATCGACCGTTCGGTCGCGCTGCGCATGGAGCGGCAGTCGCTGCTCACCCGCCCGGACGCCCCCATGCTCTGGGTGGTCATGGACGAGACCGTCTTCCGGCGCCCGATCGGCGGGCCGCGGGTGATGCGCGACCAGATCGCCCGGCTGGCCGAGGCCGCGGCCCTGCCCAACATCCGGCTGCAGATCATCCCGTTCGCGGCCGGACCGCACCCCTCGATGTACGGGCCGTTCAGCATCTTCCGTTTCCCGATCCCGGAACTGCCCGACATCGCGTACGCGGAGAACCTGGTCGGAGCCGTGTACTTCGACCAGCGCGACGACGTCTCGACCTTTCTGGAGGCACTGGACCGGATGTGCGCGCAAGCCGCGCCGGCACAGACCACCGAGGCCCTTCTGGGCGGCTTTCGCAAGGAGATCTGAACCATGGATCGCATACGCATCTACAACGGCATGCCCGCCACCGACCTGGGCAGCGACGGCTGGCACAAGCCGTGGAGCGGCGGCAACGGCGGCGAGTGCGTGGAGGCGCTGCGGCTCGGGGACGGCCGGGTGGCGCTGCGCCAGTCCACCGACCCGGGCGGCCCGGCCCTGATCTACACCCACCGCGAGATCAAGAGTTTCATCGAGGGCGCGAAGGCGGGCGCGGCCGACTTCCTGCTCACCGCGGCGCCCTGCGGGTGCGGCTGCGGCACCGATCGGAGGACGGCGTGAAGGAAGCGGAATTCTCCCGGGCCGTGGTCGGCTCGTGGGACGAGGACGGCTCGCGGGGACTCCAGGACGCGGCGGCCTTCGCGCCCGAGGAGATCGACACCAGCAGGCCGCACCCGGCCCGGATGTACGACTACTACCTGGACGGCCGGGACAACTACGAGGTCGACCGCCAGGCCGCGCGGCGTGTCATCGAGGTGCACCCGCAGGTACGGCTGAGCGCCCGCGCCAACCGGGCCTTCCTGCACCGCGCGGTGCGCGAGGTGGTCGCCGGCGGCATCCGGCAGATCATCGACATCGGCACCGGCATCCCGACCTCGCCCAACACCCACGAGGTGGCCCGCGAGACGGCGCCGGACGTCCGGGTCGTCTACGTGGACAACGACCCGATCGTCGCCACCCACGCGGGGGCGCGGCTGACCAACACCGAGGACACCGGGTTCGTCCTGGCCGACGTACGCGATCCGCGGGCGATCCTCGACCACCCGACCGTGCGCGAACTGATCGACTTCGATCAGCCGGTGGCGTTGCTGCTGGTCGCCGTCCTGCACTTCGTCCGAGATGACGAGGACCCGGCGGGAATCGTCGCCACGCTGGCGCGCGAACTGCCCGCGGGCAGCGTCCTGGTGCTCTCGCACGCCACGGGCGAGCCGTACGAGGCGTACGAGCAGGGCCGCACGGACGAGCAGGCGCGGGACGGCGTCCTGAACGTCTACAAGAACGCCACGGCCACCCTGAACCTGCGCACCAAGGCCGAGGTCGAGCCGCTCTTCGGCCCGTTCGACCTGCTGGAACCGGGGGTCGTACGGGTGCCGCTGTGGCGGCCGGACGGGCCGCCGCCCGGCGCGGAAGAGCTGAACAACATCATCTTCTATGGCGGGGTGGGACGGAAGGGGTAGCGGCTGCCGGCGCCCGGCGCGCGGCACGTCCAAGTGCGCGGGTGGCGCGGTGGTTGACAGTGCCGCCCGGCAGACCGAGGGTGAAAGTTCCGTACAGGACCGGTGGTGCGACGGCCGCCCGCCGGACGTGAGGGGCGCCCGAGGGCGGAACGGGGGCAGCGGTGGGAGAGACCGCCGAAGCGGCGGGGGAGCGGCACGCGGTCGTCATCGGCGGCGGACTCGCCGGGATGCTCGCGGTCACCGCCCTGCTGGGGCACGTGGACGCGGTCACCGTCGTCGAACGCGACCGGTATCCGACCGGCCACGCCTTCCGCAAGGGCGTCCCACAGGCCCGCCACCTGCACGTCTTCCTCAGCGGCGGCCTGCGCGCGCTGGAGGAACTGCTGCCCGGCACGGGCCGCGCCCTCACCGACGCCGGGGCGCGCACCCTCTATCCGCCGCGCGACCTGGTCACCCGTACGGTCCTCGGCTGGCAGCACCGCTTCGACGAGCGCCGCCACGGATGCCTGTCGGTCACCCGCCCGGTGATCGACGGCGTCGTACGGGACTGCGTACTGCGGACGGCCGCCGGGTCGGCGACCCGCCTGGAGGTGCTGGAGGCGACCGAGGCGGTCGGTCTGACCGGCGACGCGGGACGGGTGACGGGCGTACGGGTACGGGCACGGAAAGGCGGCGGCCGGACCGGCGCAGCGCCCCCGGCCGAGCGGACCCTCCACGCGGCGCTCGTCGTGGACGCCTCCGGGCGCACGTCCAAGGCCCCGCAGTGGTACACCGAACTGGGCCGCCCCGCCCCGCGCCAGGAGACGGTGGACGCCGGGTTGGCCTACGCGACCCGGATGTTCCGCCCCACCGGACCGGCCGGCGCCCCGGACATGGGCGTCAACGTCCCCGGCTGGCCGGGCTGTCCGCGCGGCGCCGTGTACGTACCCGTCGAGGACGGCACCTGGCTGCTCACCGCCGCGGGCGTACGCGGCCACCACCCGCCCACCGACGACCAGGGCTTCGCCGACTTCACCGCCACGATCGGCGACCCGTACATCCACGGCCTGCTGTCGCACGTCGACCCGGTCTCGCCCGTCTACGGCTTCCGCGACACCGCCAACCGCCGTCGGCACTTCGAGCGGCCCGGCGCCGTCCTCGAAGGCTTCGTCGTTCTCGGCGACGCCAACTGCACCTTCAACCCGGTCTACGGGCAGGGCATGTCGGTCGCCGCGCTCGGCGCCCTGGCGCTGCGCCGCACCCTGGACTCCGGCGGTGGTCTGCGGCCGGGGCTGGCGCACGAGGCGCAGCGCGCGGTGGCGCGCGCCTCCGACGCCGCCTGGAGCACCGCGGTCGGCGCCGACCGGCCGTATGCCGACGGCCCGGACGCCCGTGCGGGGCTCGGCGAGCGGCTGACCTCCTGGTACGTACAGCGGCTCGTGCTGGGCGCCGTCGTCGACCCCGTCCTCGGCGCCGCCTTCCGTGACGTCCTGTGCCTGACCGCGCCGCCGTCCCGCCTGATGGCCCCGCGCACGGTTCTGCGCACCCTGCTGCTGCCGCTCCGGCCCGGTCTCAGTGCCCCGCCGACGGCCGTCATACCGCTGGACCGGGCGGCCTGACCGTATCCGGCGCGCCCCCTGCCCGGCGCGTCACTGCCCCCCGCTCGGCAGGAACAGACTGAACGCGCCGGTGGCCAGCGGCGCCAGGATTCCCAGCGCCGGGGCCAGCACTTTGGGCAGGGAGAGGTCCAGGCGCAGGAACGCCACCAGCCGGGCCCGGCGCTCGATCCAGTCCTCGGTCAGCTCGTCCGCCTCGGGGATACGGACCGTCACCTCGACCAGGCGGCCCGCGACCGACCGCCACAGCACCATGACCGGCAGGAAGACCAGCGCGAACATCACGCTGAAGAAAGCCCCGTAGAGCAGCACGGAGGACGCCGGGAAAGTCTTCTCCGGTGCGCCGTGGGCGAGCAGCGCGTTGCGCAGCGCGCCCGCGTCGATGACCGCGGTCGAGATGATCAGGCTCCCGCCGGTCAGGAAGCGCACCGCGTCCCGCCACGCGCGGTCCAGCTCCCGCAGCGCCCCCGCGGGCGCCAGGACGCCCGGCTCCGTGGGCAGCCGACGGCTCAGCCGTAACAGCCCGACCTGTACGTCCCACAGGCCCACCGCGCCCGGCGCCGCCGCCAGCATCCCCAGGACGAGCAGCACCGGGACGCGCCACGCCAGCCCGTCGAGCGGTACGGGCAGGGTGCCGGGCGGCGTGAAGAAGCGCAGCACGCCGAAGACCGCGCCCATCAGCAGGACGGCCCCCAGCGCAAGTGCGGCCACGGCCCAGGGGGCGGGCCGGTCGACCGGGTGCCGCCACCGCTGGTGCACCCCGTACGCCATCGCGTACGCCACCGCCACGTACAGCGCGATCGAGGCGCCGACCAGCGCGCTCCACAGGTCGAACTCCAGCAGCTTGGTGAAGGCGCGCGCCTCGGGCGACTCGGCGGCCCGGAACCGCCCCACGAAGCCGGTGCCGAGCCCGGCGACGGCCAGCAGCCCGAGCGTGACCATCAGCGGCAGGGCCACCAGCCGTACCCCCGGCCGGAACAGGTGCGGGGCGGCGCGGGCGACGGGCGGGGGGAGTTCGGCCGGGCGGGTCGGCCGGTCCGGTTCGGCCGATTCGGCCGATTCGGCCGAGGGGGCCGGGAGCGGCTTCCCGCCGTCCGAGGAATCGTCGTGGTCCGGCGGACAGGTCTGGGCCATGACATGAAGGTAGGGCCGTACGGTCCGGCCGCACAGGGGAGAGGTACGCGGAGCCCCGGGACCCGCCGGAGAGCACGCCGCCCGGCCCGGAATGCGCAGGCCGGCCGAGTGGTTCGGGACGGTGGGGGAACACGTGTCCTGTCCGGGCGTCGTGATCCGCTGCCGGAGCCACGTGCCCGGACGCCGGCGTGCCGGAACCCGTCACCCCGGCGGTCCGTTCACTGCGCGGCGACCCGTTGACAGCGTTACCGCCCGAACCATGGAGGTGCCGTGCCCGGCTTCCGACCCCGCCGCCAGACCCCGTCCGACCCGCCTGCCGCCGGGCGGTACGCACTGCGCCGCCCCGCCGTCTTCGGTGCCTGGCCCACCGGGGAGCGGCTGGCGCGGATACGCCGCTCCCCGCAGTTCGTGGACGGCCAGTTCCGCAACCCCGTACCGACCCGGCAACTGCTCCCGGGCTCCGCGCTGCCCATGGCCCGTACGCAGTTCGCCCGCGAGGGCCGGCTGCGCCGGATGCCGGTCGGCCGCATCCCGGTGCACCGGCCCACCGCGGCGGACTGGGGCGAGCCGCCCGCCTCCGGGCTGCGGCTGACGTGGATGGGGCATTCGAGCGTGCTCGCCGAGATCGACGGGCACCGGGTGCTGTTCGACCCGGTCTGGGGCGAGCGCTGCTCACCGTTCACCTGGGCCGGGCCGCGGCGGCTGCACCCGGTGCCGGTCCCGCTCGGCGAGCTGGACCCGGTCGACGCGGTGGTGATCTCGCACGACCACTACGACCACCTCGACATGCCGACGGTCAAGGCGCTGATCCGTACGGGCACCCGCTTCGTCGTACCGCTGGGCATCGGCGCCGACCTCGAACTGTGGGGCGTTCCCGAGGAGCGCATCACCGAACTGGACTGGCACGAGTCGACCGAGGTCGGCGGTCTGACCCTCACCGCGACGCCCGCGCAGCACTTCTGCGGACGCGGGCTGCGCGGCCCGCAGCACACCCTGTGGGCGTCCTGGGTGGTGGCCGGCCCCGCGAACCGGATCTTCCACAGCGGCGACACCGGCTACTTCCCCGGCTTCGCCGAAATCGGCGCCGAGCACGGCCCGTTCGACGCGACGATGATCCAGATCGGTGCGTACAGCGAGTTCTGGCCGGACGTGCACATGACACCCGAAGAAGGGGCGCGGGCCCACCTCGACCTCCAGGGCGGCCGGCCGACCGGCCTGATGCTCCCGATCCACTGGGGCACTTTCAACCTCGCGCCCCACCCCTGGGCCGAACCCGCCGAACGCACCATGTACGCCGCCCGCACAGCCGGATTCCCCTGCGCCGTCCCGCACCCCGGCCGCCCCTTCGAGCCCGCCGACGAGCCCATGGTGGAGCCGTGGTGGCGGACCGTGGCCCTCCCGCCGGTCCACGGCTGGCCGTCCTGGCCCGCCCGGACACCGGCCACCGAGGCGTTCGAGGTGGCGGGGTGAGGCGGGGGCGGGTCCCGGCCTAGCTCCTCGTTCCGTTTTCGTTCCTCAGGAGAGCGAGGTCCGGCCTGCCCTGGCCGTACGGACCGGTGCCGCCGGCGCGGCACCGGTCCGTACGGCGTTGTCAGGCACGTCGGCGGATCCACAGGGGAGTGATGACGGCGAGCAGGACGGCTGCGATGCCGATCTGGAAGATATGGCGGATCCAGTCGATACCGCCGGTGTCGCGCACGCCGAAGGCGGTGGCGAGCGCGTTGCCGGCGACGGCGCCGATCATGCCCAGGATGATCGTCAGCCACAGGGGGACGGGCTGCCGACCGGGCACGACCAGCTTGGCCAGCAGCCCGATGACGAGCCCCGCGATGACGGCCCACAGAAACGACACGACGACTCCTTCCGGTTGGTGGTGCACCCTCGGACACCCGTGCGCGTGCCCCTCCGAGGCCGTCCTACGCCACGCAATATGACCATTCGGTCACCGATCTTCACGTCCTGCTCAGATAACGGTCACTTGTCGGTATGGTCCTGGAAAACGGTCGATGCCGTCCGTCTTCCGGACATGGGGGGCGTAACGGCACGTGTGCAAAGGGGACTTGATGTTACGCATGCAGCGCATCCGCCGTCGTTTCCGTCCGGCTCTGATCGCCGCCGCCGTCGCGGCCTCGCTCGCCCTGCCGCTCGCCGCCGCCGGCCCGGCCGCCGCGTCGGCGCAGCCCCGGCCCGCCTCGGAGCGTACGGCGATGTACGCCCGTGACCACGACGGTGTGCTGTGGCAGTACGAGGGCACGGGGTGGACCGTTCCGCCGTTCCGGCCGCGGGCGAGAATCGGCGGGGGCTGGGACGAGTATGTGCAGATCACCTCGCTCGGGGGGACGTCGGCCGGCGGTACGGGGGACGTCGCGGCCGTCGACCGGAGCGGGAAGCTGTACTTCTACGAGGGCAGCGGCGATCCGTCCGCGCCGTTCAAGTCTCGGCAGGCCATCGGATACGGCTGGGACCGGTACATCAGCATCACGGGTGCGGGCGACGCCAACAACGACGGCAAGAACGACCTGGTGGCCCGCGACACCGACGGCGGCCTCTACTTCTACGCCGGTACGGGCAAGCCCTCCGCCCCGTTCGCGCCGCCGGTGCGGGTGGGCGGCGGCTGGCAGGTCTACGACCACCTGACCACCTTCGGCAACGGCCTCCTGGCCCGCGACACGGACGGCGTGCTCTGGAAGTACCAGGCCACCGGCTCCAGCGACCCTTCCCGGCCCTTCGAGAGCCGGGCCCGCGTGGGCGGCGGCTGGAACATCTACGCCGACTTCGTCGGCATCCGGGACCTGGACGGCGACCAGCTGCCCGATCTGGCCGCCCGCGACCTCGACGGCAACCTGTCGGTCTACGAGGGAATGCGCTACCAGGGCAGGGTCGTTCCCAACAAGGCCATCCCGATCGGTGGCGGCTGGCAAGCCTACGATCTCCTGTTCTGACCCGCTCCGGCTGACCGGAGCGCGGTCCACCGCACACTCGGGAAGCCCCGACCGCTTGAACATGGGCAAATCACTAAGGGATGGCTAACCTTGATCTTGTGACTCCGGTTCACCAGCTCGCCGGCGCGGCCGGTTCCACCGACCTGGACGCGACGTACGCGGCCTACTTCGCGTCGATCGCCCAGGCCGACACATGCCGCGACGGCACCGTACGGCACCGGCTGCGTCCCGAGGTCGGCGACGGCACGATCGAGGTGACGCCGTTGCGCAGCGGGTTCCACATTCTCCGGTACGACGTGGCGTTCGCCGGCGGGCACCAGGTCAGGTTCGCCTTCCCCGGTGACCACTTCGAGCTGGAGCACTGCGTCGACGGGCGCATGCACATCAGGGAGACCAGCACCGGCGCCGGCGACCTGCGGGCCAGTTCGGTGTCGCTGAGCCCCCGGTGCGCTACCGACGGCGTCATCGCGCACGGCGACGGCGAGCGGTACCGGGCGGTGTCGATCACCGGGACCTGGACCGGACTGGAGTCCTACCTCGGTGGTCTCGGTACGGGCGCCCTGCCGGCCATCGGGCCGGACCACGTCGCGCGCGAACGGTATCTGGGCCGGTCCGCCGAGCTGCGCCCGGTGGCCGGGCCGCTGGAGGAGATCTTCCTGCACCGGCGCTCGTCCCCCGGGCGCCTGCTGTTCATGGAGTCGCGGCTGGTGGCGGCGATGGCCGCACTGATCGACGGGCTCACCGTCACCGCGCCGCCCGCGGACGCCCAGGAGCCCCTGGTCCTGGACGACCACGAGGTGGCCGCGCTGCGCCGCGTCCCCGACCTGCTGTGGCAAGCACGCCACGCGCCGCCGACGCTGGCCGAGCTGGCCCGCGCGTCCTCGATGTCGGTACGGCGCCTGGCCACCGGGTTCCGCGCGCTGTACGGGACATCGGTGATGGAGTACCACCGGCGTCGCTGCCTCGACCGGGCCGCGGCGCTGCTCGTGGAAACCGACTGGCCGGTGGCCCGGATCGGGCACGAGGTCGGTTACGCCTCACCCAGCAATTTCGGCTACGCCTTCCGGCGCGACCGGGGCATCACTCCCGCCCGGTTCCGGCGGGCGCACTCGTGACGCCCTGAGGGCGGGCACGCTCTGGCTCCCGTGGCGCGCCTGGCTTCCGTAGAGCGGGCTTCCGTAGCGCGGGCGAACTTCTGACTCCTGAGAGCAGGTGCCGCAGCGCCCGCGGCGGTTGGGCACCGCGCTCCACATTCCCGGGCCCCGTGCTCCACACCATGGCGATGTCCCGGTGCGGAAGATATGGCGTGGAGCGGCCCATGCCGTTGCCGTACGCGATGACCGGCGGCCTCGGTGCCGCACCGTGGTGCCCTCGGCGCCGTCGGCGGTACCGCATGGGCCGCTGCCTTCGTGCTGCCCAACTACCCGAAGAGCGTGCGGCTTTGACCGGCGCTGATGGGCGGTGGCGATCCGGTTCCGCGCCGGGGCCGGGTCGACAGCCGAGGTGGAAGTAAGGTTAGGCTTACCTTACTGTTCAGCTATCCCTCAGGCACCTTCGGATGGAGACCGATGACTGTCAGCATCGATTCCGCGCCCGCCCGGACCGGAACGGGGCGACTCATCATCGTCCTCGGCGGGCTCTCGGCGGTTTCGCCGTTCGCCATCGACATGTACGCGCCCGGCTTCCCCGAGATCGTCGGCTCGTACGGCACCTCGAAGACGGCCGTCCAGCTCTCCCTGACGGCCTGCCTCATCGGGCTCGCCATCGGCCAGATCGTCATCGGCCCGCTCAGCGACGCGATGGGGCGACGGCGCTTACTCCTCGCCGGTTCCGGCATGTTCACCGTGTTCTCCCTGGTCTGTGCGGTCGCCCCGACCATCGCCGTCTTCGACCTGGCCCGGCTGCTGCAAGGCGTCGCGGGCGGCGCGGGGATCGTCATCGGACGGGCCGTCGTCAGCGACCGGTTCACCGGCACCCACGCCGCGCGCCAGCTCACCACGCTGAGCGTGATCGGCTCGACCGCGCCGGTGCTCGCGCCGGTGGCCGGCGGGCTGATCCTCGACATCGGCTCGTGGCGCCTGGTGTTCGTGGCGCTGGCCCTGACGGGGCTGCTGCTGTTGCTGGCGGTCCGGTCCTGGGTGCCCGAATCGCTGCCCGCCGAACGGCGCAGGACCGGCGGCCTGCGAGCCGTGTTCGCCGCGATGGGCGGCCTGCTCCGGCGCCGCGAACTGGTCGGCTACCTGCTCGTCATGGGGTGCGGGCTGGGCGCCCTGTTCGCGTACATCAGCGGCTCGCCCTTCGTCTTCCAGAACATCTACGGCCTGTCGCCCACCGGCTACAGCCTCGTCTTCGCCGCGAACGCCGTCGGCACCGTGGCGGCCGGTACGGTCTTCGGGCGGCTGGCCGGGCGCGTACGCCTGAACAGCCTGCTCGCCGTCGGCGTGGCCATCACCGTCGTCTCCCTGGCCGTGCTGGTGGGACTGCTCTCCCTCGGCATCAGCACCTTCCCCACCACCTGGGCCTGCCTGTTCGGTCTGACCACCGGGTTCGGGCTGCTGCTGCCCGCCTCGACCACCATCATCCTCGCGGTTGGAAGCGACGCCCCCGGCGCCGCTTCCGGTCTGCTCGGCGGCGCCCAGTTCGTGCTCGGCGCCGCGGCCGCACCGCTCCCCGGCGTGCTGGGCAACACCACCGCGATGTCGACGGCCGTCGTGGTCCTGGGCTGTTCCCTCATCGCCGCGGTGGCCCTGGTCGCCCTCGCCCGCCCGTGGCAGGGCCATGGCGAACCGGCCGCCGGTCAGGCCTGAGCCCGCAGCGCCGCGTCCACCGCACCCGCCCACCGGCAATGTGTCCCTCGGCGTACCGGAGAAGGGGAAACCGTGACCAATACGGAACGTGCCTCGACAGCTACAGCGACCGTGACCGCGGCCGCGCAGGAACTGGAAATCGCCCGCGCCTGCCCCTACTCCCCGAATGCGCAGCACATCGCATTCCAGCAGCAGGGCCGCCCCGTCAAGGTCACCCTGGCGACCTTGGGGCCGGGTGCGCCGGTCTGGGCGGTGAGCAATCACGCCGATATCCGCACCATGCTCAACGACGCCCGATTCAGCGCCGACCGGCAGCAGCAGGGCTTTCCCTTCCAGGTCGACGGGCAGCCGGGCAACTTCCGCCGGACGATGATTTCCATGGACGGGGCGGAACACCGGGAAGTCCGCCGTTCCGTGACCGGCGAATTCACCCTCAAGCGCATGAAGGCCCTGCAGCCGCGGATCCAGCAGATCGTGGACGACTGCATCGACACCATGCTGGCCGGTCCGAAACCCGCTGACCTGGTCAGCGCGCTCGCGCTCCCCGTTCCCTCGCTGGTGATCTGTGAACAGCTCGGTGTGCCCTACGAAGGCCACGACTTCTTCCAGTCCCGGTCCCACATGCTGTTGCTACGCGGCGCTTCGGCGGAAGAGCGGCTGCGCGCGCTGGACGAACTCATCGATTTTCTCGGCGACCTCATCACCGAGAAGGAGGCCGAGCCGACCGACGACCTGCTCGGGCGCCAGATCGTGAAGCTGCGCGAGGCGGGGACGTACCGCCACCAGGACCTGGCGCGCATGGCCTTTCTGCTGCTGGTCGCCGGACACGAGACCACCGCGAACATGATTTCGCTGGGCACCATGGCCCTGCTCGACCGCCCCGCGGACGCGGACGCCCTGCGCGCGGACCCGAGCAAGCTCCCGGTCGCGGTGGAGGAACTCCTGCGGTACTTCACCATCGCCGAGTTCATTCCCACGCGCGTCGCCACCGAGGACGTGGAACTGGGCGGCAGCCTCATCAAGGCGGGCGATGTCCTCGTGGCGCTGTGCAATGTGGCCAACCGCGACCCCTCGGTGTTTCCCGACGGCGACACACTGGACCTGCAACGCGGAGCCCGTCACCAACTGGCGTTCGGCTTCGGGGCTCATCAGTGCCTGGGGCAGAATCTCGCCCGCATGGAACTGGAGATCGTCTATGCGACGCTGCTCCGGCGGATACCGACGCTGCGCTCCGCGATACCGACCCGTGAACTGCCGTTCAAGCACGACGCGGACATCTACGGTATCCACGCATTCCCGGTCACCTGGTGACCCGCGCTGAACCTGGCGCGCCGGCCGACCCGACTCGAACCGAAAAGAGAGTGAGGATGTCATGTGCGGCATAACGGGCTGGGTGGATTTCGAGCGTGATATGCACGGCGCGCGGGACGTGCTGCGGGGCATGGCCGACACGATGGCCTGTCGGGGCCCTGACGCGCAGGGATACTGGACGGATACCCACATCGGCCTCGGCCACCGGCGCCTCGCGGTGATCGACCTGGAAGGCGGGGTCCAGCCGATGACCGTCGAGCACGACGGCCGCACGCTGGCGGCCGTCACGTACAGCGGAGAGGTGTACAACTACCGCGAGCTGCGGGCCGAACTGCGCGCGCTCGGGCACCGGTTCCGCACCGAAAGCGATACCGAAGTCGTCCTGCACGCCTATCTGCAATGGGGCGCGGGCATGGTCGACAAGCTGAACGGAATGTTCGCCTTCGGCCTCTGGGACGCGCGCAGCGAGGAACTGGTCCTCGTCCGCGACCGGATCGGCATCAAGCCGCTGTATTACTTCCCGACGGAGCGCGGGCTGCTGTTCGGCTCGGAGGCCAAGGCGATACTCGCCCATCCCGAAGTACGCCCGGTCGTGGACCAGGACGGGCTGCGCGAGCTGCTGGCCTGCGTCAAGACTCCAGAACACGCGATCTTCCACGGCATGTACGAGCTGCGCCCCGGCCATCTGCTCCGCTTCGGCCGCGCGGGATCGCGTATCCAGCGGTACTGGGCGCTGGAGGCGCGCGAACACACCGACGACCTGGACACCACCGTACGGACGGTGCGCGAACTGCTCGAAGACATCGCCGAGCGCCAGCTCATCGCCGACGTCCCGCTGTGCACCCTGCTCTCCGGCGGACTGGATTCCAGCGCGGTGACCGCGCTCGCCGCCCGTTCGCTCGCCGAACGCGGCACCGGGCCGGTGCGTTCGTTCTCCGTCGACTTCGCCGGCAACGAGCGGGACTTCACGGCCAACGTGGTCCACAGTTCCCCCGACGCTCCCTTCGCCGCGGAAATGGCCGGCCATGTGGCCGCCGACCACACCAATCTGGTGATCTCCCTGGAGGAACTCACCGACCCGCGTATCCGGTCCCTGGTACCGAAGGCATACGATTCGCCCGCCGCGATGCTCGGTGACGGATACGCCTCGCTGTACCTGCTGTTCCGGGCGATTCGCGAACGCTCGACGGTCGCCTTGTCCGGCGAGGCGGCCGACGAACTGTTCGGGGGCTACGGATGGTTCCACGCACCCGAGCTGCGCGATGCGAAGACCTTTCCCTGGGTGGCCGCGGGATACGACCTGATCCCCATGCTGTCCGGGCTGATCGACCCGGGGCTGATCGCCGACCTGGACATCGACGGGTACCGCGCCCAGCGCTATTCCGAGGCGCTGGCCGAGGTTCCGGTCCTGCCCGGCGAAGGCGCCGCGGAGCGGCGGATCCGGGAGGTGAGCTATCTCAGCGTCACCCGCTTCGTGCCCTTGCTGCTCGACCGCAAGGACCGGATGAGCATGGCCGTCGGCCTCGAAGTGCGGGTGCCGTTCTGCGACCACCGGCTCGTCGAATACACCTTCAACGTGCCGTGGTCGATGAAGTTCTTCGACGGAAAGGAGAAGAGCCTGCTGCGCGCCGCCACCCGCGATCTCCTGCCGCGGAGCATCGTGGAGCGCAAGAAGAGCGCGTATCCGGTCAGCCACGATCCACGCTACGATGCCGCGCTGCGCGCCGAGTTCGAGAAGCTGGCCGCCGACTCCAACGCGCCGGTGCATTCCCTCATCGACCACGGCGGCGTCCGGCAGCAGACGGGGGACGGCTGGCCGTACCGTATCGGGCTGGAATTCATGGTGCAGCTCAACAGCTGGCTGGAGAATCACGAATTGAAGCTCTGACGTGGAGTGAGGCCGAAAACCGGGCCGGTGCGGACCCTCTCCGGGGACCGCACCGGCCCGTGTCGTCCGCGGACAGCCGCAGCGCACCGGCCCCCGCGACGACCGATCGCTCCACCCCTGGTCAGCATCGACACTGACCATTCTGACCGTGACCTGACCCAGCTGACCGCCGCCCGTCCTTCTGGTACCCCGGGCGCCCGGCTTTGATGGGGCGCACGGGACTGCGCCAGGGGGGAAGGTGAGCGGTGGGATGACCGTCGAGTCAGCCTTACGGGCATCACGGGCCACCCCCGGGCCCGGCGCCGTGCGACCGGGCCGAGCGGTCACCGTGCCGATCAGCGCACTGGACGTCTCCCGCCCGCTGCGCAGCGGCGGACCGAATCCGGACCACGTCAGGACGCTGGCCGCGCTGGACGCCTCACTGCTGCCGCCCATCCTGGTGCACCACCCGACGATGCGCGTGCTCGACGGGGCGCACCGGGTGCAGGCCGAGCTGCTGCGCGGCGGTACGCACATCCGCGTGGAGTTCTTCGAAGGCACGGAAGAGGAGTGCTTCGTCCTGGCGGTCCGCTCAAACGTCGGTCACGGCCTCCCGCTGCCACTGGCCGACCGCAAGGCCGCGGCCGCCCGCATCCTGCGCGCCTATCCGCAGTGGTCGGACCGGTCGATCGGCGAGGTGTCGGGCCTGTCCCCGAAGACGGTGGGCGCCATCCGGCGCCGTTCAGCCGAGGAAAATCCCCGCCTGAACGGTGGGGGGCGGCTGGGCCGGGACGGCCGTACGTACCCCACCAGCGTCGCCGAAGGGCGGCTCTACGCCAGCAAGCTGATCGGCGAGCGCCCGCACGCCTCACTGCGGGAGATCGCCAGCCGCGCCGGGATATCCCTGGGCACGGCCCAGGACGTACGCAAGCGCCTGGAGAACGGGCAGGACCCGGTGCCGGGGGCCCGTGGTGGGGTGCGGCGGGCGGTGGGCCCCGATGGCGAAGGCACCTGTAACGACAGCGCCTTGGACGCCAACGGAGATCGCCGTACCGTGCCGGACGTACCGCATCCGTCATTGCCCGAGCGGCTACGCCCCCTGAGGCAGGACCCCGCATTGCGCTCCACCGATATGGGGCGCGCACTGCTGCGGCTGCTCAGCTCCCACGAAATTCCGGTCGCGCATTGGCAAGCCCTCATTGACGGGGTTCCGCCGCACCGCGCCAGGGCGGTGGCCGACATAGCGGACCAGTGCGCGCGGATATGGCAGGAGTTCGCCCGCGAAATGGCGGGACGGGTGTCGGAAGGCTGACCGAAAAGGCTGTCGTACGGGCCCCGCGCCGACCGCCGTTACCGCTGGACTGAGCTGCCGCATCTCCTGCCGAATGCTGCCGCGGACCCATCCGGACGCCGCCACCAAGGGCCGCCCTCGCCCCCGCCATTCGCGCTCAAGGCAGGAAAAGCGGACGCCAAACCCGGTCCCTCACAGGCCCGTTACGCATGCCCCCGCCTTGAACACCCCCATTTCGTTGACACCCCTCCCGGCCTCCTTGAGCATCTACCCGGCCGGGCGTTTGCTCGCACGGTGCTACGGCAGCGCGGAACCGGCCGCGCAGGCCGCGAATTGGCGAAGGGATCGTGAGCCCGATGGCGACACAACCGCCTCAGATCGACCTCTCCGTAAGCGAGCCGCTGGAGGCGGCAGTCGACGAGACCACCGCGCTGGCCCAGTACCCGGGGCTGCGGGAATTCCGGGCGACGCTGGGCGGTACCCCGCTCGTCGAGGTGCCGGGCCCGCCCGGCGGGGCGAAGATCATGGCCAAGTACGAATTCCGTAACCCGTCCGGCTCCGCCAAGGACCGCCCCGCGTATTCGATGCTCTGCCGCGCCATCAACGCGCACGCGGGCCAGGACGGACCGCTGAAGGTCGTGGACTGCTCGGGCGGCAACATGGCCCGCGCGCTGACCGGGCTCAACGCGGTCACCGGAATTCCCGTACGGGCCGTGATGCCCGATTCCGTACCGCAGAGCCTGCTGACCCACCTGACCGAGCGGGGAACCGCCATCGACCTGGTGCCGGCGTCCGAATTCCCGCTCGCCATCATGCAGCGGGCCTCGGAGATCGCGGCGGAGGACCCCAGCTGGACGCTGCTGGCCCAGCACCGGAACATGGCCAACGTCGCCGCGCACCAGTTCTTCACCGGCCGCGAGATCGTGGGCCAGCTCGACGGTGTCCGCCCCAGTGCCGTGGTCGGGGCGGTGGGGAGCGGAGGCATGATCGCCGGTGTGGCGCGGGCGCTGCGGGGCATTTCCCCCGGGCTTTCCGTCATCGGCGTGACCCCGGCCGAGCTGCCTTACGGGACGCCCGAACCGCCGAACGCCGAGCCGAAGTTCGCCGGGGCCGGCGGTCTGACGTACGGCATGCGCCAGCCCTTCGTGGAGAAACTGATCCCGGAATTCGAGAGTGCCCAGGTCTCGCATCCCGAAGCTCTCACGGCGATGTACGACTTCTGGAAGGAGACCGGCACCAGGATCGGATCGTCGGCGGGCGCGAGCTGGCTGATCGCGCGCGAGAAGGCGAAGAACCTCGGCCCCGACGAAACCGTGGTCACGGTTTTCGCGGACGCCGGGTCGAAGGAGGACTGGGAGAAGGCAGAAAGCATGGGGAACTGAGCCATGCTTTCGTCACAGCCCGACCGGACCGAGCCCATGGACCGGACACAGGCCATGGACCGGAATCAGCCCGTCGACCGAACCCAGCCCGACCGGAAGGCGAAAGCGGCCGCCGTACCGTTCGGCGGCCGGCGCACCGGCGGCGGTCCGCTGTCCCGGATGCTGGAGGACATCGAGACGACGCTGGCCCGCGACCCCTCGATCACCTCCCGCGCGGAAGCGGTGTTCCACTCCACGCTGCCCGCGCTGTGGATCCACCGCGTCGCCCACCGCCTGTACGGCCGGCGGCACCGGATCGCCGCCCGCGTACTGACCAGCTGCGCGCGGGTGCTGACCGGCATCGAGATCCACCCGGGCGCGCGGATCGGCCGTCGGCTGTTCATCGACCACGGCACCGGCGTGGTGATCGGGGAGACCGCGATCCTGGGGGACGATGTCACCATTTACCAGCAGGTGACCCTGGGCGCGGTGGGGTGGTGGCGGGACACGCTGCGGCCGAGCGGCGACCGGCGCCACCCCGAGGTCGGCGACCGGGTCACGCTCGGTGTGAACGCGACCGTCCTCGGCCCGCTGACCATCGGCGACGACGCCCTCATCGGCGCCCACGCGCTGGTGCTCGGCGACGTGGCGGCGGGGAGCCGCGTCATGGGCGAGCCCACCGTCGCCCGCCCCCGCAAGAAGGCGGACCTCCGGACCGACAGCGCCTGAGTCGGTTCCCCCGCGGTGGTGGCGCCGGGCGGTGGGCCCGGTGCCGTACGCCGCGGGCGTCTTCGCGTACGCGCGGGCCGATCCGGGCGCCCGCGCCGGAGTACTAACGCACCCAGATCTCGTAGAACGAGCCCCCTTGTTCACGCGGTCGACCTCGCTGTACTGGCCGCTGTCGACGTAATCCTGGCGCGCTTCGCTTTCGCATGCCTGCTCCGAGGAGTACCGTCCGCCGCCGGCGACCTTCCAGTCTCCGGCGGAGGCGGTGGTGGCGGTCAGCGGAATGGTGAGCGCCGCGGCACTGACAGCGAGACCGACGGTGACACGGGTGCGCCATGACTTCATACGTAGCTCCCCAGAAGGCAGAATTCATTGCCCTCCGGATCGGCCAGAACGCGTCGGCGCCCGGCGCCGGTCGGGCCGACGGCGACGGGCCTGGCTCAACGAGTGGGTGGGGCCATGGCGTCGCTGCGCGGCCTCGTGCCGGTCGGTGGCTTCGGGCGGGCGGGGCTGCCCGGCATGTTCTCCCTGGCCGCCCCGGACCGCATCCGCGACGTCCTCACCGGGGCCGGGTTCACCGGCGTCGCCGTCAGGCAGGTGGAGGCGTACGGGGAGTGGGGGCACGGGCCGCGGACGCGGTGGAATTCGTGCTGGGCACCGGCCCCGGGCGCCACCTGATGGAGCAGGCCGCCGAGCCCACGCGCGCCCAGGCCCGCCGTACCCTGACGGACCACCTGCGGGTCCGCGAGGCGGCGGACGGCACCGTACGGCTGCTGAGCACGTCGTGGCTGGTCACGGCCGACCGGCCGATACCGCCTGGCGGTGACGACTGATCCCGTGACGTTGTGGCGCCGGGGCACACTCGGCCGGAGCGTGCGTGACCGGTGCGCGCTCCGTCGGTCGGGGGTCGCCGCGTCCCCGCCAACGCCAGTGCGTCAAACGGAAGTTCGGGCGGATACGCACTGGCGTGCGGGGGCGCCCCTCGGGGGGAGGTGGCGTGGGGTAGCGAAACGCCGAAGTGCGCCCAAGTGCCACCCCCGTAACAACTAGCGTGCGTGCTCCGCGAACTGCCGACGGCCGATCCGGAGGGCGCCGATGCCTGCTGCATTCCCCCAGGGGACTCCTGCCATCCAGGAGACCCAGGGCTCCCCGGGCTGCCCCGAGGGGGCGGAGTCCGCGTCGGCGGGCTCCCGGCGCCGGGAGCGGGAGGGCGGGCGGCACGGCCGGGCCGCCTTCCCGGAGACGGCCGCCGACTCGGCGATACGAACCCGCCTGGTGCGGCTCGCCGCCGTGCCCTGCCTCCTGGTCGCCGCCACCTGCTCGGCCGCCACCGCCTTCGTCGTACGGGTCGGCGGCGCCGAGCTGGCCGGCCGCGACTGGGCCGTACTGCTCGGCGCCAGCGCCGTGGTCTGCGCCATCGTGACGGCCGCCGGCACCGCCGCCGCCAACGAGGCACGCGCCGTCGTGGCCCGCCACGCGCGCCTGCGCGAAGTCTGCGCCCGCGGCCGGCACGACCTCCACGACCTGCTGGAACGGGTACGAGAGGGAGAGTGGCTGCAGCTGCGCGAGCGTGCACCGGCCGCCGCGCCGCCCGCCGGCGACGCCCTCGACCTGCTCGCCCATGAGGTGGCCGAGGCGGGCCGGGCGGCCGAGGCGGCGGTCCTGGAGGGCGTGGCCATCGCGCGCGGCAACGCCAGCGGCAACGAGCAGAAGGTCGAGGTCTTCGTGAACCTCGCCCGGCGCCTGCAGTCCCTGGTGCACCGCGAGATCGAGCTGCTGGACGAGCTGGAGAACCAGATCGAGGACCCCGACCTGCTCAAGGGGATCTTCCACGTCGACCACCTCGCGACCCGCATCCGCCGGCACGCCGAGAACCTCGCCGTCCTCGGCGGCGCCATCTCCCGCCGCCAGTGGAGCCGCCCGGTCACCATGACCGAGGTGCTGCGCTCCTCCATCGCCGAGGTCGAGCAGTACCCGCGCATCAAGCTGGTGCCGCCGATCGAGGGCACCCTGCGCGGCCACGCCGTCGCCGACGTCATCCACCTGCTCGCCGAACTCGTCGAGAACGCCACCGTCTACTCCTCCCCGCAGACGAGCGTCCTGCTGCGCGCCCAGCTGGTCACGGCCGGCCTCGCCGTCGAGGTCGAGGACCGCGGCCTGGGCATGTCCCTGGACGAGCAGTCCCGGATGAACGGGCTGCTCGCCGACCCCGACCACATCGACGTGGCCGAGCTGCTGAGCGACGGGCGCATCGGGCTCTTCGTGGTCTCCTCGCTCGCGCGGCGGCACGGCATCGTGGTGCGCCTGCAGAGCAACATCTACGGCGGTGTGCAGGCCGTCATCGTCGTGCCGAAGGGCCTGCTCGGCCCGCAGACGGAGCAGGGGGACGGTGACGAATCGTTCACGGACGCCGGGGACATCGACCTGACGGTCCCGGAGCCGCGCACCCTGACCGATGCCGCGTCCGGGTACCGAAGCGCGTACGACGATGACGGCGCGGCCCCGCGCGGCCCGCGCCGGCGGCTCGTCCAGGCCGCGCACGGTGCGCCCGTGGCGGGGGCCGCCGAAGGCGCGTACCCGGACATCGTGTACGGCGACGGCGTATGGCCCAGCGCCCCCGACACCCCGCACGCCGGTACGCACACCGTGCACGCCACCGCGGCACCGGCCGATGCCCCGCGCCCGGCCGGCGCGCACCGCGCCCCCGACCCCTTCACCGGCGCGGACCGGCACCCCGACCCGCACCACTCCGAGCCGCACACCGCGGCCGACCCGGGCCCCGTCCTCATGCCGCCCGCCCCGCCCGTGGCGGACGACGGCACCCGCCCCAGCCTGCCGCGCCGCCGCAAGCAGGAGCACCTGGTGCCCCAGCTGCGCGGCGACCCGATCCTGCCGTCCGCCGGACGCCGCGACGGCAGGCCCGAACCCGAACACGACCCCGGTCTGATGGCCGCCTTCCGCCGCGGCATCAGCCTCGCCGACGAGAGCTACGGCAGTCCCGCCGACCACGACGGTTACGACAGTTACCGGGCCGGTACCGAAGCCGGCCACGACAGGACCGACCCCCGCCGAGGAGACGACCGCGACCATGGTGAGTGACGTGCACACGCAGGCCCCTGCGCTACAGGGAAGCCGGCACACCGACCTGTCCTGGCTGCTGACCGGACTCGTCAACCGCGTACCGCATGCGACCAGCGCGCTGCTGCTGTCCTCGGACGGCCTGGTCAAGGCGGCCCACGGCTTCGACCCGGACAGCGCCGACCACCTCGCCGCCCTCTCCTCCGGCCTGTACTCCCTCGCCCGCAGCGCCGGCGTGCGCTTCGGCAACGGCGACGACGTGCTCCAGGTCGTCGTCGAGCTGGAGACCACGTTCCTGTTCGTCTCCACGGCCGGGTCCGGCGCGTGCCTGGCCGTGCTGGCGGGCCGGGACGCCGATGTCGCGGTCCTCGGCTACGAGATGGGGATGCTGGTCAAGAGCGTACGGCCCTACCTCGCGACGCCCGTGCGACAGCAGGCCCGCGCGGGCGGTCGCTGAGGATGGGCGTACGGCGCCGCCGCAGAGCGGGCCGCGACATCCCGTGGCTGGACGACGAGGCCGGCCGCCTGGTCCGCCCGTACACGGTCAGCAACGGCCGGACCAGGCCGACCGCGCACTTCGACCTGCTGACCATGGTCATAGCCACCGGCAAGCCGCCCGCCACCTGTCAGGGGCCCGACTACGCGCAGGTGCTCGGGCTGTGCGGCGGCCCGGTATCGGTCGCCGAGATCGCCGCGCACATACGCCTGCCCGCCGTGGTCACCAAGGTCCTGCTGGCCGATCTCGTCGACTGCGGGGCGCTCGCCGCCCGCGCGCCCGTCCCGGTGGGCGCCGGCGGGCCGGACTCCCCGAACCGTACCGACCGAGCCCTGCTGGAGGCGGTGCTGCATGGACTACGCAAACGGCTCTGACGCCCTGTCCGCCGATGCCCGGCCCGCGTCCGCCGCGGGGGCGGACCTCGACCCCTTCCCGCTGGCGCTGAAGATCCTGGTCGCCGGGGGCTTCGGGGTGGGCAAGACGACGTTCGTCGGCGCGGTCAGCGAGATCGAACCGCTCAGTACGGAGGAGCTGCTCACCCAGGTCAGCGTGGGCACCGACGACCTGGCGGGCGTCGAGGACAAGAACACCACCACGGTCGCCATGGACTTCGGCCGGATCACCCTCGGCCGGGAGCACGTCGTCTACCTCTTCGGCACCCCGGGCCAGGACCGCTTCTGGTTCCTGTGGGACGAACTGTCCAACGGGGCGCTCGGCGCCGTCATCCTCGCCGACACCCGCCGCCTGGACCAGTGCTTCGCCGCCGTCGACTTCTTCGAGCGGCGCGGCATCTCCTTCGTCGTCGCCGTCAACGAGTTCGACGGCGCGTACCACTACGAGCCGGACGAGGTGCGCACCGCGATGGCCCTCGGCCCCGGCACCCCGGTCGTGCTCTGCGACGCGCGCCAGTGCAGTTCGTCCACCCATGTCCTGGTCGCGCTCGTCCGGCACCTGCTGTCCCCCGCCCTCGCCGCCACCCCGGAGCTCCCGTGACCCGTCCCGTCCCGCGCGCGTCGTACGCCTCCTACGACCCCACGCGCCATCTGCTGCTGACCCCGGAGGACCACGAGGCGCCGGCCCGCGTCGCCCGGCTGCGCGAACTGGGCATCGGCGACGCGCCGCTGCCCGCCTTCGACGCGTTCGCGCGCAAGCTGGCCCGGACGACCCGGGCGCCGTACGCCATGGTCAACTTCATCGACGAGCACCGGCAGTACTTCGCCGGGCTCTACACGCCCGGCAGCGACCAGGCACCCGTCGAGCTGGGCCCCGCTCCGCCGAGCGCCCAGCCCGGCCGGGTGATGGCCCGCGACCACGGCTACTGCCCGCACGTCATCGTCCGCCGCAAGGCGCTGGTGCTGGAGGACGTCTGCGACTACCCGCGCTTCGCGGGCAACCCGGTCGTGGACGAGATCGGCATCCGCTCCTACCTGGGCGCCCCGCTCATCGACCGTACGGGCATGGCGCTCGGTACGGTCTGCGTGGTGGACCTCGAACGCCGGCCGTGGGGACGCGAGGGCCTGGAGACCATCAAGTCGATGGCGGCCGAACTCGTCGAGCAGATCCACCGCATGGAGCGGCGGCAGGCCGAAGCCGAGGAAGGCTGAGACCGCGCGCCGCACGACCGTAGCCCGTACCGCTTCTCCCGGACGCAGCCGCCGGGAGCAGTGGCGCGGGCTTCGGCATTCGGCGCGGCCCCGCGGTGCGCTAACCGGTCGGCTGCAACTCCGTCCGCTCCCGCGGGAGACGGGCGGGCGCCGCCCCCTCGTCCGGGTCCTCCGCCGCCTCCGTGCGCACCACGTCCGACAGCCGGCTGGACCACTCGCCCTTGGGGGCACCGAGCGCCAGCTCGCCCAGGCGCAGCAGCTGGATGTCGGAGGTCCCGGCCGGGGCGAAGATGTGGTGCGCGTCGCGCAGGTAGCGCTCCACGGGCCGGTCCGTGAACAGCCCGCTGGCGGCGTGGATGTCCATCGCGTCGCGCGCCGATTCCAGCGCGGACTCGACGTTGACCAGCTTGGCGTTCATCAGCTCGGCGTCACACGGCAGTCCCCGGTCGAGGAGGTGGACGGCGTGGTAGGCGGCCAGCCGGGCGAGCAGCAGCCGGGACTGGATCCGGCCGAGCTTGATCTTGATGTTGCCGAGGTTCGCCAGCGGCTTGCCGTACCGTTCCCGCTCCGCGCAGAACCGCGAGGTCTCGTCCAGCACCGCCTGGTGGATGCCGAGGGACACCGCGGTCAGGTTCGGCCGGCCGTACAGCACGCTGGAGGAGTACGCGACGGCCAGCCCGTCGCCCTCGCGGCCGAGGAGGTTCGCCGCGGGCACCCGGCAGTTGTCGAAGAACAGCTCGCCGAAGCCGAAGCCGTGCAGCCCCATAGCGGGCCGCTGCGCACCGGCCCGTACGCCCGGCCGGTCCGCCTCCACCAGGAACGCCGACAGGCCCGAGGAGCCCTCGCCGGTGCGCATGACGACGCCGTGCAGATCGCCGACGTGGCTGTTGCCGACGTAGATCTTGCGGCCGTTGAGGACGTAGTCGTCGCCGTCGCGGACCGCCGTGCCGGTCATGCCGAGCACCTGGCCGCCCGACTGCGGCTCGGTGACCGCGATGGTCGGCAGGCACGCGCCCGTGGCGATGGCCGGCAGCCAGGTCTTCTTCTGCTCCGCGCTGCCGAAGTGGATGATCTTCGCGGCGCCGAGCTGGGACGCCTGCACCATGGCGCCCATGGCGCCGCTGACCCGCGACAGCTCCTCGATGATGACGGTCTTGGCCAGGTGTCCGGCGCCCATCCCGCCGTAGGCGCGGTGCACGGTCGCGCCGATCCACCCCTGGCGGGCGATCAGGCGCGACAGATCATGACAGACCGTACGGGCCGCCTCCATCTCGGCTATCCGGGGCCGGACCTCGCTCTCGGCGAAGTCCCGCACCCGGCGCCGGAGCGCTTCATGCCGCTGATTGGTGAAGTAGCGATGCAAGACGAGCCTCCTTGGCTGAACGCCCCCGCGCTGTGCTGCTGCTCGCTTCGCCGGACGGCGCGCTCCGGGTGTGCGCCTCCGGTCGCCCCGGCCCCTGCGGTGCCGTTCCGGACCGTCATCGGTTGCTTACCTTGTGCAATACACGTTGGCATACCTGCTGAGCGGCGCATAAAACATCAACTCCGCGCATTTATGCGACCAATAGGAGCGCGCAGAACCCATTCACCACCCCCGTGGTCTACGGTGCGGGGAGCACGTCCGGCGGTGTTTCCCCGGGGTGGCGTAGGTCGGCGCGAAGGCGGGGCCCGCGGCCCCGCACGCGCCGCCGGCCCTCGGTTCCCCGCCCCGCCGACCATGGAGTCCGTCCGACCGAGGAGGCACCTCATGACCGACGATCTGCGGCTGGGCGTCATCGGCTTCGGCCTGCGCGGCGACCTCGCGCTCACCGCCCACCGGCCGGGATACGGCGCGCGGGTCGCCGCGGTGGCCGACACCGACCCAAAAGCACTGGCATTCGCCACCAGACGCCTCCCCGGCGCCGAGGCGTTCACCGACCACCGCGCGCTCCTGGACCACCCGGACCTCGACGCGCTGCTCGTCCTGACCCCCGACCACACCCACGCGGACCTGGCGTGCCAGGCCCTGCGCGCGGGCCACCCGGTCTTCGTGGAGAAGCCCCTCGCGATCTCCGTCGAGGACTGCGACACGATCCTGCGGACCGCCCACGACACCGGCACGCGCCTGTACGTGGGCCACAACATGCGCCATATGCCGGTGATCCGGCTGATGCGAGAACTGATCACCCGCGGCGACATCGGCCGCGTGCGGACCGTATGGGTACGCCACTTCGTCGGGCACGGCGGCGACTACTACTTCAAGGACTGGCACGCCGAGCGGCGCCACACCAACGGACTGCTGCTCCAGAAGGGCGCGCACGACCTGGACGCGCTGCACTGGCTCGCGGGCGGCTACGCGCGCCAGGTGCAGGCGCTGGGCGACCTGATGGTGTACGACGATCCGGGCATGCGCCGGGCACCGGGCGAGCCCCGCCCGGAGGACTGGCTGGAGCACGACGCGCACTGGCCCCCCGGAGACCAGCGCGGCCTGAACCCGCGGATCGACGTCGAGGACGTCTCCCTGGTCAACATGCGCCTGGACAACGGGGTGCTGGCCGCCTACCAGCAATGTCACTTCAGCCCCGACTACTGGCGGAACTACACCGTCATCGGGGACGCGGGCCGTCTGGAGAACTTCGGGGACGGGCCGGGCGGTTCGGTACGGGTGTGGAACTCCCGCCAGTCCGGCTACCGCGCCGACGCCGACGCGGTGTACCAGCTGCCGGCCGGCGAGACGGACGACGAGGCGGGGCACGGCGGCGCCGATCCGCTGCTGGTCGACGAGTTCCTGCGGTTCGTCCGGCACGGCGGGCGCACCGACACCTCACCGGTCGCGGCCCGGATGGCGGTGGCGGCGGGCGCCCTGGCCACCGCCTCGCTCCGGGGCGGCGGCACCCCGCGCGAGGTGCCGCCGCTGGACCCGGTGCTGGTGGACTACTTCGAGCGGGGCCAGACCAAGAAGGTGTGAGGACGCCTCCCGCGCACCTCAGCCCCCGCAGCAGGAATCGCGCCGGTGCCGCCGCCCCACCGCCAGCCAGTCCGCCTCCCGCGCCGCGGCCCGGGCCGCGCGGGCGGTGGGCGCGGGGAAGGCCGCCACCAGGTCCCGCTGCTCGTACAGCCGCCCGCCGCGCAGCACCGCGGCCGTACGGACCAGCGAGGCGAAGTCGGTGAACGGGTCGCCGTCCACGATCACCAGGTCGGCCAGCTTGCCCTCCTCCAGGGTGCCCAGGTCCCGGTCCGCGCCGAAGACGCGGGCCGGGAGCGCGGTGGCGGTGCGCAGGGCCTGCGCGGGGGTGAGCCCGTAGCGGTGCAGGGCGCGCAGCGCCAGGTGCAGGTGCAGGCCGACCGGCGTCAGCGGCTGGTCGGTGCCCAGCGCGACGAGCCCGCCGCCGCGCAGCACCCTCCGGTAGACGCCGACTTCGGTCTCGATGTCGCCCAGCTGCTGCGGGGTGGGCCGCTTGCCGGCGTTCTCCCGCACCAGTGCGGCGTCCCACGGCGGCATGAGCGTCTTGACCCGGGCGTCGTCGGCGAGCCCGGGGTCGGCGCCCAGCAGCACGGAGGCGGTGAACGGGGTGGCGATGAGGTGGAAGTTCGTGGCGGTGTAGACCTCCTCCACGTCCTCGTACGCGTGCCCGGTGGCGGTGACCGCGTGCCCGAACTCCAGGCGCTGGGTGGCCTGGAGGTGGGTCGTCAGGTCCTGGCCGAGCTGTACGCCGGGCGTCAGCAGGTGCCCGCCGGAGCGCACCCCCAGCCGCTGGTGCGCGAAGCGCGCGGCCTCCGCCATGATCCAGCCGGGGGCCCGTACGTAGGTCTTGACGAAGTCCCAGTCGAGCGCGGCGCCCCGTTCCAGCGACCGGCGCAGGCCCTCGCGCGTGCTGTGCGCGCGGCCCATGCTGTACGCGACGCGGCTGCCGTCCAGCAGCTCGCCGCAGGCCAGCAGCCGCGGCCCGGCGAGCGTACCGGCGGTGACCGCCTCGCGGATGCGGGCCTGCTCGTAGGAGAAACCGCCGAACGAGACGGCCGTGGTGATGCCGTAGGCGAGCTGGAGCGCGGTCTGCCGGCCGCCGTACGTCGTCTGCCACGGGTGGGTGTGGGAGTCCCACAGTCCGGGGATCACCGTCCGCGCGGAGGCGTCGACGCGGCGCGCGGCGCGCCGTCCCGCCCGGGCGTGCGGCTCCACGGCGGTGATCCGGCCGTCCCGTACCACCAGGTCGACGTCCTCGCGCACCTCCTCGCCGGTCCCGTCCCAGAACCGGCCCGCGTGCACGACCGTGTCCCGGGCGCGGGTGCCGCGGTGGTCCAGGGCCACCTTGACCGTACGGGCCGCGCCGCCGTGCACCCCGATCAGCCGCAGCCTGCCCGCCGAGAGATAGAGCAGCGTACGGGAGTCGCCGGACCAGGACGGGTGGTCGGCGCTCTCGTCGGTCAGCCGGCGCGGGGCGCCGTCGGGCGTGCCGTCCGGCCGTACGGGCAGCACCCACAGCGCGGATTCCGCGATCAGCGCCAGCCACCGGCCGTCCGGGGACCAGACCGGACCGGAGTCGTAGCGGTCGGCGATGGACAGCAGTGTGGTGCCGGGACCGGGGGTGTGCAGCCGGTCGTTTCCGGTGCGGGTGTCGATGATCCGGATGAGGTTGTAGCCCTCGCGGAAGCGGCGGTTGAGGCGGTTGCGGTCGCAGAACGCCAGGTAGCGGCCGTCCGGCGACCAGCTGGGCCGGCCCGGCACACCGCCGCCGCCCAGCGGCTCGGCGGCCACCCGCTCCGTGCCGGCCGCCAGGTCCCGTACGACGAGATTGCCCGACATGTCGATCGCGGCCAGCCGCCCGCCGTCCGGGGACAGTGCGGGCTGTACCCGGCCGCCTTCGGCCAGTACCGTCTCCGCGCCGGTCGTCAGGTCGTGTCGGCGGACCGCGAACAGCCCGTCGCGGTCGTCGGCGTACAGCAGGGACCGGCCGTCCCTGGCCCAGCTCGGCCCGAGGACGTACCGGGTGGGGTCGGCCCGTACGACACGCCGCGGCCGCCCGCCAGAAGTGGGCGTCACCCACAGTGAATTGAGCGCGGCGAAGGCCACCTGCCGCCCGTCGGGGGAGAGCGCGGGCAGGTGCACCCCGCGCACCGGCCGGACGCCCGTGCGCTCGAAGCCGTAGTCCTTGACCTCGTAACGGGGGCGGCGCACCGGCAGCTCGGCCTTGAAGTCGATGGTCTCCGCGTCGTCCGGCGCACCGGGTCGCAGTACCGTGAACTGGCCGCCGACGGTCAGCAGCAGCTCGTCGCGCGAGATCCAGCGCGGCGGCACGGGCTCCACGTCACCGTCCACCGGGACCTGCGCACCGTCCACGACGAGGGCGCAGGTGGCGCCGGGGCGCTCGGTGGTGCGCAGGTAGGCGAGCCGGGCCGGGCCGCCCTTCGCGGCGGGCGCCACCGCCGGGACCATGACCTGGCCGCCGGAGGTGTCGGTGTGCTCGGCCGTGACCTCGCCGCCGCCGTCGGCCTGTACGGACACGATCGTACGGCTGTCGAGGGCGGTCTCCGAGACCGTGCCGCGCACGAACCACAGCCGTGCGCCGTCCGGCGACCAGGTGGGGTCGAAGTCCTCCCACGCGCCGTCCTGGAGGGGCCCTCGCTGCCCGGCCCGCCCCGTGATCTGGGTCAGTTTCCGTGTCCGTACGTCCAGGACCCAGATCCGGTACGGACTGCCCGCCACCGGATCGCCGCCCCGCTCGGAGGCGAAGGCGAGCCGGGTGCCGTCCGGCGACCAGGCTGGGCCGCGGTCGTCCCACGGCCCGTCGGTCAGCTGCCGCAGGTCCGTGCCGTCCGGGCGCAGCGTCCAGATGTGGAAGCCGCCGCCGCGGTAGGCGCAGACGGCGATCCGGCTGCCGTCGGGGGAGAAGACGGGCCGGGTCGGCTCCAGGTCCGGCGGGGTCAGCGCGCGGGCCTCGCCGCCCCCGCGCGGCACGGACCACAGGACGTTCTGGATCTCGGCGATCAGCCGGTCGCCGGCGGGGGAGAGGGTGGCGGAGCCGTTCGTGGCGGCGGTGAAGGAGAGGATGGGCAGGCCGGTGGCGTCGGCCGCGTGGGCCGCACCGGCGAGCGGGCCCGGCAGCCCGGCCAGGCCGGTGACCGCCGCCGCCGAGGCCGTCCCCTGCAGAAATCTGCGCCGTGAGAAGGGCCGCGGTGGGCGCGCGGCCGGGGAAACTTCCTCGGATCTGTCCGTGGTGTCCAACGGTCCTCCAGCTGTGGGGGGTTGCGCGGGTCGGTCGCCGGCAAAGGGACGACTGATCGTGTCACGCGCGGTCGGCCGGAGGTCAACACTTACGGGGGAGTGTCTGAGGTGTGTCCCAGAGGTGGCCGGGGCGTCGGGGGCACGGGGGAGAGGCCGGGCGGCGAGAATGACGCCGGAGGTACAGGGTGGTGCGTACCGGCGGGGCCGCCACCGCCCCCACTCGGTGATTCCGTACGTCGCCCGGCAGTCAGGAGAGTGCGTCATGCAGCCCGTACAGCAGGACTTCCACGAGGCCGCGGACGGCGTCCGCGTCGCCACGTACACCTGGGTGCCGGAGTCGGCCCGGCCGCGTGCCCTGGTCCAGATCGCTCACGGAGCGGCCGAACACGCCATGAGATACGACCGGTTCGCGCGCTTCCTGACCGGACACGGCTACGTGGTGATCGCCTCCGATCACCGGGGGCACGGTGCCACCGCCGCCTCCACCGGCGGCCCCGGTGTCGCCGGTGACGACGGATGGCGCGCCATCGTCACCGACCTCAAGCACGTCGGCAACCGGGCCGGTGCCTTTCACCCCGGCCTGCCGCTGGTCCTCCTGGGCCACAGCATGGGCTCGATGCTGGCCCGCGACTACGCCCAGGAGTACGGCGCCGACCTGGCCGGACTGATCCTCAGCGGCACCTTCCGCAGCCTGCCCGGCGCCGAGATCGAGACCAGCGCCGCCGCCCTGGAGGCGGAGATCGCCGAGGGCGGACGCGCCGCCCGCTCCGGCTTCGTCCCGCGCCTCTTCAGCTCCTTCAACGACCCGTACGAACCCCGTACCGGCTTCGAATGGCTCTCCCGGGACACCGCCGAGGTGGACCGCTACGTGGCCGACGAGCACTGCGGCTTCCCCTTCAGCGCCGGGCTGGCGCTGGACTGGGTACGGGCGGTCCGCAAGGTCAACGACCCGCGCAACCTGGCACGGATGCCGCTCGGACTGCCCGTCCACATCGCGGTCGGCGACCAGGACCCCTGCAACCAGCGGCTGACACACGTCGCCGAACTCCTGGAGGACTTCCGCTACCTGGGCCTGCGCGATGTGACCTGGCGGGCCTACCCCGGGGCCCGCCACGAGATCCTCAACGAGACCAACCGCGACGAGGTGCAGCGGGACCTGCTGGCGTGGCTGGACGAGCGGGTGTAGGCGGCGGGCGTCCGGGCGAGGGCCCGCCGCACCGGCTTCACCGGCCTTACCGGCCGAGGAAGCCGGTGATCCGCTCGCGCAGCGACCGCGCGTCCAGGCCCTGCCCCGCCAGGTGCTCGTCGATCTGCCCGTAGCGGCGCAGCTCCGGGCGCCCGACGCCCAGGCCGAGAACACGGTGCGGCACATGCGCCAGCGCGTCGTTCGCGTGCCGGGTCGAGGTGCCCTCGTGGTACGGCTCCACGAGCACCATGTCCGCCGCCGTGGCCCCGGCCACCGCCGTACGCAGCGCCGCGTCGTCGAAGGGGCGCACGGTCGAGGCGTACAGCACGGTCACGTCCAGGCCCTCGGTGGCGGCGAGGACGTTGTCCAGCATCGGCCCGACCGCCAGAACGACACCGTCCCGTCCTTCGCGCACCGGCAGGAACCGCGCCCCGTCGACCGGCCGCGCCGCCTCGTTGCTCTGTACGGACAGCCGTACGTAGACCTTGTCGTCACCGGCAGCGGCGGCGTGCCGCAGCAGCGTCTCCGCCTCGTCCGGGTGCCCGGGGACGTGCACGGTCCAGCCGTCCAGGCTGTCCAGCAGCGCGATGTCGCCCGGCGCCATGTGGGTGAAGCCGCCGGCCGGCCAGTCGTAGGACCCGGCGGCGCTCACCAGCACCCCGCCCACGCCCTGGTGCCCGAAGTCCAGCTTCACCTGCTCGAAGGGCCGCTCCACCAGGAAGCTGGCGAAGGTGTGCACGACGGGCCGCATCCCGGCCAGGGCCAGACCGCCGCCCACGCCGATGAGCAGCTGCTCCCTGATGCCGACGTTGACCACCCGCCGGGGGTGGCGTTCGGCGGCCGTGCGGAAGCCGTCCACGCCGATGTCGGCGAGCACGACCGCCAGCCGCGGATCCTCGTCGAGCAGCTGGGTGGTGACCGAGGCGAAACGTTCGCGCATGGTGTCCATCGGATTGAGACCTTTCGAAGTTGTCATGGGGTGCGGTGCTGCTTGTACTGCGGTACGGACGCGGCTCAGGCGGCCGCCGCGCCCGGCTCCGGCTCGGGCGCCGCCTTCGGCTTCGGCTCGCCCGCGTACTCCTTGGCCTCCACCCGGGCGACCACCGCGTGCGGCCGGTCCGGGTGCGGCTGGGTGAAGGCCGTGTACAGCGCTTCGTGGTCGCGGCCGTCCACGGTCGTCACGGACCAGCCGGCGGCCTCGAAGCGCGAGGCGATCCCGCCGCGCCAGCCGTGCGTCGCCGAGGAGTTGTCGATGACCAGCGTGTGCAGCCGGGACAGGCCGGCGGCGCCCGCGTACGCGATGGCCTCGTGGTTGCTGCCCTCGTCCAGCTCGGCGTCGCCGATCAGCACCCAGACCGCCGGGCCGGTACGCCCCTGGGCGGCCAGGCCCAGCGCCGTGCCCACGGCCAGCGGCAGCCCGTGCCCCAGGGAACCGCTGCCGATCTCCGCGCCCGGCACCAGCAGCCGGTCCGGGTGGTGGCCGAGCGGCGAGTCGTACGAGCCGAAGCCCGGCAGCCAGTCGGTGGGGAAGAAGCCCTTCGCGGCGAGCACCGCGTAGTAGGCCATCGGGCCGTGCCCCTTGGAGAGCAGGAAGCGGTCCCGCTCCGGGTCCTCGGCGGTGGCGGGGGAGACCCGCAGCACCCGGTCGTAGAGCACCCACAGGGCGTCGAGGGTGGAGGTGGCGGCCGGGCCGTGCTTCTCGTCCCCGGTCATCAGGCTCATCAGGCGGGGGAGTGCGGCGAAGTCGGCGACCGGCGAAGCGGCGGTGGCCCCGGTCGTGTCCGTGGTCGTGTTCGTCATGGCAGGAAGCTTGCAACTTAAAGCGCACTTGAAGTCAAGCGCTAACCTGCCGACATGACTTCACCCCACGACCGCCTCCCGATCGGGGAACTCGCCGGCCGCAGCGGGCTGGCCGCCTCCGCGCTGCGGTACTACGAGGAACTGGGCCTGATCCACTCCGAACGCACCAGCGGCGGCCAGCGCCGCTTCACCCGCGCCACCCTGCGGCGCGTCGCCTTCATCCGGGCGGCCCAGGTGGTCGGCCTCTCCCTGGAGGAGACCAGCGTCGCCCTGGCCAAGCTGCCGCAGGACCGCGCACCGAACGCGGCCCAGTGGAACAGCGTCGCCCGCACCTGGAGCCGCCGCATCGACCAGCAGATCGCCGAACTGGAGGAACTCAAGCGCAAGTTGGCGGGCTGCATCGGCTGCGGCTGCCTGAGCCTGCGCAAATGCGGCCTCTACAACCCCGGCGACGCGGCGGCGGAGAGCGGGGCGGGCGCCCGCTACCTGCTGGGCGAGCGCCCCGACACGGTCGGCGTCGACGCGCCCGGCGTCACACCTGGCCGGGCTTGAAGACGTCCTGCTCGACGAGCAGCTTGTCGATCCGCGCCTTGTCCACCCGGTTGGTGACCTCCTCGGCCTCCTGCCGGTCCCGTACGCACTTGGCCAGCGTGAACGCCGACGAGACCACGAAGATCAGCCCCAGCCCGAGGAAGCCCCGCTCCCAGGCGCCCACGGGCAGCTTGACGATGCCCACCATCAGGGCGACCAGGGAGAGCCCGAACGAGATCGCGGACTGCACGAAGAAGGCGGTGGTCGTCGGCCGCTGTATCGAGGGAGTGGTCATGCGCGTAGCGTGCCGCCGCCCGCACGGGGGCGCATGAGTACGCGTACTCAGCCCCGCCCGCCCCCGCCCACGGCCCGCTCCCTGGGAACCCGGCAGTGGACACCCCCTGACATGCGGTATTGTTCTCGTGCACGGCCGCCCGGGACGAAACCCGGACCGGACGGGCACCGGGACGTGGCGCAGCTTGGTAGCGCACTTGACTGGGGGTCAAGGGGTCGCAGGTTCAAATCCTGTCGTCCCGACGGTGCGAAAACGCCCGTTGGCTTGGACGTAAGTCCAGGTCAGCGGGCGTTTTCGGTGTGTCGTGGAGCAGGGTGGCGCAGGCACCCGTCCGCGTTCCTGCCCGGCCTCGTCCCACTGCCGCCTGCCGCCTCCGCGCCCGGGCCGACGCGCGCAAACGCCGCTGATGCGTTCCGTGAGCCGTCGCGCGTCCGCGCACTGCACACCCACCCTCGCGAGGCATCCACACGCGATGCAGCCACCGTCGGCATCTGAGTGAACGCACACGGTGACGGTGCTGCTGACGCCACAGCGCCCCGCACCGAGCGCGTGCCGGAGTGGTGGGCGCCTCGCCATCACGCTGATGGGGCATCACTTCCGGGCCCTCAACCGGCCGTTTGCGTGTTGCCGGCCCCGCGACCCCATCTTCGATTCCTCGGAAACAGCCCCCCGTTTCCACCGTTTTCACTGTCCGTAAGTGGACTGGTGCGCGTTATTCCTCGCGTGACAGGATGCGGGCTGCGGTTTCGGCGGTGCTAACTGCGTGCGGGGCGCGGGCGGCCGGGATCGGGGGAGCGAAGCCGGGGGGCGGATGCCATGGGGGGCGTGCGGGTCGGGAGTGGGGCGCGGGGTGTGCGTGGGCGGCGCTGGGGGCGTCTGTGTGCGGGCGCGCGAGCCCGGCGGGTCCGGCGTCGTTGCGAGCAGGTGATCGGGGAACTGGCGCTGCCGGACCGGACCGATCTGACGGGTGTGTGCGGCGCCGTGGCGGCGTACCTGGGCTGTCCCGTACGGATCGTGCCGATGCGGCTGGACGGCGCGGCGTCCGGGGTGACGGCCCGTACCGACGACGGGTACTGGATTTTCTGCGAGCTGCGGACCAGCGCCTGGCACCGGACGCACATCGTGACGCATGAAATCGGCCGTCTGCTGCTGGACCACGCGGCGCCCGGCATGACCGGCCGTGACGGCCCCGCGCCCTGGGCGGCGGAGGTGCTGGGCGGGCTGCTGATGGCGCGGGTGGTGCCCTCGCCGGTGGACCGCGGGCCGGAGCCGACGGGGCCGGCCGCCGAGCTCGCCGCCGCGCTGGCGCCCGCGCTGCGACACCGGCGCGACGGGCCGCTCCGTGCCACGGGCCGTGGGGGCGGCGGCAACAGCGGGAAGGACGGCGCCGCGCGCGGCGCCGGTGACTCGGACGGGGGATCGAGTGTTTGACGTGCTGTATCTGTGTTTCGGCGGAGTGGCCTGGACGGTTGTCGCCTTCAAGACGCGCGCCTGGCTCCGCGACCGCGGCAACGCGGATCTGGGGCTGACGTGCGTGATGAGCGCCGGTGTCGCGACGGTGTTCGTCTTCTCCGCGCCCAGCGTCTACCGCTGGTTCGACCGGCTGACCGGCGTGTCGAACCTCTCGATGGTCTTCCTCTACTCCTCGGTCGTGGTCTTCGCGGCCGGCGCGTTCGTCCTGCTGCTGCGCTGGAACGGCGGCGCGGGCGCGGAAGGCCGCGCGCGGGTCCGGGCGCGCTCCCGTACGGCGGTGACGGCCGTGGCCGTGGCCTGGGCGGTGGCGGTGACCTGCTTCGTCGTCGGGCGGCCGGACGACGTGGAGCACCCCCGCGACCTCAGTACGGCCTACGCGGGCTCGCCGGGAGTCATGGCCTTCCTGGTGCTGTATCTCGCCATCTTCGGCACCAGCCTCGCGGGCCTGGGCGCCCTCTGCCCGCGCTACGCCGGCCGGCTCGGCGCGTCCTGGCTCGCCCGGGGGCTGCGGCTGCTGGCCGCGGGCTGCTGGCTCGGCCTGGCGTACTGCGCCTGCAAGCTGGCCGGCTTCGTCCTGTCGTGGGCCGGGCACGAGGCGCCGTGGCTCTCCAACGGCGTGGCGCCGCTGAGCGCTTCGGTCGCCGCGGTCCTGGTGCTGACCGGGCTCGCGCTCCCGGCCGCGGGCCCGCGGGCATGCGCGTGGCGCCGCCTGCGCCGGCTGCACCCCCTCTGGAAGGATGTCACCGCCCAGGCCCCCGAGATGGCGGCGGGCGGCCCCTTCTGGGGCGGGCGGTGGCCGTTCGCGCGGCTCCAGTGGCGCGCCGACCGGCAGATGGCGCAGATCCGCGACGTCCAGCGCGGCATCCGGCGGTACGTGGAAGCGGACACCGTCGACATCGCGCGTGAACGCGGGCGTGCCGTGGTGGCGGACGAGCGGCAGCTGGCGGCCGTCGCGGAGGCCGCAGCGCTGCGCCGCGGCCTGGAGAACCGGGCGATCGGGCTCGTTCCCGTACTGGGCGCGGAGAGCGTGGTGGTGACGGCGGACGAGGAGCGGCTGCCCGCCCGCCCCGCGAACCGCGCCGACATATCCCGAGAGCGCCTTCCGGACACCGTGCCGGGCGGCCCCGCACTCGGCCCGTCCGCCGAACTGATCGCGGAATACGAGCACTTGGCGCGAGTGGCGGACGTCTACTACTCGCCCCTGACCGACACCGTACTCACCGAACTGCGCCAGCGGAGCGCCATGCAGCGGCACTGAGCCGAAGCGGGGAGCAGCCCCCCGCGCCCCTCCCGAACGCCTTGTCTAAAGTCATGCACCATGCAGAACACCGCCGAGACCGGCCCCGACGACCTCATTGACGTGACGCAGCTTCTGGACGATCCGCACGCCGGGTACGCGGTGTTGCGGGAGGCGGGGCCCGTCCATCGGATTGCCGGGCCGGACGGGCAGCCCGCGTGGCTGGTGACGCGGTACGAGGATGTGCGGCGGTGTCTGTCCGATCCGCGGCTTTCCCTGGACAAGCGGAACGCGCGGGGCGGCTATCGCGGGTTCGCGCTGCCGCCCGCGCTGGACGCGAATCTGCTCAACATGGATCCGCCGGACCACACCCGGGTGCGCCGGCTGGTGGCCAAGGCATTCACGCCCGCGCGGGTCGAGAAGCTGCGGGAGCCCGTACGGCGGCTGGCGGACGGGTTGCTGGACGCGGTCGCGGACGCCGGGCGGGCCGACCTGATGGAGTGTTACGCCGGTCCGCTGCCCATCATCGTCATCTGCGACCTGCTGGGCGTACCGGAGGACGACCGGCCGGACTTCCGGGCCTGGACGGACGCGCTGATCACGCCCGACCCGGCCCGGCCGGAGCGGGCGAAGGAGGCCGTCGGGGCGATGATGCGCTACTACACGGGGCTGATCACGGCCAAGCGGGCCGCGCCGGGGGACGATCTGCTCTCCGACCTGATCCTGGTGCGGGACGGCGCGGCGGCGGAGGGTGGCGCGGGGGACCGGCTCGGTGAGGACGAGCTGACCTCGTTGGCGTTCCTCCTGCTCTTCGCCGGTTACGAGAACACCGTTCACCTCATCGGTAACTCAGTCCTCGCCCTGCTCGACCACCCCGAACACCTCATGGCGTTGCGTACGAATCCAGCCGAACTGTCGGCGGCCGTGGAAGAGTTCGCACGCTATGACGGACCGGCCTCGCTGGCCATCCGCCGGTTCCCCCTGGAGGACGTGGAAATCGGCGGCGTACGGGTGCCCGCGGGCGAGAGTGTGCTGCTCTCCCTTGCCTCGGCGAACCGCGACCCGCACCGCTTCGCCGACCCCGGGACGCTCGATCCGGGCCGCGACGCCACGGGTCAGCTGATGTTCGGGCACGGCATCCACTACTGCCTCGGCGCGGCCCTGGCGCGCCTGCAGACCGAGACCGCGCTGACCGCTCTCATCAGCCGTTTTCCCGGGTTGCGGCTGGATGTGCCACGGTCGGAACTGCGCCACCGCCGCACCCTGCGGGCACGTGGCTTGATCTCGCTCCCCGTCGCCTGGTAGTTGCAGGACGAACAAGTTTTTGAGGCATAACCGTTCCTGCATGCGGTAGAAAAGGTCGTGAGGCCCGCCCGGTGTGCATCCCCCGTCGCACCGGGCGGGTCCTCGTGCGTACGGGGCGCATGCGGTAGCCGCCCGTGAATCTCTGGCCTTGAATGCCGCGCTCCCCACGCGCTCCCCGCCCCCTCCCCGGCCTCCCTCGGCGCTTCGGCCGACTGGCGTAGGCCCGTCTGCGGTCGAAGTGCGGGCTTCCTAGCGTGAAGGCATGGCAATTGACAGGCTTTTGTCCCGGAATGCCGGTGTGCTGGCCGCCATCGCCGCCACCGGCCTGACCCTCACCTCCATACCGGCGACCGCCCACGCCGAGGAAGCGGTGGGGGCCGGGGCCCCCGCACTGCCCGGCGGGGTGTCCGCCCGCTCCTGGGCGGTGACCGACGTGCGTACGGGCGATGTGCTGGCGGCCAGGAACGCGCACCAGCGGCTCGCGCCCGCCAGCACCCTCAAGACCCTGTTCGCGGTCACCGTGCTGCCGAAGTTCCGCGCGGGCGCCGTCCACAAGGTCACCGCGAAGGACCTGGCGGGCATCGGGCCGGGCAGCAGCCTCGTCGGCATCCAGGAGGGCCGCAGTTACCAGGTCGCCGACCTGTGGCGCGGTGTCTTCCTGCGCTCCGGCAACGACGCGGTACGGGTGCTCGCCTCGATGAACGGCGGCTGGACGGCCACGGCGAAGGAGATGCAGACCAAGGCGCGGCAGCTGGGCGCCCGCGACACCACGGTGCGCTCCCCGGACGGGTACGACAGCCCGGGGCAGGTGTCCTCGGCGCACGACCTGAGCGTGTTCGGCCGCGCGGGCCTCGCCAACGCCGACTTCGCCCGGTACTGCGCCACCACCACGGCCCGGTTCCCCAGCAAGGGCAGTCCCTCGTTCGAGATCCAGAACACCAACCGGATACTGACCGGCTCGAACGGAACGCGGCGCTACCCCGGCATCGTCGGCGTCAAGAACGGCTACACCAGCAACGCCGGCAACACCCTCGTCGCCGCGGCGCGGCGGGGCGGCCGCACGCTGCTGGTCACCGTGATGAACCCGCAGTCCGGCGCCTCCAACGCCGTGTACAACGAGGCGGGTTCGCTGCTGGACTGGGGCTTCAAGGCCGTCGGCAAGGTCCGCCCGGTCGGCTCCCTGCAAGCCGCCGCGGCCACGCCGGACGAGAGCCGGGTCACCGACGGCACGCGGGGCGGGGCGGAACGCCACGCCGCCACGGCGCGGCCGGTCACCGCCCAGGTCTCCCGGGAGGCCGGACGGCGGACGGACACCACGATGTGGGCGGTCGCGGGCGGCTTCGCCTTCGCGCTCGCCGTCGGCGCCGTCTTCGGCTGGCGGATGTACGTACGCGGACGGCGGGCGCCAGGCGACGATGCCTGACCGGCGACGATGCCGCCCCGTACAGCCACCGCCCCGGCTCCCGGGCGGACGGCCGCCGCCCCGCCCGGACGCCGGCCCGTCGCGCGCTGCACAATCGAAGCGTGAACGTGACGCGACGCGATGAGGGCGGCGATCCGGCCTGCTGGCTGGACCAGGTGTGCCAGGAGTGCGGCCGGATCTCGGACCACCCGGGGGAGCCCGGCTGCGAACACTGCGGTACGGGAACGGAGAGCGGGAGCGCGGCGGAAGGCGGGAGCGCGGTGGAGACCGGGCGCACGGCGGATACCGCAGCGGGCTCCGGCCCCAAGACCGGAGCCCCGCGCGACCGCGACCCCGAAGGCCGCGCCCGCAACGCCCGGCCGCGGGACGGTCTGGGCCGTCCGCTGCCGTACGGCGCCCCGGGCGTGGAGCGCCAGCCCGAGGGCGTCGAGCGCAGCCCCCGTCAGGCGCTCGCCGAGGCCCAGGACCTCCTGGACCGCGGTCTGCCCTTTCACGCCCACGAAGTGCTGGAGGACGCCTGGAAGGCGGCCCCCGAGCAGGAGCGGCAGCTGTGGCGCGGCCTCGCCCAGCTCGCCGTCGGCCTCACCCACGCCGCCCGCGGCAACGCGAAGGGCGGCGCGGCGCTGCTGCTCCGGGGCGCCGGCGCCATCGCCCCGTACGCGGACACCGTCCCGTACGACATCGACGTACCCGGGCTGACGGCCTGGGCCCAGAACCTGGCGGACCGGCTCGGCGAGCGGAACGAGCGCGACGAGCCGGTCGAGGCGGCCGGGAACGCGCCGCGCCTGTGCGCCGGGGGCGCCCGCCCCGCGGAGTGAGCCGCCCCACCGGACCCCGCCCGTTCAGCGCACCAGTGCGGGAGACGAGCCGCCGGCCACCCGCAGCGCCGGAGCGCCGCCGTCCGCCGGTACGGTCCAGATGTCGCTGCCCTTGCCGCCGCTGCCCGGCAGCGCGTAGGCGAGCGTGTGGTCGTCCAGCCAGGCCGCCTGGTCGTCCACGCTGCGCCGCTCCGCGACCGGGTGTTCGCGCATCGTGCGCAGGTCGAGCACGTACAGCCGCCAGGGGTCGCGCGCTCCCTCCCGTACCCGCTTCTTGAAGGCGAGGCGGGTGTTGTCGGGCGAGAGGGACGGGCACTCCAGGTTCTCGCGCAGGGTGCGGGCCGTCCAGCGGCGCATGTCGCCCTCGACGAGGTAGGTGCGGCCCTTGGTGGAGACGGTGGCGTAGAACCGGTTGTCGTCGCGGGCGAAGGTGACGCCCCAGTAGTTGACGTCGGGGGAGTGGTAGCGGCGGCCGTCGAGGGTGAGGGGGATGTCCTCCATGTTCTTGATCAGGTAGCCGGTGCGGGTGTCGAGGATGGACGTACGGGTGGAGAAGGCCGTGGTGGCGTAGGAGTCGCCGGTGGCGAACATCGTCCAGGACAGCATCCGGCCGGAGGCGGAGACCCGGGCCCGGTTGGGGATGCCGGTCAGGGCGATCCGGCGCTTCTCGCGCAGCCGCCCGTCCAGGACGACGGCGTACGCGGCCGGCGGGATGCCGGGGCGGCGCTGGAGGCACAGTGCGGTGCCGCCGGCCGCGTGGAAGCGCTCGCAGGCGGGGCCGCCGGTGGTGCGGCGGTCCGGCGCCGGGGCCGCTTCCGCGCTCATCGCGGCGGCGCCGCGGGCGGACGGAGCGGCGGGCAGACGGGCGACGCGCCCGGTGCCGTCCCCCTCCCGCGTACTGCGGAAATACAGCTGACCCCGGTCCAGCCCGAAGGCCGAGGGCGTGTCGGCGGATCCGGCGCGCCGGGCCGCCGACACCGTATAGACCACGGCGACCGTGGCGAGTACGGCGGTCGCCACCACGATGGCGATGACGCGGGCGCGCAGGGACGGCCCGCCCGGTCCCTTGCCGGCCGTGCCCTCCGCCGGGGCACTGGCCCTGTCCGTCACGAGCACGACGACCGCCTTTCCGTACGGGGAAGCAGCGCGGCGGCGCCCGCCAGGGCGGCCGCGAGGACGACGACGGCGGCGACCAGCGCGGGCCCGCTGCCCCACAGGGTCCAGGCGGCGCCGAACCCCGCGGCGGCGAGCAGCCGGCTCAGCGCCTGGCCCGTCTGGAGCAGCGCCATGCCGCTCGCCCGGCGCGCCGCCGGGAGGGCGGGACCGGCGAGGGCCATCAGCACGCCGTCGGTGGCCGCGTAGAAGACACCGACCAGCCCCAGCACGCCGGCCAGCAGGACGATGCCGTCGCCGACGGTCAGCAGCAGGACGTAGGCGGCGAGCAGGGCCGCGTGGCCGAGGAGGAAGGGGACCCGGCGCCCGATGCGGTCGCCGAGCCGCCCGGCGGGCACCGCGAGCAGCAGGTAGACCGCGGCGGTGCCGAGCGGCAGCAGCGGGAACCAGCGCACCGCGAAATCCAGTTGTTTCTGGAGCAGCAGGTAGACGAACGAGTCGCCGATGGTGGCCGCGCCCAGCAGGGCGGCGGCCAGCATGATCCGCCGGAAGGCGGCGTCCCGCAGCGGTTCGGTGATCCTGGTGCGCAGCGGGACCCGCGGCCCGGTGGGCGCCGCGGCCACCGGGCCCAGGGCGTCGCGCCCCGGCACGAACGCGATCAGCAGCAGTACGCCCAGCAGCCCGACGCAGAAGCTGACGACGAACACCGCGTCATATGCGTCCGCGGTCGCCCACAGCAGTGCGAACGCGGCCAGCGGTCCGAGCAGCGCGCCCGTGGTGTCCATCGCGCGGTGCACGCCGAACGCCCGGCCCAGTTCGTCGGGCGGGCTGCTGAGCGAGATCAGCGCGTCGCGCGGCGCGGTCCGTACGCCCTTGCCGATACGGTCGGCGGCCAGCGCCGCGCCGATCCCGGCCGTGCCGCCGCCCGCGAGCAGCAGGCCGAGCCGGGACAGCGCGGACAGCGCGTACCCGGTGCCGGCCACGAGCTTGTGCCGCCCGCCGCGGTCGGCGGCGTGCCCGCCCAGCAGCCGTACGAGCGCGGTGACGCCGTTGTAGAGCCCGTCCAGGAACCCGAACTGGAGCGGTGACAGGCCCAGTTGGAGGACGAAGTAGAGCGGCAGCACCGCGGTGACCATCTCGGAGGAGATGTCGGTGACCAGGCTGACCGTGCCGAGCGCGAGCACCGGTCCGGCGACGCGGCCGCGTGTCAGCCCGGAGGTGGCGGCGGCCGCGCCGGTGGTGGCGAGATACATGGCGAGTGGTTTTCGGGCCGGTCAGTGGCACCGGTAGGACGGGCTGCTGTCCTTGGTCTTCCCGTCGGTGCCGACCAGGTCCCAGGAGAACCCGTCGTCGGTGAAGTTCAGCTTGACCACGCCGAAGGTCTTCGTCAGCCGCTTCTCGCTGTTCGGCTGGACCTCCTCGATCTTGTACGGGTTGGCGCCGCCCATGCCGGCGAGCAGTTCGACCAGCCCGTTCGGGTCGGCCTTGCCGTCCGGGTCCTGCGGCGCGAAGCGCTCGTAGTGGTGGTCGTGCCCGTTCAGGACCAGCTCCGCCTTGGCGTCGTACAGCAGCTTCCACACCGACCGGCTGACCGGCTGGTTGCCGTGCTCGCCGGAGGAGAACAGCGGGTGGTGCCAGTAGGCGGCCACGCACTTCTTGGAATTGGCGGCGAGGTCGTCCTTGAGCCACTTGGTCTGCGTGGAGTCCAGGCTGTTGGAGTCCAGCGCGACGAAGTGCCAGTTGCCGTGGTCAAAGCTGTAGTAGCTCTTGCCCTGGGGGTAGGCGACGGAGCCGAAGTAGGACTTGTAGCCGGACAGCTTGCCGGCCGGGTCGTAGGTCTCGTGGTTGCCGGCGACCGGGTGGGTCTTGGCCTTGAAGGCGCCCCAGGACGTGTCGTAGTACTTCTGGAAGTCCTTCAGCCGGGCGTCGTCGTACTGGTTGTCGCCCATGGTCAGCACGAAGGCCGGGTCGATCTTCTTGACCTGGGCCGCCGTCTTCGGGTGCACACAGCTGCTGCTGCTCGCGGTGCACTGCTCGGCGATGTCACCGGCGGCCACCACGGTGAAGGCGCCCGCCTTGGCGGCCGTGCGTTCGGGCGCGGCGTCCGCGCGCCCGGCCGGCGACCACAGCAGCGCACCGCCGACGAGCGCGAGGACCGCGCCCGCGGCGGTGGGTATGCCGGTGCGGGGGTTGGTCAGGAACGTGCGGGACTTCGCGGCGCGGGGGGTGGGCGTCATGTCCGTCTCCTCGGTCGGCGGGGGGTGCCGTACGGAGGAATCTTGACGACGGCTCATGTACGCGTCAATGAATTCGGCGGAGAATAGTTAGGAAACTTTCCTACTCGCTCCCGTCCCGGCCCTCGCCCACCAACTCCGCCTCGTAGAAGCACAGATGGTCCTTGATCTGCGCGACCGCGGACTTCGGCGCAGGATAGGCCCACGCGATGTCCTCCGGGCCACCGGAAAGTGACCAGTAGGAGGCGTCTCCCTTGAACGGGCAGTGCGTACGGGTCTCGGACGGCGTCAGCAGATCCGTCCGTACGTCCTCCGGCGGCAGGTAGTAGCGCACCGGATAGCCGGTCTCGTGCAGCAGCAGCGGGCGGCGGCTGTCGGCGACGACCTGGCCGTCGTGGACGACGCGGACGTGATCGGTGCCCTGCTCGACGGTGATGCGGTGACCTGGTACGGACGGCATGACGGTTCCTCTCCTGACGGGAGTGCGGCACCTCAGGGTCGCACCGCGGGACGGCCGGACGGCCGACCCGGCGACGGCGTGCCCCCGCGTATCGGGGACACGCCGTGCAACGCCGCCCTACACCTCCCGGATTCCCCGCCCCGCCCACTCGGGCGCCGGACCGGCCAGCGCCGCCAGCCGCTCCCGCGCCTCCCCGGGCAGCGGAGCCGCCCGGCCCTCGCCCTGGTGGACGTGCAGGGCGAAGATCTCCTCGGTCGCCACCGGGTCGCCGGACGCTTCGCCCACGTACATCTCGTGCACGAACCGCACCTTCTTCGCGCCCACGCCCAGCACCGTCGTCCGCACCGCCAGTTCGGCGCCGCGCGGCACCTCCGCCAGATAGCGCACATGCGCCTCGACCGTGTAGAGCGAGTGGCCGGTGCGGTCCCGGTAGGCCGCGTCGAGCCCGGCCCCGTCCATGAGGGCGTCCGTGGCGAAGCCGAAGACCAGGACGTAGTACGCCTCGGAGAGATGGCCGTTGTAGTCGATCCAGTCGTCCTGGACCGTACGGCGCAGCAGCGGCGGGCGCTCCGCCGTCGGGTGCGCCGTCACCGGGCGGGCCCGTCCAGACGGCCGGTCGCGCGCAGCACGTCGATGACGCCCTGGTCGCGTTCGGCCACGAGCTGCGCGTACGTACGGCCGTCCGCGGCCCGCTCGCAGCCGTCGACCATCGCGTCCCGCAGCGCCCGGTCCAGCTCCGGCGCTTCCAGCCGGGTCCACGGGGACTTCAGCGACGGGCCGAAGTGGTCGAGCATATGGGCCATCCCGCCCTCGCCGCCGGCCAGCGCGAACGTCAGGATCGGGCCCATGAACGCCCAGCGCAGCCCCGGCCCCTCGGTGATCGAGGCGTCGATGTCCTCGACCGTGGCCTCGCCGTTGGCGACCATGTGCAGCGCCTCGCGCCACAGGGCCTCCTGGAGCCGGTTGGCGATGAAACCGGGCAGCTCGCGGTCCATGGTGATCACGGACTTGCCCGCCACGCCGTAGAACTCCGCCGCCCACTCGACCGCCGCGCGGTCGGTCCGCTCGCCGCCGACGACCTCGACCAGCGGGATCAGATACGGCGGGTTGAACGGGTGCCCGACCACCAGACGGCCGGGGGTCGCGGCCGTGATCTGCATGTCGGTCATCGGATAGCCGGAGGTGGACGAGGCGATGACCACACCGGGCGGGGCGGCCGCGTCCAGCTGGGCGAGCAGGTCGCGCTTGAGCTCCAGCTGCTCGGGCGCGCTCTCCTGGACGAACTCGGCGTCGGCGACGGCCTCGGCGAGGCTCGGCGCCAGGGTGAGGCGGTCGGCGGAGGCGCCCTCGGCCAGGCCGAGCTGTTCCAGGGCGGGCCAGGCGGCCGTGACCAGGCGGCGCAGCTTGTCCTCGGCGTCCGGCGCCGGGTCCCAGGCGGTCACGTCGTAACCGCGCGCGAGGAAGTGGGCGACCCAGCCGCCGCCTATGACGCCGGCGCCGATGCACGCCACACGGCGTACGGAGGAGGGAGGGGTGGGGGACACGGGAACTCCTGGGGTGGGGAAGCGGGCGGGCGGTACGGTCCGGCGTCAGCCGCGCGGCTTCAGGCCGAGGCGCGCACGGGCCTGGTCCGGGGTGGCGACGCTCGCGCCCAGCAACTCGGTGATCCGCACGGCGCGTTCGACCAGCTGGCCGTTGGTCGCCTTGACACCCTTGCTCAGGTACAGGTTGTCCTCCAGGCCCACCCGTACGTTGCCGCCGAGCAGGATGGACTGCGCGACCCACGGCATCTGCATCCGGCCGAGCGCGAAGCTGGCCCACTGCGCGCCCTGAGGGAGCATCGCGACCATCGACTGGAGCACGCCCGGGTCGGCCGGCGCGCCCCACGGAATGCCCATGCACAGCTGGAAGACGGTCGGGTCGTCGAGCAGCCCCTCGGCCAGCAGCTGCTTGGCGAACCACAGCTGCCCGGTGTCGAAGATCTCCAGCTCCGGCCGTACCCCCAGCTCCTGGATGCGCCGGGCGCCCGCGCGCAGCATGTCGGGCGTCGAGACGTAGAGGTTGGAGCCGTCCCCGAAGTTGAGGGAGCCGCAGTCCAGGGTGCAGATGTCGGGGAGCAGGTCCTCGACGTGCGGCAGCCGCTCCAGGCCGCCGACCAGGTCCGTACCGGGCAGCTGCCGCAGCGGCTCGTCCGGGTCGATGACGAGGTCGCCGCCCATGCCGGCGGTCAGGTTGATGACGACGTCGGTGCCGGTCTCCTTGATCCGTTCGACCACCTCGGCGTACAGGCGGGGATCGCGGGACGGATCGCCCGTCGCCGGGTCGCGTACGTGGATGTGCACGACGGCGGCACCGGCCGAGGCCGCCTCGACGGCGGATTCCGCTATCTGCTCGGGGGTGACGGGCACGTGCGGGGAGCGGCGCACGGTGTCACCGGCGCCGGTCAGGGCGCAGGTGATGATGACCTCGTTGTTCACGGCGGGTTCCTTGGAGAGGAGGTAACTACGGGTCTACGGACGTCAGTTCGCTGTCGACGAAGGTGAGCAGCGCCGCGTGCATGCTGTCGGGGGTGGTGCTGTCCGGCGCGGTGGCGAGTACCTGGGTGGCCAGGCCGTCGATGAGCGCGGTCAGCCGCAGCGCGGTGGACTCCGGGTCCACGGGGTGGAAGACGCCTTGTTCGACGCCCCGGCGCAGCACATCGGCGACAGTGGTCCGCCACTGCCGGTAGTAGTGCTCGTGCAGCCGCCCGACGGCGGTGGAGCGGGCGGCCTGCGCCCACAGGTCGAGCCAGACCAGCCACTGGCGCCGCTGCTGTTCGGTGCGCGGGGTCTGGAGGGCGATCAGGTGCAGCAGTTCGGCGCGTGCGTCGCAGGCTTCGGCCAGGCCCGCCGCGCGCCGCGCGGTGTCCTCGTCCATGCACCAGCGCACGGCCGCTTCCAGCAGTTCGTCGCGGCCGGGGAAGTGGTAGTGCACGGCGGCCGTGCTGGTGCCGCAGGCGGCGGCGATGTCGGCGACCCGTACGGCGTGGAAGCCGTGCTCGGCGATCAGCCGGACGGTCTCCCGGACGATCTGCAGCGGACGGCCGCCCTCGGGTACCGCGGCGGGCTCCCGGCCGCGGGCCGGCGCCGGGGTCCCGGTGCGCGAGCCGAGCAGCCAGGCCACGTCCACGCCACCGATGTCCGCGACGCGCACGATCTCGGCGAGGGTGAAGCGCCGGGTGCCGCCCAGCGACCGGGACAGCTTGGAGGGGTCCATCACGATCCGCCGGGCGAACTCGCGGCGGCTGCACCCGAGGCGCTCGACCACCTGCTTCACGCGGTCGGCCACGTCGCCGTCGTCGGCGATCCGGGTGCCGGGGTCTTCGGTCATGGTCCGGGACCGTAACAGTGTGTTGAGGAAACAGCAACGTTAGGGAAGGTGCAAGCCTGTCAGCGCAAGGCTTTCGCGCCGTGTTGCGTACTGACTGATGCGCAAGTCAGGGTATAGGGACCCGGCCGGAGCCCGGCCGCCACGCCGCCCGTAAAGCGGAGGAATGTGGCAAAGTGGCGAACATGGCTGACCGGGGTGCGAAGCCGTCGGCCGTGTCGGTGCCGGACGACTGGCCGGCCCACCCGGACCTGACCCTGGCCCTCAACGGCATGGGCGGCTTCGACTGGGACCTCGACAGCGGCCGTATGCACATGGACGGCTCCGCTCTAGAGGTCTTCGACCTGCTGCCGGAGGAGTACGACTCCGACCCGGCCACCCTGGCCTGCCGTCTGCCGCCGGAGGAGGCGGCCCGCCTCGACGCGGTCGTCGCCCAGGCCCTGAAGGACGGCAGCGACTCCTACGGCGCCTACTTCCGCGTCCGGCTGCGGGACGGCGCGGTGCGCTGGACCCACACCCAGGCCAGCATCCGCCGGGACGCGAACGGCCGGGCACGCCGCGTCATCGGCATCGTCCGGGACGCCAGCCAGGAGTACGCCCAGGCCGCGGAACGCGCCCAGGCGCACGCGCGCAGACTGCGCAACACCGGCCTGGTGGAGCGCACCACGGCCGCGCTGGCGCACGCCCGTACCGTCCGGGACGTCATCGACGTGCTCGGCGACGACCAGGCGTTGACCCGGCTGGGCGCGCAGAACGTCATCGTCGGTCTGGTCGAGGCGGGCCGCATCCGGGTGGTCCACGAGGGGCAGGCGGGCAGCTTCGTACCGCAGCACGAGGTGCTGCGCGTCGAGGACGAGTACCCGATGAGCGAGGTGGTGCGCACCCTGACGCCCTGCTTCATCCGCTCCCGCGCCGAGTTCGCCGAGCGCTACCCCGCGCTGTGGCCGCACCTGGAACGGATGGACTTCGGCTCCGCCGCGTACCTGCCGCTCATCGCGCAGGCCCGGCCGATCGGCGTGGTGGGGCTGTTCTACCGCTCGGAGAACCCGTTCGGCGTACAGGAGCGCAACCTCCTGATCGCCCTCGGCTCCAGCGTCGCGCAGAGCCTGGCCCGCGCCATGCTCTACGACCAGGAGCACGACCTCGCCGAGGGCCTCCAGCAGGCCATGCTGCCGCGCCGCATCCCCGGCATCCCCGGCGCCCAGATCGCGGTCCGCTACCGCGCCGCCCGCATCGGCCGGGACATCGGCGGCGACTGGTACGACGTGATCCCGCTGCCCGAGGGCCGGGTCGCCGCCGTCATCGGGGACGTCCAAGGGCACGACACCCACGCCGCGACCGTCATGGGCCAGCTGCGCATCGTGCTGCGCGCCTACGCCGCCGAGGGCCACCCGCCCGCCACCGTGATGGCCCGCGCCTCCGCCTTCCTCGGTGAACTGGACACCGACCGCTTCGCCACCTGCACGTACGCGGAGGCCGACCTGACCACCGGCACGGTGCGGCTGGTGCGCGCCGGGCACGTGGACCCGCTGCTGCGGCACGCCGAGGGCCACTGCCGCCGCCTGGAGGTCACCGGCGGCCTCCCGCTCGGCATCGCGACCGGCTTCCGCGACCTGGACTACTCCGTCACCACCGTCCACCTGGCCGTCGGCGAAACCCTCGTGCTGTACACCGACGGGCTGGTGGAACAGCCCGGCGTCGACATCGAGGAGGGCGTACAGCACCTGGCCAGAGTGGTCCGCGACGGACCGCAGGACGTGCAGCGGCTGGCCGACCGGCTCTGCGACCTGGCCGCCGAGCAGCCCGGCGACGACGACATGGCGATGCTGATCCTGCGGCGCGGCGGCGAGCCCGTCACACCGGCCACCGGCCGGCTCCAGCAGCATGTCGCGCCCGACGACCCCCAGGGCCTGTCCGCCGCCCGGCACATGATCCGCGCCGCGGTACGGGCCTGGGGCGCCCGGGAACGCGCCGACGAGATCGAGCTGGCCGCCGACGAGCTGATCACCAACGCGCTGCTGCACACCGAGGGCGCGGCCCTGGTGACCGTACGGATGCCGCACGGCACCGACCGGCGGCTGCGGCTGGAGGTGGCCGACCGCTCCAGCGCGCTGCCCCGGCGCCGCGAAGCCGACGAGGACGCGATGTCGGGCCGCGGACTGCTCCTGGTGGACCGGCTGGCGGATGTCTGGGGTGTGGAGCCGCGCGGCACCGGAAAGTGCGTATGGTGCGAGTTCGACTGTCCGTGACCGGCCGATCGTGCCGCGGGGACGACGCAGCAGTCCGATCGGCCGCCGAGTGAGGGGACACGCGCCATGGGACCGGTGCCGGCGCAACAGTGGGGCGACGCCCGCCAGACGGCGGCGCGCCTGGACGCGGAACACGTCCGGGCCATCGCTTTGACCTGGGTTGACAACGCGGGTGTCGTGCGTACGAAAACCGTGCCGACCGCCCGGCTGGCGCCCGCCGTCCAGCGCGGCGTCGGCATGTCACCGGTCTTCGACGTCTTCACCGCCGACGACGCCATCACCGCCTCCGCCCACCTCGGCGGCCCCGACGGCGATCTGCGGCTCTTCCCCGACCTGGAGCGGCTCACCGTGCTCGCCGCGCAGCCCGGCTGGGCCTGGGCACCGGTCGACCGCTACGACCAGCTCGGCACGCCGCACCCCGCCTGCCAGCGGCAGTTCGCCCGCCGCATGGTCGAGCGCGCCGCCGACGCGGGGCTCGCCCTGCGGATGGGCTTCGAGACCGAATGGGTCGTCAGCCGGGCGCCGTTGCACGGCCGGTGGCCGGACGGGGCGGCCGGCGGCGGGCGCCTCGACGGGGCCGTGGGCACCGGCGACCCTCTGGAATACCCGTGCGTCGGCCCCGCCTACGGCATGACCCGCGTCGTCGAACTCTCCGACTACCTCCGCGACGTGGCCGAGGCGCTGGCCCTCCAGGGCGTGGAGGTGTTCCAGCTCCACCCCGAGTACGCGCCGGGCCAGTTCGAGGTGTCCACCGCGCCGTCCGACCCGCTGCGCGCCGCCGACGACCTGGTCCTCGTCCGCGAGACCGTACGGGCCGTGTCGCTGCGGCACGGCCTGCGGGCCAGCTTCGCGCCGTCCGTCGTCGCCGGACAGGTCGGCAACGGCTGCCACCTCCACCTCAGCCTGCACCGCGGCGAACGCAGCCTGCACCGCGACCCGGACGCCCGGTGGGGCCTGGACCCGGACGCCGTACGCTTCCTCGGCGGCATCCTGGAGGCGCTGCCCGCCCTGCTCGCCATCGGCTGCCCCTCGCCCGCGAGTTACCTGCGGCTGGCGCCCTCCATGTGGGTCGGCGCCTACCAGTGCTGGGGCGTGGAGAACCGGGAGGCGGCGCTGCGGCTGGTCACCGGCGCGCCCGGCGACCCGGACGGCGGACACGCCGAGGTCAAGCCGTTCGACGCCGCCGCCAACCCGTACCTGGCCGTCGGCACGGTGATCGCCGCCGGACTGCACGGCCTGTCGGCGGGCGCCGAACTGCCGCCGCCGGTCACCGGCGACCCTGGCGTCCTGGGCGTCCGCGAACGCGCCCGGCGCGGCATCGTCCGCCTGCCCGCCTCGCTCACCGAGTCCACCGACCGGCTGGCCCGCTCCACCACGCTGGCCGAGGCCATGGGCGAGGTGCTGCACGGCGCCGTGATCGCGGTGCGGCGCGCCGAGGCGGCGCACTGCGCCGAGATGGAGCCCGCGGACATCGCCGCCGCGACCCGCTGGAGGTACTGATGACCACGGCCGCACCCGGCGGCACCGGGGTCCTGGACCTGCCGCCGCTCGTCGACCAGCACTGCCACGGCGTGCTGCGCGGCGAGCTGTCGGCCGCCGCATTCGAGTCGTACCTCACCGAGTCCGACCGGCCCGCCGCCGCGGGCACCACCTTCTTCGACACCCAGACGGGCTTCGCCGTACGCCGCTGGTGCCCGCCGCTGCTCGGCCTCGCGCCGCACTGCACCCCCGGCGAGTACCTCGCCCGGCGGCGCGAACTGGGCACGGCCGAGGTCCGGCGCCTGCTGCTGGGCGGCACCGGCATCGGCACGTACCTGGTCGACACCGGCCTGCCCGGCGACCTCACCGGAGCCCACGAGACGGCCGAGGCGGGCGGCGGCACCGGACACGAGATCGTCCGCCTGGAGACGCTGGCGGAACGGGTCGCCGCGGGCGTACGGGCGGCGGGGGAGCCGGGCGCGGCCGCCGAGGTGTTCACGGCCGGGCTCGCCGACGCCGTACGGGACGCGGCGCGCACCGCCGCGGGCTTCAAGTCCATCGCCGCCTACCGCCACGGCCTGGCCCTGGCCCCCGAACCGCCCACCACCGCCGACGTGGCGACCGCCGCCCGCGATTGGCTCGCCACCGGCACCCCCCGCCTCACCGACCCCGTCCTCCTGCGCCACCTGCTGTGGCTCGCCACCGGCACCGGCCGCCCCCTCCAGCTCCACACCGGCTTCGGCGACCCCGACCTGCGCCTGCACCACAGCGACCCGGCCCTGCTCACCGACTTCGCCCACGCCACCGCGGGCACCGGCACCGACCTGGTGCTGCTGCACTGCTACCCGTACCACCGCCAGGCCGGCTACCTGGCCCACGCCTTCCCGCACGTGTACGCCGACGTCGGCCTGTCCCTCGGCCACACCGGCCCGCGCGCGACGGCCGTCCTGGCCGAATTCCTCGAACTCGCCCCCTTCGGCAAACTCCTCTTCTCCACCGACGCCTACGCCCTGCCGGAGCTGTACACGGTCGGCAGCGCCGCCTTCCGCACGGCACTGGAGGAGGTGCTGACCGGCTGGGTCCGCTCCGGCGCCTGGTCCGAGACGGACGCGTGCCGGATCGCGGCGCTGGTGGGGGCGGGCAACGCGCGGCGGGTGTACGGGCTTTCGGGAGGGTGAAGCGGGGCCGGGCGGCCGCCGGGAGCGGTGTGGAACACATCACGCAGGTAAGTGGCACACCCACGTACCGTGCTTTACTGCCCCGTGACTCCTGCCATATCCCCCGCCACCCCGAAGCCCCGTCCACCGCTGCGCTCCCGGCTCTTCGCCGACATCACGCCGCTGCGCACCTCGGTCCACTACCGCCGGCTGTGGTTCGGCAACACCGTCTCCTGGGTCGGCCAGCAGATGACCGCCCTGGCGGTCTCCCTCCAGGTGTACGACCTGACCGGTTCCACCTTCGCCGTCGGCGCGGTCGGCCTGTGCTCCCTGGTGCCGCTGATCGTCTTCGGGCTGTACGGCGGTGCCATCGCGGACACCGTCGACCGCCGCAAGCTGGGGATGTACACCGCGGTGGGCGCCACCGTGCTGTCCGTGGCGCTGGCCGCCGCCGCGCTGCTGGACGTGCGGCAGGTCTGGGTGCTCTACACGGTCGTCGCCCTCCAGGCGGTGTGCTTCGCGATGAACTCGCCCGCCCGCTCGTCGATGATCCCGCGCCTGCTGCCGCCCGAGCAGCTGCCGGCCGCCAACGCCCTCAACTCGCTGACCAGCAACCTCGGGATGATGGGCGGCCCGATGCTGGGCGGCGTCTTCGTCGGCCTGTGGGGTTACCAGGCCGCGTACCTGATCGACGTGGTGACCTTCACCGCCGCCCTGTACGCGATGTGGCGGCTGCCCGCCATGCGCCCCGATCACGGCGGCGAGGACGGGCCGCGCCGGCCCTCCGTGCTGGAGGGGCTGCGGTTCCTGGCCACCCGGCCCAACCTGCGCATGACCTTCTTCGCCGATCTCGCGGCCATGGTGCTGGCGCAGCCCCGGGCGCTGTTCCCCGCGGTCGCCGTGCTCTGGTTCGGCGGCGACGCGAAGACGGTGGGGCTGCTGGTCGCTGCGCCCGCGGTCGGCGCGGTGCTCGGCGCGCTGTTCTCCGGCTGGCTCGGTACGGTCCGCCGGCACGGCCTGGCCATCCTGGTCGCGGTCGTCGCCTGGGGAGCGGCCATCGCCTGCTTCGGCCTCACCCGCCACCTGTGGCTCGGCCTGTTCTTCCTCGCCGTCGCCGGCTGCGCCGACACCATCTCCATGGTCTTCCGTGGCACCATGCTCCAGGCCGCCGCGCCGGACCGGATGCGCGGCCGCCTCCAGGGCGTGTTCATCGTCGTGGTCGCGGGTGGCCCCCGGCTCGGCGACTTCCTGACCGGTTCGGCGGCCGACCTCACCTCACCCGCTGTCGCGGTCGTCGGCGGCGGTCTCGCCTGTGTCGTGGCGGTGCTGCTCCTGGGCCTGTGGCGGCGCGACTTCGCCCGCTACGACGCCCGCGACCCGAAGCCCTGACGAGGGTTCCGGCGCGTCGGCGGGGCGGCGCAGTATCGCGGTGGCGAGGTCCAGGAAGTCCCGTATGAGACCCGTGCAGTTGCCTTCCGGTGCCGCCAGGCAGGTACCGACGGGCAGGGCATCGGTGACGGTCAGGTACACGAGGTCGGGCCGGGAGTACGAGCCCGCGATGCTGAGGGGGACCAGGGCGATGCCCTGACCGGACGCGATGAGCTCGAACTTCTCCTCCAGGGAGGACGTCCGCCGCGTCCGGACGTCGAGTACCGGCTCGCCGTCCAGATCGGCCGAGGTGAGGGCGGGACGACCCGCCAGCGGGTGGGTCACGGGCAGGCACGCCACCTTGGTCTCGTGGCCGATGGGGACGGTGCGCAGCCCCGTGTCGTCGAACGGGTGCCGGAGATAGCCGACGTGCGCGCGGCCGTCGCGCAGCGGCGCGTCCCGCTCCCACCAGCGCAGCGGGAAGACATCGATCGCGACGCGCGGGTGGCGCGCCGTGAACGCCCGGATCGCGTCCGCCACATGGAGGCCGGGCGAGAAGGCGACGACGAGCCGCTGCTCGCCCCGCCCGGCCTCGTGGACGCGCCGCAGCGCAGTGTCCACCACCGTGGTGATCCGCGGCGCCTCGTCGTACAACCGCTGTCCCGCCGGGGTCAGTTCGACGCTGCGCGTGCTCCGCGTGAACAGCGCGTAGCCCAGCTCCTGTTCGAACGCGCGGATCTGCCGGCTGAGGACCGGCTGGGCGATGAACAGCGCCTGTGCCGCCCGGCCGAAGTGCCGGTGCTCGGCCACCGCGAGGAAGTAGCGGAGCTTGCGCAGATCGAGGTCCATGCCGTGACGGTATCAATGCGGACGGAAAGGGTATTGGACGCCCGGACGGGCCGTCCGAAGACTGGGTTTCCCGCTCGTCGTGCCGTACGACGCCGCTGGACCACGAACAGGAACCCCATGACCGACACCCGCAAGACCGCCCTCGTCGTCGGCGCCTCCCGGACCCTGGGCCTGGGGCTCGCCGCCGAGTATCTGCGCCGCGGCTGGGACGTCATCGGCACGGTCCGCGGCAGCGGGCGCACCGGCCTGCACGACCTCGCCGACACGGCCGGCGGGCGGCTGACCGTCGAGTCGCTGGAGATGACCGCTCCCGAACAGATCTCGGCCCTGCGCGACCGGCTGGCACAGCGCTCCCTCGACCTGCTCTTCGTCAACGCCGCCATCACCCGCGGCGACATACCGATCGGCGAGGTTCCGGCGGACATGTTCACCGAGGTCATGCTCACCAACGCGCTCGCCCCGATGCGCGTCGTGGAGTGGCTGCGCCCCCTGGTCGCGCCGGACGGGACCATCGGCGTCATGTCCTCCGACCAGGGGAGCGTCAGCCTGAACACCGACGGCGGACAGGACCTGTACCGGGCCGGCAAGTCCGCGCTGAACCAGCTGATGCGCTGCTACGCCGCCCGCCACGCCGGGGACCCGCGGACGCTGCTGCTCATGGACCCGGGCTGGGTGCGCACCGAACTCGGCGGTGCCGACGCCGAACTGAGCGTGGAGGAGAGCGTTCCCGGGGTGGCGGAGACGATGGAGAGCCACCGGGGGAAGTCCGGCCTCCACTTCGTGGACCACCAGGGGCAGGTCGTGCCCTGGTAGACGCGGCGGCCGCTCCGCGCCTTCGGAGCGCGGAGCGGCCGCCGTCCGTCACCGTCCGCTGTCCGGCCAGCTCCACTCCTCGACCTCCGGCAGGTCCGTGCCGTGCTCGCGGATCCAGCTGTGGTGGCGCTGCCGTACGTCCGCCATCGCCTGCCGCACCCCGGCGGCCCGCACGGCCAGCCCCGGCACCCGGTCGACCACGTCCATCACCAGCCGGTAGCGGTCCAGGTCGTTGGTGACCACCATGTCGAACGGCGTGGTCGTGGTGCCCATCTCCTTGTAGCCGCGCACATGCAGGTTGGGGTGGACGGCCCGGCGGTAGGTGAGGCGGTGCACCAGCCACGGGTAGCCGTGGTACGCGAACACCACCGGCACGTCGTGCGGCAGCAGCGCCTCGAACTCCCGCTCCGTCAGCCCGTGCGGATGCTCCTCGTTCGGCTGGAGCCGGGTCATGTCGACCACGTTGACGACCCGTACGGAGAGGTCCGGCAGGTGGGTGCGGAGCAGTGAGGCGGCGGCCAGAGTCTCCTGCGTCGGTACGTCACCGGCGCAGGCGAGCACCACGTCGGGCCGGGTGCCGGGCTGTTCGGTGCCCGCCCACTCCCAGATGCCCAGGCCGCGCGCGCAGTGCGCCCGCGCCTGCTCGATGTCCAGCCAGTCGAAACACGGCTGCTTGCCCGCGACCACCACATTGAGCACGTCCCGGGTACGCAGCACATGGTCGGCCACGCACAGCAGGCTGTTGGCGTCCGGCGGCAGGTAGACCCGTACGGTGTGCGGGTCCTTGTTGAGGATGTGGTCCACGAAGCCGGGGTCCTGGTGCGAGAAGCCGTTGTGGTCCTGGCGCCAGACGTGCGAGGTCAGCAGGTAGTTCAGGCCCGCGACGGGGCGCCGCCAGGGGATGGAGCGGGCCGACTGGAGCCACTTGACGTGCTGGGAGGCCATGCTCGACACGATGTGCGCGAACGCCTCGTACGAGGAGAACAGGCCGTGCCGCCCGGAGAGCACGTACCCCTCCAGCCAGCCCTGGCACAGATGCTCCGAGAGCACCTCCATCACGCGTCCGTGCCGCCCCAGATGCTCGTCGGTGGGCTCGGTCCTGGCCTGCCATGTCTTGTCGGTGGCGGTGTACACGTCCTGGAGCCGGTTGGAGGCCGTCTCGTCCGGGCCGAACAGCCGGAAGTCGCGGCGGTCGGCGGTCCGCTCCATCAGGTCGCGCAGCAGGCCGCCGAGGACGCGGGTCGGCTCGTGCATCCGGGTGCCGGGCTTGTCGACCGGGACGGCGTACTTCTCGGGGTCGGGCAGCGGCAGCGTACGGACGAGCCGGCCGCCGTTGGCGTGCGGGGAGGCGCCGAGCCGCCGGTCACCGCTCGGCACGCAGGCCAGCACCCGGTCCACCGGCCGGCCGTCGCCGCCGAAGAGTTCGTCCGGCGCGTACGACCGCAGCCAGCCCTCCAGCTGGCGCAGGTGGTCCGGGTTGTCCCGCACCCCGGACAGCGGCACCTGATGGGCGCGCCAGGTGCCCTCGACGGGGGTGCCGTCCACCTCGCCGGGGCCGGTCCAGCCCTTGGGGGTGCGCAGCACGATCGCGGGCCAGCGGGGCCGTTCCCGGTCGCCTTCGCCGCGGGCGGCGCGCTGCGCCTCGTGGATGCGGTGCAGCGCGGTGTCCATGGCCGCGGCCATGTCCCGGTGCACCTGCGCGGGGTCCGAGCCGGTGACGAACAGCGGCTCGTGGCCGTAGCCGCGCAGCAGCGCCTCCAGCTCGTCCTCGTCGAGCCGGGCGAGGACCGTGGGGTTGGCGATCTTGTAGCCGTTCAGGTGGAGGAGCGGCAGCACCGCGCCGTCGTGCCGCGGGTCCAGGAACTTGTTCGCGTGCCAGGAGGCCGCCAGCGGCCCGGTCTCCGCCTCGCCGTCCCCGATCACGCAGGCCACCAGCAGGTCGGGGTTGTCCAGGGCGGCGCCGTACGCGTGCGAGAGGGAGTAGCCCAGCTCGCCGCCCTCGTGGAACGAGCCCGGTACGTTCGGCGCGGCGTGGCTGGGCACCCCGCCGGGGAACGAGAACTGTTTGAACAGCCGCGCCATCCCGGCCGCGTCCCGTCCGACGTCCGGGTTCAGCTCCCCGTACGTGCCCTCCAGCCAGGCCCCGGCGAACACCGAGGGCCCGCCGTGCCCCGGGCCCCATACGCACACCGCGTCCTGCCCGTGCGCGGCGATGATCCGGTTGAGGTGGGTGTAGACGAGATTCAGGCCGGGACAGGTGCCCCAGTGGCCGAGCAGCCGCGGCTTGATGTGCTCGGGCCGCAGGTCCTCGGTGAGCAGCGGGTTGCCGGTCAGATAGATCTGGCCGGCCGCGAGGTAGTTCAGCGCCCGCCAGTGGGCGTCGAGATCGAGCAGTTCGCTCTCGGTGAGCGGGGTCGGCGACTCCATCGGGGCCCTCCGTCGGGGAAAGGTGATCAGGGAGCGCCTCTCCACCGTACGGGCCGTCATGCACCGGCGCCGCCCATACCGGCCGTACTGGCCGGTTCGGCCGTTTTCGTGCACCGAAGGGCCCCAGGCGCCGGTCCGAAGGGCCCGGGGCCGTCAGAGCAGGACCGGTGTCAGGTCCGGGTCCTCGAAGCCCGCGTCGTCGAACGGGTAGAGCGGACGGGCGACCCGGCGATGGCCCAGACGGAGCAGGTCCTGGTCCACGCCGCCCGGGGTGAGGGCGAGCAGCCAGTCGGCGGCCATCGCGTACAGCTCCGGCTCCAGGTAGCCGATCTTCACCACGACGATGTCGTACGCCGTCGGGTCCAGCGGCCCGAAGTCGGCGCGGGTGTGGAACGGCGTGCGCCGCTCGGTGAGGACGGCGGTCACCCCGCCGCAGGTCACGGCGGCGCTGCGGCCACCGCCGTCGTACGCCGGGTTGCCGCGCGGGGCCCCGGGCGCGGGCGCGGCGGGGTCCCGCAGAGCGGTGACCGTGCCGGTCAGGTCGTACGGCTCGGCGTGCGGCCCGGTGCCCGCGCTGATGTGGCCGCCGACCTTCAGCGTCACCCGGGTGCCCACTCCGGCCTCGAAGCACGCGGCCACCGCCGCCGGGTCCGTGATGCCGGGGTGCAGCGCGGTGACCCGCCCGCTCGCCAGGTCCTCGTGCGCCAGCAGACGGCCCAGCATGTACGCGAGGTCGCCCGCGCCGCCCGCGGTCGGGTTGTCGCCGGAGTCGCTGATCAGGAACGGGCGGGCGGGGGACGCCACGGCGCGCGCTATGCAGGTGTCGGCGTCGCCGGTCGGGCCGACGAAGACGAAGTCGCGGCGCACGTCCCAGTACTCCTGGGCGAGGCTGCGGACCTGCGCCAGCGCCAGGTCCGGGTCGTCGCCGGTCACCACCACCGCGGCCCGGCAGCGCTCCTCGTCGGCCCAGGCGTACCCCACCCACACCGCCGCGTCCACGATGCCGTCCAGCGCCTCGACCGCGGCGAGCCGCCCGTAGAGGGACTTGGCCGGTTCCAGGCGGGTGCTGGTCTTCTCGCCGGGGAGCAGCACCGGGACCTGCACCCAGGCGCGGTACGGGCGGCCCTTGCCGGACGCCAGTCGCCCGACCAGTTTGCGGGCGGCCCGCTCGCGGGTCTCCCAGGCGTCCTCGTGCGGGGCCAGCCGGTGCGCGGTGAGCAGGTCGAGGCGGTCGGCGAAGCGGCGCGAGACGTTGCCGTGCAGGTCCATGGCGGCCGAGATCAGCGCGTCGGGGCCGAGCGCGTCCCGTACGGCCTCGGCCAGGTCCGCCTCGGCGTCGTCCAGGCCGGTGACGCTCATGGCGCCGTGGATGTCGAAGACCAGGCCGTCCAGCGGCCCGGCCTCCCGGATGCGCGTGACCAGTTCGGACTTGATGCGGTCGTACGTGTCCCGCTCGACGGGCCCGCCGGGCAGCGCCACCGCGTGCACCAGCGGCACCCATTCCACGTCCGTACCGAAGCCGCCCGGCCGCGTCCACGTGTAGCGGCCGAGCAGGTCGGCGCCACGGGTGACGCGGAAGTCGTCGTAGGTGGACCGGTGCGGGCAGAACTGGCTGGACTCGATGGCCATGCCGCCGATCGCGATGCGCATGTCGATGGTGCACCTTTCTTCGGGGGTTACCTACGGGCTGCGGGCAGGACCGGCAGCCCGCCTTCGGTGGCCAGTTCGCGCAGTGCGGCGTGCCCGGCGCCGAGCAGGCCCGCGTCCGGGCCGCGGCTCGCGGCCACGATGGACAGCTCGCTCGTCGCCATCGGCAGACAGCGCTCGTACAGCACCCCGCGTACGGCCGCGACCAGCGGTTCCGCGGCGGAGAGCGCGCCGCCCAGCACCACGGCCTGCGGGTTGAAGAAGTTCACCACCACTCCCAGCACCGCGCCGATGTGCCGCCCTGCCTGCCGCACCAGGGTCGTGGCGTGGGGCTCGCCGTCCTCGACGAGCCGCAGGATGTCGGTGGTGGACTCCGCTCCGATGCCCCGCTCGCGCAGGGCGGCGGCGATGGCGGCGCCGCTGGCCACGGTCTCCAGGCAGCCGATGTTCCCGCAGGAGCAGGGGCGTTCGGCGGCGGCGTCCATGCGTACGTGGCTGATGTCGCCGGCGCAGCCGCGGGCGCCCCGGTAGAGCCGGCCGTGGCTGATCACGCCGGAGCCGATGCCGCGGCCCGCCTTGACCACGACCAGGTGCCGCAGGTCCGGGTGGGTGGCCCGGTGCTCGCCCAGGGCCAGGACGTTGGCGTCGTTGTCGACCAGGACCGGCAGGCCGGTCCGATCGGCGAGCCGGTCGCGCAGCTCGTACAGATGCCAGCCGGGCATCCGGGACGGGGCGATGATCCGGCCGGACGCGGGATCGACGGGCCCGGGGAAGCCGACGCCCACCCCGCACACGGCGCGACCCGCCGCGCGCTGCCGGGCGGCCAGCGCGGTCAGCCGCTCGGCGAGCAGGCCGACGGCCGGTTCGGGGCCGGCCGTCAGGTCGAAGGCGCACTCGTCGATGTCGTAGCCGGTGCCGGTCAGGCCCACCGCGCCGGTACGGATGTGGTGGCTGCCCAGGTCGGCGGCGAGCGCGACGGTGCCGCCGTCCGGGACGCGCAGCAGCCGCGGGCGGCGCCCGCCGCGCGAGGCGCCCTCACCGGACTCGGTCAGCAGCCCGGCGTCGACCAGTTCCTGGACGCGGGCGGAGACGGTGGAGGCGGCAAGCCCCAGTTCCCGTACGAGGTCGGCGCGCGAGCGGGCGGTGCCGGCCGCGACGAGTTCGAGGACGTGCGCGGCGGAGCCGGGTTCGGTGCCGGTCATGGCGGAATCTCGGCGGCGGTCATGGCGGCGCCCTTCGCTGGAACGTCGGTATACGGTCCCGGTCTTTCTTCGATGGCCGAATGAAGTCAGGGAATCAAGTGGCGTCCAGTCCACACCAATTGGCGATGTTCCGCCAGACCCTTGACTTCTTTTCTCGGCCGTCCGTACTTTTCTCGCACTCTTCGACCGGCCGACCTCCCGGAGGCAGCATGGGCCCGCGCAGCACCCGCCGACGCGGCCCCCTCCACGCCCTGCTCGCCGCCCTCCTCGCGCTGTTGCTCGGTACGGCCACGCTCACCGGCTGCGGCCCCGAGAACGGGGCCGTCACCAGTCTCGGCGCCACCGGCGGCACCCGCGTCGAGGGCGGTACGGCCACCATGGCGCTGCCGCCCGCCGCCACCCCCAACTGGATCTTCCCGATCGGCACGGCCGGCTACCTGGCCTCGTACAACAACGCCGTACAGGACCTCCTCTACCCGCCCCTCTACACGGCCGAGAAGAAGGGCGCGGGCCTGACCATGGACAGCCCGCGCAACCTCGCCGGGCAGCCGCGCTACAGCGACGGCAACACCACCGTCACCATCGCGCTGAAAAAGGGTTACCGCTGGTCCGACGGCACGCCCGTCACCAGCCGCGACGTGGAGTTCTGGTACGACCTGATCAAGCACGACAAGCAGGAGTGGGCGGGCTATTCGCCGGGCCTGCTGCCCGACAACGTCAAGAAGTTCGAGGTGCTGGACGACCACACCTTCCGGCTGCGCCTGGACCGCGCGTACAACCCCGCCTGGTTCACCGGCAACCAGCTCCAGGATTTCACCCCGCTGCCCAAACACGCCTGGGACCCGCACGACGAGAATCCGAAGAAGGTCTTCGCGCGCCTGCTGGAACACGCCAGGAAGCTCTCGGAGTTCGCCACCGACCCGCTCTGGAAAACCGTCAGCGGACCCTGGCGCATCGAGAAGTGGACCACCTCCGGGCAGGTGTCGCTGATTCCCAACCAGCAGTACAGCGGCCCGGACAAGCCCCATCTCGACCGCGTCGTCCTCAAGCCGTTCACCACCGCGGATTCCGAATTCAACGTGCTGCGCGCGGGCGGCGTGGACTACGGCTACATTCCGCCGTCCGTGATGGCCCGCTCCGCGAGCTTCAAAAAGCTGGGCTACCGCATCGACCCGTGGGAAGGCTGGGCGATCACCTACATCGTCCTGAACTTCAATCACCCCACCGCGGGCCCGCTGCTCCGCCAGACCTATCTGCGCCGCGCCCTCCAGCACCTCATCGACCAGCGGACGATCGCCGACGTCGTCTGGCACGGCAGCGCCGAGCCCACCCGCGGCCCGGTGCCCGCCGGACAGCTCGACCGGGACCCGTTCCCGTACGACCCGGAGAAGGCGGAAGCGCTGCTCGCCGCGCACGGCTGGCAGCGCACCGGCGGACAGTTGCGCTGCGCCCGCCCCGGCACCGGGCCGGATGAGTGCGGCAAGGACATCCCCGCAGGTCAGCCCCTGCGTCTGGAACTGCTCTCGCAGTCCGGCTCCACCGAGACGTCCAACACCATGCAGGAGATCAAGTCCGCCATGGACAAGGCGGGCATCACCCTGGACATCCGGCAGCAGCCGCTGAACACCGTCCTGGGCACCACCGTGCCCTGCAAGAAGACGGAACCGGTGTGCTCCGCCTGGCAGCTGGGCTTCTTCGGGACACAGGGCAGCTGGTACTTCCCGACCGTGGCCAGCGGCGAATCCCTCTTCGCCACCGGCGCGCCCTCCAACATGGGCAACTGGTCCGACCCGAAGGCCGACGAGCTGATCAAGAAGACCGAGTACTCCGACGACCCGTCCGCGCTGCGCGACTACGCCCGCTACACCGCGGACCAGGTGCCCGTCCTGTGGACGCCCAACCCGGCCTACCAGGTCTCCGTCATCCGCAACGACCTGCGCGGCATCGACCAGAACCCCACGCTCAGCCTGGCGCCGCAGGACTGGTACTTCGTCAAGAAGGGCGGTGCGGGCCGGTGATCCGCTTCCTGGTCAAGCGCCTCGCACAGGCCGCCGTCGTCCTGCTGCTGGTCTCCGTCATCGTCTTCGTGCTGCTGCACCTGCTGCCCGGCGGTCCGGCCCGCGCCATCCTCGGCGTCAAGGCCACCCCGGAGGCCATCGCCCACTTCGACCACCAGCAGGGCTATGACCGCTCCCTGCCGCAGCAGTACGCGATGTACCTTGGACGGCTGCTCACCGGCGACCTCGGCGAGTCGTACAAGCTCAACCAGTCCGTCACCTCGCTGCTCGGCGAACGCCTCCCGAAGACCGCGCTGCTGGCCGGCCTGTCGATCGCGCTCGCCGCCGTACTGGCCGTGCCCCTCGGCATCCTCCAGGCCGTACGCCGCGGCAGGGCCGCCGACTACCTGCTCACCGGCGCCGCCTTCCTCGCCTACGCCACCCCGGTCTTCTTCCTCGGCCTGGTCCTGATCCTCGTCTTCAGCCAGCAGCTCCAGATCTTCCCGGCCGAGGCGCCGCAGGCCGACACCGTCGGCGGCCTGCTCGCCGAAGCGCCCGCGCTGGTCCTGCCCGTGGTGACCACCGCGCTCGGCATCATCGCCGCGTTCAGCCGCTACATGCGCTCGGCCGTTCTGGACAACCTCGAAGAGGACTACGTACGCACCGCGCGCGCCAAAGGGCAGTCGAACGCCCGCGTCATGGCCCGGCACGTGCTGCGCAATGCGCTGATCCCCCTCGCCACCCTCCTCGGGCTCTACCTCCCCACCCTCTTCAGTGGCCTCCTCGTCGTCGAGTCGATGTTCAACTACCCGGGCATGGGGCTGCTGTTCTGGAACGCCGCCCAGGGCTCGGACTTCCCGGTCCTGCTCGGCGTCACCCTGGTCGTCGGCGTGGCCACCGTGCTCGGCTCACTGATCACCGACATCGCGTACGCCGTACTGGACCCCCGCATCAGGAGCGTGTCGTGACCGCACCCTTCATGGACGCGCCCAGCAGCAGCGGGACCGCACCGGCCGCGGACCCGGCACCCGCCGCCCCCGGACCGCTGCGCCGCACCCTCTCGGTCTTCACCCGCAACAAACTCGCCCTCACCGGCGCCGTCGTCCTGCTCGGCCTGCTGGCCCTGTGCTACCTCGGCCCGCTGCTGCACCCCACCGACCAGACACACACCGACCTCTCGCGGGCCGCCCTGCCGCCCGGCAGCCCCGGCCACCTCCTCGGCACCACCGACCTCGGCTACGACATGCTCGGCCGGCTGATGTACGGCGGGCAGACCTCCCTCGAAGTCGGCCTCGCCGCCGGGCTGCTGGCCACCCTCTTCGGGACCGTCTACGGCGCGGTCGCGGGCTACTTCGGCGGCTGGGCGGACGCGGCCATGATGCGCGTCACCGACGCCGCGCTCGCCATCCCCGCGCTGTTCCTGCTGGTCGTGGTCGCCGCCATCGTCACCCCCAGCAAGCCCGTACTCATCCTGATCATCGCCTCGGTCGCCTGGCTGTCCCCGGCCCGCCTCATCCGCGGTGAAGCGCTCGCCCTGCGCAGCCGCGACTACGTGCACGCCATGCGCCTGATGGGCGGCGGCGGGACCCGGGCAGTCTTCCGGCACATCCTGCCCGGCGCCGTGGGAACCGTCATCGTCAACGCCACCTTCCAGGTCGCCGACGCCATCCTCTACGTCGCCTACCTCTCCTTCCTGGGCCTGTCCATCCCACCGCCCGCCGCCGACTGGGGCTCCATGCTCTCCGCCGGCATCACCTACACCCAGGTCGGCCACTGGTGGCTGATCTTCCCGCCGGGCCTGGCCATCGTCCTCGTCGTCGCCGCGTTCAACTTCATCGGGGACGGCCTGCGGGACGCCTTCGACGTGCGCCTCCGGAAGAGCTGAGGAAGGGCCCATGACCGCCGACCCCCTGTCCGCGACCACCCGCCCCGCGTCCGGCACCGCCGCACCGCTGCTGGCCGTCGAGGACCTGCACGTCGAGATCGCCAGCCGCGGCCGTACCGTGCACGCCCTGGACGGCGTCAGCCTCGACCTCGCGCCGGGAGAAGCACTCGGCATCGTGGGCGAGTCCGGCTGCGGCAAGACCATGACGGCGCTGTCCGTCCTCGGCCTGCTGCCGAAAGGCGGCCGGATCACCGGGGGACGCGTCCTCTTCCGGGACGGCACCGGCAGTCCGACGGACCTCGCCGCCGCCCCCGAACCGGTCCTGCGGCACGTACGCGGCAACACCATCGGCATGGTCTTCCAGGACCCGCTTACCTCCCTCAACCCGACCATGACCATCGGCGCCCAGGTCGCCGAACCGCTGCTGCTGCACCAGCACACGACCCGGCGGGACGCCTGGGCGAAGGCCGAGGAGACGCTGCGGCTGGTCGGCATGCCGCAGCCCGCCGAGCGGATGCGGAACTACCCGCACCAGCTCAGCGGCGGGATGCGCCAGCGCGTCGCGATCGCCATGGCCCTGGTCTGCGAGCCCCGGCTGCTGATCGCCGACGAGCCGACCACCGCCCTCGACGTCACCACCCAGCACCAGATCCTGGAACTCATCGACGACCTGCGCGCCCGCCTCGGCATGGCGATGATCCTGGTCACCCACGACCTCGGCGTCATCGCCAAACGGGTGGACCGGGTCGCGGTGATGTACGGCGGCAAGATCGCCGAAAGCGCCGGCGTACGGAGCCTGTTCGCCGCGCCACGCCACCGGTACACCGAGGCCCTGTTCGCCGCCCTCCCCGAACGCGCCGCGGCCGAAGGCACCACCCTCGCCACCATCCCCGGCCTGCCGCCCGCCCTCCTCACCCGCCCCGCCGGCTGCCGCTTCGCGCCGCGCTGCGCTTACGCGACCGCCGAGTGCCGCACGGAGGAACCCGCCCTGCTGGGCGACTCGGACCATGCGTACGCGTGCTTCCACCCGGCCGCCGCCGAGCCCATATCCGCAACGGAACCCGCAGCCGTCGTGGAATCCCCACTGGCCGGCCGCCTCACCGACCCCGGCATCCTTCTCGACCTCGACAACGTAACCAAGCGATACGCCCTGCACGCCGGGCCCTTCGCCCGCCGCAAGGGCGCCGGAGAAGTCGGCGCCGTCGCCGGGGTCAGCCTCACCGTCACCCGCGGCGAGACCTTCGGCATCGTGGGGGAGTCCGGCTGCGGCAAGTCCACCCTCGGGCGGCTGGTCGTCGGCCTGGAGCCGCCGACGGACGGCACGATCCGCTTCGCGGGCCGCGACATCGGCGCCCTGTCCCGCCGGGAATTGCGCGCCCACCGCCGCGACGTGCAGCTGATGTTCCAGGACTCCTACGCGTCCATGGACCCCAGGATGCGCGTCGGCACCATCCTGCGCGAACCGCTGGTCATCCAGGGCATCGGCGACCGCACGGCCCAGCAGCGGCGGGTCGCCGCCCTCCTCGACGACGTGGGCCTGCCGCGCGGCGCCGTGGACCGCTACCCGCACGAATTCTCCGGCGGCCAGCGCCAGCGCCTCGGCCTGGCCCGCGCGCTCGCCCTCTCCCCGTCCCTCGTCGTCGCCGACGAACCGGTCTCCGCGCTCGACGTGTCCGTACAGGCGCAGATCCTCAACCTCATGCGCGACCTCCAGCGCGACCGCGGGCTGACGTACCTGTTCATCTCCCACGACCTGGCGGTGGTCCGGCACCTCGCGGACACCGTCGGCGTCATGTACCTGGGGAAACTGGTGGAGACCGGCCCGGCCCGCGAGGTCTTCGAGCGGCCCCTGCACCCGTACACCCGCGGCCTGCTCGACACGGTCAACGCACCCGACCCCACGGCCCCCGCCGCGGGCACCCCGCTGACCGGCGAGACACCCTCGGCCGCCGCGCCGCCCTCCGGCTGCCGCTTCCGTACCCGCTGCCCGGCGGCCCGTGCCCGCTGCGCGGAGAGCGAGCCCGTACCCACCGAGCCGGCCGGGCCGGGGCACCGCGTCGCCTGCCACTTCCCCCTCGTGGCGAGCCCCGGCCCGGTCAGTAGCGGGTGATCGCCGTAGGCCCTGAGTCCGTGCCGATCGCGATGTGCGGACGGGCCGCGGGCTTCACCCAGGACACGATGCGGGCCATCGCACGGGCCGGTACGGACACACAGCCCGCCGTCGCCCCGCGGCCGTTGACGTGCAGGAAGATGCCCGCGCCGCGGCCGCGCACCGGACGGTGGTAGTTGAAACCGACGACCAGCGCCCGGCTGTACTGCGTCGGATAGCCGGCCAGCCGCTCGGCCTCGTTCGCCGCGCAGTCCGACGGCCGGGGGTCCACCCACCGGTTGTACGAGGCGGAGGCGTTGTCCTGGCACCACCAGGAAGAGGCGCGCACGGGGCGGTACGGGACCGTCGTACCGGCCGGGGCCTTCGCGAGGCCGAAGGCGAACGGCAGGTCGTACAGCCCGGTGGGGGTGGTCGAGGTCCCCTGCTCGCGGGTACGGCCCTCGGCCAGCCCGTTCGCGCCGAACCGCGCCGGCGCCGTACCGACCCGGTGCCAGCGCTTGCCGTACCGCTGCCACCAGCTGACCGTGCCGGTGGTGGAGCGCGGGTCAGGGGCGCGGGCCGTGATCAGCTGACTGCCGCCGCCGGTGTCCGCCATACGGGCGGGCAGCGGACGCCAGGCCGGTGCGGAGGCGGGGGAGCGGGGTACGGCCAGGGCGGAGGCGGGCACGGTCAGGGCGAGCGCGGCGGCGCAGACCGCGGACGCCAGGGTCCTCGCGGAGGTCATGCACGCAATGTAGGGCCACCGGGTGCACTGGGCGCCGACCGAACCGGCCAGGCTCCCTGAAGGAACGATGGTGCGTAATCCACCGGTCGTGAGGGAGATAGACCGGCGAAACCCGGGTACCGGGGCCGGAGAACCACGTGTCGACCGACCCAGGAGGTCTGCTGTGGAGCGGCAACCGACACCGCACCGTACGCAAGGGCCCGGCCAGGAGCGGGAGCCCGCACCGCCGACGCCCACACCGTCGCCGGGCCCCGGCGGACCCGAGCCGGGTCCGGGACCGACGCCGGGACCGCCGGTGCCGGGCCCGCCCGACCCCGTACCGCCGACGCCCGCGCCGCAGCCGCCGACGCCCAGCCCCGACCCCGTACCGCGCCCGCCGGGCCCGGACCCGGTGCCGGAGCCGTCACCGGCGCCCGGACCGATCACGTAGTACCCGCCCGCCACCCCATGGGAGGTGCATCCACATGGCCATCGCCACGGTCAATCCGGCCACCGGCGAGACACTCCAGACCTTCGACGCGCTCGACGCGGACGGGATCGAGGAACGGCTCGCCCGCGCCGAGGAGGCGTTCCGCAGCTACCGGACGACGTCGTTCGAGGAGCGCGGCGAACTGCTGCGCAACGCCGCCGGCCTGCTGGAGGCGGGCCAGGACGGCATCGCCCGCACCATGACCACCGAGATGGGCAAGCCGCTCGCGGCGGCCCGCGCGGAGGCCGCCAAGTGCGCGAAGGCGATGCGCTGGTACGCCGGGCACGCCGAGGAACTCCTCGCCGACGAGGTGCCCGACCCCGGTGACGTGAAGGACGCGGGCGCCACCCGCGCCTACGTCCGCTACCGGCCGCTGGGCACCGTCCTCGCCGTCATGCCGTGGAACTTCCCCCTCTGGCAGGTCATCCGCTTCGCCGCGCCCGCGCTGATGGCCGGCAACACCTGTCTGCTCAAGCACGCCTCGAACGTGCCGCAGACCGCGCTGTACGTGGAGGACCTGCTGCGCAGGGCGGGCTTCCCCGAGGGCTGCTTCCAGACCCTGCTGGTCGGCTCCGGCGCGATCGAGGACATCCTGCGCGACCGCCGGGTCGCCGCCGCGACACTCACCGGCAGCGAACCGGCCGGCCGCTCGGTGGCGTCGATCGCCGGCGACGAGATCAAGAAGACGGTGCTGGAGCTGGGCGGCAGCGACCCGTACATCGTGCTGCCGTCCGCCGACCTGGACGCGGCCGTACGTACCGCCGTCACCGCGCGCGTGCAGAACAACGGCCAGTCCTGCATCGCCGCCAAGCGCTTCATCGTCCACACCGACGTGTACGACGAGTTCGCGGTGCGCTTCACCGAGCGGATGGCCGGGCTGACCGTGGGCGACCCGATGGAGGAGACGACCGACGTCGGCCCGCTCTCCAGCGAACAGGGCCGCTCCGACCTGGAGGAACTGGTCGACGACGCGGTCCGGCGGGGCGCGGCCGCCCTGTGCGGCGGCAAGCGCCCGGAGAAGCTGACCGCGGGCTGGTTCTACGAGCCGACCGTCCTGGCCGGAATCACCCCCGAGATGCGCATCCACCGGGAGGAGGCGTTCGGCCCGGTCGCCACGCTCTACCGCGTCAACGACCTGGACGAAGCGATCACCACCGCCAACGACACCTCGTTCGGCCTGAGCTCCAACGCCTGGACCCGCGACGAGGCCGAACAGGAGCGCCTCATCCGCGACATCGAGGCCGGCGGCCTCTTCTTCAACGGCATGACCGCCTCCCATCCCGCCCTTCCCTTCGGCGGGATCAAGCGATCCGGCTACGGCCGGGAACTCGCGGGGCATGGGATCCGGGAGTTCTGTAATGCGACGACGGTTTGGTATGGGGCGTAGGGACTCCGAGGCAGGGGCCCGGGGCGCGGACCCGGGCTCCTGCTGTGTGCGTCCCTAGCTCTTGGGCACATCCTTCACGAACACCAGACCATCACTCTCCGTCAGATGCTCCAGCCCCAGCGGCGCATACCCGAACCAGGGTGACTCGCGGGGAACGGGTGGTGTGTCGCCGAGGGCGGTGGACAGTTGGGTGAGGTTGACGAGGTAGCGGTCCTCCGGGAGTGCGTACAGCAGGCCCTCGATCGTGTCCGGTGGCGGGGTGCCCACTCCCCGGTGGTGGATGGTGCCGAGGGCCGTGGCCACGAAGGCGTAGTCCTCGCCCAGGCGGGCGTTCACGAGTGCGCCGGCGCTCCACCATTCCAGCAGCGGGTGGTCCCACATGCGCATCGTGCTCTTGTGCCGCTGGAAATGGCTGTTCTGGGCGAAGGCCAGGACCGGGGCCCGCTCGGCGAGGGCGAGGAGATTCTCGGCCATCATCGAATCCCGTATGCCCAGCAGCCGCGTCATACGGTCCGGCGTGGTGTCGGCCATCCAGTAGTGGTAGCGCAGCAGGCCGGTGGCGGTGCGGCCGTACAGCCGTGCCCGGTCCCAGGCGTCGCGTGAGGTCGCCGCGATCAGGTGTGGCGTCTGTTCGTCCAGCACCGCCACCAGGTCGTCGGCCAGCAGCCGCAGCTCCCTGGCCTCGGCCGACCGCCCCGCCGACCGGGCCGGGTCCAGCATCGCGGCGGGTTCGGTCCACTGCTCGTCGGTGCCGAGCAGGCGGTCGAGGGTGTCCGCGGTGCAGGGCAGCAGGTCCTTGTTCCCGTGGGCGGCGAGGTAGCCGTGGAGGGCGAGGAGGGCCCGGCGGGGGCTCTCGGCGTTGGTGATCTCCAGCGGGCCGTCGAAACCGGCGAAGCGCAGCCGGTCGGGCCAAGGGCGGTCTTTGTTGTAGTCGCGCATCCAGCGCACGAGTTCGCGGTTGGCGGCGGACGCGCCGAAGCCGTGGCTGAACCCGCGCTCCATGACCTCGTCGAGAGTGCCGGTGCCCTCGACGACGTAGTCGTCCACGATCAGGCCCAGCAGGCAGTCGCTCTCGATGGTGATCGTGCGGTAGCCCTCGTGCTCGATGAGCTGCCGGAAGAGCGCGTTGCGCACTTCGAGCAGCGTGTCCTCGCCGTGGGTGGGCTCACCCAGGGCGAGCACCCGCGGCCGGGACGGGAGCAGTCCCAGAACGGCGGCGGCGTCGAGCGGGTGGGTGGTGTCCTTGATGTCGGTGCCCATGTCGGTGCCCGTGTCGGTCTCCATGCCTTCAACGCTATCGTTGAACCCTCGGTGGAAACTTTGGAGGATTTTTCTCGCGATATCGTCGAGTTCATGGGACGCAACCTTCAAACGGGCGATCGGCTCAGGCCGATTGACCTGGCACGCGGGCACGGCCTGTCCACGCAGGCCGTCCGGAATTACGAGGAGTCCGGCATCCTCCCGGCCGCCGGACGCACGCCCAGCGGCTACCGCACTTACACTCCGCTGCACGCCCGGGCCCTGCGCGCGTTCCTCGCCCTGGTGCCCGGTCACGGCCACCCGACGGCGACAGCGATCATGCAGGCGGTGAACGCGGACGCGCCCGAAGAGGCGCTCCGCCTCATCGACGAGAGCCACGCCCAGCTCCTCGAAGACCGCCGCACCCTCCGGGCCGTGGAAAACGCCCTCCGCGACCTGGCATCCGCCACGGCACCCGAGCCGGCCACAGGTTCAAGGACAGGCGGCATGTTCGTCGGACAGCTGGCGGCCCAGCTCGGCATCCGCCCCGCGACCTTGCGCAAATGGGAGCGCGCGGGCCTGGTACGCCCGCGCCGCGACCCCCTCACCGGATACCGCGTCTACGACGACGCCGACGTACGGGACGCCCGCCTCGCCCACCAGCTCAGACGAGGCGGCTACCTCCTGGAACAGATCGCCCCGCTGCTGGACCGGGTACGGGCGGCCGGCGGCCTCGAGCCCCTGGAGGCCACCCTGCACGACTGGCGCGGCCGCCTGTCCGCCCGCGGCCGGGCGATGCTGACCGGGGCCGCCGAGCTGGACGCGTATCTGCGCGAGCGCGAATGAGCCACCCGAGGGCCGCGGCCCTCACTCTTCTCCCGGCAGCGCGAACTCGCACCACAACGCCTTGCCGCTGCCCCTCGGCTCCGCGCCCCAGGAATCCGAGAGGGCCTCGACCATCATCAGGCCGCGGCCCGAGGTGGCGGTTTCGCCGGGGGTGCGGCGGCGGGGCCAGCGGCTGGAGCGGTCCTCCACCTCCAGGCGGATACGGCGGCGGGCGCCGCCCGGTACACCCGGGCGGGCGGGCAGCAGCTCGACCGTGATCAGCGCCCCGCTGTCCGTGTGCGTCAGCGCGTTCGTGATGAGTTCGGTGGCGGCCACCTCGATGTCGTACGCCAGTGAGCCCGCCCGCCACTGGTCCATGGTGCGCCGCAGCATCGCCCGTACCTCCGAGGCGCCCGAAGGGTCCGCCTGGTGGACGTGCAGCCGGAAACGCGGGGTGGTGGGGGTGGTCCCGGCGGAGGGGTGGCGGTGCAGGAGGACGAGGGCCATGTCGTCGGTGGACCCGGAGCGTGCCCACAGCTGGTCCGAGAGCCGGTCGGCCAGGGCCTCCAGTTCGGCGGGCCCCTCCCGTACGGCGGCGGCCAGCGCGTCGATCCCGGCGGTGATGTCCTCACCGGGCGTCTCCACCAGGCCGTCCGTGCACAGCAGCAGCCGGGAGCCGGGCTCCAGGAACAGCTGCGTCTCGGGGAAGTGGTCCTGGCCGAACGCCGTCGCCAGCCCGAGCGGCAGCCCGCCGCGTACCGGGTGCCAGTCGGTGTGCCCGGCCGCGTCCCAGATCAGCGGGCCGAGGTGGCCCGCCCGGGCCACGTGCAGCGCCCCCGACTCCAGGTCCGCCTGGACGTAGGTGCACGTCGCGAACCGTTCGGTCTCCAGCTCGGCGAGGAAGCGGGAGGCCCGTACGAGCACCGTCTCCGGCGTGTGGCCCTCGGTGGCGTAGGCGCGCAGGGCGATACGGAGCTGGCCCATCACCGCCGCCGCGTGCGTGTCGTGCCCCTGGACGTCACCGACCACCAGCCCGGTCCGCCCCTGGGGCAGCGGTATCACGTCGTACCAGTCGCCGCCGATGTCCCGGCCGGTGCTCGCCGCGTGATAGCGGACGGCGACCTCGCCCCCGGCGATGTCCGGGACCAGCCGCGGCAGCATCGTGGCCTGCAGACCGGTCGCGAACTCGCGTTCCTGGTCGAAGAGCGTGGCCCGCTGGAGCGACTGGGCCACCACACCGGCCAGCGCCAGCGCCAGGTTCCGGTCCTCCGCCGTGTGCTGCTTCGGCTCGGCGTTGAACAGGCCGAGCGCCCCGACGACCCGGTCCTGCGCCACCAGCGGCAGGAAGACGGCGCTGCCGGTCGGTATGCGGTCCAGATACGGGCGCAGCCGCGGGTAGCGGGCGAGCAGTTCACCGCGCGACGACAGGAATGCGGCCCGGCGCGAGAGGGCGGCGTCCGACAGCGGCAGCGTGTCGTCCAGCCGGGAGGCCATCATGTCCTCGGGCGTGGTGCCGGGCAGGCCGGTGATCGCGATGACCTCGAAGCGGTCGTTGTCGACCAGGCCGAGGATCAGCGCGTCCGCGCCGAAGCGCCGCGCCCCGCCGGTCCCGGTCAGCACCCGCGTCACGTCCGCGACCGACAGGGCCCGCGAGAGCGCCGCGGTGGTCTGCTGCACCATCGCGGTCTGCCGCTGCCGGTTCTCCTGGAGGGACCGCAGCAGTACGGAATCGGCCAGCTCCGTACCCGCCTCGCGTACGAGCCCGACGATCCGGTACAGCCGCCCTTCCCCGTCGCGCAGAAGGTGGCCCTGGGTGTGCGTCCACCGGGGCGTGCCGTCGCGGCAGTGCACGCGGAAGTACACACCGTACGAGGGCGCCCCGTCCTGCACGGCCTGCGACACCGCCGCGTCGAGCCGGTAGCCCTCCTCGGGCGGGATACGGGCCGCCAGCGAAGCGGGCCGCCCGTCGTATTCGTCCGGCCGCAGGTCGAAGACCTCCAGCCCGCACGCGTCCAGCTCCAGCGTCTCGCGGTCCAGGTCCCAGTCGAAGGTGCCGGTCTTGTTGAGGGCGAGGCGGTCGCCGAGGCCGATGGGGTCGAGAGGCGGGGGAAGGTCGGTACCGTCGTCATCGGGGCCGGTATCGGTGGCCCGGAACAGCCCGCCGCCGCGGCGCGGGTCGTAGCGCCCCGCAGAATCAGGCGCGTCGTGGTCTCCCGTCATGCCCCGTTCCACCCCTGTGCCACCGCCGCCGACCGGAACCCGGCCACCGAAGGCGCGCCGACCCCGGCCACCCACCGGGCAGCCAGGGCCGGCGGCGCCGGGGCCACCACGCCCGCCGCTCCCGTCCGGGGCCCGCCGAAGCGGAACCATCGCAACCGGGAAGCGGCCATGGGCTCACATTAGGACGGGGGGCGGGGTTGTGCATTTTGAGAGGGTTGGTGGGGGGATGTGGAGGTGAACGGGTGGCCGTCCACGCCCCGTGTCCGCCCCGCCTCCGGCTAGCGCACCCCCGCAGGAGCCCCCACCGGCACCCCTGCCGCCACCGGCCGCGTGGTCCGCGTGCGGTGGGCGAGTCGTGCCTTCTTCGTTGCCACGTCGACCGTGTAGGCGTCGATCGTCATCGCGCCGGCCGACACCTTCAGCAGCATGAACCCGTGCCGGGAGAAGTCCTGCCAGGCGGCCGGGTGGGTGAAGTGCGCCGTGCCGTCGCCGGTCTTGGAGGCGGCGCCGCACACGAGTTGCCGGGTGCCGCGGGTGCGGTCGGTGGGCTCCAGGATCTGGAGGGTGTGGTCGTGGCCGGACATGATCACGTCGGCGCGGCCGCACACCACCTCCTCGTAGAGCTCCTTGAGGTGGACGCCGCTGGTGTAGTGCCCGATGACGAAGCCGTCGTAGGAACCGGCGCTGCCGTGCTTGCCGTTGTTCAGATACGGGTGGTGGCCGAGGACGACCTTCCAGCGGGCGCGCGAGGCGCGCAGCGCGGTGTCCAGCCAGCGCCGCTGTTCGCGCATGTACGGACCGTCCCACCGGTAGTGCGGGTCGAGCTGTACGACGGAGGAGGCGACCGGGTTGGTGTCGAGCGCGAAGAACTCGATGAGCGGGTCCGGCCGGCCGCCGCCCGCCGGGAGCGTGACGTTGTAGTAGCGGCTCGGCATGTACCAGCGGCGCGACGTGGCGGCGTAGGCGACCTCCCGGTCACCGCGCGACGGGTCGCCGCCGCTGCCGGGCACCAATCCGGAGCAGTCGTGGTTGCCCAGCACCATCAGCCACGGCACGTCGATGCCGGTGTTGGGCCGCTCGAACTTCTCGTCGAACTCCGAGTCGTGGTCGGACTCCGGGCCGTTCTCGTAGATGTTGTCGCCGAGGCCGACCGCCAGGCCGACGCCTTCGGTGCGGCAGATCTCCCTGGCCGCCGCGGTGACCGCGTACTGCTCCGCCTTGCCGGTTCCGGCGTCGCCGGTGATCAGGACGGCGTACTCGCCGGACGGGCCCGGCGCGGACGGCAGCGGGAAGCGGTCCGCAGCGCCCGCCCGCGCGGCGGCGACCGCGCGCTGCTGCGCCCCGAAGGGCAGCGCGGCCAGCGCCGCTCCCGCCACCGCGCCGCCCAGCAGCGTCCGCCGGTGCACACCGTGTGCCGCGGCTGCGGCGTCCGGTGTGTCGTCCGGTACGGCAGCGTCGGCGAGGCCGGGGCCCGCCGTCCGCAGCCACTGGTCCTCGGTCAGGTCCGCCCGCGGCGGGATCAGCTCGCACATGGCTGGCTTTCTCTCATGGGCGGCGGGGCAACTGGTGACGGAGTGATGAACGCCGTGTGGACGTATGGAGGACGGGGGAGGGGGAGGGCGGGCGTGTGGTTCTGCGGTCGGTCTTCGGGGGCCGGTGCGGCAATCGGTCAGCGGTTCCGCCGGGCCAGCCGGCGCAGCGTCCGGCCGCAATGGCGCGCGTACAGGCGCTGGAACAGCGGGACCAGCGGCCCCGCCAGCCGCGTGTACCAGCGGCCCGGCACACTGAACGCCGTCATCGTGAACCACACCGCGCCGTCGGCCCGCATCTCCACCACAAACGATTCCTCACCGCGCTGCGGATGACCGGCCAGCGTGCCGTACGCGAAGCCGATGCGCTCGCTCTCGTACTCGCTCCACACCACCCGGCACGGCGCCCACAGCCGCAGCGGGCCGAGGCCCAGGGCGCATTCCACCCGGACGCCGGGCGCGGCCTCCGGGGCCGAGGCCCGCACCCGTACGCCCGCGGCGCGGTGCATCCGGAAGCCGGTGACCGCGTGCCCCGCCGCTTCGAGGACCGCGCGGCCGTGACCGAGGTAGGTCGCCTCGTGCAGATGGCGGTATCCGCGGGGCAGCGGGTGGCGGCGGGTGGCGCCTTCCTCGGGGTAGTTGAAGGGGGCGGGGGCGGGGGTGCCGGTGGTCATGCCGGGGCCTGCTTCCTCTGGTGTGGTGGCGTCGGGGGAACGGTCATACGGGTGCGGGGGCGGTCCGGTGGGACGTGGCGGGCTCGTTCCGGAGGCGGTGCCAGGCGAGCAGCGCGCACAGGGCGAAGCCCAGCGCGTTGCCGAGGCCGTGGGTGGCCGCCATCCATGCCAGTGTGGGGTGCGGGAGGCCGGTTGCCTCGCCGAGCGCCCAGCTCAGGGCGAGCAGCATCGTCGCGACGAGCACGGCGGCCGAGCCGCCGAGCAGCGCGCGGGTGGTCCGGTCCGGCGCGGTCGTACGGACGTCCCGCCAGGTGACCAGGGCGACCAGCCACATGCCCGCGGTCAGGACCACCGCGCCGGCCAGTTCGGCCCAGTCGTCGATGAAGTAGCCCGCCAGGACGAGCAGGGTCCCCACCGGCACGCTGAGCGCGGCGAACGGCCCGGCGCGGCCGGGGCGGGCGGCGCGGCAGACCAGCCCGGCCACCAGCGCGGCGGCGAACCCGGCGAAGTGGAAGTGCGGCACGGTCAGCGACAGGATCTCCAGGTCGAAGCCGAGCAGCTGGTGGCCGGAGCGCTCGGCGACCAGGGCGGTTCCGGCGACGGCGGGGGTGACGAGCGCTGTCAGTACGGCGATCTCACCCGGGGCGAGGCTGCGGGTGCGGGCCAGCCGGCGCGGCGCGTACAGGGCGAGGGTGAGGGTGGCGAGCGCGTAGGCGCCGGCGAGCACGGTGGCGGCGGCGCCGCGCGGCAGCCACAGGGAGGCGGCGCCCGCCGCGGCGGCCAGTGGCCAGCGGCGCCGCAGCCATCGCGTGCCGGGTTCGCGGAGCAGCGCGAGCCCCGTCGGGACCACGACGAACATGCCCAGCATGACGATGAGGTCGACCAGTGCGGTCACGATGCCCCCAGATGCGTTGCGGTGCGCGGCTCGGACCGGGTTCTTGAACGCGTTCAACCCGGCACGTAAGACAGTACGTGACGGGTTGAACGCGTTCAACAGAGGGGGTGACGGCAGGGTGCTCAGCGCACCCTGCCGTCCCACTGCCATGCCGTACGCCGTGGCAGGCCGGGGAGTGCGGCCCGGCCCGTGCACCAGAGCAGTACGTCGAACGGGCCGTGCCCAGATGGCGCTTCCGGCGCGTCAGGGAAGAGCCGGGTCAGTACGGCGGCGCACAGGGCGTCGTCCGGTGCCCAGGGCGAGTCCGGGTCCAGCGCGCGGGTGATGTCGTAGGTGTGGAGGAGCAGTTCCGTGATGCCCATGGCCGCGAAACCGGCGGCGTCGGAGTGTCCCCACAGGTGCCAGGCCCGCACATCGGACGGCGTGTCACGGACCGTGGACCCCAGGAGGGAGGCCGCGATGCGCAGCCCCTCCAGGCAGGCGGGGAGGGGCGCTTGCGGGTCGAGGGAGGCGAAGAGGGTGATGTAGCGGTCGGTGGGGCGGGCGATCAGCAGGCCCGCGTACCCGGTCAGGCCGAGGGCGAGGTGGTCGAGGGTGTCCCGGCAGGTCCAGTCCAGGTCGTGGGCGGGACGCGACCAGTCCTGGCCTGCCTGTTCGAGGAGGGCGTCCAGGCAGGTGTCGGTGGCGGTGGCCAGCAGGCCGGGCCAGGCGGCGGGCGGTGTGGTGGTGACCGGCGCCGTATCTGTCCAGGTCGTCATCGGTTGCCCGCAGCCTTCCTGAGGGTTTCGATGACGCTCGCGTAGCTGCTGGAGCCGTGGCCCGCGGCGCGGGTCCGCTCCATGGTGGCCTTGAGCAGTTCGGGCAGCGCGTTGTCGACGCCGCGCGCCGCCGCGGCGTGGATCAGATGGTCGATCGCGGCGATCTGCACGTCCACGGTGGCGTCGTCGCCCGGGTAGTGCCCGGCGTCCACCTGGGGCGCGTACGTGGTGAGGAAGCCGGTCACCGCGCTCAGCCAGCGGATCGCGACCGGGGTGAAGGCGGTGGCCGGGGTGCCCTCCGCGCCGACCAGCGCGGTACCGTGCAGCCACCCGGTCATGGCGGCCCACATCAGGCCGAGCAGAGCCGCGTCGTACAGGGACGCCAGTCCCGGGTCGGTACCCAGGTGCAGCGGGTCGCCCAGGGAGGCGAGGACCGGGCGGTGGGTGTCGAAGACCGTGCGCTCACCGCTGTAGAGGAACATCATCTCCGGGCTGCCGACGCCCGGGGGAGTGGTCATGATCGCCCCGTCGAGGTAGTGCGCACCGTGCGCCCGCGCCCACGCGGCGGCCTCCGCGGCCTGCTCCGGGGAGCCGGAGGTGAGGTTGACCAGCGTCTTGCCCGCGAGCGAGTCCGCCACCGGGTCGAGGACGGTGTGCAGGGCCGCGTAGTCCAGTACGCAGGCGATGAGGAGGGGGCTCGCCGCGACCGCCTCCTCGGGCGTCGCTGCCACCGTGGCCCCGCGCTCCGCCAGCGGCTTGGCCTTGTGCGGCGAACGGTTCCACACCGTCGTCGCATGGCCGCCCTTCAGCAGCGCGCCGGCCAGCGCCGTCCCCATCGAGCCCAGCCCCAGCACCGTCACGGCCGCGGGTTCGCTTCGCATGTGCTTCTCCTCGTACGTCCGCCGGTGTTCGTGGACCGGCGGTTGATCACGTACGGACCACGCTCGCAGCGCGGGGCGCCCGCGACCAGTGACAGTGGTGACGGCCGGCACCAAATTCCTGCCATCCCCGCGGGCTGCCTATCCTTCGGGGATGAGCGCTGGTTCCGTCGCGGTCGTCGTGACCGAGGAGATCGGGGTCCCGTCGTGGGACCTGTACGAACTGAGCATCCCCTGCACCGTCTTCGGCAAGCCGCAGCCCGACCTGGCCGACCCCTGGTACGACCTGCGGCTGTGCGGCACCGGGGAGCGGGGCGGCGCGGACGGGCCCGCGGGCGCGGCCGGGCTGGCGCTGCGTACCCCGTACGGACTCGACGACCTGGCCGGCGCGGACACGGTCATCGTCCCGTCGGTGCCCGATCCCTGTGTGGAGGAGGGCGCTCCGCTGCCGCCGGGGCTGACCGAGGCGCTGCGCCGCGCCCACGACGCCGGTGCCCGCATGGTGTCCCTGTGCACCGGCGCCTTCGCGCTCGCCGAGGCCGGGCTCCTCGACGGGCGCCGCGCCACCGCCCACTGGATGCACACCGCCCAGCTCGCCGAGCGCTACCCGAAGGTACGGGTCGACGACTCGGTGCTGTACGTGGACGACGGCGACGTGCTCACCAGCGCCGGGCTCACCGCGGGGCTCGACCTCTGCCTCCACCTGGTGCGGCGCGACCTGGGCGCGTACGTCGCCAACCAGCTCGCCCGCCGTATGGTCGTACCCGCCCACCGGCCCGGCGGCCAGGCCCAGTTCATCGACCTGTCCGTGCCCGCCGCCGACGACCAGGGGCTGGCCCCGGTCCTGGCCTGGGCCCGCGCGCACCTGGACCGGCCGCTGACCGTCGAGGACCTGGCGGAGCGGGCCGCGCTCAGCCCCAGGACGTTCTACCGGCGGCTCCAGGCCGCCACCGGCACGACCCCGCTGCAATGGCTTCTCGACCAGCGCCTGGCGCGCGCCCAGAGCCTGCTGGAGTCGACGGACCTGCCGGTCGAGAAGATCGGTGAACTCAGCGGCCTGGGCACGGCGAACAACCTGCGCCACCACTTCCTCAAGCGCGTCGGGGTCTCGCCGTCCGACTACCGGCGGGCGTTTCCCCGTACGGCACCGGACATACCGCTCGCGGGGTGAGGCGCAGGCAAGGGGACGGTGCCCCTTACGTCTCCATCGCCCCGTGCCGCCCCGCCCCCGAAGCGAAGCGCGCCGCGCCCGTCATCGCCTCCGCCAGGACGCCCTGCCCGTAACGGAGTTCCTGCGCCATGGCGGCCTCCTCGGACAGGCCCTCCTGCGCCAGGACGGAGGCGCGGTCGCTGCGCAGGCACGCCTGGGGGAAGCGGGCGATGGCGGCTGCCAGCTCCTCGGCCTCGGCACGGGCCCGTCCCGGCGGTACCACCCGGTTGGCCAGGCCCATCGCCAGCGCCTCGGCCGCGCCCACCGGCCGCCCGGTCAGCACCATGTCCAGGGCGCGGCCGGTGCCGACGACACGGGGCAGGCGTACCGTACCGCCGTCGATCAGCGGCACGCCCCAGCGGCGGCAGAACACCCCGAAGACCGCGTCCTCCTCCGCCACCCGCAGATCGCACCACAGGGCCAGCTCCAGGCCGCCCGCCACCGCGTGCCCCGCGACCGCCGCGATCACCGGTTTGTCCAGGCGCATCCGGGTGGGGCCCATCGGCCCGTCGCCGTCCGCCGCGACCCGGTTGCCGCGCTCGGCGCCGATCGCCTTGAGGTCGGCGCCCGCGCAGAACGTGCCGCCCTCGCCCCACAGGACGGCGGCGTGCGCCGTGTCGTCCGCCGCGAAGGCGCGGAAGGCGTCGGCCAGCGCGGCGGCCGTCGCGCCGTCCACCGCGTTGCGCGCCTGCGGCCGGGACAGGATGACGGTCGTCACGGGGCCGGAGCGCTCGACGCGTACGGGCCGCGCCGCCGGGCCGTCGCCGCTCATCCGGCCTCCTCCGCAGACGTCCGCTCCAGGATGGCCGTCAGGTCGGCCGTGGCGGGCAGGGTCCCGAAGGCGTGCCCCCACTCCCGGTCGAGGCGGGAGGCACAGAACGCGTCCGCGACCGCCGGGTGACTGTGCTGTACGAGCAGGGCGCCCTGGAGCGCGAGCGCCATCCGCTCCGCCAGCGAGCGGGCCGCACGCTGCGCCTGGTCCGGGTCGCCGAGCGTGCCGAGCGTCTTGCGTACCCCCGCGACGGCCGCGTCCAGCCGCCGGTCGGCGCCCGCCGCCGCGTCCACCTCCGCGAAGTACGCTTCCAGCGAGGCCGGTTCCTTGGCGAGCGCGCGCAGCACGTCCAGTGCGGCGACGTTGCCCGAGCCCTCCCAGATCGACAGCAGGGGGGCCTCGCGGTAGATGCGCGGCATGCCCGACTCCTCCACGTAGCCGTTGCCGCCCAGGCACTCCAGTGCCTCCGCCGCGTGCGCGCTGCCCCGCTTGCACACCCAGTACTTGCCGACGGCCAGCGCGAGCCGGCGCAGCGCGGCCTCGCCCGCGTCCCCGGCCTGCGCCCCGTCCACGGCGGTCGCCAGCCGCATCGCCAGCGTCGTCGCCGCCTCCGACTCGATCGCCAGGTCCGCCAGCACCGCCCGCATCAGCGGCTGTTCCGCCAGCGCGCGGCCGAACGCGTGCCGGTACGCGGTGTGGTGTAGCGCCTGCCGCAGTCCGGCGCGCATTCCGGCCGCCGAGCCGATCACACAGTCCAGCCGCGTCATGTTCACCATCTCGACGATGGTGCGCACCCCGCGCCCCGGCTCACCGACCGGCCAGGCCACCGCGTCCTCGTACTCGATCTCGGAAGAGGCGTTGGAACGGTTGCCGAGCTTGTCCTTCAGCCGCATCAGCCGCATACCGTTGCGGGTGCCGTCGGGCAGGACGCGCGGCAGCAGGAAGCAGCTCAGCCCCTCCGCCGTCTGCGCGAGCACCAGGAACACATCGCTCATCGGCGCGGACGTGAACCACTTGTGGCCGGTGATGCGGTACGTGCCGTCGCCCGCCGGCACCGCCCGCGTCGTGTTGGCCCGGACGTCCGAGCCGCCCTGCTTCTCCGTCATCGACATGCCCGCGATCAGGCCCGACTTGGCCAGCGGGGGCCGCAGCCCGTAGTCGTACGTACGGGACGCCAGCAGCGGTTCGTACTGCGCCGCGAGGTCCGGCTCGGCGCGCAGGGCCGGTACGGCGGCGTACGTCATGGAGATGGGGCAGCCGTGCCCCGGCTCGGCCTGGGACCAGACGTAGAACTTGGCCGCGCGCACGAGATGGGCGCCGGGGCGGTCGTCCGCCCATGGCGCGGCGTGCAGCCCGCGCTCCACCGCCACGGCCATCAGCTGGTGCCAGGCGGGGTGGAACTCCACCTCGTCGATCCGGTGGCCGAAGCGGTCGTGGGTGCGCAGCCGTGGCGGCTGCTCCTCCACCATCCGCGACTGCTCCTGCACCTCTTCCGTCCCGGCGAGCGCACCCAGCTCCCGTACCTCCGGCTCGCCCCACCCGGCGCCCGCGCGGCGCAGCGCCGCCAGGAGGGCCGGGTCGTCCGCCGCGCTGAATCCGGTCAGGGGCGGGGCCTGGTTCACGACTTCATGGGTGAGGGTCATACCGGGGACGTTACAGAAGCGGAACAGGCGTGGGAAGACTGTAATAGAACGGGCTGTCATAGAGTCGGGGTCCGTGGCGGCCCGACCGGCCGCCGGACTTCGAGGGGGACGGAACGTGCGGGGACGGGACCGGGCCATGGCGGCGCGCGGTGGGGACGGCGAGGCGGAAGCCGGAAGCCGGCGGCGGGTGCCGCTGCTCCTGGCGGTGGCGGGCGCCGCCTATCTGCTCGACCTGGGCAGCAAGGTGGCCGTGGTCGCGGAGCTGGAGAACGGCGCCCCCGTCAAGGTGCTCGGCGACTGGCTGGAGCTGCTGGTGGAGCGCAACCCCGGCGCGGCGTTCGGCATCGGCGAGGCGGCCACCCTCCTGTTCACGGTCATCGCCGCGGCCGTCGTGGTGGTGATCGTCCGTATGGCGCGCAAGCTCTACAGCGTCCCCTGGGCGATCGCGCTCGGCCTGCTGCTGGGCGGCGGACTCGGCAACCTGACCGACCGTCTCTTCCGTACCCCCGGCGACTTCCGGGGCGAGGTGGTCGACTTCCTCCACATACGCGGCTTCAGCATCATGAACCTCGCCGACTGCGCGATCGTCTGCGGCGGCATCCTGATCGTGCTGTTCTCCTTCCTGGGGTGGGAAGTGGACAACCGGGAGAAGACGGCGAAGGAGGAGCGCGCCGGGGCCCTGGACGGGGCGGTACGCGGCGACGCGGCCCGGTGAGGCAGGCGGCCCGCACCGGCTCGCGGGGCACCTCCTAGGATTTCGCCCGATGGACCACGACACCCCCGTACGCGACGCCGCGGAGCGTCTCGGCCTGCGGCCGCTCACCGCCCGCTCCATCGTGCTCAGCACTCTCCTCGGCCACCATCCGCCCCGCCTTCCGGCGCGTGCCCTGGTGCGGGTCGGTGAGCTGTTCGGCGTTGCCGAGGGAACCGTTCGTGTCGCGCTGTCCCGGATGGTGGCCGCGGGCGACCTTCAACTGGGGGAGGGGACGTACGGACTCACCGCGCGGCTGCTGGAGCGTCAGGCGCGGCAGGACGAGAGCCGTGCGCCGCGCACCCGGCGCTGGGACGGTGCCTGGGAGATCGCCGTGGTCACGGCCGAAGCACGCCCCGCGGCGGAGCGGACCGCGCTGCGCCAGGCCATGGCCGAACTGCGGCTCGCCGAACTGCGCGAAGGGACCTGGCTGCGCCCGGCCAACCTGGAGCGCACCCGACCGGCCGTGGCCGCCCGGCAGTGCACCTGGCTCACCGGCGCTCCGGACGGCGACCCGGCGGAGCTGGTACGCGGCCTGTGGGACCTGGACGGCTGGGCGGCGCGGGCGCGCGCCCTGCTGGCGGCGCTGTCCGACGCCACGTCACCGGCCGGACGCTTCACCGTCTCCGCCGCCGTACTGCGCCACCTCCTGGCCGACCCGCTGCTGCCGGACGCCCTGCTGCCCGCCGGGTGGCCGGGCGCCGAGCTGCGCAGCCGTTACGACGCCTTCGAGGCGGAGCTGCGCGATCTGCTGCGGCAGTACGTCACGCCCGGCAGCGCGGCCTGAGCCCGTACGCGGGCGCTCAGCGGCCCTCGAACAGGAAGTCCAGGAACAGGGTCGCCGACAGCAGCGCCGCGCTGCCCCCGGCCGTGAGCCCGTTGCGGGTCATCCGCGAGTCCAGCCGGACGAAAGCCTTGCGTCCGCGCGGGGTGCCGAAACCGCCCGACGACAGGACGTCGCGCGCGTCCATCTGCACCGACAGCAGACCCTGCGAACCGCCCCGTTGCAGCAGGGTCGTGTCGTCGAGGGTGGACAGCAGCGCCAGCAGCGCGTCCATACGGGCTGTCACTTCGGAGGCGCCCGCCGCGCGGGACTGGCGCAGCGCGGGCAGGGCCACGCCCAGGACGTTCGGGAAGCCGGAGCGGGCCTGGCCGACGGCGCCGGGAACGCCGTAGTACTGCCGGGCACGGCCGCCCGGGGACCGGCTGGCGGCGGGGGCGCCGCCGTCCGGCAGGCGCGCCAGGGTGGCCGCCGCCTCGCAGGTTTCCACGTCCGAGCGGCAGTTCGTGGCGGCGGCGCCCGCCACCAGCAGGCCAACGGACCACAGCGCTCCGCGCTTGCCGGGCGCGCCCGGGCCCGCCTGGAGCGCGCGCTGCTCGCCCGCCCGGCCCAGCCGTCCGAGCTGTTCCCGCAGCCGCCGGTCCAGCGGCCGGCCCATGGCGGCCTCGGCCATGGAGGCGAAGGGGGCGTGCAGGAGCTCGGCGGCGTGCAGCGCGAGCGGGTCCGGCTTGGGAGCGAGCACCGTCTGCGCGGTGCAGGCGGCGACGGCGAGATCGGCGAGCCGCAGCGGAAGGGGGCGGTCCGGGGAGGGATGCGGGACCGTGTGCAGGACGGGGCGCTCGTGCGCCGGCGGCACGACGTCGCGCGGCGCCTCCGGCCGTAGTCTCCTCATGATCGACCGGCTGCGTACCGCCGAGCGGGCTGAAGAAGTAGGAGTACTCATCGGGTCGCGCTCCCTCCGTGTTACGCCATGCCCTCCCAAATCCCTCCCAAAAGAGTACGGCTTCGCCCACACGTCCGATGCTCCGCCCCCTGGTCTGTCCGGTCCGCGCCCCCGCGCCACGGACCCGGCCCACCCCGGGGCCCCTTCGGCGCCCCGCGCCCGTACTTGGCGCATCCTCCAGCCCGGCTCGCATCTGCCAGGTGCATTCCCACGCAGAAATTGCAGATGAGAGAGCTTCTGCCATACGGTGCCGCACATGCAGTCCTACACGATCGGCCAGGCCGCACGCCTGCTCGGCGTCAGCCCCGACACGGCCCGCCGCTGGGCCGACGCCGGCCGGGTCCCCACCCACCGGGACGAAACCGGCCGCCGGCTGATCGACGGCCGCGATCTGGCCGCGTTCTCCACCGAACTCGCCAAGAACGGCGCCTCGGAGGACGACACCTCCCACACCTCGGTCCGCAACGCCTTCCCCGGCATCGTCACGGCGATCAAGCTGGGCGACGTCGCGGCGCAGGTGGAGATCCAGGCCGGCCCGCACCGGCTGGTCTCCCTCCTGACACGGGAAGCGGTGGAGGAACTCGGACTGGAGGTCGGCATGCGCGCCACCGCCCGCGTGAAATCGACCAATGTCCATATCGACCGCGTCTGACGCCCGCCGCGGCCCCGCGTCACCGCCCCGCGTCCCCAAGGAGTCGATTCCGATGTCCCGCACCCTCGGCGTCACCCGGCGCCGTGCCCTCGCCGCCGCCCTGACCGTCGCCGTACTCGCCCCGCTCACCGCCGCCTGCGGGGGCGGTGACGACTCGTCCGCGGCGGACGGCGGCAAGACCACGCTCAAGGTGCTCGCCGCCGCCTCCCTGACCGACGTGTTCGCCAAGGCCGCCGACGCGTACCACAAGGAACACCCCGACACCACGGTGAAGTTCTCCTTCGCCGGCTCGCAGCAGCTCGCCGCCCAGGTCAACCAGGACTTCCCGGCCGACGCCCTGGTCACGGCCGACACCCGGACCATGGACGGCCTGAAGGGCAAGACCGCCGAGCCGCAGATCATCGCCAAGAACCGGCTGGTGATCGCCACCGCCGAGGGCAACCCCAAGCACGTCAAGGGGCTGGCCGACCTGGCCACCGCCAAGAAGCTCAAGGTCGTGCTCGCCGCGCCGGCGGTGCCCGTCGGCCGCTACAGCAAGAAGGTCCTGGACCGGCAGCACATCACGGTCCAGCCGGTCTCCCAGGAACAGGACGTACGCGGCGTCCTGAGCAAGGTCGAGCTGGGCGAGGCGGACGCCGGCATCGTCTACGCCACCGACGCGATGACCGCGCCGGACAAGGTGGACGCCGTACAGATCCCGGACGAGCAGAACGCGATCGCCGAATACCCGGCCGCCACGCTCAAGGTCTCCCAGCACACCAAGGAGGCGGACGCGTTCGTGAAGTGGCTCGGCGGTGCCGAGGCGCAGAAGATCCTGCGCGACGCGGGCTTCCAGCAGCCGTAACGCGGCACGGACCGGCCACGCCATGATCCCCTCGAAGCCGTGATCCCCTCTGAGCCATGAAGCGCGATGCCATGAAGCGCGATGCCATGAAGCGCGACGCCGTCAAGCGCGACCGGAAGCCCGGCGCCGGACGCGACCGGACGCCCGCCGACGGCCGGGGCCGCACCCCCGGCACGGAGCCCGGCCGGGGACCCGGCGCCGGGCGCGCCCTCCTCCCCGGGCGCGTCCGCAAGCCCGTCCCCGGCCGCCGCGCCCCGCTGGCCCTGGCCGTGCCCGCCGTCCTGGCGGTGGCGTTCCTGCTGGTGCCCATGGCCGGCATCCTGGCCCGTACCTCCTGGGGCGAGCTCGGCACCCATCTGACCTCCGACGGGGTCGTCGAGGCCCTGCGGATCTCGCTGGTCGTCTCCTGCTGGGCGCTGGGCCTGTCCCTGCTGCTCGGCGTGCCGCTCGCCTGGCTGCTGGCGCGCGTCGACTTCCCCGGCAAGGCGCTGGTGCGCTCCCTGGTGCTGCTGCCGATGGTGCTGCCGCCGACCGTCGGCGGCGTGGCGCTGCTCCTCGGGTTCGGGCGGCGGGGCCTGCTCGGCGGATGGCTGGAGAGCTGGTTCGGCGTACAGCTGCCGTTCCACACGGCGGGCGCGGTGGTCGCCGCCACCTTCGTCTCGATGCCGTTCCTGGTCATCAGCCTCGAAGGCGCGCTGGCCGGGCTGCACGCGCGGTACGAGGAGACGGCCGCCTCGCTCGGCGCCGGGCCGCTGCGCGTCTTCGCCACCGTCACGCTGCCCATGGTCGCCCCCGGGCTCGCCGCCGGCGCCGCCCTGACCTGGGCGCGGGCGCTCGGCGAGTTCGGCGCGACGATCACCTTCGCGGGCAACCTGCCGGGCGTCACCCAGACCCTGCCCCTCCAGGTCTATCTGCTCCTCCAGGACAGCCCCGAGGCCGCCACCTCCGTCTCCCTGCTGCTGCTCGTCGTCGCGATGGCCGTCCTGGTCGCCCTGCGCGGCCGGTGGGCGGGCGGGGGCGGCCCGGTGCGGGGGCGCACGAGCGGCGCGGTGACGCGTACGGACGCGGAGGGCGGCGGGGTGCCGGATGCCGACGGCACATGGCCGGACCACGTGACCGGCGCATCCGCGGCACCCGGCCCGCCCGCCCCCGCGGACCCGTGCGCCGCCGCCACCGCGCACACCGGGGCCGCCGACGCGGGCCCCACCGCCACCGACGGCCCCGGCGACGGCGCCCGCACCGGGCGGTGGCCGCTGCACGCGGACGTCACGGGCTTCAACCGGCTCACCCTCGAAGCCGCCCCAGGCACCACCATCGCCGTCGTCGGCCCCAACGGCGCGGGCAAGACCACGCTGTTGCGCGCCCTGCTCGGCCTCACGCCCCGGGCGCACGCCACGCTGACGCTCGGCGAGCGCGACGTGACCACGCTGCCGCCGCACCGCCGCGACGTCGCCTGGGTCCCGCAGGACGGGGCGCTCTTCCCCCACCTGACGGCCCTCGGCAACACCGCGTACGGGCTGCGCGCCCACGGCACCGCCCGTGCCGAGGCCCGCCGTGAGGCCCAGCGATGGCTGGACCGGCTCGGCGTCGGCCACCTCGCGCACCGCCGCCCCGCCCAGCTCTCCGGCGGCCAGGCCGGACGCGTCGCACTGGCCCGCGCGCTGGCCGCCCGCCCCCGCCTGCTGCTCCTCGACGAGCCGCTGGCCGCCCTCGACCAGAGCACCCGCGCGCACGTCCGGCACACCCTGCGCCGGCATCTGGCCGGCTTCGGCGGCGTCTGCCTGATGGTCACCCACGACCCGGTCGAGGCGGTCTCGCTGGCCGACCGCGTGCTGGTCCTGGAGGACGGCCGCGCCCTCCAGGACGCGGCCCCCGCCGAGGTCGCCCGGCATCCGCGTTCGCCGTGGGTGGCGCGGATGCTCGGCCGTAACGCCTGGTCCGGCAGGGCCACCGCCGACGGCCTGCGGCTCGGCGGCACCGGGCGGCTGGTGGCCGCCGATCCGCTGCCCGAAGGCACCGCCGCACTGGCGATCATCGGCCCGGAAGCGGTCTCGGTGCACCGCGAGCGGCCCTCCGGCAGCCCCCGCAACGTCTGGCCGGGACGGGTACGGGAGATCACCGCGCTCGGCAGCCGGCTGCGCGTCCTGGTCGCCTCGCCGCAGGTGCCCGACCTGGTCGGCGAGATCACCCCGCAGGCCGCGGCGGAACTGGGGCTGGCCGAGGACACCGAGGTCTGGGTGAGTGTGAAGGCGACCGAGGTCACGCTCGTACCGGTGTGACCCGGGCGGCACACCCCCGGCGCACCGAAACCCTCCCTGGGGACGGCGGTGGTGCACCGCTCCCGGGGCCCGTGCGCGGTGCGTGCGGACCCCCGCCGCGCGTGACCCGAGCCCCCCGGTGCGCTCCGCGGCCACCCCCGGCTCGGACAAGCGCTCGATACGCCAGGGCAGGCCATGCGCGCCGCCTGTGAGGGTGCGCCCCTACCCGGCACGAGGGGGCGCCATGCGGCGCCGTCTGCCTCCGCTCCGGCGGTGCGGGGGCAGGCCGCCCGGTGCGGGCGCTACCGCGCGCTCTGACAATGCGGACCGTGCCCGTGGTTGTCTCGGACTCGTCGAATTCATGACGGCCCGGAAAACGCATCGCACGGACCGGTGAAGACGCGGGAGCAATTCCGCGGAAAAGCCGGGGAAAGGCGTGCGCCGACGGACGTCATGCATCCCCATAGCCGCCGGGAAACCGCGCGGTGAAGGACGGGAGCACATCGATGGAATATCCTCAGGGATCGGAAACGAGCGGACGCGGTGAAGTCCGGGGGCGCGGGGCCCGAGGGGCGACGGCGGCAGTGGTCCTGCTGGCCGCCGGCGCGTTGAACGTGGTGGCCGAAGGGCCGGCCGAAGCCCGCGGCGGTGCCACCTGGGACCGCCTGGCCGGGTGTGAGAGCGGCGGCAACTGGCGGGCCGACACCGGGAACGGCTTCTCGGGCGGGCTGCAGTTCGCCCACTCCACCTGGCGTTCCTTCGGGGGCGGCAGGTACGCCTCCCGGGCGTCGCGGGCCTCCAGGTCCCAGCAGATCAGCGTGGCGGAACGGGTGCTGGCGCGACAGGGCTGGGGGGCCTGGCCGGCCTGCTCGTCCCGCCTGGGACTGCGCGGGTCCGGCACGCGGCACAGCGCTCCGAACGCGAGCGTCCAGCGGTCCGCGCCGCGCGTCGGCGCCCCGGCCCGCGCGGAGGGCAGCGGCCGGGCCCGTGAGCGGCTGCGGCAGCGGCACTACCGCCACGGCAGCGGGTACGGGCAGCACAAGCAGTACAAGGCCCGGCCGCACCGCACATCCGGTGGCCAGGTCGTGGTGAACCGGGGGGACACGCTCAGCGGAATCGCGTACGCCCACGGCTGGGGCTGGCGGGAATTCTACCGGCTGAACCGCCAGGTGATCGGAGCGAATCCCAATCTGATCTACCCCGGAATGCGGCTGGACGTCCACCGGTAAAACGCCGGCTGAACGCGGCGGTTCCGCGGCACGCATTTCCTTCCCACCCTTCCGGGAATTCTCCGTGACACATTCCCGGAGCGGCGGTCCGGCTGGGGGCGGGCGGACCGCTGCGGGAAGCGGTGGGCACCGGCAGGCCGTCCGTGGCGCCACGGACGGCCTGCGCGTTGAGTACGGACCGGCGCCGTCGGCCTCTCGCAGGCACAGGCACAGCCCCGGGCGCAGGGACTCGACTTGGGTGAACCCGGGGCACTCTTCGTCCGGCAAGAGTTGCGCCTACGCCGGGCGGGCCCCGTTCCGCAGCGACGGGTGCACCTTCGCGGTCCACGACGACGAGAAGGACGGCTACGGCGTACAGCTCTTCGTGCACGCGACGAAGAACGGCAGCGGCCTCGACGCGCTTGACCGCCCGCGGCAGGACGCGGCCGGTCGCAGCGCGGGGGAGACGCGTGCTTCCCGCGCCGCGGGTATTCCTCCCGCCCCCGTGTTTCGCCCGTTCCGGGGAACCACGCGGTGCCGACGGTGACGGGGCATCCGCCCGGGGCATGACCGGGCGTGAAGGTGCCGCGGGGCCCGGAGGTGGGTGTGGAACGGACAGGGCGACAGCGACTGCCGTCGTTGACGGGGCTGCGGTTCTTCCTCGCCCTTCCGGTGCTGGTCTCGCACCTGCTCGTGGACGTGGCGCTGTTCGCCGACGCCGATGTGCACACGGCGCTGTACCCGTCGCAGACCCTCGCGGCCTGCGCGGTCAGCGGCTTCTTCGTCCTCTCCGGCTTCGTCCTCGCCTGGACCCACCGGCCGGGCGAACCGGTCCGCGCCTTCTGGCGCCGCCGCCTGTGGCGGATCGTCCCCGCCCATGTGCTCGGCTGGGCGGGCGGAGTGGCGTTCTTCGCCCTGACCTCGGTCTCCGCCCTGCCCGACGGCATGCCCACGGATTGCGGGCCGCGCTTCGGCGTGATCAGTCTGCTCCTGCTCCAGGGCTGGACTCCCGGCACGGCGCTGGACGCGTGCTTCAACGCGCCGTCGTGGTCCATCTCCTGCGAGATGTTCTTCTACGCGCTGTTCCCGCTGCTGATCGCCGCCGCCCGCAAGATCCCCGCGGCGCGCCTCGGGGCGTGCTGGGCGGTCCTGGCCGTCGCCGTCCTCACGCTGCCGCTCACGGTCCTGACGGTGGCCGCACCGGCACTCGGCCGGGGCATCGACGTGGGCCGGGACAGCATGTGGCTCTGCTATTTCTTCCCGCCGACGCGGCTGGCGGAATTCGCGCTCGGCATCGTCACCGCCCGCCTGGTCGCCGCCGGCCGCTGGCCCCGGGCCCCGCGCGCCCTGCTCCTCGTCCTGCCGGTTCCGGCCGTCGGCCTGGCGCCGCTCTGCCCGCCGCCGCTCCGGTACGGAGCCCTCGGGGCGATTCCGCTGGCGCTTGTGATCGCCCACCTGGCACTCGCCGACGGCCGTGAGACCCCGCGCCCCCTGGCCCGCCCGGCCTTCGTCGCCCTGGGCGAAGCCTCGTACGCCCTGTACATCATTCACTGGCCGCTGCTGCTGGCCTTCCGCCACCTGCTGGGCTACGAACGCGCCTTCACGATCCCCACGAGCCTGGCGCTGGCCGCCGCCGGCGCCGTCCTGGCCCAGGCCACCGCCTTGATCGTGTACCGCTTCGTCGAGCGTCCGCTGAACCGGCGCTTCGCCCGCCGCCCCGCGCGTACGGCACCCGGCCCGGCCGGAGCCTTCGGCGGTCCGGCCCCGGAGCACACGGGCCCCGCCGCCTGAGCCGGTCGGCCGGAAGACCGGGTTCCCCGTACGTCCCGATGATGATCCGGTCCCTCTCGCGTAGGACCCGAGGCATACGGCATGACCAATCCGCGGAGGGATTCGCCGCACCCCCGTCGCCTCGTAGCTTCGTGATCAAGCACATGCGCGATCAGGAGGCCACGGAAGACATGTACGGCAAGGCATTCGCCCCGGAGTACCAAGGCGAGCTGGGCGCGGCCCTGAACGTGAACTCGTCCTACGAGGACGTGCTCGCCACGGCCGACCGCGCACGGCACGACGCCCGCACCGACCTGGAGCGCGCCCGAACCTCGCTCGCCGTCGCCGAGGCCAACCGGCGCCTGGGGCGGGTGGACGACGCGCGCACGGCCTGGCAGGAGAGCTACCGCAGCGCCCGCACCGCCGGTGACAGCGGCGCGATGTCCTGGGCCCTGTGGAGCGGCGGCACGCTCGCCCGGCAGTGCGGCTCCCCCGCGCTGGCCCGCAGGCTGCTGGCCCACGCCGTCGCCCTCGCCGACGCGGGCGGCGACCGCCTGGCGCACGGCTACTCCCTCGCCGGGCTCGCCGAGACCGGCCGCATACAGGGCGACTACGAAGCCGTCGCCGACCTGCACGAGCAGCTGCTCGAACAGGCGCGCAGGCACGGCGAGGCCCGCCACATGGTGTGGGCGATGTCCGGCATAGCGCAGATGCACCGCAACACCGGCGACTACGAAAAGGCCCTGGAGCTGTTCGAGGAGTCCGCGCGGATCGCCGCCGACGGCGACGACGCGCGGGGCCGCGCCTGGTCGCTGCGCGGCGTGGCCGACGTCCTGTCCGTACAGGGCCACACGGAGCGGGCACTGTCCCTGCTCACCGAGGCCGAGACGATCTGCCGCGCCATGGACCTCGCGAGCGCCCTCGCCTACAACCACAAGATGCGCGGCAACGTCCTGTTCCGGGCCGGGCGGTACGCCGAGGCGTGCGAGGTCTACGCCGGGGCGCTGCGCGAGTTCGAGGCGATGCGGGAGCCGCGCGGCACCGCCCTGGCCCGGCTCGGCCTGGTCAAGTCCCGTTCCCGGCTGGGCGGTTCGAAGGACGAGACGCTCGCCGAACTGGACGAGCTGGAGCGCGATTTCGGGCGGATCGGGCTGCGGCACGCCCGCGACATGGTCATCGCCTTCCGCGCCGAACTGCTCCCGTCGGCTTCAGGAAGTCCCGCAGCTCCGTACGGAGCCACCACGCACCGGTCTCCCGCCGTTCCCGCCACGTCGTGAACCGGTACTGGAACAGCCGGGCGCGCACCAGCGCGGGCGGCGCGTCCGGGAACGGATTGTGGCGCAGCAGCCGCAGCGTGTCGGGGTCGTTCGCCAGCAGGCGCTCCACGAACGGCCCGAACCAGCTGCGCGCGTAGGCGGGGGAGAGCGCCGCGAACCACATCAGCCAGTCGAGCCGGAGGTGGTACGGCGCGTACTGGCGCGGCATGCGCCGTACGTCACCCGGCTTGCCCCGGAATTCGTACTCCCGCCACACCGCGTCCGGCGAGGCCACCGGGGAGTCCGTGCCCTCGATCACGATCTCCCGGCGCACCCGGGTGACGCTGCCGAAGGCCCCGTAGGAGTTGACCAGGTGCAGCGGGTCGAAGGAGGTGTTCATCACCTGCCGCCGGGACAGCAGATTGCGTACGGGACGGTAGCTGCGGAAGGCGACGAAGACGGTGAGGAGCACGGTCAGCACGCCGAACCAGGCCGGGGTGGCGGCGAACGCGGGCGCGTCGGCGATCCGGGAGGCGTCCACCGCGGACAGGGCGAGCACGATGGTCAGCCAGTTCAGCCAGGCGAAGTTGCCGGACAGCACGAGCCACAGCTGCGTGACGACGATCCCCAGCGCCGCCCAGGCCGCCACCGGCTGGGGGGTGAACAGCAGCACGGGCAGGCCGAGTTGCGCGACGTGGTTGGCGGCCGTCTCGACCCGGTGCAGCGGCTTGGGCAGCCGGTGGAAGAACCAGCTCAGCGGGCCCGGCATGGGCTGTGTCTCGTGGTGGTAGTACAGGCAGGTCAGATCGCGCCAGCAGTGGTCGCCCCGCATCTTGATCAGCCCGGCCCCGAACTCCACGCGGAACAGCAGCCACCGCAGCAGCCACATGACGAGCACCGGCGGCGCGATGTCGTCGTTGCCGAGGAAGACGGCCAGGAAGCCGGTCTCCAGCAGCAGGGACTCCCAGCCGAAGCCGTACCAGGTCTGCCCGACGTTGACGATGGACAGGTACATCGCCCACAGCACCGCCCACATCGCCATCGCGGCCCCCAGCGGCACGGCGTCCGCCGCCCCCGCCGCCACGGCCGCGGCCAGCAGGGCACCGGCCCAGCACCACAGGGCGAAGAACCGGTCCGAGTACCGCCACTGGAACACCGACGGAGCCTTGCGGAACGGCACCCGGCGCACGAAGTCCGGCACCGGCGTCATGCCGCGCTCGCCCATCAGCGCGCGGAACTGCCGCGCCGCCGCCACGAACGCCACCAGGTACAGCACGGCCAGCAGCCGCTGGAACACCAGCCGGCCCAGCCACATGTCGCTCTCCGTCAGCCAGTCCACACGACCTATCCCTAGCACCGCCGGGGCGCCCTGCCGCCGGTCCGGCACGCGGCACGCACGAGATGTACCGGACCGCCGCACCGTGCAGGCTGGAGGCATGCCCGAACTGCCGGAAGTCGAAGCCCTGCGGGAATTCCTCGACGCGCACGCCGTCGGCCGCGTCCTGGAACGCGCCCAGCCGACCGCCGTCAACGTGCTCAAGACGTACGACCCGCCGCTGACCGCCCTCGAAGGCGGCATGGTCACGGCGGTGGCACGGCACGGGAAGTTCCTGGACCTGACCGTCGGAGACCTGCACCTGGTCGTCTACCTGGCGCGCGCGGGCTGGATGCGCTGGCAGGACGCGCTCCCGGAGGCCCCGCCGCGCCCCGGCAAAGGCCCGCTGGCCCTGCGCGTACGGCTGAGCGCCGACGGGGACGGCCCGGCGCCCGGCTTCGACCTCACCGAGGCCGGTACGCAAAAGCGCCTGGCCGTCTACTGCGTGACCGCCCCCGCCGAGGTCCCCGGCATCGCCCGCCTCGGCCCCGACCCGCTCGCCGCGGACTTCACACGGGAGACCCTGGCGGGCCTGCTCGAAGGGGAGCGGCGCCAGGTCAAGGGCTTCCTGCGCGACCAAGGTGTGCTGGCCGGCATCGGCAACGCCTATTCCGACGAGATCCTGCACGCGGCCCGCATGTCGCCGTTCAAGCCCGCGGCCCGTCTCGACGCGGAGGACACGGACCGGCTCTACGCCGCCATACAGGACACGCTCAGGGAAGCGGTGGAGCGGTCCCGGGGCGTGGCCGCAGGGCAGCTCAAGAAGGAGAAGAAGAGCGGGCTGCGGGTGCACGGCCGGACCGGCGAGCCGTGTCCGGTCTGCGGCGACACCGTCCGCGAGGTCTCCTTCAGCGATTCCTCGCTCCAGTACTGCCCCACGTGCCAGACCGGCGGCAAGCTGCTGGCCGACCGGCGGATGTCCCGGCTGCTGAAGTAGCGCCCACAGGGACGGCGGGCCTCCGTCCGCCGATTGCCGGACCGCTGACCGCGTCCCGTACGGCAAACGGGTGAACGCCGGGCGGACCGCCGGTCGGCACCGGCCCGTGCCCGCCGCCGGGCCCGGGGCTCCTTTTGCCCTGGCCCGGCGGAGGCGGGCGGCCTCCGGCAGAATCTAGGCATTACCCCCGACTTGCGGCCATTACCGGTAAATGTCGAGCGCGCGTCGGTCGCGGTCGTTAATCTGGTGGACGACGGACGACCTGTCTGGGAGATGCCAACACCCTTGGCCCGTCGCGGGAAGTGCCACGAACCCTGGCCGACGTCCCGGTTCGTATGAAGGCGCCACCGCGTCGGAAGTGTCCCTTGATGAAGGAGTGCGTGGTGGCATTGGAAAACGCGCAACGCAAACAGCCGCGGCCCAAGCGGAGCGAGCGCCCGGGCCGGATCGGGGAAGTCCGCAATCTGGAGGTCTGGGGCCGCTGCGTCCCGGTCAGAGTCGCGGGCTGCGACGACGACCCGGCCGAGCCCTACATCTTCCGCGGCATCGACTGACCGCGCCGGCCGGCGGACCTCCGCGGGCCCGGACGGCCCGCGGACACCGGCCGGCGTCCTCCCGGCGCCGCCGGGCCTCTCACGGCCGGCGGCCCAGCAGGCACAGCAGCCGGGTCAGGTCGTCCGCTCCGGGCGGCGGTGTCACGGGGTCGGCGAACATGGACGTGTCCGCGAGTTCGTCCGCGTACGGCTCGACCTCGCGCAGCGCCGCGCTCGCCAGCTCCGGCGGCAGCCGCTCGTCCGCGCCGATGGCCCGCGACAGGTCCCAGGAGTGGACCACCGCGTCCATCATCATCTGCGAGCAGTACGCCGCGGCCGAACTGGGCCCCGAGGACAGGTGGACCGTCCGGTCCAGCGCGCCCGGCTCGGAGAACGCCGCCACCGCGGCCACCGCCGCGCGGTCCCACGCCCCGGCCGGGTCGTCACCGAGCTGGTCGCCGTCGTAGTCGTCCCCCACCTCCTCGATGGTGGCGCCGTCCCGCACCAGGCGCGGCACCCACAGCTGCTCCACCGTCAGGTGGCCGACCAGGTCGCGCACCGACCACTCGGCGCACGGTGTCGGGGCGTCCCACTGGTCGTCGCGCACCCGGTGCACCCGGCTGCCGAACAGGGCGATGGCCTCGCCGTGCCGACGCAGCAGCACATCGTGATCACCCTTTCCGCCTGCATCGGAACCGTTCTTGTCCTTTTCGTGTTGGCTCATGTTCACCGAGGATAGGAGCGGGTACGGCGGCGACCGCGGCGCGACGCACGGTCGCGTTCACGACGGGTAGAGCGCACGACGGCGTGGTTCGTGCCCGGCCCGGTCTCGTACGGCTGCGCATCGCGTGCTCCTTTGCGGTCGGTCGCCGGCCGGCCTCCCGGCACCGGCCGGTCATGTGCATGCCGTTGTGTCCCCCGCATGGTGCAGTCGCCGCACCGGCGCCGGAAGCCCTTCGGCGGGACAGACCTCGGAGCACCGGAGGCGAACGGCTGGCTCGAAACGGGTGGTTGGCGGCCGTACGGAGGCCATACCTCGGATGTCGGGCCCCCGACGCCGGGCGGGCACCGGCCTGCTCGTTCAGTGCCGCCGCCCTGCCCCGTCGTCTTGCTGACGGCTTGTCAGCGCCCTGGCGGCCGGGCGGAAGCACCTGTTCAATGGGCGCGAGCCGCAACCGTCTGGAGGCTACATGGACGTCGCCGCCACGCCCCCCGCCATTCGCTGCGCCGGGGTCGAACGCTCGTACCCGGCGTTCCGGCAACGGGCCGCCCGCATCGCGTCCGGCCTGCACGCCCTGGGCGTCGAACCCGGGGAGCGCATCGCGATCGTGCTGCGCAACGAACCCGCGCACCTGGAGATCGCCGCCGGAGCGGCGCTGCTCGGTGCCTCGGCCGTCCCCGTCAACTGGCACTTCCGGCACGACGAGCTGAGCCATGTGCTCGGCGACAGCGACAGCAAGGTCGTCTTCGCGCATACCGACCTGCTGCCCGCGGTCGCCGCCGCGCTGCCCGCCCGTGCCCGCCTCATCGAGGTTCCGGTGCCCGACGGCATCGCCGCGGCCTGCGGCTTCCCGTGCCCGCCGGTCACCGGCGACCACCCGCTCCTGGACACCTGGCTCGCCGGGCACCCGCCGCTCACCGAGGCCGCCGCCCGCCGCCCCTCCACCGTCATCTACAGCTCGGGAACCACCGGCCGCCCGAAAGGCGTGCTGCGCGATCCGGTCGGCGAGGAACAACTCGCCGAGTCGGTCGCGAAGTTCCTCGAATACTTCGCGGTGCGCCCCGGCGGCCGCACCCTGATCCCCGCCCCGCTCTACCACGCCTCACCCAGCCAGCATGCCGTCCTCGCCCTGGCCGGCGGCCTGGACATCACCCTGATGCCGCGCTTCGACGCCGAGGAGTTCCTGCGGCTGGTCGAGCGCCACCGCGTCGAGCAGGCGCAGCTGGTACCGACCATGTTCGTACGGCTGCTGCGGCTGCCCAAGGAGGTCCGCGAGCGCTACGACCTGTCCTCGCTCACCTCCGTCGTGCACGCCGCCGCGCCCTGTCCGCCGCACGTCAAGCACGCCATGATCGACTGGCTGGGGCCGGTACTGCGCGAGTACTACGGCGGCAGCGAAACCGGCGCCGTGACCTGGTGCGACAGCCAGGAGTGGCTGGCGCACCCCGGCACGGTCGGCCGCGCCGTGGAGACCTCGGCGGTGGCCGTCCTCGGCCCCGACGGGGCGCCGCTGCCCACCGGCCGCACCGGCGAGGTCTATCTCAAGCCGTCCGACACCTGGCCGCAGTTCACCTACCTCGGCGACCCCGCCAAGCGCGCGGCGATGGAGGCCGAGCGGCTGCCCGGCTACGTGACGATCGGCGACATCGGCCACCTCGACGCGGACGGCTACCTCTACCTCAGCGACCGCCGCAGCGACCTGGTCATCTCCGGCGGCGTCAACATCTACCCGGCCGAGATCGAGGGCTGCCTGCTCGGCCTCGACGGGGTGCGGGACGTGGCCGTCTTCGGCATCCCCGACGAGGAGTTCGGCGAGTCGCTCGCCGCGCACGTCCAGCCGGAGCCGGGCGCCGCGCTCACCGCCGAGGACGTACGGGCCCAGGTCGCCGACCGGCTCGCCTCGTACAAGGTGCCCAAGATGGTCGTCTTCGAGGAGAGCCTGCCGCGCGACGAGTCCGGCAAGCTGTTCAAACGGCAGCTGCGCGAGCCGTACTGGGCCGGGCGCGACCGGGCGATCTGAGCGGCCGCCCGCCGGCCCGGTCTCTCTCACAGTCCGCCGCGCCGCATCAGCTGCCGCACGATCACGTCCTTCTGGATCTCGTTGGTCCCCTCACCGACGATCATCAGCGGCGCGTCGCGGAAGTACCGCTCCACGTCGAACTCGGTGGAATAGCCGTACCCGCCGTGCACCCGCACCGCGTCCAGGGCGATACGCATCGCCGTCTCGGACGCGAACAGCTTCGCCATGCCCGCCTCCAGGTCGGACCGCTGCCCGCCGTCGTACGTCCGCGCCGCGTGCAGCACCAACTGGCGCGCCGCCGACAGCGACGTGGCCATCTCCGCCAGCAGGTTGCCGACCGCCTGGTGCCGCCAGATCGGCTTGCCGAAGCTCTCCCGCTGCCGCGCGTACCGTACGGAATCCTCGAAGGCGGCCCGCCCGACGCCCACCGCCCGCGCGGCGACCTGGATCCGGCCGATCTCCAGCCCGCGCATCATCTGCCCGAACCCCCGCCCCTCCCGGCCGCCGAGCAGCGCGTCCCCCGGCACCCGGAAACCGTCGAACGCCAGCTCACAGCTCTCCACGCCCTTGTAACCCAGCTTCGGCAGATCGCGCGAGACGGTCATCCCCGGGCCGTGCTCGGCCAGCAGGACGGACATGCCGCGGTGCGCGGGCTCGGCCGCCGGGTCGGTCTTGACCAGCAGCGCGATCAGACCGGCGCGGCGGGCGTTGGTGATCCAGGTCTTGGCGCCCTGGACGACGTACGAGCCGTCGGCGGCGCGGCGCGCGGTGGTGCGCAGCGCCTGGAGGTCCGAGCCGCCGCCCGGCTCGGTGAGCGCCATCGCGGCCCGTACCTCACCGGTGGCCAGCCGCGGCAGCCACCGCTCCCGCTGCTCCGGCGTGCCGTACCGGACGAGCAGGGAACACACCACCGTATGGCCGCCCATGGCGCCGGCCAGACTCATCCAGCCGCGCGCCAACTCCTCGGTGACCAGGGCGAAGCACGGCGCGGAGACGGGGGCGGGGCCGTACGGGGCGGGCACCGCGAGGCCGAAGACACCGAGCTGCTTCATCCGCTCGACAAGCTGCTCCGGGTAGCGGTTCGCGTGCTCCGACTCGCGTGCCACCGGTCGTACATCGCGGTCCACGAAGTCCCGGACGACATCGACGACGGCGCGTTCCTCGGGGGAGAGCGGATCGTGACCGGACATGGTGCGGCCTCCTTCGGCGGGCGGTGCTCGCGGACGTGCTTCACCTACCCGTACGCGGGCGGCTGTCCGCCGGGCCGGTCAGCTGGTCGCGGGCCGCCGTGCGGAAGGCCGCCACCAGGCGGCCGCGGTCACCGGCGCGGGTCGCCAGGACGACATGGCTCGGCTCGGCGTCGCGCAGGGGGATCGCGGTGAGGTCCGGGCGCAGCCCGTGGGCGCGCGGCCCGGCCGAAATGGCCACCGCCTGACCTGCGGCGACGACTTCGAACTTGTCCTCCAGGCCGTCGATCAGCGGGCCGGTGGGGGCCGGGCGCCCGTCGGGCCGGGGATCGATGCGCCAGAATGCCTCGAAGTGCGGATCGGCCCGGCGCAGCCGGGGCACGGGCTCGTCGGCGATGTCGTCGAAGGTGACGGATTCCCTGCCGGCGAGCCGGTGGTCGAGCGGCACCAGCAGCATCCGGGGCTCGTCGTAGAGAACCGTCACGTCCAGCCGGCCGGTCGCGAACGGCAGCCGGCTCACCAGCGCGTCCACCCGGTGGTCGAGCAGCGCGGCACGTACGTCCTGGAGATCCACATGGACGGTGCGCACCTCCGCGTCCGGATGCCGGCGGCGCAGCTCCCGCACCGCCGGAGTGACGAAGACGCCGGTCGTGTACCCGACGGTGATACCGGTGGGCTCGGCGGCGGCGCGTGTGGCGGCCGCGGCCTGCGCGGCGGAGCGCAGCAGCGCCTTGGCGCGGGGCAGGAAGATCTCCCCGGCCTCCGTGAGCCGGTTGCCCTGCGGGGTGCGGTCCAGCAGCCGGGCGCCCAGCTGCCGTTCGAGGTTGCGTATCTGGCGGCTCAGGGACGGCTGGGTGATGCGCAGGGCCTCGGCGGCGCGGCCGAAGTGCCGGTGCTCGGCGACGGCCGTGAAGTAGCGCACCAGGCGGAGGTCGAGGTCGGGTGCGGGCGGGGAACCGGACATGCCCGAAGCGTACGCCCTCCGCCCCGTGCAGCCGCTCTGACCAGGGGTGATGCCCAAACCGTATGCCGCCATACGGAACAAGCTTTGGACCGGGGCCGGGCCGTCCGCAGACGATGGGACCACCGGCCCGGAGCGCTTCCACGCACCGCACCACAGGGGCCGGATCCGCACGCCATTCAGTTCAAGGAGCGCAGCATGCGCGTATTCGTCACCGGAGCGACCGGATTCATCGGAACCGCGGTGGTACGGGAACTTCTCGGCGCCGGGCACACGGTCCTCGGCCTGGCCCGCTCCGACCGGGCCGCCGCGGCACTGACCGCCGCCGGCGCCGCGGCGCACCGCGGCACCCTCGACGACCCCGGGAGCCTGCGGGAGGGCGCGGCCGCGGCGGACGGCGTCATCCACCTCGCCTATCACCACGACTTCTCGGACCAGGCGGCCTTCGCCAACGCTGCCCAGCTGGACCTGAGCGCCGTCGAAGCGCTCGGAGCCGCACTCGAAGGCACCGGCAAGCCCCTCGTGATCACCTCGGGAACATTGATGCTCGCGTCGCTCGCACCGGGCCGTACCGCGACCGAGGAGGACCTGCCCGCGCCCGGCGCGGACGGACCGCGGATGGCGTCGGAGAACACCGCCAGGTCGCTGGCGCGGCGCGGCGTGCGCACCTCGGTCGTACGGCTCGCGCCGACCGTGCACGACGAGGGCGACCGGGGCTTCGTCCCGCATCTGATCGCCACCGCCCGGGAGAAGGGCGTCTCGGCGTACATCGGCGACGGCTCCAACCACTGGCCCGCCGTCCACCGGCGCGATGCCGCCCGCCTGTTCCGCCTGGCCCTGGAGTCCGCCCCGCCCGGCGCGACCCTGCACGGAACAGCCGAGCAGGGCATCCCGTTCCGCGCCATAGCCGAATCCATCGCCCACGGCCTCGACCTGCCCACCACCACACTCGCCCCCGACCAGGCAACCACCCACTTCGGCTTCCTCGGCGCCCTGGTCCCGCTCGACAACCCCACGTCGAGCACCCTGACCAGGAAACAACTGGGCTGGGAGCCCGTACACCCCGGGCTTCTGGAGGACCTGGGGGCGGGGGACTACTTCGGGGAGGGGGCGCGGAGGGGCTGAGGGGAGGGCGTGCTGCTTCCCTGTCGGTCAGCGAACCTGGTCGCTGTTCGGCCCGACGGCTTTGACGCTGGTCGGAGTTGCGTCCGGGGTGAACGGGTGCCGGAAGGTGAAGGCGTGCGGCGCGGAGCCGTGGTCGTGGACGTGCTCCAGCCTGGAGACCCCGTCCTGCCAGGTGGGTATCTCGCCGTCGCAGACCCACCAGAGCACGTAACTCGGGTGCCCTGTCCTCTCGAACCAGTCGTGCCGCCTGTTCAGCGCCGCACGGTGCAGGCCGGTGTAGATGGCGTCGAAGGCGGGGCGCAGGCCGGTCCAGAGCGAGAGGGTCGCGTCCAGGGCGGCGGATTCCACCGTACGGCCCTTGCCGTACCAGGCCGGTACGGTGAACTCCCCCCAGGCGCCCCAGTCCAGGTCGAAGTGTGAGCCCCGATTGCGGTCCGCCGCCACAGCACGGGTGAGGTATCCGGGATGCCGGCTGATCATCCGGTAGATGGCCTCGCCGCTGTCGCGGAGTTCGCGGGTGAGAGGTGCGGGGTCGGTGAGAGGGGACTTCAGGACGCCGAAGGTGTACAGCGCGAGATGAGGCATGCGTTTCTCCCTGCTTGGGGATGCCTGGTGGGGACCCTCGGGTGGCTCAACCCGAAGGAACTCCTGTGCGACCGTGGGTGATCGCCGAAGACCAGGTGAAGGTAGCTGCCTCCGCGGGTCCTGTCGAAGTTGCGTTTTCCCTGCGTACGTGGCTTCTTGAGCCGGTCGTCGCGGGGCTGGGCGGTTCGCCGGCCGGCCCCGCGGTGCGCCGGCTCCGCTCAGCCCACCTCCCCGTTCGGGACGATCTGGAGCTTGCGGCCCGTGCCCAGTTCGAACGTCTTCAGGGCCTCGGCGTACTGGTCGAGGCCGAAGCGGTGGGTGATCATCTTTTCGCAGTCGATGATGCCCTTGCCCAGCATCTCGACCGCCCGGCCGTAGGTGTGCAGGATCGCCATGCTGCCGACGATGCGGATCTCGTCGTTGTAGATCCGGAACGGCGAGAACCGGGCCGTCTCCTGGTCGGGCGCGCAGCCGAACTGCTGGAACGTGCCGCCGCGGATGGGGCGGGTCAGGCCGTCCTCGATGGCCCGTACGTTGCCGGTGCAGTCGGTGACCACCTGCCACCCCAGCGGGTGGTTGGCGGTCAGCGCGTCCGCGCTGGTGGCGACCGCGTCGGCGCCCAGTTCGCGGGCGACCTCCAGCCGGTCCTCGTTGATGTCCACCACCGACACCGAGGCGGCGCCCGCACGCTGCGCGACCTGGAGGTAGAGCAGGCCCATCGTGCCCGCGCCGTAGATCAGGAAGTGGTCGCCCAGCTTGGGGCCGACGAGGTCGAAGCCGCGCAGGATGGTGGACAGCGGTTCGATCAGCGGGGCGTGGCGGAGGTCGACGGTCTCCGGAAGGCGGTAGCAGTTGCCGGCCGGGACCCGGACGTACTCGGCGGCGGCGCCGTCCATCGTGATGCCGATGGTGCCCCACTTCTCGCAGAGGTTGCCGTGTCCGATGGAACAGAAGTGGCACGTGCCGCAGTAGACGGCCGGGTCGGCGGCGACCGCGTCGCCCTCGGCGAAGCCGGTCACGGCGGAGCCCACCGCCACCACCTCGCCGGAGAACTCGTGTCCGGGAATGACCGGATACCGCGTCGGCCCGAACTCGCCCGCCAGCATGTGCACATCGGTGCCGCACAGCCCGGCGGCGGTGACCTTGAGGACCACGTCGCCGGGGCCGGGCACCGGGTCGGGGACCTGGCTGACGGACAGCTTGTTCGGCTCCTCGATGACAACTGCGCGCATGGTCGTGACCGCCTTTCGGAGGGGAGGGGAGGGAGGGGGGCGGACGGGGTCAGGCCGCGGGCACGCCGGGGGACGTCAGGTTGCGCGACTCGACCTGCTTGATCTTCTCGACCTTGGGCGCGGAGCCGCCCCCGGCGAAGTCGGAGACCAGCCAGTGTTCCAGGCACACCAGCGCGGCCTCGACGCCCATGGTGCGGCTGCCGAAGCAGGCGATCTGCGCGTCGTTGGACTTGCGGGCGCGCTCCGCGCTGTAGCTGTCCGGGATCTGGGCGGCCCGGATGCCGGGCACCTTGTTGGCGGCGATGGCCATGCCGATGCCGGTGCCGCAGACCAGGACGGCGCGTGCGTGCTCGCCGCGCGCGACGCTGCGCGCCACCCGCTCGGCGACGTCCGGGTAGTCCTCGCCGTCCGTGGCGCTCAGGTCGGTGACCTGGTACCCGCGGTCGGCGAGGTACGCGGCCATCGCGTCCTTCATGGCGATCGCGGCGTCGTCGGCGCCGAGGGCGATGCGGTAGGTGTCCTGCACGGTGAACTCCCTAGGAACGGAGGGGAAGCGGGGCGGTGGCCGCGGCGACTTCTTCGAGGACCCGGCGCAGGTTGCCGGTGTCGTGGGCGAGGCGGCCCAGGAACAGGCCGTCCACGCTGCCGGCCAGCCGGCCGAAGGTGCCGGGCCCGGCGGTGCCGCCGTAGATCACCCGGCCGCGTACGCCGTGGTCGCGCAGGCAGGTGCCGATGGCGGTGGCCACCGTCCGTACATGCCGAGCGGGGGCCGGTTCGCGGGCGCCGATGGCCCAGACCGGTTCATAGGCGATGATCACCTGGCTGCCGGGTCCGGTGCCGCCGAGGGCGGCCCGTACCTGGGTCAGCGTCTCCTCGACGGCCCGCTCGGTACCGGCGTCGTGACGTTCGCCCGCGCAGATGACGGGCACCAGCCCGGCCCGGGTGACGGCGCCTGCCTTGGCGGCCACGGTCGCGTCCGTCTCGCCGAAGTGCCGGCGCCGCTCGGCGTGGCCGACCTCGACGTAGCGCGCGCCCGTCTCGGCGAGCATGCCCGCGGAGACCTCGCCGGTCCATGCGCCGGTCTCGGCCCAGTGCACGTCCTGGGCGCCGTACGCGATCCCCGTACCGGCCAGCAGCTCCCGGGCGTCGGCCAGGGCGGGGAAGGCCGGCAGGACGAACAGGTCGACGGGGCGGGGGAGTTCCGCGAGAGCGTCCCGGAGCGCGGCCACGTCCGCGAGCCACTTCCGGGTCGCGGCCAGGCCGAAATAGAGCTTCAGCGATACGCCGACGACCGGGCGGCGGCCCGCTTCCGGGGGCCCGAGGGCCCCGGAGGAGCGGACCGCCGCCGGCGTCGCGTTCTCAGGGATCACGTCGTTCATGATGCTTCAAACAAAAGCACATGTGAAGTTCTCAGATCAAGGCGTTATGTTCCCCAAGTTTGCGAGATTTCTGTGATGTGTGGGAGGCGGGATGCGGAGTGGTCAGACCAGCGGCTTGGACAGGACGGCCTTGCGGTGGCTGAACGTCTCGATCGAGTACCGGCCGTGGTAGCGGCCCATTCCGCTCTCGCCGACGCCGCCGAACGGTAGGTCGGAGATGGTCAGGTGGGCCACCGGCAGACCGAAGCCGAGGCCGCCCGAAGAGGTCTCGTCGGTCAGCCGCCGCCGGGTCTCCGCGGACTCCGTGAAGGCGTACAGCGCCAGCGGCTTGTCCCGGTCGTTGACGAAGCCGATCGCCGCGTCCAGGTCCGCGACCTCGACGATGGGCAGGATCGGGCCGAAGATCTCCTCGCCCATCACCGGCGCGTCGGGCGCCACCCCGCCGAGCACGGTCGGCGCGATGTACTTGCTGTCCCGGTCGTGCGTGCCGCCCACGACGGTGCGGCCCGAGCCGAGCAGACCGGTCAGCCGGTCGAAGTGCCGCTCGTTGATGATCCGGCCGTAGTTCGGCGCGGCGGCCGGATCGTCGCCGTAGAGCGCGGTGACGGCGCGCGCGAGGGCGGGCTCCAGGCGGGCGGCCGTCTCCGGGTCGGTCAGGACGTAGTCCGGCGCCACGCAGGTCTGGCCCGCGTTGAGGAACTTGCCGGCCACCAGCCGGGCGGCGACCGCGTCCGGGTCGGTGCCGCGGTCCACGAAGGCGGGCGACTTGCCGCCCAGCTCCAGGGTGACCGGGGTCAGGTGCTTGGCCGCCGCGTTCATCACGATGCGGCCGACGGTGCCGTTGCCCGTGTAGAAGATGTGGTCGAAACGCTGCTCCAGCAGGGCCGTCGTCTCCGGTACGGCGCCCTCCACCACGGCGACCGCGTCCGTGTCCAGGAAGCGGGGCAGCAGGCGGGCCACCGCGGCGGAGGTCGCGGGCGCCAGCTCGCTGGGCTTGGCGACCACGCAGTTGCCGGACGCCAGGGCGCCGACCATGGGCGCGAGCAGCAGTTGCAGGGGGTAGTTCCAGGGCGCGATGACCAGGGCGACGCCCAGCGGGTCGTACACCGTCCATGCCTCGGCGCCGTCCAGGTGCGGCGGCACCGGCGCGGGCTCGGGCCGCAGCCACTCCTCCAGGTGGTCCAGGGTGTGGTCGATCTCCCGCAGCGTGAAGTCGATCTCGGTGCGGTACGCCTCGGCCTCGCCCTTGCCCAGGTCGGCGCGCAGGGCGGCGGCGAGGTCCGGGCCGTGCTCGGTGAGCATCGCGCGCAGCCGACGCAGCTGGCCGGTGCGCCATTCCAGGGGCTTGGTGCGGCCGGTGCGGAAGGTGGCGCGCAGCCGTGCGACCACGGCGGCCGGCTGCTCGGGGGTGCTGCTGGTCATGGTGTCTCCGATGCGTGCGGGGTGGGGCGGGGTGGCGGGCGTCCCGCCCGGAGATGATCGCTTGACAAGGTCAAGTACCCATTCCATGTAAATGCCAACGATTGCAGAAGTCAAGTAACCCGCTCTACCCTGGCCCCGTGCCCGACACCACCCCGCCCACCCCCGACGACCTCGTGGAACCGTTCGCCCGCACGGTCCGCGGCTACTACGACGACCTCGCCGCCGCCGCGCTGCGGCACGGCCTGAGCACCGCGCAGGCCCGCGCGCTCATCGCCCTGGAGGAGCCGCTGTCGATGAGCGCGCTCGCCGGGCACCTGGTCTGCGACGCCTCGAACGCGACCCGGCTCATCGCCCGCATGCAGGAGCGCGGACTCGTACGGCGCGAGGCCGCGCCGCGGGACCGGCGGAGCAAGGTGGTCACCGCCACCGAGGAAGGCCGGGCGCTCGCCCGCCGCGTACGCGCCGACATGCACGCCGTGCACGACGCGCTCCAGGCCCTGACGCCCGGAGAACGCGCCGCCCTGCTCCCGTTGCTGGAACGCCTCGGCACGCTCCTGGACCGCTGACGCCGCGGCAGGACACCGGCGGTGGGCTCCGGGGTGATCCCGGGGCAGCTCCAGGACGGCCCCGGAGGGTCACGACCCGTCAGGATCCCGCTAAAGTCGGATGAATACCCGCTGGTGAATGAGCCGGAGCGGGCTGTCTCGGGCTGCGCGCCCCAGGGTCCGGGGGCCGCGTGCCCCATGGGCCGGGGCCCTGCCCCAAGGAAGGTACGGGGCCGGGCGCCCCGCGGGTCGGGGCCGGGGAGCCCCAGGGGAGGACGTAGATCCACATGAGTCGCCGCTCCAACGGATTAGTGGCCGTCTGGGCCGAGGCGCAGCGTCAGCAGCAGCGCCGGCAGGAGGCCCAGCGGCGGGCCGGTGAACAGGCCCGCCGCGACCAGGAGCGGCAGCAGCGCGACACCGAGCGCGCCATGGCCCGGATGCAGCGCGAACGGCAGGCCGCGTACCGCCGGCAGCGCGAGGCCGACGCCCGCCGCCGCACCGAGGAACTCGAGGCCCGCATGGCCGAGCTGTCCGGCCTGCTGGCCGACGGCTGCCGGGCTCTCGCCTTCACGCCCGCCGCGCTGCGCCGCCCCGAGCACGTCGAGCCGTTCGCGCCCGGCCGGCTGGCCGTACCCGTACCGATGCCCGACCCGTCCGCCTACCAGCCGCAGGGCGGCGGCTGGGGCCTCGGCGGCGGCCGCCGCGCGCAGGAGGAGGCCCGCGCGCGCTACGAGCACGACTGGCACGCCGCGCAGGCCGCCGAGGCGCAGCGGCTGCGCCAACTGGAGGACTACCGGCGGCAGTACGACCAGTGGGCCGCCGGGCAGCTGGCGGAGATCAGGAGCCACAACGCCGCCGTCGAGGACCTGCTGAGGGGGCTGCGCGACGGCGATCCCGAAGCGGTGGTGGAGTACTTCTCCGCCGCGCTGTACGCCACCGGCCGCCCGCAGGGCTTCCCGCGCCGCGTCCGCGCCGCCTACGACCCGGCCGCGCGCCAGCTCGTACTGGACTGGGAGCTGCCCGGCTTCGACATCGTGCCCGAGGCGAAGGCGGTCCGGTACATGTACGCGGCCGACCAGGACAAGGACGTCGCCCGGCCGGTCACCCAGCGGCGCACCGCCTATCGCGACGTGCTCGCCCAGTCCGTGCTGCTCGTGCTGCACGACCTGTTCGCGGCGGACACCTCCGGCGCGCTCGACTCGGTGACGGTCAACGGCTTCGTGGACGACGTGGACCCGGCCACCGGCCGCCCCGCGCAGATCTTCCTGGCCACCGTCTCCGCGCCCCGCACCGCGTTCGAGCAGCTGCACCTGGCGCAGGTGAGCGCGGTGGAGTGCCTGACCGACGGGCTGCGCGGGCAGCTGTCCGCGCGCCCCGACCAGCGGGCCGCGGTGCGCCCGGTGCGGCAGCCGGGCGACGTGGGCGGCGGTGTGGTCACGCACGGCGGCGAGGACGAGCCCGACCTGTTCGCCATGGACCCGATCGCCTTCGAGGGGCTGGTCGCCGAGCTGTTCCGGGCGATGGGCATGCAGGCCGTGACGACGCAGCGGTCCGGGGACGGCGGCGTGGACGTGGACGCGCTCGACCCCGACCCGATCCGCGGCGGCAAGATCATCGTGCAGGTGAAGCGCTACCGCAACACGGTGCCGCCGTCGGCCGTACGGGACCTGTTCGGCACCGTGCAGTCCGAGGGCGCCAACAAGGGCGTGCTCGTCACCACGTCCCGCTTCGGCCCCGGTGCGCACGCCTTCGCCAACGGCAAACCGCTCACCCTCGTAGGCGGCCCCGAACTGGTCGACCTGCTGGCCCGCCACGGGCTGCGTGGGCGCCTGGGGAACGCCGCGGTCCCGGCCCAGCGGCCGGCGCCCGCCGAGGAAAGCGCCGAGCGGACGCCCGAGCCCCCGGAGGAGGACGGGGCCGCGGGCAACATCCTCGGCATGAACTGGTCCGGCAGCGTCGCCCTGGACGTCTGCGCACTGGTCTGCCAGGGCAACCGCGTCCTGAGCGACGACCACTTCGTCTTCTACAACAACCCGCGCACCCCGGACGGCACGGTCCGCATGCTCTCCGGCTTCGCGCCCGACCGCGCCGCGATGCAGGTGGTCTTCGAGGCCCTGCCCGCCACCGCCGACCGCCTCGTCCTCGTCGCGGCCATCGACCCGGAGGCCGACCCGCACGCCGACCTGTCCGGCTTCACCGACGCGCGCATCCGCCTCGTCGACGAATCCGGCACCGAACAGGGCCAGCTGGAGGTCTCGGACGGCCGCCCCGGCGAAACCGCCCTGGTCCTCGGCTCGTTCCGCCGCCGCGCGAACGGCGACTGGGACTTCGTCATCGGCGGCAAGGGATACGAAGGCGGCCTGGAGGCCCTGGTGCAGGAGTACGGGATCGAGGTCGCCTGAACCACGCCCCGACCTGCCGGGACCCGCGACCGGTCCCGGCAGTTCCCCTCACACTCCCGCGCTTCCGCCACTTCCAGTTCCTCGGCCCCGCCCGACAGGCGGGCCGGGTCCTCGCCGAAGGTTGTGACTACCAGGGCGAAGCGGGCGCGGTGCAGCAGTACGGTTTCGAGGTCGCCCGAGCTGGAGAGGGGCGTCGGCGGCAACGCGTACGGCGGGAGCGGCTCCCCTCACACCCCCGCCAACGACGCCAGCACCCCCGCCACTTCCATCTCCTCCGTCCCGCCCGGCACGTCGCCGTGGTCGGCGCACCACAGGGCGTTCTCGATGGTGCGGGCCGCTGCCCAGGCCGACAGGCGGGCCGGGTCCTCGTCGAGGGCGTCGGCCACCAGGGCGAAGCGGTCGCGCAGGACCGGGCGGGGGTCGGGGTGCTCGAAGGGGGCGTCGATCTGTTCCAGGAGGGGCCATGGGTCGTATCCCGGGTCGCCGATCATGGGTTTGGGGTCGATGGCCAGCCATGGGCGGCGCCGGGCGGACAGGACGTTGCCGGGGTTGAAGTCGCCGTGCACGACGACCTCGCGGGTGGCGGTGGCCGGGAGCTCGCGCAGCAGACGGGCGCCGAGCCGGACGAGACCCGGGTCGTAGCCGGGGCGCAGCCGCGCCATGCGTTCCTCGACCATGTCGGCCCATTCGGCGCATACGTCGGCGACCTGCTCCAGGTCGCCGTCGGGCGGCGCGGGCGCGGACCACAGGCCGCGCAGCAGACCGGCGGCCAGCAGCAGTCGTTCGGCGGGCGGGAGCGGGCTGTCGTCCAGCTGCTCGCCCGGCGTGCAGCGCTCGACCAGCAGGGCGTACCGCTCCCGGTCGTGCCGTAGCAGCCGTACGGCGCCGTCGCCGTCCCACGCGCGCAGGGCCACGGCCTCTCCGGCGGCCTCGCGGTGCGGCCAGGTCACCTTGAGCACCGCCTCGCCGCCGTCCGGCAGCTCCACGGGAGCCACCCACGAGCAGCTGCCGCCGTGCAGAGGCGCGCCGAGCCGCAGATCCCACTCCTCCTGGAGGGCCTGGACGGTGGCGGGCAGTCCGTCCAGCCATGCGCGTCCGGAGGCGGTGCGTCCCATGGCGGCGTACACGGGGAGGCCGGGCGGGAAGAGGTCGTCGTTCGGCGGGGCTGGTCGGGCCATTCGGGCAGCGTAGCCGCGCGACGGGCCCGGCTCGAACGGATTGTCCACAGGTGAAGGGCTCCGGTGGCGGGCGCCGCACGCTGGGCTCGGCGCGGGGGCGCGAGCCGGGGCGGGCCCGGCCGGGGGATGGTGCGGGGCCACCGGAGTCTCCCGGTCGGTTAATCAGTTTATTACGGCATTTGTGCTGTTATGCGTGTGGCATGAGCCTGCACCGACCGTACGGCGCCGCCCTCTTCCTCATAGCGATGGCCGCGGGCTGCGCCGCCCCGCAGGGCGCCGGGCGGCCCGCCGCCCGGACGCCCGGGAGCCCCGGCCCCGCCGCACCCCAGCACTCCGGCCACCGCGCCTCCGCCGGCTTCACCCTCGCCGCCTCCGGGGACGTGATCGCCTCGTACCCCTCCGTACTGGACACGGCCCGCCGGGACGCCGGGGGCGACGGCTACGACTACCGGCCCCTCCTGGACGGCGTGAAACCCGTGATCGAGGGCGCCGACCTGGCGATCTGCCACCTGGAGACGCCCTTCGGGCCGGACGGCGGACCGTTCACCGGCTACCCCGCCTTCAAGGCGCCGCCCCAGGTGGCCGACGCGCTCCGGGCCACCGGCTACGACTCCTGCTCCACGGCCTCCAACCGCACCCTGGACGACGGCGCCGACGGCGTCCGGCGCACCCTCGACACACTGGACCGGGCCGGGATCAAGCACGCGGGCTCCGCCCGGGACGCCGCCGAGGCCACCCGGCCCGCGCTGCTGAAGGCGCCCGGCGGGGCGCGCGTGGCGCAGCTGTCGTACACGTACGGCACCAACGGGGTCCCGCTCCCGCAGGGCAAGCCCTGGTCGGTCAACGTCATCGACGCCGACAAGATCATCGCGGACGCGCGGGCCGCCCGCCGGGCCGGCGCCGACGTCGTCGTGGTCAGCCCGCACTGGGGCACCGAGTACCAGACCGAGCCGGACGCGCAGCAGCTGAAGGTGGCCAAGGCGCTCACCGGGTCGCACACCGGCGGCCGCCCGGACATCGACCTCGTCATCGGCACCCACGCGCACACCCCGCAGCCGTACGAGAAGCTGGCCGGAACCTGGGTCGTCTACGGCATGGGCGACCAGATCGCCGGGATCATGGAGAAGCCGCGCGGCAACTGGGGCACCATCGCCCGCTTCCGCTTCGAGCCGCCCGCGGGGGAGGGGCAGCGCTGGCGGGTCACCAAGGCCGAGTTCATCCCTCAGCTCTCCGCGAGCGGGCCGCCGCTGCGCATGCTCAACCTCGCCGTCACCGGAGGCCACGAGGACGTCCGCGCGGGCATCCGCGAGGCGGTGCTCAGCCGGGGCGCGGCGGCCGCCGGACTGACGGAGGGCAGCTGAGAGCCGGTGCCCGGCCCCGGCCGGGCCCGGGAGCGTTCCGCGATGTGAAACCCTGAGTACGGCCCGCGCCGGACGTGCGCACGACGGACGCGGGCGCGCCGGGCGGACGCTCCGCCCGGCGGACGGTGACGACGTGACGACGGTGCAGGACGCGGAAGGGGCGTAACGGCGGTGGGTGAGAGTGCGGCCGTACGGCCCCGCAATCCGCGGGGGCAGGGCGAGCGCCTGCGGGAGGAACTGCTGCGCGCCACCGAGCGCCTCCTCGAAGAGGTCGGCAGCGAGGACGCGCTGTCGCTGCGCGCGGTGGCCCGCGAGGCGGGCGTCGCGGCGCCCAGCATCTACCGGCACTTCGCCGACAAGACCGAGCTGGTGTGGGCCGCGCTGGAGGTCAGCTACGAGCGGCTGACGGCGGCGATGGCCGAGGCGTCGGCCGCGGCCGGCACCGACGACCCGCTGGACCTGCTCCGTGCCCAGCTGCACGCGTACTGCCGCTACGCCGTCGACCACCCCGCCAAATACCGCCTCCTGTACGAGACCCGGCAGACGCCCGTCGAGCCGGAGCGCCTGGCCGGGCACCCGGCCGGGCGGCTCGTGCGGGGCCTGCACGACGCGCTCACCGCCTGTGAGGCCGCCGGGTGGCGGGTGCGGGGCGCCCGCGAGGAGGCGCCGTACGTGCTGTGGGCTTCGGTGCACGGGCGGGTGATGCTGTGGCAGGTCATGCCCAGCCGCAAGGACGCCGGGCGGCTGTACCGCTTCGTGGACGAGATCCTGCACCTGCTGATGGAGCGGGCGGACTGAGGCGGCGGCCGCGGAAACCGCTGCTCCGGCCGCGCGCGTCAGACGCCTGCGGGGCCGTCGTACGGGCCGGGGCCCGACCGGCTACAGTTGTCCCATGCATTGTCCGTCGTGTCTGACCTGGTGGCGCTCCCCTTAGGAGCGGCCACTACTCAGCATGACCGGGCCGTTCGGATGGACGGCCCTTCCGCGTTCCCTGGACCGGGGTGCATCTGCCGTCCTGCCGGCGGCACTCACCCACCAGGAGAAACCGTGAACCGTACGCCGTACGCCACCGCGAACACCGTCCGCACGGACGCCGCCCCCGCCGACGCGCTCGGCACCTCCGCCGCCCGGACCCGCAGCGCGGAGCTGGAGAAACTGATCCGCGACGACCCCGGACGCTTCCGGGTGCTGACCGGGGACCGCCCGACCGGCCGGCTGCACCTCGGCCACTACTTCGGCACCCTCCACAACCGGGTCCGCCTCCAGGACCTCGGCGTCGAGATGATGGTGCTGATCGCCGACTACCAGGTGCTGACCGACCGGGACGTGGCCGACCAGCTGCCCCGACACGTCGAGGATCTGGCCCTGGACCACCTCGCCGCCGGCATCGACCCGGCCCGGGCCACCGTCTTCACGCACAGCGCGGTGCCCGCGCTGAACCAGCTGCTGCTGCCGTTCCTCAGCCTGGTCTCGGTCGCCGAACTGAACCGCAACCCCACCGTCAAGGACGAGATCGCCCACTCGCGGCAGTCCGCCGTCAGCGGCCTGATGTTCACCTACCCCGTCCACCAGGCCGCCGACATCCTCTTCTGCAAGGCGAACCTCGTCCCCGTCGGCCAGGACCAGCTGCCCCACCTGGAGATCACCCGGACCGTCGCCCGCCGCTTCAACGACCGCTACGGCAAGGAGGCCGCCGTCTTCCCCGAGCCGGAGGCCCTGCTGTCGTCCGCGCCGCTGCTGCTCGGCACCGACGGGACGAAGATGAGCAAGAGCCGCGGCAACGCCATCGCGCTGGCCGCCGATGCCGACGAGACGGCCCGGCTGATCAAGGGCGCCAAGACCGACTCCGAGCGGCACATCACCTACGACCCGGACGCCCGCCCCGAGGTGTCCTCTCTCGTCCTGCTGGCCGCCCTCTGCGAGGACCGCGACCCGCGGCAGGTCGCCGACGAGATCGGCCCGGCGGGCGCCGGCGCGCTGAAGAAGCGCGTCACCGAGGCGGTCAACGAGCACCTCGCGCCGATCCGCGCCCGCCGGGCCGCGTACGCCCGGGACCTCGGGTACGTCCGCCAGGTGCTGCGGGAGGGCGAGGCGCGCGCCAACGCGATCGCCGACGCCACCCTCGACGAGGTGCGCCGCGCCATGAACGGCCACCGCTGACGGCGCGTCCCGCCCGTACGGTGCCGCAGGTTCGGCGGGGAAGTCCCTTGCCGGACGCTGCGCGGGCTGCCTAACGTGACGGCCGCCGGGGGGTGCGGGCGTGCGGGCGGGAGGGCCGGATGGGGCGCAAGGAGAGGCCGCTGGATCCGGACGCGGGGCCCGTGGAACGGTTCGCCGTCGACCTGCGGGAGCTGCGCCGCAAGGCCGGTCCGCTCACCTACCGGGACATGGCCAGGCGCGTGCCCTACTCGGTGGCGACGCTGTCCCGGGCGGCCTCCGGCGAACAGCTGCCCTCGCTCGCGGTGACCCGGGCGTATGTGGAGGCGTGCGGCGGTGACGTGGAGGAGTGGTCGGCGCGCTGGCACCGCCTCGCCGAGGAGACCTTCGTCCGTACGGCACAGGGCGACACGGACCGCCCCTACCAGGGACTGGCCCGCTACGAGCCCGGCGACCGGGAGAAGTTCTTCGGGCGCGACCGCCTCACCGAGGACCTGCTGCGCCTGACGGGCGGACACCGGCTGGTGGCCGTCGTGGGCCCGTCCGGCAGCGGCAAGTCCTCCCTGCTGCGCGCCGGGCTCATCCCGCGCCTCCAGCACGCTCCCGACGACGGCCCGCGTCCCGCCGCCATCCGGACGTTCACCCCCGGCGCCCGGCCGTCCGCCACCCACCGGCAGCTGTTCGAAGCGGCCGATGGGCCCGGCGACACCTGGCTGGTCATCGACCAGTTCGAGGAGGTGTTCACCCTCTGCCGCGACCCGGCCGAGCGCACCCGGTTCCTCGACCTGCTGCTCGACGCCCAGGACCCCGCGCGCCGGCTGCGCGTGGTGCTGGGCCTGCGGGCCGACTTCTACGGCCACTGCCTCCAGCACCGCACCCTGGCCGAGGCGCTGCGCCACACCAGCGTGCCGGTCACCCCCATGAGCCCCGCCGAGCTGCGCGAAGCCATCGTCAAACCCGCGGCGGCGCACGGCCTGATCGTCGAGCGCGCGCTGACCGACCGGCTCATCGAGGAGACCGTCGACCAGCCCGGCGGCCTGCCGCTGCTCTCCCACGCCCTGCTGGAGACCTGGCGCCACCGCCGCGGCCGGACACTGGCCCTGGAGGTGTACGAGGCCGTCGGCGGCGTACGGGGCGCCATCGCCCGGACCGCCGAGACCCTGTACACCCAGCTCTCCCCCGAACAGGCCCGGCTCGCCCGCTGGGCGCTGCTGCGGCTGGTCACGCCCGGCGAGGGCGCGCACGACACCCGGCGGCCCGCCGACCGCGCCGAACTGGACGCGGCGACCTCGCCGGGCATCACCGTCGTCCTCGAACGCCTCGCCAGGGCCCGCCTGATCACCCTGGACGAGGACACCGTCGACCTGGCGCACGAGGCGCTGATCACCGCCTGGCCGCGCCTGCGGTCCTGGGTGGACGCCGACCGCGACCGGCTGCGGCTGCACCGGCAGCTGACGGAGGCGGCCCGCACCTGGGAGCGGCTGGGCCGGGACGCGGGCGCGCTGTACCGGGGCACGCAGCTGACCGCGGCTCAGGAAGCCTTCGCCGACCCGGCCGACCTGACCGCCTCGGAGCGGGACTTCCTCACCGCCGGTGCCGCCGCCCGGCGCCGCGAGGCCCGGCGCCGCAAGGGCGTCGTCGGCGCGGTGGCCGTCCTGGTGACGCTGACGCTGGTGGCCGGCGTACTGGCCTGGCAGCAGAGCCGGGCCGGCCGGGCGCGGCAGGTGCAGGCCGCGGCGCGCCGGATCGCGGCGGTGGCGGAGAGCCTGCGCGCCTACGAGCCGGCCAAGGCGCGCCAGCTGTCCGTCGCCGCGTGGAAGATCGCCGAAACCGCCGAGACCCGGTCGGCCCTCACCGGCGCCTGGGCCCAGCCCCTCGCCGACAGCTTCGACGTGGCCGACCGCGACGCCCTGGCGTATCTCAGCGGCGACGGGCGCACCGTGGTCACCGCGGCCCCCGGCCACATCGCCACCTGGGACGTGCGCACCCGCCGCAGGATCAGCACGGTCCCGGGGCCCGGCGAGCGGGTCATGGCGGCGATCGCCGTCAGCCCGGACGCGCGGCTGGTGCTCTTCCAGCTCCCGGACCGCGGTCTGGCCCTGTGGGACATCGCCGCGCGGCGCATGGTCGGCCGGCCCCTGGAGACCAGGGAACAGGCGAGCGTCGAGTTCAGCCCCAGTGGCGCCCATCTGACGATGCAGACCACGCGCACCGTCCAGGTGTGGGACACCCGGGAGCAGCGCCTCGTCTTCGAGCGCCCGGCGGCACCGCGGCGCAGCCGGGAGAGCGTCGCGACCGTCAGCCCCGACGACCGGCTGCTGGCGGTGTGCTCCCCGCGCGGTGAGATCGAGCTGTGGGACATACCGCGGCGGAAGCGGGTGCCCGCGCCGTGGGCGGGGGAGGGCGCGGGTGACCCGTGCAGCCCCCTGAACGCCCGCTTCAGCCCCGACAGCCGGATCTTCGCGCTGGTCACCCGCGACGGCGTGCGCCGGTGGGACCTGACGACGGGACGGGAGCTGCCGAAGATCGCCCAGTCCCCGCTGGGGGCCATCGGGTTCAGCCGGGACGGGCGGTTCCTCGTCGGTCGGACCCCCGGGGAGATCCTGGTGTGGCGTGCCGACCAGCCGGACCACCCGGTGTTCCGGGGTGCCATGACCGCCGACGGGCCGGCCGAGATCGTTCTCGACGGCGGCACGCTGCGCTACCTGGCCGCGAACCAGATGCGCACCCTCGACCTCGGCGCCGCGGTCACCTCCCGGTGGGCCCCGGCGGCAGCGCAGAACGCGGCGTTCAGCCCGGACGCCCGCCTGCTGGGCCTGGTGTGGTCCCAGGGCCCCACGGCCCGGTTCGAGACGCGTGGCACCCGGTCCGGCGCGATCGTGGACCGGCCGCCCGGCATGCGGCTGCCGCCCCAAACGCCGAGCCGTGAGGGCCAGTTGCGGATCGAGCCGGACGAGCTGCTGTCCTTCAGTGCCGACGGCACGCGGCTGGCGTACGGCGTCAGCGGCGACTACGCCGAGGACGGACACCTGGTGGCCGGCCGGGTCGCGGTACGGGACGTACCCGGACACCGCGACCTCACCGCCGTCCCCGGAGGCCAGGACAACAGCCCCACCGAGGGCGCCGTCCTCAGCCCGGACGGCTCCCGGCTGATCACGTCGTCGGTCCGCTCCGTCCAGATGTGGGACATCGGCGGCGGGCAGCGCGAGAAGTCCGTGAGCGTCTCCGGCGGTTCGCCCATGACCGTCCGCCCCGACGGGCGGCTGCTCGTCGTCAGAGGCGAGATCGTCCGGCTGCCCGCGGGGACCGTGGCGCCGCGCCGGCTCACCCGGCAGGACACGGCGTACGCGTTCAGCCCGGCCGGGAACGCCTTCGCGGTGGGGGAGGAGACGGGCCACGTCGCGCTGTGGGACGGCGGCGTCGAGCGGCGGTTCGGCCGACTGCCGGCCTTCACCGAGAAGCAACTGCCACGGCACGAGGCGATCTCGGCGCTGGCCTTCTCCCCGGACGGCAGGACACTCGCCGTGGCCGGCGCCTACGGCAGCCTCCAACTGTGGGACGTGCCCTCCCAACAGCCGCTCGGCTCCGCCCTCCCGACACCGGGCGACAAGATCCTCTCCCTCACCTTCAACCGTGACGGCTCGGCACTGTACGCCGCAGGTCAGCACGTCCCGCTGACGAGGTACCGCATCGCGCCGGACGCCCTCGTCGCCGAGGTGTGCCGCCGGGCCGGTGGCTCGCTGTCCCGTGCGGACTGGGAGACGTACATCCCGGAAGTGGCGTACCGGAAGGTGTGCTGAGCCGGAGGTCTTGGCGTCTGGCCCTCGCCTTCGGCTGGGGCGGCACAGGGCTGTACGCCGCCGGTCAGCATGTGCCGCTGACGAGGTATCGCATTGCGTCGGTCGCCCTCGTCGCTGAGGTGTGCCGCCGGGCCGGGGGTTCGCTGTTCCGCGCGGACTGGGAGACGTATCGGAAGGTGTGCTGAGCCGGAGGTCTTGGCGTCTGGCCCCCGCCTTCGCTCGTGACGGCTCGGCGCTGTACGCCGCCGGTCAGCACGTCCCGCTGACGAGGTACCGCATTGCACTGGACGCCCTTGTCGCCGAGGTGTGCCGCCGGGCCGGGGGTTCGCTGCCCCGTGCGGACCGGGTGCCGTATCGAAAGGTGTGTTGAGCCGGCCCCCGGCGCCCGTCTGCCCACCCCACCCCCGGCCGTCGCATCCGTGCGTTACGCGTGTAAGTTTACGGGCGTTAGGTGAACGTCCGACACCGGGCGCACGCCCCTGCCCGCGTGTGCCCAAGGAGCGACATGACCCCCTCTCCCGCTTCCCCCGCCACCGCCGCCGCACCGGCGCTTCCCGTGCAGCCGCCGCAGGGCTGCCCGTTCGACCCGCCCGCCGAGTTCGCGCGGCTGCGCACCGAGGCGCCGCTGTCGAAGATCTCCCTGCCGGACGGCACCGAAGCCTGGCTCGCCACCCGCTACGCCGACATCCGCGCCATCCTCGGCGACACCCGCTTCAGCTCCGACACCACCCGCCCCGGCTACCCGCTCAGCGGCATGACCGGCGGCGCCACCACCGAACACCGCGGCTTCATCCGCATGGACCCGCCCGAGCACACCCGGCTGCGCCGCATGGTCACCCGGGAGTTCATGGTCAAGCGCGTCGAGGCGATGCGCCCGGAGATCCAGCGCCTGACCGACGAACTGTGCGACGCCATGGAGAAGCGCGCCGGCCAGGACGTGGACCTCATCGAGGCGCTGGCCCTGCCGGTGCCGTCGCTCGTCATCAGCCTGCTGCTCGGCGTTCCGTACGACGATCACGAGCTGTTCCAGCGGCTGACCGGCACCCTGCTGTCCCGTACGGTCACCGACGCGGAGCGGGAGAGCGCGCGGGCCGAACTGCGCGCCTACCTGCACCAGTTGGTGAGCGCCAAGGAGGCCGCGCCCGGCGACGACATCCTCGGCCGCCTGATCGCCGAGCAGCAGGTACCGGGCGAGATCACCCACGACGACGTGGTCGCCTTCGCCGCCCTGCTGCTCATCGCGGGCCACGAGACCACCGCCAACATGATCGGCCTGAGCGCGCTGACCCTGATGCGCGACCGGGAGACCGCGGACCGGCTGCGCGCCGAACCCGCCCTGATCCGCGGCGCCGTCGAGGAACTGCTGCGCTTCCACAGCATCATCCGCAACGGGCCGCGCCGCGCCGCCACCGAGGACATCGAGATCGGCGGGCAGCTGATCCGGGCCGGGGAGGGCGTCGTGGTGGCCGTACCGTCCGCCAACCGCGACCCGGAGGTCTTCGCGGACCCCGACGCGCTCGACGTCTGCCGCCCCAACGCCCAGCACCACGTCGCCTTCGGCTACGGCATCCACCAGTGCCTCGGCCAGGCCCTGGCCCGCGTCGAGCTCCAGGTCGTCATCGGCACCCTGCTGCGCCGCTTCCCGGAGATGCGGCCCGCGGTCCCGGTGGACGAGATCCCGTTCCGCAGCGACATGGCGATCTACGGCTGCCACACCCTGCCCGTCACCTGGTGACACCCCGCCCGACCGTTCCCCTTCCTCCTCAGGAGTCTCCTGCCATGAACATCACCCTCGACGCCGACAAGTGCTGCGCCGCAGGCCAGTGCGTACTGATCGCCCCCGAGGTCTTCGACCAGCGGGACGAGGACGGCATCGTCGTCCTCCTGGACGCCGCTCCGCCCGCCGACCAGCACGACGCGGTCCGCGAGGCCGCCGCCATCTGTCCGGCCGCGGTCATCAAGGTGGACGAGTGAGCCCCCGCCGCATCGCCGTCGTGGGCGCCTCGGCGGCGGGCCTCGCCGCCGCCGAGGCCCTGCGCCGCTTCGGCTGGACCGGCACCCTGACCCTCGTCGGCGACGAGCCCCACCCGCCGTACGACCGTCCGCCGCTGTCCAAGCAGCTCCTTCAGGGCGCCTGGCAGCCCGACAAGCTGCATCTGCGCGCCGCCGAACAGCTCGACGCGCTCGGCCTCGACCTGCGCCTGGGCACCCGGGCGACCGGCCTGGACACCGCGACCCGCACCCTGACCCTGGACGGTGGCGAGCGGCTGGCCTGCGACGGCGTGATCGTCGCGACCGGCGTCGCGGCCCGCACCCTCCCGGCGGCCGCCGGGCTCGACGGCGTGCACACGCTGCGCACCCTGGACGACGCGCTCGCCCTCAAGGAACGGCTGTCCGGTACCGGCCATCGCCTGGTCGTCGTCGGCAACGGCGTACTGGGCTGCGAGGCCGCGGCCGTGGCCCGCGAGCTGGGTCACGAGGTCACACTCGTCGGGCGCGAGGCGCTGCCGATGGCCCGTACGGTCGGCACGGAGATCGGCGAGCTGCTGGCGGCCGAGCACCGGGAGCGCGGCGTCCAGCTGCGCACCGCGGCCGTCGACGGCTTCGAGGCGGACGGGGACGGGCCCGCGCGGCACGTGAGCGCCGTACGGCTGGCCGACGGCACCCGCCTGCCCGCCGACACCGTGCTCGTCGCCATCGGCTCGGAGCCCGCCGTCGGCTGGCTGCACGGCGACCCGGCCCTGGACACCACCGACGGACTGCGCTGCGACGCGTACTGCGCCGCCGCACCCGGCGTCTACGCGGCCGGTGACGTGGCCCGCTGGCAGCACCCGGTACACGGCCGCCACCTGCGCGTCGAGCACCGGATGAACGCCACCGAGCAGGGCATGGCCGCCGCCCGCAACCTCCTAGCCGAACTGGAGGAGACCCTGCCGGGGGACGAGGCACTGGCCCCCGCCGCGGGCCGCGAGCGCCGCCCCTTCACACCGGTGCCGTACTTCTGGTCCGACCAGTACGGCCTGAAGCTCCAGGCGTACGGCGTGCTGTCCGGCGCCGACCGGTCCGAGACGACCGTCCTGGACCCGGACGCCAGGAAGGCCGTGGCCCTCTACGGCAGTGACGGCCAGGCCACCGGCGTACTGGCGATCGGTGTGCCGCCGCGCCAGGTCCGGGGCCTGCGGGCGCTGATCGCCACGCCCGTGCCCTGGGAAGAAGCTCGCGAGGGGCTGCACAACGCCCGCGCGTGACGGCCGCCGCGGGCCCGTCCCCGCCCCCGACCCTGACCGTGGGGACGGGCCCGCGTGCCGCCATCGGGCGGTGACCGATCATGGAAGGCATGACCGACTCGTACGTCCGGGTGCGCGGCGCCCGTGAGCACAACCTCCGCAATGTCGACGTGGACATCCCGAGGGACACCGTCACGGTGTTCACCGGCGTGTCCGGCAGCGGCAAGTCCTCGCTCGCCTTCGGCACCGTCTACGCCGAGGCGCAGCGTCGCTACTTCGAGTCGGTGGCCCCGTACGCGCGCCGCCTGATCCACCAGGTCGGCGCGCCGAAGGTCGAGGACATCAGCGGGCTGCCGCCCGCCGTCGCCCTGGAACAGCGGCGCTCGGCCCCCACCTCCCGGTCCTCCGTCGGCACCGTCACCACTCTCTCCAACACCCTGCGCATGCTCTTCTCGCGCGCCGGTACGTATCCGGCGGACGCGCCGGAGCGGCTGGACTCGGACGCCTTCTCCCCGAACACCGCCGCCGGCGCCTGCCCGGAGTGCCACGGTCTGGGCCGCGTCCACCGGGTCACCGAGGAGTCGCTCGTACCGGATCCCTCGCTGTCCATCCGGGACGGCGCCATCGCCGCCTGGCCCGGCGCCTGGCAGGGCAAGAACCTGCGGGACGTGCTGGCCGCCCTTGGATACGACATCGACAAGCCGTGGCGGGACCTGTCGGCCGCCGACCGGGACTGGATCCTGTTCACCGACGAGCAGCCCGTCGTCACCGTGCATCCCGTACGGGAAGCGGGCCGTATCCACCGCCCGTACCAGGGCCAGTACCAGAGCGCCAAGCGCTACGTCCTGCACACCTTCGCCGACTCCAAGAGCGAGACGCTGCGCAAACGGGTCCAGCGGTACCTGGTCTCCGCGCCCTGCCCCGCCTGCGCCGGACGGCGGCTGCGGCCGGAGGCGCTGGCCGTCACCTTCGCCGGGCACGACATCGCGGAACTGTCCGGGCTGCCGCTGAGCGGTCTCGCGCGGCTGCTGCGGCCCACGGCCGATGCGGACGGCGAGGGGGTGGCGCCCGCCCTGGCCCGGGATCTGGTCGCCCGTATCGACGTGCTCACCGAGCTGGGCCTCGGCTACCTGAGCATGGACCGCGCGGCCCCCACCCTGTCCGCCGGGGAACTCCAGCGGCTACGGCTGGCCACCCAGCTCCGCTCCGGCCTCTTCGGCGTGGTGTACGTCCTGGACGAGCCCTCGGCGGGCCTCCACCCGGCGGACACCGAGGCGCTGCTCACCGTGCTCGGCCGCCTCAAGGAAGCGGGCAACACGCTGTTCGTCGTTGAGCACGATATGGACGTCGTACGGCAGGCCGACTGGATCGTGGATGTCGGGCCCAAGGCGGGCGAGCACGGCGGGCGGGTTCTGCACAGCGGGCCCGTCGCGGACCTCGCGCAGGTCACCGAGTCCGCCACCCGTCGTTTTCTCTTCGACGACACGCAGCCCGCCGCGCGCCCGCCCCGCGAGCCCTCCGGGGAGCTGACCCTGCACGGCATCACCCTGCACAACCTGCGCTCCGTGGACGCCGCCTTCCCGCTCGGCGTCTTCACGGCCGTCACCGGCGTCTCCGGGTCCGGCAAGTCCACGCTGGTCACCCGGGTCCTCGCGGACGCCGTAGCGGACCACCTCGGCGCCGGGCCGGAGGAGGACGAGGAGAGCGCCGCGCGGGCGCAGCTCGCCGGGGCCAAGGGCCTGGAGGCGGTCGACCGCCTCGTACGCGTCGACCAGAAGCCCATCGGCCGCACCCCGCGCTCCAACCTCGCCACCTACACCGGCCTCTTCGACGCCGTACGCAAGGTCTTCGCCGCCACCGACGAGGCCCGCGCTCGCGGCTACACGGCGGGCCGCTTCTCCTTCAACGTCGCGAGCGGGCGCTGCGAGACCTGCCAGGGCGAGGGCTTCGTCGCCGTCGAGCTGCTCTTCCTGCCCGGTACGTACGCGCCCTGCACCGCCTGCCACGGCGCCCGCTACAACCCGGAGACCCTGGAGATCACCTACCGCGGCCGCACCATCGCCGACGTGCTCGGTATGACGGTGGACACCGCGGCGGACTTCCTCGCCGACGTACCGGCCGCGGCACGCAGCCTGCGCACCCTCCAGGACGTGGGCCTGGGCTATCTGCGGCTGGGCCAGCCCGCCACCGAGCTGTCCGGCGGCGAGGCCCAGCGCATCAAGCTCGCCACCGAACTCCAGCGCGCCCACCGCGGCCACACCCTCTACCTGCTGGACGAGCCCACCACCGGCCTGCACCCGGCGGACACCGAGGTGCTGCTGCGGCAGCTGCACGGGCTGGTGGACGCGGGCAACACCGTCGTGGTCGTCGAGCACGACATGGGTGTGGTCGCGGGCGCAGATCATGTGATCGACCTGGGTCCGGGCGGCGGCACGGCGGGCGGACGCATCGTGGCCGCCGGCACCCCGGCGGCGGTGGCGGCGTCGCCGGACAGCCGTACGGCGGCCTACCTGGCGCGGCGTATCGCGGGCTGACCTGCGGCGGAGCGGCGGGCCGGGGCGCGGTCGGCGGCCCGGTGACAGTCGGTTAATGTACCCACGTCAATGCAGCGACACCGACATCAAGGGGGCACCCCGTGGCAGACATCGAGGCGGCGAAGGCCGCGTTCAGCCGGTTCGACGCGGACGGCGACGGGCTGATCACCGCGGACGAGTACAAGCGGGCCATGGCGGAGATGGGCGACCCCTACGTCACCGGGCCGGTCGCCGAGGCCGTCATCGCGGCCAAGGACACCAACGCGGACGGCAAGCTCTCCTTCGAGGAGTTCTGGACCTCGCTCCAGGGCTGACCCCCGGGACGCCCCGGCGCCCCGCACGGGCCGCACACGCGGCCGGCCACCAGGCCGGCCGCGTTTTTTGTTTGCGGGCGCCTATTGCGCCCATAGATTTACCCGATCAATCCCTTTTCCAGGTGACCGGCGCCACTTATTCGCGCAGCGGGCCGGTAAATGGTGACGCGGGCCACAAGGGTTTCCGCGCAGGGCCCGGAAATCGGGTTCCGGGGCCATTTCAAGCGGTTTCCGCGAAGCGGCCCGCCGGGGCCCGAACGTGACGCGCAGCACGGGACTTCCGTCCCTTACGGTCTTTCTTAGTAATCCGCCACTGTGCTCTTGTGGCCCGCGCTCATGGACTGAACGGCGACGGAAGGCCCGAGCTACGTAAAAGGGCCGTAGCCGGGGCCCGTCGAGCGGCTATTGCTTTCCAATTCGGGCGTCGCTAATCATTACTGAGGCGCCGGGTCGAAGCGCCGCGTAAATGCCCTCGGGGCGGACGCGGACAAGAACTCGGTTCTCGTGCCGCCAGTGGCTTCCTGCTCGTACCTCATGCCAATGGCTGCCGCCCGACCATTTCAGTGATTGGAAGAGGAATCCACGCATGCCCACTCCCACCCTGCTCCGCTCCGTCCGCGTGACCAAGACCCACAAGCTCTCCGCCGCCGTGCTGGCCGCCGCCGGCGCGACCGCGGCCCTGACGATCCCCGCCGCGACCGGTGACGCGCACGCCGCCACCTCCGCCGCGCCGGCCGCCGTCAAGAAGGTCTCCGCGAACGGTCAGCCCGCGGGTGCGAAGGCCAAGGCCGCCGAGGCGAAGCCCGGTGACGCCAAGGAGACCGCGACCCTCGCCGACTCGGTGAAGATCACGGCCGTGGCCGGCCAGGGCCACACGGCCAAGGAGGCCGCCAGCCGGGCCGCCGACCGCAAGCCGGTCGAGCCCGCCAAGCCGAAGTACGCCGACAACCTGGACGGCTGGATCAAGGAATCCCTGGCCATCATGAAGGAGAAGGGCATCCCCGGCAGCTACGAGGGCCTGCACCGCAACATCATGCGTGAGTCCAGCGGTAACCCGCGCGTGGTCAACGACTGGGACATCAACGCCAAGAACGGCATCCCGTCCAAGGGCCTGCTCCAGGTGATCCAGCCGACCTTCGAGCGCTACCACGTCGAGGGCACCGCCAACGACCTGTTCGACCCGGTCGCCAACATCACGGCCGCCGCCAACTACGCCGCCCATCGCTACGGCTCCATGGACAACGTCAACTCGGCGTACTGAGCCCGATGAGCAGGCTCGCGCGACCCCCGTACCGCACCGCCCGGGACCACCCGCCCGGGCCGGGACGGCCACGGCCGCGGCCGCCGCACACGAGAGCGCCCCAGGACCACGGTCCAGGGGCGCTCCGTCGTATGCGGGGAAGCCGTCCGCGCGGCGGTCACAGCCGCCCTTCGCGGTCCTCCAGGTCGTCGATCTCCCGCTCCGCCTTCGCCAGCTCGGAGCGCCGCCGGGAGTACGTGAAGTAGACGACCAGGCCGATCAGGAACCACACCGCGAAGCGCACCCAGGTCTGCCACTCCAGGAACGTGATCAGCCAGAGCGAGAAGACCACGCCGATCGCGGGCACCACCGGCATGCCGGGCGTACGGAACGTGCGCGGCAGGTCGGGCCGCTTGTAGCGCAGCACGATCACCGAGACGCACACCACCACGAACGCCAGCAGGATGCCGATGTTGGTCAGCTCGGCGGCCTCGCCGATCGGCAGGAAGCCCGCGATGGCGGCGGAGGACGCGCCCACGATCCAGGTCACCCGGGTCGGCACATGCCGCCGCGGATGTGTCTTGGCGAACCACTTCGGCAGCAGCCCGTCGCGGCTCATCGAGAACCAGACCCGAGTAACTCCCAGCATGAACGTGAACATCACCGTGAGAATGCCGATGATCGCGCCGACCGCGATCACATCGGCCAGACTGCTCAGCCCCACCGACTTGAACGCGGTGGAGAATCCGCTCTCCGGGTCGATGTCCTTGTAGTTCTGCATGCCGGTCAGCACCAGGCAGGCCAGTACGTACAGCACCATCGAGATCAGCAGCGAGTACAGGATCGCCTTCGGCATATGGCGCTGGGCGTCCTTCGATTCCTCCGCCGCGGTACTCATCGCGTCATAACCGAATACCGCGAAGAAGACGGTCGCCGCGCCCGTGAAGGCGCCGCTGACGCCGAAGGGGAAGAACGGCGTGTAGTTCCCGGTCCTGATGTGGAAGAAACCGACGCCGATCACCAGCAGCACGACCAGGACCTTCAGGCCCACGACGATCGTCTCGAAGCGCGCCGCGTTCTTGATGCCCAGGGTCAGCAGATACGCGATGAGCAGACACAGCGCCGCGGCGAACAGGTCCACCCGGTGCCCCTCGCCGGTCCCCGGCGCCCCCAGCATCCAGGCGGGCAGTTCCACCCCCATTTCGCCGAGCAGGAAACTGAAATAGCCGGAGATGCCGATCGCGACGACCGCCACGATCGCCGTGTACTCCAGCAGCAGGTCCCAGCCGATGAACCAGCCCGCCAGCTCGCCGAGCACCGCGTAGCCGTAGGTGTACGCCGAGCCCGCCTTCGGGATGAGCCCGGCGAATTCCGCGTAGGAGAACGCGGCCGCCGCGCTGGCCACGCCCGCCACCAGGAACGACAGCAGGACGGCGGGCCCCGCCTTGCCGTTGGCGACGGTCCCGGCGAGCGTGAAGATGCCCGCGCCGATGATGCCGCCGACGCCGATGGCCGTCAGCTGCCACAGCCCGAGCACCCGGTTGAGCTGTTCGGCCGAGCCGCCTTCCGTCTCCTGGATGAGTTCGATCGGTTTACGCCGCCACACTCCCTGCCCCGCGCGCATCCCCACACCACTTCCTCTCCGTCGTCGCCCGACGGCCGATCATCATGGCCCTTCGGGGGCGGCAGGGGAAGGAGATCCCTCGGTGCGGCGGAGTGGAACCGGAGAATCCGGGCACCCGGGGCGTGAGCACGGACAGTCGGCTCGTACACCGGCAGGCTGAAGGAGCGGTCATGACGAATCACACGTACCGGGTGACGGAGATCGTGGGCACGTCCCCGGAGGGCGTGGACGCCGCGATCCGCAACGGCGTCCAGCGGGCGGCCCAGACGCTCAGGGGCCTCGACTGGTTCGAGGTGAAAGAGGTGCGCGGCCACATCGTCGACGGGGCGATCGAGCACTTCCAGGTCGGGCTGAAGGTCGGCTTCCGGCTGGAGGACGCCGAGGAGGGCTGACGCGGGCCCGCGGCGCCCGCCCGGGCCTGGGGCCGGGCGGGCGCCGTGTCATGCTCGTACGGGCGCGCCGTCACGAGTACCGGGTGACCAGCCCCCGGCGGCGGAACGAAGCCAGCATCCGGCCCAGGAAGAACAGGGCCAGGACCAGCAGCGCGGCGGTGCCCAGCGTGGCCACGGCCAGCTCGTGCCAGGGCGTGGGCCCGTCCCCGGCCAGCGCGCGCCCGGCCGCGAAGACATGGGTGGTGGGCAGGGCCTCGGCGACCGGGCGGAGCGGCGCCGGGAGAGTCGAGACCGGGTAGAACACCCCGGACAGGGGCATCACCACCGACAGCCCGCCCCAGACCAGGGCCTCGGCGCCGCTGCCGTAGCGCAGCACCAGGCCCACCACCGCGAGGGCCACCGCCCAGCCGCAGAGCAGCAGCAGCGCCGCCACGGGAATCAGTCCCAGGCCCAGCGTCGTCACGTCGAAGGCGTACGCGGCGAAGGCCAGCGAGGCCACGGCGAGGGTGCTCAGCGCCGTACGGACCAGGGCGAACAGCCCCACCCCGGCCAGGTACTCCCAGCCGCGCAGCGGGGTGGTGAGCAGCCCGATCACATTGCGTGACCAGGTCTCCTCCAGGAAGCCGGTGGCCAGGGAGATCTGCGTCTGGTGGACCAGGTGCCACAGCACGGTGCCGCTGAGCAGGAACACCGCGAGCGTGGGACCGGTGCCCAGCTCCGCGCCGCCCGTTTCCGTACCGCCACCCGCCGCCTTCGCGGCGAACAGGCCGATCGAGCCGTAGAGCAGCGTGTCGACGACCGGCCAGACCAGCACGTCGAAGATCCGGTGCGGGCTGCGGCGCAGCACCAGCCAGTGGCGGCGGGCGACGGCGCGGACGCGATGGGCACTGGCCGCGGCAGGACCGCGCAGTTCGGGGGCCTGCGTGGCAGTCATACGGCACCGGCCTCCGCCCGGCCCCGCCCGGCACGCTCGCGGTCCCGCTCCTCCGCCAGATGCAGAAAGACCCCCTCCAGGTCCTGCTGCGCGAACTGCCGCGCCACCTCTTCCGGCGTACCGTCCGCGGTCACCCGCCCCGCCGCCAGGAAGACCACCCGCTCGCACAGCCGCTCCACCTCGACCATGTCGTGGCTGGTGACCAGCAGCGCCGTGCCGTGCCGGGCACACAGGTCCAGCAGGCCGGTGCGCACCCGCAGGGCGATGTCCGGGTCCAGCGCCGCGGTGGGCTCGTCCAGGACCAGCAGCCGGGGCGTGTGCAGGGACGCCTTGGCGATGCCGACCAGGGTGCGCTGGCCGCTGGACAGCTCGGTGCCGATGGCGTTGGCCAGGTGGCCGATGCCGAAGTGCTCCAGGGCGCTTTCCACCGCCGCACGTGGGGCGCGCAGCCCGTACAGATCCGCGTACAGCCGCAGGTACTCGTGCACCCGCAGCCGGTCGGGCAGCGGCAGATAGCCGGCCGCGAAGCCGACGCCGCGCATGGCCGCCGACCGCCCGGCGGGCAGCCGGTGGCCCAGGACGTGCACGCTGCCGGCGTCCGCCTCGACCGCGCCCAGGCACATCAGCAGCGTGGTGGTCTTGCCCGCGCCGTTGGGGCCGAGCAGACCGACCCGCTCGCCCTCGCGCACCACCAGTCGTACGCCGTCCACGGCCCGGCCCCGGCGGTACTCCTTGACCAGGTCGTGCGCCTCCAGGACAGGCGGCGGCGCGGTCATGCGACCGCCCCGGCGGACTCCGGACGGCGCACCGGCGACCAGACGCGCTCGGCGCGCAGCGGCCCGCGCCGGGCCAGCACGCTCCCGTGGTCGGCGGCCAGCGGCGCGAGCTGCGAGCCGTAGCAGAGCACCACCTCCCGCTTGCGGGCCCACGCGTCGTCGTCCAGCACGAGGTCGTGCGCGACGTCGAGGTCGTAACGGGCCAGCAGGTCCTGGTAGGAGAGCCCGTAGGTCTCGTCGGCGCCGAGGGCGCGGTCGGTGTCCGGGGTGCCCCACTCGGGCAGATGGCCGGTGTAGGGCAGGTCGGCGTACAGCAGCGGCAGCGGCGCTCCCAGCTCGTCCAGGACGCGCAGGGCGCGGTCGCGCACCCGCCGGTGGTCGTGCTGGTTGGTGCCGATGGGCAGGAGGACGAGCGGGAACGGCGTCGGCAGGGCGCTCAGGTAGGCGTCAATGCCCGTCAGTTCGTCGTCATCGCCGTACGGGCCGTCGGGGTGGTCCAGCACGGCCTGGTCCACGCCGAGCAGGGCGGCGGCCCGCGCGTCCTCGGCGAGCCGGGCGCGGTGCGCCTCGGCGCCGGTGGAGAAGCCGCAGGTGCTGTCCCACCAGGAGACGGCGTGGTCTTCGGCGGGCGGGCCGCCGAAGACGGTCAGCACGGTGACCGGGGCGGGGAGCCGGGGTATCAGGCCGGCCAGGGAGAGGGCGGCGTCGTCGAAGTGCGGGGAGACGATGACGGTGCGTGGCGGGGGAGGCGTCATGCGGGTTCCTTAGTGCGGGGTTCTCGGCGGGGGCGGTGCGGTGGTGAGTACGGGGGCGAGGGCCGCGTCCCATGCGGCGTCGTCGCCCTGCCAGCGGCCGGGCGCGGCGGCGACGGTGCCCCAGGTGATGCCGGGGCCGAGCCGGTCGGCGTCCGGCGGCGCGGTGCGGCGCAGCCAGTGCAGGGCGAACCGGTGGCCCGGGTGCTCGGTCGCGATCACCGCGCGAAGCCGGCGCAGGTCGGCGGCGGTCAGCTCGTCCCAGGCGTCGTGGTGGACGTACAGCACCCGCGCGCCGGAGCCGGCCAGCTCCCGCCAGCGCCCGGCCAGTGCGGCGAACTTGGCCTGTACGCGCGGCAGTTGCTCGTCGATGTCCCGCTGGGTGACGGGCGTACCGGCGCCCGCGGCGGGGTGGAACTCGTGGTAGAAGCGGATGTCGCTGCCGCGGTCCAGGGCACACCGTCCCTCGTCGAACGGCTCGACCAGGCCGGGGCGCAGCACATTACGGAAGCCGTCCGCGACGGCCTCGACCACCGACTCGAAGTCGAGGTCCAGCCAGTCGAAGAAGTGGGCGCGGGTGACGCCGGTGATACGGCGGATCTGGTACGTGGACTCGCAGTGGTAGCCGAGGCCCACGCAGTGGTCGTACACGCTGCTCGCTCCTTGTCCGTCCCCGGTCGCGCGGTCCGTGCCCCCGGCCAGGAGGCAGGCGCCGGTCATGTGCGCAGCGGGCCGCGCCAGGTGCGGCCCGACAGGTACTCCGCCGCCGCGGTGGCGTTGGCCAGCCCGGCGCCCCGGGTGAACAGCGTCGCCGGGGCGTCGTCGGGCAGCGGCCGGGCCGGGGCCAGGCCCATGTCCACGGTGACCAGGTCCGGGCGCCGGTCCCGCAGCGCCCGCAGGACGGCGCGCTGCCAGGGGTCGCGCTCCGCGTCCCGGACGACCACCGCGAGCGCGCCGTCGTCCGGCGGCAGGCCGATCGCGGACGGCTCGGTGCCCGGCGCCACATCGGTGGCGGAGGCCAGCGCCCCGAGGCCCCGGAGCGGGGCGTCCAGCCCCCACGGCGCCTCGCCCACCGCCATGTTGGCCACGGTCGCCAGCCGTACGGTGTGCAGACTGCGCCCGTCGGCCGCCCGGGGGACACCGGACACGAGCAGGGCGCGGCGGGCGGCGACCAGGCCGACGGGATCGCCGCCGGACAGCCGCGGCGCGCAGGACGCCCCGGCGCGCCGGGCCGGGTCGGCCCAGGCCCGCAGCGACGCGACCCGGCAGGCGGCCTCCGCCACCCGCTCCAAGGTCAGCGTGCCCCGCTCCAGCGCCTCCTGGACGGCGTCGTGTACCTCGGGCAGCAGCTTCTCGCCGTCCGTCGCCCCGAGCACCACCAGGTCGGCGCCCGCGGCCAGCGCCGCGACCGCGGCACCGCCGTACCCCCAGCGCCGCACGATCGGCGCCATCTCCAGCGCGTCGGTCATCACCACGCCCCGGTAGCCGAGCCGTTCGCGCAGCAGGCCGGTGACGATCCGCCGGCTCAGCGTCGCGGGCAGGCCGTCCAAGTGCGAGAGCCGGATGTGACCGGTCATCACCGCCTTGACGCCGGCGGCGATCCCGGCGCGGAACGGCGGCAGGTCCACCGCCTCCAGGGACGCGGCGTCCCGGTCGATGTCCGGCAGCGCGGAGTGCGAGTCGGTACGGGTGTCGCCGTGGCCGGGGAAGTGCTTGACGGTGGCGGCCACGCCCAGTTCCTGGATGCCCTGGACGCACGCGGCGGTGTGCCGCGCCACCAGGGCCGGCCGGTCGCCGAAGGAGCGGACGCCGATGATCGGGTTGTCCGGGCGGGAGTTGACGTCCGCGCAGGGCGCAAGGCAAAGGTTGACGCCCTCGGCCCGCAGGTCGCGGGCGATCGCCGCGCCCACCTGCCGGGTGAGCGCCACGTCGTCCACGGCGCCGAGGGCGTGGTTGCCCGGGTGGACGCTGCCCCGGCGGTAGTCGAGCCGGGTCACGTCACCGCCCTCCTCGTCCAGCGCGATCAGCAGGTCCGGGCGGACCGCGCGGAGCGGCCCGGTGACCTCCTCGCGCAACGACCCGGCGCCCGCGGGGAAGTTGGTACCGAACAGGCCGACGCCCGCCAGTCCCTCGTCCGCCGCGCGCAGGATCCAGTCGGCGGGCGAACGGCCCGCGTAGGCGGGGAGCAGGCAGGCGTTGACCAGGGCTGTGTCGGCGCGCATGGGGGGCCTTCCGGTACGGGGGAACGGCGGCAGCCGTGCGGAACGGGACGGCGGGCGGATGCGGTCCGGTGAAGCTCAGCCGTCGGTGCGGCGCAGCACGAGCCCGACGCTGCCGCGCTTGCTCAGGTACGCCCGGCCGCCGCAGACCGGCTCCACCCGGGGCGCGACGAGCCGGGTCTCCTCGACCGCCCGCCACACCGCGGAGGCGGCGAGCCACGGCCGCAGCCGGGTCTCCAGCGCTTCCGGCTCCAGGGCGAGGAACAGCAGGTCGGTGGGCAGATCGTCGAGGAGGGCCGGGTCCTGGCCGTAGTAGAGCATCTCGATCAGCAGGTACGCGGCCCCGGCGGGGCCGCTCTTGGCCAGCTCGGCCAGATCCTCGGCGCCGACCTGGACGGCCGTGGTGCCGCCCTGCCCGGCGGCGAGCCGCGACCGGAAGTGCGGGTTGGGCTCGGTGGCGTACACGGAGAAGCCGTCCGCCGCGAGCCGGGCCGTCAACGCGCCCTCACAGGCGCCGACTTCCACCAGCGGTGCCTCACCGGGCGCGCAGTGCCGCCGTACCCACGCGGCGGTCGCGTCCAGCCGCCGGGCCTCGTACGGCGAGGTGGCGAACTCCCAGGGGTCCACCACGGCGGCGGCCTCGTCGTCCAGGCTCGCCAGCAGAGCGAAGAGCCGTTCGCGCTCGCCGGGGTCGGCGGCGAAGAACCGCTCGGCGGCCGGGATGCGGGGCGTCTGCACCATGAACTGGGGCGACGGCGTGTCGAGCAGCGCGGCGGCCGCGGTGTTGACGAAGTCGAGTTTCGCGGCGATCTGCGCGCGGCCGAGCGGGCGGTCGAGGTCGCTGACGAACTGGAGGAAGGGGGAGTAGCCGACGGCGTGCCGCACGGTCAGCACCGTCGTGCTGCCGGCTGGTCCGGCGGCGTCCGCCAGTCCGGCGCAGGCGATGGCGGTGTCCCGGCCGACGCGGCCCCGGCTGCGCCGGTTGTCGGCGGGCGAGTGGGTCCACACACGGGCCGAGTGGCCGTCGGCGGCGCGGCGTACGAGGTCGGCGAGGGCGTCGGGGCCGGGCGACGCGGCGTCGTCCTCGGGGGACCGTACGTACGGCGCGAGCAGTGCGAGGCGTTCGGCGAGCGGCAGGCCGGCGGGCAGCGCGAGGATGTCGCCGCGGTCGGCGAGGACCACGGCGGCCGGACCGCCGCCGGGGTCGGGGTCGGTCAGGACGGAGAGAAAGTCGAGGACGGCGTCCTCGACCCGGAGTACGACCACGATTTCGATCATGGACCGGTCCCAGGGGCAGAGCTGGCGGGGGAGCAAAGCGGAACCGTACGGCCAGGCGCTCCGTACGGAAGGGACCCTAACCGCCCCCACCCGCGTGGTCCAGACCAATGTGGTTGACGCTTGCATTTCGGCCGGTGCGGTGGCCGGAATCCGCCCTCCGGAACCAGGGTGCTCCCCGGCTCCGGTTACGGAACGACCGTCACCGGCCACCGCCCGGCCTTGACCAGCCGTACCGCCACCGACCCCATGATCCGGTGCCCGGCCGACTCCGAGGCCCCCACCACCACGGCGTCCGCCGTCAGCTCGTCGGCCATCTGCACCATGCCCGAGTACGGGTCGCCGCGCAGCGTGTGGAACTCCCAGCGCAGGTCGTACGTCCCCTGCACCCGCTCCGTCGCCGCGCGGATCTCCGCCATCAGCTCCTCGGCGACCTCGTTGGTGGCGTCCACGACCGGTGCGCCCATGGCAGCCCCGGCCGGCATCACCGGCTGTACGTACACCAGGGCCAGCTTGGAGCCCTGCCGGCGGGCCAGCCCCGCCGCGTAGGCGGCGGCGCGCCACGACGAGTCCGACCCGTCGACGCCGACGACGATGACCTTGGGACCGTCCGTACCGCGCTCGAACTGCGCGGGCGTGTTCTCCTCCACACCAGGAGGTTATCGGGCTCCTCCCGCCGCTTTTCCGCCGGGCCCGCGCACCCCGGCCACTCCGGCCGGGGCGCGCCGCTCAGGTCAGGAGCCCGCGCCGTTGCCGCGCTCCGGCAGCACCGGCCGCCAGGGCGCGAAGGCGCTCGCGTCGCGCGGCAGCATCGCCGCCAGCTCGGGGCAGTGCCGCAGGATGACCGAGTTCATCCCGCCGCGCGCGATCCAGTCCATGCCGAGCGGGGTGTACAGCTCCGGCCGGAAGTCGACGGTCAGGAACCGGTCCGACTGGATACGGCGGGTCGCCATCAGGATGAAGATCCGGAAGGCGGTGTCGCTGAAGCCGAAGCCCTCCGGCGGGTTCTCCGCGAACAGCCCCACCATCGTGTCCACCTCGTCGACATCGCGGTAGACCTCCCGCAGCCGCGCCACCGTCTCCGGATCGGAGCTGATGTCCTCGAAGCGGCGCACCCGCTGCTTGTGCAGCCCGGCGCGGAAGTCGTTGTAGCGCGGCACACCGCGCCGCCGGGTCCGGGCGAGGTCGACCACCGACAGGTCGATGATCTCCCCGTCCCGCTCGAAGCGGGTCAGCGCCTTCGGGTAGTTGTGCAGCGTGATCGCGCCCGGGTGGGCGATGCCCAGCGAGTACAGCGAGTCGGTCAGGCCGGTCTTGCGGGCCACGCCCTCGGCCGCGACGCCCTGGATGTCGTCGAAGCCGACGGTCTCCACGCGCTGCCCGAAGCGGTGCTCGCGCAGTTCGTAGTCGTCGGGGATCAGCGGGTGCATCCGGTAGACGGTGACGAAGTCCTCGGTGAGGGAGTACGGCACCTTGTGGTGGTCCGGCAGCGTCTGCGGGATGCCGCGCAGCGCGTGCGCCTCGACCAGCCACAGCCCCAGCTTGCTCAGCCAGTTGTCCGGCGGGCCCTGCCAGTTCGTCTTCAGGCCGACGTCGATGGCCTCGGTCGCCAGGATCGCCGGCGTCCACTCCACGGTGTGGATCTTCGCGATGAGCGCCGAGACGATCAGCCGGGCGGTGTGGTACACCCGGTCCTGGCTCATCTTCGGGTACTCGGCGTGCAGCGCGTCGCACAGCGCGTTGTGCTCCCGGGCGAAGAGCGTGTGCATCACGCTCAGGCCCAGCCACCAGTTCTCGTTGAAGCCGGTGAGCGGGATGCCGTTGGCGCCGACCGGCAGGTGCCCGTCCTCCAGGCGCAGCTTCGGGCCGTCCGGCTCGCGCAGCGACCGCGCGGTGGCCTCGTCGCCGCCGTACACCTCCGAGCCGTCCCACCACGGCGAGGTGGTGTTGGTGAAGAGCAGCGGCGGCTCACCGGGTCGCCGTACGCCGATGTTCTCGGCGAACCGCATCACGTCCTCCGGTGGGCCGCCGAGTGTGTTGGTCCAGGCGCTGCCGGGCGGCATCGGGATCTCCACCGCTCGCTCGCCCGTCTTGTACCGCCGGTGGTTGACCCAGTCGTGCACCTGGAACTGGATCCACGCCGCCGCCAGGATGTTCAGCGAGGACGCCGGCCGGAACGCCGTACGGTGCAGCAGCTCCCGGGCGACGGTGACCGGGTTCGGCACGTCGTACAGGTCGGGCCGGTGCACCGGCGCGAGGTTGCGGCCGAAGGTCGAGCCGATCGCGCCCATCCGCGGCTCGGACAGGTCGGTGGAGGAACCGTCGTACGTACGGGCCGTCCGCGCGCCCTCGTCCACCCTCTCCGGCACCGGCACGGCCCGCGGCGGCGCCTCGGGGACCTCCGTGTCGATGAGGTTGAACCGGCGCAGCGCCTGCCGCAGCGCGACCAGGTTCAAAAGGCTCAGGTTCAGCGGCAGCCGGTGCCACGGCACATACCGGTTGACCGCCCGGAAGGCCGCCCGCACCGGCACGCCCAGCACGGTGTTGCGCAGCGGCTCCTCCGTACGGAACCGGGTGCCGAGCCGGTGCCCGGCGCTCGCCCGGTAGGCGGCCTTGCGCGCCCGGTTGAGATTGCCCAGCGGGCGGAACTCGTCCGTCGTGTACCACGGGTTGAACGCCGACGCCTCCACCCGGCGGGCCGCCGCACGGGCCTCGGCGGTCGTCACGTCCTGCCGCGGAATGACCAGCCGCCCCACCGGGACCACCGGCGCGTCCGCCTCCCGCCACGGCGCCGCGCCGTCCTCGACGGGCGTGTGCTTCTCGTTCACGAACCGCTGCACGCACAGCTCGAACTCGACGTCGGCCAGCGCCAGCCGCCCCGCCAGCTCGTGGCGCAGCAGGTCGGGGTCGTGCCGGTCCGGGCGCGGCGCGGGGGCACCGCCCGGCGCGGGCCGCAGCTGGTAGCGGACCGGACCGGCATCGCCCCACATGATCGCGCCACGGCTCCAGTACGTCTCCCGCGCCAGTGAGCCGACCACATGCCGGGTGGCGGCCTGCACATTGCGGCGCATCCGCGCAGCCGTACTCCAGCCCACCGCCAGCGGCAGCTTCACCAGCAGCCCGAACGCCTTCTGCACCGGGTTACGGGCCCCCGCCATCGCCTTGGCGAACGCCACGAACTCCCGCGCGTCGCGCGCGTGCGAGACCGGGAAGTTGGTGGCGAGCAGATCGTGGGTCTCCTCCGCCGACACCTCCACCCGTACGGCGATGCCCCGCAGATCGGGCGCGATGTCCGGCTGCGCCGTACCGCTCGCGTTCGACAGCCGCACCACCGCCGGATACTGCGCGCCCGGCTGCACCCACCCCGAGGCCAGCCCCGCGGGCAGCGACTCGTCGAACCGCAGCCGGGCGTTCTCCACCCCCAGCGCCGCCTTCGCGTGAAACGCCCGCTCGACCCCGTGCGCCCCGCGCCCCCGGTTCTTCAGCTGTACCGCCATCAACTGCCGAGCCAGCTCGTCGAAGACCACCCGCTCGGCCTCCGGACTGCCGCCCTCGTACGTCTCGTACTGCGTGTGACTCACGGTGTCGGCCATGGCAGGACACCCTCCGTACGGGAGAAGAGCGCACGACGCTACTCGTCCCGGGTGGGGGTGGCCAAGGGGTGTTTCGGGCGGGATTGTGGATCTTTGGGGAGATCGGCTGAGCGCACTGCGGTGAGGCGGGGCATGGACGGCTCAGGCCGGTCCAACAGTCTCGGCCAACAAGTGCGCCCATTCACCGATCGTCCCCGCTTGGGCGGGGTCTCGAATCAGCGAGTGGGCGAACAGAGCCAGGGAGCCCAGCACGGAGATGCCGGCGGCGAAACGGTCCCCGGTATACGACCAGCTGGTGCGCTGCAAAGCCGAGGTCAACACCGATGTGGCATGTACAGATGAATCGTTCTGCGGCGTCCCTGCGGCTCCCCCCGCGCGAGGCGGCGTAAGTCGTATCGACGTCCTGCATGCACGCTTCCACGTCATGGCAGTCAGCTGCTGAGCGTCGCCTATGGATGTCGGCACCGGTGCCCGGCTGCGCTCTGGACGAGAATCAGTCGCTGACCGGCTGCGGGTGGGCGCTCACTCGACGTTCGCCGCCGGCTCCGGCGGCCACGTCCCCGCCGCCAGCACACCCAGCACATACGCCTTGGCCACCAGGGCGGTACGGCCCTGGACGCGCCAGCGGCGGGCCAGGCGGGTGAGGTGGTAGTTGACGCCGTCGACGGTGAGGCCGAGCTGGCTGCCGATGGCGGCGGTGGTGGCGCCGGAGGCGGCCAGCGCGAGGATGCGGGTCTCGACGGGGCTGGCCGCGTCACGTGCCGCGGCCGCCGCGGGCGGCGTGTCGTCGTGCACGCTGAGCAGGGCCAGCAGGGCGGGCGGGGACTCCGATGGTTCACCGACCGGATCGACCGTCAGCTCGCCCTCCCGCTCGGCGCCGTCCGTACCGGCCCGCCAGCGCACCTCGACCGGGTAACGGGACCTGCGGCCCAGGCGCACCGCGTCGATCACGCGGTCTATCTGCGCCTGGGAGCGGGGCCGGAACAGGTCCAGCAGATTGCGGCCGCGCAGCTGCCCCGGGGCCGCGCCCCACTCCGCGGCCATCGCCGGATTGGCGATCAGCACCTCGCCGTACGCCGTGCACACCGCGATCGGCACGGGGATGCGGTACAGCAGGATCAGGAAGTAGTTGCGCCACGGGCCCGCCGAGCCGTCCGCCGTCGCGTCGTCCATTGCCCCTTCTCCGGTCCGGCCGCAAGAGCGGACAGCGAAAAACCACTGCACAATCATGCAGTTACCCGGCGTCGCAGGGTACCCGGGGCGGGTCACGCTTGAGCCATGACCGAGACGATCCCGTTCGAAGCAGTCGACGGCGCGGTGCGCCCGTCCGAGGAGGTGCCGGTCGTCGACCTGTCGGCCACCGGCCTCAGCGACACCCCCCTCCAGCAGGCCATGGGCCTGGCCCGCGAGCACGGCGCGGTGTACCGGCGGCGGCTGCACGGCCATGAGGCACTGCTCGTGTCCTCCCTGGAGCTGGTCACCGAACTGGCCGACGAGAACCGCTTCGCCAAGGGCGTCTCGGTCGCCCTGGAGAACGTCCGCGAGTTCGCCGGCGACGGCCTGTTCACCGCGTACAACGACGAACCGAACTGGGCCAAGGCGCACGACATCCTCATGCCGGCCTTCGCCCTCGGCTCGATGCGCACGTACCACCCGGCGATGCTGAAGGTCGCCCGCCGGGTGATCGGCAGCTGGGACCGGCGCGCGGCCGACGGCACACCCGTCGACGTCCCCGACGACATGACCCGGATGACGCTCGACACCATCGGCCTGGCGGGCTTCGGCTTCGACTTCGAGTCCTTCTCCCGCGCGACCATGCACCCCTTCGTCGAGGCGATGGTGCGTTGCCTGGAATGGAGCATGAAACGCCTCGGCCGGGAGCCGGACGGCGACTACACCGAGGAGGACGCTGCCTTCCGGGCCGACGCGGACTACCTCGCCTCGGTCGTGGACGAGGTCATCGCCTCCCGTACGGGTGCGGACGGCACCCCGGGCGAGGAGGCGGGCGACGACCTCCTCGGCCTGATGCTCGGCGCCACCCACCCCGCCGACGGCACCACGCTCGACCTCGCCAACATCCGCAACCAGGTCATCACCTTCCTCATCGCCGGTCACGAAACGACCTCCGGCGCGCTGTCCTTCGCCCTGTACCACCTGCTCAAGGACCCGGCCGCCCTGCGCCTGGCGCAGCGCGAGGCCGACGAGCTGTGGGGCGACCAGACCGACCCCGACCCGTCCTTCGAGGACATCGGCCGACTGCCCTACACCCGCCAGGTCCTCAACGAGGCGCTGCGCCTGTGGCCCACCGCCGCCGCCTTCTCCCGCCAGGCCCGTACGGACACCCTGCTCGGCGGCCGCATCCCACTGAAGGCGGGCCAGCTGGTCACCGTCCTCACGCCGATGCTGCACCGCGACCCGGCCTGGGGCGACAACCCGGAGCTGTTCGACCCCACGCGGTTCGCGCCGGAGGCCGAGGCGGCCCGCTCCCCGCACGCGTACAAGCCCTTCGGTACGGGCGAGCGGGCCTGCATCGGCCGCCAGTTCGCGCTGCACGAGGCGACGATGCTGCTCGCCATGCTGGTGCACCGCTACCGCCTCATCGACCACAGCGACTACCGCCTGAGCATCAAGGAAACCCTGACCCTCAAGCCGGACGGCTTCACCCTCACCCTCGCCCGGCGCACCCCCGCCGACCGCGCGGGCCTGCGCGCCGCCCTCGCCGTACTGCCCGGCGGAGCCGCGGAGCCGGACGGCACCGAGTCCGGTACGGACGACGGCCTGCCGACGCGGGTCCGCCAGGACACCGCCCTGCTCCTCCTCCACGGCACCAACTACGGCACCTGCCGCGACTTCGCCGAGCGCATCGCCGACGAGGCCACCGGCCTCGGCTTCACCACCGAGGTGGCCCCGCTGGACGCCGCGACCGGCGCGCTCCCCACGGACCGCCCGGTCGTGATCGTCACCGCGTCCTACAACGGACAGCCGACCGATGACGCGGCGCGCTTCGTCGAATGGCTTTCCGGCGACGAAGCCCGGGCCGAAGGCGTCCCCTACGCCGTCCTCGGCGTCGGCGACCGCAACTGGGCCGCCACCTACCAGCGCGTGCCCACGCTTTTGGACGAGCGGCTGGCCGCCCTCGGCGCCGAGCGGCTCCTCCCGCGCGGCGAGGCCGACGCATCCGGCGACCTGAACGGCGCCGTCAAGGCGTTCACGGCCACCCTGCGCACCGAACTGCTCGTACGCTACGGCGATCCCGCGACCATCGGCGCGAGCACACCGGCCGACGCCACGGACGCGTCCTACACCGTCCGCGAGGTCACCGGCGGCCCCCTGGACGCACTCGCCGCCCGCCACGGCCTCCAGCCGATGACCGTCACCGAGGCGTACGACCTCACCGCCCCCGGCTACCCGCGCGTCAAGCGCTTCCTGCGCCTCACCCTCCCCGAAGGCGTTACGTACCGTACGGCCGACCACCTCGCCGTACTTCCCGCCAACGGCGCGGCGGCGGTCGAACGCGCCGCGCAGGTGCTGGGCGTATCACTGGAAGCGGTCCTCGACATCCGCGCGGGCGCTGGTCGCGGCGGCCGGGACACGCTCCCCGTGGACCGCCCGCTCACGGTACGTCAGCTCCTCACCCACCACCTGGAGCTGAACGCCCGACCGACTGCCGCGCAACGGGCGGTGCTCGCCGACCACAACCCCTGTCCGCCCGAGCGTGCCGCCCTCCAGGCCATCCCCGACGACGACCCGCGCACCACCCTGGACCTCATCGAGGAACACCCGGCCCTGCGCGGTGTGCTGCCCTGGCCGGTACTCCTCGACCTGCTCCCGGCCCTGCGCATCCGCCACTACTCCCTCTCGTCCTCGCCCGCCGCCGACCCCCGCCACGCCGACCTGATGGTCTCGCTGCTCCCCGGCGGCACCGGCTCCGGCCACCTGCACACACTGCGGCCCGGCGACACGGTCCTGGCCCGGGTCCAGCCCTGCCGGGAGGCGTTCCGCCTCGACCCGGCCGACCCGACACCGGTCATCCTGGTAGCGGCCGGCACCGGCCTGGCGCCCTTCCGGGGCGCGGTCGCCGACCGCCTGGCCGCCACCCAACTTGCCCCTGCTCTGCTCTACTTCGGCTGCGATGCCCTCGAAGCCGACTACCTGCACGCCGAAGAACTCCAGGCCGCCGAGGCAGCCGGGGCCGTGTCCCTGCGCCCCGCGTTCAGCGCCCGCCCGGTGGACGGCTGCCGTTACGTCCAGCACCGCATCGCCGCCGAGGCGGAGGAAGTGGGGGCGCTGCTGGACGCCGGAGCCCGGGTGTACGTCTGCGGCGACGGCAACCGGATGGCCCCGGGCGTACGCGCCGCCTTCCGCGAGCTGTACGCGGCCCGTACCGGCGCCACGCAGGAGGAGGCCGAGGTCTGGCTGCGAGAGCTCACGGCGGCCGGCCGGTATGTGGAGGATGTCTATGTGACGGGGTGAGGTGACGAGGGCCCACGGCTCTCGGCGCCCCGCGGCGGCTGCCCGGCGAATCCCCTGCCGGGCAGCCGCGTCCCACCCGTACCGGCCCCCGACCGGGGTCTGGCTCTTCGCCCCGCCCCGGCGGCATCGTGGACGGTGGCGGCGCGGTTCCGCGTGCCGCCGGACGGCGATTCACCTGGGGAGCGCCATGACCAAAGCTCTGATCATCGGCGGTGGGATCGCGGGAGCGGTGACCGCGATGGCTCTGCAGAAGGCGGGGGTCGAGGCGGAGGTTTTCGAGGCGTACGAGAGCGGGGCCGACGATGTGGGCGCGTTTCTCGTCGTGTTCGCCAACGGGCTGGAAGCGCTGCGCGCCATCGGGGCGCACGGGCCCGTCCTGGCCAACTCCTTCCCCGCCGAGCGGGTGGAGTTCCTGAGCGGCACGGGCAAACGGCTCGGTGAGCGGCCTCTGGCAGGCACGGTTGACGAGACCGCGATGGGGCCGCGCACGCTCACCCGCGCCACCCTCTACCGGGTGCTGCACGAGGAGGCGCGACGGCGCGGGATTCCCGTACGGCACGGGAAACGGCTCGTCGCCGCCGAGACCGTCAGCGACCGCCGCGTGGTGGCCTCCTTCTCCGACGGCAGCCGCGCCGAGGGCGACCTCATGATCGGCGCCGACGGCATCCACTCGGTCGTCCGCAAGCTGATCGACCCGGCGGCACCCCGCCCCCGATACACCGGCCAGAACACCGTCTGCGGCTACACCCGCGACATCAAACCGCCGTCCGCGCCCGACACCTACACCATGATCTACGGCCGGCGGGCCTTCTTCGGCTGTACGGCGGCGCCGGACGGCGAGGTGTGGTGGTTCGCCAACGCACCGGGCCCCGAGCGCTCCCGCCGCGACCTGGCCGCCGTCACCGCCGACCAGTGGCGACAGCGCCTCCTCGCCCTCCTCGCCGACGACCACACCCCGGCCGCCGCCGTCGTCCGCGCCACCGGCGAGCACATCATCGCCTCCCACGCCTACGACCTGGCCGTCACCCCGCAGTGGTACTCCGACACCATGGTGATCATCGGCGACGCGGCCCACGCCGCAGCCCCCAACGCCGCCCAAGGCGCCTCGATGGCCATAGAGGACAGCATCGTCCTGGCCAAGTGCCTACGCGACCAGCACGAACCCCGACGCGCCTTCGCCGCGTACGAGGAACTGCGCCGCGCCCGAGTGGAACGGGTAGTGGCACACAGCGCACGCATGACCCGCCGGTCGGCACCGGGACCGATACGACGGCTGGTCCGCGACGTGATGCTGCCGCGCAGTGTGGGGCGTGGGGGAGATGGTGCGGACGACTGGCTTACGGGGTATCGCGTGGAGTGGTGAAGGGTTGTTCGAGAGGCGGCTTTGGCGACCCTGGGGGTGGAATGGGGTTCACGGCATGCCAAGGTGAAGAGGTGAGAATCTTCGTCACCGAATACCGTAGCGACTCTGATTTCCCGGAGCGGCAGATGGATGTTACGTGCATCGGTCTGCAAGCCGCCGCTGAGCTGGTGGATGTCCTGGTCGACAGGTTCGTCCATGTGTATCCCTTGAACGAGGAGCAGGTGGACGCTTTGAGGGAGCTCACAGGAGAGACGTTCCATCCGGGCGGCTACGAGTATTTCATCGAAGCCGTGGAGGACTAGAGCCGGCCGCTTGTCCATGCGGGCTGGAGACGCACTCCCGATAGGAACACTCGAAGAACCAACCTGGGACAATGACAGCCATGACTGATCACTGCTGCGAAATGATGCAGAGCCAGGTGAACTGGTCCTGCGATGAACACAGCTCCGCTTTCGCTTGCCCGGATGCCCTCGTCTTGTTCATTCCCAAGTACCGGGAGTACGGGTTGATCGTCCATGACGGCGGCAGCGCCAAGGTCGGAATCGGTTTCTGTCCGTGGTGTGGAAATCGGCTCCCCGCATCGCAGCGCGACAACTGGTTCGACGAACTGGAGAGCCGCGGGATCGATCCGGACGAGGACGAGATTCCCGCTGAGTTCCAGGACGACCGGTGGATCGGTATGGCGCGTCGGGCATGACGTGAACGGCGATCCGGTGCGCGAGCCCCGTACAGGGGCTACCGCTCCTCCGCACCCCGCAGATTCACCACCACCAATGCAACGCCCCCGAGCACCACATTCCGCGCCGCCGCATCCAACCCGTTCCAGCTCTTCGACTGCCACATCGCGAACCACTCCCCGCCGATCGCCATGAACCCGGCCCCGAAGAGCAGCAGCATCATGAGGAGTCCGACGGTGCTCCAGCGGCGTGCCCCCGCAAGCCCGGTGCCCCCGCGCAGTTGCCGTGCCCACAGTGCCGTTCCCGCGATCAGCACCAGCGCCGTGGCCGTCTCCCACGCGATGATCAGGACGTAGGCGATGTTCTGGAGTGTGGGCGACTCGATGGCACGCCACATCAGGTCCGGGTCCTTGAAGGTGGTGTCCATGGCCAGGACGTGTTGGACGAACGCCTGGTTGGTGCCGAAGTCGGTGATGTTGCCGAAGGCGACGAGCGCTATGTAGAGCGCGACCGTGCCGGTGAGCACGGTCGCCGCGAGGGGCAGGGGCTGGAACGGTCTGGCGGCGGGCATTCTCGGCCTCCTGGCCTGCGGTGGAGGGGGACTCCACGCACTGTACGGGGGCCGTCAACCGCCCGGCACCTCCGCCGTGGCCACCATCACCGTCCGCGCCGGCACCGTGCACACATCGCCCGCCTTCAGCGCCGCCGAAGCCGCCGGTGCGCCGTCCGCCGCCGTGGTGTCCAGCACCACCTCGTACACCGCCCCGGCCCGCCCCGGCACCGGGAACTCCACCGCGTCCGCACCCGAGTTGAGCAGCACCAGGACGTCGGTGTCCGGTTCCGCGGCGCGGTCCCCGGCGAGGAGGAAGGCCAGGAAGCGGGTGGCCGGGTCCTGCCAGCGCGCCACACTCATCGGCTGGCCGTCGCGGTCGTACCAGGTGATGTCGGGAGGGTTGCCGGTGCCGGTGAGGAAGGTGGTGCGCTGGAGGGCGGGGTGCACGCGCTGGAGGGCGACGGCCCGGCGTACGAAGTCGGTGAGGGGGGTGGGGGTCGACCAGTCGTACCAGCTTGTTGCGTTGTCCTGGCAGTACGCGTTGTTGTTGCCGCCTTGTGTACGGCCGAGTTCGTCGCCGCCGTACAGCATCGTGCAGCCCTGGGACAGGAGGAGCGTCGCGAGGATGTTGCGGCGCTGGCGTTCGCGGACGGAGACGATGGCGGGGTCCTTTGTCGGGCCCTCGACGCCGTAGTTCGCCGAGCGGTTGTCGTCCGTGCCGTCCCGGTTCTGCTCGCCGTTGGCCTCGTTGTGTTTGCGCGCGTAGGTGACCAGGTCGGTCAGGGTCATGCCGTCGTGGCAGGTGGCGAAGTTGATGGAGGCGTCGGGGCCGCGCCGTTCGGGGGCGTACAGGTCGGCGGAGCCGGCGATCCGGCTCGCCAGGTCGCCGACGGCGGGGCGGCCCCGCCAGAAGTCGCGCACAGTGTCGCGGTAGCGGTCGTTCCACTCGTTCCAGCCGGGCGGGAAGCGGCCCACCTGGTAGCTGTCGGGCGCGCCCACGTCCCAGGGCTCGGCGATCAGTTTGACGCGGCCCACGACCGGGTCCTGGTAGAGCAGGTCGAAGAAGGCGGCGAGGCGGTCGACGTAGCCGTACTGGCGGGCCAGGGTGGCGGCCAGGTCGAAGCGGAAGCCGTCCACGTGCATCTCGGTGACCCAGTAGCGCAGCGAGTCCATGATCAGGCGCAGTACCTCGGGGCGGCCGGCGTTGAGCGTGTTGCGGGTGCCGGTGGTGTCGAGGTAGCGGGACGGGTCGGCGGGGTCCAGCCGGTAGTAGATCTCGTTGGCCAGGCCGCGGAAGCACAGGGTCGGGTCGTCCGGCGGGCCCTCGGCGGTGTGGTTGTAGACGACGTCGAGGATGACTTCTAGCCCGGCGGAGTGGAGGGCTTTCACCATGCGCTTGAAGTCGGTGATCTGGCCGCCTTCGTGGCCCGCCGAGCTGTACGCGGCGTGCGGCGCGAAGAAGCCGATGGTGGCGTAGCCCCAGTAGTTGGCCAGGTCCCGGTCGAGGAGGAAGGGCTCGGAGAGGAAATGGTGCACCGGCATCAGTTCGACCGCGGTGACGCCCAGGCGGGTCAGGTGCTCGGTCACGGCGGGGTGGGCCAGGCCCGCGTAGGTGCCCCGGAGGGCCGGGGGCACTTCGGGGTGCTGTGCCGTCATGCCCTTGACGTGCGTCTCGTACAGGATCGTCCGCGACCACGGGTGGCGCGGCGGCCGGTCGTCGCCCCAGTCGTACGCCGTGTCGGCGACGAGGGGCAGGAGCGTGCGTGTCCCCGTCGGTTTCAGCACCCTCGCGTACGGGTCGAGCAGCAGCCGGGTCGGGTCGAAGCGCAGGCCGCGGCCGGGCGCGAACGGGCCGTGCGCGCGGTAGCCGTAGCCCTGGCCGGGGCGTGCGCCGGGCACGTACGTGTGCCAGATGTCGCAGTCCACGGCCATCGGGACCCGCCGTTCCCCGACCTCGTCGAGCAGGCACAGCTCGACGGAACCGCCGTACGCGCCCGCCGAGGAGTACACGGCGAAGGAGGTGCCGGAGCCGTCCCAGTGGGCGCCGAGGCGGTAGGGGTCACCGGGCAGGGGAGGGGCGGGCATCAGTCGTAGCCGCCGAACATGAAGAGGGACGCGCGCTGGTCCGCCGGGTTCATCAGTCCGTGCAGGTTGCCGCCCTTGAGGAGGGCGAGATGGTCGGCGGGCAGCCGCCGTACCTCGAAGGAGCGCACCCGGCTGCCGGAGTCGGCCCAGTCGCCGACCACCATCAGCGCGTCGCCCTCCAGCATCAGGAAGACCTCCTGGTTGTCGCGGTGCCGGTGCAGACCGATGCCGCAGGCCGGGTCCAGGACGTGCAGGTCCATGTAGGTGACGGCGAGGAAGGGTTCCACGTCGCCGCCGGCGTGGCCCTTGCGGCCGAACGCGTCGAAGTTGTACGGCTCCAGGCTCCGCCGCAGGTCGTCGCTGCCCGCCCAGCGGCCGTACTCGCTGAAGAGCGTGCGGTATTCGAGGAAGCCGACCCCGCCGTGCGGATGGGGGCTGGTGCCGACGCCGAGGTAGTTGTCCCAGCCGCGGACCTTCATCTCGAAGCCCAGGCGTACGGAGCCGGAGGGCGGGTCGGCGGAGCCGGCGCCGTCGGGGCTCGCGGTCCAGCGCAGGTCGATGAAGCAGGGGAGTACGGGGTGCATGGCGTGCCGCGGGGCGACCAGGCGCAGGTCCTGGTTGGTCATCTGGTCGCGGAGGAAGTCCTGGCCCAGGCCGGTGACGATGTCGGGACGGGGCTGGAGGAGCCCGGAGTCCAGTGCCGACCGGCCACGGGGACCCAGCAGGTCGCGCAGGCCGTCGCCGACCCGGCCCCACAGTTCGATGGTGTAGAAGTCGGTTTCCTCGTCGTACGGGACCCGGACCGGCATCGGCCGGCTGCCCTGGACGGAGAGCACGCAGCCGATGGCGTCGCCGAGCCGGCCCGCCTCGCGCCACAGCGCCGAGTCCGGGCCGCCCCGGTAGGACAGTTGGAGGAACGGGCCGCGCCAGTCGCCGATCTCGGCCCAGCCGCGCACCGCCCGGGTATCCGCCAGGGTGAAGTCGCGGACGTTCTGCTTCTGGAAGTCGTTCTTGTCGTCCTGCTGTTCCGGGTCAAGCTGGTCCTGGTTGGGCGAGGTGGGCCCGTACAGCTGGAGGGTGCGCAGCGGGAACAGGTACTGGAGCGAGGCGGGTTCGTAGTGTTCGCGCTCGGCGGCGAACCGGGTGCGCTCGACCAGGCCCAGCAGCTTCAGCAGCGGGTTGGCCTCCGCGTAGTCCGGGGGCTTGACCGGGTCGACGCGGAAGACCGAGTCGGTGTGCACGATCTTGGGCATCGCGGGACCGCCTCAGGTGGTGTGGTAGAGGAACGCGACGAACTTCAGCGGCTCGGTACCGGGGTTGCGGATGCCGTGCACGCCGCCGCTCTTGGTGTACAGGACGCTGCCCGGTTTGACCGGCAGCTCCCGGCACTTGACCGGCCCGACGCCGAAGACCGGCCGCTCGACCAGCGGGTAGGCGGCGGTCGTCGGGTCGTCGCCGTCGCTCATGTACGCGGTGCCGGTGCCGGAGACGACGTAGTACAGCTCCTCCGAGCCGATGTGCCGGTGGGTGCCCTCCACCGCGCCGGGCGGCACCGTCACCTCGTGGAAGAACACCAGGTCGCTGCCCAGTTCGCGCTGGAACAGCCAGCGCATCTGCACGATGTTGCCGTCCCGGCGGTCCGGGTTGCCCTCGTCGGTCATGGCGTTGCGGTAGTTGACCGGGGCCAGCTGCCCGGCGTCGGGGATGAAGAAGCCGCGCTGGAAGTCGAGGAGGTAGTTGCTGTCGGCGACGGTGTTGCGGGGGTCGCTGGGCTCCTGCGTACGCGGTTCCTGGTGGGAGCGGAGGTAGGCGTTGTCCCACTGCGGGTTGCCCAGCCGCTGGCCCGTCGGGTACAGCACGCCGTCCTCGCGGAACGCCATCGCCACCTCGGAGACCGAGCCGAGCAGCGGGGACAGTTGCGGTACGCGGGTGATGGGCGCGTTACGGCCCATCAGGGGCAGCACCCGGTGGTCGTGCGCGGTGCCGTCCGGCGGCTCCAGCGTTTCCCAGATCTCCGCCGCGTAGGCGCCGATCACCGGGTCCCAGTGCAGGGTGACGATGGCCTCGGCGGAGTCCGCGGGGTCCTCGCCGGTGACCTTCAGCCACGCCTTCGTACGGGGCCCCAGACGCCGGTTGAATTCCCTGGCCTGCTCCACGAGGCGGATGCCGGAGTACTCGATGCGCAGCATCGGGCACAGCTTGGTGCCGCCGAGGAAGACATCGCCCTTGATGGCGGTGCCGTCGGCGGAGCCGCGTACCTCGGCGACGTAGTAGCGGTAGCGGGAGGAGCGGGTGGCGTTGAGGTAGCGGGCGTGGTAGATGCGGTCGGGGTAGAAGACGACGCGGAAGATCTCGTTCTCGGGGTGGGTGAAGACGTCGTCGAAGCGGCTGTCCATGTCACGTCCTCCCGACCCTGTCGAGCAGCACGTCACCGACGCGGAAGGAGTTCGCCTCGATGGTCAGCGTCGGGTTGGCGCTGCCCGAGGTCGGCATGAACGCCCCGTCGGTGACGTAGAGGTTGTCGAAGTTCCAGACCCGGCAGTCGGGATCGAGGACGGAGTCCGCGGCGTTCGTGCCGAACCGGGCACCGCCCAGTACGTGGTTGGCGATCCGTACGACCGACCCGCCCACCGAACCCGAGCTGACGTCGCGCACGTCACCGCCGCGCACCAGGATCTGCCGGCACTGCTCGGCGAGGGTGTCCATCAGCGCCCGGTCGTGCGGATGCCAGGACTTGATGATGTACGCGACCGGGCGGCCCCACTTGTCGGTCACGCTCGGGTGCAGCTCGATGCGGTTCTCCCGCTGCGGCACCTGGTTGGCCATGAACGCCACGGACAGGCGCCGCCCGAAGCTGTCCTCCAGGTAGTCCTCGAAGCCGTCGCCGACGATGCCGGTGTCGTAGAGGTAGCCCTTCCACATGCTGTCCATGTCCATCGCGTGCCAGGTGCGGGCGAGGGAGAGGGGCAGGGCGCCGTCGGAGGTGTTGTTGTAGATCACGCCGCCCGCCCACAGGCCCTGGGCGCGGAACCACTCGGGGCGCGCGCAGTGGTCGGTGGCCCAGTCCGAGTCCAGCGTCCTGGACTTGTCGGCGCGCTCCGGGACGATGCACTGGGCGCCGCCGAAGCAGTGGGTCAGGAAGTAGCGGCCCAGCAGGCCGTTGGCGTTGACGCGCTTGTCGAAGGCCGGGTCGAGCAGGCCGGAGAGCTGGAGCAGCCGTACGGACTCGATCGCCGAGCAGGCCACGACGACGGTCCCGGCGGTGATCGTACGGGGCCAGCCGCCCGGGTCGCGGTAGTGCACCTTGGTCACGCGCGGCCCGTCCGCCTCCAGGTGGGTGACGGTGCAGTTGGCCCGCAGGTCCAGGCCGCCGCTGCCGTTCACCTCGCGCAGCGGCGCCAGCAGCGACACCCAGACGTTGGATTTCAGGCCCAGCGGGTCGCCGTAGCGGTTGACGAACGCCGTCTTGATGCTGTCCGCGTCGGCGGGCACCGTACGGCCGCTGGGCGGGTGGTCGCGGGTGATGACGGCGAGCGGGGTGCGGTAGCGGCGCATGCCGAGCGCGTCCATCCCGGCGGCGGCGTACGCGCTGATCGGATTGGGGTCGAGCGGCGGCTGATAGCGGTCCTGGGACGGGACCTTGGCCTGGCCCCCCCACGTCCCGTTGATGCCGACCAGCTCCTCGGCCCTGGTGTAGTACGGCTCCAGCGCGGCGTAGTCCAGCGGCCAGTCGCGGGCCTCCCGGCGCACCTCGCCGCCCGGGTCGTCGCGCAGGTCGCCCCGCGACGCGTTCAGGGTGGCCAGCCGCAGGTCCTCGGGGGTGAAGCGGGGCGACACCCCGCCGTACAACTGCGTTCCACCGCCGACCAATTGGGCCGTGTAACCCTCGATGGTGACCCGGTCCCGGCCGTCGCTGTCGCGGTAGACGTGCGGCTCGTCGTTCAGGTCCGGCTCCACATGGCTGGAGTAGAACGACTCGCCGGTGTTGGCCACGCCCTGGACGGTGATGCGCTTCTCCGAACCGGTGGCGAAGCACTCGTCCCGCTTGAAGTCCGACAGGCCGCCGGGGCTCTGCGCCTGGGTGCGCAGCAGCGGCCCCTTCTCCAGGACGACGACCCGGTGGCCCGCCCGTACCAGTGTGTGGGTGAGCGGTGCGCCGCCCGCGCCACTGCCGATGACGACGACCGTGGCACTCTCCCCGTCCATGACGTCCCCCGCTCAGCCGCGGTAGTCGGTGTTGTGGCCCAGCGGGGACTCCAGCGCCCGCCGCCAGTCGAAGAGCGTGGCGTCCCGCGCGTCCCGGAACCGGCTCTCCAGATACATCCAGCCCGCCGCGCCGGAATTCCCGCCGTGTTTCGGGTGGACGAACGCGCCGGTCATCGCGTGCCGACGCAGAAGCAGCAGGAAGTACCGGGGACTTCCGTAGCGGGAGTAGTCCCAGCCGTCCACCTTCTCGGTTTCCATCTGCCGGTAGAGATCCGCGAACATTTCCGGAGGCGCGGTCGCCGGGTCGAGTCCGCCGAAGCGGGACCGCAGGATTTCACCGATGATTTTGAGGCAGGTGTGGTAATCGTCGGCGTTGTGCTGTTCCTGGCGGGCGATCAGTTTGTCGATGTAGTTGACCGTACCCACCTCGTCGTCCAGCTGATAGGCCAGCGGGAATTCCTCGTCCCGGCCCGCCCGATCCAGCGACTCGTACACCCCGCGGATGAACCGCCGGTTCTCGTCGAGCCGGAAGGGCAGCAGATGGCGCACCAGCCGGCCCAGCAGATCGCGCTCGGCACGGCTGAACGACAGCGGCACGGTGCAGGCGTCGGTGAAGAAGCGCGACCACGGCTCGCCGTTGTCCAGGACGGCGCGCTGCGGGTTGACCGGGTCGAGCACATACGCCCCGTCCACCGCGAACTTGTACGTGTGCACCTGCCCCTTGGGCACCCGCACGGTGACGGCCCAGAAGCCGGTCGGCTCGCCCGCGAAGGCCAGCGGACGCAAGGGGACCGGCGAGTGCAGCGGCCCGAACGTGCCCAGCACGGCCACCGAGGAAGGCGTGGTGCGGCGGCCGTCGTGGACGAAGGTGACGTCGTTGTACGGATACGAGGAGGCCGCCGACACCCCGTCCCAGTGCGCGTCCACGACCGGGAAGCGCCACGCCTCGCAGATCGCCGCCCGGTCGTCGCCGGGCGGGTACTGCCCGAAATCATGGCGCGCGTCCCGGCTCTCCCTGGCGAGGTATTTGGTGCAGTGATTCAGTACGTACTGATCGTCCTTCTCGATGACCTCGGTCTTCACCGCGCACCCCCGGGAACGTCGTGCGGCGCCAGTGCCATTGAACGTATTGCGCGCGCCGGGGGTTGTCCACGCCGAGGGCGGACGCCGTATCGTGCCCCTTATGCGTGCCGCTTGGTACGAGAAAAGGGGACCGGCGCGAAAGGTGTTCCGGGTGGGGGAACTGCCCACTCCCGAGCCGGGCCCCGGTGAGTTGCGCATCCGGCTGGCGTTCTCCGGGATCAATCCGGGGGACGTGAAGAAACGGCAGATCTGGCTGGGCGCCGCCACGCCCGGATTCCCCCTGATCGTGCCGCACAGCGACGGCGCGGGGGTGGTGGACGCCGTCGGTGACGGGGTGTCCGCCGCCTGGGTGGGCCGCCGCGCCTGGTGCTCGTACGCACAGAGCTACCGGCCGCAGGGCACCGCCGCCCAGTACACGGTCGTCCCGGAGGGCTGCGTCGGCGCCTTGCCCGACAGCGTGTCCGCCGAGCAGGGCGCCTGCCTGGGCATCCCCGGCATCACCGCACACCGCGCGCTGTTCGCGGACGGCCCGGTGACCGGACGGACGGTGGTGGTGGCGGGCGCGCTCGGCAGCGTCGGCCGCGCGGCGGCCGTCCTGGCACGCCGGGCCGGTGCCCTGGTGATCGGCACGGTCATGCGCCCGGACCAGCTCGGCGAGTTGCGGGAGCTGGGGGTGGACCGGGCGGTGTGCCGGGGGGTTCCGGAAGCGGCGGGTACGGAAGCGGACGCGACCGGCCCCTGCCGGAACGGAGCGGACGCCGATGAGGACTGGGAGGACACCGGCCCGTACTGGGAGCCGGACGGCGCGGACGTCCTCGACGCCGTACTGGCCCTGACCGGCGGCCGCGGCGCCGACCGCATCGTCGAGGTCGCCTTCGACGCCGACGCCGACCTCGACGCGCGGCTGCTCGCCCCCGGTGGCACCATCGCCGCCTACGCGACCGGCGCCGCCGCCCCCGCACTGCCCTTCTGGCCGCTGGCCTTCAAGAACGCGACCGTACGGCTGCTCGGCTACGACGACTTCCCCCGCGAGGCGGTGCGGCTGGCCGTACCGGACATCACGGCGGCGGCCGCCGCGTCCGCGCTGCGCTACCCCATAGCGGCCGTCCACCCGCTCGACGCCATCGCCGACGCCCACGAAGCCGTCGAGCACCCGAGGACACCGGGCCGCGTGCTGCTCGCACTGCCCGGCTGAGCGGCCCCGTACCCGCCGTCCGGGCGGTGACCGGTACCGCGCGGCTGGGCCGGACGGCGTACATACCCGCGCGGAATGCGGGCACCCGGGCCGATCAGGGCAGGACCCCGAGGTGAGAGGAGACGCAGATGGTGGCGGAGAGCCGTACCGGGCGGCGGCCGCGCGTGGTGATCGTGGGGGCCGGGTTCGCCGGATACGAGTGCGCCCGCACGCTCGCCAAAAAGGCCCGCGGCGCCGCTGAGATCGTGCTGGTCAACCCCAACGACTACTTTCTCTACCTGCCGCTGCTGCCCGAGGTCTCGGCCGGGATCCTGGAGCCGCGGCGGGTGTCGGTGTCGCTGACCGGCACGCTGCCCGGCGTCCGGCTGGTCCTCGGCCAGGTCGGCGGCGTGGACCTCAAGGGCCGCCGCGTCGAGTACACCGACCCGGAGGGCCGTACCGGCTCGCTCGGCTACGACCGCCTTGTCCTGACCGTCGGCAGCGTCAACAAGCTGCTGCCCATCCCGGGCGTCGCCGAGCACGCGCACGGCTTCCGCGGCATGCCGGAGGCGCTGTACCTGCGCGACCACATGACCCGGCAGATCGAGCTGGCGGGCGCCGCCGAGGACCCCGCCGAACGGGCCGTCCGCACCACCTTCGTCGTGGTCGGCGCGGGCTACACCGGCACCGAGGTCGCCGCGCACGGCGTGACCTTCACCCGGTCGCTGGCGCGCCACAACGCCGGACTGCGCGGCGAGCCGCAGCCCCGCTGGATCCTGCTGGACCTCGCCGACCGGGTGCTCCCGGAGCTGGACGAACGGCTGTCGCGCACCGCGCACCGGGTGCTCACCAAGCGGGGCGTCGAGATCCGTACCAAGACCTCCGTCAAGGAAGCCACCTCCGACGGGGTGCTGCTGGACGACGGTACGTCGGTCGACACCCGCTCGCTGATCTGGTGCGTCGGCGTACGGCCCGACCCGCTGGTGGAGTCGCTGGGCCTGCCCACCGAACGCGGCCGGCTGTGCGTGGACGAGTTCCTCACCGTGCCCGGCCACCCCGAGGTGCTCGCCTGCGGCGACGCCGCCGCCGTACCGGACCTGACCCGGCCGGGCCAGATGACGCCGATGACCGCCCAGCACGCACAGCGCCAGGGCAAGGTCGCGGCCCACAACGTCGCCGCCTCCTACGGGCAGGGCGAGCCCCGCGCCTACAAGCACCACGACCTGGGCTTCATGGTCGACCTCGGCGGGGTGCAGGCCGCCGCCAACCCGCTGCACATCCCGCTGTCCGGGCCGGTCGCCAACGCGGTGACCCGCGGCTACCACCTGATGGCGATGCCCGGCAACCGCGTCCGGGTCGCCGCCGACTGGCTGCTGGACGCGGCGCTGCCGCGCCAGGGCGTCCAGCTCGGCCTGGTGCGCTCCTGGTCCGTGCCGCTGGACACGGCGGCGCCCGAACTGGCCCGGATACCGGCGGACGGACGCGCGGGGGAGCGCACGACGGCGCACGACACGCCCGAAGAACCCCGAAAAGCGGAAGGAAGCTGATGACCAAGCAGAACGACCCGGGTGCGGAGACCGCCCGGTACGACCGGCTGCGCGAGCTAGGGCAACAGCTGCGCGTCGACTCCGTGCGCGCCGCCGACGCGGCCGGCTCCGGCCACCCGACCTCCTCGATGTCCGCTGCCGACCTGGCCGCGGTGCTGCTGAGCGAGTATCTGCGCTACGACTTCGCCGACCCCGAGAACCCCGGCAACGACCACCTCATCTTCTCCAAGGGGCACGCCTCGCCCCTGGTGTACTCGATGGGCAAGGCGGCCGGGGCGCTCACCGACGAGCAGCTGCTGACCTTCCGCAAGAACGGCAGCCTGCTGGAGGGGCACCCCACCCCGCGCATCCCGTGGGTGGACGTGGCCACCGGCTCGCTCGGCCAGGGGCTGCCCATCGGCGTCGGCCTCGCGCTGGCCGGCCGCGACCTGGACCGCGTCCCGTACCGCGTATGGGTGCTGTGCGGCGACAGCGAGATGGCCGAGGGCTCGATGTGGGAGGCGTTCGAGCACGCCGGGTACGAGAAGCTGGCCAACCTCACCGCGATCATCGACGTGAACCGGCTCGGCCAGCGCGGACCCACCCGGCACGGCTGGGACCTGGACGCCTACGCCCGCCGTATCCGGGCCTTCGACTGGCACACGATCGAGGTGGACGGCCACGACGTGGAGGCGGTGGACCGCGCGTACGCCGAGGCGGTCGCCACCACCGACAAGCCCACCGCGATCATCGCCAAGACCCGCAAGGGCCAGGGCGTACGCGAGGTGGCCGACCAGGAGGGCAAGCACGGCAAGCCGCTGAAGGACGCGGCCGAGGCGATCCAGGAGCTGGGCGGCGTCCGCGATCTGCACGTGGACGTACACCCGCCGCGGGACGCCGCGTCGCGGCTGCGGTCCGGCGGCGGTGAGCCCGAGCTGCCGGACTACAAGGTCGGCGACGCGGTCGCCACCCGCAACGCCTTCGGCGAGGCGCTCGCCGCGCTCGGCGCCGTCCGCGGCGACGTGGTCGCGCTGGACGGCGAGGTCGGCGACTCCACCCGCGCCGCCTTCTTCGCCGACGCGCACGGCGACCGGTACTTCGAGTGCTACATCGCCGAGCAGCAGATGGTGGCCGCCGCGGTCGGCATGCAGGTACGCGGCTGGGTGCCGTACGCCACCACCTTCGCCGCCTTCCTCAGCCGCGCCTACGACTTCGTGCGGATGGCCGCCGTCAGCCGGGCCGACCTCAACCTCGTCGGGTCGCACGCGGGCGTCGCCATCGGCGAGGACGGGCCGTCGCAGATGGGCCTGGAGGACCTGGCCGCGTTCCGCGCGGTGCACGGCAGCACCGTGCTGTACCCGTGCGACGCCAACCAGGCGGCCCGGCTGACCGCCGCCATGGCCGGCGAGCGCGGCATCCGCTATCTGCGCACGTCCCGGGGCGAGAGCCCGGTCATCTACGGGCCGGGGGAGGACTTCCCGATCGGCGGCAGCAAGACGCTGCGCGCGACACCCGAGGACCGGGTCACGATCGTGGCCGCGGGCATCACCGTCCACGAGGCGCTGGCCGCCGCCGACACCCTGGCCGGCGAGGGCGTGCCCGCCCGCGTCATCGACCTGTACTCCCTCAAGCCGGTGGACCTGCCCACGCTGCGGGAGGCGGCCGAGGTCACCGGGCGGATCATCACCGTCGAGGACCACCACCCCGAGGGCGGCCTCGGCGACGCGGTGCTGGACGCCTTCACCGACGGCCGGCCGGTGCCGCGCCTGGCCCGGCTCGCGGTGCGCACCATGCCCGGCTCCGCGTCGCCGGAGGAGCAGCTGCGGGCGGCCGGGATCGACGCGCAGGCGATCGCGGCGACGGCGCGCGGACTGCTCACCGAGACGCCGTAGCCGACGTGGGTACGTGCCGGGTGGCCCCGGTCCCGCAGCGGGACCGGGGCCACCCGGCCGTTCACCCGGCCTTACGGATCTCCTCCGCGCCCTTCTTGTCGAGCGCCGCGCGCACCAGGGCCGCCGCCAGCACGGCGGCGTCCGTCTTCCCGGCGGCCTTGAGCAGCGCGTCGGGGGAGGACGGCAGGCCGACGCGTTCGGCGCCCTGCATGGCCTTGGCGTCCAGGTACGGCGCGAGGTCCGTCCAGACGGCCTGGGCCTCCCGCAGGAAGATGTCCGTACCGGCGGGCCCGAGGCCGGGGACCTCGCGCAGCAGCGAGCGCAGCCGGCCGGTGTCGCCGTCCGCCGCGTCCCGCATCCGGCGCAGGTCGCCGCCGTACTTGTCGAGCAACAGCTCGGCGCCGTCGCCCAGTTGGGTCGCGGTGCGTTCGTCGTAGCGGCGGTATCCGCCCTCGCCGAGGGCGTCCACCCGCTGCTGCCAGGTGGCGTCCTTCATGCGCCGTGCGGTCCGCATCCCGGCCTTGGACAGCGCATGGCTCGCGGCCACCGCGATGCCGGCCTGGATGCGGGCGCTGAGCAGGCACGAGAGCACCAGCAGCTGGTACAGCGGCTGCGGTGTGTCCTTGAGCCGGATGCCGGCCTCGTCGGCGTAGGTCCGGCCGTAGGTGTCCAGAAGGGCCTTGACCCGGGCGCGGTCGCTGCTGCTCATGGCCGGCCCCCGGGCGTCGTGTCGTCGAACGGTGTATCCACGGTGTCCACGATGCCGTACATGTCCTCCACATCCTGGTTTGCTGGCTCGGCACGGCGATTCCCGGCCCGCGTACCCACCCGGTGGACGGACCATCCGTCAACTCCCGTACGCTGCTGCCTCGACCGGAGGGGCTGGTGATTTCGGAGCCACCAGGGGCAGCCGGGGGGCCAGTGGAACGAAAGCGGGGGCACATGAGCAGAACACGGTGCGCGGGAACGGCCGCGGTCGCGGCGGCGGTGGTCGTGGCGCTGGCGGGCCCGGCCGGCGCGGCACAGCCCGCCGGATCGTACGGCGCGACCACGTCCGTCGGCGTCCACAACGCCTACGAGAAGGACAAGTACCCGTACTTGGCGGACGCGTTGGACTCCGGCGCGAGCCTGATCGAACTGGACGTGTGGACCAACGCGCTGGGCAAGTCCTGGCGGGTCTCGCACAGCAACCCGTTCGGCAACAACAGCAACTGCGTGAACGCCGCCACCGCGGGCGAGCTGCGCACGAAGAAGCGCGACCAGGACCTCGGCGGCTGCCTCGCCGACATGAAGGCGTGGCACGACGCCAACCCCGGCCACCGGCCGGTCACGGTCAAGGTCGAGATGAAGGACGGCTTCAACGACAAGGGCGGCCGGGGCCCGGCGGCCTTCGACGCACTGGTCCGCTCCCGGCTCGGCGACGCGGTGTACGGGCCCGGCGACCTGGCCGCAGGCCACCGCGACCTCGACGAGGCCGTACAGGCGAACGGCTGGCCCACCCGCTCCGCACTGAACGGCAAGTTCCTCTTCGAGCTGATACCCGGCACGGTCGAGGAGGGCAACCCGCTCGACAAGCTGTGGACCGACCGCGAGTACGCCACCCACCTGAAGAACCTCGCCGCCCAGGGCAAGCTGAACCAGGCCACCGCCTTCCCCGCGGTACACGGCGCGGCGGCGGGCGACCCGCGCACCCGCTACACCGAAACCGCGCTGCGCCCCTGGTTCGTGGTCTTCGACGGCGACGCCGCCACGTACCTGAAGAACGGCATCGACACCGCCTGGTACGACCAGCGGCACTACCTGCTGATCATGACCGACGCGCACAAGGTGGCCCCGGTCATCGACGGCACCAGGCCCACCGAGACCGAGGCGCTGGCCCGCGTCAACCAGCTGGCCGCGGCCCACGGCAGCATCGTGACCGCCGACTGGTACCCGCTGCCGAAGGTCCTCAGGACCGTGGTGCCGCGCGGCAAGTAGGCGTACGCCTCAGGCGCCGTCCGTCGTGGCGCGCCGGTACAGGGCGGCGATGTCCGGGCCGAACCAGCTGCTGTACGAGGTCTCGTCGTCGCCGCCCTCGTCCAGGCCGCCGATGACACCGGTCACCGTGCCGAGGCCGGTGCCCGGGTCGACGGCGGTGAGCATCGGGCCGCCGCTGGTGCCATTGGGGAAACCGGCACAGTCGAAGCGCAGCTGGCCGGGTACGGCGGTGGTGGTGTTCCGGCAGCTCACCGGCGTCTCACGGTCGTCGGGATAGCCGACGGTCCGCGTCGGCAGGCCGCCGGGCGGCGAGAAGCGGATCCGCTCGGCGCCGGTCAGATCCTCGACGCGCTGGCCGGCGGGGCCGGAGCCGCGCGGGCGGCGCACCCGCAGGAACGCCACATCGTGGTCCTCGTCGCGCCGGTCGGCCCAGCGCGGATCGACGACGATACGGGACGGCACCCACACCCCGTACGGCACGACCCCGTCGTGATAGCCCGGCGCGAAGACCAGGTTCGTACGGAAGCCGCCGTCATAGACGCAGTGCGCCGCCGTGACGACCAGGTCGCGCGTCGCGGAATGCACCACGCTCGCGGTGCAGTGGTGGTCGGCGTCACCGTCGTTGCCGGGGGAGAAGAGCGGGCCGATCGGGGCGGACGCCGCCGTCGGCGCGGCCTGGAGGGGCTGCGAGACGGGCGGCTCGGCCGGCTTCCCGCGTACGGCCGTCTCCTGGCCCGCTGTCATACGGGTGATGGCGCGCGGCGGTGCCGGGCGCTCGGTGTACGGGCCGGACAGCAGCGCGTCGGCCGCCGCGTCCCCGTCGGCGGCCTCCTCGGCGTACGAGCCCGTGAGGGGATCGCCGGACGCCAGATACCCGCCGTGCGCGAAGGCTCGTACGGCCAGGACCGTGCCGGCGCAGGTCAGGCCGAGCGCGGCGCAGAGGCCGAGGGCGACGCGGCGGCGGGTACGCGGTGTGGCCGGGGCCGGGGAGCCGGGGTGAATGGTCTGTCTCCTGACGGGGATGCGGCAACAGATCATACGGGCCTAGGGGGCGCTTCGGTCGCGGCTGCCGGTGTGCTCGTGGTCACCGAAGTGTTGCCCCCGGCCCACCACGAACTCTCCGCTGAATTCTTGCCCCGGGTACGCCGCTGCCGTTCTCTTTATTCGAGGAGAAAGCCTGGAACGAAAAGGTGGACTGCTGATATCCCGCTGGGCGAATGCGTACGGGGCGGCCCCGCGAGTCGGACCCGCCCCCGTACGGTTCAGGCGCCCAGCGCGCCCATCAGCATCGGCCATGAGGCCACCAGCTCGCGCTCCCAATAGGGCCAGCTGTGCCCGCCCTTCGAGGCGCACACGGTCGCCGGGATACCCAGCTGCGCCAGCTTGGCGCGCAGCTGCTGGTTCATGCCGTACACGGCACGTTCGATGGGGTCCTGCGTGCCGTGTACGGGCGGGTCGGTGCAGCGGGCGGGCGACGGGGCGGGCGGGGTGTCGCCGCTGCCCCAGGACCAGCCGGGCCCGCCGTCGGTCGTCCCGTCGCCGTACGACAGATACAGCGGGGTCCCGCGCAGCGACGCCGCCTGCTCCAGCGGGCTGTTGCGCTTCCACAGCCACTGCTGCCGCAGGTCGGCCGGGTCGTCGGTGTCGAACGGGTAACCCGGCTCGCCCCAGACGCGCTTCCAGTCGGCGAGGCAGGCCAGCGCACCCAGCTTCACGCCGTCCGGGCCGGACAAACCGCCGTCGGTGGACCGGTACAGAGGGTTGACCGCGCCGCTGTACGAGGCGGCCGCCCGGAACATTCCGGGGCGCGCCGCGGTGAACTTCAGCGCGCCCAGCCCGCCCATCGACAGTCCCGCGACGGCGCGTGCCGTGCCCGCGCGGTAATCGCGCTCCAGCAGCGGCCGCACCTCGTCCAGCAGGTACGTCTCCCAGGCGGGGGAGCCCCAGGCGCCGTAGTTGTACCAGTCGCTGTAACTGCTGCACCCGCTGGTCTCCGGCATGACCACGAGCACGTCGCGGTCGGCGGCCAGCTGCTCGACGTGGGTGTTGGCCGTCCAGTCCCGGTGGTTGCCGCCACCGCCGTGCAGCAGCCACAGCACCGGCCACGTACGGGAAGCACTCTTCGACCAGCCCTTCGGCAGCAGCAGCCGGACCCACTTGACCGGCGCGTCGGTCTCGGGCGACGAGATCCCGATGTCGAGCATGCGGTCGCCGATCGGCACCTCCGCGACGACGCGCGCCGGATTACGGGCGGGACTGCGGGTCGGTTCGTGGGCCGGGCCGCCCGCCGCGTGCGCGGACAGGCCCGCGGCCGGGACGCTGAGCAGCGGCAGCAACAGGGCGAGCACCAGGCCCGCCCAGCCCGCGCGGCGCGGACGGCGAACGCGGAGGAGCCGTCGCAGCTGCATGATCACCCTCCCGTGTTGTGCCGGATCAGTGTCTCCGCCAGGCCGTGTTCGTTCGGGAAGTCCATCGGGACGATCCCCAGCCCCGTCCAGCCGCGCGCCTCGCCACCGTCCAGGAAGCTTTTCACCTTCGGGTTGAGCCGGTCCGCGTTGGAGCGCGGCGGCAGCAGGGCCGCGGTGCTCACGTAGTTCACGAACAGCTTGCCGGGCTCCCTGACGGCCTTGCGGAACTGCCCCTCGATCAGCGGGTATTTGCGCAGCGGCTCGGCCATGTAGTCGTCCTGGACGTCGAAGACCTGCGGGTCGGCGTAGCGCACGCCCGGCAGCCCGTCCGAGTCGGCGAGCAGCACGACCTTGCCGCGGGCCTGCCCGAGCGAGGGCAGCGTGCCGTCCAGCCGGAACAGGGAGCGCCACCCCTTGCCGTCCAGGTAGATGTCGAAGATCCGCCGGAATTCCGCCGCGCTCTCCTCGGAATACTCCTGCTTGACCCGCATCAGCACGGTCTCCGACGGATGCGCCTGAAGGAACGCCCGGCACGCCACCAGCACGTCGCCGAACATCAGGTTCTGGTAGAACGCGCCGTGATGGATGGCGAAGACCGAGTCGATGGCCCGGCAGCGTACGTCCAGGAAGCGGATACCGCTGGTCAACTGCTCGGCAACGGTGGTGTTCTGGCAGGCCACCCAGGGGCCGCCGTGGCGCGCCCCGGAATCATGGGTGCCCGGGATGGAGAGCCGCCGCATCGGCGTGCTGTCCGGGAGGGCCGACATCCAGTCCTGTACGGGGACGGAAACGGCGGGCCTGGGGCGCGCGGCGGTACGTCCGGTGGGCAGGGCGGCTGCCGTGGCCTGCCCGCTCCCGGTCCCCGCCAGCACCCCCGCGGCCGACACCGCTGCCGCGCCCTTCAGAAACCCCCGCCGGTCCATGCGCCCACCCGGTCCTCTCCGCCGCTCTGCCGCCCTCGCGCGAACAGATGATCGCAGCATCGAAGCACAGGACGGGCGCGGTGAACAGAGCGGTGGCGAGACGCGCAGCCCCAACTCCCGTGCTGTGTACGGGCGTTACGTTGATCAGTCGTCCGGTGGCCGCTCGCGGGGCGGTGGCGTGAGACCGGGCCAGCGGCCGAGCATCCGGGCGCGCATCGCCTCGGCGAGACGGCTCAGGCCGCCCAGATCGTCGCGGTCCGCGGTGAGCCGGGCGACGACGCCGAGCCGGTACGCGAGCCGCTGCCGCGCCGTGACCGTGCCCCACTCCCAGTCCTCGTCGGGCAGCCGGGCGAGATGATCGGTGCCCCCGCGGTGGGCGCGCTGCACCAGCGCGTCGCCCCTGATCAGCCAGCCCGCGCACGCGTCGACCAGGTCGCCGGGCGGCGCGCTGCCGGTCGCCGCCTCCCACTCCCTCCGGTACGCGGCCTCCGCCTCGCGCAGCAGCGGCTCGGGCGTGGCCGTGACGCACCAGCAGGTCGGGAAGCCGACGCGCAGGTAGGCGAGTTCGGTGAGGCCGTTGCCCAGGCAGGACTGCTCGAAGTCGATGAACCGGATGCCGTCCGGCGCGTGCAGGTCGTTGCCGGGGCATGGGTCGCCGTGCAGCAGGGCCCGTCCGGGAGCCGAGCCGAGCCGGTGCAGCAAAGCGGCCAGCTCGGTATCCGTCCCGCCCGGGACCGGGGCCGCGAGGCGGTCGGCGAGGGTGAGGAAGGAGACGATGTCCGCGGGGGCCGGACCCGACCAGGCGGGCAGCGGCGGTGGCGTTCCGTCGGCCGGTACGGAAGCGGTGGCCGCGTGCAGCCGAGCCAGCGCCGCCGCGTACCCGACCACCCAGTCCGGCGCGGGCCGCCGGTGGTCCACCTGCTCCAGCACCAGGACGCGCGCGGCCGGATCCGTGCCGAGCAGACGCGGTACGACGGGCGGCGTCACCCGCGAGGCCAGCCGCAGCGCGGCGACCTCACGGGCGTACCGCTCGTCCGCGTCCGCTCCGTCGACGGCCTGCTTGACCACCGCCGGCGCGCCCCGCAGCTCGACCCGCCACACGCGGGAGCGCGGACTGCTGCTCAGCCGCACCGCGTTGCGGGCCGGGCCGAGGCGGTCCCGTAGAACGTCCGTGAACGGCAGGTCCGGCGACCTGCCCGCGTGGTGCGGCTCCGACGACATGCGCGCATGGTCGCACGGAGAGTTCTCGGACGTCGCGGCAATTACCTCCCGTACGCCTGCGCCTCTACCGCCACAGCCGCCTCACAACCGAGGGAAGAGATCCGTGAAGGGTTCCGCGGACGCCGAGATGCCGCGGCTGAACGGCGCGTCGAAGTCCCAGACCAGGAAGAGCAGGAAGGCGATCAGCGCGCTGAAGAGGGCGGCCAGCAGCAACTCGCGGCCCGACCGGCGGATCTGGAGCGTGAAGATCAGCCCGATGGTGATCGCGGCACCGGTGATCAGCCCGAACCAGACCACCGGCGGCAGCGTCGGCTCGATGCTGTCCGCCCGGGTGTTACGGGCGCTGTCGGCCGCCGCGACCTGGTCGAGCAGCGGCTGGTAGGACTGGCTCTCGTAGTCGTCGCGCGGCCGGTAGTCGGTCACGGAGGCGCGCACCTTGTCCATCAGCTCGCCGCCCCGGTCGGTGATCTGTCCCTGCTCGGCCATGACCGGCCACTCCTTGTGGACGACGTAGGAGACATAGGCGTCCACGTCCGCGCGGATGCGCTCCCGCGCGCCCTCCGGGTAGACCCGTACCCGCTCGCTGACCTCGTGCAGGGCCTGCGCCTCGGCCCGTACGGAGTCCTCGGCCGCGCCCCTGGCCTCCCAGACCCCGGCGATGGCCAGGCCGAGCACGATCGCGTACACCACCCCCACCATCATCACCATGTACTCGATGACGTCGGGCGTCTCGGACGGGTCGTCGTCCTCGCCGATCCGGCGCTGCCTGAGGACCGTGATGGTCAGCACGACCGCGCAGACCGCGGCCATCGCGATGGTCAGTACCAGCCATTCCGACATGAAGGTGGCCTCCTACGAGGAACGGCGCCCGGCGGAACCGGACGAGCTGGAGGAACGGGGGCGCAGCACGGCGGCCGCCAGCACCGCGGGCGCGGTGAGCAGCAGCATGGTCGTGACGACCGAACGGCTGTTGTGCTTCTTGTGGGCGGACGGGACGTACTTGCGGGGCAGCGCCACGGACGGCGTCGTGGACGGGGTGGGGTGCGGTGACGTGGGCCGGGTGGCCGGTGGCGGCGCGGGAGCCGCGGATTTGCTGGGCTTGGGGCGGGGTGGCGGGTGTGTTGGCCCAGGAGCGGCGGGGACGGGTGGCCGGGGCCTCGGGCGCGACGGGGTGGGGGTCGGTGTGGGCCGGGGAGTGGGTGAGGTGGTGAACGTGGGAGTGGGGGACGGGGTGGGTGTGGGTGTAGGGGTGGGCTTGGGCGGCCTGGTCGGTGAGGGCGTCGGAGTAGGGGTCGGGGTCGGGGTCGGGCACTGCCAGTGCCAATCCCAGCCCGGCCCCCAGTCCCAGTCCCAACACCAGTCCCCATCCCCACACCAGCCCCAGCCCGGCGGCCTCGGCCGGCCGGTCGGCGGGTGCACCGGCGCGTCCACCCCGGCGCTCGCGCAGGCGTCGGCGGGCCGGGCCGGGGCGGCAGACGGCCGGGCGTGGGCCACCGCGGGCGCCGACAGCACGGCGAGCACCACCAACAGCGGTATCAAAAGCGCAGGTTGGACGCTGCGGAAACGTTGCGATCCCTTCACGCCGTCATGCTGCGCAGACCGGACCGCCATCAGCCGCCGGGCGGGCCCGATTCCCCCGAACGGATGGAATACCGTACGGTCGCCTGCGTGAGAGCAGCCGACGTGTTCACACCCCGCACGTACGCCACCGCGGTCCCGTACGAACTCTTCAGGGAACTGCGGGCGACCCGGCCGGTGTGCTGGATCGAGGAACCGGCGGTCGACGGCTGGCCCGCCGGGCCCGGCTACTGGGCCGTGCTGCGGCACGCCGACGTCAAACACGTCCTGCGTACCCCCGAGATCTACTCCTCGTACCTGGGCGCGACCCAGATCCGCGACCCCGACACCGAGGAGGACCTCGCGTTCGTCCGGGCGATGATGCTCAACCAGGACCCTCCGGACCACGCGCGCATCCGGCGTGTCGTCGCCGCGGCCTTCACCCCGCGCGCGGTACGGGAACTGGCGGACGTCATCGACGCGCGGGCACGGGAGCTGGTGGCGGAGGTGGCACGGGCGGGCGAGGCGGACTTCGTGACCGTGGCCGCCGACCTGCCGGTGTGGACGCTGGCGCACGTCATGGGCGTCCCGGAGGAGGACCGGCAGCTGCTCTTCGACTGGTCGAACCGCGTCATCGGCTACCAGGACGACGCGTACGCCACCTCCAGCACTGCCGACCCCGCCCGCCTCAGCCCGATGGGACGGGCCGCCCTGCGCCACCGGCCCGCACCGGCGCTCCGCCCGGACGGACGCCCGGTCAACCCGCGCTCGCGCCGCGCACTGGCCGACATGTTCGCGTACGCCCACGCGCTGGCCGAGCACCCGCGCCCCGGCACCGTGATGGCCCACCTACGGGAAGGCGGCCTGACCCGCGCCGAGTTCGAGAACACGTTCTTCCTCTTCGCCGTGGCCGGCAACGAAACCCTGCGCAACGGCATCCCGGGCGGCCTGCTCACCCTCCTCCAGCACCCGGACCAGTTCGCCCGCCTCCGCCGGGAACCGGACCTGACCGACAGCGCGGTGGAGGAAATGCTGCGCTACTGGCCCCCGGTGATCGACTTCCGCCGCACCGCCACCCGCGACACCGAACTCGCCGGACAGCACATCCGCCGCGGCGACAAGGTCGTCGTCTACCACGCCTCCGCCAACCGCGACGAAACCGTCTTCCCCACCCCCGACCACTTCAACATCACCCGCACCCCCAACGACCACCTCAGCTTCGGCTTCGGCCCACACTTCTGCCTGGGCAGCCACCTCGCCCGCCTCCAGATGCGGGCGGTACTCCGGCATGTGCTGGAGCGGCTGCCGGGGGTGGAGCTGGCGGGGGAGCCGGTGCGGTTGGTTTCCAACTTTCAGAACGGGTTGCGGCGGTTGCCGGTGCGGGTGGGGGCGTAGAACGGCGGCCGATGCCGGAAACGGACAACTTTGGCAAATCTGATTTGACTCCTATCGGATGAAGATCGAAACTCTGCTGGCTTCTCCGTTTTCCGCTACCCCGATCGACGAAGGTGGTTCTTTTCTTGACAGGTACATACCGGCTCGGTGCTCGACGGACCCGCATCGTCATGTCCGCGGTGCTGGCCATGACGGCGCTGGGAGCGACGGCGACGGAAGCCGTCGCCGCTCCGGCCCGGTCCGCGCCGCACCGGATCGGCGCGCCTCGTGACTTCGACCGGCAATTGGTGGAAGATCTCGCCGAGTTCGGCGACGAGGAAGAAGTCCGGCTGGCCGCCAAGGCGGCCCTGGAGAGCGAGGACCCGAACGCGATCCGGGAATTCCTGGACCACGGTATGGCCGAGGCCCGCAAACGCGCCCAGGACAAGAAGAAGGACACCGACGCCGAGAACCGCAAGAAGATCGAGGCGATGCGCGGCACAGGCGGACCGCACTTCAACGCCGAGGTCGAACGCGTGCTGGGCCCCAAGGCCACGGCCAATGACCGCGCGAGCTTCCTGAGCTACGGCGCGGACCTCGCTCGGGAGCAGGACGCGAAGGAAGAAAAGGACGCCAAGGACCATGCGGCCACGCTGCGCAAGCGCGTGGAAATGCTCGCCACGGTCGGCGGCCCGGAGGTGAAGAAGGCGGCCCGGGCCGCGCTGGACGCCGGCAACGACGCGGCCATCACCGAATTCCTGGACAAGGGATACCTGGTCGCGGCGCGGAAGGACGCCGACAACCAGGCGGCCCGGGAGAAGGAGCTGAAGGAGGAGCAGGAGAAGCTCGACAAGGAGCTGGAGCTGGCCCGTAAGACCGCGGCCGCCGCCCCGGTACGGACCAAGCTGCTCGACGCCCACGCGGACGCCCTCAAGGCGCTCACCTATGTGACGGACGATCTGGCCGTCTCCGTCCACGACGCGCGTGAGGCCGGCCGGCTGATCGGGAACAACCGGAGCGAGGAGCGGCTGTACGCCTATGACCAGGCCAGGGCCGATGTGATCCGTCGGATGGAGGGCAGCGCGTTCTTTGCCAGGGCGACCCGGATCCACGCGACCCAGGTCAAGATCCATGCCGACTTCCTGACGGAGAACGGGCTGCCCCAGGACACCCGGTGGGCCGAGGTGGCCGACGGCCTCGCGGCCGTCGCCGACGCTGCGGTCAAGGCCTACGAGACCGCCCGGAGTGCCGCGAACGCCACGGCCGACGCCGCATCCCTCAAGGCGAAGAACACGCCCAAGGCATACGAGCAGCAGGTCGCGCAGTGGCGCGCCTACGTGGACCGGTACACCGAGGCGGCCGCCGCGCTGACCGCGGCGGCCCAGAAGCAGGCCAAGGTCCTGGCCGACGCGTCCGCCGGGGCCCAGGCGAAGGCCGGACAGGGGTCCTGAAGGCCCGACGCGGTCCCGGCGGGGCCGCGTCATGGGTGGGGCCGCGTCATGGGTGGGGCGGCGAAATCCGCCCCACCCGTGCGATTCCGCGCCGGTCAGCCCCGTACGGACAACGACAACGCGAACCGCCCCGCCTCATCCGTCCACCACCGGCTCAACTCGAACCCCGCCGCGCCCAGTTCCTTGCGAACCCCCTCCTCCCGGAACTTCGCCGAGATCTCCGTCCGGATCTCTTCCCCCTCCGCGAACGGCACCGCCAAATCCAGCGCCGGTACCTTCACGGTCAATTCCTTCGTCGCGCGCAGCCGCATCTCGATCCACTCCCGCTCGGCATTCCACAGCGCCACATGCTGGAAATCCGCCGGATCGAAGTCGGCCTCCAGCTCTCGGTTGATGACGTTGAGGACGTTCTTGTTGAATTCGGCGGTGATGCCGGTCGGGTCGTCGTAGGCGGCCACGAGGGTCGCCTCGTCCTTGACGAGGTCGGTGCCCAGGAGGAGGGCGTCGCCGGGGGACAGGAGGTCGTGGGCGGAGCGGAGGAAGGTGGCTCGTTCTTCGGGGAGGAGGTTGCCTATGGTGCCGCCCAGGAAGGCGAGGAGGCGGGGGCCGGGGGTGCCGGGGAGGGCGAAGCCCTGTTGGAAGTCGGCCACCAGGGCGTGGACGGTGAGGGATGGGTGGAGGGTGAGGAGGGATTCGCCCGCGGCGGTCAGGGCGGTTTCGCTTACGTCGACCGGGACGTAGGTGTGCAGGTCGGTCAGGGCCGCTATGAGGTGGCGGGTTTTGTCGGAGGAGCCGGAGCCGAGTTCCACCAGGGTGCGGGCGCCGGTGGCGGCGGCTATCTCGGCGGAACGGGTGATGAGGATTTCGCGTTCGGCGCGGGTCGGGTAATAGTCCGGCAGTGTGGTGATCTCGTCGAAGAGTTCGCTGCCGCGGGCGTCGTAGAACCACTTGGGCGGGAGCTGTTTGGGGGTGCGGGTCAGTCCGTGTGCGACGTCGGCGCGGAGCGCGGCGGTGGTGGCGTCGGCGGGAAGGGTGCGGGTGACGGTGAGGGGACTCACGCGGCGGGCTCCTTGAGCGGGGTGAGAAGGACGTCGGTGGGCGTGGCCGCGAGCAGCGTGTACGGCGGGACCTCGGTCCAGTGGGGGGAGGCGTCGTACGGCTCGGAGGCGACGGTGGTGCTGCGGCCGGGTTCGGCGAGGTAGAAGAGGGAGTCGCCCCAGGTGGTCGCGGCGATGGTGGCGCCGTCGGTCAGGAGCAGGTTCAGGCGGGCGCCGGGCGCGGCGGCGGACACCGCCGCGACGGTGTCGGCCAGCGCCTCGGCGGGGTCCATGCCGGCGCTGAGGCGGTGGTGCACCAGCGCCCACAGGAAGGCCGAGTCGCAGCGGGCCTGTAGGGACAGCAGCCGGTGCGGCGGCAGGTCGGCGGCCAGGTCGGCCAGGGAGCCGGGCCAGCCGGGTACCGCGCCGTTGTGGCTGAACAGCCAGGGCCCGTCGGCGAACGGCGCGGCGGCCGCCTCGGCGTCCGCGCCAGCGAAGGTGGCGTCCCGTACGGCGGCGAGCAGTGCGGTGGTGCGCACCACCCGGCACAGGTCCAGGACGCCGGTGTCGGCCCAGATGGGCCCGGCCCTGCGGTAGCGGGCGGGAACCGGGTCGCCGGGCGCGTACCAGCCGATGCCGAAGCCGTCCGCGTTGACCGTGCCGTGGACCTGGTGCCGGGGCTCCCAGGACTGGCGGTACAGGCCGTGGGAGGGCGCGGTGACGAGGTGGCCGAGCGGCACCTCCGGGCCCAGATAGGCGAGGTGACGGCACATCAGCCTCGCCTCCCGGGGCCGTGTGGAGCCGCCGGCGTGTCCTCCGGCGGTGCCGATGCCGGGGTCGGTGCCGATGCCGGGGCCCTCATGCGCCCGCCGTCCCGGCGTCCCGCGCCGTGCGGAAGCCGGAGAAGATCTGGCGCCGTACCGGCAGGTCCCAGTTGCGGAAGGTGCCCCGGCAGGCGACCGGGTCCACGGCGAACGAACCGCCGCGCAGCACCTTGTACGGCCCGCCGAAGAACACTTCCGAGTACTCGCGGTAGGGGAAGGCGGCGAAGCCGGGGTAGGGGAGGAAGTCGCTCGACGTCCATTCCCATACGTCGCCGATCAGTTGGCGTACGCCGAGCGGTGACTGGCCGTCCGGGTAGCTGCCGACGGCGGCGGGGCGCAGATGCCGCTGGCCCAGGTTGGCGTGCGTGGGGCCGGGGTCCTCGTCGCCCCACGGGTAGCGCCGGGACCGGCCGCTGACCGGGTCGTGCCGGGCGGCCTTCTCCCACTCCTCCTCCGTGGGCAGCCGCCGCCCCGCCCACCGCGCGTACGCGTCGGCCTCGTACCAGCTCACGTGCAGCACCGGCTCCTGCGGCGGCACCGGCTCGGTGACGCCGAAGCGCCGCCGCAGCCACTGCCCGCCCTCCCGGCGCCAGAACAGCGGTGCGCGCAAGCGGTGTTCTCGTATGTGGTCCCAGCCCTCGGGGGACCACCAGCGTTCGTCGTCGTACCCGCCGTCCTCGATGAAATCCTGGTACGCGCCGTTGCTCACCGGTGTGGTGTCGATGAGGAAGGACGGCAGCAGGCGGCGGTGTGCGGGGCGTTCGTTGTCCAGGGCCCACGGCTCGGTGGAGGTGCCCATCGTGAACGGGCCGCCGGGGACGAGGACTTCGGTGGGCAGGATGCCGTCGGAGGTCACCGGCGGCTCGGGGGCCGTGAGCGCGGCCGGGCCGCGGCGCAGCTGGTGCGTGATCAGCATGGTCTCGTCATGCTGCTGCTCGTGCTGCGCGATCATGCCGAACGCGAAGCCGGAGTCGAGCAGCGGCTCGCCGCGCAGCGGGCTGCTCTCCAGTACGTCCAGCACCCGGCTGCGGACGTCCGCCACGTAACCGTGCGCCTCGGCGGGCGGCAGCAGCGGCAGGGACGGGCGCTCGGCGCGCGGGTGCTCGAAGGCGTCGTAGACGGAGTCGATGTCCGGGCGCAGCGCCTCCCGCTTGCCGACCGCGCGCAGCAGCCACTGCTCTTCCTGGTTGCCGATGTGCGCGAGGTCCCACACCAGCGGGGACATCAAGGGGGAGTGCTGCGCGGTGAGGTCGTGGTCGTCGACGCAGGTGGTCAGCGCGCGGGTGCGGTCGCGCGCGGCGAGCAGCGCGCGCGCCGCGCGTTCCCGGAGCGATTCGGGATCGTGGGTCACTGGCTGTCCTTCCCAGGGGTGAGCTCGTCCTCGTACGCGGCGTCCGTTGCTGCCGGTAACCCGGTGGGTGGCGCGGCCCCGGCCGGCCGGGGTGGCGGCGTGGCGGGCGCGGGCTCGCCGTCCGTGTACGCCCCCTCCAGCAGGTCGTCCGCCGGGCAGCGCCCGCGTGCCACGTACCGCTCGGCGAACCGGGCGACCGCGCCGGTGACCTCCGCCGAGGCGCCCAGCCGGGGCAGCGCCTCCTGCGCGATGGTGAAGCAGGCCAGCGCGGTGGCGTGCAGCTCGGGATCGGTCAGCGCGCCACGGGTGGCGTGCCGCCACAGCGGGTTGCGCGGCGCGGGACGCGTGCCGGCCGTCTCCGCGAGCGGCTTGACCACGCGGTACGCGCTCTCGGCGGCCTCGGGGTCGTCGAACAGCGCGGCCGTGACGGCCAGCGGCACGATCCAGCCACCGTCCCCCGGCTGCGCGTCGATCATGCGCAGTTCGAGGTGCCCGCGCGGCCGTACGGGCGGGAAGAGCGTGGTGACGTGGTAGTCGAGATCCTCCCTGGTGGGCGGGCGCGGCGCGCCCGTACGGACCCAGTCGCGGAACGTCAGCCCCTCGGGCGCGTCCCACGGGCCGTCGTCGCTGCGTACGCACATCACGGGCGCGTCCAGGACGTACCCCACCCAGGCGGTGCGCGGGTCGGGGCCATCCGGCGGGGCGAGGGTACGGGCCGGGTCCATCTGCGACCACACCAGCTGGCGGGTGGAGCGGTAGCCGGTCGGGCAGCCCTCGCTGACCGGCGAGTTGGCGAACGCGGCGACCAGTACCGCACCCAGCAGGTGCGCCAGTCTCCAGCGGCGGCCGAGCCCCAGCGGACCCGGCTCCTCGTGGCCGGCGTCCACGCAGACCTGTACGGAGGCGGTGCCGCACATCATGGACCGGCCGGCCGCGCCCCAGCGGTCGAAGTACGCCTCCATGGTGGCGTACCGGGGATCGGTGAGGACCCGGCGCGGCGGGTGCCAGGGGTTGTGGCCGTGACCGGCCATGCCCAGGCCCAGCTCCCGCATGGCGGGACGCACCAGGGCCAGGTCGGCCGAGACGGCCTCGATACAGGCGGTGAGGGAGGTGGCGGGCAGCGAGCTGAGCTCCAGCTGGCCGCCGGGTTCGAAGGTGAGGGCCGACCGCAGGGGGAGGGTACGCAGTGCGGCGGCCGCTTCGCGGTGTCGTACGGGGTCGACGGGACATCGGGGGTTGCGGGCGTCGTGCACGAGCCATTCGAGCTCGACGCCTATCTGGCGAGGTGGTCCGGTCTTGAAGCAGATGCCCCGCAGGTGGGCCTCCAGCTCCGCCTCCGTGACGGCCGGACGTGCAGGCATGGGCTCCAACTCCTTCGGGCCGGGACGGCGGCTGCCGTCCGTCGGCGGAATTGCCGCCCTCCACCTAATCGGGTGCGGGCGGTGCGCTCAAGGGCACATTCTCGTCGGCCCGGCGCAGGTGCGCGAGGGCACGCACCGGCTCCGGGCCGCCCGGAGGGCCTGCGCGGCCGCTGCTGCCTGGGAGTTTTCGGGGGAGGAAGGAGATGCCGGTGGTTCGATTCTTTGTACGAATTTGGGATGCGGTCAGGTATGGACCGGTGTCCCCTCCGGGCCGTACGGCGTCGTACGGACCCGTGTCCCTCCACGGGCCCTCCGGCGTCAGTACGCTTCCACCGCCAGTTTGACGGCGAGCGCCAGCCCGGCCAGGGCGATGCCCACGCGCAGCAGAGCGGTGGGGAGACTGCGCGCGAGCGGCGGGCCCAGCCACGACCCCAGCAGCAGGCCGAGCGCCAGCGGCAGCGCGTTGAGCCACGACACGGTGCCGAACAGGACGAAGCCGGCCGCCGCGACCAGGTCCGCCACACCGACCAGGACGTTCTTCAGGGCGTTGCTGCGGAGCAGGCTCTCGGACGTGGTGGCCAGCAGCAGGGCGAGCATCACCACTCCCGAGGCAGCGGCGAAGTAACCGCTGTAGAGCGCCACCGCGAACATGCCGAGGACCGTCAGCCATGTGGTGCTCTCCGGCGGCTTCGGCTCGCCGCTGCCGAGGGTGTCCCGGGCCGGCCTCCGTACGAGGATGGCCACCGAGGCGCCGCCGACCAGGAACGGCACCACCCGCTGGAACACTCCCGGCGGGGTGGCCAGCAGGAGTGCCGCCCCGGCCGCGCTGCCGAGGACGACCACCAGGCCCAGTCTGAGGACGGCGGACGACTGGCCGGCCAGCTCCCGGCGTGAACTGGGAACGACGGTGATGTTGCCGATGGCGAGGGAGACCGTGTTGGTGACATTGGCGGTCGTCGGCGACAGGCCGGCGGCGAGCAGCGCGGGATAGGAGAACAGGGACGCGAGTCCCGCGACGGTCCCCGTCAGTCCCGCGGCCACTCCGGCCGCGGTCAGCAACGCGAAGTGTGGGATCGACAAGTGGGGGGCTCCGGGGGTCGGGGATCGGGCGGCCCGCCCGTGAGGGTGAAGCGGTACAGCACGGTCAGGTCGCCGCCGGGTGACACGGAGGAGGGCGGGGTCGGCGTCGACGAGTGCCGGGGCTGGTATGTCGCGATGGACACCGCTCGGGCCGCGCTGCCCCGTGTGCCATGAGGTCCGGCCATCCGACCGTCCGGCCGCCCTGCGGTGCCGCCGCGCTCCCGCCGGTGGCCGCGGGCCGGTCGCCGGGTGCGCACACCACGGTGAGCCGCAGGTCGGGCACCTCCGCGGTGACCGGGGGCAGACGGTCGGCGTACCGGCTGTCGACGATCAGCGCGGCGCAGTCGGAGCCGGCCAGTACATTGCGTAAAGCCGGGCCGTGATAGGCGGTGTTGACCAGGACGGTGACCGCGCCGATACGGGCCAGCGCGAAGGTGACGAACACGATTTCCGGACGGTTCGGCAGCATGACGGCGACGTGTTCACCCGTCGCCACCCCGGCCGCCGGCAATCCCTGGGCCACGCGGTCCGACTGCTCGTCCACCTCGCCGAAGGTGAACGCGGAGGCCGGGAATTCGAGGAACAGCGCGTCGTGGTGGGACTCGGCGCGCCGGGCGAGAACATCGCCGAGTGTCGTGGTGTCCGGGGGAGCTTCGCGCATCTCACCTCCCGGCGCGCGACAGGTGGGAATCCGTCGTCGCGCGCGGTTGAGTGTGTGACCGGTCAATGGCGCTGTGCGTCCTGATGATTTTCCGCATTCGGGACAGAACCGCGCGCATGTCGGGGCGCCGGATTTCCCGCGTGGGTACGCGAGGCATCCTGAGCGGGCCTCGGCGCAGCCGGCTCATACGGTCGGCTCACGCAGTCGCGGTGCCTGCCGCCGCGGTCTGCGCACCGGCGTCGAGGGGGCGCGGAACACGTTGTCAAACAGCCCCATGGGGGCGCGTTGTTGATGACGGTGGCAACGGCGGAGCGGGGGCGGCAAGGAAGGTCGTGACCAATGGGGTTGGGCTTTCGGTCCTGAAGAAGAACAGGTCGAACGCTTTGGAATTCGTCCCGTGGCCGAACGGCCGTCCGTAAATAGTCGGCAAAAGCGTGGCGGCGGCATGGGGTCTGCAATTCCTGCGCACCATGGCACTGGTACGTCGCATTCCGGCCCGGGCCCAACGCGTCGTTCCGCCTCGGGTGCTTCACCGGCCCCGCGTCACCGGCGCGCCGACCGGCCTCACGTACGATCCACTCGGCCGCCGCAACGACGGTATCCGGCCACCGTACGGACAGGGCCGCCCATGCGGGCGGCAGCCGCCGGCACCGGCACGAGAGGACGCGATGACGAGAACGGGAAGGGGCGGGCGCGGCGCGGCGTCGCGGCCCCTGGCGGTGTTCGACCTCGACGGCACGCTCGCCGATACCGCGCACCGCCAGCACTTCCTGGAGCGCAGGCCGCGCGACTGGAACGGCTTCTTCGCCGCGGCGCCCGACGACCCGCCGCTCGCGCCGGGCGTGGCGCTGGCCCGGGAGAGCGCCGAGGGCTGTGAGGTCGTCTACCTCACCGGCCGTCCCGAACGCTGCCGCCGGGACACACTGGCCTGGCTCGAACAGCACGGACTGCCCGAGGGACGCCTGTACATGCGGCCGAACAGCGACCGGCGCCCGGCCCGCCACACCAAGCTGGAACTGCTGCGCCGTATCGCGGGCGGCCGCGACGTACGCCATGTCGTGGACGACGACGAACTGGTCTGCGCCGCCTGCGAACAGGCGGGCTTCCCGGTCGTACGGGCCCGCTGGGCGGCGCCCTCCGCCGAGCTGAAGGACGCGCAGGAGCGGGAGGGACGGACCTGAAGTGTGGGTGGGCGGCGTGCCCCGGCCGCCCCCATTCCCCTATCCCTCACACCCTTCGAACCGGAACCGCCGCGCGGCTTCGGCCGCCCCCATGCCCTGCGCGCGCCCCGGGACCTCGTAGACGGTGCTGATGCCCTCCGCCAGGAGATGGCGGGTGTCGGCGGTGTCCCGGAGCAGGGTCGCGTACGCGGAGATCTCGGCGTCCGGGACGCGTTTGGCGCGTTCGCGGCTCTGGAGGAGCAGGACCGGCTCATGGGGCGCGAAGCGCAGTGCGGTGACCGGGACGCCGAACTTCCGCGCCATGGCCAGCAGCCGCTCGCGGCCCCGGGGCAGCACGTTCGTCGCGTCGATCAGGACGGTGCGCCCCTCGTGCAGCCGCTCGGCGACCCGGCGGTCGCGCTCCTCGAAGACCTGCGCGTCGACCGTGCACCGGTCCACGCCGGGACCGAACAACTCCTCGGCGATGGCATCGCTGGACACCACGGCCTCGGCGGGCAGCCGGCCCTGCGCGACCAGTTCCCCGGCGAAGGTGCTCTTCCCGGCGGCCGGCGCCCCGACGAGCAGCACCAGCCCGGCCGGGACCGGCACGGGAGTCTCCATCGCGCCATCATCCACCGCCGTCCGCGCGGGGCGCACGCCCCGTCCGTGCCACATGGCGGCGGGCCTTGGCGCGGTTGCCGCACCGCTCCATGGAGCACCAGCGGCGGTTGTGCGCGGGGGAGCGGTCGACGAAGCGCACGGCGCAGTCGTCCGCGCCGCACACGCGCACCCGCCGGACCTCGGGCGAGGGCAGCAGCGCCACCGCGTCCTGCGCGACCAGGGCGAGCCCCGCGGCCGGGTCGGCGGGGGCCGGGGCGGGTGTGGTGGTGTGTGCCAACTTGTCGTTTACCACTGTGAGTTGAGGTGTGGGGAGAGGGTGGGCGGCTGCTGTGCTGTTGAGCACGGCCAGGTCGGCGGGGGTGGGGAGGGCGCCGTCGGCCGCCGCGAGCACCGCCCGGTCCAGCGCGTCACGCAGCTTGCGTGCCAGGGCGAGCGCGTCCGCGTCCCGCGCCGCCGGGCGGGCCGTCACGGCGATTCCCGCCCACTCCAGCCACCGCCGCAGGTCCTCCGGTACGACCAGCGTCTCGCGCGGTACCCGCGCCCGGTTCCGCAGGGTGTTGACGAAGTCCAGGCACAGCCGTCCGCCGCACCGGAGCCACACGTCATCGCTCGACATGCTTGCCACTGTACTAACCCCCTGAGAGGGTTAGAAAGACGCGGGCCGCAGGGCGGTCCGGTGCGATGACGGCTGCGAAATCGCGTGGGAGGCAACAGGTGGCGGACGGTACGACCACAAGCGGCACGACGACGGGCGTGGCCCAGGTGAACGGCGTACGGCTGCACTACACAAGGGCGGGCTCCGGGCCGCTGGTGGTGCTGCTGCACGGCTGGCCGCAGACCTCCCGCTGCTGGTGGCCGGTCCTCGGCGAACTGGCCCGCGATTACACCGTGGTGGCGCCCGACCTGCGCGGCTACGGCCTCAGCGACAAGCCCACGACCGGTTACGACAAGCGGACGATGGCCGCCGACATGGCCGGTCTCGTCGAGTCGCTGGGCTGTGAACGGGCCAGTGTGGTCGGGCACGACCGGGGCGCGCGGGTCGCCCACCGCTGGGCGCTGGACCGCCCCGAACAGGTGGAGCGGATCGCCGTACTGGACATCGTGCCGACCCGCGAGGTGATGCGCCGCGTGGACGCCACCATCGCCTCCGGGTACTGGCACTGGTTCTTCCACTTCCAGCCCGACCTGCCCGAGCGGCTGGCCGGCCAGGACGTGCGCGGCTACCTGGAGTACTTCTTCGAGCGCTGGACCTACAACCGGCACGCGCTGACCGACGAGGCCGTGGACGCGTACGTGACGGCGTTCTCCCGCCCCGGCGCGCTGCGCGCCGGCTTCGACGACTACCGCGCCACGGAGACCGACATCGCCCTGGACGACGCGGACTTCGCCGAGGGGCGGTTGCTGACCGTACCCGTACTGGCCCTATGGGGAGCGGCCGGCCTGCCCGCGCAGTTGCCGACGCTGGACATCTGGCGGGACCACTCGGCCCGCCCGGAGCAGGTCACCGGCGCCGAGATCCCGGAGTGCGGGCACTTCATCGCGGAAGAGGCGCCGGGGGCGCTGCTCGCGCATCTGCGGGACTTTCTGCCGGGGGCTGCGTAAGGTGAGGCGGCGCCGGGGCTGCTTTCAAACCTGGGCGCTGGCCAGCAGGGCGGTGTGGGGGAGTACGAGCATCCCGTCCGGGCCCATGAACTCCGCGCACAGCGCGTCGTACTGACGCCTGACCTCGGTGATGACCTCGGGCGGTCGGCTCACCAGGATCTGCCCGGCCGACGCGACACCGGCGGCAGGTCCGCTCCACCACTGCTCGGCGGTGGTCCGGTGCTCCCAGGTGAGGGTTTCGCAGCGGACGGCGGTGAGGCCGGTTTCGTGGAGGAGGCCACCGAAGCCCTCTTCCGTACGCGGGAAGTCGTCCTCGGCGGCGAGCGTGGGCAGATGGGCGGGCCGGGTCACGCCGGCGGCCTGGAGGGCGCGGCCGAACAGGGCCTGGCCGGGCGCCGGTGGGGCCGCCCAGATGGAGAGCGCGATCCGGGCGCCCGGCCGCGCGACCCGGCGCAGTTCGGCGAGTGCCGCGCGGGGGCGCCCGACGTGGTTGAGCACGAGATTGCCCACCACGGCGTCGAAGTGGCCGTCGGCGAAGGGGAGGCGGGGCAGCGCGGCCACGCAGACGGCCGTGTCCGGGGCGGTCGCCGCCGCGCGGGTGGCCATGCCGGGGTCCGCGTCCACGGCCGTCACCGTGGCGCCCCTGCTGCCCGCGGCCTGGGCGGCGTTGCCGGTCCCGGTCCCGGCGTCGAGCACGCGCAGGCCGCGGCGCACCCCCGCCGCGTCGAGCAGCGCGGGCACCGGGTGGGCGCAGAGCGTGGCGAAGCTCCGCTCGTACGCCGCGGCCCGCCCGGCCCAGGCCCGGCGCTCCGCCGTGTCGAAGGGGGTGAAGATCGTCACAGTTCCTCCCGTCCTCGCGCCGGTCAGCGGCCGATGCCCCGTCAGGGGACGGCGTCCAACTCGGCGTACGGGCTGCCCGGTCTGCCGCGAGCGCCGCGAAGAACCCGGTGCCGAAGGGAACCGGACGCCGCTCCTCCAGAAACTTGTCATAGACACCAAGACGCTATTGGATCAGGGGGCCGGGGTGCGTACTATGCGCCATAGTTGATCAGTCAAGGACCGGACTGTCCGGTTCCGAGCCCCGGCCGCCATGCCGTGCCGATGCTGAGAGGTGGTCACGAGTGGGACCCGAGCTGACCGTTCCGCCGACCTACTCGCCCCTTCCGCCCGCCGTGCACCCCCGGCATCTGGAGATCGAAGCCCGGACGACGGCTTGGGCGGAACGTTTCTCCATAGGCTCCGACGAGCTGCGCGGGCGCCTGGTCACCCATGGGATCGGCGGCTTCGCCGCGCGCATCCTGCCCGACGGCCGCGAGGAGGTCGTCTCCCTCCTCGCGGACTTCGTGCTGTGGCTGTTCGGCGTCGACGACGGCTACTGCGAGGAGAGCGACCTCGGGCACGACCCGGGGGAGCTGACGGGCGTACTGCACCGGCTGCTGCGCGTCGCGCAGAACCCCGAGTCCCCGGTCCTGCCGGGCGACAGCCTCGCCGAGGGGCTGCGCGACCTGCGGCACCGGATGAGCCGGTACGGCACCGCGGGCCAGACCGCGCGCTGGATCGACGCGCTGCGCGAATACTTCTTCTCCGTCGTGTGGGAGGCGTCCTACCGGCGCTCCGGCACCGTGCCCAGCCTGCCCGACTACACCCTGATGCGCCTGTACGACGGGGCGACCTCGGTGGTCCTGCCGATGCTGGAGATGGGCCACGGCTACGAACTCCAGCCGCACGAGCGCGAGCACACGTCCGTGCGCGCCGCGGCCGAGATGGCCTCCTTCATCATCACCTGGGACAACGACATCTTCTCCCACCACAAGGAGAGCCGCGGGGAGGGCTACTACCTCAACGTCCTGAGGGTGCTGCAGAACGAGTACGGCACCTCCCCGGACGAGGCGCTGACCACGGCGATCGCCCAGCGGGACCGCGTGATGACGCTGTTCATGCGGCTGAGCGCGCACCTGCGGCAGCAGGGCAGCCCGCAGCTGCGCCAGTACCTGCACAACCTGGGCACGTTCATCCGCGGGTCCCAGGACTGGGGCATCACCTCCCGGCGCTACACCACCCCGGAAGACCCGGCCCGGCTGCCCTCGACACTGTGCTCCACACCCACCGACGACAGCCGCGCGCCCCTGGACATCCCCGTCATCTCCTGGTGGTGGGGCCTGGTTCCGGACGACGACGCGGCGCCGCACGAGAGGGCGGAGGCGGCACGTACGTCTGCCGGAGCGATGGCGGCCACGACCTGACCCTGGCGCGCGCGGAACTGGGCCCGACGCCCCCAAGCCCGACGTCCCGAAACCCCGGCGCCCGTCACTCCGTGGGATCGTCCGGCCGCTCACCGAGCCGGTTACGGCCCGTCAGCGACCGCTGAAGGCGACTGAGCGCGCTGCTCGGCGACCGCTTGCGCAGGGCAGCGCGCGCCGCGTTGGCTCCGGGCGCGCCGTGCACACCACCACCCGGATGCGCACCGGCCGACGCCAGGAACAGGCCCTTGACCGGCGTCTCCGGGCGCCCGGTGCCCGGAACGGGGCGGAAGACGAGCTGCTGGTGCATGGCGGTCGTACCGCCGTTGATGGCGCCGCCGTGCAGATTGGCGTCGAGCGCCTGCAACGTGGGCGGCGCGAGGATGCGGCGGGCCCGGATACGGCTACGGAAACCCGGCGCGTACCGCTCCACCTGCTCCTCCACCCGGTCCGCCATCGCCTGCCGCTCGCCGTCCCGCCAGGCGCCGGTGATGCCGTCCTCCCCGGCGTCCGCGCGCACGTCGTGCGGCACATGGGTGTACGCCCAGGCCGACTCCGTACCGGCCGGTGAACGGGTGGCGTCGGCGGTGGTCATCTGCCCGAAGAGGGCGAACGGCCGGTCCGGGACCCGGCCCGCCGCCAGCTGCGCCGCGAACCGGGTCAGTTCGTCGACGCCGTCGGCCAGGTGCACGGTGCCCGCGGTCGCCGCCCCGGGCGCGGTCCAGGGCACCGGCCCGTCCAGCGCCCAGTCGACCTTGAACGTCGCGAAGTCCCACTGGAAGCGGCGCAGATCGGCCAGCAGCCGGGTGGGCAGATGCCGGCGGTCGACCAGCTCGCCGTAGAGGGACGGTACGGAGACATCGGCCAGCACGGCACGGCCCGCCGGCACCGTCTCGCCGCCCGCGGTGCGCACCGCCACGGCCCGGCCCGCCCGTACGACGACCTCGGCCACGCGCTCGTCGCAGCGCAGCACACCACCGCGCGACTCCATCCGCCGCACCAGGGCCTCGGTCAGCGCGCCCGCGCCGCCGACCGGCACCGGAAAGCCGTACGTCTGGCCGAGCATGGACATCAGCCATCCGAAGCCGCCGCTGCCCGCTGCCTCCGGCGCGAGATCGGCGTGCAGGGCGTTGCCCGCGAGCAGCAGCCGCCCGCCCTCGCCGCCGAACTCCTCGTCACCCAGGCGCCGCACCGGCAGTACCAGCGTGCGGGCCAGCCGCAGGCCGCCCGCGCTGCGCAGCCGGGCGGCGAGCCGGGCCGTGGCCACCACCGGCGGGAACGGTGTGAACAGGGCCTTCAGGATGTCCGGGCCCACCCGTTCCCAGATCTCGCAGAGCCGTCGCCAGGCGTCGCCGTCGCCCGCCGCGAAGCGGTCCAGCCCGTCGGCGGTGGCCGGCATCCGGCGTTCCAGCACCGCGCACCGGCCGTCGGTCAGCGGGTGCGCCAGGACGATGGGCGCGTGGCTCCAGCGCAGCCCGTGGTCCTCCAGGCGCAGGGCGGCGAGCACGGGGGAGGCGGCGGCCAGCGGGTAGAAGGAGCTGCACAGGTCGTTGACGTAGTCGGGGTGGACGCCGCGGTCGCTGCGGACCGCGCCGCCCGCTTCCGGCTGCGCCTCCAGGACCTCCACGCTCCAGCCCGCGTCGGCCAGGAGGTTGGCGGCCACCAGCCCGTTCGGGCCCGCGCCGATCACCACCGCGTCCGGCATGGCCGCCTCCTGTCCGCCGGGGCCGGGGCCCGTACGCCCGTGAGCCGCGCCATCACACCGCCTCGCCCGGCTGCCGAGGCCGGCTCTCCACGACTCTGGCCAGCCGCTTGAGCATGCTGCGGTGCCGGAGCTGGAACAGGGCGTCCAGGACGGTGTTGTGCAGCAGCCCGCCGGGGCCCTGGAGGGGGTGCTCGTCCATGATCACCAGGGCGTGCTCGCCCCAGGGGCGGATCTCCACGGCGATCCGCGCGGTGCCCAGCGCGCCGCTGTCCACTTCGAGCTCCAGTTCCTTGGGCGGCTCGCAGCGCCGTACGACGGTCCGCCCGCTGAGCGACCACGGCCCCAGGTGCACGCTGTAGCTGATCGTCGATCCCAGCTCCGGCCAGACCCCCTCGCACGGCTGCGACCGGTACGGGCCGACCACCCAGTCCTGGTACCGGCCGCCGTCGGCGAGCACCGCCCACACCGTGTCGGGGTGCCTCTTGATCAGCTGATGTCTTACCGCCATGCGGTCTCCAACGTCGGGGGAGCCGGTCGTCGGCGTGTGCTCGCCAGCCTAGGCCGGTCCCTTCCTGCCGGCCTCCGGGACCTAGTCCGGGTGCCCAGGAAGCGCCGGACCACACGGGCCGCCCGGCCGCCACGGCGTTACGTTGGACCGGCCGCCCCGTACCGGCCGGGCACCGCACGCAGACCGTGGAGGACCGACATGAGCCACGACCTTCCCCTGCTCGGGCGCACGGCCGTGGTGACCGGAGCGGCGCGCGGCCTGGGGGCGCACATGGCGCGTTCACTCGTACGGCGGGGTGCCGACGTGGCGCTGCTCGGCCTGGAGGAGGACGAGTTGGAGCGGGTCGCGGCCGGCCTGCCGGGGCACGCCGCCCACTGGCCGGTGGATGTGACCGACGAGGACGCGATGGACCGCGCCGCCGCGCTCGTGCAGCGCCGCTTCGGCCCGCCGTCCGTCGTCGTCGCCAACGCCGGGGTGGTGGCGGGCGGCCCCTTCCTCGACACCGATCCGGCCGTATGGCGCCGGGTCGTCGAGGTCAATCTGATCGGCAGCGCGGTGACCGCCCGCGCCTTCCTGCCCGCCCTCCTGAGCACCCGGGGCTACTTCCTCCAGGTCGCCTCCCTCGCGGCGCTGGGCCCGGCGCCGATGCTGTCGGCGTACTGCGCCTCGAAGTCCGGGGTGGAGACCTTCGCGCAGGTGCTGCGCGCGGAGCTGGCGCACCGCGGTGTGGGCGTCGGGGTCGGCTACCTGAGCTGGGCGGACACCGAGATGGTGCGGGCGTCCGACCGCCGGGCGGCGATGCGGGAGCTGCGCGCCCACCTGCCGTGGCCCGCTTCGAAGACCTACGACGCCGCGCCGGTGGCCGACCGCCTGGTGCGCGGCATCGAACGGCGGTCCGCCGCGGTCTACGCGCAGCCGTGGCTGCGCGCGGGCCAGGTGGTGCGGGCCGTCCTGCCGGGGATCGTGACCGAGGGCTCCCGCCGCGCGTTCCTGCGCCTGGCCGGCCGCGCCGACCTCACGGCGACCGGCCTGCTGGGGGCGGGCGGCCGGGCGGCGGAGGCCGCCGGGGACATCCGCGGCTGACGGCCCGCCGTACGCCCGGACGGCGGGCCCGTACGCGGCCGTTCGGCGCAGTCCGCGCGGCGGGACCGTCCCGCCCGGGACAGGCTCGGGGCATGGATCATGCATCGGCTGCCCGAGTGCGGCTCGGGATCGCGTTCCTGCTGGCGGCGTCCGGGGTGGCCGCCGCACTGTCCCCCGGCGCGGCGGCCCAGGACCGTACGGGCGGCACGGCCGCGCACCGGGCCCACGCCGCCATGCCGCCGCCCGCCACCGGCGGCGACGGCACCGCAGAGGCGCCCGGAGCCAAGGCACCCGCCACGGGGACCGGCCGTACGGTCTCCGCCTGGCTGCCCTACTGGGGCGACACCCGGGGCGCCTACCGCGACGCCCTCCAGCACGCCGCGCAGCTGCACACCGTCAGCCCCTTCTGGTACCGGGCCACCTCCGCCACCACCATCAAGAGCCAGCCGGGCGCGGGGGACCGGCAGGTCGTCGCCGGGCTGCACCAAGCCGGCATCAAGGTCGTGCCCACCGTCAACGAATCCATGGACGCCGCCACCATGGCCCCCCTGCTGCACGACCCGGCCCGCCGCGGCGCGCACATCAGGGCGCTGCTGCGGCTGGTGGCCTCGCGCGCGTACGACGGCGTCGACCTCGACTACGAGACGATGGCGACCACCGGCACCGCCCGGATGCGGGACCGCGTGCGCACCGGCTACGCGCTGTTCGCCGACGAGCTGTGCGCCGAGCTGCACGCCCGGGGCAAGAGCTGCGTGATCACGGTCATGGCCCGTACCGCCCACTCCGGCAAGGCGTACGACTACGCGCGCCTCGGCAAGGCCGCCGACCGCGTCCGGATCATGGGCTACGACCTGCACTGGGCCGAGGGCTCCCCGGGCCCGCTGTCCTCGCTCGCCTGGTACGAGGAGTTCCTGCGCTACGCCACCGGCACCGTGCCGCGCGACAAGCTCGAAATCGCCTTCCCCGGGTACGGCTGGGACTGGACCCGGGGCGTCAAGGCCCGCGCCAAGCACCTGACCTGGAAGGAGGCGGAGGCGCTGCGCCGTCGCAAGGGCGTGGCCTACCGCTTCGACGCGAAATCGGGCACGCCGCACTTCACGTACCGGGTGGGCCGTGCCGTGCACGACGTCTGGTACCAGGACGCGCGCGGCGTCGCGGCGCACCTGCCGCTGCTGCGGAAGTACGGGGTGCGCAACGCCGGCCTATGGGCGCTCGGGTTCGAGGACCCGGGCTTCTGGAAGGTGCTGCGCGGCGAGTAGCCGCAGCGCCGCCTCGGACGGCGAACCGGGCCGTGCGCTGTACATCAGCAGGCCCTGCCCGGAGCCGTCCGGCGTCTGCATCAGCTCGAAGTCCAGCTCCATCGCGCCGACCAGCGGGTGGTGGAAGCGCTTGGCGCCGAAGGTGCAGTTGCTGACTCCGTGCCGGGCCCACAGGGAGCTGAACTCGGGGCTCTTCATGGACAGTTCACCGATCAGGGCGGCCAGCTGCCGGTCGTCCGGGTGCTGGCCGGCCGCCATGCGCAGCGCGGCGACGGCCCGCCGGGTCTCCGTCTCGCGGTCCGGGTACAGCTCGCGGGTGTGCGGGTCGAGGAACAGCAGCCGCTGGGTGTTGGGGCGGTCCAGCGGACGCCCGGGGCTCGCGTGGTCCAGGTGCCCGGCCAGCAGCGCGTGCCCCAGCGGGTTCCACGCCAGTACCTCGAAGCGGCGGTCGAGCGCCACGGCCGGCACCCCGTCCAGTGCGGCGAGCAGCTGGAGCACCCCGGACCGCGCCTTGTCGGGCCGTACGGCCGGGCGGCGGCGGGCCTTGGCGGGGCGCGCGAGGTCGCGCAGGTGCGCGCGCTCGTCCGGGGTCAGCCGCAGGGCGCGGGCCAGTGCTTCGAGGACACCGTCCGAGGCGTTGTGGCTCTGGCCCTGTTCGAGGCGGGTGTAGTACGCGACGCTCACCCCGGCCAGCTGGGCCAGCTCCTCGCGGCGCAGGCCCGGTACGCGGCGCCGGCCGCCGTAGGAGAGCAGGCCCACGTCCTCCGGCTGGAGGCGGGCGCGGCGGGTCTTCAGGAAGTGGCCCAGCTCGGCAGGTGTGTCCATGGCGGCCAGTGTCGTACACCGGGGCGCGGCGAGCCTGACCCTGCCGGTATCAGGATGATCCGGGTGGGTGCCGGTCCTCCTGGACTTCGACGGTTCCCTCCGGGATACCGACCGCTTAGTATGCCGATGGCCGCGGGGCCGGTGCCCCGCGCTTCCCGCGTACCCGAGGTCTGTGGAGGCACCAGTGAAGGCATGGCGCGTACACGAGAACGGCGAGCCTCGTGAGGTGATGCGGCTGGAAGAAGTGCCGGACCCGCAGCCCGGACCGGGGCAGCTGCTGCTGCGCGTGCGGGCCGCCAACGTCAACTTCCCCGACGCGCTGCTGTGCCGCGGCCAGTACCAGGTGCGCCCGCCGTTCCCGTTCACGCCGGGCGTGGAGATCTGCGGCGAGGTGCTCGAAGCGGGCGAGGGCGCGTCCGGGCAGGCGGGCGCCCGGGTGCTGGCCCAGCCCCCGCTGCCGGACGGCGGCTTCGCCGAACGCGTCCTCGTGGACGCGGCGGCCGTCCGCCCCGCACCGGACGCCCTGGACGACGCGGAGGCCGCCGCGCTGCACATCGGCTACCAGACCGGCTGGTTCGGCCTGCACCGCAGGGCCCGTATCCAGGCGGGCGAGACCCTGCTCGTGCACGCGGCGTCGGGCGGTGTGGGCAGCGCCGCCGTCCAGCTCGGCAAGGCCGCGGGCGCGCGGGTCATCGGCGTCGTGGGCGGCTCCGACAAGGCGGCCGTCGCCCGGGAGCTCGGCTGCGACCTGGTGCTGGACCGGCGTACGGACGACATCGTGGCCGCCGTCAAGGAGGCGACCGGCGGCCGGGGCGCGGATGTGGTCTACGACCCGGTGGGCGGCGAGGCGTACGCCAAGTCCGTCAAGTGCGTGGCCTTCGAGGGCCGCATCGTGGTCGTCGGTTTCGCCAGCGGCACCGTGCCCACCCCGGGCCTCAACCACGCCCTCGTGAAGAACTACACGATCCTGGGCCTCCACTGGGGTCTGTACAACACCAAGGACCCGGCCGCGGTCGACGCCTGCCACGAGGAGCTGGCCAAGCTGGCCGCGCAGGGCGTCATCAAGCCGCTGATCGGCGGCCGGGTGCCGCTGTCCGGCGCGGCCGAGGCCGTACAGCGGGTCTTCGACGGCACCACCACCGGCCGTCTGGTCGTCGTCCCCGGCCTGGAGGACGCGTCATGACCGACGGGACCACGGAGACCGGCGAGACCGGGCGCCTCGACGCCGCCGAACTGCGTCGCCGTACCGCCGACTTGCTCGCCGCCCATCCACCCGCCGACACCGCCCCGCTCGACTTCCTGCGCGCGCGCTTCGACGCCGGGCTGGCCTGGGTCCATTTCCCCCGGGGCCTGGGCGGGCTCGACGCGCCGCGCGCGCTTCAGGCCGTGGTGGACGCGGAGTTGGAGGCGGCGGGGGCACCGGACAACGACCCCCGCCGTATCGGCATCGGCCTGGGTATGGCCGCCCCCACCATCCTCCGCTTCGGTACGGACGAGCAGAAGCAGCGCTTCCTGCGCCCGCTGTGGACCGGTGAAGAGGCCTGGTGCCAGCTGTTCAGCGAACCCGGCGCAGGATCGGACCTGGCCGCGCTCGCCACCAGCGCCGTACGGGACGAGGACGGCACCGGCTGGGTGGTGGACGGCCAGAAGGTGTGGACTTCCAGCGCCCACCTGGCCCGCTGGGCGATCCTCATCGCCCGTACGGACCCGGACCTGCCCAAGCACCGCGGCATCACCTACTTCGTGTGCGACATGACCGACCCCGGCGTCGAGGTGCGCCCGCTGCGGCAGATCACCGGCGAGGCCGAGTTCAACGAGGTCTTCCTGACCGGCGTACGGATTCCCGACGCGCACCGCCTCGGCGCGGTGGGGGAGGGCTGGAAGGTCGCGCAGACCACGCTCATGAACGAGCGGGTGGCGATCGGCGGTGCCCGCCAGCCGCGCGAGGGCGGCATGATCGGCGTCGCCGCCCGGGCCTGGCGCGAACGCCCCGAGGCGCGCACCCACGACCTCCACCAGCGGCTGCTGCGCCACTGGGTGGACGCCGAGGTCGCCCGCCTGACGGGGGAGCGGCTGCGCCAGCAGCTCGCCAAGGGGCACCCCGGGCCCGAAGGCAGCGGCATGAAGCTGGCGTTCGCCCGGCTGGCCCAGCAGATCAGCGGCTGGGAGGTGGAGTTCCTGGGCGAGGACGGGCTGGCGTACGACGACTGGACCCTGCGCCGTCCCGAGGGCGTGGACTTCACCGGGCGCCAGGCCGGCTACCGCTACCTGCGCGCCAAGGGCAACTCCATCGAGGGCGGCACCTCCGAGGTGCTGCTGAACATCGTCGCCGAACGCGTCCTGGGCCTGCCGCCCGAGCCGCGCACCGACAAGGACGTCGCCTGGAAGGACCTCCCCCGATGACCGCTCCGAGCGGGGCCGCGGCCCCCACCGAACCGGCCCCCGCGCAGCCCGGCGCCGACCCCGACCTCCTCTACACGGAGCCCGAGGAGGACCTGCGGGCCGCGGTCCGCTCGCTGCTCGCCGACCGCGGCGGTCCGGCCGCCGTCCTCGCGGACCTGGAGAGCGGCCGGGCGTACGACACCGGGCTGTGGCGCCCGCTGGCCGCCGACATGGGCACCGCCGGGCTGCTGGTACCGGAGAAGCTCGGCGGGCAGGGCGCGAGCGCCCGCGAGGCCGCGGTCGTCCTGGAGGAGCTGGGCCGCGCGGTGGCCCCCGTGCCGTATCTGACCAGCGCGGTACTGGCCGTGACGGCGCTCCTCGGATGCGAGACCGACCGCCCGGAGGTGACCGCGCCGCTCGCCGCGCTCGCCGAAGGGCGCAGCGTCGGCGTGCTCGCCGTGCCGCTGCCGACCGCTCCCGGCACCCTGCCGGAACCGGCCGTACGGGCCGACGCGGACGGCGCGCTGAGCGGCGAGGTGACCGGCGTCGCGGATGGCGCCGCCGCGGACGTGCTGCTCGTACCGGCCGACGGACCCTACGGATACGCGCTGTACGCCGTGGACGCGGCGGCCGACGGTGTGCGCGTCGCGCCGGGCGTCCCGCTCGACCTGACCCGCGTACCCGCCCGGATCACCCTCGACCGCGCCGCCGGGCGGCTGCTGGCCGGGCAGGACACGGCCCGCGCGGCGGTGACCGGGGCGCTGCTGACCGGTGCGGGACTGCTCGCCTCCGAGCAGCTCGGCATCGCCGAATGGTGTCTGGCCGAGACCGTCCGGCACACCGCGCAGCGCACCCAGTTCGGCCGCCCCGTCGGCTCGTTCCAGGCGCTCAAGCACCGGATGGCAGCCCTCTGGCTGGACGTGGCCTCGGCCCGCGCCGCGGCCCGCAACGCCGCCGACGCGCTGGCCACCGGCAGCCCGGACGCGCCGGTGGCGGTGGCGGTGGCCCAGGCGTACTGCGCGCCGGTCGCGGTGCGCGCGGCCGAGGAGTGCGTCCAGCTGCACGGCGGCATCGGCATGACCTGGGAACACCCCGCGCACCTCTTCCTCAAGCGCGCCAAGGCCGACGAGATCGCCCTGGGCACCCCGGGGCGGCACCGTGCGGCGCTGGCGGAACTGGTGGACATTCCGGCTCCGTGATCATTCCCCGCTAACCGATCGGTCAGGCAACTGACCGATCGGTTAGTCTGTCGTCGACGCGTCGCGACACGCGGCGGACGACGGCGAGGGGGTACGGCATGGAACACACGACGTGCTGCGTGGTGGGGGGCGGACCGGCCGGGATGATGCTCGGGCTGCTGCTGGCCCGCGCCGGAGTGCGGGTGACCGTCCTGGAGAAGCACGCCGACTTCCTGCGCGACTTCCGCGGGGACACGGTGCACCCCTCGACCCTGCGCCTGCTCGACGAACTCGGCCTCGGCGAACGCTTCGCGCGCCTGCCCGCGGGGCAGCTCGAAGAGGTACGGATGCGCATCGGCGACCGCACCCTCGTGGCCGCCGACCTGCGCCGGCTGCCCGGCCGCCACAAGTACATGGCCATGGTCCCGCAGTGGGACTTCCTCGACCTCCTCGCGAACGCCGCCGCCGCGGAACCCGCCTTCACCCTGCGCATGCGCGCCGCCTGTACGGGGCTGCGCACCGAAGGCGGACGGGTGACCGGGGTGCGCTACCGGGACGAGCACGGCACCGAACACGAACTGGCGGCCGATCTCACGGTGGCCTGCGACGGCCGCGACTCCCTGGTACGCGGCCTGGCCGGACTGCGGCAGCGCACCTTCGACGTGCCGATGGACGTGTGGAACGTCCGCGTCCCCGCGCCCGGGGACGGCCGGGTCTTCATGCGGGCGGGCGACGGGCAGTTCGCGGTCACCATGGACCGGGGCGACTACTGCCAGACCTCCTACCTGATCAAGAAGGGCACGGACGCCGCGCTGCGCGCCCACGGCATCGAGTGGTTCCGCGACCGGCTCGGGACGCTCTTCGGCTGGGGACCCGAGGTGACGGACGCGATCGGCTCCTGGGACGACGTGAAGCTGCTCGACGTGACGATGGGCATGCTGCGCCGCTGGTACCGGCCCGGTCTGCTCTGCCTCGGCGACGCCGCCCACACCATGTCGCCGACCGGCGGCGTCGGCGTCAACCTCGCGGTGCAGGACGCCGTCGCCGCGGCACGCCTCCTCGCCGGGCCGCTGCGCCACGGCACGGTCGGCGTACGCGACCTGGCCCGGGTGCAGCGGCGGCGGCAGCTGCCCGCCGCCGTGGTCCAGAAGAGCCAGATCGCCGAACACGAGTCGCTGCTGCGCCCGGCCCTGGACGGCACACTCGACCCGGACCGCCTCCCGGTGCCGCTCCGCCTCCTCCAACGGCTGCCGCTCCTGCGGACCGTGACGGGATATCTCGGCGGCATCGGCATCCGGCCCGAGCGGGCGCCGGCCTTCGCGCGGGGGTGACGCGGGTCTAGGGCGTGTCTTTCGGATCATCCTGGGCCCGCGACGCCTGGCACGGCACTCCCCCAGCTACCGCTGGGAGGTGCCCCCACGCGGCGTTGTCGCATCACCCACGGACACCCAGTCCGAGGGCAATGCTCCGCCTTGCGAGGCTCCCCCGCAGCCCTGGACGGGCGCGGGAGGTGCCCCCATCACCAGACGCCGCGGGCTGCTCCAGGCTGATCCCAAAGACACGCCCTAGCGGGCGCGGCGCGTGATCGCGTCCAGGGTGAACGTCTCCAGCTCGTCGGCCGCCGCGTCGAGGTCGTACTCGGGGTGGGCGAGCCAGTGGGAGACGACGCCGTCGATCGCGCCGCCGATCGCGAGCGCCACCGTACGGGCGTCGAACTCCCGCAGCTCGCCCGCCTGCTGACCGGCCGACAGCAGTGCGGCCAGCTCCTGCCAGCGGTTGCCGGTGTCGTGCTGACCCGGCGTCTTGAGCTTGGTGCCGCCCGCGTCGTCGAGCAGCATCTCGGTGATGACGCGCACATGGCGGCGGTTGGCCTGCTGGTAGCCGATCATCGCGCGGACGTAGGCGACGACGGCGGCCCGCGGTCCGGCCGCGCGGTCCACCCGCTCCCGTACGTACGCGGTGAACTCCGCCAGCACGTGCTCCAGGGCGGCCCGGGTGAGGTTGTCCTTGGAGGAGAAGTGGTACAGCACGGCGGCCTTGGAGATGCCGGCCCGCTCGGCGATCGCGGCGAGCGAGGTGGCCGGATAGCCCCGGGTGGAGATCAGGTCGATGGTGCAGTCCACGAGCTGCCGGCGGCGCGCCTGCTCCGTGAAGGTCGGTGTACCGTCCGCCCGCGGGGCCATCGCGTCGCCACCCTTTCCTCGTGCACCGGTCGGCCTTGACCGTACACGGGCGGTGATCAGCCGATGAGGCCGAGGGGCCCGCTGACGTCGCTCTCCGCGCCGTCCTGGGTGGTCACCTCGACCGTGTAGGAGGTGCCCGGCGCCACCACGGGGAGGGTGGCCAGGGCCTCGCCCGCCCGCTTGCTGCCCGCCTTCGGTGCGACCAGCGACAGCCGGTCGTGCCCGCCGGACGGCGTGCGGGCGCTCAGCCAGACGTCCACCTCCTTCCCGGTGGTGTTCGTCCACTGCACGAGCAGGCTGCCCGCCACCTTCGCGCTGGAGCCCGCGGCGGGCGTCCGCACCTTCAGGGACGGATCGGCGGCGGCGGGTCCGGCCGCGAGGGCGGTCGCCACGATGGCGGCGGCCGGGACGGCTATCGTTCGGGCTCTGGCCGTACGCATGATGACCTCCGTTTGTCGGGGGCGGTCGCAGCGGAGCCTGCCCGCGCGGCGAGATCATCACCGGGTCCGGCGCGCCGGCCACCGCACCGGCGGCCCTTGAGGGGACAGGGCGCCGAAACCGCGGGACACTGTGTCCGCGCGGCGGTGCCGTGCCCGGTTGGTCCGCCACGTTGTGTCCGTTACGTATCCGTTATGTGTCGAAAGTGTGGTTCGGGTAGCGTCGTACTCATGAAGATCGCAACCCGGCGCTCCCCGGTCTCCCGAGCGGCGCTCCTCCAGCGCTCGCAGGCCGGCCCGGCGCTCTTCCTGGCGGCCGCCCTCCTGGCGGTACTCACGGCCGTGGCTCCCGGCGCGCGGGCCGCCGGCGGGCTGGACGAGGCCGCGGCGGCCTTGAAGAAGGGGCCGGTGTACGTGGACCCGCGGGCCTCCGGCGAACTGTCGGCCACCGACGCGGGGGCCCTGGCCCAGAAGATCAAGGACTCCGGGAAGCCGGTCTTCGTCGCGGTGCTGCCCAAGGCCGCCGAATACCAGCCCAACACGCTCCTGAAGGACCTGCGCACCAAGACCGGCATCAGCGGCGTCTACGCCGTCGAACTGGGCGACCGGTTCAACGCCGCCGCCGACGGGCGGGTGATGTCGCGCAATTCCGTACGCAACCTCGTCGGCGCGACCCAGCGCTCCCACTACGGCAGCACCAAGGAGCGCCTGAACAGCTTCGTGGACACCGCGACGCAGCAGGCGTCCGGCCACGAGCCCGCTTCCTGGGGCGGCGACGGCGACGGCGACGGCGTGAGCACCGGCGCGCTCGTCGGCCTGGGCGCGCTGGTGGTCATCGGCGGCGGTGGCGCGTTCGCGCTGGCCCGCCGCAACAAGAAGAAGCGCGCCGAGGAGGAGCGGGCCGCGCTGGAGCAGCTGCGCGTCGTGGTGGACGAGGACATCACCGCCTTCGGCGAGGAGCTGGACCGCCTCGACTTCCACCCCGGCGAGCCCGGCGCCGACGACGCGATGCGCGCCGACTACACCCACGCGCTGGACGCGTACGAGAACGCCAAGTCGGCGATGGCCCGCGCCGAGCGGCCCGGCGATGTCGAGCAGGTGACCAAGGCCCTGGAGGACGGCCGGTTCGCGCTGGCCACCCTGGCCGCGCGGCGCAAGGGCGAGCCCCTGCCCGAACGCCGGGTGCCGTGCTTCTTCGACCCGCGGCACGGCCCGTCCGTCGCCGACGTGGAGTGGGCGCCGGACGGCGCGGCGCCGCGCACGGTCCCGGTGTGCGCCGCCGACCGGACACGTCTGGAGGAGGGCCAGGAGCCGATGGCCCGCACGGTGCAGACCGAGTACGGGCAGCGCCCGTACTGGGACGCCGGACCGGCCTACGGCCCCTGGGCGGGCGGCTATTTCGGCGGCGGCATGCTGCCGGGCCTGCTCGTGGGCACCATGCTGGGCAGCGTCCTGATGGGCCCGTCCGCCTACGCCTCCGACTTCGGCGGCGGCCCGTCCGGGGCGGAGGGCGGCGACGTCTCCGGCTCGGACTTCAACCCGGACGATTTCTCCGGCGGCTTCGGCGGCGGCGATTTCGGCGGTGGTGGCGGCTTCGGCGACAGCGGCGGAGGGTTCGGCGGCGGGGACTGGTGACCGTACCGGTGCGGCCCCAGGTCACCGGCTGACGGGGGCCTGTCGTACCCGCTTCGCGCCCAGGAACCGCGCGTACCGGGCCCGCTCCGCGAAGTCCGCGTACGACCACACGGCGGGCCGCCCGGCCTCCTTGCACAGATGCAGCACCTGGTCGGGCCCCAGGTGCACGCCGACGTGCGCCCCGTACCCGGCGGGCCGCCCCGGCACCTCCCCGGCGTCGAAGAGCACCAGGTCCAGCGGGCCCGGCGGCGCGGCCCGCTCGGTCGCCGCGGTGTCCGCCCACAGCTCGGCGGACCGCAGCGGCGGCACCGTACGCCCGAAGTGGCGCAGCACGGCGTAGGCGTAGAGCTGGCAGTTCGCCCCGGCCGTCACGTCGTACGGGTGGCGGCCCGGCAGCGGGGCCGCGCCGGGGTGCCGGGCACCGTCGTACGGCACGTCCCGGAGGGCGGCGGGCAGACGGGACAAGGGGTCGGGGAACGGGCCCGACGTAGGGGCGGAGGACATCCGCCCATGATGGCGCGAGCCCGCCGGGCAGGGGTGGCGGGGCTTCCGTTTCTTACATGCTGTTTAATTGCCTGCGCTTTGCAACAACAGACGATCTTCAGCAAGGAGTGGGCATGACGGCCCGGTCGATACGGTCAGCGGCCGCCGCCGCACTGGCGGGAACCATGGTGTTCGGGGCGGCGGCCTGTTCCACGCCGTCCGACGGCAAGAGCGGCGCGGCCGGCGCCCAGGACTCCGCCGTGGTCGGCATCGCCTACGAGCCGGAGTCGCTGAGCCCGCTGCTGGGCTACGGCAAGGACGGCAACTCCAAGATCTTCGACGGGCTGCTCACCCACGACGCGGACATGAAACTCAAGCCCGCGCTGGCCGCCAAGCTGCCCGAGGTCTCCGACGACGGCAAGACCTACACCTACACCCTGCGCGACGGCGTGACCTTCAGCGACGGCAAGCCCTTCACGGCCGACGACGTGGTCTTCACCTACGAGACCATCCTCGACGAGAAGACCAACAACGCCTCCAAGGCCGAGCTGGACGCCCTGGAGAAGGTCGAGAAGAAGGACGCCCGCACCGTCGTCTTCCACCTCAAGTACGCCTACGCGCCGTTCGCCGAGCGCACCGTCCTGCCCATCGCCCCGCAGCACATCGCCGGCAAGCAGGACGTGAACACCGGGTCCTTCACCACCCACCCGGTCGGCACCGGCCCGTACATCCTCACCAACTGGTCCAAGGGCGAGAAGCTCACCTTCAAGGCCAACCCGCACTACTGGGGCGGCGCGCCCAAGGTGAAGAACTTCACCATGGCGATCATCAAGGACGACGACGTGCGCGCCACCCGGCTGCGCTCCGGTGACCTCGACGGCGCCATCCTGCCGCCCAACCTCGCCGCTACCTTCAAGACCGCCAAGGGCATGGAGAGCCTGTCGGCCAAGACGTTCGACTACCGCAACGTCACCCTGCCGACCGCCAACGAGGTCACCGGGGACAAGGCGGTCCGGCAGGCCCTGGACATCGCCGTGGACCGCAAGGCCATGGTGGACGGCATCCTCGACGGTGCCGGCAAGCCCGCCTACGGACCGGTGCCGACCGACAGCCCCTGGTTCGCCAAGGGCACCGAACGCACCCACGACCTGAAGAAGGCCGGGCAGATCCTCGACGACGCCGGCTGGAAGAAGGGCGAGAACGGCATCCGGGAGAAGGACGGCAGGCCCGCCTCCTTCAAGCTCTGGTACCTCGCCGGCGACAAGCTCCGCCAGGAGCACGCGCTCGCCTTCGCCTCCGACGCCAAGAAGGCCGGCATCGAGGTCAAGGTCGAGTCCGGCCCGTGGGAGGCCATCCAGCCCAACATGAAGACCGACGCGGTCCTCGCGGGCGGCGGCAGCCCCGCCGACCCGGACTTCGACCAGTACCTGCTGCTGCACTCCTCGCTGGCCGGCGACGGCTTCAACAACATGTCGCGCTACGACAACCCCAAGGTCGACAAGGCGCTGGTGGACGCCCGCCGCACCGACGACAAGGCCGCGCGCAAGGCCGGGTACGACACCATCCAGCGCGAACTCGTCGAGGACCCGGCGTACATCTTCCTCACCCACATCGACCACCTCTACGTGGTCAAGGACCGCTGGAAGGACCTCACCACCCAGGTCGAGCCGCACGACCACGGCCTGGCCTCCGGCCCGTGGTGGAACGTAGAGGACTGGCAGCCCGCCAAGTGAGCCGCCTCGCACAGCTGCCCTGGGGGCCGATGGCGCGGATGACGGGCCGGCGGGCGCTGCTCGCCGTGCCGGTCCTCCTCGCCGTCACCCTCGGCGTGTTCGCCGTCGCCGCCGCCGCGCCCTTCGACCCCGTCAAGGCGTACGCGGGCACCGCGGGCCTGACCGCCTCCCAGGAGAACCTGGACCAGATCCGGCACAACCTCGGCGTCGACCAGCCGCTGCTCGGCCGCTGGTGGCACTGGCTGACCGGCGCGCTCACCGGCGACCTGGGCGACTCGGCGACGCTGCGCGCGCCCGTCTCGCAGGTGATCGGCGAGCGCATCGGCTGGTCGGTGCTGCTGTGCGCCCTGGCCTTCGTCGTCGCGATCATCGTGGGCACGCTGCTCGGCGTGCTCGCGGCCCGGCGGCGCGGCTCGCTGCTCGACCGCGCCGTCACCTCCGCCGCGTACACCCTGGAGGCCGCCCCGCCGTTCTGGCTCGGGCTGCTGGCCGTCTGGCTGTTCGCGCTCAAGCTGGGCGTACTCCCGGCCGGCGGGCTCACCGACACCGGCAGCGAGGTCGCCACGGCAGGACAGATCGCGCGCCATGTGATCCTCCCGGCGCTGGTCCTCGCCGTCTCGCAGCTCCCGTGGTTCGTGCTCTACGTACGGCAGGGAGTCGGCGACGCGCTGGAGGAGGACCCGGTACGGGGCGCGCGGGCCCGCGGCCTGAGCGAACGCACCGTCCTGCTCCAGCACGCCCTGCGCTCCGGCCTGCTGCCGGTCCTCACCCTGATCGGCTCCCGGGTACCGGAACTGATCACCGGCGCGCTGCTGGTGGAGACCGTCTTCAGCTGGCCGGGCATCGCCGCTGCCACCGTCGAGGCGGCGACGAGCGTGGACTTCCCGCTGCTGGCGGCGCTCACGGTGCTCGCCACCGCCGCCGTGCTGGTCGGCAACCTGCTCTCCGACCTGTTGTACGGACTCGCGGACCCGAGGGTGGGCTTCGATGGCTGACACCGTGAAGACGACCCGGGAGACGGCCGGAACGCCCGCCGCCACCCACTGGCACCAGCGGGCCGACCGGCGCGGCGGGCGCGGCACCCGCACCCTGCGCGTCCGCACCTCCGCCGTCCTGGTGGCGGCCATCGTCCTGGCCGTCGTCGCCGTGCCCCTGCTGTTCCCCCTGGACGGACAGGCCGTCGACCTCGCCGCCAAGCTCCGGGCGCCGTCCCCCGCCCACCCCTTCGGCACCGACGAGGTGGGCCGCGACCTGCTGCTCCGCTGCGTCTACGGCCTGCGTGTCTCGCTGCTCGTCGGCGTCGTCGCGGCGCTCGCCGCCACCGTCATCGGCACCGCGGTCGGCGCGCTGGCGGGGGCGCTCGGCGGCTGGGCGGACCGCGGCGTGATGCGCGTCGTGGACCTCTTCTCCTCCGTGCCCCACCTGCTGCTCGGCATCTTCATCGTGGCGATGTTCCGGCCCGGCGTCTGGCCCGTGATCATCTCGGTGGCGCTGACCCACTGGCTCTCGACCGCCCGCATCGTACGGGCCGAGGTGCTCTCCCTGCGGTCGCGCCCGTACGTCGACGCGGCCGTCTCAGGAGGTGCCTCACGGTGGCGGGTGACCGTACGCCACCTGCTGCCCGGCGTCCTGCCGCAGGCCGGGCTGGCCGCCGTCCTGATGGTGCCGCACGCCATCTGGCACGAGTCCGCGCTCTCCTTCCTGGGGCTCGGACTGCCCGCCCACGAGGCGAGCCTCGGCAACATGGTCAACAGCGCGCGCAGTTCGCTGCTCGCGGGCGACTGGTGGCCGACCCTCTTCCCGGGCCTGTTCATCATCGTCCCCACGCTCGCCATCGCGGGCCTGGCCGGTGCCTGGCGCGAACGCATCAACCCGCGCCGCCGATCGGAGCTGATGCTGTGACCCCGCCGTCCACCCCGCCGCCCACCGCCCCCTCGTCGCCCGTCCTGTCCGTCCGTGACCTGTCCGTACGGTTCCGGATGCGCGGCGGGCGGCACGTCGCCGCCGTCACCGGCGCGTCCTTCGACCTCGCCCCCGGCCACTGCCTTGCCCTCGTCGGCGAGAGCGGCTGCGGCAAGTCCGTCCTGGCCTCCGCCCTGCTCGGACTGCTCCCGGGCAACGCGGAGACCGCCGGCACCCCGCACCTGGACGGCGTGGAACTGCTCACCGCCTCCGAACGCGAACTGGCCCGCTCGGTACGCGGCCGCCGCATCGGCCTCGTACCGCAGAGCCCGGCCGCCCACCTCACCCCCGTACGCACGGTGCGGGCGCAGCTCGAAGAGACCGTCCGGGAGCTGACCGGCACCCCGAAGCACGCCCTGCGGGCCGCCGCGGAGCAGGCCGCGGCGCGCGCCGCCTTCCCCGCCGGGCACCTCGACCGTTACCCGCACGAACTCTCCGGCGGTCTGGCCCAGCGCGCCGCGACCGCGCTGGCGCTGGTCGGCGACGCCCCGCTGCTGCTCGCCGACGAACCGACGACCGGCCTCGACCGCGACCTCGTGGACCGTACGGTCGACGAACTGCGCCGCCACATCGACGCGTCCGGGGACGCGGGGGATGGCACCGGCCGGGCGCTCCTCATGATCACCCACGATCTGGCGGCGGCCGAGCGGATCGCCGACCGGGTGGCCGTCATGTACGCCGGCCGGATCGTCGAACTCGCCGACGCGGCCGACTTCTTCGGCACCCCCGGCCCCCGCCACCCGTACGCACGCGGTCTGCTCGACGCCCTCCCGGACCGCGCCTTCACCCCGATCCCCGGCATGCCGCCGGAGCTGGGCGCCCTCCCGCCCGGCTGCGCCTTCGCAGCCCGCTGCGACCGGCGTACGGACGTGTGCACGGCCACCGTGCCCGCGTTCACCGACGGCACCGCCTGCCACCACCCGCTGAAGACACCGGCGGCCGCCGCGCCCGGGGGAGCAGCCCGTGCTTGAACTCCGCTCGATCACCGCGGGCTACGACCGCGACCGCCCCGTGGTCCGCGACGTCTCCCTGAGCATCGCGCCCGGCGAGGCCGTCGGCCTGCTCGGCCCCAGCGGCTGCGGCAAATCGACGCTGGCCCGGGTGGCGGCGCTCCTGCACCGCCCGGACGCCGGCACCGTCGTCCTCGACGGCGAGCCCGCGACCGGCTACCGGCACCGCGCCTCGCGCGCCCAGCGCACCGCGTACGGAGTCGTCTTCCAGCAGCCCCGCCTGTCCGCCGACCCCCGCCTCCGCCTCGCCGACCTGATCACCGAACCCCTGCGCGCCACCGGCCGCCGCACCGAGGCCCCCGCCCGCCTCGCCGAACTGGCCCCCGCCGTCGGCCTCTCCGCCGACCTCCTGACCCGCCGCCCCCACGAGGTCAGCGACGGCCAGCTGCAACGCGCCTGCCTGGCCCGCGCCCTGATCCTGCGCCCCCGCTGGCTCATCTGCGACGAAATGACCGCCATGCTCGACGCGTCGACCACGGCGGCCCTGGTGACGGTGGTCGAGGACTACCGCCGCGCGTCGGGGGCGGGACTGCTGGCGGTGGGGCACGACCGGGTACTGCTGGAGCGGTGGTGCGGGCGGACGGTGGGGTGGGACGAGCTGGACCGCGGGTGAACGCGGTGTGGGCGGACCTCAGCCCTTGACGGCCTCCGCGATCCGTGCGGCGGCCTGTTCGGGCGTGAGGTGCGTGGTGTCGACGACCTCGGCCTCGGCGTGCAGCCACGTGCGGGCCGCCTCGGCGTAAGGCTCAAGGTACTGGAGGCGGAACGGAGAGGGGCCCATGACCTTGTCCCCCTCGATGCGCCCGCGGAGGGTGTCCTGGTCGGCGTGGAGGACGAAGTGCCGTACCGGAATGGCGTGTTCGGCGAGGCCCGAGCTGATCTCCCGCCAGTACTCCTCGACCAGGACGGTCATGGGCATCACCAGTGTGCCGCCGGTGTAGTCGAGCACGCGGCGGGCGGTCTCGACCACGAGCGGCCGCCACGGCGGCCAGTGCTGGAAATTGCCCGTCCAGGGCAGCCCCGGCGTGATGTCCATCAGTGTCTCGCCGACCTTCTCGGCGTCGAACACCCGTGAGTCCGGGATCAGCTGCCGCACGAGCGCGCTGGTCGTCGTCTTGCCCGCGCCATGGGTGCCGTTGAGCCATACGATCATGGGCTCGACGCTAGCGGCGGGCCGACCGCGGGACTGTGCCGAACATGTCACAGAACGGGCACGGCGGAAAGCCGGTACGGCTTCGGCCCGTTGTCAGTGCCCCCTGCGATAGTCGGGTCAGTGGTGCCGTACGTGTTGTCCGTCCCGCCCGTCCCGTCCGAGAAGGAGCCGCTGATGTCCGTCCGCAGAGTCGTGCCCGATATCCATTCGCAGGACATGGAGGGGAGCCGGGAGTTCTACGGGCTGCTCGGGTTCGAGGAGGTGATGAATCTGGGGTGGGTGATGACGATGGCGTCGCCGGAGAATCCCACCGCGCAGGTCATCCTCATGACCGAGGACCGCGGGGCGCCCGGCACCCCGCCGGACATGAGCGTCGAGGTGGAGGACGTGGACGCGGTGTATGCCGCGGTGCTGGCCAGTGGGGCGCCCATCGTGCGGGAGTTGCGGGACGAGGACTGGGGAGTGCGGCGGTTCTTCGTGCGGGATCCGAACGGGAAGGTGGTGAATGTGGTGAGCCATCGCTGAGGGGGTCGGCGGGAGGCTTCACGCCGAGCCGTAGCGTGCCTGGATCTGCCGGCGCACGGGTTTGCCCGTGCCGGTGCGGGGGAGTTCCGGAGCGATCACGGCGGAGCGGGGGATCTTGTACGCGGCCAGGCGGCTCGTGAGGGAGGCGAGGACCGCTTCCGGGTCGAGGGTCACGCCCGGCGCCGCGACCAGGACCGCGCGGCCGACCTCGCCCCACTCCGCGTCGGGCACGGGGATCACGGCGCAGTCGGCGACATCCGGGTGGGCCAGCAACGCGTGCTCGACCTCGGCCGGGTAGACGTTCTCGCCGCCCGAGATGATCACCTCTTTGAGGCGGTCCACGACGGTCAGCCCGCCGTGTGCGTCCACGCGCGCGACATCGCCCGTGCGGAGCCAGCCGTCCGTGAGCGCGGCCTCGGTCTGCCGGGGCCGGTTCCAGTAGCCGGTCATGACGTTCGGGCCGCGCACGAGGAGTTCGCCGGTCCGGCCGGGGACGGCGGTGTCCGCCCCGGCGGGACCGGCCGGGCCCGGATCCGCGACGCGCACATCGGTGAAGAAGTGCGGCACCCCGGCGCGTGACGCTCCCGCGTGCGCCGGTCCGGCGTCGGCGTGCCCATGGTGCGTCAGCAGGACGCCGGGGGCCGCCTCCGTCAGGCCGTACCCCTGACGGAGCGTGAGTCCGCGCTGCTCGTAGGCGGCCGTCAGGGCTTCGGGTACGGGCGCGCCGCCGCAGACCAGGGTGCGCAGGGACGACAGGTCGGCGTGCGGCCACCGCGGGTGGGCGGCGATCCGCCGGAACATGGTGGGGACGCCGAACAGGGACGTGACGCGGTGCCGCTCGACCGCATCGAGCGCCGCGCCCGCGTCGAAGGACTCCATCAGGACGCACGTACCGCCCTTCAGCAGCACCGGCAGGGCCTGCATGCCCAGCGCAGCGGCGTGGTAGAGCGGCGCCGCGACCAAGGCCACCTCGTCGGCCGTCAGATCCTCGTCGATCAGGACGTTGACGGCGTTCCATGTGAGGTTGGCGTGGCTGAGCACGGCGCCCTTGGGCCGTCCGGTGGTGCCGGAGGTGTAGAGGATGAGGCAGGGGTCGTCGGCCGCCACCGTCGCGGCCGGTTCGTCCCGTGCTTCCGCACCCCATGCCGTGCCGATCCGTGCGCCCGGCGCCTCCCCGTCCCGTACGGCCGCGTCGTCCACGTCCACCACCGCCACCCCCGCACCGCCTGCCCCCTCGGCACGCTTCCCGGACCGCAGCAGGACCCGCGCCCCGCAGTCCGCCAGCTGCCAGGCCAGTTCCGGTGGGGCGAGCCGTACGTTCAACGGGACGAACACCGCGCCCATCAGTCCCGCGGCGAACAGGGACGCCAAGAAGGCGGGCCGGTTGGGGCCGAGGAAGCCCACCCGGTCGCCCTGGCGTACGCCGTGCTCCCGCAGGGTGCGGGCGATACGGAGGGTGTGGCCGTACAGGCCGGCGTAGCTGACCGGGGCGCCGTCGTGGACGAGCGCCGTGCGGTGCGGGGTGCGCCGGGCCCGTCGTGCGGCCCAGGCGCCGATGCCTTCGTCGTCCATGTGCGGTTCCGCTCCGTCCGCCTCGGCTACTGGTGGGGCCTCACCCGTGCGGCTGAGGTGCGTAGTGATGAGTTATCACCAATGGTAATTTAATAGTGACGCTGGGTGTTCGACGAGTGGGGAGGTCACGGTGACCGCAGGGCCCGGTACAGCACTTCTGATGGACGCGCGGGTCCGCCACAGCCCCGAGGCCGAGCGCATCGACACCCGCGGCGAACCGCCGGTGTGGCGCGCGGAGCTGCCCGACGGCTCCACCGCCTGGGTCGCGTCCGGGTACGACGCCGCGCGCCAGGTGCTGACGGACTCCGGCTTCGCGAAACCGGCCGTCCGGGGCGGCGAGCGCTGGACGGACTATCTGGCCTTCACCGGCAAGGAGGTCACCGACAGCATCGTGCGCAGCATGCTCAACACCGACGGCGACCTGCACCGGCAGCTGCGCGAACTGGGCGCGTCGGCGTTCACGCCCGAGCGGGTGCGGGAGACCGCCGACCGCGCGGAAACGCTCGCCGAGACCCTGCTCGACGAGATCGCGGGACGCGGCCGCGCCGACCTCGTCCACGAATTCGCCCACCCCTTCGCCGTCCGGGCCATCACCGAACACCTCGGCTATCCGCCCGATTTCATCCGGCGCGCCCTGGAGCTGCGGCGCTGGGGCCCGTCCCCGCTGTTCGATCCCCCCGGCTCCCCGGACCGCGCGCGCTACGCCGCCGACCGCACGGCCATGAGCGAGCTGCTGCACGACCTGGTGGCCTTCCGGCGCGGCAGCCCCGGGCCCGACGCCGTCAGCGGGATGATCGCGCGCGCCGACGCCGCGGGCCTGGACGAAGGGCAGCTGACCTCCACCCTCTTCCTGCTGCTCGTCTCCGCCTACGAACCGGTCGCCGACTTCCTCACGTCGAGCCTGTACTCCCTCTGGCACCGCCCCGACCTGCTCGCCGACCCCGCCCGGGTGGCCGACGGCCTCGGCGAGCTGCTGCGCTACACCTCCCCGCTGGCCGCCACCATGCCGCGCTTCGCCACCCGCCCGATGGAGCTGTACGGCGCCGAGCTGGCGCCGGGGGACGCGGTGATCGTGCACCTGGCCCTCGCCAACCGCGACCCGCGCCGCTTCACCGCCCCCAACCGCCTCGACCTCGACCGGGAAACCGGCCAGGACCTGGTCTTCGCGCACGGCCCGCACTTCTGCCTCGGCAGCCAGTTCGCGGTCCGGCTGTGCCGTACGGCCCTCGGCGCCGTGCTGCGCCGCCTGCCCGGACTCGCCGCCGCCCGGCCGCTCGACACACTGCCCTGGCAGCGCGGCTCCACGGGCGGCATCACCCATCTGCACGTCACCGCGGGCCTGACGGAGCTGCCCGTCACCTTCCAGCCCCGGCACGCGGTGGTCTCCTGATGGCCCGCGTCACCGGTCTGTCGGTCCTCACCGCGTACGGCCGCGGCCCGGACGCGCTCTGGAAGGGCCTGACCTCCGCGACCCCCGCCGCCACACCGGTCACCCGCTTCGACACCGCACGGCACCGCGCCCACCACGCCGCCACCGTCCCCGGCACCCCGGATCTGTTCACGGAGCTGGCCCACCTCATCGGCGAGTCCTGCGACCAGGCGGAGCTGTCCCCGGCCGACCGGGCCGCCACCCCCCTCGTCCTCGCCCTGCACGCCGGCCCCGACACGGCGGCGCTGGCCGTCGAGCTGGCGGGCTCCTGCGGCCTGCGCGAGGCGCTCACCGTCCACACCGCCGCCTGCGCGGCCTCCAACACCGCCGTCGCCGAGGCGTCCCACCTCATCGCGGCGACCGACGAGCGGCGGGCCGTCGTGGCCGGCGCCAGCTTCGTCGACGCGAGCATGTTCGCGGCCTTCGACAGCGCCGGCATCATCGCCCCGAGCGGCGTCTGCCGCCCCTTCAGCGCGGGCCGCGACGGCCCGGTGCTCGGCGACGGCGCCGCCGCCGTGGTCCTCGAACACACCGGCACCGCACCGCCGTGGGCCGTCGTCCGCGGTTGGGGCAACACCGCCGAGGCCCACCACGTCTGCCGCCCGCACCCCGAGGGCCGGGGGCCCGCCGCGGCCGTCGCCACCGCGCTGCGCCGCGCCGGGCTCACCGGCGACCGGATCGGTTACGTGAACGCCCACGCCACCGCCACCCCCGCCTTCGACGCGGGCGAGGCCGCCGCTATCGTCAGCGCGCTGGCCCCGCACGGCGTACGGACCCCGGTCAGCTCCACCAAGGCCCTGCACGGGCACTGCCTGGAAGCCTCCGGCCTGGTCGAACTGGCCGTCTGCGCCCTCGCCTTCCGCCACGGCGAACTGCCCGTCAACGCCAACCACCTCGGCCCGGACGACGACTGCCCCCTCGACCTCGTGCTCGACCCGGGCCGCGCCCCGCAGTCCCGCTACGCCCTCAGCCTCAACAGCGGCTTCGGCGGCGTCTGCACGGCCCTCCTGCTGGCGATGCCGTGACCGAAGCCCACCCCGTGCCGCACGACCTCACGCGTGCGGGCAGAGCCCCATGAGGACGCCATGGAACTGACCGTTGAGACCCGTGCCCAGTGGCCGCCCCCGGACGATCCGGCGGCCCGCCTGCCGGAGGTGCCGCGCTTCGAGACCTCCGCCTTCGCGCCGCTGCTGGTGGCCGTCGGCGAGCGCTGCCTCACCGACCGGTACGGCACGCCCCCGCTGCCCCCGGACATCGGCCCGCGCACCGCGCTCGTCCTCGCGGCCACCCGCGGCGACATGGTCACCCAGACCGCCATCGACGACGCGGTGGCCGGGCGGCGCCAGGTGCCCAAACCGCTGCTGTTCCAGAACGTGCCCTCCACGGCGCTCGGCCACCTCAGCGCCGTATGGGGCCTGACCGGCCCGCTCGTCGCCACGCTCGCCATCGGCGACCCGCTCGCGGCGGCCCGTGGCACCGCGGCCCGCCTCCTCGCGACGGGCGACGCCGACCAGGTCCTGGCCATCGCCGCCGATCCGGGCGACGGCCCGGGAACGCCCGGCACGGCCTGGGCCCACCTGTTCACGACCGGCAATCCCTGAGTCCCACCGCAGCCGCACCGTCCCGGCTGCCCGCACCGAACCTCCCCCCAAGGAAGACGATGCCCTCGACCCTCCGGCCCCCCACCGCCGAGCTGAAGTTCCCCTCGCTCCTCACCCCCGAGGCGCTCGAAACCGCCGCCGGGCCCGTCACCGTACGGCTCGACGACGACTCCCTCAAGGCCGTCGCGCGCTGCCACGACTACCTGCACACCTGTTTGGAGAAGGGCCGCGAGATCTACGGCTCCACCACCGGCTTCGGGCCCCTCGTGGTCTTCGCGGGCCAGGACGAGGGCGCGGACCAGTGCGAGAACGTGCTCAGCCACCTCGAAGTCGGCCAGGGCCCGGACCTGGACCCGCCGGTGGCCCGCGCCACGCTGCTCACCCGCCTGTGGAGCCTGGCCCGTGGCCACTCCGGCGTGGCCCCCACCGCCGTGGAGGCCCTGGTGGCCATGCTCGGCACCTCCTTCGCGCCGGTCATGCCCGAGTACGGCTCGGTCGGGGCCAGCGGCGACCTCGCGCCCCTGGCCCACGCCATCCGGTCCCTCCAGGGGCGCGGCAACGCCTACCTCGGCGCCATGCGCATGCCCGCCGCCGAAGCCCTCGCCGCGGCCGGGCTGCGGCCGCTGGAGCTGACCGGGCGGGACGCCCTCGGCCTGGTCAACGGCACGTCCGTCACCGCGGCGGGCGCCGGTCTCGCGCTCGCCGCGCTGCACCGCTCGGTCGCCGCGGGGACCGCGCTGACCGCCCTGCTCGCCGGTGTCCTCGGCTGCCGCCCCGACTTCACCGCCCCCGAGATCTTCGAGGCGCTGGGCCACGACGACACCGCGTACCGCGCCGCCGACCTGCGCGAACGGCTCACCGGCCATGAGCCGAGCGGCACCCGCGCCCTCCAGGAGCCGTACACCCTGCGCTGCGCGCCGCACATCCTCGGGGCGGCGCAGAGCAGTCTGCGCCACGCCCGCCAGGTCGTCACCGACGACCTCAACGGCATCAGCGACAACCCGCTCTTCTTCCCCGAGCGCGATGTCGTCGCCCACGGCGGCAACTTCTTCGGGCAGCAGGTGGCCTTCGCCGCCGACCTGATGTCCATCACCGCCGCCCAGCTGGCCAACCTCGCCGAACGGCAGCTGGACCTGCTGATCGACACCCGGCGCAACGGCGGCCTCAACCCCATGCTCGCCGAGGACCCCGGCCGCGACCACGGCGTGCAGGGCGTGCAGCTCGCCGCGACCTCGCTGGTCGTCGCGATGCGCCGGGCCGCCACGCCCGCCGCCATGCAGAGCGTGCCCACCAACTGGCACAACCAGGACATCGTGCCGTTCGGCATCCAGGCCGCGTTCACCGCGCTCCGGCAGGCCAGGACGCTGCGCCTGCTGCACGGCTCGCTCGCCGTCGCCCTGTACCAGGCCGTACGCGTCGGCGCCCGCCGCCCCACCGCCCCCGCCTGCACCCGTCTCCTGGACGCCCTCGAACCGACCGTGGCCCGGGACCGGCCGTGGGCGGTGTCCGTACGCGAAGCCGCCGACGTGCTCGACCGCGCCTGCTGACCGCCACTCTCAGGGCCGCGGCACCACCATCACCTCGGTGCCCCGCGCCCGTACGGCCCGCACCTCCGCCGCCGGCAGCCCGTCGTCCACCACCAGCAGGTCGAAGTCGGTCAGCGGCGCCAGCGCGTACAGCCCGCCCTTGGTGAACTTGGTGTGGTCGGCGACCAGCACCCGCCGCCCGGCGCTCTCCATCATCGCCCGCTTGACCTGCACGGTCTCGGGCGAGGTGTGGTAGCAGCGGCCGTTGGTGACGGCGGTGGTGGACAGGAACAGCACATCGGCGCGGAACTCCCGTACCGCATCCGCCGTGTGCGGGCCCATGAACGCGTCGTACGCCGGGAAGTAGGCGCCGCCCAGGGAGATCAAGGAGATGCCGGGCTCCTTGGCGAGGGTGGTGACGGCCGGCAGCGAGTTGGTGATGACGGTCAGCGGGGTGTGCTCGGCGAACCGGTGCGCCAGCAGCAGACAGGTGGTGCTGTCGTCCAGCAGGACGGTCTGGCCGGGCACCAGCAGCGTCGCCGCAGCGCGCGCGAGAGCCTGCTTGACCGGCGCCATGACCGCCATCCGGTCGGCCACGCTCCCGTGGAACTGCGCCGACGGCAGCCCCGTCGCACCGCCGCGCACCTTGCGCAGCCAGCCCTGCGCCTGGAGGGCGTCCAGGTCGCGGTGGGCCGTCATCAGGCTGATCCCGAACTCCTCGGCGAGGTCGGCGGTGCGCACGAACCCGCGGGCGATGACCGCCTCGCGCAGGCGCCGCCGCCGCTCCTCCTGGGCTTCGAGCCGGTCCATGGTGCCCCTTCCGGTGCCGTACGGGGGCGTGCGGCGGGCGGCGCGCACCCGTACGCCGTGTGAATTCGCCGCGTTATGTTCGCACGGATTTAACGTGGCGCGCGCGCCGGAAGCGGCCCCCACCGGCGGTTCCGCTGCGACGCAACATGGCAGGCCACCGGCCCGATGCGAAGATTTCCGGCCACCATTGACCATGGTTTCGGCCGGACTGTTGCATCGGCTGCGTCCACTCCGCAGGCCCCCTGCCACCGCCTGCCGCCGTAGAAAGGGGAGATTCGATGAAGAACCCTCTCCCGCGTTCACCGATCACACGGGCGATCACCCGCCTGGGCATCCCGCCGACCCTCGCCTGGGGCTACCTGGGCCTGCTCCTGTTCATGATCGGGGACGGGGTCGAGTCCGGCTATCTCTCGCCGTACCTGATCGACCGGGGCATCCCCGAGCCCCGGGTGGCGCTGCTGTTCACCGTCTACGGCGTCGCGGCCGGCGTGGCCGCCTGGCTCTCCGGCGTCCTGTCCGAACTGTGGGGCCCGCGCCGCGTCATGTGGACCGGCCTCGCCATCTGGGGCGCCTTCCAGGTCGTCTTCCTCGCCGCGGCCGTCCCGCTGGGCAGCTACCCGCTGATGATGCTGGGCTACGGCCTGCGCGGCCTGGGATACCCGCTGTTCGCGTACGGGTTCCTCGTCTGGATCGCGGGGGTCGCGCCGCGGGCCCGGCTCGGCACCGCCATGGGCTGGTTCTGGTTCGCCTTCACCGGCGGCCTGCCCACCCTCGGCTCGCTGGTCGCCAGCGGCCTCATCCCGCACATCGGCGCGTACGCCACGCTGTGGGCCGCCCTGGTCCTGGTCGCGGCCGGCGGCCTGATCGCCCTGCTGCTGGTGCGGGACGACCGCGGCGGCAAGCGGCCGCGCGGCGAGGGCGACGGCCCGCTGACCACCCTGATCGGCAGCGTCACCATCCTGTGGCGCAACCCCCGGGTCGGCACCGGCGCCCTCGTACGGACCATCAACACGGCCTCGCAGTTCGGCTTCTTCGTCATCATGCCGGTGCACTTCACCCGCACCGTCGGCTTCAGCCTCACCCAGTGGCTGCACCTGCTCAGCGCCATGTTCGCCACCAACATCGTCGCCAACCTGCTGTGCGGCCTGATCGGCGACCGGATCGGCTGGCGCCGCACCATCGCCTGGTTCGGCGGCGCCGGCTGCACGGTCAGCACGCTGCTGCTGTTCTACGTACCGCAGGCGGCGGGCGCGAACTTCCCCCTGGCCCTGGTGGTGGCCGCCTTCTACGGCGCTACGCTGGCGGGGTACGTCCCGATATCGGCACTGATGCCCTCCCTGGAGCCCCGGCACAAGGGCCAGGCACTGGCGGCGCTCAACCTGGGCGCGGGCGCCAGCACCTTCGTCGGACCGGCCGTCGTCGCGGCCTTCGCCGGGCCGCTCGGCGTCGAAGGGGTGGTCTGGATCTTCGCGGGGATGTACGCGGTCAGTACCGCGCTCACCGTCTTCCTGAAGCTGCCGGACGAGCCGGGCACGGCACCGGCGCGCGCCGCCGCCACCGCGCCGTCCGCCTCGGCAGCGGCGTGAAAGGACGTAACCGATGTCCGTACTGACCATCGATGTCGGCACCACGATGATCAAGTCCGTGGTCTTCGACGACCGCGGCCGGGAAATCGCCGTCTCCCGCCTGGCCACCGAAGTGCTGCGCCCCCGCCCGGGCCGGGCCGAGCAGGACATGGACGCCGTCTGGAACGCCGTCGTCTTCACCGTCCGCAACGCGCTGTCCGAACTCGCCGCCCGCCCCGGCCCCGCCGACCCGGTGTGGCTGGTCTCCTTCACCGCCCAGGGCGACGGCGCCTGGCTGGTGGACGACCGCGGCCGCCCCACCGGACCCGCGATCCTGTGGTCCGACGGCCGCGCGGGCGACCTCGTCGGCCAGTGGCAGCGGGACGGCGTCCTGGAGGCGGCCTTCCGCCGCAACGGCTCGCTGACCTGCGCCGGCATGCCCAACGCGATCTTCGCCTGGCTCGCCCGGCACGACCCGGACCGGCTCGCCCGCTCCCGCTCCGCGCTCACCGCCGCGGGCTGGCTCTTCCTGCGGCTCACCGGCGTCACCGCCATCGACGAGTCGGACGCCTCGGCGCCCTTCCTCGACCACGCCACCGGCGCGTACGACCCGTACCTCCTCGACCTCTTCGGCCTGACCGGCCACGAGCGGCTGCTGCCGAAGGTGCTGGGCGAGCACGAGCGGATCGCCGAGATCACCTCCGAGGCGGCCGGACAGCTCGGGCTGCCCGCCGGGCTGCCGGTCGTGATGGCCCCGTACGACATCGCCGCCACGGCGCGCGGCGTCGGCGTGGTCAACCCCGGCCAGGCGTGCAGCATCCTCGGCACCACGCTGTGCACGGAGATCGTCCGGACGACCGTGGACACCACCGGCGAACCGTCCGGCATCAACATCGCCTACCGCGGCCGGGAACGCGTCCTGCGCGCCTTCCCGACCCTCAACGGCGCCGAGGTGCTCGGCTGGGCCGCACGCACCCTGCACCTGTCCGGGCCGCCGGAACTGGCCCGGCTGGCCTTCGAGTCGGAGCCGGGCGCGCGCGGGCTGATGTTCCTGCCGTACCTCTCCCCGGCGGGGGAGCGGGCGCCGTTCCTCGACGCGCACGCGCGCGGCGGGTTCTGGGGCCTGTCCCTGGAACACACCCGCGCCGACATGGCCCGTGCGGTCTTCGACGGCCTGTCGCTGGTACTGCGCGACTCGCTCGTCGCCTCCCGTACGGAGGTCACCGAGCTGCGGCTGTGCGGCGGCGGCGCCAACAGCGACGCGTGGTGCGCGCTCATCGCCGACGCGACGGGAGTGCCGACCGCCCGCTCCGGCGACACCGAACTGGGCGCCAAGGGCGCCTTCCTCACCGGCCTGGTGCTGTCCGGAGCCGAGTCCAGCATGCACAGCGCCGCCTCCAAGTACGTTCGGATGCGCGCCAGTTGGGAGCCCGACCTGGAGCGCACCGCCCAGTACGCGGAGCTGTACGAGGACTTCCTGCACTGGCGCGCCCTCGCCCGCGAGGCGGGCTGGCGCCCCCGGACCGGCAGCGCCGCAGCAGCCCCCGACCGGCCACCGGCCCTGTCGCCACAGGCCGCCGTACCACCCGAAACCCCCGCCCTAGGAGTCCCGCACCGTGTCTGACGCCCTGACCGCCGACGCCGTCTGGCTCGGTCTCGACCTCGGTACGCAGAGCGCCCGCTGCGTCGCCGTGGACGGGACCGGGCAGCTGCTCGCCGCCGCCTCCCGGCCGCTGACCAGCCACCGCGACGGCAGACAGCACGAGCAGCGGCCCGAGGAGTGGTGGAGCGCCCTGTCGGCCGCCTGCCGCGAAGCCCTCGACGGCATCGATCCGTCCCGGGTACGCGGCCTCGCCCTCGACGGCACCTCCGGCACGATCCTGCTCGCCGACGACGGCGGGACCCCGCTCACACCGGGCCTGATGTACGACGACGGCCGCGCCGCCGAAGAGGCCGAGGCCGTCAACGAGGCCGGGGGAGCGGTGTGGCAGGAGCTCGGCTACCGCAGCATGCAGCCCTCGTGGGCCCTGCCGAAACTGCTGTGGCTGCTGCGCCAGGACCCCGGCCTCGGCGAGCGGGCCCGGCTGCTGCACCAGCCCGACCTCATCACCTGGCGCCTGACCGGCCGTCAGGTCCCGTCCGACGCCAGCCATGCCCTCAAGACCGGCTACCAGCTCGTCGAGGAGCGCTGGCCGTCCGCCGAACTGGCCCGGCTCGGCGTGCCCGAGCGCGTTCTGCCGCAGGTCGTACGGCCCGGCACCGTCCTCGGTACGGTCTGCGCCGCCGCGGCCGAAGCCACCGGCGTCCCCGAGGGCACCGCCATTGTCGCCGGGATGACCGACGGCTGCGCCGCCCAGATCGGCGCCGGGGCCCTCACACCCGGCGCCTGGAACTCGGTCCTGGGCACCACACTCGTCCTCAAGGGTGTCAGCCCGCACCTGATCCGCGACCCGCACGGCGTCGTCTACTGCCACCGCGGACCGGACGGCACCTGGCTGCCCGGCGGCGCCTCCAGCTCCGGCGCGGGCGTCCTGGCACGGCACTTCACCCCGGAGAACGGCGACGACCTCGACGCGCTCACCGCACAGGCCGTACGCGAGGGCCGGGACTGGGACGCGGTCACCTACCCGCTGGTGTCGGCGGGCGGCGAACGCTTCCCCTTCCGCGCCCCCGACGCCGAACCTTTCACCCTCGGCGATGTGTCCACCCGCGCCCGGCAGTTCCACGCCTACCTGCTCGGCGTCGCCTGCGTCGAACGCCTCTGCTTCGACTACCTCGACCACCTCGGCGCCCCCATCGACGGGCCCCTCACCTTCACCGGCGGCGGCGCCCGCAACGCCTACTGGTCGCAGCTGCGCGCCGACCTGCTCGGCCGCCCCGTCCACCTGCCCGAACAGGCCGAAGGCGCCCTCGGCATGGCCGTCCTCGCCGCCACCTCCGGCGGCGTCACCCTCCAGGAGGCCGCCGCGGCCATGGTCCGCACCGGCGCCCCCGTCACGCCCGACCCGGCCCGTACCGCCCGCCTGCTCCCCGCCTACCTCCGCTTCCTCGACGAACTCACCCGCCGTGGCCGGCTCGACCAGACCGTGGCCGACCACGCCCGCAGGAGGGCCGCACAGTGACCGACTTCATCCTCGTACGCCACGGCGAGACCGAGTGGCACGCCGAGAACCGCTACGCCGGGCTCACCGACGTGGCGCTGACCGGCCGCGGTGAGGAACAGGCGGCCGCCCTCGCCGACTGGGCCGCCACCGCCCGCCTGAACGCCGTCTGGTGCTCCCCGCTATCCCGCGCCCGCCGCACCGCCGCGCCCGCCGCCGCTGCCTGCGGCCTGACCCCGCACGTCGACGCCCGCCTCTACGAGGTGGACTTCGGCCGCGGCGAGGGCCTGACCAGGGCCGAGATGCGCAACCGCTTCCCCGAGGAGCTGGAGGCGTTCCTCACCGACCCGGTGGGCCACCATCTGCCCGGCGGCGAGGACCCGCGCGCCGCCGCCGTACGCGCCGCCGACTGCCTCGCCGACATCGCGCGCGCCCACCCGGACGGCCGCGTCCTGATCGTCGCCCACTCCACCCTCGTCCGGGTCCTCCTCTGCCACCTGCTGGGCATCCCGCTCGCCGACTACCGGCGCGTCTTCCCCCAGCTCCTCAACGGCGCGCTGACCGAACTGCGCATCCGCGACGGCCAGGCGGCGCTGCTGCGCCTGAACGTCCCCGCCGTCCCCGCGCCGGTCACCGCACCACTGCACTGACCCGCACCGCCCCCGCACACACCCCAGGAGAAACACCCCCATGGACAGCCCCACCGTCCTCGCCGCCGGCAACCACTTCATCCTCCCGAGCCTGCTCACCGAGGCGGTCACCGAGGCCACCGGCGGCGCGGTGACCGCCGGAGCGATCCGGGAGCTGCAACTGCCCTGGCCGCACACCCCGCTCGGCAAGGTCGCCGAGGTCGACGAGGCGTCCGGTACGGAGGACCAGCTCATCGAGGCGCTCCAGGGCGTCCGGATCTGCGTCACCGAACACGCCGCGCTCACCGAGCGCATCCTCGCCCACTGCCCCGACCTGGAACTGTTCTGCGTCGGCCGCGGCGGACCGGTCAACGCCAACCTCGAAGCCGCCACCCGGCACGGCGTCGCCGTCTGCTACGCCCCGGGCCGCAACGCCACCGCCACCGCCGAACACACCCTCACCCTGCTCCTCGCGGCCGCCCGCGGCGTCGGCGACACCCACACCGACCTGCGGCAGGGCGTCTGGCGCGGCGACTACTACGACTACGACAAGTGCGGCATCGAGATCGAGGGCACCACCGTCGGCCTCATCGGGTACGGGGCGATCGGCAGCCGCGTCGCCAAGGTGCTCGCCGCCATGGGCGCCCACGTCCTCGTCCACGACCCGTACGCGGCCCCCGAGGCGCTGACCGGCATCGCCGAGCAGGTCGGCCTGGACGAGCTGCTGAACCGCTCGCGCATCGTCTCCCTGCACGCCCGCCTCACCGACGAGACCCGCGGCATGATCGGCCGCGCGCAGCTCGCCGCCATGCCGCGCGGCTCCGTCCTGGTCAACTGCGCCCGCGGCGCGCTCCTGGACTACGAGGCGGTCTGCGACGCGCTGGAATCGGGCCACCTCAGGGGCGCCGGTTTCGACGTCTTCCCCGAGGAGCCGGTCCCGGCCGGCTCCCGCCTGCTGACCGCTCCCGGCGTCGTGCTCACCCCGCACATCGCGGGCGGCAGCCGCCAGGTCGCGCACAAGGCGGCCCGTATCGTCGCCGCCGAGGCCGCCCGCTTCCTGCGCGGCGAACCCCTCGCGCACTGCGCCAACCCGGCGGTGCTGGGCCACTGACCCGGATACGACGGAGGGCCGCCCCCACCAGGGGACACTGTTGGGGAAAGCCGTGGCCCTTGCTTGACGCCGGTCTTGATCACTCGGTTTGAGTGGTCGAGACCGGCGTTTGCGTTGGGGGTGGGTGTGATGTCGCTGAAGGTGCCGGGACTGGGAGAGATTCCGGCGGAGACTGTACGGGTGGCCCGTCTCGCCTGTCCGCAGGGGACGCTGGCGATGCGGCTGCGGGACGAGTTCGGTGAGGTCTTCTCGGGCGAGGGGCTGGTCGGGCTGTTTCCGGAGCGGGGGCGGCCGGCGGTGGCGCCGGGGATGCTGGCCCTGGTGACCGTGTTGCAGTTCGCCGAGGGGCTGTCCGACCGGCGGGCGGCCGAGGCGGTGCGCACGCGCCTGGACTGGAAATACGCCCTGGGCCTGGAGCTGTCGGACGCGGGTTTCGATCACACGGTGCTGTGTGGCTTCCGCTCCCGGCTGGTGGCAAGCGAGCAGGCCGGGGACCTCTTCGAGGCGGTCCTTACCGCTGCCCGGGAGCGGGGGCTGCTGCGGTCCGCGGGCCGGGCACGCACGGACTCCACGCGGGTGCTGGCGGCGGTCCGTGAAGTCAATTGGTGGGAGCGGGTGGGCGAGACGTTGCGGGCGGCGCTGAACGCGGTGGCCGCGGTCGCGCCTGCATGGTTGTCCGGGCAGGTGGATCCGCGGTGGTTCGACTGGTATGGGCACCGGGTGGAGGACTCCCGGCTGCCCCGCAAGAGGAGCGAACGCCTGGCCTGGCTGGAGCAGGTGGGCGCGGACGGGACGCGGTTGCTGGAGGCGGTCGACGGCCGATCGGCACCCCCGGGACTGCGGGAGCTGTCGGCCGTGGCAGAGCTGCGGCGTCTGTGGTCCCAGCAGTTCACCCGCGTTGACGGGGCGGTGCGGTTACGCGCGAAAGCGGAGCGGGCCCCGGTCCGCGAGTGTTCCGCCTCTCCCCTACGATTCTCAGGCCCGGTTCGGCGCCCGACGAGGGCTCCAGTGGGCCGGATACCTGGTGCATCTGACCGAGACCTGCGATCCGCAGTCCCCAAACCTGATCACCCACGTGGTCACCACCGATGCCTCGGTCCAGGACGGGACCATGCTCAAAGCGATCCATACCGGGCTCGCCGGACGCGGCCGGCTCCCCGCCCTCCACCTGGTCGACGCCGGTTACATCGACGCTCGTAACGTGCTGGCGGCCCGCCGGGAACTGGGGGTCGAGCTGCTCGGCCCGGTCCGGCCCGATACCAACAGATCGGCACAGAAGTTCGGCACGGATGCCTTCACCATCGACTGGGACCGCCAGACCGTGCGCTGTCCCGATGGCCGGACCAGCGTGGTCTGGCGGAACAAACTCCACGACCGTCATGACGGCCACCGCGGCCGGGATCCCGTGATCTTCGTCAGGTTCGCCGCCCGGCACTGCGGCCCGTGCCCTTTGCGGGATCGCTGCACCATCTCCCAGAGCGGCCGCACCCTGATGCTGCGGCCGTCCCGCGAGGAGCACGAACTCCTCCAGCAGGCCCGCATGCTGAATCAGACCGAGGAATGGCGGCGCCGCTACAACCCGCGCGCCGGCATCGAAGGCACCATCTCGCAGGGCGTGAGAGCCTTCGGGCTGCGCCGCTGCCGCTACCGCGGATACTCCAAGACGAGCCTCCAGCACCTGTTCACCGCCTCCGCGATGAACCTCACGCGCCTCGACGCCTGGATCGGCGGAGTCTCCCCCGCTGGCACTCGGATCTCCCGCTTCGAAGCACTGAGGCCCGCCGCCTGACGGCGACGAGCCTCACGAAAGGACCTTTTCCCAACAGTGTCCCCACCAGGGGACGGCCCTCCGTCGGTGTCAGCGTGCCTACCGGCGCCGCACCAGCGGGAACGGCAGCGTCTCGCGGATCGACAGACCGGTGAGGAACATGACCAGCCGGTCCACGCCGATGCCCAGACCACCGGTCGGCGGCATCGCGTACTCCAGGGCCTGGAGGAAGTCCTCGTCCAGCTCCATGGCCTCCGGGTCGCCGCCCGCCGCCAGCAGCGACTGGGCGGTCAGCCGGCGCCGCTGCTCGACCGGGTCGGTCAGCTCCGAGTAGGCGGTGCCCAGCTCCGTACCGAACGCCACCAGGTCCCAGCGCTCCGCGACCCGCGGGTCCTTGCGGTGCTGGCGGGTCAGCGGCGAGACATCGGTGGGGAAGTCCTTGTAGAAGGTGGGCAGCGTGGTCTTCTCCTCGACCAGCCGCTCGTACATCTCCAGGACGACGTCACCGCGGCCCATCTCCGGCTTCACCGGCACCCCGGAACGCCCGCACAGCCGGCGCAGCACGTCCGGGTTGGTGTCCGCGTCGACCTCCTCGCCCAGGGCCTCGGAGATCGCGCCGTACACCGTCTTGACCGGCCAGATGCCCGAGATGTCGTGCTCGACGAGCTTGCCGTTCGCGTCGGCCTTGCGGGCGGTGGCGCTGCCGAACGCGGCGACCGCCGCCCCCTGGATCAGCTCCCGCGTCAGGTCGAGCATCACGTCGTAGTCGGCGAACGCCTGGTACGCCTCCAGCATCGTGAACTCGGGGTTGTGTTTGTAGGAGATGCCCTCGTTGCGGAACGTGCGCCCCATCTCGAAGACCTTCTCCATACCGCCCACACACAGCCGCTTCAGATACAGCTCGGGGGCGATACGCAGGTACAGATCGAGGTCGTAGGCGTTGATGTGGGTCTGGAACGGGCGCGCGTTGGCGCCGCCGTGGATCTGCTGGAGCATCGGCGTCTCGACCTCCAGGTAGCCGCGCTCGATCAGACCCTGGCGCAGCGCCTGCACCGCGGTGCTGCGGGCCCGCAGGTTGTCCCGCGAGTCCGGCGAGACGACCAGGTCCACGTAGCGCTGGCGGACCTTGGCCTCCGGGTCGGACAGACCGCGCCGCTTGTCCGGCAGCGGGCGCAGGCACTTGGCCGTCAGCCGCCAGTGGGTCACGAAGACCGTCAGCTCGCCGCGGTCGCTCGCGCCGACCTCGCCCTCGGCCTCGATGTGGTCGCCCAGGTCGATGTCCGAGCCGAACCGCTCCAGCTCGTCCGCGCCGGTGCCCTCACGTGTCAGTGCCACCTGGAGGTCGCCCGACCAGTCGCGCAGCACGGCGAACAGCACACCGCCGTGGTCACGGGTGAGCAGCACCCGGCCGGCGATCCGCACGACCTTGCCCGTACGCGTACCGGACTCCAGATCCGGGTGCTCGTCGCGGACGTCGCCGAGCGTGTGGGTGCGCTGCACACCGACCGGGTACGGGTCGACGCCCTCCTCGCGCAGCCGCTCCAGCTTGCGGTGCCGCACGCGGACCTGCTCCGGCAGCGCCGCCAGCTCCCGCTCGCGCAGCTCCTCCTCGGTCGCCGGGGGCTGCTCGACCAGGCCCAGCTCGTCCAGCGACGGCAGGTGGGCGGTGGTCGCCGGGGTCAGCACCCGCTTCTTGCGGCCCTTGCCCCACAGCTTGCCCAGGCTCGGCACCGCCACGAAGCCCTCGGCGATACCGGAGGCCAGGCCGATACGGGCCAGGGCGCCGGTGTCCGCGTAGCACAGGAAACGCGGGTACCACTCGGGGGCGTACTTCGCGTTGGAGCGGTACAGCGCTTCGAGCTGCCACCACTTGGAGAAGAACAGCAGCAGCTTGCGCCAGACCTTCAGGATCGGCCCCGCGCCGATGCGCGCGCCCTCCTCGAAGGCGGACCGGAAGACCGCGAAGTTCAGCGAGATACGGCGCACGCCGAGCGCGCCGGCGTGCGCGCACAGCTGCGCGACCATGTACTCCATCACGCCGTTCGGGGCGCTGCGGTCCCGGCGCATCACGTCCAGCGAGATGCCGTCCTTGCCCCACGGCACGAACGACAGCAGCGCCATCATGTTGCCGTCGCCGTCGAACGCCTCGGCCAGCAGGCAGTCGCCGTCCTCGGGGTCGCCGAGCCGGTCCAGCGCCATCGAGAAGCCGCGCTCGGTCTCGGTGTCGCGCCACGCGTCGGCCCGGTGGATGACCTCCTGCATCTCCGCGTCGGACAGCTCGGAGTGGCGGCGCACCCGGAAGGTGGCGCCGGTGCGCTCGACACGGTTGACCGCCTGACGGGTCACCCGCATCTCGCGGCCGTCCAGGTCGAACTCCTTGACGTGCAGAATCGCCTCGTCACCGAGCTGCAGCGCGCTCAGGCCGCTTCGCGCGAACGCCTTCGCGCCGTCCTCGCTGGCGCCCATGACGGCCGGCTGCCAGCCGTAGCGCCCGGCGACCTTGAGCCACTCCTCGATGGCCGGGCCCCATGCCTCGCGGTCGCCGACCGGGTCACCGCTGGCCAGGCAGACGCCGACCTCCACACGGTAGGTGACGGCGGCCTTGCCGCTGGGGGAGAAGACCACGGCCTTGTCGCGGCGGGTGGCGAAGTAGCCGAGCGAGTCCCGGCCGCCGTAGCGGGCCAGCAGCGCCCGGATACGGGTCTCCTCGTCACCGTGCAGCGCGGCCTCCATGCGCTGCGACCGGAAGAGCGTCAGGGCCGCGTTCAGCAGCGCCAGCGCGCCCAGCAGCCCGAGCAGGAAGATGATCCAGTGCGGCGGGTGCCCGTGGAACTGGTGGTTGCTGAGCGTGCCGCCGCAGACCCGGTCGGCCGCCCACAGCAGCCGGTTGCCGGCGCCGCGCTCCAGGCTGCCCGGGAAGAGCGAGACCAGGCCCCAGCCGATGAGGATCGACACCACGAGGCCCGCGACCAGCACGCCCGCGGCGCGCCAGAACGCGCCGCGGCGGGTCACCGCGTAGAACTCGCGGTGCGCGACCAGCAGCAGGACCAGCGCGGCCGAGCACAGCACCAGGGAGAAGTAGTACTCCGGGAAGCCGTCGATCACGAGGAGCGCGTCGGTCAGCGTCACCAGCACCATGTAGACGACGGCGAACCACAGGGCCACCCGTTTGCGCGCGGTCATGGCCGCGGCCAGCAGGAAGAGGAAGACCGCGTACGCGAGGTTCGGCTCGACGACGATGGTCAGGGTGTCCAGCCAGTAGATGACCGGTTTCAGGCCGCGCCGCAGCGGCCCGATCAGCGCCGTGACGGCGCAGAACAGCCCTAGGAGGCTGAAGAAAATGGCGAAGCCGTTGGGCACGCGGCGACTGAAGCGTGCCCACGCCGTTATTTGGTCCTGGTCCTGCACGGTGCTCATTCCGTCACATTAGGCTCTGTAGGGGGTCAGCTGCTCGATGGGAGGGCGCTCTTCTTCTGCCACTGGGACCAGTCGACCATCCAGTCCCCGAGACCGTTGTTGTCGGCCGCCCTCCCCCGTACGGAGGAACCGGTGACCTCGAACGGGTCGCCGACGCGAACCCTGGCGTAGAGCCAGTCGGCGTCGGCGTCGGTCAGCCCGATGCAGCCGGAACTGTCGTTGACCCGGCCCACCTTGCCGGCGTTCCACGGCGCGGCGTGCGCGTACGTCCCGGAGTCGGTGAGCTTCATGGAGTCGCGGACCATCTTGTCGTACGCGTCGCCCAGTCCCACGGTTTCGGAGTTCATGTTGATCGTGCCCTCCTTCGCCATGAGCGGGAAGACGCCCGTCCAGGTGGAGTGCTGTGCGTCCGGCCGCCCGGCGGAGAAAGGCATGTCCTTCACCTCCTTTCCGTTCTCGGTGAACGTCAGGTGCTTGTTGTCCAGATCCACCTTGACCACATGGCCGGCGCCGATGGTGAAGTTCAGGTCGTAGTCCTTGGCGAAATACCGGCCGCCGCCGGAGTCCACGCCGTTCAGGTCGGCGCGCAGCCCCACCTTGGTGCCCGGCTTCCAGTACTCCTTCGGGCGCCAGTCCACCCGGTCCTTGCCGGACCAGTCCTTGACCCAGCCCCACGCGCCGGGTGTGCCGTTGTCGGTGGTGACCTTCAGGTGCTTCTCCACGGCGGCCCGGTCGGTCACCGGGAAGTCGAAGGTGATCGAGACCGGCTGGGCGATCCCCACGACGGCGCCCTGCGAGCCGGGGCTGAGCACGACCTTGTTGAGTTTGTCCGCCTTCGCGGTGGTCAGCGACTCCTTGACCTCGTTCGTTCCGCCCTGGGCGTTACGCGCCTCGGCCGCGACGGAGTACTTGGTGTCCGGCGTGGTCGGCTCGTGGGAGGTCCACACCCGGCCGCCGTCGCCGAGCCCGCCGGGCAGCCGACGGCCCTTCGGATCGGTCACGACCACCTTGGTCAGATTGCCGCCGGCCGCGCTGACCTGGAGTTTGTCGCCCGCCTGCACGGTCTTCGTGCCGTTCGCCGCGCCCAGCGTCACCCGTACCGGAGCGCCCCTGGACGCGGACGCCGCGGGGCCTCCGCAGGCGGACAGCACGACGGTGCCGAGCAGCGGCGCCAGCGCCAGCGCGGCCCGCGCGGCGCGCTGCGGCCGGTGGCGGTGCGGAGTGGGGGCAGGACTCATGGGGGGAGCTTTCGGAGAGCGGTGTCCGGCGGGTGTCGGCCGCTAAGACGCGAACGATCTCTGTCGCGTTGCGCTGCGTGACGTGATCCATGACACGATTGCGCCACCGGCGCGCGGCGTGTCCGCGCGGTGGCGTGGTGGTGTCCTGCGTCTTCGCCGTGTGCCCGCCTGTGCCTCCCGTCCGCTGCCCGTCCGCCGTGCCGTCGTTCGTCCGGTTGTTCCCGTACCCCATGCGTCCTGTTGTTCCCGCACCGTTGACGACGACCCCGCCCGCCCCTACGGTTCCCGCGTGTATCGCTTACGGGCCGCCGTGGCGGCGACAGCAGTACTCCTCCTCTCTCTCACGGCGTGCGGGAACGACGGTGCCAAGTCGGGCGGCGACGGGCCGGACAGCATCGAGATCGGCGCGCTCTCCATCGTCGACACCGCCCCGGTCCACCTCGCGGTGTCGCACGGCTTCTTCGCCAAGAACGGCATCTCGGCGAAGATCACCCCCGTCCAGGGCGGCGCGAACAGTGCCCCCGGCGTCGTCAGCGGCCAGTTCGACTTCGGCTTCAGCAACACCACCACCCTGCTCACCGCCCGGGAGCAGGGGCTTCCCCTGAAGGCCGTGGCCAACGGGGTGTCCTCCACCGGGCAGGCCGGGCCCGGCAAGGACTACAGCGCCATCCTCGTACCGAAGGACAGCTCCATCCGGTCCGCCAAGGACCTGCCCGGCCACAACATCGCCGTCAACCAGCTCCAGAACATCGGCGACACCACCATCCGGGCCGCGGTGCGCAAGGCCGGCGGCGACCCCGGGAAACTGCGCTTCACCGAGATCCCGCTGCCCGACATGGCCGCCGCGCTCGCCGCCGGCCGGGTGGACGCCGTCTGGACCGTGGAGCCGTTCCAGACCCAGACCGTCGACCAGGGCGCCCGGGCCGTGTGCTGGCCCTTCGCCGAGGCCGTCGACAACCTCACCGTCGCCATGTACTTCACCAGCGAGAAACTGCTCCGCGAAAACCCGGGCCTGGTCAAACGCTTCACGACCGCCATCAACCAGGCGCTGGCCTACGCCCGTACCCACCCCGAAGCGGTACGCGAGGAACTCGGCACATACACCAAGATCCCGCCCTCGGTCATCCACCGCATCGTGCTGCCGAAGTGGCCCACCGAGATCAACCGCGCCTCCGTGCAGGCCGTCGCCGACCTGGCCCGCAAGGACGGTGTCCTCAAGCGGCCCGCCGACGTCGGCGCACTGCTGCCGTGACCCGACGCACGGCGCGCGCCGGGGCGCCGATGAGCACGCCGCGCGCCGCCGGGCTCGGGCTGCTGGGCCTGGCGTGCCTCTTCGCCGTCGCCGAGGCGGTGCCCCGGCTCGGCCTGATCGACCCGCGCCACCTGCCGCCGGCCACCGCCATCGTGCGCCGCCTGGTCACCGAACTGGGCGACGCGGCCCTGTGGACGGCGCTCGGCGAGACCCTGCGGTCCTGGGCCATCGGGCTCGCCCTCGCCTGCTGCCTGGCCGTCGCCCTCGGCGTGCTCATCGACGCCGTACCCGGGCTGCGCGCGGCCACCGCCTCCACCATCGAGTTCCTGCGCCCCATCCCGTCCGTGGCGCTGATCCCGCTGGCCACCCTGCTCTTCGGCGCCGAGACCGGCTCCACCCTGCTCCTGGTGGTCTACGCCTCCTTCTGGCAGGTGCTCATCCAGGTGCTGTACGGCGTGGCCGACGTGGACCCGGTCGCCCGGGAGACCGCCCGCAGCTACCGCCTGGGCCGCTGGGCCCACCTGCGCCACCTGGTGTGGCCGACGGCCCTGCCGTACGTGATGACGGGCGTACGGCTGGCCGCGGCGGTGGCGTTCATCCTCGCCGTCACCGCCGAACTGGTCATCGGCAGTCCCGGGCTCGGGCTGCGCATCCAGCTCGCCCAGTCCGGCGGCGCGGTCACCGAGGTGTACGCGCTGATCGTGCTGGCCGGGCTGGTCGGGGTCGCCGTGAACGCGGTGGTGCGCGCGGTGGAGCGCCGGGTGCTGGCCTGGCACCCGTCCGTACGGGGCGAGGTGGCGCGGTGAGCCCGGCAGGCCCGGTGAGCGCGGCGGGAAAGCGGCCCGCGGGGCCGCTGCGGCGTACGGGACTGCTGAGGCGCACGGCCCTGCGCCTGCTGCGCGTCCTGGGCCTGCCCGTCCTGCTGATCCTCGGCTGGTGGGCCTACAGCGTGGCCGAGCCCACCTTCTACCTGCCGACGCCCGGCCGGGTCGCCACCGCCTTCACCGAGGTGTGGTTCTCCGACCGGATCACCGAGGACGTGCTGCCCAGCGTGGGGCGGCTGCTCACGGGCTACGCGCTGGCCGGGCTGCTCGGCGTCGGCCTCGGTGTGGCCATCGGCTCCTCGCGCACCCTGCGGGCCGCCGCCGAACCCGTACTGGAGTTCTTCCGCGCCGTGCCGCCGCCGGTCCTGGTGCCCCTGATCATGCTGCTCGCGGGCCTGGACACCACGATGAAGGTGCTGGTCATCGTCTCCGGCTGCGTCTGGCCCGTGCTGCTGAACACCGTCGAGGGCGTCCGCGCCGTGGACGAGGTGCTGGCCGACACCGGCCGCTGCTTCGGGCTGCGCGGGCCCGCCCGGCTGCGCCACCTGGTGCTGCCGGCGGCGAGCCCGCAGATCATGGCGGGCCTGCGGCAGGCCCTGTCCATCGGCATCATCCTCATGGTCATCGGGGAGATGTTCGCCAGCACCTCGGGCATCGGCCACACCGTCGTCCTCTTCCAGCGCGGCTTCGCCATCCCCGAGATGTGGAGCGGCATCGTCGTCCTCGGACTGCTCGGATTCGGCCTCTCGCTCGCCTTCCGGGCCGCCGAACGCCGCATACTGGCCTGGCACTTGGCGCGCGGCGAGGAGCGGGGGCGGCATGCTTGAGATCACCGGTCTGGGCAAGACGTACGAAGGGCGCGGCGGCGTCGAGGCGCTGCGCAAGATCGACTTTCAGGTGGCCGACGGCGACCTCGTCTGCGTCGTCGGGCCGTCCGGATGCGGCAAGACGACCCTGCTCAAGTGCGTCGCCGGGCTGCTGTCCCCCACGGCCGGCGAGGTACGCGTCGCGGGCCGCCGCGTCACCGGCCCGCCCCCGGGCATGGCCGTCGTCTTCCAGGAGTACGGGCGCAGCCTCTTCCCCTGGATGACGGTGCGCAAGAACGTCGAACTCCCCTTGCGCGAGAAGAAGGTCCCCGCGCCGCGCCGCCGCGAACTGGTCGAAGGGGCGCTGTCCGCCGTCGGCCTGGCCGACGCCGCGGCGGCCCACCCGTGGCAGTTGTCCGGCGGCATGCAGCAGCGCGTCGCCATCGCCCGTGCCATCGCGTACGAGCCCCAGGTGCTCCTGATGGACGAGCCGTTCGCCGCCGTGGACGCGCAGACCCGCGCCGAGCTGGAGGACCTGCTGCTCACCCTGTGGCGCCGGCTCGGGGTGACGACGCTGCTGGTCACCCACGACATCGACGAGGCGGTCTACCTGGGGCGGCGGGTGGTCGTACTGTCCTCGGCGCCCACCGTCGTCCAGGAGGACCTCGCCGTCGACCTGCCGGCCGACCGCGACCAGATCACCACCCGCTCCGCCCCGCGCTTCGCCGAACTGCGCGCTCACGTCTACGCGCAGATCAGGCACGCCAAGGGCCGGACTGCGGGGGACCTGACGGCGGGGGAGACCGCCCCGGCGCGGCAGGCGCCTTCGCCCGCGCCGCGGGACCTCAGCAGGGAAACAGATGGCCGCACACGATGAAGGCCAGCAGCAGCACCGAACACAGCACCTCGACGGCACCGACCACCGCCACCCGTACGCCCCGCCCCGGCATCGCCACGGCCCGCAGCAGGAACACCACGAACGGGACCGCCAGCCACGGGTCCAGTGACACTGCGGCCACCACCGCGAGCCCGTGATAGACGGCCGACGCCACCCGGAACGCCTCGCTCCCGCGCTCGCGGATCATCGTCTTCACGTAGAGCACGGTCCCGGTGAAATACAGCAGACAGGCCACGGCGGCCGTCCACGCGCCCGAATCGACCGTGCCGCTGCCCAGCCGGTCCGAGACGAGCAGCATTCCGCAGGCGGGCACCACCGCGATGATTCCGTTGACCGTGGCGCGTTCCTCGTTGCGGTACGCGTACACGATATTCACGGCGAAGAAAGGCGCCGCGCACAACGCGGCGAGCAACAGCCAGGGATGCGCCACGGCGAGCGGTACGGCACACAGAACGAATGCCGCCCCGAATCCGGCCAGCGGCGCCAGATGCCGGCGCGGCGCACGGGGATTACGGGAAAGGCGGCGCAGCCGGACGTATTGCTGGCCGTGGAAGGCCGTGCAATAGGCCAGCAGCCACGCGGGCAACAGCAGGGCGTGCCGGCCGACGAACCCACCCAGCAGGGCGCCTGCCAGGAACGGTACGAGCAGCATGGCCCAGGCGCCGTGCTGGTTCGGTATCCAGCGGCGCAGCGCGCGCCGCCCCCGCGATGTGCTCATGCCACGAATATATGGGGTGCGCAACCCGGACCGGGCCGCCGAAGGTCCGGGACCAATGTCCTGAAATCGAAGGTCAGCCACTCAAGGAGGCTGCGATTCTCCCCGCCGCTCACCCGTATGGAACGCGGGAATACGGCCGGAGAGCAGGGCCGCCGTCCGGTGACCCGCAGTGATCACCCGCATGGCGCACCCGTGAAAACCCGGGGAAAGGCGCCGAATACGCCAAACTGGCGCCCGTTGTCGTCCGTTCGGGCGGCGGGTGAGGAGGTTTGTCGTGGCTCTTTCGATCTCGGTCGTCGTGCTGCTCGTCGTACTGACCGTCGTCTTCCTGCGCAGTGGACGCCTGAAATTCACACACGCCCTCGTCTGCATGCTGCTCGGTTTCTACCTGGCGGGCAGCAGCCTGGCCCCGGACATCCAGAACGGGCTGTCCGGGGCGGCGGATGTGGTGAGCAGCGTGCGGCCCTGAGCGCCGCCACGGCGTCACCCCCGCGCGAAGACCCCGATCGCATTCGGCACCGGCCGCTCCGCGCCGCCCGAGGGGTGGTTGCGGACCGTCGCGCCCGGGCTGCCCGGCTCGCGTGTGACCAGCGTGGAGGAGCCGCCGCCGTCCAGGTTGACCGCGTCGCGGGCGCCCAGCCGGTCCATCAGGTCGGCCAGTTCGCGTACGGTCATGCCCGCCCGGCCCGGCGCGCCGTCCAGCGCGAGCAGCAGCAGCCGGCGGCCGTGCGCGCCGATGCCCGCGGAGGTGCGGACGGCCGGGGTGACGGTGTCCAGGCCGGTCAGCGGCTCCGCGTTGCGGACGATGGGGAAGCCGCCGACGGCGAAGCGCAGCGGTCCGGGCTTGCGGGCGGTCAGCCGGTGGCCGATCCGTACCCGGTCGCCGATGTGCAGCTTGCGCAGCTGCCGGGCGCCTTCCTCCCGGCCGACGAGCGCCGTCGTACCGCGGGCGATGCCGCCCCGGCCCGGCACCTGAGCGACCCCGGCCACCCGGCCGCCCCGGACCGTGACCTCGTACGTCTCCGTACTGCACGGCGCCGCCCGGTCGGTGTCCGTGCCGCAGGTCGCCCGGACGCGCGAGGTGGGCCCCCACTTGGAGGTGAACGCGCCGATGCCGTTCACCGGCAGCGCGTACTGGTTCAGGCCCTTCAGCGGCAGCGCGCCGTCGGCGGTCAGCACGGTGCCGCGCAGGGACAGCCGGTCCAGGCGGGCGCGCCGGTCGTAGCCGACGCCGATGACGTCGCGGGTGTTCGTGCCGGGCGGCAGCGCCGGGCCGAAGCGCTGCCCGTCGGGCACCGCCGCCTTCAGGTGCTGCCCGGAGGCGATGGCCGGGCCCACGGGGGCGCCGGTCGCCTCCACGCCGGGGTGCTGGGTCTCGGTGATGTTGAAGAAGTCCGCGTTGACGGCGGCCACCGCGGCCCGCGCGTCGGCCAGCCGGGAGACCGGGGAGCGCGCACCGACCGCGCCGGGGTACAGCAGGTCCACCGTCGTCCGGCGGTCGGTCAGGTCCACCGTCACGAGGTGGCCGTGCGCGGTGCCGCGCCCCACCACTAGGTCGAAGGCGCGGTACGTCACCCCTGGCGCGACGCCTACTGCCCGCCCTAGGCGCGGAGTGCCGCTGTCCGTGGCGGTGGCCCCTGCCGCCACTCCGCTTCCGGCCAGTACGCCCCATGCCGTCAGCGCCGTCAGTACCGCCCGTGTGCGAACGAATCGATTCTTCACGATCCCCCCAGACGTTCCGGCAACGGTCCCATGGGTGCGGAACGCCCACTATGGCCCGCAGATATCAGAAAGCCGTACAACCACCGAACGATCGTCGTGTCGCCCCCGTCGCCCGGATGCCGCACGCTCCCACCGGGAACGACGACCGCCCCTCCGGTCCAGGGGCGTGGCCACGGCCCTGGACCGAAGGAGCGGGAAGCTGAATGGGGACGGGGCGCGCGTCTGGGGGGCCGCGCCGGTGCGGCGGGGCCGGACCGTGCGGAACGCGCGGGTCGTGCCAGTCGTGCGGCCCGGGTCAGGCCTGGGCACCCGCCGGGGGAGTGGTCGGGCAGATCACGCGGGTGGCGGGGGTGAAGAAGGTGCCCTCCTTGGCGGGCTGGCCGCCGCCGAACTCGGTGTAGATGTACGAGTAGAAGGCGACGTCGGGGTAGCCGCAGGAGGAGTCGGCGCCGATGGTGTAGGTCATGGTGACCTTACGGGTGGCGCCGGGGGCGATCGGCACGGAGTACGTGGCGCCCGCGCCCGCCTTGCAGGTCACGCCGGGGTCAGCGGTACAGGTCTTCCAGGTGTACTTCAGACCGCTCGTCGAAGAGGTCTCCCACGTGGGCTGGAAGGACTGCCACACGAAGCGCACATCGGCGGTGCCGGTGTTGGTGAACGTCATGGTCAGCGTGACGTCCGAGCCGGGCGTGGCCTGCGTCTTGTCGACGGTGAAGGCCAGCGCCGGGGTGTCGGCGGCGGACGCGGGGGACGCGGCGCCCAGGCCGAGAACGGAGACGACGAGGGCGAGGAGGGCGGCGAGGCCGGCCCTGCTGAAGATGCTCGTTGTTCTGCGCATGACCAGGGAGCGTAAGGCGTGATCCGCCCTTTGGGGCGGTTCCGGGAGAACCTGTTTTTTCGACCGAAAAGGTCTGGCCATGCCCCAAATGGCGTGGTGGCGGCTGGATTTCCATGAAGCGGCCGAATACGGGTGCCGACCGGAATGTCCCCCGCCGTGAGTGGCCCGACCTTCGCCGAAGCGCGCGAGGCACTGCACAGCCGGGTCGCCCCGAACGCACAGCGACGGCGAACGCCCCTCCTGCCCATCGCCGTTGCTGCCACCGGAAGAGGTGAACCCCCAGGCCGGACACGGAGACGCCACTCCGCCTGTGACGCATGTGCCAGATGTGCCGAGCGGGCATACAGCGACGACACCGGACTCGCGACAACGAGTAACGGCCCCCGCCGGGCACCCGCCCGGTCGCGCCCGCGAGCCGTGGCAACACCGGAATCCCCACCGCACACACCCCAGCGGCCCCTGTCCGCCTACCGGTACACCCTGGCTCCCACCGGGCCTGGCGTAAACCCACCACCCCAGAGAGCCGGAAAACGCGGTCTTCCGCCTCATCTCCCCCTGCTGACGCGCCGTCACCTCCCGTGCGGAGTGGCCCTCCGGCCTCAACGCGCCCGGATGATCAGGTCCTCGACAGCCTGAAGCACCGCGTCGGCCCGCTCCTCGTGCAGCCACCCGTGCCCCGCGTCGCCGAGGACCCGCTGCTCCCCGCGCGGGGACTCGGCGGCCACCTCGGCGTGCAGCCTCCGCTTGAGTTCGTTGATCTCGCCGAGCAGTTCCGCGGGCCACAGGTGGGCCTGTGTGGCGTCGTGCCCCATGGCCGTCAGCACGATCAGCGGCACGTCGGGAGTGGCGGGTGCGGTGCGGAGTTCGTCGGCGACCTTGTCGTACAGGTTCTGGTTCTCGCGCCCGGCGGCCCGCCAGGTGGCGAGGTGCCGGTCGACCAGGGGGCCGCGCACCGACTCCGGCCAGCTGGCGAAGTGTTCGAGCATCGTGACGCGGGCCTGCGCCACCTGTTCCGGTGTGAACTCGGCCGCCTCCTGGGCCGCCATCTGGTCCAGCATCGCGTCGAGCATCTCCCGTGCCCGCTGGGGAGCGCGGACCACCATGTCTTCGTGGAAGGGGTCGAGCAGGAGCAGGCCGGCCACCTCGGCCGGGAAGCACCTGGCGTAGTGGCGCGCGTAGGCCCCGCCGAGGGAGTGGCCGATCAGCAGGTAGGGCCCGGGGACCCCGGCGGCGTGCAGGAGTTCGCGCAGTTCCTCGGTCACTTCGGCGGCGGTGCGGGGCAGTTCGGCGGGGTGGCTCCAGCCGTTGCCGCCGCGATCGTAGAGGACGGCCGTGGTCCGCTCGGCGACGCGCCGGTGGATGTTCAGGTAGTCCAGGCTCATCATGCCCGCCCCCGCCAGGAACACCGCGGTCGGGCCCCCGGTGCCGGAGCGGTGCAGCAGCAGACGGCGGCCGTCGCCGAGGTCGTGCAGGTGTCCTAACGGGGGCGGTGTGCAGGCCATCGTTCTCTCCTCGGTGGGCCGGAACGTGCCCGGCTACGTTCTCAAGTTTGAGAAAGGTATCACCTGTGAGAGCGTACGCCCATGGATACGGTCGACCTGCTCCTGCACCCCGTACGCCTGCGCATCGTGCACGCCCTGTCCGGCGGCCGGGCCCTGACCACCACGCAGCTGTGCACCCTGCTCCCCGACGCCTCGAAGGCCACCGTCTACCGGCAGGTCGGTGTGCTGGCGGACGCCGGGCTGCTGGAGGTCGAGGACGAACGGCGGGTGCGCGGCGCGGTCGAGCGCCGTTACCGGCTGCGGCGTGAGCGGGCGGTTGTCGACGCCGAGGCCGCCGCCTCCGTACCGGTCGCCGAGCACCGGCGGGTGTTCGCGGTGGCGATGTCGGCCCTGCTGGCCGAGTTCCACGCCTATCTCGACCGGCCCGGCGCAGACCCGGCCACCGATCTGGTCGGTTATCGCCAGCACGCCATGTGGCTCAGCCGGGAGGAACTGACCGCCCTGATCGAGGAGATGCGTGCGGCGCTGACGCGGCGGATCACCAACGAGCCCTCGCCGGAACGCACCCGCTACCTGATCAGCCCCATCCTCTTCCCCGCCGAGGACCCGGCAGCGGCCGACGGCCAGTGAGCCCTGGGCGGACCGGCACACTCCGCCCGCCGCCCCGGCACGATGCCGGGACAGCGGGCGGTTGACGTCAGGTGGCGCGGGCTAGTGGCCGATCTCCACGTCCTCCAGGACGCCCAGTGCGTCCGGTACCAGGACGGCTGCCGAGTAGTAGGCGCTCACCAGGTAGTTGATGACCGCCTGGTCGTTGATGCCCATGAAGCGGACGGAGAGGCCGGGCTGGTACTCGTCGGGGATGCCGGTCTGGTGCAGGCCGACGACGCCCTGGTTCTCCTCGCCGACGCGCATGGCGATGATCGAGCTGGTCTGGTCGGGGTTGACGGGGATCTTGTTGCAGGGGAGCAGCGGGATGCCGCGCCAGGCGCGGACGGGGGTGCCGCCGATCTCCGCGGTGGTGGGGTAGATGCCGCGGGCGTTCCACTCCCGGCCGATGGCCGCGATGGTGCGCGGGTGGGCCAGCAGGTACTGCGTCTTGCGGCGCCGCGCGATCAGTTCGTCCAGGTCGTCCGGGGTGGGCGGGCCGCTGCGGGTGTGGATGCGCTGCTTGAGATCGGCGTTGTGCAGCAGGCCGAACTCGCGGTTGTTGACCATCTCGTGCTCCTGGCGCTCGCGCAGCGCCTCGATGGTCAGCCGCAACTGTTGGTCCAGCTGGTTCATCGGGTTGTTGTAGAGGTCGGCGACCCGGGTGTGGATCTTCAGTACGGTCTGCGCGACGCTCAGTTCGTATTCACGCGGCGCCACTTCGTAGTTGACGAAGGTGCCCGGCAGCGCGGGTTCGCCGGTGTGGCCCGAGGCCACGTCGATGGCCGCCTCGCCGTGTTTGTTCTGCGGCGGGATCTGGGCGGTGCGGTAGCGCTCCAGGTGGTCGCGCAGGCCGGGGGAGCGGTCCGCGAGCTGTTCGTACGCGGTGCGGGGCAGCGTCAGTACGGTCACCCGGGTGACCGCGCGGACCGTGTGCTCCCAGACCGCGTCCGGTGACAGCAGTGCCGTTTCGCCCAGGTGGTCGCCGTCCGCGAGGACGCCGAGGACCGTTTCGTCGCCGTACTTGCCGGTGCCGATACGGTTCAGCTTGCCGTGCGCGACCAGGACGACCCGGTCGGCCGGCCGTCCCTGCTCCACCAGCACGTCACCGGGCGCGTGCTCCTCCTGCACGAACTGACCGGCCAGCGCCTCCAGCGCCGCCGGATCGTCGAAGTCGCGCAGCGGCGGCAGCTCCCGCAGCTCCGCGGGGATGACCCGGACGTCGGAACCGGTGCTGGTGAACTCGACCCGGCCGTCTCCCAGGGTGTGCGTCAGGCGCCGGTTGACGCGGTACGTGCCGCCGGAGACCTGCGTCCACGGCAGCACGCGCAGCAGCCAGCGGGAGGAGATCCCCTGCATCTGCGGCACGGTCTTGGTCGTGGTGGCCAGATTGCGTGCCGCGGCTGTCGCCAGGCTGGTGCGCGCCTGGTCGGTGTCCGGGGTGGCGCCGGGTCCGGACGTCGGGTCCGCAGATGTGGTCATGGGGGGTTTCACCTGTTCCTGTGGGTCGTGGGACGGTCAGGGCCGCGGGCCGGACGCGACCGTCCCGCGGTACGCGGCCGGGGAGCGCGCGCGGGGACTGCGCGCGGGAGCCGCGGATGTCGCGCCGGCATTGACGGGATTTCGGCCATGAATGACGCGGGATCGTCATATCTCGGCAAACGGTTCTTCAACCGCTTCTCATGGCTGGAACGGGGTGGTTCATTGGCCGGTCTGCACGTCCTCCAGAATTCCCAGCGCGTCCGGCACCAGGATCGCGGCGGAGTAGTAGGCGCTCACGAGATAGTTGGCGATGGCCTGGTCGTTGACGCCCATGAACCGCACCGAGAGCCCCGGCTCGTATTCGTCCGGGATTCCCGTCTGGTGCAGTCCGACGACGCCCTGCTTCTCCTCGCCGGTGCGCATCACCAGGAACGAACTGGTGCCGTCCGCGCCGACCGGAATCTTGTTGCACGGGAAGATCGGGACCCCGCGCCAGGAAGGCAGCGAGTGCCCCATGAAGTCGACCGCCGTCGGATACAGGCCACGGGCGCTGCACTGCCGGCCGAAGGCGGCGATCGCCTTCGGGTGGGCGAGCAGGAAGGCCGGGTCCTTCCACACCGTCGCGAGCAGGTCGTCGAGGTCGTCGGGGGTGGGCGGGCCGCTGCGGGTACGGACGCGCTGCGTCAGGTCGGCGTTGTGCAGCAGCCCGAACTCGCGGTTGTTGACCATCTCGTGCTCCTGGCGCTCGCGCAGCGCCTGGATGGTCAGCCGCAACTGCTGCTCGACCTGGTTCATCGGGTCGCTGTACAGGTCGCCGACCCGGGTGTGGGCCCGCAGCACCGACTGCGCCACGCTCAGCTCGTACTCCCGGGGGTTGAGCTCGTAGTCGACGAAGGTGCCGGGCACCCGCGGCTCGCCGTGATGGCCGGAGGCGACCTCGATGGCCCGCTCGCCGCTGGCGTTGCGCGGCGGAGCGCTGCCCGCGCCGGCCGTCGCGAGGTGGTCGCGCAGCTCCTGCGAGCGGTCCGTGACCTCCTGCGCGGCCTGCCGGGGCAGCTCCATGACGGTCACCCGGGTCACCGCGCGGTAGGTGTACTCCCACGAGGCGGCGGTGTCGGTGAGCGGCTTGTCGCCGAGGTGGTCGCCCCCGGCGAGCGCTTCCAGGACCGTTTCGTCGCCGTATTTCCCGGCGCCGATCCGGTCGGCCCGGCCGTGCACGATCAGCACCAGGCGGTCGGCGGGCGCGCCGGCGGTGGCGATCGCGTCGCCGGGCGCGTACTCGCGCTGGACGAAGCGCTCGCCGAGCGCGCCGAGCACCGCGCTGTCGGTGAAGTCGCGCAGCGCGGGCAGTTCGCGCAGTTCGTCGGGGATGATCGATACTTCGGTGCCAGAGACGGCGAAGTCCACGCGGCCGTCGCCGACCGTGTAGGTCAGCCGCCGGTTGACGCGGTACGTACCGCCGGAGACCTGCACCCAGGGCAGCAGCCGCAGCAGCCAGCGTGAGGTGACGCCCTGCATCTGCGGCACGGTCTTGGTGGTCGTGGCCAGATTGCGGGCCGCCGCCGTCGTGAGGCTGGAATTCTGAGTTTCGCCCTCGGGGCCGGGAATTGTCTCGTCCGTAACCGTCACGGCTGCGCCACCAATCTTGGAAGGTTGGAAAGAGGACGGCGGCCGGAGCCACGGCCGTTCGCGAGACGAGGTCCGTACCGCTCGTCGCACTGAACATAGGCGTGTCGTTTTAATCGGGGCAATCACTCGAACGAGTGGCATGAAAAATAAGGGAGATGGACAGGTTTAGTGGAATCAGTTGCTGGAAAGTGTGCCGGGGTGATTCCGGCCGCGGACCGGTGGACCAGGGCCGGGAAAAGGCGTCGAGGCGACGGAGCGGGTTATTCTCCGGAGAGCTGCCGGGAAACGGCGGGTGTCCAGGACCGGCCCAGCGGATCGTCGAGAACGGCGCGCAGGGCGGCGTGCGCGGCGCCGAGCAGCGGCCCGTCGGCGCCGCAGCGGGCGGCGGCCACCCGTATCCGCGGCGCGGTCCCCGCGTACGGCGCGAGGGCCGTACGGGCCGTCAGCTCCCGCTCCAGCGACGGCAGGAGCCAGGGCGCCAGCCGCGCCAGCGCCCCGCCGAGCAGCACCGCCTCCGGGTCGAGCAGGTGCACGGCCCCCGCGAGCGCGATCCCGAGCGCCGTCCCCGCGTCCCGCAGGGCGGCCAGCGTGGCGGGGTTCCCGGCGGCGGCGCGATGGGCGAGGAGTTCGACGCGCGCCCGCGGACCGGGGTGCCCGGCCGCCGCACGCCCCGGGTCGAGACCGGCCGCCCGTAGTACGGCCGCTTCTCCCGCGTACTGCTCCAGGCACCCCCGCGCGCCGCAGCCGCACGGCCGCCCGCCGGGATACACCGGTACGTGCCCCAGCTCACCCGCGAACCCCCGCGCCCCACGCAGCAGTTGACCGTCCACGACGACCGCTGCGCCGATTCCCGCCTCCGCCGAGACGTGGAGGAAGTCGGGCGGCGGCGCTCCACTGCCGTCCGGCCCGCCGCCGAGCCGCAGCTCGGCCAGCGCGCCGAGGTTGGCCTCGTTCTCGACGGTGAGCGGCTCGGGCACGGCGGTCAGGGCGCGGAGTACCGGAGCCGGATCGACGTTCCGCCAGCCGAGGTTGGGGGCGTGCACCACGGTCGTCGTACCGCGTGCCACCAGCCCCGGGACCGCGACCGTGAGCCCGGCGGGCCGCAGGTCCAGCGCCGCGATCCGGTCCGTGACCTCCGCGATCATCCCGGCCAGACGGCGCAGTACGGGGCCCGGCTCGCTGCCCCGGTCGGCCACGTCGGCCGCCGCCCGGGCCCGTATCCGCCCGCGCAGATCGACGGCGCACACCGCCAAGTTGCCCACGCCGATCTCGGCGCCGATGCCCGCGGGCCCGGTGTCGCTGACGGCCAGTTCGCTGCCCGGCCGCCCGCGTCCGCCGGTCGCCGCCGGGCCCGTCTCGACCAGCAGACCGGCCCGCAGCAGGGCGTCGACCAGTGTGCCGACGGCCGCCCGGGTCAGCCCGACCCGCGCCGCGACACCTGCCCGCGACACGGGCCCGTCGGCGGCCACGGCCCCCAGGACCCGCGCCAGGTTGCGGCGGCGGATGCCGTGCTGCGTGTCGGCGCCGGGAGCGGTCATGGGGCGCCTGTTGCGGACGGGGCGGGCAGGGCGGGTGATACGCAGGGTCTGGGCGGGGCGGACGTGGTGATCATGCGGGGCGGGGTCCTCCCGGGTTCGTCGGGTGGTGCGAGGTGGGTACGGATGCGGAGCGGCCGTCAGCCCACCGCATCCGGTCGCCCGGGCCCCAGCGCCCCGTACATCTCGGCGAACGCCATGTCCGCACACCGCCCCAGGCTCGTCAGCAGCCCGGTGCAGCACTCCGGGGCCGCTCCGGGCGCCGCCGGGTCGGCGTACTCCTCCAGCACCAGGTAGGCGCCGGGCTCGGGCAGGGTGAACCAGCGGTAGGTCGGGCTCACCGGTTCCGGTCCGGCCGCCTCGTGCAGCGCGGTGGCACTCCGCTCGATGCCGTCCTGCCGGCGGTCGCGGACATCGAACCGGGCACGAACAAAGATGCTCATGCCCGGCACCCCATCACAACTCCCGCGCCGACGGTACGGCGGCGTCCGAATCCGTTCCCCGGATCCGGATTTCCGGCCACCGTTCCCGGGGTGCGAACCGGCGCCGGTCACCCTTCGGCAGCGGGCGGAACCGCGTTCCTCTTACGTCCCGTCCGCGCGCGAAGCACCGTTCCGCTCACGCTTCGCCGACGGGCGGGTCACCGTTCCGCTCACCCTCGGCAGCGGCGGAGCACCGTTCCCGTCACGCCCCCAGCAGCGCCCCACCGGCAGAGAGCGTTTCCGCCAGCCGCTCCCGCGCCGCCGTGTCGCACGGAACCGCCGCGTACTCGGTACCGCGCGCCGTCCCCCAGCGCCGCGCCACCGCCGCCGGGTCCTCGCCCAGCAGCAGCCCCGCGGCCTGCGCCGCCGCGCCGAGGGCGACCAGTTCGGCGGCCTCGGGCACCACTACGGGCCGCCCCGAAAGCCGGCGTACGGTGTCCCGCCAGGCCCGGCCCCGCGCTCCGCCGCCGATCAGCAGCAGCGGCACATCGGCGGGCAGGTCTTCGCCCGCGATCCGGCCCAGCGCCTGGAGCAGCGCGAAGGCCGCCCCGTCGTAGGCCGCTTGGAGTACCTGCCCGCGTGTCGTGTCGTGCCGCAGGCCGTGCAGCAGCCCGGACGCGTGCGGTAGAGCGGGCGTGCGCTCGCCGTCCAGGAAGGGGAGCATCACCACCGATCCGCCGGGCTCCACGTCCTCCCGCTCCAGCCCGAGCAGGGTGGCGACCCGGTCCACGGCCAGCGTGCAGTTCAGGGTGCAGGCCAGCGGCAGCCAGTCGCCGCGCGCGTCGGCGAACCCGGCGACGGTGCCCGTCGGATCGCCGGGCGGACGCCGGTCGGACACCGCGTAGACCGTGCCCGAGGTGCCCAGACTCAGGACGGGCCGGCCCGGACGCAGTCCGAGCCCCAGCGCCGCCGCCATGTTGTCGCCGGTGCCCGCCGCGACCAACGCACCCTGTGGAAGCGGCAGTTCACCGCCCCGTACGGTGCCCGCCGCCTCACCGGGACGCGCCACCCGCGGCAGCGTCTTCGGGTCCAGGCCGACGTGCCGCAGGATCTCCTCGTCGTACGTCTCGTCGGCCGGTGACCACCAGCCCGTACCGGACGCGTCGCCGCGGTCGGTGACCGCCTCGCCCGTCAGACGCTCGGTGAGATAGTCGTGCGGCAGCCGTACCGCGGCCGTCGCGTCGGCCGCCGCGGGTTCGGTCTCGCGCAGCCAGGCCCACTTGGTCACGGTGAACGCGGGCTGCGGCACACTGCCCACCCGCCGCGCCCATGCCTGCGGCCCGCCGAATTCCTCCAGCAGACGCCGCTGCTGGGGCGCCGACCGTACGTCGTTCCACAGCAGCGCCGGACGCACCGGCCGCCCCGAAGCGTCGAGGGTGACCAGGCCGTGCTGCTGGCCCGCGACGGAGACGGCCGCCGCCTGCCGCGCGGCGTCACCGCACTGGCGCAGCGCCTCGCCGAGCGCCTGCCACCACTGCTCGGGGTCGCTCTCCTTGCCCGCGCCGCCGGGCCCCGTACCACCGCCGACCACGTGCGGAGCCTGCCCGCGGGCGACGACCCGGCCCGTCGCGGCATCCACCACGAGCGCCTTGGCGGACTGGGTGGAACTGTCCACGCCGACCACCAGCGGTCCCGCTGCCTGTGTGCCCATCGCGTGCTCCCTCCGGACTGCGGGGCGGCCTTGCCGGTCGCCGGGCAGCACACCCGTCGAAGGGCTTTCCCGGCGTGCTGCCGCATATTAGTTTGGGCTCGCCGCAATTTGTAAAGCGCCATGACGAATTGGTGGATCGGCCGAGGGAGCCACGATGAGCTACCAGCCCGTGCCCGAGGACAAATTCAGCTTCGGCCTGTGGACGGTCGGCTGGCAGGGCCGCGACCCGTTCGGGGACGCCACCCGCCGCCCGCTCGACCCGGTCGAGGCCGTCCACCGGCTGGCGGACCTGGGCGCGTACGGCGTCACCTTCCACGACGACGACCTGATCCCCTTCGGGTCCGGCGACATCGCCCGCGAGGCGGCCGTCAAGCGCTTCCGCCAGGCGCTGGACGCCACCGGGCTGGCCGTCCCGATGGCGACGACCAACCTCTTCACCCATCCGGTCTTCAAGGACGGCGCCTTCACCGCCAACGACCGCGACGTACGGCGCTACGCGCTGCGCAAGACCCTGCGGAACATCGACCTGGCGGCCGAGCTGGGCGCCCGTACGTACGTGGCGTGGGGCGGACGCGAAGGCGCGGAGTCCGGCGCGGCCAAGGACGTGCGCGCTGCCCTGGACCGGATGAAGGAGGCGTTCGACCTCCTCGGCCAGTATGTCGTCGAACAGGGCTACGACCTGCGGTTCGCCATCGAACCGAAGCCCAACGAGCCGCGCGGCGACATCCTCCTGCCCACCGTCGGCCACGCCCTCGCGTTCATCGAGCGGCTGGAACGGCCGGAGCTGTACGGCGTCAACCCGGAGGTCGGCCACGAGCAGATGGCCGGGCTGAACGTCCCGCACGGCATCGCGCAGGCCCTGTGGGCGGGCAAGCTCTTCCACATCGACCTGAACGGGCAGTCCGGCGTCAAGTACGACCAGGACCTGCGGTTCGGCGCCGGCGATCTGCGCGCCGCGTTCTGGCTGGTGGACCTGCTGGAGACGGCGGGGTACGACGGTCCGCGGCACTTCGACTTCAAGCCGCCGCGCACCGAGGACCCGGACGGCGTGTGGGACTCGGCGGCCGGATGCATGCGCACCTATCTGATCCTCAAGGAGCGCGCCGCGGCCTTCCGCGCGGACCCGGCCGTCCAGGAGGCGCTGCGCGCGTCCCGGCTGGACGAGCTGGCCCGGCCCACCGCCGAGGACGGGCTCGCCGCCCTGCTCGCGGACCGTACGGCGTACGAGTCCTTCGACGCGGAAGCGGCCGCCGCCCGCGGGATGGCCTTCGAGCGGCTCGACCAGCTCGCGATGGACCATCTGCTGCGGGCGCGCTGACCACCCCCGGTCCGCGCCCGGTCAGCCCATCAGCCCCCGCACGAAGCGGATCTCCTCCGCCCGCTGGTGCCCGCCCCCGCCCTCGTGCCCGTTGAACCGCCAGGTCCGCAGCTCCTTCGGGCCCGCGTAGTGGTGGTACGCGGCGAAACCGGTGGAGGCGGGCGTGACCGGGTCGCGCAGCGCGGTCCCGAAGAGGGCGGAGGCGCTCGCGCGGACCGCGAAGTTCAGGCCGTCGAAGTGGTCGAGCGTGTGCAGGGCCGCGTCCACCTCGGTCCGGGCGCCCGCGAGATAGCGGGTCAGCTCACCGTACGGGCCCTCGTCGGTGATCTCGACGGCGCGCCGGATGTGGGTCAGGAACGGTACGTCGATCAGTGCGCCCGCGAGGCCCGGCACCAGCCCGGCCACGGCCAGCGCGATGGCGCCGCCCTGGCTGCCGCCCGCCACCACGATCCGCGTGGCGTCCACCGCCGCGTGCCCGCGTGCCGCCGCCACGGCCCGTACGCCGTCGGTGTAGACCCGGCGGTAGTAGTAGCCGTCGGGGTCGAGCAGCCCCTGAGTCAGCTTGCCGGGCACGCCCGGGTTGGCGGCGGCGACCGGGTCGGGCGTGTCGCCGGGGCGGTTCGGGCCGCTCTGGCCCCGGGTGTCCATCACCAGCGTCGCGTAGCCCGCGGCGGGCCACAGCAGCCAGTCGTGCGGGTGCATGCGGCCGCCGCCGTACCCGAGGTACTGCACGACGCACGGCAGCGGCCCGCCCGCCGCGCGCGGCATCAGGAACCAGCCCTTGACGCGGTGCCCGCCGAAGCCCGAGAACTCCACGTCGCAGGTGTGCAGCTGGGACAGACCCGCGTCGGTCTCCGTGAAGCGCGCGTCGAGATCGAACGCGGCGGCCCCGTCCAGCGTGCGCCGCCAGAACGCGTCGAAGCCGTCGGGCTCGGGCAGCGGGGGCCGGTAGGCGCGCAGCTGGTCCAGGGGCAGGTCGACGAACAAGCGGTGCCTCCAGGTCGGGAGCGGGCGGCGGGAGGGGAGCCGCCCGGCCCCCGCCCGGTCCGCATCAGACGGTCACGGCTGCTGCTCCCCGGGCGGTGGCTCCCCTTCCGCCACCTCGATGATCCCGGCGGCCGCCGGATCGAGCACCCGGGCCAGGAACGTCCGGGTCCGCTCGTGCTGCGGATCGGCGATCACCCGCTCCGGCACGCCTTCCTCGACGATGATCCCGCCGTCCATGAACACCACCCGGTCCGCGACCTCCCGCGCGAAGCTCATCTCGTGCGTGACGACCAGCATCGTCATGCCCTCCTGCGCGAGCCCGCGCATCACCGCCAGCACGTCGCCGACCAGCTCCGGGTCGAGCGCCGAGGTCGGCTCGTCGAAGAGCATCAGCTCCGGTTCCATGGACAGGGCGCGGGCGATGGCCACTCGCTGCTGCTGACCGCCCGAGAGCTGCGCCGGATACGCGGACTCCTTGTCGCTCAGACCCACCCGTTCGAGGTTGGCGCGCGCGACCTGTTCGGCCGCCGCCCGGTCGCGGCGCAGCACCCGGCGCTGCGCGATCGTCAGGTTCTCCAGGGCGGTCAGGTGCGGGAAGAGGTTGAAGGACTGGAAGACCATCCCGATGCGGCGGCGGACCCGGTCGATGTCCACATCCGGGTCGGTGACCTCGGTACCCGCCACGGTGACCCGGCCGGCGGTCGGCTCCTCCAGCAGGTTCACGCAGCGCAGCAGCGTCGACTTGCCCGACCCGGACGGGCCGATGACGCACACCACCTCGCCCCGTTCCACGGAGAAGTCGATGCCCTTGAGGACCTCCAGCGCGCCGAAGGACTTGTGCAGCCCCTCGACCTCGATCGCCCGGCGTGCCGTCACCGGCTGCTGGTCGGTGTGCACGACGGTCACCTGGCCTTCGCGGTACGGGCCTCCAGCCGCCGGACCAGGTGGCCCAGGGGGAGGGTGATGACGAGGTAGAGCAGGCCGGCGATGAGGATCGGCGTCAGGCTCTTGTGTTCGTTCAGGGCGTCCCGCCCGAAGTTGGCCAGCTCGAACTGGCCGAGCGACAGGCCCAGCAGATAGACCAGCGAGGAGTCCTTGGTGAGCAGGATCAGTTCGTTGGTGAGCGGTGGCAGCACGATACGGAACGCCTGCGGGATGACGATCGACCGCATCGCGCGGCCCGACGACATCCCCAGCGAACGGGCCGCCTCGGTCTGCCCCTTGGGTACGGCCTGGATGCCGGCCCGGATGGTCTCCGCCATGTACGCGGCGCCGACCAGGCCGAGCGACAGCATCACGGTGATGTTCATGTCGAGCGCGACCTCGAAGGCGAGCGGTACGCCGAAGCCCAGCGCGATGAACACCAGCAGCGCGGGCACCCCGCGGAAGAACTCGATGTAGACGATGGCGAGCCAGCGGTACGGCGGCACCTGCGAGAGCCGCATCAGCGCCAGCACCAGCCCGAGCCCCAGCCCGAAACCGAAGCCGAGCAGGGTGTACTTGACGGTGTTGACCAGCGCGGTCGTGATGATGTCGGGGAACAGCGCCTTGGCGACCCCGACGTCGAAGAACGCGTGGCGCAGCGTCCCCCAGTCGGCGACCAGGGCGAACACGAGCACGGCGGCGGCCAGCACGGCGTACTGGGCGCCCCGGAAGAGGCGGGCCCGCTTGCGTCGGGACAGGGGCATCGGTGTGCGGCTCCTCATCCTGGCTGCGGTCAGCCCTGCTGGGGCGCGGTACCGAACCACTTCTTGTAGATCTTGTCGTAACTGCCGTCCGCGTGCGCCTTCTTGAGCACTTCGTTGATCTTCTTGCGCAGCGCGTCGTCACCCTTGCGCACGCCGATCCCGTAGTGCTCGCCGGTGTGGAACTCGGCCGTCACCGCGGTGTCCGGGTTCTGCTTGACATAGTCGAACAGCACCCCGTTGTCGTTGATGCCCGCGTCCACCTGCCCCGTCTTCACGGCGGTCAGCAGCAGCCCCAGGTCCTCGAACTCCACCAGGTCGACGCCCTGCCCGTGCTTCTTGGCGTACTCGGCGCCGGTGGTCGCCTTCTGGTAGCCCAGCTTCTTGCCCTTGAGGTCCTCGACCTTCTTGTAGGGCTTGCCCTTCTTGGTGATCAGCGCCTGGGTGGCCTCGAAGTACGGGTCGGAGAAGTCCATCACCTTCTTGCGCTTGTCGGTGATCGTCATGCCGGCGGCGGCCAGATCGCACTTGCGGATGTTGAAGTCCTGGCCGGTCTCGATGCCTTCGAAGGGCGTGTTGACGATCTCCTGCGGCACCTTGAGTTCCTTGGCGATCAGGTCGACCAGGTCCACGTCGAAGCCGACGATCTTGCCGCCCTTCTTCACCTGGAACGGCGCGTACGGCAGGTGGGTGCAGGTTTTCAGGGTGCCGGGGGAGACGAGCTGGATGCCGGAGGCCGACTTCCCGCCGGAGTTCGCCGGGGCTTTGGTGCTCGTGCACCCCGCGGCGAGGAGGGCGGTGGCCGCGACGAGCGCGGCCGTGGCGGACATCGATGCGCGAACGGACACAGGTCCTCCGGATCAGGATGCGGCCAACACCTACCGGTCGGAGGTGAGTTGGCTGCATCCTGCCACCGGCCAGGGCCGCTGTCGCCGCCGCCGGTGTTGCGACCGGGTAACGACCCGCCGCCGCTCGGGGCCGCGTACGGGGTCGTACGGCCCTGGATCAGCCCGCCAGTTGCCGGGCCAGCGCGGCCACCGCGTCCGGTCCCACCCGGCAGCAGCCGCCGACGAGCCGGGCTCCCGCGGCGGTCCAGGACGCCACCCGGTCCGCGCTGAAGGCAGGCGTGCCGCACCAGGCGCGCGCCTGCGCGTCCCAGTTCTCGCCACTGTTCGGGTAGACGACGACGGGCTTGCCGGACGCGCGGGCCGCCAAGGCCACCGCCTGGTCAGCGTCCTCAGGCGTGCAGCAGTTCACGCCTACCGCGACCACCTCAGGGACGTCTGAGGCGAGCGCGAAGGCATCCTCCAGCGGCTGCCCGGCCCGGGTGTGCTCCCCGGCCGCGCTGAACGACAGCCAGGCCGGTACGCCCAGGCCGCGCACCGCCCGCAGCAGAGCGCGCGCTTCGTCCGCGTCCGGCACGGTTTCCAGTGCCAGCACATCGGGCCCGGCGGCTGCCAGCACCTCCAGGCGCGGGCGGTGGAAGCGCTCCAATTCGGCCACCGACAGCCCGTAGCGCCCCCGGTATTCGGAACCGTCGGCAAGCATCGCGCCATACGGACCGGCCGACGCGGCGACGTACAGGGGCCCCGCGGCACCGGCCGCCGTCGCCTGCCGCGCTGCCTCACGCGCCAGCTCCACACTGCGGCGCAGCAGCTCGGCGGCCTCCGCCGCCCCGATGCCGCGCGCGGCGAAGCCCTCGAAGGTCGCCTGATAGCTGGCGGTGATCGCCACCTGCGCCCCGGCTTCGTAGTACGTGCGGTGCGCGGCGACCACGGCGGCCGGGGCTTCGGCCAGCAGCCGGGCCGACCACAGCGCGTCACTCAGGTCGTGCCCGGCGGACTCCAGCTGGTTGGAGAGCCCGCCGTCCAGGACGAGCGGGCCCGTGGCGAGGGCGTCGGTGAACGAAGGGGCGGCAGCGGTGCTCATGCCGCCCAGCCTCTCACCCCCGGCCCGGCTCACTCCGCCGGTACGGCCTGGATGTCCAGCTCGATGCGGATCGTGGCCCCGATGGCCGCGATGCCCCGGGCGAGCATCTTGCGCCAGTCGAGCGTGAAGTCCTCGCGGTGCAGCTCGGTCACCGCGGTGCACGCCGTCCGCGTCTCGCCGCCGATCCCGGTGCCGATGCCCAGGTAGCGGGTGTCCAACTGCACCGACCGGCTCACGCCGTGCAGGTGCAGCACGCCCTGTACGGCCCACCGGGAGCCGCCCTTGTGCACGAACCGCTCCCCGGCGAACTGGAGGTACGGGTAGCGCGCCACGTCCAGGAACTCGGCCGAGCGCAGATGGTCGTCGCGCATCTTGACGCCCGAGTCGATGCTCGCCGCGTCGATGGTCACCTCCACCCGCGAGTCCCGCATGTCCGGCGCGATCCACAGGCCGCCCTCGAAGTGGTTGAAGCGGCCGTGGATCTCGGCCAGCCCGATGTGCCGGGCGGTGAAGCGGATGGACGAGTGGTCGGGGTCCAGCCGCCACTGCCCCGGGGCGGGCAGCGACGGGGCCGGGGCCGGTTCCAGTTCCAGCGTCCGGGGCGCGGTCCGCTCACCCGCGGCGACCATGCTGTCGAACCGCTCGGGCCGGAAGCCGTCGCAGGTGACGACCACGTGGTACGCGGCGGGCGCGAGCGTGGCGGTGAACATGCCGTTGGGGTCCGTCTGGCCGCGGGTGACCTCGGTGCCCTCGGCGTTGCGCACCGATATGCCCGCCCCGGCCATCGGCAGCCCGACGGGGTCCTGGACGCTCAGGTCCAGCGCCCCGGCGCCGCGCGGGATCGGGGCCGGGGCGGGGACACTGCGGGCGGAGCGGTCACGAAGACGGGTGAGGATGGCGAGCGCCATGGCAGGACGGGGCCTCTCGGTCAGTTGTGTCGAAAAAGGTGCATCTCCATCCTGTCATTGGTTTAGACCGCTGAGGACTACACCTGTCAATACCCGCCTAAACGTGAAATTCATCGCACTGTCCGCAGCACGAGGACGAACCGGGCCGGCGCGACCGTCAGCGCGTACTCCGGCAGCACTCCGGGGCCGCACGACAGGCTGCCGATGCCGTGCTGGGCGTGGTCGAGGTGGAGCCAGACCCGGTCGCCCGGCGTCAGGTCGGTGGTGTGCCGGGCCGCGTCCAGCTGCTCGCTCGTCCAGCGGCGCGCGGTGAACCAGAACTCCGGCTCACCCTCGACGCGCAGCCCCGAACCGTCGCTGCGGGCCAGCTCCACCCACCGCGTGCCGATCCGCGCCCCGTTCTCCTGCGGACGCACATACGGCGTCTGCAAGGCGTCGACCGGCATGCTCCACAGCCCGGTCCGCGCCGCCGCCCTGGTGTCCGGGTACGCCTCGCCGGGACCGCCGCCGTACCACCGCGCCGTCATCAGGCTGCCGCACAGCCCCATCCGGACGCCGAGCCGGGGGAGCGGGCAGGGCCAGTCCCCGTACGGCCGGACCGACACCTCCAGCCGCAGCCGCCCGCCGTCCGCGCTCCACCGGTAGTCCGCGTCCAGGGCCAGTCCGGAGCCGGCCGACGCCACCCGGGTGCGTACCGTCAGCGTGTCGCGCCCGCACTCGACCGTCGCCACCCGGTGCCGCATGCGGTGCAGCCCGACGCGGCGCCACTGCTCGGCGGGGCGCGGCCCCGGCTGCCAGGGCGCGCCCTCGTCGTTGTCGGTCGGCGCCCGCCACACGTCCAGCCGGGGTCCCTCCAGTTGCACGCCGTCGAGGTAGCGGAGTACGCCGGTGGTGGCGTCGAAGGCGCCCGGGCCGAGGAGGATGAGATTGCCCTCGCCGTGCCGCGGCCGCGGGCCCGCCGAGCGCGGCACCGGCGGCGGCGTGGCCGGTGCGGCGGGCAGCTGTCCCCAGGCGACCTCGTGGTCCGCCGCGGCCCATGGGGTGTCGGCGGCCAGTAACGCCCGTACGGTCCACAGGGCTTCGCGGCCGCGCCGGCCGGCGGGCTTGGGCGGCAGCGCCACCTCGGCGGACGCGCCGGGCGCCAGCGGCGGCACGGTCAGCGGGCCCTCGGCCAGCACGTCGCCCTCGGCCTCGTAGGACCAGCGGAACGCCAGATGGGAGAGGTCGGCGAAGTCGTGCAGATTGCCGATCCGCACCGCGCGCGGCAGACCCGCGCCGATCCGCACCGGCTCGACCACCTTCTTGAACTCGGCCAGTCCCGGCGACGGCACCCGGTCGGGGAGGACCAGCCCGTCACAGACGAAGTTGCCGTCGTGCAGCTCCTCGCCGAAGTCGCCCCCGTACGCGAAAAACGTTTCTCCGTACGGGGTGCGCTTGCGGAGCCCGTGATCGATCCACTCCCACACGAAGCCGCCCTGGCAGCGCTCGTACGTCTCGAACAGCCGCTGGTACTCGCTCAGCCCGCCGGGCCCGTTGCCCATCGCGTGCGCGTACTCGCACAGGAGGAAGGGCAGTTGGCGGCGCCGGGCGTCGGCGGCCGGGTCGGCGAGCGGCTCCTCCTCGCGGCGGCCGATCCGGGCGACCTCGGCGTGGTCCGCGTACATCCGGGAGTAGACATCGGTGTCGGCGCAGGACGGGTCGCCCTCGTAGTGCAGCGGGCGGGACGGGTCGCGCTCGCGCATCCAGGCGGCCATGGCGGACAGACCGCGGCCGGTGCCGCATTCGTTGCCCAGCGACCACATGATCACGCTGGGGTGGTTCTTGTCCCGCTCGACCATACGGCGCGCGCGGTCCAGCAGCGCCGGCGTCCATGCGTCGTCATCGACCGGATTGCCCCGCCACTCCTGCTGCCCGAAACCGTGCGTCTCCAGATCGCACTCCTCGACCACCCACAGGCCCAGCTCGTCGCACAGGTCCAGGAAGGCGGGGTGCGGCGGATAGTGGCTCGTACGGACCGCGTTGACGTTGTGCCGCTTCATCAGCAGCAGGTCGCGGCGCATCGCCTCGGGGCCGAGCGCGCGTCCGTAACGCGGGTCGAACTCATGCCGGTTGACGCCGCGGAAGAGGACGCGGCGGCCGTTGACCGTCAGCAGGCCGTCCTGGACGCGTACGGTACGGAAGCCGACGCGCAGCGGTACGCGCTCGCCGGGCGTGCGCAGCTCGGCGTCGTACAGCCGCGGCGTCTCGGCCGTCCACGGCGTCACCGGAACCGTCGCGCTCTGCCCGGTCGCCAGGTCCAGCCCGAGTTCCGCGACCGTCACGCGGCCCGCCGGGTCGCACTCCACCCGCAGGGTGCCGAGGCCGGTGCGGTGGTCGTACGAGGCGTGCACGAAGTGGTCCGCGACCGAGCCCGCGGGCCGGTGATGCAGCGTCACCTCACGGAAGACGCCGGGCAGCCACCATTGGTCCTGGTCCTCCAGATAGCTGCCCGAGGACCACTGGTGGACGCGGACCGCGAGGACGTTGCGGCGCGCCCGCAGCAGGTGTCCGACCTCGAACTCGTGCGGCAGCCGACTGCCCTTGAAATGCCCCACCTCCTGTCCGTTGAGCCACACCCTGGCGCAGGACTCCACACCTTCGAAACGCAGCAGCGCGGGCCCCGGTTCCCATCCGGCGGGGAGATCGAAGGCGTGCCGGTGGTCGCCGGTCGGGTTCTCGTCGGGCAGGTGCGGCGGGTCGACGGGGAACGGGTAGCGGGTGTTGGTGTAGACGGGCGCGCCATGGCCCGCCAGCACCCAGTGGCCCGGTACGCGCAGGTCGTCCCAGTCCGCGTCGTCGAAGTCCGGCCGGGCGAAGGTGGTGTCCGCGCCGCGGGCGGTGGGCGAGAGCCGGAAGCGCCACGCCCCGTGCAGCGACATCCGCCGCGCGTCGGAGCGGGCGTACCAGGCGCGCGGCGGGCGGCAGCCGCTGCTGGGGGACGGGTCCTCGTAGTACGGGAGGGGGTGCGGTGATCCGGATACGGGGTGCTCGGCGTCGGGAGCGGAGCGGGGGCCGGCGTGCTCGGCGTCGGGCAGGGGCAAGGGTCCTCCTCGCTGCGGGGCACGGCAGGGGCGTGGGGGATCACGCCAGCGAACCACGCGCGGCGGCGCGCCGCGACCACATACGAATGATTGACCGGTGAAGTGTTCGTGCAGGGCCGTACATTGTCCCGAGCGCCCGCATTCGTGCCGTCGGACGGGGCCCGGCGGAATGAGCGCGGCCGGTCTGTTGCGGTGTGGTGACGCGGGTCCGGCGGCCTGTTGCGGGTACGGCGACGCGGGTCCGACCGGTCCGTTCCGGGTACGTGACGCGCGTCCGACCCGTCCGTTCCGGGCGCGGCGGCACCGGCCCGACCGGCTCCTTCCGTACCCGGCGTGAGAATCCGCCGTACCCGGGCACCCGGGCAGCATGAACGATGCACCGAAGAACCCGGACCCGGTACCGGAGCGCACCACCGGCCTGGAGCCGGGCGGCGGCGTGCCGCCGGGCGAGACGCCGCCCGCCGAGGGCAGCACCCCGGACGCCGGGCCGCTGGAGACCCACAACCCGACCCGCGGCTGGTCCAAGGGCCCGCTGCTGGCGCTCGCCGTCGTGGTCGTCCTCGTCGCGGCCTTCTTCATCGCCCGGATCTGGGGCGCGTAGGCCGCCGGGCCGCGCGCCGCGGCCGGGCACGTCGCCGTACGGTACGCACCCGGCCGAAGCCCGCCCGCCTCAGGAGGACGGCTTGCGCAACGGCCCCGTGTAGTCCCGGAACAGCAGGATCGCGCCGTCCCGGATGCGGAAGAACTGCACCGAGCGGCCCTCGAACGCGTCGCCGCGCCCCACGCCCTTGGTGAGCGTCTCGGTGACGACGACTTCCGGGTCCTCGGTCCGGTGCACCGCGAGCGTCACCAGCGCGTCGATGCGCAGCGCGCCCATCGCCGCCCGCGCGAACGCCCGGATCGCCTCCCGGCCCTCGATACGGTCGGGCACGTCGGGGCCCGCGAAGGGCAGTTCGATCACTCCGTCCGGCGCGAACAGGTCCGCGAAGGCGTCCGCGTCCTGCCCCGTGACGGCGGCGCGCCGCTGTTCGAGAACGTCCAAGGGGCTCACAGCAGGCACGGTCCCTCCGATCGGCCGCACACCGGGCCGGCGGTCCGTGCGCCGGCCCCCTGACGCGGAGCAGATTAGCGCCGCGCCGCCCGGAGAGTCAGCCGTACGGGCGTACGGGCAGGCGCTTTCACGGGGAGGCCGCGGAGTCCTCCGTTCCGCCGCGCAGCGCCGCGAGCGCGGCGGCCGGGTCCTCGGCCGCCGGGCCCGCGGGCGTCCACTGCCCGCGCTCCTTCCGGTACGGCCACCAGCGCCCGTCACGCCCGTACCTGAGCTGCGCGTCGGCGCCGATCACAGTCCACCGGTTGCGGTCGTGGCGCAGGCGTGGTGGCGGCTCGTCCTCGTCCCAGGCGGCGAGCTGCGCCGTAGCGCGCGCCAAGGCCGCAGGCTCCGGCGTCCACTCCTCCTCCAGGACCGCGAGCGCCGGGGCTCCGCCGTACTCCCACGCCCGTACGGCCAGGGCCAGTCCCTTGGCCGTACGCCCGGAACCGGCCGCCAGCCGCGCCGCGATCCGGGGTTCCGGACCGGCCGCCGCCAGCCGTACGGCGTCCTGCGCACACGTCAGCGGCGCCTGCGGCGGGGTGTCCGCGTGGCCGGGGGACAGCGCGTCGGCGAGCAGGCGCTGAGCGCGCGCCGCCGTATCGCTGATCAGGAACTCCAGCGCTGCCACCTCCACTCCGGGCGCCGGATCGGTCCCGCCACCGAGGGCCGGCGCGGCACCCGGTTCGTCCACGTACGGCGGAGGTGCGGGCAGTGGCGGCAGGATGTCCCGGGCCGCGTACGCCTCTGCCGCCGGTATACCGTCGGCCTCCACCGGTTCCGCGGCCTGTCCACTGGGCGCGCACTCCTCCGCGGCTTCCCGCGCGCGCGAGGCGGTACGGGCCTGAAGGTCCTCCAGCAGCTCCCGCTCACCCCGGCCACGCATCAGCAGCAGCACGAACGGATCCTCGTCCAGCAAGCGCGCCACCTGATGGCAGAGCGCAGCGGTGTGGGCACAGTGGTCCCATGCCCCGCAGCCGCACTCCGCCTCCAAGTCGCCGATTCCCGGGAGGAGTTCGATGCCGGCCGCTGCCGCGTCCTCCACCAGGTGCGGCGGCATGTCATGGTCCAGCAGCGCCGCGATGTGCCCGGCCCGGTCCGCCACCAGATCCAGGAACCGGTCCCAGTCCGCCCCGTCCAGCTCCTGGAGCAGCACGTCACAGCGGTGCCGCGTGCCGTCGCGGTCCTGGACGACCGCGGTGATGCGGCCGGGCCGTACGGACACCGCGCCCACCGCGCCCGCGCGCGCGTGACGGCGGCCCTGCTTGACCTGCCGGCCGTCGAGGGCACTGTCGGCCAGCGCCTTCAGCCAGGCCAAACCCCACCAGGTCCGCGCGAACGCGCCGCCGCTCACCGGCGGCAGCGCGGCGAAAGTACGCTCCCGGGCGGGCGCCGGCCGGTACGCGTCCTCGTGGCGGCCCGGGTCTTCCCACGTTCCGGTCGTCTCGGTCATCGCTCGCTCCCTCGCAGTGCGACCAGGTCCGCCAGCTCGGCGTCGGTGAGTTCGGTCAGGGCGGCCTCGCCGGAGCCCAGCACCGCGTCCGCCAGCCGCTGTTTGCGCGCGAGCATCCCGGCGATCCGGTCCTCGACCGTGCCCTCGGTGACCATCCGGTGGACCTGCACCGGGCGGGTCTGGCCGATGCGGTACGCGCGGTCGGTGGCCTGCGCCTCGACCGCCGGATTCCACCAGCGGTCGAAGTGCACGACATGGGCGGCCCTGGTCAGGTTGAGGCCGGTGCCCGCCGCCTTCAGCGACAGCAGGAACACCGGTACGCCACCGTCCTGGAAGCGTCGCACCATCTCCTCGCGCCGCGCGACCGGCGTACCGCCGTGCAGCAGCTGCGTCGGCACCCCGCGCGCCGCCAGGTGCGTTTCGAGCAGCCGCGCCATCCGGACGTACTGCGTGAACACCAGCACCCCCGCGTCGTCCTCGGCGAGGATCGTCTCCAGCAGCTCGTCCAGGAGTTCCACCTTCCCGGAGCGGCCCGCGATCCGCGGCCGCTCCTCCTTCAGGAACTGCGCGGGGTGGTTGCAGATCTGCTTGAGAGACGTCAGCAGCTTGACCACCAGGCCGCGCCGCGCGAGGCCCTCCGCCGCCGCGATCTCGCCCAGCCCCTCGCGCACCGCCGCCTCGTACAGCCCGGCCTGTTCCCTGGTCAGTGCCACCGCGCGGTCGGTCTCCGTCTTCGGCGGCAGCTCGGGCGCGATGCCCGGGTCCGACTTGCGGCGGCGCAGCAGGAAGGGGCGGACGAGCCGGGCCAGCCGGTCGGCGGCGGCCGGGTCCGTGCCGCCCTCGACGGCTATGGCGTACTGCTTGCGGAAGCGGCCCAGCGGGCCGAGCAGGCCCGGCGTGGTCCAGTCGAGGACGGCCCACAGCTCCGACAGGTTGTTCTCGACCGGTGTGCCGGTGAGCGCCACCCGGGCGCCCGCCGGAAGGGTGCGCAGCGCCCTGGCCGTCGCCGAGAACGGGTTCTTCACGTGCTGGGCCTCGTCGGCGACCACCAGCCCCCACCGGGTGCCCGCCAGTTTCGCCGCGTCCAGCCGCATCGTGCCGTACGTGGTGAGGACGAACTCGCCGTCCGCCAGGCCGTCGAGACTGCGCCGGTCCGCGTGGAAGCGGCGGACCGGCGTGCCGGGCGCGAACTTCTCGATCTCCCGCTGCCAGTTGCCCATCAGGGAGGCCGGGCAGACGACGAGCGTGGGACCGGCGGCGGCCGGGTCGCCCTGCCGGTGCAGGTGCAGCGCGATGAGGGTGACGGTCTTGCCCAGGCCCATGTCGTCGGCGAGGCAGCCGCCGAGGCCGAGCGAGGTCATCCGGTGCAGCCAGCCGAGCCCGCGCAACTGGTAGTCGCGCAGGGTGGCGGCGAGGGCGGGGGGCTGGGCGACGGGGGGTTCCGGGTGCGGCCGGTCGGCCGTGTCCCCGTCCGCCGCCGTCTCCGCCGCCGTGAGCCGGTCGCGGAGACGGGCCAGCCACCCGGACGCCTGCACCTCCACGCGCGCGCCGTCGTCGGACTCGGCGGTCCCGGTGAGGGCCGCGCCGAGCGCGTCGATGGGCGTCACCTTGCGGTCCGCACGGTCCCGGGCCGTACGCAGCGCCTCCGGATCGACCAGTACCCACCGGTCGCGAAGCCGTACGAGCGGCCGCCCCGCCTCCGCCAGCCGGCCCAGCTCCGCCCTGCTGATCTCCTGGTCGCCGACGGCGAAACGCCAGCTGAACGAGAGCAGCGCGTCGGCGGAGAGAAACGACGGCATCCCGGATGCGGCACGGTTGCTGCCGCTGGGTTCCGGCTCGGTGCCGTCCTTGACTGCTTGTGGGTCGTACAGCGCGCCATTCTGATCGGGTGGCCCCACCACGGCCCGGGTGCTGAGCCCCCGTACCAGGTCCGCGGGCCAGTGCACCTCGACACCGGCCGCGGCCAGCGCTCGGGAGGCCGGGCCGAGCAGCTCGGCGATCTCCTCGTCCGCGAGGCCGACGGAGTCCGGTACGGCGGCGGACAGCAGGGGCGTGAGCGGCGCCCAGGCCGCGGCGGCGCGACGCAGCGTGAGGAGGGTGTCCATCCGGGCCCGCGGGCCGAACGCCTGCCCCGCGGGGGTGGTGCCCGCCCACACCTCGGACGCGTCGGCCACCAGGGCGGGGTCGGCGAGGTCGTGCAACTGGAGGACGGCGGTGAAGCCGACGCCGTCCGGAACGCTGGTTCCGGCCCCGGTCAGCCCCGCGACTTCGATGCGCAAGGAGATCCGTACGCCCGCGTCGTGCCCGGCCGCCACGTCCGCGGCCCAAGCGCGCTGTTCGGGGATGTGCTGCGGCTCCGGCGCGGCGAAGGCCGGTCCGCCGGTGGCGAGGGAGGCGGCGGGGGAGCGGGGCAGCCCGTCCGCCACCGCGTCCAGGAACTCCCGTATTAGGCGCTCCGGTTCCGGCAGCAGTACGGGGGAGGAAGTGTCCGGGAGCGGCACCGCGTGCGCCTGGGGCGGCAGCGACGCGGCCAGCTCGCGCAGCCGCTCGATGTCGGCGGGGTCGAGCGGGCCCACGCGCCAGGCGTCGTGACCGGAACGGCTCACTCCGGGCAGCAGCCGCCCACGGGCGGCCAGTTGCAGCGCCAGCACGGCAGCGGAGCCCCAGAAGGCCGCGGCCGCGTCGGCGCCAGGGGCCGTACGGGCGCGGGTGAGGACGGGCAGGGCGGCGGCGACGGGCAGCACGACGGCCGGTACGTCGCGGAGTTCGATGCCGTAGTCGGCGCTTCCGGTACGGGTTCCCACGCCGGGGACGGGCACGGCGACGGTCAGCGACTGCGTCGGCAGCCCGGCGGTCTCGTCCGCATCGGTGGTTACGTCGACCGGTCCGCCGTCCGGCCGCCAGAACGCGACCTGCCCCGTACGAGGCGGGTCGGCCGGGAGGAAGACCGCGGCCCGGCGCGCGAGCGCGGGCGGCGGAGCGGATGGTGCCGCGGGAGGGGTGACCACGTGCAGCTAGCTCCTCAAGTTTGACTACTGGCGACCGGCTGCCCGAGGGTACAGCATCACCGGGCGTGCCGACGACCGCCGCCACGGCGCACCGGCCCGCTCGTCGGCACCGATGGAACGTCTGGGGCCCGGCAGGCGTTCAGCGGGTACCGAGAGCGCGGCGCCCGCCGCGGAAGGGACGGGAGAGATGTCCGTGAACGCAAAGGTCGCCATCGGCGGCGTCGCGGTGGGAGTGCTCCTGCTGTGGCTGCTGCCGTTCTGGGCGGCACTGCTGGTCATCGTGGGGGTGCCCGCGGTGGCCTATCTGACGCTGGACCCCTCGCAGCGGCGCAGGCTGCGGCGCGTGACCCGCAAGGAGATAGGGCACTGACCCACCGGTCGGTGACCGTGCGCCCGGCGGCGTGAGCCGGGCGGCCGGCAGACCGCGACGACGTCCCCGTCAGCGGACCCGTGGACACGGCGACGGCCCACGGGTGGGGCGGCGCCGTGCCGTCTCAGGCCGGCCGTACCGCCAGCGCCTCCAGCGACCGGAGCAGTCCCGGCAGCTCGGGCCCGCGCCCGACGGGCAGGATCTCGCCCGGCTGGTCGTCCAGCAGGACGAACGCGATGTCGTCGGTACGCGCCACCATGCTCCAGCCGGGACCGTCCACCCGCAGCGTACGGGCCTCGCCCGCCGCGAAGGCCGAGCGGATCCGCCCCGGCGGCGGAGGCGCCGCCACATAGGCGCGGGCCTCGGCCAGTGCCCGCTGCACCCCGGCGTGCGGCCGGGCCCCGGGATCGACGAACGTGACCCCGTCCTCGACCTGCTCGCGCCAGACCGCCCACCGGAGCGCGATCTCGTCCGCGCCGAGCCGCCGCTGCGCGGGCCCCCACCGCCCGGCGTCCGGCGGCCTGAGCACGGCCGGACCGCCCTCCTCCGGTTCCGGGTCGTGCGGCTCCGGCACGCCCGGCGCGGCCACGGCGAGGGCGAGTGGCCAGCCGGGGAGCGCTTCCACCACACTGTCCTCGTTCGGCGACAGGTCGTACTCCATCCCGCAGTCCCAGGCCGCGACCGCGCACGCGACGAGCGAGACGTCGTCCGTCACCACCGTCCAGCGCGCGCCCCGCCCGTCCTGGCCGAGTACGAGCCCGTACCCCTGCTCGTACGGCTCCAGACCGAGCCCGGCGCACACCTCGGGATAGTCGTCGCCCAGCACGCTCGGGAACTGCGCGGGCGTGAGCAGCACCGCCGTCAGCACCAGCAACTGGTCGTCGTCGGCACTCCCGGGCGCAGCCCCGTCCGCGTTTGCGGCCGTGGACGTACCGGCGCTCTCGGTCGACACTCGGGGCCTCCCCTGCGATGCGCTCCGCCTGATGCGATCAGTCGTCGGCGCACCCTAGTTGGCCCGGAGCCGGTTGTCACCAGCCGTACCGTACGGCCCTCAGGCCACCGGCAGGTTGAGCAGGTCCCGGGCCACCGTCTGCGGTGACTCGCTGCGTTCCCGGGCGAGTGCGATGACCGCCCGGCAGGCCAGTTCGTTGATGCCGAAGGCGAGCGCCTCGGGGGAGACCCACTCCGCCGTCTCGGCCGTACGTTCGTCGTCGTCCTCCGCGCACGCCGCCACATGGGCCGCCGCGGCCTCGAAGATGTTGTACCGCCGCGCCGTCCCGGGTGCTCTGGGCGCCTCCGCGCCCGGCAGCCGTACGGTGGCGCGGACGCGGGTGAAGACGTTCCGAAATCCGCGGAACAATCCGGAGATTCCGCGCAAGAAGCCGGTCATCATGTCCCCCATTCCCGGTGCCCGTTCCGGTCGTTCCAGTGTGCACCGGACGCTTACGATGGGAACTTCGACGACGAAAGGGCGGGTGCTCGGTGCGGCGGTACGACTGGCTGAAGGAAATCCAGCGGCTGGATCCGGAGCGCGACTTCCTGCGCATCCACCGCATCACCACGACGTACGAATTCCCGTGGGATGTCGCCCGCGCCCTGGAACTGGCGCTCTACCGCACCTACGCCGTTCCCAGCATCGGCCGGCTGCTCGCCGAAACCGCGGAGCTGACCGACCGTACGCAAAAGCGCTACGACGACACCGCGCTCCTCCTGGACACGGTGATCGAGCACGGCTTCGACTCCGAGGACGGTCGGACGGCGATCCGCCGCATCAACCAGATGCACCGCAGTTACGACATCACCAACGACGACATGCGCTACGTCCTCTGCACCTTCGTGGTGACCCCGAAGCGCTGGCTGGATCTGTACGGGTGGCGGCGGCTGAGCGAACACGAGAAGCACGCCACGGCCGTCTACTACCGCACCCTCGGGCGCCACATGGGCATCACCGGCATCCCGCAGACCTACCAGGAGTTCGAGCGCTGCCTGGACGACTACGAGCACGCGCACTTCGGCTGGGACGAGGGCGGGCGCCGGGTCTCCGACGCGACGCTCGGCCTGATGGCGGGCTGGTACGGACCGCTGGCCCCGATGGTGCGCGGCGCGAGCATGGCCCTGCTGGACGACTCCCTGCTGGACGCCTTCCGGTACGAGCGTCCCAGGCCCGCCGTCCGGGCCGCGGTGCGCGGCGCGCTGCGGCTGCGCGCCAAGTCCGTCCGCCTGCTCCCGCCGCGCCGCCGCCCGCACTACGCCCGCCAGAACCCGGAAATCAAGGGATATCCGAACGGCTACGTCGTGTCCGACCTCGGCACCTTCCCCCAGGGGCGCCCCACGGGCGGCTGCCCCGTGCCGCACTGATGCGGGCTGCTGATCAAGAGCTCCGACGTACGGCCAACGCCAGGTAGCACGTGTCCTCGTCCACGTACCGCACCAGGTCCCAGCCGGTACGTGCCAGCAGGGGCCGCAGGTTGGGCTCGGCCCGTATGTCGTCGGGGGTGATCCGGCGGCCCTTCCGCGCCGCCAGCGCGGCGCGGCCGACCGGGTGGAACAGCGCCAGCCGCCCTCCGGGCCGTACGACCCTGGCCAGCTCGGCGAGGCCCGTCCCGGCGTCGCCCAGGTGGGACAGCAGCCCGGCGGCGAAGACCGCGTCGAGCGCGGCGTCCGGCAGCGGCAGCCGGTGCACATCGGCCAGCAGGAGGTGCGCCAGGCGCTCCCTGCCGGACCGTACGGCCGCCGCCAGCATCTCGGGCGTCAGGTCGGCGCCCAGGACCGTACCGCCCGCTCCCACGGCGGCCCGCAGGGCGGGCAGGGCCCGCCCGGTCCCGCAGCCCGCGTCCAGCACCCGGTCACCCGCGCGCAGTTCCAGCGCGGCGACGCCCGCCCGATAGGCGGGCCCGTCGTCGGGGAACCGCGCGTCCCAGTCGTGCGCGCGCGGGCCGAAGAACTCCCGCACGTCATGGACCTGATCGGCGCGCCCGGGCGCACCGGCGGTGTCGTCACTCATACGGGAACTGTAGAGGCCGCCGGTGACACGGGCCGTCGGTGGCGCCGGGAACGGCCGTGGCCGGCGCGGCAACCGTTGCCTTTCGGTGTCTTACGTTCCCGGCCGCCCGGCGTAATCATGCTGGCATGACGGACACGGGGAAGTGGAATTTCGTCGACCATTTCGGTGCCGACCCCAAGGGACTCGTCGACGCGGCGCCTCTGCTGCAGAACGCGGTGACCACCATCTGCGACGCCGGCGGCGGAACGCTGGTGATTCCCCCGGGGCACTATCGGATGCACGGTCCGGGAACGGCGGTATCGGGCACGGGAGTGCTGGTACCCGACTCCGGAAACCTGACCGTGGTCGCCCACGGTGCCCACATCTTCCGCAGCGACACCTCCGCCATCGACACGCTCTGGGGCGGCGGATTCTCGCACAACGGATACAACGGCGCGTCCAACATCAGTATCCGCGGCGGCCGGTGGGACGGCGGCGCGAACAATCCGCTGCACCTGGACATGTTCGCCTTCTGCTCCGCCGAGAACATCCTCTACGAGGACCTGGTGGTGGAGAACATTCCGGACTGGCACGCGATCGAGTTCCACGGAATCCGCAACGGGACGGCACGCAACTGCACCTTCCGGGGCTTCAAGGCCACCACGCCGACCCGGTTCTTCTCCGAGGCGATAGAGGTCCAGGAGGCGCCCGACGGGACGCACAGCACCAACATCGTCGTGGACGGCTGCTCGGCGGACGGGTTCGGAGCCCTGGTGGGCACCCATACGGCCACGTTCCCCGGCCGGTTCCACGACGGAATCCGCGTGGTGAACAACCGGATCACCAACGCGAAGAACTATGCCGTACGCGCCCAGAACTGGCGCCACGCGGTCATCGCGAACAACATCATGGCGGACTGCAACAGCGGAATACAGGTACAGGTGGACCCCTCCGCGCAGTACCAGTCGTGGTTCTGGTCGCAGACCGAGGACATCATCGTCGCCCACAACGTCCTGACCCACACGGGCCTGGCGAACCAGCCGGGACAAGGGCCGCGGTACGCCACCATAGGCGTCTACGGAATGTCGGACACCCCCATGGAAAACGTCGTCGTGACCGGGAACATCATTCGCGACTGGGCCAGCTCGAACGGCATCGCGCTGCAGTACGTCCACGAAGGCGTGGTCACCGGAAACGTCGTGAAATACAGCCAGGGAGGCGACGGTACCGCCATCCTGTTCACCTCCTGCTCCGGCGGAACGGCCACCGGCAACAACATCCGCTACGCCGGCTCGGGCGTCGTCGGCGCCGAGGTGTCCGCCGGGAACAGGATCAGCCTGCGGTGAATGACGGGCCGGGGCCGCCCCTCTAGCCGGTCACCCGGGCCAGGGAAAAGCCGTCGTAGCCCTTGGCGCCCACGGTCTGCACGGCGGTCGCGGTCAGTTTCGGGTGCTCGGCGATGAGTTCCAGGAAACGGCGGATTCCGCGGATCGAGGGGTCGGTACTGTCGGCGTCGGCGACATCCCCGTGGCGTACGACGTTGTCGCCGACGATCAGGCTGCCGGGGCGGGTCAGTCCGAGGACCCGCTCCAGGTAGTGCGGGTTGTTGTCCTTGTCCGCGTCGATGAAGACCAGGTCGAACGGTTCGGTGTCCTCGGCCGCCAGCTGGGCGAGGCTGTCCAGCGCCGGGCCGACGCGGACCTCGGTGCGCTCCGCGAGCCCGGCGCGCGCGAGATTGACGCGGGCGATGTCGGCGTACGAGGCGTTTGCCTCCAGGGAGATCAGACGGCCGTCGGCGGGCAGGGCGCGGCCCAGCCAGATGGTGCTGTAGCCGCCGAGCGTGCCGATCTCCAGGATGCGCCGCGAGCCCTGTATCTGGGCGAGCAGCTGGAGCAGCCTGCCCTGGGTGGGCGTCACGTTGATTCGGGGGAGACCGGCCGCCTCGCTGTCGCGCAGGGCGGCCTCCAGCGCCTCGTCGGACGGGACGAGCAGGGAGTTGAAGTAGTCGTCGACAGTGTTCCACTGTTGCTGAGACATGCGGCCCCTTCGCCTGCCTAGTTAGATTGGCTAACCAAACTAGCAGGGTGGCTGCATCCGTTGGGGTGAAATCGGGCGCCGGAGCCGGCGTTCCCGTGCAGTCGTCCGTACAGTGCCGCCGCACACGCGGTACCGGCTCACGCCTGACGTCGGCTCCGGCGCGGTCTCACGTCCGGTGTCCTCGTACGTGCAGCGGCGTGAGGTGGTCGCACAGCTCGCACCGCGGCGCGTCGCGGGCGGCCCTGATGCCGAGCAGCGGCTCACCGCAGATGGCGACGAGCGGCCGTACGGGCGACTCCCGCGGGTGGCAGATACGGCAGACGTTGTGCCAGGGGCCTGCCTCGTTGTCGCCCGCGGCGGGTACGGCCGCGATGTCCTCGCCGGTACCGGTGGCCTCATGGATGGACATCATCAGCCTTCTTTCTCGCGCCCCGCCGGTGCGGCGACCGGCCCGCGGCGCGGGTTTCCCGCTGGTGGCGCCCGGCCGGACGGTGGCCGGGGCTTCCCCCGCAGCGTACGAAGTTGTCAACTCCACGCCACGCTGTGTAGCGAAAGGAGTACGGTCCTCGCCATGGTTTTCGACTCGCGCGACGAACCCCACGACGTATCCGTACCGCCTGCCGACGCCTCCGCGAACACCCCCGACGACACCTTCCTGGCCCTGAAGATCCTCGTGGCGGGCGGATTCGGGGTCGGCAAGACGACCCTCGTGGGAGCCGTGAGCGAGATTCGGCCGCTGCGTACGGAGGAACTGCTCAGCGAGGCGGGTGCCGCGCTGGACGACGCCGGGGACGTGGTGCGCAAGACCACCACCACGGTGGCGATGGACTTCGGCCGCATCACCATCAGATCCGGACTGTCCCTGTACCTCTTCGGAACGCCCGGACAGGACCGCTTCTGGTTTCTGTGGGACGACCTGGCGCGGGGCGCACTGGGCGCCGTCGTGCTCGCGGACACGCGACGGCTGGAGGACTGCTTCCCCGCCGTGGACTACTTCGAGAACCGCTCCATCCCCTTCCTGGTGGCCGTCAACTGTTTCGCCGGGTCCCGCGCGTACGGGGCCGACGAGGTGGCGCGGGCGCTCGACCTGGACCGGGGCACCCCCGTGGTGCTGTGCGACGCGCGGGACCGCGACTCGGGCAAGGAAGTGCTGATACGGCTGGTGGAGCACGCCGGGCGGGTGTACACCGCCCGGCTGCTGGACTCGGTGGGGTGAGGAGGCGCCGCGTTCCGGGCGTACCGACGCCGTACGGCCGGAACGTCAGTCGGCGAGATCGGCGACGGCCACGACCTTGTCGATCCGCACCCGTACCAGCAATTCTCCCGGGACGCCGTTGCGCGCCCCGTACTCCTCGGCGCGCTCCTTGCCCATGTAGCGGGCCGCGATACGGGTCGCCCAGGCGCGTACCTCGGGAAGCTCGTCGCTGGTTTCGGCCCGGCCCTCCACGATCGCGAAGCTGAACGGCGGCCGGTCGTCGTCCACACAGAGCGTGACCCGGCCGTCCCGGGCGATGTTGCGGCCCTTGACCGTGTCGGCGCCGGTGTTGAACACGAGATCGTCGCCGTCCAGGAGGAACCACACCGGTGCGATGTGCGGGCTGCCGTCGGCCCGTACGGTCGAGAGCTTGCCGGTGCGGGTGCCCTCGGACAGGAAGCTCTGCCACTCGTCCTTGCTCATTTTGCGCGCCATACCGCCATCCTGCGCCATCCGGCCCGAACAGGCCCCGCGAACCGCGCGGCACGGCCGGGACGCTTGCCGGGACGGCATGGGTGGGCCAGGCTGGCACGGCAGTTGCCCACGGGGACACGGGGAGGGAACGGGATGGCGGCGAGCAGCGGGCTCGACTGGTTGCTGGACGACCTGACCGAGCGGATGGACCAGGTGCGGCACGCCCTGGTGCTGTCCAACGACGGGCTCGTGACGAGTGCGAGCCGGCGGCTGGCGCGGGAGGACGCGGAGCATCTGGCGGCGGTCGCGTCGGGCCTGCACAGCCTCGCCAAGGGCTCGGGCCGGCACTTCGGGGCCGGGCAGGTGCGGCAGACGATGGTCGAGTTCGACGACGGTGTGCTGTTCGTGACGGCGGCGGGGGAGGGCAGCTGTCTGTGCGTGCTGGCGGGCCCAGAGGCCGACATGGGGCAAATCGCCTACGAAATGGCGCTGTTGGTCAACCGTGTGGGGGAACACCTGGGGGTCGCGTCCCGTCGGCCGGAAGGTTGTCCACAGCCCTGAAGCCGGGGCTTGACGCGGTGTCGTACCCCACGGCTATCGTCGTCACTGTCGGTAACGAACCGGCGGGGATCCGCACCGGATTCCGTGACGAACGGTGACGGGGGAGAGTGTCATGACGGTGATGTGCGACGGGCGGCAGGTGTCCGCGCTGGATGAATTCCTGACTGTGGGGGAGACGCTCGCGCCGGGTCGGGCGGCCCACGAACTGGGGCTGCGCAGCGGCGAGTTCGACCTAGCGGTGCAACTGGAGGAGATCGCCACGGTCCCGCCGGACCCCGAAGCGCGGCCCGGCCCGGCCGGACCGTGGGGGCGGCGCCGGGTGCCGGCGGAGGAGATCCGACGGCTGCGGGCGGAGGAGGGCTTCCCCGACACACTGCGTGAGCGCCTGCGAACGGTCGGCGCGACCGAGGCCGCCGGTCTGCTCGACATCGGCCCGGGCCGATTCCTGCGCCTGGCCCGCGCGGGCAGCTTCGCCCCGGTCCGCTTCTACGTGAACCGCTACGGCGCCGTGGTCTGGCTCTACCTCGCCTCGGAGCTGACGGAATTCGCCGACCGTGAGCCGGGGCTGCTGCGGGGCCATATCCCGGCGGTGATGCGGGTCATGCTCGACGGCGGCCAGGACTGGCGGGGCCGCACATGGCGCAGCCGCCGGGTAGCCCAGCTGATGGGCCAGGCGGCAGACGGCTGGCAGTCGGCCGCCGTGATCGCCGCCGTCCTGCCACCGGAGGAGTTGGCCTCGATCGCGGAAGACCCTCTGGAACGCACCGTACTCCGCCGCCTGCGCCCGTCCCTGGCCCCACCCGCCACCGGAGCGACGGCCCAGCAGGCGGTGGAGTGGGCGACCATGGCGGCAGAGTTCGACGAGGTCCTCTGGTACCGCGTCAACCTCACCCGAGCCCTGGACCAGGCCCGCCGCCACCAACCAGCCAAAAACCGCCTACGCCACCCCTCGATGCCCACCCCACCGCCTCCGGGGCCCGCTCCCGTCCGGACCTCCACGACCCGCGCGATGTCACCCTTCCGGATCGGGGCCTCCGACAGGTAACGAAGAGGAAGGGAGGTGGGGTGCACTGGGCACGCCGCGGTCAGGCGAAAACAACAGATTCGACGGACTCAACGGACTCGACGGGCTTGGCGGGCCCGGTGGGACCGGCGGGTTCCAGAGCCGCCCCTTCCTCAAAGAGCGGACAGCTCTGGCGACCGATGCGCTCGGCGACGTCGATGTAGTCGGCAAGGGCGTTGCGGGACCGAGCAAGTTGCTCCACCTGCTCGTCCAGCCGCCGCAGCCGCGACCGCATGGCGGCCAGCAGTTCGGGACACCCGATCAGCTCCGGGGCCTCCCCTTCCGCACAGGGCAGTAGGTAGACGATGTCTTCGGAGGAGAGTCCGGCGCCGAGCAGGTGGCGGATCTGCTTCACCCGAAGCACGGCGCTCTCTCCGTACTCGCGGTACCCGTTGGCTGGGCTTCGTAGTAGCGCAACTGGTGGGTGTTGACGCCCGTTCGACGACTCAGTTCCCCGATCCGCATCGCGACCTGGCTTGACCTTCACACCGGCAGGGCACTAGCCGCCGCATTCCTGAAGGCCGGGCACCAGACCACCGTAATCAACCTGACCTCGGGCTCCTCGGCCCAGGCCCGGGAGGCAGTCCGGCGGGCGGAGCAGCGCGGTGCCCGCTATCTCGACGGCGCCGTGACGGCCATCCCGTCGGCCATCGGCACCGAACAGGCGGTAATCCTGCACAGCGGACCGGAAGGGGACTTGCACACAAGTCAACGCTCAACGCGCTCGGCACCGTCACCTACCTGGGCGCGGACCACGGCCTGGCGTTCCTGTACGACGTGGCGGGCTTGGCCATGATGTGGAGCGTCCTGAACGCCTGGCTCCAGGGCACCGCCCTGCTCAGAACGGCCTGTGTCGACGCCGCGGCGTACGCAACGTTCGCACGGCAGGTGGCAGCCGGCGTGGCCGACTGGCTGCCGGGATACGCCGAGCAGACCGACGCTGATTCCTTCCCGCCCGAGGTAGCGACCCTGGAAACCGACGCGCGAGCCATGGCGCACCTGATCGAGGAGAGCGATGCAGCGGGCATCAACACGGAGCTACCAAAGTTGATCAAGGCGATGGCCGACCGGGCGATGGCCGCCGGTCATGGAGGGGAGCAGTATCCGATGCTGATTGGGGAGTTCATGCACCTCGCCGTAGCGGTGACCAAGGTTCATACGATGGCTGGCTATCGAACGTAGCTAAGGAAGGGACAGACACGAATCCGCTGACGAGAACCGCTGTTGCGATTAGGGGCCAGTTCGACGGAGACGTTCCAGCCGTGTGATGAGGACGAGGCGAACGGGTTCATGTGGGCTGGCATGGAGGACTACTGGAACTGGGGCGCAGCGCGAGCCTGGGAAGCGGGCGGATGGGCATAAGTGCTGGTGTCGGCCAGCATGTGGGCAGCCTCTCCGAGAGGCTGAAAGCCGCATCCAGCGGAACCGAGCTGATCTGTTGCTCATACGCGGACACGATGGCAACGGTCGCCTACTGGCGTGACCGGGTACTGCTCGCCCAGTTCGAGACGACGAGCCCAGGACAGCGGTCCGGGCAGAAACCGGACATCCTTGAGGAACCGATGAGGCGGGTCGGCCCGACAGCAATGATCTGGCCCCGGCCGCCAGCCCCGCAGATGCCTCGGGAGGCCGGTGGGCATGCTTCCGGCTCCGCGTCTGGTCGGCAGCGCGAAGTCCGCACCTGGTCAGTGGCGCAAGCGGACCAAAGCCTGAGCGCACGAGGCCGGGCCGTCACCGCAAAGAGCGAATCGCTGGGCTCGTGGCTACCAGGGCCGCGCATGCCAGGACGGTGCTGCCGCTTACCAGGAACAGTGTTGTCGTGCCGTAGGGGAGCAGGGCGCCGGCGAGCACGTAGGAGAATGGGTCGAAGGCTACTGTGACCAGGACGATGAGGCTCATCATTCGGCCCAGTAGTTGGTTGGGTACGCGCTCTTGCAGCGTGGCCACGACGACCACGCCGAGGAATGCGGATCCGAGGCCGACCAGTGAGACGACCGCTGTTGCGGTGATGACATGGCTGACGGCGGCTAGTCCGGCCACGCCTGCGCCGATTGCCGCGACCCCGCCGACCACGGTCCAGCCACGCCGGGCGGGTGGTCGCCAGCCGGCCATCAGCGAGCCGGCCAGTGAGCCGGCGCCGAATCCGGAGAGCACGACGCCCAGGGAGCCCGCGCCACCGAGGCGTTGGTCGGCGAGCACCGCGCCGCCCACGAGTACGGGGCCCACGACCGCGATGTTGATCAGGGCGATGGCTGCCAGCATGCCTCGTACCAGTGGTTCATGCCAGGCGTATCGCAAGCCCGCGCCGAGGGCACGTGCACTGCTGAGCTGCTCACTGCCGAAGGCGTCGGGGTCGGCGTCGTCCCTGGCGCCATCGCCACGCCGTACTACGCGGATCAGCGTGCTGAGGACGCCGGCCGCCAGCGCGGCCATCGCCGCGATCACACCGAGCGTCGCTTCGAAGCCGACGGCGGCAATGGCTCCGGCGGCCACCGCCGGGCCGATCAGATCGCCCCCCGACTCCGCGCCCTGCACCAGCGCGTTGACCCGGGCGAGCTTCCCGGTCGGTACGACGGCGGGCAACAACGCCAGGGCCGCCGGGAAGTAGGCGGCGTCGGCGGCGCCGAGCAGCCCGGCGAGCAGCGCAACCGTGGTCACTGATGGCGAGGTGAGGGTGACCAGGAGGCCGAGGGCGAGCAGGACGGCGACCCGCAGCCAGGCGGCGGCGGCCGTGATACGGGCGGGACCGAGGCGGTCGACCAGGACTCCCGCAGGAAGCAGGAGCGCCGCCCGCGGCAGCGCCACGGCCACCAGAACCAGCCCTGTGGCGAACCCGGGCTCCGACAGTTCAAGTACGAAGAGCGTGAGCCATACGAGAAAGAGCGCATCGACCACGGCCGCCAGCCCTTGGCCCACGACCAGGCGGCGCAGATGCGGATCGCCGAGCGCTTCGCGCGGACGGGAACGGGCGGTGGGCTCCGTCGTCATGGCCGACTCCCCAGGACGTCGAGTGGACCGATCCCGCGCGAAAGGCTCGCCGGATTCAGCTCCGGATCAGGTAACGGGTCATGTATCGGGCCTGATCTTTCGAGCTGGATTCGTAACGGGCAAGTGTTTGCGGCCGTGCCCGAACGAGCGCTCACGGTGATGCACGAGAGGTCGCCCACGTAATCGCCCCCGGCCACACCAAGACGTACATGACCGCATCGCTCACTGATCAGCAACATCAACACATCCGCTCGAAGGTTCCGGCAGTGGAGCCCACGCTGCGCGTCACTATGCGATATGCGTCCCCCCGTCGACCATCAGCGTGGTGCCGGTGATGTAGGACGCCGCGTCGGAGGCGAGGAAGACCAGAGCCGCGGCGAGTTCCTCGGGCTGTCCGATGCGGCCTGAAAGTACTCGCGGCATCATCGTCTCGACGTAGCCCTCGGCATAGCCGTCGGTCATCGCGGAGGGGAAGAGGCCCGGCGCGAGGGCGTTGACGCGAATGCCCTTGTCGGGGGTCCACTGCTGGGCGAGATCGCGGGTGAGTCCGAGGAGTCCGGCCTTTGACGCCGTGTAGGCGGCCTGCGGCAGGCCGCCCGTGACCAGCGCGAGGATGCTCGAAACGTTGACGATGGAACTGCCGGGCAGCATCACCGCGCCCGCCGCCTGGGCCATCCAGTAGGAGCCGTTGAGATTGATGTCGATGACCGCGCGGAACTGTTCCGGTGTCTCCTCCGTCGCGGGGTGTTCACTGCTGATCCCGGCGTTGTTGACGAGAATGTCCACCCGCCCGAATGCGTGCATGGCCGCGTCGACCAGCGCGTGGCAGTCCTCCGGCTTGGCGACGTCGGTACGCATGGTAACGGCCCGGCGGCCGAGCTTTTCGACGGCCGTACGCGTCGCCTCCAGCCTTTCGGCGCGCCGTGCCCCCAGCGCGACATCGGCTCCTGCCTCGGCCAGCGCGGTGGCGAAGGCGATACCCAGCCCGGAGGAGGCGCCGGTGACCACGGCGACGCGACCATCGAGCCGGAAGCGGTCGAGGACGCTCATGGCCGCCTGGCCCTGTGAAGACTTGCTCTGTGCACGGCATACCTCCGAAAGTCAGTGGCGGCAATTACCGATAGTCGGCGATATAGCCCACCAGATCGCCCACAGTTTTCAACTCCGCGCTCCGTTCGTCGGGGATCTGCACCTCGAACCTGTCCTCGACCGCCACGGTGATCTCCACCATCAGCAGGGAGTCGATGTCGAGATCGTCGGTGAAAGACTTCTCGGCGGTCACCTCGGCGGAGGCGACGCCGGCGACCTCTTCGACAATTTTGGCAAGAGTGTTGAGGATATCGGTGTCATTCGCCATGGGTTCCTCTTTCGTGGGGAGGGTCCGGGGATTTCAGACCCCCAGGCGCCGTCGATAGGTGAGGAGGGTGCGCAGGAAGCCGTCCATCTGCTCCTCGGTGTGGCCCGCGTGCGGGAACAGGCGCAGGAGCGCCTGGTTCCGTGAGACGGCCGGGTAGGAGAAGACCGGTACGAGATAGCCGTCCTCGACGAACCACTCGCGCATCTGCAGGGCGGCGGCGTCGTTACCGATCGGCACCGAGAGCATGTACGACTCGGTCGGCAGTGTCGGCGAGCCGGCCTCGTGCATCTGTCGGCGAAGGCGTGCGGCGTGCGCCAAGTAATCGTCGACGATCTCCGGCTTGTTGGCGAGGACGTCGATCGTGCGCTCGGCGGTGTACGCGGTGGGCGGCTGGATGGCGGCCGTGAACATCGAAGTGCCGGAGAGCAGTTCGAAGGCATCGATGGCCGCCGCCGGTCCGGCGATCGCGCCGCCTTCCAGGCCGATGGCTTTCGACAGGGACACCATGACGAAGTCGGCACGCTCCCGGATCGCGGCCGCCTCCCGGGCGTACGGGCGGTTCTCGGGCCCGTACACCATGAAGCCGTTCGCATCATCGATCATGCTGACGGCGCCGTGCCGGTCGCATTCATCGATGATCTCCACGATCGGCCCCATGGTGCCGTCGGCCGAATAAAGGCTTTCGGCGATGACCACGGTCTTGCGGGACCGGACCCGGTTCAGGATGCGTGCCAGGTCGGAAACGTCGTTGTGCCGGAACGCGTGGACGTTGCGGCCGTAGCCAAGCCCCTCCAGGCCCTTCCAGATACTCCAATGGACGTCACGGTCGACCACGAAAACGGTGTCGCGATTACGTACCTCGATCCCGGCGTCGAAGTGCGCGGCACTGCTCATGGCGTGGACGAACCCGATGTTGGCCAGCAGCCCCGTGGCGAAGCTGATGGCCCGCTCCTTGCCGGTGTGGCGGGCGATCGTCTCTTCCAGCACCTGGTGGGGGCGGCAGATTCCCTGGGTCATTCTGGATCCGCTGGTACTCAGGCCGTGGGCGAGCGCCCCCTCGGCGAAATAGCGTCGTACCGGGAGATGACGCTCCAGATCGAGGAAGCTGATACTCGCGAAGTTCACCAGCTCGCGGCCGTTGCGGACGATGGTCGGCCCGACGGGACCGTCCACCACCGGCGGGCGGTAGGCCGTGTCGTGGGTGTTCGCCTCGACGAACTCGGCGAAGGCCCACGGGGCCAGGCGGTCCATGGACGGTGCGGGGGTGTGGGGCGCGGTCATGGTGAGGTTTCTCCTCCACGATGGGCGCGGGGCGATAAGGGCTTCAGGGCCGCGGCAAGGTGGCCGAGCGAAGCCGTACCGGCCAGCTCGTCCGAAGCGATCCCGGTGAAGCCGGACCGGTGAAGCAGCGCCAGCAGACGGGGGACGGCGACCAGGGTGACTCCGTGGTCGGCGAGGCAACGGTTCATGTCCACGGCGATGGGGCTGTCGGAGGAGCCGACCGGCAGCCCGCCGGGGCCGACGGGACCGCCGGGTTGGCTGGGATCAGTGGGTTCGACGGGACAACTGGGTTCGACGGGACCACCGGGACCGATGAGGCCGCTGGGGCCGACGACGGCTACGGCGGCGATCACAGCGGCAGCCAGCGCCCGTTCGGCCTCCGACGCAGGCGGGCGCGACGAGACCCGCGGGGCCCCGGGACCGCCGATAGCAGTGCAGGAATGATCCGACGGCCGGCCGGATTCGAGACCGTCCGGCGACAGGACGTAGCAGCGCGGGGCCACGATGCCCGGCACTTCGTCGAGATGGTCCAGCACGTGGCGGTGCAAGTGGTCCGGGGTGACATCAGGGGCGGTGTGTGCGTACGCGTCGAGGTGCGGTTCTTCGCCTTCCCCTGCGGCCTCCCCGCTGGGCGCCACCGTTACGTCGAGTACTCCGGGATGGCCGCGTAACACGTCTTCGACCTTGGGCAAGCACACCCAGCCCTGCGGGGCGCGCCACCATCCGGAGGCGGCCGGTGTGAGCGAGCGTTCCGGAACCGGGCACTCGGCGCCGTCGGCGAGCGCGCGCAGGAAACCGCACAGGCGGACGGGCAACGCCATGGCCTGCTCGGCGTCGAGCAGGTGATCCCCCACGGTGACATCGAGGGTGACGACCCCAGCGTCGAGGCCGAGGTCGACGTAGAGGGTGTCGCAGGGTTCGTCGGGCGCGCTGCAGACCCAGGTGACGGGCCCGCTCGGCGGGGAGTTGTACGCCGGGGCCAGGTAATCCCGTGGCCACGAATAGCAGTTGTACTCGATGGTGGGTACGGTCACCACACCTCGGCGGCGGTCCATGCGCGCCTGGGCGGCGACCAGCTCCGCGGGGCGCCACCGACCGTGCCGGTAGGCCGCGGCGGAGGCGGCGGCGACCGAGGCGACCACCTCGCCGAACGCAGCGCCCGGGCGGAGATCGATCTGTACCGGAACCGTCAGGGCCCGGACGCCGATGCTGTTCCGCAGAGCGGCACGGGCCCGGTTGGAGACCACCACCGAGGCGAGGAACCGGTGTTCGCCGGTGCGGGTGGCGACGTCGTGGGCCAGCGCCGCGAGCATGACGACCTCCGGACTGACCCGATAGCGCCGGGCGATGCGTACGAGGTCGTCGTACGCGTCAGCCGAGCGGTGCTGGAGGCGGTGGCGCCCTTCGCCGTCGTTGGTCCCACCGAACGGGGCCAGCACGCCGGTCGGGTTGTCCGCGAGACGCGTGAGCCACTCGCGCTCCGCCGCGCGGGCGCGTTCCAGGGGCTGGGCGGCGACGGTGTCGAGGGGGTGCGCCAATGCCTCCGCCGGTGCGTCGTCGCCGAGCAGTTGATCGTGCAGTTGGTTGAGCAGTACCGCCAACCCCCACCCGTCGATCAGAACGTGGTGGGCGGCCATCAGGACCGCACGCGGCTTTCCCGCCTCCAGCAGCACCCTGGCCAGCCAGGGCGGATTGCGCTCGGGGTCGATCGGGCGGACGGCCAGTGCCGCCGTCGCAGCCTCCAGGGTGTCGGCGTCGGCGGCGGGTACGTCGACGCAGTCGACCGGCAGCGGGGCCCAGTCCGCTCGGTGGACGTGCTGTACCGGGCGGAGCGGGTCGACCGTGGTGCGCAGCGCCTCGTGACGGGCGGTGAGGGAGGCGAGCGCCATGTGGATGTCGGCGACGGTTGTGGAGGGTGGTACGTGGCAGTGGTCGGCGAGCGGCGTCGGGTTCACCCGCCGTGGTCCGGGAATGGTGCGCTCGTACCAGTGCCACTGCTGTACCCAGGTCAGCGGCCCGCTGCGGATGACGGTGGCGGCGGTCGGGAGCGGTTCCGGAGGGTGGTTCACGGCCGGAACCTCGCCGCGAGGCCGACGGCGGTGTCGCAGGCATCGGCGCCGCCCGGGCACGCCGTGCTCCGGGCACGGCCGGGTCCCGGCGTACCGAGACATCTGCCGATCTCGCCGACAGCGCTGACCACGGTGGCCGTGACCTGGAGGAACGGGCCACCGCACCGTACCCACTGCCGATGATCGCGGCGCCCCCGGCGTCGGCCGGTCGTCAACGAAGCGTCCGGCACGCTCCCAGCCCTACAGCGCCGCGACGAGCGGGTGCCGCGCGCACGGGGCGGCGCGACAGCTGGTGCGTCAGCCGGCTCCCCCGCGCCCGTCACTGAGGAACCACCCCACCCTCACGAAGCGGCGGGGGAATGTCGTCGGGAACGACCGGCACCATGAGTACGGCCGTGCCGCCCTGTGAGCAGAACCGTCGCGCCGCAAGAAGCTCCTTGGTCAGCGTGGCCTTGTCACGCAGCACCCGGTAGAGGAGGTCCGGCCCGTCCACCACGGGCGGCGGCGCGCCCGGGCGGGTGAAGGGGTGGCGTTCGGCGTCGAGGCCGAGGCGGGCGCGTTGGGCGTCCAGCCAGCCGTAGCCGCCGTTGCACAGCACCACGTACAGGATGCCGCCGTGGGCCGGAGCGGTGGCGGCGATCTCCGCGCGGGCCGCGAGGAACGCTCCGTCCCCGACGAACGCGGTGACCTCGTGGTCGGGGGCGGCCCGCTTGACCCCGATGGCCGCGGCCGCGCCGAATCCCAACGGGGTCTGCTCCGACGGTACGAGGGACCCGCCGCCGACGTGGAAGGGGAAGCAGTAGGACCACATGTCCTGCAGCCCGTTCTCCTGGACCAGTACGTGGTGCTCGCCGGCGGTGGCGTCGAGCGCGGCGAGCAACTCGGGGATGCGGACGCCCGGCAGCGCCGCCGCGCGGGCCAGTTCCGCTTCCACGTCGAGCGACATGGCCTTACGGGCGAAGCTGATCTTGTCCGCCCATACCTCCGTCGCGTCCGCGTGCCCGGCCTCACGGTCCTCGTCCAGCGCCCGCGTCCAGCCGAGCACGGCGTGCCGGGCGTCTCCGAGCACGCGCGGGCCCGGGAACTCGGCCGACAGCCCGCCCGGATCGATATTGACCTGCACCACCGGGACCGGGGGCCACGGCGTCCCGCCTTCGACGACGGTCTCTTCGAGCCGCCCGGCGAGCGATATCACCAGGTCACAGGACGACCACAGCTCACGGGCGGGGGCCGCGGCGTAGAGGCCCGCCACGCCGCAGAACAGCGGATGGCGCTCGTCGACGGCACCGCGGCCGGACGCGGTGGTGAAGAGCGCCGCGCCGAGGCGCTCGGCGAAGCCCTCGACCGCACCACCATCGTTGCGGTGCCGCATTCCGCCGCCCACCAGCACCACCGGACGCCGGCTCGCGCGGATCGCCGCCAGCGCCGGTCCCGGCGTCGCGGGCATGGGCTCAAGGGGCAGCGGTTCGGGCAGCGTCGGCTGCGGTCCGGTGACGAGGATCTCCGCCGTGCGGACGTCATCGGGTATCTCCAGGTACACGGGGCCGGGTGGCGGCCCCACCGCTCGCGTCAGCGCCGTCACCGTCGCGGGGACGACCCGGTCCGGATGGCCCACCCGGTGCGCCCACCGCACGAGGGGCGCGGTCACGGCGACCTGGTCGAGTTCCTGGAACCCGCCGCTGCCCCGGCGCCGTTCGGGCACGCCGGCGGCGAGTACGAGGACCGGCGCACCGGACTCCCGCGCTTCGAGCAGCCCCGTGGCCGCGTGCGTGACAGCCGGTCCTTTGCCCAGGGCGCATACGGCAGGCCGGCCTGACTGCAGCGCGTAGCCGGTCGCCATGTACATCGCGTTGCGCTGGTCACGGCACGGTACGAGGTCCAGCCCTGCGGCGTCGAGGGCGCGAAGCAGCTCCAGATCGTCACCGGGCAGCCCGAAGCAGGTGTCCACCCCGTTCGCCACCAGCAGGTCGACGATCGCGGTCCACGCGTCGGCGTATCGTTTGCTCACCCCGGTCACTTCCCACGCACCGCGACAGGGGCGGTTGTCGGAAGATTCTGCGCCACGGCCTGCGAGATGAGCAGGGGTTCGGCGTGCCGTTCGCCGCCGTAGGAGAGGTAGTTCGCCATCAGCCCGAATCCGCCGAACGGGTGGTTGCCGTCCTCGGCGTCGAGCAGTGTGTGGTCGACGCAGGTCCGGTGACGTTTGGCCAGGACTTTCACCGTCTCCGGATCGTTTCCGTAGACCATCGCCCCCAGCGCGCGTTCGCTGAAGTAAGGGCTCGCCAGCCGTTCACGCAACCGCCGCGCGCTGGGATAGGCCACGACGTTGAACACCGGGGCGAACATCTCGTCAAGGGGGATCTTGTCGTCGAAGCCCCACAGCAGCACGGTCGGCTCGACCTTGCGCGACGGCAGATCGATGCGCCCGCCGTGCCGGATGCGACGTGCATGGCGCACCAGGTAGTCCGAACAGTTCACCAGCGCCGAGTCGTAGCAGATCGGACCGTAGTCGGCGGCCGGGTCGTTGTTCTGTCCGAAACGCAGCGACGTCAGTTTGGCGGACAGCAGGTCGAGGAATTCCTCGGTGCGGCCCTGCGGCGCGTACACGACGTCGGGACCGAAGCAGTCCTGGCCGGAATTGTAGAGACGGATGCTGGTGAGGTCGTGTACGGCGCGTTTGAGATCGGCGTCGGGTGCGATCACGAAGGGATTGATGCCGCGGCCGAAGAAAAGGAAGAGCTGGTCTTCCGCCAGCCCTTCGCGGACTGTCTCGGCGTGGGAGTAATTGCCGGTGAAGACGATGAGGTCCGCGTCGCGTACCGGGCCGGTCACGAACTTGCGCTGGCTGAGGTCGAAAAGCTCGATGGGTAAGCCGTGCACCGGCGCCAGCAGGTCGTGCAGGCGCAGGATCTGGCTCTTGATCTCGGAGGACGGCCTGAAGGTGATCCGGTCGGTGTAAAGGGAGGTCACGAGCATGTACAGCGCGTAGGAATAGAGCGGGATGTTGGAGGGCGTGAAGACCGCGGCCCGGGGCACGCAGCCGGGCCGGGTCCGACGGATCTCTTCCTCCGCTCCGTCGAGGGTGGCGAGGAATGAACGGATCTCCGCTCGGGCGGTGTGGTGCGGTGAGATCTCGGTGAGGATGCTCAGCACCGCGTCTTCATTGGCGGCCACGTACCGGCGTACGGCGCGCAGCGCGTCGACACGGTCGGCGAAGGGAATGCGGTGGTCGGCCGCACCGACGGCCGGGCCGGACGCGGTGGCGTCGGTGGCCGTGTGGTGCGGCGCGGGCAGCGAGGTCATGGCGATCTTCTCCAGAACGGCCGGGTCGGGCTTGCCCGTATGGGTGAGGGGCAACTCGGGAAGTACGACAATGTGGTCGGGCTGCTCGTAGCGGGCGAGCACGGGGCGCAACGCTCGCTTCCAGTGCGCGGGCTCATGACCGTCCGGGTCCGCGATCACGAACACCAGACGGCAGCCCAGACGCTCGTCGGGGACGGCGACGACCTCCGTCTGCGCGCCGGCCGATTCGGCCCGCTCGGCGAGATGGTCGGGAAAGAGCGTGTGGCCGTCACGGTGCACGGCGTGCTTGCGCCCGACCGGGAAGACACGGCCGGCGGCGTCGAGCAGGCCGATGTCGCCGGTACGGTGCACGGGACCCGCGACCGGCACCAGCTCCCCGTCGTCGCCCAGGTGGCCGGTCATCAGGCCGTCACTGCGTACGACGAGTTCGCCGAGCCGGCCGTGGGGCAGCGGCCTGCCGTGGTCGTCGTGGACTTCGACGGCCACGCCCGGCAGTGGTGTGCCGCACCCGACCGGGTCGGTGGGCGGCGCCAACGCGATGTTTCCCACCTCGGTCGCCCCGTAGCCGTCGAGCAGATGCCGGCCTGTGCGGGCGTGGAACCGGGCCGCCAGGCTGCGTCCCAGCGGCGCGCCGCCCACGCACCAGGCCCGCACCGTCTTGAGTGCGTCGGCGAGAGCGGGACGGCGGTCGAGCAGGTTGAGCAGGCTGTAATACGTCGACGGGGCCGCGTCGACGATGGAGAGGCCGTGGTCCACGCCGACCGCGAGCGCACGGTCCAGGCGTGTGGTCGGCCCGTAGACCACGAGCGTGCCACCGTTCAGCCACCAGCAGAGGACCAGCGACAGACCGTATTGGTGGGAGTACGGCAGGACGGGCAGGAAGACGTCGTCGGGCCGGTATCCCATGCGTTCCGCGCTGAGTGCGAGGTTGTCCAGAATGGAGCGGCCGGAGCGGACGATGCCTTTGGGGCTGCCCGTCGTGCCCGACGACCAGGAAATCGCGGCGTCCTGGCGTTGTGCCCAGGCCGCGACATCGGGCCCGGCCGCCGTGCGCGGAGCCGGCCGTGGCGCCGGAGTATTGCCCGTACCGCCGCTGATTTCGAGCATCACGCGTGCCTGGGCGCGGATACGCGAACGCTGGGCAGGGGTGGCCCGGTGATCGGTCAGGACCACCGAAGCGTCGAGGTGAATGAGCGCGAGTAAATCGACGACCCATTCAGAAGAATTGGCGCCGCTCAGCATTACCCGTGAACCGGGGCCGACGCCGCGGTGGGCTAAAAGTTCGGTGGCTCCGAATACGCGGGCCACGATGTCGTCCGTCTCCCAGATGCGCCCTTCGGGCGAAATCAAGCGCCTTAAATCGGGCAACTTGTACTCCTCAACGCCAGGGCGTGTTCGACTTCCTGGACGTAAGTGTGGGTAAGCCCAAAATCGCGCGATAACGTCAGCTTCTGTTCAACAAGCGACTATCTCATACCTGTAGACCGGTGTCGAGTGCCGCTATGGCGCTTTGTGGCACCCGTGGGGCCGTTGGGTATGTAGTGGCAGAAGGGATATGTGGCGAGTGGCCAGTTCCGATCGGTGAATTCCGGGCGCGTTTCGCGGGCCGGTTCAGCGGGCGGAGTCGCGGCCGCAGTTGGTGTCCGAACTGCGGGAACTCCGGTGGCCCCGGGCCGGGAATTCTCGCCCCCCGCGCCCGGCTGTGAAGGATCGTCTCCGCCGAGTGGGAAATCCGCTCAGGACTCCCCGCCCGCCTCCTCCCCGTACGGCCGTTCCAGGCTCGGGGCGTTGGTGTGGGGGCGGAGCAGGCCCTCCTGGACGACGGATACGAGGAGGTTGCCCGCGCGGTCGTAGATGCGGCCGCGGGCCAGGCCGCGGCCGCCGGTGGCGATGGGGGACTCCTGGTCGTACAGGAACCACTCGTCGGCGCGGAAGGGGCGGTGGAACCACATCGCGTGGTCGAGCGAGGCCATGTCGAAGCCGCGCGGACCCCACAGCGGCTCGATCGGGATGCGGACGGCGTCCAGCAGGGTCATGTCACTCGCGTAGGTCAGCGCGCACGTGTGGACCAGCGGGTCGTCGCCCAGCGGCCCGACCGCCCGCATCCACACCGCGCTGCGCGGCTCCGCGCCCTCGATCTCCTCCGGCGTCCAGCGCAGCCGGTCGACGTAGCGGATGTCGAACGGCATGCGCCGGGCCATCCGGTCCAGCGCCTCGGGCAGCCCGCCCAGGTGCCCGCGCACCTCGTCCGCGACGGTCGGCAGCTCCTCCGGGGGCGGCACCTCGCGGCGCATCGGCAGCTGGTGCTCGACGCCCGGTTCGGGCCGGTGGAAGGAGGCGGTCAGGTTGAAGATCGTGCGCCCCTGCTGGACGGCGACGACCCGGCGGGTGGTGAAGGACCGGCCGTCCCGTACCCGCTCGACCTGGTACACGATCGGCACCCCGGGCCGCCCGGGGCGCAGGAAGTACGCGTGCAGCGAATGTACGGGCCGGTCGCCCTCCGTGGTCCGCCCGGCCGCGACCAGCGCCTGTCCGGCGACCTGCCCGCCGAAGACGCGCTGGAGGCTTTCCCGCGGGCTGCGGCCGCGGAAGATGTTCACCTCGATCTGCTCCAGGTCCAGCAGATCCACCAGGCGCTCGGCGGGGTTGGTCATGACCGTACGTCCTCCGTCAGGTGTCCGGGCAGCCTCAGAGCTGCCCCACATCGGTGACGCGCACCACCGCGCGCCCCTCCTCGTCGGAGGCCGCCAGGTCCACCTCCGCGGAGATGCCCCAGTCGTGGTCGCCGTTGGGGTCGGCGAACGTCTGCCGCACCTTCCACAGCCCGTGCTCGGGCTCCTCCTGAATCTGCAACAGCTTGGGGCCGCGCGCATCCGGACCGGTGCCCAGTTCGTCGTACTCGTCCCAGTACGCGTCCATCGCCTCGCCCCAGGCGTCCGCGTCCCAGCCGGACTCGGCGTCCATCTCGCCGAGCTCCTCGACCTTGTCCAGCGCCGCCAGCTCGACCCGCCGGAAGAGGGCGTTGCGGACCAGTACGCGGAAGGCGCGCACGTTGGTGGTGACCGGCTTGACCTCGTCCGCGTGCTCCATGGCCTGCTCGGCCGTCTCCACCTCGGGGTTGGCCAGCTGCTCCCACTCGTCCAGCAGGCTGGAGTCCACCTGGCGGACCATCTCGCCCAGCCAGGCGATGATGTCCTCGAAGTCCTCGGACTTCAGATCGTCCGGCACGGTGTGGTCCAGCGCCTTGTACGCGCTCGCCAGGTAGCGCAGGACGATGCCCTCGGTGCGCGCGAGCTCGTAGAACGAGGTGAACTCGGTGAAGGTCATCGCGCGCTCGTACATGTCGCGGATGACCGACTTCGGCGACACCGGGTGGTCGCCGACCCACGGGTGGCTCTTGCGGTAGAGGTTGTAGGCGTGCAGCAGCAGCTCTTCCAGCGGCTTCGGGTACTCGACGTCCATGAGGCGCTCCATGCGCTCCTCGTACTCGACGCCGTCGGCCTTCATCTGGGCCACCGCCTCGCCCTTGGCCTTGTTCTGCTGGGCCGCGAGGATCTGCCGCGGGTCGTCGAGGGTGGACTCCACCACCGAGACCATGTCCAGCGCGTACGAGGGCGACTGCGGGTCGAGCAGGTCGAACGCGGCGAGCGCGAAGGTGGACAGCGGCTGGTTGAGCGCGAAGTCCTGCTGGAGGTCGACGGTCAGGCGGACGATCCGCCCCTCCGCGTCCGGCTCGTCCAGGCGCTCGACGATGCCGCCGTCCAGCAGCGAGCGGTAGATCGCGATGGCGCGGCGGATGTGCCGCAGCTGGTTGCGGCGCGGCTCGTGGTTGTCCTCCAGCAGCTTGCGCATCGCCTCGAAGGCGTTGCCCGGCCGCGCGATCACGGACAGCAGCATCGCGTGGGTCACCCGGAAGCGGGAGGTCAGCGGCTCCGGCTCGGAGGCGATCAGCTTCTCGAAGGTGTTCTGGCCCCAGTTGACGAAGCCCTCCGGCGCCTTCTTGCGGACGACCTTGCGGCGCTTCTTGGGGTCGTCGCCGGCCTTGGCGAGGGCCTTCTCGTTCTCCACGACGTGCTCGGGCGCCTGGGCGACGACGAACCCGGCCGTGTCGAACCCGGCCCGGCCCGCGCGGCCCGCGATCTGGTGGAACTCCCGCGCCCGCAGCGTGCGCACCCGCGTCCCGTCGTACTTGGTGAGCGCGGTGAACAGCACCGTACGGATGGGGACGTTGACGCCGACGCCGAGCGTGTCCGTGCCGCAGATCACCTTCAGCAGCCCGGCCTGGGCGAGCTTCTCGACGAGCCGGCGGTATTTGGGCAGCATGCCCGCGTGGTGGACGCCGATCCCGTGCCGGACGTAGCGGGACAGGTTGCGTCCGAACTTGGTCGTGAAGCGGAAGTTGCCGATCAGCGCCGCGATCTCGTCCTTCTCGGCGCGGGTGCACATGTTGATGCTCATCAGCGCCTGCGCCCGCTCCACGGCCGCCGCCTGCGTGAAGTGCACGATGTAGACCGGGGCCTGCCGGGTCTCCAGCAGCTCGGTCAGGGTCTCCGTGAGCGGGGTCGCCCGGTATTCGTACGACAGCGGCACGGGCCGGGTCGCGGACCGTACGACCGTCGTCGGACGGCCGGTGCGCCGGGTCAGATCCTCCTCGAACCGGGACATGTCGCCCAGCGTTGCCGACATCAGTACGAACTGCGCCTGCGGCAGTTCCAGCAGCGGGATCTGCCAGGCCCAGCCGCGGTCCGGCTCGGCGTAGAAGTGGAACTCGTCCATGACGACCTGGCCGATGTCGGCGTCCTTGCCGTCCCGCAGCGCTATGGAGGCCAGCACCTCGGCCGTGCAGCAGATGACCGGCGCGTCCGCGTTGACGGAGGCGTCGCCGGTGAGCATGCCGACGTTCTCCGTACCGAAGAGCTTGCACAGGTCGAAGAACTTCTCCGAGACCAGTGCCTTGATCGGCGCGGTGTAGAAAGTGACCTCGTCGCGGGCCAGCGCGGTGAAGTGCGCACCCGCCGCGACCAGGCTCTTTCCCGATCCGGTGGGGGTGGACAGGATGACGTTCGCCCCCGAGACCACCTCGATCAGCGCCTCCTCCTGAGCAGGGTAGAGCGCGATGCCCTGCTGTTCGGCCCAGCTCGAAAAGGCTTCGAAGAGGGCATCGGGGTCGGCGTCGTTCGGGAGATGATCGATGAGGGTCACGCCCCCATACTGCCTTGGCCGGGTCCGGATCCGACAACCGGCGGGTCGGACCTAGATCATCAAAGGCTACGCTGTGTCGCCGGCCCGGCGTCAGGAATCCGGGTTCCGAGCTCCGTGTCCCGTCGATGGGGACCGGGCTTCGTGTCCAGCAGAACCGGGATGGGGAACGACCATGATGGGACCGGCGCACTCGCTGTCCGGGGCCGCGGCCTGGCTGGGGGTGGGTGCGGCGACGGCGGCCGCCGGGTATCCGATGCCCTGGCCGGTCCTCGTCGTCGGCGCGCTGATCTGCGCCGGCGCGGCGCTGGCACCCGACCTCGACCACAAGTCGGCGACGATATCGCGCGCCTTCGGACCGCTCTCGCGCGCGCTGTGCGGCGCGGTCGACGCCCTCTCGCACGCCGTCTACAAGGCCACCAAGATGCGCGGCGACGCCCACCGCTCCGGCGGCCACCGCACCCTCACCCATACGTGGGTGTGGGCCGTCCTGGTCGGCGCCGGCATGTCGCTCCTGGCGGTGCAGGGCGGACGCTGGGCGGTTCTCGGCATCCTCTTCGTCCACATGGTGCTGGCCATCGAGGGCCTGCTGTGGCGGGCGGCCCGGGTCTCCAGCGACGTCCTGGTGTGGCTGCTGGGCGCCGCGACGGCCTGGATCCTCGCCGGCGTCCTGGACGAGCCGGGCAACGGCGCGGGCTGGCTGTTCACCGACCCCGGCCAGGAGTACCTGTGGCTGGGCCTGCCGATCGTGCTGGGCGCGCTGGTCCACGACATCGGCGACGCGCTGACCGTCTCCGGCTGCCCGGTCCTGTGGCCCATCCCGATAGGCCGCAAGCGCTGGTACCCGGTGGGACCGCCGAAGGGCATGCGCTTCCGTGCCGGGAGCTGGGTGGAGATCAAGGTCCTGATGCCCGTGTTCATGCTGCTGGGCGGGATCGGCGGGCTGGGCGCACTGGGGTACCTCGGATAGCCGGGGCCGCACTTCGGGTGCCCCGGCCGGGCGGGGGCCGGTCCGGCCCCCGCCCGCCCACGTCCCCCTATCCGTGCCAGGACCGCCACAACGCCGCGTAGGCCCCGTCCGCAGCGACCAGTTCCTGATGGCTGCCCAGTTCGCTGATGCGGCCTTCCTCGACCACCGCGATCACGTCCGCGTCGTGGGCCGTGTGCAGCCGGTGGGCGATGGCCACGACCGTACGGCCGTCCAGCACCCGGCCCAGTGAGCGTTCCAGGTGGCGGGCCGCGCGCGGGTCCAGCAGGGAGGTCGCCTCGTCCAGGACGAGGGTGTGCGGGTCGGCCAGGACCAGCCGGGCCAGCGCGATCTGCTGGGCCTGGGCCGGGGTGAGGGCATGGCCGCCGGAGCCGACCTCGGTGTCCAGGCCCGATTCCAGGGCTCGCGCCCACTCGTCCGCGTCCACCGCGCCGAGCGCGGCCCACAGCTCCGCGTCCCCGGCATCCGTACGGGCCAGCAGCAGGTTGTCGCGCAGCGAGCCCACGAAGACGTGGTGCTCCTGGTTGACCAGTGCCACGTGCGCGCGCACCCGCTCCGCGGGCATCCGGGACAGTTCCGCGCCGCCGAGCGTGATCTCGCCGGTGCGCGGCGCGTAGATACCGGCGAGCAGCCGCCCGAGCGTCGACTTGCCCGCCCCGGAAGGACCGACCAGCGCCATCCGCGTGCCGGGCCGCACCCGCAGCGAGACCTCGTGCAGCACGTCCACGCCCGCCCGGTAACCGAAGCGCACATCGTCCGCCCGCACGTCCCGGCCGTCGGGCTCGGCCCGCTCGTCGGCGGCGTCCGGCTCGATCTCCCGTACGCCCACCAGCCGCGCGATGGAGACCTGGGCCACCTGGAGCTCGTCGTACCAGCGCAGGATGATCGACACGGGCTCGCTCATCATCTGCGCGAGCAGCGCGCCCGTCGTCAGCTGTCCCGGTGTCAGCCAGCCGCGCAGCACGAACAGGCCGCCGAGCAGCAGCACCGCGCCCAGGATCAGCACATGCGTCACATTGACGACCGGGAAGAGCACCGAGCGCAGGTAGAGGGTGTAGCGCTCCCATTGGGTCCAGGTTCGGATGCGCTGTTCGGAGAGCCGGATGCGGCGCGCGCCCAGCCGGTGCGCCTCGATGGTGCGCCCCGCGTCCACCGACTCGGTCAGCGCGGCCGAGACCGCGGCGTACCCGGCCGCCTCCGAGCGGTAGGCGTGCGGGGCCCGCTTGAAGTACCAGCGGCAGCCGACGAGCAGCACGGGCAGCGCGATCAGCACGGACAGGGCCAGCGGTGGCGCGGTGACGGTCATCCCGCCGAGCAGCAGCGCGATCCAGACCACGCCGATCGCCAGCTGCGGCACGGCCTCGCGCATCGCCTCCGACAGCCGGTCGATGTCCGTGGTGATGCGGGACAGCAGGTCGCCGGTCCCGGCCCGCTCCAGTACGCCCGGTGGCAGGGCGACGGACCGTACGAGGAAGTCCTCGCGCAGGTCCGCCAGCATCTCCTCGCCGAGCATCGCGCCGCGCAGCCGTACCAGGCGTACGAACACGGCCTGCACGGCCAGCGCGAGGACGAACAGCCCGATCGTCCACTCCAGGTGGAGGTCGCGCACGCCGTTGCCCAGGTCCTCCACGACGTTCCCGAGCAGGAACGGTCCGGCCATGGAGGCCAGGACGGCGACCGCGTTGACGGTCACCAGCAGGACGAAGGCCCCGCGGTGGCGGCGGACCAGCCCGCCCACGTAGGCGCGTACGGTCGCGGGCGAGCCGACCGGCAGGGTCGCGGCCGTCCGCGGAGCGTCCGGATCGTGCTCCGGTGGCGCCAGGCCGATCATGCGGTCTCCTCGATCTGGTCGGTGCCGGTACGGGCGAAGTGCCCGCCGGACGCGGCCCGGCCCGCCAGGGAGGCGGCCTTGGGCCCGTCGTCCGCGTCGGTCTCGCGGGTGACCACGGCGCGGTACGCCGCGTTGCCGCGCAGGAGTTCACGGTGGGTGCCGGTGCCCGCCACCCGGCCCTCGACGAGGAGGACGACGTGGTCGGCACGGTCCAGCAGCAGCGGGCTGGAGGTCAGGACCACTGTCGTACGGCCGGTGCGCAGCGCGCGCAGCCCGTCCGCGATCCGGGCCTCGGTGTGCGAGTCGACGGCGCTGGTCGGCTCGTCCAGGACCAGCACCTCGGGGTCCGCGACCAGCGACCTGGCCAGCGCCAGCCGCTGCCGCTGCCCGCCGGACAGCGACCGGCCGCGCTCGGTGATGTGACTGGCCATCGGATCGCCGGAGCCGTCGGCCGAGCCCTGCGCCAGCGCGGCCAGCACGTCGCCGCACTGCGCCGCCGCCAGCGCCTCCTCGGCCCGTACGGACCCGGACGCCGGGATGTCCAGCAGCTCGCCGAGCGTCCCGGACAGCAGGACCGGGTCCTTGTCCTGGACGAGTACGGCGGTGCGGGCGGCCTCGCGCGGTACGTCGTCCAGCGGTGTGCCGCCGAGCAGGACCGACGGCGTGCCCTCGGGCGCGTCGGCGGGGTGGCCGCCGAGCCGGTCGGCGAGCCGTCCGGCCGCGTCCGGGTCGCCGCACACCACGGCGGTCAGCCGTCCGGCCGGTGCGCGCACCCCGCTGACCGGGTCGGTCAGGTCGCCGCCGAACGTGCCGGGCGCGGCGATCCGCCCGTCGGCCGGACGGCGCAGCGCCAGCACACGGGCGGCGCGTTTGGCCGACGGCCGGGAGAAGGAATACGCCATGGCGATCTCTTCGAAGTGCCTCAGCGGGTACAGCAGGAAGGCGACCGCGCTGTAGACGGTGACCAGTTCACCGACCCGCACCCGGCCGTCGAGGGCGAGCCCGGTGCCGTACCAGACCACCGCGATCAGCAGGAGCCCCGGGAGGAGTACCTGTACGGCGGAGATCGTGGACCACATGCGGGCGCTGCGTACGGCGGCCCGGCGGACGTCCTGGGACGCGCGCCGGTAGCGGCCGAGGAAGAGTTCCTCGCCGCCGATGCCGCGCAGGACGCGCAGGCCCGCGACGGTGTCGGAGGCCAGTTCGGTGGCCCGGCCCGCCTTCTCGCGCTGCTCGTCGGCGCGGCGGGTGGCGGGCGGCAGCAACGGCAGGACGGCCAGCGCCAGTACGGGCACGCCGACGGCCACCACCACGCCCAGCGCGGGCTGGTAGACCACCAGCGCCACACAGACTCCGACGGAGGTCAGCGCCGCGGCGCCGAAACGCGAGACGGCCTCGACGAACCATCCGATCTTCTCCAGGTCACCCGTGGACACCGCCACCACTTCTCCGGCGGCGACCCGACGGGTCATGGCGGAGCCCAGTTCCGTCGTCTTGCGGGCCAGCAACTGCTGGATGCGGGCCACGGACGTGATCCAGTTGGTGACCGCGGCCCGGTGCAGCATCACGTCGCCGATCGCCACCAGGGCGCCGAGCAGCAGCAACAGGCCGCCCGCGAGCAGCAGCCGGGAGCCGGAGCGGTCCACGACGGCCTGCACCGCGATACCGACCGGGACGGGGAAGGACGCCACGCCACCGGTGTGCACCAGCCCCCAGCACAGCGCTTTGGTCTGGCCGCCGAGCTGCTGCCGGTACAGCCACCGCAGCAGCCGGCCGCCGGAACGGACGTCCGGGACCCCTGGATCGGCATGGGGAAGGTCGCGAATGTGCATGGTTTCCCAAGGTCAGGGCCGACGTGCGGCGCTTCGGGTGTACGGGCGTCGGGCCGGGCCGGGAGCCGGCGGCCGGCCCGCGTCGTCGTGCTGTGGCGGGGCCGCGCGCGGCAGGAAGAGGGGCGCGGCCGTGGGAGGGCCATGGAAGACTGGCGCGTCACGGCGCCCTGATTCAACAGGTTTTCCGCGCGGGCGCACCCAACGGGCCATGTCGGTCAGGCCCGTACGTGCCGTCCTGGTGCCACCATGGGAATCATGCGAACTGCGGGCTGCATGGTACGGAAGGCCGCGGTGGCGGCAGTGGGGCTGGCCCTGCTGGCGGGCTGCGGCACGGGCGGCGGATCGACGGACGGCGAAGGAAAGGGCGACGACAGGCGCAAGGCCGAGGCGGCCGCGTACTCGAAGGACCTCCCGGGGGTGGGCGGGCGGCTCAGAGCGCGCATCCCCGCCGAAACGCGGCAGGTCGTCGCCGTGTACGGCAAGGGCGCCGACTCGTCCGACGCCACGCTCGTCCTGTACACGAAGAAGGCCAAGGGGTGGCATCGTACGGCCGACTGGCCCGCGCACAACGGGAGGAAGGGCTGGACCACCGACCACCACGAGGACGACCTGCGCAGCCCGGTCGGCGTCTTCAGCCTCACCGACGCGGGCGGCGTGCTGCCCGACCCGGGCGCGAAACTGCCGTACACCCACTCGGCGGCCTTCACCCCGCCCCCGTACTGGGAGAAGAAGACCCGGCACGACTTCGACCACGTCATCGCCGTCGACTACAACCGCGTCAAAGGCACCCCGCCCCTGGACCCGACCCGGCCGCAGGGGCAGAAGAAGGGCGGCGGCATCTGGCTCCACCTGGACCACGGCAGCGGCACGTCCGGCTGCGTGAGCATCTCCAAGGCGGGCCTGGTCACACTGCTGCGCACCCTCGACCCGCGGCAGCATCCCGTCGTGGTCATGGGTGACCGCACGCATCTGGCGGCCTGAGGGGCGCTTCCGGGCGGCGCTTATGAGTGGCCGGGCAGCGCGGCCGAAGCCGGAGCGGTGCGGGGGCCGGGCGCGGCTCCGCCCGCCCGGCCCTGCTCCGTCACGCCGTCGGCCCGCTTGTCACGCCGTCGGCTTGGGGGAGTCCACCCCCTGCCGCGGCTTGCGCCACAGGCCCCGGGTGAAGTCGGGGAACTCCTGCGGCTCGCCCTTCGCCTTGATCGAGGCGTGGCTCAGCATCACCGGCGCGCTCCAGGTGGCCGCGTCGTAGACGTCGAAGTCCGGCACCAGCCCGAGCTGGAAGCACTGCATGATCCGGAACAGCATGATGTAGTCCATGCCGCCGTGGCCGCCGGGCGGGTTGGCGTGCTCCTTCCACAGCCAGTGGTCCCACTCGGCGTACTTGCTGAAGTCGCCCCACTGGTCGTTGCTCTGGTCGGGCTCGATGTAGATCCGCTCCGGGTAGTCCTCGAAGACGCCCTTGGTGCCGCCGAGGCTGTTGATGCGGCTGTACGGGTGCGGTGTGGACACATCGTGCTCCAGCCGCAGCACCCGGCCCTTGGCGGTCTGCAGGAGGCTGAAGGTGCGGTCGCTCTCGATGTACGACTCCTTCCAGCTCGGGTCGCCCGGCGGCATGTGGGCCGCGCGGTATTCCGCGAGCCCCAGCGCGGGCGTGCCGTAGCTGGACATGCGCACCACCCGGTCGCCGCGGTTGACGTCCATGTAGTTCGCGATCGGCCCGAAGCCGTGGGTCGGGTAGAGGTCACCGCGCAGCCGGGTGTGCCACAGCCGCCGCCACGGGCCCTCGTAGTACGTCGGGTCGAACATCAGCTGGCGCAGATCGTGGTTGTACGCGCCGGCGGCGTGCAGCAGCTTGCCGAAGCGGCCCGCGTGCGCCATCCGCAGGACGCGCATCTCGTTGCGGCCGTAACAGCAGTTCTCCACCTGCATACAGTGCCGGCGGGTGCGCTCGGAGAGGTCGACCAGGTCCCAGAGCTGGTCCATGCGCATGGCGGCCGGGCACTCCACGCCGACGTGCTTGCCCGCCAGCAGCGCCGCCCTGGCCATCTCGAAGTGCCAGTCCCACGGGGTGGCGATGTAGACGAAGTCGAGGTCGCCGCGCTCGACGAGGTTCTCGAAGTCGTGGTCGCCCTTGCTGTAGACGACGGGCGCCGGCTGTCCCGCGCCGGTGACCAGCTGGACGGCCTTGGCCGCCTTGTCCTTGACCGGGTCGCAGACCGCCACGACCCGTACGCCCGGTATGTCGAGGTACAGCGGCAGCATGCCCATACCGCGGTTGCCCAGGCCGATGATGCCGACCCGCACCGTGGCGCGCCGCTCGAACGGTACGCCGATCATGGTCTTGTGCTTGCCCCGGGGAGCCTCCGCTTCCCGGGCCGCCGTCGCCGCTCCGGCCGCCTGCCCGGTCCCGGCCGCCGCGGCGCTGCCGCTGCCCAGCCCGGCGATACCGAGCCCGGCCCCCGCCGCCCCGGCGGTCCACAGGACGGAACGCCTGCTGGGTCTCGGGCCTTCGTGACCGGCGCCGTCCTCGGGGCCGTCGTGCTCGTGGGGCTCGTGGCGCTGCGATGGTGCCTCGTTCATCGGTCCTCCATGGGAACGGATGGTGCGTGGCGGAAGCGTGAACCTCGCAGAGGACCTTGTCGGTTGAGTGGTACGGGGCACAAGAGGGCCGCCCGGACGGAATGCCCCGTACGGGCGGCCGCCACCCGCCGGTACGGACCTGGGGCGGCGCGACCCGCTCCTTGCGCAAGGGGCTGAAAAGCCTTGCGAAAACTCTTGACGGATCAACCGGCGGAACGGCAGGCTCCGTCGGACATTCCCCCCACGGCAGCCCGGAACACGGCTGCCCGCGCGGAGCCGGCCGGCGGTGCCCCACCACCGGAGACCGGCCGCTCCCGCCTGCCGAAGGAGCCGCAGCATGCAGCGTCGTGCCCGCACCCTCGCCGGCGTCCTGGCCGTCGCCGGCCTCGCCGCCGCCACCCCCTGGACGGCGCAGGCCGCCCCGCCCGGCCCGAAAACCGTTACGGCCACCCTCTTCGAGCGCCCCTTCGCGCAGGTCGCCAGGGCCTGCACGGATGAACTCGGCCCGGCCGGATACGGCTACGTCGAGGTGTCACCCGCCACCGAGCACATCCAGGGCGGCCAGTGGTGGACCTCGTACCAGCCCGTCAGCTACCGGATCGCCGGACGGCTCGGCGACCGCGCGGCCTTCGCGAAGATGGTCGAGACCTGCCACGCGGCCGGTGTACGGGTGATCGCCGACGCCGTGATCAACCACATGGCCGCCGGTTCCGGCACCGGCACGGGCGGCACGGCGTACACCAAGTACGGCTACCCCGGCCTCTACGGCGACCGCGACTTCCACACGTGCCGCAAGGACATATCCGACTACACCGACCGCGGCGACGTGCAGAACTGCGAACTCGTCGGCCTCGCCGACCTCGACACCGGCAGCGACCACGTGCGGACCGCGATCGCCGGATACCTCGACGACCTGCGGTCGCTGGGTGTGGACGGCTTCCGTGTGGACGCCGCCAAGCACATGGCCGCCGCTGACCTGGCGGCCGTCAAGGGCCGGATGAAGGACCCCGGCTTCTGGGTGCAGGAGGCCGTGTACGGCGACGGCGAGGCGGTACGGCCCGAGGAGTACACCGGCACCGGGGACGTCGACGAATTCCGGTACGGGACCCACCTCAAGGCCGCGTTCCAGAGCGGCAGCCTCGCGCAGCTGAAGTCCGTCGCCGACGGAAAGCTGGACGGCGGGCACGCCCGTACATTCGTCGACAACTGGGACACCGAGCGCAACGGCTCGACGCTCACCTACAAGGACGGCGCGGCCCATCTCCTCGCCAATGTCTTCATGCTCGCCTCGCCGTACGGCTCACCGAACGTCCACTCCGGCTACGCGTGGACCGACAAGGACGCCGGCCCGCCCACCGGCACCGACGGCTGGACCGGCCTGCACGCCCGGCGGGAGATCACCGCCATGGTCGGCTTCCGCAACGCGGTGGGCTCCGCGCCGCTCACCGACTGGTGGGACAACGGCGGCGACGCGATCGCCTTCGCACGCGACGGCAAGGGCTTCGTCGCCCTCAACAACGGCGACGCGGCCCTGGAGCGGACGTTCGCCACGTCCCTGCCCGCCGGAACGTACTGCGACCTCCTGCGGGCCGCACCCGACGCGTGCGACGGCCACACGGCCACCGTCGGGGACGACGGGACGGCCCGGCTGACGGTGCCGGGGAAGGGGGCGGTGGCGTTGCGGGTCGGGGGATGAGGGAGTGGGGCGGTCGGCGGCTCAACCCCCCACCCGAGTAGCCCCCTCCAGCGCCAGCAGAACCGAGTGGTATCCCCGGCCGTTCGTCGCGTGGTCCATGCCCACCTCGCACATCCGGTTCGCGGACAGGTGCGCGTCGAAGTGGCGGGACGTCACCTCGGCGGCCTCCTTGGCGGTTGCGGCCTCGGTGAGTTCCTTGTGCAGCATGCCGCGGTCGCCGGCGAAGGCGCAGCAGCCCGCGTCGTCGGGGACGACCACTTCCGTCGCGCACGCCTCGGCGACGGCGCGCAGCTGCGCCTCGTCGCCCAGGTGGCGCATGGAGCACGTCGGGTGGAGCACGGCGGAGCCGACCGTACGGTGGATCTCCAGGTGCGGCAGCAGTTCCTCGGCCGCCCAGACCACCGAGTCCACGACGGTCAGTTCGGCGTGCAGTTCCCGGTTGTCCGGGGTCAGGTACGGCACGACCTCGTGGGCGATGCCCAGCGTGCACGAGGACGCGTCCACGACCAGCGGCAGCCGCCCGCCCGCGGTCCAGCCCCAGGCCGCTTCCACGATGCGGTTGGCCATCACCGCGTTGCCCTCGTCGTAGCCCTTCGAATGCCAGATGGTGGCGCAGCAGGTGCCCTGCACGTCGTCGGGGATCCACACCGGCTTGCCCGCGCGCGCCGACACCGCCACGACGGCCTCGGGCAGGGAGGGCCCGTCGAAGCCGTCAGGTTCCCCGAAGATGCGGTTCACGCAGGCCGGGTAGTAGACCGCGGCGGCTCCCACCCGCCGGGTGGCGGGCGGTTTGCGGGCCGCGGCGCCGGGGATCTGCGGCAGCCATTCCGGTACGAGGTCGGGTCGTACCGCCTTGCGCGCCGCGCCCGTCAGGGACTTCAGCAGCCGGTCGGCGCGCCCCTCACCGATCCGGTCGCCGATCTTCGCGGCGGCGGCCACCGCCAGCCGTGCCGACCGTTCCACCGCCTTGAAGTGCCGGGCCGTCAGCGCCGCGGCGCGTTCCTCGGCGGGGGAGTGGCGACGGTGCCGGAACTCCTTCATCATCACGCCGGTGTCGATGCCGACCGGGCAGGCCAGCTTGCAGGTGGAGTCGCCCGCGCAGGTGTCCACCGCGTCGTAGCCGTACGCGTCCAGCAGGGCACCGGTGACCGGCGACGCCGGGGCCTGGCGCATCATCTCGCGGCGCAGCACGATGCGCTGACGCGGTGTCGTGGTGAGGTCCTGGCTGGGGCAGGTCGGTTCGCAGAAGCCGCACTCGATGCACGGGTCGGCGATCGCCTCGACCTGCGGAATGGTCTTCAGGCCGCGCAGATGGGCCTTCGGGTCGCGGTCGAGCAGGACGCGCGGGGCCAGGATGCCGTGCGGGTCCAGGGTCCGCTTGATCCGCCACATCAGTTCCGTGGCGCGCGGGCCCCACTCCAGTTCCAGGAACGGCGCGATGTTGCGGCCGGTGGCGTGCTCGGCCTTCAGCGAGCCGTCGAAGCGCTCGACGGTCAGCGCGCAGAACTCGTCCATGAAGGCGGCGTAGCGCTCCACGTCCGCGGGCCGGGCGGCGTCGAAGGCGAGCAGGAAGTGCAGGTTGCCGTGGGCGGCGTGGCCCGCGACCGCCGCGTCGAAGCCGTGCCGGTCCTGGAGTTCGAGCAGCGCCGTGCAGGCTTCGGCGAGCCGGGACGGCGGTACGGCGAAGTCCTCGGTGATCAGCGTCGTGCCGGACGGGCGGGAGCCACCGACCGCGGTGACGAACGCCTTGCGGGCCTTCCAGTACCCGGCGATGACCGCGGGGTCGCGGGTGAACTCGTTGGTGACGGACGCGACCGGGGCGACCAGCTCCAGCCCCGCCAGCACCTTGCGCGCGGCTTCCTCCTGGGCCTCGCGCGCCGCCTCGTCGGGCGCGCGGAACTCGACCAGCAGCGCGGTGGTCGTCTTCGGCAGCTCCGCCCAGTCGGCCGGTACGCCGGACACGCTCACCGAGGCGCGCAGCGTGTTGCCGTCCATCAGCTCGACGGCGATCGCGCCCGCCTCGTTGAACAGCGGCACGGCCGCGGCGGCGGCGCTCAGCGTCGGGAAGAACAGCAGGGCGGTGGAGGTGTACCGGTTCAGCGGCAGCGTCTCGAAGACGGTCTCCGCGATGAAGGCGAGGGTGCCTTCGGAGCCCACCGCCAGCCCGCGCAGGATCTCGGCGGGGGTGGTGCCGTCCAGAAAGGCGTCCAGGCGGTAGCCGTTGGTGTTCTTGATCTCGTACTTGGCGCGGATCCGGGCCACCAGCTCCGGGTCCGCCTCGATCTCCGCCTTCAGCGCCAGCAGTCCGCGGCACAGCTCGGGCTCTGCGTGCGCCAGCTCCTCGTCCGCGGCCGGGTCGCCGGTGTCCACGATGGTCCCGGAGGGCAGCACGAGGGTGACCGAGGCCAGCGTCCGGTAGGAGTTGCGGGTCGTGCCCGCCGTCATGCCGGACGCGTTGTTGGCCACCACGCCGCCCAGCGTGCAGGCGATGGCGCTGGCCGGGTCCGGGCCGAGCAGCCTGCCGTGCCGGGCGAGCGCGGCGTTGGCCCGTACGACCGTGGTGCCGGGCCGGATACGGGCGCGGGCGCCGCCGTCCAGCACCTCGACGCCCGCCCAGTGCCGGCGCACGTCCACGAGGATGTCCTCGCCCTGCGCCTGCCCGTTGAGCGAGGTCCCGGCGGCCCGGAAGACGACGCTGCGGCCCTTGCCGTGCGCGTAGGAGAAGACCGCGGAGACGTCGTCGATGTCCTCGGCCAGCACGACGACCTGCGGCACGAAGCGGTACGGGCTCGCGTCGGAGGCGTACCGGACCAGGTCGGAGACGTGGTGCAGCACCTTGTCCGGACCGAGCAGCGCCACCAGGTCGTCGCGCAGCCGCTCCGGTGTGCCGGACGCCTGCCGGTCCGTCACCCGGTCGTGGTACGGGCCTTCGGCGGCGGCCGGCCGCAGGGCCTCCGGCTTCGGTTCCAGCAGGGGCATGACGACGTACCTCCGGTCCGCTCGGCTCGCTCGGGCGGCCGGTCCGGCGTCCGGAGCGGCCACCCGGGCCAGTGTTTCAGCAGCGGGTGGCCGCCCCGTCGACGAGGGTGGACAACAGGCCGCCGAGCACCTCCCGCTCTTCGGCGGTCAGTGGTGCCAGGATGTCCCGTGCGGCGTCCCGGCGCGCGCCGCGCAACGCGCGCAGCGTCGAACGGCCGGTGTCGGTCAGCTCGATCCGTACGACCCGGCGGTTGGCGGGGTCGGGCACCCGGCGTACCGCGTCCTTCGCCTCCAGGGCGTCCACCAGCGTGGTCACCGCCCGTGGCACGACCTCCAGGCGCGCGGCCAGGTCGGCCATCCGGGGCGCCTGGTCGCGGTAGTGGTCCACGATGCGCAGCAGCCGGGTCTGCGCGGGGGTCAGGGCGATGTCGAGGTCTTCCATGTGCCGCTGCTGCGCGCGGTGCATACGGCGGGTGAGCCGCACCAGCTGCTCCGCCAGGTCGGGTTCGGTGGGGGCCGGGTCGGGGGAGGACATGGCCGGAGGATATCAGGACCAGGTTCATTGTGAGTATAGGTAACAATGAACTATGCTCGGCGGAACCTTGTTCCCGTACCGCTTCCGAAGGAGCCCATGCGCCCCGACGTACCCGAGTGGACACCGCCGCCCCGGGACCCGGCCCAGCCGGCCCAGGTGCGGCGCATCCTCGCCCTCTTCCGCCCCTACCGCGGCCGGCTGGCCACGGTGGGCCTGCTGGTGGCCGCCTCCTCGCTGGTCTCGGTCGCCTCCCCGTTCCTGCTCCGCGCCGTCCTGGACGTGGCGATCCCCGAACGCCGCACCGGCCTGCTGACCCTGCTCGCCGCCGGCATGATCACCACCGCCGTGCTGACCAGCGTCTTCGGCGTCCTGCAGACGCTGATCTCGACCACCGTCGGCCAGCGCGTCATGCACGACCTGCGCACCGCCGTCTACGCCAAGCTCCAGCGCATGCCGCTGGCGTTCTTCACCCGCACCCGCACCGGCGAGGTGCAGTCCCGCATCGCCAACGACATCGGCGGCATGCAGGCCACCGTCACCTCCACCGCGACCTCCCTGGTCTCCAACCTCACCTCGGTCGTCGCCACCATCGTCGCCATGATCGCCCTCGACTGGCGGCTGACCCTGGTCTCCCTGCTGCTGCTCCCGCTCTTCGTCTGGATCAGCCGCCGGGTCGGCAACGAACGCAAGAAGATCACCACCGCGCGGCAGAAGCAGATGGCCGCGATGTCCGCCATGGTCACCGAATCGCTGTCGGTCAGCGGCATCCTGCTCGGCCGCACCATGGGCCGCGCCGACTCGCTCACCAAGAACTTCGCCACCGAGTCCGAGCGGCTGGTCGGCCTGGAGGTCCGCGCCAACATGGCCGGACGCTGGCGGATGGCCACCATCGGCATCGTCATGGCCGCCATGCCCGCCCTCATCTACTGGTCGGCCGGACTCGTCCTCCAGATCGGCGGCCCGCAGTTCTCCCTCGGCACCCTCGTCGCCTTCGTCACGCTCCAGCAGGGCCTGCTCCGCCCCACCGTCTCGCTGTTGTCCACCGGCGTGCAGATGCAGACCTCGATCGCGCTCTTCCAGCGCATCTTCGAATACCTCGACCTGCCGGTGACCATCACCGAACCGGCCCGCCCGGTACGCCTGGCCGAACCGCGCGGCGAGATCCGCTTCGAGGGCGTGACGTTCGCATACGACAGCCCCGAGACCGAGCCCGGGACCACGCCCCTTCCGGCGACCCTGCGCGACATCGACCTGACCGCCCCGGCCGGCACCAGCCTCGCCGTCGTCGGCGCGACCGGCAGCGGCAAGAGCACCCTCAGCTACCTGGTGCCGCGCCTGTACGACGTGACGGCGGGCCGCGTCACCCTGGACGGCGTCGACGTACGCGACCTGGACTTCGACTCCCTCGCCCGCGCGGTCGGCGTGGTCTCCCAGGAGACGTACCTCTTCCACGCCTCCGTCGCCGACAACCTCCGCTTCGCCAAGCCGGACGCCACCGACGAAGAACTGGAGGCCGCCGCCCGCGCGGCCCAGATCCACGACCACATCGCGGCCCTGCCGGACGGCTACGAGACCCTCGTGGGCGAGCGCGGCCACCGCTTCTCCGGCGGCGAGAAGCAGCGGCTCGCCATCGCCCGGACGATCCTGCGCGATCCGCCCGTCCTCGTCCTCGACGAGGCCACCAGCGCGCTGGACACCCGTACGGAACACGCGGTGCAGCAGGCGATAGACGCGCTCTCCAAGGGCCGCACGACGATCACCATCGCGCACCGCCTGTCCACCGTCCGCGACGCCGACCAGATCGTCGTCCTCGACGCGGGACGCATCGCCGAACGCGGCACCCACGGCGAACTCCTCGCCGCCGACGGCCGGTACGCGGCCCTGGTACGGCGTGACGCACACCTCGTCCCCAACGGTGATCAGCCCCTGTCCGCCGACCTGACGCATGGGTAAGGTCGGCTCCGACCGCACCGGACCGACCCCAGGAGCGCCCGTGGCAGCCGCCGACCGCACCACCGACCGTTCCGCCGGCCGTTCGGCGGACCGTTCCGCCCTGACGATGGCCCGGATGCTCGGCGGCATGGGAGCGCTCCACTTCCTCGCCCCCAAGCCGTTCGACGCGATCGTGCCGCGCGCGCTGCCCGGCTCCCCGCGCACCTGGACGTACGCCAGCGGCGCCGCGGAACTGGCGGTCGCCGCCGCGGTGGCCCTGCCGCGCACCCGCCGCGCCGGCGCGCTGGCCGCCGCCGGCCTGTTCGCCGCCGTCTTCCCCGCCAACATCAAGATGGCCCGCGACTGGCGCCACCGCCCCGCGCCCCTCAGGGCCATCGCCTACGGCCGCCTCCCGCTCCAACTCCCCATGGTGGCCTGGGCCCTCCACACGGCCCGCACCGCCCGCCCGGCCCCCGCCACACCCCGCCCCTGACTCCCATGCCTTCCCAAGAGCCCCTGCCGACCTTCGAGTTCGCCTTCCCCGGCCCCCTGCGGGACCGCCTCGTGGCCGCCGTCCTCTCCGGCGCCAAAACCACCACCACGGGCCTGCTGGCCGACTACGAACACGCGGGCGACCCCCTCCCGCGGGCAGGTGAGCGCTACCAGGTCCCCGCCTCCGACGGCCGCCCCGTGGCCGTCATCGAGGTGACGGAAGTACGAGTGCTACGCCTGGCCGACGTGGACCTGCGACACGCCGTGGACGAGGGCGAGGGCCACGAGACACTGGCCGACTGGCGGGCCGACCACGAAACCTTCTGGCACAGCCCGGAAATGCGCGAGGCCCTGGGCGACCCGGAATTCAGGGTCGATGACGACACGCGGGTCGTGACGGAACGGTTCCGGGTCGTCGAGCGCTTGTAGGACGGCAGCTCACAGCGCCCCCAGATCCACCGCCCCCGCCATCGCCCGGTACCCCGCGTCATTCGGATGCTTGCGATCGCCGCTGTCGTACGTGGGCAGCAAGGCGTACGGGTTCGACGGGTCGGCGAGGGCCGTGGCGAAGTCGGCCACCGCGTCGAAGGCGCCGGAGTCGCGTATCCACGCGTTGATCTTCTGGCGCTTGGCCTCCGAGGTGGGGGTGTGGTACTCGGCGCCCTCGAAGGGCAGGATCGTGCCGCCGACGACCCGGACTCCGGTCGCGTGGGCCTGGGTGATCAGGTCGCGGTAGCCGGCGATGAGTGCTTCGGCGGACCGGTCCGGGTTCGGGCGGTACGTCGGGTACGCGGCCGGGTCCACCTCGCTGAAGCCGATGTCGTTGAGGCCGACGAGCACGATGACGGTGCGTACCCCGGGCTTGTCGAGGACGTCCCGCCGGAAGCGCGCGCCGGCCCGTTCGCCGAACCAGGGCGCGTCGCTGAGCAGCAGATTGCCGCCGATTCCGGCGTTGAGGACCGGGCGTGCCAGGCCCGCTCGTGCCAGTCGTCCGGCGAGCGCGTCCGGGTAGCGGCGGTCGGTGTCGGTGGTGGAGGAGAAGCCGTCGGTGATCGAGTCGCCGAACGTCACCACGGTGTCCCGGCGGGCCGGGCCGCCGGCCAGTTCCACGTCGGCGAGGAAGTACCAGGAGAGTGTGGTCTCGGTGAAGACCGCCGGGTCGGCGGCGGTCAGCTGGTCGCCCGCGGCGCGGTAGGCGGTGGTGAACGCCTGGGCGTGGAAGGTCGCGGGGCCGGTCGGCCGCGCGAAGTACAGGCTCACCGTCAGGTGGTCGAAGGGGGCCACGGGCAGCTCGGCCGCGTCGCTCCAGATCTCGCCGCCTGCTGGGATGCGGGCGGTTTCGGCGCCCGCGAAGGTCAGGCGGCGGGTGGTTCCCGCCCGGACGGCCGCGCCCCGGTCCGTACGGGCGAGGGCGGCGCCGGTGATCTCCAGGGGAGCCGTGCCGTAGCGGTTGGAGAGCTTCACGCGGGCCGCGGCACCGGAGCCGGTGACCCGGACGACCTGACGCACCGTCTGGTCGGCGAACCCCTCCTCGGCCCAATTCTTGTCGAAGCCGCTGCTGGGGCGCTGGACGGAGGCGCTCCAGCCGGCCTGCCACTCAGTGGTGCCGTTCATGACGGTCGCTCGCTTTCTGCCGTGAATTCTTCCGCGGACGCGGTGATCACGAGTCTGCTGAGCGGGAGTCCGGCCACCCAGCCCCCCGGGCTGCGTACGCATCGGATGCCTACCAACGCCAGGGTCACCCTGCGGCCGAAGGCGGGAGCCGGGGGGTGGCGAGCGGGTGAGAGGCGCGATGCCACCCGGCCGGTCGAAGCTGGCGCAATCTTGATCGTGATAAGGCAGACAGCGTGCCGGGCGGAGTTTCACCCGATCACAACCGGCAAGGCGCACGACGCAACCACCTCACCCCACAGCACCCACCCCTACGCACACTCGGAGGCGACGTGGTCGACAGCGCTCCCGGCCGGCCCACGGCGGACGACGGGCACCCGGCGGCCCGGCGGGCGGCCCGCGCACCCACCGGCACCACGGGCCCGGGCGGGCACATGACGCGCGAGCCGGGCCGCCGCGGCGTCCTGGCCGCCACCGCGGCGGCCGGCCTCGGCCTCCTCACCGCCTGCGCGGGAAAGGCGGACGGCGACGCGGCACCGCCCGGCGCGGCACCGCCCCGTACCGGCGCGGCCACGCCCGGCTCCTCGCACAAGCCCGCCAAGAAGCGCCCCCAACTGCCGCGCGGCGGCCGACAGCTGTTCCCCCGGTACCAACTCGCCGGCTTCTGCGGCCTGCCCGGATTCGCGGCCCTCGGCCGCCTCGGCACCGGCGACCTGGACGAGCGCGCCCGGGAGATCGAAAAGCTCGCCCACACCTACGCCGGCGACCGCGAACCGCTGCCCGTCCTGGAACTGCTGGCCACGGTCGCCAACGCGGAAGCGGGTTCCGACGGCACCTACCGTTCTCGTACCGACGCCGACACCGTCCGCCGCTTCCACGCGGCCGCCCGCAAGCACCGCGCGCTGCTGCTCCTGAACATCCAGCCCGGCCGCGCCTCGGCCCTGGGCGAGGTCAAGGCGCTGCGCGAATGGCTGGTGCACCCGGACGTGGGCATCGCCCTGGACCCCGAGTGGGAGATGGGGCCCGGTGAGAAGCCCGGCGACACCTACGGGAGCACCGACGGCCGCGAACTCACCGAGATCGCCCGCTACCTCTCCGGCCTGGTCCGCGAGCACGACCTGCCGGAGAAGCCCTTCATCTTCCACCAGGTGGCCTCCTCGGTGGTCCGCGACCAGCACGCGTTCCGGCCGCAGCCCGGCGTCGCCGCCGTCAAGTGCGCCGACGGCATCGGCTCGCCGGGCCTGAAGCGGGAGACCTGGAACCACCTGGTCACAAACCTGTCCCGGGGGATGCACACCGGCTTCAAGCTCTTCTACGAGGAAGACCCCAAGGGCAGCCGCCTGATGACCCACCAGGAGGTGCTGGCCCTGCGCCCGCAGCCCGAATACGTCATGTACGAGTAGGTGCCCCCGCCGGGCCGGAGCGGGGGCACCTGCTTCACGCCGGCCGCAGCCGGTACGCGTAGCTGTAGGGCCGGTCGGCACGCAGCAGGTACGTGTCCAGCGGCGGCGCGCCCCACGAGTCGTTCCCGCCGACGCCCATCTGCCGGTGGTTGACGCCGAGCACCGTCTCGGGGCGCCGCTTCAGCTCGTACGGATGCTCGTGCCGTTCGCTCTCCAGGTCGGACGGCGCGTAGTGCAGGGCGCTCAGCTCCAGCAGCGGCGCGCCGTCGCCCGGCTCCGCGCGCACGGTCAGCCCCGTACCGTCGCGCCCGGTCAGCGAGGCGCTGCGCACATCGGTCAGGTTGCCGGTCTGCTGGGGCCGGACGTACGGGCCGAACTGGGCGTCGACGCTGCTGCGGTAGCGGCCGACGAACGCCGCCGTGCGCCGGTCCCAGTAGTTCTCGTGCGGCCCCCGCCCGTACCAGCTCAGGGTCTCCAGCCCGGCCGGTACGGTCAGCAGCGCGCCCACCATCGGCAGGTCGGGCAGCCAGGGGCCCGGCGTGAGCGTGTGCCGCACCCGTACCTCGCCGTCACCGCGCACGGTGAAGACGGTGTTCCAGCGGGAGGCGGCGGGCCACGTGGGCAGCGTGGCCGTGACCTCGATGCTCACCTCGGCGGCGGACGGCTGCGCGGTCTTCACCCGCGTCACGGTGCGCTTGGCGCCCGCCTCGCGCCAGGTGCGCAGCGACTTGTGCGCGTCGCGGCCGATGTCGTTGTCCGTTGGCCCGCGCCAGAAGTTGGGCACCGGTCCGGCGGTCAGCAGCGCCCGCCCGCGGTGGCGGTAGGCCGACAGGGTGCCGCTCGCCTTGTCCAGGACGAGTTCGAGGTCGCGCCCGGTGACGGTGACCGTCCGGTCCGACTCGGTGAGGCGGAGCGGCGGCAGTCCGGCGGGGGAGGGCTCGGCGGGCGCGGGGGCGTGCCAGGGCAGCGCGAGCTGTTCGGCGGCGACGCTGTGGCCCGCGTCCGCCCAGGAGGTCGCGTGGCGCAGTACGAAGGAGAGGTTGAGCCAGTACTCGGCTCCGGGCGCGGGCCGCTCGGGCCGGGTGAAGGGAATGCGTACGGTCGTCTCCTGGCCGGGCGCGGCCTGTGGCGCGGGCAGCGTGCCGTGCTCGATCCGCTCGCCGTCGCGGGTGACCTCCCAGCGCAGCTCGTAACCGTCGAGCCCCAGGAACAGCTGCCGGTTGCTGATCCGTACCGTGCCGGCGGCGAGATCGGCGGCGGCCGTCCGGACGGCCTGGTAGACCTTCTTGACCTCGTGGATGGCCGGGTGCGGCACGCGGTCGGCGGAGACGATGCCGTTGCAGCAGAAGTTCCAGTCGGTCGGGTAGCCGGGGTGCCAGTCGCCGCCGTAGGAGAGATACGTGCGCTTCGGGTCGCCGGGGACGGGCCGGCGGATGGCCTGGTCGACGAAGTCCCAGATGAAGCCGCCGTGCAGATTCGGGTAGCGCTCGAAGACGTCCCAGTACTCCTGGAAGTTGCCGGTGCTGTTGCCCATGGAGTGCGCGTATTCGCACAGGAGGAACGGCTTGGGATTGCCGGACTGCCCGTAGCGCTCGACCTCGTCCGGCTTGGCGTACATCCGGCTTTCGATGTCGGCGACCGCGTTCATGCCCTCGTAGTGCACCGGCCGGGACGGGTCGCGGCGGTGCGTCCAGTCCGCCATGGCCCGGAAGGTGCTGCCCTGGCCCGCCTCGTTGCCCAGCGACCAGACCACGACGGACGGGTGGTTCTTGTCCCGTTCGACCATCGACCGCATCCGGTCCAGGCAGGCGTCCGTCCACTCCGGCAGGCTCCCGGGCAGCCGGTCGCGAACCCCGTGCGACTCCAGGTTGGCCTCGCCGACGACGTACAGGCCGTACTCGTCGCACAGTTCCAGCCAGCGCGGATCGGCCGGGTAGTGGGAGGTGCGGACGGCATTGATGTTGTGCTGCTTCATGATGCGGATGTCCTGGAGCATCCGCTCCTCGGGGACGGCCTGACCGTGGTCGGGGTCGGTCTCGTGCCGGTTGACGCCGCGGAAGACGACGGGCTGCCCGTTGACGGTGAGCGTGCCGGGCCCGTACGCGACGGACCGGAAGCCCACCCGGCTGCTCTGCACGTCCACGGTGTGGCCCGCCGGGTCGGTGAGCGTCAGCACGAGCGTGTAGAGGTGCGGGGTCTCGGCGGACCACAGGTGCGGGGCGCGGACGGTGGCCTTCGGCTCGACCGTGGCCTCCGGCCCGTCGCCGAAGCGGACCTCGGCGGACAGCGGCGCGGGCAGCGCGGGCCGCCCCCGCTCGTCGTACAGCTCCGCTCTGAGCCGGTGGGCGTCCGCCGCTGCCCCGCCCCGGTTGCGTACGGTCGCGGCCACGGTCAGCTCCGCGTCGCGGTGCGCAGCGTCCAGAACGGTACGTACGTGCAGGTCCTGGAGGTGCACCGGGGCGATGGAGTACAGGTACACGTCGCGGAAGATCCCGGACAGGTCGATCATGTCCTGGTCCTCCAGCCAGCTGCCGTCGGACCACCGGTACACCTCGACGGCCAGCACGTTCGCGCCGGGCCGCAGCCGCTCGGTGATGTCGAACTCGGCCGGGGTGTAGCTGTCCTCGCTGTAGCCGACGCGCTCGCCGTTGACCCACACGAAGAACGCCGACTTCACGCCCTGGAAGGAGAGCAGGGTGCGGCGGCCGTCCCAGTTGCCGGGGACGGTGAAGGCGCGCCGGTAGGAGCCGACCGGGTTGAAGCCGTGCGGGACGTGCGGCGGCTGCGGGTCCTCGTACCCGATCCACGGGTACTTCACGTTGAGGTAGATAGGCTCCGGATAGCCCTCGATCTCCCAGTTGGACGGCACGGTGATGCGGTCCCAGCCGCTGTCGTCGTACCGGGGCGCGAAGAAGTCGCGGGGCCGCTCGTCGGGGTTCTTGGACCAGTGGAAGCGCCACCTGCCGTTGAGGGAGCGGTAGTACGGGGAGGCGTGGAACTCACCGGCCCGTGCGGTCCGGGCGTCGCCGTACGGGATCAGGCGGGCGCGGGCCGGTTCGCGGTTGACCTGGAAGATCCGCGGGGCGGCGTCCCACTCCCCGCCGGAGGCGGCGGAGGCGGCGAAGGCTCGCTTCTGTGCGGCGAACGCGGCCCACCCGGCCAGTGCGGCGCCGGTGGCGAGGAAGGACCGGCGGTTGATGCGACGTACGTTCATGAGACAGCTCCGAACGTAAGGCAACAGGAAGCGTCAGGGTCGAACAGGGAGTGGCGCAGCGCAAGACGCCCTTCACGCCACTTCCCGCGCCCGGGCCCCGGGGTCCGCATGCCCTCACTCCGACAGCAGCACGACCTCCAGCTTCCGCGGCCCGTGCACCCCTTCCACCCGGTCCAATTCGATGTCACTGGTCGCCGACGGACCCGAGATCCACGTCAACGGCCGTGCCGGGTCCAGCCGTTCGAGCGCCTGCGGCACCGAGTCGACGACCTGGTCCGGCACGCGCACCACGCAGATGTGATGGTCCGGAATGAGCGAGATCCGGCGGCGGCCCTGGTCGGGCGAGCCGTCCAGAACGATCGTGCCGGTCTCCGCGATGGCCACCGCGCAGCCGGTGACGACGCTGTCCACCGTGTCGAGTTCGCGCGCGGTGCTCGCCGCCCGGTCGTGGATGCGGACGGGGTCGGCGGCGGCCATCCACCAGGGGTCCAGCCCCGGCGGTACGAGGACGTGCTGCGTGCCGTGCTCGTTCAGCAGGCGCATGACCAGCATGTGCACATCGTCCTCGGCGCAGTGGTGCACCACCGCCCGGTACTCCGCCAGATTCTCCGCCAGCAGCGCCACCCGCTCCTCCGCCGTACGGGAGCCATGGGTACGCAGGTAGTCGCGCGGCACCGGCACATCCCCGGGCCCCTCGCCGCGCGGTACGTCCGCCAGCGCCCGGCGCACCCGCGCCAGCACCACATCCCGGCTGCTCACTTGCCCTGCTCCTCTCCACGCGTACGCCGCCACCAGTCCCGGAACGACTCGGCCGGAACCGGCGGCAGGTCCCGGGTGTCCGACCAGGCGTGCCCGGGGCCCGGCAGCCGGCGCGGATGCAGCCGCCGGGTGCGGCCCGCCAGCCGCTGGCCGGCCCGCAGCACCCCCGGATGATCGAAGGCGAACCCCGCCGCGCGCATCGCCGCCCGCTCGGCGGCGTGCCCCTTGGCCGGCTTCAGGACGGTCTTCACCCCGCGCCGCGTCACCTTGCCGCCCTGCACCACCCGCTCCCGCAGATGCACCAGCACCTCCGGGATGTCGATGGCCACCGGGCACACCTCGTAGCAGGCGCCGCACAGCGACGACGCGTACGGCAGCGAGGCGTCCAGCTCGCTCGCCGTACCGCGCAGCTGCGGCGTGAGGATCGCGCCGATCGGGCCCGGATACGCCGAGCCGTACGCGTGCCCGCCGGCCCGTTCGTACACCGGGCACACGTTCAGGCAGGCCGAGCAGCGGATGCAGCGCAGCGCCTGGCGGCCCACCGTGTCGGCGAGCGTGTCGGTGCGGCCGTTGTCCAGCAGCACGAGGTGGAAGGTGCGGGGGCCGTCGCCGTCCGTCGTTCCGGTCCACATCGAGGTGTACGGGTTCATCCGCTCGGCGGTCGAGGAGCGGGGCAGCAGCTGGAGGAAGATCTCCAGGTCCTGCCAGGTGGGCACGATCTTCTCGATGCCGACGACGGAGATCAGCGTCTCCGGCAGGGTCAGGCACATCCGGCCGTTGCCCTCGGACTCCACGACGACGAGCGTGCCGGTCTCCGCCACCATGAAGTTGGCGCCCGAGATGCCGACCTTGGCGTTCAGGAACTTCTCGCGCAGGTGCAGCCGCGCCGCCTCCGCCAGCTCGCCCGGCGCGTCGGACAGCCCCTCGGGCGCCGCGCGGCCCCAGCGGCCCATCTGCTCACGGAAGATGTCCCGGATCTCGCCGCGGTTGCGGTGGATCGCGGGCACCAGGATGTGCGACGGCAGATCGTCGCCGAGCTGCACGATCAGCTCCGCGAGGTCCGTCTCGTACGCGCTGATGCCGGCCTCGGCCAGCGTCCGGTTCAGCCCGGTCTCCTGCGTCGCCATCGACTTGACCTTGACGACCTCGCGCTCGCCGGTCTCCCGCACCAGCCGGGCGACGATGGCGTTGGCCTCGGCGGCGTCCGCCGCCCAGTGCACCTGCCCGCCGGCCGCCGTCACCGCCTCCTCCAGCTGTTCCAGATAGTGGTCGAGATGGCGCAGCGTACGGTCCTTGACGGCGGCGCCCGCGGCCCGCAGCCGCGCCCAGTCGTCCAGCTCGGCGACCGCCTTGGCCCGCTTGTCGCGGATGGTGTGGGTGGCGTACCGCAGATTCGCGCGCAGCCGGCCGTCCTGAGTGGAGGACGCGGCGGCCGTGGGGAACGCGGGCATGCCGAGATATGTGCCGCTCATCGCGGGCTCCCTTCCCTGCCGGCCGGCTTCCGGGTATCTGCCTCCGTGGCGGCCAGGATCTCCGCGATGTGCACGGGCCGGGCCGCCGCGCCCTCCCGCCTGAGCATGCCGCCGATGTGCAGCAGACAGGAGTTGTCGACCGTGCAGACCGCCTCCGCGCCCGTCTCCCGGACGGCGCGCACCTTGTCGGCACCCATCGCGGCCGACACGGCCGGATTCTTCACCGCGAAGGTGCCGCCGAAGCCGCAGCACTCCTCGGCACCCGGCAGTTCCCGCAGCTCCAGGCCCTTGACGTGCTCCAGCAGCCGCCGCGGCCGGTCGCCCAGACGCAGCATCCGCAGGCCGTGGCAGGTGGGGTGGTAGGTGACGGTGTGCGGGTAGTACGCGCCGACGTCCGTCACCTTCAGCACGTCGACCAGGAACTCGGTCAGCTCGTACGTCTTCGGTACGGCGCGCGCCGCGGCCTCGGCCAGGTCCCGGCTGTCGCGCCCCTCGGCCGCGATCCGCGGATAGTTGTCGCGTACCATCGCCGCGCAGGAACCGGACGGGGTGACCACATAGTCGTAATCCCGGAAGGCCCGCTCGTAGCGGCGCACCAGCGGCTCCGTCAGATGCCGGTAGCCGGTGTTGAACTGCGGCTGGCCGCAGCAGCTCTGTTCCTCGGGGAATCCCACCTCGACACCGAGGCGTTCCAGCAGCGTGATCACTGCCCGGCCGGTGTCCGGGTGGAGCGTGTCGTTGATGCAGGTGACGAACAGTGCTACACGCACGTTGCCATCTCCTTTCGGCTGCCGTTACCGCTGGCGGCGGGCCGTCCCACCGGTACATGATCACCTGTCGGCTCATCCTGCCCCAGCGGCGGGCCGAGGAGAAGGACCCGGAGCGGAGGACCATGACACGTGCGGAGCAGGCCCCGGACATAACGAAAGCGCAAGGACCCGACGGCGCGCCGCGGCGGGTGTCGCAGCTGCGGCAGCTGGCCGCGGCGTCCGTCGGCAACGCCGTGGAGTGGTACGACTGGTACGCGTACTCCTTCCTGGCCGTCTACATCGCCGACCGGGTCTTCCCCAAGGGCACCGGCAACTCCCTGGTGCCGCTGCTGTCCACCTTCGCGGTGTTCGCGGTGGGCTTCTTCATGCGCCCGATCGGCGGACTGCTGATGGGCGCGGTCGCCGACCGCCGGGGCCGCCGCGCCGCGCTGACCGTGACGATCCTCCTGATGGGCGGCGGCAGCCTGCTCGTCGCCGTCGTCCCCACCTACGCGGCCACCGGCGTGCTGGCGCCGGTCGTGCTCGTCGTCGCCCGGCTCGTCCAGGGGCTCTCGGTCGGCGGCGAGTTCGCCGCCTCCACCACCTTCCTCGTCGAATCGGCGGGCCCGGGGCGGCGCGGGCTGTTCTCCAGCTTCCAGTACGTCTCCACCACCGCCGGCCAGCTGCTGGCGTCCGGCACCGCGGCCCTGCTCGCGGGCGTCCTCACCGAGGACCAGATGGGGCAGTGGGGCTGGCGCCTGGTGTTCCTGATCGGCGCCGTGCTCAGCCTGATCGGCCTGTGGGTACGCAGCGGGGCGCGCGAGACGCGCAGCGCGCAGCAGCGCGCCGCCGCCCGCCCCGGCCTCTTCGAGGCGCTGCGCCGCCACCCCCGGCAGTCCCTGCTGATCTGCGGCATCACCGCGGGCGGCACCCTCGCCTACTACACCTGGACCACCTACCTGCCCACCTACGCGCAGGTCAACGCGGGCTTCGACAAGAGCCAGGCGCTCACCGCCGGCACCCTGTCGCTGCTCTTCTTCACCCTGCTCCAGCCGCTCGGCGGCATGCTCTCGGACCGGATCGGCCGCAAGCCGCTGCTGCTCGGCTTCGCGCTGGGCTTCGCGGTGCTCGCCGTACCGCTGCTGCACCTGGTGACCGACGCGTTCTGGTCGCTGCTGCTGGTGCAGTGCGCGGGCATGGTGCTGCTGACCGGCTACACGGCGGTGGCCGCGGCCGTGAACGCCGAGGTCTTCCCGGCCCGCGTACGGGCCGCGGGCATCGGCTTCCCGTACTCCCTGACCGTGGCCCTCTTCGGCGGCACCGCGCCCTACGTGGGCACCTGGTTCAAGCAGGCCGGGCACCCGGACCTGTTCCCCTGGTACGTGTCCGCGCTCTGCCTGGTCTCCTTCGTCGTCTACCTGACCCTGCCGGAGACCGCCAAGCAGAAGCTGGAAACCTGAGGCACGGGTGCGCGCGGGCCGTCCGCGGTCCGCGCGCACCGGGACGGCCCGCGTCCGGATCACGGTCCGGGCGTCACCTGCGGGCGACGACGGCCGCGTTGGCGCCGGGCGCCTCGAACGGCACCTTGCGCACCTCGGAGAAGCCGGCGTCCCGCAGCCAGGAGGTGTACTCCGCCGCCGTGTAGTTGCGGCCGCCCTCGGTCTCCACCAGCATGTTCAGGCTCATCAGGGCGGCCGGTGCGGGCCCGGTCAGGTCGTCGTCCACCATCAGCTCGCTGATCACCAGGGTGCCGCCGGGCGGCAGCGCCGCGCAGCACTTGTCGAGCAGCATGCGGTTGGTGTCCTCGTCCCAGTCGTGGAGGATCATCGACAGCACGATCACGTCGTGGCCGCCGGGCAGCGCGGGCTCGGCGAGGAAGTCGCCGGGGAGGGTGCCGATCCGGTCCGCGAGCCCGGCCTCGGTGATGTTGCGTTCCGCGACCGGACACACCTTCGGCAAGTCGTAGACGGTCGCCTTCAGACCCGGATGCTGCCGGCACAGCTCGATGGCGTAAGCGCCGGAGCCGCCGCCCACGTCCAGCAGCCGCGTCCCGGCGGTCAGGTCCACCACCTCGCCGAGCCGCTGCGCGGTCCACGACGACACCGCGTGCATCGCCTCCCAGAACACCGACAGCAGCCCCGGGTCCTCGGTGTCGAACAGGTGCAGCTGCTTGTCGGGGTCCCAGGTCGTGGGCCGGTTGGTGCGCACCGCCTCGCCGAGCCGGCCCCAGCCCGGGTACAGCCGCTGGTCCAGCATCCGCAGCCAGCCGCTGAAGTGGTACGGGCGCCCCGGCACCAGATAGGCGTCGGCCAGCGCGGAGTTGACGAAGCGGCCGTCCCCGCGGCGTTCCAGCAGGTCCAGCGCCGCGCAGCCGGTCAGCAGCATCCCCGCCGGCCGGGTGCCGATCTCCAGCTCCTCGGCGCACTCCTCGACCGTGCCGCCGCCCAGCCGGTCGAGCATGCCGAACAGGCCCAGCTCGTCGGCGGTGGCCAGCGTCTTGAACGCCCAGAACCCGGTGGCTAACTGCATCAGCGGAAGCGGGGACGCGGTCGGCGCGACGGGGTGCGGGGATGCCATGGGATGCCTCCAGGGATCGTTGTGGGGGTGCTGCGGGGGACGTGCGGGGGGACCGCACGGGGGTTCACGGACGCGAACATACGTCCGCGTCCGTGATCACTACCACCGCCGGGAGGCTGTCACACACGGAAAACGGGCACCGTGGTGCCCGTTTCCGGCCGTATCGGGGCGATCGCCCACGTCAGGGGGCATGGTCGTGCCGGGAGGAACGGCCATGTCCGCCGCCCGATTCCACGGCGCCGCCCAACTCGGCCCGGAGCGGGGCCAGCGCGCTCCGGGACGGGCCGGTCACCGACCAGCGGGTGCCGACGAGATACGTCCCCCCGTACGCCTGCGCCTCGGTGAGCCAGGCGCGTTTCTTGGCGTCGCTGCTGAAGGTGAGCATGCGGAAGGTGCCGGCGCCGGTGGTGCAGCCGCCCTCGCGCAGTTCCTGGGCGTCAACGATGACTTCGGCGCGGCAGCCGAGGGCGGCGGCGATCCGCGCCAGGGAGGCCGGCGGGCCGGACGCGCCGGGGGAGGGGGCGGCGTGCGCGGGATGCGGGGAGCCCTGGGCGGCGGGTGCAGGACCGCCGTTCGCATAACCGGTCACCACGATCGCGCAGGACAGGACGCCTGCCGCGCCAAGAAGCAGCACCGGGCCGGAGGGAGACCTCATGCCGGAATTCCCCCTCTCACCGGCAGTCGCGGCCGGAATTGATGCAGTCCACGGCCGTACGCATCAGCCGCTGCGGCATCGCGTTGATGAAGTCCCCGTGATCCGTCACCGGGTTGTGCAGCTGGTCGGGGAAACTGTCCACCGCGTACTGCGCGTTCGGCGGAACGGCGTAGGTCAGCCGCTGCACCAGCCGGGGAATGGCCCGGAATCCGTTGCGGCACCGCCCGTTGCCGTCCGGGAACACCACATGCGTCCGGTGATTGGCGCTGTCGATGTTGCGCCCGTCCCAGCAGTTGGGGAACGCCAGCGACCGTACGACGTTGCTGCCGCGAGGACAGATCGGGTACTTGTTCTTCAACTGCCGGTTCTCGAAACCGGTGCAGCTCCACGAGGCGTTCGCGTTGGCCGGGCCGTTCGTCAGGGCTTTCGCGTCACCGGTGAGGTTCCGCAGGAACGGGGGCATGGCCGTGACCTTGTCCGCGCCGTTCCCGTCGAACTTCAGCGACACCGCGGCCGGGCGCAGGATGGTGCCGACATTGCCGTCCTGCCCGCCGCCGGGTGCGTCGGCGTCCCGTTCCCGCCCGTTGTCCCGTAGCCGGAGCACCGGCCAGTAATACGTGGACCGGTCCCCGTTGCCGCAGGTCGTACCGGCTCCGGCCAATTCCCGGTCGGAGGAGAACGCGCTTGTCGCCAGATTGCCGACATAGTCGTGCATATGGTGGGCGCCGTTGCTGACTCCCGGCGCCACGATCAGGTTGTCCGGATTGTTGTGCCGGTTCTCGTTGCGCCCGCATTCCGAGCGGAACGAACCGGAGGCGGTGCCGCGTCCCCCTTGGCCATTGCCGCGCGTATTCGGCCGTACGGTTTTGATGTCGACGAAGTCGTCGCGGAACGGGCCGTTGCCCGCACTGTTCCCGCCCCGGGCGTCCCGGGGCGCGTTCCGCGCGGTGGTCGCATTCCCCGTCGTCGTGCGGCACGCGCTCAGCCGGTCGAGCGCGTCCGGCCGCTCACCGGCCCGGCGCAGCGCGTCCGTGATCCGCCCGATGGTGGCCTTACGGTCCTTCTCCAGGCCGCGCAGCACTTGGTCCTGTGTGCCGGGATCGGCCGACCACCGCCGGAACGCCTGGGCGACCTGAGCGTCCAACTGCCCCAGGTCACGGTTCACTTCGGGCGCGGCGGCAGGTGGAAGGCTGCGCAGCCGCTGCCCCACGTCCGGACAGCTGATCGTCCGGCCGGCCACCGTGCCCGCGCCGCCGCCCGCCGAGGCGTCCGTGCCGCCGGCCCCGGGCCCACCGGGCCCCGCCAGGGCCTGGGCGGCGATGATCGCCGTACCGCCGCAGGCGGCCAGCGCCGTGAGGATCAGCGCGCCGCTCCGCTTGGAAAGGCGCGTCCTCTTGTGCGGACGCGCAGTTATCCGTTTCTGCCGTTTCATGTCATCACTTCGCTTCTGATCGCGGGGTGGTCCTGCGGCCGTGCCTCTTCGCGGCAATGCGGTCTCGCGGTCATACGTACGCCGGGCGCGGTCGTTTCACGGGAACCGGTATGCGAGGACTTCCCGCTGGTCGGCGGCGCCGTGGGCAGGGATATACGCAGAGCTACTTGGGTGGCTGTCCATCGGTGAGCGCTTCGAAGTCGACCAGTCCGGTCTGTTCCAGCGCCGTAATGTGATCGAGCACGACGGAATTGGCGCGAGTGGCCAAATCCCGGATCATGGAATTCCGGGTGCTCGCCCGCACCTGCGCGACAAGGGAGAACACCTTGCCGTGCGCCTGGCGGGCCAGATTCGCGAACAACCGCTCATAGGCATCTCCTTCGGCCGCGTCGAGCTGGGCGAGCCAGCCCTGCTGCTCGGGCGTCGGCTGTCCGGGAAGCGTGATGTTCAGAGCGCGGGCCGTGTCGGCGGCACGCTGATTGAGATCGGTGTGCCCCTCCATCAAATGTCGGCCCGCATGCTTGATGGCCTGCCGTGTACCGCGTTGCAGTGCTTGCCGGCCGGCGGGCAATTCCCACAGCCCGGCCTGCCGTACCTTTCTGACGAATTCCCGGTCGAGCGGTGACAGGGGGCCCGACGGCGTGTTCCACACCCCGAGCCCGTCGTCCTGCGCGGCAGGCGCGGAACTTCCCGCCGCGCTGCCGCTGCTCGCGAACAACTGCACCGGCAGCAGGATGGCCACGGCCGTCAGGGAAAGCCCGGCGACGACCAGACCCGTACCCACCGAAAACCGCGACCGGACATTGCCGATCACCGAACGCCGCCGTCCGACGTTGCGCACAGCGCCCTCCTTCCCCAGGGATGGAAAAAGGACGCTAATGCCGGGCCGGGGCGCCTCCGCGTTGTTGGCACCAAAGCGACAAAGAACTGCCGTGGCCGCGGGCGGTTGCTAGGGTGCGGGGCCGCGGCGAGCGGTGCGGGGGCGCTTCGCGCGCCCCTTACGCTCTCCCGGGGTGTCCACCGAAGCCGACACACCGGGCGGTACCCGGGGGCATCGGGCGAACGGGTGATTAGCGGGCGCGGCCGTCACCACTGGGGCCGGGGCGTCAATACCTGTAGCAAACACAGCAACGCTGCCGGTCTGCCGCGGCCGACCGGCAGCTGTACGCGAAGGAGACCCCTCCATGTCCGCACCGCGCCGCCTGCTGACCACGGCCTGTGTGACCGCGCTCGCCCTCACCGGGCTCCTGGGTGGCGGGTTCGCGCTGGCCGCAGCCCCGGACGGCCCGCGCCCCGTGCCCGCGCCCCAGGAGGAACCGACCCGGCTGGGCAAGGGCACCGGGACTTTCTGCCTGACGCCCGGCGCCACCCGTGCCCTGGCCAAGGCGCACGTACGGCTCAACGCCATCCGTCCGGCCCGGCTGACCGGCACCCATGAGCGGCGGTGCGTCGCCACGCCGATCACCGGCGGCACGTTCAACCGCGCCCTCACCCGGGGCGAGATGCACTTCGACGGCGGCTTCGAATTCACCCGCGGCGGCCGCTACCTGCGGGTCAACCACCTGAAGGCCGACGTCGCCACGGGCCGGGTCTCCGGCGACGTGCGGGGCGCCCGCCCGGCCAGGACGGCGTTCCTGGCGTTCAAGCTGGACCGGAAACAGTTCCGGCTCGCCTCCGGCAAGATCAACTCCGGCCGTATCGTCTTCACCCTGACGGACCAGGGCGCCGCATCCTTCAAGGCCGCCTTCGGCGCCACACCGGTCAAGGCAGGCGACCAGCTCTTCGAGGGCACCGGCTCGGCGGAACTGCGCACGCCGCAGCCGTCGCACACCCAGCGTCCGGCTCAGCAGACGCTCGACGTGTCGCAGTGATCGGGGGCGGTGGCATCGGCGGCGGCTGACCGCCGACCGCCGCTGACCGGTGGGCCCGCCTCCGACCGGCGCGGGCCCACCTCCGTACGCCTGCACTGGGACGCGTCACCGTACGCCTGCGCTGGGGCGCGTCATCGCGAAACGGGCCGGAATGCCTCCGCGGTACTCGCCCCCGAGCCCTCCCTTGCGCCCTCTCCCAACAATCGCCGAATGTCCCGCACGGCCGCACGTCCCGCGCGGTTGGCGCCGATGGTGCTGGCGGAGGGGCCGTAGCCGACGAGATGGACGCGGGGATCCCGTACCGTGCGGGTGCCCTCCATCCGGATGCCGCCGCCGGGCTCGCGCAGCTTGAGCGGGGCCAGGTGATCGACGGCGGCGCGGAAGCCGGTGGCGTACAGGATCGTGTCCGCCTCGACGGTACGGCCGTCGGCCCACACCGCGCCGGTCCCGGTGAGCCGGTCGAACAACGGCAGCCGCTCCAGCACACCGCGTTCGCGCGCCCGCCGCATCGCCTCCGTCATCGGCAGCCCGGTGACCGACACCACGCTCTGCGGCGGCAGTCCCCGCCGTACCCGCTCCTCGACCCGGGCGACGGCCGCGCGCCCCTGCTGCTCGTCGAACGGGCCCTCGCGGAAGACCGGCGGGCGGCGGGTCACCCAGGTCGTCGCGGCGGCGGCCTCCGCGATCTCCAGCAGCTGCTGGACGGCCGATGTGCCACCGCCCACGACGATCACCCGCTGCCCCGCGAAGTCCTGCGGCCTCCGATACTGCGAGCTGTGCAGCTGCCGGCCCCGGAAGCCGCCCTGGCCGGGGAAGCGCGGCCAGAAGGGGCGGTCCCAGGTGCCGGTCGCGTTGATCAGGGCGCGGGTGGCGTACGTACCCTCCGAGGACTCGACCAGCAGGCGCCCGTCCGAGCCGTCGCGCACCGCCCGGACGTCCACCGGGCGGTGCACCCGGAGCCCGAAGGTCCGCTCGTACGTCTCGAAGTACGCGCCGATCACCTCGGCGGACGGACGGTCCGGGTCGGCGCCGGTCAGCTCCATGCCGGGCAGCGCGTGCATGCCGTGGACCTTGCCGTACGTCAGGGTGGGCCAGCGGAACTGCCACGCGCCGCCCGGCCGCGGCGCGTGGTCCAGCACGACGAAGTCCCGGTTCGGCTCGTACCCCACCCGCCGCAGGTGGAAGGCGGCGGCCAGGCCCGCCTGCCCGGCACCGACCACCACGACCTCGGCTTCCCGCACCCCGGTGTAGTTCATGCTTCTACCAACCAGGGGGCGGGCCGGAATCTTCCGGGATTCGGGGCTTCGGGCGGTCGTGCCGTCGGCGTGGGGCGACCGCCTCGGGACGCCCCTCAGCGACCGCCTCCGGCACCCCCCTCAGCGACCGCCCGCCACCAGCAGCGGCGCTCCGCCCGGCGCGGAAGCCGGACGGCCGATGGCGGCCGGGACACCGGACAACGGATCGGGACCGGTACCGGTACCGGTCCCGACCCCGCCTGGCAGCAACCCCCGCGCTGCCAGCTCGGGCCGTACGCCCTCCCCGAACCAGTACGCCTCCTCCAGATGCGGATAGCCCGACAGCACGAAGTGCTCGATGCCGAGCGCGTGGTACTCCTCGATGCGGTCGGCCACCTCCGCATGGCTGCCGACCAGCGCCGTCCCCGCGCCGCCGCGTACGAGACCGACCCCGGCCCAGAGGTTCGGCGCGATCTCCAGCTTGTCGCGTGAGCCGCCGTGCAGCGCGAGCATCCGCTGCTGGCCCACCGACTCGCTCCGGCCCAGCGCCTGCTGCGCGGCGGCCACGGTGTCCGGGTCCAGGTCGTCCAGCAGCCGGTTCGCCGTGGCCCACGCATCCTTCGCCGAGTCGCGCGAGATGGTGTGCAGCCGGATGCCGAAGCGGACCGTACGGCCCTCCCGGGCGGCCAGCCCCGCGATCCAGTCGATCTTCTGCTTCACCTGCTCGGGCGGCTCGCCCCAGGTGAGGTACACGTCCACGTTGCGGGCGGCGACCGGCCCGGCCGCCGCCGAGGAGCCACCGAAGAAGATCTCCGGCAGCGGGTCCGGCGGCAGCGCCGTCAGCCCGCCCTCCACCTGGTAGTGCTCCCCGTGGAAGTCGAACGGCGCGCCACCCCACACACCCCGTACGACCTGCAAGAACTCGTCCGTGCGGGCATAGCGCCGGTCATGGTCCAGCCCGTCGCCGAACCGCCGCTGCTCGGTGGAGTCGCCGCCGGTCACCACGTTCAGCAGCAGCCGGCCGCCGGAGATCCGCTGGTACGTCGCGGCCATCTGCGCGGCCAGCACCGGTGAGATCACCCCCGGCCGGAAGGCGACCAGGAACTTCAGCCGGTCGGTGACCTGGGTCAGCGCCGCCGTCGTCAGCCAGGCGTCCTCGCACCAGGTGCCCGTCGGCGTGAGGACCGCCTCGAAGCCCAGCTGCTCGGCCGCCTTGGCGATCTGCGCCAGATAGTCGATGTCGGGCGCCCGCACCCCGCTGACGGGGGTGATGCGTTCACGCCGTACTCCGCCGTCGGTGTACGCGTGGCGGTCGACGAGCGTACGCCCGTCGCCGCCGGTCGGCAGGAACCAATGAAGATGCACGGTCACGGTGTTCAGCCGGCCTTTCCTGGAGAGCTGTTCGGGTAGGTACGCGGCGCCGTGCTCGAAGGCGGCAGGCCGCCGTTGAACCGGGTGTCGACGAAGGACGAGAAGTCGAAGCGGCCCGGGATCAGCTTCAGCTCGGCGAAGGTGTCGGCGATCCGCTGCTCGGAGGCGACGGCCGCCCGGTCCAGGGCGACCGTCACCGCCGTACCCCGCGTCCGCTTGGCCGCGGCCAGCGCCACGTCCCGCGGCAGCCCGGTCTCCTTGGCCCACACCTTCGCCCAGGCGTCCGGATGCCGGTGCACCCAGTCCTGTGCCCGGCGCAGCCGGTCCACGTAGTCCTTGAGCGCCGCCGACTTCTTCTCGTCGCCCAGCGCGGCGGGCGCGGCGACCTGGAAGCTGAGCCCGTTGACGACGCCCTCCCCGGTGGTCAGCACCCGCGCGTCACTCTGGTCGAGGGCCTGCGAGGTGTACGGGTCCCACACGGCCCAGGCGTCCACCCGGCCGCGGGTGAACGCGGCCAGCGCGTCGGCCGGCTGAAGGTAGTTGAGCTTAACGTCCTTCGGCGACAGCCCGGCCTTCCGCAGCGACGCGACGAGCTGGTAGTGCGCGGAACTGCCCTGCGCCACCGCGATCGACTTGCCCTTCAGCTCCGCGGGCCGCTTGATCGGCGAGTCCTTCTTCACCAGGACCGCTTCCCCCGCGGGCGAGCCGTGCGACGCCGCGACCACCTTGATCTTCGAATTCGCCGCGGCGGCGAAGACCGGCGGCGTGTTGCCGACCCCGCCCACGTCCACCGCCCCGGCGTTGACCGCCTCCAGCAGCGGCGGCCCGGAGGTGAAGGTCGACCACTGGATGCGGTACGGCAGGTCGTCCAGCTCCCCGGCCGCCCGCAGAATCGACTCCGAACCGCCCTTCTGGTCACCGACGTTCAGCGTCACCGAGCCCTTTCCGTCGGTGCCGCCGCGGGTGCCGCCATGCCCCCCGTCGGCCCGGGAGGCTCCGCCGCAGGCAGTGAGCAGGAGGAGGGGGAGGACGAGGAGAGAGAGCAGGGGAGAGGGGCGGGGCGGGGGTGTTGCTTGCATATGGGGTGGTCCGTTTCCTGTGGGTGATGGATACGAGAGCGCAGGTGAGCGGCCGCGAGAGGGGGCCTCACGTACGGCAGCGGCGCTGGCGGTAACGGCAGCGGCAACCGCCGTCAGGCAACAACCACCCCCGCCGCACCCGCTTCCACCTCGTTGTCCTGCTCCTCATCCGCCTCCACCCCCAAGCGGTCCAGCAGTTGCGCGCGCAGCGCGGCGAACAGCGGGTCGCCAACGGTGCGGGGGCGCGGCAGGCGGACCTCCTCCTCGTACGCGATCACGCCGTCCTCCATCACCAGCACCCGATCGGCCAGCAACAGGGCCTCCTCCACGTCATGCGTGACGAGCAGCACCGCGCAGCCGCGCTCCCGCCACAGCTCGGCCACCAGCCGCTGCGCCTTGATGCGCGTCAGCGCATCGAGGGCGCCGAACGGCTCGTCCAGCAACAGCAGGTCGGGTTCGCGTACGAGCGCGCGGGCCAGCGAAGCGCGCTGAGCCTCACCGCCGGACAGCGTCTTGGGCCACGCGTCCGCCCGATGCCCCAGCCCCACCTCGCCCAACGCCGCCTCAGCTACGCCGCGTTCGGGTTTCCCCGGCAGCCCCAGCAGCACATTTCGCCACACCCGTTTCCACGGCATCAGCCGGGGAGCCTGAAAGGCGACGGCCTTCCGGGCCGGTACGAGCACCTGCCCCTCGATCTCCCGGTCCAGCCCGGCGAGCACCCGCAACAGCGTGGACTTGCCGCACCCACTCCGCCCGAGCAGCGCCACGAATTCACCGGGCGCCACATCCAACCGCAGCCCATCGATGACGGCCCGCCCGCCGAAGGCCCGCCGCAGCCCCCGAACCCGTACGGCAGCACCTCCGTCAGCCACCCCGCCCACCCCCAACTGCTTCTCCCCTTCCGGCCCTTCTACTGTCCGGTGAACGTCGGTCGCCATTGCAGCAGCAGCCTTTCCAGAGTGCGGACGATGAAGTCGGCGAGCAGCCCGAGGACCGCGTACACCACGAGGCACACCACGATCACGTCGGTACGGAAGAACTCCCGGGCCTGATTCATCAGGAACCCGAGCCCGTCATCGGCATTCACCTGCTCACCGAAAACGAGCGCCAGCCAGGCGGTGGCGAGCGAATAGCGAAGCCCCGTCATGGCGCCCGGCAGCGCACCGGGGAGTACGACGTGCCGGATCAGCCCCCAGCGCCCGAGACCCAGCGAGGTGCCGGCCTCCACCAATTGCGCATCCACACCGCGAATCCCGGCATACACATTCAAGTACAGGTGAAAGGCGACCCCCAGCGAGATCAACGCGACCTTCGGCGCCTCACCGATCCCCAGCCAAATAATGAACAGCGGAATAACGCCCACCCATGGCACGGACCGCAACATCTGCACCACGGGATCGACAAGATCCTCCCCAAGCCGCGACAGCCCGGACACGAGCGCGAGCGCCACCCCGGCGACCACCCCCGCCACCAGTCCGACGGCGACCCGTTGCAGCGACACGAGCATCGCCGACGGCAACGTGCCGTCGGAGACCAGCGTCCATGCCGTACGGGCGATGGTCCCCGGCGAGGCGAGGATGTCCTCCGGCAGCGCCCCGCTCGCGCTCAGCACCTGCCACAGCACGAGCAACAGGACGGGCACCACGACGCGCCGAAGCCACCGGGGCACGGACCGCCGCCGGACCGACAGGGGGACGACGGGAACGAGGTCGGGCCGCCTCGTATGCGATGGCGGTGCCTCGGGTGGGGCATGCACAGGCACGGCCTGATCAACAGTCACGGAAGCTCCAGATCAGAAGACGCACGCCCCCTTCCGCCGTACGCCTGACCTGGGCAACCCAGCGGGGGGAAAGGGGAACGTGCCGAGAACACGCCGTACATTCGGCGCGCGAGACAGTCAAAAGAAAGGCAACGCAAGAGGCGCGCGGATCACTTCTGAACGCGGCCCAAGGGCGTCAGCGGAGCAAAAGCCCTCAGCCCCGGCAACCGCGCCGACACGCGGCGGACGCCACCCGCAGCAGGTCGATGTGACCGCGCGTGGTGAGCCGGGCTGACGTAGACATGTCGCTGAACGTAGCGGCGCACCCGAAGTCGGGTCAAACATCATCTCACCTGCTGGACCTTTATTGCGGCGACATTGCCCCACCGCTGCCCCGATCCACACCCCACCCGTACGAAAATGGACCCATGAGCAACGCATTCAAGACCCGGACCCTGGACCTCACCACCGGCACCAAGGAAGCGGTCGCCGACATCACCGACGACTGCGCCGCCTTCCTCCGCGACGTCGCGGACGGCGCCGACGGCCTCCTGAACGTCTTCGTCCCGCACGCAACCGCCGGCATCGCCATCATCGAAACCGGCGCCGGCAGCGACGACGACCTCCTCACCGCCCTCGCCGACCTCCTCCCCGCTGACAACCGCTGGCGCCACCAACACGGCTCCCCGGGCCACGGCCGCGACCACGTCCTCCCGGCCTTCGTCCCACCCCATGCGACGCTTCCGGTCGTCGACGGGCGGATGGCGTTGGGGACGTGGCAGTCGGTGTGTGTCGTGGATACGAATCGGGATAATCCGGAGCGGCGGGTGCGGTTGTCGTTTCTCGGGTAGCTCCGAGGCAGTCACAGGCATGACTGAAGGGTTGATGCTCGGCCGTACCAAGCGAGAAGGCCGGCCTGTGCTTGCGACGGCCGCGCGCCGTCCGAATGTTGACAGGTCGAGGCGGAACCGCTCACGGCTGATTCGGATGACACGGCCCTGTACTTCTCGTCGAACCGATGGACCACATCACGGACGGTGTCCTCGTCCGTCCGCACCGACTGAGTGGTCACCAGCATTCAGTTCCTGCCTGACCATCGGCAAGGGCAGCTTCGACACCATCCTGGCCCGCTGCCGCGAATGCGGTGTGCCGCTGGTGGTGTACGCCCCGACCGGCAGCGTCGCGGCTCGCGCCTTCCGAGGCCGGGGCGTGATAGCCCTGGCCTCGGAGCCCTTCCCCTTCTCCCTGTTCAGCGCCGAACCCACCACCATGTACCGCTACCGGATGGCGGCCGGCACGCGACGGCCGTGACCCGCCCGTCCAAGGCCGCCGCCCATGGCACGGAGGGCGCCGGACACGCCGCCTGGCACCACGGCGAGATCGTGCAGGGCGTCTTCCTCGACGAGCGGCGTCGCCCCGTACCCTCGCTGGTCACGCTGTCGGTGCACGGACCGGGCAGCACCGCTCGATTCGCGCACCGGCTCGGCAGTTCGCCGCACGAGGTGGTGGTGGCCCCCACCGACCGGACCAAGGCACGGGCGACGACCATCCTCGCGGTGCGGGAGTGCGCCACACACCCGAATGCGGAGCCCTGTGGCGGGAAGCTGTACCTCACCGGGGCGCTCCCATCGAACTCGGCATGAGCTCTTCCACCAGCGGCGTCATCGCCAGTGTGTAGGCGGTCGCCGATGCTTGGGGCGTGCCGCTGCCGGTTGACGTGGTCGTCCGGATGGCGGTGCGCGACGAAGGCGCCAGAGACTTCCCTGATGCACGGCTCACGCCCCTGCTCCCCGCCCAGCGCGAGGGCCGGGGTGAGCGAGACGACCGTGCGTAGGGGGGTTCGAGCTGAAGGCCGGTGAGTCCCCGTTGGGGCGGGTGCGGCGGCCGGGCAGGGCGCAAACCGGTCGTGGACCTCGCCCCCGGGCTGCGGCCCGCGCTGCTGGCACTGGTCGAGCCGGACGAGCGGGGCGATCCGATGTCACCGCTGTGGTGGACGGTGAAGTCGACCCGCACCCTCGCGCGGAAGCTGACCCGGGCCGGGCACTAGGTCGGCGCTGACACCGTCGCCGACTTGCTGCGCGAAGTCGTCGTACAGGAACACTTGCCGCGTGCCGTCGCGTCAATGGGTGCCGATCTCGTCGACGTCCTGGGAGATCTCGTGGACCTCGTAGTTGTTGCCCATCAGCCAGGTCGCGAGCATCAGCGCCACAGTCGTCTTGTCCACCCCAGGGATGCCAGCGATGACACAGACCTGCTGGGCGTCCAGAAGCTGCTTGGCTCGCTCGAAGCCCTCGTGCGGGACGAAGGTGTCGGCGACGCTCGGTAGCCGCTTCTGAAGCCATGACGAACGCAGGTACCGGTCCTGGTTCAGCACGGCCTGGAGGACGGAGGTGCTGCTCAGCCAGAGCCGGAAGTGCCGCCGGACCAGATCCGGACGGTGCAGCAGTTCGGCGACGATCTCATCCGCGCCGTACAGATCGCCGGTGTCGCGCACGTACGGGGCGAAGGCACGGCAGAGCTTTTCTTTGCCGTCGACGGTCAGACCGACCGTCTTGGCGACGACGTAACGGTCGGCTGCCAGCGCGCGGACCTTGTGCAGTTCATTCTTGATCAGGCGCCTGATCAGCGTCGTCTGGGTGGCGCGCGGCCAGTGCTTGCACTGCACGACGGTCGTCCCGGAGGGACCGGTGTACCGCAGGTCGATGCCACGGTCCCGGCCGCGCGGGAAGATTTCCAGCGGGGTACCGAGGACGTCACTGAACAGATCACGGCAGACCACCTCGAAGTCATGGTCCGTCAACCGCCCCAGGTCGAAGGAGTCCAAGCCGTGTTCACCTCATAAATACCGCCACCGGCCTCCATACCCCCTGTAACCATCCGAGTGCTGGCAGAGGGGGGCAGGTTGCCCTCTAGAGTCTCTCCGGAACCGTGTTGCTCACCCCCCGCTGTTCGCCTGTCTCGTACAGCCTCCAAGCCGGCCATCGAACGGCTTCGACTTCTCTGTCCTCACTGCCCAGCAGGTTCCTGCGGTGCAGCATGAGCCGCAGGTGGCGGGCCGCGTCGGAGCCCTCGTTGATTCCCCTGTCGAGTAGTACAGCCCTAGGCGCGGTAGCGCCGACGCCTCTCACCAGAGCGTCCGCCGAGTGTCCGTGAACGATCTCGCCCAGCGTGACGGTGCCTTCCTCAGTACGCGAGAGGGTCCGGTACAGGCGTTTGAGCAGCACATCCTCCTCTTTGTCACCGGGGGGTACGCCGTCCCGTTCCGCGGCCTCCAGCAGCGCGGCGCCCACACCTCCCCGCTTTCGCCAGAGCTCCTTGTCCCCCACCACGATGAGGTGGCAGCGTGCCCGGGTGATGGCGACGTTCCACAGGTTCAGCTGTCCGCCGACCCACTCGACGGCGCCAGGATGCATGCCTTCTGCGGCGACGAGCGAGAACACCATGACGTCGCGTTCTCCACCTTGGAAGGTGTGCACCGTACCGATGCGCAGGCGCTCCTCGTCGTACGGCCGCAGCCGCTTGCGCAGCGTTTCGGCCTGCGCCGTGAAGGGAGTGACAACGCCGACGGTGGCCTCGGGCGGAAGTTGTTCCAGCAGATAGCGGACGCTGTCGAGCACTTTGCGGATCTCGTCCTCGTTGACCCAGGAGCCGCCGAACGGAGGGCGGGCGGCCCGCCCGGTCACATCCGTCCAGATGACAGCTGGGCGGTGCGCCAGAGCTGGACGGCCGCGGGTGTCAGTCAGCACGGTCAGCCCGCCGTCGTAGAAGAAATCGTTGGAGATCCCGGCGATGTGCGGATGACAGCGGAAGTGCTCATCGAGAAGCAATGTGCCGCCCGCGGACTGCTCGGCCGCGTGGAAGGCGGAGTGGCGCCGGTAGGCGAGATGGTGCTTCTCCAGCCAGTCGGACCGCAGCCCGTTTGCGTGCCGGATGAGAGCCTCGCGGTGCGAGCTGGTCTGCGTGATGTGCGTGAGCTGCATGGGGTCGCCGATGACTAGGGCGCGCCGCGCCCGAAACAGCAGCGGCAAGACGTGCGGGATGGCGCACTGACTGGCCTCGTCGACGACGACGAGATCGAACAGGGCCGGGCCCGGCGGGAACCGCCGGGCGGAAAGGCTGGTGACAGCCCAGCCGGCCACAGCGGGCGCGTCCGTGGAACCGTTCGAGCGACCCAGAACTCTCCGCATCTGCGGCCAGTCGCTGCGTTTGCCGTCCCGAGCCATCAACAGGTCGAGAATGCGGCGGCGTCCGGCCCAGGCAGCGGCTTGGACCGTGGCGGCGAGGAGTGTGCGTGAAGCGTCCTGGACGGTGCTCTCCGCATCGTGGAGGGCACGCGTGAGGGATGTGTCGTCAACAGCCGCCGCGTGCTCGCGCCCGTCACGCCATTCAGCCTCAGCCGCGGCGAAGCCGGCGAGAGCGAGGCATCCCGTGGCGGGATCAGCGGCGTACTCCTTCAGACCGGTCGTGCGCAGGAATCGGGTTCGGCGCCACGATCCGAGGAAGCGCGTGTGGGCGAGGCGGCGTGCCTTGTTCTCCAGCTCCCTCCACCGGGATGTGCCACCAAGCAGGTCCTGGAGTTCGGTGACGGTGGTCCCGAGCTGTTCCGCGTGGTGAGCACGGGCTTCGCCTGCCCGGCGAAGCCGCGCCTCGGTCTCCGCGAGGTGTGCCAGACCTTGCCGCACTTCTGCCAGGCTGTCGGTGGCCAGCGCGGTGGCCATGGATGCCGTGGCCACGGTGGTGGACGGCTCCGGGCCGGTACGCAGCGCGTGCAGCGCGGCGGCCTCGTGCTCCGCGTTGCTCTTGCCGTTCTTCCGCGCCGAGCCGGTGCGCACGACGCTGCCGGGCACCAGCTTGTCGCAGCGGCGCCAGACCTCGTCCACGGCGTCGTTGTTGGTGGACGCGACGAGTACGGTCTGACCTGCCGCGATCGCCGTGGCCACGAGGTTGGCGACCAGCTGGCTCTTACCGGTGCCGGGCGGCCCCGTGGCCACTGTGAGGCGGCGGGTCATGGCCGACCGGAGAACCGCCGTCTGGGCTTCGTTGCAGGGCAGCGGTGTCACAAGGCGCGCTGGTTCGGGGTCCGTGTGGGCGTGTGACCGAGCCCGCTGCGAGGCCTCGGGCGCCAGTGCACCGAGGGCGGTCTTCCCGATCTGGTTCGCCTGTTCGGCGATGTCGGCGAAGTCGTTGAGAAGCCCCTTCGTGAAGCCTGTCTGAGGGCGTGCCGCAAACAGGACCGCGGTGTTGCGGGCCCCGTGGCCGGGCGTGCGGACGTCGATGCGGTCGGCGAGCTGGTCGGGACGGAGCTCCTGCACACACGGCAGTTCGAACTCCTGCGTGAGGAGATTGCGCACCTCCACCGCCATACGGTCGTGCTGCCCTCGATGCCAGGACGGCTGAAACGTGTCGATGAGCTGGTTGGCTTCCTCCTCGCCCAGCCAGTCGTGCGCCAGCTGAGGATGCGGCTGGACCGGGCCGTACGGCTTGAGCCGCACTTCGCCTTCGTCCTGAACGATCTCGACGCGGCGTACCAGCAGCGGCGCGAACTTCGGCTGCCGCCAGGGGCGCCCGGCGCGAGGCCCGGTGAGGACCACGGCCGGGTAGCCCGCCCAGAGCTCAGCGTCATCCTCGGCTGCTGAGTTCACCAGTGGGGCCGCCTCCTCGGGAAGCGCGACGCAGCCGTCATCGTCGACGTCGCCGGAGATGAATCTCTCCGCGCCATCCAGGCACACGTACGACGTGTCCTGATGGCTCACGTCCATCAGAGGTGTCTCGGCGCTCTCGGCCAGGACGCATTCACGGTAGTAGTCCAGCAGGTTGCCCCAGGTGGGTTGCTCGTTGGCGGATTTCGCGGCACGCGGTTGTGGCGCTTCTCCGGCGGCGGTTCGGGGCCGGGAGCGCAGAGGATCGAGGATGGGGGCCCGGCCGAAGGGGCTGTCCGCGATGACGATGCGGTCGTCGACGCCGTGTGTGGACTGCACCGGCACCTGGCGCCCGCCGTCCACGGCACGCATGCGCCGGTTGACGTAGTGGAACAGGTCGCTGACCGTTACCGCGCTGCCGCTGTCCTTGCTGACTTTTCCCGTGCGCAGCGCCTCGATGACCTCGCCGGTGAACGCCGATGGCTTCACCTCCTCACCGTCGCCCGCGTCCGCATTCGAGTCCTCCCCGGCCCGCGAGGACGACAGGACGTACACGCCCCTGCTGGTCAGTGGGGGCTGCTCGCCGGACTTCGACACGGAGTTCTCGGGCCGTCGATCCGATGTGCGCAGGCCCACGGCGAACCCTCCGCTGCGGCAGCAGTCGATCATCACGATCTTCTGCGGGGCGACGCACTCTTCCAGAGTGTCGTTGAGGAACCCGGCGCTGACAGCGGTCGAGGCCACCCGGTCGTAGTCGGTGTCCTTGGCGACGAAGTGGAACTCGCCACCGTCACGTACGGTGCGCACACCGTGCCCGGAGACGTATACGAGCGCGAGTTCGTCCTCGTCGCGCTCCTGAAGGAACTCGCCGATGACCACCCGCATGTCGTCGGCGGTGAGATCGGATTCGGTCTGGACGGAGACGAAGTTGCCGATGTTGCGGTGCTTCAGTACCTGGGCGAGTCCCCATACATCCGCCCGTACGGAGGCCAGCGGAGAGAAACGGCCGTCGTCGTAGTGCTCATTGCCGATCAGGAGAGCCCGGCGCTTGTGGAGGCGCGTCATACTGCGCTGTCATCCGGTTCGGGACCGTCGTCGTTGGCGACCCGGTCCTGGAACTCGCGGACCATGCGCTCCTGTGCGACATCCGGACGTCCAGTGATCTCTATGGAGTCGTCCCCGACGGTGACCACGACCTTGCGGTGTCGCTCCTTGGCACACCACTCCTTGATCAGAGTGATCAGGACCTGAGACGCCGGGCGGGCGACAGCGGCGGTGCTGGCGGCCCAGAGAGCCACCTCACCTACACCGGCACCCTTATGGCCCGGTTGCGTGGGTTCGTCCGCTTCATGAAAGCCGACGACGAGACCGTCCGTCGCGTGCAGGGTGGCGTGCAAATCCCGGGTGAGACGCTCCTGCCGAAGTGTGTCGCCGCTTGTGGGCACGGTCAGTGTCCACGGCGTTCCCCCGTTGCGCATGTGTTGCTCCTTGCGTTCGCGTATGTGCTTGCACGGTCCGTCCGGCGACTCTGGCATGCGGGCCGCTGTAAGAGACAGTCGAGGCTGAACGGGAGGGACGGCATCCGGCCACGTCTGAGCGTCGGAGGAGAGGTGTCCGACCTGATACCCGGCTCGTTCCCGGTCTCCCTCGAGCCAGCTCAAACTGGTCCAGGATGTCGCCCCCACGGCTGTGCCGGCTGCTTCTCGGTCCAGGAGTACGTCCGCTGGTATAGCGGGATCTGGGACTGCTGGGCTCGTCCCCCGCGCCAAGTTGGAAGCGTGTTTCCTCACCCGCAGGTTGGTGCCCGCCCCTTCATCGTTAGTGACGTGGGTCACTGCAGGGACCGGTCATCGGCCAATGCCCTCGTCGGCACCACCCGTATCGCGAGCGCAGTGCCGTCCGGGCGAAAGGAACTCGCACCCCAGTCGTCGATATCTTCTGGCTCGGGCCAGTCGTTCCGCCGTTCGTACGCCCGTCGGCGGTACTCCTCCACCTTGCCATCCGCGAGCAGATCATAGAGATCTGTGGCCATGCCAGAGAACGCTTCAACGCGCGTGCCGTTGATACGGAAGACCTGGTCCGTACCGACGTATCGCTCCTCCGCGAAACGGACTTCCGCGTCGTGGACACTGGCAGTCCCGGCGAAGGTCATTTCGCTGAAGTGCTTGCGGCCCTGCTCATCGATCAGATACTGGCCGACCGTGCCTCCGCCACCGGCCAGTGAGAGCTGCCCGGCGGCGTGGGCCCGGGCAATCACTTGGCCGAACCAGGAGAGCTGCTGTTCAGGGATCATAAAGGCGTTGTGCCGTTCCGCCCCGCGTGCCGTCGGGATGGCCACGGAGTCCACGTACGGTAGGGCGCGGCGCTCGATAGCCACATCGGCTGAACCCGCACCTGATCCCGGGCGTACCGGGAGCTCGACGTCCCCATCTGTGTGCAGGACGTGTACGGTCACACCGGCAGTCGCCAGGAACTCGGTCGAAGTCATGAGTGTGGGAGTTTCGTTCCACTGCCGCATATGTAGCCGCTCCACGCGCTCACTGCCACGAGCCAGTTGTCTGTATGTCGTGCGAGAGCTCGCGGAGGTCTTCGGCTTCACAGTTTGATGGTTGCCGTTCACGGTCACCACGAAGATCCGGGAAGCCTCCCCAGGACGCCATACCTCCAGCAGGAAGTCCGGCCGCGGTCTCGCACCGAGAGTCCCAGCCGGCTTGGTCCGCGCGAAGCCGGGAAGTAAAACGATTTCCGCGTCGACGATGCTGATCAGGCGGTCCGGATACCGTTCGCGAAGCGCCCGCTCTGCGACAGCGAGTCCAAACGCCCGGCCCAGCTCCCTTGCCTGCATAGCCCGATAGGACAGCTCGGGAGCCTTCCCTTCATCGGTGAGGTGCAGGCTTCCGTGCCGGTCGGCGGCAAAGGCCCGGCAGTATTTCAGGCCCTGCCAGTGCTCAGCCAGCCCCCTGCCTCGTCCTTGCCGGGCAAGGGTCGTAGCGCGCGCGAACGTCGCGAGCAGGTCCCACGGAGTCGTCCGTAGAGGGGCGCGCTCGGCGAGGGGGAGTTGACGCAAGTCCGGCTTGCGGGGGCCGTGACCTTCGTTCCTGGTCTTCTTCTTCGCTCGCTCACGGTCGACGGCAACTGCTGCTTTTCCCACTCCGGCGAAGAGCTCGGGTGATGAGTTCACCTGCACGGTCAGGAGGTCACCGAGTCGCCTGATCACGTCGAAGGCTGTGGAGTCCATGCATTGGCACAGTAAGAATTGCAGATATCGATGACAAGGGTGTAATTCAGGCCATGACAGTGCAGCTGTCCGTCTCCATTAAGAGCTGGACGGTGTACGTCGGGTCGTTGTCCTAAAACGTGTTGCACAAGGCCGTGTTCGGGCAGGTCAGGGTGTGTGATCGCGGCTCTCTGGTCATGATGCGAGGGCGAGGTTGTGCATGTAGGCGATGGCCTGGACCGCGTGGTGGAGACCGTCGCCGCGCTGTCGGCAGCCGCGGAGGATCTTGTAGTTCTTCATCCGGCCGATCACATGCTCCACCCGGGCACGCACCTTGCGGTGGGCGGCGTTATCGTCCTCCTCGTCCTTGAGCAGGGCCCGTCCGGGGCGTTTGCGGTGGGGCACCGACATCCCGCAGTGGAGATAGGCGCCGTCGCCGAGCAGAGTAACGCCCTCGCATCGCCTGGCCAGCCCGGAGACCCGCCAGGCATGCGCATCCGCAGTGGTGCCCGGGACCGGCCGGGAGGCGGCGATCACGAGGCGAGTGTCGGCGCCCACGATGACCTGTACGTTCGCCGAGAACCGGTAGTTGCGCGAGGACGAGCCGACGTGCCGGTCACGGACCGGGAGCAGGGTGCCGTCCACGATCCACAGCCGTTCCGCCGCCTCGGAGGGCCGGGAGACCGGCTCGAGGGAGAGCAGCGGACCGAGGCGTTGGATCACCCGGCACACCGTCGAGGAGGAGACGCCGAACAGCGGCGCCAGCTGCCGCATGGCCTGATTCGTGCGGTAGTACACCGCCACCACCAGCACCGGCTCGGCCAGCGGAAGATTTTACGGCCGACCCTGCAGCATACCGTTCCCGCCGCGGTCGCGGACCACTTTGAGTAACCGGCCGAACTGCTCCACCCGAAGCCCGGTGAACGTCTTCACCCACACTCGCTCGACCATCAACACTCCACCCATACACCGGAGATGCCCAGTTCACGGCCTTATGCAACACGCTTTAGCCGAACGCGCCGTTACGCTGGTGAGTGTCGGCCGAAGGTGCCATGAAAATGAAGGCCCGCCGCCGCGTGAAGCAATGACGGGCCTCGATCCCCCTGTGAGCCTGCGACCTATGCCCGGCCGGAGCGACTGAACCTCGGGTCCCGCTCGATCTCCTCCTCGTTCGGCCCCCACTCAGGACGGAAGTCGGGGTGTGTGGCGTATGCCGCAACAAGGTGACGGAGCGGGAACGTAGTCGCAGAGAGCGCAAACCTGGCGGGACCGTGAACCATGAAGTCGTCGTGCCCTGCGTGCTGCTGCATCCGCTCCAGGAATCGCAGCACACCTCGTTTGGCGGCGACGTCTGCGAGGACCCGGGCCTTCAACCCTGCGGTGTCCTCGACCGTGCCGGGCTTCACGGCCTGTGCCGCAGCTTCGTCCTCTTCAATGCGAGCTCGGAGGAAGTTCGTCAGGTCCGCGACTTCATCACTTTTCATTAGGTGGTTCCCCCTCGGTGTATAGCAGCTGAAGGAAGCATCATGCCGGACAGGGCTGCTTCTGCAACGTCATCCTGAGGGGAGACCGGTCACCGCGGCGGCACGGACCGCTCGAGACAAGACCTTGCCGACTCGAGGCGATCGGCTAGGAGCCTGTGGCTCCTGCTCCATTAGCGCGAAGGGCCCGCCATCGCGTGAAGACTCCCGTCCAAGCGTCTGTTGACCCCGAACCTATGCGGGTGCGCTGAGGTTGCCTTAACGGAGGTTGATGGATACGAACCGGGACAATCCGGAGCGACGGGTGCGGTTGAGTTTTCTGGGGTGAACGGGGGCAGGCGTACTTCCCGGCACATGAGACAGCGCCGAATTGTCGACAACAAGCTGGACGGGCACGTCGTCGAGGGCGGCCCGCTGCCAACAGTGCCCTTTTTCGTGGTGCTGGTGCAGTGCGGCCAGGTGAGGCACGTGCTGATCCTGGTGAGGGCCCTGGCGGCAGGCGGGTACCGCTCTACGTGTTCGTCTGGTTGTTCAGCAAGGACAACGATTGACGACTTCTGCGCCTGCCCTGGGATTCGGCTTGGGGGCTGCCCTTACTTCCTCCCAGCCCGCTCCTTCTTGGCATCGGTTCGCCCCTCCACCGCCACCCCCAACGGCCGGGCCAACCCCGAGACCCCCTCGTCCAAGCGCTGGAGATGCCGCAGCACCCGGTAGGTCACCGTGCCGGGGTTCGGGGCGCCTGAACCGTCTGACTCCAGGAGGGAGATGATGGTGGCGCCCGAGGACACCTTCGCGTCTGTCTTCTCGCCCCGTACATGTGCCGTGATGGTTTCGATGTTGTGGGCTATGCGGTGGCCCACGCGTTCCAGGCGGGGGTCGGCGGCGATGGTTTTGCTGTAGGGGAGGAGTTCGGCGGTGGCTGCCAGGGAGCGGGCGTGGTAGGCGCTGGTCTCCAGGAGGGCGACCACGTAGCGGACGGTTTGGCGGCGGACGCGCAGGGGGGTGATGGGGTGGGTCAGGGGGCGGGTGGAGGCGCGTAGGTCGTCGAGGGCGGTGTCGAGGTCGCGGGAGAGGCCGAGGAGGTCGGTGGCGGGGCCGCCGCTGAGCTGGTCGACGGAGGCGGCGACGACCTCGTCGAGTTTGGTCAGGACCGTGCCGAGGAGGTCGTCGGTGCGGCGGTCGGTGTGGACCGGCAGGACGAGGGCGGCGGCGATGATGCCGCAGGCGGCGCCGAGGGCGGTTTCCTCGATGCGCAGGATGAGGACGTCGAGGCTGTAGGTGTTCAGGAGGGTGTAGAGCAGGCCGAGCATCGCCGTGACGAAGAAGGACATCAGGGCGTAGGAGAGCGGCGCCGTGAAGAACATCGCGAAGACGAAGAGCAGGATCAGCGCGAACGCCGTCCAGGTGTGGTTGCCGACCAGGCCCGCGAGCGCGACACCGGCGATGACGCCGAGGACCGTACCGACCAGGCGGCGGTAGCCCTTGATGATGATCTCGCCGGTGGAGGCGGTGTTGAGGAAGACGACCCAGCAGGTCAGCACGGCCCAGTACCAGCGCTGGGCGGAGAGGAACTCGCCGCCGATGATGGCGAGCGTGGAGCCGACCGCGATCTGGAAGGCGGCCCGGGTGGTGGGCCGCCGCAGGCCGGTGCGGTCGTCCTCCTCGGGCTCCTCGACGCCGGCCAGCGCGACGTCCTCGGCGTCGAACTCCTCGCGGGAGCGGGTCGTGGCGGGGGTGTCGTCGGATTCGTCCTGGGGGCCGTCCAGCGCGAGCCGCAGGCCCAGGACGGAGCGGGCGGCCTCGCCGATGCCGCGGAACACGTCCTGGACGGCGATCGAGGCGCGCGGCAGGTTGTCCTCGTCGCGGTAGCCGAGCAGGCGGTTGCGTACGTGGGCGACGGCCGTGCCGGAGTGGTCGGAGGCGCCACGGGAGACCAGCATGTGCAGGGCGTTGAGGTCGCGGCGCAGGGTGACGGTCGCGGGGTCCTCGGCCGGCATCTCGTTCTTCGCCGCGGTGGGCAGCGGCGCCTGGGGCAGGTGCAGGGTCAGGGTGTCGGCGCGCTCGGCGGTGCGCGCGTTGAGCAGCAGGACGCCCAGCCGCTCGGTGGCGATCTCGGCGTCGGCGATGCGGCGCTGGAGCAGTGAGGCGGTGGCCTGGTCGCGGGTGCCGTCCTCCAGGCGGCCCTGGATCATCAGGGCCGACTCGTGCAGCCGGGCGGTGTGCCGCCGCAGGTCGTCGAGGACCTTGTCCAGCTGGTCGGGGCGGGCGTCGAGCAGTTCGATGTGGGTGGCCACCAGCTGGGCGACCCGGGCCCGGAAGGCGCCGCGCAGCCACCGCAGGATGCGCTGCGGCGTCTCGGGTACGACGGTGAAGCGGACGACGGCGCTGCACGCGAAGGCGATGACCAGGGTCAGGGCCAGGTGGGGCAGGGCGGACGCGGTGACGCCGACGAACAGGGAGACGAAGTAGGTCTGGAAGCCGATCAGGCCCAGGGCGGTGCCGCGGTCGCCGAAGCGGCGGCAGTAGACGGCGCCGAAGATGAGGGCGACGAAGAAGGCGTCGCCCGCGATGACCTGGCTGTGCAGCAGCGCGCCGAGGGAGACCGCGGCGAGCGCCACGGGCAGGCCGAGCGCCAGGGTGACCGCCTGGCCGCGTACCTGCTTCTCCTTGATCGCGAAGGTGGCGACCATCGCCGTCATGGCGCCCGCGACCAGGTGGGTGACATCGGTGCCGAGGACGGCGAGGACGACCAGGGTGAGCGCGATGGCCGCCACCGTCCGCAGTCCCGCCATCAGCCGCAGCAGTCCCGGGTCGGACGCCGCGAAGCGGTCCCACACACCGGTCAGGCCCCGTCGTATCACTGCCCCCACGCTTCCGTACTCTCCTGTCCGTGCCGTGAACTGCCAACGTCTCAGCATTGCATGGCCGGGAATTGCGCCGGCCGTGTCGGTCGGTGGCCGCCGGTGTTTGTAGCTGGGTTGTGACGGTCGTCGGAAATGGGTGCCGACCGTACGCCGGGATACGGTAAAGGCCCCCGCGAACGTAAGAGGAGAGGCTGATGAGCTCGTCCCCGGTCGCCGCCGAGGCGTTTTCGTGTTTTCTCGCGCAGTTGGAAGCCGACGGGCCCGGTACGGGCGGAGGCGGAGCGCGGAGCGCGCAGGGGGTGACCGCGCCGGAGTGGTTCGTGCCGGTGGCCGCCGCGCTGTTCGACGGGCAGCCCGTCGAGGCCGCGACGGACTGGGCGCGCCGGGTGTACGGGGAGGTCGAGCGCTTGGAGGGGCGGATTCCGTTCGGCGTGGTGCACGACTGGCACCTGCGGACGGCGCTGCCGATGCTGGTGGCGGCGAGCGCCCGGCGGGGCGGTACGGGCGCGGAGCTGGAAACCGTACGCGCCTTGCACGAGCGGGCCGCGGCGGGGGACCCGGGTACGGAAAGCGAGTGGGCCGCGGCGCTGGAACCGGCGCTGCGAGAGGTTTACCGGCTCGCTTATGCCTATGCCGACGCCTTCGCCACGGCGACGGCCAATGCCCGTGCTTATGCGGCGGCCAATGATTACGGCGAGGAGAAGACCGAGGAGTTCGCCGCGTATTACGCGAAGCTCAACACCGGTGCCAATGCGCGGTCGTTCGCCGACGCCCACGCCCTGGCGAATTCCCGGGCGGTGGCGGCGGCGTACGCGAACGGGGACGCGCGGGCCTATGCCGAGGCGTACCCGGGCGCGTACGTCCATGCCTACGCGCTGGCCGAGGCCAACCGGGAGGTGGCAGACGGCCAGGAGGACGAGCGGTGCCGTGCGGCGTACGGGCGGCTCGCCGAGGGGCTGGCGGAGAGCCTGGAGAGGGCGGCGGCCGCCGCCTGAGCCGTAACGGTTCTCCCCACCGGCCGCCGCCCCGGACACCCACGACCCGGAGCGGCAGCCGATCGCGTCACGCCTGAGGCCGCTGCCCCTTGATCGCGACGCGGCGGCCGTACCGTGTCTGCGGGTAGTAGTCCCACGTCGCGTGGTGCTGGAGGCAGCGGTTGTCCCAGAAAACGAGCGTGTTGGGGGCCCAGCGCACCCGGCAGTTCAGCAGCGGCGTGCGGGCGATGTGGTCGAAGAGCATGTCGAGCACGGCCCTGCTCTCGCCGCGGGTGAGCTGCGGGATGTGCGAGGTGTAGGCGCCGTTGACGAACAGCAGCTTGCGGCCGGTCTCGGGGTGGCGGGCCACGACGGGGTGCTCGTTGACGGGGACGACGTAGTCGGCCGGCGGGGTCTGGCCCTGCCAGGGGAGGATGCCGTCGTGGACGGCGGTGAGGCCGTCCAGGAACGTCCGCATGGCCGGGGACAGCAGCTCGTACGCCAGGTGCATGTTGGCGAAGAGGGTGTCGCCGCCGCTGCCGCCCTCCGGCGGGCGGATGATGTGCAGCATCGAGCCGAGCGAGGGCTCGGCGTCGGCGGTGCCGTCGGCGTGCCAGCCGTTGCCCGCCACGGCGCGCGACTCCTTGGTGGTGCTCAGTTCCAGTACGTACGGGTCGGAGCCCTCGGCCGGGGCCGCCACCGGGTGCAGCTCGCCGAAGTGGCCCGCCAGCCGCTTGTGGTCCTCGGGCGTCAGCTCCTGGTCGCGGAAGACCAGGACGTGGTGGGCGAGGAAGGCGCGCCGCAGCTCGTCCACCTGGCCGGGGGTCAGCTCCTTCGACAGGTCGAGGCCGGTGATCTCGGCGCCGGTCAGCGGGGTGATGGGGTCGACCGCGATGGTGTCGTAGACCTCGGGCTCGCGGGTCGTGACGCGCTCGATGGCGTCCAGTGCGTACTGCTCCATTGCGCCCCTCCTGGGGTGGTACGGGGTAGACGGGGTGGGTCGGGGGAACGGGCGGTCACAGGCCCCGGGCCAGCAGGTCGGCCAGGATGAGCCGGCCGAAGGCCAGGTTGCCGTGGATCACGTCGTTGGGTTCGCAGAGTTCGGGCCGCTGGAGGCCGGTCCCGTCGGTGACGCGCTCGCGCAGGTCCACGACCTCGACGCCGAGCGCGGTGACCGCACGGCGTACGACGTCCTGCGCCGCCATGAATACGTCCGGGGATGACAGGCCCGGTACGCGCTGCGGCGGCATCGCCGCCAGCACGCGCAGGCCCAGTTCGCGCGCGTGGGCGTAGAAGGCGAGCGCGTCGCGGACCGTGGCGCGTACCAGATCCTCGAACAGGGGGCTCTCCAGGAAGCCCGGGGCGAAGCCGCCGCCGCGCACCCGGTAGATGCGCCAGTTCTCGGTCGTGGCGATGAAGTGGGCGCTGAAGCCGAAGGTGCACACCAACGGGACGGTCAGCTCCCCGAGCCCGGCGATGCCCAGCTCGTCCAGGAACCGGCGGTAGTGCGCGTCCGCCTCGGCCTTGCGGAAGACCACGTCGGTGCCGCGCGTGTCGAAGAACTCCGCGTTGAAGTCGCGTCCGGCGCCGATCGGGCCACCGCTGAACGGGATGCCGGCCGCCTTCGCCGCCCGCCCCACGGGCCCGGCATGCGAGTCGCCGAGCAGCAGGAACCGGGCGGCGGAGGCGGGCGCCGACGCGTCCGCGTCCGTCTCAGCCCTGGTTGTAGTAGTCGAGTACGGCGTCGTCACACCAGAAGTCCTCTCCGGTCGGTGCGGGCTGGGCGGGGGCGGCGGGCCGCGGCGCGGCCGGTGCCTGGGCGAGCGCGTCGAAGAACTGGCGCATGACGAAGGCGACGCCCTCCGGCGTGACGGTGCGCAGGTTCGGCTCGAAGAAGCCGGCCTTGAACGGGAAGCCGGTGACGATCTCGTACGCGGGGAAGTAGTCGACGTCCTCGTGTTCCTGGGCCAGCTGCCCGGCCACGGCGCGCAGCACGGACTTCGAATACGTGGTTGCGGTCAGGGCGTGGCTGCCGGTGGCAGTCGCGGTCAGCGGTACCGGGGAGACGGTGAGCAGTACACGCAGCCCCGGGTTGACGGTGCGGGCCAGCGCGATGGCGTGCGTCAGGTCGCGGCGGACCTCGTCGAAGGTGAAGTTGTGGAACGCGTACCGTCCGTCGTCGAAGGTGCCGCGCACCGTGCCGGGGCAGACCGGCTGCACGGTGCCGTCGCGGCGGTCCACCCACGCCTCGGTCAGGCCCAGCGTGAACACGAAGCAGTCCGCCTCGGCGACGGCGCCGCGCACCGCCGCCAGGGTGGCTTCGCGGGCGGCCCGTACCGCGTCCGCCGAAGGGTGCCCTTCGGGGTCGACGGCTGGGCGGAACGGGTCGTACCAGCGGCCGTCCTCGGTCCACACCTCGTCGGGCGGTGTGGTCTCGCCGTGGGCCCAGGAGAGCCACTGCCGCAGCATCGCGGCGGTGTAGATGTTGCCGGTACGGAACGAGAACACGCCGTAGTGGCGGGCCCGGCGCGCCTCCTCGGTCAGTCCCGGCGGGGCCGGTTCGGCGTCCCGCCAGTTCATGCTGCGTTCGAGCAGGGCGCGGCCGATGTGGCGGGCGAAGCAGGAGCCCGCGGTCAGGACCACGTCGTCCTGGCCGATGGCGAACTTCGGGGTCCACAGCCCGCCGATGTCCGCCGGGTCCGGCTCGGCCACGGCGGTGCGCCAGAAGGAGCGCGGCGGGAGGGACTGGTACGGGTTCTCGGTCGGCATGGTGGTGGCCTCGGCTCGGGGGACGGGTGGTCGGTGGGCGGGCGGGTACGGGGCGTTCCCCTCGGTCAGATACGGCATCAGCGGCGCTCCGGATCGGTCGGTACGGCGGCGTCCACCGCGTCCGCGTCCGATGCGCCTGTATCCACCGCGTCCGCCACGGCCTGCACATACGGAGGCCGGACGATGCCGTAGTGCGTGGTGTCCACGCTCTGCCAGCCGCGCAGGCCCGGCAGCCGGTCCCGCCACTTGCGCTGCTGCGCCTCCGGCGTGCCCAGGTCCGGCAGCCCCTCCACCGGCCGGTTCGCCAGCCACAGGTGGGTGGGCGTGCCGGTCAGCCGGGGTACGTCGTGCCGGGCCATGCCGGCGATGTTGGCCCGGCAGCAGCGCGCCAGCCGCTCGGCGTACGCCTGCGCCTCCCGGCTCGCCGGCGCGCCCGTGCCGCCCTGCCCCAGCTCGTGCGCGAAGACCGCTTCGAGCTGGGTCTCGTCGTACGCCTTGAAGTGCGGCGCGGCGTCCGGCGGCGGCGGGTCGAGCAGGTGGAGCGCGGCGGCGGGACGGCCTGCCGCCTCCGCTTCGGCCGCCATCGCCTGCGCCACCCACGCGCCGAAGGACCAGCCGGCCAGTTGCCGGTGCCATCCGGTGTGCGGGAAACGCGCTTCGAGGGCGGCGTGGTAGCGCCGGGCCCGCTCGGTCAGGGACCAGGCCGGCAGGTCGGGGAAGCGCAGCGCGGGGTCGGCGATCAGGCAGACGGTGAAGCGCGGGTCGAGGGCCGACACCAGCGCGCGGTACGCCTGGATGTCGCCGCCGACCGGGTGGACCAGGCACAGCAGGTCGTGCCCGGTGCCCTGCTGCCAGACCTCCAGCGTCACCGGATCGTCGGCGGCACTGGTGGCGGCCCGGGCCGCGCCGGACGGTTCCGCCCCCGCCTTGACCAGGACCTCGTTCAGGCTGACCTGATGGCTGAGCTGGGACAGCTCCAGGTCGACGCCGAAGTGCTCCGCCACCTTGCCGATCAGATCGAGCATGGTCAGCGAGTCGGCGCCCTGGTCGTAGAGCGAGGCGTCCGGGTCCAGCTCGTCCAGGCCCAGCCAGCGGCCGAGCCAGTCGGTGAGTTCGGCGGACGCGGAGGCTGTGGCCGAGGCGGTTGCGGTGCCGGGGGTGACGGGCGACACGGAGGCGTCGGCCGGAGCCGCATAGAACGCGCGGGCCTCCTCGATGGGCGTCGTGGAGACCAGCAGCTGCGGGAGTTGCAGCTCCAGTGCCCGCGCGAAGAGCTGCCGGCCCTCCTTCACCGCCAGGCCGACCGCGAGGTGGGCCTGATGGCGGGCGTCCGTCCGCAGGGCGTCGCGCGCCATGCCGACCTCGCTCCAGATGTCCCAGTCGATGCCGATCCGCAGGGTCGCTTCGGCCTCGCCGGCCCGGTGCCGGGCGAAGCCGTCCAGCAGGCCGTTGGCGGCGGCGTAGTCGAACTGGCCGATGCCGCCGAACTGCGCCGCCATCGAGGAGCAGTACGCGGCGAAGGCCGGCCGGTGCCGCTCGATCAGCCGCTCGGCCAGGAGGGCGCCGTGCAGCTTGGCGGCCGTGGCCTGGCGCATCGCCGGGGCGTCCCGCCGCGTGACGAGGCCGCCGGCCGCCGTGCCCGCCGCGTGCACGACACCGTCGATCCGGTGGGCCACGGCCTCGATGCGCGTGAGGACGGTCTCGGTCGGCGTCTCGGCGAGGTCCGCCTCGACCAGCTCGACGCGGTCGGCCCACGCCGTCAGCTCGGCGGGCACGCGTGGCTGCCGGGACAGCAGGATCACCCGGCAGTCGGACCGCTCCAGCAGCCAGGCCGCGATGCTGCTGCCGATGCCGCCGGTACCGCCGAGGATCAGGTACGTACCCGCCTCGTCCGGCAGCACGGAAGGCAGCGCGGAAGACGGCGCCGTCGCGGGGGTGGGCACCGGCAGCAGCGCCTGCTGCCACCAGTACCCCTGCCGCAGCGCCAGCCGCCGAGGCAGCGTGCCGGAGTTGTCGACGTGGCCCGGCAGTGCCGCCAACTGATGTGCACAGTCGGCGAGTTCACGGCTCGGCAGGTCCAGCCAGCGGCCGTCGACGGCGCACTCCTGCGGAGCCACCTCGCAGACCCCCGCCAGCAGGCCCAGCTCCGGCCGCAGTACGGGCCCTTCGACCGGCTGCGCACCGTACGACAGCCACCACGGCCGCACCTTCTCCGCGAGCGGCGTTCCGGCAACGGCTTGCAGCAGGGCAGCGGGCGTGTCGAGACAGGCCCAGCGGGCGCGCGTCAGCGCGTCCTCGTCCACCGGGCCATCGACCGCCAGCGGCAGAGCGTGCAGCCAGTCGATGACGGTCTCACCCGGGTCGCCCAGCGCGTCGAGCAACTGCCGCAGCGAGGCCGGGTCGGCCGGGTCCACCTCGTACACGTCGTCCGCCGGCCGGGCGTACGCGTCGGCCGCACCGACCCGCACCACCCGGGACCAGCCCGCCTCGAAGAGACGCAGCGACTCGGGAGGCAGCGGTTCGGCCGTCATGACGACCAGCAGGCCGCCGGGCGTCCGCGACGCGGGGGCCGGGACGGCACGGCTCAGCCGGACCCAGTGCGGCTGATGCAGCCAGTCGGTCTCCGGCAGCCGCTGGGGAAGCGCCTCTGTGGCGGCCTGGTTTGCGGGGCCGTCCGTCTCCGGCGTGGCGCGCTGGAAGTCGTACGTGGACAGCTCGAACGCCGGGGGCGGGAAGTCCCACGGGGCCTGCGCCGGACCGGCGGGCCAGCGGACCGTCCGTCCGGTCAGCCAGGCGTCGGCCAGTTCCTCGGGGGAGTGGCCGTCGGACGACAGCGGTTCCTCGGTGCCGTCCGCGTCGGCCGGTGCCGGGGCGGCGTCCGGTATCCGCTCGGCCTCCGCGACCGTACGCAGCCACGTCACCGCGCTCGCCGCGTCGGCGCAGACCGCCGCGGCCCGCCGTCGGTGGGCCGGGCGGCCCGCCTGGAGGTGGCGCAGCACCTGCCCGTACGCCTCGGGCCGGGCCTGGAGGTAGTCGGCGATGCGCGCGGCGTCGGCGCGCAGCCCGGCCGCACTGCTGCTGGACAGCGGCAGGCAGGGCACCTCGGACACGGACTCCTCCGCCCGCTCGCCCGCCTCCAGGACGAGGTGGGCGTTGGTGCCGCCGATGCCGAAGCTGCTCACCGCCGCCACCCGGGGCCGCCCGGCGGGCCACGGGCGCGCCTCGGTCGGAATGGTGAACGGCGCCGCGTCGGTGCCGATCTGCGGGTTCAGGCGGTGGAAGCCGACATTGGGCGGGATGACGCCGTGGTGGACCGCGAGGGCGGCCCGTACCAGGCCGACCACGCCAGCGGCGGCGCCCAGGTGCCCGATTTGGCTCTTCACCGAGGCCAGCGCGCAGTGGCCGTCCCCGTCCGGCCCGTCCAGGCCGAACGCCTGGCGCAGCGCGCCGACCTCGACCGGGTCGCCGAGCGCGGTGCCGGTGCCGTGGGCCTCGACGTAGCCGAGGTCGGCGCCGGTACGGCCGCTGCGGCGCAGCGCGGTGCGGATCACCTCGCGCTGCCCGGCCAGTGAGGGCGCGCTGTAACTGAGCTTGGCGGAGCCGTCGTTGTTCAGCGCCGAGCCGGTGATCACCGCGTACACGGTGTCGCCGTCCCGCCGCGCCAGCCGCAGCGGCTTGAGCACGACCACACCGACGCCGCTGGCGCCGATGGTGCCGTCGGCGTCGTCGCTGAACGGCCGGCAGTGGCCGTCCTTGGAGAAGATGTGCTGCGGCCGGTAGCGGTAGCCGTCGGTGAGCAGGGTGTCGACCAGTACGCCGCCGGCGAGCATCACCTCGGCGTCGCCCTGGCGCAGCAGACCGGCCGCGACATGCACCGCCACCAGCGAACTGGCGCAGGCCGCCTGCACGGTGAAGGCCGGGCCCGACAGATCGAGGTGGTAGGCGACCTTGGTGGCGAGGAAGTCCTTGTCGTGGTGGAGCGCCATCTGGAAGCCGTCCGGCAGATACGCCGGGTCGGCCTCGCGCAGTACGGACTGGTAGTACGTGTTCTCGCCGCAGCCCGCGACCAGCCCGACGCGCTGCCCGGCCGGATCGGTGACACCGGCGTGGGCCAGCGCCTGTACCGCGCTCATCAGCAGGTGGCGCTGTTGTGGGTCCATCAGCCGGGCCTCCTGGCGGCTGATGCCGAAGTGGTCCGGGTCGAAGTCCAGCAGGCCGGACATCTGGCTGCGGGCGCCCACCAGGCCGTCGGGGGCGTCGAAGTGCTCGATGCCGCGCCCGCCGGTCCGCACCAGGTCCCAGAAAGCGCCGAGGTCGTCCGCGCCGGGCAGCCGCACGGCCATGCCGACGACGGCGACCGGCTCGTCGGCCGGGCGGGACGCCGGTGCGTCCTGGTGTGCCGCCGCCTCCGGCGCCGGTGAGCCGGTCAGGAACCGTGCCAGCCGCCGGACGGTGACGTGCTCGAACAGGTCGGGAATGCCGAACGACAGGTCCGGCTCGGCGGTGCAGCGCAAGTGGAAGCGCATCAGGTCGAGGCTGGTGGCGCCCGCGTCGAAGAACCGCTCGTCGGGGCCGACGGGCCTGCCGACCACCGCCTCGAACAGCTCCGTGAGCCGGGCCTCGACCGGCGACAGGGCCGCTGCCGTGGTGGCGGTACGCGGACGCAGCTCCTCGCCCGGCGCGGTCAGCGCCCGGCGCCGGTCCAGCTTGCCGCTCGGGGTGAGCGGGAGGGAAGCGAGCCGCCGGAAGCGGTCGATCCGTACGTACGGAGGCAGCAGCGGCGCCAGGTGCGCGGCCAGGTCCTCCGGTGCCGGGGACTCGCCGCGGCACTCCAGACAGGCCGTCAGCCGGCCGCCGTCGCGCACCACGACCGCGTTGACCACGCCCGGATGCTGGAGCAGCGCCGCCTCGACCTGTCCCAGCTCCAGCCGGTGGCCGCTCAGCTTCACCTGCTGGTCGTCGCGGCCGAGGTAGTGCAGCAGGCCGTCCCGGTCGAAGCGGGCCAGGTCGCCGCTGCGGTAGAAGGTGCCCAGGCCGGGCAGCTCCACGAAGCGGGACGCGTTGAGCGCCGGGTCGCCGAGGTAGCAGGGCGCGGCCATCGGGCCGCCGATCAGCAGCCGTCCGGGGCAGCCGGGCGGTACGGGCGCGTCGGCCTCGTCCACGACGTGCAGCCACGCGTTGGCGACGGGCCTGCCGATGGCCGGGCGCTCCGGCCAGTGCGCCGGGTCGCCCTCCAGGCAGAGGCTGCTGACGACATGCGTCTCGGTCGGCCCGTAGTGGTTGAACAGGCGCGCGCCGGGCAGCCCGGCGAACCAGCGGCGTATCGCGTCCGTACACAGCAACTGCTCGCCAGCGGTGACCACTTCGCGCAGCCGGGACGGGAAGCGGCCCAGCCGGACGCCGTGCTCGGCCAGCAGGTGCAGGGCCACGTACGGCATGAAGATCCGCTCGACGCCGGCCGTTTCCAGCTGCTCCAGCAGGGCCGGTGCGTCCTGCCGCCAGCCGGGCCGTACGAGGTGCAGACGGCCGCCGCCGCACAGCGTGCCGAAGATCTCCTGGAAGGAGACGTCGAAGGACAGCATGGAGAACTGCTGTGTGACGGCGCCGCCCGCCAGGCCACCGGCGTCGGCCTGCCAGTGCAGCAGGTTGCACAGCGTACGGTCGGGCACCTGCACGCCCTTGGGCGTACCGGTGGAGCCGGAGGTGAACAGCGTGTAGAGCGGACGTCGTCCGTCGTGGGCGGGCTCGTCGTACGCGGGCACGTCCGGGGCGGTGTCCGGCAGGGTGACCGGGTGGCGCGGCAGGTCCGCCGGGGCGATCGCGTCGATCGCCGCCGTGCCGTCCGGAGGCACCAGGACGCACAGCGGGCGCACCTGGTCGAGGATCTGCCGCAGCAGCTTCGGCGGGTACGACGGGTCGAGCGGCACGATGGTGAGGTTGAGCCGGGCCAGCGCCAGCAGCGCCACCACGTGCTCGGCGGAGGGCTCGAAGTGCAGCGCGACACAGCGCGGACGGTCTTCGTCCTCCGGCGGGGCGGGGTACGCCGCCCGTAGCTCGTCGGCCAACGCGGCGGCGTGCGCGCCGAGTTCGGCGTAGGTCAGGGTGCGGCCGTCGGCGACCAGCGCGGGAGCGTCGGGCGTCCGCTGCGCCTGGCGGGCGAAGCCCTCGGCCACCGTGGTGAACGCCGGGGGAGTCGTGGCGCCCCGGCCGGGCTCGGGCAGGCCGTCGCGGTACGGGCCCACCAGCTCGGCCAGCGTGGCCGTACCGCCGTCGGCCAGCTCGTCCAGCCCCTGCCGGAACAGGGCGGCCATAGCCTCCGCCTCGGCGTCGTCGAAGTGCTCGGCGGCGTACTCCCACAGGCAGTCGAAACCCGCGTCGTGCTCGACCACGGACAGCGTCAGCGGGCACTTGGCCTCGGCCGGCACCGGCCACTCGGGGCGGGAGGCGCAGCCGGGCAGTGCCAGCGTGCCGAAATCGGTGTTCTCCAGGACGAAGAGAAAGTCGAACGGCGAGCCGTCCGTACGGTGCTCCTGGTCGGCCAGGGCATCGGCCAGCGCCACGTCCTGCCGGTCCAGCACCTCCTGTACGGCGGCGCCTTGCCGTAGCAGCTGCGCGCGCAACTGCTCGCGCGGCGCCAGGTCCAGCGGCAGCAGCACGGTGTTGGCGAACATGCCGACACTGTTCTCGAAGGGCTGCACCGGCCGGTTGGCCACCGGCCCGGCGATACGCGGCCGCGAGCGCCCGGTCACGCCGTACAGGCTCCAGGCGAACACGCCCAGCAGCAGTTGGAAGCGGGTGAGGCCCAGGTCGGCGCAGAGCCGGTCGAGCGCGGCGCGGCGGCCCGGGCCGAGCGGGGCACGCAGCAGCCGGCCGTTGGTACGGGGCCGGGGGCGGACGGGCTCCAATGGGGCCGGCGCCTCTTCCGAGGTGCCCAAGTAGCCGCGCAGCTCGGCGCGTTGAGCCTGGTAGGCGTCGGTCGCGAACCACTCGGTCTGCCAGCCCGCGTAGTCCAGCGGCGTCGGTGCCACCGCGGGCTCCGCCGCCTCCGTGCCGCTCAGCGCGGCCGCGTAATCGGCCGAGAGCTCGCGGAAGAGGACGTTGAGCGACCACCCGTCGACCGCGATGTGGTGCAGGTGCAGCAGCAGAACGCCGCCGCCCGGCCGCGGGAGGAGCGTCGCTTGCAGCAGACGCGGGCGGGCGAGGTCGAAGGGGGCGGCGAAGAGGCGGTGGGCGGCGGGGCACCAGTCGGGCTCGTCGGCCGTCGGGGCATCCGGTCCGGTCGGCGCAGCGGCCTCGGTCTCCGTCAGCGACTCCGGTGCGACCCACGGGTCGTACGCCTCGCCGACCACCTGCCGCAGCCCCTCCGGCGTGGCCTCGAAGGCCGTACGCAGCGCGGGATGGCGCGCCACCAGTCGGCGCAGCGCCTCCCGCAGCGCGGCGGTGTCCACCGCGCCGTCCAGCCGGAACGCCATCGGGACGTTGTACGCGCAGGACCGCGGGTCGCGCTGTTGCAGGAGCCAGAGCCGCTGCTGCTCCGAGGTGGCGGGGGCGGAGCGGGCGCCCGAGGGGGCGGAGGGCTCCGGGTACGGCGAGGCGGCCCCGTCGCGAGCCTCCGCGACCGCGGCGGCGAGCTGCGCGAAATCGCCCTGGAGCACCGCTGCCTGGGGCAGTTCGCAGCTCCAGCGCCGCCGGACCTCGAAGCGCAGTCGCAGTGCCTTGAGCGAGTCGCCGCCGTTGGCGATCCAGCGGTCGCCCAGCCGCAGGCCCGGTACGCCCAGCACCTCGCCCGCCAGCTCCAGCACCGTGCGCTGCCAGGGCGTGGCCGCCGCGTCCTCCACCGTCTCCGGGCGCTGCCAGGGGCGGTCGTCGCGACCCAGCAGTGCCGTCGCGTCGACCTTGCCGTTGGCGTTGAGCGGCAGTTCGTCCACCAGGTACACGTGGTGCGGGCGCATGTACGCCGGGAGGCCGTCCGCCAGGTGCCGGTCGAAGGCGTCGAACGACAGCTCGTCGCCGAGCACCAGATAGGCCAGCAGTTCATTGACGCCGTGCGCGTCACGGCGGGTGCACACATACGCCTGGCGCACCGCCGGGTGGGCCTCGATCTGCCGCTCCAGCTCGCCCGGCTCGATGCGGAAGCCCCGCACCTTGACCTGCCGGTCGGCGCGCCCGACGTAGCTGATCAGGCCGTCGGCGCCGCGGCGCACCAGATCGCCGGTGCGGTAGAAGCGGCGCTCGCCGCCGTCGTGCCAGGGGAGCCGTACGAAGCGGTGCGCGGTCTCGTCGGGCAGGTTGCGGTAGCCCGCCGCCAGCGCCTCGCCCGCCAGGTACAGCTCGGCGGTCTCGCCGGGCTCGGCGGGTCCGGCGCCGTCGTCGGCCACCACCAGGGCTTCGGTGCCCGGCAGCGTCCGCCCGATGGGCACCACGTCACCGTCGAAGTCGCGGGGCACGGGGTGGCAGAGGGCGAAGGTGGTGGCCTCGGTGGGGCCGTAGATGTTGTGCAGCCGCGCCGGGCTCGTGGGATTGTCGCGGTACCAGCGGCGCAGCAGCGGCGCGTTCAGCTGCTCGCCGCCGATCAGCACCTGGCCGACACCGGAGAAGCAGCCGGGCACCTTGTCGGCGACCGCGTTGAACAGTGCCGTGGTGATGAACAGCGTATCGATGTGCTCGCGCCGCAGCGCCTCGGTGAGCAGGTGCGGCGTCTGCACCTCCTCGTCGCCGAAGATCACGCAGCAGCCGCCGGTGAGCAGCGGCACCCACACCTCGAAGCTCAGCGCGTCGAAGGCGGGGTTGGACAGGCAGGCGTAGCGCGCGCCCGCGTCGAGGCTGATCCACCCCGGGCGCGCGAGCCGCAGGATTCCGGCGTCCCGCACCTCGACGCCCTTGGGGCGGCCGGTGGTGCCCGACGTGTAGAAGATGAAGGAGGCGGGCGGGGTGGCGGGCAGCGGCAGCGGGGTACCGCTGCCGTCGGCGAGCAGTTCGGCCACCGGCAGGGCCCGTACGCCGTCCGGCAGCCCGTCGGGCGCCGTACCGCCGTGGAGCACCGTGCCGCTCGCGGAGTCGGTCAGGATGTGGCGCCGCCGCTCGGGCGGGCTCAGCCGGTCGAGCGGGACCACCACGGCGCCCAGCCGCAGGATGCCGAGCATCGCGCAGACCAGCTGCCACGAGCGCGGCAGGCAGACCGCCACCGCCTGGCCGGGCCGTACGCCGTGCCGGTGCAGGGACCGTGCGACGGCGGCGCTGGCGGTGTCGAGTTCCGCGTAGTCCAGCCGCCGGTCGCCGTCCACGACCGCGAGGGCGCCGGGGGTGCGGCGGGCCTGGGCGAGGACGCTTTCGGCCAGGCAGGGGGAGGCGGGGAAGGTCGGTTCGGGTTCCATCATCACTCCTGCGCCTGTGCTGACTCGGCTTCCGGCCCGGTGGGCAGCGACGGGCTGCCGGGCGGCGGGGGAGCGGCTCCCAAGCGGGCCAGCTCTGCTTCGATCAGTGCGGCCACCCGCAGCACTTCGGCGCTCTCCAGCATTTCCCAGTGGTCGCAGTACGCCGGTTCCACCACGAAGTCGCCCTTCGCGCGCCGCTGCCAGAAGTCCCGCACGTCCTGCCGGAACGGGGTGTCGGCGCCGTCCTCGACGGCCTGGACGAGGACCGTGCGGGCCGCCGAGGGCGGTGCCGGGTAGGCGCCCGCGGTCCGCCGGTTGTGGTTGTAGATGTGGAAGTACTGGTCGATCTGCTCGTCGTCGATGCCCGGGTACATGCCGTTGAACTTGACGAGCTTGTCGCGGAATTCGGCCATGTCCACCGGCGCCGTCGCGGCCGGGTCCACGGGCCCGTCCGAGCCCTGGGTGTCGAGCAGCACCACGCTGACGTCCGTACGGCCGGACTCCGCCAGGCGGCGCCCCATCTCGTGGGCGACCAGCCCGCCGTACGACAGGCCGGTGAGCACCACGGGCCCGTCGAGCAGCGGTGCCACCAGCGCCAGATACGCCTCGGCCATGGCCTCGACCGTCGGCAGGAACGTTTCGCCGGGGTTCACGCCGGGCGACTGGATGCCGTGGACGCCGAAGGACTCGGGCAGCGCCTTGGCCAGCGACAGGTAGCAGAAGGCGGTGCCGCCCGCCGGGTGGACGCAGATCACCCGCCGCCGGCCGTCGCCCGCGCGGAACTCGATCAGATTGCTGTCCGGCCGGTCCGGCGCGCCCCGGCGCAGCCGCCCGCCCAGCGCCTCGATCGTCGGGTGCAGCATGATCTCGCGCACCGGCAGCGTCTCGCCGAACTCCTCGCGGACCGCGTGCGCCAGCTTGATGGCGGAGATCGAGGTGCCGCCGATGTCGAAGAAGTTGTCGCTGATGCCGATCTCGGACCGGACCAGCACCCGCTGCCATATCCGGTACAGCGCCAGCTCGACGTGGTCGCGCGGGCTGGCCTGGTTGACCTGGACGGGGGCGTCGGCCCGCGCCCGTTCCAGCAGCGCGGCGCGGTCCGGCTTGCCGTTGGGGGTGCGCGGCAGCCGCGGCAGCTCCACGAACAGCGCCGGGATCATGTAGCCGGGCAGCCTGCGCGCCAGCATGGTGCGCCATGCGTCGGGCTGCCGCGCCTCGGCGTCGCCCCGGCCCAGGAAGGCCACCAAGCGCGCTTCCCCCGCCGCGTCCCGGTCGGCCAGTACGACCGCCTCGCGCACGGCGGGCCCCTCCAGCAGCGCCGCCTCGATCTCGCCCAGTTCGATACGGAAGCCGCGCAGCTTGACCTGGTGGTCGCGGCGGCCGACGTACTCGGCGTCGCCGCCGGGCAGCCGACGGGCCAGGTCGCCGGTGCGGTACATCCGCTCGCCGGGTGCGAACGGGTCCGGTACGAAGCGCTCGGCCGTCAGGCCGGGGCGGCCGACGTAGCCACGGGCCAGGCCCGCGCCGCCGATGTAGATCTCGCCGGTCACACCGGGCGGCACCGGACGCAGGCGCTCGTCCAGCAGCCGGACCCGGGTGCCGTCCAGGGGGCGGCCGACCGGGCACTGCCGGGACAGCGGGCGGGGTTCGGTGTAGCCGGTGCTGAAGACCGTGGTTTCGGAGGGACCGTAACCGTTGAGCAGGCGCAGCTCGGGCAGGAACTCCCGCATACGGTGCAGGGCCTGCTCCGGTACGGGTTCCACACCCGTCAGCAGGCGGCGCAGCGCGAGACCGGCCAGCCGCTCGGCGGGCGCCTCATCGATCCACTTGATGAAGGCGGGCGGCAGGAACGCCTGCGCGATGCGGTGGGTGCGCATCCAGTCCAGCAACGCGTCCGGGTCGGCGCGCAGTTCCCCGGGGACCGGGTGCAGCGCGCCGCCCGTGGTGAGCGGCAGCAGGATCTCGAACGCCGAGCAGTCGAAGCCGATGCCCGACCACCACGACGCGGCCTCGCCCGCTCCGTCGTCGAAGCGCGCCAGCCAGTGGTCGAAGAGGCCGGCAACGTTGCCATGGGTGACGCCGACGCCCTTGGGGCGGCCGGTGGAACCCGAGGTGAAGACCACGTACGCCAGGCGGTCGGGATGCGCGGCGATGCCGGGCGCGTCGTCCCGCTGCCCTTCCGCCTCGACGGCGGCCAGCGACTGCCGGCCGCCGGACGGTACGGGCGCGTCGCTCAGCACCAGCGCGGGCGCGGCGTCCTCCACCATGGCGGCCAGCCGTTCTGCGGGCAGTTCGGGGTCGAGCGGCAGATAGGCCGCCCCGGCCTTCAGGATGCCGAGGGCGCCCACGACCAGCGCCGTCGAGCGTCCGGAGTGCAGGCCGACCACCTCGTCCGGGCGCACTCCACGGGCCAGCAGGGCGTGGGCGAGCCGGTTGGCGCGCCGGTCCAGCGTCGCGTAGTCCAGCCGCTCGCCGTCGCACACCAGCGCTGTCCGGCCGGGCTGTTCGCGCACCCGGCTCTCGAAGCGGTCGATCACGCCCGACCACGCCGCCCGGCGCACCGTCCCGTCCCACTCCGTGACGAGCCGGTCCCGCTCCTCCTCGTCCAGCAGTGCGAGGGCGTCGGCGGCGGTGCCGGGGTCAGCGGCCATCTGCGTCAGGACGCGCCGGAGATAACGGCCGTACCGTTCCACGGTTTCCGCGTCGAACAAGGCCCGCGCGTAATCCAGGCTGCCGACAATACGGCCGTCCTCTTCCGCCAGCGACAAGGTCAGATCGAACTTCGCGACGTCGTACGGCGAATCCAGCGGCGTCACCTCGATATCCGGCAGCGACAGCTCGCCCTCCTCGCTGTTCTGCCAGGCGAACATGGTCTGGAACAGCGGGGTGTGCGCCGGACTGCGCGACGGATTGACGAGTTCCACCACCTGCTCCCACGGCAGGTCCTGGTTTTCCAGCGCGGCCAGGGCGACGCCGCGTACCCGCTTGAGGAGTTCGGCCACCGTCGGCCCGCCGGAAAGATCGATACGCAGTGCGAGCGTATTGACGAAGAAGCCGATCAAACCTTCCAGTTCGGAGCGCCGGCGATTGGCCACCGGCGTGCCGATCACCACATCGGCCTGGCCGGACAGCCGGGAGAGGACCAGTGCCCAGCCCGCCAGCAAGGTCATGAACAACGTACTGCCGTTGCGGCGGCTCGCGTTCTTCAGCGCCGCGGTCAATTCCGCGTCGAATTCCAGCGGAAGCTTTCCGCCGCGGTAGTCCTGCTCGGCCGGTCGCGGCCGGTCGGTGGGCAGTTCCAGCAGCTCCGGGGCGTCGGCCAGTACCTTCTTCCAGTGGTCGGCCTGCTTCGCCGGTACGCCGTCGGAAAGCCACTTCCGCTGCCAGGCCGCGTAATCGGCGTACTGCACCGGCAACGGAGGCAGCGGATTCGCCTCACCGGCGCGGAAAGCGGTGTAAAGGGCGGTGATCTCCCGCGTCAGCACGGTCATCGACCACCCGTCGGACGCGATGTGATGGGCGGTCAGCAGCAGTACGTGGTGGTCGGCCGCCAGCACCACCAGACGCCCGCGGACCAGCGGGCCCTCGGCCAGATCGAAGGGTGCGACCGCCTCCTCCCGCAGGAGTTCGGCGAGCCGCGCTTCGGCCGCGGACGCGTCACCGGCACCGCTCAGCTCGTGGACCTGCAAGGAAAATCCCACGTCAGCCGGGTCGATCTGCTGGTACGGGGTGCCCGCCACCGTGACCAGGCGGGTGCGCAGCACCTCGTGGCGGGCGACCAGGGCGTCCAGGGCACGGGTCAGCGCGTCCCGGTCCAGCGGTCCGCGCAGCCGGAACGCCTGCGGCATGTGGTACGCCTCGCCGGCGCCCCGCAGCTGCGCCAGGAACCACAGCCGCTGCTGCGCGTAGGACAGCTCCAGCGGCCCGGTGCGGCTCGGCAGCGGCTCGACAGCGGTCTGCTTCCGCGTCGTCCGGGGGTTATCGGAAGTCGAGGCGCGGAACGTTTGATTCGCCGGCAAAACTAGCTCTTCTTCTGTGCGAGGAGGTTTGTTCGTGCGGACAGCTGAACAGCTGCCGCCGCGGCCCGGCCCGAATACGGTGCGGTAAGGGGCCGTAATGAGGGTGGCGGGCGGACGCGTATTCGGACGCCGCGCAGGCCGCTGCGGGAAGTCGCGGGCTGAACTCATGGCGGTCGCATCCGCGGTGCGGAGAGGGCCGGGGAGTTCGCGCATGCGCGCCGGAACGGCTCGACGAGGGGCGGGAATGCGGGGTGGGGTGGTGTTTCGGCGCGGCGGTGAAGTACGGGCGGGGCCGTGGGACTTCCGCGGGGAAGTGCGGTCGGCCACCCCGGCAGGCCGGTTCCGGTCTGCCCGCCGCCTCAAGTGGCCATGATGCGCACTCGCTTTCCGGGCCACCGGTCGGGCGGCCCCGTGCACACGGACCCCGATTCGGGTGCCGTGCTGGACGCTTTGTGACCCCGAGATGATCGAACAGCGTTGCGGAGTGTGTCAATGGTCGTAAGTTCCGTGTTTGACCGGTCCGCCGGGGCGTTCCGCGGTGCCCTCGAAGCACGAACGGCCATGCCGGACGGGCCGTGTGGCGGTTCGGACGGCCGTGTCCGGGCGCCCGGCGAACTCGCCGGAAATCTTTCGGGAAGCGATGAAGTTCGCGCAGAAAGTTGCATATCCCAGCCAGGGTGAGGCAGATTGAGAGCGCTCCCATCGGCGGGGACCACCCTCGGCCGCAGCGCTGAAGAAAGCTGTTCGATGTCCGACGCTCCAGCAAGCCCGCGCTCCCCGATCCAGGCCCGTCCCGCCTCGGCCGCCCAGAGCGGGATCTGGTTCAACGAGCAGCTCGACGACTGCGGGACCGTGCACCACGTGCCCTTCACCCTGCACTTCGACGGCCCGCTCGACACCGCCGCGCTGCGCCGCGCGTGCGATGCCCTGCTGCGCAGGCACCTGGACCTCACGAGCGCCGTCGAGAGCCGGGACGGCGTCCCCCACCTCGTTCCGGCTCCCGTACGGCCCGAGTTGGTGACCGAACGGGCCGGCCCCGAGGCCACCCGGCAGCACATCACGGCGCCCTTCGACCTCGCCGAGGGGCCGCTGTGCCGCCTGGTCCTCCAGGTCATCGGCCCCCGCGAGCACCGGCTGCTGGTCGTCGCCCACCACCTCGTCTTCGACGGGCAGTCGATGGAACTGTTCGCGGCCGACCTCGCGGCGCTCTACGGGGCGGAGGCCGGCCACGGCACCCCCGTACCGCCGGAGCCCGCGCCCGCCGAACCGGCCGGCGCGGAAGACGCCCGGCTCGCCGCCAAGCTGCCCGCCGCACGGGACTACTGGGCGCGGCACCCGCTCGGCGACGACGACGTGGTGCTCCCCGGCCTGGAGCGCCCGGCCCACGGAGCGGCGCCCGGCGCATCGGTCGAATTCGCCCTCCCCGAAGACCTGCGGTCCCGGCTCGCCCCGCTCGCGGAACGCCTGGGCGTCACCCGCTTCGAGCTGATCGTCGCCTCCCTGCACGCCCTCCTGTACCGCTACGGCAACGCCGCGCCGGTCACCGCCCTCGACCTCGGCACCCGTACGCCGGAGCAGCGGGGCCACATCGGTGTCCACGTCAACGAGCTGCCCTTCACCACCGCGCCGGAGCCCGGCCTGACGTTCGCGGAGTTCGCCCGCGCGACCCGGGCCGGACTCCGCGAGCTGTACCGGGTGCGGGACGTACCACTCGGCCGCGCCGGCACGGGCGTGAAGCCGGCGGTCGCCCTCGCGCCGGTCTCGCTCACCTACCGGCGTCCGGGGCCCGTCCCGCAGTTCCCCGGGCTCACCGTGTCGGCGGACTGGACGCCCTCCAACCACTCCGCCCGCAACGCCCTGCGCGTCGAACTGGTCGACGGGCCGGACGCGTTCCACGTAATGCTCCAGTACCCGCCGCGGTCCCTCGCCCGCGAACACGCCGAGAGCCTGGCGCGGCACTGGCTGACCCTCCTCGGCCACGCGGCCGGCGACCCGGGCACGCCGCTGGCCGGACTGCCCCTCCTCGACGGCGACGCGTGCGAGCGGCTGCTGACCGGCGTCAACGACACGGCCGTCGCGTACCCGGCACGGACCGTCCCCGAGCTGATCGCCGAACAGGCGGCCCGGCAGCCCGACGCCGTCGCCGTCGTGTACGCCGACCGCAGCCTGACGTACGCGGAACTGGACGCCGGAGCGGAACGCCTCGCCGCGCGTCTGCGGGACAAGGGCATCGGCGCGGGGGCGCTCGTCGCCGTACGGGCGAGCCGCTCCGAACGCCTGCTGATCGGCCTGCTCGGCGTCCTCAAGGCCGGTGCGGCCTACATCCCCCTCGACGCGGCATACCCGCGGGAGCGCATCGAGTTCGTCCTCGCGGACGCCGGCGCGGCGCACGAACTGGGCGACACCGACCTGTCGCCCGAGGCCCTCGCGGCCGACGGCGAGCCGCTGACCCCGGACGCGCCGCTCCCGTCACCCGTCCCCGCCGACCTCGCCTACGTCATCTACACCTCCGGCTCGACCGGCCGCCCCAAGGGCGTACAGATCGAGCACCGGTCCCTGACGAACCTCCTGCTGTCCCTGCGCGACCTGCTCGGCTCCGGACCCGGCCACCGCTGGCTGGCGCTGACCTCCGTCTCGTTCGACATCTCCGGCCTGGAACTGTTCCTGCCGCTGGTCACCGGAGGCACGGTGATCGTGGCGGGCGCGGGCGAGACCCGCGACGGCGCCGCGCTGACGGACCTGGTCGCCCGCCACGGCATCACCCACGTGCAGGCCACACCGACCGGCTGGGCCATGCTCCTGGACAACGGCTTCGACGCGCCCGCCGTGACCGCGCTGGCCGGTGGCGAGGCCCTGCCCCCGACGCTCGCGCAGCGGCTCCGCCCGCGAGTCGGACGACTTCTGAACGTTTACGGCCCCACCGAGACCACCATCTGGTCGACCTACGACGAGATCGACACCGAACCGGACGAGGTGACGATCGGCCGCCCCCTGGCCAACACCCGCGTCTACGTGCTCGACGAGCACCTGGCACCGGTCCCGGCCGGTCTGCCCGGTGACCTCTACATCGCCGGGGCGGGCCTCGCCCGCGGCTACGTCGGCCGCCCGGAACTGGACAGCGAACGCTTCCTGCCGGACCCGTTCGGGCCGCCCGGCAGCCGGATGTACCGGACCGGCGACCGGGCACGCCACCGCGGCGACGGCCGCCTGGACTTCCTCGGCCGCACCGACGACCAGATCAAGCTCCGGGGCCACCGGATCGAACCGGGCGAGATCGAGTCCCGGCTGCTGGCGCTGGAGGGCGTGGACCGGGCGGCCGCCGCCGTCCGGGACGGCCGCCTGACCGGCTACTACGTCGGTACCGCGGACGCGGGACCCCTGCGGCGCGCGCTGGCGGCGGCCCTGCCCGCGTACATGGTTCCGGAGGTCTTCGTGGTCCTCGAAGCCCTGCCCACCACCCCGAACGGCAAGCTGGACCGCGCCGCGCTGCCCGCGCCGCCCGAGGAGACCACCACGCAGCCGTCGGCGGCCGACAGCCCCCTGGAAACCGTCCGGGACATCTGGCGCGAGGTCTTCGGCCTCCCCGAACTCGCCGACACGGACGACCTCTTCGACCTCGGCGGCCACTCGATCACCATGACCCAGATATCGACCCGGATATTCGACCGGCTCGGTGTGGAGGTCCCGCTGTCGGCGTACTTCGACGCGCCGACGGTGGAGGGGATCGCCGGGGTGGTCGCCGCAGTGCGGGAAGAGCTTCCGTAGCACGGCGGCGGGCCGCGGTCAGGCCCCCAGCACCTCGGCCAGGTCGTACCGCACCGGCTCCTCCAGCTGCGCGTACGTGCACTCCTCGGGTTCGCGGTCGGGGCGCCAGCGGCGGAACTGGGCGGTGTGGCGGAAGCGGTCGCCCTGCATATGGTCGTAGGCGACCTCCAGTACGCGTTCCGGGCGCAGCGGAATCCAGGAGAGGTCCTTCTTCCCGGTCCACCTGCTGGGTCCGCCGGGCAGCCGGCCCGCCGCCTGCGCCTCCTCGCTGGTCCACTCCTCCCACGGGTGGCCCGCTACGGACTCCATCCGCAGCGGCGCCAGCTCCTCCATCAGCTCCTCGCGCCGGCGCATGGGGAAGGACGAGCAGACGCCGACGTGCTGGAGGCGGCCGCTCGCGTCGTACAGGCCCAGCAGCAGGGACCCGACGACCGGGCCGCTCTTGTGCGGGCGCAGGCCCGCCACCACGCAGTCGGCGGTCCGCTCGTGCTTCGTCTTGACCATGACCCGCCGCCCTGGCCGGTACGGCATGCCGGGCGGCTTCGCCACGATGCCGTCCAGCCCGGCGCCCTCGAACTGCTCGAACCACTCGCGCGCCACGTCCAGGTCCTCGGTCACCGGCGCGGTGAAGACCGGATCGGCGGCATCGCGCAGCGCCGTCGTCAGGGCCTCGCGGCGGTCCCGCTGCACTGTGGACATCAGCGACTCGTCGCCCAGGGCCAGCAGGTCGAACGCCACGAACGAGGCCGGGGTCACCTCCGCCAGGTGGCGCACCCGGGATTCGGCCGGGTGGATGCGCTCCAGCAGGGCGTCGAAGTCCAGGCGCCCGTCCCGGGCGATGACGATCTCCCCGTCCAGTACGCAGCGCGCGGGGATCTCCGCGCGCAGGGCCTCGACCAGCTCGGGGAAGTACCGGGTGAGCGGCTTGCCCGACCGGCTGCCCAGCTCGACCTCGTCCCCGTCGCGGAAGACGATGGCCCGGAAGCCGTCCCACTTGGCCTCGTACTGTATGCCGGGCGGAATGTCCGGGGCGGCCTTCGCGAGCATCGGCTCCACCGGGGGCATCACGGGAAGATCCATGAGGGCGATTGTGCGGCGGGGCGCGCGGACGGTCTGCGGTACGCGCCCGCCGAGGGGCGGGGGGTGCCCGTACGGCCTAGACCCGGTCACGAAGTCTCCGTCGTTCGGCCGGAGGGCGGGTCGTGTGGTGCCCGGTGCACTCCGTCCCGGCTCTTCGATCCGTCCTCCGGAAGCCGCGCCGCCCGTAACGTGGAGGTCCGGGTGTACCTCCCAGGGGTAGCTGGGGTAGGGGCACCTCCCAGCGGTAGCTGGGGGAGCCGCACGGCAGGCGGAAACTTGATGACCGGGCCTAGCGTGGGTGCATGGCAGAGTCGCTGGAGCTGAGTGCGGGCGGGCGGACTGTCCGGGTGTCGCATCCGGACAAGGTCTATTTCCCGCGGCGCGGCTTCACCAAAGCCGATGTCGTCCGGTACTACCTGAGCGTCGGCGACGGCATCCTGCGCGCCCTGAAGGACCGTCCCACCACGTTGGAGCGTTACCCCGACGGAGTGGAAGGTGAATCGTTTTTTCAGAAGCGGGCGCCGAAGAACCTCCCCGACTGGATCCCCACCGGCCGGATCGCCTTCCCCAGCGGCCGGTACGCCGACGAGATCTGCCCCACCGAGCCCGCCGCCGTCCTGTGGGCGGCCAACCTCGGCTGTCTGACCTTCCACCCCTGGCCGGTCCGCCGGGACGACACCGAGCACCCGGACGAGCTGCGCATCGACCTCGACCCGCAGCCGGGCACCGGCTACGCGGACGCGGTACGGGCCGCCCTCGCCCTGCGGGACGTCCTCGACGGCCTCGGCCTCGCCGGGTGGCCCAAGACCTCCGGCGGCCGCGGCCTGCACGTCTTCGTGCCCATCGCGCCCGAGTGGACCTTCACCCAGGTCCGCCGCTCGGCCATCGCGGTGGCCCGGGAGCTGGAGCGGCGCGACCCCGGGCGGATCACCACCTCCTGGTGGAAGGAGGAGCGCGGCGCCCGGATCTTCGTGGACTACAACCAGACGGCCCGCGACCGCACGATCGCCAGCGCTTATTCCGTACGGCCCTTTCCGCACGCGCCGGTGTCCGCGCCGCTGCGCTGGGAGGAACTGCCGGACGCCGTGCCGGAGGACTTCGACCTCGCGACCATGCCGGCCCGCTTCGCCGAGCTGGGCGACCTGCACGCCGACATGGACGCCCACCCGTGCCGCCTGGAGGCCGCGCTCGAACTCGCCGACCGCGACGAGCGCGAGCACGGGCTGAAGGACCTCCCGTACCCGCCGGAGCACCCGAAGATGAAGGGCGAACCGAAGCGGGTGCAGCCGAGCCGCGCGAAGAAGTGACGCGGGGCCCGGCGCTCGCACGGTGCTCCGTCAGAAGGCCCCCCGTACGCGCCAAGGGCCGCCCGGCCCCTCCGCCGTCGCCGTGTACACGTCGTCCTTGGCGTCGCGCCCGCCCTCCGCGTGGTTGTACTGGCCCGCGAAGACATGCCGCCCGGCGGGCACCGTCCGCCCCGCCTTCAGGGTCCACCGGTAGACGAGCGCGCCGTCGCGCTCGCCCACGGACACCGTGAAGTCGGCGGCGGGCAGCGTGCTCCAGTGCCCCGTGTCGTTCACACCGCCGGTCCGGGCGATCCGCAGCTCCACGGTGAACGCGGTCAGCGGGCGCTTCGTCTGGACCGTGACGTTGCTCTGCGCCCAGTAGGCGTTGCTGTGCGGATCCACGGAGCCGTCCGACCAGAGAGGCCCGTCCTCGGTACGCGGCATGCCGCCGCCGGGCGGTGCGGGGGGCGAGGCCGGAAGCCGTTCTCCCGGTCCGGCCGGGGGCAGCGGGCGGGTGGTCACCTTCCCCGGCGGCTCCGGGGGCCGTACGGCCGCCGTCACCGCGTAACCACCGGCCACGAGCGCCCCCGTCGTCGCGGCGGCCGCGAGGGCGATCCGCGGCCACGAGCGGGCCCGCGGCGGGCGGCGCCGCTCCGTACCGGCGTCGGCGGAGTCCGTCATGCCGCGCTCCACCCGCGCCAGCATCCGGGCGCGGTCCGGTTCGTGCGTCCACGCCGCCTCGCGCAGCCGCTCGCGCAGGTTCTCGTCCGCCATCACTTCCCCCTCCCGGAGAGGTCGTCCGCGGCGCCCGTACCCAGGTGCCGCTGCAGCTCCGCCATGCCCCGGGAGGTCTGGCTCTTCACCGTACCGACGGAGATGCCCAGGGCCAGGGCGGTGTCCCGCTCCGACAGGTCGAACGCGTGCCGCAGCACGACGCACGCGCGCTTGCGGAACGGCAGCCGTTCCAGCGCCTGGCGGACGTCGACGACCGCGGCCACGTCGGGGCCGTCCGTGCGCTCGGAGCGCTGGGACCAGAACAGGGCGATCCGGCGCCGCTCGCGCACGGTGCTGCGGATCCGGCCGCGGGCCATGTTGGCGACCACGCCCCGGGCGTACGCCACCGGGTGTTCCGCGCCGCGCACCCGGTCCCACCGGTGCCACAGGGCGAGCAGCGCGTCCGCCGCGAGGTCGTCGGCGGCGTCCGCCTCGCCGGTGAGCAGATGGGCCAGGCGGGCCAGTTCGGCGTGGTGGCGTTCGAAGAAGGCGTGGAACTCGGCCGACGCGTCACCGGTGGCGGGGGCCGGGCCGGCGGGGGCGGCACTGCGCGGAGTGTTCATGCTCATCGGGAGAGTGGGCGGGGTCATGCCCACCCTTCCGTGTGCGGCGGCGGTGGCCGGTGACCGGGGCGGGGGAGAAGGGTGGGCACGGGCGGGCTTCCTTGATCGGGAACACTCTGTCAGCCCCTCAGTTGCCGCCGGTCGGGGGAAGGTTGCCGGGGGAGCGGAACTTCGCGGAGGGCCGGGTGCGGACGCTCGTCGGTGGCTGGTGGCTGGTGGCTGGTGGCTGGTGGCGCATGGCTCGCGGCACGGCCGTACGGGCAACCCTTTCCGCAGCGGCGGCAACAAGGAAGCACCGACCCGGACCGAAAGGCAGGCCGTCCCATGGCAGCACCTGGCCGTCACCGCTCGTCCCGCAAGCGCTTCCTCGTCGCGCTGCTCGCCGCCGCCACGCTCGGCGGCGGAACCCTCATCGCGCTCGACACCGCCGCCCACCCCGCACGGGCGGCGGACGGCTGCGCGCCGAACGAGGCCACTCCGATGGGCAAGTACTGGCTCAACAACAACACCTGGGGATCGGGCAGCGGCTCCGGCTGGACCTGCACCTGGGCCACGTACCAGTCCGGGAACACCATTGGCTGGGGAACCCACCACGACTGGACCGGCGCGCCGGAGTCCGTGAAGTCGTACGCGAGCAGCGTGCTGGGCTGGCACTGGGGCTGGAAGTCCAACGCCACCGGGCTGCCCGTGCGGGTGTCGGCGAAGACCCCGGTCCGCGCGAAGTGGTCGTACAAGGTGAAGGAGTCCAGGCCGGGCGCGTACAACGTCGCGTACGACCTGTGGCTGCACGACCGGCCGGACACGGACTGGCAGAGCCGCCCCAAGCACGAGGTCATGGTGTGGCTCGCGAAGGGCGGCGGCGCCGTGCCCCTGGGCACCCGGCAGCAGCGGGTGAGGATCGCCGGTGCTTCCTGGGACCTGTACGCCGGCCGGACCGACTGGAACGTGTACTCCTTCGTCCGCGTCGGCGACACCACGGCCTCCGACCTGGACCTGAACGACTTCCTCCAGGCACTCGTGCGGCGGGGCCTGGTGGCGCCGGCCGACTACCTCAGCGGGGTGGAGGCCGGTACGGAAGCCTTCACGGGCAAGGCGCAGCTGGATACGTCCGCGTATGAGGTGAACGTCGGCTGAGACGGGAGCAGGTGACGGGGCGTCGGTCGCGTGGCTCCGCCGGAGGTGCGGCGGAGCGTCGCCCGCGGAGCCTGGGTACCGTACGGGGACCGTCCGGCCTTGCCGTACCGAACCGTACCGACCGTGCCGAAAGGATGCAGCACATGCCGTCCCGCCCAGAGGTGACCTTGCAGGAGTACGTCGTGGCCGGCCCGGAAGCGGGCCCGTACGCGCTGACCGCCGGGCCGGACGGCGCCCTGTGGTGCACGCTCGTGCACCAGGGGCGGGTCGCGCGGGTGACCACGGCGGGGGACGTGACCACCTACCCCCTGCGCACCGCCACCGGCGGGCCCACGATGATCGCCACGGGGACGGACGGCGCGCTGTGGTGCACCGAGTTCAAGGAGCACCGCGTCACCCGCCTTGTGCCCGGCCGCGCCGCCGACGGCGGCGCGCAGGTGGAGTCCTTCACCCTGCCGACCGCGGACGCCGCGCCCCTGGGCATCGCCGCGGGCCCGGACGGTGCCGTCTGGTTCACCGAATCCGCCGCCGACCGCATCGGCCGCATCACCCCGGACGGCACCGTCACCGAGTATCCGCTGCCGGTACGCGGCGCCTTCGCCTCGGTGATCGCGACGGGCCCGGACGGCGCCCTGTGGTTCACCGCCAACCAGGCCAACGCGATCGGCCGCATCACCCCGGACGGCGACACCGTCCTCCACGACCTGCCGACGCCGGGCGCGGGCCCGGTGGGGCTCACGGCCGGGCCCGACGGCGCCCTGTGGTTCGTGGAGATCGCGGCGGGGCAGATCGGCCGCATCACCACGGACGGTACGGTCGAGGAGTTCCCGCTCCCGGACCCGGCGTGCCGCCCGCACGCGATCGCCGCGGGCCCGGACGGCGCCCTGTGGTTCACCGAATGGGGCGCGGGCCGCATCGGCCGCATCACCACCAGCGGACGCGTCGACGGCTACGACCTCCCCGACCCCGCGTCCGAGCCGCACGGTATCGCGCTCGGCCCCGACGGCGCCCTGTGGGCGGCGCTGGAGACCGGGTCGGTGGTGCGGATCGCGGTGACCGCGGAGGGCGCGCAGCCGGGCCGGTGACTCCCGTGCGTCAGCCTCCGGCCGTCAGCTCTCGGCCGCCGTGAGCCAGCGGTACGCGGCCTCCGCCGTGAACTCCCGCTGCCCGCCGGGGAAGAACAGCCCGGCGCTGCCGAAGGCCGGGTCCGTCGCCGTTTCCGGTACGTACGGGATCGCGACGCACCGCATGCCCGCCCGGTGCGCGGCCTCGGCGCCGGGCGGCGCGTCCTCCAGCACCACACACTCCTGAGGCGGCGCGTCCAGCCGGCGCGCCGCCTCCAGGAAGATGTCCGGCGCCGGCTTGCCCTGCCCGACCTCCTCGGCCGAGACGAGCACGGTCAGCTGGGCGTCCAGGCCGGTGCCGCCGAGCACCGCCTCGATGGCGTGGCGGGAGGAACCGGAGGCCACCGCCAGCGGATGCCCGGCGGCGTGCAGCAGCTCCACGAACTTCCGCATCTCCGGGAAGACCTCGGTGTGCGCCCGCGCCCGTTCCAGATAGGCGCGGTTCTTGTCGGCCAGCAGGTCGTCGAGGGGCGCGTCGATGGCGTGCTCCCGCCGGAGCGTCGCCAGCGTCTCGCGGGAGCCGATGCCGATGAAGCGGGTGTGGTCCTCCCAGGTGAAGCCGGTGACGCCGTGCCGGGCGAGCACGCTGCGCGTCGCCTCGAAGTAGTTCGGCTCGCTGTCCACGAGCGTGCCGTCCAGGTCGAAGATCACGGGGGCGGGGGAGGCGCCGGCGGAAATGCTCATGGCCCCAGCATGCCAAGGCGCCCCTCAGCGCGGTCCGGCGGCCTGGCCCACGGCTTCGACCAGCGGCAGCATCCGGTGCGGCACCCGCTCGCGCAGGGCCACCTCGGTCCGGGTGCGCACCACGCCCGGCAAGCTGATCAACCGCTGGATCACGTCCTCCAGGTGCGCCGCGTCGCGCGCGACCACCCGGGTCAGCAGGTCACCGCCGCCGGTCGTGGAGAACGCCTCGATGATCTCGGGCACCTCGGCCAGCGCGTCGGCGACGTCCTCCAGGTGCCCCTGGGTGACCTCGATGTGGACGAAGGCGAGTACGGGGTGGCCGAGCGCGGCGGGCGACAGGCGCGGCCCGTACGCGGTGATCACCCCGTCCCGCTCCAGCCGGTCCAGCCGCGCCTGCACGGTGCCCCGGGCGATGCCGAGGATGCGCGCGTACTCCCGCACGCTGGTACGCGGCTGCTCCAGCAGCAGCCGGAGGATCTTCGCGTCGAGCGTGTCCACGGCCATGGACCAACGGCCTCCTCGGGGGCGGGGCGGGGTCCGGCGACTGTACCAATGGCCTGGTGGTGGGGGTGCGGGGGTGGGCCGTTGGTTCGGAGACCGGGCCGGGGGCCGCGCGCCAGTCCGAAGCCCTACGCCGGGCCGAGGACTGTGCGCAGGGCCGAAGCCGTACGCCGGGCCGGGGACCGCGCGCCAGTCCGGTGCCCCACGCCGAGCCGATGGCCGTACGCCGGAACCGCGCGTCGGCGTACGGCCCTCACCTCATTCCTCAGCAGACACCGTCCCCCGGCTTCGGGTTGGCCAGCCGGAAGACGGGCCGCAGTTTCAGGCCCGCCCAGGTGCCGAGCAGGGCCGTCGCGCCCCAGATCCAGCCGTGCAGGCTGCCCGAGGCGATACCGGCGAGGTAGGCGCCGATGTTGCAGCCGCCGGCCAGCCGGGCGCCGATGCCCATCAGCACACCGCCCACGACGGCCGCGACCGCGGTGCGCCACGGGGTGCCCCGGTGCAGCGCCCAGGTGCCGCCGAGTGCGGCAGCCACCGCCGCGCCGATCATGATGCCGATGTCGGTGAGACTCGTCTTGTCGGTCAGCACCGGCCCGGACAGGGCGTGCGCGTTCGTCGGCTTCTGCCAGTACGTCCAGGTCTCCGGATGCCCGCCGAGCGCGCTCACCAGCTTCGCGCCCCACAGGCTGAACGCGCTGGTCACACCCCACGCGCCGCCGGAAACGAGGAGCACGCCGCCGCCCAGCACCGCCAGCACCACGGCACCGGCCGCCAGCGGCCAGGAACCGCGCAGCACCCGGGCCGCCGTGGTCCTCGCCGACGGCACCGGGCCGGTCGGCGGCGGGTTGCGGCGCGCCTGGACCGCCCGGCTGACGACCACGATCACGGCCAGCGCCAGGAGGGTGACGGCCCACGACCCGAACCAGCCGATGTGGTCGGCGAACACCACGGGCTCGTACGCCGGCAGGTCCTTCCACAGGTCGAACTGCCAGGCGGCCAGCGTCGAACCGGCGATGAACCCGCCCAGGGTCAGCACGATCGAGGTCTGCCCCGACCCCACCGCGAACAGCGTGCCCGAGGCGCAGGCGCCGCCCAGCTGCATCCCCACGGCGAACACGAACGAGCCGAGGAGCAGCCCTACGCCCAGCGGCCCGCCGGACGGCTCGGGCGCCGAGCCGAACAGCCCGGTGCTCGTCCCGATGACCAGGGCGAACAGCGTCGCCGTCGTACCGAGCAGCAGCGCGTGGGCCCGCAGCCCGGAGCCGTTGCCCACGGCGACGAACTGCCGCCACGCCGAGGTGAACCCGAACCGCGAGTGGAACAGGGCCACCCCCAGACCGAGCCCGAGCAGCAGCAGGACGCCCGGCTTCGCGCCGTACGAGGCGAAGACGTGGCCCGCGAGCGCCACGGCGATCAGCAGACCGACGACGAGCGGCACCCGGCGGACCGGCGGCGCCTCGGGGGCCGCCGGGCGGGGCACGGAGGTGGGGGAGGGGGCGAGCAGGGCCGGGGCCGGGCGGGGGACCTCGGTGATCGAATCAGGGGGTGCTGTGGTCACAGCGGGCTCCGTGAAGGTGAGCGGGGGAGGGAAGGCAGCCGGGGTTTCCGGGGCAGGCAGGGCTTTCCGGGGGTGCCTTGATTGCACGTCTCCCCGGGAAGGTCCGGGGGGACGGAAGGGGGATTCACATGCTCCGGCGCCGTGCTGTGCGGGCGCGCGGGCGGACAGGCGTCAGCGGCGACAGAGCCCGTCGTCGACGCACCAGGCCGAGTTCGCGAAGAGCGCGAGACAGAGAAGGCGTGCGGGTGCGGACATGACGACGAGGGTAATGCGTGGCGGATGCACGCGGTCGGGGTGTTCCGCGATGTGGACGGCGGGATGAGACGCGGGGGAGACGGTGGATGAGGTGCGGGTGCGGTACGGCGGGGCGCGCGAGACGGGGCGGCTGACGCGGGGCAACCCGTACGCCGGGCAGTGAGCCGCGCCATTGGCCACCTTCTGGCCCGTGCTCACTCGTTCCCGCTGGGCCAATGGCTCAGTGCTCGGGGAGTCTGTTGAGCCAACGGTAGTGTTGATGTTGTCATAGGCCAGTCAACGGCGCTGCGGAATCCCGCGGCGCCTTTTTAGTGCGGAATCAGTGCGGATTCAGCGCGGAGAAGCGGCGCTGCGCGGCAGGGCCGGTCCGCGGCCGAGGTACCGAGCCGACCAGCAGAGGGGTGGGAAACCGTGGTGAAGAAGGTGTTCGTGGCGCCGGACCCGGGGCGGCTGCGGCTGCGCAGCGCCGCCCGGGCCGTCCTGGGCGTCGCCGCGGGCGTGGCCGTGTGCGGCCTCGTCGGGCACTCGCTGGTCGGTGCAGTGGTGGGCGGGCTCGCCGCGCTGCTCGCCCTGTTCACCGTGGCGGACACGACGGTCCGCGGCCAGATGGTCACCACGGCCCTGCTGCCCCTGGCCGGCTTCCCGGTCCTCGCGGCGGCGGCGCTGCTGCACGATCAGCCGGTCGTACGGGACGTGGTCTTCCTCGCCATGGTCGGTGCCGGGGTCTACGCCCGCCGGTGGGGGCCGCGCGGCAACGCCCTCGGCATCTTCGCGTTCATGTCGTTCTTCGAGGCGCAGTTCCTGCGCACGGTCCCGGAACAGCTGCCCGAGCTGTACGCGGCCACCGCGCTCGCCCTCCTGGCCTGCTCGGTCGTCCGCTTCGGACTGTGGTGCTACGAGCGCCGTACGCCTCCGCCCGCCGTACCGGCCCTCCCCGGCGGCAGGGGGCTCGCCCGTGCGACGACCCGCCAGGCGGTCCAGGCGACCGCCGCCGGAGCGTTCGCCCTGCTGGCGGGCCAGCTGCTCTCCCACGAACGCTGGTACTGGGCCGTCGGCGCCACCTGGTGGATCTTCGTCAACACCGCCTCGCGCGGCGAGACCGTGGTCCGCGGCTTCCGCCGGATGCTCGGCACGCTCCTCGGCATCCCCGCCGGGCTGCTGATCGCCGTACCGCTGCACGGCGCCGTGGCCCCCACCGCCGCCCTGATCGCCGTCTGCGTCTTCTCGATCTTCTACGCGTCGCCGGTCTCGTACACCTGGAACATGCTCGCGGTCACCCTGCTGGTCGGCCTGCTGTACGGGCTGCTCGGCGTGCTGGACCCCGGCCTGCTCGCGCTGCGCCTCGCGGAGACCGCCGTCGGCTCGCTGAGCGTGATCCTGGCCGTCCTGGTGGTGCTGCCGGTCACCACGCACTCCACGACGGACGCCTGGATCCAGCGGGCCCTGCGCTGTGTGCACCGCTGCACCGCCGAGGCCGCAGCCCGCATCGCCGGCGACGCCAAGGCCGACCCGGCCCCGCTCGTCGCCGAGCTGGAGCTGCTGCTGCGCCGCGTACGGCTCTCCCTCTCGCCGCTGGTGCACCCGCTGGCCCCGATGCGTGCGCGCAAGGAGCGCGCGCGGCAGGTGCTGGCGCTGCTGGACGACTGCGCCCGCGAGGTACGCGGCCTGACGTCCATCGCCGCCGACCCCGAGGCTTCGCACGACGCCCGCCTCACCGCCGCCTGCCAGCGCGTGGAAGCCGCCGTCGAAGCGCTCACCACGCCTCAGCAGGCCCGCGAAGCGGCCGTCGCACACCCGGCCGCCGCCCCACACCCGTCCGCCCTGGAGCCGGCCCTCGCCCACCTCCACAGCCTGGAACGGGCCCTGGCCGATCTCGCCGCGCCCCTGCGCAGCCACCCGCGCGCACCACTGGCCGACGCCTGAGACCGGACGAGCCCTCCTGGCACCCCCGGCGGGCTGTTAGCGTCGGCCCGTACGCGTAGGACGACTCCGTACGACGCGCGGGGCGGACGAAGGGCAGGCGGGGAGCCGATGGGCACGACAGGCGGCGGACGGCGGGCGTACATCGGGTCGTTCACGGCGGCGGGCGGACGCGGAATCGTCACGGCGGCGGTCGACCCGGAGTCGGGCGCCCTGACCCCGCTGCACGCCACGGACGAGGTCGCCAACCCGAGCTACCTCACGCCCGCGCCCGACGGACGCCACCTGTACGCGGTGAGCGAGACGTCCGACGGCGCGGCCGCCGCCTTCTCCCTCACGGAGCACGGTCCGCGGCCGCTGGGCGCGCCCGTGCCGGTGCGGGGCGCCGACCCCACGCACCTCGCCCTCTGGGCCGGGCACCTGCTGACGGCCAACTACAGCTCCGGCAGCGTCAGCGCGCTGCCCGTACGGGCCGACGGCGGCCTCGCCGAACCGGCCGCCGTGGTCCGGCACGAAGGCGGCGGCCCGCACCCCGACCGCCAGGAGGGCCCGCACGCCCACGCCGTGGTCCCCGACCCCACCGGCCGCTGGCTGCTCAGCGTCGACCTGGGCACCGATTCCGTACGCATCTGCGAACTCCCGACGGCCGACGGGGAACTCGTCGTACGCCACGAGGTGCCGATGCGGCCGGGCAGCGGGCCCCGGCACCTCGCCTTCCACCCGCGCGGCGGCCACGCGTACGTCATCAACGAACTGGCCTCCACGGTCACCCCCTGCCGCTGGGACGCCGGCACCGGCACCCTCACCCCGCTGACCGAGACGGCGGTCCTGCCGCCGGACGCGAGCGCGGGCGAGGACGGGAAGGCGGCGGACAACTACCCCTCCGAGGTGGTCGTCTCGCAGGACGGCCGCTTCGCCTGGGCGGCGAACCGGGGGCACGACAGCATCTCGGTCCTCGCCATCGACCCGTCGGCGGAGGGGATCTCCCTGGTCACCACCGTCCCGTGCGGCGGCCACTGGCCCCGCGACCTGGCGCTGCACCCCGGAGGACGGCACCTGTACGCCGCCAACGAGCGCTCCGGGGACGTGACCTGGTTCGCCATCGACACCCGCACCGGCGTGCCGGAACGCCGCGGCTCGATCGAGGTGCCGGCCGCTTCCTGCGTGGTGTTCGTCTGAGGCGGATGGCGCGGCCCGGTAAGCCGGAGGGCCCTGGTAAGCCGAAGGACCTTGGTAAGCCGAAGGGCCGCTCCCCGCACCGGGAAGCGGCCCTGTGTCATACGGCGGTCACCGTACCGGCGTGCCCTGGCCCGCCGACTGCAGCTTGATGCCCAGCGCCGACGCGTAGTTCGACAGCACCAGGCGGCCGACCGTGCCGTACGCGCCCAGCGGCTCCGCCGCCGAGCAGCCCGCTTCCGCTGCCGCCGCCCCCACCAGGCCGTCGGCGATCTCGGGACCGATCAGATACGGGGCCAGGGCCAGCTGCTGCGAGCCCGAGGAGCGCAGTTCATCGGCCGTACGCGCGATGGCGCCCTCCTCGTCCAGCGCGGCGGCCAGCACCGGCACGGCCAGGCGCGCGGACAGCAGCATGCCGGTGATCCCGGCGGCCTGCACCGCCTCGTCGCCGCCGACGGTGGCGAGGACGATGCCGTCCGCGGCCGTCGCGACCGTGAACAGCCGCGCCCGGTCGGCACGGGCCAGACCGGCCTCGGAGAGGCGTACGTGCAGGGCCTCGGCGAGCAGCGGGTGCGGGCCGAGCACATCGGTCAGCTCGGCGGCCGAACCGCTGTTCATGATCGCCTGGCGTATGCGGCGGAGCAGCGCGCTGTCCGGCCCGGCAAGCAGCGGGACGACCACCGCGGGCGGGCCCTGCTGCTCGGGCTGCGCACCGTCGCCGGCACGGGCCTTGTGCTCGGCGGCGGCCTGCGCGAGCACGGCCTCCAGCGAGGGGTACTCCTCGTCGCCGCCGTCCACGTAGCCGATCCGGGCGTCGAGGCCGGGCAGCTCGGAACGCGCGATGCTGGTCACCTCGGCGGCCAGGCCGCGCGCGGCGGCCGAGGGGGTGCCGGGTACGGCGAGAACCAGGGCGGGCGCGCCCTCGGGCGCGACGACGGGCTCCGGCCGGCGGTGCCGACCGGACTGCCGGGGACGCGGCATTCGTACAGGCAGGCCGGGTGCGGCGCCCGAGCTCGGAGAAACTTCGTCAAAGCGGGACGAGCCGGGTGCGGGCCCAGTGGGGGAACTCATGGCGTCGCATGCTAACGCCTCATAGGTCCCCCGCGCGGCGGGAGGGTTCGGTCGGGAGGTATCCGTCCCGAATTGTCCCGCGCGGCGTATGGCCAGGTCAGAGCCCGGATCGGCGGACGGGCGGTGACAGGCCGGACGGCTCGGTACGGGGTGTTCGACAGCGCCCGCACGCCTGTCCGCGCGCCCGCGCCTTCCGTGGTGCTCCGCGCCCCTTGAATGCGCCTTGTGTGTGCCCGGGTAGGTGTGCTGCCGACGTTGCTGAGGAGTCGGAGAGGTGCGCCGAGGTATCAGGCGAACCGTGACGACTTCGGGATTTATGGGGCTCGCTGGGCGTGGCTACCGATATGCGTCGGGTGTCGCCGGCCTCGGGTTTCGCCGTGCTGGTCTCGCTGAGTGGTCGCTCTGTCCACGTACTGGACCGAGCTGGGTCCCGCGGGCGTCGGCCGTCCCAGACCGAGCGCCGTCCGGCACAGGGGCCGCGTCCGCACCTACCGCGTAACCCGCAGCAGCTTCTCATCCAGGGGCAGCCGCAACTCGTCCGTCGCCAGCGCCGCGGCGACGCGCAGCGCTCCGTCCAAGGGATCGCCCGCTGCCCGGACGCGCCGGGCGTGCGGCAGCAGCTCGGCGAACGCGGTACGAAGGGGCGCCAGCAGTGGTTCGCCCAGGTGCAGCAGGCCGCCGGTGAAGGCCACCGCGCTGTCCGCCGCCGGGGGACAGGCCGCCGCTGCCGCTTCCACGAGGTGGCGCGCCGCCTCGTTCATGATCGCCGACGCCACGGTGTCGTCCCCGGCGCAGGCGGCCACCTCGGGCGCGAAGGACGCCAGGACGGCGGGCCGGTCGGTGCGCGGATACAGCGCCCCGGGCAGTTCCGCCGCCGGACCGAACACCGCCTCCATACGGGCCAGCAGCGCGGCCGAGCCGCCGGCCCGCCCGTCGTGGGCGCGCAGCGCGGCCTCCAGCCCGGCCCGGCCGATCCAGGCGCCGCTGCCGCAGTCGCCCAGCAGATGACCCCAGCCGTCGGCACGGCGCCAGCCGCGCTCCGGCGTGAGGTCGGTGCCCATCGCTATGACGCCGGTGCCCGCGGCGACGACGGCGCCCGGTGTCTGGCCGAGCGCCCCGGCGTACGCGGTCACCGCGTCGGCGGCCAGCGCCACGCGCCGTACGCCGAACGTCTCGGCCAGCGCCGCGGGCAGCTCGGCGCGCAGGTCGTCGCCGAGCGTCGCCATGCCGGCCGCCCCGACGCACACCGCGTCCAGCTGCCGGGCGCCGGTGTCCCGCATCAGGTCCTGGGCCGCGGGCACCAGCTGTTTGAGCAGCTGGTGGGCGTCCATGCCCTTCGGCCCGGTGCCGATGGGCTCCTGGGAGGTGTACGAGGCGAGCGGCCGCGCGTCCCTCCCGTCCGCGCGGGCCACGGCGATCCGCAGGCCGGAGCCGCCGGAGTCCACGCCGAGGACATGGCCGGACTCCGGGCCTGCCGCACCGCCCCGGGGCTCAGCCAAGCCCGCGCGCGTCCTGTTTGAGGGCGGTGTCCACGGTCAGGGCCGTGGCGACGACCAGACTCCGCAGCGGTTCGGGGAGCTGCACGTGGATCTGCAGGACGTAGTTGTCCGCGGTGGTGAACATCGTCTTGGCCAGGCCCTCCCAGGTCTTGGTGATCCGGGCGACCTCGGTGTCGGTGTGGTCGACGATCGCGAAGTTCCAGGCGCGCCAGTTCTCCGCCCTGATGGCGCCGATCTGCTGCCCGCCCGCCATCATCGCGAAGTTGATCTTCCCGATGGCGTTCTGCTGCACGATCTCGCCGACCGGCTGCCCGTCGGGCCGCTCCACCAGCACCTTGGACTTGATGAACTTCGCGGGGCGGGTGAGCACCAGCTGCGGCTGCCCGTAGGCGTCCCGGATCTCCAGCCGGTGGGTCATGTACTGGTCGAGGCTGGAGACGATCCGCAGCACCTTCTTCGCGGTGCTCTGGCCGACCTGGACGACCGTGCCGAGAGTGTTGCCGTGCTGGTCGAAGACGCTGTACTCGTTCGTCACCTCGATCAGCTTGGCCTTCTGGTTCACCACCAGGACCGGTTCGGTGAACAGCGTCCCGCCGCCCTGCGCGGTGGGCGCGACACCGGCCTGCTGCTGGACCTGGTGCTGGACCCTGCCGGGGTCACCGCCCGGCTGCCCGTACCCGGGCTGCGCACCCGCCATCGGCTGCCCGCCGGGCATCTGCTGTCCCACTGCCACCGGCTGTGCCGCCTGCGGTGCGTACTGCTGCGGCATCGGCTGCCCGGGGCCCTGGCCGTATCCCTGCTGCCCGTACCGCTGCCCGCCCTGCTGCGGCGCGTGCTGGGCCTGAGCCGCGTGCGCCGGTACGGGGCCCTGGGCCGGGGTCTGGTGGGCGGCCTGCCCCTGGTGGTGAGCCTGGGCCTGCTGTCCCGGGTGGGTGTGCTCGGTCCACCGGGAGCCGTCCCACCAGCGCAGCTGGTCGGGCGTGCCCTGCGGGTCGGCGTACCAGCCCGCAGGGATGTTCGCGTTCGTCATGCGGGCACACTATCCCGCAGCCTCAGGGCAGTCTCCAGTCCACCGGCTGTGCCCCCTGCCGCACCAGCAGGTCGTTGGTCCGGCTGAACGGGCGCGAGCCGAAGAAGCCCCGGTCGGCCGACATGGGGGAGGGGTGCGAGGACTCCACCGCCGGCAGGTCGCCGAGCAGCGGGCGCAGGTTGCGCGCGTCGCGGCCCCACAGCACGGACACCATCGGGCGGCCGCGCGCGACCAGGGCCCGGATGGCCTGCTCCGTGACCTCCTCCCAGCCCTTGCCCCGGTGCGCCGCCGGCTTGCGCGGCGCCGTCGTCAGCGCTCTGTTGAGCAACAGCACCCCCTGCTGCGTCCACGGGGTGAGGTCGCCGTTGGACGGCCGCGGCAGCCCCAGGTCCGAGGCCATCTCGCGGTAGATGTTCTCCAGGCTTCCGGGCAGCGGGCGGACGTCCGGCGCGACGGAGAAGCTCAGCCCCACCGCGTGTCCGGGGGTCGGGTACGGGTCCTGCCCGACGATGAGCACCCGTACGTCGTCGAAGGGCTGTTGGAAGGCGCGCAGCACATTGCTGCCCGCCGGGAGGTAGGTACGTCCCGCGGCGATCTCCGCCCGCAGGAACTCGCCCATCTTGGCGATCTGCCCGGCGACCGGCTCAAGTGCCTTGGCCCAGCCGGGTTCGACGATTTCATGAAGAGGTCGTGCAGCCACGCTGTCACCCTACTGGCCGCAAGGTGATCCACTTCAACCGATGGCCCGATCCCGGCTCGGTGTTCGCGCCGCTCACCTCCCTTCGTACGGTCCGGTCCGTCAGCCCCCGAGCGGTCATCCGACGGCGGCTGCCCGTACGCACAGCACGTCCGGCAGATGCGAGGCGAGTTGCCGCCAGCTGTCGCCGTCGTCGGCGCTGGCGAAGACCTCTCCGTTGCGGTTGCCGAAATAGACGCCCGCGGGGTCGGAGCCGTCGACGCACAGCGCGTCCCTGAGCACCGTGCCGTAGTGATCCTCGCGGGGCAGGCCGTCGGTGAGGGGTTCCCAGGTCGCGCCGGCGTCCTCGGTGCGGAACACCCGGCACCGGTGTTCCGCCGGGACCCGGTCGATGTCGGCGGTGATGGGGAAGACGTACGCGACGTCCGCCCGGCACGGGTGGGCCGCCGTCGCGAACCCGAAGTCGGAGGGCAGTCCCCCGCCGATGTCCGTCCACTTCGCGCCCGCGTCGTCGCTTCGGTACACGCCCCAGTGGTTCTGGAGATAGAGCCGGTCACGGTTGACCGGATCCTGCGCGATCTTGTGGACGCACTGCCCGAACTCCGGGTGCGGGTCCGGCAGGAACACGGCCTTCACCCCGCTGTTCGACGGGGTCCAGCTCTCACCGCCGTCCGTCGTGCGGAACACCCCCGCGGCCGACACCGCGACGGTCACCGCGTCCGCGTCGCGCGGGTCGGTGATCACCGTGTGGACCGCGAGGCCGCCGCCCCCGGGCACCCACTGCTCGCGGGTCGGATGGTCCCAGAGGGACCGTACGAGCTCGAACGTCTCGCCCCCGTCGGCCGAGCGGAACAGCCCGCCGGGCTCCGTCCCGGCGTACACCACGTCGGGGGCGGCCGGGCCGGCCGGGTGGAGCTGCCACACCCGCTCCAGCGAAGTGCCCGTGTCCTGCGGGTATGTGACGGCCGGGCGGGAGGGTTCCTGCCAGGTCTCGCCGAGGTCGTCGGAATGGAAGACGGAAGGACCCCAGTGCGCGCTGTCCGCGCCGGCCAGCAGCCGGGGAGTCGGGCGCCGGGTGTCGATGCCGATCGAATAGACCGCTTGCGCGGCGAAGTGCGGTCCGCCCAGCTCCCAGCGGCCGTGCCGTCGCCGGCCGATGAAGAGCCCTTTGCGCGTGCCCACCGCGAGGAGCACGTCTGCGGTGTCGGATGCCATGTCGGAACACCTCCGGGACGCCGTTGTCTCCGATACCGCTCAGTCTGCACCCGACCACTGACAACGGCCCTCCGGTGCGCTGTCCGCGCAGGTCAGGGCCCCTTTCGGCGCGTATGGGAAAGGCGGAGGCCCCCTGCCGCCAGAGGGCCTCCGCCGTTGCCGCCGTTCCGGCTCAGCGCTGTTGGTTGCGCCCGATGGTCACCCGGTAGATCACCAGGACGATCACCGAGCCGATGATGGCCGCGATCCATGTGGAGAGGTGGAAGAAGCCGTTGATCGACTCCACCCCGAAGATCACCTTGCCGAGCCAGCCGCCCAGCAGACCACCGACGATGCCGATCAGCATGGTGACGAGGCACCCGCCCGGGTCCTTACCGGGCATCAGCGCCTTCGCAATCGCACCTGCCAGCAACCCGATCAGAATCCACGCGATGATTCCCATGGCAGCTCACCTCGTTCACAAATAAGATCAAAACGCTTCGACACTGGTGTTTCCCGGTTTTGCGGATCGAAACACCGCAACCGGTCGGAGTCGTCACCGGTGCCTGTGAACGGCTCGGTCCGGGCGGCCCGTGCCGCGCCCCGCCCGCCCCTTCTCCCGCAGCGTCAAAAATCGCTCGAACGGGCGGCGCCGGGCGCCCTATCGTGAGCCGATCGGCCCGGGGCGACGCCCGAGGGCCGGACTGTCGGCCGCGGCGGTACGGGGGTACGTCGCGGGCCGGACGGTACGACGTGCGGGGCCGGACCCATGGCGGACGCTGTTGGTTTATTCGGTCCCTCGCGTGACGTCGGTCTCCACGATCCGGTTGTGGTCGTGGAGACCGACGTTGTTGTGTGGGGTGGGTGTCGATGTCGATGCGTCCGAGTGGGCCGGGGGAGATTCCGGCGGAGACGGTGCGGGTGGCCCGGGCGGCGTTTGCGAAGGGAAGCCTGGCGATCCGGGTCCGGGACGAGCTGGGGCCGATGTTCCGGGACGAGGACTTCGCGGATCTGTTCGCCTCACGAGGCCGGCCTGCCTGGTCTCCGGCCGGTCTGGCGCTGGTGTCGGTGCTCCAGTTCGTGGACGGGCTGACCGACCGCCAGGCCGCGGAAGCGGTGCGGGCGCGGATCGACTTCAAGTACGCCCTCGGGCTGGAACTGGGCGATCCCGGCTTCGACTTCTCGGTGCTGTCGGAGTTCAGGGACCGGCTGGCCGGGGCCGATGGAGGGCGCCGGGTCATGGACGGTGTGCTGGTGGCAGCCCGCGAGAAGGGGCTGCTCAAGAGCGCGGGCCGGGCCCGCACCGACTCCACGCACATCTTGTCCTCGGCACGGCAGCTGAACTGGCTGGAGCTGGTCGCGGAGACGCTGCGATCGGCTCTGAACGCACTGGCCCAGGCTGCCCCCGGCTGGCTGGCCGAAGCCGCCGAGCCGGACTGGTTCCGGCACTACGCGACCCGGGCCGAGGAGTCCCGGTTCCCCAAGGGCCGTGCCAGGCGGGACGAGGTGGGCCTGCGGATCGGCAGGGACGGGATGCGGCTGCTGGAGGAGGTCTTCGCCACCGTTGCACCGCACCGGCTTCGCGCACTCGATGAGGTGGAGATCCTGCGGCAGGTCTGGGTCCAGCACTTCCACATGGTGGAGGGCGAGGTGGCCAGGCGGGACCCAAAAGACCGTCCGCCGGGCATGATGCGCCTGGTCACCCCGTATGACCGCGAGGCCCGTGGCAGCGTGAAGCGGGACATCATGTGGGACGGCTACAAGGTCCATCTCACCGAGATCTGCGAGGCGGACGCCCCGAACCTGATCACGAACGTGGCCACCACCGTCGCCACCGTCTCGGACAGCGTGATGAGCCAGTCGATCCACGCGGGCCTCGCCGACCGCGACTGCCTGCCCGGCGAACACTGGGTCGATGCCGGTTATCCCACCGCCACTCAAGTCCTGGCCGCCCGCACCGAGCATGGCGTCGCGCTGCACGGGCCCATGGCTGCCAACACGTCCGCCCAGTCCGCGGGCCCCTACGGCCTGGACGCATTCACCGTCGACTGGGACCAGCAGCAGGTGGCCTGCCCCGGCGGCGTCACCACGACCCAGTGGTATCCGCGCACGGACTCCAAGGGCCTCGCGGTCATCCGCGTGCGGTTCCGCCACAGCGAGTGTCGCCCCTGTCCCCACCGGCACGAGTGCGTGGGCTCGGCTACCGGCCAGCGCCGGGAGATCATGCTGCGTCACCGGGAGGAACACGAGATCATCCGACACAGCCGCGCCGAGCAGCAAACCGATGCCTGGAAGGACCGTTACAAGATCCGTGCCGGGGTCGAGGGCAGCATCTCCCAAGCAGTCGGGCGCTGCGGCCTGCGCAGATCCCGCTACCGGGGCCTGACAAAGACCAGCCTCCAGCACCAGCTCACCGGAGCCGCGATCAACCTTGCCCGCATCGACGCCCACCTCACCGGCACACCCCGAGCCCGCACCCGCACCAGCCACTTCGCAGCACTGTGCCCCGCCGAGATGACGCTCGACGGGGCACAAGCAGGGACCGAATAAACCAACAGCGTCCCATGGCGGGCCGGCCCCGTTTCCGTACCCGCAGGCGGCCGCCTCCGTTCCTCCCGCTTCCCCGCGCCGTGCGCGATCGCTCCGCCGTGCCCGGCCGCCGCCCGCCATGTACGAGATCCATCGTAGTTTGACAGCCTCCGTACTACGAGAGTTATCGTACGAGGCGTCAAGCTGAAGCAACCCCAAACGCGGGAGTCCGTCGTGAGCGCACTGTTCGAGCCCCTCACCCTCCGGTCGCTGACCATCCCCAACCGCATATGGATGGCTCCCATGTGCATGTACTCGGCGGCGCCGGACGGCCCGGAGCAGGGCGCGCCCAACGACTGGCACTTCCAGCACCTGGCCTCCCGGGCCGCCGGCGGTACGGGGCTGATCCTGACCGAGGCGACGGCGGTGAGCCCCGAGGGGCGGATCAGCCCGTACGACCTGGGGCTGTGGAACGACACGCAGACCGCCGCCTTCCGGCGCATCACCGACTTCCTGAAGGCCCACGGTTCCGTTCCGGGCATCCAGATCGCGCACGCGGGCCGCAAGGCGTCGACCGAGCGCACCTGGGTGGACCGCGGCGCCCCGATCGCCCCGGGCGAGGGCTACGGCTGGCAGCCGGTGGCCCCGAGCCCGCTGGCGTTCGACGACGCGTCCGTCGCGCCGGAGGAGCTGACGGCCGAACAGATCCAGGAGATCGTCGGACAGTTCGCGGCGACCGCGCGGCGGGCGCTGGAGGCGGGCTTCCAGGTGGCGGAGATCCACGGCGCGCACGGCTACCTGATCAACGAGTTCCTCTCGCCGCACACCAACCGGCGCACGGACGAGTACGGCGGCTCCTATGAGAACCGCACCCGCTTCGCGCTGGAGGTCGTGGACGCCGTACGGGCCGTGTGGCCCGAGGAGCTGCCGCTGCTCTTCCGTATCTCGGCGACCGACTGGCTGTCGGAGAACGCGGAGGACGAGCGCGAGGGCTGGACCGCCGACGACACCGTGCGCTTCGCCGCCGACCTGAAGGCCCACGGGGTGGATCTGCTGGACACCTCCACCGGCGGCAACGCTCCCGGCGCGAAGATCACCGTGGAGCCCGGCTACCAGGTGCCGTTCGCCGAGCGGGTCAAGAAGGAGACCGGGCTGCCGGTCGGCGCGGTCGGTCTGATCACCGAGGCGCAGCAGGCCGAGAAGATCGTCGCGGACGGTCAGGCGGATGTCACCCTCATCGGCCGCGAGCTGCTGCGCGACCCGTACTTCGCCCGTAACGCCGCCCGCGAGCTGGGCGCCGACATCCAGATCCCCAACCCGTACCACCGCTCCTGACCTGCGAGAACGCGCCGCGCCGGACCGCCCGGCGCGGCGCGTCCGTACGCCCCGCGCGGAACCGGCCGGTGATCAGCCCGCCGCCTTGCCGCCCTGCCTGCGCACCATCTCGCTGATCCAGGTGGGCGCGAACGGGGACGTGCAGCCCGGGGAAGTCGGGTAGTCCTTGAGCACTCCCAGGCGCTCGCCGATGCCGATCGCGCGGGCGCGGTGCTCCGGGTGCTCGATCCCGATCTGCGCCAGGCAGTGGTTCATCGCCCACTGGAGGCGGTCCGGGGCGTCCCGCATCTCCGCCTCGATGGTGTCGAGCAGCCCCGCGAGGTCCAGGCCCGCAGGCTTTTTGGCCACGCGCTCGGTGGTCAGCGCCCAGCCCGCACTGGCGACCACCGGGTCCGGGTCGGCGGACCAGGCCACGCGCAGCTCTTCCGCGTGCGGGTTCTTCTTCACCACGTAGTTCACGAGCCAGTCGTGCACCTTGGGTGTGCGCGCCTCGCGCAGCATGCCGTCCAGCTCGTCGCGCCCGAACGCCTTGGGGCGGCAGATCAGGAGCGCCAGCAGCCGCGCCGCGCTGTCGCCCGTCGCCCAGAGCCCGCGCGCGAGTTCCTGCTGCGTCTTCAGCCGCTTCGCGAGCGCGCGCAGCTTGCCGAGGTTCACACCGTGGTCGTCACCGTGCTTCTCGTTCACTTCGCGTGTCCTGGGGTCCGCCAGCCCGGCCAGCTCGGCCATCACCTCGGACACCGCCGTCTCGGCCACCGCAGCCTCCTGCCTCTCCTGTCCGGAATTCAGCCTACGACGGACGTCGGCCTCCTGGCGTGCGCGCCGGTTCGATGGCAGCTACCGGTCCGAAATCCCGCATATCGGGCCCGCATATCCGGCAAAGCGCCCCATCGACCCACCCCCTGAGCAACGAAAGAGCGGTGGGGTTAGCATCTGAGCACCGCCTAGCTCGAAAGATGGACCTGTGACTGTCAACGAGGACTCGTTCACAAACTGGAAGAACCGCGAGGAGATCGCGGAGTCGATGATCCCGATCATCGGGAAGCTGCACCGGGAGCGGGACGTCACGGTCCTCCTCCACAGCCGCTCCCTGGTGAACAAGTCGGTGGTCAGCATCCTGAAGGCGCACCGCTTCGCGCGGCAGATCGCCGGCGAGGAGCTCTCGGTCACCGAGACGCTGCCGTTCCTCCAGGCGCTCGCCGCGCTGGACCTCGGCCCCTCCCAGATCGACATCGGCATGCTCGCGGCGACGTACCGGAGCGACGACCGCGGGCTGTCGGTGGCGGAGTTCACCGCCGAGGCCGTCGCCGGCGCCACGGGCGAGAACAAGATCGAGTGCCGTGAGGGACGCGATGTCGTCCTCTACGGGTTCGGCCGCATCGGCCGCCTCGTGGCCCGTCTGCTCATCGAGAAGGCCGGTTCCGGCAATGGACTGCGGCTGCGCGCCATCGTCGTGCGGGGCGGCGGCGACCAGGACATCATCAAGCGTGCCTCGCTGCTGCGCCGGGACTCGATCCACGGCCAGTTCCAGGGCACGATCACCGTCGACGAGGCGAACAACAAGATCATCGCCAATGGCAACGAGATCCAGATGATCTACGCCGACGACCCGACGGCGGTGGACTACACGGCGTACGGCATCAAGGACGCCATCCTCATCGACAACACCGGCAAGTGGCGCGACCGCGAGGGCCTGTCGAAGCATCTGCGCCCCGGCATCGCCAAGGTGGTGCTGACCGCGCCGGGCAAGGGCGATGTGCCCAACGTCGTGCACGGCGTCAACCACGACATGATCAAGCCGGACGAAACGATTCTGTCCTGCGCGTCCTGCACCACCAACGCGATCGTGCCGCCGCTGAAGGCGATGGCGGACGAGTACGGCGTACGGCGCGGTCACGTGGAGACCGTCCACTCGTTCACCAACGACCAGAACCTGCTGGATAACTACCACAAGGCGGAGCGCCGCGGCCGTTCCGCGCCGCTCAACATGGTCATCACCGAGACCGGCGCCGCCTCCGCCGTCGCCAAGGCGCTGCCCGACCTCGACGCGAAGATCACCGGCAGCTCGATCCGCGTCCCGGTACCGGACGTCTCGATCGCGATCCTCAGCCTCCAGCTGGAGCGCGAGACCACCCGCGAGGAGGTCCTGGACTACCTCCGCAACGTGTCGCTGACCTCGCCGCTCAAGCGCCAGATCGACTTCATCAGCGCCCCCGACGCGGTGTCGAGCGACTTCATCGGCTCGCGCCACGCCTCGATCGTCGACGCCGGCGCCACCAAGGTCGACGGCGACAACGCCATCCTCTACCTCTGGTACGACAACGAGTTCGGCTACTCGTGCCAGGTCATCCGCGTCGTGCAGTACGTCTCCGGCGTGGAGTACCCGACCTACCCGGCCCCGGTGGCCTGACGGTCCGGCACCGTCCCCTGCCCGCCGTCCTCCGGCGGGCAGGGAGGCCGCCGGCGCCGGTCCGTCACCACCGTCCCTCCCCGTAGCGCCGGCGCAACTCGTCGACCTCCCGCTCGTCGCGGGCGGCCAGGGATCGCGTGCGCCGGACACCGGCCTCTATGAGGAACACCACCAGCCCGCCGATCAGTACGGAGGCGAGCAACAGCACCACCACATACTCCACCTCTGCGTTCTACCCGCTGCGCGGGAATCCAACGAAGAGCCGCGGTATGCGGTGGTACGCGCCCTCCGGTCCGTCAGGCCGAAGGGTGGAAGGAATACGCATGGCCGCAGGCGTCGCACGCGAAGCGGCCGTTGAGTCCGTCGTTGGCGGTCTGGCAGCGCGGGCACGGGGCTGTGGTGAAGTACTCCGGCCGCCGTACGGCCGGTTCCCCGATGCCCGCGCTGCCGGGCCTTGGTTCAGCCTCTGTCATCCAGACGCTCCACAGTTGCACGACCATCCGCCGTCCGGCCCTTGAATGACCTGGGCACCACACCGGTTGCAATACATAGCAGCTCCTCGAACCCACACCACCCCGCGTGCAGCCCGAGTACACCCATCACAACATCAGCACGCCGTTATTCAGAGAATGTCCGGAAAAGGCGCGCCGTTCCGGAGGACGGATGCCGCACGGTCATCCGATGTCCGTCATGACGCCAATTGCCCCACCAGTAGCCGCACGATAATCGACTTGGCCTGAACTGGGGATCACTTTCGGCCAGTACCTCCCGCGTCGTGCGTCCCGGACGGGTCTACAGCCAGACGATGCGCGTAGCCGGATCCGGTGCATACGAGCAATAGGCCCCGGTTCGTACGCTGCGCTGGAGGTGCAGTCCGAGCACCGGGTCGTGCACGGCGACGCGTTTCACCGCGGCCTTCAGGGCTTTGGTGACGCTCAGACGGGCCCGCTCGCTGTCGGAGTCCGCCCGGCGGTCGCGGCCACCGAGGCCGACCGCGCCGGCGAGCTGCTCGGTCACCGCGTCGAGTTCGACGCGGACCCGTTCGGCGCGTCCGGTGTCGTGGAAGCGCTCGGCCTCCTCCAGATCCTCGGCCAGCTCGCGCAGGCGCCTGCGGTAGGCCGCCTTCGCGCGGGCGTCGAGGGCCGGACCGGCGTCGCCGGGGCCGGGGGAGGCGGGCCATTCCCGTAGGACCGGGGCCCCGATGGTGGCCATGCCGCGCTCGGCCGCCGCCAGTTCGCGGGCCAGGAACTCCCGGTCGGGTTCGGCGAGCAGCCGGGCCAGATAGCCGAGGCCGACCGTGTGCTTGAGGTGCACGACCAGGCCGTCGTGGCTGAGGGTCCAGTAATCCCCTTTCCGGCGCAGCGCGGCCTGGTGGGGCACTGCCACCGCGCGGGTATCGGTGGCGGCCGCGCTCCTACGAGGCGCCTCCGTACGAGACGCCTCCCTACGGGCTGCTCCCGTACGCGGTGTCTCTCCACGGGCCGGCGGGAGCGGCGGCGGTGCCGTACCGAGTTCCGCGGCGGCGGCCAGCACGGCGGCTTCGAGCGGCCACCGCAGCCCGTGCTCCCGCGCCGTGCCGAAGCGCTGCTCGCCCAGTTCCGCCCGCACCTTGCGGATACCGGCCGCCCGCCACCCCTTGAGGAAGGCCGGGAGTGCGGCACCGGACTTCTTCCGCGCCGTGTCCGCGGCTCCGAACAGGGCGGCGGCCCGCTCCCAGTGCTGATGCGACATGGCCAGCATGGCCGCGACCTGGAAGACCTCGGCGAGGCCCCACGGGGCGTCGAGTTGGTGGAACAGGCGCAGCGCCTCTCCCGTACGGGCACGGGCGTCGCGGACGTCCCCCAGGCCCCACGAAGCGGTGGCGAGGGTGAGATGGGCCCACGCGATGCTCTTCGGCTCACCCGCCTCGTACAGCAGGTGGAACGCGGTCCTGCCGTGCTGGGAGGCCCGCGCGAAGTCGCTGCGCACGACCTCCACCATGGCCAGGAACAGGTAGGACCAGCCCGCCAGCCACGGTTCACCGGTCTTCAGGGCGGTCTCCAGCGACTGGTCCAGCATCTCCACCGCGTGGTCCGGATTGCCCACGAGCAGTGCGGCGAACCCGAGGCACTGGAGGGCGCACACGAGGCCGGGCAGGTCGCCGTTGCGGCGCGACAGCAGTTCGGCTTCGGAGCAGGACACCCGGGCGCGTTCCACGTCCCCCTGGATCACGGCGAGGAGGCCCAGTCCGTTCAGGGCCCGTACGCGGCCTTTGGCGGCGGCGTCGCGGTTCGCGCCCAGCGCCCGTTCGAGCCAGACGCGTCCCTCGGTGTAGTGGCCCTGCACGTCCCAGAACGAGGCGAGGGCGCCGGCCAGGCACACCGCGTTGTCGATGTCGTGGGAGGTCAGCAGGTATTCGAGGGCGACCCGGAGGTCGTCGTGCTCGGCCCGCAGGCGCTCCAGCCACAGTGCCTGGTGCGGCCCCCGGAACCGTTCCCACGCCTGTTCGGCGAGGTCGTGGAAGTACGCGGCGTGCTGCGCCGTCAGCGTCGCCAGGCCGCCGTGCTCCCGTAATCGCGCCAGCCCGTACGCGCGCAGGGTCTCCAGCATCCGGTAGCGGGCCGGCGTGTGCTGCGGCACGACCGTCACCAGCGACTTGTCGACCAGCCGCAGGAGCAGTTCCCCGAGGTCGGCGGTGTCGGCCCCCTCGGCGGTCACGGCCTCGGCGGCGTCCAGTGTGAAGGCGCCCGCGAACACCGCCAGCCGCTCGAACAGCGTCCGTTCGGGCTCGCTCAGCAGGTCGTAACTCCACTCCACGACGCTGTCCAGCGTCCGGTGACGGGGGGAGGACGCCCGGGTCTCCCACGCCAGGAACCGGAAGCGGCCGTCCAGCCACCCGCTGAGCTGCGCCGCGTCGAGCGCGTTCGTGCGCGCCGCGGCCAGTTCGATGGCCAGCGGCAGTCCGTCCAGCTTGCGGCAGATCTCCGCCACCGCCGCCGCGTTCGCGTCGGTGACCGCGAACCCCGGCTCGACCGCGGCGGCCCGGTCGGCGAACAGGCGTACCGCGTCGTACTCCAGGATCTCGGCCCCGCCGACGTGTGCCGGGGGAGTGGCGAGGCCCGTCACCGGCCAGAGGACTTCGCCGGGGACGCCCAGGCGCTCCCGGCTCGTGGCCAGGACGCGCAGGTCCGGGCAGGCGGACAGCAGGGTGAGGACGAACTGCGCGACGGCTTCCACGAGATGCTCGCAGCAGTCCAGGACGAGCAGCATGTCCGCGTCGCGCAGCCGCTCGGCCAGGACCTCCGGCAGCGTCCGGCCCGCCTGTTCCTGTATGCCGAGACCGGCCGCCACGGCGTGGGCCAGCAGGAGCGGATCGGCGAGGACCGCCAGTTCGACGAAGCGCACGCCGTCCCGGTGGCGGTGGGCGCGGCCGGTGGCCACCTCGATGGCGAGCCGGCTCTTTCCCGCGCCGCCGGCTCCGGTCAGGGTGACCAGGCGGCTGCGCTCCAGACGCGCTCCGACTCCAGCGGCTTCCTGCCGACGGCCCACGAAGGTCGTCAGTGAGGCGGGGAAGCCTGCGGGTCCTGCGGCTGACACCATCTTCGACGCTCCAACCGAGTGGCGCATCGTGGTGCACCCCCCGCCGCGAGAATAGGTTCGCATCCGGCGCCGGAACAACCGAAAGCAGGCTGATTCCCCGCAGCTCGCCCGTACCGACCAGGCGGTTGTATACGACAGTGACGCAGCTGCCGGTGGCGGGTGGGACATGCGGCGTCACTGGTGAAGGGGCGCCGGCGGCAGCCCGCCGCGGTGGTCGGCGAGCGGTGCCGGGGCGGGCACCCGGAGCGGGTGAACACGACGGTGCCGCGGCCGCCTTGGACGTACCGGCTCTACGGATTACGCACCCCTGCGCGCTGCCCGGCCGATCGTGGTCTTCCCAGTGTTACTTGAATTTTCACGGTGTTCCGTTGCGGTTCACGCCTATGGCGGCAAGAGACCCGAGCCGCCGGCGCACCGGGGACGGCTCCGCCGACATCAAGGACCGCCCCGTCGGCAGCCGGACGCCCGGTGCACCCCAACTCTTCCGTACCTCCGAAGGAGCTCACGTGGTGGGAAAATCCGTCGAGGCACCAGTAGCCGGCCCGGCCGGCGCGTCCCCCGCCCCGGCAGCCGCACCGCCGACCGGCCCGTCCACCGTCCCGCACGGCGATCCCGGTGAGCCGGCCGACACCGAAACCGTGCTCGCCGCGACATTGGCCGCCGTCCTGCGCGTCGAGCACGTGCGCACCGATGCCCACTTCTTCACCGACCTGGGCGCCGACTCGCTGCTCATGGCCCACTTCTGCGCCCGTGTCAGGAAGCGCGCCGACCTCCCGTCGGTGTCGATGAAGGACATCTACCGGTACCCGACGATCAGCGGCCTGGCGACGGCGCTCGCCGGGGAGGCGCCGGGAACGGCCGCCCGGACGCCGGTGCCGCCGCCGGACCCCGAGCCGTCCGAGGCGGCGCCTCCCGTCGGCACCCCCGCGTATCTGCTGTGCGGAACGCTCCAGCTCCTGACGCTCCTCGGCTGCTCCTTCCTTGTTGCGGTCGTCACCTCCTCCGGTTACGAATGGATGTCCGCCGCGCCGGGCCCGGGCGGCGTCTACCTGCGGGCGGTCCTCTTCGGCGCCGTGGTCTTCCTCGGCCTGTGCGGCCTCCCGGTGCTCGCCAAGTGGGTGCTCATCGGGCGCTGGAAGCCCCGGGAGATACGCGTCTGGAGCCTGACGTACTTCCGGTTCTGGGCCGTCCGGACGCTGATGCACGTCAGCCCGCTGGTCCTCTTCGTGGGATCACCGCTCTACATCGGCTACCTCAGGGCGCTGGGCGCCAAGATCGGACGGGACGTCACGATCCTGTCCAAGCACGTGCCGGTCTGCACCGACCTGCTGACCGTCGGAGCGGGCACGGTCATCCGCAAGGACGCGTACTTCACCTGCTACCGGGCCCGCGCCGGAGTGATCCGGACCGGACCGGTCACCCTCGGACAGAATGTGCTCGTCAGCGAGGCGACGGTGCTCGACATCGGAACCTCGCTCGGCGACGGAGCCCAACTGGGCCACGCGTCCTCCCTCCACCCGGGCCAGACTGTCCCCGCCGGCGAACACTGGCACGGCTCTCCCGCGCAACGTACGGAAGTGGACTACCAAAGGCTCGACGCGACCGGCCGCGTCGGCCCGCGCACCGCCTACGGGGCGCTGCAACTGCTCAGCGCGCTGCTCGTGTACCTGCCGCTGAGCATCGGCGGGGTGAGCATCCTGCTCGCCGAGGTCCCGCGGCTGGCCACGCTCCTGGACGAGGGCCCGCTCGCCTTCACGACCTGGTCCTTCTACGGCGATGCGCTGGTCACCTCGCTCGCCCTGTTCTTCGGCGGCACGCTCGCCGGTCTGATCGTGGTGGTCACGGTGCCCCGGCTGCTCAACCTGCTCATCGTGCCCGGCAAGGTCTATCCGCTCTACGGCCTGCACTATTCGCTGCACCGGACCATCGCCCGGATGACCAACATCAAGTTCTTCATGCGGCTCTTCGGCGACAGCTCCTACGTCGTCCCCTACCTCGGCCGCCTCGGCTACGGCCTGCTCCCCGTCGAGCAGACCGGCTCGAACTTCGGCACCGAGGTACGGCAGGAATCCCCGCACCTGAGCACGGTCGGCAGCGGCACGATGGTCGCCGACGGCCTGTCGATCATGAACGCGGAGTACTCCCGTACCTCCTTCCGCCTCTCGCGCGTCGCCATCGGACCGCACAACTTCCTCGGCAACGCCGTCCACTACCCGCCCGGCGGCCGGACGGGCGACAACTGCCTCCTCGCCACGAAGGTCGCGGTCCCCCTGGACGGGCCCGTACGGGAAGGCGTCGGCCTGCTGGGCTCGCCCTGCTTCGAGATCCCCCGGTCCGTCGAGCGCGACGCCGCCTTCGACCACCTGCGCAGCGGCGAGGCACTGCGGCGCCGGCTCGCCGCCAAGAACGCCTACAACCTGCGCACGATGGGACTGTTCCTGCTGGTCCGCTGGTCACAGGTGTTCGTGGTGACGCTGATCGTCTGGGCCGCCGCCGACCTCTACCCGGTGTGGGGCGCCCCGGCGGTCGCCCTGGGATCGGTCCTCGCGCTGCTCTTCTCCGTCGGCCATTCCGTGTGCGCCGAACGCGCCGTCAACGGCTTCCGGCGCCAGGTCCCGCGCTACTGCTCGATCTACACGCCGTACTTCTGGCGGCACGAACGGTTCTGGAAGCTCCACGCGATGCCCCTGCGCTTCCTGAACGGCACCCCGTTCAAGAGCTTGTTCTGGCGGGCGCTGGGCGCCCGGGTCGGGCGGCGGCTCTTCGACGACGGCTGCTTCCTGCCCGAACGTTCCCTCGTCACGTTCGGCGACCACTGCACGCTCAACGCGGGCAGCGTCATCCAGTGCCATTCCCAGGAGGACGGCACCTTCAAGTCCGACCGCACCACCCTCGGCGACGGCTGCACCCTCGGCACCGGAGCCTTCGTCCACTACGGCGCCACGGTGGGCGACGGCGCGGCGCTCGCGCCCGACACCTTCCTCATGAAGGGCGAGGACGTGCCCCGCCACGCGCGGTGGGGCGGCAACCCCGCCCGGGAGATGACCGACACCATGACCGAGAAGTGAGGACCCCACGATGGCCAGGTCAGCAGCAGAAGCCGGTCGCGAGTTCTGGCGCGGCGTGCTCGACGGCGGTGGCTTCACCGCCCTCCCGCGGTGGACCCGCGACCCCGTACCGGGCCTGGCCGCGCACGAAGCCGCGATTCCCGACGACCTCCTGGCGGCCCTGCGGCGCGTCGCGGCCGAACTGGCGGTACCGCTGCGCTCCGTACTGCTGGCCGCACACGTCAAGGTGCTCGCCGCACTGACCGGCGAACGCGAGGTCACCACCGGCTACGCCGCGACGGCGGGCGGCCGGCCGCTCCCGTGCCGCCTGACGGCCGTCCCCGGCACCTGGCGGGCGCTGGTGCTGCACACCCGCCGGGCCGAATCCCGGCTGCTGGCCCACCAGGACGCGCCGGTCGAGGACCTGGAACGGGACCTGGGCATCGAAGGCCCGCTCTACGAGACGGTCTTCGACCCGCACTGCCCGAATGGCGACCTCGTTCCGCCCACCGGCCTTGCTTCGCCCATCGACCTTGCTCCGTCCACCGGCCTCGCTCCGTCCACCGACCTCGCCCCATCCACCGACCTCGCTCCATCCACCGTTCTCGCGACGGGCGTCACCCTGCAAGATGGCCGCCTGGCCTTACGGCTGCGCCACCGCACCGACGCGCTCGACGCGGAGTGCGCCGCCCGGATCGCCGGATACCACCTGACCGCCCTCGTCCTCATCGCCGCCGATCCGTACGCCGAACACGACCGGCAGAGCCTGCTCTCCGCCGGCGAACTCGCCCTCCAGCTCGAAGGGCTCGCCGGGCCCCGCAGGGAACTCCCGGACCGCCGCGTGCACGAGATCTTCGAACAGCAGGTGGCGGCGCACCCCGACGCCGTCGCGGCCGTCCACGGCGACCGGCACTGGACGTACGCGGAGCTCAACGCCCGCGCCAACCAGCTCGGCCGGGCCCTGCTGGCGCGGGGCCTGCGCCGCGAGGGAGTCGTCGCGGTGGTCACCGAACGCACCCTGGACTGGATGGCCGCCGTCCTCGCCATCTTCAAGGCCGGCGGCGCCTACCTGCCCATCGAGCCGCACTTCCCCGCCGACCGCATCGCGACCACCCTCACCCGGGCGGGCTGCGGCCTCGTCCTCACCGAACGCGGCAGCACGGCCACCCTCGACGCGGCCGTGAAGACCCTGCCCGGGGTCCGGTGCCTGTCCGTGGAGACGGCCTACGCGGAAGACCACCCCGCCCACGACCTCGGCCTCCGCGTCACGCCCGGCCAACTCGCCTACATCTACTTCACCTCCGGCTCCACCGGCGAGCCCAAGGGCGCGATGTGCGAGCACGCGGGCCTGGTCAACCACCTCTACGCCAAGATCGACGATTTGGAGATCGGCCCGGGCCAGGTGGTCGCCCAGACCGCGCCCCAGTGCTTCGACATCTCGCTGTGGCAGCTGATCGCCGCGCTCCTCGTCGGCGGCTGCACCCTCTTGATCGAGCAGGAGGCCGTGCTGGACGTCCCGCGCTTCGTCGACCGGCTCGCCGACGGCCGGGTCCGCGTCCTCCAGGTCGTACCGTCGTACCTGGAAGCCGTCCTGTCCTACCTGGAGCAGCACCCCCGCGAGCTGCCCGACCTGGCGTACGTGTCCGCGACCGGCGAGGCGCTGAAACCCGAGCTGGCGCAGCGCTGGTTCGCCGCCCGGCCCGGCGTCGCCCTGGTCAACGCATACGGGCTGACCGAGACCTCGGACGACACCAACCACGAGGTCATGCGCCGCGCACCGGAGGGGCCGCGGGTCCCGCTCGGCCCGCCGGTCGGCAATGTGCGCCAGTACGTCGTCGACGAGCACCTGGCGCCGGTCCCGCTCGGCGCGCCCGGCGCGATCGTCTTCTCCGGCGTGTGCGTGGGCCGCGGCTACGTCAACGACCCCGAGCGCACCCGTGCCTGCTTCGGCGCCGACCCCTACAGGCCGGGCCAACGGCTCTACCAGGGCGGCGACTTCGGCCGCTGGCGGCCCGACGGGAAGCTGGAGTTCCTGGGCCGCCGCGACACCCAGGTCAAGGTCCGCGGCTTCCGCGTCGAGACCGGCGAGGTCGAGAACGCGCTGCTCCAGGCGCCCGGTGTCCGCGACGCCGCCGTGGTCGTCAGCGAACGGGCCGGGCAGGCCGCGCGCCTGGTGGCCTTCTACAGCGGCCGGCGGCCGGTCGGCGCCGACACTCTGCGCGGCCGCCTGGAGCGGTCACTGCCCGCGTACATGGTCCCGTCGGCCTTCCACTGGCGCGGCGACGGACTGCCGCTGACCGCCAACAGTAAGACCGACCGCAAGGCCCTGACCGCGCTCGCCGCCGAACTGGACGCCACGGACGACCACCGCGGCACCCTGCGTACCCCCACGGAACAGCGGCTCGCCGCCGCGTGGGCCACGGTGCTCGGCATGCCCCAGAACCGCGTCGGCCGCCGGGACCACTTCTTCGACCGGGGCGGCACCTCGCTCGCGGCGGTGAAACTGGCGATCCTCCTGGACCGCGCGGTCTCCCTCAAGGACGTCACCCGGCATCCGGTCCTCGCCGACCTGGCGGGACTGCTGGACAGCAGGTCAGGGGCGGCTACGACGACAGGCACGCAACTGCTGCGCCCACTGTCCGCACCGGACGCCGCCCACGGAGGCGCCCTGGTGTGCTTCCCCTGGACGGGGGGTGAGGCGGCGGCCTTCCAGCCGCTGGCCGAGGCGCTGCGGGAGAGCGGGCGGGCGGTGTACGCGGCCGAGCTGCCGGGGCGGGAGCCGTCCGCATCCGGACCGGCGGTCGGCATGGAACGCGTCGAGCATCTCGTCGCCGAGCTGGCCCGGCTCGCCCCGGCCGGGCTCCTGCTGTGGGGGCAGGGCTCGGGAGCCGCGTACGCCGTGGAAGCGGCCCGGAAACTGGAGGAGCGCGGCAAAAGCGCCCGACGGCTGTTCATCGGAGCGCACCTGCCCGATGACGTCCACGCACCTTCCGTACCGCCCGCGGCGCAGCTGACCACACCGGTCACCGTCGTCGTCGCGGCCGACGACCCGCGCACGGCCCGGTTCCGGCGCCACTACCGGGCCTGGGAGCTGCTGGCCGAGCAGGTCGAGCTGTACGAGCTGCCGGCGGGCGGCCACGGCTTCCCGCTCACCAGGCCGGACGACACGGCGCGGGCGGTGCTGCGCGCTGTCGAACTACGAGCGCCCTCCTGAGGACAACACCGAAGACACGGCCGAACCATCCGTAAGTACCGCCCCGCACGACCGAAAGGACCACCCCATGCCACCCTCACCCGCCACACCGCCCGTCGACGTCAACCTCGTCCCCGGCACGCCCCCGGTCCTCCTGGCCGAGCCCACCGGCGACGCGGCGAGCTGGGCCGCCGGCTACCGGGACACCCTGCGGGCCCTCGCCACCGAACACGGCTCCGTCCTGGTCCGCGGCCTCGGACTGCGGGACGCCGACCAGACCGCCGCCGTCTTCCGGCACCTGGGCACCGGCCTGCTGACCGAGCGGGAAGCCTTCGCGCCGCGCCGCGAGTACGCCGACGGCGTGTACTCCTCCGCCCAATGGCCGTCCTACCAGCCGATGTGCATGCACCACGAGCTGAGCTACACCCTCGCGGCCCCCGGTCTGCTGCTCTTCGCGTGCCTCGGCGCGCCGGACAGCGGCGGCGCGACCGCGGTCGCCGACGCGTCGGCCGTCCTGGACGCGCTGCCCGCCGAGCTGACCGCGCGCTTCGAGGCCGAGGGCTGGCTGCTCACCCGTACCTACAACGACGAGATCGGCGCCACCCTCACCGAGGCGTTCGGCACCGACGACCGCCGCGCCGTCGAACGCTACTGCCGCGGCCACGCCATCGACTACGCCTGGCAGCCGGACGGCGCCCTGCGCACCCGGCAGCGGCGCGGCGCCGTGCTGCGCCACCCGGTCACCGGCCGCCGCTGCTGGTTCAACCAGATCGCCTTCCTCAGCGAATGGACGATGGACCCCGAGGTGCGCGAGTACCTGATGGACGTGTACGGGGCCGACGCGCTCCCGTTCAACACCCGCTACGGCGGCGGCGACCCGATCGGCGAGGACGTCGTACAGCTGCTCAACTCCGTCTACGAGGCCCACACCACGCGCGAACCGTGGCAGGCGGGCGATCTGATGCTCGTCGACAACGTCCGTACGGCCCACAGCAGGGAGCCGTACGAGGGGCCGCGCGAGGTGCTCGTCGGCATGACCGACGCGGTGCACCTGACCGCCGGCGCGCCCACGGGGGAGGCGATGGCCTGATGACCGGCACACCTTCCACCGGGACGCGGAACGCTCCCGCCGCACCGGACGGGCCGCGCACGGTGCCGCCCTTCGCGGCCATCTCCGGGGCCCAGGTGCAGCGGGTCCTGCGGGGCCGCGAGCGGCAGCTCGTCCGCCTGGTCGAGGACACCTACCGGCTGCACAGCGATGGGCACACGCTCAACCCGCCGTCCTACTTCCTGCGCTTCCCCGACCGCCCGGACTCCCGGATCATCGCCCTGCCCGCCTCACTCGGCGGACCGCGCCCGGTGGACGGCCTGAAGTGGATCTCCAGCTTCCCGCGGAACGTGGCGGAAGGCATCCCGCGGGCCTCGGCCGTGCTGATCCTCAACGATCCTGCCACCGGCTATCCGTACGCCTGCCTGGAGAGTTCGATCATCAGCGCCACCAGGACGGCGGCCTCGGCGGCTTCGGCGGCCGACCGGCTCAGCAGCGGCCGGCCGCGCCCGCGGCGCGTCGGATTCCTCGGCACCGGCCTGATCGCCCGCTACATCCACACTTTCCTGGCCGCCACCGGCCAGCGGTTCGAGGCCACTGGGGTGTACGACGTGTCCGCCGACAGCGCGGCCGGCTTCCGCACCTACCTCGAACAGCACGCGGAAGCACACCCGGCGTCACCCGCCGGCCACATCACCCTCCACACCGACCCCGAGCGGCTGATCCGCACCAGCGACCTCGTCGTCTTCGCCACCGTCGCCGCCCGGCCGCACATCACCGACCCGGCCTGGTTCGCGCACCACCCGCTGGTGCTGCACATCTCGCTGCGCGACCTGACGCCCGAGATCGTGCTCGACTCGGCCAACTTCGTCGACGACGTGGACCACTGCCTGAAGGCCGACACGTCACCGCACCTGGCCGAACAGCGCAGGGGTAACCGGGACTTCATCGACGGGACACTCGCCGACGTGCTGGCCGGGCGGGTGCGCGTACCGGACGACCGTACGGTGATCTTCTCGCCCTTCGGGCTCGGCGTACTCGACCTCGCCGTCGGCGACTTCGTCCACGGCGAAGTGGCCCGCTCCGGCGAACTGCACGTCATCGACGACTTCTTCCACGAACTGCGCCGGCACGGATGACCACGCTGCCGGTGACGAAGGGGCCGACCGCGTCGGCCCCGGTGAACGACTGAGTGCACTGCGGAACCAGGGGGGAACACGTGCCGGTCATATCCATGCCGCTCGACTTCAACGAGGAGGACCTCTACGTCGACCTGCGGGCGACGTTCGGGCATCCGCTCTTCCTGAAATGCGAGGGCTTCAATTTCGCGGGCTCGATCAAACTGAAGGCGGCGACGGAAATGGTCGCGGCCGCGGAACGCGACGGGGTGCTCACGCCCGGAGCCACCCTGGTGGAATCCTCGTCCGGGAACCTGGGGGTGGCGCTGAGCATCATCGCGGCCAGCAAGGGCTACGGATTCCTGTGCGTCACGGACGCCCGCTGCAACCTGGCGGCCCGGCGGACGATGGAGGCGCTGGGCAGCCGGGTGCACGTGATCACCGAACCGGACGCCCAGGCCGGCTTCCTCGGCGCGCGCATCGACTACGTACGCAGCCTGACCGCCTCGGACAGCCGCTATGTCTGGCTCAACCAGTTCGCCAACCAGGACAACTGGAAGGCGCACTACCGCCGGACCGCGCCCGCCATCGCCCGGCAGTTCCCACACCTGGACGTGCTGTTCGTCGGCGCGGGCACCACCGGCACCCTCATGGGCTGCGCCCGGTACTTCCGTACCTGGCACCGGCCGGTGCGGGTCATCGCGGTGGACAGCGTCGGCTCCGTCTCCTTCGGCGGCGCCCCGGGCCGCCGGATGATCCCGGGCCTGGGCACCAGCGTCCCGCCCCAGCTGCTCGACGCGTCGTACGTGGACGAGGTGATCCGCGTGGAGGAGGCGGACACCATCCGCACCTGCCACCGCCTGGCCGGCCGCGGCTTCCTCTTCGGCGGCTCCACCGGCACCGTCGTCAGCGGCGCCGCGCACTGGCTCGACCGGCACCGCCCGCACCGCCTGACCGCCGTGGCGATCGCCCCCGACCTCGGTGAGCGCTACCTCGACACGATCTACCGGCCCACCTGGCTGCAGGACTGCTACGGCGACGACCTGCACGGCGAGGGCCTGCTCGCCCCCGACCGGCTGACCGGCATGCGCTCGGCGTGATCCGCGTACGCCGTGGCCGCCCACACCCCGGCCGGAGGCCCGTCCACCGGCCGGGCACTGCTGTCACGCGATGCACGCAAGCGGTCGAATGCAAGCGTGAGCCGCCCGGGCGGGGGTACGTGAGCCGTTCCGAAGGCCAGATGCCGAGAAAGGGTGGACGACGTGCGCAGTGTGGGTGTGGAGGAGGAACTGCTGCTGGTGGACGCCCGGACGGGACTACCGCGCGCCCTGTCGGCGGCGGTCCTCGCGGCGGCCTCGCGGGACCAGCAGGGCAACGAGGAGGTCTTCGAGAGCGAGCTGCACCGCCAGCAGCTGGAATTCGCCACCCGGCCCCGGACGGACATGGGCGACCTGGACAAGGAGATCCGGCGGTGGCGGGCGGAGGCGGCCCGCCACGCCGAAGGACTGGACGCGGCGGCCGTGGCCCTGGCCACCTCGCCGCTGGAGGTGAGCCCGTCCATCGGCACCGGCGAGCGCCACCAGTGGCTCGCGGAGCACTTCGGCCTCACCGCCCAGGAGCAGCTGACCTGCGGCTGCCACATCCACGTGGCCGTCGACTCGGACGAGGAGGGCGTCGCCGTACTCGACCGGATACGCCCTTGGCTGTCCGTACTCCTGGCGATGAGCGCCAACTCTCCCTTCTGGCAGGGCGGGGACACCACATACAGCAGCTACCGCAACCGGGTCTGGGGGCGGTGGCCGTCGGCCGGGCCGGTCGAGGTGTTCGGGTCGGCCGACCGGTACCACGAGCAGGTACGCGACATGACGGCCAGCGGCGTACTGAAGGACGCGGGCATGGTCTACTTCGACGCCCGCCTGTCCCGGACATACCCCACCGTGGAGGTACGGGTCGCCGACGTGTGCCTGGACCCGTCCACCACCGTGCTGCTGGCGACCCTGATCCGCGGCCTGGTGGAGACGGCGGTACGCCAGTGGCGCGACGGCGAACCGCCCGCCCGGCACACGGTGGCACTGCTGCGCCTGGCGACATGGCGAGCCGCCCGCTCCGGCCTCGACGGCGAACTGATCCACCCCGCCACAATGCGCCCCGCCCCGGCCGAAGCCGTAGTACGGGCCCTGTTCGACCACGTACGCGACGCCCTGGAAGACACCGGCGACATCCTGCCCGCCCAAGAATCCCTGACCACCCTCCTCAAGACAGGCAACGGCGCCCACATCCAACGACAACTGCTGCAGCGCACGGGCAGCCTCCAGGGGGTGGTGACGGAGTGTGTGCGGCGCACGCTCGACTGATCGGTGACGCCCCCGACCAAGCAAACGATGCGGGGCAGCCGTCAGGCCGCCCCGCACCGGGGATCACGCGTCGCGCCGTGGGGGGCGCGTCAGGAAGTCGGCGTCAGTCGTTGACGCAGGTGTTGCCGAACGTCGGGTTGAGCAGGCCGACGACGTTGATGCTGTTACCGCAGACGTTGACCGGTACGTGGACCGGGACCTGAACGACGTTGCCGGACACGACGCCCGGTGAGTTGAGCGCCGCGCCCTGGGCACCGGAGTCGGCAGCCGCGAGGCCCGCTCCGCCCAGGAGGATGGCGCAGGTTCCCACGGCGGCAGCGGCAGTCTTCTTGACACGCGACATGGATCGTTGCTCCTCGGAATTGAGATATCTGGACAGGCGGCCTGACAGGGGTCACGGGGTGCCCGCTGTCCCGGCTGGTGTGCCGCCGTGACCAATCAACCCGATGACGGTGTGATCTGTTGTGGGCAACGGAAGGTGTTCACTCTATTTAGGGTGTATCGAATCAGCGTATTAATTGCCCTGGGTTGGGGCGGCCGACTGGTGCCGGCCGCCCGCCCCGTGCTCAGCCGCAGCGTCCAGCGGGCCGCGTCCGTGTGACCAGGTCGGTGTAGCCGGTCGTGCCGTCCACCCACACCACCTGCCGGCCGCCGGGCATCGCGGGCCAGCCCTGCTGGCCGCGGTTGCAGGAGACCCGGCCGCGCTGTTTGCCGTCGGCCGAGAACTGCCAGAGCTTGAACAGTGACTCGTTGGTGTACACGACGGTCGGCGACCAGGTGGCGACGGTCACCGCCTCGTCCGTGGCCACGATGTCGTAGCCGTTGAGCGCGTCCGGACCCTCGGCGGGGCTGAGGTCGGTCACCCCCGTACCGTCCAGGTTGGCGCGGCGCAGCGCCGCGCGGTCCGATTCGCCGCCCGCGGGCACCAGCCAGAAGACGTGCTGCCCGGTGATCGCGGTCGCGCTGATGTCCGCGGGGGTTCCGAGCTGGCCCATCTGCGTGCGCTGCCCCGTCTTGAGGTCGAGGGTCTCGACGCCGTACGTACGGGAGTTGCCGATGCCGCGGACGGTGCTGTAGGCGATCCGGCCGTGGCTGATGGACGGGTTGCCGGTCCGTACGCCGCTCTCGTCGGTGACGTTCACCACCGTCGGGTCGCTCAGCCGCACGTACCGCACCTTCCGGGCGCTCGGCCGGGACTGCGCCTCGAACACCACCACGTCGCCCTCGACCCGTACGTTCACGGCGCCGCGCCGGCCCGACCACAGTTTCTTGATCGGCCCGCCCGCGATCGGCCGCGCGAGGATGTCCGTGCTCCTGCGGTTGTACGCCTGCCAGACCACCGTCTTGCCGTCGGTCGCCGGGTGCACGTGGTAGCGGCCGTCGTTGGGGCTCATCAGCTTGAGCGCGCCGGTGCCGTCCGCGCGCCCGGCCCAGATCGAGTACGGCTCGGTGCCGTCGTCGTTGGACTTGGCCGCGGCCCACCAGCCGCCGCCCGCGCCGGTGGCCGAGCCGTCCGTGTTGACCCGGCCCAGGAGGGGGTCGGAGTCGACGCCCATTGCCAGTTCCCAGCCGGGCACGATGCCGTGGGCGTTGAACGCCCGCTCGGCGGTGCGTATTTGGGTGTCGGTGGCGTGCAGGTCGCGGGCGGCGGCGAGGACGGCTGCGCGGCCCTCGGTGAAGCCGTCCAGCGGGGTCAGGTACTCGGTCAGTGCCTTGTACACGATCTTGTCGGCGAGCGTCTTGCCGAGGTCTTCGCGCAGATCCCACAGGGCGCCGGCGAAGATCGTGGAGTTGAGGTGGACGCCGCCGTTGTCCTCGGAGAACGACACGCCGAGGAAGGACTTGGCGGTGGTCCGCCCGTCGTTGAGGTCGCGGATCGCGCACTCGCGCGCGGGCTTGGTGCGGCACAGCGTCTCGCCCAGCAGCCCGGAGTCGGGGCTGTCCATGGGGATGCCGTAGGTGTCGTTCTCGATGGCGTTGCCGAAGTAGTCGGCGATGCCCTCGTTGAGGGCACCGGACTGGCCCGCGTAGACGAGGTTGGCGGAGTTCTCCACGACGCCGTGGGTCATCTCGTGCCCGACCACGTCCAGGCCGGCGGAGAGCGTGCGGTATTCCGCGTCGCCGGCGCCGTAGACCATCTTGGAGCCGTCCCAGAAGGCGTTGATGTACGGCTGCCCGAACTGGGTGACGCCCACGAGCGAGTTGACGGCCATGCCGCGGCCGTCCAGGCTGTCGCGGCCGTGCTGTTGGCGGTAGTAGTCGTAGACCTTGCCGGACGCCCAGTGCGCGTCGACCGCGCCCGCCTCGGTGGCCTCCGGGCCGAAGGCCGGGGTGGGCGAGCCGAACTCCTGGATGTCGTACGGCCAGGAGGGAGTGACCTCGCTGACGTCCTTGCCGCGCGCGTCCCATGTGGACAGGGTGTTCTTGCTGGTGTTCGCCATCCGGGTTTCGTCGCGCAGCACGTACGCCTTGCGCGACTCCTCGTACACCACGGGAAGTTCGACGGTCTTGCCGTCGTACTTGACGCCGGAGCCCTGGATGCCCTTCACCCCGGCCGCCGTACGGGCGGCCTTCGGTGCACCGGCCGCCGTAGCGCCTCCCGGGGCCCGGAACGTCTTGATCCCGCTGTACTGGAGCACCGGGTACCCGGCCTGCGCGTCCACGTAGACCTCGTGCAGCACCGGCTCGCCGGTGACCGGATGCGTGCCCCGGACGGTGATGTGACGGGTGAGTACGCCCGCGCCCCGCGGGATGACGACCAGCCCGCGCGCGGTGCCGGTCAGCGTCGGCGTGTCCGTGCGGGGGAGGCGCTTGTTCAGGAGCCGCTCGGTGGTCGCGTCGACCGCCCGCTCGACCGCGAGCGCCTCGTCCACCTCGGGTTCCACGTCGGTCTTCAGCCCGGTGAAGTACTTGCCGGAGGTGCCGGTGACGACCCGTTCGCCGCCCTTGTGCTCCATCCGCACCACGTACTGTCCGCCCAGGACGTCCACGCCCCGGTGTTTCTGCTGGAGCCGGACGACCTCGTGGGTGCCCGAGTCCACCGTCTGTACGGGCCGCAGATCGCGTGCCGGATCGGCGATGTGGTAGCGGCTCTCTTTCGCCGCGAGATGGCCGCGCGCCGCTTCCGCCGGGCTGCCCGTGGCCTTGGCCGGTTCCCGGATGCCTTCCACCAGGGCCGGGGTGGCGGTGCGCTGCCCCGGTACCACTTGGCCGGGCCCGGGCGGCGGGCCGGCGGGTGCCGCGCCGGCCGGTACCGCCGAAGCCAGCAGTGCGGCGACGCCCACCAGCGCCGCCGCACCCGTCAGACTTCCCCGCGCCCCGGCCGCCGCACGCGGCCCGAACAACCCGCCCGGCCCGCCGGGTCTTTCAACTCTCGCTCTCCCGCCCCGTGCTCTTCGCTCCCGCAAGGTGACCCCTTCCGCCTGCTGCCACATGCCTGGCAGCCGTCACTGACACGGACAGGCATATGCAAGCGGCACCGGTTCACCACCACAACGAATCCGGCAAGTCGATGGACGACTTCCGGACGGTGGCAGGTGACGGATGGTCAGCTGGAGAGGATGGTCTCCGTGACATGCCGGCCCAGGAGGTCGTGCAGCAGGGTGGTCGCGGGCAGGGCGGGGTGGAGGTAGACGAGTTCACGGCGGTGTTCGATGACGGCGAGCATCTTGCGGAGGGTGGCCGTGGCGTCGTCGCGGCGGCCGGCGTGGTGCTGGGCCTGGGCGAGCAGGCCCAGGTGGAGGGGCAGGCGCAAGTGGGAGCGGGAGGGCCGGAGTTCGGCGATCGAGGTGTGCATCAGGCCGAGGCCCGCCTCGTCCTGGCCCAGGTGGGTCAGGGACCAGCCCTCGGTCAGGCGCAGCATCGCCTTCCAGTACAGGAGCCCGTGTTCCTCCGCCACCCGCGCGCCCTCGGCGCCGGAGGCCCGCGCCGTGTCGGGGTCGCCTTCCCACGCCGCCAGCACCGCGTCCACGTACAGGGCGAAGCACCGGTCGGAGGGCCTGCTCTCGTACGCGGTCAGGGCCTGCAGCTGGCAGCGGCGTCCGAGGGCGGTGTCGCGGTCGCCCAGGATCCAGTGGGTGAAGGCGTCGTAGGAACGGCAGGAGACGCGCGGGTCGTGCTGGAAGGTACGGGCCAGGCTGCGGCCCTCCCGGGCGAAACGGTCCGCCAGCCCGACGCTGCGCTCCAGCTCCGCTAGCGCCTCCGGCAGCCGGCCGCGTACGTGCAGCGCGACGCCCTTGCCGTACGCCGCGCCGAGCTGGGCCACCGGGTGGCGGGTACGGGACCCGATGTCCCGCAGCAGCCGGGAGAACCGCCCGGACTCGTCGTACCGGCCGGTGACCAGGAACGCCGCGCACAGCGCCCACAGCACCGACGGGTCCTCGGGCGCGTGGGTGACCGCCCCGAGCGCGCGGCCCCGGCTGAGCGCCGCCTCCGCCTCCGCGTCCCCGTAGCCGCGCACGGTGGCCAGCAGCTGGCCGAGCTGGACGTACAGGCGCTGCTCCAGGGAGCGGGCCGACGCGTCGTCGCGCGGCAGCAGCCCGGCCAGATGGACGGCCCGGCGCAGCCACGTCTCGACCTTCTCGTACGCCAGCTGCTGTTCGGCCTGCTCGGCGGCGCGCAGCAGCCGGGGGAGGGCCCGCCGGGCCGGCAGCGCGTCCTGGGCGTGCCACGTGTGGTGGGCCAGCCGCTCGTACTCGTCGTCGCCCACCTGCCCGCCGCGCTCGCACAGGGCCCCGGCCACCCGCGCGTGCAACTGCTGGCGTTCGTTGCGCGCGAGGACGTCGACGAGCGTCTCGCGGACCAGGGCGTGTACGAAGTGCAGCCGCCCGGGATGGTGCGGGTCCTCGCCCAGCAGGCCCGCCCGGATCGCGGTCTCCAGGGCCGGGGCGACCGGTTCGTCCTCGGCGGCGGTGCGGTGCAGCAGGTCCGTGTCGATCTCGGTGCCGATGACCGCGCACAGCCGCAGCACCCGCAGGGCCGGTTCCGGCAGTCCGGCGAAGCGCTGGCGCAGCGCCTCGCGCACACCGGTCGGGATCTGCGCCAGCAGGACGTCGGTGGCGTCCGCGTCGTGCAGGCGCCGCACGTCGCCGAGGAGGGAGAGGAGCTGCATGACGAAGTACGGGTTGCCCTTGCTGCGCTCGTGCAGCACCTCGATCACGTCATCGCCCACCCCGTACCCGGCCCTGGCTTCCACGAGAGCGGCAACGGCGCTGCGGGGCAGGCCGCCCAGGCGCAGCGATTCGGTGCGGGGGCTGCGCAGGACCTCGGCCAGCATGCGGCGGATGCCGGCGTCGGAGTCGCCCTCGGGGTCCCGGGCGGTCAGCACGATGCTGATCCGCTGCCCCTGGCGGCGGGTGCCCAGCAGCCGCAGCAGGTCGAGAGAGGCGGCGTCGGCCCAGTGCAGGTCCTCCAGGAGCAGCACCAGCGGGCGCTCGGCGGCGAGGGTGAGCAGCACCTCGCAGACCGCGTCGTGGGTGAGGAACCGCGCCTGCGCCCAGTCGTCGTCGTGGTCCTGCCCTCCGGAGCCGGCCGACTGCTCCGGCATCAGCGGGGCGAGCAGTGCGCCGAAGGGTGCGGTCGCACTGCGGAACGCGTCCGGCCGGGTGGAGGACAGGCGGCGCAGCACCTGCGTCCACAGCCAGTACGGCGGTACGCCCTCGCCCGGGAAGCAGTGGCTCCAGACCACCTCGGGCGCGTCGCCGCCGCCCTCCAGAGCCGGGGCCAGCTCCATCAGCAGACGCGTCTTGCCGACCCCGGCGGGGCCCAGCACGCAGGCCACGTGGCCTTCACCGGTGGCGGCACTGGCCGCCGCGATGACCAGACGGTGCAGCTCCTGGTCGCGCCCGATGAACGGCCAGGGCGCCGACGTGTCCTCGGCGCCCTGGCCGTCGTCCGGGAGGGATGCCGCCCGGACCGGCGCGTCCCGGTCGGCCCCGCGTACCCGCCGCGAACCCGCCGCCCGGGTGCGCCGGGCCGGTCCCGTCACCGCCGTATCCCGGTCCGCGGGTTCCGCGCCGGTGACCTGGACCGGCGGTGCCACGACTTCCTGCACACGCGGGGGCTGACCGGCTTGGGCGGGAGCGGTTTGGGGAGTGGCAGGAGGAGCCGCTAAGGCGGCGCCGCTCACCGGGCCGCAGTCGTCCAACTCCTGGCGGAGAATGGCGGTGTGCACCCGCTGGAGTTCGGCGGCGGTGTCCACGCCGAACTCCTCCACCAGGTGGGACCGCGTCCGCTCGTACACCTCCAGCGCCTCGGCCTGCCGTCCGAGGCGGGACAGCGCCGTCATCAGGTGGCCGACCAGGCGTTCGCGGGTCGGGTGGTGGCGTACCTCCAGGCCCAGTTCGGCCGCCACCTCCTCGAAGGCGCCGAGCGTGAGCCGGGCCTCCGCGCCGGCTTCCAGCGCGGAGAGCCGGACCTGTTCCAGGCGGGCGGTCTCGTCGGAGAGCGGCGGCCGGGCGCCGAACTCCGTGTACGGCGAGCCCTGCCACAGCTCCAGCGCCTCGGTGAGCCGGTCGCGGGCGCCGCGCGGGTCACGCCGGTCCAGTGACTGCCGTCCCTCGGTGACCATCTGCTCGAAGCGGTACGCGTCGACCTGCTCCGGGGCGAGCTGGAGCACGTAACCGGGCGCCTGGTAGCGCAGGACGGACGAGGCGCCCTGGCCCGCCGCGGGGGCGAGCACCCGGCGCAGGTGGGACAGGTGGCTCTGCAAGGTGGCGACGGGGTGCCGCGGAGGGTCTTCCTGCCACAGCTCCTCGATGAGCAGTTCGGTGGGGACGACTCTGCCAAGTCGTATGAGCAGCAGGGCGAGCAGCGCCCGTCGTCTGGGCGGGCCGAGGGGCAGGTCCGCACCGTCGAGCCGTGCCGACATCGGGCCGAGGACGCGCAGTACGGGTCCGGGGGGACCGTCGTGCCGCGGCGGGGAGGCGGGGGGCGGGGTGTGGGGAGTGCGCATACGGGTCCCAATCGTTCTCACGCCGGCGGCTGTGACAGGGGGACGTGCCGGGCTGTAACGGGGTCCATCCGGAAAGTGATCATGGCATATGTGGCGAGTCGTTCAAAGATCGGCAACCAGCCATCGGCAAGCGATCGGCAAGCGGAACGACAAGGAAGCGGCAAGCCGCGGCCCGATGGCCGGCAAGCGTCCGCCAGCGTCCGGACAAGGGGGCCGCAAGGGGGCTGACGCACCATGGCCGCCGGCCGCCCGCCGGCCCGGCCGACCACCGTCGACGGGCCCGGGCGCCCACGTCGCACGACCGGCAACCACCTCGCGAACAAGGACGACATGCACAAGGAAAGCCACTCGAACGCGCCCGGCGGGAGGGCCGGAAGGCCGGCCGACGCCCCGGACGCGGCCTCGGCGAACCCACGGCCCCGGCGCCCCGCGGCGCCCTAGCGCGCCGCCGGACCGAGGACGATCCGCTTCGCGCCGTCGCCTCCCCGTACCGCTTTGTCCCACGCCGAACCAGGGAAGTTTTTACGGAATCCAGCCGCGCGGCCCCGGGCCCCGCGGCCGCCTCCGACACCCCCACGCCGAACGTGCGACCGGCCACCGCCCTGCCTTCTCCCCACGGAACCAGGACCCGAGACATGAACCGGACCCAGAAGATCCAGCAGTTCATCGAAGAGCGCTTCCTCGTCCAATTCGGCGGCGAGGTGACGGCCGACACCGACCTCTTCCAAGCCGGCGTCATCGACTCGTTCGGCTACATCCAGCTCATGTCCTTCATCGAGAACGACTTCGCGGTGCGCGACACGGACGACGAACTGCTCTCCAACATTTTCGTTTCCCTGACGGACATCGACGCGTTCGTCGCCGGGCTGGCCGAAAAGCGCGCCCCGGCGGGTGACGGGTGGTGAGGCCCGGTGGACGCACCGTGCTCTACGCGCGTTCCAGCGCGGCCAGCACCCCGTCCGCGGCGAAGAACGCGCCGGGCAGCGCCACCCGCCGTACGACCGAGCAGGACACGTCCCCCTCGTTCCACTGCTCGCCGGTTACCTCCGCCGCCATGGCCGTGTAGCCGCGCAGCAGTACCGCCAGTTGGCGGATTTCGCACCAGGGTCCGCCCCGTCGGTTCCATCCCGTCGTGGGCAGGTCCGTCAGGCCGGTCAGGGCCGTCAGTACCTCGTAGTCGAGGGAGCGCGGGTAGACCTGTCCGACACAGTCGAGGACCCGGGTGAAGCCGAGGTGGCGCGCGACGCGCCGCTCGACGCGGGCCAGCGCCGCCCGGTCGCCGCCGAACAGGCCCAGCAGATCCTGGGCGGTTCCGACCGGGCCCTTGAGGCCGCGCAGTGGGTACCGGGCGGCCACGGTGCGCAGCCGTGCGGCGGACCGGCGCAGGGACTCCGAGGCCCCGGCGGTGCGTTTTCGCCGGTCCAGCCGGTCCGCGACGCGGTCGGCCCGGCCGTACAGGTGCTCCAGCGAGCGCCGGACCCGCACCTGCGTGATGTTGTCGGTGATGTCGCAGGAGGTCAGGCCCTTGTGGATGTGCTGGTGGCCGGCGAGTGCGTTGAACTCCTCGATACGGGCCTTGAGATCGTGCCGTGTCCGGCGCTCCCGCGCGGCGATGGACGCCAGGTCCACGCGGTGCGCGGTCTCCTCGTACGCGGCTGTCGCGGCCGGCGGCACCGGCACCCCCTCCGCGGCCTGCGCCCGCAGCACCGCCAGCCACAGGTCCCGCTCCAGCAGCACCTTGCGCTCCGGGGACCAGAGGTCCGCCAGCACCGCCGACGCCCGCTCGCGGGCCAGGACGTCCTCAGGCGCCGTCGCGGGGGAGCGGCGGCGGCAGGAAGCCGCTGGAGCGGAAGAAGGCGAGGTAGCGGTCGAGGAGGGCGGCGTCGGTGGGCGGGCAGCGCAGTCCGCTGCCCGCGAGGCCCCGTTCGGTGTTGGCGCGCCCGAGCCGTGGGAAGACGTCATCGAGGTACATCTCCTTCACGCTGATGTCGGACTTGTTGCTGCGGTCCACGCACAGCGAGACGAACGGTGTCGTGGGGCTGCTGGGATGCCGCGCCACATGCCGTACCAGCTCCGCCACCCAGGCGTCGTAGGGCAGTTCGCGGATGCGGTAGCCCGCCGCCCGCATCCGGGCCAGCATGTCGGCGAGGCGCGCCGGCCGGGGGTTGGTGAGGTGGTAGGTGCGGCCGTCGGCCGGCTCGTGGGTCGCCAGGTGCACCACGGCGGCGGCCAGGTGGTCGACCGGCACGAAGTCCAGCGGCAGCGGCACATCGGGCGCGACACCGGTCTCCGCGATCACCCGGAACAGGGAGCTGATCGCCGTCTCGGTGTTGCAGATCCCGGTCCGCTCCTCGCCGGTGACCTCGTACGGACGGTGCACCGCCACCGGCAGCCCCGCCCGGGCCGCGTCCTTGAGCATCCGCTCGGCCACCCACTTGCTCTCCGCGTACCCCATGGTCAGATGGTCGGCATGGGCCAGCGGCGCGTCCTCGGCCACCCGCCGCACCCCCGCGGTGCCGAAGCCGGCCAGGACGGCGATGGTGGACAGGAAGTGCAGGGGTATACGCCGCCCGGCGGCGAGCCGCACCAGTTCCCGCGTGCCGTCGACATTGGCCGGGCGCAGCGCGGCGTACGGATAGAGGAAGTTGACGCGCGCCCCGGCGTGCAGGATCAGGTCGGCCGTCTCGCCCAGCCGCGCGAACCGCTCCTCGGACAGACCCAGGCGCGGGGCGGCCAGGTCGGCGGGGAAGCAGGTCAGGCGCTGTTCGTACGGTTCGGTGTCGAGGCCGTAGCGGGCCGCGTTGGAGCACACCCGGCGCCGCGCGTGCGCCGCGTCCCGCGCCCGTACCGGGCACAGCAGCTCGGCGCCGGTGGCGTGGGCGAGCCGGTCGATGAGGAAGGCGCCCACGAAGCCGGTGGCCCCGGTGACCAGGACGCGCGCCGGGTCGCGCCAGCGGGGGACGGGGCCGCCGACGGGCGGCAGCCGCAACCCCAGGCGCGCCTCGCGCAGGAAGTCCGCCTCCGAGGCGGGCGCGGAACCGGTCCGGCGCCCGGCGCGGTCGGCCCGCAGCGCCCGGACCACCGCCGCCGTGTACGCGCCGAGCGTCGGCTCCCGCAGCAGACTGCGGACGAGGAAGGTGCCGTGCGCCGCGTCCATGCCCAGCGCGGTCATCGTCCTGGTGGTCACCTCGGCGATGAGCAGCGAGTCGCCGCCGAGGTCGAAGAAGCTGTCGGCGGGCGTGGGGCGGACGCGCAGGATGTGCTCCCACACGTCGGCGAGCACGCCCAGCAGACCGGAACCGTCCCCCGTCGCACCGCCTCCGGCCCCCGAACGGGCCGCGCGTGCCCGGCGTTGCCCGTTTGCGTTCGCGTCGCCGTTCCCGGTTGCATCCGTTTGCCCGGTCGACCCGTCCGCGCCCGGCCCGGTGCCGGTCGGCCCGGAACCGGCGCGTACGGCGGCGTCCGGGCGGGCCCCGCCGCGGGCCGCCGGCACCGTCGTCCGCGCGAGCAGAGCGCGCCGGTCGACCTTGCCGGCGCTGGTGACGGGGAACCGGTCCAGGACGTGGATGCGCGCCGGTACGGCGGGCGCGGGCAGCCAGGACGCCACGTACGCGCGCACCTGGTCGACCTCGACCGCACCACCGGGGCGCGCCGGCGTCACGAAGGCCACCGGCCGGGCGGCGGCGCCCTCCCCGTCGATCTCCACGACCGCCTCCCCGACGGCCTCGTGCGAGCGCAGCCGCGTCTCGATCTCGTCCAGCTCCACCCGGAAGCCGCGCAGTTTGACCTGCCGGTCGCGGCGCCCCCGGTACTCCAGGGCGCCGTCCGGCCGCCACCGCGCCCGGTCGCCCGTGCGGTATAGGCGCCCGCCGGGGCGGGGGCCGAAAGGATCGTCGCGGAAGCGCTCGGCGGTCAGGGCCGGGTCGTTGAGGTAGCCGATGGCGATGCCGTCGCCCCCGACGAACAGATCACCCTCCTCGCCGGGCCCGGCGGGCGTGCCGTCGTCCCGAAGCACATAGCAGGCGGAGTTGGGGAAGGGGCGCCCGATGGGCACGGTGTCCGCGTCGGCGGGCAGGTCGCGGACGACATACGCGCTGGAGACGACGCTGTTCTCGGTGGGCCCGTAGAAGTTGACCAGGGTGGTCCCCGGGCAGGCCGCCAGCACGCGGCGGCACAGCCGGGCGTCGAGCGCCTCGCCGCCCGCCGAGACGAACCGCAGGCTGCGCAGTGCCTCGGGCCGGCTGCGGGCCACGTGGTGCAGTACCCCCGCGGTCAGGAAGGCGACCGCCACGTCCTCCGCGCGCAGCAGCCGCTCCAGCGCGTCCACCGACAGCAACTGCTCCCGCTCCGCGACGACGAGGCAGGCCCCGGACAGCAGCGCCGTCCAGATCTCGATCGTCGAGGCGTCGGAGGAGCAGCTGTACGCGTGCAGCACCCGCTCCCCGGGGGCGGGCGGCGAGAGCCAGGGGCCGGAGGAGGCCAGGCGCACCACACCGCGGTGCGGGATCGCGACGGGCTTCGGGCGGCCGGTGGAGCCGGAGGTGAACATGACGTACGCGCAGTCCTCCGGGGCGACAGCGACGGCCCGCGGCGCAGGGGGCCCGGGCGGGTCGCCCGCGCCCGCCTCCGGTGGCGGCGCGGTGAGATCGCCCTCGATACAGGCCCGCAGCCTGCGCACCCGGCGGGCGCTGCCCGGCAGTGCCACGGCGACCCGTACATCGGCCTCCTCGGCCATCGCGCGCAACCGGGCGGGCGGGTACGCGTCGTCCAACGGCACATACGACGCGCCGCACTTCAGGGCGGCCAGGAAGGCCACCAGCGCTTCGGGGCAGCGGCCGCCCATCACCCCCACGGCGCTGCCGGGGCGGACACCCGCGGTCAGCAGCCGCCCGGCGAGGGCGTCGGAGTACCGGCTGAGTTCGCCGTAGGTCAGGGTGCGGTCGCCGTGCCGGACGGCGGGCGCGCCGGGCGCGGCCTGCGCCCGTTTCTCGAACAGCTCGTGCAGGCAGTGGTCGCGTGGATATGGCGTCACCGTGTCGTTCCACGGCGCGGGCCGGCCCGGCCGGCCGGACGTCTGGGAGGGTCGCGGCATGATCAGTACCTCGGAACGGTCGATGGCCCGGGACTGCCGGGGCGGGAGGGGTGAAAGGGGGATCGGCGGAAGAGAAAACGGCGGGTCCTGGCGGCCCTGGTCAGCTGAACGCGGTGGCGAAGGAGGCGAAGTCGGCGGTGCGCCACCGCTCGGGGCGCATCCGTACGGTCACGTCGGTGGTGAGCTGGTCCGCCGTCGCGGCCAGGTAGGCGCGGGCGGTCTCCGGCGGCAGATAGCGGTGGGCCAGCGCCGCCCGCTCGGCCGCGTCCACCCGGTCCTCGAAGGCGGTCACCGGGCCCTCGACGCTGACGTACTTGTAGGGCGCGGTCTCCCGCTGTACGCAGAGGCCGAGCCGGCCCGCCGCGCGGATGCGCCGGGCCTTCACGGACTTCCGGCCGGTCAGGACGACGATCTCGCCGCCCGGCCGGTAGGCGTACCAGACGGGCACGAGCAGCGGTGGCCCGTCCGGGGCGCCGATGCCCAGCACGGCCACGTGGGCACCGGCGAGGAACGCCTCCCGGTCGGCCGTATTCATCGCAAGGGACATGTCAGACACACCTCTTCGTGTGCGGGGGGAACGGAGAGGGGAACGCGGGGAGGGCCGGGCGGGAAAAGCCGGCCGGCGCGTTCGGCGGGGTGGCCGGCCGGGCGCCGCCGCGTACCGCGTCCGGCGCGGCGGGGCCGGCCGGGCGTGTCGCCCTGACCTCCACATCACCCGGGAAAACGGGTGCACTAGGCAGTTACCCAGCTATGCGCTGTCGGTGTTCACTCATGCGGATGATGCGGAACGTTCCGATGAGCAAACACGAGCCTGCCGGGAGCGGTGTACCACCGTCCACGCCGCCGTGCGCCCCGCGGTGCGGGTGACGCTGCCCGGCAAGGGGTTTGCGGAGGGGCGCGGTTGCGCAGAAATCGTGGCGAACGTGTCCACACTGCGGAGGCGAAGCGGCACCGGGTCTCCCGGAGTTGCCCGGCGGCGCTCCGTGGCTGCCCGGCCGCCGGGCCGCACCCGCCGTCGGCCGATCACCTCAGGTTCTTCACGTCCGTGGCCGGCCCGGCGTCGGCACGGCACCCGCGACAGCACCGGCCCCGCGTACGGAATCGGCCCCCGCGTACGGAACCGGAGCCGCCGCGCTGCCCGCACCCGTGCGCCGGTCCTGGCTCCGGCCCCGGCCTCGGCCCCGGCTCCCGGCTTTCGGCCATGGACCTCCGGCCCCTGGTCCCCGTCCCCGGACCCCCGGCCCCGGTCCCCACCAGCCCCCGGGCCCTTGCCTTGGTCCCCAGCCCCCGGGCCACGGTCCCTGACCGCGTTCCCGGAACCGGCTCCGCCGGGCCCGGCGAACCCTTTCCCCCACACCCGCACCGCCCCGTGGAGGCTCGCATGCCCGACCCAGACCCCGCCCGCGCCCAGGAGACGACGGTCCCCGGCCCGTCGCCGGTCGTCCCCCCGGCCCGGCCGCCCGACGCCCCGCGCGACCGCGTGCCGCCCTGCGACCCGCGCGCCCTGTGGCCCGCACTCGGCGCGTCACGCCAGGCACGGCGCAGCGCGCTGCTGGCCCCGTTGACGCGGACGTCGGGCCCGCCGCCGGAGCAGCAGCACCTCACCTGGGTGGGAGACCTCCAGCAGGGCGATGGCGGCAAGGGCGCCATGACCGACCGGCTGGCGCCCGCGCACCAGATCGCCGCCCGGGTACAGGGCGGGGACAACGCCGGGCACACCACGGTCTTCCAGGGCGCGGAGGGCGGGGAACACACCCTCAAGAACCATCTGCTGCCGTCCGGTCTGCGCCACCCCGGCGTGCTCGGCGTCATCGCCAACGGGGTGCTGGTCAACCCGCAGACCCTCGCCGAGGAGATCGCGTCGTTCGCCCCGCACGTACCGGCGCTGCGCCGGCGGCTGGTGATCAGCGACCGGGCCCATCTCGTACTGCCGCTGCACCGGCTCGTCGACGGCCGCCAGGAGAGCGGCGGCGGACGCTGCTCGGACGTGATCGGCACCACCCGGCGCGGCATCGGCCCGGCCAACGTCAGCAAGGCCAACCGCATCGGCATCCGGGTGCGCGACCTGCGGGACCCCGATCTGCTGCGGCGCCGGATCGAGCAGAACGTCCGCTTCTTCGGCCTGCCGTCCGGCCACGCCGACAGCGATCTGAAGTGGCTGGAGACCTACCGCGACCTGCTGCTGTCCCTGGCGGCGGACACGGTCGCGCTGCTCGGCGCCGCGGTCGAGGCGGGGTATTCGGTCCTGCTGGAGGGCGCCCAGGGCCCGGTGCTCGACGTGGAGCACGGCACGTACCCGTACGTGACGACCTCGCCCACCGCCTTCTACTCCGTCACCAGCGGCACCGGCCTGGACGGCTCGCTGGTCGGCCACCGGGTCGGCGTGCTGAAGGCGTACCAGACCATGGTCGGCAACGGCCCCTTCGTCACCGAGGACGCCGGCGAACTCGGCGACCGCCTGCGCCGGTCAGGGGAGGAGTTCGGCACCACCACGGGCCGCTCCCGGCGCTGCGGCTGGCTGGACCTCGCGCACGCGCGGTGGGCCGCCGGCTTCAACCGCTACACGAGCGTGGTGGTGACCAAGCTCGACATCCTGGACGGGTTCGACCGTATCGGCGTGTGCGTCGGGTACCAGCTGCCGAACGGCGAGTACGGCGAATTCGTACCGGACCACGAGTACCTGGAACGCTGCCGCCCGCTGTACTGCTGGCTGCCCGGCTGGCGCCACCGCACCCGCGGCCTGACCCGCTACGACCAGCTCCCGCCCGAGGCGCGGTCCTTCCTGCGCTATATCGCCGACTTCCTGGGCGTCGAAGTGGCCGCGGCCGGCACGGGCCCGGCGGACCGGGATCTGCTCGTCGACCCCGCCGCACGCCTGGCCGGCCTGCTGCCCGCGCCCGCGGCGGCGGGACTGCTGCGGGCGGTCCGCAATGGACGAGAGAAGAGGACGATGCCATGAACCCGAACCGGCACACCGGCTTCACCGGGGACGCGGCCGACGGCACGCTCAAGAGCCTGTGTGTGTTCTGCGGCGCCAGTGCGGGCGTGCGGCCCACACACGTCCAACTCGCCGCACGGCTGGGGCAGACGTGCGCCCGGCGCGGCATCCGCGTCGTCTACGGTGCGGGCGGCGTCGGCGTGATGGGCGCCCTCTCCGACGCGGTGCTCGCCGAGGGCGGCAGCATCACCGGGGTGATCCCGCAGGCGCTGATGGACCGGGAGTACGGGCGGCGCGACCTGACCGAGCTGCGGATCGTCGGCTCGATGCACGAGCGCAAGGCCCTGATGCACTCTCTGAGCGACGCCTTCCTCGCCCTCCCCGGCGGCTACGGCACGCTGGAGGAACTCTTCGAGATCACCGCCTGGGCCCAACTGGGCCTGCACCACAAGCGCATCGTGCTCCTGGACGACGGCGGATTCTTCAGCCCCCTCGGCCGGATGCTGGACCACGCCCGCGACGAAGGGTTCCTGTCCGACGCCGACCGGCAGCTCGTCCAGCACGCCAAGTCCGTGGACGACGCCCTGCGCCTGGCCGCCCGGCCGCCCGCCCCGCCCACGGAGGCACCGATGATCGGCCCGTCGCAGACCTGACGCGCGGAAAGAGCGGTACGTGCCCAGGGGCACCGCCGCCCCTCGAAACAGCCCTGCCTTCCGCCCCTCCCTCCAGGCCGAGACAAGGAGCACCAGCCCATGCCGGACGCCGGACGTCTCCCTCGATACCCTTTCGCCTTCCGGGGCGACCAGCTCGCGCCCGAGCTGGCCGCATCGGTGGTCCACCGCCCGATCCAGCGCGTACGGACCAACACCGGTACCGACGCCTGGCTGGTGACCGGCCACGAGCTGGTGCGCTCGGTGCTCCGGGACCGCCGCTTCAGCCTCACCCTCACCTCCGACCCCTGGATGCCCCGGCAGGACCCCCTCATCCCACCGCTCTCGGTCACCGACATCCGCACCCAGTGCGAGAACGCGGGCCTCCTCCAGGACCTCTTCCAAGGCGTGGGACCGCACCAGCGGTACCTGACACCGGGCCGCGTCCGGGAGATCGCCGACGGGCTGCTGGACACCTTCCTGGCCGGAGAGCAACCCGGCGACCTGATGGACGGGTTCATCATGCCGCTCTCCCGCGCGCTCACCATGGAACTGCTGGGCCTGGACCCGGAAGGCTGCCCGGACAACGCCGAAATCTTCAACATCTTCCGTACCGGCCCGGAAAGCATGCAGGGCGTGCCGGAGAGCTGGAACCTGGCCCTTACGTGGATGCTCGGACGGCTTCCCGGGCTGCGCGCGTCCGGCGCAGGGCTGCTGGGCCGCCTCATCACCCTCAGCGACGCGTCCGGCGTACTGAGCGAGGAGGAGGTCGCCGACCTCTTCGTCTTCCTCCTCATCTCCCAGTTCGGCAACCCCGCCACCTTCCTCGGCGCGGCGACCGTGGGGCTGATGCAGCACCCGGAGGTGACGGCCCGGCTGCGGAAGGACCCCGGGCTGCTGCCACGGGCCGTCGACGAGCTGCTGCGCTGGACGGTCTTCCTGGGCGACGCACTGCCCCGCAACGCGCGCGAGGACGTGCTGCTGGACGGCGTTCTCGTACGGGAGGGCGACCTCGTGCTGGTGTCCACCGACGCGGCCAACCGCGACCCGCGGGTCTTCCCCGACCCGCACCGCCTCGACATCGACCGGGAGCCCGGCCCGCACCTGCGGTTCAGCGACGGGCGGCACCGCTGTCCGGGCGGCCCGGTCTCCCGCATGCAGGCCGCGGAGACGCTGCGCGTACTGCTGGGGCGGACCGCCGATCTGCGCCTGGCCGTGCCCGCCGACGAGATCGAATGGCACCGCTACTACGCGGTCACACTGCCGGTGGCGGTGCCGGTCAACTGGACGCTCCCCGGAGCGGCCACTCCCGGGACCGGCGACGGTAAGCCCCGCGGAGCGGCCGTTCCCAGGCCCGATGGCGGGACGCTCACTCCGTGAACCCCTGATCGCGCAGGATCGTGTCGATACGGGCCCGGTGGGCCGCCTCCCAGGCGTCGAGGGTCTCGTCCGCCTCCTTGGCCAGCTTCTTCCGGGCGTCGGCGAGCACCTGTTCCTGGCGGTCCCCGGGCCCGGGGGTGACCACGACGCCCTCTTCGTCGGCCACCACGATGTCACCGGCGCGTACGGTCACGCCGCCGCAGCGCACCGGGTCGTTGAGCGGGGCGACGGCCGCCTTCGACCCGGGGACGGGGATGACCCCGCGTGCGAACACGGGGAAACCGGCCTCGCGTACCTCGCCTAGGTCACGGATCAGCCCGTCCGCCACGATCGCCGCGACCCCGCGCCGCCGGGCGACGGCACACACGTTTCCTCCGGCCAGCGCGTAGTCCATGTCCCCCGACTCGACGACGATGACCGCACCCGGCTCCGCCCGGTGCACGGCCGCGTGCAGCATCAGGTTGTCACCCGGCGGACACCGCACGGTGAACGCGGGACCGGCCACGCGCGGGACGGGGGACCACAGGGGACGGATGCCGACGTCCATGACCTGCGTGCGGCCCAGGAGATCGGCGAGGGTGGTCGTCGGGATGCTTCGGAAGCCGGAGAAGTCGTTCATGAAACCCCCTTCTACCGGCTCGGGCGGACCACCGTCAGGGTTTCTTGATGGCCTTTACACTTTTTGACGTCGGGCCGCGGTACGGCCCTCGCCCCGCGCCCGTAGTGTGATCACCGTGCCGCGTGGCCCCGGCGGGCCGGGCACCCGACCACCCACCGCACCCACGGAGACACCCGCCATGCACCTGCGCTGCGCCGTGCTCGACGACTACCAGGACATCGCCACGACCGTCGCCGACTGGAGCTCCGTCCAGGACCGGGTGGAGGTCACCGGGTTCACCCGGCACTTCGCCACCGGGGACGAACTGGCCGAGGCGCTGGCCGGCTTCGACATCGTCGTCACGCTGCGCGAGCGGGTGCCGTTCCCGGCGGAGCTGTTCGCCCGGCTGCCCCGGCTCAAGCTCCTCGTCGCCTCGGGCATGCGCAACTCCGTGATCGACTTCGCGGCCGCGGCGGAGCACGGCGTGACCGTATGCGGTACGGCCAGCTCGTCCACCCCGCCCGTCGAACTCACCTGGGCCCTGCTCCTCGGCCTCGCCCGGGGTGTGGTCACCGAGCACAACGCGCTCCGCGCGGGCGGCCCCTGGCAGTCCACGGTCGGCGCCGACCTGCACGGCAAGCGGCTCGGCCTGCTCGGACTCGGCAAGATCGGCAGCCGGGTCGCCCAGGTCGGCGCGGCGTTCGGCATGGACGTGGTGGCATGGAGCCAAAACCTCACCGAGGAACGGACCGACGAGGTCGGCACCGGCCTCGCGGCGAACCTGGAGGAGTTGCTCCGTACCAGCGACTTCGTCTCGGTCCACCTGGCCCTGAGCGACCGCACCCGCGGCCTGCTCGGCGCCCCCGAACTGGCCCTGCTCAAACCGACCGCGTACCTGGTGAACACCTCACGCGCGGCCATCGTCGACCAGGACGCCCTGCTCGCCGCGCTGCACGAGGGCCGGATCGCCGGCGCGGGCATCGACGTCTTCGACACCGAGCCGCTGCCCGCCGGCCACCCGATGCGCACGGCACCGCGGCTGCTGGCCACGCCGCATCTCGGTTATGTGTCCCGGGACAACTACCGTACGTATTACGGCCAGGCTGTCGAGGACATCGAGGCGTTCCTTCAAGGGGCGCCGATACGTCGGCTGGGGTGACCCGGACCCGGCCGGAACCCGGGCGGTGGCCACCGGACCGGTCAGCACCGGGCTGCCCGGCGACGGCACCTTCGTAACACCGCCTCGTGCACCGGCGATCGGGCGGCACGCCGATGACAGCGCGCCGCCCGACGCGGTTCGCCGGTCAGTCGTCGGTCAGCCGCCGGTCAGCGACCGTGCGAGGACACGAGGTGCCGATGGGACATCGGGCGCCGCAGGGGCATCTGGTGTCGGCGGGATACTAGATGCCGTTGGCGAACCGCCTGAACGCGGCCTTGGTCCCCTTGCCGGCCTCACCGTCGATCTGGCCGGTGTAGCCCCAGCTGTGCTTCAGCAGACGCTGCAGCGTCTTGACGGTGCCGGACCCGACCTTCCCGTCGATCGCTCCGGTGTAGCCCCAGTTCGCCTTGAGGCAGCGCTGGAACGCCTTCCAGCTGCCCGTCCCAGCCGGCCGTCGATCGCTCCGGTGTACCCCCAGTACGTCTTGAGCCACCGCTGGACCTTCTTGGCCTCCGCGACGGACAGACCGAAGTTGTTCACCGCGAGCACGGTGACGGCCTCGGCGCTCATCACCGGCTGGGCCGTCGGCGCGGACGCCGCGAAGCTGGCGCCCGCCCCCGCCAGGCCCCCGGCGGCGATTCCGGCGGCGGCGGTGACACTGACGAGAATCCTCGTCACGGCATTCGGTCGCATTGCGTTCCCCCTTCGGGGCATGGGGCGCCACCGGTACGGCCGACGCGTACGTCATCGGCCGTACCGATACACCCACTGATGGCCGTACGGCGCTGCGGCGACTCTGGCGGTGACGCTCCCCGTTCGCCTCAGCGCGGCACGGGGGAGAAGCTATCCGTGCGGCGTGGTGCCCTTCGTCAACCCACGCATGGAGATCGGGGCAACCAGGAGTTGATGTCCGGGCTCCGCCAACGGCGGTAGCGGCAGAGGTTGTACAACTTCCGCGGTACCTGCCCCGGAAGGGGCCGGTGACGGCCTTCGGTGCCGACCGCGGTCAGCTGGGGGCCAACCGGGCCCGCCGATAGCCTGTCGATCGCCTGTCGGGGGTCAGCGATCCGCCGACCGCTGCGCCCGCCACTCCGGCGCCAGTACCGACCAGATCTCCATGTCGTGCCGCTTGCCCCGGTACGGATAGCTTTGGCGCGCGACCCCGTCCCGCGTCATCCCCAGCCGCCGGGCCACCGCGATGCTGGGCAGGTTCTCCGCCGCGGCCCACCACTCCACGCGGTGGATGCCCCGCACTTCCACGGCCCAGTCGATGAGCACCCGTACGGCCCGGGTCACCAGCCCCTTGCCCGCGGCCGCCGGCTCCAGCCAGCAGCCCACCTCGGCGGTGCCCTGCGCGATGTCCATCGTCCGGAAGAAGACCGCGCCGACCAGCGTGCCGTCGGTCCGGATGCCGTACAGGTGCCCGGTGTCGGAGGCGACCTTCTCCGCGTACGTACGGAGGAACGCGCGGCACGCGTCCAAGTCCCCCAGCACCTCCGGCAGACCGTTGTACTGCCCGATGAACTCCCGCCCCCGGTCGATATGGGCCAGCAACTCCTCGGCCTGCCAGGGTTCGAGGGGGCACAGCACCGCACCGTCGTCACCCAGGGATATCGCGAACATCGTCGTCCTCCGTCACCGAAACCGTGCGTGGGTAATGGCGTGATCTTTCCACGGGGATTCCGCCCGGTGACCCGGACACCTACTGACCCGCCCCGGGCGGCTGTGGCAGTGCCCGCAGCAGGACGGACACCGCGACGGCCAGTGCCAGACAGAAGGCCAGCGCGGCGGCCAGGGCGGGCCCGTACGCGGCCGGGTCGTGGTGTGTGGCGTCGCCCAGCGTGCCGTAGAAGATGACGCCGATGGCGGCGACGCCGACCGAGCCGCCCACCTGCTGGCTGGTGGAGAGGATGCCGGAGGCCATGCCGATCTCCGCGGGACGTACGCGGGCGAGTACGGCATTGAGCAGCGGCGTGACCAGCACGCCGGTGCCCGCGCCGATCACCAGCAGCGGTACGGCGAGATGCCAGGCGGTCAGCGCGGCCCCGGCCTGGAGGACGACGGCGATGGCGGCCGCGTGACCGAGGCCGAGGACGAGCGCCCCGGCCTGCAACAGGCGCCGCCCGTAACGGGCCAGGCGCCCGGCGGCGAGGCTGCCGGCGAAGAAGGCCGCCGCGAACGGCAGATAGAAGGCTCCGGCGGCGAGAGTGCCCAGGCCGAGGCCGTCCTGAAGGGTGACGGACAGGACCAGGAAGAAGGAGTTGATCCCGAAGTACGTGAGCAGGACCAGCACCATTCCGACCGCGAAGGCGCGCGACCGCAGCAGACGCAGCCGTACGAGAGGGGAACCGCCGCGTGCCTCCACCCGGCGTTCCACGCGCGCGAAGGCGACGAGGGCCAGTGCCCCCAGGGCCAGGCTGAGCCACGTCCACAGCGGCCAGCCGGCCTCCCGGCCCTCGACCAGCGGTACGACGAGGAGAAAGAGCGCGGGCGTCAGGACGGCCGCGCCCGCCAGGTCGAGGCGGCGCGCCTCCGGGGCCCGCGACTCGGGGACGAGGACGGCCGCCAGCGCCAGCGTGAGCAGGCCGACGGGTACGTTCACCCAGAAGATCGGGCGCCAGGACGTACCGAAGAGATCGGCGGAGACCAGCACGCCGCCGAGGAGCTGTCCGGCGACCCCGGCCGTACCGATGACCGCGCCGAGCACACCGAACGCCCGTGCGCGCCGCTCCGGCGGCAGCAGCACCTGGATCGTCGAGAAGACCTGCGGGGACATCACGGCGGCGCCGAGTCCCTGGACGAGGCGTGCGCCGATCAGTGCTCCGGCGCCGGGTGCGGCAGCACAGGCCACCGAAGCGAGCGTGAAGAGAGCCATACCGATCAGGAAGCACCGTTTGCGGCCGAACAGGTCGCCGAGACGGGCGCCGGTGATCAGGGCGACGGCGTAGGCGAGCTGATAGCCGGCGAGGACGAGCTGCACATCCGCGTCCGAGGCATGCAGGTCCCGCTGGATGGCCGGAGTGGCCACGAGGACGATGAAGGTGTCCAGTACGGCCACGAAGATGCCGATGAGGACGACGGAGAGGGCGCGCCAGGGGGATGGCGCGGCGTGGGCACGATCCGCGTCCGCCCTAAGGACGTCGTATCCGGAGTCGGCCGGTGGTCTGGTGTACGTCATGATCCCGACCCTCGTCCGGGCCCGGGCGAGGGAACAGAGGCCATTTATGCTGGTGGTGGCGGTACCCCCATGAGGTCGGAAGCACTGGGAGCGATGACGGGGGCACGCGTCCTGAACGGGTGAACGGGCGGGGGAAGAAGCGCGATGAGCAGGCGCGAAGCCGGGACGGACGGGCGGCGCGAGGCCGTGCCGAGCGGGGCGGGAACGGCATCCGGCCCCGAACGGCGCCGGGTGCTGGCCGCCTTCCTCCGCTCCCGCCGGGAACGCATCGCCCCCGGTGACGCGGGCCTCCCGGCGGGCCCGCGCCGCCGTACGCCCGGACTGCGCCGCGAGGAGGTCGCGACCCTGTCGGGTGTCAGCGTCACGTGGTACACGTGGCTCGAACAGGCCAGGGACATCACCGTGAGCCGTCAGGTACTGCACAGTCTGGCCCGGGTCCTGTACCTGTCCCCGGCCGAGACCCGCCACCTGTTCGCCCTGGCCGGACAGCCGTTGCCGGCGCCCGACGCGGTACGGGCCGGAGGCCGGCCGTTGCAGCGGCTCGTGGACGCGCTCGACCCGCACCCGGCGTACGTGGTCGCCGCCAACTGGGACCTGCTGGCCTGGAACCGCGCCGAAGCGGGCCTCATCGGGGACCCGGCCCACTGGGACGATCCCGAACGCAATCTGCTCCGCCTGGTATTCACCGACCCCCGCATCCGTACGCTCCTGGCCGACTGGCCCGACCAGGCCCGTACGCTGCTGGAGCAGTACCGAGCCAGCGCAGACCGGCACACCGGCGACCCGGCGTTCACCCGCCTGACCGCCGAACTCCGCGAACGCAGCGAGGAATTCCGCACCTGGTGGGACACCCACGACATCGCCGAATTCCGCCCCACCCGCCGCGTCTTCGACCACCCGCACCTGGGCCGCCTGACGTTCGACTACGTCAAACTCACACCGGTCGACACGCCAGGGGTCACGCTGGTCTCCTGCCTGCCGTCGGACGACGGGACGGCCGGGAAATTGGGGGCGCTGAGCGAATGCGCGGCGGGTGATCGGGGTGTGACTTCGGAGCCGGGCGCCGAGGGCGCGTTGAATCCCGAATAATCCCTTTCACCTGCGGATACCTCAACCGGATACTGCCGATATGGCTCTCACGCAACAACTCGCGCGCGTTTCCGAGGCGTACGAGGACGGACTGGGCCTCGACTGAGCCGTGTGGGGCCTGCGCCATCAGCCAGAGCTGGCGCGCGGCGTTCGTGAGGAGCGGCCAGGAGGCTCGTGGTGCGGGCTCCTGTGGGGAGGAGTCCGGTCGCGTGCCGGAGGAGTGTGAAGGCGTCGTTCATGTGCGGCATTTCCCCCGGGGCGCACCGTTGTCCGCGGCTCGCCCCCGTAACCCGCACCCCGCCCCCCTCAGGCCGCGGTACGCCGCACGCACTCCCCGACGACCGACCGCAGGTCCCCCGTACGCGCCAGCAGTTCCCGCTGTACCTGGGCCCCGTTGCCGCGGCCCATCAGGGTGTCGAGGCCCTCCTTGGCGAGGGCGAGGTCGCCGATGTCCTCCAGGGCCTCGCTGACGTGGTCGAGGAGGGCGCGGACCACGGCTTCGGCGGGGGCCGGGGTCCAGGTGAGCGGGTGGACGAGCCGGCCGGAGAGGCCCGACCGGCCGGCCCGCCAGGTGGCGAGCCGCAGCAGGCCGATGCCGGCGGAGTCCGGCGGCTCGCCCGCGCGCCACGCGCGGGCGGCGGTCTCGACCAGTCCGCGGGTCAGCGCGGCGAGCAGCACCGTGTCGTCGGACTGCAAGCACACGTCGGCGACTCTGATCTCGACGGTGGGGTAGTGGCGCGACAGCCGGGCGTCGAAGTAGATCATGCCCTCGTCGAGCAGGGTGCCGGTCGCCAGCATCTCCTGTACCCGCCGGTGATAGTTCTCCGCGCTCCCGAACGGCTCCATCGGTCCGGAGGACGGCCAACGGCCCCATACCCGGCTCCGGTAGCTGCTGTACCGGGTGTCCTTGCCCTGCCAGAAGGGCGAGTTGGCGCTCAGGGCCAGGAGAGTCGGGAGCCAGGGGCGGATGCGGTCCAGTACGGCCACGCCCTCGTCGTCGGACTCCACGGCCACGTGGATGTGGCAGCCGCAGGCCAGCTGCTCCTGTGCGGTACGGCCGAACTCCTCCTCCAGCCGCTGGTAGCGCTCGTCCACACTGAGGGACGGCGTCACGGGCAGGGGAGAGGTGGCCAGGGCCGCCAGCTCCGTACCGGCCCGGCGCGCCCGGTGCGCCGCCTCGCCGCGCCAGCGTCCGACCTCCTCGGCCAGGTCCTCGATCAGCGTCCTGGGGCGGGTGGCGATCTCCAGCTGCTCGCGGTGCAGTTCCTTGTCCAACGTGGAATCGTGCGGAGTCGAGGCCAGCACGGTCCCGGCGACGGCTCGCGGCTCTCCCGAGTACGGATCCACCAGGAGCAGTTCTTCTTCCACACCCACGCTCCGCATACGACAGCCTCTCTCGACCGGCGACGGCCGGCAGGACGGGTTTTCGGGCCTGCTGTCATAGGAAACGCTCGCGCGGCACGGCACAAGGGGTCGGGCGGCCACCGAGTGGCGTGATGAGAGCGGGGGCTGCCGCATCGCCCCGGGCTGTTTCCGTTCCGCCGGGAACTCGCCGTGGTCCGCACCGCCTCCGCGGGAGATCGGTCGGTTGGACACCGGTGCGCGGACGGTCGGATCTGCTGTGATGGTGTGCATGTCCGGGTTGTTCCGTGGGCGGGGGAGGGAACGGGCCGATGCCGGTGCTGAGGACGAACGGAATGCGTCTCGCGTACCAGGAGTACGGGTCCGGGGAACCGGTCGTGATGGTCACCGGGACCGGCGCGCCCGGACGGGTGTGGCGCGCGCACCAGGTGCCCGCCCTGACCGCGGCCGGATACCGGGTGATCACCTTCGACCACCGGGGCGTCGCGCCGAACGGTCACCCCGAGCGTCCTTTCACGCTCGACGACATGGCGGCCGACCTCGCCGCTCTCATCGCCCATGTGAGCCCGGGGCCATGCCGCGTCGTGGGTTTCTCGCTGGGGTCGATCGTCGTACAGGAATTGCTCGTCGCCCGGCCCGGACTCGTCGGCCAGGCCGTGCTGATGGCGACCATCGGCCGGGCGGACACGCTGGTCGGTGTGATGGCGTCGGCCGAGATCGCCCTGTGCGACAGCGGGGCCGTGCTCCCGCCCCGGTACGCCGCCTACGTCCAGGCCCTGCAGTACCTGTCGGGGGAGACGCTCGCCGACGAGGAGCGGCTGCGGGGCTGGTTGGACATCTTCGAGATGACGGCGGCGACGGATTTCACCGGTGTCCGCGGCCAGTTGGGCCTTCAGGTGATCCGGGACCGGCGGCCCGCGTACCGGGCCATTCGCTGCCCGTGTCTGGTCATCGGGTTCGGGGACGACCGGATCGTCCGTCCGCAGTTGGTGCGCGAGGTCGCCGAGTGCATTCCCGGCGCCGCGTACACCGAGCTGGCCGGGTGCGGTCATTACGGGTATCTGGAAAAGCCGGAGCTGGTGAATTCCGCCATCGTGGAATTCTTCGCGGGGTGGCGGAAAGTCTGATTCACCGCTCCTGGCCCCGATCCTCCTTCACTCATCCAGCATCTCCCGAATCCGCTTCTTGTCGGGCTTGCCCACCGGCGTCAGCGGGATCTCCGTGACCAGGTGCATTCCGGAGGGCGCGTACATCGCGCCTTTGTGCCGGGTGACGTACTCCCGTACCTGGTCCAGGTCGAGCGGGCGCTCCGGTACGGGGACGACCGCGATGTGCACCTCCTCGCCGGCATCCGGGCCGCGCACGCCGAACGCCGCGCAGTGGGCGATGTCCGGGTGGGTGAGCAGCAGGTCCTCCAGCTCGCTGGTGTAGACGTGGCCGCCCACCACGATGATCATGTCCTTGAGCCGGTCGACGATGTAGAGGTAGCCCTCGTGGTCGAGGTGGCCGAGGTCACCGGTGTGCATCCATCCGTCGCGCAGCACCTGTGCGGTCAGTTCGGGCTGCTTCCAGTAGCCGGTCATGGCCTGGCCGGAGCGGACCCGGATCTCGCCCACCGCGCCGACGGGTACGGGGGCGCCGTGCTCGTCGTGGATCGCGACCTCGACGCCGGGGATCACGCGGCCGACCGTGGCCTGCCCGTCCGCGGGCATCTTCGCGTGCTCGTCAGGGCCGATGACGGTGACATGGCCCGCCTCGGACTGGCCGTAACCGCCGAACAGGACCGCGCCGAAGGTCTCGTGGGCCTGCCGCAGCCGTGTCGGCGACGCGGCGCAGCCGCCGTAGGAGATCCGCCGGACGCTGGACAGATCGGTGCCGACCAGGGCGGGGTGGTCGAGCAGGCGGTAGATCAGCGGGGGCAGCAGCCACAGGTGGCTGATCCGCTCGCGTTCGACCGCGGCGAGCACCCGGCCGGGGTCGAAGGACTCCTGGAGGACCACGGAGCCGCCGGCCAGGAGGGTGGCGTCGGCGATGTTGCCGGCCACGTGGGCGAGGGTGGTGCAGGCCAGGAAGCGGGGCGGTTCGCCGGCGCCGAGGGAGCCGAAGGCGAGCATGGCCTCGTAGGGGCCGTGCGGCATCCGGACGCCCTTGGGGACGCCGGTGGTGCCGCCGGTGTGGCGGATGCACCAGTCGTCCTCGGCGCGTGCCGCGCTCCGTACGGGGCGGGGCTCGTGCCGCGCGGCGCGCGCCAGCAGGTCCTGGCCGTGCGCACCGGGGCCGAAGGACAGGACGTACGGGGGCCGCGCGTGGGCCAGCAGGCTTTCGGTGGCCTCCGGCAGCTCCGGGTCGACGAGCAGCAGCGCGGTGTCCACGCTCCGGGCGATGTGCGCCAGCGTCTCGGGGGCCATGCCCTGGTACAGGAAGACGGCGCGGGCGCCGAGCAGATTGGCCGCGTACCGGGCGGTGAGGGCTTCGGGCCGGTTACCGGAGAGCAGGGACACGGTGCTGCCGCGCCCGATACCCCAGCCGCGCAATTCGCGCGCGATGCGGTAGACGTCGTCGCGGAATTCACCGGCGGTGACCTGGCGGCCGTCCGCCGTGGTGACGACGGGGCGGTCCGGTGCGGCGGACAGCACGTGGAGAATCGATTCGACATAGGTGCGGAATGCGGTCGTGGGGGAATTCACCTTTACGGCGGCGATGTCGGCCTCGGTGGTCATGAAGTATTTCTCCCTACGGATGTAGGCGATTACTACTTCTCGGTAAGCTAACAACCGGTTGCCGTATGAAGGTGTCGCGCCGATGAACAGCGCGTGATGTCTGAAAAGTGGCTGGCGCGTCGCGCTCGCCCGTGCTGTACGGGGCCGCCCGGAGCGTGGGACGGGGCGGCCCCGCCCCTTACGGCCGTTCCGGGCCGCCCCTCAGCCGTATGTCGACCTCGACCACCCCTTCGACCGCGCGGGCCAGCCGCGCGGCCACCGGTATGAGCGAGGTGTCGGCCAGGGTGCCGGAGAGCGTGACGATGCCCTCGGACACCTCGACGGTCAGGTCGTGCACACGGTGGGTGAAGAGCTGGCCGACGACCGTGCGGCGGACCTCCTCGGCGATGTCCTCGTCCTCGCGGAGGAAGACCTTGAGCAGGTCACTGCGGCTGACCACCCCTTCGAGCCGCCCCACGGCGTCCACCACCGGCATCCGCTTGATGCGGTACCAGGCCATGGTGCGCGCCGCCTGGGCCAGGGTGGCGTCCGCGTGCACGGTCACGGCGGGCGCGGTCATCAGCTCGTCGGCGGTCACCCCACCGGACTTGATCAGGGCGTCCAGGACCCGCAGCTGCTCGATGCGGGAGGGCGTGTGGTCGCGGAACTCCTCCTTGGGCAGCAGATCCGCCTCGGACACCACGCCGACCACCCGCCCCTCGCCCTCGACGACGGGCAGGGCGCTGACCTTCCACTGTTCCATCGTGCGGACGATTTCCTTGAACGGGGCGGCGCGGCCGATGCTGATCACGGTGCGGGTCATCACGTCGCCGACAGTGCGGAGGCTGTTCCCTTGCGTCTCGGGCTCCTGCATCACGGACTCCTTCAGCGCGGGCTCTTCCCCCAGGGTTGTGCCTCGCGGGCCCGTGCACCACACACCGTCCCGGCCGGGGGCCGGCGGTGGGAACCTGTGCCCGGGCCCCGGGCGCCCGGCCGGGGCCCGGACACAGGTGGTCGTCAGCGCACTCCGCTGCCGTACGGTCCGTACAGGTCCAGCAGCCGGGTACGCGCGCACCGCAGCCGGTCGCCGATCACCTCGGCGTACATGAGCACGAGCGCGTGGCCGAGCACCGGGTCCTCCTGGCACAGCGCCCGGACCTCCTGCGCGTCGAACTCCCAGGCCCGTACCGGGCTCAGCGTCTCCGCGCCCAGCTGCCAGCTGTACGGCGGGAAGAGCCAGGACCAGCCCAGCGGGTCGCCCGGGTGCAGCGTCTCGACCACCGCGGCGCGGCGGCCCGGCACCCGGATGTCGAGCTGGACCGCTCCGGTCCGGACGATCCAGAAGCGGTCGGCCCTACGGTCCTCCTCGAAGATGCGCACGCCGGCCGGGAAGGAGACCTCCCGCGCCCGTGCCATCAGCCGCTCGCGGTGTTCCGCCGGCAGCGCACCGAGCCGTCCGGTCATCGTCCTCACCGCTCCACCTCCGCTTCCTCCGCGGCGCCGGCGCCCGCGGCCCTCGGGGGCGGGCCGTCGGGCACCGGCGGTTCCCATACCATCAGCGTCCGCCGCCTGCGGATGCCCGGGCAGGGGCCGATCAGCCCTGCGGCCCGGCCGAACAGCCCTCACGGGCCGACAGAATTGGCCACGGGCTCGGATTCCGCGACTGCGCTATGCCGACGCGGCGTCCTCACACGGCGCCGCGGGCCGGACTACGCGCCCGCCCCGCAGCAGATGCACGGTGTCCGTGTAACCGCCGATCAGGTCGGTCTCGTGGCTGACGAGGACGAGGGTCAACTGCCGCGTGGCGCGCAGGTGGGCGAGGAGGTCCAGGACCGCGGTGGCGGTGGCCGGGTCGAGGGCGGAGGTGACCTCGTCGCACAGGAGGAGGTCCGGTTCGGTGGCCAGGGCGCGGGCGATGGAGGCGCGTTGACGCTGTCCGCCGGAGAGTTCGTGGGGATAGCGGTGGGCGAAGTCGCCGGGCAGGCCGACGGCGTCGAGGAGGCCGCCGACCCTGGCGGGCATCTCCCGTACGCCGACGATGCGGTGGAGCCGGAGCGGGCGGGCGAGGGTGGCGCCGATCGTGCGGGCCGGGTTGAGGGCGCCGAGTGGGTTCTGTGGGACGAACTGGATGCGCCGCTGCATGTCGCGGCTGCGTTTGCGTACGGGCGCGGGCAGGGGCCGGCCGTCCCAGGTGAGGGTGCCGGACTGCGGTGCCTGGAGGCCCGCGAGGGTCCGCAGAAGGGTGGTCTTGCCGCAGCCGGAAGGGCCGGTGATGCCGGTGGCTGAGCCGGTGGGGGCGTGGAAGTCGGCGCCCGCCAGGGCCTGGTGGGTGTGGCCCCGGTGGGAGAAGGCCACATGCAGGTTCTCGGCGCGCAGACCTTCGGGGAGCGTGATGGGGGCGTTGGGCGGGCGGCTCCGGGGAGCGGACGGTGCGCCAGGTACGTACGGAGCTCCCGGTACGTACGGTGCGTAAGGCGCGTCTCCGGTGGCGAGGGCGACCACCATATCGGCACACTTCTCCACCACGTCCGGATCATGGCTCGCCATCACCACGGCGAGGCCATGCTCGGTGGCGAGCCGCCGCAGGAGGGCGGTGATCTCGTCGCGCAGGGCGGCGTCCAGTCCCGCGGTGGGCTCGTCCAGCAGCAGTACCTCCGGGCGCCGGGCCAGCGCGCGGGCCAGCGCGAGGCGGCGCTGCTGGCCGCCGGACAGGGCACCGGGCCGGTGATGGGCGAGGGAAGCGGGCAAGTGGCAGTCGGCCATGAGCCGTTCGACCGCCTTCGTGGGAGTGGCCACCACGCTCGTGTACCTCCTCTCCTTCCTGGCGCTGTACGCCTCCGCCAAGCGGGACACCGTACTGGCGCCGCTGCTCAGCCTGAACATCGCCCGGACCGACCGCGCCACGGTGCGCCGCCTCGTCCGGCTCGGCGTGCCCATCGCCGCGACATACGGCTCCGAGGCGGGCTTCTTCTCCGTCACCGCCCTGATGGCGGGCTCGTTCGGGAGCGCGGCGCTGGCCGCGCACACCGCCGTCAACCAGCTCGTCTACATCGTCTTCCAGGTCGCCGTCGGCCTTTCGCACGCCGCGTCCATCAACGTCAGCCGCGAACTCGCCCTCGGCCGCACCGGCACCGCCCTGCGCATCAGGAACACCGCCCTGGCCTGCGCGGGCGCCGTCATGGCCGTCGTCGCCGTCGTCTACGCCACGCTGCCCGGCCTGGTCCTCAGCCCGTTCTTCGACACCGCAGCACCCCGCGACGCCGAAGCCGTCTCCATCGCCACCCGCCTGCTGCTGGTCGTCATGGTCCTCCAGTTCTTCGACTGCGCCCAGAACATCGGCGTCGGCCTCCTGCGCGGCCTCGACGACACCTCGGGCGGCTTCCGCATCACCCTCGTCGGCTACTGGGCCGTGGGCCTGCCCGCCGCCTGGCTCCTGGGCTACGCCGCCGGGCTGCACACCCTCGGCATCTGGCTCGGCCTGCTCACCGGCCTCGCCACCACGGCCGTCCTGCTCCTGCGCCGCTACGGGGCGAGCCTGCGCGCCCGTACGCCCGCGCCGCAGACCGTATGAGGAGAGGCCGGGCGATATTCCCGTGCCGTGCCGTCGGCAGCGGTGCACACTCGCTCCATGGCGGACATGCGGGCTTTCCGGGAAGCGGTCGGCGACTGGGCGGCCGGAGGCTCCGGCGGGCCGGCGGGCGAGCTGGCGGCGCGGCTGGGGGTGCGGACGGCGGTGCTGCTCGAAGGGCCGAGCGACCTCGCGGCCGTGGAGGCGCTGGCCGTACGGCGGGGCCGGGACCTGACCGCCGAAGGGGTGTGCGTCCTGCCGATGGGCGGGGCGATGAGCGTGGGCCGCTACGCCGGGCTCCTCGGACCGCCCGGCCTCGGCCTGCGCCTGGCGGGACTGTGCGACGAGAACGAGCAGCGCTACTACGAACGCGCCCTGGAGCGCGCGCAAGCGCCGCGCCAGGGCTTCTCCGTGTGTGTGCGGGACCTGGAGGAGGAGCTGATCCGCGCGCTGGGCACGCCACGGATCGAGGAGATCGTACGGTCCGAGGGCGATCTGCGTGCCTGGCAGACCTTCCTGCACCAGCCCGCGCAGCTCGGCCGGTCCCGGCAGCAGCAGTTGCGGCGCTTCCTCGGCACGAAGAAGCTCCGCAAGATCCGCTACGGCCGCCTCCTGGTCGAAGCCCTCGACACCGGACAGGTACCGGCCCCGCTCGACGACCTCCTCACGTGCCTGTGAGGTGACCGCCCGTCACGGCCACACCACCTGCCGGAAGGTGTACGAGCCATTCGGCTTCAGCTCGACCAGCGCCAGCGGCTTGCCCTCCGGGTCGCCCTGCTCGTCGAACCGGATCGGCCCGCTGACCCCGTACACCGGCTTGCTGCCGCCGATCAGGAACAGCATCTGGCGGGTGCTGCTGGTGGTCACCGGGCCGCTGCCCTGCCGGTCGGCACCGGCGCGGATGGCCACGCCGAGGGTGAGCAGGGCGTCGTGGCCCATGATGGCCTGTCCGTCGGACAGTTCGCCGACCGTGCGGTGGATGTCCTTGCGGTAGGCGTCGCGGAACTCCGGCAGCGGGTTCCCGTCGCCCGGATAGGTGGTGAGCCACTGGTCGGGATGGGCCAGTACGGTGTGGTGCACGGTCAGCCGGCTGCGCTCCCAGACCTTCCGGAACGCCTGGCGCGCCTCGTAGCTCTCCGGTACGTCGAAGACGCCCACCACGTCGTCGCCGGTGTACACCGAGGTGGGGCAGCGCCGCCCGGCGGCGGCCATCGCCTCGATGAAGCCGCGCAGCGCCCGCCCGCGGCCCGCAAAGTACACCGCGTCCGGCGGATCGGTGCACACCCGGTCGGCGAGCGCGGAGAAGGCGTTGGCGGTGGCGCGGTCGGCCGAACTGTAGGCCAGTCCCATGTCGGTCAGCTTCAGGCCCTGGCGCGCGGCGGCCGCAGCGAAGCCCCGGTTCAGGGACGCGCTGTAGGTGTCCTGCTCGCTGCGGTCCTTGATGGTCGTCACCCGGTAGGGCCGCTGACCGGCCCGCTCCTGCAGCGTCCGCAGATGGCGCACCACCGCCGACGCCTGGTCGGCGTTGGGCGGCGCCACCCGCCAGAACCCGGTCTGCCCCGGCCGGTTGATGGCGTCGGCGGTCACGGTCGAGCCCATCATGGGAATCCCGGCGGCCCGCAGGGCGTCGATCGCGTCCTGGGTCGTCTGCCGGCTCTGCCCGAGCCCGGCCACCGCGACCAGGTGCCGGTCGCCGTCCTTCATCTCCTTGAGCTGGTCGACCAGCGGCCGCCACTGCTCCGACCCGGCACCGCTGTTCGCCAGCAGCAGCTTGATCTGTGGCGAGTCGCCGCGCCCGCCGCGCCGCGGGTCGTTCAGTTCGCGCTGGGCCAGGTACGCGCCCTCCAGCTCCCGCCGGATGATGTCGCGCCCTTTGTCGTCGGGGCCCGGTGTCATCGGCTGGAGGTAGGCCACCGACACCCAGGGCTTGCCGGACTTCTCCACCCGCCGGTTCTCGGCCAGGATCTGCCCCGAGATGTCCCGCAGCGCCGCGTCGAACACGTACGAGCCGTCGGTCACGCCCACGCACTCGCCGCGCGGCCCCTGCTCGCGCACGCCGTCGGCACACCGTACGAACACCGAGTCGTAGAGCCAGTACCCGCCCACGGCCAGCGCGACCGCGGTGATCAGGGCGACGGCGGCCCGCAGCCACCAGCGGGGCCGCGGCCGCGGGACCGCGAGGTGTTCGTCGTCACTCATCCCACGCTCACCAGGGCTTCCTCTCGTAGGCCGCCGCCCGCTGCCACAGCACGTCGTGGTCCGTCTCGTCGCTCAGCCGACCGCTCAGGGTCTGGAGCGCATCGACAATCTTCGGGTGCAGTTCGGCCGCCGGATCGCCCAGCGGGTCGGACCACAGCGCCGCGTACGGGTCGGTCGCCGGATGGGCGGTGATCCACCCGGCGACCAGCAGGCGGGTGACCATCACCAGGTCGGGCGGGCCCGGCGCCCGCGCGATCCGGTGCTGGAACTCCGCGCCCGCCGAACGGCCCTGCGCCTCCGGCTCCCAGCGGCGCGGCGCGCGCTGGATCCAGGACAGCTCCTCGCACCACGCCTGTGCCGAGCCGCCACCCCCGCACACGGCGAGGAACCGGTCGTGCAGATAGGCCGCGGCGCCCTGGACGTCGCCGCCCGCGAGTTGGTGGTACGCGCTCACGCGTCCCGACTCGGCGGTGGCGCCCAGGATGGCGTGGGTCGCGTCCCACGGCGAGATGCCGTCCGGCGGCGCCGGAGCCAGCGACAGCCTGCCGAGCAGGAGCCTGCGGGCGATGTCCGGGAGGGCGCTGTGCTGCTGGCCGTCGAAAGTGATCCGCTCGGCGTGCTGGTCGTCGTGGGCCAGGCGGCGCAGTAGCCGCGGCGGGGCGTCGCCCTGCCGCCAGAGGCCACCGGCGCTCGCTGCCTGCCCGAGGGTGACGGCCGCGGCAGCGCGCGGCAGGGCGTCGCGCAGCTCCTGCGGCACGTCCTGGAGCAGCAGGTCCAGCAGCGCGTCCGCTACGGAGTGGGGACCTTCCGGCGCCATCACCATGCGCAGCCGCCGCCCGCACGGCACCTCCGGCGCGAAATCCTCCAGCGCCTCCAGCACGGTGCGGGTGGCCGCCGGGTGGCCCCGCGTCAGCTCGTGGACCGTACGGCCGAGCCACGCCACCGGATGCGTGAGGCCCGCCAGCGCCGCCGGCGGCATCCGCTTCACATACGGACCGGCCTGCTCCTGCACCTCGGCCCGGTCCAGCGGGCGCAGCTGCGCCACCTCCAGCCGGGCGCCGCCGCCGGGCCGGGTCACCACCCGCGGCACGAACAGCTCCGGCCCGTCCTCCCGCTCCGGCGGCTGCCAGCACTCCAGATAGCCGCCGAGCGGCCGGGGCCCCAGCTCCAACTGCCGCAGCACTTCCGGTGGACGGCGCGCGCACGCCACGACCACCAGCGGGTCCGGTTGTCCGGGAGCGGCGGCCCGCGCCTCGATCAGCGCCTGGAGGAACGCGTCCCCCAGCTCACTGTCGGCGTTGTCCAGCAGCACCAGGCAGCGCAGTGTGCGGGCGCGGTCGCCGCCGTGCTTCGTGTACGCGCCCTGGAGGTCGGCGAGGAACGCCTGCAACAGCACCGACTCGGCCCGTTCACGCTGGGCCGCCGTGCCGTGCCGGAAGTGCTGGTTGAGTTCGACGAGCACGTCAGCGGGCAGCTGGGCGCGTGAGCCGCCGCGCGGGACCCGGCCCAGCCGCCGGTGCAGCCTCCACCACACCCGGGCCCGCTGCCAGCCCTGTATCAGCGGCACGATCGCCGCCGACCAGCCGGGCAGCCCCACCGGCACGCCGACCGACGTCACCAGGTCCCGCAGCACCTCCAGCGAATGGTCCTCCGCGCGGCCGGCGCGCAGGGCCTCGCGCATCTGCCCCAGGGCGGCGTCCCGGCTCTCCGGGTCGGCCTCGGCCGACAGCGCCATCAGCAGGACGGCGAAGGACGGCAGGGCCAGTGGCGGGAAGTCGGGGCGGCGCGCGTTGAGCTGGAAGGCGATGCGGGCCAGGACGTCCACCGGGTGGTGCGCGCCGTCGTCGAGCGCCGCCAGGTCCAGGGCGGCCATCGGCGCGCTGCGTCCCCAGTTCTCCAGGTGGCCCGCCAGCGCGGTCTTGCCGCTGCCGCGGGGCCCGAGCAGGAGCAGAACGGGATGCCGGGCGTGCCCGCCGCGGGCCCGGACGAGCCGCTGCCCGACAAACGTGCGGATCATCAGATCACGTCGGGACTGCACCCGTGTCCCCCCTGTGGTCACCGTCGTGAAGGACCAGGATGCAGCAATTCCCGGGGCGCGCAAGGGTTTCAGGAGCGGGGGGTACGGGGGAGGGGCGTGGGGCCATTGAGGTGCACCGCGTACCGCCTACCCGCCTTCTTCCTCCTCGTCCGGCACCCAGCGCAGCACGTCCCCGGGCTGGCAGCCGAGCGTGCGGCAGATCGCGTCGAGCGTCGTGAAACGCACCGCCTTCGCGCGGCCGTTCTTCAGTACGGCGATGTTGGCGGGCGTGATGCCGACGGCCTCCGCGAACTCGCCGACCGACATGCGGCTTCTGGCGAGCTGGACGTCGAGGTCGACGACGATCGCCATCAGATGACCTCGGCCATCTCGGTCCGCAGCTGTGTCGCCTTGCGCAGCAGGCCCCGCATGACGACGACGAGCATCGCGAACGCGGCGCCGACGACGGCGACCGCGCCCGTGGCGGCCAGCGCGCCGACGACGTCCATGCCGTCCTCGGGGGAGGGGATCTCGGCCACGGCGAGGTGCCCGGTGACGCCGAGCGCCAGCAGTGTCGCCACCGCCGAGGCCCCGATGATGACATCGACCCACCGGAAGGCCCGCTGTGTGAAGATCGCGTCGCGCTCGACCATGGTGAGCAGCATCCACAGGGCGACGAGCGCGACCTGGACGCAGGCGACGACGGCGATCGCCACCGCCGAGTAGGGCACCGCGTACGGGGCGTACGGCGGGAACCCGGCCACCTCGTCGGCCGCCGTCGCCGGGATGACCACGCACTGGCCGAAGAGGCCGATCAGGAACGCCACGCCGATGCCGACCTGGAGTGTGGCAATAAGGAAACGATGCATGCATCGATTCTCGATCGGTTTCTATCGAAAATCAATCGATTCGGTCGGCTTGGTCGAGGGGTAGGGCCGAAGGGGGCAGTGTCTCCTCAACAGGGCCCTCCTCAGTAGCGGCTCCCGGGAATTCCGGCGTCGCGCGGGCCGTACGGCGCGGAGTCCAGCCGGCGCCCCGCGCGGTCCGAACGGGGCGCAGCGGCGGCGGCCGGCCGCTGGGCGGCGCGGTGCCAGGGCGTGGGGGCGGTGAGGTGGGCCAGGGCCCGTCCGGCGGCGCGGCGGTTGAGGAGCGCGGCCCGGTGGCCGGCGTGCGCGTATTCGGACACATCGCCGGTGGACAGCGCGGCCGTGGCCGCCGCCGCGTCGGCGATGCCCGAGTTCAGGCCGCGCGCGCCGAACGGGGCGAAGAGGTGCCCGGCCTCCCCGGCGATCAGCACCCGGCCGTACGCGTCGGTGAGCCGGTCGGCGACCACCTGCTGGAAGCGGTAGTGCGAGGACCAAGTCACAGAGCAGGCGTGCCCCTCCGGCAGCAGTCCGGTCAGCCAGTCCGCCGCGGCCTCGCCGAGCGCGTCGGGATCGTCGTCGGGCCGGCACTGCACATCGCCCCGCAGCCCGCCGCGGAATGGCACGGTCAGCACGTTCCGCCCGGCCGTGCGTGGATCCAGGTAGTGGTAGGCGCGCTCCTGCGGCAGCGGGTGCCCGGGGTCGTCCGCGAGGTCGAGCACGAGGAACGCGTGCGGGGAACGCGGCCCGTTCAGCCGTACGCCGATGGCCTGCCGTACGGCCGAGGCTGCCCACCGAGTAGTGGGTGTCGAAGAAGGTGCCGATCTCGGTTGTCGCCGTGTCCGCGCCGGGCCGGGGCGCGCAGACCCACGTGATCGGCGTGCCGGTGCAGGCCACCGCCTCGATCAGCGCGGGCAGTTCGGCCGGCAACCGGTCCGGGGCGAGCCGTACGGCCAGTACGAGCCGTCCCGGCACGCGGCCGGGGTTGAGCGCCGCACAGCGCGCGGCGACCTCGCGGGGATGGCAGCCGGGCCGCGGGCGCAGCCCGGCCACGGCGCCGGGGCGCGGTACGCGCTCGCCGTCGGCCATCCAGTGGGCCGGGCCCGCCAGGGGGGCGTGCAGGCGTCGAGGAACGTCATCAGCTGCGGGAAGTCGCCCAGCCAGGCGGGGGAGCTGGCCGACGTGCGGTGCTCCTCGGCGATCCGCCGCGCCTCACGCGGCGGCACGCCCGGCGGTGGATGCCCGCCGGTGACGAGGGTGACGGGCACACCAGCCGCGTAGTGGACCAGCCCGGCCGCCGCCGTCGTCAGCGCCCCGGTCGCATGGCGTCCGAGGCGCAGGAGGAGGGCCTCGCCGTCCGCCGTCGGGGCCAGCGCGCGGTGCGGCTCGGCGGCGGGCCCGGTGGTCTGGATTTCCTCGGTGAGCGGACGCGGGCAGCCCAGCAGCCGCTGCCGCGGCGGCGGTGCCGGGACGACGACCGGCTGCGGCCGTACGGGTGCGGGTTCGCCCCCCGGCGCCGGACCGCCCCGTCGGCTGTTCGACCGCGCATCGTCCGCGAGCCCGGCGTCCGCGAGCCCGGCGGGTACCAGCCGCGGATTGAACAGCTCCCGGCGCCCGGACGGCCGCCGGGCGGCTTTCCGTTAACGCGTGCATGTATGCGCACGCATTGGCTATCGTGGATGCGACCGCACCCCCAGACGCTCCAGCCGCCTCGGATGCCTCGCGCTCGGGAGGACGCATGCTGCCCGTGCTCCGTCACCGCACCTACCGCCGGCTGTTCACCGCGCAGGTGATCGCGCTGGTCGGCACCGGACTGACGACGGTGGCCCTGAGCCTGCTCGCCTACGACATCGCCGGCCGGGACGCCGGTTCGGTGCTGGGGACGGCACTGGCGATCAAGATGGTGGCGTACGTGGGGCTCGCTCCCGTCATCAGCGCGCTCGCGCACCGGCTGCCGCCGCGCCCGGTGCTGGTGGGCGCCGATCTCGTCCGCGCGACGGTGGCGTGCGGCCTGCCGTTCGTCACCGAGGTCTGGCAGGTCTACGTCCTGATCTTCGCGCTGCAAGTGGCCTCGGCCACCTTCACCCCCGCCTTCCAGTCCCTGATCCCCCAGGTGCTGCCCGCCGAGGAGGACTACACCCGCGCCCTGTCCCTCTCCCGCCTCGCGTACGACCTGGAGATGCTGTTCTCCCCGGCGCTGGCCGCCGCGCTGCTCACCTGGATCACCTACAACTGGCTGTTCACGGGCACCGCGGCCGGCTTCCTCGGCTCCGCCGCCCTGGTCCTGTCCGCCGCCCTGCCCGCCGTCACCCGCGCCCCCGCACCCGCCCGCCACGGCCCCGGCCTCCTGTCCCGCGCCACCCGGGGAACCCGGCTCTTCCTCGCCACCCCGCGCCTGCGCGCCCTGCTGGCGCTGACCCTGGCGGTGGCCGCGGGCGGCGCGACGGTGATGGTCAACACGATCGTCTACGTACGCGACCACCTGGGCCGCGCCACCTCGGACGTACCGCTCGCCCTGGGCGCCTACGGCGCGGGCTCCATCCTCACCGCCCTCCTGCTGCCCCGCCTCCTCGCCCGCACCGGCGACCGCGCGCTGATGCTGCCCGCCGCCTTCACCTCCGCGGGCCTGCTCCTCGCGCTGGCCGCCGCCACCCGGGCCGCGCCCGGCGCCTGGGCCTGGCCGGCGCTGCTGGCCACCTGGGCCGCCTTCGGCGCCACGGAGTCACTGATCACGACCCCCACCGGCCGCCTGGTGCGCCGCTCGGCCGCCCCCGGCGACCTCAACACCGCCTTCGCCGCGCAGTTCTCCCTCTCGCACGGCTGCTGGCTGCTGACCTACTCCCTCGCCGGCTGGCTGGGCGCCCGGGCCGGCCTGCCGGCCGCCGCCCTCGCCCTGGGCGCGGTGGCCCTGGTGGCGGCCCTGGCCGCCCGGCGCCTGTGGCCCGCCCCGGACCCCGACCGCCTCACCCATGTCCACACCGCCCTGACCCACGGTCACCCCCATCTGGCCGGCGCGCTCCGTACGGGCGACGGCTGGCGGCACGCCCACGCCTACGTCATCGACGACCTCCACCACCGCTGGCCCGCGCGAACCGCCGCCGACTGACGGCCCCGTACGCCTACGATGTGCGCATGAGCGCACGCGTGCACACCGCACCTGCACATACCCCGCAACAACGGGACGACAGCGAACGGCTGGCCACCGCCGCCGCGATCCTGGCCCTCCTCGCCGACCGCACCCGCCTGGCCCTGCTCCACCACCTCACCGAAGGCGAGGCGGACGTGGCCACCCTGACCACCGCAACCGGCGCCGCCCGCCCCTCGGTGAGCCAGCACCTGGCCAAACTCCGCCTGGCCGGGCTGGTCACCACCCGCAAGGACGGCCGCAGAGTCGTCTACCGCCTCCAGCACGGCCACCTCAAACGCCTGGTCGCCGAGGCGCTGAACGTCGCCGATCACAAGATCGGGCAGTTGCCGCCGCACGATTAGGAACGGTCCGCCGGCGATCCTGCAGTGCCGGCGGAGCCGCCGATACCGTGCATGAAGGCCAAGGATGCCGGTGCCGTCATGAGCACCGCCTCACCGCATCCGGTCGATGTCCCCCAATGACTCCAGCAGCCCCCGCAGATCCTTCGCCATCCGGTCGCGCTGGGTGCGGGTGAGGCCGGCGAGCAGGCGGTTCTGGGTGGCGACGTTGTCGAGCAGGGCCTTGTCGACGAGTTCGAGGCCCGCTTCGGTCAGGGTGACGTCGAAGCTGCGGGCGTCGTGGGTGCGGCGGGTGCGGGTGATCAGGCCGCGTTCCTCCAGGCGATCCAGGCGCTGGGAGATGGCGCCCGAGGTGACCATCGAGGAGTGCATCAGCGCGGCCGGGGTCAGGCGGTGCGGCGGGGGGCTGCGGCGGAGGGTGGCGAGGACGTCGAAGGCCGCGGCGTCCAGGTCGTGGCTCTTGTAGGCGGCGCGCAGTTCCGTCTCGATGATGTGTGCGAGCCGCTTGACGCGGCCGACGACGGCCATGGGGGACGCGTCCAAATCCGGGGCCTGTTCGGCCCACTGCGCCAGGACGCGATCTACGTGGTCGGTCATCTGCCCAGCTTAACGGTTGCCTTAGCGCTGAGATAGCTATTGCCTTAGCGCTAAGCTAGTGGTTAGGTTTCTGGGGTGATCGAAGAGACCGTGGCCGAAGAGCCCGAATCCGCTTCCTTTTCCCGTTCCGCTTCCCCTTCCGCCCCGCTCTCCGTGCCGGAGGCCGTACGGACGCGCCGCAGCATCCGCCACTACCTGCCCGACCCCCTGCCGCCCGAGCAGCTGACCGAGCTGCTCTCCCTGACGCTGGAGGCTCCCTCCAGCTGGAACGTGCAGGCCCGTTCCGTCGTGGTCGTCGCCGACCAGGAGGGCCGCGACGGCCTCGTCCGGGCCACCGGCGGCCAGCCGCACCCGGGAGAGGCGCCGGTGACGCTGGTCTTCGTGGCCGCGAGCCGGGCCTGGCGCGAGGACTTGGGCGACATCTACGAGCGGGCGCGCGACAACGGTGCCTGGAACGAGCAGTTCGCCGCCGGGTTCTCGCAGGCGAGTCTGGACTTCCACAAGGACCTGGAGGCGCGGGGCCTGCTGCGCGAGTACGCGGTCAAGGACGCGGTCATCGCGGCCACGTACGCGATGCTCGCCGCCGCCTCCATGGGGCTGGCCAGTTCGCCGATGAACGGCTGGGACGAGGCCGAGGTCAAGAAGGTCATCGGCATCGAGGACCGCGACGACCTGCACATCGCGCTGCTGCTCCCGGTCGGCAGGGCCGCCGAGGAGCGCCGGCACCCCGGCCGCAGGCCCCTCGCACGCCACGCCTTCGACGGCCGGTACGGACGCGCCTATCCGTCCCCGCCCGGCGGTCTTCCGGACCGTGCGGGTCACGCGTCCGGAACCGTCGAGACGGCCCCGTCCCGATGAAACGCGACCGGGTCGTCCTCGACTCCCTCCTGACCGTCCTCGCCCCCTCCGTATGGGGCTCCACCTATCTGGTCACCACCGAACTCCTGCCCCCGGACCGGCCGCTGCTCGCCTCGACGGTCCGGGCCCTGCCCGCCGGGCTGATCCTGCTGGCGCTCGGCCGGACCCTGCCGCGCGGCGTGTGGTGGTGGCGCGCCCTGGTCCTCGGCGTGCTGAACATCGGCGCCTTCTTCTTCCTGCTGTTCGTCGCCGCGTACCACCTGCCCGGCGGAGTCGCGGCCCTGGTGATGGCCGTCCAGCCGATGGTGGTGCTGGCCCTCTCGGCGCTGGTGCTGAAGACGCGAGTGGCCCCGGCCCACCTGGTCGCCTGCGTACTGGGCGTGTCCGGCGTGGGCCTGCTGGTCCTCCAGCCGCACGCCGGGCTGGACGCGATCGGTGTCGGCGCGGGGCTGCTGGGCGCGGTGAGCATGGCGGGCGGCATCGTGCTCACCAAGCGCTGGGGGCGCCCGGCGGACACCGGGCTGCTGACCTTCACCGGCTGGCAGCTGACGGTCGGCGGCCTCGTCCTCGCGCCGGTCACCCTGCTCGGCGAGGGTCTGCCCACGACCGTCACCGGGGAAAACGTCCTGGGGTTCGCATATCTCGGGCTCATCGGGGCGCTGTTCGCCTACGCGGTGTGGTTCCGCGGTGTGGAGCGGCTGCCCGCCCTCACCGTCTCGTTCCTCGGCTTCGCCTCTCCGCTGACCGCCACGGTCCTCGGCTACCTCGTCCTGGACCAGGCCCTGTCGCCCCTTCAGCTCATCGGCGCGCTGGCTGTGGTGGCATCGGTCGTGCTGGTGCAGTACGCGGGAAGCCGTGGCGCGCCGCCCCCGGAAGGGCCTACCGCCCCGGCCCGTACGCGTCCCACAGCTCCCCGGCGAAAAACCGCCCGAACCTGATCAGCCCGTTGAGTGGCGCGGCTCCCGTCGCGCGCATGGTGGTGAGCTGCCGCACGAAGTCCAGGCGTCCCACGCGCACCACGCCGGTGCGGAGGGACGCCGGCCCCGGCTCCTCGTTCGGTTCGTAGCGCCCCCGGTGGATCTCGACCGCCGGCGTGGTGGTGTCCGCCCACAGGTCGGGGCCCGGGTCGTCGCCCACCTCCTTGCGGCCGGTGAGGGTCAGCGGCCGGCCCTGCGGCCCGTCCAGGAGGAGGCGGTAGAGCATGCGGCGGCGCCCCGGCAGCCCGATCGGCACGAACAGGCTGAACCACCCGTCCCGTAGGGGCAGTTGTCCGCCCAGCGGCTCGCAGTCCACCGTCCCGTGCGCGGCGGCCCGGTGGTCCGGCGCGTCGATGAAGGCGTCCACGTCGTCGACGGTGATGGTCAGACGCAGCGTCAGCGCCGGGCCGTCCGCCAGCGCCCCGCGCATGACCTCGGCGAACGTCAGGGCCGTGGCGGGCGCCGGAGCCGGCCGGTGCGCCCGCCGGGGCGGCCGGTTCTCCAGCAGGCGGGTGCACATCCGGTCCGCCGGCGCCGCGATCGTCAGCGACGGATTGACGCCGACCGGGCCGGGCAGCGCGGCCGCGTCCGCCACGTACAGACGGGGATGCCCGTACACCTCGCCGTACGGGTCGCAGACGGCCTCCTCCGGGCGGTCGCCGAGGGGCGCCCCGTCCCGTCGCCTCGGCCATGCTCCGTCCTCCCGGCCCGACGGCGACCGCGCGAAGCCGCGCCGCCGACTCTCTCAGGAGAGCAACGGTCCGCCGTGGCCGCATCCGGAGCGGGCCGAGGCCGCCCCGGCGGCATCCGGCGCAATCCGGTGGACCGGACGTTAGGGCCCGGAACAGCAGGGAACCCGTGTGCCGACGACCGGAGCACGGGCCTCCGCGGCGCCCGCCGGTGGCTTCCGGCTGTGGTCGGCCGACCAGTACGTCCCCTGTACATCGCACGGAGAAAGGTGGAACCCATGCCCACTGCACGCGAGATCATGACCCCCGGAGCCGAGTGCGTCGGTGCCGAGGACAGCGTCCTCGACGCGGCCCGCAAGCTCACCGACCTCGGTGTCGGCGCGGTGCCCATCTGCGGTACGGACGACAAGCTCAAGGGCGTCCTGACCGACCGCGACATCGTGGTCAAGGTCCTGGGCCGGGGCAAGGACCCCGCGCAGACCAAGGCCGGCGAGCTGGCGCAGGGCGAGGCGGTCACCATCGGGGCCGACGACGGTACCGAGGAGATCCTCGCGACCATGACGCAGCACAAGGTCCGGCGCCTGCCGGTGATCGACGGGCACCGCCTCGTCGGCATGGTCGCGCTGGCCGACGTGGCCCGCTCGCTGCCCGACGCCAAGGCCGGGGACCTCCTCGAAGCGCTCTCGACCGACTGAGGGCGCCGCCCGCACCGGGCGTTCCCCGGGCCACGGAAGTGCGGCCGCGCCGGACCGTAGGCACGATGGTGTACGCGGCGCGAGCGCACCTCCGTAAATCACCGTGAAGTCCGGTTCGAACACCGGTCCGGTTATGGCGCGGCCCCCGCCGTACGGGTATACACGGGCCCAGACGACGGGAGGCACACCATGACCATCGACGGTTTCACGACCTGCCTGTGGTTCGACGGCCAGGCCGAAGAGGCGGCGCACCACTACCTCTCCATCTTCAAGAACTCCCAGCTCGGTGACATCGCCCGCTACAACGAGGCGGGTCCCGGGACGCCCGGTGAGGTGATGGCGGTCGAGTTCGTCCTCAACGGCCAGAAGTTCATGGGGCTCAACGGCGGACCTGAGTTCAAGTTCAACGAAGCCGTGTCGTTCCAGGTCCGCTGTGCCGACCAGGAGGAAGTGGACTACTACTGGGAGCGGCTCACCGACGGCGGTGAGGAAGGGCCCTGCGGCTGGCTGAAGGACAGGTACGGCGTGTCCTGGCAGGTGTTCCCCGCCGAACTCCTCGGCCTGGTCGGCGACTCCGACCCGGCGAAGGCCAAGCGGGCCACCGAGGCGATGTTCCGCATGAAGAAGATCGACCTCGCCGCCATCCGCAGGGCGCACGCCGGGGAGGAATAGGACCTCGGCGGGCCTTGCGGGCGTTCCTCCGAAAAGGCCCGCACGGCAGGGCCCGTACGGCCGGGGCATGGGCGGACCGAGCGACGCGCCCATGCCCCGCCGTACGCTCCGGTCCCGGTCACCCACCCGATTGGCGGCCCCGGTGATGACGAACCGGACACATCGGGTAGTCAGCACCCATGTTCCTCGCTGCGCCCCTGACGGCCGCGCCCCGGCCGGTCGAACCGCCGACCGCCGCCTCCCACCTCGCCATCGGCATCGGCCCCCTCATCGCGGGCATCGCCATCGTCTTCCTGCTGATCGGTGCCGTGGTGTACGGCTACCGGCGCCGCGCGCGCAGGCAGGACCGCCCACCGCGCGCCCACGCCCGGCCCCGCGGCAGGGCTGCCCGCAAGGCCACCTCGGCGCGGGCGACCGACGGGGTGTCCCGGGAGAGCCACGAGGGGACGCCGCCCGGCGTGCGGGACATGGGCGAGTACGGGACCCGCCCGGGGGACTCCGGCGAACCCCCGCCGTGGGACGAGGGGAAAAGCGGCTCGTTCGGCAACGGCTGAGGTCCGCCGATGGTCTTCCGCAGACGGGCGGCACGGGCAAAGGCCCGGGCCGGGCAACCGGCGCGTACCGGATTCGAGGCGCTGGACCGGCGGCTGCCGATGGCCGAAGGAGCCAGGGCGCTGCTGCGCAAGGCATTCCCCGACCACTGGTCGTTCCTGCTCGGCGAACTCGCGCTCTACGCCTTCCTCGTGCTCGTCCTCACCGGCACGTATCTGACCCTGTTCTTCGACCCGGTGACCGCGCAGACCGTCTACCACGGACGGCACACCCCGCTGTCCGGCCTGCCGATGTCCCACGCCTACGCCTCGGCCCTGCACATCAGCTTCGACATCCGGGGCGGGCTGCTGATCCGGCAGATCCACCACTGGGCGGCCCTGATCTTCGTTGCCGCCCTCTGCGTCCATCTGCTCCGTATCTTCTTCACCGGCGCGTTCCGCAAGCCGCGGGAAGTCAACTGGATCATCGGGGTGACGCTCTTCATGCTGGCGATGCTGGAGGGCTTCGCCGGTTATTCGCTGCCCGACGACTCACTGTCCGGGACGGGTCTGCGCACCGCGAACACCATCGTGATGTCCATCCCGGTCGCCGGCACCTACCTGAGCTTCTTCCTGTGGGGCGGTGAATTTCCCGGCACGGACCTCATCAACCGCCTGTACGGGCTGCACATCCTGCTCGTTCCGGGAATCATGGTCGCGCTGATCACCGTGCATCTGATCCTCGTGGTGTACCTCAAGCACACCCAGTGGAGCCGGCGCGGCAGCACCAACCGCAATGTCGTCGGCCGGCCGATGTACCCGCACTTCACCGCGAAATCCGCCGGCCTGTTCTTCATGACCGGCGGTGTGCTGACGCTGTTCGGCGCACTGGCCCAGGTCAATCCCGTATGGGAATACGGACCGTACCGGTCGGACCAGGTCGCCACCGGCGCCCAGCCCGACTGGTACGTCGGATTCCTGGAAGGCGCCCTGCGCCTCATGCCCCCGTGGGAAACCAACCTGTGGGGTCACACCGTCCTGTGGAGCGTCCTCATTCCGGCGGTGATCCTGCCCGGACTGTTCTTCCTCGTCCTGTACCTCTATCCGTTCTGCGAGAAGTGGGTGACACGGGACGGCACCGAACACCACCTGTGCGACCGGCCGCGGAACCGGCCCACCCGTACGGGACTGGGCGCCGCGGGAATCGTCTTCTACGCCGTGCTCCTCGCCGCCGGCGGCAACGATGTGACCGCTTTCGGTTTCGGCGTCTCGGTGAACGCCCTGACCTGGTTCTTCCGCGTCGCCCTGGTGGCCGGGCCGGTACTCGCGTTCCTGCTCACCAAACGGCTCTGCCTCGCCCTGCAGAGCGAGGACCGCGACGCGCTGCTGAAGGGGGAGGAGACGGGCGAGGTGGCACAGGACCCGAGCGGCGGGCTCGACGAGGGGCGGCGCGGCCTCTCGGCGGACCGCCGCTACCGGCTGCTCGTCCGCGACGTCCCCGAGCCGCTACGGCCCCCCGAGGGCAGCACGCGCCTGGCCCGGCGGCAGCGAGTGCGCCTGGCGCTGAGCAACTGGTACTACCGCGACCGGGTCGACCTGCCCGTAACTCCCGAGCAGCGGGCCCACGTCGCCGAGCTGACGGCCGGTCCGGAGCGTGGCCCGGACGACTGACCCGCCTACGCGTGCCCGGAGGATTCCAGCACCATGCCGACGACGCACGCCACCAGCAGACCGGCCCCGATGACGAACAGCCACAGGCCGAAGACCACGCCCAGCGCGGTCAGCGCCACCGCCAGACCGGTCAGCGGGGGATAGGCGCTGCGGGGCGGAAAGAATCCGAGGCTGCCGTACCGCTCGCGTACCTCGGCCTCCTTGTGGTCCTCCGGCCGCTTTCCCCGTTTGTGGTGATTGAGCGCGCAGAAGCCGCTCACCAGCGAGGACATCAGGAACGAGACGGCCAGCGCCGCCGTACCGGCCGGTTCCTCCGACCAGAAGGCGTAGCCGAGGCCCGCCACGAAGAAGAAGGCCGCCACTCCGGCGAAGAGAATTGCCTCGGTCTTCACATGTGCCGCTCTCTGTGCGGATCGGGCGTCGGTTCGGCACTGCCGCGCTGCGGCGCGGGCAGCCGCAGCGCTTCGGGGTGGTGCAGGTCGAACGCGGGGGAGTCGGACCGTACGCGGGGCAGCGCGTGGAAATTGTGCCGGGGCGGCGGGCAGGACGTCGCCCACTCCAGCGACCGGCCGTAACCCCACGGATCATCCACCGCCACCTTCGGCGCGTAGCGCGCCGTACGCCACACGTTGTAAAGAAAAGGCAGCGTGGAAAGCCCCAGCAGGAACGCGCCGACCGAGGAAAGCGAGTTCAGTACGGTGAATCCGTCGGCCGCCAGATAGTCCGCGTAGCGCCGGGGCATTCCGCTGGAGCCCAGCCAGTGCTGCACGAGGAACGTCAGCTGGAATCCGATGAAGAGCGACCAGAAGTGCATCCGGCCCAGCCGCTCGTCGAGCAGGCGCCCCGTCAGCTTCGGCCACCAGAAGTAGAAACCGCCGAACATCGCGAAGACCACCGTGCCGAAGAGGACGTAGTGCAGATGCGCGACGATGAAATACGAGTCGGTGACGTGGAAGTCCAGCGGCGGCGACGCGATCAGCACCCCGCTCAGCCCGCCGAGCAGAAAGGTCACCAGGAATCCGCCCGCCCACAGCATCGGCGTCTCGAAGGACACGCTGCCGCGCCACATCGTGCCGATCCAGTTGAAGAACTTCACTCCCGTGGGCGCCGCGATCAGAAAGGACATCAGGGAGAAGAACGGCAGCAGCACCGCGCCCGTGGCGAACATGTGGTGCGCCCATACGGTCGCCGAGAGCATGGTGATGGCGATGGTCGCGCCCACCATGCCGATGTACCCGAACACCGGCTTGCGGCTGAACACCGGGACGATCTCCGTGATCACGCCGAAGAACGGCAGGGCGACGATATAGACCTCCGGATGCCCGAAGAACCAGAACAGGTGCTGCCACAGGACCGCCCCGCCGTTCGCCGGGTCGTAGATGTGCGCGCCGAAGGTGCGGTCCGCCTCCAGGGCGAGCAGCGCGGCGGTCAGCACCGGGAACGCCAGCAGCGCCAGGATCGAGGTGAACAGCACGTTCCAGGTGAAGATCGGCATCCGGAACATGGTCATGCCCGGGGCGCGCAGGCACATGATGGTGGCGATGAAATTGACCGCGCCCAGGGTGGTGCTCAGGCCCGACACGACGAGTCCCATGGTCCACAGATCGCCGCCCGCACCCGGCGTGCGCAGCGCGCTGTTGAGCGGCGCGTAGGCGAACCAGCCGAACGACGCGGCGCCCTGCGGGGTGAGGAACCCCGACACCACGATCAGACCGCCGAACAGGAACAGCCAGTACGTCAGGGCGTTCAGCCGGGGGAAGGCCACATCGGGGGCGCCGATCTGCAGCGGCATGACCGCGTTCGAGAACCCGGCGAACATGGGCGTCGCGAACAGCAGCATCATGATCGTGCCGTGGATGGTGAACAGCTGGTTGTACTGCTCGGCGCTGACGATCTGCAGACCGGGCCGGGCCAGTTCGGCGCGCATCAGCATCGCCAGCGCGCCCGCGAACAGGAAGAAGCCGAACGCGGTGACGAGGTAGAGGTTCCCGATCACCTTGTGGTCGGTGGTGGTCAGCCAGCGGCGTACGGACCGGCCCACCGTGTTGCGGGGCGCCGCGGCGGCCTCCGTACGCGTGCACTGCTCGACCTGGACCACCGGCAACCTCCGCCCGGCCCGCGCCGGAACCGGCACGGGGACGCCGACACGTACCGCGACGCACGCGTGCGCCGGACCGGCGCGTGACCGACGCCCGACACAGCCTGGCATCAGCGCGGCGGGATTCCTGGCGACCACGGGGCGGCGCGGGCCGCCGTCACCCGGAAGGGCGCACCGGCGCCCCCGGGGGAGGGACACCGGTGCGGGAGCGCGCGGCAGAGGGACACCGGCGTACCGGGGTCGGATACTCGGCTCAGGCCCGGCGCGTCCGCTCGGCTGCCGCCGGGCCACGGCGCAGGGAGAGCAGCCTGTGCAGAAGCCCGCTTGGGGGTGCGGCGGGTGTTGCCTGCTCCGGAACGGTGGCGGGAGCCCGGGAGGCTTCGGGAACGGACTCGTCCCGGGCTGCTTCGGAAACGGGAGCCGTGTCCCGGGCGGCCGCGGGCTCGGAACCGGCCCCGGCGGTGGTCGCGGGGCGGCCCGGCCCGGAGGCCGGTCGGAAGTCGTCCGAGTCGTCCGAGTCGTCCGAGTCGTACGCGAGGGCGCGCAGGTAGCCTTCCAGCGCGCGTTGGGGATCGATGGGCATGACGCACCTCTCCTGCTGGTCGCTGCTGCGGTGTGCGGGAGCGTTCGCGCCTTTTCCGGTGTACGTCGTCAGGGGACGCCGCGCCGGCCGGTTCCGTACGGACCGGCGGCTTCGGAGTGTGGCGGGAACGCGGTGCGGTCAGCAGCGCAACACGGTGTGGTGCGCGCGGGCGTTGGCGTCGTTGCGTACGCCCGGCGGCGGAACGGCCCGGCGGGCGGGGGAGTTGACCCGCCCGGGGCGGTGCGGCGGCGAGGGGGCGAGGGTCTGCGCCGTGGGGCAGCGGTCCGTACGCCCCGCCCTGGCCACCCGGGAAGCGGCCGCCTGGGGAACGCTGTCGTCGGCGGCGAGTTCGGCCGACGCGACGGTGACCTCGGACTGCCCCCCAGCCGGTTCGGAAGCCACGGGAGCCGCACCGCACAGCGAGATCAGCACGGCGACCAGCATCAGGACAACGGCCCGCACCGGGGACCGGCGCGTCGGGCGGCCCCTGTGGTCCAAGCGGTGTCCCCCACGGCTCATGCGCAAAGGGTAGTCATTCGATTACTGTCCGCGCATGTCGTCGAATGGGTGAGTTTCCCGCCGCGAAGTCGTTTTCCTGGGAGTGGGGCCTCCATGCGGTGTACTCGCAGGACCGAACGCGTCCTCCGAAGGAGGTGAGGTGTGGCTTAGCGGGTGTCGGTGACATGCCTCCGGGGGAAAGCATCCAGGCGTCGGCCCGCGCGCGCCGTGCTTCGGGCAGGGACCGGCGGCAGGCAGGTTCCCGCCGGCTCCGCCGCCGAGGAGTCGCCGGGTGTGCCCGCCTCGCGCGCTGGAGGAACCGTGCCCGTGGAGACTGCCCCGCTCCGCCCCGTACCCGGCCCGCGCGGCCTGCCGTGGCTCGGAAACCTGCCCGCCTTCGGCAAGGACCCGCTGGCGTTCCTGACCCGGCTGCGGGACGCCGGCGACGCCGTGACGTGGTCCCTCGGCCCGCGGCGCAGCCTGTTCCTCTCCCACCCGCAGCACATCGCCGAATTCCTCGGCTCCCGGGGCGGCGCCTACGACGTCCTGCGAATCGGCTGGGCCATGCACCAGCTCGTCGGCGAGAGCGTCCTGCTCACCGCGGGGGCCGAGTGGCGCCGCAAGCGCGGCATGGTCCAGCCGACCGTCCGCCCGCGCCAGGTCCGCCGCTTCGCCCGGACCATGGTCGACAGCGCCCTCGCGGCGGTCGGCGGCTGGCGCGACGGCGACCGCTTCGACCTGCGGCGGGAGATGACGCTCATCACTCAGCGCATCGTGCTCCGTACGCTGTTCGGCAACGACCTCGGGGACCGGACCCAGGCCCTCGGCGAGGCGATGGCGACGGCCGAACGCGCGGTCGCCACCGAGATCCGCGGCCTGCCTCTGATCCTCCCGCCATGGGTGCCGCTGCCCTACCGCCGGCGTCATCTCGGCGCCGTCGCCACCATCGACGCCGAGATGCGGCGGCTGATCGACGCCCGGCGGGCCGGGGCGGACGGCGGGGACGGTGCCGGTGCGGACGGCGGCCAGGGCGGCGATCTGCTGACCCGGCTGCTCGCGGCGCGGGACGAGGAAGGGCGCCCGCTGTCCGCCAAAGAGGTCCAGGACGAGGCGGTGACGCTCTGGGCGGCCGGTCACGAGACGACCTCCACCGCGTTGACGTGGACCTGGTACCTGCTGTCCCGGTCGCCCGAGGCGCGGGCCCGGCTGGACGACGAGGTCGACCGCGTCCTGGGCGGCCGCCCACCCACCGAGGAGGACTACGAACGGCTGGTCTGGACCCGGCAGATCGTCAAGGAGAGCCTGCGGATGTATCCGCCGGTCTGGCTCGTCCCCGCCGTGGCCAAGGAGGGCGTCGTCCTGGGCGGCCGCGCCATTCCCGCCGGTACGACGGTGTGGTGCAGCCAGTGGACGGTCCACCGGGACCCGCGCTGGTTCCGCGACCCCCAGGTGTTCCGCCCTGAACGCTGGGACGCCGACGCTCCCGACGTCATCCCCGAACACGCTTGGTTCCCGTTCGGCGGCGGCTCCCGCGGCTGTATCGGCGCCCGGTTCGCCCAGATGGAGGCGGCTTTGCTCATCGCCGCCGTGGCGCAGCGCTTCCACCTGGACGTGACGCCGAAGGAGGCGACGCCGCGCATGGGCATGGTCATTCAGCCGGCCGTGCCGCTGATCGCCACGGTGCGCGCTCGTTCGCGTCCGTAACGGCGTAACGGCGTAACGGCGTGACGGCCGAAGCCGACCGCGAACGGTGGTCCCGCCCCTGGCCCGGCCCCCTGCCCGTCAGCCCAGAATTCCCAACTCCGTATCCGGACGGCAGCCGTAACACGCCTCCACGCCCTGCCCGAGGGCGTCCACCGCCTGTTCGCGGCTGATCGCCCGGCCGCGCGCTTGGCCGCACCCGCCCACATGGACCCGGACGGGGCGCCCGCTGCGGCCGCCGAGCCGTTCGGTCTCCAGCAGCCAGTCGGGCCGCGGCGGCCGGACCGGTGCGGGACGGTTCCGCTCCTGCTGTTCGAGGAACTGGATACGGGCCCGGACCGCGGTGAGCTGCAGGCGCAGCCATGTCTCCAGGGTGCGGAGACGCGGCAGGTCAGGGGGCAGTTCGCTCACGTGTTCGAGTCTAGCCTTCCGGGGCGCCTCTGTCCGTACGGGCCCGGGGCAGGCCGTCAGGCGTCACGCCCGCTCGGCGCGGCCGCGGAGGAGGGGGCCGCCGCGGACGGGGCGGAGGCCGCGCGGACCGGAGTACGGCAGGTGACCGCGGCGCACAGAAGGGCGGCGACGATGCCGCCCAGGTGGGCGCGGCTGGAGAGGGTGGAGGTCAGGACGCATTCCAGGGAGAAGGTCAGCGCCGTGCCGTAGATCAGCAGAGGAGCCCGGCAGGCCCAGCCGACGCAGATCAGCAGCCCCACGACGGCGGCGGACGGCCCCGTGTCGGCCAGGACCGCCTCGCTCGCGGGGACCGCCAGCGGATGGCCGGGGCCGAGGGTGAGCACAAAGCGGGCGAACAGCGTCGCCGCCGCCGTGACGACGAGGGAGACGGTCGCCGTGCGCACCGTACCGAGGACGCACTCGGCCACCCCGAAGATCACGATCACCTGGGCGAGGGCGCCCCACCAGGGCAGTCCCGGCGCGGGCGCGAACAGCGACAGCGGCAGCCGCAGCGGCACCAGCCAGAGCGGGACATCGGCCCGCACCCCGCCGAGCGCCCAGACCAGCCGGGAACCGGTGTCCGTCAGGGCGAGGGCATGGCAGGTGATCACGAGGAGTACGGAGGCCGTGGTGAGCGGTACGGCGGCCAGGCGGCGACGGCACAGGGCGGCCCATGTGGGGCCGGCGACGCGGTGCCACTGACCGAGGAGAGCCCGCCCGATGCGTGCGGCCGGGCCCGGTGCGGGGGTGTGCGCCGCGCGGTCGCCCGGTGCGGCGGCCGGGTGGCCGGGGACCGGCGGACGCGGTACCGGGCGGTGCGGCGGTCGCCGCTGGGGGTGGGAGTGCGTACGGGGGCGCTGCGTGCGGGAGGGTTCCGTACGAGAAAGCTCCGTACGAGAAAGCTCCGTACGGGACAGCCGCCGGCGGGCGGGCTGCTGACGGGCGGGCTGCCGGTGGGAGAGGCGCCGTTCGGCTCCCGGCAGGGTCCGTTCCCGGCGCGGAAGGGGCCACCACGCGCCGGTCACGGGCGGGTCCTGCACGGGTGAATTCCGCACGGGCGGGTCCTGCGCGGGCGGGTCCTGTGGGTCATCGAGCCTCCGACGGGAACCGGCGACGGCGTCGCGGTCCGGCGATCGTGATCGGTCGTTCTCGTTCGCTGCTCACTCGTTCCCCCGAACGGCTCCCGGGGTCCGTCGGTGGCGGGCAGTTCACCCCTTCGCCACGGGTGCCCCGCCCGGCCGCGTACATGTCAGCCGTACGGCGGCGGCTGACCGCGCGTCAGCCCGCCGCCCCGGCGGATCCGTCCGGCCACGGGCCGGTCCACCGCCTCCGTCCTGGGAAGATGTCAAATTACGACGTTCCTCGTACAATAAAGATCCCCGCCCGACCACCCACACCGATCCCCGGCTGCACACCGACCGTCCGGAGCCGACTTCCAGGAGCCGCCATGCCGACCACCACGCCGCCCTCAGCCGACCGGCCCGGTGCCCGTGTCCTGGACCACCCGGACGTCACGGCGATCCGCCTCGAAGACGTGCTGCACGCGCTGGCCGACCCGATGCGGCTGCGCATCGTCCGCTGTCTCGCCGAGGCCCAGGGCGAACTGTCCTGCGCCGGCATTGAGCTGCCGGTCAGCAAGTCCACCTGTACGCACCACTACCGGGTGCTGCGCGAACACGGCGTCATCACGCAGATCTACCGCGGTACGGCCAAGATGAACGGGCTGCGCCGCGCCGACCTCGACGCGCTCTTCCCCGGCCTGCTCGAACGGGTCCTGGAGGCGGCGGAACTCCAGGACGCACGACTGGCCGGCTGAGCGGCCGCACCCGCCCCGTCCGGCACCCGCCGGCCCGCCGTCCACCCCCGGTTCGTACGGTCCTATCTCCCGCGCCCCGGTTCGTACGGTCGCCCCCGCGCCCGTCCGGACCCGCTCAGCGCTCCCCGTCCGCGGCCGCCACCAGCAGCCCCGGCCAGTCGGCGATCTTCACGGTCGCCCGCCCCAGCTCGCGGCCGAGCGCCGCCTCCGCCGCCTCGATGCCCAGCCAGCCGGGCCAGCGCACCGGCCGCTGCCCCGCCCGCCGCAGCTCGGCCACCGGATCGTCCGGCAGCGGCACCCGCGCCAGCGCCTCCGCGTCCGCCAGCAGCGCCGTCGCGGTCTGCTTCGCGCACGGCCGGTTGGTGCCGATCACCCCGGTCGGACCGCGCTTGATCCACCCCGCCACGTACTCACCGGGGGAGGGCGCGCCGTCGCGCAGCACCCGCCCCTCCACGTGCGGCACCGTCCCGGTCGCCGCGTCGAACGGCAGGCCCGGTTGCGGCGTCCCCTTGTACCCGACCGAGCGCAGCACCAGCTGCGCCGCGATCTCCTCGTACTGCCCCGTGCCGGTCACCCCGCCCGACCCGTCCGGCACGGTCCGCTCGAACCGCACCCCGCGTACCCCCGCATCCGGGTCACCGATGATCTCGACGGGCCGGAGGAAGAACCGCAGGTGAATCCGGCGGTGCTTGGCGTGCGCCGCTCCCGGCGCCCCGTCCGCCGCGCCTCCCGTTCCTGCCGGCCCTTCCGCACCGCCCGTCTGCCCGGCCCAGCCGCGCAGCACCTCCACATTGCGCCGGTTCACCGCGGGCAGCCCCGCGGAGTCGCCGTACGCCGGATCCAGCTCCAGTTCCCCGGGCCGTACGACCACCTCAGCACCCGGCAGCGTGCCCAGTTCCCGCAGCTCCTTGGTGGTGAACTTGGCCTGCGACGGCCCCCGCCGCCCCACCATCCACACGTCCTCGACCCGGCTCTCCGCGAGCGCGCCGAGCGCGCCCTGCGGAACGTCCGTACGCGCCAGCTCGTCCGCCCCGCGAGCGAGAATCCGCGCCACGTCCACCGCGACGTTGCCCACGCCGATCACCACCGCCGAGCGCGCGGCCAGCGGGAAGCGGCCGCCCGCCGCGTCCGGGTGCGCGCTGTACCAGGAGACGAAGTTGGTGGCGGAGTGGCTGCCGGGCAGGTCCTCGCCCGGAACGCCCAAGTGCCGGTCGGTGGCGGCCCCCACGCAGTACACCACCGCGTGGAACAGCCGCCGCAACTGCCGCGGGTCCAGCCCGCCGGCGCCCACGTCGACATTGCCCAAAAAGTGCACGCGTGGATGCTCCAGCACCGTACGGAGGTTGTGCTGCAGCGACTTGATCTTCTCGTGGTCGGGCGCGACACCGTAGCGGACCAGCCCGTACGGGCACGGCAGCCGGTCGAGCACATACACCTCGACGTCCGGCACGGCTTCCTGCCCGACCAGCGCCTGAGCGGTGTAGACGCCACTGGGTCCCGACCCGATCACTGCGACGCGAAGCACGAAAGGCCCCTTCCCGCGGAGTACTCCCAGAATCCCACCGGTGTGAGGTGCGCGGGAGGTGTGCTGCCGAGGTTGGCGGACGGGGCATGCATGGGGGCGGGCATGCACGGGGCTCTTGCCGGGGGCGTCGGGCGGGTGAAGCCCGGCGGGGGAGCGGCACGGGCTCCCCGCCTCTTACGGACCTAGCCTTCCGCCACGGCAGGCGAATCGGCCGGTGAGGGGCCGGGCTGCGTGGAAGGACCGGCCGATGCCGGGCCGGGCAGCGGCGTGGGCCCCGCCGGGCTCGTGTTCAACAGCGGGGGCGGGCCCTCCAGCGGCGGTTCCGGGCCCTCGCTCGGCGGCACGCCCAGCTCCCAGTCGAGGCCGTACCGCTGGAACAGCTCGGCCCGCAACCGCGCGGCCGGCATGGGCGCCCCGGGCAGCAGCACCGCCACCACCGACCCCATCAGCAACGCCCGCAGCAGCCGGTAGTCCGTGTCCGCGTCCTTCGAGCCGTACCGCTCGACCGTGTCACGCAGCAGGAACGCCAGCCGCTGCTGCTCGGGGCACTGGATGAAACCTTCCGCCGTCAAAATCCCGGCCATGTGCGTACGCATCAGCAGCGGACGCTCCTGCGCCAGCCCCAGGATCGCGTCGATCGCCCGCGCCAGCCGCTCCCGGCCCGCGTCCTCACCCGTCGGTACGGGCTCGCGCTCCAGCGCCGCCTGCAGCGAGTGGTGCATCAGCCGGTGCACGGCGGACTGCAGCAGCTGCCGCTTGCCCGGGAAGTAGTACGAGATCAGCCCGCGCGCCGAACCGGCACGGCAGGCGATGTCCCCGAGCGTCGTCGCCTCATACCCGCGCTCGTCCACCAGCTCGACGGTCGCCTGCAACAAGCGCTCCCGGGAACGCCGCCGCAACTCTTCATTGACCGAGGGGCTGCGGGGGGACATGCTGATAACTCCTGCGTTGACTGGCTGAGAGCCAATATACTCAGCAGGTCTCCGGATGTCCGCCCCGACGCGGCCAGGACTCCGGCCGAGCTGCCCGGGTCGGGCGACGCGGGGGATCGCCCGACCCAGGCGGGGGTGATGTCGGTCACACCCCCTGTGACCTGCGTTTCTGCAGGTCACAGGGGGTGTGGCGGGTCGGGGTGGATGTGCAAGTTCGATCATCTCAGGCCGCCTGTGGTCGTACTGATGCTGACTCGATGCTGACTTTCCTGATGGGGTGTCAGGTGTAAACCGGTTACGCTCCGTGTCGGCCGCGAGGGGGCTCGATCACGGTCTGGGGGCGTCGGTGAGGCGAAAGCGGCTCCCGGCAGGAAGATGACTCCCTCAGTCGCGAGATGATGGGAGTGACTGTCGACCGCTCACGGGTTCCTTGCACCCGCTTGCCGGCCATCACGCGTCGGTAAGCGGGCGCATGCTCGGCTGCGGAACCGTAATGTCGTGGGCTCTACATGAATGAGGGTCGCTTCCGAAAATCGGCAAGGCAGACGATCTCGGTACGTACGTCATGAAGTCGTCTACCGCACTGGGCTGACCTGCGCTTATGCGCTTTCGCGTGTCTGTGACCTGCAGCGATGCCTCTTTCTGCGTCTTTCAGGGCCGTGCCGCGTTATGCGGCCGATTCTCCCCAGGCGCTCCCCACCGGCGGCCATACTCCCCAAATTCTCCCCAGGGATCACTCGCCGCAGACGTCGGCAACGTGCGCAATCAGCCCCTCCACTGAGCTCCGGCCGCGCACGCTGCGTGACGCAGTCGAGCCTTCCGGTGGCGCGTGGGCCTGGTTTGGTCACGTAGGAGCTACGCCCGGGAGCCGGATCGGGTTGTGTGCTGTTCTTTCTATCGGCGGGTCTGCGGTCGGTGCTGCGGACCCGCGCGTGTGCTGCATGGGTGCCCGCAGGTCTAGAGGCGGTTCAGGTGATGTGCTCCTCCATTGGTTTCGCGTCGGCTGCAGCTCGTCCTTCTCCTGGCGGATGATGTCGATGTCGGAGTGGGGGAGGCTGCTGTCCCTTTGCGGGACGGCGGCCTTGCTGCATGCCTGAGAGGTTCACTTCGATCCCAGGGCGGTACCGCTCAGGACGCTACGGGCCTTCGATCCCGCCAGAGCGAAGAGGATGCGGGGCTGACTTCGGCATGGTGACCTTGGCGATCCCCGCAGAGATGTCCGTCCCACTGGTCGCCACGTCGGTGAAGGTCACATTCCACCTGCGATTCTGCAGCGGCTGCTGTTCGCGGCGGAGCGCGTCATGCAATGTCCGCATGCTCGGGTCGAGAATCCAGGTCCCGTCCCGGAAGGGACCAGGCAGCTCCGTCACCTGCTGAGATGGCTAGCTGTGAGGCGCTGACCTGCACGGACGACCTTTCGACTGTTTCCCGGTCATGCCCACTGACACAGCCGGAAATCCCAGAGAAGTCCCAGAGAACTCCCACCACCGGCGTCCGCTCTTTCGGGTCTATGCAGGGTGCGGGGGCGCGGTGTGGTGTGAAGCTCGCGCACCTGTGGTTCGCCTTGGCTGAACGGCATCACACGCTCATTCAGCGGCTCGCGGCCCGGCGAGGGGCCTGGAGTCTGCGGCCGGAGGGAACGGCGCTTGCTTCTATGCCCTACGCGTCCAGGGGCGGTCGAGGGCCATCAGGAGTGTCGGAACTGCCCACGTGCGGCGTTCACTGAGACCGACTACGTTTCGACGTGCGACAAGGTCACCTCCCGACAGTCCGGCGTTCATGGCTGGTGTCCAGGTAGCGTCAGCCGGAACCCTGGCGTTCAAGGAGAGCGGAGCGCGGCGCGAAGTGACCGCTCGAAAACGCAGTCCGATGCCATACAGTGAGCGGCCCGTCGCGCGTGCTCGACGGGCGAAGGCGCTGGAGTTGGTCGAGCGCCTGGTCGCGGAGGGGCGCGTCTGTCTCGACGACCTCGGTGACGACGAGATCGTGGAGTGGCGGCGTGTGGTCGATTTCGCCAAGCGGCACGGGCTGGAACCGCAGGGCAAACGTATCGAGAAGGTCCGGAACGGTGCGCGCGGGCTGGAGATGTTTCTCGCCGAGGGCACGCATCCCAACGCGCGGACTCGCCGGCCGACAGTTGATGCATCGGTGGTACCGGTCTGCACCCGGCTGAGTTCTCTGCACCCGGCTGTAGCCGCACTCAAGGACGATGACGAACAGCTGGTCATTCCCGCTGAGCTCCGCCGCCGGTCGCTCTTGCTGCTGCAGGCGCTGGCTGCCGAGGCAGTGCGGCGAGGGTACGAGGTCAGGCAGAGTCGGTCGTGCTATTCGCGGCGCGAGGGCGGAGTCGACGTGGTGGTCGACGGTTTCGCGCGCGCGGTCACTGTCAGACAGGAGTTTCCGCAGTCGACGAATCCAGAACGCTCCGCGCGCATTGTCGTCGAGATTGGCCATGGCCGGTCCGGCCGGCCAGGGCGTTGGCGAGACCGGAAGAGCAGGATGCTCGAGGACGCCCTGGGGATGATCCTTGGGGAAGTCGAGGAGCGAGCGCTGGAGGACGTTCAACGCCGGGAGCGTGAGCAGTGGGCTATGGCGGAGTGTGAGGTTCGTTGGCGGGCGGCCATGGAGGAGGCGAGGAAGCAGGCCGTCCGGGACCAACTCGCCAAGGTGCTGCGCGAGGAAGCCGGACGCTGGCAGGAGGCCGCCGTACTTGTTGCCTACTGTGATGCGCTGGAACGTCGCCTCGCCCAGCAGGGCGACGCTGTGGATGAGCCCACGCTGAAGTCGACCAGACGCTGGTTGGAGTGGGCACGTGAGTTCGTGCAGGGGATCGATCCGTTGAGCGGGCTTCCGGAGATGCCTACTCCGAGGGAACCCTCGACGGAGGAGCTCAAGGCATACCTGAAGGGGTGGAAGCCCCATGGCCCCCAACCTCGGGGCGAGGGATAACGCGTACGGCGGTCGGTTCGTTGAGTCGTTTCATGTGTTTCCGGTTACGTGTCATGCGGAGTGTGTTGTCATCCATGAGAGGGCGGCAAAGGGCTTCTGAACTGCGGCTTTGTGTGCGCCCATTATGTGCGGTGTGGGCGTTACGGGCGATCGAGCTTGTAGTTCCTGCGTCGCTGGTCATCGTGGACATCCAGCGCGGCGGCCCGTCCACCGGCCTGCCCACCAAGACCGAGCAGGCCGATCTGCTGCAGGCGATGTACGGGCGCAACGGCGAGGCGCCGGTGCCGATCGTGGCTCCGAAGACGCCGGCCGACTGCTTCGACGCGGCGCGCATCGCGCTGACGTACCGTACGCCGGTCTTCCTGCTGTCCGACGGCTACCTGGCCAACGGCTCCGAGCCGTGGCGCCTCCCGGAGGGCGACGAACTGCCCTACCTGCGGGTGCAGTTCGCCCACGGCGCGAACACTGGGCTGGGGCTCGACGTACGGGCCAATCACCGCGGCCGTCCGGCGTGTACGCCGCGACGGTGACCGTATCGCGCAGGCGCATCTGCGCTGCCGGTGCCTGTACCGCCATTCTCGCCAAGCCTGGCCAGGCTATGGCTGAGGAGGCAAGTGCCACAGCATCACGGTGCCGCGCGGTCCTACGGCTTTCCCCGGGAACGACCATTGTCGTGGCAATATGCGACCGGCTCTGTCCGTGAGCCACCGGGTTGCTCGGAGCACCGTCCACGCGGGTGATGCGTGCCGCTCGGGTGTCAGGAGCCGGAGCCCTTCTTGCAGAAGCGGTGCCCAGCCCAGCTGGCACCCAGCGCCAAGGCCGGCAAGCTGATGGTGGGAGCTGCGCCTCTGTGCCGTCGTCCGGCTTGTATGGGGTCTCCGAGGTTGTTGCGGGCCTGGAAGGTGAGTTGCCGGGTGGAGAGGTCGGTCAGTGAGGACTGAAGCTGTGCGGGTCCGTGGATCAGGGTGCCGAGCAGGTGGAGAGCTGTCTGGGAGGCTTGTTCTTCGGAAAGAGTTTCGAGGATGAGGTCCCGCATGACGTTTCTGAGGGTGCCGTGCAGGGCGGTCGAAAGTTTCAGTTTGGGGTAGAGACAGCGCACCGATCCTTCGATGTTCGCGACGGATTTGCCGACGACGGAGGTCAGCGGGGTGATCTGGATGCCGCGCTGGGAGGAGTAGCGCAGCAGGGTCATCAGGGCGACGCCGAAGTTGAGTTCGTCCAGGGAGGCGTCGGTCCAGTGGGGGACGATCCGGCTGATGTCTTGCAGGAAGGCTGAGGGGTTGCTCCATGGGGTGGCGGTGCCCAGGCTTACCCAGTGCCGAGCCATGGCCGCTCCGTCGTTCTGGGCCAGGGCGAGGAAGACCCCGAGGGTGGCGAGGCTGGTGCCGCGGTCGATGCGTCCGACCATGCCCCAGTCGATCAGATGGGCTTTGCCGTCGGTGCTGACGATGATGTTTCCGGGGTGAGGGTCGGCGTGGAAACGGCGGTCGATGAAGTAGCCGCGGAACATGAACTCCATGAGCTGGTAGGCGATGGCCTTGCGCTGCTTCTTGCTGAGTTCGTCCGGCTTGACCCGGTTGACGGGAGAGCCTTCCGCGAAGGTTTGCACCAGCACCCTGGGCGTGGCGGTCAGGGCTTTGGGGACGCAGACCCGTTTGAAGTCCTTGGCGGCTTTGCGGGCGTCCTTCATGTTGCGGGCTTCCCTGGTGAAGTCCAGCTCGTCGTGCATGACGGTGAACAAGACCTCCAGCATGGCGCCAATGTCGACGACTTCGTTGAAGTGCGGGGCGGCCTTGGCGAACAGGCGCACGGCCGTCTTCAGGACCGACATGTCGCCGAGTACGGCTTCGTGTGCCTCCGGCCGTTGTATCTTCACGACACACGCGCGGCCGGAGGCGTCCACTGCCTTGTAGACCTGGGCCAGTGAAGCCGACCCGAGGGGCTCTTCCGTCCGGATACTCTGAAAGCCCGCGCGCCAGCGGGGGCCGAGGTCCTGTTCCAGTACGGGCTCGAAGCGCGCGAACGGCTCAACGCGGGCCTTGTCGTTGAGGTTTTCCAGCTCATCCCGGATGTACTGCGGGACGAAGTCGGGGCGAGTGGCCAGGATCTGGCCGACCTTGACGTACAGTGGCCCCAGTTCCTCCAGGGTGCGCCGGATGTGCCGGGCCCTTTCCGCTTTGCCGGCGTCCGGTGACGGCTGCGCCTCGGGCCGCCTGCCCCGCGAACGCGCCGCCCGGGCGGCCTCGGCGCCGGCGAGCCGGGACACGATGCGGGCGGTACGGCGGGTACGCCCTTTGGGCATGCTGCCTCCCTGCGGGCGTATGCCGCCACTTCCGAGCCGGTGCTACCTGCTGGCTGCGCTGTCCTTGCGGTGGTCGGAAACGGTCGAGGTGAGCGCGGAGACCTGCTGGGTGAGCTGCTCCATCTGCTCGGTTAGGGCGCCGATGTGGCGTCGGTTCTGCTTCGCCTGCGCCTTGGCTCCCTTCTTCCTCTTCTTTTTCCTTGTGCCGAGGGCTGTATCGATGCCTTTTCGGGTGTCCTTGTTCATGCGCCTGACGCCCTTCGACATCCTGTCGAGGGCGTTCTTTTTCCTTGCCATGATGGACCTTTCTCGTCGTGTATTCGGATGCGCGAAAACCCGCGCGCATCGATCGCTGCACCGTCTTGATGTCAGCTTATTGCTGCTGTCTTGGGTTCACCCGACGTACCGTCGTCCGCGAAATCATCGAATCCTGCTGTGGGTGGCGCAAGATCTCTAATTCCGACGCCGTCGACGGAAACGCCTGCGGCGAACAGGGCACGGCACTTCTTCTTCGGGGTTCGGCGCTCTTCGACGTTAACGCGGCCGGATACCGTAACGTCAACGGCGCCTCTCGTGAACGGCGGAAAAGCGCTCCCGCTTCGCTTCTGGCAGCTCGTATCACCAGGCACTGTACGAGACGTGCGCATCTGCCGTTTCGCAATGACCAGGATGGGAGTAGGTGTCAGGTTGTGACTGAGCGAGGTGAGGCGCAGAGCCCATGTTTGACGCCTGAGCGGCATGAGTGTTCGCGTGAGGCGCTTCGTGGCCGTCTATGGTCACTGTGATGCTCCTTTCTGGCCACTTGAGGGGCGCGTTTGAGGCGCGGCGAGAAATCCGCAGTGCGCCGAGCATTCTTGGCGCCCCTCGATCGCGCTGCCGTGCGCCGTCTGCGCGCCTTCGCTGCTTTTCGCCGGAATATATCCAGCGTGACGTCCGGATTTCGGGGTAGAGCGGATGGAGGCTTGGTCCTCCGACTTCGAAGGGCGAATGGCATATGCCTGAAATGGAAACCGTCTCCGGAAACGCGAACGCCTTTTTTGTGAGGCGATCCGCCGACTCTGCCGCAGATGATCTCCATCGTCGACGCGGCGATCGCAGACAGCGACCGACTGGTGATCGTTCACTGCGGGCGCAACGAGCACTTCACCTTCACCGGCCGGCTCCGGGATCTGGGAGGCGCGGCGGTGCCGGTCGCCGAGTGGGCTTACAGCACCGCCATCGCCGAGTGAGAAAACCCTCCTAGCCAGACGCTTCGCTGCGGTTTCGGTGTTCCTCTCCATCATTCAGGGACCCGCTGCGGCTGACGGCGCCCTTGGGTGGCCCGTTGTGTGAAGGCTCGCCGGAAATTCAGCGATGTGCAGTTTTTCGTGACCGAGAAAGGAAGTCCCGCAGATGACGGATAACAGGACGGTTGAGCCCATCGCGGTGGTGGGGGCAGGGTGCCGCTATCCAGGGGGAGCTCATTCTCTGGAGGCACTGGAGGAGTTGCTGTTCGCCGGGCGCGAGACGGTCGGTGAGGTTCCTGCTGCCCGGTGGTCCCAGGCGGAGCTGGCGGTTCTTCCGCCGGCGGTGGCCGACCGGATGCGGTGGGGCTGCTTCCTCGACGGCGACGTGTACGCGTACGAGCCGGAGTTCTTCGGCATCAACGCCCAGGAAGCCGCCTGGGTGGACCCCCAGCAGCGCTTGCTGTGGGAGGTGACGTGGGAGGCGCTGGAGCACGCGGGCATTCCTCCGCTGTCCCTGGCCGGCTCGCGGACGGGGCTGTATTTCGGGCTCATGAGCCGGGACTACCTGCTGCGCAGTCAGCAGCCGTTGGCAGCCAGCGACCCTTATGCTCTGTATGCGGGCATCGACAGCATGGGGCTGGGCCGACTGGCGTTCTTACTGGATGTGCGAGGGCCTCAACTGCCCTTCGAGATGGCCTGCGCCTCCAGCCTGGCCGGGGTGCACCTGGCGTGCCAGGGACTGCGGGCCGGAGAAGCGGACCTGGCGCTCGCGGGCGGAGTGATCTTGCATCTGCTGCCGGAGACCACGGCCACCATGGCGCACTGGCTGGCGTTCTCGCCGACCGGCCGGTGCAGTGCCTTCGACGCCGCCGCCAACGGCTACGTGCGCGGCGAAGGCTGCGGCGTGGTGGTCCTCAAGCGATACCGGGACGCTGTCCGCGACGGTGACCGGATACTGGCGGTCCTGCGCGGCTCGGCGATCAACCAAAACGGCCGGGACACCCGCCTGACGGCGCCGTCGCTGCGGGCGCAGCAAGCGGTCTACCAGCAGGCTCTGCGGCGCGCCGGTGTCGCCGGGCACGAGGTCGGTCTGGTCGAGGCCCACGGAACGGGAACGGCGGTCGGAGACCCGATCGAGTTCGCCGCGCTGGCCTCGGTCTACGGCACGGGGAAGGACGGCTGTGCCCTGGGAGCGGTGAAGACCAACCTCGGGCACGCGGAGCCGGCAGCCGGGCTCGCCGGGCTGCTCAAAGTGATCACCAGCCTGCGTCGCGGGATCATTCCCGCGACGCTGAACTTCTCCCGGTGGAACCCGCAGATCAACGCAGGCGACACTCGGCTGTTCGTCCCCACAAAGGCCGCGTCCTGGCCGGTGCAGGGGACCGCCCCGCGGCTGGCCGCCGTATCAGCGTTCGGGATCAGCGGCTGCAACGCGCACATGCTCGTCGAGCAGGCCCCCGCCGCCCGGTCCGTCACGCGTTCGCGCTGCGCGCTGCCCCGCAGCCCACAGGTGCTCTCCGAAGGCTCAGGGGATCCCGACAACCATCTGTTCCTGCTCTCCGGCGGTACCCCTGGTGCGGTGCGCAGCGGCGCGGCTCGCCTGGCGGACTGGCTGGAGCAGCCCGGTATACAGCCTGCTTTGGAGGACATCGCCTACACGCTGGCCGCAGGCCGCTCGCACAACCGCTGCCGCGCGGGTGTCGTGGCCGACTCACACCAGCAACTCGTGGCCACCTTGCGGGCGTGCTCGCGCGGCGAAGCGGCCCCAGGGCTCGTGGAAGGAACGTCACTGTCGCAAACCGGTCCGGGCCCGGTGTGGGTGTTCTCAGGACACGGCTCACAGTGGGCCGCGATGGGCCGCAACCTGCTCGACCAGGACCGCGGCTTCACGGCCGCCGTCGACGAGCTGGAACCTTTGATCGCCGCCGAGTCCGGCTTTTCCGTACGTCAGGCGTTGCTGGCGCCACAGGTGGTGACCGGGGCGGACACGGTACAGCCCGTGATCTTCGCCGTGCAGCTGGGCATCGCCGCCATGTGGCGCGAGCGCGGCGTGCGCCCGGCTGCCGTCATCGGCCACTCCATGGGGGAAACAGCTGCTGCCGTCGTCGCCGGCGCCTTGAGCACCCGGGACGGGGTCAAGGTCATCTGCCGCCGCTCCCGGGTGATCACACGCCAGCTGGTCGCCCGTACGCCGAACGCGGGCACCATGGCCTCGGTCCTGCTGCCGAGCGAACGCGTGGCCTCGGACATTGCGGCCAGCGGCATCAGCGGGGTCGAGACAGCCGTGCTGGCATCCCCGTCCACCACGGTGGTGGGCGGGGACGCCGCCCAGGTGCGCAAGCTGGTCGCCTACTGGGAGCAGCGAAACGTCTCCGTCCGCCTGGTCAACGTCGACTATGCCTCGCACACCCGCCACATGGACCCGGTCCTCGGCGAGATGACCAACGCTCTGCGCGATGTCGTGCCACGGACGCCGACCGTCCCGTTCTACTCGACGGTGCTCAGCGATCCGCGCGCCGAGGCGCTGATGGACGCCGACTACTGGGTGGCCAACCTGCGCCAGGTCGTCCAATTCGAGCCCGCCGTGCGGGCTCTGGCCGAGGACGGTCACCGCCTGTTCGTCGAGGTGTCCCCACACCCGCTGCTGACGTCCGCCCTCCAGGAAACCCTGACCGACTTGGCGCTCAGCGATGCTGTCGTGCTTGCCTCGATGAGCAAAACCGCCAACTCGCCGCAGGCGTTCACCGCGCAGATGGCCGCGCTGCACTGCTCGGGCCACCCCCTGCCCGTGGAACGTCTCGCGCCGCACGGCACATTCATCGACCTGCCCGCCACCTCCTGGGAGCGGCGCCACTTCGAGATCACCCCCGGTGACCGGCCCGGCACGTCCGCGCCGAGGGCTTCCTCGGCACACCCTCTGCTCGGCGTCCACCTGGCCGACCCGGCACGGGACGGCACGCACTACTGGCAGTCCCGGATCGACGTCGAAGACCTGCCCTGGCTCCAGGACCACAAGGTGGACGGCACCTGCGTACTGCCCGCCACAGCCATGATCGAGATGGCGCTGGGCACCGCCGTCGATCTGTTCTCCACCGAACCGGCCGGCGTGCGCCTGGAAGACATCGACCTACGGCACCTGATACCGCTGACCGAAGCGACCGAGGTCACCTGCAACGCACGCAAGGACCGCGACGACAGTGCCCGGTGGGAGATGGGCGTATCGAGCGGCCAGGGGACGAACACCGTCCATGCCACTGCCCGGCTGCGCCGACAGGCGACACCGCCCCGCCGACAGGACATCGACCAACTGACGGCCAGGCACCCTCACGACATCGCAGTGGAATGGGTGTATGCACGCCTGCGGGACGACTTCCGTCTGCAGCACGGCACGGCCTTCGCCGGGCTGGTCACGGTCCGGCACAGCGACGCCCGCGAGCCCATGAGCCTGCTCGCCGAGATCTGCCTGCCCGACGCGGCGCGCGGGCAGGCGCGCCAGATGCACTCGCACCCGGTGACGATGGACATCTGCGGCCAGGCGGGCGTAGCAGCCTGGATGACCGGACGCGGCCTCGGCGAAGGGATGCTGCTCCCCGTGCGGCTGGCCCACGTCGCCGTCCACGGTGACACGGTGCAGGGACGCTACTGCCACGTACGCCTGGAACAGGCCGAAGAGCAGGCGTGCACGGCCCACATCGACCTCCTGGACGCGGACGGCAACGTCCTGGCTGAACTGGGCGGCCTCCAGTACGTGCGGCGCCCTGCCCAGTCGGCCCAAGACACCTTTAACAGCCGCCTGCTCCAGCCACGGTGGGCTCCCACGCCCCTGCCGGCGGCCACCCCCCTCGCCTGCGGCAACTGGTTGCTCCTGGACGCCGCGGGGACCGGCACCGCCGCACGCGACCTGGCCGCAGCCCTGGGCACCGAGGACGGGCCTTGCGCCGTCGCAGTGCTGAGCACACCGGACGGCCAAGGGCCGAGGGAGCCCGCACTGTCCGACTTGCTGCACCGCAGCTGCCCGTCCGAAGTGGTGGTGATCTTCCCCAGCACTGAAGACACCGGCGCGAGCTCGGCACCTGACCGCGCCCGGCAGGCTGTCGGCAGTCTCCTGGCCGAGATCGTCCAGCCGCTGCTGGCCGCCGGGCACCCCAGCCCGCCCCGCCTGCGGGCCGTCACTCACCGTGCGCAGCGCGTGCGCCCCGGCGACATCCCGGACCTGGGGCAGGCGGGAGTGCGCGGGCTGATGCGCACCCTCAGCTACGAGCATCCCCAGTTGCACCCGGCCACCGTGGACATCGATGCGTCCACCACCACCGACGTGCTGGCCCGTGAGCTGCTGACCTGCCCCGACAGTCAGGACGACGTCGCCTACCGAGACGGGCGGCGGTACACCGCACGCCTGGGCAGCGAGCCCCTGGGCGAAGCCGACCTGCACCAGGTCCGGGCCGACCACGCCCACGACGCTCTGGCCCTGCGGCCGCAGTATCCCGGCGACCCCGACTCTCTGCGACTGACCGCGGAGCCCCGCAGGGCCCCGGCCGCCGGAGAAGTGGAGATAAGGATCCAGGCGACCGGCCTGAGCTTCATCAACATGCTCAAGGCGTTCGGCCTCTACGATCAGTTTCGCGTCCCGGGCGGCGATCTGCCCCCCGACACCTTTGAGTGCGCCGGCACCATCACGGCAGTGGGCGAAGGCGTCTGCGACCGCCGCATCGGCGACCGGGTCGCGGCCTGGACCACCGGCAGGCCCATCACCTCATTCGTCTCCACCCCCGCCGGAGTGACCCTGCCTCTGCCCGACGAGGTGACGCTGAACGACGGCGCCGCCCTGCCGCACGCCTACACCACCGCGCAGTACGCCGTCCACCATCTGGCCCGCCTGCGCCGCGGAGAGACGATCCTCGTTCACAGCGCCAGCGGCGGAACCGGCCTCGCCGTCATCCACCTCGCCCAGGCCCTGGGCGCCACGGTCCTGGCCACCGCCGGCTCCGAGCACAAACGCGAGAGCCTACGGCACCTGGGCATCGAGCACGTCATGGACTCTCGCACCCTGGACTTCGCCGACCGCGTACGCGAACTCACCCACGAACGTGGCGTGGACGTCGTCGTCAACTCCCTGACCGGTCCGGCCCAGAGCGCGAGCCTGGACCTGCTCGCCCCGCACGGCCGCTTCATCGAACTCGGCAAACAAGACATCTACGCCAACACCCGCCTCGGCCTGCTGCCCTTCCACCGCGGCATCACCTTCACCAGCATCGACATGCTGGCCGTGGGCGCCCACAACGCCCCGCTTGCCCAGACCCTGTGCGCCGAAGTAGCCGACCTGCTGCGAAACGGTGCCCTTGCGATGCTCCCAGTCACCACCTACCCCGTACAGGACGCCGCGCGTGCCTTCCGGGCCATGGCCACCGCACAGCACACCGGCAAACTCGTCCTCACCTGGCCCGAACGGGGCAGCATCACCGTCCCCGTCCGACCGCACGATGCGACCGTCGTCCGCGACGACGGCAGCTACATCATCACCGGCGGCCTGGGCGGCCTGGGGCTGCTCGCCGCCCGCTGGCTCGCCCACAACGGCGCGCCGCACCTCGTGCTGTCCGGCCGCTCCCGCCCGAGCCGCAACGCCCAGCAGATCATCGGGGACCTGCGGACTGCAGGCACCCGCGTCGACGTCGTCAACGGGGACATCGCCGAGCCGGCCACCGCACCCCGGCTCGTGGCCGCCGCAGCCGTCGACGGGTACCCGCTGCGCGGCGTTCTGCACTGCGCAGCCGTCGTCGAGGACGCCACCGCCGCACGCATCACCAAGGACCTGCTCGACCGCGTCTGGCGGCCCAAGGTGAACGGCGCCTGGCACCTGCACCACGCCACCTTGGACGCGGACCTCGACTGGTGGGTCGGCTTCTCGTCCATCGCCTCCGTCCTGGGCAGCCCCGGGCAGGGCGCCTACACCGCCGCCAACGCCTGGCTGGACGAGTTCATCACCTGGCGCCGCGCCCAGGGCCGGCCCGCCACCGGCATCAACTGGGGCCCCTGGGCCCGTTACGGCCGCGGCAGCGGCATGGAGGAACGCGGCCACATCATGATCGAACCCGACGATGGCATCGCCGCCCTGGAACAGATCCTGCGCCACGACCGCCCCCGGACCGGCTACAGCCCGCTCGACATCGCCCACTGGCTCGCCTCCTACCCGGACACCGCGACACTGGAGTACTTCGCCGACCTGACCACCACGGCCCACGGCTCGGGCAGCGCCCCCCCAGCCGATGCCGATGGTCTGCTGGCCGCCCTGCACGAAGCACCACCGGACGACCGCCGCGCCCTGCTACGGGACCGGACCGCCCAGCACATCGCCGACGTGCTGCGCCTGGACGCCTGCGATCCCAACGCCTCGCTGACCCTGCTGGGCCTGGACTCCCTGCGGGCCGTGGAGATACGCAACCGGCTCCAGCGCGAACTGCGCCTCACCTTCCCGCAGACCGCGCTGTGGACCCACCCCACCGTCACAGCGCTGACCGACTACCTCCTGGGCCAGCTCACCGAGCAGCACAACCTGCCCACCACTTCTGCCGCCTGAAAACCGCAAGCAGCGGACAGCGTGCCCGAAGGAGTACGACGGATGACCGAAGCGAACCAACCAGGCCACCCGGAACCCACCGCCAACCAGGTACGCCTGAAGAAAACTTGGCGCCCACCGCGATCGGCTGGCACCAAACACGACGGGCCGCTCACCGAGCCGCCCGATGTCCAAAAGCCACCCGTACGGCACTGGCCCCCAGCAGTGCAACACGGCCGCACCCCCGCATCGTGCCGAACAGCACACATGCCGGCACCTGGCTACTGATCACCACCGCGGACTCTGCACCCGAAGACCCCCTGGCGCACCGCATAGGCCAGGCACTGGAGGATCGCGGCGGACACTGCACCATCATCGGGCGGAAAGGCGGTCATCGGACAGCTCACCGGGGCCACCGGCATCATCGCCATCGCCCCGTTTGGCCCGGCAGCGGACCGGACGGGCAGCGGGGCCGACCACGGGCTCACTCGCTGGCTGACCCGACTGATCTGCCACCTGCCCGACCTTTCAGGCACACCGCCACGCCTCTGCGTCGTGACCCGCACCACCTCCGGCGGCCCCCCCCACAACCAGCCGCTGATCAGCAGCTCTCGGAGACGCTGCACACGATCAGGGCCCGCTATCCCCGCCTACCGACCACACACATCGACATCAACGACACCACGGCTGCCCAAGACGTCGCTGCAGCCGTCCTGGCGGGCACCGCAACCGAGGAACAGAACACGCAGTGGCACGGACACCGCTGTACCGCCAGGCCGCGGCAGCAGAGCACCGAAGCATGAGCTGAGACGAGAACGCTCCTCTCCCGGCCTGGGGCATGTTGGCCGCTTAGGAAGAGCGAACGGGCGGGCACAGGGCCGCAGGCTCCCGAAAACGCGTCAGCTCCGCTTCCGGCCCCCGCCCCACCCCGGCGCACCGGCCTGGAAACAAGGCGCCGGCCGCTCCATTCAACAGCTGGGCACCGGCCGCGGCCCGGTCATCGGGAAGGAAGAGATCACCGTGCTGAGTACGCCTCGCGGGCTGCTGTTCTGGCTCGTCCTGATCATCTTGCTGTTCCTCATCGCCATCGCCCCCGTCCAGACCGCTCACACCCTCATCGACCTCGCCCACGGCATCGGCAAGTTCTTCACCGGTCTGAAGAAGTTCATCGAAACTCTCAGCGCCTAGCAACTCCTTTGAGCACGTACCGAATCAGAGAGGAACGGCCATGCGCATCCTGCTGTTCGTGCTCGTCTGCTGCGCGGTCCTGGCTGCCGCGAGCTGCACTGCCTTCCCCGCCACGGAGTCCGACACGCGCCCTCTTCCCGCCTGGTCCTCACCTCTTCCCACACAGCCCGCCGCCGAGCCCACACCGCCCTCACACCCCGCGACCATCACGGTGACTCCGACCTACGTCGTGCGTCCTCACCTCACGGTTGTCGCGCCCGGACCGGCCACTCCCACCGTCACCGAGACGCACCGGCGCAGTGACCCTCCTTCCCCTTTGCCCACCCCGTCCGCCTCTCTGCCCACCTGCCCGGCCACATCGGCGACCGCTTCGCCGACATCGCCCGTCTCGCCCTGCCCCTCGAAGCCTTCACAGACCTCCACGCCGGACCCCACCCCTTCGGGTGGGGAGCCGACAACGGCAGCGGCTTCGGAGGAGACGCCTTCCGGCGCGCCCTCGTGCCCTGAAACAGCTCCTTGACCCTCCAGACCTGCGGCGGTGCCGGTAGGAATACCCGATCAGGTGGATTATGCGAGGGTGTCACCGGTATCCCGTGACCTGCAGCCGCTCGCCGGAGTAGGAATGTGTTGTCGCCGTGGGGAATGGGGGCGTGATGGAGGTCAGGAATGTGCGGCACGCCTATGGGCACCGTGACGTGCTGTGCGGGGTCAGCCTGGACTTGGGCCCGGGCATACTGGTTGGAATCGTCGGTGAGAACGGGGCGGGCAAGACGACCCTGTTGAAGATTCTCTCCGGCGAGCTCATAGCCGATGCCGGTACGGTGCGTCACCGGGGCAGGTTCGGCTACTGCCCGCAGGCCACCGTCCTCAATGACGCCCTCACCGTTCGCCAGCATCTGGAGTACTTCAAGGTGGCCTACGGCTTGCGCGACCTGCGGCATGCCGAAGGGCTCATGGAGGAGCTTCACTACGGTGAGTACGTCGACGAGCGGGCTGGTGTTCTCAGCGGTGGAACCCGGCAGAAGCTGAACCTCACGCTGGCGCTGATGCACGAGCCGCAGTTCCTCCTGCTGGACGAGCCCTACCAGGGGTTCGACTGGGAGACGTACCAGCGGTTCTGGGACCTGGCCACCCGTCTGCGTGCAGACGGCCGTTCCGTCCTCGTGGTCTCGCACCTCGCCTACGACACCGTGCGTCTCGACAGGATGTGGCGTCTGGACAGCGGCCTCCTTCAGGAAGAGACCATGGAGCCTCCTGCATGACCCGGCTGCCTGGCGACCGCCGTCACCGCACGTTCTTCTTGACCGCGGTCCGCCACACATTGATCGAGCACCTGCGCAACAAGTTCGCCATGATGCTCATCGCGGCGTTCGTCCCGCTGTGGACCGCGCTCGCCTTCTGGTCCGTCCCCGGCACTCCGACCCGCTTCCGGCTGCGCGCGACCGGCGGCCTGCTGGCTCCGCACGGCAACGAGCTCACCGAGATCACCGGCGCCCTCAACGCGGTCACGCTGATCCTGGGGTTCATGATGTTCTCGGCCTCCTTCACCAGCGGTCACTTCGACCGACGGTTGGTCCTGGCCGGCTACCCCCGCGTCCACCTCGTCCTTGCCAAACTCACCGCGCTGACCCTGGCCTCCGCCGTCGTGGCCGCCTACGCAACCCTCCTCACCTGTACCTTCTGGTCACCCCGCCAGCCTCTCCTCCTCGCCGCCGCCCTTTTCGGCGCCGGCGTCACCTACGGGGCCCTCGGCGTGGCCTTCGGCTCACTGCTGCACCGGGAAGTGGAAGGCATGTTCGCCATCTCGATGACCAGTGTCATCGACCTGGCCCTGCAAAACCCCCTCTACAGCTCCAGCTCCGACGGCAGCATCGTCGCTCTCCTGCCCTCCTACGGCGCCATGCAGGCCGCTACCGCCGCCGGGTTCTCCACCACCGCGCTGCCCTCCTACCTCGCCATCCAGACCGGATGGTTCACCGCAGCAGCACTCGTCGGTCTCTTCGCCTTCCACCACCGCACCCGAACCACCCTCAACCACAGCCGGCGGTGCACTACCGTTCCGCCACCGCGCTCCGAAACCGCACCGCAATCCGACAAGTGTGAGGGCAGCGACTACAAGAGTTGATCCAACAGGCGGGAATACGGTGATGACGTGGCGGGGCGCCGAGGCTGACCGGCTTGGCACCACGCCGGTGACGGCAGCAAGCCGCCCCCGCATTCAGCTCGGCGAGCTGAACACCAAGGAACGCAGCTGATCCTCCGCTCGTTGAGCAGCGCTCACCTCCACCACAACCCGCCCGAGTACCCGTCAGTCCGCACCTGACTATCGAAAAACTGCCACGGCCGTACCCCCGGACGCCGCCCCGTCAACTTCAGGCAAAGCACGTGTGAGTGATTTCCCGGGTCACGACGGGCTTGTGGCAGCGCACTGTCCGAGGTGGACAAGAGGAAGACTTTCTTCTCATGATTGCGTTTGATGTGTGAGTCACAACAATCCGCAGTGGGTGCCCGCACCGTCGTCCGCTCCTGACGACGCTCCGTTTCGCCGCAGCCTGCGTCGCCCCGCGGCGGCCCTGGAACAGTGGAGCATTCATGCACAACTGCACGACGAGATGGGCGACGAGTACGCGCTGACGCTGATGGTTCTCCGCCATGGGACGGCCGGGGATTCCGCTGCCTCCGACGGCTACGGCGTGTTGTACGTCCTGACCGAGCTCGGCACCGGCCGGCGCCTGATGCGTTCCTGGGTGCAGCCTCAGCTGTGGCGCCGGGTGCGCTCTGCCGTCGAGAACGACCGGGCGCTCGACGCCCGCGTGCGTGATGCGTTCCTCGCCACCTCCACCGGGGAGGTGCCCATGCACCCGCACCGACTGCTGCGGCACCCGGTGACTACCGCGGAGGACCGGCTGCACCTGGCCGTGGACAGCTTGATGGAACTGCAGGACCTGGATACGTCATACCGGCTGGCCATTCGGGACGACATCGAAGTCGCCCTTGCCCTCGAACCGATCAAGCCTGCCGTCCGCTGCCCCACGCTGTACTGCGGGGCGTCCGAGGGCCGGGGTGAAGCCGCGGAGCAGAACAGCATGTACCTCCCCCGGCTGAACACCACCGGCACGCTGCGTCTTCCGGGTGCTGCGTCGGTGCGCGTCAGCGGCCTGGCTTCGTTCGAACACAAGTGGGGCAGCTCCTGGCACCGCAGCACGCGAAGCACCCGTGCCCTCGACTTCACCGCTCTGCGCGTCGCGCTGCACCTCGACGACGGCTATGACGTTCTCGGGATGCCGTCGGCCTGCTGCGGACCGGCCACCGACGGCCAGCTCGGTGCCGACTCCAGGGCCGTTATCGTCGCCCCCGACGGAACAGTTTCCACCCACCCCTGCACCTGGCGCACGGAAACCTCCACGATCTCCCTGGTCTCCCTGCGCGACTACCCCACCTGCGGTGAACTGAGCATCGCGGAGGCAGACCTCACCCTCACCATCCGCACCGTCACCGACCGACAGGAAATCATGGTGCCCTCGCCCGGCTGGGTGGCCTGGACAGGCCCCGCCCGCGCCCAGGGCACCCTGGGCGAACACGCGGTCACCGGCGTCGGACACCTCGAAGCACTGCCCAGCAACACCCTCACCGACTTCGCGCACCACATGCGCCGCATCTCCGTCCTGGTGCGCACCGAGGCCGCCCTCGTCTACCCCGGCACGGAAGACGATGCTCCGGGCGCGCTCGCCCGGCTGACCGGGATCGGCGAAGACGGAGGCCCCGCTCTGGACGCCGGCAGCCAGCAAAGGCTGCGGACGGTACTGGAAGCCCCGGTCCGGCACCTGCTCGACAACGCCGGGCACACCTGGCGCTCCTACGCGCTCGTGGCCGCCATGTGCATGCTCAACTGTGACCCGGAACCCCACCGCACGCTGTGCGCCGTCCCCGAGATCCTGCACACGGCCTCTTTGATCATCGACGACATCGAGGACGCCGCACCACTGCGCCGCGGCCGGCCCGCCGCCCACCGGCGCTTCGGCCTGCCACTGACCCTCAACGCCGCGAACGCCGCCTACTTCACCTTCGACCCCCTCCTGCAACGGCTCCCGGACCTGCCGGACCACACCAGACTGCGCCTGTACCAACTGTGCCTGTCGGCCCTGCGCGCGGGCCACGCCGGGCAGGCCCTGGACATCGCCGGCCACCACGACGCGCTCGCTGACGCCGTCGGCACCGGCGACTGCGAGCCGCTGCTCCAGCGCGTCCGCACTGTCCACCGCTTGAAGTCCGGGATGCCGCTTCGGCGCCTGGTGGAAGCGGCGGCCGTGCTCACCGGGGCCGACGAGCGCCTGGTCCGCGCCGTGGGCGAGTACTTCGAAGCAGTCGGTACGAGTTACCAGATCAGTGACGACATCGCCGATCTGCGCGGGGTGGCCCCCGCCGACCGCAGTGCGACGGCACCGGCCAAGGTCCCGGCCGAAGACCTCATCAACGGCAAGATCACTCTGCCCGTCGCACACGCCCTGGCCCGGCTGTCCCCGTCCGACCGCGACACACTGGCCAGCGCCCTGCGCACGGGGACATCACCCGCCATCGCGCAGGAACTCGCCGGGCGGATCGTTGCCTCCGGCGCCGTGACGGCGTGCCTCGGCGAAAGCAGGAACCTGGTCGAAAGGTCCTGGCAACCACTCGACGATCTGCTGCCGCCCACCCTCCACAAGGCCCTGTGCCGAGCACTTGGCTGGTACGCCTCGCAGCACGAATCCGAGCGTGCGGCTGCCACTTGACCCGGCTCAGCCGGGGGCCGCTGCTCTCCGGGCCTGGCACTGGGCGGTCGGACCATGCGGGGCCCTCATGAGAGCTCACGGCGAAAGGAGGTGCTCGGCAGCCCGGACAACCACCGCGGTGGCGCACACCTGGCTTCGAGATCGCAAGAAGCGGCCCCCGGACCATGGCTCGAACGAGGACTGCGGCCTCTGGCGGGGCCGGCCCACGAAGCCAGGGGCGCGGGACCAGTCGCTCCGGGCGCCGAAAACCGGTCTCAGGACAGGCTCCGGCGAAGTACGGACACGAGCCGCATGAGGCAGAACGCCGGGGCCAGGCCGCGTCGGTAACAACTTATTCAGGCATGCTCGCGCAGGTTCTCCAGCGCGGCCTGCCACAGACGGGGAAACGCCGCTCCGCAGGACAGCGCCTCGTCGTAGACGACCGAGAGCTCGCACTGGTCTCCGAACCTGGTAAGGGTCACGTGGCATAGCTGAGTTGGAACGGGCGCCCCCCAGATGGAGAAGCCGGTTGTCTTGCCTTCCTGTGCCGCGGTGTGGCCGCCGGAGACGGAAAGGTAGGTGGCAGTCAGCGGAGTGAGGCGGCCCCTCATGCAGCGGCGGATCATCCATCGTGCGGTCCCAGGGGGCGCATGGCGCAGGAGACGGCGAGAGGCCGCCACACGCTGTTCGATCGCCTCGGGAACCAGCTGAGCGGCGATACGCTCAGCGCTGCTCGCCGGACTGCCGTCATCGCAGGGAAGCCAAATACGCGCCATGCTGATGAAGTTGCCAGCGGCTTCTTGCTCCGTGGCCTGCCGGGTGCTGAGAGGCCAGAAGACCGCGAGCGGCGTGGGCGCAGTCCCGTCCGACAGTGCGACACCACGCACCGTTGCCGCGAGCGCAGTCAGGAAGGCTTTGCTGATGCTCGTGTCGAGTGCTCCGGCCAGCTCCCTCATGTGCTGCGTCGAAACGGAGGCTGAGGCGTACGAGCGCCGCCCTGTGGGGAGCTGGTGAAAGGGCGGAGCGGGGCGTCCGGGGCGCAGACTCGCGGCGACGTCACGGGTGAGTCGGCACGCTTCCCGAGTGTCACGGAGGAGACCCAGTGCCTGGGGCGGCTGTGGTCGCGTGGTCCCTTGCCATGGGGGCAGTGCGAGCAGGACGTGCGCCACGTGCAAAATGCCTGCACCGTCCGCCAAGGCGTGGTGGATACGCAACAGCAGCACGTATTCATGATTGACGTCGTAACGGGTTATCAGCCACAGGTCCCAGCGCGGGTGGTGTTCGGGCGGCAGCGGCAATGCCTGCGCCTGAGACGGGGCGTCTTGCCAAGCAGCCGGGTTGGCCACACGCAGGGCGTGAACGTGCTTGCGGAGGTCCGGGGGAGAAGCCGGTTCCCAATGCGGGGCTCGGGAGCCGGGAGTGAGCCGGTGCGTCAGTGCGGGCAACGTGGACAGTCGTTCGTGTACGTGAGAGCGCAGCGCCGCCAGCGTGGGCGGCTGGCCGGAGAGCCGGCCGGTCCATCCCACTATCAACTGGTCGGGTGTACCCAGCTGGTGAAACACTTGGCTGATCCGGTCTGCCCTCTTCCGCCCGGCAGACGGCACACGCTGCAGCGGATCGTTTGCCGACGTGCTCCCGAAGCGATCACTGTCACGAATGCCACTCGCCGGAACACCCTTGTCGAGCCCCATGCCATTCTCTCTGCTCTGCTCGGTCTCCTGGCGTGCCGGAACCCGGACGGGCGATACGTACTTGAGTCCGGCTTCGGGGGCCTAGCGGCCCTGCAGGCGACCGCCTGCCGCCTGGAAAAGCGTAACGAACTTCCGGTGGCGCCGCGTCCCCCTGAAGAGTGCCCTTCCGCGCCCGGGCACGTAATCATGAGCCACCACAGTCAAGAGCGTGGCTTCCCCTCGGAGCGCATTGTGGACGGACTGCCCACAGGGCGGGGCAGCGACATAGCGCCGGGGCCGACGGCCGGGGCGAAGAACTGGGCACTGGTTGCCCGCGGGTTGACGGATAAGGCACCTCGCCCCGCCCGGCCGCCGTGGCGATCACCCTCTCCAGCAGGGCCTCGAACACCCCGTTATCCCGCCACTGCCGGAACCGGTTGTGCACGGTGGACCAGGCGCCGAACCCGTCCGATATCTCGCGCCATTGGGCTCCCGAGCAATATTTTCAGCTCACTCCCTCGAAATGCGTGCGCAGCCGGGCGGGATGCGGGCCGTATTCACCGACCGGCAGATACGGCTCGATGAAACCCCACCCTCGTCCGTCAGTTGCACACGTGTCATGTGCACTGGAATACCGCATCCGCCTTCGGAGCGAGGGCGGATCCAGCAAACTGATCACGACTCGATACACGTCCCCGGTCGAAGTCGTCGTCATCGCGACGGTGGAATCCATTCCGGGCCAAGATACGGTGCAAACGGTGTGGCGGCTCATCGGCTGTCCACTACGGGGCGCAGGTGGAAGACGCGGATGGCACGGTGGCCGGCGCGCGTGGCGTAGTCATCGTAGAAGGGGAGAATCGTCAGGATCTGCGGGCGGAAGGCGCTGACTTGGTGAGGGGAGAGGTGGAGGGCGGTGACCTGGTGCTGTCGGCCGCGCCAGGTGAGGACGGCGTGCGGGTGGTGCAAAAGGTTGGTGGACCAGGCGGGGTGGTGGTCGCGGCCGAAGTTGGTGGCGGCCACCAACCAGCTGCCGTGGGCGAAGGCGTAGGCGCACAGGGGGACGGTGTGGCACCGTCCGGTGCGGTGGCCGGTGGTCGTCAGCAACCCGGCGGGCAGCACGAGCCGACTGGGCAGCCACCGGCCGCGGGTGAGGCGGTGTGCAGCCAGGTCGAGGACGGGGAGCAGTCGGGGGGCCAGGAACAGGCAGAGGCGGGAGACGCCGATGCGGGCCACCAGCGGGTGAACGGTCTGTCGGCCGGGCGGTGTCGGGGCGCGGGAGGCGCCGAAGGAGGGCATCAGCCGACACTCCGCCGGTAGACGGTATCAGTGCACACTTGCCGAAGACGCGCGGTGGCGAGGGAGTCGGGCAGCAGACCGTGGACACCGGCCCAGGCGTCGTCCAGCAGGGTTTCGGCGTCCGCTCGGCACCGCGCCAGTGCTCCGCAGTCGTGGATACGGGCGGCGACACGGTGGCTGCCGTCCGTGTCGAGCCCACCGACCAGGCTCTGCCACAGCGCGGTGGCGTCCTGGCGGGGCAGCAGCGCCACGGTGCGTGCCAGGGGGAAGGTGACCTTGGCACGGAGGAGATTCTCACCGGCCTGTTGCGTGCCCGCACCGTCGCGGCGCACGCCTTCGAGATCAGCAACGTCGTCGGTGATCTGGCAAGCGGTGCCGACCGCCTCGCCCAGCCTGGCCAGCGCCGAGCACTGGGCGGGGGCGGCTTCGGCGAGCAGAGCCGCCGTGTGACACAGAGCCCCGAACAGGGCTCCGGGCTTGAGCTGATGAGTAAGGCTCAGCAGCCGGAACAAGGGCTCGTAATGGCCCGTGGAGAGCGCGGTGTTCATCTCCTCGTGATGGCCCTGCAGGTCAAGGGCCCGGCCGGCGTGAGTGGCCCGGAGCGCGGCGAGGTAGACCTCGTACACCTGCATCCGCCGGAACGAGTCGGATGGCAGGGCCGCGCCCAGTGCGCGGTCCATGGTGAAGTAGGCGGCCGTGCCGGCGTTGACCGCGAAGGCGGTGTCGTGCGGCACATGACCGGACGACCGGCCCGGGCGTAACGGTGAGTCGTGCTGGCAGTCGTCGATGATCGAAGTCCCCGCGTACATCAGTTCAAACGCCGCCATCAGCGGGCCGAAGGAGCGACTCCGACTCCCCAAGGCTTCCAGGACGGCGGTCATCAGTCGGGACGGCCACCGTTGCCCTCCGCTGTCCAGCAAGTTCTGCACCGGCTGCACCAGGGATTCACAGAGCCGCTGGTGCACACGTTCGGCGGCGTCAGAACCTAACAGGGCAGGCACTGCGAGCAGTTCCTGCGTCATCTCGGCAGTAGGGCGGGCCGGGTGGAGCCGGTCGATATTCTCCGCCATGGCCCCTGCGCTGTTCTGGTCCGTGCCGTGGCACGGCGCATGCCCGGCGCGGTCGCGTGATGGATCGCGGGAGCGACCGGCTGCATCGTCTCGGCCCCTCCGGCTGTCGAGGACAGCAGCCGGTTCGCCGGAAACCGGAATCGGTGCGGCAGCAAGGCTGTGAGAGGTGAGCGCCTCCCAGTAAGCGGTGCGTTGGCCCCGGTCAGCGTTCAAAGCGATCGTGTCCAGCCCCATGACGTCGTCAAGGAGGTCCCGCAGCCGTTGCGGAAGCAGCCGACCCAGGGACAGGACCGGCCCGAGAGACCGTGGTACGACCACGCAACCGCGTGGCCGGTGCAGAACGCCGACGACGGCCCGTGCCACCTCCGTGGGACACAGGGGCCGCAGCAGCCGCTGCCGCAGCCCGGCCGCCGCCGGTGTGCTCACCATGTACGGAGCCACGACGGACGTGTGGATGCCCACCGGGCGTCCCTCCCGGCGCAACGCCTCGGACAGCGCCGCCACAGCCGCCTTGGTCGCACTGTAGACGGCCAGACCTGCCAGCGGTTTCACGGCGCAAACGCTGGCCACGTTCACGATGTGTCCTCCGCCCTGGGCGCGCATGACCGGCCACACGGCACGGCACCCAGCCAGCACGGCACCCAGGTTCACCTCCACCATGCGGGCCGCGTGGGCCGGTACCTGCTCCTCGAAGGGGCCGTCGCCGATGACGCCGGCATTGTTGATCCATACGTCCAGCCGGCCGAAACCCTGCAATGCGGCCTGGACGAGAGCTGCAGCCGTCCGCGGATCTCGCATGTCCCCGGCCACCGGCACGGCCCGAGCGCCCACAGCCATGGCCGTCGCCTGCACGGCTGCCTTGTCGATGTCGCCCAGAACCACTCGGAAGCCGTGTTGAGTGAGCTCACGCGCGAGGGACTCACCGATGCCGCGACCTGCCCCGGTGATCACCGCGACGCGGTCATCACCGCGGAAATGCCTCGGCGCCACCTGCCCACCTCTCGCCCGCCACCAGACAGCTGCTGGTGAGCAATCTGGTGGATGAGGGGAGCCCAGGGAATGCCTCTCGCTCCGATATCACCCGAAGGTGGTCGCGAGCGTCCCGACATGCTCTTCCGGGCAACAGCAGCGTCTAGTGCTGTGACCGGGAAGGTTTGCCGGGTTGTCGGTTGTGCTAGTCGGGTGTGAGGACGCCGACTGGCATGGGAGGCGGGTATGGCGTTACCGGTCAAGGTCCGCAGGCTGACTGAGCAGGAAGGACAGAAGCTCCAACACATCGTTCGGCGGGGCAGCACGAACTCTGTGCGATTTCGCCGGGCGATGATGCTCCTGGCCTCAGCCGGCGGCAGCACGGTCCCAGTGATCGCGCACCTGGTCCAGGCGGACGAGGACACCGTCCGTGACGTGATCCACCGCTTCAACGAGATCGGGCTCGCATGCCTGGACCCTCAGTGGACGGGAGGCCGTCCCCGCCTGCTGAGCGGTGACGACGAGGACTTCGTCGTCCAGACGGCCGCCACCCGCCCCACTGTGCTGGGCAAGCCCTTCACCCGCTGGTCGATCCGCAAACTCGCCGATCACCTGCGCCGCGACGTCGCCAGGCCCGTCCGGATCGGCCGGGAGGCACTGCGCTGCCTGCTGGCCCGCCGGGGGATCTCCTTCCAGCGCACCAAGACCTGGAAGGAGGCCCCGGACCCGACGTTCGACGCCAAGCTGGAACACATCGAGTACGCGCTCAATGAGCGCGCGGACCGCACGTTCGCGTCCGACGAGTTCGGACCGCTGGGCATCCGCCCCACTGCCGGCTGCTGCTGGGCCGGACGCGGCAGGCCCGAGCGGCTGCCGGCCACGTTCCGCCGCACCCACGGCATCACCTACTTCCACGGCTGCTACTCGGTCGGCGACGACAAACTGTGGGGCGTCAACCGCAAGCGCAAAGGCATCGACCACACCTGGGCCGCCCTGCGGTCGATCCGCGCGGCCCGCCCCGACGGCGCCCCGGTCTACGTGATCCTCGACAACCTCTCCGCCCACCTGAACTGGCGCATCCGCAGGTGGGCAGTCCGCAAGAACGTCGAGCTGTGCTTCACCCCGGCCTATGCGTCGTGGGCCAACCCCATCGAGGCCCACTTCGGGCCCCTGCGGCAGTTCACCCTCGCCAACTCCGACCATCCAAACCACACTGTCCAGACCAGAGCCCTGCACGCCTACCTGCGCTGGCGCAACCAGCACACCCGTCACCCCGACATCCTCGCCGCCCAACGACGCGAACGCGCCCGCATCCGCAGCGAAAAAGGCGTCCGCTGGGGCGGCAGACCATTGCCCGCCGCGGCCTGACCACCAACCCGGCAAACCTTCCCGGTCACAGCACTAGCAGGACGTGATCGGGATCCGCCTCCCGCAGGACCCGCAGCAGCCCGGGCGCCCGGCGGGACAGGTGGCTGACGACGGCGGCGACGTAGGCGTGGGCAGTGCCGACGGATATGCCGGAACCCGCGGCGATCTGCGCGAGCGTGTCATGCCGGCGAAGGTAGACCAAGCCGACGAGAGCACGCTGGTGCGGCGGGAGCTTGCAGCCGCGGTCACCCTCACGGGTGACGATGAGCATGGTTACCCACTCGACCAGGGCGTGCGGGAGGTCGAGTGCGGCAGATTAGGGAACCAACGGGGCTCCTGCGCTGATGAGTTGATACGTCGAACATCTCTCTCAACGGCACAGGAGCCTCGTGCGTTGCGGGAGGCCGCCCCGTCACCCGACCGGTGGCCACTCTGAAAACGCTCACTGATATGTCGAGCTGCTGCTTGTCGACGGCGTCTCCGGACACCCAGAACTTGGCCTGCCAGCCGTGCTCCGTGCCGTCCGGCAGAACCCAGAAGCACTCGACCCCACCGTCCCCGCCGGCGCCGTGCAGACTGACGAAGCGGGCCCCATCGGCAGGACAGTCCTCCGCTGCGAGCTCGCAGACGAACTGCTCGAAGCCGGACCGCTATCCCTCGGCCCCCGAGCGGCCGGAGCCGGGAAAATTCCATCTCAGGCAGCGTCATCGCTCCCCCTACTGTGAACGCTTCCTTGCGTACGTCATTATCCCCAGCAGCCACTCGTTGATCGCCTTCCTGTTCTTGCTCGCTCCGAGCCAGTGGCGTTCGGTAAGAGCTTGGGGCTGCCCCACACTTCGGCTGCGCCGCGGTGGGGGCGGCACGCTGGTTCTTCGAGCCGAGGGGCCGCCCGAGTCATGGCCGGGAGGTGCGTGTGCAGGCGTCGCGGTAGGGCTACGGAGACGAGGGAGGCGGTGAAGTCACGTGGGGGGCGGACGCGACAGCAGTTCCGTGGTCATCGCGGGCCCTCTTTCGAGCGCGTTCGGCAGCGCCGAGGATGTGGTTGGGCGGCCAGGGAGGCTACGCGGCTGCCGGGCGCTTCACGCCAGTTGTGTGATGGTGGGTCCGGATTCGGCGATGCGGAGCGGGTGTCGCCGCAGCGCGGCAGCCGCTATGCAGCGCCAGCCGGAAGGTGGCCTCCTCAGCGCGTTGGCCGCGGCGTGTGTTCGATGTACCGGCTCGGACATGTTCGAAGAAGCGCAGGTGACCGCCCGGTTATAGGACTCTCGGGGGGCCGCCCGTTGGTCGGTCACGGAGTGCAGGCTCAGGCGGACGGGCGCCGCATCCGCGAAGACCAGCAGATTCTTCGTCTGCTGGTGGTACGGCGCTCACGGGGGTGCTGACCTGCGGCCTTGGCGGACGCCGCGGATGCTGAGGGGACGTTGGTCCGCGTATGGTCCGGATCTTGGTACCAGTCACCAGGAGGTGGGATGTGGGGAGTGGTGAGGCCGGGGAGGCCCGGCGATGCGGGATTGGTGGAGTCGTGCTGATCGGGCAGTCGCTGAACAGAGGGGCTCGGAGAACTTCCGCCTTGCCACTCACGGCCTGCCGGGCGATGGGCTGACGGAGCAGGCGCGAGCGCATCCGAGGAGCTCGGCACCACCCCGACAGGCGGCCACCGATACCACATGGCATATGTAGTAGAAGCCGTCCAAGGGCGTCCAGTAGGTTCAGGGGGAGAGCGTAAGTCCAGGTCAGAGCGTTGTGGCGTGATGGTGTCCGTGGAGTTGGTGACTCGGCTGTGATCGCTCGTGACATGTGAGGGCCCTACCGACTTGCTTCGACAGGGGGCTTGCGTAGACGGGACCTGATACGAGGACGCCCCGCCGGCTTGCTCCGACCCTGTTGGGAAAGTCCTGCGGACGGCCTCGTCGGCCCCCGAGACTTGGTCTCGGGGGCCGACGTCGTGCGTGTGGAGGTCGGCGGTGTTACGAGGGCCGGGGTTGGGAGAGGTACCGGGCGAGACGTCCCGGCTGGCGCGGGCGGTGTTTCCCGGGGGCTGTCCGGTCATGCGGGTGAGAGATGACCTCGGGCCGGTGATTTATGACGCCGACTTCGCCGATCTGTACTCCGATCACGGCCGTCCGGCGGTCTCTCCAGCACGTTTGGCGGGTGGTGTCGCTGCTGCAGTTCGTCGAGGGGCTGACAGATCGGCAGGCGGCCCACGCGGTCAAGGCCCGCCTGGACTGGAAGTATGCGCTCGGCCTGGAGCTGGCTTATACCGGGTTCGACTTCACACTGCTCAGCGCCTTCCGTGCCCGCTTGGCCCAGGACGATCACGGGCAGGTGGTCTTCGACTCGCTCCTGCTCGCAGCCCGCCGCAGGGGACTGCTCGGCGGCGGACACCAGCGTTCGGACTCCACCCATGTCCTGGCCCGACCGCAGTGGTTCGACCGGTATGCGGTCCGGCCCGAGGAGTCCCGCTACCCCAAGCGGCACACTGCCCGAGTCGCCATGGCCGACCAAGTCGGTGCGCACGGCACGGAACTGCTGAGTGCGGTGCTGTCCGAGCAGGCAACACCGCAGGTAAGAGACCTCAGGGCAGTGGAAGTCCTGCGGCAGGTATGGGTCCAGCAGTTCCAGGTCCGCGACGGCACGGTGCGTTGGTGGGACATGAATAAACGTGCCGCCCGGCAGCCTCCGCCTGCCTTGCCCTACGACCTTGAAGCGCGTCCCGGGTCGAAGCAGGATCTTTCCTGGGGCGGCTACAAGGCCCACTTGACCGAGATCTGCGACGCCGGCGCACCACACTTGATCACCAATGTGATCACCACGCCTGCTCCTGTCCCCGACGTCGCCGTGACCGAGCAGATCCACGCCGCGCTGGCCGAGCGGGACCGGCTGCCTGCGGTGCACATCGTCGACGCCGGCTACATCGACGCCGAACAGGTCGCCCTGGCCCAGCAGGGTCACGGCCTGGAGCTACTCGGCCCCCTGGCCCGCGACACCAGCTGGAACACCAGCGAGCACACAGGCTTCGACAACACCCACTTCACGATCGACTGGGACGGAAAGCGGGCCACCTGCCCCAGCGGCCGTACCAGCACGAGTTGGTACGAGGGGTTCAGCCACCGGGGCACCCCTGTGGCTCGTCTCAAGTTCGCACCCGTGACTGCCGGCCATGCTTTCTGCGCCAGCAGTGCACCACATCGGCCACCGGCCGCAACCTCACCCTGAGACCCCGGGCCGAGCACGAGCTTCTCCAACGGCTCCCTTCGGAGCAGAACACCCCGGAATGGGAACAGCGCTATCACCGTCGGGCTGGGGTGGAGGGGACCATTGGGCAGGCGGTCCACGCCTTCGGGATACGACGGCCGCGCTATCGGGGCCTTGCCAAGACGCACCTGCACCATCTCTTCACGGGCGCCGCCATCAATCTGGTCCGCATCGACGCCTGGCTCTGCGGCAAACCGCTCGCCCCCACCCGTAGCTCCCCCTTCGCAGCGCTGCGTCCTGCCGGATGAATCCGGCAGGACGCAGGACTTTCCCAACAGGGTCGGCTTGCTCCGGCGGGGCGTCCTCGTGCAGTTGGTCAAGACGGCTTGGTGCTTGCGCTGGAGGCTGTGTTGTACTCCGGCTCGCCGCTTTCGAGTACCCGGAGGAGCGAGGCGGTGACGACGCGGGTGGTACGGCCTATCGGCAGTGCGGCATGGGAATTCCCCGCGGCGAACAAGGTCGTAGCTCTTCGACCTCGACAAGCCGAACGCCTGGGCGGCGTCCTCGACGCTCGCGGTCCCGCTCCAAGTGGCGCGGATGTGCTCAGGGCTGAACGGGTCACGATGCGTTGTGCTGCTCTGGCCGGGCATTCCTGTCCGCAGTGCCTTTCGGGTCTGGTTGCTTCCATGACTGGGGAAGCAGGGAGAAGCGGTGGGCTTCCAATAATCCGAGGAATCGCGGGTTGGGAGCCCGGTCGTTTGCCGATACCCTGCGTTGCTCAGTGTTAGGGATGAGTTGGAACGGGCCCAATCGGTGCCAGCATTGCCGGTTGGGGCCGTCGGCATTGTCTCCACGTGTTTCTGGTTGCGCATCATGTGGAGTGTGTGGTGATCCTTGAGAAGGCCGTGAAGGGCTCCTGAATTGGGTTTTTGTGCGTGCGCATGATGGGAGGTGTGGGCGTTACGGACGATGTCTTGACGCTGAAATGACGCTTGTGACGCTCATCCTGATGGGGCATCAGGTGCGCTGCCGGGCTGGTCAGGTCACGTGAACAGCGGCGTTGGTTGGCGAGGAGATCTTCTTGGAGTCGTCTACCGGACCCGGCTGACCTGCGATTATGCGGGCTCCTGCGACTCTGACCTGCACGGAACGGTCTTTCAGTGCCTTTCAGTTCTATGCCGTTTTACGCAGGCGGTTCTCCCCAGCGGTCTCCAAACTCCCCAGATTCTCCCCAGGGGCTTCCTCTCTCGCGCAGGTGGTAGAGCGCGATGGCGCAGCCCTTCCGGTAGGGGCCGGCGCACACGCTAGGTGACTGGGTGGCGGCCGTCGAGCTCTACCCAGAAGTGGTCCGTGACGGCGTCCGACCGGGCGGTGGCAGGGGTGGTGAGCGGGCAGCGGGCTGGGTCATATGTCCCGCTCGGCCGGTGGTCGGTGGTGGGGGCGCGTATGCGGTGGTCTCGCGCGGGGTCGTCAGCCGATGCGGAGTTGGGTTAGGCCCAGAGCTCCCGGAGAGCGGCGTTGACGGTGGCGGGCTCCTGGGTGTGCGGGTAGTACCCAGGCACCCGCAGGAGGCGGCCCCCGAGGGAGTCGGTGAGGGACTCGGCCACGGCCATGAGGGGGAGCCCTACGTGCTCGCGGTACGCGACCGGCGCGTGCTCCCAGGTTCCGCAGATCACCAGAATCGGCACGGCGGTGCCCCGGATCACCTCCAGTGGGATCTCCGCCTCCCAGATGGGGCGCTCCCTCATCGAGGTGGCAACGGCACGGAGCCGGCGCGGCGTGGGCTCGGGCATGGCCATTCCCAGCCCTTCGGTGGACGCCCGCAGATACTGCTCCGGCGTGACGCCGTCCGGGATGCCCGGGGCGCCGTCGCGCACCCGGTCGAGGAGGCCGGCTACGACCGGATGGTGCGCGGCGGCGGTGAAGGCGGAGGGCTGGATGAGGGCGAGGGAGCGAACGAGGTCGGGCCGGCGTGCGGTGGCGAGGAGCGCGGCGACGGCGCCGTTCCCGTGTCCCACGAGGTGGGCGCCGCCGGGCCCCACCGCGCGGGCTCCATCGCCCAGAACCTCCACGGCGTCCTCGGTGTCGATGTCGAAGTCGCTGCGCGCGGTGTCCGGGCTGTCGCCGTAACCCCGGCGATCCATCAGGAGGAGTTGCCGGCTGTCCGCGAGGGGCCGCTGTGCGGCGAACCCGTAGGTCGAGTCGCTGCCCCAGGTGAAGATGTTGTGGATGAAGAGGGCAGGGGCAGCAGCGGCCGCCGGGGCCACCGGAGCCCTCGAAGCTGTCGGGGCCCGGCCCCCTCCGGCCTGTTCGCGGTCATCCCACACGGTCACGTGCACGGCAGCCATAGGTCAACCTCCCGGAGGTGAGGAACATCAACTCCCTTGAGAGTAAGCGTTGATGCACCAGCGCTATGCCTGGCTATGTGTGGCGGGGCGTAAGAGGCACGCTGTGCACGAGCCTCTTCTTAGAGGAGCTAACAAAATGCTTGGACCTGCCGGTAGGTGATCAGGCAGCAGGCCAGTTTCAGGAAGGCTTCGTGGATGTCGTCGCGGGCCTCCCAGCGAATCCGCAGGCGTCGAAAGCCGTGGATCCAGGCGTTTGTGCGCTCGACCACCCAGCGGACCGTGCCCAGCCCGGAGCCGTGCAGCGTCCCGCGTCGGACGATGATCGGCTTGATCCTGCGCTGCCACAGCAGGCGGCGGTACTTGTCGAAGTCGTAGCCGCGGTCGGCGAAGATCTGCCGCGGTCGATGGCGGGGCCTGCCGGTACGGCCCTTGAGGTGGGGGATCGCATCGAGCAGGGGCAGCAACTGGGTGACATCGTGCCGGTTGCCGCCGGTGAGCGTGATGGCCAGCAAAATGCCGCGCGCATCGGTGATCACGTGGTGTTTCGAGCCCGGTCTGGCGCGGTCGACCGGGCTCGGCCCCGTTTTGGGCCGCCGCGACGCGCCTGCCAATGTGAACCGTCGATCACCGCCCGGGACCAGTCGAGCTGCCCTGCCTGGTGCAACTCGGTCAGCAGCATCCGGTGGAGCTGGTCCCACACCCCGGCCTCGTGCCAGTCCCGCAGCCGGCGCCAGCAGGTCATCCCCGATCCGAAGCCGAGTTCCTGCGGCAGCCACTCCCACTGGATGCCGGTATGCAGAACAAACAAAACACCCTGTAGGCACTTGCGCTCATCCAGCGGCAGTCGGCCTGGATGCACCCTGCGCCGGGGCCGGACCGGAAGCAGCGGCTCACCCCTCAGCCACAAGTCATCCGACACCAGCCACGGCGGTCCCTTACCCAAGACACATGCAACGAGCATCCACAGCCAACGACATGGCCACACGAACGCTTTCTGTTAGCTGCTCTGAGGCGTGACCTAGCAGCGCGCGCGTGCCTCGGCCCCACTCCACGTCGGGAACCGTCTGGTTGTAGCGGCGCACGAAGCGCTCGCGCAGCCCGGCGGGAGCCGCCAGTACGTCGAAGTTGTTGTTGATGCCGTGCCCGGTCAGATATCCGGCGTCGTTCAACTCCTTGGGGGCGATGAGGGCGATGAGGGCGATGAGGGTGGGGCTGGGTCGGGCTTGGAAGCAGGCTCGGTACATTTGCAGGCTGTTCGAAACCCTGGAGCAGTGACGAGCGGCGTGCTCGATGAGCCGTCGGTCGGTGCTCCCGCATGCTGAGGGGTGTCTATTTCGTTAGCTGGGTCTGTCGCACGGCGTGTCGCTCATGCCCACTCAACTTGACGGGCGTCCGGCCGGAGTGTGTATATTCATCGCGTTCTCCAATCCATTGGATGGAGGTGTGGGTGAAGGCTGGTAGCGGCTAGTTTGTTGGAGGCCTAGTTGTCTGGTGGCTCCTCGGTCTGGCAGTCGTCCGGACTTCTCATTGCCCAGGAAGGGCGTATGGAGGGCGCCGCCGTGAGGTAACCAACTGCCCCGCTCGATGCACGTTGCCCGAGCGAAGGGTGAAGCCCGGGCAGCGGTCAGAACGAAGCCATCGATCATCGAGAACGGATTCCAGCCGATGACTGCATTTTCGGTCCTCATGCCCTTCCAGCCTCGTCGACCGGAGCAGGTGCTGCCGTACGCGGGCCTTGTTCACTGGACCCAGGCAGAGCGACTGTGGCAAGGCCAGGCACTGCTGGTGGAGCCTTGCCAAGGTTTTGCGTATGCGGCGGGCTCGGGTTTCAGGGTGCCCGCGGGACTAGGGGTGACGCTTATGCCGTTACGCCATCCCTTCGAAGCCGCCTTGCAGGCTCGGTCGCTGGCGATGACCACTGGCCAGCCTGTGACAGCGGGGTTCGGCCCCGGCGCGAAATCCCTTCAGGAGAGCTTGCTCGGCGCGCCTTACGCGAGCCCGCTCACCGCAGCCCGGGAATATCTCACCATTGTACGCGGGCTGTTGGCGAATGAAATCGTCGATATCAAGGGCCAGTATGTCTCCTGCCACGGCTCCCTACCGCCTTTTCCGGCTCCACCGGTGGAAATCGGGCTCGGGGTTCTGCGACCGGGCATGGCCAGACTCGCCGGAGAGATCGCCGATGTTGCCATCACCTGGCTGACGCCCGCTGTCTACCTTCGGGACGTTGTGCTCCCGGCGATGCGCACCGGGGCGGAAGCCGCGGGGCGGGCGCTGCCGCGGCTGACCGCGATGGTGCCGGTTGCGCTCGAGCATCCTGGTCACGAGCCGGCGGATCTGGCGCTGGCCAGTAACGCCGCCCACTTGGAGGGACCGCACTACATCGACATGCTGCGCCGGGCCGGTGTGGAGGTCAAGGGCGGGGACCCGGCGGCCGACGCCAGGGCTCTGGTGGACGGCGAGGCCTTCCTCAGCGGTGATACCGCCCAACTGCTCGAAAAGCTCGAGGCGTATGAGGCAGCGGGTGTGGATGAGGTCGTCCTGAATCTGACTGGCGTGTACAACCTGGTCGGTGCGCAGGCGGCGATGGCCGATCTGAAGGCGCTTCTGACTGCTCTGGCCCAGTAAGTGCGCAGCCGCTTCAGCTCACCGGGCGCGCCATCGCCGACGGCTGTTGCTGCATCGATGCGTGCTTCCCTGGCTCCGGGCCCGAACCTGGTCAGAGCGGGAACGGTTCAGCTCGTATCGGAGCCTTTGACTGCTTCGGGTCATTCGAATTCTCAATTGAGTGTGTGAACAGGGGAGATGCATGTCTGCGGTGAAGCAGCATCTGATGAGCTGGGCAACCGGCCGTGCGGGGCGTTTCCCAGGCGGGCGGGAGTCTGCCCTGACGGTGGTCCTCGAGGATCCCCGGCACCTGTCGGTTCTGCTGGGCTCCGACGTGGTGGACGCCAGAACGATGGTCTTCGCACCCGGTCATACGGGCGGCACGGATGGTCCGGTGATCGTCGGCTATGAAGGCTCACTCAGTGAACCGGGCGCGGAGTTCTCCCACGATCCCGGCTTCTACCTGCAGATACAGGCATACGGGATCAGCCAGTACATGTCCGTGGTCGGCCCCACCCTGGTCCGGGTGGCGGACGGTACGGACTTCGAGATCTACCTTCGTGATGCCGACCGCGCACGCCACGAGGGTGTCTTCGCCGAGTTCCTGACCAACCCGGTCATTCAGCTCGCGGATCTTCCCGCTCTGGGTGCGGGTTCGCAGGGGGACGGACCCGTGCTGCGACTGCACGTGGGGCAGTACGGGGAGTTGTCGACGTCCCCGGGTGGCAGGCGACTGGGCACCGTAGGTGACAGTTTGTGCCAGGTCGTCGCTGAGTGGACGCGCGTGAACTCCGAGACCGCACAGCCCTGCGCGGTGTGCCTGGGGGGAGCGCTGCCGGAGTCGACCCGGTCCTCCGCGCTGGCCGACCGGCCATGGCTCGGACGTTATCTCGCTGCCCTGCACGGCATTCGTGACCTCCGGGCGCGAGGTTTGAACATCACCGGGGTGTCCGGCTTCGGCCGTCGCCTCGTGACCGCCCTCGGCGAGCTGCCTGATATGGCGGACGCCGTCGATCCCGCGTTGCCGCTCCTCATGTGGACAGACGATTCGGTGTACGCCCACAGCGCATCCCACGGGCGAAGCTTTCAACTGGATCGCGGCACCGCCGAGGTGGCGGAGGCTCTACTGGTGTGCGGTTCGGTGGAGGCCGCGGCTCGCTTCGCCAGCCGGGAGAACCTCGAACTGGTGCGTGCTCTGTTCGACCGTGCGGGCATCGAACTCGGCTCCCGCGTGCTCAGTGCCGCGAGGACGTGATGACGGACACGACGCTGAACAGACACCTGATCCCTGGCCGCGCCGGCATGCTCTTGGCCGAGCTCGGCGACAGAGCGGTGTGCTGCGACCTCTACGACAAGGCCGGCGCCCCCGTCTACCACGACCTGGCGGGGCAGGACACACACGAGGTGCGTGAACTGCTCACCCTTGTACGGGCCGTACCCGGGCCGGTGCTCGACCTGGCGGCCGGCTCCGGACGCCTGACCATGCCCCTCCTGGCGTCGGGACGGCACGTCACCGCACTGGAGCTCTCCGGCAGCATGCTGAAGCTGCTGGATGCACGGCTTGCCGGGGCGCCCGAGGCCCTGCGGAACCGGTGTACGACGGTGCAGGCTGACATGAGCCACTTCGCACTCGGACGGAAGTTCGGCGTGATCGTCCTGGGCACGACGTCCGTCTCGCTGCTGGACGCCCCTGGCCGGAAGGGCCTGTACCACTCCGTACACGCCCACCTCGCACCCGGTGGCCGCTTCCTGCTGTCCACCGTGGATCTGGCGGCCGGCGGCAAGGCGCTTGCCGAAACCGAAGTCGAATTCACCGCCGACAGCGGCCGAAGGTACCGAATGTTCGAGTACTGGGTACCCGGAGCGGAAGCCCGCACCGTCACGGTGTTCCCGGCGGTGATCGGAGATGGACAGGTCGACGTGTGCACCACCAGTATCCGCGTCCTGTCGGCCGACCAGCTTGAAGAGGAACTGCGGCAGAGCGGGTTCGCCGTGTGCTCCCGGAGCCTGCTGCCCGACATCGGCATGCGCCATCACAGTGTGCTGATCGAAGCGCAGGTGACCGCGTGACCTCCGGCCGACACGCACTGTGGCCCTCGCTGCTCGCGCCCGATCAGCACGGCCGGGACGACCTGTGCGCGGTGTCCGCGGAAGGCGTGCGCGTGAGGTTCGCCGACGGGCGGGAACTGCTCTGCGGCACCAGCGGCCTGTGGAACACCAACCTCGGATACGGCAATCAGACCATCGCCGATGCCGCTGCCGAAGCTCTGCGCACGGCCTCGTACTTGAGCGTCTTCCGCTACGAAAACGAGTACGCCCGACGTGCGGCGGATGCCCTGGTCGAGCTCGCGGGTGCCGACCACTACGTGCGAGTGCTGTTCTCCACCTCGGGCGGCGCGGCCAACGATCTCGCGATCAAGCTCGCCCGGCAGTACCAGGCACTGCGCGGCATGGGCGGGCGCAAGGTCGTGGTCGGCTTGCGCGGCAGCTATCACGGTCTGACCTTCGGCGGCTTCGCCCTGACCGGCGAGGACCTGGGACAGCAGGTCTACGGGGTCGACCAGCGGCTGGTCCGGCACGTCACCCCGAACGAGCCCGGGGAACTGGCAACGCTCATGGCCCGCCAGGGTGCTCAGGTCGCGGCGGTGGTGGTCGAGCCGGTACTGGGCTCGGGAGCCGTGCCGCTCAGTGAGGAGTACATCGCCGAGTTGCTGCGGCTGCGCGAGGAGCACGGATTCCTGCTGGTGGCCGACGAGGTGGCCACTGGGTTCGGCCGCACCGGGGACTTCTTCGCCTCCCAGCGGTGGCCGGCCCGGCCCGACCTCCTCATCACCTCCAAGGGCCTGACCAACGGCACCAGTGCCGCCGCTGCGGTGCTGGCCGCACAGTTGGTGGCAGACGTCTTCGACGATACGGGCGTGGTCCTCAGCCACGGCGAGACGCAGGCCGGAACACCGGTGACGTGCGCAACCATCCTGGCCACCATCTCCGAGATGCACAGGCTCGACGCGGTCGCCCTGGGGCGGAGGCTGGCCGGCCGACTGGAGGAAGAGCTGGGCACGCTTGTCGCCGAGCATCCCCTGGTGAACGGCACGACGGGTGTGGGCTGCTTTCGGTCGGTTCGGGTCACGGCAGCCGACAGGAGCGGAGCTCCGCTCCCGCAGCCCGAGGTCCCTTCGCTCGTCTCCGCGGTCCGGGAAGCGGGTGCCCTTGTGCACCCCGGTCTGCATGGCATCCAGCTCTTCCCCGCACTGACCTACACCGACACCGAACTGGACGAACTCCTCGCCTGTATCCGGGCGGGCCTTGGCCTGTATGCCGACCGGGTCGCCGCGCGAGCGGAGGCCCGGGGATGAGGACCACGGGCGGCAACAAGCGGCAGTCGCTGAGCGGGGCGGACGAACTGGCGCGGCTGCTGAGGAACGACGACGCCATCCGTGGCCAAAACGTCACGGTGCTCGTCGACGACGCTGTCCGTGACAGCGCTATTCACCAGCGCGTCGCGGGCGCCCTGGGCGCGGCCTGTGCCGAGACCCTCGTGTTCCACGGACCCGGCGATCTGCGCAGCGTGCTCGCTCTCGCGGAACGTCTGGCCGGTGCGGAACTGGTCGTCGGGCTGGGCGGTGGCTCCCTGCTTGATCAGGCCAAACTGGCCACGTTGGCGGTGGCGGGCCCGCGGGTGTCCGCCCGGCTGACGGTGCCCCAGCGCAGTGGCCTGATCGTGCTCGCTCCTCAGCCGGTCCGCCCTGTACCGCTGATCGCCGTACCCACCACCGTCGGCACGGGATCAGAGTCCAGCGCTGTCGCTTGCCTGACATACCCGCAGGGAAAGCGGCTGATCATGGGCAAGGCGCTGCGGCCCGAGATTGCCGTGATGGACCCTCTGGCCACCGCCACGCTGCCGCAGGAGCTGGTTGCCGAGGGCGTGCTCGAAGCGCTCTTCCGCTTGGTGAGCCCGTATGTCGGCGACCACGGCGATCTGCCGCCCCAGGACGCACGCGTAGCGGACACCGCAAGACGGCTGGTGCGACTCGGATACGAGGCGCGAGACGCGGCACGGGCCGGACAGCGGTGCTCCGACGGGCTCCGGCTCGAGATCGCCGAGCTGAGCGGCAGCAGCCATGACGCGTGGTTCCACTCAGGCCGCGATCCGTACGCGGTCAAGGGCTGGCTCGTCGCGAACGAGCTTTCCTCGGCACTCGCGATCCGCAAGATGACAGCGGTGGCCGCCCTGTTGCCACCGTTGTGGCGGGCGATCGACGCCGGCGAGGGGCGGCTGGGCTCGGCCCGGCGGCTACGGCGGCTGTGGTCCCTGCTCCGGTCGGAAGGGCCGGAGCAACTCCCCGCAGACCCGGCCGCCGGGGTTGCCGCACTCATCGACTCGTGGGGGGTCGACCGGAGCGTCCGCCTGACGCCCGACCATGCCGAGGCCGTCGCGCTGCGGATCGTACGGGCTTGGGGCGCGGGGCTGCCCATGCTCGGCGGTCTTGCCGCCGACGACTTGTCGAGCCTGCTGAACGAGGCGGCCGGATCGGCACCTCCGGTCCAGGACCTGCCTCCGCCGGCCTGAACAGCGCCACATGCGCTCATCGAGGACTTCTGCTTCGGCCCGCAGTCCAGCGGTTCGAAGCGGGGGAAGTGAAGAACTTCGACAGAAGAAGGAGGGGAAATGCAGGAGATAGAGAAGATCCAGCCAGTGCTGGAGCTGGGTATGCAGGAGCTGGAGGCCATGGACGCGCCCGGTTGGTGGACCGCCGCCGGTGTCAGCGCCGGAGTCGTCGTCAGCGCCTCCGCTGCCTACGGCAGCGCGGCGCTCTCGGCCGCGGCGATCACCTGATCCCGGTTGCGGTCAGGTCACCGGAGCAATCGGTGACGACACGATCGTAGGAAGCGTTCGGACCTGAACTGCGAGGGAGTGTCATCAATGCAGGAGACAGAGAAGATCCAGCCGGTGCTGGAGTTGGGTATGCAGGAGCTGGAGGCCATGGAGGCCCCGGGTTTCTGGACCGGTTTCTCGTACGGCGTCGCCGTGAGCGGTACCGCCGCCGCGAGCGCAGCCGTCAGCGTGGCCGCCAGCATCGCCACCTGATGACGTACCGGAACTGAAGCCGGGAGTCTGTGGTGGCGGGCAGCATCCGCCACCACAGACTCCCGGCCGCCACACAGAAAGTAGCACCGAGCGGTGGATGAGGAGCTGGCATGAACAGCAAGAGTCAGGCGGGCATCACATCAGTGATGGCCGGCCTCTGTGCGTTGATCGCACTGGGAGTGGTGATGGCCACGGTGAACCTGTCCGGAGGCGTACGTATCGGCGTCACCGCCGTGCTCGTCCTCGCGCTGGCGGGCGGCATGGCCGTTGTCGGCGCCGCCGTGGCACGGAGCCGTCGTGAGTGAGGTTCCCGTCGTTGAGTTCCACGCCGTCAGCAAGCGATTCGGGCCGGTCTCGGCCGTGGAGGACCTGTCCTTCACCGTCCGACCCGGACGGGTCGTGGGCCTGCTCGGCCGCAATGGCGCCGGCAAGACCACATCGCTCCGCATGCTCCTCGGACTGACCCGGCCCACCGCGGGGAGCGCGACCGTACTCGGCCACTCCTACGGCGATCTGCCCCATGCCGCCCGAAGGGTCGGTGTCAGTATGGACGCGATCGGGCCCACCCCGGGAACCACAGGCCGCCGCGATCTCCTGGTCTGGGCCAGAACGCTGGGCCTGTCCACGGCCCGGGTGGACGAAGTGCTCGACCTGGTCGGCCTCGCCGACAGCGCCGGTCGCAAGGTCAAGGGCTACTCGACCGGCATGAAACAGCGGCTGTCCCTGGCCACGGCACTGCTGGCCGACCCCGAACTGCTGGTGCTCGACGAACCGGTCAACGGTCTGGACCCGGACGGCATTCGGTGGCTGCGCGGACTGCTGCGCTCCCTCGCCGTCGAGGGACGCACCGTTCTGCTCTCAAGCCATCTGCTCGCCGAGGTCGAGCAGACCGTGGACGATGTGGTGATCCTGCAGCGCACCCTGCGCTATGCGGGCGAGCTCAGCGCCCTGACCTCCGGCGGCACGGAACGTCTGGAGGACCGCTTCTTCGAGTTGGCGGGAGCGGGCAGCGGAGGGAATACGCATGCGTGAGGCATTGTGGGGCGAGTGGACGAAGGCATGGACCGGCTGCGCCTGGGCCGTGTTGACCTCGATCGCCGTCTTCATGTCCCTAGTGACGAGCTTCGGCTACGCGGCCGAGGGCGACAAGAGGATCGGCACAGGTCAGAGCGATATCGCGGTCATCACCGACGACGTGGTGCGGTCATGGATGATGACCTTCCTGTTCGCCTCGCTGTTCGGCGCGCTTCTGGTGACCCGGGAGTACTCCTCCGGCTCCGTCAGCCGCTCCGTGCTCCTGACCGGCAGAAGCCGTCTGTTCACCGCCAAGCTCTTGGTCGGCACCGCCGTGGGCACTCTGTCCGGGCTGCTCGCCGTCCTGCTGGCGGCCGTATCGAGCTGGGTGACGCTTGCCGGGTACGACCGTAGTCCTGAGTGGACCTCGGAGACCTCGCTGATCGCCCTGGGTGTGTTCGCCTGCAATGTGCTGGCCGCCCCGTGGGGCGTCTTCATCGGCTGGATCATCCGGCACCAGATCGGTGCCGTGGGCACGCTGATGGCCCTGACCCTCCTCCTGGACCCCGCTCTGCAGCGCCTGGTGCCGGACGCCGCGAAGTACCTCCTCACGATCGCCATGAGCTCGCTCTACCGGGATGTGCACACCGACCTGCTCTCTCCCTCAGTCGCTCTCCTGGTCATAGCGGGCTGGCTGAGCGCAGCCGGGTTCGCGGCGCACAGGCTGTTCCGCTCCCGCGACATCACGTGAGGCCGACCATCATGTCTTCCAAGACCGCGCCGTCGGTCGAGATCGCCCCTGAGCTCCTGGTCCGGCCCAGGCTCGCTGCCGACGTGTCGGTGCACGAGCCTGCCGAGGAAGGAGCCCCCTGGGTCATCCAAAGCGGCCAGCACAAGTACTTTCGTGTCCAGCCCGACCTGGCTCGACTGGCGCTCGCCGTCGACGGAACACGCGATCACGCCGGTCTGGCAGACACCCTCGGACCGCCGTGGACCGTGGAGGCGGTCGGCACCGCCGTCGACAAACTCGCAGCGGGTCGGCTGCTCGACGATGGCGAGCGGGTCAGGCAGCGGGGTCGGTGGGTCAAGTTCGTCCCGCCCCTGACCGTGCAGTTCACCGTGCTGAGCCCCGAGCGCCTGCTGCACCGGTTCTCGCCGCTCGTCAGGCTCCTGACGAGTCGAGCGGGGGTGGCCGCGGCCGTCGCGCTCGCGCTGTGCGGTGTGCTGGCGCTGGCCTCTCAGGCACCCCAGGTGAGGATGGCTCTGGGGCAACCGCTGCCGTTGTCCACGTACCTGGCCGTCATCGGCGGAGTCCTCGCCACCACAGCGGTCCACGAGTTCGGTCACGGCGCCGTCCTCAGCCACCACGGCGGCCGGCCCGGACGGATGGGCGTGATGCTGTTCTACATGTCGCCCGCCTTCTTCTGCGATGTCTCCGACGGCTGGCGGCTCCCTCGTAGGCAGCAGCGTGTCGCGGTGGCCCTGGCAGGCATCGCCACGCAGGTGGTCATCGCCGGCGCGGCGGCCATGGCCTCGCTGTTCGCCGAGGCGAATGTACGGGACGGCCTGATCGTCTTCTCCGTCGTCACCTACATCTCCGGGCTGCTCAACCTGACTCCGTTCGTCAAGCTGGACGGCTACATCGCTTTGATGAGCCATCTCGACATCCCGCACCTGCGGGACCGCGCCCTGGACGACGCACGGCGCTTCACAGCCCGGATCCTGTTCGGGGGAAGCCATGAACGCCGACTTCCTCAGTGGTGGGCGATTCCCTTCGGCCTCGCCTGCATGGCCTTCCCCGTCTACATGGTCGCCACGGCCATGCGGCTGTGGGCGGACTCGCTGCAGCGCCTCGGAGCCTTCGGCGCGTCGCTGGTGCTGTGCGGCATCTGCTACCTCGCCTGTCACCTGGTGCGCGGTCTGGTGCGCGTGGTCCGTGAGGCGAGGACCGGACAAGCCCCTGCCCTGCGCATCGGCGCCGTGCTGACGCTGGCCGTGGCCGTGGCCGGAGCGGCACTCACGGTCGTCAAGGTGCCGTACTCCGTCACCGGCGGCTATCTCGTGCGAGACGGCGGGCAGGTCGAGCTCATCCTCGCTCCTTCGGCCGACCAATCGGTGATTCGCGAGAACACCACAGTGCGCCTGTACCGGGCGGGTGTAGCCGCCCGAACGGAAACCGGCCAGGCTGTCGTCGCCGGCGACGACGGCACCGACACGACCGCACCCCTGTCGGTGTTCCTGCCTGTGCGCACCGACGCGCTGCCCGCGCCCGCTGTCAGCTATCCGCTGACGACGAGCAAGACCCCCAAGACCCGGGTGGGTGTGGCCCAAGTGGATGCTGGGACCAAGTCACTCGGGGCGTGGCTGTACGCCAGGTACGTCGCTCCGGCCTGGCGCTGGTAGACGAGCGAGAGAACGGCAAGGAAAAACGCATGGACTTCCGGTACTTCAACTTCTGCCAGCCCGGCGGCCCCTTCTACGACGTGCCGGACACCGCTTCCTCGGAAGGGGACTTCGCCGCCGCGAGTGCCTCTCTCCCGGCTGGCTGGCGCAGGAGCACCAACGACGACTGGGTGGTACTCACGCCCCCCGGCCTTCAACTCCCTCTCCAGGGCTGGAAGATCCACGTCTCCGCGACCCCCGAGAACGCCGAGAAGATCATCGAGGTGGTCAGCGAGTACTGCCTGCCACGCAAGGTGACCTTCAAGTTCATCCGCGGAAGCGGCGTCCTGATGCGCCGCAACAGCAAGTACGGCGATCGCGGCAGCAGCGGCAAGTTCGTTACCGTCTACCCGCTCGACGAGGCGCACCTGGCCGAGATCCTGACCGAGCTCGGCGAACTCCTCGACGGCGAGACCGGCCCGTACATCCTCAGCGACCTCCGCTGGCGCTCCGGTCCGCTGTACGTACGCTACGGCGGATTCGTGGCGCACCTCGTGCGCTGCGAGTCGGGTGAACCCGTGCACTGCATCCAGGACCCGGACGGGAAGTGGGTGCCGGATGTCCGAGGCCCCGGGTTCCGCCCTCCCGCGTGGGTGGCCCTGCCCGCTTGCCTCGAAGAGCCGCTGGCGGCGCGCAACGCCGCAACCCTGGACGACTTCCCATTCAGTCCCACGAAGGCCCTGCACTTCTCCAACGGTGGTGGGGTCTACGAGGCCACCGACATCAGGTCGGGCGACGCCGTGCTGCTGAAGGAGGCTCGTCCGCTTGCCGGTCTGGATGCCGAGGGCGCTGACGCGCTGGCACGCCTGCGCCGGGAGCACTGGGCTCTTCAGCGTCTCGAAGGGCTGGACTGCATGCCCGCGCTGGTGGACTTCCGCAAGGGGCGCGAGCACTACTTCCTGGCCCGCGAGTTCGTCGAGGGACAGCCCCTGGCGCGCGAGATGCAGCAGCGCAACCCCCTCCTCGTCCCACGCACGCCGTCCGCCGACGACCTCGCCGACTACGCGCAGTGGGCGCAGTCCGTACTCGACCAAGTCGAACGTGGCATCCAGGAAATGCACGAACGGGCAGTGGTCTTCGGCGACCTGCACCCGAACAACGTCCTCATACGCCCTGACGGAACGATTGCCTTCATCGACCTGGAGGCCAGCAGGGAGTCCGGCTCCGCCGCGCAGCAGGCGCTCGCGGCACCCGGCTTCCAGGCCCCGGCGGGCTACAGCGGCCCGGACATCGACCGCTATGCCTTGGGCTGCCTGCGCCTGGGCGTCTTCCTTCCGCTGACACAGGCGTTGCCCTGGAGCCCTGCCAAGGCCGGTCAGTTCATCGAGCTGATCGCCTCGACCTTCCCGGTTCCCGCGGACTACGCCGAACAGGTCCGGCGTGACCTCGGCCCCGCCATTCGCCCTGACCGCACCGAACCCGCTGTCACGCCGCAGCCGCTCTGGCCGGCGGATGGCCCTGGGCAGGAGGACTGGCCCACGCTGCGCGAAGGCATCGCCGAGGGCATCCTCGCCGCCGCGACTCCCGAACGCGACGACCGGCTCTTTCCCGGAGACATCGAGCAATTCCACGGCCAGGGAGGCGGTGTGAACTTCGCCTACGGCGCGTCCGGTGTCCTCTGGGCACTGGTCGAGGCCGGCCTCGCCGTCCCCGACGACCACATCGACTGGCTCACAAACTCCACCAGTCGTCTGACGGAACCACCTCCGGGGTTCTACGACGGTCTCAGCGGTGTCGCCTACACCCTCGACCGGCTCGGCCGCACCCAGGAGGCACGAGAACTCCTCGGCCGCGTCGCGGACCTGCCCGACGAGGATGCCGACCACAGCCTTTTCAGCGGCAGGGCCGGGATCGGGCTCACCCTCCTGCACTTCGCCCGCCGCGATGGCGAGAGCGCATTCCTGGAGCACGCCGTTCGCCTCGCCGATCGCATCACCGGCCAGGCAGAGCGCGCCTCCGGGCTACGGCAGCGGCCGGGCCTGATGCACGGTCGCTCGGGCAGCGCGCTGTTCCTGCTGCGCCTGTACGAGCAGACACAGGACCGAAAGCACCTGGTCCAGGGCGTCGACGCACTCAGGCACGACCTTGCCCTCAGCGGCTGGGCGTCCGGGCAGCCCGCAGCGCAGGATGCTCCGTGGCGTACGCCCGTCCTGACCGGCGGTGCGGGGATGGCGCTGGTCCTTCACGAACTGCTCGCGCACGCTCCGGATCCGGAGCTGGCGAAGGCTCTCGACGACTTGCGCGAGACGATCGCCCCGCGTTTCTTCGCCCACGCGGGATTGTTCACCGGCCGCGCCGGTGCCGTACTTGCCCGACACCAGCTGCACAGGTCCGCCGGGCAGGACGACCCCCTGCGACAGCACCTGGCGGCCTTCGGCTGGCACGCCATCCCGCACGCCGGCAACGTCGCGTTCCTCGGCGACCAGTGCCTGCGGCTGTCGACGGACCTCGCCACCGGCGCGGCCGGAGTGCTCTTCGCAGTCGACGCTGTCCTGGGCGGCAAGAACCTCGGACTGCCCTTTCTGACCCCCCGGCCCGGTGGCTGGCCGTGGGCCGAGCAGTGATGAAGACCCCATCCGCCCCCCGCATCTCGGTGATATGTCCCACCTACAACCGTTCCCGGGCGATCACCAGCACGCTCGACTCGGTACGGGCTCAAACCGTCACCGACTGGGAACTGCTCGTCGTCTCGGACGGCAGCACCGACGACACGGACGACTGGGTACGCCGGGCCGCCGACGAAGACGCGCGCATCCGGCTGATACGTGCCGGGCGGCACGGCCACCCCAGTGGCCCCCGCAACATTGGACTGGTCGAAGCACGCGGCGAGTTCGTCGCCTACCTCGACCACGACGACCGCTGGCGCGAGGAGCACCTTCAGCTCCTGCTGTACGTCTTCGGCACCGGGGCCGATCTGGTGGCGACCGGCTTCGAACGCAGGGACACGTCCGAGCGCGTCACCTCCCGCTCCGATGTCCTCGACCTCTGCTGGCACCCGGAGATCCAGGTGCTCGGTCCGATGTTCGAGCCATCAAGGGTGGCGCACCGCCGCCGGCTCGCCGACCGGGTCGGCGGTTGGCGTTCGGGAGACGGCTTGGAGGACTGGGACCTGTGGCTGCGCATGGCGGATGACGGCGTGCGCTTCAGCACCGTGCGTGACCGCAGCGCGTTCCTTCTCGACGACAGCGGCACCCGCCGGCACCGTACGGTGCGCAGGCACCGCCTGCCGCTCGCTGTGTTCGACGACCCGCGCCACGCCCGCGCGGCGCTCGGAGAGCTTCGGCACGAACGCCACGAAGCCGCGTTCCGCGAAGCCTACGCCGCGGACACCATCGCCTGGTACGAGCGGATGCAGGCCACGGCGGAGTTCACTGCACCGCTCGGTTGGCAGGGAGACCTGACCGCAGAGATCGCGCGAGCGGCCCAGAAACCCGGCCCGCTCTGGCCCGATCTCGTCGTCGTACCCGGACAAGGGCGCTTCGTACTGGCTCAGCCCTTGTGGTGCCCTACCGCCGAGCATGCCGGCCGCATCGGGGAACTCGTGCGGCGCGTACAGAGCAGGCAGCTGGACCTGATCGCCGAGATCGCTGCGGGGTGCGCCCCGTGAAGGCTCTCGTCCTGGCCGGCGGAACCGGAAGCAGGCTGCGGCCGATCACGCACACCGCGGCCAAGCAGCTCGTACCGGTGGCCAACAAGCCCGTTCTCTTCTACGGCATCGAAGCGATCGTCGCGGCGGGCATCTCCGAGATCGGAGTCGTCGTAGGAGAGACGGCCGAGGAGATCAAGGCCGCTCTGGGTGACGGCGCGCGCTTCGGCGCACGCATCACATACCTGCCTCAGGAGCGCCCGCTCGGTCTCGCGCACGCCGTGTTCATCGCCCGCGACTGGCTCGGCGACGAAGACTTCGTGATGTACCTCGGCGACAACTTCATCGTCGGCGGTATCACTGCGCTGGTCGAGGAGTTCCGCGCCGAGCGGCCCGACGCACGGATCATGCTCACCCGGGTCAAGGAACCCTCGCTGTTCGGAGTGGCGGAACTCGGCCCCGACGGGCAGGTCATCGCCCTGGAGGAGAAACCACGCCATCCGCGCAGCGACCTCGCCCTGGTCGGCATCTACCTCTTCTCGGCGGCCATCCACGACGTCGTCGCCACTCTTGAGCCCTCGGCCCGCGGTGAATGGGAGATCACCGATGCGATCCAGAAGCTGGTCGACTCGGATCGCACAGTGCGTTCCACTGTCATCACGGGCTACTGGAAAGACACCGGCAACGTCGCCGACATGCTGGAAGTCAACCGGTCCGTACTCGAAGGCATCGAGTCCTGCGTGGAGGGATCGGTCGACGAGACCAGCGAGCTCATCGGGCGGGTCCGGATCGCGCCAGGAGCACGGGTGGAGCGATCACGCATCGTCGGGCCTGCCGTCATCGGGGAGAACTGCCTGATCCTCGACTCCTACATCGGTCCCTCCACTTCCGTCGCCGACGACTGTGTGATCGGCGGCAGTGCGGTGGAGTATTCGGTGATCCTGCAGGACTCGCGAATCGAGAACGCCGGACGTGTCGAAGGCTCCCTCATCGGGCGGTCGGTCCAGGTCAAAGGGGCGGAGCGACGGGCGCACGCGCATCGGCTCGTTCTCGGGGACCACAGCCAGGTCCGGATCGACAAGTAGGGGAATGGAAGCATGTACGCATGACGCCTCTCGTTACCGGAGGTGCTGGCTGCACCGGCTCCCACTGTGCACGGACGGCGCAGTGCCAGGCCGCGCCGTCGCGGCTGCCCGAAGATCCTCCGGTGTCGTCCGCCACCGTTCTTGACGCGCTCGGATACGTGGGCAACCGCCCGCACCTGGAGTGAGCGGCCCATGCCTGTCCGGAGTGGGCTGTCATGCTTGCTCCAACTGCTGTTCCCACGCGAAGGCGTCGGCTGTGGGGGAGTGGAACGCTTCGCACAGTTGCCGGACCCACGCGACCTCGGTGCCGAAGTCGAAGCTGAGGTCCAGGTGTTCCGATAGGACGGTGAGCTTTTCGGCGGAGTCGGCCAGCGGTTGGGCGCCGGCGAGTTTGGCTTCGCAAGCGGCCCGGAGCCATAGGGCCTCGGCCAGAGCGGTGCGGCGCTCACCGTCGCGCAGGACTTGCGCGGCACGCTGGTGGGCCTGTTCGCGCAGCCGCGGGGAAGCGTAGGAGGCGAGGACGAGCCTAGCGTCGTGAATCTCGATGACCTGACGGTGGAGCCGGATGCGTAGCGTGCGGTGGATGGGGCCTTCCAGGACGATGTCGGGTACCGCCTCGGTGAGAGAGCTCCACAGCGGCCGAAGCCGACGCAGGGTGCGCCAGTCGAACAGGGCGCGCCACAGGACGCCGCAGGCAGGTACCGAATTGCCGACGACGATGAAGACGACGGCGGTGTCCTCGATGATGTGGGCGACCGACAGGGCCGTGTGATCATCGGTCACAAAGGGCTGATGGGCGAGCCGAGTAAGCAGGCGCGCTGCGCAAAAGACGGTGTAGAAAGCACCGAGGCCGGTGCCGATGCCCAGCAGGCGTAGCCCGACGCGCAGCCAGGCATCTCCGGCGTGGCGGCTGTATCCCATGAAGAGACAGGTCGCGATCACCGTGCTGACGCCCAAGTAGCCAAGGACGACGCAACAGTACGCGGTTCCCAGTGGCCGACCGGTGCATGCCTCGAAGAAGTTGTCGGCGTTGTAAGGGCGCGGTGTGACGGCGAACAGGAAGACGAGCGCGCACGCACTGACGATTCCGCAGACAGTCAGCAGTCGGCGGCTGATGCGAATGGCCTGGGGGCGGGCCACGGAGATGACGAACTGCAGGAACGCGCTGTAACCGATGATGCCCAACAGATTTCTGACCAGGGTGGCCAGGTTGTTGATGCCGGTGACTTCGTTGAGGGGGCCTTCGACGGCGGGATGCGCCAGGGTGTTGGCGGCGGCTATGGAGGCAAAGGCGACCCACACTGACCGCTGCTTGGCCACGCGGACGGCGGATGGCAGGCGCCATGCGGTTACGGCCCAGAGCGCGGCAAGGACGACGTGTTTGAGGGGGCACATGCTATCGGCGTACCGGATGTCCAAAAGTGTCGTTGAGGTGGGCGAGTGCCCTGGTGGCCCTTTTGCAGGTGGCTCGCGCCTCGTTGCGACTGGCTCGCTCCAGTATGAGTGTGGCCAGAATTTCTGCGTCCCGTTCCTGACAGTTGTCGAATTTCGTGCGTCCGAGAAGATCGACTATACGGTCGGCGGACAGGCCAAGTTCATCGTCCACGGGCTCTGATGCCGCAGCCAGGGCACGGATACGGTCTGCTTCCGCACGCATGATCCCCGCGATCGGGAGGTGCGGTCGGCTCAGGGCATCGATGGCTTCGGGAGCGCGTGCCAGCAGCCTCTCGAAGTGGTCGCTCACCGTAGCCAGTTCTTCCTCGGAAACATCTTGGCCCACGCCGAGCTGAGGGGCGACATGTCCGAGGAGCATGTGCGCGATTTCATGCAGGATGATCTGTACGCGCAAAATGCCGGCCGCTGCCGTTTCGTAGAACACCAGGTCGAGGGTGTCTAGGCCGATCCAGATGCCACAGGGAAAATCCGGTTCGGGCGAGCCGTCGAGCGGAAGAAGAATAAGCGGACGGCCGCGCTGCTGAGCGATGGACGCACAGAAGCTTTGAAGGTCGAAAGGGATAGGGATATCCAGCTCATCCGCTGTAATGCGGCACGTGCTGACCGGGCGTTTTCTTCTCCACCGCATGCCTGGCCGATCCTCATTCCGTCCTGCCACCGCTGACTGGCCCGAGCCGCTGACGCCTGTCGGTGTTCATGTCCGTTTCACCTTGGATGGTTGGTGATGTTAGACGATATAGGTGCGGGCTGGTCAGCTTTGGTCCTGCGCGGGTGCGGGTAGGTGGTTACTGCGATCGCCTGTGGCGTCGGGAACTGTGCGTCTCCACTTTCGGCAGTCCTTCGGCCTGGCGGGCGCCTTCGACGATGCTCTTGATACCGCGAAGGGCGTTGACCGACAGTCCGCGTAGGCGAAAAGCCACGGCCCGGACATCTTTGTCCTCCAGGACATCGGCCAGCTCGTCGCTGGCGTCGGCTCGCTCCGCTTCCTTCCGGATCTCCCGGATGCGCGCGTCCACGGCTGCCGCGGCCTCCTCGTCAAGGAAGTAACGAGCCCCGACGCCGAAGAAGTCCCCCAGGGCGCGCAGGGAGTCCACGCTGGGATTGGTGACCTTGCCGATGGCGATGTTGTGAATCGTGCCGTGGGAGACCGTGGGACCCTCGTTGCCCGCCCGCTGCCTGATCAGCTCCGCGATCTCTTGGTAGCTGTAGGGTCCCCGGCCCTTGGGGTGGAGCGTCTCGATCAGGTAGCCCAGTTTCTGGGCAATGGTGCGCCTGGCGGCGGGCTGCTGGTCACCCATCGTCGCGATCACTTCTCCTGTCCCGTCGCCGGGTTGCCGCTGGTGGTGGTCGCATTCTAGCCGTCGTCCACTCTACTAGATGAATCTTCCGTGCCTGGTGAAGCTGTCCCTACGCGACTTGACAGGTGCTCGATGGAGGGGCTTATGGTTCGCGATGTCCAACGTACTAGTCGGCGCGGACGGCCTGATCCGTACCTGGTTAGTTTGTTAGATGGCGCTGTTCGAGCCCTCGGCCTCCGACGGCCACACAGCTTCTCATCGCCCGAGAAGACCTGGTGGAGAGCGCTGCCATGAGGCTACGAGCTGGTCCGCCGAAAGCGTATTGCCCGAGCGAACCTCATGCCGACGGGGCGGCCACCTGCCAGGACAGAGCCATCGATCATCGAGAACGGACCCCAGGATGACTGCCTTTTCAGCCTCGGCCCCGTCGGCCGGAACAGGCGCTGCCACCCGCAGCGATGGTGCACTGAACCCATGCCGAACGGCTGTGGCAAGGGCGGACGCTCCTGGTGGAGCCGCATCCAGGGTTTCCCTGTGGCAGACGAGGCGGACGACATGACTATTTTCCTCGGACTCGGCATTGTGGGCATCGTCGTGCTGGCGCTCTCACTCGTCTTCGGCAACATCCTTGAAGGGCTGCTCGGCTTGGGCGGTCTGCTCGACGGCTGGCTGTCACTGCCGGTCGTGGCGGGGTTCGTCTCCATGCTCGGTTTCACCGGCGCCATCGTGCTGGGCACCAGTGACGCGGGCGCCGGCGCGGCCTCGGCCATGGGTACCGTCATCGGCGCTGCCGCCGGCTGGCTGACGTGGAAACTCAGCGGTGCCCTGATGAGTGACCAGACGGCGGTCACCCCACGCCGTGACGACCTGATCGGTGCCGCGGGTTCGGTCATCACCGCGATCCCCGCCGAAGGCTACGGCGAGGTGCTGGTGCGGGTGGCCGGCCAGCCGGTGAAGCTGTCGGCCAAGAGCACAAAGCCTGTGATGCGCGGCACCGAAATCTGGGTGGAAACCGCGCTGTCGACCACCTCCGTCGCCGTCCGCCCCGTCGAACGCTGACCCTTTTGTCAACAGCCCGATTCGATCTGCTGTCCCCTGGGTGGCAGAGGGGATTTTTCATGAGTCCAGTTCTCATCGCCGTGGTGGGAGTCGTCGTACTCCTGGTCCTGCTGGCCCTCGTCGTGATCACGCGGTACAAGGTCGCCGGGCCCAGCGAAGCGTTCATCATCACCGGCCGCCGCGGCAAGAAGTCCACCGACCCGGAGACCGGCCGCATCTCCATCGACAACAGCGGCCAGAAGGTCGTGGTCGGCGGCGGCGTCTTCATCGTCCCCTTCGTCCAGCAGAAGTTCACCCTCGACCTGTCCAGTCGGCACATCCCCATCGCTGTGCGCGGCGCCGTCACCCTGCGCGGCGTCAAGGCCAACCTCGAAGGTGTCGCGATCGTCAAGGTCGGCGGCAACGAGGACGCCATCCGGGCCGCCGCCCAGCGCTTCCTCCAGCAGCAGGACGGCATCGTCGGCTTCACCCAGGAAGTGCTCTCCGGGGCACTCCGGGCCATCGTCGGACGGATGTCGGTCGAGGACATCATCCGTGACCGCGCCGCCTTCGCCGGTCAGGTTGCCGAAGAGGCGGAGACCAGCCTGTCCGGACAGGGCCTGGTCCTGGACGCCTTCCAGATCCAGGACATCACCACCGAAGGCTCCTACCTGGAGGACCTGGGCCGCCCCGAGGCCGCCCGCGCCAAGCAGGAAGCCGACATCGCCGAAGCCAACGCGCGCCGCGCCTCCGAGCAGGCCCGGCTCAAGGCGGCCGAGGAAATCGCGGTCGCCGAGCGGACCTTCGCCCTCAAGCAGGCCGAGATCCGCGTGGAGACCGAGGCCGCTGCCGCCCAGGCCAATGCGGCCGGCCCGCTGGCCGAGGCCGCACGCCGGCAGGAAGTCCTCAGCGAGCAGGAGAAGGTCGCCCAGCGGCAGGCCGCCCTGACCGACCGTGAGCTCGACACCAAGATCCGCAAGCCCGCCGATGCCGCGCGCTACCAGGCCGAGCAGGAAGCCGAAGCCCGCCGGGTCGCCCTGGTCAAGCAGGCCGAGGCGGACGCCGAACGTTCCCGCCTGACCGGTGAGGGCGAAAAGGCCCACCGCGCCTCGCTTGCCGACGCCGTACGCATCGAGGGCGAGGCCGAGGCCGCCGCCATCGCCGCCAGGGGCGCGGCCGAAGCGGAGGCGATGCGGAAGAAGGCCGACGCGTTCGACCGGTACGGGGACGCAGCGGTCATCCAGATGCTGACCGAGGTCCTGCCGCAGGTTGTCGCCAAGGCGTCCGAGCCGCTGAGCGCCGTCGACAAGATGACGGTGATCTCCACCGACGGCGCGAGCCGGCTCTCGCGTACGGTCACCGACAACGTCGCCCAGGGCTTCGAACTCCTCAGCTCCACCACCGGAGTCGACCTCGCTGAACTGCTCAAGGGCTTCACCCGGCGCGCAACAGCCCGCAAGACCAGCGGGGTAGGTACCTCCCCGACCCCTGCCGCCGCCAACCGGAAGGTCAAGGTTATGGAATAACCCCTGCCCGCCACAGCTCCCGCAGTGGCCGGTGAGGCTCTCGCGCGTGGCCGGAACCATTCCATTCCCGGCCACGCCGAGCAGGAATGCTGAGCGGAGACTTCATCCACGCATCGCGTGGTCCCGTAGACAGGCTGAAGACAGTCGCCGCGGTACGCAAACACCCTCCCGGCAGTGTCGGGTTGTTGAGGGCCCCAGGGCCGTGCAGCCCGTTACAGCGGGCGAGTTCCTCCCTGGATCGCTTGTAAGGCTCGTTCGAGCCATACAAGCGATACGACAGCCATGTGAGTCAGAAGCCGGCCCCACGGGCTCTGATGCGATGAGGACTTCGCCGACTGGCCTCCACTGTCTCCACACACGTTCCGTGAAGGACAGCAACCGTGTCCGCGGGTCACCCACTCCGTATCCTCCGTTCTGAACCGCCTCCTAAATAGCAGATACGGGAGAAGCAAGGACTCAACATGAGCGAAAACCGCAATTATCAACAAGGCTACAAAAAGTCTTACATCGCGTCCATGGTTCTGCTGTTGGCGCTTCTGGTGCGTAATGCGATATCCACCGGCGCCGCCCAGTGGGTCTTCCTGGGGGTGGTTGCCGTGGCCATCATCAGCTGCTCCGCGCGCGTCGTCGCGAACATTCACGCCGAGCACTCAGGGGCGACGAAAGACACCACCACGGTCTGCGATATTCGAGCGGGCTGCAAGCGCTAGCAACCGCGCTATCCCCCCCGGAATCGGCCTGCACCCTGTGTTCTCACTCACACTCGCATCAGCGGGAAAATGATGATGCTGCCCGTTTTTCTGCCCGCCACGGGGGCGCGCGTATTCGTATCCGGCAACCTGCACAAGGAGAACGTTATGAGCGCAATCGAGAAAGCCAAGGCCAAGGTCGAGCAGCTCTTGGGCGCCGTCAAGAAGGAGACCGGCCGCGCAGCGGGAAACGATCAGGCGCCGGCCAAGGGGGCAGGCGATAAGATGAATGGAAATCTCCGGGAAGCCAAGGAAAAGGTCAAGGACGCCTTCCAGGACTGAGCTTCGGCCCGGTCGGCATGACACTGCCGGGGAAACAGCCTGCCGAGGTTGCTGCCCCGGCCTGATGAAATCTGCATTCATCAGAGTGCCCCGCCCGCGTACGGCCCGGACGGATAAGCGGGTGTATCGGCTTTTTCATCCCTGCTTGCTCGCTCGGAATGCGCGGACCGGACCGGAGCACGGGGACTTCGAGCGAAACCCATCACTCCGCAGGCCAGTTCGGCGTCATGCCGGCAAACGATGTCCTACGGACCGCGCTGAATGGGTGACCAGGAAGGCCGGGAGGGGAAATCATGACAGTACAGAGCACACTTTCCAGGAGACACAGGTGGCCGAGACTCTGAAGAAGAGTAGCTGGGTGACCGGCGCCGTGCGCGAGAAGCTCGCGGCAGACCTGAAGGAGAAGTACGACTCCGGAGCGAGCATCCGGGCGCTGGCCGAGGAGACCGGCCGCTCCTACGGGTTTGTGCACCGGGTGCTCAGCGAATCCGGTGTGACCCTGCGTGGTCGTGGCGGAGCCACCAGGGGCAAGAAGGCCGTCTCGGCCTGACCGGCAGAAAGCGCATGGCGACGCTCGGCGCGGTCTATGACGCCGAGCCCGCACCCCGCCGACCGCACGATGTGATCGTCCCGCCCGGCGGCTTCGCAGACGGGCACGTTCGCCGGCCCGGTCCCGTCGCCCGCGGCAAATGGCTGTGCGGTTCGGTCGAGCACGACGCAGAGCACGTCGTGGCGCAGGTCTTCGACCACGCCCAGGCCCGCGACCCCGACCACCGTCGCACCTGGGTCGTCCTGGTCGACGGCGCCCGCCACCAGCTCGACCTTGTCCAGGCCGAAGCCCGCCTCCACCACGTCGACGTGCGCATCGTCATCGACATCATCCATGTTCTTGAAAAGGTGTGGTCCGCGGCCTGGTGCTTCCACCAACCGGGCGACAAGAGTGTCGAGGACTGGGTCGCCGTCCATGCCCTCGCCATCTTGAACGGCGACGCCGCCGAGGTCGCCGACACCCTTCACGTCCAGGCAGGTCAGGCCGAGTTGACCGCGGAGCAGCGTCACGGTGTCGATACATGCGTCCGCTACCTGCGCAGCAACAGCGACTTCCTGCACTACGACCAGGCCCTCGCGGCCGGCTGGCCGATCGCCACCGGGATCATCGAGGGAGCCGCACGTCATCTGATCGCCGACCGGCTCGATATTGGCGGCGCCCGCTGGGGACTCGACGGTTCCGAAGCCGTCCTCAGACTCCGTGCTGTCGACTCCAACGGTGATCTTGATGCCTACTGGGAGTACCACGTCGCCAAGGAGCACCGACGCCTCTACCCCACCGGCGACCAGATCAGATACGCCCTCACCGCGTGATGCCACCTGGGCCACCACGAATACAGAACCATCTGGCCGTGGATGTCGCCGTGAGGGATGCCAGGTGGCCGACGGCTCTCCTCAGGAGTGGGCCTGAGCGATCCACCGCTGCCATTGACCAGCCAGGATGAGATCGGCCAGCTGCCGATAGCCGCCGCTGCTCGGGTGAGCACCATCACCGGCCAGGACTTCCCGAGTCCAGACCAGGTTGTCGGCCAGACGCAGGGTTGTGGCGATGAACGGGATGCGTTGCGCATCACACAGATCGTTCATCTCCTCAGCGAGTTTCACTGTCCGCTCCAAGTGCTCGGCGCCGGCGCTGATGACCGGCGGCGGACCAACTACCAGCGGGGTGACGGCCCGCCGTCGACACTCGTCGAGGATCGAGATCAAGTTCTCCAGACAACGGACCGGATCGACGCGCACCGCGCCGTTCTCCTCGACCATGTCGTTGCTGCCGAAGGAGATGACGAGTCTGTTGTCGGCACCGGGCAGCATCCGGGGCAGGACTTCCTGCCAGCAGCGACTCACTACGTCCTCGGAAGTGTTGCGCCTGATACCGAGATTGAAGGCCGTGATGTCACCGCCCCCGGTCTCCAGCACCCGGCCGACCCAGCCCCGGTATTCGGGGTCACCGACCCCTTGAACAAACGAGTCACCGATGAAGCAGATACGTATGTCCTCGATCACCCAGCCAACCGTAGCGACCGACTGGGCAACTACTCCTCCGAGTTCAAGGGGCGGACTGCCACCCAGACTTTGACAGCGATCTCACTCACCAAGAGCCGCACCCAAGTCATGTGGGAGCAATCGCCAGGCGCAGCCGGCCCGTACCCAGTACGCCAGGGCATCGATGATCTCCCGGCGCGGACGTTTCGGCGGCCGCCCGCCCGGTTTCGACGGAGGAACCAGTGGTTCGAGCACCACCCACTCCGCATTGGAAAGATCCGTCGGATACGCCCGCCGACCAGCCATCCCCACCTCCCCGAAGTGCAGGAACTACCAAGTCACCTGCCCTGAACGGAGCTTCTCAGACACCCTCTAACCGTCGGGCGGTGCGCGTTCTGGAACGGGGAAGCGGGGCGCCCGCGTCTGCGAGCGCCCCGCCAGGAAACGTCTGGCGTCAGGTTGTGGGGGCGTCAGGCTCTCAGAGCTCCGATGCCGCTTTTTCTATGTCGCCCGCGAAGGTCGACACCTCGGTGTAGATACCGGGGGATTCGGGGCGCGCGCAGCCGTCGCCCCAGCTGACGATGCCGACCTGGACGTACTCGCCGGCCTCGTCTCTGCGGAACATCGGGCCGCCGGAGTCGCCCTGGCAGGTGTCGACGCCGCCCACGTGGAGCTTGCCGGTGCAGATCTCCTCGCCGGGGGTGAGCCGGTCGCCGTACGCCTTCTGGCAAGTGGCGTCGTCGACGAAGGGCACCTTGGCCTTGAGGAGGTAGCGCTGCTGCTGGCCACCCTCCTTGTCGGCGCCCCAGCCGGCTATGTCGAACTCGCCCTCGTTGTACTTGGGGTCCTTGGCGATCTTCAGTGTGGGCTGGTCGATCGGCTTCTCGAGCTTGACGAGGGCCCAGTCCTTGCCCTTGCCGTCGTAGCCGGGAGCCACAAGGATCTTGGTGGACTTCACCTTGATCGCGTCGGGGCTCTCCAGGTCCACGACGGCGCCGGTGACGGTGATACCGGTGGCGTCGGAGCCGTCGACACAGTGGGCGGCGGTCAGGACGATGTCCTTGGCGTACAGAGCTCCGCCACAGCCCATCGACAGTCGCACTATGAACGGGAATTCGCCCTGCTCGGCGCGGGTGCCGCCGACGATACGGTTGCTGGGGTTCGGGTCCGGGTGGGGAGCCGCCTGAGCGGCCACGGACTGAAGGCTGACGGTGGCCAGAGCGATCACACCGAGTGTGACGGCTCTCTGCAATCTTCGCGGCTTGGTCTTCAACTGGCTACTCTCCGTGGGCGGGATGGGGTAGCCCCATTGGGCATGAGCCCGCCAATGCGGCTACCGCAGATTGTGGAGATCACCATATATACGGACCAGAGGGTTGGGAACCGGCCACCGTGTGCCGCCGAGGTCCGATAGGAACGGGGGGACCGCCGTACCGTGGAGGCGGATTGCGGTGGCGTCAGGAGGTGCGGACGTGCAGTCGACGGCGGTCCAGTCGTGCACAGCTACCCCCCGCCTGGTGCTGCCGTTGATGCCGAAGGGTTTGGTCAGCAGGTCTCGGGGGCCGAGTTGGCGCAGGTAGAGCACGGTGGCCAGGACTCGGTCGGCCGCGGTCAGCTTGTCCCTGGCTCCTGCTCCGCGAGCCCTGCGTCGATCGGCCCCACATTGTCGAAGGCGAAGGCGTCCACGCTCACGCAACTCGTCCAGAGCCGGCGCCGGATCGCCGACAGGGCAGTCCAGCCCCTCCTGGGGCATCCCGGCCAGTACTACCGCCCCTCCAAACAATCGGCGGGGCTCGGGCCGCCTTCGGCCTCCGATGCGCCAGCGCACCCGTACCGCCCAGCAGCTCTTTCGACGGCGAGCTCGTCCTTGCTGATGTCGGGCGACAGCCGCCCCGTTGGGGCGGCGTAGTAGCCCCGCTCGATCTGCAGCAGATGGACGTCGCCGACCGGTACGAAGGCGCGGATGTTAAAGGGCAGTGGTCGGCAGCGGCAGCCGGGCCAGGTCGTCGTCGATGAGCGACACGCGATGCCGGGCACGGTGCCGCGGCCGAAGTCCTCGGTCGGTACCTAGACCTCATCTTCCAGGAAGCCCACGGGCTGTTAAGGGCACGTCTTGAGACTCGGGAAGGTTCTGTTGGCTGAGTAATCATCGCCCATCCTGCGCACGGTGTTGTTCCTTGTCCGAATGCCTAGGGCCGAACGGCCCCTTCTGTGATTTGGATCCGTTTTCTGAACGAGGTAAAAATAGGTCGAGTTGCGCGGCTGTCGGCGCAATGGCCGGCACATGGGTCACTTGCTCGCGTGATGGACGAATGGCGGTCGAGTGAGAGCGAGGCACGCGGGTGGACAATCTCGTTGAAGCGCCTGCTGTCGGGCCAGTCCGTCCGGGAGGCCGAGACTATGGCAGTCCATCGTCGGCACGACCTTCGAGGACCATCGGGCACGGCCGTATCGAGACCGTTGCTATCGCTTCGCTGATACTTACGGACACACCGAGGACGAGCGGAACGGACCCGGAACACGTCCTGCGCCTGGCGGAAGTCAAGGAGGGGCTGCCGCCGATCCTGGTTCAGCGTTCGACCCTGCGGGTCATTGACGGCATGCACCGGGTTAAGGCCGCGATGCTGCGCGGCGATGACACCATTCCGGTCCAGTATTTCGAGGGCAGCGACGCGGAGTCGTTCGTGCAGTCCGTGCAAGCGAACGTAGCCCACGGGCTTCCGCTGTCGGCCGATGAGCGGGAAGCGGCCACCGAGAGAATAGTTCGCATATACCCCGACTGGTCGGATCGTGCGATCGCTGCAGTGGCGGGCCTCAGCCCTCCGACCGTCGCGGGCATCCGTCGCCGTTCAACTGAAAAATCCTCGCAGTTGAACAGGAGAGTGGGGCGCGACGGCCGCAGGCGCCCCGTGGACGGAGCGCCCGGGCGGAAGAAGGCCGTGGACATCATGCGGGAACGTCCGGAAGCGCCACTGCGGGCGGTGGCACAGGAGGCGGGGGTCTCCGTAGGCACCGCACACAACATACGCGCGAAACTCCGCAGTGAAACAAAGGCGGATGCGGATGGGCCCGGCCGGGAACGTAAGGACACGGCAAGGAAGAAAGGCGCTCCCGTACCGTCCGGGGAAACCACCTCCGGCGCGGCGCCGCAGCCCGCAAAAGCCCAGCAAACCCAGCGGCAGTTGCTGAGCAGCCTGCGCCAGGACCCCTCCGTGCGAATGACCGAGAAGGGCCGTCTTCTGCTCCAATGGCTCGGCATCCTCACTCTCGACGCCAAGGAGCTGCAGCAGTTCGCCGACTCCACGCCTGCCCACCAGCTGCTCTCCATGGCCCAGCTCGCCCAGGACTGCTCCGCAACCTGGCGGCAACTGGCCACCGAACTACACCGGGCGGTCCGACGAGGTCCATGAAAGCTGCTCCGGTAGCGCGCCGGCCGCGAGCCGGACGGTGCGCAAACCGGCCGTACGGATGGACGGGAACAGCCGGTGGGGTACGCCCAGGATGTGCAGTTTGCTGCCGCCTCCTCGCGAATGACGGGTCCCTCGCAGATCAGGCGGGCCCCTCGCAGGTCTGGTGAGCGGTCCGGGCCCGGCCGCCGGATCGGTGACACCACCTCGTCCCGGCCGCCGCGCGGCCCTCCTCCGCCAGCGCGCCCGCGACACCGCGGACCGCACCAGCGCCCGCGAAAGACCGCCAACCTCATCGACGTGGTCGAGCAGGAGACCGCACCGCAGATCGATCTGCCCGTCGCACGAGCCTGACAGCTCCTGGCAGCCGCACAGGACGGAGACACCGCCGCCCGTCGGCTGCTGGCCCTGGCCGCCGACCGCGGCGACGACTACGAGCTCTACCTGGACGTCCTCCCCAGCCTGGCCATGGAGACAATCGTGCCGCTCCTGCTGGACCACCCCGAGCGAATCCGCACCCTGGTGCAGGCGATGACCGGGCACGCCCGCGGTGACGGGGCACGGTTCCGTCCGCAGTGAAGTGGTGAACGACGTCGGAGGATGCTGAGCCACGTGGGGAGTCCAGGACCCGGTGCCCCCACGCGACAACGCCCTGCCGGACTCGGGGGCGGGTCCTGGCTGACCGTCGCTCACGTGCTCGGGGCCGGGCTGCCGGCTGTGGCCCGACCTGCTGACGATCGCCAGCCTGGCGCAGGCCCTGCTGTGGCCCCGCCGGAGCCATGCCGAAGAATCGCAGTCGGCGGTCCGTGCGCGGGCCCCGGGGCGCCGTGGCGGGACGTCCTGGCCGGCCTCGACGCCCACCGGGTGCGCTGGCAGCAGCAGCGGGACACGGCCATCGCCCGGGCATGTCACTACGACATCCTCCTGGCCTCCCTTCCCCGCCAGCCGGAAAAGATGACATGCGGGAGGGGCCTCCTCAGCTCATGGGCTGACGCTCCGGTGCGGAGCACGATGCTTGGTGAGCCACTGTCTTCGGGAGCGTGAGGAGGCCCCGTTATGGCCATCGTAGGCGGGTTGGACGTTCATCGCAGGCAGATCACCTTCGACTGTCTCGACGGCGCCACTGAGCAGGTCCGCCGGGGGCGGATCGTGCCCGCGACGCGGGCACGGTTCCGTTCCTGGCTGGAGCAGTTGCCGCGGCCGGCGGCACTGGCGGTCGAGGGCTGCACCGGCTGGCGGTTCATCGTCGAGGAATGCCAGGCGGCCGGCATCGAGGTGCAGTTGGCCGAGCCGGCCGATACCGCGGCGGCCGACGGCCCAAGCGCCGGGCCAAGACCGACCGGGCGGATGCCCGCAAGATCCGCGAACTGCTCGCCGACGGGCGTCTTCCCCCGTCCTGGATTCCGCCCCGGCAGGTCCTAAAGATGCGCACCCTCCTGCGGCTCTACAAGGACCTGCGCGACGAGCACACCGCCTGGGTCCAGCGCATCCACGCCACGCTCTTCCACCACGGCGTCGCCGCGCCCACCGGGGACCTCCTCGCAGCCGACCACCGGGCCCGGCTGGCCAGCGGCGACGGACTGTCACCCGCCGCCCACCAAGCCGTCCTGGCCGCGCTGCGGACGCTCAATGCCCTGGAAAACGAAATGGCCCCGCTCCGCCGCCGGCTGACCGCCTTCGCACGCAAGCAGCCCGGATGCGCAACCCTGCTGGAGCACTACGGCGTCGGGCCGGTCACCGCGGTGGCCATCTGGGCCGAGCTCGGCAACGCGCGCCGCTTCTCCTCCTCCCGCCAGGCCGTCCGCCACACGGGACTGGACGTGACCGTCTATTCGTCCGACACCAAACGCAGCCCCGACCGCCTGGCCCGCCAGGGACCGCCGCTGCTGCGATGGGCGCTGTTCGAAGCCGCCAAGTGCGCCGCCCGGCCCAGTGCCCCCGACTACGCCTACTACCAGCAGGTCAAAGCCAGGTGCGGTGGCAACCGGGCCGCGCTGTCGGTGGCCCGCAAACTCGTCCGCCGGGCCCATCATGCCCTGCGGGCCCTCGGCGGCGAGGCGCTCGCCGCGGTGTGACGAACTCCGGCACCCGGTGCGGGGCCCCGCCCGATCCCTTTAACGATGCCAGCGGCCAGCTCCTGCAGGCACCCTGCCCAGCGGCTCCACTCCGCCCGAGGGCCTCAAAAGACTGAGCGGCCGCATCCGTGAGCCCGACCCCATCGATCATCATGTCGCCGGACGCCACTCGAGACGTCCGCGCACATGCCCACACACCGCTTGACCCTGCCCCTCAAACAGATAAGCGGGCGAACTTGCAGGTCCGTCACCCGTGGACCGGGGTAAACCCGGTTCCAAGATGCACATCCTGTCCGATGCGGCAGGACTGCCCCTACGGGTCGGAATCTCCGCGGCCGGACCCACGACAGCCTCGCGCTGAAGCCGATGCTGTCCTATTTCCACAAGGGACACGAATCCCGCGCAGACCAGTCAAAGCCTCGGCGTCTGCACGCGGATAAGGCATACGACATCCCCCACCTGCGGCGATGGCTGTGGGCCATCGCATCGGTGTCCGCATCGCCCGCAAGGGCATCGACTCCAGCGAATGCCTGGGGCGTCGCAGGTGGGTGATCGAGAGGACGATGTCGTGGCTGACCGGCTACCGCCGGCTCAGTCCCCGCTACGAACGCCATGCACGCAACTACCTGCCCTTCCTCGGCCTCGCCGCCGCCCTCTGCTGCTACAAACGGCTCCTCAACCTCACCATGTAGGACACCGTCTTAAGCAGCTACCTCAGCGACGAGTTGCGCAATCGCTTCGGACGGCAGGCCCGTGATCCTCCGGTTGCTGACCATCACTGCTCGAGGCGCGTTCCCCACTATGCATGCATGATGAACGATCACGGGTTCGGCCTCTCGCCACCTGCCGTGCAAGAGCTCGTTACCCTCCCCGAAATTTCGGCCACGCTCCCGCCGTGCAGGTACCGCAAGGAAACGTGCCTGCACGCGCCTGTTCATCGTCCTCTGGCAGGAATTGCTGTTAAAGTCCGATTGCCTGCACAGCAACGAGCAGGCCAGTCCCAGGTGTTGGGCGTCTCCAGTCGGAAGGGCGGCCATATCGCGATGGCTAAGACGGCTGGTCCGCCCAAGCAGCCCGGCCCGGCACCCCGCCCCCGGGCGATAAGACCAGGCCGCAGCTCCCGGCTTAGCGTGATGGACCTTACCCGCTTCTGGCAGGGCAATGCTGAGCGAGCACGGCGGCTGATCCTGAAAAATTTGGCAAGAGAGGATTTGGCGATGAGTCGTAGCGTCACCCACGGAGCCCGAAGCGGACGTCACGTCATCATGGCAGTGCTGGTGGCATCCACCCTGGTGGCTGTGGTGCCCTCGCCAGCGCAGGCCGTAACTCCCGAACCCGGCTTGGCGACGTGGAATATTCAATCCAAGGCCGGAAACTGGGCCGACGTCGGCAAGCTGGTCAATGAACACAAAACGGACGTGGTCGCACTTCAAGAAGTTCCGAAGAACCCCCCCGCCGGCGCCAAAGCGGTACAAACTGGCGGCCGCCTGGAAGAGTATGAGTGGAATATTGGGTCGACCAGTCGTCCGAACATCCGCTACCTGTATGTATTGAGGGAGCCTTCGAAGAATTTGGGGCTCGTGACCAAATGGCAGCCCGGTACCGCCAACATCAAGACGATTACCGGGCCATACCGGCCACTGTTGTGCGTCAACGACACGAACACTTCCACACTGTTCTGCTCCGCGCACGCCAGCGCTAGCGGCGGCGGGGATGCAGCTGCACTAGTGCGGAACACGGCCAATGAGGCAAAGGTTCTCAACATACCCAACTGGGCGGTGCTGGCCGACTTCAACCGCGCGCCCGATGACCTCGCGAAGGACAAAAAGCTGCCGTCTGCAGCGCACATCTACCGCCCGAATGATCCAACTCAGCTGAGTGGCGGAGAACTGGACTATATGGTCTCCAATGTCGACTCGGACTGGCGGCGGGGCCATGTCGAAGTCGCCAGGTCTGGGGCTAGCGATCACTGGGCTGTGGTGTGGTCGCCGAAACCGAACTGATAGCGACTCGCGAAACAGCTGTGGCTCGAAGCCTGCTCGGTGCAGCGATGACGCCTCGCTTGGCAGCTTGTGAGGCAGGCAGGAGGTGTTCTCCGCGACCGGGCGGGCATGTGACGCGCAACCCAAGTGGGCCAGGTGTTATCGGCTCGACCCCGAGCAGACCATCGCCTTCCTCAATGCCTGCTACGTGATCCGCTTCGTCGGCCTCGAATCGTGTCTCGCCGTAGCGGTGGGCTCACGTCCACCTCGGCACGGGGACAACAAGTGGGCCAGGGCGCACCAGGAACTGCTCGCCCGAATCAAAAGGAGCCAGCAGCAGGATGGGAAGGCGGCGGCCCCGACCCGCTTCCGCACCGCCGTTCGTCAGCGGCGAGGACATGGCCGCGTAAGACCAGCCGTCTCACCCTCCCGGGCCGTATCGACCGCAGTCGGTACGGCCCCGCTGCGCATCCCAGCTCAGGCTGCTGCCCATTCGATGCCCATAAGCCCAGCTTCACGACCACCGGATCGGTTGCGCTGTCGACCGTGATCTCCTCGGCGTGTCTGCGCGGCACCGGCCGGTCGGCGCCCTCCCGGCCACCCACTGGGCGAGGGCTGTCAGGCTCCGCTGGAAGGCATGCCGCGCCTTGCCTGGGCCCTTCCCGCCGCCCGCCTGGCCGCCGGTGCGGGAGACGGCTCCTCGAGCGGCTTGATGCCCAGCGTGGACAGCCGCTCCTGCTGCTCTGTGATGGAGCAATGGTTGTGAGAGTACTGGGTGGCTCTGGACTGGTGCCCCGGCATTTGGTTGGAATTTGGAGCTAAGAGGGTGTCCTACGTGGTGAGCTGGGCAGGTTTCTCGTATGGCGAGCAACCGTTGGGGGTGGATCGTCCCGGACGGGTTATGGGAGATCACCCGGCCGCTGCTGCCGCCGCCACGTCTGCGACCTCAGGGCGGCGGAACTGCGAACACCGACGATGAGGCGGTGTTCGCCGCGATCGTGTACGTGCTGGTCTCCGGGTGCGCCTGGCGGGCCCTGCCGCCGTGCTTCGGCATCTCGAAGTCCACCGCCCACCGTCGTTTCCTGATCTGGTCCAGGGCCGGGGTGTGGGGCCGCCTGCATCAGCGGGTCCTCGACCGGCTCGCTGGCCGCGGCCTTCTCGATCTGACCCGCCTGGTGCTGGACACCGCCCACGTGCGGGCGAAAAGGGGGGCGAACTTACAGGTCCGAGCCCCGTGGACCGGGGCAGGCCCGGTTCCAAGATGCACATCCTGTCCGATGCGGCGGGACTGCCCCTCGTGGTCGGCCTCTCGGGCGGCAACACCGCCGACAGCGACGGCCTCAAGCCGATGATCGGCGGCTACCAAACGAAACACGACCCCGAACGCGGGCGGAACTACCCGGTGGGCAAGGTGCATGCCGACAAGGCATACGACCGGCCGCACCTGAGGCGATGGCTGCGCGGACGGCGCATCGCGGTCCGTATCGCCCGCATCGGCGTCGAACCCAGCGACCGCCTGGGCCGTCACCGGTGGGTAATTGAACGAACGTTGGCCTGGCTGTCCGGCTACCGCCGGCTCAACCCGCGATACGAGCGCCACCACGACAACTACCTGGCCTTTCTCGGCCTCGCCGCCGCCATCGTCTGCCACAAGCGCCATGCCCAGCTCACCACATAGGACACCCTCTTAAACGTGATATGGCCGAGGGGTCATGCACACGAGGGCGTAATGATTCGCGTGATGATCGTCGATGACGAAATTCTGCTGCGGACGTGTATGCAGCGTATTTTGGAGTGCGAGCCGGACATCGAAGTACCGGTGGTCTGCGACGGGCGGGACGTACTCGAAGCGGTGGACACCCACAGGCCCGACGTGGTCCTGCTGGACCTCAGGATGCCGGACGTCGACGGGCTCACCGCTCTCGAATGGATCCGCTCGCGCCCGGCTCCACCCACAGTCGCCATCCTCACGACGTTCCTGACCGACGAGGACATCGCCGCGGCGCTGCGCTCCGGCGCGGCCGGCTTCCTGATGAAGGACGCCACACCACAAGAACTGGCCCACGTGGTCCGGGTGCTGGCCGCCGGCGATACCGTACTGTCCGCTGCGGCGGCCCGGATCGTCATCGACGGTTACCTCGACACCGGCATGCGTCACGACGAACCGGACCCGCGCCTGGGCACACTCACCGAGCGCGAGCACCAGGTCCTCGAACTGCTCGCCGAAGGACTGACCAACGCGGAGATCGGACGCCACCTGCTGCTCAGCGCGTCCACCGCCAAGGAGCACGTCAGCACGATCCTGACAAAGCTGGGCCTGACTAACCGGGTGCAGGCCGCCGTGGTCGCCCACCGCGCCGCGGCCGCCCGGAGACGCCCACTGGCCACCCCGCCGGGACCCGCTGAGCGATCGGGGGAGCCTGGGGCGGCACGGGGCGGATCCGGGCCGACAGCACACCCCCCTCACCGCCACCACCCCACCCCTCGGAGACCAGCACCATGACCCTCGGCAACGCGATCTACGACCAGAAGCTGGCGAACGTCTACGACCGGATGTACCCGATCGGCGAGGACACGGACCAGGCGGTCGAGTTCATCGCCGCGCACACCCCGCCGGGCGGCCGCGTCCTCGAACTCGGCGTCGGTACAGGACGGATCGCCGTCCCGCTCGCCAGGCGGGGCCTGACTGTACACGGCCTCGACGGCTCCGAGGCCATGCTTGCCGAGCTGCGCAGACGTGATCCGCAGGAGACGGTGACCGCGCAGCTCGGCGACTTCACCGAAGAGGGCACCGGCCAGGTCTTCGACACCGTGACCCTCGTCCTCAACACCTTCTTCGTGGCCATCACGAAGGAGCAGCAGCTCGGCTGCCTCCGCCTGGCCCACGAACAGCTCGTCCCCGGCGGCCGTTTCATTCTGGAAGCGTTCGACCCGGCGCCGTACCACCACCTGCAGAAACCCGACTTCTCTATGCGGCACCTGGACGAGCGGGCCGTCATGCTGGACACCCTGACCGTGGACCGCTCCCAGCAACTCATGCTCTCGACCCACACCATCGTCGACGGCGGCGGCGCCCCGGAGACCCGGAAACACGTACTGCGCTACGCCTTCCCCTTCGAGATCGACCTGCTGGCCCAGCTGTCCGGCCTGCGCCTGGTCGACCGCTCGGAAGACTGGCGGGGCACGCCGTACACCGCCTCCAGCCTGCGGCATGTCTCGGTGTACGAACCGGACACCCACTCCCCCTGGCCGTCAGCCACCGCCGGCTGACGCACCGGCGCGCTCTTCCCGGCGGCAGGGCGCCCGAGCGGCAGTGCGCTCGACGAAAACGGTAAGCTGAACCCGGCCATGGCCGACGAAATGGCCGCCATCCGACTCATCTTGAGCTGAGGGTCGGCTGGAAGCACGGCCGTGGGCGCTGGGCTTCAGCGACATGTGCCTGCTACTAAGCGTTTTGTCCCGTCTCGGTACGAAACGGTATTCCGCCTTTGCCGTCCTGTGAGCAGGGACTGACGAGCCAGCGCATCGGGGGGGCGTCGGAGGGCCGCCGATGGCGCACCGTGTGTGGTCGCGCCCCCGACATCGTTGTCAGAGGCGCGGCCTGTGCGGGGCATATTTCTACTGGATGCGGTGAGGGCCAGAGGGGCGCCGCGTGCCGAGGCGTGTGGGCGTCTTATGGCGTGTATACGGCGTCACTGCCATACAGCTCCCTGGTGAACGCGGAGACATCGGTGCTGCGGTCGGTGCCGTCGAGGTTGTAGGTGAGGTATACGCCGTATCCTTCGCGGACGGTGCGGCGGGCGAGGCTGGCGGCTGTGCTCTGCGAGGTGCTGCCGATCGCGACGGCCGCCGGGGAAAGCTTCGTCTTGGGCAGGGCGATGCCGGGGACGCGCCAGGTGCCGTAGTACGGGTTCCAGGCGTAGTCGAACTTGGAGGAGATGTTGACGCCGCCGTAGGAGAGGCGCGATGCGGACGGGCCGATGTTGTAGAGGCTGATGATCTTGTCCGGCATGTTGGCGCGCAGCGCCGTCACCAGGTGCACGAACGAGCTGCTGTTGGGCCGTCCGGTGCCGTTGGTGCCGTACTTGGCGTACTCGTCGTCGAAGTCGATGCCGTCCAGGCCGTACTTGGCCACGGTGTCCGACAGCTGTTTCGCGAACGCCGAAGCCGCCTGCTGCGACGGGAAGTTGGCGAAGCCCGCGCCCTGGTGGTTGCCGAGCACCGAGAGGGTGACCTTGAGGCCTTTCCGCTGCAACGGCCGAACCTCGGTGGCAACGTTGTCAAGGACGCGCTGCACGTTCTCGTTGAAGTGCAGGTACGCCGTCTTCGTGTCCGTGTTGTAGTTGATGTTCGCTGCGAAGATCACGGCGACGTCGAAGACGTTGCCGCCGCCGTTGGCGAGGGTGTACTTGCCCACGTTGAGCATGCTGTGGTCGTTCACCTCGACGTAGGCCACCGAGGTCGGCCCCTGCTTCCCGGGAGCGGGGGCGGGGGCCGCTGCCGCGCCGGTCGGGGCGGTCGCGCCGAAGGTGAGGGCCGCGATGGCCGAGACCGTGAGCGCGGCCGTCCGCACTCTGCGCCGTATCAGATGGAACATGGGGGATCGGTCTCCCGTCGTAGGGGCCGGCGCCCGACCTGTTCGATGCGCCGGGTGAGCCCTGCGAGTTCTACACCCCGCCCCGTTGTCCCGGAAGAGGTCCGCAGTGTGTGAACACCGACGAGGTCACCGGCGGAGCGAAAAATGCCGTACAGGGGCCGCCGGGGCCGACGCGCCTTCGGCCGCGGACGGGACGTCGACGGCCGCGCCGAGCCCGCCAGGTGTTTCGCTGCAACGCGACCATTGCGCGGTCGCGCCGCAGAGAGGGAGGCAGTAGGCGCCTTCGAGTCCCGCCCCCTTCCGGTAACCTTTACTTACCAGCTCCGGTAAGTAAAGGTTACCAAGGAGGTAGTGTCATGAATCCGGCCCCTCAGCAGGCCCTTGAAACGGTCGGCCGGGCCCGCGACACCGAACTGGCGGTGCGCATCGCCAACAAGGCCCGCGCCGCGCTCGCCCACGAACGCACCGCCTTGGCGGCCCTGGCCGCGGCCGACGCCGGTGCCTCTCACCGCGCCATCGGCGCGAAGCTGGGTATCTCCCATGTCGCCGTCGGCGCCCTGGTCGCCAAGGCCCGGGCGCTTCCGCCTCTCGTGGAAGGGCGCGCCGGCCGCAGCCCGCTGCACATCGCCATGCGTCACGCCGCCGGCGAGATCGACCGGGACACCCTCGTCGAGGCGCTGGCCACCTGGCCGCCCTTCGCCCCGCCAGACACGCTTCCTGTGGGACTGCCCGACCACGGAGCCGCGCTGCCGGCACCGGGCGCCTTCGACGAGGTGCACGACGCACTGGTCCACGGCTACCTCGACGAAGACGTGTACGACGCGATCCTGCGCCGCCGCGCTGAGCAGCAGTAACACCCGGACGGAGTTCCCTGGCGCACCCGGAGCAGGTGTCCGCCCGCCGCCGCACCCGAGGAAGCTGCAGCCGCCGTGGAGGACCGGCTGCCCGAAACCTTGATGACGGCACAGCCGTGGCGGTGATCGCGTGACGACAGAACTGAGCGGCGACAACCTCGCGCGCCAAAGCCCGGCCCCCACCCGAGCGGCGGACAAGGATCCTCTCCGTACCGCTGTGCAGCCTGCTGTCCGGCGGCATCGACTCCACCGTCCGGGCTGCTCTGCTCGCCGGCGAAATCCGTCTGCACGGGGGCCCGGACGCTCGCATCCGCTCGTACACCGTCGACGACAGCGACCAGACCGGGAAGTTCACCAGCGACGTGCTGCGCGCCGGCCACGACACCCCGTAGGCCACCGGGGCTGGCGCCTTCATCGCCACCGACCACTCGACGGTCGTTCTCGACCCGAGTGCCGCAAAGCGGTCGTCGTGGCAAGGGACTCACCGATCGGCGTCGGCGACATGGACACCTGGCTCTACCTCCTCTTCGGAGAGATACGGCGGCATTCCACCGTCGCCTTGTCCGGCGAGGCCGCCGACGAGGTCTTCGGCGGCTACCCCTGGTCCCAGTGCCAAGGCACTCGCCGCTATGGCATTGCCCTGGCTGCTGGCCACCGGTGACGAGGCCGCCATGCCGCTCGACCACGGACTCGGCCTGCCACGTCGACGAGTTTCGCGGCGACACCTACCGCAGCGCGCTGGCTGCCGTATCGCACCTGGACGACGAGGTTCCTGTCGGGCACCGGCAGCGCGAGATGCAGCACATGTTTCTCACCCGCTGGCTGCGCCAACTCCTGCACCCAAAGGCCGGTTGAGTATGGCCCAGGGCCTGGAAGTGCGCGTGCCGTACTGTCACCACAGGCTCGTCCAGTACGCCTTCAACGTCCCCTGGGCGATGAAGAGCTACGACGGCCGCGAGAAGAACCTGCTGCGCGCCGCCGGAGCGCGGCTGGTGTGGCGCGAGCGCGTCACTTGTCGCCCGTGCGTTGGCCCAGGGTTACCTGGGCGGTGTGCTCCTTGCCGTCGCGCTTGTAGGTGAGGGTCACCTTGTCGCCCGGCTTGTGCTGGTAGATGGTGCTGATCAGGGTGGGGCCGCTGTCGATGATGGTGTTGTCCAGCTTGGTGATCGTGTCGCCGGGCTTCAGGCCGGCCTGGTCGGCGGGGCCCTTCGGGGTGACCGAGGCGGAGCCGTCGGCGCCGCCGTTCTGGGCGGTGGTCGCGCCGTCGCCGGTGTCGCGCATCAGGACCTGGGCGCCGATCTGCGGGTAGACCGGCTGGCCCTTCTTGATCAGGTCGCCCGCGACCCGCTTGGCCTGGTCGATCGGGATGGCGAAGCCCAGGCCGATGCTGCCGGACTGGCTCTCGCCGCCGAAACCGCCGCCGCCGTTGCCCGCGGACTGGATGGCGGAGTTGATCCCGATGACGCTGCCGGTGGCGTCCATCAGGGGGCCGCCGGAGTTGCCCGGGTTGATGGAGGCGTCCGTCTGGAGGGCGCTCATGTACGAGGGGGTCGCACCGCCGCCGTCGCTGGAGGCCACCGGGCGGTTCTTGGCGCTGATGATGCCGGTGGTGACCGTGCCGGACAGGCCGAAGGGCGCGCCGATGGCGATCGTCGCGTCACCCACCTGGACGTTCGCGGACTTGCCGAGCGGGAGCGGCACCAGGTTGGCGTCGGAGGGGTTCTTCAGCTTGATGACGGCGACGTCGTAGCCCTGGGCCCGGCCGATGACCTCGGCGTCGTACTTCTTGCCGTTGGAGAACGTGGCGGTCAGCCGGCCGCCCTGGGCGGCGCTCGCGACGACGTGGTTGTTGGTGAGGATGTGGCCCTGCTTGTCGTAGACGAAGCCGGTGCCGGTGCCGCCCTCGCCGGTCGCGCCCTGCGCCTCGATGGTCACGACGCTGGGCAGCGCCTTCTGCGCTATCCCGGAGACGGAGGTGGGCTTGCGGTTGAGCGCCTCGGGGTCGCCGGAGGCGGAGACCGTCGTGGAGTTCGTGTCGTTGCGGTTGGCGGCCCAGAAGCCGATGCCGCCGCCGATGCCGCCGGCCACCAGGGCGGCGACGAGCACGGCCGCGATCAGACCGCCGTTGCGGCGCGGACCTGCCAGCGGGGGCCGGGCAGGCGGGTATGCGCGATCGTGTCCGACCGGTCCGTAAGTGATGCGGTAGCCGCACAGGGCGCATTCCTCGGTGACCATGACACCGTCCTGAAGTTGGACGCGGTGCTGTTCGGGCGGACAGCCGTGTGTCGCCATGGTCGGAATCATTGCTCGTTGCCCGGGCCGCACTGCGTTCGCACAGTGCTCGGAACGGGCCAGCGCCATTTTCCTGCTGTCAGGCAGCGGGGCCAAGGCCGGCCGCCATCCGTGGTACATGAACATGTGTTTCCAGGCGGTGTGGTGCGCCGCTGCTCCCGTCCGGCAGCGGCGCACCTGCTGACGGGGCCGCTGGGAGCCGGCCCGGTCAGGTCAGCGGCGGCCCCAGTGCTTGGTGTCGACGACGCGGTGGTGGTCGTTGCGCAGGGTGGCGGTGTCGCGGTGGTTGTCCCAGACGTAGTCGCGGCGGTTTTGGAAGACGTCGCGCCAGGTGTCACGTCCGTGGCCGGTGTGCACCCGCACCTCCTGGTGGCCGGCCAGGCGCAGGTGGTGGAAGCGGTAGGTCTTGTGGGTGCGCTCGCTGGTGAGCGTCCAGTTGTCGAGGTTGACCGCGCGGCGGCTGGTGTTCTTCACGGTGACCCACTCGGCGTTCAGCGACCGGTTGGAGCCGTCGTCACGGCCGGGGGAGTCGGCCTGTACCGCGCCGATCAAGACGGGGGAGCGGTACGCGGCCGGCGGGGTGTGGGCGCCGGTGGCGGAGGCGGGCAGCGCGGCGGCGGTGACCACGGCGGCCGCGCCGAGCGCGACGGCGGCCAGACGAGCGGAGCGGATCATGACGAACCTCCTGCGGACAGCCCCGCCGCGGGCGGGGCCGGTGGGAGCCGATGCCCGGTCTTGTGCCGGGCGGACTTCACTGTGCGCCCGCCCTCGCCCCCGTGGTTGAAAATCGGACTGCTCATTACAGAACACGGACATTTGCACAACCGCGGCGCGCTGGCAGTGCACGCCCCCGCGTGCGCCCGACGATCACACGCCCCCGCCACGCCAGCCCGCCCCAGGCTGTTGAGCTGCGGGATTCGACCAGGCCGGGAAGTCTGTCCCCCCGGGGGTGTGGCCTCCCGTACGGGCGTGGCACCGCGCCGAACGTCCGCCAGCGCCCCATCACGCCGCTCCCGTGTTATGGCCGCGCCGCAGGTGGACTCGGCCGCTTCATCGAAACTGGCTCCGACCGGCCCGGTGGGGCGGGCGGTGTGCGGGCGCCCGTCCCACCGGACGGTGACACGGTGCGCTGTCCCCGAGCGTCAGTGCGGCAGTGAGCCGACCCGTGCGCGGGGCGCCTGCCCGCCTGGGTGGGCAGCAGACTCCGCCGGACGGGTGCAGTCGACTTCGCCCTGCGACGGCCCGGGAAATCGGCGGTGCCAGAGCAGCCACGCGGACGGCTACACAGTTTCTGGAACACTGTGCCCTGGGCGGTCGGGAGGGCGTCGGCACTGTGGTGCCCGTTGGCGTTCGAGACTGCTGCGGGCGCTGGGGGCAGGCGATTTGGGAGCACGCGTCGATGAACCGACGGCTGTTCTCGATCACCGCTCGGGCCGTGCGCTACCGTTCACCGGCGACCGCGGGCGACGGTCAGGCGCTGCGGCAGGGTCTTCCCGTGTCCCTGACTGTCGAGTTCGCCGAAACGGCACGGCGCCGCCTGTCCGCGCTCCCGGGAACCCGCCGGCGGTGAAGGGCGCATCGTGATGATGGGGCACCTTGACGGCTCGCTGGCAGTGGCCCTCGTGCCGGTCGCGGGTGGCGTGCGGTGTGCGTCCGGTGGCGTCAGGCCGTGCTGTGGTGCGAGGGGTCGTTGGGCTGCGCGGTGCGCTCCGCCTCATCCTGGACGAGCAGGGTCAGCAGGGAGGCCACGGTCAGGCCCATCCCAGCTTCGGCCGGGTGGCGCAGCACCTTGCCGGTGGCGATCTCGTAGGCACTGCCCGGCCCATGAGGTGCGCGTCTTGTGCGCCGACGAGCGCACAGGCGAGGCGCTACGCGGAGAACTCGGCTTACCCTCCAGCCCGTTGGTCGAGCGCGCACTGCGCGACGTCCTGCGGCGCACAGTCCGCCATCTCGACCTTCATCTCGCGGTGCCGTTCTGCGACTTCGCCGGGCTCAACATGCTGTTGCGCCCGCGTTTGCGCGCCCTGGTGCACAACAAGACCGTCACCATCGCCTCCAGCAGTCCCGCCGTCGAGCGGCTGCTGGAGGTGACCGACGCCCGCAAACTGGTCACCGCACCGGCCTGCGAACTCCGGCAGGCCACCGGCCCTGCCATCCACGGGCCGAACACCTCGCACCTACGAGCCGCCGAGGACTGGTCCGAGGAGGTCACGCATCTACGCCGTGCCATGCAGACTCGCCCGGCCATCGACCTGGCCCGCGGCATTCTGATGGCCACCTTCAGTCTCACCCCCGAAGCCGCCTGGGCAGCCCTGGTCAACACGTCCCAGAACACCAACACCAAACTGCACCGCCTGGCCGAGGACCTGGTCAACAGCGTTCACGGTCCCCTCCTGTCGGAGAACGTCCGCGGGCATCTGGGCGCTGCCGTGGCCAAAGCCAAACAAACCCCACCGAAGCCGGACGCCGGGCCTGCCCCGAGGAACAGCGTGCCCCGCAGTGGCGCATCGCAGTCGGCCGGTGACCCCTGCCCGGCGACATCCGCCCAGCGGCTGAGACGGCGACGCCTCGGGGGGCTGCTGTCGTAGCACGGGCACATACCGCACCGGACCGCTGGTCATAACCCTTGGAAAACCATAGTGAGGGTGCCGTTCGATTGGGTGTCATGACCGGTGTGTCGAACGATGCTTGCTGTGAGCTGTGGAGCCACGCACCCCCGGCTGCCTCACGTGCCTGTCACCAGGTCCGGGGGTAAGGCTCCAGGTGTTCCGGCAGGTCAGGGAAGAGCGTGCTGGGCTCGGCGCCCAGGTCTACCTGATGCCAGGTGCGGCCGTCTTGGGCCAGGGCGCGCACCGCGGCGGCACGGCCTGCAACGGCCCGTAGGAGCGGGGCGGTTCCAGTCCGTTCGATCAGTTTGCGGACGGCCGGGCAGGGGCCGGCGAGCAGGAGTTCGCCGCCGACCGAGCGCAGCCGCATGGCCTTGCGGACCAGGATCGCCAGGGCGTCGATGGTCATCCGGTTTACTGCCGACACATCGACGATCACGGTCGGCACGGTGGCGCGGCAGCGGATGGCAGCAGCTATGAGGCTGACCGTCTCCCACGATCCGTCGGGAAGCGGCAGGAGGTGGTACTGGGCGGGTCGGGGCAACGAGATCTAACCTTCCATACGCCGAGTCGAACGCCTCGAACCTCCGGGAGCGTCGTGACCCCAACGGCACAACGCGCGCTCCGTGCCGGGGACATACCCATTCGTCGCCGCTCTACCCCTGTGGCTGCGACGTCTTCGCGACCGCCCTACAGATCCACATCAGGGAAGAGACACAGGCTCAAAGGAATCACAGGGCCCCGGCCAGCTCCAGCACGCTGAGCCCGTTCCGTTCGGCGAGGCGGCAATCGAGTGCGGCCCGCAGGTTGGCGTGGTCGGCGACCGCCGCGGAACCCGCGCGCACAGACGGACGCAGCCCTGAGCGAGAGGAGACGATGGGCGTGAGCATTTCGGAGGATGAGGTGGTGCGGTGAAACAGGCCAGCACCCGGCTTACCGCCGGACCGATGGGGACTTGCAGAACCGGGCGGAGCCCGGCGAGGTTTTTCAGGAGGGTTGCGGGCCGGTGATTGGCCGGTATCGCCGTATCCTGGGGGGCGATCGTTTTTTACACTGTCCGCTACCAGGAGCAGTGGCCGCTTCAGTGGCCCCGGCGGTGCTGTGTGCCTCGCCCCGTACTTGCCCTTCCGCACCAAGGAGGCCGCGATGGCGCTCCTCGATCTCCAATCCCTGCCTGTGCGCGGTTCCGGCTGCCTCGGCGACAACCCGGGTGCCGCCGCCAGCTCAACCAGCATGGTCCATTGCTGCAGTTGCGCAAGCATCGTTTTGTGTAACTGACGCCGCGCCGGGCCGGGCGCCCTGCGCCGACGGACTCTGTCCGGCCTCGTAACCCAGGACTGCACCAGGCGGAACCAACCGCGGCCGTCATCCGGCTCTTTGCCATGCACCCTGCCGTGCCCCGGAAAGCCCGTGTAAGCGGGCGTGGGCTTGGAGATATCGAGGGGCTGCGCGCTCGGCGACGGCGGGAAAGGACGGGTGCTGGCGCCGTCCCCCCACTCGTTGTCCACCCGAAGACCGTACTCAACGGGCAGCGGAGCGCGGGAGTGAAGTGTTGGTGCCGCGCCCGCCACGCGGGAGACATCACCCAGGTCGGCTCCATCTGTTCGAGCTCCGGGGGACGGTCGCGAGGTCATCGCCACATGTGGCCGTGGGCGGCCATGGCCGGTTCTCTGAGCGAGGCGCGTTCGTCCAGCCGTCCCTGGCCGTGCTGCAGCAGATGGCCGGTGTGCGGATGGCGCCAGACGGTGCTGCCGGTGGTGTCGGCCCAGAAGATGCTGTAGTCGCCGTCCGGTGCCACGGCCCAGGCGGCGTAGGCGTCCACCGTGTCCCAGCCGGCGAAGGCGACGCCGCGCAGGGTGCGGGCGGGTACGGGGGCCGGCTGTGACCAGTGCTGGGCGGCGTCCTGGGAGAGCGCGCACCATACGGCGCCGTTTTGGTCGGGCCAGGCCAGCAGCAGGCGGTCGGCGCGCCCGGCCCCGCTCCGGCCGACCACCGAGGGCCAGGAGCCGGCCGCGCTCTGGGGTCCGGGCAGGATGTTGCGGGGGTTCCATACGGTGCCGTCGGGGGAGGGGCACAGGCGAATCGTGCGGTCGCGGCCTGCGCCGGTGAAGGACAGCCAGGTGCGGGTGGTGTGGGTGGTGGTGGCGCTGGGGCGTGAGGAGGTCATGGGCCAGCCGTTGAACAGCGCCTGCCCGGGTATCCAGAACCGGCCGTCGAAGGCGGCGTGGAACAGCCGCTCGTCGGCGCCCGGCCCTTTCCAGTACAGATGCAGTCCGTGGTGGCCGGCGACCAGGGCGGGTGAGTGGCTGGAGTGGGCGCCGGGGACCGCACGCGGTCGGCTCCAACTGGATCCGTCGCTCACGGCCCACCACAGTGCCTGGTCGCGTTCGTCGCGCCAGGCCAGGTGGAGCAGGCCGCGCCAGGCGGCTAGTACTCCAGTGGGACTTCACCATTCCTGCTGGTCAGACGCGGTCTTTCGAGCCTAGCGGGCGGACGGTGCCCCGCGGGCCGGTTCCGGGATGTCGTCGTGGACAGCGGGGCGGAACGCTCAGGCTCGGGGCATGATGGCGGACTTTGTCACGGGACGCTGGAGCGCCGAGCTCGAAGACCTGTTCTTGCGGGTGAGCGGAAGGTTCGGCCGGGTCGAGGTGCGGCGTCGGATGCGGGATTACGTGCGGGGCCTGCTGGGCCCGGTGAGCCGCAAGAACAGCTGGCAGCTGGCCGAGTACGCCGGTCACAACGGCCCCTACGGCCTGCAGCACCTGCTGTCGTGGAGCCGGTGGGACCCCGACGAGCTCCGCGATGACGTGCAGAGTTACGTCGCCGAGAAGCTCGGCGCCCCGGGCGGCGTCCTGATCGTCGACGACACCGGGTTCGTGAAGAAGGGCACCGTCTCGGCCGGGGTGCAGCGGCAGTACTCCGGCACGGCCGGACGGACCGAAAACTGCCAGATCGGCGTCTTCGCCGCCTATGCCTCCAGCCGGGGGCGGGCGCTGGTGGACCGGGAGCTGTATCTGCCCAAGTCGTGGATGAACGATGGGGACCGCTGCCGGGCCGCCCGCATCCCCGCCGAGCGTGGCTTCGCTACCAAGGGGGAACTGGCCCACACCCTGGTCCTGCGGGCGCTGGCCTCGTCGCTGCCGATCGCCTGGGTGACCGCCGACAGTCTTTACGGGCAGGAGTGGCGCTTTCGTCACCTGCTCGAGCAGGCCCAGGTCGGCTACGTGCTCGCGGTGCCCAAGTCCCAGCAGCTGAAGTCGCTGTTCGGGATCTGGCGCATCGACCAGGTCATTGCCGATGCGCCGGACGACGCCTGGCAGATCTTGTCCTGCGGCGACGGTGCCAAGGGACCGCGCGTCTACGACTGGGCCGCGGCGAAGCTGCCCGCCAACCTCGTCTTCGACCCTGATCCGCCCACGCACGAGCGGTGGGTGCTGGCCCGACGCAGCCTCAGGCGTCCCGACGAGATCGCCTATTACCTGGCCTACGCGCCCGTTGGCACTGCCGTTGAAAGGCTGGTCGGTGTCGCCGGCTCCCGCTGGGCGATCGAGGAGTGCTTCCAGGCCGCCAAGGGCCAGTGCGGCCTGGACCAGTACGAAGTGCGCCGCTACCCAGGCTGGTATCGGCACATCACCCTGGCCATGCTCGCGCACGCCTTTCTCGCCGCCATGGCCGCGGCCGCGGTCAAAAAGGGGGCGGCCGAAACGACACAGCCGGCCTGGCCCCGCTCACCGTGGCAGAGGTCCGGCGTCTGCTGGCTGCTGTCCGCCCCTGGCCGGCGCACCGCGGTGGCGGCGCACTGACCTGGTCCCGTTGGCGCAGACGCCACCAGGCCATCGCCCGCGCCTGCCACTACCGCAGACGTGTCCGCGACTGACGCGGTATCCCGGAACCGGCCCGCGGGGCACCGTCCGCCCGCTAAAAGTTGTCCCGTAACTGATGGGGCCGCTGGGACGTTGATCGGGGCATGGGTGGGGTGATGTCAGCAGACGATCCGAAGTGGATCGAGCCGTTCACCGGGCTGAGTCCGGCACAGTTCAACCGCCTGGTCGCGCTGGTGCGTCGTCGTGGCGGTGACGTCCAGCGAGGCCGGCCGTGGCGGTTGCCGCTGGAGGACCGGGTGTTACTGGTTGCCACGTACTGGCGCACGAACCTCACGTTGCGGCAGGTCGCGCCGCTGTTCGGGATCTCCAAGTCGGCCGCGGACCGGATCCTGGACCACCTCGCGCCGCTGCTGGCGATCTCACCGGCCCGCCGCAAGCGCGAGGACACCGTCTACATCGTCGACGGCACCCTGATTCCCACCCGGGACCGCAGCGTCGCCGCTTCCAGCAAGAACTACCGGTACTCGACGAACCTGCAGGTCGTCATCGACGCCAACAGCCGCCTGGTCGTGGCCGTCGGCGCTCCCCTGCCCGGCAGCCGTAACGACTGCCGGGCCTTCACCGAGTCGGGTGTCGACATCGCCTGTCGAGGCGTTCCGGTGCTCGCCGATGGCGGATATCAGGGCACCGGCCTGCTCATTCCTCACCGCCGTCGACGCGGGCAGGAAACCCTGAGCCCGCAGCAGGAAGCCGAGAACAAGGTCCACCGCAAGGCCCGCGCACGCGTCGAGCACGCCCTGTCCCGCCTGAAGAACTGGAAGATCCTGCGGGACTGCCGCCTCAAGGGCAGCGGCGTTCACCAGGCCATCCTGGGCATCGCCCGCCTCCACAACACAGCCCTCACCGGATAATCCCCACCCCATACGGGACAGCCTTTAGGCTCGAAAGACCGCGTCTGACCAGCAGGAATGGTGAAGTCCCACTGGAGTACTAGGGCCGGGCGTTCCATCGATGTTGCGCCGAGCACCTGTTGTTGTGGTGTCCAGGTGGTCCCGTTGCGGGTCTGGGACCACCACAGTCCGGTATCGCCCAGCGCGCCTCGCCAGGCCATGTACAGCGGCACACCGCCTCCTGCCCGAGGCTCCGTACGGGCCCGACCACCCGCATCACCAAAGATGGCCCGGCATCCGCCGGCGTTGCCCGGATCGGCAGATGTGCCCCGTGCGGCTTACGGGTCTGGAGGTGCTGTCGGTGCCTTGGCCGGGGGCCCTTCCGGCGGGGTGGGGCGTGACCGGGGCGGTGTGCGGCGGCGCGCGTGCGCCCGGGCGTGTGCGCCTGGGGGCGGCGGAGCGTGGGGGAAATGAAGAGGTCCATGTTGCGTAATGGCCCGTCAAACCGGCAACCACCCGCGTCCGGGTGGTTCCACAGTGGTCTTCGTCCGGCGATCGGTCGGCACTTGGGTACTACCCGCCCCGTACGTCGGGGCGGCCTTCTGGAGGATCACGTGATGCGTTTCGTACCGCGTCTGGCCGCTGCTGTGGCGGTATCGGCCGCCCTGGCCACCGCCCTGGCGGGTCCGGCGTCGGCCGCCGGCCACCAGCTGCCGGTCGGCCACCGTTCTCCGGTCGTGCTGGGCGCGGTTCAGGCCGACAGTCCCGGACGGGACGACGGTTCCAACCGGTCGCTGAACGCCGAGTGGGTCACGGTGAAGAACACCGGCCGCCACGCGGTCAACCTCACCAGCTGGACGCTGACCAGCCGGCGCACCCACGCCACCTACCGCTTCCACCTGCGCCTGGGAGGCCACCAGCAGGTCCGCGTGCACACCGGCCGCGGCCACGACACGATGCGCGACGTCTACCAGGACCGCCGCACCTACGCGTGGGACAACCACCGCGACACCGCCGTCCTGCGCAACGACCACCACCTCATCGTCGACACCAAGCACTGGAACCACCGCTAACAGGCCAGAGCCGGCACCGGCCCCGGGTGTGCCGCAGCCGAGGGGGCTGCGGCACACCCGGGGCCGTACTCCCGCGCGGCGGCACGCTGCGGGGCCAGGACGCTGGCCCCGCAGCATGCACGGACGGAAGCAGGCCACGCAGTCACAGCAGGTACCGAAACTTCACGCTCCCGGGGGCTTCCCGTACCGCTGGGGCCTGCCAGTCTGGTCATGTCCCCGCACTCCCGGAGGCCGCGATGTTCCTGTCTTCGTCTGCGCTGCGGCCGACGGTGGCCGTGCTGCTGGGTACTGTGCTGCTCACCGGCTGCAGCGGCGGCAACGGCGGTGGGTCCGCCAGCGGCAAGCACCGTGAGAGCGCCGGGGCGTCCGGCGCCGCGCCGGTCCGCTCGGCCGCTTCCGGGAGCGGCGGTGCCGCCGCGTCGCTGATTGCGAAGGGGCCGGGCCCGCAGGCGCACTATACGGTCCAGGCCCAGCCCGCTCCCGGTATGTGTCACTACCGCACCGTCCACGGCCAGCCCCTGCAGGACGCTTCGTGCACTCCGGGTGCGCTGAACCCGGACGTCACCCAGGCCACGCTGAAGACCACCGTGTGCCGTACGGGCGGCTACACCTCGAAGATCCGGCCGCCGGTGTCCGTCACCAGCGTCGAGAAGGCCGCGAACGCCCGCTCCTACGGCTACACCGCGGGCCTGCACGACGCCGAGTACGACCACCTCGTCTCCCTGGAGCTCGGCGGCGACCCCAACGATGCCAGGAACCTGTGGGTCGAGCCTCCGTCTCCTGGTCATACGCCCGGCAGCGGCCCGAACAACCCCAAGGACGCCGTGGAGAACAAGCTGCACCAGTCGCTGTGCTCCGGGCAGATCACCCTTGACCAGGCCCAGCAGGCCATCGCCACCGACTGGACCACCGCTTTGGCCACCCTCCACCTCACGTAAACGGCATCACTGTGGGTCGCATGCACCCAGCCCGGACATCTCACCAGTCCATCACCGGACCGAGGTGGATGCAGTGGCTGCCCAGGAGGCCGCGGCTGCGGAGGCACTGTGGTGATCCTTGTCCTTGCGGCCCAGACGAGGCTGGAGCACGAGTGTCGGCCTATGCGGGTACCTGGCGGGAGGGCCTGCCCCGGTCGTTGTGGTGCGGCGGGGTGGTCTGCGATGACGCAGCGACCGGCGGAGTGCGCGCAGGGCTGCCGCTCGCGCTCGGCCTGCGTCCCGGCCGGCGCCATGGAGATGCTTGGCCCCTGCCTGCTGATCGAGCGTCCCGGCATCGTGGCCGCCGCCCAACGCACGCTGTGCCGGCGCCGCCGTGAGCTGTTCGTCGTCGACCGCCTGGAGGCCGGCGGCACCCAGCGCACGGGGGGCTGGGCGGCGTCACGATCACCCGGACGGTCACGATGCTCAAGCCGGGGCGGCATGCTGCTGGGTGAGATGGGGCAGCTCGAGACCTCGCCGAGGCCTGCCGCGCCGACGGCCACTGGGACGACTGCTTTCTCACGGCCACGGCGCTGCGCATCACCGGCGGGGCCGGTTCCCCCGTCAGCCCGGTCGCTATCCGCTGATCCGGCTGCGGGGCCGTCGGGTTACGGTGGACGGCAGCTCGTTCGAGACATGAGGGTGAGGGCGAGGATGATGGCGGTGGCGAACACGGCGCAGGCAGCGGCGGTGCCCGAGTGGGTCGTGAAGTTCATGGGCGCCATCGACACGCTGGAGTTCGATGAGGGTTTCGCGCCGTTGACGGAGGACACCGACATGTTCTTCGGCACCGCGCACATCCACGGTATCGAGGCCATCAAGGCGTTCTTCGTCAAGATCGACGAGCCGCTGGTCATCACGCACGAGGTCCTGGAGTTCTGGACCGCGGGCGACGGTGTCCGCCTTCTGCGGGGAGAGGCCACCATGGCCAAGAAGAGCGAACCGGACCGCGTGGTGCGCGCCCCGTTCACGCACATCTTCTACCTCGCCGACGAGGATCCGGTGCGCGTTCGTGAACTGCGCTTCACCGCAGGCCCGTTGCAGACCGACGCGGTGATGTAGCCGCTCGCGCCGCCTGGGCGAGCTCGGGCCCGCAGGTGGCGCAGTCGCAAAGGTGCCATGCACTGCGGCGACCGTTCAGTGTCGTTTCTCGCAAGCAGCACTCGCCCCACCGCCGCTGGTCTCCCTGCGACAGTGCGACGAACACATCGGCAATGGAGTCCGCCCCGGGAGCCATTCTGCCCCCGAATCTCACAACGCCACCCTGCCGCAGGGCCGGCAAGAATGGCGCAGCCATTGAAGCGCTACTCGGGAAGCGAGACGTAGGCGATCCATCCGCCCGTATTGCGAAGTGGGTGTGAAAGCCAGTTCTGGGCCAGTGCGGGCGGGGGAGCGCTGATGCTGGTGGTGAGGACGGCGGTGGGTTCGCGGGCGGCTCGTCGGCGCAGCTCGTTCGGGGTGAGCGAGTGGTTGTTGCCCTGAAGGTCGCCGGAGGCGCAGCCGAGGTTGTAGCCGACAGGTTGTGAGTGGGGGCCGGAGACCAGACACGGCGGGTGGACTCCGAGCCGGCGCAGGGTGCTGGCGGCCTGTCGGTAGCGTCCAGAGAGGGCGGCTGCCTGGGCCGTTGTCTGGGTGAGGACGCCGACCTGGCTCGCCAGGTGGGCCAGAAACAGCAAGCCGATGGCGGTTGCGGTGGCCGAGCGGCCTGGGAGGCGGGCGAAGGAGGCAGCGCGCTGGCCGGAGTCGCGTTGTGTGCCTGCGATCAGTGTGGCGATCGGTGGTGCCAGCGGGGCATAGGCGGGCAGGAAGAAGCGCGGCGCGGAATAGTCGATGAGGAAGAGGTAGGGGAAGGCCAGGAAGCGCAGCAGGCCACCGGCAGGGCGGTGAGGGCGAGTCTGTGGCGTCGGCGCGCGGTGGACGCCAGCGCCGCTGCTGTGAGCAAGGGGAGGGCCAGCCACCACAGGACGAGCGCGGGGGCGTGCAGTGGGACGTCGCAAGGGCGGCAGAGAAGCGGCCCGTTGAGGCTGTGCAAGGCGCTTGCGACGCCGGAGGCGAAACCGTTCCCGGGCCCCATGCCGCCTTCGGTGGCGCTGGACAGGTGCAGCCGTTCACCGACTCCGCCGAAGCGTATATACGCTTCCACGACCCATTGGACGCTGCCGGACGCGACTCCTCCGATCACTGCGGGAGCGGCGGTCCGGTACGTGCGCACGCAGATGGCCGTCGCCAGGAGCGGCAGGGCGAGCCAGCAGCCATCAGGAAAGCGGAGGAGTATCGCGAGGCCGATGGCGCCGGCCAGCCACCACCGGGCGGACGGTTCCGCGGGGGCCCGCAGGAACCATCCGACCGCCGCGACGACCGCCAGTGCCTCCCACAAATTGGGGCATGACCTGGGAGCCGTTGAGCATGGTGGTCCACAAGCCGGCGAACAGCGATGCGGCGAGTGCGGTCGTACGACGGCCGAGCAGCGGCGTCCACACGCGAAACGCGCCGTACAGAGCCATTGCCGAGGCGAGCGCCAGCACCGTGCGCAGCAGGGTGACGGAGGGCGAGACGGCGAGGATCGGTGCGATCAGGAAACTGATGCCGCGTGAGCGCGGGGCGCTGAAGTAGGCGGCTGGTGTGCGCGGGTCGCTCTGGGAAACGTACACCGTCTCGTCCCAGCCGAGCCCGTCGCGGGTGTGCGGCAGTACGAGAATGACCTGGATCAGTGCATAGGCGAGGGCGACCACGGCGGGACTGGACGGAGCCACCCGAAGAGGGGGAGCGGCGCGGCCATGCGTGGTGTGTCTGTACCAGGTGTGCCGTCGGTGCGAGGCGCGTCCATACGGCTCCTTCCGATGCGTACGGATTCTCGCTCCATCGTGCGGGTGGCAGGAGGGCCGTGCCGGTCGTCCCGCCGCCAGGTGGAATCGACCGGTCTTCGGCTCCGCCGGGGATCGGGCTCAGTGGGACGGCCTTGGCGGGAGCGGCGGCAGCCGTGGCTCGGAGAGCCATCGGCACAGCAGCGGCCGTACGGGCCGGTCGGCGACCGCCTCGGCGTGGGCCAGGAACGTCTTGGTATCGCAGCTCCCGCCGCGGTGCGCGTCGTGCCAGCCGCGCAGCAGCGCGAAGAACCGCGCGTCGCCGTCGAGGGTGAGCCGCAGGGCGTGCAGGGTGCAGGCGCCGCGTACGTACACTCGGTCGTCGAAGATGCGGCGCGGTCCGGGCTCGGCCAGCCGCAGGACCCGGTCACCGGGCCCGATCCCGCACCGGACCAGCGCCCGTGCCCGCCGCTCGGACTCGGCGCACACAGGGACCGGTAGTCGAGCCGGGTGTCACCCGTATCGAGGGCCACGGCGTCGGGGTGGCGCGCCGCGGTGGCGTCCAGCACGTCGAGCAGGGTACGGGGCGATGCCGCGGGGGCGCTCCGGTAGATGGCGGGGCCGTCGGGCGGCGCGACGGTGGGCGGTTCGGGGTCGGCCGGCCCGTACACGGACCCGAGCAGGGGCGAAGACATCGGCAGCCTTTGTTCGACGCGGATGAAGCGGATGGAAGGATGTCCATGGACAGCTGCTTCTGGAGAGGTGCGGTCACCTGCGGGGGGTTCGCATGGCGACGTCAACATTCCGCAAATCGAACACCGGCTTCTGTCCGGCTCCGGCGCTTTCCGGCTGGTCCTTCGGCGGGCACACATTCGTGAGCTGGCCAGGCCATGGAAAAATCTTGACGTATACAGTGCACTGTTTTCGCGCCATGCACGCGCCGTACACCGGCGGTGTCATGTGAAGCCGGGGCTTGGCATTCTCCGGGCACGTGGAACGTCCTGCTGACCAGCGTGCTGGTACTGCTGATATTTCCCGTCTGGGCCGCTGCGATGTTCGCCCTGGAGGCGGACCGCGCATCAATTCGGGGCACACCTTTTCGACCGGGTTCTTTTTCCGGTAACACGGGGAGCACTCGGAAGCTCTCGACGAGCGCCTGGGGGAAAGCCGCGTCCGAGCGCAGCCAGGGGAGACGCCCACGGCGAGCACGATCCATCCCTTGAAGCGCGGCATCGGCAGCGATGCCAGCAGGTCACGCAGGGCCTCGGTGTCGAGCCGGCCGTGATTGAGGGCGCCGTACAGCGAGCCGTAGCCGCGCTGGTGTTCGGCAAGCAGTGACAGCTCCACCGGCGTCCGCGTCGGGCCGTCCACACACCGCAACGCGTCGGTCAGCTCGAAGAACGCATAAGCCCGCGCGGACAGACACTCATAGAAAGCCGTCCGGAAGCGCGACAGTTCTGCGAGGGCCTCCCGTCCGCCGGCCCACACCAGCTCACTCATCCCCACGGCCTCCACCACGAACTCGCTTACCTAGAGACAGGGTTCAGGGCCATGAGGAGGACGGGCCACCTACCCGTCCATCACTTCGGAGAGTCACCGAACGACCAGATCCGTGGTTAAGGAACAAGTTTACAGTCTGTGCCTGAAGCCCTGATGTGGATCTTGAAGCTGGCTGCGGTCAGTGTCCGGGCTGGCGTGTCGGTGAGGCCCTTGGTGCTGTCGCCTTCTGCGGGGGCACTAGGCTCGGTTGCGGCCTGCGCCGGTATGGGGTGTGCGGGTCAGGCCCCGGTGCCCTGTGACGGGATGAGTACGCAGCCGGGGCCGCACCCGAGCCTGCGGCCGCCGTGGGAGACGGCCGATACGGAACCCACCGGCGGGGCAGGCTCCAGGTATGGAACCTGACTTACCCGATGACGAGTTCGCCGATGAAGACGACGACGATTTCGTGGGCCTGATCGACTGCGACGAGTGCGGGAAGATCATGGAGCCGGACCTGTTCGACGGGGACGATCCGCTGCTGGCGGCGCTGCCGGACTCCTCAGCGATCTATGAGGACCCGACGAACGACGGCAAGCGGTTGGTGATGCTCTGCTCGCCGGAGTGCCTGGAGAAGATCCAGGAACGGTTCGGCCGACAGCCGTTCGTCCGCGAGGAGCTGTGGGCAGGCAAGATCGTCCGTTCGGTGATGAAGCATCCGCAAGGCGTCAGCCCGCGCGTCCTGGAACAGGAGACGGGGCTGTCCCCTGCGCAGATCCTGGCGGGGTTCGCCTGGGTGGAGCGGATGCGTCCGGCGGGGCGGGGAAAAGGGCCCGGGCCGCAGGCGGGAGGGGCCGGCGGCGCATCCAGATGAGATCAGGCGGGCCTGAGTCATCACGTAGCCGTGGGCGGCGTCGCGGCGTTCGGCGGGCCGGGCCTGGCGGCGGGTCAGCCGCCGGGTCATCAGGGTGATGCAGGCCCAGGTGATCAGTGATTCGCTCATCTCGGGCAGCCGTTCGTGGTCGGGTCCAGCAGGCCATCTCCACCGACTGGACCACTGCCCTGGCCACCCTCCACCTCACGTGAACGGCATCCCCGCCAGTGGGGCGGGCCCACTTCGGACGTCTCGCCGGGCCGAGGCGGATACCGCGGCCGCGGCTACGGAGACACTGTGGTGCCCCAGTGGTCCTTGCGACCCTGGCGAGGCTGATGCAACGGTGTCAGCCTACGCAGAGCTCTGAGGGACGAACATGGCTCGGATGTCCAGGCTGATCTGGTTGTTGTGGTGCGGCGGAGTGGTCTGAGGCGGCACGGCGACCGGGCCGACTCGACCACGGGTACGGCTGGTACGTGCCGCCGTTCCCGCTGCCCGCCGACCTCGCGCGGGCCCGCCCCGCCAGCCAGGTTCGCACCGGCCCGGGGTGGAGCTTTGAGGCCAAGGCCGACGGTTCTGCCAACACGAGAATGTGTTTCACCGCAGGTGCTTGATAACGGCCTTGCTGCCGTGAAGCTGCTGCCAGCCGTGTGGCGGGCGGGTTCAGGGAGGCCAGGTGCTGCTGTTCTTCACTGACAAGCGGAAGGTCTGGTGGGCCGGGGAAGTCGCCGGCCTTGACCACGGCCAGCTGCGGTCGCTGTTCGAGCGTCGCCGGGTACCGGCGGGATGCCGCTGCTCCTGGGCGAGGCGATGCGTCCGGTGGAGCCGCTGTGCTCCTGGTTCCGCCGTCTGGCGATGGGCCGTATGGATCCGAAGTCGATGAAGGCCTACGCGCACACGGCTGTGTTGCTGGCCGGCTTCCTGCGTGCCCGGCAGCAGGATCTGCTCTACTTGCCATCTGCTCCGTAGCGTCTGGCGAGGGCGTGGAACGCCTCCTTCGGTTCCCAGGGCATATCCGGGTAGGTGCGCTGGCTGACGGGGTAATCACTGTGTTCATCCAGTATTTTGACGATGCCGTAGGAGGCGAGATCCTCGTCCGGCCCGGTCGTCCGGTGGGGCGTGCTGAAGCCGGCGAAGCTGAACCAGAAGGCCGAGTCGACGCCTACCTCCTCGAAGACGGTCATGAGGTCTTCGAGGTACCTGACCTGCTCGCCCTCGTCGCGCACGAGGCCGGGCCTGAGGGTGATGCCGTCGCTTTCCTTGGCCATGTACCAGCCGGCGCCGCCGTGGTCTCCTGCTCCCCGGTAGGTGCAGCAGCCGGCCTCCATGACGGCGACGGGCTTGCCTCGGGCGCATTCCGCGCGCAGGTCGGCCCGGTAGGTGGCAGCGTTGCGCTGCCCCCGGAAGGCGTCCAGGCCCACGATGTCGAACGGGGTCCAGTCCACGCCGTCCAGGGGGCAGGAGGCGTAGCTGATGCGACCGCCGAAGAGCGGCCGCACGGTGTCGACGACCTCTGCCAGGAAGGTGTTGACCTTGTCGGGGATGCCCCGGAGTGCGGCTTCGCGGCCGGGGCCCGCCAGCACCGGGACGCGCTCGTTGAAGATGTCGCCGGGCAGGTAGCCGCGGGCGAAGATGCTGAGTTCGCAGCCGGTGACGAGGACGACCTCGGCGCCGTCGCGCCGCAGCCGCTCCGCCCGCTCGGCGCAGTCGGCGAACAGGGGCAGCATCTCGGCGTTGGTCAGCTCGCAGGGGAACGGTGAGAACCAGACCTCCAGTCCGGCCTGCGCCGCGTACCGCGCCGTGGTCTCGATCCGGTCGGGGTCGCCGCCGGTGATGCGGACTGCGGTGCAGTGCAGGTCTTCGGCGACGACCTGTATGTCCCGTTCGGCGTCCCGTGGGTCGAAGACGGGGCGCGAGGTGTCGCCGTTGGGGAAGGTGCCGGTGTCGTAGTGAATGCCTTTGCCGCGCAGCATGACAGGTGCCTCCGGATGGGATCGCTGGGTGAGCCGTACGTGCCGTACCAAGCGATCGTCCACGTTGCCGCTGCGTCAGTTTCAAGTCTTGCGGCATCGAGCGATGACGCATCGCGGCACGTCCACGGACGTGACACCGGCTCCCAAGCGCGACCGGCAGGCGCCGACGGGAGCGTGCGCAGGCCCGCACGACAGGGGTTCGATCGCACCGGGAACAAGGGCGGGCGGTGGACGGAGTCATCACGGATCCGGCCTCGTCCTCGAACACTAGCCAGGCGCCTAGCGGTGCCGAGCTCAAGCGGTCAGCGCATCACCGCTGTTCAGGAGGTCAGCGTAAACCTCTGCCGGAGTGCGATAGCCATGCGTCTTGCGTGGACGATGGTTAAGTTCGTGGGCGATGGTGTCCAGATCGGTCTGGCTGAACGTGCGGAGGTCCGCTCCCTGGGGAGGTACTGCCGAAGCAGCCGGTTGGTGTTCTCGTTGGTGCCGCGCTGCCACGGGCTGCGTGGCTTGCAGAGGTAGATCGGCATCCCGGTCCGTGCGGTGATGGCCTGGTGCTCAGCCATCTCCCTGCCCCGGTCCCAGGTGAGCGTCCGCCGCGGAGGGGGCGGGATGCCGAGGAGACTGCGGGTGAGGTGCGGAGGACGGCGCGGGCGTGGCCCAGGCCGTTCGGCGGCACAGCCCGGACGTCGTTTTGATGGGCATCCGGATGCCGGGCATGGACGGCATCGCCGCGACCCGCGCCGTGGCCGGCGGTGACCAGGCGCCCCAGGTGATCGTGCTGACCACCTTCGACACCGACGGCCTCATCCTGGAGGCCGTACGTGCGGGGGCCGCGGGCTACCTGCTCAAGCACACCCGGCCCGAGGAGATCGTCGACGCGGTACGCCAGGCAGCCCGCGGCACACCGGCCCTTTCCCCCACGGCGGCACGCGCCCTGATCGACCATGCCGCGGCGGGGGCCGGCGCCCGCACCGAGCAGGCACGGCGCAGGCTCGCCGTACTCTCCGAGAGGGAACGCCAGATCGCCGGCGCGGTGGCCGAAGGGCTGTCCAACTCCGAGATCGGACAGCGGCTGCACCTGTCGACCGGCACCGTCAAGGCCCATCTGTCGAGTGCGCTGACCAAACTGGACCTCGACAACCGCATCCAGCTGGCCCTGCTGGCCCACGACGCGCAAGCCGAATAGCGCACCGGGCGGCCGGCGGCCGGCTCGCGGGTGTGCTGCCATCGGGCTGCCCGGCTTTCCCGCAGGCCGTCCGGCCAGGTGGCCGACACCTCTGGCCGGATGGCAGAGGCGCAGGTCAGGGGGCCGATTTAGCGTCGTACGCATGCACGATGTCCGGGAAACGCCGCACCGGTGGCGCTCAGCCTTCGCCTTGGTCCTCCTGGCCCCGCTGGTGGGCGAGTACCTCCTGGGCAACACGCCGATCAGCGACCTGGGAGCGCTGTTCCTCTATCTTCCGCTGTACGGGTGCGCAGCCCTGCTCATCAGGGAAATCGCCCGGCGCACCGGACGCGGCTGGCCGACGATGCTGCTGCTCGCGGCGGCCTACGGGCTGTTCGAGGAGGGGCCGGTCGACCAGATGCTGTGGAATCCCCACTACGGTACGGCCGACTTCGGCCTCGTCTACGCGGGCACCCACGTGCCACTGCTGGGCACCAGCCTGTCCCTGCTCCAGGACGTCGTCTCGATGCACATGATCTGGAGCATCTGCGTACCGATCGCGCTCGTCGAAGCTTTCAGCCGTGACCCGCGGCGGCCCTGGCTGGGGCGGCCGGGCATGAGTGTGACGGTGTTGGTGTTCGCTGCCGGTTCGCTGTTCCTGGCCTGCCTGCAATATCTCTACAATGACCGGTTCCTGGCCTCGGCATGGCAGTGGTCCACCGGCACGGTCATGATCGTCGGCTTGGTCGTCGTGGCCTTCCACACCGGCCGCGGACTCAGGCGCCCGGCCCGTGCCCCCGCCCCTGCTCCCGGCCCGTGGCAGGTGGGCGGAGTGGCCTTCCTCCTGACCAGCGCCTACTGGGCCGGCCAGTCGCTGCTGCGGGACCGCGTCTCCGACTGGCTCCTGGTCGTCCTCTGGTCGGCACTGGCCGTGGCGGCCGTGACTGCCGGCAGCCGCTGGTCGCGCCGCCGTGGCTGGGGGAGCCGCCACCGTGTCGCGGTGGCCGTCGGCGCCTTGCTGACCTACGTCTGGCTGGGCTTCACCCACGCGGCGGACATGGGTGTCCCGCCGGCCATCGGATTGGCTGGCAACGCGGTCTTCGGGGCAGGCGCCCTCGTACTGGCCGCAGTCGCCATCGGCGCAGCCCGCCGGAACCTGGCCGAGCAGCCCGAGATCGTGCCGGAAACCGCCGGCGCCGTACCCGCACCGAAGGATCCCCCGAGCTGACAGGAGCTTTGGCTTCGCTTTTACCTATGCTTCGTGGCCGTCCGTGCCGCAGCGTGCAGTAGTAGAGGACCGCTGACCGGGTGGGGGACCATGGGCGGATAGCGCTACGGGCGGCCCGGCCGGTTCTGATGGAGGACCGCGTTCACGGCGACCGGGTACGGAGAAGGTCAACCGGCCGGCGGTCGGCGGCTCCTGCCGCGCAGCGACGTGGGCCCGGAACGGGGCCACTGGGCGAGTATGGCCGTGCCGACCAGTGCCCATGCGGTCAGTGCCGCCCACGCCGCAGCCTGCCCCGCCTTCTCCCACAGGCCGGCACCCGTCGCGCGCGCTGCCTGCTGTGTGGCCACGGCGTACATGCCGATCGGGAAAACGGCGGACCACCAGGACGGTTCATAGCGCAGCGGTACCCGGTGCCGGATGTGCCGCCACGCGCCGGCACCCAGCAGTACGGGGATCAGCACTGTCGCCCAGCCCGCCACCAACATGAGCACCGCGGTGACCACTGTCCTGACCGGCTCGTACCAGGAGGCGGAGAGCAGCACACCAGCTCCTGCCAGGACGCTGATGGCTCCCGCTCCCATCGCGATCCAGTACACCGGAGTCAGTTCCGCCGGTGGGACGCCGTGCCGTCGCAGACGCGTCCAGACCAGCGAGGTGATCGTGACGTACGCCAGTACGCCCACCGCCCAGCAGCACAGGCCCGCCACCGCCGTGGCGGGCCCGGCCCGCAGTTCCGTGGCGGCCACGACGACCGACTGCGGGCCGACCACGAGCAGGAACCAGCTGCCGTCAGCCCGCGCCGGCCGGCTCCGGGCCGCGGTGACGACAGTGCGCAGGAGCGCTGCGCAGCAGAGGGCACCGCCGGTCAGCAGGACGATGGCGAAGGGGCGCCAGTCGCCGGTGGCCAGGTTGGTGGCCAGCACGTCGGATGCCGCCACGAAGGTGAAGAATCCGAAGGCGCGGGCCGGGTCTGCGGCGTCCTGCGCCACCCGGCCGCGGTGCGCGGCGATCCGCCACGCGGTCGCTCCGACGAGCATCACGTAGAGAAGTACGCCCAGGCTCAGCAGCAGTCGGGCCACTGTATGGGCACCGACAGACGCGGCCGCCCGTGAGACGATGCCCGCCGCCATGACGGAGGCGAAACACGCCGAGGGGAGACGCCCGATGCCTTCCCGCATGCGCGCCCGGTAGCTGTTCGTTGTGGTGGTGGCCTGGTGGCCCATGGATGCTCCAGCAACTGCTTGGGGCTGTGGGCCGCACGCGGTATCGGCTTGGCCGCCTGGTGGGTTCGTGATCGTCGTTGCAGCCAGGCAGGTGGCCCGGCAGCGTCCGGTCCGGGTGTCACCCGGGGGTGCGGCGGGCCGTACGGCCGGGCGTCGGGGCGGCCTTTCGGGCCGGGTGATCCACCCGCGGGGCCTGGGACGGGGTGCCTGGCCGGTACGGGCCGCGGCCGCCGACGCCGCGGCGAGAGCGGTAGACGACGTAGGGGCGGATGACGTAGCCGAGGGGTGCCGTGAAGGCGTGGACCAGGCGGCTGAAGGGCCACAGGGCGAACAGGGCCATGCCCAGCAGGGCGTGCAGTTGGTAGGTGAACGGTGCCTGGGCCATGGCAGCGACGTCGGGGTCGAGGGCGAAGAGGCTGCGGAACCAGACGGAGACGCCCAGCCGGTAGTCGTAGGGGTTGGTGGCACTGGAGGCGGTGGCCACCAGCCCGGCCAGCAGGGCGGCGGCCAGCAAGGGGTGGACGAGGTGGTCGCTGCGGCTGGTCGCGGCGCGTACAGCCGGCACGCGCAGGCGGCGGTAGAGCAGGATGCCCAGCCCCGCTACGGCCGCGATGCCTGCTGTCCCGCCCACGGCCAGCGCGAAGAGGTGGTACATCGTCTCGCTGACATGCAGATGCTCCGTCAGGGACTCGGGCACGAGCAGTCCCGTCACATGGCCGCCGATGACCAGGAACAGGGCGTAGTGGAAGAGGGGCCCGCCGATGCGCAGCAGGCGGGACTCGTGGAGCTGGCTGGAGCGGGTGGTGAAGCCGAAGCGGTCGTAGCGGTAGCGCCAGGCGGTGCCGCCGACCAGGACAGCCAGGACGAGGTAGGGCAGCACTCCCCACAGGGCGATGTGCACGTGAGTCACCTGCGGGCTCCTTCGCTGTGTGCGGACGCGTCGGCGGGAAAGAGGTCGAGCCCTACGTTCTCGGAGGGCGGGCCGGTGCGTGCCAGGGCGAGAGCGGCGGCGCGGTCCCCAGCGGCAGGGGCGGGCAGAGTGTCGCGTACGGCGCGCAGCACGTCGGCGTACGGGCTCCGGTGCTTCTCCAGGGCGTGGCCGAGCAGTTCGACGGCCGGGCGGTGGTCGCGCAGCAGGCGCAGCCCCGGCTCGGGGCAGCGGGCGGCGAATTCCAGTACGGCGGGGAGGTAGTCGGGCAGCTCGCCGTCGCTCGGCTGCCAGCCGTGGGTGCGGTAGAGGGCTTTGAGCCGGGCGAGGGCTGCGCCGCGGCGGCGGGTGTCGCCGTCGGTGTAGTACGTCAGGTGCAGGGTGCGGCGTCGGCTGCGGTCGAAGGTGAGGACATAGCAGGCGGCCAGGTCGAGGAGTGGCACGCCTCGGGCGTGGTCGCAGTAGCGCAGCAGCGCGGCTGGCGCCTCGCCGGGCAGCGGGCACATCGTCTCGGCCACGGCGGCCAGCCGTACGGACCAGTCGCCGTCGGGATAGGACAGCAGGAGGGAGGCTGCCTGGTGGACGGCGGAACGCAGGGTGGTCACCGTTCGTTCTCCCGGCGGCGGGGGAACAGACCGCTGGGCGTGCCTCGGCCGTTCCAGTTCAGCAGGTTGACGCGGCCGCGCAGCCCGTCGCCGGCCGGTGCCGGTTCCGTGGCCGGCGGGGTGTGGAAAGCTTCCATGCCCGGGAGGCCGGCGTCGTACATGCCTGGGCCGCCGTCTGCGTCCAGGCTGCACCCGTCGTCCGGTGTGTCCGGGGGAACCGTTCCGGTGTAGCTGGTGGGGATGACGTAGCGGTCTTCGTACTTGGCCAGTGCGAGCAGCCGGTACATGGCCTCGATGGAGTCCGCGCCGAGGCCGACGGCCTCGGCGATGGCGGGGTCCCGGGGGTCGCCGAGGTTGATGCGGCGCATGTACGCGCGCATGGCGGCCAGGCGGCACAGGGCGGCTTCGACGGGCGCCGGATCGCCCGCGGTGAAGAGATGGGCGAGGTAGTCCAGCGGGATGCGCAGCGCGTCGATGGCGCCGAAGAGGCTGGCCGGGTCCTCGCCGTCGTGGCCGGTGCGGGTGAGGGAGTCGACGATGGGGGACAGCGGCGGCACGTACCAGACCATGGGCATGGTGCGGTATTCCGGGTGCAGGGGCAGTGCGACGCGATACGTGTTGATCAGGGCGTACACGGGGGAGCGGCGGGCGGCGGTGATCCAGTCGTGCGGGATGCCGGATTCCTCGGCGGCGCGGGCGATGCCGGGGTCGGTGGGGTCGAGGAAGCAGGTGAGCTGCGCTTCGTAGAGGTCCTTTTCGTCGGTGACGCGGGCGGCTTCGCCGACTTTGTCGGGGTCGTAGAGCATGACGCCCAGGTAGCGCAGTCGTCCGACGCAGGTTTCGGAGCAGACGGTGGGCTGGCCCGCTTCGATGCGCGGGTAGCACAGGGTGCACTTTTCGGCTTTGCCGGTGTGGTGGTTGAAGTAGACCTTCTTGTAGGGGCAGCCGGTGACGCACATGCGCCAGCCGCGGCAGCGGTCCTGGTCGACGAGGACGATGCCGTCCTCGATGCGCTTGTAGAGGGCGCCGGAGGGGCAGACGGCGACGCAGGAGGGGTTGAGGCAGTGTTCGCAGATGCGGGGGAGGTAGAACATGAAGGCCTGCTCGTATTCGAGGCGGACCCGTTCGTTCATCTTCTTCAGGACGGGGTCGTCGGCGAGGTGGTCGGGGCCGCCGCCGAGGTCGTCGTCCCAGTTGGGGCCCCAGGTGATGTCGGTGGGGCGGCCGTCGATGAGGGAACGGGGCGGTGCGGTGGGCAGGTCGTCGCCGAGGGGCGCGGTGGTGAGGTTCGCGTAGTCGTACGTCCAGGGCTCGTAGTAGTCGCTCAGGGCGGGCAGTTCGGGGTTGGCGAAGAGACGGGCCAGCCGACGGGCCCGGCCGCCGCTGCGGGGTACGAGGCGGTCGCCCTTGAGCCGCCAGCCGCCCTTCCAGCGCTCCTGGTCCTCGTAGGCGCGGGGGTAGCCCTGGCCGGGCCGGGTCTCGACGTTGTTGAACCAGACGTATTCGGTGCCGGAACGGTGGGTCCAGGTCTGTTTGCAGGTGACCGAGCAGGTGTGGCAGCCGATGCACTTGTCGAGGTTCATGACCATGGCCACCTGGGCCATGACCCGGCGGGTGGGGGGTGTGCCGCGAGGCATGTCAGTACTCCACGTTCTGCGAGCGGCGCCGGATGGTGGTGACCGCGTCCCGCTGGTTGCCGGTGGGGCCGTAGTAGTTGGCGGCGAAGGACAGCTGGCCGTAGCCGCCGATCAGGTGGGTGGGCTTGATCAGGAGTTTGGTGAGGGCGTTGTGCACTCCGCCGCGCCGGCCGGTGGCCTGGGATTTGGGCACGTTCACCAGGCGTTCCTGTACGTGGTACATGAACACGGTGCCGGGCGGCATGCGGTGCGAGACGATGGCCCGTGCGACGACCACGCCGTTGGCGTTGACCGCCTCGATCCAGTCGTTGTCGGCCACCTCGATACGTGCCGCGTCCTGGACGCTGAGCCAGATGACCGGGCCGCCGCGGGCCAGTGTCTGCATGAGCAGGTTCTCCTGGTATTCGGAGTGGATGGACCACTTCGAGTGCGGGGTGACGTAGCGGACCGTCACCGAGCGCGCGCCCTCCACTCCCGCCATCGGAGGGTGTTCGCCCAGTGCGGCCAGGTCCAGCGGCGGCCGGTAGACGGGGAGCTGCTCGCCGAGTTCGGCCATCCAGTCGTGGTCGAGGTAGAAGTGCTGGCGGCCGGTGAGGGTGTGCCAGGGCTTGCGGTGTTCGGTGTTGATCGTGAACGGCGCGTACCGGCGCTCGGGGCCCTCCTTGCCCGACCACTCGAAACTGGCCGCCACCTGCACCGGGCGGGCTTGGGTGTCGGAGAAGACGATGCGCCGTTCGGCGACCGAGGCGGCCAGCTCCTCCAGTCCGCTGTCGGGGCCGCAGCGTTCGGCGAGGCGCGCGAACCCCTCGGCGGCCAGCCGCCCGTTGGTGGTGCCGGACAGGGCGAGGATCGCCTCGCAGAACTTCACGTCCGTGTCCAGCAGCGGGCGGCCGCTCGCCGCGCCGTCGGCGGCCGTCCCGCACCGGTCCGCCAGCCACCTGGCCTCCGCCCGCGGGTACACGGTCACGCCCTTGACGGTCATGCCCGCCTCCTCGGCCAGCGGCCCCAGGCTCGCCAGCTTCGCGGCCACGGCGGTGTAGTCCCGCTCGACGAGCGCGAACGCCGGCAGGTTGTGTCCTGGCTGAGGCCGACCCGCCTCCCGCCAGTCGGGCACCGTTCCGCCGGGCTGCGCCGTCTCGCCGGGTGTGTCGTGCGTCAGCGGGGTGGCCACCAGGTCGTAGCGGGTGTCCAGGCGCCCACGGGCCAGTTCGCTGAGCTTCGACGCCAGGCCGTGGAAGATCTCGAAGTCGGTACGGGCCTGCCAGGGCGGGATGATCGCGGGCGAGAAGGCGTGTACGTACGGGTGCATGTCCGTGCTGGACAGGTCGTGCTTCTCGTACCAGGTGGCTGCGGGCAGGATCAGGTCCGCCATCAGGGTCGTGGAGGTCATACGGAAGTCCAGCGCCAGCAGCAGGTCGAGCTTTCCGCGTGGCGCCTCCTCGTGCCAGGTGACATCGCGCGGACGTGCCTCGGAGGGCGCTTCTTCGGCGCTCGCGTTGTCGTCGGCGCCCAGCAGGTGCCGCAGGAAGTACTCGTTGCCCTTGGCGGAGGAACCGATCAGGTTGGCCCGCCATACGGTCAGCACCCGGGGCCAGTTCGCCGGGTCGTCCGGGTCCTCGCACGCGAACCGGAGCTGCCCGTCCCGGAGTTGGCCGGCGACCCACTGCCCCGGTTCGCTCCCGGCGGCGCGGACGCGTTCCCCCAGGGTCAGGGGGTTGTCGCTGAACGTGGGGGCGGAGGGCATCCAGCCCAGGCGGGCGGACTGCGCCACCAGGTCAGCGGTGTGCCGGCCCGCGAACAGACCGCGACCCGTCGCGGAGGCCAGCGCGTCGGCGCGGTAGGACTCGTACCGCCACTGGTCGGTGTGCAGGTACCAGAACGGTGTCCCGGCCATCTGCCGCGACGGCCGTACCCAGTCCGCCGCGCTCTGCAACTGCTGCCACCCGGCGTACGGGCGTACCTTCTCCTGGCCGACGTAGTGCGCCCAGCCGCCGCCGTTGACGCCCTGGCAGCCGGTCAGCAGCAGGAGCGTCAGGAACGACCGGTAGATGGTGTCCGAGTGGAACCAGTGGTTGGTACCGGCGCCCATCACGATCATGCAGCGCCCGCGCGTCTTCTCGGCGGTGTGTGCGAACTCCCGCGCCGCCCGTACGACGGCGCCCGCCGGAACCGAGGTCAGCGTCTCCTGCCAGGCCGGGGTGCACGGCAGCGCTGCGTCGTCGTACCCCTGGGGCCACTGCCCCGACAGACCCTGACGGTGCACGCCGTACCGGGCCAGCAGCAGGTCGAAGACGGTCGTCACCCGGCGGCCGCCCAGTTCGCGCACCGGCACCGCCCGGCGCACGGTGCCGGCCTCACCTTCCGCGCCCTGGTCGAAGCGTGGAAGAAGGACCTCCACACTGGCCGCGCCCTGCGCCTCGTGGAAGGTGAGCAGCGGGTCCACGTCGCCCAGGTCGAGATGCCAGCGGCCCGCGCCGCCCTCGCTCCAGCGTTCCCCCAGCGTGCCGGGCGGAGCCACGGGAGCACCCCGCCCCGCGTCGAAAACCACCGGCTTCCACTGCCCGTTCTCCCCGCCGTCGTCCTCCTCGGACAGGCCCAGGCCGGCCGCCGTGACGAACTTCCCCGGCACGAAGGACGCGCCGTGCGGCTCCAGTTCGACGAGGAAGGGCAGGTCGGTGAAGGTTTTGACGTAGTCGGTGAAGTACGGGACCTGGCGTTGGACGAAGCATTCGCGCAGGATGACGTGGCCCATGGCCATGGCCAGGGCGCCGTCGGTGCCGGGGTGGGGATGCAGCCATTCGTCGGCGAATTTGGTGGCGTCGGCGTAGTCGGGGGAGACCACCACGACTTTCTGGCCGCGGTAGCGGGCCTCGGCCATCCAGTGCGCGTCCGGGGTGCGGGTGACCGGCACGTTCGAGCCCCACAGCATCAGGTAGGCCGCGTCCCACCAGTCGCCGGATTCCGGGACGTCGGTCTGGTCGCCGAAGACCTGCGGGGAGGCGATCGGCAGGTCCGCGTACCAGTCGTAGAAGGAGAGCATGGGCGCGCCGAGCAGGGCCATGAAGCGGGCGCCGACCGCGTGCGAGGCCATGGACATCGCGGGGATGGGGGAGAAGCCGGCGATCCGGTCCGGCCCGTAATGCTGGAGGGTGTGGACATGGGCGGCGGCCGCGATCTCCAAAGCCTCGTCCCAGCCGATGCGGACCAGGCCGCCTTTGCCGCGGGCCTGCTGATACCGGCGGCGTTTGGCCGCGTCCCCGGTGATCTCGGCCCAGGCCGCCACCGGGTCGCCGAGCCGGGCCCGCGCTTCCCGGAACATTTCCACCAGCACGCCGCGCGCATACGGATAACGCACCCGCGTCGGCGAGTACGTGTACCAGGAAAAGGACGCTCCGCGCGGACATCCCCTCGGCTCGTACTCCGGGCGGTCGGGGCCCACCGACGGGTAATCCGTCTGTTGTGTTTCCCAGGTGATGAGCCCGTCTTTGACGAACACCTGCCAGGAACACGAGCCTGTGCAATTCACACCGTGGGTCGAGCGCACCACCTTGTCGTGCGCCCACCGCTCACGGTACGGAGCGTCGTTGACCTGCTGGTCCGTGCGGTAGACCGCGCGCCCGTCCGGTGTTGTGGCGGCCCCTTGCAACTGCCGGCCGAGCCGCAGCAACCGTTCCGCCGCCGCACCCGCCATACGTTCCGCTGCCTTGCGTGTTCCGCGTTGCGTCACGTCCGGACGTCTCCTCTCCCCATGCAGCGGCACCCTGTGGCCTGCCAGCGGGCAAGGGCGCAATTCCGGCCCCATCCTGACCCCGAGATCACGCTTTCAACCGCTTCGGAGAACACAATTGGGCAGAATTATACGCAACGTTCCCATTTCTTTACTCTACGTGCCGCGCGCATATGCGAGCAGCGTTTGCTTGTATGGCGCGGGGTATATACATCGCCGGAGATGTGTAGTGAGCGGGACGGCGCGGCTGTGAAAGTCAGGCGTTCGGATATGGGTGGCAAAGAGGTGTAGCGGGGACCGCCACGGAAGGAGAGGCTCGCCTCAGTTCGTCACACGGCCCACTGCGAGCCACGACCTCCACGGACGGGATGCATTTTTTCTATTCCTTTATCAAAAAAGTGAAACCAGTGATGCCTCAAAGTCATGCGGGGTGTGCGGGCCCGGTTCGGAACCCGCTCGGCATCGAACCGTCCGCGGCGGAGTCGAGGCCGGAGCGTGGCCACCAGCCTTGTAGTTGCCGCAGCGGCAGCTTCTGCCGAGCTGACCAGAGCTGGAAATACCGGCCCGGCACAGCACCCATGAGCAGACATCGGTGGCCACCGCCGATTTCCCCGGTATGCCGCAGGCCGCTGTGGATGCCGGAGTGGTGGACCACGCCCTGCCTCTGGACGCCATCGAAACGTTGTTCCGCGCCTTCGCCGACCACGTCCCGCCCCGCCTGACACGCCACCCCGCCCGGCACCCGGTTCCATCCGACCGGCGGTGGCCGCGCGGGCGAAGGCGAGGTACGGCACCGATGTCGCCGGAGAGTCCGTGGTCGTGGTCGACAGAACAGCGCTGCTTGGAACAGTCGGGGTATGGCGGTGGAGGCTGTACGGCAGCGAGCGCAGCAGACTCGGGAACGGGCGGCCGAGTTACGAAGAACGGTCCGACCCGTGAGCGAGGAGAACCGGCGAGCGAGGAGAACCGGCGGCTGCTGGACGAGCACTGCCGGCTCATGCGGATCCAGCGAGCGGCCCCGCGCCGACGCAAGGAAGCCTGATCGCGGCACACACCCACGGCGGCTCGCCGGGGCGTGTATGACGTGCCGTCCGCGCCGACGCACGGGGACAGCGCCAGACGGGAAAGGCCGGCGACGGTGGCCGCCGGGCAGTGCAGTCCGCGACGGATCCGGCGTGCATGCGCATCGCTGCCGAAAGCTAAAGCTGTGCCCAGGGATTGGCGGCGGTCCGTGCCGGTGCCACGCTGAAGACGCGACCCCGTACCGGGCTGTCGCTGAACCATGCCCCCCCCGGCACGACCACGCCATATCCCCGAAGGAAGGGGCGGGAGCGAGTGTCATGACCGCTGAGCAAGAACGGCTCTCCCGCGTAGAGGAGATCACTTCGGTTTTCGTCGAACTCGCCGACACCCTGGTCGCCGAGTTCGACGTGATGGACTTCCTGCACACCCTGACCGAACGCACCACCCGCCTGCTGCCGGTGGACGCGGCCGGGGTCATCCTGCTGAACGCCCAAGGACGCATGGTCGACGCCACCGCCTCCGACGAACAAACCCGGCGTCTGGAGCTGGCACAGATCGAATGGCAGGAGGGCCCCTGCCGCGACTGCATCCACACCGGTGCCCCCATCCCCGACACCCCTCTCGACACCCACCAGGCCGAGGAGCACTGGCCCCGCTTCACCGAATGGGCCGCCGAACGCGGCTTCGCCGCGGCGGCCGCGGTGCCCCTGCGCCTGCGCGAGACCGCAATCGGCGCACTCAACCTCTTCCGCACCCGCCCCCAGGCCCTGGGCGAGCCGGACCTGCGCCTGGCCCAGGCCCTGGCAGACGCCGCGACCATCGGCATCCTGCAATACCGCGCCATCCGCGACCAGACCCTCATCAACGAACAGCTCGAAGGCGCCCTGGGCACCCGCGTGGTCATCGAACAGGCCAAAGGCATGCTCGCCGAACGCCTCGACCTGACCCCCGACGAAGCCTTCACCCGGCTGCGCGCCCGCGCCCGCCACCACCAGATCCTGCTGACCGACCTCTCCCACCAGGTCATCAACGGCCAGGCCGATCCCGAACAGTTCAACGCACCACCCGCGTAGGGGCCCGCCCGCTGCCCCGGCAACGGTCAGCACCAGCTCAAGCCCGCTTTCCCGCGAACACACCGGAAGGGCCAGGCAGATGCCCTCCCCCCCCGTGATCCCCCGGCCAGCCCGCTGATGACCGCCCTCCTGGACACCCTGGGCAGCCCTCCGGGCCTGGGCCTGCTGCCCGCCGACCGCTGCGCCCAGGCACTCGGACTGACCTGCGTCACCATCTCCGCCCGAGCCGGCGGCCACGCCCCCGAACTCATCTGGTCCGCCCCCGACGACCGCCTCGGTACGGCCCTGGAGGATGTGCAGTTCACCCTCGGCGAAGGCCCCACTCTGGGCTGCCTGCGCGACGGCCGCACGGTCACCGAACCCGACCTGTCCCGCGTCGCCGGCTCCCGCTGGCCCACGTTCCTGCCCGAGGCCCTGCAGGCCGGGGCCCGCGCCCTGTTCGCCCTCCCGCTGGCCATCGGGGCCGTCCGGCTCGGCGCCTTCACCGGCTACCGCACCCGCCCCGGCCCCCTCACCCTCCAGCAGCACCTCGACATGCACACGTTCATCGACACCGCCACCTTCCTACTGCTGGCCCTGCTGCCCGGCGCCGACGGCCGCCGCGATCCGGCCACCGACCTCGCCACCCTGCACCGCGCCGAGATCCACCAGGCCACCGGAATGCTCGCCGTCCGTCTCCACCTCCCCCTCGACCAGGCCCTGCTCCTGCTGCGCTCCCACGCCTACTCCACCGGACGCCCCATCCTCGACCTCGCCCGCGACATCATCGACCACCGCAACCCACCCGGTCTGACGGGCCCCACATGACACACCCGGCAGCAGGCCGGCGGCGCCGGCAAGCCGAAGATGCAAGGTCAGGCTGGGCAGATCCGGATGTCACCAGGCAATGCGTTCCCTTCACTGCCCAGTCAGCGCAGACTCACGGATGCAGCGATGGGGAAGAACGGACACTTCGCAGGCGTTGCAGGTCGCGGAGTCGAAGAGGGGAAGGTGACGGGGCTGAAGCTGTTCCACACGATGAACGGCAACGTGGCCGAGGTCGCGCCGCGTCTTGCTGAGGTCGAGGCGGACGTGCAGCACCTCATCGAGGCGCACATGGAGACGATGCTGGGCGTGCGGTTCCTGGCGAGCGAGTACGGCACCGGGCCGGTGCACGGCGGACGGATCGACTCGCTGGGCCTGGACGAGAACGACGCGCCGGTGGTCGTCGAGTACAAGCGCGGAACAGATGCGGGGGTGATCAACCAGGGCCTGTTCTACCTGGCGTGGCTGATAGACCACCGGGCCGAGTTCGGCCACCTGGTCCGTGAGCGCCTGGGGGCGGCAGCCGCGTCCCGGGTGCGGTGGAGCGCGCCGCGGCTGATCTGCGTGGCGGGCGACTTCACCCGCTACGACGTGCACGCGGTGCGCGAGCACCGGCGCAGCATCGACCTGGTGCGCTACCGCTTGTACGGCGAGCAACTCGTCAGCTTGGAGACGGTGGCCTCCGTCACGGGGCAGACGGCGACATCCGGGACGGCCCGTCGCCGGCGCGCGGCCAACACGACGCGCGGGCACCTGTCGCAGGGGGCGATGGCGGAGCTGGCCGCCGCGGTCGATGAGACGCTGCTGGGCCTGGGGCCGGACATCACCAGGGCCGAGAACCGCCTCTACCGGGCGTACCGGCGGCTGCGGAACTTCGCCTGCGTGTGCCCGCCGCAGAAGAGCAAGCTGCTCGTCTACCTCAAGGCCGACCCGCAGGAGACCGGCCTGGTGCCCGGCTTGACCCGGGACGTGACGGGGCTGGGCCACCACGGCACCGGCGACCTGGAGGTCCAACTGCGCACGGAGCGGGACCTGGAGCGCGCCCAGGACCTGTTCCGCCTCAGCTACGCCACGACGTAGCGCACCCGTGCCGGCGGCCCGCCCGGGGCTCGCGGACGGGGTGAAGTTGTGCGTGGGGCAGAGACGCTGGCGGGCGAGCCATTGGGGAGGCGCTGGCGCGCCGTCGGTATCAGCGGTGGCGGCCGTGGTGCTCATCGCGTCCTCTTCCTGGTCGAACGGGTTGCGTGGGTACGGGGGAGGGTCAGCTGGGCTCGGGCCTTGGCGACCGCGCTCATCCCGTGCACGGTGGCCTTCAGCGTCGCGGTGGCCTGGTCGAACCGTTCGAGGGCCAGGCGGCGGAAGGCGGGCCGCCGGTCCGGGTCCGGGGCACGGACGGCCTGCCAGAACTCCTCCTCGGCGCGTTCCCAGTAGCGGGTGCGCGCCGCCTCCACGAAGCCGTGCCGCTGTTGGGGATCCCGCTTGACGTGGACGTCGAGCCAGGCAGCCGCCAGGGCGCGGGCCAAGTCGCCGGCGGCGGCCTCGGCACTGCGCCGGGCGGTGGCGATGGCTGCTGCGCCCTGAGGGTCAGCCTCTTCGATGTGCTGCAGGACGGGGGGTGTGGTGGCGGCGTACCACTGGTTGTCCTTCTCCTGGCGCTCCTGGTCCCAGGCCAGCACCCGCACCCCCAGTTGACGCTGGACCTGCGGGGCAAGCTCGGCCACGGCGTCGAAGACCGTGGGGCGCCGCAGCGTGCTCTTCGAGCCGGGCTGGGTCTTGAGCAGCATGGCGTCCAGGTCGCGCCAGGCCGAGCGGGCCCGGTCGGCGCGCACCGGCCCGCCCTGGGTGCGCTCGATGACGTAGGGGTCGACGGCGGCCGGCAGGTCGACCGCGGTATTCCAGGTGATCTTGCAGCTGGTGGTCTGCCCGGCGTCGTCGCCGGTGAGCAGGAGCGCGTGGGCGGTGCGGCGGGTCAGCAGCGACACTGGCCCGCACGCCGCGTCCGGGGCCAGCGGGTCGGGCAGTTCATCTCTCTCCCACGGCGCCAGGTCCGGGCCCGAACCGGTGGGCCAGGCCGACGGACCGGGCACGGAAGCCACCAACGACACGAACAGCCGCTCCGGCGCGTGCGGGAAGTATGAGACGAGCGAGCGGTACGGCCCGGCCTTACAGGAACCACCCTTACGGGAGCCGTGGGTGCGATGCGTGCCGGTACCGGACGGGCCGTATCCGTACCAGGCCAGAAGCCACTGCACCGCATCCGGCCCCGCCACCGGCACGTCCTGGGCGATGTGCGTGGTCCACACCGCGTTGCTCCCCGAAGGACGGTCCATCACCAGCCGGCCGGGCGCCTGCCCCTTGCCGCACTCCTGCGCGAGCCGGATGTCCTGGAGGAACGGCTGAGCGCTGTAGTACAGGTTCCAACGGTGCGCGTGGGCTTTCAGGTACTCGTCCACGCGGTCCGCGTCGAACCGCCCGGTGGCCAGGAGATCATCACGTGCGTCAGGCCACTGGGCCGAGGTGCCGGTATCCAGGCCCGCCACCCGTGCTGTCACCGCGGCGAGCAGGCGACGCGCGACGGCTTCGACCGGAGGGACCGCGAAGTCGAGGTCGGCGAACAGATGGGCGCCCTGGAAGAGGTGCCGCAGGCCCACCCGGGTGCATTCTCCGGGGCTGGCTTCTGGTAACAGGGACCGCAGTTCCGCGGTCTCGTCGGCGTCCAGGTCGGAACGGACCCGTACGGGAATCCAGCCGATATCGGCCACGGAAAACGGGTAGGACATGCCGCCTTCTCTTACTTGATGGACAGGCAAAAAGAGGCTCGCCGACACCAGAGGGACGGCGAGGGGGCCGATATGCAAGCAGGGCAGGCCAGGGCACGCAAAATGATCTTCAGGCGGTGATCGAGGTGTTGTCAGTGGGAGCCATTAGGGTCCGCGCCGCCGCAGCGCAGACGTCTCATGCTCAAGGCGGGCAGGCGTAACAACGGCTATAGGGAACCGAGAGGCTGGAGAAGTGGAGACACGCCCTGATGGCACATCAGTTTGCGGATTCCCGTGCGTCCTGACCGCCAATCAGTACAGCGGGTGAGTCAGCTTCGAGACTCGACCTCTGGCCGCTGTGATTCGCCTCAGCGCAGCAGGGTTCATGGCAGGACGCCTTGCCCGCCCATGATGTTGGCGTTTCGCCGAACACATGGGATCGTGCCTAGCTGTAGAGGCGTGTGGGATTGCACACAGAAGGCTCCTGGTGGCATGGACCGCAGGCACGGCGGCGGACGTGCAATGGCGTTGCGTACCGCCGAGTGGGGTAACTAGGTATGTACTGTTATACGGCGCTGGGAAGGAGGCCGACGCTGCCGGTCTTCCTCCCAGCCGTCGTTTTTTACGGAGAGGGGACAGCGCGGTATGCGCCGGGAAGATTCGGCCCGAAGATCACTATGGGACGCCCCGCTGACGCAAGGAGTCCGAATCGTAGTCTTCGCGTTCCTCCTGGTCGTGCTGACGCTGTGGTGCGTGGTCGTACTCGCCACCCTCACCGACCAGTGGCTTGCCTGGGTGCGATGGGGCCTCGCGGTGATCGGCGTCCTCGGGGCACTCGGGCTGGCCTGCGTGAGTCTCGTGAAGCGATGAGGCATTAACCACCGTTGGCGGCAGTGATGCCGGGGATCTGTGGTGTGAGCAGGAACAGGAACACGCGCCCTCCGGCCCCAGCCGCGCGCCGAGCGCCTGGGGATGTGCCTATGAGGCTATCCGTTCACTGGGATATTCCCGTGTCGAAGTGCATCCGGCACTCCTGCGATGACGGACAGGGCGGACTGAACGTTTAGTACACCCCTAGGGCAGCCCCGGCCTCAAAGGCCGGGAAAAATCGAGCACGTCGTTAAATTCGGGAGCCGCCCGCTCCGATCGCTATGGCACTCGGGACGCGTTCGACGTCGTGATCGCCACGATGACGACCGGTCGAAGGTGGCCATGACCCCAAGCGACTACCGCTCGCGGCGCTGGCCAAACGGCGCAATGCTCCGAAGCGCAGCAACAGAGGGCGGTGCCTGTTCGACGGCGTCCACGGACCTTGCCGTGCGGCATCAGCTGCTCATCGGCCCGCTGCCGCCCCTGGTCGTGAGATGAGGGCGGGCCGGGCTCATTGCTCCAGGTGAGCGGCCAGGAGAAACTCCGTTTCCGGAGACAGTGTGGCTACGCGGACATGGTCACCGTCGCGGTAGGTGAGGCTTCCAGGTACGTCGTCCACCGCCGGGTGGTAGTCCGCGCGAGACAGTGCCGTCAGGACGGTGGTGCGCAGGCCCTCACGGAGCATGAGCGACATCCCGAGGGGGACAGCGAGGTCAATCGAGGGGGCGGCGAGCGCGGCGTTGATGAGGGCGCGGATCTCCTGCGTCGTCATCAGCATTTGTCGTTCGGCCATCGTCCCAGTATCCCTATGAGCCCGGCCTGATGCTATCCGTTTCGCCCCTCATGGCCAGTCAGGTTGGCGGCAGTTGGAAAAACCCGGAGGCGCTCTGGTCGCACCTGCCGGCGCCTCCGGGAAACGCCTGCCGTTGTCTTCGGTGCTGGCCACGCCTGCGTGCGGCGACGGCGAGCCGGTGACGGCAACGAGACGGGATTCGCGGCATGCATCCGCCGGGCGTATGCGTGCTTTCCCGCAGGTTGGCGGACCGCGGTCTGCAGGGGCCGGCGCAGTAGCAGCCTGCCGGGTGCCGGTGGTTTTACGCTGCCGGGCAGTCCCATTGGGAGCTGAAGGTCACGCGTGACCGGGCAGCCGGGGTGGCGATTCCGGGCAGCAGGTAGCGCCACAAGGCGACCAGGCGGGCGTGCAGGTCGGTGCGGCCGGTGGCGATCTGGGACAGGAGCTGCGTGCCGGAATAGGAGCTGACCAGCGTCCAGGCCAGTTCCTGTACGTCCACGTCCGGCAGCAGCTCGTCCTTTTCCTTGGCGGCCAGCAGTTGGGAGGCGAAGAGACGGACCCAGTACTGGTAGGGGGCGTCGTCCGGAGTGCCGAATTCTCCCTGCTCGACAGCCAGCCGGACTCCGGCGCGCAGCAGGGCGTTGGTCTGCAGTTCGCCCGCGAGGTAGAGGTTGATGTCGATCAGGCGTTGCAGGCCGTCCTCGCCGCCTGGGAGCTTCAGGCCGTCGCCCTGCCCGAGCATGACGGCATGGGCCAGGCATTGTTTGCCGGAGAAGTGGAAATACAGCGCACCAGGTGTAATTCCGGTCCGGGTGAGGGTCTTGCTGATGCTGGCGCCACTGTAGCCGTATGCGTCGAACACTTCGGAGGCTGCCCGGAGGATCTTCTCACGCGTTGCGGCTGCCCGCTCGTGCACTTGCTGCATCGTCTCTTTCGTCATCCCTGGGCGATGTCGTCGTGGATCTGCTGGGCCTGGTGGGAGACGTCCCGGATCTCGTCGCGGTCCAGCTAGTGCAGGGGGTGGCCTGCCCAGTCCCACTCGGTGTCGATGTCTTCTTGGAGCACGGGGGTGATCTCGACGGTAAGGCCCGCCGCGCGCAGGGCCTGGGCGGCGTGCTCGGCATAGTGGGGCTCTTCGTGGTCGATGCGGGCCAGAACGAGGGCGTGTTCGCCGGTGGGACGGAAGCCGTGGACGCTCAGCAGGGCCCGGGCGGTGGTGGGGGAGGAGTCGGTGAGGGTGGCGGTGACGGCGGAGGTGTGGTGGGGGTGGCGGTCGAGGCGGACGTGGGCGGCGGTGTCGGGGTGGGGCATGGCGCTCGCTTCCGGGCCCCGGCCGGGCAGGTGGGCTATCGGGAGACGCGGGTGGTCGGTGGGGCAGGGGCGGCCCGCAGGCGGGGCCCGGCGCGGGGTACGGCCGGGGAGCGCGGTGTGGCGGGAGCGTGGCTGGCGCGCTGCCAGCGGGTGCCCAGGGCGGTCAGGTTGGCCAGGGCGCGGCGGCTGCCGGTGGCGAGCTGGTGCGGGGTGTTGGCCGCATCGTCGGTGAACGCCCGGATCTGCACGGCGGTGGTGTGAGCCTGGGCGAGCAGGGCGCGCCGCAGGATCTTCTCCCCCCAGTGCTCGGGCGTGCCGACCGGGGTGGCAAGCAGGCCGATCAGGTCGGCGGGGGTGAAGTTGGCGTGCAGCAGATGCTGGTGCTGGGCTTCCCACAGCACGGTGACCGGATCGATGGGCTCGCGGCGGTGTACCAGCGCGGTCAGGCATGTGAAGAGCTGCCCGTGCAGCGGCAGAACGAAGTCGTCGGGTTGCAGCCAGCGCATCTCCCGCAGCCTGGAGGGCTGGGCGGTCGCACACGCGAGCAGCGCCCGTTCTTCCTCCAGCGCCTCCTCGCCGGCGGTGCGTCGGGCGGGGGCCGGGTGGGGAGTGCGGGGCAGGGAGCCCGGGTGCGGGGCGAACCGGCTCGACAGCGTGTTCAGGAAGCTGGAGAGGGTGTCGCACTGGGCCAGGACGGTGGCGGTGGGGTCGGGCAGCGACGCCTCGGTGGCGGCCTGGGCGAGGCGGTCGGCGTGCTCCCGCACGGTACGGCGAGTGTGGTCGGCCTGGATCATGTGGGCGTAGGCCGCTGCGTGCCCGGGCCAGGGGCAGCGGTGGACGAGGGTGTGCAGGTAGGAGGCGGTCAGGCCGGGGGCCTGGGGCCGGGCGGCTTGCAGGACGCGGTCCAGCCAGACCGGGGCGCGGCGGTGCTGTTCGGCGTCGGGAACAGGGGCGGTGTGCATGGCCGTATACAGGGCGCTGTGGGCAGGGGCGTCGAAGTGCTCGGGGGCCAGCGGGCCGAGTCCGTCTAGGCGTGCGGGTTCGAGGAGGAGGGCGCCGAGCAGGGCCTGCTCGGCGTAGTGCACCGGGGCCGGAGGATGCGCGTCCGCCAGCTCGGCGTCTTCGTCAGGGCGGGGTGCAGAGGGACGGGGGTGCATCAGGCGGCGAGGGTGAAGTCGTCGGGGCCGAGGGGGCGGCCGAGGTGCGGGGCCAGCAGGTGGGCGGCGAGCCTGGGCGGGACGGCGTTGCCGATCTGGGAGAACTGCTGGCCCTTGTTGCCGGCCCACGGGTAGTCGGCGGGGAAGGTCTGCAGCACGCCCGCCTCGGCGGCGGTGATGCGGATTGCCTCCGGCACGGGGGCGTCCTCGCCCGCTGTGGTGGTGGCGGGTTCGGCGATCCAGAGGCATTCGTTGGCGCGGTGTCCGAAGAACAGGGTGCCGGCGGGCTCGTCGGCGCGGCGCACGGTGGCGTTCGTCTGGCTGTTGGTGCGCAGCGACCACGCCCACTCCGGTGCCGGGCGCGCGGACGGCGGTGGGCTCTCGTGGGCCGCGACGGCGGGCTGGCTGCGGCGCCGCAGGCGCCGTTCGGTGCCTGCGGGGCGCGGTGGGTGCTGCCAGGTGCCGCGGTCCCGGGCGTCGGCCAGGGCTTTGCGCGAGCCGGAGGGAAACGGCTCAGGGCCCCCGCCGGGTCCGCCCCCGGCGCACACGGTCGGTACCGGGCGGTCGGTGGCACCCCAGCCGAGGGCTGCGGCCATGGACACCCACGGCGCACGGCCGGGCCCGAACAGGGTCTCCGGCTCGCCGTGTTGTGCGTGGGTCGGCGGCGGGGGCTCGGCGGGGCGGGAACGGGAGGCGAGCAGGATCGCCCGCCGCCGCGTCTGGGGCACCCCGAAGTCGGCCGCGTTGAGAATCCCGCACCACACGGAGAAACCCCACGACCGCAAGATCGCCGCGTACTGCTTCCACAGCGGTGCGACGTCGGGGACCTCCTCCATGGCCACCCATTCCGGCTCGCCCACCGTGTTCAGCGCATGGAGGTAGCGCATGGGCTCGGCGGCCAGCAGCGACCGCTCATCCCGGCAGGCACCGAGCAGCTTGTCGCGGGTGTCGCGACCGGCGGCCAGGTCGGCGACGGCCTGGTGGACCAGCGGCTGGTCGAGCAGGCCGAGCCGCTTGCCGGCCATCGACCACGCCTGACACGGCGGCGAGGCGATCACACCGGTGGTGCGGCCGACGAACGGCCCCACCGGATAGCGGGCGACGTCGGTGCGCAGTGTCAGCTGCCCGGCTGCGGCGCGGGTGCGGCAGGCCCACGCGTCCCGCTCCAGCCCGATGTCCCGGACGCCGAGCAGCGACAGGGCGTAGGACCAGCCGCCGGGTCCGGCGAACAGGTCCACGATCATGCGGCCAGCCCGAAGTCGTCCTGTGTCGGCTGCTCGCCGCGGCAGGCCCAGGGCGAGCAGCCGTCGGCCACGCCCTCCTCCAGCACGACGCGGGCGTCACCATCCGGGGCCTGGTCGCCCAATTCAGCTTGGCGAGCGGCCCATTCGGCGGCGGTGACGTGGTCGATGGGTGCCTGGTCGAGCGGGACGCGGGAGCGGTGCAAGAACGCCTGGCCGAGCAGCCGGTTGCCGGAAGCATTGGCGCGGGCGTTGCCGCTGCGGATAGCCGCGTCGAAGGCGACGACGTCGGCCCACTCGGCCGGGCTGTGGTCCCGGATGTGCCGCCACTGGGCGTTGCCGTGGAAAGGGCAGCCCAGGCAGCTCGACTTCGGGGTGTCGGCCAGACCGCGCTGCTTCAGGTAGCGCAGACAGTCGGCGCGCGACCAGTCCAGCTCGATCAGGGGGTGCCGGTTGCGCATGTAGGCGACGTCGGCGTCCTTGGCCCGGTGGAACTCATCGGTGGAGATCCCGACCCACTGCTCGACGAACACGCCCTTGGGGATGCGCCGGGGATACGGGTAGCCCAGGAGGGCGCGTACCTGCTTCTTTATCGGTTTGATCTTGTATTCGCCGGTGCACTGCCGACGGGTCATCCCGGCCTTGCCGTCCTGGTTGAGGACGTGCAGCGGCATGGACGCGAACCGGTGGCCGGGGTTGAGCGCGTCCTCGCGGATGTTCCCGGCCGAGACGCGCAGCACGGGTATCCCGGCTGGTTCGGCTACCTCCTTCTCCAGGCGGTCGAGATGGGCGTAGACGGCTGCCGGCTCCCAGCCGGTGTCGGCGAAGATCGCGCAGTCGACGCGCGGGAGGATTCCCTCGGCGGACAGGGCGAGCAGGGCACTGGACTGGACTCCGGCGCCGAGGGAGAGGGATCGGAAGGCGGGGGTTGCGGGAATGGGGCGTCCTTGCGGTGTACGGGGGCGGCGCCCGCGGGCGTGCGGTCAGCGCCGGGCGGGGGCGGCGTGGGGCGGGGCGGGCGCCGGCGGCGGAAGCGGTGCGGCGGGGGCCTGCGGCGCGGCGAACGAAGGGCGCACGCTGTCGAGGCCATCGGCCAGGTGGCGGGTGGTGTCGGTGGCGTCGCGCAGCCATTCCCAGATGGGGGCGGGCAGTTGGCGGGCGTTGTCCCGGGCCCATTCGAGGATTTCGGCGGCGTTGCGCAGCTGGTCGGCGAGCTGGACCAGTACTGCCTGCTTCTGGTCGCCGTCGCGTGCCGTTCCGAGGACCTGCAGGAGTTCGTCGAGGGCCGTGGGCAGCGGTGAAGGGGCGGTGGGCAGGCCGTACAGGCGGGCGTGCAGGGAGCGGGCCACGACGGTCACCGGGCCGCCGGAGCCCCGGTGGCGGAAACGGGGGTCGGCCTGGCGCCGCACATTGAAGCTGGCGACTACGTCGCGGGGCGCGGCCTCCGGGTGGATCTGGGCGGCGAGGGCGAGGGCGATGACGTGCGGGGTGGGGGCGTCGTCGGTGGGCGTGAGATCTCCCGGGGACGAGTTAGAGAGAGCGGCTGGGGGTGGCTTTGGGCGCCGGGGCCGGGCGGGCGGCGGTGCGCGCGGGGGCCGGAGGCCGGCCGAAGGTGGCGATCAGGTCGCGGCGGCCGTCGGCGCTCAGGTGCACCCGCTCGTCGTGCAGCCACAGCGGGCACTTCTCGCGGGCGACGAGGCCGCGGTCCTCCAGCGAGCGCAGAGTGCTGAGGGCGATGCGCCAGTCATCGCGGTGCAGGTACGGCTTGTCGTCGGCGATCGTCACTTCGCCGCGGGCCACCGCGCGCAGCGCGGTGTACTGGGCGGGGGAGAAGGCGGGCGGCTGCTGCGGCGGGATCTCGCCGCGGCGGCGCCGTTCGGTGACGAAGAGTTCGGCGGCTGTCAGCGTGTCCTGGGGGGCCGGGGCGGTCAGCTTTCGGACGAGGATGAGACGGCTGTTGGCCGTCTCAAGGGCCTGCCGGTAGGTCAGCAGGGGCCCTTCGCCCTTGGCGGGAACTCCGGCATAGGTGTCGTCGAGGATGTCCTCGGCGTCCAGAAGGTGGTCGGCTGTGTCGATGGCCAGGTGGGCGAGCTGCCGGACCCGCGCGTACACGGTGCGGATCTCCGGGCTGTGGTACATCCGCTGGGCGTCGAGGCCCTCGACGATGTCCAGCGCCAAGCGGGCCAGATCCTGGGTGGGGATGGACTGCTGCGTCAGAGCGGTCGCCGGACTGAGGCCGTCCAGCCGCAGGCAGGACAGGTAGTCGTGCTGGCGGGCGAAATCGCCCCCCAGGAGCAGGAGCTTTTCGGCCGGAGCGGTGGGTGCGGTCATCGGCGGCGGGACGGTTCCGTTCGGTGAGGGGCCTGCGGCGGTGTACCGGGCCGCCGCGTTCGCGTGGCGGCGGAGGCGTTTACGAAGGTCGCCGGCGCGGGGCGGACGGCTTCGCGGTGGCTGCGGGTTTCGCCTGGGCAGGGGCGGGGACTGGCTCGGCGGCTGGCTCGCTCTTGTGCAGGTAGTCGAGAGCTGGGCCAGGTACAGCCGGTGCGTGTGACCGGCAGGCGGCGTGGAACTGCGCACGTGAGACTCAGTCATCGTGGTCCTCCCGCCGCGACGGGACGGGACGGGCCTGGAGGCCAGTTCGGCACTTCGCCTGGGCGGTCAGCGGGTACGGCGCGGCCGGTCAGGAACCGGGGCTGCGGGCGGTGTGGCGGTGTGGCTGCTCGTACGGGCGGGAGCTGCGGGGATGTCCTCGGGCGTGCGGAAGCCGAGCCGGATACGGGTGCCCAGGTTCTCCATGGACAGGGCGGTCTCCGCCTGGACGACCGCACCGAGCTGTCGCGTTTCATCTGTGCCGACGGGCAGGGCGTAGCCCTCCCGGGTGGGGGTGAAGCCGTGGTTGGCCAGGATGCGGCGGGCGGCGTCGGTGCGGGCGGTGGCGGTGACGCGCTCGCCGGAGACATGGAAGTGGACGTCCGGTTCGGGCAGCGGCTCGTCCGGGTTCCAGCGGGTGGTCCAGCTGAGGTCGGTCACGTCCCAGGTGTGCTGGAAGAGGAAATGCATGGCTTCGCCGGTGCGGGTGTTGGCCTGCTCCCCGGCGTAGGCGGGCGGTAGCAGGTACAGCGGGCGGCCCGGGCCGCTGGGCTGGTGGGCGGTGAAGCCGTGGTCGGTCAGGATGCGCTGGGCTGCGGGGAGGGCCCGGTTGAGCAGGACGAAGGTGTGGCCGTCGTCAGTGGATCCGATGACGACGTCGTTGTGGTCGAGGAAGGCCATGGTCTCCGAAGGGGCAAAGCAGTGGTCGGGTGGGAGAGTTGCCGCTCGGTGGCGGCGTCAGGGCCGGGGCATGGGCGCCGGGGGTCAGGTGGCGGTGGTGAAGTCGGTCTGCGCGGGGGCTGCCTTGGCGACGGCGCGCTCAGTGATGGCCTTCGAGGCGCGGGCGGAGGCGGCGGACAACTCCTTGGCGCCGGGCTCGGCGTACCAGGGGCGCAGGTCGAGCATGGCGGCGCGCATGCCGGTGGCGAAGCACAGGGCGGTGCCCTTGGCCAGGGCGCGGATCGCGTCGGCGGGCAGGATCCGCTCCTGGCGCATCGACACGGAGGTCGACTTCCCGGACTCGGAGTGCGAGATGGAGGTGGTTTCCACGTCGTGGTCGCCGATCATGCGGCTCAGCTTGTCCGCGAAATCCGGATCGTCGATTCCGCTGCCGATGACCTTCACGGTCGAGGCGGACCACATGGCGTCCATGCCCGCGTCCCCCCAGACTTTCTGGCCCTGCCGGTAGGACTGGAGGATGGTGATGGGGATGATTCCGCGGCTGCCGAGGTGGGAGTACAGGTCCGGCAAGTCGCTGATCTTGCACACGTTGGCCGCCTCGTCGAGGATCGCCAGAGCCGGCGGGTCAAGACGTCCGCCGGCGCGTTCAGCTTCGGCGGTTGCCGCCCGCATCACCGCGTCCGCGCACGCCGCGATCAGTGCCGAAGCGCCGCCTCCGCCGTCCTTGCTGAGCAGGTAGAGCGTGTCGGTGGAGGTGACGAACTGCGACGGCCGGAACTCTGCGACGTCCTTCTGCGGTGTCACCCACGCCGCGATCTCGGCGTTGAGGAGGGCCGCGGCGTACTGGCGGGCCGTCTCGTAGATGCCGTCACGGGTCTCGGGCGGGCCCTCGACGGTGCCCTTGAGCTGGGCGGCGACGGCGGCGAAGCCGTGGTCGCGCAGGATATCGAGCGGGGTGCGGTCGGCGGGGAAGGCCAGCCAGGCCATGATGTCGGTGATCGGACGCTCGTCGAGGGCAGCGGCCAGCAGCAACTGGCTCAGGATGTTGGAACCGGCCTTCGACCAGAAGTCCCCCTGCTGCGAGGCGTCCACGGAGGCGGAGACGAAGTGGCCGGCCAGCCGGTTGGCGCCGTCCAGGGTCTTCGCGGTGGCGAGGGGGTTCCACCACATCTCGCGAGTGGCGTGGGCGATCTGCTGCGGGTCCATTGACCACACCCGTCCCACTTCCGCTCGGGCGTCGAGCGTCGTGGTGTAGGCGTCGCCCGCCGCCTTGTTCGAGGTCAGCAGGACAGGGCCGGGGGCGGACAGGATGGAGGGGATCGCCAGCGAGGTGGTCTTCCCCGATCGCGGAGCCATGATCGCGACGGCGACATCCTCGTAGCCCATCCGCACCTCGTGCGGGGTGCCTTGGAGGTTACCGAGGAGAATGCCGGTGTCCTTGGCCTCGATGTGCTTGGTGTCCTTCAGGCTCGGGCGCAGGGACCGGGCCTTGGCCTCGATCGCCTTGGCCATCAGCGGCTCGATGTCCCGCGCCTTGGCCATGCCGGTGATCTTTTTCTTCCGACTGCCGCTGCGGTTCTTGTGGCGGGCCCACAGGACACCGGCTGCGGCGCCGAGGGCGAGGAGGACGGCGCCGGGAACGATGCGGGCGCCGACAAGCAGGGACGTTTCTGTGGCCTGAGGCCAGAGCTGGTCGGGATGGAGCAGGGCTGCGGTCGGCTGGTACGGCGCCCACGGAAGGCCGGTGAGGCAGGCGGTGATGTTGCCGGACAGCCAGGCGAGGTTCGAGAAGGGGACGACGATGGCGAGGACTCCGAGGAGGAGCCGGAAGGCGATGTCGTACCCGTCGGAGCTGTTGGACGAGGGGGGCAAGGGGGCTACGTGCCTCCGGGCGGGGACAAAGAGGCCAGCGGCTGCGGCCGTTTCAGGCCGGCGGCCGTCGCAGGGCGCTCGCTCGCGCTCGTCGGCAGAATGCTCGCGACGGGCGGTGGGGACGTGGTCTTCCCGGCGGGAGAGGACCTGCTCGGTGGGCGCGTCCCGGTCGCGTCACAAGACCGGGCTGGCGGTCGGGAGGCTGAACGGCTGCTGGCGCGCGGTAAGGGGGCTGGGAACGGCGATCAGGTGCGGTGGCGTGTGCTCACCGAACCGGGGTTTCCACGCGTTCGGGGGGCCGGTGAGTGTGACAGTGGTGGTGTGGGTGCCGGGGCCCGGTCATCTCCGTACCGAGGGTGACCGGCCGGGGGCAGGGGCAGCGGTCGCGGTCGGCGGCGGGGCCAGGGGTGTGGAGGAATGCCGGGATGCGGAGTTGATGTCCTTAAGGACGTGGCCGTGGGTGGCCCAGTCGTCCAGGTAGCTCCAGGATTCGGCGTGGTGCTCGGCGAGCGCTTCGTCGAAGGCGGGGGTGCCCGGCCGGACGTCGGCGGGGAAGCTGCCGCGCGTGAGCAGCCATTGTTCGTGCAGGGCGTCGAGGCGGTCGAGCGCGGTATGCAGCACCCCGAGCCGGTACACCCAGTGGCTTTGCACCGCACCGGTCGGCATGCTCCGCAGCTGTGCCTCGGCGGTGGCCAGCAGGTGGCGGGCGCCTGCGCGGATGTTCTCGAATGCTGCGGCGGTGTCGGCGTCGCGCTGGCTCTGGCGCAGCCCGTAGGCGTGGTCGTCGTGCGGCCAGCCGTCGAGGTCGGTGTGCTCGTCGGAGTAGGCGTCCCAGGCATCGAGGATCGCCTTGCTGTCGTGGACATAGTCGTCGAGGTGCTGCAGGAACTCGCGGTGAGCGGTGTGGTCGGGGGAGACGGCGGGGGTCCTAACGGGTCAGCGGTGGGCGGCCGGACGAGCGGGGTACGCCGGCCCTGGGCGGGGCTGCGGCGGGGCGGGGCGGTTGCTGGCGACGGGCGGCGCGTACCTGTGCGCGGATGGCATCGAGCCGGTTGGCATGCGCGGCGACGACCTGTTCGGGAGTGCGCGAGCTGGGTTCCTGCACGACGCTGTGGTGGGCGGTGCGGTCGAACATGCCGCGCTGGAGCGGGGCGGGATCGGCGAGCCCGGTGATGAAGGCGCCCAACGAGATGGTCGGGGACCTGGCCGTCGAACCGGGCGTGCCAGATGCGAGGGCCCAGCAGCGTGCCGTGCCCTGGCTCGCAGGTCTCGACGTGCCAGAAGCCCCGGAGGCTCTCCTGATCAGGACAGCGTTCTACATGGCACATGCGGTCAGGGGAGTGGGCCGTGCCCGCGTCGCTCAACAGCCATCCCGCCGACTTGAGGGCCTGGAACGGGCCCGGCGGCCGGGGCGGCGGCGGGCCGGTGAGAGCGTCGGTGAGGCGGCCGAGGATCTCGGCGGGCACGAGGTCACCGAACTCGGCGTACCAGCCCGGCTCGGTGTCGGTGGGCTCGGCCCCCGCAGCCGCCACCATGCGGAGGTGACGGACTGCGGGTCGAAGTGCAGGGTGCACCGGCCCTGCGGGCTGCGCAGGATGACCTCGGGGCTGAACGGGTCGGAGGTGCGGGCCCATCCGGCCGCGGCGAGTGCGTGGGTGACGTGCCGGGCATCGCCGGCGCCGGCGAGGTGACGGGGGCTGGTGTCGAGGGGGATGCGCCGGGGGAGCTGGTCGGCGAAGGCGGCGAGCTGCCGTTCGCTCACCGGCACGGGCCACACTCCGCTTCGGTGCCGCAGGCGCTGGCGTGCAGCGCGCGCAGGTCGTCGAGGACGTAGTGGAGGGTGTGCTGGTCGGCCTGTTCCCATGCGGCGGTGCGCAACTCCATGACCAGCAGGTCGGCTTCGAGGCTGCGCGGGGTGTCCGGGTGTTCCTGTACGGCGCGGGCCAGGGCGCGCAGGGCGTCGGCGAGCTGGACGGGAAGACCGGTGTATTCGTCCAGCAGCGGCTCGACCAGGTCGAGCGCCTGCTGGGGATCGGGGCTGTCACGCAGGTAGTCGGTCAGGCGGGACAGGGTCTCGGTCGCGGTGCGGATGGCATCCGGGGTGAGTGCGGGCACAAGGCTCCTCGGGAGGTCGGCGGCGGGGTCAGCGGCGGGCTCGGGGGCCGCCCGCGTGAGCGTGGGGGCGGGCCGCGGTGCGGGGCCGGGCGCTGCGGGCGGTGTTGCGGGCCCAGGTGGCGGCGCGGGCGGCAGTGATGCGCGCCTGCTGCCAGGCGCTGAGCTGGGACGGCAGGACGGACACCGACGTGGTCTTGATCTGGGTGCTGGGCGGGACACGGCCGAGCGGGCGCATCACGGGCTCGGGGCTGGCCAGGGCGGCCGAGAAGGCTTGCACCAGGTGCATCGGGGTGCTCGAGGCGAACTGGGCGTTCCAGCCGTTGCCCTGCTCGTCCTTCGCCCCGGACCACCACATCGCCGCGCCGTCGGGGCTCTGGTGGTATTGCATCCAGGCGCTGCCGTCGGGGCTGGTTGCGGTGACCTGCTCAGCGTCGGGTTCAGTGCGCCAGCGCTGCCCGTGAAGCGGCGCCCACACGTTGGGGGCGTGCGCGGACCGGGGCTGGGTGAGGGCGTCGGTCAGGCCCGCGACGATCTCCACCGGCGTCTGCCGGCCGAGGTGTGCCCACCACTCGGGCTGGTGCCGGCTCGCGGCGCCGTGGATGCTCCACCCGCCCGGCTGGACATAGGGGTCGTAGGCGATGCGGACCGCGCGGTCCGGGCTCTGCATGAACAGAGGGCCGTCCGTTTTGGACTTGTCCCGCCAGCCGCAGGCGCGCAGAAATTCGGAGACGTGCCGGACATCGCCGCCGCCGGCCAGGGCGCGGGGCTGGACGAGGTAGTGCTGCTGGGCCTGCTCGCCCGCACCCCAGTTGTGCCACTGCTTCTTTTTCACCGGCGCCGCCGGACGACGAGCGGAGCGGGCACCGGCGGCGCCGCCCTGGTGGCGGGGTGGGCGCTGGCGTGCTGGAGGGTCTCGCGGTGCTCGTCCAGGCCCAGCGCGATGTCGTTGAGTTCGTTCGAGGCCCGGCCGAGGGCGAGCCACACCTCCGCTGGCAGCGCTCCCCGTTCGGCCTCGGCCTTGGCGAACACGCTGCCTGTGATCACGAGGTGGGTGACGCCGCCGAAGACGCCGTTGTCGGGATCAAGGATGCGGGCGAGGGCCTGCGGGGCTTCCTGCGGGGGCAGTTGAGCGAGGTGGTCGGCGAGCTGGCCGAGCTGGCGGGTGATCTCGTCGGCCAGCCGCACCGTGTACGGGGTGGGGTGGGACATGCTCCTCCGGGTCGGGAACGGTCAGTGGTGCTGGTGGTATCCGGTCCGCTGGGACTCGGCGCGGACGGCCTCCGGGCGGGCGCCGGCCAGCGGGGAGGGGCGGTCCGGCCCGGTGGGGAGGCAGGCGCGCAGATAGCGGCGGAACAAAGCGGTGGCCAGGCGGGGCTTGAGACGGTTCGTGGTGGGTGGGGGTGTGCGGGGAGCTACGGGTTTCTCCGAAGGGTCGGGCGATGCGGGCGGGCGGCCCGGCGGGGTCCGGGCCGCCCGCCGGGCCTTAGGGGGTGCGCCGGGGCGGCGCGGGGCGCGCGGGGGAGGCGGCCGGAGCCGGGCGCTGCACCGCCGGGTGGGACTGGGTGGCGTGCAGGTCGCGTAGGGCCTGCTGGTAGACGGCTTCGTCGAAGACGGCGGAGGTGCAGTTGACCTGGTACCCGGCCTGAAGGAGTGCGGGGATGGCCCGGGTCGCCAGGCGCTTTTGCTCGTCGGCGGCGAGATGCTCGGGCACCACGTGCCAGATGTAGACGGGGTCGGCGGTGCGGACCTCCTGGCGTTCCAGACCGAGCTGGTCGAGCAGGGTGTGGAGCCTTTCGGGGGCGCCGGTGGGAGTGTCGGCGTGGATGGTGGTGGTCAGCGGCTTGACGCAGATCTCGACGTCGGTGCCGTGCTCGTCGGCCAGATTGGCCATGGACGGTTCTCCAGTTAAGCGACGGCGTGCTGGGGGCGGAGGGCTGTCGCACGGTGGCAGCGCCCGGGAGCCGGGCCCGCGTTGGGTTATCGAGCCCTGTTGGCCGGGGTGCGGGACGTAGCGGGGGCCGGCGGCACGGCAGCCGGTGTGGCGGTGGGCGCGATCCGGCCCGAGGGATGCTGGAGTGCGGTGGTGATGCCGTGCGCGCCGAGTTGGCGGCCGGTCTCGCGCACGGCGCGGGCCTGCACGGTGGTGTCGTCTCCGCTGAGGCGGTAGATGCCGGTCTGCTGGTCGGGGACGAAGCTGTTGGCCGCCAGGACGGCGGCGGCCGTCTCGCCGACGGGTGCGGCAGCCAGGCTGCCGTCCGGCTGCCATGTCAGGACGACCCGCTCCGGCTGGGACGGCTGGACGTCGGCGGCAGCGTTGTGGCGCACCTGGGCGAGCGCGGTGTCGTAGCGGGCGAGTAGGTCGCCGGCGACCTGCTCGGCGCTCAGGAAAGGATCGTCGGTCAGCGCGATGCCGTTCGGCTCGGGTACTGCGCGGTATGCCTCGTCGGGGAGGGCGCGGGGGGCGACGGCGGCGATGAGGAAGCCGTCGCGTTCGTCGTGCCGTTCAAGGACGGCGAGCTGGGCGCCGTCCGGGCGGCTCAGGACGGCTGCCTGCTGCAGCGGATGCTCGGCGAGGGATTCGGCGATCAGGTCCAGGTCCCAGATCCGGTCGCCCAGTTCGGCGAGATCGTGCTTGGCGCCGGGCGGGTGGTAGGTGCTGGTCCAGGCGTCGGGCAGTTCACCGGCCAGGACGTCGGCGTAGGAGGCCAGGCGCTCGGAGTTTTCGTGGTCGTGCATGGTGTCCTTGAGCGAGGTGGGGGTCAGCGGCGCGGCCCGGCGGCCACGGCAGGCGGCGGGGCCAGGGCCGTGCGCGGTGGAGGCGGGCAGGCGCATACGGCGGAGCGCTCGCGTTCGGTGGCGGGGACCTGTTCGGTGCAGGTGCTGCGGCCGGGGTGCGGGGCGTGCCGGTCGGCGAGGGCGTTGCGGGTATGGCACAGGTCGGTGCGGAGGGTGTGCAGGCGCTCGTCGGCGAGGTAGCGCAGCCGTCGGGCGATGTGGGGGTCGGCCGCATCACCGAGGCCCTCGTGGAACTCGGCGGTGGCGGCCAGGATGTCGCCGAGGGCGGCAAGGACGCCGTCGTGGGCGGCGGTCAGCTCGGTGAGGGCGTCGGCCGCCTCCTCCGTGGTGGTGGCCGTGCGGATGCGCTCGGCGAGGTGGGCGACGGAGGCGCCCAGCGGCAGGTAGCTGACCGGCCGGGCGTCGGTCTCGAAGCCCGCGTCGCAGTCGACGTGGTAGCCGGCGGTGCGCAGCCGGGCGACGGCTGCGGTGGCGAGGCGGGTCTCCTCGTCGGGGGCGAGGCCGGCCGGGGCGCGGTGGTAGGTCTCGTGGACGCGGACGACGGGGACGAGCCCGGCTCGCTGGAGGACGCTGTGCGCCTGCGGATCGCCGCCGCGGGCCAGGACCTCCTCGGAGTGCGGATCGCGGCGCACGGTCAGGAAGCGGTCGGCATGGGGCAAAGAAGCGATTCTCCTACGGTGAGTGGCGCGTGGCCGCCGTGGCGGTGGGCGGTGTCGGGAGGACGGGGTGTGGCCGGGGTGGAGGGTTCAAGCGGGTGGCGGTGGTGTGGAGGTCGTGCTGGATGCCGTAGAGGCGGCGGGCGATCAGCTCCAGGTGATGTGCGGTGTCGGGACTGGCGGTACCCGGCTGGTCGGCGAGGCGGTGGGCGGTGTGCTCGATCAGGCCGCGCACCGCGGCCAGCGGCCCGCCCTGTTCGTCGGCCAACTGGGCGAGAACCGCGGCGAACTTTGCCGAAACGCTCGGCACAGGCCGGGTACTGCCCCGCTGCGGGGAGGCGGTCCGAACGGGGGTGAGGCGCATGGCCGCTTCGATGAGGCGGGCCTCGTCCGAGAGCCGCCGCATCAGGTCGGCGGGCTGGCGCTGCCACGCGCCGTCCAGGCGGATGAGGTTGGCGATCACATCGAGGCGCCCGGGTTTGCCGTGGACGGCGATCCAGTGGCAGCCGTTGGGGTCGCCCGGCGTCTCGATGCCGGCAGCGCGGGCCAGGCGGTGGGCAGCCTCAGCCCACTCCGCACCGGACAGGTCCCGGTCGTCGGCATGCAGCCGCACATCAAGGTGGAAGATGGCCCGCCGGTCGCCCCGGGGACTGGCAGCGAACGGATGCTCCAGAAGCGGATCTTCCAGGTGCTCGGCCCACTGAGTGGCGGTCCACGTCGCCTGCTCGTCGTCCAGAAGGTAGGAGTCCAGCCCCGGCCAGTAGGCAACGACGGCGTGCTCGGTCAGACCACCCTCGATGGGCGCCCCGCGCCCCAGCGCCTCGCTGAGCGGGTCGTGCGGAGTGTGGGTGCGTTCGTTGACGCGCGGAATCACGTCGGCGTGCCTCCGAAAGCGCGGGCGGGCAGGCGCTGGTGGAGGTCACGGGCGGCGCAGATCAAGGAGCGCTCACGCACCAGGTCGGCGTGCACCGCAATGTCACCGGGCGGCAGAAGATCCAGGGCCCGGTCGAGGGCGGCGAGCCCATCGTCGTAGCGGCCGAGCCGGCGCAGCGCGCCGGCCCTGCGGAAGAGCACGATCGGATCGGTGCCGGGGGCGAAGGCCGGCCGGGCGCTGAGGGCCAGGAGCCGCTGCGTGCCCTGGTCCAGGTCCTGGCCGAGCCACAGCCCGTGCAGCAGTACGTGCAGCGTTTTGTCGTGCTCCCCGGCCTCCGCGAGGACCTCGTCCATGACGGTCAGGCCCGCGGGGCGGGACTGGCCCAGCAGCGCGAAGGCGTACAGAGCGCGGCTGTAGCAGTCCAGCGACCGCAGCGCGGTGTCCGGCAGCTGTTCGACCAGGGCCTGGAGGGTGGGGCAGCGGAAATCGAACCGCAGGGCGCTCAGGTACAGATGCCGGAAGGTGCGGGTGGTGACCGGATCGGGGCCGGCGGCGGTGACCTGGGCCGGGGGCAGCAGGTCGAGGACGCTGTGCCCCGCGGCGCGTGCCGTCCAGGCGACATCCGCGCACACCTCCGCCGACTCTCGCCAGTCGGCATCGAGGTCGTGCAGGTCCTGGGCCAGGCGGTCCGGCCAGGAGGCGGCGCCCAAATCAGCGGTGGCCCGGGCTTTCGCCGTGAGCAGGGCCAGGGCGCGGCCGGGGCGGCGGACGGGGAGGGTCACCGGCCGCTCTGGGCGTCGGCGATGTGCACGAGCTGGCCGAGCGCCGTGGTGGTGTACCAGCCGCAGTCGACCAGGGTGTCGGACTCGGGGTACTTCGCCAGGAGGTGGTCCTCCACGGCGCGGAGGTAGATCAGGCAGTCGGGGCAGCGGCGCGAAAGATGTACGAGGTAGCGGGGGTGGGCGGTGACGTAGGTCTGGGCGCCCCCGGTGGCGTCGCGCAGCCGCCATCCGTCCTCGTCGGTCGGGGTGTGCCAGGACGGGGCGACGACGCGCATCGCATCCCCCCACAGCTCCCCGCCGGCGACCCCTTTGAGGACGACGACCTGGTCGCCGGCCTGGAAGTGCTGATGGGTGATGTCCCGCGCGGGGGTCAGCGGGTCGTGCGTCGGTGCGAAGGCCGGGGTCGGCGGAGGCGTCCGGGACGGCGGGTTCATGCAGATCCTTCCACGCGAAGCGGGCGGCGGGAGGATCAATAGTCCGGACGATCGCCGGTTTGGCTAACCGGCGATTCCCGGCTATGTTCCGGCCTCACTCAGCGGAACGGGTTCTCCGTCCCACGGTCCTGCTCGGTGGCGGCGTCGAGGAGTTCGAGCAGGTCAGAGCCCTCCGCGTCCCTCTGGTCGATCCACCATCCGGCGCGGGTGACCACGCGCGCTTTCTCCTCCAGTTCCGCCCAGTCCGGCTCGTCCCAGGCGCCCTCGACGACCAGCGCGGTGTGCGCGGCCGTCATCAGCTGGTGGCGGGACCGCTCGCCCCAGTCCAGGACCCGCTCGGGGCCCTCCAGCGGCGGCATGTCGAACTTCTCGGCCCACTCGGCGGCGGCTTGCTGCTCCTCGGCACGCTTGGCGGCGAGCCACGCTTCCTTGGAGCCGGTGTCGGCGTCGCGCGCCGCCTTCCAGCAGTCGGTGCAGTCCTTTCCTGTGAGCCAGCGGGCGAAGCCGGCTCGGCGGTCGGCGGGGCGGTCGGACAGGTCGTGGACGACCGAGTGGCCGCACTGGTGCTCGACGGGGAACTGGGTGCGGACAGCCATAGATGCATCTCCTTGAAGACGTTCGTCAGTGGGAAGTTCGGGTGCCTGATTAGGCGTGCTCGCCGTGATGCCGACCTCAGAGTTCGAGGTGTGGGGCGGCCGGTAAGCGGGATGGTGAAGGCGAGGGTGGCGTCGCTGGCGGAAGGGGGACGATGGCGACGGGAGCAAGGCCATGAGGAGGTGACCTGCGCGGGTGCCGCACAGGGGCGGGCGACGCGTGGGTCTGGCACCACGCCGGTGAGGCGCGGTGTGATTGTGTCGTTGGTTCGAGAAGGTGTCGGGCAACGGTTCCGGTAAAGCTGGGGACCTTAACGGGCCTTGGTACAGCTACCGTTTCGTAACCAGGGAACAAAATCGTTTTGCGGCTGCCTTGCAGAAGAGCTCCGAGCAGGTCCTGCTCCGGCCCCTCCGGTCCCGGAACCGGGACAGAGTGCTTGACGTGGCCTGCGTTGAACCATCACTGTTCGACCGCGTGCAGCGCTTCCAGGGGAGGGCAGTTACACGATGCACGGACGACTCGACGAGGTAGTGCCCGCTCCGGTCCGCGCCCAGCTCCAAGCGGCGGAAGCCTCGCTGCGCAAGGTAGCCACCGCCGACCTGCCTGCACCGGTACTCATGGCGTGCGCCCAGCGCGTGGTGGCGGTGGTGGGCACCATGTGCGGCAAGCTCTCGGAGTTTGCGGCGCCAGGAGCGGACAACTTCCTGAACGCCGAGCGGTGCTGCGGCGGTGCGAGCACCATGCTCGCCGACAACCTCGGGGTGCATCTGGTCGAGAAGTACGGCAGCGCCGCACGTGACTGCGACCTGTCCGAGGTACGCGACGGCATACTCACCTTGAAATGGCGAGCGACCGAGCTGGACATCACCGAAATGGCTGCTTGGCTTGCCGGTTCCATAGCGAAAGCAGACGCGGCTTTTGAGAGCGTGGTCCACCGCAGCACCGCCCCGAAGAAGCTGTGCGACACGGCAGCCGCTGCCGCAGAACTTTCCCATCAGGCGTGGGCGTGGCTCGCCGGGGACAGCGGCGGTTGGCCATAACGGGAGCGGATTCGGCCCTGTCCATGGGATCCAGTGGTTGTGACGTCGTGAACCGGCCCCAGCGGGACGACCCAAAGTGGCCCATTTTGTGAAGATCGCCAACAGTACGGAGCAGTTCACCGCGAGGGCATGCCCGAGTCCAGTGGGGCCAGCCGAAGTCGCTCCTTCAAGCGTCACGACCACCAATGTCAGTGGCATCGGCGACCATGGCCCTGCCCTGCACCACCCCACCACCCCTGAGAGGACGCCTCGTGGCCCAATCCTTCACCGTGCACCTGGCCTTCGGTAGTCACCGCATCGAGAACGTCACCTTGCAATGGGGGGTTGGGATGGACGGTGATACGCGCAGAGACGCTCCCAGCTGGGGCACTGACATCGAAGTCCCGGCTGTGATTGAGCTCCTCGATCTGATTACAGCTGGATCGGTCACTGCCGAGCAGGCCCGAGACAAGCTGGTCCGCCTGGCAGTTGCAATCAACGAGCGGAAGAATCGTGAGTATGAGGAGATGATCGAACTGATGGAGCAGCCCACGCCTCGTGCAGTGCGCGAAGAGAGTTGCTTCGATGACCGCTGGGTGTACGCCGTATCGCCCGACGGCGCCCCTGACTCGATCAAGATCGGTGTTGCGAAGGACATAGCCCAGCGGATCAAGTCGTTGCAGTCAGGCTCTGCGACCACACTGGAACTTCGCTGGAGCGCTCGCGGTGGGTACCCTCTTGAACGCTACCTGCATGAGCAATTCAACGTCAGGCGCACCCACGGGGAGTGGTTCGACTTCGAAAGCTGCCCAGACCCCGTCGCAGAGATCGACAATGCCGCTCATGCCTTCCTTCGGCAGTACGCCGAGGAAAGTCTCGCAAATTCCTAAGCTCACTGTACTCGGGCATGCCCTCGCCGTGGACTGCTCCGTACTGTTGCCGGTCTTCGCAAAATGGGGCCATTTCGGGCCGTCACGCTGGGGCCGGTCAACGTCACCCTAAAAGTTGTCCCGTAACTGATGGGGCCGCTGGGACGTTGATCGGGGCATGGGTGGGGTGATGTCAGCAGACGATCCGAAGTGGATCGAGCCGTTCACCGGGCTGAGTCCGGCACAGTTCAACCGCCTGGTCGCGCTGGTGCGTCGTCGTGGCGGTGACGTCCAGCGAGGCCGGCCGTGGCGGTTGCCGCTGGAGGACCGGGTGTTACTGGTTGCCACGTACTGGCGCACGAACCTCACGTTGCGGCAGGTCGCGCCGCTGTTCGGGATCTCCAAGTCGGCCGCGGACCGGATCCTGGACCACCTCGCGCCGCTGCTGGCGATCTCACCGGCCCGCCGCAAGCGCGAGGACACCGTCTACATCGTCGACGGCACCCTGATTCCCACCCGGGACCGCAGCGTCGCCGCTTCCAGCAAGAACTACCGGTACTCGACGAACCTGCAGGTCGTCATCGACGCCAACAGCCGCCTGGTCGTGGCCGTCGGCGCTCCCCTGCCCGGCAGCCGTAACGACTGCCGGGCCTTCACCGAGTCGGGTGTCGACATCGCCTGTCGAGGCGTTCCGGTGCTCGCCGATGGCGGATATCAGGGCACCGGCCTGCTCATTCCTCACCGCCGTCGACGCGGGCAGGAAACCCTGAGCCCGCAGCAGGAAGCCGAGAACAAGGTCCACCGCAAGGCCCGCGCACGCGTCGAGCACGCCCTGTCCCGCCTGAAGAACTGGAAGATCCTGCGGGACTGCCGCCTCAAGGGCAGCGGCGTTCACCAGGCCATCCTGGGCATCGCCCGCCTCCACAACACAGCCCTCACCGGATAATCCCCACCCCATACGGGACAGCCTTTAGCCAGAGCCAGAGACAAGCAGCTCCCTGATAGCAGAATCGGCTATGGGTGACGTGCGGTCGTCGTGGTGCGCTGTGGCGGCGCGGGCGGAGGCGTCGTCTCCAGGGCAGGGCGCGGGCGGATCCGCGGGGGCTTCGGAGTGCGGTGCGGTGGCAGGACGGCGACGGTGGCGACGAGATCCTCTGCCGCGTCGTGGACTTCCTGCACGAGGAAGTCGAGTTGCCGTCCGAGGGCGTCGAGCCGGGCACCGATCTGTCGGCCCTGGGCGGTCTCGAGAGCGTACGAGAACTCTGCGGCGGTGGACAGGAGGTGCTGCAGGCGGACCATCGGGCCGGCGTCGTAGCCCGTTTGCGTGGCGCTGAGCAGGGCATCGGCGACATCACCGGCGGCGCGAGCCTCGACCACCTCCTGGACCAGTTCCTGCAGGGGCCGCTCGGGGGCGGGCTCCGGACGGTTGAACCGGGACGCGGCGTCGGGGCGCAGGACTCCGGGCGGCACCGGGCGCGGCAGCGCCTGTCCGGCTGTCCACTCGTGGGCGTAGTGCCCGATGACCTCCCAGCCCGGCGCACCCGGGTCTCCGGCGAGCGCGACCACCGTGGAGTCCTCGTCCTCGACGAGGTAGGCGAGCGTGATGCGACGGCCATCGGCCACATACCACGACTCGAACAGGTCCAGTTCACCTCGCCGTCGCGCGGCCTGGGCCATTTCGGTCCACATCTGCCGTTCCTCGTCGGTCAGCCCGGGCTCGGGCTGGTGGGTCTGTTCGGCGAGGTCGGCGGCGATGGTGCCGTAATCGGCCCAGGCGGCGAGATGGGGCCACACCAAGGTGTGCTGCTCGCGCTCGGCGGCCGAGCCGGGAGGGGCGGGACGGTCGAGGATGCGGACGATCTCCGTGTGGGAGGTGACGAGCGCGTCGAGCAGGTCCCGCCACGCGCGGGTGTGCCGGGCGGGCGGCAGCCCGTCGACGGCGCTGCGGGCAGCGTCCAGCAGGGGGCCGGCGTGCGCAGCCAGGTACGTCGCGTACGTGTCGACGGCCGCGTGGTTGCGGCGGGCGCGGGCTGCCGCGGCCACCTGGTGGTGGACCGTGCGCCCGTAGCGGTCACGAGCGGTGTCGAGAGCGGCCTCGGCCTCGCGGTCGATGGCAGCCATGCGCAGATGGAAGTCGCGTACCCGGGAGGAGAGGGTGACGATGTCGGTCGCGTGAGGGTCGGGGATCTGTTCCTCCTGGTGGTGTCGACATCAGCGGTGCGGCGCGCGGCCGGGCGGGGCCTGCGCGGTCGTGGCCGCCGGACGCCTCGGCCCGGAGGCGACAACCGCCGCGGGGGCCTCGTGGTGCAGGGTTGGGTCGAGGCGTACGGGATAACGGGCGGCGCTGAGCATCTCTGCCGCCCAGGTGGCGTGTGCGTTCTCCCAGTTGCGCCCCATGTCGAATGGGAGGCGGACCCACTGGCCATGCAGGGACGGCTCGAAGAGGAAGCCCGCTCGGCTCAGGGCGTTTTGGGCCAGGGGATCGATGGCGCCTTCGACTTCGACTTGGTCGCCCTGCCCGCGGGTGATGCTGATCGGCTCGGCGTCGGGCGTCATCGCGACCGCCCGGCGGGAGAGGCAGGCAGGTGGACGGTGGGCGCGTAGCTGGGCTTCGGCGGGATTGGCCGCGTGGTGGGCGCCGACGTGGTGGGCGCCGAACGGCGCTGTGACACGCGGCCGGCGGCCTGCGCGATCCGGCTGCGCTGCTCCGAGAGTCCGTGGGGCTTGATCGGGCGTGGCGGGTTGGCCGATGCGGCAGGATCGAGGGCGACATCGGCGTGCACGGCGTACCCGCTGCGGCGCAGGTCGTGGACGGCCTGCCGGGTGCGGCGCGGGCCGTCGCGTTCGGGCTCGGTCAGCCGGAACAGGCCCGGCTGGCCATCTACGGGCTCGAACTGCTCCCGCACGAGGTACCAGTGAGCCAGGTGCGCGGGCATGTTGGAGGTGGCGGAGGCGACGAAGCCGTGGTGTGGGTGGGTGCCGAAGGCGAAGTGGGTGCCGGGGTCCAAAGAGAGGGTGCTCCTAGCGTGGGTGGCCGCAGTCAGCGGCGGGGTGCGGGCCGGGCCGGCGGGAGGGCGAGGGGCGGCGCCGAGGCCGTGAGGACGGGCCGCGGGCGTGGGCTGGCGGCTCGTGCCTGCCGGAGGAACGCTTCGCCGCAGGTGAGCCAGGTTTCGATGGCCGGCCATGTGCGGGCGTTGCGCTCCGTGGGGGTGAGCGGGGTACCCAAGGCGAGGTCCTCGCGAACCGTTTCGGCATTGCTGAGGGTGTCGGCGAGCTGCGCGAGAGCCTCAGCGTCCTCGGGCCACGGGGTGGCGGCGGGGCGACACCGGTCGAGCAGGGCGGGGGCGTGGTCCGTAACGGTGAGGAACTCATGCCAGGTGGTGTCCAGGAACTGTGCGGTGGCGGTGCCGAGCGCGTCGAAGCTGAGCGGGGTGGCGTCGCTGTCGCGGCCGGAGGCGACCATCGCGGTCCAGGTGCGGTGCTCGGTGCGAATGCGATCGAGAGCGTCGGCGACGGCCGTGGTCCGGCGGGCGTGGAGGGCCCGGTCGAAGGCGGGCAGGTAGCGCTCGGTGATGGCCTGGGCCGCCCGTCCGGGAAAGGGAGGCAAGACGATGCTGGCCGGGGCGTGCGGATCGCCGTAACCCTCCTCGAACGGGCTCGGGGAGAACGCGCCTACCAGGTAGTTGAGTCGGTGGCCGGGGCGCTCCGCCAACAGCAACGTGGTCTCGGAAGTCCCCTCGGTGAGGGTGAGGGTGGCGGCGTACGGGATGCGCTCGCTTTGGACCGCGCGGGCGAGTTCCCCGCTGTCCCACAGCCAGGGCACGAGGTCCCCCTGCCAGACAGGATGGGAGTAGAGCTCCACCTGCGCCTCCCACGGCCCGGGCAGCAGGCGGGCGATGTCGTTGGCAACGTCGCCGATGAAGCGCTGGCTGCTGGTCGTCACCGTGGCGCCGTGTGCCTCGGCGCGGCGGACCAGGTCGGCCACGGTGGTGCGGGAGACGTCCGGGTCCTCGGTCGGCAGGCGGTACACCCCGGCCTCACCTCGCTGGAAGCCGGATTCGACCAGCGCCTTGCCGGCGGAGGCGTACTTTTCGCCGGACGCGATGGCGATGATGCCCTGGTTCCGGCTGTAGGAGAGGATGATCTGCGCGTCAGCCACGGCGGTGCTCCCCATGGCGGACGGCGGCGCGCAGGCTGCGCCCGTAGTGCCAGGCGTGCTCTCTGGCTGCCGCCTCCAATTGGTCGTACGCCGGTGCCTGGGTCATCTGACCTGCGTGTTTGCGGTAGCGATAGACCGTCAGGGGCAGCAGAATTCCGGGGGCCAGGCAGGTGACGCCTACGGCCGCGCAATAGTCCTCCCCTTGAACGAGACCGCCCATCGGGGCTGCGCGGACGAGGTCGGTGCGGGCGAGGAGGGTGGTCGGCCCGATCGGGATGGTGTCGGCCGGCGACTTCCAGTACGTCCACACGTCACCGGCCTCATGCCGTCCGGGCGGCGCCGGGCAGCGCCACAGGGTGGTCGAGCCGTCGCGGTGAAGGTCTTCGCTCCATCCGGCGCACCAGCCCACACCGGTCGCCTCCAGCGTGCCAAGCCGCGCGGACATGGCGTCATCGGTGAACAGATCGTCATCGTCGGCCCAGTTCACGTACGGGGTGCGGACATCGTTGAGCGCCAGGTTGCGGGCACAGGCAGCGCCCACGGACCGGGGTACGGCGACCGTGCGGACCCGAGGGTCCGCTGCGAGTGGCGCCGGCAGGCGGGCAGGGTCGGCACCGTCAACTGCAATCACTGCCTCCCAGGGAACGGACTGCCGGGTCAGGCTGGCGTGCATGGCGGTCAGGTAGCCGAGGCGGTCCTCGAGCAGGCGGGTGGCGATGACGACCGTGATCAGAGGCGTGGGCAGGGCGATCTCCGGAAAGCGGGGACAGACGGGGTCAGCGGCGGACGGCCGGGCGGGACTCTGCGAGCGCTGCTGCGGGAGCGGACCGGGGTGGCCGTACGGCGCGGGCGGACGGTCCCGGTGTGAGGACGGGGTAGGACCAGTGGCCCGGGTGATTGCTGAATGCCGTGCGCGGATCGGTGTCCCAGCCGATGACGGGACCGGCTTCGGCGTGGGGCACGGGGATTACTTCGATGCCGTGCGGGCGAAGGATGTAACCCCACTGCACGTCCTGGTCGGCGGCGGTCTCTTCGGTGACCGTCATGCGGACCGGGGGCGAGCCGTCAGGGGTGATCAGGTGGTCCAGGGTTCTGCTGGCCCACTGCTGCCCGCCGGTCAGAGCCGAGACGATCTCGTGCGGGGCTCCGTAGAAGAGGTCGGTGCCCAGCTCGTCCCAGCCGACGGTGACGCCGTCCACGAGATGCTGGGCCATGGCCTCGACGTCCCGCCCGAACTTGTGCTGGAAGGCGGCGAGGAGCATGGGCAGCTTCTCGCTCGGTGTGCCGTCGAGGTGGACGTAGATGCCGTCGTAGCCGGTCTGGGTGGGCCGGGCGATGAAGGAACGGGTTGACAGGGGCTCTCCAGAGATACGGGGTGCCGGTTCGCGCAACGCGGTCGGGCTACCGGTGGCGGGCCGCCACGGAAACGCCGGCCGGTGCAGGGGCGGCAGGCCGCGCGGATGTGGCGGGGGGTGCCGCCCCCTGTGGTGCGGCGCGGAGGTTCACGCCGATGCCTTGGGCGGCGAGCTGCTGTGCCACGGCTTGGACGCGCAGCGCGCGGCCGTCTTCGCCGTACGCGGCGGGCAGCAGGAAGGCGGCCTGGTGCGGGTGGTACTGGAAGCCGTGGGCGTACAGCGCCAGCCGGGCCTCCGCGGGCACGCTCTCGTACGGCACGCCCAGGGCTCCGTCGCTGTAGTAGGTCAAGGTGAGGGTCTGGGCGACCTGGGGCGGGGCGGGCCGGTGCGGGAGCTCGGGCTCGGTCGCCGCGTTGCGGAGCACCCGGTGCAGGGCCTGCTCGTAGCGGGGCAGCAGCCGACGGGTGACCTGGAAGGCCGCCCGGGCCGGGGCGTTGGAGACGGCGATGCCGTTCGGTTCCTGGACGCCGGCGAAGTGGTGGGGACAAATGCCGTCGCCGTCGGGTTCGAGCGGGGCGACGACGAACTGGCGGGGATACAGGGGGCGGTCAGTGACGTAGAGCCGCTGGCTGTCGGGGCCGTGGAGGACGGCGTCGTGGTTGAGGACGTACTGGCTGACGATGTGATCGACGTGACCGAGGTCCCAGAGCTGCTCTGCGAGGGGGAACTGGTCCGCGTACCGCGCGTGGCGCTGGTACTCACTGGTCCAGGGGCCGGGCAGGCGTGCGGCAAGCTCGACGGCGAAGGCAGCCAGGTCGGTGCGGGGGGAGGTCATATGCTCCTAGAGGGTGGCGGTGGTCCAGCGTTGGTGTGTTCGCCGCGCCTGTGACGGCGGGTACGCGCACACGATGCAGGTGCTGAGACCGGAGCGGATGTCGCACTGCAGGCCGCGCTCTCGCAGCGGCGTGGTGATGTGCGCGTGACAGCGCCCTAGTTCCTGCCTCAACGGGGTGTTCACGTTGCGATGGCCGGGAAGCAGCGTGAGCGTAGGCCCGTGGGGGCGCGAGGTGCTCTCCTCGTCAGCGGCCACGACTCCTTTTACGGGCAACTGGCGATCGGTGCGGTGGAGGCATCCGGCGCGCGGTGCGGGCTTCCGGGTTCGGCACCGGATGGAGTTCGCTGGCCCGGTTCAGCGGTGGCGACCGCTCGGTCCAGGCGAAGGCGGCGGTACGGGGCTCTCCCGGTGGGAGGGTGTGGGGGACATGCGATGGGAGTCGAGCTGGCCGTTGAGTTCCTTGACCGTGTCGCCCAGCGCTTCCGATGTGCGGCGCAGGTAGGCGCGGGCCGTGGCGTGGTCGATGACCATGCGGTTTTTCAAATAGTGCTGGTCGGCTGGGGTGCGCGGCAGGCGGAGGGCGGCCTCCGCGGTCTCCGAGAAGTGCGACGCTGCGTGGGCCGCCATGGTGCTCGCCCTCGCGAGGTGATCCAGAGTGGCGTGGTCGGCGCGGCTTGTGCTGTGGGGGCTCGTGGCGAAGTCACCGGTGAGCCGCAGGACGTCGCGGGAGAGGTCCTGCGCGCCGGTGACGTGCTCGAACAGCTCGGTGAAGGAGGGCTCGGCCGGTATGCGGCCGCTCTCGTCCAGCAGGTGCCACTTCTGGGCGTTGTCGGCGGCCTTGGCCTTCAGCGCGTCCAGCGCGCCGACAAGGTGAAGGGTGCCGTCACGGGGTATCAGGTTGCGTTGGACGGTGGGCTCCATGATCGTCTTTTCAGTGCATGCGGGCGTCGGTGTCGAAGAGCTGGCCTTCGTGGGGGTGCAGAAGGTGCTGGACGATGAAGGAGCGTCCGGCGACCTTCCAAAGTCCGCGGCCCCGGTTGAGGTGGGAGATGGCTTCGGTCTCCACCGAGGTGAGGCCGAGCAGGGCGGCTGCGGCGTGCAGTTGGTCGGTTTCCTGGCGGTAGACGATGCGGGTGGAGCAGTCGGCCAACAGCCCCTCGGCGAGGGCGCGTCCGCGGGATCCGGCGTCGCCGGCGGTGAGCAGGTCGGACAGCCGGTGGATGACCATGAGGTTGGCGATGCCCAGGCCGCGGCTCAGTTTCCATTGGGACTGCATGCGTTGCAGCAGGCCCGGGTGGCGCATCAGACGCCACGCCTCGTCGTAGACGATCCACCGCCGGCCGCCGTGGGGATCGGTGAGGGCGGATTCCATCCAGGCGGAGGCGCAGGTCATGGCGAGGACGAGGGCGGTGTCCTCGCCGGATCCGCCGAGCCGGGAGAGGTCGATCGTCAGCATCGGGGAGCTGGGGTCGAAGCGCACGGTGGAGGGCGCGTCGAACATGCCGGCCAGATCGCCGTGGATGAGCCGCCGCATCGCGTGGGCGAGGTCGCGGGCCGCCTCTCCGAGCCGTCCGGACATCATCCCGGCGGCCTCATCGAGCTGCTCGGGGTTGTTGAGGGCGGCGGCGACATCACCGAGCAGCGGGGTGCGGCCGGTCTCGGCAGCGCAGGTGACAGCCGTGTCGAGGGCGACGTCCAGGGCGGTGTGCTCCATGGGCATCAGGTCCCGGCCCAGGACGGTGCGGGCCAGGGAGCCGAGCAGCAGCAGACGGCGCTTGCGGATCTCGCTGGCCCAGTCGGCCTCGGAGATGCTCTCGGGCCGGGGCGCGGCGTCCAGGGGGTTGAGGCGGCCGGGCAGTCCGGGGCCGAGGGCAACGGACATGCCGCCGAGCGCCTGGGCCACGGGCGTCCACTCGCCCTTGGGGTCGCACGGGACGTAGACCCGGTAGCCGAAGGCCACGGAGCGCAGCGCGAACGATTTTGCGAGCGCGGACTTGCCCTGCCCGATCACCCCGGCCAACAAGATGTTCGGGTTGGTGAAGCCTTCGATTTTGCCGTACAGGGCGAAGGGGTCGAAGACGAACGAGGCTTCGGCGTGGACGTCGCGACCGATGTAGATGCCCTCGGCGCCGAGGCCGCCTTCGGCCAGGAAGGGGTAGGCGCCGGCCGCGATGGCGGTGGTCATGCGGTGGGCGGGGAGCTTGAGGCGGTTGCCGCGGGCGGAGCCGGGCCCGGGGCGTCCGGCGGGCGGGTAGAGCGGTGCGGGCGCCTGGTGTTCGGCGGGTGCGGTGCCCGCCGGGTGGGCGGTTGTTTCGGCGCGGGCTTTGGCCGAGGCTTCGGCGAGCTGGCGGCGGGCGGCCTTGCGGCTGGCCCGGTCGGTGCCGTGCGGGGTGAACAGGGGGGATGCGGAGGCGCGGCGGCGGGCGGGCCGGTGGCTCATCGGGCCCTCGATTCGGCGGTGGTGTTCAGCGCACGCATGCGGTGGTGTGCGGTGCACGGTTCAGGTCGGTGGGGGTGGTCTTGCGGCGGACGCTGTGCCCGGCGGCGAGGTGGCGCTGGCAGATGGTGAGGACCGGCGGTCCTTCCGGGAGCCGCTCGGGGCGGCACTCGGCGGAGTCCGTGGCCGAGGACGGCAGCAGATGGAAGGCCGCGTGGGCCTCGGCGGTCGCCTGCCACAGCCGGGTGTGCGCGGTGGCCAGATGCCGTCCGGCGCCGGGATGCGCCGGACGGGCTGCCTCGGCGAGCTGGTCGAGGAGCCGGTGCAGCGCGGTGAGATGGGCGTGGAGGACGTCGAGGTGGAGGCGGTCCACCGGCTGCGGCGGCACGGTCCGGTCCAGGGCGCGGGCGTGGTGGCGGATGCCGGCGGTAGCGGCGCGGAGGTAGGGGTGTGCGTCGCTGGTGGTGTTCGAAGAGGTCAAGAGGATCCTTGCTGCCGTGGGGCAGGCGGTGACGGCCGGTGCGCTGGTGGCACTGGGGTGCCGTGTCAGCGGGAGCGGCGCGGTGCGGGGGCGGCGGGCCGAGCGGGCAGGCGGCCCGGGGCGGTGGCCAGCGTCTCCAGCCGGTGGATGACGGTGTCGAGCCGGTCGCTGGCCTCGACGGCCGTGTTTTCGCGTTCCTCTTCGTAGGCGGCGCGCTGTTCCTCGATGACCTCGCCTTCGGCGTCGCGGTAGGCGTCCAGGCGCTGTTGGTGGCGTAGCTGCAGCTCTTTGAGTTCGGCCAGCAGCTCGTTCAGGGCGTCGGTCGGGTGCGGGGAGGGGGGCAGGTCGGCCTCCGGTTACAAGGTGGTGCGGGCGAGGGGCAGCGCGGCGACGGCGAAGGCGTCGGGCTGCTGGTAGTTCAGGCGGCGCAGATCGACGCCGGCGGTGACGGCGGCGGTCTCGATCTGCGCGCAGGCGGCGTCGAGGAGGGCGTCGGTTTCGGCGGTGACGGTGACCAGGCCGGTCAGGGCGACGTCGGCGTGCCCGGCGATCAGCTGCCGCTCGCGCTGCTTGACGTCGGCGTACTCGACGGAGTCCGCTTCGTTGTCGACCTGGCCGCGCCGGGCGCGCTCGCTGGCGTCCGCGACGATCTGGGCCTTCTTGCGCTGGACGTCGCGCAGCGCGGATTCCAGGGCCTGGGGTACGTAGATGAGGGAGAGGCTGCGGCGGACCCCGGCGGTGAACATCAGCCCGTGCAGGAACCCGGCGCCCATCTCGGTCCGCGGCCAGTTCTCCACCCAGTAGGTCGCGTGCCGCGCGCTGTCGGTGGCCAGGCGGTCGTACTCTTCGACCTGGACGACGGGGCCGGCGGCGGCCGGGTCGGCTTCCGCCCGCCCGGTCTCGGACCACTGCTGCACAGCAGAGAGGGCTTGGGGGTCGTAGGCGGTACGGATGACGGCGGCGACCTCCCGGGCGCTGAGCCACCCGGTGACCGTCAGTCCGGCGTTGCGGGCGGCCTGGGCGACGCTCGCGGTGGTCTGCTGCATGACGGTGAACGCTCCGGGCAGCCCGCCGCCCGCCTGCGTTATCAGGCGCCGGGCGGCCTTGAGGTCCAGGGAGATCGCGAGGTACGTCTCATGGGGGGCTGCGGCGGGTCCGGCGGCGGCGACCAGTTCGGAGTAAACCTGTCCGGCGACCGGGGTCTCGGGCCGGCCGTGCTGGGCCCAGTGCCGGGCGAGGGTGTCGCCGGAGTCGGGCACGGTGCGCTCCAGGACCTGCACGGTGGCCACCTGCCCGGTGCGGGCGAGGCCGGCGAGCGCCCGGCCCCAGCCGTTGACGTTGTGGTTCTGGGTGGCTGCATCGAGCAGGACGAAGGCCCGGGAGGAGACGCGGGCGATGGCGGTGAGCGTCTGCTGGTGCGGGTCGTGGACGGCCGCGGCGTCCGTGGCGGAGTCGCCGGGGGTGACCACCTTGAGGGAGGCGGCGGTTCCGGGCAGGTGCAGGACGCCGTCCTGGCGGGGGCGGGTGACGGGCCGGGCGAGCCACAGGGTCTGCCCGGTGCGGCGGCGGTGCGCGTAGCGGGCGACGACCGGTGCCCAGTCGATCAGGGACCGGCCATGCCGGCGGATCGCTATCAGCGCGGTGACCGCCGCCCACACGGGCGCCAGGGCAAGGATGCCGAGCAGCCCGGTGGAGACAACCGTTACCAGCGCAAGCGCCAGGGCTGAGGACAGGAGAACGAGTTGGGGGATGGTGAGCCCGAGAAGGATGCCGCGGCGGCTCCGGTGCGGGAACTTCACCGTGAGGGGGGCGGTGGCTGGATCGGACAAGAGGGGCGTGTTCCTGGAGGCGCGGGCCCGGGGGCGGGAGGCAGGTGCCTCCCGCCCCCAGGAGTCGGGCAGGTGATCAGAGGCCGGCCGGGGGAGGCGGCGGTGAGGCCGGACCGGTGGTGCCGGTGTCCTGCATTCCGGTGGACGGCGGGGCGCCCTGCGGCGGCGGGGACGTGGTCGGCGGGCTGGACTGCCACCCGCCGGCCTGGCCTTGTGCGGCGCCCTGTCCGGAGCCACCCGGCCCCGGGCTGCCGCCCGGCTGGCCGCTGGTGTCGTCCTTGACACTGGTCGGCGGCGGCTGGACGGTCTTCTCCAGGCCGGTCTTGGCGGCATCGCCACCGGGCGAGACGCCGGAGCCTGCGTTCGAACTGTTCTTGTCTCCGCCGGAGGAGGCGGAGGCGATGTCGCCGGGGAAGCCGCCGTCCGGTCCCTGCGGGGCGGCTTCCGCTCCGGCTCCGGCTGCGGCGCCGCCCGTCCCGGCAGTCGCTGCGGCGGAGGCGGCCTTCTTCCCGGCGCGCTCGGTGTGCTGCTTGGCGAGCTGGGCACCGGCTCCGCCGGCACGGTGCAGCGTCTCTCCGTCGCTGCCCTCGGCAGCCCAGTGGACGAACTTGAAGGTCATGTACGGGCACAGCAGAATCAAAGCCATGATCACGATGCCGGCGAGGACGTCGGCGAGTGCGGCCAGGCCGTCCTTGGCCTCGGTCTTGCCCATCGCGGAGATACCGAGCACGAAGATGATCGTCATCAACAGCTTGCTGGCCACCAGGGTGGCGGTGGCTTCGATCCAGCCCTTGCGCCAGCGGCGGGCGGCTTCCCAGCCGCCGCCGGCCCCGGCGAAGACCGCCAGGGTGACCATGACGAGAATGCCGACCTTTCTGACCATCATGACGCACCAGTAGAGGATGGCGCCGATGGCGACCCCGAGTCCGGTGAAGACCATCACGAGCCACCCGAGGCCCGACAGGGAGGTGAGCTGGCCGACCTTGACGATGCGGCGCACCGCGGACTCGATGTTCAAATTTGCGGCTTTGAGCAGTCCGGCGGACAGGGCGTCGACCACTTCGATGGCGACGGTGGTCAGGGCGATCGCGGCGAAGGCGAAGATGACGCCGGATATGGTGCCGGTGAGCGCCTGGCTCAGGGCCTGTCCGTCGCGCCGGACTGCCGCGCGGGTGAGCTGGGCGCAGAATGTGGCGACCAGCAGGACGAGGCCGATGGGCAGGATCGTCTCGTAGTTGTCGCGGAACCAGGTCGCGTTGAGGTCGACCTTGGTGGTGGTGTCGACGGCTTTGGCCGCCAGGTCGGCGGCGGCAGCGGCGAGTTCGCCCGCGGACTTCGCGAGCCAGTCGCCGATGGCCTTGCCCGGGTCGGAGGCGAAGTCCACGGCCTCGCCGACGGCGCAGACCTTGTCCGCGAGGGGGAGGTCACAAAACCCCATGGGGACTCCTTTCGGTCAGGGCGCGACGCGCGGGGCGATGGCGACCAGCGAGCAGTCGTGGGACGGGCGGCATTGCACGGCGAGGGTGATAGAGCGGTCTTCGGCTCCGCTGCCGCCCTTGGCCCAGGTGATGGTCTGCTTGCCGGTGACGGTGACGGCGTAGATGTACGCCTTGGCGATCTCCGAGGGGTTCTCCGCCAGGGCCTGTTTGAAGGCGGCCGGGTAGTGGGCCTCGGCGACGGTGGCGCCGGCGTGCTGCTTCTGGTCGGCCATCCGCGACCACAGGAGCGGGTCGGGCACTTGCGCGGAGACCGAGGCCCAGTCGTTGTACTGGCCCTCCTTCGTCATCCACGCCTGCATGCCGGCGGACTGCTGGTCGTGGCTGGTGGTGCGGGTGTCGTACGTCCAGAGCATCGTGGCGGCGGCCTTGGCGAACTGGACCGGATCGGAGATCCGCGGCGGGCGGGCCACCGGGCCGGCCCCGGTGTCCGGGCCCTTCGCGGGCGGCTCGGAGCTCGGCGCCGGGGACGGTGCGCTAGAGGGGGCGCTGTGCTCCTCGCCTCGGCCGGTGAAGAAGGCGGTCGCGGCAGCGAGGGCCAGCAGGCACGTCAGCCCGATCGCCAGCAGGGCGATGCGGCGGTTGGGCGGCCAGCCGCCGCCATAGCGGAAGAATCGGTTGCGCATCAGTGGACCTGCGAGCCCAGGGCCGAGAAGAAGGCCACGAGGCCGTTGGCGGCGCCGAGGCCGAGGGCGGCGCCGGCGGCGACGGTGGCGCCCTTCTTGCCGTTGGCTTCGGCCTGGTGGCCGCCGGTGTGGTGGCCCCAGGCCCAGACCCCGAGGCTGACGGCGAGGGCCCCGACGACGGCGATGATGCCGAACAAATTGATCGAGTTGACGACGTTCTTCAGGACGGCCAGGCCGGGCAGGCCGCCGCCCTTGGGGGAGATGCCCGGGTCGAAGGCGAGCTGGACGACGCGGTCGGCGAGTGGTGACACGGGGATGGCGGGCTCCTTGCGTGCGCAGGGCAACGGGGCCCGGCGGACAGGAAGGTGAGAAGAAGGGGGAGGGGCGCGCGAGCGGCGCGAGGAAGGGGTGCAGGTTCCGGCCGGACGTACCGGGCGGGCGCGCGTACGAGGGGCAACCGGTTGGACGCCGGGTGTCGCCCTGCGGCCATGGGCCACCTGCCGAAGAAGCAGGTTGCCGGGCGGGAGCGGAGCTGGCGTCCGCGAAGGCAGAAGCTCTCGGGCGCGGCTCAAAACCGCCAAGTTGTCGGCGCGCATGACAACATGAGCCGGGCTCGCGCAAGAAGGGACCGGGGTCAGACGACGCGGCGGGCGGCGAGGACAGCCATGCTCTTGATCGGCACGATCCGGACCGGCTTGCCGGTGCGCGGGGCTTCGATGACCAAGCCGTCGCCGAGGTACATCGCGACGTGCTCGGGGGCGGCGGCGCTTCCGCGGCTGAACACCAGATCACCCGGCTTAAGCGTCTTCGTGGAGACGGCTTTGCCGTTGCGGACCTGGTCCTGGGTCACCCGGTCCAGGGCGACGCCGACGTGCTGGTATGCCTGCTGCATCAGCGAACTGCAGTCGCAGCGGCCCATCGGGTCCGCGCCCCGGGGAGCGGTGCACTGGCCGCCCCACTGGTACATCGTCCCGAGCTGCTGCATCGCCCAGGTGATCGCTTTGCGGGCCCGTGGGTCGGTGTCCTTCGGGATCGTGTACCCCTTCGGGACCTTTCCCTCGGGGATGTTCCCGAACGACGAGCCGTCGCTCGCAGTGCCGCAGCCGGAAGCCGTGGACGGCGGCTTGGCGCCAGCGGCGCCGCTTTCCTTGCCGCCGCCGGGGAAGGTTGCGGCGATGGCCTTCTGCAGCGCGGTGCTCAGCTGCTCCCACTGGGCATAGGCATCCGGGTAGCCGGACTTCTGTACGGCCTGCGCGGCCTGCGGGACGGTCATCTGCTGCCAGCCTTTGACCTTGAGCAGTGCCTTGTAGAACCGTTCGCTCGCGTAGACGGGGTCGCGGATATGGGCGGCGGTGCCCCAGCCCTGGCTGGGGCGCTGCTGGAACAGCCCGAGCGAGTCGCGGTCGCCGCTGCTGAGGTTGCGCAGCCGGCTCTCCTGCATCGCGGTGGCCAGCGCGACGATATGCCCGCGCCGGGGCACCTTGAGGCTGATGCCGGTGGCGACGATGGTCTGGGCATTCGGGACCTGCTCACCGGGCAGGTCCAGGCCCTTGATCCGGATGGTGGAGGCGTTGGCACCGTCCAGGATCTTGGTCACCTGCTCGGTGACCTTGCCGGTGTCCAGACCGGGGAAGCACGGGCTGGTGGCGCTGGTGCTGGTGGCGGCTTGGCTGGAGCTGGCCATCATCATGGCCGCGCCGCCGAGGAGAAACGGAGAGAGGACGACGACGCCGATGCCGGCGGCGAGCGCTTTCAACCCGAGGGGCCCGCTCGCCGGTCACGGTTCTCGGGCAGGGGTGGGTAACGCGTGGTCATGCAGGCGTCCTTGGAGTGTGATGCCCGACGAGCCGTATATGCACCGAGTGGTGCAAGGGAATCGGCGGCCGGGCGGGTGTTCTGAAGGGGCCGCTGCGGGCGAGGTGCCGCTCACTGGGCGTGGGCAGCCCGGTGTGCCAGGGCAGAGGGACTCTGCGCGAGGCCGGGTGGGGAATCCAGCGGCGGGGTGCGCCGGGCGGTTCAAAAACAGTAGGGCCGGATCGGCGGTTGACCAAAAAGTCCGCGTGAGGTGCCGGAATCCAGCCCCTCGGCAACACACTTCTTGGTCGTCGGCGAACTCGCCCCTACAGTTTTGGAACTCCCCTCGTCCCTCGGTCTGCGGCCCCGGGCTTCTGTGTGCCCCTTTCCGGCCCGCTGGGGTTCACGTGCGAGACGGGTAGTTCCCTTTGTGCTTCCACACCCGAATCGGGGTTTCTCTTTGCCTTTTTCCCTGCACCAGGGCGATGCCCTCGGCGTCCTCGCCGGCCTTCCGGACGGCTGCGTCGACTCCGTGATCACCGACCCGCCGTACAACAGCGGCGGGAGGACCGCGAAGGAACGCACCAGCCGCTCGGCGAAGCAGAAGTACACCTCCACCGACGCCAAGCACTCCCTCGGCGACTTCACCGGCGAGAACATGGACCAGCGCAGCTATGCCTTCTGGCTGACGCAGATCATGACCGAAGCCCACCGGCTCACCCGCACCGGGGGTACCGCGCTGCTGTTCACCGACTGGCGTCAGCTTCCCGTCACCACGGACGCGATCCAGGCGGCCGGCTGGCTGTGGCGAGGGGTGCTGGCGTGGAACAAGCCGCAGGTCCGCCCGCAAAAGGGCAGGTTCAAGCAGTCGTGCGAGTTCATCGTCTGGGCGTCGAAGGGGGCGATCGACGGCTCCCGGAACCCGGTCTACCTGCCCGGCCTGTATTCGGCCTCGCAGCCGTCGGGGGTGAAGCGCCAGCACATCACGCAAAAGCCGGTCGAGGTGATGCGGGAGCTGGTCAAGATCAGCCCTGAAGGCGGCACAGTGCTCGACTTCTGCGCCGGCTCCGGTTCCACCGGCGTCGCCGCCCTTCTCGAAGGAAGGGATTTCATCGGTGTGGAGAAGACCGAACACTATGCGTCCATTGCGGCCGACCGCCTCACCGAGACGGTGCGCGAAACTCTCACCCAGGACGACGTGGCTCTCACCACCTGATGCCATAACTTCCCCACTGCTCGGGCGGGAATCAGCGTCACCTCCCGGCCCCGGGCAGCGCTCCGCCACACCGCCTGGGTGGCCGGACGGGCGGTCTGCACGTAACCGCTCCCGCTTGCCCACTTCTCAGCCTTCTAGGAGGCCCTCTTTATGTCCGAACCAGTAGAGCCCGCACCCGATGGGGATTTGGAGCCGGTCAGGGTCTCCGATTCCCATCTGGAGGGGATAGAGGCCAGCGTCCGGCGGCTGATGGATCAGTCGGCGCAGCAGGCGCAGCAGCTCGACCAGCTGGCCTCCGCACCTGCCCCCGGCGGATCGCCGTTCGCGGCGTTCGGCATGCCGGGCTTCGGCGGACCTCCTCCGGCAGCGCCACCGGAGCCGCGCCCGATTCTGGAGCTGGACGGCGAGGAACGCGAGGACGAACTCGACGCGCTGTCGGACTGGGTCGACGACTTCCTCCTGCCCGTCTACGGGGCGGAGGTCACCACGGCGGCGCCCTGGTGCCTGCAGTGGCAGGAGCATGACGACGTTGTGGCGTGGCTGCACGCCCTGTGGCTGGCCTACCAGCAGCACAAGGACCCCGAGGCGGGCCTGTCCGGCCTGTTCGTGTGGCACCGGGACTTCCTGACGCACGCCATCGCGGCGATCCGCGCGCCCGGCGGGCCGCTGTCGGCCTGTATGACGTCCCCGGAGCGGCCCGCCCACCGCATCCTGCCCGGCCCGCCGCCCTCCGCCCGTACGGAGAAGGTGACGACGAGCGACGCCAAGCCCTCCGGGAGCGGTGAGCCGTCCGAGCAGGCGGCGTGAACGGGGGCGAGCGGCGGCCGGCCTTCGGCCTGAGTTTCGACCCCCGCGCGCTGACGGATCTCCTCCAGGCCCCCGGCGACGTCCGCGACCTCACCCTGGCCTACCTGCAGGAAGTGGTGAACGCCGAGCGCTTCGGGCTGCGGCTCACCGGCGACTTGGAGGGCTACCGCAAGCTGTTCGTGGATTCCCGCAAGGACTGGCGCGTCGTCTACGGCGTGCGTCCGGCACCCGAGATGTCCGCGCACCAGCGGGAGATCCATGTCGTGGCGGTCCGGCCGCGGGCCGGCAACGACGTCTACGACGAGGTCGGCCGCCGCCTGGGAATGAATCGCCGACCGCTGAGCGCCCGTACCCACGCGGCCCGCGCCCGCTCTCCGCAGCTGACCACCGGCAATCCGGCACCGCGCCCCTTGCCCTCTGCCATGCCGGGCCTCCCGCGGCCCGCGCACAACGCTGCCCGCCCTCAGACCCGTTAAGCATCTGGAGCCGCCTATGCGCGATGATCCCGCCCCGGCAGCAGCCCAGCGTGCGGTCTCCCCGCTCGACCATCGCGTCGAGGCCGCCACCGGCCATGACATCGACACCCTGTGGACCCATCGCGACCGCAGCCTCCTCGACGAACCCCATGCCCGGCTCGTCGACCAGCATCGCGAGCTGGCCCAGGCCGAGACCGGCGTGACCTTCTACCGCACTCTCCTCCACCGCCTGTCCAGCGGCGAGTTCCCCGTCGACGGAGCCCTGTTCGAGCGCATCGACCGCACCGTGGACCAGCTGGAGGAGGCCGCCGACATTCGCGACACCGCCGCCCGCCGGGTGCTTGCGGCCCTGGAACCAATCGAGGCCGCGACCGCCACGCCACCGGCACCCCGGCGGGAACAGACCTCGGCCGCCGACCGGGCGGCACTGCTCGCCATCGCTGGTGGAGCCAAGCTCTACGAGCATCTCCTGACCGGCCGGATGGCGGTGACCACGGCCTCCGGCACCCGCATCCCGCACGCCGAGCTGCAGCGGCTGGAAGGCGCCGGCCTGGTCTCCCGGGACACCAGCCACCCCGTTCACGCCGGCCAACCGGTCGTCTTGACCGAGGCCGGATGCGCCGCGCTGACCACCGTGCACCGGACGGCCGCGAACCAGGTGTCAAAGACGGCAGCCCGGCCCGGGGCGTGGCCCTCCACCCCAGCGCGCCGACGCTGACCCTCGACCGAAAGGCCCTGTTGCCCTCTCCTGAATCGACGCCCCCGCCCGAACTCGACCTCCGGCTGGACGGCTTTGATGCCGACGAGCAGACCGCCGAGGCGTTCTGGCTCCAGGTCGAGATAGAAGCCGACATGCTCGTTCCGTTCGCTGAGCATCACACCGCCGACGGCGTCCACAGCTTCTACGTCCTGTTCGACCGCTCAGCCACCTTCGACCACCCAGGCGTTCCCCAGTACATGGCACTGCACCTGAAACGGGACCACGAGAAGCGGTCGTTCGATTATGAGCGTGCTGAGCTGCCGCTGCCTGCGATGGCACAGTCCTGGCTCATCCACCGCGGCTGCCCTCCCGACGCCATCGGCCTCGATCCCGGGCTGGGCCATGCGCCGGCGGACGAGCCGACGCGGGCACTGGAACGGCGCCTGGCGGGCGACGGAGACCACTTCGCGATGGGCTTCTCCTACACCCGCGACGACCCGAACGACTGGGTCACCGTGGTGGCCCTGCGCGCCCTCGACGGACGCCTCACGTCTCCGTTCCGTGTCGTGGTCGAGGAGGTTGACCCCACCGCGTGGACCCACACGCTGCGCGAAGGCGGCTTCGCCACGGTCCACGACGCTCTGCAGTGGTGCGACGACCGGCTCATGGGAACAGCCGGTCCCCTTCCGCCGGTCCGCTCTGCCGCGTCGATTACCCGCCCGGCCAGTCCGCCAAAAGCACCTGTTGCGCGCCCGCCGGGCCGGTCGCGCTGAGTATCACCGCCCGCAGGCGCGGCGAAACATAGCCGACGATCGCCGGTTGGCCAAACCGGCGAATCTCCGGACTCTTATAGGGCCGCAGGGACGACAACTGCGGTCACCCCTCCACACCTTCGCCTTTCAAAGGGGTTTCTTTCGCATGCGCCCGCCGTGACGTCCGCCCGTGCCTTGACCGAATCGCTCGCACTCCGGAGACCCTCTCCGCCTGCAGCTTTTTCACCTGTTAGGAAGACTTCCTTGCGAATTTCCCGCATTGCTGCCGCCGCGGCTGTAACCGCAGCCGTCGCGCTGCCTGCTGTCACCGCGGCGACGGCCAACGCCGCAGCCCCGGCCACCGTCACTGCCTCCAGCGCGTGCAACAAGACCGGGCCGTACCAGATCCACGACGCCAGTGCGGTCACCATCCGCTCGAAGGCGACGACGAATTCCACAGCACTCGGCACCCTCTACAAGACCCACAAGTTCACCGTCCACAAGACGACGAAGACCGGTTCGTGGGTCTACATCACGGACAAGACCACCGGCGTAACGGGCTGGGTTTCCGGCACCTACGTGTACCCGACCGTCTACACCTGTCTCCACTGACAGGGCCTGCCGGGCTCTCACGGCTGCTGCGCCGCCTCACGGAACTCTCGCTAAGGAAAGGAATTCGTTGTGCCTGATGGTGCTGACGACGTCATGGGCGTCATCACCGAGCAGATCGAGGCCCGCTTCGATATGAGCTTCGCCGAACTCCAAAGAGCCGTCACGGCGGCTCCGCAGGCCAACCGTGAGGCCACCGAGATCGTGCACTGGCACGGCAAGCTCGCCGAGTCCCAGAAGCTACTGGAAAAGGCCGAGGACGAACTTGTCGCCGTGCTCGAATCGCAGCCGGACGAACTCGACGACCCGGCCATGGAAAAGGCGCACCGAGTGAATACGGCCGTGACCGCGAGGGACGGGCGGGCCATGGTCGTGCGATGGCTCCTCGACCCCGCCGTCCCGGAGAAGCAGGATCTGGCCGCCGAGCGGCTGGCCCGCCTCAACCGCAGGGCCCGCAGGAGCCCGGCCGTGCAGACCAGCCCACCCACCCGGGCAGCGACTGCCTCGAACCCAGGAGCTGGGCGAGGGGTTCGCCGGTGAGCGTCCAGCTCAAGCCCAGCACTCTGGACGGCCGGCTGCAGGAGAGTTTCTCCGCCCCGGTCGCCGAGCTGTACGCGACCGCAACAGGGCCGGACGCCTCTGCCGCGTTGATCCGTGCCATCGAGCTGCGTTCGTTCCTCGCCATGGCTGAGGAGCAGGTCAACCGGGTGCGTGAGCGCGTGCACGACGCCACGGCGGCCGGGCGCGACATGGACGACCTGTCCGCCGACGACCTGCGCATGGACGCGCAATGGCTGGAGGCCGCGCTCGATGCCCGTAACGGCTACCGAGCCGCGCTCGGTGACCTGCTGCGCACCATGCCGCCTCCCGGCCAGCAGCCTCGCCCCGCCCCCACGGCGCAGCCGGCGGTCATCACCCCCTTGCCTCCGGCCGCCCCGGCACCGCAGCGTGCCGGGGCGGCCCGGGCCCGCCGACCGTGAAAGCCCCGAGTGCCTCACCTGACATCCACCGAGATGGCCGCACGGATCCAAGACCTGTACGGCACGCCCCTGGCCGAACTCAAAGCACACGCCCAGAGCCAGCCGCCCGGCATGCTCGCCGCCCTGCTCGCCATGCACCACGACCTCGCATTCGCCGAGCAGAGCATCACCTTCCACCGCGACCGCCTCACCGAACTTGTCCGCCCCGAGCGGCAGATCGGCGCACACGAGGCATCGCACGTCCTCGACTGCGCCCGTCAGCTCGCTGTAGCGGTCGCCGTCCGCGACGTGCAGGCCAAGGCGGCCTCCGGCGTTCTCCAGAGCCTCGGCCGCGTCGCCGCGCCTGAGGCGCCCCCCGCCCCCGTGCCGACCGAACCCGCCGTGCCCGCTGCTCCAGCCCCGGCAGCGAACGCTGCCCGCAGCCGCTGACCTCCGCGGCCCTTCATTCACCCAGGAGTTTCTCCCTTGGCCACCACCGGTCTGCCTCCCGACACCGCCGCTGACGTTGCCCGGGTCACCGAGGCCCTCGCCATGATCACTCCGCGATGGAACGTGCGGATCATGCTGGCCCTTTCCGGCCCGCCGCTGCGCTACAGCCAGATAGCGGACAAGATGCCCTGGCTGCAGAACGGCCAGCTCCACCCCAAGCTGCGGGCCCTGTGCGATGCCGGTCTGGTCCAGCGCACCGAGCACACCTCGCGGCACGTCACCTACGGCCACACCGACCGCGGAGCCGCGCTGCTGCCGGTACTCCCGCTGGTCGTCACCTGGGCCGAGGAGCACCTGGAGAAGACGGACCGGCCGCTGCCCGCTATCGAGCAGATCGAGGACAGCCTCACCCTGCTCACCCGCCGGCACGCCACCGCCATCCTGTGGGTGCTCAAGTCCCGCGAAGAGGTCAGCGGCCGGGCCCTGGCCCGCATCGTCATGCCCAGTAGCGACGGGACCAACGTCTACCCGCCGCTGCGCCAGCTCGTGGCCGACGGCCTGGTCGACACCGACGGCACCGGGCAGCCATACCGACTGTCCGAGGCGGGAAAGAGCCTGGCGCCCGTCTTCGGGGCCCTGTCCGCCTGGTCCGCCGGACAGCCCCTCGCGCAGGCCGCCCAGCACCCGGTCTGGGGACGCGCGAACGCCGTGACCGTTCCGACGAGGTGGGTCAGCAACCAGGCGCGCCTGCCCGCCCCGGCAGCGCCGGTGCGAGCGGGGAAGACCACCTGGCAGGGCCGTGACCTGTTTTCCCACGCCACGACGGCCCATCCGAAGACGGACCTCGCGGCGGGAGGTCCGCGCCGGTGACCGCCTCCTTCCCCACGGCCAAGCTCCGGGACACCGTCACCATGCTGTCCGCACCTGCCTTGATCCGCCTGATTGCCGAAATCGACGACAACGGTCCGATCCCGCCGCGGGGGATGGCCCGCACGTTCGCCGACCTCTCGGTGCACCAGCTGCGCCAGTCCACCGACGCGGCCCGCACCCTCGGTCTCGTCCGCGGGCGTCCGGGCGCCGGGCTGGGCCTGACCGTGGCAGGTGCGGAGCTCGCCGACGTCTACGACGTGTGCGCCCGGTGGGCCCGGCGCTACGCCTACCCGACCAGGGTTTCGGACTTCACCAGCCGCGTCCAGCACACCCTCAGCCTCCTGGCGGACACGCTCCACCACGCCACGGTCGTCAGGCCGCGGCGTGGCGACCAACAGCCCCGTGCGCAGGCCGACGCCGACCTGGCGCGACCGCGCGACCTGCTGCGGCAGTGGCTCGACGCGTACCCGCAGGCCGCCCGGCTCGCCACGGCCGAGCCGACCGCGTGACCGGACGCACCGCTGCCCGGCACTCCCGCCTCACCGCAGGACTGCTGCGCAGCATCTACCTGCCGCGCACGGCCGATGCCCTCGCGTTCGCCATGGCCACCCATGGCATTCCGCTGCTGGTCCTGGCCACCACCCGTTCCGCTGCGCTCACGGGACTGGCGTTCGCTTTGGAGTGGATACCGAGACTGGCCGTCTTCGGATGGGCCGGCGCGATAGTCGACCGGCGCGGGGCCGCCGTCGTCTTCTTCCTGGCCTCCCTCGGCCGTGCACTGACCGTCGCCATCGGAGCGGTCGTCCTTTTCCTCTGGCCGTCCGGCACCGTGGCGAGCGTCACGGTGATGACCCTCGCGACCATCACGGGGGTGCTCACCGAATGCAGCTACATCGCGGCCGAGACCGCTGGCGCCGCCGTCGGCCGCCGGGCAGGAACGCAGACCCACCGCGTTCAGGCCGTCCTGCTCGCGATCGACCAGACCGCGACGCTGGCCGGCCCGGCGGTCGCAGGCGTGCTGCTGCTAGCCGGCCCGCCCTGGATGCTCACCGTGATTACGGTGCTCTCGCTGCTCACCGCGCTGCTCGTGCTGCGCACCCCGCCGTCGCCCCGCACTCCAAAGAGCAGCACGGACGCAGGGCTGCTCACCGGCTGGCGTACCATCCGCTCGCTGCCCGCGCTGGGCTGGCTGGTTACCGGCCTGGCGCTCTCCAACCTCGCCGTCGGCTTCTTCCAAGCCGCCGGCCCCGTGATCGTCGTCAACCACTACGGGCAGTCCACCACCGCCGTCGGCCTGGTCTGGTCCGCCGCCGCAGCGTCCACCCTTCTGGCCGTCGCCGTCTGCCGGGTCGTGATCGACCGCCTCGGCCTGTGGCCGGTCGGTGCCGCCTGCGCCGCTGTTGCCTCGCTCACTTGCCTGGCCGCCGCCCAGGCCCCCGACTACCTCTCCTACCTGGTCCTCGTCGCGGTGCTGATGGCCGCAGACGGCGGCATGACGGTCGTCCTGCGCACGCTTCGCTCCCGCCTGATCCCCCCGGACCGGTTCGGCAGCACCTTGTCGGCGACCATCCTCATCCTCCTGCTGCCCTTTCCCGTCGCGGGCGTGCTCACCGCCCTCACACCGCCCGACGCCCTTGCGCACGTTCTCACCGGGTGCGCCGTACTGCAGGCCGTCGGCCTGACTCTCGCCTTCGTCCGCCTGCGTACCGACTCCGCCCTGCGCACCTGACCCGATGCTGTTGCCCCCAGCCTGTGGAGAAAACCCCGGGCCCCCTGCCAGCCCCGGAGCGATCCGTGCGAGGAATCGCACCATCACCGAGCAGTTCCTCGCCTTCGACGCCCAGAACCCGCACGTGTACCGCGAGCTGGAACGCATGACCGCCCGCCGACTCGCCGCCGGCGCCACCCGCATCGGCTTGGAGAACCTCTTCGAAGACCTGCGCCGACACCTCCCGTACGGCGTGGCCGGGCTGAACAACAACTTCACCGCCCTCTACGCCAGGCGGCTGATCACCGCGCACCCCGAGTGGGCCACCGCCTTCGAGCTGCGCCGCCGCGCCGCCTGAGTTCCTGCCCGTTCCTCCGCCCTGCCCCACCGATTCGGAGAAGCCCTTCTTGTCCGCACGCCCCCAGGTGCTCGTTGTCGACCCCGGTGACCAGAGCAATCGCGGCTACTGTCTGGAGCAGGTTGCCGCCTCCTACGACGTGGTCCTGCTCACCGGTGCCCAACCGTCGTGGGAGAAGCCGTACATCGTCGACCACGCCGTCGCCGACCTTCACGACAGCAGCGCCCTGCTCGCCGCCGGACGGGCCTTGGCGGCACGGCATGATCTCGCTGGTGTCGTCACCTGGTCGGAGTGGCATCTGGTTGCCACCGCTCGCCTCGCCCGGGCGCTCGGCCTGCCCGCGCACTCCGCCGAGGTGATGCGGGCCTGCCGCAACAAGGCCACCGCCCGCCACCTGTTCGCCCGCCACGGGGTACCGTCGGCCGCCGCGATGACGGCCCGGTTCCTGCCGGAGGCCGAACTGGCGGCAAGGACCGTCGGCTACCCCGCCGTGCTGAAACCCACGGCCTTCGCCGGGAGCATCGGGGTCATCCGTGTCGACCGGCCCGAAGAGCTGCCCACTGCCTTCGCGTTCGCCTCGGCCGGCGCGAGCCGGAGCCGGGAGGACACCGCCGTCCTGGTCGAGCAGTACCTCGACGGGCCGGAGATCTCGGTCGAGTGCGTCACCCACCACGGTGTGACCACCGCCGTCGCCGTCACCCGCAAAAGCCTGGGCCCGGCTCCCCGCTTCTCTGAGACGGGGCACACCGTCGACGCCGACGATCCCCTCCTGGCCCTGGTTGCCCCGGCCGCATCCGCCGCCATCAAAGCCCTGGGCATCACCGATGGCGTCCAGCACGTCGAGATCCGCCTGGTCGACGGCCGGCCCCGCTTGATCGAGGTCAACGCACGGCTCGGCGGCGACCTGATCGGCCACCTCGTCTGCCTCGCTACCGGCATCGACCTGCCGAAGGCCGCCGCCGACCTCGCCTGCGGCCACCGTCCGGACCTGACCCCGACCCGGCGAGGCGCCGCCGGTATCCGCATGCTCTACCCGGCCGCCTCCGGCACCCTCACCGAACAGCAGGTCAACCAGCTGTTCACCGCCCGCACCCCCTGGCTGGAGCAGCTGCAGTGGACCCGCCAGATCGGCGACCGGCTCCTCCTGCCGCCCGACGGCGACCTGTTCACCGCCAGAGCCGGGTTCTACATCGTCACCGGCCGCGACACCGCCGAAGTCAGCGCACGCCTCGACACGGCCGCCGGCGAGATCACCCTGACCACCCAGGCGGCCCGATGAGCCCCCAGCCCGACCCGCGCCACGACATCGACGGAGACGTCTACGTCTCCCCACGCCACCTCGCCAGCACCACGGGGACCGGCGACCCCGCCCTCGCCCCGCTCCTCGGCCTCGGCTGGGACCTTCAGCACGACGACCTCGGCAACGTCTACGTCCACGCCCCCGACCGACGGATACGCCTGGGCTACCTCCCCGAAGGCGAGGACGACGGGCTCTGGCGCATCAACGCCTACACGGATCCGTTCGGGCAGCCGACCTGGGGCGCCTGCTTCAACGACCGCTGCCCCACTGAGTTCGTCCACGCCTTCACCACCGCTCTGGCAGCGGCGTACGAACAGGGGCCGGACACCTGCCTCGCCAGGCCGGTTCCCGGGGCCGACGACCACGACCCCTTTCTCGCCGTCGTCCCTCTCCTCGCACAGGGCTGGCAGGTTGACCGCCCCCGCTGGGGAGTCTTCGCGGTCCAGGCGCCGGACGGCCATGCCGCACTGGAGTTCACCACCGGCGACCTCGATCCGGAAGCCGAACTGAGCACGCGCGACGCCCGCTGGCAGCTGTGGGCCGGGGAATCCGTCGACCGGCCCACCTGGTACGCGACCGCCAGCACCGATACCCCCGTCGCCCTGCTCACCGCCGTCACCCAGTGCGTTGCCGACCCGGCCCCGCTGCCCCGGTGGCGACAGGACACCTCCAGCTACATCCAGGGCATGGCCCAGCTCACCCCCATCCTCCCGTCGCAACCACCGGCCCCCACCCCGCTCGATGTCCAGCGGGCCGCCGCATCCCGCCGCCCGGCCGCGCTTCCCGCACCCAGCGTCCCGCGCTGGAGCACCACCAGCCGACCGGCTCTGCCCGGACCACGCCGATAACGCCAACGTGACCTCGACTGGAAAGCCCCATTGGCCTCTCTGCACGCCCCCGAGTTCTTCGCCGAACTATCCCTTCCCTTCACCGACAGCACTGTCGTGGGCAACACCTACTACGCCACTCCCACCCCCGGAACACCGCTGCGACTGCGGATCGAATTCACCCGCACCATCTACGCGGATACCTACGGCGGCCTGCGCCTGACGGTTCTCCACGCAGACCGGGGTGAGATCGACGCGGTGGCCCTCAGCTTCGCGGATCACGGCACCTTTCGCCGTCGCGACGAAGCCCACGGCACGCCCGCGAATACCAAGGGGTACGGCACATTCGACACATACCACCGCCCCGGCCAGCCACCGTGGGAGGGCGCCGTCACCAACGGCCTGCGCGATGCCATTGAGCAGTACACCGCCGTCTGGTTCCCCGGTGCGTGGACGACAGCCGCACCGCGCCGTACGGCTCACCAGACGCCCGCCCCGCTGACCACCCACAGAGGAGGCCGCTCCCGCTGAGCCCCGACCGCGCCGTCACACCCGGCAGCGGCCGGTGACCCAACCACCGCCCAGTACGAGGCTCGGCCGCACTCGCTGAACCCTCCATGCACCTCCGCCCGCCCACCATCGCCGGATCGCCCGTCCCAGGAGCCCGTTCTTGCACATCCATTCACCCCGCCGTACCACAGCGGCAGCCATCACCGTTGCCGCTGCTGTCGCAGGCCCCCTGGCCTGGGCTCCGGCCGCTGCGGCCCACGCTCCCGAGCCGACCTCGTCCGCCTCCGCACCCGCCGTACGGCACCTGCCCGAGACCGGCGGCGTGAAGATCTTCAAGAAGGACCCCGACGGGGGCCGGATGGCGGGGGCCGCGTTCACCCTGCTCGACGATGCCGGCAAGGAAGCCGCCAGCGGCCGTACGGACGCCGAGGGGCGACTGGCCTTCGAAGACCTTTCCACTGGCGTCTACCGGCTCAAGGAGACCGACAGCGGCAGCCCGCTGCACACCGTCGCCGCTGACCAGGACGTCATCGTCACCCCCGGCACCGCCGTGCCGCTGACGGTCATCGACCCGTTCAAGCCGGCGAACCTGACCGTGAAGAAGACCGACAAGAGCAGCGGCAAACCTCTTCCCGGAGCCATCGTCAACGTCACTCTGGTCGACAGCAGCGGTAAGACTGTCACGGTGACCACGGGCAAGGACGGCACCGCCACGGTCCAACTGCCCGTTACCACCCGAACCGGCACCCCCTACAAGATCACCGAATCCAAGGCCCCCTCGGGGTACGAGCTGGACAGCGCCCCAGCCAAGATCACCGCCAAGCCCGGGGCGTCGGAAACGGTCACCCTCGCCGACACCCCGAAGCGCCACCCGACCCCCACCCCCTCGCCGACCGAGACCGCCCCGACGCCGACGGCACCGGCCAAGCCCGCGCCGGAGCGGACGCCCGGGAAACAGAACCAGGCCACGCCGCGTCCCGAGGCGAGCGCTTCCGGCGCGGCGGCGCCGACGCCCTCCTCCGCAACCCCCACCCCGCAACAGGCAACTGGATCACTCGCCCACACCGGAGCCGATGCCACCCCCTGGCTCCTGGGGACCGCCGGGGTTCTGCTCGCCGGTGGCGCAGCCGTCGTCATCGCAGCCCGACGACGACGTTCGCAGGACGCCGCACCCACCGACGGCAGGTAAGCACCGAGACCCTCAGCCCCCGGCCGGAAGCCGTAAACAGCAGCGCACCGAGGCCCCAGAGAACGGAAGTTCTCTGGGGCCTCGGTGCGCTTTGAGCTGCCATCCTCGCTCCACACGCGCTGGCCTGAACGGGTGGCGGTGTCCACGCACGCGTAGCTTCGGCAGGCGTGGAGGCGGCGAGAGCAGTGCTCCGCTTCCGGTCAGCCCTGCGTGGGCCTTCGTACGCGGAGACCCCTTAGGGCTCGGCGTCCGTGGGCCGCAAAATCTCAGGACGCCGCGTGTGAGTCGGAAGCTGGTATCAGTTCGGACGGCAGAACCGGCGGCGGCCCACCCGCTTGATCGCTCCAGCTGCTTCCAGCCGTGCCAGGTGGTAGGCGACCGACGTTCTGTATCGAGTGACCGTTGTTGCTGCGGGTCGTTGCTCCATTCGTGGGACAGGGCCCGAGCGGTACGCAATGCTGGCAAGTGCATCGGTACGACACTGATCACGATGCCGATGGCTTGGAAGAGCTGTTACGAGATGTGACTCCGCGGCTGGTTTCGCGGCCCCGCGTAATAGCGGGGTTCGAAGGACAGCGGTTCTTCATCGGGCCGGGCGGTCTGCCGGACCTGCGGGTGAACGCGTGTCTCGGTTCCGCGAGGTGGCGGAATCTGGGGTGGCGCTCGTACCGGGACTACACGTACTCGCTCGGGGTGTGGCTGAACTCCTTGGTGACTGCCGGCGTCGAGTGGTGGGAGGCGCAGGAGGACGACGCCGACTGGCCCAAGCTCGTCTTTGCTCGCACGGCCCTGGTGCCTGCCGCGGGACGGCACGCCGTACCGCACCGGTCGAGCCGGCGATCAGCCGCGGTGCACCGGGTTGTCCGGGAGAAGTCCCGCTGCTTTCGTGTGGCGTGCGGATGAGGTGGGTGCGGGGTCAGGGCGGAGGGCGACGAGGGCTTGGCCGGTGTTCTTGCCGGTGCTCAGGCTCTGGAGGGCCTGATAGGCGTTGTCGATGCTGGGGGTGATGGTGGTGGGGCAGGTCAGGGCCCCGGTGGTGAGCCAGGTGGTCATGTCGGTGGCGAACTGCGGGAATTGCTGGGCGTAGTCGAAGACTTTCACGCCGGTGAGGTGGAGGGCTTTGCCGATGACGAGAGGGAAGTTGTCGGGCCAGCGGATGTCTCCTTGGGTGTATTGGGAGTGCAGGCCGCACAGCAGGATGCGTCCGTGGGGGTTGAGGGTGTCGAGGGCGGCGGCGAGGTGGTCGCCGCCGACGTTGTCGAAGTAGACGTCGATGCCGTCGGAGGCGGCGGCACGGAGCTGGTCGGTGAGGTCGCCCTGCCGGTAGTTGAGGACGGCATCGAAGCCGAGGGTGTCGGTGAGAGTGCGGGCCTTGTGAGGGCTGCCGGTGCTGCCGATGATGCGGGTGGCGCCGTAGAGGCGGGCGATCTGCCCGGCGATGGTGCCGACCGCGCCGGCCGCGGCGGAGACGAACACGGTGTCACCGTTGGTGATGTGCCCGCCGTCCTTGAGGGCGCCGTAGGCGGCCAGGCCATTGAGGCCCAGCGGACCGAGGTGCACCGTCGGGTCCAGCCCGGTGTCGGGAAGTTTTTCCACGGCGGCGGCGTCGGCAACGGCGTAGGTGCGCCAGGCCAAATCGTGGCGGACCAGGTCGCCGGGGGCGATGTCCTGGGTGCGGGAGGCAAGGACGGTGCCGATGGCAGGCCCGGTCATGGCCTCCCCGACGACGTAGGGCAGGTAGGAGGACGTCGGGTTGAGGGGGCCGCGGACGCCGCAGTACTGGGCGGCGGGGGTGGGCAGCATGCGGCCGAGCATGGAGGTGTGCACCGACATGTAGGCGTTGCGGATCAGCACCTGCCCCTCGGCGAGGTGCGGCAGCGGGCGCTGTTCGAGCCGGACGTGTGCGTCGCCCAGCAGATCGTCCGGACGGTGGTCGAGGATCCAGACGCTGGTGTGATCCGGCAGGCCAGCTTGCGCAGTGGGCTGGCCGTGCACGGGGGCTGCGTGGGGTGGTGGAGGCTGTTCTGACCGGGTGGTGTGGGCGCGTGCCGGGGCTGCTTCTGCGGCGGGGCGGGGTGTGGGGTGAGGCTGCGGGGCGGGTGTCGGTTCTGTGCTGGGGTGGTGGGGCAGGTGGTCGTTGAGGTGGTCGGCTAGTGCGGTGATGGTCGCTCGGGTGTGCAGGACGCTGCGGGGCAGCGGGATGCCCAGGGTCTGCTGGAGGCGGTTGCGCAGCCGGACGGTGATGAGGGAGTCCATGCCCAGGGCGGGCAGGGGGGTGTGCGCGTCGATGCGGTCGGGCGGGCAGTCCAGGAGTATGGCGGCCTGGTCGGTCAGGAGGTCTTGCAGCAGCTGGCGGCGTCGGCCGGGTGGGGCGTGCAGCAGTTTCTGGAGTGACGCGTCACCGCCGGTGGGGTCGTCGGTCTGGTGGGTGGATGAGGTGGTGGGCAGGAGGGGGCGAGGTAGGGGGAGGCGGTGACGGTGGGGTAGGGCGTGAGCCAGCGGGTGAGGTCGAGGGTGACGAAGCCGGTGTGGGTGCGGGCGTGGGTGAGCAGGAGTTCGAGTCCGGCCAGGGCGTCGTTGAGGGGGATGGTGGCAAAGCCGCGGTCGCCGAGGGTGCGGGCGCCGATGCCGGTCTCGGCCCAGGCGCCCCAGTTGATGCCCGTGGCGGGGAGGTTGGCGGCGGCGCGGTGGGTGATGAGGGCGTCGAGCCAGGCGGAGGCGGCGGCGTACGCACTCTGGCCGGGGGAGCCAAGGAGCGGGACGAAGGAGGAGAAGCCCACCCACCAGTCCAGGGCGAAAGAGGTGCTGGCCTGGTGCAGCAGCCACCCTCCTTGGGCCTTGGGGCGCCAGACCCGCTCCAGCAGATCTTCGGTGAGGCCGGTGGCGGTGGCGTCCTCGACCACGGCCGCGGCGTGGATGATGCCGCGCAGGGGGTGGCCGTGGCGTTCGGCGGTGTGCAGCAGGTGTTCGGCGGTGCCGGGCTCGGCCAGGTCGGCGCAGACCACTTCGATCCGTGTACCGGTGCGCCGCAGTCCGTCCAGAAGAGCGTTGGTGTGCTGGTCGGGTTGGGAGCGGCTGTTGAGGACGAGGGTGCCTGCGCCCTTGTCCGCCAGCCAGCGGGCCAGCACCTTGCCCAGGCCGCCGAGCCCGCCGCTGATCACGTAGGCGCCGTCGGGCCGGACGAGGGGAACGCGGTCGGGCGGCAGGTGGGCGGTGACGGTGCCGGTGGGCCACCGGTAGGCCGTAGACCTGCCGGAAGGGGCTTCGCGGGCCAGGTGCTCAAGGGGGAGCTGGGTGACGGGCAATAGCGGCAGTGCCCCCTGGACCAGGGCCTCGGCGATGTTCCCGAGCAGGGCTGCGACCGCACCGGGCGTCGCGCTCAGCAGCGCCGTGAGGTCCACCGCGCGCGCTGGCGTGCTCCCCGAGCCGTTGCGGGCCGCATGGGAGGTGGTGGCCAGGAGCTGGCCTGCCGGTGCCAGAAGGCGGTGGGCGTGAGGTTCGGGACGGGGGGTGGTGTCGATGATGATGTCCCACAGGCCGCTGCAGTTGGTGATCGCGGTCGTGGTGTGGACCTGGGCCTGGGCGGCGGTGGCCGTGTGCTGGGCGGCCTGGGCCAGGGGGCCGGGGCCGAGGATCAGGACGCGGTCGCCGGGCCGGATACGGGCCAGGTGGTGCAGGCCGTAGTGGGCGGTGAGGTAGGGCAGCAGCGAGCCGGCCAGCCTGGCGGCGTCCAGGTGGGCGGGCACCGGTATGCACCAGCGCTCGTCGACGGTCAGACGGCTGACCGGTTCCGCGTCGGCGAGGACGGCGGCCACCTGCTGCCCGGTGGCCAAGGTGGTCTGGGGACCGGTGGCCGTCACGGTGCCGGCGCAGGCGGACAGCGGTGGCGTGCCGGGGCCGGCACCGGGAGGGCAGGTGGTGTGTACGGCGATACTCACCTGGTGCTCTGCCGGCTCGGGAGGCGGCTCGGTGACAGTGAAGGCCACGGTGGCGCCGTGGGGTTCGGCGCGTACCGGCAGCTGGCCGGTCCGGCAGACGGTGGTGCGGCGCTCGGCCGGGCTCAGCGGCGCGGGGGCCAGGCGGGCGACGTAGCGCCGGCCGCCCCGCCAGGCCACCTCGTCCTCGGTGTCGTCGGCGAGCAGCTGGGCGGCGACAGTGCGGGCGGGGGTGAGGGTGTCGGTGTCGTAGAGGGCGGGGCGCAGTTCGGGGTGCTCGTACAGGAGGGTGCGCAGCGCCCCGCGCAGCCCGGCGTGGCCCAGTGCGATGGTGTCTTGTTCGCCGATGGCCTGGCCGTGGTGGCTGAGGATGTGCAGGCGGGCGGGCGGGTGGCCGTCGGCCAGGGCCTGCACGGCGGTGATGAGGCGGGCGGTGCGGCGGCGGGCCCGCTCCACGGCGCCGAGGCCGGCGCCGGTGTCCGGTTCCAGGACAACAACGGCGTCGGTGAACGGCGCCGGGCCCTGCTGCAGGGCTACGGCGAGGGCCTGGCGGGCCTGGTTGCCTTCTCCGTCCAGGGGCAGGGTGAGCCGGGCGCAGGCGGACGGGGGATGGCCGAGGGTGGCTTCGAGGTCACGGTGCCAGGGGTGGAGATCCTCGGTTTCGGTGATCAACAGCCAGGTGGCGTGCTGTCGGCTGCGGGAGGCGGCCATCGGCTGGGGCTGCCAGCGGTGCTGGATGAGGTAGTGCTGCAGGCGGCCGGCGATCGGATGCCTCGGGGTGTGGGCGAAACGGATGTGCTCGGCGCGGCCGACCACCATCCCTGCGGCATCCAGCAGCCGCAGCGAGCCGGTCACGGTGTGCTCGTCGAGGGCGTCGGCGCGGACGTGGCAGTACACGCCGGTGGCCGTGTCTCCGTGTACCTGCAGCTCGCCGATGCCCTGGGGGTAGGCGGTGCCCTCCGGCAGGGCGATGCGGCTGGTCCACAGGGCCAAGAGCGTCTGCAGACATCCGTCCAGCAGCACCGGGTGCCAGGCGAAGCCGTCGGTGTGCGGGCGGGCCGCGTCGGGGAGGGCCAGGCGGGCCAGGGCCTCGGGCCGCCTGGCATCCGGTGCCAGGTGCAGGCTCTGGACGGCGCGGAAGGCCGGCCCGTAGGCCACGGAGCAGGTAGCCGCCCAACTGCCCCACAGGCGTGTGGTATCCGCCTCGACGGGACAGGAGCGCCGCAGTTGTTCCACCGGCACGGGGGCGGGGCTCGTGCCCTCGGCGGCGGGGGCGAGGGCGGCCCCGGCGTGCGGCTCGAAGCCGTCACCGGCCCGCGCCATCACCCTCCATACGGCCGTACCGCCGTCCTCCTGCGCGCAGGAGGCCAGGTGCACCCGCTCACCGCCGAGCGACAGGAGCGCATCGAAGGTCACATCCCGCACACACACCTGCTGTACCGGCTTGGCGAAGGTGTGGGTGGCGGCGGTCAGGGCCATCTCGCACCAGACGGCCCCGGCCATCGCCGGCTCTCCGGCGGCTTGGTGGTCCTTGAGCCAGCCCTCGCGCTGCGGGTCGACGGTGGCCTGCCACAGGTGCCGCCGGGGCTGGACCGGGTCGAGGACGTGCACGCCCAGCAGCGGATGCTCCCCGAGCACGCTATGGGTGGTGGCGGGCCGGCCCTGGCTCAGCTCCGACGGTGCGATCCAGTGGTGCCGCTCCTCCCAGCAGGTCCCCGGAACGTCCACCAGCCGGCCCCTGACGTGTGTGCTCCAGGGCACGGGGAAACCGGCGCAGTGCACGGCGGCCAGGTGGGCGGCGACGTCCCGCTCCTCGTCCCCGTCCCGCCGCAGCGTGGGCACGACCACCGCCTCCCCGTCGCCGTGGGCGGCCAGCGTTTCGGTCAACGCGCCGGCCAGCAGCGGGTGGACGTTGACTTCGACGAACAGCCGGTGCCCTGCCGCCTGCGCGGCCTGGACGGCTGAGGCGAACCGCACCCGGCGGCGCTGGTTGTCCGCCCAGTACTCGGCATCCAGCCGCACCGGCGCACACGGATCTTCGGTGACGGTGCTGTAGAAGGCCAGGGACGGACGCCGCGGCTGCACATCGGCGAGTTGTTCGCGCAGCGGGGCCAGGACGGGATCCATGTGCGCGGAGTGGGAGGCCACCTCCACCGCCACCCGGGCGGCCTCCACCACCCCCTCTTGTTCCCACCGGTGCAGCAGCCGTTCGACCTGGCCCGCGTCCCCGGAGATCGCCGTGCTGGCCGGGGAGGCGACGACCGCCACCTCCACCTGGTCGCAGCCGCTTTGTGTCAGCGCCTGGGTCACCTCGTCAGCGGGCAGCCGGACCACCGCCATCGCCCCGCCACGCACCCGGGTGAGCAGCCGGGAGCGGCGGCAGATCACCTTCACCCCGTCCGGCAGGCTCAGCGCCCCGCAGGCCACCGCGGCGGCGACCTCGCCCATCGAGTGCCCGATGACGGCCGTCGGCACCACCCCCCGGGCCCGCCACAGGGCCGTCAGCGCCACCTGCAGGGCGAACAGCGTCGGCTGGACCCGCTCCACCCCGCTCACCACCGTGCCGGCGGCCAGCACCTCGCGCAGCGAGAAGCCGCTCTCCGCCTGCACCAGCGGCTCCAGCTCCTCCAAGGCGGCGGTGAACGCCGCATCCCGGCCCAACAAACCCTGGCCCATGCGGGCCCATTGCGAGCCGTGGCCGGAGTAGACGAACACCGCCCCACACTCCTGCGCCCCGGCCCGCCCAGTGGCGCAGTTGACTGCCGCTCGACCGGCGGCCAGTTGCCTGAGCCCGGTGGTCAGTTCGCTGCGGCCATCGGCCACCACAGCCGCCCGGTGCGCCCCGTGCGAGCGCCGCACCGCCAGCGTGTAGGCCACATCCCGCAGCGGCTGGCCGGCACCGTCCCCTTCCAGCCAGTCCGCCAGCCGCGCCGCGGTCTGGTGCAACGCACCCGGCGAAGCGGCACTCAGCACAAACGTCTGGTTCCGGGCCCCGGCCGTACGGTCCGTACCGGAAACCGGCGCGGCCTTTGCGGCGGGGGCTTCCTCGACGAGGACGTGCGCGTTCGTGCCGCCGACCCCGTAGGAGGAGACCGCCGCCAGCCGGGGCCGGCCCGGCACCGGCCAGTCGGCCGCCTGTGTCGGCACGAACAGCCGGCACCCGCCGGCATCGATCTCGGGATGCCACCGGGTGAAGTGCAAGCTGGCCGGCACCCGGCCCCGCTGCAGAGACACGACGGTCTTCAACAGCCCCACCACACCGGAGGCGGGCTCGGTGTGACCGATGTTCGTCTTCACCGACCCGATCGCGCACCGTCCGGGCCCCGTCCCGTAGACGTCCTTCAGCGCGGCGAACTCCCGCGGGTCGCCCACCGGGGTGCCGGTGCCGTGCGCCTCCACCATCCCCACCCGGCCGGCCTCCACCCCGGCGCGGCGCAGTGCCTCGGTGAACATCGCGGCCTGCGCCTGGGAGGAAGGCACCGTCAGCTGGTCGGAGCGGCCGTCCTGGTTGACGGCCGAGCCCCGCAGCACCGCCAGGACCCGGTCCCCGTCGTGCTGCGCGGCGGCCAGCAGCTTGAGGACGACCACTCCGCAGCCCTCGGCCCGCAGATAACCGTCGGCCCCCGCATCGAAGGCCCGGCACCGGCCGGTGGGCGAATACATCCGCCACCGGGCCGAAGCCGCACTGATCTCCGGTCCCAGGGCCGCCGAGACACCGCCCGCCACCGCCAGCGGACACTCTCCGGCCCGCAGCGCCTGGCACGCCAGGTGCACGGCCACCAGGGACGAGGAGCAGGCGGTATCGACCGCCAGGCTCGGGCCGTGCAGATCCAGCAGATAGGACAGCCGCCCGGCCCCCACCCCGTGCACCGCGCCGGAGAACCAGTACGCGTCCGCCTCCTGTGGACGCCGGTGCCCCCGCAGCAGGTTGTCCATCGAATACATCCCCGCGAACACACCCGCCCGCGAACCCCGCAGCCTCTCCAGCGGAATCCCGGCGTGCTCCAGCGCCTCCCAGGCCACCATCAGCAGCAGACGGTGCTGCGGATCCAGCCAGTCCGCCTCCTGCCCCGACATCCCGAACGCCTGCGGATCGAAGGCGCCGATATCCCCCGCAAGCCACCCGCCAACCCGCATCACCGCCGCGACCTGCTCCGGCAGCACGCGCCCCAGCGCCTGCGCGTCCCACCGGTCCTTGGGCACCGGACCGACGGTCTCCCGACCCTCCTCCAGCAACCGCCACAACGCGCCCAGCGAGTCCACACCACCCGGCAGACGACACGAAGCCCCGATCACGGCAACCGGCTCGGCCGGTCCGGACGGGCTGTCACAGCATTCGAGCATCATTCCCCCGGGTGGCGCGAACTCACTCTCACACAGACCAGCGGAACACCCCGAGCCCCGCTGGCCGCGACAGGCACTTAACCTTCTGCCCATCCCGACAGGACAAGCCGAACGGCCTCACACCGGCAACCGCTCGCAAGCCCCTGCGCGCACGCTCACAGCAAAGCAGCGCACGGTGCCGTCTGATGCGAAACCGGCGGACGAAATCCCGCCGAACGCATCATTGGTTACTCGGGAAAACGCCGCCACACGTGTTCCACCGTTTCGTTGTCGGTCATCTCCGCCACGGCCAGCAGAGACGTCCCGTTCAGATCACGGAACTTCCCGGTCGTGCTGCGCGCGTGCAGAACGCCCTCGAAACGCACCGATCCCCCGCGCACGACCCCAGAGGCACTGCCCGTCAGGACCAGCTGGTCACCGCCCTGCGTTGCCTGCACTACGATCTTGACGGTTGCCGTCTCGGTCCCGTCGGCCAACCGCACCGACTCGTGAGTCGCGATATCGGTCACCCGGTGGCCGTCCACCTCGCCCCCGCCTGCGGCCGAATACTCCAACCGCACGGTATCGTTTTGCACATCTGTAACACGAGTCGCGTTGACCTTGTTGGTGATACGGCCTACCACGTCACTGGGCACGCCTCGCCCCTTCCTCTAGGGCCGGTTTTTATAAGCATGGTAAGGACGGGCAGCGAAAACCAGCAGAGAACATTCCGGCCACCTTTCGGTGCCGCTGAAAAATTCCAGCAGTTACCGCATAACCCACGTAAAGGCCGATTCGTTGCGGAATCGAGACGGCTGGAGGCAAAAGGAAAGGTTGAATCGGAGCGGAATTCACCGCCGAACCACTGCGTGCCGGTAACGACAGACCGAGCACCAGCACACCGCAACGGACTGCGCATCCGGCCGCACCCGGTCACCACAGCCTGGACCGCACCGCTCCCGAGCCTGCCCGGAACCTCGAGCGGGAGGCGTCCGGCCGTTGCGGGCAGCGGACCGCCCCTCGCGGCGCCCCCACCCTAGCCAGAACCGGACGAACCCTCTGGGCTGTGGCGACGCCGGCCCCGTCGTGCCCGGCCGCCGCTACCCCGACTGGCCCCTCGAAGACCCCGCCGGTCAAGGCGTCGACGCCGTACGCCCCATCCGCGACGGGATCAGGGCTCGCGTCGAAGCCCTCATCGCCGAGATCGACGCCAGGGCAGCCAGATAATCGCAGGCAACCCCGAGATCCCGGGACATCATCGCTCTGCCCTCATTGGATGCGCCATTGCCAGCGTCCGGTTGCCCCGCGGTGCCAAATCCCGAGGGCAGCCTCCTAACGCCCAAGGAAGAACCAAGGCGCCCCATCCGCGCAACTGTCAACGGGCCCAGTCCCGGGGCAACGCCTCTGTTGCATGAGGACGTTGCGGATCCATCCCGCTGAGCAGCGCGGACGCGGCCTCCGAGGAGCAGCATGCTCGTCAGCCCACTGGCGGGATAACCGAGGAGGAGCTGGACAGGCCGACCTGCCGTCCGATCTCGCGGATCGACGGTGCCTCTCCGTACTCGGCAATCCACTCGCTGATGCACCGCAGGATGCCCAGTTGCCGCTCGGTGAGGTGATCCCTCATACCGCCTGCCTTGCCTGTCGGCTCCGGGCCTGTCGCCGCAGCTGCACACGGGCTGCCGAAGAACTTCCCGGGAAGGCGGACCAGAACGGATGCCAGAGCACCACAGTCGACAGGCGAAGGAGGTCGCGACGCAGCGCCGTGGTGTGCCGCGGATGCGAGGCGGCGAGCGCCTCGTAGGTGCGATGCAAGGCTTGCTGCGCTTCCAGGAGATCGTCGGGGTAGGAGTTGAGCACCATGGCCGAGATTCAATCACGTGTTCGATTTTGAGTGCACGCCACCGTCGAGTGATGCCTCCACCTTCCTGTGATCCGCCTACCCGACCACACTTCCAGCGGAACCGTCCGGACGGCCAAACGCCTCGATTGAAATGGCAAAGGACAGTTCGCCGGGAGCAGACGGGAAAGATCGCCAAAGGACTGGTGGAAGTCGCAGGGGCATGTCAACGTAGACGACCTTCCCTGAAAACCCCAGGTCAGAGAGGTGATGCCGTGGCAGTGGATGCCCTGCAACCTGGGTTTGCCACGACCCGCGAAGCCCTTCGGCTCCGCTCCTGGAGGCTCGGTCCCGGTCAGCCGATGCGGGTGATCGACCAGTTCGCAGAGGCCGAGTTCACGCACGTCGTGGATGACCGTGCCGATGTCCACATCAACAGCCGTGATGGTCGGTTCTACCTCGGTTGGTTCCCCAACGGACGGCCCGGCGGAGCCGATGAGGACTGGGTGAAGGACGAAGGGTGGGTGATCGCCGTCACCGGCACGGCGAGTGCTCCTGGCTACAAGATGTCCTTCGGGACCGAGACGCCGGCCGATATCGTCGCCGCCGCCGTGGCACGCGTGCTGGAGACTTCCCGGCGCCAGTAGCGCTCCGGCTTGAGCCGGAAGTCCTTCGCCGAAGGGCACTTTTTGCATCCGGTGGCAGCGCAGGCCGCCCCTCATCGCGCTCCCTCATACAAGGAGGATGATTGTCTGTGCCTCATACGGAGTTGACTGTCGGCGATCTCATTGACCTGTTGTCCGCCTGCGATCGAGGCGCTCCGGTGCGACAGGCGATGAACCCGTTCTTCCCGATGGCGCACCGCGTGGAGCGGGTTGTCCAGGCCACCGACGAGACCGGCCTGCCTGTTGTCTACCTCGCCGAGGGCCGGGACGCGGACACGCAGCTCGGACACCTGCCGCCGGAGGTCGCTGTCGAACTGGCCTGGCAATCTCCGGTCCAGGCTCCCCCGCGTCGGCCGCGCCGCAGCGCCGGCGGCAAGTAGAACCACACCGAGTCTTTGGAGGCGCCCCTGCATCCCGAGTTCCCACCCGACCCGCCCCTCCCGCACGGAGCCCCGCCCGCGTACTGGGTCGGCCCCCGGCATCTGGCCGGTGATGACGGACGGCTTTACGACGCCGTCGCCGATACGCTCGCCGGCCTGGGCTGGACGAGCCTGACGATCGTCCGCGGACGGCAGGTGCCGGATGAGGCACCGCAGGACCGCCAGGTCCTGCGCAGCACTGTCCTGCACATCAGCCCCGACACCCTTCGCTGGGCCCAGTGGGTCCTGGCGGACGAGCCGTTCCACCTGGGGGAGCTGCCGATCGCCTGGCAGGTCTCCGCTCGCGCGGACACGAGCAGTCCGCTCGCGCAGTGGTCCGCCTACTTCACCCCCGACGTCCCGGGGGAGGCCCTGGCCGACTTCCTGGTCGCGCTCGACGCCCGCGACCAGCCTGCTGCCCCGATGGGCGGCCCCGAGCTGGTCCTCGACGCGGTGACCGCGCACGGCTGGTTCCGTGACATCGACCAGCCGCATGCGGGAGCGATGGATTCGACTTTCGCCTCGCACATCAGCCTCGGCGAGGTGCCACCCCTCATCCAGGACGCCGACCCGCGCGTCCTGGCGGCGGAGACCGATGAGGCGGGCCCGACCGGGTGGCAGGCGTGGGCCGAGCCGGTGCCGGGGGCACCGTGCCTGTGGGCCGCGTCCTTCGGTCCCAGCGTGCCACACGATCTTGTGGCGTGCTTCGCCACCACGCTCAGCTCCACCGCGCCGGTCCTGCGCCGTGTGCTGCCCGAAAGCACCCGGGAGCGACTCCTGCGCGCACCGGCCGGCTAACGATGGCCGACTCGTGCGCTCCCTTGAGGCTGGGGATAGCGCTCGGCCGCTTTTTGCCTTCCCGTCACCTATGAAGCCCGGCCCCCCCCGAGAGGGAGCCGGGCTTCATACTGCCCAGCGTGGGGCGCCCAGGCGAAGATGGTTGTGGCCGCGCGAACCGAAATCCTCCTCGCCGGCATTCCTCAGCCCCGTAAGCTGGCCTGTTCTGCCTACACAAGCGGAGCAGTTGCAAACGTGAGCGAGTCCGGAGGGCCGTGGCGACCAACGGAGCATGGAGCCACCATCGGCCACACGTCTGCCTGGATGGCGCACCGGAAGGTAGCGCTCGACCTGCACCGGATGCTAAGCGAGGACGATAAGGACCACGCGCTCATCGATGCCCCGTACACGGTCATGGCCCTTCGCCACGTTCTCCGTGGTGTCGAAATGGCCCGTACACATGTGAAGGCCGAGGCAGCAAAGGCACTGTTGCGCGAAGCGCTCACCACATTCGACCGTGCCGTACCGGGTGGCAAGAAGGCACGAGATGTCATCGAGCACTTCGACGAATACGCCATGGGTGTCCGGTCTCTGTGAAGGTGGCGAGACTCGGATCGATCATGGCGAATCGACTGAGTCGCGGGTGGGCGTTACGGCTAGGCCGTTTCCTTCGGATCATCTGGCTGACCAGATGAAGATGGCGGCGAGGTGGAGTCCGGCGAGGTAGATGGTCGAGGTCTTGTCGTAGCGGGTGGCCAGGCCACGCCACTGCTTGAGTCGGTTGGTTGGGTAGGCCGCGCGACGAGGTGCCTGCCATGTGCAGGCCCTTTTCCGCACGGCCCCCCTCCGAACCCGCCGTACGAGTTTCCCCGTAACGGGCTCTCCAGTGACCTATTTCGTGACGCTACCGGTTGGCTTTCCTGAGTGGATCCTGTCATGGCAGCCGATGCAGACAACCAGAGTCTTGCGCCGTTTCTTCACCATGACCTGATGCCATTCGGTAGGCGGCTCTACCCTGTCGAGGTCAGCGAGTTTTCGGATGTGGTGCACCCGCACGTCTTCCGACGTCCCGCATAGCTCGCACTTCCCCTTCAAGAGCCGGGTAATCAGCTCTTTTCTGGGGTGGGGGTTGGCCGATTTACGGTCCGTGAGGACCGCTGCCTTCTGTCGCGTCAGTGAGATTCCGCCGAATCGTGCGACCAGTGGCTTCCTGCCTGGGCTGCGGGGGACCTTGGCTTCGAAGCATGTGCGGGGCCCATTCGGTGTCTCGATCTTGGCCTTGTAGCGGGCCGCCATCTTGGACACCGTCGAGCGATGCTTCGCTGCCAGTGTCTTGAGCAACGAGGTTTCCATGGCCCAACGCAGCCGATGCAATCGGCATACGTTGCCGGCCAGGAGGTAGTACTGGACGATGCCCCGGTATTCGGCCCCGTAGATGTTGACGATGGTGTAGTCGTCGTCGTTCAAGAGTTGGGGTCGGTGCGCGGGTTTTCCGCGGCTGAGGTATAGGGCTGCCTTGTCTCGGATCACCTTTGCTGGCACACGTAGAGCAATCGAACCGTTAGCCGTCCTGCGGCCTCTGGTTGCCTGCCTGTCGTTGTGTTGCACGGTGATCTCGTATCCGAGGAACGATGCCGTGCCCTTACGGGCATGGGTGATCAGTGTCTTCTCTGGCGATAATTCCAACTTGAGGTCTTCGCGAAGGAATACCGCGAGCTGCCGTTTGATCTCCTCGGCCTCGGATCTCGGCCCGATGAACCCAAGAAGGGTGTCATCGGCGTATCGCGCATAGCGCAGTCTCCGGAAGCCCGGATCGTTCGGATCCACGCTGGGGATACTGCGTTGCTGCTTGCGAAGAGACCGGACTTCGGCCCGGTCTCCCCGCCTGCGAGCGCGTGCGATCGCGTTGACCACCTCCAGGTAGGCAGGGTTGCGCGCCCTGCTTCGCCCTCGGGTGTTGTGCGGAATCAGAACCTTCTCGACAAAGCTGTCCAGTCGGTGCAGGTAGATATTGGACAGCAGCGGAGAGAGTACTCCGCCTTGAGGTGCCCCGCTGAGCGTGGCTCCCCAGGTCCAGTCCTCCATGTAACCGGCCTCAAGCATGTTGCGCACGAGCCGAAGAAACCGGCCATCGTGAATCCGTTCTGCCAGCGTCTCGATGACGACTTGATGATCGATCGAACCGAAGCAGTCAGAGATATCACCTTCGATGAACCAGGTCGTACCCGTCCAGGTATTGCCCACCTCCGTCAAGGCGGTGTGACAGCCCCGTTTGGGTCGGAACCCGTGGGACCGGTCGGAGAACTGCGGCTCGAAGAATGCCTCCAGAAGGAGACGCATCACCTCGCCGACGAGCTTGTCCGACCAGGTCGGCAGTCCAAGCGGCCGGGTCTTCCCATTCTTCTTGGGAATGTGGACTCGCTTTACTGGGCTGAACCGGTAGCGCTCGTGGCGCATCGCATCAATGATGCGACCTACCTTGCCCAGCGACATGCCGTCCACGGTTTCTTGCGAGACTCCCGGCGTCATCGCCCCTTTATTGGAGTAGATGCGGCCGTAAGCCACCAGGTACAACTGCGGGTTGAACATTTGCCGATACAGCTCACTACACGGCAGACCACGTCTGCCGCGCTCACGAAGGATGCCTAACACCGTGTCGGCACTCTGCATTTCGCATACCTCCCGGTCTCATTCGCATCCAGTCACCTGTGTCCCTTCGCCCTGCGAGCGGCTTTCCCGCTCTCCTCGGCAGGTCGTTACTCCTGCGACTACTACGGGCACTCCGTCGCCCTAGGGTTCGCACCCCGTAGGCGATCCCACGTTCGTCCTTGTTGTACGTCATAGCGTGACGTAGGCGCCCCACTCATCTCCTTCAATGCCCTCAGTGGGCATCGCCCCATGTCGCGGAAGGTATGTCGGCCATGCATCAAAGCCGTCACAGGACATGGCATCGGTTTCAGTAGCCTTTCCGATGGATGCGAACTTTCATCGACTGGAGATTGGGGTTCAGGCAATCCAGCTTTCGCCTTATCACGCGGGCCCCTCAGCGCACCGTCCCTGGCAACTGAGCCCGCTCGCTGATTCTCTGGCATGCTCTGGTCCCCTTCACCTTTCGGATCCAGGTGAGCCATCAGGCCCAGGAATATCCCTCCAATTCCTCCCGGCTGTGCCGGGGATACAACAAGACGCCTCGTGGCGCACATGCACCGCTCGACGACGTTGCGCTGTTTGTAGGCCTCGTGGTCGAAGGCCGGTGGACGACCGCCGCGGCTGCCGAGCCGTTTGCGGTTGGCGGCCTGGTCGGCGGGTTGCGGGATCACCGTCCGGATGCCGCGGCGCCTTAAGGTGACGGCGGATCGCGCGGGACGAGTACGCCTTGTCCGCCAGGACCACGGCCGGTGCCGTGCGTGGTCTGCCTGCCGGCCGGGGCACTCTGATCCGGGCCATGACCTGCTCGAAGGCGGGTGCGTCACCGGCCTGTCCCGCCGTGACGAGGAACGCGAGGGGCCGGCACCGGCCGTCGGCGGCGAGATGGATCTTCGTGGTCAGTCCGCCGCGGGAGCGTCCGAGGGCATGGTCGGCCGGCTCGCCGGCCGGGGCCCCTTTTGACGGGCCCCGGCGGCGTGCTGGTGGGCACGGACGATCGTGGAGTCGACCGCGACGACCCAGTCGAGGTCGCCTTCGGTGTCGGCCTGCGCGAGCAGGGCGGTGAACACCTTTTCCCGGGTGCCGTCGGCCGCCCACCTCCGCAGCCGGTTGTGAGCCCCCTTCCACGAACCGAAGCGTTCGGGCAGGTCCGTCCACGGCGTGCCGGTGCGGTACTTGAACGCGATCGCGTCGATCACCTGCCGGTGATCCCGCCACCGGCCACCCCGCCGGGGTGCCCGGTCCGGCAGCAACGGCTCGATCCGCGCCCACTGGGCGTCAGTCAACGACACACCCGGACCAACGATCAGATGATCCGAAGGAAACGGCCTAGGTGTCGTTGAGATCGTTATGGCTGTGCGTGAGGGTTTGAGCCGCCCTGATGCTGCGGAGGGAGGCACGCAGTCGACGACCGTCGTCGGTGTCGGGGATCTTGATCCGCTCGGGGTCCATGGCGGTGAGCCTGGCGAGGGATTCGCCTGGATCGTCGCCACGTAGGTGCGCGATATGCACGCTGTACGAAGCCTTGTACAGCGCCTGCGAGATACCGCGGGTGAAGGACGCGACGAAAGGGGCCAGTGCCGCCAGCAGCTCCGGGATCGGATCTGCCGCTCCGCTGGCCCGCCGCCGGCGGTACGCCTTCTGACGGCATTTCGCATCGCAGTACGCAGAATCCGCACGCCCAGCCGTAACGGTCTCGCCGCAGGCGCCACAGGGGCGGCCTGAACCGCGACCGCCGTTACGCTTCCGCGTGAGGGACGTGCGGCAGGCCCGAGAGCACGTCACCCCCCGTATCAGCGCCTCCGCCCCACGCACCACGACCAGGCCGCATCCAGCGACGCACGCTTGGGGTGGGAGAGCCGCGCCCCTCCCGGCCAAGCCCCACCACTCAACGGACTCGGTCCGCCGTGCAGAGGCTGCCCGGGTCCGGCCCGTCGCCGGGTCCGGGCGCCCCAGCTCGTAGCACGTCTGGCAGATCAGGAAGCGGTCGAATCTCTGGCGGCGGCCCCGCCGCCAGACGCCGTCGACCAGATAGGCCGTACCGCGCAGGAGGTCAGCGCCGCACATCACGCAGAGCTGAGAGGAACCTTCACGCGTACCCATAACGATCTCAACGACCGGCACGCCTAGCCGTAACGCCCACCCGCGACTCAGCCGATTCGCCGTGATCGATCCGAGTCTCGCCACTTTCACAGAGACCGGACAATGGGGGTCGGCAACCTGCAGCAGCCTCGGGCCCGATCCGCCAGGGACCGAAAGCCGAACGACATCCTGTCCGAGCAATACAACCATCGGCTGGAGTGGGACCGGAACGGCGATGAGCGTCGTCCGGTGTACATAGCCGGGCCGTACACCGTCGATCTCTTGGCAGCCGAGGACGCCGCCTTCCGGCTGGTATGCGACACATACGAGGCCCTGCGTATCGACGAGGGAAATCCCGTCCCGCGTGGCTGGACGTACGAGGTGCAACGAGGCGCGACACGGGGCTGACGACAGATCCATCGGGGGCGCCGTGCAGGTCTATGGCTCCCGCCTCCTCGGAGGTGGCGCGGTGCCCCCACCCGGAGAGCGGCCGGAGGCACCGACCAACGGCGCGTCAGCGAGTTGCCGTCGCCTTGGCGAGAGCCTTGCCGAGGTACTGGTCGACGAGGGCCGGTGAACCGGACACCACCACCAGTGTGCCACCGTCACGGACCGCGGCCTGCTTCACCACGGTGTCGCGCCCGCCGGCAGAGAAGGTCATCACCTGGCTCCACCGCTCGTCGCCGACCCGGGGCGAGACCACCTTCTGGGTGGCGATGTCGACCGTGGTGCCGCCCACGAGGACCTGATACTTCGGGCAGCCGGTCATGGCCTTGAAGATCCGGTTGGTGCCGTTGGAGAGCTTGCCGGCGGAGTCGCTGTACAGCTCGTCGGAGACCTCCGAGTCGCTCGCGTCGCCGTAGGTGAAGGTGACCTTCGCGCGGCGGGGGAAGTCGAGCGAGCCTCCCATGGCCGCGTCACCGCCGAGACCGTTGAGGGCGGGACATCCCAGGACGGTGACGTCGTCGTGCCGGGCGGGCCGCTCGGGCTTACGGGCATATCCGGCGCCGAGGTCGCTCACGTCGAGCAGGCGCTCCTCCAGCGCGGCCGAAGACAGCGGAGCAGCATTCCGGCCAGGACCAGCCGACTTCTTGCTCTGCGTGGAGGGCGGGGAGACGGGTTTGGCCTCGGTGGTGTTGGTGGAGCAGGCGGGCAGGGCGAGGACGGTAATGGCGGTGAGGCCGAGGGCGGCGACGCGAACGCGCATGGTGGAACTGACCCCTGGTGCTTGACGACGGGTGGTCAGTACGGGCCCGCGGGCCCGGTGGGTCGTAGGGGTTGGGGGTCAGTGGCCGAGGTGGCGCAGGCAGTCCTCGAAGGTGGCGTGCGTCGCGTCCGCGGGGCCGGCGTGCCGGTTGTACCAGGCGGTGTTGAGACGCGGCTCAGGCTGCTGGTGGCCCGCCCGGCAGCGCAGCCAGATCTGATCGCGGGTGGACAGGACGAGCCAGTCCCGGTACGCCCCGCACCCGGTGCAGGCGACCATCTCGCCGTCCAGGACGATCGGCTGCGCCCAGGGCATCATCCGGCCGTCGAGCTGGTCGTGGCTGGGGACGCGCAGCTCCGGCGGGAGGAAGTCGTCCACCAGCGCGGCCGGCTCAGCGGGCTGCAGCTCGGCCCGCACCCGCTCGACCTCCGGCGGCACCTGGCCCTCCAGCCGCGCCCACATCTCGAAGGACCGACGCTGCATCTCACTGGACTCCGCCCTCCGGCGGCGGCGCATTCGTCCGAACACCTCGCACCCTCCCTCACCTCGTCCTGCACGCATCATGATCGTGCCCTAGTTCCCTGGCCTGCTTCAATTCACTAGGCCCACAGTCACGGCCGCCCGCGCCGGCGCCCCGACCGCCCCGGTGCCCGCTGTCCGGCCCGGTACGCCGAGGACTGCGGCGCGTGGGCGTCGGCCAACTCGTCGCTGGTGTCGGCGGGCAGGCCCGCGGTGCGCCGCAGCCGCCACACGAGGACGTCGCTGACGGAGTCCGCCGTGTCCAGTTCCCGTCGCCCGGCGGCGTGCGCGAGGAGGGCTGCCGGGGCGTGGCCGGCGGCCTCGGCATCGGCGAGAGTCGCGGCGAGCGCGTACCACCCAGGCTCGGTGAGGACCCGTTCGGCCAGCGCCGGAACGGCTGCGCGCAGCACCGCCGTCTGCCGCTGGACCACGGGGCGGCCCAGGCGTCGGCCACGCTGATAGAGCACGCCGAGGGGTTGGGCCGCGGCTGCCTGGTAGGCCAAGCGCAGGTGTTCGGCGGCCTGGCGGGCCGCGGCTGCCTGCTGGGCGTGCCCCTTCTTCGCATGCCAGTGCACGGCGGCGGTGATGACGAAGAACAGCATGTCGATCGCCATCGCGGTCGTCGCACCGTCTTCACCGCGTCCCAGAGCCGGGCCGCTGTGGACGAGGTCCCGGGCGGCCTGCCGCAGGCCCCGGTCGCGCCCGCGCTCCGCCCGGATGTGGGATCGGGAGGCGCGTTCGAATGCGAAGGCGGCATCGCGCAGGTCGCGGCGGGTGCTGGCGGGGGAGGTCTTCGCGAGTGCGTCCAGGACCTCGCCGGCCGCCGCGACGTGAGCGGAGACGACGGCGTCGTCACCGTGCTCAATGAACATGACCGCGGTCCAGGCGGCCGATGCGGCCCGCCGGCGTGCGCTGGAGGGACTTTTCGGAGCAGTGTGGTGGGGAGCATCTGGCGCAACGTGCTGGTGGTGGGCACCGGCGGACCAGCGTTCTCGAATCCTGGGCAGCGACAGGTCCGGAGCGAGGCGCGCGCCGGGGTAGAACACGGGCTCATTGTCCTTGTTGCGGTCGTCGGGCAGGGCGACCTTGTAGCCGAGCAGGTCGCCTGAGGGGGCAGCGCGCTTGCGGATCAGGAGGCCGGCGGCGGCCAGCCGGTCGAAGAATTCGCCTTCGCTCTGCGCACCGGCCACCGCCTGGCGTACGGTCTCGCGCAGTTCTTCCCGCGCGGTGTGCTCACGGCCCTGTCGCTCGGCCTTGTGCCGCTCGGCTCTGGTCGGGCGTTTCGCGGCGGTGCCGTCGCCCTTGTTCAGACGGCGCAGCCCCAGTTCGGCTTCGAGGGCACGGGCCTGGGCCTGCACGCGGGCGGCGTCATGGTCGAGGTCGGGCTTGTAGCCGTCCTCGCGGACGAGGGTGGCGACGATGTGGATGTGGTCGTCCGCATGCCGGACGGCCGCCCACCGGCACCCCGCACCCTGCTCGGGGTCGTCGATGCCGGCGGCGGCGACCATGCGGCGGGCGACGTCGCCCCACTCCTCGTCCGTCAGGACCCGGTCCTCGGCGCCGTTGCGGACGGAGAGGTGCCACACGTGCTTGTTCGGCCGCTTTGCCTGGTCGATATTCTCAACGGGCTGGTCCAGGAGTTGCTGTAGCTGCTTGAGGGTGGCGGCGGCGTCGCGGCCGGGGTCGGGAGCGTTGTGGTCCCAGGAGGCGACCAGGTGCGGGTCGGTGTGCTCCTCGACCTTGCCCGGCCCGTAGAGGTAATAGAGGAGGCCGATGGTGCGCTGTCCGCGCTTTTGGATCCGGGGGATCATGCTGCTGTCCTCAACCGATCAATCAACTGGTGGCGACGCCTGCCTCCCACATGCGACGAGAACCGGCGCAGCCATGGAGCGTGACGGGTTCACGGCCGTGGCGGTTGCCGGCCTGCGCGTGCCTTCGCAGCGCTTCCACGGCCTGGCTTCGACGGTCATTCGCGGCCTCGGATGCTCGGGCGACTGCCTGCCCACGACGGAGCAACGGGGCGTCCATGATCTGCACGCCATAGCCATGGGGTCGGCGGGAGCGGAGCGGTCACTGCTGCTCCAGCAGGTGGTCGGTGGCCGCCTGTACCCGGATCACAGCGCGTTGGACCGCGGTGACGACCGCGTCGATCTCCGTCGGCTGGCCTCCGGAGTTGATGGCACGGGCTACCTGGTTGAGGTTGTTGCCGACCTGCCCGAGGTGCCGGCGGGCGGCGAACAGTTCGGCGACGAGCTCGCGGTGGCCGGCGACGGCTGCGGCGGTGTTGTCGAGGTCGTGCGCGGCAGCGAGGCCGCTGCGGGCAAGGAAGGCGGGCAGGCTCGTACGAGTCGCGCTTGCCGCGGCATCGAGCAGGGCCCTTTCATCGTGGTTCAGGCGGACGCTGCACACGTAACTACGTTTGCGTTCGGGCGGCTTCGGTGCGCGCTTGCGCGCGGTCTTCTTTGCGTCGCGGCGCTTGCGTGGCGACGGCTTCTCCTCCGGCTTCGGTCCGCCCTCGGTCGCTGCCCCGCGGACCAGCACCCCCCGGTGCTGGTCCGCACCCGCCACCCCCGGGGCGGGTTCTGGCCAGGACACCTTCCCCGACGGGGAAGAGTGTCTTGGCCGATAACTTGCTCGTCGCCCTGGGACCGAGTTGTAGACGTCGGCAGGTTGCGGAGTGGAGGGGGAATCGCTCGGGTTCGTCACTGCCCACCGTCCTGCCCCTGGTGGACGATCTCCAGGACATCGAGAACGAATACGAACGCATCCTCGGCGTCGGTCAGGTGATGGACCTGCTCGCCGGCGGTGATCTGGACGAACCACTGCCCCTCGGGGCCGTCGGCCGCGGCACGGATCAACCTGAACCGGAGGAAGGTGTGCAGGAATGCCCAACCCAGGGAGTTCTCGAACTGATCGGGCGCGGCTGCATACGTCATGGTGATCTCCTTCGTCGAAAGAGGGGTGGCCCGGCACAGTGCCGGGCCACCCATAGCGGGTCAGGGCTATGACCTGCTGCTTTGCAGGGGATCATCCGCACTCGGGGCAGCGCCCGACGTGGCCGCTGAGTGCCCGGGCCATCCGTGCCTTCGCCGACGCGGCGTGCTTTGCGCTGGACTTCGCCGCCGGCCTTCCGGCATGCCGTGCGGAGTGAGCGGTCAGAAAGCCGATCTCCCGCTCGTACTCCTCGCGGAGGGTCGCGAATCGCGGGCAGGTCTTCATCGGGTGGTGCTCCTTGCCTTGGTAGTGCTTGCGTCGCTCCGCAGCTGCTGCAGAACGAGGCTCAGCCGGTCATTCCGGCCGCCTTTGAGGCCCTCGCGCCGGAGAATTTCCCGCAGCTGGACGCGGGTGACGGCCTCGTTGCCGTCCCGTTCGAGCAGGGCCGGGACGTGGGGACGGACCTGCTGGACGAGCTGCTCCACGGACTGCTCCGGGCCGCGCGGCGGACGCTGTGTCTGCGGGCTACGGGACCGGCCGCCATGCTTGCTTTTGGCCCTTGCGGTCGGCTTCCGTCTTAGGGGGGCTTTGTGTCCCCGGTCCCCGGCGGGTCCGGTCCCCGTGTCGGTGTCGTTCGGTCCCCGGTCCCCGGCGGGTCCGGTCCCCGCCTCGGTGGCCTCCGGCCCCCGGCGCCTTTCCTGGGCGTGAGTAGGCGCTTCGGCCGCAGGGTGCCCGCTCCCCGCGAAGCCACCGAGGTCCTCGTTGACCCTCAGCTTGACCGTCTCGGTCCCCGAGCTGCAGCCCCCGGCCCCCGTCTCGATCCCCGGAATGTGGTCCCCGGTCCCGGCGTCGTGATCCCCGGCCCTGGGGACCGGTCCCTCCTCCTGGCGTGGTCCCTGGTCCCCGACCGGTCGGGTGTCAGCGTGCGGATTGTCGACGGGGACCGTGGTGCTGTCCTGTGGCGAGGGGGGCGTGGCGGTCGTCGTGCTGACGTGGTGCGAGGGCCAGGGGGAGGGCAAGGGGACCGTGGCGAGTGCGAGCGCGTGCCGGCGGGCGGCGAGCTGGTCGAGCAGCTCGCCGCGCTGGACGGGGTCGGTGCCGACCGCGGCCCGGCCGATCGCTTTCGACAGGCGCCGCGCGAGTCGCCTGCTGTGCCAGCCGTGCTGTTCGGGGGTGCGTTCGGCGAGGCGGGCAGCGAGGGCGACGGCGCGGGCGGTGGCCCGGTCGCGGGTGATCTGTGCGGCGTCGCGGTCCCGGGCGGCGATGCCGAGGCGGGACAGCAGCCGCTCGCGCGCCTCTCGTCCCAGGGTGGCGATGAGGCCGTGGGAAGCAGCACCTGGGGTGTGCAGGCGCAGTTCGATGCCCATGGCCTGGTGCCAGAGGACAGCGGCCATGATCGGGCCGACGATAGCGCGGACTGTGCCGCCGACGGGGCCGCTTTCGGCGTATGCGGGGATCACCTGTACGCCGGTGATGCCCCAGACCAGGGTGCCCGGCAGCCCCGGCGCTCCCTGGACGGCCAGGTTCTGCCGGGCCATCAGTGCCATGGCGAAGAGGGCGAGTTCCGCGACACCGAACAGGGCTGCGCGCTCGGCGGTACCGGCCATGGCGAGGTAGTCGGCGGCGAAGGCCCAGCTGGTGTCGGCGCTGTAGGCGGTGCAGCCGAGCGCGGCGAGCGCGGCGGCCTTGACCGCCGGGCTGCCGAAACGTTTCTGCGGACGTGCTTTCCGGCGCCGGATCGCCCGGCCGGTCAAGACCAGGGCGAGGGCGGTGACGGGGACGCCGATGGCGAGGAGAAGGGGGATGGCCGGTGCGGCACCGAGGGACAGGAGGGTCATGCGGCCTTTCCGAAGGGGGCGTGCGTCGAGGCCGACGCCACCGGACGGGACATTGGCTGCCCCGCGGCGGACGTGGTGGGCGCGGGCCGACTGGTCGCCGGGGTGGTGTGCTTCCTCTTTGTCTTGCGCCTGGGCACACCGAGGGTCCGGTCGCGGTCGAAGACCTTGTTGGCGGCCTGCCGCAGCAGGTCCCGGGCGTGTTTGTGGCTGATCTGCAGGGCGCCGGCGAGCCGGTCGGGGCGCCAGCCTCGGACGTAGGCGTGGTCGATGACGACCTGGCGCTCGGACTCGGTCAGATGCACGTCGCGCCCGTTAAAGAACGCGATCACGCGGCTGTAGTCGAGGCGCTGGGGCAGCCCGTCGTGCCAGGGGCGCCGCTCGGCTTCGGTCAGCCCGCCCCAGACGCCCTCCCTGAGGACGTTCTCCAAGGCGTAGTTGAGGCAGTCGCGGCGGACCGGGCACTGGCCGCACATCTCCTTCGCCTCGGCGATGGCCTCGTGATCCCGAGGCAGTGGGAAGAAGGTGGCGTCGGCGTCCTCGGGGTCCATGCCGTGGCATACCCCGCGGGTGTGCCAGCTGGTGTCGCCGATGCTGCGCAGGCCGGTGGCCGGCGCGTCGTAGGTGGTGATGTGGCGCAAGGTGGTCTCCGATGTGCTGCCGCGTCGGCCGCTCGGGGGCCGGCGGCGGACGGACGCGGCGTCGGGGGCCGGCTGCGGCGCAGGATGGGCGCCGCAGCCGGGACGGGGCGGGGTGCCGGTGCACCGGACGGGTGCACCGGCGGGCGGGCGGCTCAGGCCAGCGCGGGCTGCTGGGCCTGCTCGCTCTCCTGGGCCTGCCGGGCGGCGGCGAGGTCGAAGCGGCCCGGGTGCGGTTTGGCACGCGGGGCGGTTCCGTGTGCTGCGCCGTCGGGGCCGATCCGCCGGCTGCGGCACGGCTCGCCAGCTTGCGCCAGGCACCACTCGCACCGGACGGTGAGCGCGTCGGGCTGGCCCTCGGCGACGGCCGCCTCTCGTGCTGCGCGGGCGGGCCGGTAGGGCGCGAGGGCGGTGCGGGCCTCCGGCGGGATGCAGGAGCCGACCTGCCGTAGCCGCACCTGCAGTTCCGGGTCGTTGCGACCGCTGGTGATGGCCCGGTACTGCGCGGGCTGAGCGCTGCCGGTGGCCACGGCACGCCGGGTGCCGGCCAGCTCGGCGGTCCAGGCCGCCTGGTCGTCCGGGTCGGCGGACGGGGCCGGATCGGTGTGCCGGGCCAGGCGGTCGCGCCGGTAGTTCTCCCAGGGGCGGGCGATGTCCGCGGGCAGGATCGGGTACGGCGAGACCCGGATGTGCTGCCGGGCGGCGACGCGGGCGTCCCAGCCGTTGGGCGTGACCATCGGCACGTCCCCGAGCAGGTCGTGCCACTGGGCGAGCTGGTCGCGGGCCTCGCCCTCGACGCGGATGGTGCGGGGGTCGAGCCGGCCGATGTAGGCCAGCAGGGCGGCGATCTCGCGGCGGTCCACGGTGTGGCTACTCCGTTCCGGTCGGCTCTTCGAGGGCGGCGAGCAGAGCTGCGGTGTGGGCTTCGGCGCGGGTCATGCCGCCCGGCTTGGCCAGGCCGTTGCCGGGCACGGCGTAGAGGTTCGGGCGGCCCGGGGCGTGCTCCCGGGCGACCCAGGAGCGCCAGTCGGCAGCCCAGGCTCCTGCCGAGCGGGGCTTCCAGTCGGCGCGGTGCACCCGCCACTTCGCGTCAGCGGCGGCCAGGCCCTCCTCGCCGAGGCGGTCGAGGTGTCCCTGCTGGCGGGCCCAGGCGTGGGTGGCGGGGTCGACCTGCCACTCGCCAGCCGAGACGAGGCCGGTACTGCTACTGCTGTACCTACGGTTCACCTTCGGTTCACTACGGTTCTGGGGGCCGGATTCCGCTACCCCGCTGTGCCGGTTCCCGGTAGGTCGGTGTGCCGGTTTCCGCTGGGAGGTACCGGTTTCCGGACCGGCCGGATTCCGGACCGTGCCGGAGGAATCCGGTACCTCACGTGGGCGGATGCCGTACCGCCGCAGGGCCGAGATCTGAAGCGTCAGGCCGGGCTCGGACTCGTCCGTCGAGACGTTGCTGTCGTCGGCTTCCTGCTCCCTCGCGGCCTGTGCCATGGCCACCGCGGCCAGAGGCAGGCGGTAGACCGTGCTGCGCTGCGGACCGGTCAGATCGTCGAGCTGCTCCAGCTCGCCGCCGTCGAGCAGCCGATCGAGAGCGTCGCGCACTGTGGACCTGGAGGCGTTCGTGCGCTCGGACAGGCTGGTCAAGGAGGCCCAGGCGATGCACTGCTCGTCGGCCACCCGGTCCGCGATCGACAGCAGGATCAAGCGCGCGGTTCCCCGGCTGGAGCTGTGCTCCCACACCCACTCGCGGGCATCGCTGCTCATCGGCCACTCCCGCCCACGAGGCGGGACTGGCCGTTCGCCGAAGCCAGGGCGGTGTGCTCCGGCGCGGTACGGAAAGGCGCCGAGGTGTAGGTGGCTGCCGCGCAGGCCAGGCCGTCGGGCCTTTCGCGCAGGGCAGGAGGCATGCAACAATCTCCTCTGCAGTACTCCCACGCTGAAGCGCCCGGTGGTAAGGGATCAGCGTGGTGAAGGTGGGCAATCTCCGCCCTTCCCGGGGCGGGTTATGCCGTTCGGCGTTCGGTGTCCGGGAGTTCCCGCTCTCGGACGCCGCCGCTGTATACGAATCTGTACGTCTGGTTGGTGCCTGCCGCGCTCCTCACGTTCGTCCCGCCGCCCGGGCAGTGGCCCGGACGACGACGAACATACGCACGCACCCGCGTCAAGATCCAGAGTTGGTACTTAACCTCTGTACTGGTTGCAGAGGGTGACCAGTGAGACGCGGGTAGCCACAGGACTGCGCCGAGCCGTCGAAGGTGGCCTTCACTGCGCCCTCCCGAGTCCGATGCTTCAACGTCCCTAGAAAACGAACGATCGCCATGATTCAAGCCAAGCGGCGCAGAGTCGTCAACGGAGATTGTTTGCCCGATTTTGCCCGTATAAGCATCTCTGTGTGATGCGACGTTGCCGGTGGTCTGCGGGGACGCAAGTCGCCCGCAGCGTAAGGGGAATCAGGTATTCCGGTGGACCTTCGGTGAACACCGGTGACCGTGGTCTAGGCCGGCAGCCTGAGCGGGAACGAAAAGCGGCACACATTTGCCGCTTCCTCGATTTGATCTTGAAAAGTGGGGCGAGGGTGTCCGATTCGCTCGCGAACGCACCAGATCTCCAAGGATTGTTCGCGGATAGGCAGGTTGTTCTTGTCTTCCTGTGGCCCGTAGGACCGATGGCCAAGATCACCTCAATATTGCGTATGGTCTAGGGCGGAGATGACAGGGCGGGGGCCGGCCATTGTGAGCTGACCCTCTTTTTTCATGCCCGAAAGCAGGCATCTCCAGAGGCAAGACGAAGGAATGAGGAAGGGTCATGGCCGTGAAGGAACCGGACCCCGACGGCGCCGCCCAGGCTTCTTCGGAACAGGGCGCTGGGCAGCTTGCCGGACAGTTCATGGGATTCGGCGCCCTGCTGCGAAGGTGGCGTAAGACCGCTGGCGTCACGCAAGCGCTGGCCGCTAAGTCCCTGGGAATGGGGGTGCGCACATACCGGAAGATCGAACGAGGCGCCACTCCGCCACGATTTACCCAGTCTCAGTGTGATTCGCTGGCTGCTTTGTTCGCACTGGACCGTGACGAACGCCACGCATTGTTGCTGTATAACGTCGGCACGTCCCTCACCACGTCGAGCGCCGAGGGCCGCCCCGAGCTGCGGCGGGCGCTGCGCTTGCTGATCGACCAGCAGATGCCCAGCCCGACGTACCTCTGCGACCGCTACTGGAACATCATCAGCTTCAACACGGCCATGGCAGAGTGGTGGCCGTGGGTCATGGAGCCCGGCGCCAACCTCATACGCTGGGCGCTGACCGATCCCGAAGCCCGGGCCCAGTATCACGACTGGCACCAGCACGCCGCGGCCTACGTGAAGATGCTCAAGTTCGCGGAAGCCACCAACGAGAACGACGCCGAGCTTCGCCAGCTGATCGACGACGTGAAGAAGAACCCCGATGTGCGGCACATCTGGGAGACTGAGAACGAGCTGGGCGAGACTCGCGACGGCCACGTCTTCCGCATGAACGTGCCGGCCCTGGGCTGGGAGACTGTCGAGGTCGTCAGCCACGTCGTGTACCCGGCGAGCATGCCTGACTGCCGCTTCGTCGTGATCACCTGGGTCGAGGACGACCGCGCCGACGACGAGCACGACGCCCTCGGCGGCGCCCGCAACGCCTGGGCTGAGACCTCAGCTGCTGAAAGAGTCCAAGCCGTGCCGGCCCGGGATCGGACGAGCGAGGGACGGGCCGATGCAGCACGCCAGCGCCACGCGCATTCGCTCACTGCCCGTCTCATCCTGGACACAGCAGAGGAGGCAGCGGCCCTCGCGGGGGAGGATGGAATCCCGTTGCCTGTCCTCAGCCGCCTGATAGGCCCGGATAGCCGCCTGACGCTGTCGCCGAGCAATCATTCGGTCATCTGGGCGATCGAAGAGGCGCCGGGCGAGTGGGCGGTCACCGAGGTCGACGCGAGTGCGGTGATCGCCCGCATGCCGCAGGCAGCCCTTATCTCCGAGGCACGTGACGAAGTGAAACTGCTCACGCGCTGGGCCCTGCCAGCCGCCCCGGATGCAGCCATCGAGCACATACAGCAACTGCTTCCGCAACTGCAGCAGCGGATCCTGCTGCTGCGTGAGGTGTGGCGGGACCTGTACGAACAGGACAACCTACTGCCGTACGTCTGAGATCCGCCGAACGAATGACAGCGGCCTTCGGCTCGATGGGGCGGGCGCGTAGCAGCCCATCGGGCCGGAGGCCGCCCGGCGAGTCACCGCGACAAGCTGGCGTCGACGAGGTCTTCCGTGGCGTGTCTTCTTGAACGGCTGGGCTTAACACGTGACCGTAAGCCTCTTCGGCGGCGAAGGGGAGTAGGGCTATTAGCCTTACGGTGGTCAACTTTCCCCTTCCGTAAGGCGGAACGCGCTCGGCATTATTCGCGCAACTCAGGTAATCGTCGAAGGGATGAGCGGCTCAGTGCAGGAAAGGGCGATCAAGACACGGGAGGCCATCCTCCGGGCGGCATCTGAGCTATTCGACGAGTACGGCTACTCTGCGGCGAGCATCAGCAAGATCATGAAACGTGCGGAGGTCACGGCGGGGGCGATGTACTTCCACTTCTCGTCCAAAAGTAATCTGGCTCACGCAGTGATGACCGAGCAGGGCGAAGATCTAGAATTGCCGCCCGGCAAGGACGGCCTGCAACGGCTCATCGACATCACCCTGTACCTCGCAGACGAACTGCAAAGCAACCCGAAACTTCGAGCTGGGGTCCGTCTTGCTATCGAACAAGGGGACTGGGGAAGCCGAGACGATTCCGCCTACCGCTACTGGGCAGAGATGTTCGCCGTACAGCTGCGCGCAGCCCGGAATCGAGGGGAACTGCTGCCGGAGGTGGACGAGGAGGAAGTGGCCTGGCTGCTGGTCAGTTCCTACTCCGGCACACAGCTCCTCTCCCACATATCTGTCGGCCGGGCCGACTTGCACCATCGAGTGACCACCCTTTGGCGCTACCTTCTGCCCGGAATCGCGGCCCCAGCTGTCAAGTTGCGCCTGAGCTTCACCGCGCGCTGCGACCGGGCTGCCTGAGAACAGAGCGTCCCCTGCACAGCGTACGGGCCGGTCACCCAACGGCTTGCGTCTCGTGGCCTGATCGGGTCTCGGCCAGACCTGGACCAGGCCGGCTAAGGTCCGTTCTGTGCGAGCAACAGGTCCTGAGCTGGTGGAGCCGGACTGCGTCGCTGCGGTTGGGGCTGCTGCGCTATCTCCGCGAACCGCACGTGTACACGATGACAGCGGCCATGCTGCGCGAGGGCGAGCAGTTCGCGATGCCAGCACAGTGGCGTGAGCTTCGCGTGGAGGAGCAGACCGACCGCCTGGTCAGCGCGGAGGCGCGTCGTGTTTCCAATGCCTGGCTGTTCGCCCTGGCGGCGCCCGTCCTCGAGGCGGTGCGCGCGGTGATCGACCAACCGGTCGCGTTGCTGTTGCTGCCCACTGTCCTGCCGGCGCTCAGCGGCATGATCGTGTTCGCGCGGGCCCGCCAGACTCGCCCTACACCGTGCCGAGGCCCACCAGGCCGCCGCCGTGGGGTGAGGTCAGGCCCATCTCGTGAGGTCGAAGACAGCATCGCAGTGAGGGTCGTTGGCGTCGGTGACTCGGTGAGCGGCCAGAGTCAGTTTGTCGTTGGGGTTGAGGATGGCGATGAGTTTGGTCGAGGCCCACCACCCCACGTTGCGCGGCCCTGAAGTCTCCGTATCTGTTGTTGACAGGTCGACTGCGATCAGGCGGCCGTCGTGCAGAAGGTAGACGCGTACGACGCCAAGACTGTAGAGGTCGAAGCCCGCTAGCGTGTATAGCTCGGGAGCGGCGGATGCGGTGACCTCATGCCACAGGGGGTCACCGGCCAGGTCGCTGATGACGTAGTCCAGAGAATCCTCTGGCATGACCTCGATGTCATCCGGTAGCAGCCCAGCCTCGGCCAAGGTGGTCGTGTCGATGATCTGCTGTCTGGCAGCAGTTTCTAGGGTCTCGCGCCTGTCGTGCAGCCATCGGGCAATGTGACGCAGCGCTCCCACGTACCACCATGTGCCGAGAAGATCGCTCCTGTCGGCGGAGCGGGTCGGCAGCTCGATCCATACGCCTGTCGACTCGGCAATGCCTGCCCGGATGCGGATCCGGTCGTCGTCAAGGCGGACCAACCCAAGGATGTGTAAGTCAGTTCCTGGAAAGGGGACGCCGATGAACCGGCGGAGCGTCAGCAGGACGCGGATGAAGTGTTCGTCCATGGGGCCACACTCCCACTTCCCGGCCTGCTGACGCCCGTCCCTAGGTGCTAGAGATCATTGATCCAGTCAGGGCAGAGCGTCTGTCCGCGGCAGAAGGCGGTGACTGTCCCTATGGGGCGCCCGTCCGGAGTCCTCACGCCGCCTGGGCCGGTCCGTCCGCGCTCGGCGACACTGGTCCTCGTCAGGCGGACGTGCAGTTCACCTTGAACCAGGGCCGCGGCGGGTCGTAGGCGACACCGTTTGCCTGCCGGCCCGTGGCTGAGGGCAGCGGGACACCCTCCGCGGCTGCCTTCTGTACGCCGAAGATCCGGACGTACTCGTCATTCGAGTAGACCTTGATGTCGGGTGGGACGGTGGTGTGCTCCGCTGCGGCATGAGCCGTACCCGGTATCAGCACACCCGCTAAGCAGGCTGCCGCCGCGCCAGCAAGCGCGGCTCCTCTGAACGTTCTGCGCACGCGAACTCCAGCTTCATCGGGCGGCAGTCGGCTATGAGTAGCCACTGCCGCAGCTTGAGTCGTACGGGATGATAGTACGTGAGTTCGATTACTTGCGGCTCGGGAATCACGGGCTCGACCCGCGGAAGCAGGGGACAAGGGCCGAAAGCTGACATGGCCCCTGCTCCTGATGAGGGCCTGTGAGGGGGAGCGACCGGTCCGTTCGGTGAGTGGCCCTGTGGCCAGCGAACCTTCCGGCGGTGCGCGTCTGGCGTAGACGGGGAGAGGTGCCCAGAGCGCGTGATGCCGACGTAATCTCGATGTTTTGTGAAGGGGTGACGCCTCGCCCGGCCGAGCACGAGACCGGCCGCCATGTCACTCCGCTGCCCGACCTGCAAGTTCGCCTGTGACCAGCCCCTGCTGATGATCCCGACATGGCAAGGCTTTGCGCTGGGGACGCCATGGTCCGGTCCGTGTCAAACGGGAGCGCAGCCCGACGGCGGCCCGGCTCCCCTTCCCCGGGAGGCGGTGGACGTCAGGTACGTGGTCCAGGGCCGTTCTGGTCACCGTTGATCGTGCAGGCCACAGGCAGCACGGCGAAAGCTGTTGTGCCTTTCAGTCAAATGCCTATCCACTTCCTGAGCGAGCTCGTTGCCCAGAGGCCAGCCGAAACTGCCCGGCTGTGTCGGATCGGCCGACCACGCAGGCGGAGGAACGCGGCTGGCATCCTTGACCATGACGGTCACCGTCCCGGGCCCGGCCCACAGCCCGAAGCCGGTCATCGCGCCGGTATGCCGCACCGCATTGGCGACCCGTTCCTTCCTGTCCCGCCTCGGCGAACTCGCTTCGCCAGCCAGTTTCTTGCTGTCGACCTCGCCTCGCAGGCGGTGCATCAGCCCGTCGGTGTACTCCCGGCGAGTGGCGAGCAGGGCCTCGACCATCACGAGGCGGAACAGCGGCCGGGTGGGCAGCGGGAGGCCGGGGACGGCTTCCCACGATGGGGCGGCGGTTTCGGCGAGCTCCGCGATCCGGACGCCAAGCGCGTCGTGGTCGGGCCCAGCTTCCTGACGAACCTCACAACTCGGCGTCCCGGGTGCCTGCGGCGTGCTGAAGAGATGCGCTCCGATCAGAGTACGGAGGAGCCGAGGAACGGCATGGTGGGCTTCTCGTCGGGGCGTGGACGGAGAGGTAGGCGGGCACGGCGTGCAGCCGTTGGTGCGTATGCGGATGTGCTCGTAGAAGTAGGTGCTGGGCTGGCGCGGCAGCGACCGGTGGGCCGCTGATGCCGACGGCATGGCGTGAATGCTCAACCGGGTATCTCGAATTCGGTGTGGTGTGGGACGGGTGATGCGAGAGACGCCGGGGGAGCCCGCGCCCGGGGCGGCACGGGTTTCCTGGGCTGCAGGTGCGGCGCTGGGGAGCGGCGGTTGGGGGCGCCGTGTGGGTAGCACGTGCACGTGCCTTCCGTGGCCTGATTTGCGCCATTGACCCGGTGGTGCCCCTTGTGTGTCCTAAGGTGTCCCGCGTCCCGGCTGCCGCCGGTTGTCGCTCTTTTCGCCGGGAGTGCTCGTGGGTTATGTACGGCTGCTGCGGCGTCGCCGGGTGCTGGCGTTGTGGGGTGCGCAGGCGTTGTCGGTACTGGGGGACCGGCTGTACGCGATGGCGGTGATGTGGGTCGCGTGGCAGGAGTCCGGGGCTGCGGCGATGGGCCTGGTGGCGGTGGCCGAGTCGCTGCCGTACATCGTGCTCGGGACGATGGGCCGGGCGGCGGTGGCGCGGTGCGCGTCGCTGCGGGTGCTGGCCGTGCTGGATGTAGTGCGGGCGCTGCTGGTGGTCCTGTTGCCGCTGGCGTGGGCGGGGTGGGGAGTATCGGGGTTGCTGGGAGCGGCGCTGCTGCTGGGGGCCGCCGGGGCGCTGTTCGATCCGAACCTTGGTGCGCTGGTGCCCGACCTGGTGCGGCCGGGTGAGGTGCAGGCGGTGGTAGGGCTGATGGACCTGTCGGGGCGGCTGGCGCGGATCGCCGGGCCCGGGGCGGCCGGGCTGCTGCTGGCCGTGGTGCCGCAGGCGGCGCTGTTCTGGGCGGACGGGGCGACGTTCGCGGTGTCCGCGGTCGTGCTGGCGCTGCTGGGGCGGCGGCGTACGGACGCCGTTGTGCGGAAGGCCGCCGCGGCGGCGGGGACGGTGCGGGTGTCGGCGTGGCAGCTGCTGCGGGCGCATCCGCCGACGGCGGCCGCCATCGCGGTGCACGGGGTCGGGATCGGGGCGGGCGCTGTGGCGATGGCGATGCCCGCGCTGCTGGCCGTGGCGGTCGGTGGCGGGCCGGGGGCGTATGGGGCGGTGCTGGCGGCCACCGGCGCCGGGGCGCTCGCCGCGAACGGGGTGGCGGGCAACGTGCGGATGAAGGGGAGCGCGCCGGTGCGCTACTGCGCGGCGTGGGGGGCGGCGGGGCTGCTGCTGGCCGCGACGGCGGCCGCCCCGTCCCTGCCGTACCTGCTGGTTGTGGCGGCGCTGTCCGGGGCCGTCGCACCGTTCTTGCAGATCACGCTGGCCGCGCATCTGGCCGCGCATCTGGCGGCGCATCCGGCCCCCGAGCGGCTGCGGTTGATGACGGTGGACCTAACGGTCATCCGCACGAGCGGAACGGTGGCGATGCTGGTGGTGCCGGCGCTGGCGGCCGCCGATCCGCGGGCGGGTTTCGTGGCGGGCGGGCTGGTGACGGCGGTGGCGGCCACCCTAGGGGTGGCCGCCACCTGGTGGGCCCGCTCGCGTGCTTCCCGCCCCCAGGAAGCGGTACGCGAGTTGGCCCGGTGAGTGTCCGCCCCGCAGGTCAGGAAGCAGGGCGGACACGCCTGTTCAGTCACGCGGTGGAGAAGGGCTCCGGTACGCGGGACCAGTGGGTGATGGTGATGTCCTTGTCCGTCAGACCGATGCGGTCGTAGATCCGGCGGTGCAGATAGCCGAAGGCGGCCTCACGCCGGTCGTCGAAGAAGCCGTGGTCGTACCAGGCGACACCGAGCCGTACCCAGCCGCCGCCGGCGGCGTTGTCCGGCTCCGGCTCGAAGTACGTCGCCTGCCAGTCCCAGAGCATCAGCTCCTCCGGGCGCGAGCGCAGCCGCTCGTCGGAGCTCCGCAGCTCCTCGATGCAGTTGCGGGCGATGTCCTCGGTGGCGCACTAGAACGTGCAGTCGCTGCGCAGCAGCGGCTGCTTGTCACCGCGCCGTGCGGCGTCGGTGTCCTCGCCGTCCAGCACGCGCACGCTGAGCGACGCGCCGCGCCCTTCGGCGTACTCCTTGAGGATGCTCACGATGTGCTCTCCTCTCGTGTCCCTTGGTGGGGTTACCAGCCCGTCCCGCTGACCGGGACCAGGCCGGGGCTTAAGCCGTCGCGTATCCGGATGCCGTCGGGCGCGACGAAGTGGACGCTGAGCGCGACCCGGACGAGGCCGCTCTGGTTGGTGGTGGAGCAGTGCGGCAGCCGGATGTCCATCAGCACGCCCTGCCCTGCGAGGAGGGCCACCGATGCGGTGGATGCGCCGTTCGGTAGGTCGGTGCTGGGCGACCGGTAGCCGTTCACGTGCGTGCCGGGGGCGACGACCAGGCAGCCGGAGGCCGGGGTGGTGTCGGTCAGCGCCAGCCAGGCGGCCACCGACCGGTCGGTGGCCAGTTGCAGGCGGTCGTTGATGCCGTCCTGGTGCCAGGGCGCCGCGAAGGTGCTGCCCGGCCACTTCAGGACGAGGCCGCTGTGCTCGACGGCGACTCGCGGGCCGATGGCCGCGCACACCTGATCCAGGAGTTGGGGGGAGCGCACGATGGCCTGCGCCTCCGGCAGTCGTGGTGCGGATTGCGGACGATCTCCGTGCGTGTGCTGCGGTAGCGCTCGGTCAGCCGGTGGCACAGGGTCCGCGCCTCGCCCCAGCGGATGGCGCGCCATCCGTACGGGCTCACCGGCCCTTGCCCGCCGGTCACCGCGCCCGCTCGGCGGGTGCAGGGCCGAGGAGAAGGTCGGCCAGAGCCTGCGGGGGCGGTTGAGGAGGTCGGCGAGGGCGTCGTGGTCCCAGCGGGTCACCACGTAGTGGTGATCGGATTCGTCCTCGGAGTCCACCACTTCGCAGTCGTAGACGGCCGGGAGCAGGTGGCGGCTGGCGCACACCCAGTCGACGCGGGTGGCGGGCCCGTGCGTGACGCTTGCGGGCATGGTCGGTGCCAGGCCCGCCCTGCGGCCTTGCGCCTGGGCCAGGTGCTGGGCCACATCGACCACGCCGGCCTTTTCCAGGATGGCGTGTGGCTCCTGGTCCATGATGTCGGTGCCGTCCGGGCCGCGGCGGCTGCGGTGGGCCCGGTGCGGCTCGTCAACGATGTCCTGCACGTTCGGCAGCGGCACGTCGCCGGGCGTGGCCTGGTGCGGGTAGCTGTTGCCGTCGATGCCAGCGATCATGTACGCTTTGCGGCGGCTGCCGTCGGGCATCCGGATCGTCTTGTCGTTGAAGGACGACAGCCATCCGGCCTCCATCTGCCGTTGCGCCGGGGAGACGTAGTTGCAGTGCCCGGCGACGGCGATGAAGGGGCTGGACTTGCGGCCGGCGGAGTTGAGCTGGAGGCCCACGGCGGTCGGCGGCAGGTGCATGACCGCATCCGGATTGGGATATTCCGCGACGGGCGTGAACAGGCGCATGTCGGCGAAGACGGCGGTGGCGGACCGCTCGCCGAGCCAGCCGCGCATCCCCAGCCCGACCTCGGGGTCCTCCGCCTCGTACATCACGGCTTTGGCGTGGTCGGCCGCCCCGGGCATCTCCTGGCGCCACACCAGCGCCGGGTTGTACTGGCGCAGGCGGCGCAGCACCCTCAGCCGTTCGGCCCGGTCGCCGAATCCGTTCTGTTCGAAGTTGAAGCTGATCATGGTGATGTGGCTGGTCATCGAGTTCTCCTGTGAAGGTAGGGCCAGCAAGACGTTGGCTGACAGCGGATGTGGTCCCGCCCCGTCTTTGCCGCCGGGCGGGGCGGGATCGCGGGTATCACCAGCCCGTGCCGCTGACCGGGTCCACCTTGGGGGTGGAGCCGTCGCGCATTTGAATGCCTTCGGGGGTGACGTAGCGGATGCTGAGGCCGATACGGACGCCGCGGACGCGGTTCGAGCCGGAGCGGTGCAGCAGCCGCACGTCCATCAGCACGCCCTGCCCCGCCGTGCAGGTCAGGGGGGTGCCCACGAGACCGTCGGGAACGTCGGCGGCCTGGGCGCGGCCGCGTGAGGCGCCGGTGTCGTCCTCCAGGTGGTAGGGCAGGTAGCCCCGGCGTTGTGAGCAGGGCACCACGTACAGGCACCCCGACCCTGGCGGGGCGTTGGTCAGGGCCAGCCACGCCGATACCGACCGCTGGGGGTCCAGCTCGATCCGGTCGTCGATCCCGTCCTGGTGCCAGGGCACCTCGAAGTCCTGTCCCGGCCACTTGATGACCAGGAAGGTGTTCTCCACCGCCACGTCGGGGCCGATGGCGGCCTGGACCGGTTCGAGGAGTCCCGGTGCGCGCACGAGGTCCTTCGCCCATGCCTGGGAGCGGTGCGGGTTGCGGGCGATCTCCGTGCGCGGGCCCAGATGCTCGTCCAGCACCGCGTGGGCCGCGGCGACCGGGTCACCCCAGTGGATTTCGCGCAGTCCCTTCGGGCCCAGCGGCCCGTTACGGCCGCTCATCGCTGCACCAGTTCACCGCGGTGCAGCTCGAACGTCCACTCGCTGGCGCGGGCGCGCCGGGCCCAGCGGATGCGCTTGACCATGTAGTCCTGGCAGTGGGCCTCCAGTTCGTCATCCGTGAAGAACTGGTAGTCATCGAGTTCGGGCGACTCACCGGCCCCGGAGGGCGCGGGCAGCCGGATCGTCGTATCGGCGGGGACGGTGCCGAAGTCGAGAACGAAGTTGTAGCCCAGGGCCCGGCCCTCTTCCTGCTCGGTCGGCGGTTTGGCGTCGATGCGGTCGATGACCAGCAGCCGGCCGGGTGCGAGCAGCAGACCCGTTTCTTCGTGGACTTCGCGCACGGCCGCGTCCTCGTACGCCTCGTTTTCCAAGGCGTGTCCGCCGACGAGCTGGTAGGAGTGCTCGGGCTCTTTGACGTAGGTGGGCCGTACGGCCAGGACCCGGCCGTCAGCGTCGGTCAGCAGTCCCTGCCCGCCGATGCGGACCGGGGGCGGGTCGGCGATGTCGTATCCCTGATGCATGGGGCCTCCTATTGGTGGGTGTGCGTGCGCTCGGGCCGGATGGCACCGGGGCGCAGGGAGATGCGGGGGTCGGCCAGCACGGCGGCGAGGTGGGCGGAGATGGCGAGGTCGGGAAGGTTGCCTTCGACAAAGCCCCACTGGCCGGCGGGGTTGACATCGACCAGCCACCACTGGGCCTGCGCATCGACGAGCAGGTCCAGGGCGGCGTACTCCAGGTGGAGGCGGCTCATCAGCCGCACCGTGCCGTAGCGGACCTCGTCGGGCACGTCGATGTAGTCGTAGACCAGCTCGTCGTAGTGGGCCCGGAAATCCGTGGAATGGGCCGGTGCCGTCAGCCGCGCGGCGAACGGCTCCCCGTGGACCATGATGAGCCGCACCTCGTACATCGCGTTGATCCGCCGCTGGAACTGGTGCGCTGCCGCGGCCACGTTCTCGCCGAGGTCGCCGGGCTCGACCGCGCTGGTGAACAGCGCGCGCGGCCCGTCGGCGGTTTCGACCGCCGGTGACACGAGCGACTTGCATACCGCCTGGCCGAAATCGTCCACGGCACGGCGGGCGTCGGCGACATCGTTGCCGATCCAGACCGGGGGAACGCGCAGCCCGGCGGCCGCCGCCTGGGCCAGGGCGTAGGGCTTGTTCTGCGCCGCGTCCGTGTGGTCGGGGTGGTTGACGTGCAGGCAGCCGAGGGCGGCCAGGGTGCCGGCCAGCCCGGCGGCCGCCTCCCGGCTCAGCCACTCGGCCTCGCCCTCGTCCGCTCCGTCGGGCCTGATGCGGGGGCTGGAGGGGTGCCACCACAGCACGGCGCCGATGTCCTCCAGCCGTACGCGGCGCCCGTCCGCCTCCAGCGTGCCCACGATGCGCCCGCCGGCCAGCTGGGCGGCGAGGGTCACCCGCTCGGGGAAGCTGGCCAGGTCGAAGCGCAGCACCGGGGCGCCGAGGGCGTGCAGGTCCTGGACGACGCCGTTGAGCGAGGCGTCGGCGTCGCGGGCGACCACGCAGACCGGGCGGGGACGCCCGGCCTGGTGGACGAGGTCTTCTACCACCACGAGTCCATCCCGTCCGGGCGGTCGGCCTTCTCGTGCGGGCCGAGGTGGCCGGTCGCCATGATGGTGCTGACCGGGCTGCTGACGACCGGCGCGCCGGTGTCGTCCACGACGAGCTGACGCGCCGGGTCGTAGCGGTGCTGCGGTGCCGTGGCGCCGCCGGTGCCCGGGAGCAGCGGGGTCAGGTGGCTGAGCACGTACGGCCGGGCGGCCGGAGCGGGCAGGGCAGTGGGCAAGACGTTCTCCTCGGTGTGGGTGTTGGGCCGGGCGGGCCCGGCCGGTGGGGTGCTGGAGGGGCTCGGGGGAACGCCTCCAGCACCCCGGCGTCGTCGTGGCGCGCATCTGCTGCCCGCTACGACGGGACCTGTGCGAAGACGCCGCCGGCAGGAGAGCGACGGGTCCGCGGACAGGGCGGGGGCCGCGATCTGCGGCGCCCGGGACGCGGAACCGCCTCCGCGTCCTTCCGCGCGGTGACGGGGAGGCCCCGCGCGGAAGTTGATGGGCCTCAGGGTCTGAGGCGGGTGGCAGCGTCCGGCGGCGGCACGTCGCTCGCCACGTAGGCGTGCAGGCGCGGCGCGGGCCCGGTGCGGCGGCGCAGCAGGAAGGGGCGGAACTCGTCCTGCGTGGGATGCAGTTCCAGCACGTGAAGGTCCGCGAACTTCCGGGCCAGCACCTCGTCGCACAGGGCCGTGAACACGTACTTCAGGTGCGAGGCGTAGTGCTGGCTGAGCCACCACGTCAGCCAGCGGCCGGGCGCGTCGTGGGCGTCGGGGTCGGTGTACATGTCGTGCAGCCACAGGGACTCGCTGTCGGGGTCCTGATGCCACTGGAGGTTCACCGTGGGGTCGATCGAGGTGACCGCGGCGCCCCGCAGCATCGACCCCTCGTGCAGGACCCAGACCTGCGCCCCCGCGGCGGCCCCGCTTCCCAGGTGGCTGACGACCGGAGGCTCTACCAGGTCGGTCGCGAGCCCGTGGTGGCGCATCCAGTTCGTGCGCGCCTTCACCATGGCTTTGACCGCCTGACGGTGAGAGGGCTGGCCCAGGCTGATGCGGTAGCGCGGCGGGCGGGCCGGCTCCGGGCTTTCCGCAGCGAAGTCCTCGTGAATGGTGAGGGGCATCGTCTACACCTCCGCGACGCCGGAGGTGACGGACGAGAGGTTGCGCGGATCGACCTTGCCCCCGCTGCGCTGCACCTTCAGGGCGTGCTGGATGCGGCGTGCGGCGAGCCCGCAGTGCTCGGCCACCGCATCGGCGGCCAGCCACCGGTAGTGGTCCAGGCCGCCGCCCAGGATGATCCGCCGGTGCTGCGGCACCCGGCCGCAGTACCGCACCCGGTGGCGGTAGGCGGGCGTGCGGGTCTGCGGATCAGCGGGGGCCCATTCGGTGGCGAGCAGCCGGCCGACGTTGACCTCCAGCCCGGTGGCGGTCTTGATCGCGGCCGCCAGCCCGATCCAGCCGTTATCGTCTGCGTCGGGCGTGACGCCCGGCAGATCGTAGACGCCTCCGGGCGCGTCTTTGTGGTGCACCACCAGGACCTCGTCGCGGGGGTTGAGCAGCACCCCGGAGTAGACGGTCCGGGGAGGTGGGAGCGGGGGCATCGCTTCTCCGTTGTCAGTCAGATGCCGGCCGGTGCGGACGGCATCGGGTGGGGGCATGTCAGACCGCGGGTTTCAGGGGACGCCGCGAGGCGCCGACGAGCCGGGCGCGGTCGCGGAAGGCGTTGATGGCTGCCTCCTGGACCGCCGCCTGGCACGGGAGGCAGCCGTAGAGCGCGACGTTGAGGGCCCACTTGGTGACCACGCGCCGCCCGTCGGGCCAGTGGCGTACGGCGGTCACCACCGAGGTGTCCTCGCCGATCCGGTCCACGACAACGCCGATGGCCTCGCACAGCGAACACGCCGCGCTGCCGAACCCGGCCCGCGCCCGTTCGTGCATCCGCTGGCGGTGCCGCTGGCACAGGAACAGCGGCAGGTGCAGCCCATAGAAGTCGCCCGGCCCGACGAAGACGGCGGGGTTGGCGGCGGTCGGCTCGCACCCGCGCCAGCAGCGCCCGTCCAGCATCGCTTCGACGTTCATACGGCGCCCCTCGTCAGGGTGACCACCGGCGTGCTGAGGGGGGCGGCCCCGTCCTTCTCCACGGTGCAGCCGATCGACAAGGTGGTGCACACCCCGCGCTCGGTGACCGAGACGCTGATGCCGGTGCAGTCCGCGGTCAGGCGACGGGCGTAGTCCAGCCGGACGGCGGCCTCGTTCAGGGCGTCGAAGAACAGGCCCGCCGGGTGCCCCGGGCGCAGCTTCAGCCACGTGACGTGGCTGTGGAGCCAGTTGACCGCGTGGATGGCGTTCTCCACCCGGCCGCCCGCGTGCTCCTGCGCGCTTCCGGGCCCGGACACGCTGCGCGACACCCACCACGCGAGGATCGGCTCCGCCTCCGTACGGCGGCGCTCTCCCCAGTCGATCGTGACGTAGTCGCCATCCGGTGCCGCGCCCGGTGCGTCATCGCCGAGACCGCGGGCGCGTAAGGCGTACCGACGCCAGCGGGGGACGGGCCGGCCGCCCCAGTTGAAGCCGGTCATCACGTAACCGCTCCCGCCAGGGTCAGCAGACGGTGCGGCGCGGTGACCTGCCCGTCCGGACGGAGTTCGCCCATGTCCTCGAACGTCAGTACGCCATTGCAGCGGAGTGCCCAGCCCTGCTCGGGATGCGTTGCCACGATGTGGGCCGCTTCCCGGTCCGGCGCTTCGGCGGGCGGGCACGGCGGCTGATGCTGGCACGATGAACGGCGGCTGCGCTGGTTGTCGGTCGGGGGCATGTCCTGGTCCTCTGGTCAGGCAGCGGGGGCTCGCCGCGGAGGCGAGCGGGAAGGGGGTCGTTCCGGCAGCGGCCGGAACGGTTCGGCATGGGCTTACGCGGGCTGCCCCACGGCAGCCTCGGCCAGGTCGAGCAGCGGGGGTACCGCAGCCAGCAGATCCGCCGACCTGACCCGGTCGGCTGCCCGCAGGCGGCGGACCCAGTCGAGGAAGGCGCGGATCTCCGGGCGTGCAGGGTCCTCCCTCGCCAGAGCCTTGAAGTGGCGCTCGGCGAAGGGGGCGAGAGTGGTCAGCGAGGCCCACAGCACCTTGCGCACCTGGCGCCAGCTGAAGTGGTCGATGTCGTGCAGGTCGAGCTGTCCCAGGTACACGGTCGCCTCGTTGATGCGCGCCGCGTCGTAGGCCCGAGCCCGCCGTTCGCGGTGGTCGCTGATGCGGAGGAGAGGCAGGGTGCAGTTGATCCGTTTGCCGGTGCTCCACCGGGTGAAGCGCCAGGTCCCCCCGTGGTACGCCGTTGCGTTGCGTACGAGCAGCAATCCACGCCCGTCCTCGTGAGTGTCCGGGCTGTCCGCGGATGCGCAGGGCAGCCGCGGCAGCCTCGGGCAGCCGTCGGCCACCGCCACGTCGATCGCCGACTCGTACGAGGAGAGGGTGAGGATGACATCGCGGCCCGGGGAACCGTGGAGGAACGCGTTGGCGACCAACTCGCTGATCACGATCTCCGTATCCGTGACCAGCTCGTCCCGGGCGCCCCACCGCCGAAGCTGCGCGGCCCCGTCCAGGCGCATGTCCCGAACCTGCCGAGCATCCACCCGGGGCAGCCGGGTGCCGGCCGCTCGCTCGGTGGGCCGGTAGGTAATCGCTGTGAAGTCGAGGGGGCGGCTCGCGGCAAGGGCCGACGAGTACGAGCGCTCGTTGAGGAGCGGGTCACCATTCACAAGGGCCGATTCGCTGAGCTGCACGCCTCGGTGCAAAGTACCGAGACCGCAGGCGTCATTTCTTCCAGCAGCCATCACTGCTCGCTCGCCTCCTGGACGCTTCTGGGGGAGAAGCTGGCCGATCGGCTTCCAAGACTGGTGAGGAGCAGGGAGGATGCCTACACCCATTGGGTTACCCCAAGTGGGTAGACTGACCGGTCAGTTGAGAATCGGTAGGAGCCGGGCCCGTGGCCAGCCTGAACGACATCCCCCGTGAGCTTCCTTCGGCGCTGCTGCGCAGCACGGAATTCATCGAAGCGTGTCGGGTGCGCGACTTCGGACGCATCTTTCAGCTCATGTATCGCAAGGCGGGTATCCCTCAAGGCCGTATCGCGGTTCTCTGCGACCTGACGCCCGGCCGGGTGGGCGATGTCGTTCAAGGCCGTCGGGGGATTTCGAGCATCGACGTAATCGAGCGCATCTCTGACGGCCTGCGCATCCCCGGAGCCCTGCTTGGTCTGGCACACAGACCATGGGAACTGCCGTCGCAGGTTGTCGTTCAGCCACCGTCGCCTGCCCCTTCAGGCGAAGAGCCAGTACGGACGACTCGCCGATCAACCGACCTGGACGATGTGCTGGCCGTCACTGACGAAGCCGATGTCACGCCGTCTACCGTCTCTGCCCTACGGTCGTTCATCACGGACTACTGGCGGCAGGACGACGCTCACGGAGGCGCCCTCCTCCGACCGGCCGTTGTTGGACAGCTGCGCCACGTTCAGCGTCTGCTGCGGCGCGGCGACGCGCACAGCCTGAAGGCCGATCTCCAGGCGATCGAGGCTGAACTGGCGCGCTTGGCCGGCTGGGCCTATTTCGACGCCCGGCAGTACAGCAAGGCACAGGCATACTTCACCGAGGCGCTAGCGAGCGCGCGGGACTCTGGCGACCGGCAATTCGTCGCCAACGTGCTTTCCTGCATGAGCTTGCAGGCCACCTACGAGGAAGAGCCGAACGAAGCGGTATCGCTCGCTCAAGCGGCCCAGGACGCCGCCCGCGACACACCCGACTCCGCACTCGTCATGTCGATGCTCTACATGCGTGAAGCCTTTGCACAAGCCGTTCTGCGGGACGGGGCCGCTTGCCAACGAGCCGTGTCGCGCGCAAACCGGCACTTCGAACACGCCAACGGCAAGGAAGCCCCGGCCTGGGTACGCTACTTCGACGAGACCAAGCTGATCGTGGACACCGGCATTGCCTTCGCTCAGCTCGGGAAGCCCCAGGAGGCCGAACCGCTCATCGCCGAGGGCCTACGCCGAGAGAACGACGCCCAGCAGCGCGGCAATCAGCAACGCGGCCGGGCGTTTCACGCGTTCTGGCTCGCCTCGACTCAGCTCCGGCGCGGCGACCTCTCCCAGGCGTGCGACGCGGCCACCATGGCGCTCGACTTGGCCAGCGCCATCAACTCGCCGCGCGTCACCGCCCACGTGCGCGACTTCCATGCGCAGCTACGTCCGTACGCCCGGGAGGCGCCCGTCATCGCCTTCGAGGCGCACATGCGGAAGATGCTGACCTAGCTCCCCCCGCCGGTCACCTCGTCCAGCAGCAGGTAGAGCACTCCGACCAGGGAGCCACTGCTCACGATCTCCTTGCGGTCGATCATGCCCTTGAGATCAGCGAGGGGAATCCACTCGACCCGATCGGACTCGTTCAGCTCGGTGGGCGGCCCGACGTACTCAGCAGCCTCAGCCCGGAAGACATGGTGCTCGGAGTCCGTGATCCCATTGGCAGGCTGGGCATAGATGAGCGGCTTGACTCCTTCGACGCGCCATCCGGTCTCTTCCCGTGCTTCGCGGATGGCTGCCTGCTCGGGAGTCTCGCCTTCCTCTATGAGGCCCATCGGAAGCTCCCAGGCCCACGTGTCCGTGATGAAACGGTGTCGCCACATCATGAGCACCCGCTTCTGGTCGTCCATGATCGCGGCGACGGCCAGATGACGCATCCGCACCACGTGGTGTTCCCAGCGGCGGCCGTCCGGCTGCTGGACATCAACGAGCCACAGATTGACCCACGGGTTTTCGTAGATCGGCCGCTCACCATGGATGTGCCACTGCATGCTTCCTGCCCCTCTCAACCGTGTGGTCCCAGCATCTCAGGAGGCCGAGGGGCGAGGCCCGCCCGCCGCAGGGGTTTGGCGAACTAGCAACTGCGGCGACTGAGAAGTGCTTCAACAGCGGGCAGTGATCAGTCAGGTTCGGGCGAGCAACGCGGCGGCCTTCTCCGACAGTTCTTGTGCCTCGGTTACGTCGGTGTACCGGGCCAGGCGCAGGCGCATGTCCTCGGCCGCTTCCCGTACCCGTACGGACTGGACGCCGTCGGCCACCTGCACGAACTCCGACCACGCTGCCAGCGCGCCGTCGAGGTTGCGCTGGCGCAGGTGGATCGCTCCGAGGTGGCCGAGGACGTTGGCGCGGGTGCGGCGACGGTCGAGGCCGTAGAGCTTAAGTGCCTGCTGGAGCTGGCTACTGGCGCCGGTGAGGTCGCCCATCTTGGAGAGGATCATGCCGGAGGCGTAGGCCCAGCGGCCGATGGTGAAGTGGGAGGCCCACGAGTCGCCGGTCGGTGCGGAGGCGGTGCGTTCGATGCTGTTCTGCGAGGCGGCCAGGGTGCGGGTGGCGAGCCGGTGGTCGCCGTCGAGGGCGACCGCCTCGGCCAGGGTGGTCTGGTAGTAGGCCCTGGCCCGCGGGTCGGGCAGGTCCTTGGCGCTGTTCATGCACTGCTCGGCCAGGGCCACTGCGCGGGCGCGGTGCCTTGGGCCCATCGCGAGGACTTGGACGGCCGTGCCGCGCAGTGCGGTGGCCGCGAGTTCCGGCTCGCCGGCTTCCACGGCCAGGCGGTGGGCCTGCTCGAAGTAGGGGATGGCCTCGCGCGGGTCGTCGCTGTGGTCCTGTGTCATCCAGCCGATCAGGTGGGTGAGCTGTGAGGCGGCGGCGTAGAGCTGGCGGCCGGTCGCCTCGTCGAAGCGGCCTTTGAGCCACGGCCCAGCATTGTGCTGGAGGTAGCTGAGGGCGAGGTGGCGCACGTGGCCGCCGCCGTATTCGGCAGCGAGGTCTCCCAGGGTCTGGACCATGGTCAGTACGGCCTGCACGTCGCTGTGGCCGACACGTACGGCGTCGGCGGAGGCGTTGCGCACGCGGCGGGTGATGGCGTCGGGGTCGGGGAGTCCGATGGTGGAAAGGGCGGTGCCGCCGGAGGCGGTCAGGAAATTCCGACGGTCCACGTCGCTGTCGCTCCTCCCGAGAGCCAGTACTGCATCCACCGTATCGACGTGCCCGGCGGCGCCGGCACTGTCGTTCTCGTCGGGTAAGCCACCCAGGTTGAGGACCTGTTGCACGTAGGGCCGCCAGTAGGTGGGGGTGCGCTCGCCGGCCATCAGCTTGCGGGCGTACTGCCGTCCCATACCCCCGGGGCCTCGGCCCGCGGCGATGCCCAGCTCGCGGGCAAGCTTGGCCGGGCCCCAGCCGCGCTGCTCGCATTCACGGCGGATGAGGTACGCGATACACCGTTTGTCCTCTGCGGCTGCCACCGGGCCCTCCTCGGGGTTACGCGGGACTACGCGGGGTTACGCCGCGGGTTCTTGCCTCCTACTTGGCCCGCCGGTTAGCTGATTACACCTGCTGAAAGCGCGTCCTGCCCACCGAAGTGTGGGGCACCACGCCCGTCCAGTCGCATGCTTCCTCATTCCCGTGAGCAGAGTCGGCCGGGCGTGGCGGCAGGTGCACGACAGCACGGGACAGGCCCCATGCCACATCGCACAGGAGGTGCGCAGTGAACGACTTCCTGCCCCCGCCGAAGCGCGGGAACCGCGTCGAGAAGCTGTTCACGACCAAGGTTCTCCGCCGGATTCAGTCTCCGGCCGAGACCCACGAGTACAAGAAGGAAAGCGGTTCGTCCGACGGCGCCATGACCTACGACACCACCAAGGTGTGACGTCCTCACTCTGATCACCCCGGGGCACGGCCAAGGGCCGTGCCCCGGCGCTTCTGGAGGCACTGTGATCAAGCTGCGTCTTGCCCCCTACGCCGATGACTCCATGTGGTCGTGGACCGGAGACCGCTACTGCACCCCGGACAGGTGCAGCGAGGTAACCCCCTACACGCACCCCATGGTGGAACATCTCGCCGTGACCGACAGGCACCGCACAATGATCGTCGTCCGCGAACGGGTCACCGGGCGGCTTCCCTGCGAGCCCGAGCCCCGCACCGTCAGCCCCACCGAGTACGGCACCGCACGGCACCTCGCCGGGCAGTGGCCGGCCGACTACGTCCTCGTGGAGACCACACCGCATTCCCCGGCCCTCATCACCGCTGGCGCGTGCCGGACTACCCCGCTCTACCTGGCACACGACGACATGAGCCTTTACGGCTCCTGGGACATGGCCGACCTGAGCAACCACATCACCGGCCTCAACCCCCGTGAAATCGCGCGCCTGCTGATCTACCGCCCCCGCTACAGCGACGACACCCCTTTCCGCGGAATCCACCGGATCACCGAGCGAGCGACCGCTCATTACGGCGGACACCTCTACCTGCGCTACCCCGAACCCGCCCTGCACAGCGGCCCCCGCGACCTCGCGCCGGACGCCGACGTGCTCGGCGCGTTCGTCGAGACCATGGACGACGCCATGGACCTGCGTCCGCTGGACCCCGCCAAGACCGTCTTCCACCTGACGGGAGGATTCGACTCCGGCACCCTGGCCACCCGTGCCGCCGAACGCTTCCCCGGGCAGCTCAGCACCTCGGCGCTCCTGATCGGCGGCCCCGGCCGCGAGCAGCAGATCCGCCGACGAAAAGAGATCCGCTCCGCCGTGCCCTTCGCCGACCGCGACGACCTGCTCGACGCCATGGTGCATACCCCGCTGCACCCCGAATGCGTCCGGGTGCGCGGCGCCCTGATCAGCCCCTACGAAGAACCGCTCCACCACCCCTTCACCCGCATGACAAAGACCCTGAGCGCCCGCGGCGCAGACACCGTGGTCACCGGGCTATGCGGAGACGAAATGGTGGCACTCTCACAAGCGGAGTACCCGCACAAGGCCATGGGCGATCTGAGAGACATCCCCCTCCTCCCGTGGATCGGCAAGCGCGCGTCTGCCGCTCTGGAGTTTGCAGACGATGGGATCGCCCCGCCGGCCGTCGTCAACTCCATGAGCCTCCTGTCACTGGAGACGACCGCCCCCGTCCTCCTCCGCGAGGGAATTTGGCCGGTCCACCCCTTCGCCGATCCCAGCATGATCCAACTCGGCGAGTGGCTGCCGATGGACTGGCGCGAACTCAAGCAACTCCAACGGCGCCGACTCGCCGCGCTCGGCCTGAGCGAAGATGTCACCCAACCGGCAGAGCGCGAGTCCTTCGCCGAAGTGGTCCAACACGCTCTGACCACCTACGGCCGGCCGCTCTTCGCCCGGATGCTGCACGAGGGATCAGCCCTGTTCGATGATGGGCTCGTGAACCCTGACGGACTCCGGCAGGCAGTACGACGACTCAGCGAAGGGACGTACCGCGAGGACGGCGACGCACAGCTCCTCCAGGTCATCAACCTCCACCTAGCAACCCAGGCGTTCTTGTAATCCGCGCGGGGGTTCTGTCCCACGACCGAACGCGCAACCCCCGCGCCCAAGGCGCAATCGTGGGAGGCTGCCACAGCCCCTCGACGATGCGGAGTCACAGATGTTCGCCATGCGCCCGGCTACCTCGGCTGACACCCCTGCCATTGCCGCCATGATCCATTCCCGTTCCACATGGCTCGAAACGCGCGACATGCCGACATGGCGCGACAGCGCGGACAACCTTGCCGCGCAGGCCGAAAACTCCCACGGCACGATGTGGGTGCTCGAAGATCACGACAACTCCCGCATCGTCGGTTGCACCACCATGCAGGAGGAGACCCCGCCATGGGGGTGGACCCTCGAAGAACTCGCCGAACCCGCGTACTACCTCTTCACCACCGTGACGGACCCCGCTTACCGTGAGCACAAGCCCGGAACCTTGATCGCCCTATGGGCCGTGGACCACGCCGCACGCCAAGGGAAAGAGTGGGTGAGGCGCGGCTGCATGTTCCCGGGCCTGGTCCGCTACTACAAGACTCAAGGGTTCACCCTGCTGCACGAGGTGCAACGCACGCACAACCGCGTGTACCTCATGGCACGCCGTGCTGAACGACTCCCCGAGCTGGAGACGCTGTTCAAAGACCCGTCTCGGTTGACCGCATTCTTCTCGCACCTGGCGCCCCCGCTTCCGTGAAGCACGCGTCCCCCGAAGGACCGAGCTGCCCAGGTGATCGTGGCCACCGAACTGCTTCGGTCCGCCCACCGCGGCGACCACCCGCAACTCGTACCGCCGTTGCGGGCGGTCATCAAGAAGGTCAGCGAAACGCTCTAGGCGTGGAGGCGTTGGGGGACTTCGGGGTTCCCTCCACCGGACACTCGTGCGATCTTGTGCCCATGGCCGTGCACAACATCATCGGCGAAGGCGCCCGCCTCAACGGCGTGACCATCCAGGCAGGGAACATAGCCAACTGGGCCCCGCCCCTCCGAGACCCACAGGAAACCGCTGCCAGGTTGGCCGACCTGGCAGCCGAGTCCGGCCCCCGCCTGGCTCTCACCACAGCGGGAGAGGCCAAAGCGCTGATGCGCCTCATGACCGTGATCGGCGACACGCAACCGGAGCTGGCCGAAGTGGCAGATGCCCTGCCATGGACGCGGCGGCGTCGTAGGCGGGGCTGCCTTCGAGCGCGCCGCGGCGCTGGTTATACCGCTGCGTCGTGCGCGGGTCCTTGTGGTCGGCCCAATGCTGGATCTTCTCCGGGCGGGCGCCGGGCCGGTCGTAGGCGTGGGTGATCGTGGAGTGCTTCAAGGAGTGCGGGCTGAGCTTCTTCTGCGGCAGACCGGCCCGCTTCGCGGTGGCCCGGATCGCACGCCACTGCGACGCCTGGTCGAGCCGCTTGCCGGTGCTGGTGCAGAAGATGAAGCCCTCCGTGCGGTCCCCGACGAGGACACGGATTGCGTGCCAGACGAACGGCGGCACGGCCTTGGTGACCCAGGTGCCGCCCTTGATCTGTACCTCCAGGGTGTGGTGGCCCTTGTCGTAGCCCAGCTTCTCGATCCGCGCGCCGAGCGCGGCGTCGATGCGCAGGCACAGGTGGTACAGCACCAGGATTAGGACGTACAGCCGGAACGCCGTACGACGGCACGGATGCTCGTGCCGGGCGGTGCGCGCGAGCGTGACGTACTCGGCTTCGGTCAGGCTCTCGGTGCGGGTGAACAGCGGGTCCATGGCCGGGTACAGGACCCCGTCAAAGGGGTTGCTGTCCATCATCTCCTTGGGCAGGACCCGGGTCTGGAGGACGAACTTGTAGAACGAGGAGTTGGCGGAGAGCACGTTGTGCCGGGTGGCATCGTCGCGCGGTGGTCCCTCCGGCACGCGCCGACCGCCGCGCCAGACGAGGGTGGGCAGCGTCTTGAGGTGGCTGGCGAAGGCGTCGGCGACCAGGAACGTGAGGGCGAGCGGATGCACGTCGCGCTCCCGCAGGTAGCCCTCCAGGATCTTGAAGTTCTGCGCGTACGTCTTGCGGGTGCCGTCCGAGCGCTGGTGGGCGATCCAGGCCGCAGCGAGGGTGGGCAGCGCATCGCGTTCGCCGTAGACGTCGGCCAGGTACGCGTACAGGCGCCGGGCGTGCGGCGGCCAGTCGTCACGCGGGTCGCCGGTCAGCCGGGCGAGGCTCGCACGGGCGGAGCGTTCCGCGCCATCCGCCGCGTACGCGTCGGGCCCCTCGGCGGGAACGAGCGTCACCGCGCGGCTTCTGCGGGGGCGAAGGAGGAGACCCAGGCGGCGAAACTCGGGCCCGGCTGCGCTGTGTTCACCGTGGGAACGCCGGGAGAGATGCCGACCTCGGCGCTAGTCCAGGTACGGTGGGCCCGGTGCGGTTCCGTACGGCCGCACAACGTGGGCTTTCTTCCAGGCGTTTGGGACTTTTCCACGTGAACCCCTCGATCTCTGCCGCAGCTTGACGGTAATCCAGGCTGGGACGCGAGAGGCTACAGGAAAAGCGTAATTTTCCTGTATGCATGGGCCTGGCCAGTACCTCCGCCCGGCAGAACCGCCTCGCAGGACCATCGCGTTGCTCTACTCGCAGACTACGACCCCGTTCCCCGGAGGAAGAGAGTCCGCGGGTCCCTTCCGGCGGTGCGCAGATGGAGGGTCGCATGTCAGGCTTCCCGGCGCATCAGCAGCCGCGTTGGACCGGCTCCGCGCCGGCGTCCTCGCACACCGCAAAACGCCAACCGGGGCACGTTGGTGGATCTTGCCCCGCAGGCGGGGACCGGGGAAGAGAGCCGGTGCGGTGTTCGGGCCGGACGAGCGATGCCCTGATACCCACGCCCGGCGACGCGCTCGAACTGCTGCTGGCTGGCGACGAACGGTTCGTCGCGCGTCGGCCTGCTGGCTGCGGCTGCTGACCGCCTCGGCAGACAAGGCCGGCGGAAAGCTGTGGGCGGCCACTGCCGACGCCGCGCAGCGTGCCGCCCGCAGTACATCGGCGGTGCTGCAGTGCACGACACCGACGACACCGCTTTCTGCCCTCCTCGTGGTGGACATCGCTGCGCACGGGCCCGGAAAGTCCGCCGCCGTCTCCATGGACCGGGTAGCGGTACGCCAGGCGTGGTTGATCGGGCCGGGGCACGCTTCACTGGCCTGCTCCGCAGATCACCGGATGGGCAGCGACTGAAAGCCGGCTCTACCGCCGGATGACGTCGCCGCGGTGTTCCGCGGCAACTTTGCGGTGTTGGCTGGCGACAGTACGACGGGCAGGGCGCCAGTGCCCGGCTTTCTCGCTGCCCGATCGCGCCGCGTGGGCCAGTGGCCGACCCATTCGCTCACGGCAGACGAGAAAGAACCACAAAGGACTGGAACTCTCTCCGGGGCTATGTGAACGTACAACACCCCGGAAGAACAGGGCTCACCAGCAGCTCGCCGGGCTATATGTGAGGAGTTTGTTCCGCTGACTCGTGCTCTCCGGCCTGTTCGAGTTTCCTCAGATGCGAGGCAGTTCGCTGGTCGAAGGGCCTCGGAGCATCGGGCAATTGAACGTTTAACGGTTGATGGCAAGCGAGGATGTGTCCCAGGGCTGGGAGCGCAAAATAGCCGACGATTGCCGGTTAGCCAAACCGGCGATCATCGCGACCATTGAGGAGTCCGCAGCGGCTCCATCGCGGTGGAACAGCGGACGCGGTGGACCGAGCTAACACACATTTGGTTGCGGAGGTAACGTCCTGTCAGGAGCGTGAGACAAGGAGCGCATGCTTCGCACTCGGTTCCGGCTTGGCCCACCACCCTGCACGATTGCGCCTATTCGGTGGCGTCTTGGAATGAAGGAAATGTTCGTGGTTCGTCCCCCTGCGCTGAAACTTGCTGAGGTATTGGCCGAGATTCGTATGAGCCCGTCGGCGTTCTACCGCCTGCGTGCTCGCGGCCAGGCCCCACGCATGATCAAGCTGCCGAATGGTGAGCTTCGCTGCCGCCGAGTCGATCTGGACGCCTGGTGGCGGGAATGTGAGAAGGAAACCCCGCATTGGCGATGAGTTATCACGTCCGCTTCTGGGACATCCGGGAGCGGCCGGATCGGCGAAAGCCGTTCGAAGTCCGCTGGACGGTCAGTGGGCGCGAGCGGTCCGAGTCGTTTCTTACCAAGGGCCTTGCCGAAAGTCGGCGGGCCAAGTTGATGACGGCGGCGCGCGACGGCGAACCGTTCGACGTGCGGCTGGGTTTGCCGGCCTCGGAGATCCGTGCGCTGAAACAGCGGACGACGTGGTACTCCCTGGTCCGCGAGTACATCGACCAGCGATGGGACCGGACACCGGGCAATACTCGCCGCACTCTGGCTGATGCCCTGGCCACCATCACCCCTGCCTTGGTGGAAGGGGGGGCCGCTTACCGGGAGCCGCGGGTGCTGCGACGGGCTCTGTATTCCTGGGCGTTCAATAAGAACGCCTGGGCCACGGAGCCGCGTGAGGAGTGGCAGTCGGCTCTGGACTGGCTGCAGCGCTACACCCTGCCGGTCAGTGAGTTGGAGGAGCCGGACGTCCTGCGGCGCGGGCTGGATGCTCTGTGCAGCAAGCTCGACGGGAATCCGGCCGCCGCGAAGACCGTGAAGCGCAAGAAAGCAGCGATCAACGAGGTGTTCGGTGTCGCGGTCGAGCGCGGTTACTTCGCTCATAACCCGCTCGCGGGGTTGCGGTGGGTGGCACCGGCTGTCGCCGACGAAGTGGATCCCGACTGCGTGCCGAATCCGGCGCAGGTGGCCAGGCTGCTGACGGCGGTCGCCGCACAGCCGGGACGAGGCCCTCATCTGCACGCGTTCTTCGGTTGCATGTACTACGCCGCCATGCGGCCGGCCGAGGTGATCCACCTCAGAGAAGCGCAGTGCCGCCTCCCGGCGACCGGCTGGGGCCTGCTCAACCTCAAAGGCGGCGTGGTCACGGCGGGTAAGGAGTGGACGAACGACGGGAGTTCCTACGAAATTCACTCTTTGAAGAGACGCGCGGCCAAGGCCACCCGGCCGGTCCCGATACCGCCGTCATTCGTCGCCGTGCTGCGCGGACACATCGAACGCTTCGGCGTGGCGCCCGACGGCCGTCTCTTTCGCAACCAGGCGGGCAACTACGTCGACATCTCCGCCTACAACGTGACGTGGCGACGCGCACGCGAAACCACACTCACCCTCGGCGAGCAGGCGCAGGAGCTGGCCAGGCGCCCCTACGACCTCCGTCACGCAGGAATCTCGTTCTGGTTGGCATCCGGTGTCGATCCCGCCGAGTGCGCCCGCCGGGCCGGGCAGAGCATCCAGGTGCTGTTCCGCTACTACGCCAAGTTCCTCGCCGAGGCTCGGGATCACGCCAACCATCTGATTGAGGAATCGATGCGCCGGTGGGACGGCGGCACGGAGGGCGCAGTCGGGGGCTGAACGGGCATCTGGCCCGTGTATGGCCCGGAACGGCTGGTCAGGGCGGGTATATGGGTGGGGCATATTGGGAGGAGGAGAACATTTGGCTACTCCCCCTCGGGGAGCGCCGCGGAGGGCGCCTGGCCTGCATAAGTGCAGGTCAGGCGCTCTTTTCGTGCGTCTAGAAGAAGCCCAGCTTCTTCGGCGAGTAGCTCACCAGCAAGTTCTTCGTCTGCTGGTGATACACGGCGTCCACTGCTTCTGAGCTGCAGAGATGGCTGGAAATGCCAGGCAACACCCCGTGTGGGACCGCCCCTGGCCCGGATCTTGCTCGGTGCTGACAGGGGCACCGGTCCCACATGGCGCATGTAGTAGAAGCCGTCCAGGGGCGTCCAGTGGGTTCAGGGGGAGAGTGTAAGTCCAGGTCAGAGCGTTGTGGCGTGATGGTGTCCGTGGGGTTGGTGACTCGGCTGTGATCGCTCGTGACATGTGAGGGCCCTGCGGGCTTGCTGCGACGGGGGGCCTGCGTAGACGGGATCTGATGCGAGGACGCCCCGCTGGCTTGCTCCGGCGGGGCGTCCTCGTGCAGTTGGTCAAGACGGCTTGGTGCTTGCGCTGGAGGCTGTGTTGTACTCCGGCTCGCCGCTTTCGAGTACCCGGAGGAGCGGGGCGGTGACGACGCGGTTGGTACGGCCTATCGGCAGTACGCGGCATGGGAATCCCCCGCGGCGAACAAGGTCGTAGCTCTTCGACCTCGACAAGCCGAACGCCTGGGCGGCGTCCTCGACGCTCGCGGTCCCGCTCCAGGTGGCGCGGATGTGCTCAGGGCTGAACGGGTCATGATGCGTCGTGCTTTTCTGGCTGGGCATTCCTGTCCGCGTGTCTTTCGGGTCTGGTGCCCAGCCCGCATCTGCGCAAGGCGCAGCCCAACGTCCGCCGGTACTGCCAGGAGGCAGGCATCCATTACCTGGAGGCCAGCCTGTTCGCCTCCTACCGGCAGGTTCTCAAGAGCCTGCACCACGCCGGCACCCCGATCCGCCAGGGGACCCGGGCCGCCCCTGACACGCCCACCGGGTAGTGGCGACTCTGTCGTCCGGGGCCGTCATGAACAGCGGGCCGGACCTCACAGCCGCAGGTGTCCCGGACGGGGGTGCGAGGCCCCGGAGACATCGTTAACAGCCTGCGTAGTTGCTGAGTTGGCCAGTACTCGCGGTGTACGGAAAAGCCCTGACCGTTGGAGTATGGGAGCCGGTGGACCACCTGAGGAGGTGGCTTCGCATGACGGAGCCGATCAGCCCGAGCACGCACAAATCCGCTGAGCCTCGCCGCCCGGACAACGCGACGACACCATCCGGGCGGACCGGCCCCGCCCAGTTGTCCTCGCCCCGGGGCAAGACCACCATCGCGGACGGCGTGGTGGAGAAGATCGCCGGAATGGCAGCCCGTGAAGTGCCCGGCATCTACGCACTGGGCGGCGGCCTCGCCCGTACCTTCGGGGCGATGCGTGACAAAGTCCCCGGCGGCGGCTCGAACTTCAGCCGCGGGGTCAAGGTCGAAGTCGGTGAACGGCAGACAGCCATCGACCTGGACGTGGTCGTCGAGTACGGGGGCAGCATCCCCACCATCGCCGCCGACGTCCGCGATAACGTGACCTCAGCCCTGGAACAGATGACGGGCCTGGAAGTCGTCGAGATCAACATCTCCGTCAACGACGTCCACCTGCCCGACGACACCACGGAAGACACCGAAGACCGAGTCCACTGACAACCGGCTTAGAGTTCCGCTACGGAGAAACGTTCCGTCAGGAGGCGGAGCCGAAGACCTCCCGTCCGTCGCCGCCCTCCAGGACGTCCGGTACGCGGGACGCCAAGCCCGCACCACGTCCTGTTCGACGGGCGGCCCAGCACGCTCGGGCCCGACACACACGAGTTCGCCACCACCATCCGGGCGCGCGTCTCGGTCGGCGCGCGGCAGTTCCCCACCCCGACGGCTGCCCCCATCCAAGGGCGCTCCGTGCCAACCGGCCTCGTGCGTGTCGTCGGGCACAACACCGTGCTGCTCGTGACCGACGCCGAGGGCCCCGGCCGACTCGACGTCACGGTGGTCGGAGCTGGCCCCCGGACCCACCACGGGCCCGGGGCATCGCCCCTGGAGCATCTGCTGCCGTTGGGACCTCCCCCTCGTGTCCCAGCGCAGGCACCGCTTGGGAGAACCTGGGCAATCTCGCCGGCGCTGGGGAGTTCATGGAGAGAATCGGTTGCGTAGGACAGCACGAACCTGACAGATCCGGAAAACAGAACTGTTCAGCTCAGACGTACGGAGCATCACATCAGGCGCGGAACACGACCGTTTGTCGGAAGGATTCAAGAACACCTTGCCCGGTCGTGGGGATTGGCTGGACATTCGCCATCAAGTGGCGGCGAGAACCAGGTTCGCTAAGGGCAAGAGGCCGTCGCCTCCTCTTTCTGCGCCGCATCATCAGGTCCGGCTGGTACACCTCACCGGGCGATGCGGCCACAGTTGGTGCCGCTCTTACCGGCTGACTCACCCGCGATTGCTCCGCCCCAGGAGACACAGTAGCCTTTGGCATCGAGGTAGACAGGACCCGCGTACGAACGGTAATAGCCTTCGTCATCGGCGTAGTCTCTCGTGTCGTCCCGCTGGACCCAGACGTACATGTGGACAGCAGGACCAGCAGTTTTCCGGATGGTCACCGCACAGTTCTTTCCCGTCGCGGCGTTGTAGGTCAGGTAGGACGTGCCCACCTTCCCTATGTCGGCCTGGTTCACGACCTTGTAGCCGGCGCCACATGCTTTGTTGTAGGCGGCCGCGGCTTTGGCCGGAGCTGCTGCCGCCCCGGTGGCTGTTGCCATGACGCCCCCAGCCGCCAGTGCCACCGCGGCCCCCGCCGATCGGATGTGTCCCCAACGTTGCATCGTGTGTCCTCCTCGAAGCCATGCCCGGTGTACCATCCGGCGCCCCGCCGACTTGGCTGGCCCCCGTGGTGGCACTTACATCTGTAACGACACGGTTGAAGCCCCGGTCAGTTGCGTCCCGTGCTTTGCAACTCGTCGTCGTCGGCACGTTCCGGCTCAGAGAACACTCCGGCCCCAGATGCCATACCGGACGGTGCATCAGGCACCGCATCCCGACGAAGCCGGGCCCGCTGATCGGCGTACTCCTCCCGTCCACGAAGCGCGGGGGACGGGGCCCGGCAGGGCCGTGCGGGCAGGGCGACAGCTCCAGGATGAGATCTTCGGATGCTCCGCTGTCCGGAAGAGGTTCGCGCGGACCCTGGCGGGTGGGCGTCGGCGGGAGGAAGCTCCGAAGGACCCGGCCCGAGGGGCCGGAGCCGCAACGGTTTCCGAAGGGAGCCCCGTCGACGCCCGTACTCCCTGCCCGGGAAGATACGGGTCTGAGGCTGCATGGGAGAAGACATCTGGCTGGTACTTCTCGGCGAACCCCATCGAGACCGGTACGCCGACACCGGTCACCGAAATCCGTCGTCCCGGATTTCGTGCGCGCAGCACAGAGGAGAACGCACATGCCATACAGAAAAACTGCCATCCTCGTGGGACTGCTCTTCATCTCTTCGACGGTCACCTTTGCCGCGGGCAGTTCTCTCGTACATGCCTACTTCTCCGACACCACCCCAAGCAGCGAGACGCTGTTCGGCGGGGTTTTTCTGGAGTGGTACACAGCTTCAGCGGTCGCCGTGATCGGTATCGCGTTGTTCCCCGTCCTCAAGCCACACGGGCAGAACCTGTCGGCGGGCTACCTCATTCTCCGGGCCATGGAAGGCGCGGCGATCATCGCGGTAGGGGTCTATTTTTTGGTGAGCCGACACCAATTCGAGGACTACGTTCTGCTCGTCTACATCCTGTCGGGTTCCGCTGGCCTCATCCTGTCCTACCTGTTGCTGCGCTCCGGGCTGGTCGCCCGGTGGCTGTCGATGCTCGGGATCGCGGGCTACGCCGCTCTGCTGGCAGGGGTTCTGGCCGATATGTCGGGGACAGTCAGCCTTGCTACCGGCGCCGGAATCGCGTTCCTCGTTCCTGGCGGCCTGTTCGAAATGGCTTTTCCGCTGTTGTTGATCTTCAGGGGTTGGCGTTCCGTCGACCCGGTCGGCTGCAAGGAGGACAGTCGTGCGGGAGTGGTGCCCGGTGGGCCTCGTGGGTGACTTCTGTCGCCCTGGAGCAGCCGGGTCCTGTTCAGGTATTCACCCGGGAGGGAAGCATGGAGGCTTCGGAGCCGACGAACCGAGACCTACGCAGGGCGGCCCTGGTCGCGGGCATCGGAATTCTGGCGATGGCAGCCCTCGCCACCTTCGCGAATTTTACCGTAGTGGAGAACCTTGTCACTGAAGGTGATGTCGAACGGACAGCACGCGATATACGCGCTTCCGAGGTGACGTTCCGTTACGGCGTCGCCGCCTGGGCGTTGGTGGCCGTTCTCGATGTCATCGTGGCCTGGTCGCTGCTGGCCTTCTTCGCACCAGTACACAAGGGGCTCTCCGCTCTTGCGGCGTGGTTCAGGCTCGCGTACGCAGCGGTGCTCATGGTCGCCGTGAGTCAGCTGGCCGGAGTGCCTTCGCTTGTCCGGGGGAGCATGCGGCCTGGGGCGTCAAGCGCAGGCCGGTCGCATGAAGAAGCGCTGATGAAGATCGACGCCTTCCACGACATCTGGGACGCCGGTCTCATTCTCTTCGCCTTCCACCTGCTGACACTCGGGTACCTTGCTTACGAGTCAGGCTATGTCCCCAAGGTTCTGGGACCCCTGCTCGTGATCGCAGGACTCGGCTACCTGGTGGACAGCTTCGGCCCCCTGCTGTCTGCCGGCTATGCGGCCGAGGTTGCCCTGTTCGCCTTTGTCGGCGAGTTCCTGCTGATGGTGTGGCTCCTGGTCAAAGGCAGGAACGTCACTTTGAAGGAACCCCGGGCCTGACCGACGCAACTGCGGGGCGGGGTGGCTCCACCCCGGGGCGCTGCGGGACGGGGCAGCAGATGGTGCGGTGCGCCAAGGCGCCACGTTCCTGGCCCGCAGACCTGCCGTCAGCCCGGTCGTCGGTGCGGGGAGCATCCGGCAGGGACGCCCAGGATCGGCAGCCGCTCGCCGGTCTCGTCGTCTGCTCGTCAACCGGCGATGCCGAGCACATGCCCAGCCCTTGTCGGCGGTGATGCATCGGCGAGTTCGGTGCATCAGTCCCTCATCCGCGCAGGTTTCGCGGCAACGAACCCCCACGTCGGCAGGACCGCCCCGCGCCACACGTCAGGACCAAGAGGCTCGCACTGTCGCCGGTGCCGGTGTCATTACTGCCCACGCACCGGCTGCAGAGCTGATCGGGCCGAGCGCCCCTCACTCTTCCCGTACCCGTTACCCCAGTCCGGGCGGGGCGATCCGGTATCACCGCGGACCTCGTTGCCTGGTGTCGTCAGGGCCGCCCGCCTGTGAATGTGTCGATTACCTGGTGTCGTCACGTGCCTTGGCGTCGCCGGTGATCGAGGACTGGCTCATACTCGGCTTCGGTGTCTTCACGCCAGGGCCGCAAGGGGTGACAGACCACTGGCGGTGGAGGAGCCTGTCCAGTGACAGTCTGGTGACACCCGGGGAGGCCCGGGCTCGGCTTACCCGCGTTCGGGCCGAGCACCCCCGGAGCCCTGGCTGTCATCGAGGGGGGTGTCATGGCGTGGCCGGCACGTGGGTGAGCCGTCCGGCGACGCCATGGCCGCCATCCTGACGTTGTGGGCCGCGGAGTTCGACGGCGTTCGCGATGTACGGTGCTCCGCCCCGGGCCGTGTGTGCGGCCGGCCCGACGGCCGTCTGCGAGGTACTGGGCAACCTGCACGGCAGTTTCGCGGAGACCTCCGGCTTCTTTCACACCCATACCAAGGTCTTCGGGCTCCGGCCCGCGCAGATCGCGATCGACCGTGCGGCACGCGACCGGATACGCGGCCACCTCGATGCACGCAGGGCTGGCCCGTCAGCCTGAGCGGCGAGGGGCTCGCGTCCGATGGCTGCTGGCCCGACGCGGGCCGCTTGCTGGTCCGCGAGCACAGGAAGTGCATCGGCGAGGATCGCGAAGGCCAACAGGCAGCGGATGGGCAGCCCGGTGCGGACCGTGGCCGTGACCCGCTTGTCGGTGGTGGTGCCCACGTGAGACCGCTTCGTGTACTCGGGTCTTGTCTTGTAGTCCTTCGGGTCCACGACGCTGCGATCGCGCCACTCTCGAATACCGGCTGCACGGATCGTGGTCTGCCTCCCGAGCCGTCCAATTGGGTGGATACCCGCCAGTCACGGCACCCACGACCTGCTGAGCCCCGGGCCGCCCCGGGTTCTTCGAGGCAGCCGGGGGACCTCTGCACCGTGCACTGCCTCGGCAGAGGTTTCGGCCGCAGTGTTGTCAGGCGGCCGGGAAAGCCGGCAGGAGGAGGGTGCCCCGGGCGCGGATCAGCGGCGCCCCGGCCTTGCCCCGGCCCCGCCCCAGGCTACCGGCATCGATGTCTCGGGAATACGGGCTTTCGGCGGTGCCGTCGACGCTGTGGCGCGGCCGGAACAAGAACGCGCCCTTCGACGTGCCGAATCCTCAGGAGGCTTCGCGCTGCAGCCGCGACGGCCGAGCGGTACCTCGCTGAACTCGAAGGAGGCAACCCATTGGGTGGGCCGGGCATGGAGTGCGCGGAAAAGGACAACCCCTGCTGCGGCCAACACGAGAAGATGGGCAACGGTGAGCACGACCGTCATCGTCGTCATTGCGCCCGGGCCGGTAAGCCGAAGGGGGTGGCCGGTACCCCACCCAGGTGCGGCGCGGCGACGCCGTGACTCTCCCCGGCGTCGTCGGGGCATCCGAGGCCAAGGGCGTCCTCGTTCGCGATCAGGGCGGCGGCCGTGCCGTGGTTGTGCGGATCGGCTGCGGCGGCCACCGGCCGTGCGGCCGCGGATGGGCCGCTCTCCGGCGGGATGATCACTGGGTTCCAGCGGTCCACGGTGCAGGTGAGCAGTGACCGTATGCGCGGGTCCTGCTCCCGCCCGAATCGGCCCACGTGCACCACATGGCCGGTGGCCTGCACCTTCCACGGGTTCAGCGGCCAGTACGTGTGTTTGACCGTGACGTGGGTGATCCGCCCCCAGCGGTGGTCGAGCAGACCGATGAGGGCGGGAAGCTCGTGTGCCAGACCACGGGAGCGTGGCCACCAGGCGCCGTCCAGCAGTCCTCGGCGCGCGCCGGGCTGTTTCAGCGACACGTGCCCTGACGGAGCCACATGCATGTTGGCAGTCGGCAAGAGACCGATGGTCGTCGTCATGGCGCGAACCTGCCTTCGGGGATGTTTTCGGCCGCCCCGCATGGCCTTTCGCCGGGAACGGCGCCGATGTGGAGACGGCGCGCGGAGTGTTCCCAGCTACTTCACCCTACTCCGGCGAGGGCCCGGGACGGGCGGCTCGAACGGTCGAAAACTTCCCTGTCTGCTGCACAGCAGTGGCCAGGACACGGGGGGTGCCCCTATGGGTTTCGTCAACCCGTGGGGGCGGGCTTGGGGTGGTAGAGGGTGCCGTCGCGGAGCATGGCGAAGAGGACGTCGGCTCGTCGTCTGGCGAGGCAGAGGAGGGCTTGGGTGTGGTGTTTTCCCTGAGCGATTTTCTTGTCGTAGTAGGCCCGGGAGACCGGGTCGGCCAGGGCGGCGAACGCGGAGAGGAAGAAGGCCCGTTTGAGCTGCTTGTTTCCTCTGCGCGAGGGGTGTTCGCCGCGGATGGAGGAGCCCGAGCTCCGGGTTGCCGGGGCGAGGCCGGCGTAGGCGGCGAGGTGGGCGGCGGACGGGAAGCTGGATCCGTCGCCGACGTCGATGAGGATCCGTGCTCCGGTCCTGACGCCGATCCCCGGCATGGACGTCAGGACCTTGGAAAGAGGGTGGGACTCCAGCAGTTCCTCGATCCTCATGGCGAGGAGTTTTCGCTGGTCGAGCACTGCCTGGAGCGAGCCGGCGAGGCTGGGGACGATCAGTGTGGCCGCATCGGTGCCGGGCACGACCACGGTCTGCTCGTCCAGCGCGGTGAAGATGTCGTCGACCAGCCGCTCGGCCATCCTCGGTGCCTTCGGGCGGACCAGGTTCACCAGCCGGCGCCGTCCGGCCTTGCGGATCAGGGCTGGCGAGCCGAACTGGTCAAGCAGCTTGAGCACGGCCGGGTGCTGCACTCGCGGGCCCAGCACCCGTTCGAGCGACGGGTGGATCTGGGTCAGCAGGCCACGGAGCCTGTTGCTGATGCGGGTGGCTTCGCCGGCCAGGTCGTCGTCGAAGCCCGCGATCATCTCCAGCTCGGCCACCGTCTCGTCGGCGGGCTCAATCGCCCGCAGAGTGTGCGGCATCGAGCGGGCGGCGTCAGCGATGACGAACGCGTCGCGGGCGTCGGTCTTGGCCTCGCCGGGATAGAGATCGGCGATCCGCCGCATGGTCAGGCCCGGCAGATAGGCGACTTCGCAGCCCGTGTCGCGGGCCACCGCGAGCGGCAGGGCACCGATCGAGGCGGGCTGGTCAACGACCACGAGTACGGTGGTGTGCTTGGTCTTGAGCTTGGCGAAGACCTCGCGGAGCTTGGATTCGCTGTTGGGCAGGCGCTTGTCGAAGGCTTTCCTCCCGGCCGGGGTGACGGCGGTGGCGTGGTGCTCGCCCTTGCCGACGTCCAGGCCGAGGAAGGCGCCGATTCCGCTGATGTCGATCACGTGCGTCCTTCGGTCGTCCTCGCCCGGCCGTCCCACGGCACCGATGTGAAGTAGGCCGCCGACGAGGTGCCCGTGGCTCGGGTCCTTTTCCGACGGCCCCTTCCCGAACCGGACGGGCCCGCTTTCCAGGCATCCGGCTCTCCAGTGGTCATCTCCGGGTTGAGGAAGTGGCCCGACCTGCATGAATGGCGTGATGACAGGCTTCACAGACCACCAGGGTCTTGCGTCGCCATTTCGCCATCAGCACCTTCCAAAGCGGAGGGTCGGGCCGACCGGGGCGCTTGAGATCGGCGAGCTTGCGGACGTGATGGACATGAAGTCCGGTCCGCTTCCCGCACATCTCGCACTCGCCAGCCAGGAGCCTGTGCAACAACTCGTTGCCCCGGCTCCGCTTGGTGGCCGGTGCCCGGTCGAGGATCTCCGCCGCGCGCTGCCGCTTGAGCGGGATGCCCCCGAAGGTGGCGACCAGTGGCTTCCTTCCGCCGTCACGGGGAACCGTGACCTGCAAACACCACCGGGGACCATCCGGAGTCTCGGTGGTCGCATAGAGCCTGCGGGCCACCTTCCGAACAGAGCAGGAGTGCTTACTGGCGAGGGTCTTGAGCATGGAAGTCTCCATGACCCAGCGCAGGCGGCCCAGTCGGTGAACGTCCTGGGCGAGGAGGTAGTACTGGACCAACCCTCGGTATTCCGCTTGGTACTTCACCACGATCGAGTAGTCGCTGTCGTGGATCAGAACTCCGCGGCGTACGGGTTTCCCGCCGCGCATGTAGATCGCGCAGCGTTGCCGGATCACAGCTGGTGGCACGTAGAGACCGATGACGCCGTTGGTTGCCCGGCGTCCCCGGGAGATCTTCGTGTCACTGCGCTGGGCCCTGATGTCGTAGCCGAGGAAGCACGCCGGCTGGCTGGCGGCGTGCGTGATCAAGGTCTTGGACTCAGACAGTTCCAGCTTGAGCGTGTCGCGCAGGAACTGCTGGATCCGTTCTTTGATCTCCTCGGCTTCGGCCTTGGGCCCGGCGAATCCGAGGACCCAGTCGTCTGCGTATCTGACATACCGAAGCCTCCGGTAGCCCGGATCGGCGGGGTCGAGGCTGGGCCTGCGGCGTTGCTGTTGTCGAAGTTCCAGCACCGTCGCAGTGTCCCCGCGTCGCCGAGCCCGTGCGATCCGGTCGGAGACCCGTTGGTATTCAGGATGACGCCGTCGGACGACGCCTCGGTTGTATTCCGGCAGCAGGTGCTGTTCAACGAAGCGGTCGAGCCGGTCCAGGTAGATGTTGGACAAGATCGGCGAAGCGACTCCACCCTGCGGAGCTCCGCTGAGCGTGGCCTTCCACCGCCAGTCCTCCAGATACCCGGCCTTGAGCATCCGGCCGACCAGCCGCAGGAACCGGCTGTCGTGGATCTTCTCTCCCAGGATCCCGAGAAGAATCTCGTGATCCAGACTGCCGAAGCAGTCGGAGATGTCGCCCTCGACGAACCAGTGCGTTCCCTTCCAGGTCGTCACCTCGGCAAGCGCGGTGTGACAGCCCCGGCCAGGGCGAAAGCCGTGGGAGCGATCAGAGAACTGGACGTCGTAGTACGCCTCAAGCAACAGACGTACCACCTCAGCGACCAGCTTGTCCGACCACGTCGGCAGACCCAGACCACGCCGCTTCTTCGTGCGTCCCTTCTTCTCGATGTAGACGCGGCGGGCTGGCAGCCACCGGTACGACTCCGTGCGCAAAGCGCCGGTGATCACATCGATCTTCGCCAGGGACATGCCGTCCACGGTCTCCCCGGTGACCCCCGGCGTCATCGCACCCGCGTTGGCGTGGATACGGCCGTAGGCCCTGAGGAACAACTGCGGGTTGAACAACTGCCGGTAGAGCCTCTCCAACGGCAGGTTCTTCCTGCCGCGTTCCCGGATGACATTCAGTACCGTTTCGGCGTTCTGCATTACGCATACCTCCCGAACCGAATATCCTGACCTCCTGTGCCCCTTCGCCCTGTGGCCCGGCTTTCCCGGCCCCCTCGGCAGGTCGTGACTCCTGCGACTACTACGGGCACTCCGTCACCGTGGGGCTCGCGCCCTGTAGGTGATCCCGTGGTACGTCCTCGCTGTACGTATCGAGCGCGACGTAGGCCGCCCACTCATCTCCTTGACCGCCCTCGCTGGGCGACGCTCCCCGTCCCGGAGGTTGTCCGCCGACCGGCAACTTCGGCAGGCAGGGTGGGGTATCGGTGTCAGACGTCATACCGACGGCGGTGGTGCACGCCGCTGGAGATTAGGCTTCAGGCAATCCAGCTTTGGCCATATCGCGCGGGTCTGACGGACGCCGCCCTGGACGCCTCCAGGCGGTCCGTAGTCCTGGCATGCTCTTGTCCCCTCGCGCTTTCACGTCCAGGTAAGCCAGGTGACCCAGAAACATTCCTCCAAGTTCCTCCCGATTGAGTCGGGTATACAACGAAGCGCCTCACGGCGCACCGCCACATCCACATTACGAAGAGCCTCCCGGACCTGCGAAGAAGCCGGTGGTCATGCCCCTAATCAGCGGTCTGTCGATGCCTCCGGAACCGGTGACACCACCCCCCAGGCCATGTGTTCGACAGGGGGAGACAGTCATGCCAACTCCGGAGGCCGAGCGCCCCATTGCGGGGCCACCAAGAAGGTAATGGGGGAGGAGACAAGCCGAAATCCCCAGGTTTGCTGCACCACGAAGTTCCGCGATGGCGTATACCGGCTACATGCTCTTCGGCTATGGGAAGGCAATAGCCCCATACCGCAGGGAGCGAAATTCGCTGCGATGCCGTTCCGCTGTGCGGGAACACGCCACTGTGTGCAACGGTTGTCCATTGGCCGCCGGTATCGCCGTACTCATGCCTTGCATCGCGCAGACCCGGCCCTTGACCATCGCGTGCGACGAGACAGGCCCAGTAGTCGCGGTGACAGCACCGAGCACTCTCACGCCCAGCTCGGTTCCGACCGGTCCGCCGTGTCGCCGGCCTGCTCCTCTGCGGCAGCGGAGCAGGCCGTTGGCAGGCCGGGGCTGTGCTCCTCAAGCGGGAACGACTCCGGTGGCGGCAAAGATCTCCGCGGCCGATGTGCTGTTGCCGTCCTGGACAGCCATGGTCATGGCTGCGCGTGCCGCGGACGCGTCGGCCTGTGGCGGGAGCATCAGGAAGGAGAATATGTCCTGCCGCCCGCGGGTGACGAGCATCGTGCCGTCGCCGACCTCGGACCAGTCGATACGGATCAGGTGACCGTCGACGACCAAGTGGTGCGGGTGCGCGTCCCAGGCGCTCGCGTCCAGTCCGAGACGTGCGAGGGGACCCAGCCGCTCGGTCAACACGCGTATCAAGCCGGGCAACTCGGTCTCCAGATGCCGGGACCTCGGCCACCACGTGCCGTCGAAGGTCCCGTCGCGGCGAGGAGTCGTCTCCATTCTCAGTACGGCTATCCCTGGGCCCGCCTGGTGGGCTCGGGCGCCGTCCGACAGCATCACGGGCAGCAAAGGGTCAACGGTCATGGCGCACCGTCCGCACCCGAATGCTGCAGCAGTCGCGGAGGCGTCCATGGCCGGAGGCTCGTTTGCCGATCACCGGCGGACCGAGTGTGTTCGTGGTCATCACGCGTCCTCGCCTGGGGCAGCCCCGGTATGGTGCTTCGCCGAGAACGACACGGGAAACGGAGCCCGCGTACGAGGAGCCCTCGGTGTAATCAGCCTACTCTTGAACCACCGCTTCCCTGGTCAGGGTCTGTGCCCAGGGCTCCGGCCGACGGTAGTCGTGGTTGGCACTGCCGGCAGAGTACGCTGGTGGTACCGAGAGCATTTCCTGACCGGCTTCCTTGCCGGTATCTCTCTCGGTTCCAAGTTCCGGGCCGAGCACGCCGGGTCCGGGGACGGGTCGACACCATGACGGTGATCACCGAACGAGCCCCGCCGGCCACGCCGGCTGTCAGCCCCTCCGGCCACCCGCCGGTCCGGCTCTCCCTCAAGCCCTCGGGCCCGCGCACCGGGCTGCTCGACGGCGCCTGGTGGCCACGCTCGCGCGACCTCGCACGTGAACTTCCCACCCTGACCGGACAGCTGGAACCGCTGTGGGGCCGCATCACGCGCATCACGGTCAACCCGACGCACTGGCCGGTCGTGCCACGCAAGATCCCTGCCAACGGCCGTGTGATCAAGGTGGGCTGGTTCACCGACGAGCAGGACCCGCATCAGCTCCTGTTGCTCTCCTATCGCGTCGGGCGCTGGGACCTGCTGATCGTCCCTCCGGAGACCGGCGCGGCCGCCGCCGCACGGCTCATGGACGCCGCTTCGGACCCGCACACCGCCCGTACCGGCAGCGAACTCCTGGGGGCCGAGTTGGCTCGTCACCCCACGGCCTCTGCCGAGGCGGCTTCGCCGGGCCACACCGAGACATGGGAAGCGGAGGGCGGCGCCATGGCCGCACCCGTTTCCACGACCGACGGGAAGTGACACGGCCATGGGCACCGGCCTCACCGTCACCGTCATACTCGCGATGATCGCTCTGGGAGTATTCGTGATCCACCTTCTGAACGCCCAGCACAACGACCGGATCGCGCTGCACCGATACAGCCGCCGCATTCCGGACCGCCGCGGCTCCCGCAACCCGGCCCGGCCGCAGCAGGTCACCGCCGCCTCTCTCCCCGTTCACACGCGCCGGGACCACAGGGACGGAGGCCGCGGACGCCTGCGCCCGCGGCGCAGGACCACCGGATCCTTCAAGGGCCGGAGGTTCTGACAGGAAGAACAGCGCGACGCGGCGGGCCTGTGACCGGGCCTGCCGTGCGGTTCTCGCGGAAGCAACCACGGGCCTGCCACGGGCGGTGAGCGGGGACTTGGTGCCCGTACGGGTTCGAGGGCCGACGAGCCGCGCTGATGCCCGCGTAGTCGCCGCGCCCCCCACACACCTCCCGGCGGTCGCGCCGATGCCCGAGCCGGGCTCCACGCGCAGCCCGGCCGGATCCGCGTCTTGCGCGCTGCCGTGCCCTCGACCGCTTCCCCGACCCTGACCGACCCGTTAGGAGCTGTTCGAGGTTCGGATCACGTGGGGGAAGTGATGCGTTTCAGCCACATGATTGACCCTCGGAGGTGGAGCCCGGCCTCGTAGCTCTGCGGTGTTTTGTCATGGCGGGTGGCCAGGCCGCGCCAGGTTTTGATCTTCTGGAAGCAGCGTTCGACGGTGTTGCGCTGTTTGTAGCGTTCGGGATCGAAGGTGACGGGCCGCCCTCCGGCCGAGCCCTTCTTCTTCCGGTTGTTCTGCTGGTCGGTCTTCTCCGGGATGACCGCGCTGATGCCGCGCCGGCGCAGGTAGACGCGGTTGGCCCGGGAGGAGTAAGCCTTGTCCGCGGCCACGGCGCGTGGACGGGTGCGGGGGCGGCCAACAGGCCCGGGCACGCGCACCCCGCCCAGCACAGTCTGGAATTGAGGACAGTCCGCAGCCTGACCGGCGGTGAGCACGAACGACAGCGGCAGGCCGGCGGCGTCGACCGCGACGTGGATCTTGCTGCTCAGTCCGCCCCGGGACCGGCCGAGCCGAGCGGCACCCGCCCTGGCCCTGCGGCGCCGGCGCAAGGCCGCCCGATCCTGGGCCGGCGGCGCGTTTGCACGGTCCGGGCCCGCACAGGCCGTCGCCGGATCACCCGCCACACTGGTGGCTGCACCGCAAGCGGAGCCTGCTTTTCCTCGGTCAGTGCCTGCTCCAGGGCGTCCAGCGTCTCTCCGGCCACCGCCAGCCCGGCCGACTCATGGTGAGCCCGAACGACCGTGGAGTCCACACTGACCAGTTCCAGGCCGACCTGCCCCCGAGCGGCGGCCTCGGCGATCAGCGCGTCCATCAGGCCCTGCAGCACCCCGGCCCTGGCCCAGCCGTTGAACCGGGAGTAGACCGTGGACCAGGCCCCGTACCGTTCCGGGACATCGCGCCAGCCGCTGCCGGTGCGAAACCGCCACAGCACCCCGTTGAACTGGTCCCGCACCCGCCGCGGCAACGGCCCGGTGGCCGCCACCGGCAGATGCGGCTCGATCAGAGCCCACTCGGCATCCGTCACATAGAAACGCGCCACAGCCGAGTTCTACCAGCCCCAGTGAACACCGCACCGGACCTCACCTAGATCCGAACCTCGAACAGCTCCTAGACGGAACGCTCGCCGAATGCGACCGGGTCGGTGACAGCCGGGCCGGCTTCTCCCACAAGCACCGCCGCCACGGGGTGAATGTGCAGGTCGTGGCAGATCCTGCGGGCAAGCTGCTGTGGATCTCGCCCGCACTGCCCGGCCGCACCCACGACCTGACCGCGGCCCGCGCCCACCGCATCATCCGGATCTGCGAACGCCAAGGCGTACCCGTCCTCGCCGACCGCGCCCACATCGGGGCCGGCTCATGGGTGACCACGCCGATCAGACGCCGTCCGCACCAGGACCTCACCGCGACCGAGCGGACGATAAACCGTGCCCTGTCAGCGGCACGAGCCCCGGTCGAACGAAGCGTTGCGAGACTGAAGCCCTGGCGCATCTTCCGCCGAACCCGCTGCAGCCCCAACCGCATGAGCGTCATCGCCAAAGCCGTCCTCACCCTGGAGAGGCACCACTGAAAACGCTCAGTTATTCACGGACAAGCCCCGGCCGTGCCGGAGTACTGCCGCTGCACCCCCGCCGAGACGGTGCCCTGCTTCACGAACCCGGTGTCGTCGACGATCAGGACGCCGCCCGGGGCGCCGAGCTTCTCGGCGACGTAACTCTGCACGTCATCGCGGAGCTCGTCGGGGTCCCACCGGCTCCACGACAGCAGGTGCTGTAGGCCGTAGGGGCCGTTGTGACCGGCGCACTCGGCCAGCTGCCTGGGGGGCGCCCCCTCTGGGGGACTGTTCTTGCGGCTCACCGGGCCCAGCAGGCCCGGGACGTAGTCCCGCATCCGCCGCCGCACCTCGATCCGGCCGAACCTTCCGCTCACCCGCAGGAACAGGACTTCGAGCTCGGCGCTCCAGCGTCCCGTGACAAAGTCCGCCATCATGCCCCGATCCTGAGCGTTCCGCCCCGCTGTCCACGCCGGCATCCCGGAACCGGCCCGTGGGGCACCGCCCGCCCGCTAGGCTCGAAAGACCGCGTCTGACCAGCGGGAATGGTGAAGTGCCACTGGAGTACTAAGGCCCGGTCCGTGAGTCGGGGACCTACGGTGTCCGGTCGTGTGGGTAGGCGGTGGCCCGGTGCTGGAAGGAGAGGATCTTCGGGTTCTGGACGACGCCGTCGCGGATCTCGATCGCCTTACTGATCGTGGCGTCGGCCTCCCATGCCCCGGGGCCTTCGAGGACTCTGCGCACATACGGGAGGACGGCCTCGCTGATTTCCCACGTAGCCGAATCCCACAGATGCGACGGGCTGTGGTCGACGGCGTAGTAGTGGCAGCCGGCGCCAATGGTGGCCATCGGCTCGCCGAAGGTGGCCGGGCACGCCCACTCGAAGCCCATGCCTTCGTCGCACGACACGTCCACGAAGTAGGTCCCCGGCCGGAACAGACCGAGCTCCTTGTCCGTGACGAATACCAGCGGCGCGTCGGTGTCCTGTCTTATGCAGTTGACGACGATGTCGAACCTGGGCAGGTACTCGGCGAGCGGTACCGGACCAGCAGGGGCCAGGGTCTGGAGGCGGGACGGATCGTCCGGCTGCTCCTGGAAATGGCCCATCACCACGGACGGCATCGGCGAGGCGACCGCCGCCGCATCGCGCTGGGTGAGCACCGTGACGTCGGACACGCCCATGGCGCCCAGGCCCGTGACCGCTCCACGCGCCGTCGGTGCCGCAGATAACGCAGGTCAGCCCAAAGAGCATCTCTTCGGTCGGTGCCGAGCGGCTGTTGCAACGGCTGTAGATGGAGGATTGCGAATACATCAGTCCCACGTCCTCGGGAGCCGACGGGCCCTGGGCTTGTCGTTCGCCGAGAGCGACACCGAAAGGGATGACGGCATACGAGATACGCCCGGTACTGCCACCGTACTCCGGTATGCGACCGGTTCGAACCACCGTTCCTAGCACGAAGCGGCCCGCACGATCACCTCGGTTGCGGCCGGGACGGCGGGCGGATGTCGTGACAGCGCCGGCCGCCGACCCCGACGGCGAGGCGGCACGCGGCCGGTGCCCCGCCGCCCGCGCCGAACGGGTCCGGGGCATGCTCGACCGGGCCCGCGCCCGCGGCGCGGAACCCCTGTACCTGCCGGATGGGCTGGCCGTCGTCCTGATGCCGACCTGTGCCCGGATGCTGTTCGGCGTCGGGCCGCTGACACCGGACTGCATCGACGATCTGGTCGACCGCGTGCTCGCGCGCCGACCCGGGTGACGGCCCACCTCGTACAGACGCCCTGAGACCGCGCCGCATGTCCTCACAGAATCGGCTGCCGGCGTACGCGCCGGTCACGGTCAAGGCGGGCACCCAGAGGGCGCTGGTCGGCGCGCAGGTGACAGGCGAGTACGGGCGTCACGCCCCGCGCCCGACCCGCATGTCCGGCCGGAGCAGTCGATGACACCGGCGCCCGGTCACCGCGCGCCGCGTGGGTCATCGGCGGCGGTGGTCGAGGCGGGCGGGGGTGGGCCAGCGGACGTCGGTGGCCCAGCCGAGGCGTTCGAAGAGGCGGATGGCGGCGGCGGTCGGGTCGAGCTGGCCGCGGTCAACGCCGTGGCGGGCGCAGGTGGGGTCGGCGTGGTGGAGGTTGTGCCAGCTTTCGCCGAAGGAAAGCAGGGCCAGCGGCCACAGATTGGTGGCGCGGTCGTGGCGGCGGGTACGGAACGGGCGGGTGCCGACCATGTGGCACAGCGAGTTCACGCTCCACGTCACGTGCTGGAGCAGGGCGACGCGTACGAGGCCGGCCCACAGCAGTGCCGTGAGAGCGCCGTGCAGCGTGCCGCCGACGCCCCAGCCGATGGCGAACGGCAGCGCGAGGCTGAGGGCGCACCATGCGGGGAAGGCACGGGAGACGGCGCGCAGCCCGCGGTCGGCGAGCAGGTCGGGGGCGTAGCGTCCGGCGGGGACGGTGGCGCTGGTTTCGCGGTGGAACAGCCATCCGACGTGGGCATGTGCCAGGCCGCGGAGCTGACCGCGCAGGGTGGTGCCGTAGCGGAACGGCGAGTGGGGGTCGCCGGGGCGGTCGGTGAAGGCGTGGTGGCGCCGGTGGGTAGCGACCCAGCCGATCACGTCGCCCTGGAAGCTCATCGAGCCGGCCACCGCCAGGACGAGGCGCAGTGGCCGGATGGCGGTGAAACTGCGGTGCGTCAGACCCCGGTGGAACCCTGCGGTGACGCCCAGGCCGGTGACGACGTAGAAGACGAGGGCGATGAGGAGGTCGGCCGGCCCGAACAGGCGTCCCCACAGCACCCAGCCGGCCAGGACCACGGCCAGCAGGGGAAACGCCACGATGGCCCCCGTCAGGACCATCTGGAGGCGCTGGGCGCCGGTACGGGGGCCGGGCCGCCCCTCCGGGAAGGGGGAGGTCCCGTCATAAGCGCGTCGGCTCCCGGGCCGTTCGGGTGGTGCCTGGGGCGCGGTGGTCGTGGTCACGCGTGGCTCCTCGGCCTGTTTGGAGGGGTTCGGTCCGGCCGGGGTCCGGGGCCTGCAAGGTAGGGGGTTCCCAAAACGGCGGGAGGCGGCACGCTGTGTGCTGCCGCGAGTGGCCGTCAGGCGGGGAGACGGTGCGGGCCGTAGCCCGCTGGGCTGGTCTGCGCTCCGGTACCGCCGCCCGCGCGGGAAGCGTTGGCCATGATGCGGACGGCCTGGTCCGCCGGGGTGTCGGGCGCCACGACGAGCAGGTCGCACCGGCCGGTGCCCAGGGCGAGCAGGCACACGCTGTGGCGGTGTCCCATCCCGATGGACCGGCTGATGTGGATCACCCGTCGGCCGAGCGCCAGGCGGTGGGGGCCGGTGTCCCACATCGAGTTGTCGACGGTGACCCGGGTGATACGGCCCCAGCGGGGGGCCAGCGCATCCAGCAGGGGCGGCAGTTCGGTGGCGAGATGCCGGGTGCGCGGCCACCACGCGCCGTCGATGCGGTGCAGGCCGGTGCCCTGGGGGAGAACGGCGAGCCGGGCGGGAAGGGACCGTTGAGGGGCGGTCGGGGGCACGCTGGTGGTGGTCATGGCGTCAGCCTCTCTCCGGACGGTTCGTCCGGGGCGGTGGGTGCGGACGGCCGCGGGACGGCGTCCGCGAGTTCGTCGTGGTGGGGCCGGCCGGCGACCGGCCACGGCCGTGGCGGCTCCATGGCACCGGGGGTGCGGGTGGTGTCGACCGTGAGGTGGAGTCTGGTGCCGCCGTCGGGCGCGTCGGGGTAGCTGCGCTGCTCGGCGCCGGCGTAGTGGTCGCGCAGCGTCTGGGCGACCAGGCGGGCCGCTTCGGGGGTCGCCGCCTCGATGCGGACATCGACGTGACCGGGTGCCGTCGTGGGCCCCTGGGTGGCCTCGGCGGGTTGCGGACGGGCAGTGGTGCGCTCGGGGTGGTCGGTCAGTGGGCGGTGGGTCATGGATATCTCCTTCCGGGCCGTACGGTGGCGGCGTCGGGGCGCGGTGATGTGTAGGGGCGGCCGGAGAGGAAACCTCCGGTGCGGTCGCGAAGCCGGTGCCGAGCAGAACGTTGCCGGGACGTCGCAGCCACCAAGGTGCCTTGCCGCACGCGCGGCAGACCGGGCCTACCTGGTCGGGGCCGGGGCCGTGCGGACGGCTCCGCCCTCGCTCTCCCATTCGGCTGCGCCGGGCGCCACGTTGCGGGTACCCGCCATCCGGCGGCTACACGCAACGGCCGGTGGACCGACGGTCTTCAACAGGCCGCTTGCCGTGAGGGAGTTGTGCGGATCGGCGGCAGCGAGCATGAGGGCCGCCGCACGGTCCGGGGCGGTTTCGGGCGGCACGATCAGCAGGTCCCAGCGCCCCACGGTGTACGAGGCGAGGAACAGCTCGTGCGGGTCCTGTTCGGCCCCGAACGCTCCCACCCGCACCACGTGGCCGTTGACGGGCACCTTGCGCGGGATAACCGGCCAGTAGGCCGGGTTCACCGTGACGCTGGTGATGCGGCCCCACAGGGGGTCCAAGGCGGCGGTGAGAGCCGGCAGTTCGCGTACCAGGTCGCGGGAGCAGGGCCACCAGGCGCCGTCCAGTGGGCCACTGCGGCGGTTCGTCGGTGTCAGGCGAAGCCTGGCTGTCCAGGAGCCGGTGGAAGCAGTCGTTGATTCGTCGAGCACGGTCATGGCTCGGTCCCACCTGAGAGGCACCACAACGGGCGACGTTGTCTGCCTGGGGGTCGTCGTTCTCCGAGAACGACTCCGGCGTCTGAGCCAGTGTACGAAATGCTCTCGGTGACACCCAGCCTACCGCGTCCGGCGATTGATCGGCCTGGGTGAAGGTACCGGCTTGCTCACATCGGTCCTGCTTGGCTGATGCTCCTGTACGGCGCGCGCGGGGAGCGCGTGGCGCAGGATGCGGCCCCAGGTGGAGGCGTACTGCCGGTGCAGCGGGCCGGTGACGTACGGGATTCCGTACGTCGCGCAGGTCTTGCGCACCCGGTGGGCGATCTCGGCGTAACGGTTGCTGGGCAGGTCGGGGAAGAGGTGGTGCTCGATCTGGTGGCTGAGGTTGCCGCTGAGGAGGTGGAAGAGGGGGCTGCCCTGGAGGTTCGCCGAGCCTTGAATCTGCCGGAGGTACCACTCGCCCCGGCTCTCGTCCTCGATCTGCTCCTCGGTGAAGGTGCGTACGTCACCAGGGAAGTGGCCGCAGAAGATGACGGTGTGTGCCCAGATGTTGCGCAGGGTGTTGGCGGTGAGGTTGGCGAGCAGGCACGGCACCGCGGACGGGCCCGCGAGCAGCGGGAAGAACACGTAGTCCTTGGCGAACTGGCGCAGGGCCTTGCGGGCCAGCCCCGCGGCATCGGTGACCAGGCGCCGGGCACTCTTTTGGCCTGCGACGGCGGCGTCCACCTCCAGGTCGTACAGCGCGATGCCCCACTCGAAGACCGGCGCGAGGAGGGCGGCGTAGAGCGGCTGGAGGAGGTGGGCCGGATGCCAGCGCTGGTCGGGGCTCATGCGCAGGATGGTGTAACCGAGGTCGCGGTCGCGTCCGGCCACGTTGGTGTAGGTGTGGTGCAGGTGGTTGTGGGTGTGCTTCCAGGCTTCGGCGGGGGAGGGGAAGTCCCACTCCCAGGTCGTGGAGTGGACGGCCGGGTCGCCCATCCAGTCCCACTGCCCGTGCAGGATGTTGTGGCCCAGCTCCATGTTCTCCAGGATCTTGGCGGTGGCCAGCATCCCGGTGCCCGCGAGCCAGGCCGGCGGCAGCAAGGAGACGGCGAGAACGGCCCGGCCCCCTGCCTCCAGCCCGCGCTGCACGGTGATCACGGTGTGGATGTAGCGGGCGTCGGCGGCGCCGCGGTCGGCGACGACCTCGGCGCGGATTTGGTCCAGCTCCGCTCCGAATGCTTCGATCCGCTCGGGAGTCAGGTCGGGGGCGGTGGTCGCCATGGTGGCTCCTTCACCTGTCTAGATGTCGAGGGCGAGCGGACTTGCCGCGGTGTTCACGCAGCTCTGGATCGGCGTCCCCGGCTCGCCGTGCACCTCGCCGGTCCGCAGGTCGCGCACCCGGCCGTGCAGAAGCGGCAGCAGGCAGCCGAAGCAGACGCCGCGCCGACAGCCATATGGCATGGGGACACCCGCCTGTTCGCCGGTCACCAGCAAGGGGACAGTCGGGTCGGACTCCGCCTCGATGCCGCTCCGGGCGAACCGGACGTGGTCTGCGGGGGTGCTGGAGCCCGGTGGACAGGGTGGGGTGAGGCGGAAGCGCTCGGTGTGCAGCCGTGTGGTGAGACCGGCTGACGCCCAGTGCTCCTCGATCGCGGCCAGCAGACCGGGCGGACCACAGGCCCAGGTGTCGCGGGCGCGCCAGTCCGGGCAGAGCCCGATGATGTCGGCGGGAGTCAGCCGACGTGCCGGTGGGGCCTCTTCCGCGGCCCCGGCGCGGGAAGCCTGGGTTCGGGTGTGCCGCTCGCGGAAACGGAACCACGGCAACCGGGCTGCCATGTCCCGCAGTTCGGCGCGGAACAGACACTCCTGCGGGGTGGGAGCGGTGTGCAGGAGTACGACGTTCGGGCGGCCGGGCTGTCGGGGGTGGCGCCTGATCAGCGTACGCAGCATCCCCATGAGCGGCGTGATGCCGCTGCCCGCCGACACCATCAGCATCCGGTGTGGCGGCGGGTCGGGGAGTACGAAGTCGCCCTGGGCAGGTCCGAGTCGCAATACGGTGCCGGGCGGGATGTGGTGGACCAGGCGCGGGGAGACCCGGCCCCGCGGGTCCGCTTTGACCGTGATGGTCAGCGGCGTACCGGGCCTGCCGGGCGGGGAGGTCAGTGAATAGGTGCGCCAGTGTCGGACGCCGTCCAGTTCGACACCGACGGGCAGGTACTGCCCCGCCCGGTGCCCGGCCCACCCGCGCCCTGGCCTGATCACCAGTGTGGCGGCGTCGGGACCTTCCGGCCGCACGGCGACGATCCGGCCAGCCGGGTGGCGCGCCGACAGTAGTGGATCGACCAGGCCGAAGTAGTCGTCCGGTCCCAGCGGGGTGGTCAGCCAGACCGCGGCCGACAGGATCCGGTCGGTGAGCCGACCGGCGAAGAGCGAAGGCGCGAACGGAGGCATCTACGGAATTCCCTCTTCTCGTGCCATAGACGATGGCGCGCGAGCAGGCCAGAACGTCGCACCCACGCGCGTGCCTCTCTGGCGGTGGCCGAGCCCGAACTCGGCCACCGCCAGAGAAGCACAGGCGCCCGGCATCGAGGAAGAAATCCCGCCAGTGGGCCTGCCATCCCCGTGTCCTGCACCCGTCGGTGCCGCTGTCCTTCACAAAGGGCAAGTCGCACCTTGGCAGTTCGTGGTCGGCGCCTGCCGTGGCCTGCTGCGGGAACCCTCCGTTCTCACCGAAGCGCTGGTTCTCCCTGCGAAGGCAGGCCTCCCACATCGCTGCGAAGCCCGAGCACTGGCCGGTCCCCCTGCACAAGATGCCCGTGAACGGTTCTGCGGTGCAGGTGTCGGCCGGTCCGAACGAGGGCTGGCTACGACGTTGGAGCCTGGTGCTGTCCTGTGTCTCCGGACGCCGGAGCGTGCTGGTGACTCCGCCCGCATACCGTGCCTTGCTACGGCTCGGCTGATGACCGCGGTGTGACCACATCCGCTCCGTTCGTCCCCGTGTCCTAGAGCCCGCGTGCGACGTTTCCCGCCATCGAGCCACGCCTCACATCGGTAGCGGGACCGCGCGGACAGGTTCGGGGCGGCGCGCTTCGAACGCAGCGACAGGGGCACCCGGATGATCCAGGGACGCGCACCGCGCTCCACTGCTCCGGGGAGGGCACTGTGACGTGGTCACATGCACGTGGGCACGGCCGCGCCGCGGGAGTTCCGGGTCGGCGCACCGCCGACAAGGAGTCACTGACCCTCGCGGGCCGGGCGGGTTTCGTTGCACGGGGCGTCGTGTACGCACTCATCGGCGTGCTCGCCGTCCAGATCGCCTTCGGAGAAGGAGAGGAGTCGGCGGACCGGCAAGGAGCCTTGGGCCAGATTGCGGCGCAGCCTTTCGGGAGTGTGATGCTGTGGGCCCTGGCCGCGGGTTTCGGATGCATGACGGTCTGGCGGGGTGCAGGTGCCATATTGGCCAGGGGAGCTGAGCGGAAGGTCCCGGCGCGGTTGCTGAACGGTGGCCGGGCGGTCTTCTACGCGGCGGTCTGCTGGGCGACCGCGGCCTACGCTGCCGGGAGTGGCGGGGGTGGCAGCGGCAACGCTCAGCCGCAGGACTGGACGGCGGCGGCGCTCAAGCTGCCGTACGGCCGGGTGCTCGTGGCCCTGGCCGGTGCCGTCCTGATCGGTGTCGGCGTGGTGCTCGCCGTAAGGGCGGCCATGCGGCGCTTCCTGCGGAAGCTGGACAGCGGCGCGATGAGCCCCCGCACATGGCAGGCCATCACCGGCATGGGCATGGGCGGCGGCGTGGCGCGTGGCCTGGTGTTCGCCGCGGCGGGATGCTTCGTTCTGATCGCCGCCCTCACCTTCGATCCGCATCGGGCCAAGGGCCTGGACGCTACGCTGCGTAGCTTCACTCAGACTCCGGCGGGCCCGTGGCTCCTGGTGGCCGTCGCGGTCGGACTGGTGCTCTTCGGCGGCTTCTCGTTCGCTTCGGCCCGCTGGCGCCGTTTGTAGCAGCGGTTCCGCCTGGAGGGGCTCCGACCCGGAATTCCCACCGGTCCCGCGGCCGGCCTCCGCTTCGCCCGTTGCGTACTTCGCCTCAACGTCTGCCTGGAAGGCCAGACCTGCTGCTCGGCGCTGTCCCGTTCATCGTGCCCTCCGCGGACCGGGGGACTCGGCAGCTTCCCACCCCCGGGGCAGGAAGAGCGGTGGGCACCTGAGGAGGTGACGTCGCATGACGGGGTCGACCAGTGTGGCCCGGCAGGCGTCCGACAGGTCACTCGTCGCCGGTGGCGCGTACCGGATGGTCCGGATCAGTGCAACTGGCCTCGCCGCGCGGAAGGACGATCATCGTAGGCGGGGGTGTCGCGAGAATCGCCGGATGGCGGCACGCGAAGTTCCCGCGATTCACGCGCTGGGTGGTGGATTCGCCCGGAGCTTCGGTGCGAGGTGTGAGAAAGCCCCCGGGGGCGGGGCGGCACGGACCGTGGAATCGACGTCGATGCCGGCACGCGCCAGGGCGCCGTGGACCGGGCAGTGGTCGTCGAATACGGAATGAGCACTCCGGTGATCGCCGCCGAACTCCGTGACCATGTGAGCACGGCCACTGGAGAGAGGACCGGCCTGGAAGTTGTCGAGGTCGACATCGCGGTCAACGACGTCCACCTGCGTGAGGGGAGTATGGTGGAGCGCATCGAAGGACGGGCGCGGTGACCACTGTTCAGCCGCGCTGTCGCTGCTGGGGCGCGGAGGAGCGCTCCGTCCGCTTCCGCACCGTCGTGGGCCGTCCGCATCAGGCCGAGCTTTTGCTCTGCATGAGGTGCGCCGAGTGGCGGCGGCCGCCCTGCCTTCCGGCAGGCGGAAGCACCTCTGGGGCAAGTGACTCCTCCGGGCCCCGCGTACCGGTCAGCGTTTGAAGGCCTTCCTGGCTTTGGCGGCGGCTTGTTTCAAGTTGCCCATCGAGCGGTCCGATCGGCCTTCGCGTTGCGTCTGCCGGTTGCGGGCGGTCCGGCCGAGGGTCTCCTTGATCCTGCCTTTGGCTGTCTGGGCTTTGTTCCTGATGACTCGTCCCATGTCCATGGCGGTCCTTGTCTGTGGTGTGGTGGCTGTCGCTTCGGGGATCGTGGATGTGCGCGTTGCGGGAAAGTGGTCCGCGGACCCGTCCGGTGGCGAGATCATGCGCGCTCTTGTGGGCGGGGGCCGCTGGTGTGGGTGGTGCCCGACGCGCCGACGGGTGCGCCGCCGGCACCTAAGGGGGTGGCGCTGAGAGCGAGAAGGGCCACGTCGTCCGCCGGGCCGACGGGAAAGGTCGCCAGCAGGGCGGCGAGGTCGTCGATGACGGCGGCTGCGCGGGTCGCCGTACTGGTGGCCGCGTGGTGGGTGAGATGCGCGGCCAGGCTTTCCTCGTCGAAGCGGGCGCCGTGGGAGGTGCGCGAGGCGGTCAGGCCGTCGCTGCGGAGCAGGAGAGCTTCGCCCGGTGCCAGGCGCAACGTCCGGGAGACGACCGAGGCGCCGTCGAGTACACCGAGAAGCATGCCGCCGGACAACTGCATCGGTTCGGCACGGGGGCGCAGTCCCCGGCGGGCCGGGCGCAGGTGGTATGCGGGAGGGTGGCCGCCTCCGGTCAGGGTGATGGTGAATCCGCCGGCGGGGTCGGGGACCAGGGTGCCGAAGACCAGGGTGCACAGGCGGACGCCGGCGGTCGGGTCCGCCAGCAGAGCCTTGTTCAGTATCTCCAGCACGGTGCGCGGGTCGGATTCCAGCAGGGCCGTGGAGCGAAGGGTGTGGCGGATCATCGAGGTGAGCGCGGCCGCCGTCGCACCTCTGCCGCTCACGTCACCGAGGCAGAACGCCCACCGGCCGGCGCCCAGGGGAAAGATGTCGTAGAAGTCGCCGCCGATGTCGTGGACGGAGGCGGTCGTGTAGTGGCAGGCCGCCTGGAGACCCGGCACGTGGGGCAGGGCCGGCGGCAGCAGGGAACTCTGCAGGACCGCGGCGAATGCGGCGGTCCGGGCCCGGTCCTGCTCGGCCCGGTCGCGAGCCGCGCGTGCCACCTGCAGTAGTTCGCGTTGCCTGCGCAGCATGTGCAACGCGGACAGCCGCAGCTCCAGTTGGTCCATGACCAGCGTGGCCAGATCGGTCAGCGCGGCGGCCTGCTCGGGGGTGATCCGGCGGGGCCGGGTGTCCCGGACATCGACGGCACCGAGCCGGTGGCCGTCGGCGGTGGTGATCGGTGCCGCGGCGTAGAAGCGGATGCGGGCGGGGCCGGTCACCATCGGGTGTGCGCGGGTCAGGGCATCGTGACGGGTGTCGGGGATGACCAGGGGCGCGTCGGTCAGGATCGCCGAGCTGCTCAAACTCGCGTCCCGGTCGGTCTGGGTGGCGCCTTCCAGCCCATAGGCGGCCTTGAACCAGACCCGGTCGGTGTCCACGATGGTCACCGTCGCCATCGGGACGTCGAAGAGGCGTCCGGCCAGCGCCGCGATCCGGTCGAACGCCCCGTCCGGTGGGGTGCCCAGGATGTCGTAACGGCGGACCGCCGCGATACGTCGCGCTTCTCGTTCCCGGCCGTCCTCGGAGGCGAGTTCAGGCTTCCCGCTCTGTTTGTCGTCCGGCATGTGCCCACCTCGTCTCCGGTCGCCCAGGACGCTGCGTACGGGTGTCGTGCGCGAGGACGCGGTCGGCCGTGCCCGTAGCGCCGCCGGCCCGGAGAGCCTGCGAACCTGTCCGATGTCCTGCCACCCCACGCCGGAAAAGCACGGTGGGCGGCGTGGCCGGCCTGATCCGCCAAATTCGCGCTGAGCGAGGCGTGGACCGCTCCTCGCCTGGTCCGGGTCCGGTGCCCGTCACGGTGTGCCTGCCGGAAAGGGAGCGGGCCATGGTGAGGGCGTGCTTCCGCGGTGGCTCGCTGGAACGCCGCCCAGCAGCAGGGCAGAGTTGCCGTGCGAAAGGATGCGTCGCAGAGCGAGCGGCGGATGATGCAGTCGCAGGCTTCTGCCTGTCTGCGTGGCCTGCGCGGCAGCGTGCAGGAAGGCGTTGAGGCCGCTCACGTCGCAGAAGGTGACGGCGGTCAGGTCGATGTCGATGGTGCGTATGGAGCCGTACAGGCATTCCCGCAGGGACGCGCTGACCAACGGCGCCGTCGTCAGGTCGATCTCACCGGCCAGAGTGATCAGTGCACGGTCCCGCTTGTCGTGCCGGTAAACGTTCAGACCGGGCAGGGACATAACGCCTCCGGTTCCGGGCGTCCGGGCCGGGACGGGGCAGCGGCGGTGCGGGCCGTGGTCCCGGCAGGTGTGCGCTCAGCAGCAACGCGCCGTCGGGGTCTGGAACGTCGACGTCCTGATACGAGGGTAGCCCCGGGCCCAGCAAACCGGGAGGCGGAGGGGGCCGCTCAACATGCCGGGACGAGATTTCACGGGCGCGATGCCACCGTCTGCTCGGTCATCCAGGTCGCGGGGAAGCAGATGCCGTGGCCAGGGAGCAGGTGGCGGTGACGGCGTAAACAGGCGAGCTTGGCTCTGTCGGGAATTCCGAAGTGGCCGACGTCAACTGCCGAGGAGGCGCCAGGACATCGGCCGAGGGACGCTGTGCTGGTTCAGGAAGGTCTGGAAGGCAGTTGGCGGCCGCGGTGCCCTCGGTGGATGTCAGGCTGCTGAGGCGCTCGATGTCCACGGCGATGGCCGTGACACTTGCTGCGGATGGACCTTCGGCTGACCTCGGTAGTGCCGGTGGCGCACGCCGGATCCGCGGGCCAATTCGTTGATGGAGTCTTCACGTCTTCCCCCCCCGAAGCGGACCGCGTAGCGAACCCTCCAAGTGGACGTCTGCGGTTCGACGCGGACGTGGACTGTCCCCGCTGCCCCAGTGCCCGCGAGAGCACCCGGAGCGGGGTTTTCCCCGCGAGAACTCCGCGATCTGCCAAATCCCTTCCAGCTGACGATGTGCCCATGGCGGAGGTAACGCGCCGTGGTGTCGCAGGGGGAGACGATCGCCATGGAGGCGCACCGACGACCGCCGGCTTCAACGGCGCGCCGAGCGGCAGGGGTCGGCCGGGCGGGCGAGGCTGTGGCGGAACGCCCGAGAACGGTCCCGACCACGATGCCTGCAGCAACGTCTCCTCCGTCGGCTGGGCCGCTTGAGCTTCTACTGCAGCCAGGGTCGTCGGCTGCCGCTCCCGCGCTGCTTTTGCACCGGTGTCGGCATGTTCTTACCGGCCCGTCCTCTCTGTACGCTGCACGAAAGAACTTTCGCGTGGGCTAACTATATGTAGCTGTGCGTCTTCGCTTCGTTCCTCCACCGGGTGCCGGTCGACCTGCTGTGCGTGAAAGTCGCGGTCCAGGCGACAGCGGAGACAGATTGGGTAATGGTCTCCATGCTGATCGCCTTTCCTGCCGCGCTGCTGACCTTTCGCGGATCGATCGACGCCAACGGGGCCATGACCTGACGCAGCGATACCGCAGGTTCACCTCCTGTCCGCGTTCCTGTTGAAGCGGGCCCGCCCGTCAAGGGCCCCGGCCGGCAGTGGTTGTTGTGCTCGGTTCTGCCCGTGCGGCCGCTGCCCTACTGCCGTGCGTCCCGTGGGGCTGGCCCAGGCTAGGCGTGTTGGCCAGCAGATTCAGTCGATACGAAAGTGGCGGCCGGTGCTGCTTTTGTTCAGGAGATGGTGCCCACTGCGTGGGCGTCCGGGAAGCGGGCTGCTTCGCTCCTCGGACGCGCGCCACCACAAATGCTTTCGGATTGTACGTGTGGAGGGCGGTATCCGGGTCAGGAGACCTGTAGTGCTTCGGAACCGCAGGCACCCCGTTACGAGGGCCAGCCTGCCGGATTCCGGTCAGTGGCCACTTAATTGCATGCGAGCCGCCTACCAGCGTCTAAGGAGAGCCGGCGATGGCCACCACCATGATCGAGTGTGCCCGCGGGCGATACCGCGATCCGGATACCGCCGAAGACTTCCGTGTGTGCCCCGGCGTACCCAGGAACTGCGCAACAAGGTCCGCAAGGACGTACGGGAACTGGGCACCACCTTGGACGGCAGGTCGCCGACCGTGACGCAGGTCGCCGAACACGCCTGCCTGGCCGAGGAAGACGTCACGCAAGGGCTGGAGGCGCTGGAGAGCTACCGGTCGCTGTCGCTGGACGTGGCCCTGGACCGCAGGGCCGACAACGACGACTACACCCTCATGGACACCCTCGGCGGTGCCGACAGCCGCTTCGGGCTCATCGAGGACCGCGAAGCGGTCAAGCCCGCGCTGGCCATGCTGCCCGAACGGGAGCGCCGCATCCTGTACTGGCGGTTCTTCGAGGACATGACGCAAAGCGCGATCGCCGCAGAGCTGGATCTGTCCCAGATGCACGTCTCACGCCGGATCACCCGGGCGCTGGCCCGGGTGCGGGCCGAGGTGGAGCAGAACGCGGAGCAGGAGTACGGGGCTGCGGCGTGATCGGCGGATGCTTCGGTTTGGGCACGGGAGGTGCGGTTACCCGGCCTGTACCTTGGTCGGTAGGTGTCCGGCGGCCCGGTCAGGGCATGTGCGCCGGGGCCGGCCGGCAGGCTCCGGTGGGCGGTCGCCGCCGTTCAGACCTCGTGCGGTAGCGATATGGGCAGTCTGCGACAGTCCGCCTGCCTCCAGCTGTCCCGCTGACGTCGGGCTTCGGGCCCGGGCGGAGTCGCCCGGGCCCGAAGCGACATCCGGAGAAGGTGCCTGAGACGCGGTTGAGCGGTGCGGCACTCGTGCGGCGCAACTGGAAGTCGACGGCCTGCTTTCCCGTTGCTCCGGTGCTGCGCGACCAGCCGCACCTGGCGGCTCCGAAGCGAAGCAGCCAGTCGACACTCCGGTTGGTGCTTCACGGTGCGCCATGATCACCGGATTTCCCTTCACGGCCCAGGCTGTCTTCTGGAGCAAGCAACGAAGCGCCCCTTCCAGCTCGGCACGTGCCGTTGCGGTTCCTTCCCCCGAAGGCCACGGTCAGTAAGGCCACGGTCAGTGGTGCCGTAGCGGCGGTGCCGACTGCTCGGTGAAGAGCCCCCGCGCCCGGCCGTCGCTCCACGCGGTGCTCAGGCGCGGCCAGCAGCAGTCCACCGCCGACCGAGTGCAGGCGCATGGACTTGCGGACCAAAGTGGCCAGGGCATCAATACCCAGCAGCTCTCCACCGCCGACACATCGACAATCACCGTGAGTGCTGACGCGCGGCCCCGGGTGACGTAAGCAAGACAGCCGAATGTCTCGCAGGTGCCGGACTACTTCGCCCGTTGCGGTGGTGGGGAGGGTGGAGTGGTGGGGCGGCGGCGGTTCATGCGGATGCGGATGGTGGTGCCGTTGGTGTTGCTGCGTATGTCGGTGGCGTCGCTGAGCTGGCGGATGATCCACAGGCCGCGGCCGTCGAGGTGGGCGGTGGCGGGTGGCAGGTATCCGGCCAGGGCGGTGTTCAGGGTGCCGTGGGGGTCGGTGACTTCGCAGAGTATTTCGTCGGTGGTGGTCCAGATGCGGCAGTGGCCGCCGCCGGCGCCGTGGTGCACGGCGGTGGTGGCGGCCTGGTCGACGCAGATCAGCAGGCTGTCGATGCGGTCGGGGGCCAGGGCTGCGGTGCGGGCGAGGCGGGCGGTGAACTCGCGCAGCTGGGCGAGGTGCTGGGGGCCGTCGAAGCGGAACTGTTCGCAGTGGGCGGGCGGGCCGGGCAGCGGCACGCTGTCGCAGGCCGCGCTGAATTCTTCGGGGGCGATGTGGGCGGGGTTGGGCCGGTGGGCGGTTCCGGTGGTCAGGGCCGGGTGGGTGAGCTGGGCGGCGTGCAGGACGCCGTCGGGGAGGGTGCGGGTGTCGTAGGGGCACAGGTGCCAGGCGCCGGTGGAGGCCAGAGCGAGGGTGAGCAGGCACTCGTAGCGGATCCACTCGCGGGCCTGGTCGTCGCTCAGGCCGGCCCAGGGCGGCTCGCCCAGTACCCGGGAGGGCCCCTGGAAGGTGCGGGCCTGGTCGTGGAAGGCCAGTAGCGCCTGGGCGGGCGTGCGGTGCCAGTGGGCCGGGGCGAAGGAGACCTGCTCGGCCTGCGGTCCCAGATGCTGTTTGAGCAGGGCGGTGTTGTACCGGCTGGTGGCGATGAAGACCGGCTCCCCTGCGGCCAGCCCGTCGCGGGTGAAGGGCAGGGCGGCGGCCAGAAACTGCTCGTCGCCGCCGTAGAGCAGCAGGTGGTGCGCGTGGGGTGTGCCGCCGGGCCGGGAGGGTGGCTGCGGGTCACTCATCGCTGGCCTCCTCCAGGAGGGGCAGGCGCAGTTCGGGCCGGTCCCAGCCGCAGGCCAGCAGCATCTGACCGACGACGGGGGCGCGGGTGTGCAGGACCAGGCGCCGGCCGGCCCCCAGCAGTTCGGCGTAGGAGACCAGGGCGTGCAGGGCGGCGAAGTTCAAGAACGTCACCTCGCGCAGGTCCACGGTGACATCGGCGGGTGCTCCGTTGAGGGCGAGCAGCTGGCCCATCAGCGCGGTCTGGTTGGTCAGGTCGATCTGGCCGGACAGCCGCAGGCCCGGCGGGTCATCGGTGTGCCAGATGCGCAGCAGCGCATCGGCGTAAGTGGGGAGGCGCACGCTGGACCACTTCCCTGCGCACCCGGAACCGGGCTCCGGGACGCTGCACACAGCGGCGGCTGATCGCGGCCGTCCGGGGGCCGGGGCCGGTACACGATGAAGTGGGGAGCCGGCCGTCGGGGGCCGGAGGAGTGCCCGCTGGCGGCATGGCCTGACCTCCCTCGCCGAGGCCGCCGGATGCCCCGTCCGTACGGTGATCGCGCCGGTGGAGGTGTCCGCGGATGCCCGTCGAGCGTACGCCGGTCCGACGGCGCAAAGCGGACTTCGGCCGTTCGGACTTCCTTGCGGCTGGGACAGGGCAGACGCGGGGCGCACCTGCCCGGCGTCCGTGTGGCGTTGCCGCGCCGGGTGTCTCACCTGATCGCCTTGAGGCGGATCGTCTCACCGCGCCGAGGCGGAGGTCCGTCGTGCTCAGGGCGCCGGGCTGTCAGGAGTCTGTCTCGGGTGGGTCGGGCAGGTGCAGGTTTTCGTGGACGATGGCGTGGGCGAGGCTGGTCAGGTCGGTGTCGGTGGAGTGGGCGTAGGCGCGCAGCAGGGCCAGGGCCTGCCCGGTGGTGAGGGCGTGGCGGTAGCTGATCACGCCGGTGGCCTGGTGGACGACGGCTTCGACGGGCAGGAGCCAGGCGTCGGCAAGGTCGTCCTCGGCAGGTACGGGGGCGCTCAGGAGCAGGAGTTCCGCGGCGTCGGCATGCAGCTGGGCGGTGTGCAGCTCTGCTGCGGAAAGCGGGCCGGGCCGGTCTCGGTAGAGGGTGAGCACGAGTCCGGCCTGCTGGGCGGGGGCGGGGCCGCTGAGGACGGGCAGGGCGAAGGCGGCGCGGATATGGTGCGCCTGGGCCTGCTGGGCGTAGACGGGCCACTGGCGGATGGTGCGGGGGTCGGCGAGGTCGTCCGCGAGGACCGGGCTGCCCTGGTTCAGGGCCTGGACGCAGGGGCCTTCGCCGAGGTTGATCTGCAGGGTCTCGCCCTGAGCTGCCAGAGGGCCGGCGGCGCACAGGGAGGCCCGTTGGGCCAGGGCGGCGTCGGCCGCCAGCGTCAGGCCCACGCAGTAGGCGTCGTCCAGGGCGGTGCGGCAGGCTTCGCCGAGGTGCCGGGCCGGGTGGGGCCGGCCCACGTGGCGGGAGGCCAGGGCGACGGCTTCCGCCCGGGGCCTGGTCACCGCGGGCCCGGCGCACAGGTGGGCGGGCGTGCGATGGGGTGGGCACGCATGGGTGCGTTCCGATCTCCGGCATTCACCGCCGATGCTGCCCTGACCGGAAGCCAATGTCAGAAATAGTCGACGGGCGCGTCACCTTCGGGCAGCTACCTTCACCCTACGCCCCGCACCGGCGACCCACCGTGCTTACGGGCGGCCGGGTCCGTCTTTCTTTCCCTGCGGCTGGTGGTTCCGGACCGGCGTGGGATGTGTTCGCGGGAAACTCGAAGTAGGTCCGGATCTTTCCCTAGACTGTCCGCTGGTGGAGTGCGTCCCTGCGCCGCGGGGCGGCTGCCGGATGGGCGTGCTGGAGGTGGGACGGGTGGGTGCCGACCGTGACGTGACTGCTGTGCTGAGGCACCTGGCTCCCTCCGGCGCCGGTACGGGGCTGGTCGGTGTCGATCCGCAGGTGTGCGCCCAGGCGCTGGACGTGGACGGCGTCGCCGTCTCCGTGCTGGCCGGCAACGGTCTGAGCGAGGTGCTGTGGTGCTCCGAAGGCGCCAGTGCGCGGCTGGAGGAGTTGCAGTTCACGCTGGGCCAGGGCCCCGGCCCGGAGGTGGGGGTGTGCTGTGCGCCGGTTGTGGTGCCGGACCTGGCGCGGGTCCCGGCCGGGCGGTGGCCCGCACTGCTGCCCGAAGCCGCGGCGCTGGGCATCGGCGCACTCTTCTGCTTCCCGCTGCACATCGGTTCCGCGTGCCTGGGGACCTTGACGCTGCAGCGCACCGCGCCGGGCCCGCTGGCGGACACCACGATGACCGATGCGTGGCTGGTGGCCAACGCCCTGACCGCCCTCCTGGTCAAAGGCGGTCCGCAGCTGGACGCCTTCGCCGCCGCAGAAGAGGGGGCGGAGTTCTACCGGGCCGTCGTCCACCAGGCCAGCGGCATGGTCAGCGTGCAGGCCGGTGTGCCCGTGGCGCAGGCGCTGCTGCGCCTGCGCGCCCACGCCTTCCGCCACGGGCGCCCGGTGACCGAGGTCGCCGAGGACGTGGTGGCCCGCCGCTTGAGCTTTCGAGATGATGGAAACGGGCCGGCCACCGCTGCCGGTGAAGGGACTGAAGGGCCATGACACGTGAGGAACACCTGCTGGCGGCCATGGTCGAGGCCGTCGACACCCTCGTCGACGACTTCGACCTGATCGACTTCCTGCACCAGCTCTGCGACCGCTGCAACCAGCTCCTGGACGTGACGGCCGTGGGCGTCATGCTCGCCGACCCCGACGGCAGGCTCCAGGTGATCGCCGCCTCGGACGAGCACACCCGGCTGCTGGAGCTGTTCGCCCTGCAGACCGACCAGGGCCCCTGCGTGGAATGCCACCGCAGCGGCACCCCCCGTCTGAACGTCGACCTCACTTCCCCCGTGCAGACCGCCGCGTTTCCGCGCTTCGCCGCCCGCGCCCGCCAGGCCGGCTTCACCACCACCCACGCCCTGCCCATGCGCCTGCGCCAGCAGTCCGTAGGCGCCATGAACCTCTTCGACGCCCGCGCACAGGACCTCAGCGCCACCGACGCCCGGGTGGCGCAGGCCCTCGCGGATGTGGCGACCATCGCCATCCTCCAGCAGCGCACCATCATGTACGGCAACGTCGAGCGGGCCCAGCTGCGGGCCGCCCTGTCCAGCCGCATCGTCATCGAGCAGGCCAAGGGCGTCCTCGCCGAACGCTGGAACACCGACCTCGACACCGCCTTCGACGCCCTCCGCCGCCACGCCCGCGCCCACCAGCTCCCTCTGACCAGGATGTGCCAGCAGGTCATCGACGGCGCCCTCGACACCACCGCCATCCAGCGCCCCTGATCCATACCCGGCCCTACTTCCACTCCGCCCCGGACCCCGGCGGAAGGACGTGTCCCTCCCGCCACCCCTCCAGCGCACACCCGCAGCAGGGACACCCATGGACCATGATCATCACGTCGCGGCGTGGCAGCGCCTCGGCGCCGCCGTCTTCACCGACGGCTTCACCCTCACCACCGCCTGCCGGGCCTGCGCCGACGACCTGGACGCCGACTTCGCCGGCACCACCCTGATCACCGCCGGAGAGCTGCGCCTGCTGGCCGGCGCCACCGACGAACGCGCCCGCCTGGTCGAAGACGCCCAGCTCGTCACCGGCGAAGGCCCGTGCATCGACGCCTACACCCACCGCGAACCCGTCGACATCACCGACCTGCAGCACGCACACACCCGATGGCCCGCCTACGCCCCCATCGCCTGCGAACAAGGCGCCCGCAGCGTCCTGGCCCTGCCCCTGACCGTCGGCAGCCTGACCATCGGCGCCCTGGACCTCTACCGCTGCACCCCCGCCCCCTTCACCCCTGAACAACAAGCCCGAGCCGGCGCCTACGCCCGCATCATCGCCCTCCTCGCCCTCGACGAACACCCCCACCTGCTCACCACCGCAAACCGCCCGCCCCAGCGCGGCCCCCAGGGCTACCCGCCCACCGTCCACATCGCCGCCGGAATCCTCGCCGCCAAGTACGGCCTCACCCCCGACGACGCCCTCGCCCGCCTCCGCGCCCACTCCTTCCGCCGCAGCCAGCCCCTCCTCCACACCGCCCAGCACGTCCTGGACCACCAAAGCCTCGACTAGCACACGCACCAGCCTCCCGGCACCCCAGTGGTCTGGCATATGGAAGCCGGCAGCCCTGTCGTTCGGAGCGGACAACACCCAGATGCCCGCGTACTCGTCTGAGTGGCTCCGGCAAGATTTTCGTAGGCAGGGGTAGCCCCGGCGGCGCAGCCCTTCTGGTGCAGCGTCGTCAGAAGTGCGCGATCAGGACGAAGTGTTGCCGTAGCAGGGACGTTGGCGCGGCTGGCCGACACCGCGTCGCCGAGTTGCTGTCGCAGCCGTGCCGCTGCCCGGCCCCACAGCTCCTCCAGCGCGACCACGGCGTGGTTCAGCTCAAGGGAAGAGGCGTGCCCAGTACCGCGGGTGCGACCAGAGGGGACAGGCGTACCTCTACGCACTCGATGTTCTCGCCCCGCACGCGAACAGGGACGTGCCCGAACCCGGCGACGAGGTCGCTCCGTTACTGCCGGGCGGCGGCGGTGTCCACGACGAGCGGGCAGGCACCGAACTCCAGCACCACGGTGACGGCCGGATGCGGCATCACCCGCATACCGACCGTTTCTTCGCCGCAGACGCGGAATCCGGCCATGCTGATGCCCGCCAACCGGCTGGGCTCCGGCAGCCTTGCAAGGTCTCACCCGGCGACAGCCCCACGCTCGTGCCTGACGGATCGCATCTCCGCACGGTGTGACGGGACCGGTCTGAACATTTGTCCAAGACGCTGCCGCGCACCGACGGTGACAGTGAATTCATGACCGACACCGTCCTTCAAAACGCCTTCATGGCCCTCGCCGGCAACGACCCTGAACAGATCTGTGCGGTCCTCACCGAAGACGCCCAAGGGCTGTCGCAGCCCGGGAACGATACCGCCGTCGGGCTCAAGCTGTCCCCTCACATGGTGGGTAGGGCGGCGTTCGCGGGCTTCTTCGCCAAGCACTTCCCCCGGTAGTTCGCGCGTGACCGGCCGTGACGTCACCCTCCACCACCTCCACTCCGACGGCGAACGAGGAATCGTGGAGGCGACCGTGACGGCGACGCTCGCCAACGGCAACCACTGCGCCAACGACTACTGCTTCGGCCTCGAACTCCGGAACGGACTGATCCACCGAGTCCGCGAGTACGCGGGCACAGCGCGCGGGCACCGCATGGTCTTCGGCGACCTTCCGCAGCAGTGATCCCCGACCCGGCCGCGTACCGGATGGCGTCCGGCGAACAGACAAAGCGGATCGGCGAACCCACCTCGTCAGCGCTGGACAGGACCAACAGGCCGCCCGCAAACTCGCGGTCGGCTGCCCGGCCGCGAAACTGGAGTCCACTCCGGGCCGGTGACGACAGCCACCGACTCGTCTTCCCTCACTCGCACCCGGCTGCGATCCAGCCGGGCCGTCTCGCCGGACGTCCAGCAGCACTTTCCCTTGCGCCCGGCGCTGGTCGAGTTCAAGCAGAGCCTGCGATGCCTGCTCAAGCGGGAAGCGCCGCCCGAGTACGGGCTGGAGCTCGCCGGCCTGCAGGAGAGGCAGAAGCGCAGCCCACTGCTCCTGCAAATTGGAAGGCTGCCTCGCCCAGAACGCGCCCCAACCGACTCCTGAGACATTGAGGTTGTTGCGCATAAGATCGTCGACATTGATCTGGGCAACGTTGCCGCCCGTCGAGCCGATGATCAGCAGGCGGCCCTCGCGCGCGAGACTGCGCAGCGAGCCGTGGACCCGGTCGGCCCCGGCCGGGTCCACGACGATGTCGACGCCGGGATGGCCGGTCAGCTCCCGCACAGCGTCCTCGAAGCCGCCAGCCAAACGACCTCGTCGGCGCCGACAGCCCTCGCCGCAGTAAGTTTGCCCGGTTCGGACACGACCGCGATCACCCTGGCATCCAGCGCGGCGGCCAACTGCACAGCAGCGGTGCCGACCCCGCCAGCTGTACCGTGCATCAAAACCGATTCACCCGGTTTCAGGTGCGCCCGGCGCACCAGGGCGAAGTGCATGGTCAGATAGTTCATGGGCAGGGCCGCGCCCGCACGGAAGGACACGTTGTCGGGAAGCGGGAAGACCGCCGCCGTCGGCGGGACGGCCACCGTCGCGGCGTACCCGCCGATTCCGGGGAAGGCCGCGACCCGCTGCCAGGCCCTCAGGCCGCTGTCCGAGGGCGCGGACCGGACGGTCCCGGCGACCTCCGTGCCCGGGATGAAGGGCAGAACCCGCTGCAGGTGGTACTCACCGTGGCTCTGCGCAACCTCCGGAAATGTCACGCCGGCGACATGCACATCGATGACGACCGACTCGGCACCGGCCGTCGGTTCATCGACTTCGACGGCCTCTACGAAGGCGGGGCCCTTGAGGCAGATGATGTAGATGGCGTGCATGGGGCTTCTGGGGCGGGACAACAGGATGGAAGAGCAGAGTTACTTTTCATGCCCCAGTACTCTTTTAGAACCGCGACCATCGTGGGCACCGACCGCATCCCGATCAATAAGGCACTTTCCGGTGTCCCGGTTCCCTGGAGGTAACGATCACCCCGACGAGCAGCCGGGCGCAGCAGGACGCGGGCCAGGCCCGCGTCGTCCTCGGCACGGTCGGGGACAAGTGGTCGCTCCTGGTGGTCTGCCGCCTCGACCAGGGGCCGCGCCGTTTCATCGAACTCAAGCGCGCTGTCGACAGGATCAGCCAGCGCATGCTCACCGTGACCCTGCGGAGTCTGGAACGGGACGGCATCCTGACCCGCACCGTCCACCACGTCATGCCTGCCGCCTCACCTCACCTACGAACTCACCTCGACGGGCAGAACGCTCTGCGAAGCCGCCGTGCCCTTCCTGCAGTGGACCACCGAGCACCTGGCGCGCATCGACGCCGCCCGTGCGGCCTACGACGCCCGCGCCGATCCCTCCACCTCCGTCAGGATCACGCCTGATCTTGGACGTCTCAGCGCCGGATGGCCTTCGTCCCGCCCGACAGCATTCCGGGGGCCTGTCCTGGCCAGCCCGGGCAGGCCCCCGGGAACTGGCATGTGCTGACGCTAAGCCTCCGGGCCGTTGGACAGCTGCGCGAGGATGGCACGGGCGAGAGCAGGCAGAGGGCACCCGGTGGCGAAGGCGCGGGCGCGCAGGCGGGCCAGGGCTTCGTGGACAGGGATCTCCAGGACGCTGGCGACGGCGCCGACTGCACGGTAGGTGGAGGTCCAGTGCTCGTCGATCAGCGCGGCCGAGTGCCAGGGCAGCTTGGAGGTGGCGCCCAGGTGGGGCAGGCACCGGTCGGCGACGGCTTCGGCTGCCGCGGCGGTCACGTGCGCTGCCTCAACGAGCTGGACCGGGGCGAGGAACAGGGGGCCATAGCGCAGGCAGGTGGCGGTTCCGAGCACATGCCGGTCGACCGTGAGGGGGAAGGCGTACAGGGCGCCGAGGGGGCCGAGTTCTTCGCGCAGCCGGGGCCCGAAGAAGGGGTACGGCGTCGGGTTCTTCGCCAGGTTCGGATACAGCACAGGGCGGCCGGTAGCGGCGGCCTCGATGCCGGGGCCCTCCCAGGTCTCGTACTGCACCTCCTCCACCCGCAAGATGGCCGCCTCGGAGACCGCGAGGACCTGACAGCAGGTCTGCCCGGTGAACAGGCACAAGGAGACCTCGTCCCCCGGCAGGCCACGGCCGACCGCGGCGCACAGCTGCTGCGGGACAGCGGCCTCGTCCCGCCCGCGCGCGGCCTCACGGATGTATCTCACCGCCTTCTGGCCCGGCACGTCATCACCCTGCCCTGGTCGAGGAGTGCCCCCGTGCCGAGTCCCCCGTTGCGCCAAGCTCAACGCGCCCTCGCCGGTCGAAGACGTCTTCGACCGCTCACCCGGTCCGATCGGGGCATGGTCCGCTGCTCGGCCTCGACCTCCTGGACGGCCTGTCCCCTGCCGCGGCCCGGCACTCAACAGTGCAGCGATCTCGCGCTGCTGATGGGCGACGCTGTGAAGTCGGCGTCCTCCGGTACCGCAGGAGCGGCAGCGCCAAGTGCCAGGTCAAGCCGGGCTTCGGCTCCGTCACCCATCCGAGCGGGATGCAGGCTGGCGTCGTGGAGCTCGGTGAGCTTCATCCAGGTGGTGTCTACTGACCGAGCGGGAGCGGGGTGTGGGCGTCCCACTCGTACATGTGCCGGTCGCGGTTGAGGCGGACCAGGTCGACGTGGTCGATGTGCGTGGTGGCCGGGGATGCATCCACGGTGTCGAGAGCGGCCTGGACGGGGCCGGCGGGGCCGGTGGTGTTGCTGTAGGCGATGGAGATGTGTGGGGTGAAGCCGTCGGGTTCGTCGACGGTGCCGCGGACGGTGCGGATGGCGTCGCGTAGCGCGGTGCGTACGGCGGCCGGCGGGGCGGTGGGGGTGGCTTCCCAGCGGATGGCCTCGGGGGTGGTCTCGGGGCGGTGCAGGGTGAGGTCGAACGGAGGCAGTGCGGCGAGCCGGGTGGCGGCCGCGGCGAGGACGGCCCGGACCTCGTCGTCGGGGACGGTGTCGGCGAAGCCGAGTCCCTGGGTGGTCAGGTGCAGCCAGCGGTCGGGTACGAGGTCGAGCCCGGCGACGTCGGCGAGCGCCGTGCGGTAGGCGGCTGCCAGGCGGTGGACCTCGGGAGCGTTCTGGAAGGTGAAGTGGAAGGTCAGGAAGCGGGTGCCGGGCTGCCAGCCGGGGCGCCACCACCAGTGGTCGGCCATCGGCGGGCGCGCGTCGGTGTGTCGGGTCATGGGGCGCATCTCATCAGTCGCCGAGGGAGCCTGGCGAGAGGGCAAGGCGTCGTGGGGCGGAGTCGAGGTACCCGGCTTCGACCGCGCTCTGCGGAATGCTGGCGGTCCGGCCGGAGGCGACCGGGGAGCGTGCGACGTCGGTGGCGAACTCCTGCAGCCGGGTAGTAACCGGGGCAGGCGCTCCTTGGGTGGCAGTGCGAGCAGGCCCAGGGCCTCGGCGGCCTCCTCGGGCCCGCCGAGCGCCAGGTGCGCGGCGGCGACGGTGATGTGCATCTGTGTGGCCGTCCCGTACGCGTGCGGCGCCGGGTCGGACAGCGCGCCGGTGCCCTCACGCGGCGCAGGCGTTTACGGCCGGGCGCCAGGCGCGGCGCGGCATCAGTCACAGTCCGCGAAGTAGCGACATCAGGAGAACGCCGTGAGCGGCTTCATCACCCAGGCCCGCGAAGGACACCCCGAGGTGAAGGCGGCGTTCCGCTTCGTCGCCGAATGGTGCGACGGACACCTGATCGACGGCGCGCCCGCCATCGCACACGCCCGGAAAGTCATCCGCACCCTCGCAGCCCACTGCCCGGACGCACACGTCCACGTCATCGCTGCGGCTGACGGCGGCCGCTGTTGCCGACAATATCGTGGTGTTCGAGCACGCCGTCGACCTCGCCGAGCACGCCCCTGACACGGCCGCCTTCTGGGCCGGACGCCCCGCCTTCACACGGCTGCTGCTCTACTTCCACCGCGTCCAGCGCGCGGCCGACCGCGTGGTGCCGCAGTCCATGAGCCTCGCGTACGGACGTCTGCCGGCCCGAGGCCCGAAGGCGACCGCGGCCACCTGAGACGCGTCTGGGCGGTCCCCACGGCACAAGGGCCTGCTTGCCTGGTTTTGTACGTGGGAGGGTGCACGTTTCTCGTTGGTCTTGGGCAACGCTCAGCGATCCCGGGGCTCGGGTGTCGGTGCGAACTGACAACCGGTGGAGGCCGGGGCGTCCGGGCAGGCTTCGCCGCTGAGCGTCCGGCTGCTGCCTGCTCGCTGCTCACCCCCGCCGATCCCCGGGCTTGGCCTTTAGCCCGGTCTCTGGCCGAGGGGTCCCCGCCGATCGCTGCACTCGCGAGTCTGCTCAAGCAGGGAGGTGGGGTAACGCGCCGCCCGGATCTGCCCTGTTGGATCGTGCATACCGAGTCCGCCGCGAGTCGAACTCCTGGGCAGATACCATGCCGGTGTGGGCGAAGGTTCCGCTCTGCGCTTTCTCACAGCGTGGGAGTACGGTGAGGGCAGGCCGGGCCGTATCCGGGTGGTGTCCCACCCAGTCCCGCAGCGAGCTTCCGGTTCCGCCCCGGCGTCCCCCTTGCGACCGGAGGCTGCCATGCCCGTACCGCCCTTAACGTCAGCTGGCCGCGACGGCCCGAACGGCTCGTCACGAGAGGCACGGGTTTCCGCCGCGCTGATCGACCTCGCCGACACCCTCGTCGCCGACTTCGATGCGGCCGCCTTCCTCTACCGCGTCACCGAACACTGCACCGCCCTCCTCGACATCGACGACGCCGGCCTGATGCTCGCGGCCGCACCCGGGTCCCTGCGCCTGATCGCCGCCACCTCCGAAGCCGCCCGCACCGTCGAACTCTTCGAACTCGACGCCAGCGAAGGCCCCTGCCATACCGCCTTCCACACCTCCACCACCGTAGAGCACACCTTCTCCGCCACCGCGACCCCGCGCTGGCCCCGCTTCAGCACCCACGCCCACCGTGCCGGCTACACCTCCATCCACGCCACCCCCGTCCTGCGGCGCAGCAACACCCTCGGCGTGCTCAACCTCTTTCGCCGCGCCCCCGGCCGACTGCCGATAGAAGACCGGGACACCGCCCGGGCCTTGGCCGACATCACCGCCATCTCCCTGCTGCTGCAGAGCACCCTCGAAGAGCACCGCACCGTGCAGGACCAGCTCCAGCACGCCCTGAACAACCGCAACATCATCGAGCAGGCCAAAGGATTCCTCACCGCCCGCCACCCCACCGACCCCGACACCGCCTTCCACCGGATACGCACTCACGCCCGCCACCACCATCTGCGCCTGACCGACCTCTCCCGCGACATCGTCAACGGCACCGTCACCCTTCCCCCCCCACCCGACGACATGGCGACCGCGTGAAGGCGTACTTGCCGCGACGCCGACGCCGGCCCAGCAGGGGCCCGCCCCCGGCGGATCCTGCGACGAAGCGCCGGTACCGAGGCAGATACCAGACGGATGTGCGTACCGGGCAACAGCACAGAGCCGACGGACCGGAAGACGCGTAGCGTCGGTGACAGTCGGCTGCCGACCCCCCGCAGGCGGTCAGGCTGCCCGGTATCCCAGCTCCCGACTCCGGACGGGCGTCCGCAATACCGGGAGCAAGCAGACAGCCCCGGACCGGGCGTCATAGGCCGCTCTCCCGCGGTGCGCATCTGAGTACATGGTTCGTCGGCGCCCGCAACTGCTGGGCCCGTGCCCGCTCGGGCAGGAGGAAGGGCCGGCGCCGGTGGCTATTTGGAACGGGACGGACCCTTCAGGAAGAAGTGTTGTTGAGCCGCCGTAGGCTGACCCGGGCAGCCGCGAGGATGCGCCTGTTGTTGCTGCTCATGCGCCGCCCGTCCAGGCGGGAGGCTGCCGCAGCGGCACTCATCGCCGAAGTCCGGATGCCGGCTTCCCGGGCGGCCCGGCACACCCGCTCGGCTCTGCGCCGCATGAGGATTTGCCTGACCAGCTTCGTATCCACAGGTCCCTCGGGCCAGCCGATCGCGCGAACACGTACGGGGCGGCGGCGTGGGTGTCAGCGGCCTTGAGGTGGGGGCGGGCCGAGCCGGGTCGTCACCGGCGTCTGGCCGCCTCCGGCCCGATCCGTCTGGCCCCGATCGCCTTCCCCTGGAACAGGCGAGCAGCCTCTGCCCCTGCCCCTGGCCGGTATGCGCCCGCGTGCCCTGGCCGACGGCGCACGTGACAGCTCGGCTGACGTTCGGTGGCTGGGCGCCTATGCGGGGCGTACGGTCCGGCGCCTGCCGCGCACCCGTCTCCACGGTCGGCGACTGTGGCTCGTGGCAGGCTGAGATGCACCTGCTCCTGCGAGCAGAACTTGCTGCCGTCAGGTGGCGGCTGCCAGGGCGCGAGGACGGTCTCCGCCGGGCCTGTCCTCGCGCCCAACCCATCTCGTTGCTTCGAGAGGCCGACAGGCCAGACGGGACGCGCTTCGGCATGAAAGATCCGTCCAGCAGGAAGGCATCGGGTCTCTGTGACACATGGCGTGGCCGGCACTCAATGTGCGACGGCCTCGCACCAGTGAGGGCGCAGACGGCCCCCACCCCGGGGGACACGCGCCGGGGTGGCTCCGGGCGACCGGAACCTGGGGATGGACTCCGGGGTATGCGCCCCGGCACACGGGGGCCTCCCGCCTCGCCGATTCCGCAGGCCGAAAGAGGTACAGCTCGCGGCCGGCGAAGGCCCGGCCCTCGACGCGGCAGCCCCTGGCCAACCGGTGCTCCATTCGGACCGCATGCCCGGCCGACGCCCCACCCCTTCTTCGCGCACACGACGCCGGAAAGCTGCCTCGGCCAGGGCATCCCAGTACGGTTCCGAGGCCGTCACGAGGGAGGGGCCGGCGCCAGTGCGTTGTTCCAGTCGCCGTGAAAGGCGTTGGGTGTGATCGGCAGGGAGTGAAATTCGGCGGGCGCGGCGGTGGTGCCGAGGGGGTAGTCGCCGGTGTCCAGCTCGGCCGCGGTGGACGTTGCGGTGATCGTCTCAAGCACGACCTGCGCTTGGCGTTGATGATGCGGTAGTGGTTGTTGCGCAGGGTGGTGGTGTCGCGCCGGTTGTCCTGGACGTAGTCGTGGCGTTCCTGGTCGACGTCGTGCCAGGTGTTGTGTCCGTTGCCAGTGTGTACGCGTGCTTCCTGGTGGCCGGTGTTCTTGACGGTGACCCATTTGGCGTTCAAGGAGCGGTTGGAGCCGTCGTCGCAGCCGGGGGAGTCGGCCTGGACCGTGCCGATGACGACGGGGGAGCGGTGGGGGCAGGGTGTGGGCGCCGCTGACGGCGGTGGCGGGCAGGGCGGAGGCGGTGACCACCGTGGCCGAGCTGAGGGCGACTGCCATGAGACGGGCGGAACGGGACATGACCAACCTCCTGCGGACGGCCCCGCCCGGGGGCGGGGCCGGTAGGATGAGATGCCCGGACGGCTGCCGGGCGCCCCCGCTGCACGTCCGCCGGTCAGAGCGTGGTTGAAGATGTGACGGCCCATAACAGAACGCGGACATTTGTACAGCCTCTCTGTGTCCGCAGTGCACACCACCGCGCCCGCACGTCGGTCACGCGCCCCCGGCACTCCGCACCGCACAGGTCCTTGCCCTGGCTCTTTGCTGGGTCTGTGGCCTGCGGGGGCCTCCGTACGGGCGTGCCCGTACGGAGGCGGTTGCAGGGAACGCGTGTTCATGCCGAAGAGTGTTCGCGAAGGCGGTGCGGGCGAGAGGAGAACCGTTCAGGCGGGGGCGCGCGCAGAACTCTGCGCTGCCTTCCGGCGCACCGGTCGTTTGATCCGATGCGACGCGCTGAACATTCCTGCTCGGTCCTGTCAAGGCTGACCAATAAGGCCCGGTGAGCCGGATGTCCGTCGTCTGGGCGGCGTACCTCGGCGCAGGGGGCCGGCCGGGCGTCATCGTTTCGGATGCGGGCACCTGGCCAGCACCAGGTGCCCGGTCCGTCACCTTCGACAAGATGATGGACCACCCGTGCAACATCTGGTGCAAAACAGCGTGCTGGTCGCCGAGTCGGCGACCGGGATGCTGACCGGCGCGGCGGCAGGCGCGCACGCCGGCTCCGGCGCCGCGGCCGCCCCCGGCGTCCTCGCGGGCAATCTGCTCCAGGCCCCGGTCCACCTGCCGATGAACCTGTGCGACAACACCGTCACCGCCATCAGCCTGTTCAACCTCGCCCTCGGCAACCACTGCGCCAACACCGGCGGTCGCCACCACCCGCCTGGCCACCAGCCGTCAGGGAATCACCAGCCTCCCGCTCACGTGTCCCAGCGGCCGTGTCTCCGGCCCGGCGGCAAGGGCCGGGTGGGCGGGCAGGCCGTCCCAGTTCCGGTGCTGGCCAGCACCGGCAGCGACGGTCTTGGTGCCTCGGTGGCCGCGAGCGGCGCGCTGCTGCTCGGCGCGTGGCATTCGTGCGCCGCAGCCGGAGCTCGCGCGCCTGGCCCCGTCCCTCCGGCACTACGACCAGCCGCACCTGGAAGCTTTTGGAGCGGGAGCCGCCAGTCCCGAGGACTCCGGCCTGGCGCCGTGCCCAGTCGGCACACCGGACCGGCGCACGGCGGGGTTGGGTGCCAGGCCCGAACGCGCTCCACGGTGCGCCATGATCACCGGCTTTCCCTTCACGGTGCCCGAGCGGTCTTGTGGAGGGAGCAACGAAGCGCCACCGCGGCCGGTCATGTACCGTTGCGGTTCTTCACCCGGTGATCTCGGTCAGTGGTGTCACAGTGATGGTGGCGGTGACAATGGCTCGGCGAAGAGCGCACTGCGTCCGGGGGTCAGGTCCATCCGCTGCCAGGCGCGGCTGTCTTCGGCCAGCGCGCGGACCGCGGCAGTGGTGTCGGCGAAAACGGGCAGCAGCGGACCGGTCCCCGTCCGTTCGATGACCTTGCGTACGGCGGGGCAGGGCCCGGCCAGCAGCAGTTCACCGCCGACCGAGTGCAGGCGCATGGCCTTGCGGACCAAAACGGCCAGGGCATCGATACTCAGCCGCTCCACCGCCGACACATCAAGAATTACCGTGGGTGCTGTCGCGCCGCACCGGATGACGGAGGCCAGACAGCTGACTGTCTCGCACGACCCGTCAGGAAGGGCCAGCAGATGGTACTGAGCAGGCCGTGCCGCCGTCATCAAAGCCCCACAGTCGCAGAGTTGGTCGCCCAGGCCCAAGAGTGCGCAGCCCGCATGGCGCAACGCGAGGACCGTGCCACTGACATACCCGGCCGCCCGAGCGCCACTCCGTCCCGCCGGCACGAAGTTCTCTACGCCTCTCTCCTGCTACGGGTAGCTGTTCTTCGCAGAACACTCACCAGTCCCTGACCGCAGGGCACCTGCACGGGGCAACCGGCAGAGGGGGCGCACGCAGGAGCACGGCGCGCCGAGGACCACGGCACCGGGCGGCAGCCGAAGACCGAGGGACGAAGCCTTGCTCCCCTCCCCGTCCCTTGTTCGAAGGGGGTGGACTCAAAGCCGCATCGGCCGGTCAGATGTGGTCAGTTCACGGCCGCACGCGGGCGCAAGGAGGCGGAAGAGCGCATTCCTTTGATAGGGAAACCGTTTGCTCCGACGGTTGCCGTGCAGTCCGTAAGGTGGCGTCCCACCGTCGGCAGGACACCTGTCGCAGGTGCCCTCTTCCGGCAAGGAGCTGGCCCACTTGAGCATTCGCTATCCCGCACCGCAGGGGAACGTCCGCACGGTGCGGCCCACCGGCGAACTCGACCTGTCGACGGCCCCGGCGCTGCGCGACCTCCTTCGCGGAAACGATGCAGCACCCGCGGCCCGCCTCATCGCCGACCTCACGGCCGTGACCTTCATGGACACCAGCGCCCTCACCGAACTCGAAACCGCCCTGGCCCGCAGCGAGGCCGTCGGCGGCTGGCTGCGCCTGGTCTACCACCAGCCCGCCATCGGCCGGCTGCTCCGGCTGACCGGACTGACCCGGCGCTTTCCCCGCTACGCCACCGTCCAGGACGCCTGTACAGGCCGTCCGGCCCAGGCCATAGCCGCCCGCTCTGCTGCCGCACCCGCAGGAGCGGCCGTACACGGGGTTGGCCCCCTGCACTGTGCCTGGCCCCACGCCCCGGCATGGCGCCATGAGCCTGCCGGACGCCTGGCAGGAGGCCGGCAGGGGTCGTAGCCGAAACCCGCGTGACCCTGCAGAAGAGGCCGAGCTTCTTGGCGGCCTGCGACATCATTTGCAGTACAGGCCCGGTGCTGGCGCTGGTCTCCCGGCGGGCGTGCGCCCGGCGTACGCCCGCCCGGTGTGCCGGGCGCCGCCGGAACTGCCGGGCAGGCCGGTTGTCCAGGGGCTTTGAGGGCACCCGGCACTCACCCGCCGTCCCGCCTGCGTACCCGGAAAGCGAGCCCCATGCCCCAGCCGCACGCCCGCACCCTGCGAGTCGAATACCTCCTGCCCCACACCGAGCGCGCGGCCTTGTGGGCCCGGCGCCTGACCGGCGTGTACCTCGGCCGAGAAGACACCGGGCGGCACCCCGTCGACACCTGCGACGCGGCGGTGGTGGTCTCCGAACTGGTCACCAACGCCGTCCGCCATACGCACGGCGCCTGCCGCCTGCGCTTATGCCTTTACAGCGGGCACCTGAGCGTCGAAGTGCACGATGACAGCCCGGCCCGGCTCCGGCCCCGGCCAGTCGGAGGGGAAGCGGAAGACGGCCGTGGCCTGGCTTTGGTTGGCGCCTTAGCCCAGACGCTGGATGTCCGCTGCGATCCGGGCGGCGGCAAGACCGTGCGGGCGACGCTGGGCACCGATCGAAAGCCGGCCGAGGTGACCGGCGGCTTCGCTGCGGCTGACGGCAGCACCCGAAGGCGGGCGTGAGGACGTCCGGGGGAGCCGCCCTCACGCCCGGGTGACCCGTCTGTTGGCGGCGACCCGCGGTCCAGGGGAGCAGGACGGTCAGCAGCCTGCCACGCCCGGGTGACGAACGGCGGCCATCCGCGTCAGGCTGCTGAGCGGCGCGGAGCGCCGCACAGCCGGGTGCTGCAACCCAGGGCCCGGTCGGGTCTCGCCGCGCCCCCTGGCCATGGCAGACCTCATGTCCCATGCGCCTCCTGTTGTCGCCGCCCGTGGTTCGTGCGGTCTTCGGGCGGGCCTTGCCGATTCCGCCTCCGGGCCCGGGCCGGCTGACGTACCGTACAGGCGGGCCCGCCTCGACGAGATGCGAGCACGAGGCGGGCCGCCTGCACGGCAGACCCCAAGCGTCTTGCGGACAAGGCGTTGGCGAGAATCTGGACGGCGATGCCGGGGCGCGATGCAGGAGCTTCATGATGCCGACGAGGCAGCGTTTGCCGACCGTGACCGAAGGCCAGCTCGGTCTCCATGCCCTTGCGCATGTTTCTGCGGAGGGCCGGGTGCTGCCCCGCAGGACCGCGCCGGGCCGGCCGGGGCTGACGGTCGCGTTCCGGTTCGGCCGAAAGGACACGTTGGCAAACGACAGGAACGGGGACTCGGCACCGGTGTGTCAACGAAGTGGGAAGAACAAGGGGCGCACGGCGCCCGGGTTCGACGGCGTGCGCCTGGTGCACGCGGCCGCCCGCAAGCGCGACCGGGCCCGCCTTCCCCAGCGGTTGTGCGCGGCCCTGTGCCGGGGCCTGCCGGTGGAGGAGGTGTCCTTGTGCCTGTCCACCAGCCCAACCTCCCAGCAGGTACTGGGCACCTGCGGAGCGGCGGCACTGTGCCTGGAAGAGGTGCAGTTCGAAACCGGCGAAGGCCCCGGCACCGACGCCGCCACCACCGGCCGCCCCGTGCTCTACCCCGACCTGCGCACCCAGCCGATGCCCTACCCCTTCTTCGCCCCGCGCCTGCAGGAGGAGGCAGCGCACGTGGCAGCCGTCTACGCCTTCCCTCTCAGCCTGGGCACGCACACCTTCGGCACCGCGCAATGCGTGCGCTTCGACCCGCTGTGCCTGAATGCTCTGGCGCTGGCTCAGGCGGCCGCGGCCATGGACGCGGCCGCGGGACTGGTCGCCGACTTCTGCCTGCCCCACTTCGCCGCCGACGACACGCTGCCCTGGGAGCCCGCAGAGACCATCGACGCGCACTGGGGCACCACCTACCGGGCCACCGGAGTGTTGGCCGGCATCCTGGATACTTCCGTCGCCGACGCCCTCGCGCGCCTGCGCGCCTTGGCCTTCGCCACCGGCCGTCCGCTGCCCGCCCTGGCCCACGACATCCTCCACAACCGGCGGCCGACGGCCGGCGGTGACGACTGACCCGGCTGACAGGCATCCGGTGGTCTCGCGGCATCCTGGCTGACGACAGCGTGCTGGGCTTCCGTCCGTCCGGGCGAGTGCCTGCTTTCGATCCCGGCTCCCCGCCCCAGCGCGTTGTTCCGTTGCACAAGCTGCGTCGTTGTGAACCTTGCGTCGGTGTAGATGTCTCCCTGCCCGCAGCAGAACACTTCGCTGCCCTGCCGCGGCAGCACGACAGCAACCCGGCACTGGCGGAACGTCAGGCGAACGGTGGCGCCCCGGATGGCTCGCGCCGACCGGGCGGGGCCGTGGAGAGACAGAGCGGGTGTTTACCGGTAGTTCGTTAAACCCGGCGTAGCGCGGGTTGACGGCACGACGGGTTCGCCGTAGGCAGGTGGTAGGAGCTCGACTGCCGTGCCGGAGGCTGACGATGACCTCCCGACGTCCCTGTCCGCCCGCGCCGGGACCGATGGAGGAGTACGCGGCCCGGTTCGACGAGGTGTCTGCCACCCTGGCCCAACGGCGAGGGTTCCGCGAGGGATCGTTCCGGCAGCGGTATTGGTGTCCATAGCTTCAGGCGCGGGCGGCCGCGACGGCGGCGATCCAGTGCCTGAACTCGACGGCGTAGTGCCGCAGGTGGTGGTCCAGGACCTCGTCCGGGCAGGAGACGGGGAAGTGGACCGTCAGGTTCGCGGTGAAGCCGTCGGCGGTGTCGCCGAACTGGATCAGCGCTCGCCGGACGACGGTGCCGTCGGCCAGGAAGAGATTGGAGGACATCTTTCGCCGGAACCCCGACTCTGGGAGGAGTTCGGCCGCGTCCTTGGCCCAGTCCAGCGCGTCGGTGCCCCAGCCGTCCATGTAGAGGGAGGCGACGTGGGGGCCGATGGTCTCCACCACGCGCACCGATCTCATCGGTGCCCATCACGTAGTGCTCGGGGTGCGCCGTGAGAAGCGGCTTCTCGTCGGCGGCGAAGGCTTTGTCCATCCAGGCCGGGCACTCACCCGAGGTCAGGCCCTTCGTCGCGAGCACGGTGGTGCCCCTCTTGAAGGTGCCGTCGGAGGTGCGGGCGCTTTCGCGCAGGAAGGCGTTGCCCTCCCCGATCTCGGCGGCCAAGAGGTCGAGGAGTCCCTGGCGGCCGAGCAGCGTCCGGAAGCGGTCCACTGCGCGGCGGGCGTAGAACAGCTCGAAGTCGTCGGTGCTCCGGCGCCAGTGGGTCCGGCCTGAAGTGTCACGGTGACGGACGGAGTTATCTGGTTCTCGGGCATGGTCGAACCTACCTCCTGTGGCCCGATGCCCGTCAGGATGCGCACACTGCACCATCTCCGCTCGGACTGCACTTCCCTTGCCCGCTCTTGCCATTCCTGTGACCACACATGTCACTTCGGCTCCAGGAAGCGACCGCATGGTGTCGGGTGCACGGCTGTTCAGATGCCGGGGCTCGCGGTTGCCTCCGACGGCGACTCCATGGTGGCGGAAGCCTCAGCGGGGATGGTCATGCCGATCCTGTCGTTGTCGTGGGCCACCTCCAGCCGTGCCGTATAGGAGCCGGGGGCTTGGGGGCGGAAGGTGACGACCAGAGTGCAGACGATCTGCCGGTCACCAGTGGTCGAGCACCCTTGGTGCTGCACGGTCAAGGATGGCGGCTGGGTCTGCGGGATGATGGAGAAGGTGACGTGTTCTTTGGTATCACAGTTGTAGCCGGTGTAGGTGAGGGTGCGGCTGCTTTCGCTCCCCACGCGCACGGTAGGGAATTGCGACGAGCTCTCACCCTCCAGTTGACAGTCGGAAGGCCGGCGGCTGGAGGACGGCGGGGTGTCGGGATAGGACGGCATGTCCGGTGGGCCGGAGGCAGGCAGCCGGGATCTGCCGCCCTGGCTGGTGCCCCGCTCCGCAGGCTTCTCGGAGGACCCGCCCGCTCCCGGGCGCGAGGGGGCGTGTGTGCCGTGGTGGCCGGGAGCGGTGGTGAAGCCGGGAGCGGAATGGGAGGTGGGCCCGGAGCGGGCGGCAGGCGGGCTGTCGCCACCCGCGGTGAGCAGTCCTGCCAGCAGGCCCCCCACCCCCAGCACCATCACCCCGATCCCGGCCGCCAGTGGAGTGCTCGCTGCTGATCCTGAGCCATCCGGCGGTTCGGCCCCGCCTTCCTGCGGGCTATCTGCCGTCGTCGGGCCCGTACCGCCAATGGCCTGACCGGCGGTGATGCCGCCTGCCGCGGAAGCCAGCGCCGCGGTCGCACTCGCCAGGCCCAGAGCCTTGCGCCGTACGTCCTCCTCCTGTGCGAAGTACCTCATGTCCTTGGTGGCACCGAGCCTGGTGGCGGCCGCGCCGCCGAGCGTCAACGCCTCCTTCCAGGCACCCCAGCACAGGCTGCGGGCCAGTACAGGTGCGGCGGCCCGCGCCAAATCCCGTACGGCCGTGTCGTGGCCCTGTTGTGCCGCCGACGCGAGCGCGCGCCGCACCAGCCCTGTCCCGGCGGCGACCTCACGTCGGCCGGGACGCTGGCTGATCCAGTCGGCGAGTGCGGGGGCGGCGCCGGACGCGGTCCGCAGGGCGCCGGACCGTTGGGCGGTCAGGACGGCGAGCTGACCACCGGCGCGGTAGCCACCACTTTCCCGGGTGACCAGGCGCAACTGCTGTAGCTCCGCCAGGGCCCCCGGCGCGGGTGTGCCGGCACCGACCGCCCCGAGAAGGGCCGTGGGCACGGGAAGCGGATGGAAGGCACACAGGGCACCGAGCAGCCGGGCGGCCTCCTGCCCGAGCCGTCCGGCGAGCCCGGAGGCCACCGCGGCCTCGTCTGCGGTGAAGGCCGTGGCGGCGGCGCTGCCTCCCGCCTCCAACAGGGCCGCCGAGGCGACCAGGGCGCGCGGATGCCCGTGCACCTCGGCGGCGAACCGGGCGGCGTCCCGGGCCTCGGCGTCGCTGAGCGGCCGCTGGAGTTCCTGTTCGAGCAGGGCGAGCGAAGCGCTCACCGGCAGACCGCCGATCCGGCAGGCTCGGATACCGGCCCCCGATTCCGCCGAACCGTGCTCGGTCGAGGAGGCCAGCACGTCACAGCCGGGTAGCGCGTCCCGCAGCGCGGCAAGCCCGCCGGGATCGGGATCCTCGAAGTCGTCGACGACGACCAGGGCTTCCACCGGCGCCATGAGCCGCTTCAGGCGCGCCGTGCCGGGCTTGTAGTCCTCGGTGTCGTAACAGGATTGGAAAATTTGCTGGAGTACATCTTCGACGCCTAGGCCGGCCGCTTGAACGAAGACCACCGGGGCGTCCGGTCCGCGGTCCGCGGCGACGCGGCTCAGCAGGGCCGTCCTGCCGCTGCCTGGCGGGCCGTGCACCCGGACGGCATAACCCTCGGCGAGCCGGGTGTCGATGCGGGCGCGTTCCCCGTCGCGCCCGAGCAGCACAGGCGCTCGTGGGGGCCGGACCCACTCCGCCGGCCGGGGGCGGCGTCGGACCTGCGGTGGTCCCCCAGCGCTCGGCGCCACGGACGATCCGTGGTCCAGCACGACGATGTGGTTCACAACGTTGACGTCGTTGTGATCGCCGACGACCAACTGCCCGTGCACGTTCTGTACTTGGACGCTCGTACCCAACTGCCGCTCCGTCCCCCGTGCCGGCCACTGGGACAGCAATACAACAACCCGCGGTCCGACTCGACGCTATGCCACGTCTTGGGCAAGTATGACTTGTCGGCCACCTTTTCTGCCAGAATCGGGACACCTCTGGGACACCTTTGCCTGCGGGTGTCCCTTCAGAGATTGGCCCATGCCAGCCGCACGGGCTGCGACGGCGTCTCGGCGGAGAACGCCCGCAAGACGCTCGTGCCGGGCTCTCCGCTGATGACCATGAGCGGAGTGATCAACCGCCTCCGTTGGGTTGAGTGCTACTGATTCCAGGCGGTCTTCCTCGGGGAGGAAGACCGGGCACCATGACGGGTAAACCCCGACCGCGAGATGGGTGTCACATGACCCGCCGACCAGTCCCTAGACAGGGATCGAGGACAGTAACTGTCCTCGATGGGGTCTACGGTCGGCTTCGGGTCGCTGATCGGACGGCTCGCAGGAAGGGTGGCAGCCGGTAGCCGCCTTTGGCCCCGAGCTGCCGGCCGCTGTGCAAGGAGTACGACCATGAGCATGTCCGAGGCCGCTGACCGCGCCGACACCTGGCCCTGCGGCTGCGGCCCGCGGCCCGCGTACGCTCCCGCGCGTTCGACCACATCGGCCTCGCCCGCACCCACCTGGCCGTCGGTGAACTGGCCGGGGCCTGCCAGGAGGCGACCACCGCCCTCACCATCGCCGAGGGATTGCACAGCACCCGCATCGCAGACCGGCTCAGCGAACTCCACGACGAAAAACCGAGACCTACGCGAGCAGCAACGACATCAGCGTCCTACGCGAGCGCCTGGAAGACGCGGTCACCACCATGCGGTGAACCGGGCAAGGAGGCGGCCCCGGCCATGGGCGCCGCCCCCTTGGCGCCACCGCGGTGAGGCACCGTGCACCTATGCGGTCCGGCGCGGCTTCGCTACCGTCAGCAGTGGCACTGAAGCCCCAGGGGAGGACTGATGGGCAGCACGAACGGTGCGGAGCCTGACCCGCCGCAGCGGGAAGAGGGAGACATCCCGGAGACTGACGACCAGACCGGCGACGAGAACGGGCACGAGGACGAAGACGAAGACCCGGGGGTGCCCGACGAATGACCGCCAGCGTCCCGGGCCCCGCGGAGCTGCGCGAGGAGTGCGCCACCGGCATTGCGGCGTACGGGTACTTCGACGAACAGGAGTGGCTGCGGGACGCCTTCCTGGCGGTGCCGCGCGAGCACTTCGTTCCCCGACGCGTGTGGTGGCCCAAGGCGGACGACGACGGCCGATACCCCGTCCTGGACCGGGACGAGCAACCGGAGCGATGGCTGAAAGCGGTATACCGCCCGCTGACGGCTCTGATCACTCAGGTCGCCGACGGCGCGGTCCGCATCGAGGACGGCCCGACCGCCAGCTCCGACTTCACGTCCTCCATCTCGTGCCCGGCCGTCGTCGTCAACATGCTGCGCCACCTCGCCCCCCAGGCTGGTGACCGCATCCTGGAGATCGGCACCGGCACCGGCTACAGCACCGCCCTGCTGTGCGAACGCGTCGGGGCGGAACACGTCGTCACCGTCGAGATCCAGGAGGCGCTGGCGAAGCGCGCCGAGGAACGGCTCGGTGCGCTCGGGTACCGGCCGCAGGTCGTGTGCGCTGACGGCGAGCAGGGCTGGGAGCCGGGCGCCCCATACGACCGACTCCTGTCCACCGCAGGCGTACGGCAGGTCCCGCCGGCGTGGCTGCGACAGGTCAGGCCCGGCGGGCTGATCATCACGCCGCTGGCCACCCCGATGCGCTGTGACGTTCTTGCGTGGCTGCGCCCCGACGGCCAGGGCGGCGGCGAAGGCGGACTGATCGACACGGTGCACTTCATGAAGACGCATTCGCAGCGCGCGAGGAGACCGTGGCGGGAGCTGGGCTGGCCGCGCTGGCCGGACTGGTCGCTGACCGTCACACCCGAGGGCAGCCAACGCCTGCACACCCGGGACAGGTGACCGCGCTCGGGCCTGACCGGCGTTGTCAGAGGGCATTCGCAATCAGCGGCATGAAACCGAGCCCCCTGCTGCCTCCACCGCGCCGCGCGCGTGAAGCACGAGTTCGCTGACGTTTTTACCCCCTCGCAAGGCCAAGCTGCCCAACTGATTGAGACCGCCGAACTGCTCCAGTCCGCTTCCGGCCGCGATCACCCGGACCTCGTACCACCGTGGTGGACGCTCATCAAAGAGATCAGCTCTGACTACTCCATTTTTTGCTGTTGCACCCATGCCTGAACATCAGTCACTTTGAACTGAATATTTGCGTTCCGTCCGCGTCCGAACTTGTATGGAACCAAACCTGAGCGTGCGGCATCTCGGTACAGCCAGGTTATCGACATGTTCAAGTATTCGACGGTCTGTTTCGCGTCCATGAAGTGCGTCATTTGTCCTCCCTTCGGTGCCGTGCTCACTGGTCAGGCGGGCGAGCCGCGGCAAGTAACCAGTGCGGGAGGGAACGCCGGTTTGGCTAACCGGCGATCTGCTGCTATGTAGGGATCGTGCGGGCCGTGGAGCGCCCTGTGCGTCGTGCAGGTGTGGACCTGCTCAAGCCGCCAACCCGACGTTGAGGATCTTCGCCGCTCTGCCGATCGACCCCGGCATCAAGAATCTATAAGTCTTGAAGGTCACTTCGATGGAGCTGTGCCCCATCCATTCCGCCACGTCTGTGATGGGTATGTTATTCGAAAGGCAATTCGAAGTGAAGTAGTGGCGCATTGAATACAGGCGTAGGTCGTCGGGCAACCTTGCGGATTTCCTCGCCTTCCTCCACCGGAGGCTTGTGATGCTATTGGTTCAATAGTTGTCGCGTGTTGTGCGTAGGAGGAAGCCGTCTTCGTCGATCCCGAAATCTTCAGCATAGCGAAGTATGGACTGCCGTGTTTTGTCCGGCAGTGGCACTTCGCGAAAATCGCCTTTGCTGCGGTGCTTCAACGGTGCTCGTACCCCAGACTTGCAGCTGATCTGCTCGGTCACGCGATACACGTCATCAGCCACGATGTTGTTGATGTTCACCGCACATGCTTCCGCGGTCCTGAGGCCGCAACCGGACATGATGTCTACGAGGAGCTTGACCTCTGCGTCGCCGTGCTCACGCACCCGGGACAGCTCCTCGAAAGAGGGGATGGTCACCCTGTCGGGGGTGTACCTGGGAGGCGTGACTCCCTTCATCACGCCCGGAGCCGTGGCTCCTTGCTGTTCGGCCGCCCTGAGTACGGCTCTGAGTGTCTGGAAGGACCGCGACTGCACGCTGGCGCTGGCCCGTTCTCGTTCGAGCCCGAGAAGGAACGATTCTGCGACGCGAGGCGTAAACGTGTTCATGCGTCGGCTCCCCAGTCGGGGAATCAGCCAGTTGTGAAGAGACGGTTTGACGACTCGGTGCGAGCCCTCCGAGAGGTGGCGCTGCCGTTCCCACCATTCTGTGGCGAATGCGGCGAACCGCATCTCGCCGAGTTCCCGTCGCTGCTCGACGACATCCGCAGGCGTGCTGCGCTTCTCCGCGTATAGGCATTGAGTCGCGCAATTGCCTCGTCTTGGGTGCTGTACCCGCCCTCTTCGCGCTGCTTCCCGGATGCGTCCCGATACCTGATCACGTACGAGTGGGGGCACCGGGTGGGGGCTGAGCAGTGGCAGTTCTTACGGAACGTGCCCATGCCGCGGGCGAGCTTCTTGCTGGCAATGCTGACTACCTCCGGACCGATGCTGGCATTTTGCTGGCCTGCTGACCAGAAACTGTTCTCTGACCTGCTGCTTTGCCACTGTAACGGGCAATGCGGGGGATCGTCCGACCCGGGCGGACGTGATGTCGATAGCGCCCTTGTGACCTGCATCTTTGTGGGTCACAGGGGGTGGGGTGAGCCGAGGCGGGTGTGCGGGTTCCGTCAGATCTGACCGTTTCCGGTCGTGCTGATGCCGACTCGACGCTGACGAGCTGAGCGGCAGCTGCGGGCCGAGCGCCGTTCTGCGGCGGCCGTCCGGCGGCAGCCGGGGTCCGGCGGAGCCGCCGTCGGAAACCGGTGCCGTTCGACGCCCGTACGACGGTGATACGAGCGCCCGGCACTCCAATCGAGGCCAATAGCGGGCACCGTCCCGGGATACCTGTCGCCCGCCCCGCGGACAGGCACATGCTGTGGGCAGCACAGGTGCGGCGGGCGCCTTCGGGGCGCCGCGGGGGGATGGATGCTGGATCACGAGGTGGCGGTACACGCGGGACACCGCGCACGGCGGGCGCGCACCGTGCCGGCGGACGGCTGGGCCGACGGCACCCTGCTGGCCGAACTGCGCAAGCTCGAACCCGGCGCGCCCGGCCCCGTACAACTGGCCCTGATGCGGGCCGGAACCGCCCGGATGCACGCCCGCGGCGAAATCATGATCATGACCGGTGGCGCGGACACCTTCGTCCTGCTGCTGCTCGACGGCTTCGCCAAGGTCGCCACGACCGAACGCTCCGGCGTGACCGCGCTGATGGACATCAGAGCCGCCGGAGACGTGGTCGGCGAGTCCGCCGCGTTCGACGGCCGGCCCCGGTCGGCGACCGTCACCGCCGCCCAGCAGATGCTGGTCCGGCGGATCGCGCAGGACGAGTGGCTGCGGTGGGTCGGCCACAGCCCGGTGGCGGGGCTGGCGGTCAGCCGCAGCCTGGCCCACCGCAGCCGTACCGCGGTGCGCCGGCACACCCGGTTCGCGCACGGCCCGGTCATCGCCCGCCTGGCCAGCGCCGTCCTGGACCTGGCGGAGCAGTACGGAACCGCCGTACCGGACGGGCTGCTGGTCCGGCCGGGGCTCACCCAGGCGGAGTGGGGCGAGCTGATCGGCGCCCAGGAACGGCGGGTCCACCACATGCTGCACGAGCTCGCCCGCCTCGGCGTCCTGACGTTCGGACGGCGGCGGATCGTCGTGCGGTCCCTTCCCGCGCTGCGCGAGATCGCCGCGATCGGCCGGGACACACCGTGAGCGGGCCGGGCCGCGCCGCGCGACCGGACCGCGGTGAAGGAGAGGAGAGGGCCATGGCCCCCGACACCCGCCCGGACGCCTCGCGTCCGGGAGCCCGGCAGGCTTCCGGCGCGGGGCCCGGCGCCCGGCGGCCCGGTCCCGCTGCCACCGGCTTCGTCCTGCCCGACGACGTGGCCGCGGCAGCGGGCCTGTACGCCGAGCCGTCGGACCCGGGCACCAAGTCGCCCGAGGACGAAGGCCCCGAAAGCTCCGTCAGGTTCTACCGCCCGCTCGTCTACCGCCTGCCCGGCGAGCCCGGCCCCACCGGGGCCGTGGACCTGCTGCTCTGCTTCCCGTACGACCTGGCACCGCTCACCGGCGGCCGCGCCTACGGCGACGCGCGGGTGGGCATCGACTTCGGGGACAGCGGGGCGCAGGCGCTGGCGGTGCAGCCCGCGCCCGGCAGTGTGCAGCCCGACGGCACCCGCGTGGCGGTCTTCGGGCGCGGCCATCACCGGCTGCGCTGGGAGTTCCGCCCGCCGTCGGCGGGGCTGCGGCCGGACGGCCACTGGTGCCAGGTGCTGCTGCGGCTGCCGCCCGGCCGCTCCGGCGTGTACTGCCACCTCAGCTGTCACGTCGTCGTACGGCGTACGCTCCTGGGCCGGGTCGTGGGCAGCAAGGCCGGTACGCGAGGGAACTTCGGACTCCGTGTGAACGTCGAGGACGCCTGGGCGGCCCGACTGCCGCTGCCCGGACTCCCGTACCCGATGGCGGCCCCCGACGGCCCGGCGCCGCGCGTCCGGGGCCCGGAAGGCGGCCACGAGGAGGGCGCCGCCGGGGACGCTCCGTGGCTGCGGCGCCTCTTCTTCGCCCTGGACGTGGAGCGGTACAGCCGCCGGCACAACACCCACATGGCGCGGGTCCAGCGCGACCTGTGGCGTACCGCGCGGGCCGCCTGCGCCCACGCCTCGGTCGACTGGCACGCGTGCGGGCGCCAGGTCAGCGGCGACGGGTACCTGCTCGTCCTGCCCACCGGCATCAGCGAGCCGGCGGCCGTCGCGGGGCTGCTCCAGGGCGTCACACTGGCGGTGCACGCCGTCAACACCGATCCGGAGCGCCCGGCGGGCATCGGCCCGACCCGGATGCGCGCCAGTCTGCACCAGGGGCTGACGTGCGAGGGGGCGAGCGGTTTCCTCGGAACGGCGGTCGTGGAGCTGTTCCGCGTCCTGGACGCGGGGCCGCTGCGCGCGGCGCTGCGCGAGAGCGCGCACGCCGACCTGGCGGTGGCCTGGTCCGACAGCCTGTACCGCGACCTGGTGCCGCACGCCTACCCCGGACTGGACGAGCGCGCCTTCCGCCAGGTCCAGGTCGATCTGCCCGAGAAGGGCTTCACGGCCGGCGCGTGGATCGAACTGCGGGCCCGCCCGCTGGGCGGCGAACGCCCCGCCCCCGCCGGGACGGAGGCCCCCGATGCCGGAAACGGTGCCCCGAACCCGCACTGAGACGGGATACGCCACCTCCCGGAGCGCTGTACTGGTGCCCATCGGGGGCGGGGCCGCCCGCCGGCCGGCGGGCCGCCCCGGGGCCCCCGACGCACCGAATCTCACAGAGCGGGGGCACTGCATGCCGGCCATTCCCGTCACGGTTCTCGGGCCGCAGGAGTCCGGAAAGACCGTGTATCTCGCCAGCCTCTTCCGGCGGCTGTCGATCCAGCGGGACGACGTGGGTTTCTTCGTCAGACTGCCGTCCGAGGAAGCCACCAAACTGAATCAGATCTTCGGCCAGATCATCAGCCCGGACGGCTGGCCGAACCCCAATCTCCTCGCACACACCTCGGAATGGCGGTTCACCTGTTCCGTACGGACCGAGGACGGGCGGGTGTTCAGTCCGTTCACCATCAGTTACCTGGACTACGCGGGTGAGCACCTGACCCGTGCGACGGCCGCCGAGACCGAGCACGGAGCCTCGTTCTGGCAGCGGGTGCAGGAGTCGGAATTCCTCCTGGTGCTGCTGGACGGCGTAAAGGTACTGCGCTGCTTCGAGGGCGATTTCCTCCTGGTCCATGAACTCATCTCGGTGTTCAACGCGATCGAGTCGGGCAACAACGTGGTGCACTTCGTGGTCACCAAGTGGGATCTGCTGGAGGCGGCCGGGCATTCGGTCCGCAGCGTGCTCGACTGCCTGCTGAAGGACCGCGACTTCAGCGATTTCTATCTGAACCGGCTGCGGCAGCAGGAGGCCGGGGCACTGCGGTTCATCCCGGTCAGTTCGCTGGGCAGGGGGTTCGCCGTGCCGGCCGCCGACGGCCGCACGATGGTCAAGCAGGGCACCTCGCCGCAGCCGCTGAACGTGGAAGTGCCGTTGATGGCCGTGCTGGTGGACCTGTTCAACCGTGCGGTGCGGTCGGTGGCCACGCAGCTGGCGTCGGACGACGAGACGCTGCGGTTCAGGTCCCGGAGGCTGCGGTGGCTCCAGGCGGTGCAGCGCAAAATCCCCATGGTGCGCGCGTTGCTGGCCGCCCGCGCCGCCGAGTCGCCGGTCATGGCCGCGGTCCAGGAATACCTGGGGGACACCGTGGTGGCCTATGTGGACGAACGGCTCTCGGCATACGGGCAGCAGGTCGAGAACGACGTGGCCGAGGCGCGCGGCCGGGTGCTGCGGGCGCGTTCGGAACGGGAAGCGATGATCAAGATGGTCGATATGTTCGAAACGACGCTGGCGGAATTCGACGCGGCCCACCCGGGATCGCACGTCCTGGAAGGGGCCTCGTGATGACCGGTGGCGGAACACCCCGTTCGCAGGAGGTCTGGCCGTTCGCGATCACGCGCTCGGTCAACACCGGTTTCCGTATCGTCGTCGCGCCGGGATTCCTCGTCCCGTACGACCAGCACCACCTGCTCGCGGACGTGGCGGGCGGCGATGTGTCGGACGAGCACGTCTATCTGCGGGAATACCGGGACCACGGAACGCAGTCTCTCTGGCTGCTCTACCGCGTCGTGTATCTGCTGGGCGCGGACGTCGGCCAGGACGGTGAATTCGCCCTGCACGGTTCCCGGCGGACTCCGCTCGTCGAGGGCGTGGTGTGCAGGGACCGCCCGTCCGGCGCCACCGGTGAACTCTTCGAGACGGTCCGGCGGAACTGCGCCGAACCGCTGCGGCTCTTCTTCACCTCGGACTCCGGAACGTACCCCGTGCACCCCAGTGAGCCGGTCGAGGCGGTGCTCGACGACGGTTCGCCGTTGCGTGTCGAGGAGGAGCCCGCCTACCGCTCGGAGAGGAATGTGCAGGCGGCCCTTCAGGGCCGCCGCCATCCGCCCGCCACCTCGTGGCATGTCGGACGCGACGGCGTACGCGTCGGCACTGCGGGAGAACGGGTTGCGGCGCGCCGGCCGGGTGACGGCCGTACGGGTGTTGCGGCTGCTGGGGCCGGCACTGATCGCGGCCGGGGAGCAGGCGCTCGACTCCGCCGACGCGTTGGCGGCCCGGCTCGCGTCATCCGTGAACGGCCGGTCGTCGTCGGGGCCTGCGTGCTCGCCGCCGCATCGGTCTGTGCGCTGATCGTGCTGCTTCTCAGGTACCGCGCCGGGCACTTCGGCGCCCCGTGTACATGAGCGGCTGCGGCTGATGCGTACGCGTCACCAAGGGGCGCACTGGCCCCGTTGCAGCCGTTGCGCACACCGGCGCACATCACCGGCGGGAGGCCTTCCGTGATACCGGCGACCGAGATCATCGCGCTTCTGCTGGCCACCGGCCCTCCCTTGCCCCAGGGTCCGGCCGCCGGGGCGCCGCTGGTGGCGGCGGCCGCCGCGCTCGCGGTGGGCGAGCCGAAGCGGGCGCTGCGGCTGCTCGACGGCGCCGGCGGGCAGCGGGAGGACGGGGCGGCGGCCGCCGCCCTGCGCCTCGCGGCGCACACGCTCGACCTCAACCGGTATCCGGGGCAGGGCGGGGCCGTCATGTCATGGGAGGAGACGCGGAGCGCCGCCGGGCCGGCGCCGGAACCGAGCACCCCCGAGTCGGCGCTGGTCGTGCTGGCGGCGGCTCGTCTCGTGCCCGTGCTGCAGTCGGCGCGTGACATCGCCGCCAACTCCAGTATCGCGGGTGACCCGCAAGCCGCCGGGCAGGCTGTGGAGTTGCTGCGGCAGCTGAGCGGAGACATTGAGGCGTCGGGATCGCCGGCACTGTCGGTGTACCACCGGGTGGCGACGGCCGACGTGGCCCGCCGGGCAGGCCGTACGGAAGAGGCGGCGAGGCTGCTGGAATCCTGCCGACCGCTGGTCCGCGGAGATGCTCTGGCCGGCGCCCATCTCCTGCTGGCCGAGGGGGACCTGGCCCTGGAGCCCGAGTCCCACCCGGAGCTGCTCGGGCTGCGCCTGGCGGAAGCGCCCGGCCTGCCCGCGCTGTCCCAGGCAGGCGATCCCTTGGCCGCCGAGGTGCACTACGCACGGGCCGAGGCGCTGTACGTACGTGTGGGCGCCGGGCTGGGCTGCGCGGAGGCCGCACTGCGGCGCGCGCACGTGGCGCGCCGCCGAGGGGATGCGGTGGCCCGCGACCGGTTCGCCGAGGAGGCACGGCGCCGGGCCGCCCTCGCCGGCGGCGGCGCCCTGACCTGGCTCGTCGAGTTCCAGCACGCGCTCGACCGTCTCGGGGACGGCGAGCAGGTCCCGGACAGCGCACTGGACGCCGTGACCGGCTGGACGGTGCGGGACGGGAGCACCAGTTTCACTCGCGGGCTGCTCAGGCTGGTGGTCGCCCGGTGCAGGGCCTGGCGGGAGGAGGGCGCGACGCTGCCCGCGCTCCGGGCGCTGCGCCTGGCGCGCCGGATCGCCGCCGGGACGGACGCGCCCGCGGAGAGCGGCATCGTGGACGCCGCCCACGTCGACATCGTCGGAGGGGCGAACTACGGCCGGGCCCCGGCGGTACTGCTCGCCGCCGACACCGCCCACGCGGTCTCGGAGCTGCGCCGGGCCCCGGCCGGCGTACTCGACTGGACGCGCGCCGCCCTGCTCGCGATGCGGTTCGACCAGGCCGCCGAAACGCTCGCCGATCCCGAACTGAAGGCGATCGCCGCCGCGCGGCTCACCGAGATCGAGGCCGTCGGCGCGACCCTCGCGGACCGTGGCCAGGACGCTGTGGGACAGGTGGCCGAGGCGGTACGCGAGAGCGCACGCCGGGCCCGGACACTGCTCCTGCGCTATCGCGGCCGGCGCGCCGAGTCGGCCGGTTTCCGCGACGAGGCCCGGGTCCTGCTGCTCCGCGCACTGGCCCTGGCCGAGGAACAGCAGGACGCCATGCTCCGCGCGGTCCTGCTGAGCGAACTCGGGCGGCGGCCCGAGGCCCGTACCCTGGCCGGGAGGCTCTACGACGCGGGCGGGCTCCACCCGGACCACGCGGTGAGCCTCTTTCTGGCGGTGCGGGATCCGCGGGCGGCCCAGCGGGCGCAGTCCGCCCTGGACGCCTCCGGTCCGCCTGGGGAGACCGAGCGGCCGTGGGAGGACCCTGCGCGCCGTGCCGAACTGTACGAGGCGCTGGGGGACCACGCGGCCGCGGCGCGGACGGCCGAGCGCGCGGTGGACCTGTTCGAGCACCGGACGGCGCAGCTCGTACGGGACGCTCTGCGTTCCTCCGCCACCGACCACCCGCTCGTCGCCGGGATGTACCACACGGCGGTCCTGGCCCACCTCGGTCTGGCCGCGCGGACGACCGGCTACCGGGCCCGCGCCGAACTGGCCGCCGCCTTCGAACTGGCCGACCGGTGCCGTGGCATCGCCGCGGGCGTCGTACACTCCCTCGACACCCTGCCCACCGGGGCGCCGACGGCAGCGGCCCGGCGCTGGCTGCGCGCGGGTTCGGCCTGGTCGGCCACTTACGAGGGACTGGTCGACGAGGTGTCGGCCGACCCGGAACGTACCCCGACCTCGGTCACCCTGCGGCGCCGGGTGCTCGCCGCCGAAGACACCCTGGACGGCGCGGAGTCCGAGGTGGCACGGCTGGCCCCGCAGTTGCTCGCGCACCGGCGGCTCGCCCAGCCGGACGCCGGCGTGGCGGAGATCCAGCGGGCGCTGCCGGCGGACAGCGCGCTGCTGCTGTACGAGACACTCGACGACGAACTGATCGTCTGGACCGTCGGGCGCAGGACCATCCGCTGTCACCGCGCCCCCGTTCGCGCCCGCGACCTGGCCTGCGACGTCCGGCACTTCCACACCGCCTGTGCCGCCGGCCGCGACGACGAACGCGGCGCCGCCGAACTGAGCGAGCTGCTGCTCGCCCCCGCGACACGCCGGCTCGACGCGTGCGGGCGGCTGTTCGTCGCCCCGCACGGCGCCCTGTCACTCCTGCCGTTCCACGCCCTGCCCGTGCGCGGCGGGCTCCTGGGCGAGCGGTTCACCGTCTCGTACCTGCCGTCCGCCGGGCTGCTCACCCGCGCGGGCGCCGGTGGGCGGCCCCGGCTCGACGGCCCGGCACTGGTCGTCGGCGACCCGGCCTACGCCCCGCACCGGGGCCTGCCGCGCCTGCCGGGAACGGCGACGGAGGCCGCGACCGTGGCGCGGCTGCTGGGCACGGAGCCGCTGCTGCGGTCGGCGGCGACGGCGCAGGCCGTGGCCGAGGCCGCTCCCGGGCGTCCCGTCCTGCACCTGGCGACCCACGGAGTGCTGTACGAACGGGGCCCGAACCGGAGCTTCGTGGCCCTCGCGGGGCATGACCGGCTGGCGGTCGGTGACCTCCTGGGGCTTGACCTCAACGCCGATCTCGTGGTCCTGTCCGCGTGCCACACCGGGCGCGGCACCGCGACGGCCGGTGGTGACCTGGTCGGGCTGGCCCGGGCGGCGGTCGCGTCGGGCGCCCGGCACGTCGTGGTGTCGCTGTGGCCGGTGGACGACGAGACGGGCTGTCTCCTGATGGCCGCCCTGTACGAGGGACTGGTGTCCGGCCTCGGGGTGTCCGACGCCCTGGCCGCCGCCCAGCGGCGGATTCGTCGCCTGGACGCGGCGGGACGGCAGCGGGCGTACGCGCGGCTGCGGGACCGGGCGGGCACCGAGGCCGCGGCGCCCGGCCCGCGGGACGGCCGGGTGCCCGCTGCCGTCGCCCGCGCGGCGCGGCCCGAAGGCCCGTATCACTGGGCCCCGTTCATCCACATCGGCGGCGCGGACGGACTCCGTGCCGCCGACGGCCGCGAGCCCGGCCGTACCGGCCTGCACGACACGTCCCCGGGGGACCGACATGACTGAACGAGCCCTGCTCATCGGCTGCCGCACCGGAGCGCTGCGCGGCGTCCACGCGGACGTCCGTCTCATGGACAGCCTCCTGACCCCGCTCGGATTCGAGACGACCGTCCTCGTCGAGGAGGCGGCGACGCGCCAGGGCATCATCGACGCCTACCGGGCGCTGACCGCCGTCACCACCGCGGGTGACACAGCGGTGGTGTACTACACGGGGCACGGTGCCCGACTGCGCAAACCCGGGTGGACGCGGGACACGGACCTGCCGGACCGGCTGCAGTACCTCTGCCCGACGGACATCCACCACCCCGGGGGCACCTTCCGCGGGCTGCTGGCCGAGGAACTCAGCCTCCTCCAGTGGGAGCTGGGCGAGCGGACGCGCAATGTCACGACCATCCTCGACTGCTGTCACGCGGCCCGGATGTCGAGAGACCCGGCGCTGCTCCCGAAGGCCGACACCCGGCCCGCCGCCTTCGGCTGGGACGCCGTGGCGGCCGCGTGGCGCGCGGCCACCCGTGCGGCTCCCACGACCCGCGCCGCACACGCCGAGTCACACCCCTCGGTGGTACGGCTCATGGCCTGCGCGCCCGAGGAGACGGCGTTCGAGCTGGTGGCGGAGGGGCTAGACGGGTGGCACGGCGCACTGACGGGCACGCTCGCCCGCCTGCTGCGCCGGCCCGGCAGCGAGGCACTGACCTGGGACCGGCTGATCGGTCTGCTGCGCCCCGCCGTCACCGAACTCGCGCCGGGGCAGCGGCCGGAGGTGGCGGGGCCGACGCGCCGGTTCCTGTTCGAGCTGCGGGAGGAGGAGACCGCCGGAGCGCTGCCGGTCCGGCTGGAGGGCGGGGCCATGTTCCTGGACGGGGCGGAACTCTTCGGCATCGGCGAAGGGGACCGCTATGCGATCGTGGCCCCGGGCAGCGACCGCGCGGCGCCGCCGGCCACCGCCACCGTGGATCTGATCGCCGGCGGGCGGGCCCGGCTGCGGCCGGATGCCACGGTCCCCGCCAGGCTGCTCGCCGGGCTGGAGGCGCATCCCGTCCGGGTGGCGCTCGGCCGCCGGCCGGTCGCCGTGGTGCCGCCGGACCACCCCGAACACCGGCGGGTGGCGCGGGAGCTCGGCCGCTCCCCCTTCCTGCGTGTCAGCCGCGGCGGTGAGCCCGTCATGGCCACGGTGGCGCTGGACGACGGCCTGCACCTGTTGGACCCGTACGGCGAACCGCTGCTCGCCCGGCCGTACGCCTTCGCCGACGGAGCCGCGGGCCGGTTGACCGCCGGCCTCCACCAGCTCGCCCGCGCCACCCACCTGCGTACCCTCGGCTCCGGGACGGGCACCGCGCGGCTCGACGGCGACGTGGCGTTCGACTGCGTACGACTGCTCGCGGACGGCGGCGAGGAACCGCTGGCCCCCAGCGGCGCACACCTCTTCAACGGTGACGAAGTGGTCGTCCGCCTGCACAACCGGAGCAGCGCCCAGCGCTATGTCTCTGTCTTCGACATCGGACTGCGCGGCGCCGTCACCCTGCTCTCCACCGCGGAGCCCTCGGGCATCGGCATCGAACCGGACGGACGCCACGAACTGTTCCGGCTGCCGGCCTCGCACCTGCTCGCCGGCGTCGAACTGTACTGGCCGGACGACCTCCCGGCCGGTCCGCCCCGCCCCGAGACGTTCGTCGGCATCGTCACCGACCGGCCCCAGAACCTGTCCCTGCTCGCCCAGCCCGGCGTGCTCAGGCCGCGCACCGAACCGTGCGGTTCGGAGCTGCAGAGCCTGGTGGAGGGGATCGCCGGCGGCGTACGCGACGGCCGTCCGCCGACCTGGCGGGAACAGGTGCGCTACGCGGTACGGCGCTTCGACTTCCACCTGCACCCCGGGGCCCGGCCGGCCGAGGAACCGCCGTTCGCCGTCGACGAGCGCCCCGACCTGTCCTTCCGGCTGGTGGCGCCGCGGAGCGCCGCCCCACCCCCGGCCCACATCACCGCCGGATTGCGTGACCTGACGCTGCACAGCGGCCCCACGCTCGGCACGGCCTCCGTACGGATCGACTCCCTCGTCGTCACCCGGCCCGGCACGGGGCACGTACCGTACCGGGCGGCCACCCACCGCGTGGCCGGCGCCCGTGACGGGGAACGGCTGCCGGTGGACCGCTTCCCGCTGTACGAGGGCCCGGTCGGCGGCTCCCTCGACCTGGCCGTCTGGCTCTCCCCGGACGACGGCGACGAGCCACCACTCGACCAACTCCTGGCCACGGAGACCGGAGCAGGCGAGACCGCCCGTGCCGTCGCACTGCTCGCCGCGGCGGACGTCAACACGCCGGCGGGCGACACGGTGGGAGCAGTAGCCACCCTCACGAACGCCTGCGCCCGGCTGCTGTCCAGCACGACCGGCCAGAGCATCGGCGTCTTCCGCACCACCCACCTGCCACACGAGCGTTACGGGGCGGCCACCCCGGGCGGGCGCCACCCGGAGACGGGGCTGCTGCGCGCACCGGATCTGTCCTTCGCCTATGAGATTGGGGAGCGGCTGGAGGGGGCCGCGGGAGTGGGTGACCGGCTCTTGGAGCCTTAGCAGTGAGCAACGACCAACAACGTGCCCAACCGCTCCCCGCTCGGTGCCGCCAGGACGCGCGCGTCCACACGGGCGAAGCCGGCCCGCTTGAGGTGGTCGGCCCAGGACTCGGGCGGGTACTGCCAGCGCGGTACGGTCAGTTCGCGCTCGCGGCCCTCCAGCCACTTACCCCGCATGGCCTGCGGCCCGTACGCGCCAGGGGACGGCTCGGCCTGGGAAAACGCGAGCACGCCGCCGGGAGCCAGGCGGGCGGCGATGAGCGGGAGGAGCTGTTCGGGGTCGGTGAACCACACCGCGCCCCACACCGAGTAGATCGCATCGAACGTCTCCTCAGTGTGGGTGAGGTAGGTGCACACCTCGGAGTGGACGAAGTCCAGGTTCGCCATGCCGTGCCACCAGGCGCGGGCACGGGCGACCTGGACGGCGGAGAGGTCGACGCCGGTCACCCGGACGCCGCGTTCGGCCAGATGCGCGGCCTCCTTGCCCTCGGCCGATCCGAGGTCCAGGGCGCGGCGCGGCGAGCCGAGGAGTTCGGCGCCGGGGCCGTGGCCGGGGTACTGCGTCCATTCGAACCGGCCGGTGTCGGGACGGGGCTGGGGCCCTTCGCCCCGGTGCGGCTTGTACGTGTCCCAGTATTCGGCCGGGGTCTGTGGCGCGCGGGGCATACGGCTCCTCGGGAGGACGGCGGGACCTGGCACCGTACCGGCCCGTCCTGCCGCTCGCGGCGGTTCGCCGCGAAGTCACCCGAGCGGCCGTGGGCCCTGGGAACGCACAGGCGTTCCCAGGGCCCACGGCGGTGTGCGGGCGGTCAGTGGCACTCCTCCCCAGGTCGGCACGGGCCGCACGCCGCGTAATCGCGCTCCCACAGCTTCCAGTCCACCTCGAAGCCCGCGTCGGCGATCACCTTGGCAGTGCGCTCCACGCTGCCGTCGTACTTGAACGCGATCTCCGGGATGTGCTCCAGGAACTTCCCGCCGAAGTGCCGGTGGCAGAAATCGCGGTAGTGCTTCGTGTCCAGGATGAAGTTGTGGACCGCCAGGTCGACGAGGCGACCGGCACACAGCTCCAGGTGCCGGCCCCACTTTTCCATCGCGGTGATCAGGTACGAGACCGCAGCCCCGAACAGCCGGTTGGCCATCACCTCGTCCACCGGGTGATCCCGCATCAGAAGCTGGATCTGCCGGTCCCATACCTCGCGCGTCACGTAGTCCCGCGGATCGCGTACCTGCGCCGTGGTCTCGATCGCTGTCGCCATCGTGTCCTCCTGCGTGCTGAGATTGTCCGGCCCGCTGCGGGCCGTAGGACCACGACACCACCGACCAGGCCCGGCCGGTGGTCAACTTGCCTGCTGTGCAGGTGATTTGCAGATGCTGCACACGGCATCGACGCGGGCACGGTGAGTCACTACCGTGGACGGGGCCCCGGCTCCTGGCGCGCGGGAGGTGCGGTGTCCGGCGACACTCTGTGGTGCTCCGACAAGGTCCGCTCCCTCGTCGCCGCCCGGCATGCCGGCGGGCTCGTCAAGGTCGGGCGCACCGCGCGCGGATGGCGCCAGGAAGATCTGGGCGGGCGCCTGGGATGCTCGACATCCACGATCTCCCGGCTCGAAGCCCGCCACTGTCCCTCCGACCTGCGTCTGCTGCGACGCGCCGCCGAAGAGGTGGGCGTCCCGACGGATGTTCTGACGGCGTCGCTCGCCCTCAGCGGGACCGTGACCACTAGGGTGTCGCTCGATGGTCCACAAGTCGAGGAGGACCCGATGCGCCGCCGCACCCTGCTCGCCGCCGCCGGACTCGCGGCCCCCGCGCAGTTCCTGATCGGTGTCGACGTCGCGCTGGCGGGCGTCCCCGATCCCAGCGGCTCGGCTGCGCCCCTCGACCAGCGCCTGGCCCGTGCCCGCGGCCTGTTCGACGCCGGCCGGCACGCCCGCCTCTTGGAGGCGTTGCCCGGCCTGCTGGGCGACGCGCACGTGGCAGCCCGCTCCCGCCAGGAACTGGCCCTGGCCCGCGTGTCGACCACCTACAGCCTGCTCGCCCAGGTCCTCACGAAGATCGGCCGCTACGAGCAGTCCCGGCAGGCCGCCGACCGCGCCATCGTCTACGCCGACCTGTCCGGCTCTCCGCTCGCCGCCGCGGCCGCCGCCCGCGAGATGAGCATCGTCCTGCGCCACCAGGACCAGCCCGCCGCCTCCCAACGCCTCATCCTCAAAGCCGCGGCCCAGGTCGAAGCCGCCGGACTCACCAACAGCGCGCAGACCTCCGCGTACGCCCAGATGCTGTGCACCCAGGCGTACAGCGCGGCCCGCGCGGGCGACCGGGCCCAGGCCCTTGCCACGATCGGCGAAGCCCAGCGCGCCGCCCGCCTCCTGCCCGAGCAGGCCCCGGCTGGGCGCCTGTTCCCGCTGACCCCGGCGGCCGTCGCCCTGTACGCCGTCGGCGTCCACTGGGCTCTCGGCGACGCCGGGGCCGCCTTGGAAGCCGGCACGGACCTGCACGAGGATCAGTTCCCCACGCCCGAGCGCCGGGCCCGGATGCACACCGACCTCGCGCGCGCCTGGTGGCAGATGGCCAAGCCCGAATCGGCCGCCGACGCACTGCTGCACGCCGTACGGGCCTCGCGCGGCGAAGTCCGCGACCGGCCCGCCATCCGCCGGATCGTCACCGACCTGGCCCAGCGCCACCCCCGCACGGCCGGAGTCCGCGAGCTGACGGCCGCCGTCACCACTTCGCGATAAGGCCCTGGGTTGCCGTACCGGGATGCTGGCATGTTGCTGATTCGCTGGGCAGAGTTAGTGTCTTGACCTTCTGTTTTGCCACTTCAGCGACGACACGGGGGATCGTCCGGCCCGGGCGGCTGTGATGTCAGTAGCGCGCCTTTGGCCTGCGCTGATCGGTCTTTGAGCGCCTTCCGTGTGATGCCGCGTCATGCAGCTGATTCTCCCCAGCCGCTCTCCGGTGGGCCCGCACGCGCGGGGACCCCACCCTCTGGGCGTTAACTCCCCGCCTGGCAGGCGCTCCGCCCGCCATCGCTGACCACTGCGGTCGGCGGGCGATCCCGTACCCCGGGAGGCCGAATTTCGATCGCGGAGTGTCACGCTCGAAAAAGCCTCTGTAGCCCGACACGCCAAAGCACCAGGAAAGCCTCCATGCGCCGCCCTCCGGGGTTTTCGTGCTTCACGTGCAGGGGGGATTGGCTTGCGGGCCAAGCAGCGGCGAGATGGCCGCCCAGGCGTCTCCTTGCCCTGGGTTCGTGCCGGACTTTCAGTATCCTGAACGGCATCTCGTTGCCTTCCCGGCCTCGGGATCCGCGGGCCCCGAGGGTCCTCTTCGGCCTGCCCGCAACCGTTTTCCGTCCAGCGATCCGACCGCTCTCGCGCCATGGTGCGCGGGAGCGTGGTTCGCCGTGCCCGAAAAGAGAGCATTGTGACGACTTCCGGCACTCACGCCGCCTCCGACATCTCCGGCGCCGAGCAGAACGGCCATGCCGGTTCTGCCGCGTACGACGCGACCGCGATCACCGTCCTGGACGGGCTCGACGCCGTACGCAAGCGGCCCGGCATGTACATCGGCTCCACGGGCGAGCGGGGGCTGCACCACCTGGTGCAGGAGATCGTGGACAACTCCGTCGACGAGGCGCTGGCCGGGGTGGCCGACCGGATCGATGTGACGGTGCTGGCCGACGGCGGTGTACGGGTGGTCGACAACGGGCGCGGCATCCCGGTGGGCATGCACCCGGTGGAGAAGAAGCCGGCCCTGGAAGTCGTACTCACGGTGCTGCACGCGGGCGGCAAGTTCGGGGGCGGTGGGTACGCGGTCTCCGGTGGTCTGCACGGGGTCGGCCTGTCGGTGGTCAACGCGCTCTCGACCAGGCTGTCGGCGGAGATCTGGACTGACGGCCACCGGTGGACCCAGGAGTACAAGGGCGGGGCGCCGACCGCGCCGCTGGCCCGCCACGAGGCCACCTCGAAGACGGGCACGTCCCTGACGTTCTGGGCGGACGGCGGCACCTTCGAGACCACCGAGTACTCCTTCGAGACGCTGGCCAGGCGGTTCCAGGAGATGGCCTTCCTCAACCGGGGGCTGACCCTGACCCTCACCGACGAGCGCGCGTCGGCCCGCGCGACGGCCGCGGCCGACGAAGCGGGCCCGGACACCGCGGGGGAGCGGGCCGCGAAGGCGGTTTCCTACCGCTACGACGGCGGCATCACCGACTTCGTCGCCTACCTCAACGCCCGCAAGGGTGAGCCGGTCCACCCCTCCGTCGTCTCCATCGCCGCCGAGGACACCGGGCGGCTGCTGTCGGTCGAGGTCGCGCTGCAGTGGAACAGCCAGTTCGCGGACAGTGTCTACTCCTACGCCAACACCATCCACACCCACGAGGGCGGCACCCACGAGGAGGGCTTCCGTACGGCGCTGACCACGGTCGTCAACCGGTACGCGCGGGAGAAGAAGCTGCTGCGGGAGAAGGACGGCAACCTCACGGGTGAGGACATCCGCGAGGGTCTGACGGCGATCATCTCGGTCAAGCTGGGCGAGCCGCAGTTCGAGGGGCAGACCAAGACCAAGCTGGGCAACGGCGAGGTCAGGACGTTCGTACAGAAGGTCGTGCACGAGCATCTGACGGACTGGTTCGACAGCAACCCCAATGAGGCGGCCGACATCGTCCGCAAGGCGACGCAGGCGGCCACCGCCCGGCTGGCGGCCCGTAAGGCCCGCGATCTGACTCGCCGCAAGGGCTTGCTGGAGTCGGCGGCGCTGCCGGGCAAGCTGTCGGACTGCCAGTCCAACGATCCGGCGAAGAGCGAGATCTTCATCGTCGAGGGCGACTCGGCCGGTGGCTCGGCCAAGTCCGGCCGCAACCCGCAGTACCAGGCGATCCTTCCCATCCGCGGCAAGATCCTCAACGTCGAGAAGGCCCGTATCGACAAGATCCTGCACAATCAGGAGGTTCAGGCGATGATCTCCGCGTTCGGCACGGGCGTGCACGAGGACTTCGACATCGACAAGCTCCGCTACCACAAGATCATTCTGATGGCGGACGCCGACGTCGACGGCCAGCACATCAACACCCTGCTGCTCACCTTCCTCTTCCGCTTCATGCGGCCGCTGATCGAGCACGGGCACGTCTACCTGTCCCGCCCGCCGCTCTACAAGATCCAGTGGGGCCGGGACCACGTGGAGTACGCGTACTCCGACCGCGAACGTGACGTACTGCTGGCACGGGGCCGGCAGGGCGGCCGCCGGGTCAGGGACGACTCCATCCAGCGGTTCAAGGGCCTGGGCGAGATGAACGCCGAGGAGCTGCGCATCACGACCATGGACCAGGAGCACCGTGTCCTGGGGCAGGTCACCGTCGACGACGCGGCTGTCGCCGATGCTCTCTTCTCCGTCCTGATGGGCGAGGACGTCGAGGCCCGGCGCTCCTTCATCCAGCGCAACGCCAAGGACGTCCGCTTCCTCGACATCTGACCGCGCCGGAACGCCCCCTGTCCGCGCCTCCTCTCGCCCAGGCCGTGCCCGCGGCCTGGGCGCCCCGCCCTTGCCCGTCCGCAGCTGAAGAGAGCACTGCGTGAGCACGTTCCCCGCCCCGTCCCTCGGCAGCCGTGTCCAGGACGGCTCCGACTACACCGCGCGGCACTTGACGGTCCTCGAAGGACTGGAAGCCGTACGCAAGCGGCCCGGCATGTACATCGGTTCCAGCGACAGCCGCGGTCTGATGCACTGCCTGTGGGAGATCATCGACAACTCCGTCGACGAGGCGCTGGCCGGCGTCTGCGACCGTATCGAGGTCATCCTCCACAACGACGGTTCGGTGCAAGTGACCGACAACGGCCGCGGCATCCCCGTGGACACCGAACCCCGCACCGGCCTGTCCGGCGTCGAGATCGCCTACACCAGACTCCACGCCGGCGGAAAGTTCGGCGGCGGCTCGTATGCGGCCTCCGGCGGTCTGCACGGTGTCGGCGGGTATTGGCGGGGGCGCCCCGAATTGGCCGCCGAAATGGCGGCGTTGGCCGGTCCGCGTAGCCAAGGGCCGACTCCCGCGGCCTGACCCGTATCCTCATGGCCTGCCCTCGGAGTCCGCGTTCACTACGGTTTCTCGTGGTCCTCGGGCGCGTTTCCCAGTGGCCCTCCGGCCACCCACGGCCCGTACATGGAAATTACCCTGGTCTTCCCTTCCCGCAGTTCCCCTCGCTGTGACCGCATGACATAACTGGTCCGTATCCGCGAGGTGTTGACCCGTACACCGGGCCGCCCGTTCACGAGCGCTCCGGCGCCCGAGAGAAAAGTAGTCAGACATGAGATGGTTGTCCGTTTGCGCCATAGCGGTCGTGGGAGCCGGAGTGACCGCGGGACCGGCCGTGGCGGCCACGCCGTCCGCTGCCCGGCACCAAGCCGCAACGGCCGGACCGACGGTGCACTGCACGTCGAAGAATCCCGAACTGGCCCGGAAGCTGGCGGACGACATAGCCAAGGCGCTGGCCGGCCGCAAGAGCATGGCATCGCTCTCCTTCTACGACCGGCCCACCGCCACCCGGTGCACTTTCGACCCTGACAAGCAGTACGACTCGGCCAGCGTGGTGAAGACCATCATTCTCGGCGCGCTGCTGTACCAAAAGGGCGGAACCCTCACCGAGGCGGAAGACGCCCTCGCCCGCAAGATGATCACTGTTTCGGACAATGACGCCGCAACCGCCCTGTGGAGGCGGCTGTCCGATCTGAAGGACCCGAAAAAGCCGGACCCGGTCAAGATCCAGGCATTCCTCGACAAGGCCGGGATGCGGGAAACCGTCCCCGACAAGGAGGGGAGCTGGGGCCTGACCCAGGTCACCGCCGACGACCAGGCCAAGCTGCTACGTCTGCTGTCCGGCGACGACAACTCGGTCCTCGGGGCCGAGGCCCGCTCCTACGCACTCGGCCTCATGCGGCAGGTGCAGAGCGACCAGCGCTGGGGAGCCACCGCCGGCGCTCCGGCCGACGCCGTGATCCAGGTGAAGAACGGCTGGCTGCAGCGCAGCAAGAACCCCGATGTCCCGGAATTCGACAAGGGGGACTGGAAGGTGAACAGCATGGCCGTTCTCGCGGGGAAGGGGTACGACTCGGGGCTGGTCGTCCTCACGGAGAACAACCGGGTTCCGGAAGGGCGCCCGACGGAGGACGGGATGAATTACGGCGTCGAGACGATAGAGGCCATATCGCGCGCCATATATCGAGACGTTTATCCCGGGATGGAAGCCTACAATCCGAGCGGCCCGGCTCCCGCGGCCGCCAAGCCGTCCGCGCAGCCGCCGGTGGCAGGCTGAAACGTCGGGAAGGTTAGGCGTTACAGGGACGCAACGAGCCGGAGCGCATGGGGCGTTCCGGCTCGCCCGCTGTGGGGGAGCGGGGGAGCACCCGGGCGCGGGCGGTCGATTGCGGAGATGGTGAGCGGCAGGCCCTTCTGACCGGGGCCAGGGACCAGGGGCGAGGGCGACGGCCATGGCCGGTACCAGGCCGAAGGGAAAGCCGTACGCCACGGCGACGCCGGTACGGGCCGCCTGCCCGGTCGTGCGGATGCCGAGCCAGGGAACGGACGGGGACCCGGCTCACGCGACGGGAATCTGCGCGGGAAATCAAGGCTTCGGTGGCCACGGAAAACCCGCTGGTGGACTCGTAGCGCTTGTGCCGTGATGGCGGCCCCCGGCCGGAGGGTGGGATGGAGCCGGGGGCCGCCGGTATGGGGACGGTCAGCGGTCGCGGACCGGGTGGCGGCACCCATGCGCGGCGTTGCCGGAGCCTGTCGGCGCGGCGCAGGTGTGGGGCCACGGGTGCTGCCCGCAGGCGGCAGGACGGCAGCGGGCGGGCGCGGGCAGTCCATGGTGTGGGGCCATGTGGTGACGGCAGCCGGGAGGCGCGGGCTTCTGGTGGCCGGGTCGCGCGGTGACGACCGAGATCCGTAGCGCTGGTCCGGTGCCGATTTCACGGGCGAACAGCTGCGGCACCAGCCCGGCTGCCGCCGCCAGCACGCCTATGGCCAGCATCAGACAAACAGTTCGGAGCATGGCGTCCCCCTACCGCGTGCTGGGCACGCCGCCCTGCACACTCGCCGGTCGCATCAATTCCCAAGCGGTCGAAGCGGCCACGGCCACCGGGCAATCCCGTCCTCGTAGGACACAGGAAAAGGCCCTGGGCCGTCGGCCTGTCTTTTGGGCCCGATCGGGCCCGTTCAGGTTGGCTGCGGGGGTTTGCGTCAGCCGTTGAGTCACCGTAACGCGAATTCTTAAGACCGGATCTCAAGATTCCGGCTCCGGACGAAATCTCGTGGTCGGGCGAACGCTGTCTCGTGGTGCTACTGCGCTGACGCTGTTGACCGGGGCGGCCTCGACAGCTCGACGGCGCGGTGGGCGAGCCGGAAACCCCGCCCTGAGTGAAGGCCGCCACCGGCTATGTGAGGGCCGGCCCTCACGTCCGCGCGGCCCTCGGGGATGTCGAGAGAAGTGACCGGGGCCTGGCTCGTGCCGGCCCGCTCAATCCGGCTCCGCTGCGCCGTTCGCCTTCCGCGTCGTGGCTGCGCGCCGCGGCTCCGTCGATGTCAGCAATGCGGCGAGCTGGTGGGTGTCCGCGAGGTAGCGGTCGTAGGGGAAGTCGGCCTTCAGGAGGGCGGTGCGGAGTTCTTCCTCCAGGGGCTTGCCCTCGGCCAGGAAAGTGGCCTGGCCCGTCGGCGTGAGGGCGACCAAGCGTCGGCGCCGGTGAGCGGGGTCGACGCTGATCGTCACGTACCCCTCCGCCTCCAGGGGGCGCAGGGCGCGGCTGATGGCGGGGTCGGACACGGCCAGGGCCTCGGCGAGCTGGTGCTGGGTGGCCGGCTGGATCTCCTCAAGGGTGCCCAGCAGGCGCAGTTGGCTCGGGGAGAGGCGCTGGTCCGGGCCGGAGCGGCGCCGGGCCGCCTCGCCCATCAGCATGACCACGCGGTGCAGGAGCTCTGCCAGTCCTTCGTCCATGCGCCCACCCTACCGGACACTTGCGCAGTTAATATTAACCATGCAACACTCAAGCTCATGGACACCCTCCCTTATGCCGTTCAGACCACGTTTCCGCTCCTGTTCATGCTGGTGCCCGCCCTCGGAGCGCTGCTGAGCTGCCGCCGCCGTGCCCCGGGCCGGCCGGCGGCGGAGATCTGGCAGCGCTGGTGGGCCGTCGGCGCCCTCGGCATCGGAAGCCTGTGGATCACGCTCGCGTTCCTCGCGGTCCCGGACGCCATGGCCGACACCATCGGCTTCGCCCACTCGCCGTTCCAGTTCGAGATCGCCTTCGCCAACCTCGGTCTCGCCGTGCTCGGCTTCCGTGGCGCGTCCGCGTCGCCCCGCGAGCGCCTCACGAGCGGGCTGGCGGCCGCCGTGTTCCTGTGGGGCGCCGCGATCGGTCACGTCTACCAGTGGTTCGCCAACGGCGACCACGCCGCCGGAAACACGGGCGGCATCCTGGCCAACGACGTCCTCATCCCCGCCGTCATGATCGCCCTGGCCGCCCGGGACGTCCGCCGCGCCGGCCCCGGCCGCAGCCACGCCGCCCGCCCGGCCGTCTGACCGCGCTTCTTCGTAACCCGCCGTCCAGTTCGGCCGGACGAGTTGCCGACAGGGCGACTTGCCGACAGAGCGAGAACGACAGTCTCGCCTCCGCACGAGGCTTGTGCTGAACTGCGCAACACAATCCGCAGCGACGAAGAGGGGACCCCGATGCCTCTTGAGGGCGTGTACGAGCCGAGTCCGGCGCAGTGGGTGCGCGACCAGGTCGAGTTGTACGAGAGTTCGGGCGGCACGCAGGGGACGACGCTTTGGGACACGGGCCTGCCCGTCGTCATTCTCACGACGCGCGGCGCGAAGAGCGGCAGGCTGCGCAAGGTCCCGCTGATGCGCGTGGAGCACGAGGGACGGTACGCGGCCGTGGCCTCGAAGGGCGGCTTCCCGCGCCATCCGGTCTGGTACTTCAACCTCAAGTCCGACCCGCACGTGGAACTCCAGGACGGCGCCGTACGCCAGGACATGACGGCCCGTGAGGTCACCGGCGAGGAGAAGGTCGAGTGGTGGGAGCGCGCGGTCGCGGCGTTTCCGCCGTACGCCGAATACCAGGAGAAGGCCGACCGCGTGATCCCCGTCTTCGTGCTGGAACCGGGCGCGTGATGGGGCCGGGCGGTCTCACGGGACGGGGCATCTTCGCCGGGCCGGGTGGCGAGTGAGGCGGCGGCCCACCTGTCGGTGAGTGGTTGATTGCCGATCGGTGGGCCGTATGTCCAGTGATTCGTTTGATACGGGGGCGCGGAGGCTCGACTCCTGCCAGGACCGGTGGTTATAGCCGGCAGGGTCGGCGACAGATGGGGGCCGGCCCTCTCCGTACGGAAGGGCGGCGGCTGCAAGCCACCTCCGCCCTCGCTCGCTCTGCCCTCGCCCGCGACCACGGCGTCGGGTGCCCTCCGCCGGGCAAGGCCGTCGGCTGCCTCCGAGCAAGGCTGTCCGCCGCGTCAAAACGTAGAGGCTCCCCTCCGCGGTACGTGCGCGCCGCCCCGCCAGTTCGGCCCCGCACGCCGCCACGTCCCCTTACCGGCACGGAAGTTGCGGCACAACGCTCGCCTCCACCCCCAAGGGGGCGCACCCAACCCACGCGCGCCCCCCAATGACAACTATCCAGTGTTTACGCCTCCCGAACGCAAAGGCGCCCCCTTTTGCGCCGTACCGGCGTCGCACTGGCACCTGTTTCGCTTATGGCTGCACACGGCCCTCTTGTTCACCAACGGCCGTTCGCATCACCCCTGTTCACCTTTCGGAGGAAATGTGCCCGTACCGGACCGTGTCCCTGACCGTGTCCCCGGTTCCGCCGTAACAGAGAGCGTTCACGAGCCGCCCGCGGACGGCGCGCTCACCAGCCTGAGCACGCAGGCCGCGCGCCAGCTGGCGACCACCACCAAGACCCAACCCCAGATGCAGGCCATCACCTCACGATGGCTGCTGAAAGCGCTGCCGTGGGTGGACGTCAAGGGCGGTACCTACCGGGTCAACCGGCGCCTGCAACTGCGCGTTGGGCGGGGGCGCGTGGAGTTCGAGCACAACGGCGCGGACGACATCAGGGTGATTCCGCGGACGCTCACCGAGCTGCCCGCCCTGCGCGGGTACGCCGACACCGAGGTCCTGAAGGAGCTCGCCGGGCGCTTCCGGGTCCGGGAGGTGCGGGCCGGGCAGGTTCTCTTCGAGGCGGGGCAGCCCGCCACCGAGGCGTATCTCGTGGTGCACGGCCGCTTCGCCCGCTACGCGGCCGGCAAGTACGGCGAGGAGGAGGTCGTCGGTGTCGTCACGGACGGCGACCAGCTGGGGGACGAGGCGATCGGGCGGCCCGACCCGCGGTGGCTGACGTCGGTCCGGGCCGAGACGGCGGGTGTCCTGCTGACGCTGCCCTGGGACGTGATCCGGGAGTTCACCGATCGGGTGCCGTCCCTGGCCGCGCACTTCACCGCGTACGCGGAGCGGCAGCGGCGTCCGATGAACCGCCGCGGCGAGGCGGACGTACCGGTGCAGGCGGGACACGTCGGCGAGCCGACACTGCCCGGCGGCTACGTCGACTACGACCTCACCCCGCGCGAATACGAACTCTCCCTGACGCAGAGCGTGCTGCGTGTGCATTCCCGGGTCGCCGATCTTTACAACGAGCCCATGGACCAGACGCAGCAGCAACTCCGGCTCACCGTGGAGGAGATCCGCGAGCGCCAGGAGTGGGAGATGGTGAACAACCGGGAGTTCGGGCTGCTGCACAACGTCGATTACGGGCAGCGGATCAGTACGTACACCGGCCCGCCCACCCCCGACGACATGGACGAGCTGCTGTCCATGCGCCGCAAGACGCGGCTGTTCCTGGCCCACCCGAAGGCGATCGCCGCGTTCTTCCGGCAGTGCAACAAGCGCGGCCTGGTTCCGGGGACGGCGGACGTCAACGGGCACCAGGTTCCCGCCTGGCGCGGGGTGCCGATCTTTCCGTGCGGCAAGATCCCCATCAGCGAGACGCACACGAGCAGCATCATCGCGCTGCGTACGGGAGAGGCCGACCAGGGCGTCGTGGGCCTGTACCAGACCGGCCTCCCCGAGGAGCACCAGCCCGGCCTGAACGTCCGGTTCATGGGCATCGACCAGGCCGCCGTCATCAACTACCTCGTCACCGCCTACTACTCGCTGGCCATCCTCGTGCCGGACGCGGCCGGTGTCCTGGAGAACGTCCAGCTCGGGCGTACCGCCGACTGACCAGTGGAGTACGGACATGACCACACCCGCCACCGAAACCGCCACCGCGTTCAAGCTGCCCGGCCCACCCAGCCTCGCCCGCGCCCGGCCGACCCGGCGCGGCGGCGCCGTCCCCGGGCTGAGGTACCGTTCCGTCGCGCCGGCCGACCCGGAGAAGGCCGCGGAAATCGACCGCAGGCTGGAGGAGTGGGCTCGCCGGCTGGACCTGTTCCCCTCGAAGTGGTCGGGCGACTTCACCGACTTCCAGGTCGGCCGGGCCGTCGTCCTGCAACATCCCGCGGCGGCCGACCTGGAACGCCTCACCGTCGCGGGCAAACTGCTGCTGGCCGAGAACATCGTCGACAGTTGCTACTGCGAGGAGGACGAGGGCAAAGGCGGCGCGCGCCGTGGTCTGGGCGGCCGCCTGATCATCGCGCAGTCGGCTCTCGATCCGTTCCACGGCACTCCTGAGACGGAGGAGGAGTGGCGCCAGGGTGTGCAGGCCGACGGGCCCCTGCGCTCGTACTACTGGGCCCTGAAGGATTACGCGGCCCTCGCCACCCCCAGCCAGACCGTCCGGTTCGTCCACGACATGGCCCGGCTGCACCTCGGCTACCTCGCCGAGGCGTCCTGGGCCGAGACGCGGCACATGCCGCGCGTGGGGGAGTACCTGGTGATGCGGCAGTTCAACAACTTCCGCCCCTGCCTGTCGATCGTCGACGCCGTGGACGGCTACGAGCTGCCCGAGGCCGTGTACGCCCGCCCGGAGATCCAGCGGATCACCGCCCTGGCCTGCAACGCCACGACCATCGTCAACGACCTGTACTCCTTCACCAAGGAGCTGGCGAGCGACCCGGACCACCTGAACCTGCCCCAGGTGGTCGCCGCCAACGACCAGTGCGGTCTGAAGGCCGCGTATCTGAAGAGCGTCGATATCCACAACCAGATCATGGAGGCGTACGAGACGGAGGCGGCCGAGCTGGCCGGGACCTCCCCGCTCGTCGAGCGGTACACCCGGAGCCTGTCCGACTGGGTGGCCGGCAACCACGAGTGGCACGCCACCAACTCCGACCGCTATCACCTGCCCAACTACTGGTAGGCCGATCCGGATCCTGCACCACGGCAAGGAGTCACGTTGACCACTGCGCACGTCCCCACCGCACGCCCCATGCCGACCCAGTCCACGTACCAGGCGCGCGTCGCCGAGTACTGGAACACCGAGGAGAACCCGGTCAATCTGGAACTCGGCAAGATCGACGACCTGTATCACCACCACTACGGCATCGGGGACGCCGACCGGTCCGTGCTGGACGAACCGGACCCCGTCCGGCGCCGCGAACGCATCACCGGTGAACTGCACCGCCTCGAACACGCCCAGGCCGAACTGCTCGCCTCCCACCTCGGCGCGCTGTCGCCCACCGACCGTGTCTTCGACGCCGGGTGCGGACGCGGCGGCGGCAGCGTGGTCGCGCATCTGCGCCACGGCTGCTACACCGATGGGGCCACCATCTCCGCCAAGCAGGCCGACTTCGCCAATGAGCAGGCCCGCAAGCGCGGCATCGACGACAAGGTGCGCTACCACCACCGCAACATGCTCGACACCGGCTTCGCCACCGGCGCGTACGCGGCGTCCTGGAACAACGAGTCGACCATGTACGTCGAGCTGGACCTGCTGTTCGCCGAGCACGCGCGGCTGCTGCGGCGCGGCGGGCGCTATGTGGTGATCACCGGCTGCTACAACGACGCCTACGGGCGCGCCTCCCGCGAGGTGTCCCTGATCAACGCCCACTACATCTGCGACATCCATCCGCGGTCGGCGTACTTCCGCGCGATGGCCCGCCACCGGCTGGTCCCGGTGCACGTCCAGGACCTCACCGCGGCCACCATCCCGTACTGGGAATTGCGCAGCCAGGCCGACCACCTGGTCACCGGCATTGAGGAAACCTTTCTGACCGCCTACCGCAACGGCAGCTTTCAGTATCTGCTGATCGCCGCCGACCGGATCTGAGGAACGTCACGGCGCCCCGCCGGGCCGGCCATGTGCCGCCCGGCGGGGTCTGCGTGCCGTGGGGCCGTGGGAGTTGTCCGCCGTGCGGGTTATATGGGCTCGGGTCCGTTGATGCGGTTGTGTGTGGCTTGCTGTGGAAAGGGGGAAATATCCGTTGACGAACCGGGGCGTTGTGCCGAGCGTGCCGCGAGTGGTTCCGCGGGGAAAGGCAGACCGATGCAGAGTACGCCGCAGCCGTCCGACGGCCCCTCGTCGACTGCTCCTTCCGCAACGCCGCCCCGTGGGACCCTGCCGTCGATCGATCTGCCCCTGCCGCCGCCGGGCACCATGGGGCCGCCCGCGGAGTACCCCCGGCTGCGCCGGGAGTGTCCCGTGGCGTGGCTCCAGGACGCGGACGCGCCCAGTTGGTTCGTGAGCCGGTACGACGACGTCCGTGCGGTGATCGGGGATCCACGGCTGGTCAGGCCGAGTGTCAACGGCTGGTCCTTCATGCCGGAGCAGGACCGGCCGGACGGCATGGAACTGATCACGATGATGGAGATGGAGGGCCCGCGGCACACGGCGCTGCGCAGGGCCCTGTCCGGGGCGTTCAGCGCACGGTCCGTACGGCGCCGTCTGCCGCGTATCCGCCGGAGCGCCGAGCGGCTGCTGGACGAGTTCGCCGACGGCGGCGCACCCGGCGATCTGATCGCCGGTTACACCGAGCCCTTTCCGCTGCTGGTGGTGTGCGAATCGGTGGGCATCCCGTACGAGGACCGCGACTACTACCTGCCCATGGCGGACGCGGCTCTGGGGGCGCTGCTCACCGTGGAGGAGGCGCGGCGGGTCACGCCGCTGCTACGGGACTACGTCCGGTCACTGATCGTCCAACGGCGGCGGGCGCCCGCGGACGACATCCTCGGCGACCTGGTCCGCAGGTGTGACCGGGGCGAGCTGGACGAGGAGAGCGTGCTCAGCTTCGGGCTGTCGATGCTCGTCGCCGGTTACCGCACGACGACCATGTTCCTGTCCGACGCCGTCCTGGCGCTGCTGGCCGATCCGGACCAGTACGTCCGGCTGCGCGACGACCGCGGCCTGCTGCCCGGCGCGGTGGAGGAGTTCCTGCGCTACGTCCCGGCGATGAACGGGGTGGTGGTGCTGCAGGCCACCGAGGACTTCGAACTGGGCGGGCAGACGATCCGGGCGGGGGACGCGGTCCTGCCGGCACTGGCCTCCGCCAACCGCGACGAGACCGTGTTCGATGAGCCCGAACGGCTCGATGTGTGCCGGCGGCCGAACCCGCACATCGCGTTCGGCCGGGGCCCGCACAACTGCATCGGCGCCCACCTGGCGCGGGCGGAGCTGACCGTGGGCCTGGAAACGCTCCTGGACCGTTTCCCGCACCTGCGCCTGGCCGAGGGACACAGCCCCACCTGGGACGACGCCTCCCCGTCCAAGTCGCCTCTCACCCTTCCGGTCAGCTGGTGAGCCGTGTACGCCCGTACCGCACCGCACATCCCGGCGGGCGTTCACAGGAAACCCGTGGGCAGCCAATGGCCCATGGCGTGCAGATGTTTGAGGGCCGCGGTGAAGGAATAGCAGTCGAACAGGGCCGAGTGTTCCCTGCCTGCCGCGGGCTTGGGGAGGTTCAGTACTTCCCACAGACGGCCCACGTTGGCGTCCGCTGTTTCCGGGACGATGAAGTTCAGCCAGGGCCGGATGTTGAGGAACGTGGCGGAGAGAAAGCCGTTCTTCACCTCGTCGCCACGGGCCCGCGCCCACCCCACGTTCTCTCCCAGGACGACCATGTCGTTGCCGTAGGAGAGGACGGGCAGCCCCCGGCAGAACCCCAGGAAGTCGCCGAGCGCTTCCGCCGGAGCGCGGCCTCTCTGGTCCACGTCCTCCTGCGTGATCCCGGTCAGGTCGGTGAAATAGGGCGACAGCCGGGGGTTGGCCAGTGGGCGGACCAGTGCTTCGTACTCCTCGACGACGGAGCAGTCGTCGTTCAGGCGTAAGGCTCCGATCTGCACGATCTCCCGGAGCTGTCCCGGTGCCGACCAGTCCTGTTCGAGGGAGCCCGGCCATGACGTGAACTCAAGGTCGAACACGATGAATTCCGACACGCCGGTTTCTCCGTTCCGGAGCGGGCGGATTCCGCTGCCCGGCCGTTCCCATGGCGGGAGCGGGCCGCTTTCAGGGCGGCTACTCACCGGCGGGCCCGGATGCCGGGAGCTGGGCCCAGACCGTCTTGCCCAGGGCGTCCGGAGGGGTCCAGCCCCAGGACTGGCTGATCCGGTCGACGATCCACAGGCCCCGGCCGCTGTCCGCGCAGGGAGCCGGGGGCGCGAGGGCGGGAGGCGTACGGCTGGAGTCGGAGACGGCGCACAGGACGCCGGAGTCCTCGTGCGCCAGTGCCAGCCAGGCCACGCACGGCACGTCCGCCGCGGGCCCTTCGGCGGCCGTACGCGCGGGAGCGGCGTGGCGCAGGGCGTTGCTGACGAGCTCGGAGACCACCAGGGTGGCATCCGAGACGACCGATGCGTGGATGCCCCACTCTCCGAGGGTGGTGGCGGTGAAGCGGCGGGCTTCCGCGAGAGTGCGATAGGCCCCGCTGAGCGCACACACGGCGAAGTGCCGGTCCTGACCCGGCTCCGCGTGGAGGACGTCGTGCACGGTCGGTGCCGGATGGGTCGTCATCACGATCTCCGCCATGGGGCATGTCGGGGGCTGGGCCGCGCTGTTGGGAGAGGGTTACTATCGCGGTCGGCCGTCTTCCGCTGCAAGTACATCTGCAATTGCATCGGTAAGAACGGCCGCGCGGCGCCTGTTTCGCGCCATACGCGCAGGGGGCCGTACCGGTCGCAGGCACACCTCCGGCAAGGGGAGAACCAAGTGGAGTCATGGCCCAACGGCATATGCGCCCGTGCTATCGACGGTGCGGTGTGGCGCAAGAGCCGCCGCAGCAACCCCAACGGCAACTGCGTTGAGCTGGCCGTTCTCACCGACGGAGGGGTGGCGGTGCGCAACTCCCGGGATACCGGGGGGCCGGCGCTGATCTATACCCGTGACGAAATCGCGGCCTTCGTCCAAGGGGCCAAGGACGGAGACTTCGACGACCTGGCCGGGCTCGGCTGACGCATATGTCGGCCGGATAGTTACCACGGCTGTACGAACCGTGCACGCGATGGAACACTGGGCGTTCGCCCTACCGACACGGGAGCCAGCATGATCGCGCAGCCAGGGCGCATCCCGCCGCCGCGCCCGCACATCGAGCACCCCCGGGGCGGTCCGACGGTACTGCGGATCATTCTGGGCACGCAGCTGCGCCGGCTGCGGGAGGCGGCGGGCATCACCCGCGAGGCCGCCGGGGACGCCATCCGCGGCTCGCACGCCAAGATCAGCCGCCTGGAACTGGGGCGCGTCGGCTGCAAGGAGCGCGACGTCGCCGACCTGCTGACGCTGTATCATGTCACGGACGAGACCGAGCGCGCCGAATTCCTGACGCTGGCCCGCGGGACCAGCACGCCCGGATGGTGGCACCAGTACAGCGACGTCCTGCCGGGCTGGTTCGAGACGCTCATCGGCCTGGAGGAGGCCGCCGCCGTCATCCGTACTTACGAAGTGCAGTTCATTCCGGGGCTGTTGCAGACGGCGGATTACGCCCGCGCGGTGTGCCGGCTCGGGAACCTCTCCGAGCGGGAGGTCGCACGCCGGGTGGAACTGCGGCTGCGACGGCAGGCGCTGCTCACCGCGCCCGGTGCGCCGCGGCTGTGGGCGGTGATCGACGAGGCGTCCCTGCGGCGCCCGCTCGGCGGCCCCGGCGTGATGGCGGAGCAGGTGCGGCACCTGTTGGAGCTGACGCACCTGCCCCACGTCACTGTACAGATCGCCCCGTTCCACCTCGGCGGACACGCGGCGGCGGGCGGCCCGATCACGATCCTGCGCTTCCAGGAGCCGGACCTGCCCGACATCGTCTATCTGGAGCAGCTGACCAGCGCGCTCTACCTGGACAAGCGCGACGACGTGGACCACTACCTCGCCGTGATGGACCGGCTCAGCGCCCAGGCCGAGTCGCCCCGGGCGAGCCAGGCCATCCTGGAGCAGCTGATCAAGGACGCGGACCAGAACTGAGCGCCGGTCCTCGCGCGGCGGCGGTCCCTAACCCTTGCGGGCCACCCCGCCGTACTCGATCCACTCCTGGGTGAGCTGCCGGGGGCCGATGTCCGCGTCCGGCTTCCAGGTCGAGACTTCCACCAGGCCCGGTTCGAGGATCTCCAAGCCGTCCAGGAAGGACGCGAGTTCGGCGGCCGTGCGCACCCGGCCCCACTGGCCCTGGGTGTTGACGCGCATGAACTCGGTGACGAAGTCGCGGGTCGCCCGGTCCTCGCTGACGAGCTGGCACACGACCAGGAAGCTGCCGGGGACCAGGCGTTCCGCGACCCGCCTGATCAGGCCGGCGGGATCGTCCTCGTCGGGGATGCAGTGCAGGACGGACACGAACAGCGCGGCCACCGGCTGATCGAAGTCGATCAGCCGCGCCACCTCGGGGTGCCCCAGGATGCCGTCGGTGTCGCGCATGTCGGCCTGGATGACCGCGGTGTTGAGGTTCTCCTCCAGCAGCGCCCGCCCGTGCGCCAGCACGATGGGGTCGTTGTCGATGTAGACCACCCGGGCGTCCGGGTCGACCCGCTGGGCGACCTCGTGGACGTTGTCCTGGGTGGGCAGGCCGGAGCCGTGGTCGATGAACTGCCGTACGCCCTGTTCCTCCGCCAGCCAGCGGACCACCCGCCGCAGGAACCGGCGGTTGTTGACCGCCAGGGTCCGGGTGCTCGGCACGACCTTGTCCAGTTCCTCGCACGCCGCGCGGTCCACCGCGTAGTTGTCCTTGCCGCCGAGGTAGTAGTCGTACATCCGCGCCACGCTCGGGATGCTGACGTCAACGGCGTTGGACAGTGGCCGCGCGTCCTGACTCATGTGCTGCTCCCGTCGTTCGGGCACCCCGCCGAGGCGCCGGGTCAGGCCGCTCTCCTGGCAGGTGGGCGTGCCCGTAGGGCGTCCAACATACCCAGCCGCGGGCGGGTGTCGCAGGGGTGTGGGCGCACTCCGTCACAAGAGCCCGGCGCGAAGGCAAGGGCCGAACGGCCCCAATTCACCGCCGAGGGGTGCCGGATGTGCATACCGCAGCCGTACCCGGGGAAGCAACCAACTTATACCACGGACCACCGTGTAAACAGGTTCCAATTTGTGGTATTTGCCATTACTTTATTCGGCGCAGAAGATCTTTTTACCTGTATATGCTTGCCTCTGTCTGCGCTTCGGACTGTACTGTTGTAAATGGCGTATGCGAAATCTTTTGCTCGCCAAAAGGGTGCGTGGGGGTGCTTCTGGTGACACGGGGGAAGCTTTTGGGTTCCGTCATTCCGGTGCCGATGCTCGCATGGACCGTGCGACTCGCCATCTCCTCGATCGTCCCCTCTCCGATTGTCCCGTCAGGACGGCCCCGGCCGAAATTTCCTGCGGGTCCGACCAAAGAATGCAGAAATGTTTCTGTGTGCTGGAGGGGCGAATGGATAACAAAGTCATCACCGTCCTCGTCGTCGACGACCAGACCCTGCTCAGGGAGACGCTGTGCGACGTGCTCGCCGCCCAGCCGGACATCAAGGTGGTCGGCGGCCTGGCCAACGGGGAGGCGGCGGTGCGCATGGCCGGCGAGCTGCGCCCCGATGTCATTCTGCTGGACGGGTCGGAGCCGTACGGAGTCGTCTCCGGCGTCGAGGCCATGCACCGGGTGTCACCGCGTTCCCAGTGCATCATTTTGACCTCGTTCCATCATCCGGCGCTCGTGCAGCAGGCGCTGCAACTGCGCGTGAGCGGATTTCTGACCAAGAATTTACGGCGCGCCGAGGTGCTCGCCGCCATCCGCAGCGTGACCAGTCACCCGGGGCAGATATTCATGTCCGTACCAAAAGAAAGCATGGCGGCGCTGCCGCATACCTCCACGGCGCGTCTCTCCGCCCGCGAGCTCCAGATAATGGAGAACGTGGCGCGCGGGCTGAGCAACAGCCAGATCGCCGCCCGGCTCACCATCACCGAAGCGACCGTGAAACGCCATTTGAGCAATGTTTTCGAAAAGCTGGGCGCGGTTTCCCGGATCGATGCCGTGAACAAGGCGAAATCCATGCTGATCCTCGGAATCTCCCGGAACACCGGCCCGTACGCACGGCAGGACAGCCCGTATCCACGGCCTGAGGTCCGCCTCCAGGTACAGGCCGGCACCTGAAACCACCGGACCGCGCCCCGGGCGGAAATCCGCCGCGGGGCGCGGTCCGGTGCCGGTTCACACGCGCTTGAGCACGTGCAGGATGTACTCGTCGCGGTTGAGCGGGTTGGGCCCCTCGGGCCGCGGCCGCACGGGCGGCTGTCCGACGGCGGGCCGGTAGCCCCGGTGCTCGGCCAGGAACACGCCCTCGCCCTGGGTCAGTCCGGGAACCCGCTGGTTGAAGTCGTGCACGAGGCTGGTCGGCATCGTGCCCTCCAGGCGGAAGACGTCCCCCTCGGCCGTGGGCACACCGGGCGTCGCGCCCAGTTCCGCGAGTTTCGCAAGTACCGGGCTGAGCCGGGCGGCGGGCACCTCCAGTTCGAAGGAGCTGACCGGCTCGTGCACCTCCGTACCGGCCTGCCGGAGCGCGTCCATCAGGACCAGCGGCGTGGCCTTGCGGAAGTCGTCGGCCGCGCTGACCGGACTGGCGAAGCCGGTACGGGTCAGGGTGACGGCGCAGTCGGTGACCTGCCAGCCGTACAGACCGTGCCGCAGGGTGGTGTGCACCGTCTCCTCGATGGCCTTGTGGAAGGCCAGGGGGAGCGAGCCCAGTTCCACCGCCAAACGGAACGTGATGCCCGCGCCGGGCTCGGCCGGTCCGACGCGCAGACCCACGGTCGCCCAGAAGTAGTTGTGCGTCCGCGTGTCCAGCTCGATCAGCGCCTCGCCCGTCCCCACGGGCTTTTCGATGCAGACCGTACGGGTCGGGTCGAAGCGCACCCGTACGCCGAAGGACTCCGCGAGCGTGCTGCCGAGGATCTCCTTCTGCACCTCCCCGTAGAGGCGGACCACCGCGCCGGCCGCGTTCTCCTCGTCCTGCCGCAGGTCGATCGAGGGGTCCTGCTCGTCCAGCATGCGCAGCGCGGCGTGCAGCCGTCCCGCTTCCTCCGGGCGCTCCGGCCTGATCACGGTCTCCAGGCTGGGCGGCGCGAAGAAGTTGCGCGGCGGGGGACCGTCGAGGTGCCCGGCCCGGTCACCGACCCGTACGTCCTTCAGGCCCCACGCCTGCGCGATGTCCCCGGCGGTCGCCCGGGTCTCGCTGGTGGCCGACCCGTGCTCGAAGACCCGCAGCGCGGTGATGCGTCCGGCGTGCTCGGTGACCCGGCCGGTGTGGTCGACGCGGTGCAGCGTCACCGAATCGCGGGTGCCCAGCGTGCCGGAGACCAGCCGCAGGTACGCGACGGCCTCGCCGCGCGCGCCACGGTCCACCTTGAACACGGTGGCCCGCAGCGGCGCGTCCTGCGACGCGTGCACGGACGGCAGCAACTCCCGGATGCCGTGCACCAGATGGTCCAGGCCCTCGCCGGTCAGCGCGGACCCGAAGTACACCGGGTGCACCAGACCGCGCGCGGTCTGCGCGGCCAGTTCCTCCGCGTACTCCTTCTCGGTCAGTACGTGTTCCTCGTCCAGGTAGGCGGTGAGGAACGCGTCGTCGTGGTCGGCCAGCAGCTCACCGACCCGGACGGCGAAGTCCGGGTCGGTGTCCGGGCCGAGCGCGATCGCGCGGGCCCGCGGCGTGCCGGCGTCCGCCACGGCGGACAGTGCCACCGCGGCGGGGGTGAGCCGGTCGCGGATCTCCCGCAGCACACCGTCGGGACGCGCGCCGCCCCGGTCGATCTTGTTGACGAAGACCAGCGTGGGAATGCCCAGCCTGCGCAGGGTCCGCATCAGGATGCGGGTCTGCGGCTGGACGCCCTCGACGGCCGAGACCACCAGGACCGCGCCGTCGAGCACCCCGAGCGCCCGCTCGACCTCGGAGATGAAGTCGGAGTGGCCCGGGGTGTCGATGAGGTTGACCTTGAGATCGTCCAGGACGAACGTGGCCACGGCGGACCGGATGGTGATGCCGCGCTGCCGCTCCAGCTCCATCGAGTCGGTCGTCGTGGTGCCGGCGTCCACGCTGCCGACCTCGTCGATCACACCGGTGCGGTGCAGCAGGCGCTCGGTGAGGCTGGTCTTGCCGGCGTCAACGTGGGCCAGGATGCCCAGATTCAGCTTGTTCATGGAGGGGGTTCGGATTCCTTAGCGTCGTGATGCGGACCTTTCCTGCCGGATTCGTGGTCGCCTGCCGCATCGTTCCGCCCTCTCTGACGTCGCTGTGATCCGCCCGGCGGGAACACACCCGCGGGCATGATCACGGTAGCAAGGGCGGCCACGCAGGGTCAGGGCTTGACGGCGACTATCAGCCAGTCACCGAGGAGGTTGTCGATGCGCTCCGCCTGCCGCACCCGGAAGCCGGCCTCCTCGATCTCCGCGCGGTACTCCTCGACGCTGCTGGACGAGCTGTCGCCGCGGATGAGGCCGTGGTTGAGCCGTTGCAGTACGTCGTGCACCGTCGTGGTGGCCGGATCCGTCATCAGGTCGTAGACCACCAGCGCGCCGCCGGAGGGCAGCGCCTCGTGGATGCGCGCGAGGAGCTTGCGCCGCTGCGGTACCGGCCAGTCGGGCAGTACGTGCCCGGTGACCACGGCGTCCGCGGACGGCAGCGGGTCGGTCAGGAAGTCGCCGCCGTGGAAGCGGACGCGGCCTTCGAGGCCGCGCTCACGGATCAGCTCGCCGGCCAGCGGGGCCAGCGCGGGCAGGTCGAACACGGCGCCGTGCAGGTGCGGGTGGGCCAGGGCCACCCGCGTGGCGAGGTTGCCCCGTGCGCCGCCGATGTCGATGAAGGACCCGTACCCGCTCCAGTCGACGCGGCGCGCCAGCTCCTCGGCCGTGAAGGAGCTGAAGGTGTCGAAGTGCGCCATGACCTGACGGGCCCGCTCCGGGTCCTCGTAGTGCTTGGGGTACGCCTCGGGCCCGTGCGCTTCGGCGCCGGAACCCGCCTCGCCCTCCTGGAGCGCCGTCGTCAGCCCGGCCCATACGTGGTAGTGCTTGCGGGCGTGCTGGAGGACGGTGCCGCCCAGGTATTCGGAGGCGCCGGACACCAGGAACGCCTGGGCGGCGGGGGAGTTGCGGTAGCGGTCGCCGTCCGCTTCCAGCAACTCCAGCGCGACGAGCGCGTCGAGGAACTCCTTGGCCAGCGGATGGACGATCCGCAGCCGGTCCTTCACCTCCTCGGCGGTCGCGGGCCCGTCGGCGAGCAGGTCGAACAGGCCCAGCTCCACGGCGCTGTGCAGGGCCTTCGCCTGGTGGTACGCGGTGGTCAGCTGCAGCAGCGAGCGGGCCTGGGCCACGGGGGCGAGCGGTGTGGTGGTCATGGGACTCCTTGGCCTGGGAAGGGGCGGGCGCGGAAGGGCAGGGAACCGGGTGGGGGTGCCTCACATGGCGGGCGGCCCGAACCAGGTGCGCAGGGCGTCGGTGAGCCCGTCCGTACCCGTCTCCGGAGCCGCGGTCCAGCAGATGTAGCCGTCGGGGCGTACGAGCAGCGCGGTCAGCCCGTCGACCGCGGAGCCCGGGTCCGCGACGCCCTCGGCCGCGACCAGGTCCACCCGGTCCTTCCAGGCCGCGGCCTCGTCGGCGAGCGGCTGGTCGCAGCCGAGCGTCAGCAGGACGCCGCGCGCCGCGTGGAAGTACGTGCTCAGCTGCCGGGTGCCGTCCTCGGTGACGAGCGGCAGGTCCGGTACGCGGCGCCCCAGCAGCGGGTGCTCGCCCGCCATGGGGTACCGCACGTCCAGCGCCGAGATGAGGCCCGCCAGATAGCGGTTGGTCTCCGGGACGTGCAGCAGCTCGATCATCAGCTCCCGCAGCCCCTCGTAACGCGGGTCCGGGTCGATCAGCACGGCTTGCGCGCGGGTGTTGCGCAGTACGCCGGCGGCGATCGGGCGGCGCTCGGCCTCGTAGGTGTCCAGCAGCTCCGGCGGAGCCGTGCCCGCGATGGTCGCGCCCAGCTTCCAGCCCAGGTTCACCGCGTCCTGGAAGCCCAGGTTGAGGCCCTGGCCGCCCGCGGGCAGGTGGATGTGGCAGGCGTCGCCGGCCAGCAGGACCCGGCCGTCGCGGTACCGCTCGGCCTGGCGTGAGGTGTCGGTGAGCCGGGAGAGCCAGCGCACGTCGTGCATCCCGAAGTCGCTGCCGGCCACCTCGGTCAGCGCGGCCCGCACGTCCTCCTCGGTGACCGGCGCCCGGCGGTCGGCGTAGGGCCGGTCGAAGAAGGCGACCGTGGCCCGGTAGACGTCCGGCTCCAGCGGGAAGGCGGCGAACCAGGCGCGCAGGTCGTGCCGCATGACGCCGTACGGCCGCATCGGTCCCATGCCCTCCCCGTGCGGCAGCTCCTCACGGAACCGGGCATCCGCGATCACCGCGAACATGTGCGGGTCCTGCCCGGGGAAGTCGATGCCGAGCAGCTTGCGTACGGTGCTGCCGCCGCCGTCGCAGCCCACCAGGTACGCGCACTCGACCTCGTACGGCCCCTCGGGCCCGGTGACGGAGACGGTCACGCCGTCGGCGTCCTGCTCCAGCGCCGTCACCGCGTGCCCGCGCCGCAGCTCGGCCCCCAGCTCCAGGGCCCGCCCGGTCAGCAGCTCCTCGGTACGCACCTGGGGGACGAACAGCGCGTACGGGTGCCGGGTGTCGAACGACGAGAAGTCCAGGGGTACTCCGAGGCTGGCGAAGTTCCCGCCGCGCAGCTTCGGCGCCTCGGCCTGGAACCCCTCGCCCAGCCCGCGCATGTCCAGCAGCTCGACGGTGCGCGCGTGCACACCGAGGGCCTTGGAGAAGTCGACCGGCTCCGCCAGGCGTTCCAGCACCAGGGTCCTGGCACCGGCCAGGCGCAGTTCGCAGGCGAGCATCAGGCCGGTCGGCCCGGCGCCGGCGATCACCACGTCGTACCGCATACACGCTCCTCGGATCATCAGTGGGTTGCCGCCGAGCATGCTGACCGCGGGCATTAAAGGCGCCGTCCAGCCGGAATCCGGAGCGGGTGGCTCGAAGTGTGCTCGAAGCGGGCTTCGTAGCGTGGCCGCGACCCTACGGACCCCGAGGACGCTTCATGCCGTTCACCCAGAAGGAAATCACCTACCTGCGCGCGCAGGGCTACGGCCGTCTGGCGACGGTCGGCGCCCATGGAGAACCCCACAACGTGCCCGTCTCGTTCGAGATCGACGAGGAGCGCGGCACCATCGAGATCACCGGCCGGGACATGGGCCGCAGCCGCAAGTTCCGGAACGTGGCGAAGAACGACCGGGTCGCCTTCGTCGTGGACGACGTGCCGTGCCGCGACCCCGAGGTGGTCCGCGCCGTCGTCATCCACGGCACGGCCCAGGCGCTGCCCACCGGCGGCAGGGAGCGCCGGCCGCACTGCGCCGACGAGATGATCCGCATCCACCCCCGGCGCATCGTCACCTGGGGCATCGAAGGGGACCTGTCCACCGGGGTCCACGCACGCGACATCACGGCCGAGGACGGAGGACGGCGATGAGGGAACTGCCCGAATTTCCGTGGGATGTGCTGCTGCCGTACAAGAAGCGCGCCGCGGCCCACCCCGACGGGCTGGTCAACCTGGCGCTGGGCGAACCGGTCGACGCCACGCCCGACGTGCTGCGCGACGCCCTCGCGGCGGCGACCGACGCGCCCGGCTACCCGCCCACGGAGGGGACGCCCGCGCTCCGCGAAGCGGCCGCCGCATGGCTGCGCCGCCGCCTGGGCGTGACGGTGGACCCCTCGGCCGTACTGCCCGCGGTCGGCACCAAGGAGCTGATCGCCTGGCTCCCGGCGATGCTGGGCACCGGCCCCGGCGACACGGTGGCCTTTCCCCGGCTGGCGTTTCCCACCTTCGACGTCAGCGCGCGCCTCGCGGGCGCGCGGGGGCGCCCGGTGGATTCACCGCTGGAGCTCGGCAGTGAACCGGTCAAGGTGGTCTGGCTCAACTCGCCGTCCAACCCGGAGGGCCGGGTGCTGTCCGTACCCGAGCTGCGCGAGATCGTGGCCTGGGCGCGGGACCGGGGCGCCGTCCTCGTCAACGACGAGTGCTACATCGAATACGGGTGGGACCGGCGGCCGGTGTCGCTGCTGGACTCGGCGGTGTGCGGCGGCAGTCACGATGGTCTGCTGGCGGTGCACTCGCTGTCCAAGCGGTCCAACCTCGCGGGCTACCGCGCGGGCGTCTGCTCCGGCGACCCGGCCCTGATCGGGCGCCTCCTCCAGGTACGCAAGCACGCCGGGCACGCGGTCCCGGCCCCCGTACAGGCGGCCATGGTGGCCGCCCTGGAGGACGACGCCCACGTGGAGCGGCAGCGAGACCGGTACGCCTACAGGCGGCGCGTTCTGCGCACGGCCCTGGAGGGGGCCGGGTTCCGCGTCGAGCATTCCGAAGGCGGCCTGTTCCTGTGGGCCACCCGGGGTGAGCCCTGCTGGCCCGCCGTACAGAAGCTGGCCGATCTCGGCATCCTCGTCGCACCCGGTGCCTTCTACGGCGAGGCCGGTGAGCAGTACGTACGGATTGCGTTCACGGCGACCGACGAACGCATCGCCGCGGCCGCCGCCCGGCTGACATGACGGCGGACACGAAGGCCACCGGGGCGCCCGCCGCACGGGCGCCCCGGCCGGTGGCGCTGCTGCTGCCCGGCCAGGGCTCCCAGTACCGGCGGATGGCGGCGGGGCTGTACGCGGCCGAGCCGGTCTTCGCCGAGGCGGTCGACGAGGTGCTGGGCGCGATGGGGGCCGAGGGCGCCCGTATGCACGCCGACTGGCTGGCCGAGCGGCCGGAGCTGCCGGTGGACCACGTACTGCGGGCGCAGCCGCTGCTGTTCGCCGTCGACTACGCGCTCGGCCGCCTGGTGACGAGCTGGGGCATCCGTCCGGTGGCGCTGCTCGGCCACAGCATCGGCGAGATGGCGGCCGCCACGCTCGCCGGGGTGTTCACGGTGCGCGACGCCGCGCGGGTGGTGCTCGACCGGGTGACGCGGCTGACGGCCGCGCCCCCGGGCGGCATGCTGGCGGTGGCGGAGTCCGCCGCGTCGCTGGAACCTTTCCTCGGCGACGGCGTGGTGGTCGGCGCCGTCAACGCGCCGCGGCAGACCGTACTCGGAGGGCCGGAGGACGCGCTGCGCGCCGTGGGGGAGACCCTGCGGGCCCGCGGCATCACCGCCCAGCGGGTCCCCGCGCTCAGCCCGTTCCACAGCCCGGCGATCGCCCCGCACGCCAGGGGCGCCGAGGCGGTGCTCGCCACGGTGGAACGCCGGCCGCCGCGCACCGTGGTCCACTCCTGCTACACGGCCGCACCACTGACGGCCCAGCAGGTCGCCGACCCCGCGTACTGGGCCGCGCACCCCGTGGACCAGGTGCGCTTCTGGCCCGCTCTGGACGGGCTGCTGGCGCCCGGCGGACTGGTGGTGGTCGAAGCGGGACCCGGCCGTACGCTGTCGAGCCTCGCCCTGCGCCACCCCTCCGTACGCCGTGGGGACTGCATGGTCGTACCGCTGTCACCTAAGCGGGCGGATGGGCCGGAGGATGACCGGGTGGCTTTGGGGGAGGCGGTGGACGCCTTGCGGGGTGAGGGGTACCGGATTCCCTGAGGAGGGTGAGGCGGCGATCAGAAACCATCGTCCTCCGCCTCGGCCTGAGCGATCCGGGCCCGCACCTCCGGATCGCGGGCGATGTCCGGTGGGAGCCTGGTCTCCGCGTCGATGCGGCTCGCGAGGACCTGGCTCCGTGCCACCGCCGCGTCCGTGAGATCAGCACCGCGGAGGTCGGCTCCGTCCAGGTGCGCCTCGCTGAGCTCCAGGCCGGCCAGTTTCGCCCGGTACAGGACCGCGCCGCGCAGATCGGTGCCCCACAGGTCCACGCCGCGAAGATCCGCGAACCTCAGGTCCGCCTTGCGCACGTTGGCGTCGGACAAGTCCGCGTCGCGCAGGTTCGCCCGCGCCGGAGTGGCTTCCCGGAGGTCCGCCTCGCGCAGATCCGCGTCGGCCAGATCGGCGCGTGCGAGCCTCGCGCCTCGCAGGTCCGCGCCGCTCAGACGCGCGTCCCTCAGGTCGCAGTCACGGAGGATCGCTCCGCGCAACTGGGCCCGCTTGTGGTCGGCGGCGACGGGAGACGAACGGTCCCACCCCAGTTCGACGCCGGGCAGGTGGGTGGAGCGGAGGTCGGGAACGAAGGAGCCGTCATGGGCGGAGTTCCGGCCGCTGATCACGTCGAGCGCGGCCAGGACATCGGGTGGCACCCGTTTGCCGCCTTTCGGCGGGGTGCCGGCGTGGGTGCGGATATAGGCGGCCAGGACGTCGGCGATGGTGGGGTGGTCGCGGGGGAGGTCCTCCATGTTGCGCTGCAGGGCGTAGATGCCGCCCAGGCGCACGTCCACCGAATCCTCGCCCAGCTGGCCCACGGCCGCGGTGTACCGCTCGGTGATCTGACCTTCCCTGGTGGTGCTCAGCTCGCCCTGGGCGATCCGCAACTGGTTGCCCACCTGGCGGTTGGAGAACCAGAGGCTCAGCACGGCGACGACCGAGGCGAGCAGTACCGAAGTCAGCTCGATCAGACGGGCCCAGCCCAGCTCCGGACGCGGAGGGACGCTGCCGGCCGGTGGCGGGCCGTTCCCGGCCCGGGAAGCGCGCCGGACCACGCGGTGCAACTGCTGACTCCGCCGGTTTCGCATACTGCCATTCGACCGCCATCGCAGGTGGGCCGTGGCGGATTCCGTGGAAGCCGTGCGGACGGGCGCCCCAGGATGCTCCGGGGGCGCCCGTTCACCCGTCCGTCCCTACTCCTCCACCACCGCCACCGCCCGCGTCCACCCCGCCCCCGCTCCCGCGATCTTGAACGGAAAGCAGGAGACCAAGAAGCCGTCCGGTCCGGGCAGCGCGCCGAGGTTGTCCAGCCGCTCGATCTGGCAGTACTCGCGCTCCCGTCCCACGAAGTGGGCGGGCCACAGCACACCGCGGTCGCCGGTGCGCTGGTACTCCTTGATCATGTGCCCGAACGGGGCGTCGAGGCTGAAGGCGTCGGTGCCGATGACCCGGACGCCGAAGTCGAGCAGCAGGTGGGTCGCCGCGGCGTCCAGGCCGGCGAACTCGGTGAAGTACTCCGGCTTTCCGGCCCGCCGGTCCGCGCCGGTGTGCAGCAGCACGATGTCGTACGGACGCGGGTCGCGGCCCGCTTCGTCGAGGGCCCGCCGTATCCGGTCGGCTCCGATGGCGCCCACCGGCTCGTCGGTAAGGTCGAGCTTGAGGCCCGGCCGCAGAAACCAGTCCAGTGGCATCTGGTCGATGTGGCGCGGCGTGCCGTAGCGCGCGCGGGACCCGTAGTGCGACGGGGCGTCGACGTGGGTGCCGGTGTGGGTGGTCAGCCGCAGGGTGTCGAGGGACAGCAGTTCGCCGTCCGGGAGGTCGGCGGGGTCGAAGTCGATGCCGTGGTGGCGCCGCATCCCCTCGGCCATGTGCCGGCCGCCCTCGGCCGGGGTGAGGATTTCGTGTTCGACCGGATCGACCTCCCACCGGCCGGCGTCCACGGTTGTCGACAGATCGATGATGCGCATGTCGGTCCCTTCCGGGCGCCTACCGCAGGCAGGCCCCGCCGTCCACGGTGAGCACCTGTCCGTGCAGGCCGCCGGCCTCGGGGCGGCACAGCAGCGCCACCACGTCGGCCACCTCTTCGGCAGTCGCCAGCCGCCCCGTCGGGGTCCGCCGCAGCAGGCCCTCCAGTACCTGGGCCGGTACGGGACCGCCGTCGGCGATCTTGCCCGCGGCCACCGCGTTCACCGCGACGCCCTTCCCGGCGAGTTCCACCGCCAGGTACCGCACCAGCGTCTCCAAGGCCGCCTTGGCCATGCCCAGACCCGCGTAGCCGGGGACGACCGTCCGGGCGCCGATGCTGGAGACGGCGACGATACGGCCCGTGTCCGGGGTCATCAGGGTGCCCAGGCGCGCCGCCCCGTACAGCAGCGGTCCGACCGCCACGGCGCCGTCGCCCAGGTACTTGCCGATGTGCGGGGACGCGGTCGGCGCCGGATGGAAGGAACCGGCTGCGTGCACCAGGACGTCCAGCCGGCCGTGGGTGCGCCGGATGTCCTCCAGCAGCCGCACCACACCGGCGGGGCGGCCGATGTCCGCGCGCATCAGCCGTACCTTGCCGCCCTCCTCGGACAGCTGCCGTTCGGCCGCCAGCGCGCCGTCCTCGTCGTGCGCGTAGTTGAGCAGCACCTCGCTGCCCGCCGCGCTCAGTTTGCGGGCGGCGGCCAGCCCGATGCCGCGGGTGCCGCCGATGACCAGTGCCACCGAACCGCCTGCCGCCGGTGCGCCGTTGATCGCTGTCATACGCGTGTCCTCCTTGGTCATTCGGTCGTCACGCCCCGGCGTGTGCCGTCCGGCGCGGGCCGGCCGGCAGAGTCACCGGCGCCGGGCGCGGTGTCCTCCGGGAGCAGGTGCAGTGCCTGGAGCCGGGCGGTCAGGGTGGTGGTGCCGGACCGCTGCCCCTTCGCGGCCAGATAGCCGTCCGGCCTGATCAGCGCCCAGCCGCCGGGAGGGACGCCGAGGGTCTGCCGCAGAGCGTCGTCGGGGTCGGCGAGGGCGGGGCCGTCTTCGTCCTCGTGAGGGATGACGGTGCGTATCTGTACGGCCCGGCCGTACCGCAGTGCCAGCTCCGCGGCGCCGCCATCATCAGCGAACAGCAGAAGCAGCCACCGGGGATCGGTGAGCGCCTGCCGCAGCGCCCGGAGGCCGGGGTGGCGCGCCACGTCCTGTTCCGTGCACGCGACCAGGTGCCCGGGGTGTACCCCTGCCGCCCCGTCGCCCGTGCCGTACGTCAGCGGACTGTCCGCGTAGTGCAGGGCGAGGCCGGACATTCCCGCCATGATCCGGTGCTCGACGCGTCGTTTGAGCGGGCGCACCGCCTTGAGGAAGGACAGGCCCACGGGCATGGCCACCGGCGCCACGGCGTTGCGCAGCGCCACCAGGGCCGTGGCCGTGCGCGTCGAGGACAGCAGCCTGCCGCCCACCGGGATGCGCTCGGCGGCGTAGGTGTCCAGCAGCTCTTCCCGCGCGTGTCCGCGCACCACGTCCGCCAGCTTCCACGCCAGGTTGTAGGCGTCCTGCATGCCGGTGTTCATGCCCTGGCCGGAGGCCGGGCTGTGGACGTGCGCGGCGTCCCCGGCCACGAAGCAGCGGCCGGAGCGCATGGCGGTGATCATGCGCTGCTGTACGCGGAAGACGGAGACCCAGGTCGGCTCCGAGACCGCCACCGGACGCCCGAGACCGCGCGCCAGGGACCCGGCGAGGCGGCGCCGTACCGTCTCCGGATCGGCTCCCTGACCTGCGTACCCGGTGTCCACCGCACGCCACTTGCCGGGGTCGGGGAACGGCACCAGCAGCACCGTCCCGGAACCGGTGTGCACCAGGTGGTTGCTGTCGCGGGACAGGTCGGCGTCCAGGACCACGTCCGCGTTGAGCCAGGTCTGCGTCGCGTCGCCGACCAGCCGCAGCCCCAGCCGCTCGCGTACGGTGCTGCGCGAGCCGTCCGCGCCCACCAGCCAGGGCACGGTGACCTGTTCGGAGCGGCCGTCACGGCGCAGTTCGGCGTTGACCCGGTCCCCGCAGGGCGCGCAGTCCGCCAGTTCCACGCCCCACTCGATCCCGACGCCCAGCCCGGCCAGGCGCTCGCGCAGGATCTCCTCCGTACGGACCTGGTCGAGCATCAGGCTGAACGGGTACGCCGTGGGCAGCCTGCCGTAGTTGGTGTCGAAGCGGATCAGCTGCCGGCCGCGCAGGTGCACGGTGAAGTGGACGACCGGCCGGCCCCGCGCCACCAGGGCGTCCGCCAGGCCCATCTGGTGGCACGCCTCCAGGGTGCGCGGATGCACGGCCAGCGCCCGGCTGGTGGTCGCCGGGCCGTCCGCCCGGTCGATGACCCGGACGCGGACGCGCCGGCGGGTCAGCTCGTGCGCCAGGGTCAGGCCGACGGGCCCGGCGCCGGCGATCAGCACCTGCGGGCCGTCCGCCTCAGGCGGCATGCGGGGCCTCCGCGAAGCGCTTGGCGAGGGCCAGGGTGGCCGCGCTGTTGCCGCCGACCGCCGCGCGCACCCGGGCCCGCGCGTCGGCCGCCGTGGCGTCCGCGCCGAGGATCTCCGGGATGGCGGATTCGTTGATCCGGATGGTGTGCTGGGAGGTGACGAGCAGCCCGTCCCCGGTGTCCCGTATCGACCACTCACCGGTGTGCAGGGTCATCAGCGGCGGGGTGCCGATCTGCTTGTAGACGATGCGCAGTTCGTCGGGGAAGCAGACCCGCACCGACTCCGTCGTGTGCTCCGAGCCGTCGTTGGCCCGGGTGACCATGGTCATCACCTGCACGCCGTCGGACGGCTCGGTGAGGTCGAGCCGGGAGACGTGCGGCAGCCGGTCGGGCCACTTCCCGGCCTCCGCGAGGAACGCGTACACCGCCTCGGCCGGGGCGTGCACCGTCTCGGAGTCCTCGAACGAGAACAGCAGCTCCGCGTCGGACCCCGCGGCCTCGGCCAGCGCCTTGATGTTCGCCAGCTCGGTACGGCTGTTGCGGTCGGTCGCGGTGGTGATCCACTCCACGTCCTCCGGGCGGTCGTCCACCGCGGCGAACGTGTGGTGCAGCGTCAGCTCGCACCGCCCGCCCGGAAGGTCCCGGAGGACCCATTCACCGCTCATCGCGGCCACCGGAGGCGAACACACCTCCTGCCGGAACCGGACGCTCTGCCCTTCGGGGTCCAGGGCGCGGTGCGACGTCCAGTGCTTGACCTCGCCGTTGGCGGTGGCCCAGATCCGCAGCCGCTCGCTGCGGGCGTCGAGCTCCGCGCGCTCGACGTGGACGGTCGGGGTGAAGTGCCGGGGCCACTCGGCGGCGTCCCTGATCAGGGCGTACACCCGGTCGGCCGGGGCGTCGATCTCCGTGCGGTGCACGGCGCGGTGGGATGTGGGTGCGGGCATGCGTCGTCGGTTCCTCTCGGGTGTGCGGAGCAGCGGGGGCGGGGCTGTGGCGGGCGGGTCAGTAAATGCCCAGCCCGCCGCAGACGTTGAGGGCCTGCGCGGTGATGGACCCGGCCTCGTCGCCCGCCAGGTGGCCGACCAGGGCGGCCACCTCCTCGGGTGTGGAGTAGCGCCCCAGCGGGATCTTGTCGTTGAAGCGGGACAGCACGTCCTCCTCGGTGGTGTCCCAGGTGGCCGCGTACGCCTGCCGTACGCGGACGGCCATCGGCGTCTCCACGTACCCCGGGCACACGGCGTTGACGGTGACCCCCGTGGGGGCCAGCTCCTTGGCCAGCGCCTTGGTGAAACCGATCAGGCCCGCCTTCGAGGCCGAGTAGGGGGCGCCCAGCGGAACGCCCTGCTTGCCGCCGGTGGAGGCGATGCTGATGATCCGCCCGTCGACGCCCGCCCGCTCCAGCCCGCCGGTGGTCAGGGCCTCACGGGTGACCAGGAAGGCGCTGTTGAGGTTGGTGTCGATCACGTCGTACCAGAGCTCGTCGGGGATGCGCGCGGTCACTCCGCCGCCGCTGCGCCCCGCGTTGTTCACCAGGACGCTCAGCGGCCCGAACCGGTCGACCGCGGCGCGCACCACCCGCTCCACCGACTCCCGGGACCGCACGTCCCCCTCGCACCCGGCCACCTGAAGCCCCTGGTCGCGCAGTTCCTTGACCACGGCGTCGACGTTCTCGCGGCTGCGGGCGCACAGGAACACCCGCAGCCCGCGGGCGGCGAGCGTCTTCACCACGGCGAGCCCGATGCCGCTGGTGCCGCCCGTCACCAGGGCGGTCCTGGGCGTGGCACTGGTAGTCATGGCCTTGTCCTCCGGTGTTGTGGTCTGCGGTGGGCGCGCTCGCGCGGCGCCCGTCCGGCCGGGCGGACCCAGGCGCTGCCTCGCCCGTCCCGTACGCCCCAGCCTGCAAGGGCCCGTTCGAGGCTGGACCGACCGCGGTTGGGGCGGTCTCCGTGCGGCGCGGCGGGGCGATCACGGACCGACCACGGCTCGAAGAACGGTCGAAGACCGGCTGCCACGCTCACGCCGAGCGGCCGCCCCCAGCCCGGCCGCCGGAGAGGAGAGTCGTATGACCGCCCCGGAACAGCCCTCGGGCGTCCCCGTGGACACCGCGCTCTACCAGGAGATCCAGCACTTCTACGGACGCCAGATGCGCTGCCTGGACGAGGCGCGGGTCGAGGAGTGGGCCGGCACCTTCACCGAGGACGGCGTCTTCGTCGCCAACGCCCACCCCGAGCCGTCCGTCGGGCGGGCCGCCATCGCGGCCGGGGCCCGCAAGGCCGCCGCCCTGCTGGCCGAGCAGGGCGTCCAGCGCCGCCACTGGCTCGGCATGCTGGACGCCGACGCCTGTGACGACGGCACCGTCCGCGCCCGCACCTACGCCCTGATCATCAGCACGCCGCGCGGCGGCCAGGCCGCGGTGCACCTGAGCACGAGCTGCGACGACGTGCTCGTACGGGAGGACGGCCAACTGCGCGTACGGCACCGCGAGGTGCGCCGGGACGACCTGCGGCCCGAGTAGTGCAGCCCCGACCCGCGAGCGAGAGAGGAGCCCTGCCCATGGCCGAGCGCCACCCCGAGGGCCCGCAGGACAGCACCGCCGAGGGGCCGCCGCTCGACGTGCTGGCGCAGTTGACGGGCGGCCCGCGCATCGACGACGTGCTGTCGCGGGCGGCCCGCCGCGCCCCCAGACGGCTCGCGCTGAGCGGCCCCTCAGGGGACCTGACCTACGCGGCCCTGGAGGAGCGGGCGACGCGGTGCGCCGCCGCGCTGCGCGAACTGGACGGTGAACCCGGCGCGGTGGTGGGCATCGCCGCCGTACTGGACACCTCGTTCGCCGTGGCGTACTTCGGCGCCTCCCGGGCCCGGCACGTCAGCGCGATGTTCAACCCGCTGCTGCGCGAGGAGCGCCTGACGCACGTGCTGCGCTCGGCGGGCGCGCGGACCGTGATCGTCCCGCCGGAGATGTACGCGCGTATCCAGGCCGTACGAGGGGACCTGCCGGCGTTGCGGACCGTGGTGCTCACCCACCGCGAGGCCGGCTTTCAGGAGGCCACGGCCGACGTGCCCACGCTCGACGAGCTGATCGACGCGGCCCCCGCCACGGCGCCGTTCGCCGGCCGCGACCCCGAGGCCGTGGCCAACCTCCAGTTCACCAGCGGCACCACCGGCGCCCCGAAGACCGTCATGCTCACCCACCGCAACCTGACGGTGAACGCGGCCCAGACCGCGTACACCCACCGGCTCACCCCCGAGTCGGTGCTGCTCAACACCCTGCCGTCGTTCCACCTGATGCACCTGAACATCGCGGTGACCGTCGGCGCCACCCACCTGCTGCGGCCCGGCGACGACACCGTGGCCGCACTGCGCGAGGGCGCCCGCCACGGCGCGACGCACCTCTACAGCCTGCCGGTACGGCTGGCCCGGCTGGCGGCGGACGACCGGCTGCCGGAACTGTCCGTGCCCAGCCTGCGGGCCGTGCTCTCCGGCGGATCGGCCCTGCCCGCGCGGACCGCCGATGTCCTGGGCGGGCACTTCGGCGTCCCGGTCGTCCAGGGGTACGGACTGGCCGAGACCGCGCCGTCCACGCACTTCGACGACCTGGACCACCCGGTGGCCGGCTCGTCGGGCAGGCCCGTACCGGGCACCGCCTGCCGGATCGTGGACCTGCGGACCCGCGCCGTCCTCCCGGTGGGCGGCCGCGGCGAGATCCAGGTCAAGGGGCCCCAGCTGATGAAGGGGTACCTCGGCCGGCCGCGGGAGGAGTCCGTGGACCCGGACGGCTGGTTCTCGACCGGCGACATCGGCGAGACCGACGCGGAGGGGCGGCTGTTCGTCGTCGACCGGGTCAAGGACGTCTTCAAGTGCGACAACTGGCTGGTCTCGCCCCTGGAGATCGAGAACGTGCTGGCCCGCTGCCCCGGGGTGACGGACTGCGCGGTCTTCGACCACCCGGACGAGTTGAGCGGCGCCGTCGCGCACGCGCTGGTGGTCCTGGCGGACGAGGCCGCCGACCGCGACGCCGTCATCCGCTTCGTCAACGACCAGCTGCCCTACTACCAGCACATCAAGTACCTCGACGTCGTACGGCACATCCCGCGCTCGCCCACCGGCAAGATCCAGCGCCGCGACCTGCGGGAGCAGACCCTCGGCGGCACCCGGAAGCACGCCACGGGCGCCACCCATCACACGAAGGGCACCTCCACCATGTTCACCTTCATCAACCGGTTCACGGTCCAGGGCGACGCCGCCGAGTTCGAGAAGCGGGTCGGTGAGATCACCGCCCATATGTCGCGGCAGCCCGGCTTCCGCTCGCACCGCCTGCTGCGCTCCGCCAAGGACCCGCAGGTCTATGTCGAGATCGCCGAGTGGGACGACGCCGAGTCGCACGGCCGCGCGCTGCGCACCGAGACGTTCCAGCAGGCCGTGAGCGAGGTCAAGAAGCTCGCGAGCGCCGACCCGGCCCCGTTCGTCCCGGTCACCGCGGCCGGCTGACGGCGGCTGCGCCGCGCCGACCCCACCCACAGAAACAGAAAGGCAGTCCACCGTGACCAGCACCTCTCCCACGGCGCTTCCCCCCGCCGTCATGCGGCTGCGCGAACTCGCCCTGAGCGCCGCCTGTGCCGCCGCCGTCCGCGCCGCGGCGAGCCTGGGCGTCGCGGACGCCCTCGGGGACGAACCCGCGGACGCCGGCACCCTCGCGAAGGCGGTGCGGGCCGACGCGGACGCGCTGGAGCGCCTGCTGCGCGCCCTCGCCGCGTACGACGTCTTCAGCGAACTCCCCGACGGCCGCTTCGAGCACACCGACGCCTCCCGGCTGCTGCGCGAGGACGCCCCGCGCGGCCTGCGCTACTCGGCGCTGTGGGCGACCGAGCCGTGGACCTGGGCGCTGTGGCCGCACCTGGCGGACGCCGTGCGCACCGGCCGGGAGGAGTTCACCGCGCTGTACGGCACCGAGTTCTTCGACTGGCTGCACACCGCCGAGGCCCGCGAGTCGGCCGAGGTGTTCGACAAGGCCATGACCCAGTCCAGCGTGCTGTCGGCGAAGGCCATCGCCGAGGTGCTCGACCTGGACGGCGTCGGCGCCATGGTGGACATCGCCGGGGGCCAGGGCATGGTGCTCGCCACCCTGCTGGAGAAGTACCCGGCGCTGCGCGGCACCCTCTTCGACCTGCCGAAGGTCGTCGCCGACGCCGACCCGCGGCTGCGCGAGGGCGGCGCGCTCGCCGGGCGCGCGCAGCTGGTGGGCGGTGACTGCCGGCAGTCGGTGCCGGAGGGTGCCGACCTGTATCTGCTGAAGAACATCCTGGAGTGGGACGACGAGAGCACGGTGCGCACCCTGCGCAACGTCGCCAAGTCGGCCCCCGCCGGGGCGCGCGTCGTGGTGGTGGAGAACCTGGTCGACGGCAGTCCCGAGACCCGGTTCACCACCGCCATGGACCTGATGCTGCTGCTCAACGTCGGCGGCAAGAAGCACACCAAGGCGGGGCTGAGCGCGCTGGTGGAGCAGGCGGGGCTCCAGCTGGAGGAGGTACGCGCGGTCAACTCCTACCTGCACATGTTCGTGAGCACGGTGCCCGCGTAGTCGCCACACGTACGACGGGACCCCCGGCCGAAACGCTAGGCCGGGGGTCCCGTCGTACGAGGATCAGACGGTGGCGGGCTCGCCCTCCTCGAACAGGTCGGAGCGGACCCGCAGTGTCTGGTCGCCGTAGGCGATGCGCCGCAGGACGGAGCGGTAGGCCGGGGTACGCGAGACCAGCATCGCCGCCTTCGGGCGGACGGCCGCCGAAACGCGTCCGGTCGACAGCATCATCCGGCTCTGCATCACCTGGACGCGGGTCGCCCGCTCGGTCTCCGGACGGCGCCGCGCCGCGACCGCGTCGAGGAACCGCTCGCTCAGGTCCCGTCGCCGCAGGCCCTCGCACAGCACCGGGTGCGCGGCGACCGCGTCCTGGATGGCGAGGTTGATGCCCTGGGCCCCGATCGGGCTGTGGGTGTGCGCGCTGTCGCCGATGAGCAGCAGCCCGTCGCGCGCCCACCGCCGTGCGGAGCCGGCGAACACATCCAGCAGAGACACGTCCTTGAAGCTGTTCAGCTGCTGGTCCACCGTGTCCGCGTACTCGGGCACGGCTGCCCGGATACGCTCCTTGACGTGCGCGAACCCCCGCTCGGCCAGCGCCTGGTAGCCCTTGTGCGGCAGCGTCCAGCCGAGCTGTACGCAGTCGGGGAAGGACGTGTAGGCCAGCACCGGGTTGCCGCCGGCCCGGAAGATCCGCACCGTACGGGTGGCGGGCGCGGTGAGCTTGCACCACAGCACGTCCTGGTCGAACAGCTCGATGCGGTCGTACGGAATGCCGGCCAGCTTGCGGACCGTCGAATACCGCCCGTCCGCACCGACGACGCAGTCCGCGCGCACCACGAGCCCGTCCGCCCCGCCGCCGCACACCACACCGCGCACCACGCCGCCCTCCTCCACCAGCCCGTTGACCTTGGTGCCGGTCAGGCAGGTGAAGCGCGGGTGGGCCCGGCAGCGCTCCAGCAGATCGGTCAGCAGATGCTGCTGCGGCAGGCTGAGCAGACAGTTGTACGGGCCGGGCAGCCGCCGGTAATCCCCGTTGATCAGGGTCCTGCCGCGCTCCTCCAGCCGGAAACCGTCGTGCTCGTGGCAGCCGCGCCGCCGGGCACCCTCCAGGACGCCGAGCGCGTCGAGCAGGGCCTGCCCGCCCGGCTGGAGGATCTCGCCCCGGTAGGCGCGGTCCAGTGAGCGGCTGCGCTCGACCAGCGTCACCCGCGCCCCCGAGCGCAGCATCAGCAGCGCCAGGGTCAGCCCGGCCGGGCCGCCGCCGACGACGCACACATCGGTGTGCGCGCCGTCGGCCGGCGGCCGCGGGTGGCCGGTCACAGCTCCAGGCTGACGCCGTACTCCGCCAGCCAGGTGTTCATCCACAGGACCAGCTCCAGACTGCCGCGGTCGTACGGTTGGCTGACGGCGCCGACCGGCCGCCGCAGCAGGTCGCGCGCCCGACCCAGGTCGAGCAGTTCGCGGACCGGCGCCTGGCTGTCGGCCAGCAGCGCGGCCAGTTCGTCGCGCAACAGCCGCTCGTAGACCGGGTCCTGTGTGGCGGGGTAGGGCGTCTTGACCCGGGTGACCACCGACTCCGGCAGCAGGTCGCGCACCGCGGCCCGCAGCAGGCTCTTCTCCCTGCCGTCGAAGGACTTCATGGCCCACGGCACGTTGAAGACGTAGTCGACCAGCCGGTGGTCGCAGAACGGCACCCGCACCTCCAGGCCGGTCGCCATGCTCATCCGGTCCTTGCGGTCCAGCAGGGTCTGCACGAAGCGGGTGAGGTTGAGGTAGGTCACCCGGCGCAGCTCCGCCTCCCGCGCGTCCTCGCCGGGCAGGACGGGGACTTCCTTACGGGCCTCGGCGTACCGGTCGCGCTGGTAGCCCGGCAGGTCGAGCTTGTCCAGCAGCTTGCGGTCGAACAGGCCCCGGCCGCCGAAGTACCGGGCCGAGCCGGCGGTCAGCCAGGGGAACGTACCGGCGTCGATGGCCGCCGTCCGGTGGAACCACCGGTAACCGCCGAAGAGTTCGTCCGCCGCCTCGCCCGACAGGGCCACCGTGCAGTGCTGCCGCACCTGCCGGAAGAACAGGTACAGCGAGGGCCACATGTCGCCCCAGAACGCCGGGGGCAGGTCGGTGGCCCCCAGGACGGCGGCACGCACCTCGGGTGCCGCGAGATCGGCGCTGTCCAGCACGACTTCCGTATGGTCCGCCGCCACGTGCCGCACCATCTCCTGGACGTACGGCGCGTCCGTGTTGCCCCGTACGGCGTCCGGCTGGAACCGGGTGCCCGCGCCGGAGAAGTCCACCGAGAACGTACGGACCGGCCCGTCGCCCGCCCGCGCCGCCAGCGCCGTCACCGCCGACGAGTCCAGCCCGCCGGAGAGCAGGGTGCACAGCGGCACATCGGAGACCAGCTGCCGGCGCACCGTGTCCGTCAGCAGGCCGCGCACCGTGGCGATGGTGGTCTCCAGATCGTCGGTGTGCTCCCGCGCCTGGAGCGTCCAGTACCGCCTGCGGGCCACACCGGAGCGCCCGACGGTGACCATCTCGCCCGGCAGCACCTCGCGCATACCGGAGAAGACGGTCCGGCCGGGGGTCTTGACCATGTCCAGCACCTCGCACAGGCCCTCGGCCGTCACCCGCCGCCGCAGCGAGGGGTGCGCGAGCACGGCCTTCGGCTCGGAGCCGAACAGCACACCGGTGGCGGTGGGGTGGTAGTAGAGCGGCTTGACCCCCATCCGGTCGCGGACCAGCAGCAGTTCCTGCCGGGCCTCGTCCCACACGGCGAACGCGTACATGCCGTTGAGCCGGTCCACCAGCTCCCGGCCCCACCGGGTGTAGCCGTGCAGCACCACCTCCGTGTCGCAGTGGGTACGGAAGCGGTGCCCCTGGGACTCCAGCTCGACCCGCAGTTCACGGAAGTTGTAGATCTCCCCGCTGAACGTGATGACGTGGCTCGTGCCGTCCGGCAGCGTGCTGTGCATCGGCTGCCGCCCGTGCGCCGGGTCGATGACGGCCAGCCTGCGGTGGCCGAGCGCCGCGTGGCCACCGGTCCACAGGCCCGCGTCGTCCGGGCCCCGGCAGGCCATGGTGTCCGTCATGGCCCAGGCCGTCGCCCGCTCCTGCGCCAGATTGCGTTCGAAATCGATCCAGCCGGCGATTCCGCACATCGGCCGGTCCTCACTTGTCCCGCGCGGCGCCACCCGCGGACGGGGACGCGCCGGTGAGCGACGCGTTGGTCATCTCGATCAGGGCGCGCGGCGTGGTCGCCTTCTCCACCGCGTCGTCCCCGAGCTGGACCCCGTAGTCGCGCTCGATGCGTCCCACGGTGTTCAGCAGCGCCAGCGAGTCGTAGCCGAGGGCGTCGAAGGCGACGTCCTCGACGTCCCCTCCCAGGTCGATGGATTCCTCCTCGCCCGCGCACTCGCGCAGCAGGGTGAGCAGGTCGGAGAGGGTGAGCAGGGTCATGACAGTCCTACCTTTCGGGGAGTCGCAGAGGATTCATGAGACCGGCCGGGCCGGAAGCGAGCAGCTGACGGCGGCTCAGTCCCGGCCGCTGACCACCATCGCGGAGTTGAACCCGCCGTGACCGCGGGCCAGCACCAGCGCGTGCCGCAGGCGCGCCGGCCGGGGAGCGCCGGTCACCAGGTCCAGCGAGTCCGGGATCTCGCCGCCGTCCACGTGCACCGTCGGCGGTACGACCTGGTCGCGCAGCGACAGCAGCGCCGCCGCCAGGTCCAGAGAGGCGCCGCCGGCCAGCAGCCGTCCCGTCATCGTCTTGGGAGCCGTCACCGGCACCCCGCGCGGGCCGAACTCGGCGGCCAGCACCTGTGTTTCCACCGCGTCGAGCGCCGGTACGCCCATCGCGTCGGCGAAGACCACGTCCACGTCCGCCGGTCCGATCCCGGCGTCGTCCAGCGCCAGCCGGAGCGCTCTGCGCAGACCCGGTTCCCGGCCGGAGCCCGGACGGGGGTCGAAGGTGGCCGCGTACCCGGCGATCCGCCCGTAGACCTGCGGGGCACCCCGCTCCGCGGCGGCCCGAGGGTCCTCCAGGACCAGCAGCGCCCCGCCCTCACCCGGCACGTATCCGGAGGCGTCGGGGGAGAAGGGCAGGTACGCGCGGCGCGGATCGGTCCGGGTGGTCAGCGCGCCGGAACGGGTCATGCACAGCCAGCCCCACGGGCACAGCGAACCGTCCACACCGCCGGTGAGCATCAGCGGCGTCCCGTCCCGTACGTGGCGGCGCGCCTTGGCCACCGCGTCCAGCCCGCCGGCCTGCTCGGCCACCAGCGCGCCGCCGGGGCCCCGCATATCGTGCCGGATCGAGATCTGACCGGAGTTGACCGGATAGAACCAGGCGAAGGACTGATACGCGCTGACGTGCGCGCCACCCTTGCTCCACAGGGCCTCCAGCTCCCGCTGGCCGAAGTCGAAGCCGCCCGCCGACGCGGCGGTGACCACCCCGGCGGCGAAGTCGGGCATCGTGCGCGGGTCGGCGCCCGCGTCGTCCAGCGCCTCCTCGGCCGCGACCAGCGCGAGCCGGGTCATCAGGTCGGTCTGCGGCAGCAGCCGGTTCGGCAGCCGCGCGGGGTCGAAGTCCGCGATCTCCCCGGCCAGCGAGGAGGTGTAGCCGGACGGGTCGAACCGGGTGATCCGGCCGATGCCGCTGTCGCCGCGCAGCGTCGCGGCCCAGTACCGCTCGGTGCCCAGGCCGTTGGGCGCGACCACACCGAGGCCGGTGACCACCGGCCGGACGCTGCCGCCGGGGCGGCCGGTGCCGGTTTCGGGAGCGGGGGCGAGCTGGCCGGTCACCGCTGCCTCCCCGGCTCGGTGAGCACGATCGCGCTCTGGAAGCCGCCGAATCCGCTGGCCACGGACACCACGGTGGACACCTCGGCCTCCCTGGCGACCAGCGGCACATAGTCCAGGTCGCAGTCGGGGTCCGGCTCCCGCAGGTTCGCGGTGGGTGGGATCACCCCGTGCTCGATGGTCAGCGCGCTCGCCGCGACCTCCAGCGCGCAGATGGCACCGAGCGAGTGGCCGATCATCGATTTGATGGAGCTGATCGGGACCGAGTAGGCGTGCGGACCCAGGCTCCGCTTGAACGCCGCCGTCTCATGGAGATCGTTCTGCTTGGTCGCCGAACCGTGGGCGTTGACGTAGTCCACCTCCGACGGATCGACGCGCGCGATGTCGAGCGCGCGGCTCACCGCCTCGGCCAGCTCCCGCCCGTCCGAGCGCAGCCCGGTCATGCTGTACGCGTTGCACCGCCCGGCGTACCCGGCGATCTCCGCGTACGCGCGGGCCCCCCGCCGCCTGGCGTGCGCGTACTCCTCCAGGACGAAGAACGCCGCCCCCTCGCCCAGCACGAAGCCGTTGCGGGTGCGGTCGAACGGACGGGACGCCGTCTCCGGCTCGTCGTTGCGCGGCGTGGTGGCCTTGATCGCGTCGAAGCACGCCACCGTGATGGGGGAGATGGCGGCGTCCGACGCCCCGGCCACCATCACCTCGGCCGCGCCGTCGCGTACCAGGTCCGCCGCGTGGGTGAGCACGTCGATGCCGGAGGTGCAGCCGGCCGAGACCACCCCGGCCGGGCCCTCCGCCTCGGCCAGCCAGGCGATCTCGGCCGCCATCGACGAGGGCACGAAGTAGTCGTAGAGGTACGGCACCCCATGGGCGTCGTCCACCTGCCACAGCCGGCCCTCGTCGCTGACCACCGCGTACTCGCGGTCCAGGCTCATCGTCATGCCGCAGGCGGTGCCGGCCATGACGCCGGTGCGCAGCGGGTCCGCCTCGCCCGTCACACCGCTGTCCGCCAGCGCCTCCCGCGCGGCCACGTAAGCGAACTGCATGGTGCGGTCCCAGGCGCGGACCTGCCGCTGGCTCAGCCCCTCCGCCGCCGGGTCGAAGTCGCACTCCGCCGCCACCTGGGAGCGGAAGGGCGAGGCGTCGAAGGACGAGATCGGGCGGGTGGCGGTACGGCCCGCGGTGAGCATCTCCCAGAACGGTTTGGTGCCCACGTCTCCCGGAGCCACCACGCCGATCCCTGTGATTACGACGCGTCGCGCGTCATGGATCTTGGACACTGAGTCTCCTCTGCCGTCGTCGCGCCACCGGGGGCGGCACGAGCGCGTCGAGGCACAGAGTGACCTTCGGACCTCAAGGCGGTTTGGAGGCGGATTCGACGCCCGGGCCACTCCGGAGAGACGGCCGGGCGGGGCGGCGGCCGCTCAGGCGGACTGCCGCCCGGACCCGGCCCCGGTCCCGAACTCCGTCGCCGGACGGGCGTCCAGCTTCTCCCGCAGGCGGCTCAGCACCGCGATCGCCACGCGCATGTCCTCGACCGGAATGTCCTCGGCCAGATACTCCAGCCACCGCCGTTCCAGGGGACGCAGGTCGTCCAGCGCCTGCCGGCCGCGTGCGGTGAGCTCGACCAGGGGGCTGCGCTGGTCCTGCGGGTTGGGCCGGGTCGTGACGACGCCCTCGGCCTTCAGCCGCTCGACGGTCTGCTGGACCGCCTGCCGCCGCAGCCCCCGCTCGCGGGCCAGGCGGGCGACCGTCGAGGGGCCGCTCAGCAGCAGTCCGGCCACCTGCCAGCGCGCCGAGGTCAGCCCCGCGTGGGCGGTGAGGCTGTCGCCTTCGCGGAGCAGGCGGCCGTTGACCGCGAAGACCTCGGCGGTCACCTCGATCAGAGCGGCCAGGTCAGGGGCTGAGGAATCCATGGCCACAGCGTATGTACTCCCCGGAGAACGACAAGACCTTGTCAAAAGCCGCGGCGGTGATTACGCTCGGCACCCGGCCTCGGTGCCGATGGTGAACAACGTGTGTGTACGGGGCCGGAAGCGCCGGCCAGGAGAGTGAGGAACCGTGTCATCCGCAAATCCGGGCCCGGCGGGCACGGCGGACCAGGCAGGCGGGGCGTTCACGCATCGGCAGATCCTGACGGCCATGTCGGGACTGCTGCTGGCCGTGTTCCTCGCGGCCCTGGACCAGACGGTCATCGCCACCGCGATGCGCACCATCGCGGACGACCTCCACGGCCAGACCGAGCAGGCATGGGCGACGACGGGCTACCTCATCGCCTCCGTCCTGGCGATGCCGTTCTACGGCAAGCTGTCCGACATCTACGGGCGCAAGCCCATGTACCTGATCTCCATCGTGGTGTTCATCGGCGGCTCGGTGCTGTGCGGCACGGCCGGCTCGATGTGGGAGCTGGCCCTCTTCCGGGCCGTCCAGGGACTGGGCGGCGGCGGGCTGATGTCCCTGCCCACCGCGGTGGTCGCCGACCTCGCCCCGGTGCGCGAGCGCGGCCGCTACTTCGCCTTCCTCCAGATGGCGTGGGTGGTCGCCAGCGTCGCGGGCCCGCTGGCGGGCGGCTTCTTCGCGGAGGCGGGCCAGGTCTTCGGCATCGACGGCTGGCGCTGGGTGTTCCTGCTCAACGTACCGCTGGGCCTGCTGGCCCTGGTCACCGTGCGCAAGGCCCTGAACCTGCCGCACGAACGGCGCGAGCACCGCATGGACGTACTGGGCGCGGCGGCGCTGGCGCTGTTCCTGGTGCCCCTGCTGATCGTCGCCGAACAGGGCCGGACCTGGGGCTGGGGCTCGCCGGCCGCCCTCGCCCTCTTCGCGCTCGGCGCGGCCGGGCTGGCGGTCTTCATCCCCGTCGAGCTGCGGCGCGGCGACGAGGCCATCCTGCCGCTGGGGCTCTTCCGGCGCGGCAGCATCGCGCTGTGCTCCGCGGTCAACTTCACCATCGGCGTCGGCATCTTCGGCACGGTCACCACCCTGCCGCTGTTCCTCCAGATGGTGCAGGGGCGGACCCCGACCCAGGCCGGACTGGTGGTCATCCCGTTCATGCTGGGCACCATCGCCTCGCAGATGGTCTCCGGCAAGCTCATCGCGTCCTCGGGCCGGTTCAAGAAACTGGCGATCGTGGGCCTGGGCTCGATGGCCGGGGCGCTGCTGGCCATGGCCACCACCGGCGCGACGACCCCGATGTGGGGCATCGTCCTGATCGTCCTCTGGCTCGGCGTCGGCATCGGCCTGTCCCAGACCGTCATCACCCTCGCCATGCAGAACTCGGCCCCCAAGAGCCAGCTCGGCGTGGCGAACGGCGCCTCCGGCCTGTGCCGGCAGATCGGCGGCTCCACCGGCATCGCGGTTCTGTTCTCCGTGATGTTCGCGGTGGCGCTCGGCCGCCTCGCCGACCTGCTGCACACCCCGCGCTACGAGCGCCTCCTGACGGACCCGGCGATCACCGGCGACCCCGCCAACCACCGCTTCCTTGACATGGCCGAGTCCGGGCAGGGCGCGGGGATCAACCTTGACGACACGTCCCTGCTGAACGGCATCGACGCCCGGCTGATGCAGCCGGTGACGGATTCCTTCGCCCACGGCTTCCACATCATGTTCCTCGCCGGCGGCGTGGTGCTGCTGGCCGGGTTCGTCATGACCTGGTTCCTGCGCGAACTCCAGGAGGAGACCGCGCCGGAGGAGGAGCGGCCGGCCGAGAGCGGCGCCGGGGCGAAGAACGGGCCGCTGCCCGCGTCGGACGCCTGACCGTACGAAGACGGGCTCCGGCACCCGTACGACGCGCTCCGGCGCGGGGAACGTCCGATTCCCCGTGCCGGAACGGCCGGTTCCCGGCTCCCGGCCGCCCGTGCCGGGGTGTTCTGCCACCAAGGTTGCAGTTTCCCCTTCCGGTTTCCGCTGCCGGGCTGCACTTCCGTTGCCTTTGCTTGGGCCCCCGTTCCGCCGCCATTAGCGTCTGGATCCGTTCGGCCGACGGTGTGACCACAGATTCAGCGGAGGCGGAAGAAACCATGGACTTCAAGGCACTCGGCCCCATCCGGGCCGTCAACGACCGACTGGCCTACACCCCGAGCGCTCCGAAAGTGAAGCAGGTGCTCGCCCTGCTCGTGATGCGGGCCAACCAGATCGTCAGCCTGGAGTCCATCCTCGACGAACTGTGGGGCGACGCGCTGCCGCGTACCGCGGTCACCACCGCGCAGACTTACATCTACCAGCTGCGCAAGGACTTCATCGAGGAACTGGGCGTGGACCCGCAGGAGCGCGCCATCGTCACCGCGCCGCCCGGCTACCTGCTGCACACCCCCGAGGAGTCGCTCGACACCCACCACTTCGCGCGCCTGGCCGACCGGGCCCAGACCTGCTACGCCGCCCACGACGCCGCCGGCGCCGTCCGGTGGGCCGAGGAGGCGCTGGCCCTGTGGCGCGGCACCCCCCTCGCCGACGTGCCCTGCGGCCGGGCGCTGCGGGACTACGTCAGCAACCTCGACGAACGGCGCGTCTCCGTCCGCAAACTCCGCATCCAGGCAGCCATGGCCCTCGGCCGCTACGGCGAGCTGATCACCGACCTGCGCTCCCTGGTGATGGAGTACCCCTACGACGAATGGTTCCACGCCCAGCTCATGCTCGCCCTCGGCAAAGCCGGCCGCCGCGGCGAAGCCCTCCACGTCTACCACAAGGTCCGCCGCCTGCTCCGCGACGAACTCGGTCTCGATCCGTCGCACGATCTGCAACGTGCGCAAGAGGAGGTGTTGAGGTCGGCGTCTTGAGGGGGCCGGCGGCCTCACTGGCCGATCTGGGAGATGCCGTTCGCGAGGCTGCCCACGACCTGCAGGATCCAGCGGCCGAACCCGGTCTGGGCGACGAGTACGCCCAGGGTGAGGGCGAGCGCCACGGTCACGCTCTGGTCGACCCGGCTCCTGGCCTGTACACGCCGGCGTATGAGCAGGAAGACGATGACGGCGAGCAACACCGCCACGTTGATCGTCAGCACCGGCCGCTCCTCCCTCCGACGAGCACGTCCGCGCATTCCTGTGTAGCCCGAACGCAAAGGCCGGGTGGTGAGGTTGGCCAGGGTTGGCGGCAATATGTCCCTCTGGCCGAATCGTTCGGGCAGCGCGCGGTGAACGTGCTGCCGTCTGCGCCCGGGGCCGTGCCGACGGCTCCCGCACCCGGCCCCGTCGGCCGGGTGCGGGCAACGAACCGGCACGTCGTCCCGTACTCGCCGGGCTCAGTCCTCCACCGGCAGCCCGGGCAGCAGCTTCTCCAGCGTGATGGGGAAGTTTCGGACGCGGATGCCGGTGGCGTTGTGCACCGCGTTGGCGATCGCGGCGCCGGCGCCGCAGATGCCCAGTTCGCCGACGCCCTTGGCGCCGAGGGTGTTTGCCCGGGCGTCGTGGCCGTCCAGGAGGACGGCGTCGATGTCGGGGACGTCGGCGTGGGCCGGGAGCAGGTAGTGGGCCAGGTCCCGGGTGACGAAGGCGCCGGAGCGCGGGTCGACGACGGCCTCTTCCTCCAGGGCGGCGCCGACGCCCCAGATCATGCCGCCGATCAGCTGTGAGCGGGCCGTCTTGGGGTTGAGGGCGCGGCCCACCGAGAACACGCCGAGCATCCGGCGCAGCCGGATCTCGGCGGTGTCCGCGTCGACGCCCACTTCGGCGAAGTGGGCCCCGTAGGTGTGGATCGAGTACGCCGCGTAGTTCGGGTCGTCGGCCATGAAGAGGGTCTCGCCCACCGCCTCCAGTCCTTCGGGGTGGTGGCGCCGGACGAGCGCGCCCAGGGTCTCGGACGCATCGCCGATGCGTACGTGGCCGTCGGCGAACACGGCGCCCGCCGCGGGCAGCCCGTGCAGGGGCGAGTGCGGGTCGGAGCGTGCCGCGTCCAGCAGTTGGCTACGCAGGGCCGCGCAGGCGCGGTCCGTAGCGGTGCCGGAGTTGGCGGCGCCCCACGACCCGCCGGACCCCCAGCTGCGGGGATAGCCGGACCGGCCGAGCTCGATCCGTACCCGGTCGGGCGGCAGTCCGAGCCCGTCGGCCGCGACCTGGGTGAGGACGGTGTACGTGCCGGTGCCGATATCGGTCATATCCGTGCGGACGACGGCGGTGCCGTCCGCCTCCAGCCGCACCCGTACCGCTGTCGGCGCCTGGAAGTGCCCGCGGATGGCGGCCGCCATGCCGTAGCCGACCAGCCACCGCCCCTCGCGTACGCTCGCCGGAGTCGCGGGGCGGCGCTCCCAGCCGAACCGGCGCGCGCCTTCGCGCAGGCAGTCGACCAGGTGCCGCTCGCTGTAGGGCACGCCCCGCTCGGGATCGACGGTGGGCTCGTTGCGGATGCGCAGCTCGACCGGGTCCATGCCGAGCGCGTCGGCCAGTTCGTCCATCGCCGACTCCACCGCCAGCAGGCCGGGCGCCTCGCCCGGGGCGCGGACGTCCGCCCCGCGCGGCAGGTCGAGCGGCACCATGCGGTGGCTCGTCGCCCGGTGGGGCGCGGCGTACAGGCTGCGGCTGGTCGCGGCGGTCTGCTCGGCGTACTCCACGTCGGGGCTGGTGTGCATGGTGACGTCGTGGGCGATCGCGGCCAGCCGCCCGTCGCGCCCCGCGCCCAGCCGGACCCGCTGGCTGGACGTGGGGCGCATGCCGACGAGCTGGAAGAGCTGCTGCCGGGTGAGCGCGGCCTTGACCGGCCGGCGCAGGGCGCGAGCGGCCAGCGCCGCCAGGATCGTCTCGGCGTGGACGCCCAGCTTGGAGCCGAATCCTCCGCCGACATAGGGCGAGACGATGTGGATCCGCTCGGGGTCCATGCCGAGCGTGGCGGCGACCGAGGTCCACGCCGCGTCGACGATCTGGCAGCTGACGTGCACGATCAGATCCTCGCCCCGCGGTTCCACCAGGCACGCGTGCGGCTCCATCGGCATCGAGAACTCGTACGGCGTGGTGTAGCGCTGGTCGACGCGGACCGGCGCCCCGGCGAACCCGGCGGCGAAGTCGCCCACCGCGGTGTCGGCGGGGAGACCGGCGTTGACCACTTTCGGTACGTATGCCTCGGTTTCGTGCGCGGCGAAGTCGAAGCGTCCGCGCCCTTCGGCGTACTCCACGTGGATCAGGCCGGCCGCCCCGCGGGCCTCCTCGAAGGTGGTGGCCACGACGAACGCCACCGGCTCGCCGTGGTGGTGGACCTCCGGGCCGGTCAGCACCGGCTGGGCCCGCCAGTACTCGAACTGTATGGATTCGTCGCGCGGCCCCTGCGCCGGGGCGTTGCGATGGGTCATGACCATGCGTACGCCGGGGGCGCGTTCGGCCTCCGCGGTGTCGATGCGGGTGATGCGGCCCTTGCCGATCGTCGCGCCGACGACGACCCCGTAGAGCGGCTGCCCGGCTTCCCACTGCTCGTAGGCGTAGGTGGCCCGGCCGGTGACCTTCAGCGGGCCGTCGACGCGGTTCAACGCTCGCCCGGTGATCATCCCGCCTCCTCGGTCCGGCCGCCGGCCGCTTGCGCCAGTGTCCGGCACAGCGTGCGCCGGGCCAGCTCGATCTTGAAGTCGTTGTGCCCCTGCCCCACGGCGTCGCGCATCGCCGCTTCGGCGGCGGCGCGGTAGGTGCCCGTCGTGGCAGGACGGCCCCGTAGCGCGGCCTCCGCTTCGAGGGACCGCCATGGCTTGGGCGCCACGCCGCCGAACGCCACCCGCGCCGTGTCGATCGTGCCCTGGTCGGCCGAGACGACGACTGCCACGGAGACCAGCGCGAATTCGTAGGACGCCCGGTCGCGCACCTTGCGGTAGAGCTGCCGGCCAGGTGGCGAAGGCGGCAGGACCACGCCCGTGATCATCTCGGCCGGCCGCAGCACGGTTTCGATGTGCGGGGTGTCGCCCGGCAGCCGGTAGAAGTCCGCAATGGCCACGCGGCGTACGGACGCGCCGGGACCGAGCAGCTCGATCTCCGCCTCCAGCGCGGTCATCGCGACGGCCATGTCCGAGGGGTGGGTGGCGATGCAGGAGTCACTGGTGCCGAGGACCGCGTGGATACGGTTGAACCCGCCGATCGCCGAACACCCGCTCCCGGGCTGCCGTTTGTTGCAGCCCGCGGCCGTGTCGTAGAAGTACGGGCAGCGGGTGCGCTGCAACAGGTTGCCGCCGGTGGACGCCTTGTTGCGCAGCTGGCCCGAGGCGCCGGAGACCAGCGCCTGCGTCAGCACCGGGTAGCGGGTACGGACGCGGGCGTCGGCGGCCACATCGGAGTTGGCCGCCTGGGCGCCGATCCGCAGGCCGCCGTCCGGCAGCTCCTCGATGTCGCGCAGCGGAAGGCGGCTGATGTCGACCAGATGGGCGGGGCGCTCGATGCCGAGCTTCATCAGGTCGAGCAGGTTGGTGCCGCCGCTGATGAACTTGGCGCCGTCCCTGGACACCGCGGTGACGGCGGCCTCCGCCCCGGCCGCCCGCTCGTACGTGAAGGACCTCAACCCGGGCCCCCTTCCGCCACGCCGCGGATGGCCGCGACGATGTTCGGATACGCGGCGCACCGGCAGAGGTTGCCGCTCATCCGCTCGCGGATCTCCTCGTCGGTCAACGCGATCCGCGGGGCGGCCACATCGACGGTGGCGTGACTGGGCCAGCCCGCCGCCACCTCGCCGAGCATGCCGACGGCCGAGACGATCTGGCCGGGCGTGCAGTAGCCGCACTGGAAACCGTCGCACTCGACGAAGGCGGCCTGGAGGGGATGCAGGTCATCGGGGTCGCCCAGCCCCTCGATCGTCACCACGTCGTCGCCCTCGTGCATCACGGCGAGCGTCAGACAGGAGTTGACGCGCCGGCCGTTGACCAGCACCGTGCAGGTGCCGCACTGCCCGTGATCACATCCCTTCTTGGTCCCGCCCAGGCGCAGCCGCTCGCGCAGCGCGTCGAGCAGCGAGGTCCGCGGGTCCACCGCGAACCGCCGCTCCTGATGGTTGACGTACAGCGTGACCGTCGGGAGCCGGTCCCCCTCGTCCTGGCTCCGCCCCACGGCCTGCGTGACCGAATCGCTCATGGCAGCCCTCGCGGGTGTCGTCCGGATGATGTGCGCCGTCGTGCCGGGCGCGGCATTCGTCCTTAGATTCCCGCGAAGTCCCGGGTTTCGGGAGGGTTTGGTCGGAGACCGTTTCGCCGCCCGGGGGTCGTTGCTCTCACGCCCCGCCGCGCGGGGACCGCGCCGTCACGGCCCGCCGATCGGGGACGGCAGCCGTCACGGCCCGCCGGTCTCCACCGGGTACGGCACATACGTACGCCGGTCCGGGTCGATGGCCAGTCGCCCGCCGGCCGGGGGCCGTGCCCGCTGGGCGCAGTCGCGCCGTTCGCAGATCCGGCAGCCCAGGCCGATCGGTGTCGCGGCCCGCGGATCGTCCAGGGCGACGCCCTCGGCGTAGACCAGGCGGTGGGCGTGGCGCAGTTCGCAGCCGAGTGCGACGGCGAATTCGGCGCGCGGCGCGTGGTGCCCGAACCCGCCGCGGGTGATGGTCCGGGCGATCCAGAAGTACCGCTTGCCGTCCGGCATTTCGGCGACCTGGGTCAGGATGCGGCCGGGTGCGGAGAACGCCTCGTACACCGTCCACAGCGGGCAGGTTCCGCCGAGGCGGGAGAAGTGGAAGTCGGTGGCGGACTGGCGCTTGGAGATGTTGCCGGCCCGGTCGACCCGCAGGAAGGAGAAGGGCACGCCGCGGCGGCCGGTGCGCTGCAGGGTGCTCAGGCGGTGGCACACCGTCTCGAAGCCGACACCGAAGCGGGCGGACAGCATCTCGATGTCGTAGCGCACCTCTTCCGCGGACCGGTGGAAGGCGGCGTACGGCATGAGCAGGGCGCCCGCGAAGTAGTTGGCCAGGCCGATACGGGCGAGGGCCCGCGACTCGTGGGAGGACAAGTCGCCTGCTCCGTCGGCCAGTTGGCCGATCAGCGGCCCGTGTTCCAGCAGGGCGAGCTGGGTGGCGAGCTGGAAGGCGCGCTGGCCGTCGCTGAGCCAGGGGGAGAGGAACAGCAGCCGGGCGCCGGGGTCGAAGCGCCGGGCGTCGGCGGAGCGGCCCGGGGCCGCCTCGACCGCCCGGACGCCGTGCCGTTCGGCGAGCCGAGCGGCGAGCGCGTCCGCGGTCCGGCCCGGCCGCAGGCCCAGGGCTTCCGCCGCCCACTCGGCTTCGGTGTCCAGGGGCTCGAAGTGGTTGTGGTGGGCGTAGAAGAAATCTCGTACCTCGTCGTGGGGTTCGGCCGGGGGCAGCAGTGCGCTGCCCGAGCCGGGGGAGGCGAGGGCGGCGGCCTGTTCGGCGGCGTCCCGGTAGCGGCGGTGCAGCGCGACCAGGGCGCGGGCCACTTCCGGGTGATCGCGGGCGGCTTCGGTGATCTCCTCGGGCGCGGGCAGTGGCACGCCGCACGCCTCGTCGGAGAGCGCGGTCCGCAGGTCGGTGGCGAGTCGGTCCCCGTCGGCCTCGGAGAAGAACTCGGTGTCGACGCCGAAGACCTCCGCGATACGCAGCAGCACGGGCGCGGTCAGCGGGCGCTGGCTCTGTTCGAGCTGATTGGCGTAGCTCGTGGAGATGCCGAGGGCGCGGGCCATGTCGACCTGGTTCATGCCGTGCTCGCGACGCAGCCGGCGCAACCGGGCGTGGGCGTAGACCTTGCGGTCGGCCGGCCGTCGGGCCATGCCGCACCTCCTCCCGTCGCGGGCCGCCGGCCTCGGTGCCGGAGCGGCGGTTCTTGCGAACATAGCATTCGCAGAATTCGCAGGATTCGCGGATTCACCCGCCCGCGCTGTACGGATTCCGCAGATTGGAGCGGTGGTCCGGCAGACGCCGGAGGGGGCAGCCTCGGATACGTCAGCACCGACCGACAGCACGAGGAGTCCCGTGATCGAGCACCACGTCCGAGTCCACACCAGCGCCGACCGGCTGCCGCGCGAGGACCAGCTCGCCTGGAAGCTCGCGGCGGTGGCGACCGCCACCGGGGAACTGGACGCCGACAGCGTCACCATGGCCGTCAACCGCGTGATCGACAACGCCGCGGTCGCCGTCGCCTCCCTGCTGCGCCGCCCGGTCGCGGTGGCCCGCGCGCAGGCCGTAGCACACCGCGGCGCCGCCCCGGGGGCCTCGGTCTTCGGCACCAGCGTCCGCACCTCCCCGGAGTGGGCCGCCTGGGCCAACGGCACCGCCGTACGGGAACTGGACTTCCACGACACCTACCTCGCCGCCGACTACTCCCACCCCGGCGACAACATCCCGCCCCTCCTCGCCGTCGCCCAGCACACCGGCGGCACCGGCGCCGACCTGCTGCGCGGCATCATCGCCGCCTACGAGATCCACGTCGCCCTGGTCAAGGGCATCTGCCTGCACAAACACCGCATCGACCATGTGGCCCACCTCAGCGCCGCCACCGCCTGCGGCCTGGGCGCCCTGCTGCGCCTGCCGACGGAGACCGTGTACCAGGCCGTACAGCAGGCGGTGCACACCACGACCGCGACCCGGCAGTCCCGCAAGGGCGAGATCTCCAGCTGGAAGGCGTACGCCCCCGCCTTCGCGGGCAAGGCGGCGATCGAGGCCGTCGACCGGGCGATGCGCGGCGAGAACTCCCCGTCACCCATCTACGAGGGCGAGGACGGCTTCCTGGCCTGGATGCTCGACGGCCCGGCCGCCGACTACACCGTCCTGCTCCCGGAGCCGGACGAGCCGCGGCGCGCGATCCTCGACACGTACACCAAGGAGCACTCCGCCGAGTACCAGGCCCAGGCGATCATCGACCTGGCGCGGCGGCTGCGCGAGAAGATCCCCGCGCCGGACCACGTCCGCTCGGTGGTCCTGCACACCAGCCACCACACCCACCACGTCATCGGCTCCGGCGCCAACGACCCGCAGAAGTACGACCCCACGGCCAGCCGCGAAACCCTCGACCACTCGGTGCCGTACATCTTCGCCGTCGCCCTCCAGGACGGGGCCTGGCACCACGAGCGCTCCTATGCGCCCGAGCGCGCCCGACGCCCGGAGACCGTCGAGCTGTGGCAGAAGATCACCACGGTCGAGGACCCGGAGTGGACCCGCCGCTACCACGACCCCGACCCGGACCGCCGCGCCTTCGGCGGCCGCGCGGTGATCACCCTGGCGGACGGTTCGGTGATCGAGGACCAGCTCGCGGTCGCCGACGCGCACCCGGCCGGTGCCCGCCCGTTCGACCGCCCCGCCTACGCGCGCAAGTTCCGCACCCTCGCCGAGAACGCCGTCGCCCCGGACGGCCAGGACCGCTTCCTGTCCGCCGCCGAGCACCTGGCCGAGCTGTCCGCCCCCGACCTGGACGGCCTGTTCCCGGCTGTCGACACCGAGGCCGTCGCCGCGTACGACGCGAGCCTGCCGAAGGGCCTGTTCTGATGCTGCACACCCGCACCACCCCCGCCGAACGCCGCCGCGCGCTGCGCGAACGGCTGGCCACCGGCCGCCTGCTGCCCATGCCGGGCGCCCTCAACCCGCTGTCCGCCCGCCTCATCCAGGACACCGGTTTCGAGGCCGCCTACCTCTCCGGCGCCGTCCTCGCCGCCGATCTGGGCCTGCCCGACATCGGCCTGACCACGTCCACCGAGATCGCCGCCCGCGCCCAGCAGACGACCCGGGCCACCGACCTGCCCGTCCTCATCGACGCCGACACCGGCTTCGGCGAACCGATGAACGCCGCCCGCACCGTCCAGCTGATGGAGGACGCCGGGCTGGCCGGGCTGCATCTGGAGGACCAGGTCAACCCCAAGCGCTGCGGCCACCTCGACGGCAAGACCGTCACCTCGCGCGAGGAGATGGTCCGCCGGATCAAGGGCGCCGTCGACGCCCGCCGCGACCCGGACTTCCTGCTGATGGCCCGTACCGACGCCCGCTCGGTGGAGGGACTGGACGCGGCGGTCGACCGGGCGAAGGCGTACGTCGACGCCGGCGCCGACGCGATCTTCCCCGAAGCCCTCACCGGAGAGGCTGAATTCGAGGCGTTCCGCAAGGCGGTCGACGTACCGCTGCTCGCGAACCTCACCGAGTTCGGCAAGACGCCCCTGCTGGACACCCGCACCCTGGAGAACCTCGGCTACGACATCGCCCTCTACCCGGTCACCCTGCTGCGCCTGGCGATGGGCGCCGTCGAGGACGGGCTGCGCACGCTCGCCGCCGAGGGCACCCAGGAGTCCCTGCTGCCGCGGATGCAGACCCGCTCCCGCCTGTACGAGCTCCTCGGCTACGGGGACTACGCGGCCTTCGACTCGGCCGTCCACGACTTCACCCTCCCGCCCGGCACCTGACCCGCCCGGCACCTGAACCCCGGCACCTGACCCACGAAGGCAGGCACCCCATGTCCACCACCGCGCCCGCGATCCACCGCGGCCTCGCCGGTGTCGTCGTCGACACCACCGAGATCTCCACCGTCATCCCGGAGACCAACTCCCTGACCTACCGCGGCTACCCGGTCCAGGACCTGGCCGCCCACCGTTCCTTCGAGGAGGTCGCTTACCTGCTGTGGTACGGCGAACTGCCCGACGCCGCCCAGCTGCGCGAGTTCCAGGCCCGCGAACGCGCCCTGCGCCCCCTGGGCCGCACCACCTCCGAACTGCTGGCCCGGCTGCCGGAGACCTGCCACCCGATGGACGTGCTCCGTACGGCCGTCAGCTTCTTCGGCGCCGAGGACCCCACCGAGGACGACGGCAGCCCCGCCGCCCACCGCGCCAAGTCCCTGACCCTGCTGGCGAAGCTGCCCACCGTGGTCGCCGCCGACCAGCGCCGCCGCCGGGGGCTCGCCCCCGTCCCGCCGGACCCCGGACTCGGCTACGCCGAGAACTTCTTCCACATGTGCTTCGGCAGCGTGCCCGCCCCCGAGGTGGTCCGCTGCTTCGAGACCTCCCTCGTGCTCTACGCGGAACACAGCTTCAACGCCTCGACGTTCACCGCCCGCGTCGTCACCTCCACCCTCTCCGACCTCTACAGCGCGGTCACCGCCGCGATCGGCGCGCTCAAGGGGCCGCTGCACGGCGGGGCCAACGAAGCCGTCATGCACATGCTGGAGGAGATCGGCGATCCGCAGCGCGCCGCGGAATGGCTGGACGGGGCCCTGGCCGCCAAGCGCAGGATCATGGGCTTCGGACACCGCGTGTACAAGCACGGCGACTCTCGCGTACCGGTCATGCAGGAGGCCCTGGACCGTCTGGTGGCCCGTGCCGCCGACCCGGAGACGACCCGGCTGGCCACGCTGCACACCGCTCTCCGGAACGCCATGGCCGGCCGCAAGGGCATCCACCCCAACCTGGACTACCCGGCTGGCCTCGCCTACCACCTGATGGGCTTCGACACCCCCGTCTTCACCCCGGTCTTCGTGATGAGCCGTATCACCGGGTGGACGGCCCACATCACCGAGCAGCTCGCCCACAACGCGCTGATCCGGCCCCTCGCCTCGTACGCGGGGCCGGATCAGCGGGCGGTGCCGGCGATGGCCGGGTAGCGGGCCCGCCACCCTGCCACCCCCGTACCGCGGCGCGGGCCCCTCAGCCCGCGCCACCAGGTCCCTCAGCCCTGGCCGTAGGGGTGGAATCCCCGGCCGGTCTTGCGGCCGAGGAGTCCCGCCTCCACCATCCGGTGCAGCAGCGGCGGTGGCGCGTAGAGCGGTTCGCGGAACTCGTCGTAGAGGGACTCCGCGATCGAGGCGACGGTGTCCAGGCCGATCAGGTCGGCGAGCTTCAGCGGGCCCATGGGGTGGGCGCAGCCCAGTTCCATGCCCGTGTCAATGTCCGCGGCGGTGGCGAAACCGGACTCCGCCATCCGGATCGCGGCCAGCAGGTACGGGACGAGCAGCGCGTTGACGACGAAGCCCGCCCGGTCCTTGGAGCGGATCACGGTCCTGCCGAGCACGCGCGTCGCGAAGTCCTCGGCCGCGGCGGCCGTCGCGGCCGAGGTGTGCAGCGAGGTCACCACCTCCACCAGCGGCATGACGGGCACGGGGTTGAAGAAGTGCAGGCCCACCACCCGGTCCGCGCGGCCGGTCGCCATGCCGACCCGCATCACCGGGAGGGAGGAGGTGTTGGTGGCCAGCACGGCGGCCGGATCCTCGACGATCTTGTCCAGCGCGGCGAAGACCTCGGTCTTGGCGTCCGGGTTCTCCACCACGGCCTCGATGACGCAACTCCGGTCGGCCAGAGCTTCCAGGCTGCCGGTGAACACCAGGCGGGCCAGCGCGTCCCCGGCCGCGGCCTCCGTCAGCCTGCCGCGCCGTACCGCCCGGTCGAGCGATGCCGCCACCCGGTCCCGGGCGGCCCGGGCCGCGACCGCGTCCACCTCGCACACCACGGTGTCCAGCCCGGCCCGCGCGCACACCTCGGCGATGCCCGCGCCCATCTGCCCGCCGCCGACCACGCCGACCCGCCGGATGTCCGGGCTCATGCCCCGGCCTCCGTCCGCCGCACGAGGTGACGGGTGTACGCGTCCGGGGTGAAGAACAGCGGCAGCTCGCCCGCCAGCGCGGTCCGCTCGAACAGCGCGCGGATGTCGTCCACGGGCGCCCACGGATACTCCGCACCCAGCGCCGCGACCTCCTCGTCCAGCAGCCGCAGTACCGTCTCCCGGTCGATCACCCGGTGCCGCAGCCACTGCCAGATCTGCGCCCGCGCGATCTCGGCGGTGGCCGCGTCCTCCATCAGCCCGTACAGGGCGACGGCACCCTGGCCGCGCAGCCAGGCGGCGAAGTAGCGCAGCGCGACAGCGATGTCGGTGCGCACGCCCTCCGGGGTGGGCGGCCCGCTGATGCGGCGTACCGACAGCAGGTCGGCGGGCGTCACGTCCACGTCGTCGCGGGTGCGGTCGAGCTGGTGGGGCCGGCCGACGAGAACGCCGTCGAAGACCTCGCGGCACACCGGCACCAGGCCGGGATGGGCCACCCAGGACCCGTCGAACCCGTCCTCCGCCTCCCGCTCCTTGTCCAGCCGCACCTTGGCGAGCGCGGCTTCGTTCGCCGCCGGGTCCTTGCCGGGTACGTGGGCGGCCATGCCGCCGATGGCGTGGGCGCCGCGGCGGTGGCAGGTGCGGACGAGCAGTTCGGTGTAGGCCCGCAGGAAGGGCGCGGTCATCGTCACCTTCGCCCGGTCCGGCAGCAGGAAGTCGGCGCGGTGCCCGAACGTCTTGATCAGGCTGAAGAGGTAGTCCCAGCGGCCGGCGTTGAGCCCCGCACTGTGCTCGCGCAGCTCGTGAAGGATCTCCTCCATCTCGAACGCGGCGGTGACCGTCTCGATGAGGACCGTGGCACGGACCGTGCCGCGCGGTATGCCGAGCAGGTCCTGGGCGAGGACGAAGATGTCGTTCCACAGCCGGGCCTCGTGCCGGTTCTCCAGCTTCGGCAGGTAGAAGTACGGGCCGCGGCCGGCGTCGATCTGCCGCTGGGCGCAGTGGAAGAAGTACAGGCCGAAGTCGACGAGCGCGGCGGGGACGGGCCGTCCGTCGTACTCCAGGTGCTCTTCGTCGAGGTGCCAGCCGCGCGGGCGGACCATGACGGTGGCGAGCCGCGCGGGGTCCCCGAGCCGGTACTCCCTGCCCTCCGGCGTCACGAAGTCGATTCGCCGCCCGATCGCGTCGAGCAGATTGAGCTGACCGCCGATGACGTTCTCCCAGGTGGGCGAGGTGGCGTCCTCGAAGTCCGCCATCCACACCCGGGCACCGGAGTTGAGCGCGTTGACGGCCATCCGGCGCTCGGGCGGCCCGGTGATCTCCACACGCCGGTCGGTCAGACCCGGGGCCGGCGGCGCGACGCGCCAGGACGGGTCGGCGCGCACCGCGGAAGTGACCAGCGGAAAGTCGAGCGGCGAGCCCGACGCCAGACGCAACGCCAGCCTGCGGCGCTCCTTGAGAACGTCCCGGCGGCGATCCCCGAAGGCACCGGCCAGCCGGCCGACGAAGTCCAGGGCGGCAGGCGTCAGGATCTCGTCGTGCCGGTGCCCCGGAGCGGCGAGGACACGGACACGGTGGGTCAGTGCGCTGGTGAGCATCGGTTCTCCTGAAGAAAGGGGAGCGGAGGGGCGGGCGGGGACGATCGCCCGGCCCTCCGCTCGGGCGGAGGGGTGGGCCGCGCGGATGCTCGGGCCGCTGTGCGGCCTGGCCGGGGGCGGCCGCGAGGAGCGCCTAGTGGAACTGCTCCTCCTCCGTGGAGCCGGTCAGCGCGGTGGTGGAGGAAGCGGGGTTGACGGCACTGGCGACCAGGTCGAAGTAGCCGGTGCCGACCTCGCGCTGGTGCTTGACGGCGGTGAAGCCCTGCTTCTGGGCGGCGAACTCGCGCTCCTGGAGGTCGACATAGGCGGTCATGCCGTGCTCGGCGTAACCGCGGGCGAGGTCGAACATGCCGTGGTTGAGGGAGTGGAAGCCGGCCAGGGTGATGAACTGGAAGCGGTAGCCCATCGCGCCCAGCTCCCGCTGGAACTTGGCGATCTGGTCGTCGTCCAGCGCCGCCTTCCAGTTGAAGGACGGCGAGCAGTTGTAGGCCAGCAGCTGGTCGGGGTACTCGGCGTGGATCGCCTCGGCGAATTCCCGGGCCTGGGCCAGGTCGGGGGTGCCGGTCTCCATCCACAGCAGGTCCGCGTACGGGGCGTACGCCAGACCGCGGGCGATCACCGGGGCCATGCCGTTCTCGACCCGGTAGAAGCCCTCGGCGGTGCGCTCGCCGGTGCAGAAGCGGGCGTCGGTCTCGTCCACGTCGCTGGTCAGCAGCGTGGCGGCCAGGGCGTCGGTGCGCGCGACGAGCACGGTCGGCACATCGGCGATGTCGGCGGCGAGGCGGGCCGCGTTCAGGGTGCGGATGTGCTGGGAGGTGGGTACGAGGACCTTGCCACCGAGGTGGCCGCACTTCTTCTCGGAGGCGAGCTGGTCCTCGTAGTGGATACCGGCGGCACCCGCCGCGATCATCGCCTTGGTCAGCTCGAAGGCGTTGAGCGGGCCGCCGAAGCCGGCCTCGGCGTCCGCGACGATCGGCACCAGCCAGTCCAGGGCCTCCCCGTCCCCTTCCGCGGTGGCGATCTGGTCGGCGCGCAGCAGCGCGTTGTTGATACGGCGCACCACCTGCGGCACGGAGTTGGCCGGGTACAGGCTCTGGTCGGGGTAGGTGTGACCGGCCTGGTTGGCGTCGGCGGCGACCTGCCAGCCGGACAGGTAGACGGCCTGCAGCCCGGCCTTGACCTGCTGCACGGCCTGACCGCCCGTCAGCGCGCCCAGCGCGTGGATGTAGTCCTGCTCGTGCAGCTGACGCCACAGCCGTTCCGCGCCGCGCCGGGCCAGGGTGTGCTCCTCACGGACGCTGCCCGACAGCCGGACCACGTCCTGCGCGCCGAAGGTACGCTCGACACCCCGCCAGCGCGGGTCGGACGCCCACCGCCGCGCCAGTTCCGCGGCCGCCTGCGTGCTCGCTTCTGCCATGACCGTCTCCTTGCGTGCTGTTTCGTCTGCCAACCCGTGTGTCGCACCGCCACGGAATGGCACTGCGTGTCTCAACTGGGGTGCGGCCCGCTGCTGTGCCATGCGGCAAGGTGAGCAATGCTGCCGGTGCGGGCTGCCGTCCTGGCCGGGATCTCCGACGTCAGAGCGGGAATCGTGCCCCGGCCCCGGGCGGCTGCCGCCGGGCCCGGCGGGCCGCGTGGACACCACCCTGGCACTGGCACTGAGTGCCAACAAGGGTGTACGCATGCCAACCTTTGCGAATCTTCCCGCCGCGTTTTGCCAAGGTTGCGAAGGTCAGGGTGCGATGGCTGAGGGCGGCTCCGGCCGGCCTTCAGCGGTTGCCGGGCCCGCCCGCCGTCATTCGGCCACCCGACGGTGCGACCGTTCCACGAGTACGGCCGCGCCGACCAACGTCCACGCGCCCAGCGCCGCCCACGCCACCGCGTGCCCCGCGCCCTCCCACAGACCTGCCCCCGTCGCCCGGCCCGCCTGGTGCGTGGCCACGGCGTACATGCCGATCGGGAAGACCGCCGACCACCAGGACGGTTCGTAGCGCAGCGGTACGCGATGCCGGACGTGCCGCCACGCGCCGGCGGCCAGGAGCACCGGGATCAGCGCCGTCGCCCACCCGGCCACCGCCGTCAGCACCACGACGATCACCGCCCGGACCGGCCCGTCCCACGGCGTGGAGAGCAGTACGTCGGCTCCGGCCAGGACGCTGATGGCGCCCGCGCCCATGGCGATCCAGTACACCGGGGACAGGTCCGCCGGGGCGACACCGTGGCGGCGCAGGCGCGTCCACACCAGCGTGGTGATCGAGACGTACGCCAGGACGCCCGCCGCCCAGCAGCAGACCTCCGCCACGGCCGTCGTGGGCCCGGCCCGTAGCGCCGTGCCGGCCACGACGACCGACTGCGGCCCGACCACGAGCAGGAACCAGCTGCCGTCCGGCCGCACCGACCGGGACCGGGCCACGGTGACCAGCATGCGCGGGACCAGCGCAGCGCAGCACAGGGCGCCGCCGGTCAGCAGGGCCACGGCGAACGGGTGCCAGCGCCCCGCCGCCAGATCGGCGGCCAGCACGTCGGAGGCCGCCACGAACGTGAAGAACCCGAAGGCGCGGGCCGGATCGGCCGCGTCCCGCGCCACCCGGCCGCGGTACGCGGCGATCCGCCACCCGGTCGCGACGACGAGACCGGCGTAGAGGATCACGCCTACACCCAGCAGCACGCGGGCCACCCCTGCGCACCGATGGTGCCGTGCCGCCCGGGAGACGATGCCCGCGGCCATTACGGACGCGAAACATCCTGGCGGGAGTCGCGCGACGGCTTCCCGTGCCCGCGTCCGGCGGGTGTCCTGCCCGGCGGCCTCGTGGCCCATGGGTACTCCAGCTGCCTGGCTCCCGCGCGCCGGTATGGGCCGCGGCCACGGGAGCGGTAGACGACGTATGGGCGGAAGAGGTACCCGAGGGGCACGGTGAACGCGTGCACCAGACGGCTGAACGGCCACAGGGCGAACAGCGCCATGCCCAGCAGGGCGTGCAGTTGGTGGACGAAGGGCGCCCGGGCCATGGCGCCGACATCGGGTTCGAGGGCGAAGAGGCTCCGGAACCAGACCGAGACGCCCAGCCGGTAGTCGTACGGGTTGGTGACCGTGGAGGCGGTGGCCAGCAGCCCGGCGAGCAGGACGACGGCCAGCAGGGGATACACCAGGCGGTCGCTGCGGCTGGTCGCGGCGCGGACGGCGGGCACGCGCAGGCGGCGGTGGAGGAGGAGGGCCAGGCCCGCGACGGCGGCCAGGCCCGCCAGGCCGCCGATGGTCAGGGCCGTCAGGTGGTACAGGTGCTCACTGACGCGCAGCCGCTCGGTCAGCGCCTCGGGAACGAGCAGCCCCATGACATGACCGCCGATGACCAGGAACAGGGCGTAGTGGAAGAGCGGCCCGCCGATGCGCAGCAGACGGGACTCGTGCAGCTGGCTGGAGCGGGTGGTGAAGCCGAAGCGGTCGTAGCGGTAGCGCCAGGCGGTGCCGGCGACCAGGGTGGCCAGCACGAGGTAGGGCAGCACTCCCCACAGGGCGATGTGCGCGTGGGTCACCTGCGGGCTCCTTCCGTATGCGGCGATCCTGAGGCGGGAAAGGGATCGAGGCCCACGTTCTCGGTGGGCGGCCCGGTGCGGGCCAGGCCGAGGACGGCGGCGCGATCGGCGGCCGCGGGGGCCGGCAGGGTGTCGCGCACGGCGCGCAGCACGTCGGCGTAGGAGCTCCCGTACGTTTCCAGAGCGCGGCCGAGCAGGTCGAGTGCGGGCCGGTGCTCGCGCAGCAGAGAGAGCCCCGGCTCAGGACAGCGCGCGCTGAATTCCAGTACGGCGGGCAGGAAGTCGGGCAGCTCACCGCCGCTCGGCTGCCAGCCGTGGGCGCGGTAGAGGGCCTTGAGCCGGGCGAGGGCCGCGCCGCGGCGGCGGGTGTCACCGTCGGTGTAGTACGTCAGGTGCAGGGTGCGGCGTCGGCTGCGGTCGAAGGTGAGGACGTAACGGGCCGCCAGGTCGAGTGGCGGTACGGTCCGGGCGTAGGCGCAGAAGCGCGCTAGCGCGGCCGGTGACTCGCCCGGCAGCGCGCGCATCGCCTCGGTGACGGCGGCCAGCCGTACGGGCCAGTCGTCGTCGGGGTAGACCAGCAGCAGGGAAGCCGCCTGATGGACGGCGGGACGGACGGCGGTCACCGCTCGCTCTCCCGGCGGCGGGGGAACAGGCCGCGGGGAAGCCCCCTGCCGTCCCAGTTCAGCAGGTTGACACGACCGCGCAGCCCGTCGCCCGCCGCGACGGTTTCGGGAACCGGCGGGGCGTGGAAGGAGTCCATGCCCGGCAGGCCCGCGTCGTACATGCCCGGGCCGCCGTCCCCGTCCAGACTGCATCCGCCGTCCACCGAGTCCGGGGGAACCGTTCCTGTGTAGCTGGTCGGGATCACATAACGGTCCTCGTACTTGGCCAGGGCCAGCAGCCGGTACATGTCCTCGATGCCACGCTCGTCCAGGCCGACGCTCCGGGCGATCGCCGGATCACGAGGATCACCGAGGTTGATGCGCCGCATGTGGGCGCGCATCGCGGCCAGCCGGCACAGGGCGGCTTCGACGGGCGCCGGATCGCCCGCGGTGAAGAGATGGGCGAGGTAGTCCAGCGGGATGCGCAGCGCGTCGATGGCGGCGAACAGCTTGGCCGGGTCCTCGCCGTCGTGCCCGGTCGCGGTCAGCGACTCGACCACCGGCGACAGCGGCGGCACGTACCAGACCATCGGCATGGTGCGGTATTCCGGATGCAGCGGCAGCGCCACGCGGTAGTCCGTGATGAGCGCGCGGACGGGGGAGCGGCGGGCGGCGGTGATCCAGTCGTGGGGGATGCCGGATTCCTCGGCGGCGCGTGCGACGGTGGGGTCGTCGGGGTCGAGGAAGCAGGAGAGCTGGGCCTCGTAGAGGTCCTTTTCGTCGGGTGTGGCGGCGGCTTCGCCGACTTTGTCGGGGTCGTAGAGGATGACGCCGAGGTAGCGCAATCGCCCTACGCACGTTTCGGAGCACACGGTGGGCTGGCCTGCTTCGATGCGCGGGTAGCAGAGGGTGCATTTTTCGGCTTTGCCGGTCTGGTGGTTGAAGTAGACCTTTTTGTAGGGGCAGCCGGTGACGCACATGCGCCAGCCGCGGCAGCGGTCCTGGTCGACGAGGACGATGCCGTCCTCGATGCGCTTGTAGAGGGCGCCGGAGGGGCAGACGGCGACGCAGGACGGGTTGAGGCAGTGCTCGCAGATGCGGGGCAGGTAGAACAGGAAAGCCTGCTCGTATTCGAGGCGCACCTGGTCGTTCATTTTCTTCAGGACGGGGTCGTCGGCGAGGTGGTCGGGGCCGCCGCCGAGGTCGTCGTCCCAGTTGGGGCCCCAGGTGATGTCGGTGGGGCGGCCGTCGATGAGGGAGCGGGGCGGTGCGGTGGGCAGGTCGTCGCCGAGCGGTGCGGTGGTGAGGTTCGCGTAGTCGTACGTCCAGGGCTCGTAGTAGTCGCTCAGGGCGGGCAGTTCGGGGTTGGCGAAGAGACGGGCCAGTCGACGGGCCCGGCCGCCGCTGCGGGGTACGAGGCGGTCGCCCTTGAGCCGCCAGCCGCCCTTCCAGTGCTCCTGGTCCTCGTAGGCGCGGGGGTAGCCCTGGCCGGGCCGGGTCTCGACGTTGTTGAACCAGACGTATTCGGTGCCGGAACGGTGGGTCCAGGTCTGTTTGCAGGTGACCGAGCAGGTGTGGCAGCCGATGCACTTGTCGAGGTTCATGACCATGGCCACCTGGGCCATGACGCGGCGGGTGGGGGGTGTGCCGCGAGGCATGTCAGTACTCCACGTTCTGCGAGCGGCGTCGGATGGTGGTGACGGCGTCGCGCTGGTTGCCGGTGGGGCCGTAGTAGTTGGGGGCGAAGGACAGCTGGCCGTAGCCGCCGATGAGGTGGGTGGGCTTGATCAGGAGTTTGGTGAGGGCGTTGTGCACTCCGCCGCGCCGGCCGGTGGCCTGGGATTTGGGCACGTTCACCAGGCGTTCCTGTACGTGGTACATGAACACGGTGCCGGGCGGCATGCGGTGCGAGACGATGGCCCGTGCGACGACCACGCCGTTGGGGTTGACCGCCTCGATCCAGTCGTTGTCGGCCACCTCGATACGGGCCGCGTCCTGGACGCTGAGCCAGATGACCGGGCCGCCGCGGGCCAGTGTCTGCATGAGCAGGTTCTCCTGGTACTCGGAGTGGATGGACCACTTCGAATGCGGGGTGACATAGCGGACCGTCACCGAGCGCGCGCCCTCCACTCCTGCCGTCGGGGGGTGTTCGCCCAGGGAGGCGAGGTCCAGCGGCGGGCGGTAGACGGGAAGCTGCTCGCCGAGTTCGGCCATCCAGTCGTGGTCGAGGTAGAAGTGCTGGCGGCCGGTGAGGGTGTGCCAGGGCTTGCGGTGCTCGGTGTTGATCGTGAACGGCGCGTACCGGCGCTCCGGACCCTCCTTGCCCGACCACTCGAAACTGGCCCCTACCTGCACCGGGCGGGCCTGGGTGTCGGAGAAGACCACGCGCCGTTCGGCGACCGACTCGCCGAGCGCCGTCAGTCCGCTGCCGGGGCCGCAGCGTTCGGCGAGGCGCGCGAAACCCTCGGCGGCCAGCCGCCCGTTGGTGGTGCCGGACAGGGCGAGGATCGCCTCGCAGAACTTCACGTCCGTATCCAGCAGCGGCCGCCCGCTCGCCGCGCCCCCGGCGGCCGTCCCGCACCGGTCCGCCAGCCACCGGGCCTCCGCCCGCGGGTACACGGTCACGCCCTTGACGGTCATGCCCGACTCCTCGGCCAGCGGCCCCAGGCCGGCCAGCTTCGCGGCCACGGCCGTGTAATCCCGCTCGACGAGCGCGAACGCCGGCAGGTTGTGTCCTGGCCGAGGCCGACCCGCCTCCCGCCAGTCGGGCACCGTTCCGCCGGGCTGCGCCGTCTCGCCGGGGGTGTCGTGCGTCAGCGGGGTGGCCACCAGGTCGTACCGGGTGTCCAGGCGCCCACGGGCCAGTTCGCTGAGCTTCGACGCCAGGCCGTGGAAGATCTCGAAGTCGGTACGGGCCTGCCAGGGCGGGATGATCGCGGGCGAGAAGGCGTGTACGTACGGGTGCATGTCCGTGCTGGACAGGTCGTGCTTCTCGTACCAGGTGGCTGCGGGCAGAACCAGATCCGCCATCAGGGTCGTGGAGGTCATACGGAAGTCCAGCGCCAGCAGTAGGTCGAGCTTTCCGCGCGGCGCCTCCTCGTGCCAGGTGACATCGCGCGGGCGGGACTCTGGAGGCGCCTCTTCGGCACTCGCGTTGTCGGCGGCGCCCAGCAGGTGTCGCAGGAAGTACTCGTTGCCCTTGGCGGAAGAACCGATCAGATTCGCCCGCCACACGGTCAGCACCCGGGGCCAGTTCGCCGGATCGTCCGGGTCCTCACAGGCGAACCCCAGCTGCCCGTGCTGAAGCTGGTCGGCCACCCACTGCCCCGGTTCGCGCCCGGCGGCGCGGACCCGGTCCCCCAACGTCAGGGGGTTGTCGCTGAACGTGGGGGCGGAAGGCATCCAGCCCAGACGGGCGGACTGCGCCACCAGATCAGCGGTGTGCCGACCCGCGAACAGACCCCGGCCCGTCACCGAGGCCAGCGCATCGGCCCGGTAGGTCTCATACCGCCACTGGTCGGTGTGCAGGTACCAGAACGGTGTCCCGGCCATCTGCCGCGACGGCCGTACCCAGTCCGCCGCGCTCTGCAACTGCTGCCACCCGGCGTACGGGCGTACCTTCTCCTGGCCGACGTAATGCGCCCAGCCGCCGCCGTTGACGCCCTGGCAGCCGGTCAGCAGCAGGAGCGTCAGGAACGACCGGTAGATGGTGTCCGAGTGGAACCAGTGGTTGGTACCGGCGCCCATCACGATCATGCAGCGCCCGCGCGTCTTCTCGGCGGTGTGCGCGAACTCCCGCGCCGCCCGTACGACGGCGCCCGCCGGAACCGAGGTCAGCGTCTCCTGCCAGGCCGGGGTGCACGGCAGCGCTGCGTCGTCGTACCCCTGGGGCCACTGCCCCGACAGACCCTGACGGTGCACGCCGTACCGGGCCAGCAGCAGGTCGAAGACGGTCGTCACCCGGCGGCCGCCCAGTTCGCGCACCGGCACCGCCCGGCGCACGGTGCCGGCCTCACCTTCCGCGCCCTGGTCGAAGCGCGGAAGAAGGACCTCCACACTGGCCGCGCCCTGCGCCTCGTGGAAGGTGAGCAGCGGGTCCACGTCGCCCAGGTCGAGATGCCAGCGGCCCGCGCCGCCCTCGCTCCAGCGTTCCCCCAGCGTGCCGGGCGGAGCCACGGGAGCACCCCGCCCCGCGTCGAAAACCACCGGCTTCCACTGCCCGTTCTCCCCGCCGTCGTCCTCCTCGGACAGGCCCAGGCCGGCCGCCGTGACGAACTTCCCCGGCACGAAGGACGCGCCGCGCGGCTCCAGTTCGACGAGGAAGGGCAGGTCGGTGAAGGTTTTGACGTAGTCGGTGAAGTACGGGACCTGGCGTTGGACGAAGCATTCGCGCAGGATGACGTGGCCCATGGCCATGGCCAGGGCGCCGTCGGTGCCGGGGTGGGGATGCAGCCATTCGTCGGCGAATTTGGTGGCGTCGGCGTAGTCGGGGGAGACCACCACGACTTTCTGGCCGCGGTAGCGGGCCTCGGCCATCCAGTGCGCGTCCGGGGTGCGGGTGACCGGCACGTTCGAGCCCCACAGCATCAGGTAGGCCGCGTCCCACCAGTCACCGGATTCCGGGACGTCGGTCTGGTCGCCGAAGACCTGCGGGGAGGCGATCGGCAGATCCGCGTACCAGTCGTAGAAGGACAGCATGGGCGCGCCGAGCAGCGACATGAAGCGGGCGCCGACCGCGTGCGAGGCCATGGACATCGCGGGGATGGGGGAGAAGCCGGCGATCCGGTCCGGCCCGTAATGCTGGAGGGTGTGCACATGGGCGGCGGCCGCGATCTCCAAAGCCTCGTCCCAGCCGATCCGTACCAGGCCGCCTTTGCCGCGGGCCTGCTGATACCGGCGGCGTTTGGCCGCGTCCCCGGTGATCTCGGCCCAGGCCGCCACCGGGTCGCCGAGCCGGGCCCGCGCTTCCCGGAACATTTCCACCAGCACGCCGCGCGCATACGGATAACGCACCCGCGTCGGCGAGTACGTGTACCAGGAAAAGGACGCTCCGCGCGGACAGCCCCTCGGCTCGTACTCCGGGCGGTCGGGGCCCACCGACGGGTAATCCGTCTGTTGTGTTTCCCAGGTGATGAGCCCGTCTTTGACGAACACCTGCCAGGAACACGAGCCCGTGCAATTCACACCGTGGGTCGAGCGCACCACCTTGTCGTGCGCCCACCGCTCACGGTACGGCGCGTCATTGACTCCCTGATCCGCACGGAAGACCGCCCGCCGGTCCGCGGTCGTCGTGGTCCCCTGTAACTGTTGGCCCAGCCGCAACAGCCGCTCCGCCGCCGCACCGGCCACACGTTCCGTTGTCCTGCGTGATCCGCGATGCGCCACGGCCCGACGTCCCTTCTCTCCGCACAGCGACACCCTGTGTCCGCTCAGTGGGCAGGGCGCATTTCCGGCCCAAGTTTGACCCCGAAACCGCTCCTGGAACCACATCGCCGAGCACAATTGGACAGAGTTATACACAAGCTTCCATGTGCTTTGCTCTACATGCCGGGCACATATGCAAAGAGCGAATGCGTGTTTGTTTTGAGACACGAACAACGCGGGATATATGTTTCCCGCGACAGGCCAAGTAGGGGGTTTCCGGGACCGGTCGGCCCGCGCGGCCGGGGCTTTGTCCTTGAAGTTGCCGCAGCGGCAGCCTCTACCGTCCTGACCAGGGCCGGAAAACCGGCCCTGCCGAGCGTTTCGTGAAGGGGGCGGCGATGGCCTGGCCGATCGCGGAGGTGGCGCGGATGTCCGGTGTGACGGCACGGACGCTGCGCCACTACGACCACACCGGCCTGCTGCCGCCCGCCGGGACCGGCGCGAACGGGCACCGCTACTACGAGGAGCGGCAGTTGCTGCGGTTGCAGCAGATCCTCGTCCTGCGGGAACTGGGCCTGGGGCTGGCGGAGATCGGCCGGGTACTGGCGGCGCAGGTCGACGAACTGGAGGCGCTGCGCGGCCACCACCGTCGGCTGCTCGCCGAACGCGACCGGCTGGACGCCCTGGCCGCGACCGTGTCCCGCACGATCGGCGAACTGGAACGATCCAGGAAGGACGGCACCGCCATGGTCAGCATCAACCGGCCGGAGAACCTGTTCGAGGGCATCCGGCCGCCGCAGTACCTGAAGAGCCTGCGCGGCTTCCCCGAACTGGCCGCCGCCATCGAGCGGCACAACGCGGGCCTGGGCGAGGCCGAGATCGAGGCCGACCAGCGCGAGCGTACGGCGCAGATGGTCCGGCTGGCCGAGCTGCTGGCCGCCGGGGAGCCGGCCGGGGCCGACCCGGTGCAGGCCGAGATCGACCGGCAGCACCGTGCGCTGACCCGCATACGGAAGGTCAGCGCCGAGGAGTACCGCGCGATCGGACGCGCCTGCGTGGAGAACGAGCACTGGCGCGCCGCGTACGAGTCGATCGCACCGGGCCTGGCCGCGTACCAGCGGGACGCGATCGAGGCTTATGCGGAGGCGCGTCTGGGCTGAGGGGGACGCCGGGGCCGGGCTCCACCGGGGCTACATCGTGAAGGAGAACTCCTTCTCGTGCCCGCAGACGGGGCAGCGGCCCCGGTACCAGCTGGGCGACGCGGCGATGGCGTAGTTCTCGACGTCGTAACCGAGGTGGCCGCACGACTCGCAGTAGGTGCTCCCTATGGCCCGATGGGCTTCGGCGTTTGTGCGCGGGGGCCGGGGAGGCGCTGTGGGCGGTGGCCGGTGCGTGGCCCTGGGCGGGAGGGGCCCCGCGGAGTCCGCGGCCAAGGGCTTGGGAGCTGGGGGAGAGGGAGCAGGGTTCCGGCGTCGCTTACGGGAGCGGTGCCGGGACCAGGCCCTGGCCGTAAGGAGCTTGCGCCGCGGCGCAAAAGGGGGAACCGGCGCGCGCCTCGGTATCAGACACGGACGAACGACCGCACCGGGTGCGGCCGTTCGCCGGTGGACGAGGGCGTGTCACACCCGGGTCTGTGTCCCGATGGTCGGCGCTGCGCCGTTCTTGTAGAGGGCGATGAGCTTGCTGAAGTCGAACGGCCGCTGGTCCACGCAGGTACAGCGGTACGTGTCGCACGCGTCGCAGCCGACGGTGCACGGCGGCTGGACGTCGGGGTTGCCCTGGTTGTGGTCGCGGGTGGCGTCCCAGCCGGAGAGCGCGCCGAGCTGGTGCTCGTGGGCGAATTCGACCAGGCTGCGCTGGTTGTCGAGGGTGAAGACCCGCTTGTTGATGTTGCAGCCGAACATCGGGGTGGCGCCCGTACGGTGCCAGACCTTCCCGGCGTCCCAGGCGGACCACAGCGAACCGATCTGGCCGTGCATGGCCTTCAGTCCGATGACGCAGCACTCGTACATGTCCGGCGGCGCGCTCTGCCCGAACTCCATGAGCATGCCGTTGACCAGGCCGGGTTCGATACCGGCGGCGGCGACCTTCGCCAGGAACTTCACGCCGACCGGGCTGAAGCCCGCCGAGCCCTCACCGGGCTGCGCGTCGGCGGGGAGGGTGTACGAGACCTTGAGGCCGGGGTGCTTGACGAGGATCTGGGAGATCGCCGCGGTGTGCCGCAGGTGCGCCGCCTCGTCGGCCAGGAAGTCGCCCTCGAAGTCGAAGTCGATGCGCGCCACCCCGTAGTTGCGGAGGAACGCCTCGTACTGCTCGACGATCCTGGTGACGCTGGTCTCGACGGCCTCCAGCGGCCGGCCGGAGGCGCCGCCGCAGGAGAAGGCAACCCTGCCGCCGGTCGCGGCCAGCTGCTCGATGTCCTTCTTGCCGTACGAGCTCTGGTCGACCTCCCAGTCGGGACCGTCCTGCCCGGCCCACGCCAGCTTCTTGTTGTTGTTGGCGACGATGAAGCCCAGCATGAAGCCGTCCACGCCGGATTCCTGGGCGTACTGCGGCAGGCTCGGGTTCGGCCAGGCCATGTAGTCGACGTACGGCGCGCGCGGCATGTCCCAGGGGCCGCCGTCGGGGAGCTTGTCGGTCGTGGTGAACTCCAGCGGCTGCGACGGCTCGGAGCGGTTGCCCGCGAGGTCCACGGCCGTGACCCGGACCGTGTACTTGGTCGTCGGGGTCAGCCCGGAGATCACCGCGGTCTCGTCCTTGACCCGCAGGGGCTGCGGGCCGCCGTACGCCACCTCATAACCCATCACGCCGACGTTGTCGGTGGACGGGTTCCAGGACAGCGTGACCTGCGTCGGGCCGAGCGTGTCCGTGTGTACGTTGCCCGGTGTGCCCGGCGGGGTCCGGTCGTCCGGCACATCCGCAGGCTGGCCGTTGATCTTGAAATCGGTCGGCAGCGGGCCGGGGCCCGGCATCGACCGGGAGAAGCCGAGCCGGAACTCCTGGGTGCCGCGGTGCGGCGGTACGGTCTGCCGCTCGGGCACCAGGCGTCCGGTGATGACGTTGCCCTGCCGCTGCCAGACGAGTCCGTAGACGTTGGTGACGTTCTGGTCCGACTGCACGCGGAAGGAGATCTCGGCGTTGACGAGTGGTTCGCTTTCGAAATTCCAGACCGTGGCCTTCATGGTGCCGTACCACTCGCCAGGGGATTCCCATTCCGGTGTGACGTACTGCTTTGGCATGTCCACCCCTTCTTTTCGGCGTCCGGTTCCGGTGTGTTTCTCCCCCCGTTGCGACAGGGAACCTAGGCACCGCGAATTCCGGCGTCAATCACGGAATCAGGCCAGTGACGGACCGGCCGGAAGAATCCGCGAGGGCGGTGGAATTACGCCGCCGCCGGGCCGCCGGGGCGGACACGGAGGGTGTCCGGCCACCCGGCGGGCCCCATCCGGCCTGGGGGGAAGGCGGCATGGCGCGCTGCCGCCGATGACGCTCCGCCTTCGGCGCAGGCCCGTACGCGGCCTGTACCGGCTCCGGAATTCGACGGCACCACCGGGTCGCAACGGCTCCGAGGTGAGGGGGCGGAGAGTGATGCGATTGAGTGCGCCCGAATGAGCCCGCCAATTGCTGGGAGGGTCTGTGCCGATAAGGGCAGAGCAGCCGGGGGAGGGGAAACAAGGGAATTCAACTACCGCGAGGAGAGGCCCCTTGGCTGCTCCCCACCCAAGGCGGTCTGCGGGGACCGGAGTCGGCGGTCCGGCCCCCGCACGGCGAGGCTGAGCAGCCTCCCTTACGCGGACTTCCGGTAGGCCCGGAACGCCCGTGTCGCCAGGAATCCCATCACCAGAACCGCCGCCGCGAGCAGGGCCAGACGTCCCTGGACAGCGCTCCGGCCGGCCCCGCCGAGCATCGCCTGCCGGGCCGCGGCGACCGCCCACTCCACGGGGTTGTACGCGGCGGCGTCCCGGACCCAGCCCGGCGCGAGCCCGAGATCCATGACGGCCGAGCTGAGGAACATCAGCGGCAGCGTGGTGAACTGGGAGATCGCGGTCAGCGTGGCCTGCTGCCGGGTCAGCAGCGCGACGGCGTCGGACAGGGCCGAGAAGACCAGCGTCAGCAGGACCGCGGCGAGGACGGTGACGCCCATGCCGACGACGCCGCCGGGGAAGCGGGCACCGGCGAGCAGCGCGATGCCCACGATGACCAGGCTCTGGACGACGGTCTGGACCGCCTGGTGGACGAGGGTGGCGCACACCATGGCGCCGCGGCCGACGGGCGAGGTGAGCAGCCGGTCCAGCACCCCGCGGTCGATGTCCTGGAGGTATGTCGTCCCCGCCCAGGCGCTGGCGAACAGCGCGGTCATCATCACCACGCCCGGTGTGAGGAACTCCAGGAACCCGCCGCTGCCGGACGCGAAACCGGGCAGGTCCGCGACCGCGCGGAAGAGTTGCCCGAACAACAGCAGCCAGATCACCGGCTGGACGAGCCCGATGACCAGGAAGGCGGGCATCCGCCACAGCGTGCGCTGCAGACGGCCGGTGAGCAGTGCGGTGTGGGTGAGAAACGTGAGCGGACGTGCGGCGGCAGAGGTCGCGTACGAGGTGGTCACTTCGCCGCCTCCAGGGTCCGTACCGCCGCCGGGCCTTCCGCGCCCCCGCCGGCGGCGTCGAAGCCGCGCCCGGCGTGCCGGAGATAGACGTCGTCGAGCGAGGGGCGGGCGAGCGTGGCGGAGGTGACGGCGAATCCCGCTTCTTCGAGTGCGGCCAGTACGGCCGGCAGCGCCCTGGCGCCGTCGTCGGTGCGGCCCCGTACCGTAGCCCCGTCCATGGTGACGTCGCGCAGCACCGGCACCCGTTCCAGCACCGCCCGCGCCCTGGGGTCCGCCTCGGCGAGCTCGACCAGCACCGCGTCGCCGCGCAGGTCGCTCTTCAGCTCATCGGGTGTGCCCGAGGCGACGACGGTGCCGTGGTCGACGATCGCGATGCGGTCGGCGAGCCGGTCGGCCTCGTCCAGGTAGTGGGTGGTGAGCAGTACCGTCATCCGCTCGTCGGCGGCCAGCGTGGCGATCTCGTGCCACATCTCGCTCCGGGCCTGCGGGTCCAGCCCCGTCGTCGGCTCGTCCAGGAAGAGCACCTGCGGGCGGTGCACCAGCCCGAGGGCCACGTCCAGCTTGCGCGCCATGCCCCCGGAGTACGTACGAACAGGCCGGTGCGCGGCGTCCGTCAGCCCGAACCGGCCGACGAGTTCACCGGCGCGCGCCGTGGCGTCGCGGCGGGACATGCCGTGGATGCGGCCCGCGAGCAGCAGGTTCTCGGCCGCAGTCGCCATCGGGTCGGTGCCGGGCCGCTGGGCCACGACCCCGATCGCCCGGCGCACCCGGTCCGGCTCCGCCGCCACGTCGATCCCGGCGACGCGTGCCGAACCGGAATCGGCGGCCGCCAGGGTGGAGAGAATCTTCACCGTGGTCGATTTGCCTGCCCCGTTCGGGCCGAGGAGCCCGAACACGGTCCCCGGCGCCGCATGGAAGCTCAGCCCCCGCAACGCCCTGACCGGGGGTTTGTTCCTGCCTGCCGAGTAGGTCTTGAGCAGATCGACGGCTTCCAGAGCCGTTTCCGCGTGCCGAAGCGCAACCATCGCCGCACACCTTTGTCAGAAATCCGGTGTGACTCCCACCTTCCTGGTGTCACCGGACACGAGGAGGCTGATCGGCGAGGGCGGAACCCTACGGTGAGATGTCGCGGCAGAAGCTAGCAGGGCGTTCGAACAGCTGCAAGCGAGGCGTTCGGGCGGCCGGTGGTCATGCCGCGCGTGCGACGGGGTACTGGTGTGGCGTCCGAACGCCTACGGAGCGGACGAGGGCCGCGGTGCGGCCCCGGCCGTGCGCACCAGACGAAAGACGCAGATGGAAGACCTGCTCTCCGCGGCCGTGCCCGCCCCCGCCGTCCTGCGCGACTACGCGTTCCTCGGCGACGGCGAACGGGGCGCGGTCGTCGGCCCGCAGGGCGAGCTGGTGTGGCTGTGCGCGCCGCGCTGGCACGACGACGCGGTCTTCTCCGCGCTGATCGGCGGGCCGGGGCACTACACCGTACGGCCGCAGAACGTCTGGCGGGTGCGCGGCGGCCACTACGAGGACGGCACGCTCATCCACGTCAGCCGCTGGGTCACCGACGAGGCGGTCATCGAGAGCCGGGAGGCCCTGGCCCTGCCCGCCGCCCGCGACGGTCTGGTGCTGCTGCGCCGGGTGCGTGCCGTACGGGGCGACGCCCGCGTCCACCTCGTGCTCGACCCGCGGCCGGAGTTCGGTGCCGGAGTGATGGCGGAGGGACGCGACACGCCGGACGGCCACACCGCTGAGGGCGGCGGCCTGCATCTTCGGTTCAGCGGGGTGGCCCTCAAACGCAGGCCCGGCGGTGGCCGGCAGGCCGCCTTCACCGTCCCGGAGGGGCAGGAGCGCGACCTCGTCCTGTACATCGGCCGGCGGCCACCGGGCACCGCGCCGGATCCACGGCGGCTGTGGCGGGAGACGGAAACGGCATGGCACGAGGCCGTGCCCCGCTGCCTCGACACCGCCGCGCCCCGCGACGCCCGCCACGCCTACGCCGTACTGCACGGCCTGACCAGCAGCTCCGGCGGCATGGTCGCGGCCGCCACCACCTCCCTGCCCGAGCGCGCCGAGGCCGGACGCAACTACGACTACCGCTACACCTGGATCCGCGACCAGTGTTACGCCGGGCTCGCGGTGGCCGCCCACGGCCCGTACCCGCTGCTGGACCAGGCCGTACGGTTCGTGAGCGCACGTCTGCTGGAGGACGGCGACCGGCTCCGCCCCGCCTACACCGTGGACGGCGCCCCCGTCGCCGAGGAACGCCCGCTGCCCCTGGTCGGCTATCCGGGTGGCAGCGACTTCGTCGGCAACCGCGCGGGCCGGCAGTTCCAGCTCGACACGTACGGAGAAGCGCTGCAACTGTTCGCCGCGGCGGCCCGGCACGACCGGCTGGACCGGGACGGGCAGCGGGCGGCGGAGGTAGCGGTGCGGTGCGTCGAGCAGCACTGGCGGCAGGCGGACGCCGGGATCTGGGAGCTGGAGAAGCGCTGGTGGACGCATTCGCGGCTGAGCATCGTGGCGGGGCTGCGCGCCCTGGCCGACAGTGTTCCGGGCCCGGCGGCGCGGAGCAGGAGCGCGCTGGCCGACGCCGTCGAGGCGGAGACACGGCGGCGCTGCCTGCGGTCCGACGGCGTATGGCTGCGCGCGGAGGACGACGCGGGCGCCGAGGGCGCCCTGCTGCTGCCGCTGGCCCGCGGCTGCCTGCGCCCGGACGACCCCAGTACGTACCGCACCCGGCGTTTCATCGAGGAGCGGCTCGCCCACGACGGGTACCTCTACCGGTTCCGCCACGACGACCGGCCGCTGGGCGAGGCCGAGGGCGCGTTCCTGCTCTGCGGGTTCATGATGGCGCTGGCCGCGCAGGCCGGGGGCGACCGGGTCGGCGCCTTCCGCTGGTTCGAGCGGACCCGCAGCGCCTGCGGTACGCCGGGGCTGTTCGCCGAGGAGTACGACGTGGAGCAGCGCCAGCTGCGCGGCAACCTGCCCCAGGCGTTCGTGCACGCCCTGCTCCTCGAAGCGGGCGCCCGCCTGAACGGGCCGGAACCTGCCTGACCTCGGCCCCGGCCCGCGCGCGCCCGTCCACCGGACGGCGTAACGGCTGCCGGGCGAACGGAACAGATACGGCAAAGAGGGTAGAGCTCGCGTGGCGCGGTACCCGGTGGGAAGCGGAATCCGGCGGGGAACCGCCGTCGTACGTCAGGAAGCAGGAGGACGCCTCGTGGACAAGGGACCGGACGCAGGCCGCCGCACGCTCGCGCCGGGAGGAGCGAAGGACCAGGACGGCGGCGCGGCCCCGGCCGGGCTGGTGGACGCGCTGCGCCGGCGCGTGGACGGCGAGGTCCGTTTCGACGCCGGCAGCCGCGGCGCGTACACGACCGACGGGTCGAACTACCGCCAGGTGCCCATCGGCGTGGTCGTGCCGCGCACCGTGGACGCGGCCGCCACGGCCGTCGCGGTCTGCGCCGAACACGGTGTGCCGGTGCTCTCCCGCGGCGGCGGTACGAGCCTGGCCGGGCAGTGCACCAACGCCGCCGTGGTGATCGACTGGACCAAGTACTGCCACGGCTTGGTCTCGGTCGACCCGCAAGCACGTACCTGCGTCGTCGAACCCGGCATCGTCCTGGACGAGTTGAACCGTCAACTGGGCGAGTACGGCTTGCAGTTCGGCCCGAGGCCCTCGACGCACAGCCACTGCGCGCTGGGCGGCATGATCGGCAACAACTCCTGCGGCGCGTCGGCGCAGGCGTACGGCAAGACGGTCGACAACGTGCGGCGGCTGGAGGTCCTCACCTACGACGGCGCCCGCTTCTGGGCCGGCCCCACCTCGGACGAGGAGTACGAGCGGATCGTCGCCGAAGGCGGGCGCCGCGCCGAGATCTACCGGGGACTGCGCGACCTGGCCGACCGCAACCTCGCCGAGATCCGCCGCGGCTACCCGCGCATCCCGCGCCGCGTCTCCGGATACAACCTCGACTCGCTCCTGCCGGAGAACGGCTTCGACGTCGCCCGCGCCCTCGTCGGCAGCGAAGGCACCCTCGTGACCGTGCTGCACGCCGAACTGGAACTGGTGCCGGTTCCCGAGTACGAGGCGCTGCTCGTGCTCGGCTACCCGGACATCGCCTCCGCCGCCGACGACGTACCGAAGGCCCTGAAGCACTGCGAGCCCAGCCAGCTCGAAGCCCTGGACGGCCGGATGGCCCAGCTCATGCGCGAGGAGAACGCCCACACCGAATCCCTCGACAACCTGTCGGCCGGGGAGAGCTGGCTGCTGATCCAGTTCGCCGGGGACTCCCGCGAGCAGGTCGACCGGCAGGCGCACGGCCTGCTGGAAGCCATGGGACGCGGCGAGGACGACGACAGCGTGGCCTTCTCCGACGACCCGCGGCGCGAGCAGCGGATGCTCCGGGCCCGCGAGGCGGGGCTCGGCGTCACCGCCCGCCCGCCGGACGGACGCGACACCTGGGAGGGCTGGGAGGACTCCGCCGCACCGCCCGAGCGGCTGGGCGACTACCTGCGCGACCTCACCTCCCTCCTGCGCGAGTACGGCTACGAACACGCCACCCTCTACGGCCACTTCGGCCAGGGCTGCGTCCACACCCGTATCCCCTTCGGCCTGACCTCCGCCGACGGCGTCCGCGACTTCCGGGACTTCCTCTTCCGGGCCGCCGAACTCGTCACCTCCTACGGGGGCTCCCTCTCCGGCGAGCACGGCGACGGCCAGTCGCGCGCCGAACTGCTGCCGGTCATGTTCGGCGACCGGCTGGTACGGGCCTTCGGCGAGCTGAAGGCCCTCTTCGACCCGGACCACCGGATGAACCCCGGCAAGGTGACCAGCCCCTACCGCGTCGACGAGAACCTCCGCCTGGGCTCGCACTGGCGCCCCGCGTACGACGAGACCCACTTCGGCTACCCGGAGGACGACCACGACTTCACCCGCGCCGTCCTGCGCTGCGTCGGCATCGGCAACTGCCGCAGCCACCGCGGCGGCGTGATGTGCCCCTCCTACCGCGCCACCGGCGAGGAGGAGCACTCCACCCGCGGCCGCGCCCGGCTGCTGTTCGAAATGCTCGGCGGCCACGCGGACTCCGCGGTGACCGACGGCTGGCGCAGCACCGAGGTCAAGGACGCCCTCGACCTGTGCCTCGCCTGCAAGGGCTGCAAATCCGACTGCCCAACCGGCGTGGACATGGCCACCTACAAGGCCGAGTTCCTCGCCCACCACTACAAGGGGCGGCTGCGCCCGGCCGCGCACTACGCGCTGGGCTGGCTGCCGCTGTGGGCCCTGGCCTCCCGCGCCGCGCCCCGGCTGGTCAACGCGGCCCTGCACGCACCGGTGATCGGCAACCTCGGCAAGCGCCTGGCGGGTGTCGCCACACGGCGCGACGCACCCGTCTTCGCCGAGCAGTCCTTCCTCCAGTGGTGGCGCGCACAGGACCGGCCCGAGCCCGACCCCGCCGACCCCCGCACCGTCGTCCTGTGGCCGGACACCTTCAGCACGTACTTCCACCCGAACGTCGCCCGGTCGGCCGTCCGCGTCCTGGAGGACGCCGGTTTCCGGGTGACGGTGCCCACCGAAGTCGTGTGCTGCGGGCTGACCTGGATCTCCACCGGCCAACTCGACACCGCCAAACGCACCCTGCACCGCACCACCCGCATCCTGCGGCCGTGGCTCGAAGCCGGTACGCCGGTCGTCGGCCTGGAACCATCGTGCACCGCCGTCTTCCGCGCCGACGCCCCCGAACTGCTGCCGCACGACACCGACGTCCAGCGCCTGGCCGACCAGTTCCACACCCTCGCGGAACTGCTGGTGCGCCGCGCCCCCGACTGGCAGCCGCCCCAACTCGCGCGCGCCGCCACCGTACAGACGCACTGCCACCAGCACGCCGTCATGAAGACCGACCCCGACCGGGAGCTGATGCGCCGCGCCGGCATCGACGCCGACGTGCTGGACGAGGGCTGCTGCGGCCTGGCCGGCAACTTCGGCTTCGAGAAGGACCACTACGACGTGTCCATGGCCGTCGCCGAACAGGGCGTGCTGCCCGCCGTGCGCGACACCGCCCCCAGCGCCCTGGTCATCTCCGACGGCTTCAGCTGCCGCACCCAGATCGAGCAGTCCGGCACCGGACGGCGGGCCCTGCACCTGGCCGAGGTGCTCGCCCTCGGCCTGGACGGCGCCGCGCCCGCCCACCATCCCGAACGCAAGGTTCCCCGGCCCGGTGTGCGCGCCCGCGACGCCCGGATGATCACCGCGGCGGCCGTGACCGCGGCAGCGGCGCTCGGCTGCGGGGCGGTGGCTCTCGCCCGGCGCCGCACCTGAGGAACGGCCGCTCCCGGGTGGTCGCCCAGGGCGGTGTACGAACACGTCGGCGGCCGCGTTGGTGTCACCCGGCACGAGGTCGGCGGCTTCCGACGTGAAGGCCACTGCCTCGCCGTCCCGGGTGACCGACCCCGGGATGGCCCGTGCGGCCGGGCCGACCGCGGTACGTACGCCGGTACGCACGTCCAGCAGTGTGAGCCGGTCCTCCTCGGACAGCAGCACCTTCTGCCCGTCGCCGCTGACCGCCACCGCCGAGACGCCGGCCGGCGCGAGCCGTACGGTGGTGCCGGTCCGCAGGTCGCGGAGGTAGGCGTGCAGGCCCGGCTCGGTGGTCCCGGGGACCAGGTTGCCGGACGCGGAGTCGAAGAGCACGTAACGGCCGTCCCGGCTCATCCCCGCCAGCCGGCTCCGCCGGTCGTCCTGCACCCCGTCCAGCGGTACGTCCACCTGCCGCACGGTTCCGTCGGCCCGGTCCTTGACGAAGATGTCGTACGCGCCGCTGCGCGGGCCGGTGGCGAAGGCCAGCAGCCGCCCGTCACCGCTGAGCAGGCCCGTGCTGACGGTCGGCCGGCCCGTCGGGGTCTGCAGCGGGTCGATCTGCTCGTCGGTGCCGTCCGTCAGGTCGCGGACGAACAGCCGGGCGGGCCGGCTCGGGTTGCGGCTGCCGACCGTGACGGCGGCAAAGCGGCCGTCGGCGCTCAGCGAGTCGACGCTGCTCAGCTCGGAGCCGTTGGCCTGGGTGATCCGGCCGGTGACGCGGTCGTAGACGTAGGCCGAGGCGTAGCGGCTGCCCGACCCGTAGCCGACGTACCGGCCGTCGTCACTGATCGCCGTATAGCTGCCGCCGTACGTCCTGGCGCCGGGCACTCGCGTGACCTACCCGGACATCAAGTCCTTGACCAGCAGGGCGCGGTAGCCGTCGGCGCCCAGATTGGGCGCGGCCGACCAGAAGGCGACATACCGCCCGTCCGCGCTGATCGATGCCCCGTCGGACAGACCGTCGGCCTGGGCGCCGTCCGAGGTGGTGCTCACCCGCTCCGTACGTGCGGAACTGGCCGCGCCCGCCGTGTCCACTACGGGACGGGCCTGTGCCGCCGTGCCTGGCAGCAACACGGCGGCACAGGCCGAGGTCAGGACCGCGGCAGCGGCCACCCGCGTCCCGCGGGACGTACGCCCCGCGCGTAAGAGCCGTCTCATGGTCACCCTTCGGGAAGCAGGACACGTCCGCCCGCGCACACGGGACCCGCTCATCAAAGAGGCACCGGACGCCCCGGGCAATCAGCCGATTTCCGTACAACCAAGAGATGCCGTGAAGCGTCCTGCGGCGCCGGCGCGGACCATGCGCTCAGCCCGTGTGCTGACGCTGCCGCTCGCCGTCGGGGTGCGTGGTGCGGTGTTCCTCGTCCTGGACGAGCAGGGAGAGCAGCGAGGCGACGGTCAGTCCGGCTTCGGCGGGGTGGCGCAGCACCTTGCCGGGGTCGATCTCGTAGGTGTTGCTGCGGCCCTCGCGGGTGTGTGACAGGTACCCGTCGCGCTCCAGGTCGGAAATGATCTTCTGAACGGCGCGTTCGGTCAGCCTGCAGCGTGCGGCGATGTCGCGGATTCGGGCGTTGTGGTTGTCCGCGATGGCCGCCAGTACCCGGGCGTGGTTGGTCACGAACGTCCACCCCGTGTGCGGCTCGGGCACCCCGTTCTGCGTCTCGGACAGTCCATCCATGCCGTCATTCTAGCGACCCGGTGTTCATGTGTCCCGATACACGTACAGCTTTTCGTGTATTGGTTGACGTGTGTCCCTCGATCGGCAAGCCTGGAGGGAAACGGCTCAGCCGATGACGGGAAGGGAAGGTCATGCCGGAAGCTGCGCCCTGGGCGACTCCTCCCCCCGAGGTCGCCACCGGGACCGACGGGAGCAACGGCCCGCCGGCCCCGTACCCGCCCCGCCTGTCGCGGCTCGACGCCTTCTCGGGCAGCGGCCGGACCGGGGTGGCCGTACAAGGCGAACTGGACCTGCACGCCTGCGAGAAGGTCGAACACGGCCTGCGCGAGGCCCTGAGCCGGTCGGCCCAGGGCCTCGACCTCCACCTTGACGCCGTCCCGTTCTTCGACTGCTCCGGCCTGAACATGCTGCTGCGTCTGCGCGTGCGGGCCGTCGCACAGGGCAAGACCGTGGTCCTCCGCTCCAGCAGTCGCGCGGTCGAACGGCTGCTGGACCTGACCGGAGTCCGGAAACTGTTCATCTCTCCAGAGCCGTACGGGCAGTCCGCGCCGCCTTCCACCGACGGCGCGGTCCCGCACCAGGATTCCCGACAGGACGCGCACGAGGACTCCCAACAGGACTCCCACCAGGAGTTGCCCAAGGAAGTCGCCCAGTTGCGCCGCGCCATGCAGACCCGCCCGGTCATCGACCTGGCCCGCGGAATACTGATGGCCACCTTCACCCTGAGCCCCGACGCGGCCTGGGCCGTGCTGGTCACCGCTTCCCAGAACACCAACACCAAGCTGCACTTCCTGGCCCGGGAACTGGTGGACAGTGTGCAAGGGGGCGCGCTGCCGGAGGCGGTACAGGAGCAGTTGGCGGCCGCGGTGGCCAAGGCCAGGGAGACGTCCTCACGCGCGGCCACCGGCAGATAGCCGCGGCCGGCGGACGGCCGGAAAAAGCCGGGCCGCCCCTGTCACGTTTCGCCGCCGCGAAGTGTCCCGATGGGCAGGCGAAGAGAAAGGCAGGGCGATGTCGGTTCGTCACGATGGGGCCGGGGCGGGGGCGGGGGCTGGGCATGGTTGGTGACGCTGAGGTTGCTGGGGGCACTGACAGCACTGGGGACACCCAGGGACCTGCGGGCGCTGAGGGCCCTGCGAACCCCGCGCATGCCGGGGACGCATTCACCGAGCACCGCGGACTCCTGTTCACCATCGCCTACGAGATGCTGGGCAGCGCCACCGACGCCGAGGACGTGCTGCAGGAGAGCTATCTGCGGTGGAGCGCGGTCGATCCGGACACGGTCCGGCACCCGCGCGCCTACCTGGTGCGTACCGTGACCCGGCAGGCCCTCAACCACCTGCGCGCGGCCCGGGCGCGGCGCGAGGACTACGTGGGCGTCTGGCTGCCCGAGCCGATCCGTACCGCTCCCGAGGCGAGCGACGACGTGCTCCTGTCCGAGTCGGTGTCGATGGCCATGCTGCTCGTCCTGGAAACGCTGAGTCCGACCGAACGTGCCGTGTTCGTCCTGCACGACGTGTTCGGCTACACCCACGGCGAGATCGCCGAGTCGGTCGGCAAGAGCGAGGCCACCGTCCGGCAGACCGCCCACCGCGCCCGCCGCCACGTCCACGCGCGGCGCCGCCGTTTCGAACCGGACTCCGGCGCCGCCCGCGAGATCGTACGGCGGTTCCTGGACGCGGCGGCGACCGGCGACGTACAGGTGCTGATGGACCTGCTGGCGCCCGATGTCGTGCAGATCTCCGACGGCGGCGGAAAGGTGATCGCCGCGCGCCGCCCGGTCGTCGGCCGCGACGAGGTCGCCCGGTTCGTCCTCCGTGTCGCCCGTACGAGCCTCACGGCGACCCGTATCGAGCCCGCCACCTACAACGGCATGCCCGGGGCGCGGTTCCTGACCGACGGTGCGCTCGACTGGCTGCTGACGGCCGAGATCCACGACGGACGGATCACCGGCCTCTACGTCATCCGCAACCCCGACAAACTGCACCGCGCCGACATGGTGCGCCCCCTGGACAGGAAGGGACCCCAGCCGTGGAAACCGTGACCGTGGAACGCGTCATCCCCGCCCCGGTGGACGAGGTGTTCGCCTGGCTCACCACGACCACCCACTACACACGTTCGCCCCTGGCGCTCCGCTGCCGACTGACCCGCCCCGGTGAGGGCGCGCCTTACGGGGTCGGCGCGGTGCGCAGCCACCTCTGGCTGATCGGCTGGTTCCGCGAGCGGATCACCCGGTACGACCCGCCGTACGCCACCGAGTACGTCGTCGAACGCAGTTGGCCGCCGTCCCGTCACGAACTCGGCCGGATGACGTTCACCGCAACCGGCGACGGCACCCACGTCCGCTGGACCACCCGAGCCGAAGTCCGCCTCCCCCTGCTCGGCGCCCCTCTGACCCGCCTCCTCATGAGGCCCGTGCTCACCCGCACCTTCGGCAACATTCTTGCCACGGCCGAGGCTGCGCTGGCCCCGGATCAGTCGGGCAGCGCGGTGAACTCGTAGCCGTTGCGCAGCGGCGCGCCCTCGGACTCGTCGAAGGCGCTCATGGTGTCGTGGGTGACCGAGTAGGTGAATGTCTGCGGGTTCCGCTTCATGGAGAGCAGGTACCCCTCTCCCTTCATGATGTCCGGGGAACAGGTGCGTCGGCTGAGGCGGGTGGGCTCCCACATGGTCAGTGTGTCGCCCTCGAAGACGGCCTTGCTGGTGAAGTCGTTGCAGCCCAGGTTCCCGATGACCGTTCCGTCCTCGTGGAAGATGAAATACGCGCTCTTCGGCAGGTCCGGACTGTAGGTGTCGCCCACGATCAGCCTGGGCACCTGCCAGCGCCGGCCGTAGAACCCCTCGGGCTGCTGGAGTTTGATCGCCACGTAGTCGCCCTGCTGGTTCTTCAGGTCCAGCGTGAGATTGTCGACCCGGTAGGCGATCGTGAGCGGACCGTCGAAGACCTTCCGCAACTGCTCGGCGAAGGCGCGGTTCTTCGCCGGGCACCCGCCGTCCTCCGTCGCCTGTGTCCACTCCCCACCCAGGGTCAGCGCACTGTCGGTCAGGGTCGTGGACCTGCGGAAGGGCGCGCAGCCGTCGTTGCCCTTGACCGTGTTGTCGTAGTCGAACGCCATCCAGGAGGCGGCGTGTGGCGGCGCGCTGATCTCCCGGCCGTCGACGGTGACCCACTGGACCATCCAGCGCGCGCCCATCAGCAGTCCGCCGTATCCGCCCGGCCCCTTCTTGGCGGGCGAGGCCGAAGCCGGCTTGCCCTCGGCGGCCTTCCCGCCCCCGCCTCCCGCCGGTGACGGGCCGCATCCGGTGACGGTGAGCAGGGCGGCCAGCAGGGCGCCGGCGGCGGCGCCGGCTCGATGTATGCGCATGGTCGTACAAACGTCCGAGGCCGCTGCCCGGTTCCGACGATCTCAAGAAGTCACGTGTGCAACCTTTCCGTCGCATCGATGGTCTCGTATGAGGCGCAAGTATGTGCGAGTACACGCGTGTGCCTGCACGTACACCTGCGTCCCGCGCCTCGGCGTACGAGCCGAGGCGTGAACCACCGCACGACAATCGACGAGCGTGCCGTCCCGACGGAACGGCACGTGGGACCCGAAAGGTCTGCTGGATGAAGATTCGCCGCGCCCTGACGGCCGCCGCAGCGGCTGCCGTGATAGCGCCCGCCGCCGTACTGACCGCGCCCGCAGCCGCGTTCGCGACCGGAGCGGCCGGAGTGGAGACCGGTTCCGGTACGACTGCTTCCGGTACGACGGGTTCCGCCGGGACCGCGGCGACTACGGGGGGTGGATCGGAGGGGGCCGGGGAGAGCGGCGGCAAGGGCGGCACCTCGGACGGTGCGCAGCGCCCCGGTCAGGCCGGTGACGCCGGCGGGACGTCCCAGAACGGTGGCGGAACGGCGTCGTCCGGAGGCGCTGGGAAGGGTGGTACGGGCGGCTCGGGTGGTACGGGGTCGGCCGGTTCGACGGGGACGGGCGGTTCGACTGCCGGCAATGGTGGTACGACCGCCGGCACGGGCGGTACGACCGCGGGTGCGGGCGGTTCCGCCGGTACGGGAGGTACGGACAACGGCGCGGCCACCGGCGGGGGCAGCACCTCCGGTGACACCGGAGGCCAGACCTGCGACTTCGAGTCCGACCAGCTGCGGGTGACGGTCAACGGCCTGCCCTCCCAGCTGGTGGCGGGCGGCTCCTGGACCTCGTTCACCATGCGGCTCACCAACACCACGGGCAAGACGCTGACCGAGGTGCAGCCGTACCTGTACGTGTCCTCGGCCGAGGATGTCGACCGGCCGTACTGGGAACTGGACACCGAGTACCGCGACCGTAGGACGGGGGAGTGGAAGACGTTCCATGACGCCTCGCCCCAGGACCTGTTCGGCTCCCTCCCGATCGGCCCGCACAGCGTCGTCACGCTGACGCTGCGCACCCGCGTGGTCAAGGACGCCAAGCCCGGCGCCGGGTACGTGCTCGCGGCGGGCGATTTCCGCAACCGCGACGGCTCCTGTGGTTCGGCCAAGGAGGAGTGGTACGACTTCACCATCCTGCCCGTCGGCGGGAAGCCGACGGACAAGCCGGGCAAGCCCGGTAAGCCGGGCGGCGGTACGGCCGAGCCGACCGCCTCGGCCGAGCCCAGCGCGAGTGCCACCCCCGGTGGCGCCGCGGGTGGTTCGGGGTCGGGCGGCGGTCTCGCGGCGCAGGGCGGCGGCCACCTCGCCGCGACCGGTGCGTCCTCCGCGCTGCCGACGATCGCCCTGGCCGGCGCGGCCGCGGTCGCCGTGGGCGCGGGCGCGGTCTTCGCCGTACGCCGCCGCAAGCCCGCGACGGGCACCGGCCACACGGACGCCACCGCATAGGCGGCTGCCGCCGATTCTCTCTTTCCTCCTGGCCGACCGCGCTGAGAGCCGAGATCCGGGCCGGGTCCCGAGCCGATCCGCGAGAAAGAATTCCCCATGAAGCTGCGCCGCACCCTGTCCGTCTCGGCCGTGACGGCCGCCCTGATCCCGCTGGCGGTGGCCGCCGCACCGGCCACCCAGGCGGCCCCCGCCCCGAAGATGCCGACGTGTTCCGACGTCGACACCGCCTACGGGCAGTACCACAACAACTTCTTCGCCGGCCGGTCCTTCGGTGTGCCCGACACCGTTCGCCTCGGGGACGAGTGGCACGTCTTCACCGCCACGCTCACCAACGTCTCGAAGAAGGAACTGAAGTCCTTCAGCCTGCGGGCCAGGGTGGACAGCAACGTCTACAACGAGGGCGAGCACGGCCTGAGCCCCTACGCCGACCTCCAGTACTGGGATGCGGCGAAGCGCGAGTGGAAGACCCTGCGCCAGGGCGACGCCGCCACGGGCGGTATCCCCGGGCCCAGCACACTCAAGCCGCGCGAGTCCGTGCACGTACAGCTGCGGTTCCGGGTGCGCGAGGGACTGTCGCACGACCAGTCCTACGACTCCTACGCCTACCTCTACGGAACGTTCGTCGACCGGTACCGCGGCATCGACTGCACGACGAGCGATGTTGCCGGGTCCACCTTCAATCTCCGCTGGAAGTGAGGCCGGCTGCCGGCCGTGTCGGACATCGCGTGTCCGGCACGGCCGGCAGCCCGGTCAGTCCCACCAGAATTCCCAGTGCACGGCGCCGACGAGGCTTTCGGCGTAGGCGGCCAGGGTGCCGGGGCCTTGCCACACGAGATCCGGGCAGAAGGCGAAATGTTCCGCGGCGACGAGGAGCGCTTCCTCCGCGGATATCGGCGGTGCGGCAACGCTGAGGTGAAGGGTGTCGAACCCGACAGCCACCACACGCGCGCCGAATCGCCGCTCCCAGCCCCGTACGACCGCGGAATACTTGGCGGTGTCGTTGTCGTAATTGGCGGGGCCGCTCCAGCCGACGGCGGTGAGAGCGTCGGCGCCCCGGCCCGCGGCAACGAGCCCGAGACGTATGTACGGCCTGCGGGTGGCGAAGCCCTCGGCGAACTCGGCGGCCACTTCGTCGGGATGCCATTCGGGCTTCCGGCCCGGCGCGAGACCGGGCCACTCCTCCTCCCCGTACTTGTCCCACCAGGCTTCGAGGAGCGTGGCCGGATCATGGGCCTGTGGCGAGGACATGTCTTCCGGATACAGCTCGCCCGTTGCCCAGGGCCGGTATTCGCCCTCGTCGTCCGGCCGGAGCGGTTCGAGCAGCAGAGGCCACAGCCCGGAGCCGGCGTGCTCCTCGCGCAGGCGCTTCCACAGCCCGGCGGCCCCGGACACGGCGTCGTCGCTCAGCCACAGGACCGGTATGTCACCGCCGCCCTCGGCGGTGACCGTCCGGCCAGATGGGAGCACGACATCACGGGGCAAGCTCAGCTCAACGTTCACGCTATGGATGCTAGGGCCGGGGTCTGACAACGCCCGGGGAGCGGCTTCCCGTACGAACAGCGGCCCGCCTATCGCACGCCAGAAGCGGGCGATTGCCCGTCCCGCTCGCCGCGCATCACGGAATCGGTGCCTTCAAACCGGTCCGTGTCACCACTCGGGAGCGCGTGCATCACACCGCGCTTTCGCAACAGGAATTCACGCCCCCGGCGTACCACACGTCACCGCGAGCACATCATTGTGATGATGCGCTCAGCGCTCTTACGGTTGCGGCGCGGCATCAACCGCTCGCGGGAGTGCAGACGCAAATGCTTTCGCATGGCGTCGGTCCGGTCCCGTGATCCGCGTTATTCCTTGAGGAAAAGGAGTGCGACCATGACGTACGAGCGCCCCACACTCACCAAGGCCGGCGGCTTCCGCAAGGTGACGGGCGTCAAGAACACCGGCCCCAAGGATGTTCTCGGCGGCAAGCAGCTCCTCTGACGCGACCGGTGCGGAGCCGCTGAGCGGACCCGCACAGTGTCACGGGCCGGGCCGGTCTGCGCGCCGGCCCGGCCCGCGGCCGACCGGGCCCGCCCGCCGATGCCCCCTCCCGCTACCGACGTCACTTCGACCGAAGGCCGTAGCCGTGGAAGAGTCCCTGTCCTTGTCGGCCCTGTCCAGCTGGTTCGTCGTCCTTCCCGACACCGACGCGGCCACCACGGTTGCCGCGAAAGCACTTTCCCACGCGACGCACCACCTGCGTCATGCGTCCGGCAGGCCCTGGCTGGTGGGCCGTTGGACCGACCGGTCGGCCGTCGTGGGAGTGCACGGCAGGACCCGCGTCGCCGTGATCGGGGAGCATTCCGTCACCCCCCGGGAAGCCCGGCGTGCCGCCGCGGCGGCAGCCACCGCGTCGCTGACGGCGCTGGACCGGCACAGCAGCACCTGGGCGGGCAGCTTCCACCTCGTGGCCAGTTCAGGCGGACAGGTCCGGGTGCAGGGCGGAGTCGTCGATCTGCGGCGGGTGTTCCACGCCGAGGCCACGCCTCCGGTGTCCGCCCGGGTGAGCGTCGCGGCCGACCGGGCCGACGTGCTGGCCGAGCTGGTAGGCGCGGGGCTGGACGAACGCCGCCTCGCCCTGGAACTGCTCACCTTGGGCGTACCGCACCCGCTGTCGGGAGCACCGCAGTGGCGGGGCGTCCACGCTCTGCGCGGCGGCCACTGTCTGACGCTCGATGCCGACGGACGAGCGCGGCCACGCCGGTGGTGGTCACCGCCCGGCCCCGACGTCCCGCTGGCGGAGGGGGCCGTGCGCCTGCGTGAGGTGCTGACCGCCGCCGTCGATGTGCGCACGCGGGGACGTGACCTGGTGACGACGGACCTGGGCGGCCTGGACTCGACCGCCGTGTGCTGCGCCGCGGCACGCGGGGAGGCGAAGGTCGTCGCGTACACCGCCGCCCTCCATGACGAACTCGGTGACGATGTGCACTGGGCGCGGCAGACCGTACGGGCCCTGGGGTCGGTCGAGCATCACGTCGTACCCGCCCAGGATACGGCTCTGACCTTTAACGGTATCGATACGCTCCAGGACATTCTGGATACGCCCAGCATGCTCACGGTCGACCGCAACCGCCGCATGCACCTCCTGGAGCGGGCGGCCGTCCGGGGGTCCGGACTGCACCTGACCGGGCTGGGCGGCGATGAACTCCTGGCCGGAACGCCTGCCCGGCTGCACGCCTCGATATCCGCCCACCCTTTCCGCACCCTGCGGGACCTGCGCGGATACGCGGCCAAGTACCAGTGGCCCCGGCGCAAGGCGCTGCGCCAACTCGTGGACCGCCGCTCCTACCGGTCCTGGCTCGCCCGGGTCGCCCGTGACCTGATGGAGCCGGCGGCCGCCGCGGACGAACCGCTGCTCGACTGGTCCGTACCGCCCCGGATGCCGCCCTGGGCCACGCCCGAGGCCGTCGCGGCGGCGCGCGAGCTGCTGTCCGCCTGCCTGCCGGACGCCGAGCCGCGGGGGAGGGGCCACGGTGAACACCGGGAACTGGCCGCGATGGACGGTATTTCCCAGTGGACCCGGCACATCGGGCAGATGGCGGCACCCCTGGGGATCACCGTGGCGGCGCCGTACTACGACGATCGTGTCATCGAAGCGTGCCTCGCGGTCCGGACACCGGACCGGATCACCCCTTGGCGGTACAAACCGCTGATCGTCGAGGCCATGCGCGGCATCGTGCCCGAAGCCGTGCGCACGCGCGACACCAAGGCCAACGCCACCTTCGAGGAAGAGACCGGGCTGCGGCGCCACCGCGCCCGGCTGCTGGCGCTCTGCGAGGAATCCCGGCTTGGCCGGCTCGGCCTGGTCGACGTGGACGTCCTGCGGGAATGGTGCCGCCGCTCGCTGTCCGCGGAGACGGAGAGCTACCTGCTGCACCCGACCGTGGCCTGTGAAGCGTGGCTGCGCTCCCGCGAGATGACACCGGCACCGCCCGGCCCCTGACCTGACAGGAGAGGTGACGGCGATGTACGCGCTGAAACCCGGTGTTCTGCTGACCGAGACCGAGTACGGCATGGCGCTGCTCGACCAGAAGAGCGCCGAGTACTGGACCCTCAACCCCACGGCGGCAGTCGTCCTCCAGACCCTGCTGGACGGCCGCGGCATCGACCAGGCGGTGGAGGAACTGACCGCACACTACGAGGGCGTCGACACCGACCTGGCCACTCAGGACGTCACCCGCATCATCGACGACCTGCGCTCGGCTGGCCTCATCGCACCGTAGCCACCGCACCGGGCACACACCTGGCCCCCAGGGAAGAGGTACGCAATGTCGACGCCGGAAGCGGTCCCCTACCGCCCTCGCTCCATCCCCTTGGCCCGCCGCCTCACGGCCCGGGTGGCGGTGGGCTGCGCCCATGTACTGGCCACGCTGCCGCCCGGCCGTATCCGCGTCGTCCTGGGCTGGTTGCGGCGCGGGGCGGAGCCCGCCACGCTCGCCGAGGCCGCTCGCGCCCGGCAGACGGTCCTCGCGGTGAGCCTGGCCGCCGGAGGGAGCAAAGGATGCCTGCCCCGGTCCCTGGCCACGGTGCTGCTGTGCCGTCTGTACGGGCAGTGGCCCGCCTGGTGCGTAGGAGTCCGCGCCCGCCCGCCGTTCGCCGCACACGCCTGGGTGGAGGCGGAGGGTGAACTCGTCGGAGAGAACGTACCGGCCTCCTACTTCCAGCGCTTCTTCACCGTGGAGTGAGGCCGTGACCTCGGCGCCCCCGACCGAAGCCCGCCGCACCGACGGCCCGGCACACCCGGCGGAACAGCCGGCCGACCTCGCCGGCCACGGCTCCGCGTGGTCCGGCCTCCGGGCCCTCGCCGGTCACCTCCGGCCACAGCGCGGACGCATGCTCGCCGGTGTCGCGCTCGGCCTGCTGGGCAGCGTCCTGGGGCTGGCCCAGCCGCTGGCGGCCAAGCACGTCATGGACATCATCGGCCACGGGCAGCCGACCGCCGGCCCCGTGGTCGTCCTCAGCACGCTGGTGGTGGCCGGCGGACTTCTCGCGGGCCTCGGCCACTATGTGCTCGACCGCTCCGCCGAGTCCGTCGTCTGCGCCGTCCGGCGCAGGCTGACCCACCTGCTTCCGCGCCTGCGCGTACCGGTGATCGAACACACCGAGCCGGGGGACCTGATCGCCCGCGTCACCTCCGACACCGTACTGCTGCGACGCACCGCCCCCCAGGCTGTGTCGGCCGCGGTCACCGGCACTCTGATCACGGTGGCCACCGTCGTGATGATGGGGCTGCTGGACGCCGTCCTGCTCGGCGTCACCCTCACCGTGATCGCCTTCGTCGGCTGCGTCGTCATCGTGGTGACGCCGCACATCGGGCGGGCCACCCGGCACACCCAGGAAGCCGTCGGCCGCATGGGAGCCGGGCTCGAACGGACGCTGGGCGCGCTGCGCACCGTCAAGGCGGCGGGCGCCGAACAGGGGGAGACCGCGGCACTGCACCGTGCGGCCGAGCACGCCCGCCGTACGGGCGTCCGCGCCGCCGCGTGGGAGGCGGTGTCCGCGACCCTGTCGGCCGTCGTCCTCCAGGTCTGCTTCCTGGTCGTGCTCGGAGTGGGCGGCGCGCGCGTGACCTCCGGCTCCATCGGCGTCTCCACGCTCGTCGCCTTCCTGCTCTACCTCTTCGCCCTCACCCCCAGGATCGGGCAACTGGTCGAAGGCGTCGGGCAGTTGCAGATCGGATCAGCCGCGGCCGTACGTATCCGGGAGGCCGAGACGCTGGAGGCCGAGGAAGCGGAGGGCGGGGAAGCGGAGACCGGGGGAGCGGAGGGCGGGGAATCGGGGATCGGGGGAGCGGAGGGTGTCCAGGGGCGTGGCGACGAGGCCGCCGCGGCCCCGGGGCGGCCTTCCGGCTCTCATGAACGGCATCGGGACCGGCACCCCGCCACCGTGACCTTCCAGCAGGTGCACTTCGCCTACCGGCCAGGTCTCCCCGCGGTTCACCGCCATGTCTCCTTCGCCGTTCCCGCCGGCGGCGTGACGGCGATCGTCGGACCGTCCGGCGCGGGCAAGACCACCGTCTTCGCCCTCATCGAGCGTTTCTACGAGCCGGACACCGGCCGCGTGCTGCTCGACGGCACGGACATCCGCCGATGGCCTCTCGCCGAGCTCCGCGCCGCCATCGGCTACGTCGAACAGGACCCGACCGTCCTCGCCGGAACCTTGCGCGACAACCTGACGCTGGGCGCGGCCGACGCCACCGACGAGCAGATCGCCCACGTCCTGCGCGTGGCCCGGCTCGACACCGTGACGGGCCGTCTGCCGCACGGTCTGGACACCCAGGTCGGCCACCGCGGCAGCCGGCTCTCCGGCGGCGAACGGCAGCGGGTGGCGATCGCCCGGGCCCTGCTCCGACGGCCCCGGCTGCTCCTCCTCGACGAGGCCACCTCCCAGCTCGACGCGGCCAACGAGGCCGCCCTGCGCGAGACCGTCACGGACACCGCGCGCCGCACCACCGTCCTGGTCGTCGCCCACCGCCTGTCCACCGTGACCACCGCCGACCGCATCCTGGTCATGGAAGCCGGCCGGGTGCGGGCACGGGGAACCCACGCCGAACTGATGGCACATGACTCCCTGTACGCCGAGTTGGCGAGCACACAGCTGATCGCCTTCCGCCGGCGTCACGGCCCGTCGGCTCCGGTTCCGGAGTGCTGAGTCCCGCTTCGGGGCCCAGCTTCGGAGGGGCGGGAAGCCGCAGGGAGGCAGCGCCACCGCATGCCGATGCCGGCCCTAAAGCCGCTCCGCCCCCACCTCCACGATCATCTTCCCGCTGTTCGCACCGCCCAGCATGCCGAGGAACGCGTCCACCACGTTGTCAAAACCCTGCACCACCGTCTGCACGTCCACGACACGGCCCGCCTGAAGGTGGGGGACGAGGAAATCCTCCAGTTCGCGCTGGGCGTCGCGGTGATTGCGTACGAGGACGCCCTCCAGACGCAGGCTCTTCTCGACGATGTCGAAGAGGTTGCGGGGCGCGGCCGGCGGCCGGGCGCTGTGGTACTGCGCGATCGCGCCGATCCAGGCGATGCGGCCGAATTCGCGCAGGCCCTGGATGGCGCCCTCCAGGTGGTCGCCGCCGACGTTGTCCAGGTAGACGTCGATGCCGTCCGGAGCGGCCTTGGCCAACAGGTCGCCGACCGGGCCGTCGTGGTAGTCGAAGGCCGCGTCGAAACCCCACTCCTCGGTCAGCCGCCGGACCTTGGCCGGCGAGCCCGCGCTGCCCACGACACGGCCCGCGCCCAGCAGCCGGGCGAACTGGCCCGCCGCGCTGCCCACGCCGCCCGCCGCCGCGGAGACGAAGACGCTCTCGCCGGGCTTCAGGCGTGCCGTACGGGTGAGCGCGACGTAGGCGGTCAGGCCCGTACCGCCGAGAACGCCCAGGTAGGAGCGGGCCGGTACGCCCCGGTGGTCGGGCAGGACACGCACCTCGTCCGGCGTCACCAGGGCGTGAGTGCGCCACCCCTTGCGGTGGAAGACGAGGTCGCCCTCCGCCAGGCCCGGCGCGCGGGACACGGTGACGCGCCCGATGGAGCGCCCCTCCAGCGGGGTGTGCAGGTCCCAGCCACCGTCCATCAGCTCCCGCATGTACGGGTCGACGGAGAGATGGACGTTCTCCACCAGCGCCTGGCCCGGGGCGGGGGCGGGGACGGTCTCCTCGACGAAGGCGAAGTCACCGGCGGTCGGGAAGCCGTCGGGGCGCGAGATCTGGTGGACGAAGCGGGCGGCCGTGGCGGTCATGGGGGCTCCTTGGAGGGGGAGAGGGTATGCGGGGCGGCGGTACTCGGGTGATCTTCGGCCGCGCTCCGCTCACCGTAAGAAGCCGTCGCCGCCGTGGGCAGGGGCCCGCGTCGATGGAAGCGGGCTTTCCATGAATGCTGCTCATGGAATACTTGCGCGGCATGAGCGACCTCGCGCCGCACGAGCTGCGCATCCTGATCGCCGTCGAGCGGGAGCGGGGCTTCACCGCGGCGGCCGCGAGCCTGGGCATGACCCAGTCCGCCGTCTCCCATGCCGTACGCACCTGTGAACGCAAACTCGGGGCCGTGCTCTTCGACCGCGGCCGGCACGGCGCCCGCCCGACCGCCGCGGGCACCCGGGCGGTCGCCTACGCGCGCCGGATCGTGCGGCTGCTGGAAGCGATGGGACAGGAGGTGCGCGGCGCGGGCGACGGGGCGGTCACCGGCCCGCTGCGCATCGCGGCGTTCCGCAGCGCCGCCGCCCACCTGCTGCCCGCCGTACTGGAGCGGCTGACCGGCCGCCACCCGGGCCTGTCGCCCGAGGTGCGGATCGTACGGGAGATCGGCCGGGGCACCGCGGGGGAAGTCGCCGACGGGCGGGCCGACCTGGGCATCGCCACCCTGGACGGGGCGGGCCCGCCGCCGGGCCTGGTCGGCGCCCGGCTCTTCGAGGAGCCGTACGCGCTGGCGCACCCGGCGGGCGGCGCGCACGCCGATCCGCGGACCCTGCCGCTGATCGACTGGGACGAGAACTGCGGTTCGTACACCCGCGCATGGTGGGCCGGCCAGGACTGGATCCCGCCGGCCACGATCCGGGCCGAGGACGACACCGTGGTGTTGTCGATGATCGCCCGCGGCATGGGCATGTCGATCATGCCCATGATGACCCTGGCGGGCGCGCCCGCCGACGTCGCCGTCACCCCTCTGGCGCCGCGGCCGCCCCGGCGGGAAGTCGGTTACGTGACCACGCCCGAGGCGGCCGGGTCGGCGGCGGTACGGGCGCTGATCCGCGAACTCCGGTCGGCCGGGGCGGCCCCGGAGTGGGCCGCCGCCGGGCAGACCGCCGTGCGCTGAGCCGTGCCGGCGCTCAGGCGCGCCGGAAGGCCCCCGGCGTGATGCCGTACACGCGCTGGAACCACCGGCCGAAGTGCGCCTGATCGGCGAAGCCGCTGACCGAGGCTGCGTCGGCGGGCGTGGCACCGGCCCGGAGCAGCGTGCGCGCGTGGCGCAGGCGCAGCTGCCGCTGATAGTCGCTGGGCGCCAGACCGTACTCCGCGCGGAAGGCACGGTAGAGGGCGAACCGGCTGCACCCGGCGGCCTCCGCAAGGCGCTCGGCGGTCAGCCGTTCCAAGTAGGCGTCGTCCAGGAGCGCACGGGCCCGCCGGGCGGCCTGGCGGCGTGCGCGGTCGGCCGGGGTCCGGACGCGCAGGGGAGCGGCGACCGCGGACGCGCCACGCCGCGCCATGGCGGTGACGGCCGCGGCCAGCCGCTCGTCGCGCACCAGCGGATCCGCGGGACCGGCCAGCGCGGCGTGCAGCCGGGCGAGGGCCCCGGCGAGCCCATGGTCGGTCAGCACGGGGTCAGGGAACAGCGGCAGGGCGCCGGTACGCCCCTCCGTGGCGTCGCTGATCATGTCGCGGACCACGGACGGCCCGATGTGCACGATGCGGTACTGGTACCCCAGCTCGGCCGCGGCCCGCCCGTCGTGCACCTCGTCCGGGTTGAAGGCCATCACCATCCCCGCACCACTGGTGTGGTTGCCACCCCGGCAACGGAAGCGCTGCGCGCCGGCGTCGGTGATGCCGAACGAGTAGGTGTCGTGGCTGTGCGGCGGATAGACGTGATCGAAGAAGTGCGCGTGCATGGCCTCCACGGGACGGTCCCCGTCCCGCCAGTAACGCACCCAGCCGTCGGCCCTGGTCATGGAGGCATTATGGAAGACGCGACGGGGTTCGAGACGTGCGGGGGCGTGGCCGCCACAGACCGGCGCCTTTGTCCTGGTCATGAGCCACGTACGGGTGTGACTTCCACGAAACGCCACCACCCCGGAGCCGGGACCAACGGCCGCGAAATGGTCCGGCGTCCGTGCGCGCCAGGGGCGGAATAAGCCCCTCTATGATCCTTTTTGGCCAGTTCCGGGCTCTCGCCGCCACCCCCGTGGCCGCTACGTTCACCCCTTGACGGAACACACACAACCAGGGGGAAGGGCAACGATGCGCCCCATAAGACCCGTCAGCGGCATCGGCAGATCACTCATGGCGGTGACCGCTACGGCGGCCGCCTGGGCGGTCACCGCCATGGGCCTTGCCGCCTCACCGGCTGCTGCAGCACCCACCACCACGACGGCGCAGACGCCCGCGCCCGGCGACACCTGTACGGCGGCCGACCTCGGCACACGCCACCCGTACATCAAGTCCACCGAAGTGTCCCCGACGATCACCCACTTCAAGGGCTGGTACGTCACCGAGGGCACCACCGGCACCCAGACCGTCACCACCACCACCCAGACGACCATCACGGTCTCCGTCGGCCTCAGCGGCAAAATCGAGGGCGGTTTCGGCACCGAGGCCCTCGGCAAGGTCGGCGCGAGCCTGGGCTTTGACGTGAAGGTCGACTACACCTCCACCAGCAGCGAGACGAACGCGGTCACGTGGAACTTCAACCAGCCCGGCTACTACGGCGCCTACAAGGGCACCAAGAAGGTCACCGGTACGTACGTAAGCCTCAACTGCAACCGCGTCCAACAGGGCGACGGCAAGTGGGCGTTGAAGTGGATCGAGGGGCCCGACGGAGGTAACTTCACCACCTACACCACCCTTGAGGAAGGCGCGGTGCGCTGCCAGGACAAGGTGCCCGCAGGCAGCATCATGGCCAAGGCGCAAAGCCTCCTCGACTGCGGCTCGGCCGCCGCGAAGGCCGAGCACCCGGCGGGTGCGGTGGCGCCGACGGCGAAGCAGGTGCCAGACCGCCTCGCGCAGCGCCCGGCGCTCGCCGGCGGCACGTCCGCCGAACAGCCCAAGGCCACCGGGCGCGGCGCGCGGGCCGCTCTCGACTGCCAGGCCGAGGTCTACAAGATCGCCGTACCCGGCAAGCCCCTGTCCTGGGGCGCGCCGCTCCTGGCGTCGGACGGGGTCCGCCTGCGGCCCTCGTCGATCTTCAGCGCCCACCTGGACAACTGGCGCCTGTGCAACGTGACGGAGCGCAACGGGGTCATCGAAGCGTCCCTGTGGAACTGGGGCAACGGCGGGTGCGCGACCATCGCCGGGCAGAACGCGGGCACCGAACGGGCGGTCCTGCAGACGGCCACCTGTGCGGAGGACGACCTCCAGCGGTTCTACATCTACCGCGACGTACCCGGCAGCTCGAAGATCGGTGTGCAGAACAAGTACACCGGCTCCATGATGGGCCACGACCGGTACGCGGACGGCGAGTTCATACGCCAGTACTCCAGCGGCAGGCAGGACGGTACGGGTACGTACACCCTGATCGGAGTCTGACGGCCCACACCCCATGAGCGGCCCCGCACGGAACCCTGACCTCCCGGTTCCGTGCGGGGCCCTCCGCGTCCTTACTCCGAGCCCGGCCGGAACAACCCCCTCCCGCCAGTAGCCCGCGAGACCGTCCAAGGACAGGCTTCGCCGGGTCGGAGTTCGGCCGGCAAGCTCCGGACCCTTCGCTCGATCTCATCGCGGATCGGCCGGACGGCCTCGCCCCCCTGCCCGGCTGGGTCCGCGAGCTTCCAGTCCAGGTACTTCCAGTCCCGGTACTTCTTGCCGGGGAAGACGGGGCAGGCATCTCCGCAGTCCATGGTGATCACGATGTCGGACGCCTGCACGGTCTCGCTGGTCAGCACCTTGGGGATCCCGGCGGAGAGGTCGATCCCGGCCTCGGCCATCGCCGCCACAACGGCCGGGTTGACCGCGTCGGCCGGGGCCGAGCCCGCCGAGCGGACCTCGATGCGGCCCTGGCCGAGGTGGGTGAGGAAGGCGGCGGCCATCTGCGAGCGGCCGGCGTTGTGGACGCACACGAACAGTACCGACGGCTTCGGGGGAGTGTCAGACACGAGCGGAACCTTCCGCCTCGGCGGCGGCCGCGGGGTCCGGCAGGGGCTCAGGTCCGGGAAAGTACCGGCGGGCGGCGAGAGCGACATGGACCAGGCCGATCAGTACCGGCACCTCGATGAGCGGGCCGACCACCCCGGCCAGCGCCTGCCCTGACGTTGCACCGAAGGTGGCGATGGCCACCGCGATGGCCAGCTCGAAGTTGTTGCCCGCGGCGGTGAACGCCAGCGTCGTCGCCCGCGGATAGCCCAGCCCCGCGGCCCTGCCCAGGGCCATGGACCCGGCCCACATGAGGGCGAAGTACACCAGTAGCGGGAGCGCGATCCGCGCGACGTCCAGGGGCCGGGAGATGATCGCATCGCCTTGCAGGGCGAACAGGACGACGATCGTGAACAGCAGCCCGTACAGGGCGAACGGCCCGATCCTCGGTATCAGCTTGGCCTCGTACCAGGCGCGTCCCTTGGTCCTCTCGCCGATCCGGCGGGTCGCGAACCCGGCGACGAGCGGGATGCCGAGGAAGATCAGCACGCTGCGGGCGATCTCCCACACCGAGATGTCCAGCGTCGTCCGGTCCAGGCCGAGCCAGCCGGGCAGTACTTGGAGATAAAACCAGCCCAGCGCGGAGAACGCGATCACCTGGAACACCGAGTTCAGGGCGACCAGGACGGCGGCGGCCTCGCGGTCGCCGCAGGCCAGGTCGTTCCAGATGATGACCATGGCGATGCAGCGGGCCAGCCCGACGATGATCAGTCCGGTCCGGTATTCCGGCAGGTCCGGCAGGAAGATCCAGGCCAGGGCGAACATCACGGCCGGGCCGACGATCCAGTTGATCACCAGGGAGGGGATCAGCAGGCGGCGGTCGCGGGTGACGGTGTCCAGGCGGTCGTAACGGACTTTCGCCAGGACCGGATACATCATCACCAGCAGGCCCAGCGCGATCGGCAGGGAGACGCCGGTGACGCTGACCTTGGCCAGCGTGCCCCCGAGCCCGGGGACGAGGCGGCCCAGACCCAGGCCGAGACCCATGGCCAGCAGGATCCACATGGCGAGGAAGCGGTCCAGGAACGACAGGCGGGCTGCCACCGGTCCGGCGGCGGACGCGGTCGGGGCGGTCACGAGGCGGCCCCGGCAGGCTCGGCGGGTTCGGGCAGCGGCTGTTCGGCCGGACGGGTCAGGATGCCGGCGAGCCGGTCGGTCATCTCGGGCAGCAGCCAGTAATACACCCAGGTCCCGCGGCGTTCGCAGTCGATGAGCCCGGCCTGTCGCAGCAGCTTGAGGTGGTGGGAGATCGTCGGCTGGGACAGGTCGAAAGCAGGGGTCAGGTCGCATACGCACACCTCGCCGCCGGCCCGGGAGGCGATCATCGACAGCAGCCGCAGCCGCACCGGATCCCCCAGCGCCTTGAAGACCTTCGCCAGTTCGGTGGCCTGCTCCTCGTCCAGCGGGGCGGTCAGCAGCCCCGGGCAGCAGGCTTCGGTCCGGCCGGACACCTCAAGCTCTTGTTTCGACATGCTTCTATATTGACGACCGTCGATCCAGGGTGCAAGCTAACTTGCATCGGAGAGGCATCGAAAGCCATCGATGCAACGAGGTCAAGGAGGACGTCATGTCCCGTGTCCAGCTCGCCCTCAACGTCGCCGACCTGGAGGCGTCAGTGGAGTTCTACTCCAAGCTCTTCGGCGCCGAGCCGTCCAAGCGCCGCCCCGGATACGCCAACTTCGCCATCACGGAGCCGCCGCTGAAGCTCGTCCTCATCGAGGGGGAGGCGGGCCAGGAGACCCGGCTGGACCACCTCGGCGTCGAAGTCACCTCCACCGAGCAGGTCGCCGCCGCTACCGACCGCCTCAAGGAGGCGGGTCTGGTGACCTTCGAGGAGAACGACACTTCCTGCTGCTACGCCCTCCAGGACAAGGTCTGGGTGACCGGCCCCGGCAAGGAGCCCTGGGAGGTCTACGTGGTCAAGGCCGACGCCGACCAGCTGGGCAAGAGCCCCGCCCTGGGCGGCGACGCCTGCTGCGGCAGCGAAAGCACGGCTGCCGAGCCCATCCAGGGTGCCGCTGGCTGCGCCTGCGGTAGCTGACCTGCCGACACGACAGGGCAGCCGCGCGCCGCCGAGAACCCGCGCCGGAGACGCTTCGCGTAGAGAGAAGTGCAGCGAAGTCCGGAAAAGGACGATTCTCCAAACTCTCATTCGGTGCCGGAAACTCTCATTCGGTGCCGGTTCCTGGGCAGTGGCCCGGTTGGCGGAGCCGGTGGTGACGCACAGGGAGTGATCCAGGCAGCGTCGTACGGTCGTGCCGTGGTCGAGCGTGGCCCGCTCGGCGGATGTCAGCTCGGCGGCACGGGGGAGGGCGGTGACCTTGCCGGGCAAGTCGAGGTGACCGGTAGTTCCGGGCCGGATGTCCTCGGCGTCGGCGGCGTGCGGAAGGCGCGCGGGGTGTCCTCGGCCTCTGCGGCCCGCGGTCCGTCAATGCTCCCCGGCAAGGCCACCGTCAGGGGCCGCGTATCTCTAGGCCTGCCCAGTCTCGAAGCGGCTGACCTTGCCGTCCTCGACGGTGAATGCCCAGCGTGTCCGCATCGCGCCCCAGGTGTCGTTGCTGTAGAGAGCCGTCAAGGACCGCCCGCCATCTGCTTCGGACTCAACCTCCATGCGCCCGTTGGAGGAGAAGACCTCCCGTTCGGTCCAGTCGGCCAGGTCTCGCTCCGTACCATCGTCGGACATGGTCGCCCCCGGCGCGAGAGCGGCCTGAAACGCCCCTCGGTCCTGTGCGTTGAGGGCGGTGACGAAAGCGCGCACGGCGGGATCGGAAAGCCGGTCAGCAGCGATTGACACGATCATGCTCCCAAGAGTCGATAAGGCGAGGCTCGAGGCCGCAGGACAGTCCGAGCCTGCGATTGTCCGGCATACCCGTGCTCACCGGCACCACACGCGTCCGTGGGCCGATGAACCCGTTCGGGGCGGTGGAGTACTCACTGCGGTCGGTGGCGAGTGTGGCGATGTTGTAGGTCCCGGCGACGCCTGCGTGCAGGAAAACCTGGGCCGAGCAGACGGGACGGCCGTCGACGTAACCGATCAGGTAGCGGGTGGGTAGTCGGCGGTGAGTGCCAAATCGGCGGCATCCGCGAAGAACCGGCGCACCGTGGCGGCGGGTGGGTTCCAGTTTGCGGCGAGGACCGTGGCGTAGTCGGCGAGCTGCTCCGGAGCGGTCGTCGGGCGGATCTCCAAGCCGTCGACGTGCGCGTCGGGGAGGGGACCGCGTAGATCTCTCCACATGCCCGTCTCGGTTTCCGACGCTTGCAGGCCGACGGCCTCAAGGCACTCGGCGAGATTGCCCGGTGTGGAGGCGGGGCCCACCCACCAGGGGAAGGGGGGCGGCCGGTCGCGACCAAGGTCCGGACCGTCTCCGCGGCGCGAGCCGGGGCGGTGTTCGGGGCGAAGCGGGCCGCCGCGACGATGTTGGAGGTGTCATTGGCGAGACCGCTGTCGGCGGTCAGCAGGTCGCCGGTCTCGGTGATGGACGCGCTTTCCCAATCCGGTGCAGGTGGCAGGCATGCTCGGCGAGATTCTGCTCCATCGCGAGCGGAAGGTCGGATTCATTGGTCGACGGGAGATCCGCGGGCCTCGTGATGTTCCGGTCCAGCATGCTGACTGGGGTACTCGCAGGCGCTTATCTTGTCTTTTGCCCTCCGAGGCTGTCGCGCTCGGTGATGCTCCCCGGTCGCCTGATCGTCTGGTCGTTTTCCCGACGTCGTAGCGGGTTGTGGGCGGTGGTTCTTCGAGCCCAACGGCCCCCCTGGCCCGATCCTCCTTCCGGGAGCCCTCCACAACCAGGACGAGGACGCTTCCGTTCGTGGAACCGTCTCCGAGACGGTTCCACGAACGGAAGCGTTGGGACCACCTGCCCGCCGTCGGTGCGGTGACCTACGGTTTCAGGAGTCAGAACAGGCTTTCAGCGGCCGAACCGGGACTGCAACTGCTCAGGGAGACGTTCGCCCTGGATCCGGATGTTGGCCGCGGCTTCTTCGATCCGATGTAGGTCGCCGGTTGTCAGCTCGACGTCGAGTGCGCCCAGGTTCTCTTCCAGTCGGTGCAGCTTGGTGGTGCCGGGGATCGGGACGAACCACGGCTTCTGCGCCAGCACCCAGGCGAGAGCGATCTGGGCCGGCGTGGCTCCTTTGTCGTCGGCAATCTGCTGCAGCAGGTCGACCAGCACCTGGTTGGCTTGCCGTGCTTCAGGGCTGAAGCGTGGGAGCAGACGGCGGAGGTCGTTGTCGGCAAGCGACGTACTGGAATCGATCTTGCCGGTCAAAAACCCTTTGCCGAGCGGGCTGTAGGGCACCAGACCGATGCCCAGTTCCTCCAAGGTCGGAATGATTTCGGTTTCGTGCTCGCGCATCCAGAGCGAGTACTCGCTTTGCAGTGCCGTTACCGGCTGAACGGCGTGGGCGCGACGAATCGTCGCGGCACCGGCCTCGGACAATCCGAAGTGCTTCACCTTGCCTTCGGCGATCAGCTGCTTGACCGTGCCGGCCACGTCTTCAATGGGAACGTCGGGGTCGACGCGGTGTTGGTAGAGTAGGTCGATGCTTTCGGTTCGAAGACGCTTGAGCGAGGCCTCGGTCACTCGGCGGATCTGCTCGGGTCTGCTGTCGACCCCGGACATCGGGGTCGGCCCGTGCTCGCCGTGCTTGATTCCGAACTTGGTGGCAATCACCACCTGGTCGCGTACCGGCGCCAGCGCCTGACCGACCAGGTCCTCATTGGTGAACGGGCCGTAGACTTCGGCAGTGTCGAAGAAAGTCACGCCGCGGTCAACGGCCGCCCGCAGTAGCTTCGTCATCTCGGCTGTGTCTTGTGGCTGACCGTAAAAGAAACTCATGCCCATGCAGCCGAGCCCGAGAGCCGAGACTTCGAGGCCCTGCCCTAGTTTGCGTTGTTGCATCGGAGATGCTCCTGGGATATCGATCGCCTGGCTCCGGCTTCTTTCGTGTTTAGCCGGGAGCCGGCAGAGAACTTAGGCAGCCTTCCGGGGCGCTAGCGAGGCCCTGGTGCTACAGGCGTGCCCTCAACGCTATGGCCTTGGAGTGCACTCCAAGCAAGCGGAACAGGTAAGAGGGCGTTTTCTCCCGCCGCCCCACCGCGCATTAGCTTGTCACTTAACGATCGGCGCTGGCTCTCCGTGGTTTCGTGCCGACTTTGTGACGGGCGGGGCGGCGGTATGCCTCGCCGGTCGCGAGGACGCGGCCCACGTCGAGACGGCCGGCGATTCTTCGAACCAAGTGGCTCACCTAGTCCGGGCGTTGAGGATGACAGTGCGCTGGCTGGAGAGCCGGTCTTCGTGCGCAGGTTTCTGAACCCCCGTCGGACGCGAGCGGGGGGTAAGCCTGAGCGGTTCGGTCGATCTCTCCCAGGGCCCGCGGAGGTCGGTGGCCAGTGGCCGAGCGAGCCGGAGCCGGACGTCGGGGGGAGGACTGCCACCCCCCCCGTACGGAGACCCGGCGGAGCCCGCCGACCTGATCGAACGCGTCAGCAGAAACCGCACCTGGACACGCCATTGCTACATGCCACCCCCGACGAACCCAGCGATCCCCCCGGCCTGCCGCCCCGCCAGGGTGTCGCCGCGCCCGTCACAGCGTCATCCACCGTATGCGTGCAAAGTTCGCCGCCGCGCGCGAGCCGCACTGCTACAGATCGTCAACTGATCGACTCTCCCGGGACTGGTCGCTGAGCTGGTCCTGCGTAGGGTTTCCAGGAGACGGCAGTGCGACATTCGCGCTCTCCGTCCGTTGTCGCGCCGAGTGTTCAGGCGCATCCACGAGAGAAGGAAACACACGCATGCGCGCCCTTGTTGTCGATCACGGCGAGGCCGGGCCCGTCCGGTTCGCCGATGTCGATGAGCCCGTGCCGTCCAGCGGCGAGGTGTTGGTCGAGATACGGCATATCGGTCTCAACTTCGGAGAGCTGAATTACGTGGACCAGTGGCCGGCCGGGGCTGTGCACGGTCACGACGCGGCCGGTGTCGTGGTGCGCGCCGCGTCCGACGGCTCGGGGCCGCCCGAAGGTACGCGAGTCGCGCTCGGGATGTCCGCCCACGCGTGGGCGGAGCGGGTGGCGGTCAGCCCCGCCTCGCTCGGCATCGTCCCCGAGGGCGTGGATCTGGCCGACGCTGCCGCGCTGGGGATCGCGGGAGTCACCGCGCTGCGGGTGCTGCGCAAGCGTTCTCTGCTGGCGCGCGACGTTCTGGTCACCGGCGCCAGTGGGGGCGTGGGGCACTTCGCCGTCCAGTTGGCGGCGCTGGCGGGCGCCCGGGTGACGGCACTCGTGGGCTCGCCGGACCGGGCCGCCGGGCTCCGCGAACTCGGGGCCGACCAGGTCCTGACCGACCTGGCCGGGGCCGAGTGCCGGTTCGACCTCGTCCTGGACACGGTCGGCGGGCCGCTGGTGGCCCAGGCGTGGAGTCTCCTCGCCGAGGGCGGCACCATCCACGTGGTCGGTTACTCCTCGGGACAGGACACCACGTTCCCGTCAGGGGCCCTGTTCGGTTTCGGTGAACCGCGCACCATCGCCACCTACGGCGACATGACGCCGACCAGCGGGGAGCTGACGGACCTGCTGGGCCTCATGGCCGCCGGGAGGCTCTCGGCACCGGTCGGACTGCGAGGCAACTGGCTGGACGTGGACGACGCCGTCCGGGCACTGTTCGCGCGGAAGGTGCATGGAAAGATCGTTCTCGACGTGGTCTGACCCCCGTCGACGAGAAGGGAACGATGGACGTACTCGCGGAAGCCTTGCGTGTATCGGGTGCGCGAGGGGCGCTCGGGGTCGTACTGAAGGCCGGAGGAACCTGGGGCCTGCGGCTGGAGCCCTCTCCGGCAGCGGCACTGCACGTAGTGTCCCGCGGCACGATGTGGCTCCACGTCCCGGGCGGGAAACCTCTGGAAGTGCAGGCAGGAGACGCCGTCCTGTTGCCGCCGGGCACCGCCCACGGGATAGCCGGCGGGTCCGGTACGACGATGGGGCCCTGTGACCGGAAGGCGACGGACCAGGCACTCACCGACGGCAGCGCCCTGTACCTGGGCTCGACGCCGGCGCAGACGGAAGTGCTCGTCCTGCGCTATGAGCAGGACCCGGAGGTGAGCACGCCGGTGCTCACCTCCCTCCGCCGGCCGATGCACGTCACGAGCCGGGAGAACACGCAGTTCAGAAACACCGTCGAGCTTCTTACGGCGGAGCTCGCACAACCGCAGATCGGCACCACCGCCGCCGTCAACAGCATTGTCGACCTTCTGCTCATCCAGTTCGTACGGGCCTGGCTGGCCCGCCGCCCCGGGGAGCAGTCCGGCTCATGGCTGGGCGCGATGCGCGACCCGGCCGTGCGCGACGCCCTGGCATGTGTCCACGCCCGACCGGAACACCCCTGGACCACCGAGTCCCTGGCGGCCGCGACGGCGGTCTCCCGCACGACGCTGTCCAGGCACTTCCGGTCCGCGCTCGGACAGACGCCGGGCGCATACGTGACGCAGTGGCGCATGGACCTGGCGTCCGTCCGGCTCCGCGACACCGACGAGCCGGTCGAGTCGATCTCCGGCGCGGTCGGCTACGCCTCACCGCACGCATTCAGTCGTGCCTTCCGACGTGCCCGAGGCATGCCCCCGGGCGAGTACCGTTCCCGAATGCGCAAGTGATCGCAGGCAGGCGATCATCGGCGGCACTTGAGCACTGGTGCGGTCCGGGCAGGGGTGGGTAAGGGGGGCACTGCCGTCCAGTACCGGAGATAGTCGGAGATACGTTCCTGCCCTCGTCACGCGGCAACAGGACGTTGTCAGTAACGTCCCCCGCCTGGCCGCCGACTCGCACCACGAACGCGCCCTCCGGCCTCGCGTTTGAGGCCCCGACCGAAGGCGACATGCGGGGCCTCGTCCGCCTCGCGCAGCGCGACGAGATGCCGGTCGATGCTCTCGACGGCGTGGACCAACGGTGAGCCCTTCTTCGTGTGCTCGGGAGGCGAGTGCGGCGGCGCCTGGCACTCGGCAGCGCCGATGGATGACGAGCTGGCCGATTTCCCTTCGGGCCCCTGTGCGGCCCTGCGACGCTGAGTGCGTGACCTACGCCGTGACGGTGGATACCAGCATCCCGGTCGGATCGCCCGAGATGGACGCGCTGCAACGTGCCGGCGCCGTGGCACTCCTCGGAAAGGGCCTGGGCTCCGTGGAAGCCATCGAGGGGCCGGACGGTATGGAGGTCGACATCTTCGAGTCGATCGTGGCCGTTCATCCGGGCGGTGCGCTGTTAACGATCTTCGTCGATGCTCCGGCGCTGGAATTCGCCGAGGACGCGGTGCAGTCGGTGACCAGGGAGCTGCTGGAGCGTAGCGAGCTCTTGGCCGAGTGGACGGTCGAGCGGTGCGAGGTCCGGCTCCACCCGCAGCTCGCCCAGGAGAGCCTCGACGCCGCCGACGGCCCCGACACTCCGCCGGCCGACGCGGCCACCCGTAAGGCTCACCACGCCGCAAGGGAGACAGCCGCCGACGGTCGGGATGAGTGCGACGCGGAAGCAGAGGCAAAGGCTGCTCGGAACCGGATGCTGACCATGTCGGCTGAACTGCGTTCCTTCCCGCCGGTCATGTTCGGCGTGCTCGACCCCGAGGACGAGGACGGTGGGGAGGAAGAGGACGTCGAGGCCGGTGTACGGCCGGAAGATGCCCGGCTGGCCGCCGGCGCTCTGGTGTACGGGACCCATCTGCTGGTGGACGAACTCTTCCAGGACGTGCAGACCCTCACTCAGACGCGGAGCAACGTCGCTGAGTGCGAGAGGCCGCTGTGGCTGCTGGAGGAGCTTCCCGAGCGTTACGCCCTTGAATACGACGCGCACTTCGCACGCCGCTTCCTGGTGACGGCGATCGCCATGACCACCCGCTTCACGAACGGGAGTTTCCAGCAGCTCGGCTGTCTCGCGGAGGAACTCGCCTGGAGACTTCTGCTGCGCGAGGCGAGCGTCAGTCTGGAGACGTTCGGTCTCATGGACGAAGGTGTGGCGGTGGCCCTCGAAGCATTCGCCGAGAATGTCTACGAGGACCTGGACCACGAGTGGCTGTACGACGACTCGGTGGGCGAGATCGGCGAGGACGCCGCGGGAGAGGCTTTCGGAGTCACGCCCATGGCGATCGGCTCGTGGTTCACCCCCTTCAACGGGGGCCGGTACGCCCACCCGTACGCGATGGAAGCGTCGGAGGACGCGACGCAGTGAAGAGGCCCGTCGGTGTCGTGACGCGCTCCTGAACGCCGGTCAGGACCGCCGGTTCTGCCTTTCCCGTGGGCGGTCCGATCCCGGTCCGGCGTGCAACCGGGAAAAGCTTGGGAAACCGACGCGGTATATCGCGGCGAGGAACTACCGCGAGCTGCCAGAAACGGCGCGAAACAGTCGTGTGTGCGCGGGGGGGGGCACGGCAATACCTCCGGGCGCCCGTTCGTCACCCGCCGACTGCGTTTGCCCCCGCGCCCGAACGACCCCGACCGACAGCGGCGGTGGTCATGCCAAGCTCTGACAAGCGCACCAGCGTTCAAGACGCGTAGGCTCCACCGCCGCCATAGTCCCCCCATGACCAGAACGAAGGCCCCAACCAGCCCCTACCTCCTCCTGTCGATCACCATGGTGCTGTGGGGCAGCGCCTTCTCCAGCTCCAAGTCGGTGGTGGAACACCTGCCGCACTCCGTGGCCGCCCTCCTGCGTTTCGGCGGCGCCGCCCTGGCGCTGCTGATGGTGCCGGCGCTCTTCGGGAAGCGGTTCGGCGGTGCCAAAGGCAAGGTCTCACCCCGGGCCGCCGGCCGCCCCGCCCTGGCGGGCATCGTCGGCGTCTTTGCCTACAACGGCTTCTTCTTCTGGGGACTGTCGCTCGCACCCTCCCTGGACGCCGGCATCCTCATCCCGGTCATGAGCCCCGTCCTGACCAGCCTCTTCCTCCTGCTGACCCGGCGGGAACGGGCATCGAAGGTGCGCCTGGCGGGGCTCGGCCTCGGACTGGTCGGGGCTGCGATCTTCTTTCTGGGCGTGGGCGGCAGCGCGCACGGGAGTCCGACGCGGCTTGCCGGGGACGTGTTGTTCCTGCTCAGCGCGGTGTGCTGGGCGGCTTACACCCTCGCCGGCCCCCGCGTCCTCGCCGGTGTCGACCCGCTGCGCGCCACTACGTATGCCACCTGCGCCGGAGCCCTGCTGCTGGGCGTGGTCGCCGCCCCCGACCTTCCGGATGTGGACTGGAGCGGTCTGCCGTCCGCTGTCTGGTTGAACGCCGCCTATCTGGCGCTGGGTGCTGCCGCCGTCGCCAACCTCCTGTACTACCGGGGCGTCGCGGCCGTGGGGCCAGCCTCGGCCTCGCTGATGATGTTCACCGTGCCGGTGGTGAACACGGTGTGCGGCACGCTGTTCCTCGGCGAGACCTTCGGGCCCGTACAGGCAGTGGGTGCCCTGGTGCTGCTGGCGGGGGCCGTGCTCGCGGCGCTGCATGGACGACTCGCGCGGCGGAAGGGTACGCCGTTCGTTGCCGAGGAGGAGGGCAGGGGGCGGCGGGTCGTTGAGCGCTGCTAGAGCTTCAGTTCCCGTACTGCTTGGTGTCCGGGTGCTCGATGAGCAGGACGTGGGCGGCCTCCTCGGCCACGGGGCGGTGCCGTACTCCCGCGGGGACGACGAAGAGTTCGCCGGGCTTCAGCACCACCGGGTCGCGGCCCTCCAGCTCGACCCGGAAGGTGCCGTCCCAGCACAGGAACAGTTCGTCCTCGTCGTGGTAGTGCCAGGGGAACGAGCCTTCCAGGCGCGCGAGTCGGACGGCCGTGGTGTCGTTCACCCTCGCCAACTCGCGCTGCTGGAAGGGGCCGGGGAGCGCGGTGATGGCCTCCGGCACCGAGACGGCGGCGAGGTGGCCCGGGATCTCGTGTCGTGTCGTCATGTCATGATCCTCGCCGCCGCTCGGGGCGCGGCACAGAGCCAATGGGCGAGGATTGGTCCGCCCGTTGGGACGGACCCATAGCTGCCCGGCCCGGCGCGGTCGTACGAAAGCGTGTCTCCACGTACGAGGGCGTGCCTCCCCGTGCGAGGACGTGTCTCCCCCGTACGAGCGCGCACCCCCTACGAGGACATGCCCCTCCCCTCCATATCCACCACACCGAAAGCCGAAGCCCATGCCCATGGCCCCCACCGCACTGGCCGACCGCCTGGGCCGGTGGTCGTCCGGCCGCGGTCCGCTGTACCTCCTGCTCGCCGCGCGGCTACGGCGCCTCGTCGACCAAGGGGAACTCGCCCCGGGTACCGCGTTGCCGCCCGATCGGTCGCTGGCCGCCGCGCTTGCCGTGGGGCGTGGGACCGTCGTCGCCGCGTACGAGCAGCTGCGTACGGAAGGCCGGATCGTGCGGCGCCAGGGGAGTGGCACCCGGGTGGCCGGTCCGGTGCGCGACCGGCCCCGCGAGACGACAGGGGCGCCGGTTTTCCTTCATCTGCTGGAGCGGCAGGATGCCGATGTGATCTTGCTGGCGTGTGCCGCGCCCGCCGCGCCTCCGCCGGTTCTTCTGTCCGCGTACGAGCGGGCCGTGGCCCAACTGGCCCTGCTCACGGGTGACATCGGCTACCACCCGTCGGGCCATCCGCGGCTGCGCCGCGCTGTCGCCGACCACTACACGCGCCGTGGGGTGCCGACCGCCCCCGAGCAGATCCTCGTCACCAATGGTGGTCAGCAGGCCCTGTCCCTGCTCGCCCGCGCCTTTGTCGAGCCCGGTGGCGAGGTGCTGGTCGAAGCGCCCACGTATCCGGGCGCGCTGGAGGCGTTCCGTGAGCGGTCCGCCTTGCTGCGGACGCTGCCCGTCGGCCTGGACGGCTTCGAGACGGCGGTCCGCTCGCCGGCCCGCCGCCCCGATCTGGCCTACGTCGTCTCCACGCACCACAACCCGACCGGCGCGGTACTGCCGCCGCTGGCACGCCGTCGGCTCGCTGTCGCCGCGGGCGCGGCCGGTGTGCCGCTGATAGATGACGAAGTCCTCGCTCAGCTGGCCTTTCCCGGTGACGACACGCCGCCTCCGCTCGCGGCGTACGGCGCGACCGTGATCACCGTCGGGTCGCTCAGCAAGAGCGTCTGGGGCGGGCTGCGCGTCGGCTGGATACGGGCCACGGAAGCGATCGTGGACCGCCTCGCGCGGCTGCGCGCGGTGCATGACCTGGGCGGCAACCTTCCCGCGCAGCTCGCCGCCGCGGAACTGCTGCCCGGCCTGGAGCGGTGGTGCCGGGACACGGCGGCGGACCGCCGGGCACGTCACGATCACCTGCTCGCGGAGCTGGCGCGGCGGCTGCCGCAGTGGCAGGTCCGGCCGGTCGGCGGCGGTCAGACCCTGTGGGTACGGCTGCCCCACGGCGACGGGGACACCTTCGCGCAGACAGCCCTGCGGCACGGAGTCGCCGTACTGCCCGGCAGCGGACTGGACGCCTCCGGGGCGAGCAAGGACCACGTCCGTCTTCACTTTCTCGCCTCGCCGGACGACCTGACCGAAGCGGTACGCCGCCTGGCGGTGGCCTGGTGCGCGTACGGGGGCGGCCAAGGCGGGGGCGCTCCGGCCGGTGCCGGTGTGACGGCCCGGTCGTACGAGCGCTCGGCCGATAGGCGGAACCCGGTGCGGCGCACAGGATAAGAAGCGCGTGGCGCGGTACCTGACGAAGGCAGGTGGGCGTTTGTTTGCCCGGCGGGCCGTGAGGAACCCTCAGGGCCGAGGAGGAACGGTCCGGCCCGGGTGTGCGCGCGTGCGGCCGGTGCCTCGGGAGTGAGTGCCGGAAGGAGGATGCAGTGACAACGCAGGAAACCGTGTCCGCACCGGGCGGGGTGGTGCTCGACGGCGATCTGGAACTGCCGAATTCACCGCGTGCCGTGGTGTTGTTCGTCCACGGCAGCGGCAGTTCGCGGCGCAGTCCGCGCAACCGCGCGGTCGCCCTCGCGCTGCGTCACTCCGGCCTGGCCTCGCTGCTGCCGGATCTGCTGACCCCGCAGGAGGCCGAGGAGGACGCCGTCTCACGGAAGCACCGCTTCGACATCCCCCTGCTGGCCGAGCGGGTGGTCGCGGCGGTCGACTGGCTGGGCGAGCACCCGGCGACCCGGGAGCTGCCCCTGCATCTGTTCGGCGCGAGTACGGGCGCGGCGGCGGCCCTGGTGGCGGCGGAGCGGCGGCCCGCGCGGGTCCGGTCCGTGGTGAGCCGCGGCGGCCGGCCCGACCTGGCGGAGGAGTCGCTGGAGCAGGTACGGGCGCCTGTGCTGTTGCTCGTCGGCGAGCTGGACACCGACGTACTGCGGCTGAACCGTGAGGCGGCGGCGCGGCTCCAGGCGCCCTGCGAGGTGGAGATCGTGCCGGGCGCGAGCCACCTCTTCGAGGAGCCCGGGACCCTGGAGCGGGTGACCGAGTCCGCCCGGGACTGGTTCCTGCACCCGCCGGCGCCCGCGGGCAACCACGGGAGCGGCGGCGATGTCCGCTAAACCGGCGGCGTCGGACCTGGAGCTGATCCGCGGGACGGCCGTACCGCTGCCGGACCCCGGCGCGCTGGACCCGCTGCTGGACCGGATCGGTGACGCCCGCTACGTCCTCCTGGGCGAGGCGTCGCACGGCACCGCCGACTACTACTGGTGGCGGGCGCGGCTGACCGAGCGGCTGATCGCGGAGAAGGGGTTCTCCTTCGTCGCCGTCGAGGGAGACTGGCCCGACTGCCTCGACCTGCACTGCTCGGTCACCGCCGAGCCCGGCGCACCCGCGGACCCGCAGGCGGCCCTGGAAGGCTTCCGCCGCTGGCCGCGCTGGATGTGGGCCAACACCGACGTGGCCCGCTTCGCCCGGTGGCTGCGCGAACACAACACCGGTCTTCCGCCGCGGGAGCGGGTCGGCTTCTACGGTCTGGACGTCTACAGCATGTGGGAGTCGCTGGACGCGGTGCTGGCCTACCTGCGCGAACACCACCCCGACCACGTCGAGCAGGCGGTGGAGGCGTACCGCTGCCTCGAACCGTACGAGCAGGACCCGCAATCCTATGCCCTGGCGACCCGGATGCTGCCCTCCGGGTGCGAACCCGAAGTGGTCCGCCTCCTGGTGTCGCTGCGCGAACGGGCCCGGCGCCCGGAGGACACTTCGTCCGTCGCGGAACTCGCCGCCCTCCAGAACGCCGAGACCCTCGCCGGGGCGGAGCGGTACTACCGGTCGGTGGTCCACGGCGGGCCCGAGTCGTGGAACATCCGCGACCACCACATGGCCGACACCCTCGACCGGCTGACGGCCCACCACGGCCCGGACGCCAAGGCGGTGGTGTGGGCCCACAACACCCATGTCGGCGACGCGCGGGCCACCGACATGGCCGGCGCCGGACTGGTGAACATCGGGCAGCTCGTACGGGAGCGGCACTCCGCGGACGGCGTCGTGCTCGTCGGCTTCGGCTCGTACCAGGGGTCGGTCGTCGCCGGGAGCGAATGGGGAGCTACACCCGAGAACCTGACCGTGCCCGAGGCCCGTCCCGGCAGCGTCGAGGAACTGCTCCACCAGGTCTTTCCCGAGGAGCGGGCCCTCTTCGTCTTCCCGCCGCGGGACGCCGCCACCGGCCTGCACCCGGAGGTCCCGCGCCCGGCCGCCTGGTCCGGTGTACGGCGCGACCACCGGGCCATCGGCGTCGTCTACCGGCCGGAACGGGAGGCGTTCGCCAATTACGTGTCCACCACGCTCGACCAGCGATACGACGCTTTCCTGTACCTGGACCGCACCCACGCCCTGACTCCGCTGCACGCCGAGCCGCCCGCCACCGGTGAGGCCGAGACCTGGCCCACCGGCCAGTGACCCGCGCCCCGCCGCCACCGACTTCGAGCGCCCCTTCCGACCGAGGGCAAGGAGCAACACCATGCGCTTCACCGACCGCCGGCACGCAGGCCGGTCCCTCGCCGAGTGGCTGCGATCACCGGACGACGACACGGCCGGCGCCGCCGAGGCCGGTGTGTGGCCGTACGGGGCGGCCGATCCGCTCGTCCTCGCCCTGCCGCGCGGCGGCGTCCCGGTGGCGGCCGAGGTCGCCCGGGAGTTCCGGGCGCCCCTCGACGTCCTGGTGGCGCGCAAGATCGGCGTACCCGGCTCGCCCGAGACCGGCATCGGCGCCATCGTCGCCGAGGAGCCGCCCGTCTTCGACCGGCGGGCCCTGCAGTTCCTGGGTCTGGCCGAGGAAGAACTCGCCCCCTCCGTGGCCCGCGAACGCGCCGAACTCCACCGCCGCGAGGACCTGTACCGTCGCGGCCGCCCGGAGCCCGGCATCACCGGCCGGACCGTGCTCCTCGTCGACGACGGCCTCGCCACCGGCCTGACCGCCCTCGCCGCACTCCGCCATCTGCGCCGCCGGCAGCCCGCCCACCTGACACTGGCCGCACCCGTCGGCTCCCGCAACGCCGTCGGCGAACTCTCCGAGGAGGCCGACCGCGTACTCGTCCTGCACCAGCCGCACCACTTCCGGGCGGTCGGCGAGTGGTACGACGATTTCGGGCAGGTGAGCGATGACGAGGTGATCGCGCTGTTGGGGACGTCGTCTTCCGTGGCGTGAGGGGTGGTGCAGCCGGTTTCGGCCGACGTTCATTCCCGTACGGGAACCGGATCACCCCGCTCCGCGCCCCGCGTCAGCCGCCGTACGGCCAGCATGCCGCCGATGCCCGGCAGCAGGGACAGAGCGACGGCCGTGGCAGTACGGCGTGGATCGCGGGCGGTGGCGACCACGGTGAAGAGGTAGGCGCAGCCGTGCAGCGGGCCGGCCAGGGAGGAGATGGCGGGCAGGTGCGCGGTCGCGAGATTGCCCAGCAGGACGGCGAGCGAGGCGAGTTCGACGGCGGCGGCGATACGCAGCGCCCGGCGGTCGCGGTGCACGGTCACGCTCCCGTGGTGGAGCCGGGGCGGATGATCATGAGTACCGTCACCACGGCCCAGAGCAGGTTGAACGCGCCGGTGAGCATGGCCAGCCGCGCGGTGGCGCCGCGGTCCACCGGCGGCCCGGAACCGTCGAGCCGGCCGAGCAGCCGCTCCTGCCCCGGCAGGACCAGCAGCGCCAGCACCCCGGCCGCGGCGGCGGTGAGCACAATCGACGTGATCAGCCAGGCGTCGCCGAGGACCCCGAGGCTGCTGGCGGTGGCGAAACCGAACACCGGCACGGCCATGCCGAGGGCGGCGTAGACGCGGCAGATGCGGTGCAGCAGCCGTACGCCGGACCGGCCCGCGGCGTCCGGCCCGGCGGCCTGCGCACGGCGGACGGCCGCGGGGAACATGCTGGCCGCCACGGTCACCGGCCCGACCGCGATGATCGCGGCCAGGACGTGGATGGCGAGGAGGAACTTGGTCACCGGACGGCTCCGGACCGCTGAGTGGCTTTGTCGACAGACATGGGCATGGCGGAGTGCTCTTTCTCGTCGCTCAGGGGCGGGCGGTGCGCTTCTGCGCCACCGCCCGGGAACGTGCCGCGCCAGGCTAGGCCGGGCCTCGACCGGCACCCCAGGGGCTGAAACGACAATTTCCAACGGGTTCCCGCCACCGGGCGCTGCCTGCGGCAATCAGCAGACCCCCCACACCACCTGGGCATTTGTGAACGGCGGCTTCTCGTTTACCGTGTCCGGCATGCATACGGTGGCGGTCCTGGTGCTGGACCAGGTGGTGGCGGCCGACATGGCCTGCCCGGTCGACTCGTTCGGGCGCGCCCGGCTGGCGGACGGGCGCAACCCCTACCGGGTCCGGGTCTGCGCACCGGAACCCCAGGTGGCCTCCGAGGCTTTCACGATCATCGCGCCACACGGCCTGGAGGCGCTGCGGGACGCGGACACCGTGATCGTGCCCGGCTGTTCGGAGGCCGCAGCGCCGCCCGCCCCGGAGGTCCTCGACGCGCTGCGCGCGGCCGCCGCCGCGGGCACCCGTATCGCCTCCATCTGCACGGGCGCGTTCATCCTCGCCGAGGCCGGGCTGCTGGACGGGCTGCGCGCGACCACGCACTGGGTGGCGGCCGACCTGCTGGCCGAACGGTTCCCGCGCGTCGACGTACAGCCGGACGTGCTCTACGTCGACAACGGCCAGATCCTCACCTCGGCCGGGGCCGCCGCCGGGATGGACCTGTGCCTGCACCTCATCCGGCGGGACTTCGGCTCGGCGGTCGCGGCCGACTCGGCGCGGCTGGCGGTCATGCCGCTGGAACGGGAGGGCGGGCAGGCGCAGTTCATCGTGCAGGCCCGGCCGCCGGTGCCGCGGGGCTCGCTGCTGGAGCCGGTGCTCAAGTGGATCGAGGACCACCTCGCCCAGGAGGTGACCCTCGCCCAACTGGCCGCGCGCAGCGGGCTCAGCGAGCGGACGTTCAGCCGCCGCTTCCGGGAGCAGACGGGCACCACACCGTTGCAGTGGCTGCTGCGTGCCCGGGTGCGGCGGGCGCAGTTCCTGCTGGAGACCACCGACCACGGCGTCGAACGCATCGCCGCCCAGGCCGGTTTCGGCTCGCCCACCGCGTTCCGCGAACGGTTCAAGCGCGTCGTCGGGGTGACGCCGCAGTCGTACCGGTCGGCGTTCCGGGCCAACAGGTCCTGAGGGCGGCCGGACTTCTTTTCGGGCTGTGTACGGGGTGATGCCGGTGGGGCGGGGCGCGGGTGGACGGTCACCTGCCATGGACTCACCTGCCATGGGCATGGGCATGCCTGCGTACGACGTGGTGCTGTGCGACTTCGACGGGTCGTGAACCTGAGGGGCCCGGATGGAATGACCGCGTTGGACCGCTCCTGGGGGCCGGTCGGACGCTCCCTGGCCGCGGTGGCGTTCGAGGCCGGGCTGCTGGAGGCGGCCGTCACCGGACACCTCAGCGACGAGCAGTGGCGGCGCCGGGTCGTGGACGGCCTGACGCCGGTGTGCGGGGCTCGGCCGGGGGGCCCGTGATCTGGTCGCCGCGTGGAACGTGCTGACCGGGCGGGGGGACACCGAGGTCGTGGCCCTGCTGGCCGCGCTGCGCGGTACGGTGCCGGTGGTTCTGGGCTCCAACGCCACCACGCGTCTCTCGCCGCCGTGGGGCTGGCGGAGGCGTTCGACGCGGTGGTCAGCATCGCCCGTATCGGCGTGGCCAAGCCGGACCCGCGCGTCTTCACGACGGCCGCCGGCCGGGTCGGCACCGAACCGCGCCGCTGCCTGTTCGTCGACGACAGCCTCGGCAACGTCACCGCGGCCCGGGCGGTGGGCATGGCGGGCCTGCACTACCGGAACATCGGTCAGCTGCGGGAGGCGGTGGCGCCGCTGCTGGGGTGAGCGGCAGCGGCCCGCGTACAAACCGGCTCAGCTCTCCGCGTTCCGCTTCGCGGCGACCGCCAGCGTGCTGTACCGCATCGTGAAGCTGCCGCCCACCGCGTCGATGGCCGCGCCGATGCCCGCGAGCACCCTGTCCAGCTCGGCGGGAGAGAGCCGGGTGTGGCTGCCGGTGGTGGGGACCTGGTCCAGCCATGCGTCGCGGGTGTACGTGTGCTCCCAGTCGAAGCGCCACTGTTCCGGAGCGCCGTACGCGTTCGCCGCCCGTATGCCGTCGGCCGCCTTGGCGCACAGCGCTGCGTACCCGTCCACGGCCGAGGCCGACCACTGGCGGGCGGCGAGCGAGTCGGGCAGGAGGCGGCGATAGACCTCGGCGAAGGACGCCGCCAGTCGGGGCGGGGGACTGCCCGCATTCCAGAACACGGCCAGCAGTCCGCCGGGCCGCAGCGCCTGTGCCGCCTTGGCGGGCCCGGCCGCCGGGTCCACCCAGTGCCAGGTCTGCCCGGAGACGACGGCGTCGAAGATCCGGCCGGCCGGGTCCCACGCCTCGAACGCCGCGACCTCGGCTTCGAGCCCGTACTGCCGTGCCAGTCCGGCCATCCGCGCATCCACGTCGACTCCGAGCACCCGGCACCCGGCCGCCGCGAACTGCCGGGCCACGATGCCCGTGCCGCAGCCGACGTCGAGCACGCCGGTGCCGGGCGCGGCGGTGAGAATCCGGTCGATCAGGGCCCGGGGGTAGCGGGGGCGGGCCCGGTCGTAGCGTTCGGCGTCCGAGCCGAACGATTCGGCCACTTCGCGGTGCCGGTAAGGCTCCGGAGCGGGGCTGCGGAACGGTTCCCGGGCAGGAGGGAGCGAGCCCTCCGACGGTATAGTGGGCATGTGCCCACTATGAGTGGGCGAGCGCCCACTCGTCAACGGGGCATGCGGGATACGCGGGGATGCACGAGGTGCGCGGGGTACGCCCCGACGCGCGGAAGAGGAGACATACGGTGCCGACAGGGGTGGCCATCCGCGACGCACGCGAGCAGCTCTTCGACGCCGCCGAACGCGTCCTGCTCCGCGACGGGCCCAGCGCGCTCAGCAGCCGCGCGGTCACCACGGAGGCGGGCTGCGCCAAAGGCGTGCTGCACCGGCACTTCGACGACTTCGACGCCTTCCTCGCCGAACTCGTACGGGACCGCATCGCCCGGACGGACGGACGCGCCGCCGAGCTGCGTGATGCCGCCGGGACCGGCACCGTCGTCGGTCACCTGACCGAGGCGCTGACGGAGCTGTTCGGGCCGGTCGCGGTGGCGATCGTCGGTCTCGTCACCTCGCGGGACGAACTGCGCGCACGGCTGCGCCGTACCACGCCGGCCGGCATCCCCCTGCTCACCGAAGCCGCCGCCGCCCTGGCCTCCTACCTCGCCGCCGAACGCGAACTGGGCCGCATCGCGCCGGACGCCGACATCGACAGCCTCGCCCCCACGCTGATCGGGAGCGGGCATCTGCTCTTCGCCGACCGGATGGGGGAGCGGCCGGAGGGTGAGGCGGTGCGCAGGGTGGTGGCCGCGGTGATGGGCGGGGTTGTGCGGGAGTAGGCGTGGGCTTCCTGGGGTAACGCAGGGTGGCCGCCGGGGAGCCTCCCGGGTGTAACGCAGGGTGGCTGCCGGAGAGCCTCCCGGGCGGCCGGGTACCGGCCCCGCTCACCCGGTCGGCGGATTCCCGCGAGCGGGTCGGCGGAACTCGCTCCGCGGCGCAGAGCCCCGGGAAGCCGTGTGCAGCACACTGGCGGCATGGACCACATCAGTCAGCCGGAGGAGGCGTCCTCGCGGAGTTTTCCGCCACGGCCGGAGAGCGTGGCGTCGGCCCGGCACTTCGTGCGGGCCGCGCTCGCCGGGGCTGACCCGGACGCGGTGGAGACCGCCGAGTTGCTGGTCAGCGAGCTGGTGACCAACGCGGTGCTGCACGCGCGTACAGAGATCGACGTGTCGGCCCGGGCCCTCGACGGCGAGGTCCGGGTACGGGTCGCCGACCGGCGGCCGTGCCGCGCGCTGGTGCCGCAACGATCCCTTGCGCATGCCGGCCCCGGGCAGGGGCTGGCGATGGTCGAGGAACTGGCGTCCGCCTACGGGGTCGACACCGACGACGAGCGCAAGGCGGTGTGGTTCGCGCTGCGGAGTGACGGGCGGCCGCCCCCGCCGTCCGGATGGCAGACCGCCGAGCCGGCCTGCGGTCCCACCCGTACGGTGTCCCTCGTCGACCTGCCGGGCGCGCTCTACCTGGCGGCCCAGGGGCACCAGCACGCACTGCTGCGGGAGCTGACCCTCGCCGCCTTCGCCGGGACGGACACCGGCGTACGCCCGGAAGACCTCGCCATCGCCCACGACATGAACAACGTACTCGTCGCCGGTATGACGGCCGCGCTGGGGGAACAGCCGTCGGACACCCAGGGGCACTCCCTGAACGTATCCCTTCCGGCGGACGTCGCGCGGGCCCTGCCGACGCTCCGTCAAGTCCTCGACGCCGCCGAGAGACTGGCCCGGAACGAACGCCTGCTGGTCTGGCCGTCGCTGCCCCAGAACCGCGTCTTCCGGCAGTGGCTGTTCGACCAGATCACCGGACAGTTCGCGGGCGGGCCGCCCACCGCGTGGACCGTCATCCCCCGCGAGCCGAGCGCCAGCCCCTCGGACCTGGTGCCCTGGGACGCCAGCCACGCCTGGGCCAGCCGGGTCCCCACCATCGCCGCCGACGACGAGAACCGCATCATCGTGGCGAACGGGCCCGCAGCGGACATGCTCGGCTGGCAGACGGGCGAGCTGGTGGGGCAGCGGCTGACCGTGCTCATCCCGGAGCACCTGAGGGAGCGCCACATGGCGGCGTTCACCCGGCTCCTGCGCAGTGGGCAGCCGCACATCCTGGGCCGGTCCGTGCCGCTTCCGGCGCTGCACCGGGACGGCCGGCTGGTTCCCGTACGGCTGTTCATCCAGGCCCAGGGCACCGCGGACGGCCGTACGGTCTTCGTCGCGCAACTCGCCCCCAGAACGGCCCCGCCCGTCCCCGCACCGTTGTCACCGGGGGAGAGCCGGGCCGCGTCGCCGGAGCAGCCCGGCGGGCCGGACCTGACGCAGAGCCCGGAGCGCATCGCGACGAGTGCGGCAGGCGACGCGGCCGGCGGAGCGGCACTGGAGCGCAGACTGCTGGCCGACATCGGGGAGTCGCTGAGCAGCACCCCGAACCTGGACGAGGGACTGCAACGGGTCTGCCGGATCCTCACACGGCGGCTGGCCGACTGGTGCGTGGTGGACCTGCTCAACGACAGCGACCAGCTGGAGCGGTTCTGCGTCTCGCACCACAGCCCCACGCCCCTGCCGGCCGAGGCGTACGCGGGCCGGCTCCCGCCGGTGACGGGGGCCGCGCGGGGGCCGCTGGCCCGGGTGCTGCGCGGCGCCGGTCCGCTGCTGCTCACCGAGCCGCCGGAGCCGAGCGACGCCAGGAGCCCGCTCGACGCGCACTACGTCGAGCTGTTCGAGCGGGTGGGCGCGAACAGTGCCGTCGTCGCGCCGCTGCGGACCCGCGGAGCGGTCTTCGGCGCCCTGACCCTCGTCCGTACCGGCCGCAACCGGCCCTTCACCGAGGACTCGCTGCCCCTGATCGGCGATCTGGTCCGCAGTCTCGCCCTCGGGGTGGAACACGCGCGCCTCTACCAGGAGACCCGGCACATCGCCGAGCGCCTCCAGCGCTCCCTGCTGCCCGTACTGCCCGAGATCGAGCACCTTCAGATGGCCGCCCGTTACGCGCCGTCCTCCACGACCGCGCAGATCGGCGGCGACTGGTACGACAGCTTCGTGGTCCCCGGCGGGAAGACCGCCGTGGTCATCGGTGACGTCGCCGGGCACGACCTGGAGGCGGCCGTCGCCATGAGCCAGCTGCGCAGCATGCTGCGCGGCATCGCCATCGACCGGGAGGAGCCGCCCGACGAGGTGCTGCGCCGACTGGACATCGCGAACCACACCCTCTCCCAAGAGGCCACCGCCACCTGCATCTACGCCCTCGTCACGGGCCCCGCGAGCGGCCCGTGGGAGCTCAAACACTCCTCCGCCGGGCACCTGCCGCCGCTGCTGACCACCCGCGAAGGCGACACGCGCTATCTCGACGGAGGCTCGGGCCTGCTGCTCGGCATGGAACCGGACATGCCCCGCCCCGGCGCCACCGATGCCCTCCCGGCCCACTCGACCGTCCTGCTGTACACGGACGGCCTCATCGAACGCCGCGACGAATCCCTCGACCACGCCATGGACCGGCTCCGCCGCCACACCGCCGCCCTGGCCCGCGAACCCCTCGACGTCTTCTGCGACGAACTCCTCATCGGGCTGAGCGCCGACAGCGCCGATGACATCGCGTTGCTGGCGCTTCGGCCGGTGCCGCGGGGGTGAGGGGGCGGGCGGGGACCGTGGGGGTACCGCGCCTCCTCGATCACGACCCGCAGGAAGCCGAACGCTCACGCCGCTGCTTTGTTGCTCACCTCATGAGGGACGAAGTCCTCGGCTTTGGCGTCCACTTTGCCGATCAGCCGCCCGACCGCGTGGTGCATACGCTGATCGGCCACCGCTGTTGTCAGTGGCTGGTGCCACACTCCCGGGATGCACAACGACTCTCTTGAGCTGCGCCAGTTCGTGTCGTCCCATACGGTCGACGACCGGCTCCGTCAGGCCCTGATCGACTGCTGGGTCGATGTCACCAACGCCGGCGGGGCGGCCGGCTTTCCGCTCCCGCCCATCGACGACTGGCAGGCGGCACCCGCCCTCGACGCCATTCTCAGCAGCCTCGCCCCGGACACCTGCCGCCTGCTCGTGGCCCTGACCGAGGGGGAGGTGGCGGGCTGGCTGAACCTACGCCGCGACCCCTTCGCCCTCATCGCACACTGGGGAACCCTGCACCACGTCCAGACCCACCCCCGCCTCCGCGGCCGCGGCATCGGTGTCGCGCTGATGGAACTGGCCCAGCAGGTCGCCCGGGACGAGATGGGCTTGGAACACCTGCACCTCGCCGCACGCGGCGGAGTGGGGCTGGAACGCTTCTACGGACGGCTCGGCTGGAAGGAAATAGGCCGCTGGCCCGACGCCCTGCGTCTGGCTCCCGGGGACGACCGCGACGAGATCCTCATGATCCTCGCGCCTCTCTGATGGCGCGGCTTCAGGCGTCGCGGACTCGAACCGCCCCGGCCGGGACGGAACGGGGACTGCGTCAGGATTACGCCGCGAGGCGGGGGCGGTACACGTACGGAGTCGTGGTGGTCAGGGCGGTGAAGCCCAATCGTTCCAGGATGGGGCGGCTCTGGTCGGACGCGTCGACCTGGAGGTACTGGTAGCCGCGCTCGGCGGCGATGTGGGCGCGGAAGTCGATCAGTGCGCGGTAGATGCCGCGGCCGCGCCAGGCGGGCACCGTTCCGCCGCCCCAGAGCCCGGCGAAGCCGGTGCCCGGCACCAGTTCCATCCGGGCCGCGCTCACCGGCACGTCACCGGCCATGGCGACAACGGCGACGACCGTGTCCGGCCGCTCGGTGAGCTGAGCCAGGAGTTGCTGCCGGTGCCGGGTGCCGTCCCTGCCGAATGCCTCCTCCTGGGCCTGCGCCATCAGCTCCACCCCGGCGGCGTCCGTCACCGGGCGCAGTTCGATGCCAGTGGGGGGCGCGCTGCTGGTGGGGAGGTCGGCGATCCGCGCGACCATGAGCGTTTCCGGCTCCTCGGGGACGAACCCGGCGGCCTCCAGCCGATCGGCGAGGTCGTCCGGCTGGTCGTGACCGTACAGCTTCCACTCGAATTCCCGCCCGAGCGCCGTGTAGTGGTCCACCTGCTCCGCGATGGCCTCGTCCACGCGGGACCGGTCCAGCGCGGACCACAACACTCCGTTCCAGGCGGCGTCCGGGCCCGTCTGGCGCACCACGTCCCCTACCCGTTCGACGTACGCGCCGGGGGCGTCCGGCGGTGCGTTCTTCCTCATCCGGTCGTCGAACACCGCAAGCATCGTGTCGTGATCCATGCGCGAATGAGACCACCAGGGGTGCGCGTGCGGCAATCGGTTATGGAGTGGCGGGCCCGGCGGTGGGCGGCCTCCAGGGCAGGTGAACCGCGACGGATCGGAGCTGCCCGGGCTGAGGAGAGTGGTGGGTGGGCTGTGTCGCCCCGGCCTCCGGGCGCGCCGCGCGGACTGTCCGTACGCGATGGACGGGATTCGGTTCCGGGACGAGTGCTTTGGTGGCGATGGCTGCGAGAGGGGCGGGGGGAGGGCCGGAATGGAGGGCGGTTGTGTAGGTGGCCGCTTGGGTGGGGCTGAGGGCGGGGACTCGGGTGCGTAGCAGGCGTATGGCGGGGATGCGGCCGTGTACCGCCAGGGTTGCGCACAGTTCCTCGTGCAATGCGTCGACCGCTGTTCGCACCGGCAGCCTGCGGATGCGGGTGCGGTAGTCATGCTCCCATTCCCTGTTCAACGCGGCTGCCGATCCGACGGCATGCACGCTGCCGTCGACGCGGTCGACCACATAGGGGCCGTGGCCCACGAAGAAGTCCCGGTAGTCGCCGGAGCGGACGAATTCCGCGGACTGGAAGCTGACGATCCACACCAGTTCGTGTTCCTCGGCGCCGGTCACCAGCAGCCGGCCCGGGTTTTCGTGGTCCAGGATTTCCTGGACCGTGCGCATGGCGAATTCGCGCTCGATCATGGTGATAGTTTCCCGCACGCCCACCCGTCCCCATTCCGCGGCGGCGGCCGCCGGTTGGCCGAATCCGGGACGATGCCGGGTCGCGGTAGCCGGGGAGCGGGACCAGGGTGGGGGTATGACTGCGCCGATCACCGTGCACCGGCCGTCCGCGAGCGGCGGCCGGCGTGTTTCCGTGCGTACGGCCGGGCTCGACACCGACCTGGGCGTGGCGTACTCGGACGCCGATGTGGAGGAGTTCCTGCGGCGGGCCGGGCTGCCGGAAGGGGTGTCGCTGCTCGATGACCCGACGTGGGTGGACTGGTCCGGCGACCGCGGGTGGGATGCAGGGCAGCACTGACACCGCCCCCCAGGCGTGACGGGCAGCGGACCTGGCGATATGGCCCGGCGACCGGACCCGGAGTACGCCCCGGACCGGCTCACCGCATATGAGATTCCCCTGCGTACAGGCGACGCACTGCGCACACCGCACGACATCGCCGCCATCCTGCGCACCGTCCACACGGGCACCCACATCTACCCCCGCGACAAGCTCCCGGAGGCGCGTCTGTGCGGCTTCCTGTTCCTGGCCCCGGACCGGCTCCGTCTCTACCTCGACACCGAGGAGGCCCCCTCCGGAATGACGGCCGCCGACGTACGTCCCGGCGGCGCTCCGACGGCCCTGCTGGCGGCCCTGCCGTCGCTGCTCGACGAACAGCGGCTCACGACGACCGACGCCGACGATCCGCACTGTGCGCGTGTGGTCGACCTCACCGACTGGTAGGCAGCCGGTAAAACAGCAGGCCACTGGAGGGGCACTGATCGGCCGCAGCCTAGACTCCCCCTGGCACCGGACCGTCGTGGTGCCGTATGACCGTAAGGAGCAAGGGTGTTGGACCAGGGATACCCGGCGGACCGTATCGACACCGGTACGGCGCACTCGGCGCGTGTGTACGACTACATCCTCGGCGGCAAGGACCATTACGCCGTGGACCGCGAGGCCGGTGACGCGATGTGCCGGGAGTGGCCCGCGCTGCCCGTACACATGCGGGCCAACCGCAAGTTCATGCACCGTGCGGCCCGTTACCTCGCCCAGGAGGAGGGCATCGGGCAGTTCCTGGACATCGGCACCGGGCTGCCCACCTCGCCCAACCTGCACGAGGTGGTGCAGGGGATACGGCCCGACGCGCGGGCGGTGTACGTCGACAACGACCCGATCGTGCTGACCCACGCACGGACGCTGCTGACCGGCTCCGCAGAGGGCCGGACCGCGTACGTCGACGCGGACATGCGCGACCCCGAGGCCATCATCGGCTCCGCGGAGTTCCAGGAGCTGCTGGACCTGCGGAAGCCGGTCGGCCTGATGATCATCGGCATTCTGCACTTCATGCTTCCGCCCGAGGACCACAGCCTGGTGCGGCGCCTTCTGGAGCCGCTGCCCGCGGGCAGTTTCGTGGCCATGACGATCGGGACCGCCGACTTCGCGCCGCGTGAGGTCAACCGGGTCGCCGACGAGTACGCGAGCCGGGGCATGCCGATGAAGCTGCGGACGCGGGCCGAGGCCGAAGCGTTCTTCGCGGGAATGGACCTGGTCGCTCCCGGGCTGACGCAGGTGCATCACTGGCGACCGGACGCCGACCAGGAGGAGGTCGACGACCGGGACATCGCCATGTACGGGGCGGTCGCCCGCAAGACCGCCTGACGCGTATGTTCCGTAGCCCGTACGGCTCGTAGGCCCCCTCGGGGCGTCCGCGCCTCCGGCCCCGCACCGGCCCTCGCGCCGGTCAGCCGGAGGCGCTCCAGGTCTGCGGCTCCCACACGCCGGAGCGCCGCAGCGACGCGGGGCAGTGCAGGTAGATCTCGTCGATGTCGAGGAGCAGGGCGAGCGTCGGCCGCTGTCCCCGGACCGTCATGGCGTCGAAGAACGGCGCGTCGGTGAGGACGCGCGCCCTGCCGTTGATACGGAGCACGTCCTTGCTGCCCGGTATCAGATAGAGCAACCCGGCGTGCGGGTTCTCCAAGACGTTGTGGAAGGTGTCGGCCCGCCGCTTTCCCGGCCGGTCCGGCAGGGCCAGCGTGGTGGCGTCCAGGACGTGGGTGAAACCGGGCAGGTCGCCGCGCGGGGAGACATCGCAGTTGCCCTGCGCGTCGGACGTGGAGACCAGGCAGAACGGCGACCGGCCGAGCAGGTCGAGGTCGTCCGGCGTCAGGCGCTGCCGGACCTTGTCGATGACCAGCTGATGCGGCGGGCCGAGCAGCTCGCGCAGTTCCTCGGCGGAGCGCAGTTCGACGTGTCCGGCGCGGTCGGCGGGGCCGCGGGACAGTATGTCGCCGGCGGGGGTGGCGGGGGAGGGGGCGGTGGTCGGCAAGGTCTCTCCGGGGCGGCAGGGGCGGCAGGGGCGGCAGGACAGCAGGGGTGGCAGGGGCGGCAGGAGTCGGTTGGGAAGGGTTACCTTACTTGAGGGCCCGCAAAGGGGCGGCTGGTGGCGCGATTGGGTCGCTGACCTGCGGCTGAGCACCGTCCGGCCGTCCTCGGACACCGCCATACGGCGGAACACCCCCGGGGCACCCAGCTGCCTCCGCCGGCATGCGGCGGCCGGCGGGAGCGGGTGTGCTGAAGACGTACGTAGCTGGTTCACGACTTAGGAGCGATCTGCATGCGTATACGTCTCACCCTGGCCGGCGCGGCGCTGGCCGCGGTCACCGTCGTCGCCGGAGCCCCCGTCGCGGGAGCGACCGACGACCCCGGGGTACCGCCGAAGACGAACGGCCAGGCCGGCAAGACGAACGGCCAGGCCGGTAAGACAAACGGCCAGGCCGGTACCAAGAAAGACCCGGAAGCCACCGGTACCAAGAAGGACACGGCGGCCGCCGATACGAACACCAACACTCCCGACCTGGGCATGGCCGCGATTCCCGCGGGCAACCGGGAGCTCGTCGGGCGCATCATGACCGGCCTCGGCTGAGAGGGTTTCCCGGTTCCGGGACGCCGGCGTCAGCCCTTGGCGCCGGCGTCCTGCGGTGTGCGGTGCGGACCGCAGTGCTCGGTGTGGACCGCAGTGCTCGGTGCGGACGGGAACAGAAAGTCGGGCCCGTCAGTTCCCTGGGCAACAGCTTTCAGGTCTGCACCACTTGAGGGGACACTGATCATGAGCAGCGAGGGCCGCTTCGCCGGCAAGGTCGTGATCGTCACCGGCGCCGGGTCCGGGATCGGTGCCGCCACGGCGCACCGTTTCGCACGTGAGGGCGCCACCGTCGTCGCGGTCGGGCGTACGGAGGAGAAGCTGCGCCGGACGGTCGCCGGGGCGCCCGACGGTTCGACCGTCGTCGCCCACGTGGCGGACATCTCCGACGAGGCGGCGGTCACCGCCCTCGTCGAAGCGGTGACCGGCGACCACGGCCGGCTGGACGTGCTGGTCAACAACGCGGCGGTCGCCACCGGCGGCACCGTCGAGCACACCGACACGGCCAGTTGGCGCCAGATCATGAGCGTCGACGTGGACGGCACCTTCTACCTGTCCAGGGCCGCCGTACCGCATCTGCGTGCCGTCGGCGGCAGCATCGTCAACGTCGGCTCGGTCTCCGGCCTCGGCGGGGACTGGGGCCTGGCCGCCTACAACGCGGCGAAGGGCGCGGTGGTCAACCTCACCAACGCCATGGCGCTCGACCACGGGGCCGAGGGCATACGGGTCAACGCCGTACACCCGAGCATCACCGTCACGGAGATGGCCGGGCCCCTGCTCGCCGACGAGTCCCTGGTGGCCGCGTTCCGGCAGCGCATCCCGATGCGGCGCCCCGCCGAGCCCGAGGAGGTCGCCGATGTCATCGCGTTCCTGGCGAGCGACGACGCCCGGTTCGTCAACGGCGTGCACATCCCGGTCGACGGCGGCCTGAGCGCGTCGTCCGGCCAGCCCCGTATCTTCTGAGGGGGCGGACGCGGGGGTACGGCGCCCGACGGGCGGAATCCCGGAGCGGGCGCCTTCTCCGTACGCGGGAAACCCAGTGGTCTCATCTCATATTAGTAATTGCCCGATAGAGCGAATGTAGGGATATCGCTCACCGTGCGTGGGCATCGCGCCAGACGAAGAGTGCTCCCTGCATCCGCCTGGTCAGAAGGCGTCGCACGAATGCCACGCGTGCCGCCGCCGAGTCCCCGCTGACCGGTGCATACGCACCGGCGGGACGGCTTTCGAAGCCCTCCCGGCCGGACACGGAGGTGCGGGACACCTGCCAAGACGACGGGCGTTCAGCGGTGTGACGCTGCCCGGGTCGCGGCGAAATCCTGGTGTGTTCCACGCGTTGGAGGAGGGGGATGGCCGCCGACCGTCGCGCAGCCAACGATGCCCTGCGGGCACTGCTCTCGGCAGCCGGCTGGACCTATGAAGCCCTGGCAAGGAACGTCAACGCGCTCGGTGCCGAGAACGGTATACGGCTGCGCTACGACCGCACCTCGGTGGCGCACTGGCTGGCCGGTTCGGTTCCCCGCCCGCGTACCAGGGAATTGATCGCCGAGGCGTTCACCCGCAAACTCCGCCGCCCCGTTCCCCTCGGGGCATTGGGCATGGGGAAATCCGCCGCCCCTGATGTCCTCGGCAGCCTCGACGCGTACGTGCGGAAGGGCGCCGACGGGGAAAGGCGCGCGGTGCCGCTGCTGGCCATGCTGTGCGGAATGGACGCCGACCCCGCGCGGCGGCGTCTGGTGCAGCAGTCCGTCTACAACGCCGTGGAAATCGATGCGCCGGTGTGGCCGGGAAGGAGGGCCGAAAGCTCCGTTCCGGAGCGGCCGTTGCCGCGGAAAGACATCGGCCGCCCGGGAGGCGCCGCGGGACTGCGCAGCGCCACGGATTTCTTCCGCCGGGCCGGTGACTTCGGCGGCCGCCACGCCCGTTCGGCCCTGGTGTCCTATCTCCACGACGATGTCGTGCCCCGGCTGCACGCGGGAGGCCCCGAGAGCACGTACCTCCCGCTGCTGGCCGAGGCGGCGCGGCTGGTCCATGTGCTCGCCGGCATGTATGTCGACGACGTGCGCAACGGTGCGGCCCAGCACTATCACCGCGCCGCTCGCCTCCTGGCCGCCGAGGCCGGTGACCGTACGACGTACGCCGTCGTGCTGCGGAGCATGAGCGGCCATGCCCTCGACCTCGGCCACCGCCGTACGGCCCTGCGCCTGGCCGTGGCGGCCCTCGGCATCGCCACGGCCGACGCGCCCCCCGACGTGCGGGCGCCGCTGCTGGCCCAACTCGCCCTCGCCCAGGCCGCCGTCGGGGACCGCCGCCGCGCGCTGGCATCGCTGTCGGAAGTGGCGCGGCTGCAGTACGAGATGTCCGGTCGGCCCACGTCAGGGCGCTGCGTACCCGGTTCTTCCGGGGCCGCGCTCGCCTGCCGGAAGGGGCGGACGCTGGCGCTCCTGGGGGACCGTACGGCGGCGATCGCCGCCCTGCGCGCGTCCCTGGAGCAACGCTCGGCGACCGCGTACCTCCCCTGCGCGCTCACCCGCGCGGAGATCGCCCGGCTGCTCCTCGGCGACGGCTGGCTGGAGGAGGCGTGTGCGACCTGGCACCGGTTCCTCGACGACTACCTGCATCTGCGCTCCGGCCGCGCCGACCGCATTCTCGCCGGTCTGCGCGGGGAACTGCGGGTGCACGCCACGCGCCAACCGGTCCGGTCCCTGTTGCGCCGGGTGGACGCGTTCGTACGTAATCCGGAGTGAATGCCGCGCGTGCGAAGGCGCGTTGATGGGCCATTGCCGCACAACACGTTCAACACGCTGCGGTCGCCGAACCGGAATGAGGGCCTTTCGATGGGTGAACCCATGGAGTGACACCGCATTTTCCGCCGACGGGCCGGAGAGGTTCGCCCATGCGGACGTCCGGTCGTCGCTGAAAAGGGAGTCGCCGCACAGGGAAAGGCGGGAAAAGTGGGGAGCGGCCGGAGCCGTCCGTGCCGGGCACCCCACGCGCACAAACTCTCCGGCCGCGTCATCCGCCCCACGGGACGCGGCCGGAGGCCGGAATACGGCGCGCCCGGAACGTGCGGCTCCCTCGAAGGCTCCGTTCCCGTCGGCCGTACGGGCCGCGCCGTACCAGCTCGCCACCATCGCCACCGTGAGGACCCCATGCCGTACTTCGTATCGTCCGCTGCCCGTTCCGCCGCCGCGACCGCGGGCCCGGGGCGGGTCCTGCTCGCCTCGCCCCGCGGCTACTGCGCGGGGGCGGACCGTGCCGTCGTCACCGTGGAGAAGGCCCTGGACCGGTACGGGCCGCCGGTGTACGTCCGTCAGCAGACCGTCCGCAACGCGCATGTGGTCCGCGCCCTGGAGCGCAGGGGCGCGGTCTTCGTCGGGGCGACCGACGAAGTGCCCGAGGGCGCGGTGGTGGTCTGCCCGGAGCACGGGACCGCCTTCGAGGTCCACGCCGAGGCGGCGCGGCGCGGGCTCACCACCGTAGACGCGAGCTGCCCGCGGGTCACCAAGGTCCACCTGGAGGCCCGGCGGTTCGCCCGCGAGGGCTACGACATCCTCCTGATCGGCCGTGAGGGGCACGAGGAGGTGGTCGGCGCGTTGGGCGAGGCGCCGGACCGCGTCCACCTGGTGGGCGGTCCCGACGATGTCCCGTACCTCCGGGTCGCGGACGAGGGGCGGGTGGTCTGGCTGTCGCAGACGACGCTGTCGGTGGACGAGACGGCGGTGACCGTCCACGCGCTCAAGGCGCGGTTCCCCGCGGTGCTCGGCCCGCCCGGCGACGACATCTGCTACGCGACACGCAACCGGCAGGCGACGGTGCGACGGCTGGCCGGCATCTGCGACCTGGTACTCGTGATCGGCTCGCGGAAGTCCGCCGCCGCGGCCCGGCTGGCCGAGACGGCGGTCCTGGCCGGAGTGCCCGCGGCCCACCTGGTCGACTGCGCGGAGGAGATCGACCCGGCCTGGCTGCGGGGCATGTCCACCGTGGGCCTGACCAGCGGCGCTTCGGTGCCGGAGATTCTGGTTGCCGAGGCTTTGGACCGGCTTGCCGCGTACGGTTTCGATGATGTGGAGGTCATTGGTGCCGAGGCCGGGGGGCCGGAGTGGCGGCCTGCCGGGGTTGCTTGGTTGGGGGACGATCGCGGGTTCTGAGCCGGCCTGCCCGTACGGCAGTGCCCGCCACCCGCCGGGTCACCGCCGCCCCGTCCCCCGCTCCGGGCGGAAGAGCACCCACAGCAGGAAGGGTCCGCCGAGCACGCTGGTGACCACGCCGACGGGGATCTCGACGGGGGCGATCACCCGGCCCAGCGCGTCGGCCCCGGCGATCAGGGCGCCGCCCACCAGCCCGGAGGCCAGTACGGGTACCCGCGACCGGCCGCCCAGGCGGTCCGCGAGGACGGGTGCGGCCAGTGCGACGAAGGCGATGGGGCCGCCGACGCCCGCTGCCGCGCCGGAGAGCAGCACCGCGAGGGCCAGCGCCAGGGCGCGGATCCGGCGGACGGGCACGCCGAGTCCGGCGGCCGTGTCGTCGTCGAAGCGCAGCAGTTGCAGCCGGTTTCCGGCGGCGAGGGCGAACGGGAGCAGGAAGAGCAGGACCAGCAGCAGCGGCGTGCCGACCGACCAGTCGCGGCCGCTGAGGCTGCCGACCGTCCACAGGAAGACGCCGCCCGCGGTGTTGTCGTTCTGGCGGGACATCACGAGGTCGGTGACGGCCCCGACGACGGTCGAGACGCCGATGCCGACGACGAGGACGCGGTGGCCCCGGTGTCCGGCGCCGCCCGCGCACAGCACGACCAGCGCGGCGGCCAGCACCGCGCCGACCGGCCCGAGCCACCATTCGCCGATCATGCCGGTGGACGATCCGACGACGGAGGCGACGACGGCCGCGGTGGCGCCCTCGTTCACGCCGATGATGTCGGGGGTGGCGAGCCGGTTGCCGGCCAGCGTCTGGGTGAGGCAGCCGGCGATGCCCAGCGCCGCGCCGACCATGACGCCGACGGCGATCCGCGGCAGCCGGAAGTCCTGGACCAGCATCACGGTGGCCGGATCACCCGTACCGAACAGGCCGGAGAGCGTTTCGGCGAAGCCCATGCCGGTGGAGCTGGCGAAGGTGCCCAGCGCGACCAGTACCAGGATCAGCAGCCCCAGCGCCACGGCGACCAGCGCGCCGCGGCGGGGGAACAGCCAGGAGAGGGCGCCGGTCCGCAGGACGAGGCTGTCGGGCGGGGTGACGTCCGGGGGAGGTGCGGAAGCCGTGGTGGGGGCCGGGTCCGTACAGGGCCCGGCATCGGCGGGCGGCCTGGGGGAGGGGATACGGGCCGCCCGGTCCTTCGCCGTCGGGTCCGTCATGCTGTGCCTCCCGCCGTGGACAGCCGCCGGGAGCGGGCGATCCAGATCAGCAACGGTCCGCCGACGAAGGCGAGAAGGACGCTCACGGGGGTCTCCCAGGGGCGGATGGCGACCCGGGCGAAGATATCGGCCGCGATCATCACATCGGCGGCGATCAAGGCCGACAGGGCCAGCTGCGCCGCCATGCGCGGGCCGGTGACGGCGCGGGCGGCGTGCGGGGCCAGCAGGCCGAGGAAGGCGATCGGCCCGGCGATCGCCACCGCCGACCCGGCCAGCAGCGTCACCGCCCCGGCGACGACCACCCGGATCAGGCCGGGGCGGTGCCCCAGCGCCCGCGCGCCGTCGTCGCCGAGCGCCAGGGCGGCCAGCGGACGGGCAGAGCCGAAGGCGACCAGCAGGCCGATGACGATGAGCGGGATCAGCGGGTAGGTGTCGGAGGTCTTGAGGCCGGCCAGGGAGCCGATGGTCCAGTAGCGGAAGGTGTCGAAGGTCGACTGGGTGCTGAGCAGGACGTAGGAGGTCATGCCGTGGAAGGTGGCGCCGAGCGCGGAGCCGGCCAGCACCAGTCGCAGTGGTGACGCCGCGCCCCGGCCCGAGGCGGCGAGGAGCAGGACCACGGCGCTGGCGGCCATCCCTCCGGCGAGCGCCCAGCCCAGCAGGGCGTACGACGACCGCACCCCGAAGTACGTGAGGCCGATGACGACGCCGAGCGCGGCGCCCGAGTTCACGCCGAGCAGCCCGGTTTCGGCCAAAGGGTTGCGGGTGACGGCCTGGAGGAGGCAGCCGGCGGCGCCGAGGGAGACGCCGACGAGGACGGCCGCGAGAGTACGCGGCAGCCGTACATCGAGGACGGCGAGCCGGAGTTGGGCGTCGGCGCGGGCGGACGGATCGCCCATGAGGAAGTCCCAGGCGCGCGCGACGGGGCTGGAGCCGGTGCCGACGAGCAGGGACAGCACCGTCAGGGTGGCCAGCAGCGCGGTCAGGGCGACGGCGGCGGACAGGATGCGCCGGCGGGGTCCGGGCGGCCGGGGCGGAGGGGGCTCGGTGCCGCCGACGGGGGCCCCGGTCTCTTGCGCAACCAACATAAGGTTAGCCTAACCTAAGGCTCGATCGGGGCTTCTGTCGTCCGACAGGACCGAACACCTTGGTATTTCCGGCATGCCCCGTAACAACCGTTCCGTCAAACGCCGCTCCGGCGCCGGACTTCACCACTCGGAGACTACAGACATGTCCACGCACCCCTCGCCGCGCGTCCGCCCGACCGCGGCGGCCGCCGTCACCACCGCCCTGGCGCTGGCCCTCACCGCCTGCGGAGGGGACGGGGCCGGCGGCTCGGAGAAGGCGAAGAGCGGCGGCGCCGGCAAGGTCACCGTCACCGACGCCACCGGTACCGAGGTCGAGGTGCCCGCCAGACCTGCCAAGGTGGTCGCGCTCAGCGAGATGGACCTCGACTCCGCGCTGGCACTCGGCGTCAAGCCGATCGGGCTGACCGCGGGCCGCGGCCAGAAGGGCGCCCCCGAATACCTCGCCGGGCGCGCGGGCGGCATACCGGTCGTCGGCGCCGTCACCGGCCCCGACATCGAAAAGGTGCTGCGCGCCAAGCCCGACGTCATCCTGGCCGGGCAGCTCGCCGACCAGAAGGTGCTCCAGCAGCTGAAGGCCATCGCGCCGACCGTCGTCACCATCGGCCAGGACAAGGACTGGAAGAAGGCTCTCGACCTCACCGGCCGGGCCCTCGGCAAGCAGAACGAGGCCAAGGCCTTCGTCGCGGGCTACGACGCCAAGGTCGCCGAGCTGAAGAAGAAGCTGGGCTCGCACGCCGGCGCCACCGTCTCCGTCGCCCGCTACTCCGCCAAGGGCACCGCCGTGATGCAGCAGGGCGTCTTCATCAGCGATGTCCTGAAGGACCTCGGCTTCAAGCGGCCCGGCATCCAGAACGAGCGCGGCCAGGGCCACTCCACCCCGATCAGCGACGAGGACATCAAGCAGATCGACGGCGACTGGCTGTTCATCGGCACCCTCGCCGCCAAGGGCAAGGACGCGGACCTGTTCGCCGAGCTGAAGAACAAGCCCGCCTACCGGCAGCTCGGCGCCGTCCGCGACGGCCACGCCACCGAGATCGACGGTTCCAAGTGGACCAGCCTCGGTGGCGGTCTGGCGGCCATGTCCGTCCTGGAGGACATTGACAAGGCCATGACCACGTAACGGACCGCGCCGCCACCGGCCGGGCAGCGCCCCGGCCGGGCGCCCGCCCCGCGGCCGTCCGCCGACGTACGGCCCCCTCCCGGCCGGCCCCGCCGGCCACACGCTCAAGGAGAACGACACGCCATGGCACTGACCATCGATCACCTGCGCGCGGACGTCGCCGACGTGCTCGGCGAGGACCCGGCCGACATCCCGGTGGACGAGAACCTCGTGGACTACGGCATGGACTCGGTCCGCATCATGGCGCTCCTGGAACGCTGGCGGCGCGATCACGGCACCCGGGCCGGCTTCGTGGACCTCGCCGAGCAGCCCGCCATCGAGGCGTGGGCCCGCATCCTGGGCGTCGCCTCGTGACGGCGCCGGTCGACACCGGAGCGCGCGTCCGCGACACCGGTACGGACGGCCGCGACACCGCCGAGGGCCTGCCGCTGACGGCCGCGCAGACCGGCCTGTGGTACGCGCAGGCCCTGGACCCGGCGAGCCCCGCGCAGAACACCGCCGAATACCTGGAGATCCACGGGCCGGTGGACCCGGCGCTGTTCTCCGACGCACTGCACCAGGTCGTCGCCGAGGCCGACGCGCTGCGGGTCCGCATCGTCGAGACCGACGGCGGGCCGCGCCAGCTTCCGCTGAGCACCTGTCCTGCGCCGCTGCCGCTGCATCTGGCGGACCTGCGCGCGGAGGACGACCCCGACGGCGCGGCGCGCGCCTGGATGCGGGCCGACCTGTCCGAGCCGTTCGACCTGGCCGCAGGGCCGCTGTTCGCGCACGCGCTGTTCCGCGTCGGCGAGAGCCGCTGGCTGTGGTACCAGCGCGTCCACCACGTCGTCATGGACGGCTTCGGCTACTCGCTGCTGGCCCGCCGCACCGCCGAGGTCTACACGGCGCTCGCGGCCGGCGAACCCGTCGGCCCCAGCCCCTTCGGGCGGCTGACCGACCTGGTCGCCGAGGACGCCGCGTACCGGGCGGGGGAGACGTACGAAGCCGACCGGCGGCACTGGAACGAGGCGTTCGCGGACCGGCCCGAGGCCGTCAGCCTGGCCGGGCGCACCGCCCTGCCCTCCCGCACCCACCTGCGCCGCACCGTGCACCTGGACCCCGAGGCCACCGACCGGCTCAAGGAACTGGCCTCCTCGGTCCGTGCCACCTGGCCCGACGTGCTGCTCGCCGCCCAGGCGCTGTACCTGTCCCGGGCCACCGGCGCCGAGGAAGTCGTCCTCGGGCTGCCGATGATGGGCCGGATGGGCTCGGTGGCGCTGCGCGTCCCCGGCATGGTCATGAACGTACTGCCGCTGCGGCTGACCGCGAGCCCGGCCGCCACCTTCGCCGAACTGACCCGCCAGGTCGTCCTCGGCATCCGGTCGGCCCGTCGCCACCAGCGCTACCGGTACGAGGACATCCGCCGCGACCTCGGACTGCTCGGCGCGGACCGGGCGCTGGTCGGGCCGCTGGTCAACGTGATGCCGTTCGACTACGGCCTGGACTTCGCGGGCGCCCCGGCCACCGCGCACAACCTGTCCACCGGCCCGGTGGACGAACTGACCGTCAACGTCTACGACCGCGCCGACGGCCGCGGCCTGCGCCTCGACCACGACGCCAACCCCGCGCTGTACGAGGAGGCGGAACTCGGCCGCCACCAGGAACGGTTCCTCGACCTGCTCTCCCGGCTGGCGCACGCCGACCCGCACGAGCCCCTGGGCACGCACGGCATCGCCACGGCGGCCGAACGGGCCCTCGTACTGGAGACGTTCAACGCCACCTCCCGGCCGCTGCCGCCCACCACCCTCATCGGCCCCATCGAGGCCCAGGCCGCCCGCACCCCCGGCGCCACCGCGCTGGTCCACGGGGACAGCGCGTGGACCTACGCCGAACTCGACGCCCGCGCCAACCGGCTGGCCCGCCACCTGGCATCCCTGGGCGTGCGCCCCGGTACGTTGGCCGCCGTCGCCGTACCGCGCTCCGCCGACCTCGTCCTCGCCCTGCTCGCCGTCCTCAAGGCGGGCGGCGCCTACCTGCCGCTGGACCCCGACTACCCCGCCGACCGGCTCGCGTACATGCTCGACGACGCCCGGCCGGTGTGCGTGATCACCGACCGGGAGGGCCGGGTACCCGGCGACGGACAGGTGCCGCTGGTCGTCCTGGACGGCCTCGACCTGACCGCGTACCCCGGCACCGTCCCGCCGCGCCCGCTCACGCCGGACCACCCCGCGTACGTCATCTACACCTCCGGCTCCACCGGCCGTCCCAAGGGCGTCCTGGTCGGCCACCGGGCCATCGACAACCGGCTGCGCTGGATGCAGGGGCAGTACGGCCTGGAACCGGGCGACCGGGTGCTCCAGAAGACGCCCTCCGGCTTCGACGTGTCCGTATGGGAGTTCTTCTGGCCGCTGCGTCAGGGCGCCACGCTGGTGGTGGCCGACGCCGGCGGTCACCGCGACCCCGCCTACCTGGCCCGCGTCATCCGCGAACAGGCCGTCACCACGTGTCACTTCGTCCCCTCCATGCTCCAGGTGTTCCTCGCTGAACCGGACGCGGCGGCTTGTACGGGGCTGCGCCGGGTGTTCTGCAGCGGCGAGGCGCTGCCGCGCGAGACCGCCCGCGAATTCGCGCGGGCTCTGCCCGGTGTGGAACTGCACAACCTGTACGGCCCCACCGAGGCGGCCGTCGACGTCACGTACCACGCCTGCGCACCCGACGGTGAGGGGCCGGTGCCCATCGGGGCGCCCGTCTGGAACACCCGGCTGTACGTCCTGGACGCGGCCCTGCGCCCCTGCCCGCCCGGCGTCCCCGGCGAGCTGTATCTCGCCGGAACCCAGCTCGCCGACGGCTACCTGGGGCGGCCCGAGCTGACCGCGACCCGCTTCGTCACCGACCCGTACGGACCCGCGGGAAGCCGTATGTACCGCACCGGCGACCTGGCCCGCTGGACCGACCGCGGCGAACTGCTCTACCTCGGCCGCACCGACCACCAGGTCAAACTGCGCGGCCAGCGCGTCGAGCTCGGCGAGATCGAGGAGGCGCTGGCCGCCCTGCCCGCCGTCGGCGCGGCCTGCGCGGTGGTGCGCGAGGACCGGCCCGGCGACCAGCGGCTGACCGGCTATGTCACGCCCGAGAGCGGCGACGGCGCGGCCCCGCCCGATCCGGAGGAACTACGCGACGCGCTCGCCCGCACGCTGCCGGAGCACATGGTGCCCAACAGCGTGCTCGTGCTGGACGCGTTCCCGCTCAGCCCCAACGGCAAGCTGGACCGCAAGCAGCTTCCCGCCCCCGCCTTCACCTCGGGGCCCGGCCGCGCCCCGCGCACCCACCGGGAGGAGACCCTCACCCGGCTGTTCGCCGAGGTGCTGGGCCTGCCCCGGGTCGGCGTGGACGACGCGTTCTTCGACCTGGGCGGCACCTCGCTGCTGGCCGCCCGCCTGATGGCGCGCGTACGCGACACGCTCGGCGCGCGACTGGCCATCGGCGCGCTCTTCCAGGACCGCACACCGGCCGCGCTCGCCGCCCGCCTGGACGGCGACGGGTCCGGCGGCGACGCGCTGGACGTGCTGCTGCCGCTGCGCCGGACCGGCGACCGCGTACCGCTGTTCGTGCTGCATCCGGCGGGCGGCATCAGCTGGTGCTATTCGGGCCTGCTGTCCCGGCTCGACCCGGCGCAGCCGGTGTACGGCCTCCAGGCCCGCGGCCTGGCCCGCGACGAACCCCTCCCGGCGACGATGGAGGAGATGGCCGCCGACTACATACGGCAGTTGCGCGCCGTCCGGCCGCACGGCCCGTACCGGCTGCTCGGCTGGTCCGTGGGCGGCGTCCTCGCCCACACCGTGGCGGTGCGGCTCCAGGAGGCGGGGGAGGAGGTCGACTTCCTGGCCCTGCTGGACGCGTACCCGTCCGACCAGTGGCGCGACCAGGCCGTACCCAAGGAGACCGACGCGCTGACCGCCCTGCTGCGGATGGCGGGCTTCGAGCGGACGGACGAGCTGACGCGGGAGGACGTCCTGGAGACGCTGCGCCGCGAGGGCAGCGCGCTGGCCGGGCTGTCCGACCGGACGCTTTCGGCCGTCGTGGACATCGTCGTCAACAACGCCCGCCTCATGCGGGAGCACCGGCACCGGGTGTTCACCGGCGACGTGCTGTTCTTCACCGCAGCCGCCCCGCGCGCCGAGACCTGGCTGACCCGGGAGGCGTGGACGCCGTACGTGCAGGGCGAGATGGCCAACCACGATGTGGAGTGCCTGCATCCGCAGATGACGCAGCCGCGCTGGATGGACGGGATCGCGGCGGTGGTCGCGGAGCGTCTGGCCGCGCTGGACGTCTGAAGGCCGCGCTGGACGCCTGAAGGCCGCGCTGGACGTCTGAAAGAAGTGCAACTTAGGTAAGGCTAAGCTAACCTGTGATCGCGTCGGGGGATCCTCCTCCGACTTCCCTCTCCCGCCTGCCTCTTCAGGAGGAGTCCAGACCATGAGCGCCCCCAGGACGCCGAAGTCCCGCCCTGCCGCCCGCCGCCTCGTCCGCCACACCACCGCCCTCGCCGTCGCCGCGGGCAGCGTCCTCGCGGTGAGCGGCACCGCCGTCGCGCACGACCGGCCCGCGCACCAGCCGTCGTACCGCGTGGACACCGCCCAACTGGCCACCGGGCTCTACCAGTCGGCCTACTCCGAGCGCCACCACGTCCTGTGGGCCACGACAGCCGTCGGCCGCCCGCCGGTCACCCGGTCCGGACTGCTGAAGGTCGACCCGAAGACGCTCAAGACCAAGGCCGCCTACACGCCGCCGGTCACCGACCAGGCGACCGGCGCGGTCGAGGCGGTCTACGGCGTGGCCGTGGACGACGAGCACGACACCGTGTGGACCACCAACACCCGCAACAACTCGGTGGCCGTCTACAGCCAGCGCACCGGCAAGCACCTCGCCACCCTCCCGGGCGTCGCCCACGCCCGCGAGATCGTTGTCGACAAGCGCCACGACCTCGCCTGGGCCAGCGGCTTCGGCGACGGCTCCGTGGTCGCCTTCGACACCCGTACGTTCAAGGAGAAGAAGCGGGTCAAGGTCGAGGGCGCGGGCGCCGCCGGGCTCGCCGTCGACACCCACACCGGCACCGCCTACGCCACCGACCTGACCAACGACCGGATCATCGCGGTCAGCCCGTACAAGTCCGAGCCGCGCTTCATCCCCACCGGTGACGCCCCCATCGGCATCGAGCTGTCCGCCGACGGCCGCACCGCCTACACGGCCAACCAGGCCGCGGGCACCCTCTCCGTCGTCGACCTGCGCAAGGGCACCGTCACCCGGACCGTCACCACCGGCGCCGGCGCCATCTCCGTCGCCGCCGACCACCGCTCCGGCCGGGTCTTCGTCGCCAACCGGGGCAGCGGCACCACGACCGTCGTGGACCCGGAGAAGGGCACCGTCCTGGCCGACCTGGCCACCGGCCCCAACCCCAACCACGTCACGGTCCGCCGCGGCACGGCCTACGTCGTGGACAAGTCCGCGGCGGGCGCGGACCGCGTCGACTCGGTGCACCGCATCAGCCTCACGCGCTCGCGCTGAGGGCACGGACGTACGGCGGTCACCGCTGCGGGGCGTCCCCCGTCAGCTGATCGCCGAGGGGGCTGCGCCGGTACAGGACCTGCCGCCCGTGGCGGGCGCGCGTGACCAGCCCGGTGGCGTGCAGGACACGCAGGTGCTGGGACACGGCGCTGGGCGTCACCCGCAGGCGGCGGGCCAGTTCGACCGTGGGCAGCGGCTCCTCGAGGAGGGTGAGCAGTTTCGTGCGAGGGGCGCCGATCAGCGACACGAGGTCACGCGTGCCGGTGGTCGGCGCCGACGCCCAGAGCGTCCCGACCCCACGGCTGGGATAGACCAGGGACGGGGGCGCCTGCGGGCTGACCGGCGGCGCGGGCTTGTGGGCGAACACCGAGGGCAGCAGGAGCAGTCCCCGGCCCGAGGCCGCCGCGTGGTGCCTGCTGATCATCTTGTCGATGTACAGCACGCCGTCGTGCCACCGCAGGTTGGGATGCATGTCGGCGAAGAGCAGCCGGGTGCCGCCCATGGCCAGCTGCCGCGCGCGGTACGTCATGTCGGCTTCCACCACGAGCCGTATCTGCGGCCACCACGGCCGCACGGCGATCTCCCAGTAGCCCCGCAGCAGCTCACAGACGGTGTCCCGGAGCCGTACGGCCGACGCGTCGTCCTGCGCGGCCGCGTCGCGCAGCGCTTCGGGGAGCGGGTCCGGCGCATGGGTGGCGAGCAGGTCACGGCGTACCAGGTCCGGGGGAGTGCCGCGGACCTGGGCCAACTCTTCTTCGAAGGCCGGGGCGAAGCCCGCCGGCCTGGGCGTCAGGAAGTCCGGCAGCGTCAGTCTGCGCGCCACCAGGGACATCAGCAGGCCGGTGTCCAGCGCGCCGAGCCTGCCGAGCACGGACCGGCGCCACGGGAGATGCAGCGCGAAGAGCCCCGGACTGTGCAGGACCCGCAGGCTGAACACGGTTTCCTGCAACGGCGAGACGGCGAACCGGGTGTCCGCGAGGTCCTCGACATCGAGCGCGAAGCTGATCATTAAGCCCTACGCTACATCGATGGGCTCCGGTCCGCCGGTGCCGTGAACTACAACCATGACGCAGCCCCGCACCCCCGCGGCCCGCCGATGAGCCGCCGGCTGGTCCTGCTCCTGGCCGTCACCTGCGCCGTGGCCGTGGGCAACATCTACTTCCCGCAGGCCGTCACCCCGCTCCTCGCGGACGGGCTGCACGTGCCGTCCGACACGGCCGCGCTGGCCGTGACCGCCACACAGATCGGATACACGGCCGGCATCGTCCTGCTGGTCCCCCTCGGTGACCGGTTCGCGCACCGCTCGTTCCTCGTCGTCCTGCTCGCCCTCACCGGACTGGCCCTGCTGGCCGCGGGCTGCGCGTCCGCCCTGCAACCCCTTGTCGCGCTCAGCGCCGTGGTCGGCCTGACCACGGTGGCCGCTCAGGTCGTCGGCCCACTGGCGGCCGGTCTCGTGGCCCCCGACCGCCGGGGCGCGGTGATCGGCACCCTGCTGAGCGGATCCACCGGCGGCATGCTGCTGGCCCGTACGTTCAGCGGCACGCTCGGCGAATGGCTGGGCTGGCGGGCCCCGTACCTGGTGGCCGCGGCCGTGGCCCTGCTCCTCGCCACCGTGCTGGCGTTCGCGGTGCCCGCGACGGCTCCCGGCTCCCGGCAGTCCTACCCCGCGCTCCTGGCCGAACCGCTGCGCCTGCTGCGCACCGAGCCGCAGCTGCGCCGCTCCTGCCTGTACCAGGCGACCGTCTTCGCCGGATTCTCCGCCGTCTGGACCTGTCTGGCGCTCCTCCTCGACGGTCCGGCCTACCGGCTGGGCGCTCCGGCCGTCGGCATGCTCGCCCTGGTCGGTGCGGCGACCATGTTCTGCACTCCGCTCGTGGGCCGCCTGGTGGACCGCTTCGGGCCCGATCCGGTGAACACCGTGTGCCTGGCCGCCGTCCCCGTCTCGGCCGCGATCCTCGCCGCGGGCGCTCGCGGCGGCGCGCCGGGCCTGGCCGCGCTGGTCCTCGGCACGCTGCTCCTCGACGTCGCGATGCAATCCGGCATGGTCGCCAACCAGGCCCGGGTCTACGCCCTGCGCCCCGACGCCCGCAGCAGGCTCAACACCGCCTATATGACCTGCGCTTACCTGGGCGGCAGTGCGGGTTCCTGGTTCGGGGCGCGCGTCTGGAGCGGGGCCGGGTGGTGGGGCGTATGCGCGCTTGCGGCGGGACTCGCCGCGGTCGCTCTGGTCCGCCACCTACGGGCGCTGTACGCGGCCCCGTCCTGCCGCCGTCAGCCGTCGGCGGATCCCGCCGCCGCCCCCGGGCCGAGCAGCGCGCACAGCCCGTCGGCCAGTTCCGTACGCCAGCACAGGTAGTCGTGGCCGCCGTTGTACTCGCGGTAGACCGCGTCCTCGTAGCCCTTGGCCGCCAGGGTGTCGCGCAGCCGGCGGTTCGCGGGCAGGGCGACCCACTCCTGCTCACCCGCCGAGAGCCGGAACCGTACCGGCAGCCGCGGGGACGCGGCGATCCGCTCGGTCAGCCACTGGGCGCCGGGCCCGTTCGGCCACCAGAAGGAGCCGGACTGCGCCAGGACACAGCCGAACCGGCCGGGCGCGGTCACCGCGGTGTACGCGGCGGTCAGACCGCCCAGGCTCTGGCCCGCCACGACGGTACGGGCCGGGTCGGCGGCCAGCGGAAGGTCCGCGGCGGCCCACGGCAGCAGCTCGTCCGCGAGGAACCCGGCGAACCGCGGATCGCAGGTCATCTCGGCCCAGCGGGCGTCCGCGCCCAGGGACTCCGGCAGCAGCGCGACCAGCGGCGCAATCCTGCCGTCCGCGATGAGGTTGTCCAGCAGGGTGGCCACCCCGAGCCCCGGCTGCCACATCTCTCCGTCCAGGAGGACGAGGACGGGCAGTTCGGCGCCCGGTTCGGCACCGCGCGGCGGCGCGTATCGCCACACCCGGCGCGCGTTGCCCAGCCGGGCGCTGTGCACTGTATGCACGGAGATGCTGCCGCGGGGGACGCCCGGCCGCTCGCGCCACTCCTCGCCGCGCGGCGCGTCGGACAGCGCGACGCAGGAGGCCGGGGGTCCGCCCCAACGGCTCGCGAGGGTATGCGGATTGAGCGGGTCCAGGCGCCGCTGCGCACGCAGCCACGGCCAGTACGCCTCGTCGTCGGCGCCGGGACCGTCGCCCTCGTCCACACACAGCGTGTATGTGGCGTGCCAGTCCCGGCGCATCCGTACGGACCAGTGCCACACGTCCGTGCCGGGAACGCGGTCCATGAGATTGCCCGCCGGATCGCGCGGATCGGCGAGCTTGTTCGGCGACACCAGGACCGCGCGGGTGGTTCCGGAGCCACGCCACAGAAACGTGACCAGCGCGTGGTCCGCCGCGCCCCACGGATCCGGCCCGACCAGCGGCGTGCCCTCCTGCTCCACCGCCCGCCAGAAGTCCGCCCCGCCCGCCCGGCGGACCACCCGCTCGTCCGTGACACGCGGCACGGGGGAGGGCCGCGGTACCCGGGGAGGATGGCGCGGCGTGTCGGCGGGCGGGGCGGCTGCGGTCATCGGGACGGTCTCCGTGTCCGGGGCGCGGGTGGCCGGGCGGTCGATAAGGTAAGGCGAGCCTTACCTTATCGTCAGCGTTCCGGGCGTCGCATCATCCACAGCGTCGGCCCGTTCTCCGGCAGCTGCACCTCCTGCAGCACGGTGAAGCCGAAGTGCTCGTAGAAGGGCAGGTTGGCCGACTTGGAGGACTCCAGGTACACCGGCAGGCCCGCCGCGTCGGCCTTCGCCAGCCCCGAGCGCAGCAGGGCGGCCCCGTGCCCCTGCCCCTGGCCGGCCGGGTCGGCGCCGATCACGGCCAGGTACCAGTGCGGCTCCTGGGGCGCGTGCTCGGCGGCCGCCCCGACGGTCTTCCGGAACATGGGCCCGCGGCCGCCGAGGAGGCCATCGAGCTCCCGCAGTGTCTCCTCGTCGGGAACGGCCTTGTCCCGCGCCTCCGGGGGCACCCAGAAGGCGGCCGCCGCTCCGGTGCGCTCGCACACACCGTGATGGGCGTACTGCCGGGTGAAGATCGTGGTGAAGTAGCGGCCCAGCCGCTCCTCGCGGGCGTCCTCGCCGGGCAGGAACCAGTGCATCATCGGATCGTCGTCGAAGGCGCGGGCCAGGGTGCGGCCGATCATCGTGGCATCGTCGAGCGTCGCCGTCGTCGGCGTGTTCGGTATCGACATACGGGTCATTCTGCACCCCGGTGATCTTGGGTGGCGGGCGGGGTCGGGTTCCTCCCGGAGCCCACGCGGCGGCGGGGCGACGCCAGTTGGGAACTCCGCGCCCTGCGCCCGGGCGGGTGAGCGCGCCGGGACCGCCACCGCCCGCCGTTCAGGGCCGACCGCTCCGGCTACCCACCCGGGATGAACGATTACGTGGACACCGCCGCCCTGCGGATCGCCTACGACGTCAGTGGCCCGCCGGACGGGCGGCCGGTGGTGGCGGTGCACGGCTGGCCGGACGACATCCACTGCTGGGACGGGGTGCTGCCGTACCTGCACCGGGCCGGCTGCCGGGTCCACCGGCCGTATCTGCGCGGCTTCGGGCCCACCCGCTTCCGCTCCGCCGACCGGCGGCGCAGCGGGCAGATCGGCGCGCTCGGCCGCGACCTGGCCGACTTCGTCGAGGCGCTGGACCTGCATGACGTGGTGGTGGCGGGGCACGACTGGGGAGCCCGCGCCGGATACGTCGTCGGCGCGCTGTTCCCCGACCGGATCAGCGCGCTCGTCGCGATCTCGGCGGGCTACTCGACCAACCGGCCCGACAGCGCGGTGCCGTATCCGCTGGCCCACGCCTACTGGTACGAGTGGTACATGGCCACCGCCCGGGGGCGCCGGGCGATGACCGAGGACCGCCGCGGCTTCTGCCGCTATCTGTGGAGCACCTGGTCACCCGGGTGGAGCTTCGCCGACGCCGACTTCGAGCAGGCGGCCGAAGCCTGGGACAACCCCGACTGGGCCGACATCACCGTCCACGCCTACCTGCACCGCTGGGGCGAGGCGCCCGGCGATCCGGCCTACCAGGACATCGAGGACCGCCTCGCCGACCCGCCGCCCGTCCGCGTCCCCACGCTCGTACTCCACGGCGAGCAGGACGGGGACAATCGCGCCGGCACCACCGAGGGGCAGGAGGGCCTGTTCGCAGGCCCTTACGAACGCGTCCTGCTGCCCGGCATCGGGCACTTCCCGCCCCGTGAGGCGCCGCGGGCCACCGCCGACGCGATCCAGCACCTGATGTCCTGACCGGTCGAGTCGTCAGGGCGAGAAGACCGCCACGATGAGAGGACCGTCAAGGCGAGAAGTAGACCCCGGGCGGCACCCCCACCACCCGCCGGAACGCCGCCACGAACGCGCTCGGTGACGCGTAGCCGACCCGTGCGGCCGTGGCCGCCACCGTCGCGCCGCCCGCCAGCAGTGGCATCGCGGCCTGGAGGCGGACCCGGGTACGCCACTGACCGAACGGCAGGCCCGTCTCCGCGGCGAACGCGCGGGCCAGCGTCCGGGCGCTCGCGCCCACTTCGGCGCCCCACTGCGCCAGCGTCCGGTCGTCCGCCGGGTGCGCGCGCAGGGCGCGGGCGACGTGGCGCGCCCGCGGGTCCCGCGGCAGCGGCGCCAGTACGGTCGCCACCGACAGCGGCACCAGCTGGTCGAGTGCGACCGCTTCGGCCCGCTGCCTGGCGTCCGCGCTCAGACCGTCGTCGGCCAGGTACACGATCAGCTCGCGCAGCAGGGGCGGGACGCCCACGACGGTGGGCACCGACCAGTCCACCGGACAGCGGTCGGGCCGGCACCACAGGCTCCGGCCCAGGACCGGGCCGGACGCGCCGGTCGCGTGCTCGGTGCCGGCCGGTATCCACAGCGCCATGGTCGGCGGCAGCACCCAGGTGTTGCCCAGGGCGCGTACGGCGATGACCCCGCGCTCGGCCCAGGCCAGTTGGTGGGTCGTGTGCCAGTGCCGCCCGTACCACTGGCCGTCGCCCACCGCGAAGCTGCCGACGACGACGGCGGCCTGCGGATATCCGCCGCGCGGCGCCAGCTGTCCGTATCGCGACAAGGTGTGTCCCCCCACCTCGTGGTGGACATCCTCCGCGGTTCCTAGCATCGCCGCATGACCTCCATGAATCGGTTACACCAGTGGATCTGCAGCTCCGACAAGTGGGCCCGCGGGGTCGAACGGAGCCTGCTCCCGTGGGCCCTGGACGGAGTGGAACCCGGCGCCGCCACCCTGGAGATCGGCCCCGGCTACGGCGCCACCACCCGCGTTCTGGAACGGCGCGTGCCCGGCCGCCTCAGCGTCCTGGAAGTCGACGCGGACTTCGCGAAGGACCTTCAGGAGACGTACGGGGAACGGGTCGAAGTCGTGCACGGCGACGGGACGTCGATGCCGTTCCCCGACGGCGGCTTCGACACCGTCGTCTGCTTCACCATGCTGCACCATGTGCCGTCCCCGGAACAGCAGGACCGCCTGTTCGCGGAGGCCGGGCGGGTACTGCGCCCCGGCGGCGTCTTCGCGGGCTGCGACGGCTGCGCGAGTGTGACGTTCCGTCTGCTGCACCTGGGCGACACCTACGTGCCCGTACCGCCGGACACGCTGCCGCGGCGGCTGCGCGCCGCCGGGTTCGGGCAGGTCGACATCACCGTCACGAAGGGAAGGTTCCGCTTCCGCGCCGTACGGGGCAGGTGACCCGGGACCGCTCGCCCGCGGGGGAGGCGAGCGTCACCGGCACAGCAGGAACACGTCCTCGGTGTCGTTGGTGTCACCGGGCACCAGGTCCGTCGCCCAGGAAGAGAAGGCGATGCGCCGGGCCTGCGCGTCGGGCGCGGGCGGGCCGTGCCGTCCGGTGCCCGGGGCCTGCACCCGTCGCGTCCGGCCCGTTTCGAGGTCGCGCACGCTGATCCCCGTACCGTCCTGGAAGACGAGGTGCCGGCCGTCGGCGCTGAAAGCGCCCGCCGAAGTGCTCGCGCCGGGCTCGGTGGCGTCCAGCCGCCAGGTCGTGGCGCGGCGCAGGTCGCGGACGAAGACGTTGTCCCCCTGGTTGGTGTCACCGGGCGTGATCTTGTCGGAGCGGGTCCGGAAGAGGACATGGCGGCCGTCGGGGCCGATACCGGTCAGGGTGGACATCCGGTCCGAGGGTCCGGCTCCGTCGTACGGCACATCGACCTGCTGCGTGCGCCCGGTCTTCCGGTCGGTGACGTACACGTCCTGCACCGGCGGCCCGGACACCTTCGACACGTACAGCCCGTACGCGACGAAGCGGCCGTCCGCGCTGATCTTCGGGTCGGCGGCGCCCCGGGCCCAGTCGGCCGGCGGCGCGCTCACCCGCTGAGTGACTCCCTCGGTCAAGTCCCTTACGTAGATGCGCACTTCGCCCCGCACGCCGAGCGGGTACCACGGCGTGTCGTCCGCCACGAAGGCGACATAGCGGCCGTCCGCGCTGAGGGACGGGCTCCGGGAGACGATGCCGTAGCCGTCGTCCAGGCCGACGTTCGCCTTGACGGTACGGCCGGTACGCAAATCCCGTACGTACACGTCCGCGATCTCGCCCGGCGGGCCGGGCCGCCCGTCGTCGGTGTGCGAGACGGACGCGAACGCCAGGTGACGGCCGTCGGCGCTCAGTGCGGCCTCGTCCGTCCACGCGTCCGCGGGCGCGCCCACGTCCCGGGCGGTGACCCGGGCCAGGGCACCGGTGCGCAGATCCTTCCAGAAGACCTGCGGCCGGTACTTCACGCTGTCCGGCGCGAAGGTGGTGGCCTGGGAGGCGAAGGCGACGACACGGCCGTCGGCGCTGAGGGAGGGGGCATACGAACGGCCGTCGCCCTGGGTGCCGTTCGCGGTGACGCTGATCCGCTCGGTACGGGGCGGGCCTGCCGCCGCTGCCGGAGCCGCCACACCGCCGACCGCCACCACGACCGCCGCCAGTCCCGAAATCAGCGCGGCTCTGCCCCTCATGATCCCCCCAGAGCGACCGGTCTCCGGCCCCGCACCGGAGTACCCCGGAACACCCTCGCACCGCAGTCGCTGCGGCACCGCACTCCTTTCCGGCCATCCCGCGCCCTACACCTTCCCCGACCTTCGCTCCAGGAACAGCAGCCAGGCCAGATACGCCCCTCCGCCCACCCCGGTGATCACGCCCACCGGCAGGATGCCGGTGCCGGAGACGCGCTGGGCCGTCCAGTCGGCGAGGGTGACCAGGACGGCGCCCATCCACGCCGCGGGCAGGACGTTGGGGCCGGGGGAACGGGTGAGGCGGCGGGCCAGTTGGGGGGCGGCGAGGGCCACGAAGGGGATGGGGCCGGCGGCGGCGACGGCCAGGGCCGTCAGGCCGGTGCCGGTGGCGAGGAGGGCCAAGCGGCTGCGTTCGGGGGCCACGCCGAGTGCCGCCGCCGTGTCGTCGCCCATCTCCAGCAGGGTGAGACGGCGGGCCAGGGCCAGTACGGCGGGTGCCAGGGCGGCGACGCCGAGCGCGGCCACGCTCACGTCGGACCAGCCGCGTCCGTTGAGGCTGCCGATCATCCAGGTGGCGGCCTCGGCGGCCTTGCCGAGGTCGGCCCGTACGTACAGATAGCTGGTCAGCGAGCCGAGGACCGCCGAGCCGCCGATGCCGACGAGCACCAGCCGGTAGCCGTGCACCCCGCGCCGCCAGGCCAACAGGTAGACCGTGGCGGCGGTGGCCAGGCCGCCGAGCACCGCGCCGAGGGCGATCTGCGCGGTGCCGGCCTCCAGGAGGATGACGGAAACCAGGGCACCGGCCGAGGCGCCGCTGCCGAAGCCGATGACGTCGGGGCTGCCGAGCGGATTGCGGGCGAGTGACTGGAAGACCGCGCCGCTCATGCCCATGGCGAAACCGGCCAGCAGGCCGTCCAGCACCCGGGGCAGCCGCAGGTCCGTGACGACGAAGTCGGCGCCGGGCGGGCCGTCCCCGAAGAGGGTGGCGAGGACTTCGGCGGGGGCGAGGTGGTAGCTGCCCGTGCCGAGGGACAGGACGGCCACGACGGCGCCGGTCAGCGCCAGCAGCCCGCAGACCAGCAGGGCGCGGCGGCCCAGTCGCAGGGACAGCCCGCCGTGGGTGCGCAGCACCGTCGGGCGTGGCGCGGTACGGCGTACGGCAGGGGTACGGACGACGTTCACAGCTGGGCCACCTTGCGCCGCCGGACGAGATGGATGAACACCAGGCCGCCGCAGAACGCGGTGACCACCCCGACCTCGATCTCGGTCGGCGGGGCCAGCACCCGGCCCACGATGTCGGACCCGAGCAGCAGGACCGGGGCGAAGACGGCGCAGTACGGGAACAGCCACCGGGTGTCCGGGCCGCAGAAGGCCCGGACCGCGTGCGGGATCATCAGGCCGACGAAGCCGATCGGTCCGCAGACGGCGGTGGCGGCACCGGACAGCAGGGTGATGGCGACGATGGACAGCACCCGGGTCCGGCCCAGCCGCGCGCCGAGGGAGCGGGCGGTGTCCTCGCCCAGGGCCATGGCGTTCAGCGGGCGGGCCACCGCCAGTGCCAGGACGGCGCCCGCGAGCAGGAACGGCAGCGCGGCCGGCAGCAGGTCGCCGCGGCGGCCCGCGAGCGTGCCGACGGACCAGTGCCGCATGGTCTCCAGCGCGCCCAGGTCCGTCAGTTGCAGCCCGTTGACATAGCCGAAGAGGGCGGCGTTGACGGCGGTGCCCGCCAGGGCCAGGCGTACGGGGGTGGCAGCGCGGCTGCCGCCGAGCGCGTTGACCAGGACGGCCGCCACCCCGGCGCCCGCCAGCGCGAACCACAGATAGCCGGTGAACGAGGTCACGCCCAGCACGCTGATCGCGGTGACCACGGCGGCCGAGGCGCCCGCGTTCACGCCCAGGAGCCCGGGGTCGGCCAGCGGGTTGCGGGTGAGGGTCTGCATCACGGCGCCGGCCAGCCCGAGCGCGGCGCCCGCCGCGACGCCCAGCGCCGTACGCGGCAGCCGCAGCTCCCGCACGATCCGGTCGTCGGCGGTGCCGGTCCACCCGAACAGGCCGTGCCACACCTGGTCGAGCGGGATGGCCCTGGCGCCCACGGCGATGCTCGCCAGCACCACGGCGGCCAGCAGCGCCAGGCCCAGCAGCAGCCCGCCGGCCCGCACCGCCCGGCGCCCGGCGGGCGGCGCGGCCGGGACGGGCGGGGCGGCGCGCGGCGCGGTCACGGTCGTCGTCACGCGGCGCTGCCTTCCCGGACGGCCCGGTGGCGCACGCACTCCTCGTACGAGGGCAGCAGCCCCAGCCGCTCGGCCTCCGCCAGGGTGGGCGCGGCGGCGTCCTTCGCGGACAGCACCGGGTCGGCACCGGCCGGCCAGTCGATGCCCAGGTCCGGGTCCAGCGGGTGGATGCCGTGCTCGCGGTGCGGCTGGTAGCCGGTGGAGCACAGGTAGACCACGGTGGCGTCGTCGGTCAGGGCCATGAAGGCGTGCCCGAGCCCTTCGGAGAGGTACACAGCGCCCGACCCGTCCTCGTCCAGCGGTACGGCCTCCCACGCGCGGTAGGTGGGGGAGCCGGTCCGCAGGTCCACCACCACGTCCAGCACGGCGCCGCGTACACAGGTGACGTACTTGGCCTGACCGGGCGGCACCTCGCTGAAGTGCACGCCGCGCAGCACACCGCGGCGCGACACGGAACAGTTGGCCTGCGCCAGCACCGGGGCGAGGCCGGTCGCGCCGGTGAACTCCGGCCGCGTGAACCACTCGTGGAAGGAGCCCCGGTCGTCCCGGTGGACGAGTGCTTCCCTGACCCAGGCTCCCTCGATGCTCAGCGGGCGCACGATATGGCTCCTTCCAGCGTCGCGGTCACCGCGGCGAACTCGTCGGCGAGCGCGACGCGCCAGTGGCGGGGCGCGGGCAGCCCGGCGGCGGCCCAGCGGTCGTGGCCCAGCACGCTCCAGGCGGGGCGGCGGGCGGGGCGGTCCAGGGCGGCGCTGCCGGTGGGGTGGACGCGGTCCGGGTCGGAGCCCGCCAGCCGGTACACGTCGCGCGCCAGGTCGTACCAGGTGGTCAGCCCGCCGACGGTGGCGTGGAAAACGCCGGGGCGGGCGGGCCCGCGCCCCAGGGCGAGCAGCCGCTCGGCCACGTCACGGGCCGGAGTGGGCTGCCCCGTCTGGTCGTTGACGACCTGCACGGTGGCGTCCCGCAGCGCGCGCTCGGCCATGGTCCGTACGAAGTTGCGGCCGTGCGCGCCGTACAGCCAGGCGGTGCGCACGACGGTCCCGGTGTGCGGCAGCGCGGTCAGCACGGCGCGCTCGCCGGCCAGCTTGCTGCGGCCGTACGCGGTGCGCGGGCCGGTCGGCGCGTCCTCCGCGTACGGGGTGGTGGCGTCGCCCGCGAAGACGTAGTCGGTGGAGACGTGCAGCAGCCGGACGCCGCGGCGGGCGCAGGCCAGGGCCAGGCCGCGCACCGCGTCGGCGTTGACGCGCCACGCCTGCTGCTCGTGGGTCTCGGCCGCGTCCACGTCCGTGTACGCGGCGCAGTTGACGACGACGGTCGGCCGGGCCCGCCGCAGGGTGAACTCCACGGCACGGGTGTCGGTCAGGTCCAGGGACCGGCGGTCCAGCGGGAGCGCGCACTCGCCCTCGGCGGTCAGCAGACGGCACACCTCGCGGCCGAGCATCCCGCTCGCGCCGGTGATCAGCCAGCGGTTCACCGGGCGGCACCTCCCAGGGCGGGAGCCGCGGTGGCCCACCAGTCGGCGTGGTCGCGGTACCAGGCGACGGTTTCGGCGAGCCCGTCCTCGAAGGAGTGCCGCGGCTCATAGCCCAGCTCGGTACGGATCTTCGTCCAGTCCACCGAGTAGCGCCGGTCGTGGCCCTTGCGGTCGGTGACGTGCTCGACCCGGTCCCAGCCGGCGCCGCAGGCGGCCAGCAGCCGTTCGGTGAGTTCCCTGTTGCTCAGTTCGGTGCCACCGCCGATGTTGTAGACCTCGCCCGGCCGGCCGCCTTCCAGGACCAGGCGCAGCGCCCGGCAGTGGTCGTCGACGTGCAGCCAGTCGCGGACGTGCAGCCCGTCGCCGTACAGCGGGACGCGCCCGCCCGTCAGCAGCCGGGTGGTGAACAGTGGGATGACCTTCTCGGGGTGCTGGTAGGGGCCGTAGTTGTTGGAGCAGCGGGTCACCGACAGGTCCAGGCCGTGCGTACGGTGATGGGCCAGCGCGAGGAGGTCGGATCCGGCCTTGGAGGCGGCGTACGGCGAGTTGGGGGCCAGCGACTCGTCCTCGGTCCAGGAGCCTTCCGCGATCGAGCCGTACACCTCGTCGGTGGAGACGTGCACGAAGCGGGCGATGCGGTGCTGTACGGCGGACTCCAGCAGGACCTGCGTGCCCAGGACGTTGGTGGCGGCGAACTCGGTGCCGCCCGCGATGGACCGGTCCACATGCGACTCGGCGGCGAAGTGAACCACCGCGTCGTGCCCGGCCAGCAGGGAGTCCACCAGCGGCCGGTCGCGGATGTCGCCGTGGACGAAGGAGAACCGCGGGTCGCCTTCCACGGGGGCGAGGCTCGCGCGGTTGCCCGCGTAGGTCAGCGCGTCCAGGACGGTGACGTACGGCCCGCCGCCAGGGCCTTCGCAGGCGTCGGGGCCGAGCAGGGTGCGGACGAAGTGGGAGCCGATGAAGCCGGCTCCGCCGGTGACGAGAATTCTCAAGGCGTCAGTCCAAGAAGGGAAACGAATGGGGGCGGGGGGTGCGGACGCGGCCTCAGGGCGCTATCTGCACCTGGCTGTGGTCGCCGAGCACCAGGCGGTGCGCGCGGGGCGCGCGGGCGGCGCCGCTCATACGGACCATGCGGCCGATCAGCGAGCCCTCGATCCGGCCGGCGTTCTCGATCCGCGAGTCGTCCAGGACGATGGAGAACTCCACCTCGCTGCCGCTGATCACACAGCCGTCGGCGACGGAGGTGGAGGGGCCGATGTAGGAGTCGCGCACGACGCTGCCCGCGCCGATCACCGCGGGGCCGACGATCCGGGACCGTACGACGCTGGCACCGGCCTCGATACGGACCCGGCCGACCAGTTCGCTGTCGCCGTCCACCTCGCCCAGGACGGCCGGCGGCAGGGCCTCCAGCACGGTGCGGTTGACCTCCAGCATGTCGGTGACGTTGCCGGTGTCCTTCCAGTAGCCGGAGATGACGGTGGAGCGCACGGTGCGCCCGGCGTCGACCAGCCACTGGAGGGCGTCGGTGATCTCCAGTTCACCGCGCGCTGACGGCCTGATGGCCCGTACGGCCTCGTGCACGGCGGGCGTGAACAGGTAGACGCCGACCAGGGCCAGGTCGCTGCGCGGCTCGCGCGGCTTCTCCTCCAGGCGCAGCACGCCTCCTTCGGGGCCGAGTTCGGCGACGCCGAAGGCGCTGGGATCGGCGACCTTGGTGAGCAGGATGCTCGCGTCCGGGCGGGAGCGCCGGAATTCCTCGACGAGTTCGGTGATGCCGCCGACCACGAAGTTGTCGCCGAGGTACATCACGAAGTCGTCGTCGCCGAGCCAGTCGCGGGCGATCAGTACGGCGTGCGCGAGGCCGAGGGGCTGTTCCTGGGGGAGGTAGGTGACGCGCGCGCCGAAGCGGGAGCCGTCGCCCACGGCCGCGCGGATCTCCGCCGCGGTGTCCCCGACGATGATGCCGACGTCGGTGACACCGGCCGCGACCAGGGACTCGATGCCGTAGAAGAGCACCGGCTTGTTGGCGACGGGGACGAGCTGTTTCGCGGCGGTGTGGGTGATGGGGCGCAGTCTGCTGCCGGTGCCTCCGGAGAGGACAAGTGCCTTCATGAGCGGGTCATCCTTGGGGGGTGAGGGGCGCGGGTTCGGCGGACGAGTGGTGCTGCCACAGCCGGGCGTACAGGCCGTCGGCGGCGAGGAGCTGCTGGTGGGTGCCTTCCTCGGCGATCCGCCCGCCGTCCAGGACGACGATCCGGTCGGCCCGCGCCGCGGTGGCCAGCCGGTGCGCGACCAGGACGGTGGTGCGGCCGGTGGCCAGGCGGTCCCCGGCGTCGAGCACCGCGCGTTCGGTGGCCGGGTCGAGGGCGGCGGTGGCCTCGTCGAGCAGCAGCAGCCCGGGGTCCACGAGGTGGGCGCGGGCCAGCGCGATCAGCTGGCGCTGTCCGGCCGACAGGTGCTGCCCGCGCTCGCCGACGGGCTGGCGGAAGCCGTACGGCTGGGCGGCCACCGCGGGCAGCGCGCCCACCGCCCGTACGGCCTCCTCGACCTCCCGGTCGGTGGCCTCCGGGCGGCCGTAGCGGACGTTGTCGGCGATGTCGCCGGTGAACAGGTGGGCTTCTTGGGGGACGACGCCGAGCCGCTGCCGGTAGGCGGGCGGGTCGTAGGCGCGCACGTCCGTGCCGTCGACCAGGACGCGGCCCTCGGTGGCGTCGTAGAAGCGGGCGAGGAGCTTGACGACGGTGGACTTGCCGGCCCCGGTCGCGCCGACCAGCGCGACCGTCTCGCCGGGCTCGGCCCGCAGGCTCACCCGGTCCAGCGAGGGCCGCTCGGCGCCGGGGTAGCGGTGGGTGACCTCGCACAGCTCGATCGCGCCGCGCAGCCGGTCCGGTACGGGCTCCGGCTCGGCGGCGGGCCGTACGGAAGGCGTCATGCGCAGCAGGGCGAGGGTGCGGCGCAGGCCGACCGACGCCTGCTGATAGCTGTCGAAGGCGAGCGACAGCTGTTGGATGGGCGAGAAGAACATGCCGAGGAACAGCGTGAAGGCGACCAGGACACCGGGGCTGAGGCCGCCGTCCGCGACCCGGTGGGCACCGGCCAGCAGCACCGCGGCCTTGGCGAGTTCGGCGGTGAGGTTGACGCACGGGAAGTACACGGCGGCGTAGCGCTGGGCCCGCAGCCGGGCGGTGCGGTAGTTCTCGGAGAGCTTGCCGAACGCCTCGGCCGTCTCGCCCTCGCGGGTCTGTGCCTGGGCGACGCGCAGCCCCGAGACGTTCTCCTGGAGGCTGGAGTTGACCTCGCCGATGCGCCGGCGCGCGTCGGTGTACGCGGCGCAGGACAGCCGCCAGAAGACGGCGGTGGCCACGGCGATCAGCGGGACCAGGGCGAGCGCGGTCAGGGCCAGCGGCAGGTCGACGGCGAGCATCGCCACGACGGCGCCGCACAGCGTGGCCAGGGCGGCGACGGACGTCAGCAGATGGGTCTGGAGGAAGGCGGAGAGCGCGTCGATGTCGTTGACCATGGCGGTCATGATCTGGCCGCCGCGTTCCCGCTCGTAGAAGTCGAGCCCGAGTCGCTGGAGATGGGCGAAGGTTTTCACCCGCAGCCCGTACAGCACCCGTTCCCCGGCCCGCCGGGTGACGCGCGCCTGGAAGGTGAGCACGCCCCAGCCGGCCGCGACGACGAGCAGCGCGATCAGGACGGTGGCGGCGAGCACGGCGCCGTCGCCCGCACCGACCCCGGCGTCCAGGCCGTGCTGGACGAGCAGCGGCAGCGCGAGGGAGGCGAGGGAGTCGGCGACGACGAGCAGCAGGCCCAGCAGCAGCGCGGCGCGGACCGGGGCGAGCAGCCGCCGGAAGCGGGCGTCGGGGTCGGGGGCGCGCAGCCGGGCCTCGTCCAGGCGCGGGTCCTCGGCGGTCTCGTCCGCCGCGGCGTCCGGGGCGGCACCGGCCGGGGGTTCCGGCCACAGCTCCGGGGTGACGCCCCGGCCGGTGGTGTCCGGGGCGGCGGTGACCCGTACGTCGAGGGAGTCGCCGGGCCCGGCCAGCAGCTCGCGGAACAGCGGGCAGCGCGCGGTCAGCTCTTCCTGGGTGCCGGTGTCCACCACGCGGCCCTCGTCCAGGACGGCGATGCGGTCGGCGAGCTGGAGGGTGGAGCGGCGGTGTGCGATCAGCAGGGTCGTACGGTCACCGGTGACGGCGCGCAGGGTGCGGTGGATGGCGGCCTCCGTACCGGCGTCCACGGCGGAGGTCGCGTCGTCCAGGACCAGCACCCGCGGGTCGGCCAGCAGGGCACGGGCCAGCACCACGCGCTGCCGCTGCCCGCCGGACAGGGTCAGGCCGCGCTCGCCGACCGCGGTGGCGTAGCCGTCCGGCAGCGCCTCGATGAACTCGTGCGCCTCGGCGGCCTCGGCAGCCGCCCTGACCTGCGCGTCGGTGGCGTCCGGCCGTCCGTAGGCGATGTTGTCGCGGACCGAACAGGAGAACAGGAAGGGCTCTTCGAAGACCACGCCGAGGGTGGAGCGGAGTTCCGCGAGCGACAGGTCGCGCACGTCGACGGCCGCTCCGGGCGGGCCGACGCGCACGGAGCCGTCCTGCGGGTCGTAGAAGCGGGGGAGGAGCAGCGAGACGGTGGACTTGCCGGAGCCCGACGGGCCGACCAGGGCCAGCGTCTCGCCGGGCCGGACGGCCAGGGACAGGCCGTCGAGCACCGGGTCGCTCGGCGCGTACCCGAAGCGTACGCCGCGCAGTTCCAGACCGACCGGTCCGGCGGGCAGGGCGACCGGGGCGGCCGGTTCGGTGATGTCGGGCCGGGCGTCGATGAGTTCGTATACCCGCTCGGCGGCGGCACGGGCCTGCTGGGCGGTGACCAGGAAGCTCGCGAACAGCCGGGCCGGTCCGGCCAGCAGCGCCAGGTAGGCGGCGAAGGCGAGGAAGGTGCCGGGGCCGATCGTGCCGCGCAGTGCCAGCCAGCCGCCGAAGGCGAGGACACCGACCTGGCCGAGCGCGGGCAGCGCCGCGAGTGTGGCGGTGGCGCCGGCCTGGATACGGGCCACCCGCATCCGCCGCCCGAACAGTCCGCGGGCCGCGCGGGCCAGCCTGCCGACCTCGCGGTCCTCCTGGCCGAAGCCCTTGACCACCCGGACGCCGGTGACAGCCTCCTCGACCTGCTCGGCGAGGCGCGCCGCACCCGCCTGCGCCTCGCGGGTGGCGGGGACCAGCCGGGCCCGGCTGCGGGCGGCGGCCCACGCGGTGGCGGGCACCACAGTCAGCGCGACCAGGGCGAGCGGGGCGCACAGCCACAGCATCGCGCCGACGGCGACGAGGAAGAGGGCCGAGGTGCCCAGCGGGATCGGCAGCATCCCGAGCATGATCTGCACCTGCGTCAGATCGCTGTTGGCGCGGGAGACCACCTGGCCGGTGCGCAGCGCGTCCTGTTTGACGCCGTCCAGGCGCTGGAGGGAGTCGAACACCTCGGTGCGCAGCCGGTGCTGGACGCCGAGGGCGAGCTTTCCGGCGGCGTACCGGCGGGTGAACTCGGCACCGAACTGGACCAGGGCCAGTCCCGCCATGGCGGCGGCCAGCCAGCCGATGCGGCCGGTGTGCCCGGCCACGGCGTCGTCGACGCCGAGCCGGGCCAGCAGGGGGCCGACCGCCTCAAGTCCCGTGCCGCACACGGAGCTCACGGCGACGGCGAGGAGGAGTCGCGGGTGGTGGCGGCACGCGGCACCGAGCCTGCGCAGCCAGCCGGGGGACGTTGTTGATCTGCTGAGCACGTGGTTAGCTTAGGCTCACCTTAGTGCGGGTTGCCACCTCGGATGTGTGACCTGGCCCACACCCGCCGCTCCGCGCCACCTAGCCGCGCCACCCGTACCCCGTACGCCGCCTGACGGCCCGTCGGGGAGGAAAGCAGGTTGTCGATGCGTGTCCTGTTCGCCGGGCCGCCCTTCTTCGGGCTGCTCTACCCGATGGTGCCGCTGGCCCAGGCGTTCCGCGCCGCGGGCCACGAGGTCCTCGTCGCCACCTGCGGACGGGCCGTCGGCCACGCCGCCGCGGCCGGACTCCCCGCCGTCGACTGCGCGCCCGGCATCGACCCCGACGCCCTGTACGCCGCCATGGAGAAGGGCCGGCAGGGCAAGCCGCCGTCCCCGGGGGAGAAGAACGCCCCGCCCAAGGGGAAGGGATTCTCCTTCTTCAGCGACGAGATGGCCGACACCATGACCGGCATCGCCCGCAGCTGGCGGCCCCACCTCGTCGTGCACACCCCCAACGGCGTGGCCGGCCAGCTCGTGGCCGCCGCGCTCGGCATCCCCTCGGTCCTGCACGCGGTCGGCTTCGGCCACACCGGCCGGCACGTCGCGATGATGAACGACGCCCTCGCCGACGGGTACGCCCGCCACGGCCTGGCCGGGCCCGGGCCGATCGCCGCCTGGCTCGACGTGACCCCGCCCGGCATGAGCGTCACCGGCGAGCCGCACCGCCGCTACCTGCGCTACGTGCCGTACAACGGCGGCGGCGACCTGCCCCACTGGCTCTTCGGCAAGCGCGAACGCCCCCGGATCGCGGTCACCCTCGGCACCGTCCGCCCGGTCGTGGACGGTGTCTCGCCCATCGAGTGGGTCATCGACGCCGCGCGTGTCACCGACGCCGAATTCGTGCTCGCGCTCGGCGGCGCCGACCTTTCCGGGCTCGGCCCGCTGCCCGAGAACGTACGCCCCGTGGAGTGGACACCGCTCGGCGCGCTGCTCGCCGGCAGCGACGCCACCATCCACCACGGCGGCGCCGGCACCACCCTCACCGCCCTGGACTCCGGCCTGCCGCAGCTCGTCCTCGGTGAGGGCGCCGACCGGCCGGCCAACGCGGCGGCGGTCCGGGCACGCGGCTGCGGCCTGGTCCCGCCGGACCCGTCCGCCCTCGCTGGCCCCGACCGTCCCGGACGCGAGCTGGTCCGGCGGCTCCTGGAGGACGAGGCGCTGGCCACGGCCGCCCGCGAGACGGCCGAGGAGATGGCCGCCATGCCCAGCCCGGCGGACATGGTGCACCGGCTGGTGGAACTGGCGTCGGCGCACGGAGCGACCTGATGACCCGTACGAACAGCAGCGCCCCCACCGCCCTCCCGGCCACCCCGCCCCGCACGCCCCGACCCCACCCGGCCGAGACCGCGGAGAGCCCGCGCCTGACCCGTCTGGCCGCCGAGCTGGCCGAGGCCGGCTCGCCCCGCGCGCACGCCGCCGAACTGGCCCGGTTCTGGGCCGAGACGGCGGCCACCGGCACCCCGCTGGTCGAACCGCTCGACGGCGACCCCGAGCACCGCGCCGTCACCTTCCTGTGGCGCGGCGACCCCGCGACCCGCCAGGTGCTTGTGCTGGTCAACCGGCTGATGGACCGTACGGACCTCACCACGAGCCTGATGCGGCACCTGCCCGGTACGGACGTGTGGCACCTGACCTACCGCCTGCGCACCGACCACCGCGGCTCGTACCGCATCGCCCCCGACACCGGGGGGCGGCCACCCGGCGGCCTCGACCGGCTGGCCGCCACCGGCGTCCGCGACCCCCTCAACCCGCACACCATCGCCACCCGCTGGCACGGCCCGCCCGGCTCCGTCTTCGAGCTCCCGCACGCTCCCGCCCGCCCCTGGCCCGACCCCCCGCGACCCGGCATGCCGCGCGGTACGGTCCGGCGCCATCAGGTGCCCAGCGCGGCGCTCGGCGGGGACCGCGAGGTGTGGACGTACGAGCCGGCCGCGCCGCGAACGGGGCGCGCCGACGGGCACACCCTCGTCCTCCTCGACGGCGACATGTGGTTCGGCCAGCTGCACCTGGAAGACATCCTCGACGGCCTGATGTCCGACGGCACGGTCCCGCCGCTGACGGTGCTCGCCCCGCACGCGGTCGACAACGCCACCCGCGCCCGGGAGTTCGGCGGCCGTCCCGCGTACGTCGACTTCCTCGCCGGGGAGCTGCTGCCCTGGGCCGCCGGGCACCTGCCGGTCGCTACGGACCCGGCGCGCACGGTCGTCGCGGGACAGAGCCTCGGCGGGCTCACCGCCCTGTACGCCGGGTACGCGGCGCCGCACCGCTTCGGCAACGTCCTGGCCCAGTCCGCCTCCCTGTGGTGGCACCCGCCGGGCGAGCAGGCCGGGGAGACGGCGTGGATCACCCGCCGCTACGCCGAGGGGGCGCCGCGTGCGCTACGGCTGCACCTGGACGTGGGGCTCCACGAGTGGGGCATGCTCGAACAAACCCGTGACCTGCGCCACACGCTCCGCGCCGGCGGCCACACCGTCACCGGCGCCGACTTCAACGGCGGGCACGACTATGCCTGCTGGACCATCGCCCTGGCCCAGGGCCTGATCGCCCTGCTCGGACCGGAAGCCCCACCCAGCGACCCCCCTTCTCCTGTCAGACCTTCCTGACCCACACCCCTCCCGCACCCCCAAGGAGCACCACCGATGCGTTACCGCCGACCCGCCGCCCTGCTCGCCGTCGCCCTCGCCGGCGCCCTGACCCTCGCCGGCTGCGGGGACGGCGGCAAGGACGGCGCCGACGGCAAGGCGGGCGGCTCCGGCACCCGTACCGTCACCGACGCCAACGGCGAGAAGGTGAAGGTGCCCGCCGCCCCCCAGAAAGTGGTCACGCTCAGCGAGCCCACCCTCGACGCCGCGCTCGCTCTCGGCACCCGGCCGATCGGCGCCACCAGCGGCCGCGGCCAGTCCGGCGTCTCCGGCTACCTCGCCCCCAAGGCCGGGTCCGCCGAGATCGTCGCCAACACCGCCGAACCCGACCTGGACAAGCTCGCCGCCCTGCGGCCGGATTTGATCCTGCTCGACGAGACGGTGGGCGCCAAGCGCGTACAGGACAAGCTCCGCCGCATCGCCCCCACCGTGCTCACCGCCAAACTGAACGCCCCCTGGCGGGACGCCTTCACCGCGACCGCCGACGCCCTCGGCAGGAAGGCGGACGGCGCGAAGTGGCTCACCTCCTTCGACAGCCGCCTGAAGACCGTGAAGGACGGCCTCGGGCCCAACGCCGGAGCGGTCACCAGCGTCATCCGCTGGCAGAACGGCGCGCCCTCGATCGTCGGCAAGGGCAAGGGACACGTCGGCGACACCCTCGCCGCCCTCGGCCTCAAGCGGCCCCAGGGGCAGCAGGGCGAGAGCTCCGGCCACAGCGAACCGGTGAGCCTGGAGCGCCTGGACACCATCGACGGCGACTGGCTCTTCATCGGCGCGCTCGGCGACCGTGCCGCGGGCGACAAGGCTCTTGAGGAGGCCACCGCCGTACCGAACTTCACCAAGCTCAAGGCCGTCGAGAAGCATCACGTCGTGGTGATCGACGGCTCCGCGTGGAACAGCTCGGGCGGCCCGCTCGCCGCGCAGGCGGTTCTCACGGACGTCGAGAAGGCGCTGACGAAGAAGAGCTGAGCCGGGCGGGGGCGGGGACCGCGGACTCACGGGCTCCCCGCCCCCACCTCCCGCCGACTCACGAACATCCGGATGTCATCGGCCGCCCACAGCACGAACCGCTCGATCGGCGTCACCTCATGCCCTGGCACAGGCCGGAACCGGAAGCGCTTGAGCAGTACGGCCAGGACCAGTTGCGCCTCGACCGTGGCCAGACCGGCGCCCTCACAGCTGCGCGGCCCGAGGCCGAACGGGATGTACGCCAGCCTCGGACGCTTGGCCACCTCTTCCGGAAGGAACCGCTCGGGCACGAACCTCTCGGGCTCGGGCCAGTGATCGGGGTTCAGATGGACGGCCCAGAACGGATAGAAGATCACCGTCCCGGCCGGAACCTCGTACGCGCCCAGGACCAGCGCCTCGGTCGTCTCCCGTGCACCGTACGGACCGGGCGGGAACAGCCGCATCGACTCCTTCAGGACCATGTCCAGATACGTCAGGCGCCGCAGATCGGCGTACCCGGGCACCGCACGGTCGCCGAGCACGCGGTCCAGCTCCCCGGCGACGCGTTCGGCCACCTCGGGGTGGCGTCCCAGCAGGTGCAGGGTCCACGACACGGCCACGCCCGTCGTGTGGTGCGCGGCCAGCATCGCCACCATCACCGTGTCACGGATCCGCGCCGGGTCCTCACCGGCCGCCACGAGGGCCCCGATCAGATCGCTCCGGTCCGTACGGCTGTCAGGGCGGTGCGCCGTCAGCACCCGGTCGACGGTCGCCCGCAGATACGCGAGGGCCTGCTCCGCCCGCCGGGCGCGCTCCTCCTCCGTACCCGGCACGGGCACCTGGTAGAGCCGCCCCAGATACTCGGTGAGCACCTCCTCGAAGGCCGCGATGACCTTCTCCGGATCCGCCGCGTCGCCCCCCAGCGCGTACGCACCGATCATCCGCAACGACAGTGCGGTCAGTTCCTTCTGCAACGCGACCGGTTCCTGTTCGCCCTGCCCGGCCCACCGGTCCGCGAGGGACGTCGTCAGCTCGGTGAACCGCTCGAAGTGCCGTTCGTGCGACGGCCGCCCGGCCAGCACCGACAACAGCACCCGACGCCACGGGGTGTGCTCCTCGGCCGGCAACACCTGCAGATTGCCCGCCTCGCACAGCGGTGCCAGAAACTCGAACAACCGCTCCGGCCGCTTGTCGATGTGCGCCGTGGCCTCCAGCAGCACCGGATCCGCCACCGAAACGGCCGTCTCCGCCCCCGGCAGCTGGAACCGCACCACGGGCCCGTACTCGGCATGCAGCCACAACTGATACCGGTGCAGCCCACCCGCCGCCGCGACAGCATCCACCCCGCCGTCCGGCCGGGGTTCGGGTCCAGGAATGTGCGTACCCATGCCGTGCCTCCTAGCTGACAGGCTGATCCGGTGCCGGGAGTGCCCGATCGTGCGGGCCGGGCGTCCATCATCGCCCCTGGCAGCGCCCCGGCCCATGAATGCCTTCACCACTGTTTCCCCTGTGGCGAAGTGCTGCTCCAATGGTCTCAACTGGCTGCTGGGTATCGGGGGTTGATCACCGTGTACGTACGTGATCTGGTGCGCGAAGTGGTGGCGGAGCACGCGGCGCACGAGCTGCCGCTCGTCGACAGCCTGCGGAGGCTGGACGACGACCGGGTGATCCGCACCCTCACCGGCCGGGGACGGCGACGGGAACCGCTCGGCTTCGGGTACGCGGAACTGACCGCGCTGGTCACGCCCGTGGTCTGGCTGGTTCTCGACCAGGCGGCCCGCCGTACCGTCGACGCGGCCATGGAGAGCGTGACGGCGCGCGGCCGGGCCGGGATGCGCAGACTGTTCCGCCGGACACGGACTCCGGCCGCTCCCGACCGGGTACTGACCGGGCTGGACCCCGCCGAGCTGGCGCTCGTACGGCGGCACATCCTGGAGCGAGCGGCGGAGCGCGGCATCGACCTCCGGGAGGCGGAGGCCCTCGCGGACGGCGTCGTGGCGCGGATCGCCACGGCCGGCGGGGAACAGCCGGCGGTCACCGACGGCCCCGACGCGCCCCCTGCCCCGGATGCACTCCCTGCCCCCGGCGCTCCTCCTGCCCGGGACGAGCCCCCTGCCCCTGACACACCCTCTGCTCCGGCCCCCCTCAGGCCGCCCGGCGTCTGATGAAATCCTTCACCGCGCCCAGGAGCCTCACCGGAACCGGGGCGCGCTTCGCGCTGCTGATGGTGATGGTCACGGCGGCCGCCGTCCCCACGTTCGACATCCTTCTGTCGATCCTCCGGGACCGCGGCGACAAGGGCGTCTCCCAGCTGCGCGGCACCATGGGCTGCCTGTACGCCGCGGGTTTCGACCCGAGAGGCAGTGACCTGGACAACCTCATGGCGACCATGCGGCGGGGCGGGCTCCTGACGAAGTGCTTCGCCGAACACGCCGAACGGCCCTACGCGGGGCTGCTCGCGACCCTGGCGCTGTTCGTCCTGGCCGCGCTGGTGTACTGGTTCCTGCCGGCGGTACGCGACCGGCGGCGCCGCACCGTGGCCGTCGGCGAGGTCGACGCCGACGGCACGCTGGACGTCGAGCTGGCCGCGCTGCACGAGCGCACCGGAATCCGCTCGGCCCTGCGCTTCCGCGTCGATCCGGCCCGGATGACGTCCGGGGCCGCCGTCTACGGCCGTACCGGCAGCTACACCGTCTGCCTGCACGCGGGCCTGCTGGCCCGGCGCGGCACCGACCCCGAGGGCTTCCGCGCCGTCGTCCTCCACGAGCTCGCCCATGTGCACCACCGCGACGTGGACTACGCCTACGCCAGTACGGCCCTGTGGCGGGTCTTCGTCCTGCTCGCCCTGCTGCCCACGCTCGCCATGGACGCCTGGATCACCGTCCTCGCCCTGTCCGGCACCGACTCACCGTGGTGGCCCGACGCCGCGACCGTGATCTTCGCATCCGCCGGGTCCGGGCTGCTGCTCGCCGGACTGGTCCACCTGGCCCGGGCCGACCTGCTGCGGCGGCGCGAACTCCACGCCGACGTCCAGGCAGTGGAGTGGGGCGCCGACCCCGCGAAATGGGACCGGCCGGAGCCGCCCGGCAACGCGTCCGTGGTACCTCTGCTGTACCGCCTCACCGCACCGCTGCGCACCCATCCGGGCTGGGCGGAACGCCGGCGGGTACTCGTCGACACCGGCCGCCTCTCCCGGATCAGCCCGCTGGAGATGTTCCTGACCGGCGCCTCGGCGGCGCTGCTGACCAGCTCGCTCGGGACGCTCAACTTCCTGGGCGAGGGCAGTACGTCCCTGTGGCTCGCGGTCGCGCTGGTGGCTCCGGTGATCTGCCTCGTCCTGGGAGCGCCGATCATACGGGCGCGGCGCACACCGGTCGGGCGCACCGGCTCCGGCGCGGTCGCCGGTCTCTGGCTGGGCTGCGGGCTGCTCGTCGGCGAGTGGGTCGAAAGCGGGCGCTACCGGGTCGACTGGTTCATGCCGCAGCCGCAGTATCTGCTGGCGTTCCTGTTCATCGCGGCCGTCCCCACGGTGTGGTGGTCGCAGACCCTGCGCCTGTGCCTCGGTCTGCCCAGGCGGATGCAGCGCCGGGCGGCCGCGGTGCTCTGCGCGGCCGTGACCGCGGCGGTGCTGTGGAGCGGCCTGTGGTGGTGGGAGCTGGGCGGCCGGCGCATCGCGCTGGGCGGCGGCGACATGGGCGGCGGGGGACTGGCCAAGTACTACGCCAGGACCGTGCCGGGCTTCTGGCGCGAGTACACCATGGACCTGTCGGGCCTCTCCTGGGGATTGGCGCTGATCACGCCGTTGCACCGGGAACAACTGGCGGGCGCCGCGACGATCCTGATGTGGCTCGTACCGCTGGTCCTGCTGCTCCTGCACCGTCCGGGTGCGCGTCCACGGATGCGCCGGACACTGGTCGCCGGTCTCGCGGGCGGGCTCGTGGCCTGGGCGGGCGTGGCCCTGGCGTCGTTCATGCTCCACTTCCAGCGGCCCGGCACGCCCAAGGAACGGACCGGTCCGTTCCTCGTCGTCCACGAGTGGTGGACGATCGTGGCGGTCATGGCGGCCTGCCTGCTGACCGCCGCACTCGTGGCGGCCTTCTCCCGGCGGCACCAGTTGCCACGGGCACTGATCGCCGCCCAGGTCACCCAGCTGGCAGCGTACGCAGGGGTGTTCCTCCTGTACGCGGCCGACGGCTGCCTCGGGCCGCTGAACACGGTCTTCGACCGCTGCCAGTGGCACACCGACAACGGCCTGAACGTCGGCCGCGCGGTCGTCCTCCTCACCCTCGTCAGCACCGTTCTCGGCTCGGCTTGCGCTGCCTTGACGGGGGTGGGGGCGGCGGGAGCTGTTCGGTGGGTGCGGAGGCGGCGGGCGGCTGCGGGCGGTTCCGTACGGGCGCATGTCCCCGCCCCGGCCCCGGCGGCGGTCGCGCCGGTACGCAGGGCCGCGGTGCTCCTCAGAGCGGGTACGGTCCTGGCGCTCGGCGCCCCCGCCGTGCTCCTGACTGTTGTGGCGACCACAACGCCGACTTCCCCGGCCATGTCGGCCCGGCTCCAGCAGGAATCGACCGAGCAGGTCAAACAGCCGCCGGACAAGCAGCCAACCAAACCTCCGGGCAAGAACGAAGCAGAGACAGCCAAATTGCGTTCCTGGCAGACCTGGTCCTGGCTGAACAACGGCGGCGCCGTGCACGTACGGCAGGTGGCCCGCGCCGCGTTGTCCCTCAAAAAGGAAATCCTCAGGACCGCCGCGCAGGAACGGAATGTGAACGGCAAGGTCAATGTGGACGAGAAGACGTTCAACCGCCTGTGCGGCGCCTTGGGCAAGTGGGCCGCGGAGGCCGGGGACTACTTCCCCGTACCCGTACAAGACCTGCAGAAGCCATGGTCGAACGCGCTGAGCCGGTTGCGCCACGGAGCCCGCAACTGCCAGGCGGTCACGACCCCGCCCAACGGCAATCCGCCCCGCACACCTGCGGAACGCGAACGGCTCTTCAACGCCTCCCTCGACGAAGTCGTCAAAGGAATAACCGACCTGGGCAATGCGTACCGGAGCATCTACAAAACAGCCGACACACACGGCAAGTGAGGGATCGGAACGGGCGCGCGGACCCGGCCGGCAAGCGGCGCGGCGGTCCAGATTCAGCAACCCGGAACGAGGACCGATATGGGTCGGGACGGGTGCGACGACGGTGTTCCCGACGCTCTGCGACTGACTCTGGTGCTGTTGGCCGGTCATCGGAGCACCTTGGGCGGAGCCCTCGCAGGTGTCCTGCGGCCAGTAGGCTGGCGTCCGATGCTGAAAACCCGCCCCTCGTCGGCGCGATGGCCGACGACACCCCACGGCAGTGGCTGGATTCCGCACGGCTATCACCTCGCCCCGCACTCCCACCCGCAGGGACAGCTGGTGTACGCGGCCGCCGGCGCCCTGGCCACCACGACCGAGCGCGGTACCTGGGTCGCGCCGTTCAACCGGGTGACGTGGACGCCCCCGGGGTTCGTCCATTCCCACCGCATTTACGGGAAGACCGACGCCCGCCTCGTTGCCGTACCGGCCGACCGGTGCGGCGAACTCGCGGCGCACCCTTGCGTATGCGCGGTGAGCCCGCTGCTGCGGGAAGTGCTGCTGGTGCTGACCGATCGGGAAGAGGTCCGCCCCGGCGCCCATGACCGGCTGCTCGCCGTGGTGATCGACGAGCTCGCCGAATCGTCAGAACAGTCCCTGCACCTGCCCGAACCGCGCGACGACCGGCTGCGCGCCGTCACCGATCTGCTGCACGCCGATCCCGGCCGGGCCGCCACCCTGGTCGAGCTGGGCCGGACCGTGGGCGCGAGCGAGCGCACCCTGAGCCGGCTGTTCCACACCGAGCTGGGGATGAGCTTCCACCGCTGGCGCACCACGTTGCGCGTCCACCATGCCCTGGTCCACCTCACCAATGGCTGGTCGGTCACCGGGACCGCGGTGGAGTGCGGCTGGTCCAACCCCTCCAGCTTCATCGACGCCTTCAGCGAAGTCGTCGGCCAGACTCCCGGGCGCTATCAGGCGAATCTGCGGGGCGACGGACCGTAGCGCCCAGGTTGGCGGCTTTTCCGTATTCCGCGTCCCTTTACCGGTGGGCGACGTGGTGCCGTCCGGCCGACAGTGGTGGCCGGGCGCCGCTCCCCGAAGCGGCAGGCCGACACGCCCTGACGTGTCCGGCCCACGCCCCCGTCAAGAAAGGGCGCGTCACACATGACCGAAACACCGGAGAACACCGCCGTCGTGATCGTCGGGGCCGGAGTCGCCGGCCTCACACTCGGCAACTTCTTGCTGCGCAACGGCATCGACTGCGTCGTCCTGGAACGGCGCAGCCGCGCATACGTCGAGAAGCGGCAGCGGGCGGGCACCGTCGACGCCCGCGGGGTGCGCATGTTCCGCGAGTGGGGACTCGCGGCCGTGGTGGAGCCGGACTCCTTCACGGACTTCACGGGCGGGTTCTGGATCGACGGCGTGCGCCACCCGATGGATTTCGGGCAGGGCGAGGAAATGGAGAGCATTTTCTGCCCGCAGCAGGTTCTCGTCCGCAACCTCACCGATGTCTTCCTCCAGGGCGGCGGAGATCTCCGCTTCGAGGCCGCGGACGTCACCCTGGAAAATCTCCGGAGCGCACGCCCCACGGTGCGTTACCGGGACACCGACGGTTCGGAAAAGGCCGTGAGTTGCGACTTCGTCGCCGGCTGTGACGGCTACCGCGGCGTCAGCAGGGCATCCATCCCGGCCGGCGTCCTCACCCGCTACTCCCATGAATATCGGTACTCCTGGCTCAGCGTGCTGGCCGAGGTCCCGGCCAAGCCGTCCGGCATGGCCATCCACTCCCGCGGCCTGGCCGGCATGATGCCCCGCGGGGCGCACGCCAGCCGTATCTACCTGCAGTGCCCGGCCGACGAGCCGTTGGAGCAGTGGCCGGACGAGCGCATATGGAGCGAACTGGAAGCACGTTTCGGCGCCACCGTGCCGACCGGCCCGATCGTCGACAAGCAGCTCGTGCCCTTCCGGTGCGTGGTCCACGACCCGATGAGCCACGGCAGGCTGTACCTGCTCGGAGACGCGGCGCATATCGTCCCGCCGATGAGCGCGAAGGGCGTACACCTCGCTCTTTACGACACCGAGGTGTTCGCGCGCGCCGTTATCCACTGGTTCCGCACGGGCGACTCCGGCCTGCTCGACAGCTACTCGGAGACCTGCCTGCGCCACGTCTGGAATTACCAGGCATTCGCGGCATGGATCACCGAGCTGATGCACAACGCCGGTGACGGTTCCTACGAAGGAGAGTTCCGCAAGCAGGCCGCCCGCGCCGAATTGCAGCGGCAGTTCACTTCCCCGGCAGCGGGCCGCCTCTTCTTCGAACTCAGTGAAGGGGTGATCTAGGCGGATCAGCGGCGCAGGGCGGTCTCCCGGTGCATGTGCGAGAGCTTTTCGGGGTTGCGTACGGCGTAGAGCCCGGTGATCAGGCCGTCGTCGATGCGTACCGTCACGACGGTGTCGATGGCGTCGTCCAGCCGGAGCACCAGGGCGGGGTGGCCGTTGACCCGAACAGGGCGCAAGGAGCCCAGCGCGGCGACGTTGCCCAGGCCGGCGGCCAGCAGGCGGGCCACCTTGTCGGACCCGACGACGGGCCGCAGGACGGCCTGCTTGACCCCGCCGCCGTCGCCCAGGAAGACGACGTCCGGCGCGAGCAGATCGCACAGGCCCTGGAGATCGCCCGTTTCGGCCGCCCGCCGGAACGCCTCCAGCGCGCCTTCGGCCTCGGCGGCGGACACGGCGCCGCGTGGCCGGCGGGCCGCGACATGGGCCCGGGCCCGGTGGGCGATCTGGCGGACCGCGGCCGGGCTCTTGCCGACGGCCTCGGCGATCTCGTCGTACCCGAGGGCGAACACCTCGCGCAGCACGAACACCGCCCGCTCGGTCGGCGCGAGGGTTTCCAGCACGAGCAGCATCGCCGTCGAGACGCTGTCGGCCAGTTCGACGTCCTCGGCCACGTCGGGCGTGGTGAGCAGCGGTTCGGGCAGCCAGGGACCGACGTAGGACTCCTTGCGGCGGCCGAGCGTACGCAGCCGGCTCAGCGCCTGGCGGGTGGTGATCCGGACCAGGTACGCACGCCGCTCCCGTACCGAGTCGAGGTCCACCCCGGTCCACCGCAGCCAGGTCTCCTGGAGGACGTCCTCCGCGTCGGCGGCCGAACCGAGCATCTCGTAGGCGACGGTGAACAGCAGATTGCGGTGGGCGACGAAGGTCTCGGTGGCGGGGTCCAGGCTCCCGCCTCCGGCGGGCGGCCCGGCCGGGCCCGCCGTGGTTCCGCTGCGTCCGTCCGTGCCTTCGCCGTGCTCGCTCGTCACCGCTCGCTCCTGCCTGTCCGTTCCCGACTCCGTCACGCGCACAAGACGCCGGTCCCCGCGGTTCTGTGACACCGGTGCGCGGTGGCGTACGTCACACGGGCATCCCGTCACAAGGGGCGGCGCGTCGGCATCTTGTGGGCGTTCGGTTCGCTGCCAAGAGATGGGACGACGTCATGGACGCCCGGTTCAACCTGTTCGAGAACGAGTTCGCCGCCAAGTTCACCAAGCGGTTCGCCAATGCCGGCCTGCTGATCGCGCAGTCGGCCCTGCCGAAGACCACGCAGGAACTGGTGGCGCTGCGCGTCAGCCAGATCAACGGCTGCGGCTGGTGCGTGGACGCGCACGCCAAGGAGGCCGCGGCCGCCGGGGAGACCGCGGTACGGCTCAGCCTGATCGCCGTGTGGCGCGAGGCCACCGTGTTCACCGAGGCCGAGCGGGCCGCGCTGGCCCTCGCCGAGGAGGGCACCCGGCTCGCCGACGCCCACCAGGGCGTCTCCGACGAGACATGGGACCAGGTGCGCAAGCACTACGACGACGACCAGGTCGCCGCGCTGGTCACCTCGGTCGCCATGGTCAACGCGGCCAACCGGCTCGCGGTGATCGTGCACCAGAAGGGAGGCTCCTACGAGCCCGGTATGTTCGCGAACCACCTGTCGAACTGACCGGCGTACGCGCTCCGACCCGGCCCGGATGCGTTCGATCCGGGCCGGACCCGCCCGCTTCAGGAGGACGTTTCCGCGATGAAGTCGAGCAGGTCCTGATTGAGGCGTTCGGCGTGTGTGATGAAGACGCCGTGCCCGGCTCGGGGATATTCCTTGTAGCGGTTGTCCGGCACCAGTTGGGCCAGGCGGCGCCCGCACAGGGTGATGGGCGCGGAGGCGTCGGCGTCGCCATGGATGATCAGGACCGGCACCTGGAGTGCGGCGGCCTCCTTGCGGAGGTCGGTGGAGTAGCCCGTGCCGACCACCTCGACGGCGGCCTTGGCCGAGCAGTCGAGGCACTGCCGTACCGTCCACTCCATGAGTTCGGCGGAGATGTGGTTGCCCAGATGCGTGGCGAAGAACGCCTGGGCGTTCTGGGCCATCCATCTGGGGCGGTCCTGGGACCGTTCCGCCAGCAGGGCCTGGAACGCGGCCCGGTCGATGCCCTCCGGGTTGTCCTCCGTCCGCATCAGCAGCGGCGCGGTGGCCCCGATCAGCACCACCCGGCTCACCCGGTCCCGGCCGTGCCGGGACAGGTACCGGATCACCTCCCCGCTGCCCATCGAGTGCGCCACCAGGGTCACCTCGCGGAGGCCGAGGTGATCGAGCAGCGCCGCGAGATCGTCGGCGAGGGTGTCGTAGTCGAAGCCGTGGCCGGCCCAGTCGGAACGGCCGTGGCCGCGCTTGTCGAAGGCGATGCAGCGCAGGCCCTGTTCGGACAGCGGCAGCATCTGGAACTCCCATGAGCTGCTGCTGAGCCAGGCCCCGGCCACGAACACCACGGGCTTCCCCTGGCCCCAGTCGGTGTAGAACAGGCTTGTTCCGCCGGAGCCTTCGACGTACGGCATGAGCATTTCCTTCCTGGGCGATCCTGGGCGCTGAGGTGGTGGTGCGTGGTGGCAACTTTCGCCCAGGGCGGCGCACACCGTCGATTACACCGGGGGTAACGGCCCGGGGCGGACGAGACCGTTCACGGAACGCGTGGTCCAGGCAACGGATGTGGCGTAGCGGTACCTCGCAGAGCAGACGGGAAGCCCGTACCGCGGGCGCGCCCGGGCGGGTGTCCGGCAGCCACGACCCGATTGGTCTAGTCCCATCTTGGTCCAGACCATTGACATGGCCCTGCCCGTGCGGGAATTTCGTCCCGGCCCCGTCCTCCGTACGGGACCAGCGGTCATCCCCCTCGTCGGTTGGACACCACACCCATGAGACGCATCCCCTCCCTGCGCGCGGCGTTCACCGCCGCCGTCACCGCGGTCGCGGCGCTCGGCCTCGCCGTGACCGGTGCCGGCGGCGCGTCGGCCGCGACCCCCCTCCCCGCCCATGTCTTCGCCCCCTACTTCGAGGCGTGGACCGGCCAGAGCCCCGCCGCGATGGCCGCCGAGTCGGGTGCCAAGCACCTGACGATGGCGTTCATCCAGACGGACCGTAAGGGCTCCTGTACGCCCCTGTGGAACGGCAACACCGGCATGCCGATCTCCCCGGCCACCTTCGGCGCCGACATCAGGACCATCCAGGGCCGGGGCGGCGACGTCATCCCCTCGTTCGGCGGGTACACCGCGGACACCACCGGCACCGAGATCGCCGACAGCTGCACCGATGTCCAGCAGATCGCCGCCGCGTACGAGAAGGTCGTCACGACCTACGACATCAGCCGGCTCGACATGGACATCGAGGTCGACGCGCTCGACAACACCGCGGGCATCGACCGGCGCAACAAGGCCATCAAGCTCGTCCAGGACTGGGCGGCGGCCAACGGCCGGAAGCTGGAGATCTCCTACACGCTGCCGACGACCACGCGCGGTCCGGCCGCCAACGGGGTGGCGCTGCTGCGGAACGCGGTGAGCAACGGCGCCCGCGTCGACGTGGTCAACCTGATGACGTTCGACTACTACGACAACGCCACCCACAACATGGCGAACGACACCGAGACCGCCGCCCAGGGCCTGCACGATCAACTCGCGCGCCTGTACCCGGACAAGAGCGACGCCCAGCTCTGGGGCATGATCGGCGTCACCGAGATGCCCGGGGTCGACGACTTCGGACCGGCCGAGACCTTCACCCTGGCCAACGCGCGCCAGGTCTACGGCTGGGCCACCGCCAAAAAGATCAACACCCTGTCGTTCTGGGCGCTCCAGCGCGACAACGGCGGCTGCCCCGGCGGCCCGGCCTCCGACAACTGCTCCGGCATCGAGCAGCAGACCTGGGACTTCACCCGTATCTTCGCCCCCTTCACCAGCGGTTCCAGCACCCCGCAGAACGACTTCTCGGTGACGGCGGCACCCGCCACCGGATCGGTGACCGCGGGCGGTACGGCCACCACCACGGTGCAGACCGCGGTGACCGCGGGCGCGGCCCAGAAGGTGAACCTGACCGTCAACGGCGTCCCCGCCGGCGTCACCGCCTCGCTCAGCGCGGACTCCGTCAAGGCGGGCGGCTCCGCCACCCTGACCCTCGCGACGACCGCCGCGGCGCCGTCCGGCACCCACCGCATCACCGTCACCGGCACCGGCCCCTCCGGCAGCCACTCGGCGACCTACGCCTTGACCATCACCGGCGGCAGCGGCGGCCAGTGCACGGCCGCCCCCTGGGCCGCAGGCACGGTCTACACGGCCGGCCAGCAGGTGTCGCACAAGGGCCACACCTGGAAGGCCAAGTGGTGGACGACGGGCGAGGAGCCCGGCAGCACCGGCGAATGGGGCGTCTGGCAGGACCTCGGCTCCTGCTGACGTACGTACCGGCTGCTCACGGACGAGCCCGGCTCCGGTGGCGGAGCCGGGCTCGTCCGCATCCGCGTCGGCGGGCCCGCTCAGGCCAGGGCCGGCAGGCTGACGGTGACGGCCGCGGTGCCGAGGCCGACCGCCACCTTCGACGGCGACGCCGCCCGCGCCTACCGCGGCGCTGGCAGCGGAATCTGCCATTTGAGCATGACGGTGCGGCTGCCGCCCGGCCCCGGAAGGTGATCTCCGGTGGAGCGCTACCCGGGCTCGTCGCTGGTGGTGCTCGAATGGACGAGGAACTCCTGGAAGGCGGAGGGATGCTGGACGGAGGGGTCGACGGCGGACGAGCTGGACGATGACGACTGGGACGGCGTCTGGGAGGTCAACTGGGACGGCGTCTGGGAGGTTGACTGGGACATGGACGCCTGCATATCCGTGCTTCCGGTACCCGCGGCGGGGTCAGGGTCCGGGGCCGTCGGGAGTTGTTCGGACGGCTGGGTGCCCGCGGTCTCCTCGTGTGACGCCTGCTCCTCGGTGGCGGCTTGCGTCGACGCCGGGGGCGGGGAGCCGTCCGCCGGTCCGGTGGACCGGTGCGCCGCCTCATCCGCCTGCGAGGCGGGTCGGGTGGCCGGGCTCGCGGCGGCCGAGCTCTTCGGCGGCGGCGCGGGGGCGGCGCGCTCTGGACCCGTACGGTCACCAGATGTACGGCCGGCAGGCGTACGGCGTGCCGGGTCGCCACCGGACGCCGGGGGAGTGCCGCGGTGTTCTCCCGACGAGGCCGGAGAACTCCAGGGGAGCTGCGCCATCGGAAGGTCGGCGCCGCCGCTTCCGTACACGACACCGAGGCTCAATGCGAGCGCCACCAGGGTGTTCACCGTGATGCGGCGCCCGATGCCCGGCGACTTGCCCGGACGGCCGGACGAACCTCCGCACCGGTCACCGGTCCTGCCGCTGGACCGGCGGCTCCGCCTGCCCTTGACCTCCGTCCCCGTCCCGCCGTCGGCCGGGACACTCGCGGAAACCAGGTCGAACCGGTCACGGACCGCGTCCATGATCACATCGGTGAACGCGAAGGGTGCGACCGCCGGGAACCAGCGGGCGATGCTGCGCCGGGCGCTGCCCCGGCACGTGGGGCACTGGCCGGTGTGCCGCGTGACGGTACGGCACACGGCGTCCGGCAGGGCTTTGGTGCTGTCGGGGTCCGGATCGGCGAGGAAGCGTTCCAGGGCTTCCTTGGTGCGCCGCGCGCGGTCGGCCGCCGCAGGGTCTCCTGCCCGCTGTGCGTTCGCGGCCTGCGCGGTCCAGTACGTCACCGCGGTCGCCAGAAGGCCCGCCAGCCGGCCGCACGCCTTCCGGTTGTGCGGGTCCTTGGCCAGCACATTGGACCTGAACGCCGTCCGCAGCGCCTCGTTGTCCTCCTTGGTGCTTCCGCCGGCGCGCCCGAGCCGGCGTGCCAGCGTGTCGCCGGTCAGCTCCTCGCCGACGTACAGATCGAGGAAGCGCTGCCTGGTGGGGCCCTGTGCCGCCGCGATGTTCCGGACGAGCGCCAGGGCACGGCGGCGCCGGACCGCGAAGTCGGCGTCGTCCGCCGCGATCTGCCGCTGACGGCGGGCCGTCTCCCGGCCGGTGGACTCCTCCCAGCCGTCCAACGGCACCCCGGTGGCCCGGTCCCGCTTCCGCCGCTGCTGGGCGCAGCGCCGCCAGGCGATCTGGTAGAGCCAGGATTCCAGGGCCTCCGGATGCTCCAGCGTGTCCAGCTTCGTCCAGGCCGTGAGGAAGGTTTCCTGTAACGCTTCCCGCGCGGCGTCCCGGTCGGGAAGCAGACGTTTGAGGCAGAAGCCGTACAGGCGTTGGCGGTGGGTCGCGTAGAGCCTCTCGAAGAGGGCGTCGCGGGTCTGCGGGTCGGTGGTGGACCGGAAGCGCCGGACCAGGGTGGCGTCGTCCGCGTCGGTGATCGCTGTGCCGATGCCGGATAGTACGGTCACTGCTCCACCCCGTTCGTCTGTTCCAGGCCGCGGCACGAGCGTCGCACGCGGGCGCGTACGGTGAACCGCCGCGGGCGGGGCGCACCGGCGGGCGCGTACGGCGCACGGTGGTGCAAGGGGCGCGGACAGAGCGCGATGGCGCTGACGAGGGCGTCGGCGCACAACACCAGCAGGTCCCTGGGTGTGCCCGGAGGCAGCAACAGGTTCGCCAGAGCCATCACCGGACCCAGCAGCGCCACCCGCACCGCACCCGGCACCAGCTTCCGTTTCATGGTCCTTCTCCTTCGTACGCTCGGGATGAGAGCCGGTCGAAGGAGGAGGGCGTGCGGAGGGGGCCGTTGGGGGCACTTCCCCGCAAGATTTTTCGGGAGCCCCGGGTGCCGCCACGCCGGGTCGGGTCGCGCGGCAGCGGGCCGGACCACAGCGAGATGTCATGCAATTCGCAAAGGGAGCGGTCGAATCTCGCGCCTTCATGGTTTCGCGCACAAAAGCCCGTACGAAGCTGACTCCGGTGGTGCGTTCGCGCAGCGGACCACCCACCGGGCCCGGTCATTTCCGCCGACGGACGCAGAACGGATTCGTACGGCCGGGAATGTGCCCGAAAGCGACGGGGTGCGGAACCCGCCGCGCGCCACCGCGCCCATCGACGCCAGGATCTGCGCCGGTTGCGGCAGCCCCGGCAGTGCGACGGGGCGCCGGTGCGGCCGCAAGAAAATGGGCAGGAGGGTGAGCAGCACCGGGCGACGCTCCAGGAGACGGGCAGGCCCGGCCGGTGCCAGGGATGAGAGCGCCGGCCGGGCCTGGAGGGGGCACACCCGGACAGTGCAGCGCACCGCCCACCGGAAAATCCCTAGTGTGCCGCCGGGCGGGGGCCGCGGGCCGCGTTGGGGCCGGTGGCACCGGTGACAACGGGCCGCAAACGCGCGGTGACGGGCACTCGGGAATTCCCTAGAGTGCCCGGAATTCCTTGACACCGTGACCGGCCGCTTGCCAGCGTGCCGATTACCCAGCGTTCGGGACCACGGCATTCTGATGTCAGCCGGTGCCCTTTCGGGTCCCGGTAGCCAAGAGGTCAAGCAGCCGATTCGGCTCTGCGTTTGGGCGGTGTGTTCCATGTGGAGGAGAGGAATGAGATGTCCAAGCGTGCGCTGATCACCGGAATCACCGGGCAGGACGGCTCCTATCTGGCCGAGCATCTGCTTGCGCAGGGGTACCAGGTGTGGGGGCTGATGCGGGGGCAGGCGAATCCCCGCAAGTCGCGGGTGAGCCGGCTCGTTTCCGAGCTGAACTTCGTCGACGGTGACCTGATGGACCAGGCGAGCCTGGTGTCCGCCGTCGACAAGGTGCAGCCCGACGAGATCTACAACCTCGGCGCGATCTCGTTCGTGCCGATGTCCTGGCAGCAGGCCGAACTCGTCACCGAGATCAACGGCATGGGCGTGCTACGCATGCTGGAGGCGATCCGCATGGTGAGCGGCCTGAACGGCTCGCGCAGCGCCGACGGCAGCCAGATGCGCTTCTACCAGGCGTCCTCCTCGGAGATGTTCGGCAAGGTCGCCGAGACCCCGCAGTGCGAGACCACCATCTTCCGGCCGCGCAGCCCCTACGGCGTGGCCAAGACCTACGGGCACTTCATCACCCGCAACTACCGCGAGTCCTTCGGCATGTACGCGGTCTCCGGCATGCTGTTCAACCACGAGTCGCCGCGCCGTGGCGCGGAGTTCGTGACCCGGAAGATCTCCCTCGCGGTGGCCCGCATCAAGCTCGGCTACCAGGACAAGCTGTCCCTGGGCAACCTCGACGCGGTACGCGACTGGGGCTTCGCCGGGGACTACGTCCGCGCCATGCACCTGATGCTCCAGCAGGACGAGCCCGGCGACTACGTGATCGGCACCGGCGAGATGCACTCGGTCCGCGACGCCGTGCGTATCGCCTTCGACCACGTCGGCCTGAACTGGGAGGACTACGTCAGCATCGACCCCTCGCTGGTGCGCCCGGCCGAGGTGGAGATCCTGTGCGCGGACGCCGAGCGCGCCCGTACCCAGCTGGGCTGGGAGCCCACCGTCGACTTCCCCGAGCTGATGCGCATGATGGTCGACGCCGACCTGCGCCAGGCGTCCCGCGAGCGGGAGTACGGCGACCTGCTGCTGGCCGCCAGCTGGTAGGCGGGCGCGAACACTAGGTGATTTCCCGCGTTCTTCCCTGTGGAATGGACGTGAGGACCACCGGGCCGGTGCCGGCCGCCGCACACCGGCGCCGGCCCGGTGCCATCGCGAGGAGGAGGAGCCAGCACCATGACGACGACCACGGCGGACGGCCTCTGGGCCCGGAGCTACCACCCGGCGCCGGACCGCCCGCGCCAACTGGTCTGCTTTCCGCACGCGGGCGGTTCGGCCTCGTTCTTCTTCCCCGTGTCGGCACAGCTGGCGCCCGTGGCGGAGGTGCTGTCGGTGCAGTACCCGGGCCGCCAGGACCGGCGTACCGAGACCAGTCCCGATGACATCGGGACGATGGCCGATCTGGTGTACGCGGCCCTGCGGGACCGGATCAGGTCGCGGCCGACGGCGTTCTTCGGGCACAGCATGGGCGCGATGGTCGCGTTCGAGGTGGCCCGGCGGCTGGAGGCCGACGGCGGCGAACTGACGCACCTCTTCGCCTCGGGCCGGCGGGCGCCGTCGCGCTACCGCGCGGAGAGCGTCCACCGGCGCGACGACGAGGGCATCGTCGCCGAGCTGAAGCTGCTGTCCGGTACGGACGCCGCGCTGCTCGGCGACGAGGAACTGCTGCGCATGATCCTCCCGGCGATCCGCAGCGACTACACCGCGGTGGAGACCTACCGCTGCGATCCCGGGGCGGCGATCAAGGCGCCGATCACCGCGCTGACGGGGGACGACGACCCCAAGACCACACTGGAGGAGGCCGGGGACTGGCGCGCGCACACCACGGGCGCGTTCGACCTCAAGGTGTATCCGGGAGGCCACTTCTTCCTCAGCTCGCAGGCCCCCGCCGTTCTGGCGCTGCTGCGTGAACACCTCACGCATGGGGAGGAGTTCGCCAAGTAAGGGCACCCTGGCCACGAAGTCTGCTGATCATGTACTGTGGCGCACGTCGGACATCACTCTTTAGAGTGATTTACAACATGATGTGGTGACGCCCCGTCGCATCTGTTGTGTCTCTGAGGTGCGAGGAGCTCTATGGTGCAAGACCGGAGCACCACATCGTGCGCGGACAGCACCTTGGTCGGCCGGGCCGACGACATCGGGGCACTCGACCGGCTGGCCCGCGAGGCCCGGTGGGGCAAGGCGGGATCGGTCGTCGTCACCGGCCCGGCCGGTGTCGGCAAGTCCGCCCTCCTGCATGCCTTCCTGGACGGAGACGCCTGCCGGCACGCGAAGGTGCTGCGCGGTACCTGCGAGGAGACCACCGCGGGCGACTCCTTATACGCCTTGCGCGCGCTGCTCGGCCCGGCCGTACGGGACGCCTCCCGCGACGACACCGCCTGCCGCGCCCTCCTCGCCCTGACCCCCGGGGCGCTGGCCGACGACCCGCCGCACGCCCCCGCCGTACAGCGCGCGTTCCACGACCTGTACCGCCTCGCGGCGGACGAGCTGAGCCGCCACCCCCTCGTCCTGGCCCTGGACGATGTCCACCACTGTGACGAACTCTCCCTGCGCTGGCTGGACTTCCTGCTGCGCAGGGCGGACGGCCTGCCCCTGCTCGTCGTCCTCACCCGGCAGGCCGAGGGCACCGTCCTCTCGCGCGGCGCCCCGGCCCACCGCGCCCTGGCCGACCTCACCGCCCACCGCCGCACCACGATGCTGCGCCTGCTGCCGCTGACCGAGACGGACGTGGCCGAGGCCGTACGGCGGGCCTTCCCGGCGCCCGCCGCCCCCGTCTTCGTCTCCCGCGCCTGGGCCGTGACCGCCGGCAACCCGCGCCTCCTGGACCACCTGCTGCGCGAACTGCGGGCCGAGGGCGCCGGCTCGGGCGTGGTCGGCGCCGACCGGATTCCCGAGGTCGGCGGGCGCGTCCTGGCCCACTGGACCCGCACGTTCCTGGACCGCCGGCCGGCCTGGGTCGGCGAGGTCGCGCGGGCGGTGGCGGTCCTCGGCGAGCAGGGCACCGACCTCGTGGGCCCGCTGGCCGCCGTACCCGCCGATGTCGTCGAGGACGCCCTGACGGTGCTGCGCGGGGCCGGGCTGCTGCTGCCCGGCGGCCGGCACTTCACGGACGGCTCGGTGCGCGCGGCGGTGCTGGCGACGCTGGACACCCACACCCTGGTGTGCCTGCGTACCCGGGCGGCCCTCCTTCTGAGCGACGCGGGCCGGCCCGCCGAAGAGGTCGCGGGCCACATCCTGGAGCTGCCCTCGGTATCCGAGCCCTGGATGCCCGGCGTCCTGCGGGAGGCCGCCGTACGGGCCGGGAAGCGCGGCGCCCCGGAGGCCGCGGCCCGCTACCTGTACCGGGTCCTGGAGGTGGACCCCGGCAGCGTGGAGGTCCGCGCCCGGCTGGCCGGAGCGCTCGCCGAGACCGATCCGCCCGCGGCCATGGGGCTGCTCCGCGGAGCGCTGGCGCCCAGCGTGGACATCCGTACCAGGGCGCGGATCGCCGCGCAGTTCGGTACGACCTGCCTGGCCGCCCGCGAGGGCTCCGCCGCCCTGGGCATGCTCGAAGAGGTCCTGGACGCCCTCGACGCCGAACTCGGCCCCGACCCGCTGCCCGCCGACCGGGAACTGCGCACGCTCGTCGAGTCGGTGCTGCTGATCGTCGGCGCCCACAGCCGCAGTACGTTCGCCGGGGCCCGGAAGCGGGCCGCGGGGATGGCCGTGCCCGAGGGCGACACCCCCGCCCAGCGCCAGAAGCTGGGGGCGATGGCCGTACTGAGGGTGTTCGACGACGAGGCGGACCCGGAACCCGCGGTGCAGTGCGCCCTGCGCGCGGTCCGCTCGCCCCAGCTGCCCCTGAAGAACTGGTCGCTGATCAACTCCGGCTTCGTCCTGGCCCTCGCCGACCGTACCGACGACGCGCTGCGCGCGCTGGACCGCCTCCTGCGCCACGGCCGGGAGAACTCCGCCGTCTGGACCTACTCCCTGGCCCTGTCCATCCGCGCCCTGGTCCTGCACGGTCTGGGCTCCCTCCCGGACGCGCTCGCGGACGCCCGCAGGGCGGTGCAGATCAGCGAAGCGGAACAGTGGGGCGAGACGGTGGCCCTGCCGCGCCTGGCCCTGGCCGGCGTGCTGGTGGACCGGGGCGAGGCCGCGCGCGCCGAGAAGCTGCTGGCCGGCATCGACCCCGTATGGCGCGACCAGTACGTGTGGTCCTTCTACCGGTACCTGTTGGTCCACGGTCGTGCCCGACATGCCCTGGGCGACCCCGAAGGGGCGCTGGCACTGTTCCTCGAATGCGGCAGGTCGCTGGAGGAGGCCGAAGTGCGCAACGCGCTGTATCTGCCCTGGTGGGCGGAGGCGGCCTGTGTGCTCGCGGAACTCGGCCGCGCCGAGGAGGCCCGGGACCTCGCGGCGCACGGCACCCGGCTCGCACGGCGCTGGGGCACCCCGCGCGTCCTCGGCCTCGCCGCCCTGGCCCGCGGTGTGGCCACCCCCGGCGAGAAGGGCGTGGCCCTGCTGGGCGAGGCCGTACAGGCGCTGGCCGCCTCACCGGCCCGTGTGGAGCACGCCCGCGCCGAACTCGTCCTGGGGCAGACCCTGTTGGCGGCCGACGACCGGCGCGGCGCGCGCGAGCACCTGCGTGCCGCGGCCGACCTCGCCCAGCGCTGCGGAGCCCTCACCCTGGGGCAGAACGCCCGCGGCGCCCTGCTGGCGGCGGGCGGCCGCATGCGGAAGATGACCGGCTCGCCCCTGGACCTGCTCACCAGCATGGAGCGCAAGGTCGCCGGCCTCGCCGCCGGAGGCGCGAGGAACCGCTCGATCGCCCAGTCGCTGCACGTCAGCGTCCGTACGGTCGAGATGCACCTGACGAACGTGTACCGCAAGCTGGCCATCACCGAGCGCGCCCAGCTCGCCGCGGTCCTGCGCACTCCGGGCGTCCGCGGGGCGCGGGTGCCACGGCAGGCGTCGCGGACGCGCGGTCAGCGCTGAGACGGCCGGGGTGAGGTCGGTGACCGGGTTGAACGACGAGCAGCTATACGCGGGGTTCATACGGGCGGGACGGCTGCGCGCCGATCCGCCCCTGCTCGAACGTGAGGAACAGCAGGCCGAGTTGGGCCGTGCGGTGGTCGCGCTCGGCGAAGGCCGTCCCGCCGTCGTCTCCGTGACCGGCCGCCCCGGCTTCGGCCACAACGCGTTGCTGCGCTGGGCCGGCCGCCTCGCGGAGGAGCGCTCGGTACGCGTCCTGCGCGTCAGCGGCTCGCTGGCCGAACGCGATCTGCGCTACGGAGCCGTGACCCAGCTGCTCGGCCAGCTGGGCGAGGTGGCCGAACGCTCGTTACAGGATCTGCGGAGGGAGCAGGAGCCGGCCTGTCTGCCGGGCCTGCCCGAACTCCTGCACACCGCCCGCCGCACACCCACGCTGGTGACGGTGGAGGACGCGCAGTGGCTGGACCCGGCCTCCGTACAGTGGCTGCAGGCCCTGGTGCGCCGCCTGGCCAACGGCGTCCCCCTCGTCCTGATCGTCGGACGCACCGGGCTGTACCCGTACGGCCCCGACTGGCTGGCCGACGCCACCCCCTCCGCACGGCTGTTCCGCCGCCTCACCGTTCAACCCCTGAGCCCGCGCGCGGTCGCCGCCTTGACCGAGCGGATCTGCGGCACCCCGTGCGACGAGGCGTTCGCCGCCGCGGCCACCGAGGCGGCCCACGGCAGCCCCGCCGTCCTGAACGCGGCCCTGCGCTGCTTCGCCGACGCTGGCCACCGGCCGGCCGCCGACCGTGTTCCGCAGCTGCACACCCTGATCAATGGCATCGTCGGCGACCGCGCGGGCCGCGCCCTGCGCGGACTGACCGACGAGGCGACCGCCGTGCTACGCGCGTTGGCCGTCGGCGGCGACCTGCTCGACTTCCCCCTGATCTGCTCCCTGGCCGGGCTGCGCACCGTACGCGAATCCCGGCTGCGGGCGTCGCTGGAGATGGCCGGCTTCACCGTCCCCGAAGGCACCCACGAACGCCTGCGGATGCCCATCGTCCGGGCCCGCATCCTGGAGGACACACCCGCCGCCGAACGCGCCGCCCTGTACGCCCGCGCCGCCCACCTCGCCTATCAGATCGTGGCCGACGACGAGGACATCGCCCGCCTCCTGCTGGAGGCACCGCCCATCGGCGAGCCCTGGGCGGTGCACGCCCTGCGCGGCGGCTACGGCGCCGCCCTGCGCCGCGGCGACTTCGCCCGCGCCGCCACGTATCTGCACCGCGCCCTGGACGAGCCCCAGGACCCGCTGGAACGCGCCCACCTCGGCCTCGACCTGGCCGGCGCCGAGGCCGTGTCCGCTCCCGAAGCCGGCGACCGCAGGCTCATGACCCTCGTCCAGGCCCCGGACGAGGGCGAACCCTGGGCCCAGCTGCGTGTACGGGCCCTGGACATGGGCCTGGCCCGCGGCGACGACGCCTGGGGCCGCCGCGCCGCCGCGCACGCCCTCGCCACCGCCCACGGCAGCGAGCGCGACGAGCTGATCGCGCTGTACTGGTATGCGGCTGAGAGCGCTCCCGAGACCTGTGACCTGCCCGCCCCCGGCTTCCCCACCCTGCCCGAACACCCGCTGGCACCGGCCCAGGCCGGCGTCCGGGCCTGGCAGCTCGCCGCACGCGGCCGGCACCGCGCACGGGTCGCGGAGCTGGCCCGCCGCGCCCTGGACGCGGGCAACGCCGCCCCCGCACTGCCCCGCCTGGCCGCCGTCCGGGCACTGTGGGCCACCGATGCCGCCACCGAGGCCGAGGACCGGCTCGCCACCGTCATCGCCGAACTGCGCCGCCGCCACAGCCACCCCGTCCTGGCCCGCGCCCTGGCCCTGTCCGCCGAACTGCATCTGCGCGGTGGCCGCCTGGACGCCGCCGACCGCGCCGCGGACGCCGCCGAACGGGCCCTTCCCCTCGCCGCCTGGCACCCCCTGGCCGCCTCGCACCTCATCGCCGTACGCAGCACCATCGCCCAGGAGGACCGCCGGTGCGACGAGGCCCGCGCCCTGGCCCGTACCCCCCTGCCGCCCGGCGCCGAATACGGCGTCTACTGGCCCTATCTGCTGTACGCCCGTGCCCGCGTGGCCATGGAGGAAGGACACTGGGCCGAGAGCGCCGAACTGTTCAAGGAGAGCGGCCGCTGGCTGCTGCGCCGACAGTGGGCCAACCCCATCGTGCTGCCCTGGCGCTCGATGGCCGCCCGGGCCTGCCTCACGCTCGGCGACCAGGAACAGGCCCAGCGGCTGATCCGTGAGGAGCTGACCCTCGCCCGCCAGTGGGGTGCCCCCAGCGCACTGGGCCTGGCCCAGCTGGGCGCCGAAAGCGTCGACCAGCAGGAGCCGGCCGACGGCACGACCACCCGCCTCCTGGGCGAGCTGCCCACCCGGCTCGCCTACGCATGGGTTCTGGCGGACCTCGTCACCGAGGAGGTCACCAAGGGCCAGCGCGCCTCCGCGGCCCGCCTGCTGTCCGAACTGTCCCGGCTCAGCGTCACCCGTACCTCCGGCCGGCTGGCCGAACGCGTGCGGTGGCTGTCCGCCCAGCTGGACCAGCCGGCCGCTCCCGACGACGAGGCCCTTCCCGAGGGCTGGTCCGCCCTGTCGCCCGCCGAGCGGCAGACCGCCGAACTGGCCCGCCGCGGCCTGGGCAACCGCGAGATCGCCGAGCAGCTCATGGTGAGCCGGAGAACCGTCGAACACCGGTTGAGCAATACCTACAAGAAATTGCGTATCACCTCACGCAAGGAACTCCGCGCGCGGAGCCGGTCGACGGAAAGGGACGTAACGGATGCTGTATGAGCGGGAGGCCGAAATGACCCGCATCAATACCGCACTACGCCGGGCGCAGGCGGGCCGTTCGTCCGCCCTGGTGCTCACCGGACCCTTGGGCATCGGCCGGTCCACGCTCCTCCAGGAGGCCGGCGCCCAGGCCCCCGACACCGTACGGGTCCTGCGGGCCAACGCCGCACCCATGGAGCAGGACTTCGCCTACGGCATCTTCCACCAGCTCCTGGGGCCCGCCCTGTGCGCCGACCCCAGGGGCCAGGGCGCGGGCGGCGCCGCAGGGCCGTGCCCCGCCGGCCGCCTCCCGGCCCCCGGCGACCAGGACACGCCCGCCTCCGAAGCCGTACTGCACGACCTGCGCTCCGTACTGGCCGAGATCTGCGCCGACACCCCCGTACTCCTCCTCGTCGACGACCTGCAGTGGGCCGATGTGCCCTCCCTGCGCTGGCTCGCCTACCTGGTCCGGCGTCCGTTCGCCCTGCGCGTCGTCCTCGTGTGCACCCTGCGCGACGGCGACCCCCGCGCGCAGCACCCGCTCATCCGCGACCTCGCGGACGCCGCCGAGGTCCTGCGCCCCGCCCCGTTCTCGCTCGACGGCACCCGGGCCATGATCCAGCACCAGCTGGGCGAGCCCGCCGACGACGCCTACGCGCTCGCCTGCCAGGAGACCTGCGAGGGCAACCCGCTCTTCCTCGAAGCCGTGCTGCGCGAGCTGGCCCTGACCGGCCACCGCCCCACCGCCGAGCACGCCGACGAGGTGCGTGTGCAGGGCCCCGCCCAGTTCCGCGACCGCCTGGCGGGCTGCCTGTGCACCCAGCCGGGGCCCGTACGGAACCTGGCCGCGGCCATCGCCGCCTTCGGTGACCACGGCGACACCGACCTCTTCCGGCGCCACGCGCGCCTGGACGCCGTCGGCTTCCAGCAGGCCCTGCGCACCCTGCACCACCTCGGCCTGCTCGGCCCGCACGACACCCCGCGCTTCATCCACCCCGTGGTCCGCGACGCCGTCGACTCCTCTCTCACCGTCGCCGAACGCGAGCGCTCCCGCGAGGCCGCCGCCGAACTCCTCCATCAGGCCGGCCGGCCCGCCGAACACGTCGCGGACCTGCTGATGACCGTCACCGCCACCCACCATCCATGGGCCGTGGCGGTACTGCGGGCAGCCGCGCAGGCCGCCCTGCGCCGAGGAGCACCGGACACCGCCGCCCGCTATCTCCAGCGCGCTCTGCTGGGGAGTACGGGCTCCTTCGAGCGCGCGCGCCTGCTGATCGAGCTGGCCGGCGCCGAACGCGCCACCGACCCCGCCGCCTGCGAACGCCACATCGGCCAGGCCGTCCGCCTCCTGCCCTCGGCCACCGACCGGGCCGCCGCCACCCTGCTCATCCCGCCCACCTTCCTGGGCGAGGCGCCCGCCTCGGCGGTGGACCTGCTGCGCCGCGCGTCCGAGGACCTCGACCCCACGGCCGCGCACCGGGGCACCGCCCGGGAGATCGCCCTGCGCCTGGAAGCGCGGCTCTGGCACGCCGGGCACGAGAACCCGACGGAACTGACCGGAGCGGTGGAACGCCTGAGAGCACTGGGCACCCCGCCCCCCTTGGACACCGGCGGCGACCGCGAACTGGCGGCCGTGCTGACCAACGCGGCGACCCTCTCCAGCGCCCTGTCCGCCACGGATGTCGCCGCCCTGGCCGGAAAGATCCTGGAACGCGAGCCGGTGACCGCCGCACGTGCCTGCATCGCGCTCCCGCTGGTCGCGGTGGCCCTGTACGCCGCCGACACCGTGGAGGGCCTGAACGCCCGCCTGTCCGGCGAGCAGCACGCCGACCGCCCCGACGCGGTGGTGCACGCCGAGAACGCCCTGGTCCAGCTGGCCTGCGGCCGTCTGACCCAGGCCCGCGAACAAGCCGACCTGGCCGCCGAACTGGCGGACGCGGACTGGCGCGAGCCCACCACCGCCGTACGGGCCGCGGTGGCCATGGAGACCGGCGACGTCCAGCTGATCGAACACCTCCTGCGGGACGCCGGGCAGCGCTGGACGGGCGGTCTCGCGCTGACCGCCATGCTGCAACTCCTCAAGGCATCGCTCGACGCGCGTCGCGGCCGTGGCGCCCACGCGCTGGAATCCCTGCTGGGCTGCGGGCGCCAGCTGGAAGCGGCCGGCTGGCGCAATTCCGCCCTCTACCCCTGGCGGCCCCGCGCCATCGCCCTCCACCACCGCCTGGGCGAGCCCCGTGCGGCCCTGGCCCTGGCGGAGGAGGAGCTGTCCTGGGCGCGGCAGTGGGCGGCCCCCGCCTCGCTCGGCCGCGCCCTGCGGCTGAGGGCCCTGCTGCCCGGGGGAGGCGGCGTCGCCGCCCTGCGCGAGTCCGCCGACGTCCTGCGGGCGTCCGCCAACACGCTCGAACGGGCCCGTACACTGCTGCAGTTGGGCCGGGCGCTGGAGAGCGGCAAGGAGTCGAAGGCCGTCCTGCGCGAGGCCGCCGATCTCGCCACCGCCTGCGGCGCCCCCTGGCTGACCGAACGTGCCTACGCGGCCCTGGGGACCACCGCGCCGAGTGTGGACGCCTCCCTCACCCACAGCGAGCGCAAGGTCGTCTCTCTGGTGGGCAAGGGACTGACCAATCAGGAAATCGCCGATGAACTCGGTGTGAGTACACGGGCCGTTGAGAAGCATCTGACCTCGTGCTACCGGAAGTTGGGCGTGGCGGGGCGACGCGAGTTGCCGGGAAGCCGAAGTGCGGGCGCGGTGTTCGCCGTGGGGTGAGTCCGTCCTGGCCCCGTACGGCTTACCGGCGGTAAACGGTACGGGGTGTTCGGGGGCACCGAAAGAGTGGTGCGGGACCGTACCCCTCCGGGTGGCGACCACAGGTTTAGCCGTACCGGGCCGGGTGGACGTTGACGCTTGTCTGGACCTCTCCCTAGTGTCGAATGTGTTCGGGGAGGTCGGAATTCTCCCGCAACTGCCGGGCCTTCGGTCGGCCCGGGGCGTTTCATTCTCCGGATTTTCGCCACCTCGCTCGATTGCTCGTGCACTTCTGGTTACAGACGGGGGTTGGAAAGGATGTCGGTCCCTTGAAGTTTTCCGCTCTGGTGGATTCCCCGCAGATTTCGACAGGCCGGAGTGCGGCCGGCCCGGTCGCGACGGCCGTCGCCCCGGTACGGCGGGACGCGCGCCCGCCGGCCGACCGGCAGGGCGTGTGCATGGCCGTACTGGACCCCACACTGACGATCCGTCAGGCCACCCAGGACTTCTTCCGCAACTTCGCGACCCCCGACGAGACCGGCGCCGATGTGCTCGCCGGCGCACCCTCCGACTCCTCGACCACCACCGCCCCCGACGTGTGCGGCCGCGACTTCCGCGAGCTGGTGCACCCCAGCGTGCGACAGCCGCTCATGCGGCAGTTCGAACGGCTGCTGAGCGGCCGCTGCGACCGGTTCTCCGCGCACGTCGTGGCGCTGCGCTCGGAGGGCGACGCCTTCACCGGCAACCTCACGGCCACCGCGGTGAGCGGCTACGCCCCCGACCCGGCGGCGGTGCTCGTGCTGATGCGGCCGGGGCAGAGCGCCGAGGGCGACGCGGTGGTCGCGCCCCGCAAGAAATTACTCAGTGAGATCGACGCGAGAATCCTGGAGGGAATAGCGGCGGGCCTGTCCACGATTCCGCTGGCCTCCCGGCTGTATCTCAGCCGGCAGGGAGTGGAGTATCACGTCACCGGACTGCTGCGGAAACTCAAGGTGCCCAACCGCGCGGCACTGGTCTCCCGCGCCTATGCGATGGGGGTGCTGACGGTGGGAACCTGGCCGCCCCGTGTCGTCGAGGGCTTCATCAAGTAACGCACAAGCAACATTCCCGCAATCCCGCGGCTCGCCGAGCGCGGACCCGCGGGCCGGTCCCTGCCCCGTGCCCGGCCCATGGTCCGAATGCGAGCCGACGGGACACAAGGCGCCGGGTACCGCGGAGCAACCGCGGTACCCGGCGCCTCGTCGTGCTGCCGCTCCCGGGGCCCGGCCGATTCTAGGGAATTCCATGGCCGTCCTTGTCGAGACTGGGCAGGTGGCGTGCGGGAAGTCGAGCTGCCTCGTGCCGGGCACGCAGATATCTCATCAGTCGCTGTGGAACAACCGTCCCCAGTGCCGGATGCCCACAACGAAATCCTCTGCTGTCCGCCGGTCTTGAGATGGGTTGGGTTGAACGTGGCGAACATGGACCAGGAACAGAAACTCCGCGACTACCTGAAGCGGGCCAGTGCCGATCTGCGGCGCTCCCGGCAGCGGGTGGGCGAGCTGGAGGCGGCGGCCCGCGAGCCGATCGCGATCGTGGGCATGAGCTGCCGCTTCCCGGGCGGCGTGCGCAGCCCCGAGGAGCTCTGGTCCCTGCTCGCCGCCGACGGGGACGGCATCACCAAGGCGCCCGCCGACCGCGGCTGGGAGCAGGCGGCCGAGGACGCGGGGGACTTCTCCGGCGGCTTCCTGCACGAAGCGGCCGAATTCGACGCCTCCTTCTTCGGGATCTCCCCGCGTGAGGCGCTCGCCATGGACCCGCAGCAGCGGCTGCTGCTGGAGTCCTCCTGGGAAGCCTTCGAGCGGGCCGGCATCGACCCGGCGGCGGTCCGGGGCACCCGGACGGGCATGTTCGTCGGGGCGATGCCCCAGGAGTACCGGGTGGGCCCGGACGACGACGTCCAGGGCTTCGCCTTGACCGGCACCACCACCAGCGTCATCTCGGGCCGCCTCGCCTACTTCTTCGGGGCCGTGGGCCCGGCGGTCACCATCGACACCGCCTGCTCCTCCTCCCTCGTGGCCCTGCACCTGGCCGCCCACTCGCTGCGCCAGGGCGAGTGCTCCCTCGCGCTGGCCGCCGGTGTGACCGTGATGTCCAGCCCCACCACCTTCGTGGAGTTCAGCCGCCAGGGCGGCCTCTCCCCGGACGGGCGCTGCCGCTCCTTCGCGGACTCCGCCAACGGCACCGGCTGGGCCGAGGGCGTCGGCGTCCTGGTCCTGGAGCGCCTCTCCGAGGCCCGCCGCAACGGGCACGAGATCCTGGCCGTCGTACGGGGCTCCGCCGTCAACCAGGACGGCGCCTCCAACGGCCTGACCGCCCCCAACGGCCCCTCCCAGCAGCGGGTCATCGAACAGGCGCTGGTCAGCGCGCGGCTCTCGGCCGACGAGGTCGACGCCGTCGAGGCGCACGGCACCGGCACCACCCTCGGCGACCCGGTCGAGGCGCAGGCGCTGCTGGCGACCTACGGTCAGGGCCGCGACGCCGACAGCCCCCTCCTGCTGGGCTCCGTCAAGTCGAACCTCGGCCACACCCAGGCGGCGGCCGGCCTGGCCGGTGTCATCAAGATGGTGCTGGCCATGAAGCACGGCCTGCTCCCGCGCACGCTCCATGTGGACGCGCCGTCCTCGCACGTCGACTGGACGCAGGGGGCCGTACGCCTGCTCACCGAGCAGGTCCCCTGGCCGCAGGGTGAACGGCCGCGCCGGGCCGGCGTCTCCTCGTTCGGGCTCAGCGGCACCAACGCGCACACCATCCTGGAAGAGGCCCCGGCCGCACCCCAGGAGGACACCGAGGAGCCGGCCGCGCCCGAGCCCGTGGCGGCGGGCGCCGTCCCGTGGCTCGTCTCGGGCCGTACCCGCGAAGCGCTGCGCGCCCAGGCCGCGCAGCTCCTCGAACACCTCGCGTCCGCCCCCGCCGCCGCGCCGGTCGACGTGGCCTACTCCCTGGCCACCGCCCGCTCCGGCATGGAGCACCGCGCCGCGTTCACCGCGGCCGACCTGGACCGGGCGCGCGCCGCCCTCACCGCGCTGGCCGACGGCACGCCGGACCCGGGCCTCGTGCAGGACACCGCACGGACCCGCTCCAAGCTCGCCTTCCTCTTCACCGGGCAGGGCTCCCAGCGGCCGGGCATGGGCCGTGAACTCGCCGCCCGCTTCCCCGCCTTCGCCACCGCCCTCGACGAGGTCCTCACCCACCTCGACCAGGGCCTCGACCGGCCGCTGAAGGAGCTGCTGTTCGCCGAGGAGGGCACGCCCGAGGCGGCCCTGCTCGACCGGACCGGCTACGCCCAGCCCGCGCTGTTCGCCATCGAGGTCGCGCTCTACCGTCTCGCCGAGTCCTTCGGCATCAGGCCGGACCACCTCGCCGGGCACTCCATCGGCGAGATCGCCGCCGCGCACGTGGCCGGGGCCTTCTCGCTGGCCGACGCCGCGGCCCTGGTGGTCGCCCGCGGCCGTCTCATGCAGGCGCTGCCCGAGGGCGGCGCCATGATCTCCCTCGAAGCCACCGAGGAGGAGGTCCTGCCCCTCCTGGAGGACCGGCGGGACCGCGTCTCGATCGCCGCGGTCAACGGACCCGCCGCCGTCGTGGTCGCGGGGGAGGAGAGCGAAGCGGAGGCCGTCGCGGAGCACTTCGCCGCGCTGGGGCGCAAGACCAAGCGGCTGCGCGTCTCGCACGCGTTCCACTCCCCGCTGATGGAACCCGTGCTGGAGGAGTTCCGTACGGTCGTCGCCGGGCTCACCCCGCAGACGCCGGTGATCCCGGTCGTCTCCGGCCTGACCGGCACCCTCGCCACCGTCGAGCAGCTGGCCTCCCCGGACTACTGGGCGGACCACGCCCGGCACACCGTACGGTTCGCCGACACCCTCGCCTGGCTCGACGGCCACGGCACCGCCACCTACCTGGAACTGGGCCCCGACGGCGTCCTGTCCGCCATGGCCCAGAGCTGTCTGGCCGCGGCCGACGACGCCGCCGACGGCGTTCCCGCGACGCTCGCCGTCCTGCGCAAGGGCCGCCCCGAGGCCGAAACCCTCACCGCCGCGCTGGCGGGCCTGCACACCCGCGGCGTCGCCGTCCAGTGGGAGCCCTACTTCCAGGGCACCGGCGCCCAGCGCGTCGACCTGCCCACGTACGCCTTCCAGCGCCGCCGCTACTGGCCCCGGAACGTGCCCGGGGCGGGCGGCGACGTGCGCGCCGCCGGCCTGGGCGCGGCCCACCACCCGCTGCTGGCCGCGGCCGTGTCGGTCGCCAACTCCGACGGCCTGCTGCTGACCGGCCGGCTGTCGCGGCGCACCCACCCCTGGCTCGCCGACCACGCCGTACGCGGCACCGTCCTGCTGCCGGGCACCGCCTTCCTCGAACTGGCCGTACGCGCCGGGGACGAGGCCGGATGCGGCCGCGTCGAGGAACTCACCCTGGCCGCACCACTGGTCCTGCCCGAGGAGGGCGGCGTCCAGGTGCAGGTGTGGGTGGGCAGCCCGGACGAGTCGGGCCGCCGCGCCGTGAGCGTCCACTCCCGCCCCGACGGGCCGGAGGAACTGCCCTGGACCCAGCACGCCACGGGCACCCTCGTCGCCGGTGAGCACCGCGCCGACTTCGACGCCACGGTCTGGCCGCCCGCCGACGCGCGTCCGCTGGACCTCGACGGCTTCTACGACCGCATGGCCGACAACGGCTTCGGCTACGGGCCGCTGTTCCAGGGCCTGCACGCCGCCTGGCGCAGCGGCGACGCCGTCTACGCCGAGGTGACGCTGCCCGGGGCCGACGGCGCCGACGCCGCGTCCGCCACGTCCTTCGGCATCCACCCGGCCCTGCTGGACGCCGCGCTGCACGCCGCGGCCTTCGCCGATCTGGGCGAACAGGCCCGCGGCGGGCTGCCCTTCGCGTGGCAGGACGTGACCCTGCACGCGAGCGGGGCGAGCACGGTCCGCGTGAAGCTGACCCCGGCCGACGACGACGCCGTGGCGATCGCCGTCGCCGACACCAGCGGCGCCCCGGTCGCCTCCATCGGCTCGCTGGTCCTGCGGTCCATGCCCGACGAAGAGCTCGGCGGCGCTGCCGCCCTCGTCCGCGACGCCCTGTTCGAGCTGCGCTGGACCGAGGCGCGCCAGGCCGCCCAGGCGGCGCCCGCCGCGGTCGCCGTTCTCGGTACGGACCTCTTCGGCCTGGAGCAGGCCCTCGCCTCGCCGGACCGTACGGTTGCGGCGCTGCCCGGCCTGGACGCCATCACCGACGTGCCGGACGTGATCCTCGCGTCCGTCGCGGGTGCGGACGGCGACGAGGTCACCGACGCCGTACACGCCCGTACCGCCCACGCCCTGGAGCTTCTGCGGACCTGGCTGGCGGACGAGCGCTACGCCGCGTCCCGGCTGGTCCTCGTCACCCGTGGCGCGGTCGCCACCGGCGCCGGGCAGGCGCCGGACCCGGTGGCCGCCGCCGTCTGGGGCCTCGTACGGGCAGCGCAGAGCGAGCACCCCGGCCGCTTCGCGCTGCTCGACCTCGACCCGGGTGCCGCCGAGACCGCCGCCGAGCCGCTGTCGCGCGCCCTGGCCCTGTCCGCGGACGAGCCGCAGACCGCCGTACGCGGGACCAGTGTGTTCACCGCGCGGCTCGCCCGCGCCCAGGCGCCGCGTACCGCGGCGGAGTGGGACCCCGAGGGCACCGTGCTCCTCACCGGGGCCACCGGCGGGCTGGGCCGCGTACTGGCCCGGCACCTGGTCGCCGAGCGCGGCGTACGGCACCTGCTGCTCGCCAGCCGCCGCGGCGCCGACGCCGACGGCGCCGGAGAGCTCGTGGCCGAACTGACCGGGCTCGGCGCGCAGGTGACCCTCACGGCATGTGACCTGGCCGACCGCGCCGCCGTTGACCGGCTGCTGGCCGGCGTGCCCGACGCGCACCCCGTCACCGCCGTCGTGCACAGCGCCGGAACCCTCGACGACGGTGTGATCGAATCGCTCACCCCCGAGCGGATCAGCGCGGTGCTGCGGCCCAAGGCCGACGCCGTGTGGCACCTCCACGAGGCCACCCGCGACCTGGACCTGGCGGCCTTCGTCGTCTTCTCCTCCCTGTCCGGCACCGTGGGCGCCGCGGGCCAGGGCAACTACGCCGCCGCCAACGCCTTCCTCGACGCGCTCGCCCAGCTGCGCCGCGCCCAGGGCCTGCCGGGCCTCTCCCTGGCCTGGGGCCCGTGGGCGCCCACCGCCGGCATGACCGGCGGCCTCACGGACGACGACCTCGACCGGCTGGCCCGGATGGGCACCCCCGCCCTCACCGAGGACCAGGGCATCGCCCTGTTCGACGCGGCCACCGCCGCGGACGCCGCCGTCCTGCTGCCGACCCGGCTCGACCTGTCCGTCCTGCGCCTCCAGGACCAGCTGCCGCCGCTGTGGCGCGGCTTGATCCGCACCCCGGCCCGCCGCGCGGTGGTCTCGGGCTCGGAGGCCGCCGTCACCCTCGTACAGCGGCTGTCCCGGCTGCCGGAGACCGACCGCCGCGAGGTCGTGCTCGACCTGGTGGCCGGTCAGGTGGCCGGCGTCCTCGGCCACGCAGGCACCGCCGACATCGACCCGCGGCGCCCCCTGCGGGAGCTGGGCTTCGACTCGCTGACCGCCGTGGAACTCCGCAACCGGCTCAGCGCCGCCACCGGCCTGCGCACCGCCGCGACGGTCATCTTCGACCATCCGACCGTCGATGCCCTGGCCACCCACATCCTCGACGGCCTGATGGGCTCCGCAGCCGCCGCCGCGGTCCAGGCACCCCGTGCCGCCACCGACGACGACCCCATCGTCATCGTCGGCATGAGCTGCCGCTACCCGGGCGGCGTCGCCTCGCCCGAGGACCTGTGGCGGCTGGTCAGCGAGGGCACCGACGCCATCTCGGGGCTGCCCGCCGACCGCGGCTGGGACCTGGACGCGCTCTACGACCCGGACCCGGACCGCACCGGCACCTCGTACTCCCGCTTCGGCGGATTCCTGCACGACGCCGCCGACTTCGACCCCGCCTTCTTCGGCATGAGCCCCCGCGAGGCGCTGGCCACCGACTCCCAGCAGCGGCTGCTCCTCGAAGCGTCCTGGGAGGCCGTCGAGCGGGCGGGCATCGACCCGGTGTCCCTGCGCGGCAGCCAGACCGGCGTGTTCGCGGGCGTCATGTACAACGACTACGGCACGGTGCTCGCCGGCGGGCAGTTCGAGGGCCACCAGGGCAGCGGCACCGCCCCGAGCGTCGCCTCCGGCCGCATCTCGTACACCCTCGGCCTCGAAGGCCCCGCCGTCACCGTCGACACCGCGTGCTCGTCCTCGCTGGTCGCCATGCACTGGGCGATGCAGGCGCTGCGTGCGGGGGAGTGCTCGCTCGCGCTGGCCGGCGGTGTCACGGTCATGTCGACGCCGGGCGCCCTCATCGAGTTCTCCCGGCAGCGCGGCCTGTCCCCGGACGGGCGCTGCAAGGCGTTCTCCGACGGCGCCGACGGTGTCGGCTGGTCCGAGGGCGTGGGCGTACTCGTCCTGGAACGGCAGTCCGACGCCCGCCGCAACGGGCACCGCATCCTGGCCGTCGTACGGGGCTCCGCCGTCAACCAGGACGGCGCCTCCAACGGCCTGACCGCCCCCAACGGCCCCTCCCAGCAGCGCGTCATCCGGCAGGCGCTGGCCGCCGCAGGACTGACCGCCGCGGACATCGACGCCGTGGAGGGCCACGGCACCGGCACCACCCTGGGCGACCCCATCGAGGCGCAGGCCCTGCTCGCCGCCTACGGCCAGGAGCGCGACCCCGAAAGCCCGCTGCTGCTGGGCTCGGTGAAGTCCAACATCGGCCACACCCAGGCCGCCGCCGGTGTCGCCGGTGTCATCAAGATGGTCATGGCCATGGAGCACGGCGTACTGCCCCGTACGCTGCATGCCGACGAGCCGTCCTCGCACGTGGAGTGGGACTCCGGCGCGGTGCGCCTGCTCACCGAGGAGACACCCTGGCCGCAGGCGGACCGGCCGCGCCGCGCCGCCGTCTCCTCCTTCGGCTTCAGCGGCACCAACGCGCACCTCATCGTCGAGCAGCCCCCGGCCGCCACCGAGCAGCGCGAACAGCCCGCGCTGAGCCCGGCCGTGCTGCCCTGGACGCTGTCCGGCAAGAGCCGGGCCGCGCTGCGCGACCAGGCCGCCCGCCTGCTCTCCTTCCTCGACGAGCGCCCCGCCCTCGACCCGGCCGACATCGCGCTCTCCCTCGCCACCACCCGCTCGGCCTTCGACCAGCGCGCCGTCGTCACCGGCGACCGCGACGAACTGCTGCGCGCGCTGGCGAACCTGGCCGCCGACCGCCCCGACTCCGCACTGACCGAGGGCGAGACCGGCGGTGCGGGCAAGCTGGCCGTAATGTTCTCCGGACAGGGCAGCCAGCGCCCCGGAGCGGGCCGGGAACTCGCCGCCCGCTTCCCCGCGTTCGACCGCGCCCTGGACGAGGTGGCCGCCGCCCTCGACCCGCACCTGGACCGCCCCCTCAAGGACGTCCTGTTCGCCCCGGAGGGCAGCCCCGAGGCGGAACTGCTGGACCGCACCGAGTGGACCCAGCCCGCCCTGTTCGCCTTCCAGGTCGCGCTCCACCGGCTGCTGGGCACCTGGGGGATACGCCCCGACATCCTGATGGGCCACTCCGTCGGCGAGATCGCCGCCGCGCACGTCGCGGGCGTCCTCTCGCTGCCCGACGCGGCCCGCCTGGCCGCCGCGCGGGGACGGCTGATGCAGGAGCTGCCCGCCGGCGGCGCGATGATCTCCCTGGAGGCCACCGAGGACGAGGCCGCGCCGCTGCTCGCCGGCCGCGAGCACGAGGTGTCGCTCGCCGCCGTCAACGGCTCCCGCTCCGTCGTCGTCGCGGGCGACGAGGCCGCTGCCGAGGAGATCGCCGCCCACTTCACGGCGCAGGGCCGCAAGACCAAGCGCCTGAAGGTCAGCCACGCTTTCCACTCGCCCCTCATGGAGCCCGTCCTCGACGGCCTCCGCGAGGTCGCCGCCCAGCTCACGTACGGTACGCCGGAGGTGACCATCATCTCCGGGCTGACCGGACGGCCGGTCACCGACGACGAACTGCGCTCCCCGGACTACTGGGCCGCACACGCGCGCGGCACCGTCCGCTTCGCCGACACCGTGCGCGCCGCGCACGCCCGCGGCGCCGGCACCTTCCTCGAACTCGGCCCCGACAGCACCCTGTCCGCCCCCGCCCAGGACGCCCTGGGCGACGAAGCGGACGCCGACTTCCTGCCGCTGCTGCGCGCCGGGCGCGGCGAGGAGCGCTGCGCCGCCACCGCGCTGGCCCGCCTGCACGTACGCGGTACGGCCGTCGACTGGCCCGCGTACCTCGCCGGCACCGGAGCCCGTACGGTCGGCCTGCCCACCTACGCCTTCCAGCACGAGCGCTACTGGCCCGAACCGGCCCCGGCCCGCCCCGCGCAGGCCGCTGCCGACCCGGCGGACGCCGAGCTGTGGGGCTCCGTCGAGCGCGGCGACGCCGCCGCACTGGCCGACCTCCTGGGGCTGCGCGACGAACAGCACGCCTCCCTGTACGCGCTGCTGCCCGCCCTGTCGTCCTGGCGCCAGCAGCGGCACGAGAAGGCGCTGCTGGACTCCACCCGCTACCGGGTCGCCTGGCGGCCCGTACGGGCGGCCGCCGCGCCCGTGCTCGAAGGCACCTGGCTGCTCGTCACCGCCGACGGCATCGACAGCGACGAGATCCTGGACGCGCTGCGCGGCCACGGCGCCCAGTTCGAAACCCTCGTACTGGACGCCGCCGCCTGCCGCGACCGCGCGGAACTCGCCGCCCGGCTCGACGCCGTACGCACCGAGGAGCGCGCCTTCTCCGGCATCCTGTCCCTGCTCCCGCTGGCCGACGGGCCCGGGAACCGGCCGGGCGCCGAACTGCCGGCCGGGCTCGCGCTCAGCCTCGTACTGACCCAGGCGCTCAGCGACACCCCGCTCGACGCGCCCCTGTGGACCCTGACCCGCGGCGCGGTCACCACCGGCGCGGGCGACCCGCTCACCAACCCCCTCCAGGCAGCGGTCTGGGGCCTGGGGCGTGTCGCCGCCCTGGAGCACCCGCAGTTGTGGAGCGGCCTGGTCGACCTGCCGGCCACGCTCGACGCCCCCGCCACCCAGCACCTCGTCAGCGCGCTGGCCGCGCAGGGCGGCGAGGACCAGCTCGCGATCCGCGCCACCGGGGCGTTCGGCCGTCGCCTGGCGCGCCACCCGCAGGCCGAACTGCCCGCGGCCGACGCGTTCACCGCGCGCGGCACCGTGCTCGTCACCGGCGGTACGGGAGCCCTCGGCGCCGAGGCCGCACGCTGGCTCGCCCGCAGCGGCGCCGACCACCTCCTCCTTACGAGCCGCCGCGGCCCCGACGCTCCCCGCGCGGCCGAACTCGCCGCAGAAATCGAGGAGTTGGGTGCCGAGGTCACCATCGCGGCCTGCGACACCGCCGACCGCGACGCGCTCGCCGCCGTCCTGGCCTCCGTACCCGCCGAACACCCGCTGACCGGCGTCGTGCACGCGGCCGGCATCGGCCAGAACGCCGCCCTCGCCGACACCCCGCTGGACGAGGCCGCGGCGGCGATGGCCGCCAAGATGCTCGGCGCGGCCCACCTCGACAGCCTCCTGGACGACCACGACCTGGACTTCTTCGTCCTCGTCTCCTCGATCGCCGGCGTGTGGGGGAGCGCCGGGCAGAGCGCCTACAGCGCCGCCAACGCCTACCTCGACGCCCTCGCCGAGCACCGCGCGGCACGCGGCCTGCCCGCCACCTCGGTGGCCTGGGGCCCGTGGGCCGAGGCCGGCATGGCCACCCACGAGGCCGTCACCGAGGAGCTGCGCAGGCGCGGACTGCGCTTCCTCGTGCCCGCGACCGCGATGACCGAACTGCGGCGCGCCGTCGTCCACCGGGACGTCACGGTCACGGTCGCCGACATCGACTGGGAGCGCTACCACCCCGTCTTCACCTCCACCCGCCGCAACGTCTTCTTCGACGAACTCGGCGAGGTCCAGGCCCTCGTACGCGCCGAGAACGACGCCGAGAGCGCCGCGCCCGAGTTCGCCGCCCGCCTGCGGGGCCTGGCCGAGGACGAGCAGGAACGGCTGCTGGCCGATCTGGTGCGCGCCGAGGCGGCCGTCGCCCTCGGCCACGACTCCGCGGACGCCATCCCGGAGCGGCGGGCCTTCCGCGACGCCGGGTTCGACTCGCTGACCGCCGTCGAACTGCGCAAGCGGCTGGCCGCCCTCACCGGCCTCAACCTGCCCGCCACCCTCGTCTTCGACTACCCGACGCCCACCGTCCTCGCCCGCCACCTGCGCGAGGAGATCCTGGGCACCGGCGGCGCACAGGCCGCGGCCGTGGCAGCCGCATCGGGCGGCTTCGACGAGCCCATCGCCATCGTCGGCATGAGCTGCCGCTTCCCCGGCGGCGTCCGCTCCCCGCGGCAGTTCTGGGAGCTGATCTCCGACGGCGTCGACGCGATCAGCGACTTCCCCGTCAACCGCGGCTGGGACACCGGCCTCCACCACCCCGACCCGGACCACCCCGGCACCACCTACTCCAGCCAGGGCGGCTTCCTGCACGACGCGGGCGAGTTCGACGCCTCCTTCTTCGGCATCTCGCCGCGCGAGGCGCTGTCCATGGACCCCCAGCAGCGGCTGCTGCTGGAGACCACCTGGGAGGCGTTCGAGTACGCCGGAATCGACCCCACCACCGTCCACGGCAGCGCGACCGGCACCTTCATCGGCTCCACCTACCAGGAGTACGGGCTCGGCATCGAGGACGGCTCGGCCGGCCACCTGGTGACCGGCACCAGCCCCAGCGTGCTGTCCGGGCGCCTGGCCTACCTCTTCGGCCTCGAAGGCCCGGCGGTCACCGTCGACACCGCCTGCTCCTCGTCCCTGGTCGCCCTGCACCTGGCCTGCCAGTCGCTGCGCAACGGCGAAAGCTCCCTGGCCCTGGCCGGCGGCGCGACCGTGATGACCAACCCCAACCCGTTCGTCGCCTTCAGCCGCCAGCGGGCCCTGGCCGGCGACGGCCGCTGCAAGGCGTTCGCCGACGGCGCCGACGGCATGACCCTCGCCGAGGGCGTCGGCATCCTCGTCCTGGAGCGCCTGTCGGACGCACAGCGCAACGGGCACGACATCCTCGCCGTCGTCCGCGGCTCGGCCATCAACCAGGACGGCGCCTCCAATGGCCTGTCCGCCCCCAACGGCCCCTCCCAGCAGCGCGTCATCCGCCAGGCCCTGGCCAACTCGGGGCTCGCCCCGGCGGACATCGACGCCGTCGAGGCCCACGGCACCGGCACCGCCCTCGGCGACCCCATCGAGGCGCAGGCCCTGCAGGCCACGTACGGCCGGGACCGCGACCCCGAGCGCCCGCTGCTGCTCGGCTCCGTCAAGACCAACATCGGCCACACCCAGTCGGCGGCCGGTGTCGCCGGCGTCATCAAGATGGTGATGGCCCTGCGCGAGGGAACGCTGCCGCGCACCCTGCACGCGGACACCCCCTCCGGCCACATCGACTGGACGCCCGGCACCCTCGCCCTGCTGAACGAGCCCGCCGAGTGGTCCGAGGGCGAGCGCCCGCGCCGCTGCGCGGTCTCCTCCTTCGGCATCAGCGGCACCAACGCCCACACCATCATCGAAGAGGCCCCCCGCCCGCAGGAGACGGCTCCCACCGAGCCGGTGCCCCCGGCCGGTGACGCCGTGCCCTGGGTGCTGTCCGCCCGTACCCCGGGCGCACTGCGCGCCCAGGCGGCCAAGCTCGCCGCCCACCTCGACGGCGAGCAGGCACCCGGCGCGCTGGACGTCGCCCACAGCCTGGTGGCCTCGCGCACGCTCTTCGACCACCGCGCCGTCGTCGTCGGCACCGATGACACCGCACGGCGGGCCGCACTGGACGCCCTCGCCACCGGCGGCTCCGCGCCCGGCGTCGTGCAGGGCACGGCCGACACCGACGGCAAGACCGTCTTCGTCTTCCCCGGCCAGGGCTCCCAGTGGGTCGGCATGGGCGCGCGGCTCCTGGAGGAGTCCCCGGTCTTCGCCGAGCGCCTGACCGAGTGCGCCACCGCCCTGTCGGCCTTCACCGACTGGTCCCTGCTGGACGTACTGCGCCAGACCGAAGGCGCGCCGACCCTGGACCGCGTCGACGTGGTCCAGCCCGCGTCCTTCGCCGTCATGGTCTCCCTGGCCGCGCTGTGGTCCGCCCACGGCATCACCCCCGACGCCGTGATCGGCCACTCGCAGGGCGAGATCGCCGCGGCCGCCGTCGCCGGGGCGCTGTCCCTGGAGGACGCGGCCCGCGTCGTCGCGCTGCGCAGCCAGGCCATCGCCCGCGGCCTCGCCGGGTCCGGCGGCATGATGTCGGTCCCGCTGCCCGCCGCCGAGGTCGAACAGCGCCTCGCCGCGTACGAGCACCTGTCCATCGCCGCCGTCAACGGCCCCCGCTCCACCGTCGTCTCCGGCGCCACCGCGCCGCTGGACGCGCTCCAGGCCGAACTGGTCGGCGCGGACATCCGCGCCCGGCGCATCGCCGTGGACTACGCCTCGCACTCCGCGCAGGTCGAGATGGTGCGCGACGAGCTGCACACCGTCCTCGCGCCGGTCCGCCCGCGCCCGGCCGAGGTGCCCTTCTTCTCCACCGTCACCGGCGACTGGCTCGACACCACCGCCATGGACGGCGACTACTGGTACACCAACCTGCGCCAGACCGTCCGCTTCCAGCACGGCATCGGTGAACTCCTCGCCCAGGGCCACCGCTTCTTCATCGAGGTCAGCTCCCACCCGGTGCTGTCCATCGGCGTCCAGGAGACCGTCGAGGAAGCCGGCGGCACGGCCGCGGTGCTCGGCACGCTCCGGCGCGACACCGGCGGTGTCGACCGCTTCCTGACCTCGCTCGCCGAGGCTTTCGTACGGGGCGCCGGCGCCGACTGGGCCGCCGTCCTCGCGGACACCGGCGCCCGCCGCGTCCCGCTGCCCACCTACGCCTTCCAGCGTGAACACCTGTGGGCGATCCCCGAACGGACCGGGGCCAGGGCCGAAACGGATCCCGCGGACGCGGAGTTCTGGACGGCGGTCGAGCAGGAGGACGTCGATGCCCTCGCCTCCAGCCTGCGTCTCGACCAGGCCGCCCTGGCCCCGGTTCTCCCCGCCCTCTCGCACTGGCGCAAGCACCGCCGCGACCTGTCCACCGTGGACTCCTGGCGCTACCACGCCACCTGGAAGCCGCTGACCAGCCTGCCCACGGCCACCCTGACCGGCAGCTGGCTCGTCGTCGCCCCCGAAGGGACCGACACCGACGGCCTCACCGCCGTCCTCGCCGCCCACGGCGCCGAGCCGCGCACCCTCGTCCTGGACGATGCCTGCGCCGACCGCGCGGTCCTGGCCGAGCGCCTGACCGGCCTCGGCGATCTGACAGGTGTGGTGTCGCTGCTGGCCGAGGCAGAGGGGCGGAGTGCGGCGCACCCCGCGCTCAGCCGGGGCATCGCCCTGACCCTCGCGCTCGTCCAGGCACTCGGCGACGCCGGGATCGACGCACCCCTGTGGTGCCTGACCCGCAGCGCCGTCTCCACCGGCCGTGCCGACCGGCTGACCCGCCCCGAACAGGCCCAGATCCTCGGCCTCGGCTGGACCGCCGCCCTCGAACACCCGCAGCGCTGGGGCGGCCTGGTCGACCTGCCCGAACAGCTCGACCAGCGGGCCGGGGAGCGCCTGGCCGCCGTCCTGACCGGCCGTACGGGTGAGGACCAGCTCGCCCTGCGCGCCTCGGGCGTCCTCGCCCGCCGCGTCGTACGCGCCACCCCCGCGGACGCCACCCCCGCCCGGCCCTGGACGCCGCGCGGCACCACCCTCGTCACCGGCGGCACCGGCACCCTCGCCCCGCACCTGGCCCGCTGGCTCGCCGGGCAGGGCGCCGAACACGTCGTCCTCACCAGCCGCCGCGGCCCGGACGCACCCGGCATGGACGAACTCGTCCAGGAACTCGCCGAGCTGGGCTGCGAGGCCGGTGTCGTCGCCTGCGACCTGACCGACCGCGACGCGGTCGCGCGGATGCTCGACGGCCTGGCGGCCGAGGGCCGTACCGTACGCACCGTCGTGCACACCGCCGTCACCATCGAGCTGGCGACGCTGGAGGAGACCACCCACGAGGCGTTCGCGAAGGTCATGGACGCCAAGGTCACCGGCGCCCGGCACCTGGACGAACTGCTCGGCGACGACCTCGACGCCTTCGTGCTCTACTCGTCCACCGCCGGTATGTGGGGCAGCGGCGCGCACGCCGCCTACGTCGCAGGCAACGCCTACCTGAACGCCCTGGCGGAGCACCGCCGCGCCCGCGGCGCCCACGCCACCGCCGTCTCCTGGGGCATCTGGGCCGACGACCTCAAGCTCGGCCGCGTCGACCCCACCCAGATCCGCCGCAGCGGACTGGTCTTCATGGACCCGCAGCTGGCCCTCACCGGCCTGCGGCAGGCCCTGGACGGCGACGAGACGGTGCTGGCCGTCGCGGACGTGGACTGGGAGCGCTACCACCCCGTCTTCACCGCCGCCCGGCCCACCCGGCTCTTCGAGGACGTGCCCGAGGTCCAGCGGCTCGAAGAGGACACCACCGAGACCGCGGACACCGGCAGCGAGTTCGCCACCCGGCTCCTCGGGCTGGCCCCCGTCGAGCAGGACCGGCTGCTGCTGGACCTGGTGCGCACCGAGGCGGCCACCGCGCTCGGCCACGCCTCACCCGACGTGCTCTCCGAACAGCGCGCCTTCCGCGATGTCGGCTTCGACTCGCTGACCGCCGTCGACCTGCGCAACCGGATCGCCAGCGTGACCGGGCTCGCCCTGCCGAGCACCATGGTCTTCGACTACCCCAACCCGCTCGCGCTCGTCGCCTTCCTGCGCGAGTCGCTGGCCGGGTCCGCCACCGGCACCACCGCCACGGCCACCGGCACCACCGCCGCCGACGACGAGCCCATCGCCATCATCGGCATGAGCTGCCGCTACCCCGGCGGCATCGGCTCGCCGGAGGACCTGTGGCGCCTGGTCGCCGAGGGCGGCGACGCCACCGGCGAGTTCCCCACCAACCGCGGCTGGGACGCGGAGGGCCTGTACGACCCCGACCCCGACCGGGCCGGGCACACCTACTCGACCCGGGGCGGCTTCCTCCACGAGGCCACCGACTTCGACGCCTCCTTCTTCGGCATCTCGCCCCGTGAGGCCCTGGCCATGGACCCCCAGCAGCGCCTGCTGCTGGAGACCTCCTGGGAGGCCATGGAGCGCGCCGGGATCGACCCCGCGGCCCTGCGCGGCAGCAGCACCGGTACGTTCATCGGCGCCAGCTACCAGGACTACGGCGCCGGCGCCGGCAGCCCGGAGAACGCCGAGGGGCACCTGATCACCGGCACCATCTCCAGCGTCCTGTCCGGCCGCCTCTCCTACACCTACGGCTTCGAGGGCCCGGCCGTCTCCCTGGACACCGCCTGCTCCTCCTCCCTGGTCGCGCTGCACCTGGCCTGCCAGTCGCTGCGCAACGGCGAGAGCTCCCTGGCTCTCGCGGGCGGCGTCAGCATCATGTCCACGCCCGGCGCCTTCGTCGGCTTCAGCCGGCAGCGCGCGATGGCCGCCGACGGCCGCTGCAAGGCGTACTCCGACCAGGCCGACGGCATGAGCCTGGCCGAAGGCGTCGGCCTGGTCCTCGTCGAACGGCTCTCCGACGCCCGCCGCAACGGACACCAGGTCCTCGCCGTCATCCGGGGCTCCGCCGTCAACCAGGACGGCGCCTCCAACGGCCTGACCGCGCCCAACGGCCCGTCCCAGCAGCGCGTCATCCGGCAGGCCCTGGCCAACGCCAAGGTGGACCCGGACGGCATCGACGTGGTGGACGGCCACGGCACCGGCACCGCCCTCGGCGACCCCATCGAGGCGCAGGCCCTGCTCGCCACCTACGGCCAGGGCCGCGACCCCGAGCGGCCGCTGCTCCTGGGCTCCGTCAAGTCCAACATCGGGCACACCCAGATGGCGTCCGGCGTGGCCAGCGTCATCAAGATGGTCATGGCCATGCGCCACGGCGCCGTGCCGCGCAGCCTGCACATCGACCGGCCGTCCTCGCACGTGGACTGGAGCTCCGGCGCCATCCGCCTGCTCACCGAGCCGCTCGACTGGCCGAGCACCGGCCACCCGCGCCGCGCGGGCGTCTCCTCCTTCGGGCTCAGCGGCACCAACGTCCACACCATCCTCGAACAGGCCCCGCAGGAGCCGGCCGAGGACGCCACCGACGCCGCGCCGGTGCGCCCGGCCGAGCCCGCTCCCGTACCGCTGGTCCTGTCCGGACGCACCGAGGAGGGCCTGCGCGCCCAGGCCGGACGGCTGCTGTCGCACCTCGCCGACCACCCCGGCCTGCCGCTCACCGACCTCGCGTTCTCCCTCGCCACCTCCCGCTCCGCCCTGGAGCACCGCGCGGCCGTCGTCACCGACGACCCCGACGCCCTCACCCGGGCGCTGACCGCGCTGCGCGACGCGGACGCCGACGGCGCGCTGCTCACCGGCAGCCCGGACCGCGGCCGGCTGGCCTTCCTCTTCACCGGCCAGGGCAGCCAGCGCCCCGGCATGGGACGCGAGCTCTACGACACCCACCCCGTCTACGCCCAGGCCCTGGACGCCGTACTGGCCCGCTTCGACCTCGAACTCGACCGCCCGCTGCGGGACATCCTGTTCGCGGAGCCGGGCACGCCCGAGGCCGAGCTGCTGGACGACACCGGCTACACCCAGCCCGCCCTGTTCGCCCTCGAAGTGGCCCTGTTCCGCCTCGCCGAGTCCTGGGGCCTGCGCCCCGACTACGTCGCGGGCCACTCCATCGGCGAGTTCGCCGCCGCGCACGCCGCCGGGGTCCTCTCCCTGGAGGACGCCTGCACTCTCGTCGCGGCCCGCGGCCGCCTGATGGCGGCCCTGCCCCCGGGCGGCGCCATGGCGTCCGTCGAGGCCACCGAGGACGAGGTGGCCGCCGTGCTCACCGCGTACGAGGGACGGGCCGCGATCGCCGCCGTCAACACCCCGGGCTCGCTGACCGTCTCGGGCGACGAGGACGCGGTCCTCGCCGTGGCGGCGCACTTCAAGGAGCTCGGCCGCCGTACCAAGCGGCTGCGCGTCAGCCACGCCTTCCACTCGCCGCACATGGACCCGATGCTCGCGGACTTCGCCCGCGCCGTCGGCTCCGTCACCTGCCACGCGCCCACCGTGCCGCTGGTGTCCACCGTCACCGGCGCCCTCCTCACCCACGAGGAACTGGCCGCGCCGGAGTACTGGACCGGGCAGGTCCGCGGCACGGTCCGCTTCGCCGACGCCGTACGGCACCTCACCGAACACGGCGTGACGACCTTCTTCGAGCTGGGTCCCGACGCCGTACTCAGCGGCGCGGTGCGCGAAGGCACCGGTGAGCAGGACCGGGCCACCGCCGTACCGGCGCTGCGCCGCGACCGGCCAGAGGCCCCGGCGCTCACCACGGCGCTGGCCCGGCTCCACCTCCACGGGGTGCGGGTCGACTGGGAGGCCGTGTTCGCGGGCAGCGGTGCCCGCCGGATCGACCTGCCCACCTACCCCTTCCAGCGCGAGCGCTTCTGGCCCGAGCCGACCGCCGGGACGGCCGCACCCGCACAGCCCGCCGACGAGGCGGACGCGGAGTTCTGGTCGGCCGTGGAGCGCGCGGACCTCGCGTCCCTCGGCTCCTCGCTGGACCTGGACGACGACACCCTCACCGCCGTCGTACCCGCCCTCTCCTCCTGGCGGCGCAAGAGCCGGGAGCGCTCCACCGTCGACGGCTGGCGCTACCGGACCACCTGGAAGGCCCTCACCGGCCCGGCCGCCGGCGGACGCCCGTCCGGCACCTGGCTGGTGCTCGTGCCGGCCGCCGGGGCGGGGGAGTGGGCCGAGGCGGTCATCGGCGCCCTGGGCACCGATGCCGTACGTATCGACATCGCCGCACCGCAGCGCCAGGAGCTGGCCCAGCGGATGCGCGAACTGTCCGCCGAACACGGCGGGTTCGCGGGTGTCCTGGCCCTGCCGGCAACAGCCGGCGAAGGCGACGCGGACCCCGCGACCGAGGGCCTGCTGCTGACGGCGACCGCCGTCCAGGCCCTGGGAGACGCCGGAATCGATGCGCCGCTGTGGTGCGTGACCCGCACCGCCGTGGCCGTCGACCGCGCCGAACACCCGGCCCGCCCCGCCCAGGCCGCCGTCTGGGGCCTGGGCAGGGTGGCCGCGCTGGAGCACCCGCAGCGCTGGGGCGGTCTCATCGACCTCCCGGACGAGCTCGACAGCACCACCCTGCGCCGTCTGGCCACCGTCCTCGCCGACAGCGGCGGCGAGGACCAGCTCGCCGTACGCACCACCGCGGCCTTCGCCCGCCGCCTGGCGCACCACCGCGTCATGCCGGACTCCGAGGCGGGTACGTTCAGCCCCACCGGCACCGTGCTCGTCACCGGCGGCACCGGCGCTCTCGGCGGACATGTTGCCCGCTGGCTCGCCGAAGCGGGCGCGCAGCACCTGCTGCTGGTCAGCCGCCGCGGCGCCGACGCGCCCGGCGCGGGCGAACTGGCCGCGCAGATCGAGGACATGGGCGTACGGGTCACCCTCGCGGCGTGCGACACCGCCGACCGCGGCGCGCTCGACGCCGTACTGGCCGAGATCCCCGAAGAGCACCCGCTCACCGCGGTCTTCCACACCGCCGGGACCGTCGACGACGGCACCCTGGACACGCTCACCCCCGAGCAGTTCACCTCCGTCCTGCACGCCAAGGTCACCGCGACCCGCACCCTGCACGAGGCCACCCGCGACCTGGACCTGAGCGCCTTCGTGCTCTTCTCCTCCGTCGCCGGCACCCTCGGCGCACCCGGCCAGGGCAACTACGCCGCGGCCAACGCCTTCCTCGACGCCTTCGCCGAGCACCGCCGCGCCCACGGCCTGCCCGCGACCTCGATCGCCTGGGGTCCCTGGGCCGAGGACGGCATGGCGGCCGACGGCACCGACGTCCAGGCACGCATCCGGCGAGGCGGCTACAACCCGCTGCCGCCGCAGCTCGCCCTCACCGCCCTGCGGCAGGCGATCGAGCAGGGCGCCCCGACGCTCACCCTCGCGGACATCGACTGGCAGCGCTACGCGGAGGTGTTCACCGCGACGCGCCCCAGCCCCCTCGTCGGCGACCTGCCCGAACTGCGCCAGGCCACCGCACCCGCCGGGACAGCGGAGGCCGCCCTGCGGGAACCGGCCCTGCGGCAGCGGCTCGCCGGGCTCTCGCCGGCCGCGCGCCCGCGCTTCGTGCTGGATCTCGTACGGACCCGGGTCGCCGCGGTCCTCGGCCACAGCGGCACCTCGGGCATCGGCGCCGACCGCGCCTTCAGCGACCTCGGTTTCGACTCGCTGACCACCGTCGAACTGCGCAACACCCTCACGGCCGCCACCGGCCTGAAACTGCCCGCGACCCTCGTCTACGACTACCCGACACCGATCGCCCTCGCCGACTTCCTGCTCGCCGAACTCCAGGGCGCCCTGCCCGAGTCCGACCGGCTCGCCCCGGCCCCCGGAGGCCGCGCCGCCGACGACGACCCGATCGCCGTCGTCGGCCTGAACTGCCGCTTCCCCGGCGGCATCCGGTCCCCCGAAGACCTCTGGCAGCTGCTCGGCCGGGGCGAGGACGCCATCTCCGGCTTCCCCGCGGACCGCGGCTGGGACCTGGACGCCCTCGCCCAGGGCGGCTCCGCGACCCTCGAAGGCGGATTCCTCGACGGCGTCGGCCTCTTCGACGCCGCGTTCTTCGGCATCTCGCCCCGCGAGGCCCTGGCCATGGACCCCCAGCAGCGCCTGCTGCTGGAGACGTCCTGGGAGGTCTTCGAGCGGGCCGGCATCGACCCGGCCACCCTGCGCGGCAGCCGTACCGGCGTCTTCGTCGGCACCAACGGCCAGGACTACGCCACGGTCCTGCGCCGGGCGACCGGCACCGCCGACATCCGCGGGCACGTCGCCACCGGCAACACCGCCAGCGTCCTGTCCGGCCGCCTCTCCTACGCCTTCGGCCTGGAGGGCCCGGCCGTCACCGTCGACACCGCCTGCTCCTCCGCGCTGGTCGCCCTGCACATGGCGGCGAACGCCCTGCGCAGCGGCGAGTGCACCCTCGCACTGGCCGGTGGCGTCTCGGTGATGTCGAGCCCCGACTCCTTCACCGAGTTCACGGTGCAGGGCGGGCTCGCCCCCGACGGCCGCTGCAAGCCCTTCGCCGACGCGGCCGACGGCACCAGCTGGTCCGAGGGCGTGGGCGTCCTCGTCCTGGAACGGCTCTCCGACGCCCGGCGCAACGGCCACGAGGTGTGGGGCATCGTGCGCGGCACCGCCGTCAACCAGGACGGCGCCTCCAACGGGCTGACCGCGCCCAGCGGACGGGCCCAGCAGCGCGCCATCCGCCAGGCCCTCGCCGATGCCGACCTCGCCCCCGCCGACATCGATGTGGTCGAGGCGCACGGCACCGGCACCACCCTCGGCGACCCCATCGAGGCGCAGGCCCTCATCACCGCCTACGGGCCGGACCGCGAGCGCCCGCTGCTGCTCGGCGCCGTCAAGTCGAACCTGGGCCACACCCAGGCCGCCGCGGGCGTCGCGGGCACCATCAAGATGCTCCTGGCCATGCGCCACGGCGTGCTGCCCAAGACCCTGCACGTCGACGCCCCGTCCTCGCACGTCGACTGGTCGGACGGCACGGTCTCGCTCGTCACCGAGGAGCAGGCGTGGCCCGAGACCGGCCACGCCCGGCGGGCCGGCGTCTCCGCCTTCGGCGTGAGCGGCACCAACGCCCACGTCATCATCGAGCAGGCACCGGAGGCGGAGGAGCCCGAGGCGGACGGGCCCGCCGAGCCCACCACGGTGCCGGGCCTCGTGCCCTGGCCGGTGTCGGCCAAGTCCGAGGCCGCGCTGGCGGCACAGATCGAGCGGATCACGGCGCTGACCGGCCTCGCGCCCGCCGACGTGGGCCACTCCCTGGCCACCGGCAGGTCGGCGTTCACCCACCGCGCGGTCCTCGCGGCCGACGGTACGGGCGTACGGGAACTCGCCCGCGGCATCGCCCAGGAGACCGACGGCAAGCTGGCCCTGCTGTTCTCGGGCCAGGGCGCGCAGCGCGCCGGGATGGGCCGCGAGCTGTACGGCCGGTTCCCGGTGTTCGCCGAGGCGCTGGACGCGGTACTGGCGCACTTCGACGCCGGGCTGCGGGACGTGATCTTCGGTGACGCGGAGGGCCTGGACGAGACCGGGTTCACCCAGCCGGCCCTGTTCGCCATCGAGGTGGCGCTGTTCCGGCTGGCCGAGTCGCTGGGTATACGCCCGGACTTCGTGGCCGGCCACTCGATCGGCGAGATCGCGGCGGCGCATGTGGCAGGAGTGTTCTCACTGGCGGACGCGTGTGCGCTGGTGGCGGCCCGTGCCCGGCTGATGCAGGCGCTGCCGGAGGGCGGCGCGATGGTGGCGATCGAGGCCACCGAGGGCGAGGTCGGGCCGCGGCTGGCCGACGGGGTGTCGATCGCGGCGCTCAACGGCCCGGAGTCGGTGGTGATCTCCGGAACGCAGGACGCGGTCCTGCGGATCGCGGCGGAATTCGCCGACGAGGGCCGCAAGACCCGGCGCCTGTCGGTGAGCCACGCCTTCCACTCGCCGCTGATGGACCCGATGCTGGCGGACTTCCGGCAGGTGGCCGAGGGGCTGGCGTACGAGGCCCCGCGTATCCCGCTCGTGTCCAACGTGACGGGCGAACTCGCCACCGCGGAGCTGATCTGCACGCCCGGGTACTGGGTGCAGCACGTACGGGACACGGTGCGGTTCGCCGACGGTGTCCGCGCGCTGGAGGCCGAGGGCGCCTCGGTCTTCCTGGAGGTGGGCCCGGACGGGGTGCTGACGGCGATGGCCCAGCACAGCCTGGCCGACGCGGCCGTGGCCGTCCCCGCCCTCCGCAAGGACCGCCCCGAGGAAACCGCCCTGCTCACCGCGCTGGCGCAGCTGTACGTCACCGGGGTCGGCATCGACTGGTCCGGCGTCTTCGACGGCACCGGCGCCCGCCGCGTGGACCTGCCCACCTACCCCTTCCAGCAGGAGTGGTTCTGGCCGGAGACCGCGCCCGCGGCGAGCCCGGCGGACGGCTCGCAGGCTCCGGTGGACGCCGAGTTCTGGGACGCGGTGGAGCGCGAGGACCTGACAGCGCTCTCCGCCGACCTCGACCTGGACGGCTCCGCGCTGGGCGCCCTCGTACCCGCCCTGTCCGCCTGGCGCCGCAAGCGCGTCGAGCGCTCGACCGTCGACGGCTGGCGCTACCAGGTGACGTGGAAGCCGCTCACCGGCACCTCGGCGAGCACGCTTTCCGGGCCGTGGCTGGCGCTCGTCCCGGCAGGCGGTGCCGATGATGAGTGGACCGCCTCCGTGGTCGCGGCCCTCGGCGACGACGCCGTGAGCGTCGAGGCCGACCCGGCCGACTCCCGGGCGCTGACCGCCCGGCTGGCCGAACTGGCCGCGCAGGGCCAGGAGTTCGCGGGAGTCGTCTCGCTCCTGGCCGCCCGGACCGGCGAAGGTGTCGCCTCCGGCGGGGCGGCCTGGCCGGACGCGGCGGTACAGGCACTGGCCGACGCCGGTATCGGTGCCCGCCTCTGGTACGTCACCCGTGGCGCGGTGGCGGTCGGCCGCTCGGAGACGGACGTGGACGCCGCCCAGGCGGCGGTGTGGGGAGCGGGCCGGGTCGCGGCCCTCGACCACCCCGACCTCTGGGGCGGACTCGTCGACATCGCGGACGTCCTCGACCGGCGCTCGGCGGACCGGTTCCGTGCCGTGCTGTCCGGTACGGGCGGCGAGGACCAGGTGGCACTGCGGTCCTCGGGCGCCTTCGGACGCCGGCTGGTACGCGCCACGGCCGACACCCCGTCGACTCCGTGGCAGCCGTCCGGCACGGTCCTGGTCGTCGGCGGCGCGTCCGGCACCGGCGGGCTCTGCGCCCGCTGGCTCGCCGGACAGGGCGCCCAGCACATCCTGCTGGCCGGGCCCGCCACGCCCGAGGCGGACACCCTGCCTGCCGAACTCGACGGCCTCGGCGCTGAGCTGACGCGGGTCACCTGCGACCCGGCCGACAGCGACGCACTGCTGAACGCCCTCACCGCACTCCCGCCCACGGCACCGCTGACCGCCGTCGTCTACGCCGACGCGGAAGCACTGTCCGGCGACGGCGAGCCGGGCACAGCCCTGGCCGCGCTGCACACGGCCGTGGAGAACCTGGCGGCCGTCGCCGAAGCGGCGGCCGGCGAACGGCCCCTGGACGCCTTCGTCCTGTGCTCCTCGATCGCCGGTACCTGGGGTGCCGGCGGCCGGGGCGCGGAGGCGGCGGCCGGAGCCCTGCTGGACGCCCTGGCCCGGCGGTACCGCGCACGCGGACTGCGTGCCCTGTCCGTTGCCTGGGGCGCCTGGGCGGACACCACCGACGACAGCCTGGCCGCGCATCTGCGGGTCAACGGCCTGCCGGTGATGGACGCCGAACGGGCCCTGTCCGCGCTCTCCCGCTCCGCCGGTACCGACGCGGCCTCGGTGACGGTCGCCGACGTACGGTGGGACCGGTTCGCGCCGGCCTTCACCCGCAACCGGCGCGGCGCCCTGTTCACCGACCTGCCCGAGGCCAGGGCCGCACTCGCGGAACCCGGGAACGCCGGGCAGGGCACCGCGACCGGACTCGGGGCCCGGCTCGCCGGCCGACCGGCCGCCGAGCAGACCGAGGCGCTGCTGACCCTGATCCGCGGCGAGGTGGCCACGGTGCTCGGCTTCGCCGACGCCGACGCCGTCCCGTCCGGACCCGCCTTCAAGGACCTCGGCTTCGACTCGCTGACCGCCGTCGACCTGCGCAACCAGCTCGCCACGGCGACCGGCCTGTCCCTGCCCGCCACCCTCGTCTTCGACTACCCGACGGCGGAGGCGCTGGCCGGGCACCTGCGGACCGAGCTCTTCGGCGAGGACGGCGACGCGCTGCCCGCCGTCGGAGCGGTACGGGCGCGGGGCGCGGCCGACGACCCGGTCGTCATCGTCGGCATGAGCTGCCGCTACCCGGGCGGGGTCCGCTCGCCCGAGGACCTGTGGCAGCTGGCCATGGGCGAGGTGGACGCCATCGGCGGCTTCCCCGTGGACCGTGGCTGGGACCTGGAGACGCTGCTGAACGGCGACCGGGACGGCCGCGGCCGGACCGCCGTCCGCGAAGGCGGCTTCCTCTACGACGTGGCCGACTTCGACCCCGGGTTCTTCGGGATCGCGCCGCGCGAGGCCATGGTGATGGACCCGCAGCAGCGCATCCTGCTGGAAGCATCCTGGGAGGCGCTGGAGCGGGCGGGCATCGACCCGGCCGGGCTGCGCGGCGGTGACACCGGCGTGTTCATCGGCGGCGGCTCGGGCGACTACCGGCCCGAGGCGGGCCAGCTGGGCCACGCCCAGACCGCGCAGTCGGCCAGCCTGCTGTCCGGCCGGGTGGCCTACCACTTCGGCCTGGAAGGCCCGACCGTCAGCGTCGACACGGCCTGCTCGTCGTCCCTGGTGGCGCTCCACCTGGCCGCCCAGGCGCTGCGCAACGGCGAGTGCTCCGTCGCGCTCACCGGCGGTGTGACGGTGATGTCCAGCCCGGTGAACTTCGTCGAGTTCGGCGAGATGGGCGCCCTCGCGCCCGACGGCCGCTGCCGGGCCTTCGCCGACTCCGCGAGCGGCACCGGCTGGTCCGAGGGTGTGGGCGTCCTCGTACTGGAGCGCCTCTCGGACGCCCGCCGCAACGGCCACGAGATCCTGGCCGTACTGCGCGGCTCGGCGATCAACCAGGACGGCGCCAGCAACGGCATCACCGCGCCCAACGGCCCCTCGCAGCGCCGTGTCATCCGCCGGGCCCTGGCCGACGCCGGGCTTGCGCCGGGCGACGTGGACGCGGTGGAGGCGCACGGCACCGGCACCACCCTGGGCGACCCCATCGAGGCGCAGGCGCTGCTGGCCACGTACGGGCAGGAGCGTGAACTGCCGCTGTACCTCGGGTCGTTGAAGTCCAACATCGGCCACACCCAGGCCGCCGCCGGTGTTGCCGGCGTGATCAAGATGGTGCAGGCCATGCGGCACGGCGTGCTGCCCAGGACCCTGCACGTCGACGCGCCGTCGGCGCACGTGGACTGGGACTCCGGCGCCGTCGAGCTGCTGACGGAGGCGGCCGACTGGCCGCGTACGGACCACCCCCGGCGCGCCGGCATCTCGGCCTTCGGCGCCAGCGGCACCAACTCCCACGTGATCATCGAGCAGTTCGAGCAGCCCGAACCGGCGGTCACCACCGAACCGGTGGAGGCCCACGGCCCGCTGCCGGTGCCCGTGTCGGCCGCCGCGCCGCAGGCACTGCGGGCCCAGGCCCGGCAGCTGCACTCCTACGTGACCGCCCGGCCCGGACTCGGCACCGCCGACCTGGCCCGCGCGCTGGCCACCACCCGCTCGGTCTTCACCCACCGCGCCGCCGTCCTCGCGGGCGACCGCGACGAACTGCTGGCCGGCCTGGCCGCGCTCGCCGACGGCCGCACCGCACCCCAGGTCGTACAGGGTGAGGCGGCGGCCCGCCGCGGCAAGCTCGCGGTGCTGTTCTCCGGCCAGGGCACCCAGCGCCTGGGCATGGGACGGGAGCTGTACGCCCGCTTCCCGGCGTTCGCCGCGGCCTTCGACGCGGTGACCGCGCACCTGGACACCGAACTGGACCGCCCCCTGCGGGACGTGCTGTCCGAGGACGCGGAGCGGCTGAACGAGACCGGCTACACCCAGCCCGCGCTGTTCGCCATCGAGGTGGCGCTGTTCCGCCTGGTGGAGTCCTGGGGTATCCGCCCGGACTTCGCCGCCGGGCACTCGATCGGCGAGATCGCGGCCGCGCACGTGGCCGGGGTCTTCTCCCTGGAGGACGCCTGCAAGGTCGTGGCCGCGCGGGCCCGGCTGATGAACGCCCTGCCGTCCGGCGGCGCCATGGTCGCCGTCCAGGCCACCGAGGAGGAGGTGACGGCCCTGCTGACCGCGGGAGTGTCGATCGCCGCGGTCAACGGGCCGCGGTCGGTGGTCCTCTCCGGCGACGAGGGCGCCGTCCTGGACATCGCGGACAAACTCACCGCCGACGGGCGCAAGACTAGGCGTTTGCGGGTCAGCCATGCATTTCACTCACTGCACATGGACGCCATCCTCGACGACTTCCGGCGGGTCACCCGCAGCGTGGACTACCACGCCCCGCGGATCCCGCTGGTGTCCAACGTCACCGGCGAGGCGGCCACCGAGGAGCAGGTGTGCTCCCCGGACTACTGGGTGCGCCACGTCCGCGAGGCCGTCCGCTTCGGCGACGGCATCCGCACCCTCGCCGAGAGCGGCGTGACCGCCTTCCTGGAGCTCGGCCCCGACGGCGGGCTGTGCGCCATGGCCCAGGACACCCTGGACGCCCTGGCGTCGCGGGCCCTGGCCGTACCGGTCCTGCGCAAGGACCGCGGCGAGCAGGAATCCGCGGTCACCGCCCTCGCCCGGCTGTACGCCGACGGAGCGGCCCCGGACTGGGACGCCCTGCTCGCCGGGACGGCCACCGGGCCCCGCCGCAACGACCTGCCCACCTACCCCTTCCAGCGCCAGCGCTACTGGCCCGCCACCCTGCCGGGCGACGCTTCCGCAGCGCCGGAGGGCGCGGACGACGGCTTCTGGACGGCGGTGCGCGAGGCCGACTTCGCCTCGCTGGAGACGACGCTGAACGTCGACGGCGAAGCGCTGGCCAAGGTGCTCCCCGCCCTCGCCGACTGGCGCCGCCGGCGCGGCGAGGAGAACACCGTCGACGGCTGGCGGCAGCAGATCACCTGGCAGCCGCTGAGTCCGCAGCCCGCCCGCACCCCGGCAGGCACCTGGCTCGCCGTGCTCCCGGCCGGACACGCCGACGACCCCTGGGCCGCCGACGCCGTCACCGCGCTGGGACCGGACACCGTACGCCTGGAAGTGGCGGACCCCGACCGAGCGGCGCTCGCCGAACGGCTGCGCGCACTGGCCGCCGACGGGTTCGCGTTCACCGGAGTGGTGTCCCTGCTGGCCCTCGCCACCACGCCCGCGCCCGGCGCGGACGCCCCCGAGGCACTGGCCCTGACCACCGCCCTGATCCAGGCGCTCGGCGACGCGGACCTCGCCGCACCCCTGTGGTGCGTCACCCGCGGCGCGGTCGCCGCCGCGCCCTCCGAGCCGGTACCCGGGCTCGCCCAGGCCGCCGTCTGGGGCCTGGGACGGGTCGCCGCGCTGGAGCACCCGCAGCGCTGGGGCGGCATGGTCGACCTGCCCGACACCCTCGACGAGCGGTCCACGGCCCGCTTCGCCGACATCCTCGCGGCCCCCGGAGGCGAGGACCAGATCGCGGTCCGGCCCTCCGCCGCCCTCGGCCGCCGGCTGGTCCCCGTACCGGCCGGACGCGGCACGGCGGAGTGGGACCCCACCGGCACCGTTCTGATCACCGGCGGTACCGGGGCCCTGGGCGCCCACGTGGCACGCCGTCTCGCCGAGGCGGGCGCCCGGCACCTGCTGCTCCTCAGCCGCCGGGGCCCGGACGCGCCCGGAGCCGGCGAGCTGCGGACCGAACTCACTGCCCTGGGCGCCGAGGTCACCCTCACCGCCTGTGACGCCGCCGACCGCGACGCGCTCGCGGCAGTCCTGGCGGACATCCCCGAGGAAGCGCCGCTGACCGGCGTGATCCACACGGCGGGCGTCCTGGACGACGGTGTCCTCGACAGCCTCACCCCCGACCGCTACGAGGCCGTCTTCCACGCCAAGGCCGCCTCGGCCCTGGCCCTGCACGACCTCACCCGCGACCGGGACCTGGCCGTCTTCGCCTTGTTCTCCTCGTCCTCCGGCGCGGTCGGCAACGCCGGCCAGGCCAACTACGCCGCCGCCAACGCCTTCCTGGACGCGCTCGCCGAACAGCGCCGCGCCCAGGGCCTGGCCGCCACCTCGATCGCCTGGGGCGTGTGGGGCGGCGACGGGATGGCCGCCGACCAGCGGGCGGCGGACGTGGCCCGGCGTACCGGCATCCGCCCGCTCGACCCGGACCTCGCCGTCGTGGCGCTGCGCCGGGCCGTGCTGGACGGGCGGCCCACCGAGGTCGTCGCCGACATCGAACGCGACCGGTTCGTCCGCTCCTTCACCGCCGTACGGCCCAGTCCGCTCCTCGGTGAGCCGGCCGCGGCCGGACACCCGGCGGCGGACGGCGCGGGCGAGGACGCCACCGGCGACGCGCTGCGCGAGAAGCTGGCGGGCCTTTCGCCCGCCAAGCGCTCCGAAGCCGTACTGGACCTGGTGCGCACCCGGGCCGCGGCCGTACTCGGCCACCCCACGGCCGACGCGGTGGGCGCCGACCGGGCGTTCCGCGACCTCGGCTTCGACTCCCTGAGCGCCGTCGAACTGCGCAACCAGCTCGGCGCCGCGACCGGACTGAGCCTGGCCGCCACGCTCGTCTTCGACCACCCCAGCCCCGCCGGCCTGGCGGCCCACCTCCTGGGCCGGCTCGTCCCCGAAGCGGGGACGGGGGAGGGGACCGGCGACGGCGACCCGGACGCGGCCGGCATCAGGGCCCTGCTCGCCTCCGTATCGCTGCACCAGCTGCGGGAGATCGGCGTACTGGAGCCCCTGATGAAGCTCGCCGCCGAACAGACCGCGGCAGCCGGCGGCCAGGCCGCCGGAGCGCCGGAGACCGACGCCTACGAGGAGTCGATCGACGCGATGGACGTCGCCGACCTGGTGCAGGCGGCACTTGACGGCAATGCCCCCGAAGAGCGCTGAAAGAGGGACCATGACCACCTCCAGTGAGCAGATCGTCGCGGCCCTCCGCGCGTCGCTGAAGGAAGCCGAGCACTTGCGCCGGCAGAACCGCACCCTCGTCGCCGCGGCCACCGAACCGCTCGCGATCGTGGCGATGAGCTGCCGCTACCCCGGCGGCGTCAACTCGCCCGAGGACCTGTGGGAGCTGCTGGCCTCCGGCAAGGACGCGATCGGCGCGTTCCCCACGGACCGCGGCTGGGACCTCGACGCCCTGCGGGACGCCGGTGTCGACCAGCGCGGCAACGCCGTCAGCCAGGAAGGCGGCTTCCTCGACGGCGTGGCCGACTTCGACGCGGACTTCTTCGGGATCTCGCCGCGCGAGTCGCTGACCATGGACCCGCAGCAGCGGCTCCTGCTGGAGACCTCCTGGGAGGCGATCGAGCGGGCCGGCATCGACCCGGTGTCCCTGCGCGGCAGCCGCACCGGCGTGTTCGTCGGCACCAACGGCCAGGACTACGCCTACCTGCTGGTGCGCTCCCTGTCCGACGCCACCGGCGACATCGGCACCGGGATCGCCGCCAGCGCCACTTCCGGGCGGCTGTCCTACACGCTGGGCCTCGAAGGCCCGGCGGTGACGGTCGACACGGCCTGCTCCTCCTCGCTGGTGGCCCTGCACTCGGCGGCCCACGCCCTGCGGGCCGGTGAGTGCTCGCTCGCCCTGGTCGGCGGCGTGAACGTGATGTCGTCCCCCGGCTCCCTGATGGAGTTCAGCCGGCAGGGCGGCCTCGCGGCGGACGGCCGGTGCAAGGCGTTCTCCGAGGCCGCCGACGGCACCGGCTGGTCGGAGGGCGTCGGCATGCTCCTCGTCGAGCGGCTGAGCGACGCCCGCCGCAACGGGCACCCCGTGCTCGCCGTCGTCCGGGGCTCGGCCGTCAACCAGGACGGCGCCTCCAACGGCTTCACGGCGCCCAGCGGCCCGTCCCAGCAGCGGGTGATCCGCCAGGCCCTGGCGAGCGCGGGCCTGTCGGCCGCGGACGTGGACGTGGTCGAGGCCCACGGCACGGGCACCCCGCTCGGCGACCCGATCGAGGCACAGGCGCTGCTGGCCACCTACGGCCAGGACCGCGACCCCGAGCGCCCGTTGCTGCTCGGCTCGGTGAAGTCCAACCTCGGCCACACCCAGGCCGCGGCCGGAGTCGCCGGGATCATCAAGATGGTCCTGGCGATGCGGCACGGCGTACTGCCGCAGACCTTGCACGTGGATACGCCGTCGTCGCACGTGGACTGGGCGTCCGGCGCGGTGGAACTCCTGGCCACCGGGCCGCGGGAGTGGCCGGCGGCCGACCGGCCGTGGCGGGCGGGCGTCTCGTCGTTCGGCATCAGCGGCACCAACGCCCATGTGATCGTGGAACAGGCGGCACCGGCCGACGAACCGGCACCCGAATCCGAGGTGGCGCCCGCCGTGGTGCCCTGGCCGGTGTCGGCCAGGTCCGAGGAGGCCCTGGCGGCGCAGATCGAGCGGATCTTGTCGCTGCGGGGCGCGTCGTCCCCGGCGGACGTCGGTTTCTCGCTCGCCAACGGCCGTTCGGTCTTCGAGCACCGCGCGGTGCTGCTGGCGCGGTGCCCCGACGGCGAACTGTCCGAGGCGGCCCGGGGCCGCGCGGAGACGGGCCGCTCGCTCGCGGTGCTGTTCTCCGGCCAGGGCGCGCAGCGCGCCGGGATGGGCCGGGAACTGTACGGCCGGTTCGCCGTGTTCGCCGAGGCGCTGGACGCCGTGCTGAAGCACTTCGACGCCGGGCTGCGGGACGTGATCTTCGGTGACGCGGAGGGCCTGGACGAGACCGGGTTCACCCAGCCCGCGCTGTTCGCCATCGAGGTGGCGCTGTTCCGGCTGGTGGAGTCCTGGGGTGTCCGTCCGGACCACGTGGCAGGGCACTCGATCGGTGAGATCGCCGCCGCGCATGTCGCCGGGGTGCTGTCGCTGGAGGACGCGTGTGCGCTCGTCGCGGCGCGGGCGCGGCTGATGCAGGCCCTTCCCGCGGGCGGCGCGATGGTGGCCGTGCAGGCCACCGAGGACGAGGTGGCCGGGCGGCTGGTCGACGGGGTGTCGATCGCCGCCGTCAACGGCCCGGAAGCCGTGGTGATCGCCGGGCAGGAAGCCGAGGTGCTCCGGATCGCCGAGGAGTTCACCGGCCAGGGCCGCAAGACCCGCCGCCTGCCGGTGAGCCACGCCTTCCACTCGCCGCTGATGGACCCGATGCTGGACGACTTCCGGCAGGTGGCCGGGGAACTGTCGTACGCGGCCCCGCAGATCCCGATCGTCTCGAACGTGACCGGCGAGGTGGCCGACGAAGAGCTGGTGTGCTCGCCCGAATACTGGGTCCGGCACGTACGCGAGACGGTGCGCTTCGGCGACGGCGTGCGCGCGCTGGCCGACGAAGGCGCCTCGGTCTTCCTGGAGCTGGGCCCGGACGGCGTGCTGACGGCCATGGCCCAGCACACCCTGGACGAGACGGCCGTGACCGTCCCCGCCCTCCGCAAGGACCGCCCCGAAGAGACCGCCCTGCTCACCGCGCTGGCACGGCTGCACGTCACCGGGGTCGGCATCGACTGGTCCGGCGTCTTCGACGGCACCGGCGCCCGCCGCGTCGACCTGCCCACCTACCCCTTCCAGCACCAGCGGTACTGGCCGCAGCCCGCCGCGCTCTCCGGAGACGTGACCGGAGCGGGCCTCCAGCCCGCGGAGCACCCGCTGCTGGGCGCGACACTGACCGTCGCGGACTCGGGCCAGGTCGTGTTCACCGGCCGGCTGTCGTTGCAGGCGTACCCGTGGCTGACCGACCACAAGATGGGCGGCAGCGTCCTCTTCCCGGCCACCGGCTTCCTGGAGCTGGCGATGCGCGCCGGTGACCAGATCGGCTGCGACCGGGTCGAGGAATTCCTGCTGCTGACTCCTCTGGTCCTCACGGCGGAGGGCGCCGCACAGGTCCAGGTGGTGGCAGGTGCCCCCGACGAGACGGGCGCCCGTACGGTCTCGGTGCACTCGCGCCCCGGCGGTGCCGCCGCCGACGAGCCGTGGACCCAGCACGCCGAGGGAACCCTGACCAGCGGCGAGCGCATCGCTGACTTCGGTGTCCGTACCTGGCCCCCGCAGGACGCGGTGGCCGTCGACCTGGACGGCTTCTACGAGGGGACCGGGTACGGCCCGGCCTTCCAGGGCCTGCGCTCGGTGTGGCAGTACGAGGGCGGCGCCTACGTGGAGGTGGCACTCCCGGCGCAGGTGGCCGAGGACGCCGGTTCCTTCGGGCTCCATCCGGCGCTCCTGGACGCGGTGCTGCAGTCGCACCGGATGGCCGGGGTCGGCAGCGAGCACGAGGACGCCCTGCCGTTCGCCTGGCGGGGCGTCTCTCTGCACGCCGGGGGAGCCTCCGTACTGCGGGCCCGGGTCGCGAAGACCGGAGACGACTCGGTGTCCATCGCGGCCGTCGACGTCGAGGGCGCACCCGTCCTCTCCGCCGAGGCGATGGTGATACGGGCCTACCAGGACCCCGGTACCGGCCGGTCGGCGGGACAGCGCGGCACGGAGCAGGGAACGCTCCTGTCGCTGGACTGGGTGGCGGCGCCCGAGGTGGGTTCCACCGAGGTCCGGTGCGTGTCCCTGGGCGACGATGCATTCGGAGTGGGCGCGTCGGTCGCCTCCTTGGCGGACCTGACGGGGGACGAGGACCTTGTGGTCGTCCCCGTGTCCGGCGGTACGGGCGATGACGTACCCGCCGCGACGCACGAGGTGACGGCCCGGGCCCTGGGCGTGCTTCAGGACTGGCTCGGCCGGGAGGAGTCCGCTGCCACGCGTCTGGTGTTCGTCACGCGCGGTGCCGTCTCCGCCGACGAGGGCGAGACCGTACGGGATGTGGCCGCGGCCGCGGTGTGGGGTCTGGTGCGCTCGGCGCAGACGGAGAACCCCGGGCGGATCGCGCTCCTGGACCTCGAAGACGGCTGCGACCCGAAGGACGCACTCGCGGAACTCCCGGGCCTGCTGGCCACCGACGACGCCCAGTTCGTGGTCCGCGACGGCGCCGTCCGGGTCGCACGGCTGGCCTCTCTCAGCGGCAGCGCGGGCCTGCTGCCGCCCGCCGACGTGCCGTGGCGGCTGGACAGCGCGGCCAAGGGCAGCCTGGACAACCTGGTCCTCGCGCCGTGCCCGGAGATCCTCGACACGCTCACCGAGGGCCAGGTCCGCATCCAGGTCCAGGCCGCCGGCGTCAACTTCCGCGACGTACTGAACGCCCTGGGAATGTACCCGGGCGAGGCCGGACTGCTGGGCGCCGAGGCCGCCGGTGTGGTGACCGGAACCGGGCCCGGCGTGCACGGACTGCGCCCGGGAGACCGCGTCATGGGCATGGTCTTCGGCGGTTACGGGCCGGTGGGCGTGACCGACCAGCGGCTGCTGACCCGTATTCCCGAGGGCTGGGCACCCGAGCAGGCGGCGTCGGTGCCGCTGGTCTTCCTGACCGCGCTCTACGCCCTGAAGGACCTCGCCGGTCTGCGTCCCGGGCAGTCGATCCTGGTGCACGCCGGAGCCGGCGGTGTCGGTATGGCGGCGATCCAGCTGGCCCGGCACTTCGGTGCCGAGGTGTTCGCCACGGCCAGTGAGGGCAAGTGGGACACGCTGCGCGAACTGGGCGTCGCGGACGACCACATCGCCTCCTCCCGGACCACGGACTTCGAGGAGCGGTTCCGGGCGGTCACCGATGGCTGCGGCGTGGACGTGGTCCTCAACGCCCTGGCGGGTGAGTTCGTCGACGCCTCCCTGCGGCTGACCGCCCCCGGCGGCCACTTCCTGGAGATGGGCAAGACGGACATCCGCGACCCCGAAACCGCCGCCCCGGTCCACTACAAGGCGTTCGACCTCGCCGACGCGGGCCCCGACCGCGTACAGGGGATGCTGACCGAACTACTGGAGCTGTTCGGGGCGGGCACGATCCGCCCGCTGCCGGTGGCGACCTGGGACGTGCGGCGCGCACCGGAGGCGTTCCGGTACATGAGCCGGGCGCAGCACATCGGGAAGATCGTGCTGACGCTGCCCCGTGCCTGGAACCCGGACGGCACCGTGCTGATCACCGGCGGTACGGGCGGCCTGGGCGGTGAGCTGGCCCGGCACCTGGTGGCCGAGCGGGGCGTACGGCACCTGCTGCTGGCCAGCCGCAGCGGCCCGGACGCGCCCGGCGCCGAGGAGCTGCGGGCGGAACTGGCCGCGCAGGGCGCCGAGGTGACCATCGTCGCGGGCGATGTGGCCGGCCGGGAAGCGGCCGCGGGGATCGTGGCCTCGGTGCCCGCCGCGCACCCGCTGACCGCCGTGATCCACACCGCCGGCGTCCTGGACGACGGTGTGGTGGCGTCGCTGACGCCCGAGCGGCTGTCCGCCGTACTGCGTCCGAAGGTGGACGCGGCCTGGCATCTGCACGAGGCCACCAAGGACCTCGACCTCGCCGATTTCGTCATGTACTCGTCCGTCTCGGGCATCCTCGGCGGCGCGGGCCAGGGCAACTACGCCGCGGGCAACGTCTTCCTCGACGCGCTGGCCCGGCACCGTACGGCCCAGGGCCTGCCCGCCCACTCCCTGGCCTGGGGCGCCTGGGCCCCGAGCGGCGGCATGACCGCCACCCTCTCGGACGCCGACGTCCAGCGGATCGCCGCCTCCGGAGCCACGCCCCTGACCATCGAGCAGGGACTGACCCTGTTCGACACCGCCACCACGGCCGACGCCGCACACCTCGTGCCCATCGGACCGGTCACCACCGGCGCCCGGGACCGGGGCGCCGTACCTCCGGTCCTGCGGAACCTGGTCAAGGGCGCCCGCCGTACGGCGGCGGGCTCCGCGGGCGGCGCCGAAGCGGCCGCGACGCTCACCCAACGGCTGCGCGAGGCACGTCCGGAGGAGCGCCTGCGCATCCTGACCGACCTCGTACGCACCGAGGCCGCCGCCGTGCTCGGACACGCCTCGGCCAAGGCCATCGACACCCGGCGGGAGTTCAACGAGCTGGGCTTCGACTCGCTGACCTCGGTCGAGCTGCGCAACCGGCTCTCCACCGCCACCGGCCTGCGGCTGAGCGCCACCCTCGTCTTCGACTACCCCAACCCCGCCGCACTCGCCGGTCACCTCGTCCCGCAGCTCGTGGACGAGTCCGAAACGGGTCCCGACCTCCTCGCCGAGATCGACCGGCTCGACGCCGCACTCGCCGCCGGCGAGCCCGACGCCCGTACCAGGGCCGCCGTCGCCGGGCGCCTGGCGCAGCTCCTGGACGCCTGGCGCGGGGCCCCGGCGGAGGAGGACGGCGAGCAGGTCGCCGAGCGGCTCGAGGCCGCCAGCACCGACGAAATCTTCGCCTTCATCGACAACGAGCTCGGCCGGCACAGCGCTCGCTGAATCCGGCCCCCGCACATACACGGAAGGTTCCAGTCATGCCGAACGACAACAAGCTCGTTGACTACCTCAAGTGGGTCACGAACGACTTGCACCAGACCCGCCAACGGCTTCGGGAGGCTGAGTCCGCCAAGCAGGAGCCGATCGCCATCGTCGGCATGGCCTGCCGGCTGCCCGGGGGAGTCCGGTCGCCGGAAGAGCTCTGGCGGATGCTGGACGAGGGCCGCGACGGCATCGCGGCCTTCCCCACGGACCGTGGCTGGAACCTCGACATTCTCAGCGGTGACGGAAGCGGCAGCAGCGCCACCGCCGAAGGCGGCTTCGTGGACGCCGCCTCGTTCGACGCGGGCTTCTTCGGCATCTCGCCCCGTGAGGCCGTGGCGATGGACCCGCAGCAGCGGCTCCTGCTGGAGACCTCCTGGGAGGCGTTCGAGCGGGCCGGCATCGACCCGGTGTCCCTGAAGGGCAGCCGGACCGGTGTCTTCGTCGGCACCAGCGGCGTCGACTACATCAACGCGGTGCTGAACTCCCGCGAGGACATCGAGGGCCACGGCAGCACCGGCCTCGCGGGCAGCATCCTGTCCGGCCGGCTCGCCTACAGCTTCGGCCTGGAGGGCCCGGCCCTCACCGTCGACACCGCGTGCTCCTCCTCGCTCGTCTCCCTCCACCTGGCGGCCCACGCGCTGCGCAACGGCGAGTGCACGCTGGCGCTGGCCGGCGGTGTGACGGTGATGTCGTCGCCGATGAGCTTCGCCGGCTTCACCCGGCAGGGCGGGCTGGCCGGTGACGGCCGGTGCAAGGCGTTCTCCGACGACGCCGACGGCACCGGGTGGTCCGAGGGCGTGGGCATCGTCGTGGTCGAGCGCCTGTCCGACGCCCGCCGCAACGGCCACGAGATCCTCGCCGTCGTCCGCGGCTCGGCCGTCAACCAGGACGGCGCCTCCAACGGCCTGATGGCGCCCAACGGCCCCTCCCAGCAGCGGGTGATCCAGCAGGCACTGGCGAGCGCCGGTCTCACCCCCTCGGACGTGGACGCCGTCGAGGCCCACGGCACCGGCACGACCCTGGGCGACCCGATCGAGGCGCAGGCGCTGCTGGCCGCGTACGGCCAGGACCGCGACCCGGAGCGGCCGCTGCTGCTCGGCTCGGTGAAGTCCAACCTCGGCCACACCCAGGCGGCGGCCGGTGCGGCGGGGCTCATCAAGATGGTGCTGGCGCTGCGGCACGGCGTCCTGCCGAAGACGCTGTACGCCGAGGTGCCGTCGTCGCACGTGGACTGGACGTCCGGCGCGGTCGAGCTGCTGACGGAGTCCCGGCAGTGGCCCGAGGCCGACCGGCCGTGGCGGGCGGGTGTGTCGTCGTTCGGCATCAGCGGCACCAACGCCCACGTCATCCTCGAGCAGGCACCGGCTGCTGCCGAAGAGACCGGTGAGGAGTCCGACGAGGGCACCGGAGAGCAGGACGGGAGCGAGCCGAAGGCCGCTGCGCAGGCCGCTCCGGAGCCCGCGACGGTCGTTCCGGCGGCCGTGCCGTGGCTGGTCTCCGCCAGGTCCGAGGAAGCCCTCGCGGCACAGCGCGAGCAGATCACCGCGCTGACCGGCCTGTCGCCCGTCGACCTGGGATTCTCCCTGGCGACCACCCGCGCGCACCTGGAACACCGCGCGGTCCTGCTGGCCGAGGGCGGCGAAACCGTCGAGGTGGCACAGGGCTTCGCCGAGGACACGACCGGAAACGTCGCGGTGCTGTTCTCCGGCCAGGGCGCGCAGCGCGCCGGGATGGGCCGCGAACTTTACGGCCGGTACCCGGTGTTCGCCGAGGCGCTGGACGAGGTGCTGGCGCAATTCGACGGCGAACTGCGGGACGTGATCTTCGGCGAGGCGGAGGGCCTGGACGAGACCGGGTTCACCCAGCCCGCGCTGTTCGCCATCGAGGTGGCCCTGTTCCGGCTGACCGAGTCCCTGGGCATCCGCGCGGACTTCGTGGCCGGCCACTCGATCGGTGAGATCGCCGCCGCGCATGTCGCCGGGGTGCTGTCGCTGGAGGACGCGTGTGCGCTCGTCGCGGCGCGGGCGCGGCTGATGCAGGCCCTTCCCGCGGGCGGCGCGATGGTGGCCGTGCAGGCCACCGAGGACGAGGTGGCCGGGCGGCCGGCCGACGGGGTGTCGATCGCGGCGGTCAACGGGCCGCAGGCAGTGGTGATCGCGGGGGAGGAGGCCCAGGTTCTGCGGATCGCCGGTGAGCTGGCGGCCGAAGGCCGCAAGACCCGGCGCCTGCCGGTGAGCCACGCCTTCCACTCGCCGCTGATGGACCCGATGCTGGACGACTTCCGGCAGGTGGCCGAGGGGCTGTCGTACAAGGCCCCGCAGATTCCGCTCGTCTCCAACGTGACCGGGGACCTCGCCGACGACGAGCTGGTGTGCTCGCCCGAGTACTGGGTCCGGCACGTACGGGAAACGGTGCGCTTCGCGGACGGCGTCCGCGCCCTGGAGGCCGAAGGGGCGTCCGTCTTCCTGGAGCTGGGCCCGGACGGGGTGCTGACGGCGATGGCCCAGCACGGCGCGGACGAGGCCGCGGTCTTCGTCAGCGCCCTGCGCAAGGACCGGCCCGAGGAGTCGGCGCTGCTGACCGCGCTGGCGCGGCTGCACGTCACGGGCGTCCCGGTGGACTGGGCGGCGTGGTTCGCCGGCACCGGCGCCCGCCGAGTGGAGCTGCCCACCTACCCCTTCCAGCGCGAGCGGTACTGGCCCCGCCCCGCCGCGCTCTCCGGAGACGTGACCGGAGCTGGACTCCTCCCGGCGGAGCACCCGCTGCTGGGCGTGACCCTCACCCTCGCCGACTCCGGCGAGGTGCTGTTCACCGGCCGGCTGTCGTCGCAGACGTACCCGTGGCTGACCGACCACGTCCTGGGCGGCCGCGTCCTCTTCCCGGCCACCGGCTTCCTTGAACTGGCCCTGCGCGCCGGTGACCAGGCCGGCTGCGACCGGATCGAGGAGTTCGCCCTGCTCGCCCCGCTGGAGCTCACCGAGGAGGGCGCCGCACAGGTCCAGGTGCTGGTCGGTGCCCCCGACGAGGCGGGCGCCCGTACGGTCTCGGTGTACTCGCGGGCCGAGGGCGCCGCCGACGAGCCGTGGACGCAGCACGCCCAGGGCACCCTGACCAGCGGCGAACGGATCGGGGGCATCGGCTCCGAGGTCTGGCCGCCGGAGGGCGCCGTGGTCGTGGACCTGGAGGGCTTCCACGAGGGGACCGGTTACGGCCCGGCCTTCCAGGGGCTGCGCTCGGTGTGGCGGCGCGGTGACGAGATCTTCGTCGAGGCGGCGCTGCCCGGCCAGGTAGCCGAGGAGGCCGCGTCGTTCGGGCTCCACCCCGCACTGCTGGACGCCGTGCTCCAGTCCCACCGGATGGCCGGGGTCGGCGATGGCGGCGAACTCCTCCTGCCGTCCGCCTGGCACGGTGTGTCGCTGCACGCCGGGGGAGCCTCGGTGCTCCGGGCCCGGGTGACGAAGACCGGTGACGACTCGGTGTCCATCGCCGCCGTCGACACCGAGGGCGCACCCGTCCTGTCCGCCGAGGCGCTCGTCCTGAGCAGTCAACTCGATGCAGCAGGACGAGCGTTGACGGCGCGGCCGGGCGTGGAGTACGACGGGCTGCTGTCGCTGGACTGGGTGGCGGCGCCCGAGGTGGCTTCCACCGAGGTCCGGTGTGTGTCCCTGGGCACCGACGAACTCGGAATGGGCGCGTCCGTCGCCTCCCTGGCGGACCTCGCCGGCGACGAGGACTTCGTGGTCGTCCCCGTGTCCGGCGGTACGGGCGATGACGTGCCCGCCGCGACGCACCAGCTCACCACCCGGGTTCTGGGCCTGCTCCAGGACTGGGCCGGCCGTGAGGGGGCCGACGCCACCCGTCTGGTGTTCGTCACGCGCGGCGCCGTCTCCGCCGACGAGGGCGAGGCCGTACGGGACGTGGCCGCGGCCGCGGTGTGGGGCCTGGTGCGCTCGGCGCAGACGGAGAACCCCGGACGTTTCGTCCTCCTGGACCTCGAAGACACCGACCCGAGCGGAGTGTTCGCAGCGCTCCCGGGCCTGCTGGCCACCGACGACGCCCAGTTCGTGGTCCGCGACGGCGCCGTTCGCGTGGCACGGCTGGCACCGCTCGGCAGCAACGCCGGTCTGCTCCCGCCCGTCCGGACGCCGTGGCGGCTGGACAGCGCGGCCAAGGGCAGCCTGGACAGCCTGGCCCTCACCCCCTGCCCGGAGGTGCGGGAACCGCTGACCGAGGGCCGGGTGCGCCTCCGGGTCGAGGCCGCCGGCGTCAACTTCCGCGACGTACTGGCCGCCCTGGACATGTACCCGGGCGAGGCCGGGCTGCTGGGCGCCGAGGCCGCCGGTGTGGTGACCGAGACCGGCCCCGGCGTACGGGGCCTGCGGATCGGCGACCGCGTGACGGGCCTGGTCTTCGGCGGTTTCGGCCCGGAAGCCGTCGCCGACGAGCACCTGCTGGCCCGGATTCCCGAGGGCTGGACGGCCCCCGAGGCCGCCTCCGTGCCGATGGTCTTCCTGACCGCGTACTACGCCTTGAAGGACCTTGCCGGTCTGCGGCCCGGTCAGTCGATCCTCGTGCACGCCGGAGCCGGTGGCGTGGGGATGGCGGCGATCCAGCTGGCCCGGCACTTCGGTGCCGAGGTGTTCGCCACGGCCAGTGAGGGCAAGTGGGACACGCTGCGCGAACTGGGTGTCGCGGACGACCACATCGCCTCCTCCCGTTCGACCGACTTCGAGGAGCGGTTCCGCGCGGTCACCGAAGGCCGCGGCGTGGACGTCGTCCTCAACGCCCTCACCGGCGAATTCATCGACGCCTCCCTGCGGCAGACCGCCCCCGGCGGCCACTTCCTGGAGATGGGGCAGACGGACCTCCGCGACCCCGAAACCGCCGCCGGAGTGCGCTACCAGGCCTTCGACCTCGCGGAAGCGGGCCCGGAGCGCACCCGGGACATGCTCGGCGAACTGCTGGAGCTGTTCGCCGCCGAGAAGATCCGCCCGCTGCCGGTGACGACGTGGGACGTGCGGCGCGCCCCCGAGGCGTTCCGGTACATGAGCCGCGCGCAGCACGTCGGGAAGATCGTGCTGACGCTGCCCCGCGCCTGGAACCCGGACGGCACCGTGCTGATCACCGACGGCACGGGCGAACTGGGCGGCGAGCTGGCCCGGCACCTGGTGGCCGAGCGGGGCGTACGGCACCTGCTGCTGGGCGGCCACAGCGGCCCGGACACGCCCGGAGCGAGCGAGCTGGAAGCGGAACTGATCGCGCACGGCGCCGAGGTGACCTTCCTCGACGGCGACCTGGCCGACCGCGAGGCGGTGGCCGCCGCCGTCGGCGCGGTGCCCGCCGCGCACCCGCTGACCGCCGTGATCCACACCGCCGGCGTCCACGACGGCGCCGAGGTGACCTCGCTGACGCCGGAGCGGCTGTCGGCCGTGCTGCGTCCGAAGGCGGACGCGGCCTGGCACCTGCACGAGGCCACCAAGGACCTTGATCTCGCCGCGTTCGTCATGTACTCGTCCGTCTCGGGCGTCCTCGGCAGCGGCGGGCACGGCGACTACGCCGCGGCCAACGTCTTCCTCGACGCGCTGGCCCGGCACCGTACGGCCCAGGGCCTGCCCGCCCAGTCCCTCGCGTGGGGCGCCTGGGCGACGCCGGACGGGACGCCAAGCGCGCCGTCCGCCCCGGAGCGGATCGCGTCGCTGGACGTGCCCCCGCTGCCGGCCGAGCGGGGCGTGGCGCTGTTCGACGCCGCCACCGCGACCGACGCGGCGCACCTCGTGCCCATCGGACCCGTCGCCGCCAACGCCCGGGGCCGCGGCGCCGTACCGCCTGTGCTTCGCGGCCTGGTCAAGGGCGCTCGCCGTACGGCAGCGGGCTCCGCGGGCGGCGCCGCCGCGGCGGCGCGGCTCACCCGGCGGCTGACGGAGCTGGCCAGGGACGAGCGGACCGCCTTCACGGTCGACCTCGTACGCACCGAGGCCGCCGCCGTGCTCGGGCACGCCTCGGCCAAGGCCATCGACACCCGCCGGGACTTCAACGACCTGGGCTTCGACTCGCTGACCGCCGTCGAACTGCGCAACCGGCTCTCCACGGCCACCGGCCTGCGGCTGCCCGCCACCCTCGTCTTCGACTATCCCAACCCCGTCGTCCTCGCCGACCACCTCATCGCCGTCCTGCTCGACGAGCGGGGCGAGGCGCGCGCCGCCACCGCGGTCACCACGGCGTCCGCCGACGACCCGGTCGTCATCGTCGGCATGGCCTGCCGGCTGCCCGGCGGCGTGCGGTCCCCGGAGGACCTGTGGCGGCTCGTCACCGACGAGCGCGACGGCATCTCCGCCTTCCCGACCGACCGGGGCTGGGACCTGGAGACCCTGCTCGGCGGGGCCGAGGGCGACCAGGGCCGCAGCTCCGCGTCCAAGGGCGGCTTCCTGGACGGCCTCGGCGACTTCGACGCCCCCTTCTTCGGCATCTCCCCGCGCGAGGCCATGGCCATGGACCCGCAGCAGCGGCTGATGCTGGAAACCTCCTGGGAGGCCGTCGAACGGGCCGGCATCGACCCGGTGTCCCTGCGCGGCACCGAGACCGGCGTCTTCGTCGGCACCAGCGGCTCCGACTACGCCAGCATCCTGATGAACTCCGGCGAGGACGTGGAGGCCCACGCCAGCACCGGCCTCGCGGGCAGCGTCCTGTCCGGGCGGCTGTCCTACACCTTCGGCCTGGAGGGCCCGGCCGTCACCGTCGACACCGCGTGCTCCTCCTCGCTCGTCTCCCTCCATCTGGCGGCCCATGCGCTGCGCAACGGCGAGTGCTCGCTCGCGCTGGCCGGCGGTGTGACGCTGCTGTCCACGCCGATGAGCATCGCCGGATTCAGCCGGCAGGGCGCGCTGGCGACGGACGGCCGGTGCAAGGCGTTCTCCGACGACGCCGACGGCACGAGCTGGGCCGAGGGCGTCGGCGTCCTCGTACTGGAACGGCAGTCCGACGCCCGCCGCAACGGCCACGAGATCCTCGCCGTCGTCCGCGGTTCGGCCGTCAACCAGGACGGCGCGTCCAACGGCCTGACCGCCCCCAACGGCCCCTCCCAGCAGCGCGTCATCGGCCAGGCCCTGGCCAACGCCGGGCTGTCCGCCGACGAGGTGGACGCGGTCGAGGCACACGGCACCGGCACCTCGCTCGGTGACCCGATCGAGGCCCAGGCGCTGCTCGCCACCTACGGCCAGGACCGGCCCGAGGGGCAGCCGCTGCTCCTCGGCTCGCTGAAGTCGAACATCGGCCACACCATGGCGGCGGCCGGTGTCTCCGGCGTCATCAAGATGGTCCTGGCGCTGCGGCACGGCGTCCTGCCGCGCTCCCTGCACATCGACACGCCCTCCTCCCACGTCGACTGGACGGCGGGAGACGTCCGGCTCCTCACCGAGCGGACCGACTGGCCGGACACCGGCCGCCCGCGCCGCGGCGCCGTCTCCTCCTTCGGCATGAGCGGCACCAACGCCCACGCCATCCTCGAACAGGCACCGGCGGACGCCGGGCGGCCGGCCGAGGACACCCGGCCCGCCCAGCCGGGAGCCGTCCCGTGGCTCGTCTCGGGCAAGTCCGCCCAGGCGCTGGACGACGGGATCGGACAGCTTCGGGAGTGGGTCGCCGAGCGGCCGGAACTCGCGCCGGCCGACGTGGGCTTCTCGCTGGCCACCGGGCGGCCGCTGTTCGCGCACCGCGCGGTGCTGCTGGACGGTGCCGAGGTGGCGCGCGGCACCGCCGAGGACCGCTCGCTGGCCATGCTCTTCCCGGGCCAGGGCGGACAGCGCATCGGCATGGGCCGCGAGCTGTACGACCGGTTCCCGGTGTTCGCCGAGGCCCTGGACGCGGTACTGGCACACTTCGACGACGAACTGCGCGAGGTGATGCGCAGCGACGCCGAGCGGCTGGACTGCACCGAGTTCACCCAGCCGGCCATGTTCGCCATCCAGGTGGCACTGTTCCGGCTCGTCGAATCCTGGGGCGTACGGCCCGACTTCGTCGGCGGGCACTCGTTCGGCGAAATCGCCGCCGCGCACGTCGCCGGGGTCCTCTCCCTCAAGGACGCCTGCACCCTGGTGGCCGCCCGCGGGCGGCTGATGGGCACCCTGGAGGGCCGCGGCGCCATCATGGTGGCGGTCCAGGCGAGCGAGCAGGAAGTGGCCGCGCGGCTGGTCGACGGCGTCTCGATCGCGGCGGTCAACGGACCGGAGTCCGTCGTCATCGCCGGCGACGGGCCCGCCACCCAGCGCATCACCGACGCGTTCGCCGCCGAGGGCCGCAAGACGCGGCAGGTGGCGGTGCAGGTCGCCGGCCACTGCCCGCTGATGGACCCGATCCTGGACGAGTTCCGCCAGGTCGCCGAGGGCCTGTCCTACCAGGAGCCGCGCATCCCGCTCGTCTCCACCGTGACCGGCGGGCGGGCCCCGGAGGAGCTGATGCGCTCCGCCGACTACTGGGTCCGCAACGTGCGTGAGCCCGTCCGCTTCGCCGACGCGATCCGCACCCTGGCCGACGAGGACGTCTCGGCCTTCCTGGAGCTGGGCCTCGACGGGGCACTGACGGGCATGGTCCCGCACAACCTGGATGGCACCGCCGTCACCGTCAGCGCCCTGCGCAAGGACCACCCCGAAGAGACGGCCCTGCTCACCACCCTGGCGCAGCTGCACGTCGCCGGGGTCGACGCGGACTGGGCCCGCGTCTTCGACGGCACCGGCGCCCGCCGCGTCGACCTGCCCACCTACCCCTTCCAGCGCCAGCGGTACTGGCCCAAGCGCAGGGCCCTGGCGGGCGATGTGACCTCCGCCGGCCTGCTGCCCACCGAACACCCGCTGCTCGGCGCGGCGGTACCGCTGGCGGACGGCGGCGGCACGCTGTTCACCAGCCGGCTGTCGCTGGAAACCCACCCCTGGCTCAAGGACCACGTGGCGGGCGGCACGGCCGTCTTCCCGGCCGCCGGCTTCGTCGAGCTGGCCCTGAGCGCCGGGGACCGCTTCGACTGCGACCGGATCGCCGAACTGACCCTCGACACGCCGCTGGGGCTCACCGACGGCGCGGCCCTGGTGCTCCAGGTGTGGGTCGGCGCCCCCGACGACGACGGCACCCGGCAGATCCGGTTCTTCACGCGGCCCCAGGCCGCGCTGGACGAGCCCTGGGTCCGGCACGCCACGGGCATCCTCGCCGCCGACCGGCACACCGACACCCTCGACGTGTCCGGCTGGCCGCCCAGCGACGCGACCGAGATGGACGTGGACGAGTACTACGAGGGCACCGAATTCGGACCCGCCCTCCAGGGGCTGCGGGCGGTCTGGGTCCGCGACGACGAGACCTTCGTCGAAGCCGAACTCCAGGACGACGCCGCCTCCGACGCCCCGTCCTTCGGCCTGCACCCGGCACTGCTCGAAGCGGTCCTGCACGGCACCTCCTTCAGCGGCGTGGGTGACAGGGAGCACATCTCCTACGGCGCCTCCTGGAACGACGTGTCGCTGCACGCCTCGGGTGCCGCGGCGCTGCGGGCACGGATCACGAAGACCGGCGAGGACACCGTCACCGTCACCGCGGTCGACGCCGCCGGGGAACCCGTCCTGTCGGCCCGCACCGTCACACTGCGCGCGCTGGCCGAAGCCCCCGAGCGCACCTCCAGCGGCCAGAGCCAGAAACTGCTCCGCCTGGAGTGGATCCCCGCACCGCGCACGGAGGACGCGCCGAGCGCCCGGAGCACCGTCCTGGCGCCCCTGGGCACCACGTCCCTCGCCGGCCTCACGGACACCCCCGACCTGGTCGTGGTCCCCGTGCCCCGTACGGCGGACGGCTACCCGGAGGCCGTGCACGAGCTGACGACCCAGGCCCTGCTCCTGGTACAGCAGTGGATCGCCGACGAGCGCTTCACCACGTCCCAGATGGTGTTCCTGACCTCCGGCGCCGTCGACGGCGGCGACCTGGCCGGCTCCGCCCTGTGGGGCCTGCTGCGCTCGACGATCGCGGAACACCCCGGCCGTTTCGTGCTGGCCGACGTCGAGGACCCGGACGAGAACGGCGGCGACCTCGCCACGCTCCTCGACGCCCTGCCGGGTCTGCTGCCCACCGGTGAGACCCAGTTCGTCGTCCGCGACGGCGCGGTGCTCATGGGGCGGCTGGCCTGGCTGCCCGCCGACGCCGGCACCCGGCCGGCGCAGTGGGACCCCGAGGGGACCGTACTGATCACCGGCGGCACCGGCGGTCTGGGCATCGAGCTCGCCCGGTACCTGGCCACGACCGGCACCCGGCACCTGCTGCTGGTCAGCCGCAGTGGCCCGGCGGCCCGCGGGGCGGACGAACTGGCCGAAGAGCTGCGGGCCCTGGGCGCGCAGCCCACGATCGCGGCCTGCGACACGGCGGACCCCGCCGCGCTCGCCGGCCTGCTGGCCGCCATCCCCGAGGAGCACCCGCTGACCGCGGTCGTCCACCTCGCCGGCGTCCTCGACGACGGCGTGGTCACCGCGCTGACCCCGGAGCGCCTGACGCCGGTGCTGCGGCCGAAGGTGGACGCCGCCTGGCACCTGCACGAGGCCACCAAGGACCTCGGCCTGTCCGCGTTCATCATGTTCTCCTCCGTCTCCGGTGTGCTGGGCGCCCCCGGCGTGGCCAACTACGCCTCCGCGAACGCCTTCCTCGACGGCCTGATCCGGCACCGCGCCGCCCTGGGCCTGCCGGGCCAGTCACTGGTGTGGGGCCACTGGGACGGCGGCGGCATGGCCGACGCGATGAACCAGGCCACCGTGCAGCGCATGCGCCTCAACGGCATGGCGCCGGTCTCCATCGAGGAGGGCATGGAACTGTTCGACATCGCGCGCGGCTACGCCGAGCCCGTCGTGATGGCGGTGGGCCTGATCCCCGGCGCCCGTGTGCCGGAAGGACAGATCCCGCCGCTCTTCAGGGGGCTGGTGCGGCACAGCAGGCGGACCGCCGTCAACGCCGCGAGCACGTCCGCCTCCCCGGACACCTTCGCCCAGCAGCTGCTGGCGCTGCCGGAGGGGGAGCGCGTACGCCACCTCGTCGACCTGGTCCGTACCGAGGCCGCCACCATCCTCGGCCATGTCTCCGCCGAGGAGATCGAGGCCGGCCGGGACTTCTACGAGCTGGGCATCGACTCGCTGACCTCGATCGAGCTGCGCAACCGGCTCGCCACCGTCACCGGGCTCCAGCTCCCGGCGACCCTGGTCTTCGACAACAAGACCCCCGACGCCCTCGGCGCCCGGCTGCGCAGCGAGTTCGCCGCACAGCCCGGCCTGGGCGGCGGCGAGGGCGGCCTCCTGCTGGCCGGGCCCGACCCCGACTCGCTGGAGCGGATGTTCCTCGACGCGATGGACGAGGGCAGGTTCCCGGAGATCCGGCTCATGCTGCGGGCCCTGACCGGCCTGCGCACGACCTTCGAGAACACGGCCGAACTGGTGGAGCTGCCGCTGCCGACCACGCTCGCCGAGGGCCCCGCCGAGCCGCGGCTGATCTGCATCAGCACACCCACCGCCAACGGCGGTGTCCACGAATACGCCAGGTTCGCCGCGTCCTTCCGGGGCGAACGGCACGTCAGCGCACTGCCGCTGGTCGGCTTCGCCGCCGGGGAACGGCTGCCCGCCACACCCACCAGCGCGGTCAGGACCATCGCGGAGAGCGCTCTGCGCGCAAGCGACGGCAACCCCTTCATCCTGGTCGGACACTCCTCCGGCGGTGCGTACGCCTACGTGGCCGCCGGGCTGCTGGAGAGCACCTGGGGCATCAAGCCCGAGGCCGTGGTGCTGCTGGACACCGTCAGCATCCGGCACGACGACCGGGAGGACATCGACTACGACAACCTGATGCACCGCAACTTCCTCGCCGACCAGGAATCCCCGGTGCGGGTGACCAACTCCCGGCTGTCCGGGATGGGGCGGTACATGGGCCTGCTCGGGCAGCTCGACGTCCAGCACACCAGCGCTCCCGTGCTGATCGTCCGCGCCGCCCAGGAGACCTTCGCCATGGAGGGCACCGCGGCCGTCTCGCCCGACGACACGAAGAGCGACATGCTCCCGTCGGCCGATGTCCGCATCGTCGACGCGGACCACTTCTCCATGGTCCGCGACCACGCCCCGCAGACCGCGCAGATCGTCAAGGACTGGCTGGCCACCCTCGGCCAGGCATGACCCGACAGCGGTGACCAGCGCCCCGGCGGGCGGCCATCCGGCCGCCCGCCGGGGCGTATCCGCGCACGCATCTAGGGAAACCCGCAGTCCACCGCGGCGAAGATGGCGGGGCAACGGTCAAACGTGCGTGTCGGGTCCCCGGGCCGGCATCCCACCGAAAGATTGGCGTCCTGATGTCGAACGAGGAGAAGCTGCGCGAGTACCTCAAGCGCGCGATCGCGGACCTCCACGAGACCCGTCAGCAGTTGGACGAGACCGAGGCGAAGCAGCGCGAGCCCATCGCGATCGTCTCGATGGCCTGCCGCTTCCCCGGCGGCGTCCGGTCCCCGGAAGACCTCTGGGACCTGCTGCGGGACGGCGTCGACGCGATCTCCTCCTTCCCCCGCAACCGCGGCTGGGACCTGGACACGCTCTACCACCCCGAGCCGTCCCACCAGGGCACCACCTACGCCCGTGAGGGCGGGTTCCTGCACGAGGCGGGCGAGTTCGACCCCGGCTTCTTCGGGATCTCCCCGCGCGAGGCGCTGGCCATGGACCCCCAGCAGCGGCTGCTGCTGGAGACCGCGTGGGAAGCCGTCGAACGCGCCGGCATCGACCCGGAATCCCTCGCGGGCAGCAGCACCGGCGTGTTCGTCGGCACCGGCCACGGGGAGTACGACACCGAGGGCGGCCGGCGCGCCGACGAGGTCGGCGGGCACCTGCTGACCGGCAACCACATCAGCATCGCCTCCGGCCGGATCTCCTACGTGCTGGGCCTGGAGGGCCCCGCGCTGACCGTGGACACGGCCTGCTCCTCGTCGCTGGTCGCCCTGCACCTGGCCGCGCATGCGCTGCGGCGCGGCGAGTGCTCCATGGCCCTGGTGGGCGGCGCGACCGTGATGTCCACGCCGAAGATCTTCGTGGAGTTCTCCCGCCAGCGCGGCCTGGCGCCCGACGGCCGCTGCAAGCCGTTTGCGGCCGCCGCCGACGGCACCGGCTGGAGCGAGGGCGTCGGCATGCTGTGCGTCGAGCGGCTGTCGGACGCGGTACGCAACGGCCATCCCGTACTCGCCGTACTGAAGGGCTCGGCCGTCAACCAGGACGGCGCGTCCAACGGCCTGACCGCCCCCAACGGCCCCTCGCAGCAACGCGTCATCCGTCAGGCGCTCACCGGAGCCGGGCTGGCCGCCGCGGACATCGACGCCGTGGAGGCGCACGGCACCGGCACCACCCTCGGCGACCCCGTGGAGGCGCACGCGCTGCTGGCCACGTACGGACAGCAGCGCCCCGCCGACCGGCCCGTGCTGATCGGCGCCATGAAGTCCAACATCGGGCACACCCAGGCCGCCGCCGGTATCGCGGGCGTGATGAAGATGGTCCTGGCGATGCGGCACGGGCAGCTGCCCAGGACCCTGCACCTGGACGAGCCCACCGGGCACGTCGACTGGAGCGAGGGCAACGCCAGACTCCTCGCGGAGCCCGAGCCCTGGCCGAGCGCCGACCGGCCCCGCCGCGCCGCCGTCTCCTCGTTCGGCATCAGCGGCACCAACGCCCACGTCATCCTGGAGCAGGCACCCGCCCAGGACGCCACACCGGCCCCCGAACCGGCCGCCCGGCCGGGCGCGCTGCCCCTGGTCCTGTCCGCCCGCACCGAAGAGGCCCTGCGCGCCCAGGCCGAACGGCTCGGCCGCCACCTGCGGGACCGGGCCGACCTGGAACCGGCCGCGGTCGCACGCGCCCTCGCGAGCAGCCGTACGCTCATGGAGCACCGCGCGGTCGTCGTCGCGGACGACCGGGAAGCGCTGCTCAGCGGCCTGGACGCGCTGGCCGCCGGCCGTACCGCCACCGGCCTGGCCGGCGGCGTCGCCGTCAACGCCCCCACCGCGTTCCTCTTCGCCGGACAGGGCTCGCAGCGCGCCGGCATGGGACGCGAGCTGTACGCGGCGTACCCCGTGTTCGCCGCGGCCTTCGACGCGGTGTGCGCGGAACTCGACCCGCACCTGGACCGGCCGCTGCGCGACATCGTCTTCGCCGGGGAAGGCAGTGACGAGGCCGCCCTGCTGGACCGCACCGCCTACACGCAGACCGCCCTGTTCGCCCTGGAGACCGCCCTGTTCCGGCTGGTCGAATCCTGGGGCATGGCGCCCCGGTTCGTCGCCGGACACTCCATCGGCGAGCTGACCGCCGCCCACGTCAGCGGCGTACTGACCCTCCAGGACGCCGCACGGCTGGTCGCCGCGCGCGGCACCCTGATGCAGGCGCTGCCCGAAGGCGGCGCGATGGTGGCGATCCAGGCCACCGAGGAGGAGATACGAGGCCACCTCGCGGACCGCGAGAACGTGGCCCTGGCAGCCGCCAACGGGCCCGACTCCACCGTCATTTCGGGCGACGAGCAGGCCGTGGCCGAGATCGCGGAGCACTGGGCGGCGCAGGGCCGCCGCACCAAGCGGCTGCGGGTCAGCCACGCCTTCCACTCCCCGCACATGGACGGCATGCTGGAGGAATTCCGGCGCGTCGCGCGCGGCCTGACCTTCCACGCGCCCCGTATCCCCGTCGTGTCCACGGTGACCGGCGCGCTCGCCGCCGAGGAGGACCTGCGCTCGCCCGACTACTGGGTACGGCAGGTCCGCGAAGCGGTGCGCTTCTGCGCCGCGGTCCGCACCCTCGAAGCCGAAGGCGTCACCACGTACGTGGAGATCGGCCCCGGCGGCGTCCTGACGCCCATGGTCCAGGACAGCCTGACCACCCTCGAAGCGCCCGTGCTCGTCCCGCTGCTGCGCACCGGACGCCCCGAGGCGCACGCCCTCACCGAGGCCGTCGCCACCGCCTTCGCGCACGGCGAGCGTGTCGACTGGACCGCCTGCTTGGGCGCGCCCGGCACCTCGCACGTCGACCTGCCCACGTACGCCTTCCAGCGCCAGTGGTACTGGCTGGACCCGGCCGGCCGCGACGAGGAGCAGACGGCCGCCGCCGAAGCGGGCGAGGCCGGCTTCTGGGCGGCCGTCGAACGCGAGGACCTCCAGGAACTCTCGGCCGTCCTGGCCATCGACGGCAGCGAGGCGGACTCCCTCGGCAGCCTCCTGCCCACCCTCTCCTCCTGGCACCGGCAGCGCAGGACGCAGGCCGCCGCGGACCGTTTCAGCTACCGCGTCCACTGGACCCCGCGCACCGCCTCCGGCGGCCCCGCCGCCACCGGCCACTGGCTCGTCGTCCTGCCCGAAGGCGGCACCGACGACCCGTGGACCGCCCGCCTCCTGGACGCGCTGCACGACCTGGGCCTGCACACCGACGTACGCGAACTGCCCGCCGACCACGACCCCGACGCGCCCATCGCCTGGCCCGACACCCCGCTCGACGGCGTGCTCTCCCTCCTGGCCCTGGACGAGCGGCCCCACCCGGACCTGCCCTCCGTGCCCCGCGGCCTGGCCGCCACCACCACACTGCTGCACGCCCTGGAGAGCGCGGGCGTCCAGGCGCCGCTGTGGTGCGCGACCCGCGGCGCCGTCGCCGTCGACCGGCACGACGCGCTCGACAGCCCCGTACAGGCTCAGATCTGGGGCCTGGGCCGGGTGGCCGCCCTGGAAGCGCCGCAGAGCTGGGGCGGCCTCGTCGACCTCCCCGAGAACCTGGACCGGCGCGCCGTCTCCGCGCTGCTGGACGCCCTCGCCTCGGAAGAGGACCAGGTCGCGATCCGCCCGGCCGGGACCTTCGCCCGCCGCCTGGAAAGGATCGCCCCAGGCGGCGACACCGGCGCCCGGTGGAGCATCCACGGCACCGTCCTGGTCACCGGCGGCACCGGCGCCCTCGGCGGCCACCTCGCCCACTGGCTGGCCGACGCCGGGGCCGAACACCTCGTGCTCACCGGCCGCCGCGGCCCGCAGGCCCCCGGCGCCCAGGAACTCGCCGCCGCGCTCACCGACCGGGGCGTCAAGGTCACCCTCGCCGCCTGCGACGCCGCCGACCGCGAAGCGCTGGCGGCCGTCCTCGCGGACATCCCGCCGGAGCTGCCGCTGACCGGCGTCGTGCACGCCGCGGGCGTCCTGGACGACGGTGTACTGGCCGCGCTCACCCCCGAGCGCTTCGAGACCGTACTGCGCCCCAAGGCGCGCGCCGCACAGCACCTGCACGACCTCACCCAGGGCATGGACCTGGACCTCTTCGTCCTGTTCTCCTCGATCGTCGGCGTCCTGGGCAACGCCGGACAGGCCGGCTACGCCGCCGCCAACGCCCACCTGGACGCCCTTGCCGCACACCGCCGCCAACAGGGCCTCCCGGCCACCTCCGTGTCCTGGGGCCCCTGGGCGGGCGAGGGCATGGCCACCGACAGCGACGCGGCCGACCGGCTGAGCCGCGACGGACTGCTGCCCATGGCCGCGGCCCCCGCACTCGCCGCCCTGCGCCAGGCCCTCGCCCAGGACATGACGCACGTGACCGTGGCCGACATCGACTGGAGCGCGTACGCCCCGGCCCTGACCGCCGTCCGCCCCAGCCCCCTCATCGGCGACCTGCCCGAGGCCCGCCGCGCGCTCGGCCCCGCGGACGGCCCGCGCCGGGAACGCTCCCCCCTGCGCGACCGGATCGCCGCCCTGCCGCCCGCCGAGCAGGAACAGGCCCTCGTCACCACGGTCAGGGAAGAAGCCGCGAAGGTCCTCGGACACCCCTCGCCGGACACCGTCGACGTCCAGCGCGCCTTCCGCGAGCAGGGCTTCGACTCGCTGATGTCGGTCGACCTGCGCAACCGGCTCTCCGCCGCCACCGGCCTGCGGCTGCCCGCCACCCTGCTGTACGACCACCCCTCCACCGTCGCGGTCGCCGCGTATCTGCGCTCCGAGGTCCTGGGCGCCGCCGGCCCCGCCACGGTCGTCCAGGCGTCGGCCGCCGCCCTCGACGAACCGGTGGCGATCGTCGGCATGGCCTGCCGCTTCCCCGGCGGGGTGGACTCGCCCGAGGCCCTGTGGCGCCTGCTCGCCGAGGGCGGCGACGCCATCACCCGGATGCCCGCCGACCGGGGCTGGGACCTGGACCGGATCTACCACCCCGACCCCGACCACCAGGGCACCAGCTACACCCGCGACGGCGGCTTCCTGGACGGCGTGGCCGGCTTCGACGCGGACTTCTTCGGCATCTCGCCGCGCGAGGCCCTCACCATGGACCCCCAGCAGCGGCTGCTCCTGGAAACCACCTGGGAAGTCCTGGAACAGGCCGGTATCGACCCGGAGACGCTGCGCGGCAGCAGCACCGGCGTCTTCGCCGGCACCAACACCCAGGACTACGGCACGGTCCTGGACGCGGCCCAGGACGACTCCGGCGGCCACCGGATCACCGGTAACGCGATGAGCGTCGTCTCCGGCCGCGTCTCCTACACCTTCGGCTTCGAAGGACCGGCCGTCACGGTGGACACCGCGTGCTCCTCCTCGCTGGTGGCCCTCCACATGGCGGCCCAGGCGCTGCGCCAGGGCGAGTGCTCCCTCGCGGTCGCGGGCGGTGTGACGGTGATGTCCACCCCGTCCTCCTTCGTGGAGTTCGCCCGGCAGCGGGGACTGTCCCCCGACGGCCGCTGCAAGCCGTTCGCGGCCGCCGCCGACGGCACCGGCTGGAGCGAGGGCGTCGGCCTGCTGCTCGTGGAACGGCTCAGCGACGCCCGCCGCAACGGCCACCAGGTGCTGGCCGTGGTCCGCGGCTCCGCCGTCAACCAGGACGGCGCGTCCAACGGCCTGAGCGCCCCCAGCGGCCCGTCCCAGCAGCGGGTCATCCGCCAGGCTCTGGCCAACGCCCAGCTGGACGCCTCCGAGGTCGACGCCGTGGAGGCGCACGGCACCGGCACCACGCTCGGCGACCCGATCGAGGCCCAGGCGCTCCTCGCCACCTACGGCCAGGGCCGGCCGGCCGAGCAGCCGCTGCTGCTGGGCGCGGTGAAGTCCAACCTCGGACACACCCAGGCCGCCGCCGGTGTGGCGGGCGTGATGAAGATGGTCCTGGCGATGCGGCACGGCGTACTGCCGCGCACCCTCCACCTCGACGAGCCCACCGGGCACGTCGACTGGACCGCGGGCGCCGTCGAACTGCTCGCCGAGAACACCGACTGGCCCGAGACCGGCCGCCCCCGGCGCAGCGCCGTCTCCGCGTTCGGCATCAGCGGCACCAACGCGCACGTGGTCCTGGAGCTGCCCTCGGCCACGGAATCCGAAGCGCCCGGCACCGCTCCCGACGGGCCGGCACCGCTGCTGCTCTCCGCCAAGACCGAGAGCGCCCTGCGCGCCCAGGCGGCCCGCCTGCACGCCCACCTCGGCCGCGAGCCCGCGCCCCGGCTCACGGACACCGCGTGCACGCTGATGACGCACCGCACGGCCTTCCCCCACCGCGCGGCCGTCCGCGCCGACGACCACGGCGCCGCACTGCGCGCCCTGGCCGCACTGGCCGCGGGCGAGCCCGACCCCGCCGTGGCCACCGGCACCGCCCGGACCGGCCCGGACGCCGTCCTCTTCTCGGGCCAGGGCTCACAACGCCTGGGCATGGGACGGGAGTTGTACGACCGCTACCCGGCCTTCACGGAGACGTTCGACGCCGTGTGCGCCGCCCTGGACGAGCACCTGGACCGCCCCTTGCGAGAGGTCGTCTGGGGCGAGGACGCCGAGCTGCTGAACCAGACGGCCTACGCGCAGGCCGCGCTGTTCGCCATCGAGGTGGCCCTCTTCCGGCTCGTGGAGACCTGGGGCGTACGGCCGCAGTACGTGGCCGGGCACTCCGTCGGCGAGATCGCCGCCGCGCATGTCGCCGGGGTGTTCTCGCTGCCCGACGCCTGTGCGCTGGTGGCGGCCCGCGGCCGTCTCATGCAGGCGCTGCCCGCCGGCGGGGCGATGGTGGCGATCCGCGCCACGGAGGAGGAGGTCCTTCCGCAGCTGACGCAAGAGGTGTCGATCGCGGCGATCAACGGCCCGTCGTCGGTTGTGATCTCGGGCGCCGAGGAAGCCGTACTCGCGATCGCGCGGCACTTCGAGGAGGAGGGCCGCAAAACCACCCGCCTCCGGGTCTCGCACGCCTTCCACTCGCCGCTCATGGACCCGATGCTGGAGGAATTCCGGGCCGTCGCCGAGGGCCTTTCCTACGGCGAACCGGAACTGGCCGTCGTATCGAACGTCACCGGCGAACTCGCCACCCCCGACCAGCTGCGCACCCCCGAATACTGGGTGACCCACGTCCGCGCGGCGGTACGGTTCGCCGACGGCGTCCGCGCCCTGCGCGCGCAGGGCGTGACGCGCTTCCTGGAGCTGGGGCCCGACGGCACGCTGTCGGCGATGGCACGCGAGTCGCTGCCGGACGGCGCCGCCGACGGCAGCACTTCCGAGGAGGCCGTTCTCGTCCCCGTCCTGCGCAAGGACCGCGCCGAGGAGACGACGCTCCTGGCGGCGCTGACGGAACTGCACGTACACGGCGCCGGCATCGACTGGTCCGCGTTCCTCTCCGGCCGGGACGCGCACGCCGTCGACCTGCCGACGTACGCCTTCCAGCACCAGCGGTTCTGGCCGACCCCCGACCCGGCCCGTACCGGGGACCTCGGCGCCGCCGGTCTCGCGGCGGCCGGACACCCCCTGCTCAGCGCCGCCCTGGAACTGCCCGACGGCGACGGCCTGCTGTTCACCACGCGCCTGTCGCTCGCCTCCCACCCCTGGCTGGCCGGACACGCCGTCATGGGCGCGGTGCTGCTGCCGGGCACGGCATTCGTCGAACTCGCGATCCGCGCCGCCGACGAGGCGGGCTGCGACCGCGTGGACGAACTGACCCTGGCCACCCCGCTCGTCCTGCCCGAACACGGCGGCGTGCACCTCCAACTGCGCGTGGGCCCCGCCGACGAGACGGGCCGCCGCACGTTCAGCGCGCGCTCCAGGGCGGAGGGCGACGGCGACCACCCGTGGGTGCAGCACGCCACCGGTACACTCTCCACCGGCCCGCAGCCGCCCGCGACCGACATCGACTTCGCCGCGTCCTGGCCGCCCGCCGACGCCGAGCCCGTCGACCTGACCGGCCTCTACCCGGGCCTGGCCGCCCGCGGATTCGACTACGGCCCGCACTTCCAGGGCCTGCGCGCCGCGTGGCGCCGGGGCGACGAGGTCTTCGCCGAGGTCGCCCTGCCCGAGGAGGCCGAGGGCGACGCGCCCGGTTACGGCCTGCACCCGGCGCTGTTCGACGCGGCCCTGCACATCGTCAACGTCGACGGAACGCACGGGCAGGTCGTGCCCTTCTCCTGGGAGGGCGTCTCGCTGCACGCCTCCGGCGCCGCGGCGGTACGGGTGCGGATCACCCGGCACGACGCCGACACGGTCTCCGTGGACGTCGCCGACACCGCGGGCGGGCCCGTCGCCTCCATCGGCGCGCTCGTCGTGCGGGCGGTCTCCGCGGACCAGTGGGAGAGCGGCACCAACACGGTGGGCCGCGACGCGCTGTTCCGGCTCCAGTGGAACCCCGTACGGCTTCCCTCGGCCGGGGCCGGGGAGACCGTCGCGGTGCTCGGTTCCCTCGCGGACTCGTCGTTCGAGCAGTACGCGGACCTGGAGTCCTTGGCGGCGGGCGGTGTACCGGGTGCGGTGCTGATGGTGCCGACGGCCGGGGCCGCGGGGACGGTGGAGTCCGTTCACGCTGTGGCGGCCGAGGCGCTGGGTGTGATCCAGGCGTGGTTGGCGGATGAGCGGTTCGCGGCTTCGCGTCTGGTGTTCGTGACGCGGGGCGCGGTGTCGGGTGCGGATCTCGCGGGTGCGGCGGTGTGGGGTCTGGTGCGGTCGGCGCAGTCGGAGAACCCGGGCCGCTTCGGCCTGATGGATCTGGCGGACGACGCCGATGTGGCGCTGGTGCCGCGAGCACTGGCGACGGATGAGCCGCAGCTGCTCGTACGCGGCGGTGAGGTACTGGCGGCGCGGCTGGCGCGGTCGCAGGCGCAGCAGGCGATGACGTGGGATCCGTCCGGCACGGTTCTGATCACCGGTGGTACGGGTGGTCTGGGCCGCATTGTCGCCCGGCACTTGGTCGCCGAGCATGGAGTACGGAGTCTGCTGCTGGTCAGCCGCAGGGGTCCGGCTGCCGAGGGCGTAGAGGAGCTGGTGGCCGAGCTGCGGGGCCACGGCGCCGAGGCGGTGGTCGAGGCGTGCGATGTCACCGACGCGGCCGCCGTAACCGACCTGATCACGCGGCACGTTCCCACCTCGGTGGTGCATACGGCCGGTGTCCTGGACGACGGCGTGGTGGAGTCGCTGACCCCCGAGCGGCTGGCGTCCGTACTGCGCCCGAAGGTGGACGCGGCCTGGAACCTGCACGAGGCGACCAAGGACCTGGCCCTGGACGCGTTCGTCGTCTTCTCCTCCGTGGCCGGAACGATCGGCAGCGCGGGCCAGGGCAACTACGCGGCCGGTAACACCTTCCTGGACGCGCTGGCCCACCACCGCCGGGCTCAGGGCCTCCCGGCCACGTCGCTCGCATGGGGCCCGTGGTCCCAGGACAGCGGTATGACCGGCACCCTCACCGACGCCGACGTCCAGCGCATCGCCCGTCAGGGCATGCCGCCGCTGTCGGCCGAGGAGGGCGTTGCCCTCTTCGACGCCGCCGTCGGCGGCCCCGAGGCCATGGCACTCCCCGTCCGCCTGGACCTGGCGACCCTGCGCGAGCAGGGCGAGGTGCCCGCGCTGCTGCGCGGCCTGATCAGGACCCGTGCGCGGCGCTCGGTGGTCGCCGGCTCGGCCGCGGTCGCCGGGCTGGTGGAGCGCCTGTCCGGGCTGTCGACGGCGGAGCGGCGCGAGGCGCTGCTCGATGTCGTCCGTACGCAGATCGCGACGGTCCTCGGCCACGCGAGCCCGGAGACGGTCGATCCCGACCGGGCCTTCCAGGAGCTCGGCTTCGACTCCCTGACCGGCGTCGAGCTGCGCAACCGGCTCAACAAGGCGACGGGCATGCGCCTGTCGGCGACCACCGTCTTCGACTACCCCACGGCCGGTACGCTCGTCGACTTCCTGCTGGACGAGCTGTTCAGCGCGCAGACGGCCGCGGACGAGGCACTGCCGGCGCGGATGCCGGCCGCCACGGCCGACGACCCGGTGGTGATCGTCGGGATGAGCTGCCGCTACCCGGGCGGCGTCACCTCGCCCGAGGACCTGTGGCGGCTGGTGTCGGACGGCGTGGACGCCGTCTCGGACTTCCCCGCCGACCGCGGCTGGGACGTGGACGCGCTCTACAACCCCGACCCCGAAGCGCTCGGCACCTCGTACACCCGCTCCGGTGGGTTCCTGCACGAGGCGGGCGACTTCGACCCCGAGTTCTTCGGGATGAGCCCCCGGGAGGCCCTGGCGACGGACGCCCAGCAGCGGCTGCTGCTGGAGACGACCTGGGAGGCCATCGAGCGGGCGGGCATCGACCCGGCCACGCTCCGGGGCAGCCGTACGGGCGTCTTCGCGGGCGTGATGTACACCGACTACAGCGAAATCATGGTCGGCGACCAGTACGAGGGCTACCGGGGCAACGGCAGCGCCGCCAGCATCGCTTCCGGCCGCGTCTCGTACACCTTCGGCTTCGAGGGCCCGGCGGTCACGGTCGACACGGCGTGCTCGTCGTCGCTGGTCGCCCTGCACCTGGCCGCGCAGGCGCTGCGGTCCGGTGAGTGCTCGCTGGCCATGGCGGGCGGTGTGACGGTGATGTCGACACCGACGACGTTCGTGGACTTCTCGCGGCAGCGCGGCCTGTCGGCGGACGGCCGTTGCAAGGCGTTCGCCGAGGCGGCCGACGGCGTCGGCTGGGGCGAGGGCGTCGGCATGCTGGTACTGGAGCGCCTGTCGGACGCGCGCCGCAACGGGCACCGGGTGCTCGCGGTGGTACGGGGTTCCGCGGTGAACCAGGACGGCGCGTCGAACGGTCTGACGGCGCCCAACGGCCCGTCGCAGCAGCGTGTCATCCGGCAGGCGCTGGCCAGCGCGGGCCTGTCCGGGGCGGATGTGGACGCGGTCGAGGGCCACGGTACGGGGACGGCGCTGGGCGACCCGATCGAGGCGCAGGCGCTGCTGGCCACGTACGGCCAGGAGCGGCCCGAGGACCGGCCGCTGCTGCTGGGGTCGGTGAAGTCCAACATCGGCCACTCGCAGGCGGCCGCGGGCGTCGCCGGCGTGATCAAGATGGTGCAGGCCATGCACCACGGCGTGCTCCCGCGGACGCTGCACGTCGACGAGCCCTCGACGCACGTCGAGTGGAGCGCGGGCGCCGTGGAACTGCTGACCTCCGAGGCCCAGTGGCCGCAGGGCGACGGGCCGCGCCGCGCGGGCGTCTCCTCCTTCGGCATCAGCGGGACCAACGCCCACGTCATCCTCGAACAGCCCGAGCCGGTCGCGGCCGACACCGGAACGGACGTCCCGGCGACCGAGCCCGGCGCGACGGCGTGGGTGCTGTCCGGCAGGAACGAGGCCGCGCTGCGCGGCCAGGCAGCACGCCTGCTGCCCCTGGTCACCGGCAACGACACGCTGTCCGCCCGGGACATCGGCCACTCGCTGGTGACCGGACGGTCGACGTTCGCGCGGCGTGCCGTGGTGTGGGGCCAGGACCGCGACGCACTGGTGCGGGCCCTGTCCGCGCTCGCGGCGGGCGAGACCGACCCCGGCCTGGCGGAAGGCCCGGCCGGTGCGGGGAAGACGGCCTTCCTGTTCTCGGGCCAGGGCTCGCAGCGTCTGGGCATGGGCCGGGAACTGCACAGCCGCTACCCGGTGTTCGCGGAAGCCTTCGACGCGGTGTGCGCGGCTCTGGACGAGCACCTGGAGCACCCCCTGCGGGAGGTCGTCTGGGGCGAGGACGCGGAACTGCTGAACCAGACGGCCTACGCGCAGGCCGGGCTGTTCGCCATCGAGGTGGCGCTGTACCGGCTGGCGGAATCGTGGGGCGTCCACGCTGACTTCGTGGCGGGGCATTCGATCGGTGAGATCGCGGCGGCGCATGTCGCCGGGGTGTTCTCGCTGGGCGATGCTTGTGCGCTGGTGGCGGCGCGCGGCCGGCTGATGCAGGCGCTGCCCGCCGGCGGGGCGATGGTGGCGATCCGCGCGACGGAGGCCGAGGTCCTTCCGCAGCTGACGGAAGGCGTGTCGATCGCGGCGATCAACGGCCCGTCGTCGGTCGTGGTCTCGGGCGCCGAGGAAGCCGTACTCGCGATCGCGCGGCACTTCGAGGGCGAGGGCCGTAAGGCCACCCGCCTCCGGGTCTCGCACGCTTTCCACTCGCCGCTCATGGAACCGATGCTGGAGGACTTCCGCTCGGTCGTGGCACGGCTGTCGTTCGGCACGCCGGCGATCCCCGTCGTGTCCAACCTGACGGGCGAACTCACCGAGCCCGACCAGCTCGCCGACGCCGACTACTGGGTCCGGCACGTCCGCGAGGCCGTGCGCTTCGCCGACGGAATCGGGGCGCTGCGGACGGCAGGGGCCACGCGGTTCCTGGAACTCGGCCCGGACAGTGTGCTGACGGCGATGGCCCGCGAGACGGCGTCGGACGAGGCCGTACTCGCCCCCGTCCTGCGCAAGGACCGCCCCGAGGAGACGACGCTGCTGGGCGCCTTGGCGCAGCTGTACGTCCGGGGCGCGAGCGTGAACTGGGCGGTGCTGTTCGCCGGTTCGGGTGCGCGGTGGGTGGATCTGCCGACGTACGCGTTCCAGCACGAGCGGTTCTGGCCTTCGGGCGGGGCGGCGCGTGCGGGCGATGTGCGGTCCGCCGGCCTGGGTTCGGCGGGGCACCCGCTGCTGGGTGCGGCGGTGGAGCTGGCGGGCTCCGGTGGGCTGCTGTTCACCGGTCGGCTGTCGGTCTCGTCGCATCCGTGGCTGGCGGATCATGTGGTGCTGGGCTCCGTCCTGGTTCCCGGTACGGCGCTGGTCGAACTGGTACTGCGAGCGGCCGACGAGGTCGGCTGCGGCCTGCTGGAGGAACTGACCCTGGCCGCGCCCCTGGTGCTGCCTGCCTCGGGCGGCGCGGTCCAGGTGCAGGTCTGGGTCGGTGAGCCCGACGACGACGGGCGCCGACCGGTGTCGGTGCACTCGCGCGAGGGCGAGGCTCCCTGGACGCTGCACGCCGAGGGCGCGGTCACCACCGGAGCCGCAACGGCCTCCTTCGACGCTGCCGTATGGCCTCCGAAGGGCGCGGAGCCGCTGGAGGTGGCGGGCTGCTACGACGCGCTCGCCGACGCCGGGCTCACGTACGGCCCGGCCTTCCAGGGCCTGCGGGCAGCCTGGAAGACGGGCGAGGACATCTACGCCGAGGTGGCGCTCCCCGAGGGCACCGACGGCGACGCCTACGGTCTGCACCCCGCCCTCTTCGACGCCGCGCTGCACGCGGCAGCGCTGGGCGGCGGCGAAGCGGGCGCCGTCCCGTTCTCGTGGACCGGAGTGACCCTGCACGCCACCGGCGCCTCCCACCTCCGCGTCCGTATCCGCGGCGCGTCCGGCACGCTGTCGGTCGCGATCGCGGACACCTCCGGAGCACCGGTCGCCTCCGTGGACTCGTTGGTGATACGTCCGGTCTCGGCCGAGCAACTGCGGACCGCCGACCGCGACGCCCTCTTCACGGTCGAATGGGCCCCCGTCCCGCTCACGGACGAGCGGGTCGAGCCCGGCACCGGCCCGGAGGGCGAGCCGCTGCGCACCTACGCGGACCTGGAGGCCCTGACCGGCGCGGACGTGCCCAAAACCGTCCTGGTCGCGCCGCCCGCCGACACCGCCACCACGGTGGAATCCGTCCACGCGGCGACCGCCTGGGCGCTGGAAATGGTCCAGTCGTGGCTGGCCGACGACCGGTTCGCCACCTCGCGTCTGGTGTTCGTCACCCGCGGGGCGGTCACCGGCGCGGAGCTGGCGGGCGCCGCCGTACGCGGGCTGGTCCGGTCGGCGCAGTCGGAGAACCCGGGCCGCTTCGGCCTGGTGGACCTGGAGGGCGACGCCGATACGACGGTGCTGCCGCAGGCGCTGGCGACCGACGAACCCGACCTGCTGATACGCGGCGGTCAGGTGCTGGCGGCGCGGCTGGTCCGGTCGCAGGCGCAGCAGGCGATGACGTGGGATCCGTCCGGCACGGTGTTGATCACTGGCGGTACGGGTGGCCTGGGCCGGGTTGTCGCCCGGCACCTGGTGGCGGAGCACGGGGTACGGAGTCTGCTGCTGGTCAGCCGCAGGGGTCCGGCTGCCGAGGGCGTAGAGGAGTTGGTGGCCGAGCTGCGGGACCAAGGCGCCGAGGCCGTCGTGGAGGCGTGCGACGTGACCGACGCGGCCGCCGTATCCGACTTGGTGGCGCGTCATGTGCCCGCCGCTGTGGTGCATACGGCCGGTGTCCTGGACGACGGCGTGGTGGAGTCGCTGACTCCCGAGCGGCTCGCAGCCGTACTGCGCCCGAAGGTGGACGCGGCCTGGAACCTGCACGAGGCGACCAAGACCCTCGACCTGAGCGCCTTCGTCGTCTTCTCCTCCGTGGCCGGCACTTTCGGCAGCGCGGGCCAGGCGAACTACGCGGCCGGTAACTCCTTCCTGGACGCGCTGGCCCACCACCGTCGTGCAGCGGGCCTCCCGGCCACGTCCCTGGCATGGGGCCCCTGGGCCCAGGACAGCGGCATGACCGGCACCCTCACCGACGCCGACGTCCAGCGCATCGCCCGCCAGGGCATGCCCCCGCTGTCGGCCGAGGAGGGCGTGGCCCTCTTCGACGCCGCCCTCAGCAGTGCGGAGCCCCTGGCGCTCCCCGTCCGCCTGGACCTTGCGGTCCTACGCGAGCAGGGCGAGGTGCCCCCGCTGCTGCGCTCCCTGATCCGTACGAGGACCCGCCGTACCGGCGCCGTCGCGGCCTCCGGCATCGCGCAGCGCCTGGCCGGGCTGTCCACGGCGGAGCGGCGCGAGGCGCTGCTCGATGTCGTCCGTACGCAGATCGCCACGGTCCTCGGCCACGCGAGCCCGGAGACGGTCGCCCCTGACCGGGCCTTCCAGGACCTCGGATTCGACTCGCTGACCGCGATCGAACTCCGCAACCTGCTGGGCAAGGCCACCGGCCTGCGGCTCCCGGCGACGACCGTGTTCGACTACCCGACGGCCGACGCCCTGGCGAGCCACCTCCTCGACGAGCTGTTCGGCGCGGAGACCGAGACGCCGCTCCCGGTGTCCGCCCTCCCGTCCCTGACGGACGACCCGGTCGTGATCGTCGGCATGAGCTGCCGCTTCCCCGGTGGCGTCGCCTCGCCCGAGGACCTGTGGCACCTGGTCTCCGAAGGGGTGGACGCGGTCTCCGGCTTCCCCACCGACCGCGGCTGGGAGATCGACGACACCTACGACCCCGACCGCGAGGGCGCCATCGCCACCCGCTCCGGCGGCTTCCTCCACGACGCGGCAAACTTCGACCCCGAGTTCTTCGGCATGAGCCCCCGGGAGGCCCTGACCACCGACGCCCAGCAGCGGCTGCTGCTGGAGACCACCTGGGAGGCGCTGGAGCGCGCCGGCATGGACCCGGCCACCCTGCGCGGCAGCCGTACGGGCGTCTTCGCGGGCGTGATGTACCACGACTATGCGTCGCTGCTCGCCGGGCGCGAGTTCGAGGGCTACCAGGGCAGCGGCAGCGCGGGCAGCGTCGCCTCGGGCCGGGTGTCGTACACCTTCGGCTTCGAGGGCCCGGCGGTCACGGTCGACACGGCGTGCTCGTCGTCACTGGTGGCCCTGCACCTGGCGGCGCAGTCGCTGCGCCAGGGGGAGTGCTCGCTCGCGCTCGCGGGCGGTGTGACGGTGATGTCGACGCCGCTGACCTTCGTGGAGTTCACCCGCCAGGGCGGGCTCTCCCCGGACGGCCGCTGCAAGGCGTTCGCCGAGGCGGCTGACGGCGTCGGCTGGGCCGAAGGCGCCGGATTCCTGGTGCTGGAGCGTCTGTCGGACGCGCGCCGCAACGGGCACCAGGTGCTGGCCGTCGTCCGCGGTTCCGCCGTGAACCAGGACGGCGCGTCGAACGGTCTGACGGCGCCCAACGGCCCGTCGCAGCAGCGCGTCATCCGGCAGGCGCTGGCCAGCGCGGGCCTGTCCGCCGCCGATGTCGACGCGGTGGAGGCGCACGGCACCGGCACCACGCTCGGCGACCCGATCGAGGCCCAGGCACTCATGGCCACGTACGGCCAGGAGCGACCGGAGGACCGGCCGCTGTTGCTGGGCTCGGTGAAGTCCAACATCGGCCACTCGCAGGCGGCCGCGGGCGTCGCCGGCGTGGTGAAGATGGTGATGGCCATGCGCCACGGCGTCCTTCCCCGGACGCTGCACGTCGATGAGCCCTCGACGCACGTCGACTGGAGCGCGGGCGCTGTCGAGCTGCTGACCTCCGAGGCCGAGTGGCCGCAGGGTGACGGGCCGCGCCGCGCGGGCGTCTCCTCCTTCGGGATCAGCGGGACGAACGCACACGTGATCCTGGAGCAGCCCGAACCGGTCACGTCCGACACCGAACCGGGCGACGCCGGACCGGATGATGCCGAAAACCGGACGGCCGACTCCGATGCGCCGGTGCCGGTACTCCTGTCCGGCCGGAGCGAGCCGGCGTTGCGCGCCCAGGCGGCACGGCTGCTGTCCCGTCTGGACGGCGAGCCGGGCCCGCGGGTCACGGACGTCGCCTACTCGCTCGCGACCGGCCGCTCGGCGTTCCAGCACCGCGCGGTGGTCCTGGCCGCGGACCGGGAGGAGCTGCTGAGCTCGCTGTCCGCCCTGGCCGAGGGCCGCGGTGAAGCGGCCGTCGTCGCACAGGACCGGGCCCGCTCGGGCAAGCTGGCGTTCCTGTTCTCGGGCCAGGGCTCGCAACGCCTGGGCATGGGCCAGGAGTTGTACGACCGCTACCCGGCCTTCACGGAGGCGTTCGACGCGGTGTGCGCCGCCTTGGACGAGCACCTGGACCGCCCCCTGCGGGAGGTCGTCTGGGGCGAGGACGCGGAACTGCTGAACCAGACCGCGTACACCCAGGCTTCCCTGTTCGCCATCGAGGTGGCCCTGTTCCGCCTGCTGGAGTCGTGGGGCGTACGGCCGGATCAGTTGCTCGGGCACTCCGTCGGCGAGATCGCCGCCGCGCATGTCGCCGGGGTGTTCTCGCTGGGCGATGCCTGTGCGCTGGTGGCGGCCCGTGGTCGCCTCATGCAGGCGCTGCCCGCCGGCGGGGCGATGGTGGCGATCCGCGCTACTGAGGAGGAGATTCTTCCGCATCTGACGGAAGAGGTGTCGATTGCCGCGATCAACGGCCCGTCGTCGGTCGTGGTCTCGGGCGCCGAGGACGCCGTACTCGCAATCGCGCAGCACTTCGAGGCAGACGGTCGCAAAACCACCCGCCTCCGGGTCTCGCACGCCTTCCACTCGCCCCTCATGGAACCGATGCTGGAGGAATTCCGGGCCGTCGCCGACGGCATGACGTACGGAGAGCCACGCATCCCCGTGATCTCCAACGTCACCGGCGAACCCGCCGCCGCGGAACAGCTGTGCTCCGCGCAGTACTGGGTCGGCCACGTCCGCGAGGCCGTACGGTTCGCCGACGGGGTCGGCGCGCTGCACGCGCAGGGCGTCGTGGCCTTCCTGGAGCTCGGCCCCGACGGCGCCCTCTCCGCACTCGCCGCGGAGTCCGCCACGGACGATTCGGTCCTGGCCCCCGTCCTGCGCAAGGACCGGCCCGAGGCATCGGCACTGCTCACGGCCCTGGCCCGACTGCACGCCTGCGGCATGCCGGTCGACTGGTCGGCCGTCTTCGCGGGTTCGGGTGCGCGGTGGGTGGACCTGCCGACATACGCGTTCCAGCACGAGCGGTTCTGGCCTTCGGGCGGGGCGGCGCGTGCGGGCGATGTGCGGTCCGCCGGCCTGGGTTCGGCGGGGCACCCGCTGCTGGGTGCGGCCGTTGAACTGGCAGGTTCCGATGGCCTGCTGTTCACGGGGCGGCTGTCGGTGTCGTCGCATCCGTGGCTGGCGGATCACGTGGTGCTGGGGTCCGTCCTGGTCCCCGGTACGGCGCTGCTCGAACTGGTGCTGCGGGCGGCCGACGAGGTGGACTGCGGTGCGGTGGAGGAGCTGACACTCGCCGCGCCCCTGGTGCTGCCTGCCGCGGGCGGCGCGGTCCAGGTACAGGTAGGGGTCGGCGAACCCGACGACGAAGGTCGCCGCTCGGTGTCGGTGCACTCGCGTGAAGGGGAGGGCCCGTGGACGCTGCACGCCAGTGGCGCCCTGGCCCCGGCCCCCGCCGACACGGTGCCGTTCGATGCCACCGTGTGGCCCCCGCAGGGCGCCGAGCCGCTTGATGTGGCGGGCTGCTACGAGCGGTTCGCGGACGCCGGATTCGAGTACGGCCCGGTGTTCCAGGGCCTGCGCGCGGTCTGGCGGGCGGGCGAGGACATCTACGCGGAGGTGGCGCTCCCCGAGGGCACCGACGGCGACGCCTACGGTCTGCACCCCGCCCTCTTCGACGCCGCGCTGCACGCGTCCCTGGTGAGCGCCGGGGGAGCGGACGAAGGAGCCGTCCCCTTCTCGTGGAACGGAGTGACGCTCCACGCCACCGGCGCTTCCCGGGTGCGGGTACGCATCCGTCCCACCGAGGACGGCAGCTCGATCGCCGTCGCGGACACGGCCGGCGCCCCGGTGGTCTCGGTACGGTCCCTGACCGTGCGCCCGATCACCACCGGGCAGCTCCGGACCGGCGACCGTGACGCCCTCTTCAAGGTCGACTGGACCGGCGTAGCCCTCACGGGCGAGCGCGCGGACTCCCTCGCCCTGCTCGGCAAGGACACCGAAGGCATCCTCGACGGCCTCGCGCTCCAGCCCCGCACGGATCTCGACGACCTCGCGGAGGCAGGCGACCACGACACCGTGCTCGTCCCGCCGATGGCCGGGGGTGCCGGGACGGTGGAGTCCGTTCACGCCGTGGCGGCCGAGGCGCTGGGTGTGATCCAGGCGTGGCTGGCGGATGAGCGGTTCGCGGCTTCGCGTCTGGTGTTCGTGACGCGGGGCGCGGTGTCGGGTGAGGATCTCGCAGGTGCGGCGGTGTGGGGCCTGGTGCGGTCGGCGCAGTCGGAGCACCCGGGCCGCTTCGGCCTGGTGGACGTGGAAGACGACGCCGATGCAGCGCTGATACCGCAGGTATTGGCATCCGACGAGCCGCAACTGCTGATACGCGGCGGCGAGGTGCTGGCGGCGCGCCTGGCCCGTACGGAGGCCCAGCAGCCCCTGGGCTGGGACACCTCCGGCACGGTGTTGATCACCGGTGGTACGGGGGGTCTCGGCCGCATCGTCGCCCGGCACCTGGTGGCGGAGCACGGGGTACGGAGTCTGCTGCTGGTCAGCCGCAGGGGTCCGGCTGCCGAGGGCGCCGAGGAGTTGGTGGCCGAGCTGCGGGACCACGGCGCCGAGGCGGTGGGCGAGGCATGCGACGTAACCGACGCGGCGGCCGTCGCCGACCTCGTTACGCGTCACAAGCCGACCGCTGTGGTGCATACGGCCGGTGTCCTGGACGACGGCGTGGTGGAGTCGCTGACCCCCGAGCGGCTCGCGTCCGTACTGCGCCCGAAGGTCGATGCGGCCTGGAACCTGCACGAGGCGACCAAGGATCTGGTTCTGGACGCGTTCGTGGTGTTCTCCTCCGTGGCCGGCACTTTCGGCAGCGCGGGTCAGGCCAACTACGCGGCCGGTAACGCCTTCTTGGACGCTCTCGCTCACCACCGCCGGACGCAGGGCCTTCCGGCCACGTCGCTCGCGTGGGGCCCGTGGTCCCAGGACAGCGGCATGACCGGCACCCTCACCGACGCCGACGTCCAGCGCATGGCCCGCTCGGGCATGCCGCCGCTGTCGGCCGAGGAAGGCGTGGCGCTGTTCGACGCGGCCCTCGCCAGTGGGGAGCCCGCGACCGTGCCCGCTCGCCTCGACCTGGCGGCCCTGCGCCGGCAGGGCGAGGTGGTCCCGCTGCTGCGCGGCCTGATCAGGACCTCGGGCCGGCGTACGGCGGCGGCCGCGACCGACGGCGACGCCGCGGCCGCCTTCGCCCAGCGGCTGACCGGCCTGTCGGCGGCGGAAGGACGCGAGGTCGTCCTCGATGCCGTACGCGGCCAGGTCGCGGCCGTTCTGGGACACGGCGGGGCCACGGAGATCGATGAGGACCGTGCCTTCCTGGACCTCGGTTTCGACTCCCTCACCGCGGTCGAACTCCGCAACCGGCTGAGTGCCCTCACGGGAATCCGCCTGCCGGCGACGCTGCTGTTCGACTACCCGACGCCGGCGGAACTCGTCGACCACCTCCAGGCCCGCATCGCACCCGAGCCGTCCTTCGGCCCGGAAGCGCTCCTGGGCGAACTCGAAAGGCTGGAGAAGGGCTTCGGTGAACTCGTCATCACCGAGGAGGTGCACGAGCAGATAGCCGGCCGCCTGGAAGTCCTCCGGGCGAAGTGGCAGGCCCTGCGGGACACGGCCCCGGCGGCCGGGCGCGACGGCTCCCCGGCCGACGAGGACTTCGACTTCGAGTCCGCCTCCGACGAGGAGGTCTTCGACCTCCTCGACAACGAACTCGGCCTGAACTGACGGGACGAGCCGAAAGAAACGCCCCCTCCCCGATGTCCGTCGGGGAGGGGGCGTTTCTTTTCCTGCGGGCCGGTGGGCCGGCCGACGGCTGCCTTGCCGGTCAGCCGGTCAGTCGGTGAGCAGCGCCGCCCGCAGCCGCTCCAGCTCCTGCGCGTTCAGCCCCAGCCCCTCCCGCAGATAGGCGCCGAAGGTGCCGAAGCGCGCCTCGACCTCGTCGAAGGCGGCGTTCAGGTACGGGGCCCTGGTCTCCAGGACCGGCTTGAGGCGGGCGGCGATCTCGGGCGGCTGCTTGGCCAGTTCGGCGGCGTTGCTTGCGGCGAGATAGTCGTTGCTGGCCAGGTAGTCGCGCATGACCGTCTCGCGGTCCACGCCGAGGGCCGTGAGGAGGACGGCCGTCGCCCAGCCCGTGCGGTCCTTGCCGCTGGAGCAGTGATAGAGCAGCGGGTACGAGCCGGGCTCGGCGGCCATGCGGAACAGCGAACGGTAAGCCTTGGCGGCCGAGGGCCTGACGACGAACTGCCGGTAGGATTCGGCCATCAGCCGCTCGGACGCCTCCGCCGTGGGGGGCAGTTCGGCGGAGTTCTCCTCGCCGATGACATTGGCGACGACATAGCGTGCGCCCGCCGGTACCCGGTCCGGGGCCTTGGCCCGCTCGCCCGGCGTGCGCAGGTCGAAGTCCGTACGGATGCCCAGGCGCCGCAGCTTGGCCAGGTCGGCGTCGGTGAGCTTGTGCAGGGCGTCGGCGCGGTACAGCACGCCCATCTTCACCCACCGGCCGTCGGCGGTTCGGTAGCCGCCCACGTCACGGAAGTTGGCGGCGCCCTCCAGGTGCAGCGAGCGGTCGGCGAGGGTGAGCGGGTCGCCCTCGTCCGGCACGAGGCGGAACCACTGACGGTCGGCCGCGGGCAGCCGGCGTACGGTGATGGTGGCCTCGGCCCCGCCGTATGCCACGACCTTGCCGTCGGCGTAGACGGTCACGGAACCGGCGCCGGGCGCTTTCCAGGACACGGTGAAGGAACCGTCCTGCTGTCGGGCCACCGTGGCCTGGGTGAACGGAATCCCGCGCGTGGCACGCGGCGCCTGCGCCGCGTGCCGTCCCGCTTCGGTGTGCGGCGCGGCGACGGGCTCGGCCGAGGCGAAGGACGCGGTGACCCCCACGGCCGAAACGGTGGCGACGAACGACACGGCGATGCGGCGGGCGGTCTGCACGGCCGCCGTGGATGGTGAGTTCATAGCCGGGACCGTACGGCCGGAAACAGCACGGAATTACTAGAGCGGGCGCGGCGGGCCGAGCGGGGGCCAAAAGGCGACCGCGCACACCGTACCTTTAACATTTCCCTTAGTCTTTTGTGATCAGGATGGGGGCGCGCGGCGGCCCGGGGCCGGTGGACCAGGCCCGCATTCTTCTTGGTGGCGACGCCGCGGAACAGCCCTGCGGGGAAAAATCCTGTGGCGAAGGTTGGGTACTACCAGCGTGATCGAGAACCAGCACCTGTCACGGCGCCGTCTGCTCGGACTGGCCGCCCTCGGCGGCGCCGCCGTCGCCGGAATGACCACGATTTCCGTCGCCCCGCGCGCCGCGGCCGCCGGGCAGGGAAGCCCGCGGGCCGGTGACGGCGCGTTCGTACCGGCGGTGGTGATCGGCACCGGTTACGGTGCGGCGGTCTCCGCGCTGCGGCTCGGCGAGGCGGGAATTCCGACGCTCATGCTCGAAATGGGCCAGCTGTGGAACAAGCCGGCCGACGACGGCAACATCTTCTGCGGAATGCTCAAGCCCGACCGCAGGTCCAGCTGGTTCAAGTCGCGCACCGAAGCCCCGCTGGGCTCGTTCCTGTGGCTGGATGTCATCAACCGCAACATCGACCCGTACGCGGGCGTCCTCGACAAGGTGCACTTCGACGAGATGTCGGTGTACGTGGGACGGGGCGTCGGCGGCGGCTCGCTGGTCAACGGCGGCATGGCCGTCGTACCGAAGCGCTCGTACTTCGAAGAGGTCCTCCCACGGGTGGACGCCGCCCAGATGTACGACCGGTACTTCCCGCGCGCCAACTCCATGCTCAAGGTGAACCACATCGACAAGGGGTGGTTCGAGGACACGGAGTGGTACAAGTACGCGCGGGTCTCGCGCGAGCAGGCGGGCAAGGCGGGCCTGAGCACCACCTTCGTCCCCAACGTCTACGACTTCGACCACATGCGGCGCGAGGCGGACGGCACGGCGCCCAAGTCGGCGCTGGCCGGCGAGGTGATCTACGGCAACAACCACGGCAAGCAGAGCCTGGACAAGACCTATCTGGCCGCCGCGCTGGGCACCGGCAAGGTCACCATCGAGACGCTGCACCAGGTCAAGGCGATCCGGCGGCAGCCGGACGGCAGCTATGTGCTGTCCGTGGTGCAGAGCGACGCCGACGGCAAGACCATCGCGCAGAAGGAGATCGGCTGCCGCCACCTGTTCCTCGGCGCGGGCAGCCTCGGCTCCACCGAACTGCTGGTGCGCGCCCGCGACACCGGCACGCTGCCCGAGCTGAACGCCGAGGTCGGCGCGGGCTGGGGCCCCAACGGCAACATCATGACCGGCCGCGCCAACCACGTCTGGAACCCCACCGGGGCCCACCAGTCCTCGATCCCCGCCCTGGGCATCGACGACTGGGACAACCCGGCAGCCCCGGTCTTCGCGGAGATCGCGCCGATGCCGGCCGGCCTGGAGACCTGGGTCAGCCTCTACCTGGCGATCACCAAGAACCCCGAGCGCGGCACCTTCGTCTACGACAAGGCCACCGACCGGGCCAAACTGCGCTGGACCCGGGACCAGAACACCCCCGCGGTCAACGCCGCGAAGTCGCTGTTCGACCGGATCAACAAGGCCAACACGACGATGTACCGCTACGACCTGTTCGGTTCGCAGCTGAAGAACTTCTCCGACGACTTCAGCTACCACCCGCTCGGCGGCTGCGTCCTGGGCAAGGCCACCGACCTCTACGGCCGCGTCGCCGGCTATCAGAACCTCTACGTCATGGACGGCGCGCTCGTGCCGGGCTCCATCGGCGTCAACCCCTTCGTGACCATCACGGCCCTCGCCGAGCGCAACATCGAGCGGATCATCGCGGAGGACGTCAAGGCCGCGTAACCGTGCCCCGGTGACGGCTCGCCCCGGCGCGCGCGTCCGCGATCCCGGCCCTCCTCTCACGCGGAGGGCCGGTTCGCTGCTGCCCGGACACCTCACCGCCGCCCCGCACATCACCGCACAGGCTCTAAGGATTTTCCGGTGCACGGCGTGAGATCAATGGACGGTGCGGCCGGTCGATCCGCACGGGGTGTGCTCGCCGAACCCTGTTCATCAGCGCGAAAGGGAATCCATGGAATCCGCCCGACGGCCGATCCTCTTCGTCAGTCTTCCGGAGGCCGGGCTGGCCAATCCGCTGCTCGTCCTGGCCGAGGAACTCTCCCGCCAAGACGTGCCGGATCTCTGGTTCGCCACCGACGAGCCGCGGCGCGAGGACGTGAAGAAGATTTCGGTGGGGTCTCCGGTGGAATTCGCCTCACTGGGCGAGGTGGTCCCCGAACTGTCGGCCGTGACCTGGGGCGACGAGGTGTACCGGGAAGTCACCCAGTCGTCGCGGTTCAAGGCGCACCGCGCGGTGATCCGGCACTCGTACGTGCCCCGCGCGCAGGAGGAGAAGTTCCAGAAGCTCGCGGCCGTCGTCGACGAGATCCGGCCGGCGCTGATCGTCGTCGACTGCATCAGTTCGTACGGCGTGGAGCTGGCCATGGCGCGGAAGATCCCGTACGTGCTCAGCGTGCCGTTCACCCCGAGCAATGTGCTGACGGCGTTCACCCCCTTCGCCAAGGGCTACACCCCGAAGGACTTCCCCGTACCGCACACGGGGCTGCCCTATCCGATGAATCTCCCGCAGCGGGTGCGCAACATGCTCTTCAAACTGCGGACCCTCGCGATGTTCTGCAACCCCACGATGAGCAAGGTACTGGCCGAGGACAACCGGCGGCGCAAGGCGCACGGGCTCGGGCAGATGAGCCCGATGGCGCGGATCGACCACGCCGATCTGGTGCTGTGCAATTCCATCGCCGAGCTGGACTATCCCTTCGACATTCCGGAGAAGTTCCGGATGGTCGGCACGATGGTGCCGCCCCTGCCGGAGGCGGAGCAGGAGGACGAGCTCTCGCGGTGGCTGGACGAACAGCCCTCGGTCGTCTACGCGGGATTCGGAACCATCACCCGGCTCACCCGGGAACAGGTCCATTCCATGGTCGAGGTGGCCCGCCGGCTCCAGGGGCGGCACCAGGTGCTGTGGAAACTGCCCTCGGGACAGCAGCACCTGCTGCCGCCGAAGGAATCCCTGCCGGACAATCTCCGTATCGAGAACTGGGTCCCTTCGCAGCTCGATGTCCTCGCGCATCCGAACGTGAAGCTGTTCTTCACCCACGCCGGCGGCAACGGCTACAACGAAGGCGTGTATTTCGGCAAGCCGCTCGTGGTACGGCCGCTGTGGGTGGACTGCTACGACCAGGCCGTACGCGGCCGGGATTTCGGCATCAGCCTGACCCTCGACCGGCCCCGGGACCTCGATGTCGACGACGTCGTCGACAAGCTGACCCGAGTGCTCGAAACCCCCTCCTTCCGCGAGAACGCGGAGCGGCTCGGCGCCCTGCAGCGTGCGGCGGGCGGCCGTGCGGCCGCTGCCGAGGTGATCCTCGGACACCCGGCCCTGGCCCGGGCGTAACACCGCACGCACATCTGTCCGTGGACCACGAAAAGGCAAGGAAGAGACAGCGGATGTCGTTCAAGTATCCCGTGTCCAGGCCCGCTCTGGAGGGCAACGAGCTGGCGTATCTGACCGGTGCCGTCGAGGACGGGTGGATTTCCTCCCAGGGCCCGATGGTCGGGCGGTTCGAGCGTGCCTTCGCCGACTACAACGGCATCGCGCACGGCGTTTCCTGTTCCTCGGGAACGGCGGCGCTCACCCTCGCGCTGCGGGCGCTGGGCATCGGCCCGGGGGACGAGGTCATCGTCCCGGAATTCACGATGATCGCCTCGGCATGGGCGGTCACCTACACCGGCGCCACGCCCGTGTTCGTGGACTGCGGGGACGACCTCAACATCGACGTCACCCGTATCGAGGAGAAGATCACGGCGCGCACGAAGGCCGTGATGCCGGTGCACATCTACGGCCGGCGGTGCGACATGGACGCGATCATGGACATTGCGTACCAGTACAACCTGCGGGTCGTGGAGGACAGCGCCGAAGCGCACGGCATTCGGCCGGTCGGTGACATCGCGTGCTACTCGCTGTTCGCCAACAAAATCATCACGGCGGGGGAGGGCGGTATCTGCCTCACCGACGACCCGAAACTCGCCGGGCAGATGCAGCACTTGCGGGCCATGGCGTTCACCAAGGACCACAGTTTCCTGCACAAGAAGGTGGCGTACAACTACCGCATGACGGCCATGCAGGCCGCCGTCGCGCTCGCCCAGACCGAGCGCCTGGACGACATCCTCGAAGTGCGCCGCGGAATCGAGAAGCGCTACGACGAGGGGCTGGCCGATGTCCCCGGTATCACGCTGATGCCGCCGCGGGACGTGCTGTGGATGTACGACCTGCGCGCCGAACGCCGCGAGGAACTGCGGGAATTCCTGGCCGGGGAGTCCATCGAGACCCGGCTGTTCTTCAAGCCGATGAGCCGGCAGCCCATGTACTTCCACCCCGACTGGCCCTCGCTCAAGGCGAACACCTTCGCCGAGGACGGACTGTACCTGCCCACCCACACCGGACTGACCGCCGGCGACCAGGACTTCGTGATCGACCGGGTCCGCGCCTTCTACGGCGTCGGCTGACGGCCCGTCCGAAAGGGGAATTCCACCCATGACGCACACCGAACCGGCCGCGCCGGCCACCTGCCCGGTCACGGGAGCGACGGCCGGGGCCACGGACACGACGGATTCGACCGGGCACGGAACGGACCCGCTGGTCGTCGACTTTCCGCTGCGCGCGCCCGGCATACCCTTCCCGCCGCCCGAATACGCCGATTACCGCGACAAGAAGGGGCTGGTGCTCTCGCACCTGCCCGACGGCAAACGGGTGTGGCTGGTCACCCGGCACGAGGACGTACGCGCCGTCCTGACCAACCCGGCCATCAGCTCCAACCCCCAGCACCCGGGCTTTCCCAATGTCGGCGAGACGATCGGCGTACCCAGGCAGGACCAGATACCCGGCTGGTTCGTGGGAATGGACTCGCCCGAACACGACCGGTTCCGCAAGGCCCTCATCCCGGAGTTCACCGTGCGGCGCGTCCGCGCGATGAAACCCGCGATCGAGCGCACGGTGGACGCGCAACTGGACGCGATGCTGGCCGCGGGCAACACCGCCGACCTCGTCGCCGACTTCACCCTGCCCATTCCCTCCCTGGTGATCTCGGCACTGCTCGGCGTGCCGCCCGCCGACCGCGAGTTCTTCGAATCCAGGACCCGCGTCCTGGTCTCGTTCCGTGCGTACTCCGACGAGGACCGCCTGGCCGCCGGCAAGGACCTCATGCGGTACATCAACCGGCTGATCGAGATCAAGAAGAACTGGGGCGGCGACGACATCGTCACCCGGCTGCTGGCCACCGGCGCCATCGGTGCCCACGAAATGTCCGGCGTACTGATGCTGCTGCTCATCGCCGGCCACGAGACCACGGCCAACAACATCGCGCTCGGTGTGGTCACCCTGCTGAAGAATCCCCAGTGGATCGGTGACGAACGGGCCGTCGAGGAAACCCTGCGCTTCCACTCGGTCGCCGACCTGGTGTCCCTGCGGGTGGCCGTCGAGGACGTGGAGATCGCCGGGCAGCACATCAAGGCGGGCGAGGGCATCGTGCCGCTGGTCGCCGCCGCCAATCACGACGAGGAACTCTTCGCGTGCCCCCACGCGTTCGACCCCTCCCGCTCCGCCCGCGGCCATGTGGCCTTCGGCTACGGCGTACACCAGTGCCTGGGGCAGAACCTGGTACGGGTCGAGATGGAGGTCGCGTACCGCAAGCTCTTCGAGCGCATTCCCAACCTCCGGCTCGACGTGCCCGAGGACGGACTGAACATCAAGTACGACGGCGTGCTCTACGGCCTGCACGAGCTGCCCGTCCGCTGGTGACCTGACCAGAGAACCCGCGCCCGCCCGGCGGCACGCCTCACCGGCCGCCGGGCGGCCCCCATCCACCGCAGGAGAGAAACCCGACATGCGTATCACCGTTGACTCCGACCGCTGCGTCGGGGCGGGCCAGTGCGTACTGAACGCGCCCGCGGTCTTCGACCAGGACGACGACGGGCTCGTCACCCTTCTCGCCGAGCCCGGCGCCGACCAGGAGGCCGCCGCCAAACTGGCCGGTGCCCTGTGCCCGTCCGGGGCCATCACCGTGCACGAGGGCTGACGCCCGCCCGGGCAGGAGCTCGTGTCCGAACCCCGGCCCGCCCACCGACCGACGAGAGTGCTCAGAGCGATCCGGGAGTGATGGTGCCCGTCCACACAGCTGACTACGTGATCCAGCCGCCCACCGACGCGGCGGAGGTACGGGGCGGCCACACGCTGCCCGAGGTGTTCGAGACCGCGTCGAGGGCCGCCCCCGACGCGGTGGCCATCGTGGACGGGGACCGTTCGCGGACCTGGGCGCAGTGGCGGGCGGACGTCCGCGCGCTGGCCCGTGGCCTCCAGGAATCGGGCGTCGGGCCCGGTGACGTGGTGGCGGTGCGGCTGCCGAACAGCTGGGAGTTCCAGACCCTGCACCTGGCCGTCGCGGCCGTCGGCGCCGTACTGCTGCCCGTCCACGAGGGCACCCCGACCGCGGAGGTCCACGCGCTGCTGACCCGCGCGGAACCCGTACTCCTCGTCCTGTCGGCTTCCGGGAGCGAGGGCACGGCAACGGCCCGCTCGCTCCTGGAGAGCGTGCCGACGCTGCGCGGCGTGCTGCTGGCCGGGGCGTCGGAGGCGGAGTGCGAGGAGCCGGGGATCGGGGCGCTGGACGGGTTGCGGGCAGCCTGGACGGGCAGCGAGCCCCGGCCGGTGCACCTCACCCCCGACATGCCGCTCGCCCTGATCCCCTCGTCCGGCACCACCTCGGCGCGGCCCAAGCTGTGCGTGCACACCCACGGCGGCCTGCTGGCGAACACCGCGGCCGTCGTGGCCGATGCCGCCGACGCCTTCGGCGGCACGGTCCTGACCGCCTGCCCGATGACCCACCTGTTCGGGCTCCAGTCCCTGCACACGGCGCTGTTCGCCGCCCGGACGCAGGTCCTGCTCACCGGCTGGGACGTGGACCGCTTCCTGGAGCTGGCGCGGGAGCACAACCCCCGCGTCGTCTTCGCCGTACCCGCCCAACTGCGGGACATCGTCGCGCGACTCGCCAGGGCGGGCGAGCCGGCGGGCTTCGCGCCGCACCAGGTGCGTACGGCGGGCGCCGCCCTCGCACCCGCGCTCGCCGCACAGATACGCGCCGCCCTCGACTGCGAACCGGTCGTGGTGTGGGGCATGTCCGAGATCGGCACCGGCACCGCAACCCGGGCCCACCACCCCGACGGCAGCGTGGGAGAACCGGTCGACGGCGTGCGCGTACGGGTCGTCGACGAGCACGGCGCGGAGTGCGCGGCGGGGGAGACGGGCGAGCTCCAGTACCAGGGCCCGGCGATGTTCCGCGGCTATTTCCGCGAGCCGGAGCTGACGCGCTCGGCCCTCACCGACGACGGCTGGCTGCGGACCGGCGACATCGCCGCCATCGACGCGGACGGCGTGGTCGTCCTGCACGGCCGGGCGGCCGAAGTGATCGCCACCGGAGGCCGGAAGTTCGGCGCCACCGAAATCGAGAGCCTGCTCGCGGAGCTCGCGGGCCTGGGCCCGCTGGCCGTGGCGGGGGCGCCGGACGACCGGCTCGGCGAGTACCCGTGCCTGGTCGTGACCGACCGCGCGGACCGTACGATCGGGCTGACCGAGGTGACCGCGTTCCTGCGCCGGCGGGGACTCGCCGACCACAAGATCCCCCTCGAACTGGTCACCGTGCGCGAGCTGCCCTTCACCCCCGCGGGGAAGCTCGACCGCAGGGCACTCAAGGAGCAGCTGCGCACCGGCCTGGAAGCGACGCCCGTGGCGGCCCGTCTCGGCGCGGTCCCGCCGGAGACGGCCGAAGAGGCGCTGGAACTGGTACGCGACTGCGTCGGCCAGGTCCTCGGCAGCAGCGGCGACCCGGCCGGCCCCGCCGTCGGTGCGCCGGAATTCCCCGACACCGAATTCCGCCGGCTCGGCCTCGACTCCGTCCTCGCGGTGCGGCTGCGCAACCTGCTGCGGGAGGAGACCGGGCTGTCCCTCCCGGTCACGCTGGCCTTCGACTTCCCGACGCCGCGGGCCGTGGCGCACGCACTGGCCGAGCAGAACGACCCGGCTTCGGCGGCGGCATCGGGGAAGACGGCGGAGGAGGCGCGGAGGTTCCCGGCCGACGAGGCCGATCCGGTGGCGATCGTCGCCATGGCCTGCCGCCTGCCGGGCGGCGCCGACTCTCCCGACGCCCTGTGGGAGCTGCTGGCCGGCGGAACCGACGCGATGCGGCCCTTCCCGGACGACCGCGGCTGGGACCTGGACCGCCTCTTCGACGAGGACCCCGACCGGCCGGGCACCTGCTACGCACGCGAAGGCGGCTTCCTGCCCGGCGCGGGCGACTTCGACGCGGGCTTCTTCGGCCTGTCCGACCACGAGGCGACGGCCACCGACCCGCAGCAGCGCCTGCTCCTGGTGGCGGCCTGGGAGACCTTCGAGCGGGCGGGCATCGACCCGGCGTCCCTGAAGGGCACCCGTACGGGCGTGTTCACCGGCGCGATGGAGCGCGGCTACGGCGCTCTCGCGTCCGCCGTCCCCAGCGAGTGGGAGAGCACGCTCACCACCGGGGCCGCCAACAGCGCGATCTCCGGGCGCATCGCCTACACCTACGGCCTCGAAGGCCCCGCGCTGACCGTCGACACCGCCTCCTCGTCCTCCCTCGTCGCCCTGCACCTGGCCTGCCGCTCCCTGCGGTCGGGCGAGACCGACCTGGCGCTGGCCGGCGGCGTCACCGTCATGGCGACCCCGGCGCCCTTCACCCACTTCGCCCGGCTGCGCGCGCTCGCCACCGACTCGCGCGCCAAGGCGTACGCGGACACCGCGAACGGCTCCGCGTGGGCGGAAGGCGCGGGACTGCTGCTGCTGGAGCGGCTGAGCGACGCCCGCCGCAACGGACACCGTGTACTGGCGCTCGTACGGGGCTCCGCGGTGAACCAGGACGGCGCCTCCAACGGGCTCACCGCCCCGAGCGGCCCCGCGCAGCAGCGCGTCATCCGCCAGGCCCTGGCCGACGCCGGTCTGACGCCGCGGGACGTGGACGCGGTGGAGGGGCACGGCACCGGCACTCCGCTCGGCGACCCGATCGAGGCCCAGGCCCTGATGGCCACCTACGGCCAGGAGCGGCCGGAGGGACGGCCGCTGTGGCTGGGGTCGGTGAAGTCCAACCTCGGGCACACACAGGCCGCTGCCGGGGTCGTCGGGGTCATCAAGACGGTGCTCGCGCTGGGCCGCGGCGTCCTGCCCAGGACGCTGCACGTGGAGACTCCTTCCACCAAGGTCGACTGGTCCGCCGGGGCGGTACGGCTGCTGACCGAGGCGCAGCCCTGGCCCCAGGAGAGCGGGCACACGCGGCGGGCAGGAGTGTCGTCCTTCGGGCTCACCGGCACCAACGCCCACGTGATCCTGGAGGAGGCCCCGGACGGGACGCAGAGCGCGCCCGGATCGGAACCGGCCGACGACACCGCCGTACCGTGGGTGCTCTCCGCACGGAGCCGGACGGCGCTGCGCGAACAGGCCCGCCGCCTGGCCGAGCACGTGACCGCTCACCCCGGCCTGCGCACACAGGACATCGCCCACGCCCTGGCCACCACCCGCACCCGGCACCGGCACCGGGCCGTCGTCAGCGGCTCCGACCGGGACCGGATGCTGTCCGCGACGGCCGCGTTCGGGCGCGGGGAGCGGGCCGCGGACGTCACCCCGCTCGATTCCGCGCCGGGCGGCCTGGCCTTCGTCTTCTCCGGACAGGGCGGCCAGCACCCCGGCATGGGGCGCGGGGCGGCCGAGGCGTTCCCCGTGTTCGGGGAGGCGCTGCGCGAGGTGTGCGACACCCTCGACCCGCTGCTGGCACGTCCGCTGACCTCGGTGATGTGGGCGGACGCCGACTCCGAGGAGGCGACGCTGCTGCACAACGCCGAGTTCTCGCAGCCCTCGCTGTTCGCCCTCCAGGTCGCCCTCTACCGGCTGTACGAGTCCTGGGGCATGGCCCCGGACCGTCTCGCGGGCCATTCGGCCGGCGAGATCGCCGCCGCGCATGTCACCGGCATCCTCACCCTCCAGGACGCCTGCGCCCTGGTGGCCTCCCGGGGCAGGCTGATCAGCTCGCTGCCGGTCGGCGGCGCGACGGTGGCGGTGCGCATCTCGGAGGACGAGGTGCGGGGGTGGCTCGCCGAGGAGACGACCGGCTCGGTCTCGATCGCGGCCGTCAACGGGCCGCACTCCCTCGTACTCTCCGGTGCCGAGGCCCCGCTCATCGCCCTCACGGACCGGCTCCGCGACGCCGGCCACAAGACCCACCGCATCCCCATGAGGGTCGCGGCCCACTCACCGCTGATGGACCCCATCCTGGGGGAGTTCCGCGCGGTCGTCCGCACGCTGGCCTACGGCACGCCCACCATCCCCCTCGTCTCCACCGTCACCGGCCGCCCGCTGACCGACGAGGAGGCGCGCGACCCTGAGCACTGGGTACGGCACGTGCGGCAGCCCGTGCGCTTCAAGGACGCGATCGGCCGGCTCCGGGAGGAGCGCGTCACCGGCTTCCTGGAGCTGGGCGCCGAGCCGCTGCTCACCCCCATGATCGACGAGTGCCTGGAGGCGGCCGGCCCGCAGCACGGAACCGCCGTGGTGCCGAGCCTGAGCTCCGGCGTACCGGACCGGCAGATCCTGCTCTCCGCGGCCGCCCGGGTGCACACCCACGGCGCACCCGTCGACTGGGACGCGGTGCTGCCCGGGGCCCGGCCCGTCGACCTGCCGACGTACGCGTTCCAGCGGCGGCGGTTCTGGCTGGCGGCGGGGCCGGGTGCGGCCGCCGAGGCCGGTTTCGTGGGTGCCGCGATCGGCGCGGGCGCGCCGGCGGCCGATGCGGAGGAGCCGTCGGGCCTGGAAGCCCGGCTGGCCGGTCTCGAAGACGCCGAACAGGACGCGTACGTACGCTCCCTGGTGCTCGCCGAGACCTCGGCCGTGCTCGGCGGCCAGGAACCGCTCGACAGCGAAGGCACCCACACCTTCAAGGAGATGGGCATCAACTCGGTGAACGCCGTCGAGCTCCGCAACCGCCTCATCGCGGCCACGGACCTGCGGCTCCCCGCCACGCTCGTCTACGACCACCCCACCCCGAACGCGGTCGTCCGCCTCGTACGCGAACGCCTCGCGCGCCCGGCCACCGCCGCACGCGACGTGGACTCGGTCGTGGCCGAGCTGGAGTCCCTGCTCACGGCCGGCGCGGAGGTCTCGGCGGAGGCGGTGGCACGGCTGAAGGCGATGGCGGCGGGGCGGGACGGCACTACGGACACCGGTTCCGGCGGGCCCCTGGACCTGACGTCGGCCAGCGACGAGGACCTGTTCCGGCTGATGGACGCGGAGCACTGAGGGGGCGGGTGCGGGTGCTTTCCGGAGCACCCGCACCCCGCCGTTCATGGCTGAGGGGGCCGGTCCCGCAAGGACGCTGTTGGTTTATTCGGTCCCTGCTTGTGCCCCGTCGAGCGTCATCTCGGCGGGGCACAGTGCTGCGAAGTGGCTGGTGCGGGTGCGGGCTCGGGGTGTGCCGGTGAGGTGGGCGTCGATGCGGGCAAGGTTGATCGCGGCTCCGGTGAGCTGGTGCTGGAGGCTGGTCTTTGTCAGGCCCCGGTAGCGGGATCTGCGCAGGCCGCAGCGCCCGACTGCTTGGGAGATGCTGCCCTCGACCCCGGCACGGATCTTGTAACGGTCCTTCCAGGCATCGGTTTGCTGCTCGGCGCGGCTGTGTCGGATGATCTCGTGTTCCTCCCGGTGACGCAGCATGATCTCCCGGCGCTGGCCGGTAGCCGAGCCCACGCACTCGTGCCGGTGGGGACAGGGGCGACACTCGCTGTGGCGGAACCGCACGCGGATGACCGCGAGGCCCTTGGAGTCCGTGCGCGGATACCACTGGGTCGTGGTGACGCCGCCGGGGCAGGCCACCTGCTGCTGGTCCCAGTCGACGGTGAATGCGTCCAGGCCGTAGGGGCCCGCGGACTGGGCGGACGTGTTGGCAGCCATGGGCCCGTGCAGCGCGACGCCATGCTCGGTGCGGGCGGCCAGGACTTGAGTGGCGGTGGGATAACCGGCATCGACCCAGTGTTCGCCGGGCAGGCAGTCGCGGTCGGCGAGGCCCGCGTGGATCGACTGGCTCATCACGCTGTCCGAGACGGTGGCGACGGTGGTGGCCACGTTCGTGATCAGGTTCGGGGCGTCCGCCTCGCAGATCTCGGTGAGATGGACCTTGTAGCCGTCCCACATGATGTCCCGCTTCACGCTGCCACGGGCCTCGCGGTCATACGGGGTGACCAGGCGCATCATGCCCGGCGGACGGTCTTTTGGGTCCCGCCTGGCCACCTCGCCCTCCACCATGTGGAAGTGCTGGACCCAGACCTGCCGCAGGATCTCCACCTCATCGAGTGCGCGAAGCCGGTGCGGTGCAACGGTGGCGAAGACCTCCTCCAGCAGCCGCATCCCGTCCCTGCCGATCCGCAGGCCCACCTCGTCCCGCCTGGCACGGCCCTTGGGGAACCGGGACTCCTCGGCCCGGGTCGCGTAGTGCCGGAACCAGTCCGGCTCGGCGGCTTCGGCCAGCCAGCCGGGGGCAGCCTGGGCCAGTGCGTTCAGAGCCGATCGCAGCGTCTCCGCGACCAGCTCCAGCCAGTTCAGCTGCCGTGCCGAGGACAAGATGTGCGTGGAGTCGGTGCGGGCCCGGCCCGCGCTCTTGAGCAGCCCCTTCTCGCGGGCTGCCACCAGCACACCGTCCATGACCCGGCGCCCTCCATCGGCCCCGGCCAGCCGGTCCCTGAACTCCGACAGCACCGAGAAGTCGAAGCCGGGATCGCCCAGTTCCAGCCCGAGGGCGTACTTGAAGTCGATCCGCGCCCGCACCGCTTCCGCGGCCTGGCGGTCGGTCAGCCCGTCCACGAACTGGAGCACCGACACCAGCGCCAGACCGGCCGGAGACCAGGCAGGCCGGCCTCGTGAGGCGAACAGATCCGCGAAGTCCTCGTCCCGGAACATCGGCCCCAGCTCGTCCCGGACCCGGATCGCCAGGCTTCCCTTCGCAAACGCCGCCCGGGCCACCCGCACCGTCTCCGCCGGAATCTCCCCCGGCCCACTCGGACGCATCGACATCGACACCCACCCCACACAACAACGTCGGTCTCCACGACCACAACCGGATCGTGGAGACCGACGTCACGCGAGGGACCGAATAAACCAACAGCGTCCCGCAAGGGCCGGCCCCCTCAGGCATGGTGCGGATCAGTCCTCCAGCGTCCCGCGGAAGCGGTTGATGGCGCTGGCGTGCCGCGCCCGGAACTCGGCGTCCCGTACGCCGAGTCCTTCCTCGGGAGCGAGCGCCAGAATGCCGACCTTGCCCTGGTGGAGGTTGCGGTGCACGTCGTACGCCGCCTGCCCGGTCTCCCTCAGGGGGTAGGTCTGGGACAGCGTCGGGTGGATCCTGCCCTTGGCGATCAGGCGGTTGGCCTCCCACGCCTCGCGGTAGTTGGCGAAGTGCGAGCCCACGATGCGCTTGAGCGACATCCACAGATAGCGGTTGTCGTACTGGTGCTGGTAGCCCGAGGTGGAGGCGCAGGTGACGACCGTGCCGCCCTTGCGCGTGACGAACACACTCGCGCCGAACGTCTCCCGCCCCGGGTGCTCGAAAACGATGTCCACGTCCTCGCCGCCGGTCAGCTCGCGGATGCGCTTGCCGAACCGCTTCCACTCCCGGGGGTCCTGCGTCTGCTCGTCCTTCCAGAACCGGTACCCCTCGGCGTTGCGGTCGATGACCGCTTCCGCGCCCATGGACCGGCAGATCTCCGCCTTCTGGTCGTTGGACACCACACAGACGGGTGTGCCGCCGCCGGCCAGCACCAACTGCGTCGCGTACGAACCGAGTCCGCCGCTCGCGCCCCAGATCAGCACATTGTCACCGACCTTCATGCCCGCGCCGTTGCGGGACACCAGCTGGCGGTACGCGGTGGAATTCACCAGCCCGGAGGCCGCCGCCTCCTCCCACGTGAGATGGCCGGGCTTGGGCATCAGCTGATTCGACTTCACCAGCGCGAGTTCGGCGAGACCGCCGAAATTGGTCTCGAAGCCCCAGATGCGCTGCTCGGGGTCGAGCATCGTGTCACCGTGGCCGTCCGCGCTCTCCAGCTCGACGGACAGGCAGTGCGCGACGACCTCGTCACCGGGCTTCCAGACGGTGACGCCGGGCCCGGTGCGCAGCACGACGCCCGCCAGGTCGGAGCCGATGACGTGGTACGGCAGGTCGTGCCGCTTGGCGAGCTCGCTGCGCCGGCCGTACCGCTCCAGGAACCCGAACGTCGGCAGCGGCTCGAAGATCGAGGTCCAGACGCTGTTGTAGTTCACCGAGGACGCCATGACGGCCACCAGGGCCTCGCCGGGACCGAGTTCGGGGACGGCCACCTCGTCGAGGTGCAGCGACTTGCGCGGGTCCTTGTCGCACCCCGCGAGCCCCTCGAACATGTCGGTCTCGTCCTTGTGGACGGTGATCGCGCGGTACGACTCGGGCAGCGGCAGCGCGGCGAAGTCGGCGGCCGTGGTGTCCGGCGCCTGAATAGCGTTCAGTATTTCCTTCACGGGGAGCCTCCGGAAAAGGCGGGTCGGCAGTGCAGCGGTAAGGGCGAGGCGACTCCGGCCGCGTGATCACCATTCCCGTGCGTGAGGAGTCAACGCCTCCCCGTAATCCCCTTGGGCGGCCTTGGGAAGAACCCCGGAAAACCCGCCCCGCGGGAGCACGGAAAGACGGGCCAATCATGGCCGGAAGGCACTAGAGGAACGCCTAGTGTTCCCACCGGTAAGTTCGCGGCCGACCGGGCGCGTCCTGAATCCCGCCTTCCGGAAAACACATTCTTCCGCGCTTCTTTTCGTCCGGCCGGATGTTCTCAGAGTGCGATGAGACCCGCGTTCGTCGGCTGGAACCCGCAGGCGTCGAAGTAGAACGTGCGCAGTTCGTCGTCGAAGTCGACGTGCAGCCATTCGCACCGCGCCGCCCGGGCGCCCCCGACGGCCGCGGCGACCAGCCCGGCACCGATCCCGGAACGGCGCATGTCCGCCGTCACCACGGTGTCCAGGACGAACGCGTGGACACCACCGTCCCACGCGACATTGACGAAGCCGACGAGTTCACCGTCACGGTCGCGCCGGGCGCACACCCAGCCGAGACTGTGCCGGTGGACCTGCGCCACCCAGTCGATGTCCAGGCCCCGGTGGCCGAAGCCCTCCGCGTGCAGCCGGTTGACGGCCGCGTTCTCGAAGTCGCCCCGCCACTCGTACGTGATCGCCATGCCGTCAGCGTAGGGGGCGCGCGGTTTTCCCCGTGGCGCACAATGGTGCGCATGGCCGAGCTTGTCGCAACGTCCGTCGGTGGCACACCGATCACGGCCCTCGACGACGGCGAAGGACCGCCGCTGCTCCTCGTGCACGGGGGCGGTGGCGGCACCGCGTCCTGGGACGGCGTCATACGGTCGCTGGCCGACGGCTTCCGGGTGGTCAGGATCGCCCGCCGTATCTACGTCCCCGGGGCGACGACCCCGCCGTACTACTCGACGGCCGTCGAAGCGGCGGACATTCTGGCGATCGCCGGGCTCCTCGGCCGGCCCCCGCTGCTGGCCGGTCACTCCTCGGGCGCGGTCGCCGCGCTCGAAGCGGCGGTGCGTGCGCCCGAGGCACTGGCGGGCCTGTTCCTCTACGAACCGCCGGTGTCCACCCGGTCCCTGGCCGGAGGGGAGGCGGCCCGGCGCGCCCGTGCGGCGTTCGAGGCGGGAGACGCCCGCGAGGCGATGCGGATCCATCTGCGGTACATCGTCCGCGAACCCGCTGACCTGGTCGAAACGATGGTCGCGGACCCGAAGGCGCGGGCCGCGTTCACCGCGAAGGCGGCAGCGGGCTTCGCCGACATCGACGCGCTCGACGCGCTGGGAGTCGGCGTCGAGCGCTTCCAACGGCTCCATGTGCCGACCACCCTCCTACAGGGCGACAAAAGCCCGGCCCACCTACGGGAGCGCCTGGCCGACCTGGCGACCGCCCTGCCCGACGCACGGATCGTCACGCTCGCCGGGCAGGGGCACACGGCCCACCTCACCGCTCCCGCGGAACTGGCCGAGGCCATACGGGAGGCGGCCACGCGCGTCTTCCGCTGACGGCGCGGTGCCTACGCCAACGTGACCTCCACCGCCAGCTCCTTCAGCCCGTTGACCAAGTTGGAGCGGACGTAGCGGGGCTCGGCCGTGCGGCGGGTGTCGGAGAGGCGGGGGAGGAGTTCTTCGAACATCACCCGCAGTTCGAGGCGGGCCAGGGGGGAGGTCGGATTCGTCGACGAGATCGGGAGGGCCGGCGCGATGCGGGTTATCGTCTGAGTCCGTAAGGGTCGCGAACGGCAACGGTCGTACGGGAGCGGACACAACCCGGCGGAGGACCGCGGGAAACGGCGAGAGATGCGGGGAGAACACGACGTGACGGTGCACCGTTCTCTCCGGGAGACCGAGAAGGCCGTACAGGCCAAACTGGGCGACACACCGGTCCGGCACACGCAGATGGTCGCGGTGGCGAACATCTACCGTGCCGCCGCCGCGGTGCGGCAGCACTTCGAGAACTCCGTGCTGCGGGGCGCCGAACTGACCTGGACCTCGTTCGTCGTGCTGTGGGTCGTCTGGATCCGGGGCGAGATGGAGACCCGCCATGTCGCGGAGGAGGCGGGCATCTCCAAGGGCACCCTGACGGGGGTGTCCCGTACGCTCCAGAGCCGGGGCCTCCTCGAACGCAACAGCCACCCCTCCGACGGGCGCCTGGTGCTGCTGCGGCTGACGGAGCGGGGCGAGCAGCTGATGGCCGAGGTCTTCCCCGCGTTCAACGCGGAGGAGGTGTTCGTCGCCGAGCGGCTGACCGACGAGGAGTGCGGGACACTGGCCGATCTGCTGCGGAAGATCGTGATGCAGACGGAGGAGAACGGGGAGGAGCGGCGACTCGCCCTCCTCGACGGCGCCGACCCGCACCCGCGGCGCAGCGGACGCCGCTCTTCGCGGAGCTGAGGCGGTGACCGCGGGCGCCCCGGCCTCCGGCCCGGCACCGCCGGTCAGGAAACCCGCCCCCGGCTCGCCTCCACCAGCGCGCCGAACAGCCCCTGCTGCCCGGCGTCGGAGGCCGCCGTGTCCTCGGGCTGCCACTGGACCGCCGTGAACCAGGCGCGGTGGCCCGGCAGTTCGAGGGCTTCGACGGTGCCGTCCGCCGCGCGCCCGGTGACCGCGAGGCCGTCGCCCAGCCGGTCCAGGCACTGGTGGAGATAGCACGAGACCTCCACCTTGTCGGCTTCCCCTGCGGCTTCCGGAGGCCCTGCCGCGGCCGTCGCTGTGGCCCTGGCCGTCGCCCTCGCTCCCGCCATCGCCTTGGCGATCACCGACCCCGCCGCGAGCGCGACGCGGTGAACGCGATGCCGGCGGCCCGCCTCCTCGCCGCCCACATCCTGACGCAGCGTCCCGCCCAGAGCGACGTTGTTGACGACCTGGAGCCCCGGCAGACGGCCAGCAGCGGCAGTTCACTCGCCGGCGCGTGCCGCGCCACCGCGAGGTCGAACGCGTCCTGCTGGGCGTCCACGTCGTGGACGTCGAGGCGGAGGGCCTGGGACGGCTGACCAACCACATCGTGGCGGGCCTGACGCCCATACGGAACGACTGCGGCGCCCAGCCGACCGCCTCGGAGGAGGGACCTGTCCACGGCCCTCGGCGGCGACTGGGAGTACCGCGGCATCCGTCCGCCGCGCCGGTCCTGGACCCGGCGACTCCGCGGGCCCGGTGTGCGACCTGCGGATGACGGCGTGGTGCCCGGCGGGGGAAACGCGAGCGTGGCAGTGACGACTCCAGGTGGATGGGGAGACGGCCGCTGATCAGCAACGATGATGCGGCCGCGCGGCGCACTTCCCCCGGACACCAGGAGAATCCCCATGCGTTCTGTCATCCGTCGTAAGGTGACCGTCTCCCTTACGGCCCTCGCCACGATGAGCACCCTGAGTACGGCGTGTGCCACGTCGGCCGGCGCCAACGCCGGCAGCCGGGAGGCGAGACCCGCGTACGCGAGTGTGACCGGCAGCGCGGAGTTCACGCTGCCGTATGTCAAGGACGATGACGTCCGCTCGTTCACCTTCGACGCGCACGCCGCGCCCTACAGCAAGCCGCTCCCCGGAATTCCCACCGGCCTGCCCACCGATGCCCGCGGCACGGTGAAGGTTTCCCACTACTCGGCCGGGCGGGACATCACGTACACCTCGGAAGGCCGGGTGGACTGCCTGGTCACCGGCCCGCACACCGCCACGCTGACCGCCGTCATCACCAAGGTCAGCGCCGGGGGACCGCCCTGGGTGGGCAAGCGGCTGGGGTTCAGCGTCCATGACGGCGGCGCGGACCAGGGCCGCTCGCGCGACCGGGTGGGATTCTCCTGGGAGATGGTGAACCTGCTGCCGGGCGGCACCGCCGAAACGCCGGAGGCGCAGGTCGGCACCTGTATGGCACCGGCCCCGTACGCCCCCGTCACCAAGGGCGGATACACCGTCCACCACGCTGATCTGCTGCCGCCGCCCCGGGGCTGACTTCGAATCACGCCTGCGCGGGCCCGGACGGGTCGGACAGCAAGTGGTCGTGCGCACGGGGCGATCGGGCACGCCCGGTACGGGCGGCCCGTGCCCGGAGCGGGCCGGGCAACGGCCCTTCCCGTACGAGAACGGGCACGTTCGGGCAAGATGTGTGGTGCGACGGGCCGGACCGGGCGGCCCGGATACCGGTAGGAAGTGGGGCCAGGGCCGTACGGGGGAAGGAAACGGCGGTATGCCACACACCAGTTGAGCAGTCGGCACGAGTGCGGAGCGCCCGGTCGCCGGCGTCCGGGATCGGGGGTGCGCAGTGGAGGCCGAGGAGCGCCGGCGCCGCATCGTGGAGGCCGCCCGCGAGGCGGGATCGGTGGACGTCGGCAAGCTCGCCGCGGATCTCGGGGTGGCCAAGGAGACCGTACGGCGGGACCTGCGGGTGCTGGAGGAGCACGGACTGGTGCGGCGTACGCACGGAGGCGCGTATCCGGTGGAGAGCGCGGGGTACGAATCGACCCTGGCCTTCCGTACCACCATGCACCTGTCGGAGAAGATCCGGATCGCGTCCGCCGCGGCGTCGATGCTCAGCGACGCGGAGAGCGTCTTCATCGACGAGGGCTACACCCCGCAGCTCATCGCCGCGGCGCTGCCCGTGGACCGCCCGCTCACCGTGATCACGGCCTCCCTGGCCACCGCTGCGCTGCTGGCCGCCCGGCCCAGCGTCACCGTGGTGCTGCTGGGCGGCCGGGTGCGCGGCGGCACCGTGGCCACGGCCGACCACTGGGCGGCGGGCATGCTGTCCGAGTTCGTCGTCGACCTGGCGTACATCGGCGCCAACGGCATCTCCCGGGAGTACGGCCTCACCACCCCCGACCCGGCGGTGAGCCAGGTCAAACAGCAGGCCGTACGGGCGGCCCGGCGCCGGATCTTCTCCGGCGTGTACACCAAGTTCGGCGCGGTGAGCCTGTGCCGCTTCGCCGAGCCGGCGGACTTCGAGGCCATCGTCACCGACACCCGGCTGCCGCAGGGCGAAGCACACCGCTACTCGCTGCTGGGCCCGCAGGTTCTGCGCGTGTGACGGCGCGCCGTGAGGCCGGCTGACGGAGGCGCGACGACCAGGGCGGTCAGGCGGCGGTCAGGCCGCGGCTGCTGAGCCCGTCGCGCAGCGCGCGCATCGCGTAGTACACCCGCGACTTGACGGTACCGGGCGGCACCCCCAGCACTTCCGCCGTCTGCGCGAGGCTGCGTCCCATGAAGTACACGTGCACCAGCACCTCGCGGTGGTTCGGTGCCAGCTCCCGCATGGCCTCGACCACCACCCGCCGGGTCAGGGCGCGGTCGACCCCGTCGGGTACGGGCGAAACGGGCACCTCGGCGGCGCCGACCTCGGCGGGCCGGGCCTTGCGCGAGCGGTGACCGTCGATGACCAGGTTGCGGACCACGGTGAACAGCCAGGGGCGCAGCGCGTTCGTCGTCGGATCGAGGTCGTCGGCGCGCTGCCAGGCGCGGAACGCCACCTCCTGCAAGACGTCCTCCGCGCGGTGCCGGTCGCCGTCCAGCAGCCGGGCCGCGAAGCCCAGCAGGGCCGATCCGTGCCGTTCGTAAAGGGCGTCGAGGAACTCCTCGGCCTGTCGCGCCGAACGGGCCGGTACGGCACGGGAGTCCTTGGCGCGCCCGGTCAGCGGCAGCGGTGTCTCCACGGTGTGACTCCTCACGTTCACGTGCTGTGAGCTGGGGCGTTCGCCCCGGGCGCGCGGGGGAACACGCCACAGAAGACGTTGTAACGCCGCGGGAGCACGACCGGGGTGTCCGTGTGGGCGGGCAGCGTGACCGAGTTGGCGGGGCCGCCCGCTTCGGCTTCGTACGCCGACGTGCCATGCCGCGGGCCGGGCGCGCGGGGCGGTGCCCGGAGCGTCCGGCCCGGCGTCCGCCGTGCCCGAACCGTGGCCCGTTTCCCGCCCGTACGGGCAACGGGACCGGGCGGCAAGGTCCGGGAACTCCGGCCGGATGGCTCTGGCGCCGCACCGATGATGACCGAACAACGGGCCGATCATCACTCTTTCGCAGGAAACGATGATCTCGCACGGGGGACGGGGCGCCCGAAGCCCCGTGTGCTCCGCCGCCGGCCGGTTCACTGAAAGCTCCCCACAGGACTTCACCGCACAGGAGCACCGGACATGCCCGAACAGGGACAACAACGCGACACCCCGCCCCTCGGCGCGGCCGCACGGCACACCGCCGCCGGACTGGAACAGGCCCTCCTGCTCGCGGTCGGCGCCGCCGACCTCGTGCTCGACCACGTACGCCAGGCCGCCGAACGGGGCCAAGGACTGCTGCGCCGCTCCGACCTGCGGGAACTGCTCGCCGACGGGGTGGACGAACTGCGCACCCGCGGTGAGCTGGCCGCCCGGCGTGTCGGCCCGGAGACCGACAACTACCTGGAGCTGATGGCCTGCCGGGCCGTGCGGCGGGCCGGCGGGCCGCATGCATGACACCGGAGAGCTCAAGAAGAGGATCGATACGTGCCTGCGGCGGCTGGTCGACGAGGAAGAAGCCGAACTGCTCCGCGTATCGGACGAACTGGCCCCGCTGTGCCGGCAGCTGCGCGCCTCGCTGACGCGCGGCAAGCGGCTGCGCGCCGCCTTCCTGTACTGGGGCTGGCGCGCCTCCGGCCAGCCGGACTGCGAGGGCGTGGTCAAGGCAGCGGCCGCCATGGAACTGGTGCACGCGGCCGCGTGCACCCACGACGACATCATCGACGACAGCCGCCTGCGGCACGGCGCCCCCACGGCCCACGTCGCCTTCGCCGAGAGCGGTGCCCCTGCCTGGGGCACCGCGCCCGGAGCACCCCACGAGGTGCGCCAGGAACGCTCCGCCGCGCTCGCCATGATGCTCGGCGACCTGCTGATGGGATACGCGGGACAGGTCTTCGCCACCTGCGGCCTGCCCGGGGCGTATGTGGCGCGGACGGTGCCCCTGTGGTCGTCGCTGCTGCGCGAAACCATCGCGGGCGAATTCCTGGAGGTGCTGCGGACGGGAGGCGTCGTCCCCAAGGTCGCCGAATCGCTGGAAGTGGCCCGGTACAAAACGGCCAAGTACACCGTGGAACGGCCCCTGCACATGGGCGCGACTCTCGGCGGCGCGTCCCCGAGGGTGCTCGCCGTTTTCACCGCGTACGGGATGCCACTGGGCGAGGCGTTCCAGCTCCGTGACGACCTGCTGGGCGTCTTCGGCGACCCGGCCGAGACGGGCAAGTCGAACCTTGACGACCTGCGGGACAAGAAGCCCACCGCGCTGCTCGCGCTCACCGCCGCACTGCTGTCCGCCGACCAGGGGCAGCAGCTGCGCGAGGCGCTGGGCAAACCGGCGCTGGACGAGGCCGACGCCGCCCTCGTACGGCAGTGGATGGAGCGCAGCGGCGCCCGCCGGCGCATCGAGGACATGATCCAGGAGCGGATCGCGCGGGCCCGCGCGGCCCTGGACTCCGTGCCGCTGCCGCCGGAGGCCCGCGCGGCGCTCCGCACGCTGGCGGACTCGGCGACCAACCGGTCCCTGTGACAGCAGGGGCAACCGGCCCCGTGACAGCGAGAGAAACGAGGAGCCAGTGACCACCGAGACCACCGAGCCGGCCGCACGGTACACCGACGCCACCCTGGACGCGCTGCGCCTGCAAGGCGACCCGCTCGCCGACGCGACCGTCACGGCCATGTTCGAGCGCGGCGAGGTACGCGACTTCAACACGCTCATGCGCTTCTTCAGCACCGCGGGCAACAAACTGCCGCAAGGTCTGCCGCCCTCGGCGGCCTCCTACCTGGAGGCGACCGGCATGCCGCCCACGTGGGTGGACTGGGACATCATGGAGCGCGCGCGGCTGTTCTTCATGGACAACGCCGCACACATCAACACGGGGCTCTCCTTCGCGGCGATGCCCGCCACCTACGCCGTACCGCGCGTCGCGAAACTGCTCGCCTCGACGCACTCCATGGACTATCCCTCGCGCCGGATGGCGAACACGGGCCAGTTCGTCACGTACCTGATGCAGACCAACGCCTTCGAAGAAGGCAGCAAATTCATCCCGGCCGCCCAGAAGGTCCGCCTGCTGCACGCCGCGGTGCGCCGCCATCTGACCACGTCGGGCCGCTGGGACACGGAGCGCGACGGCACGCCGCTGTGCCAGGAGGACATGATCGGCGGGCAGATCTGCTTCTCGATCCTGGTACTGGACGCGATGCACCGCCTCGGCATCCACATGAGCGAGGAAGGGGCGGAGGCGTACTACTACGCGTGGCGGGTCGTCGGGTCGATCCTGGGCTGCGACATGGAGGCGGCCCCGGAGAACCTCACCGAGGCCCGCGCGTACGCCGACCTCTACCTCACCCGCAACCTGGGACCGTCCGAGGACGGGGTCCGGCTCAACGACCAGCTGATGCGGATGTACGAGGACGTCGTCCCCGGCACCCTCTTCGACCCGATCGTCCCGGCCACCATCCGCTTCCTGGTGGGCCCGACCATCGCCGACTGGCTCCGGATTCCCCGCAGCCCCTGGGACACGGCGGCCAAGGCCGTCCCCGTCCTCCTCGGTGTGCTGGAGACCATCGAGGACAGCAGCCCCTTGGGAGAGTGGGCCCTCGACAAGGCGGGCAACCTCCTCACCGCCTTCGAACTGGGCTCCCTCACCCGCGGCCGGGTCATGCAGTACGCGATCCCGGAGGAACTGAAGACTGACTTCGGGGTGCGCTCACAGCAGCACCGTAACCAGCGGTGGGTGCCGCCCGCTCCGACGGTGGTGGGGGTGGACTGACGCCGTGGGCGGCCGGGGCGGTGCGGAGCCGGTCGCGTACCATGCGTCGGCAGCTTGATCCGCGTTCCGCAAGCCCCCGCCCCGGCCGTCGTGAGCCGGCGGCATCAACGACCGCACGAGGGATGCACACCTATGGCGCTCACACATTTCGGTTTCATCTACACGGCTCCCGGCAGTACCGCCGGCGGCGATGTCAGCGTGGTGGACACCGGCGAGTGCCGCAGTGTCCTGGTCGGCGTGGCGAAGCCCGAGGAGGGTATCGAGGTCGCCCGCCGTCTGGTGAGCGAGGGCGTCCAACTGATCGAACTGTGCGGGGGGGGGTTCGGCCCGGTGTGGACCGGGCGGATCATCGAAGCCATCGACGGAGCGGTTCCCGTGGGCGCGGTCGGTTACGGACCGGAAGCGGTCGACCAGGTGCACGCCATCTTCTCCTGAGCGCCTTCTCCTGACCGTGCGGCCGGTGCCGTCCACCGCGTCACCGGTGTGCAGGGAGCCGTCCGGCTCCCTGCACACGTGTCACATACGGCCCGCTCCCTTACCGGAACGACGTGTCACCTCACGGCCTCCGGCCAGCCGCAGTGTCACGAAGGCCACCACCCCGGCGATGACGCCGAAGGTGAGGGCGGCCGGGACCCCGTCACCGAGTTTCGAGAACAGATGCGCGGGTCCCCATACGCTGACGGTGCCGTCCATCACCGTCTTCAGCAGCTGGCCGGCCAGCAGTCCCAGTACGGTCACGCAGACCGTGCCCACCGCCATCGCCGGCACCGTGATCCGCGTGAGCAGACCCGGCAGCAGCCGCAGCCCCCACCAGACCACGCCCAGCACGAGCACGTCGGTGAGCCGGTACAGCAGCCAGTCGCCGAGCGGCGTGTTCCCCGGGCCCGACCACCCGCCGAGCAGCAGCCATTGGCGCAGCAGATCGCCGGGCTCGGACAGCATCCCTCCGCCGCCGAACGAGGTCTGAATCCAGGCCGCCACCGCTTCGTACGAGAGGGCCACCAGCGACAGCGCGATCACCGCGGTACCGGCGCTCGCGGCCAGACGGGCGGCGCGCATCGGCACGCCCGGCCGGGGCGGGAGATCCGCGCCCTTGGCGGTGATACGCGCCACGGCCACCGTGAGCAGAGCAGCCAACAGCGCAGCGAACACCACGACCGGCCCGCTCGACGCGATCACGTTCGCCAGCTGCGGCAGGACCCGGAAACTGCCGCGTCCCCCGGATGCGATCAGCCATGGCGCGGAGACCGTCACGGCCAGCGTTCCGGCCACCGGGCCCCAGGCCCACAGTGCGAGCAGTGTGGCCGGTGTACGGCGCTGCGTCGGCGGAATCCTGCGGATCAGGAGCAACGCGCCGGCCAGGTAGAACGCGAAGACCGCCACGAATCGGACGTGCATCGCGGTGCGGTACAGATCGGCGTACTGGGCGCCCGCACCCGCGTCCGCGCTCCCACCGGACAGCGGCCCCGCCGGAGGGTCGTACGCCCAGGGCGCGAGCCAGCGCCGCAGCTCGTTCACGGTCTCGATGCCGAACACACCCGCGGAGCCCGGAAGTTGCAATGCCCGCACGCTCGCCCCCGCCCACCACAGCAACAACGTGACCAGCAGACTTCCGACGAGCGCCGGTATCACGGCACGCCGGTATGTCATGTTCTTACCCCCCTGCTTCGGCCCTGCGGCCTTTGAGCGATCTTGATCAGCAGAAGCGTACGGGGTGACAACGGCGCAGGTGACGGCGTCGGTCGCGCCGACGGCGACCAGGCGGCGGGCCGCGGGGCGTTGACGGCTTCCGCGGTCTCACAAAAGCCCCAGAAGTCCGTGCAACTGCCAAATGTCACGTCCCATCAAGAACCTGTCGGCCGTGGCCGCCTCCACCCTGCCCGGTGCCTGCCGCAGGGGATGGCCCGGGCCTGGCTCCGGCTCCGTACGAAGAAGATTGTGAGAGACCTCCAGCAATGACTCGGAGGACGATTCCGGTGCAGCTCGGTGCCCGGCACGCAGAGTGGCGTGCGTTCGATCGTTTGGTGACCTCGACGGCCGACGGGCGTGGTGGGGCCCTGGTGGTGGCGGGGGAGGCGAGCATCGGCAAGTCCGCGCTCATCGACGCCGTGGCGGAAGCACTGGACGGGTTCGAGGTGCTGCGGGCCGCCGGTACGGAGTTCGAGCGCGATCTTCTCTACGCGACGCCGCACCAGCTGTGCGCCCCGGTCCTCGACCACCGGCGAAGACTGCCCGCCGTACAGCAGCGGGCGCTGGAGGCGGTGTTCGGCCTCGGCACGGAGCCCTCGCCCGAGCCGCTGACGGTCGGCCTCGCCGTCCTGGGGCTGCTGCTCCGAGGTGGCCAGGCACGGGCCGGTCTGCTGTGTGGTGGACGACGCCCAGTGGATCGATGACGCCTCGCGGCGCGTGCTGGTGTTCGTGGCCCGGCGGGTGTCAGCCGAGCGGATCGCCCGCCGGATGGTCGCCGCCGCCCCGGTGCAGGCGCCCCACCTGGCTGATCAGCCGGCCCAGCAGGTCGGCGGGCAGATCGCCGCCGCCCTCGGCCGCGGTCAGCACCGCCTGCACCAGCCGGTGCGCGGTGGCCTCGCGGCGTCAGACGATGGCCCCCGCGCCGCACTCGATGACGTCCAGCAGTTCGTTCTCCCGGATCGTCCCCACGACGAGCACGGCCACGGAGGCGGACCCGGGGTCCGCACAGAGATCGACCTCCGGGTGGCGGCGCAGCTGACTGACGACCCCCTCGCGGCTGATCGGGTCGGATGCGGTGATCGTCACCCGCACCCGGCTCACGGTGGGTACGGCAGCCATGACGGCCGGGCGCGTGCTGAGCAAGTGATTCCCCCTCTTCCCTGTCCGGTCCATGGGGTCCATGGGGCCGGTACGTGGCAGTGCTGTCCACCATGCCGCCGGGGAGGGGAGTGCCGCGTCGGCGAGAACTACGTAAGCGGGGGCCTACGTAATGGGGAGACGTCGGTTTCGGGGTGGGACGGCCCGAGCCGGGCAGGGGCGGCCATACGACCGTACACGTGTATCCGCGCCGGACTCTGGCCTCGTACCGGCACCGGTGGGAACCTGCCGGATGGGGAGGTGCCCTCTCACCGGGGGTGCGGGGGCATCCGCTTGCCCGAAAGGCGCGAGGGGGCCGTCATGGGGGTGCTGTCCACCAGGTTCACCGAAAGGTTCGCCGTTCCGTATCCGTTCGCCTGCGCCGGGATGGCCTTCGCGGGCGGGACCGCCGATCTGGCGGTCGCCGTCACCACCGCGGGCGGCATCGGCGCGGTGGGGGCCGCGCTCATGCACCCGGACCACCTCCGGGAGCTCATCCACGAGATCCGCGCGGACGTGGGGGAAGCGCCGTTCCACGTCAACCTGATCACCTACTTCGACAACGCCGAGCACGTCCGCGTCTGCGTGGAGGAGCGGGTTCCGATCGTCTCGTACCACTGGGGGCACCCGCCGGCCGAGCAGATCGGGCGGCTGCGCGCGGCCGGGGTGTCGGTGTGGGAGCAGGTCGGCTCCGCGGAGGCGGCCGAGTGCGCCGTGGCGGACGGGGTGGAGGTCGTCGTCGCCCAGGGCTGGGAGGCGGGCGGGCACAACTACGGCGGCCTGCCCACCATGGTCGGTGTGCCCGCCGTCGTGGACGCCGTGGGGGAGCGGGCGCTGGTCCTGGCCGCGGGCGGGATCACCGACGGGCGCCAGGTGGCGGCGGCCCTGTGCCTGGGCGCCGACGGCGTGTGGGTGGGCACCCGGCTCCTCGCCTCGCCACAGGCGCAGGTGCATCCCGAGCACCACCGGCGGCTGATCGCCTCCCGGGGGGAGGACACGGTCCGTACGGCGGTGTTCGGCCCCGAATGGCCGGACTTCAACCCGATGCGGGTGCAACGCGACCGCGTGGTGGCCCAGTGGCACGACCGGCTGGACGAGGTGCCGGCCGACCGCCACGCCCTGGAGGAGGTCGGCACCACGGTCTTCCAGGGCGAACGGATGGTGCTGCGCAAGTTCAACGTGTTCCCGCCGGTGCCCGGCACGGAGGCCGACTGGGAGGAGATGCCCTGGCTGATGGGGCAGGGCGTCGGCCTCGTCCACGGGGTGCGGCCCGCCGGGGACATCGTCCGGGAGATGATGGGCGAGGCCGAGCGGGTGCTGAGCCGGTTCCGGTCCGGAGGCGCGTCATGAACGCACAGGGGCAGAAGGCCGCCGTCATCACCGGGGCGTCGCAGGGCATCGGCGCCGCGCTGGTCGCCGCCTACCGCAAGCTCGGATACGGCGTGGTGGCCACCTCGCGCACCATCTCCGCGTCCCGCGCCCCGGACGTCATCGCCGTCCGCGGGGACATCGCCGACCCCGCGACCGCCGAACGGGTCGTCGCCGCGGGCGTGCAGCGGTTCGGCCGTATCGACACCCTGGTCAACAACGCGGGCCTCTTCCTCGCCAAGCCGTTCACCGACTACACCCCGGAGGAGTTCGCCTCGGTGATCGGGGTGAACGTGACCGGCTTCTTCCACCTCACCCGGTCGGTCGTCCGGCACATGCTCGCGCTGGGCGGCGGCCACATCGTCACCCTCACCTCCAGCCTGGTCGACAACGCCGACTCCCGCGTGCCCTCCGTACTCACCTCGCTGACCAAGGGCGGCCTGCAGTCCGCCACCAAGTCGCTGGCCATCGAATACGCGACACGCGGCATCCGCGTCAACGCCGTCTCGCCGGGCGTCATCAACACCCCGATGCACCGGGAGGAAGAACACGCGGCCCTCAGCGGCCTGCTCCCGGTCGGCCGGATGGGCGCACCCGGCGACATCGTCGACGCGGTCCTGTACCTGGAGAACGCCACCTTCGTCACCGGGGAGATCCTGCACGTCGACGGCGGCCAGAGCGCCGGGAGCTGACGTACGGCCCGGTGCCCCGATTTCGACCGGCAGACAGCAGCACACCGCCGGCCGGTCGCCTGGCCCTCCCGGCGCCGCACCGGGACCGGTACCTCCAGGCGCTCCGAAAGCGTCGCTCGTACGGATGGCCGGGTGGGCGATCCCGTATGCCGGTCGCCGTGGTCAGGCAAAGGCAACGCGAAAGAAACCGCCGGCGTCGAGCCCTGACCCCGCTCCCGGAGACGCACTCATGATCGTCACCATCGTGGTGGCCGCCGTTGCCCTGGCCCTCGGCCTGACCGCCCACCACTTCCTGCGCCGCAACGACACCGACGCCGACGACGAAGGGTTGTCGGTACGGGACCTGATCAGCCCGGTACAGACCCTGACCGTACTGATCCTCGCCTTCGTCCTGGCCACCGCCGCCGGCTCCTACAACAGGGCCGAGGAGGCCGTGCACAACGAGGCCAACGCCGCCGACCACCTCGCGGAGACGGCGGACTTCCTCCCCAACGCCGCACAGCGCCGTCGGGTGCAGGCCGACGTCGTCTGCTACACCCGCGCGGTACGCCACTACGAATGGCCGACCATGGCCGACGGCCACGGCTCCCCGGTGCCCAGCGTCTGGACCGCCGACCTGCGTGCCGCCTTCAAGGACATTGGCACGGACCAAGGCGCCTTCGGCATGCTCGTCGGAGCGGACGACACCCGGGCCAAGGCCCGCCAGGCACGGCTGACGGAGTCGACCGCGGCGGTCCCCGCGGCGATCTACTGGTTCATGCTCGTCCTGCTCTCCATCACCGTGATCTCCCTGTGCCTGTGCATCCCCAGACGCCACAACCGTCCCCAGCTCGCCACCCTGGCCATGGCCACCGCCCTGCTCACCGCCACCCTGCTGCTCGTCCACGACGCCGAGCGGCCCTTCGGCGGCGCCATCACCGTCGCCCCCACCGCCATCACCGACGTCGAACACCAGACCACCCGCGACTTCCACACCGACGCCCCCGGCACCGCCCTGCCCTGCGACAGCCGTGGGCACAAGGAGAGCGGGAGCGCGTAGGGCCACGGGTGGCGGACGTGGCCACGCTGGCGCCTTCGCGAAGCCGGTGTACCGGACGGCAACGGCGTATTCGAGGCGTAAGCCTGCCCGCACCGCACCCTTCACCCTCTTCGGCGCCGCCGAATTCTCAGCCGGCTGTCAGCGTGCGATCGAGGAGAGGCAGCAGACGGTCCCAGTGGCGCTGTAGGGCGGAGGGGCTGTAAGCGGAGGTGTCGGACATGGTGAAACCGTGGACGGTGTCGGGGTAGATCTCGGTGGTGTAGTCGACGCCCGCGGCATCCAGGGCCTGGTTGAGTTCGCTCAGGGCCTCCGGTGTCAGGTCGCCTTCGGCGAGGCCGATGTGGACTTGGGCCGTGAGCCGGTGGGCGAGGCGGTGCGGGCTGTCGGGTGCGTCCGTGACCAGGAAGCCGGGGTGGAATCCGGCGACGGCGGCCACCTGGCCGGGGTGCGCCGTTGCGGTACGCATCGCCAGGGCGGCGCCCATGCAGTAGCCGATCGTGCCGACCGGCCCGGCACTGACCTCGGGCTGGGCGGCGAGGAAGTCGAGGTAGGCGTCGGCGTCGCGCAGGACCAGGTCGGTGGTGAGCCCCTCGACCAGCGGCATCAGCTGCGCGAAGACCGCGGACCGGTTCTCTTCCCCGATGTGGTCGGGAAGTTCGACCACCGGAGAAGGGCCGTGCCGGTAGTAGAGGTTGGGGACGAGTACGTAGTACCCGTGCTCGGCCAGTTCGCGGGCCTTGTTCTCCAGCTCGGGCCGCAGTCCGAAGGCGTCCATGTACAGCAGCACCCCCGGGTGCCGCCCGTCACGGTCGGGAAAGGCGGCGAAAGCGTCCGACCGGCCGTCGGCGGTGGGAATCTGCAGCGTCTTGGTGGGCAAAGTCTTCCTTCCTTGGAGCGCACTCCAACTTCATTTGTCGCTCTAACGGTTTGGCGCGTGTGAACGTACATCGTTAGGCGGACTAACGCAATGGGTAGGATGGCGCCATGATCAGAGCCGAAGCCGCGGACATACCCGACGACGGCGCGCCCCGGACGCCCGACAGACTGCGCCGGCGCGCGAGCCGACTGCTGTCACAGCTCACCGTACGGTCGGACCGGCTGATCACCGAGGGACTGGCCGAGGCCGACGCCCGCAAATGGCACTACGCGGTCCTCGCCTCACTGCTCGAACACGGGCCGGGCAGCCAAGCGGCACTGAGCCGGCGCACCGGCATCTACTGCAGCGACATGGTCGGCGTACTCAACGAACTGACCGAACGCGGCCTCGTCGAGCGGACCCCCGACCCCGAGGACCGGCGCCGCAACATCATCACGATCTCCGCCCGGGGCCGCCGCCGGCTGCACCACCTCGACAAGGTCCTCGACGACCTCCATGACCTGCTGCTCGCCCCATTGAGCCCCACCGAACGCGACCAGTTCGTACAGCTGTTGACCCGCTTGCTGGACCATCACGCCCGCAGTTGAGCGTTCCGCGCCGAGTGGCATCGGTCGGCCCGCTGTTCGCAAGCCCTCGACCGCCGCACCCCGCAGCTGCAGAATGCACACAACGACCGCACCATTCGACCGGCAACCTCATCAAGGACCATGCCGTGAGTCGGAAGAAAGTCGGCTCGGCCGGTGACGCCGTGCGTGCGTCGCGGCCGATGAGCACCGGTGCAGCAGTGGGTTTCACCGTGGCCGTGCTGGTGATTGCCAATGTGGTCAACAATCGGTGGGCGCCGGGGTTCGGGGTGCTGACTGCCGTTGTGTTCAGTGTGTTGCTGTTGGGGGTGCTGTTTCGGTCCGGAGGGACTTGGGCGGACGCTGGGATGGGCGCGGCGACGCTGAAGCGTGGGGCTCTCTGGGCGGTGGTGTTGATCGGGCTGGTTGGTGTGGGGTACGCGGTGGCCGCACTGCTGCCGGTCACCCGCGGGCTGTTCGCGGATGAGCGGTATGGCGGGCTTACCGGCGGTCAGGTGGCGTTGCGTGTTCTGGTGGCGGTGCCGGTCGGCACGGTGTTGTTGGAGGAGATCGCCTTTCGGGGCGTGCTGTATGGGTTGGTGCGTCGGGCGCGGGGCGCGGTGTGGGCGACGGTTGTGTCGAGTGTGTTGTTCGGGGTGTGGCATGTGCTGCCTTCGCTGGGGCTGGCGGTCGACAAGCCCGCTCTGACGCCGCTGTTCGGCCGTTCCGTGGCCGGTGCGGTGATCGCGGTGGTGGCGGCGGTGCTGTTCACCGGGGCGGCGGGTGTGCTCTTCTGCGAGCTGCGCCGCCGTAGCGGAAGTCTGCTGGCGCCCATGGGGCTGCACTGGGCGGTCAATGCGTTCGGCTACCTGGTTGGCTTCCTGCTGCGGTGAGGGGGCGGTTACTTCTCAGGCGCGATGATGTCCTTCAGGCGGCCGAGGTCCTGTGGCGTGATGTCCGGGGGTCGCATCACGGCGTTCCACGCGTCCACGTATTCGGTGGTGTAGGTGTGGCCGTGGCCTCTCGGGACGTCGGCGGCGAACGGGAGGTCCGCGGTGATCTGCCAGAAGGTGACGAACGGCAGCCACACCATCTGTTCCAGCACGTCGTCGCCCGGGTGCTGGCCGATCCAGTCCGGTTCGCTGTAGACGAGGTGCGGGCTCCACCAGACGATCGGGTCGGACGGGTGCATGAGGTAGAGGACGCGGCTTCCGTTCCAGGGGCGGTCCGCCGGCGGGATCTCCGCGGCCGGGTCGTTGGCGAACCGTACGGTACGGCCGTCCTTGTACACGGGCTGTACCTCGGGGCTGCCGGCGTCACGGCGGTCGCTGAACTCCCGGAACAGCGTGTTGAAGGCCGGCGGGCCGGCGAACAGGGTGCCCGCGGTGCGGTTGCTCAGGTCGTACTCCCCGCTGAACGCGGTCTCGCCGCCGAAGGACCCCAGGCTCTCCCCGGCGACGAACAGCCGCGGTCGCTGGCCGGACGGCAGCTTCGACCAGGTGTCGTAGACGGCGTCGAAGAGGGCACGGCCCGCCTCGCGGGCCTTGGTCTGGTCGACCAGGTAGGACAGCCACGACGGGAGGTAGGAGTACTGGATCGCGACGGTGGCGGAGTCGCCGCCGCTGAGGTACTCGAAGGAGTCCACCGCGGCGGGGTCGACCCAGCCGCTTCCGGTCGTCGTCACCACGAGCAGGTTCTTGCGCCGGAAGCCGCCCTGACGGGTCAGGTCGGCGACCGCCTGGGCGGCGCGGGCCTCGGTGTCGTCGGATGACGCCAGTCCGGCGTAGGCCCGGATCGGTTCCGTCGCCGGGCGGCCGGTGAACTTTCCGATGGCGGCAGCCGAGGGGCCGGTGCCGGTGAAGTTGCGTCCTTGCAGGCCCAGCGAGTCCCACGGTACGAGCGAGCCCGGCCCGCCGGAGCGCAGGGTCGTCGTGGGCCGGTGCGCCCCCTCCTCGGTCGTCGTGTCGCGCAGCGAGAAAGTGTCGTTGGCGAGGCCGACGAGGCCGTCGAGCAGCAGTCCGGTGACGATGGCCCAGACGAGTGCGGCGACCGCGGTCCAGCCGACGGCGGACGCGGCGCGCGGCCCGATCCACCGCTTGAGCAGGCGTACGAGCCGACGGTACAGGCCGCGGACGCCGCGCGCGATCAGCAGGAGGAGGGAGAAGACCAGGGCCGCGATGAGGGGTGACACCACGGCGAGCGGGACGTTGTAGTCGGTCACCCCCATCAGCCGGCGGATCTGGTACTGCCAGTACTGCCCGAAGCCGAAGGAGAGGCCGAAGAGGACGACCGCGCTGATGGAGAAAACGGTCCAGGACCTGGGCCGCGGGCGCCGCGGCCCCCGGTCGGCGAAGGCGCGCCACACCCACGCGGCGAGCACTCCGGCCGCGTAGCCGAGGGCCGCGTTGATACCGCAGATCAGGCCCTGGAGGAGGCCGCCGCGCGGAAGCAGCGACGGGGTGAAGGACAGGCAGGCGAAGAGGAGCGCACCCCAGCACCCGGGAAGGGTTACGGAGAACAGTCTCCGGCGCTTACCGGACTTCGGCGGCGGCGATGACGATGACGGTGGCGACGGCGGGCCGGAACCTTCGGCCGCTGCCGCGTCCGCACCCGAGTCCGCACCCGCGTCCGCATCATCCGCAGGTGGCAGCGGACCATCCGGTGTCCCTGACCCGTCTCCCGCCATGGCTACCTCCGTCCGGAAGACCCCACGAGGACAGCACGACGACCGCGTCCACCACGGAAGTCAGTGCAGGACCTTGCCCTTCGCCCGCTGGAACTCCTCCTCCGAGATGTCGCCGCGCTCCCTGAGCTGGGACAGCTTCGTCAGCTCGTCGGCCTGGGTGGTGCGGGGCGCGTCCTTCGCCGCGGTCCGGCGTACGTACGCGTCGAACGCCTCCTGCTGGGCCTGCGCCCTGCTCGCTTCGCGCCGGCCCATGCCACGGCCCCGGGCGAGGACGTAGAGGAAGACACCGAGGAAGGGCAGCACGATCACAAAAATGATCCAGCCCGTTTTGAGCCAACCGTTCAGCTGGTCGTCGCGGAAGATGTCGCCGATGACGCGGAAGAGCAGGAAGAACCACAGAATCCACATGAAGAGCCAGAACGTGGTCCAGAAAACGCCGAACAGCGGGTAGTCGTACGCGAGGGTGACGGAACCGCTCATGGTTCCTCGCCTTTCTCTGCGGGCTCGTTGCGGTGGGGCGGGTGACCGGCGTACGGATCTGTACGGACGCGGTCCCGGGTCCGTCGGCTGCGACCGTAGGGCTCCCGCGTGGAGGGAGCCCTAACAGGACGGGCCAAGAGCAGGACGGGCCAAAAGGCGGCGGTGTTCAGGTCCGCGTGCAGTACCGGGATTTCACGCCTGGCCCTTACGGGGGTCGGCCTCTTCCGCTGCTTTGTCCTCCGCCTCGTCCTCCAACCGCGATGCGGTCGCGAGCAGTTCGGCGGCGATGGGGGCGAGGGCTTCTTCGGTGAGGAACCCCTCGGCCACGGGCACGCCTCCCTGCTCGCGGACCGCGCGCCTCAGCTTCCTCGCCCATCGGTGTTCGAACAGCAGGAAACCTGCTGTGGTACCCGGCTCCAGTTCGTCGGCGAGCTCCCGGACGTCGTCCGGGGTGAGGCCGAAGGCGCGCCCCGGTGCCAGCGACGGGAACGCGGCCTCCGCTTCCCGCAAGCCGCCCGGACCCAGTCCGAGCAGCGCGCTGACCGTGTCGCCCATGCCTTCCGCCTGATAGCCGACGGAGACGAGGTCACCGCCGGCCTGCTTCTGTACGACCAGCAGGTCCAGCACGAGGATCTGGCCGGCGGCCATGAGCTCGTCCAGCTCCTCGACGATCCGCCCCTCGAACGTCGCGTCCGGGCCGAACGCGATCGTCAGCAGCTGTATGGGGCCGGTCTCGGTCGTCATGCGGTCTCCCTCGGTAGGAGTTCCCCGCCATTGAGCAGCGGACCGGGTCGGGCGGCATCCCCCGTAGAAGGTGAGTACACGGCGCGAGGGCGCGGCGCGCGGAGGCCCGACGGCTGTCCGAAAGACGTGAGGCGACACCTCCGGCAGGATCGACGCGCGCGGGCTCCGGGTACTGTGTGCTGCGCACCCGCAGTGCTCCGACGCTCCCGACCGCCACGGCCCGCGCCTTCGCGCACCGGCCCGACGCCAGGACGCGTCCCATCAGGACCAGCCGGACAGAACTTCCAGGGCTACGGCACTCTCGACGTGAGGTGTCCCGGTGTGACGATCTCGCCCCTGCGGCGCTTGCTGTTGTTGCGCCACGCCAAAGCCGCCCGTCCCCCGGGGACGGCGGACCACGAGCGGCCGCTGTCCGGGCGTGGCCGCCGGGACGCGCGGGCCGCCGGGCGTCTGCTGGCGAAGGAGGACTGGCTGCCCGACCTGGTGCTGTGCTCCACGGCCCGCCGTACGAGGGAGACGTGGGAGCTGGCCGCGGCGGAACTGGCGGGGCTGCCTCAGGTGCGCTTCGAGCCGCGGCTGTACCACCCGCCGGTGCCGCAACTCCTGGCCGTCGTGCACGAAGTGCCCGCCCACGTATCGACGTTACTGGTGATCGGCCACAATCCGAGCCTGCGGGACACGATCCTGATGGCGGCCGGTGACGGAGTCGGCCAGCGGGTCCGGGAGGTCGAGGAGAAGTTCCCGACCGCCGCGGTCGCCCTGCTGGCCTGGCGCGGAACGTGGGACGGACTCGACGCCCGTACGGCTCTGCTGACGGGGCTGGCCGTCGCCCGGGGAGCCCGGCCAGGGCCTTCGTGAACGGTGGCCGGCGTCCGACGGGGAGGCCGGCCGGACAGTGTTCCTCAAGCGGATGGTCCGCCGTACCCTCGTCCTACAGTTGTCGCCCCGGACCTCGGCGGCTCGTGTCACTGATGGACGTAAGACCCGGAAATGGGCAGCGGGTGATGCGACATGCGGCAGCGGGGCCTACCGTCGGCGGGGCCGGTGTCCGGGCCCGTGTGCTGCCCCGGGCCCGGCGAAGCGAAGTTCGTTGACTGCTCCGGCACAGGACCGCTGCGCCGTTCCGGCGGCGCGTGACGGGGCAGGGCGGGCGACGGGTGCTCGTGGGCCCGCTCACACCGAAAGGGCCGAGCGCGGATGACCGACACGACAGCGGAACGCATCGAGGCGTTCATCGAACAGCTGCGGATCCCTCCGGGCACGGAGGTGGACCTGACGCGGGACTTCGACCCCGGCTCCCGGGCGGGCATCGCGAAGAAGACGACCGGGGTCGAGCTGTTGCGGGTGGGGATCGAGCTGCTGGCCGAGTACCAGCGGCGGCTGGCCGCCGAGCAGACCTGGGGCGTACTGGTGTGTCTGCAGGCGCTGGACGCCGGCGGCAAGGACGGGACGATCCGCCATGTGATGAGCGGGCTGAGCCCGCAGGGCGTACGGGTGGCGAACTTCAAGGTGCCCTCCACCGAAGAGCTCGACCACGACTACCTGTGGCGTTACGCGCGTCAGCTGCCCCGGCGCGGCGAGATCGCCATCTTCAACCGGTCGCACTACGAAGAGGTCCTGGTGGTGCGGGTGCACCCGGAGAACCTCCACCGGCAGCGGCTGCCCGGGACGACACGGGACGGCGGGGTGTGGACGCGCCGCTACCGGGAGATCAACGCCTGGGAGCGGTACCTCGCCGAGAACGGCTTCAAAGTCGTCAAACTGATGCTGAATCTGTCGAAGGAGGAACAGCGGGTCCGGTTCCTGAAGCGGATCGACGTGCCGGAGCGCAACTGGAAGTTCTCGGCGGCCGATGTACGCGAACGCGCGCACTGGGACGCCTACCAGCGGGCCTTCTCCCAGATGCTCTCCGCCACCAGCACCCCTTGGGCTCCTTGGTACGTCGTACCCGCGGACCGCAAGTGGCTGGCGCGGCTCTGCGCGGCCGCCGTGCTCGCGCACACGCTGATCGGCATCGACCCGCAGTACCCGCAGATGAGCAAACCGGCCCGCCTGGAACTCGCCAGGGCCAAGAAGGAGCTGGAGAAGGAAGCGCCCAAGGGCGCACCGGCGGATCCGTACGCGGCGTCGGTCGCCGGCAAGAACCGCGAGCGCCACGGGAAGGACGGGCGCAAAGAGCAGGCGTAGGGCGCAGCCCGGGGACGACCGGAGCGGAGGCAGTCACGATGGCTGTGGAAACAGGTGCCCAGGACCATCGGGCAGTCGAGCCCGAGCGGTGGTACGCGCGGTCGCCGGAGGAGGTCGCGGCGGCCTTCGGGGTGGACCCCGCTGTGGGACTGTCCGCGGCGCGCGCCGCCGAACTGCTGGACCGCAATGGCCCGAACACGTTGCCGGCCGAGGAGCCCGAGCCGGGATGGCGGCGGTTCCTGGCCCAGTACCGCAGCTACATGCAGATCATCCTGGTCGTCGCCGCCGTGGTGTCCCTGTTGATCAGGGAGTGGGGGACCGCCGGGATCCTGCTGGTCCTGACGGTGATCAACGCGGTGATCGGCATGCGGCAGGCCGGCAAGGCCGAGAGCGCCATGAACGCCCTCAAGTCGATGATGAAGGCGACCGCCCGGGTACGCCGGGACGGGAGGGAAGCCGAGATCCCGGCCGAACAGGTGGTGGTCGGCGATGTCGTCCTCCTCTCGGCCGGGAGCGAGGTGCCGGCGGACGGCCGCATCATCGCGGCCAGCGCCCTGCAGATCGACGAATCGGCGCTGACGGGCGAGAGCGCGCCCGTCGCCAAGGAAGCGCGGACGCTGCCCGGCGAAGGGCCGGGGTCGGCGGACCAACGGCCGGGACCGGCCGATCAGTCGAACATGGCCTTCATGAACACCCCTGTCACGCACGGCAGCGGCGTCGTCATCATCACGGCCACCGGAACCGGCACCGAACTCGGGACCATCTCCGGCATGCTTTCCGCCACCCCCAAAGAGGTCTCGCCGCTGACCAAGGAGCTGGACCGGCTCACCCTGTGGATCGCGGGGGCGGCCGGCCTGACGATGATCGCGATGTTCGTCCTGGGGCGCAGCCGCGGCGAAGCCTGGGACGTGCTCTTCGTGAGCGCCGTCGCCCTGGCCATCGCGGCCATCCCGGAGGCGCTGCCCACGGTGGCGCAGACCATCCTCTCGATCGGGGCCGTCAACCTTGCCAGGGGGCACGCGATCGTGAAGGACCTGCCCTCGGTGGAAACGCTGGGGTTCACCTCGGCCCTCAACTCCGACAAGACCGGCACCCTGACGATGAACCAGGTGACGGCCGTGGAGGTGCTGACGCCGACGGACCGCTACACCATCTCCGGCAGCGGTTACGGTCTGGAAGGCACGGTGCACCACGCCGCGGGCAGTTCGGACTCCATCGAGCAGGCCGTTCTGCCGTACCTGGTCGCCTCCGACGCCACACTCGTCGGCGGCAAGGTGGTCGGCGACCCCACCGAAGGCGCGCTGGTCGTCCTCTGCCACAAGGCCGGCCTGGACATCGACGCCACCCGGGAGCGCCTGCCCCGGCTGGCGACTCTGCCGTTCGACCCGACGTACAAGCTGATGGCCACGTTCAACGCGGCGAGCGATGCCGCCGGGCGGCCGGTCGTACGGTGCTTCGTCAAGGGCGCGGCACCGGCGGTGACGGCTCGCGCGGCAACGGCCCTCTCCGACGGCCTGAGCTTCCCGTGGGACGCCGACCTGCGCGAACGGGCACAGGCGCACCAGGACCGCATGGCACGGCAGGGCAAGCGCGTGATGGCCGCCGCGGTCCGCGACCTGGACCCGGCCGGGTTCGACCCGTCCGGCGATCTCCTCGGGTACGTCACCGAGCTGCAGATGACGAGCCTGGTGGGGATGGTCGACCCGCCACGGGAGGAATCCCGGGCCGCGGTCGCCGCCGCGCAGGCGGCCCGTATCCGCGTCCGGATGGTCACCGGGGACGAGGTCACCACCGGCGCCGCCATCGCCGAACAGCTCGGCATCGAAGGCGACGCCGTCCTCGGCGCCGACTTCGCCGCCCTGTCCGAGCCCGACCGGCTGGCCGCCATAGAGCACATCGGGGTACTCGGCCGGGTCGCCCCCGAACACAAGGTGCTGCTCGCGGATACGTTGAAGAAGAAGGGCGACGTGGTGGCCATGACGGGGGACGGCGTCAACGACGCCCCGGCGATCAAAGCCGCCGATGTCGGTATCGCCATGGGCTCCGGTACGGAAGTGGCCAAGAACGCCGGTCAGATGATCCTTTCCGACGACAACTTCGCCAGCATCGTCTCCGCGGTTGAGCAGGGCCGGAAGATCTACGACAACCTCACGAAGTACATCCGCTTCGTCCTGGTCCTGCTGGTGGTCTTCGTCCTGACGTTCCTCGGCGCCGCCCTGTTCAACATCGCCGCCGGTGAACCGTTCACCGCAGCGCAGGTCCTGTGGATCCACTTCTTCGTCAACGCCGCCTTCGGCTTCGCCCTCGGCTTCGACCGGGAGAGCCCGGACCTCATGGGCCGCAAGCCGCGGCCCCGCGGCGAGCCCGTGCTCACTCCGGGGGTGATGGTCACGGTCGGCCTGGCGGGACTGGTCATCAGCATCGGCCTGCTCTGCATGATCCAGCTCGGCCGGTCGCTCTACGACAGCCTCCCCATCGGCAACTCCATCGCGTTCACGGCCTTCGCCCTGTGCCTGATCGTGGCCGCACTCGAATGCCGCAGCGAGACCGGCACCGCGCTGACGATCGCCAGTTTCGACAGCAAGCAGATGAACCGGGCGCTGCTCATCGAGTTCGCCCTCGCCATCGCGGTCACCCAGATGGACCTCTTCCACCGCCTGCTGGGCACCACCGAACTCGCCCTGCGGCACTTCGCGTGGGCCCTCGTACCCGCCGTCGCCCTGCTGCTCCTGTGGGAACTCGGCAAGCTTGTGGCCCGGGGGCGTGAGCGTGTCCGGTGATGGCTCATGACGACTGGCGAGCGGGGCGCGGGCGGGGGGCTTGCGGCGAATGTCGGTGGGGGCGTGCGCTGTGGGGGGTCTGCCCTGCTGTGGCTCTTACGCGCGGCTAGGAGCTGCCCGTACGGTCCGTCTACCGTGGAGACAACGATCAACGCAACGGCAGGGGGAGACACGATGACGGGTGGAGAGGACGACCGGCAGGCGGGTGACGGCCAGGTTGGCGGCCCGTATTCCTGTCCCGGGCAGCCGGGCAACCCGATGCCTGAGCCTGACGACACCGACGAAGACGACGATTAGCCGGCCGCGCGATGCCGCTGACCGCCGAGAACCTGCGCGTCCGCTGTGCCGAGGAGATGAGCCACCACCCCCGCGGGTTCAACGGCTGTGGTTGGCTCCGGGACGCGTTTCTGACCGTGCCGAGGGAGCACTTCGTGCCGGACCGGGTGTGGTGGCCTGCCCGTGGTGAGGATGGGCGTTATCGCCTGTACGACCGTGTCCGGCAGCCCCGGGCCTGGCTGAAGGCCGTCTACCTGCCCGGTGTCCCGCTGATCACACAGATCGACGACGGTTCCGTAGCACCCACCGGGCCCGCCGACGGGGCCTTCACCTCCAGCATCTCCGCCCCTGGCGCCGTGGTCGAGCTGCTCCGCCACCTCGCTCCCGAGCCCGGGCACACGGTTCTCGAAATCGGTACCGGCACCGGCTACACCACCGCCCTGCTGGCCCACCGGGCCGGCGCCGATCACGTCACCACGCTCGAAATCGACGCCCGCCTCGCCCACCACGCCCGGACCCGTCTCCACGCCCTCGGCCTGCGCCCGCACGCCATCACCGGGGACGGTGAGCACGGCCACCCGCCCCGCGCACCGTACGACCGCATCCTCGCCACCGCCTCCGTCCGTACGGTCCCCCCGGCCTGGCTCGACCAGCTGCGCCCCGGCGGCCTTCTGCTCGCGCCGCTGGACACCCCGTTCGGCCACGATCTTCTCCTGCGTCTGGAAGCCGACGGAGTCGGTCAGGCGCACGGGCGCTTCGTCGCCCCGGTGGAATTCATGCGCACCCGTGCGCAGCGCACTCCTCGCCCCTACGCCGACCTGGGCTGGCCCCCCGATGTCACTCGCGACCAGTGGCAGCACCTGCATGTCACCGTCGGGCCCGCGGGCCAGCGCATCCGCCACGCCCTCGCACCGTGACACCGGGGCCGCGGCTCACCGCTTGTCCACCGCCGGTCCGGCGTCTCCCGGAGCCCGCGACTGCCTGCGCAGGTCGGTCGCGACCGTGTGTGCCCAGGCGCGGATCTGGTCGAAGTCCCGCCAGTCGTGGGCCATTCCCCGCTTGGCCATGGAGCGGGCGAGCCGCCCTTCGGGGTGCGGGTCGAGGCGGCCGCCGAACGTGGTGTGGCCGCGCGCCTCGATGCGGGAGACGGCGCGCCGCACCGCCCGGGTCGGCGGGATCTCCTTCTGGGTGGCGGAGGCATCGAGCGGGCCGCTGCTGAAGCACCACACCGGGCGCTCCCGCAGCGGCGCCTTCAGCCTGCGGGCGAAGCGCCGGGCGTCGTGCTGCCAGCGGCCGGCGTACAGGCCGCCGCCGAGGACGACCGCGTCGTACGCGGACAGGTCGTCGACGTCCGCCGCCGAGCGGACCTCGGCGGCCAGGCCGTCCTTTTCGAGGATCGCCGCGATCTCCTCGGCGATGCCGGCCGTCGCACCGTTCAGGGATCCGTAGGCGACGAGAACGCGTTGTCCGGTCATGGGGCTCAACTCCTTCCAGAAATGGGGCCGGTCAGATCTTCCGCAGCCATTCCTCGGTGATGCCGTGCAGGGCCTGTTCGGTGGGACGCAGGTGGGAGTCGTCCTCCTGGTAGGAGAGGTGGTCGATGACGCTCACGACGCCGTCGACGCGGCCGGTCAGCCGAATCGCGATGGGGACCTCGCTGCGGCGCTGAAGCTTGCCCGTGAGGGTGACGACGCCGTCGAGGACGCGCACGTCGATGGTGTGCGGGGCGAGCCACAGCGTGCGCACGAGCACGTCCTCGACGATCTCGTCGCGTACCTCCCCGTCGGGACGGCGGAAGACGGAGAGCAGGTCGCTGCGGGTGACGATGCCCATGAGCCGTCCCTCCTCGTCGATCACCGGGAGGCGTTCGACGCGGTGCGCGGCCATGGTCCGGGCGGCCTCGGCGACGGTCCGGCGGGGGCCGATGGTGACGGCGGGAGAGGTCATCAGGTCACCGGCCGTCCGGCCTCCGGCCTTCGTCCGCGCCGCGCGGGCGCTCTTGGCGCGGCGGCGCAGCGCGTACCACGGGCGCGGCGCGTCGTCGTCCCGCGCGGCCTGGTGGGACATCAGGTCGGTCTCGGAGACCACGCCCAGTACCTTGTCGTCCCGGTCCACGACGGGCACTCCGCTGATGGCGTGCCGTGCCAGCAGGTCGGCGACCTCCTTGAAGGGCACTTCGGGAGACGTGGTGACGACGTCCCGGTTCATGACCTGGTCGATCAGCCGGTGCTTCATCTTCTGTGCTCCTTCCGGCTCCGTGGTGTGTCTCGGGACGGCCCGCCGCTCAGCCAACGGGTACGAGGACGACCGGGCAGTGCGCGTGGTGCAGCATCGCGTGGGTGACCGGGCCGAGTTGCAGGCCGATGTGACGGGGGCGGCGGTGGGCGGCCAGTACGGCCACGTCGGCGTTCCGGCTCGCTTCCACGAGGGCTTTGCCCGCGCCCAGGCAGACCGTGTCCGGGTGGACGTCGATGTCCGGGTAGGCCTCGCGCAGCGGTGCGACGGCGTGCTGCGAAACCGTTTCGGCTCCCTTGCGCAGCTGCTCCAGTTCGTCCCGGGACAGGTGGTACGACGCGGCGTGGGAGCCATGGGGTGCCGCGGGGGACTGCCAGGCGTGCAGCACCCGTAGGGCGCATCCGCGCCGCCTGGCTTCCCGGAAGGCGAAGTGGAGGGCGTCGGTGTCCGCGTCGGATGCGACGCCGATGAGGACGCGGTGGTGCTCGTCGGCGTCCTGATCGCCGCGTACGACCATGAGCGGCGTGGTGCAGTGGGCCGCCACGCGCAGGCTCACCGAGCCCAGCAGCAGTCCGGCGAAGCCGCCGTGGCCGCGGGTGCCGACCACGGTGAGGGCGGCGTCGCGTCCGCAGCGCAGCAGGGCGCGCGCCGCCGTCTCCGTCGTCAGGGTCTCGCTGACGGCCACCTGGGCGGCGCGGGCCCGCACGCGTTCGATGGCGGTGTCCATCATGCGGCGGGCGCTGCTGTAGAGGAGCTTGCCGGTGTCGTCGGTGACGCCGTAGTCGGGCAGCGGGTGCTTGCCCCAGGGCCAGCCGCAGATGATCTCCAGTGCGGTGCCGCGGCGGGCGGCCTCGTCGGTGGCGTGGTCGAGGGCGCGTACGGCAGGGTCGGAGCCGTCGAATCCGACGATCACCCGGTGGGAGAAGGGGGTTGATGCTCGGGTCATCACAGCCTCCTGGGGCGGAGCCGGTCAGCGGGCGCGCAGCCGGCGCAGATACGGGTTCCGCGCGGTGTGCGGGAGCAGGCGGATACGGACGTCCAGGGGCAGGACGGCGTCCGGCCGGACGAGTACGGGATTGAGGTCGGCCTCGGCCAGCTGGGGAAGGTCGCAGGCCATCCGGGACAGGCGCAGCAGCAGCTGTTCGAGCCCTTCGAGGTCCGCCGTCCGGCCGGTGCGGTGGCCGAACAGCAGGGGCGCGCACCGGGGAGCGGTGATCAGCGCGTGCGCGTCCAGGTCGGTGAGCGGCGCGAGGCGGGCGGCGTGGTCGGCCAGGACCTCGGTGGCGGTGCCGCCGAGGCCGAAGAGCACCAGGGGCCCGAACACCTGGTCCTGGACGACGCCCGCGACCAGTTCGATGCCGCGTGCGGCCATCGGCTGCACCACCGCCCCCGTCATCACACCGGCGAAGTTCCGGGCCAGTTCCGTGTACGCGTCGCGGATGCTCCGCGGTCCTTCCAGGTCCAGGCGCAGCGCTCCCACGTCGGTCTTGTGCAGCAGTCCGGGCCAGTACGCCTTGAGCGCCATCCGGCCGCCGCCGAGCCGTTCGGCCGCGGCCGCCGCCGCGTCGGGGCCGGTGACCCATGCCCACGGCGACTGCGGAATGCCGTACGCGTCCAGCAGCGCCGCGCACAACTGGGGCCCGGCCCAGCCACCGTTTGGATTGCGGGCCAGGAAGTCGGCCACGAGCGCGGCGGCCGTTGCGCTGTCCACGCCATCCAAGGCCGGTACCGTGCCCGACGGCTCGGCACGCCAGTGGGCGTACGAGACGGCGCGGGCCAGTGCCCGCGCGGCGGACGACGGTTCGGCGTACGCCGGAACGGTGGCGGCACCGCCTTGGAGCAGCCGTACGGGCTCGGCCTGGTCGAGGAGGACCGCGGCGAGTGGCCGGGCCCTCGTCCCGGACGGCGGGACGAGGGCCCTGGCCGGGTCGTCCCCGGTCGCGGCGGACAGGGCGGTGGGGACCAGCGCGACGATTACGGCGTCCACGGCGCCGTGCCGGGCCAGCAGGTCCAGGCAGGCCGCCAGCTGCTTCCCGGAGACGGCGGCCGTGGTGTCCACCGGGTTGACGGCCCGGGCCGTGGGCGGGAGCACGCCGAGCAGGTCGGCGATGAGCGGCCCCGGCAGCTCCGGGATCGTCAGTCCGGCTTCGGCACAGGCGTCGGCGGCCAGGACGGCCGCGCCGCCCGCGTTGCTGACCACGGCGACGCGCGCACCGGCCGGCAGTGGCTGGGAACGCAGCAGGGCGGCGGTGGCGACGAGATCACCGACGCTGTCGGTGGCGATGATCCCGGCCTGCTGGAACAGGGCCCGGCGGGTCATGGTGGGAGTGACGATCGCGGAGGTGTGCGAGGCGGCGGCACGGCGCCCGGCCTCCGAACGGCCCGCGTCCACGGTCAGGACGGGCACCGTACGGGCCACCCGGCGCGCGGTGCGGGAGAAGCCGCGCGGGTTGCCGAACGACTCCAGGTGCAGCAGCGCCAGATCGGTGACGCCGTCGCTCTCCCACCACTGCAACAGGTCGTTGCCGCTGACGTCGTACTTGTCGCCGAGCGAGACGAAGGAGGACACGCCGATGCCGAGCCGGGACAGCGCGCCGAGCAGCGCGATGCCCACCCCGCCGGACTGCACGGCGACCCCGGCGGTGCCCGCACGGGGTGGTGCCGCGGCGAAGGTCGCGTCCAGCCGTACGGTCTGCTCGGTGTTGGCCAGGCCCAGGCAGTTGGGGCCCACCAGCCGCATCCCGTGGCGCCGGCAGGCGGCCAGCAGCTCCGCCGCCTGGCCGTCGTCGAGTCCGGAGGCGACGGTGACCAGGGCCTTCACACCGTGTTTGCCGCACTGTTCGGCGGCATCGGGTACGGCGGTGGCGGGGACGGCCAGGACCGCCAGGTCCGGGACGTAGGGGAGTTGGCCGACGGACGGGTGACAGGGTGTGCCGTCGATGGCGTCGGCGTGCGGGTTGACGGCGGCGAGCTGTCCGGTGAAGCCGTGGGCCCGGAGGTTGCCGAGGAGTGCGCGGCCGACCGATGACGGTGACCGGCCGGCGCCGATCACGACGACCGAGGCGGGCCGCAGCAGCGGCTCCAGGCTGGCGACACCGGCGGCGCGCCCGCGTTCGTCCACCGCGCTCAGATACGGCTCGTCCTCGGTGAGTTCGATGGTGCAGCGGACCTCGGGGCCGTGGAAGCGCCGCGCGGTGCGCAGGCCGAGATCGGAGATCACCTTGAGCATGAGGTGGTTCTCGGTCAGGGCGTCGGCGGTGAACCTGCGGATGCCGGCAGCGCGGGCGGCGTGCACCAGATGCTCCAGCAGTAGGGTCCCGATGCCGCGGCCGTGCCAGGCGTCGGCGACCGCGAGCCCGATGTCCGCCGTCTCCCGGTCGGCGGGGGAGCGGTGGAACTCCGCCGTACCGGTGACCTCGTCACCCACCAGCGCGAGCAGAGCGTGGTCGCCCGGGGCGCCGGGGGAGCTGATGCGTTCCGCGGCTGCCTCCGCGGACCCGGGCCCCGCGGTGAAGAACCGCAGCCGCAGATTCTCCGGGGACATGCCGGTGAACAGGCGCAGCACCCGTTCCCGGTCCTCCGGGCAGGCGGGCCGTATGCGGACCGTGGTGCCGTCGGACAGCAGCGCGTACACACTGTTTCCGGGCCGCTCGGTGCTCGTCATCGCAGCTCCTCGGCTGGAACGGGTTCTGCTTCCAGATTCCGTGGCCCGCGCGGGGCTTCCCATGGGCCGTACGGGACCGGCCCGGGCCACTCGGCCCTGGCCCTCGGCCGAGGACGTACGTCAGGTGGCGGGAATCAGCTCGGCCAGCCCGCCCACCACGTGACCGGCGCCCCGCTCGTAGAGTTCGCCCGCGTACTCCGCCCGGCCCTCCCGGTCCAGGCCGACCACGAGACCGAAGCCGCACCGCCGGGCCGCGGTCACCCAGGCGGGCGCAGCGACCACCACGGCGGTGCGCAGGGGCGTGGCCCGCAACCGCCGGACGGCCTCCCGCAGCAGGGCCGGGTCGGGACCGGCGGAGTGGCGCGGACGGGCCCGGTCGCGCCCGTCCACCACGGCGTCGAAGCGGTGCTGTACGCCCGCCGCCGCCAGCAGGGCGTGCGCGCGGCGGGAGGCGGACACCGCGGCGACCGGCACCGCGTGCCGGCGCATGGCGCCGACCAGCCGCAGGCTGTCCGGCCAGACGGGCACACCGTGGCGCTGCATGTACGCGTCGAACAGCCGGTCCTCCTGGGCGACGAGCGTCCGCACGGTACGGCTCGCCGGTGCCCAGGCGCCTTCGTCCTCCGGCGGCGGGATGCCGCGCGCGCTCAGGAACGCCTGGACACCGTCGGCGCGGGCGCGTCCCTGGAAGAACCGGCGGAAGTCGCCGTCCGGATCGAAGGGCCGGGTGATGTGCCGCGGGAGGTGCTCGGCCCGCCGGAAGAAGGTGTCGAAGGTGCGCTGCCAGGCCCCGGCGTGGATGCGCGCGGTGTCGGTGACCACCCCCTCGATGCCGACGATCAGCGCGTGGTACCGGATGAGCGGCGAGGGACGGGTCTCGGCGGTGATGAGGGCCGAGCGGTGGGCCGTCGCACCGTGGGAGAGCGCGAACGGGCCCTGCTGGGGCGAGGTGGTGACCATTATCCTGACTCCTCGGTGGATTTCCCGGCGGGCAGCGGTTCGCCCAGCTCGCCCGCCACGGCGTCCGACATCGCCCGCAGTACGGCGAGCGTGCGGGCCGCCTCGGTCTCGTCGACGGTGGTGATGGCGAAGCCGACGTGCACGACGACGTAGTCGCCGACGCCGGCCTCCGGCGTGTACTCCAGGCACGCTTCGCGGCGGATGCCGCCGAAGTCCACGCGGGCCATGCGCAGTCCGGCGCTCTCGTACGTCTCCAGGACGCGTCCCGGGATGCCCAGGCACATGTGGTGTCAGCCCCCTTTCAGGCGGGCGGCGGCGATCACCGCCTGGCCGTAGCTGATGCCGCCGTCCCCGACGGGCACGGCGCTGCCGGCCAGCACCCGCATGCCCTGGGCGCGCAGCAGCCGCCGCACGTCGCTCAGCAGACGGCGGTTGACGAAGCAGCCGCCCGCCAGGCAGACGGTGCGCGGGGCGCCACCGGCGACGGCCCGCTCGGCCAGTGCGGCCGTGACTTCGGCGATCGTGGTGTGGAAGGCGGCGGCCAGCAGCGGTACGGGTGTGCCGGCGCCGAGTTGGCCGAGGAGGGCGGTCAGGGTGGGTGCCGGGTCGTAGACCCACAGCCCGTCGGCGCGGATCAGGCGCCAGGGCAGGGCGGCGTGGCGCGCGGTGCCGGCGGCGTTCTCCAGGGCTACGGCGGCCTGCCCCTCGTAGGAGATCTCACCGGGGACGAGTCCGAGCAGGGCGGCAGCGGCGTCGAAGAGGCGGCCGGCGCTGGAGGCGCGGGGGCAGTTGAGGCCACGTACGACCATGGTGCGGACCGTGGTGACCTCGCGTGCGTCCAGCCGCTCGGTGAACTGCCGGGCCAGTTCGGGTGACGGAGGCGGCACACCGAGCGGTTCGAGGCCGTGGAGGTAGCCGAGCGCCATCCGCGCCGGGCGCCGGACCGCGGCCTCGCCGCCGGGCAGCGGAGCGGTGGCGAAGCGGCCGACGCGCCGATAACCGGTGTAGTCGGCGACCAGGATTTCACCGCCCCACAGCGTGCCGTCGTCCCCGAAGCCCAGGCCGTCGTAGGCGATGCCGAGGAAGGGGCCGCGCAGCCGGTGCTCGGCGGCGCAGGCGGCGATGTGGGCGTGGTGGTGCTGGACCGCGACGCGCCGCTCGGGCGCGAAATGCGCAGCCGCCCACTGGGTGGACAGGTAGCCGGGGTGCAGGTCGTGTGCCACGGCCTGCGGAGTCACGCCGGTGAGGGCCACGAGGTCCGCGTAGCAGCGCTCGAAGGCTTCCATGGTGCGGGCGTCGGACAGGTCCCCGGTGTGCGGGCCCGTCACGGCGCTGCCGCCGACGGCCACCGTCACGGTGTGCTTGCTCTGCGCACCGGCTGCCACGACCGGCGTACGGGTCGGCACCGGGAGCCGCAGGGGAGCGGGGGCATATCCGCGGGCCCGCCGGATGGTCAGGACATGTCCTCGTACGGCCTGCGTCACGGAGTCGTCGTAGCGGGCGGCGATCGGACGGTTGTGGGCCAGGAAGCCGTCGGCGATCCCGGCGAGGCGTTCGCGGGCGTCGGCGTCCGCGGTCGCGATCGGTTCGCCGGCGAGATTGCCGCTGGTGACCACCAGCGGCCGGTCCAGGTCGCGCAGGAGAAGGTGGTGAAGCCCGGTCGAGGGCAGGAAGAGCCCGACGCGTCCGGTGCCGGGATGGACGGCCCCGGCGGCCGTCCCGCCGGACGGTCCGTCCGTGACCAGCACCACGGGCCGGGCGGGGGAGACGAGCAGGCGGCTTTCGGTACGGGTGGGCCGGGCGATGCGGTGGGCCGCGGCCAGATCGGCGACCATCACGGCGAGCGGTTTGTGCGGCCGGTGCTTGCGGCGGCGCAGGCGCAGCACGGCCGGTGCCTGTTCCGCGTCGCAGACGAGCTGGTAGCCGCCCAGACCTTTGACGGCGACGATACCGCCGTCCGCGATCAGTTCCTCGGCGGACCGGAGAGCGGCCGGACCGGTCGCGTCCCGCCCGTCCGCGTGCCACGACAGGCGGGGCCCGCAGGCGGGGCAGGCCAGCGGCTCGGCATGGAAGCGCCGGTCGGACGGGTCACGGTACTCGGCCGCGCACGCCGGGCACAGCGGGAAGGAGCGCATCGTCGTACGGGGCCGGTCGTAGGGGAGGCCCGTGATCACGGTGGCGCGCGGTCCGCAGTCGGTGCAGTTGATGAACGGGTAGCGGTAGCGCCGGTTCCGTGGGGCGAACAGCTCGGCCAGGCAGGCGTCACAGGTCGCCGTGTCCGCCGGGATCTCGCGCGGCGCCGGCCGCCTGTCGCCGGCGACGCTGGCGCGTACGGTGAACCCGCTGCCCGGCTCAGGGAGTTCGGGGACACCGCGAGAGCTGTGGATCCGGCGTATGACGGACAGCGGCGGCGCCTGAGCGCGCAGGGCGTCGGCGAACCGGCGCAGCGACTGCGAAGTCCCGGCGGTGTCGATGACGACATGGCCGTCGACGTTGCGCACCCAGCCGTCCAGGTGCAGCCCGGTGGCGAGGCGCTGCACGAACGGGCGGAAGCCGACGCCCTGGACCGTGCCGTACACCTCGAAGCGCCGTGCCTCCCGGTTGCTGCCCACGGCCCTCACCCGTCCGCCGGACGGGGCTCGCCGTCGACGCGGTGGCCGGTGCGCCGCGCACGGGCGTCGCGGTGCAGGGTGATCTCCGCCTCCACGGTCGCGGCGAGACGGTCGACGACCGCGGCGACGGCCGGCGTCAGTCCGGTGCCCAGGGAACGGTCCGCTCCCTCGACGGCGAGGACGAGCAGTCTGTCCGGCAAGCGGCCCAGCACGTTGGACAGCTCGATGGCTTCCCCCAGGCCCAGGCCGTGCGAACTGGTGGCGGCCGGGCTGGCGTACGGGCCTTCGAGGCCGAAGCGGTGGACGCGGCCGGGGCGGCCGGGGTGGGCATGGGCGGCGTCGATCACGATGGCCAGCTCCGCGCCTTCCCACAGGGACATCAGCCGTCCGCTCTCACCGTCACAGTCCGCGAGTTCGACCGACGGCGGCAGCGGGCGCTCCACGGCCCGCTCACGCAGCCGTCGCACGACGGCCGGTCCGATTCCGTCGTCGCGGCGGAACGTGTTGCCGACGCCGATCACCGCGATGCGGGGCGCCTGTGCCACGGGACTCTCCTGTCCGAAAGGCGACCGGTCGATGGACCTGCGGCCGGGCCGGGCTCCCGGTCACCGCCGGGGTGCCCGGGACGTCAGGCCCTGCCCCGCCAGAATGCGGCCTCACCGTGCCCGCCCGCTTGGGGCCGAATGGCCCTCGGCATGCCCCGAACCACCCCTGCGCGGCGGCAGCGGGCGGGCGCATGCTGCGGGCAGCCGATGTCCGGGAAGGCGGTGGCCGGGGTGGAACGACCTGTCGTGGTGGGCGTGGACGGATCCGACGCCGGTATGCACGCGCTGGACTGGGCAGCCGAAGAGGCCCGGCTTCGCGGCCTGCCGCTGCGCATCGTGCACGCGTCGCTCTGGGAGCGCTACGGAGAAGGGGCTGCCGAGGAGAAGAAGGCGGAGGAGCGGGTGCTCTCCGACGCGGTCGAGCGGGCCGCACGGTGGGCCGGCGGCCCGCAGGTGACGGCTCAGGCGGTGCCGGAGGAGCCCGCCGTAGCACTGACCGTGGAGTCCCGCGCCGCTGCGCTGCTGGTCGTGGGGCACCGGGGCCGCGGCGAACTGGCGTCCCTGCTGCTGGGGACGGTGAGCCTGACGGTGGCAGGGCGGGCGCATTGCCCGGTCATCGTCGTACGGGGCGAAGGGCGGACCGGGCCCCCACCGGGCCGGGGCGGCCGGATCGTCGTCGGTGTCGGCGAGGGCGCCGGCAGCGAGGCGACGGTCGCCTTCGCGTATGGCGAGGCGGCCCTGCGCCGCGGGGAGATCGAGGCCGTACACGTCTGGCGGTGCCCGGGCAGCGGGCTCGCCGAGGAGAGCGGGACGCACAACAAGCGGCGCGAGGAGCACATCCGACGCGCCGCGGACACCCTCGAAGCCGCTCTCGCTCCCGTGGCGTGCGAGCACCCCGAGGTGCCCGTGACGCCCCGGCCGGCCGAGGGCAACCCCCGCGATGTCCTCCTCGCCGCCGCGGCCGGCGCGGACCTCCTGGTGGTCGGCGCCGAACGCCACCGGCACACCCGCGGCCTGCAACTGGGCCCGGTCAACCACGCCGTGCTCCACCACGCCCGGTGCCCGGTGGCCGTCGTACCGCATGCCTAACCGGGCGCACCTGGGGCGGTCCGGAGAGTCCTCTTCTTCGGCCGCTCACCCCGGTTCGTCGGCTGCCGGATCGCGGTGCCGGATCTTTTCGGCCAGCACCGCGGCCTGGATACGGCGGCCGACGCCGAGCTTGGCGAGAATCGAGGAGATGCGGTTCTTGACCGTCTTCTCCGCCAGGTACAGCCGCTGGGCGATCTGCCCGTTGGTCAGGCCCTCGCCGACGAGTTCGAGGATTTCCCGCTCCCGGGGGGAGAGGCGGGCCAGCTCGGGCGGTACGGGGTCGGTCTCGCCGCGTACGCGGGCCATGAGCCGTGCGGTCGCGCCCGGGTCGAGCAGGGACGCGCCCGACGCCACCGTCCGCACCGCCGACACCAGGTCGGAGCCCTTGATCTGCTTGAGGACGTAACCGGACGCGCCCGCCATGACGGCGTCGAAGAGCGCTTCGTCGTCATCGAAGGACGTCAGCATCAGACAGGCCAGTTCCGGCATCCGGGCGCGCAGTTCGCGGCACGCCTCGATGCCCTCGTGGTCGCCTTCCGGACTGCCCGGACCGAGCCGTACGTCCAATAGCGCGACATGTGGTCGCAGGGCGGGCCCCCGGGCCAGGGCTTCGCGCCGGTCGGCGGCCTCGCCCACCACCTCGATGTCCGGTTCGCCGTCGAGCAGATCGCGCACGCCCCGGCGCACCATCTCGTGGTCGTCCAGCAGAAAGACCCGGATGGGGCCCGGCCCGGCCGGTTCGGATGCCGTCATCGGAACATCACTCCGTCGCTGCGGGTTGGTTCCGATGGTGCTCCTTCTCGGACGGGGCCGACAGCAGTCGGTGCGCGATGCCTTCGGCCCATGCGTCGATTTCCTGCCAGTCCCGGTGGTCCCCGTAGTGGCCGCCCATGGCCCGGAAGACCAGGTGCCCGAGAAGGGAGGTGTGCTCCCGCTCGAAGGCGCCTGCCAGCAGGCGGTGGTCCACGGGGGAGAGGAGGTCGCGTACGGCGGGCAGCGGGTCCGGGTTCCGGGACCACCGTTCGAAGGGGCCGCCGAGGACGCGGGCCAGGCCGACGCTGAACAGCCACAGGGGCCGGCGGGCGAGTTCGGGGGTGTAGCGGCGTACGTACTCGGCGGCCGCGGGCATCCAGCGGCCGTTGTGAATGGCACTGCCGAGCACGCAGGCGTCGTGGCCGGGGGCCGCGGCACACTCGTCGGCCAGATCCGCGATGTCCGCCTGAAGGCCCCGCCCGGTCAGCGTGGCCGCGATGCGTTCGGCGACGCCGCGGGTGGATCCGTGTTCTCCAGCGTAACCGATGAACACGCGCATGCTTCCTCCTCGTCCGGCCCGTCAGCAGATACGGGGCAGCTGCTCGCCCAGCGGCATGTCGACGACGCGCCGGGAGCCGACGCGGGTGAGCAGGTCCACACGTCGGGGATGGACGGCGGTCGTCCGGCCGATGCGCACCGCTGACGCGCCTTCGGGGGCGCGACGCATGGTGTGCAGCACGTCGTCCGCCCGGGCTTCCGGTACGTAGGCGACCAGGCAGCCCTCGTTGGCGACGTGCAAGAGGTCGAGTCCGAGCAGATCGCAGGCGGCGGCGACGGGGCCGGGCACGGGCAGCGCGCTTTCGTCGATCTCTGCTCCGGTGCCGGATGCCTCGGCGATCTCGTTGAGGGTCGCGGCGAGGCCGCCGCGGGTGGGGTCGCGCAGGGTGTGGAGGTCGTCGGCGAAGCAGGCCAGAGCCTTGACGAGGCGGTGCAGCGGGCGGGAGTCGGAGGTGATGTCGGCCTCGAAGCCCAGGCCCTCGCGGGTGCTGAGCACGGCGGTGCCGTGCAGGCCGATGGGGCCGGAGAGCAGGATGGCGTCGTGGGGTTGGGCGCGTGCCGCCGAGGGGTGGAGAGCGGGGATGCGCCGGCCGATGCCGGTGGTGGTGATGAACAGCCGGTCGGCGGCACCGCGCCCGACGACCTTGGTGTCCCCGGTGACCACCGGCACCTCCGCCTCGGCGGCGGCCTTGCCCAGCGATTCCACCACCGACCTCAGCTCGGCCAGCGGCAGGCCCTCCTCGATGATGAGGGAGACGGCGAGGGCGACGGGTTGGGCGCCGCGCATGGCGAGGTCATTGACGGTGCCGTGGACGGCGAGGGAGCCGATGTCGCCGCCGGGGAAGGACAGCGGGCTGACGACGAAGCTGTCCGTGCTGATGACCGGCAGGCCTATGGGAGGCAGGGTGGCGGCGTCCTCCAGCGGTCCGGCCGGCGCTCCGATGGCGGGGAGCAGGAGCGCGTCGAGGAGTTCGGCGGTGAGCCGGCCGCCCGCGCCGTGGCCGAGCAGCACCCGCTCGTCCTCGTGTCGCGGCGTGGTGCACTGGGGCGTCATGGTGGGCTCCCTGCGAGGGCGATGCGGGCGCGTCCGGCCGCGAAGTAGGCGGCGCAGGTGCCCTCGGCGGACACCATGGGCGCGCCGAGCGGAGTGCGCGGCGTGCAGCGGGTGCCGTAGGCGGCGCAGTCGGTCGGTTTCCGGGCGCCGGTGAGAATGGCGCCCGCGATGCACTCGGGGTGCTCGGCGGAGCGCAGGTCCGTGACGCCGAAGCGGCGTGCGGCGTCGAACTCCGCGTACTCCGGGCTGAGTTCGAGCCCGCTTTCGGGCAGCGGGCCGATGCCGCGCCAGGTGCGGTCGGTGATACGGAAGACCCGTCCGACGGTATGCCGGGCGACGGTGTTCCCGGTACGGCGTACGGCGCGCGCGTACTGGTTCTCGACCTCGCCGCGTCCGTCCTCCAGTTGCCCGACCGCCATCAGGACGCCTTCGAGGAGGTCGAGGGGTTCGAAGCCGGTGACGACGATGGGGACGTGCCAGTGGGCGGCGATCGGTTCGTACGGGGTCCAGCCCATCACGGCGCACACATGTCCGGCGGCGAGAAAGGCTTGTACTTCGCAGTCGGGGTCGGTCAGCAGGGCGGTCATGGCCGGGGGGACGAGGACGTGGCTGACCAGGACGGAGAAGTTGGCCAGGCCCAGCCGGCGGGCATGCAGGACGGCCATGGCGTTGGCGGGCGCGGTGGTCTCGAAGCCGACGGCCAGGAAGACCACCTGGCGCCGCGGTTCGGCCACGGCGGTCCGTACGGCGTCCATCGGGGAGTAGACGACCCGTACGTCCGCACCGCGCGCCCGTAGGGACAGCAGGTCGGTGTGGGTGCCGGGGACGCGCAGCATGTCCCCGAAGCTGGTGAAGGTCACCTCGGGGCGGGCGGCGATGGCCATGGCCCGGTCCAGGGTCTCCAGCGGGGTCACGCAGACCGGGCAGCCGGGCCCGTGGATCATGCGGATGCCGGCGGGCAGCAGTTCGTCGATGCCCTGGCGTACGAGGGTGTGGGTCTGCCCGCCGCAGACCTCCATGATGCGCCACGGGCGGGTCGCGACCCGCCCGAGCCGGTCCAGCAGGCTGCGGGCCAGTTCGGGATCGCGGTACTCGTCGAGGTAGCGCATCAGGGTCCGGCCGCCCCGGCAGCCCTCAGCCCGGCGGAGACCACGTCCACGACGCCCTCGACGGCGCGGCAGAGGCGGGCCGCGACGGGTACGAACGAGCTGTCGCGAATGGGTCCGCCGAGGGTCACCACGCCGTCCTGTACGTCGACGGTGACGTCCTGCCCGGGGAACACCCGGTCGACCACCACCCGGCGTACCTCCTCGGCGATGTCCGCGTCGGGGCGCAGAAAGACCTTGAGGAGATCGCTGCGGCTGATCACGCCTTGCAGCAGTCCCTGGGCGTCGGTGACCGGCAGGCGCTTGACGTGCCGTACGGCCATGATGCGGGCGGCCTGGGGGAGGGCCGCGTCGGCGTGGACGCAGATGGCGGGCGCGCTCATCAGCTCCCCTGCCGTCAGGGCCCCGGCCTTGGCCAGGTCCTCCAGACGGCGGCGCTGTTCGAACCGGGAGGGGTCGCTGTCGCGGAACTCTTCCTTGGGCAGCAGATCGGCCTCGGAGACGACACCGATGACCCGGCCTTCGCCTTCCAACACGGGAAGGGCGCTGACCTTCCACTGCTCCATCATCCGGACGATCTCCTTGAACGGCGCGTTGCGGCCGACGGCGACGACGGTGTGGGTCATCACGTCGCTCACGGTGTGCAGACCGTGTTCCTGCGGGTTGCCGGGGTCGGTCACGGGCATGGCGGGCTCCTTCGGGGACGGTCGACGGCCTCGACGGTGAGGTCCAGGAAGTGGGCGGAACAGGAGATGCACGGGTCGTGGTTGCGGATGCCGCGCTCGCACAGGGCGGTCAGCTCCGCCTCGGTGTCCCGTACGCCGGCATCCAGGCGGGACTGAACGAGGCGGCGCAGGTCGTCCTCGATGGCAGCCTGGTTCTGGGAGGTGGGCGGGACGAGCGTGGCGGCGGTGATCAGGCCGTCGGCGTCCAGCGTGTAGCGGTGGTACAGCAGCCCGCGGGGCGCTTCCGTGGCGCCGTGACCGGTCCCGGCGCGCGGCGGCACGTCCACGTACGGACGGCTCGGCGGCTCGTACGCGTCGATGATCCGCAGCGCCTCGTCGATCGCGTACAGCGCCTCGACGGCCCGCACGACGATGCTGCGGAACGGATTGCGGCACACCTTTCCGGCCGCCGGGTCGCCGAGCCCGCCCTCCCGCGCCGCCTCCTGCGCGAGCGGGGACAGCCAGCGCCCGCTGATCGCGTAACGGGCGAGCGATCCGGTCAGATAGCGCTCACCGCCCAGCGTCGCCTGGAGGGCGGTGGAATGAGGCACTTGCTTCTCGGTGACCTCGGCCGGGAACGCGTACACGGGAAACTGGCGAAGCGGTAGAGGAGCGGTCGAGGCGGCGGGGATGCCGTGCTCGCCGGGGGAGGCCATCACGGTCGGCATGCCGGAATCGATGGCGTAACGCCCCGGTTCGGCCAGCGCCAGCAGGGTGTGGTCCAGCCCGGCCTCCGGGAAGTCGAAGCCCGCGACCCAGCGCACCGTCTCCCACGCGTCGTCGCGGGCCCGGCGCAGCCGCTCGGCCAGCGGCTTCAGTTCCCCAGCGGCCGGTATGCGGTGGAAACCGCCGAGCCGGACGTTGACGGGGTGGATGGCGCGGCCGCCGAGCTGTTCGAGGATCGCGTTGCCCGCCTGCTTGATGCGCAACCCGCGCTCCACGTGGCCGCGTTGGGTGCGGGCGAGTTCGATCGCGCCGTCCACGCCGAGGAAGTCCGGGGCGTGCAGCAGATGGATGTGCAGGATCTGGCTCTCGATCCACTCGCCGCAGTACAGCAGCCGCCGCAGCGCCGCCAGCTGCCCGCCGACCGTCACCCCGCAGGCGTCCTCGACGGCTCTGCAGGCGCTCATCTGGTACGCGACCGGGCAGATGCCGCAGACCCGCGCGGTGATGTCCGGCGGCTCGGTGTACGCACGGCCGCGCAGGAACGCCTCGAAGAACCGCGGCGGCTCATAGATGCGCAGCTCGGCGCCCGTGACCGTGCCGTCGTCAACTGTCAGGTGCAGCGCTCCTTCCCCCTCGACGCGCGCGAGCGAGCCGACGTGCAGCACCCGCGAGCCACGGTGCGTCATGACGGCGCCCCCTCCACCTCGGCGAAGGAGGCGGCGTTGTACGTGCGCAGGGTGCGCCGTACGTCGTCCTCGCTCATGCCGTCCCGCCGCAGCAGCGGGATCAGCGCGGGCAGGTTGACCGAGCCGGACGGCCCGAAGCAGCCGTAGCAGCCGCGTCCGTACGCCGGGCAGATGGCGCCGCAACCGGCGTGGGTGACCGGCCCGAGGCACGGCGTGCCGTGGGCGACGGTCACGCACACGGTGCCGCGCCGCTTGCAGGCGAAGCAGACGCTGTGGTTCGGCACGTCCGGCTTGCGGCCCGCCAGGAACGCCGTGATCACTTCGAGGAGCTGGCCGCGGTCGATGGGGCAGCCGCGCAGTTCGAAGTCGACGGGGACATGGGCCGAGACGGGGGTGGAGGTGGCGAGGGTGGCGATGTACTCCGGCCGCGCGTAGACGGTGGCGCGGAACTCCTCCACGTCGGCGAAGTTGCGCAGCGCCTGGATGCCGCCGGCCGTGGCGCACGCGCCGATGGTGACCAGGAAGCGCGCGGCGGCCCGGATCTCCCGTATGCGTTGGGCATCCTGGGGCGTGGTGACGGAGCCTTCCACTAGGGCGAGGTCGTACGGTCCGGGCCGCACTGCGCTGGACGCCTCCAGGAAGTGCGCGATCTCCACCCGCTCCGCGACGTTGAGGAGTTCGTCCTCGCAGTCGAGCAGGGTCAGCTGGCAGCCGTCGCACGAGGCGAGCTTGAAGACGGCGAGTGCAGGGCGGCGACCGCCTTCGGGGCGCGGGGCACTCATCTCACAGCTCCTTCACGGCCAGAAGGGGTTCGGCGCGGTCCCAGCCGGTGACCGGTCCGTCGCGGCACAGCAGGAGGGGGCCCAGCTGGCAGTGTCCGCAATTGCCCTCCCCGCAGCGCATGTTGCGCTCCAGCGACACCTGGATGCGGTGCGGCGGGACGCCCGCCCGCACCAGGTCACCCGCGGTGGCGTGGATCATCGGCTCGGGCCCGCAGACGAAGGCGCAGGTGTCGGCGGGCGCCCACCCGCCACGCCCCAGCAGCCGGGTGACCACCCCCACGTCTCCGCGCCAGCCCGCCTCCGGCCGGTCCACCGTGACCGCCACCCGGGCGGCGGCGCCCCAGTCCCGGGTCTGCAACCGGTACAGGAGGTCGCTGGGCGTACGGGCCCCGATCAGCACGGTCAGCCGGCCGTAACGCCCGGCCTCCGCGAGCACTTCCAGAATCAGGGGCCGCAGCGGCGCGAGCCCGATACCGCCCGCGATCACCAGCACGTCGCGCCCCACGGCCTGCTCCAGGTCCCAGCCGGCACCGTAGGGGCCCTGGACTCCTACGCTGTCGCCCACTTTCACCTCGTACAGCGCCCGGGACACCGCCCCGACCGCCCGCACGGTGTGGACCAGGGCCGGTTCGCCCAGCGGCAGCCCGGACACCGACACGGGAATCCCGCCCACACCGAACGCGTGGAGCATCGCGAACTGCCCCGGACGGAAGGGCCTCAGCGCGGGGCCTCCCGGAAGCAGCTTGAACGTGGCCACGTCCGCAGTCTCCGGACATCGCCGTACGACGAGGTAGGGGAGGGGCGCACCGCCCGCGTTCATCGTGGCAGCCCGCTCCCGTACGGCCCGTACAGGTCCAGCAGCCGGGTACGGGCGCACTCCAGCCGGTGCCCGATGACCTCGGCGACCGCCAGCACCAGCGCGTGCCCCAGCTTCGGGTCCTCCCGGCACAGCCGGCGTACGGCTTCGGCGTCGAACTCCCAGGCCCGTACGGGGCTCTGGGCCTCGGCGCCCAGGTGCCAGTTGCGCGGGGGGAAGAGCCAGGACCAGCCCACCAGGTCCCCCGGCCCGAGGGTTTCGATCACCGCGGCCCGGCGGCCGGGGACGTGGAGGTCCAGCACGATGCTGCCGGTCCGCACGATCCAGAACCGGTCGGCGGCGCGGCGCTCCTCGAAAAGCCGCGCACCCGCCGGGAAGGACACCTCGTGGGCCAGTCCCATCAGCCGGACCCGCTGGTCCTCGGTGAGGGCGTCCAGCCGGCAGATCATGGTCTTCAGCCCGCTCCTGGTGGTCATGACGGTGCCTCCTCGTCGGTGGCTCGCGAGCCCTGGTCCTCCGCGTGGAGGGCGGCGGCCTCTTCGGTGATGTCGATGCCGGCCGGGCACCACACGATGCAGCGCCCGCAGCCGACGCAGCCCGATTCCCCGAACTGGTCGTGCCAGGTGCCGAGCTTGTGGGTGAGCCACTGCCGGTAGCGGCTGCGTGCGGACGCGCGGACCGGGCCGCCGTGCAGGTGGCTGAAGTCCAGGTCGAAGCAGGAGTCCCAGCGCTGCCACCGCTCCGCGTGGTCGCCGGTCAGATCGGTGATGTCCTCGGTGGTGGTGCAGAAGCAGGTCGGGCACACCATGGTGCAGTTGCCGCAGGTCAGGCAGCGTGCGGCGACGTCGTCCCAGCGGGCGGCGTCGTGCGAGCCGGCCATCAGGGTGTGCAGGTCGACCGGCGGCATGGCGCGCTCCATGTGCTCCGCGGCGGCGGTGACGGCCGTACGGGCGGCGGCGCGTGTCGCCGGGTCGCAGGTACGGCGGGGGAGCCGGGCGAGAACGCGTTCACCGGCCGGGCTTCCCGCCCGGGCCCGGAAGCGGTGCCCGTCGCCGTCCAGCACTTCGGTCAGGGCCAGGTCGTACGCGGGCGGACCGTCCTCCCCGACGCCCGGGCCCGTGCCCATCGACGTACAGAAGCACGTGGCGCCCGGATCGGTGCACTCCACGGCGACGATGAACGTACGGTCCCGGCGGCGCCGGTAGGCGGTGTCCGCGTGCGGACCGCCGCCCAGCACCCGGTCCTGGATCGCGATGGCCCGCAGATCACAGGGCCGCACACCGAGGAACGCGTACGTCGGTGGCTCGCCGTCCTCCGCACGGAAGGCGAGCCGGCCCCGGGTGTCCCGGTCCACCGCCCACAGCCGCTCGCGCTGCGGGTGCAGATACGCCTTCCACGACTGTGGCCCGGCACTGTGCGCGAAGATCATCGCGTCCGGGCGCCGCACCAGCCGATACCGTCCTGCCTCCAGCTCCACACCGCAGCCGTGCGGCAGGTCGTCCGCCGCGGACAGCTCCGCGAGGACGATCGCGCCGTCACGAAGGGTGGGCCCGATGACGGTGTGCTCCTCGGCGAGGACACCGACCAGTGTGGCCAGCCCCTCCGACGCGGAGATCACCGCGTCCTGTACGGGTGCCCTGTGGGACATCGGCGCCTCCTCGGCAGCGACCGCCGGGTCCATGCCCTCATCGTCGGGCCGACAGCTCCTGCGGGGAGGGGGCCGAACGGCCCTGGCGCGCGCCGCCCGGCCCGGAGGCCACCGGCCGTGACGGGGGCGGGTCACGGAAGCAGTGCCGTCCCTGCCCCGGGGCATCAGCCCGGCACGGGATGGTCCGGCACACGCGTCTGCGACTCCCTCGGCGGACGCCGGTAGCCGGTGGACGGCGGCCGGGGCGGCAAGGCGAGCGCCGGTTCCCGTACCTCGTGATAGGGGAGCGTGGACAGCAGGTGCGCGATCATATTGATACGGGCCCGCCGCTTGTCGTCGCTCTCGACGACGTACCACGGGGCCTCGGGACGGTCCGTGTGGGCGAACATCGTGTCCTTGGCACGGGAGTACGCCTCCCACCGCGTGACCGATTCCAGGTCCATCGGGGACAGTTTCCAGCGCCGCGTGGGGTCCTCCAGGCGGCTGCGGAACCGCTGTTCCTGTACGGCGTCGCTCACCGAGAACCAGTACTTGCGCAGCAGAATCCCGTCCTCGACCAGCATGCGCTCGAAGACCGGGCACTGACGCAGGAAGCGCCGGTACTCCTCCTCGTCGCAGAAACCCATGACGTGCTCGACCCCGGCCCGGTTGTACCAACTGCGGTCGAACAGCACGATCTCACCGGCGGTCGGCAGCCGCTCCACATACCGCTGGAAGTACCACTGCCCCCGCTCCCGCCCGGACGGCGCGGGCAGCGCGACGATCCGCGCGACCCGCGGGTTGAGGTGTTCGGCGACGCGCTTGATCACACCGCCCTTGCCGGCCGCGTCCCGTCCCTCGAAGACGACCACGAGCCGGGTGCCCTCGGCGCGCACCCACTCCTGAACCTTGACCAACTCCGTCTGAAGGCGCAGCAGTTCACGCTCGTAGGCCGCTCTGCGCAAGGTGCCCGCCCTCAGGGCGGAAACTGTCGCCGGAGCCGCGACGTCTTTGTGCTTCTTGCCCACTGCCTGCCCGACCTTCCTCCAGCGCTCGCCGTATCGGAGGTCCTCCTGGAGAGGCGCGGGTCCCTCCGGACCGAACCCTCTCCAGGCAGATCCCCTCCTTCGCCTGGTGCGGCTCGTCCTCCCCACCCTGGCGTCGACGCGGGTTTCCCGCTCCTGGGCCGGGTGCTTCTTTTTCTGCTCTCCCGGCCCCTTGACGGGCGGCAGCGCGCGCCCGATAACTGCGGCCACGCGCCGGAGGTGAGGAGGAGCCATGCTTCGGAAACTCGCGAGCGCGACGGAGGAATGGGTCGCCGGGATGCGCAACCGCCGACCCGTCGGAGGACTGGCTGTGGGAGTGGTGCACGACGGCCGTCTTGAGCACCTCTCCATGCACGGGTTCGCCGACGTGGAGATGCGCGAGCCGGTCGGCGACAACACGGTCTTCCGTGTCGCCTCCATCAGCAAGACCTTCACCGCGATCGCGGTGATGCAGCTGTGGGAGCGGGGCCTGGTCGACCTCGACGCCCCCGCTGCGGACTATCTCAGCGCCTACCCCCTCATCCCGGCCAGGCCCGGTTACCGTCCCCCGACCCTGCGTCACCTGCTGACCCACACCGCGGGCGTGGGCGAGCTGCGCACACCGGCCGACCTGCTGCGGCCCAACGCGGGGGAAGGCGTACGGGTGGGCCGGCCACTGCCGTCGCTCGCCGAGTACTACCGCCGCGGCCTGCGGATCGACGCGGAGCCGGGCACGCAATGGACGTACGCCAACCACGGATTCGCCACCCTCGGCCAGATCGTCGCGGACGTCAGCGGCGAGCCCTTCGACCACTACCTGCGCGAGCACGTCTTCACCCCCCTCGGCATGACCGACACCGACCTGATCCGCGCCGCACACATCCTCGGGCGCCTGGCGACCGGGTACGAACTGCGCGCCCGCGGCCTGAAAGCGGTCACCGACCGGGAGCGGGCGACCCCCGGTGCCTCGTCCGTCTACTCGACCCCGCGGGACATGGCCCGCTACCTGTCCGCACTCCTCGGCGGCGGCACCAACCAGCACGGCTCGGTCCTCGCCCCCACGACCCTCGCCACGATGTTCGACCCGCACTACCAGCCCGATCCGCGCGTGCCCGGCATGGGCCTGGCCTTCTTCCGCGGTGCGGCCGACGGGCACCGCTTCGTCGAGCACCAGGGCATCCTGCCCGGCTTCACCTCGCAGATGTTCGTCGCCCCGGACGACGGGCTCGCGGTGTTCGCCCTGACCAACGCCGCCCACCGCGCGCTGCTGTGGCTACCCGGCGAAACCGAGGCGCTGCTGCGCCGCCTGCTCGGCCTGCCGGAGCAGACGCTCCGCACCGATGTGCCGCACCGCCCCGAACTGTGGGGCGAGCTCTGCGGCTGGTACACCCTCGCCGGCCGGATCACGGACGTACGGGCCCGGGCCCTGGCCGGGCCCGCGGTGGAGGTGTTCGTCCGCGGCGGCCGGCTGATGCTGCGGAGCCTGATCCCCGTACCTCTGCTGCTCCGGGGCATCCCGCTCCACCCCGACGACGAAGACGATCCCCACGTCTTCCGGATCGACCTGTCGCGGTACGGCATCGGCAAGGTCAGGATCGTGTTCAGCCGCGGGCCGGAGGCCGGTACGTACGCGCTGCACTTCGTGCCCGTCCCTCTCTCCCTGCACAAGAGCGCGGTCACCCGGGGCGTTCGTGCATGCCTGACGCGGAATACGACGCCTTAGCGGGAACGGGTGACGCCGCAGGTCGGCGGCCGGTCGTTCCCGTCCGACACGCGGGCCGGGCGGCCGAAAGCGTCGCCTTCGGAGCCGGTCGCACGCCCTAGGATCGCCGCATGCCGAAGCTGCTGGACATGGTCAAGCGCATCGTGATCGGCCGGGCACTGCCCACGGAAGACGTCCAGGAGACGCTGCTGCCCAAGCGGCTGGCGCTGCCCGTCTTCGCCTCCGACCCGCTGTCGTCGGTCGCCTACGCCACCCAGGAGATCCTGCTGGTCCTCGCCCTGGGCGGGCTGGCCTACCTGTATCTGGCGCCGTGGGTGGCGGTCGCGGTGGTCGTCCTGATGGCCGTGGTCGTGCTGTCCTACCGCCAAGTGGTGCACGCCTATCCGTCGGGTGGCGGCTCGTACACCGTGGTGTCCACCAACCTCGGCCCGTCGGCGGGCCTGGTGGTAGCCGCCTCGCTGCTGGTGGACTACGTCATGACGGTGGCGGTGTCCGTCGCTTCGGGCGTGGACAACATCATCTCCGCGCTTCCGGCGCTGCACACGTACCGGACGCTGATGGCGGTGCTGTTCGTGGCCCTGCTGGCCACCCTCAACCTGCGCGGGGTGCGCGAGTCGGGGCGGGTCTTCGCCGCCCCCACGTACCTGTTCATCACCGCCATCCTCCTGATGTGCGCCACCGGCCTGCTGCGCTGGCTGCTGGGCGACGCGCCGGTGGCGGAATCGGCCCGCTACGGCATCCAGGCCGCACCAGGCCAGGACGACCTGGCCCCGCTCGCACTGCTGCTCCTGGCGCTACGGGCCTTCTCCAGCGGCTGCACCGCGCTGACCGGCGTGGAGGCCATCGCCAACGGCGTCCCGGCCTTCCGCCGGCCGAAGTCCCGCAACGCCGCCACCACGCTGGCCGTCATGGGCGGCGTGGCGGTGGCGATGTTCTCCGGCATCACCGCCCTGGCCCTGATCAGCAAGGTCCACATCACCGAGCACACCTGCGACCTCACCCCCGCCGTGACCGACTGCGCCCACACCCCGCAGCGCACCGTCATCGCCCAGCTCGCGGCGGCGGTCTTCGGCGGCCACGGCTTCGGCTTCTTCTTCGTCCAGGCCGCCACCGCCCTGGTCCTGGTCCTCGCCGCCAACACCGCGTTCAACGGCTTCCCGCTGCTCTCCTCGGTCCTGGCCCAGCACCGCTACCTGCCACGCCAACTGCACACCCGCGGCGACCGCCTCGCCTTCTCCAACGGCATCGTCTTCCTGGCCCTGACCGCCGGCGCCCTGCTGTGGGCCTACCACGCCTCGGTGACCAGCCTCATCCACCTGTACATCCTCGGCGTCTTCACCTCCTTCACCCTCTCCCAGGCGGGCATGGTCCGGCACTGGAAACACGCCCTGGCCACCGAGCGGGACCCGGCGGTGCGCCGGCGCCACCACCGCGCGCGGGCGACCAACGCCGTGGGAACCGTGGTGACGGCATCGGTTCTGGTGATCGTGCTGGCCACCAAGTTCACCCAGGGCGCCTACCTCGCGGTGATCGCGGCGGTGGTTCTGTGGCTGACGATGCGCGCGATCCACTGGCACTACACCACCGTCGCCGACGAGCTGAAGGCCGTCGACCCCGCTGCCGACCTGCGCTCACCCACCCGCGTACACGCCGTCGTCCTCGTCTCCCACCTGCAACGCCCCACCCTCCGGGCCCTCGCCTACGCGCGCGCCACCCACCCCGACATCCTGGAAGCCCTCACCGTCATGGTCGAACGGGAAGAAGCCGACACCCTGCGCTCGCAGTGGGACAGCCTCGGCGTCGACGTCCCGCTGCGGATGCTGCGCTCGCCCTACCGGGAGATCACCCGGCCGGCCGTGGCGTACGTACGCTCCCTCGGCCGCGCCGGCCCCCGCACGGTGGTCAGCGTGTTCATCCCCGAATACGTCGTCGGCCACTGGTGGGAGAACCTGCTGCACAACCAGTCGGCGCTGTGGCTCAAAAGCCGGCTGCTCTTCGTCCCCGATGTCATGGTCACCAGCGTGCCCTGGCACCTGACGTCCTCACACCGCAGGCGGCACCGGTCACCGGGGCAGGCCGCCGGCTCGGTGCGCAGGGGAGAGCCACCGTGGCCGGGCACGGCCGTTGACACGTGCGGCACAGGAGACTCCCCGCGGTGAACCAGAAGAACTGCCCGGCCCGGCCAATCCCCGGAACCGCACTGGCGGCCTCCCCGGGCTCACCCGCACGGAATACGCTGCCCTCAGAGTCCGGAGGTGAGAGCCATGACGGACAGGGCCGACGGGAGCGCGCGGCCGACACCACTCCCGCTGCCGCAGTTGCGCCTGGATGCGCTGCTGGAAGAGCTGCAGTCCAGGCTGGACGCCGCGCGTACCGTACAAAGCCGCATGTACAGCCTGCTGGAGGCGGTGCTCGGTGTCGGGCGCGAACTCGAACTCTCCGAAGTCCTGCGGCACATCGTGCAGGCTGCGGCGACCCTCACCAAAGCCGAGTACGGCGCGCTGGGCACCGTCGGGCAGGGCGCCTACCTGTCCGACTTCCTGCCCGTGGGCATGACGGATGAACTGATCGCGCGCATCGGGCCGCTGCCCGAGGGACACGGCATCCTCGGGGAACTGATCCGCCACCCCGAATCCCTCCGCCTGGCGGACCTGACCCAACACCCGGCGAGCCACGGCTTCCCCGAACACCACCCGGCCATGCGCACCTTCCTCGGCGTGCCGATCCGCGTCCGAGGAGAAGTCTTCGGCAACCTCTATCTCACCGAGAAGCGCGACGGGGCGCTCTTCGACGCCGACGACGAGGCCGTGGTGTCCACCCTTGCGGTCGCGGCCGGAGTCGCGATCGACAACGCGCGGCTGTACCACGAGAGCCTGCGGCGCGAACAGCGCCTGGAGGCCCTGGGGGAGATCACCCGCAGCCTGTTGTCCGGCGCCGGCATCGATGAGGTACTGGGCCTCATCGCCCGGCGGTCCTTGGAGGTCGCCCAGGCCGACTCCGCCGCCGTACTGCTGCCGCGCGACGCGGACGGGCTGACCGTCGAGGTGGCATCCGGCGCCGGCGCCGCCCTCATGGCCGACGCCGTCATCCCGTCCCAGGGCTCCCTGGTCGGACTGGCGGCCAGAACCGGCGAGCCCGTCGTGACGAGGGACATCCGTACGGACCCCCGCGCCTACGCCCTGCCCGACTTCGGCCAGGGAAGCGGCCCGGTCGTAGCGGTCCCCCTGACGGTAGGCGAGAACACTTCGGGCGCCCTGCGGCTGAGCCGGTCAGCCGGCCGGCCGCCCTTCGACGCCAGCGAGGTGCGGCTCGTGTCCGGGTTCGCCGGACAGGCGGCGCTCGCTCTGGAACTCGGCCGTCACCGGAAGGAGGCCGAGCAGGTGGCACTGCTGCACGACCGCGACCGCATCGCGCGCGACCTCCACGACCTGGCCATTCAACGGCTGTTCGCGACCGGTATGACGCTGCAGAGCGCCGGGCGGCTCATCGACCGGCCGGAGGCGGCCGACCGGGTGGGCAGGGCCGTGGACGACCTCGACGAAACCATCAAGATCATTCGCTCGACCATCTTCGAACTCCGCTCCGAGAGGGCCCCCGGGGCCGGGCGGGGCCTGCGCCGCCTGGTCGCCGACGTGGTCACGGCCGCCGCGGAACCGCTCGGCTTCTCCCCTTCGCTGAAGACGGAGGGCCGCATCGACACCGACATTCCGGCAGCGGCCGGTGAACACGTCCTGGCCGTGCTGGCGGAAGTCCTCAGCAATGTCGCCCGGCACGCGGACGCCCGGCACGCGGACATCACGCTCAGCGTCGCCGACGAGGTGGTCCTGGAGGTCGTCGATGACGGAACCGGTATCGGCGGCAGCGCCGCGGGCAGTGGACTGGGCAACATCCAGCAGCGAGCCGAACTCCTCGGCGGACAGGCAGACGTCCAGGACCGGGGGCCAACCGGCACGCACGGAACCCGCGTCACCTGGCGCATCCCGCTCCAGCCCGCCTGACGAGCCGGCCCGCTCCTCCACGCCGCCGGTCACCACCTCGTGCATGCCGAAGGAGGTGTCGCCCCATGCGCACCGCGAAAAGGTGGTGGCGCTGGCGCCGTAACCCGTTGCGCCGCAGGGTGGACGTTCTCGAAGCCTGGCTCGGCCTGTTGACCGCACTGCTACTGGCCGTCGGCGCCCCGGCAGCAGGCTTCGGCGCAGCATCCTGGGCCTACGAGACACAGAGCCGGACCGTACGGGAGCAGCAGCGGACACGCCATCCGGTGCCGGCGGTGCTGATGCAGGACGTAACGGCACGCAGATCCCAGCAGGCCGGCGCAGCGGACGGCGGATACCCGACAAAGGTCCGCTGGAAAGCGCCGGACGGTTCGTTCCACACCGGAGATACAAAAGTGAGCGCCGGCCAACGAAAAGGCACCCGCATCACGGTATGGGTCCTGCACAACGGCCGCCTCACCGAGAAACCCCTCGACCACAACGACGCCCTGTCCACGGCCACGGCAACCGGAATATGGGCCGCAACGGGCACGGGCACGGCCGTCTTCTCAGTCGCGTGGTGGATCCGCCGCATTCTGGAGCGCCGGCGTTTGGACGCCTGGGAGAGGGAGTGGGGTGAGGTGGGGCCCATGTGGCGGCGGCGGACGGGGTGAGTGGGGGCGGATAACCACTTGGTCACACTCGGACACCGCCGCATCGCGTTCGTCACCGCACGCTTCAGCCCGACCACGCAGGCACCGGACGCAGGGCGGCGGGAAACAAGCGTCTCCCTTTCCCTTGCCGCTCCTGATGGCCTCCGCTTCGGGGTCCTCCCTTACGGATCGGCAGGCTGGGCGGACGCCTACGACACCGTGCTGCGACGCTGCCGAGAGGCCGGAGCAAGGCCCTGTTCGTCCACTCCGACAGCGAGGCCATCGGCATGGTGGAACGGGCTCCGGACCGCGGCCTCACCGTGCGCGGGGGCCTGGCCGTCGTGTCGTACGACGACGAAGTCGCCGCGGCCTCCGGCCCGCCCTTGACCGCAGTGCGCACACAGAGACGCCGACTCGGCTCACAGGCCGCCGAAACGGTCTTGGCACGTATGGCCGATCCGACGAAACGCCCCACTCACTGCCTTGAGCTGTGGCCGACCCTGGCGGTCCGCGCGTCCTGCGGTGGCGAGGAGCGGGCCTCTTCCTCGTCCGACGGGTGACGGCGCGGCGGGACTCCGGCTACGGGCGCGACCTGGGCGTGCGGGCGCGTAGCGGGTGTGGCAGGCCCCGGTCCTCTTCCTCGCGCGTTAGCCTCGAAACGTGATTACTTGCGTGGTGGAATACGTGATCGATCCGGCGAAGACCGAATCCTTCGAGCGATTCGGTCGCCGCTGGATGGAACTGGTGGACAAGCACGGTGGCACGCACCACGGATACTTCCTGCCGGCGGAAGGGGCCAGTGACAAGGCACTCGCCCTGTTCAGCTTTCCCAGCCTCGCTGCCTACGAGGAGTACCGATCCCTGTTCGGCAAGGACGCCGAGTTCATCGACGCGGACCGGATCAGGGACGAGAGCGGTTGCGTACTGCGCTATGAGCGCACATTCATGCGCCCACTGCTCCCCGGATCACCCCGGCCGGCCCCGCCCGCCTGACCGGCCGGCAGCATCCGTACCCCCGTACGGAAACGCCCGTATCCCCGTACGGAAGTCAGCCCGCGTCCGGCTGAAGGACTTCCGCGTTCCGCCGCGGCATTTGGAAGCCGAGCGCGGTGAGCGGACCGCGAACGGCAAAATCAAGCGCGATGCCGTCGTGAGGACGTTCGCAACGCTGATCAACGAGACGTACGACGCGAATGACGACGCGGCGATCGCGCACCACGTCCGCCAGAGGCCGGACTAGGGAGGAACGGCCGACCTGGCACCAAGCCCCGGCCCAGGACGACGAAGATGGTCGGGTGCGGCATCAGGCAGCGGGGTCAGTTGTCACTGCCGTAGCACTGCCAGGACATCGCGAGGGGGAGCGGACCATGCCCGACAGGGAATCGAGCGTCGGCCCACGCGCGGCCGTTATGGACCGGCGTCGGCTGCTCTTCGGCATTCTCCCGGCCGCCGCCCTGCTGGTCACCGGCTGCGCCCGGTCGGATGCCGACGAGCGGAAAGCCCGACCGCCGCTCGCGCTGGTCTACAACGGCCCACAGGGCTGCACCGATTGCGCGCCGGCAGTGGCCGACTTGCTGCGCCGGGCACCGCGGCCGTTCGAGGTCACGTACGTGGGCCCCGGCACCGGAAAGCCTCTGACCGCCTCCGCTTTGGCTGCGGCGCAGCTGTACGTCCAGCCCGGGGGTGGTGCCGATCTGGCGAGAACCTGGCGGGACCTGCGCGATTCCGCCGATGTGGTCCGCGACTGGATCCGGGCGGGCGGCAGCTATCTGGGTCTGTGCTTCGGTGGCTACCTAGCCGGGCGCGATCCGGGCTTCGACCTGCTGCCAGGCGACACGTACGGGTACGCCGGTTCGCCCGGCTCATCGGTCCCCGACGACCGTGACACCGTGGTGAAAGTGGACTGGCAAGGCAAGCCGCGGCATATGTACTTCCAGGACGGGCCGGCTTTCCTCCTCGACGACGGCGCCGACGCCACCGTCCTGGCGACCTACGAGAGCGGGGCCGCCGCCGTGGTCGTCGCCCCGTACGGCAAGGGCCGGGTCGGGGTCAGCGGCCCCCACCCGGAGGCCGACGCCTCATGGTACGCAGCGGAGGAATTGCGCAACCCCGACGGCGTCCGCTTCGACCTCGCCCACGAATTGATCGAAGCGACCACTGGGCGACGGTGAACCCGGCCCCGCTGATCGTGTATTTCTCTCCTGAGGGGAGATCGCCAGCTGATTTGGGCGGCGCCTGGCGGTGACATCCGGACACGGGGCTGGGGGAGTGGCGTAGAGATCGCTCTTCTTTTCCGTGTGAAGCCACAGCAGGCATCTCGCCGCGCAGGGCAGTGCGGCTTGCTCGTTGCTGCGAGCTTTCGGTCAACCGAATGCCCTGGGCCAGTCCGGCGGACCGTCCTGTTTTCGGGCGACGGGTGGGTGTGACGGACCGGTCGGCTCGGTACGTCGTGCTTCAGAGAAGGGGAAAGTGAAACCTATTTCGGGAGTTGCGAACGGGTACCCGGCCGCGCACTGACCAGGTGGCCAGGGCCATCCAGTGGGCGAGTTGGAGGAATGCGTTGTGCATTCGTGTGTGACTGCCCGCAGTTGGACCCGCAGCTCTTGTGGAGCTCGTACCGCACGCCCGCCTGCTGCCACCTTCGGGGCGAGCGCATCAGTAAGCACCGCAGCAGTTCGAAGAACCCAGAAGCGCCCTACCGCCCGCCGAGACTGCTTCCGCCGTCGACGTCGAGGACGTGGCCGGTGATGAACCCCGCGTCGTCGGACAGCAGGAACGACACGGCCGCGGTGACGTCGTCGGGAGTTCCCAGGCGTCCCAGCGGTATCGAGGCGATCGCCTGGCGTTCCGCTTCGCTGCCGACGGGCCGCGTGCGGCGGAACAGTTCGGTCGCAGTGGGGCCGGGCGAGACCGCGTTGGAGGTGATGCCGTCCGGCGCGAGCTCCAGGGCCCAGGAACGGGTGCACCCCACGAGTGCGCTCTTGGCCGCCGCGTAGGAGGTCCGGTTCCTGGCACCGTACGTCGCCCGCGAGGTGATGTTGACGATGCGGCCGAAGCGCTGCGCGCGCATACCCGGCAGCAGGGCCTGGACGATCTGGACCGACGCGCGCAGGTTCAGGTCCACCACCTGCTGCAAGGTCGCCAGGTCGAGGTCTTGGAGGGCCTGGGGCTGAGCGATCCCGGCGTTGTTGACGACCCGGCAGATCGCGCGTTCCCGAGTGGCCTCTTCCAGCATCTGCGCGGTGGCGTCGGCGTCGGAGAGGTCGCAGTTCAGGAACAAGCCGGGGAACTCCCCCGCGGGCGCGTTCCGGGCGACGCCGATCACCTCGTACCCCGCCTTCGCGAGCCGCTGGGATATCGCGAGCCCGATGCCCTTGCCGGCGCCGGTGACCAATACCCGCGATACCTCTGACATGCCACTCACCTTGCTCACCGGTCTTCCGCTAGCCGTTCCTGCCCTTGCTCTTCCCATAGTCTGTATCACCCCCTCGCGTGGCCGACGGCTCACGAACCGGTACGGCCGCGCCGATCCCCCTGCTGCGCGCATGAGTGGTTCACAACGGTGCGCCCGGACTGGGCCTCCACCACGACCGCGGTGAAGGCCGATCGGGGCTTCCGGGCGTGGGCGCTCGCCGACGGGGGCGAAATACGTCGGGAACCGCAGCGATTCGCCCTCCTGCCCCGGCGGTCACCTCAGGTAGACACGGCGCCCGCTTGCCGGCCAACGAACCGGGTGTAGACATCCAGAAGCCCCCGGCAACACCCTCCCGACGCCCCAGAAGGTCAGCATCGGCACAGTCGCAGCCCCCCCGGGCGATTTGGACAGATGGCTGAATTCCGACCTCATCCGCCCTCAACGGGACTCTAGGGAAAATCGGGTATCACCAGTCATACGATCGTCCTCGACCTCCGAGAGAGCCGAGGTGGCGACCATGCGCGACCAGAGCCCGTTGCGGGCCGAGACGTGGCCGATGTCTCGGACCTGCCCGTTTTCTCCGCCGCCGGAATACGCCGGCTTGCGCGAGCGCCCCGGCCTGCCCAGGGTGACGGGCCCGAGCGGACGTACCGTGTTCGTTGCCGCACGCCATGAAGACGTCCGCGCTGTGCTCGGCGACGCCCGGTTCAGCTCCGACCGCTCGCACCCGGACTTCCCGTGGATGCGCGTCGGCGAGACCGTTTTCCCCGGCTTCAGGCCCTCGCTGATCGAGATGGACCCGCCCGAGCACGGCCCCGCCCGTCGTGCGGTCGCCGGCGAGTTCACCATCCACCGCATGCGGGAGCTGCGCCCCAAGATTCAGCGCATTGTTGACGGTCTGCTCGACGATGTGCTGGCCGGTGCCAAGCCCGCCGACCTGGTGTCCGCGCTGGCCGTGCCGCTGTCCGGTCTGGTGCTGTGTGAGCTGCTCGGGATCCCGACCGGTTACCGGGAGGAGCTCACCACCAACACCGCGGTGTTGGTGGCCCACGACTCCGCTGATGCGGATCGCGCCGAGTCCTTCCGCTCCCTGAGCGAGTATTTCGACGCGCTGTGTGCCACGAAGATGACCGAGCGGCCCGGGGACCTGCTGGGCAGGCTGGCGGGCCACCGGCTCTTCAGCGGTGACGAGAGTCGCTGGGCCATGGTCGAACTGTGCATACTCCTGGTCGTCGCGGGCCTGGAGACCACCGCCACGATGACCGCACTCGGAATCCTGGCTCTCCTCGAACACCCCGGCCAGCTCGCCCTCCTCACCGCCGACCCGGGCCTGACCCCGGGAGCGGTGGATGAATTGCTGAGGTTCTTCTCCATTGCCGAGCTGTCCCTGATGCGCCGCGCCACGGCGGACGTTGAGATCGGCGGCACTCTGGTACGTACGGGTGAGGGCGTCGCCGCCCTGTCCGCCGCCGCCAACCGCGACCCCGCGGTCTTCGCCGACCCGGACACGTTCGATGTCACCAGGGACAACCGCAGGCATCTGGCTTTCGGTTCGGGACCGCACCAGTGCCTCGGCAAGAACCTGGCCCGGATGGAGCTGCGCATCGTTCTCGATACCCTGTTCCGGCGCATCCCCACTCTCCGCCTGGCCACGCCACGCGACGAATTGCGCTTCGTCAACGGCTCCGGGTTCTCGGTATCGGCACTCCCGGTCACTTGGTGACGGAGACGAAAAGCGCCGACCGTCAGTCGTGTGTGCATCGAGTTGGGGGAGAGGGCTCGTTCAGGCGCGTACCTTGGACTTGTTGTGTAATTTGAGATTTGAGTTCCGGGTGGGGGCGCATCGTCCTGCTGCCCGGTGATGACCAGTGCGGCGGTAGAAAAGCCCGACAGCAGGCCGAAGTTTCTGGTGAAAGCCCCAGACTTCGGTCGGTTGGAGGTGTTGTGCGGAATGAGTCGAGGCGCTCATCATGCTGATGCACCTCGTTTTATCGGCGTTTGGTTAGCTGGTCGCGAGTTCGGTGAATGATTTTGCGCCCAGGGTAGCCGACACAGTCCACACTGCTCTGGGAGGGCACCGGATGCCGGGCGAACCGATCGCGATTGTGGGAATGGCGTGCCGTTATCCGGGCGGAATAGCCGATCCGGAAGCGCTCTGGCGTGTGGCCAGGGACGGGATCGACGCGATCGGCGAGTTACCGGACGACCGGGGCTGGGACCTGGCGGCTCTCTACGATCCCGACCCGGACCGGCCCGGTACCTCCTACGTCCGGCACGGCGGCTTCCTCTACGATGCCGGCCATTTCGACGCCGAGTTCTTCGGGCTCTCCGCCCGCGAGGCGTTGACCACCGATCCGCAGCAGCGCCTCCTGCTCACGACGGCGTGGGAGGCCCTGGAGAACGCGGCCATCGATCCCACCTCGCTGCGGGGCAGCCGCACGGCCGTGTTCGCCGGGTCGATGATGCATGACTACGCGCCCCGGGTGCATACCGTCCCGGACGGGCTGGAGGGGTACCTGATCACCGGGAACACCTCCAGCGTGGCGTCCGGCCGAGTGGCCTACGTGCTCGGCCTCAACGGCCCCGCGGTCACGGTGGACACCGGCTGCTCCTCGTCGTTGGTGACCACTCATCTCGCGGTGCAGTCGCTGCGTCTCGGCGAGTGTGACCTGGCCCTGTCCGGCGGGGTGACGGTGATGGCGACCCCGGAGATGTTCGTGGAGTTCTCGCGGCTGCGGGGCCTCGCCCCGGACGGCCGGTGCAAGCCGTTCTCCGCGACGGCGGACGGTACGGCCTGGTCCGAGGGCGTCGGAATGCTCGTACTGGAACGGCTCTCCGACGCCCTGCGTCACGGGCACACCGTGCACGCGCTGGTGCGCGGCACCGCGGTCAACTCGGACGGGGCCTCCAACGGGCTCTCCGCACCCAGCGGACCGGCTCAGGAACGGGTGCTGCGGGCGGCGCTGGCCGACGCCGGACTGTCCGAGGCGGACGTCGACGCGATGGAGGCACACGGCACGGGCACCAGGCTCGGCGACCCGATCGAGGCACGGGCGCTGCTGGCGGTGCACGGCCCCCAGCGGGCGCGCTCGCTGCTGGTGGGGTCGGTCAAGTCGAACATCGGGCACACGCAGGCCGCTGCCGGGGCGGCGGGCATCCTGAAGATGGTGCACGCCATGCGCGACGGCGTGCTGCCGCGCATCCTGCACCTGACCGAGCCCAGCCCGCACGTGGACTGGGAGTCCGGCAGGGTCAGCCCGCTCGCGGAGGACACACCGTGGCCGGAGACCGGACGCCCGCGCCGGGCCGGGGTCTCCTCGTTCGGCATCAGCGGCACCAACGCCCATGTGATCCTGGAACAGGCGCCGGAACCCGCGCCCGCCGCGGCACCGCGACCGGCGTCCGCGGTGCCGCTGCTGCTGTCCGCACGGTCGGCGGAGGCGCTGCGGGAGCAGGCCGGCCGGCTGGCCGAGCGGCTCCGCCAGGACCGGGTCGGCCTGCTGGATGCAGGATTCACGCTGGCGACCGGCCGGGCCGGGTTCGAGCACCGGGCCGCCGTCGTCGGCCGCGACCGGGATGCGTTGGTGCACGGACTGGACGCGCTCGCCGAGGGCGGTTCGGCACCGGGCACGGTCCTCGGGTCACCCTGCCGGGACACCGGTCCGGTGCTGTTGTTCCCCGGCCAGGGCACGCAGTGGACCGGGATGGCCACGGAACTGCTGGAGTCCAGCCCGGTCTTCGCCGGGCACATGGCGGCCTGTCAGGACGCGTTGGCGCCGTACGTGGACTGGAACCTGGGCGACGTGCTCACCGATGCGGACGCGCTGCTCCGGGTCGATGTGGTGCAGCCCGCGCTGTGGGCGGTCATGGTGTCGCTGGCCGGACTCTGGCGGGCACACGGGGTGCGGCCGGCCGCGGTGGTGGGCCACTCCCAGGGCGAGATCGCGGCCGCGACCGTGGCCGGAGCGCTGTCCCTGGACGACGGGGCGCGGATCGTCACGCTGCGCAGCAGGGCACTGCGGGCGCTCTCCGGTACGGGCCGGATGCTGTCGGTGGGGCTGCCGAGAGCGGCGGTCGAGGAGTCGATGGCCCGCTGGGGCGAGGATCTCTCGGTGGCCGCGGTCAACGGGCCGCGCTCGACGGTGGTCTCGGGCGCAGTCCAGGCGGTCGAGGAGTTCGCCGCCGTACTGGTCGCCGAGGGCAAACGGGCGCGCCTGCTGCCGGTGGACTACGCCTCGCATTCGGCGCAGGTGGAACTGCTGCGCGCGGAGCTGCGCGAACTGCTGGCGCCGGTGACTCCGATGGCGGCCGAGGTTCCCTTCCACTCGACCGTGACCGGCGGCCCGGTGGACACCACCGGGCTGGACGCGGACTACTGGTACCGCAACCTGCGCACCACGGTCGAGTTCGAGGCGACGGTGCGCGGGCTGGTCGCCGCCGGGCACACCACGTTCCTGGAGTCGAGCCCGCATCCGGTGCTGGCCGGCGGCGTACGGCAGATCCTCGGTGACTACCAGGAGGACCACGACGGGGGCGGCGTGGTGCTGGAGACCCTGCAACGGGACGAGGGTGGTGCCGACCGCTTCCTGCTGGCGGTGGCCGAGGCAGCCGTACACGGTGTGGACGTGCACTGGAACGGGCTGTTCGACGGCGCCCGGAGTGTGGAGCTGCCGACCTACCCGTTCCGCGAGCAGCGGTACTGGATGCTGCCCACCGCCGCCTCCGGGCCCGTCGCCGGGCACCCGATGCTGGACTCGGTGGTCCAGCTCGCCGGCGGTGGCCTGGTCGCCACCTGCCGGCTCTCTCTCACCCGGCACCCCTGGCTGGCCGAGCACGGGGTGCGCGGCACCGTACTGCTGCCCGGCGCCGCGTTCGTCGAACTGGCGCTGCACGCGGGGGAGCGGGCGGGGCTGCCGATGCTGGACGAACTGGTCCTGGAGAGCCCGCTGGTGCTGTCCGAGCGGGGCGAGACCGAGTTGCAGATCGCGATCGGCGAGACGGATCCGGGCTCGCTGGCGATGTACGCCCGGTCCGCGCCGGACGCGCCGTGGACCCGGTACGCGACCGGGGCGCTCCGGGCCGCGGAGGCCGGCGGCGCGACCCTGACGGAGTGGCCGCCGGCCGGTGCCGAGGAGATCGACCTCGACGGCGAGTACGCACAGCTCGACGAGCGGGGTTACGAGTACGGGCCGGCCTTCCAGGGGTTACGGCGGGCCTGGCGGCTCGGTGCGGAGCGTTGGGCCGAGGTCGAGCTGCCGGTAGATCCCGGGCGGTTCGGCCTGCACCCGGCCCTGCTCGACGCCGCGTTGCACCCGCTGCTGCTGGATGCGGGGGACGCGCCGGTGAGGTTGCCGTTCTCCTGGAGCGGGGTCGCACTCCATGCGGTCGGGGCCACAGCGTTGCGGGTGCGGCTGACTCCGCAGGGCAACGACTCGTTCGCCGTGGCGCTCGCCGACGCGGCGGGGGAAGCCGTTGCCACGATCAGCGCGCTCGCGCTCCGGCCCGTGGGGCCCGTACGGGCGGGGACGGCGGGCGTGGACCGGGCGCTGCACCGGCTGGACTGGGTGCCGGTCGCGCGGCGGCCCGCCCCGGCGATCGTGGACGCGCCGATCGTGGACGCGCCGATCGTGGACGTGGCCGGACCCGAGGAAGCACTGGCGCGCGTCCGCGAGTTCTTGGGCTCCGACGACGAGAAGGCGTCGGGCGGGCCCCTGATCGTGCGGACCCGTGGTGCGGTCGCGATCGCCCCGGAGGACGACCAGGGCCCCGACGCCGCGGCGGTCTGGGGCCTGGTCCGTACGGCACGTACCGAACATCCCGGCCGGTTCGTGCTGGTCGACCTGGACCGCCCTGGCGACACCGAGGACGACGGCTCCGCCCTGGAACTGGCGTTGGGCACCGGTGAGCCGGAGATCGCCGTCCGGGGCGGGCAGGCGTTCGCGCCGCGGCTGGCCCGGGTGACGCGGACGGGGGACCGGCCCGCCCTCGCCGGCGGTACGGTGCTGATCACCGGCGGGACCGGCGTACTCGGCCGGGAGCTGGCCCGGCACCTGGTCACCGAGCACGGGGTGCGGCACCTGGTGCTGGCGGGGCGGCGGGGCGCCACGGCGGAGCTGGAGTCCGGTCTCGAGGACCTGACCGGCACCGCCGAGATCACGGTCGCGGCATGCGACGTCGCCGACCGGGCCGCCCTCGCCGAGCTGCTCGCGGCGATCCCCGCGGACCGCCCGCTGACCGCGGTGATCCACGCCGCCGGGGTGCTGGACGACGGCACGGTGCGCTCCCTCACCGCCGAACGGCTGCACGCGGTGCTGCGGCCGAAAGTCGAGGGCGCGCGCAACCTGCACGAGCTGACCGAACACCTCGACCTGGCCGCGTTCGTGCTGTTCTCCTCCGTGGCCGGTGTCCTCGGCACGCCGGGACAGGCGAATTACGCGGCCGCCAACGCGTGGCTGGACGGGCTGGCGCAGCACCGCCGCTCGCGGGGGCTGCCCGCTTCGTCGATGGCGTGGGGACTCTGGGCTCAGGACACCGGCATGACCGGGCGGCTGGACGACACCGACCGGGCCCGGCTGCGGCGGACCGGGCTCGTGCCGATGTCCCGCGAACACGGGCTCGCACTGTTCGACGCGGCGCTGGGCAGCGACCTTGCGTGCACCGTGCCCGCCCGTTTCGACCTGGCCAACGTGCGTGCGGCGGGCCCGGAGCGGGCTCCGGTGTGGGCCGGGCTGCTCGGTGTCCGGCGGAGCGCGGCCCGGCCGGCCGCCGTGGCCGCGGCGCCCGTGTTCGTCTCCGGTGGCGAGCGGTCGGTGCTCGATCTCGTACTGGCCACGGTGGGCTCCGTACTCGGCGTGGAGCGCCGGGTGGACCCGGCGCGGGCCTTTCGCGACATCGGCTTCGACTCGCTGTCCGGGGTGGAGCTGCGTAACCGGCTCACCGCCGCGACCGGGGTGCGGCTCCCCGCGACCGCGGTGTTCGACCACCCCACCCCCACGGCCCTGGCCGGGTACCTGTCCGGGCAGCTCCCCGACGCGGTACCCGGCGGCCGGACACCGGTCGCCGGGCCCGGCTCGTACGACATGGACGACCCGGTGGTGCTGGTCGGCGCGAGCTGCCGCTTTCCCGGCGGGGTGTCCACCACGGACGAACTGTGGGAGCTGCTGGCCGCCGGGCGGGACGCGATCACCGAGTTCCCGGCGGACCGCGGCTGGAACCTCGACGAGGTCTACCACCCGGAGCCGGGCCGTGGCGGGCGCAGCTATGTGCGCCACGGCGGATTCCTGGACGGGATAGCCGAGTTCGACAACGGCTTCTTCGGTGTCGCCCCGGCCGAGGCGGTCTCGATGGACCCGCAGCAGCGCATCCTGCTGGAACTGGCCTGGCACGCGCTGGAGGACGCCGGGATCGACCCGACCGCAATGCGGGGCACCCGTACCGGTGTCTACCTCGGGCTGATGGGCAACGACTATGCGCGCCGCGCGCACCGGACGCCCGAGGACCTCACCGGCGACGTATCGATCGGCAACGCGGGCAGCGTCGCGTCGGGGCGGCTGGCCTACACGTTCGGCTTCCACGGCCCGGCGATCACGGTGGACACGGCGTGTTCCTCCGCGCTGGTGGCGATGCACCAGGCCGCGCAGGCGCTGCGGGCCGGTGAGTGCACGGTCGCGCTGGCGGGTGGCGTCACGGTGCTCACCACACCGACGCTGTTCGTGGAGTTCTCCCAGGTGGGGGTGCTCGCCCCGGATGGCCGGTGCAGGCCGTTCGACGCGGCGGCGGAGGGGACCGCGTGGAGCGAGGGCGCCGGCCTGCTGGTGATGGAGCGGCTCTCCACCGCGCGCGAACGGGGCCACCGGGTGCTCGCCGTCCTGCGCGGCTCGGCACTCAACTCCGACGGCGCGTCCAACGGCCTGACCGCGCCGAACGGATCGGCCCAGCAGCGGGTGATCCGGGACGCGCTGACCGCCGCGGGCCTGGCGCCCGGTGAGGTGGACGCGGTGGAGGCGCACGGCACCGGCACCCCGCTCGGCGACCCGATCGAGGCCACTGCGCTGCTGGCGACCTACGGGCAGGACCGGGAGCGGCCCGTGCTGGTCGGGTCCGCGAAGTCCAATCTCGGGCACACCCAGGCCGCGGCGGGCTTGGCGGGTGTGCTCAAGATGGTGCTGGCCATGCGGCACGGCCGGTTGCCCGCGACTCTGCACTCGAATGCCCCGAGCCCGCACGTGAACTGGGACGACGGCGCGGTGCGGCTGCTGGACGAGCCGGTGGACTGGCCGCGCGTGGACCGTCCGCGCCGGGCGGCGGTGTCCTCGTTCAGCCTCAGCGGCACCAACGCGCACGTGATCCTGGAGGAACCCGAGCCCGAGCCCGAACCGGAGCCCGCGACCGCCGCAGCCCCGCCGCTGATCCCGTGGGTACTCTCCGCGGCCACTCCGGAGGCGCTGCCCGCGCAGGCCGAGGCCCTGCTCCGCCGGCTGAACGAGGGCCGGCTGACCGACGAGGACGGGAACGGCTCGCCGTCCGCGCTGGACGTGGCGTACTCGCTGGCCACCACGCGGGCCCGGCTGCGTGCCCGCACCGTGGTGCTCGGCACGGACACCGGTGAGCTGACCGCCGCGCTGCGGGCCGGGACCGGCATCACCGGAGCGGCGGCCGACGGCGCGACCGCGTTCCTGTTCCCCGGCCAGGGAGTGCAGTACGCGGACATGGCCACGTCGCTCCGGGAACGGGTACCGGCGTTCGCGGCGGCCCTCCAGGAGATCGCCGCCGAGCTGGACCCGCTGCTGGACCGGCCGCTCGCCGAGATCCTCCGGGACGGACCCGGGGAACGCACCGACCATGCGCAGGCCGCGGTGTTCGCGGTACAGGTGGCGGTGTTCCGGCTGCTCACCACGCTGGGGGTGCGGCCGGACGCGGTGGCCGGGCACTCGGTCGGCGAACTCGCCGCGGCGCACGCCGCGGGCGTGTTCTCGCTGGCCGACGCCTGCGCACTGGTGGCCGCGCGCGGGCGGCTGATGCGCGAACTCGGCGGCGAGGGCGCGATGGTGGCGGTCCCGGTACCGGAAGCCGACGTGCCGGAACTGCTGCGCGGCCGCGAGGACCGCGTGGCGCTGGCCGCGGTGAACGGGCCCGCCTCGGTGGTGCTCGCCGGGGACGCGGACGCGGTGCGGGAGATCTCGCAGCGGGTGGCCCACGCGCACCGCCTGGCGGTGCCGCACGCGTTCCACTCCCACCACATGGACCCGGTTCTGGACCCCTTCCGGGAGGTGCTGGCCGGACTGGACTTCCGGACACCGGAGATTCCGGTCGTGTCCTCGGTGACCGGCGCACGGGTCACCGAAGAGCTCCGCGACCCGGAGTACTGGGTCCGGCATGCGCGGGAACCGGTGCGCTTCCACGACTGCCTGCGCGCTCTGGACGCGGCGGGCACCAGCACCTACCTGGAGCTGGGACCGGGCGCGACGCTCAGCGCGCTCGGCCAGGAGGCGCTGGGCGGTGACGGTTTCCTGCCGGTGCTACGGCAGGACGCCGACGAGGTGCACGGCCTGCTGACGGCGTTGGCGACCGCGCACACCCGGGGGGTCGACGTGGACTGGGCGGCCTGGTGCGCGGGCGGGCGGACGGTGCCACTGCCCGGTTACGCGTTCACCCGGCAGCGGTTCTGGCTGCCCGACGACGACGAGGCCGCCGCCGACCCTCTGCTGCACGGTGTCGAGTGGCCGCCGCTGCCCGTCCCCGGCCCGGTCGCCGACGCGCCGGGGCCGTGGCTGGTGGTGGCCCCGCCGGGCGCGGACTGGGACCGGCTCACCGAGGACGTGGCGGGCGTACTGGGCGAGGGGACCCGCACCGTGCGCGGCGATGCCGTGGACGGCGAGCACTGGGACCGGCTGCTGCCCGACCTGCCGGGCGGCGGCATCGTGTCCCTCCTGGCGATGGCCGAGGGCCCGGACACGCCGCGGGTGCCGACCGGCCTGGCCGCCACCCTGGCGCTGCTGCGGGCGCTGCTCTCCAGAGGCGCGGACACGCCCCTGTGGTCGGTCACCAGCGGCGCCGTACGGGCCGACACGGCGGACACCGTGCCGCATCCGGAACAGGCCGCCGTGTGCGGGCTGGTCCGGGTCGCGGGCATGGAAGCGCCCCGGCTGTACGGCGGCCTGGTGGACCTGCCGCCGCGACCGGCCGTGGAGGACCTGGCCGCGCTGCCCGCCGCGCTGGCCGCCAGGGACGAGATCGCGATCCGGGACGGGCGGCTGTACGCCAGGCGCCTGGTCCCGGTGCCCCGCACCGAACCCGCCACGACGGAGCCCATCGGCACCGTGCTGATCACCGGTGGGCTGGGCGGCATCGGCGCGCACGTCGCCCGCCGGCTGGCGGTCCGGGGCGCGGAACGCCTGCTCCTGGTCGGCCGTCGGGGCGTGGACACCCCTGGCGCGACGGAATTGCGCGCCGAACTCACCGCGCTGGGTACCGAGGTCGAGATCGCCGGCTGCGACGTGGCGGACCGCGAGGCGCTGGCCGGGCTGCTCGCCGGGCGGTCGCTCACCGGTGTGGTGCACGCCGCCGGTGTGCTTGACGACGGGGTGCTGGAGGCGCTGTCCGAGGACCGGCTGGCGCGGGTGTTCGCGGCGAAGGCGGACGGCGCGCGGTTCCTGCACGAGCTGACCGCCGGCCGGCCGCTGCGCTTCTTCGTACTGTGCTCCTCCCTGGCCGGCACCGCGGGCTCACCGGGACAGGGCAACTACGCCGCGGCCAACGCCGTCGTGGAAGCGCTGGCAGCCCATCGACAGGCCGGCGGCCTGCCCGCGACGAGCCTGGCGTGGGGCCCCTGGCTGGACACCGGGATGACCACGTCCTGGCCCGTCGGCCCGCAGTCGGACAGCGGCGCCACGCCGATGCCCGCCGACCGGGCGCTGGACGCGCTGGAGCGGGCACTGTCCGGCGGTGCGGCGCAGTACGTGGCCGGTGCCGTGGACTGGCCGCGGTTCGCCGCCGTACGGCCGGGGCGCCTGTGCTCCGGACTGCCGGGCGTGGGCGCGGACACCGGGCCCGAACCCGCGAGCGCGCTGCGGGAACGGCTGGCGGCCACCGAGCCGCAGCGGCGGTCGTCGGTGCTGCTGGAGCTGGTCACCGCCCGGGTCGCCGTCGTTTCGGGCCGGCCGGCCGAAAGCCTGGACGCGCACCGGCCGTTCAAGGAGCTGGGCCTGGACTCGCTGGCCGGGGTCCGGCTGCGCAACCTGCTCGGCGCGGACACCGGAGTGCCGCTGGCGGCCTCCGCGGTCTACGACCATCCCACCGCCGCCGCGCTGGCCCGGTACCTCGGCGACGCGCTCGGTGTCGACGAGGGCGACCCGGCCGAACGGGTCGTGCTGGACCGCCTGAGGGAGCTGGAGGCGGCCCTGCTCCGGCGGCCGCCGTCCGCGCCCGTCCCCGAGGAGATCACTACGACACTGCGGCGCCTGCTGCGCAGCCAGGAAGACGGCGCCGCCGATGAGCAGACCGCGGTGCCCGACCTGAGCGGCGCCACGGACGACGAGATGTTCAGGCTGATCGACGGAGTGCTCGACGACGCGAAAACGGACACCGGTCGCACTGCCGGCCGTGCCACGGACAGGAGTTAGCCCATGTCAGTGCCGAGCCGCCCGCCGGCCACCGTGCTCGACAACCCGCTGCACGCCCTGCTCGACCGGGAGGTGCTCGCGAACCCCTACCCGCTGTTCGAGCGGTGGCGGGAGCAAGGTCCGATGTGGACGTCGGACGGTTCCCTGCTGCTGAGCGACCACGCCAGTTGTCTGGCGGTGCTCAAGAGCCACCCGACCATGGGCAGTGACACGTTCAACGCGCCGGGGATGCGGGAACTCTTCGGCGACCGCGGCGACGAGCCGGTGCTCAACTCGATCTTCTTCATGGACGATCCCGGACACGGGCGGCAGCGGAACCTGGTCAGCAAGGCATTCACACCACGGATCACCGCGCGCTTCGAGCCGTGGATCCGCGAGATCGTGGACGAACTGCTTCGCGACTGCCTGGCCGACGGCGAGTTCGACGGCGTGCAGGACCTGGCCGCGGTGCTCTCGCTGCGGGTCATCGCGACGCTCCTGGGCATCCCGCGCGAGGACATCCCGATGCTGCGGGAGTGGTCCAGCGACATGGCGCTGTCCACGGAGCTGCCCACGCTGGTGGCCAGCTTCCACTCCACCGCGATGTTCGACCGCGAGGAACTCGTCCGCATCATCCGTACCACCACCGAACTGCACGGCTACTTCGCGAACCTCATCCACAAGCGCCGCCGCAACCCCGGCGAGGACCTCATCTCCAGTCTGATCTCCACGCAGGAGAACGGGCGCGGACTGAGCCGGCGTGAGGTGACGAACGTCGTGGTGACCGTGTTCACCGCGGCCCACGAGTCCACCACGAACCTGATCACCAACGGCCTGCTCGCGATGTCGCGCCACCCGGAGCAGTTCCAGCTGCTCCGGCAGAACCCGGCGATCGTCGGCGACGTGGTCGGCGAGGCGCTGCGCTACGACTGCCCGATCATGCTGACCGGCCGGGTCGCGCTGCGGTCCGACCGGATCAACGGCATCGACATCCCCGAGGGCTCGGTGGTCACCCTGGTCCTCGCGTCCGGCAACAGGGACGAGCGGGTGCACCCGAAGGCGGATCGGTTCATCGCGGACCGGAAGCCGGCCGTGATGAACCTCGCCTTCGGCGCCGGCGCGCACTTCTGCCTCGGTAGCAGTCTGGCCCGGCTGGAGGCGGAGATCGTGTTCGGTGAGCTGGCTCGCCGGCTGCGCGGCTTTCACGTGCACGAGGACTCACTGAGCTATCGCAGGCACGTGGTCGTCCGCGGCCTCGACACCGAACGGATCACTTTCCAACTCTGACCGGCCATCCGTCGCAGGGAGTCGCTCATGCCCGACGAAGTCAGTCCCGATGAAGTCAGCACGCTCCGGCACTATCTGAAAAGGGTCACCGCCGATCTGTTACGCACCCGCGAGCAGTTGCGTGACGCGACCGAGCAGTCCGCCGAGCCGATCGCGGTGATCGGCATGTCGTGCCGGCTGCCCGGCGACGTGGCCTCGCCCGCCCAGCTGTGGGACCTGGTGGCCGCGGGCACGGACGCCATCTCGGCTTTCCCCGAGGACCGGCACTGGCCGATCGAGGAGCTCTACGACCCCGATCCGGACTCCCAGCAGGCGCGGCGGACCTACGTGCGCGAGGGCGGCTTCCTGAGCGGAGCGGGCGATTTCGACCCCGCGTTCTTCGGGATCTCCCCGCGCGAGGCGCTGGTGATGGATCCGCAGCAGCGGTTGGTGCTGGAGCTGGCCTGGGAGGCACTGGAGTCCGCCGGCATCCTGCCGGACTCGCTGGTGGGCGAGCGGGCCGGGGTTTTCGTCGGCGCGTCCAGCAACGACTACGAGATGCTCTGGCAAGGCACCGACCAGTTCTCCCAGTACGGCATCACCGGCAACACCATGAGCGTGATCTCGGGCCGGATCAGCTACGCCCTGGGCCTCCACGGCCCGGCCCTCACCGTGGACACCGCCTGCTCGTCCTCCCTGGTCGCCGCCCACCTCGCGATGCGGGCCCTGCGCGCCGGCGAGTGCCCGATTGCGCTGGCGGGCGGTGTGACGGTGCTGAGCACTCCGGAGACGTTCGTCGAGTTCTGCGGCCAGGGCGTCACCTCCCGGGACGCCCGGATCAAGGCGTTCGCGGCCGGGGCGAACGGCTCGATCTGGGCCGAGGGGGCGGGTCTTCTCGTACTGGAGCGGCTGTCCGACGCGCGGCGGCACGGCCATCAGGTGCTCGCGGTGCTGCGCGGCTCGGCGGTCAACTCCGACGGCACCAGCAACGGGCTCTCCGCGCCCAACGGCACCGCCCAGCAGGAGGTGATCCGTACCGCGCTCGCCGACGCCGGACTGTCCGCCCAGGACGTCGACGTGGTCGAGGCGCACGGCACCGGCACCCCGCTCGGCGACCCGGTGGAGGGCACCGCGCTGGTGGCGACCTATGGACAGAACCGGCCGCCCGGCCGGCCGCTGCTGCTGGGCTCGCTGAAGTCCAACATCGGGCATACGCAGGCCGCGGCCGGCGTGGCCGGCATCATCAAGATGATCATGGCGATGCGGCACGGTCTCGCGCCGAAGACGCTGCACGTGGACAGCCCCACCCCGAAGGTGGACTGGGGAGTGGACGGGGTGAGCGTGCTCGCCGATGCGGTGCCCTGGCCGGAGACCGGCCGGGCGCGCCGCGCCGCCGTCTCCTCCTTCGGGATCAGCGGCACCAACGCCCATGTCGTGCTGGAACAGCACGTCGAGCCAAAGGCGCCGGAGCCCGCGGTGCCGTCCGCCGGTCTGGTGTGGACGGTGTCGGGCCGGACCGAGGACGCGCTGCGCGCCCAGGCGACCCGGCTGCTGGCCTTCGCCGAGTCCGGCCACGCTCCTTCCGCCGAGGGCCTGGCGTACGTGTTGGCCACCCGCCGCACCCACTTCCGCCACCGGCTGGCAGTGCCCGGCCGGGACCGGGCCGAACTCATCTCCGCGCTGCGCGGCCACCTCGACACCGGGCGTGTCCCCGATGTGGCGGTGGGCACCGCGGCCGGCGGCGGGGTGTGCGTGCTGTTCACCGGCCAGGGCGCGCAGCGGCCCGGCATGGGACGGCAGCTCGCCGCCTCCTTTCCGGTGTTCGCCGAGGCGTTCGACGAGGTGTGCGAGCTGTTCGACCGGGAGCTGGAGCGTCCGCTGCGGACCGTGCTCGATGGCGAACCGGACCTGCTCGACCGCACCGACTACGCCCAGGCCGCCCTGTTCGCGGTGGAGGTCGCGCTGTTCCGGCTGATGCACTCCTGGGGTGTGCGCCCGGACCTGCTGCTGGGACATTCGATCGGGGAGATCAGCGCGGCGCACGTAGCCGGGGTGTGGTCGCTGCCGGACGCGGTCCGGCTGGTGGCCGCCAGAGGCCGCCTGATGGCCGCGCTGCCCGAGGGCGGCGCGATGCTGTCTGTACAGGGCACCGAGCAGGACCTGGCCCCCTGGCTGGCGGGGCGCGAGCGGCGGGTGTCCGTCGCGGCGGTGAACGCCTCGGACACGGTGGTCGTCTCCGGCGCGGACGAAGACATCACGGAACTGGAGGCCGACTGGGCGGGCCGGGGCCGGCGGACCCGGCGGCTGCGGGTCAGCCACGCGTTCCACTCGCCGCTGATGGAGCCGATGCTGGCCGAGTTCGGCACGGTGGTGGCCGGGTTGACGGCGCATGACCCGGAAATCACGGTGATCTCCAACGTCACCGGCGAGCCGGCCACGGCGGAGCAGTTGCGCTCGCCGGAGTACTGGACTGAGCACGTCCGGCAGGCGGTGCGGTTCCACGACGGGCTGCGCACCGCACGCGAGGCCGGTGCGCGCGTCCTGCTCGAACTGGGCCCGGGCGCCGTGCTTTCCGCGCTGGCCGGGCGCGATGCCGGACCGGACGAGGCGAGGGTCCCCACCCTGCGCGGGGCCGATCGGGACGAGACCAAGGACGTGCTGCTCGCCCTCGGCGCGCTGCACACGCACGGCGTGGAGGTGGACTGGCCCGCCGTACTGCCCGCCGCGCCCGCCAGGACGGCGGACCTGCCCGGCTACGCGTTCCAGCACGAGAGGTACTGGCTGGTGCCGGACGGGAACGGGCTGAACCTGCGTTCCACCGGGCTGCTCCCGGTGGGCCACCCGCTGCTGGGCGCCATGGTGTCCGCGGCCGAGGGCGACGGCGTGCTGCTCACCGGCAGGCTGTCCCTCCAGTCGCACTCCTGGCTGGGGGGCCACCGGGTGCGCGGCATCCCCCTGCTGGCCGGCACCGGCTTCGTGGAACTCGCGCTGGCCGCGGGCGAGCACGTCGGCTGCGACCTGCTCGAACAGCTGACCGTCGAGGCGCCGCTGGTCCTGCCGGAGCACGGTGGGGTGTCGGTGCAGGTGGTGGTGGGCACCACCGAGGAGACCGGCCGCCGCCCGGTGCGGGTGTACTCCCGGCCGGAGGGCGTGGGCCGGACCGAGCCGGGCCCCTGGCGGTCCCACGCCTTCGGCTACCTGGGCATCCGCACCGCGACGCCGGACACGACCCTCGCGCACTGGCCGCCGCGGGATGTGCGGGAGATCCCGGTGGCGGACGTCTACGACGAGGTGGTGGAGGGCAGGCACTTCAGCTACGAGGGCGCGTTTCGAGGTCTGCGGACCCTCTGGCAGCGCGACCATCCCGACGGGAGCTCGGAGATGTTCGCCGAGGTCGCCCTGCCCGCCGAAGCGGCGGGGGACGCGAAGCGCTACAGCCTGCATCCGGCGCTGCTGGACGCGGCACTGCACGCGGTCGGCCTCGGCCCCCAGCTGGACGGGATCGACGAGGGCAACGGCTCGATGCCGTTCTCCTGGTCGGGACTGTCGCTGTTCCGGGCCGGAGCCTCGACGGTGCGGGTGCACGCCACCGGCGGGAACGGTGACGTGGCGATCACACTGGCGGACGAGACCGGTGCCACCGTGGCCACGGCGGACTCCCTGGTGTTCCGGCCGCTGCCCGCCGACGAGTCCTACCTGCTGGGACCGGCCGAGGACGGCGCGGAACTGCTCGTACAGGACTGGGTGCCCGTACACCGGCCATCCACAGTGGACGATTCCGGTGAGTGGCACGACCCCGGGACCGGCGGGCTCGACCTCGCGGCGCTGGCGGACGCGGAGGGCCCGGTGCCGCCGGTGGTGGTGCTACGCCCGGCCCGTCCCGCAGGGGACGACGTCACCGCACGGGTCCGCGCCGCGCTCACCGAGCTGACCGGATACCTGCGAAAGTGGCTCACCGACCAGCGGTTCGCCGGTTCGCTGCTGGTGGTCCGCACCGAGCGCGCGCTCGGCGTACGTACGGGTGACGAACCCGACCTGGCACTGTCCGCGGCCTACGGGCTGGCTCGCTCGGCACAGAACGAGTACCCGGGTCGCCTCCTGCTGGTCGACGTCGACGAGCCGGCCGACACCGCGTTGCGCGACGCGGTCGCCGTCGCGTCCGCGGCCCGTGAGCCCCAGGTGGCGTTGCGCGCGGGCGAGCTGCTGGTGCCCCGGCTGCACCGCGACGACCGTCCGGCGGAGAGCGACGACGGCTCGGCCGCCCGCACGCCCGATCCCGACGGCACCGTACTGATCACCGGTGGGCTCGGGTCGCTGGGCCGCACGCTGGCCCGGCATCTGGCAAGCCGGGGCGCCCGCAGGCTGCTGCTCCTCTCGCGCCGCGGCGCGGAGAGCCCCGGCGCCGCGGAACTGGTCGCCGAACTCGCCGAACTCGGCACGCACGTCGAGCTGGCCCGCGGCGACGTCGCCCGGCGGGACGACGTGGCCCGGGTGCTGGCCGAGGTGCCCGCGGCACACCCGCTCACCGCCGTGGTCCACGCGGCCGGTGTGCTGGACGACGGCTTGGTGGAGTCGCTGACCGAGGGGCAGGTGGAGAACGTACTGGCGCCGAAGGCCGACGGAGCCTGGCACCTGCACGAGCTGACCCGGGAGCTCGATCTCGCCGCATTCACGTGTTTTTCCTCCGCCGCCGGCGTGTTCGGCACCGCGGGCCAGGGGGCATACGCCGCGGCGAACGCCTTCCTGGACGCGCTCATGAACCAGCGGGCCGCCGCCGGACTCCCGGCCCGCTCGCTGGGCTGGGGCCTGTGGGCGCCGGACAGCGGGGCCGGCACGACCGACGGGATGGGCGGCGGACTGGCCGCCGCCGACCGGGCCCGCATGGACCGCACCGGTATCCGCGCCCTGACCGTCGCGCAGGGCCTGGCCCTCTGGGACACCGCGACCGGCTCGGACCGGGTCCACCTGGTGCCCATCGGGCTGGATCCGGTCACCGTGGCCGGCCTGGGAGAGGAGGGCATTCCGCCGTTGCTGCGCGACCTGGTCCGCCCGGCCCGCCGCCGGCGCTCCGCGCGGTCCGCCGCGCCCGCCGAATCCCCGGCGGACCTGGCCCGCAGGCTGGGCCGGCTGAGCCCCGCCGAACGGGACCGGCAGCTGCTCAACCTGGTCCTCGGGCAGATCGCGGCCGTGCTCGGCTACCCGTCCGCGGACGGGGTGCCCGCGGACGGTCCGTTCGGAGACCTCGGATTCGACTCACTGAGTTCGGTCGAGCTGCGCAACCGGCTCAACACCGCCACGGGTCTGAGCCTGCCCGCCACCTTGGTGTTCGACCACCCCACTCCGGCCATCCTCGCGGCGCACCTCGGTACGGAGGTCGCGCCGGATGCCGCCGGCGCGGAGGAACCGGCGGACGGCCCTGCCGAGCGCGGCCCGGATCGGCTCTTCGGACTCGCGCAGGCGGTGGAGGAGGCGCTGGCCGGCGAGGACGCGCAGCGTGACGCGCTGCGCGGACGACTGCGGGAGGCGCTGCGCGCGCTGGACGGCGAGCCGGGGCCCGGGGCGGACGAGCTGAGCTCGGCCTCCGTGGACCAGCTCTACGCCTTCGTGGACCGGGAGCTCGGCGATGCGTGAGCCGGCAGCCGGGGCCGCCCGGCCGAACGGAGAGGAATCGAAAGCTGTGGGCGAGGATCCGAAGCTCGTCAAGTACTTCCAGCGGGTCACCGCGGAACTCCAGCGCACACGGGAGCGGTTGCGGGAGCTGGAGAACCCCGTCGACGACCCGGTGGCCGTGGTCGGCATGGGCTGCCGGTTCGGCGGTGGGGTCGGCTCCCCGGAAGAGCTGTGGGAACTGCTCGCCGCGGAGCAGGACGTGATCACCGGGTTCCCGGCCGGCCGCGGCTGGACCGAAGACCAGATCTACCACCCGGAACCGGGCACGCCGGGCCGCTCCTACGTCCGGCACGGTGCCTTCCTCGACGACGCGGCCGACTTCGATTCCGAGTTCTTCGGCATCTCGCCGCGCGAGGCGCTCGGCATGGACCCGCAGCAGCGGGTCGCGCTGGAGGTCACCTGGCAGGCGCTGGAGTCGGCCGGTATCGATCCGGGCGGGCTGCGCGGCAGCCGTACCGGCGTGTTCCTCGGACTGTCCAACGCGGACTACGTCACGGGGGTCCGCGAGATGCCCGAGGACATGCTGGGCCAGCTCTCCATCGGCAACGCGGGCAGCGTGACCTCCGGCCGGCTGGCCTATGTGTTCGGCCTGCAAGGGCCCGTGCTCACGGTGGACACCGCCTGTTCCTCGTCCCTGGTCGGGATCCACCTGGCCGCGCAGTCGCTGCGCGCAGGCGAGTGCAGCCTGGCGCTCGCGGGCGGGGTGACCGTCCTGTCCAGCCCGCTGCTGTTCATCGACTACGCCCGGCATCGCGCCCTGGCGCCGGACGGGCGGTGCAAGCCCTTCTCCTCGGCCGCCGACGGCACCGCGTGGGGCGAGGGCGCCGGGATGCTGGTGCTGGAGAAGCTTTCCGACGCACGTCGCAACGGCCACCCGGTGCTCGCGCTGCTGCGCGGATCGGCGATCAACTCCGACGGCACGTCCTCCGGGTTGACCGCCCCGAACGGAACCGCGCAGCAGCAGGTGATCGCCGACGCGCTCGCTTCGGCCGGCCTGTCGCCCGCGGACGTCGACGCGGTGGAGGCGCACGGCGCGGGCACCGCGCTCGGCGACCCGATCGAGGCGCAGGCGCTGCTGGCCGGGTACGGCCGCCACCGCGGCGACCGGCCGCCGCTGCTGGTCGGCGCGGTGAAGTCCAACCTCGCCCACACCCAGGCCGCGGCCGGAGTCGCCGGCGTGGTGAAGATGGTGCTGGCCATGCGGCACAGCACGCTGCCCAGGACCCTGAACATCGACACGGCGACTCCCCGGGTCGACTGGGCGCAGGGCGGGGTCGAACTGCTCACCAGCGCGGTCCCGTGGCCGCGCGACGGGCGTCCCCGGCGGGCGGGCGTGTCCGCGTTCGGAGTCGGCGGCACCAATGCGCACGTGATCCTGGAGGACCCAGGGCCCGACCCGGACACCGGGCCCGGCGACCGGGCCGTCCCGCCACTGCTGGCCTGGACCCTGTCGGGCAGGACCGAACAGGCGTTGTCCGCGCAGGCCGCCGCGCTCCACGAGTACCTCGACCGGGCGCGCCCGGATCTGCTGGACCTGTCGTGGTCGCTGGCCACCGCCCGGGCGCACCTGCCGCACCGCGCGGTGGTGTTCGGCTCCCGCCCGGCCGACCTCGCCGCGGGCCTGACCGCGCTGAGCACGGGCCGGAACGACATCGGGAGCGTCACCGTGGCGGTCTCCGGCACCGCCGTGCGGAACGGCACCACCGCGTTCCTGTACCCCCACGAGTGCACCCCGGCCGTGGTGCGCGCGTTGGCCACGCAGTACGCCGAGGCCGAGCCGTTCGCCGAGCACCTCTCCGCATGTGCGGCAGTGCTGGCCGGGCTGACCGGCTGGTCTCTGACGGACGTGCTGCGCGGTGACCCGAACGTGCCATCACTGGACCGGCCGGACGTGCTGGCCCCGGCCACGCTGGCCGTGCTGACCGGCGTGACACGAGTGTGGTGCGCGTCCGGGGTGCGCCCGGCGGCTTTGGCGGGACACGGACCCGGCCGGCTGGCCGCGTCCTGGGCGGTCGGGTGGCTGTCCCTGTCCTCGGCGCTGCGGATCGCGGCCGGGCGCCCCGCGGGCGAGGGACCCGACGTCGTGGATGCCCCGCCCCTCGCACCCGGTGCGCCGGTGCTGTGCGGGGACACCGGCCGTTGGCTGCGGGACCGCCCGGCCGAGGACGACTACCGTACGGTGCCGGCTGCCGAACCCGGCTCGGCTGCCCGCGAGCTGTGGGCCGACGGCCACCGACTGCTGCTCGTGTTCGGTGGGGACACCGCGGGCATGGCCGCCGCACTGTCCGACGGCCCCGCCGTGCTGGCCGTGCCGGAGGAGACGGAGAGCGCGGTGACCGGATCAGCGGCGGTCGTGCGCGCGCTGGGCCACGCGTACGTGATGGGCGCGGCGGTGGACTGGCGTGCCGTCCTGGCCGGCGCCGGCGCGCGGCGTATCCCGTTGCCCGGTTACGCCTTCCAGCGCAGCCGGTACTGGATCGAGCGCGAGTGGACCATGCCGGTGCTGCTCTCCGACGATGCCGGGACACGCGAGCCCGATCGGCGCTCGCCCGCGGCTCTGCTGTGGGCACTGCCCGAGCAGGAGCGCACGCGCCACGTCGAGACGCTGGTGCGCGAGTGCCTCGACCGGGCGCTGGGCAACGGACCGGACGACCAGGTCGACGCCGAGGGCACGTTCCGCGATCTCGGGATGGACTCACTGGGCGCGGAGGATCTGCGCGATCAACTCACCACCGGCGCCGGTGTGGAGATCGAACTCGCCGACGTGCTGAACTATCCCACGGTGGTCGATCTCACCGAGCGCGTGCTGGAAAAGCTGGCCGCTTGCGCCGAGGAGGGCACGCTCGACGAGATCGCGGGGACCGCCCGGTCCGGGAACGAGGTCCCGCAATCCGGCACCGGGCCGGCGGACCCGGCGCCCGAGAACGCCGACGAGAGCGACGGCAGCCTGGCCTCGTTCTACATCCGGGCAATCCGCAGGGGCCGGATCAATGTCGCCCTCCGCCTGGCCCGCGCGGCCTCCGAAACCCGCGACACGTTCGACCAGGACGATCCGCGCGATCTCGCCGAACTGCGCAAGGTGGGGGCGGGCGCGGGCGGCCCCACGATCGTCGGCCTCACCCCGCCGATCTTCCCCAACCTGGACCTGCCCTACTCCTACCTGCACGCCGGGCTGGACCCCGCATCCGACGTATGGTCACTGTGGTCGCCCGGATTCGCGGGCGAGGCCCCGCTGCCCGACGACCGCGCCGCCCTGATGCGCATGCTGGCAAAACCGCTGCTCCGTGAGCTGGACGGCACCCCGCTGATCATCGCGGGCTACTCCTCGGGCGGCTGGCCGGCGCACGACCTGGCCAGGCACCTGGAACAGACCGGCGTCCCCGTCACCGCACTGCTCCTGCTGGACTCGTACCTGCCGGAGGAGCAGATGGACCAGACCGAAACCCGCAGCGAGTTCATGCGTGAGCAGATCCGACGACGCGACCTCATGGGCATGTCCCTCGACCGCCCGGACCGGACCGTGACCACCAGCGGCCAGATCGCGGCAATGGGCGGCTACAGCAGGATCTACAGCGACTGGCGGCCCGGCCCACTGAAGGCACCGATCCTGCACCTGCTGGCCAGCGAGGTCGTCGCGGGCGTGCCCACCAGCTCGGAGGACCACCCCTTCCCACCCGAACTGGCGCACCGCGTACGCAAGCTGCCCGGCGACCACTTCACCATTCTGTCCCAGCATGCTGATCTGATCTCAGCGAATCTGCATGACTGGTTGAGGGAGGTGCGGCCTGTGTGACTCCCGACGCTGCGGAGGTACTGGAGCGCTTCGCTTTCGGCCACGGTGGTGCTGTCGGTCGGATCGGCGAGCAGGGCCAGACGCGGGGATTCGCGGACGGTGGCTGCCTGGGCGCCCCCATGGCCTTCGTAATGCAGGGATTCTGTCCTCGATGAGGCTCGTGATCACGCCGACCACTGGGGCGCCTGGCCTGCACAAGTGCAAGTCAGGCGTCTTTCTTGGGAGGCGCATGGCGGCACTGACCTGGTGTGATGCCGGCTGCGGCCGCCGTTGGGGGAGTGCTGGTCCGTGTAGTGTCCTTGTTCAGGTTCAGTACGGTTCCGATGCTGGCCCAGTCGGTGCCGCGGCGGCGGGCGCGCCGGAAGCGGGCCGCGGCGGCCGGTGGTGGCACGGGGAGCGCCGATTACAGGTGAGGCGCTTGTCTTCGGCAGGATGGTGCCATGACCGAGATCCGCACCCCCCGCCTCCTGCTCCGTCGGTGGCACGACGACGACCTCGCGCCCATGGCGGACATCGACGCGGACCCGCGGGTCATGCGCTGGATCGACGACGGGTCGGTGCACGACCTGGAGCACACGGCGGAGGCCATCGAGCGCTGGGAGGAGGAGTGGGACGAGGAGGGTTTTGGGCTTTTCGCCGTTGAGCTGCTGGCCTCGGGGGAACTGGCCGGCTGCACGGGGCTGTCCGTGCCCGAGTTCCTGCCGCAGGTGTTGCCCGCCGTGGCGATCAGCTGGCGGTTCGGGCCGCAGTTCTGGGGCCAGGGTTACGCTTCCGAAGCCGCCCATGCCACGCTGGAGTTCGCGCTCCAGGACCGTGGCCTCGATCGTGTCATCAGCATCAGCCAGGTGGGTGACGACGCCTCCGAGAACATCATGCGCAAGCTGGGCATGGAGTGGGAAAGCGAGACGGCACACCCGGTCCACGGCCGTCCGCTGCGCGTCCATGCCATCGATCTCACAGAGTTCCAGGCGTGAACCGGTGCAAGGTCAGGGGCTTGGTCCCCTGTGCCTGAGGTCCGGTGCGAGCGTGCGGTAACCCTTGCCGCATCCGCCACGTACTGCGACCACGTGGTCAGGTTCTGCGGGCCTGCGTTCGGACCTTGCGGGCTGGCGGCGGGAGAATGCTGCTGGAAGAGGCCGGGGTGCACTGCCGGCCTCCCTTGGACCCGTGTCGCGGGTATGCGGCTCGTCACCGTTCGGGCCGGCTCGTCATGGCGTGTACAGGTCCCCGCGTACGGGCGGCACGCGCGGAACGGGGCGCGTGGGCCGGGCGCGGACCTCGCCCCCGCGGGTGCCCGGCACCGGCGGATGGCGGGTCAGGCGGCGACGGCGGCTCGGCCGGCGGCGTAGACCGCGGCCTGGGCGGCGACGCGGCGGCCGAGGTGGTCGGCGGTGGCTATGTCGGCCTTGTGGACGCCGTCGGGGCCCCGGTCGGTGTCGGTCTGGGCGCCGGCGCCCAGGTAGAAGCCGAGGCGGTTGAGGTCGTTCTCGGAGGCGGTGGTGGAGTGCCAGCCGGGCAGTAGGCCGAGGCTGACCCAGTGCATGCCGTGCTGGGCGGCCAGTACGGTGAAGAACTGCAGGGTGTGCAGCTTGTCGCCGCTCTTGGAGCCGGAGTTGGTGAAGCCCGCCGCGAGCTTGTCCTGCCAGGCGCGGGTCGTGTAGCGCTTCGAGGTGGCCTCGGCGAAGACATGGAAGGCGCCGGACGCGGTGCCCATGTAGGTCGGCGAGCCGAAGACGATCGCGTCGGCGGCGTCGAGCAGGTCCCACTGCTCCTCGGTGATCTCATCGACCTTGACCAGGTGGACGGTCGCCCCGGCATCGGCGGCACCGTCGCGCACCGCCTCGGCGAGCACCGCGGTGTGGCCGTACCCCGAGTGGTAGGCGACGGCGACGACGGGCGGGACGGCAGCGGCGGAAGAAGCGGTCGGGGCGGGCGTGGTCATGGCGGAGCTCCTCAAAATCGTGCCGCGTGGCGCGGGGCGAGGCGGTCAACTAGCCAAAGGGGAGCACTGAAATCTAAGAACCTTATTTAGATGTGCTGTCTCGGGAGGCTGGTGCCGCCTCAGCGCCGGGTGGCGGCGCTGCGGCGGACGGTGTCGGGGAGGGGCCGGCTGCGCCAGGTGGCGAGCTGGGTGTACGCGGGTGGGATATCGGCACTGATGCCGACTCGTCCGAGGGCCTTGGCGGCCGCTGCGGTGGTGTCGGCCACCATCCACCGCGTCCTGGTGCGACGCGGGCCGAACCGGCTGCGCGACCTTGACCCGCCGACCGGCCAGCATCCGCCCGAGGTCATCCGCTACGAGCACGACCGGGTCGGTGACCTGGTCCACGTCGACCTCAAGAAGCTCGGCCAGACGTATCTCCACTCCGCTCTCGACGACCATTCCCGGCTCGCCTACACCGAGGCCCTGGAGGCACGAGAAGGCCCCGCGCGGGCTTAGGTGGCGTTCGAGGGCGGGGAGGTAGTTCCAGCGCAGGCCGGGGTGGGCGGAGTGGACGTAGTGGTGGAGGTCGCCAGACAGGTCTTATGCCAGTCGCAGGCAAGGCTGGACATCAGCTGATGCGGGCTCCGTGTTTGGCCGCTGTCCCGCATCCGGGACCGGCAGGGGCGGCTCCTACGGCTGCCGTTTCGAACCCGTACGAGCCGCCCCGCCGGAACGGCGGCCCAGCCAGCGGGCACTCTCAGCCACCGCCCGGCAGCAGAATATGTTTCCGCAGCTCAACGACGCACGACAAGGGCGCACACGCCACCCGTACGGCGGCCCGGACCGGCCGCGGAGGCCTGGCTGAGAAGTCCTGTTCACCGGCACGGTCCGGGGCCGGCCGGGGGACGAAAAGTCGTACCGCACGGGCGGGCCAGAGGCCCGCGGTCCTTGGCATGCCGGCTTTCGGCAGCGGGTCTCAGCGACCCCAAGAGGGCCGACGGTGGCGCTACCGGGGGAGGAGGGCGCTGACGGTTTTGCCGCCGGAGGGCCTAGGGGTGATCGCGGTGGTGTGGGCGAGGCGGGTGACCAGGGGCCAGCCGAATCCTCCGGTGCGGCCGTTGAGGTCGGGGGTGCGCGGGCGTGGCGGCTGCGGGCTGGGGTCGTGCACGGCTACCTCGATGCCGTGCGGGTGCGCGGTCAGCTCCAGGGTCCAGGTGCCGCCCGCGTGGCGCAGGGCGTTGGTGACGAGTTCGGAGACGACCAGGAGCACGGTGCCCGCGGCCTCGGACGTGACCGGAGGCAAGAGGCCGTCCAGGAAGGCCCGGGCGCGCTCGCGGGCGTCGGCGGCGGAGTTCCCGGAGCGGGCGGGGGCGGCGCTGAGGTTCACCGTGTCCATCAGGTCACCTGGTCTCTGACTCGTCCATGCCCGGTCCCGCCTGTCTGCTGCGTGTGCCCCGGCCTGCCGCCCGCTACTCCGGCGGTGCGGGCTGCGCCTCGGCCCCGTCACCGTTCGAAGCCGATTATCTCTCGGTCGAACACGCAAAAATCTATGTCGGCCGGAGTAGACATTTGGCGGGGGTGTGGTTACGATTTCTCTCGTAACCAGAAGGACCGCAGGGCCCGGCAGGGACGAACTGCCGGGCAGCAGGACCCGCACATGCAGCATGCAGGACGGTGCGGCGGTGGAGTCCCGAAGCCACGGTTGCAGGATGGCGACGGGGCTGACGGCCGCACCGGGTGGCCCGCAGTGTCAGGGGCCGCCGTGAGCAGGACCCCGGTGAAGGCGTCGGCTGCAGGCGCGCGCACCGGACGTAAGGCAGTGAGCCTCACGCCGCAGGACGGGCAACGGGGCTGGCTGTCGGAAAGCGGCGCTGTCACAGGCCGCTGAGCAGTTCGCAGTACAGTAGTTGATCACTGAGGGAAGGACGGAGGAGCGAGCGCCATCAGGATCGCCCGGGCGCACGTGTGAAGTCCGGGTACCGCAGGACATCGATAGTGAGGTGGTCTCCGGTCAAGCAACCGCGATCCCCGCAGTCCCGGCAGCTTTTCGGCCGGGCCGGCGGATACAGAAGGCCGGCGCATTAGCAAGGCCGGCAGATGGTGTAGCAGTTCCTTCGGGGCCCGGGTGCCTGTACGGCATCCGGGCCCCTCGACGCGTTCCATGAAAGAGGTTCGATGACAGCAGACGACTCGTACGGCCGGATCGACGACGAGGACTACCCCGCGTACACCATAGGGCGGGCCGCCGAGATGCTCGGCACCACCCAGGGCTTCCTGCGCGCCATCGGCGAAGCGCGCCTGGTCACCCCGCTGCGCTCCGCCGGCGGCCACCGCCGCTACTCCCGCTACCAGCTGCGTATCGCCGCCCGTGCCCGCGAGCTCGTCGACCAGGGCACCCCTATCGAGGCCGCCTGCCGCATCATCATCCTCGAAGACCAGCTCGAAGAAGCCCAGCGGATCAACGCCGAATACCGCCGCGCCGCCGAACGGCCGAACCCGCCGACCGAGCCCTGAGACGGGCGGGGCCAGGCGGGCTTCACCGTCAGCAGAACCTGCGCGGCAAGCACCAACCGGTCAGCCCCCGACCGCCCCATCGGCCCGCACCATCACGCGCTGGCTCCTCACCCACCCCGACGCCCTTACCGAAGGCGACCGGCCCCACCTCAAGGTCGTCCTGGCCAACTGCCCCGAACTGACGGCGCTCTCCGAGCATGTGCGCTCCTTCGGCCACATGGTGGCCCACCTCCAGGGCCACCAGTTGCCCTTGGATCGAAGCCGCCACGTCCGCTGCCGGCCTGCCCAGCCTCCGGGGCTTCGCCCAGCATCTCGAACGCGACCTCGACGCCGTCACCGCCGGCCTCACACTGCCCTGGAACTCCGGCGTCGTCGAAGGCCACGTAAACAGGATCAAGATGCTCAAGCGCCAGATGTTCGGCCGCTCAGGATTCGAACTCCTCCGCAAACGCGCCCTACTGGCCTGACCTGGGAACCATCAGCTGCACGACCTCGCTCGCCCGCGTCCAAGTCCCGCTGAGCACCTGCGCGCATTCGACGGGCATCCGCAACCATGCGACGAGCTGTCTCACGCTGCTGCAGGGCATGCGCTCTCACCACGGAGTTCCGCTCGTGCATCTCCCGCCTCCAGGCCACGCTGCCCACCTCAAGCATTCCCATCACAGCCCCCTCGGGCCGAGCTCGCCGGGCCGGAGCATGGCGACAAGAGCCTGAATGCAGGTTACTCCGCACACCGAGGCCAGTGCTTACCAGCACGGAAGCGTGCTGGAGCGGGCTGAGGGCGCTTACGGGTGCGGCCTCGGGGAGGGTGTGGCAGGTGAAGCCGAGCCGCGTCATGGCCCGGACGGCTTCGTCGGCGGTGAAATCGCGGTGGTCCTGGCCGGTGATGACCTGGCCGACTTGCTTGACGGGATAGCGGCGGCGGCCGATGGCCACGAATTCACCGGTGCCGGCTTCGGGCGTGATGCCCTTCATCGACTCCAGCACGCCGCTCTTGGTGAGCTCGAAGGGGAAGCGGGCGATGACACAGCGCATGAGACCTCACAAGGAGAGGGGAAGAACGGCCCGGCCGGGGCGAAACCGTTCAGCGGGAGGAGGGGCGAGGACGCCCGGAGCTTCGCCTTGCTCATCGACCACCGGCAGGTACGGAATGAGCGCATCCGTCACCTGCTGCGCCAGCTCGCGTGTCGGTACGAGGATCACCCCCGGCAGCTGACCGGGCTCGGCACGCTGACCAGCGGTGCGGGCTGTCGGATGAGAGAAAAGAGTTCAGCGCCCGAGCTTTTGACCTGGGCACTGAACTATTGCGTGCGCGTTTCCGACCGGTCCTTTAGCGCACCTATCTGTTCAGCGCGCAGAGCGGGGCTGGCGATCTTGACTGGTTCGCCCGGTCGCGTTCGGTGCGCCGGCTGCGGCAGTGCCCGGCGGCGAACGTCCTGGTCGGTGTCATGCTGCGTGGGGCGTCCCGCCGTGAGCAGGGCTGGAGCTGACCGCGTTGGGAAGGCGGCTGACCAGTGAGCTGGAGGCGTTGTTCGGCAAGGAGCTGGTTGCTGAGTTCGGCCGGATCTACCAGGAGCCGGCCTCGCGGACGGGCGCCGCCTCCCTGTTCCCGGCGCTGGTCGTCGACCGTCCGCTGAAGGAGGGGATCGAAGCCGAGGAGGTGCTGACCGGCCGGGAAGAAGTGGTGGTGGTCACCGGGGCGCCGACCGAGGGAACCGAGTTCGAGATCGATCAGGTCTACGAGAGGCGGGTGAAGTTCGTACGGTTCCGCTGCGACCGCGAGTCCAACGAAGCCGGCAGCGACGAGGTCTACTGGGCGAGCGGCGCGGCCGGTGACAGCCAGGCCCAGATCGTCATGCTCACCCCCGAGTACGGTGAGATCCATACGGGCACGGTGAAGAATTTCGGGCCTGACGCGTTCTGGTGCAAGGGCGCGGCCGAGAAGTTCGTGGGCGGCAACATCCAGGTCTGGGAGGCCGACCCAGGCGGTGGTGGCAAGAACAAGGCGCGCCAGGTGCTGGCGGCCATCGCCCGCGAAGTCGCCAAATCCGGCCTGGAGGCCAGCCCCTCGTGGGAGGCGGTGTTCCTGGGGTTGGTGGCTGCCGCGGCATCCCTGGTCGGGGCGGCATGGAGAACTTCAAGTATGGACCGACAGCAAAACAAAACCGGCCGACAGGAAAGCGCGCGGGAGCAGGTGCTGGAATAGGTGACGCATCGAAAGGCGTAAAGCCCAGGCGTCGACTTCGGTGTAGCTCTTCAGGGTAATTCTGCACTTGCGAAACGGGGATCCGCATGTGGCGAGGCTGCACATTCCTCCGCGTCGTCCCGCCGGTGAAACCGCTGCGGGAATTGCGTGCAGCTGGGGCCCGCACCCCGAAGGATGCGGGCCCCAGCTGCGAAGTGTGCGTCAGTGTCAGGCCGGAACGATGTTCTCGGCCGTCGGGCCCTTCTGGCCCTGCGCGATGTCGAAGTTCACCTTCTGGCCTTCGAGCAGCTCACGGAAGCCCTGGGCGGCGATGTTCGAGTAGTGGGCGAACACGTCGGGGCCGCCACCGTCCTGCTCGATGAAGCCGAATCCCTTTTCCGAGTTGAACCACTTCACGGTGCCAGTAGCCATGTCATATCTCCTTTGGGGCAGTACATCGGGGTCCGCACTGCGCGGACGCCGTGTCGCCGCAATGATTACCCCGCCCGGAAAATGACCGGAAATACAAAAACGCTCCCACCGGCTGGAGCCGAGTGAGGGCACTTGAAGCTCGGGAACCACAACTGCAACTGAGATCGACAGTAGCACGCCGCAGCGGCCCCCGTCACTTGATTAATTCCACTCCGCTCACTGCGGCAAAAACTCTCATCACACGGTCCGTCAAACTTTCATCTCGCGGACACAGATATTGGCCAACCCGGAGTGCAACCTCCGGAAAAAGCGAAGACTTCAGCCGCAAGCGGGGCCGGCAGGCCGTGACGTCGCCCGGCCCTCCGCCGGACCTCCACCACACTGCGCAAGCTCGCCGCCGGCTGTCCGGAAACGAAAGCCGCCGTCACTCCCGCGAGCTGTTGGGGAAGCCGGTGGCCTTCAGGCGAAGACGGGGACACCCGTAATCGTCCTGGGCGACCGGGAGCCAGCCGCCAGCGGTCCGCCATGCTCGTGACTGCGAGTCGCAGGAGTCGTGCCGTGTGCCTTCTCGGCCGCGGCGGCGTCCTGCCCGGCGGCTTCGGCTGCGGCGCGGGCCCAGCGTGCTGCGGCGTAGGCACCGTCGACGTTCTCGGCGGCCTTGTGTAACAGCGCGGCGCCCCGCGGCCGGGCGATCACCCGGGCGCGGGGCGCCGACGACGAGTGGAGTGTGGCGACGTACGAGACCTGCCCCGGGCGGCGCGGCGCACTGCCCGGCCAGTTCCCGGCCGAGGCGTGCCGGTACTCGGGCGCGACCTCCTGTCGCGGAACCGACCGGCACTTCGGGTGCCGCTCCAGCCGCCCCGATCGGCCCCAGCTCGGCCGGGCCCACGCCGCGTGCAGCGGCTTACCGTCGCAGTGGTCGTTCAGTGGTCGGAATAGCTGAAATCGCCTACGGTCCAGGAACTGACGTCCTCGATCGCGACACGGTACATTCCGCCCGTCTCGGGGATCCCGACCGTGCCCTGCAGGATCCGGGCGACATGAAAGTGCAGATGCGTAGGCGGCCCGTTCATCACGGGGGTGTCGAAGACGGCGGAGAACTCGCCCACGCGGTCCGAATCCGTCAGTACCTCCGACACTCTCTGCCGCCACACGGCTTCGGGAGCCAGCCGACCGGTGATGACAGCACCACCGGTGACCACGGTCAGGGACATCTGAGTGCTTCGCCCGGACTCCACCAGGGCGGCGACCTCAACAAGCAGCTCGTCAGGCTTCGACATGGGACAGATTATATTTACCGGCCAGCCAGCTGCTTGACCAGCGGCTACCGGGCAAAACGGGTGCTTACTGTCCTGCCGCCGGAGCCCCGACCGTCGGGCGGCGGAGCGCCGGACGAGCCGGCGCCTCCTATCAGCGCGGGCTACATCGGGATGGCCGCTCCGGAGGAAAACGAGTTCTGCTGGGACTGAACGACGGGGAATTTCACGCCGGTGAGGTCTTCGGAGACGGCCCACAGCCGCTGTTGGACGGCTACCTCGTACGACTCCGGGCTGGAGGTGACCAATCGGGGGTGGCCCTTGACCTCGTTGCGCCCGCCGGGACCGTAGTACTGGCCGCCGAGCGCGCCGGGGTCGGTGGCGGCGCGCAGGGTGGGCAGGGCGCCCATGGCCGGCGTCTGGGTGATCAGCGGCGCGAGCCAGGTGACGGGCAGGCGGAGCGCGGCGGGGGTGTTGCGGATGAGGTCGGTGTTGGACACGCCGGGATGGGCGGCGACCGCGATGGTGGTGCCGTGCGCGGCGAGCCGGCGCTGCAGCTCGTACGTGAACATCAGGTTGGCCAGCTTGGACTGACCGTAGGCAGCGGCCCGGCTGTACGACCGCTCCCACTGCAGGTCGTCGAAGTGGATCGCGGCCCGGATGCGGTGACCGGTGCTGCTGACCGTCACCACGCGCGAGCCGGGCACCGGCAGCATCAGGTCCAGCAGTAGCCCGGTGAGCGCGAAGTGGCCGAGGTGGTTGGTGCCGAACTGCATCTCGAAGCCGTCGGCGGTGGTCTGCTTCGGGGTGTACATCACGCCGGCGTTGTTGATCAGCAGGTCGATCCGGTCGAGCCGGGACCGCAGCGCCGCCGCCGCGGTCCGGATGGAGTCGAGCGAGGTCAGGTCCAGCGCCTGCACGGTCACGTCGCCGGTCATGCGGGCCGCGGCCTGCTTGCCCTTCTCTGCGTTGCGCACGGCGAGCACCACTGACGCCCCGCGCTCGGCGAGCGCCTTGGCGGTCTCATACCCCAGTCCGGTGTTGGCCCCGGTCACCACGGCCACCCGCCCGCGCTGGTCCGGAGTGTTCACTGTCGTCCACTTCTCGCCCATGTCGGGCCCCCAGCCAGGTAACGTACCGGAGGTATCTTGTGTCGTCGACGTTAAAGTACCCCCGGTATGTTGTCAACGTACCGGAGGTACCTAATCTAGGCTGGGGAGCATGACTTTCCAGCGGGCGCGAACCGAAGAGCAGCGGGAGATCCGCCGACGGGCGATCCTCGACATGGCGTCGGCGATGCTCGATGAGATGCCTGTGGCTGCGGTCACCCTGAACGAGCTCAGCCGCCGGGTAGGTCTGGCGAAGCCGAACGTGCTGCGCTACTTCGAGTCCCGCGAGGCGGTGCTGCTGGAGCTGCTCGACCGCTATCTACGGGAGTGGCTGACGGAACTGGCAGGGGAGTTGGCCGCCGGCATCGACGAAGACCTCCCCATGCCCGAGCGAGCGGCAGCGGTGGCCGAGATCCTCAGTCGCTCGCTGTCCGGCCGAATGGTGCTGTGCGAGCTCTTCGGCGCACAGGGCAGCGTCCTGGAACGCAATGTCTCCGTCGAGGTCGTAGCACGCTACAAGCGCGCCTCCCTGGACCGCCTGGCAACCATGACCGCCCTGCTCCGGAAGTACCTGCCGGAACTGGGCGAGAACGCAACAATGTTCAGCCTGCAGACCATGGTCATGGCCGGCGCGCTGTCGGCGTACAGCACGCCCACACCCAGCCTGCAGGCGGCCTACGAGGCCGATCCCGATCTGGCCCGCTTCCACCTGGATCTGAAGGACTACTTGAAGCATGCCTTGACCGCAACCCTCCTGGGCGTGCTGCCCCGCCGCTGACCAGCGTTGTACGGAACAGGCCGAAACCTCTGTACCTCTTGAGCTGACCGCTAAGTGCGCCGGACCTGGCCCCTACTCGGGTTCGGTGGGTGTTCGAAGGCTTTGAGTCGGCTGGCGACATAGCTGGTGCGGTTTCCCCCGTTGAGCTTGACATCACTCTGTCTGTCGATGCCGTCCCGCAGAGCCCCTCCGGCGGCGGTGCTTCAGGCGAGGGGCGCTCCGTGGTTCCGCAGGGACCGCTGGCTGAGCTGCTGCTGAAGGGGATGGTGGCGCCGGGGGAGACCTTGTCGTTCCAGCAGCGCCGGGCGGGCCGGGAGGCGGTGCCGACGGCGCCCCCGACGGTCGGCTGATCGTCGAGGGGCAGGCGTCACCGTTCGCGTCGCTGTCGAAGGCGGCGTCCGCTGTCACCGGTACGGCGTCGAACGGATGGACGCTGTGGCGGACGGCCGACGGCCGCACCCTCGATGTCCTGCGCCAGCAGTTCGTGGAGGAGTACGCGAGTTCGGCGCCCCACCCCCGTCCCGTGGCCGATCCGGCGCGGCCGCCATGGTCGGTCGCGGCCACATCCGCTGCGGCTGCCGCGGTCGGCGACTGGTCCACGGACCTCACCCTCAGGGGGTGAGCCGCAGATGAGCTGAAGAACATAGCGTCGGGAAGGTAAGCGCCGTAGCCGGCTTCATCGTGCACCGGCGGTGGGGCTTCAACCCGGGCCGACAGCCAAGACGGGCCCGCAGGTGGTCCCATGAACTGCCGGGCACGCCCGGCCGGACCCGCCGATCCGAGGAGGGGAGCCTGTCATGAAGGCGCTCTCTGAGCAGCTCAGCGAACTGGCGGAACGAGCCAGGAAGGTCGAGGACGTGGTCGCCGCCGCACGCGAGGACAACCGTGCGCGGCTGGAGACCAAACAGCGCGAACTGCAACAGTCCGTAGCAGAAGGCAAGGCTAGGGCTGACCAGCGCATCACGGCCGCACGAGAGACGGAACGGAAACGGTGGAACGCCTTGCACGCATCGGTGGACCAGTGGTTCACCGAGCTGCGCGCCGACGCCGACAAACACCGTGCGGAGCGGGACGTCCGCAAGGCACAGCGCCGCGCGGACATGCTCGAGGAGGACGCCGTCAACACGATCAACCTGGCGCTCTACGTCCTCGACCAGGCCGAGTATGCCGTCATCGACGCCGTCGTCGCCCGCGCCGACGCCGACGACCTGACCCAGCACAGCTAGCATCCCGGGCAGCGCGCGCCGAGCGCCCGACCTGAAACGACGTCCGGACGCGTCCCCTCGGGAGTTGCCCGTTGCGCCTGTTGTCCGACTCGTCGTTGGCCTGTTGTTGTGCCGGTCGGTGGCGGGTCCGCTCGCGCCGGCGATGGCCGAAAAGCCCGGCCTGCTGGTCGGAGCGGACGGCGCCTGGTCCCGGACCCGTCTGCTGCTCTCGGACGCCGCCCGCGGCTATACGGGTGTGTCCTTCGTCGAGTCGGACCTGCTGGATGCCGATGCCCGCCACCCCGCGAGCGCGGCCGGGGCGGCGGCGGGACGCTCTTCGCGCTTGGCGACGGCAAGGGCTTCCTCGCCCACCGTGTGACCGACGGCAGCCTGCACCTCTACACCGCACTGACCGTCCCCCCGGAGTGGAGCGAGAGCATTGACACCACCGACCCTGCCGCCGCCAAGGCGGCCGTGTTGGCGCACTTCGCCGACGGGAACCCGAGCCTGCGGGTGCTGGTCGCCGACGCCGACGGCCTCCTGGTACCGCGGGCGATCCACGCCCTGCCGGCCGGCCACCGCTGGGACCGCGTCCCCGGCGTCACCCTGCTCGGCGATGCCCCCCACCTGATGTCCCTCTTCGCCGGCGAAGGTGCCGACCTCGCCATGCTCGACGGCGCCGAACCCGGCCGGGCCCTCGCCGCCCACCCCGGCGATACCGAGGCCGCCCTCACCGCCTACGAACAGGCACTCTTCCCCCGCAGCCAGGCCGCCGCCGCGATGTCCGCCGCCAACCTCCAGACTCGTTTCCGCGCTGACGCCCCGCAGGGACTGCTGGACCAGTTCGTCGCCCGCCACCAGGCAGCCTGACCCGGGCCACGGGCCGGGCCGCCTGGGCCGGTTGTGCGGTGGTCCAGGCGGCCCGGCGGGAGTCAGGGGCTGACCGTGTTCCAGCGTTCGGCGGGGATGTCCTGGCATTTGTAGAGGTTGACGCGGCCGTGGTTGGCGTCGGGGGCCAGCAGGCACAGGTGGTTGGCTTCGTTGCGGTAGCGGATGCTGCCGTCCGGGTATGCCTCGGCGAGCCAGCGCTGGCCGGCTCCGGCGACGCCGCGGGCGTCGTCACACCCATACAGCAGTGCAGCTGTCTGCGTGTTGGCGTTCACGTCCTGGCTGCCCAGGCATTGGTTGTTCCCGCTGAGGCTCTGGATGCGGACCAGGTTGTCGTCCCGGCTGATCCGCTGGATGTTCCAGCCGAAGTCCTGCTTCTCGTAGAACAGCCAGTAGATCCACCACGAGCGGGGCGGTGTGGGTGCGGTGTGGACGAAGGTTCCCGGGACGTTGCCGGCCCGGCGCAGCCGGCCGCCGAGGAAGGACGATTCCAGGCGGACGTTGTCGCCGGTGGTCTGCCAGCCGGCGGGCGGGGAGGCGGCGTTGTCCCACCACAGCTGGCCGGTGTCCTGGGTGCAGGGCGCGGCGCTCACCGTAGCGCCGTTCGGGGTGAGGCAGAGGCCGGGGACGGCCACGTTCCGCCAGCGTTGCGGTCCGCCGTTGTCGTCGTTCCAGGCCGAAGGGTCATCGAGGTGAGCGATGGTCCACTGCGCGCGCGGGTCGTCGCACCGTCCGGCGACGATCGGGGCGGACACGGCCCGGCGGGCGCTGGGCGCGATCGCGATGCAGTCACCCGTGCCGGTGTTCTGCAGGTAGTGGGTGAGTGCGTCGGTGGTGAACATCTGGAAGGTCTGGCTGCCGTTGTAGCGGGCCTGGCCGATCGTGATCGTACGGTTCGGATTCTCCTGCAGCAGGCCGCCGGTCGGGGCGGCCAGCACGCTGTGGAAGACGTGGGACGGGAGCGGCGCCCGGACGGGCGGCGGGGCGCGGGTGAACTCCACCGGCACGTGGTCGGACCCGCCGCCGCGGGGAACGGTCGCGGTGAACCCGCCCGGCGCACCGCGCGTGATCGCATAGTCCAGCTCGCTGGGTGTGTCGCCGCCGATGTACGTCGGCTGCCCCGTGCGCAGCAGGGCCTCATCCGCGCGCAGATGCAGCGACTGGTTGCGGGCCTCGGCGTCGGAGCGGTTGAGAATGTTCACGTTGAAGTCGCCGGCCAGCACCCAGTTCCGGCCGTCGGTGGCTGCGAAGTCGCGGACCTGGCCGAGCAGTCCTTGCACGTCTTCACCGCGGGCGTGGGTGTTCCAGTACCAGGTGCTGCCGAACCGCAGGCCGAGCAGGGGACGCGCCCGGTAGCGGTTGTTGGGGGCGTTGGGGTCCGGGTTGTAGGCCGGGTTCTCCAGCACCCGGACGTCATCGGCCGGCGTGTCGGCGACGAACGCCAGGTTCATCTGGCCGCCGTCCCACGTATCCAGGTCCGTACCGGCGACCCGGCGCGGGTTGGTCTGCAGGAAGTACACGTAGCGGTTGCTGCCGTTCGGGCCGCCCGCCCAGGTCACCCGCTGTACGGAACTGGGCTGCGGGGCACGGTTGGGAGTGAGCCGGATCTGGCGGAACTCGCTGCGGTCGTTGTCGTGCGCCGGCAACGGCGGCCCGGCACCCGCCTCCTGCAGCGCCACCAACTGGTTGGTCGCGGCCAGTGGTGCGACCTCCGATGTCCATCGTGAACCGTTGTCGGAGCCGTGCATGTTGTACGTGGCAAACGGCGACGTGCCGTCGCCATTCACGGCCCGGGCGGTGCTGGTGGCCGTGACGAGCCCCGCACAGGCCAGCAGGAATGCCGTCATGAGGGAGACGAGTGGGCGTATCCGCCGGGCTCTGCCCGGCGGGCGGGCGTCGGCGCCGGTGCGCCGAAGAAGCCGATCAGCGTGCATCAACGTTCCCTTCGGTCGGGACACTTGAGAGCACCAAAGAATCCGCGACCGACCGGAGCCGACACGCGGGACCGGCACCCAGGCGATATGAGACGCCACTGGGGAGAACGGCTCCGGCCCAACAGCGGTTCACCGTTTTCCCGCCAACCCCCGCGCCCCGACCGACATCAGCCATTCACCAGCGGACCTGTGAGAACAGGAGTATAACGGGCCACCACCGATCGGGGCGGCATTCTGTCAGCGGAACACTTTCCGAGTCGGCGCGTGACCTGACCTGGCGATTACCTCGCCCAATGCCGAGCCCACCAGTGCGGAACCGGGTGCGAGTAGTTGCGGTACAGAAAGTGCCGCTGAGATTGATCTTGATCGGTCAGCACACCCGCCGGGGCCCTCGCCGGGGTTCCCGGAAAGATCGTCGGGTGGGCGTCGGCGCCGGCTACAGTCCGGCCGTGCCGGTGGAGTTTTTGACTGATGAGCAGGCCGAGGCGTACGGGACGTTCACCGAGGTGCCCACGCGCCCGGAGCCGGAGCGGTTCTTCTTCCTCGACGATGACGACCGTGATCTGACCGCGCTGCGGCGTTCGGACGCTCGAAACGCTGTTCAAAGACCCGTCTCAGAGGCGTCGCCGGCCGCGTTCATGGCGTCGTTGATCACGCAGGGATTTCGTTCTGGTTGGCGTCCGGCGTCGACCCTGCCGAGTGCGCTCGCCGGGCCGGGTAAAGCATCCAGGTGCTGTTCCGCTACTACGCCAAGTTCCTCGCCGAGGCTCGTGATCACGCCAACCACCTGATTGAGGAATCGATGCGTTGGTGGGACGGCGGCACGGAGGCCGCAGCCGGGGGCTGAACGGGAATCTGGCCCGCGTATGGCCCGGAACGGCTGGTCAGGGCGGGTGTATGGGTGGGCATAGTGGGAGGAGGGGTGTATTTGGCCGGCTTTCCCTGGGGGAGGGCCGCGAAGGGCGCCTGGCTGCATAAGTGCAGTTCAGGCGCCCTTTTCGTACGTCTAGAAGAACCCCAGCTTCTTCGGCGAGTACGACACCAGCAAGTTTTTGGTCTGCTGGTAATGATCCAGCATCATCTTGTGCGTCTCCCTCCCGATCCCCGACTGCTTATAACCGCCGAAAGCCGCATGCGCCGGATACGCGTGGTAGCAGTTGGTCCAGACGCGGCCGGCCTGGATGGTGCGGCCGGCGCGGTAGGCGGTGTTGGTGTTGCGGGTCCAGACGCCGGCGCCCAGGCCGTAGAGGGTGTCGTTGGCGAGGGTCATGGCGTGGTCGAAGTCGGTGAAGGGGGTGACGGCCACTACCGGGCCGAAGATTTCTTCCTGGAAGACGCGCATGTCGTTGGTGCCCTCGAAGACGGTGGGGGTGACGTAGTAGCCGCCTTCGAGTTCGCCGCCCAGTTCGGCGCGGGTGCCGCCGGTGCGGATGCGGGCGCCTTCCTTCTGGCCGATGTCGAGGTAGGAGAGGATCTTTTCGAGCTGGTCGTTGGATGCCTGGGCGCCGATCATCGTGTCGGTGTCGAGGGGGTGGCCCTGGACGATCTGTTCGGTGCGGGCCACGCCGGCGGTCAGGAAGTCCTGGTAGTGGCCCTGCTGGATGAGGGCCCTGGACGGGCAGGTGCAGACTTCGCCCTGGTTGAGGGCGAACATGGTGAAGCCTTCGAGGGCCTTGTCGTAGAAGTCGTCGTCGGCGGCCGAGACGTCGTCGAAGAAGAGGTTGGGGCTCTTGCCGCCCAGTTCGAGGGTGACCGGCTTCAGGTTCTCCGAGGCGTACTGCATGATCAGGCGGCCGGTGGTGGTCTCGCCGGTGAAGGAGATCTTCGCGACGCGCGGACTGGAGGCGAGCGGTTTGCCGGCTTCCGCGCCGAAGCCGTTGACGATGTTGACGACGCCGGGCGGCAGCAGGTCGGCGACCAGGCTCAGCCAGTAGTGGATGGAGGCCGGGGTCTGCTCGGCGGGCTTGAGGACGGCGGCGTTGCCCGCGGCGAGGGCGGGGGCCAGCTTCCAGGCGGCCATGACCAGGGGGAAGTTCCACGGGATGATCTGGGCGACGACGCCCAGCGGTTCGTGGAAGTGGTACGCGACGGTGTCGTCGTCGAGCTGGGAGAGGGTGCCCTCCTGGGCGCGGATGGCGCCGGCGAAGTAGCGGAAGTGGTCGATGGCGAGGGGGAGGTCGGCGGCCAGGCACTCGCGGATGGGCTTGCCGTTCTCCCAGCTCTCGGCGACCGCGAGGGCTTCGAGGTTGTCCTCCATGCGGTCGGCGATCCGGTTGAGGATCTGGGCGCGCTCGGCCGGCGACGTACGGCCCCAGGCGGGCGCGGCGGCGTGTGCGGCGTCGAGGGCGCGTTCCACGTCCTCGGCCGTACCGCGGGCGATCTCGGTGAACGGCTGCCCGTTGACGGGGGTGGGATTCTCGAAGTACTGGCCCTTGGCGGGCGGTACGTATGCGCCGCCGATCCAGTGGTCGTAACGGCTCCGGTAGGACATCAGGGCGTCGGCGGCACCAGGGTTCGCGTAACGGGCCATGGGGACTCCCAATCGCTCTCGGCTCGCGCCTCCGCTCCCGCGGCGGGGCGCCGGTGCGCAGGCTAGGAGCGGGGACGTTGCGGGAAGGTTGCGGGGGGGGGCGGGCGCGGGGGCGGTTAGGGGACGGTGGCTGTGGGCGGGGGGCTTCTGCCGCTGATTTTTCGCTTTCTGGCAGTCGGCTTGTTCGCCTCCTGACAGTCGGCGACGTGCGGAGATGTCCGGGGGACTGGCGGGAGAGTTGGCGGGGGAACCTATGAGGACGCCGACGGCAGGTCGTAGGCCGTACGGAGTCGTGTCGCCGTGCGGGATGCTCGCCTGTCCTGGGGGCGGGCGGTCGTTTCCAGCGCTTCCCAGATCTCCAGGTCGTGTTCGCCCCAGGGCGTATCGGCCCACAGGCGCAGGGTCTCCGGGTCGCGCTGGGTGAGGACGGCCCGCCGTAGCCGGTCTTCCAGTACAGAGCGCAGGCGTCGTACGCCGGGGGCTTCGGAGAGGGGGAGCAGCGGGCCGCGGTAGTCGCGCAGCGCTGCCGTCAGGTCGCCGGCCGCCAGCTCCGTTTCCACCTGGGCCAGGTCCGTCTCCACCGCTCTGGTCAGGCGGTACGGGCGGGAGTCGAGCAGGGGACCGACCACGTGGCGCAGGCGGGACAGTTCGGCGCGCAGGGTCACCGGCCGGACCTCGCGTTCTCCGTAGAGGAGCATGGCCAGCTGGTCGCCGGTCAGGCCCTCCGGATGCCGGGCCAGCAGCAGCATGATCTCGCTGTGCCGGGGGCCGAGCCGCAGGCTGCGGCCGTCCATGGTCAGGACCGCTTCGTCCCGGGCGAGGACGGTCAGGTGGGCGGCGGGCGCGGTCCGTTCCGGGTACGTGGCGAGGTGGGCCTCGGCGGCGCGGGCGGTGGCCTGGACCAGGGCCAGGCTGTGCGGACTGGCGAGGTGGTCGCCGCCGGTGATGTCCACGGCGCCCAGCAGCCGGCCCGTCCGCAGGTCGTGCAGGGGAGCCGCCGCGCAGGTCCACTTCTGGACGCTCTTGTTGTAGTGCTCGGCCGCGAAGATCTGTACGGCGTGGTCGGCGGCCAGCGCGGTACCGGGCGCGTTGGTGCCGGCGTGCCGTTCGTCCCAGCGGGCCCCGGCGACGAAGTTCATGCGCTCCGCGTGCCGCCGTACGCCGGGATGGCCCTCCACCCAGAGCAGCCGCCCCTGTGGATCGCAGACGGCGAGCAGGTGGGCGCCGTCGTGGGCGATGGTGCCGAGCAGGTCCCGGAAGACCGGCATGGCGCGGGCCAGCGGGTGCGCGTCGCGGTAGGCACGCAGCTCCGGCTCGTCCAGGTCGATCGGGGCCGGTCCGTCGAGTGTCGCGCGCGCGGACGCCGACCGGCGCCATGAGTCGGCCACCACCTGGCGCACCGGTCGGGCCACCGCCCCGCCCGCCAGGAACTCCTCGTGGGCGAGCCGTACCGTACGGGTACGCTCCACGGGGTCGGCTCCCGACTCCATCGCCAGCCAAGGGTTGACCACGTCACCTCTCCGTTGCGGCTGCTGCCCATCGCCCAGGTTTACTGCCCAGGGCCTACTGCCTGTTGCCCCCGTCCCGTAGCCGATGGTGCTCGTACGGGGCGGGGCAGTAAAGCCCGCTGGAGGGTGGCGTGGAAGTGCGCCGGGCGCGGCGCCAGGCATGCTCAGCCGTGCCCGGTATGTCAGGAGCGTGCCGCGGTCGCCCTATTCTCCGGGAGCAGGTCCGCCGTCGCCCGCCAATGCCCCTTGGGGAGGCCCACCAGCCCGTACAGCCATCGGACGGGGGAGCGGCGCGGCAGCAGGAGTCCGCCCGCGATTGCGGCGAAGACCGCCAGGCCGACGGGATAGCCGAGGAAGCGGACGAGCGTGCTGGCCAGGAGGGCGCCGAGCAGCGGCAGCCCGTACAGGCCCGCGCCCGCGATGGCGACGGCGAGGAAACGCGGGACCTTCAGGTCCTGTGCGCCGCCCGGTAGGAGCCAGCCCTCGGCCAGCCAGCCGATCTCGGTCAGCAACAGCGTGCCGATGACGGCGGCGCCGAGGACCAGGAGGGTGAGGAAGGTGCCGGAGGTCAGGAAGCGCAGAACGCAGTTGATCACACTGTCCTCGGACCAGGCGCGCAGAGCGGCGCCGTCCGTACTGAGGAAGCGGCGGTAGCCCTGGCCGTCCCAGCCATGCACGAGGGTGCCGAAGAGCAGGAAGTGACCGGCCACGCAGTTCAGGTACGCCCAGTAGCCCGCGCCGACCAGGCACAGGGCCTGGGCGAGCAGGAAGCCGAGGAGGGTGGCGGTCACGACGCCGCCCGCGTAGAGGAGGGGCAGGCCCGCCCAGACGCCGCGGTGGCCGTCCGCGATGTGCATCGTCGACCAGGACGGGTTCTGCCACATAAGGAACAGCCCGGTCGGCGCCAGCAGCACCGCGGCGTACAGGAGCGTCAGGCACAGGTACGGGTTCGCGGCGCGGCTGATGAGGCGCGGGGCGAGCAGCCTGGGCAGCCCGGTGCGGTCGGCGGCTCGGCGTTCGAGGAACTGGAGCTGCCGGGCGGCGGCGAGCGCGAACGTCGAGCCGATGCCGTACGCCCAGAACAGCGCGGCCGGCAGGCCGATCATGCCGTCCCCGCTCCCGATGCCGTCCCGGACCCCATTCCCGGTCCCGCCCCCGCCGCTGTTCCCGCTCCCGTACCGGCGTTCAGCGTCAGCCCGTCCGCGACGATCAGGTCCGAGGTGACCAGGGCCTGTTCGGCGTCGACGTTGGTCATGAAGACGAACGGCGGTACGACCGGTGGCACCGGCAGCGTGTCGGGGGTGAAGGTCAGGCAGAGGATGCCCTCCAGGCAGCCGCTGATCTTGGTCAGGTAGAGCGTCACGTTGCCGCTCAGATCCAGGTTGCGGGCGCCGAGGCCCAGTTGGGGGCCGTCCGCGTCGCGGGTGATCAGCCGGTAGTCCGTGAGCGAGGCGGCCTTCATGCGCAGGACCATCGCTTTGACCGGGCCGTTGACGGTGGGCACCTCGGTGACGCCGGCCAGCGTGAAGCCCTTCGGTGCGAACATCGTGGTGGTCACGGTGGGCGGGGTGGGCGGCGCGGGAATGCCGGCCGCCGCGCGGGCGGGTGGGGCCGGGGTGCCGATGACTGCGACGAGGGCGATCGGGAGGGCTATGGAGAGGGCTCGGTTTCGGGGGTTGGGGGTGCTGTCGGTGGGGGTGGTTCCGTTGGGGGAGGGCCTGTCGGATACGGCCGTGCCGGGTGCGTCACCGCCGTCCGGCGCGTACCCGCTGGGCCCGGACCCAGACCCAGACCCGGACCCGGACCCGGACTCGGCCTCGGGCCCGGATTCGGCCGCGTTCGACCCCGTACGCTCCTCACCCCCCTCCACCACCGTCCACCCGAACCCCATCGCGCTCCCCGCGATCCCCAGCCCCATCCCCACCAGGAACCCGCCCAGGTTGGTCGCCGCGAAGGACAGGACGGACAGGATCAGCGCGTGCAGGCTCACGTAGTGGTGGGCGGCGGGGCGCAGCCACAGGAACAGCCCGGCCACGATCAGCGCGAGGCCGATGCCGATCGCGGCCAGTCCGCCCAGGCCGAGGTTGATCAGTACGGTCAGCGGTGACAGCGGTACGAGCAGCAGTTCCGCGCCGCCCAGGATCAGCAGCAGTCCGGCCCAGAACGGGCGGGTCCGCCGCCAGCCGCGGAACGCCGCCCGCCGCTCGGGCCAGGGAAGCCGGACGGCCGGGCGCCGGCTGCTCAGAAGCACTTCTTGCCGCCCAGGCTCACGTCGAGCCGCAGACCCTTGAGGCGGAAGTTGCCGCCGGTGGCGGACCAGGCGTGCGACCTGACGCCGGCGACCTCGATGTTCCCCGCCTGGAGCCCGAACTTGCCCTTCTCGCCCTGGACGCCGGGCACTTGGTCGAGGGTGGAGGCGTCCCGTCCGATCTGCGCCGTACCGAACCGGGCGTCGCCCACCAGGTCCTCGCCGTCGATGACGAGATTGTCGGCGGTGACCTGACCGGCGTCGCCGCCCGCGGTCAGCTTGAACACCACCGTGCCGAGCGGCGTCTTGACCTCGGCCGCCTGGCAGATGTCGCTCAGGACGGCCTTGCCCAGGCCGAGCAGGGCCACCGGGTGCCCCTTGCCGCCCGCGTCGCGGTCGGTGTGTACGTACGAGGCCAGGCCCTGGCTGGTCAGCTTGCCCGAGGAGACCTGGAAGTTGGTGCCCGAGACGGCGAACGAGGCGGCCAGCGCGCCCTCGGCCATCACCGAGGCCATCGCGCCGACGGCGAGCACCGCGGGGATCGCCGTCACCGCGGTCTTTCTCCAGGAAGTGCGTCCCTGAGGCAACGGCCGCTTGTTCTTGCTCACTGCTTCCTCCCCGGGGCAGCGATGGACCGGCTGCGAGCGCAGCCGTGGACACGTGCGAGCGCGCGAGGGAAGTGCCTGTGTGGAGCGGCTACGGGACGAAGCCGCAGGTGGCGTACCTCTGCCATACTGCGGAAAACCCGTGGCAGTTGGAGACTAGGGCTCGAATTGAATAATAGTCAACAGCGCGGACCAGGTACCCCACGGACCGCCCGCGCCACCGAGCGCTCGCAGGCGCGCCGTGCCGAACTGATCGCCATCGGAAGGGGGCTGTTCGCCGACACCTCCTACGACGCCCTGTCCATGGACGACATCGCCCGCCAGGCCGGTGTCGCCAAAGGGCTGATCTACTACTACTTCAAGAACAAGCGCGGCTACTACCTCGCGATCATCGAGGACGCGGTCGCCGGACTGGTCCAGCGCGCCTCCAGCACCCACGACCTGCCGCCCATGGAGCGGGTCCAGCACACGATCGACGGTTATCTGCGCTACGCCGAGCACCACCAGGCGGCCTACCGCGCCATCGTCACCGGCGGCGTCGGCTTCGACGCGCAGGTGCTCGCCATCCGCGACGCGGTCCGCGAGCAGCTGCTCGGCACCATCGCGCACGCCGCCTGGGGCCGCGCGGAGATACCCGCGCTCGCCCGTACGGCACTGGTCGGCTGGCTCTCCAGCGTCGAGGGCGTCACCCTCGAATGGATCGCGCGGCGGGAACTGGACCGGGGCACGGTCTGCTCGCTGCTCGTCCGGGGACTGGGGGGCACGCTGCGGCTGATCGAGGAGTACGAGCCGGCCTGCCCGGCGCCCACGCGGCCGCCCATTCCCTGACCGGGCGCGGGGCGCGCCGAGGTGCCTTGGAGGGGCGGGAGGCCATGACCTCCCGCCCCTCCGTCACGCCTCACCCCGAGCGGCCGGGAGCGGTTGAGAGCAATCGCGACCGGTTGCGGTCGGTCGGGATCGAAGAGTGCCCGGTCCTCGGCCAATTACCGTGCAGAACTGTTGTTTTACGGTGCAGGCTGTGCCTAACTGTTTGACTATGTTTCCTTCTTCGTATCGCCTGAGCCTGCGTGCCAGAGGCGTCCCCCGCTGGAGACACCGCGTGAGACGCACCCGGAGACCCTCCCCGCAACTCCTGCTCCCCACCCTGCTGTTCGCCCTCGCCGCGTCGCTGTCCGTCAGCGGCTTCGCGCTCCCCGCGCGGGCGGCGGGTCAGGCCGCCGGCCAAGTGGCAGAGGACCTGCGTGCGGGCGGACACGGCCTCAAGGGCGAGTACTTCCGGATGTCCAAGCCCGGTGCCCGCGACTTCGCCGAACCCGGCGCGACGATCCTGGAGCCGGCCGTCGACTTCCCCGACCTGAGCTCGACCTTCCGGATCGCCACGGGCCGCACCGAGCACACCACGGCCCGGTGGAGCGGCAAGATCGAGGTGCCCAGGAGCGGGAAGTTCACCTTCTTCGCCAAGGGCGACAACGGCTTCCGGTTCTTCATCGACGGCAAGCCGGTCATCGACCACTGGGTGCCCGACTGGGACGTCGAGATCAAGAGCGAAGCCGTCGAGCTCACCGCCGGCCGCCAGTACGACTTCCGGTACGAGATGTTCCAGGACAGCGGTGGCTCCAACATGCTGCTGAGCTGGCAGAGTCCGGACGTCAAGAAGCAGCCGGTCCCCGAGTCGGCCTTCACCCCGCCGGACGGCTTCGAGCCGTACCCGGTGGACCTCACCGTCGGCACCGACGGGCGTCGGCTGCGGGCGACGTTCGAGGGCGAGGCCGGACTTACCGAGGCGCTGAAGGACCACGTGACGCTGGAGGTCGACTCCACGGACATGCCCGTCGCGTCGGTCGTCAGGGACGAAGGCGACCCGCGCTCCGTGGTCCTCACGCTGGCCGGGCCCGTCCAGAAGGGGCAGCGGGTGCGCTTCGCCTACGACGGCAAGGGCGGGCTGACCAGCGGCGGGAAGCCCGTGCCCACGGTGATCCGCGCTGCCGGGAATCACTCCACCCACCGGCTGACCACGGCGTGGGGCGACAAGGTCGACCCGGACAACCCGCTGCCGGAATACCCCCGCCCACAGGAGAGGCGGGCGAAGTGGCAGAACCTCAACGGCCGCTGGGAGTTCGCCGGTGCCCGCAAGGGCGAGCAGCCCCCGTTCGGCAAGGCGCTGGGCGAGAAGATCACGGTGCCGTTCCCCGTCGAGTCGCAGCTTTCCGGGATCGAGCGGCACGAGGACCACATGTTCTACCGCAGGCTCATCACCGTCCCGAAGAGCTGGCACGTCGGCCACGCACAGCGCCTCAAGCTCAACTTCGGCGCCGTCGACTACGAGGCGCGGGTGTGGGTCAACGGCAAGCAGGTGGCCGAGCACACCGGCGGCTACACCGGATTCAACGCCGACATCACCGACGCGCTGAAGAGGGACGGCAAGCAGGAGATCATCGTCGGGGTCACCGACACCGGCGGCGGCAACCAGCCGAAGGGCAAGCAGACACCGCGCCCCGGGGGCATCTTCTACACCCAGTCCTCCGGTATCTGGCAGACCGTCTGGATGGAACCCGTCGCCAGGACGGCCGTCGACAGGATCGTCAGTACCCCCGACATCGGCAGCGGCACCCTCACACTGAAGGCGGAGTCCCGTAGCGCATCCGCGCGGGCGAAGGTCACCGCCGTGGCGCGGGACAAGAAGGGCAAAGTGGTCGGCAGGGTCACCGGAGCGGCCAACGCGGACCTGCGCCTGAAGGTGCGCGACCAGCACCTGTGGTCGCCCGACGACCCCTACCTCTACGACCTCGAAGTCACCCTCGGCGACCGCGGGTCGAAGGACGCCGTCAAGAGCTACTTCGGGATGCGCTCCATCGGCGTACAGAAGGTCGGCGGTCACCCCAAGCTCGTACTGAACGGCAAGCCCTTCTTCTCCCTCGCCATGCTGGACCAGGGCTTCTGGCCGGACGGCCTCTACACCCAGCCCAGCGACGACGCGCTCCGCTTCGACCTGGAGGGGCAGAAGAAGCTCGGCTTCAACGCGGTACGCAAGCACATCAAGGTCGAATCGCCCCGCTGGTACTACCACGCGGACCGGCTCGGACTGCTGGTGTGGCAGGACTTCGTCTCCGGCGACATCAGTGGCGAGCAGGGGCAGCACGCGTTCACCGACCAGGCCCGGGAGATGATGCGGCAGACGCACAACTCCCCGGCGCTCGGCGGCTACGTGGTCTTCAACGAGGGCTGGGGCGAGTGGGACCGCGACGCCACCGGCCGCCTCGCCGAGACCGTCAAGGCCGCCGACCCCTCGCGCGTCGTCAACGCGCACAGCGGCGTCAACTGCTGCAACTCCAAGGGCGACGCGGGCAAGGGCGACATCATCGACCACCACGACTACAACAACGTCGACCCGCCCGCACCCGACGACCGCCGGGCCGCCATGGACGGCGAACACGGCGGCTTCACCCTGCGCACCCCCGGCCACATGTGGCCCGGCACCCCCACCGTCATCTACAGCGGGGTGGCCGACACGGAGGCGCTGACCCGGAAGTACGTCGAGAACACCCGGACGTTCTACCTGCGCCAGGCGGGCGAGCAGCTGTCCGGCTCGGTCTACACGCAGGTCTCCGACCTGGAGAACGAACTCAACGGCTTCTGGACGTACGACCGGCGCAAGCTCAAGGTCGATCCTGACCGCGTCCGCGAAGTGAACCGCGAGGTCATCGCTGCCGGAGCAGCGGCAGGAAGCTGAGCGCCCCGCGCGTCCCGGGCCCTCGGCCGGGTCCGGGACGCGCGGGAACGGGGCGTGGCTACGGGGGCGGGCTTACGGGGCGAACGCTGCCTGCCAAAGCGTCAGCGCGCGGCGAGCCGCTCCAGCAGGGCGGCGCTCCGCGCCAGCAGCGCCCGCTCCTCGTCCGTCAGCTCGGCCTCGATGGCCTGCGCGAGCCAGCCGACCCTGCGGCGGCGCTCCGCTTCGAGCGCCGCCCGGCCCGCGTCCGACAGCTCGACCAGCGACTTGCGGCCGTCCGTGGGGTGCGCCCGGCGCGTGATCAGGTTCTGTTCCAGGAGCAGCCCCACCGCCCGGGCCATCGACTGCGGGCGTACGCGCTGGTCGGCGGCGAGGTCGCTGGTGGTCATGGCGCCGTCGCGGTCGAGCGCGCCGAGCACCGCGACCTGGCCCAGGGGGATGCGGTCCTCGTGCTTGACGCGTCGGGTGAGCTTGCTCATCGCGGTGCGCAGTTCGGCGGCGATGGCGGCGGCTTCCGGGTTGGGCATAGGGCACTTTACCTCGTCGGCCGGCGGAGCCGCGCATCCGACCTGCCACCTGACCTGCGCGTCTGCCGTCCACGGTGGTGCTGTACAGCAAAACTGCCCAGCCAAACTGCTCAGCAAAACTGTGCAGCAATGCTGTAGTGTTTGGTCCGTCGGGCTCAGCGCCAGCGTTGTCGCAGCCGGGGCCACGGCATACGACAACGGGAAGGACCTCCCCATGTCCGCACAGGCAGCCAAAACCGCCGGCGCCATCATCGAGACCGTCACCGCCCGCCGGATCATCGACAGCCGGGGCAACCCCACGGTCGAGGTCGACGTCGTCCTGGCGGACGGATCCCTGGGGCGCGCGGCAGTCCCGTCCGGCGCCTCCACCGGTGCCCGGGAGGCCGTGGAACTGCGCGACGGGGACTCCGCGCGCTGGCACGGCAAGGGCGTCGACCGCGCGGTGGCCCATGTCAACGGGGAGATCGCGGCGTCCGTACGCGGCCGGGACGCGGCGGACCAGGCGGGACTCGACGCCGCGCTGGTCGCTCTCGACGGCACCGCCACGAAGTCCCGGCTCGGCGCCAACGCGATCCTCGGCGTCTCCCTCGCCGCCGCCAAGGCCGCCGCGGCGGCCCACCGCCAGCCCCTCTACCGCTACCTCGGCGGCGCCGACGCACGCCTCCTGCCGCTGCCGATGATGAACATCGTCAACGGCGGCGCCCATGCCGACAATCCGCTGGACTTCCAGGAGTTCATGATCGCGCCCGTGGGCGCGGACACCTTCGCCGAAGCCGTCCGCATGGGCAGCGAGGTCTTCCACACCCTGCGCCGCGATCTGCTGGCCGCCGGGCACTCCACGGGCGTCGGCGACGAGGGCGGCTTCGCGCCCGCGCTGCGTACCGCCGAGGAGGCGCTCGACTTCGTGGTGAGCGCCATCGAGCGCACCGGTTACCGCCCCGGCACGGACATCGGCCTGATCATGGACCCGGCGTCGTCGGAGTTCTTCCGTGACGGGGTGTACGACTACGCGGGCGAGGGAGTGCGCCGTACCCCGTCCGAGAACGCCGACTACCTGGCCAAGCTCATCGACGCCTACCCGATCGTCTCCATCGAGGACCCGATGGCGGAGAACGACCTGGACGGCTGGCGCGAGCTGACCGCCCGCGTCGGCGACCGCTGCCAGCTCACCGGCGACGACGTGTTCTGCACCAACGAGGCGCTGCTGCGCGAGGGCATCCGCACCGGCGTCGGCAACTCGGTCCTGGTCAAGGTCAACCAGATCGGCACCCTGACCGAGGCACTGGCCACGGTGGCCACCGCCCACCAGGCGGGCTGGACGGCCGTCATGTCACACCGCTCGGGCGAGACGGAGGACACCACCATCGCGGACCTGGCGGTGGCGACCGGCTGCGGCCAGATCAAAACCGGCTCACTCTCCCGCTCCGACCGCACGGCGAAGTACAACCAGCTGATCCGCATCGAAGAGGAACTGGGCGATTCGGCGCGCTTTGCGGGGGGCTCGGTATTGCGGCGGGCGTGAGCAGTCGGCAGAGGTAGAGAAACGATAGGACGAGGCCGGGTCTGCATGGGGCGGGCCCGGTTTCGTGGTTCCGGCAACGGTGCGGTATGTCGTCCAGGGTTACCGGAGGGTGGACGTAATTCGTGCGCGTCCCTGGCGTTGAAAACGTCGAAGGGATGCGGGACCACGTATTCCGCTGGTCAGTTGCGTGGACGAGCAGCGTGGCCGGTGCGCGGAAGCCGCGGTTCGTTTGACCGACTGGGGCCAGGGCCCGTCTCCTCGCGCGCCGCGAGTGGACTGACGCCTGCTTTCCGGTGAGCTGTCCTTGCGCCGTGCGCGAGCTTTTCGTGTCGGGCCCTCCTGAAGGCGGGGCCAAGGGGGGCTTTGCGATATGTGTTCTAAGAGTGTTGCAAGCGTTTTCCGGCGGCAGCCCTTGGGATCCTGGCGTGGTTCTATCGACTACTCTGGAGCACGCGCATGCGTCATTCCGTCACTGCGGCAGCTTTCGTTTCAGCTCTTGCTCTGTCCACGCCGCTTGCGATCGCAGCACCGTCGACACCGATCCAAGGGGACGGCAAAGTCTGCTTCTATGCGGAGCCCGAGTACCGAGGCACATCCTGGTGCTACCGCCCATCGGGCTATGCGGAGGTACCGGATCAGCTCCACGGCCGCGCTCGGTCTTTCAGAGCCGCTTCAGGCCTGATCGTGTACGCGATCGACCACGGCCCCGACGGTAGGTGCTATGCCCGGAAGATCTGGGTCGATGACCGGTCCGCCGACTGGGCATGGGGAAGCAGAATGGACGGCGTCAGTACGGACAAGCAGGGCTGTGAAATCAGCTGAAGTATCAGTTCCCAACGTGAAGGCGTGAGGCCGGCCGGCAATCACCGGCACGAACGTTGGCCAGGTGGGCGTCGGCAAAGCCGACCGAGGTACGTTCAGGAGGCGTTGCGGCGGCGTCGGACCTGCCACGCGGTCGCCCCGACCAGGGCAGCGACGATGCCACCTCCGAGCAGCAGCCCCACGGACGGCCCGCCACCCGAACCGCCGCCGCTGCGAGGGCTGTCGCTGCCGCTCGCGCGTCCGGAGCGGTCGGTCACCGCTTCGCCACAGCCGCGCTGCGGATAGCCCGCGATGGCGCACAGCAACCCCGAGGGCGCGTACCGCAGTGGCGGCGCGGCCTTGGCCAGTACCTCCGCGGTGGTGGCTTGCGGCGGCAACTGTACGCAGTGCGAACGTAGCGACGGGGGCTTCTCTCCGGACGGGGCGTCCTGCGCCGTGCCGAAGTCCAGGACCAGGGCGACCCGCTTGGTGCCTGTCTTCGCCGGGGTGGAGGCGCAGATCGCCTTGAAGTCGGCGGGAGCACGGGGGACTACGGATTCCTTCGTGTCCGCTCGGAAGACGGCGAAGCGCAGCCCTTCCACAGCGCCGTCGGCCGGGCGGTAGGTACCCGGGCCCTCGGCTGTGGTGCGCCAGATGCCGTTGTCTCCGTGCCGTAGCGACCAGTAGCGGTAGTCATCGGCGTGGGCGGGTGCTGCGGCGGTCAGCGCGAGGGTCCCTGCGGTGACTGTTGTGGCCAGGCTGTAGGTGATAGGTCTGACGCTGCGTTTCACGGTGTCTTTCGCCTGCCTGCTGCGGACTGCTGTCGAGAGCTACGGAGTGCTGTGGGGGGCTGTGGAGTCCAGGAGATTCCGGCGGATCTTCTGGTGCTTGCCGGAATGGAGTGTATGTAGTCGGCCGCACACCGGGGACCCGATATCCCGCATCACGGCTCTCGTGGCCCGCGTCGCCGGCGGCCGGGGGAGGAGCGCCGACGAGATGACCGCCTGGAACCGGCCCCTTCACCGACCAGCGGGAAGCGCCCGAATCGCCGACTGGACAAAGGGAGCCCGGCGAACCGTATTTGACAGTGCGGGCCCGGAACCTGGCTGTACTCTGCGTCACTGCACTGAAGATCCGGCTCGTTCTGGAGGGGCAGCAGTGAACAACACGGCCAGCACCGATCCCGCACCGCGGTCGCGGCCCGCATTCGTGGTCGCCGCGACGCACAGCAGCGCAGGCAAGACGACCGTTACGGCCATTGTGCTGCGCCTCTTGCGTGAACGCGGTCTCAAGGTACAGGCGTTCAAAATCGGCCCCGACTTCATCGACCCCGGATATCACCGGGAGATCACCGGCCGCCCCTCGATCAATCTGGACCTGTGGATGATGGGGGTCGAGGGAGTGCGCGGCTCTTTCAGCCGCTGGTCCGCGGAGGCGGATGTGTGCGTGATCGAGGCCATGGGCGGGCTGTACGACGGGGAGAACGGCACGGAGAAGGGGAGCGCGGCGCATATCGCCAAGCTCCTCGGACTTCCCGTCGTGGTCGTCATGGACGTATGGGGCATGACGCGTACGTCCGGAGCCGTGCTCGGCGGCCTGATGGCCTTCGACCCCGAGGTCCGGATCGCGGCATGCGTCCTGAACCAGGTCGGCAGCCGCACCCACGCCGAGATGGTCCTCACCGCGCTGCCGGACCAACTGCGAGAGCTCGTGGCCGGCTGGGTCGAGCGCAGCGAGCACCTGCGTGTCGACGAGCGGCACCTCGGGCTGACCACGGTCGAGGAGAACCCGACCGCCGCCGCGGAACGCGCTGCCGCACAGGTCGCTTCCGGCCGCACGGTGGATGTGGACCGGCTGCTGGCGACCACCCGCACCGCACTGCCCGACCCCGGCGAGACATCCGCCCACCATCCGCCACGCGGAACCGGTCCCGGTGCGTCCCACGTACGACTGGCGGTGGCCCGTGACGCCGCGTTCTGCTTCTACTACGAGGAGAACCTGCGCGCTTTGGAGGACGCCGGGTTCACGTTGGTGCCGTTCCGGCCCACCGTCGATTCCCAACTGCCGGACGGAGCCGACGCGGTCTACCTCGGTGGTGGCTACCCCGAGAGTTTCACCGCCGAGCTGGCTGCCAACCGTTCACTGGCGCACGAGCTGAGGGCCCGCGCCGCGCACGGAATGCCGGTCTACGCGGAGTGCGGCGGGATGATGTACCTCGCCCGGTCGCTGACCGGATTCGACGGAAAAGCCGCGGCCATGACCGGTATCCTCCCGATCGACGTGGTGATGGACCGCCGGTACCTCGCCATCCACTACGTCGAGGTACGCACACAGGCGCCGTCTCCGCTCGGCGAGGCGGGGCAGCGTGCCCGCGGTCAGGAGTTCCACCAGTCCCGTATCACCACTGCCGAGATCGAGCCGAATCTGTACGAGGTGACCACGAGCACGGGGGAACGCCGCCGTGCAGGCTTTGTGCTCGACAACGTAGCGGCCAGCTATATCCATCTCCATTTCAGCATGCACCCGGAAATCCCGCGCAACTTCCTGAGTGCTGCTCTGAGGTACGCGAAGAAGGTGCCCGCCGTATGAGATCGGAGACATCCTTGAAGCGGATTCCGTTGTTCCGTCGTCACCGGGTCCGGTCTGCCGTGGTTGCGGCTGTTCTGGCAGGGCTGATTCCCCTGTTACCGGGCCACGAGCCCACGAGTGCCGCCGCGGCGAACGCATCACCAGCACCCAAGGCCCTCAAGACCGCGACGATTCACTTCGCCCCGGAGGAAGGGAAGGTGGAGAACAACCGCGCCAAGATGGTCGAGTTGGCCAACCAGGCGGCAGGCAAGGGCGCCAAGCTCATCGTGCTGCCGGAGATGGCCACCAGCGGATACTCCTTCTTCAGCCGTGCGGAGATGTCAAAGGCCGCGGAGGAGGTTCCCGGGAAAACGACCGACGCGCTCGGCGCTGTCGCCAGACAGCATCACGCCTACATAGCGTTCGGCATGCCCGTCTACGAGCCGGACACGAACCGGTACTACAACTCGGCCGTGCTCCTCGGCCCGGACGGCAGAACCCGCGGTGTCTATCACAAGCGCAACCACCTGATCGAATCCTCGTACAACGCCTCTTCCTTCGAGCCGATCCCGACCTTCGACACCGAGTACGGCAGGATGGCGCTGGTCATCTGCTCCGACATGTTCAACTCGCAGTTTCCCAGAGCGGCCGCGGTGCAGGGAGCGGACATCCTGATCGCGCCCGCCAACGTCGGGATCGACACCGACTTCGTCCGTGTCCGGACCTTCGAGAACGACTTCTCCATGATTGTCGCGAACCGCTGGGGCAAGGGCACCAAGGGAACCAAACCCGAGGTGTTCACGCAGAACACCTTCACCGTGCCGTCGCCGTTCCCCTACGACTTCGATTTCGGCTCGCGCAGCATCATCATGACGCCTGACGGCAAGGTCCTCGCGGACGTGAGCGGCCAGTCCGATCAGATCGGCTACGGCGAGGTTCCCGTACGCACGTCACGGACCTTCCCGGTGGAGCGCAAACCCGCGATGTACTCCCTGATGGGCCAGGACACCCTGGAGCCGTATACGCAAAAGCAGTTCCACCAGCCCGACCCGGCCACCTTCACCGCCGCCGCTGTCGACCCCGGCCCCAGCACAGCACCCTGGCAGGCAGCCCTCGATGCCGCGGCCAAGGCCGTATCCCAGGCCGAGTCCTCCGGCAAGAAACTGCGCCTGATCGTCTTCCCGGCCAATTACTTCCCCGGCTCCGACACGGCGGGCCTCGCGAAACTCACGTCGTTCGCCACGGGACGCGGGACCGACCTGCTCATCCACTACCCGGCCACCGGCACCGAGGTGCCCAAGAGCACCCTGATCGCCTCGACGGGGCAGTCCTACGACTACCGGCGCACCCACCACAAGCGCGGCGAAAAGCTCCCCGAGGACCGGCTGTCGGACGACTACCTCGTCATCGACCGCGACTACGCCAGGCTCGCCCTCATGCAGGACGTCGACATGATGCCGCCCGAGACCGCCCAGGTCCTCGCCCGTATGGGAGTCGACGTCGTCGCGATGAACACCGACTGGCGCGATCCGGTCCGCAGCGCCCTCTGGAAGAGCCGCACCGGCGACTACCTGCACATCGTCACAGCCAACAAGTCCGGCCCGGAGGGGATCTACCTCGGCGGCTACAAGGCGGACCCCAGCTTCACCGAGGACGAGGGCATCGTGATCCGCGACATCACCACCGGCGACGTCCGCGCCAAGCCCTCGGCCCGCTTCTTCGACCCCACCACCATCCTTGAGCCGTGCCGGGAAGAAGCACACACCTGCTAGCCGGGCTCGATCGTCGGCCGGGCGGGTGTCGGTGGCGGCTGCCGCGGTGGGAGGGGGGGACAGGCGCCGGTGCATCGGTACCGGCGCCGCTGAATCACTCGCGGACTGCCGGCCCGCGACACCCTCCGCGAAGTGGCGTGATCCGCATGAGGGCTGACACGGTGGCCCAACTGCCCCCAGACTGAAGGGATGCAGGAGAAACGGGGGGAAGTGCGATGACAACACGGACGGATGGGGCGCGGGCCTATCTGTGGGAACTCCAGGCGCAGATCGCGGACGCACAAGGACGGTGGGGCAGGCACGCGAACCAGCGTCGCGTGTCCGCCCTGCGCGAGCTCGTCGACAAGTTGCCCCCGGGGGAGCAGCCGGACGCGGATACTGTAGAGGCTTTGCGGCTTCAGCAGCGCTGGCCTCCCTGTGGCCCCGAGGAGTCGTATCACAGCCACTACATCATCCACTCGCTCGCCGACCGGATCGAGAAGTACCTTCCCGCCCCCTTCATTCGCCCGGTGCTCGGATCGCTGGACACCGGCGAGATCAACGCGGTGACACTGCTGGCACCTGACGCGCGCACCCATCTGGTCATCTTCGAGAGTGAACTCTTCACCTTCGCCAACCTGTTCAGCAAAGCCGTGGCCATGGCAATGCCCTTCGAGGACGCCGGAGGCGGGAGGACCGCGTTCTCCGTACACCCCGACAAGGTGCGCCGCCACCTGAAGCATTCCCCGGACGCGATCCTGCGCTTCGCCGATGTCGTCCGCGCGTATCTCTTCGAGGGCGAACCGAGCCGAGCGCGCCCGTATCACGCCCCCCATCCCATCGACGTGCAGGCAGCCATCCTCCGGGACGGGCTGGAGCTGTTCGTCCTCGGCCACGAATACGGACACGTCCTGCTCGACCACCTGGCAGAGAGCCAGAGCCCGCGGCGGGTGCCCGGAACAGCCGACGGGGAGCTCACCGAGGTCACCTGGAAATGGAAGCAGGAGCACGACGCCGACACACTCGGCTGGTTCCTGTGCACGAAGGTGATGACCGAGAAGTACGACCTGGCTTTCTCCCACGCGGGTACGGAACTGTTCTTCTCCGCCTGCGAGGTCCTCGAACGCGCCCTGTCCTTGCTGGTGGAAGGCCGGAGTGAGGCGCACCCTGTCTCCCCGACCCATCCACCCATCGCCGAGCGACGCGATGCCCTCCGCACGCTCCTCCGGGACGAGAGGCAGGGGGAGTCCGCCATCGTCCTCGGCACGGCGATCCAGGACATCGTCGACGTCCTCTGGGAGCCCACCGCTCCGCACCTCCTCGGCCTCCTCAAGCGTGGGCAACAACCCGACCCCCGCTGGACGGCCAACCTCACCACCCTCTAGGAGCAGTCCTCCACCGACTTCGCCGATCCGACCCGTCCCACCGGCACCCGCCGCTCCACCCCGTCGACCCGCAACCGCACCACCTTCGCGTCGACCCCGACGAGCGTGCCGCACAGCACGCTCCCGTCGGTCTCCACGACCCGTACCCCCGGCTTCCCCGGCCGCGGCCCGTACCAGGTCAGACCGACCCCCGCGGTGACCAGCGCCAGTGCCAGGAACCCCGCGGCGATGGCGCGCCGCAGGTCCCGTACCGCCTGGCGCACGGTGAGCCGCTCCCTGGTGAGCAGTTCCTCCAGCGAGGCATCGGCCAGTCGACGCCGCGGCAGCCCGAAAGCGGCCCGCATGGCGAAGAAGGCCCCGCACGCGGCGAGCAGCAGGCCGCCGAGCAGGAGCAGTCCCACGGCGGCCCGCGCTCCCCCGGACAGCCCTTGCACGGTGTCGGGCCCTTTGACGATTCCCACCGCGGTCAGCAGGCCGAGCAGACCTGCGAGGCCGTTGCGCCAGTTCTCGGCCTGGGAACGCACCCGGGCGAGCTCGTCGTCCAGTAGCCTGCGAGATTCTTCGGCCCGTAGCCGGCCGGCGGGCGTGCTGGGGGTACCGGCCGTGACGCGGACCGCCATCACACGCCCCACTCGACATGCAGCACCCAGGAGGCTCCGCATCCCTTGTGCTCGCCGGTCTCGGAGTGGGACGTCAGACAGCCACAGATGACCTCGACCTCCCGCGAGCCCGGTTCGGCGGCCCGGTGCCGCAGCACGCGGGCCAGCAAACTGGTACGGCTGAGCGCGTTGGCGTACGCGATGAGCGGCTCGGAGTGCACGGTCTCGTGACGGCAGCGCGGGCACGGCCCGCTGATCACGATGACCTCGGGCGCCGCCTCGTCCGGATGCAGACCGACCCGCGCCGTGCCGGCCGCGACGGTGTTCCAGTCCGGGTCCGACTCCACCCGGTACGGCATCTCCTGTTGACCCGTCACTCGCCCTCCCCGTGAGACGCCCTCAACCTAACGTTGCGTATGGGGCTGGTCCACTCGGGTGCGAGGGGGTGGCGCGATGCTACTGCCCAGTAGACCCTTCCTTGTTGCGCTGTCACACGAGTGCGCCCCCGTCACGTGCGGTCAGCTCGCAACACTGCATGTTCGGCCCGGAGTTCGCTGGTGCGAACTTTCCTTTCCCGAAGGTGGTGGGACTCTCCGTAGGGGTCGCTCGGTGGGGCGTCCTTGGTGAACCGCTCGGCCTGGGGCTATCCCTACCTTGGAGCGGGCGCTGACCGAACCCTGACAGGCCTGCTGGCCGGATGGATCAGTTCCTCTTGATGGCGGAGGCTGAGTGTGTCGCAAGCGCTCGTCCGATCGGAGAACCAGTGTTCAGTCTGAAGTCCTCGCGCCGCACGGTGGCGCGCGCCGCCGCGGTGGCCCTGGCGGGTGCGGTGGGCGCCACCATGATGACCGGCAGCGCCGAAGCCATCGTCAACGGCAAGGATTCCACGCAGCGTTACCCGTTCATGGTGTCGATCCCGGTGACGGGGGCGGATGACCCCGCGGTCAAGGGTTTCTGCGGGGGATCGCTGATCGACGCGAAGTGGGTGCTCACCGCGGCCCACTGCGTGGACCCGAAGCTCGTCACCCTGGACGGCACCGTCCGCATCGGCAGTGCGTGGAAGAAGTCCGGGGGCACGGTCCGCTCCATCGCCAGGACGGTGTCCCACCCGGGCTACAAGAACGGCGAGAACGTCGTTGCCAACCGCGACGACCTCGCTCTGCTCCGCCTGGACCGCCCGGTTGCCGAACGGCCCGTCCGCATTGCCGACAAGCCGGGGCGGCCCGGAACTCCGACCCGGATCCTGGGCTTCGGCACCATCGACGACACGGCCCCCGATCCCACCAAGTGGGTCTTCCCCCACCGTCTGCAAGAGCTCGACACGCGCAGTGCAGCGGTCTCCGAGTGCGCGCCGGGTTACGCGGGCAGCACCCGCCTGTGCACGGTCAGCCAGGTGCCGAAGGCCATGGCGTGCAACGGCGACTCGGGCGGTCCTCAGCTTCAGCGGAACCGGAAGGGACGCTGGGAACTCATCGGCGTCACCTCGGGCCCGGGCGTCCCGGGTGTGCGATGCAGCGAGGGCCCCGGGCTGTACACCAGCGCGCCCGCCTACGCGGGCTGGATCCGCAAGACGATGAGCGACAGCTCCGCCCTCTGACCGGCCGCACGGAGCACGGCGACGGCCCGTGCGGCCCGGGCTCCGGCGCCCGCAACACCTACCTCTGCCCGGTCTGCGGATCACGCGAGGAGACCGACCGCCACAGCCGCCCGGCCGCCGCCGGCCCGGGCCCGCCGTACCTCGTTCGTCTTCCCCGGGAACAAGGCGGACCGATCCTGCCCCGCCCTTCGGTCGCCATGCATGGCCAGTGATCCGGACCGCGGTCGCCCACAGGTCGGCCGACCGTGGTCTTCGGGATGGGTTCGCGGACGGTGGGCTCGGAGGTGCTGCCGGGGGCGCGGCGCACGTACAGAGTCGGCCGGGCACCGGGCGGCCGGCGCCACACCCACGGCCCGGGCCCGTTCTCGGGCCGCCGCGGCGGGACCTGCTCGGGTTCCTCGATCTGCTCGGTTACGCCTTTCATGCTGCGAGCGAGCACTGACCGCCCGGACGTCGGCAGCGGTGAAGGCTCCTCCCGAGCACTCCGGTGTCCCAGCGGCCACCTTGTCGGCGGGCGCCGCCGCCTTTGACCGCGGCCGACTGCGCACGGGATGCGAACCCGCTCGTGGCCGTACGGCTGCCCGGGCTCACAACGCGACACGCACCTCAGCACACGGCTTCGGCCGCGCGTACTTCGGCGAGCGCTTGCCGTGCCAGCGGGCCGAAGTCCTCGCCGGTGGTGGCGTCGATCCACTGGTCGTAGGCGATCTCCCAGACGAGCGCGCCCAGTTGCGCGGTCACGCGCGCGGTCGAGATGGGGACCCCGCGGCGTTCGAGGGCCTCGACCATCGCGGCGGTGAGGTCGATCCGCTTCAGGGCTTCGCGCTCGCGCAGCTCCGTGTTGGCGTTCAGCACGGCCTGGCGCCGGCGGCTGTACTCGCGGCGGTCGGCGGTGAAGAACGTCCGGCCGAGCGTGTCGAGGGCGTGCGCCACCGTGTCGAGCGGCCCGGCCTCCGCCGGCGCCGAGGCGATCCCTTCGGTGAGCAGGCCGGTAATCGTGCCCGCGCCGAAGAGCACCTCACGTTTGTCCGGGAAGTGCCGGAAGAACGTGCTCTTGGTGAGCCCCGCGCGCTCCGCGATGTCGATCACGGTCGTGTTGTCGTAGCCGTTCTCCTCGAAGAGGTCGAGGGCGGCGGCGGCGAGTCGTCCTGGTGCGTCGGGTTGCCAGCGAGCCATGGGAGCAGTGTACGGGACGTGGTCCCATCAGTGGTGTACGGTCGATGAGACCAAGTCCCATCACTGGCCAGGAGAGGTCACCAAAATGAGCAAAGCTGTCCGTTACCGCCGCTTCGGCGGTCCCGAAGTGCTCGAATTGCAGGAGATACCCGAGCCGCACGCCGCACCGGACGAGATCCGCGTCCGGGTCACGGCCGCCGGGCTGAATCCGATGGACTGGCAGATCACCACCCAGCCCGACATGGCGGCGCGGTTCGGCATCACCTTGCCGGCCGGGTTCGGCAGCGACTTCGCCGGAGTGGTGGACGAGGTGGGTGCCGAGGCCACGGGTTTCGCGGTCGGCGACCGGGTGTACGGGGCCGCGATCGGCCGGTCCGTCGCCGACTTCGTGCTGGTCAAGGCAGCCGCGGGAACGCTCTGGCACACCCCGCAGGGTGTCGGCGACGAGGTGGCGGCCACGCTTCCGGTGTCCGGTCTGACGGCCGCCGCCGCGCTCGCCGCGCTCGGGCTCCGCACCGGGGACACCGTCCTGATCGGTGGGGCGGCGGGTGGCGTGGGCGTCTTCGCCGTGCAGCTCGCGAAGCTCGCGGGTGCCCGGGTGCTCGGCACCGCCTCCGAGGGCACGTTCGGATTCCTGCGCGAGCTGGGCGCCGAACCCGTGGCGTACGGCCCCGGCCTGGCGGACCGGGTGCGGGCCCTGGCGCCCGAGGGGATCACCGCCGCAACCGACCTGTTCGGAAGGGACGCGGCCGAGACCGCGCTCAAGCTCGGCGTGGCACCCGAGCGGATCACCGTCGTGGCCGACGGCCCCGCCCCGCCGCCCGGTGTGCGCAAGCTGGGCGCCCTCGACGCGGCCCCGGGCACCCTGGAGCGGATCGCCGACGCGATCCGTTCCGGCGAGATCACGGTGCCGATCGCGGCGACCTTCCCGGTCGAGCGGATTCGCGAAGCCGTGACGACGCAGGCCGAAAGGCACGTGCACGGCAAGATCGTGATCGCACTGTAGAGCGGTGGTCTGTCGCCGGGTTCCGACCGGGAGATCCACCGTCGACGCAACACTGTCGAACGCCGCTTCAGCCGCCTCGAAGGCTTCCGCGAGATCGTTACTGGATACGACAAGACCGCCATCTCCTACGAAGCAACGGTCACCCTCGCGTCGTACGTGCTTCGGGCAAGGTCCGTTTGAGGAGGGAGCCTGGATCTGCGCCCGCGTACGCGAGGCACCATTCCACCCGCGCGAGCAGTCCTACGACCGATTTCGGTGAACCCGCCGTACGGTCACGCGTCCGCTGATGTACCGGCTCCTCAAGCCCATGAGAAGGAGCCGTGCGTGACCTACGGCAGGGGCTGCCCAGTGGAGGGGCGAGGCGCCTGGGTCCCGTTGGACCTGTGAACGGCCAGGGTGTGGGCAGACCCGTACGACGCGCGGCTGCGTCTGCTGCCGGGTGTGGTCACCGACGTAGACGCGCACACCTACCGCGGTGAGGCCTGCGTGACACCCGAGGCCGCGGCGGACGCCCTGCCCGGGTGCGCGGACCAGCTCACGGCCATGCTCCCGAAGCCGGCCGACCGCGACGGACGCCTGCGGTGGCAGCGGGTCCGCGACCACGGTCGCAGCGCCGCGTGCCGGCGCGATCAGCGCCGGCCCGTACCGACCCTGGACCTGGCCTCTCCCGCAGCGACGCGGTCTGTCCGCCTCCGTGAAACGGTGGCGGACAGACCGCGGCAGCCTCAACAGGCAAGAGCAGCGCCGTGCCGCTCAGCGACCGGTTACTTGATCGCCTTGATCAGCTCCCCATTGGCCGTGTCGCCGCTCAGCTCCCAGAAGAACGTGCCGCCCAGGCCCTGCTGGTTCTTGTACGTCATCTTGGAACCGATGGTCTCGGGGGTGTCATAGCTCCACCACTGGTTGCCGCACTTGGCGTATGCGGTGCCGCCGACCTTGCCGGTTGCCGGGCAGCGGGTCTTGAGGAGCTTGTAGTCCTCGATGCCGGCCTCGTACTTGCCCGGGGCCGCGCCCGTCGCGGTGCCGCCGGGGGCGTCCTGGGTCACGCCCTGCCAGCCGCGGCCGTAGAAGCCGATGCCCAGCAGGAGCTTGTTGGCGGGGATGCCCATGCCCTTGAGCTTATTGATGGTGTCGGTGGTGTTGTAGCCGGCCTTCGGGATGCCGTTGTACGCGGTCAAGGGGGAGTGCGGGGCGGTCGGGCCCTTGGCGTCCCAGGCGCCGAAGTAGTCGTACGTCATGGGGTTGTACCAGTCGACGTACTGGGAGGCGCCCTTGTAGTCGGCGGCGTCCAGTTTCCCGCCGGCCGAGGCGTCGGCCGCGATGGCCGCCGTCACCAACTTGCCGCCGAACTTGGCGCGCAGCGCCTTCAGTACGTTGGTGAGCGCTTCGCGGCCGCTGGTGTCGCAGGTCAGACCGCAGGCGTTGGGGTACTCCCAGTCGATGTCGATGCCGTCGAACACGTCGGCCCAGCGCTTGTCCTGGACGAGGTCCAGGCAGGACTGCGCGAAACCGTTGGGGTTCTTGGCGGCCTCGGCGAAGCCGCCGGACCAGGTCCAGCCGCCGAAGGACCAGATGACCTTCAGGTTCGGGTGGAGCTTCTTGAGCTTGCGCAGCTGGTTGAAGTTGCCGCGCAGCGCGCCCGCGTCCCAGGTGTCGGCCTTGCCGTCGACGCTCTGGTCAGCGGTGTAAGCCTTGTCGTAGTCGGCGTAGGCGTCGCCGATGGTGCACTTGCCGCCCTGGACGTTGCCGAAGGCGTAGTTGATGTGGGTGAGTTTGTCGGCCGAGCCGGACGTCTGGATGTTCTTGACGTGGTAATTGCGGTCGTAGACGCCCCAGTTGGTGAAGTATCCGACCACCTTGTTCCCGGCCGCGGCCTGGGTGCCGGCGGGGGCGGCCGCGGCCGTGGGGGCGGCGGATGCGGCGGGGTCCGCGGCGGCTGTGCCGGCGAACAGGGTGCCGGCCAGGGCCGCGGTACACAGTGCGGTGGTGGCGGCGATCATCCGGCGCGGCGATCGCGTACGGAGCGGTCTGGGCATGTCGTCTCCTCGGAGGGGGGTCGAGGTGGAGCGAACGGAAAACGCGTTCCGAATTGGCATGAACGCGTTGAGCGTTGCCGGAGAAGGTAGAAGGACTAGACCAGTGCGGTCAATGGTTTGGACCAATTTCCTGTCGCGTACAGCTTCCCGTTGCCGCGGCGTCCGGGCGTCGTGCCAGGTGAGGCGGGGGTGCGGCGGAGTGCCGGACCGGAGTCCGCGCGTCCGGAGCCGGTGATGACCAAGTCCGGTACGGGCCCGGAAGAGATGCAGGTCAACCAGTGACGTAGCGCTGCCGATCGGGCATACTCCTAGCGCCACAGCTGCAGGTCACCGCCTTCCGCGACCCGGTGCGCGATCATCTGCTGAGCACTGTGTGATCAACCGGCGGCGCCGCCTCAACCCTCGGGCGCGCCGTCGCAGCGCCCGACAGGGAGGAGAGCGCCGCATGAACGAGTACGGCCCCCGGCCGGTGGATCGCAGGCTGCCCACGGAGGAGGCCCGCGACCTGCTGACGCTGGTACGGGACCTTGTCGAGCGTGAGATCAGGCCGACCGCCGCGGAGCAGGAGGAGGCGGGACGTTTCCCCCGGCAGATCTTCACGCTGCTCTCCGAGGCCGGGCTGCTCTCCCTCCCGTACGGCGAGGAGTTCGGCGGCGGTGCGCAGCCCTACGAGGTCTACCTCCAGGTGCTGGAGGAGCTGGCGGCCGCCCGGCTGACCGTGGGCCTCGGCGTCAGCGTGCACACCCTCGCCTGCCACGCCACGGCCGAGTTCGGTACGAAGGAGCAGCGCGCCACGCACCTGCCCGCCATGCTCGGCGGCGGTCTGCTCGGCGCCTACTGCCTCTCGGAGCCTTCCTCCGGTTCCGATGCCGCCTCGCTGACCACCCGCGCGGTCCGCGACGGGGACGTCTGGACGCTGAACGGCACCAAGGCGTGGATCACCCACGGCGGCGTCGCCGACTTCTACACCGTGCTCGCCCGTACGGGAGAGCAGGGCCCCCGCGGCATCACGGCCTTCCTGGTGCCCGGCGACGCGGAAGGCCTGACCGCCGCGGCACCCGAGCGCAAGATGGGCATGAAGGGCTCGCCCACGGCCCAGCTGCACTTCGACGGCGTGCAGGTGCCGGACGCCCGCCGGATCGGGGAGGAGGGCCAGGGCTTCGCCATCGCCCTGTCAGCGCTGGACTCGGGCCGTCTCGGCATCGCCGCCTGTGCGATCGGCGTCGCCCAGGCCGCCCTGGACGAGGCGCTGGCGTACACCGCCTCCCGGCAGCAGTTCGGCCGCCCGATCGCCGACTTCCAGGGCCTGCGCTTCATGATCGCCGACATGGCGACCCAGATAGAGGCGGGCCGCTCGCTGTACCTGACCGCCGCCCGCCTCCGGGACGCCGGCCAGCCGTTCTCCAAGGAGGCGGCGATGGCCAAGCTGTTCTGCACCGACACCGCGATGCGGGTCACCACCGACGCCGTACAGCTCCTCGGCGGCTACGGCTACACCCTCGACTTCCCGGCCGAGCGCTACATGCGCGAGGCCAAGGTCCTCCAGATCGTCGAGGGCACCAACCAGATTCAGCGCATGGTCATCGCGCGCCACCTGGTGGGGCCGGAGTCCCGCTGACCGGCGCGGAAGCGGCGGGCGGGAGGCCGTCCGCCGCTCACTCCGCCGGGCCCAGCCCCTTCATGCCCGTCGCCGTACCGATCGCCACGACCGGCTCCGGCCGCTCGCGCAGCATCCGGCGGGCCACGGACACCGCGACGGCGGACGACGCCTCCAGCAGCAGGCCCTGCTGGGCGAGGCGGTGCTGTTCGGCCAGGAACTCCTTCTCCGCCACGGCGACGGCCGTGCCGCCGGACCGCCACAGCGCGTCCAGCCCTTGCCAGCACGGGCTGTTCTCGCCGAGCGAGAAGGCGGCGGTGGGGTGGCTCTCCACGCGCGTGCGCTCCTGGGCCGCGCGGTCGGCGTGGCGCAGCGCGGCGGTGAAGGGAGCCGCCCCCGCGGGTTCGGCGGCGATCATCCGCGGCGCCGCGGACACCAGGCCGGCCGCCGCCAGTTCGCGGAAGCCGCGCTCGATCCCGGCCAGCAGGTCCGCGCGGCTGGTCGGCACGACCACCGCGCCGATCCGCCGCCCCGCGAAGTCCCGCGCCAGCTCGTACGCGACCGACTTGTAGCCCTCGTTGGCATACGGATTGCCGCCGGGTGACGGCGAGGAGTAGCTGGTCAGGGGGTACCAGCCGTGTTCCGCCACGGCCTGCGCCATCGCGGCGTTGCGCTCCGGGAAGCCGCCCGCGCACCGCACCTGCTCGGCGCCCAGCAGATCGATCTGCGCGGCCAGCGCCGACGGCACGCTCTCGGTGGTGAAGACCACGCACCGCAGCCCGGCCCGGCCCGCGTAGGCGGCCGCCGCGGCGCCCGCGTTGCCGGACGACGCGGCGCACACCGTGTCGGCGCCGGTCTCCACCGCCGCGGCCACGCCCACCGCCATCGCCCGGTCCTTGTGCGAGCCGGTCGGGTTGCCGCCCTCGTACTTGACCCACAACTCGCTGCCGCACTCGGGCGCGCGTCCGTCACCGAGCGCGGCCGGGTCGGTGCGCAGCCGTATGTTCGGGGTGCCGCCCTCGCCGAGCGTCACCGGCGAGCCGCTGACCGGCAGCGTCTCCGGCCAGCCCCACGGCCCGCCCGGATATCCGGCCAGCTCCAGGCCGTCCAGGTCGGCGAGCGGCGGCATCGCGTTGGCGCCGATCCCGTCGGCCGCGCACCGGGGGCAGCCGGCGAAGCCCCTGACCTCCAGGCCGCAGCGCAGGCAGTGCAGGCCGCTCGGGTCCGGTACGGAGCTTGCCGTCGTCATGGTGTCCCCCTCGTTGCGTCGCCGCCGCTTCCCCGGCGTCCGTGATGACCTTCGCGCCCCACTCTACGGTGCCGTGTACGCCGTACAGCGGAGCCGGGCCGCCGTGCCCGCGCCCCTGCGGCGGCGGGGAGCGGTGTCGGGGTGCCGCGGGTGCCCTTCACGTCCTCGGGCGGGTACGGCTATGGTTCCGCGCGTACTCCTGACGTACCGTCAAATCCATTTGCAGAAACGGCCCTACGGCGTCGGCCCGGTGTCCGCCGCGGCCATCGGGCCGTGTGCCCGCGCGTCCAGGAGGTGTCCCGTGACCGACCGCCCGATCGGGCTCGACGAGTACCCGATCCACCAAGTGCCGCTGTCCATGCGGCACGTCGCCACCGGCGACCGCAACGCCTACGACCGCTGCATCTTCCATGTCCTGGACCACACCGGCCGCGCGCTGCTCATCGCCGGCCTCGGCGTCTATCCCAACACCGGTGTCATCGACGCCTATGCCACCCTCCGGCTCGGCGACCGCCTGCACGCCGTACGCGCCTCCGACGCGCTGGGCGACGACCGCCTCGCGCTCACCGTCGGCCCGCTGTCCATCACCGTCGATCGGCCCCTCGAACGGCTCCGGCTGCGCTGCGATGCCGACCCGGCCGACCCCGGCGGGCTCTCCTACGACCTCGAATGGCACGCCGCCTTCCCCGCCGTCTGGGAACCGCACCACACGCAGTACCGCGGCGGGCGGCTCACCCTGGAGGGCCGCCGGTTCGTGCAGGCCGGCACCTGTACCGGCACCGTACGGGCCGCCGGTACGGAACTGGCCGTCACGGCGGGGGAGTGGACCGGCACCCGCGACCGCAGCTGGGGCGTGCGGCCGATCCCCGGCGAGGACGGCGGGCGCGCCGCCGAGGAGGCACGGCCCGAGGGCTTCCACTGGATCTGGTGCCCGGTCCGCTTCGACGACCGGTTCGTGATGGTCATCGTCCAGGAGGACGCCGACGGGCACCGTACGCTCAACGAGGCGCTGCTCGTCCGCGACGGCGTCCCCGACGTCCAACTCGGCTGGCCCTACGCCGACATCACCTACCGGGCGGGGACCCGGCAGCCCGAGCGGGCCGTGCTGCACCTCACCGACCCGGCCCGCAAGCCCCTCGAACTCGCCGCCGAGATCCTCACCTCCTCACCGCTGGCCGTCGGCGCGGGCTATCCGCCCGCCGACGACTGGCAGCACGGCACCTGGCGCGGACGCGGCTGGACCGACCGCCGCACCTACGACCTCGGCGACCCCGCCGCCCATCCGCTTGCCGCCTACGGCGTCACCGACCACGCGGCCCGCTTCACCCTCGAAGGACGCACCGGATACGGGATCTTCGAGCACGGCAGCTTCGGCCGCCACGACCCCAGCGGCTTCACCGGCTACGGCGACACGGCACCGGCCCGGCCGGCCGCTCCCCGGCCCCGGCCCACCACCACGCAGCCGCGCGAGGACCGGTCATGAGCAGCACACCCCGGCCCCGCACCACCACCCGCGACCCCGGGGAAGTCACCCGGCGTCTGTCCGCCTGGCTGAGCACCCGCCTGCCCGGCGCGCGGGCGGTCGCCGCGACCGTCCCCGCCTCCAACGGCATGTCCAGCGAAACCCTGCTCTTCGACATCGACCACCCCCGTCCGCCCGTCCGCTCCTGCGCGCTGCGCCTCGCCGCCGACCCCGCCGCTTACACGGTATTCCCCACCTATGACATGGCCCGGCAGTACCGCACGATGCGCCTGGTCGCCGAGCACACGGACGTGCCGGTGCCGCGCACCCTCTGGCTCGAAGAGGACCCGGAGCCGCTGGGCGCGCCGTTCTTCGTGATGGAGCGCGTGGAGGGCCGCGTGCCGCCGGACGTCATGCCGTACACGTACGAAGGGAGCTGGCTGCACACCGCCACTGACGCGGAGCGCACCGCACTGGAAGCGGACACGGTCTCGGTCCTCGCCCGGATCCATGACCAAGTGCCCGCAAAGGAGACACAGTTCCTCGCCCTGCCCGGCCACGGGAGTGCGCTGCGGCGACATGTGGCGGCCCAACGCGCGTACTACGCCTGGGTCGTCGCGGGGCGCGAGCCGTCACCGCTGATCGAGCGCGGCTTCGCCTGGCTGGCGGATCATTGGCCAGCGGAGGCCGACGGCCCGGGCGACGCCGTGCTGACCTGGGGCGACGCCCGCATCGGCAACATCGTCTACGACGGGTTCAGGACCGCGGCCGTACTGGACTGGGAAATGGCGGCCCCCGGTCCGCGTGAACTCGACCTCGGCTGGATGATCTACCTGCACCGGTTCTTCCAGGACCTGGCGGTGAGCGGCGGGCAGCGGGGGCTGCCCGGCCTCCTGCGCCGCGACCGCGTCGAGGAGCGCTACGCCCGGCTCACCGGCCACACCCCGCGCGCCATGGACTTCCACACCCTCTACGCGGCCCTGCGGCACGCGATCGTCATGCTGCGCGTGGCCTACCGGCAGGTCCACTTCGGCGAGATGCCCGCGCCGGCCGACCCGGACGCACTGATCATGCACCGGGCCGCGCTGGAGGCGATGATCGAAGGCCGCTACTGGTGAGGAACGTCCCCGCGCCGTCCGGGTTCAGGGCCGGCGCATCCGCGGCACCCGCGTCGGGCGCGTGCCCGGGCCGCCCACGTGCGAGAACGGCTGCCGGCGCCAGTCCAGGCCCTCCGGGAGGGTCAGCAGCACCGCGGCGTCCTGCTCCTGGGCACGGAGCGAGTCGTCCGTCGCGGGCGCGTCGGAGACCGGCCGCCCGGAGCCCTCGCACACCGTCAGGCAGAAGGGGTTCCACGGCGTGGGGCACAGTGCGTGCTCGGGAAGGATGTCCTCGTCCGCGAGCAGCGCGATCGGCTGGGCGCAGTCCGGGCACGTCACCCGGAAGATCTCCATGGTCTCGAAGGAGTCGTCGAGCTCGTCCTCGGCCGCGAGGACGAGACTGTCGCCCTCCTGGACGTCGTGGCTGAGCGGCGCTGAATCGGTCTTCTGACGTCGCATGATGTTGTTCCCCCTCGGGTGGGCCGCGCGGGCCGCCGGCTTCCTGTGACGGGCGGCTCCGGCCAACAGCAGCAATTCCCCCCATGCCCCGCGCATAATCGCCGAGCCCTGAGGGATACGGGGTCACGCGTGTGGCATTGGTCACACGCCCCGCGCGGACGCGTCCACGATCCGGCGTACGGTGCGCACATACGCCCGAGCACAGTAGGTTGATCGCGTGGAGGAGCTGGACCGACAAATCGTGGAGCTGCTCGTCAAGGACGGGCGGATGAGCTACACCGACCTGGGCAAGGCCACCGGCCTGTCGACCTCGGCGGTGCACCAGCGGGTGCGCCGCCTGGAACAGCGCGGTGTGATCCGCGGCTATGCCGCGATCGTGGACCCGGAGGCGGTGGGGCTGCCGCTCACCGCTTTCATCTCGGTGAAACCCTTCGACCCCAGCGCTCCGGACGACATCGCCGACCGCCTGGCCGAGGTGCCCGAGCTGGAGGCGTGCCACAGCGTGGCGGGCGACGAGAACTACATCCTCAAAGTGCGGGTGGCCACACCTTTGGAGCTGGAGCACCTGCTGACCCGCATCCGCACCCTGGCCGGGGTTTCCACGCGCACCACGGTGGTGCTGTCCACGCCGTACGAGGCCCGGCCGCCCCGTATCTGAGGCGGAGCGGCGCGCCCTGGGGCGTTGTGGAGCGCCCGGGGGCGTCAGGGCGCGCGCGAAGGCGGCGTGCGCCACGCCTGTACGCCCGCGGCACGATCCCGACCCCGCGTGCGGGGCAGCCGCGCCCAGGGGCCAAACTGTCCGCTATGAGTGAGCGCACCCCCGACCCGGCCCGGCCCCGTACCGTCCTGCTGCGCGGCGGGGAGGTGCACAGCCCCGCCGACCCGTTCGCCACGGCCATGGTGGTCGAGGGCGACAGCATCGCCTGGGTCGGCGAGGAAGGCGCCGCCGACTCCTTCGCCGACGGCGTGGACGAGGTGGTGCACCTCGACGGCGCACTCGTCACCCCGGCGTTCACGGACGCACATGTGCACACGACGGCCACCGGCCTCGCGCTCACCGGCCTGGACCTGTCCGGCGCCCGTACGCTCCCCGACGCGCTGGCCCGCGTACGGGAGTACGCCGCGGCCCGCCCGGCGGACCGGGTCCTGCTGGGACACGGCTGGGACGCCACCGCCTGGCCCGAGGGCCGGCCGCCTTCCCGCGCCGAACTGGACGCCGCCACCGGCGGCCGGCCGCTCTACCTGACCCGGGTGGACGTGCACTCCGCGGTCGTCACCACCGCCCTCCTCGACCTCGTCCCCGGCCTCCGCGACCTGCCCGGATTCCACGCCGAGCAGCCGCTGACCGGCGCCGCGCACCACGCCGTACGGGCCGCCGCGCACGCCACCGTCACTCCCGCGCAGCGCGACGCCGCCCAGGCGGCGGCCCTCGCACACGCGGCGTCGCTGGGCATCGGCAGCCTCCATGAGTGCGCCGGACCCGACATCTCCAGCGAGGACGACTTCACCGCCCTGCTGGCGCGCGCCGCGCGCGAGCCCGGGCCGCGCGTCGTCGGCTACTGGGCGGAGACCGTCACCAACGCAAAGGACGCCGACCGGATCAGGGAGCTCGGCGCCATCGGCGCGGCCGGCGACCTGTTCGCCGACGGCTCCCTCGGCTCGCACACCGCCCACCTGCACGCCCCGTACGCCGACGCGGACCACACCGGAACTGCCCACTTGGACGCCCACGCCGTCGCGGCGCATGTGGCAGCCTGCACCGAGGCCGGGCTCCAGGCCGGTTTCCACGCCATCGGCGACGCCGCGCTGACCGCCGTCACCGACGGCGTACGGGCCGCCGCCGACCGGGTCGGCCTGGCCCGCGTCCGGGCCGCCCGGCACCGCGTCGAGCACGCCGAGATGCTCACCGGGGCCACCATCGCCGCGTTCGCCGAATTCGCGCTGACCGCCTCCGTACAGCCCGCCTTCGACGCGGCCTGGGGCGGCGAGGACGGCATGTACGCCGCCCGCCTGGGCGCCGAACGCGCCCGCACCCTCAACCCGTACGCCGCCCTGCTGCGCGCCGGCGTGCCGCTCGCCCTCGGCTCCGACAGCCCCGTCACCCCGCTGAACCCGTGGGGCACCCTGCGCGCCGCGGTCTTCCACCGCACCCGCGAGCACGGCATCTCCGCGCGCGCCGCGTTCACCGCGCACACCCGCGGCGGCTGGCGCGCCATCGGCCGCGACGACGCGGGCGTCCTGGTGCCCGGCGCGCCCGCCGACTACGCGGTCTGGCGCACCGGCGACCTGGTCGTCCAGGCCCCCGACGAGCGCGTCGAACGCTGGTCCACCGACCCCCGCTCCGGCACCCCCGGCCTGCCCGACCTCACGCCCGGCCGGGACCTGCCCGTATGCCTGCGGACGGTGGTCGGCGGTCGCACGGTGTACGGACGGCCGAACGAGTGACTTCACGGGGGCGCGTGCCGCGGCGGAATGCGCCCGCGGGCGCCCGCCCCACCTGGGAGAGCGGGCGCCGGCCTGGGGCGACGCGAAAACCACGCAGGCCGGGCAACTGTTGACAGCAGACGGTCGGCGGCCGGTAGGTTCGGCCGGGTCCACCACAGGACGTCAGACCGGGAGACCTCCGCGCGGTCGTCGAACGCAACTGGGCCATGGGACGGGGTGCCGCACCGGCACACCGCCACTGGGAGCCAGGTCCAGCCCCTGCGGCACGGGGACGACGGAAGGTTTCGGCCGGATGGGGGTCCCTCCCTGCTCGTCAAGGGCCAGGGAGAAGGTGCGACCCGGGTGGGGCCCGGTTGCTCAGTAGACAACGGCTTCAGGTCGACCCGCAGCCAGCGGGTCCCAGGTCGGCCCGAAGGGCACCGGGCCCCGATCCGCAGCGCACGAGCGCGCGTCCCGATCCGGTCCACGCCGCCCGCTGACGCGCCCCGTTCCGCATCTCACGGCGGTGCGCCGGTCCCCGGCCGCCTACGCCGGGCGGCGGAGCTTATACCCGCACGCACCCCCGGTCCGCAATTCCACGGCACCGTTGTACGGTCTGCTGACCACCGCACGACCTGCAAGGAAGGCCGACCGTGCCCGACACCACCGCACGACCTGCAAGGAAGGCCGGGACCGTGCCATCGGGCTCCGATACCGACGCGCCGGCCCGGCGCGGACGTGGCCGCCGGTTCGCGGCGCTGGTCCGCCGCGAGGCGCCGCGCACGGCAATCGCCGTCCTCGGCGGCCTCGTCCTCGCGCTGGCCTTCCCGCCGTACGACCTGTGGCCGCTGTCCCTCGTCGGCGTCGCGGCCCTCGGCCTGCTCACGCGCGGCCGGACGGCCCGGCAGGGCGCCTGGACGGGCTTCGCCTTCGGGCTGCCGTTCTTCTTCCTGCTGCTGAAGTGGCTGCACGTCGTCGGCTGGGACGCGGTGTTCGGACTGGCCCTGGTGCAGGCCCTGTACGTGGCCCTGCTGGGCGCGGGGCTCGCCCGTACCTCCCGCCTGAAGTACGGGCCGGTGTGGGCCGCCTGTCTGTGGGTCACCGAGGAGTGGGCGCGCGACCGCGTCCCCTTCGGCGGCTTCCCGTGGGGGCGGCTCGCCTTCGCCAACACCGGCTCGCCCTTCACGCCGCTCGCGGCCCTGGGCGGCGCGCCGCTGGTGACCTTCGCCGTCGCCCTCAGCGGCTCGCTGCTGGCCGCCGCGGCCGTCGTCCTGTGGCGGCTGCGCGGGAAGGGAAGGCCGGTGCGGGCGGCGCTGCCCGCGGTGGAGGCGGTCGGACTGGCCGCCGCGGTGTCGGTGTCCGGGCTGCTGGTGCCGGTGCACACCGGCGCGGACGACCGCGTCGACATCGCCATCGTCCAGGGCAACGTGCAAAAGCCCGGCATGGACTTCCTCGGCCGCCCGATGAAGATCCTGGACAACCACGCCACGGCGACGGAGAAACTGGCCGCCGATGTGAAGGCGGGCAAGGCGAAGAAGCCCGACCTGGTGATCTGGCCCGAGAACGCCTCGGATCTGGACCCGTTCCGCTACCCGCAGGCGTACGACCGCATCGAAGCGGCGGTCAAGTCGATCGGCGTGCCGGTTCTCGTCGGCGCCCTCGTCGACCACCCGGACAAGCCCGGCTATGTCTTCAACCAGGGCATCGTGTGGGACCCGGTGAAAGGCCCCGGCGCCTCGTACACCAAGCAGCACCCGGTGCCGTTCGGCGAGTACGTGCCCTTCCGCGAGCAGCTCAGCAAGGTCATCACCCGGTTCCAGCGGGTGCCGCGCGACTTCTACCCCGGCGACCGCACCGGGGTGCTCGCGGTCGGCCCCGCCCGGCTCGGCGACGTCATCTGCTTCGAGGTCGCCTACGACGAAATCGTCCACGACACGGTGAACGCGGGCGCCCGCGCGCTCGTCGTACAGACCAACAACGCCACCTACGGCCGCACCGGACAGCCGGAACAGCAGCTGGCCATGTCCAAACTGCGCGCCGTCGAACACGGCCGTGCCGTCGTCACGGCGGCCACCAGCGGCATCAGCGCGGTGGTGGCCCCCGACGGTACGGTCACCCACAAGATCCCGGAGTTCACCCAAGGGGTGTTGCGGGCGAGCCTCCCCCTGCGTGACGAAAAGACCGTCGCCGACCGCGTCGGTGCCGTTCCGGAGTGGGCGCTCGCTATCGTGGGGCTTCTGTCCTGCGTCGCCGCGGCAGTCGTGGGCCGGCGCGGGCGTAGCAAGGACGAGAAGGGGCAGCAGTGACAGACGGCGGTCAGCGGAAGTACGGTCCGCTCGGGACCACCTTGGTGATCATTCCGACGTACAACGAGGCGGAGAACATCAAGCCGATCGTCTCGCGGGTACGGTCCGCCGTGCCGGAGGCGCACATCCTCGTCGCGGACGACAACAGCCCGGACGGCACGGGCAAGATCGCCGACGAGCTGGCGGCGGCGGACGACCACGTCCAGGTGCTGCACCGCAAGGGCAAGGAAGGGCTCGGCGCCGCCTACCTGGCGGGCTTCCGGTGGGGCATCGAGCACGGCTTCGGCGTCCTGGTGGAGATGGACGCCGACGGCTCCCACCGCCCCGAGGAGCTGCCCCGGCTGCTCACCGCCCTCAAGGGCGCCGACCTCGTGCTCGGCTCCCGCTGGGTGCCCGGCGGCCGGGTGGTGAACTGGCCCAAGCACCGCGAGTACCTCTCCCGCGGCGGCAGCACGTACTGCCGCGCCATGCTGGACGTACCGCTGCGCGACGTCACCGGCGGCTACCGCGCCTTCCGCAAGGAGACCCTGGAAGGGCTCGGCCTGGACGAGGTCTCCTCGCAGGGCTACTGCTTCCAGGTCGACCTGGCCCGCCGCGCCGTCGAGAGCGGCTTCCACGTCGTCGAGGTCCCCATCACCTTCGTCGAGCGCGAGCGCGGCGACAGCAAGATGAGCAAGGACATCGTCGTGGAGGCCCTGTGGCGGGTCACCGGCTGGGGCGTCGGCTCGCGGGTCAACAAGCTTCGCGGGCGCTGAGCGGGGCGGCGGGGGCCGTCGCGCCCCCGCCCGCCGCTGGGTACGCGTGGTCCGGAGGTTCGCGGAAGCACATGCTAGGCCGGTCGGGCGGAGTGGCCGGGCCCCGCCGGTGATCATTGCGAGGCCGAGTTTTGCGGTCGCATGATCGGGAAACTCGCGGCATATGGTGCAAATCGGCTACACGATGATGACAGAGCAAGCGGGCCCGCGTGATCTCGTCGACCACGTCGTCCGGGCCGAGGAAACCGGCTTCGACTTCTCGGTGACCTCCGACCACTACGCGCCGTGGCTGACCTCCCAGGGCCACGCCCCATACGCCTGGAGCGTCCTGGGCGCCGCGGCGCAGGCCACCTCCCGCATCCCGCTGATGACGTACGTGACCTGCCCGACCGTGCGCTACCACCCCGCCGTCGTCGCGCAGAAGGCCGCGACCATGCAGCTGCTCTCCGAGGGCCGCTTCCGGCTCGGGCTGGGCGCGGGCGAGAACCTGAACGAGCACGTCGTCGGGCACGGCTGGCCGGGCAAGAACACCCGCCACGAGATGCTCACCGAAGCCCTGGAGATCATCCGGGCGCTCTTCGACGGCGGCAAGGTCACCTACCACGGCAACCACTTCGAGGTGGACGCCGCCAAACTCTGGGACCTGCCCGAGCAGGCTCCGCCGATCGGCGTTGCCGTCTCGGGGGAGCGGTCCTGCGAGATCGCCGGCCGCCTCGCCGACCTGGTCATCGCGACCGAGCCGAAGGGCGAGCTGATCAGCTCCTTCGAGAAGCACGGCGGCAAGGGCAAGCCGCGCGTCGGCCAGCTGCCCATCTGCTACGACCCCGACCGGGACGCCGCCGTGAAGCGCGCCCACGACCAGTTCCGCTGGTTCGCCGGCGGCTGGAAGGTCAACTCCGAGCTGCCGGACCCGGAGGGATTCGCCGGGGCCACCCAGTTCGTACGGCCGGAGGACGTCGCCGAGACCATTCCCTGCGGCGACAACGTGGACGACTTCGTCGAGGCGGTGCGCCCGTACGCGGAGGCCGGCTTCGACGAGGTCGCCGTCGTCCAGGTCGGCGGCGACCACCAGCGGGAATTCTTCGACTGGGCCGGCAAGAAGCTGCTGCCCGCGCTCCGGGAGCTGTAGACCGGGCCGGAAGCCGAACCGCGCGCCTCGCGGGGACGGTGCGTCCCCGCGGGCACGGCGGCCGGGCCCGCGGGGGCGGTCCGCGGTCCGCATCAGTCGGCGGGCTCGTCCGGGGTCGGCTCGTCGGTCTGCACGTCGTGTGAGCGCGGCGCGCCGCGGCGGCCCGTACCGGAGACATCGGTGTCGGGGACGTCCGTGTGCTCCTCCTCGTCGTCCCCCTCGTCGGGGCTGCGGCCCTCCCAGGGGTCCGGGGCGTCCCGCGGGTCCGCCTGCTGGTCCGGCAGGTCCCGGGGGATGGCGCTGCCGCCCTGCTCCGGCGTCTCGCTGCGCTTGTCCATCGCGTTCGGCCTCCTCGTGGGAAATCGGGAAAGGGTGTCCGGTACGGGTGCCCGACGGCCGGGGGCGCATGCGTTCCGCGGCGATCGGGGCACACGTACGGCCAGGGGTACGAGCGAGAGGAGTACGCGATGACCGAAGCGGCGCCGAAGGAGATCGTCGTGGTGCTGGACTGCGACGACCGGAAGACGCTCGCGGAGTTCTGGAGCCGGGCCCTCGGCTACCGGATCACGCGGACGGCACCGCCGTACACCGCCCTGACCGACCCGGCCGGACGCCACCCCGAGCTGCTGCTCCAGGAGGTGCCCGAGCCCAAGCGGGGCAAGAACCGCATGCACATCGACCTGCGGGTACCGGCCATGGAACCCGAGCTGAGCCGGCTGACGGCGCTCGGCGCGCGGGTGCTGCGCGGTCCGTTCGACGACGCGGGCTGCCCGACCACGGTGCTCGCCGACCCCGAGGGCAACGAGTTCTGCCTGATCGTCTTCGGCGGGGCCTGAGGCATTCGGCGGGGCCTGCGTCGTCCGGGGCGTACCCGCAGGGTGCCGGGGTGACCCGCGGGTGTTCCTCCACGGCCCGAACGCTCCGGGAGGCGGACCCGCGGGCGGGCGTGGCGGCCGGGGCCAGGCACACTTGAGACATGACGTTCGCAGCCACGCCGCCGCCCCGGTCCCGCCCGCCCCAGCGCTCGCGCGCCCGCCGGTTCGTCCCCTTGGGCGTCGCCGCCTGGGTGGTGCTGGAGATATGGCTGCTCACTCTTGTCGCCGACGCGGCGGGCGGACTGACGGTCCTTCTGCTGCTGGTCGCGGGCGTGGTCGCGGGCGGCTACGTGATCAAGCGGGCCGGCCGCCGGGCCTGGAAGAACCTCACCGAGAGCGTGCAGCAGGGCGGCCCCGCGGCCTCCGGGACGTCCGCCGGCCCCGAAGAGCAGAAGTCCTCGGGCAGCGGCAACACGCTGCCCATGCTCGGCGGCCTCCTGCTGATGTTCCCCGGCCTGCTCTCCGACGCCGCCGGGCTGCTCTGCCTCTTCCCGCCCACCCGCAAACTGCTCCACCGCCGCGCTGAGCGCCTGCTGACCCGCCAGGTCCGCTACACCCCGGGCGGGCTCGGCGATGCCTTCCAGCAGGCCCGTATGCACCAGCAGGACGGCAAGATCGTGCAGGGTGAGGTGATCCGCGAGGACGAGCCGCCGTCCCCGCGCCGCGACGACCCGCAGCTGCCGCGCTGAAGGGGCGGTAACTGACGGCGGGGGAGGGCCCCTTGGATACGGGGGCGCACACAGCGCGTGCGGTGTGTGGCACTCCGTAGCGGTGCGGCTGGGCCTGTCCCGGCCCGATGCGTTTGGGCGCCCCGCCGTACGAATGCGTGAGGCACTCCGCCGTATGAGAAAGCCCCGGCCAGTCGGGGGTACTGGCCGGGGCGGTCCGAAGGGCGGATACCGATGGCGGTCGCCTCTCGGCGAAAGGCTCCGTGGGGCTTCAGCCGAACGATCGTCCCCACGGGCGAATGGTGAGGCCCGGGGACACTGTCCCACCGGCACCCGCGACCGGTACAGCGCTGTGGCGGCCCGGATGATTCCGTGGGCCGGGAGTGACCTCGCGCACACCCCTGCCGGGCCGCCGAGGTGCGAAAACGGGCCGGGGCCACTGCGTGGTGCAGTGGCCCCGGCCCGTACGCGGTCGTGCGTCCGTTCGTCAGGCGGACTTGCGACTGTTGTTGTTGTCGCGCGGGTGCACGGCAATGTTCATGGTTCCGGAACGCAGGACGGCCAGCCGCTCGGCCAGCACCTCCTCCAGCTCCTCGCGGGTGCGCCGCTCCATGAGCATGTCCCAGTGCGTACGCGCGGGCTTGCCCTTCTTCTCTTCAGGGCCATCGCCATCCACCAGGAGGGCTTGTGCACCACATACCTTGCACTCCCACTCCGACGGAATCTCGGCCTCTACCGAGAACGGCATCTCGAATCGATGTCCGTTCTGGCATGCGTACTCCACCGCCTGGCGCGGGGCCAGGTCGATGCCGCGGTCGGTCTCGTAGCTGGTCACCACAAGTCGCGTGCCGCGAAGAGCTCGCTCACTCATGAATCGTGCCTCCCGGGCTTGTCGCCCACAGGACAGGTGTCGCTGTCGTCGTCATCCGGTCAACGTCCGGTCGGCGGTGAAGATTCCCGATACCGGGATATGTGCCCACCCGTCGCCCACCACCGCCTGATGGAGGCGCTGCGCGCCGCTGCCTTCCTTCGTGCCGCCCCTTGTTGTACCCACCAATGCCCGGTTTGTCACATCTGGCAGCAGATGTCACCCAGCGCTTTCTACAGTTCAGCGCGCAGTAACGGTCCGCCTGGTGAGCCAAAGGCGTACACTACCGGCCCGCAGCCGCCATCCGTAAATCAGGGTCCCCATCGCCGGGGCCATGGGGCTCTGGTAACAGCTCGTCAGAGCGGCGCGGACCCGCTCCGCCGGGCGTACGGGCCTCACTCGGCGGGCCAGGAGTCCCGGGCGGTCAGCACCTTCCGCAGGGCCGCGAGGTCATCGGTCATGATCCCGTCGACCCCGAGGTCCAGCAGCGCCGCCATCCGCCGCGGATCATTCACCGTCCACACATGCACCTGCAAACGCCGCACGTGCGCGGCCCGGATCAGCAGCGGATCCACCACCCGGATCCCGGACTGCCGCTCCGGCACCTGCACACAGACCGCGTTGCGCCGGACCGCCGCCCCCAGCAGCCGGTCCAGGGGTACGCCCCGGCCGTACGAGCGCATCCGCAGCCCCAGCACGCCGCGCGTCCCGAGCGAGGTCGCCAGCCGGGGGCCGGCCAGCCGCTGCGCCCGCGCGACCCGGGCCTCCGAGAACGACCCGACACACACCCGGTCCCAGGCGTCCGTACGGCGCAGCAGGTCCAGCAGCGGCCGCAGTGCCGCCTCCGCCTTGATGTCGACATTCCAGCGGGCCTGCGGAAACTCCTCCAGCAGCTCCTCGAAGAGCGGCAGCGGCTCCCGCCCGGCCACCCGCGCCCGGCGGACCGCCCGCCAGGGAAGGCGGCCGATCGCGCCGCCGCTGTCCGTGACCCGGTCCAGCGTCGCGTCGTGGAAGGCCACGAGCCGGCCGTCCGACGTGGCGTGCACATCGGTCTCCAGGTAGCGGTAGCCGAGCGCCACCGCGCGCCGGAAGGCCGCGGCGGTGTTCTCCAGCCCGTCCGCCGCGCCGCCCCGGTGGGCGAAGGCGAGCGGAACCGGATGGTCGAGATAGGGGTGGCGTACGGGGAAGCCGCGGCCGGCCAACTGCTGGGAGCGCATTGGCCAGAGGATATACAGGGCGGGTGTACGGCGCGTCGGCAACCGGCCACGGGGCGGCGTCCGTGGCGTGACCGGCCGGCGACGGGGCCGTACCGGTGCACGCGGGGCGCGTCCGGCCCGCCCGCCGTCAGCGCAGCGTCTCTCCCGGAAGGTCGAAGATCCGCTCGGCCGCGGTCTCCAGCTGGGCGAGGTCGTGCCGGGGGCTCTCCTCCGGCGGGACCGGCCCGGCGTAGCTCGACAGGAACGTGTCGAGGACGACGTACGGGACGTCCAGCTCCGCCAGTGCGGCCAGGTCGGCGCGGACCTGGTCGACCGTCCCGTGCCCCGGCAGGCGGGACGCCGCGTCCACCGGCCGCTCCGTGAGGTGCAGCGCGATCCGCGGCGTCACCGCGGGCGTCGGGCGGCCGGCCGCCTCCGCCGCGGCCTCCAGGACCGGCAGCCGCTCGCGGATCGCGTCCGCGCCCAGCGTGTACGGGTGCCAGGCGTCCCCGAAGCGTCCGGCACGGCGCAGCGCGGCGTCACTGAGGCCGCCGACCCAGACCGGCGGGTGCGGGCGGCGCACCGGGGCGGGCCCGGTGGTGATGCCGGAGTACGCGGCGTGCTCGCCCCGGAAGGAGACGACCGACTGTGTCCAGTGCTCCTTGATGCAGGTCAGATACTCGTCGGTGATCCGACCGCGGGCCGCGAAGTCGATGCCGAGCGCCTCGTACTCCTGCCGCGACCAGCCGATGCCCACCCCGAACACGAGCCGGCCGCCGCTGAACCGGTCCAGGTTGGCCGTCACACGGGCGGTCTGGAGCGGGTACCGGTACGGGAGCACCACCACCGTGGTGCCCAGCTCGATGGTGGTCGTCCGCCCGGCGAGCCAGGCCAGCGTGGTGAACGGGTCGTAGAACGGGGCCGGGAAGGCGTCCGCGACCTCCGGGGGCTGGGTCACATGGTCGGAGATCATCGCCAGGTGGTAGCCGAGTTCCTCGGCGCCGCGCACCCACGTCTCCATGCCCTCGGGGGTGGTGTCCGCCCCGTAGTTGAGGATGTTGACCCCGATCTTCACCCTGCGCTCCCTCCGGTCGGTGCCCACCCGCCGGACAGTAAAAGGCCAGCTCAGGCGGGTGGTTGGCGCGGCGAGCCTAACAGTCGGCAGGGAGCCCGCAAGGAGGTCGGGGGGCCGGCGCCGGGAGGGGCATACGGCGACGAACCGGCACCGACGCAACGAAGTTGGACTCAGCCGTGGGGGAGCGGTGCGGGCTCCGGCGCCGGCGTGGACGACGCCACGATCCGCCCGCCCGGTCCTTCGATGGTGAAGAAGCGCAGCGAGAACTGGGCCAGCGGGCCGATGGCCAGCGCGTACAGCACGGTGCCCACGCCCAGCGAACCCCCGAGCGCGAAACCGGCGGCGAGCACGGTGACCTCGATGCACGTCCGCACGAGGCGCAGCGGCCGGCCCGTACGGTGGTGCAGGCCGGTCATCAGCCCGTCCCGCGGCCCGGGGCCGAAGCGGGCGGAAATGTAGAGCCCGGTCGCCATGCCGTTCAGCAGTATCGCGGTGATCAGCAGCGGGATGCGGACGGCGAGGGCCGAGATGTCCGGTACGAGCGCGAGCGTCGCGTCCATCACCAGGCCCAGGATGACGACGTTGGAGACCGTCCCCAGGCCGGGGCGCTGCCGCAGCGGGATCCACAGGAGCAGGATCAGCGCGCCGGAGACGATGGTGACGGTGCCGATCGACAGGCCCGTATGGCGGGAGATGCCCTGGTTGAGGACGCTCCACGGCTCCAGGCCGAGGCCCGCGCGCAGCTGCAGGCCCATGCTGAGGCCGTAGAGGACCAGCCCGGTGTAGAGGTGGACGAGGCGGCGCGGCAGCCGCCGCCCGGCCGCCCGGTCCTTCCGGGCGCCCTCCTCCCCGCCGCTCTCCCCAGTGGCTGCCGAACTCCGCATGCTGAACAAAATCTTCCCCCTCCTGGCATGATTGGACTGACGCATGACACTCTGTGGCGCGTAGTTGATCAGGTTCCATGGCCAATTCGGGAAAGGTGGACTGCTCGCGATGGCGCAGTGGACTTCAGCGGTAGGCGCGTCGCAACTCGCCCGGCTGCTCCGGTCGCAGGACTCCCGCGACACCGTCACCCCGGCCGGCCGGCGGGTCCCCGCCTACCGCGGCCTCGCGGACGGCGTACGCCTGCTCGTCCTGGAAGGCCGCGTGCCGGTCGCCGCCCGCCTGCCCGCGGAACGCGAGCTGGCCGCCGCGCTCTCCGTGAGCCGTACGACCGTCGCCGCGGCATACGAGGCGCTGCGCGCCGAGGGCTTCCTGGAGTCCCGCCGCGGCTCGGGCAGCTGGACCGCCGTACCCGCCGGGAACCCGCTGCCCACCCGCGGCCTGGAACCGCTGCCGCCGGAAGCCGTCGGCTCCATGATCGACCTCGGCTGCGCCGCCCTCCCGGCCCCCGAACCCTGGCTGACCCGCAGCGTGCAGGGCGCCATGGAGAGCCTTCCGCTGTACGCCCACACCCACGGCGACTACCCGGCCGGGCTGCCCGCCCTCCGCCAGGCGCTCGCCGACCGCTACACGGCGCGCGGCATCCCGACCATGCCCGAACAGATCATGGTCACCACCGGCGCCATGGGCGCGGTCGCCGCCATCTGCCGCCTGCTCACCCGGCCCGGCGAGCGCGTCGCCGTCGACTCCCCCTCGTACGCCAACATCCTCCAGCTGATGCGCGACGCCGGCGCCCGGTTGGTGCCCGTCGCCCTCGCCGACCGGCTCGCGGGCTGGGACATCCCCGCCTGGCGGCAGGTCATGCGGGACGCGGCGCCCCGCATGGCGTACGTCGTCGCCGACTTCCACAACCCGACCGGCACCCTCGCCACCGAGGACCAGCGCCGCCGCCTGGTGGACGCCGCCCGCGCGGCCGGCACGGTCCTGGTCGCCGACGAGACCATGGCCGAACTGCGCCTGGACGACGTCGAACTGCCCCGCTCCGTCTGCGCCTTCGACCCGGCGGGCAGCTCCGTCATCACGGTCGGCTCGGTCAGCAAGGCGTTCTGGGCCGGGATGCGCATCGGCTGGGTACGGGCCGCCCCCGACATCATCCGCAGCCTGGTCGCCGCCCGCGCCTTCGCCGACCTCGGCTCGCCGGTCATCGAACAGCTCGCCATCGTCTCGCTCCTGGAAGGCGACGGCTGGGAACAGGCCGTGGAGATCCGCCGCGCGCAGGCCCGCGAGAACCGCGACGCGATCGTCGCCGCGGTCCGCCGCCACCTGCCCGACTGGGAGTTCAGCGTGCCGCCCGGCGGCCTCACCCTGTGGGCCCGCACCGGTGGCCTCTCCGGCTCCCGGATCGCGGAGGCGGGGGAGCGGCTGGGCGTACGGGTCCCCTCGGGCCCCCGCTTCGGCGTGGACGGCGCGTTCGAGGGTTTCGTCCGCCTCCCGTTCACGGTCAACGGCGCCGTCGCCGAAGAGGCCGCTTCCCGGCTGGCCGTCGCGGCCCACCATGTGGCCACGGGGACGGCCGCGGGGGAGGTCGAGGTGCCGCAGAGTTTTGTGGCTTGAGGGGGCGCCGTGGGGTGGGCGGCGGTCGTCATGGTCAGGGGCTGTCGGTCATGGCCCGCAGCCAGTGGTCGAGGGCGGTGAAGTCGGCGTCCGTGAGGCCCAGTCGGGCATCGACGCGGTGCAGGAGCGCGGGACCCGGGTGGTGCGCCCGCACCCACGTCCGGTCCGCATCGGTGATCTCGTCGTCGACCCAGGCGAACGGGCGGCCGGCGGCCAAGTCGACGAGCGCGTGGGTCTTCCAGTGCACGCCGTCCCGCGGGTCCTCGCCGTCCGGCTCAGGCCAGTCCACCACCGGCAGTTCCGGCAGCCCGAGCCACGGCGCGACGCAGTCGTTCGCATCCGACATCCACGTCGTGGCCCACACCAGCGTGCAGGGGAGCGACGCGAAGCGGGGGCCGTGGGCCGGATCGATTCTGGTGATCAGCGGATTCGCGTCGGCTCCCCGGGGCGCGTGCCCGCTCTCATAGGTCGGATACCCGTCCGGAAGCTGCTCCCTGGTCGCTCCGAAGGGCAGGAGAGGGCCATCCACGTCGAGGAAGAGGAGCGGGAGCCGGGAATCGATCACACCTGAACGGTACCGGGCGGCCAAGTAGTCTTCTTTCCCATGGGCTCGATCATTCCGTTTCTGATCCTGTTCGTTTTCTTCGCCGCCGTCCTGGCGCTCTGCACGGGCTTCGCCGTGCACGTACGCCGTCGCGGCGCCGCGGGCGGGGCCATGAGCGCGGCCCTGGCTTCGTACGAGGAGGCGTTCCGCGCGACATCCCACCAAGCGCATGTGGAGATCCAGGCTCAGGCGGAACGTGAGGCGCCGGTGCTGTCGCCCGACGGCCCCTGGCGACGTGGCCCGGGAGTTGCCGGGCGGGCGGGTACGGAGGGGCGTCGGCCGCTTCGGCCGGGTCCCCGCCGTCCGCGACGGGCCGTCGGCCGCTGGGCGGAACGGCTGAGGCGCGGCCGCTGACCGCCCTTCCGTACGGCCCGGTTACGCGCGCTCGGGCGGGACCGTGGCCTCCTGGGAGGCGGGCGGGGTGCTGGGCGGGGCGGGAGCGACGCCGCCGAAGAGGAGGTCGACGCCGATGGCTCCGCCGGTGCGGGGGGTGTTGTTCGGGGCGGTTGGTTTGGGGGTGGCGGTTGGGTCGGGCTTTGTGGTTGGGGTGGCCGTGGCGGTCGGGCTGAGCGTTTCGTTCGGGCTGGCCGTGGCGGTCGGGTTGGCCGTGGCGGTTGGGTCGGGTGTTCTGTCCGGAGCGGCCGTGCCGTTCGTGACGGCGCCGTTGTCGGCGTCCTCCGTCTCCGCCGTACGATCCGCCCCTGCCGTGTCCACCACGCTTGCCATGTTCGCCGTGCCCACCGTGCCGGCTGCGCCCGCCGCGTCCATGATGGCGGCTGCGTCCACCGTGTCTTCCAAGCCCCACGCGTCCCCCGCCGCCCCCACCGCGGCCGCGCGTTCTGGGAGGAGGGACAGTACGGCCTGCCGGTGTGCTTCGCTCGTGGCGTCGTCGAACGGGTCGGGAGTGACCGGGACTTGGAGGCGGTGCACCGGGCCGCTGCCGAGGCGGGCGTAGCCGCGGCCCGGCGGTACGTCGGCGGCCGGGGTGGTGTGCGGCGGCGCCCCGAGCACCGCCTCCACCTCCTCCGGCGCGGCCGGTCCGAGCACGACCCGGGCCCGGGTGTGCGTGAGCACCGGCTCGCTCAGCATCCCGGCGCAGTCGATCTGGTCGGCCACCACCACCGTCACGTACGCGGCCCGGCCGTGCCGCAACGGCACTTGCAGCAACCGCTGCGGGTCCTCCCGGCCTTCGGCCGCCGCGAGGTGGGCCAGCGCGGTCGGCCGGTCGATGATGATCCACAGGGGCCAGCGGATGTCGTCCGGGGCCTGCTGCCCGGCCTGCCGCGCGCGGTTGGCGGTGATCAGCCGCCGCTCGGTCTCGTGCGCCGCCCACTCCAGTGTCGCCATGGCCCCGGACAGCCCCGTCTCGACGCCCATGACGCCGGTCCGGCCCGCCAGGCACGCGTACTCGCCGGTACCGTTGCCGTCGATCACCAGGACGTCGCCGTAGAACAGGGCCTGGAGCGCGATGGATCGCAGCAGGGTCGTGGCGCCCGCGCCCGGCCGGCCCAGCACGAGCAGATGCGGCTCGGTCGAGCGCAGCCCGGTCCGCCAGATCACCGGCGGCTCGTCCCGCGTCGCCTCCCCGGCCGTCACCGGCAGCGTCCGCTGCACCGCGTCCGGGTCGGTGAACCCGAGGACGGTCTCCCCGTGCGTCGTCACGAACTGCTGCGCCGCGATGTCCGTGGGCAGCGGGGGCAGTACCGTCAGGGTCAGCTGGTTCGCCTCCTCGTCCCAGGCGAAGTGGTACTCCCGGCCGCGGCCCGACTTGGCGTGCAGCACCTGCTCGATGCGGGCCCGGGACGCGGCGTCGCCGTCGGTGAAGTACGGCGGGTACTTCAGCGTGAACCGGGACGGCCGCCCGGCCTCGTCGAACTCGTAGTCCGAGAAGACGCTCTCCCAGTCCCCGTCGTGGGCGTACAGGGGAGTGGGGTCGCCCTCGATCGCGAAGTACGGGACGAGGGCCTCGTACAGCGCCCGCAACCGGTCGGTCTCGGCGTCCGCGAGACCGGCGGGCTCCTCCGCGGATCGTTCCCGCCCCGCCCAGGCCGCCGCGCCCATGAGCGTGACCAGCGCGAGCAGCGGGCCGTACGGCACCAGCGCCACCGCCAGGACACTGCCGGCGGCCATGAACAGCAGCGAGCCCCGCCGGTCCTCGGGCGTGTCGGACCAGCGCCGCCGTCCGGCGGCCAGCAGCCGGCGCAGACCCCGGCTGATCATGATCAGCGGGTGGAACACGTCGGCGGCGCTGTCCGCGGCGCTGCGTGCGAACTCGCGGCCGCGCGCGACCGGCGTGCTGTCGGTCAGGATGCGGGGCAGTGGGCGCCGGGTCACATCGTCTCCTGGTGGTTCGTGACGCGGAGGGTGCGGTGGGTGCGCTGGGGACGGGGGCGCGGTCAGAGCTTGAGACCGCCCAGGAGGTTGGCCAGGCTCGCACCGCCGGCCTTGATGCTCGGGGCGATCGCGGAACCCGCGAGGTAGAACCCGAAGAGCGCGCAGACGAGGGCGTGGGACACCTTCAGCCCGTCCTTGCGGAAGAACAGAAAGACGATGATGCCGAGCAGAACGACGCCGGAGATGGACAGAATCATGGAGTTCTCTCCTCGGTGTGGGGACGGTCACCATGAGTCCTTCCAGCCTCACAGCAAGTATCAAGCCGCAAAAAGCTGCGAACGGGTGATTCTTCGGGTAAACCCCCCACCCGGAGCAATCGAACTGTCCCCGCGCCCCTCGGGGCCCACATAATTGCAGGTCAGGTAGGTGCCGGTGGGTCGGGAGGCGGGCGGCGTACGCAGCGGGACGTAGTCGCCGTCACCCCGCCCGCCGGCAAGGAAATGAGGTAGGCCCGAAGCCGAGGCGGTCGGCTGCTTCCCGGCCTCCACTCAGGTGGTCCCTCTTCAAGCCCACCCCCGACGTATCGCCTCGGCCCCGGCGCGGAAGCGGCTGTTGGTTTGGAGGAGGGTGAGGAGTTCGTTCACGCGGCGGCTGTAGGTGCGTGGGGACAGGGACAGGCGGGCGCCGGCCGCGTCGTCGGTGAGGCCGGCGAGCAGGCAGTCGAGAACCGGGAGCAGGTGGGCGGGCGGTCCGTCGGTGCGTTCGTGGGCTGCCGGGTCCTCGCTGGTCTTCCACCAGGAGCGGTGGGCGCGCACCAGCGCCCGTACCACCACCGGGTCCCGGATGATCGGCAGCCCGTTGAAGAAGGCGTCCAGGTCGGTGGGGAGGATGGCGACCGTACGGTCCATGACGGCCATGCGGAAGGGGATCTCGCGCATGACCCGGGCGTGGCCGCCGCTCTTCCAGGCGAAGGTGCCCAGCTCGGTGTCGTTGACCAGCCCGCGGCGGGAGGCGAGTTGGCGCACCGTCGGCACCCGGTCGACGGCCGTGCGCACGAGCGAAGCGGCACGTGCCAGGAGCCGTTCGGATATCTGCTGCTCCAGGCCGCCGGAAGGATCGTGCAGGCTCAGCAGCTCGCGCCGGGTGCCGGCGAGCAGCCGCGCCATCACCTCGCCCGCCTCCCGGCCGCCGCGCACGCGCTGGGCGGGCGGCCGGGCCTGCTGATCGATGTCGAACCGCGACTCGTTCATGAACGCGGCGAGTTCCTCACGTGTCCGCGTGCGCTCGTTCGCGCATGCCGGATATGCGGTGAACCCCATAGCCGAACCCCCGTTCTCGGCCCCAGTAGCCTCGTTACAAAGAGTAGCGGACGAAGGGCACTTGGTGACGGGTGGTCGCGGATTGAACCGCTGGCGAGTTCACGCCACCCCCACCCCTCACCCTCCGCCGTCACCCTTGACCACCGCCTTCGCTGCCACCCCACCGGCACGGAGAGGCGCACATGGCCGCACGTAGCCGCGCCTGGAGCCGGCGGGAGAGCCGATCGTGTGATCGACGGCTCGTCGCGGTGCTGCGGTTCCGGCACGCTTGACCGGTCTGGCACCGTGGGGGCAGTGGCGGCCGGTGACCGCTGCGCCGGACCGCAGGAGCCCTTTGTGTCAGCTGTGCTCTCCGCGCTGTTCGCCCTGCTGACGGCCGTGGCCAATGCTACGGGCACCGTGCTGCAGCGGATCGCGGCACGCAAGGTGCCGCCGGGCGACGCCTTCAGTGTCCGGCTGGTCCGGCACCTGCTGCGCAGCCCGGCGTGGCTGGGCGGCATCGCCGTCATCGTCGGCGCCGCGGCGTGCCAGGCGCTCGCCCTGACCCTGGGATCGCTGTCCCTGGTGCAGCCCATCCTGGTGCTGGAACTGCCGTTCACGCTGCTCATCGCCTCTGCGGTGGCCCGGCGCCGACTGCCCGCGATCGGCTGGGCGGCGTCGGTCATGGTGGCCGCCGGGCTCGGCCTGGGGCTGGCCGCCGCCGCGCCGTCCGGCGGCGGCACCGAGGTCTCCGCCGGGAAGTGGGTGCTCACCCTGGTGGCCGCCGTGGGCGCCATGGCCGCGTGCGTACTGGCCGCCCTGCCGCGGCCACGGGGCAAAGCGCGCGCCGCGTTCTTCAGCTCCGCCTCCGCGATCGGCTACGCGCTGACCGCGACGCTGATGAAGGCCGCGACCGACACCTTCGACCGGCACGGACCGGGCGCGTTCTTCGCCTCCTGGCAGACGTACGCCTTCGTCGCGGCGGGCGCGTGCGCGCTGTTCCTGCTGGCCAACGCCATGGAGTCCGGCCCGCTGGTCGCCTCGCAGCCCGCCCTGACCCTCGGTGAGGCGCTGGTCAGCCTGGCTCTCGGCATCGTGGTGTACGGGGAACGGGTGCGTACGGGATGGTGGCTGGTCCCGGCAGCGGTAGGGGCGGTTATGGTCACCTGGGGCATCGTCGTACTGCCACGGGCCGATACGGAGGACGCGGACGGTGCGGAGCCGTCCGCGACCTGATGGCGGGCGCGCGTAAGGGGCGACGGGGCCTCGGGGCGAGGGGGCGGAGGATTCGATGATCACCTGGCGACGGCTCGCCGAAGCCGACTTCCCGCTGGTGCGCCGCTGGCTGGAGCAGCCGCACATCGCGCGCTGGTGGAACCACGAGACCTCGCCGGAGGCGGTGGCACGCGACTTCGGCCCGGTCGCCAGGGGCGAAGAGCCGTCGGAGGACCTGCTCGTCCTCCTCGACGGCCGGCCCTTCGGCCTCGTCCAGCCCTCCCGGTTCGCCGACTACCCCGACTACCGGGCCGAGCTGGCCGCCCTGACCGAGGTGCCGGGGGAAGCGATGACACTCGACTACCTCATAGGCGATCGCGGCCAGGTGGGGCGGGGGCACGGTCCGCGCATGATCCGTGCGGTCGTACGGGCGACGTGGGACGACCACCCGCACGCACCGGCCGTCCTGATCCCCGTACCGGTCGCCAACCGGGCATCGTGGCGCACCCTGGAGAAGGCCGGTCTGCGCCGTGTCGCGGAAGGCGAACTCGAACCGGACAGCCCCACGGCCGGCCGCGCCCACTACGTCTATCGCGTGGAACGGCCGGGATGAGCGGGTAGGGGGCTCCAGTTGGGCGAACCGAAGGCCCTCACTCTTCGAGCCGCGCCGCGATCCCGACTGCCCCGACCGCTGGTCGGTCTCCTCCGACGGGTGGGGCCTGGGCTGGTCGCTGTATGACTGGAACGGCATCCGCGGGTACGGCCACGACGGCGCGTCGGTCGGGCAGTACGCGTATCTGCGCGTGGTGCCGGAGGCCGGTGTGGCCATAGCCCTGCTGACCAACGGCGGCAGTGCCCGCCGGCTCTGCGACGCGCTGTTCAGGGAACTGCTCGGCGAGCTCGCCGGGGTGCGGATGCCCGAGCCCTTCGGGCCGCCCGCACGGCCTCCCGTGGTGGACGTGACGCCGTACCTCGGCACCTACCGGCGCGCGGGCGTCGTCATCACCCTCTCCGAACGCGCCGGCACGCCGCATCTGACCTATGCGTTCGTCGAGGGAATGGCGCACTTCCACCCGCCACTCGAAATGGATGTGGTGCCGGTCTCCGAGACGGTGTTCGCGGCGCGCGGCGACGGCTCCTCCGTCAGTGAGGACTGGATGCCGGTGGTCTTCGCGACGCTGCGGGACGGCACTCCTTGTGCGTACATGGCGATGCGGGCGGCGCCGAAGGTGGGATGAGGGCCGCGGAACGGGGAGTGGCGGATGAAGCCCTAATTCCGGGATGGTGCGGGCGGTGGCATTCCGGGCCGTCCGCGCGGGAGTCGGTGCAGTGCCGGATGTCTTCACCCGGTGCGGGAAACAACGTCCGGAAAACGCTGCCTGGAACGTGCCGGTCCGCCAACTTCGATCATTAAAGTGCGCTGGTGATCATCGAGCCGCTCGTCATTACGGAAAGAACCGACCATCCGCGTACACATTCCGGCCTTTCCGGCCTGCGCGGGAAACTCCGCGCCCGCCTTCCCGCGTCCTCATGGCCGACCCTCCTGTGTTTCGCCGTCACCTGCGGGCTGGGTCTCCAGATGTGGCACACGGTGGGTGTCGGCGGATTCGACCTCGGCATCTTCGACCAGGGCGTGCGCGCGTACGCCCGCTTCGAGCTGCCGCGCTCCGAAATCAAGAATGTGCACCATGAGTTCCCGCCGCTGGTCTCCCTCCTCGGCGACCATTTCTCGCCGGTCCTGGCGCTGTTGGCCCCGCTGTACTGGGTGGGGAACGACCCGCGGGTGCTGATACTGGCCCAGTCCGCGCTGTTCGCCGCCGGGACACCGGTCGTCCGCCGGATGGCCTTGCGCTGTTTCGCCCACGCGGTACCGGCGACGCGCGATCGGGCGGCCTTTCTGGCCGCCCTTTCCTACGCGGTCGGCTGGCCGCTGCTGATGGCGGCCCGTAACGGCTTCCACGAAGTGGCCTTCGCGGTTCCGCTCACGCTCCTCATGCTGGAGCGCGGCCTCGCCCGGCGCTATGGCGCGGTGTGCGTCTGCGCCGTCCTCCTGTGCCTGACGAAGGAGGACCTCGGCCTCGTCGTGGGTGTATACGGCGCCGTTCTGCTGTGGCGCAACCGGCGCGGCGGCGGGGGCCGCGCCCGGCTGACGGGCGCGGCCCTTCTGGTGCTCGGACCGGCCATGACGGCCGTGACGGTGGGTGCGCTGATACCGGCGATGGGCGGGCCCCGGCAGTATTACTGGAGTTACGGTGAAGTCGGCGCGGATTTCGTCGAATTGGCGCATCGCGCCGTGACCGATCCGGGCGCCTTCCTCGCCGTCGCATTCGGCACCCCGGTGAAAGCCGGGCTGATCCTCTGGCTCGTGGCCACGCTGCTGTTCCTGCCGCTCGGCTCGGCCACGACGCTGTGTGCCCTCCCGCTGATCGCCGAACGCGTCCTGTCCGACAATCCCCACCACTGGCCGATCATCCACCATTACGATGCTTTCGCCTGGCCGTTCCTGCTGACCGCGGCGGTGGAAACCGCCGCGCGCATTCACCGCGCGGCGCAGGGGGAAGGGCGGGCATTTCGGCGGCGAGTGGCCGTGGGCGGGGTGTGCGCGGTGGGGCTCAACGCGGTGGTCGCCTGCTGCCTCGGCCTCGCCGCGCTGGTGAACCCGCATCATTGGGTGCCCTCCGCGCGTGGCCAGGCTCTGACCGAGGCCGCCGAGCGGGTACCGGACGGAGCGACGGTGGAGGCGGACAACAATGTGGCCGTACGGCTGACAGCACGTACCCGTACGATGATTCTCGACGCGGCGCCGCGCGGCGCCGACTATGTCGTCCTGCAAACCGCGGAGACCACTTTCCCGTTCACCTCGCCCGCGCAGCTGAAACAGCGCCAGGAACTGCTTCTGGCGAACGGCTACCGACGTATCTGGGCCAAAGGCGATGTGGCGCTCCTGTGCCGGGTGGACAGGACGGCTGTGGTTCCCGGCACGCGCGTACCCGGGCCGGACAGTACACCGGTGAAAGACGTGCCCGACCCGGCGTTGGGCAGGAGCCTGTTCACCGGATGAGCCGACGCGGATTCGGCCGCAACCACCTGAATGCCCCGCGCTGTGCGCACTCTGCCGTTCCGCGGGCACCACTAGGGTTTCCCCCGCAGAAGTGCGGTTTTACCAAGGGTTCGGACTTTGCAGAGAGGGTGCCGCATGCACGCCAGTAAGGGAGACCGCCTGGTGGTCCACGGGCGGGCCGTCGGGAACAGCGACCGCGTGGTGGAGATCGTCGAGGTGCTGGGAAAGGACGGCAATCCGCCGTACCGGGTCCGCGCGGACAACGGGCACGAGACGATCATGACGCCCGGCCCGGACAGCGTCGTCGACAACCGCCGGGGCGGCGAACGCTCCTGAGCCGACGCGCCGGGGCGGCCGAATCCCGGCGCGGGCCTGGGCGCGGACGCGGGCCCGGGCACCGGCACAGGCTCCGGAGCAAGGACGCCGTACGCCTGGATGAGGGGCTGTCCGGGCGCCGGGCGCGAGCTACGTGCGCCGGTGAGTGCGCTCCCTTAACCACCGGTGAGGGGGCACTCGTTGGGTGTACCGACCGCTCCGCCCGGCAGAGGTGATCGTTGTGCCCCATGGCATCGTCAAATGGTTCGACCATGAACGTGGTGCCGGCCTGGTCGCCCAGAGCGGCGGCGGCCCGGACGTGCTGGCCTACCGTTCGGCGATCCAGGGGGCCGAAGGGGCCCGAACGCTGCTGTCGGGGGAGAGCGTCTCCTTCAACCTCGTCGAGGACTTCGAAGGCATCCGGGCGGAGAACATCTACCGCCTCCGGCCGCAGGACCGCTCCCCGTCCTGAACAGGCCCCGCCGGATCAGTCCGGATCCATACGGAATCGGGCGGGAAAGTGGCAGGGCTCGGGCCAGTAGCGTCCAAAACTGAACAAACCCATTGAGGTCGCCCCGTGCGTGCTCCAATAACCGCACCCTCCGCAGGCATGGGTCTGCGGGGACGGCGGGGACCTGTCCGGGGGCCGGCCGCGGGTGCCGTAACGGCGAGTGTCACACCCGTTGCCCGGGAGCGGATGCGTCAGGCGAGATGAGGCACCGATGACGGCAATGGAGGCCCTGCGGAACGCCGCGGGCGAGCAGGGACTGTTCCGAGGGCTGGTGGAGTCCTCCCAGGACGCGATTTTGATCAAGACGTTGGACGGGCAGGTCACGTTCTGGAACGCGGCGGCGCAGCGGTTGTACGGGTATCGGGCGCAGGAGGTGGTGGGGCGGCACATCGGGTTGCTGATTCCGCCGGATCTGAAGGATGAGGAGGCGGATCTGCTGGAGCGGATCGGCCGGGGTGAGCGGATCGAGCATTACGAGACCCGGCGGACCACCAGTGACGGCCGGGTCCTGGACGTGGACGTGTCGCTGTGGCCGATCCGTACGCGGCAGGGCGTCGTCAACGCGGCCTGTTCCCTCACCCGGGACATCGGCGAACGCAAACGGTCCGAGGCGCGCATCGACGAGCTGGCCGTGGTGGTGGAGTCCTCCCAGGACGCGATTTTGATCAAGACGTTGGACGGGCAGGTCACGTTCTGGAACGCGGCGGCGCAGCGGTTGTACGGGTATCGGGCGCAGGAGGTGGTGGGGCGGCACATCGGGTTGCTGATTCCGCCGGATCTGAAGGATGAGGAGGCGGATCTGCTGGAGCGGATCGGCCGGGGTGAGCGGATCGAGCATTACGAGACCCGGCGGACCACCAGCGACGGCCGGGTCCTCGACGTCGACGTGACGCTGTGGCCGATCCGCAACCGTAACGGCGTCATCACCGGCGCCTGTTCCACGGTGCGCGACATCACCGAGCGCAAGAAGGCTGAACGGGAACTGGCCGAACTGTACGCGCAGCAGCGGCACATCGCGCTGGCCCTGCGCCTGATGGGCGCCTCCGAACAGATCCCCGGCGCCCGCGCCGCCACCCGCTATCTGCCCTCCACCCAGGGGCAGGGGGTGGGCGGCGACTGGCTCGACCTGATCGATCTCGGCGCCGGGCGGGTCGGCGTGATCATAGGGGATGTCATGGGGCGCGGCCTGGACGCGGCCGTCGTCATGGGGCAGCTGCGCTCCGCCGCCCGCGCGCTGGCACTGGCCGGGACCCCGCCGTGCGAGCTGATCCAGACGCTGGACACGTTCACGCGCGGGCTGCCGGAACAGTTCGTCACCTGCACCTACCTGGAGGCCGACCCGGCGCTCGGCGAGGTGACCGCCTGCTCGGCCGGACACCTGCCGGTCTGGCTCGTCGCGCCCGACGGAACGGTCAGCGCCCTGCCGGTGCCGACCGGCATCCCGCTCGGCGTGGGCGGCGTACCGCACCAGCAGGTACGGTTGCCGTTGCGCGCCGGAACGACCCTGGCCCTCTACACCGACGGCCTGGTGGAAACGCCCCACAGCGACATCGACGCGCAACTGGACCTGCTCACCGCCACCTTGCGGGAGGTCTTCGCCACCACCCCGGACCTGGAGGGCGCCGCCGACCGCGTCCTGCACACGATGCTGCCCGGCACCGCCACGTACGCCGACGACGTGACCCTTCTGCTGGTCGGCTTCCCCGCCGCCCCGCTGGACACCACGACGGCCGAACTGGCCGGCCGGCCGTCGTCGGTCCCCGAAGGGCGGCACTTCCTGCGGCGGACGCTGCGGTGGTGGGGCCTGACCGCACTCGCCGACACCGCGCTGCTGCTGGTCTCGGAGCTGCTGACCAACGCGGTCCGTCACGCGCCCGGGCCGCTGGCCCTGCGCGTCTGGTACAGCGCCCGCGAGTTGGGGGTGGAGGTCTCGGACGGCAGCACCCCGCGGCCGCGGGCCCGGCTGGCGGACAACGCGGAGGAGAACGGCCGCGGCCTGATGCTGGTCGAGGCGCTGGCCGACGCCTGGGGCACCCGCCCCGGCCCGACCGGAAAGACCGTGTGGTTCACCCTCCTGACGGCCGCCGCGCAGACCGCCGGCACCCCGCCGCGCGACCCGGCTGGGCTGTCCGGGTGATCGTCGCCACGGTGTGCATGGCGGCATCCGCGGCGGGCAGTATCGACTCGCCTCGTTCCTCGGGGAAGAAGAACGAGGCCCAGGCGGGCCGGGGTCGTTCGGCGGTAAAAGGCCGGTGACGACGGCGCCCCGGTCCGCCCCCTCCAGCAGCGGAGGCCGGAGAGCGCAAGGCCGGTTCCCACCGTGAGCACCCCACGGCGGGGACCGGCCAGGCGTGGTTCAGCTCGCCGGGGTGATGGTGATGTCGACGGTGACGTGTCCGTCGTCGCTGCTCACGGTGTAGGAGCCGTTGCCGGTGAAGTCCTTGGTGTCGCGGGCGAGGAAGTCGTCGCCGCTGGTCAGGTCGTATTCGTCGACCCAGAAGCCGACCTTGGCGATGTCGTTCGCGGTGAAGGGCAGGTTCATGGACGGGGCCGCGCTGTTGCGGGTCGGGGTGGAGTTTCCCTGGTTCTTCTGGGTCCAGATCCGGAAGTGGCTGCCGTCCTTGAGGTCCAGCCGGATCGAGCCGTAGGGCTCGGGTTCGTATTCGCCGTCGTTGACGAAGGTGATCCGGAAGTCGGCGCGTGCCTTGACCGGCGGGTAGGCCGGGGCGGGCGTGGCGGCGGTGAACTCGGTGCCCTTGAGGCCGGGCCACATGTCGGAGATGCCGCGGGCGCCGCTCAGCGGCTTCCACTCGTCGAGGTCGAACTGGAGCACCTGGTCGCCCTTGACGAAGTAGCACAGCCGGCGTTTGGTCCCGGCCAGCACCGCGGGCGGGATGATCTGGTAGACCACCGCGTCGAGGTCCCGGTCGAGCCCGGCCTCCTTCAGCCCGGGCCACTTGGCGGCGATGCTGTAGGGGCCGCCGCTGACCCGGTCCGTGAGGGCGTCGTAGGTGACGAACTTGTCACCCTTGAAGAAGTAGTACGTGTCCACGGTCCCGAAGGGGACGTCTTGCTGATCCAGGAACGCGGCGTCGAGGTCGCGCTCGAACCCGGCGTCCTTCATGCCCGGCCACAGCGGGGCGATTTCCAGGGGGCCGTAGAGGATCTGCTCGTTCGCCACGTCGTAGCGCACGTACTGGTCGCCCCGGAAGATGTAGAGGTAGTCCTTCTCGATCGGCAGGTCCATCGCCATGGGGTTGAGGCGCCACGAGAACGGGACGGCCGCGTCGATGGCGGTGGCGAACTGGGTGTCCTGCAGGCCCGGCCAGCCCGTGCTGATGGCCCGGGGGCCGACGCGCACGACGTTGTCGGTGAGGCTGTAGAGCAGGTACTGATCACCCAGGAACATGTACGTGTCCCACTTGAGCTGGGAGCGGTTGAAGGTGGCCTGGATCGTCATGGATCCTCCAAGACGCCAGGGGCGGGATGTCCGGCACAGCCCGGTTGCCGTACCGCGCTGCCGCCCATCGCCTGGGACGTTAGGAGCCCCGCCGGGCGAAGCCGCCGACGCCCACCACGAGCTTTCCCGGGCCGGGTGACGATCTCTGCCGGATTTCCTCCCGGAAGCGCAGAAAGCCCGCAGCGCGAATCTGTCCGATACCGGTACATATCACTTCTTCCTCAGCCACCCGGGCACTCCGCCGGGCCCCTGGCGGCGCTGGCATCTCTCTTCGCTGCGGGACGAGAAGCAAACAAAGTGTTCACAATAAATCGTTGACAGTGATCTGTGCCGGGCCCCATGCTCAACGCATGTCCTCCACACCCGAAACCCCGGAAACCTCCGACCAGGGCAATGCGCCCGGCACGGACCCCTTCGAGCTGCCGGACCCGCAACAGGCGCGTGCGCAGCGGGTGCATGCGTCGCTGTTCCGGATCGCGGAGCGGCACGCGGCGACCGACGCACAGCGCGCGCGGCAGGTGCACCCGACGGTTCTCGCGCCGCACGAAGCCGTCCGGCTGGTGGCGTTCCTGATGAGCGGGGCGGCGCGGCGGGACGAGGGCGAACCGGAGGTGGACCGGGCGGACATCACCGCGGCGCTGAGCCTGCTGCCGCTGGTGCGCGGAGAGCTGGACGAGCTGGAGGCCGGACTGCTGCGGATGGCGCGCGGGCGCGGCATGACCTGGCCCGACGTGGCCTTCGGCCTGGGGCTGGGCACCCCGCAGGCCGCCCGGCAGCGCTACGAGCGGCTGGTCGGCCGTACCCGCGCCGAGGGCGAGGCCGAAGAGGAGTGACCGAGGGGCGGGTCCCGGCCGCGGTTTCGGCCGGGCGAATCTCTCCCTAAAGCCCGGAGTGCTGCACTAATCTGACGTGTCATCACAGCGGTGCGGACAGGACGCCTCGGGGGGCCCGTGCCTGACGATCTCGGATTCGACAAGCTGCTCGATGACGACGGCTTGCTGGCCCGGCTGCTGGGCAAGACCCGCGCCGGGCGCAACCGGAAGCCGCTCTACGGCCCGGACCTGCCCGTGGTCCTGCTCGTCGGCGGCCCCGGCATGGGCAAGGGGCGGCTTCTGCGGTGCGTGCGCGGCGAGTTCGGCCGCCATGTGCCGACGGCGCACGTGGACTGCGACCTCACCATGTACCGGGAGCAGGCGGAGCAGCAGGCGCGGACCCGTTCGGTGACAACCGAGGTGTTGCGCGAGGTGGCCCGGCAGTTCGGCGCGTGGCAGGGCGACGGCGGGCCGGTCGCCACACCGCGCCTGTACGCGGGGCTGGCGGCGGTCGCGGCCAGCGATCCGCTCGCCGACACGGCCACCCTGGTCAGCGAGGTGCAGCGGCACGACGAACTGCTGCCGCGCGGCTCCTTCTGGCGCGGCGTGCTGAACCGGGCGGGCCGGGCCTACGCCGGCGTCGTCGCCGGGCTGGTGGCCCACCCCGGGGCCGTACCGTTCATCAACGCCGTGCTCGACGAACTGCTCGCCCGTACCTCCCAGGAGGGCAAGGCCGTGCTGGCGGCGTGCTACGGCGAGTACACCGGCGCCGGCGGCCACCCCAAGCTGGGGCTGCATTCGCTGGCCTCGCACTTCCAGCAGGGCGGCGAGGCGCGCGAGGTCGCGGAGGGCTTCCTGTTCCGCGCGCTGCGGGCGGACCTCGAGGCCGCGTACGTATCGCTTCTCGGCCGTCTCTCCCGCGCGGGCCGCCCGGCCCTGCTGCTGGACCACGCGGACAACGCCCTGGGCAGGCGGCTGCTGAAGCCCGTACTGGAGGACCGGGAGCGGGGGCTGTACGACCGGCTGGTCGTCATGGCGACCGCCCGGCGCGCGGACGGCGGACGGTTCCTGTACCACGCCGGGGACCCCGCTGGCACGGGCGACGACGCGCCGGTGAGCTGGCGGCCCACCGACGGCGGACTGCCGCAGTGGAGCCGCCCGGCCGGCGGCGTGCCCGGCCTCACCCCGCTGTCGCGGGGCGTCCTCCTCGTGCGGATGCCGGTGCTGACCCGGGACCAGCAGTCGCGCGAGACCGCCCGCTTGCAGATGCGGCAGGAGGGGGCCGCCAACGCCGCCCGGTTCCGTATCGACAGCGGTATCCACCGGCTGAGCGGCGGGCGCCCGCTGTTCGTGTCCCGGCTGGGCGAGGCGACCGCGTCCCTGTCGTTCCGGGAGCCCGACGACGGCACCGACTGGGCCCTGCTGGACGCCCGGGTGCGCGCGGGCGAGGAAGCGGAGGGCCGCCCGGTGGCGGACCTCCTGCTGGACGAGCTGATCAGCCGGCAGCCGCCGGAGGACCTGCCGCCCGAACAGCGCGGCCACTGGCTCGACCTGCTCAGCCATCTGTCGGTGGCACACGACACCGCATGCGCGCAGGTCCTGATGCGTGAGGTGCAGGCGGGCCGGGACGAGCGCCTGTCGGCGTACCGGATCGCGGAACTGCTCGGCGACAGCGGCTGGCCGCACTGCCCCCGCCACTTCATCGGGGACCTCGGCCTGCGCCGCCTGCTCATGCGGCGCCTCCACCGCCTGCGGCCGGACGGCGCGGCCTGGCGCGGCGACCACCTGCTGCTGCGCGACCACTACCGGGCCCTGGACGAAGCGGCCACCGACGAGCATTTCGGCTCGGCCGCCGCCCACGCCATGCACCACCACCTTGCCGCCGCCGGCGACGCCGATACGGTCACGGACTACCTCGACCGCACGTTCCTCACCCGCAGTGCGCGGCAGTGGTGCGAAGAACTGCTGGCCATCGGGGAGGCGCCGCTGCTGGGCGGCCCCGACGACCGGCGGGCCCGCGCCCTGGGCGACGCGGAGATCGCCGGAGACGTGCGGCGCAAGCGCATCGACCGGCTGCTGCACGCCGTACGGCTCTGCGAGGACCGTACGCAGACCCTCGACGACGCCGTGACCGACACCCTGCCCAAGCTGCTGGAACGGCTGGGGGAGGAGCCCGAGGCCGGGGCGGGGACGCTGACGCACACGGCCCGCGACTTCAGCGACCGGCTCGCCGGCAAGCAGCCGCTCAGACCGTGTACGTGCACGAGACACATCGGCTAGCTGACAGGGGAGGGTGCGGCGGTGCTGAACTGGCTTTACAACACGTTCTGGGCCACCTTGATCCGCAAGGTCTGCACGGTGCTCGTCGTACTGGCCGTCGTCGTCCCTCTCGCCCTCATCCTTCCGGGGCGGATCGGCGCGCCCGAATACTGTGCGGAAGGGGTCGAGCGGAGCGCCGGTGAATGCGTCGGCGTCAGCGGCTCCGGCTACGACTTCGGGACCGGGGAGATCCGGGAGGTGGCTCGCGCGATCGGCGCGGAGAACAAACGTATCTCCGAGCAGGAACGGGACCTTGTCACCATCGCGATGATGCTGCCCCTGCAACCGAAGTCAGCCGCCGAACGCAAACAGCTCCGCAGCGAATTGCAGGGCGCCTATCTGGCGCAGTGGCGGGCCAACCGTACGGAGAACAAGCCCCTGTTGCGGCTGGTGCTGGCCAATCCCGGCGCCGATTACGCCCAGCAGGACAAGGTGGTGGACCGGCTCGCCGCGATGGCGGATTCCCGGCGCGACAACCTGCGGGCCGTCACCGGGTTCAACCTCAGCCTCGGCAATACCAAGGCGGCCATCGACCGGCTGACCAATGAACTCCACATCCCGGTGCTCGCCAGCCGGGTCAGCGCCGACGAGATCGCCAATGCCGACAACGGGGGCAACAGGCTGAAGTTTCCGGGGCTGGCCCGGATCGTTCCCACCAACCGGCAGCAGGCGGCCGCGCTCGCCGATTTCCACGGCGGGCTCAGGGACGCGGAAACCGTCCTGGTCAAGGACATGCGACCGAACGACATCTACGACGAGTCGCTCGCCAAGGCGTTCAGCCGGCCGGAACCGGGCCCGCCAGGACCGAAGGACCAGGTGTTCACCTCGCCCGGCATCAACGATCCGGGCGACACCGGAAACGACTTCACGCTGATCGGGCACAACATCTGCGAATCCGACGCGAAAGTCGTCTATTTCGCGGGGCGTCCGGTCCATCTGCGGCTGTTCGCCCTGAAACTGGCCGAGGTGCCGTGCCACGGAAAGAAATACACGATCGTCAGCGGGTCGGGCGCGGCGACGCTGGACCGCTACCTGAGCGCGGCCGACTGGGAGAAACTGCGGGGTGACGACGGGGGCGGTTCCACGATCACCGTGCAGTACGCGGCCCCCGGCCACCCGGACGCCTGGAACGCGTCCCTGCGCCAGTGGGAGAAGGAGCAGCGAGCGCGCACGGACCGGGCACCGGCGGCCGGGGACCGGCCGGCGTACCTGACGGAACCACAGAAGGAGTTGCGGGAACTGAAGGGCCTGATCCGGCGGCAGGACGCGGGTGACATCGGGGACGTGGACCTGGAGGATTCCCGGACGATGCTGGTCCACGACGGCGTACGCGCCATCGCCGCCGCCGTCTTCCTGGCCAACTCCCAGGCCGCCGGCACGGTGCCGACACGGACCCGCGTCGCCGCCCAGTGGCCGCGCCTGGAGGCCCGGTACCGGGTGAAGGGCACCAGCGGCTGGATATGCCTGACCAACGGGGGCAACGCCTACGACAAACCGGTGGCCGTGGTGAGGCTGGACCCGGCCACCCGGCGAGTGGCGTTCGTCGGACTGGGCTGGCCGGAGAAGAAGCCGCAGCCGGCCGACTGCGTGGTGCCCAGCGGTACCGGCTGAGGCGCGCCGGAGAAAGAACCGGCTGGTCGCGCCTTTCCGGGCTTTCCTTCATTTCCGCAGTTTGTCGGAAGGTCCTTCCACCGGCACCCGTCCATGGCGGGCTCGCGCGTTCCCTCAATGGGACGGGACGGGCCCGAGTGTGGTGTGGCGGGCGGCGCGGCGAGGGAGTCTGGTCCCGGACGTGCCCGCGGTACCCGGAAGCGGTGTGCGCGCGGCCGGGAGCGGAAAGGAGCGGAGTGTTGCTCATATCCTCCGGCAGCACCCCGGTTTTCCCGTTCACGGGACCGGAGGCGGTCGTGCGGTGAGCTGCCGGCGGCTGCCCGGAATTCTCCCTGCCGTGCACCGTCGAGTGGAGTGTGACGACGTGACTTCGACTGCCTCGGACCCCGGCGTACGCGTCGCGGCCACCGCCTCCGGAGAAGGTGACTTCGCCCGCGAACTGACCCGGGATTCCCTGCTGCGGCTGGCCCGCCGCGAGATCGCCGCCATTCATGTACCCGGCTTCTGCGACCGGCGGATCGCCGGCGAAGTGGCCGGGAAAGCCGTCCGGCACAAGGCGCTGGGGAATTATCACAAGAAATACACGAGCACGGTGGGGCGGGTGTTCATGCCGCACATCGACACGGCGTGGAACCCGGAACTGACCGCCCGCTACCACGACGCCGCGCTGCCCTCGATCAGCGAGGTGCGCGCCCTGTTCGCGCCCTATCTGTCCCCGGTGGACCACCTACGGCTGCTCCTCCAGGAGTGCTGGCCGTCCGGCGCCAACCTGCTGCGCCTGCGCGGCCGTCCGTGCTTCGTCGGCGCCCTGCGCGTGTTCCATCCGACGACCTCGGTGTTCCACCCGCACAACGACCACATCGAGCAGGAGACGGACGCCCCGGAGATCGCCGGGGTGACCGAGCAGCTGGTCGCCAACGTCTACCTTCAGATGCCCGAGGAGGGCGGCGACCTCCAGCTGTGGCGGCGCGACCCCACGAGCGCGGAGACCCGGACGATCCTGGAGGTCGAGGGGCTGGACCCGGCCACCGTGGAACCACCCGTCCACGTGATCCGCCCCCGAGCGGGCGACCTCGTCATCTTCAGCTCCCGGATGCTGCACGCCGTCACCCCGGCCCGGGGCGGGCACCGGGTCGGCATGGCCGCGTTCATCGCCTGCAAGGGCCCCGGCGAGCCCCTGCAGTACTGGAGTTGATCCCGTGGCCGATGCCTCTGGCAGCACCGCCCGCGACCTTTCGTTCGCGACGCTGGACGAGCTGTTCACCCGGCAGGCGGGCCGGACGCCCGGCGCCGTCGCCGTGGTGTGCGAGGACGTGCGGATGACGTACGCGGAGGTGGAGGACGCCGCCAACCGGCTGGCCCGGGTCCTCCTCGGCCGCGGCGCCGGCCCGCGGCGGAAGGTGGCGCTGGCGCTCCCCCGCACCGCGGACCTGGTCGTGGCCGTCCTGGCGGTGCTCAAGTGCGGTGCGGCCTATGTGCCGGTGGACCCCGCGTACCCGGCCGAGCGCATCGCTTTCCTGCTGCGCGACACCGCGCCCGTCGCCGTACTGTCGTCGCGTGAGGTCTGCGGCGGCCTGCCCGCCGAGGCCGGTCCGGACGGCGTGCCCGTGGTCCTGCTCGACGACGACGGCACCCGGCTGCTGCTGGCCGACGCCTCGCACCTGCCCCTCACCTCCGTCGACCGCGGCGGCTGGCCGGACCCGTCCGACTGCGCGTACGTCATCCACACCTCGGGCTCCACGGGCACCCCCAAGGGCGTGGTGATCAGCCACCGCAACGTCGTCCGCCTGCTCACCTCCACCGCCCACTGGTTCGGCTTCGGCCCGGACGACACCTGGACCTTCTTCCACTCCCACGCCTTCGACTTCTCGGTGTGGGAGATCTTCGGGGCGCTCCTGACCGGCGGCCGGCTGGTGGTCGTCCCGTACCGGGTCAGCCGCGCGCCCGCCGAGTTCCTGGCCCTGCTGGCCCGCGAACGGGTCACCGTCCTGTCCCAGACACCGACCGCCTTCGCCGCGCTGCTCGCCGCCGACCGCGAACACCCGGCGCCGCTGCGGGACACCACGCTGCGGACGGTCGTCCTCGGCGGCGAGGCGTTCGACCCGGCCCGGCTCGCCGAGTGGTACGCCCGGCATCCGGACGACGCGCCCCGCATCGTCAACATGTACGGCACGACCGAGACCACCGTGCACGTCACCTACGCCGCCTACGGCCGCGGCATCGCCCGGCCCGGCGCGCCGAGCATCATCGGGGAGGCCATCCCCGACCTGGCGCTGTACGTCCTGGACGACCGTCTGAGGGAAGTGCCGCCCGGCGGGACGGGGGAGCTGTACGTCGCGGGCGCCGGGCTGGCGCGTGGCTACCTGGGCCGTCCCGGGCTGACCGCCGAACGCTTCGTGGCCTGCCCGTACGGCCCGCCCGGTGCGTGCATGTACCGCACCGGCGACCTGGTGCGGCGCGGGCCCGGCGGGCTGGAGTTCGCCGGCCGCGCCGACGACCAGGTCAAGATCCGCGGCTTCCGCGTCGAGCCGGGCGAGGTGGAAGCCGCGCTCGCGGCCCACCCGGACGTCGCCCAGGCGGCGGTGGCCGTCCACCGGGAAGCGGACCGCGGCCCCGGCCTGGTCGGCTATGTCGTACCGCGCCCGGATCCCGCGCCCGCCGACCCCACGGGCGGGCACACGCCGGGCACCGGCGAGGCGCTGGCGGTCTGGCAGCAGGTCTACGACGACCTATACGCCGGCTCGGCGGACCGGCCCGCGGCCCTGGGCGAGGACTTCGCGGGCTGGCGGAGCAGCGCCGACGGGCGGCCGATCCCACTGGAGCAGATGCGCGAGTGGCGGGACGCCACGGTGGGGCGGGTACGGGCCCTGCGGCCGCGCCGCGTCCTGGAGATCGGCGTCGGCACCGGTCTCCTGCTGGCCGGGCTGGCCCCGTACTGCGAGAGCTACTGGGGCACGGACCTGTCCGCCGAGGCCGTCACCGGGCTGCGCGGGAAGCTGGCGGCGGACCACGGGCTGGCCGCCCGCACCACGCTGACCTGCCAGGCCGCCCATGACATGCGGGGCCTGCCGGACGGCGCCTTCGACGTGGTCGTGCTGAACTCCGTGACGCAGTACTTCCCCGACACCGGTTACCTCCTCGCCGTCCTGCGCGGTGCCCTCGACCGCCTCGCGCCCGGCGGGGCCCTGTACGTCGGCGACGTACGCGACCTCCGGCTGGCCCGCCGCTTCCACACCGCACTGCACCGGCAGCGCACCGGCACGCGCGGCGGCGATGACGCCGCCCTGGCCGCCGCGGTCCGGCGGAGCATGGCGAGCGACAAGGAACTGCTCGTCGCCCCCGCTTTCTTCACCGCCCTGGCCGACGGCGCACTGCCCGCGCTGAGCGCCGTGGACATCCGCGTCAAGCGCGGGCGGTACCGCAACGAGATGAGCCGCTACCGCTATGACGTGGTGCTGCGCAAGGGCCCGGTCCAGGTGGTCTCCCTCGCCGACGCGCCCCGGGTGCGGTGGGGGAGCGAGATGCCCGGCCTGCCGTCACTGGTGCACCGGCTGCGTACCGGCCTGCCCGGCGCCTTGCGGGTGAGCCGCATCCCCAACGCGCGCTGGGAGGAGCCCGGCGCGGTCGGCGCCGTACCGGGCGCCGACCCGGACGACCTGTACGACCTGGCCGCCAGCGTCGGCTACCGCGCCCTGGTCACCTGGTCCGAAGCGGACGACGGCAGCCTGGACGCCGTGTTCCTGCCCGAGCCGGAGCGCGACGGTATGGCGCGCCGGCGCAGGGACGGGGACGCGGAACCCGTGGCGTACACCGACGTGTACCTCCCGCCGGTACGCGCCGGGGGCGACGCGCTTTCCCTGCGGGCGCTGACCAGCGAACCGGCCCGGCGCCGGGCCGCCGCCGCGCTCGGCGGCACCGTCCGCAAGTCCGTCGCGGCCCGGCTGCCGCACCACATGGTCCCCTCCGCCGTCCTGGTCCTCGACGCACTGCCGATGACCGCCAACGGCAAGCTCGACCGGCAGGCCCTGCCCGCGCCCGACCGGGACGCCGCCACCCTCCGCGATCCCGGCGCCCGCATCCCGGGCGACGCCCGCGAGGAGATTGTGTGCGGCCTGTTCGCGGATACCCTCGGCCTCGCCGAAGTCGGTCCCGACCAGGACTTCTTCGACCTCGGCGGACACTCTTTGCTGGCGACGGGACTGGTCAACCGGGTCCGCTCGGTCTTCGGTACGGAGCTGGGCCTGCGCGCGGTGTTCGAGACGCCGACCCCGGCGGGCCTGGCCGCGCGGGTGACCACCGCGGGCCACCGCCGCCCCGCGCCGACGGCCCGCGACAACCGCCCCGACCGGCTGCCGCTGTCCTTCGCGCAGCGCCGCCTGTGGTTCCTGCACCACCTGGAAGGGCCGCGCCCCACCCATCACGTCCCGCTGACCCTCGACATCGTCGGGCCGCTCGACCGGCGGGCGCTGACGGCCGCGCTGCGCGATCTCGTGGCGCGCCACGAGGTCCTGCGCACCGTCTTCCCGGACGACGGCGACGAGCCGCACCAGTTCGTCCTGCCCCCGGACGCCGTACGGCTGGAGATGCCGGTCACCAAGACCACCCGGGAGGCCCTGCCGGACCAGGTACGGGACGCCGCGGGCCAAGCCTTCGACCTCGCGGCCGGGCTTCCCGTACGGGCCCGTCTGTTCGCGCTCGGGCCCGAGGAGCACCTGCTGTCCCTGACGCTGCATCACATCGCGACGGACGGCTGGTCGCTGGCGCCCCTGTGGCGCGACCTCTCGCACGCCTACGGACAGCGCGTCCAGGGACGCCCGCCGTACATGGACCCGCTGCCCGTCCAGTACGCCGACTACGCCCTGTGGCAGCGCGACCTGCTCGACACCGACGATGGCACCGGCGCCACCACGGCCGCCGTGCAACTCGCCTACTGGACGAAGAAGCTCACCGGACTGCCGCCCCGGATCGCGCTGCCCTACGACCGGCCGCGCCCGCAGAATCCCACCGGACGCAGCGGGACCTGCTGCTTCCGGTGGGACGGCGCGCTCCTGGGCGCCGTGCGCGACCTGGCGCGGGAGTGCGGCGCGACCGTGTCGATGGTGGTGCAGGCGGGGCTCGCCGCGCTGCTGACCCGCCTGGGCGCGGGCGAGGACATCCCCATCGGCATCGCCGTCGCGGGCCGTACCGACACGGCGCTGCACGACCTGGTCGGCTTCTTCGTCAACACGCTGGTGCTGCGCGTGGACACCTCGGGCGCGCCCGGCTTCCGTACCCTGGTCGCCCGCGTACGGGAAACCGGCCTGGAGGCGTACGCGCACCAGGACGTGCCCGTCGAGCGGGTCGTCGACGCGCTCCGGCCGGACCGTACGGACGACCGCCACCCGCTGTTCCAGACCCTGCTGGTCTGGCAGAACACGCCCGACGCCGCGCCGGAGCTGACCGGCGCCACCACCGAGGCCCGGGAACTGCACACCGGCAGACTCGTCACCGACCTGGAGATCAGCGTCACGGAGACGCCCGGCCGCGAGCCGGGCGCGGACACGCTGGCCGGGGCCGCCCACTTCAACGCCGACCTGTTCGACCGCGCCACCGTCGAAGAGCTCCTGGACGGGCTGCGGCGCCTGCTGATGGACGTGGCCGCCGATCCTGACCGGCCCGTCGGCGGCCTGGACACGCGGGCAGCGGGGGAGCGCGGGGAGCGGGAGACGGCTGCGGCGGATGAGCTCCGCACTGGCCTGGCGGATGAGCGCCGCGCCGGTCTGGCGTACGAGCCCCGCACTGATTTGGTGGATGAGCGCCGCGCCGCTCCGGCGTACGAACCCCGCACTGTTCCGGCGGCGGACGAACCCCGCACCGCTCCGGCAGACGAACCACGTGCCGAGCAGCCAGCCCCGACGGCAGCGGCGCCCGCCCCCCTGCTCCCCGAGCTGTTCGCGGCCCAGGCGGCCCGTACGCCCGGCGCACCGGCCCTGACCTTTCAGGACACCACTCTCACCTACGGTGAACTGGACGCCGCGGCCAACCGGCTGGCCCGGCTGCTCATCGAACGGGGCGCCGGGCCCGAGCGGTTCGTGGCGCTGGAGCTGCCGCGCTCGGCCGACCTCGTCACCGCCGTACTCGCGGTGCTGAAGACCGGCGCGGCCTACGTGCCCCTGGAACCGGGCCGGCCCGCCGCACGCAACAACAAGATCCTGCGCGACGCCCGCCCGGTGCTGCTGCTCACCACCCGCACACCGACGGAGGCGTCCCCCGCCCCCTGTCTGCTCTGGAACGGCCCGGAGCTTGCCGACGCCCTCCGCCAGTGCCCCGACACACCCGTACGCGACCACGAGCGCATCCGCCCGCTGCTCCCCGCCCACCCGGCGTACGTCATCCACACCTCCGGCTCCACCGGCGCGCCCAAGGGCGTCGTCGTCCCGCACCACGCCGTGGCCCGTCTGTTCACCGACGCGCCCGGCCTCGACTTCCGCCCCGGCGACGTCACACCGCTGCTCCACTCCCACACCTTCGACCTCTCGGTCTGGGAGATGTGGGGCCCGCTGCTGCACGGCGCCCGCCTGGTCGTGGTGCCGCACGAGGAGAGCCGCGCCCCGGCCGAGCTGCTGCGGCTGCTCGTACGCGAAGGTGTCACCCAGCTCCACCACACCCCGACGGCGTTCGAGCAGCTGACGCACGCACTGCGCGAGCACCCCGGCCTCGCCGGGGAACTGGCCCTGCGCCGCGTCGAGTTGGGCGCCGAGTCGGTGCCCGCCCGTACCGCGCGCGAAGGCCGTGAACTGCTGCCCGGCGCGCGCTTCGTGCATGCCTACGGCCCCACGGAGACCACCGTGTTCGTGGTCGCCGGATTCCTCGACGGGCCACTGCCGGACGGCCAGGCCCCGCCTCTCGGCCGGCCGTTGGGCGGCATCCGCGCGTACGTCCTGGACGACGCGTTGCGCCCGGCATTGCCCGGCGTCACGGCGGAGCTGTACGTCGCGGGCGCCGGGGTGACACGCGGCTACCTGGGCCGGAGCGCGCTCACGGCGGAGCGGTTCGTGGCGTGTCCGTACGGTCCGCCGGGGGAGCGGATGTACCGGACCGGTGATCTCGTGCGGTGGCGGGACGATGGCCAGTTGGAGTTCGTCGGGCGGGCCGACGAGCAGGTGAAGCTGCGCGGTTTCCGTATCGAGCCGGGGGAGGTGCGGGCAGCGCTGACCGCTCATCCGCAGGTCGGCGCGGCGGCGGTCGTCGTACGCGAGGACCGGCCGGGGGACCGGCGGCTGGTGGCGTACGTGACCTCCGCGGCGGGCCGGGCCGCCGACCCGCCGGAGCTGCGCCGGTACGCGGCCGAACGGCTGCCGGAGCACATGGTGCCCGCCGCGGTCGTCGCCGTGGACGCGCTGCCGCTGACCGACGCCGGCAAACTCGACCGCGCCCGTCTGCCGCTGCCGGACTACGCCGCCGATTCCGCACGCCGGGCGCCCCGCGACGACCGGGAGCGGACGCTGTGCCGTCTCTTCGCCGAGGTGCTCGGCCTGGACACGGGTGCGGCGGGCGTGGACGACAGCTTCTTCGACCTCGGCGGGGACAGCATCGTCGCCATCCAGCTCGTGAGCCGGGCCCGGCGGGCCGGACTCGCCCTGACCCCGCGCGATGTCTTCCGCCACCCCACCGTCGCAGCCCTCGCCGCGCAGGCGGGGAGCGTGGCCGAAGTGCCCGACGTACCCGCCGCGCCCTCCGGGCACGACAGCGGTCCGCTGCCCCTCACCCCCGTCATGCACGCCCTCCGCGAGACCGGCGGTCCGGTCGCGGGCTGCCACCAGTCGGTGCTGCTCCAGGTGCCGCCCGCCCTCGGCCACCGCCACCTCGCCACCGCGCTGCGCACGGTGATCGAGCACCACGACGCGCTGCGGCTGCGGCTGACCCGGGTGGGCGACGTGGTCTGGAGCCTGGACATCGCCCCGCCGGACGCGGAAACGGGCACGGATACGGGTACGGACACCGCTGCGGACCCCGGCCCGGACCTCGCCCACCGGGTGGACGCCACCGGCCTGGACGCCACCGCGCTCAACGACGCCGTACGCCACCACAGGAACGCTGCCCGCGACCGGCTGGACCCGGAGTCGGGCCGGGCCGCGGGCCTCGTCCAGGCCGTCTGGTTCGACGCCGGACCCGACCGGCCGGGCCGGCTGCTCCTGACGATTCACCACCTCGCGGTGGACGGCGTGTCATGGGGAGTGCTGCTGCCCGACCTGAAGGCCGCCTGGGAAGCCGCCGTGGCCGGGCGCCCGCCCGCGCTCGAACCGGTGGGCACCTCGCTGCGCACCTGGTCCCAGAGGCTCACCGCACTGGCCGAGCACCACGACCTCATCGCCGAACTCCCCTTGTGGACCGGCATGCTCGACACCCCCGAACCGCCCCTGTCCCAGGTACCGTACGACCCCGCCCGCGACCTGTCCGGCACCGTACGGCGGCTGAGCGTGACCCTGCCGCCGGGCCGGACGGCCGCGCTGCTCGGCCCGGTCCCCGCCGCCCTGCACGGCCGGACCGACGACATCCTGCTCACCTCCCTCGGCCTCGCCGTCGCCGACTGGCGCCGCCGCCGTACGGGCTGCCCGGACACCGCCGTCCTGCTCGACATCGAACGGCACGGCCGCGAGGACCCGGAGGACGGGCCGGACCCGGACACCGGTACGGGGGAGGGCGCCGATCTCGCACGGACCGTCGGCTGGCTCACCAGCGTCCACCCCGTACGCCTGGACGCGGGCAACGCCGACGCCGCCCGGCTCCGCTCCGGCGGCCCCGCGCTCGACCGGGCCTACCGGCGCGTCAAGGAGCAGCTGCGCGCGGTCCCCGGCAACGGCATCGGCTACGGCCTGCTGCGCCACCTCAACCCGCAGACCGGCCCGTCCCTCGCCCGCGGCGCCCGCCCCCTGATCTGCTACAACTACCTCGGCCGTCTCACCAGTAGCGCCGGGGACTGGACACCGGTGCCCGGCTCCGGCGGCATCACCGGCGGGTCCGACCCCGCGCTGCCCGCCGCTCACCTGATCCAGCTGGACGCGCTGACGGAGGACGGGCCCGGCGGTCCGGCCCTGACGGCGACCTGGTCCTGGCCCGGTGCCCTGTTCACCGACGACGACGTACGCGACCTCGCGGACACCTGGCTCGGCCTCCTCACCGCCTTCGCGGACCGGGCCACGGCGCCGGACGCCGACGGCCGCACCCCCACCGACTTCCCCCTCGTCACCCTCACCGAGGACGAGATCGCACGGCTGACACGGGACTGCCCCGACCTGGCCGACGTATGGCCCCTGACGCCGCTCCAGGAAGGGCTGCTCTTCCACGCCCTCTACGACGAGCAGGCCCCCGACGTCTACACCAGCCAGCTCGCCGTCGACCTGCACGGCCCCCTCGACCCGGCGGCACTGCGCGCGGCGGGGCAGGGCCTCCTCGAACGCCACCCCGCCCTCCGCGTCGCCTTCCGGCACGACGGCCTGCGCACCCCCGTACAGGTGGTGCCGCACCCGCGCGCGGCCGCCCTCCCCTGGGCCGAGCACGACCTCGCGGACCTGTCCGGCGACGAACAGGCCGTCCGCGCCGCTCGCATCGCCACCCGCGAACGCGCCACCCGCTTCGACCCCGCCCACGGCCCCCTGCTGCGGCTCACCCTGCTCCGCCTCCGACCCGGCCACCACCGGCTGCTGCTGACCGCCCAGCATCTGATCATGGACGGCTGGTCCGGGCCGCTGGTCCTGCGGGACCTGCTCGCCGTCCACGCGGCGGGCGGCGACCCCACGGGCCTGGCCGCCCCCGCCCCGTACCGGGACTATCTGCACTGGCTCACCTCCCAGGACCGTACGACGGCCGAAGCGGCCTGGCAGCAGGCACTGTCCGGCGTGGACGGCCCGACCCTCGTGGTGGCCGGACACGCCGCCGACGGCACCGTGGAGCACGAACGCGTCTGGGCCACCCTGTCCGCCGGACTGACCGCGGACCTGCACACGCTCGCCCGCCGCCACGGCCTGACGCTGAACACCGTCCTCCAGGGCGCCTGGGCCGTGGTGCTGCGCTGCCTGACCGGCCGGGACGACATCCTCTTCGGCGCCACGGTCGCCGGGCGGCCCCCGGGGGTGCCGGGAGTCGAGGACATGGTCGGTATGTTCAACAACACCGTGCCGGTACGGGTACGGCTCGACGCCGCCCAGCCCTTCGCCCGCGCCCTGTCCCGCCTCCAGGACGAGCAGGCCGGACTGCTGCCCCACCAGCACCTCGGCCTCTCCGCACTGCACCGCCTCTGCGGCCACGACCAGCTCTTCGACACCCTCCTGGTCTTCGAGAACCTTCCCGGCGAGCCGACCGGGCCCCAGGGCCCGCTGCGCGCCACGGAACCCCGCATCACCAGCGGCACCCACTACCCGCTGAGCCTGGCCGTCCTCCCCGGCGCACGGCTGCGCCTCAAACTGGGCCACCGCCCCGATGTGTTCGACGCACGCGCCGCCGCGGCCGTCCTGGGCCGCCTGGTCCGCGTCCTGAAGGCGGCAGCCGGCGACCCGGACCGCACCGTGGGCGACCTCCCCGTCCTCTCACCCCCGGAACGCACCCGCCTCCTGCGCACCTGGAGCACCACACCCGGCCCCCGGCCCGCACCGCGCACCTGGCCCGCCCTCTTCGAGGCCCAGGCGGCCCAGACCCCCGGAGCCACGGCGGTACGGAGCGCCGACACCGCGCTGACCTACGCCGAACTCGACGCGGTGGCCAACCGGCTGGCGCACCTGCTCGTCCCGCACGGCGCGGGCCCGGAGCGGACGGTGGCCCTCGCGCTGCCCCGCTCCGCCGACCTGATCGTCTCGCTTCTGGCCGTCCTGAAGACCGGCGCCGCCTACGTCCCGCTCGACCCGTCCCACCCGGCCGAGCGCACCACCGCCCTGCTCCGCGACACCCGCCCGGCGCTGGTACTCACGGACAGCGCCACCGCCGGACTGCTGCCGCAGGGCCCCGAGCCCCGTCTCGTACTGGACGATCCGGCCACCCGCGCCCAACTCGCCGGCCTTCCGGCAACCGCCCTCCACGACGCCGAACGGATCACGCCCCTCAAGCCGCGGCACCCGGCGTACGTCATCCACACCTCCGGCTCCACCGGCGGACCCAAGGGCGTTCAGGTCACCCACGAGGGCATCGCCGCGCTCGCCGCCGCGCAGATCACCCGCTTCCGCACCGGCCCCGGCAGCGTCGTCCTGCTCTTCGCCCCGCCGGGCTTCGACGCCTCCGTGTCCGACCTGTGCACCGCCCTCCTCTCCGGAGCCACCCTCGCCGTCGCCCCCGCCGGCGCCCTCCTCGCCGGCGGGGAACTGGCCGAAGCCGTCGCCCGGTTCGGCGTGACCCACCTGAAGCTGCCGCCGAGCGTCCTCGCCGGACTGCCGCCCGACGCGCTCCCGCCGGGGACCGTGCTCGCGGTGGCGGGCGAGGCGTGCTCCGCCGAACTGGTGGCGCGCTGGGCACCGGGCCGCTCGATGACCAATGTGTACGGGCCGACCGAGGCGACGGTGTGCGTGACGATGTCCGTACCGCTGAAGGGTGACGGCGTTCCGCCGATCGGGACGCCGATCGCCGGGATGCGGGTGTACGTGCTGGACGCGGGGTTGCGGCCGGTGCCGCCGGGTGTGACGGGGGAGCTGTATGTGGCGGGTGTCGGGCTGGCCCGGGGTTACCTGAACCGTCCGGGGCCGACGGCGGAGCGGTTCGTGGCGTGTCCGTACGGTCCGCCGGGGGAGCGGATGTACCGGACCGGTGATCTCGTGCGGTGGCGGGAGGATGGCCAGCTGGAGTTCGTCGGGCGGGCCGATGAGCAGGTGAAGCTGCGGGGCTTCCGTATCGAGCCCGGGGAGGTGCGGGCAGCGCTGACCGCTCATCCGCAGGTCGGCGCGGCGGCGGTCGTCGTACGCGAGGACCGGCCGGGGGACCGGCGGCTGGTGGCCTACGCGGCACCCAGGGACGGAGCCGCCCCACACCCCGGCGAACTGCGGCGGTACGTGGGCGAGCGGCTGCCCGCCCACCTGCTGCCTTCCGCGGTCGTCGTGCTGGACACGCTGCCCCTCACCCCCAACGGCAAGCTCGACGCGCGAGCGCTGCCGGAACCCGGGCGTACCACCACCGGGCGGGAACCCCGCGACGCCCGCGAGGAAATCCTCTGCGGCCTGTTCGCCGATGTGCTCGGCCTGCCCGAAGTGGGCGCCGACGACGACTTCTTCGACCTGGGCGGCCACTCCCTCCTCGCCACCCGGCTCATCGGCCTCGCCCGCGCGGCGCTGGGCCGGGAGCTGACCATCCGCGCCCTGTTCGAGGCGCGCACCCCGGCCGCGCTGGCCCGGCGCGTGGACGGCGCGGCAGCCGCCCGCCCCGCCGTCGTACGCGCCGAACGGCCCGCCCGGTTGCCCCTGTCGTACGGACAACGGCGCCTGTGGTTCCTGCACCGGCTGGCGGGGCCGGGCGCGGGCTACAACGTGCCGCTGGTGCTGCGGCTGCGCGGCACGGTGGACACGGACGCGCTGGACGCGGCGCTGGGCGACGTGGTGGCGCGGCACGAGGTGCTGCGGACCGTGTACGCCGAGGGCGCGGACGGCGAGCCGTACCAGGTGGTGCGCGACCACGACGCGGGCCGGTCGTATCTGACGGTGACATCGAGCGGGGCCGCGTTGCCCGAGGCGGAGCGGGCCGCGCGGTATGCCTTCGACCTGGCGGCGGAGATTCCGTTCCGGGCCGAATTGTTCGTGGGTGACAGGGATGAGTCGGTGTTGGTGGTGCTCGTGCATCACATCGCGGCGGATGGGTGGTCGTTGGGGCCGTTGTGGCGGGATGTGGTGGTGGCGTACGAGGCGCGGAGGGCTGGTGGTGCGCCTGAGTGGGACGCGTTGCCGGTGCAGTACGCGGATTTCGCGTTGTGGCAGTTGCTGGACTGCAGTGAGGGGCAGGCAGAGTTCTGGCGTGCCGAGCTGGCCGATTTGCCGGGTGAGCTGGAGCTCCCGTACGACCGTCCGCGTCCTGTCACTCCCGATCACCGGGGTGCGACGGTGCCGTTCCATTGGGACGCGGAGTTGCACGGCCGTGTGGTGGCGCTGGCTCGGGAGTGCGGGGCGAGTGTGTTCATGGTGGTGCAGGCCGCCTTGGCGGCGCTGCTGACCCGGCTGGGGGCGGGTACGGACATTCCGCTGGGGTCAGCGGTGGCGGGCCGTACCGACGCTGCGCTGGACGAGGTGGTGGGCTTCTTCGTCAATACGCTGGTGCTGCGTACCGATACCTCCGGCGATCCGTCGTTCCGTGAGCTGCTGCGGCGGGTCCGGGAGACCGACCTACGGGCGTACGCACACCAGGATCTCCCCTTCGAGCAGCTGGTCGAGGCCCTGAACCCGGACCGCTCCGCCGACCGCAACCCGCTCTTCCACGTCGCCCTCACGATGGACAACGCGGCCGGGACCGGATACGGGCTGCCCGGCGCCGAGGCCGAGGAGATCCATGTCTCCACCGGCACCGCGAAGTTGGACCTCACCTACGCCGTACGCGAGCGCCGGGGCGCCGGGCGGACTCCGGGCGGGCTCGAAGGGGAGGCGGAGTTCCGTACCGACCTGTTCGACGCGGCCACCGTCGAGGGCCTGCTCGCGCGTCTGCGCAGACTGCTCGAAGCGGCCGTCGCGGCCCCGGAACGGACCATCGGCAGTCTGGAGATCCTGACCGCCGCCGAGCGGCACGCGCTGCTGGAGACCGCGAACGCCACCTCCCGCGCACTGCCTGCCGCGACACTGCCGGACCTCTTCGAAGCGCAGGTCGCCCGGACACCCGACGCGGTGGCGCTCACATCGCCGGACACCCGGCTCACCTACGCCGAGCTGAACGCCCGCGCCAACCGCCTGGCCCGGCTGCTGGCCGGCCGGGGTGCCGGCCCTGAAGGCGTGGTGGCGCTGGCACTGCCGCGCTCCGCCGGACTGATCACGGCCGTGCTCGCCATCCTGAAGACCGGCGCCGCCTGCCTCCCCGTCGACCCCGGTTACCCGGCCGCACGCATCACCTACCTGCTCCGCGACGCGTCCTGCGCGCTCCTGGTCACCGACCACGCGACCGGCGCCACGCTGCCGGACACGTCCGTACCCCGCCTCCTCCTCGACACGGGCGACACGGAACGCGCCCTCGCGACCGTTCCGGACACCGACCTCACCGACGCCGACCGCAGGGCCCCCGCACTCCCCGCCAACCCCGCGTACGTGATCCACACCTCCGGATCGTCCGGCACACCGAAGGGCGTGGTGGTCTCCCACAGCGGCTTCGCCTCCCTCGCCGCGGCGATGGACGACTGCTTCGACGTCGGCGTGGACAGCAGGGTGCTGTACTCCGCCTCGCCCAGCTTCGACGCGTCGTTCTGGAACCTGTGCATGGCCCTGCTGACGGGCGCCCGCCTCGTCGTCGTACCGGCGGACCGCCTGCTGCCGGGCGCACCGCTCGCCGAGACCGTGACCGCGTACGGCGTGACGCACCTGACCCTGCCGCCCTCGTCCCTGGCGGCGCTCGCCCCCGGCAGCCTGCCCGAAGGCGTCACGCTGGTACTGGCGGGCGAGGCGTGCCCCACCGAGCTGGTGGCGCGCTGGTCGTCCGGCCGCCGCATGATCAACGCGTACGGACCGACCGAGACCACGGTCTGCGCGACCCTGTCCGGGCCGCTGACGGACGGCGGCGTACCGCCGATCGGGACTCCGGTCGCCAACACGCGGGTGTACGTGCTGGACGCGGGGCTGCGGCCGGTGTCGCCGGGTGTGACGGGGGAGTTGTACGTGGCGGGTGCCGGATTGGCGCGGGGATATGTGGGCCGTCCGGGGCTGACGGCGGAGCGGTTCGTGGCGTGTCCGTACGGTCCGCCGGGGGAGCGGATGTACCGGACCGGTGATCTGGTGCGGTGGCGGGCGGACGGGCAGCTGGAGTTCATCGGCCGGGCCGACGATCAGGTGAAGCTGCGGGGCTTCCGTATCGAGCCGGGCGAGACCGAAGCGGTCCTCACCGCTCACCCCGGAATCGCCCGCGCCGTCGTCGTCGTACGCGAGGACCGGCCCGGGGACCGGCGGCTGGTGGCCTACGCGGTGCCCGCCCGCGCGGCCCAGCGGCCGGACGACGACGGACCCGACCCCGCGGACGTACGGGAATTCCTGAGCGCCCGGCTGCCCGGCCACCAGATCCCGGCCGCGGTCGTATTCCTGGACGCCCTGCCGCTGACCGCCAACGGCAAACTGGACCGCCGCGCCCTGCCCGCGCCGGACACCGGCGTGCGGCCCGCCGGACGCGCGCCCCGCGCACCCGAGGAAGAGGCGCTGTGCGGCCTGTTCGCCGAGGTGCTGGGAGTGGCCGAGGCCGGTCCCGAGGACGGGTTCTTCGCGCTCGGCGGCCACTCGCTGCTGGCCACCCGGCTGGTCAACCGGGTGCGCGCCGTACTGGGCGCGGAACTCGAACTCCGCGCCGTCTTCGAGACACCCACCCCCGCCGCCCTGGCTGCCCGCCTCGGCACCACGGCCCGGCCCCGCCCCGCGCTCCGCCCGCAGCCCCGGCCCGACCGGGTGCCGCTGTCGTCCGGGCAGCGGCGCCTGTGGACGCTGCACCGCATGACCGGCCCGAGCGCGGCGTACAACGTGCCGTTGGTGCTGCGGCTGCGCGGAACCGTGGACGCCGACGCGCTGGACGCCGCGCTGGGGGACGTGGTGGCGCGGCACGAGGTGCTGCGGACGGTGTACGCCGAGGGCGCGGACGGCGAGCCGTACCAGGCGGTGCGTCCGGCGGACGGCCCCTTCCTCGTACGGACACCGGCGGCGGACCGGACTGCCGACGCCATGACGGCCGCGGTACGTCGCGCGACACGCCATGCCTTCGACTTGGCGGCGGAGATTCCGTTCCGGGCCGAGTTGTTCGAGTGCGGCGGGGATGAGTCGGTGTTGGTGGTGCTCGTGCATCACATTGCAGCTGATGGGTGGTCGTTGGGGCCGTTGTGGCGGGATGTGGTGGTGGCGTACGAGGCACGGAGGAACGGGAGTGTGCCTGCGTGGCGCCCGCTGCCGGTGCAGTACGCGGACTTCGCGCTGTGGCAGTTGCTGGAGGGCAGCGAGGAGCAGCAAGAGTTTTGGCACGCCGAACTGGCTGACCTGCCGGGCGAGTTGGCGCTGCCGTGCGACCGCCCGCGTCCAGCCGCTCCCGATCACCGGGGCGCGACGGTGCCGTTCCATTGGGACGCGGAGTTGCACGGCCGTGTGGTGGCGCTGGCCCAGGAGTGCGGGGCGAGCGTGTTCATGGTGGTGCAGGCCGCCTTGGCGGCGCTGCTGACCCGGCTCGGAGCGGGAACGGACATTCCGCTGGGCACCCCCGTGGCAGGCCGCTCGGACGCAGCCCTGGACGAGGTGGTGGGCTTCTTCGTCAACACGCTGGTGCTGCGTACCGATACCTCCGGAAACCCCTCGTTCCGTGAGTTGCTGCGGCGGGTCCGGGAGACCGACCTACGGGCGTACGCGCACCAGGACCTTCCCTTCGAGCAGCTGGTCGAGGCCCTGAACCCGGACCGTACCTCCGGCCGCAATCCGCTTTTCCAGGTCGCCCTGGCCGTGGACACGCCCTCCGGAGGCGCCCTGTCCCTGCCCGGCGTCGCGGTCGAGCAGGAGGAGGCGCACACCGGAACCGCCAAGTTCGACCTGTCCTTCCGGCTCACCGAGCGCCGGGCGCCGGGCGGGGCGCCCGCCGGGGTGGACGGGTCGGTCGAGTTCGCCACCGCGCTGTTCGACCGCAGTACCGCCGAGGGGCTGGCCGTACGGCTGCGGCGGCTCCTGGAAGCGGCCGTCGCTCGGCCCGAGATCCCCGTCGGGCAGGCGGACATTCTCTCCCCGGGGGAGCACCGCCTGCTGTTGCAACGGTGGAGCGGTCCGGCGCGCGGGCTGCCGACAGGACTGCTTCCCGCGCTGTTCGAGGGGTGGGCCGCCCGGGGGCCCGACGCGCCCGCCCTGGTGGAGGGGGCGTGGTCGGCGACGTACGCGGAGGCGAACGCGGATGCCAACCGCCTCGCGCACCTGCTGATCAGCCGTGGCGCGGGGCCCGAGCGCGTCGTCGCCCTCTGCCTGCCCCGGTCCGCCGCGGCCGTCCTGGCCGCCCTCGCCGTGGCCAAGACCGGCGCCGCCCACCTCCCCGTCGACCCCGCGCTGCCCCGGGAGCGCATCGCGTACCTGCTGCGCGACACCGCACCCGTCCTCGTCGTGACGACCGCCGGCGCCGCCCGCGAACTGCCGCCCGACGGGCCGCCGTGTGTGGTGCTGGACGCCGAGCCCACGCCCGGCCTGCTCACCGGGCAGCCGGACCACAACCCCACCGACGCCGACCGGCTCGCGCCCCTCCGGCCGTCGCACCCGGCGTACGTCATCCACACCTCCGGCTCCACCGGCGCGCCCAAGGGCGTCGCGGTGCCCCACACCGGCATCCACGCCCTCGCCGCCGCTCAGGTGGCCCGCTTCGGGCTGCGGCCGGGCAGCCGGGTGCTCCGGTTCGCCTCGCCCAGCTTCGACGCCTCCGTGATGGAGACGCTGATGGCGTTCGCGTCGGGCGCCACGCTGGTCGTGCCGCCGGCCGGGCCGCTGGCCGGGGCCGCGCTCGCGGACTTCCTGGCCCGCGAGCGGGTCAGCCACTGCCTGATCCCGCCGACGGTGCTGGCCGGCGTTCCGGCGGCGGCGCTGCCGGACCTGGAGACCCTGGTCATCGGCGGTGAGGCGGGCACCCCCGAGCTGGTGGCCCGCTGGTCGCCGGGCCGTCGCATGATCAACGCCTACGGTCCGACCGAGGCGACCATCTGCGCCACGCTCAGCGAGCCGCTGCACGGCTCCGGCACCCCGCCGATCGGCGCGCCCGTCACCCACAGCCGGGTGTACGTGCTGGACGCGGGCCTGCGGCCGGTGCCGCCGGGTGTGACGGGGGAGTTGTACGTGGCGGGTGCCGGACTGGCGCGGGGATATGTGGGGCGTCCGGGGCTGACGGCGGAGCGGTTCGTGGCGTGTCCGTACGATCCGCCGGGGGAGCGGATGTACCGGACCGGTGATCTGGTGCGGTGGCGGGCGGACGGGCAACTGGAGTTCGTCGGGCGGGCCGATGACCAGGTGAAGGTGCGGGGGTTCCGTATCGAGCCGGGGGAGATCGAGGCCGCGCTGACCGCCCACCCCGCCGTCGCCCGCGCCGCGGCCGCCGTCCGTACGGACGCGTCGGGCACCGCGCGGCTCGTCGGCTACGTGGTCGCCACACCGGAAGCCGCCGCCCCCGAACCGGGCGCCGTACGGGACTTCCTGCGCGCCCGGCTGCCCGAGCACATGGTCCCGGCCGCCGTCGTGGTGCTGGACACGCTGCCCACCACGGTCGGCGGCAAGCTCGACCGGCGTGCCCTGCCCGCCCCCGAATTCGCCGCCTCGGCGGCCGGACGCGCGCCCCGCACACCCGAGGAGGAGGTGCTGTGCGGCCTGTTCGCCGAGGTGCTGCGGCTGCCCTCGGTCGGGGTGGACGACAGCTTCTTCGACCTCGGCGGCGACTCCCTGCTGGCCACCAGGCTGGCCGCACGCATCCGTACGGTCCTGGGCACCGAACTCGACCTGCGGACCCTCTTCGCCGCACCGACCGTCGCCGGTACGGCCGGACGGCTGCGCGCCGCCCGCCGTCCCCGGCCCGCGCTCCGCCCCGCCACCCGGCCGGACACGGTGCCGCTGTCCCACGCCCAGCGCCGCCTGTGGTTCCTGCACCGCCTCGAAGGGCCGAGCGCCACCTACAACGTTCCCCTGGCCCTGCGGCTGACCGGCGCCCTGGACGCCCAGGCGCTGTGCGCCGCGCTGGTGGACGTGATCGACCGGCACGAGGTGCTGCGCACGGTCCTGCCCGAGACCGACGGCGTACCCCGGCAGATCGTGCTCGGCCGGGACGCCGCGCACGCCGCCGTCACCCTCGCCGACCTGACCGGCGCCGATCACGATGAGGTGAGCGCACGCGTCCGCGCCGCCGCCCGCCGGGCCGTCGACCTGACCCGCGAACTCCCGCTCCGCGCCGAACTCCTCGCCCTCGGCCCCGAGGAACACCTGCTGCTCTTCGTCGTCCACCACATCGCCGCCGACGGCTGGTCCTTCGGTCCCCTGTGGCGCGACCTGGCCCACGCCTACACCGAACGCCGCGCGGGCCGCACCCCCGAACTGCCGCCCCCGCCCGTCCAGTACGCCGACTACGCCCTCTGGCAGCACGAACTCCTCGGCGACGCGGACGACCCGGACAGTCTCCTCGCCGAACAGCTCAGGTACTGGACCGCGCATCTGCGCGACCTGCCCGACCAACTGACGCTGCCCACCGACCGGCCGCGCCCGGCACAGCCCGGCGGCCGCGGCGGACACCTCGCCTTCTCCTGGGACGCGGCCGCGCACCAGCGGCTCGCCGCACTCGCCCGGGACTGCGGGGCGAGCGTCTTCATGGTCGTACAGGCCGCGCTGGCGGCCCTGTGCACCCGGCTGGGCGCCGGTACGGACATCCCCATCGGCACCCCCGCCGCGGGACGGACCGACGAAGCGCTGGACGAGGTGGTCGGCTTCTTCGTCAACACCCTCGTCCTGCGCACCGACACCTCCGGCGACCCCACCTTCCGCGAACTCATCGGGCGCGTACGGGACGTCGACCTCGCCGCCTACGCCCACCAGGACGTCCCCTTCGAACGCCTCGTGGAAGCCCTCAACCCGCCCCGTACGGCCGCCCGCCACCCGCTCGTCCAGACGCTGCTCACGTGGCAGTCCGCCGCCGGCCGTGACCTGGAACTGCCCGGCCTGGACATCACCCCGGTGCCCGCCGGCACCGGCACGGCCCGGCTCGACATGGAGATCAACGCCACCGAGCACCGCGCGCCCGACGGGACCCCCGCCGGGGTCGAGGCCGCGGTCGAGTTCAGCAGTGACCTCTTCGACCGCCCCACCGTCGAGGCGTTCGTGGCGCGGCTGCGCCGCATCACCGACGCCGCGACGGCCGACCCCGGGCAGCGCATCAGCCAGGCCGACATCCTCTCCCGCCAGGAACGCCGCACCCTGCGCGAACGCAACGACACCGCGCACGGCGTCCCCGACACCGTCCTCCCGCGCCTCTTCGAGGACCGGGCGGCCACCGATCCCGGCGCCCCCGCCCTGTACTACGCCGACCTGACCCTCACCTACGCGGAACTCAACGCCGCGGCGAACCGCCTCGCCCGCCTGCTCGCCGCACGCGGAGCCGGGCCCGAGAGCGTCGTCGCGCTGGCCCTGCCCCGTACGCCCGCCATGGTCACCGCCGTTCTCGCGGTCCTCAAGGCCGGAGCCGCCTACCTCTTCCTCGACCCGGACTACCCCGCCGGGCGCCTGGCCTTCATGCTCGGCGACACCCGGCCCGTCCTGCTCGTCACCGACCGGGCCACCGCACCGGCCCTGCCCGCCACGGACATCCTCCGTCTTGTCCTGGACGCGGACGCCACGGTCGAGGCGCTGCGCACCCTGTCGGACACCGACCTCACCGACGCCGACCGGCGCGCCCCGCTCAGGCCGCCCCACCCCGCGTACGTCCTCTACACCTCCGGCTCCACCGGCACCCCCAAGGGCGTCGTCGGCCTGCACCGGGGGTGCGTCAACCGGCTGCTGTGGTGCTCCCGTACGTATCCCTGGCACGCCGGACAGCCGGTGCTCGCCAAGACCACTCTGAGTTTCATCGACGGCACCACCGAACTGCTCGGTGCCCTGCTGCACGGCGCGCCGGTCGTCCTCGCCGACTCCCTCACCGCCCGCAGCCCGGCGGACCTGGCCGCCCTCGTCGCCCGGCACCGCGCCACCCGTATCACCGTCGTGCCCAGCCTGCTCGCCGCCCTCCTCGACGGCGACACCGGCCTGCTGGCGACCTGCACCCTATGGGTGACCAGCGGCGAAGCACTCCCGCCCGCCCTTTCCCAGCGATTCGCCGACGCCCTCCCGCACGCCCGTCTGGTCAACTTCTACGGCGCCTCGGAAGCCGGCGGCGACAGCCTGCACGCGGTCGCCGACGGACCCGACGTGGCCGCCGGAACGCCCATCTGGAACACCCACGTCCACGTCCTGGACGCCGCACTGCGCCCGGTGCCCCCCGGCGTACCCGGCGAGATCCACCTCACCGGCACCGGCCTGGCCCGCGGCTACCTGCACCGCCCCGCCCTCACCGCCGAACGCTTCGTGGCCGACCCGTACGGCGCGCCCGGCGAGCGCATGTACCGCACCGGCGACCTGGGACGGCAGCGTCCCGACGGCGTCGTGGAATACCTCGGCCGGATCGACGACCAGGTGAAGATCCACGGCGTACGGATCGAACTCGGCGAGGTGCAGGCCGCGCTGCTCGCCCACCCCGGCGTGGACCGCGCCGCCGTGGCCGTCCGCGAGGACACCCCCGGCCGCAAGCAGCTCGTCGCGTACGCCGTCCCCGCACCCGGCACCGAACCGGACCCCGCACAACTGCGCCGGTTCCTGCGCGAGCGGCTGCCCCGGTTCATGGTCCCCGCCGCCGCGGTCCTCCTGGACGCCCTGCCCCTGACCGCCAACGGCAAGCTGGACCGGCGCGCGCTGCCCGCCCCCGACGTCACCGCCCCGGAAGGCGGCCGGGCACCGGGCAGCCCGCCCGAGGAACTGATGAGCGCGCTGTTCGCCGAAATCCTCGGCCTGCCCGCGGTGGGCGCCGACGACGGCTTCTTCGACCTCGGCGGCGACTCGCTGCTGGCGGCCCGCCTCATCAGCCGCGTCCGTACGGTCTTCGGCGCCGACCCCGGAATCCGCGCCCTGTTCGATGCGCAGACGCCCGCCGGGCTCCTGCGCACCCTGCACGAGGCGTCCACCACGACGGCGGACGCCCTGGACGTCCTGCTGCCGCTGCGAGCGCGCGGCAGCCGCCCGCCCCTGTTCTGCGTCCACCCGGCCTCCGGCATCAGTTGGCCGTACGCCGGACTGCTGCGCCACCTCCACGACCGCCCCGTCATCGGACTCCAGGCACGCGGCCTGACCGAGCCCGGCGCCCGGCCCGCCACCATCGACGCCATGGCCGCCGACTACCTCGACCGCATCCGCACCGTCCAGCCGACCGGTCCCTACCACCTGCTCGGCTGGTCCTTCGGCGGCGCCGTCGCCCACGCGATGGCCACCCGCCTCCAGCAACAGGGCCAAAAAGTGGCGTTCCTGGCCCTCCTGGACGCCGCGCCCCTCCAGGTCGACCCCGACCGCGTCCTGCCCCGCCACACCGCCCGCGACGTGGCCTTCCTGTTCGCCGACGCGGTCAGCCCCGGCACCGCCCACCGCGGCCTCGACCCCGCACGGGCCGCGGACATCCTCCGTGGCCAGGGCAGCGCGCTGGCCGCCCTGCTGGAGGAACCCCTCGTCACGGCCGTGGCGCAGACCCTGACCGACAACACCCGCCTGCGCTGGTACACCTTCCGGCCCGCCGTCTACGAGGGCGACCTCCTGCTGTTCAAGGCGGAACCCGAACGCGGCGAAGCGCACTGGCCGGCGGAGGCGTGGCAGCCGTACGTCTCCGGCACTGTCCACACCCACGACGCGCGGTGCGAACACGGCCACATGATGCAGCCGCACGCCCTGGACCGCATCGGGCCCGTCCTCGCCGCCGCACTGGCCGGCACGGCACCGGCCCCGTACGAACCCGTCCCGCCGACACACCTCAGGAGCCGTACATGACCAACCCGTTCGAAGACCCGGACGCCGCCTACCTGGTCCTCGTCAATGACGAGAACCAGTACTCCCTGTGGCCCGCTGCCGCCGACCTCCCCGGCGGCTGGGCCGTCGTCCACGGCGAGGACACACGCCAGGGGTGCCTGGACCACGTCTCGGAACGCTGGACGGACATGCGGCCGAAATCCCTGGTGGAGGCCATGGAGGGGGAGACCTGACGGAAAATCGCCGGGGACAGGGCCCGGGTGGCCCCGGCAGGGGCCGGGCCCGCCGCTTCGCGTGAAGACGGCGGGCCCGGCTGCTTCCGGGGAGACGGCGACGCCGGCGGTTTCCGCCGGGCAGTCCCGGCCGTCTCCCTCACGTGCTCAGCCGCTCCTGCCGGGCGGCGTCTCCTGATCCTCCGCGGGATCGAGCCCCAGGGCATCGATGAGCATCGCCAAGTCCTCCGCGCTCTCCGCGCGCCCGGCGAGCACCAGCCGCGCCCGCCGTCGCTCCCGGTCATGTGTACGCCGTGCCGCCTCCGGGGCCGGCCCCGTGGTGTGGGTCTCCTCGCTCATGCCGGCCATGATCGGTGATCGGGGCCCCGCGGCGCGGAGCGGAGGGGTCACTTTGGCCAAGTCTCTTCTGCGGCCCATCTGCGTCGCTCACCTTTCCTTCCGCGGTCCCGGCCCGCATTCCCCCGGCCACTGTGAGACACGACTCGGCGCAACGGCTGGCCCCGGGCCGCCCCCGGTTGTTAGGGAGGGGACATGAGTACACAGCACGAGACCACGACGGGCACCGCCACCGATATGCCGCCCACCCTCACCGTGACGGCGGTGAGCACGATCGAGCCGACCTCCCCGGAGGACCGGGGCTCCGACTCGTGGATGGTCATCGAGACCGCCGAGCGGGGCCAGTTCCTCCTGAACCTGCCCGGCCCGCTCCATCAGGCGGTCAAGCAGGCCACCTACCTCCCGTCGCACCTCGCGGGCGACGGCCGGCTGCCGCTCAGCGAGGCGGACAGTGCCGCCTACCGCAGGCGCATCGCCGCCCTGGCGCACCGCGACTGAGCCGCCACCGCCGCGGGGGCTACGGCAGATACCGTTCGATGGCCGCCGCCCCCTTCTCCTCGATGAGCCGGCGGGCCTCCTCGACCCGTTCCGGCGTCGGCTCCAGTCCCCTGGCCATGACCAGGTCCTCCGGATCGAACGGGCGCTCACCACCCGTATAGAGCTCGCGCAGCCGCGCGGCGCGGGCCTCGTCGGAATCCGGAGTGCTGTCCTTGTCCATGGCGCCTCCCGAAAGATCGCTCGGGTCCGGAGGGACCACCGGGCCGGCAGTGCCTCCGCTGCTTCCATCATGGGGCCGGTCCCGCACCACCGCACGGCGGCCGCACCTCCGGCGCTTCAACCCCGGCCCGCCCTGCGGCGTCATTCCCGCCACAGGGATGCGCTCGGCTCCCTCAAGACGCCGGAGACACCGCCCATGAAGCAGCGGACCTTACGCACCGCCTTGCTCGCCCTCACCACCGTCGCCGCACTGGCCACCACGACCCTGACACCCGTGTACGCGGCGACGCCCGCCCCGCAGGCGCCCGGCCACGAAGCCACCCGGGCCGCCCTCCGCCAACTGGTGGAAGCGGGCCGCATACCCGGCGTCGCCGCCGAGGTCCGCGACGGGAAGGAGAGATGGTTCGGCTCCGCGGGTGTCGCGGACGTCGGTACGGGGCGCAAGCGCTCGGTCCACGACCGTTTCCGGGCGGCGAGCATCACCAAGCCGTTCATCGCCACCGTCCTCCTCCAACTGGAGGCCGAGGGGCAGCTGAGCCTCGACGACACGGTCGACACGTGGCTGCCCGGCCTGGTGCGCGGCAACGGCAACGACGGCCGCACGATCACCGTGCGCCGGCTGCTCAACCACACCAGCGGCCTGCCCAGCCACACCGGCGACCGGGAATTCCAGACCAACTCCTCCGGCAGCGGTTTCCCGGAGCACCGCTACGACAACCACACGCCCGAGGAGCTGGTCGCCATCGCGCTGAAGTATCCGCCGGTCGCGGCGCCGGGGGAGAAGGCCAGCTATTCGAACACGAACTACGTCCTCGCCGGAATGGTCATCGAGGCGGTGGCCGGGCATCCGTACGCCGACGAGGTCGAGCGCCGCATCATCGAGCCGCTGCGCCTGCGCGGCACGTCGTTCCCCGGCAGCGACCCGAGCATGCCGGACCCGCACCCGGTCGCCTACTCACGGCTGCACGACCCGGCCCCCGGCGCGCCGGTCCACGACGCCACCGAGCAGAACATGACCTGGCTGGGCGCGTCCGGCGACATGATCTCCACCCTCGGGGACCTCAACACCTTCCAACGTGCGCTGCTGCGCGGCGAGTTGCTGCCCCGCGCGCAGATGAGGGAACTGCTCGACGCGGTGCCGGCGGGCAACGGATTCGCGTTCGGCCTCGGCGTGGAGACCATCACCCTGTCCTGCGGGGTGCCGGTGGTGGGCAAGACAGGCCGCACCAACGGCTCGATGTCCGCCACGGTCACGACGCGGGACGGCGGCCACCGGCTCACGTTCAACATGAACGGCGACTGGCTGTCGGACGGCGCCCTCTATGTCAACGTGATCGAGGCGGAGTTCTGCGGCAGGATCCCGGCACCGGCCGACCGGCGGCACGGGGCCCTGCCGGCCGCGCTCGCCGAGTAGCCGGGCGGTCTTCCCGCCTGGCTCCCGGTGTGCTTCCCTGGTCTGCCCGTGCCGGTGTGAAGTGCACCTGACATGAGCCACCGGCCGTACGCGCGACGCGACCAGGGGCGGCCCGATGACCCAGCGCTGGCTGGTACCGCTGCTCACCGTGGTGGCCCTGGCCCTGGTCGGGGCCTTCGGCTGGGGCGTCGTCTTCGCCTCCGACCCCACGGACGCGCCGACCGGACCCGAGAGCGCCCCGCCCCCGGCCGCGACCGCACCGGCGCCCGGCGGCGGTACGCCCGTACCGCTGCCGCACCCCACCACCCCCGGCCGCACGCCGTCCGGCCCGGCCGTCCCCGCGCTGTACCTCGGCGACTCCCTGGCCATGGAGAGCCAGGACGTCCTGGCCGAACGGCTCGCCGCGACCGGGCGCGCCACGCTGCACGCCGCCCCGCACTCCGGCACGACGCTGTGCGACTACCTCACGTCCTGGCGCGGCAAGTCGCTCGTCCCCGCCCGGGACAAGGCGGCAACGCTCGTGCGCACGGTGCGGCCGCGCGTCGTGATCCTCCAGTTCTGGGGGAACGCCTGGGGCTACACGCCGTGCATGGCCGGCGCCACGTACGGCACAGCGGGCTACTACCAGCGGTACGCGGCCGACGCGCGGGCGCTGACCGAGGAGATCACCGCGGCGGCACGGGACGCCGGCCTCGCCCGGCCGAAGATCGTCTGGGCCTCCCAGGGGCCCGACGCCTTCCACCCGGACCGCATCCGCCGCGTCAACGCCCTGTACGCCGACCGCGCCGCCGCGGCAGGTGACCTCTACGCGGACGCGGGCCGTACGCTCGGCCCGGCCGGCGACCGCTACCGCTGGACCCGCCAACTGCCCTGCGACGCCTACGAACGCGCCCACCCCGCGTACTGCACCCACCCGGCCCCCGGCGGCGGCACCACCGACCTGCACCGCACCGACGACGCCCTGCACTTCTGCCTGGCGCCGACGACCACCACGCCCCGCCCGTGCCCCGTGCGGTCGCCGGGCATCGACCGCTTCGCCCGCGCCGTGACGGCCACGGTCGACGGCTGGCTGCGCGGCGCCACCGGCTGACCGCCACCGGCCGGTCCCGGCCCCGCCGCCCGGCCGGGCATCCGAAGCGGTCACAATCGAGAGGTGTCCAAGAACCACGCACGCCGGCGACCGGCGATCGACCCCACCTCCCCCTGCCCCTGCGGCCTGGAAGCCTCCTACGCCGAGTGCTGCGCCCGCTTCCACCGGGGCGAGGCCGCCGCGCCGACGGCCGAGCGGCTGATGCGCTCGCGCTACAGCGCCTTCGCGGCCGGTGACGCCCCGTACCTGCTGCGCACCTGGCACCCCGCGACGCGCCCGGCGGGCGTGGAGTTCGAACGGGGGCAGCGGTGGACGCGACTGGAGATCGTCGGCACAACGGGCGGGAGCGCGTTCCACAGCGAGGGCACCGTGGAATTCCGCGCCCACTACACGCTGCGCGGCGAGCCCGGCGTACAGGAGGAGAACAGCCGCTTCGTGCGGGACGAGGGCGCCTGGGTGTACCTGAGCGAGCTGTGAGCGGGGCGGGCGTTCCCGTAGGGGCGACCTTTCGCCCGTACGGGAGCGCCCGGCTCTCAGGGCCTGTGTCATACCCCGGCCGGGGGCCCAGCGAGGACGCTCCGGCGCCTTGCGATCGGCTTCCGTAGGACCGATGGCGCCGAGACGGAGGGCGGCGGAGTGCACCGGACGGCGTGCACTGATCCGACCAGGGCTGTGACACAGGCCCTCAGCGGCCCCGCAACTGCTCCATCTCGCGCCGGTCGCGCTTGGTGGGCCGGCCGGTGCCCCGGTCGCGCTGGGGGACCGCGACGATCTCCTCGCGGGGCGGCGGCGGGGGACTGTTGTCGACGAAGCACTCCGCGGCGACCGCGGCGCCGACCCGCTTGCTCACGAGGCGCGAGACCACGACGATGCGCTCGCGCCCGGCGTGCCGCAGCCGCACCTCGTCGCCCGGCCGCACCCCGTGGGCGGCCTTCACCCGTTCACCATTGACCCGAACATGCCCACCGCGGCAGGCCGTCGCGGCCATCGAACGCGTCTTGGTCAGCCGGACGGACCAGATCCAGCTGTCGACGCGCACCGTTCCCTCGTCTGAAGCCATGCACCGACTCTAAGCCTGCCGGGCCCCGCTCCGGGCCCGCCCGCCTCACACCCCTCAGGCCGACGCCTTCCTGCCGCTCTTCTTCGCGGTGCTCTTGTTCGCGGTGCTCTTCTTGGCGGCGGACTTCGACGCCGAGGATTTCGCCGCGGCCTTCTTCCCGCCTGCCGCGCTCTTCTTCCCGCCGGAGGCGGCCGACCTGCCGGAGGCGGACTTCTTGGCCGCGGACCCGGACGTCTTGCGGGCCGCCGTCTTCTTGGCGCCGCTGCCGGACGCGGTCTTCGCCGCGGCCTTCTTCGCCGTCTTGCGGCTCCCGATCGGCGTGACCGAGGCCCGGTCCGCCTCGTCCGCGTCCTCCCCGGCGGCCCCGCCGCCCTCCCCGCGCGACTCCCGCGCCGCCCGCACACTGTTCTCCAGCGCGGCCATGAGGTCGATGACCTTGCCGCCGCGCGGGGCGGCCTTGGGCGCGGCCGGCTCGCCGCCCTCCAGCTTCGCGGTGACCAGCTCCTCGACGGCCTCCCGGTAGTCGTCGTGCAGCTCCGACTCGTCCAGCTCACCGAGCGAGTCCATCAGGGTCTCGGCGAGGGTCAGCTCGTTCTCCCGGATCTCCACCTTCTCGCTGGGCGCGACGGCATGTGCCGAGCGGATCTGGTCCGGCCACAGCAGCGTGTGCATGGCGATCGCCCCGTCGTGCGCCCGCAGCATGGCCAGCGTCTCCCGCCCGTGCATGGCCACCTTGCCGATCGCGACCTTCTCCTGGTGCTCCAGGGCGTCCCGCAGCAGCGCGTACGGCTTGGTGGCGGCGGCACCGTTGGGCCCCAGGAAGTAGGACTTGTCCAGCTGGAGCGGGTCGATCTCGTCCGCGCCGACGAAGGCCAGGATGGTCAGCGTCTTGGTCGTCGGCAGCGGCAGCTTGGCCAGGTCCTCGTCGGTGATCGGCACGATCGTGTCGTCCGCGGCCTGGTAACCCTTGCCGACCTCCTCGGTGGGGACCTCCTCCCCGTCCAGCTCGCAGACCTTGCGGTAGTGGATCCGGCCGCCGTCCTTCGCGTGGATGCGGACGAACGAGACCGAGGCCGTGCGCTCGGTCGCGCTGTAGGTCTTCACGGGGATGCTGACCAGCCCGAAGGAGATCGACCCGTTCCACACCGATCGCATGTCTCATCCCCTCGCATGGGATTCGTATGGGATTGTCATGGTATGTCGCCAATCACCGTCGTGGAGGGGCGGCGGCTGTCGCTCACCAACCTGGACAAGGTCCTGTATCCGCGGACCGGCACCACCAAGGGCGAGCTGCTGCACTACTACGCCACCACCGCAGGCGCGCTGCTCGCCCACATCCACGACCGGCCCGCGTCCTTCCTGCGGTATCCCGACGGTCCCGACGGCGAGACGTTCTTCACGAAGAACGTGCCGCCCGGGACGCCCGCATGGGTGAAGACCTGCGACGTACCCGGCAGCACGGCCAAGAACCGACGGCAGGTGCTGGTACGCGACGTACCGACCCTGATGTGGGCCGCGAACCTGGTCGTGGAGCTGCACACCCCGCAGTGGCCCGCCGATACGCCGCGCGTCGCCGACCGCCTCGTGTTCGACCTCGACCCCGGCGAGCCGGCCACGATCGTGGAGTGCTGCGGGGTGGCCCGGTGGCTGCGCGAGCGCCTGATGGCCGACGGCCTGAACGTCTACGCCAAGACCAGCGGCTCCAAGGGCCTGCACATCCTCGTGCCGATCGAACCGGCGCCCTCGGAGGACGTCACCGCGTACGCCAAGGACATCGCCGTCGAGGCCGAGCGGACCCTGCCCGGTCATGTCGTGCACCGGATGACCAAGGCACTGCGGCCGGGAAAGGTCTTCATCGACTTCTCGCAGAACTCGGCGTCGAAGACCACCGCCGCGCCCTACACGGTGCGCGCCCGCGCGCAGCCCACCGTCTCCGCGCCCGTGACCTGGGACGAGATCGAAGCCTGTACGGACCCCGGGCAGCTCACGTTCCTGTTCGACGAGGTCGCGGCGCGCCGCGAGCGCGACGGCGATCTGCTCGCGCCGCTGCTCAACCTCAACCGCGCCCGGCCGCTGCCCCGCTGACGCCCCTTCGCCCGGGCGCCCGCGCCCGCATCGATCGTAGGCCGCCTACGTCATTTGACGGGGAACGTGATGACGCGGGCAGGTGCCACGTTCCCATGCCGCAGATGTGAACGGCGCCTTCCGCGCCCGCACCACCCTGTCGCGACACGGCTGTTGTGCCCTTCCGAACGGTCGGGCGGGTGGGGTGATGTCACCGTGCTATCGCCAATAGCTGTCATCCATGGGGACCTTGATTCCTCCACAATCCCGGTACCAAATCCCTCCCACGGATGAAGAGGTTTCCCCCATGAGACCCATGCGTACGGTTCTCACCTCCGTGCTCGGCCTCGGCCTGGCCGCCTCCCTCGGTACCGTCCCCGCCACCGCCGCTTCCGCTCCCGCCGCCCCCTCCGGCGCGAGCGTCTCCACCGCGGCCTCCATAGCCAAGTACGCCGGCTCGGCCGAGGAAGCCAAGGCCAACAAGGCGTTCTTCCAGGCCGTCATGAAGGCGGCCGCCGCCAAGCGCGCCGCCAACCCCGGCGTCCTGGCCGTCACCGTCACGTACAACGCCTCCAGCGCGCCCACCTTCCGCAGCCAGATAGCGCGCAGCACGCAGATCTGGAACAGCTCCGTGAACAACGTGAAGCTCCAGGAAGGCTCCCGGGCCGACTTCACGTACCGCGAGGGCAACGACGCCCGCGGCTCCTACGCGAGCACCGACGGTCACGGGCGGGGCTACATCTTCCTCGACTACCGGCAGAACCAGCAGTACAACTCCACCCGTGTGGTGGCCCACGAGACGGGCCACGTGCTCGGCCTGCCCGACCACTACTCGGGCCCCTGCAGCGAGCTGATGTCGGGCGGCGGCCCCGGCCCGTCCTGCCAGAACACCAACCCGAACGCGCAGGAGCGCGCCCGGGTGGACGCCCTGTGGCGCAACGGCATCGCGGCCCGCCCGGCCCCGGCCGCCTGAACACCTTCCCCCTGATCACCTGATCCCCCGACGGCCGCCGCGCGGCGGGCAGTATCCGCCGCGCGGTGGCCGTATGGCTGTGGCCGTACGAAAACCGGTTGTCCGGAGAGGCGGCAGCCCGCACCATCGATGGCTGGACCTGGATCATGCACAGGACGAACGAAAACACGGCCCGGTCGGTAGTCCGGGCGCCCTCCCCTTTCGCAGGGTACGGGTCAGTAACCTCCCTCCCAGGGTGTCCGGTTCGTCCTCTCACGCACCACCATGGGAGGACAACACCATGCCGAGCACGTTCACCGTGTTCTTCGAGGACCCCTACTGGGTCGGCGTTCTGGAGATCGCCGGGCCGGACGGCGTACGCGTACGCGCCGCGCGCCCGTACCGTCCGAACCCGAAGCGGCTGGCCCGCGCCGCCGCCCGGGAGCAGGCGGCCCGCCCGCTGAGTACCGCCGCGCAGGAAGCCCTCGCCCGGAGTTTCGCGCAGGCGAAGACCGAGAACCGGGCCGCGGCCAAGCGGCGGCGGGCGGCGGAGGACGAGCGGCGCAGGTCGCGGGCGCGTGAGAAGGCGAAGGCCCGGCATCGGGGGCGCTGAGGTGTGCGTCGGGGTCGGCCGACGGGTGCGCGATATGCGTCACATCCGTCCGGTTTGGCGGAAAGGCGTTCGGTGGTTTATCGTTCAATTGACCACGGGCTTGATGGACCCTCGCCGATCAGGTGACCGGCGTCCCGCCCGTGCCCCGACTGCCCCGGCCAGCTCCCCCCGTCTGGCCGGGGCTTTCTCCGTTCCGCGGCCCGCATGCGGGCCGGGCTTCCGATCGGGCGGCTTCGCCCGGCGACCGGCGTGGTAGTGGCCGGGACGGCGTTTCCCCCGGTAGAAACCGTGCGGACGGGCACCCGAAGACCTGGTGTGCCCGTCGGCGCGGTGCGGGCACGGACGTGGTGCCGGGCAGGACGGGAGGGAGTCGGCGTGTACGACACGGAGGTGGCCGTCGTGGGCGGCGGCGCCGCGGGCCTGTCCCTCGCCCACCGGCTCTGCGCCCCGCTGCCCGGGGCCCGCGGCCCCCGGGTGACCGTCGTGGACGCGCCGCCCGGACCGCTCCGTCCCCCCGAGCGCACCTGGTGTTACTGGGAGGTGCCCGGCGGCGAGTACGACGGCGTCCTGGCGGCCTCCTGGGACCGGCTGCGCGTGCACGGCGCCGACGGCGCTGAGGTCACCGGGCGCCCCGGGCCGCTGCGGTACAAGATGATGCGCTCCGGCGCGTTCGAGCAGCTGGTGGGGGCCCGGCTCGCCGCGACACCGGCCGCGGACCGGCTGACGGCCGTGGTCGAGGACGTACGCGCGCTGCCGGACGGCGCCGAGGTCCGCGGCGTGACGCCGGAGGGCGGCCCGCTGCGGCTGCGCGCCCGCTGGGTCTTCGACTCCCGGCCGCTCCCGGCCCTGCCGCCCGCCCGCACCACCCTCCTCCAGCACTTCCACGGCTGGTTCATCCGCACCGAACGCCCCGAGTTCGACCCCACGACCGCCGACCTGATGGACTTCCGCACCCCGCAGCCGGACCACGGCCTGTCGTTCGGCTACGTCCTTCCGCTCAGCCCGTACGAAGCGCTGGCCGAGTACACCGAGTTCTCCGCCGCCCCGCTCGACGAGGCCGCCTACCACCGCGCGCTGCGCCACTACCTGGCGGAGGTCCGCGCGCTGGGCCCGTACCGCATCACCGCCTCCGAGCAGGGCGTCATCCCGATGACCGACGCGCGCTTCCCGCGCGCTGCCGGGCCCCGCGTCTTCCGTATCGGCGCCGCCGGCGGCGCCACCCGGCCGTCCACCGGCTACACCTTCGCCGCCGTCCAGCGCCAGACCCGGGCCATCGCCACCGCCTTCCACCAAGGCCGTACCCCGGCCCCGCCGCCCCCGCACTCCGCCAGGTCGCGGCTGATGGACGCGGTCCTGCTACGGGCCCTGGACAGCGGGCGCATCGACGGCGCCGACTTCTTCACCGGGCTGTTCCGCGGCGTACCGATGGAACGGCTGCTGCGCTTCCTGGACGGCGGCACCCGCCTGCGCGAGGACCTGTCCATCGGCCTGCATACTCCCGTACGGCCCATGCTGCGCACCGTGGCGGAACTGCCCAGGCTGCGCCGCCGCCCGCCCGCGCGCCCGGCCCGTACGTAACACCCCCGCACGCAGGCCCCGCCCCCGACAGGAAGAAGACCGCCCGATGACGACCCCGCCGCCTGACGCCGTACCGACCGCCGCCGGGCGCTCCCGCCGCTCCGCCCGCCCCGCCGCGCCGCGCCGGGGCCGGGACCGGCGGGCCCGCGTCGTCCCGCCCCCGCCGGGCCGGGCCGGGATCAGTGGCGAGGCGCCGCACACGGCGGTGATCGGCGGCGGTATCGCCGGGCTCGCCGCGGCCACCGCGCTGGCCGAGCGGGGCGTACGGGTCACGCTGTACGAGCGGGAGGCGGGCCTCGGCGGGCGGCTGTCCGGCCGTCAGGTGCAGCTCGCCGACGGCTTCCGCGCGACGATGACGCGCGGCTTCCACGCCTTCTTCCGCCAGTACTACAACCTGCGGGGCCTGCTGCGCCGGGCCGACCCGGCGCTGGGCATGCTCACCGGGCTGCCCGACTACCCGCTGCGCCACAGCAGCGGCCTGCGCGACAGCTTCGCGCATGTGCCGCGCACCCCGCCGTGGAGTGCGCTCGGCTTCGCCCTGCTCAGCCCGACCTTCACCCTGCGCGAGATGGCCAGGATGAACCCGCGCGCCGCGCTGCCACTGCTCGACGTCCGTACACCCGGGGTCTACGAGCGTCTGGACGGCGTCAGCGCACGCGACTTCCTGGACCGCATCCGCTTCCCCGAAGCGGCGCACCACCTGGCGTTCGAGGTCTTCTCCCGCAGCTTCTTCGCCGACCCCGGGGAACTGTCCGCCGCCGAAATGGCGTTGATGTTCCACATCTATTTCCTCGGCTCCAGCGAAGGGCTGCTGTTCGACGTACCCGACGAACCGTTCCCGCAGGCGCTGTGGGAGCCGCTGGGCCGCTACCTGACCGGCCACGGCGTCGCGGTGCACACCGGCTGCGCGGTGGAGACCGTCGAGCCCCGCCCGGACGGCGGCGTGACCGTACTGGGCTCGCACGGCGCGGCGCGCCACGACGCGGTGGTCCTCGCCCTCGACACCGCCGGACTGCGCGGCCTGGTCGCCGCCTCGCCCCGGCTGGGCGACCCGGACTGGCGCGAGCGGGTGCGGCGGCTGCGGACCGCGCCGCCGTTCCTCGTCTCCCGGCTCTGGCTCGACCGGCCGGTCGCCCCGGACCGGCCGGGCTTCCTCGGCACCAGCGGCTTCGGCGCGCTGGACAACGTCAGCGTGCTGGAGCGCTGGGAGGGGGAGGCGGCCCGCTGGGCGTCCCGCACCGGCGGCTCGGTGGTCGAACTGCACGCGTACGCGCTGCGTACGGACACCGACCGGCGGGCCCAGCAGGACCGGCTGCTGGACCAGCTGTCGCGCGTCTACCCCGAGACCCGCGGGGCGAAGGTGGTCGACGCGCAGCACGAATGGCGCGCCGACTGCCCGCTGTTCCCGGTGGGCGGCTACCAGGACCGCCCCACCGTCCGCACGCCCGACCCGGCGGTGATGGTGGCCGGTGATCTCGTACGTACGGACCTTCCGGTGGCCCTCATGGAACGCGCGGCCACCACGGGCTTCCTCGCCGCGAACGCGCTGCTGGCGCGGTGGGGCGTACGCGGCCAGACGCTGTGGACGGTGCCGGACCGCGGCCGGTCGGCGGTGCTGAGGGGGATGGCGCGGGTGGCGGGAGCCTGAGAGCCGGGCGCACTCGTTCCCGGGCAGGGGAGGGGCCCCGCCGCACCGCGACGGGGCCCCGGGCCGAGCGGGAAATCACCACCACCCGTGGCCGCGCCCGCCCCAGCCGTCCCAGTGGTGCCCGTGGAACCCGAGCGTCAGCTCGGTGAAGTCCCCGGCCTCGACCAGCTCCGGCGCCTCGTATTCGACCGTCTCGTATGCTTCCTGGGTTTCCGGCATGGTGGGTGTCTCCTTCCCGAAGAAGTACCGCGCGGCCGTCGGACGCCACATGTGTCCGGTGGGCTGCGCGGCGCGTCCGAGAACGATGCTGCCAGCGTCAACGCCTGCTTGCCGTTGCCCCTTACGGGTGATGCAGGGGCGCGTGGGGTCACCTGGGGGTGACGACCGGCGTCCGTGAGGCACCGGCGTGTGCGCCGCGCACGTTCACCCCGGAAACCTCCCCGCCCGCCGCAGCTCCCACCGCCGCTCCGCGTACGCCATGTCGTCGCGCCACAGCCGTCCCGCCGTGGCCCGCATCAAAGGGCGCAGCAGCGGGGCCGCCGCGCGGGCCACCGCGAAGCCCGGACGGTCGCTGGCCGCGACGACCGCTTCGACTACGGCGGTGCGCGGCCGGCCGGACGCGTCGGTGCCGAGCGGGGTGGCGTGGGTCTCCACCACGCTGCCCGCGCCCTCGCCCTCGGTGATCCGCATGACCACGGTGCGCGGCCCCGGAGCGGTGAACTCCGCGCGCACGGGGACGACCAGGCGCCCGGCGACCTTGAAGGACACGTCCACGGTGAACGCGTCCGAGGGGCCCGCCGGGCCGTCCGTCACGGTCAGGTCGACGAAGGAGTACGGGTGGAACCACGCGCCGTGCCACGGGTCGAGCCGGTTGGCGACCACGTCGTCCGGCTCGCAGCGCCCGACCCCGGTGTGGACGGCCGCGACGGCGGCGGCCGTGTCCGGGCGCTCCGGGACGCGGGGCCGGTCCAGCGGTTCCTCGCCGCCCGCGTGGTCCAGGCGCACCCAGACCAGCACCCCGTCGTCGTACACCGGATACGGCTCCCACCCGGCGAACGGGCCGCCGTCCAGGGCGAGTCCGTGCCAGTGGCAGACGAGCGTGCCGCACCGCACCGGACTGTCCTTCAGCGGCGCCCCCAGGTGCGGACAGGCCCCCGGGCCGCCGCGCAGCCGCCCGTCGGCCGCGCGCCACAGCACCACCTCCGTACCGGCGACGGTCCGGCCCAGGGGGCGGTCCCGGCCGACCTGCCGGGAGGCACCCACGGCGTACCAGTTGCCGGACGGCCGGGCCTTGGCGCGTTCCAGCGCGCCGGCGATGACGCCGGGCGCGGCGTCCCGCCAGGTGGGCCGCTGGCGCTCCCAGGCCACGGGCCGCCGCCGCAGGCTGAGCGGGTACCGGCCGCGTCGGGGAGCGTCCACGGTGCTGCCTTCCGGTGCGACGGTTCTGGCATGGGTACGGGCCGCGGTCACCCGTACCAGCCCGTCGAGGGCCACGGTCGCGCGGACCGGGCGGGATACGACGGCGCGGCGGTGCAGCACCGCGTAGCCGTCGGCCTCCACGGCGTCCAGGATGCCGCGGTAGAGGATGAACGCGGTGCGGATGCACGGCCGGGACGCCGGGGCGAGCATGGCGACACCGGGCGCGGCCCGGCGGTAGACGCCGCGGGTGAGGTCGGCGGCGGCCCGCAGCGCGGCGGTGATCCGCGCGTCCTCGGTGCCGGTCAGCCGGCTCCACTGGAGCAGTTCGCGGTCGACGCCGTGCGCGGCCAGCAGGTCGCCGGGCAGGTAGACGCGGCCCCGGTCCAGGTCCTCGCCCACGTCCCGCAGGAAGTTGGTGAGCTGGAAGGCCGCGCCGAGCGCGGCGGCGTGCGGCGCGGCCTCCTCGCGCGGCGTGACCGTGCCGAGGACGGGCAGCATCTGAAGGCCGATCACCTCGGCCGAGCCGTACATGTAGCCGCGCAGGTCCGCGTAGGTCGGATAGTCGGTCACCACCAGGTCGGCGCGCATGGAGGCCATGAAGGCGGTGAAGTACGCCGGGTCGATGCCGTAGGTGGCGCTGGTGTGTGCCAGGGCCCGTACCACCGGCTCGTCGCCGCCGCCCCGCGCGAGCCCGGCGTGCAATTGCGCCTCCAGCGCGTGCAGGGCCGCCGCGCGCTCCTTCGGGGTGGCGTCGTCGTCCACGCTGTCGACGATGTCGTCGGCCCAGCGGGCGAAGCCGTACAGCGCGTGCACGGCGGGCCGCCGGGCGACCGGCAGCAGCCGGGTGGCCAGGAAGTACGTCTTCCCGTGCCGGGCATTGAGCCGGCGGCAGTGGGCGTAGGCGGCGCGCAGTGCGGGCTCGGTGATGCCCGCGGCGTCGAGTTCCCGGGCGGTCACGGTCTTGCCTCCGGCGTACGGGCGGGACGGCGCGCGCCGAGGTCGGTGATCCGGGCGCGCCGCGCGGAGACGCCGCCGGTCACCCGGGCGGCGGCCAGCTTCCCCGAGACCAGCACGGTCGGCACCCCGACACCCGGCGTCGTGCCGCACCCGGCCAGTACGGCGTTCTCGGTGCCCCGTACGAGGTTGCGCGGGCGGAACGGACCGGTCTGCGCGAAGGTGTGCGCGGCCGAGAACGGGGTGCCGGCGCCGTGCCCCTGACGGCTCCAGTCCTCCGGGGTGACCAGGCATTCCGCCTCGGCCGCCGCATCCAGACCGGTGAAGCCGCGCCGTTCGAGTTCGGCGAGCAGCGCGGTGCGGTAGCGGGGGCCGAGGTCGCGCCAGGCGTGCGCGCCGGGCCCGACGTCGGTGTTGGGGCAGGGCGCCAGGACGTAGTGCAGATGGCGGCCCGGCGGAGCCAGCGACGGGTCGGTGGCGGTCGGCCGGGTCAGCAGCAGCGAGGGATCGCTCATCAGGGCCCCGGTCCGGGTGAGCTCGTGGAACGTACGGTGCCAGGCGGCGCCGAACGAGATGGTGTGGTGGCCCGGCTCCGGCCAGGTCGCGGGCGTGCCCGCGTGCAGGACGACGGCCGAGGGGGAGCGGCGCAGCGGCAGCGGGCGGCGCGGCCGGCGCCCGAGCAGCCGGTACGCCTCGGGCAGGTCGGCGGTGAGCACCACCGCGTCGCACGGCAGGCGCCCGGCGTCGGTGACGACGGCGGTGACCCGGCCGCCGGAACGTTCCAGCGCCCGTACCGGATGCCCGTAGCGGAACTCCGCACCCGCCTCGGCCGCCGCGTCCGCCATGGCCCGGGGCAGCGCGTGCATCCCGCCGCGCGGAAAGTACACCCCGGCCACCGTGTCCATGTACGCGATGACGGCGTAAGCGGCGAGGGCACGGGCCGGCGGCACACCCGCGTACAGCGACTGGAACGAGAAGACGCGGCGCACCCGCTCGTCCGTCAGAAACCGGCCGATCCGGGCGTCGAGGCGTCCGAAGCCGCCCAGGGCCGCGAGGCGGGCCAGGTCGGGATGGAGCAGTTGCAGCGGCGAGTCGAAGTTGGCGTCGATGAAGCGCCGCATCTGGACCGCGTACAACCGGCCGAGCCAAGCGCGCAGCCGACGGTACCCCGCGGCTTCCCGGGCCCCCGCGAACCGTTCGATCTCCGCCTCCATGGCCGCCGCGTCGGTGTGCACGTCAAGCGCGCTGCCGTCGGCGAACCGCGCACGGTAGGCCGGGTGGAGCGCAACAAGCTCCAACCGCCCGGCCATCGAGGCGCCCACCGCCGAGAACGCCTCCTCGACCAGGTCCGGCATGGTCAGTACGGTCGGCCCGGTGTCGATCCGGTAGCCGTCGCGCTCCAGGAGGCCGCATCGGCCGCCGGGCCGTGTATCGCGTTCCACGACGGTGACCCGTCGTCCGGCTCCGAGCAGGTGGAGTGCGGCGGACAGTCCGGAGAGGCCGGCGCCGATGACGACGACGTGGTCGGTGGGTCCGGGGAGGGTTTTCATCGCTCGCCTCCGTGGGCCGCCGCGTCGGTGTGGGGCTTGGTCGGTACGGTCGGGCCGGTGTCGATCCGGTAGCCGTCACGTTCCAGGAGGCCGCATCGGCCGCCGGGCCGCGGGACGTGGTCGGTGGACCCGGATACCGTCTTCACCGTTCACCTCCATGGGCAGCCACCGGCGTCCGTGTGCTCGCGCCCGATGTGGCGCGCAGCAGGGCGTGCAGGGAGCGGAGGGCGGACGGGGCGGCGTCGTGCAGGTCCGCCAGATGCGCTGTGCTCCGGTCGGCGAGGAGCGCGATCTTGTCCTCCAGCGCGGCGCGGGCCCCGGTCGAGACCAGCACCTCTCGTACGCGGTCCATGTCGGCGGCCGTGAGGTCAGGGGCGCCCAGCGCCGCGTCGAGGGTGCCGAGCGCCGCGTGGTCACCGGTGGCTTCGGCGCGGGCGCGGGCGACGGCGGTGAGGTAGGTCAGCTTGCCCTCCCGGATGTCGTCTCCCGACGGCTTGCCGGTTTCCGCCGGGTCGCCGAACACTCCCAGCAGGTCGTCGTACAGCTGGAAGGCGAGACCGGCGCAGCGGCCCGCCGCACGCAGGGCGCCGGTGGCCCGGTCGTCCGCGCCTGCCAGGGCGGCGCCCAGCAGCAGCGGCCGTTCGACCGAATAGCGGGCGCTTTTGAGGCGGGCGGTGTGCAGCGCCCGGGCGGGGGAGTGGGACACGGTGGCCTGGGCGTGCAGGTCCAGGTACTGGCCTGCCACCATCTCGGTCCGCATGGTGCGCCACAGGGCGTGGACCGCGGACCGGGCGTGGCCGGGGACGAGGGTGTCCAGGACGGTGTCGTCGGCCCAGGCCAGCGCGAGATCGCCGGCCAGGATCGCCGCGGACCGGCCGAACGCCGCGGCGGACCGGGCGCCGTCACCGGTCCCGGCGCGGCGCCCGTATTGCGTCCGTACCTCGGCGTGCAGCGCCGGGCCGCCCCGGCGCAGCTCGGCCCCGTCCATCACGTCGTCGTGCACGAGCGCGCAGGTCTGGAGGAGTTCGAGCGCGGCGGCCAGCCGCAGCGCCGCCCCGGCCGCTTCACCACCGCCCCCGCAGACCCGCAGCCCCCACCACACGAACCGTCCGCGCAGCCGCTTGCCACCGCCCAGCGTGAAGCGGGCGACGCGTTCGGCGATATCGCGCGCGAACAGGGCGTCGGCCGCCGCGGCGTCCGCGAGCCGCTCGGCGAGCACCCCGTCGAGCGTCTGCTCGACGGCGCCCGTGACATCGGTGTCCACGGCGCGGGCCTCGACCGCGCCGTGCGGGTCCCCTGCCCGGATAGGGCGCATCACACGTCCTCCCGTCGAACCGGTCGGTGGGCGCCGACGCGGTCGGACGGGCCGGGCGCGCCTCCCGCCCCGCCGGCGCCGTTCCCGCAGTTCACCACGGGGTCCCGCGTGCCGCCGGGACGCCACGTCCGGGTCTGGTCCCTTCGGGGGACGCCGGTACGGGCAGGCCGGGCCTGCGGTACCGGTGCTGCGCAACACGTGGCCAACAGGCGCCCCTTCGGTCGGGTTCGGCGTCCGGCGGCGGGTACCCACCGCCGCCGGGGGAAACCCGCTGCCACCGACCGTTCGCGGACACGGGGCACGGGGGAAGGCGGTGACCCGTCACGTGTGAGGTTGTCCGGATATCGGCCATTGGTGGGACGGAATCCGGCCAACATCGCGTGTCGGAATGCCGTCCGGCCGCGAACCGTCAGCCGCGGTGCTGCGCCAGGCCCAGCCGTACGAGGTGGGCGAGCGTCGGCGCCGGGTGCTTGGCCCGTATACGGCGCAGATACGTGCTGACCGTGTGGACGCTGATACCCAGCCGCCTGGCCGTCTGGTCGTACGTCAGACCGTCGGCGATGTACGACAGCACCTCCCGCTCCCGCGGGGACAGCACCGGTGACATGGTGTGCGCACTGTGATCCGACATCTCTTCTCCAAGGGGGTGACGGAGGAGCAGGGAAGGTCCGGCGGCCCGCGGACGTCAGGACGGTCGGTCCGGCGGCGCGGGCGGGGCGGGACGAGGCCGTGGTACGGCCGCCGCCCGGTGGGGCCCGTACGGGCTCATCGGCTCGTCGCCAGGGGGAACGGCCCGTGCGGGACCGGCCATGGTGCACCCTCCCGCGCGTTGCGGAGCGGAACTGCCGACGGTGTCGCGCGAGGATGGCACACCCCCCGTGACATGCGGATTGATCTAACCACGGACGCGGCAAAACGCAAGGAGTCCGGCGGCCCGTCCGGCCGGCCCCTACACGCCGGGTAAAGCGCGGGTCAAGTCACCGGATGATGCGTCTCCAGGCGCCCCGCGAACCGGGCGACCGTATTGACGCCTCCGCCGTCGGCGCGGGGGCCGCAGGACGGCACCGGGCGTTAAGGGGGACATCCAGAGTGGGGCACTTCCGGCTGCTCGTCGTCGGCAACGCCATCTCCGCGTACGGCAGTTATCTGAACATGGTGGCGCTGAACGTCTTCGTCTACCAGGTGACGGGCAGCGCGCTGACCGCCGGTCTGTTCATGGCCGTACGCCTGATCACCAGCGTCCTGTCCGGGTTCGTCAGCGGCCGCCTGGTGTCGCGCTACGACCGCAAGCGGTTGATGGTGTGCGCGGACGTGACCCAGGCCGCCGCCCTGGTGGTGCTGCTGCTCGCACCCGACGGCGCCCGCGTCGCGCTGCTCTTCGCGCTGGCCGTGGGAACCGGCGCCTGCTCGACGCTCTCCCAGGTGGCGCTGCGCAGCAGCGTCCCGGAGATCGTCGGCGCCGATCTGCGGACCCGGGCCAACGGCCTGCTGGTGACCGGCCGGTCGCTGGCCATGATCGCCGGCTTCGCGTCGGCCGGCGTGGTCGTCGCGGAGTTCGGCTACACCGCCGCCTTCGCGCTGGACGCCGGCACCTTCGCGGTCTCCGCGACGATCCTGTTCCTGCTGCCCATCCGTACCCGGGCCGCCGCCGGGCACGACGCGGCCGGGAGCACGGCGGCGGACGCCGCGGGCACCGGCCGCTGGGCTTCCCTCGCGCTCCTGAAAGCGGCACCCCTGCTGGCCGTGATGGTGGCGGTCCGCGCCGCCGACGGCCTCGGCTCCTCGTCGCACAACGTCGCGCTGCCCATCTACTCCAGCGCTCTGGACCCGTCGCATCCGGCCACCTTCGTCAGCCAGTTCTGGGCGACCTGGGCGATCGGCAACATCGTCGCGCAGCAGGTCTGCTCCCGCCGCACCCGCAAGACCGGGTGGTCGCCGGGGGAGCGCGCCTTCGCCCTCGGTTCCTGTGTGATGTCGGCGGCGTTCATCGTGGTCTTCAGCGGCCTGCCGGCCGTCCCCGCCGCGGTCGCCGCGCTCGTCGCCGGCATGGCCGACGGCTTCACGGAGATCGCGTATGTCTCCCGGCTCCAGGCCGCCCCCGACGAGCAGCGCGGCCGCCTCTTCGGCCTGTCCGCCTCGGCCGAGAACAGCGGCTTCGGCCTGGGCATGATCGTCAGCGCCGCGCTGCTGGAGCGCTACTCGCCGCTCCAGGTGGTCGGCGCGTTCCAGGGCCTGGCCATCGTGCTGTGCGTCGCCCTGCTCGTGGTGCTGTCCCGGGGACGCGCGCTGTTCCCGAAGGACCCACCGGCCCGGGAGAGCGGCGGCCCGGCGCCCGGCCGGGAAGTGACCGCCGCGGAGGGCGGCACCTCATGAACGCACCGGCCGACGCGCGCGTCGCGGTCATCGGCATGGCCTTCCGCTTCCCGGGGGCCGACACCCCCGAGGAGTTCTGGCGGGCCGTCCGCATCGGGCGGGACTGCGTACGGCGGTTCACCGAAGCGGAACTGGAAGCCGCCGGCGTACCCGCCGAGAAGTACCGGGCGGACGACTTCGTCGGCGCCAGCGGCATCCTGCACGACATCGCCGGGTTCGACGCCCCGTTCTTCGGCATGAGCGTACGGGAGGCACGGCTCACCGACCCGCAGCACCGGATGTTCCTGGAGTGCGCCTACCACGCCCTGGAGGACTCCGGCTATCCGCGAGAACGCGACGGGCTGCGCACCGGTGTCTTCGCCACCACCGGATACCACCTGTACACGATGGAGAACTACCTCCTGAACAACGTCCTGAAGAGCCCCATCGGCGACGACTGGCTCTCCCGGATGCAGGTCATGGTCGGCAACTACACCGACTTCACCGCCACCCGCGTGTCCTTCCGCCTCGACCTCACCGGCCCCGCCGTCAGCGTCCAGACCGGCTGCTCCAGCTCGCTGGTGGCCCTCCAGACGGCCGCGCAGTCGGTGGTCACCGGCGACAGCGACATCGCGCTGGCGGGCGCCACGGCCGTCCACGTACCGCAGGTGCTGGGCTACGAGTACGTCAAGGGCTCCATCCTCTCCAAGAGCGGCCGCCTGCGCGCCTTCGACGCCGGGGCGGACGGCACGGTGGGCGGCACCGGTGTCGCCGCCGTCGTCCTCAAACGCCTGGACCGGGCGGTCGCCGACGGCGACACGATCCACGGCGTCATCCGCGGCTGGGGCGTCACCAACGACGGCGCGTCCAAACAGGCGTACACCGCGCCGAGCGCGGCGGGCCAGCGCGCCGCGATCCGCCGTGCGCTGGAGCACGCGGGCATCGGCGCGGACACCGTCGGCTACCTCGAAACCCACGGCACGGGCACGCTCAAGGGCGACCCGATCGAATTCGAGGGCGCCGTTTCCGCGTACCGCGCCGACACCGACCGCACCGGCTACTGCGCCCTCGGCTCGATCAAGGCCAACATCGGCCACCTCGACGTGGCCTCGGGACTGGCGAGCTTCATCAAGACGCTGCTCGTCCTCAAACACGGCGTCATCCCGCCGATGGCCAACTTCAGCGAGCCGAACCCCGCGCTCGACCTCGACAACAGCCCCTTCTACATCCCCGAGACCGCCCGCCCCTGGCCGCAGGGCGACACACCCCGCCGGGCGGGCGTCACGTCGCTGGGCGTCGGCGGCACCAACGTCCACGTCATCGTGGAACAGGCCCCCGAGCCCGCGCCCCGCTCCGCCACAGTGGCCCCTCCGGGCATTGTCGTCCTGTCCGGCCAGTCGGAGGCCGCCCGTACGGCCAATGCAGAGGCTCTGCGCGACCACTTGACGCGCCACCCTGACATGAACCTCGCCGATCTGGTGACCACCGCTGCGGGACGCATCCACCACCGGCACCGCCTGGCGGTCCGCGGCACGGACCCGGCGAGCCTCGCCGCGGCCCTGGACAGCTGGCTCGCGGGCACCGGCGCCCCGGCCGGGCCCGCCGCCGTAACGACCGGCGAAGCCCCTCGGGAAGCGCGCGCGGGCATCGCCTTCCAATTCACCGGCCAGGGCAGCCCGTACCCCGGCATGGCACAGCCGCTGTACGAGCGCTTCACCGTCGTACGCGACCTGCTCAACACCTGCGAGCGCCACCACCAGCGGTTATACGGCAGCTCCCTGCTCGACGTGCTCCTCGACCCCATCGCCGACCGCGCCACCACCGAAAACACCCGCATCGCCCAACCGGCCCTCTTCGCCCTGCAATACGCGCTCACCGGACTCTGGCGCCAGGCGGGCATCGTGCCGGACGCCGTCGCCGGACACAGCGTCGGCGAGTACGCGGCCCTCTGCGCGGCGGGTGCCCTGTCCGTCGAGGACGGCCTGCGGCTCACCGCGGAGCGCGGCCGGCTGATGCAGGAGCACTGTGCTCCCGGCGCAATGGCCGCGGTGTCCGCGGACCTGCGGACCGCCGAAAACCTGGCCGCAGAGATCGCCGGCCTCGAACTCGCGGTCGTCAACGGAGAACAGCGGCACGTGCTCGCCGGACCCGTCACGGCCGTGGACCGGCTGTCGGCCCTCCTGGAGGAGCGCGGCATCCCCGGACAGCGGCTGCCGGTGACGCGCGCCTTCCACACCGCGCTGATGGACCCGGTCCTGGACAAGTTCCGGGAACTGCTCGACGGCGTCGCCTTCCGGCCCGTCACGACCGGCTTCGTCAGCGGCCTCGACGGGCGCCTGCACGAGCCCGGCTGGGTACCGGACGCCGACTACTTCGTACGGCAGACACGCGAGCCGGTGCGGTACGACGCGGTGCTGCGCACGCTCGGCGACACCGGCCCCGCGGCACTGGTCGAACTCGGCCCCCACACCACGCTCAGCGGCCTCGCCCGTACCGCCCTGCCCACCGTACGGGCGGTGCCGACGCTGCGCCGCGGCGCCGGGACCGGCCCCTTCTGGGACGCGGTGGCGCGACTGCACTGCACGGGCGCGGACCTGGCCTGGCCGGTCCTGCTGGCCGGAACCGGCGGCCGCAGAACCGCACTGCCCGGCTACCGCTTCCAGCACACCGACCACTGGACGGGACCCCGGCCCACCGTCGTCCCGGCCGGTCAACAACCCCTGCGAGAACCATCGAGAGAAGAGGAAGACGTGGCACAGGACGAGGCAGTGTTCGGGCGGGTGCTCGCGCACGTCATCGAGTTGGTGGCCAAGCACCTCGGGCACGACGCGGCCGCGGTCACCGGGGACACCTCCTTCTTCGACCTCGGTGCGGACTCCCTGCAAATGATCAGCGTGCTGCGCGAGCTGGAGCAGGAACACCGGGTCAAGGTCGCGATGCGGGAACTGTTCGAGGAGGCGAGCACTCCGGGGCAGCTGACGGAGCTGATCGTGGGGCGGATGGTGGGGGGAGCGGGTGGTTCGGGGATGCCGGGCGGTTCGGGTGCTTCCGGTGCTTGGGCCGGATCGGGTGAGGCCGTTGCCGAGGAGCCCGTACGCCACGAGCCGCCGGTCGCCGAGGAGCCCGTACGGTACGAACCGCCCATCACCGAGGAGCCCGTACGCCACGAACCGCCTGTCGCCGCGGCGCCCGCCGAGCCCGTACGCGCCCAGGAGTCCGCGCCCGCCGTGCCGCCAGGCCCGGAACACCCGGTCACACGCGCCGAGCTGACCGACCTCGTCCGCCAGGTGCAGCAGCTCTCCCAGATCCAGCTCCAGATGATGTCCCAGATCCACCAGCTCTCCCAGCTGCTGACCGCGCAGGCGACCAGCGCCCTGACCGGCGGCGCCGTGTCCAACGGAAAGGCGGGCGGGCAGTGACCGGCCTGAGCGCCGCGACCGCGGCGGTGGACCAGGACCTGGCCGCCATGGCCGACCTCTCCCGGCAGATCGCGCAGCGGATCGAGGCGGCGGCCGGGACCGCCAACACGGAGCAGCCGGCGGCGCGGGAGGAACCGGCCGCCGAGCAGCGGCAGCGCGTACACGGCCCCCGGGTGACCGTCGCCCGGGCCTCCGGCATGGTGGGCGGCTCCGCCTCCGAGGCCCAGCAGGCCCACCTCGACGACCTGGTACGCCGCTACACGGCCAAGACCGCCACCTCCAAGGAGATCGCCCAGCGCTACCGCCGGGTGCTGGCGGACAGCCGCGCCGTCGTCGGCTTCCGCAGCAAGACCAAGGAGATGCTGTACCCGATCGCCGGCCGCCGGGCCCGCGGCTCCTGGCTGGAGGACGTCGACGGCAACCGCTATGTCGACATCACCATGGGCTTCGGCGTCCTCCTCTTCGGCCACGAGCCCGAGTTCGTGAGCGAGGCGGTCCGCGAGCACCTGTCCCGCGGCATCCAGCTCGGCCCGCGCAACGTCGAGACCGGCGAGGCCGCCGAACTGCTGGCGGAGCTGACCGGCATGCAGCGGGTGGCGTTCGCCAACTCCGGTACGGAGGCGAACTCCGCCGCGATCCGGCTCGCCCGCGCCGCCACCGGCCGCAGCCGTATCGTCACCTTCCACGGCGCCTACCACGGCCACGCCGACAACGTCCTGGGCCGCTCCACCGGCACCGGCGCCGACCGCACCACCGTCCCGGTCTCCACCGGCATCCCGCACAACAGCGTCGCCGACCTGCTGGTGCTCGACTACGGCAGCCCCGCGAGCCTGGAGGCCATCGCCGCGCACGCGGACGACATCGCCGCGGTCATCATCGAACCCGTACAGAGCCGGCACCCGTCGCTGCAGCCCGTCGAATTCGTACGGCAGCTGCGCGAGCTGACCCGCCGCCACGGCATCGTGCTCATGTTTGACGAGATGCTGACGGGTTTCCGCCCGGCGCCGCGCGGCGCCCAGGAACTGTACGGCGTCACCCCCGACCTCGCGACCTACGGCAAGCTGCTCGGCGGCGGCTTCCCGATCGGCGCCATCGCGGGCCGCGCCGACATCATGGACGGGGTGGACGGCGGCTTCTGGCAGTACGGGGACGCCAGCTACCCGCCCGCCGACACCACGTTCTTCGGCGGTACGTACATCCAGCACCCGGTGTCGATGGTCGCCGCCCGCGCGGTGCTGACCCACCTCAAGGAGCACAGCCCCCGGCTCCAGGAGCGGCTGAACGCCCGCACCGGCGAACTCGCGGGCTCGCTGAACCGCTTCCTGGAGGACGAGGAATTCCCGCTGCGGGTGAGCCACTTCGGCTCCCAGTTCCGCTTCGAGCACCGCGCGGACATGGAGCTGCTGTACCACCACCTCATGCTGCGCGGGGTGCACGTGTGGGAATGGCGCAACTTCTTCCTGTCGACCGCCCACTCCGACGGCGACATCGAATGCATCGCCGACGCGGTGCGCGGCTCGCTGCGGGAACTGCGCGGGGCGGGCTTCTTCCCCGGCGGGCCGAAGCCGGTGCCGGTTGCTCCGAAGCCGGTTCAGGCCGCTCCGAAGCAGATCACCGCTCCCGCTCCGGCGCCCCGGCCCGAGAAGCGCGTGGTGGACGCGGCCCCCGGCGTGGCCTGGAACGCGGCCGCCGCCCGTAAGGCCGCCGTCCCCTCCGTACCCGCCCGCCGCGCCCCCGACTTCAGCATCTATTTCTTCGGCGACTACCCGCAGGACGATGCCGGGCCGGCCACCGGCCAGGGCAAGTACGACCACATCCTGGAGACCGCCCGCTTCGCCGACCAGCACGGATTCCACGCGCTCTGGATGCCGGAACGGCACTTCCACTCCTTCGGCGGGCTGTTCCCCAACCCCGTCGTGCTCGTCGCCGCCCTCGCCCGCGAGACCCGGCGCATCCGCCTCAACGCGGGCTCCGTCGTACTGCCCCTGCACGACCCGGTCCGGGTCGCGGAGGAGTGGTCCATGGCCGACAACCTCTCCGGCGGCCGCGTCGGCATCGGCTGCGCCGGCGGCTGGCACGCCAACGACTTCGTCTTCTTCCCCGAGCGCTTCGGGCGGCACAAGGAGATGATGTACGACCAGGTGGCGCAGGTCCGCCGGCTCTGGCGCGGCGAGGCCGTGCGGCGCGCCGGCGGCGACGGCGAGACCGAGGTCCGCCTGTTCCCGCGCCCGGTCCAGGACGCTCCGCCCATGTACACGGCGGTCGTCGGCAATCCCGACTCGTACGCGGCAGCCGCCCGGCACGACGTCGGCGTGGTCACCAACCTGATGACCCAGAGCGTCGAGCAGCTCGCCGAGAACATCGCCCTGTACCGCCGCACCCGCGCCGAACACGGCCTCGACCCGGACGCCGGACGGGTGGCCGTCCTGCTGCACACCTACCTCGCCGCCGACCACCGCACCGCGCGCACCGAGGCGTACGAGCCGCTGGCGCGCTACATGCGCGCCTCGCTCTCCCTGTTCGGCAACGTCGCCAACAGCCTCGGCCACAACGTCGACCTGGCCGCGCTCAGCGAGGACGACCTCGACGTGCTCTTCCACCGCGCCTACGAACGCTACTGCGACCAGCGGGCGCTCATCGGCACGGCCGACACCGTCGCCCCGGTGGTGGACGCGGTCGGCGCGGCGGGCGCCGACGAGATCGTCTCGCTGGTCGACTTCGGCGTGGCCCCCGACGCGCTGCGCACCGGCCTCACCCACATCGACACGCTGCGCCGCCGGTACCACGAGCCGCGCGCGGACGTCCGTACGACGCCCCGGCCGTCCGCCCGCCGGACCGCGCCGCCCGTCCGTACGACGGTCGAGGCACCGGTCGCTCCCGTGGGTACGACGATCGAGGAGCCCGTACACGAAAGCGCCGCCCCGCTCTCGCCCGGACAGCAGCGCATCTGGTTCCTCGAACGGATGCTGCCGGGCCGCACCGCCTACAACGAGACCAAGGCCATCCGCCTCGACGGCCCGCTCGATGTCCCCGCGCTGCGCACCGCGCTGCGCGGGCTGGTGGCGCGGCACGAGGGACTGCGGACCGTCTTCCGCGAGATCGACGACGAGCCCTGCCAGCTCGTCCGGCCGCCGTCCGCACCGGACTTCGCGGTGCTCGACCGTACGGACGCGGGCCCGGCCGGTGAGGACGCCGCGATCCGTGCCGTCCTGGAGGCGGAGAGCGCCCGGCGCTTCGACCTCGTGGACGGGCCGCTGTTCGTCACCCGGCTGATCAAGCTGGGCGAGGAGCGGCACGTCCTGGTCTTCTCCCTGCACCACATCGTCGTGGACGCGGCCTCCGCCTCCGTCCTCGCCCGCGACCTGTCCGCCCTCTACCGGGCCGCGCACGACGGCTCCGACCCGGGCCTCCCCGCGCTCACCAGCACGTACGCGGACCACGCCCGCGCCCAGCTGAGCACGTCGGCCGACTCCCGCGGCGCCGCCGCCCTGAAGTACTGGCTCGGTACGCTGGGCGGCGAACTGCCGGTCCTGGAACTGCCCTGCGACCGCCCGCGCCCCGCGGCCATGACGTCCAACGGCCGCGCCGTCTTCCACCGGCTGGACCCCGAACTGTCCGCCCGGCTGCGGGACCTGAGCAGGCAGCGGCGCGGCACCCTCTTCATGACACTGCTCGCCGGCTTCATCGCGATGCTCCACCGGGTCACCGGACAGCGGGACATCGTCGTCGGCACCCCGATATCGGACCGCCCGCAGGGCACTGAGGACCTGCTCGGATTCTTCGTCAACACCCTCGCGCTCCGCTTCGACCTGTCCGGCGACCCGGACTTCGGCGCGTTCCTCGACCGGGTGCGGGGCGTCGCCCTGGACGCGTACGACCACGCGGACGTGCCCTTCGAGACGGTGGTGCGGGAGCTGGCCCCGGCGCGTACCACCGACCGCACGCCGGTCTTCCAGGTGCTCGCCGAGTTCGAGAGCAGCGATCCGTTCCGCTTCGACCTGCCCGGCGTCCGGGCCACCGTGATCGACGCGGGGCCGGACAAGGCCCTCACCGACCTCGCCGTGTACTTCACGGACCAGCCCGAAGGCATCCGCTGCCACCTGGAGTACAACACCGACCTCTTCGACGCGGACACCGTGGACGGCTTCTTCGATACCTTCCGCGATCTGCTGGAAGCCGCCGTACGGGACCCCAGGACGCCGCTGTCCCGCCTCGGCGTCAGGGAGACGCGGCGGGCCGAGAGCCCCGCCGTGACGACCGCGCCCACCGTCGAGCCGGTGCCCGCCGAATGGCAGCAGGGTCCGGCCCGCCCGGTGGCCCGCGCCACCGTCCACGAGCTCATCGCCCGGCGCGCCGCGGACGCCCCGTACCGCACCGCCGTCCGCTGCGGCGATGACCTCCTCAGCTACCGCGACCTGGACACCCGCGCCGAACGGCTGGCCACGGCCATCAGGGAACGCCGCGCCCCCGCACCGGCGGGCAGCGGTACGGACGAGGTGGTGGCCCTGTGGCTGCCCCGCTCCGCCGACCTCGTCGTGGCCATGCTCGCGGTACTGAAGTCCGGCCGGGCGTACGTGCCGCTGGACCCGTCACTGGGCCGGGCCCGCGCCGCCACGGTGATCGCGGAATGCGGAGCCCGCATCCTGCTGAGCACCGGAGCCGAGGCCGACGCACTCGATCTGCCCGCCGGGGTGACCGTCATCGACGTCACCGACCGCCCCGGCCCTGGCCGGACTGCCGACCGGGCCGCCGATGGCACTGCTACCGCCGGTCCCGAGTCCCTCTGCTACGTCATCTACACCTCCGGCAGCACGGGCACGCCCAAGGGCGTCGCGGTACCGCACCGCAGCGTCGTCGACCTCTGCCAGTGGCACCACAAGCGCTTCGCCTTCACCTCGGCCGACCGCAGCGCGCTGGTGTGCAGCCAGAGTTTCGACGCGTCGGTCCTGGAAATCTGGCCCGCGCTGACCGCGGGGGCCTCGGTCGTCATCGCCGATGACACGGTCCGCACGGACCCGCTCACGCTGGCCCGCTGGTACGCGCGGGAGCGGGTGACCTTCTCGATCCTGCCCACGGCCCTCGGGGAGGCCCTGCTCTCCCTGCCGCCCGCCGAACAGCCGCCGCTGCGCCACCTGCTGCTGGGCGGTGACGTGCTGCGCACCCGGCCGCATCCGGACGTGGCGTACGAAACGGTCAACGTGTACGGGCCGACCGAGACCACCGTGCTCTGCACCACCGAGACCGTCGGCCCGCGGACGCCGGAGACCGGCACCGCCGCCATCCCGATCGGCCGCCCGGCCGACAACGTACGCCTGCGGGTTCTCGACGCGTCGGGCGCGCCGGTGCCGCAGGGCGCGGTGGGGGAGCTGTACGTCGGCGGGCCGGGCGTGGCGCGCGGCTATCTGGGCGCGCCCGAACTGACGGAGGAACGGTTCGGCGCGGATCCTTGTGGCAGCAGGGGCATGGGCGCGGGCGGCGGCGGACCGGCCGACACCGTGTACTACCGCACCGGTGACCTCGTGTGCTGGACCGAGGACGGCGCGCTGGAGTTCCGCGGGCGTCTCGACGACCAGGTGAAGATCCGCGGATACCGGGTCGAGCCGGAGGAGACCGCCCGCGCGCTCAACGCCCTGGACGGCGTGCGCGAGGCCGCCGTACTGGCACGCCGCACCAGCCGTGGCGAGGCGTACCTCGCGGCCTACGCCGTACCGGCCGAGCGGATCGCCGAGGACACCACCACCGCGGCCGGCCGCCAGGCGTACGCCGACCGGCTGGCCCGCGACCTCGCCTCCCGGCTGCCGGACTACCTCGTACCGCGGTCCTGGGCCGTGCTCGGCGCGCTGCCGCTCGCGGGCAACGGGAAGCTGGAGCGTGCGGCGCTGCCGGATCCTGAGATCGTTACGGGGGCGCGGCCGTCGGCCGTGCGGGCGGCGGTCGAGCGGTCCGGGGGCGAGCGGTTCGGTACCACCCGACCTGCGGCTGGTACCGGTGCGGGTACCGGCCTCCGCACCCGGTTGGAGGGCCGTCTCCGGGCCCTCTGGGCCGAGGAGTTCGACCTCACGGCCGACGCCATCGGCCCGGAGACGTCCTTCTTCGACCTGGGCGGCCACTCGATCGCCGCGATCCGGCTGGTCAACCGGGCCCGGGAGGTGTTCGGCCAGGAGTACCCGATGGTGCGCTTCTATCAGGAGCCGACCGTACGGGCCATGGCGGCCTACCTGGCCGGGGAGTCCACGGACGCCGGGGAGGCCGCGGCCGACGGGGACACCGCAGACAGCGGGGAGCCTGGGGAACCGGCCCGCGCCGCGGACACCGCCGCCGAAGTGGTCGGCCGGGCCCCGGCCACCTTCCAGCAGCGGAACTTCATCGAGCAGCACCACCGTCACGCGCTGCCGCAGGTCTTCAACGTCGCCCTGCGCATCACCCTGACCGGTGACCTGGACATACCGGCGCTGCGTACCGCCCTCACCCAGCTCTGCGCCCGCCACGAGTCGCTGCGCACGCGGTTCGTGAAGGACGGCGAGGAGTGGTGGCAGGAGATCCTCCGGCCGCGACCGGTCGACCTTACGGTCGAGGATCTGACCGGCCCGGGCGACACTGCGGACGGGTCCGTGGCGGAAGCCGACGAGGCCGAGGTCAAGCGGATCAGTGCGGAGGTCGCCGAGACCCGCTTCGACCTCGCCGAAGGCGTGGCGCCCAAGCTCCGCCTGCTGCGCACCGGCCCGTCGACCTGGGTGCTGCTCTTCCTCCTGCACCACTCCACCTGCGACGGCTGGGCCGTCAGTATCCTGCTCAGCGATTTCGCGGCCCTCTACGGAGCCGCGGTGACCGGCGAGCCCCACACCCTGGCCAGTACGGTGCCGCAGCCGACCGAGTACGCGCGCTGGCAGCGGGAGACCATCGGGGACAAGGCCGACCAGCGCGTCCTGAAGTACTGGGCCCGCGAACTGGAAGGGGCGTCCTTCCCGCACGGCCTGCCCCTGGACCGGCCGCGCCCGGAAACCCTGAGCGGACAGGGGCGCGTCGTCTTGTTCCACGTGGGCGCCGACGTACGCGCCGACGTGGAACGGCTGGCCAGGAAGTGCGGCACGACCCCGTACGCGGTCACCATCGCGGCTCTGGGGCGGCTGGCAGGCAAGCTGTCCGGCAAGCCGGAAACGGTCGTCTTCGTGTCCTACGCCAACCGTGAACGCCGTGCCTTCGAGTCGCTGATGGCCTGCACGGTCGCGGGCTTCCCGCTGCGCGTACGGACCGCCGCCGAGGAGACCTTCACCGGTCTGGTCCGCCGGGTCACCCTCGCCACCACCGAGGCCATCGACCATGTCATGCCGCTGCGGAGGCTGGCCAAGGCGCTGCGCGAGGACCTGGGGGTCGAGATACCGGACCGGGTGCCGCTCGGGTTCCAGTACCAGAACTCCCTGGAGACCGACATCGAACTGCCCGGCGTGACCGCCGCCGTCGAGGACCTGGCCGTCCCGGCCTCCCGGTCGGAGTTCAACCTCGGTCTCGTCCCGGCGGGCGACGCGCTGGCCGGATACGTCGAGTACTCGACCGACCTGTGGGACCACGCCACAATCGAGGGCTGGGCCGCCGACTATGTGTCCCTGCTGGCCGAGGAGGTACGGGCCGCCCTGGCCGAGTGAGCCGAGTGCCCCCGCCCGCGACGGGACGGTGCCGATCCGACGGGACGGTGCCGTCCCGTCGTACCGGTACCGTCCCCGCGTACCGGTGTGTGCCGCCCCGCTTACGCCGGTGGGAGCCATGGTCGGCACCGGGCTGGACGTTCCGCCGCGGCTCGGCAATAGTATGGGCGGGACATCCACCGAATCGTCCCCGCCCTCGGCGATTACCTCTGCCGGTGCGCCCGGCGGGAACGGCACCGCCCGGACGGCGGCGGGTGTATGCGAAATTGCGGGCAGTTGTGGAATTGGGGTTTGGGGCACTGTGATGGTTTCGGGCAAGGTCATCCGGTTCGACGAGGTACGCGGCTACGGATTCGTCGTTCCCGACCACGGCGGAGAAGACGTCTTCGTGCACGTCAACGACCTCGAATTCGACAAGGGACTGATGGCTCCCGGCGTCAAGGTCGAATTCGTGGTGGACGAGGGCGACCGAGGACCCAAGGCGTCCAACGTACGGTTCCTGGAAGGTGCCCCCGGCCGCTCCGGCGGCCTGCACCGCTCCCAGAGCGCGCTTTCCGACGGGCCTTTCGAGGACGGCGTCCTCTGCGACACGCTCTCCGCACAGGAGTTTCTCGACGAGGTGACCGAACTCCTCGTGACGGGCGTTCCGAGCATGACCGGCGAGCAGATCCTCCAGGCCCGCCAGCGCCTCCTCAAGCAGGCCCAGTCGCACGAGTGGGTCGACGCATAAAACCGCCGCTTCCGCGGCCGGCCGGGTACGCGGCACATTCCGCTCCGGGAATACCGGCCGGATGATGCCCGCGGACCCGCTGTCCGCGTAAAAACGCGATGGAATAAGGCAATCGCTGTTTCCCCCCGGCGTGCGGTGGCCGCGCGTCCTTAAGAGGCGACCCGCAGCACGAGCTTCCCCCGAGTACGGCCCTCTTCGCCCCGCCGGTGCGCCTCACCGGCCTCGGCCAGCGGCAGCACGTCCTCGACCTCGACCGACACTGCCCCCTCCTCGATGAGGTCACCGATACGGGTGAGCGCCGCGCCGTCCGGCTCCACCAGGAAGCCGCTCGCCCGCAGCCCCTGGGCGCGGGCCTTCTCCATGAGGCCGGGCGAGGCGCCGGAGGGGACGGCGATGAGCGTGCCGCCGCGCCGCAGCGTCCGCAGGGAACGCGTGCTGGTCTCCTCGTGCTCGTCGCCCACCAGATCGATGACGACATCGACGTCCCGTACCGCCTCCTCGAACCGCTCCTTGGTGTAGTCGACCAGCTCGTCCGCGCCGAGCGAGCGCAGCCAGTCGTGCTTCGCCGTCCGGGCCGTACCGATGACCTGCGCGCCCAGATGCTTGGCGAACTGCACCGCGAAGTGCCCGACACCGCCCGCCGCCGCGTGGATCAGCACCCGCTGCCCCGCCTCGACGCGCGCCGCGTCCACCAGGGACTGCCAGGCCGTGAGCGCGGCCAGCGGCACGGCGGTCGCGCGGTCGTGGTCGAGCGTCGTGGGCTTGCGGGCGAACTGCCGCGACGGCGCGGTCACGTACTCGCCGTACGCGCCGGCCTGCCGCGGGAACCACGGCATCCCGTACACCTCGTCGCCCACCCCGACCGTGTGCACACCGAAGCCGACCTCCTCCACGACACCGCTGACGTCCCAGCCCACACGGAACGGCGGATCCCCGAGGACCTGCGCCATGCCGCCGCCCTGCCGGGTCTTCCAGTCGACCGGGTTCACCCCGGCGGAGTGCACCCGGACGAGCACCTCGGTGGGCAGCGGCGCGGGCCGGGCCACCTGGGTGAGGTACAGCACCTCGGGGCCGCCGAACGAGTCCTGGGTGATCGTGCGCATGGTCGGTTCGTTGCTCATGCCGTTTCTCCTGAGGGGCGCGGGGCGCGCGTACGGCCCGGTCATCGATCATCCACGTACGGAGAACCGATGTATCCGCCGACGGGCGCCGTAACACCTCCGGGGCGGCGGACTCCGCCGCTCGGCGGCGCTCCGGCACGCGAACCAGGGCACGAAGAACTGGGTCACCGGGCCGACCGCGAACGCGTACAGCACGGTCCCGGCCCCCACGCTCCCGCCGAGCCCCCACCCCACGGCCAGCACGACGACCTCGATCAGCGTACGGACGGCCCGGAGGGAGCGCCCGGTCGTGGCGGCCGCTCCGGTCATCAAGCCGTCCCGGGGGCCGGGACCGAAACGCGCGCCCACGTAGACGGCGACGGCCAGACCGTTGAAGAGGACACCGCCCGTGAGCAGCCCGACCCGCGCGGGCAGCCCGAAGTGCTGGGGCAGGAGCCGAAGGCCGAGGTCGGACGAGCACGCCAGCACGACGACATTGGCGAAGGTGCCGAACGTCGGCCGCTGCCGGAGCGGAACCCACAGCAACAGCACGAGGACGCCCACGACGGCACTGATCATGCCGAAGCTCAGCGGCGTGCGGCGGGCCAGCCCGTCGTACAGCACGCTCCAGGGATTGACGCCCAGCGAAGCCCGCACCATGAGCGAAAGGCTGAACCCGTAGAGGGCGAGGCCGATGAACAGCTGGGGCAGGCGCCACAGGGGGCGCTCGGTGAGGGGGAGGCAGGTGAGCGGCGGCAGCCGGGAGGGAGGCTCCGGCGGGCCGGTCCGCGATGCGGCGGGCAGGGGCGCCCGGTTTCCGACGGCTGCTCCCTTCTCGTAACCGCGCCGTTCCGCGCACTCGTACAGGACCTCTTCCGGGTGTCCCTGCCGCATGGGCGACCGCCTCCACTTCGTCCGTTGCTCGCCGGGGCGCTGGTACGCCTGCGAGGCCATTGGGGCGACTCTGTACAGTGATTGGCCTGGAGAACATGGCCAATTCGCGGGGAGTGGTACGGCGCGAGCGGGCCGACACCAGAGGGACGGCGTGGCCAGGGACGGCCGGGGGAGTGGCATGGCGCATACGAAACGGACCCGGCCCGCGCACCGGGCCGGGCGCACGGACCGAACCCTGGGAAGCCGGCAGCTGGCCGCGCTGCTGCCCGATCCGGCGGAGGCCCGCCCCGCCTACCGTCACCTGGCCCAGGCGATCAGCGCACTGATCCTGGACGGACGCATCGCCCTGCACGTCAGGCTCCCCGCCGAACGGGAGCTGGCCACGGCCCTGAACACCAGCCGCGCCACCGTCACCGCCGTCTACGACCTGCTGCGCGAGAGCGGTTACGCGCACAGCCGCCAAGGTTCCGGCACCTGGACCGCCCTCCCCGAAGGCCGGGCACCCCGGGGCGTCGCGCGGCTCCTCGGCCCGCACGACACCGCGATCGACCTGGCCAGGGCCGCACCCAACCTCTCCCGGCAGACGCTCACCGACGCCCTCGCCCGCGTCTCCCCGCAACTGGCCGAACACGTCGACACCCCCGGCTACCACCCCTACGGCCTGCCGGAACTGCGCGCCGCCATCGCCGAACGCTTCACCCGGCGAGGCCTGGCCACCGTGCCCGAACAGATCCTGGTGACCTCCGGGGCGCAGCACGCGCTCACCCTCGTCCTCGGGCTGCTGGCACGGCCCGGCGACCGGATCATGGTCGAGAACCCGTCCTACCCGAACGCCCTGGAGGCCATCCGGCGCGCCCGGCTGCGCACCGTGCCGGTCCCCGTGACCGACACCGGCTGGGACACCGGGACCATCGAGGCGGCCCTGCGCCACGCGGCGCCCCGACTGGCCTACCTGATCCCCGACTTCCACAACCCCACCGGCTGCCTGATGCCCGAGTCGCAGCGCGCCCGCACCCTGCGCGCCGCGCAGCGCTCCGGCACCTGGCTGGTCATCGACGAGACCCTGACCGAACTCGCCCTCGACGTACCCGCCCCGCCGCCCTTCGCCTGCCACGCCGCGCCGGGCGGCACCGGCCAGGTCATCGTCACCGGCTCGATGAGCAAGACCCACTGGGCGGGCCTGCGCATCGGCTGGTTGCGCGCCCCGGCCCGGCTCGTCACCGAACTCGCCGGTCAGCGGGTCGCCACCGACATGGGCGGCTCGGTCCTGGACCAGCTCCTGGCCCTCGACCTGCTGGACCGCTCCGAGGAACTGCTGCCCCAGCGCCTGGAACAGTCGCGTCGTCAGCGTGCCGCCCTGACCTCCGCGTTGGCCGAACACCTCCCGCAATGGACCTGGCATCTGCCGCCCGGCGGTCTGTCCCTCTGGGTGGACCTGGGCGAGCCTGTCGCCGCCGCGCTGGCGGAGCGGGCGCTCGACTACGGGGTACGGATCGAAGGGGGCGCCTACTTCGCCACCGACCCGGGCATCTTCGAGCAGCGCCTCCGCATCCCCTACACGACCCCGCCCGAGACCCTCCGCGAAGCCGTGCACCGCATGGCCGCCACCCTCGCCGACGGCCTGACCTCCTCGTCCACGGGCCGCCGCCCGCACTGGATCGCCTGAACAGCGGTGCTGGTGCGGCCCCTTGCGCGCCGTATCGACTTTTTACTTGCCCGGCAGGAAAGTCTGCGCTAACTTTCCTGGTGGGAAAGTCGGCGGTGCGGGGTTGGCTGCCGGGGGATTCCGATTCGGCACGTCAACGTCTTGGGGAGGCGATGGATATGAGCGCACCGGTCGACGCCGAACGCGCTTGGGCGGATCTGCAACGGATCCGTGTACCGCAGGAGCGGGTCTACGACGAACTGGAGCGCTGCTCAGGGAACGGGTGGCGGTCGTACCTGCCGATCGCCGTCGCCATGTGGGTCTACGTGGCGGTCAGCGGACTCGACCTGCCCGGGTGGGCCGTCTGGGCGGTGCTCGCGGCATATGTGGCCGCGCTGGGAGCCATGGGCGTACGGGCCGCCCGCAAGTCCCGCATGCGACTGCACCGATCGCGCTACACCTGGCGTACGACCGCCGTCTTCTTCGCGAGCGCCATAGCGGGCGGAGGCAGCATCCTGGTCACCGGATGGCTCGTCGAGTGGGCCGACCTGGCCTACGGCAGCCTCGTGCAGGCCACCGTATGCGCCGGCCTCTTCCTGCTCGTCACGGCGCCCGCCAACCGGTGGGCCTTCGCCCCCGTACGCAGCTACGACGGGAGCGGCCGGTGAGCACCCCCTCCGGATTCGACGAACTGATCCACCCGTCCACGCGGCTCTCGGTGGTCGCCCTGCTCGCCGCCACCGAATGGGCCGACTTTCCCTTCATCCGGGACAGCCTCTCGCTCAGTGACTCGGCGCTCTCCAAGCAGCTTCACACGCTGGAGGAAGCCGAGTATCTGGAAATCCAGAAGGAGGGCGGCGGGCGCAAGCGCCGCACGAAGGTCCGGCTCACCGACCGGGGCAGGAGTGCGTTCGAGGGGCACGTGGCGGCCCTGCGCGCGATCGTCGAAGGCGCCACCAAGAGCCCGCCCCCGGGCAGCACGTCGGCGTCCGGGTCCGAGAAGCTCTCGGACCGCGCGAAATCCGGAGCGGGTGGGCGTAGCGGTGCCGTGGGGACGGAATCCGCTCCGACGCGTACGGAGGCCCGCCGGTGACCGCGACCGAAGCCGTCGTAAGGGTCCGCGACCTGCGGATGTCCTACGGCTCCAGAGACGTGCTCCAGGGCGTCGACCTGGACATCCACCGCGGCGAGATCTTCGCCCTGCTCGGCCCGAACGGTGCGGGGAAGACCACCACCGTCGAAATCCTCGAAGGGTTCCGCCGGCGCTCGTCCGGCGAGGTCCGCGTCCTCGGCACGGACCCGTTGCGCGGCGACGACGCGTGGCGCGGACGGCTCGGCCTCGTCCTGCAGTCCTGGCGCGACCACGCCAGATGGCGGGTCGGCGAACTCCTGGGCCACTTCGCCGCGTACTACCCCGACCCGCGCGACCCCGTCGCGCTGCTCGAACTCGTCGGCCTGACCGGCCAGGCGGACCAGCAGGTGAGCCGGCTCTCCGGCGGCCAGCGCCGCCGCCTCGACGTCGCCCTCGGCATCGTCGGCCGCCCCGAACTCCTCTTCCTCGACGAGCCCACCACCGGCTTCGACCCGGAGGCGCGCCACGACTTCCACGTCCTGGTCGAGAAACTGGCCCGCGACGAAGGCGTCACGGTCCTGCTCACCACCCACGACCTGATCGAGGCCGAGCGCCTCGCCGACCGTATCGCCGTGCTGGTCGACGGCCGAATACGGGTCTGCGGCAGCCCGGCCGAACTGGCCCGCCAGGCCGCGGCGCGCGCGGAGGTGCGCTGGACGGCCGAGGACGGGACACCGCGCCGGGAACGTACCGACGACCCCTCCCAGCTGGTGTGGGAACTGCACCGCGAAGCCGGGGGACCGATAGCCGACCTGGAGGTGCGCCGCCCGACGCTGGAGGACACCTACCTGCACATGGTCAACGCCGAGAACCGACACGCACACCCGGCGCACGCACACCCGGCACACGCACGCAACCGAGAGGACGAGGCCGCATGAGGGGGACGGGACCGCAGCGATATCTGCGGGCGGGGGTCCGGCGCGGGGGCATCGAACTGCGCCAGCTCCTGCGCACGAAAAAGGAGCTGAGCGGTCATCTCGTCAACATCGGCGTGGCGATCGTGCTCGCCATGACGATCAGCAGCTCCGTGCCCGGCACGGAGCTGCCCATGGGCCATCTGATGATGGCCGGATTCGCCGCCTATCTGCTCTTCCAGCTCGGCGTGCTGAACATCCCGCAGATGCTCGTCACCGAGCGCGAAGAGGGCGTACTCCTGCGGCTCCGCGCCACACCGGGCGGCATACCGGCGTACCTGGTGGCGAAGGCGCTGCTGATCCTCGGCCTGGCCGTCGGCACCCTCGTGCTGCTGCTCACGGCCGGCGCGCTGCTGGCCGACGGCCCGCTGCCGGCCACCCCCGCCCAGTGGCTCACCCTGGTCTGGGTCACCGGCCTGGGACTGCTCGCGGTCGTACCGCTCGGCGCGGCCATAGGCGCCGTCCTGCCTAACCCCCGCGAAGCGCTCGCCCTGATCATGCTGCCCGCCATGGCGCTGCTCGTGACCTCGGGAACGATGTTCCCCATCAGCCGCCTGCCCCACCTCGTGCAGCAGATAGCGTCCCTGTTCCCCCTCAAGTGGATGGCACAGGGCCTGCGATCAGCGCTCCTCCCCGACAGCGCACTGGCCGCGGAGCCGACGGGTTCCTGGGAACTCCCCATGGTCGCCCTGGTACTCACCCTATGGACCATCGTCGGCTTCCTCCTGGCCGTACCCCTCCTTCGCAGAACGACCCGCCGGGAATCCGGCTCCCGCCTGGCGGGCCGTCAGCACAAGGCAGCGATGGCAGGAGCGGGCGCGCCGGGCCGGTAGAGGGGGAGGGGCGGCGGGGTGCGGAGCGCCCGGCACGCCTGGGGTCCGGCTCAGCGGCGCGGCGTCCAGTCCAGCGCTTCCCGCCACCGGGCCGGTCGGCAGCCCAGGCCGCCAGTACGGACGCCACGGTCTCGTGGCCCCGGTGGTCGAACGGACCGGGGACATGCGCCTGGAAGTGCTGGGCGGGCCCGCCGTCACGGTATTCCACCTGATAGCTCATGTCGTCGTTCAGATGGACCTGCATGTAGTACTGACCCGGCTGCCCGCGGTCGAGCCGGTCCACGATCACGAACCGGTGCCGCAGGTTCATCTCGCTGAGCAGATCGAACAGCTTCTCTTCGGAGGGGGCGTCGACGGTCGTTCCGTCCCACGTCTCCGCGCGTATCACCGGCGTCACCATGCCCACGACCCTAACGGCCCCTCGCCGGCCCGCCCCAGCCGCCCGCCACCGCCGTCCGCCCCCGTCTCAAGTCCGTCACCAGCCACGACACCCGCCGGGATGATTGCGTATGCCCCTCGTGTTGAGGAAGGGTCAGGTCGGTCGCGGGTGGCCCGGTGGGCCGGGGCCGCGACGGTACGACACCGAAGCACCATGGACGACGACGATGGGACGGATGCCATGCCACTTGAGGGCGAGTACGAGCCGAGCCCGGAGAAGTGGGTACGCGACCAGGTCGAGCTGTACGAGAGCAGCGGCGGCACCAAGGGAACGACGATGCGCGGCCTGCCCGTCATCATCCTGACGACCCGGGGCGCCAAGTCGGGCAGGATCCGCAAGACGCCGCTGATGCGGGTGGAACACGAGGGCACCTACGCCGTGGTCGCCTCCCTGGGCGGCGCCCCCAAGCACCCCGTCTGGTACCACAACGTCGTGGCGGACCCCCGCGTGGAACTCCAGGACGGCCCGGTCCGCATGGACCTGGTGGCCCGTGAGGTGACGGGCGAGGAGAAGGCCCTGTGGTGGGGGCGTGCGGTCGAGGCGTTCCCCGACTACGCCGACTACCAGAAGAAGACCGACCGCGAGATCCCGGTCTTCGTCCTGGAGACTCCGGAGACGAGCCACAGCTGACGCCGGACGTCCAAGCCATCACAGACACCAGAACGGCCCCCTGCCCGCGTGCTGCCGGGCAAGGGGCCGCGCTGTCTGCGTTCCGTCATCCGCCACGGAGCGCCGGGGCCGTGGCACAGACTTCGTGCGTGGCAGCGACCGCCGTCGCGATGCCTCGATGACAGGCATCGACGTGTGTGCGAGAAGGGGAGGGGTGACGGCCGGCTGCTGCCACGGGGCCGTCGGCGGGCCCGGACGCGCCCCCGCGCCGTAGCACGGACGCGGGGCGCAGCCGTCGGGCGTACCGACGCGAGCAGGACCGGGCTCAGTGCCAGACGGCCTTGAAGTAGCGGCCGTAGTCGAACTCGCCGGCGGCCTTGCTGTGGGCGTATTCGGCGCCGGTGGCGGTGACACCCGAGGGGCCGCCGACGTTGTAGTGGCGGTATCCGCCGAGCGTGTTCTGCGACGCGTAGGCGCCGGAGCCGTACGCGCCGCCCGCGGCACCGCCGCCGTGCGAGTCTGCGGCAGCGGGCCCGGCGGCCAGGAATCCGGCCGCCGTGACACCGGCGAGGGTGATCGCGACGTTACGAAGCATGTGACTCTCCTGAAGATGATGTAGGTGGACCTGACGAGATGACCTTGACCCAGCCCTCGCCGGTCCGCACGCCGGGGCGGGCGAACGGGGTGACGCCGCGCTCCGCCACCCGCTTCGGGACACGCCCCCGACGTCACCACCGGACATCACCGCCGGGACGAGCGCGGCCGAAGCGGCGCCTCATGAGGGGCGATGTGCCGCCCCGCGTCCAAGTGACCGCACCCCGGCCCCGCCCCACGCCCTATGGTGTACGCCATGCCCGCCCCAGAACTGATCCGCATCGTCTCGCGTTCCTCGCCCATGGCACTCGCTCAGGTGGAGCGCGTACGGGCCGAACTGACCGCCCGGTACCCGGCGACCCGTACCGAGGTGGTGCCCGTCACCACCTCCGGTGACCGCTGGATGGGTGATCTGTCCAAGCTGGGCGGCAAGGTGGCGTTCACCAAGGAGGTGGACGCCGCGCTGCTGGCCGGGGAGGCGGACCTCGCGGTGCACTGCGTCAAGGATGTGCCGGCCGACCGGCCGCTGCCCGCCGGAACGACCTTCGCCGCGTTCCTCAAGCGCGACGACATCCGCGACGCGCTCATTCACCCCGGCGGTCTCACCCTCGACCGGCTGCCCGCCGGTACGCGCATCGGCACCTCCTCCGTACGCCGGATCGCGCAGCTCGCCGCGTCCTACCCGCACCTCACCTGCGTACCGATGCGCGGCAACGCCAACCGCCGCCTGGAGAAGCTCCACGCCGGGGACGCCGACGCCCTGCTGCTCGCCGTGTCCGGGCTGGAGCGCATCGGCCGACGCGAGGTCATCACCGAGGTCCTGTCGGCCGAGACGTTGTGCCCGCCCATCGGCGCCGGAATTCTGGCGCTGCAATGCCGTGAGGACGACACCGGCACCATTGACGCGGTCAGCGCGCTCGGTGACCGGGATGCCTTCCGGGAGGCGACGGCCGAGCGGATGTTCCTCCACGTCCTCCAGGGGCACTGCAATTCGCCGATCGCCGGCTACGCGAAGACCGAGCGCAACGGGGAACTGTCGCTGCGGGCCTGTGTCTTCACCCCGGACGGCAAGACCGTGCTCAACGCCCACGAGTGGGCCGGGCCGCTCGACCCGGCGACCCTGGGCACGTCCGTCGCGGTCGCCCTGCTGCGCCAGGGGGCGCGCGACCTGATCGACTCCATCGCGCACTGACGTAAGGATTGACATACCGGCGGCAGCCCGGCCCGTAACTCCAATGGGTCTGCTTTTGCCGGATCGGGTCATGTATGGGACCGGCCGATCCTACGGTGCCGTTGTAACGCACACGGCAGGGGAGGATCGCAATGACCCAGTCCATCGACCTGGAAGAACTGGCCTTTGTGGCGGCCGTCATGGAACGGGCGCACCGGCTGCTCGTAGCCGAGGAGAAAAAGCTCCCGCCCCGGACGGCGGACGGGGACGAAGGCCCCGGCAGCCCCCATCAGACACTTCTCGGCGCCGGGGAGCTGACGCGCGGTGCGGACGACGCGGTGCGGCGGATCGCCCTGGCGATCGGATACGCCTGCGCCGGTCTGCACGCGCACGCGCTGCGGGCGACGAAAAGCGCGCATATCTCGCCGCGCAGTGTGCCGGGCGGCACCGACCGCATGGCCAGGCCCCTCACTTCCGGCACCATCGAGGCGCTGAAACTGGTGCGCCAGGTTTCCGACTTCTTCGGAGAGGGGCTGCGGGAAAACATCGACAAGGCGCTCGCGGCCCGTACGGCGACTTGGCCGCCCGCGGACTGGACGCATTACGAGGAGCAGCGCGCGAAATCCGCCGCCACGGCAGTTTCCGCCACGCATACGGCGGCGACTTCCGCGGCGGCCACCCCTCCCGCCGTTTCCGGCTGCCGAGCGGTGTCCGGCTCATCCGTCGCCGATCAGTGACGGTGCCCGCCGTTCCGGCATCCCGCTGCTCCCCGTACCGCACCGGCCGCAACCCACGCACACCTCCTGGTGACCGACCGGCCCGCCCGACTCGCGCACATGGGCGCTGATCGCGAACGCGCAGCTGCCCGGATGGCACCGCGGCCCGATCGCCCCTACCCGTACGCCGACGGCCGCAGCCGCCCCGTCAGCGCGAGGAAGGCGACGAACGCGCCGGTGGCTATCCAGCCGGGCCAGCCGGTCATCCCCATGTGCAGCGGGTCCACCGGGGCGTTCGGCGCGGCGAACTCCTTGACCATGCTCACGCTCGCCGTGCTGACGAAGGCGTGGCCGACGACCGCCGGCACCACCGACCCGGAGCGCAGGCGCAGCCAGGTGAAGACCGGCAGGATGAGGACGCAGCTGACGACTATCGCGAACACGGACACATACCAGTGGCGGCCGGGGTACTGCCCGCCCATCAGGAGCGTGGGCAGGTGCCACAGCGCGAAGGCGGCGCCGGTGCCCACGTACGCCCACACCAGGCGCGAGCCTTTGCCGCGCCCGGCGAGACGCGGGAAGAGATAGCCCTGCCAGCCCAGTTCCTCGCCGAGGAACAGCGGCAGCGACACCACCATCTTGAGCAGCAGGCCGATCGCCCAGGCGCCGAGCCCGCTCCAGGGGACGTGGAAGGGGTAGTGCCCCGTCGTGGCCCCGATGACGAGCGCGGCGACGGTCAGGAGGGCGGGGACCACGAGGGCCGGCAGGCAGGAGCGCGCGACGTGGGCCCACGACCGTGACGGCCGCAGGGCGAGGACGTCCCGTATCCGGCCGGCGGGCTCCACGTACTTGACCACGAGGAGAGCGGCGAGGGCGGGCGCGAACATCGCGGCCGAGACGCAGACCTGCTCCAGTGTTCCCATGCCCGACCGGGCGCTCTCCCGCTGGAAGCCGGTGGCCAGGAGAGGCGTCATGGCCACCCACATGCCCAGGTAGGCCACACCGAGGAACACCAGCGGCCCGCGGCGGCGGGGTGACAGGGGCGGCGGTGTCAGGGTCCGCAGGGATTGGGTCATGGCTATGACGCTAGAGACCCACGAGGGCCCGGGGAATGCGGTATTCCACCGTTTCGACCTGAAGACTTCTGCACCCCGATTCGGCACTCAACAGCCGTAACCTCCCGGCCGACGGCAGGAGAAGAGCCCGCGCGCCACCGCCCCGGCAACAACAGGGGCCTGCCCGTGGCCGGATGCCACGGGCAGGCCCCTCTGCCGTTCGCTACTTCGCGAAGCCGTAGTCCAGCAACTTCTTCGCGTCGGCGGTGCGGTTGGCCACCGAGGAGGAGGCCAGGACCGTACCGATGACCGTCTTGCCGTTCCGGGTGGCGGCGAAGACCAGGCAGTACTTGGCCTCCGGACCCGAACCGGTCTTCACGCCGATGGTGCCGGCGTAGCTGCCCAGCAGGTTGTTGGTGTTGGTCCACGACATGTAGCGGTAGCCGCCGCTCTTCGTGGTGACCTTCTGCTTGGTCGACTTGGTCCCCACGACGGTGCGGAACGTGGCGTTCTTCATCGCGTTGGAGGCCAGCTTCGTCAGGTCGCGCGGCGTCGAGTAGTTCGCGCCGTTGCCGATGCCGTCGAACGAGTCGAAGTGGGTGTTGTTCAGGCCGAGGTTCTTGGCCGTGGTGTTCATCTGGCCGATGAACGACTGCACCCGCGCCGCCCGCGTGGACCCGCTGCCGAACTTGTCGGCGAGCGCGTACGCCGCGTCGCAGCCGGACGGGAGCATCAGCCCGTACAGCAGCTGGCGGACGGTGACCTTGTCCCCGACGATCAGACCGGCCGACGAGGCGGTCTTGGAGACGATGTAGTCGCTGTACGCCTTGTCGACCGTGACCTGGGTGTCCAGGTTGAGGTTGCGCTGCGACAGCACCACCTGCGCGGTCATGATCTTGGTGGTGGACCCCATGGAACGGCGGGAGTCCGCCGCCTTGGTGAACGCGGCCGCGCCGGTGGCGTTGTTCATCACGAACCCGCCCGCCGCGGTGATCGTGGGCGCCTGGGGCGTGCCGGCCGTCGCCCGGGCCTGCTCGGCGGCCTTGGTCGCCGCGGCCCGCAAGGTGGCGGCCCCGGGTGTCGCGGCCTGTGCCGGAGCGGCGAACGTCCCGGCCATCAGCACCGCACCCGCGGCGGTGACGGCCGTCGCGGACAGACGACGTACGCCCTTAATGCCAGTTTTCAATGCAAATTCTCCAATTGTACCTGTAGTACGGCCACATGAGGAAGTGGCTCGCTCATGAGACGCGGGAAACAGGCCGAAGGATGCGTGCCACACGGGAAAAATTGGCCGGTGTTGTACTGATGCGCCACCGGTGAAGAGGCGGGACGCGCCTCCGGCTTCGCCGCCGCGCCCCTGGTCACAGGCCCGGTACGGGCAACGTCCGCCGCCTCGGACAGCCCGTACGGCAGGACCCGCCACCCCCGCCGCATCGCTGCTCCGTACGATTTCCGCGGACGGTTGCTCGATTTCTGTTATCCGCCCGGTCGCCGCAGCATCTCCTGGGTGTGGGACGCAAGAGGCCCTAGTCGAAAGAGAGTGGACACAGCGTGAGCAGCGAACTCGACCCTGCGGTGATCGCCGCCGCCCAGGCCGGGGACGGTCAGGCCAGGGACCGGCTCGTCACCGAGTCCATGCCCCTGGTGTACAACATCGTGGGGCGCGCGCTGCACGGCCACGCGGACGTGGACGACGTGGCGCAGGAGACGATGCTCCGGGCCCTCGCCGGCCTCGGGGAACTGCGCGATCCGGGCAGTTTCCGGTCCTGGCTGGTGGCCATCACGATGAACCAGATACGCGCGCACTGGCGTCAGGACCAGGCCGCACCCGTGGACGGCGGCCTGGACACCGCTTACGACGTCGCCGACCCCCGCGCCGACTTCGTCGGGCTGACCATCGTCCGTCTCGGCCTGTCCGGGCAGCGCCGGGAGGTCGCCGAAGCCACCCGCTGGCTGGACGAGGCCGACCGGGCCCTGCTGTCGCTGTGGTGGCTGGAGGCGGCCGGTGAACTGACCCGTGCCGAGGTCGCCACGGCCATGGAGCTTTCGCCCCAGCACACGGCCGTACGGGTCCAGCGCATGAAGACCCAGCTCGAAGCCTCCCGCGTGGTGGTGCGCGCGCTGTCCGCGAACCCGCGGTGCGTGCTGCTGGAGACCGTCGTCGAGCAGTGGGACGGCGTGCCCTCCGCGCTGTGGCGTAAGCGCATCGCGCGGCACGCCCGCGAGTGCACGGTCTGCTCCTCCTTCTCCTCAGGACTGGTGCCCGCGGACAAGCTGCTCGTCGGTCTGGCGCTGGTGCCGCTGGCCGCCACGCTCGCGCCGGACACCCTGGAGTCCCCGGTCCTCGCGGGCGCCACCACCCAGCAGCCCGCCATGACCCCGGCGCCAGACGGGTCGGCGGCTCCCTCGGTGGGCGGCCCCACCGCCGCCGGGGGACGGGCCCAACTCCGTGACGCGCTGCGCGAGAGCCGCCGCGTCCGCCGCCGACGCGCCGTCACCGCGGCCGCCGTGGCCGCCGCCGCTCTCGCCACCGTGGGCGGCGTCCTCCCGCTGATCACTTCCGGACCGGACGAGGAACCCGGTGCCACCCGCGCCGCCACGGAGCCCGAGTCGGCGCCGCTGGCCGGGCAGCCGCCGCGCAGCCCCTCCGCGAGCCCTTCGCCCTCCGGGAAGAGCCACAGTCCGACGCCCACTCCGTCCGCTTCGGCCTCCCATTCCAAGGAGCCGCACACGCCCAGGAAGAAACGGACCCCCACGGAATCGGCCACCCCGGCTCCGCGCCCGTCGTCCGCCGCACCCGCCCCGGCCGCCGGTTCCTCGAGCGGCCAGTCGCCGTTCGCGCAGCAGGTCACCGCTCTGGTCAACACCGAACGCGCCAAGCAGGGCTGCGCGCCAGTACGCGGCAACAGTCAGCTCGACACCGCGGCAGGGCGCCATTCGCAGGACATGGACGCGCGCAATTACTTCGACCACACCAGTCCGGACGGAACGGACCCGGGCGACCGGATCAAGGCCGCCGGATACCAGTGGAGTACTTACGGGGAAAACATCGCCCGGGGACAGCGGTCCGCCGCCGAGGTGATGAACAGCTGGATGAACAGCCCCGGCCACCGGGCGAACATTCTCAACTGCGCTTTCAAGGAAATCGGCATAGGCACCCACGAAGGGTCCGGCGGACCGACCTGGACGCAGGTGTTCGGCGCACGCGGCCAGTAGGGCAGAGGGCCGGGTAATGCGCGGGGCGGACCTGCCGGCCCGCGCAACGGCCGGTTGCCCGGGCCCGCTTCCGTAACCGGTCCCCGCAGCAGCCGTCTTCCCTCGCGCGCTCTCACACTTGTCTCAGGGAATTCCTTCCGAACAAACCTCGCGAGATTGTCCGGATCTGCCGCCTGTACCCGGGCTGAGCAGGCCGGACAAGTGCTGGACAAGTCCTGGACAATGGCCCTCTTCCCGGGCCCGGCCGACCGCCTCAGCATCATCACCAGACGGCGACTTCGAGCCAGGTGCGCACGGTAGGCAAACCGCACCCGCGCCGAACGGAGTCGCCGGGCACCCACGGCCGACCGGCGACGACCGGCCGTGGCGGCGCGGCGGCGGGCCATCGGCTTGGGGACGGGCCGCCGGTTTCCGGCCCGCCGCGCCGAGCAGTGCCGAAGCGGGGGGACCGGGCCCGACGCGGACGCGCCGTACCGCGCGATTCCTTTTCTCCGCTGCTCCGCAATCCGCAGACGCAAGGCGAAACACCGTCCGCCGCCGTCGGCCCTATCCGAAACGAGGGGGCAGGCCGTAAGCCGTCCGGCATTCCGGAACAAGGGCAGCCAACGGCGAACGCGAGCCTAGGAGGGAAGCATTGGAACCCGGGCAGTCGCAGGTCGACCTGAACACGGTCGTCGAGGTCGAGATCAGTGCCCTGTCGGTGAGTGATTCGCCGAGGATCGCTGGGGAGAGTGCGGAGCACATCGAATTGCTGGCCGTGGCCGACGGACCGCTGCCGCCCATCCTCGTCCACCGGGACACGATGCGGGTCATCGACGGCATGCACCGGCTGCGCGCGGCCCTGCGGCGCGGCCAGGAGACCATTCCGGTTCGGTTCTTCGACGGTGACGAGGCGGACGCCTTCGTCCTCGCCGTCGAGTCCAACAGCGCCCACGGGCTGCCGCTGACCAAGGCGGACCGCAAGCGCGCGGCCGAACGCATCATCACCTCGCATGCCACCTGGTCCAACCGGATGATCGCCGCGATCGTCGGCCTGGCCCCGGCCACGGTGGCCAAGGTCCGCCGGAAGATGCCGGGCAGCGCGACGCCGGAGCGCGGACGCGTCGGCCAGGACGGCCGGTTCCGGCCGCTCGACGGCGCCGAGGGCCGCAAGCTTGCCGGTGATCTCATCGCCGAGAACCCCGACCTCTCGCTCCGCCAGATCGCCCGGGCGACGGGCATCTCACCGGAAACCGCGCGCGACGTACGCAACCGGATCCGCCGCGGCGAGGAACCCCTGCTGACGGGACCGCGCACTGGCCCGCGCGGCCAACGTGGCGGACAGCGGGGACCCGGACGGCCCGTCGGCCGGCGCCGGGGGACCGCCGGCGCGGTGACGCCCGTACGGATGCCCGCGGTGGACCGGAGCAGGACCGTGCGGCGGCTCAAGGACGATCCGGCGCTGCGGTACAGCAATACCGGCCGCACCCTGCTGCGGCTGCTCGGCATCCACACGGTCAGCCCCCAGGAGTGGGAGAGGATCACCGCGGACATTCCGGCGGACTGCCGGCGCACCGTAGCCGAACTGGCCCGCGCCTGCTCGGACAACTGGTCCGAACTGGCCCAGCGGGCGGCGGAGCACCAGGCCGGAGAATCCGTGGGGGCGTGATCGTGGCCCGGGCGGAGGAAACGTGCCTGCGGACCCGGAGACCGACGAGCGGTCCCCCTGCGTACGCCGTCCGCCTCCGCCCGTAGGCCGTCCCCTCGCGAACCGGCCCCCTCACCCCCCAATGCCACACTGCTCCCGTGAGCGACCACAGCACAGCGGGTACGGAACGGAGCGCGACCGCCGGGCGGGGGCCGGGACGCCGGGGACGGCCGGCCCGCCTCTCCCGTGACCGGATCATCGAAGCGGCCCTCGGCATCGTCACCGGGGAAGGCAGCGCGGCGCTGACCATGCGCCGGGTCGCCGAGGCGCTGGGCAGCTCCCCGATGAGCATCTACCGGCACGTACGGGACAAGGACGAACTCCTGGTGCTGCTTCTGGACCGCATCGTGACCGATCTGCCCCGGCCCGCCCTGCCCGACGAGCCCCGGGCCCGCCTCCTGGCGCTGCTGACCTGGCAGCGCGACGAGCTGGCGGCCCGGCCCTGGATCGTGGACGTACTGGCCCGCGGTGACCTGATGGCTCCCTCGGTCCTGTGGCTGCTGGAGGAGATCTACGCCGCCTGGCGGGCTTGCGGCCTGTCGCTGGAGGAGGCGGCCACGGCCAACCGGATCGTCTGGAACTTCCTCCTCGGCGACCTCGCCCAGCACGCCGCGCACCCCGAGGGCCGCTCTCCGTACCAGGCCGGCCTGCCCGCCGAGGCCGACGCCGAGCGGTATCCCACGGTGGCCGCGCTGCGCCCGTACTGGCTGTCCCCGGACCGCCGCGGCCACCTCGCCGACGATCTCGCCACGCTGGTGACGGCGCTGACGGCGACGCTGCCGCAGCGTTGCGCGGCGCGCCCGGCCGCCGGTGGTTGACCCGTTGCGTACGCGTACACAAAATGGCGGTATGAACGTCGTCGAAACGCTCTACCGCCGCTGGCTCTTCGACCTCTGGCACGGCGATTTCGCCGTGGCCGAGGAGATCCTCACCCCCGACTTCGTGGGCCACTGGCCCACCATGGACGTGCACGGACCGAAGGGCGCGGCCGACCAGATCCGCCAGTCGCACGCGTACTTCACCGACATCCGCAACACCCTCGACGTCGGCCCGGTCATCGGCGACGGCCTGGTGGCCGCGCACTGGACCTTCCACGGCTCGTACCGCGGCGGCATCCCCGGCGCCACCGCCGAGCCCGGCACCCGCGTCTCCTTCGCCGGGCAGGACATCTTCCGCGTCGTCGACGGCCGATTCGCCGAATACTGGGTCGTCTCGGACGGGCTCGGCATGATGACGGCGCTGGGGGCGATCTGAGCCGAGTCGTCGCACAGGGGGGAGCATCGTGGCAGGGAACGATCCGCACATTCATGTCGAGTCGGAGGTGGTGCACGGCGACGCCGCTGCCCGCACGATGCTGGCCGCCACGTTCGGCCTGGCCGGCGACCTGCCGAGCCGGGTCACCACCGGATGCGGGCTGCGGGTGCCATATGCGATGACCTCGCCGCGCCCGGACCGTGTCACGTGCCTGGCCTGCCGCGAGCACGCGCGGCGCGTGCACCTGCGCCTCGCGGAGGAGGCCGAGCGCCTGAGCCGGATGCTCGGATCGGTCATCAGCCCCGCTCAGGGAAAGTCAGCGGCGGACTGGCACCGTGATCTCGCGGAGAAGTTCTCCGGCGCGCAGGGGTGACACGTCCCGTACAGCGCGCCGAGCGCGCTTCTGACGGGCCTTCCGAGCCGGAATTCCGCCGCCCCGTGACCGTCGTATGACGGAAATTTCCGCGGTATGTGACCGGAGAATGACAGGCCCCCGTACGGGCCGTGCGCCGTGCTTACCTCGAAAACATGCACAGCAAGCACATCGCGGACAGCCCGTCGTCATCGCAGCAGTTCCCCACCCCCGCCGCTTCCCCGCGCCGCCCCGGACGGCGCGGGCGCCCCGCACTGGCCGCCGGTGCCCTCCTGATCGCGGGCGTGTCCCTCGTCGCCCTCACCGGCTGCGGCAACTCGGCGTCTGGCAACGGCGACAACGCCGACTCCGCCGCTTCCGCCCCGCCCGCCGGGAAGAACGGCGGAAAGCAGCTCTCGAAGCTGCTCTGGATGGGCGACTCGATCGCCGAGGCCGAAGCACCCGCCCTCGAAGCGGCCGTCAAGGCGGGCGGCGCGGAATTCAAGTCCATCGCTTCCGCGGGCGGCGGTACGGTCGTCAAGGGCGAAGGCCCGACCGCCAAGTTCGCCGAGGACACCTACAAGGAACTGGCCAACACGGCCAAAACCTTCCATCCGGATGTCATCGCCTACCAGGTCACCACGTACGACTGGGGCACCGCCGCCCAGCAGACCAGCTCGTACGAACACCTCGCCAAGGTCGCGAAGGACGCCGGCGCCGAACTCGTCATCGTCTCCGCGCCGCCTTTCAAGATCGACGACTTCTACAAGAGCCACGAGGCCGCCATCAAGTCCGCGCCGAAGGCGGCCCAGGACGCCGCCGCCAAGAACGCGGGCCAGGCCCGCTTCTTCGACGCCGCGGCCCTGTGGGGCACCGACAGCGCCGCGGCCAAGGCCCAGCGCAGCCAGGACGGCATCCACACCTGCCAGCAGGGCGCCGCGGCGTTCGCCAACTGGTTCGGGGGCCAGCTGAGCAGGCACTACTCCTTCACCCCGGCGGCCCCGGAGAAGTGGGCCAAGGGCCCCTGGACCGGTTCCAAGGTCTACGGCCAGCTCAAGTGCGGCTGATGCCCGTACGCCGTCGCCCGGGTGCCGCGTCCGTACGTACGGAGGTGCACCGGGAGCGACGGCGGTGAGCGGACCACACGCCCGCCAACGCGTCGAGGGCGCTGCTCCAACAGCCGGAGCGGCGCCCTCGGCCGCCGTCTCCCACGCTCCCCGCTGCTCCGAGGACCCGTATATGCCGACGACCACACCCACGACCACGCCGCCCTCCCACCGCTCCGGCCAACGCCGCCGACCGCGCCCGACGGCCCGGCACATCGCACCCCTGGACGGCCTGCGCGGCCTGGCCGTCCTCGGCGTCCTGTTCTTCCACGCCGGACACTTCGGCGGCGGCTTCCTCGGCGTGGACCTGTTCTTCGTCCTGTCCGGCTTCCTGATCACCGGCCTGCTGCTCAAGGAGGCCGGTGACCGCCGGGGCAGCATCGACCTCGCCGCCTTCTGGGAACGCCGGGCACGCCGCCTGCTGCCCGCACTGACGGTGATGATCGTCGGGACGCTGCTCCTCGTCGCCGTGGGGCCGCCGTACCTGCTCGGCTTCGCCCTGGAGGACGGCCCGTGGGCCGCGCTCCAGGCGACGAACTGGCACTTCATCAGCGAGCAGGTCGGTTACTGGAACGACGCCGACACCCGCGTCTTCAGCCATCTGTGGAGCATCGGCGTCGAGTGGCAGTTCTACGTGGTCTGGCCGGTGGTGGTCGCCGTCCTCGTCCGGGGTCGGGCCACGCGCCGTCTGGTGCCGGTGATCGCCGCCGCAGGTGCCGTCATCTCCCTTGCGGTCATGATCGCGCTCGCTCACGGCCCGGACACCACGCGCGTGTACGAGGGCACCGACACCCGCGCCTTCTCGCTGCTGCTGGGCGCCCTGATGGCCACCGCCCCGGCCCGCGGCCTGCTGGCCAGGGTGCCCGGTCGGGTGGCCGGGGGCCTCTGTGCCGTCCTGGTGTGCGGCCTCGGGACGTACTGGTTCCTTACCGACGGCCCCAGTTCGCCCTTCCTCTTCCGGGGCGGCCTCTTCCTCCATGCCCTGGCCGCCGCCCTCCTCATCGCCCTTCTCGCGCACGCCCCGGGCGGCCTGGTCGGCCGTCTCCTGGGCAGCCGGCCCCTGCGATGGCTGGGCGGCATCTCCTACAGCCTCTATCTCTGGCACTGGCCGATCTATCTGCTGCTCTCCGAGAAATTCCTGGGATTCGGCGGATGGGGCCGTACGGCGGTCCTGGTTCCCGTCTCCCTCGCAGTCGGATTCCTTTCCAAGGTCCTGGTGGAGGACCCGATACGGTTCAAGGCCCGCTGGGCCCGGGGCCGTACGGGAATGGTCTGCTTCGCCGCCGCACTGGCGGCCGTTGCCGCCGCCTGTCTTTTCCTTCCCGCACCGAACCAGGGCGCGGACTCCGTGGACCTCACCCAACTCACCGCTGCTTCCGGCCGCCTGTAGCCGGTGGTTTGACGCCCTGCGTACCGATCGGTACTGTCGCATGCGTACCGATCGGTACGCATGGGTGCGGTGCCGCCTCCGATTCCGCTGTCGGCGGCAACGCGGCGACCACTTCGAGGAGTTCTGATGGCGGACGGGCAACCGCGGCACTCGCCGGCCGGGCAGCGTGTGTGGGAGACCGCGTGCGACCTCTTCTACCGGGAAGGCATTCGCTCGGCGGGCGTGGCCGAGATCGCGGAACGCTCGGGCGTCGGAAAGCCGAGCATCTACCGCAACTTCGAGTCCAAGGACGGCCTCGCGCTGGCCTATGTGAAAGCGAAGGCGGTCCCTTCGCGCGTATGGCTGGAAACCGCGCGCGCCGCCTGCCCGGACGACCCGCTGGGGCAGCTCCGCCACGTCATCGCCGAAATAGCGGAGCAGATCAGCGCGCCCGGCTACCGGGGCTGCCCGCTGGTGAACGCGTCCGTCGAGTTCCCCCACCGTGACCATCCGGTGCGGGTGGCCGTCGACGAACTGAAGGCCGAGTATCTGGAACTGCTGGCCGAACTCGTCTCCCGGCTTCCCGTACGCGACCACCGCACCCTGGCCTACATGCTGCAAATGCTGGTGGAGGGCGCCAGCGTCACCACCCAGATCTATGAGGCGGAGAAATCCGCGACCGCACTGAAAGAAGCGGCGGACCGCCTCATCGACTCCTACCTGGAGCGGTGAGCCCCGACCGCCCTCATTCCGTCTTAGTCCGTTCTTTCGCGAATCGAGACCGTCATGCCTGCCACCACCGCCACTCACCTCCCGGACTACGCCGAGCAACTGATACGCGGTCGCCGCGCGACCCGCGCATTCCGGCCGGACCCCGTGCCGGAAGACACCCTCCGGGCCGTCTTCTCCCTGGCCGGTGCGGCTCCTTCCAACTCCAACACCCAGCCCTGGCACGTGGAAGTGGTCAGCGGGGCGGCCAGGGACCGCCTGGGCAAGGACCTGATCGCCGCGCACACGGACCGGCGCATGTCGCTGGACTTCCCTTACCGCGACGACCTCTACACCGGTACGTACGCGCAGCGGCGCCACGAGGCGGGCGCCGCGATGTACGGCGCACTGGGCATCGGCCGCGACGACCACGAGCGGCGCGAGGCGTTCAACGCCGAGAGCCTGAATTTCTACGGCGCGCCGCACGTGGCACTGCTGTTCCTGCCGCCGAACGCGGAAGAACGCATGGCCGCCGATGTCGGCATGTACGGGCAAACGCTCCTGCTGGCCCTGACCGCGTACGGTATCGCCAGTTGCCCCCAAGGGCTCCTGAGCTTCTACGCCGACACCATCCGGGAATCACTGGGCATCGTCAGCGACAGGAAGATCCTCTTCGGCATCTCCTTCGGATTCGCGGACACCTCGGCGCCCGTCAACAACATCACCGTCCCCCGGGCCGAACTGGCGGAAACGACCCGCTTTCACGTCTAGGCCCGTACTTCGCGGGTCGTTGATTCGTTTGGTGTGACCGGTTCGGTGGTGTCCTGGGCCGGTGGTGTGGCGTTGGATCGGGTGTGTCGATGACTTCCCGGTCTCCGCGGCCACGGGCTCAGCGTCAGCGTCTTGACCGGTCCTCCGCGACCGCTGGAACTGACGGAGCGGCAACACCGCACCGCACGGGCCGGTAATCCGGCGGTTGGAGCGTGGCGTGGTGAGAAGCGACGTATATCGGGATGTGGGCGAGGCCGCGTGGTCGTGGGTGCTGGACCACGTGCGCGAGGACGAGGGCCCGTGGCTGGTGCAGGCCGTGGTGGAGGGCGGTCCTGAGGCCACGTCACCTGCCCAGGACCGCGACTCGCTGTACGCGGGGATCGCCGGCCTGGCCCCGGTGCTGGCCGAGATCGCGCAGTACCGGGAGCTGGGCGTACGGGAGACGGCACTGGCGACCGGCATCGTGACCAGACTGTCGGCCCAGGCCGGGCGGCGAACGGAACCCTCGCTGTACGACGGCCTCGCGGGCGACGCGACGGCGCTCAGACTGCTCGCCCCGGGCGAGGAAGTGGTGGCACTGCGGCGGCTGGCCGCCCTGGCGACCGGCGACGGATGGAAGACCACGCTCGACTTCGAGCCGGGCTCCGACACGCCCCTCACCGACGTCGTCATGGGCACCGCGGGCGTGGTGATGACGGCGGTCTGGGCGAAGAGCGAGTTCACCGAGGTGATCGCGACGACGGGAGGCGAGGCCCTGCTGCGGGCGGCGGACCGCACGGAGGCGGGCCTCGACTGGGGCATGACACCGGGGGCGGCGTCGAGGGCGCCGAACTACTCGCACGGAACCGCCGGGGTCGCGGCCGCTCTGGCGGTCGCGGGCGCCGCCCTGGACCGCGAGGACTTCGTCGAGGCAGCGGTCGCGGGCGCCCGGCACGTCCTCTCGGTGGGGTCGTTGAAGGATGCGGGCTTCGTCGTCCCGCACACGATCCCGCCGTCGCGCCGGGAGGTGGAACCGGTGACGTACACGTGGTGCCACGGCCCGGCGGGCACCTCGCACCTGTTCACCGCGCTGGCGCACGCAGGGGTCACCGAGGTGGCCGGCCACGGCGTCGACGAACTGCGGCACCGCTGTATGACCTCGATCCTCACCTCGGGTCTGCCGGAGCGCCTCCGTCCCGGCTTCTGGGACAACGACGGCCGCTGCTGCGGAACGGCGGGCGTCGGAGACGTCCTGCTGGACGCGGCCCAGGACTGCCGGGCGCCGGAGAGAAGACAGACCCTGCTGCGGGCCGCGCACAGGATGGGTGACGCGTTGGTCGACCGGGTCATCAGGGATGAGGCGGGCGCCCGTTGGCGATTTCTGGAACACCGCGAGGACCCGCCGCTGCTGCCGCCCGGCACGACGTGGATGCAGGGCGCGGCAGGCATCGCGGCCTACCTTCTGCGCCTCGCCCGATATGGCGAGACCGGCCCCGACGCCCCGGTCGTCGACCGCCCGGACCAGTGGTGGGCCGTGCCGGCACACCTGCGCACTACACGTACGGGTGCATGAGCGACCAGTCCCATGCGAGACAAGTAATCCATAACGATCTCGGCCCAGGCATTGTGTGAGGCGTGGTTCCCTCTGGCCCCGGACTTCGCGGTCCCCGTTTCAGGCCTGCGGCCAGCGGGTCTGTTCGATGTCGGTGTCGAGCAGGTCGAGGAGGTGGGGTTGGACGCCGCGGGTGATCCGGACGGTGGGCGGGTCGGTGATGTTCCCGATCTGCAGGGTGAGTTCGCCGAGGTGGTAGAAGGTCATGCGGCCGGTGGGGCGGACGCGGCGGTTGTCAGGGTAGAGACCGCTCATGGTCTGCTCGGGGCCGAGCGCCCGTCTGACCTGCCGCTCGATCAGACAGAAGACCAGCAGGGCCAGACAGATCACCTGGACGAGGGCGGCGACGCGCCGGTTGTGCTGGACGAAGACCGGCGCAACCGCGAGCGGGCCCTTGAAAGTCGTGGTAGCGGCGCTCGACCGCGCCCTGGCCCTTGTAGTGGACCAGGACCTGCCCGGCATCCGCCTGGTCCGCGGGGACGGACGTCAGCAATGCGTACCAGCCGTCGACAGCGGCTTCGGCGTCCAGTACGCCGGCGTCGAAGTGCCAGGCCAGGACCGGGGTGCCGTCCTCGTTGCCGGTGACGGTCCAGCGCAGGCAGGAGGTGACGCGGCGCCTGGCGGCGATGACACCGATCCGGGTGACGATCTTCTCCCGGGTCCTGTAGTGGCGACCGCCGGCCGCAGCGGTGAGCTTGTTCAGGTCCTCGGTGGCCTTGGCCAGACGTTTGCTGCGGGCGGCCTGCCGGTCGGCGGCGTTCGCGGTGGAGTGGACCAGGATCCTTCGCACGGTGAGCGGCGGATCGCTCTTGCGGGGCCCGGTCAGGGTGTGGGTGTCCTCCAGCACGCGGTGGGTCTCGCGCAGTTCGGCGGGCTTGCCCATGTCGCCGGACGCCACCCGAGACGTCCGCGCACCGAGATAAGGCTGGGCCGGCCACGCACCATCCCAGGACGCACACATGCCCACACACCGCTTGACCCGGCCCCTCAAACAGATAAGGGGGCTGTCAGTCCAGGCCGGACGAGTCCGGACGGGCTGGTGGCCGAGCCGGACGATCACGCATTCGGCCGCTCGCGAGGTGGACTGACCACCAAGATTCATCTGGCCGTCGACGCCTCCTCCCGTGTCCTGGCCATCGTGGTCACCGCTGGACAGCGGGCTGATACCCCGGTGTTCGCCGAGGTCATGGCCCGCATTCGCGTTCCGCGGATCGGCGGCGGATATCCGCGCACTCCACCCGCTCACGTTCTGGCCGGCCGCGCTTACTCCTCCCGGAAGATCCGCGAGTCCCTACGCCGCCGGCAGGCCCCTCACACCATTCCGGAGAAGCGCGACCAGGTCGGCCACCGCCGACGCCGGGGTTCGGCCGGCGGCCGCCCACCCGGCTTCGACCGTGAGAAATGCAAGGCCAGACACAAAGTCGAGTGCCGGATCGGGCTCCTCAAGCAGGCGCGGGGTGTCGCGACACGGTACGAGAAGCTTGCCGTCCGCTTCGAAGCCGCGACCCAACTCACCTTGATACGCCAGGCGCTGTGACATCTCAATCGCGACCCAGGTGCCCTCCAGCGGCTGCACTACAGTTGGCCCACCATGCCCGAACTCTTCGGAATCAACCATCTGACTCTGTCCACGACCGACCTCGACCGGCTCGTGGCGTACTACACGGAGTTGCTCGGAGCAGTGCTCGCCTTCGAGCGCGCCGCGACCCCTTCTGACCCTCGGATCGCAGTCATCGATGTCGGCGGCGATGACCACCTGATGCTCGTCGAAACCGCTACCGCCCCCACCGCTGATCTCGATCCCCTCGGCAAGGCCGGATGGGGGCTGCGCGTGGGAACACATGCCCAACTATGTGAGGTCCGCGAACAAATCCTGGGTGCCGGGTGGCCGGTCGGACAGATCGAAACACTGCCCACGCAGTGGACGATGACAGCTCGCGATCCCGATGGACGCCCTGTGGACGTTCGAGCCCATCGCCCACGCACTTCATCGCCGTCACCAACCACTGGCTAACGGCTACTCCAACTTTCAAAACACGCCCTAGCCGAGCGTATCCACCACGTATGCGGCGGCATCGGCGATGAGCGCCTGGTCGTAAGCGGCGTCCTTGGTGGATTTGCTGGACATGAGGGAGTTGAGCAGCGGCGGCGCGGACTTGGTGTGCCACACGATGTCGATGTCGTTGAGCGTCCCGTAGTTACCGGTGCCGGTCTTGTCGGCCACGGTCCATCCTCGCGGAACGGCGGCCCGGATGCGTTGCGCGCCAGTGGTGTTGCATTCCAGGAGGTCGCGGAGGAAGGCGCGCTTATCGGCGGCCAGGACATTCCCCAGCACGACCTTCCGGTAATCCGCACCGAAGGCCCAAGGAGAGGTCGTGTCGCGCGGATCCCCTGGAGTGGCTTCCGTGATCGCCGGCTCGATCCGATCCATCCGGGTGACCGTGTCCGTCCGCCCGATGGGTGACCGTGCCTCCCGTATCAGTCGCGAGGGCGTACACCCCCAGCCACGTGTCGTACTTCCGCCCCAACGCAGCCAAGCGCAGGTGGCGGGCGCTTCCGGTGGAAGCGGGGGGAGGGGGGACCGCTGGAGGGCGCGGATTCCGGGGCCTGCTCCTTCGCGCATCATGCGCGGTGCGGCGTGACGCCGGGGGCGGTCACTCCCGTACCACGTACGCGCAACTCCCGTACAGTAAAAGTCAGTTGCGGCCTCAACCCGGCATCCGGACAGTGGTCGCATGACCGCGACCGCCCCTCGCACCCCGCCGCCCGGTCTGACCGTGCGACCGGCGACGCCCGACGACGCGGCGGCGGTGTGCGCGCTGCTCAACCAGATCGACGTGTGGGAGATCGGACGTGCCGACACCGACCTGACCGAGGTGCAGGCCGAGCTGAAGCATCCCGAGGCGGACCTGGAGAACGACTCCTGGCTGCTGTTCGACGGCGGCCGGCTGATCGCGTACGGCCTGCTCTGGGACGACTCCGGTGGTGAGCGGATCGACATGGACCACTACACCCTGCCAGGCCGGCTGCCCGGCGCTCTGTACCTGTACGACCTGATGGAGGCACGGGCTGCGGAACGGGCAGCCGCCAACGGAGCCTCGCGCGCGGTGGTACACCTCCACCTCAACGCCACACCGACCATGGACCTGCACGCGCTGCGCGCACGAGGCTGGCGTACGGTGCGCCGCTACCACGTACTGCACCGCCCCCTGTCGGCCGCCACCGACCGGCTTCCCGCGCCGCCGCCCGGTGTGACGCTGCGCTCCTGCCGGACCGAGCCCGACCGCCGGAGCGCCCACGCGCTGCTCCAGGAGTCCTTCGCCGACCATTTCGGCTTCCAGCCGCGGACGTACGAACAGTGGCTGGGCGACATCGACGCCGAACACGCCGACTGGTCGCTCATATGGATCGCCCACCTGCGTGGCCTCGGCGACGTCGCGGCGCTGCGCACCCACAACGCCCGCCCCTCGATGGCCTGGATAAGTTCCCTCGGCGTACTGCCGAAAGCCCGCGGCAACGGCCTCGGCAGCCACCTCCTGCGCCACGCTTTCGGCCACTACGCGGCGCTCGGCCGCCACCGCATCGGCCTCAACGTCGACACGGACAACAGCACTGGCGCACTGGCGCTGTACGAGCGGCATGGCATGACCCTCGACTTCGCCGTGGACGCCTGGGAGCTGATCAAGGAATCGGCGGCCCATACGTAAACAGTGACCGGGGCCGACGGGGCCGTACGCGATGTCCCGTGTGGGCACGTCGCGTACGGCCCCGGCTTCAACCTCGGGTTGCGGTCCGGACTACTCCGTGACCCGAAGGGCCCCGGACGGGCACAGCATGCCGGCCTCGCGCACGGCGTCCCGGTCGTTCTCTCCGATATCGGAGGTCAGGACGGTGACGAGCCCGTCGTCGTCCTGGTCGAAGACGCCGGGCGCGGTCAGGGCGCACATCCCGGCACCGACGCACACGTCGCGGTCGGCGGTCACGTGCATGGTCGCTCCCTTCGCCCCGCTCACCAGGTGACGGGGAGTTCGTTGACGCCCTGGATGGTGCTGCCGGGCCGCAGGGTCAAGCGCTCGACCGGTGTGGCCAGCCGCAGCGTGGGGATGCGTTCGAACAGCGCGCTCAGGATGATTTCGAGTTCGAGGCGGGCCAGATTCTGGCCGAGGCACTGGTGGACGCCGTAGCCGAAGGAGAGGTGGTGGCGGGCCGAGCGGTGAATGTCGAAGGTGTCCGGGTTCTCGAACACCCCGGCGTCGCGGTTGGCGATGGAGTGGACGACGATCACGCCCTCGCCGGCCCGGATGACCTGTCCGTCCACTTCGATGTCGGCGGTGGCGACGCGGGCGCCCGCCACGTCGGCGATGGCGAGGTAGCGCAGCAGTTCCTCGACCGCGCCCGGGATCAGGGACGGATCGTCGCGCAGGGCGGCGTGCTGCTCGGGGTGTTCGAGCAGGGTGATGACGCTCAGGGAGGTCATGGAGGCGGTGGTCTCGTGGCCGGCGACGAGCAGCAGCAGCGCGTTCGAGATCAGTTCGTCGCGGTCGATGGCGCCGTCCGCGAGCTGCCGGGTGACCAGCGCGCCGAGGAGTCCGGGCCCGGGCTCGGACTCCAGGGTGGTGATCAGCCCGTCCAGGTAGCGTTCCAGGTCGTCGCGCGCGCCGGTCGCCTCCTCCGCGCTGGTCGACTGCACCAGGCGCCGACTGGCGTCCTGGAAGAAGTCGTGGTCGGCGTAGGGGACACCGAGCAGTTGGCAGATCACCATGGAGGGCACCGGCAGCGCGAACCGGCTGACCAGGTCGGCGGGCGGGCCCGCGGCGAGCATCTCGTCGAGGAAGCCGTGCACGATTCGCTCGATGTCCGGTCGCATGCCCTTGATGCGCTTGACGGTGAATTCGCTGATCGTCATCCGGCGCCGGGGCCCGTGCTCGGGCGGGTCCATGCTGATGAAGGCGGGGCGGCGATCGCGCAGGCCCGCCAGGCGCGGGGAGGTGAGAGGGAAGTCGGGGTGGGTGCGGTTCGAGGAGAGCCGCGGGTCGGCGAGCAGGGTGCGGGCGGTCTCGTGCTTGGTGACGACCCAGGCGGTGCGGCCGTCGAAGAGGGTCACGGGGCGCAGCGCGTCCTCGCTGTCGCGTAACCGTGCGTACGTCTCGGGCAGCCCGTACGGGCAGGTACGGTCGCTGGGGAAGGCAGGAGCGTCTTGGGCCGGGAAGGCGGTGGAGGTCTCGGTCATCGGTCCCCTCGAAGTCTCTGACACTCGCTTAAGGAACGGTGAGTTCTCTAACTCAGAGGCTAAACTGCGCACTTAGAGAACGCAACGTCCTCTCGGCATACTTCAAGGAGTCACGCTGTCACCGCACGCCGACCGGACCGCCCCGCAGGCCGCCGACCACCGCAAAGGCCCCCGGCGCCGCGGCGAGGAGCTGGAGAACGCGATTTTGACCGCGGCGCTGGAGGAGCTGACGGAGGTGGGTTACGCGGCGCTGACCATGGAACGCGTCGCGGCCCGCGCCCGTACGAGCAAGGCCGCCCTCTACCGCCGCTGGACCGGCCGCGCCGAACTCGTCCTGGATGCCTGCAAGGTACGCGGCTTCTCCGATCTGGACCTGGCCGACACCGGGACGCTGCGCGGCGATGTGATTGCCCTGCTGCGGCAGATGTCGGCGAAGATGGCGACGCCGATCGGAGGCATCCTGCGCGGTCTGCTCGGCGAGATGACCCGCGACCCCGAATTCGCCCGGCTGATCCGCGAACGGATCCACACGGTGGGGCCGGTCGGCATCCGCGGCATCCTGCAACGGGCCGTCGAGCGCGGCGAGGTGCAGCCCTGGGTGCTCGACTCGCGGCGGGCCACCGTCGCCACCGACCTGCTGCGCAACGAGTTCCTGCTGTTCGGCGCCCCCGTCGAGGACGAGACCGTCATCGAGATCGTCGATGACGTGTATCTGCCGCTGGTACTGGCTCCGGCTCCGGAACCGGTGCGGAGCGCGGGGGAGGCGGGGCGGGGCGCTGCGAAGCCGGTGCGGAGTACGGGCGGCCCGGAGGACGACGGTTCGTAGGGCGCGCACCAGCCCGCGCCCTTGTTCATGCCCTGCTCACACACCCGACCCCCGCGCGTACGCCACCGTGCACCCAGCCCCGTGATCTTCGCCAACGGTATGGCCACAGCCCCATGCCGCACGCCTCACGGACACGGAGCCGCACATGGACCGCAGATCCCTTCTCGCCGCCGGCGGAGGTGCCGCACTGGCGGTCGCCGCCGGCGCCCCGCAGGCACAGGCCACCCCGCCGGGGACCATCGGCCGGTGGCCCGGTCGCGACACCGTACGGTTCAACGTCATCAGCGACATCCAAGGGGACCTGGGCGACTTCGGCCGGGCCCTGGACGACATGGCGGCCGTCAACCCGCACAGCGCGGGCCTCGCCGTCGCGGGCGACATCACCCCGCGCGGCTACGACGCCGAGTACGCGCAGGTCGGCGCCGAACTGAAGCGCCACTCCCACCCGCGCGAGGTCGCCTGGGCCATCGGCAACCACGAGTTCTACGTACCGAAGTGGCGCGACCCCGGCACCCTGTCGCAGGACACCTGGCCCAACGGCACCACCGAGGACTCCCTCTTCCGCAGCTTCTACCGCTTCGCCGGGCGCAACACGGTCCACGCGGAAACCTCCTTCGGCGGCATCCCCGTACTGACCCTCGGCACCGAGCGGTACATGCACTACCACGACCCCAAGCTCTGGGACGAGGTCTGGATCAGCGAGGCGCAGTTCGCGTGGCTGGAGAACCGGCTATGGTACTGGTCGCGCCGCCGCCGTCCGGTCATGGTGATCACCCACCACCCCCTGCCCAACACGGTCTCCGGCACCCGCAACAAGCTCTACGCGAGCGACTACCTCCAGGCCGACCGCCTCCTGGGCCTGCTCGGCCGCCACCCCGACGTGTTCCTCTTCTGCGGCCACACCCACTGGGACCTGGAACTCTCCGACTGGGTGGTGCGCCGCGTCGTACCCGGCACCGCGAACCTCAGCGGGTTCACGGTCGTCAACACCGGCGCGATCCAGACGGGTTACCGGGACGACGGCAAGGGCGGCGAAGTCTCCGTCGGCGGCACCTTCAACCAGGGCCTCCAGGTCGAGGTGCGCCGCGACGCTGTCGTCATCAAGGCGCGCGACTTCGCCCGCCGCGCCTGGCTGAAGGAGATCACGGTGCCGCTGGCCGCGTCCTGAGCGCGACCGCGGGCGCTGCCGGTCAGGGCAGATGCGGGTGGGGCGTCTCCGCCCTGTCCCGGTCGTCGCACACCAGGAGCAGTACGGCGGCGCGCTCCGTACCGAGAGAGCGCACTTTGTGCGGCGTGGTCGCCTTGAAGTACGCGGAATCGCCCGGTCCGAGGGTGAGGGACCGGGCGGGGAAGAGCAGCTCGGCCTGACCGTGGTGGACGAAGAGGAATTCCTCTCCCGGGTGGTCCCGGAAGGGCACCGGACCGGTGTCGTGCGGGGGATACAGCATGAACGGGGTCATCTTCTTGGCGCCGGCCTGGAGCGCTATGCCCTCGTAACGGGAGCCGGGCTCGTCGTCGGCGGTGAGCGGCCGCCGGTCCCCGGCCCGGGTGACGGTGACCTCGGTCAGCTCCTCCGTATCGGCGAACAGGTGGTCCAGCGGGACGCCCAGGGCCCTGGCCAGTGAGGCGCCGACGGCGATCGAGGGGACGCTGTGGCCTCGTTCGACCTTGGAGAGATAGCTCTTCGTGACGCCGGAGCGCTCGGCGAGCGCCTCCAGGGTCATCAGCCGCTCCTTGCGCAGCTGCCGTACCCGATTGAACACCGGCCGTTTCCCCCGCTCGCCGACCGCTTCCGCGATCACTGGTCGCCTTCCCGGTCACCGGCGGCTGCCCGTCACGCACACCTTGGTGCGAGGAACACCTTGTGGCATGACACCTTGTGTCCTACGGTGAACCACGTTTCCTCGCAGTGTTGCACGAGACGCGCAGCACCGGAAGACGAGGCCGCCGGCGGACCGGCGCCTCGGAACGGGAGCAGAAGTGGCGAACACCCTGCACGACCCGAAGAACGTACTCATCGACCGCGCCGAGCGGCAGATGGACGACCATTTCGCGGACTCGGACCTGACCACGCGACAGAAGCTGGCCCTGACCTGCCGCATTGCCTACGACGGCGGACACGACTCCGGCCTCGCCGGACAGATCAGCGCCCGCGGACAGCAACCGGGCACCTACTACACCCAGCGCCTGGGCCTCGGCTTCGACGAGATCACCGAGGACAACCTCCTGCTGGTCGACGAGGACCTCCAGGTGCTGGAAGGGGAGGGCATGCCCAACCCCGCGAACCGGTTCCACACCTGGATCTACCGCGCGCGCCCGGACGTCCACTGCATCGTCCACACCCACGCCCTGCACACGGCCGCCCTCGCGATGCTCGAAGTGCCCCTGCTGGTCTCCCAGATGGACACCACACCGCTGTACGACGACTGCGCCTTCCTCAGGGAATGGCCGGGCGTACCGGTGGGCAACGAGGAAGGCGAGATCATCTCCGGCGCCCTCGGCGACAAACGCGCCATCCTCCTGGCCCACCACGGCCAGCTCGTCACCGGCGCCACCGTCGAGGAGGCGTGCAACCTCGCGCTGCTCATCGAGCGCGCCGCCCGCCTCCAGCTGCTCGCCATGTCGGCGGGCACCATCCAGCCCCTGGACCCGGCCCGCGCCCGCGAGGCCCACGACTGGACGTCCACGCACCGGCGCAACCAGGCGAACTTCGCCTACTACGCGCGCAGGGCGCTCCGCAACCACCCCGACTGCCTCACGGACAAGGTGAACCTCTGATGGCCACAGCACCCCTACCGTTACGCGGCATCATCTCCTACCCCGTCACCCCCTTCGCCGCGGACACCGGCGACATCGACCTGGCCGCGCTGCGCCGCCTCGTCGGCGAACTGGTCGACACCGGCAGCCACGCCATCGCCCCGCTGGGCAGCGCCGGCGAAAGCGCGTACCTCACGGAGGGCGAGTGGGACGCCGTCTGCGAGACCACCCTCGACACCGTCGCCGGGCGGCTGCCCACCCTGGTCGGCGTCTCGCACTGGAGCACCGCGGAAACGGTACGCCGCGCCCGCGTGGCCGCCCGCCACGGCGCCACCGCGCTCATGGTGCTGCCGCAGACGTACTGGCAACTGACCGAAGCGGAACTCGAACAGCACTTCGCCACGGTCGCGGCGGCGACCGGCCTCCCGGTGATGCTCTACAACAACCCGGGCACCAGTGGAGTCGACCTCCGTCCGGAAACGGTGGTCGCGCTCGCCCGCAAGATCCCGAACCTCACCATGGTCAAGGAGAGCTCCGGCGACGTCGCCCGCTTCCGGGCCCTCCGTGACCTGTCCGACGGCACACTGTCCGTCTACAACGGGAACAACCCGGTCGCACTCGAAGCCTTCCGTTCAGGCGCCGTCGGCTGGTGCACCGCGGCGCCCTGCCTCGTGCCCCGGTGGTGCACCGAGCTGTACGCCGCGGTGACGGGCGGGGACGAGCAGCGGGCCGACGCGGTGCTGGCGGAGCTCCTGCCGTTCCTGAAGTTCATCGTCGGCCACGGGCTGCCCCGGGCCGTCAAGGCGGGTCTGGAGATCCAGGGCCGAGGGGTCGGACGGCCGCGGCCACCACTGCTGCCGCTGCCGGACGAGGAGACACGGCAGTTGCGCGAGCTGCTGGAACGGCTCGGAAAGGCGGAGGCTGCGGATATGGGGGTGGCGGGGGCGGAGTGAGGTGCGGGGCGGTGCGTACGGACCGGGGCGCGCAGGCAGCCTCCCGGCCGCCGGCCGCCCGTGATCCGTGATCGCCCGTCGTCACCCGCCGGGGGTGACGACGGGCCCGTACGCCCTGGTGCACCCTCGGCGCCGACGCGGGGCAATCCGCACCCGCCTCGGAGACGGAGGGGCCTGCCATGGCCACCACGACCAGCCCGCACCACCGCTCGTCAGGATCCATGGCCGCCGCCGGCGGTCTGACGATCTTCGCCGCGGTGATGCTGTTCATCTCCGGTGTGCTCGACCTCTTCCGGGGCATCATGGGCGTCGCCCAGAACGAGGTCTTCCTCAGCACTCCCAACTATGTGTTCAAATTCGACCTGACCAGCTGGGGATGGATCCACCTGGCCTTCGGGGCCGTCGCCGTGGTCGTGAGCCTCGGTCTGTTCACGGCGGCCACCTGGGCCCGGGTCGTAGCGATCGGCATCGCGGCGCTGCTGATCATCATCAACTTCCTGACCATTCCCTACTACCCGGTCTGGTCGATCACCCTGATCGCGCTGTACGGGTTCACCATCTGGGCCCTGTGCGTGGTCCGCCGCGACACGATCAACGACTAGCCGCGAGGCACCCCGCCCGACCGGTATCAGTCCGCGGGCTTGCACCACACCGAGACGTGCCGGCCGCTCTCGCCGGTAAACGGGGCGCGTGACCAGTCCTCCCACCGGTCGCGCAGCCGCAGCCCGGCGAGCTGGGCCATCAGGTCCAGCTCGGCCGGCCACACGTACCGGAACGGGGTCGACGTGTACTCGGCGCGTCCGTCGACGATCGTCACGTAATGCGAACTCATCGCCTGCGTGGCGACGTCGTACGTGTCGAACGCCCACTGCTTCGGGCCGATACGGAACGGCACCGCGGTCTGGTTGGGCGGCAGCCGGCGCAGCTCCGGTACGCCCACTTCGACGACGAAGCATCCGCCGGGCCGCAAATGGGCCGCGGCATTGCGGAAGCAGGCCACCTGGGCGTCCTGGGTCGTCAGATTGTTGATCGTATTGAAGACGAGATACGCGACCGTGTACGAGCCGTCCGCCCGCGCCGTGGCGAAGTCACCGATCGTCACCCCGATACCGTCCCCGCCCGGCTTGGCGCGCAGCCGTGCCACCATGGCCCGGGACATGTCGATACCGTGCACCGCGATGCCGCGGCCGCTCAGCGGCAGCGCGATCCGCCCGGTGCCGATACCGAACTCCAGGGCCGGGCCGTCACCGGCCAGCTCGGCCAGCAGATCGACCGCCGGGTCCACCGCTTCGGGGCGGAACATGTCCGCCTCCGCCTGGTCGTAGGTGGCCGCGACGCTTTCTCCGAAGTAACCGTCGTCATCGAGCATGTCAGGACCGTACTGACGCAAGAGCGGTCAACGCACGTCATTTTCACCGTAGTTGTTCGAGGGCGGGGCGCGGGGCCTCCCGCCCTCCCACGCTCACCCGGCCCCCGACCGCCGGGCGCCCGCACTCGGTTCCGCCTCACCCGGCGGGCCGGGCTCTGCCTCACCTGGCCCGGGTGAAGAGCCATGGTGCAGGGCGAGCGTGACCGCCGCCTCGTACAGCGCCAGGACGACCGCGATGACGAGGAGGCCCGTCCACGACGAGAGCAGCAGCGCGATCAGGGCCGCGATGATCACGCCGCCGACCCGGAGCGCGTCGGCGTGCTCGCGTACCCACGGGCGCAGAGACGTGCCGGGCTTGCCCAGTCGGCGTCCGGCGCGCGCGGCGAGGCGGCCGGTGGCGCGGGCGCCACGCGACGTGTGGTGGCGCAGGCCGACGGGCAACCGACCAGGACCCACCAGGTACGCCAGGACAGCCAGCACGATGCCGAGCCACAGCAGTTGGTCACCGCGTTCGCGCAGCGTCGTGAAGACCGTCCACAGCGCGTCGCGCGTTCCGTCCCGGTAGACGCCGGACGGCACATGGGCGAGAAGCTGGTCCCGTACCGCCCGCAGCACGCCGGACAGCGCGGTGACAGCGATCACGAGCCACAGGCCCAGCTGGAGCAGCGTACGCCGGGGATTCGGCGAGACCCACAGGGCCAGGCCGAGCAGCAGGGGAACGGAGAGCAGCAGACCCACCAGCGCGCGCTTGAACAGCAGCACGGCCTGTTGCAACTGCCCGAGCGTATGCCGGTCGTAGAGGGTGATCTGCGCGAAGTCGGCCGGCAGCGATACGCCGAGCGCCTTCTCGATCCGGTCGTGCAGGCCGGGCGGGATCTCGCCCGACGACACGGTGGGCAGGTCCAGCCGCTTGCCGAACAGGGTCGGAAGCCGGTCCTCCAGGGCGTTGAGCAGATTGTTGACCAGAGGAAGCAGATTGAGGGTGACCGTGTCGCCTTTTACCTGCACGCCTTCGCTGCGCTGCTCCAGCACCGCGATGATCCGCTCGTGCGCGAGACGGTTGGCGGAACGCCACAGGTCCTGGAACTGCTCCGTCTTGAGCAGCTTGGCGACCGAGTCGCGCATGTAGTCGTGGACGGCGTCGGTGACCGGCGGCGCGATGAACGACGCGCGCGGCGGCAGCGCTCCGGACAGCCGCTGCTCAACGTCCAGCTGGTTGAAGATCTCGTCCGTGAGATAGGCGGCGACGGCCGCGTCCACCGTCGGATCCTCGGGAAGGGCACCCACCGTGGCGACCCAGCGGTCCGTGTTGAGCGCGGTCCGCGCGCCCCATACGCCGACGACCGAGGTGACGGTGAGGACGGCCACCAGGGCGATCACCACGGCGGCAACGACGCGCCGCACGGCCAGCAGCCGTATGCGGCGCTGTTTCCTCGTACTGACGCGGGCCCGCAGCTCCTGTACCTCGGCGCGCAGCCGTTCGAGTTCGCCCCCGCTGCCGTCCTGACGCCCGCTTTCGGGATCGCGCTCACTTCCGGTCGCGGCGCCGCCGGCCGCGCTCGCGTCAGCCGTACCGCCGTGTGCCGTACCGCGATCCGCCGAACCGCCGTGCGCCGTCTCCTCATGGGCCATGGCCTCGCACCTCCGCCGCCACCGTCGCGAAGACCGCGCCATCCGGCCCTCACCTGCGGCGGGTGACGCGGCGTACGGCGCGTACCGGCTGGATGGAGGCCACCCCGTCACCGGGCCCGTCGGAAGGGAGCACCCCATGGCCGGCATCGGCCCCGTACAGTTGCTGACCGTCGCCTTCGGCCCCGACGCGAAGTTCGAGGGCCGCATCATCGAGGAGCTGGGCGTCCTGGAAGCCGGCGAACAGATCCGCGTCCTCGACATGCTCTTCGTCCGCAAGGAGCCGGGCGGGCAGCTCTTCACCCTCGACTACCAGGCGGAGAGCATGGGCGACACCGTCGCCGCACTGCTCGGCCTCTCCGGCGACCGCCCGCCCGTGACAGGGCCGAGGACCCCGTCACCGGACGCCGGTGGCGCCTTCGGCCTGTCCGTATCCGAGATCAGGTCCATGGCCGAAGCCATGGACCCGGGCAGTGCGGCGGCCTTCATCCTCCTCGAACACGTATGGGCAACCGGCCTGAAGCACGCGATCCGCGGTGCGGGCGGGATACCCGTGGCAGAGGGTTTCCTCACCGAAGAGGCACTCGCCCCCGTGGCCGCGGAACTCGCGCTGGCGGCGCGGCGGGTGGAGGAGCGGGGAGCGGGGGCTTAGACGGCCCTGCCGAAGCCATCCGTCGTCGTCACCCCTCACGCACACAAACGGCGGCACGGTGATGCCGAGGCGACTCGGCCTCGTCGAGCAGGGCGACCGCGAAGTCCGCGTACGAGATCCGGTCGGCCGGGTCGCCGTGTTCGGTGATGCGGTAGCGGCCGGTCCGCGCACCACCGTCGTCACCCTGGTCACCCTGGTCATCGTGATTGAAGTCGCCTGCCGGAGCCATGTACGCCCAGTTCAGGCCGGACGACGTCCGCAGTTCCTCCAAGCCTGCCGCGTGGCCGAGAGAGAAGGAGCGGTACTCGTTCGGATAGCCGGGCTCGTCCATCAGGAGGGTGCCGGAGGGCCCCGGCATGATCGACGCGAGCCCGATCGCCACCAGGCGGCCCACCCCCGCCTCCGCCAGTCCGGTGATCAAGGCACGGGCCGACGCCGTGAAGAACTCGGCCGGTGGGGCGGACAGATCCACGGCGGCATTGATGGCGGCATCGTGCCCGACGGCCGCACGGGCGACGCTCAGCGGGTCGGTGACGTCACCGGCCACGATCCGCACGCCGGCCGGGCCGCCGCCGTGGGCCGCGGGATCGCGTACCACGGCGGTGACCCGATGGCCGCGACGGCGCGCCTCGGCAACAGCCTGCCGCCCGGCCCGGCCACCCGCCCCGAAAACCACGATGTCCATGATGAATCGCCTCTCACCTGGGCCGGAGCCCGTTCGCCCGGCCGCTGCCCGGACGCTATCGAGGGGCATGGTTTCCACGGGGATACCGCTGATACGCCACCGAGAGACCGGTGGAGGACCAGCTAGGGTGACGCCATGAGGGAGCCCCTGCCCGCCGACATGTTCGACGAACTGTGCCCTTCGTCGCTCAATCCGATCCGGTTCGGCGACAAATGGGCAGCACTGGTCATCCGCTGTCTGGAGCAGGGGCCGCGCCGTTTCTCCGAGCTACGGGTGCCGCTGAGCCGCGTCACGCCCAAGGTCCTCACCCGGTCGCTGCGGTCCCTCGAACGCGACGGACTGATCAAACGCACCGTCCACGCCGGGTCCACCCCGCACGTCGAGTACGAGCTGACGCCGCTGGGCCGCAGCATGCTCCGCCCGCTGGCGGCGGCCTGCGCCTGGACGGCGGAGCACTGGGACGAACTGCTCGACGCCCGCGAGGCGTACGACAACGCTGCTCGACAGACCGGATAGGTGGGCGACGGGGGACTCGTCAGTCGCGGAGGCTGTCGACGGCCGGGACGACCAGGCCGAACAGGTCCGTGACGGTGGTCAGGGCGGCGGACTGAAGGGCGGCCGCGGACAGAACCGTACCGTCGGGAGCGGTCAGGGCGCGGGTGGCGGTGGTTTCGGCGACGACGGTGGGCCGGTAGCCGAGGTTGAAGGCGCCCTGCGCGGTAAAGGCCACGCACATGTGCGTCATGAAGCCGGCCAGCACGAGATCCCGGCCGCTGCCCGCCCCGAAGCCCAGATCACTCAGGGTCTTCTCCAGCTCCGTCGCGTGGAAGGCGTTGGGGAACTGCTTGACCACGACCGGTTCTCCGTCGACCGGGGAGACCGCGTCGCTGATGGCACCGGTGTGGGCGCGGATGTCGTACGGGGTGTTCGCGCCGCCGTCGTTGATGACGTGAACCACCGGTGTCCCCGCGGCGCGGGCACGTTCCAGCAGGCGGGCGGCGGCCGCGAGGGCCGGTTCGGCGCCGTCCAGGGACATCACGCCGGTGCGGTAGGTGTTCTGGAAGTCGATCATGAGCAAGGCGGATTCGCTCAGCCGAGGAGGCTGCTGGTCCAGTCCGATCACGTTGCGCAGGGTCGTGGAGGGGGAGGAGGTGATGCCGGTCATCGGGAAACCTTTCGCAGGGGAGGGGATGGGGGCATCCGGGCATGACGAAGCCGCACACGCCCCGATGTGTGTAGGTAGTAGGCGCTTATAGATAGGTACTTGTGGATACGGCGGTTCAGGCGGGCCGGGCGCGGAAGCGGCGGCGGTAGGCCGCCGGGGTGGTGGCGAGCTGCCGCCGGAAGGCCCGGTGCAAGGTCTCCGCCGACCCGAGCCCGGCAGCGGCCGCGACCTGGTCGAGCGGGCAGTCGGTGGTCTCCAGCAGCCGCCGCGCCATCTCGACGCGGGCCTCCTCGACGTAGGCGGCGGGACTGCTGCCCGTCTCCTGCTTGAAGACGCGGGCAAAGTGCCGTTCGCTGAGACACATACGGGCGGCCAGCGCCGGCGCGGACAGGTCCGCGTCGAGGTGGTCGGCGATCCACAGGCGCAGCTCGTCGATATCCCGGCGCTCGGCGGCCGGACGGCTCAGCGGTACGGAGAACTGGCTCTGCCCGCCCTGCCGCTTGAGGTACATCACCAGCTGCCGGGCCACCGCCAGGGCCGTCTGCTCGCCCAGATCCTCGGCCACCAGGGCCAGCGCGAGGTCCAGGCAGGCACTGATCCCGGCCCCGGTCCACAGCCGCCCGCAGTCGGAACGGACGAAGATCGGGTCTGCGTCGACCGTGACGTCCGGATGGTCGGCGGCGAGCTGGGCGGCCGTCGACCAGTGGGTGGTCGCCGTCTTCCCGTCCAGCAGCCCGGCCGCGGCCAGCACATGCGCGCCGACACACACCGAAGCCACTCGCCGCGCGTGCGGGGCCATTTCCTTCACCCACGCCACGACCTCGGCATCGATACGGGCAACGGGCCCGTCCTCGCCCATATCGACCGCCCCCGGAACCACCAGGGTGTCCACCTGCCCCCGCACGTCCTCGAAACCCACGTCGGCGAACAGCTGCACCCCCGCCGACGTACGCACCGGCCCGGCAACCGGCCCGGCGAGACGCACCTCATAGCCGGCCCGGCCCCCGGTCTCCCGGTTGGCCAGGGCGAAGACCTCGGCCGGGCCGGTGACATCAAGGAGATCGACATCGGGGAAGACGGCGATGACGACACGGTGTGAAGCGGACATGCATTGATCCTCACCGCTGCCGCCGGCAGCCGCAATGACGATCGACTGTCACATTCGGACACGCCGACCGGCTCGCTCACACCGGGTGCCCGGCGCTACGCAAATACGTTGGCCGCCGCCCCGCGGAACCGGCATAGTGCGCAGATCTGCAGCAGAGAGGACGTATGACGGAATTCGTGTGTGCGGGGTGCGGTGCTGTGCTCAGTGCTCCCCTTTCGCAGGCTGCGCTTCCCGCCCATGCCCATCAGCAATGGGGCAATGGAGTACTGCTCCCGGTTCTCATGGAATCGGGAACCTACGCCGTGGACCCGGAGCCTTCCGGGCCGCCCTGGCGTCCGTGGAGTGAGGTCGGAGAGGAAAAGGCGGCAGACCGCGGCGTGTTCGCGCCGGTCCATACGCTCTCCTTCGGCACCCCGGGAGCGATTGCCATCGCGCCGGGTGACGTTCGCGGCACCGACCTCATTCCGGAAAGGTGCGGCGGCTACTGCTGTGGGCTGGATGGGAGCGACGGCCCCAATCTGGCCTGCGCCCGATGCGGTCTGGCAGTGGCGACCCGTATCGACGACTGCTCATTGTGGCAGGCGGTGTGGTTCGCCCCGGACGCCGTACGCGGCCTGCCCGCCGACGCGTCCACTGGAACGACGGCCGACTGGGATGCGCAGGGGCGCCCGGCAACGCCGCCGATCGATCCCTCCGGGGCCTGGAGCGCGCAGTGGGCCGCGGCGGTCGGAGCTGGACTGGCGCATCTGCTGGCGGCGTCGGGCGGCAGGCCCGTCGCCCTGCCCGACGGCCTCATGACGGACCTGCTCGGCCGCCTGCTCGATGCGTTGCTCCCGTCAGGCACACCGGCGAAGGCAGTGGTTCCGGCAGGGCCGGGCCTTCCCGTCCGGAACTCGGATGACCACATCTTCCTGGTGCCGAAAAATCCACGGACAGGCGAGTTCTGGCGAGCGCCGGGCATCAAGCAGAGCTTCCCTCTGCCTTTTGACATGTGGCGGCACCTGGTCGCCCCTGACGAACGGCTGCTGCTCCCGGCGACAGGAGGACTGCCCGACGGCGTCATACGGGATGATCCGCCGCCGATGCGCCCATGGGAATTGTTCCGGCCCGACAGGAACGTCTTCCTCTACACGCTGGCACGCATACCGGAGGTCCGACAGCCGTGGCTGCGTGAGATCTACGATCGGGTGAATGACCGTGGGTACGCTCACTGCTTCTGACGGCATTCCGTCCTCCACCCCTATGAGCAAGAAACAAAAGAAACAGGGAAGCAACACAATGCCCAGCAGCCCGCCAACGGACGAGGCCGTGCGCCTGCTCGAAGCCGACTTGCGGGCAGAGCGGCAGCCACTCACCGACCTGGACACAGAACACGCCTGGCACGCATTCATCCGCTTCGGCCGACGCCGCTTCGACACACCGAACACTGCCGACGTCGACGGGCAACGATTAGCGCGTTCAAGCCGGTAGGTGTCAGGGTTTTCGAGGAGGCATATAGGCGGCAGGTTGCCAGCGATGGCGAGCTGTCGGCGATACTCAACGTGGCCGGGCCGCCCCCCCCACAGCGACCCGGCCACAACCTCCCCCTACTCCACGCCGATCTGGAACGTAGACGTCGTATTACGAATGTTCTCCGCGTTGTCCCGCAGGGTCAGCCTGCGGAAGGTCGCCTTCCCTGCTGCCGGGCCCTGGCCCGGTTCCGGCATTTCGTTGGCCCAGATTGCGATGCCGGACTTGGCGTTGTACTCGTCGCCGCTCTTCTTCGCGCCGGTGATGGTCACGTCCGAGAATTCGGTGTCTTCGATGCGGTTCTGTGGCTGCTGGCCTGTGTAGTTCGTCTGGAACATGATGCCGTGGTAGGTCGGGTCGGTGATCTGGGCGCCGTTCACCCGGATCGCCCGGAAGGGCTTGGAGGCCGAGAAGAGCCAGATTCCCGGGAAGGTCTGGCCGTTCCAGAAGTGGCCGCCCGCCCGCTCGATGCGGAGGTTTTCGAACGTGGTCCGGCCGGGGCCGAAGCCGTTCATCGGGAAGCCGAAGTCCAGGGAGGAGACGGTCACTCCGGAGTAGACCAGGGTGTCCGCGATGTGGATATTGCGGAAGGTGTTGAGCTGGCCGCCGTAGACGGCCAGGCCCGCGGCCCGCCAGGTGAGTTTGGAGGTGAGGTTTTCGTAGACGTTGTTGCGCTGGTCGCCGCCGCCCGCGTCGAGCGCGGAGAACAGGGCGAAGGAGTCGTCGCCGGTGGACCGGGCCTCGTTGTTGGTCACCAGGTTGTCGGTGGAGCCGTTGGTCATGTTCAGGCCGTCGGCGAAGGTGTCGCGGATACGGTTGTTCCTGAGCGTCATCCGGTCGGTGTTGGCGCCCCAGTAGAGGCAGACCATGTGCTCGGCCCAGATGGTGTCGATGGTGATGCCGGAGATGTTCTGGAAGTCGAATACCTTGCCGGGCCCGTCGATACGGGAGGTGTAGTTGCCGAAGTAGGCGAAGCCGGAGAACGTCGAGCCGTCGGCGCCATCGGCGGCACGGAAGCCCACGTCGGTGTTCTGCTGGCCGGCCGGGGCGTGGAAGCGGGTGAACCACGGCCCGGCGCCGATCACCTTGACCGGCTTGAGGTAGACCTGGAATTTGCTGGAGGTTTCGTAGTCGCCCGGCGGCAGGTAAACGCCCTGGATTTTTCCAGTGGTGTCCATGCGGGCCTTGTCCAGGGCGTTCTGCACGTCCTGGTGACCGAATCCGGTCGGCTGCACGAATGCCTGTGGGTTCGGGTTCGGCGCCGCGGAGACCTTCTCGAAGTCGACGAAGTCGATGGCGTAGGAGGAGGCGTTGTCGGCGTCCTTCTGGAGCCGGATCCTGCTGCCCGCCGGTACGGTGTGGCCGAGGTCGAGGTGCGCCTCGTCGTAGATGTGCCGGGCCGGGCCCGCGCCCGGATCATTCACCGGGGACGCCTCGGGGCCGTAGAGCCAGGCGTACTTGGACGTCAGGTTCAGCGGCTTTGCCTTCGCGCCGTCCACGTACACGTTCAGGGTCGCGTTCGTGCCCCCGCCGCCCGGGGCGTCGGGAATGGAGAAGCGGGTGACCAGGGTGTTGGTCGCCACCGGAGTGGTGAATTCGACGTACTGGCCCGTCTGCTTGAGCGTCACGGCCTTGCGCCCCGACGCCTCGCCCGCCAAGTCGCCGATCTTACGGTTGGGGCCGACCACCTGGGCGCCCCCGCCGACGGCGCCCGATTCCGCCTCGACCGTGGTGTACGGCATGGTGGCGCCGCGAGCGGCCTTGGCGCGCAGCGGCGTGGGCCGGGGCTTTCCGGCTGGGGGAGTGAACGCGGCGCGCGAGGAGCCCTTGCCCGCGGCGACGGTACGGGTGACCGTACGGCTGTCCGGGGACTGGTTGCCCGCCGCGTCCCGGGCCCGCACGCTGTAGACGGTCTTCCGCGCGGCACCGCCGGGCGCCGTGGTGTCCTGCCAATGCGTCGCCGTCGCGGGCAGCCCGGCGCGCAGCCGGCCGTCGGCGTAGATGTCGTACCCGGAGGCTCCGGCGGCACGCTCCCAGCTCAGCGTCGCACCGTTCAGGTGGACGCCGCGGGGCGCCGGTGGGGGCGTGGAGTCGCCCGATGCCGCGCCGTACAGCGCGAGTTCCCCGACCCGATGTGCGCCGACGACCTGGACGTAGCGCACGGGGGCACCGTCCAGGCGCAATGTGACCTTGCCCTTGCGGGCCTGCGTGTCGGACAGGTCCACGAAGTCGCGGCCATTGGCGGAGCCCTGGAGCTTGACCCGCTGGGCCTCGCCGGGCAGGGAGAGCTCAACCCGGTCCAGGCGGCGGGTCGCGCCGAGGTCGGCCCTTATCCAGTGGGAGGCGCTGCCCTTCGCGTACGAGGCCGGATCGCCGTCGTGCGCGCGGGCGGCCCCGTCGCCGCTGAAGGTGGCCGGGAGGGGAGCCGCGCTTCCGCCGTTCGTCGGCGTTCCGGCAGAAGCGGCCTGCCAGCCGCTCAGCATCAGTCCGGTGCTGAGCACGGCGGCCAGTACGGGCCGCCAAGCTCTTCTGCGTGGCGCGGTGCGCTGTGTGGTGTGTTCTGTTGTGCCCATGACGTTCCCTTCTGTGGGGAGAGGGGGCGGTCGTACGCGGGTCAGGCCCGCAGCCAGACCGCCGTGTCCTGCGGCAGCGCGCCTCCTGAAGTCAGGGGGCCGCTCGCTAGGAGGAGTTCTCGGTGGGCGGGGAGGACCATGTCCCGCGGCCCGAAGTTGACGACGCACAGCAAGGTGCTGCCCTCAAGTACGGAGCCACTGCCCAGTACGGCACCACCACGCGCCACCGTCCGCGCGAACGCCAGCGCCTCCGGCGCCTCCGTACGCAGCCAGTGCAGCGGTCCCGCGTCCCGGAAGGAGCGCCGCAGCCGCAGCGCGGTCCGATACAGCGCGAGCATCGAGTCCGGGTCGGCGGCCTGCCGTTCGGCCGCGTAACTCGACCAGTCCGCCGGGCGCGGCAGCCAGCCCGGGCCGTCCTCGCCTTCGGCGCGCCAGGGCAGCGGCACCCGGCAGCCGTCCCGGCCCGGGTCCACCCCGCCGGAACGGGCGTGCATCGGGTCCTGGATCAGCTCGCGCGGGATCTCCGCCTCCGGCAGGCCCAGCTCCTCGCCCTGGTAGAGGTAGACCGAGCCGGGCAGGGCCAGGGTGAGCAGCGCGGCGGCGCGCGCTCGGCGGGTGCCCAGGGCGAGGTCGGTGGGTACGCCGAAACGTTTGCGTTCGAAGGCGAAGCCGGTGTCCTCGGCCCGGCCGTAGCGGGTGACCGTACGGGTCACGTCGTGGTTGGCCAGCACCCAGGTGGCGGGAGCGCCCACGGGGGCGTGCGCGGCCAGCGTGAGGTCGATGGACGCGCGCAGCTCGGCCGTGTCCCAGGGGCGGGCCAGGAAGTCGAAGTTGAAGGCGGTGTGCAGCTCGTCGGGGCGCAGGTAGCGGGCGAAACGCTCGGCGTCCGGCAGCCAGATCTCGCCGATCAGCACGGCCCCGTACTCCTCGGCCAGGCGCCGCCAGGACCGGTAGATGCCGTGCAGTTCCGGCCGGTCGTGGAAGGGGTGCGGGCCGCCGTCGCGGGGCATGTCGGGCAGCCCGTCGGCCTTCGCGAGCAGCGCGGCGGAGTCGATCCGTACGCCTGCCGCGCCGCGCTCGAACCAGAAGCGCAGCACGTCCTCGTGTTCCTGGCGCACCTGTGGGTGGTTCCAGTTGAGATCCGGTTGCTCGGGACTGAACAGGTGCAAATACCACTGCCCGCTCTCGGTACGGGACCAGGGCACGCCGCCGAACTCGCCCACCCAGTCGTTCGGCGGCGCGGGGGAGGGCGGCCGGAAGTGGAACAGCTCCTGTTCCGGCGATCCGGGGCCGGCGGCGAGCGCGGCCTTGAACCATGGATGCTGGTCCGAGACGTGGTTCGGGACGATGTCCACGATGGTACGCAGGCCCAGCTCGCGCGCCTCGGCCAGTAGCGCCTCGGCCTCGGCGAGGGTGCCGAAGGCCGGGTCCACGGTGCGGTAGTCGGCGACGTCGTAACCGCCGTCGGCGAGCGGCGAGAGATACCAGGGGGTGAACCACAGGGCGTCCACGCCGAGCTCCGCCAGGTACGGCAGCCGGGCGCGTACCCCGGCCAGATCGCCGGTCCCGTCACCGTTCGCGTCGGCGAAGGAGCGGACGTACACCTGGTAGATGGCGGCGCTGCGCCACCAGTCCGTGCGGGACAAGGACAGGTCCTTTCGTGCGTGGCGTAGGTACGTATGTGAGGGGGGCAGGCGGGGCAGGCGCCGCCCGCGCCGAGACCCGCGTCAGCCCTTGAGGCACCCCGCGCCGAGACCGGCGATGATCTGTCGCTGGAAGACCAGGAACAGCGCAATCAGCGGCAGCGATGCCATGACCAGGCCCGCGACCAGGCTGTTGAGCGGGGTGTCCTGGGCGACGCGCTGGAGGAACACGCTCAGCGGCTGCTTCGCCGGGTCCGGCAGGACCAGCAGCGGCCAGAGGAAGTCCTTCCACGCGGCGACGACCGACAGGATCGACACCACGGCGAGGATCGGCCGGGACAGCGGCAGCACGATCCGCCACATCGTGCCGAGCGGGCCGGCGCCGTCGATCCGGGCGGCGTCCAGCAGCTCGTCGGGGACGCGGTCGAAGAAGTTCTTCAGAAGGTAGATGTTGAAGGCGTTGGCGGCGGCGGGCAGCCAGACCGCGCTCGGGCTGTTGATGAGATTGCGGTTGACCAGCGGCACGTCGACGACCGTGAGGTAGGCGGGCACCAGCAGCGCGGTGGCGGGCATCATCAGGGTGACCAGCATCAGTCCCAGCACCACGTTCCCGAACCGGGGCCGCAGCTTGGACAGCGCGTACGCGGCCGGTACCTGCACCGCGAGCTGGATCAGCCAGGCGCCGCCTGCCAGCAGCACCGTGTTGAGGAAGTAGCGGGTCAGATCCATCTCGCGCCAGGCGCGGGCGTAGTTCTCCGGGTGCCAGTGCGCGGGGACGTACGTGGGCGGGCTCTGCGCCAGTTCGGCCGAGGATTTCATCGCGCCCGTCGCGGCCCAGTACAGCGGTACGAGAAAGGCGGCGGTGAACAGCGCCAGCGCCACGGCCAGCACCGACCAGTAGACCAGCTTTCCCTTGCGGGTGCGCAGTACGGCCGGGCGGATCAGCGTACGGGCCGAGGCGGCCATCAGTCCTCCTTGGCGCCGCGCGTGACACGCAGGTAGAGGGCGGAGAAGGCGGCGAGGACGAGGAGCAGCAGCAGGCTGAGCGCGCTCGCGGTGCCGAAGTCGTTGTAGACGAAGGCGTAGCGGTAGATGAGGAACATCACCGTGACCGTGGAGTCCTCGGGCCCGCCGCCGGTCATCACGTACGGCTCGGTGAACACCTGCATCGTCGCGACGATCTGGAGGAGCAGGAGGACCAGCAGGACGAACCGGGTCTGCGGGATCGTGACGTGGCGCAGCCGCTGCCACAGGTTCGCGCCGTCCAGCTCCGCCGCCTCGTACAGCTCGCCGGGGATGGTCTGGAGCGCGGCCAGGTAGATCAGTGTGGCGGTGCCCATGTTGGCCCAGGTGGAGACGATCACCAGGGATAACAGTGAGGTCGAGGAGGAATCCAGCCAGTCGGAAGCCGGCAGGTGGAGGGTGCGCAGCACCTCGTTGAACAGCCCGGGGCCCGGGTCGTAGAACCACTTCCACAGCAGCGCCACGACGACCGGCGGCAGCATCACGGGAAGGTAGACCAGGACACGGAAGTACGCGCGGGCGTGCCGGAACTCGTTGAGCAGCACCGCGGTCAAGAACGGTACGAAGAAGCCCAGGACCAGCGCGTATGCGGTGAACAGCGCGGTGTTGCGCCAGGCCGTGGCCAGCAGCGGGTCGTCGAAGAGCTTCTCGAAGTTGGCGGTTCCCGCCCAGGTGCTGCCGGTGGCGAAGTTGACGTGCTGGAAGCTCAGCAGCACATTGCGGATGATCGGCCACCACGAGAACAGCGCGAAGAGCACCACGGCGGCGCACAGGAAGCCGTACGCGGTCAGATGCTCGCGGACGGAACGGCGGAGGCGGGCGGCGCGCCGCTCACGCTCGGCGGTGACCGGGGGCGACACCGGCTTCTCCAGCAGGGGAGCGGTGGCCATCACAGCGCGCTGTAGATCTGGTCGACCTTCTTCTCGGCGGCGGTGAGAAGCGTGTCGATATCGGCGTCCTTCCTGGTGAGCACCGCCTGCATCACGGTGTCGAGCACCGCGTAGACCTGCTGTGCCTCCGGGGGCTCGACCACGCCGGGGACGCGGGGTGCCGCGTCCATGAAGGGCTGGTAATTGGCGACGGGGACGTTGGCGTACTTCCGCTTGGCCTGCTCGACGCGTTCACGGACGGCGCCCTTCCAGATGTCGGGCGTGGGCGGCATGGGCAGCCCGACGGGGAGTTTGGAGTCGATGTTGTCCCGGATGTTCTGCTCGACGAGGTCCGGGTTGAGGTACTTCCACTGGAGCCACTTGATGCCGGCCCTGATCTTCTCGGGAGACGCCTTGGGGTTGAACATGTAACCTTCGCCGCCGATCAGGGTCGACCTGGCGTCGGGGACCGGCGCGAGACCGTAGTCACGGTAGGCGCCGCCGAACTGCTTGGCGATGACGGTGATGTTGTCGGCGGCCGAGACGTACATCCCGAGCTTTCCGCTGCCCATCATCCGCTGCACATCCTCGGCCTGGAGCAGCTGCTTGCTGCCCATCGAGCCGTCCTGCCAGCGCATGGCGTGCAGATCCCGCAGGGTGGCCTTGCCCGCCGCCGAGTTGAACGCGGCCTTCCACTTCCCGTCCCGCTCGGTGGCGATCCGGCCGCCGCGCGAGTACAGCTCGGCGGTGAAGTGCCAGCCGCCCTGGTTGTTCTTGGAGTAGTCGGCGTAGCCGACGGTGCTGTCACCGAGCACCGCGATCCTCTTCGCCGCGGCGCGGACCTCCGCCCAGGTCCGCGGCGGCTTGTCGGGATCCAGCCCGGCCTTCTTGAACAGTGTGCGGTTGTAGAGCAGGCCCATCGAATAGTTGGCGGTCGGCAGACCGTACTGGCGGCCCTTCGCGTCCTGGAACACCTTCATCAGCGCGTCCTGCACATCGCCGCGGTGCGGCATGCCCTTGAGGTGATCGGTGATGTCGGCCGCCTGGTTCCGCCCGATCAGGCCGCGCGTGTCGGTGAAGTAGACGTAAAAGACGTCCTCCAACTGGCCGCCGGCCAGCTTGGCGTTGAACGTCTTCGGGTCCATGAAGCCCTCGTGGGGGACGATGTCGATGTCCGGGTGGGCCTTCTCGAACTGCTCCACGTGCCGGTCGAAGAGCCGCCGCTCGAACGCCTGGGTAGTGGGCGGCTGCCCGTTGACGGAGAGCGTCACCTTGCCGCCCGGCGCGCTCCCGGCGCCGTCGCTGCTGGTGCCGCAGGCGGAGAGCGCGGCCAGGGACACGACGGCGGCGGAGGCGAGCGCGACGGAACGGCTTCTCGTGGATGACATCGGTGGACCCCTCCGGGCGTGAGCGAGGCGTACGGAGTGACGGCGCACACTCAAGCACCGGGGTCAGGGGAGCGCAATATCTCGCGCGATGTCTGCAAAAAATTGACAGAGGTGGAGCGGGGTGTCGGTGGCTTCCCGGAGGGCATGGTGAACTGCCCGGCTGGGCGTGCTTGTTGGCGCGGTGTACGGGGCGAGCCTGCGCGTCCGTACAGAGTGGTGAGCCCGCGCGTCCGTACGGCCCGAGCCCACGCGACCGTGCGGTGGCGACGACCGCACCCGTCAGCCCCGCGCCCCAGGCCCCGCATCCACGACAGCGCGCCGCTTCACCCCGCCCGAACCGGCCCCGTCGACCCCCGTACGACCAGTTCCGGCTCGAAGAGGATCTCGTCGCGGACCACCTCCCTGCCGTCGATCTGCGCCGTCAGCAGCTGTACCGCGGCGCGGCCCAGCGCGTCGATCGGCTGCCGTACGGTCGACAGCGGCGGTTCCGTGACGGTCATCAGCGGCGAGTCGTCGTACCCCACCACCGACACGTCCTGCGGAACCCGCAGCCCGCGCCGGCGTGCGGCGCGCACCGCGCCCAGCGCGATGATGTCGCTGGCGCAGATGACGCCGGTCACTCCGGCGTCCAGCAGCCGGGAGGCCGCCGCGTGACCGCCCTCCATCGAGTACATCCCGCGCACCAGGCGTTCCTCGGGCAGCTCGGCGCCCGCGGACCGCGCCACGGCCTGACCGGCGGCCAGCTTGCGCCGCGAGGGCACGTGGTCGGACGGGCCGAGGGCCAGGCCGATCCGTTCGTGTCCGAGCGAGGCGAGGTGGCGCCATGCCTGCTCCACCGCGACCGCGTCGTCGGTGGAGACGCAGGGGAAGTCGAGCCCCGGAATCGGCGCGTTGACCAGGACCACCGGCAGGTTGCGGTCGTGCAGCAGCCGGTAGTGGTCGTGCGGCGCGTCCGCCTGGGCGTACAGCCCGCCCGCGAACACCACGCCGGAGACCTGCTGCTGGAGCAGGAGATCCACGTAGTCGGTCTCCTGGATGCCGCCCGGCGTCTGGGTGCAGAGCACGGGCGTCAGTCCGCGCTGGGCGAGTGCGCCGCCGACGACCTCGGCGAAGGCGGGGAAGATCGGGTTCGACAGTTCGGGCAGCACCAGGCCGATGAGTTTGCCGCGCTCCCCGCGCAGTTGGGTGGGCCGCTCGTAACCGAGTACGTCCAGGGCCGTGAGCACCGCCTGCCGGGTGCTTTCCGAGACTCCGGGTTTGCCGTTCAGTACCCGGCTGACGGTCGCCTCGGAGACGCCCACCTTCTTCGCCACCTGCGCAAGTCGTCGCGTCATCTGCGCAACACTAGCGCAAGCGTTGCAAGTTGCTTGCGTACGGGGCCGGGCGGGGGCATCGCGGCCGGACGCCCGGGCAGTCGCCGCGTCATCGGCGGCTGCCCGGAGCGTGCCGTTCAGCGGAGCCGGAGGACCGGAAGCCGGGTCAGCGGACGAACTTCCAGGTGACCTGCGGAACCATGTCGGTGCCCGCGGGCACCAGCTTGCGGAAGGCCGCCTGGCTGAGGTCTATGTGGGTCGAGGCACAGGAGGGACACTTGTCCCTGACCGGCACGGTGATGGTCCTGCCGTTGTACGTGACCTGTACCTTCACGCCCGAGCAGAGCGGGTCGTTGTTCGGGTTGGGCGAGGTCCACCAGGCCGCGGAGACGGCGACCAGGTCCTGCGAGGTGGCGTCGATGGGCGTGCCACAGGCGCCGTAGCCCCGGTCGTTGTAGTAGGTCATCTTGCCGTTCATGGTCTGACCGATGGGCACGGCCTGGGCCGTACCCGTACCGAGGGCGATGCCGGTGGCGGCGATCACGCCGCAGACCAGCGTTCTCCAGGGGCGGGAAGTACGCATGGTTTCTCTCCGTCCGAGTGCGTCCGGGGGTGTACCGGTGTCGGCGCGCGCCCGGCAACGCCGGGCGCGGACTTGGGGTACGACGATTCTGAGAGCGCTCTCAGGAACATGAGTGCCATGGACCACGTTCGCCTCACAACCCCCTTTGGGCGCAACAGTCCGGAAATCGCGGGCGTATTCGGCCAGTCTGGCCCGGAATGGCGGACCGGATGGCCGAATTCCGCGGCGTGCGCGGCGAAGATACGGCACGCCATCCGTACCATCGCTCGGGGCCTGCTATCCGAACCACGGCCCAGGCCCTGAAGGAGTCGGTGCGCGAACTCCCGCCGACCGCACGGAAGTCCGGACCCGGTCGGGGCCGGGCCGTTCCGTGCGACCGGTGAGGCGGTACGGGGGTTCACGACCGGGTCACCGGATCAGTAGCACCTCTTGATCTTGTCGATGGCGGTGGGCCAGTTCCACGTGAAGTTCTGCGACCTGTTCTTCTTGACCATGTGGCAGACGAAGTCCCGGCCGCGCTTGAGGTACGCCTTGTACCCGATTTGTACCCGATCTTGCCGCGACACTTGCTCGTGACCTTCAGCTTGTCCGTGAAACCAGAGGCGTTCAGCTTCCCGCGCCGCGCACAGCGGGGTACCGAAGAGTGCCAGGGAATGCGGGCCTTCAGGTCGGCGTCGTGGGGCTTCGCGGTGGTCTGCCGCCGAGGGACGGGCTGTGGTGCCGCGGGAGTTGGCGGCGTTCGCCGGTACGGCGGCACCGGCTCCCAGGGACAGGCTCGCGATCCCCACCCGGACGGCCGTACGTCGGCGACCGGCGGCGACGACGGCGCCGCGCGGCTGTGGGAAGCGGCAAGCGGCCGGCTCAGGGCCACCGACAGCGGATCTTCCGGAAGCGTGATGTCGGTGGCCTTCAGCCCGGACGGCCGCCCCCTGGCCTCCGGCGGCTTTGACGAAGCGGTACGGCTCTGGGACACCCTCACCGAACGGCCGCGCCCGCCCCTGACGGGGCACCGGAGCGCGGTGCACGCGGTGGCCTTCAGCCCGGACGGACGGAGCCTGGCCTCCGACGGCACGGTCCGGCTGTGGGACACCTCCACCCGTAGGTCCCGGACCGTTCTGGCCGGTCACATCGGCGCCGTACGGCCCTGGCCTTCACCCCGGACGGCCGCACCCTCGCGACCGGCGGCGACGACCGTACGGTGTGGCTGTGGGACATCGCCTCGGCCCGGCCGGCAGCAGGTGGCGGGTGACCTCGATGGCCATCAGTCCCGACGGAAGCACGCTGGCCGTGGGACAGACCGACAACAAGGCACATCTGTGGCAGCTGGTCCGGCCGACGCCCGCCGAGGCCACGGCCCCGATCTACCGTACCGTCGGCCGGGACCTGACCGGGCAGGAACGTCTCACTATCTGTCGGGTGTGCCCACCGTGCGGCGTGTCCGCCGTGACACCCGTGGGCCCGTTGAAGGCGCGGTGACGCTACGCCTTCGCCACCGAATTCCGCAGGAACTCGATTCCCTGGTCCAGGGCAGCCTTCAGGTGCTCAAGGCTGCCGGTCGTGATGCGGATCAGGACTCCTCCCTGAATACCGGCTACGAGGGCTTGGGCGCTGCGTTCGGCGTCCAAGCCCGCGTCGATCTCGCCCTGGCTCTGCATACTGCGGATGCCCGCGGCCAATTCCGCCTGCCACTGGGCGAGCAGTTCCGCCGCCACGGCCTGGGCGCCTTCCGTCGTCGGTCTGAGTTGCCCCATAACCGCGTTGAGCGGGCAGTTGGGCCCCTGATTCCGATAACGGTCGACCACTTTGTCGCGCCAGCTCTGCCAGGCGGACCAGGAATCCAGCGCTCCCAGTTCCGGCTGCTGGTCACTGATCACCCCGGCGGCCTCGTGCCGCGCCACGGCGAGGAGCAGCTCGTCCTTTCCGTCGGGGAAGTAGTGGAAAAGCTGGCTCTTGCTCGTCGCGGTGCGCTGCATGACCGCGTCCAGCGTGAAGGAGAAAATGCCCTGCCCGCGGATCTCCGCTGCCGCGCCCTCGATGATGCGCTGCCTGGTGGCGGTTCCCTTGCGCGTCAACGTCATGCGATGCTCACCCAATTCTCGAATCGGCGGCCCGGTCAGGGCACGAGCAGGAGTTTTCCGGTGGTCCGGCGGGATTCGAGGTCGGTGTGGGCCTGTGCGGCGTCCGACAGGGCGTAGCGACCGCCGATGCGCGGCGTCACCTGCCCCTTGCGGATCATGCCGAAGACCTCTCCGCTGCGCTGGACCAGGGCATCGCGCGTGGGCACGTGGTGGTGGACCACGGGGTACGTCAGAAGGATGCTGTTGGGCAGGTCGGTCGGGGTGAGGGACGGGACGCCCATGAACGGCCCGTAGTAGGCGTGCACGCCGTGGGGGCGCAGGGCCAGCTGCGAGGAACGGAAGGTCGCGGCGCCGCCCCCGTCGTACACCACGTGGGCGCCCTCGCCACCCGTCAATTCCCTGACCTTTTCCTCGAATCCGCCCCCACTGGAAACGAGAACGTGATCCGCTCCGGCCTCCCGGGCCAAAGCGGCTTTCTCCTCCCGTGAGACCAGCCCGATCACACGCCCGCCACGGGCTTTGATCATCTGCGTCAGCAGCAGACCGACACCGCCGGCCGCGGCATGCACGACAGCGATATCACCCGGCCTGACGGCATACGTCTCGGTGGTCAAGTGATTGGCCGTCAGGCCCTGCACCATCACCGCGGCCGCGGTCTCGTCGGACACGTCGTCCGGAACTTTGACCAGCGAGGACGCGGGAATGGCGAGCAATTCGGCATAACTGCCGATGTGGTAGAACCAGGCCACGCGGTCCCCTACGGCGAAGTCCTGCACATCGTCACCGAGGGCGGTCACATATCCCATTCCCTCGGCCCCGAGAACCGTGGGCGCGGCCCAGCCGGGGCCGCCGGCCGTCCGTGCTCCCACGTCCATGAAGTTCACGCCGGCGACGGCGAGCCGCACCAGAACTTCGCCCTTTGCGGGTGCCGGATCGGGTAATGCGGTCCACCGCATGACTTCGGGGCCGCCGTGCTGGTCGATGAATATTGCGTGCATGACACGTTCCTTTCCAGGGGGTTGGCCGGGTGCTGTGAGCCTCGGCTGCGAGGAGCGTATGGAGGCAAAAATGGACCCGCAAGTCCACTTTTTCGGCGGGTGTCCGGCCTCTCCGGGGGCCGTCGCACCCGGCTTCTCCGGGCGCCCGGCGCGGCCGGAACACGTCGCCCCCGCTGCGGTCCGGAGCCGTACGGAGGCCGGATGCCACAGGCGACCCGAGCCATGGTGTTACCCTGTCGAACGAACGTGATCTCGGATCGAGGAGACGCAGCCGTGGTGGGTGACGACGACATCTCCGGGTGATACCCGGACCTGATGGCCACCGGCCGGTGCACAGGAGCACCGCCGTGGTGGCCGCCTCGTCGTGCCCTCCACCCGTTCCCGGGCCGCACCGGTGTCCGCCGGGCCGCCCGTTGTGCTTTTCCGAGGTCTTTTCATGTCCGACGCTTCCGTCGTCTGCTCGAACCTGTCCTTCTCCTGGCCCGACGACACCCCCGTCTTCCAGGACCTTTCCTTCACCGTGGGCACCGGCCGCACGGGCCTGGTGGCGCCCAACGGTTCCGGCAAGAGCACCCTGCTCAAGCTGATCGCCGGTGAACTGCGCCCCACCGCGGGCTCCGTGTCCGTCTCCGGCGTCCTCGGCTACCTCCCGCAGAGCCTCCCGCTCGCCGCCGGCCTCACCGTGGCCGAGGTGCTGGGCGTCGCCGACGTGATCCGTGCCCTGGACGCCGTGGAGTCCGGCGATGTGAGCGAGGAGCACTTCACCACCATCGGCGACGACTGGGACATCGAGGAGCGCACCCGGGCCCAGCTCGACCGGCTCGGCCTGACGGGACTGGCCCTCGACCGCGGCCTGAGCACGCTCAGCGGCGGCCAGATCGTCTCGCTCGGCCTGGCGGCGCAGCTCCTCAAGCGCTCCGACGTCCTGCTGCTCGACGAGCCGACCAACAACCTCGACCTCGACGCGCGGCACAAGCTCTACGACGTCCTCGGCGACTGGAACGGCTGCCTGCTCCTGGTCAGCCACGACCGCGCGCTCCTGGACCGCATGGACCGCATCGCCGAACTCGACCGCGGCGCGCTGCGCGTGTACGGCGGCAACTTCACCGCGTACGAGGAAGCCGTACAGGCCGAGCAGGAGGTGGCCGAGAAGAACGTCCGCAACGCGGAGCAGGAACTCAAGCGCGAGAAGCGGGAGTTGCAGCAGGCCCGCGAGCGCGCCGAGCGCCGCGCGAGCAACGCCTCCCGCAACCTCAAGAACGCGGGCCTGCCCCGCATCTTCGCCGGGAACATGAAGCGCGGCGCCCAGGAGTCGGCCGGCCGGGCCGGCCAGATGCACGCCTCGCGGGTCAGCGAGGCCAAGGCCCGCCTGGACGAGGCGGGGCGCGCCGTACGCGAAGAGCAGCGCATCACGCTGGACCTGCCCGCCACCCAGGTGCCCGCGGGGCGCAACCTCTTCCTCGGCGAGGGCCTGCTCGTCCGCCACGGCGAGCGGCCCCTGTTCGCCGGGGACGGCGTCGACCTGACGATCCGCGGCCCCGAACGGATCGCGCTGACCGGCCCCAACGGCGCGGGCAAGACCACGCTGCTGCGCCTGCTCAACGGCGAGCTGGAACCCGACGCGGGCCAGATCAAGCGGGCCGACAGCCGGATCGCCTACCTCTCGCAGCGCCTCGACCTGCTCGACCCGTCCAAGACCGTGGCCGAGAACTTCACCGCGTTCGCCCCGCACCGTACGGAGGCGGAGCGGATGAACCTGCTCGCCCGCTTCCTCTTCCGGGGGCCCCGGGCCCACCTGCCGGTGCACGTACTGTCCGGCGGCGAGCGGCTGCGCGCCACCCTGGCGTGTGTGCTGTGCGCCGAACCGGCCCCGCAACTGCTGCTGCTGGACGAGCCGACGAACAACCTCGACCTGGTCAGCGCCGGGCAGCTGGAAAGCGCGCTGGCCTCCTACCAGGGGGCGTTCGTCGTGGTCAGCCACGACGAACGCTTCCTCGGCCGCATCGGCATCGACCGGTGGCTGCGGCTGGCCGACGGCGAGCTGCGGGAGACGGCGGCCCCCGAGGTGTGAGGCGCCGGCCACGGCCTGGCCCGCGTCCGAGGTGCCTCACCCGGCGGGCCGCGTACCTCCCTCACACCAGGTGGACCACCATGCCCCGACCAGCTCTGCTCGCCTACGACCTCGTCCGCACACTGGGGACCCGACGGGTCCTGGACGGCGTGTCCCTCACCGCCGCACCCGGCCACCGCGTCGGGCTGATCGGCGAGAACGGTGTCGGCAAATCGACACTGCTGCGCCTGCTCGCGGGCGTCGACGAACCCGACGCCGGCCAGGTCACCCGCCCGTACGACCTGGGCTTCCTGCACCAGGAGATGCCGTTCGCCGCTGACGCGACGATCGCCCGGGTCCTGGACGACGCCCTCCGGGAAGCCCGCGCCGACCTGGCCGAACTCGACCGGCTCAGCCGACTGCTCGCCGACACCCCCGAGGACCGCCCCGCCCACGCCGAACTGCTGGAGACGTATGGGCAGCGGCTCGAACAGGCCCAGGAACGCGAAGCCTGGGACGCCGACCGCCGGGCCGCGATCGTCCTCGACGGGCTCGGCCTCGGCGGCATCGCGCACGACCGGACGCTCGGCTCCCTGTCCGGCGGGCAGCGCGGCCGCCTCGCCCTGGCCGCGCTTCTCGTACGCCGCCCCGCGGCCCTCCTCCTGGACGAGCCGACCAACCACCTCGACGACGAAGCGGCCGCCTTCGTGGAAGACCGGCTCCGCCAGCTGCCCGGCGTCGTCGTGGTGGCGAGCCACGACCGGGCGTTTCTCGACGCCGTCTGTACGGAACTGATCGATCTCGACCCGGCCGTGGACGGTCCCGTGCGGTTCGGCGGCAACTACAGCGCCTACCAGGCCGCGAAGCGCGCGGAACGGGAGCGCTGGGAGCGCAGATACGCCGAGGAGCAGGAGGAACTGGAGGCGCTGCGCCGCTCGGCCGGGGTGACCGCGCACCGCGTCGCCCCGGACCGCGGGCGGCGGGACAACGAGAAGATGGGCTACGGCCACCGGGCGGGCCGGGTCCAGCAGCAGATCTCCCGGCGGGTACGCAACGCCACCCGCCGGCTCGAAGAACTGGAGCGGACGCAGGTGGGCGAGCCGCCGCGGCCGTTGCGGCTGCATGTCGGGGCGGTTGCCGTCGAGGCGGAGGAGACGGAGAGGACGGCGGAGACGGCGGAGCTCGTTGACGCCCCTCTCGTAGCGCTGCGGGGCGCATGCGTACCCGGCCGGTTGCACCTCGACCGGCTGGACATCCCGTCCGGAGACCGGCTCCTGGTCACGGGCGGCAACGGTGCCGGAAAATCGACGCTGCTGTCGCTGCTGGCCGGGCGACTCCACGCCGAGGGCGAGGTGCACAGGCGTCCAGGCCTGTCCGTAGGGCTGCTGTCGCAGGACACCACGTTCGAGCGCCCGGACCGTACGGCGCGCGACACCTATACGTACGTACTGGGCGCCGAGCGGGCGGAAGCGGTGCCTCTCGGCTCACTGGGGCTGCTGCACGCCGCGGACCTCGGCAAACCGGTGGGACAGCTGTCGGTCGGCCAGCGCCGCAGGCTCGCGCTCGCCCTCCTGGTGGCGCGCCCGCCGCACCTCCTGCTGCTCGACGAGCCGACGAACCACCTGTCCCCGCGCTTGTGCGACGAGCTGGAGGACGCCCTCGGCGCGGGTCCGGGCACGATCGTCGTGGCCAGCCACGACCGCTGGCTGCGCGGGCGGTGGAACGGCAGGCGGCTGCACCTGCACTCCGGCCGGGCGCACGCGGACGAGAGCGGCGAAGCCCAACTCAGGGGGCGCCCACTGTGTCGCTGACGGGCTTTGCCGCGCCCACGGTCACCCGCCAGAATGGTGACCGTGAATCTCGATCATGTCTTCGTCTGCGGACATCCGGCCCTCGACTTCGCCGCGACGCTCCGGGCCCGGCGCTCCCTGCGCTTCGAGATGTTCGCGGCGCCGGACCGGCTGGACGCGTGGTACGTGGAGTCGACAATCGTGGACTCCGTGGCGCCCAGCCGGCCGTCCGACGTCGAGCGCGCGAAGGCCGTACGGGAAGCGGTCTACGAACTGATCACCGCGCGCCGCCTCGGCGAACCCTTCGGCGACCGGGCCATGGAGGTGCTCAACGCGGCGGCCCGCAAGCCCGCCGCGGCCCCGCAGCTCACCAGGGCCGGGCGCCGGACCGACGCCACCTCGCAGGAAGCGCTGTCCACCGTGGCCCGGCAGGCGGTGGAACTGCTGAGCGGCCCGGACGTACCGCTGCTCAAGGAGTGCGGCAACCCCGAGTGCACCCGCGTCTACATCGACCGCTCGCGGGGCATGCGGCGGCACTGGTGCGGCATGGAATCGTGCGGCAACAAGATCAAGGCCGCTGCGTACCGGGCGCGGAAGAAGAGCGCGCCCGCGACTGCTGCCGGCTAGCTCGCGTTCGCGCGGACGCGGTAGCTGACACCGGGGTAGGGGAGGTCGCCGAAGCTCAGCGAGCCCACCACGTAGACCAGGTCGCCGTTCGTACCGGGGGCGCCCGGACGGCAGCCGGCGTTGAAGTAGACCTCCACGCTCCGGTCGGCGATGGCGCGGAAGGACCGGACGGGAGTGGACAGTTCCTGGCACACGCCGACCTTGTTGAGGTCGGCCTTGACGGCGCTGCCGGTGGTGTTCGCTCCGGTGTAGAAGGTGACTCCCGGAAGCTCGGCCGCACCGGCGGGCGAGCCTGCGGCGCCGAGCATCAGGAGTCCGCTCGCGAGGACTCCGCCGGCAACGGCCGCGAATCTGGTGAACTTTGTGGTCATGTTTCCGCCTTGGGTGGTGGGGATGGGGGGCGGCGCGGACGGTGCGCCGATGGTGTCGGGCTGGGGTCCGGGGCCGAGTCCGGGTCCAGAGCCGGTCAAGCGTCCAGGATGGTTTCGGCCGCCTCGCGCAAGGTGCGGGCGACATCGTGCGGGTCGTCGAGGTATCCGGCCGCCATCGCTCCGTCGCGCAGCACCATGAGCGCCCGCGCCGCCCGGTCCGGGTCGGGGTGCCCGGCATCGTGCGCGACATCGCGCAGAACGCCGCGGAACCAGTCGCGGTGCTCGGCCACGCAGAGGCGTACGTGATGCCGCGGATCGGGATACTCGGCGGCGGCGTTGAGGAATCCGCAGCCGCGGAAGTCCGGCTGCAGAACGCTGTCGGCGATCATGGTGACGATCTCCAGCAGGGCGTCGCGCCCGCGGTGGGCACGGAGGATGGCCTCCACCGCCCGCTTCACCCGGGCGTCCCGCTCCTGCAGGTAGGCGATCACCAGGCCCTCCTTGCCGGCGAAATGGCGGTAGAAGGTGGCCCGGGTAACGCCTGCCTCCCGTACGAGTTGTTCGACTCCCACGGTGTGGATTCCGTTCGCGTAGAACAGCTTTCCCGCGATGTTCAGCAGCCGCTCACGCGGATGGATCGTCCCACTGGCGCTCGAAGTCATGACCACCAGCGTACGGACGGTCCATCGACGCCGGTCGGCCCGTCACCTCAGGGGGCCGTCGGGGCGTCGCCGCTATGTCTTCAGCACATCGTCAGTACGTCGTCACCAGCGGCTTGGTCTCGTCGATGACGTAGGTGGAGAGCATCATCGTCGTCACCGTGCCGACGTTGCGGGCGTTGTGGATCATGCCCGACGGGATGAAGAACGGGTCGCCGGTGCGCAGCCGTTGGGCGGGGCCGTCGTCGAACTCCATCAGCACGTCGCCGCGCACGATGTACCCGACTTCGACTCCCGGGTGGCTGTGGCGGCCGGACTCCTTGCGCTGGGGGATCTCCACGACGGTCTGCACGGTCAGCCAGCCCTTGGCCGGCGACGGGTGCCGCTGGAGTTCGGTCCGGGTGACGCCGCTGGTCGGGTCGTCGGAGGGGGTGGGAGCGGGGTTGGCCGGCGGGGGATCGGGGGTGGCTGCTGTGGTGCTGCCGGAGTGCAGCGGGAGGTGACGGTCGATCATGAGGTGCCCTTCCGGCAGAAAGAACGTTCGTTCTGCCTGATCGCTACGGTACGCAGCTCGCGGACGTCCCGTACAGGCGGAACTTCGGTCAGGTGGGAGGGCGCGGCGACCTGGTGTTTGTGCCCTGGCGGGGTGGCGTGTGGCCGGCTTGCGTCGTGGTGCTCGGGTTCGGAGGTCGGGGGAGTTGTGGGTGCGTGAGTGCACGTCAGGTGCGGTGTGGGTGGTCGGTCTGTGGAGGGTGGGGCAGGCGTTTCTCCCGGTATGCGGGGTGGGTGGGCGTGGATGGCTGGAATTGGTCTTCTGGGGCGAACGTGCCCGTAGTGAAGCGGAGTTGGCGGAAGCCGTGAACGGCTGTCCAGAAGCGGACCTGAACCCGAGCGGGCCTCGCGCATGGGAACGCTTTCGCGTTCGTCACCGTCTTGACCGGTGACGTGATGCCTGCAAGAGTCATGCCGCACTTGGTATGCGGCACGGCATGCGGACGCGGACGGAACAGCACACGGAGGCCCCGATGATCAACAGGCGCACCTTCGGCAAGGCCATGGCGCTGGGTGCCGGCGCGGCAGCCGTATCGCTGACCGGCCCGCAGACCGCACCCGTTGTCGCGGCTCCCCGCTCGGGCGCGAGTACTTCAGGCGGTACGAGCGCATCCGCCCTCCCCGACATCGCCCCCGGTACGCACACGACCTTCGGCCGGATGCGGCACGTCACCGCGGGGCTTTTGAACGTCGGTTACGCGGAGGTGGGCCCCGCGCACGGGCCGGTGGTCATCTGTCTGCATGGCTGGCCCTACGACATTCACAGCTTCGTCGACGTCGCGCCCTTGCTGGCGTCGCATGGCTACCGTGTGATCGTTCCGTACCTGCGCGGTCACGGTTCGACCCGCTTCCGTTCCGCCGCCACGTTCCGCAACGCCCAGCAGTCCGCGGTCGCCCTGGATATCGTCGCCCTGATGGATGCCCTCGGCATCCACCGGGCCGTACTGGCCGGCTTCGACTGGGGCTCCCGGACGGCCGACATCATCGCGGCCCTGTGGCCCGAGCGCGTCAAAGCGCTGGTGTCGGTGAGCGGGTACCTGATCACCAACGTCGAGGCGCAGCAGGAGCCGCTGCCCGCGCGGGCCGAGCACACCTGGTGGTACCAGTACTACTTCTCGACCGAGCGCGGCCGACGCGCGATGGAAGACCGGGACAAGCGCCGCGAACTGTGCCGCCTGGTCTGGGAGACCGTCTCGCCGACATGGGACTTCGACGACGCCACGTTCGCGCGTACCGCCACGGCCTTCGATAACCCCGACTACGCCGACATCGTGATCCACAACTACCGCTGGCGCCTGGGCCTGGCCGAGGGCGAACGCCGTTACGACCGTTACGAGAAGCGGCTCGCCGGCCGGCCGGTCATCACCGTGCCGACCATCACCCTGGACCCCGAGCGCGACCCGTTCACCGCGCCCGGCAACGGCGCCTCGTACCGCGACCGCTTCACCGGCGCGTACGAACACCGCACCCTGACCGGCATCGGCCACAACCTGCCGCAGGAAGCCCCCACCGCCTTCGCCCAGGCGGTCGTGGACGTGGACCACTTCTGATCGACCGACCCTGACTGTTCCCGACCGTCCCTGATTGCCCTGGCTCAAAGACCGGAGGTCGACAATGCAGCACACCACCACCACGCCGGACGGCGCGGCAGCAGCCCGGCACGCGAAGTTCGGCAAGCTGCCCGAGCGCATCCCGTACGAGGACATGGTCACGGAGAAGGCCGTATCGGAGAACCGCCCACAGAACACGTACAACCCCGAAGGATCGTGGAACCACTTCTCCTGCCTGGCGCTGGACCTCGGACTGTAAGGGACATTTGTCAGGTGCATCTGTAGGGGGCACCCGAATATCCGGTGTCTCCGGGGCCATCCGCCCCGCTAGCGTCTCCGCCATGACTCCAGCGGATCTCGCGGCCGTCATCTCCGACGGCGTGCACACGGCCATCCGGTCCGGACACCTCTCCGCAGAGGTGCCTGTGCCCGAGGAGATCCGCGTGGAGCGCCCCCGGCACCGCCACCACGGCGACTACTCGACCAATGTCGCCCTGCGGCTCGCCCCCGCCGCCGGTCTGTCCGCCCGCGCCGTCGCCGAGGTGCTCGCCCCGCTGGTGAGCGCGGCCGACGGCATCGCGAAAGCCGAGGTCGCGGGCCCCGGGTTCCTGAACATCACGCTGGAGAGCGGGGTGCTGGGCGCCCTGGCGCGCGACATCGTGCCGGCCGGTGACGCTTACGGCCGTACCGACCGGCTCGGCGGCGTACGGCTCAACCTGGAGTTCGTCTCGGCGAACCCCACGGGGCCGGTGCACATCGGCGGGGCGCGGTGGGCGGTCGTGGGCGACGTGCTCGCCCGGCTGCTGGAGGCCGCGGGCGCGGACGTGGCGCGGGAGTACTACTTCAACGACGCGGGCGTGCAGATCGACCGGTTCGCGCGCTCGCTGCTCGCCGCGGCGCAGGGCTCGCTGGTGCCGCGGGACGGCTACGGCGGCGCGTACATCGAGGAGATCGCCGCCGCGGTGGTGCGGCGGCGGCCCGGTGTGCTGGAACTGCCCGACTCCGAGGCTGCCCTCGCCGTCTTCCGGGCGGAGGGTACGGCGCTGATGTTCGACGAGATCAAGGCGTCGCTCGCCGCGTTCGGCACCCGTTTCGACGTGTTCTTCAACGAGAAGGACCTGCACGACCGGGGTGACCTGGACGCCGTGGTCGCACGGCTGCGGGAGGGCGGCCATGTCTTCGAGGAGGCGGGCGCGCTCTGGCTGCGCACGACCGAATTCGGTGACGACAAGGACCGGGTACTGGCGAAGAGCGACGGTTCCTGGACGTATTTCACCGCGGACTGCGCGTATTACCTCAACAAGCGGTCCCGGGGCTTCGAGCGGGTCGTCATCATGCTCGGCGCCGACCACGCGGGCTATGTGGGCCGGATGCGTGCCATGGCGGCCTGCTTCGGTGACGACCCGGACACCCACCTGGAGATCCTCATCGGGCAATTGGTCAACCTCGTCAGGGACGGGGAGCCGGTCCGGATGAGCAAGCGGGCGGGCACGGTCGTCACCCTGGACGACCTGGTCGAAGCGGTCGGTGTGGACGCCGCGCGGTACGCGCTCGCGCGGGCCAGTGCGGACGCGGTGATCGATCTCGACATCGACCTGCTCACCCGGCAGTCGAACGACAACCCGGTGCACTACGTCCAGTACGCGCACACTCGGCTGTGCGCCGTGCAGCGCAAGGCACGGGAAGCCGGAATCGACAAGGGCGTGCCGCAGGACTTCGATCCTTCCCTGCTCACCCACCCGCGGGAGGCGGCCCTGCTGGGCATGCTGGCCGAGTTTCCGCAGGTCGTGGCGGGCGCCGCGACGCTGCGTGAACCGCACAGGGTGGCGCACTACCTGGAGGCGCTGGCCGCCACGTATCACCGCTTCTACGACGCATGCCGCGTCCTGCCGCGGACGGGTGAGGACGCGGACGACCGCACCCGGGCCCGGCTGTGGCTGACGGAGGCCAGCAGGGTGGTGCTGCGGAACGGGCTGCGGCTGCTCGGGGTTTCGGCGCCGGAACGGATGTGAGGGGGTTCGGCCGCCCACTGCGGCCGGCCGATCCGAACAGTTACGGGGCCGTCCCCGGCCGGTTTTCCGCCAGCATGCGGGGAATCTCGGTCTGGGCCCAGTGGGAAACGCCGCCGAGCAAGGCGGCGGCCGCATCGATGTCACCCTCTGCCGTAGGGCGTTCCGTCTGGCAGTCGAAGCCTACGAGCCCGGTAATGTCTTCCACGATGCCCGCGAGACGGTACGCCTCCACGACGATCTGCCGCGCCGCCTCGCCGAAATGACGGTACGCGAACTCGATATCGGCCGAGTCCCCGTCATAGTCGAGCTGAATGCGGCCGACGGGCCCGTTGCGATCCAGGGTCAGGTTGCACGGATATTCCTCGACGGATACGGGCCCGATCTCCGCGCTCACCCGGCGCACGATCTCATCCCAAGCGGCGCGCCGATCCGGCGTGAGGTTCATGGGGTTCCGCTCGAAATCCACTTCACCATCCCAAGCCGCGGCCCGCTGGTCGAGCGTTTCCGAGAGCGTACGGCCCGGAAGCCGGCGGACAAGAGTGATCCAATAGGGCATTGGCGCAGCGTACCGGGAGCCAGGCACCGGGCACTATTCCGAATGGGCACGCTCCTCGCGCACGGCGTGCTGAAGCCGATCGCCGATATGGCGAATCAGGTATTCCAGATCCGCGCAGTACACCGAAGGATGATCGAAGCCCGCCCCGTGCACATAACGGTCGGTGTATCTCCCGCCGCCACAGACACCGACCACGGGACAGCTCCGACAGCTGTCGCACAGCGTGGCCAGTCCCCGCATTTGGGCGGCCACGGTATGCGGGTGGTGCAGGGCGTCCTCGAAGTCGTTCCGGAAAATGTCCATTTCCAGGTCGGGCGCGCCCGCGTACGCGGTCTTGAGGGAATCGATGCGTTGAATGGAACCATCGGTGTCGATCACCACAACGGCCAGCGGGGACAGCCCCACCGTCTCGGTCCTGCTCGCCGCGCCGAGTAGCAGCGCCACGATCTCTCCGAACAGGCGCACCTGTACGGGCGGATGGCCGGACGGTGTGTCCCACCACAGGTCGAAGACGTGAGCCAGCCAGTGACCGTACGGGACGGGGCGCGCCGCCCGGCACGCGGGCCCGGCGAACGGGCCGATCCCGGGCGGCGGTTCGGTCCAATTTCCGTACGGCAGCAGGAAATCCAGGCTGGGCGGGCCGAGCGCGACCAAGGACCGGTAGATCTCCCCGGGGCCGGTGTCCACGTCGATGGTGCACAGGATGCCCCCGTACGAGGCGGGGGCATCGGCCAGCAGCCCGGCCGCGCGCCGTACCGAAGGCCACGAGGAGCGTCCGGCGCGGTCGATGCGCCGGCGGTTGAGGTGGGCGCTGCCGCCGTCGAGACTCAGGCCGACGGTGATGCCGGCCGCGCTGAGCCGCTTCAGGATGTCCGCGGTGAGCAGCGTGCCGTTGGTCTGCACCGAGACGGCTGCGGAGCAGTGGTGCGGCAGGGCGTCGCGGACGGTCTGCGCGTAGGCGATGAGTGCGGCGGGGCCGGCGAGCAGGGGCTCCCCGCCGTGCAGGTCGATACGTATCGAACGGAGCCCGTGGGCGGCGACATGCTCGGCGATCCGCTCCGCGGTACGGCGCATGGTGCGCTCGGCCACGCGGACGGGACGCTCGCGCCAGCTCTGGTCGGGGCCCTCGTAGACGTAACAGTAGGTACAAGCGAGGTTGCACCTGCTGTGCACCTTGAGCACGAACTGCCGAAAGGGAACGGGCCGCACCGCCTCACTCATGCAACAGGAGGCGCGTCATCGTAGAACGCGACCGCGCCGCCCGAATCCTCCAGACGCTCGCACACGCCGGGAAGCAGCGTGCTCAGCACCGGATGCTCCGTACAAGACGCCAGCTCCCCGAGCGGCAGAGCACTGAAATCGGGAAGCTGCGCCTCACTCGGCTGTCCGGGCAGGTACGTGTGGGTCATGCCGGCACCTTCCTCGCGCGTGGGGTGCTGTCAGATTGGCATGCTTCGGGGTGGACGCGTGGATGAGTTCGAGCCAAGGCGGGGGGATCAGCGGTGTACCGTTGCCCGCTGGACCGTCTCCGAGAGGCTGGTTTGCCGAATCGTTCGTGGACTGGAGCGACCACTTGACCCCGTATTCTCTCGCGTTCTACATGGACGTGGTGATCTCAGGAACGGTGCTCGGAGCCAGGCCGACGGACAGCCCCGACCGGGTCACCGAGATCCTGGGTTCCGACTTCGCCGAGAACTCCTTCGACGACCACAGCATGTCCCGTGACTATGGAATGGTCGAGTTCTTCTGGCTACGGGATTCGCCGGACCGCCCGTGGGAGGGGCACCACTTCACGCTGGGCGTGCATCAGCTGGCGCGTCACGGCGGCAGCGTCGTCAACGAGGCCATTCGCGAGCGGTACGGCCGCTTCGACCGCCACCTGCGGTTCGACAAACTGGAACGGCTGCTGGGCAAGCGCGGCGTCCCCCTGGAATACGTTCCGGACGCCAACGCGCCGGCGTTCACCCAGCACTGGCAACCCGCTTCACAGGTGTCCGTCCTGGTGTTCCGGGCCCGTGAGGAATGGCAGAAATACCCGCGCAGCGCCGACTGCGTGGGAGACGTGCGCGCCATCTATTCATCGGTGAGCGCTGAGAGCGTGGCCGGGAACAGGAAACGCTATGGGGCTCGCCGGCGCACGGCCTTGACGGGGTAGTTCCCGGGACCGGCTCCCCGTATCTTCGGCCCTATGGCTGACGCATGCTTCGGGCATCCACGGCTCGCCGCGATCTACGATCCGCTCCACCCGGCCCGAGGCGACCTCGACCCGTACGTCCGTTTGGCGACGGAGTTCGGCGCACGTCGCGTGCTCGACATCGGATGCGGGACAGGCGTGTTCGCGCTGCTGTTGGCCGAGCGTGGCGTTGAGGTGACCGGGATCGACCCTGCCCGGGCCTCGATCGATGTGGCCCGCGCCAAACCCGGCGCTGACCGCGTGCGCTGGATTTGTGGTGACGCGACGGCCCTGCCGCCGCTTCGCGTGGATCTCGTGACGATGACGGCGAACGTCGCCCAGGCGATCAGCGATCCGTGGCTGTGGCAGAAGACCCTTCGGGCGGCGTACGCGTCCCTGCGGCCCGGCGGCTGCTTGGTGTTCGAGTCTCGGGACCCTGCCAGGCGCGCCTGGGAAGAGTGGAACCGGGAGTCCTCCTACAAGGTGGCGGACATTCCCGGTGTCGGCCGCGTCGAAAGCTGGGTGCAACTGGTGGAGGTGAGCCTGCCGCTGGTCACGTTTCGTTGGAGTTATGTGTTCGCGGCGGATGGGCAGATCCTGACCTCGGAGTCGACGTTGCGGTTTCGTGAGCGGTCGGAGATCGAGGGGGACCTGTTGTCGCAAGGGTTTGTGGTGGACGACATTCGTGATGCGCCGGACCGGCCGGGGAAAGAATTCGTCTTTCTCGTGCGACGTCCGGAGGCCGGATAAACCATAGGGCACACGGCTCAGGTCACGAACGATGCGCCCCAACAGCGATCAGACGGATCTCCTCAGCTATCAACTCCGGGTCGGTGAGCGGTACATAATGCCCCGACCGGGGAGCGACGACATGCTTGCCCTGCGCGGATTTGGCCGCGCTGCGGGCGTGGGAATCGTTGGCAGCGTGGCGGGTGGACTTGGTCATGCCGTTGCCGGGGAGAGCGCCGGAGATGAGGGTGATGGGAATGTCGCCCAGTTCGGGTGGGGTGTTGCGGAATGTGGCAAGTTCGTCGAGGAAAGTGCGGGCCTGGGCGCGCTGGGTTTTGATCAGGTCGGCGGTGAATCCGTCGCGTTGCATGTCGCGGCGCGCATCCTCGGGCAGGGGTGCGGCTGCGGATCGGTGGACGAGGCCGAGCAGCTGTAGTCGGGCCAGCAGGAGGTTGATCGCGATGGACGTGCGCTCGGCCCGCCGGAACAGCGGGCCGAACAGCAGGTCCGCGCCCTCGTCGGTCGGGTCGACCAGTACCAGGCCGCGGATCCGGTCCAGGCGTCCGGCCGCGGCGAGGCGTACCAGCGGGCCGCCCGCGCTGTGGCCGACGAGTACGTACGGGCCGGGGCCGAAGTGGTCGAGCAGGTCCTGCAAGTCGTCCGCCATGCGACGCATCGTGCGGGAGGCGGGGTCGGCGGGGCTGCGGCCGAGTCCGGCGCGGTCGTAGACGATGGCGCGTGTCCAGGTGCCCACCGTGGGCTGCACCAGGGCCCAGGACGAACGGGTGGCGGCGGCGCCCGCCTCGAAGACGACGGTCGGGACGTCGGAGTCGGCCCCCGTCCCCGCGTCGGAGCCGGTTCCGCCGCGCGGCCCTGCCAGCACCATGGCGTACAGCTTGCGCCCGTCGCGTGTGGGCACCCACTCTGCCTGGCCCTGAATGTGCGTAACAGTGCTGGTGGTTGAGGGCATGGGCTGTCCCGCTCCCCGTTTCGTGGTCGGTCTGGTGACCGTCGGCCCCTGGGGTGGTTAGGGTAGCCTAACCAGGACCCGTGGCCCACCGCCTCACACCACCTGAATCCCCACCAGACACGTGTCGTCATCGGTGTCCGACTTGCTGTGCGTCAGCAGTTGATCGAGCCGGTGTTCCAGCGTGGCCGCGGGGGACTGCGCGGTGGCGAGCAGCTGGGCCAGGGAGTCGTGGATGGCGGTGTCGCGGCGTTCGACCAGGCCGTCCGTGTACATCAGGAGGGTGTCGTCCGCCTCCAGCTGGAGTTCGGCCTCCTCGTAGGCCGCTTGCGCGACGGCTCCCAGGAGCAGGCCGCCGACCAGGGGCAGCCGGGTCGCTTCACGGCCGCGGACCAGGACCGGCGGCAGATGGCCGGCTCTGGCCCAGCGCAGGGTGCGGGTCTCGGGGTCGTACAGGCCGCAGACGGCCGTGGCGGTGACCTGGTCGGTCAGGTGGTGCGCCACGATGTTCAGCCAGGACAGCAGCTGGGCCGGTCCGGCTCCGGTGATGGCGAGACCGCGCAGCGCGTTGCGCAGGACCACCATGCCGGTGGCCGCCTCGATGCCGTGGCCCGCGATGTCACCGACGCAGAGCAGCACGCGCCGGGACGGCAGGACGACCGCGTCGTACCAGTCGCCGCCCACCAGGGACTCGGTTTCCGCGGGCCGGTAACGCACGGCTATCTGGAGGCCGGGCGCGGCGATCGGCCCCCGGGTCGGCGGCATGATGGCCTGCTGGAGTTGCAGCGCGAGACGGTTGCGCTCGGCCGATTCCTGTTCGGTGTGGGCGAGCTGGTCACGGGTGGCGGCGAGCGCCACCTCGGTCCAGTGCTGCGCGGAGATGTCCTGGTAGGCGCCGCGTACGGCGAGGAGGCTGCCGTCGGCGTCGTGTACGGGCTCCGCGATCACCCGGATGTGCCGGGTGACGCCGTCGCGGCGCTGGAGACGGAAGGCGGCCGAGGCGGAGCGCTGGTGGTGCAGTACGGCGCGCAGGAAGCGGCCGATGGCGATGCCGTCGTCCGGGTGCGCGTGGGCGGCCAGGTCGCGCAGCGATACGGGGGTGCCGGTGGGCGGCCGTCCGTACAGGGCGAAGAGCTGCCCGTTCCAGGTGATCTCGTCCGTCAGCAGGTTCTCCTCGAAGCCGCCGATACGGCCGAGGCGCTGGGCGTGCTGGAGCAGGCTGGCGAGCCGGGCGGCCTCGTCCTCGATGCGCCAGATGAGCAGCACGCTGTCCCCGTGGCGGCTGACGCTGATGTCGGCGACGGCGGCCAAGGGGACCTGGTCCACCAGGGCGGTCAGGGTCATCCGCTGGGCGCGGAAGGGCTCTCCGGTGGCGTAGACGCGCTGGACCTTGTCGAAGAGCTCGCTCTCGTCGGCGGCCATCGGGTACGCCTCCAGGAGGAGGGCACCGTTGACGGTGCTGCGGGGGCGGCCCGCCGGGTCCATGAAGCGGCCGTTGGCGTGGTGGATGCGGAAGTCGGTCAGCTCGCCGTCGGGGCCGAGGTGGGGGGTGAGGACGAGGGCGGGGTCGTGGAGTCCGTCGGCCAGGTCCACCAGTTCGGCCACGGCGGGGACGCGCTGGGCGGGGGTGGGGCCGTGCCCGTACGAGGCCGGGGCGGTTTCGAGGGCGTGGGCGCACAGTTCCGCCAGAGCCTCTATCTGACGCATGATCACGGGTGGCTGCGGGGGCAGCGGCTGCTGCCAGCAGATCTCCAGTACGCCGTGGATACGGCCGCCGGTGCCGGCGGGGAGCGCCACGCGGCCGCCGTGCGGGTGGTGTGTCCGGCCGATCGAGGGGATGCCCGTCTCGGACAGGGAGGCGAACCGTACGGTGTCACGTTCGGTCAGCGCCTGGCGGGCGACGGTGACCACGCCGGGAGGCACGTACCGCCAGCGCACCGCCTCGTCGGCGGGAAAGCCCGCGTGACCGGCCAGGGTGAGGGACGTGTCCGAGCCCGCGGTCCAGATGGCGACGGCCGTGGCCCCGAGCGGAGACAGCGCGTGCTGAAGGAGCGAGTCGGCGACGGCTTGCGCGTCACCGGCGGCCAGGGCCGCGCTCTCGGCCGTACGCAGGCGCACTCCGACGGTCGCGCACGCCGCGTCGGCCGGGCCCGTCCCGGCGGGCTCGGTACGGGTGCGGTGCAGGAAGTCACCGGCGATCTCCGCCACGCGGTCGCGGGCCGCCTGGTTGATGATGTCCACGGCCAGCTCCAGCTGGGAGACCGCGGCCTTCTCCGCGAGTTCGGCCAGCTGTCGCGTCGCCTGGGCCGGTCCGCAGCGCAGCCGTTCGACCATGATGCCCTTGGCGAGTTCGATCAGCGCACGCCCGTCGGCCGCCGCATGCGCCGCCTGGACCTCGCTGCGCAGGCGCTCGACCGTGGCGGCCAGCCGGCCGACGGCGGACGTACGGTCCGGCCGGGCGCCGCTGGAGGCGGGGCCGCGCTCCGGCCCGGACGGCACGGGCAGGCCGCCCGGTACGGACGGGCCTCGGCCCGGCCCGTCCTCGGACGCCGGCGACCCGTCGTCCCCGGACGGGGTCCCGACGTGCTCGAAAGGGCTCATGATCGTGTCGATTCCTCGATGCGGTGAGTGCGGCGCGTGCGCGGGTCCCGGACGTGCCCGGCCGACCGGGCACGCCCTCTCAGGAGGCCAGCCACCGGCGGACGCAGGCGATCAGGTCGTCGGTGTCCACCGGCTTGGTGACGTAATCGCTGGCTCCGGAGGCCAGGCTCTTCTCCCGGTCCCCGGGCATGGCCTTGGCCGTGACCGCGATGATGGGCAGCCCGGCGTGTTCCGGCATCCGCCGGATCTCCGCGGTCGCGGTGTAGCCGTCCATCTCGGGCATCATCACGTCCATCAGGATGAGGTCGATGTCCGGGTGTTCGGTGAGCGCCTGGATTCCCTCCCGGCCGTTCTCCGCGTGCCGGACGTGGATGCCGTGCATCTCCAGGATGCCGCTGAGCGCGTACAGGTTGCGGGCGTCGTCGTCCACGACCAGGACGGTACGGCCGCTGAGGCTGTCGTCGACGGGCTGCGGGGCCTCGGGCTCCTCCGGGCGTACCAGCGGCAGCACGTCACCGGGCTGCTCGGCGGACAGATGCAAGGCGATGCGTTCGCGCAGCTCGTCCAGGCTGGAGAGGATTTCCAGCGGCTGGGTACGGGAACGTGCTTGCAGGGTGCGTTCCTGCTCCGCCTCCATACGCCTGCTGTTGTGGGCGAGGACGGCGACGGTGCGTACGGCGGCGTCGCCGTCCATCGCCTCCAGGAAGCGCAGGGCTTCGCCGCCCGACATGTCCAGGTCGAGGACCACGCAGTGGAAGGGCTCAGCGGCCAGTGCTCCGGCGGCCTCCTGGGCGCCGATCGCGGAGATGACCTCGATGGTCTCCGGACGGTCGCCCAGGTCCTGGCCGCCCCCGGCCAGCTCGGCGACCGCGCTCTCGGCCACGTGGGAGAGCAGCCCGCGGGGACGCTCCTCGATCACCAGCAGCCGGCGGGGCGGCGCGGGCGCGGCGGCGGGGGAGTGCGGCCGGCTCTCGCGCCCCGTACCCCACTCGCCCGCCGGTGCCTCGACGGCCGCCGGCCCATCGGTCTGCTCCTGGAAGTCGGCGCGGGCCACGGGCAGATACAGGGTGAAGGTGCTGCCCAGCCCCGGTGTGCTCTGGGCCGTCACCGCGCCGCCCAGGAGGTGGGCGATCTCGCGGCTGATGGACAGGCCGAGGCCGGTGCCCCCGTACTTGCGGCTGGTGGTGCCGTCCGCCTGCTGGAACGCCCCGAAGATCACCGCGAGCTGCTGCTCGGGGATGCCGATGCCGGTGTCCTTGACGCGGAAGGCGACGACGGGGCCACCGCGGCGCACCGTATCGGGCAGTTCGCTGTCGGCGGCGGGCTCGATCCGCAGCTCGACGCTGCCCTCCTCGGTGAACTTGACCGCGTTGGACAGGAGATTGCGCAGGATCTGACGCAACCGGGCATCGTCGGTCAGCAGGTCCACCGGGACGCCGGGCGCGGCACTGATCGTGAAGTCGAGGCTCTTCTGGGTCGTCATCGGCCGGAACGTCGCCTCGACGTAGTCCAGGAGCTGTCGCAGCGCCACCCGCTCCGGATTGATGTCCATCTTGCCCGCCTCGACCTTCGACAGGTCGAGGATGTCGTTGATGAGCTGGAGCAGATCCGAGCCCGCTGAGTGGATGATGCCCGCGTACTCCACCTGCTTGGGCGTGAGGTTTCTGGTCGGGTTCTGCGCGAGCAGCTGCGCCAGGATGAGCAGACTGTTGAGCGGGGTGCGCAGCTCGTGGCTCATGTTGGCCAGGAACTCCGACTTGTACTTCGACGCCAGCGCCAGCTGCTGCGCCCGGTCCTCCAGCTCCTGCCGCGCCTGCTCGATCTCCAGGTTCTTGGTCTCGATGTCGCGGTTCTGGGAGGCGAGCAGTTCGGCCTTCTCCTCCAGCTCCTCGTTGGAGCGCTGGAGTTCCTCCTGCTGCCGCGTCAGCTCCCCGGAGCGCGCCTGCAGCTCCCCGGCCAGGCGCTGCGACTCCTCCAGCAGCTCGTCGGTACGTGCGTTGGCGACGATGGTGTTGACGTTGACGCCCACCATCTCCATGAGCTGTTCGAGGAAGTCCCGGTGCACGGGGGTGAAAGAGGTGAAGGACGCCAGCTCGATGATGCCGAGGACCTGGTCCTCCACGATGATCGGCAGCACGATCAGGCTGCCCGGCGCCGTACGGCCCAGGCCGCTGGAGATGCTGATGTAGTCGCCCGGCACACCGTCGGCGACGATCGTACGGCGGCTGCGCGCGGCCTGGCCGACCAGGGACTCGCCCAGCCCGAACCGGTCGGGCGCGGTGCTGCCGGAGGGACGGCCGTACGCACCGACGAGCCTCAGTACGGTGTCGCCCCCGGTCTCCTCGGCCAGGTAGAAGGCGCCGTACTGGGCCGAGACGAGCGGCGTCAGCTCGTCCATGACCAGCTCGGCGACCACCGCGAGGTCCCGGTGACCCTGCATCAGCCCGGAGATGCGGGCCAGATTGCTCTTGAGCCAGTCCTGCTCCTGGTTGGCCCGGGTGGTCTCGCGCAGGGACCGCACCATGGAGTTGATGTTGTCCTTGAGCTCCGCGACCTCGCCGGAGGCGTCCACCGTGATGGACCGGGTCAGATCGCCCTCGGCGACCGCGCTGGTCACCCCGGCGATGGCCCGTACCTGCCGGGTGAGGTTGCCGGCCAGCTCGTTGACGTTCTCGGTCAGCCGCTTCCAGGTGCCCGATACGCCCTCGACCTCGGCCTGGCCCCCGAGCCGCCCTTCGCTGCCGACCTCGCGGGCCACCCGGGTGACCTCGGAGGCGAACGAGGAGAGCTGGTCGACCATGGTGTTGATGGTGGTCTTGAGCTCCAGGATCTCGCCCCGGGCATCGACGTCGATCTTCTTCGACAGGTCACCGTTGGCGACCGCGGTGGTGACCTGGGCGATATTGCGCACCTGACCGGTCAGGTTGTTGGCCATCGAGTTGACGTTGTCGGTCAGGTCCTTCCACGTACCGGCCACGTTCGGTACGCGGGCCTGGCCGCCGAGCATGCCCTCGGTGCCGACCTCGCGGGCCACCCGGGTGACCTCGTCGGCGAACGCGGAGAGCGTGTCGACCATCGTGTTGATCACACCGGCGAGCGCGGCCACCTCGCCCTTCGCCTCGACCGTGATCTTCTGCGAGAGATCGCCCTTGGCGACCGCCGCGGCCACCTGGGCGATGGAACGCACCTGACCGGTCAGGTTGGAGGCCATCACGTTGACGTTGTCGGTCAGGTCCTTCCAGGTGCCCGACACGCCCCGTACGGTGGCCTGGCCGCCGAGATTGCCCTCGGTGCCGACCTCGCGGGCCACGCGCGTGACCTCGTCGGCGAAGGCCGAGAGCTGATCGACCATCGTGTTGATGGTGTTCTTCAGCTCCAGGATCTCACCGCGGGCATCCACCGTGATCTTCTGCGAGAGATCGCCCTGCGCCACCGAGGTGGCGACCGCCGCGATGGAGCGCACCTGCGACGTCAGGTTCCCGGCCATGAAGTTGACGGAGTCGGTCAGGTCGCGCCAGGTTCCGCCCACTCCGGGCACCTGGGCCTGGCCGCCCAGCCGCCCCTCGGTGCCGACCTCGCGGGCGACGCGCGTGACTTCGTCGGCGAAGGCGGACAGCTGGTCGACCATCGTGTTCACCGTGGTCTTCAGCTCCAGGATCTCGCCCCGGGCGTCCACGGTGATCTTCTGCGAGAGGTCGCCCTTGGCGACCGCGGTGGTGACCTGCGCGATATTGCGTACCTGCGAGGTGAGGTTCCCGGCCATGAAGTTGACGGAGTCGGTCAGGTCGCGCCAGGTTCCGCCCACTCCGGGCACCTGGGCCTGGCCGCCCAGCCGCCCTTCGCTGCCGACCTCGCGGGCGACGCGCGTGACCTCGTCGGCGAACGAGGAAAGCTGGTCCACCATCGTGTTGACGGTGTTCTTCAACTCCAGGATCTCGCCCTGGGCATCGACGTCGATCTTCTGCGAGAGGTCGCCCTTCGCGACGGCGGTGGCCACCTGAGCGATGTCGCGCACCTGGGAGGTGAGGTTGCCGGCCATGGCGTTCACCGAGTCGGTCAGATCCGCCCAGGTGCCCGAGACGCCCGGCACCTGCGCCTGGCCGCCGAGCCGGCCCTCGCTGCCGACCTCGCGCGCCACCCGGGTCACCTCCGAGGTGAACAGGGACAGCTGGTCGACCATGCCGTTGAAGACGGTCGCGATCTCCCCGAGCAGCCCGTCGGCGTCGCCCGGCAGACGGGTCCCGAAGTTCCCGTCGCGTACGGCGGTGAGCCCGGCGAGCAGCTGGCGCAGCTCCGGCTCCCCGACCTTCACCTCGGTGCGCGTCGCCCGCGTCACCGGTCGCGCCTTCTCGCCCGCCGTTCCAGCAGCCATGACCAACCTCGTTCCCTTGACCAGACTGCCAGCGCAAGGCTCGGCGGCGCTATGGTTCCCGCCGCCGAAGGCGCACACCCGTGCCCCGTGCCGACATTTCTCATGACCTTGCCGTACGGCAAATTCGTGAAAGGTTACCCCGAGGCGTCACCGGAAGAAATGATGATCCGCACCTATGGTGTTCCGTCTGTTGTGTCAGGGACCTCGGCGGCCTCCGGGGAGGTATACGGGCGCGGGAGTGCCGTACGGCGATGACTGCAACCACTTGCGGTCCGCCCCTGGTTGAGTGCTGAAATATTGGACGCCCAACGTCGTACGGCTCAAGGGTGCGATGGGGGAATGCACCGCGCCCCCGACGTCTCGGACCGCCGCCGTGGTCGCCGACCGTGTCGTGGCTCAACACGTCCGGCCGTGGGCGCGGGCCTCGGCGGCGGCCTTGAGGTCGCTCAGCCACTGTTCGAGGCCCCTGCGGAGGATCTCCTTGGCGAGGGGGACATTCGATTCGACCTGGGCGCCGCGATGGGTCTCCTCGGTGCTCACGCGGACGCCGCCGGCGACCTTGGTGAAATTCCACACGTGGACGCCCCTGTCGATGCGCAGCCCATCACCGATCGCGGGACCGGTCCAGCGGATGCAGGAGTGGTGCTTGAGCTGCTCGACGGTCGAGGTGATCTCCAGGGTGGTGGCGGGAGTCGTGGGAGTGGCGGGCGCCGGGGTCGTCCACCGGAAAACCGAGCCCTTCCGCAAGGGGCCGTGATCGAGGCGCTTCGCGGTCTCGACAGGAGACTGCCAGGTCGGCCAGCGCTCCACATCGGTCTGGAGCTTCCAAATGGTGTGCAGCGGCGCGTGGATCACGGTTTCGGTCTTCTGCCGGATGAGGGCGTCGGGGTCGACGCCCTTCCCGCGGCAGGTGAGGGACGTGCCGGGGTGGTGAGGGGTGGCTCCGGCGGGCGCGGCGGCGGTGCCGAGGAGGCCGATGACGAGCGGGAGGGTGGACAGGGCGGCGCGGGTGCCGGTTCTGCGGATGCCGGACATGGCGGTCTCCTTGTGGTTGCTCGGTGGGTGGGGCGGGCGTGACGGGCCGTCAGTGGGCGCGGGCGCGGCGGAGGGTGACCAGGAGCGCGGCGGACGCGGCGACGATCAGTCCGGCGAACGCGGGGTGCATGTCCTTGGACAGGCTCTGCGCGCCGTCGGACCGCGCCAGCCATACGGCGAGCGGAGTGGCGTAGGCGACGGCGAGCAGGGCGGCCGCCCGGCGCACCGCCCGGTCGCGGCCGTAACGCAGCGCGCCGGCCGTCGCGATGGCGACCGGGACGACCGCGATCAGGGCGAACTGGCCGACGATCATCACGGGGGCCGCCCAGGAGGAGACGGTCACCGGCAGGGGGATGCGTCGGGTGGTGGGGGTGAGGTGTGAGGTGGCGGTGGTGGTCATGGGGGTTCCTTCGCTCGAAGGGGGCGGAGGGGAGCGCGCTGGGGTGGACGTGTGGTGCGCGTTCCGCATCGGGATAGAAGCTCTCGCGTGAGTTATAGGCTATAACCATTCGGGATGGGAGGGCAAGAGCCGAGGACCCGGGACATCCCGCGCTCGCGGCTCCGGCGCCGGGCTCGGCGAGATCGCCGTATAAGAGATCCATTGCGGGGTATTCGGATCGAGCCGGTCCGACGGAGAGGTGCGGGCCGTGGGATTCCTGGATGCGAGTGCCGGTCACGGCTGCGCGGAAGGTGGGACGTGACATGAGTGTGGGCGTGGAGACGAGATGCGTCCCGGACGCCGAGGACCTGCGGCGGTCGGTGGCGGATCGGTTCGCCACCTGGGCGGATACCGAGGCGCGTGACCTGCCGCTGCCGGGGGCGGGGCGTACGCGGGACCGTTTCGCCGCCTTGTACGCGTTGGGGCGCACCGATCTGTCGCTCGCCCGGCTGGCGGAAGGCCATGCCGACGCCACGGCCATTCTGTGCGAGCTGGGGGAGGCCCCGCCCGGTCCGGGCGAGCGTTGGGGCGTCTGGGCCGCGCAGCCTCCCGGCACCGGGCTCCAGGCGCGCCAGGACGGCGACGGGTGGCTCCTCGAGGGCCGCAAGGCGTACTGCTCGGGGGCGCACTCCTGCACCCACGGCCTGGTCACGGCGGACACCGAGGAAGGCCGCAGGCTGTTCGCCGTACGCACCGATCACCCTGGTTACGCGCCGCTCGAAGGGACTTGGCAGGCCATCGGCATGGCGGGCAGCGACACCCCGGACGTGCGCTTCACGGACGTTCCGGCCCGGCCGGTCGGCGAGGCGGGGACCTACCTGGACCGGCCGGGCTTCCAGCACGGCGGCATCGGCGTCGCCGCCTGCTGGCTCGGCGGGGCGCGGGCGGTCGCCGACACCCTTCAGACCGGTGCCCGTACGGAGGACCCGCTGACCGCCGCGCACCTGGGCGCGGTGGACGTGGCGCTGTACGCCGCGGAAACCGCGCTGTGGGAGGCGGCGCGGGCCATCGACGCCGATCCGCTGGACCGCTCGGGCGCCGCGCGGCTGCGCAGCCTGCGGGTACGGGCGATCGCGGAACGGGCCTGCAGCGACGTACTGGACCGGGTCGGACGGGCGACCGGCGCCGGACCGCTGTGCCACGACCCGCGTCACGCCCGCAACGCCGTCGACCTGACGGTGTACATCCGGCAGCACCACGCCGAACGCAACCTCGCGGAGCTGGGTGCGCTGGTGGGGCAGAAGGCGAGTCCGGAAGTGGGGACGGAAGCGCGATCGGAAGCGGGGCCGAAGCGGTGATCGGTGAGTTCGACCGCACGGCGGCCGCCGAGGCCATCGAGGCGCCCGGCACGCCGGAGGAACAGTGGGCCGCCTGGGCGGAACTGGCGCGGCTGCCCGCCGTACGACCGCCGTCCGGACCCGTCGTGGTGGTCGCCGCCCACCCCGACGACGAGGTCCTGGGCTTCGGCGGCACGATGGCGCAGCTCAGCGGCGAGGTCCGGCTCGTGACCGTCACCGACGGCGAGGGGTCGCACCCGCACCTGGCGGCGGAGCGGATCGCCGCGCTGCGTGCGGCCGAACTGGAGCGTGCGCTCGGCGAACTCGGGCTGCGCGAGCACCGTACGTACCGGCTGCGCATCCCCGACACCGGTGTCGACGCCCACGAGGCGCGGCTGGAACGGGAGCTCGCCGCGGTGCTGCGGGAGACCGGCGCCGCGCTGTGCGTCGCGCCGTGGACGGGCGATCTGCACGCCGACCACGAGGCGGCGGGGCGGGCCGCGGCCGCCGCCGCGCGGGAGACCGGCACGCCCTGCTGGCACTACCCGGTGTGGATGTGGCACTGGGCGTCACCCGGCGATCCGCGCGTCCCGTGGTCCGCCGCCCGACGGCTGCCGCTGTCCCGGCCGGCGCGGACGCGCAAGGAGGCGGCGATCCGCCGCTTCGCCAGCCAGCTCGCGCCCCTCGGCCCCGGTGACGACACGGTGATCCTGCCGCCCGTCGAACTCGCCCACCACACGCGCCCTTTCGAGGTGGTCTTCACATGACGACGAACCGGTCCATCCCGGGTACAGACCGCTCCGTACCCACACCTCCGTCCTACTTCACCACCATGTACGCCGGTTCGGCCGACCCCTGGGATTTGGCGGGCCGGTGGTACGAGCAGCGCAAGTACGCCCTGACTGTCGCCGCGCTGCCCCGCCGCCGCTACCGCCGGGCGTTCGAGCCGGGCTGTTCGGTCGGTGTCCTGACCGGGCTGCTGGCCGAGCGGTGCGACGAGGTGCTGGCCGCCGACCGGGTGCCGGCCGCCGCCGAAGCGGCCGCACGCCGCAACCGCGACCGGCCGCACGTCGAGGTGCGGACCATGGCGATACCGGACGAGTGGCCTGAAGAAACGTTTGACCTGATCGTGCTCTCCGAGCTGCTGTACTACTTCGACGACGCCACCCTGCGCGAGATCCTCAAGCGGACCGTGGCCTGTCTGGAGCCCGGCGGCACCCTCGTGACCGTGCACTGGGACCACCCGGCCGACGGCCACCTCCGTACCGGCACACAGCTCGCCCCGCTGCTCACCGCCGTGGACGAACTCGCGCCCGTCACACAGCTCAACGACGCCGACTTCGTACTGCACGTGTTCACCCGGCGTCTGCCGGACGGCAGTGCCGTCCCCGCGCCCGCGGCAGCCGAGGGGCTGGTGTGAACGGTCCGGTCACCGCACCGGCGGCCCTGGTGGTCGCCGTTCCCGCGCACAACGAGGAGGCGGCGCTGCCCGCCGCGCTCCGGGCCCTGCACACGGCCGCCCGGCAGCCTGAGCTGCTGGCGCGGCGGGTGCGGGTGGTGACGGTGGTCGCCGCCGACGCCTGCTCCGACGGCACCGCGGCGCTCGCCCGCCGGCACGGCGCGCACGTGGTGGAGTTGGAGCGGCGCAATGTCGGCGCGGCCCGGGCCGCCGCCGTCGCGCACGGCCTCGACCTGCTCGGGCCCGCCGCCGATCGGGCCTGGATCGCCACCACCGACGCCGACACGCTGGTGCCCGCCGCTTGGCTCGCCCACCAGGTCGAGCAGGCTGCCGCCGGGTGGGACTGCGTGCTCGGCACCATACGGGTCGCCCCGCACCCCACCTTGAGCGCGGCGGTCGCCCAGCGGCACCGCTCGCTGTACTTCGCCGGGCGGCCCGCCCGCGACCGCGCCTGGGACCACCCGCACGTCCACGGCGCCAACCTGGGGGTCGCCGCCGACGCCTACCTCCGCGCACGAGGGTTCCCCGCTTTGCCGCACAGCGAGGACCACGCGCTGGCGGCCGCCCTGGAACGCGTCGGCGCCCGCATCCTCAGAACGGACCGCTGCCCCGTCCTCACCTCCGGCCGTACGGACTCCCGCGCCGTCCACGGCTTCGGGACGTACCTCCAGGATCTGACCCTCGCGTCCACCACCGGACAGCTCCGCTGAGCGGACGCGACCGGCCGCCCCTCACGGAAACCGGCGCCAGAAGCCCAGGGCATGCTCACGGGCGTAGTCGACCGGGGCGATCCGGTCCGGTGCCAGCGACTGGGTGTACGGACGCGGGTCCGCGGTCCGGTACGGACGCCAGACCGGCAGGCGGGGCCCGTTGGGCGTGCCGGTGCGGGCGAAGGCGGCCCACTGGTCCGTCATGGTGTCCGACAGCCACCGCTGCGCAGCGGTGAAGCGCTTGCTCACCTCCGGCTCCTCGAACACGTAGGGCGTGTCGCCCGCGTGGTAGGCGCCGAAGTCGAAGCGGCCGGGCAGCGGGAGGTACATGGGCGCGTGCCGGTCGGCGAACTCGTAGGCGTATGTCGGGACGTACCGCGAGAGCGCCACGTGCTGCGCGTGAATGCCCCGGGCCCACATCCGGTCGGTGACGACGGCCGACCAGGCGATGGCCGGGGACGGGAACTGCGCCAGCGGGTACCGCGCGCGCACCGCGTCCGCGCGGCCGCCGAACGCCTTGGTGAGCGCCCGGCCGTAATCGTCCCCGGTGAACGGCTTGCCGACGGCGTCGTACAGCATGCCCACGAACGTACGGTGCTCGTCGAGCGTCGCTCCCGAAAGCACCGGCACACGGTGGAAGCGCCCCTCGCGCAGAGCCCTGGCCGGATGCCGCGGCAGCGTCTCGTTGCCGTAGGCCAGGACCTGGAAGGCGTTCATGATGTACGGGACCTTGAGGATCCCCTTGACCGGCAGGGCGCGCAGGCACCGCAGCGTCCGTGCCGGGGCGGGCGCCGTACACCCCAGCGACGAGGTCATCTCCGCGCTGATGTCCTCGGTCTCCCGTGCCGTACGCCAGACGAACCACGGGTATCCGGGCACGTCCGGGCCCATCGTCCCGGCCGGCAGATCCATCATGCCCTCGCCGCTCGACAGGACGGCCCGGTGGAACAGACCGCGCGCCCCGGGTGAGGTGAGGTGTCCCGTGATGGCCGCGGCGCCGAACGAGGAGCCCGCCACGGTCACGTTCCCCGCGTCACCGCCGAACGCCGCCGCGTTGCGCCGCACCCAGCGCAACGCGGCCTGCTGGTCCTGGAGTCCGAAGGTCCCCGACCCCTTCAGTCCCGGGTGGGCGAAGCCGCCGAAGACCCCCAGCCGGTAGTTGACGGTGACGACCACCACGCCGCGATCGGCGAGCCGCCGCGCGTCGAAGAAGCTGCCCGCGCCGACCGACCCGTCACCGTGGATCCACACCAGTACGGGAGCGGGGCGGTGCCGTACGGCGGCCGGCGCGGTGACGTTCAGGAACAGGCAGTCCTCCTCCTCGCTGGACACCTGCGCGTACTGCGACGGCACCTGCGGGCACAGCGCTCCCGGCTTGGCGGCGTCCCTGACTCCCTTCCACGGCCGCACCGGCCGCGGAGCCGCCCACCGATACGCCCCCTTGGGCGCACCGGCATACGGGATGCCCTGGAAGATCCGGTACCGCGCGGACCGTACGCCGCGTACGAGGCCGGCATCGGTCCGTACGGTCACCCGTTCCGCCGCCGCACCGTCACCCGGCCGTACCCCGCCGGGCACCGCCGAGGCGGCGGCGCCCGCACTCAGGAACACCACCGCCAGCGCGGCACCGGCCGGCCTCCTGCGGCCTCTGCGCATCTTCATGCCCCGCTCTCCTCTCACCGACGACACGGCAACGGCGACGGCGACCCTGTGGATACGTGCGCCCGGCCGTCTTCCACGCGGCCACCCTCCCGGGCTACACATCGCACACGCCTCCGGCCGAAACGCCGTTTCTCCCGAAGGCGCGCGATCGCTTCTGGCATCCGCCAGTTCGCGGCACGCGCCCCATGGACAGAGCCGCCTCACGGGAGGCGGCCAGGCCCGGGGAGGCCCCATGGCACCGACCGCACCCGACTTCGGACCGCGCATTGACCCGTACGCGCCGTACGACCCGCAGCGCGACTGCGACCCCGCGGCCAAGCCCGGCGTGACCGGCTTCCGCGACCTGGTCCTCGCCGCCTACCGGGACACCCGGGACCTCGGCATCAGCCGGCCCTGCGGCAGCGGCGGCCAGAGCGAACACAAGGAGGGCCGGGCCTGGGACTGGGGCGTCGAGGTCAACGGCCAGTCCGAGCCGGCGGACGACCTGATCAACTGGCTGCACGCCACCGACCGGCACGGCAACCGCCACGCACTGCTCCGCCGCTTCGGCATCATGTACATGATCTGGAACCGCCGCATCTGGATGGCGAACCGCCCCGACGCCGGCTGGCAGCCGTACCGGGGCAGCAACCCGCACACCAACCACATCCACTTCAGCTTCTCCTGGCCCGGCGCCCGCAAGGAAACCACCTGGTGGACGGACGCGGCTCCCCGGACGAACCCACGGGTGAGTGTGGGGGTGCCGTCGGTGGTGGACACCGGTTCCGGGATGGTGATCTTCGGGGTCGACGGTTCCGGAGGGATCTCGCATCGCTGGCAGAGTGCTACGGGTGGGGCGTGGTCGGCGTGGACTGCGCTGGGGCGTCCCGCGGGGCGTGCGGTGGGGCGGCCGTGGGCTTTGGTCGGCCGGTACGGCAAGTTGGTCGTTTTCGTCCGTGGTGATGACGGCGTGTTGTGGCACACGTGGCAGTCGGAGGCGGGGGAGTGGGCGCCCGAGTGGGTGCCGCTGGGCGGGCGTCTGGCTGGTGATCCGGCGGTGGTGCTGAGTCCGAACGGTGCGTTGTCGGTGTTTGCCCGTGATCCGGAGGGGCGGGTTACGCATACGTGGCAGCGCGGGCCGGAGCAGGGGTACGCGTGGAATGAGACGTGGGCCGATATGGAGGGAGCCGTACGCGGCCGCCCTGTCGTCGTGGTGGGCCGGGACGGCGGGATGGTGCTGTTCGCGCGCGGTACGGACGATGCCCTGCACCATCGTTGGCAGACCGGCACGGGTGGGCCGTGGTCGGCTTGGACCCCGCTGCACGGCCGTTTCACCAGCGACCCCGCCGTCGTCCTGAGTCCGAACGGTGCGCTGTCGGTGTTCGCCCGTGATCCGGACGGGCGTGTCACGCATACGTGGCAGCACGGGCCCGAGCAGGGGTACGCCTGGAACGAGACCTGGGCGGATATGGAGGGTGCGGTCCGGGGGCGGCCCACCGTTCTGGTCGGTCGTGATGGCGGGATGGTGCTGTTCGCGCGCGGTACGGATGACGCCCTGCACCACCGCTGGCAGACCGGCACCGGCGGGCCCTGGTCCGCCTGGACCCCGCTGCACGGCCGTTTCACCAATGACCCCGCCGTCGTCCCGAACCCGAACGGCGCGCTCTCGGTCTTCGCCCGCGATCCGGGAGGCCGCGTCACCCACACCTGGCAGCACGGCCCCGAACAGGGCCATGCCTGGAACGACACCTGGGCCGACATGGAAGGCGATCTGTCCGACGACCCGCCCGAGACCGGGAACACGCCCGCGTCCCCCTCCCACAAGCCGACCGCGGCACCCGCGTAGACAGGAGATCCGCCATGGCCGCCTGCATCGTTCCACCGGACCGTGACCTGGAAGTCACCAAGGCCGTCTACCTCGTCGGACGTGACCTCGGTGTCTCCGGCAAAGTGATGCTCGCCGGCTTCGAGGCCGGCTGGGTCGAGTCACACATGAACAACCTCCCGTGCGGCGACCGCGACTCGCTCGGGGTCTTCCAGCAACGCCCCAGCCAGGGCTGGGGCACCCCGCAACAGATCATGCAGGTGCCCTACGCGGCCACCCAGTTCTTCACGAGGGCCGTCCGCGTCCAGCAGCAGAACCCGCAACTGACCGCCGGCCAGACGGCGCAGCGCGTACAACGCTCCGCGTTTCCCGACCGCTACGACCAGGCCGAGGCCAAGGCCCAGGCGCTGCTCGAAGAGGCACGGAAAGCGGTGGGCCACGTCCCGCAGGCCGCGGCCCGGGTGAGTGTGGGGGTGCCGTCGGTGGTGGACACCGGTTCCGGGATGGTGATCTTCGGGGTCGACGGTTCCGGAGGGATCACCCATCGCTGGCAGAACGCTCCTGGTGGGGCGTGGTCGGCGTGGACTGCGCTGGGGCGTCCCGCGGGGCGTGCGGTGGGGCGGCCGTGGGCTTTGGTCGGCCGGTACGGCAAGTTGGTCGTTTTCGTCCGTGGTGATGACGGCGTGTTGTGGCACACGTGGCAGTCGGAGGCGGGGGAGTGGGCGCCCGAGTGGGTGCCGCTGGGCGGGCGTCTGGCTGGTGATCCGGCGGTGGTGCTGAGTCCGAACGGTGCGTTGTCGGTGTTTGCCCGTGATCCGGAGGGGCGGGTTACGCATACGTGGCAGCGCGGGCCGGAGCAGGGGTACGCGTGGAATGAGACGTGGGCCGATATGGAGGGTGCGGTCCGGGGGCGGCCCACGGTTCTGGTGGGTCGTGACGGTGGCATGGTGCTGTTCGCGCGCGGCGCGGACGATGCCCTGCACCATCGTTGGCAGACCGGCACGGGTGGGCCGTGGTCCGCCTGGACTCCGTTGAACGGTCGTCTGGTCAGTGATCCGGCGGTGGTGCTGAGCCCGAACGGTGCGTTGTCGGTGTTCGCCCGCGATCCGGACGGGCGTGTCACGCATACGTGGCAACGGGGGCCGGAGCAGGGGTACGCGTGGAATGACACCTGGGCCGATATGGAGGGTGCGGTCCGGGGGCGGCCCACCGTTCTTGTCGGTCGCGATGGCGGGATGGTGTTGTTCGCGCGCGGTACGGACGATGCTCTGCACCATCGTTGGCAGACCGGCACCGGCGGGCCCTGGTCCGCCTGGACGCCTCTCCACGGGCGTCTCACCAACGACCCGGCCGTGGTCCTCAACCCGCATGGCACGCTCTCCGCCTTCGGCCGCGGCCCGGACGGCCGTGTCACGCATACGTGGCAGCGCGGTCCCGAGCAGGGGTACGCCTGGAACGACACCTGGGCCGACATGGAAGGCAATCTGGCCGACGACCCGCCCGAGGCCGAGATCGCCTCCCCGGCTGCCTCCTCCCCGGCGTCGGCATAGACGCCGGCAGACCTCCGGGCGGCCGCCCCGCGTGGAACGGGGGTGTGGGGCGACCGTCCGGAGCGCACGGGGGCGGGGGAGCGAGGGTCACAAGCGCCACCGCACCTCGCGGTCCGGCGCGTAGCGGCACATCGCGCCGGTCGACACGGCTGCCTGGAGGTGGGAGGCGAGTTCGGGGTGATGGTCTCGCAGGCGGCGCAGGGTGTCCCGGATGCGGGCCGTGACGTTCTTGCGGGCGCGGTCGGTCTCGTCGCCCAGGCGGCGGGAGCGACCGGCCAGTCCGGCGGCCTTGTGGAGTTCGGCGAGCAGGGCTTCCCGTTCGCGGCCGTACTCCGTGGCCGTGTGGCCGTCGCCGCGTACGGCTGCCCTGTCGATCTCCTCGTCGAGCAATTCCAGGCGCTGCCTGTAGCGGGTCTTCGCCTCCTCGTCCAGGACCATGTCACTTCCGAGGGCGCCCGCCGCCGCTGCCAGGTGCGCGCTGTCCGGGTACAGCAGGCGTACGGCCGGGACCTCCTGGCCGGGACGGCCGAGCAGCGTGTGCAGGTCGGCGAGTCCCTTGGCGTCGGGTACATGGACGGTGCGGCCCGCGTAACGCAAGCGCCACACAGCACCGTTACGTACGAACTCCCTCTCCGCCTGGCTGACTTGGGGGCGCGGGGTGGGGGAGGGCAGGAGGCGCCGGGCGCGTTCGACGATGTGCGTCATGCCCAGTTCGCGGGCCTCCGCTTCCGTGTCGCGCAGGAGCGTGGTGGCTCGGTTCGTGTCGTCGGGGCCCGCGCGGGCGAGCAAGGCGCGGGCCAGTTCCGTACGGGCGCGTACCGACCAGGGGCGGGCGTGCAGCCGGTCGGCGGACCGTTCGGCGGTGGTGAGGTCCCGTACCGCTGCTTCCCACCGCTCCTCGGCGGCGTGCAGCACGCCCGACCACAGGGCTGCCGGGCCGCCGATGTCCCAGCCGAACAAGGAGACCAGCCATTGCCCCCGGTACGGTTCCAGTACCGCGTGCGCCTGCTCGCAGCTCACCGGGTCCCGGGACGCCGCCGCGCTCTGCGACTGGAGCCGGACCCGCAGGGGAGCGATGCCGCGTTCCAGCACGCTGTCGTCGGACGAGCCGCCCTCGGACCATAGCGCCGGACCGTGCGGGGTGGCGTCCTGTTCCAACTCGGTGATGCCCGCCAGCACTTGGGTGTACAGGTGGTCCTGTTCCCGCATCGCGTGGTGGGCCTGCTCCGCTTCCGGGAAGCGGCCCTGGAGGAGGGCCAGTGCCCAGCGGTGGTGGCCGATGAAGTACTGGTAGTAGTTGGCATGGGTGCCGCTGAGAGCCAGTGTCTGCGCGAGCAGGTCGTCGGCCTCGGGGAAGCGGCCCATGAACGCGTACACGACGCTGCGGTCGATGACCGAGATCATGCTGGTACGGGGCAGTCCGCAGGCGTCCGCTCCGGCCACCATGTCGGAGAACTGCCGCAGAAATCTGGGGTCGTCCTGCTCCAGCAGGGCGACCCACCGCATCGACGCCGCCAGATGCTCCATCCACACATCGGCCCGGCGGCGGGACACTTCCATCAGCTCCCCGGCCACGTGGACCCGCTGTGCGGCCGTGCCGGGTGCCCACACCGCGTGCAGGCGGGCCCACAGCCCCAGGTGCAGGGCGTCGTCGTCCCCGGCGGCACGGGCGGCCGCCACGACGCGACGGGCCACCTCGTCGACCGGGCCCGCGTCAGGTGCGTCGACCGGGCCCGCGCCGGACTCGTCGGCCGCGGGGCGAGGCCCGGGAACCAGCGCGCGGTGTGCCTCGCGCAGCGCCCGGGTCTTGAGCCCCGTTCCGTCGCCCCGGCCGTCCGCATGGTGCAGCGTGAGCGCCACCCGGCCCACGAGTCCGGCGTCGCCCGTACCGGACGCCAGCGCGGCGGCGTCCTCGTACACCAGCCAGGAGCGTTCGTGTTCGCCGAGGAGCTGGAGTTCGGCGCCGAGGTCGAGGGCGAGCAGCACGTGGCGGCGTGGATCGCCGGTCCCGAGCCGTTCCAGCGCGCGCCGGTAGTGCGCCACGGCCTCCTCACTGGCCAGCCTGCTCACCGCGTGCCGGGCGGCGGCCACCAGGATGTCCACCGCCTCGTCGGCGTCGAGGTCCGGGCCGGCGAAGTACGCGTGCCGGGCCAGGTCGGTCGGCCGCGCCCGGTCCCCGGCGCCGGCGGTGTCCCGCAGGGCGCGTACGGCGGCGGCGTGCAGGTGGCGGAGCCGGTCCTCCGCCAGCCCGTCGTACAGGGTCTCCCGCACCAGGTCGTGGGTGAAGACGTACGCGTCCGCCGACGACTCCAGCAGCCCGGCCGCGACCGCCTCCCCCAGGAGGCCGGTGGTGACGGCTTCCGGCGTTCCGGCCGTACGGGCCAGCGTCCGCCGCTCGAACCGGCGGCCCAGCACGGCCGCGGCGCCGAGCAGCCGTACGGCCGGTTGGCCGAGCAGCGCCAGCCGCCGGTGCACCACGGCGCGTACGCCGGGCGCGACGGCGGCCACGGGCTGGCCGGCGGACCACAGGCGGGCCGTCTCCTCCACGAAGTACGGATTGCCGCCGGTGCGTGCGAACATCCCCGCGGTCATGGCCGCGTCCGGGCGGGCCCCGACCGTACGCGCGACCAGCTCGGCGACCTGAGGCGGGGTCAGGCCGGTCAGTGCGAGCGTGGTGGCCTTCGCCGCCAGTCGCGGCAGCAACGGCCGCAGCGGATGGTCGGGCCGCTGCACCTCCACGTCGCGGTACGTCCCGATCACCAGCAGCCGCTCGAACCAGGTGTGCTGCGCCGTGAACTCAAGCAGGCTCAACGAAGCGGCGTCCGCCCAGTGCAGGTCCTCCAGCACCACGGTCACCGGGCGGCGCTGCGACAGGACGGTCAGCAGGGTCGTCACCGCGTCGAACAGCTCGAAGCGCAGCGCTTCCCCGGTGCCCGTGCCGTCACCCAGCAGGACGGAGAGCGCTCCTCCGGCGGCCGTCGCCGCCTCCTCCCACTCCCCGGCGGACGCACCGCGCCGCAAGCTCCGTACGGCCTGCGTCCACGGCCAGAAACCGGGCGTGCTGTCGGAGTCCCAGCAGGTTCCGCGCACCACCAGCATGCCGCCGCGCTCCCGCTCCTCGTCCACCGCGCTGCGTACCAGCGACGTCTTGCCGATGCCCGCCTCGCCCGTGACCAGCACCAGCCCGCCGTGACTGGCGCGCGCCCGCTCCAGGCGGGACCGCAGCATCCGTACGCTGTGCTCCCGCCCGATCAGCGCGGTGTCCATTCGTCCTCCCGGGAGTGGGCTCGCGGTACCTCCACGCCCGGCCGCACGCCGCGTCAGCGGTACGGCGGTCCGCGGCCGGGTGCGCCCTCGCCGCCTTGATAGCCCCGGGACGGGAGGCGCCGTGGCGTTACGTACCGATGTCACCTTCCCGAGTGCAACGGGACCGCGCCCGGCTCCTCAGTGGCACCTCCCGCTGCCGCTGTAGCAGGGTGTGTAAGCGGGGTCGGGCTTGGGCGCGGGGCCCGGGTGGGCGCGGTCGTACTCGTGCTGGGCGAGCAGGAGCAGCGCGGCCACCACTCCGGCGGCAAGCACCTGCGACACCACCGTCCACGGGGCGCGGGACAGCAGCGCGAGCCCGGCGATCACGATCAAGGCGATGAGGAAGTGCTGCGTCCAGGCGAGCTGCGCGAGCTGGGCCGCTTCGATGCGCGCCCGCCTGCCCTGCGCGGCCCACACCTCCATGCCGTACCCGAAGCCGACCCACAGGAATACGGCGGCCTCCACGAGGAACAGCACGATGCCGAGGGCGATGTCCCGGCCCAGCGGCGTCCTGCGCGACCAGGGCAGTCGTCCGGGCCGGGGCGGAGGGGTGGGGGGCGGTGCGTACGTCATGTCGGCACCCTGCCGGGTGGCCGTGGGGCGCGCATGAGTACGCGCACTCAGTTTGTGATCAAGAATGGGTCACTGTGCTCAAAAACGGGTCGCATGAGCGGATCGCCGCGGCGGCGCCCGACTTCTAAAGCCCCTTCGGCTCCCTGTTCTACGGGTGGCTCGTTGGGGTGTGTGTTTCCGGGGATGTCATGGTGACGTGCAAAGTGGAAATGCTTCCTCATGGTAGGGGCGTTCCGCCCCGAGACCGGAAACAGCGATCGAGCCACGGCTCATTCCTTGCTCGCACCGACGTTCCGGCTGACGCTCCCGGCTCAGTCGGCGGTTTTCCCGCCTGAAGAGTTCGGGTGCGTCAGGTAATCCGTCAGCACGGCCCGCTGCGCGGAATCGATCAGATGGGGCCTGCGGCGCGTGGTGTTCCAGCAAGCGGACAGCACGTGTGCTTCGGCGAACGGTGTGTCCGCGCAGCCGACGAGGGCGTGCAGTTCCACGGCGGACGGTCTGATCCGCAGCACGCGAAGGGAGATGATCAGCGGTTCGGCCTGCCAGTGAAGAGGCCGGTGATAGTCGATGTGCTGGCGCAGAGTGAGGTAGGCCAGTCGGGGCGTCGAGCCTGAACTCGGAATGGCATGGTGCGCGAGTTTCATGACCAGCGCACCGCGTGCTTCTTCGATGTAGGAGGCGATGGCCGCGTCGCCGACGATTGCGTGGGCGTTCATGTCGGACCAGCGGACGGTCACGCCGTGCAGGAACGCGTTCATGGGCGTTTTCCTTTTCCCGCCGGCCCGGTGCCGGCTGCCGGAAGCTACCCGCGGTGCGGGAAGACCATCCCCGCGGAGCGCGACCAAGGAGGATTTGTGGCTGCACACGCCGATGAGCCGATCCGCCTGGCGGTGGGGGAACTGGCACGGTTTCTCGGCGCGGACGTCGACGACCCCGCCTTTCTGACCGATCCTCACAGATGTCTGACGCCCGGGATACGCGAGAAATCCGTGCACCGGCTGCCCGGAGGCGCCCTGGCCGTTCTCGGTTACACGGCGTGCGCCGAGGTGCTGCGTGATACACGGTTCGGCCACGGTGCCCGCGAACTGTACGAGACCACCCTGCTGGGGCTGCCGGCCCGGTCTTTTCTCCAACTGGACGCACCGGGGCACACCCGGCTGCGCGGCCAGGTCGCGCGGCATTTCACCGCACGGCGAGTACGGGCCTTGGCCGAGAACGTCGGGTATTACAGCACTGCTCTCGTACGGGAGCACGCGGGCCGCCCGGGGGATTTCGTGGCGGATTTCGCCGAGCCGCTGGCGATGTCGGTCATCAGCGACGTACTGGGCGTGCCGCCCGAGGATCGCCCCGCCTTCCACCGTGACGCCCGGCTGGTCGTCCGCGGACTGGACCAGCCGGCCCGCGCCATGGACGAACGGGCCGTCGCCCAGGCGCGGTTCCGCTTCGTACGGTTCTTCCGCCGCCGGGCGCAGGCGCGCCGCCAGGCCGGGACGCGGCACCGGGCGCCCCGGGACGGCCTGCTGGACGCCTTGTCGCACCGGCCGGACGGCAGCCCGGCCGACATCCGCGAGCTGGTCACCACGTGCAGCCTGCTGCTGAGCGCCGGATACGACACCACGGTCAGCCTGCTGTCGCACGCGGTGGCGGAACTGGGCGGCGCACCGTCCGGGCAGGGGTGGGCGCTGGCCCGGGACCCGCAGACGGTGGGCGCGGTCGTGGAGGAGGTGCTGCGTCTGCACTCTCCCGTGCAGATCGCTCCGCGCGCCGCGGTGCGTGACGCGGCCCTGGACGGGCTGCCGGTGGCCCGCGGCACGATCGTGCTGCCCCTGCTGCCGGCGGCCAACCGGGACCCGGACATCTTCGACAGCCCGCACACCTTCCGGCCCCGGCGCTATCTCGCCCCGGCAGCTCAAGGCCGTTCGACAGCAAGGCATTTGGCGTTCGGAGCGGGCGCGCATTTCTGTCTGGGGGCGGCCCTGGCCCGGCTGACCGCCCACAGCGCGCTGGCTGTTCTGGCCGCCTGCCCGCCCAGACCGCGCGACGCGCCCCGTACGTACAGCGAAGGCGTCGTCGTACGCGGCCTGCGCAGTCTGCCGGTCACCTGGCCGCACCGGCCCGCGGAACGGCCCCCGCACCCTCCGGCCGACGGCGCGGCCGCGTACGTCGAGCCGTCGTGCCCCATCCCCCACGCGCAAAGGAGCGTCACATGACCAGCCGCCTCTTCCCGTACCTGGTCAGCGAGCTGGAGCAGGCTTTCGGCATCGACCGTGCGGCCGCCACGCCCGAGTCCACGATCGAAGCGCTGGGGCTGGACTCCCTGGCACTGATGGAACTGGTGGTGCGGTACGAGGACGAACACGGCGCCGAACTGCCCGAAACGGCCGCGAGCCGGCTGGGCACCACGTCCACACTCGCCGACATCTGCGCCGTACTGGAACGTGCCCTGCCCGACGAGCAGCGGCCCGCCCAGCCCGCCGGGGGAACGCCGTCATGAGCGAGCCCGTGGCCGTGACGGGCATGGGGGTGCTCACCCCGGCCGGCTCCGGGGAGCGGGCGCTGTGGGAGCGCCTGTGCCAGGGCCGGTCCACCGCGGCGTCCGACCCCGCCCTCAAGGGCATGCCGGTCGATTTCTCCTGCCGGGTGCCCGGCTTCGACCCGGCCGGTGTGAAGAGCATCGCATGGCGTACGAACCGCTTCATCCAGCTGGCGGTGGTGGCCGCCCGGATGGCGGTCGCCGACGCCGCGCTGACGCCAAAGCGGTGGGACAGCCGCCGGATCGGCGTCGTGCTGGGGGTCGGCGCCTCCAGCATGGAGCACTGGCCCGGCGAGACCGAGAAGCTGCTCCAGGGGCGGCTGCGTGCCGTCTCCCCGCTGGCGCTGCCCCGTTCCATCCCCAACATGGCCGCCGGAGAGGTCGCCCTCGACCTCGGGGCGACCGGTCCCAACCTGGCCGTCTCCACCGCGTGCGCCTCGGGGGCCAGCGCTCTGGGCGTGGCCAAGGACCTGTTGGCCGCCGACCGCTGCGATGTGGTGCTGGCCGGCGGGGCCGAGGCCCCCAGGGCGTCGGAGATGGTGGCCCTGTGCTTCTCCCGGATGTCGGTGCTGTCCCGGCGGTGCCAGGACCCCGAGCGCGCCTCCCGGCCCTTCGACGCGGGCCGGGACGGGTTCGTGCTGGGGGAGGGGGCAGCGGTTCTCGTACTGGAGAAGGCCGGGCACGCCCGGACCCGCCGGGCCGGAGTACGAGCCTGGCTCGCGGGTTACGGTGCCTCCGCCGACGCCCATCACCCCACCATACCCGACCCGCGGGGCAAGGGCGCCGCAGCCGCCATCGACGCCGCGCTCGCCGAGGCCGGCCTGCGGACCGGCGACATCGACCACGTCAACGCCCACGGCTCCTCCACCGACTTCAACGATCTCTTCGAGGCGCGCACCCTGAGCCGCGTCTTCGACCGGCCCCCGCCGGTCACCGCGAACAAGGGCTGCCTGGGCCACGGGATCGGCGCCGCCGGCGCCATCGAGGCCGCGTGCAGTGTGCTGACCTTGCAGCACCAGCTGATCCCGCCGGTGGCGAACTTCACGCGCCCCGACCCGCGTATCGACCTCGACATCGTGGCCGGTACGCCCCGCCCGCACGGTGTGGAAGCGGTGCTGAGCAACTCCTTCGGGTTCGGCGGGCAGAACGCCGTGCTGGTCCTTACCCGGGCCTGACCGGTCCGCTCGGCCTCGCCGTCCAGCCAAGGAGACACCGTGTGCGGAATCACCGGATGGACCGCCTACGACCGTGACCTGACCGGAGGGGCGGAACGCGCCGCCCTGACCGCCATGACCGCCACCATGAAGTGCCGCGGCCCGGACGCCGAAGGGCAGTGGGCGGGCCCGCACGCGGCTCTGGGCCACCGGCGCCTGGCCGTCCTCGACCTCCCCGGCGGCAGCCAGCCGATGGGCGTTACGGAGGACGGCCGTACTTTGGCCGTCCTCACCTACAGCGGCGAGCTGTACAACTACCGCGACCTGCGGCGCGAACTACGCAGCAGAGGCCACCGGTTCCGTACCGCCAGTGACACCGAGGCCGTCCTGCACGCCTACCTGGAGTGGGGGCGGTCCTTCACCACCCACCTGAACGGCATGTACGCCCTGGCCATCTGGGATGCCCGTACTGAGGAACTGCTGCTGCTCCGCGACCGCGTCGGCATCAAACCGCTGTACTACTGCCGCGCCGGGGCCGGTTCCGAGGTCTTGTTCGCCTCCGAGCCCAAGGCTCTGCTGGCCCACCCGGCCGTTGAGGCGGAGGTCTGCGCCGACGGTCTGCGCGAGTTGCTGTCGCTGGCCAAAACTCCCGGACACGCCATCTATACGGGCCTGCGCGAAGTCCGTCCCGGCCATCTGGTCACCATCAGCCGTACGGGCATCACCGAGGAGCGCTACTGGGCCCTGCGGGCGCGCGAGCACACCGACGACCTGGACGTGACCGTCTCCACGGTGCGCGCCATGCTCGAACAGATCATGATCCGCCAGACCGTCGCCGACGTCCCCCTGTGTTCCCTGCTGTCCGGGGGCCTGGACTCCAGCGCCATCACCGCTCTGGCCGCCCGCACCGCCCACCGGCCGGGCCGTGCGGGCGTACGTTCCTTCTCCGTCACCTTCGACCAGCACGAGCGGGACTTCGTCCCCGACCTCATGCACGTCGACTCCGACCAGCCGTACGTGCGCGCGCTGGCCGGCCATGTGGGCACCGACCACACCGACATCACCCTGGCCACGGCCGGGCTGATGAACCACGCGAACCGCCGTGCCGCGCTGCACGCCCGCGACCTGCCCTCCGGCCTCGGTGACTTCGACCTCTCCGCGCTGCTGCTGTTCCGGGCCGTGCGCGAGCACTCGACCGTCGCCCTGTCCGGTGAGGGCGCCGACGAGCTCTTCGGCGGCTACTTCTGGTTCCACGACCCGCAGACCGTCCGGGCCGGCACGTTCCCCTGGCGCGCGGCCATCGAGGTCTACACCCGCGCCGGCTTCGGCGACGCGCCGATGTCCACCCGCCTGCTGGACCCCGCGCTGGTCCGCGCCCTCGACCTGCCCGGCCACCGGCGCGAACGGTACCGCCGGGCGCTGGCCGAAGTACCGCACCCGGAGCACGCCGGCCCCGTCGAGCACCGGATGCGCGAGATCACGTATCTGCACCTGACCCGCTTTCTGCCGATGCTGCTCGACCGCAAGGACCGCATGAGCATGGCGAACGGCCTCGAAGTCCGCGTCCCCTTCTGCGATCACGAACTCATCGAGTACGTCTTCAACGTCCCCTGGAGCATGAAGACCGCCGCCGGGCGGGAAAAGAGCCTGCTGCGCGCCGCCGTCGCCGACCTGCTGCCCGAGGCCGTCCTGAACCGCCCCAAGAACCCGTACCCCACCATCCAGGACCCGCGGTACACCGACGCCCTCCGCACGGCCCTGGCCGACCTCGCCCACGACAGTTCGGCGCCCATCAACGCCCTGCTGGACCGGGCCGCCGTCAGCAAGGCCCTCAACGGCGACGCCAGCCCCAGGGACATGCGCTACGCCGCCGAACTCGTCCTGGACCTGAACACCTGGCTCGATGACTACCGCGTCCGCCTGGACCTGCCGTGATCCCCCCTGGGCGAAACGTCGCGGCACGCTGGGCCCGCTTCACCGCCCGCCGCGGCCGATGGATCGCCCTGGGCGCGGTCCTGTTCGCCGCGGCCGCCCTCCTGCTCGGCAGCCGCGTCGCAGGGCACCTCTCCCACGGCGGCTGGACGCCCACCGGCGCCCCGTCCGTCACGGCCGAACAGCGCCTGGCCGACACCTTCGGGACGGGAAGCGAACACCTGGTCCTGGTGGTCCGGGCCGACGGCCACACTGCTGAACGCAGGGTCGCGGCCCACGGAAGCGCACTCGTCCGCGCACTGCGCCACGACCACCGCGTCGCCCACGTCGCCTCGCCCTGGGCCCCGGACGAACGCCGCCTGCGCGCCACGGACGGCGCCGCCTACGCGATCCTGGTCCGCTTTCACGGCAGCGACAGCCAGGTGCATGCCGCCGGCGCCGATGTGCTGCGCCGTACGACGGGACGGCACGGTCCGCTGACGGTCACCGCGACGGGCGAGAGCGCCGTCGTCGCCGAGACCGAACGGCTCAGCGACCGCGATCTGCGCACCGCCGAACTGATCGCGGCACCGGTGACCTTCGCCGTCCTCCTGCTGGCCTTCCGCAGCCTGCCCGCCGCGCTGCTGCCGGTGGCCGTCGGCGCACTGTCGGTGGCCGGCACCATGGCCGGCCTGCGCCTCCTGACGAGCCTCCTGCCGGTCTCCCTGCTCGCCCTGAACATCACCACCGCCCTCGGCTTCGGCCTGGCCGTCGACTACAGCCTCCTGATCGTCGCCCGCTACCGCGAACAGCGCGCCACCGGCCGGTCACCCGGCCAGGCCCTGGCCACCACCGTGGGCACCGCCGGACGCACCGTCGCCGTCTCCGCCCTCACCGTCTGCCTGGCCCTGGCCGCCCTGCTGTTCTTCCCACTGCCCCTGCTCAGATCCCTGGCCTTGGCCAGCATCATGGTCACCGTGCTGGCCGCGGCCACCACCCTGATCCTCATACCCGCCGCGCTGGTCGCCCTCGGCGACCACCTCGACCGCTGGGACCCGCTGCGCGCGGTACGCAGACGCCGCGCGGGCCCCGCCACCACCGCCCACCTGTGGCGGCGGCTGGCCCACTGCGTACTCCGGCGCCCCCTCACCACGGCCCTGCCCGTCCTGCTCGCGCTGGCCGCCCTGGCCGCGCCTCTGCTCGGCGCGCGCTTCGGTATCCATGACGACCGCATGCTCCCGCCCACCTCAGCCACAGCCCGCGCCTCCGCCCTGCTGCGCCACCACTTCGATGTCGCCGAACGCCGCCCGGCCGCCCTCCTGCTGCCCGGCTATCAGGTCCGCACCCGTCCCGGGCCCGTCGCCGACTACGCCCGGCGCGCCTCCGACCTGCCCGGCGTACGGCGCGTGGACGCCGCCACCGGCTCGTACCGCCACGGCCGCCCCGTACCACCGCCGCCGCACATCCGCCCCGCCGCCTTCGCCACCGCCCACAGCACCCGGCTGTCGGTCGTGGCCGACGGAGACCCCCTCTCCCCGGACGGCGCCCGCCTCGCCGAGCGCCTGCGCGCGCTGCCCGCCCCCGCGCCCGTTCAGGTGGCGGGCCTCAACGCCCGGATGGCCGACACCACCGAGGCCATCGTCAGCCGCCTGCCCGCCGTCCTGGCGACCATCACCGCAACCGTCTTCCTCGTCCTGCTCCTCCTCACCCGCAGCCTGCTGCTGCCCCTCAAGGCCCTGCTGCTCAACGCCCTGACCCTGGCCGCCACCCTCGGCACCGTCGTCCACCTCTTCCAGGAAGGCCACGCGCCCTGGCTCACCGGCGACATCGCCGTCACCCACATCACCGACCTCACGGTCCTGTGCCTGATGTTCAGCATCGCCTTCGGCCTGTCCATGGACTACGAGATCTTCCTCATGGCCCGCATCGTCGAGGAACACCGCCGCACCGGCGACACCCGCACCGCCACGGCCGTCGGCATCGAGCACACCGCCCGCGTCTTCACCGCGGCAGCCCTGATCGTCGCCGTCGTCATGGGCGCCCTGGCCGCCTCCGGCCTCCTCGCCCTCAAGACGATCGGCACCGGCCTGGCCGTGGCCGTCCTCCTCGACGCCACCCTCGTACGGGCCGTCCTCGTCCCCGCCTTCATCCGCCTCGCCGGACGGGCCAACTGGTGGCTGCCGCGGGTCACAGCTCGACGTGGACGGTGCCGGTCCGCCGGCCGGCCATGAGCTCGCGGAGGGCGCGCGGGGCCTGGTCGAGGACCTTCGGCACGGTACGGAGGAAGGAGAGCGTGCCGTCGCGCAGCCTCCGTCCGAAGAGTCCGGTCCACTCAGGGACGATGTCGAGGTGGTCGAACAGGGGCGCGCCGCGCAGGGTGATGCTGCGCGTAATCAGTGCCATGGGGCCGATGCCGATGGCCGGCGCGTCACCGAGCTGCCCGGCCAGGGCCCCGATCAGCGCGACGCGCACGCCGCTCCGGGCCACGGCCACCGCCGCCTTCAACTGGTCGATGACCACGTCGACACCGTCGGGCGCCGCCGCGCGCAGCTGCTCCTCGACGCAACCGGCATCGCGCAGCACGGCGGCGTCGTAACCCAGCTCCTTGGCCGGGATGTCCGCCTTGCGCTGCGAGCTGGTGGAGCCGATGACCCGCGCCGCGCAGCCTGGCGATCTGCCCGGCCGGCGGCCATTCCGCGCACCAGTACGAACACCGGGCCTCCACCCCACCCCCACCACCCGCTACGCTGGTCAATTCGCCCACTCCGATGCCGGGAGTGCCGCTTGAGCGCGTTCTTGCGTCCGTCCTCCGACCGGGCCGTCATTCGCTGTGATCAGTGTCCGGGGCGGCCCGTCCTGTCCACCCACCGGGAGGAGACCGACACCCGCCGCTGTGTGCGCTGCCAGGGCGAACACCGGTGGCTCGCCCAGCCGCACCCCGATGACCACCTGTGCGCGGTGTGCCGCAGGGAGTGTCCCGGCTGCCAGGCGCCCACCTCCAACGGCGAGCGCTGCCGCGCCTGCCGGGACCGCTGCCGTACCTGTGCCGGGCCGTTGCCGCTGCGTCCCGAGTACGTCTCCGGCATCACGCATGTCGAGCCGGGCAAGCGCAGGGACCGCCGCCGCAAGTGGGTGCGCACCTACTTTCCCCGCTCCTGGGACCGGGACCAGTGCGACGCGTGCCAGACCGCGGCGAGTGCGAAGGACCCGCTGCGGGCGGTGCTGGCCGCGCTGCCGGACAAGCTCGTGCTCGCCTGCGGGGGTGGCGTCCCGCCCGCCGTCGTCGACCTCGTCCGCGACGAACTCCAGCGGCATTCCGCCGCCCGCATCGCGGCCCGTGTCGAGCGGCGCTGGTGGCAGAGCTGGGCCGGCCGTCCGCTCAGGCGGGACGGCGACGCGCACCGCGACGGCTACGGGCCCGATGACGTCGCGGTGTGGCTGCTGACCCCCACCGCCTGCAACGGCCGGTGCGAGGACGGCTGGCTCCTGGCGCCGCCGGAGCGGCCCGACCGCGACGACGAACCGTGCCCGGTCTGCCGGGGCGGGTGGCTGCTGTCCGCCCGGCGCGAGGAGTCCGACGCGGACGACGATGTGGCCGAGCCGAAGCCGGCCGCGGCGCGTTCGCTCGCCGACGCCGTGAGCTACCGGCCCCCGATCCAGGAGTGCGCCGGCCGCGGCGGCACCTGCGGACGGCCCGTCACTTCCCCGCACACCCAGTGCCCCGAATGCCTCGACTGGCCCTGGTGCGTCTGCCGGCGCCGTCGCCGCAACCCCGGCCGGGCTGCCTGTCCTGCCTGTTCCGCGGGCTGAGCGCTACGAGGTGTCCTGTCCGGCGTGATGCCTCTCACGTCCACCTGCAGCACCATTCGAGCCGATCTCGATGCGCTCGAAGGAGCGGTGTAGGGCACACATTTCAGCCCTGACGGCTTCGCCGTTCCGCGCGGTGTCCATCGGCCGGCGGTGTTCCCGCCGTCGCGTGAGGAAGCGCCGCACCGCCGGTAACCCCCGTACGGGAAGTGGCGGAATCGGCACGTCCGCAGCCGTGATTTCCGGCCGCCGAGCGCCCCGCGCGCCCCTCCCGTCACGCCTCACGAAGCGGCTCAAAACCGTCGAAAGCATATGTTTGGCGGGCATTCGGCCGGGGAGTGATCCCCTCGTTCTCAAGATTGTTCTCGCGGCGGTCCCACCACAACAGGACCTCTTCAGCCGCACTTCCCGACCCGGAGGAGCTCCTTCATGCTGCCCGCCATGGCGCGCCACGACCGTGAACGTTTCCTCGCCGAACCGCGCGTCGGTGTCCTGGGCGTCGCCGACACCAGAAGCGACGGCCGGGCGCCCCTGGTCGTGCCGGTCTGGTACGGCTACGAGCCCGGCGGCGAGATCGTGGTCGAGACGGGCCGCCAGACCGTCAAGGCCCAACTACTGCGCGCTGCCGGGCGGTTCAGCCTGTGCGCGCAGGACGAGGGGCGCCCGTACCGGTACGTCAGCGTCGAGGGGCCCGTCACCGAGGAGGCCCCGGTGGACCCGGCCGTACGCGAAGCCCTGGCCCACCGGTACCTGGACCCCGAGGAAGCGCGCGCCTATCTGGCGGCGACCGCGGACCAGCTCAAGGACGACGTCGTCTTCCGTATGCGCCCGGAGCGCTGGCGCAGCGCCGATTTCGCCGCCTTCGCGGCGGACTTCGCCGAAGGGGCCGCGGCCGAGGGCAGCGGCGCCACGGCCTGAGCCGCCCGTCCGCGCGTCGCCGCACCGTACGAAAGCCTTGAAGCGAGAGGGACTTGATGACCGACGTCTACGCTCCGATACGCCCGTTGTTCCAGCCCGCGGCCCAGCCGGCCTCCGGCACGCCCGCGTCCGGCTACCCCCGGAACAGCCGTATCCAGGAGCTGTTCGAGGCGCAGGCGGCGGCCCGGCCGCACGCCCCGGCGGCCCGGCACGGTGAGCGCACCGTGACCTACGCGCAGCTCGATGCCCACGCCGACGCCCTGGCGGCGCGCCTGACCGCCTCCGGAGCACGGGCCGGTGACCTGATCGGCGTGTGCGGCAGCCGCTCGCTGGAGGCGCTGGTGGCGCTGGTGGGCATCCTCAAGGCAGGCTGCGCGTACGTACCGCTCGACGAGGACCTTCCGCCGGCCCGCCTGCGGGCCATGGCCGAGGACGCGGGACTGCGGATCGCCGTCACTCTGCCGGGCAGCACCCGCCGGGTGCGCGGCCTGCGCGCGTCGGTCGAGGTCGGCGCCCTCGACCGGCCCGCCGGCAGCCCTCCGCCCGGCACCGACCCGCCCCGCCCCGGCTCCGCCACCGACTGCGCCTACGTGGCGTTCACCTCCGGTACGACCGGCCGCCCCAAGCCCGTCGCGATCTCCCACCGCGGCGTGGTCCGCCTGGTCCTGTCCGATGCCGAACTCTCCCCGCCCGCCCCGGGCGACGGGGTGCTGCACGCCTACGGCCTGTCCTCCGACGCCTCGACGATCGAGATCTGGGGCGCGCTGCTCACCGGCGCCTGCCTGGTCATCGCCGACCGGGAGGAACTGCTCTCACCCGCCGCTCTGGAGCGGCTGATCGATGAGCACGGCGTCACCGTGGCGTACCTGACGACGAGCGTCTTCCACCTCGTGGCCCGCACCCGCCCCGAGGCGCTGGCCCGGCTGCGCTTCGTCTCCGCGGGCGGCGAGGCGATGGACCCGCGCCTGGCGAACGCCGTCCTCGCGGCCTGCCCCGGCACCACCGTGGTCAACTTCTACGGACCGACCGAGAACGCCGTCGTCTCCACCGCCCACGTGCTCGCCCCCCTTCCCGACGACGCCGCGCACGTCCCCCTGGGCCGCCCCTTCGGCGCCTCCACCTGCCACGTCGTGTGCCCCGACGGCTCGCTCGCGCGGCCGGGGGAGGAGGGGGAGCTGTACGTGGGCGGGGACGGGCTGGCCCTGGGCTACCTAGGCGACCCGAAGCTCACCGCCGAACGGTTCATATCCCTGCCCGCCGTGGAGCCGGACGGCCTGCTGTACCGCACCGGCGACCGGGCCGTACGGCACGCCGACGGGCAGCTGGAGTACCGCGGCCGGTGCGACCGCCAGGTCAAGCTGCGCGGCGTACGCATCGAACTCGACGAAATCGAAGCCCGATTACGAGCCCACCCCGAGGTCGGTGAAGCGGTCGTCGAAGCCGAAGCCGGTTCCCTGACCGCGTACCTCACCGCCACTGCCCCCGGCGGCCTGCTGCCGCTGTCCGCCTTGCGCGCATACTGCGCCCAGTGGCTGCCCGCGCAGGCCGTCCCCGAGCTGGTGCCCCTGGACCGCTTCCCGGTCACCAGCGGCGGAAAGGTCGACCGCGCCCGGCTGAAATCCGCCGCGCCACGCCCGGTCCCCGCGGCGGCGCAGGCCACGGACGAGCCGAAGGCCGACGGCCTGCTCGGCGTCCTGACCGAAGTGTGGCAGCGGGTGCTGCGCGTCCGGCCCACGCCCCAGGACGACTTCTTCGTCCTCGGCGGCGACTCCCTGCTCGCCTCGGAGACCGTCACCCGCACCCTCGCCGTGCTCGGCATCGACGCCGCCCTCGGCTCCTCGCTCATCAGGGCCCTGCTGGCCGCGCCCACACTCGAAAGCTTCGCCACCGCCGTGGACGAGGCCCGGGGCGGCTCCGGTGGGAAGGCGGACGGGCAGCCGGCCGTCGACTTCGCCCGCGAATGCGAACTCGGTTTCGCCCTCCCGCCCGCCCACGGCCCGGCACCGCACCCGCACGACCCGAAGAACGTCCTGCTCACCGGCGCTTCGGGATTCGTCGGCGGCTTCCTGCTGCACCAACTGCTGCGCTCCACGGACGCCCGCGTCCACTGCCCCGTACGGGCGACGACCCCGGCCCACGCCCGGCAGCGGGTACACACCGCGCTCGCCCGCTACGGACTGCACCTCGACGAGGCCGACTGGCAGCGCGTGGAGTGCTTCCCCGGCGACCTGACCCAGCCGCGGCTCGGTCTCGACGCCGGCCACGCCGAAGCCCTGTCCCGCGACCTGGACCTGGTCCTGCACAACGGCGCGCGGGTCAACTTCCTCTACCCCTACGAGGAACTGCGCCCCGCCAACGTCGACGGCACCCGCGAGGTCATCCGGATCGCGGCGCCCCGCCGGGTGCCGGTGCACTTCATCTCGACCGTCGCCGTCGTCGCCGGCTTCGGCACCGCCGGGGTGGGCGAGGTGGACGAGGACCTGCCGCTCGCCCACGCGGACGGGCTGACCATGGGCTACGCGGAGAGCAAGTGGGTCGGCGAAGGAGTGCTGCGCCACGCGTCGGCGCAGGGGCTGCCGGTGGCCGTGTACCGGCCGTACGAGGTGACGGGCGACCGTACGCACGGCGCGTGCAACACCGAGACGGCCATCTGCTCGCTGATCAAGATGATCGCGGAGACCGGGATGGCCCCCGACATCGAGCTGCCGATGGACTTCGTGCCCGTCGACCACCTCGCCGAGTCCGTGGTGCACATCGCCACCCACCGCCTCGCCGACGGCCGGGTCTACCACCTGACCAACCCCCGCCCGGCCATGCTGTCCGACGTCCTCGACCGGATGCGCGCCGCGGGCTTCAGCCTGCGCGTGATGCCGTACGACCAGTGGGTCGGTGAGCTGGTGCGGCACGTCGCGGAGAACCCGACGAGCGCCACGGCGCCGTTCGTGTCCTTGTGCGTGGACCGCAGCCGCAACGCCGACATGTCCGTCAAGGAGATGTACCTCGCGGGCACCTTCCCCGTCCTGGGGCGGCGCAACGCCGAAGAGGCGCTGGCCGGCAGCGGACTGCACTGCCCACCGGTCGACGCCACACTCCTGGACCGGTACCTGGAGTACTTCTTCACCTCCGGCTACCTCACGCGCCCGGAGCCCGCACCGGTCCACGGCAAGTCGTACGCCACGTCCCACACCGCCACGCCGGGATCGGAGCACACCGCATGAGCCACCCCGAAGCCCTCATACCGGTCCCGGAGGTCGAGCCCGGTACCGCGGGGCCGCCGTGCGCCTACGCCCGGCTGCGGACCGAGGCGCCCGTGGTCAAGGCGCAGCTGCCCAACGGCGAGACGGGCTGGCTGATCAGCCGCTACGAGGACGCCCGCGCCGCGTTCGCCGACCCCCGGCTCGTACGGCCGCTGCTGTCGGCCTGGCCGCCCCGCGAGGGAAGCGACGCCCCGCCGCCGTGCCTGCCCACCTTCCTGGAGATGACCGGCGCCCACCACGAACGCGTGCGCCGCACCGTACTGCCGCTGTTCGGCAGGCGGCGGCTCGCCTTCATGGAGCCCCGCGTCCGGGCGATGGCGGAGGAACTCCTCGACACGATGGTGGCCGGGGCCGACGGGGGAGTGGCGGATCTCGTCGCCTCCTACGCCGAGCCGCTGCCGCTGCGGGTGCTGTGCGCGACCGTCGGCCTGCCGTACGAGGACCGCGAGACCTACCTGCCGCACACCCTCGCGCTCCTGGGCGCGTCCGGCCTCACGATGGAGGAGGTACTCGCGGCCCTGTACGCGCTGCAGGACTATGCGGACGACCTCATCTCCCGTAAGGAGAAGACGGACGGCGAGGACGAGGACTACATCCGGCTGCTGCTGGCGGAGGCACGCCGGCCGGACAGCGAGATCACCCGCGACGACGTCGTCAGCTTCGTCGTCACCATGCTGATGGCCGGCTACAAGACCAACATCCAGCACACCGGCAACGCCCTGCTCGCGCTGCTCACCCACCCCGAGCAGCTGAAGGCGCTGCGCGAGGCGCCCGAGCGGACCGGCGCCGCGGTGGAGGAACTGCTGCGGTACGTCCCGCTGATGAACGCCATCAACATCCTCGTCGCCACCGAGGACTTCACCCTCCACGGGCAGAACATCAGGGCCGGGGACGCGGTCGTGCCCGTACCGGCGTCCGCCAACCGCGACCCGGACGCCTTCGCCGAACCCGACCGCCTCGACCTGACGCGGACTCCGAACGCGCACATCGCGTTCGGGCACGGCCCCCACGCCTGCACCGGCGGCCACCTGACCCGTATGCAGCTCGGTATCGCCATCCAGGTACTGCTGGAACGGCTGCCCGGCATCGAACTGGCCGTCGCGGCGGACACCATCCCCTGGGACGAGTCCACTCCACTGCGCGCACCGGCCCGGCTCCCCGTGCGCTGGTGAACCCTCCGTACAGCCGGCCACTCATCGACGACCCCAGCCAGCCCAGCGATTCCAGCGACTCCAGCGATTCCAGGAAAGAGGTCCGCACCACGTGACCGCCGAGAACCACACCGCGCAGCCCCAGGCGCCCGCGCCCGACGGGATCCCGTACGACGAGCCCCTTCCGCACTACCCCTTCAGCACCAAGGGGGACCGGCTCGCCCCCGAACTCGACGAGCTGCGCAGCCGCTGCCCCGTGGCCCGGGTCAGCACCAACTCCGGTGAACAGGCGTGGCTGGTGACCGACTACGGGCTCGCCCAGCACGTACTGCGGGACCGCGCCTTCGCCCGCTCCGTGCTGGGCGAGGCGGACAGCCCCGCCCAGGACGCCCCGATCCTCGCGCCCGAACTGCTCGACGCCATGAACCACCTCCAGCAGGCCGGGCTGCGTGCCGAAGTGCTCCGCTCGCTCGGCCGCGACCAGCCCGACCTGCCCGCCGACTGGGTCGCGCGGGTCACCGGCGAAGGGCTGGACGCGATGATCCGCGAAGGCGCCCCCGGCGACCTCCAGCGCCACTTCGCTGAGTGGGTCGCCGCCCAGTGCATGTGCCGCCTCCTCGGCGTGCCCTTCGAGGACCATGCCTGGCTCGCCGTACGGGCGGACCTGGACCTGACCATGGTCACCCCCACCCCCGAGGAACTCGCCCGCAACTGGGAGGAGATCCGCGCCTACATGGCCGCGCACATGACGGCCCGCCGCCCCGGCGAGCCCCGAGGCCTCGTGGACCGCCTCGCCGACCTCAACGCCGCGCACCAAGGGCTGACGGAGCGGCAGCTGTCGAACATCGTGTCCGTCCTCTTCGTCAGCGGCTACGAGGACTTCGCGAGCTTCCTGGGCGTCGCGGCCTACAACCTGCTCCAGCACCCGGAGACCATCAGCGCGGTGCGCGCCGAGCCGGAGACCATGCCGCAGTGCGTGGAGGAGCTGCTGCGGTGCAGCGTCGTGCTGGGCAACGCGATTCCCCGCTTTGTCACCGCCGACGCGCGGATCGGCCCGTCCCAGGTCAAAAAGGGCGACATGGTCCTGCTCTCCCTGGACGCGGTCAACTACGACTCGACCGCGTTCCCCGACCCCAAGACCTTCGACCCCACCCGCTCACCCAACCCCCACCTGCGCTTCGGCTACGGCCGCCACCACTGCCCCGGCGCCCACCTGGTCCGCCGCCAGTCCGAGGTCGCCTTCCGCGTCCTCCTCGACCGCCTGCCCGGCATCCACCTGGTGGTGCCGCCGCAAGAGGTTCCCTGGCACCCGAACCGCATGGCGATCATGGCGGCGGAGATTCCGGTGGCGTGGTGAGGGGGAGGGACACCGTGTGACCTGCCGTGATCCCGCGGTCCGGAGCGGTTGACGCCGGTCAGTCCGCTTGCGATTCGCAGGATCCGGAGTCGGTCAGCGCGCTCGCGGTCAGGCTGAGGTGCCGGGCCAGGACCGCGGCCGCGGTGTCGGCGTCGCGGGCCAGCGCCGCCTCCTCCAGCCGGCGGTGCTCGTCGGCACCGTCCCGGTCGGGGTCGCGGTGCGCCGACCAGCGGCGGGCCAGTTCGCTCGCGGTCCACATACGGTCGAAGGTCTCCAGCAGGACGGGGTTGCCGCACCCCTCCAGCAGCGTGCGGTGGAAGGCCCGGTGGGCCTCGGACCAGGCGCTGCTGTAGTGGCGGCCCTCCTCCGCCACGTACGCCGGGGTGCGGGCCAGGCGGTGGTGGGCGGCCCGTACGCGGGCCTCCCAGTCGAGGTCGCCGCGCTCGACGGACATACGCAGGACGACCGGCTCGATCGTGCGCCGCGCTTCGGCGATCTCCTGCCAGCGGCGGTCGGAGAAGGCGGGGACGGCGAAGCCGCGGTTGTGCAGCCGGTCGGCGAGGCCGTCCCCGACCACCCGCACCAGCGCCTCGCGTACGACGGCCAGGCTCACCCCCTGTTCCCTGGCCAGTTCCTGCGGCTTGAGGGCCTCGCCGGGGGCGTGGTCGCCCCGCATGATCGCGTCCCGCAGGCGTGTGTAGACCTGCTCGGAAAGCATCTGTTTGCCCGACGGGGTGGTGGAGGCGGCGGCCGTCTGTGTCATGGCCCTCAGCATAGACGGTCAATCAGATAATCGATTATTGGTGTTATCGTCGATCCATCGAGGCGTGGCGAAGCATCCGTCACGCCCCTGGCCGCCTCACCATGACCGGCCACGGCCCTGGCCCCGGCCACGGGCCACCCGTCGAAAGGAACGACGCGATGAGCGCCAACGACCCCTTCGCCCGCCTCCCCGAGGCAGCCGCCTTCACCGTCACCAGCACCACCGTCACCGACGGCGCCGCCTGGCCCGCCGAGCAGTTCTCCGCCGGCGTCCCCGGCGGCAAGGACCGCTCCCCGCAGCTCTCCTGGAGCGGCGCCCCGGAAGGCACCAAGAGCTACGCCGTAACGGTGTACGACCCGGACGCCCCCACCGGCTCCGGCTTCTGGCACTGGGCGGTCGCCGACATCCCCGCCACCGTCACCGAACTCCCCGAAGGCGCGGGCGACGACACCGGCTCGGGCCTGCCCGGGGGCGCTTTCCAACTGCCCAACGACGCCCGCGCCGCCCGCTACATCGGCGCCGCCCCGCCCGCCGGCCACGGCCCGCACCGCTACTTCGTCGTGGTGCACGCCCTCGACGTCGAATCCATCGGCGTCCCGGCCGACGCCACCCCGGCCGTCCTCGGCTTCACCATGGCCGGCCACATCCTCGGCCGCGCGGTGCTGACGGCCACCGCGGAGATACCCGCCTGACGGACGCCCTCGGGCCACCTGCCCGAGGGCCACGCTCGGAGGCCCGCTGCCACCGCGGTGTCGGGCGGACTCCCGAGCCCCGACAGCGCCCCTCACCTCTCCAGGAGAACAACCACGATGCCTCCAACTACCCTCCCCGATCAGTCCCGCCCGCTTACCGGACGCATGGACATGGATGCCGTACGGGAGGCCAGCCGCGCCGTCAACGCGGCCCACCTGTTCATCTACCTCGTCCCCGAGACCGCGGAGGAGGCCGCGAAGCTCGGCGTGACCGACCGCGGTCCGGCGTACTTCGCGTTCCGGTCGGCCGCGATGGGCGCGGTCCCGTGGCAGGTCGTACTCGCGGCCTTCTACAACTTCAGCCCCCGGGCGGTGCGGGCCGTGGAGGGCGTGTGGGAGACCGCGTCCCCCGAGCAGTGGCAGACCGCCCGCTTCGCGTCCGCCGAACGCGCCCTGCGCCGCGTCGGCGTGAGCCTCACGGCCGAGCAGATCGCGGAGGCCCGGTCACTGATCGACCCGGTGGTCGCCGGCGCCGACTACGCGGGCAAGCCGCTGGCCGCCGCCAACGCGTCGGTCGCCCTCCCGTCCGACCCGCTCGTCGCGCTGTGGCAGCAGATCACCGTACTGCGCGAGTGGCGCGGCGACGCGCATCTGCCCGTGCTCGCCGACCACCGGCTCGGGCCGTGCGACTGCCTCGCCCTGCACGCCGCGGCCGGCGGCGTCCCGATCGGCATCCTGCGCACGACCCGCCGCTGGACCGACGCGGAGTGGGCCGCGGCGACGGCACGTCTCGTCGCGCGCGGCTGGCTCGCCGCCGACGGCTCCGTGACCGAGGTCGGCACCGCGGCGCGTGAGCGGATCGAGGCCGAGACCGACGAGCGCTGCGCCGCACTGTGGGCGCCGATCGGCGACGCGGGCGCCCGCCGGCTCGCCTCGCTCATCGCGCCGATCGACGATGCGTTCACCGCGGCCGGGACGTACGCGACCCTGCGCTGACCGCGGCACAACCGCGCACTTCGGACGCTGCGCGCGAGGCGGCGGGCGAGGAAATCCGTCGCGCCCCGTGAGGTGCGTCGCTAGCCTCGGCCCACAACGCAACGTGGTGCGGGACGCGACCGCGAAGGGGGCCGGCATGGAGCCGGAAGGCGTACGGACCGACCGTCTGGGCGTACTGCTCGACCAGTTCGACCAGGCCAGGGAGATGGCCCAGGTGCGGCTGACCGGGCTCGGTGACGAGGAGTACCTGTGGGAGCCCGTGCCCGGCTGCTGGTCGATCCGGCGCCGGGGCCGGGCGTCGACGCCCAGGGCTTTCGGGCCGGGCGAATGGCTGCTCGACCTGGGCGCCCCGGACATCCCGGCGAGCGAGTACGCCGAGATCGCCCGGCAGGCCGCCGACGGCATGTCCGTCACCAAGATCGCCGACGACTGGAGCGTCAGCGTCGAACGGGTCGAGCAGGTCCTCGCCCACACCGGCGTGCCGGAACCCGACGCGACACCCGTCACCACCATCGCGTGGCGCCTGGGACACCTCCACTTCCACTTGGCCGGCCAATGGGAGTGGACCTTCGGCGAACGGCGTCACGAGCCGAAACTGCTCGTCGAATTCAGCCCCTCCGCCGCCGTGGCGGTCGAGCGCTTCTGGGAACTGATCGACCGCTGGCGCGACAGCGTGGGCGCCGTCACCGCCGAGCAACTCGACACGGTCGGCTTCTCGCAGTACCCGTACAGCTCCGACCCCGACAATCCCTACATCGCCGTACTGTCGGGCACCTGCCACGAATTCATCCACCACATGGCCGAGATCGCCCTGCTCCGCGATCTGTGGAGGGCCCGCACCTGAAGCAGGTGGCGAATGCGCCGGTCGCCGGCGCGACACCGTCGGCGACCGGCCCAAAATCACGTGCGCCCTTCGCCTCGTCATGCTGGGGTTGTCCGCTGTGAACGCACATTTCCCCGCTGAAGCGGACCTGATGGACAGGATGGCACGGAACCTGGCGGAACATGCCTGTCACCTGCATCGGAGCATGACCGGCGCGACCGTCACGGAGACGGGTGACCTCCTGGTCGCCGACAGCGGCCTGGACGACGACACGTTCAACATCGTCGCCGCGGCCCGCTTCACCGCCACCACCGCACCGGCCCGTATCACCGAAACCGCTCGGACACTGGCCCGCACCGGCCGCCTTTTCTCCTGGTGGGTGGGGCCTGCCTCGACACCATCGGACCTCACCGCCCGCCTGACGGCCGCCGGCCTGCCGGTGTCCGAACGCGAGACGGCCATGTGGGCCGAGCTGGACGACACCCTGCCACCGCCCGCCGCCCAAGGACTGCACATCCGGACGGTGACCACGCCCGAACAGCTCACCGACTACGCCACGGTCCTCGCCGCGAACTGGAACCCGCCGGCTGACACCGTCCGCCGCTTCTTCACCCAGGCCGCCCCACAGGCACTGGCCGCGCACTGCCCGGCCCGGTACCTGGTCGGCTACGTGGCGGGCCGTCCGGTCTGTTCGGCCGAAGTGTTCCATCACGCGGGGGTCGCCGGGATCTACAACATCTGCACTCTGGCCACCCACCGCCGACGTGGCTACGGAGGTGCCATCACGCTCGCGGCACTCCGCGCCGCCCGCGACCGAGGTCACGGCATCGCGGTCTTGCAGGCGTCCGCCGACGGTGAGCCTGTTTATCGCCGTTTGGGGTTCCGCTCCTGCGGGGAGTTCACCGAACACGCCATCAACCCTTGAACCCTTGGGACTCCGCTGGTCCTTGGCCCGCATTCCCTGAATGGCGCTGATTGCCTACCGACCCCGCCGTGCCGCTGGTCTACTGGCCGCCGAGCATCTCGGCCGCGAGCACCGCGCGTTGGTGCAGTCACCACATCTGCGGAAGGCCCGAGCAAGACCACAAGGAGCGTCCACCCATGGACCAGGAAAACGTGAGCGCCACCCTGACCATCGCCGCACCCGCGGCGAGCGTGTTCGCGGTGCTGGCGGATCCGGCGACGCACGCGGCGATCGACGGCACCGGCTGGGTTCAGGAAGCCGTCGACCGGGCGCCGCTGACCGGGACGGGGCAGATCTTCCGGATGGCCATGTACCACGCCGACCATCCGAACGGTGACTACCAGGTGGCCAACAAGGTGCAGGTACTTGACCCGCCGCGCGCCATCAGCTGGCTGACGGGGCAGGAGAAGGAGGACGGTCGCCTGGAGTTCGGCGGCTGGTTCTGGCGGTACGACCTCGCGCCGCTCGGTCCGTCCGAAACCGAGGTCACGCTCACCTACGACTGGTCGGCGGTGCCGCAATCCGTCCGGGAGTACCTCCGGTTCCCGCCGTTCGAGCCGGACCATCTCATCAACTCGCTGCACCACCTGGCCGGGCTCGTCTCCGGCAGGTGAGGGCGAACGGCTCGCTCTCCCAAGCTAGAACGGCCATCCTGTGGTACAGGAACACAAGTCCCTGCTCCGTGACTACTTGACCGAGCTCGCCGCGGATTACACCGATCCCCGTGGCGTCGCCGCGCAGATCCACATCATGATCGAAGGGGCCATGGTGACCTCCTCGCTCCTGGGTGCGGAGGCCACCCGCCAAGCCCGCGACGGTATCTGTGCGGTACTTGCCGCGGCCGAGGGCTCGCGCGGCAAGTAGGTCGCGGCGTCGCCTCCTCGCGTGGTTTTTACGGTTTTATGGCGTTCCGCGTATCGGCTGCCGGGGGAGGAGAGGGGCGAACAGGGAGACTGATGGAAGCCCTGTGAACCGCCGAGCGAGAGTGGAGTGTTCGCGATGCGTACCACCGGAAAGTTCGCTGCCATTGCTGCCGCCGCTATGCTGGTCGGCACGGCCGGAGCAGCGCAGGCGGCCCCGACGGCGGCCGGCGAGCAGGCGTCCGCCGCCACCGGCACCCGCTGCCACACCGGCGACTTGCGCTACGGCTGGGACTCCGCGCACGGCGGCCGGCCGGACATGGACGCCACCAACCAGCAGATCGCGGCGATCCGCCTGAAGAACACCAGCGGGCGCACCTGTACTCTGCACGGCTTCCCCGGCGTCCGCCTGATCGGCAAGTCCGGCGAGACGTGGGACCTGCGCCGCTCCGCGGACAGGCCGAGCACCATCACCCTGCGGCCCGGCGACGACACGGCCCTGGCCACCATGAACATCCTGCCGGTCGCCAAGAACGACGCCCACGCCTTCGTCCCGGCCAAGGTCCTGCTCACCCCGCCCGACGAAAAGCGCCACGCCACCCTCAACTGGCCGTACGGCGGCGCCATCCTGAACCAGTCCGGCGCGACCCGCCCCGGCACCTTCGTCAATCCGGTCGGCGTGGGCTGAGGGCCGCACCGCGGCGGTTCTGCGTCTTCAAGGCGGGGGACGGTACGGGTTGGTGATGCCCGGGCTGGTGAATACCGGCCTCCACACCCTGGCATTGTCCGTACGGCCAAGAGGTGACCTCCAAGTTCGTTCCCCCGGACAAAGAAGCCGGGGGTTCGCCCTGCATACGCTGCGACGCAGTTCATCGAGTCGCTCGGAGGCATGGGTGAGGACGGGTGCCCAGGCGAACCGCCGGGCCTCGACCTCTCCCTCCCCGCCTCCCGTACGAAAGGCACCGTCGTGTCCGTGGACCTGCATGACCGCGCCATCGTCGCCGATGCCCACAATGACCTCCTCATGGCGGTTGCCGCCCGCTCCCCGGCGAAGTGGGGCAGCTTCTTCCGGGAGCGGTGGCTGCCCCAGCTGCGTGAGGGCGGTATCGACATCCAGGTCCTGCCGGTGTTCATCGACGATCAGTACCGACCCGAGGGGGCGCTCCGGCAGACCCTCCGCATGATCGAGTGCGCCCACGTCCTCGCCGAGGCCAACGCCGATCAGGTCGCTCTGTGCCGCAACGGTGCCGACATCGACGTGGCCCTCGCCGAGAACAAGATCGCCCTGGTACTCGCGCTGGAGAGCGCGCCGGGCATCGACGCCTCCGTCGAACTGTTCTCCACCCTGTTCCGGCTCGGCGTGCGGATCGCCTCGATCGCCCACTGGGGACGTACGCCGCTCGCGGACGGCAGCCGGGAGGACGCGACCGGCAGTCGGCTGACGGCTCCCGGCGTCCGGGCGCTGCGGGAGATGGAACGTCTGGGCATGCTCTTCGACATCTCCCACCTGGGGGCGAGCGGAGTCTCCCACGTACTGGAACTCGCCACCCGCCCGCTGATCGCCACCCACTCCTGCGCCCGCGCCCTGCGCGATCACCACCGCAACCTCACCGACGACCAGATCCGAGGGGTGGCCGGCACCGGCGGCATGGTGTGCGTGAACTTCGTCCCGGACTTTCTCACCGATGACGAGACGAAGGTGAGCGTCGACCGGGTCGTCGACCACATCGAACACGTCATCTCCGTGGCCGGAATCGACCACGTCGGCCTCGGATCGGACTTCGTCCGCGAGGTCATCGCGGACGTCACCCCGCCCTGCTGCGAGAACGCCGACGACGAAGACCCCGTGTTCGACTTCCCCGGCCTGGAAGGCTCGGCCGGCATGCCGCTGGTCACCGAGGCGATGGTCCGCCGGGGCGTGCCCGAGGAGGACGTCCTGAAGGTTCTCGGCGGGAATATGCGGCGGCTCATGAGTACGTACATGGGCTCCTGAGTAAGGACACCTGCCTGAACCCGCCCACGGGCTGAAGCCCGCTCGACTTCCCACCACATCCCCACTCCCGACGTGGCTCCGACCTGCGCGTTCGACGCCACGCGGCACCCCAGCCTGCCGTAAATACCCCGTTACGGGCCCTCCCTCCACCGACCCGCCAACCCACTGAACCCTCACCTCCGGAGACCCCACCCCCGTGCCACACCACCCCGCACAAGCGGCCCCGCACCGACCGCAGATCACACCCCGCCCACCCCCTCCCTGACCACCATGCTCGCCGACCTCGAAGAACTCGTCTCCTGCGAGTCCTTCTCGGACGACCACGCGGCCGTGGCCCGCAGCGGCCAGGTCGTCGCCGCGCAGGGCCGCCGACTGCTCGGCGCCTCGCCCAGGACGCTGAACATCGAGGGCGTCACCCACGTGCAGTGGACCTTCGGAACCCCGCGCATCCTGCTGCTGGGCCATCACGACACCGTCTGGCCGATCGGCTCTCTCAAGACCCACCCCTGGTCGGTGGAACAGGGCATCGCCCGCGGCCCCGGGGTCTTCGACATGAAGGCAGGGCTGGTCCAGATGTTCCACGCCCTCGCCTCGCTACCCTCCCTCGACGGCCTCTGTGTGCTCGTCACCGGCGACGAGGAGACCGGCTCGGCCACCTCCCGTGCGCTCATCGAGGACGTCGCGCGCCAGTGCTCGGCCACGCTCGTCCTGGAGCCCTCGGCACCCGGCGGAGCCCTGAAGACCAGCCGTAAAGGCGTGTCCCTCTACGACATCACCGTTCACGGGCGTGCCGCCCACTCCGGACTGGAACCGGAGAAGGGTGTCAACGCGGCCACCGAACTCGCTCATCAGCTGCTGGCTCTGGGAGGCGTCGCCGACACCGTCATCGCCTCCACCGGGCCCGGGACGAGCGTGACTCCCACCCTGATGAAGGCCGGCACCTCGAACAACACCGTGCCCGCGCGGGCCGCGCTGAGCGTGGACGTGCGCGTGCCGAACGCCGCGGCGCAGGAAGCGGTCGACCAGTTCATCAGGGCTCTCGAACCGCGGATTCCCGGCGCCCGCGTGGCGGTCGAGGGCGGTCCCAACCGGCCGCCCCTAAGTCCCGACGCCTCGGCTGAACTGTTCGCCCTGGCCACCGAACAGGCCGTACGGCTCGGCCTCGGCCCGCTGCGGCAGGCGGCCGTCGGCGGCGCCTCCGACGGCAACTACACCGCCGGGGTCGGCTGCCCCACGCTCGACGGTCTCGGCGCGGTGGGCGACGGGGCGCACGCCGACCATGAACACGTCGTCACCGCCACGATGCCGGCCCGCGCCCGGCTCCTGGCCCAGCTCGTCGGAGCCCTGCGATGAACGGGGCGACCGTCCGGGAACTCCACCTCATGGAGGACTTCGAGGCCGTCAGCCTTCTCTACGCGGACATCTGGGGGAGCGAACCCGGCGACTCGCCGATCTCCGGCGAGATCATGCGGGCCCTCTCCCACGCGGGCAACTATGTGGCCGGAGCGTACGAAGGCGGCCGGCTGGTGGGGGCGTCCGTCGCCTTCCTCGGCGAACCCATAGGCACCAGCCTGCACTCGCACATCACCGGCGCCGTCATGGGACACGGCGTGGGTCTCGCCCTCAAGATGCACCAGCGGCAGTGGGCACTGGCCCGCCGCCTGACGCGCATCACGTGGACCTACGACCCGCTCATCCGCCGCAACGCCTACTTCAACCTGGTCAAACTCGGTGCGCGCCCGGAGGAGTACCTGACCTCCTTCTACGGCGCGATGGACGACGCGATCAACGGCGGCGACGAGTCCGACCGGGTACTGGCCGCCTGGTACCTCACCGAGCCCACCCCTTCCCCGCTTGAGGTGACCGAGCTCCCCACCGGCGCCGCCCACCGCGTCCTCAACCGCGAAGGCCGCCCGGAGATCGCCAAGACCGACGCCGAGACCGTACTCGTCGACCTGCCCGACGACATCGAAGCCCTGCGCCGCACCGACCCCGGCGCCGCCCGGGCCTGGCGGCTGGCCGTACGGGAAACCCTGGGCGACCTGCTCACCGAAGGCGCCCGCGTCGTCGGCCTCCACGAACGCCGCCGCTACGTGATCCAACGCACCGCCTCCCACCCCTGACCGCCTCCGCCCCCACCTGCCCCCCGTAAGAGGAGCCACCGACCGTGAACACAAAGATCACCGGTGTCGAGCTGCGTCGGATCGCGATGCCGCTCGTCGCCCCGTTCCGTACCTCCTTCGGCGTGGAGACCAGCCGCGATGTGCTGCTGGTCCGCGTCGTCACCACCGAGGGGGAGGGGTGGGGCGAGTGCGCGGCCATGTCCGAGCCCCGCTACTGCTCCGAGTACGTCGACGGCGCTCAGGACGTTCTGCGCAGGTTCCTCATACCGGCCCTGCCGAGGGACGGCGTGGACGTACACGCGGTGGGACGCGTCCTGGAGCCGTTCACCGGCCACCGCATGGCGAAGTCCGCGCTGGAGACGGCGGTGCTGGACGCCCGGCTCCGCGGCGCCGGCGAGTCCTTCGGCTCGTACCTGGGCGCCGCGCGGGACCGGGTACCCTGCGGCGTCTCGGTCGGGATCATGGACTCCGTACCCGAACTCCTCGACGCCGTGGACGCGTATCTCGCCGAGGGCTACGTCCGGATCAAGCTGAAGATCGAGCCCGGCTGGGACGTCGAGCCGGTACGCGCCGTCCGCGAGCGCTACGGCGACGAGCTGCTCCTGCAGGTCGACGCCAACGCCGCCTACACCCTGGCGGACGCCCGGCAGCTCACCAAACTCGACGACTTCGACCTCCTGCTGATCGAACAGCCGCTGGCCAACGACGACATGGTCCAGCACGCCGCCCTGGCCAAGCTGCTGCGCACCCCGGTCTGCCTGGACGAATCCATCGAGTCCGCCGCCGACGCCGCGGCGGCCATCTCCCTCGGTGCCTGCTCCGTCATCAACATCAAGCCACCCCGGGTCGGTGGCTACCTCGAAGCACGCCGCATCCACGACCTCGCCCGCGCCCACGGCATTCCCGTCTGGTGCGGCGGAATGCTGGAGACCGGTATCGGCCGCGCCGCCAATGTCGCCCTGGCCGCCCTGCCCGGTTTCACCCTCCCAGGCGACACCTCCGGCTCCAGCCGCTATTTCGCCACCGACATCACGGACCCGTTCGTCCTCACCGACGGCCATCTCCAGGTACCGGCCGGTCCCGGACTCGGTGTTGAGCCGCTGCCCGACGTTCTCAAGGAGGTCACCACCTCCAGCGAATGGATCGCGCTGTAAGCACCGGAATCAACCTGGCAAAGGAGAAAGCATGCGATGCAGGAAGAGTCTTCTCGTGGCCTTGGCCTTTACCGCCTCATTGGCGATGGTGTCCACCACGGCGCCCGCCGCTTCGGCCGAGACACCGCGGTGTGACGCAAAGCCCCTTCAGACGGCGCTCAAAGCGCTGAAGGAGGTCGGCGCCTCAGGAATCAGCGTGACGGTGAAGAGCCCCCGCTGCGGCGTCTGGAACGGCGGTGTCGGCCTCGCCGATCTCAAGACGGGCCGTAAGGTCGTCGGCAACGAGCACAGCCGTATCGCCAGCGACACCAAGACCTGGACGGCCACGGTCGTTCTGCAGCTCGTCGGCGAAGGCAGGATAAAGCTCGACGACACCGTGGACCATTATCTGCCGGGCCTCATCCGCACCAAGTCCTACGACGGGCGCAAGATCACGATCCGGCAGCTCCTGCAGCACACCAGCGGCCTGCCCGATTACCTGGACGCGCCGTACTGGCACGACCTGGACGCGCGCCGCTGGGACCACGTGGAGCCCTTGCAGACCGTCGAGCAGGCGCTGACGCTGCCCCCGCCCGACGACAGGACTCCGGCCGGCTTCTCCTACTCCAACACCAACTACAACCTGGCCGGTCTGATCGTCACCGAGGTCACCGGCCGCGACATCGGCACCGAGATCGAGCAGCGGATCATCGAGCCCCTCGGACTGCGCGAGACCTATTGGCCCGGCGACCGGACCAAGCTGCCCGAGCCGGATCTGCGCGGCTACGCGGAGCGGAACGGGGCGCTGCGGGACAGGACGGAATGGAACACCTCCGGAGCCGACGCGTCGGGAGCGCTGGTTTCCACCGGAGCCGACGCGACCACGTTCTGGACCGCGCTGATGACCGGGAAACTGCTGGCTCCGGACCAGCTTGCCGAAATGAAGAAGACCGTCCCGGACGGCTCGTCGGGGGAACGGTACGGCCTGGGCGTCGAGCGCTACGAGCGCGCTAGGGGCTTCGTCACCTGGGGACACAGCGGCCATATGGAAAGCGGCCACAAATTCAGGAACGCCGTCACCGATGACGGCCGACGGGCCGTAACCCTGCTGATCGGCTCGGAAACGTTCGACTCGGATCGGGTCGACGCCATCATCGGCGACCTCATCCGCGACCTCCGCTGACCGGAATCGGCTCGGTTTCTGGTCAGTACGGAACATTCTGCTCGGGTGGCACGGCGGAATCCCGCCGTGCCACCCCCGCCAGCACCCTCAACTGCAACCAAAGCACCAACCGTTCATCGGGATCCTCCAAATCGATCCCCAATTGCCGCCCGGCCTGCTTCAGCCGGTAACGGCAGGTATTGGGATGGACGGAGAGCAGTTTCGCCGCGCCCGCCACGTCGCAGCCCGCGTCGAACCAGGACACCAGGGTGCGGGCATAGTCGGTGCCCTGCCCGGCGTCCACCGCCAGTACCCGCTGCCAGGCGCCCGCCCTCAATTCCCGCCGCCCTTGCATCACCTCGGCAAGCCGCAGCAGCGTCGCCCGCGGACGTACCTCGTCGATCGTGGCCACCGGCAGCGCGTCGTGCAGCAGCCGCAGCACCACATCCGCGTCCGCACGCGAGTCCACCACCCCGCCGAGGTCCGCCGTCACTTCGCCGAGCCCCGCCCGGACCGGTACCCGCAGCGACCGCCCGGCCTGGCGCACGATGTCTTCAGCCAGCTGCCGGTGCCGCTGGTGAACCGTCTTCCGTTCCTGCGCCGCCCGCGCCGCCCCGTCCTTCTCTCCGGCCGCGGGCAGCAGCGCGTACACCACCCCGTCCAAAAGCACGCACGCCTGCCGCCCGTAGCGCGCCTCGCACTGGAGGCGTACGACATCCAGCAGCCTGAGGCAGGCCCGCTCGGCGTCCGGGGCGCTCGCCGCGAAGTCCAGCATGAACGCGGCCACGCGGACCGCGTCCAGCCCCAGGCGGTGCGCTGCCGTCGAGGCGTCCGCCGAACCGTCCAGCAGCCGGCGCACCAGGTCGGTGTTCTGATGGCGGGCCAGTTCCTTGGCCGCGCGGGTGCGCAGCAGGAGCAGCGCCGCCGTCGACGCGCCCTGGGTCAGGGTCGCCTCGGCGTCCGGAGCGAGCGTGCCGCCGTCGACCACCCAGACCGAACCGAGGGTTTCGCCGCCGGCCCGTACGGCGATGGCGAGCCGCGGCAGTTCGCCCGCCGTGAGCGGGGGCAGCCGTACCGGCCCGTCGGAGGAGACCACCAGCCGGACCTGTTCCGCGTTGTCCGCGCTGCCCGGGACCTGAAGACCGAGGATGCCCTGGCGGCGGTCCTCGTCGACCGGCTGACCGGGGACGGTGGAGTAGGCGAGGATCCGCTGATGCGGGTCTTCCACGGCTGTCGCGCCGCCGGTCGCCGCCGCGATCGCGTCGGCCAGCGCGAACAGGTCCGCGAGCCCGCCGCCTTGCGCGGCCCGCGCGCCGATCGCCGAGGCCAGCATCAGGTGGACGTGGTGCCAGGCCGCCTCCTCGTCCACGGCGAGCAGCGCCATGCCGTACGCCTCGGCCTCGCTGACCGGAGGCCCGTCCGCAGCCCGCACCACGACCCCGGCCATCCCGGCCTCCGCCGCGGCCCGCACCAGCGGCCCGGCCGCGGCCGCCCGCACGCCGACCGCGAGCAGCAGGGCGCCGGGGGCGCGGGGCAGCGGAGCGTGCGCGTCGTACAGCAGCGCCTCGGTGACCGGGACGGCGGGTCCGTTGGGCGCGGTGAGCAGCCGCAGGGGCGGGCTGCCGACGGCATCGATCAGGTCGCCGAGCGTACAGGCGTCCACAGGTGCTCCTTGCGGTGATGCGGTCGTCGGTGGCGCCGCTCGGCGGTCGCACCGTGGTGGGGCATGCCCGTGATCTTCCCGACTTCCCCGATCCCTCAGGCGGGCGGCCAGTTCCGCAGGGCCGCGTCGGCGACCTGCTGCAACTCCTCGCGGGTGATGCCGCTGGCGGCCTGGACGGCGAGGCCGTTCGCCACGGTCATGACGTAGCGGGCGAGCACTGCGGGATCGGAGTCCGGCGGCAGGTCGCCTTCGTCGACGGCCCGACGGAACCGGTCGCGGAGCTGGTCGGTGCTCTCGTTGCGCCAAGCGGCGAGGGCGTCCCGGGCGGTGCGCGCGGTGTCGCCGGCGGCGAGGGACGCCTGAACGCCGAAGCAGCCGGCGGGGCAGCCGGGGCGGGTGGTGGTCCGGACGGAGCCGTTGAGGAACGCGGTGGCCACCTGTCGGGCGGTCGGTTCCCGCAGGGCCCTGGCACCGTACGAGGCGGGGCCTTCGGCGTAGCGCTCCAGGGCCTTGTGGAACAGGTCCTCCTTGTTGCCGAACGCCGCGTACATGCTGGTACGGGTGATGCCCATGGCGCTGGTGAGGTCGGTGAGGCTGGCGCCTTCGTAACCCCGTTCCCAGAAGACCCGCATGGCCTGTTCGAGGGCCTCGTCGGCGTCGAATCCTCTCGGCCGGCCGATCGGCGCCCTCCGCTGCGTCTCCATGCCCTCGATCATAACCCTTCTGTACCGACCGGTGCGGAAGTGCTACGGTCCCGTTCAGTACCGATCGGTACTTAAATGGATGGAGGTCATTCACATGGGACAGCTGGAAGGCAAGACCGCCGTCGTCACCGGCGGCAGCACCGGGATCGGCCTGGCAGCCGCCGTACGACTGGCGGACGAAGGCGCGCACGTGTTCATCACCGGCCGGCGCAAGACCGAGCTGGACGCGGCCGTCGAGACCATCGGCGCGACCAGGGTCACCGCGGTGGCGGGTGACATCGCGAACCCGGCCGACCTGGACCGGCTGTACGAAGCCGTCCGCGCCCGGGGCCAAGGGCTCGACGTGCTGTTCGCGAACGCGGCGACCGCCTCGCTGGTGACCCTCGGGCAGATCACTGAGGAGGACTTCGACCACATCTTCGGGATCAACGTGCGCGGCACGCTGTTCACCGTGCAGAAGGCGCTGCCGCTGCTCAACGACGGCGCCTCGGTCATCCTGAATGCCTCCACCGCCGCCGACAACGGCAAGGAGGCGTTCACCCTGTACGCCGCTTCCAAGGCCGCCGTCCGCTCTTTCGCGCGGACCTGGGCCAACACCCTCAAGGATCGCGGCATCCGGGTCAACGCGATCTCGCCCGGTCCGATCGACACCCCCGGAATCACCCATCTCTTCGGCGAGGAGAACGCGGCCGACGTCAGGGCACAACTCGCCCAGACCTCGGCACTCGGCCGGATGGGCCGCCCGGAGGAAGTCGCCGGACTCGTGGCATTCCTCGCCTCCGACCAGAGCAGCTTCATCCTCGGCGCCAACCTGTACGTCGACGGAGGCGAGAACCAGATCTGACCCACAGGAGACATCGGCCGCGGGGTACGCGCGGCTGCTGCCCGGCCCGGATCGCCGGCAAGCGCCCGGGCCGGGCGTGTGCGGAACAGGGCCGATCCAGCCGGCCGGAATCCGACGGCGAACGTTCGTGGACGTCGGGGCCCCCTTCCTCGTTGACCACCCGGGACCCCAGGTGCCCGAGAGAAGCAGGGTTCCCTACGGCAACGCCGAAGCCCCCAGCCGAACCACGGCATCCGAGGTCGCGTCGTCCGCCGGGTGGTAAGCCCAGATCCTGTGGCCGTCGGCTCCCGGTAGTTCCAGGACGTGCTGGTTGAGTGTGAGAGGTCCGACACGCGGGTGATGGAGCAGTTTGCGGTCCATCGCCTTCTCGTAGAGGCGGTGCTCGCTCCATGCAGTGCTGAAGACTTCGCTGCCGGCGGTCAGCTCGTCCACCAGCTCGGTCAGACGGGGTGCCCCGACCTCGTATCCGGTTTGGGTACGGAGGGCTGCCACCATGCAGCGGGTCAGTTCGGGCCACTCCAAGAAGAACGACTGCGCCCCGGGGGCGAGGAAGACCATGCGGGCGTAGTTGTCCTGGGGCTCCAGCCCTTCGTGGAGGAGAGCGCCGGGCGTATTGCTGCCCACGATGTCGAGCCACCGGTTCACCAGCAGGGCAGGCACCGTCATGGCACCGAGCAGCCGGTGGACCTCCTCCAGCCGTTCCGTGCCCATGCCGGGAACCACTGCGACCGTGGACGCCCCACCGGCGGGGGCGGCGAGCTCACGGAGATATCGCGCTGCCGTGGTGTCCAGCAGCAAGGCCGTACTCAGCCCCTCCAGTACCGCGCGGGACGGTCGCCGTTCCCGTCCCTGTTCGAGGCGTACGTAGTAGTCGGTGCTGATCCCTGCCAGGAGCGCTACCTCGTCCCGCCTCAGCCCCGGCACCTGGCGCTTTGCCCCCGGAGCCAGCCCGTGCCGTTCGGGGTGCACCTGTTTCCGTCTGGCGCGCAGGAAGCCCGCCAGCGGCCCGCCGTCACCGCTGCGGCTGCTCGAAACGCCCATGTCACCAGCATAAGGACGCGGCGTTCGGGGGGCGCCCGTGCGCCCCTGGGGTGGGTGTGCCACTCCTACCCGCCCGTCCGGCCGGCTGACTACCGTCCCGGCGCGTGAGAGAAAGAGAGCAGTCGATGTTTGTCATCACCGGTGCCAGTGGCCGTACGGGACGGGCCGCCGCTGTGCGGCTGCTGGCGCAGGGGTATCCCGTCCGGGCCATCGGCCGCTCGGCCCGGCGGCTCGCCGGCCTGGCCGAGCGGGGCGCCGAGGTGTGGGAAGCCGACCAGAGGGACGCCGCCGCACTGACCGACGCCTTCCGCGGCACGGACGGCATCTACGCGGTCATCCAGCCCAATTACCTTCCCGATCACCCCGACTTCGGCGCCTTCCAGGACCAGGTGGCGGCCGCCCTGACCCAGGCGGTGGCCGCGTCCGGGGTGACCCGCGTCGTCGGGCTCAGCAGCTGGGGAGCGCAGCATGCCGAGGGCACCGGCCCGGTCGCCGGGCTGCACCGCTTCGAGCAGCGCCTCTCGGCCGTCCCCGGAGTGGACGCGCTGTGGCTGCGGGCCGGCTACTTCATGGAAAACCTGCTGGACCACATCGATGCCGTCAGGACCCTGCGCCGCATCAGTGCCCCCTTCGACCCCGATCTTCCGCTGCCCTTCGTCGCCACCCGCGACATCGGGGCCAGAGCCGCGGAAGAACTGGCCACCGGCACCTGGCGCGGTACGGAGGTCCTGGAACTCCAGGGGGAACGCGACGTGAGCATGCGGGAAGCCACCGGCGTGATAGCGAAAGCCCTGGGCGTGACCGACCTCGTCTACGAGCGGATCGACCTCGCGGCCTTCCACGCGGAACTCCGCAGGAACGGCGTGTCCGCCAACGTCGCGGACATGATGGCCGAGGTGGGGAATTCCCTCAACCGCCGGCATACGCGCATGCAGCAGCCCCGTACCGCCCGCACTTCGACCCCCACCTCCATCGAACGGTTCGTGGAAGAAGAATTCGCTGCGCGGTACCACGCGGCGTCCGAATAAGAGGACATTACCTGGCGGCGGTCGTCGCGGCGGTGAATGGCGAAAGGCAGCGCCCCTCCGCCCGCGACGACGCCTCCCCGTCGGCTCAGTTCTCCACGTTGTAGAAATGGATCGGTGAATTCGGCTTGAAGCCGATACGCGGGTACACCGGGGCTCCGGCGGCGGTCGCGTGCAGCGTGGCGCGGGTCAGCCCGGTGGCCTGGTGGCCCTCGTACAGGGCCTTGCGGGTGACCGCCTCGCCGTAGCCCCTGCGCTGCCACTGCGGGTCGGTGGCGACGAAGGCCACGAAAAGGCGGCCATCCGCTTCGAGGGTGGCGGCGCAGGCCACCGGCGTGTCGCCGCGCAATGCCAGGTAGGCGTACACCTCGCTCTTCCAGAGCATGGACCCGACGAGCCCTTCGCGGCCGTCCTCCAACGGGAACCCGTAGGCGCGCGAATTGAGGTCCGCGTATGCCTGTAACTGCTCGTCGGTGCTCACGCGTACGAAGGTGAGGTCGGGGTGTACCGGGTCGGGGACCGGGAGCAGGTCGCCGGCCATGCCCGTACCGGGAAAGGCGTACCGCAGACCGGCTCGCTCGGCCGCCGTCCTGAACACGGAGCGGGCCTCGTCGTCGAGGAGGTCTTCGAAAAGCCACAGGTAGCCGGGGTGCTTCTTCGCGCGCATGATGTCCGCTGCCTGGTTCAGGCGGTGTCGGACGAGTTCCGCTCCCGCGCCGACATCGGTCAAGGCGAGGCAGTTCCAGAAAGAGAACCGGCTGTCGACCCAGCGGACGGCAATTCCCGGCAGGTCGCGCACATCCGCGTCCGTATCGCGGTCGAGCACCAGGGTCCGCCAGGCGGTGGCGAGCTGTTCCACCGATTCGATGGATTCCGCGCAATCGGTCACCGTACCTCCACACATGATCGAGCTTGTGACGTCTCGTGAACGGGCCGTCGGCGACCCGGCTCCACGGGCCCGACGGGGACTTTTCTCGCGCCGCCTGTTCGGGGCCGCATCACACGATGCCTTCGAGGTCTTCGTCCTGGGTCTGGACGGTGCTGGAGCGGCGCTCTACGTAGGAACGGCGTCCGATACGCCACCACAGGGCGGCCAGCGCGAGGGCCGCCACCGTGGCGACGGGCGTGTAGTTGAAGGTGGTGGCGCTGACCGGGCTGGTCTGCGGCAGCATGAACAGCGCTGTCACCACACCCGCCCACAGCACCGCCGTCCAGCCGATCGGCCGGCTCCAGCGGCCCAGGTGCCAGGGCCCGGGCGCCCACTTGTCACGGTGGCGCAGCCGCAGCAGTACGGGAATGGCGTACGCCGGCGTGAAGCCGACCACCGAGATGGCGGTGACCGCGGAGAACGCGCTGGCGGAGTACAGGGACGGCAGGGCGAGTACGAAGGCGACGCAGATCGCGAGCCAGACGGCGTTGGCCGGGATGGCGGTGCGGCGGCTGACCTTCTGCCAGCGGGCCCAGCCCGGCAGGGCGCCGTCCCGCGCGAACGCGTAGATCATGCGGCTGGCGGAGGCGGTCACCGTGTACCCGCACAGGAACTGCGCCACGATGATCACCAGCAGTAGAGCCTTGGCCGTGGCCACGCCCAGCGCGTCCAGGAAGATCTGCGCCACCGGCACGCCGGTCGGACTGGCCAGGGTCGCGGCGTAGTCCTGCACGGCGAAGATCAGGGCTGCCAGCAGGATGCCGCCGGCGACCCAGGACACCGCCACCGAGCGGACGATGCCGCGGGCCGCGGCGACGGAGGCCCGGCTGGTCTCCTCGCTCAGGTGGGCGGAGGTGTCGTAACCGGCCAGGGCGAAGCACGGCAGCAACATGCCCAGCAAAATCACGTACACCGGCGCGCCCCAGCCGGTGTTGTTGGTGAATTCGGAGAACACGAAACCGGCCGGCTGGTGGTGGGAGGGGATGAACGTCAGAGCGCTGATGATGACGACCGCCCCGGCCAGATGCCACCACGCGCTCACGGAAGTCAGCACGTTTATCAGCCGGGCGCCGAAGAGATTCAGCACCGCGTGCAGTACGAGAATGACCGCGTACAGCGCCAGCAGTCCCCCCGGGGACGGCACGATGCCCCATTGCAGGTTCGCCCAGGCGGCGGTGAAGGTGGCAATGCCGTAGTCCTGGGCCGCGATTCCGGCGAGCAGCCCCAGGAGATTGAGCCAGCCGGTGTACCAGCTCCACCGCTCACCGCCGAGCTGGCGGGCCATGTAATAAAGGCCGCCGCTGGTGGGATAGCGGGAGGTGATCTCGGCCAGCGCCGCCGCCAGACACAGCACCAGCGGTCCGACGGCGAGCCACCCCCACATCACCACGGCCGGGCCGCCGCTGTTCAGGCCGAACCCGAACAGCAGCAAAGTGCCGGACATGATGGAGATGACCGACAGGGAAGCGGCGAAATTACCGAACGCGCCCATGCGCCGGTGCAGTTGCTGCGTATAACCGAGCTCCTTGAGCAGACGCTCGTCCTCGTCGAGCGGTCCGGACTGCTGCCGTCGTGCATGTGCCGAAGTACGCATCGTGGATCTCCGCAAAGGAAAGCAGAAAGGGAAAGGGTGGGGCGGCCTGTCGGGCCGCCAGGGGCGTCGGCGGTGCGCGCCCGGAAAGCCGGTGGGACTTCACAGGCTGCGTTCCTCCGTATGCGGGCGATGAGACTTCAGACAGGCGTCGCGATCTGTCTCGAAGGTCTCCCGCCACTGGTGGGGGTGCTGCGCGTGGTACTGCCACGGGTCCCGCGTGGCGAAGACGCCGATGGCCTCGAAGACCATTGCCGCCCAATGCGGAAAACCGCCCCTCACGAGCGCGTACGCCAAGTGGTTCAGGTCCAGCTGGGAACTGGTCGCCGGATCGCAGTTCCCGAACCAGCCCGTGAAAGCCCGCGTGATGGCCCGGGTGATGTCCTCTCGGTTCCAGAGCAGATTGACCACGCCCTCACCGCTGTCCCGCCGCTCCCGGTGCTCCTGCACCCGGGCGTATATCGGCAGCAGAAGCAGCGGTGAATCGGCCGGCGCGAGCGAGACCGTCCAGCGCGCGAAGTCCGTCGCGACCGCGCGCCGGCCCGCGGGACCCGGACGGGACTGGAGAGCCTGGGACATGCGGTGCCACGCCTCACGGTTGAACGGGTCCCGCCGGTGCGCCTCCCTCAACAGCCCCCACGGCCCGGGCGGCAACAGATACTCCGGCTGCGGCGGCGGTACGCGATGCTGCGGATGGCGCCCGATCGCGTCCGTCTCGGTCAGGGCGATGAAGCAGTTCCAGGGCACCGGATCCCTGGGGTTCAGGGCGGCGGCCCGGCCACTCGCCTGCCAGGCCCCGTCCGCCAGCTTCTCCAGGCGCTGCGCCTGTTCAGGGCTCGTCGCCGTCTGTTTCCGGTGGGCCCGCAGCACCCGTTCGGTGGCGACCCGGGCGTACATCACCTGCGCGGCGATACTGTCCGGCTCCTCTTCGAGCCACAGTTCCACGGTGTTGGTCTCGGCCGCCGCCACGCCCAGGACCTGGGTACGGGAGGTCCACTGCGCCCAGTACCCGGTCCGGGCCAGCACCTGCCGCATCTGCATCCAGTAACCTGCCCGGATGTCCTGCACTGCCCGATAGAGGTCCGGGTCCCGACCGGCCGGGTGCGAGGCGGTCATCGGGGCCCCTCCCGTCCGGCCTGGCGGGAAGTGGGGCCTGCGGAAAGAGGAGCTAAGGCTGGTCTGTGCGTCTTCATACGGCGACCGGCCGGTACGGCTTCGACTCCGACGGGCCTGTGGTGCGTTGGCCTGCTCCCCGGCCGCTGCCGTCGGCACCGCGCTGCGGCGGTTGGTGGGGACATGACACCGGGTGGTGAGCAGACGCGGGCATGGACAGGGGATTCCTCTGGGCAGGGTGCGGGTGCGCGGTCCCACGGGACGGCGGGGCCGGGCCGGTGCGCAGGCGCGAGCGCGCACGCGTACCGGCCGTCCCGTCACCATGTCCGAGGCGGACCGGCGGATGCCTGACAGCTACCTAAGCGCCTGGGGAAGTGCATGGCCAGAGGAATCCGAGGTTGACCGGTTATGGAGATACGGATTCGGCCATGGGCGGGGCCGGTGGGTACGCGCCGCAAGGTGGTTGGTCCCGAGCCCGCAGCGACCTTGCAGGCCGATGGGGGAGGGTGGAGGGTACGGCTGCTCATCGCGGGCGTGCCCGGCTCGTCCCGTACCTGCTGAGACTGGCTGGAGAGCGCTTACTCACCGGGCGGTCCGCTCATCGGGTGGTCCGCTCATCGGGTGGTCCGCTCATCGGTGATGACGGCTACGACGGTCAGCCCACCGGCTTGCGCTCGGGAACGGACGACGGCGCTCCGGCCCAACGGCGCAGGGCGGCCTCAAGATTGCCGACGGCGGCGGCGCCGGTGGTGTCGGAGGCCCAGGCGACCACCCCGTCCGGGCGTACCAACACCCCGACAGGCTCCGCGTGTTCGTCGGTCACGCTGCTCACCCGCCCGCCCCACGCCTCGGCGAGGCGGGCGAACGCACCGTCCGGAGTGCGGTCGAGCAGCAGGGACCCGCCACCATGACCGTGGTCGACCAGACGGGACCCGTCCCTCAGCCACAGATCGGGCACGAACCGCCCGACCAGCGGATGGTCACCGGGCAGGTCGAGGCGCTGTGTGACGCCGGAGATCTGCTTGACGGCGTACGTCGTGCCGTCCCGGGTGCTCAGCAGACCGGCGACGACCTCCCGGAGCGCGGCCGACTTGGCGTCCCCGCGCATCACCCCGACCTGGGCCCGCGTCCAGTCCAGTACCCAGGCACCGAGGGGACGCCGCTCCGCGTCGTAGCTGTCGAGCAGCCCCTCGGGTGCCCACCCGGCGACCACGGCACCGAGCTTCCAGCCGAGGTTCATCGCGTCGCCGACCCCGAGATTGAGCCCCTGACCGCCGAACGGCGAGTGCACGTGCGCGGCATCACCGGCCAGCAGCACCCGCCCCGACCGGTACCTCGCCGCCTGACGGGCGTTGTCGGACCAGCTGGTCGCGGCGCCGCGCAGCGCGGTCAGCGTGACATCGGTGCCGGAGACCCGGCGCAGACTGGTCTGCACCTCCTCCAGGGTGACCGGCGTCCTGCGGGACCGGCGCTCAGCATGCGGGAGACCGGAGCGGGCGCTGTCGAACTCCACGGTGACCACCCGCCCGGGCTGCGGCCCGTACCGGTACGCCCCTCGGGTCGACCACGCCCATCCATCCGCGAGCTTCTCCGGGTCGGCGATGTCGGCGACCGCCAGAAACCCGGTGAGCTCGGGGTCCGTGCCGGGGAAATCGATGCCCGCGAGGCGGCGTACGGTGCTGCGCCCGCCGTCGCACCCGACCAGCCACCCGGTACGCACCGTGCCGGCGGTGGTGCCGACGAGCACACCATCGCCGGTGTCTTCGAGCGTGGTGACCTCCACCCCGCGACACACCGGCACGCCGAGCCGTGCGACATGGCCGGCCAGCAGCTCCTCCAGCTCCCGCTGCGGCACCATCCGCGCGCCGTCGACCGCGGTGTGGGCGGCGAGGTCGGGATCGGACCAGTCCACGAGGTCAGCATCGAGGACCATCCCCGCGAAATGCCCGGTGAACCGGGGCATGCGCGCTCGCCGACCGTCAGCGGGCCGCTCGTCGTCAGCCACGCGAGCGAACGACCCGACCCGCTCAAGCATCTCCCGCTGCACCTGTTCGGCGGCGGGCAGCAGACCCCGGCGGTCCAGGGCCTCGGCCGTCGGCACGTTGATCGCACCCGCCTTCATCCCCCCGTCGGGCTCGCCCAGTCGCTCGATCACCTGCACCGACGCCCCGGAAAGCGCCAGCTCCGCGGCGAGTACAAGGCCCACTGGCCCCGCTCCGACCACGGTCACGTCCATGTCCTGCTGCACATTCGTCTTCACGAACACTGTTCTACTTACGAACACTGTTCGCGTCAAGTTATGATGACCAGGTGAACCCGAGAGAGCGACGCGCGGCACGCCACCAGCCGCCGAATCCCCAAGCCGAAGCAGCCTCCAGGCCGCGGCGCCGCAAGGCCCCGATCACCGTGGAACAGGTCATCGACACCGCGCTGGGCGTCATCGCCACAGAGGGTTACGAGGCGCTGACCATGCGCCGACTGGCCGGTGCGCTCGACACCGGACCCGCCTCGCTCTACGCCCATGTGGTCAACAAGTCCGACCTCGACGAACTGCTCATCGGACGGCTGTGCGCCGAGCTCGTACTCCCCGAGCCCGATCCCGCGGCCTGGCAGGAGCAGATCCGCGGCGTATGCGCCCAGCTGCGCGACCAGTACCTGAAATACCCCGGCATCTCCCGCGCCGCGCTGGCCATGGCTCCCACCGACCGGGAGACCCTGCGCGTCGGCGAGGGACTCCTGGCGGTCCTGCTCGCCGGCGGCATCGCACCCCAGGCCGCCGCCTGGGCCGTCGACGCCCTCCTGCTGTACGTGGCCGCCTACTGCCTGGAGGTGTCGATCGCACGCCGGCGAGCGGCCCACGACGACGCCTGGGTCCTCGACCGCGACGAACTCCAACGCCGCCTCACCGCCCTGCCCGCCGCGACCTTCCCCCACACCATCCGCCACGCGGCCGAGCTGACCGCGGGGGAGGGGCACGAGCGGTTCGATTTCACTCTTGGGGTGATGGTTGGGGGGCTTGTGGGGCGGTAGGGAGGCTGGGGCTGTGGTTGGCATGGGGGTGGGAGCGGGCTTGTGGCTGGGGTACGAGGTCCGGAGACGGTGCGCACGTCGTGTGACACCGGCGATGATCAAGTGCTCGCGGCCGGTGTCCGTGATCGCGGTGGCGAAGTGCTCGTCATCGGAGGTGTTGGCTACGCCCGCTTGATCCGGGTGGTGGCCTCTGCACGGCCACGCGTCAAAGACGCGAGTCGATCCGTCCGCGTACGTCGTGCCGGAGGACCAGCCCGGTGGCGTCGGCGAAACCCAGCACGCAGAGCAGGGGCAGCGCTGCGGCGTACACCACCAGCCAGGTCAGTCCGTCGGTTCCCTCCGCGCCCGGGGCAGAGCCTGCATTCTGGGAGGAGTTGCCGACAAGGTTGTGGAGAAGCGAGGGGAAGGCTGCCGGAGGCGAGAAGCCACCATGCCGTCAGGCCGAGCCAGAATCTGGCGACCCGGATCACGGCCGTCGCGACCGGCCACGGACGTGCGGTCGTGGGGGCGACCCGGGCTGGTACCCCCGCTCACTGGTAGACCGGCCGCAGAACGCGCCGCAGGGCGTGCTGCGTACGGCGCGGGAAGCCGATCAGCGGGAATCTGCCGTCCGGCATCGCCAGGTGCGGCGTCCATTCGGCGCCGAACCGGATCATGGCTCTGACGTACCGCTCCCGCAGGACGCGCTGCCGCAGCCGCTGCGGCGAGCGCTTCGGTCTGCCAGATCTCGTCCGAGACGTGACTGCGGTCGGCCCCCAGGCGCGGCAGCCGGGCGGACGGGCGGCCGAGCACGACCTGCTCATCCGCGGGAAGGTCTTCCGTACTGGCGAGCACCCGGACCGTGTACCGCCGCCCACGCAGCACCGCCCACACACCTGGCACGACCAGTGCGAGACCAGCCGGCCACCGGGGCGGACGCCGCGGTGAGGTCGGGGAGTTGCCTCCGGGCGGTTCCACCATCCCCGTTACTGCTCTCTGCCGTCGCGGAGGCTGTGAACTATGCATGCCCAGTCAGCCGTTGAAGAGGCGCGCGGGACTTGCGAACGCATCAGGCTCGGTGGTGTACGGCACGGGGTTCTGGCGGCCGGCGTAGGGTCCGTTGGGGAGGTGCGGAGGTTGAGTTTCCGACTGGCGGCGTACGCCGTGTGTATTGAGGACGGACAGGTGCTGCTCGCCCGCCATGTATCACCCAATGGCGAGAGCAACTGGACGCTGCCGGGTGGCCGGGTAGAGCACGGGGAGGACCCGTTCGATGCGGTGATCCGGGAGGTCGCCGAGGAGACCGGCTGCAACGCGGAGGTCGAACGCCTCCTGGGCGTGGACTCCCGGCTGATCCCCGCGGCCGACCGCCCCAGGCCCGGCCTGCCCGACCACCAGAACGTCGGCATCTTCTACCGAGTCCGCATCACCGGCGGCCAACTCCGCCCCGAACCGAACGGCGAAATCGCCGAGTCGGTCTGGACGCAGATCGGTGATGTGGCTGGCCTGCGTCGGTCATCGTTGGTCGATATCGGTCTCGATCTGGCGGAGAGGCTTCCGGTGACGGGGCATGTTGCTCCTGTCGCGGTTGGGGGTCTCATTCAGCACTGAGGGCTGGGTTTTCGGGGCGGTTGGGCTGAGTGGGGTCAGGGCCCTTGGGTTTCGGTCGGCATCGAGTAGATAGGCGGACGACTCGCCGTCCCGGACATCTTCCCTTGCTGCCCTTTCCTCCGCTCGTCCTCTTGCCCGCTTCCACTCCGTGTGTGAACTCCGGACGAGCCGATCGATCAGCCGCAACGTGCTCCACAGCCGTACCGCGCTGGTCAGCCCGGCCGACGAGGGGCGCATGCTGTAGTTGTAGTGGTCGAGGATGGGCTTCCGTGACGCGGTCCAGTCCGTGTCGACGCGTCATCAGACCGCCTTGGCGGTGCTCGTCCACGGTCACTCTCGGCGGGTGCCGCTGGGCGGAGACTCGGCTTCGCACGCTTGGACATCGTGCCCCGCCCTTCTCCGCCCATACCCGCCGACGAGCCGAACGACAGCCCGCGCAGCCGGCCTTCAGCCGTTCGCTACGCCGCTGCCTTCGTACGAACCGAGCCCCTCGATCAGGGCGGCGAGGGCGGGATCACCGGCGAAGCGGTCCGCGTGAATTTTGCGGATCTTGTCAGCGATTTCCGGGTCCTCGTCGTCGGTGAGGTCCTGGGAAATCATGTTCCGAACCAGCGGTAGACCGATCTCGTCGACCTGGCGATGGAGCGGGGCGTGCATGTACGCGCGGTACGCGTCGATGTCCTTGACCACGAAGAGAGCGCCGTAGTCGAAGTCGCCGCCGATGTCACGGCCGACGGCCCAGTGTTCGACGGCGTCAATCTCCTGGCCCATCCTGCGCAGCAGGCCGAGCGCTTCGTCGACCTTGTGCTTGGGGGCGTCGGGGCGCATGGCGAGGCGAATCTGGTGATAGATCACGGCAGTTCTCTTTCGTTCCGAGGGCAGGATGCATCGAGTGCGAAGCTTCAGCTTCTTGCGATAGTTATAACTTATAACCCAAGGGATGGGTGACGCAAGGTTCTCCGTCCCGCCGTCGGCCAGGGCGCCCACGACAACGGCGGCGACAGGGCGCACAGCAACGCCGTCGTCGACATCGGGCGAGCCTGCAACAGTCACCGTGAACATGGCGCCGACCACGCGGTTGGGCACCATGCGTGGCGAGGGTGGTCAGGGCCGCAGCCTGTGCTCTCTCGACTCCGGGGCCGGAGTGGTTTTTCCAGTGGCGGCGGGCTGTCACCGCGGCTGACGCGTCAACCGTGCTGGCGTTGGGCGACGTTGCGGGGCACGGCGCCGGGGCAAGCTGACTTGGTCCTGACCTGAGCGCCGACACTGGTGACGGTCGCGGCCCAGGTGTTGGGGGCGCTGGCACGGGCGCATGCCGGTGTCAGCCCTCGTAGACCCTCCGCAGTCCGGTACGAGACACGGGCGGCGCAGCAGGTCGTTCTCCTACCAGCCGCCGGGGCGCCCGGCCGCAGCGTGCCTTCTTGTCGGTGCGCCGGTTATTCGCGCGTTCGAGACCGCTCCGCACTGTGCGGACCGGTAAGACGCTCGACGGAGCGTGCCCCCATCACCAGAAGCATGAGAACTGCGGTGCATCCGCCCAGCAGCATGACCGTGGACGGAGAGGTGCGGTCCAGGATGACTCCGCCTGTGAGTGCGCCGGCAGAGATCGTTGCCTGGAAGGAGGCGGTGAACAGAACCGACGCCGCTTCCGGGGTGTGTGGTGCCGCCTTGGAGAACCAGGTCTGCGACGCGACTGGCACGGCACCATACGCGATACCCCACACGATCAGCAGAACCACCGCGCCCGCATTCCAGCGGCCCAATACTGGGAGCAGGAGGGTCGATGCGGCGATCAGTCCGGCCGCAAGCCCGAAGACACTCCGGGGATATCGGGCCACCCACGCGCCGCCCAGAAAATTTCCGAGGATGCCGGCGGCACCGTAAAGCAGCAAGAACGTAGTGATCAAACCACCGCTGACGTGAGTGACCTGCTCCAGGAATGGTGTGACGTAGGTGTAGGTGGCGAAGTGGGCCATCACCATCAGGAACGTCAGCAAGAGAGCGAAGCGGGTGCCGGCACTGCGGAGCATGCTTCCGAGGACACTCAGTCGTGTGGACTGGACCGGGGGAAGAGACGGTACGAAGACGAACAGCATGACCAGCACGCCGGCTGCCAGAACTCCCATGACGTTGAGAGCCGTTCGCCATCCGGCGAAATGGCCGATAAGGGTGCCGACCGGTACGCCGAGAACGGAACCCAACGGAACAGCAGAAAAGATCACAGCAGTTGCCCTGCCGACGAAGGCCGGTGGCACCAGTCGGCCGGCCAGCCCCGCGCCGATTGGCCAGAAGCCGCCGATCGTTATTCCGACCATGATCCGAGAGACCAGCACGAGCCAGTAGTCGGGTGCCGCGGTGGCGAGGAAGTTCGCCAGTACCAGCAGAAGCATGAATACGCACAGCATCAGCCGGCGGTCGAAGCGTGCTGTGGCCGCGGTGACGAGCGGAGCGGCGGCAGCCGCCAGAAAGCCGGGCATGGTCATCATCAGCCCGGCCATTCCGTCCGACACGGTGAAATCGGAACCGATCGAGGTCAGCAGGCCGATCGGCAGAATCTCGGTGGTGACGATGGCAAAGATTCCCATCATGACCGAGACCACCGCCAGCCACCCCATCAGCGGGACTCGAGAGGGCGCATATTGACTGTTGGGAGCAGCGGCGGTGGTAATCGACATCGTGTTCCGTCCTGTATGGGCTGGCGCGTTTCGCGATCAGTCCAGCAGGTCTTGTCGACAGGTGGCTGGCAGCTCTGCGACTGCACCGTTGCCTTCACGGGTGATGTCGTATATCCGCCACCATGGGCAACGCACGCGTCCCAGCCTGGCGGCTGCGTCTCTCCCTCCGCGGTTACGCAACGCACGAGGTCCCGTTGGTTGCGATCTGCACGTAGAAGGTGGGTATACAGCGACCGAATGCCACCGGGAGTGATGCGCGGGTGCTGCCAAAGGCAACGAAGACGGCGCCCCCGAAGCGCGTCCGCGCAGGGCTGTGAGGAGGGGCAAGCCGGCGGAGCGCCGCGATGAGTCGTGAAAGCCCCTGCGTTGATCGCGCGCGAGACCGGCGAGCAGCTTCGTTCACCAATGAGTCGCTTGGACCGCTACGAACGCGTCCACGTCAGCTCCGACCCGAGGGCATGAACGTTTTCACACCGCCCTCGGGCCGGCGTCCGGGCTGCCCCCGAGGACCTGATGAATCTGAGGGCCTGGATCACAGGTAGAGCGCCCGGTTGATCGGAATACCCTGCTCCTGGCAGCCGCGCTCGTAATGGTCGATGAACCAGAAGACGTCGATCACTTCGGTCACCCTGTCCTGCTCGTCGAGGAACTCCACCGGCCCGTTCAGCCAGAAGACGGTCTTCATGCCCTCATCGGAGACCAGGGTGTGGGTGCGGCCCGGACTTTCCCGGATGAAGTCGCCCGGGCGGCCGACCCAGTCGTACTCCAGGTAGCGCCAGCTGCCATCGAGTACATAGCCGGAAACCGGGCCACGGTGGCGGTGGCGGCCCAGCACTCCGCCGGCCTGTACCCACAGGACGTTCGCGGCCGAGCTGCTGCGGATGTCGAACGTCAGATGCTTGATCATCACCTGCGGGACAAACGGGAGCCAAGGCGAGTCCGCCTCCGCGATATGCCCTTCGGGCAGCGCGTACTGGTCCCGGCGCCGGTCGATCCTCGCTTCGATCGCGGCCAGGCTGTCCGCATCCGGATTCGAGCTGATCGTCATGGCTGATGTCCTTCCTGAGGCGGCTGGGACGGACTCGAACGCTACCCATGCTCGGCTTCTCCCGGTCCGGCACAACAGTGACTTCCAGGACGTTGGGCACGGTCGGCAGCTGTTCTCCCTTCTAGGAGGGCGACTTCGTACGCGCTCAGTGCGGTCCTCGAATTCGGCGTGAGAAGGGCGTACGGCTGGAGACTGCGGTGCCTGCTTTGGCCTATCGCTGGGTATAGCCCTCTCTCAGCGGGCCGCCGACGAGATCGAGCACTCGCTCGGCCGCGACAGCGAGCGGTGCCGTGTCGGCATGCTCGGCTACGCGCTGATGGCCGTCCAGCAAGGCTTGGCCGTGTACGGGATCCGCGCTCAGGAGTCTGCGAGGCAGCCACTTGCCGATGCCTGTCCAGGCTCTGTGGTGGGCGGTTAGCAGGTGCGCGGCTTCGCGCAAGGTGTGGTCGGTCAGGGACAGCTGCTCGTAACGGTTGGTCGACGGGACGTCGATCAAATCGTCCATGAAGCAGGTCAGAAAATAGCGGCCGCGCTCCCACTCAGCGGGGGTGAGGGGGATGGGGCCCGCCGCGAGTGACGAGCGGGCCTGTACGCGTGCGCGCTCGAGATCGCCGTAAGGGTCCAGGAGAGGCATGCCTTGGTCGTAGATGAACAGAAGAGTGCCTCGGCGGTTGCCCCGGTTGTGCTCCAGTGCCTGCTGGAAGTCCGTAACGGTGTGGATGAACAGCTCGGCCAGACGACCGTTGTGGCGGATGACTTGGCGGCGGCTGGTGTCCGAGTCGGGCAAAAGGACGGCCACGTCCAGGTCGCTGCTTGCCGAAGTGTGTCCTCGGGCGGCTGAACCGCCGAGGAGGGCGCCCACGGCGTGCGGGAAGTGGTGGTGTACCAGGCGGAGGGCTTCGGACGCCGGGCTGTCGTGATCCTTCATGGGCGTTGAGCGTGTCAGTTTTGTTCAGTCGGGACCAGCTCTGGACACGCTGCCTGTGAAGCCGGCCGTCCGGGCGTCAGGCTTGTGGTGGCTGGGGTAGGAGGACGTCCGTGTGCGCGGTGTTGGAGTGTCGGCTGTGGTTTGTTGGTGTGCCGTGGCCCGAGCCGCTTCGTACCGGCGCGACACAGCTCGGACCGATCCGCCTATTTCGCCGTCATCGCGGAGACCAGTTCGCTCAGCCCGCTGAACTGCCAGTCGAAGTTGTCGGAGCTCGTGGGCGGGTCACCGACCGGTCGTCGGACGTATGCGGTGCGCATGCCCTGCGCCTGGGCTCCGCGGAGGTCCCAGGCGTGCGCGGCCACCATGAGTACGCGTTGGGGTGGGCATCCGGCGGCGTCGAGGGCGAGTTGGTAGGCCTCGGGTGCCGGTTTGTAGGCCGAAGCGGCTTCGGCGGACAGGGCTTGGTGCCAGCGCAGCCCGGCGTGGGCGTTGAGCCGCAGCAACGTGGTGCGGTCTGCGTTGGAGAGGCCGGGCACAGGGTAGTGCTGTGTGAGCCGTTCGAGACCGGCGACGGAATCGGGCCAGGGCGGCAGACGCTGTCCTGCTGTGGCCAGTCGGTTGACGGCCGCGGGATCGGTGAGGCCGGCGTGGTCGGCGACCCGTTGAGCGGCCTCTGCGTCGATGATCGCGGTATTGGCGTACGTGCGCCGGCCTTGCTCGATGCGCTGCTGCTCATGCTCGCGGTGCTGTTGCCACACGGTGAATAGTGCGTTGACAGACGCGTTGTCCGAGGATGTGGGCAGCTCGGCGCGGATCGCCGCTCGAAGTCCGCGGGGTTCGTCGACCAGGGTTCCGAGGATGTCGAAGACAACGACCTCGATGTCGCGGATTGCGGCCACGCGCGTCCCCCTGTCCGGATAGTCGTCACCAGTCCAGCAGGTGACGATGTTCCCATTCGTCGCGTCACTGGTCAATACGGTGACGTGGGCTCTGGGCGTGAGCGGGCATTCAGGGCTCCAAGCGCCAACTACACACTGAGCGATGCTTCTTCGAGGCCCCGTCGCATCGCGGCGCGCAACGAACCGGCCCCGCGATGCTGCCGATGACACCGAGAATCCAGCGGGCGGCGCGGCCGAAGCGTACGTCCAACAGGCCATCGCGGCCCGGCCACCGGGCGCCCGGCCCTCACTCGCCGAAGGCCGCCTGGGCGAGACGCAGGCCGACGGCGGGGGCCTGGTTGTCGGCGGAGGAAGTGCCGAGGGCGTAGACGGCCCGGCGGTGGAGGTCACGGGTAGCGAAGACGCCGCTGCGGTAGCCGGGGTCGCTGCCGGTCTTGCCCCACAGGGTGGAGCCGTCGGGCAGCGGGACGTACATCAGGCCGACGCTGAAACAGGCCGTCCCCTTGGCGGGACCCATGTTGCAGTTGGACTCGTTCGCGTAGGGGAGCGGCTTGCCGTCGATGCCGCGAGGTATGGCGAACAGTTCGGCGGCCTGGGCCGGGCGCAGCAGGCTGCCGTCGAACAGGCCGGTGATGAAGCGGTCGAGGTCGCCGGTGGTGGAGGTCATGCTGGCGGGCAGGCCGCCCTGCACGTTGACGTCGACGAGGTCGCCGTTGTTCCTGGGCAGGTAACCGGGGAGGTACGGGCGGGGTACAGGGGTGCTGTGACCGGCCACGTGGGGGACGGTCTCGTACATTCGCAGCGGCTTCAGGACGCGCTCGGTCACCTCGTACTGGTACGAGTGCCCGGTGATGTGCTCGATGAGCTTGCCGGCGATCCGGTAGCCGAAGGAGTTGTACTCCTGCTTGGTACCGGGGCTGAAGCGCGGACCCGGCGCGGGCCGGCCCTTGGGGTGGAGGGTCTGCCGGATCACCTGGTCGAAGGTGAGGTAGTCGAAGCGCCGGTCGAGGGCCTGGTCCGGGGTGGTCGCGGGGGCGCCCTCGAAGTCCTGGGGCAGCCCGCTCGTGTGATTGAGCAACTGCCGTACGGTGATGGGTTCCTTGAACCGCTTCTTCGGCAGCAGGTGAGGCAAGTAATGCTGCACGCTCCGGTCGAGGTTCACCCGACCTTCGGCGGAGAGCTGAAGGAGTATGACCGCTTCCATGGGTTTGGCGATGCTGCCGATTCTGAAGTGCGCATCGCTCCTGATCCGCTTGCCGGTTACGAGATCTCCGTCGGTCCCGCGCCAGCTCTGCCCGTCCTTGTGGACCTCGGCGATGGCACCGGCGGCGCCATCGCTCGGACGCAGGCGGATGGCCTCGTTCAGGGCGGTGCGATTCAGGTCCGGGGACGTGCTGGTTGCCGCCTGTGCGGGGGTGCTGATGAGCAATACGGCGGCGGTCGTGGCGGCGGCCAGAAAGCGAGCCGATGAGCGGTGCATGCGAACTCCATTTGCGCGGGCAATGATCGGCGAACGAAGTCGAGTTTCCCGGGCCGGGGCCGCCACAACGTCCGGGAAGTCCCTGATCGGTCCCGGAGCTTGCCCCTGAAGGATCAGGCCGGTTCTCCGGCTGCCCTGGGCGTATACGTCGGGACCGTGGACCGACGCCCGTGCACCCACGCCCGTGCGCCCGAGATGGATCAGGTCTCCCGCTCGACCAGACACCCCTACTGACCGGCATGCCCCGCACGATCAGCCTGCGGATAGCTCCCCTTCCCCAGCTCAGGCCGCTCATCGCCCGAACCGGCCAGCACCTCGGGTTCGCCCACCCCAGAGCCCGTTTCGTAACCGCGCGGCCTGAGTGCGGCGGCCACGAACGACGCGACCAGCGGTCGGCGGTCCTGCTCGTTCCAGGCGAGTACGAGGCGGCTGGGCGGTGCGTCGGCCACCGGGACGCAGACCAGGCCGGGCAGGGCCGGTTCGACCAGTGAGCGGGGGAGTACCCCGATCATCCGGCGCATCGTGATCATGTGGAGCAGCTGGACGACGTCGGCGACCTCGGGGCCGGTGCCGTCGCCCCCAGGCACTCCCTTCCAGCGCGGCAGCGTCTCGCCTTCCAGGTCGGACATGCGTACCGAAGCGCGCCCGGCCAGCCGGTGCCCGGACGGGACGATGGCCACGCGGTCCTCGGTGTGCAGCGTCTCGTGGGCCAGGCCGTCGAGGTCGTCGAGCGGCGCGTAGAGCAGACCGACGTCGGCCCGGCCGTCGCGCAGGAAGTCGGAGCGGTCGGCGGGGCCGCTGAACAGGATGTCCACCCGGCGGGCGTCGGGCCGGCGGGCGTACTCGGCCAGGATTCCGGAGAGCAGGCCGGCGTCGCCGCCGGGCTTGAGTACGAGTCGCAGGTGGGCCTGGACGTCGCCGGCCCGCCGGGCGCTCTGGACGGCGGCGCTGACCGCGTTGAGCGCGTGCCGCCCGTGTTCCTGCAACGCCTCCCCGGCCGGGGTGAGCTCGACGTGCCGGCTGGAGCGGACGAACAGCGGGACGCCGAGCCGGGTCTCGATCCGCCGTATCGCCTTCGACAGCGCCGGCTGGGCGATGGAGAGGCGGGCGGCGGCCCGTCCGAAGTGCAGCTCGTCGGCGAGTGCGAGGAAGTATTCGAGCTCGCGTGTTTCCAGTTCGACCATGCCTCCAGGTTATCGCCCGATTCCGAACCGGTCTTGGACGGCGATGGTGTGCGGCCCTAAGAATGGGCTCGTGATCCAGCAAACGATGACTGATTCCTTCGACCAATCCCTGCCCGTCGCCGCATTGGGCCAATGCCGTGTGGGCATAGAACGAGCCATGCTCGGCACCGGTACCGCGCAGTCGGTCGTGGCCCGACGTCACTTGCCGGTCCCCGGCGAGGGGGCCGTTCCCGCACTGATCGCGACTGAAGCTCCGGCCGCGTTCGTTGGGGTCGCCGTGGCCTACGCCCAAGCGGAGGCGAAAGGGTTCACCGCGCCGGACCTGCCCGAAGTCCTCGATCGATGGCAGGCACGGCGCCCGTACAAGGTCACCTGGGCGAACAGCGAGCCGCTGGTATGAGCGACATTCCCCAAGAGGTGAGCCCCCAGAAGATGAGCTCCCGGAAGGCGAACCCCCGGAAGGCGAACCCCCGAAAGGTGGGGCTCGTCACCGGCGCCGGCAGCGGGATCGGCCGGGCGGCGGCGCTCGCATTTGCCCGGAGCGGCGCCGCGGTCGCCGTACTCGACATCGACGGTGGCACGGCGGCCGAGACAGCCGAGACGATCAGGAAAGACGGTGGGGATGCGCTGGCTTTGACCGTCGACATCGCCGACGAACTTTCTGTGCGTACGGCCGTCGGGCGCACGGTCGCGGCGTACGGGGGCCTCGATTTCGCTGTGAACAATGCCGGCATGGCCTCGCATCACCGGCAGCTCGACCAGATGAATTCGGAAGAGTTCGAGCGCGTGGTGCATGTCAACCTGGCCGGGGCCTTTTTGTGCATGAAGTACGAGCTGCCCTTGCTCAAAGGCGGCGGCGCGATCGTCAACATCGCTTCCAACGGGGGCCTGTACGCGATTCCGCGCGCCCCCGCCTACGTGGCCGCCAAGCACGGCATCGTCGGGCTCACCAAGGCCGCGGCGGTCGACTACGCGCCGGACAACATACGGGTCAACGCCGTCTGCCCCGGCCCGACCCTCACCCCGGGGTTCGAGCAGGTGGCGGCCGGTACCGACATGATCGCGATGCAGGGGGCGATCACACCGCTCGGCCGACTGGCCACGCCGGAGGAGGCCGCGGCAGCGGCGGTCTGGCTCTGCTCGGATGCCGCTTCCTACGTCACCGGGATCGCGCTGTCGGTCGATGGCGGGCGGCGCGCGTGAGGGCCCGGCTACGTGTGAGGGCTCGGCTACGAAGGGCGGACGCGCACGGACAGGACATGGTGGTACTCGGTCTCGATGCGGCCCGGGCCCAGCGCTGTCCGGCGGCCGATGGGGTGCCGCCGGGTCGGGACCACGGCGGGCGATGGCCCGTAGAGCTTGTCGAAATCGCAGCCGCAATCAGCGAAGGCAACGTCGGCGAATAGCCCCGTCGGCCGGACGGCGGGACCACCCCCACCGGGCCCCAGGGCCCGTTAACTCAATTCACTCTCAGTTATTCAGTCAGAGAACGGTTCATTATGCGCATCGCAATACTCGGCGCCTCCGGGCGGGTCGGCCGCCTGCTCATCGACCAGGCACTTGAGCGGGGACACGAGGTCGTGGCCCTCGTCCGTACTCCGGGCCGGGTCACCGTGCCCGCGTCGCGGCAGGTCGACATCAGGCAGGCGGATGTTTTCTCCCCCCGGACTTTCCCAGACCTGGACGACGTCGACGTGGCCGTCTCGGCCATCGGTATCGGAAAGGATGACGGGCCGGGCGCGTTGGTCGCCGGGGCAAGGCTGCTCGCCGCGGCCCCCATCCGTACGGTGTGGCTCGGTGCACTGGGATCGGGACCGTCGGAACGCGCGGGCGGGCTGATCTATCAGGCGGTGATGCGGATGGCCGTCGGCGCGGAACTGACGGAGAAGGCCGAGGCCGACCAGGTCGCCTTGGCGGCCGGCGCCACGGTGTTTCATGCTCCGGACCTGAAGGACGGACCCCTCAGCCCCGGACGCCGTCTTGTGCGGCTCCCCGACCTGCGGCGTCCCCTGCTGCCGCCCAGGATCTCCCGCGCTACCGTCGCCGCGCTCATGCTGGACGAGGCGGAGGCGGGGAACCACGGGGGAGAAATAGTCGTACCCCTGAGCTGATCACTGGTTGCGTCGTGACGCTCCCTGGGGCAGTCAGTGGTGCGCATGTGCGGATCGCCGCCCGCCCTGGTCCACGACACTGTGCCCGCGTCCTGGACCAGGGCGGGCCCTTGGTCCAGCACGTGAAAAGGCGTCACCACCGCCTCCTCCTAGAAGCACAGCCCAGCAGTCAGCCCCGTCAGCTCTCCGATGCGCGGCGTGGCATATGCCGATGGCAGCTCAGCGGACCAGCCGGAAGAACGCCCGGACGTCATCGACGAGCAGTTCCGGTACCTCCATGGCAGGGAAATGTCCGCCGCGGTCGAATTCCGACCAGTGCACCACCTTGTGCTCCCGCTCGGCTATGCGGCGGACACCGGCGTCGCCGGGGAAGACCGCGACGCCGTGCGGCACCGTGGACGCCGTTACGGCCGAGCCCCATGCCTGCGCGCTCTCCTTGTAGAGCCGGGCGGAGGAGGCGGCGGTGCGGGTCAGCCAGTAGATGCTCACGTCGGTGAGCAACTGGTCGCGGTCGACGGCGTGCTCGGGGAGTTCGTGGGCGGGGTCGGTCCACTCCTTGAACTTCTCCGCGATCCAGGCCAGTTGCGCGGCGGGCGAGTCGGTCAGCCCGAACGCGAGGGTCTGCGGCCGGGTCGCCTGGATGACCGCGTAACCGCTGCGGTCCTGGTCCTGGTACTGCCCGAGCCGCTTCAGTTCGGCCGCCGACAGTCCGTCGAACTCGGCCGGGTCGCCGGTCGGAAAGCCCAGCGCACCGTTGACGTGTACGCCGACGACGTGCTCGGGATCGATGCGGCCGACCTCGGGCGAGATCACGGCGCCGCTGTCACCGCCCTGGGCGCCGTACCGCTCGTATCCCAGCCGGCGCATCAGCTCGGCCCAGGCCCGCGCGACCCGGTGCAGGTTCCAGCCCGGCTCCGTCGTCGGCCCGGAGAAGCCGAAGCCGGGGATGGAGGGGGCCACCACGTGGAAGGCGTCGGCGGGGTCGCCGCCGTGCGCCCGCGGGTCGGTGAGCGGGCCGATGACCTTCATGAACTCGGCGATCGAGCCGGGCCAGCCGTGCGTCAGGAGCAGCGGAAGCGCGCCGGGCTCGGGGGACCGGACGTGCAGGAAGTGGATGTTCTGGCCGTCGATCTCGGTGGTGAACTGGTCGAACCGGTTGAGCGCCGCCTCCTGCGCGCGCCAGTCGAAGCCGGAGCGCCAGTATGCGGCGAGCTCTCTCGCGTACGTCACCGGGACGCCGTACGACCAGCCGACGCCGGAGAGTTCGTCGGGCCAGCGGGTGCGCGCCAGCCGCTCGCGCAGATCGTCCAGGTCGGCCTGGGGGATGTCGATGCGGAAGGGGCGGATGGCGATATCGGCAGACGTGGTGGCTTCGATGTCGGTTGCGACGTTCCCTGCGGTGGCGATGTTCGTCGTGCTGTTCATGGAAAGAACGTTACGAGCAAGTGAGGACAGTTACGGTCCTAGGCGTGCGAGAGACTTGACCGTATGCGGGAAACTTCTGCACGTCTCTTGAAACTTCTGTCCCTCCTTCAGACCCATCGCGACTGGTCCGGTACGGAACTCGCCGAACGGCTCGGCGTGACCCCGCGCACGGTGCGCCGGGACGTGGACCGGCTCCGTACGCTGGGCTACCCGGTCAGCGCCAGTGCCGGGGTAGCCGGTTACCGGCTCGGCGCCGGCACGCAACTGCCGCCGTTGCTGCTCGACGACGAAGAGGCGGTGGCGGTGGCCGTGGGGCTGCGTACGGCGGCGGGCGCAACCGTGGCCGGGATCGCCGAGACGTCCGTACGCGCGCTGGTCAAGCTCGAAAGCGTCCTGCCGTCCCGTCTACGGCACCGCGTCCAAGCGCTCCAGTCGGCGACGGTACCGCTGGCGCAGGGCGGACCGGTGGTCGCGCCGGACACCCTGACGGCAATCGCGGCGGCCTGCCGGGACCATGAGACCCTGCGCTTCTCCTACCGGTCCCATGACGCCACCGAAACCCGGCGCGAAGCCGAGCCGCACCGGCTGGTGTTCTCCGGGCGCCGCTGGTACCTCCTGGCCTACGACACGGGGCGCGCCGACTGGCGCACCTTCCGCGTCGACCGCCTGGCCCTGCGTACCCCCAACGGCCCCCGCTTCACCCCGCGCCAGGCACCCGCCCCCGACCTCGCCGACTACGCCTCCCGCGCTCTGTCCACCGCCCCCTACCACCACCAGGCCCGCTTCACCGTCCACGCCCCGGCCGCCCAGGTACAAGAGCGCATGCCCGCCACGGCGGCCACGGTCGAACCGCGGGACGCCCAGTCCTGCACGGTGACGGCCGGTGCCCACTCACTGGACGAACTGGCCCTGTGGGTGGGTCTGCTGGGGGTGCCCTTCACCGTGCACGAGCCACCTGAACTGGTGGAACACGTGCGGGGGCTTGCGGCTCGACTGGCGGCGTCGGCGGGTGACTGATGGGCGGGCCCCGCCCCGTCACCCGGTCAGACAGCCGCCCGGCCAGTCGGTCAGGCGTGACCGCCAACGGTGACCGGCCCGAACGTGAGCCGCGGTGTGGCCTCCAGAATCTCGCCGATCCGGGCCACCCGGTGCTCGACCTCGGTGCGCTGCGCGGCGCCGAGCGGCACCAGGGCCTCCACGGTGACGTCGAGCTTGCGGCCGGAGCGCCGCTGATGCCAGAGACCGCCGACCACGCCGTCCACGATCAGCACCTGGAAATTGCCGGGCAGCACCCGTTCACGGGCGCGGCCCGGGTACAGAAGCTCCGGTACCTGGTTGCCGACCCGGTACGCGTAGCCGTCGAAGTAGGGCAGCAGGTGCAGTCCGCGCGGCGGCGCGTCGGGCATGGCGGTGTCACCCGCGGCCACCCAAGCCGGCTTTCCCTCGACCTCGACCGGCTGGAGTTCGTCGGCCAGGGACGCGAACAGTTCGTTGGCCCAGAGGACCGGCGCGTTCAGCCAGTGCGCGAACTGCTGTGGGGTGGCCGGCCCGTAGGCGTGCAGATAGCTGGTCAGAACATGGGTCAGGGCGGCCCGGGGGTCGGCCGGCGCGAGGCCGGGTAGCCAGCGGGCCGGGTTGGTGTAGGTGACCTTGCGACCGCGATTGGGGCCGAAGCACAGCTTCCCTCGCAGCCCGGCCAGGTGCAGCGCCTGACGCCAGCGCGGCCACAGGCCCTGGAACCCGGGTATGACGAGATCGCCGGCCCAGGCGCCGGTCCTGCGGATCACTTCCTCGCTGAGTTCGTCGATGGTGAGCTCGGCGTCCCGCAGGGCGTCGCCGATGGCCGCGACCACCTCAGCGGTCTGTTCCTCGGTGAACCGGATGTGCGCCGGATGCGAGTGCTTCGGCTCGGGAACGGCGGAGAAGGCCGCGATCCACAGCGGCAGGTCGCGGGTCGGGAACAGGTGTACGGTACCCCGTTGTCCGAACGTCTTGACCAGGCTCTGCTCCGCCCAGAGCGCTTTGCGCACGTCCATCCGGGTGGCGTCGGACATCCGCAGCCCGATGGCGAGTTCGGCGGCCGACAGTACCTGGGCATGGGTACCGGCCATGGCACCGACGATGTCGTCGGGCCGGGCGGTTACCGAGGGGGTGCTCAGGCTGTGGCGTTCCAGACGGCGCGCGCATACCTGCGACCAGGTGAAACGCGGGATCTGCGACGAACGTGCGGACATGCGGGTGGGCTCCTTGGGGGATGGGCGGTTCGTGGGGATGCGGGGTGGGATTGGGTCGGGGCGGTGACGGTGGGTCCGGAAGTGGTTGATCTGGCGGTGGTAGGCCCGGTTGTGCCGTGGTTACCGCGTTCAACGGTGACTGTATTGGCGATATAGGTCAGGAACGGTCCTAGGTCGTCATTGGGCCTAGCGGGTCTGGTCCGCGGGGGCACTCCTTTGGCTCAGGTGGAGTCATTTTGTGAGTGGTGCGCGCTGCGGGAATGTGCAGAGTATTGGTGTCCGGTCGGTATGGCTGATGGTTGGTGACCCAGGCGGCTGTGGCGATGTGTACGGCGTCGGCTCATATCCTGAGGAGGCCGGGTGATCGGCGAATTCCCTGCATTGCTGGCGGGTAAGCGGGCGCTGGCTCTGATTGACGGGGAGCATTACCCGGAGGTGGTGCGCGAGGCATTGCGTTCGCTGCCGTGCCGGGTCGCCGGTGCCTTGCTGGTGGGAGGTAAGGAGAAGCTGCGCGGGTCGCCGGATTTTGGCGTGCGGCTGTTGTCGGGTGGTTTGGCGGACGCGGTGGCGGCTTGCGGGGCCGAGTTGGTGGTGGACCTGTCGGACGAGCCGGTGGTCGGTGGGCGTGAACGGATGCATTTCGTGGCCGAGGCATTGGCGTGCGGCGTCGCGTATGCCGGGGCGGACTTCTACTTCGCGCCCCCGCGACCGGCCGCGTACGACCTTCCGTCGATCAGTATTGCCGGGACCGGAAAGCGAATTGGCAAAACAGCGGTCGGCGGACATACCGCACGGTTGCTGGCGCGCCGGTGGAAGGTCGTGGTCGTGGCAATGGGCCGGGGCGGACCGGCCGAGCCCGTGGTGATGACCTCGTCCCCGGATGTGGCCGGGCTACTGGAGCTGTCCCGCTCGGGCCGGCACGCCGCGTCGGACTATGTCGAGGACGCGGTGTTCGCGCGCGTGCACACGGTGGGGGCGCGGCGCTGCGGCGGGGGATTCGCGGCCACGCCGTTGACCTCGAACGTCGAAGCGGCCGCCGCGGTGGCGGCCGGCCTCTCGCCGGATCTGGTCCTGTTCGAAGGCAGTGGCACCGTGCTGCCCCCGGTGCAGACGCGTCGGCGGATCCTGGTGGTCGGGGGCGGCCAGTGCCCCGAACGGGTCCTGGGGTACGCCGGCGCGTACCGGGTGCTCGTATCCGACCTGGTGGTCCTTACGCTCGCCGATCCACACCTCGACGTCCGGCCACTGCGCCAGGCGATCGAGCAGGTACGTGAGGTGCCGCTGATCGCGGCCGCCCTGCGTCCAAGGCCGGTCTCGGACATCACGGGACGGCGCGTCGCCTTCTTCACCACCGCGTCCGCCGCCGCCGTGCCCGGCATGGTCGAGCATCTGACCACGTCCTACGGGGCGCGCGTCGTACACGCGAGCACTGCCCTCGCCGACCGCGGCCGGCTCGGTGCCGAGCTCCGGGAAGTCGATGCGGAGGTCTTTCTGGTGGAGCTCAAGGCGGCCGCCATCGACATGGTGGCCGAGCACGCCGAGCGGCGGGGCGTTCCCGTGGTGCTGTGTGACACCCAAGTGGTTTCCCTGCCGGGCGAGCCCTGCCTCGATCAGGCGCTCCTCGACCTGGGGCAGGAAGCGGTTGCCTCCTGATCTTGCCGGGGCCAGAAAGGGCCAGGGGTGGTGAAGGCGTGTTACTGGTTGGGGGAGTGGCTGTCGATGATGGCGAAGGCGGCGCCGTGGGGGTCGAGGAACATGGCCATGCGGCCCATGCCGGGAACGTCCATGGGCGGGATGAGGACGATGGCGCCGGCTTCGCCGGCTTGGGCGACGGTGCTTTCGCAGTCGCGTACTTCGAAGTACGGGTGCCATTCGGCGGTGGCTCCGGCGTCGAGGTTGGCCTGGGGGAGCTGCATCAGCCCGCCGTGTGCCGCGTCCTGGCCGGTACCCGACGGGTACAGGACCGTATAGGTCAGGCCCGGACCCATCTCCAGGTCGGTGGATTCCCAGGCGAAGACGGAGCGGTAGAAGGCTTTGGCTGCTGGAGCGTCGGTCGTGTACAGCTCGACGCGGCACAGGGTGTGGGGTGCGGCGACGAGTTCCAAACCGTTGGTGTCGCCGGGTTGCCAGACGGCGAAGTCGGCACCGGTGGGGTCGGTGAAGGCCGCCATCCGCCCGTAGGTGAAGACGTCCGCCGGGTTTACGCGGACGCTGCCGCCGGCGTCTTGGACGGCGCGGGCGGTGGCGTCGGCGTCCGGGCTGTGGAAGTACACCGTCCACGAGGGGCTCGCGCCGTCTTCGGCCAGCGGGCCGAGGCCCGCCACCACCTTGCCGTCGTACAGGAAAAAGCCGTAGCCGCCCGCTTGCGGCCCGGCGGACTGGTGGTCCCATCCCAGGACCGCGGAGTAGAAGGCGATGCTGGCCTCGGTATCGGGGCTGCCCAGGTCCAGCCAGTTGGGGGCGCCGGGGACGTACGCGGTCGTCAGCATCAGGTGGCCCTTCGTCAGGGGAGTGCGGATCGGGGGGGGCTGGTGTAGCGCCCCGGCTCGGACGGACCGCGCGGTGGCTCTGCCTCCCGTGCCGGGGAGCGGCATGGGGCCCGGCGGCTGTCACAGCGAGATCCTTGCAGCGGCTCCGGTCTTTCCGCGAGCCTTGGCGGTTCGAGCCTGGTGACCATCACTCGGCTGGGTGTGGTGGCTGCGGGCGCGGACGGTTTCGGTGGGCGGGTGGCCCTTGGCGTTGGCGTTGACGTACTACGGCCGGGATCCACTTTCTCCGCGTACGTACGCCGGCTGTTCGATGTCTGTGAACGGGGCACTTTAGCGCGAGCTTGTTTCTCAGGCATGGACGGTCGCCGTTTCCTGAGCACATAAGGTCGGGGGATGACTGAAAGGCGCGAGAGGCTGGACCCGGCCCGGGCGTTCGGTGCCGCGGCCACCTCGCGAGCGGCGGTGTGGGAGTTCGTGGAGGCGTTCGCGGAATCGTGGATGGCGCCTCTGTCACCGGCGGACGGTATTCCGCCGAGCGAGGTGCGGCGTGCCGAGGAGCGGCTCGGGTATCCGCTTCCGGCGCCGTTGTCCGAGGCGTACGCGCTCTTCGGCCGCCGGGCGGATCTGGTCGCCGTGCACAATCCTTTGCTGGCGCCTGAGGAACTGCTGCTTGATCCCTCAGGTGAATTGCTGGTATTCCGTAGCGAGAATCAGGGATGCGCCGGCTGGGGCGTTCCGCTCGACCGGCTGGGGGACGACGACCCGCCGGTGGGTTTGTTCTCGGACCACCTGCCCGGCGTGGCCTGGAAGCCGTACCTCGATCGACTGTCGCGGGCCTTCGCCGAACTGGTCCTCAGTGAGGCGGTCATGGCTCGCCGGTACGGCCCGTGTGGACGTGAGTGCCCGGCGCCCGCGGAGGTCATCGCGGCCGTCGAGGCGACCTACCAGCCGATCGCATTGCCGCCTTGCCCGGCTTGGTACCACCCAGAGGGAGAACCGACACGTTGGTTCTCCGCGCCAGGGAAGCTGTTGTGCCTGGAGCCGGATCCGGTTGAACCGGTCCTGGTAGTTGTCGGCCAGTCGGAGACCGAGGTGCTGGAAATCTTGGCGGCAGTCCCCGGCGCATGGTCCGCTGTCGAGCCCGTACCGTACGAGTACGAAGAGGACGCGCCGCCCTTCGGCTGATCGGGACGCGAATGTGCTCGCGCGAAGCCGTCCGGTACCGGTACCGCGGTGTCGCTCCGGACTCGCCGGTGCACGGTCAGGCCCGAGGACGACCGAAGCGCGGTGGGTTTTGAGCGGAGGTATGCCGAGCAAAGACCGGCGTAGAGCCTGTTCCAAGCGGTTCCGGAACCCAAGTGGTCGGATGCCGAAGCCCTTCGGGGTTGACGCGGCCAGCTGTTGTCGTGTGCGTGGTCTTGTCAGGTTCAGGGGACGGCGAGATGGAGCGGAACGAGTGCCCTCCCCCTTACGGGTGAGGGGGAGGTACAGATCTCCATCCTGGGCCGGTCGGAAAGCTCATCCCCGGAACCGACGTTGTGACGGCGGCACGCCGACAGGATGGCGCACATGACCACCGCTGTGCTCGCTCCCGCCGTTCCGCCTCCGCCCCGCTGGGCGATTCGGGCCGCCCATGCTGCCGCGCTCGTTACCCTGCCGACCGGGATCTGGCGCCTCCTGCCTGCTGGCGGCCGGCCACCCGGCCGGGTACACCGACGTCGGCTATGCGGCAATGGGTTGCACCGGCTGGAGCGCGGTGTACGTAGTCGGCCTCAGTGTGGCCAGTGAGGCACTCGCACTGCTTACGCTCGGCTTTGTCCGACCCTGGGGCGTGATACTCCCGCGCTGGATCCCCCTGCTCGGCGGACGCCGGATCCACCCCATGGCGGCCGTCGTCCCGGCCGGCTTCGGCGCGCTGACGCTGACCGTTCTGTGGATGCCGTTCGTCGCCTGGTGGGCCACCCCTCACCCTGACATGACCGCACTTGGCAACGTCATCGTCGGATTCCTCTACCTGCCCTTGGTCGCCTGGGGTCCGCTGCTCGGTGCCGTCACTCTCTCGTACCACCGGCGACGTCGCGTGGAGCGGCCGGAGTAGTCGTCGCCCGAGGGCTGGAGAGCGGACACGGCAGGCTATGGGCCTGTCGTGATCTTTGCTCCGGTCGGCCTTCGTCCATGCCGGTTGCTGTAGTCCCTCAGACAGCCCCGACAGCTGTCGAGCACAAGCGACCGAAGAAGATGGCGTACGGTTACCAGATCGAGCACCGCCGGCGCCTGCGTGCACAGACCGTCCTGAACGCGGCGCGCGAATGCTCCCATGCGCGTATCGCCCGCGAGACCGGTCTGCATGTGAGCACCGTGCGCACCTGGCAGAGCCGGTTCGCCGAGCACCCGGCCGAGCGTAGCGACCAACCGCCGGCCTTCGCTCCCGTGCAGGCCGCCCAAGTAACGGCTCTGGTCTGCCAACTTCCCGTCGAGACCGCGGCGTACCGCTATCCCGCTGGTCAGCGCCGGAGCTGGCCTGTGAGGGCCCTGGCGCGAGGCATCGTCACCTTCGTGTCGGCCTCCACCGTGCGCCGATGGCTGGACCAGGACGTGCTCAAGCCCTGGCAGCATCGCTCCTGGATCTTCATCACCGACCCCGGCTTCCGCACCAAAGCCGAACGCATCCTCGACCCGTACGCCCGCACCTTCGACGGCGTCGTGCTGGGTGAGGACGAGTACGTCATCAGCGCGGACGAGAAAACCTCCATCCAGGCCCGCTGCCATCCCACCCTCGTTCTTGGCAAGGCCCGTGCGGTGCGCGCCAACCATACCTAGAGCCGAGGCGGCTCCCTGGCTGCCTATGACATCCACCAAGCGAGGGTCGACCGAACCACGCACCGGCAACGCGCGCCGAACGGCGTCGCGCAAAGCGAGACGCCCCCACGCACCTCGTGGGTCAACTGGCGTAGGGGCAGACCCAGTCGGGCTCCTGGGGCTGCCCGGATGGTGCGCCGAGCCGCGCGTCAGCAGGCTGGTCCCTGCTGCCCCAGCCGCGTACACGAGGAAGGGCTCACCATGCCGAAGCGTTCCCATCGCCGCCGGATCACGGCGGCGGCCGTGTTGGCCGCCACCGCCCTGGCCCTGGCGGGCCCACTCCCCGCGTCCGCCGACCAGGCCCGGGCCGTGGGCCCGGTACAGCGCGGGCTGGACCGGTTGGTGCACGAGGACGGCTACCCCGCCGCGCTGGCCGCCGCCACCGGCCGCGATGGGCGCACCCGTAATGCCGCCGCAGGCGTCGCGGACCTGCGGACCGGGGAAAAGGTGCCGGTCGACGGGCAGGTACGGGGCGCGAGCATCACCAAATCCTTCACCGCCGCCGTCGTCCTGCAACTCGTCGGCGAGGGCAAGGTCGCGCTGGGTGCCCCGGTCGAGACCTACCTCCCGAGGCTGCTGCGCGGCGACGGCATCGACGGCCGCCGCATCACGGTGCGCCAATTGCTCCAGCAAACCAGCGGGCTGCCCGACTACACCACGTACATGGACGACCTGGTCAGCAACCGCCACCGCTACTACGAGCCCCGCACGCTGCTCGACCTCGCACTCCAGCACAAGGCGGGGTTCCCACCCGGCAAGGGCTGGCGGTACAGCAACACCGACTACGTGGTGGCCGGGCTGCTCATCGAGCGGGTCACCGGCCGCCCGGTGGGCGAGGAGATCACCCGCCGGGTGATCGACCGCATCGGGCTGCGGCACACCTACTTCCCGACCGTGGGCGATCAGAACATACGCGGCCCCCATCCGCACGGCTATGTCTCGCTGAAGTCCGGCGCACCGCTGCTGGACGTCACCGAGATGGACCCGTCCGCGGCCTGGGCCGGCGGCGCCCTGATCACCACCCCCAGCGACTCGAACCGATTCTTCGGCGCTCTGCTCGGCGGCAGGCTGCTGAAGCCCGCGCAGCTCGCCCAGATGCGGACGACCGTGGCGATCCCGGCCAACGCCGGTTATCCGAAAGGCACCCGGTTCGGACTGGGCCTGATCAGCCAACCGCTGAGCTGCGGCGGCCTGATGTGGGGGCACGACGGCGACTTCCTCGGCTACGCGACGTACTCGGCCGCGACCGACGACGGCCGCGCCGCCACCATCGCCGCCACCGCCGATCCGGGCCCCGTCAAGAAGGGCCGCCACGACATCGAGCACCTGCTGGACACCGCCCTTTGCGGGTGACCCGCCGAGCCGTACTGGTAGTCGTGCCGTTTGGGGGCGCCGTACGGCTCGATGAGGTCGCACGTGATTGTGGTGCGGTGGTCGTCGGGCGTTTCGACGGTGTTCTGCCCGTTCTGGCATGGGCCGCGCGTGAACTGGTACGCGTACGGTGGTCCGCCGAGCCCATGAGCGGCCTCCCGATGGCGCGGTGCGGGTGGCGCGAGACGAGCCCACCGTGTCGGTGACCGGCCCAGGCCCCGACGGCGTCGCTCCGACGACGGTTCCCCAAGCGCACGCTCTCACCAACCCCGAGCGGCCGAGCCCTTGAATGCCGGTCGCCGTGTTCCCGACGGCGGCCAAACAGGACGACCGACGGACGGGGCGCATCCCGGCGACACAACCACGTCCCCCCTCACAGCAGCGGAGTCCCAACGGGGGAGTGGCCCGGCCACTCAGGGGAGGGCCCGGCCACCTTGCCAGGCCGCCCTGAGGACAACCCCCGCCCGCCAACCGGGCTGTCCCCACCCGAATCCGGTGGCCTGCCCCAGTGCCCCGAAAAGCCACGTGCAGTGGAATACCGCATACCCACCGTCACTCATCACTTGCGGACCACCATGCGCATCTTGCGGCCTGTGCTCACCTCCCTTCTCACCCTCGCGGTCGGTATGCCGGCCCTTCCGGCGTACGCCACGCCCTCGAGCCATACGTCCCAAACCAGCAGCAGCGGGCGTGAACGGATCCACCGGCATCTTCAGGACCTCACCCGCGGCGGCGCTGTCGGCGCCCAGGTGCAGGTGACGGACCAGAACGGCACCTGGACGGCACGGGCGGGGACAGCCCGGGCAGGCGCCAGCGCCCCTGTACCGGAGGGGGCCGCTTCCGCGCCGGGAGCGCCACCAAGATGTTCACTGCCGTCGTCGTGCTGCAACTGGCCGCAGAAGGCCAGGCTGTCGCTGGACGCCCCACTGGACCGCTACCTGCCGTCAGAACTCGTCCCGGGAGCCGTGCACATCACGGTGCGGATGCTCCTGCAGCACACCAGCGGCCTCCACGACCTCGCGCGTGACCTGCCGCAGGGTAAGGATCTGGTCCGCACTCGTTTCCGTCACTACGACTGGGCCGCACTGGTACGTGAAGCCGTAGCCCGGCCCGCCGAATTCCCGCCCGGCACGAATTACGGATACTCCAATACCAACTACCTCATCGCCGGCCTCATCATCGACCGCGTCACGGGTCATTCCTATGCTGACGAAGTACGAAGCCGGATCATCGAACCTCTGCACCTTCGGCACACCATCGTCCCCGGGGACAAGACCTCCATTCCAGGCCCGCACGCGCATGGATACCTCACGCTCCACGGAACGAGCACTCACCGGGGCCACGCACAGCAGGTGGACATCACGCAGCTGACCCCCTCAATGGCAGGCCCCGCCGGAGAATCATCTCGACCACGAGCGACATGGACACCTTCCTCACCTCACTCGCCTCGGGAGAACTCTTGCACCCGGCCGAGTGGAAGGAAATGACCCGCACGGTGGCCACGGACGACCCCGGCACCCGGTACGGAATCGGCCTGAAGCGGGTGCGGTTGAGCTGCGGCCGCCTGGCCGTCGGCCACACCGGCGGCATACCCGGCTACGCGACGCTCGCCTTCACGACACCCGACCGCTCACACCGGGTCGTCCTGTCCGCCAGCCTCGCCGACTGGCCCGCCGACCCGCGCATCGGCGACCCCATCGACAAAATACTGGACGACGCCATCTGCGACTGAGCTCGTACCACCACCTTGGGCAGAGCCCTGCGCCATCCCTCGGGCGGTGCCCCATAAAGCACACGTGTTTACGGAGTACGGACGCGAAACTCTTGCGGACCTGGTGCCGCGTCAGGGCTACAACACCTCGCGCCCGAAAGCGCTCTTCTCGCCACTGCCAAGTCCAAACACCGCGCCGCCCAACGCCGTCACCCGCCCCCGCGCGGATCACTGATCACCCCGCCGGGTTGTACGCCTCCAGACGCATTGACCCACCCGAAGACGATGCGCTTGCATCCTTCTGGCCTCCGGCGCAGGGCCGGGGCACACAGGTCGAGGTCACCCGGGGGAAGCATGTCCGCCGCCGCTCCGTACCGTACGCGTACCTACGAGACCTACCGCACCGCCGCACCTGCCAGGCGCGCCACCGCAGGGCGCGCCGCCCGTCACGGCGTCACCGCGCTGGTCGGCGCACTCGCCCTCGCCCTCCTGTCAGGCACCGCTGCCACCGCGAATCCGGCCAACTCCCCGACCAGGCCCGGCACGGAGACACAGAGACCCCACGCGGAGCAAGCCCCACACACCACATCCAAGCCCCGCATCGAGCGCGCCAGCCTCACCGCCGACGGCACCGAGGCCAACGACGCCTCCTGGGGCGCGGTGATCAGCGCCGACGGCCGGTACGTCGCCTTCATCTCGAAAGCGACCAACCTGACACCGGACCCGAACAACCCCTACCTCCCCGACACGTACGTCAAGGACCTGCGCACCGGCGCCGTCACCTTCCTCCGCGACGGCCTGGGTGGCGTACGGATCAGCGCGGACGGCCGCTGCGTGGGCACCAACGCCTTCGGGGCGCACGACCTCCAGGGCTTCGTCCACGACCTGAAGACCGGCACCAGGCAAGCCCTCGGGTCCGCCCGCGGCGGCAGCCAGATCACCGGGCTCAGCGGCGACTGCCGCTACGCCGTCTACACCGCGAACCCGCTCCACCCCGCCGACCCGCAACGCATCTACCTGCACGACCGCACCACCGGCCAGGACACCCTCGTCAGCCGGCCGCCGACATCCGAGCAGTACGACATGTCCGACGGATCGCTCAGCGCCGACGGCCGCATCCTCGCCTACCGCGCCCACCGCCGCCTCGGCGACGGCCCCGACCGCGACGACATCATCGTCACCAACCTGCGCACCGGCGAACACCGGCAGCTCGACGGCTCGCAGGACGACGCCACCGCCGCTCTCGTCCAGCTCAGCGCCAACGGGCGGACGGTGGCCTACACCGTCGGCCTCGACACCTACGTGCACGATCTGCGCACCGGCCGTACGATTCGGCTCAACAAAATTCAGGGCCGCGCCCTGAGCCCGGACGGCGGGCACCTCCTCTACACGGACGGCAACACCGAAGCCCTGCGCCTGCGCAACCTGCGTTCCGGCGCCGACCACCTGGTCGCCACACAGGGAGGCGCCGAGCCCGGCGCACTGACCGCGCACGCCCACACCACCGTCTTCGCCACCCCCGCCGGCGACCTGGTGCCCTCGGACACCAACAACGCGGCGGACGTCTTCGTACGCCGCGGGCGATGAGCCGCCTCCGGGCACAGCATGCCGTCGTTGCAGTAGGCATTGCTCGGCTTCGCAGAGATCACCGATAAATCGGTGATCTCTGTCTGACCTGATTTCGACCTCAGCAGTGCACGTCTACCTTGATGACCGTGTTGTTGCCGTCCAGCGGTCGTTCGGTCCATGCCTCGACCCGGTCCCACGTGCCATTCACGTAGGTGACGGTGAAGGAGTTGCCGTGGGCCTTACCCCAAGAGTAGCGGTCATTGATGGGGTTGTAGCCGCAGTTGTTCATGTTCCACCACCGCCCTGCGTCCGATGCGAGGCGAATGCAGGCTTTCCCCCAGTCGCACTGAGGCGACCAGCCCTTGGTGCTGACCGAGGCTGCGGCCGGGCCGCTGGCAAGGGTGATGGCGGCTCCGAAGGCGGTCGCCAGGACAGTGGCCCGGGACATCAACCGGGTGATCGACTGCATCTCAGATCCCTTTCTGTACGGACCGTCCTTGCGGTACGAGAGTGACAGATTGGGCAGGCATCGGTAACCGATCCGAGTGCGAATGGCCAGCATGTGACGCCGAACGCTCGTTGCTGTTTCCGGGCATTGAGTGGCGTACGCGGTGAAAATGCAGGTCATGGGGCTGATGCGCGTGAGGTTCAGAATGTTGATGATGGTGGCAGACGTATGGCTCCGGTCAAGATCTGCGGTCAGTGGGCGACCGGCGTACCCCGAGGTCGCTGCCGTGGGCCAGGTGCGCGGCGGTAGCGACAACTGCGGGGCCGGGTGTGAGGGTTTCCGCGCCGACGCTGAGGGGCTGGGCTCGGGCCTTGAGACCTACGACGATCGCAGAAGCTGGAAGCCTGCCCTCGAGGGCCGGGCCGACGGTTTGCGGCTCTTCGCCCCGGCCTTCACCGGAACGAGCGGCGGGGTGCCGGGGGGGGCCGGCGTCCGGTCCTGGGTGTCGGAGGAACAGTAGGCTTCGGCACGTCGGCTGTTCGGCCCGCCACCCGGCGCGGGGGACCAGCCCTCGCCGGGAGTAGAAAAAGGGGGCAGCCGCCCGCCGGACCGAAGTTGTGTCAGACGTTGGCGGTCATCGCTGGTACAGCCCGCTTGAGTATGTGCACGTGAAGAAACCCCTGTTACGAATCGGAAGGCGGAGGCGATAGTGGTGCGCGCCGTTCGAAGGGCTGGGCCATCCCCTGCGTGGTCCAGCCCGCTCTTCGGGCGAGGCGGATTACCGTTCAGGAAGTGCCGCTGTAGGGACAGTTATCCCATGACCGATGACCACGGTGATCCTGGGCATGCGCGACGACGTGCTCGCAATACGTCGGATAAGCGACCCCCCAAAGTCTGGTTCCGAATTCTCTGGCGTGTGTGTAACTGGCGGCCACCGGCATTCGACTTTTTCGGCTTCGCACAGCGCGGCCGTACCGTCAATACCACCGCGTTCCGCCCTCATCTCATTATGGTCCCCCGTTGAGGCCCGGCCGACTCGCGCGGCCAGGCGAGCCAGCCCTTGTCCGATCAAGCACCGATTGGCCCGGGTAAGCGTTCATGGCGTCACCTCGCAAGCTCTACGGGCGTGGAACGTGCCTCGCCCTGCCCCCGTTTCCGCTGGGCTGTGTGCGGGCTGGCCGGCACCATGATTGCTGGCGCGGAGCACTCGTGCCAGGAAATGGAACACTGCTTTCCCGTTCGACGATGGCTCGTAGTAGTCCCGATCTCCGTGCGCGCTGCTGGGGGAGAGGCATAATCAGCCGTCACCCTCGTCATCGCCCCCATCGCCGTCGCCCTCAATGACCCAGGTGGCGTGCTGCAGAGGACTGCCCGGATGCGCCTCGGTCAGTACCTGGGCGCGCGTGACGCGCCCCTCGCCGCGCGGGTCGAAGAAGGATTGATGCCCGCTGCTCACAGCGACATCGCCGTCTTCCCGGATCCATTTCGCCGCGCTTTCTTAGGAGGAGTAGAGGCTGGGGCTCTTTTCTATTTCGCGGAGGATGTGCTGGAGCTCGGGGTGGTCCCGGTTTCCCTGGTACACCGCCGCGAAGTGGGCCAGCGCGAGCGTGCGCCAGTGCCGCTCGTACGCCTCCATGCTCCCGGCTCCCAGGAGTCGGGCGGAATTCGGATGCCGGAGCATGTATAGGACGCCGTTCTCCAGCGGCATGGCCCCAGGAAATACGGGGATACGGGGTCCTGGCGAGAAGAGTTCGCGATATGCCTTGTTGCAGTACACGACGCGCCACCCGATGCCGTACAGGACGGATGGGTGCTTGATGCTGTCCAAGTAAGCCCGGTAGGCGGGCAGGTGGGGAGAGAGCCAAGGGCGACAGCCTTCTTGGACGGGGCGGCGCGCCCGGCGAGCCGGAAGATGGCGGCGCGGATATCGTCCGGCGTATCCAGGGCTTCGGCCAGTTCTCCCAGTACTTCCGAAGACAGTCCGGCAGCGCCCGCCATGCGGTTCGCGGCCGTCTTTTCGTGGATTCCGATACGGTTCGCGACCGCGCGTTTGGTGGTCCTTCGGGTCTTCACCTGGAGTTCGAGCAGACCACTGATCAGTACGTCCGGGTCGTCGTTGTGGTCTTCACCGCACTGCTCCCTCCCGCTGAGGGCCGGGGATAAGGGCCGCTCCTGGGGCGCCGGCCGCTCACGTACCGACTGTTCCTCCTGCCGGGCTGCGGGCCGTGCACGTACGGAGGCGAGGGCGCGTTCGACGCGGCCCAGCTCTGCCTCGGTCATTCCCGACAGGAAGTGCTGCATGGCGGCATCGGGGTCAGGGGCCCGCTTCCATGCCTCGTCCATCTGGTCTCCCGCTCGGGCCTGCGGGGCGTAGACGGGGTGGTAGCCGTCGAGCCGGCCGCCGGCGTTCTCCACTGCTCCCTTGCCCCTGAGGTTCTGCACGACCGTGGCCACCGTGGTGTAGGCATAGGGCCTCCCGCCGCCGAAGGCCCGACACGGATCAATTTCCATCCATAAGTCGCTAATTTGTAGAGATTCATCAGGATTGAGACGTATATGGTCCAGAATGTCTACTTCCTGCTCCGCTAGGTTCATTACAGCGGCGTAGTAAGGGGGGAAGGCGCCATTCCGCCCCATGCCCCTCACCCACCACCCCTCCCACCTGCACCGATGCCCCCTTTCCGGCGAATATGCACCCGCGGCCCCCGTCCACACCCCAGAAGCGGCCTGGACCCCCGTGTTCCGTTTTTGGCGTTGTTGCGGCACGTTGTGGGCAGACTTGATCATCAGTCAGCCCGACCTTCGGTGCTCAGCACCGTCAGCAGCAAAGGACACACGACGTGGCAGTGGACGCCGCCCCCTCCGTCGCAGCGAGACCGATACCCCGTGTGCCGGGCGCCTTGCCCCTCGTCGGGCACGCGCCCGCGCTCATTCGTGATCCCTTCGGCTTCTTCCTGTCGCTGCGGGACCACGCCGACGACCGCGGCCTGGTCCGCATCCGGCTCGGCTCGATGCCCGTCTACATGGCCACCACCCCTGAGCGGCTGCACGAGGTCCTGGTGGACAAGGGGCGGTGGTTCGAGAAGGGCCGGTTCTTCCAGCGCCTCAAGCGGCTGGCCGGCGAGGGGCTGAGCACCGCGGACGGGGAGCTGCACAAACGTAACCGCCGCTTCCTCGCGCCCCTTTTCGGCGCGCAGCGCATCAAGGACTACTCCCTGGTCATGAGCCGCAATGCCCGGCGCCTGTCCCAGTCCTGGCAGCCGGATCAGCAGGTGGACATCTACAAGGAGGCCGCCGCTTATTCCATCGACTCCATCGCCATGTCGCTGTTCAGTACAGACGTCGGAACGCCGGCGGTGGAAACGATCCGTACCGAACTGCCGGTGCTGCTGGACATGCTCCTCAAGCGCGCTGCCTCACCGAAGATCCTGGATCGCCTGCCGGTACGCTACAACCGCGTTTTCGACCGGGCGTCCGCGCAGTTGACCGGGGTGATCGACCAGGTCATCACCACCGCACACGCCGGCGGCCACGCCGAGGAGCACGACGACCTGCTCGCGCAGCTGCTGCGGGCGCAGGTCCACGACGACGTTCCGGTCCGCCTCAGTGACGTTCAGATCCGCGACGAGGTGGCCACGCTGCTGTTCGCCGGGGCCGAGACCACGGCGTCGACCCTGGCCTGGGCCTGGCACTACCTGGCGCACCACCCCGAGGTCGACCGGCAGGTGGTGGACGAGGTCCTGGAGGTCGTGGGCCCCGACCGCGCGGTGACCATCGAAGACGTCCCCCGGCTGACCGTGATCCGCCGGGTGCTGGACGAGGTGATCCGCCTGCACGGTGTCACGTTCCTGATGCGCCGCAGCACCGCGCCGGTGACCCTCGCCGATGTCACGCTGCCCGCGGGCACCGAGGTGGCGTTCAGCATGTACGCCATCCACCGTGATCCCGAGGCTTTCGAGGACCCCCACACCTTCAACCCGGACCGGTGGCTGGACCCCGGGGCCAAACGGTCGTTCATGCCCTTCGGCGGCGGCAACCGCAAGTGCATCGGCGATCAGTTCGCCCTGGCCGAGACCACCATCGCCGTCGCGGAGGTGCTGCGCGACTGGCGCATGACCCCCGCCGGCGGCCACACTCCGCAGCAGGTGATCTCCGCTGTCGCCCGGCCCGACCGGGTACCCATGACCGTACGGCCGCGTAACCCCGCACCCAGCCGGCCGAGCAACTGAACAGCAAGGAAGACCGCCATACAGCCGACTACCCCAGGCAGAGCCACGCCTGACGCCCCGCCACCCACAGGCCCGACTCCGCTGATCACGCGTCCGGTTGGACGGTAGGCTGCTGACAATGCTGATCATCATGCCCTGTGTGCCGTGCCGTCGCACAGGGCGTGATGTGTCCCAGCACCGGGGGAGCCGGAAGCCACAGCGCGACAACGGCGGGCTGGACAGCAGGACCCGCTCGCAACGCCGCTGGGAGGCACCATGACGTATCCAGACCCCCGTTCCTCGTCCGCACCGGCACCGCCTCCCGGATGCCCTGCGCACGCCCAGAATGCCGGCGGTCCCTGGCAGCGGATCTACGGCCCCGACGCCGAGCCCCTGGCCCCGGTGCTGGAACAGCTGCGCAGGCAGTACGGGGACGTCGCACCGGTCCTCGTCCCCGGCGACATCCCGGCCTACCTGGTCCTGGGATACAACGCGACACGCGATGTCATGCAGAGCAACTCCCGCGTGGTCTGCGACTCCCGCCGCGGCCGTGTCTACCAGGACGGCCGGATCCCGGCGGACCACCCCCTGGCGCCGATGACCGCGTACCAGCCGGTCGTGGCGTTCGAGGACGGCGTGCCCCACGCCCGCCTGCGCAGCGCCGTGGTCGACAGCCTGGACTTCAACCGGCACTCCCTGCGCCGCTACATCGGCCGGTACGCCAACCGCCTCATCGACTGCGTCGCCTCCCGCGGCACCGCCGACCTGGTCAGCGAGTACGCCGCGCAGCTGCCGGCCCTCGTGATGGCCTGGATGTACGGCATGCCCGAGGAGGAGAGCCCCGCCCTGGTGGCCGCGGTACGGGACCTGACCAGCGGCAACGAGCGGGCCGCCGAGGGCAACGCGTTCGTCACCCGCACGATGGAGGAACTCGTCCGGCGCAGGCGGGCCGGCGAGGGCGCCGACAACACCATCGGCGGCCGGGACTTCGTCAGCCGTCTCCTGGACCACGAGGCGGGCCTCAGCGATCAGGAGGTCGTCGAGCACCTGCGCATGATCTTCGTCGCCGGCTACACGCCGACGGTCGCGCTGATCGCAAACACGCTGCTGGTGCTGCTGACCCAGCGTCAGTTCAGCCGTGACCTGACCAGCGGCCAGATGACGCTGCCCGAGGCCCTGGAACGCGTGCTCTGGGACCACCCGCCGATCGGGCTGCTGCCCACCCGCTGGGCGGCCGGGGACATGACCATCGCCGGCCAGCAGATCAAGGCCGGAGACATGATCATCCTGGGGATCGAGGCTGCCAACGCGGACCCCGCCGCCCGGGAACCCGGACGCCCCGTAGTCCACAATTCGGGACACCTCGCCTTCTCCACCGGCCCCCACGAGTGTCCCGGCCGCGACATCGGACAGGCCATCGCGGAGACCGGCATCGACATCCTGCTGAGCACGCTCAGGGACCTGGAACTGGCGGTGCCCGAGGCAGAGCTGCAGTGGCAGTCGGCTTGGGTCTCGCGTCGCCTGCTGTCCTTGCCGGTGACGTTCACTCCGCCGCGGGTCAGGGGGGTGCGGGCTCCGCAGCCGGAGGCTGCTGTGGCGGGAGTGGGTAGGTCGGTTGGTACTGCCTAGTAGGGGCACCTTGGGGAGGCGTCCTGGGCGGGGAGGGTGGGGCGTACGGGGTGGGGTGACGGTCCGGAGCGTGCGGAAGCGTTCGTGCTGAGCGCGACGTGCGTCGAGGGCGCGGTGCTCGTGAGCCTGTGGCCGGGCCGGCGGGATGCCGGACCGGTCGCAGCCGGCGCACGCCTTGACGGGACGAAGCCTGGGCGTGCGTCTGGCGGCTCAGCTTGCGGGTCGGAGCCGTGTGGGGGCGCGGCGGTGGGGGCGAACTGCCCCGGCTTCGGGGCGACCGGTGGGGCAGCCGTCGGGAGCACGGCACGTCCCTGCGGGGCGGGGCCTGCGCTGGAAGCCGGACCGATACGGAAACATCAGGCCCTGCCTTGCCGTCGGCGTGGGGTTCGCGCAGCGGGGCCTACGCGGTCACGGTCGAGCGGGCGGACCATCTATACGGTGGCGAAATAAGGGGGCGGTGCTTCACCACCAGGCAATCGCCGACGCTCTCGGCGACCAGGAAAGCTGCCCTTTTGCTGGATGCCGGAGCCCGAGGCCCCGGGGCGTACTCGGACACCGGTATCGGAACGCCGCCCGAATCGAGAATCGGAAGTTAGGTGCGTGCGCTCTGCCAGCCGCTGCATTTCACTCGGGTGTAGGACCCGTTGTTGTGCTTCTTGGTGTAGCACGCCCGGAGGTACACCTTCGTGCCTTCATTGATCCTCTTCAGGCTCTTGTACTTGTAGGTGTTGTACCCGCAGGCCGTGGTGCTCCAATGGTGGAACTTGTTGACCTTCAGTTCAGCCGTCAGGCAGTAGCCGTCTTTCTTGAGGTCGTATGCGTCGATGTAGTCGCCCTGGTGGGTGAAGGACACCTGGCCCCCGGCAACTGTGATGCGCTGGTCCGTCCCTGCGTACGCAGCGGTGGCTGCTGTGAGCGACAACGCGGTAGTAAGCGCGATAACGCCCGTGCGAGCGGCGAGTTTCCTCTTGTTGGACATGTCGTTCCTCCTGGTAGAAATGGCTTAGGAGTTGGGCCCCGAAAGCCTGTCATATTGCAGGCGGAACGATCTACAGCTCGTGGACGACGATCGGCGCACCATGTCAGTCTTCGAGGTCGCGGTCTGCCGCCCAGGACGGCCTCTGCCCTTGCCGCCACATCGACGTCCTGCACGCACGTCGCGGGTGTGACCGTGCTGCTCGGCGACAGCGGCTTCGTACCCCACCCGCCCCACCGTGTCGACGTCGTCGCGTATCCGCGGTAGGCGGCCATCGAGGCGCTGTTCACGTGATGCGGCGCCGACATAGCACGTGGATGGCGGAACGGGCGGGCCGCGGCAGCTCGCCCTTGCGTACGACTGCGCCGGTACGGTCCGCGGCGGACCGGCCGTGTCGGAGCAGCGCACCGTGTGAGGCATGACCGGTGGGAAGCTAGTTCAGTCGCAGTCGACATGGGGACACTGCTTACGGCTGCCGTGTACGAGCAGGCGACGACGCCGGTTCGTCGGGGTGAAGACCGATCGTACGGGTGCCGTGCGCACCGCCAGCGCACCGTAGATGATCGTCAGCCGCACGAAGCGACAAGCCGCACCGACGCCCGGCACCCGTATGCCATCGGGGACGTCGTGGCCGGCCGCGTCGAGGGCGCGGCCGTCGAACCCGAGGGGCGGACCTGAGTGCCGGTGGGTGTATTCACCATTACGGGCGAAGTGCCGCTCTCGCGGCATTGGCAGCGGCTGCCCGGTGTGGGTGAAGACGATGAAGGCCGCGATGCCGGCCACCCGTCCCTCGCCCGCCGCGGAGACCTCATTCCGCTCGGCGCCCGGAAGCACCCGCTTGGAATTCACCTCCAGGGTGAACTTCGCAACCTGCTTCTGCCCCATCCCGATACCTCACTCTCCCAGATTGAAAAACCGGCAGGGTGAGGATCCCCGGGCAGATTCCCGCAACGCCGAAATAATCAGACAGAAGTGGAATCCGTCATTCGTATTATTATCATTGCGTGCTTTTCTCGGTGTGAACCCACACTGTTTCACTGACGTGCCGCGCCGCCACGCACGTAACGGCAAGAGTAGGGGTCCAGCAATCGCTCATGGGCCCAGTGCGAGCCAGACGCCACCGTTAAGTGTGTCATTTTCAGTGACTGCAGCGCCGCAACAGCATCACATGGCCGGATGAAGCGAAATGGCGTGGTGCAGGATGCCGCAGAGGCGCACGTGACGGAAGAAGAATAAGGGCAAATGCGCACACGAATGGCAGGAAAACGGCTAGCCGGGCATCGGGCTGACATGAGAAGCAGGGGTTTCCTGATGCAGCCTCGCCCAGCTCCTGCGCGCCGACCAGCCGGCCGCCTACCGGGCCGCCGACCTCCCGCGCCGTGAGCGCTCAGCCTTCACCACCACCTTCATCCACGGCGGCACCCGGTACGGCACCGCCATCGCCCGAATGATCAACAACGCCCTCGACGACCTCCCGGCGCAGCCCGGCTCCTGGCGCTGACCGCACAGCCCCTGCCCGCACACCCCGCCGCGCCCTGGCGCCGGCCGAACTCCAGCACCTGGTCCTCACCGCCGTCGACGGCGTACATCGACCGCGACGTCCCCGCCCGGCAGGTCACCCGCCAGGACGCAACGTCGCGCCCGGGCCGCCTTCCTGGACGGCTGGGACGCGGCGGCCGGGAAGCGCCCGCGTAGTGCGTTCAGGCCCGGCTCCCGGTCTGCCGCCGACGCCGAAGCCCTGGCCAGCCTCGGCGTACGGCCTTGACCGGCATGGTTTCGGCCACGGCACGAGATTGCCCGGCACGGCCGGGACCGCTGCGGATACGGTCGATCGGTTCGACGGCTGGCGGTGGCCGCCGGTGGGAAGTGCCCGGTCGGCGTGTCGTCGCATCGCGGGTGGGGGTGGTTCGGTGGGCAGCACCGAGCAGCAGATCGAGGAGCAGCTGGCGCAGCTTCAGCACAGGGTCGGCGCTCGCCGTGCGGAGGTGCTGAAATACGACGCCGACGACGACCGGTTCGCGGTGGAGTACGCCCGGCTGGTGAACGTCACCGGCAAGCTGGTGGAGTTCGACAAGACGATCCCCGAGCGTCTGGCCGAACCCGAGCGCCGGCGCAGTGAGCGCATCGTGACGTGGTCCTGGCGCGGCCAGGCGGCCGTCGGCGCCGTGCTGATCGCGCTGGTCTTCGTCCTGGACCGCTCGACCTGGTGGTTGCTCCTGCTGGTCCCGCACTTCGCGGGCACGGTGGCCGGCTGCTTCCAGAAGGTCGACGCCGAGCAGCACCGTGACCGCCGTTTTGGGGCCATCAGCGTGCACGTGGTCGCCCTCCTGGTGGCCCTCACCAGCCTGAGCGTGATCAGCCGGTGGTTCATCATCGCCGCCGCCCTGGGCTGGATGCTGGTCGCCGGGTCCGCGATGGACAGCACGGGCGCTGACCCGAAGGGGGCGCAGCGGTGAGCGACGACTACGGCTACCAGGTCCGCCGTCTGGAGACCCAGACCGGCTCGATGGAGAGCGAACTTTACTCGCTGCGCTCGAAGCTGGGGGAGGTCGAAGACCTCGACGACGAGCTGCGCGACATCCGCGGCGACCTCCGCAGCCTCGAGGACGATCTCAGCACCGTCCGCAACGAGCTGACCGAGCTGGACACCAACGTACGCGGCCACATCCAGGACACCGATCAGGCTCTCAAGCGGCTGACCGGCCGTGTCCAGACCCTCGAAGCCCACCTGCTCGCCGCGGGCGGCGCCCCGCGCGCCGACCTCGACACCATCGACCCGCAGTGGACGAAGCTGGCCAGGACCGCCGACCACGGCTGGCACGTCCGCTCCGGCCTGCTCCCCAGGCACCAGCGCGAGGCCCACCGCCTGAAGATCCGCGAGTACGAAGGCGCGGTCGAAGAACGCAACGAGCACCGCGACAAGGTGGTGGAGGCCGCCGGCATCCTGGCCAGCCGGCCGCGCACGTCCCGCGAGTTCATGCAGGCCGTCATGGACTTCGGCATGTCCCGCTCCCTCGCCAAGGTGGTGGAGGCCGCCGGCATCCTGGCCAGCCGGCCGCGCACGTCCCGCGAGTTCATGCAGGCCGTCATGGACTTCGGCATGTCCCGCTCCCTCGCCGAAAGCCACGATCAGCGCGCCCAGCGCTTGGCCGGCCCCGCCCGGGCCGCGCAGGCCGCACTGGCCCGGGACGACTCGCTGCGGCAGGCCAAGGCATCCCTGATCGAGCAGGGCGACAAGGCGCAGCGGAAACTGAACTGGCTGCTGCGCGGCCGTCTGGCCGACGCGGTCCGTGACCGCGCCCTGCTGCCCATGTGGTTCGTGACCGTGCTCGGTCCGGTCCCGCCGGCGCACAGGACGCAGGAGTGGATGGACCACGCCACCCAGGTTCTGGCCTACCGGGTCACCTACGGGATCACGGACCAGGCCGTCGCTCTCGGCGCGGCGCCCGATGAGTACGTGCCGCGCCGCACCGAGTGGCACCGCGAACTCATCACGAACCTGCGCCGCTGGTAGCCCGTGCCGGTGACGTACGAGACCCCGGGCCCTGTGGCGGGCCCGGGGTCTCACGGCGGCGGGGCAGCGGTCACAAGCCGTCCCCGCAGCCCTCCCGCTCGGAGGGCGGCCCGAACCGCTCGATGGACCAGCAGGTGCAGTTTCCGCCCTCGTACAGCTCCTCGTCACACGCCTCGTGGTGCTGGGGCCGTGCGAGCGGCACTGAGGGGGAGCGGTGTGTGACACCGGCGTTAGATAAACGTTAGGTCGGCAGGAGAGGGTGAAGAACGTCGGCGGTGGCCGTGGTGTTGGCGTCTTCGGCTCTCAACGGTCGGTTCGGGCTGCCTGATCCACTCAGGTAACTGGTACTGACAGGCATGGGAAGCGCTGTCGATATTCACCCACACCGCTAGTTGATTTCCTGTCTCCAAGATATTGCGGAGCCCCGTCACAGGGGATTCGCGCTGAAGCCTAGGGAGAGCTTCGATGCATCCAGCGTCCCCCGCGCGAATCGTCAGCAGACGCTTGTGCGCCCTGCTTCTCGCTCTGCTCGCCATGTGCGGGCTGGTGAACACCAACGCTACTCCGGCCCGTGCGGACACAGGGAATTCGGCTTGGACCGTCTACTCCTGGGACGTCACTGAATTGGAGGGTGCGACCAGTACGGTGGAAGGTGCGGGCAACTACCGCAACCTCATCGCTTCCCTCCGTTACTGGGTTGGGCACCGAATCGAGGGCGCCGACGCGCGTCTACAGGAAACCGAAAGGGTGGCGAACCACTTCATCGAGGTCCAGGTCTTGACCGGGAACCCTAGCCAGCATCATTTGTCACTGTACTTCCGGACGAACGACCTTTACCTCGTCGGATTTGCCGCCAACAGCCAGAGGTGGCAATTCGGTAGTGGCGGCCGAGACCAGACGGCACTGGCTCGGGCGTACCGGGATCACTACCACGAGGCCGGGGGCTTCAACGATCTCGGCTACGACGAAAATTACAACACCCTGGACCCGGACGGGGAACGCGGCGACATGACCTACCGGCCGTGGGCCTTGCACAATCAGCTCATGTCGTTCCGGGGCATTACTCGGCAGAACGCGAACAGCTACCGCGTGCGCCTGGCTTACCTTGCCCAGACCACCGCCGAAGCTGCCCGCTTCCAATGGATTGAGAATCGCATCTACGGGACACTCCGAAGCGGAGTGTCCGACGAAGATGACAGCGGTTACAGGTACGACTTTGTTGGTAGCTTCGGCATGGCTTTGGAAAACCGGTGGGCGGACCTCTCCCGCCTTATATACCGGTTCAGGCGCGGGGCGACGGTGGCTCCGGTCGTCGTTGACAGGCGCGAGTACCGCACCCCCGACGCCATCATCAGGGGGGACATCGGCCTGCCGAGAATCGGCACTTTCCTCGCAGCATCCAGCCAGAGAAACGCGTGATCCCAGCGCGAGGCGACAGCGCCATGGTGCGCCGCAGTCCTGCTCAGGGCGGCGGCGCAGCAGGGTGCGAGGGGCCTGCTGCCAACCCGCAGCTCAGTACCCGTGAGCCTCTCACTCCGGTGTTCTGGCGTCAGGGCCTTGATGTGAGCACATGTCGGACCGTGTTGCGCAGCGAGTGCGAGGCACCCGGAAGACGCACTGCGAAAATGCAGAACACTTTCGTGCGAGTTGGCACCTATCTACAGAACCAAGACGTACGGTTGTAGGAGGTAACGCTCGTCAAAGGGGGATCATGGGCCAGCGATGGAGCATCGCCAAGAAACCGATCTTTTCCGGTGTGGGCTGGGGAGCCCTGGCCTTCTCCGTGTCAGTTCCAGTGCGACGAGCCGTACACGGTGAGGCTCTTTTTTCCGTCGGCAACATCACTTCGTTCGCAGTGATGGCAGCGGCAACAGCGGCGGGAACCTGGTACGGCAACTCGCGCACGTACAGGAACGAACCACCCACCACGTAAGTCGTCCCATGAGGCTTCCCGCCTTGGACTCGAACGCGGCGCACATCCGAGCAGACCGCTGTCGTGACGTCACGGGGTGGACCCGAGGAGCGTAAGCACGGGAGAAACGGACCCGTCACCGGCAGTCGCGACCGACACGGGCCTCCCACTGCTCCTACGCCCAGTCGACGCCCAGTTCGGCGAGCGTCGTCCGCTGCTCGGGGGTGAGCTTGTCCCGTCGGCTCTTGGTGTTGGAGATCCATACGCCGAGATTCACGGTCACTGGCGCCTCTGTGCGTCAGCGACTCGGCTGGTCAGCGGCACCTGCGGCGCGGCCCTGCCGTCTGCGGGAGGGCACCGATGTGCCGCCGGTGCCCATTGCGGCGAGCGCGGGCAGAAACGGTAGGCCAAAGACCATGCTGATGATGCCGGCCGCGAGGATTGCGGCGACGAACCCGCCCAGGGCGGCGAAGAAGTGCTCACCGAAGTGGCAGACGGCCCGCCAGGTGCGGGCGCGCAGCCGTGCAGCGATCAGGCGGTGGCATGGGCATCCGGCGCGGACACAACTGCGTCCGCGCCGGATGCCCACGCACGGCAAGGCGTTGCTCGGGTTCAGCGCGCCACGTGCGAGGTGCCGCTGCCGTCGGTCTCCAGGACGGCCCACAGGGAGCCGACCTTGATCGCCGACATGAACCTCCGCTCGCCGTCAACCTCCATCGTGGCGAGGGTGCGCCCGTCCTTGCCGACGAGGACCGCCCGGTAGCGCTCGTCGCCGAGTTCGGTCACCTGGACGACGGTCTTCCCGTCGGCGAGCGTTTCACGGTGCGGGCCGGTCGGGCGGACCTTCGCGATCCAGGAGGCCACCTCGCCCTTCGAGGAGAGCGCAGTGATCATCCCGTTGAGATTGCCGGCCGCGTACGGCTTGGTGGGGCTCGCTTCGATGGAGCCGAATGACTCACCCTCGAAGAAGCCCTCCGCACGGTAGTGGTCGGGGCCCATCCGGTAGATCTTGGCGATGGAGCCGCCGTCCGCCAGCTTCACCGTACGGACGTAGGCCCCGCCGTCCCCGCCTCCCAACGGATCGGACACCCCTTGGGCAGCGCGGGGAAGTCATCGGTGGGGATGAAGACCACCCCGCCCGCCGGGCGGCGCTGCCACAGCTGGGCCCGGCCGCTGTCCAGGTTGGTGAGCTTGAGCCCGGCTTCCTCGTTGACGGGATGGTTGTAGGTCACACCGCCGAGGACGTTGCCGTCCTTGTCCTTCAGGACCGCCTGCGGCCCTTCAGGGCCGTACTTGGGGATCGGCCGGTTGATGATCTCCACGTACGCACCCTCGACGGGCAGGATCGAGTCGACCTTCTTGGTGACCGTGCACCGCGCAATGTCGGCGGGCGTCGGTCCGGCCACGCGCGCCGGACTGTCGGCGAACGCCGCGGAGGCCGGACCGAGGACGGCGGTCACTGCGGCGCAGACCGCCAGGGTGCGCAAGGCGGTGCGGCGGTGAGGCAGTAAGGCAGACATGCGTGACTCCATCGCTGGCTGGTCGTGTAGAACGGGACGAAAGACGTGCGCCGTACGCCGCCCCTATCGGGTGCCGTCGGCACACGTTCTGCACATCGAACGCTCTTCTCAGCCGGGGGCTGAGAAGAGAAGGAGGGGGCGTCAGCCTCAGCATCATCTCGGGCCTGTGCTACCTGTGCGGGTCGGTCTGGCGGAGGGCTGTTTTGAGGCGGGGTTTGAGCCAGCGGGAGACGGGGCGTTCGACGCAGCGGTGGATGAGGTGGGCAGCGAGGAGCATCGCGGTGACGGTGGCGATGAGCAGGGTGTGGTGGGGGAGCCGGGTGCTGAAGTGGCGGATGATTTCCCAGCCGATGTACTCGTGGAGCAGGTAGAGCGGGTAGGTCAGGGCCCCGGCGATGGGCAGCCAGCGCCAGGTGCACCAGGACAGTTTCCCGGTGGCGACCAGGGCCATGAGGCCAAAGCAGACGGCCAGGACGAGCAGGGTCGGCCAGTAGGGGACGGTGCGGTCCATGTTCTTCAGCGAGAAGTGCCAGACGCGGTTGACGGACGGCTGGGCGGCGCAGAAGCACACCAGGGTGACGCCGGTCAGCAGGATGTTGGGGCCGAAGCGGTGCATGAGGTAGAAGGCGATGCCGGCGATGAAGAACCAGCTGTAGTCGGGCATGATCAGCAGGCGCAGGAGCACGCTTTCGGACCGGGCCCCGAGGGCGCTGGCCGCGGCCCATACGCAGCACAGGGTCAGCAGGTGGCGGTAGGTCAGGCCCCACCAGGCCATGGCGGCGAGCAGCAGGTAGAAGCGCAGTTCGGCGAAGAGCGTCCAGTAGACGCCGTCGACATGCGGGACGTGCAGGGGCTCTTGCAGCATGGTGAAGTTGACCAGGACGTCATGCCACTTGCGCGGCTGGAGCCCGCCGGGGACCAGGGTGACCGTGAGAGTGGTGGCGATGATGGCGATCCAGTAGGCGGGGAAGACGCGGATGATGCGGGAGACGAAGAAGTCGCCCAGCGGCCGGTCCCAGCAGCTCATGCAGATCACGAATCCGCTGATCAGGAAGAACAGGTGGACACCGAGCCATCCGTAGGCGGCGAACGGGAAGAGCCGGGGGAAGCTGTTGCTGCCGTCGGCGGACCAGGGCCAGCTGAGGGCTATGTAGTGGTAGGCGACCACCATCAGGGCGGCGAGCAGGCGCAGGCCGTCCAGGGCGGCGATCCGCTGTGAACGCCGCCCGCTCTTGATCTCCAGCGGTGCGGTGAGCCGGGTCCGGCGTCTGGCCGGTGCCGCATGCCGCGGGCCGGGCGTGGCCAGGACGTCCGCCGCGTTTGTGGAAGTGCTCATGCTGCGTTGGCTCCGAAGGCGGCCGGGGCTGGGTGGACGGGTGCGGCCGGTTCAGCGGTGACGGTGACGGGAATGTCCAGGCGAACGCCCGCGGGTGTGGTCAGGCGCAGGAGGTAGCTGCCGGGACGGCGCCCGGCGTGCAGGGCCGGAAGCGGTATGACGCCTTCGGCATCGGCGGGAGGCAGGACGAGCGTGCGCAGGCGACGGTGCTGGCGGTCCTCGAAGTACGGGCCGTCTTCGGTGGGCGTGCTCCCGCCCGCCGACGACAGGATGACTGCTTCGACTCTGGCCCCTGCCGCCGGTGTGCGGTCCTGGGTGGCCTTGATCCGCAGCGGCGAGGTGGCGGCAGTGTCCACCGGCACCGTGATCTCCGCGGCGTCGAGGGGGATGAGGCAGTCGGCAGCAGGAGTGGCAGCCGGGCGGACGGTGATGGTGAAGGTAACCGCGGGACCGGGTGCACCGGGGGCCGTGGCACGGAGGGTGGCGGTGCCAGGGCTGGTGCCGGTGGTGAAGGCGGGAACGTTCGCGATGCCCTGATGGTTGGTGCGGACGGTGACAGCGAGGGATGCGTCGGCCATCGGCCTTGCGGCCGGGCCCAGGAAGCGCACGGCGGCGTCGCCGGTGAGGGCGAGCCTCAAGTCAATGCCCGGGATGGGAGTGCCGTGGACATCGCGGGCGACGATCTGCTGGAGGGGGCGGAGTGTCCGTTCGGTCTGGGCCTTGATCTCCTCGGGGCCGATGCGGTCGAGGCGAGCGAGGGCGCGCCGAGCAGGGGTGGGCTGAGGCTTGGCCGCCGGCCGCAGTGCCGGCGGCTGAGGGCGGAGATGCGCCGGGGCCCCGGGCGGTACCGGCCGAGGTGCCGTCGTAAGTGAGCGGCGGCCCGCTGGTGCGGGAGTGGTGCGTACGGCTGTGTCGGCCGGGCCACCTGGCCGGGGCAGGCGGGCTGTGGGATCGGGCCGGTGCGGTGTCGTCGGAAGGTTGTCCGGCAGTTTGGCGGCGCCGTTGCTTCGGTAGGTGCGCATCCACTGCAGGACGGCCGTCACGTAGGCGCGGGAGTTGTTGTAGCTGAGGACGGCCCTGTCCAGGTCGGCGGGGTCGCTCAGGTCGCGCTCGCCTGCGCACAGGTAACGGCCGGTGCCCAGCGCGGCGTCGTAAAGGTTGTTGGGGTCCTTGGTGTTGTCATGGTTGCCGTCGGCGCCCCAGGTGGCCCACGTTGAGGGGATGAACTGCAGCGGGCCGACGGCCCGGTCATAGGCGGCATCACCGTCCCAGCGCCCGCCGTCGGTATCGCGGATCAGCGCGAACTGCCCACCGTCCAGACGCGGACCGCGGATAGGCATGGCGGTGGTCCCGTCGGCGCGCAGCCCGTAACCGGAGGCGTGCACGGACTCCACTCGCCCGATACCTGCGATCAGTTGCCAGGGCAGGTGGCACTGCGGCTGGCTGGCCGCGAGGGCCTGCTCGGCCTTCTGGTAGGCGTCGAGAGCCGTGGCAGGAATTCCGTTGACACCCTGATAGCCCGGGCCCCCCGGGAAGCCAGGCCCCGAGTGGTCACCCGCCTTACCCTGGCCGGAACCGTCCCTGAGGAGGTTGGGCAGTTCCAGGTCGGGTACGCCGCGAGGCCGGGCCTGCGGGGCCGAGGGCCCGGGATCGGCGTCGCCGGCACTGGCGGTGGTCGGTTGCACCGTGGCTGCCGTGGTCAAGCAAGCAGCCAGAGCAACGGCGCAGATGCCGTGCCGAAGCAGGCCGCGGCGGGAGGTCGGGGGCAGGGTCATGCGGGAATTCCTCGTGCTGAAAAAGCCCTGGTGGGACCAGCGGTAGCTGGTCCCACCAGGAGAAGGGCGGCCTTGGGCCTGCCGGCGCGCTCGTGCCCCGGTGTGCGGCTGGCGCGTGAGCGGCGGCGGGCTGGCGGCCGCCGAAGAGACAGGCCTGCTCACGTGGTGAGCGCGCATCCGGAAGAAGCGCGCTCACCTCGCCTTGTGCGGACTCCGGTCGGTCAGAAGGCGGTGGGCCACATGGCGGGTCCTGCGGCGAGGGCGCCCTTGCCGTTGCCGGTGTACAGGTGCAAGCTCCGGTCACCCCAGAGGGCGGCGATGTCGGCCTTGCCGTCGCCGTTGAAGTCGCCGCCGAGCAGGGCCCGCATGCTGCTCCAGGACTTGTCGTGCCACAGGTCGGGGGCGCGGGTGACGGTGCCCTGGGCGTTGCCGGTGTAGAGGCGGAAGCCGCCGTCGGGGTCGGTGGCGACGATGTCGTCCTTGCCGTCGGCGTTGAAATCGCCGCTGGACAGGATGCGCATGCCGCCCCAGGACTTGTCGTGCCACAGGTCGCGCTTGGTCCCGCTGAGGGTGCCGTCGGCCTTGGCGGTGTAGGCGTGCAGCGAGCCGTCGCCCCAGATCGCGGCCAGGCCGTCGCGCCCGGAGTTGTCGGCGCGGTAGCGCACGATCTGCTTCATCGTCTGCCAGGACTTGTCGTACCAGGCCGCGACGCGCGGGTTCAGGTTGCCGTTGGCAGTGCCGGTGTAGAGGAACATCTGGCCGTCGTCGCGGCGCGCGATAATGTCGCCCTGGCCGTCGCCGTTGAAGTCACCGCCGATGAGCTGCTGGTAACCGCCCCAGGTGCCGTCGTGGGTCCACAGTTCACGGCCGTACTGCAGAGTGCCGTCCGGCTTGGCGTAGAAGGCGTGCAGATTGCCGTCGTTCATCACGGCGGCGACATCAGTGCGGCCGTCGCCGTTGAAGTCGGCGGAGGTGAGCACATCGCTGACGTTCTGGAACTTCGTCGACAGCCGCACCGTCTGGATCCAGCCGGCGACGTCATCCGTGCGAGACGCGACCGCATCGGTGCGCTTCTCGTCGTCGTGGCCGAAGCAGCCGCCCTGCCAGGACTGGCTACTGACGCCGACCAGCTCGTAACGGCCGGCGATGTCACGCCAGACGGGGGCGCCGGTGTCGCCTTCGCAGACGGCGGCACCGTTGTCCTTGCCCGTGATGCCGACCGTGGTCTCCTTCGCCGCACCTACGGAGAAGCGCCCGTAGTGCAGGCGGTCGGGAACCCATTCGTCCTTGGTGCGGCCGTAGCCGCTGACGAAGACGTCCTCCCCGGGCAGCGGGGCCTTGCTGGTGACTTCGGCGGGCGCGATACCAGTGACCGGCTTGTCGAGCTTGGCCATGACCAGGTCCCGGTCACCGCGCGGCACCAGCTTCTCGACGGTGGCAACGGTGCCGCCGGATTCACGCGACATATCCGTGCGGCCCACCGTGGCAGTGGTCTTCACCTTCGGTGCCCCGGCGGGAACCTCAAGGCTCTGAGCGGGATTGTCGGCGAAACAGCTTGCAGCGGTGAGCAGCCACTGCTCATCAACAAGGGCGGCCGAGCAGCTGCGGGTGCCGCCGATGTCGAGCCTGGCCGTGAAGGGGTAGGAGCCGTCCTTGGTCGCGACGCCGACTACTGCGTTGGCGGAGGGTGCGGTCAGCACGCCGGCCGCGACTGTGGAGGCAAAAAGCCCTGCGACCAGGAGTGCGCGCGAGCGTCTGACAGACATGTGTTGGTTCCTAACTGATAGCAAGTTCAAAGGAGGCCGGGTGGAACGACGGTCACGGGCCGCTGTCGGAACGTGCCACCGGGCCCCGTGTCACGTATGGCCTGAGAAGCGGATCGGCTGCCTGCGTCTTCGCGACGAAACCTCAACGGGTTCCATGCATTCCGATACTTGGTGGTGACTGCACAGCGGTTTGCATCTCACCGCTCGTGGTGCAGGCCGTATCCGCAATGGCGAACTCGTGTTCCGAAGCCTTCGCCGGCGGCGGATGCACGAGACTGGTAGGGCACTTCCGGCTGTCAGGCAGCGCATAGGGGTACGGCCTGCTCGACTGCCTGAGGCGTTTCAGCATTCTCCGGCCCGCGCCCGGAACAGCGGGCCGCCAGCGGTCGAATGGCTTGCCCGTCCTTGCCTCTGCATGCCTCGCTGCGGACGGCATAAGAGCGCCTCCAACGAGCCCCGCGATGCTCAGCGCTTGGAGTGGATGTCTCGTGACTGCGGTCTGCTGACCGCCCGTCCAGCTCACTCCCCGCGCGAATCGCACGGGGCTTGAGAGGCGGTCTGCGGGTTTAGCGCCAGCGCATCAGCCGGCGACTCGGAGTTCGACCAGGACGGCGCGGTCACCAGGCGGGTTGGTGCCTTCTCCGACAGACTTGGTGTCGTTCTTGGGCACCTTGACGTTGGTGGTCTTCTTGTCGGCGGTCAGGCTGGCATGGACCAGGTAGTCTCCGGTGGAGATGGTGACTACCTCGGGGACCTCAAGGGTGAGGTAGCCGGCTTTGCCGGTACCGGTGACCCTGAAGCAGTACCTGCCGTCATCGACGTTCGCCATCTTTGTGCTGCGGACGACGATGTCCTGGGAGACGTTGCAGTCGGCGAGAACGATGTGCCCGTCGCCCTTGCGCAGTGCAATGCCGTGTTCCTTCAGGATTTTTGCTGCGTTCGGATAATCGAAGGTTTCCACCGCATACGGCGGCGGTGCGTCGTCGGCGGTCTGTTGGACAGTGTCGTGCATGGGCTGCGGGGCGGCCTGGGCCACAGCATGGGTGGAGACCCCCGCGATCACAGCAGCGGCGCTGATGACGCCAGCAGTCAGCGTCTTGCGCGCGCGAAATATCACCAGAAATTCCTTCCAGGGGTGTTGTGGCAGCGTAGCAACCACAGAATAGAGCTAGCGAATGGGCAGCCGTGAACTTATCACTTGTGAATCTCGGCGAGTAATCAAGGTGCCTTGTTAACGAAATGGTCACGTTCCGGCGTGCTGTACAACCCTTCCCTTCCAGGGGTCGGTGCCGTCCAGCGATTCTTGTGTGTCCTGGGCCACACCGACTAGCTCATTGCTTTGTTCGGTTACCCGATAAGGCATATATGCTCGCGGCGCCGAGAGGCAGAACATTAGAAACTGAACAGATTGCCAACCAGTGAGAGACAAGCTCTACTTGACGAAGCCCCAGGGAGGGTGGGGGCTCGGCATACGTATGCTGTGCCTGAGCCTCCTGCCCATGGCGCTTCTTATCGGCTTGGCCGGGGCGCCCCCTGCCGTGGCCGCAGAAACACCAACGACCACCGTCCGTGACATGAGCTACCTCTTGTCGACCGAACGCGGCCGCGTGGTCGACTTGTGGGCCGAAGGCGGCCCCGGCGTGAAAGCCGCTGCAGAGGCGGCTCTCATGGGCACCGATGAGGATGTGCGCCGCTTCCTCGATGTCGGCGCGGACCGAGCTGCGCTCCGCGATGATGTCCTTGACGTAAGCCGGATGAATGACGTTGGTGGACCACATCTCCACGAGGCCGCGCACAAGGCGTTGAAGGGCACCTCCGAAGACCTCCGGGAATTCCTGGAAGAAGGCTGGCAGGAGCCGCTGAAATCCGATCAGGTCGCACAGGTCGCACAGATCATCGACGGTGCGGGCCGCCCCCTCAAGGAGGCCGGACAGGCCGCGCTGAAGGGAACCCCCGAGGACATCCGCAAGTTCCTCGATGAGGGCCAGTACACGGCACGAGCGGCCGACGAGCGCCTGAAGCTCGTGCAGACCATGAGCGCCGGCGGTCCTGCTGTCCAAGAAGCCGCCAAGACCGCCCTCAACGGTTCGGCACAAGACGTCCGGGAGTTCCTCAACGTCGGCGTGCTCATCGCCCGGGCCCGAGATGAGGAGCGAACCTCGGTCGCCCAGCTCGCGCAGCAGGCCAAGGACGCCAGCCAAGTCGCCCAGAACCAGACCGCAGCAGCCAAGAAAGCCGCCGAACGCGCCACCGCGGCAGCCGACGACGCCAAGGACTTGGCGGCTGAGGCCCAACGGGAGACCGCAGAAGCCGGCAAGGAAGCCGAAAAGGGGGCTGAAGCCGCCAGCAAGGCGGCAGCCGCAGCCCAGGGCGCAGCCCGCGCTGCTCAGGAAGCCATTGGCGCGGCGCAGGCCGCCAACGCTGCGGCGCGCATGGCTTCCAGGGCTGCCGCGAACGCGGCCGCTGCCGCAACCGGTGCAGCGGCAGCCGCCTCCCGCGCCCGCAATGCGGCCGCGAATGCAGCCACGGATGCCAAGGGAGCCGCTGCCGCACGCAAGGCAGCAGACGATGCGTACGCGGCAGCAGAGGCAGCCGAAAAATCCAAGGTGGCTGCCCAGCAGGTAGAGGTGGCATCCCGGGCCGCCGGTGAGGCCGCGGGTGCGGCCGTCAGCGCGAGCCGAAACGCCGACGCGGCCGCCAGCGCCGCAGACACTGCTGGTGGTCTCTCTGGCCAGGCCAGCGCCGAGGCCACGCGCGCCAAACAGTTCGCGGCAACGGCACGTCGCCGGGCTGCGGAGTCGGCCCGCGCAGCCGGTGAGTCCCAGCGGCTGGCCAACCTGGCCGCAGATAACGCGCGGCAAGCCTGGCAGGCCGCGGAGAACGCCGCCGACCACGCCCGCAAGGCCGGAAAGGCAGCGGAGGAAGCCGCCGAACGCGCTGGCGATGCAAAGACAGCCGCCACGGAGGCCAAGGCGCATGCCGAAGCTGCTCAGCGCGCCGCCGACGATGCTTCCAAAGCTGTTGCAACAGCCCGCAAGGTCCACGAGTTGGCACAAAAGGTCGAAGTCGAGGAAATCAAGGCCCGCACTGCACTCAGAGTCGAACAGGCCACGAAACTGCGCCAGGCCGAAGAGCGTCGCCAGGCCGAAACCGACCGTACCGCTCAAGAAGACAAGGCCCTCGAAGAAGAAGCCGCCCGCTTGGCGACCGAAGCAGCCAGAACCGGTGCCGATATCAAGGAGTTGGCCGCCAAGGGCCGCAAACTGGCCATCCAGACCCTGAAAGCCCGCGGCCCATGGAGCCAGTCCGCCGCCAAACGGGCACTGGCCAGCCCCGACAACATCGTCATCGAGTACCTACGGAGCGACCGGCAGAAAGCCGTCGAGGAGGACGAGCGGGCCCACGTCCAGCAGCTTGCCGACGACAGCGCTCTCGAACCAGTCCGTGAAGCGGCCAAGGAAGCCCTCAAGGGCGACACCCGCCAAATCGCAGAATTTCTGCGCACCGGACAGCACAAGGCAGCAGCGGGTGACTACCTTCGGCGCGTCGCCCAGATCAACGACGGCGCAAGCCCACGGGTCAGGAACGCAGCCGGGGCAGCCCTGAAAGACGGCTCGGTAGACAAGCTCCGCGACTTCCTCGGTGAAACCCAGTACACCGCTCGGGAAGCCGATGAACGTGCCCGCGCCGCCCAGCTCCTGGACGGAGGCGGCCCCGAGATGAAGGCGGCCGCCAAGGCCGCGCTCGAAAGCCCAGCCGAACTCCTGCATGAGTTCATCCAGGTCGGACAGTACTCAGCGGCCCGTCTGGACGACCTCACGGCCACCCATGAGGCGGTCATCAAGAAGCTCATATCAGAAGCCGCTGCAGCCGCAGCCACGGCCCAGCAAGATGCCTCACAGGCAGCTGCTGCCGCAGCCACAGCCAAGAACGAGGAAACCAGGGCCGCCAAGTACGCACAAGACGCCCGAGACTTCGCAGGACAGGCGAACACATTCGCCAGCCAAGCACGCCTGGATGCCCAAGCCGCAGCAGAATCCGCAAAAGAGGCGCAGAAGTCGGCGCAGCAAGCTACCCAGGCAGCTGCAGCAGCAGCCCAGGACGCCAAGGACGCACAGGCTTCCGCAGACCGCGCGCAAGCCTCAGCCAACTGGGCGCACAATTCCGCCAGCTCCGCATACTCGGCGGCAGCCGACGCGCGCTACTCAGCCGACCGGGCAGGGAAAGACGCTGCAGCCGCTCAAACTGCGTCGGACCAGGTGAAGAACCGCGTCGCAGAACTGAGCCACAAGGAATACCTTGAAGAAAAGGCTCGCAAGGAAAAAGAGGAGCAGAGATCCCGCGAGGAAGCGGCCCGCCAGAAGGCAAAGGAAATAGAAACGCAGGCCCGCAAAAAGAAGTGTCCCTGGTACGACCCGCGCTGCTACGGGGGTATAGTTGGCGCCGCTCTCGACCTGGTCGGAGCGAAGGATATCGCCGAGTGCATCGCTGACCCTTCCATCGGTGGCTGTGCCCTGGCGGCAGCCCAGTTCCTTCCCGTGGGGAAGGTACTGAAGGGGGCGAAAGTTGTCGAAAAACTCGGAAGCAAGGCGCGTAACCTCAGGCGGGCCTGCAAATGCTTCCTTCCTGGTACCAAAGTCCTCATGGGGGACCGGACCAAACGGAACATTGAGGACATCAAGAAAAACGATGTGGTCCTCGCGACCGATCCGGTCACCGGGGAGACATCTAACCGAAGAGTTGAGCAGCGCATCGTCACCGAAGATGACAAGCGCTTCAACGAGCTCACTATCGCCACTCGAAAGGGCCCGGCGAAACTGACGGCCACTTATGAGCACCCGTTCTGGAGCCCGTCAGAGCAGCGCTGGCTACGGGCAGGCCAGATCAAGCCGGGTGTCAGTCTCCTGAGCAGTGATCGCACCACCGTCAAGGTAGAGGGCAACCGGGCGTACACACAGCACGCACGCACCTTCAACCTGACAGTCGAAGGCGTCCACACCTACTATGTGCTGGCAGGGTCCGCGCCTGTACTGGTCCACAATACCGGCGAGTGCCCCATCGATGGATTGCGTCACGGTGACCTGGGCGAGGCTGCCACCCACCAGCGCCTCAAGTCAGAGGGGTACACCAACATCACCAGGGAAGTTAGATTCCTGAACAGCAACGGTGACATATTCCGGGCTGACTTTGTAGCGCAGCACCCCTCGGGAAAGTGGAAGGCAATCGAAGTAAAAACCGGTAAGGGTGCAAGCCTGACCGGCAATCAGGTAGTGGGATACGCCGACCTGGGGAAGACCGGGGCTGAATTGAGGTCGGGACGGCTCCCCGGCTTCAAGAAGGGATCCACGGTTAAGATGGACGTAGAGATCGACCTGTGGCGGTGCGGAGCATGCAATCCGTAGCTACATGTAACTGCGCCTATAGAAGGGACAGGAGGAACTGATGGGATCGAAAGCTGCCATCGTGGCATTTGCGGATGAGCATCCGCGAAATATTCTTCGGCGTGAACCGGAAATTGATCTGCAGAAAGCCAGGCTGTTGGCGGAGGAAGTCCTCGGGGCGACAGCTAGCGAAACGGAACTGCTGCCGCTCGACTTGGCGGCCTGGCCCAGTCCGGGGACTGTCTGCACGGCGTCCTTCCCCGGCCTTGAAATCGTCTGTTCTCGTGACCTGGCGAAGGCCAACCCCAGTCAGCTTACTGAATACGTTGCCCGACGGGCAGCCGGACGGACTGCTTATGGCGTGTTCATGCATAGCGCAGAAGACTGGGCATCCTTCGCTATGTGGTCAGGCGGTGAGCTCCTGCGTTCAGTAAGCATGAGCCCAGATTCCGGGATCACCGAAGACCTAGGGGAGCGCCTCTCCTTCGAAATTCCCTTCTGGAATGGCCAGCGCCCGGCCAGCGACTCGGGCTACTCTCTGCCTTTCCATCCGGTGGAACTGGGTAACGAAGCGCTGAGGGAATTCTTCGGATTCATCCTCGAAGGGCACGAAGACTCCTCATGTATCGATCCTGAGGAGATCGAGATGCCAGCTTTCTGCGCTGGCGGGTAGCCGGGATACCGGTGACCGGGTAGCCAGAATGCGGTGAGTTTCTGCGAGTACGTTTCCTACCGCAGTCTGCAAGAGGGGCCTGTTGATTCTCACAGGCTCCTCTTGCAGTCAAACAGCCGGGTAAGGGAACGTGTGCGGCGATGAGCCCGCTACCTCCCCCCACTTGCTGCTGCCCTTGGTCATGTTGCCCATTCGAGCCCGTGGTGGGCGAGAGCGCTGCGCTGCTTTACCCCGCCCCGCGGCATCGACGAGGTGGTCGCCGACCTGGAGCGCATCCTGGCCGTTCTCTCCCTGGACATCCCGGCCGTCCGCACGGTGGCCACCACGCTGCTCCTCGACGGTAAGCGTGACGACGCCTTCCGTCGCGCGCGCGATGAGCTGTTCGCGGCGTGGCGGGCCGCCGGCCTGTCAGGAATCCCAGGCCCAGGCGCCTCGTCTTAGACGGTAGTCACGGGCTGTCACAGATCAGCGGAGCTGACGCAGCTCTCGTCTAAGCCCTCGTCAACGACGGGGTCGTCGGGCTCGCCGATGCCCGGGAGGTGCTGCGCCTGCTGCCGGGCGTGGTCACCGACGACGACACGCACACCTGTCGTGGCGAGCTTGCGTGACACCCGAGGCTGTGGAGGACGCCTTGTCCGTCTGGGGTACCAGCTCACGGCCCTGCTGCCGGAGCTGGCCGACCGCGGCGAACACCTGAGCTGGCAGCGGGCCCGCGACTGCGGACGCGGCGCCGCCTGCCAGCACGATCACCGTCAGCCCGTACCGGCCCTGGGCCTGGAGACGGGCCGGGCCACCGTCGTTGAGCTGGGTGTGCGGTTTCCGTACGACGCGCCGCGGCGATGAGCGGTGGGGCGCGGTAGAGGTACGGCATGGTGGGGCAGTGGGCGCGGTGACCGGCCGGAGCGACATGCCGGCTGCCGGCCAGGTGCGGCCCGGCTGCTACGGCAGGAGCAGGAATGACCTACATGGAGCGGTTGAGGCAGCAGCTGCTTGCGCAGGCGCGCCCCCGGGATCACTGGGACCGTCCCGGCGGGGACTGGGGAGGACACCCGCGCCAGCCTCCCTCTCTGGTGTCCCCCTTGCGGTCCGGCGCCAATTCCCACTACCGGATCGGGTCCAGGGCACTGCACCGCGGCGAGACCGAGACCGCCGAATCCCTGTTCCACTGCGCCCTGTCTGACGCCGGGCACCCGGGAGCGGCCTTCCGCGTGCTCGCCGCTGCCGCCCGCCGCAGCACCGCGGCCCACCAACAGGGGCGCGGACACCTGCTGGGGATGCGCGCCGCCGTCCGCTACCTGCAGCGTGCAGCCGCGTGGGGACACGGCGACGCCCGGCAACTGCTCGACTGGATCAGCTCCTCACCCGCCGGCCCGGCCCGGCCGGAAGACGGGGAAGCACAGGACGCCGCCACCGGCTACACCCCCCAGGACCCGGACTTCTACCCCGAGATCCGTCTGTTCCTGTACTGCCTGATGGGCGCCCGCCCTGCTGCGCCCGCCCGGTGCACGACAAACAGCGCGCCCTCGTCCTCTTGACCGTGCTTACCGTTCGCTGAACCTGCGGACACGAGGGGATAGGGGCGGGATCCCGTTGTTCTTCGCCCACTGCCGACTCGCGGCTCAGCGTCCGTGGGCTTCTCATCGCGGTGTCCTGACGGCGGGGCCTTTGACGTGCGTATATGTCGGGCCGTGTGGCGCAGCGAGTGCGATATGCCCGGAACATGGATTGCAAAATCGCAGGCCACTTTCAGGCGAGTCGGCACCTGGGGTCCTGGACATCTGAGCCCACCGCCGTCGCCGACCGCGTCCTGACCACCGGCGACCTCTCCGCACTCCCTGGCCGACAACACCCCGCGGAATGAAGCGTGCGGTATTGGCTGTCCGGCGGTTGAGGTCCCCGACGGCCACAGCCGGTATCGATGTGGCGTTACCAGCTGCGTGCGGTGCGGTGCAGATCCTCGAAGCTCGTGTGTAGGTGATGCCCGAGCGTGCCGTACTGCGGATCGGCCAGCCACCGGGCTGCGGCGAGCTGGTATGTGGTGACGGAGACCGCGGCGGTCAGCGTGGCCGCCGGGTCGGGGATGCCCCGTGTGCGCAGCGCGGCGGTGATCGCCTCACTAAGGGCTGCCAGTTTCGCCCATTCGCGTTCTCGCAGATCGGTATGTGCGTCGAGAATGCGCCTGCGGCGCTGTGCTGCCTCCCGGCGCTGGTCGAACCAGTCACTGCCGGCGATGAATGCCGCGTTGACCGCGTCGAGCGGGGACTGCTTGGCGGGTGCCGTTCCCACCGCTTCGCGGACCTTGGCGATGAACGAGTCCTGCTCGGGGAAGAGCACCTCGCGTTTGTCGGCGAAGTGGTTGTAGAAGGTGCGCTCGGTCAGGCCGGCTCGCGTCGCGATCTCGGCGACGGTCGTGCGTTCGTAGCCGCGCTCGGTGAACAACTCGATCGCGGCTTCCTGCAGTCGTTCCTGCGTGTCGCCCGGCCATCGTCCCATGACACGCAGAGTAGTGACTACAGAAACTGCAATCAAACTGTACGGTGATTGCAGACCCTGCAATCACTGTGGTGCTGCGGGACGATGGAGGCCGCGGTGGTGCAGACGACGTGAGTCATGTGAAGCGGATCACGAAGGAGCTCGTGATGGACACTGCCGGAACGAGGGTCGGAGTGTTTCTGGGAGGCACGTTCGCGCAGGAACCTGGCATGACCAACCTTGTGGACCGGGCTGTGGAGTTCGCGCACGAGGTGGCCGACGCCGGGGTGCGCACCGTGTGGTTCGGACAGGCGGCGGATTACGACGCGCCCCAGCTCGCCGGGCTGGTGGGTCGGGCGGAACCCAGGGTCTGCGTAGGTACCTCGGTCGTGCCGATATATCCGCGCCATCCGCTGCTGCTCGCGGCGGCGGCGAAGACGGCGCAGGCGGCTGCCGCCGGGCGCTTCCGGCTCGGCGTCGGACTCGGCGCGCGCACTGTTCTCGAGCCGCAGTTCGGCCTGCCGTATCCGCCGCAGATCCAGCACCTGCGCGAGTACCTCACCGCACTGCGCCCGCTGCTGGACGGCGACGACGCCGCCTTCGTGGGACAGACGCTGACATCGCGTCCGGTCGGCGCGACGGCCGTGGCCGGGGCTTCCCCGGCGGTCCCGGTGCTGGTGGCTGCGATGGGGCCGCGGGCCCTCGCGGCCGCGGGCGAGCTGGCCGAGGGAACGATTCCCTTCCTCGCCGGGCCTCGTACCCTCGCCGAACAGATCGTGCCGGCCATCGCCGAAGCCGCCGCCGCGGCCGGGCGGCCGGCCCCGCAGATCGTGGCCGGGGTGCCCGCGGTGGTCACCGACGACGCCGCAGCCGCCCGCGACCGCGTCTCGGCCGCCCTCGGCTTCTACGACAGCATCCCGTCCTACCAGAAGGTCATCGCGACCGAGGGGCTGTCGAACGCGGCGGACCTGCTGATCGCCGGCGACGAGGCCACTGTCACTGCCGGTCTGCGCCGCTACTTCGACGCCGGGGCCACCGAAGTCATGATCACCCACACCGACCTCTTCGACGCGCAAGACCGCGCTCGGACCTGGGCTATCGCCCGGCTTCTGTGACTCGGGACCGAACCGGCCGCACCGCCTCCGGCTTCTCCCGCCGTGATCCCTGTGCGGTTCTCGACCGCCCGGTCTACCGCCCCCGCGGAAAGGCAGGACCACCGACCAAGCTCCGGCGGTTCCTGGTGCGAGTCGGCACCAGGCGCAGCTGCGCCGACGAGGTGGCGGGGGCGTCAGAGTGCGGCATAGTCGAAGAGGGCCACAGTGGCGGCCAGCAGGTGCCCGTTGCGTGCCGCGTGCTGCAGCAGGCGGTACTGGGCGCCGGTGTCGGGGTCCTGGGGGTCGAGGCAAGGCTGGTCTGGGCTGGCCGGAAGGGGTGTTGTGGTCATCGGTTGGCGCGGCGGCCGGGGCGGGCCCGGTTGGCGCGGCGGGTGGGGTGGTGGGCTAGGAGGAGGCGGAGGACTTTGCGGGCGTCGTCGCGGCGGGCGGGGTCGCGGGCCAGGAGAGCGACGGCTGTGGCCAGCAGCCGGCCGACGGCGGCCAGGGCGAGGGTTGCGCTGGTGCAGGTGAGTGCCGTCATCACGACAGGGGCCTCCTCGTTGCGGGGCGGTACGGTGCCGCGTGGATGTGTGGTGGTGATGACCAGTCAGCCACGGTCGGCGTTCGGCGAGGGGGACGGCGAATGACAGCGAACGACAGCGAACATGCTGGTGAGCCGTCCGACGCGGTCGCGGAGTTCGCCCTGTGGCTGCAGGAGCTGCGCCGGCAGGCGGGAAAGCCCAGCTACGCCCAGGTGGTGCGGCGCAGCAGGCGCCGCTACCCGCATGCCACCGTGCGCGAGAGCACGATCTCGGACATGCTCAACGGCAAGCGCCTGCCGCGCTGGGAGACGGTCGAGCCGGTCGCCTGGGCGCTGGGTGGTGAGGAGGCGGTGGCGGCGTGCCGTCAGCGGTGGATCGAGGCCGACATGGCACGCACCCCGCCGGTTCCGCTGGCCCCGCCGGTGCCCCCGCCGGCCCTGGAGGTGCCGTCGGCCCAGGAGGTTCCGCAGGGCCAGGCGGTTGTGGAGCCCTCCCGCTGTCCGGACACTGAGCCGCTCCCGGCGGCCGTCCCGGAACTGACCGGCGGCGCTCCGGTGCAGGCCGGGGCCGCCAAGGAGCCGGCCGTGCTGGTCCGGCGCCGGCGGTGGCCCTTCGTGGCCGGTGGGGCGGTGGTGGCCGCCGCGGCCTTGGCGTGCGTGTTCCTGCTGCCGGGCAACGGACACCGGCCCCACCCGGGCGCCTCGGCAACGGGCCTCGCTACCCCAACCCGCTCGCGCACAGCAGGACAGAACACGGCGAAAGCTTCCCTTTCCCCGTCTTCCGTGCCTCAGCCGGCGTGGACACCGGGAACAGCGATGCTGACCGCTCATTCCTCCCGCCCGGCCCGTACCCGGGACGGCCTGGTCACGATCAGTGTACTGTCGGTCGACGGCAACAACATCCCGGGAGTCGTCTACTCCGTCATTACCCCGTGGACCACCTGCCAGGTCTCAGGGGGCGACGTCGGCCAGTCCGTCGTGATCAAACGCTCCTCCGACACCTGGATTCGCCTGGTCATCATCGACTTCCCGGAAACCACACACACTGACGCCGCATCCACCGACTTCGACATTCCCATCGACTTCCAGATCACCCGCGGCCAGGGCCCCGCGCCCCGGACGACCCAAAAATGCACCTGACCCACGGGGTGGGGGATGCCGGACCGTGTTCGGCGAACAGGCCGGGACCGCGGTCGCTGGCCTTCGCCGGCACCAACAGGGCGGCTGCCGCGTGGCTTCGCAGCCCCGAGCTACCAAGAGGCCCTGCCTTCATGCCCGCAGTCCGCCGCGATCACCCGATCGAGACTCCCGTTCGACACCCGCCTCTCGAGATCGGAACGACAACAGTGGGTCCAGCGCACCGGGTGCTGGAGCCGGGTCACCCGCGTGCTGCTCACGTACGAGCAGGTGCGCGCGTACGGTCTGCCGGCGGCCGAGGGCAAGCGCGGCGACCCGCGGTGGCCGGCCTTCGCCCGCCGCCACGGCCTCGACCCCGCCCACCCGGTGCAGTGGGAGGTCGAGGCCCTCGAACCGCACGAGCTGCAGCGCCTGGTCCTCGCCGCTGTCGACCCTTACGTCGACCGTCAGGTGCTCGCCGGGCAGATCGCCCGCGAGGAAGCCCAGCGCCGCGTCCTGGCCGACTTCCTCGGCGGCTGGGGCACGGCGAGGGGGTAGAGCCCGCGGTGCTGGCCCGTCGGAATGTGCGGTCGGGCCAGCAGCGTCGTCGTCAGGTTACCGGCGGCGGGGAACATCCCGGATGCCGATGTTTCCTGCGAATGCGCTGAGCTGGTCGAGCACTTCGAGGAAGGACAGTACGCAGATGACGGCGGCGAAGAGCGCGAAGGCGGTGAGGGTTCCCAGCGTGGCGAGGAAGGGCTTGCACCACCCGACGTTTTGGGGAAGGAGCCGCCTACCGAAACGGCGGTAGTGGGGCTCGGGTATTGCGCCGAAACCGCTCCACGGCCGCCGACCAGTTGTCCTCGACTGCATGTACGCCGCCTGCATCTTCGCAGCCGCGAGCCTCGTCATCGTCTTCGTCAGGCTGCTCACCGAGGGCGTGAGCAAGCATCTCGCGTTCAGCGACACGATCGGCGGCGGGCAGGGCCAAGAACAGCGCTGCCGCCTGCCGCAGGAGAATGCCCGCACCCTCCAAGGCAGCGTGCGCGCGTCCGATCTCGTGCCAGCTGACGCCGGCCTTCCGCGCCGTGCCGGTAGCTCCGCACGATGCCGAGTGCATCCCCATCACGAGCCGATCCACCGTCTCCAGCGCCGACTGCGGATCTGCCACCACCTGTTGTTGGAACTCCTCCAGGAGTACTTCTTCGGCCAGCGCCAGCACCGAGGACGCCGGTGACTCCGCCTTCTCGTTGTTCACGTCTGCTCAACGATTTGGAAGAGGCCGAGGACTCGGCTGCCTACGCAAGGGCCGAGTTTGCGGTTCTTGCAGGCATGTCCCCATTTCGGTAACCGGCTTTCGGTTTTCGTCGCCGAAAACGTCGGTGGCGCGACAGCGGCGGCCCGGGCCTTGGCGGATGTCCCGGGCTGCGGGTGGTCGTTGTCTGGGTATGAGTGATGCTTTGTCCGCCGGTACGGCGGGTTCGAAGAAGCCGGAGACGGTGCGCGAGGGAAAGCCCGGGAGGGCGTGGGCCCTGCTGCGGGAATTGGACACGTCCGTTTGGGACGTCATCGAGGAGGCCGCAGCCCCAGGAGCGCCGCCGCTGGTGCTCATTGACAGCTACGTGCAGTTGAGGACGGAGCTGAAACGGTTCCTGGCCGCTGCGGACTCCCGGAACGCTTCGCTGGCCCCTCCAGCGGATGTACCCGCGCAGCCGCAAGCCCCACCAAAGCCCTCCAGTACCGCTCCGAGACCTGTTGCGGCGCGGCAACCCGCCCGGCCGGTCGGTGAGCCAGCCGTACTGGTGGCCAAGTGGCTGCGAGCCGACCCCGATCTGAAGGGGCCGCAGGCCGCCCAGCGGCTGACCGAAGCCGGGCACCCGGTGGTGACGCGTACGGCCCAGCGGCTGCTGAAGAAGGCACGCGGATGAACCGAACTGGGCACGCCCTCTCTGCGACCTCAGCGATCCCGCCTTGATGCCAGTAATGACCGCCAAATCAGCGCCTAATTATCGTCCAATGGTGCTATGGTGAGGGTATGGCTGACGACAAAAGTCCCAGTGTGGAGTCATTGCTGGAGGAGGCGCGGCTGACGGCCGCGATGCCGTCTCCGGAGGAGCGGTTGCGGTTGCGGACGGCGGCGAAGCTGTCGCGCACCCAGGTGGCGCAGGCGTGCGGGGTGGGGCGTCAGACGGTGGCGAACTGGGAGGCCGGGACCAGCGAGCCGGCGCCTCCGGCGCGGTTGGCGTACCTGCGGCTGTTGGAGGGCCTGGCTCAGCTCCACCCTGCTCCGGCCGAGGCGCCCGAGGCTCCTGCCGCGCCGGTGCCAGCGGCGGCTGTGGCGCCGGTGTTCGCCGAGGCGTACAGCGCTTTCGGTCCCGACGGTCTGGTCGTCCAGGGCGAGATGGCCCCGTGTCTGCGCTGTGGTGCCCCCACTCCGTACAAGGCGACCGACGGCCGTTCCCTGCACCCGGGCGGTTTCTGCCCGGCTCCCGCCGCCACCCCGGTCTCCGCTTCGCCGCCCGCGGCTGCTCCGGCCACGGAGCCGGCCGCGGGTGCGCCGGCTGCCGCTGTGCCGGCGCCGACCACCTCCGCAAGCTCTGCCCCCGCCCCGGGGCCGGATTCGAGCCCGGCCGCGCTGGCGGCACGCAACGCGCAGCGTCACCAGTCCCAGCGCCGCGCCCGCTCCGCCGCCCGCGCCCAGGCCGACACCGAGCAGCTCATCGTCCGCGCGGTGCGCACCGAACTGGACAAAGCCGAGGGCGACGCGGATGCCGCGACGGCCGCGCTGATCAAGCGGGCCATCCCCGACGTGATGGCCCTGTTCGACGAGACCCGCGTCAACGCCCGCTACGACTACACCGCCTACCCGGCCCTGCCGGACATCCTGCACAAGCCGAAGAAGGGCGATCCCGATCTGATCTGGGAGGCCCGCCCGAACTGGCGCCACCCCGACCACCGCCGCCACCCCGACGGCCCCCTTCACGTCACCGCCCTGGACGTCAATGCCGCCTACCTCTCCGCGATGAAAACCTGGCTGCCGATCGGCAAGCTGGAGCACTCCACCGACGGCACGCATGACCGCAAGCGCGCCGGCGTCCACCTGATCACCCCACCCCCGTGGGACCACCGCGACCTGCCCAACCCCCTCGGCGACCGCGACGAACCGGGCCCCCTGTGGGTGACGGAGTCCACCCTGCGCCTCCTGCTGCGCCTCGCGGGCCCCAAGTACCGCCTCCTGGACGAACCGCCGCACATCCACGAGTCCTGGACCTCCGGCGCCACCGAGAACTTCCTCGACGCCCTGCGCGTCCTGCTCGCCGGCGCCCGCACCAAGGCCATCGAGGCAGGCGATGACGTCACCGAGGCGTATGTGAAAGCGATGTACGCCAAGTTCGTCTCCACCCTGGGCGAGTCGGTCCACAACCGGGAGATCATGCGGCCGGACTGGATGCACCTCGTGCGCTCCCAGGCGTTCGCGAACCTGTGGAACCGCGCCTACAAGGCCCACCAGGCCGGCCTGACCGTCATCAGCGTCATGGGCACCGACGAGCTGCACGTCGCCGGCGACTGGCGCCCGGTCTTCCCGAGGGCCGGGGCCTGGGGGAGATGAAGGTCAAGACCGACCGCGACGGCGAACCCGTCATCTACACCGTCACCGCGCCTGACGGAGCCCGCTGATGGCGGGGCGGTGGATGGAGCTGGGCCGCTACAACGCCCAGGGTATGGGTGGCGGTGACGCCCTCGGCTACGGCATCGAGCGCATGGTGACGGGCCTGCAGTCCTCGCCCCACTCCGAGCGGGGCATCGCCGCCCGCCTGCGCTACCTGACCGCCTCCGAGGCCGGCTACGCGGCCATGGAGCGCGCGGGCATCAGCGTGACCACCCGCACCCTGTACGCCTGGCTCGCGGAGGAGCGCTCGCCGAACGCGGCCAACCGCCTGAAGCTGGACGTGGCGTACTGGGACCTGCGGCGTCGCAACGTGGCCGCGGACCTCAAACGCCGCCTGACGTCCCGCGGCGGCACCCGCATCGAAATCAACCCGGTCGACCAGACCCGGGTCGAAGGCCGCCACCAGCGGGACCTGGCCACCCGACGGCTGTCCGTACGCCCCCGCGTCTGGGATGCGGCGGTCGATGCCTGGCTGGCCGACGACGCCGAGGCGTTGGACCGCATCTGGGATGACCTCATCACCGACCTCGGCTCCGACTACGACGCGTACAGCAACGTCTCCTCCGTCGGCTGGGCCGCCTGACCACAATGCCATCCCGCATCACATGGGCGGCATGGTCGGTCGAAGCGGCCTTCTCGGGCATTCTGCATCTGTTGCGCCGCTATGCAGTGCCCGGGAATGCCGCTGAGCACACCGGGCTGGCGCAACAGTGGGGTTATTGCTTCAGAGCTCCGCGTTTGATGCCTTCAAGACAGGTGGTGACGGCTGTCTGGAGGGCCTCGAGTTCGCTGACTACGTCTGCTTCGTAGAGGTCGGCGACGTCGTCCAGGGCGAGTTGCTGGAACGTCTTGGAGGCTTTGGTCACCTGACTGTGGAACCGGGCGCGTCGTTCCTGGAGGCTGATTTCCGGGTTGGCCTCGATGGTCTCGGTGATGAGCTGCTGGACGGCTTCGTAGGCTTGCGCGACCGACTCGGCCGGGCCGTCTAGCGCGGTGTTCTCCAACTGGGTCAGGTAGCGTTCGGCCTCGGCCTTCACCTGCGCGGGCGCCTCGATGCATCGTCCCGCCAGGGTCTTGACGGTGCCCTCTTCGGCGATCTTGCGGACGTAGTCGAGTTGGTCCGTACGCCGTGCCTCGGTCGCCAACGCTTTCTTCAGTTGGGGAGCTTCGGCAAGAGCACGGGCCATTGACCTCTGGAGTTCGCTGTCGTCCTCCAGACGGTCCATCAGCGCCTCGTGTGCTGCTGTGGCGGCTTTGGGATCGGCGAGGATCGCGGTGCGCAGGGCGCTGGGGTTTGTCGCGATGTCGAGGGCCTTGCTGTAGCTGGTGCCGGATGCTTCAGCTTGCTCGGCGATGGCCTCGCGCCGGTCTGTGGATCGTTCGAAACTGGTGAAGTAGGTGCTCCACAGGCTCGTGTCGGGCAGTTCGACAGTGTCGCCGGGCCGCAGTTCGTCGCAGGCGGGTACCAGGCCGGCTGTGGCAGCCCGTTCCCACGCGTTGTAAAACCGGGAAACCCGGTCGGTGGAACACCGCGCAGCCGCGGCGAAAGCGGTCAGAGGGATCTTCTGGGATGGTCCGGCGAGTTCGCCGGCCTGAGCTACCACCGTGCCGGGTCGTTGACCACGGTTCTTGTGGACGCTGCGGGCCACCATGAGGCCGAAGAGCCACCCGCCCGACGTTGCGTAGGTGCCAAAGCGCTGCGCGTCTTGGAACACCGGATCCGCAGAGAGATCAGGGCCGAGGAGCTTATTCACCACGGCCCGCATCTCGTCCATCTCCTGACGGATATGGGGGACGCCTTCATGCGGGTGTGGGATCTGCAGGAGAACGCGGACATGCTCGACCTTGGTCCCCAGCCCGAACGGGGGCTTGGCCTGCAGGAAGTCGGTGAAGTCGGCGAAGGGCTTCTCCCCATTGACTCCGGAGGGTACCTTGCGCCACGTGTCGGCCTTGACGACTGCGGCCAGCAGCCCCAGAAAGCCGACCGGGCTGCCGCCGTTGCGTTCCAACGACTCCCGAAGCTGGTATACCTGCTGCTGCTCTTCGGTGAGGTAGCTGTTGGAGTCAGAACGAACAGACATCTGATCCCTTCCTAACCGAGATACCTGCTTAGAGCCTTGGCCGCTCTAAGCCTGCGGTCAGCCTTGTCCACCGTGTCGGCCTCGGCCGAGGTGTAGCCAGCAACCGAGTTCACCCGGCCGGTCGCATTCGTCACCGCCTGCTCATAGCCAGGTGCCTTGACGCTCACTCCGCGGAGGTGAAGGTAGCTGGTGATCTCATCCTTCACCTTGGCGTTGATCTCGGCGACCTGCTGGCGCTCCGTCTTGGGTACCTGCGGTGGGGGCGCTGGAGGTGCCGATCGCGGGTCGGGTACGACCTGCTCTTGTACCGCCAAGCCCGCCAGGTCCAGGAGCCTCAAGAGTTTGGTGGCATCTTCGCCGGAGTCCACCGCAACCTTCAGTCCCTCGATCATCGTTAGCGTGGAGGCCTCCATGTTGCGTTCGTTGTCGGACGCCCGGGTATTCGTCGCGTAGGCCTTGTCGATGTAGGAAATCTCCTCCTGGACTGTCCCTCCAGGCCCGTCCGGCTCACCGGGCTCCCGTCGCTCGATGATTGCCAGCCCCTGCTGCTCCTCCTCTCGCAGGTACCGCAGGAACTCCTCCATCTTGGGGTCGTCCGGTGCGACGATCACACACGACTGCTCTCGTGGCGGCGGTCCCTCCTTCCACACCCGAAGGCCCCGTCCCACCAACTGGCTGAGGTGCCCGCTGTGCCGGTAATTGGTAAGAATCCCCACCACAGTGATCTGCGGACAGTCGTAGCCGATGAATGCCATTCGAACGGTGACCAAGATGTCCATCGGTTGGTGCTTGAAGTCTTCGAGAGTCTGCGCCGCGTCGGTCTCGGACGACACCGCCAGGCCGACACGTAGAGCGGGATACCGCTCCTCAAGGTACTTCTTCACCTTTTTCGCGTCACGCTGCTCGATGCAGGAGATGAGACCTCGGTAGGACGCGTGAAACTTCTGCTTATCGCGCACCTTGGCCACGACGCGATCCACCAGAGGCTTCCAAACATCCTCATCGCGCAGCACTGGAACCAACTCGCTGCCATCATCGGACAGGTTGTACTCCAGCACTCTGTCTCCCGCTCCGCTGCAGGGATCCCCGAGTGTGCGCTTCGATACACGAGAATCTGTACGATGCAGCTCGAACGTGCGCAAGTACCCTCAGCGATGCCGTCCGAGTACTTCGCCTGCGCGTGAGACACCAGAATCCGCTTCTTCGGATCGTCTGGATCCGACTCATAGTCGGCAAGGATCAACGGCTGCCCGTCAGCTCGGTACGGCGTCCCTGTCAGCAGAACCGTGTGCAGCGCATACTCGTGCAACTGCTCGACCAGAGCTCCCGACTTCGTGCCGCCATCTTCCCTGTCATCGGAATTTGATCCGCAAAACTGCGCCTCGTCGGCGACCAGCAGGAAGCGCCCTCGATGTTCCCGCCCCACTCCATGAAGACACTTTCGTTGTGGACCAGCGAGCAGTACGTGGCGACGAACCCCGTGCCCGGTTCACTCCACTTCGTGAGGGGAGTCTCTTTGATCTTGTGCCGGATTCTCCCGAATCGCTTCGCCGGGTCGAATAGATGACACATGCCGTGGACCTGTTTGTTCAGGTCCACCCACATCCAGGTCGTCTCACACTGCACGGCGAGAGCAATACGCGGCGCGAAGACAGCTACGTAGTCGATCAGCCCAAGCCGGAACAGATGGGTCGCAAGAGCCTGGTATGCGAGCGTCTTGCCCGAGCCAGGTGAGGCTAGAACAACCGAAAAGCGCTGCTTTTCCTGAATGCGCTCAAGCGCCTGAAACAAAACTTCGCGCTGAAAGGGGCGAGCTTGGAACTCGTCCGCATACTGCGACCCGGTTCCTTTGCTTGTATTGCAGGGGCCGCATACTGCCTGACCGTTCTCGATCGTGGTGGGGCCGCCCTCTGACCATGGGATTCTGTGATCGGCATTCCAGTCCTCACCCAGTTCCGCGCTGCAAATCTGGCAGCGCCCCTCGGCCAGGGAGAACAGCACCTTCCGCTGATCTTGTCTGAAAAGCCGTCGGGTATCACGCTCGGTCACTACATCTCCGCCCTTCACCGCATGACACTTAAACAACGCATCAGAAGCCATTTCGGCACGGAACGTACTGAAATTGTGTAAGACGCCTACCCAAACCGTCCCGGCGGATCGGCGCTGACAACGTCACGACCGGTGGAGATCGACGCGACGATCGCCCAGCAGGCCCGCGACAAGCTGAACGCGCTGGACCTGGCCCCGGCCGTCGTCGTCGGCGACGGGGAACAGGGCCACCGGGCCGCGCCCCGTATGACCGGCTGATCTCCACGGCCGCCGTCCAGCGGATCCCCCCGGCCTGGCTGGACCAGATGAGCGCCGGCGGCACCATCCTTACCCCGCTGGCCACCCCGTTCGGTTCGGACGCCCTGGCCCTGCTGCGCTGCGACGGCCACGGCGCCGCCGAGGGCCGCCTGGTGGCCGCCGTGAACTTCATGCCCGTACGCGGCCAGCGCGGACACCGCCAATGGCGCGACCTCGGATGGTTCCGCTTCCCAGACCTGCGCGTCATCGCTGACCACGACAGCCAGACATCCAAATTCGGAAGTGACCCCTGCCAGGCCGCTTCATGACGGTGCGGTGCCGACGTTACAGGCTCTCAGCATCCTCCGACCGATACCACTGATCACGATGCTGGAGAGAGCGTCGCGCGGCCGCCTACCTTCGGTGAAAGATGCATCGGGCTGTTTGTGGGCGGGTCACCGGATAGGGAAGTGATACCCGAACAGAAGGTCAAGGTAGGCGAATGCTGTGGAGTGATCATTCTTCTGGTAGGCATCGAGCGCCTTTCTGGCGCGGGTCGCCGCCGTACTGAGCTTGGACAGTGCGTCTCGGCGGGTTGCCTCGCTGGAGCAGGCGGTAAACCGTCCCGCCTTGTTCTTCGGATCGTTCATGGCAGCGAGCTGGTGGCCGCTGAGCTTCTCCAAGAACAGGCACATATCCCAAACCGGAATAAAGTTTGATATGCCCGCCACGTACTGGGCGGCGCGCATCTCCAGGTAAAAGGAGGAGATCGGTACGTTGTTGTAGTACTTCCATGCCTTGGCCAGCCGGGCGAGCCTTTTGGCGCCGCCGGCGACAGCAGGGATCTGGTTGACCTCGTTCACGTAGCCCAGGTGTGCGGTAGGCGCGGAGTCCAACCATCCCCCGGCGGCTCCGGGGATGTCGTAGACCGGCGTGTCACCGCCCCGGAGGGTGACGAACCCGGGAAGCACCTCCCAGGTCTCTGCCCCGCCGTTGAACCTGACTTGGACTGTGGGGCGCCGGACCACGACCTCGGTAGACGGGAAGCTTGCCTGGAGCGTGGACTTCACCCAGCCCAGGGCGGTGTCCGAACTGTTGGGGCGGCTGGCTTTGATGCTGACCAGAAGGTCCACGTCGCAGTGCCCCCGGACACCAGTGCCATGGGTGAACGATCCCGTCTCCCGGAACAGGAAGACTCCGAATGGTGAGGCTTCCAGCGAAGCCTCCACACTGCGCCGATGGCGCGCCTTCGCGTCACGCTCGCCGGCCGTAGGTACCAACTGCTGCAAGAAGGAGTCGAACCCCTGGTGCACGGAAAGTGCCATGTTTGCCCCTTTACTGTATTTCGGACTGGTCTGGTGATGCGTCGACGGCGTAGGTCTGCCCGCCGCCTTCGATGTTCTTTCGGCCGCGCAGGTAGGCGCGCCGGCCAGGTGGCTCGGCGGTCTTGTTCTGCTCATCGCGCCGGGCGGTGAGCTCGGCCAGGACCGTCCGCGCTTCGTCCACCGACGAGTAAGGAAGATCGATCTCGCGGGCCTGGCGGGCGGCGGTCTGGATCTCCAGATAGGCGTTAGCCGCTGCCGCGGCCTGGTTCATCCGGTGCGAGGCGTTGGTGGTCGTCAAGATGGCTCCCAAAACGGCGGAAGCCAGGGCGACGAGGCCAGCCACCACTCGCCCAGTGGTCGTCACCAAGGCCGTGGCGCCGGCGACGGCGGCCAGGCCACTGGCCGGGACACCCAGCAAGAGATTGATGGCACGCCAGCGCTTGGACTGCTCGAACTGGGACTGCGAGCTGAACTTCGCACTCTCCTCCAAGCGCTCCAGCTCACTTGCGATGGCCATGCGACGTTCAGCATCGGTTGACTGGTGGCTGATTTCCGGCATGGAACAACGCTAGCGTCGCGCACTGACAATCAGACCCTGTCGTTCACACAGCCAACTCTCGTAACTGAGCTCTACTCACGTTGCTGCCCATTCCAGTCCGAGGTCGGCCAGCACCGTGTGCTGTTCGGGCCGTAGTTTGGCGCGCCTGGATCGAGTGTTGGATAGCCATACGCCGAGTCGCACCAGCACTTCCTCGCCACCGTCCTTACCGTCCCCGTCGGCTTCTGCGGGCCGCAGGGTTTCGGTGTGTTTGCGGGGCACGGTGAGGGTGTTCTCGCGGGCCTGATACTGGGTCAGCGCGGCGACACCACGCTCGAAGGTGTTCATGCCGGCGAGGCCGGGCACGCCGTTGGGGAACGCCTCGGTACCAACCGGGCCGTCCTCCACCACGTCCTGGTCCTCGTCCGGGGAGGCGGGCCCGATGCCGAGAGCGGCCAGGCGTTCGCGTTGCCCGTCGTGGAGCTGCTCCCAGCCCTCGCGCTGCGCCTTGAGCCAGCGTCCGATGTCCTCGCCGTCCACGACGACCCCCGGCCGGATCTCGCCCGGGGTAGCACCGTCGTCTTCCAGCAGCCGTCGCACAAGAACGTAGCGGCGCTGCCAGTCGACGGGCCAGGACGGGTTCCAGTCCGGATCCAGGGCTTCCAGGAGCCGGCGGCGCTCGGTGGCCCGTTCCTCGTTGGCGCCGAGGCCGCCGGTCTTGCGCAGGTTGGCGAGCCACTGCCCGACCGCCACGTCGTCGGCGACCGCGTCCTTCGGGGCGGCGAGCGTCCCGTGCACCGCGTAATAGGTGCGGGCCGCGGACAGGTTCTTCATGAACTTCGCGTCGGCGACCGACCAGACCATCCCGAGTTCGTCCAGCAGCTCGGCGCGCCACGCCTTGAGCGTCCCGGCCCGAAACGCCCTGCGCTGCTCGCTGATCCACGCCCCCAGGGCGTAGATACGGTCGCCGTCTTCACCAAGGGTGACGGTGCCGTCCAGCGGTACCTGCGCGTTGCCGTTCTCCTCGACCCAGATCCGCAGGGCGTTCAGGCCGGCCAGCCACACCTCCGAATCCGGCTGCAACACCCGGGTACGCAGAAAGGCGGCGATGACGTCGGGGTTCTTCGGCAGCGAGAACCGCAGCAACGGCGTCTTTGTCTTCTTGCGCGCCTGTCGCCCGCCGACGTCGGCCCCACCGTCCTCCAGACCGCCATCGGCATCCTCCTCCGGCCCCGGAGCCTGACCGTCAGCGGCCTGCGACTCCGCGGCGCCCGGGCCCGCACCGTCACCCGCGCTGTCCGCGCTGACACCGCCTTCGCCTGCCTCGGCGGATTCCTCATCGATGTCGGCGTCGGGGTCAAGACCGACGACGCTGGTGGCGCGGCCGCGGGCGGTGCGGGTGGTGAGCAGCAGCCGCTGCGCGATCCGCTCATCGTGCGCCCGCAGTCCTTGGAGGACGGCGACCAGGGGCCGGTAGGAGGCCGAGGCCATCATGTCCTCGGGATTCTCCCCCGGCTTCAGAAAGATGGGCACGATCAGCCGGGCGACTTTGCCTTCGCCGGGGTTCTGGCGCAGTCCGCGTCCGGCGATCTGCACGATCTGCACCGGCGAGCTGCGCGTGTCCGCGAAGATCACCCCGTCCACACCCCGCCGGCCGCGGATGTCGATGCCTTCGCTGAGGACCTGACAGCTGTGCAGGATCTGCACATCGTTGACCCAGCCCTCGGCGTCCAGGCCGTCGGCGAACCGCCCCAGCACCTGACGCCGGTAGACGGCCGGATGCTCCCCGCACAGCCACTCCGAACCCACCCGCTTCGGGTAGACCGCGGGATCCATCGCGTACAGCTCCGCAGCCGTCTCCGGCAGCGCCCGCGCGGCCGCCATCGCCTCGATGGTGCGCCAGTGGAACGACAGCAAGGAGCGCGTTCCCAGGGCCTCGGTGCTCAGGTGCTTGAGCAGGGCGGCCTGCAGTGCCGCGAGACGCCGGCCCCGCACCTCTTCGACCGGAGCGCCTTCTCCGGGCATCTCTGGGTCGCGGATCTCCAGCACGTCGATCTCGAAGCTGGCGAGGACGCCGCGCTCGATGGCCTCCATCAGCCCGAACTCGAACAGCACCGGCCCGTACAGCGCTTCGTCATCCATCGAGGCGACCAGCCGCCCCACACCACCCGCATCGCCCTCCGCGGCCTCTGAACGCTCCTCAGCGCCCTTCTCACCCTTCCTCCGGCGGGTGCCGCCGGGGCCGGGCTGGACCTCCCACAGGCGGGGTGTGGCCGTCATGAAAAGCCTGCGCGCCGCGGGGATGCGCTCGTTGTCCAGCACCGACGCCCACTTCTTGCCCAGGTCACCGGACGTGCGGTGTGCCTCGTCGATGATCAGCAGGTCGAAGGTGCCGAGGCGTTGTCCGTAGGAGCCGCGCATCGCCCGCTCCAGCGCCCCCGGCGCCGAGTCGCCGGCCTGGCCCGGCCCGCCGGCCTCGACCGCAAGGTCGGCGCCTTCGTCCTCCAGTCCCTGCGGCACCAGCGACGCGTACGTCGCGAAGATGGTCACCGGTCCGCTGGCCGACGCCCACAGGGCCAGCTGTGTCGGGTTGGTCGTGCACCGCACGCCGAGCGTCTCCAGGAGAGGGTCGGCGCCGAGGGAGCACACGGCGATCATCGGCTCCTGGTGGCCCATGGCTCGCCAGGTTTCGACGGTCTGTGTGAGCAGTTCGAGCGTCGGCACCATTACCCCCACGCGCCCCCGGGGCACCAGGCGTCGGGCCGAGACCGCTGCAAGGCGCGTCTTGCCGGTACCGGTCGCCATCACCACCGTCCCCCGCAGGCCCCCGGCGGGCACCACCCCGTCCGGAGGTACGGAAAGGCCCCGGAAAATCGCGTCATCGGCTTCTGCCTGATGCCGCCAAAGACCGCTACTAGTCACTGACCGACTCCCAACCGACGATTTTTGCAAGCGAGTTCTCGCGCATGAATTCCCTGAGGCGCGTTACATAATTTGTCTGACTCGAAGAACCAGACGTCTCCGTCCGCTCCGGGGGTGACCAGTTTTTCCAGACTCTACCCGCCCTTGCATCACGCTGCATCAGTTTTGGAGAAACGTAGACACGAGGAGTTGTGTCCCGTAGCATAGGGGCATGCGGCGCGAACCGTGGAGGCTGGCGGCCCCTCAACGGGTCCGTTCACGAAGCACTCAGCAGCGGAAGGGGTCAGGGCGCCGCCGCCGCCGGTGCAGACCCCGGGCCGCATCGAGTATCCGTCTGCCCTCGGCAAGTAGCCCGCTGATCTTTGGCCTGATCCACAGTGACAGGAGCCAAGCGCCGCGAACGCTGCACCATAGAAAAGCGGCCCGCATTGAATTGCGGAGCAAT